>NZ_CP150148.1:0-4800000 GCF_037963265.1 Paenibacillus sp. FSL H7-0943
GTGGACAGCCATACTTCCGAATTATGGCAGCAAATTTTATCGATTATTCAAACCAAATTAAGCAAGCCGAGCTTTGATACCTGGTTTAAGGCTACTAAAGCGATAACCTTCAACTCGCAGGTTCTCATTATCTCGGCACCTACAACGTTTGCAGTAGAATGGCTGGAAAGTCGTTACACCAAACTGGTAGGAGCAACCGTCTACGAAGTCACAGGGAAACAAGTGGATGTAAAATTCGTGATTGAAGAAAGCAAGCCGCCTGAGCTTGTGGTTCAACAATCCGCTCCGACTCCCGTAGTATCAAGAGAAGAAGCACAAACGCATCTGCTCAATCCAAAGTACACTTTTGACACCTTTGTAATCGGCTCTGGGAACCGCTTTGCGCATGCAGCCTCACTGGCAGTAGCCGAAGCACCAGCCAAAGCATACAATCCCTTGTTTTTATACGGTGGTGTAGGTCTGGGCAAAACCCATTTGATGCACGCAATTGGGCACTATGTCCTGGAACATAACCCAAATAACAAGGTAATTTACATCTCGTCTGAGAAATTCACGAATGAATTTATCAATTCGATCCGTGATAACCGCGGTGAAAGCTTCCGTAACAAGTATCGTAATGTTGACATTTTGCTTATCGACGACATTCAATTCCTCGCTGGAAAAGAGTCTACACAGGAGGAGTTTTTCCATACTTTCAATGCGCTCCACGAAGAACGCAAGCAAATTATCATCTCCAGCGACCGACCACCAAAGGAAATTCCCACACTGGAAGAACGGCTGCGTTCCCGGTTCGAATGGGGCTTGATTACGGATATTCAACCACCAGATCTGGAGACCCGGATTGCGATTTTACGCAAAAAGGCTAAGGCAGAGAACCTTGATATCCCTAATGAGGCCATGATGTATATTGCCAACCAGATTGACACCAATATTCGTGAGCTTGAGGGTGCATTAATCCGGGTAGTTGCTTATTCTTCGCTTACCAACCAGGATGTAACCACTCATTTGGCAGCTGAAGCGCTCAAGGATATTATTCCTTCCAGTCGTCCCAAGATGATCACCATCGCTGATATTCAGCAAAAAGTCGGAGAATACTACAATTTGCGCCTTGAAGACTTCAAAGCACGCAAAAGAACCAAAGCCGTAGCGTTTCCACGTCAAATCGCAATGTATCTATCCCGTGAACTAACGGATTATTCGCTGCCTAAGATTGGTGAGGCTTTCGGAGGACGTGACCATACGACCGTAATTCATGCGCACGATAAAATCACACAGGCATTAAAGGTCGATCAGGAGTTGTACAAAGTGGTAAATAATCTTGCGGAGAAAATTAAAAATCCTTCCTAAGAGGAACAAAGAGCCTATACACAATCTATACACATGTGGGTAGGCTTAATTTTATGCTGTTTGGTGGGGTTATCCACATATTCGTCGCCCCTACTACTAATACTATTAAATAACTATAATAATTCATCATGTAAAGACGCGTAATTAACAGACTCAAATCCATCGAAATTCCCAATTTTTCAGCTAGGAGTGAAATCATGAAAATAAGCATTCTTAAAAATGAGCTCAACGAATCCATTCAACACGTATCCAAAGCTATATCCAGCAGAACAACAATCCCTATTTTGACCGGTATTAAACTGGAAGTTAGCCATCAAGGCGTCACATTAACTGCAAGTGATACCGATATTTCTATTCAATCGTTTATTCCAGCAGAGAATGACAGCCACACCATCGTGAAGATAGATCAGCCAGGAAGTGTTGTCCTTCCCGCTAAATTTTTCGTCGAGATTATTAAGAAGCTGCCCTCCAAAGAAATCCACATGGAAGTAAAAGAAGGATTCCAAACGTACATCTCTTCCGGATCCACTGAGATTCAGATGGTAGGTTTAGACCCTGAAGAATTCCCAGTGTTACCGAGCATTGAAGAGAATGACACGATCTCTCTACCAGGTGATTTGCTGAAAAATATGATTAAACAAACAGCCTTTTCTATTTCTACCCAAGAGACAACTCCGATATTAACGGGTATACTATGGAATCTGAGCGACAATGAGTTTAAGTTTACAGCGACTGACCGTCACCGCTTGGCAACAAGAGCTGCTAAACTTGAAGGCACGGAAAATGTCAATTTCGGAAATATTGTTATTGCCGGTAAAACCCTTAATGAGCTCAGCAAAATTATCCCTGACCAAAATATGCTGGTTGATATTGTCGTTGCGGATAATCAAGTTCTCTTCAAAATCGACAAAGTACTGTTTTATTCACGGATCCTAGATGGGATTTATCCTGATACTTCTAGAATTATTCCAACAACCTACAAAACAGAACTAACTTTAGATACAAAAAAATTAAGCGAATCGATTGATCGTGCTTATTTGCTGTCCCGGGAAGAAAAAACAAATATTGTTCGTATGCAGACGCTTGATCAAGGCGGTATTGAAATTTCTTCAAGCTCATCAGAGCTGGGTAAGGTTCGCGAGGAACTTGAAGTCATTGATTTCAAAGGTGAACCTCTCAAAATATCTTTTAACTCGAAATATATGCTTGATGTATTAAAGGTCATAGAGAGTGAGCAGCTCGTTATTGCATTTACAGGGATGATGAGTCCGATCATTTTGAAACCACTTGACCAAACCAATAGCTTGTATATCATTTTGCCTTACCGTACAACAAATTAATGCCAACATTCATGAACATGTGGATAAGTGGCTGAAAGGATAAAAACCATGAAAAAAATACTTATCCACAGTGGATACATTAAGCTGGACCAATTTCTGAAACTCGCAGATTGTGTATCCACAGGTGGAATGGCCAAAGCTTTATTGCAGGAAGGTCACGTATTGGTCAACGGAGAGGTAGAGGAACGGCGCGGCAGAAAACTTTATCCGGGTGACAAAATCGAAGTGCAGGATAACGGTACCTTTGAGGTTGAAGGCGGAGGAGTAAAAGAGTAGTACGCTAGGGGAGGAACCATTTCGTGTTTGTTAAAAATATCGGTCTGCAGCATTATCGGAATTACGGGCTGCTGCGTCTGGAGAGCCTGGGCGATGTGAATCTGATTCTGGGTCAGAACGCCCAAGGCAAAACAAACCTCATGGAGGCATTGTTCGTCCTGGCGATGACCAAAAGCCACCGTACCTCTAAGGACCGCGAACTTATCTCCTTCGATGCCCCCGGAGATGCAGCTCAGATCGTTGCCGAGGTGGAACGCAAGTATGGCGATCTCAAGCTGGAGCTCACCCTATCTGCCAAAGGTAAAAAAGCCAAGATCAATGGTTTGGAGCAGCGGCGCCTTAGTGAGTTTGTTGGATCTCTGAATGTGGTCATGTTTGCACCGGAAGATTTAGAGATTGTAAAAGGGACCCCTGGTATCAGACGGCGTTTTCTTGATATGGAGATCGGCCAAGTCCAGCCTAGTTATCTATTTCACCTACAGCAGTATCAAAAAATTCTCTTGCAAAGAGGTAATCTCTTAAAGCAATTATGGGGAAAAGAGGCTGCAGGGAAAGAGCTTCTGGAAATCTGGGATGCTCAACTTGTAGAGCATGGTGTTAAAATCGTCAAAAAAAGGAAACAATTCATAAAGAAGCTGCAAATATGGGCTGAAAGCATTCACCGGGGGATTACTAACGGCGGAGAAGAACTGAAATTGCTCTATGTCCCCTCTTTCGGCGATCGGGATGAGGAAGATGAAGCTGTCTTATTAGACAATTTTATGTTAAAGTTATCACAAACGAGAGAACAAGAAATCAGGCGCGGCATGACGCTGACGGGTCCCCATCGGGATGACCTGTCCTTTTTTATCAACGGAAGGGAAGCTCAGGTCTACGGTTCTCAAGGACAGCAGCGTACCACGGCTTTATCGCTTAAGCTGGCGGAAATCGAGCTGATCCATGAGGAAATCGGAGAATATCCTGTGCTGCTTCTTGATGATGTTTTATCCGAGCTTGATCCTTACCGCCAGACCCAGCTTATTGAAACCTTTCAAAGCAAGGTACAGACATTCATTACCGCTACCGGAATTGAGGGTCTGAATGCCGATAAATTAAAGGGCGCCAGCCTATTTCATGTTCATGATGGAAAAGTTGAGTTATAAAAGAGCGGAGGACGATCATGTATATTCATTTGGGCGGGGAGAAGATCATTAGGTCTTCGGAGTTAATTGCTATATTTGATATTTCGATTGAGAAATCTTCCAAGGTATCTAAGCAATTCGTTATTCACTCTGAGCAGGATAAGAAGCTTGAGCGGATTGGCGAAGAGGAAGCAAAATCTATTGTCGTAACTAAAAATATCGTGTATTACTCCCCCATTTCCTCCTCCACTCTTAAAAAAAGAGCCAAAATTTTGCTCGAAATATAACTTGCATTGGGTAACAAAGAGATAATCAGAAAGAAGTAGGTGAAGGCATGTCAATGAATCAACCGACATATGATGAGAGCCAGATTCAGGTACTGGAAGGGCTGGAAGCGGTTCGGAAACGTCCGGGCATGTATATTGGTTCGACTAGTTCTAAAGGTCTCCATCACTTGGTATGGGAGGTCGTCGATAATAGTATCGATGAGGCACTCGCAGGTTATTGTGACCGGATTCAAGTGATTATACATGAGGATAACGCGATCACTGTTATCGATAATGGACGTGGCATACCTGTAGGTGAGAATGTAAAGCTTAAGAAGTCGACGCTTGAAGTCGTAATGACCGTGCTGCATGCAGGCGGTAAATTCGGCGGTGGCGGATATAAAGTTTCCGGTGGTTTGCATGGTGTGGGTATCTCTGTAGTGAATGCCTTGTCTGAAAAGGTCCTTGTTAAGGTCAAACGTGACGGTCATATCTACCAACAGGAATATAGACGTGGTGCACCGCAGTATGACATCAAAATCGTTGGCGATTCAGATGAGACAGGAACGACTACAACCTTTCATCCGGATCCTGAAATATTTACGGAAACCACAGTTTTTGAATATTCGACACTGCTTACTCGTATTCGGGAGCTGGCTTTTCTTAACAAAGGAATCGAGCTTTCACTTCATGATGAGCGGACGGATGTCACCAACGTGTTCAAATACGAGGGTGGTATCGTTGAATATGTGAAATATTTGAATGAGAAAAAAGAAGCACTACATGAGGATCCGATCTACGTGGAAGGCTCACGCGATATGATCCAAGTTGAAGTGGCTCTCCAATATAACGATTCGTATACTGAGAACATCTACTCTTTTGCGAATAATATTAATACGCATGAGGGCGGAACGCATGAATCCGGCTTTAAAAGTGCGCTGACCCGTATCATCAACGATTATGCTCGTAAAGCGGGAGTATTGAAGGATAGCAATTCGAATCTGACTGGTGATGACGTGCGTGAAGGATTGACAGCCATTATTTCTGTCAAAATTCCAGATCCACAATTCGAAGGTCAAACGAAAACTAAGCTCGGAAATAGTGAAGTGCGGGGTATCGTAGAATCACTGTTCGGAGAGAAATTACAAGAGTTCCTGGAAGAAAACCCAGCAGTATCACGTCGCGTTCTTGAGAAGTCACTTTCCGCGTCGCGCGCACGAGAAGCTGCCCGTAAGGCACGTGAGTTAACCCGTCGGAAGAGTGCGCTTGAAGTCAGTGCTCTGCCTGGTAAACTCGCCGACTGTTCATCCAAGGATGCCTCGATCAGCGAACTATACATCGTCGAAGGTGACTCAGCGGGTGGATCGGCTAAGCAAGGCCGGGATCGCCATTTTCAAGCGATTCTACCGTTGCGTGGTAAGATCCTAAACGTTGAAAAAGCTCGCCTTGACCGTATTTTATCTAACGCCGAGATCCGCGCCATCATTACGGCTTTGGGCACAGGGATCAGCGATGACTTTGACTTATCGAAGGCTCGCTATCATAAAGTCGTTATTATGACCGATGCCGACGTCGATGGAGCCCATATTAGAACGCTATTATTAACGTTCTTCTATCGTTACATGCGGAAGCTAGTAGACGCGGGTTATATCTATATTGCACAGCCTCCTCTCTTTAAGATTGAGCGCAATAAGGTTATCCGCTACGCAGGCAGCGAGAAGGAACGCGATGATATTATCGCTTCTTTTGGAGAAAATGCTAAGGTTAACGTCCAACGTTACAAAGGTTTGGGAGAGATGAATGCAACCCAACTTTGGGACACAACGATGGACCCTGAGACCCGTATGATGCTCCAGGTTACGATTGAAGATGCAATGCTGGCAGATAGTATTTTTGATACACTTATGGGTGACAATGTTGAACCAAGACGTGACTTTATCCATGAGCATGCCAAGAACGTTAGATACCTTGATGTGTAAGAACAATATTTAATACAACCTCCGGCTTCTATTCCTAACGGAATGAGAACGCTGGAGGTTCTTTGATTTCAAGCTTCTTTTTAGGCTCTTGTAGATTGTTTATTGCGGGTCGAATAAGGGGATTTTCTTGCTTTTACACGTCCATAGGCTACGGCATAGCGATGTATTTTACGATAGATTGATTTATCAGGAAATAATTTGAATACAGCAATGGACGGAAGAGTGTTGACTTCCAGCAGCCACATATCCAGATGTTGATCCATGGCAATATCCAGACCAATCTCTTTGATTCCTGGATAGGCAGATTGAAGCTGTGTCGCGATTTGTATACCCAAAGCTTTTAAGTGATTGATCGTAACTAGGACTTCAGAGGGCGGCATATAATTTTTTAGTAGAGTACTTACGGAAAGGATACTGCCTCCACTGTGATAATTGGTGACGATTTTTTGAGGGGCAGCTACTCTTCCAAGCATTCCTGTTGTTTCCCATACTCCTGATGGAGTCTTTTGGGTAAGAACCCGGAGATCAAAAGGGCGGTCTTGATGACGCAGAAGGTCAATCCCTTTTTGAATCAAATAGGTTCGATTCTGAATTCGTTTCTGTAAGTTCTCATACAGCTCTTCTGGTGAGAAAAACACTTCCGCAGTCTTCCCATATCTTAAAATATACAAGATCTGTTCTTCGGGCTCTTCTTTATTAACGTTATCGAGGTCGGTACCGTGTTCAGCTTTCTGTTTGCTAGTGCTAAGAGTTACAGTACGCTGCTCAGCTCTCATTACACCGATACCATAACTTCCTCGATCTGGCTTAATATAGACCATTGTATATAACGCAAGCATCTCCTTAAGAGCATTGACATCGAATTTACGGGTATCAGGCACATATTGCAATAGAGAGTGATTTTGAAGGATGACTTTCGTTTTAGCCCATTTGCTTGGGACGCGTTGAATCTTCATTATCTTCCTCCTTATGAGTTTTGTGCAGGAATAGGTCCTTTGGGTTCCTTGTTGTAAAAAATGCAGTGGCAGCATAATCTTTGACAGCTGAAAATCAGGACAAGCTACCTAAACAATGGTATAATATAAGGATATGGGGTTATGCCTTATCGAACGATATTAGGATAATAAAACCGTGTTTCTTGTCTTTACAGTCTATGTAGTAAAGATATTTGCGGAAAGGGCAAATACCCTGATAAGCGCAAAAAGAAATCAATATTAGAAGATAAAAGGCTATCATGTTTAATTGTGCTACTTTTGTGAAAGTAATATAATTAAGGGTAGCGGTTTTTTAACTGAAGGAGGTCCAGCAACTCATGGCTGAACAAAATAACCCACAAGTCAAAGATCGGGACATTGGCGTGGAAATGCGTGAATCCTTTATGGATTACGCAATGAGCATCATTGTTAGCCGGGCTTTGCCAGATGTGCGGGACGGACTCAAGCCGGTTCACCGACGCATTTTGTTTGCGATGTCGGAGCTTGGAATGTCTGCGGATAAGCCTCATAAGAAATCTGCAAGAATCGTCGGTGAGGTTATCGGTAAGTACCACCCTCACGGTGACTCAGCTGTCTATGAAACAATGGTACGGATGGCTCAGGATTTCTCGATGCGCTATATGCTTGTAGACGGTCACGGGAACTTTGGTTCGATTGATGGTGATATGGCCGCGGCGATGCGGTACACAGAAGCCCGTCTTTCCAAGATTGCAGGCGAAATGCTTCGTGATTTGAACAAAGAGACAGTTGACTTCGCACCCAACTATGATGGTGAAGAGAATGAGCCGGTTGTATTGCCAGCCCGTTATCCGAATCTGCTCGTAAATGGGGTATCTGGTATTGCTGTAGGTATGGCTACTAATATTCCACCGCATAACCTTGGTGAAGTTATCGATGGTGTGCAGGCGATGATTAAGAATCCTGATATCACGCCAATGGAATTGATGGAGTTTATCCAAGGTCCGGATTTCCCTACGGCTGGATATATTTTGGGTCGTGAGGGCATTCGTCAGGCTTATCGTACGGGACGTGGTTCAGTGACCATGCGTGCGAAGGCAACGATCGAAGAGAACAACGGCAAGGCTCGCATCATTGTGCATGAGCTTCCATACCAGGTTAACAAAGCAAGATTGGTTGAGAAAATCGCAGAATTAGTACGTGAGAAACGGATCGAAGGTATAACGGATCTTCGAGATGAGTCTGACCGTAACGGTATGCGTGTAGTTGTTGAGATGAGACGCGATGTTAATCCAAATGTAGTATTAAACAATCTATATAAACATACTTCTATGCAATCCACATTTGGGATCAACATGCTTGCCATCGTAAATAACGAGCCGAAAATTCTTAATCTGCGTGATGTACTTTATCATTATTTGCAGCACCAGATTGAAGTTATTCGTCGTCGTACTATATTTGATCTTAAAAAAGCTGAAGCACGCGCTCATATCTTAGAAGGTCTGCGCATTGCGCTTGATCATCTGGATGAGGTGATTGCGTTAATCCGTGCTTCACGGACAACTGATATAGCCCGCGAAGGCTTAATGAGCACCTTTAGCCTCAGTTTAGAGCAGGCTCAGGCTATCCTCGATATGCGGATGCAACGTCTGACCGGTCTGGAACGGGAAAAGATCGAGAATGAATATAACGAATTGATCGTTAAAATTGCAGAGTACCGTGAAATTCTGGCTAACGAGCATCTTGTACTGGAAATCATCAGCAACGAGCTGCAGGATATCCGTGATAGATATTCTGATGAACGCCGGACAGAGATCACGGTTGGTGAAGAAAGTATCCTGGATGAAGACCTTATTCCACGTGAAGAGGTTGTTATCACTATTACACATACAGGATATATCAAACGTCTACCTGTCAGCACCTACCGCAGTCAGAAGCGGGGAGGTCGCGGAGTCATGGGGATGGACACCAAGGACCAGGATTTTGTGGAGCATCTCTTCGTGAGTAACTCTCATAACTATCTGATGTTCTTTACCGATAAGGGTAAAGTTTACCGGATTAAAGCTTATGAGATCCCAGAATTGGGCCGTACAGCCCGGGGGACGCCAATCATCAACCTGATTCAAATCGAACAAGGTGAGAAGATTAGTGCGGTAATCCAAGTGGAAGATGGCGATAGCGATAAATATTTATTCTTTGCTACCCGCGAGGGTATCGTGAAGAAGACGCCTCTTGGGGATTATAACAACATCCGTAAAGGCGGTCTTATTGCTATTAATCTTCGTGAAGAAGATTCCCTGATCGAGGTTAAGCTGACTGATGGACAGCAAAATCTCATTATCGGTACAGCTCGCGGAATGTCGATTACGTTCTCAGAGAATGATGTGCGTTCTATGGGACGTAGCGCGACTGGCGTTAAGGGTATTACGCTTGACGGTAATGACCATGTCATTGGTATGGACTGTGTCGATAAGGAGCTTGAGGTTCTGATTGTTACTACCAAGGGCTATGGTAAACGGACACCAGCCGGTGATTATCGTTCCCAGACTCGTGGCGGTAAAGGGATCAAGACCATTAATCTCACCGATAAGAATGGTCCTGTAGTGGGTCTTAAGGTCGTTAAGAAGGATGAAGACTTAATGATCATTACGACTAGCGGTACCCTGATTCGTACCAGTATGGATGGAATTTCTACTATGGGCCGTTATGCTCAAGGGGTTAAGCTGATTAACATCCGTGAGGATGACGCAGTAGCTACCCTGTGTAGAGCTGACAAGAACGAAGAGGATGAATCTGAGGAAGGTCTGGAAGGCTTGGAAGGGCAAGAAGGCCTGGATGGGCAAGATACAGTCGAGGAATCTGGCAATATTGATCAGCCTGAGATCCTGACTGAGGACGAAGACACTGACTTAGAATAGGTTGTATTCAAAAAAGAGCAAGGGCTTCTATTACAGAAGACCTTGCTCTTTTTGCTGCTTTTTGAATGACCGATGCTTAAAAAAATAAAATAAATATTTTGAAAGAATAGTTTTCACTGCACTAGTGTCTTCCATTTATCCGTACTATAATTAGCCAATAGAATCCTATAAAGTACTAATTTCTCAGAAATTATCTGTCTTATCAATGTGAGGTAATGCTGGGTGTACGGCTTATAGAAATAAAGGGGCTGAGTATATGCCAAATATATTGGTTGGAGAAGTTAAAGCAGGCTCAAAGATAATAAAGGATGTAATTACACCTTTAGGGGGGACTTTATTCACTAAGGGAAAAATATTGCTCCCTCGTGATCTAGATATTTTACAGGCTTTTTTGATTGGGCAAGTGGAAATCGAAGGTGACCAAGGTGAGGCGAGTTCGGATGGAGCGAAAACAACAGCTAAGCAAGCTTCCCCTAAAGCTGGAGCCATTATCAACGAATCGATGTTGGCCAAGACTAATTCTCCTCTACATGATGAATACGATAAAATGCTCACTCTTATTAAGAACAGCTATCGATCGGTAACGGCAGCTTCACTTCCTATTTTTGAGCTTCGCAGTCAGTTAGAGACACTAATAGGTTATTTGAAGGATTATCATGTCTTGAAGTTTACACCGCGCACTTTAAAATATGAGGATTACAACTATCACAATGCTGTGTTGTCCGCGTTGACATCCTATAAAATTGCTCAGTGGTGTGGGTACCCACAAAAGGATTGGATGCAGATTGCTTTTGCAGGATTATTACATGATATCGGCAATGCTAGAGTAGACAGCTCACTTTTACAGAAACCGGAGTCACTTAACAATAGTGAAATAGAAGAGGTTCGCCGACACACTACATATGGTTATCAATTATTACGCAATGTTACAGCGATTAATGAAGGGGTAAGACTTGCCGCCTTGCAGCATCATGAGAAGATTGATGGCTCTGGTTATCCATTGAAGCTGGACGGCAGTCAGATTCATTTCTACGCTAAAGTAGTCGCAGTAGCAGATATATTCCATGCTATGACCTTAGAAAGAGCCTACAGAAGAGCACAGTCTCCTTATTTGGTACTAGAGCAGATTCTGACAGAAAGCTTCGGTAAGCTTGACCCAGTGATTGTGCAGACGTTTATACAGAAGAGTACTGATCTCTTTAATGGCACTAGAATCAAATTAAGTGATGGCCGTCATGGGGAGATTATCTTCACTGATCGCGCAAACCCTACACGTCCGATGGTTAAAATAGAGGAAACAATAGTTAACTTGATGTTGGAACGTGAATTGTATATTCAAGAGATCATTGCTTAGGGCGTAGGTACAAGGGAATAAGGCTGTGCTAGCCATTATATATCGCAGTATTGAGGCTTATGGCAGCACAGTCTCTCATTTATCTATTATATTTCAAAAAAAGACTTGCAATGCATCTCCATACATGATATATTCTAAGTCCGGCCAAGAAGTACACATGCCGAGCTCGAAAAAGAAGTTAAAAAAAGAGCTTGACATTAAATAGCCGAACATGATATAGTATAAGAGTTGCTGCTGAGACATTAAACGGCGCCAACGAGAACTTGATCTTTGAAAACTGAACAACGAGTGAGTAGGAAATCACGTAAGTGAAATCCAAAATTAGAGAATTAATTTTCTCGTCAGATGTTTCAAAATGAGCATATCGCTCTTTTCAATACTAATTGGAGAGTTTGATCCTGGCTCAGGACGAACGCTGGCGGCGTGCCTAATACATGCAAGTCGAGCGGAGTTATTTTGAAAGCTTGCTTTCAAAATAACTTAGCGGCGGACGGGTGAGTAACACGTAGGCAACCTGCCCTTCAGACTGGGATAACTACCGGAAACGGTAGCTAATACCGGATAATTTCTTTTTTCTCCTGAGAGAAGAATGAAAGACGGAGCAATCTGTCACTGAGGGATGGGCCTGCGGCGCATTAGCTAGTTGGTGGGGTAACGGCCCACCAAGGCGACGATGCGTAGCCGACCTGAGAGGGTGAACGGCCACACTGGGACTGAGACACGGCCCAGACTCCTACGGGAGGCAGCAGTAGGGAATCTTCCGCAATGGGCGAAAGCCTGACGGAGCAACGCCGCGTGAGTGATGAAGGTTTTCGGATCGTAAAGCTCTGTTGCCAGGGAAGAACGTCCGGTAGAGTAACTGCTACCGGAGTGACGGTACCTGAGAAGAAAGCCCCGGCTAACTACGTGCCAGCAGCCGCGGTAATACGTAGGGGGCAAGCGTTGTCCGGAATTATTGGGCGTAAAGCGCGCGCAGGCGGCTATTTAAGTCTGGTGTTTAAACCTTGGGCTCAACCTGAGGTCGCACTGGAAACTGGGTGGCTTGAGTACAGAAGAGGAAAGTGGAATTCCACGTGTAGCGGTGAAATGCGTAGATATGTGGAGGAACACCAGTGGCGAAGGCGACTTTCTGGGCTGTAACTGACGCTGAGGCGCGAAAGCGTGGGGAGCAAACAGGATTAGATACCCTGGTAGTCCACGCCGTAAACGATGAGTGCTAGGTGTTAGGGGTTTCGATACCCTTGGTGCCGAAGTTAACACAGTAAGCACTCCGCCTGGGGAGTACGGTCGCAAGACTGAAACTCAAAGGAATTGACGGGGACCCGCACAAGCAGTGGAGTATGTGGTTTAATTCGAAGCAACGCGAAGAACCTTACCAGGTCTTGACATCCCTCTGAATCTGCTAGAGATAGCAGCGGCCTTCGGGACAGAGGAGACAGGTGGTGCATGGTTGTCGTCAGCTCGTGTCGTGAGATGTTGGGTTAAGTCCCGCAACGAGCGCAACCCTTAACTTTAGTTGCCAGCAAGTAATGTTGGGCACTCTAGAGTGACTGCCGGTGACAAACCGGAGGAAGGTGGGGATGACGTCAAATCATCATGCCCCTTATGACCTGGGCTACACACGTACTACAATGGCCGGTACAACGGGAAGCGAAGCCGCGAGGTGGAGCCAATCCCATCAAAGCCGGTCTCAGTTCGGATTGCAGGCTGCAACTCGCCTGCATGAAGTCGGAATTGCTAGTAATCGCGGATCAGCATGCCGCGGTGAATACGTTCCCGGGTCTTGTACACACCGCCCGTCACACCACGAGAGTTTACAACACCCGAAGTCGGTGGGGTAACCCGCAAGGGAGCCAGCCGCCGAAGGTGGGGTAGATGATTGGGGTGAAGTCGTAACAAGGTAGCCGTATCGGAAGGTGCGGCTGGATCACCTCCTTTCTATGGAGAATCGTTCTCTGCAATGAGAACATTCAAATCGGAAGCTAAGCTTCCAAAACTCAGGTTTAGGCCTGTTACTCACTCGTTGCTCAGTTTTGAGAGTTTAAGCTCTCAAGTAAGACTTGATCCTTGAAAACTGGATACCGAAACGAATTTGCGTTTTAGAACATCTTTTAGCAACTTGTGCAAACAAGTAAATGTTATTAGTGAGATTTTTCTTCGGAAGAATCAAGGTTAAGCTAATAAGAGCACACGGAGGATGCCTAGGCGCCAGGAGCCGACGAAGGACGTGGCGAACAACGAAACTGCCTCGGGGAGCTGTAAGCAAGCTTTGATCCGGGGGTGTCCGAATGGGGAAACCCAGCTGTGGTAATTCGCAGTTACTCATTTCTGAATACATAGGAAATGTAGAGGCAGACCAGGGGAACTGAAACATCTAAGTACCCTGAGGAAGAGAAAACAATAGTGATTCCGTCAGTAGCGGCGAGCGAACGCGGAACAGCCTAAACCTAAGAGCTTGCTCTTAGGGGTTGTGGGACGTCTCACATGGAGTTACAAAGGAATATGGTAGGTGAAGAGGTCTGGAAAGGCCCGCGATAGAGGTAAAAGCCCTGTAGCCTAAACTGTGTTCTCTCCGAGACGGATCCCGAGTAGTGCGGGGCACGTGAAACCCCGTATGAATCCAGCAGGACCATCTGCTAAGGCTAAATACTACCTGGCGACCGATAGTGAAACAGTACCGTGAGGGAAAGGTGAAAAGCACCCCGGAAGGGGAGTGAAATAGAACCTGAAACCGTGTGCTTACAAAAAGTCAGAGCCCTATTAATGGGTGATGGCGTGCCTTTTGTAGAATGAACCGGCGAGTTACGTTTAACATGCAAGGTTAAGCCGAGAAGGTGGAGCCGCAGCGAAAGCGAGTCTGAATAGGGCGAATTAGTATGTGGACGTAGACCCGAAACCGTGTGATCTACCCCTGTCCAGGGTGAAGGTGCGGTAACACGCACTGGAGGCCCGAACCCACGTACGTTGAAAAGTGCGGGGATGAGGTGGGGGTAGCGGAGAAATTCCAATCGAACTCGGAGATAGCTGGTTCTCCCCGAAATAGCTTTAGGGCTAGCCTCGGTATAAGAGTAGTGGAGGTAGAGCACTGATTGGGTGCGGGGTCCGCAAGGATTACCAAGCTCAGTCAAACTCCGAATGCCATATACTTATTGCCGGGAGTCAGACAGTGAGTGCTAAGATCCATTGTCAAAAGGGAAACAGCCCAGACCATCAGCTAAGGTCCCCAAGTGTGTGTTAAGTGGGAAAGGATGTGGAGTTGCACAGACAACCAGGATGTTGGCTTAGAAGCAGCCACCATTGAAAGAGTGCGTAATAGCTCACTGGTCGAGTGACTCTGCGCCGAAAATGTAACGGGGCTAAACACACCACCGAAGCTATGGCTAGATGCTTTGCATCTGGGGTAGGGGAGCGTTGTGTAGGGGTTGAAGGTGTACTGAAAAGAGCGCTGGACACTACACAAGTGAGAATGCCGGTATGAGTAACGAAAAGATCAGTGAGAATCTGATCCGCCGAAAGCCCAAGGTTTCCTGAGGAAGGCTCGTCCGCTCAGGGTAAGTCGGGACCTAAGGCGAGGCCGAAAGGCGTAGTCGAAGGACAACAGTTTGAAATTACTGTACCACCGTAATCCGCTATGAGCGATGGGGTGACGCAGGAGGGTAGTGACGCGGACTGATGGATGTCCGTCTAAGCAGTGAGGCTGATGTGTAGGCAAATCCGCACATCGTTAAGGCTGGGCTGTGATGGGGAGCGAAAATTGTAGTAGCGAAGGTCATGATCTCACACTGCCAAGAAAAGCCTCTAGCCAGGAGAAGGTGCCCGTACCGCAAACCGACACAGGTAGGCGAGAAGAGAATTCTAAGGCGCGCGGAAGAACTCTCGTTAAGGAACTCGGCAAAATGACCCCGTAACTTCGGGAGAAGGGGTGCCCCGGTAGTGTGAATAGCACGAGGGGGCCGCAGTGAAAAGGCCCAAGCGACTGTTTAGCAAAAACACAGGTCTGTGCGAAGCCGCAAGGCGAAGTATACGGGCTGACGCCTGCCCGGTGCTGGAAGGTTAAGGGGAGTGGTTAGGGGTAACCCGAAGCTATGAACCGAAGCCCCAGTAAACGGCGGCCGTAACTATAACGGTCCTAAGGTAGCGAAATTCCTTGTCAGGTAAATTCTGACCCGCACGAATGGCGTAACGACTTGGGCGCTGTCTCAACGAGAGATCCGGTGAAATTTTAATACCTGTGAAGATGCAGGTTACCCGCGACAAGACGGAAAGACCCCATGGAGCTTTACTGCAGCTTGATATTGAATTTGGGTACGATCTGTACAGGATAGGTGGGAGCCGTAGAAATCGGAGCGCAAGCTTCGGTGGAGGCGCCGTTGGGATACCACCCTGATCGTATCTAGGTTCTAACCTAGTGCCCTTACCGGGTACGGGGACCGTGTCAGGCGGGCAGTTTGACTGGGGCGGTCGCCTCCTAAAGAGTAACGGAGGCGTTCCAAGGTTCCCTCAGAATGGTTGGAAATCATTCGCAGAGTGCAAAGGCATAAGGGAGCTTGACTGCGAGACCTACAAGTCGAGCAGGGACGAAAGTCGGACTTAGTGATCCGGTGGTACCGCATGGAAGGGCCATCGCTCAACGGATAAAAGCTACCCTGGGGATAACAGGCTTATCTCCCCCAAGAGTCCACATCGACGGGGAGGTTTGGCACCTCGATGTCGGCTCATCGCATCCTGGGGCTGAAGTAGGTCCCAAGGGTTGGGCTGTTCGCCCATTAAAGCGGTACGCGAGCTGGGTTCAGAACGTCGTGAGACAGTTCGGTCCCTATCTGTCGTGGGCGCAGGAAATTTGAGAGGAGCTGTCCTTAGTACGAGAGGACCGGGATGGACGTACCGCTGGTGCACCAGTTGTTCCGCCAGGAGCATGGCTGGGTAGCTACGTACGGACGGGATAAGCGCTGAAAGCATCTAAGCGTGAAGCCCCCCTCAAGATGAGATTTCCCAATTAGTAAGACCCCTTGAAGACGACGAGGTAGATAGGTTGGAGGTGGAAGTGCAGCAATGCATGGAGCTGACCAATACTAATCGGTCGAGGGCTTATCCTATACGTAGGATGCAAATTCGTTTCGGATTCAGTTTTCAGGCATCAAGCCTGTAACACGCTTAGAAATTCATTGTCACTTCTGGTGATGAACCGAATTTCACGCGGCAGCGTCTGTTTCACAGACGCATGTTTGGTGGCGATAGCGGAGGGGTTCCACGCGTACCCATCCCGAACACGACCGTTAAGCCCTCCAGCGCCGATGGTACTTGGACCGAAGGGTCCTGGGAGAGTAGGACGTTGCCAAGCACGCAAGACCACTGTTGAGTAATCGACAGTGGTCTTTTTGTTATGTATATTTACTTTAGGATTGTTGCAAATTAAATTATGTTTGACAGACTACAGTGTTTAACCCATAATACAATTCATACTAAACATATAAGAATTATAGGGGGAGCGAATTATGTCGTACTTTAGTGTATCTATTAAGAAACCGATTCTGTTGGGGGCAATAGCAGTTTTGCTATTGATGTTAATTGCAGGGTGCTCGGGGTCTAATAATAAGGCTGATTCAAATAAAGAGGCACAGGAAAGTGCGAGTCCGGCAACTCAAAGTCCTCAAACTGCAGAACCTGCAACGGGAGGGACTTTCGTCTATGGACGACCTGCTTCTGTAACTTCGCTGGATTTGCATAATCAGATTACGTCCAACAATGCTTTTGCAATCGACAAAGTCTTTGAATCATTAGTCGCTTTTGACAGCAAAGGTGAAATTGTAGATTGGCTTGCTAAGTCACATAATATCAGTGAAGATGGTCTGACGTATACATTCGAGCTTCGTGATGGTTTGAAGTTTTCAAACGGCACGGATGTGACTGCAGAAGATGCTGTATTCTCTCTTGAGCGGCACTTGAAGGTAGGCGGCCCGCTGGCAATATCCGCAAAGGTCGACACAATCAAAGCGCAAGATAACAAAACGCTTGTTATTACACTTAAAGAGCCTTATACACCATTTATCTCGGAGCTATCTAATTTCTCAAATGGTATCCTTCCTAACAATTTCGGCGGAGTATCCGAAGAAGAATTCTTCAAGAAACCAATCGGTACGGGACCTTTTGTTGTTGAAACATGGGACACTGCAGGTGATCTGACCTTCACTAAGAATACATTCTACTGGCAAGAAGGTAAACCCTATATTGATAAGCTCGTTTATAAGCTGATTGAAGATGACAGCCAAGCGATTAACCAGCTGAAGGCTGGAGAAGTTAATGCTATTGAATCTTTGGCCCTGCAAAATGCCAATGAGATTAAAGATGGGGCTGACACTAAAGTAGTTACTAACGGTAGTTGGGTGACAGAGCAATTGTTCTTTAATACGTTGGATGAACATTTTTCTGATGTGCATGTCCGTCGCGCTCTGGCGCTAGCGCTTGATCGTGAGGGCTTGACCAAGGCGCTAACCTTTGGTTATGCACAAACAGCAAACTCATTGCTGCCAACAACGATTCCTTATAACGCAAATGATACAATCAAAGCACTGAACTTTAATATCGAAGCAGCCAAGGAGGAGCTTGCCAAATCTGCCTTCCCTAATGGCTTCACTACCAAATTACTTGTAGCATCCGGTAATAGCACAAGAGCTCAAGAGGCACAAATTATTCAGGCAGCGGGCCAAACGATTGGGATTAAGATTGAGATTGAATCGATTGAACTTGCCACTTTCCGTGAACGTTTCTTCGCATATGATTTTGCGGCAATGCTGAACAGTGGCCAAGCGGATTCCCCTGAAGCGAACTCAATTATTGCTTTCCAGACCGATCCGGAAGGCTTCAGCAAATCATATTGGACGCATTATACAAATGATGAAGTAACGAAGCTTCTATATGAGGGACAAAAAACTGCGGATGGCGATGAACGTGCACAAATCTATACTAAGCTGCTGCAGACCCTTGCTGATGAAGTTCCTTATATTCCGCTTTACTATCCAGATGTTTTAAAAGGTATTCGTTCTTCAGTTGACGGTCTCGTTGTTCTACCAAACGGCAGTGCCCGTTTCGAAGATGTCCGCATCAGCCTATGATGAATCTTAAGCAGGTGTTAAATCAACCGAAAGGAAGCAAGGGTTCTTACAACTGGCTTGTGATATCTCTTATAAAAGCATTAGCAGTGATCTTCTGCGTAATGATAGCGGTCTTTTTCATCATACGAATCGTGCCGGGAGATCCAGCAAAAATGATTTTGGGAGAATACAGTACCCCTGAGGCGCTCAAGAGTATGCATCATACTCTTGGGCTGGACCTCCCTTTATGGGAGCAATTCATCCGATTTGTGAAGACGCTGTTTACTCAAGGAGATACTGGAAACTCCATTATTATGGGGACATCAACAAGAGAGTTGATTACACAACGGGCCCCTGTTACTTTGCTGCTCATCGTGATGGCTTGTGTGTTGGCGATTTTTGTATCCCTTCTGCTCGCTATGGTAGCCGCTACGCATAAGGATAAACTGCTGGACCATTTGATACGTATTTTTCCTACAATTACTCTAGGTATGCCAATCTTCTGGGTTGGCTTACTTTTAATTTTGCTCTTTAGTGTCCGGCTTGGCTGGTTCCCTGTTGGGGGAGTAAGTGAAGGGTGGGTCGGAACCTTGCATAGTCTTGCACTTCCAGCAATCACTGTTGCTTTTTCACAGGTTCCTACGCTTGTTCGTTCATTAAGAGCGCAGATGCTTGAAGTGTTAGAATCGGATTTTGTAGTCACCCTTAAGGCTGCGGGCATACCAAACAGGGTTATTTTATTTAAACATGTGCTGCGCAACTCTGCTCTTCCTACGTTAATGCTGCTGGGTGTGAATATTTCTTATTTAATCGGAGGCACCTTGGTCGTTGAGCAGGTATTTGGAATTAAGGGAATTGGCAGCTTATTGTTCACTTCAATTTCGAAACGGGACTTTCCGGTTATTCAAGGAATAGCACTTTACTGTGCGCTATCTGTTGTGATCATCAGTCTCTTGATTGAAATCATTTCCTGGTGGCTTGATCCCAGAACGAAAGGAAAACAATGAAAACTATAAGACTAGACTCGCGATTGTATGAAGACGGTAAGATAACAAGCGGCTTAAAGCGAATATGGAATACCCCATCACTTCTAGTGGGAATTATTATGTTTGCAGCTCTTATTCTCTTGACTGTGTTTATACCTTATATAAGTCCTTATGACCCCTCTGAGCAAAATTTGAGTGCCTTTTTACAGCCTCCGTCAGCCGAGCATTGGTTGGGAACTGATCAATTAGGGCGTGATCTGTTTACCAGACTGGTTTATGCAGCGAGGACTGATTTGAAAATCATGGTCTTGGCAGAAATCATTCCCTTTTGCACAGGTGTATTTCTAGGAATGCTGGCAGGATATTACGGCAAATGGATCGATACAGTTATTACGCTGTTGTCAGATACATTCATCGCCTTTCCTTTTTATCTGATCGTTATTATCGTGGCTTTTGCAAGTGGAGCAGGAGAACGAGGCATTTATATTACTTTTATTTTTGTAGGATGGATTGTCTTTGCCCGTGTCGTGAGAGGTCTTAGTGCTTCTTTTCGTAATCAGGAATGGGTGGCGTCCGCTCAAACCTTAGGGCTACCAGGAGTGAAAATTATTTTGCGTCATCTCCTGCCGAATGTACTTCCGCAAGCCGTGGTCGTCCTTATGACAGATATGATTGGATTGCTTGTTGCCATTGTTACGCTCGGGTATCTTGGTATCGGCATTACACCGCCAACTCCTGACTGGGGGACAATGATTTCAGATGGACAGCCCTTCATCACTACAGCTTGGTGGCTCTCGGCCGTTCCGGGATTTGCAGTGGTGTATACGGGGATAGCTTTGTCGCTCCTAGGTGATGGTTTGGCAGACATATGGAGGAAAAAATAATGTCTATACAACCCATTTTAGAAATAGAGGCGCTATCGCTGGCAGCTAAGTCAAATGAGAGATTGGTCAATAATGTTAGTTTTTCGCTGGGTAAAGGGGAGAGTCTGGGATTAGTAGGTGAATCGGGATCAGGAAAATCGCTTACACTGCGTGCAATTTTAGGCTTGCTTCCAAATGGTGTTGAACAGACTGGTGGCACCATTAAAAGTGACGTAAGCAGTGCGATGGTATTTCAAGATCCAAGAGGTGCGCTTGATCCGCTCTGTACGGTTGTCAAACAACTGGCTGAAGTTGTGTATTACAGACAGAGAGTAAGCCGTAAGACTTCGCGGGTAATTGCACTGGAACTGCTCGAAAGGCTTGGTCTCCCCGATTCATTGAAGAAAAAGGACCGGTATCCGAGTCAGCTGTCAGGCGGTCAGTGTCAACGGGTAGTCATCGCTCTGGCACTGGCGTGCAAGCCAGGCATACTTCTCTGTGATGAGCCGACAACGGCACTTGACGTCACGGTTCAACGGCAAATTATTGAGACGATCACGAGCCTCCAGCATGAGCTCAGTTTTGCCATGGTATTTGTTACGCATAACCTAGCGATTGCAGCAAACTTGTGTTCACGGCTATGTGTAATGAAACAGGGACAGATTGTTGAGCAGGGCAATACCCTTGATATTTTGCGAAATCCGAAAGACCCTTACACACAGATGCTGATTGATTCGGTGCTTCCTTTGCCAGAGCTTGAAGGGAGTAGAGACTCATGGAATTAGCCTTACAAATAAAAGATTTAACTGTTCATTATGGCGGCTTTACTGCACTGGATCATATCAATCTGAATCTTGAGCAGCACACCACCCTTGGGCTTGTTGGAGAATCCGGATCAGGGAAATCTACGCTGGCGCGAGTAATTGCTGGACTGATTGCCCCAAATGAGGGACAGATTCTGTTGGGAACCCAAGAATTAAAAAAGAAAAGAAGCCGTGAGCAGCACAAAACAATCCAGATGATATTCCAAAATCCAGATGCTTCGCTAAATCCTAAACATTCGATTAGGCAAATTCTTTCCGAGCCCTTATTGTTTCATAAAATAGTGGGGCGTACAGATGTTGAACAAAGATGCAAAGAGCTTTTGAATCAAGTTCATTTAGAACAAAAGGCGTTAGACAAATTCCCACATGAATTTTCCGGCGGCCAGCGTCAACGAATAGCGATCGCTCGTGCATTAAGTGTTGAGCCAAACATCCTGATCGCGGATGAACCTACAAGTGCGTTGGATGTATCTGTGCAGCTTAGTGTGCTCGAACTGTTCAATACGCTGAAGGCTGAGCTTAATCTCACCATGCTTTTTATTTCTCATGATCTAGGAGTAATCAATGCAATTAGCGATACGGTAGCAGTTATGCGGCAAGGAAAGCTCGTGGAGCAGAGTCCGCGGGACCAATTCTTCATCCGTCCTAAACATGAATACAGTTATGAGCTGTTGTCGGCGGTTCCGAAAATGCCAAAATAAAGTACATCAGGAGGTTTTTTTATGAACCGAGAACATAAAGGATACGTGCCACTTTCACTGGCTGAGTACAATAAGCTAACACATTTAATTTCCAAAGTCTTGTTTACTGAGCACCCTCCAGTTATCATTCCGGCTGAGGCAATCCTTGGAATCGAGGCGGTAGCCGCCGGAATAGCTGCACCTGGTCGAACCATTGTAAATATAGTAACAGGTCCTTATGGAAGTTTATTTGGAAAATGGCTTGAGCGGGGTGGAGCAACGGTTGTTGAAGTAAAGGTTCCTTTTGATGAAGTGGTCACTAGCGACCAAGTTGCTTCTGCGATTAAGGAGTTTAAACCTTGTGCCCTTTCTTTTGTTCAAGCTGAAGTGGTTACTGGAGGCTCTAATCCTGCTAAAGAAATATTTGAAATTGCAAAAGAATTCAATCTTATTACTGTGTCTGACTCCGTATCTGCGGTTGGGGGAGAGGCCCTGCTGGTGGATGAATGGTCCGTTGATTTTGCAGTTATAGGTGCGCAAAAAGCCTTAGCTGGACCCAACGGTGTTAGTGCCGTAAGTATTTCTCCACGTGGCTGGGAATTTCTTGAGTCGAATGAAAATGCTCCACGCAATTCTATTTTATCCTTGCTGGATCTGAAACCATCACTGGGAGACGCCGCGCCATTGCGGGTTGCCCCAAACATTCCTACGCTGGAGGCTAGAGCCTTGACTCAAGCTTTGACACGAATTGAAGAAGAAGGATTGGATCAAGTAATCAAACGCCATGAGCGAGCCGCAGCAGCTGCTGTAGCTGGTATTAAATCCTTGGGGCTTGAGCCTTGGCAAAAGGACAGCAGACATTATTCTACGCTGACTACAACGGTGCGGATTTCTGGAAAGCAAGAGTTGCGGATTGAGCAGCCTATAGGCATTGTGGCTCCCGGAGACGGAGAATTATTTGGCCATCTTCTACGGATCAACCATTTTGGAACGAATGCTGAGCGGCAAAGTGTGGAGAAAGCTATATCCACGCTTGCCGAATTGTTGAAACAAGACCCTGTTCAGGCATTAGCAGCTGTTCGGCTGGCATGGGGGGAATGAAGATGATTCATAAGCATCCAGAACTGCAAACGTTCAATGACATTTTTATAGCAGGTATCGAAGGCAGACGTTTTGATGTCGTGATAAAGGATGGTCGTTTTTCATCCATTACTGAAGCGGATCCGCATCAAGTAGAGTCAAATCTTGCAGGAACAGATCTGTGGCTAAGTCCGGGTATTATTGATCTTCATACGCATTTAGCTTGGACAGATTTTGACCACTCTGATCAATTGAAGCGCGATGCCAACCAGATCGAAATTATGCAGGCACAAGCTTTTGAAGCTACTCTTAGAACGGGTGTAACGACTGCCCGTGATGCAGGTGGGATTCTGCCGAGCACAGTGCAGCATCTTGTCCAGCAATATCAGCATCCATTAAGAGTGCAGACCAGTAGCGATATGATTGGAGCAGCAGATGCCCGTGGTCTCAAGCATTTAGAACAACGCATGGCGGAAATCTTTGCTACAGGAGCGGGTTGGATAAAAATCATGGCCACAGGCGGGCTTGGAGCACCTACCGAGAAAGTCGTTGACCCGATCTTTTCCGAAGAAGAGTTCTCGTTCATTGTTCGTAATGCACATGCCCATGATAAGAAGGTACTGGTTCATACCTGGGGCGGAGTGACGATAGACTGGTCCATCCAGGCCGGCGTGGAATCAATAGAGCATGGGATGTTTCTAACTGAGGATCAGGCAGGAAGACTTGCTAACTCGAGGGTAGCGTTTGTACCCACCACATCAATTTATCGTATTGCTGCAGACCCAAAAGGCGTTCTAGCGTTGAACCCGATCATTTGCGACCGAGCTGCCCGCGCTGCCGAATGTCATTCCAAGGCCATTCATTATGCAAAAAGAGAAGGCGTTCGTATTGGATTCGGTACAGATTATGCCACACCTGCACTACATGGCTATAACCTTCAAGAACTGGATACATTGATTGATTATGGCTTAACTCGGAGAGAAGCTTGGCAGGCTGCGACTAAAAGTGCTGCTGATATTCTGGGGAGCGGTAACGAGCTGGGACAAATTGCAGAAGGTTTTATTGCAGATGCTGTTGTTTTCAAAGTGGATCCATATGAAGCGCACAATGCGGAGGCACTTCGAAGCAATATCATTGCCGTAATTACTGGAGCGAAGGAAGCGGAATTAATCTAGAATCGTCTAAGCTTCTTCTAAAAAACAACTGTTATCTTCTGCAGTTGTTTTTTTACTTTCTAGATAATTAGATGATAAGGGGGTAGTTATTATAATACAATAATACATAGATGATGTTTTATGCTTTTGATTTTATATAAAAAAACTCTTGCAATGTATCTCCATACATGATATATTCTAAGTCCGGCCAAGAAGTACACATGCCGAGCTCGAAAAAGAAGTTAAAAAAGAGCTTGACATTAAATAGCCGAACATGATATAGTATAAGAGTTGCTGCTGAGACATTAAACGGCGCCAACGAGAACTTGATCTTTGAAAACTGAACAACGAGTGAGTAGGAAATCACGTAAGTGAAATCCAAAATTAGAGAATTAATTTTCTCGTCAGATGTTTCAAAATGAGCATATCGCTCTTTTCAATACTAATTGGAGAGTTTGATCCTGGCTCAGGACGAACGCTGGCGGCGTGCCTAATACATGCAAGTCGAGCGGAGTTATTTTGAAAGCTTGCTTTCAAAATAACTTAGCGGCGGACGGGTGAGTAACACGTAGGCAACCTGCCCTTCAGACTGGGATAACTACCGGAAACGGTAGCTAATACCGGATAATTTCTTTTTTCTCCTGAGAGAAGAATGAAAGACGGAGCAATCTGTCACTGAGGGATGGGCCTGCGGCGCATTAGCTAGTTGGTGGGGTAACGGCCCACCAAGGCGACGATGCGTAGCCGACCTGAGAGGGTGAACGGCCACACTGGGACTGAGACACGGCCCAGACTCCTACGGGAGGCAGCAGTAGGGAATCTTCCGCAATGGGCGAAAGCCTGACGGAGCAACGCCGCGTGAGTGATGAAGGTTTTCGGATCGTAAAGCTCTGTTGCCAGGGAAGAACGTCCGGTAGAGTAACTGCTACCGGAGTGACGGTACCTGAGAAGAAAGCCCCGGCTAACTACGTGCCAGCAGCCGCGGTAATACGTAGGGGGCAAGCGTTGTCCGGAATTATTGGGCGTAAAGCGCGCGCAGGCGGCTATTTAAGTCTGGTGTTTAAACCTTGGGCTCAACCTGAGGTCGCACTGGAAACTGGGTGGCTTGAGTACAGAAGAGGAAAGTGGAATTCCACGTGTAGCGGTGAAATGCGTAGATATGTGGAGGAACACCAGTGGCGAAGGCGACTTTCTGGGCTGTAACTGACGCTGAGGCGCGAAAGCGTGGGGAGCAAACAGGATTAGATACCCTGGTAGTCCACGCCGTAAACGATGAGTGCTAGGTGTTAGGGGTTTCGATACCCTTGGTGCCGAAGTTAACACAGTAAGCACTCCGCCTGGGGAGTACGGTCGCAAGACTGAAACTCAAAGGAATTGACGGGGACCCGCACAAGCAGTGGAGTATGTGGTTTAATTCGAAGCAACGCGAAGAACCTTACCAGGTCTTGACATCCCTCTGAATCTGCTAGAGATAGCAGCGGCCTTCGGGACAGAGGAGACAGGTGGTGCATGGTTGTCGTCAGCTCGTGTCGTGAGATGTTGGGTTAAGTCCCGCAACGAGCGCAACCCTTAACTTTAGTTGCCAGCAAGTAATGTTGGGCACTCTAGAGTGACTGCCGGTGACAAACCGGAGGAAGGTGGGGATGACGTCAAATCATCATGCCCCTTATGACCTGGGCTACACACGTACTACAATGGCCGGTACAACGGGAAGCGAAGCCGCGAGGTGGAGCCAATCCCATCAAAGCCGGTCTCAGTTCGGATTGCAGGCTGCAACTCGCCTGCATGAAGTCGGAATTGCTAGTAATCGCGGATCAGCATGCCGCGGTGAATACGTTCCCGGGTCTTGTACACACCGCCCGTCACACCACGAGAGTTTACAACACCCGAAGTCGGTGGGGTAACCCGCAAGGGAGCCAGCCGCCGAAGGTGGGGTAGATGATTGGGGTGAAGTCGTAACAAGGTAGCCGTATCGGAAGGTGCGGCTGGATCACCTCCTTTCTATGGAGAATCGTTCTCTGCAATGAGAACATTCAAATCGGAAGCTAAGCTTCCAAAACTCAGGTTTAGGCCTGTTACTCACTCGTTGCTCAGTTTTGAGAGTTTAAGCTCTCAAGTAAGACTTGATCCTTGAAAACTGGATACCGAAACGAATTTGCGTTTTAGAACATCTTTTAGCAACTTGTGTAAACAAGTAAATGTTATTAGTGAGATTTTTCTTCGGAAGAATCAAGGTTAAGCTAATAAGAGCACACGGAGGATGCCTAGGCGCCAGGAGCCGACGAAGGACGTGGCGAACAACGAAACTGCCTCGGGGAGCTGTAAGCAAGCTTTGATCCGGGGGTGTCCGAATGGGGAAACCCAGCTGTGGTAATTCGCAGTTACTCATTTCTGAATACATAGGAAATGTAGAGGCAGACCAGGGGAACTGAAACATCTAAGTACCCTGAGGAAGAGAAAACAATAGTGATTCCGTCAGTAGCGGCGAGCGAACGCGGAACAGCCTAAACCTAAGAGCTTGCTCTTAGGGGTTGTGGGACGTCTCACATGGAGTTACAAAGGAATATGGTAGGTGAAGAGGTCTGGAAAGGCCCGCGATAGAGGTAAAAGCCCTGTAACCTAAACTGTATTCTCTCCGAGACGGATCCCGAGTAGTGCGGGGCACGTGAAACCCCGTATGAATCCAGCAGGACCATCTGCTAAGGCTAAATACTACCTGGCGACCGATAGTGAAACAGTACCGTGAGGGAAAGGTGAAAAGCACCCCGGAAGGGGAGTGAAATAGAACCTGAAACCGTGTGCTTACAAAAAGTCAGAGCCCTATTAATGGGTGATGGCGTGCCTTTTGTAGAATGAACCGGCGAGTTACGTTTAACATGCAAGGTTAAGCCGAGAAGGTGGAGCCGCAGCGAAAGCGAGTCTGAATAGGGCGAATTAGTATGTGGACGTAGACCCGAAACCGTGTGATCTACCCCTGTCCAGGGTGAAGGTGCGGTAACACGCACTGGAGGCCCGAACCCACGTACGTTGAAAAGTGCGGGGATGAGGTGGGGGTAGCGGAGAAATTCCAATCGAACTCGGAGATAGCTGGTTCTCCCCGAAATAGCTTTAGGGCTAGCCTCGGTATAAGAGTAGTGGAGGTAGAGCACTGATTGGGTGCGGGGTCCGCAAGGATTACCAAGCTCAGTCAAACTCCGAATGCCATATACTTATTGCCGGGAGTCAGACAGTGAGTGCTAAGATCCATTGTCAAAAGGGAAACAGCCCAGACCATCAGCTAAGGTCCCCAAGTGTGTGTTAAGTGGGAAAGGATGTGGAGTTGCACAGACAACCAGGATGTTGGCTTAGAAGCAGCCACCATTGAAAGAGTGCGTAATAGCTCACTGGTCGAGTGACTCTGCGCCGAAAATGTAACGGGGCTAAACACACCACCGAAGCTATGGCTAGATGCTTTGCATCTGGGGTAGGGGAGCGTTGTGTAGGGGTTGAAGGTGTACTGAAAAGAGCGCTGGACACTACACAAGTGAGAATGCCGGTATGAGTAACGAAAAGATCAGTGAGAATCTGATCCGCCGAAAGCCCAAGGTTTCCTGAGGAAGGCTCGTCCGCTCAGGGTAAGTCGGGACCTAAGGCGAGGCCGAAAGGCGTAGTCGAAGGACAACAGTTTGAAATTACTGTACCACCGTAATCCGCTATGAGCGATGGGGTGACGCAGGAGGGTAGTGACGCGGACTGATGGATGTCCGTCTAAGCAGTGAGGCTGATGTGTAGGCAAATCCGCACATCATTAAGGCTGGGCTGTGATGGGGAGCGAAAATTGTAGTAGCGAAGGTCATGATCTCACACTGCCAAGAAAAGCCTCTAGCCAGGAGAAGGTGCCCGTACCGCAAACCGACACAGGTAGGCGAGAAGAGAATTCTAAGGCGCGCGGAAGAACTCTCGTTAAGGAACTCGGCAAAATGACCCCGTAACTTCGGGAGAAGGGGTGCCCCGGTAGTGTGAATAGCACGAGGGGGCCGCAGTGAAAAGGCCCAAGCGACTGTTTAGCAAAAACACAGGTCTGTGCGAAGCCGCAAGGCGAAGTATACGGGCTGACGCCTGCCCGGTGCTGGAAGGTTAAGGGGAGTGGTTAGGGGTAACCCGAAGCTATGAACCGAAGCCCCAGTAAACGGCGGCCGTAACTATAACGGTCCTAAGGTAGCGAAATTCCTTGTCAGGTAAATTCTGACCCGCACGAATGGCGTAACGACTTGGGCGCTGTCTCAACGAGAGATCCGGTGAAATTTTAATACCTGTGAAGATGCAGGTTACCCGCGACAAGACGGAAAGACCCCATGGAGCTTTACTGCAGCTTGATATTGAATTTGGGTACGATCTGTACAGGATAGGTGGGAGCCGTAGAAATCGGAGCGCAAGCTTCGGTGGAGGCGCCGTTGGGATACCACCCTGATCGTATCTAGGTTCTAACCTAGTACCCTTATCGGGTACGGGGACCGTGTCAGGCGGGCAGTTTGACTGGGGCGGTCGCCTCCTAAAGAGTAACGGAGGCGTTCCAAGGTTCCCTCAGAATGGTTGGAAATCATTCGCAGAGTGCAAAGGCATAAGGGAGCTTGACTGCGAGACCTACAAGTCGAGCAGGGACGAAAGTCGGACTTAGTGATCCGGTGGTACCGCATGGAAGGGCCATCGCTCAACGGATAAAAGCTACCCTGGGGATAACAGGCTTATCTCCCCCAAGAGTCCACATCGACGGGGAGGTTTGGCACCTCGATGTCGGCTCATCGCATCCTGGGGCTGAAGTAGGTCCCAAGGGTTGGGCTGTTCGCCCATTAAAGCGGTACGCGAGCTGGGTTCAGAACGTCGTGAGACAGTTCGGTCCCTATCTGTCGTGGGCGCAGGAAATTTGAGAGGAGCTGTCCTTAGTACGAGAGGACCGGGATGGACGTACCGCTGGTGCACCAGTTGTTCCGCCAGGAGCATGGCTGGGTAGCTACGTACGGACGGGATAAGCGCTGAAAGCATCTAAGCGTGAAGCCCCCCTCAAGATGAGATTTCCCAATTAGTAAGACCCCTTGAAGACGACGAGGTAGATAGGTTGGAGGTGGAAGTGCAGCAATGCATGGAGCTGACCAATACTAATCGGTCGAGGGCTTATCCTATACGTAGAATGCAGATTCGTTTCGGATTCAGTTTTCAGGCATCAAGCCTGTAACACGCTTAGAAATTCATTGTCACTTCTGTGATGAACTGAATTTCACGCGGCAGCGTCTGTTTCACAGATGCATGTTTGGTGGCGATAGCGGAGGGGTTCCACGCGTACCCATCCCGAACACGACCGTTAAGCCCTCCAGCGCCGATGGTACTTGGACCGAAGGGTCCTGGGAGAGTAGGACGTTGCCAAGCACATTAAGCCATTGTTGATTTATCAGCAGTGGCTTTTTTGTTTTTTTTGGACAAGAGTGTTATTTGAAGGGGAGTACAACATCTGAAGGGGCTGTAATTGAGTGACATTTTTGTTACCGACGCTGAGGTCGATACAAGTATAATAGATAAGTGCAAATAATAAGCAACATCTCTAATACGAAGGAACTACTCATAAATTCTAACTTTGAATTTTCTTGTGTCTTTAGATGCATTGTGGAGGTAAGGAGGATTTAAGGCATGAAACAAACAAGAATTATTAAGATATTAATTTTTTCGTGTATAGTAGCTTTAATACTGGCAGGCTGCGGTACGAAAGCGCCCAGCTGGGATGCTTTTGAGGGTGCGCTAAACGAGAAAAATTTCCCTGTGCCCCAAGAGGCGTACTCACCAGACCAGACTACGACAAACGTTGCTATGGATTATGTGCGTTATTCTTTACCTGGATTAAAGGAGAAGAACGGCATCCCAGAGGAGTATATGGATACTATTAAGGCCTGGGGATGGGTTGAACAGGAAGAGGAGAATACCGATTCATCTGGTGTTTTTCAGAAGGATGGAGTAACGGTTCATTTAACAGTGCATGATGATTATTTTATAGTTATGATTCCTAAAGAAAAGAAGGCCTTAATTAAAGGTCTTAAGACAAAATAAATAATCGCCGTCCTTTATGGATGGCGATTATTTATTTATATGCGAACACAGGTTAACTGTACTCTATTGAGAGTAATAGGAGGCATCGGATGGATTAAACTTCAGCATGCCTTCCTTGTTGCGTTGATTTATTTTGAACAGTGTATAGAGACGGGGCAGTAAAAGCCACAAGTGGCAAATAATCAGGGATACTGTAAATGCCGGTGGTGACCAAAAAATAAAGAGAGCTGCAATACAAAGACCAATATAAAAATTATGTAACTGTACTTTACGGAAAATGCGGTAACTAATGTGTTGATCTGGCATGAAGCCAAGCCACGGGATTTTAAATGAGATGGACCATCTTTTTGAAATAGGATGCCCGGAGATTAGAAGTACTGAGCGTGAAATAACATATTGAACCCAGAACATAACCGGAGCAGCTATAATTAAGTAGAGAATACTCCACCAAGAAAGAAAGACTGTCTCGAGCACAAGGACCAAAAGAGGGAGCAAAATATAAACACGCAGCAGAGGTGCCGTTAGATTAATTTTTTTGATTAATTTATATTGATAGAATGTAGCAGCGCCTTTGGTGTTGGGTTCCATATAAAATAGACTAACCTCCTCACAGATTCATATGTTCTTAATATCGGCGAATGAAAGCATTTTATTAAACTATGGGCGAATATTCACCGATATAGGGGCAGCGGAATATATATAATACACGAAACGAAGGATATGAAAAAACTATGAAAAGGTTTAAAATGATAGAAGGTGTATCATACTGTTCTTAAAAGAGTCAAGGTGGGATGGTTATGGAACAGCAAACCGGGCAAGCTTGTATCATTTGTGGGCAGGAAAAAGAAGAAGGTATTGTGATTGTCTCGCATTTTATTTGTGAGGATTGTGAGGCAGAAATGATCCGTACCGAGGCAGAAGATGCTAAGTACCGTTTTTTTATTGGCCAGATGAAGAAGATCGGATTGCAAAAGAACGCTTAAGTAGAGTAACTCTGTTAATTGATGCGGATAAGAGAGCAGTCTGGATGAAAGATATAAGGGCTGCATTAGAGATATTCATATACGGCTTCCTCGTTGTTTAAGCGGGGGGAGCCGTTTTGCTGTTCAGTCAGATGCTTTTATGAGGAAACATAGGAGTTTCTGAATATTTACGTTAAAATAGAAGGAACCCTATGGGAAGGAATTTAATATGAATAAATTACAACGATGTAGGGCACCTGTATACGAAATGCTGGAGCAATATAGAATTGTGGGTAATATATCTTATCATGTGCCGGGACATAAAAATGGAGCGGCATATGACGGCGTAGAAGGCGCTGGGTTTCTAGATGAGGTCATGAAGTACGATGTTACGGAGATTACCGGTACGGATGATCTTCATCATCCTGAGGGAGTCATTAAGGAAGCACAGGAGTTGGCTGCGGATTGCTTTGGAGCAGAGGAGAGTTTTTTTCTAGTTGGCGGAAGTACGGCGGGTAACCTGGCGCTGATTCTAACGGCTTGCCCCGAGCCAGGAATGATTCTGATTCTTCAACGAAATGTGCATAAATCAGTGATTCATGGTCTTATGTTAGCTGGAGTGAGGGCTGTTTTCGTCGAGCCGCTAATTGATCCACTCAGCGGCTTGGCAGTAGCGCCGGCGGCAGAAGCTGTTGAGGCTGCACTTGCAGCCTATCCGGAAGCCGCCGCTGTATTTGTCACCATGCCCAATTACTACGGCATGGGCAGTGACCTTGCGCCCCTCGCGCGTATTTGCCACGACAGCGGTGTACCGCTGCTTGTCGATGAAGCGCATGGGGCGCATTACGGGCAGCACCCGGCACTGCCTGCCGGGGCGCTTGCTTGTGGCGCGGACGGCGTAGTGCAGTCCACGCACAAGATGCTCACTGCGATGACCATGGGCGCTATGCTGCATGTTCAAGGGCAGCGGCTCGACCGCGCCCTGCTCTCGCAGCGGCTCGCCATGGTGCAGAGCTCCAGCCCATCATATCCTATGATGGCGTCGCTTGATCTTGCCCGGCGGCTGCTGCACAGCCGGGGCAGCGATGCATTCACGGCGGGGCTGGCCGCCGTGGATGTCCTGCGGCGCGGCCTTGCCGAGCTGCTGCGCTATGGATTGGTGCAGCCGGCAGAGCCGCTGCACGACGGCACGCCGCTGCATAAGGCGGCGTACGAGACGCAGGACCCCTTCAAAGTCGTCATTTATGACGCCACCGGGGTCCTAGGCGGTATCGAGCTGCAGCGCAGGCTCGAAGCTAAGGGCTGTGTGCCGGAGATGAGTGACGCCCGGCACGTAGTGCTGCTGTTCAGCCTCGGTTCGAAGGCTGAAGATGCAGCAAGGTTATTGCAGGCGCTGCGGGAAATAGATTCGGAGGTTACATCCGAATCACCGCACACCGCTGGCATTTTAGAATCTCAAAATATTTCCACGTGGAACAATTTGAATGTTTTACAAATCTCGGTACCCGTTCCCTTCTCTTTGAAGCCGGTGTCAGCCAATGAGGTAGAAAGTATTAATCTTGAACACAGCGTGGGGAGAGTAGCTGCAGAAATGGTAATTCCCTATCCACCAGGCATTCCATTATTATATCCGGGTGAGGTCATCACAGATCAGATACAGCAAAGACTGACTGGTTTAGCTTATGGAGGCGCGAAGTTCCAGGCTTGTGCTGATCCGGTCTTGCAGCGTATTAAGGTATACAACATTCAGAAGGGCGGAGAAGTATAAGTGGGCAAAGAAGGTTTCTTCATAACATTAGAAGGGGGCGAAGGCTCCGGAAAAACAACGGTACTGGGCAGAGTAGCAGCATATTTGCAGAATCGGTCCATGCCCTATCGAATTACACGTGAACCTGGAGGCATAGAAATCGCCGAAAAAATTCGCTCTATTATTCTGGATCCTGCCCATACTGCAATGGATGCACGTACAGAGGCATTGCTGTACGCTGCATCAAGAAGCCAACATCTCGCTGAAGTAGTAGAGCCGGCTCTTAGAGAAGGGCTTACAGTCCTCTGTGACCGCTTTGTAGACAGTAGTCTCGTTTATCAAGGACATGCAAGAGGATTAGGTATGGAAGAGGTGTGGAGTATTAACCGCTTTGCTATTGGAAATCGCATGCCGGATCTAACCTTTTATCTGGATGTAGACCCTGAGATTGGATTATCACGGATTGCGGCTAATCAAGATCGCGAAGTCAATCGTCTGGATATGGAGAGTCTTGCCTTTCATCAGAAGGTTCGTGAAGGTTATCATTTATTAATTAAGGCGAATCCGGAGAGAATAGTAGTTCTTGATGCAAACCGCCCTATTCATCTGGTAGAACAAGATATTGTGAGAACTCTTGAAGAGAGAGTATTAAAGGGTTTTTAGGGTGTTTTGTCTAATATAATAAGAGAAGTGGCATATAACTAAGCGTTTGCTTATGAAGTGAGGTTACTACTAAGAACACATTAAGTAGTAATACTCCATAAAACTTTTTTGGGAGGGAATGCGAAGATGAAGTTGATCATTGCAATTATCCAGGATAAAGACAGTAACCGGTTATCCAGTGAGCTAGTAAAAGCCAATTTCCGTGCTACCAAACTCGCAAGTACAGGTGGATTTCTGCGGGCGGGAAATACGACATTTATGATTGGGGTAGAAGACAGTCAGATCGAAGCTGTATTGAACGTTATCCGTAACAGCTGTAAAGTGCGTGAACAACTAGTCACTCCAGTAACTCCGATGAGTGGCACGACGGATTCCTATTTACCGCTCCCTGTTGAAGTACAGGTCGGTGGCGCTACTGTATTCGTGCTTCCTGTAGATCGTTTCGAACATTATTAAGTATAATATAAATGAGCAAGTCATTTACAAAAAAGGGGCGGTAGATAACCTTTGAAGATCAATCCGGGATATAGGCCCTTAAAGAGTGAGCTTCCAAATGCAGAAGGGGCTAATAAGCCTGTTCAGCAGAAATCGTTCTCTGACGTTTTTCAGCAGCAAGGTGAACAGAAAACCAAAGATGAACTAAACCGCCAGATCAAAGAAATACAGTCACAAGGCGACCGTTTATCTAAGTCTATGACCATTCGTGAACTCACCATTTACCGGATGATGATCAAAAGGTTTCTGGAAGAAACCGCTCGTAGAGGCGTTATACTGAAAGAGACACGTGGATGGGATAGACGTGGGCGGGGTAAGCGTTACAAGCTGCTTGAGGAAATTGATGCGGCTTTGCTATCTATGGCAGACGATCTGCTGAATAGTGAGCAGGGCCGAATAGATCTGTTGGGACGTGTTGGAGAAATTCGCGGGTTGTTAATCAACCTTTCTTTTTAAAGTTTTGGGAGGAAATTATGCCTTTTCATGATATAGTAGGCCAGGAGCATGCTAAACGGCTACTCCAAAATGCCTTGCGCAAGGACGCTGTGAGCCATGCTTATTTATTTACAGGACCAGCAGGCAGTGGACAAATGAAGACGGCGCTGATGTTTGCCCAAGCAATTTTTTGCACGGAAAGCAAGGATGACGCCTGTGGCGAATGTCTAGAGTGCCGAAAGGTTGAGCATGGAAACCATCCTGATTTGTCATTGCTGCAGCCCGACGGTGCAAGCATAAAAATAGATCAGATCCGTGAGCTGCAGCGTGTCTTTTCCTATCGATCTGAGGGTGTGAATCCAAAGGTTTATATTATAGATGGGGCAGACAAAATGACGGTACAAGCTGCCAATAGTTTGTTGAAGTTTCTGGAAGAACCGCCAGCTCCGGCAGTAGGAATCCTAATATCTGATAATAGTCGTTCTTTATTGCCGACGATTCAGTCACGGACTCAGCGGATCCCATTTAGTCCGTTAAATCCGGATATTATGCTTCAAGCGCTAGCAAGTGAGGGTGTGCCGATCCCCTTAGCTCGATGTGCAGTATCACTCAGTTCGGGACTTGATGGTTGCAGGGAACTTTTGGAACAGAATTGGTTTGCAGAAATGAGAAATCTAGTGTTACAATTAGCTAAGGAGTCCTTAAGCAAGGGCAGCTCCACGGTAGCAACTGCCGGGCAGAAGCTGTTCAAGACTGGGCTCGCTGAACATTTGGATATCCTTTTCAGCATGTTCCATCTATGGTTTAAAGATATGCTCTACTTCCTGTACCGCAAGCACGAAAGTATCGTTTTTATAGATCAGTTAGACTTTATTTCCAGGCATGCCCGTGGGCGCAGTGCGGAACAATGGGTGGCTTATATGGGATATGCTGCAGAGAGTACTAAGAAGCTGCGTTCCAATGCCAATGCCCAGTTGTGTCTGGAGCAGTTCTTAATCCGACTGGAAAGTTAAAGGATTAGCAATGATATATCCTCCGGATGTCGCTTTACCTGGAAGTATCGTTTTAACAGACGAGGAAGGACAAGCATGGATCATCAGGGAGCGGACATGCCCATAGGTTCCTTTTACCGGCAAACAAGGGGGTTAATTTTTGTACAGCGTAGTAGGTGTCCGTTTTAAAAAAGCGGGTAAAATATATTATTTTGATCCACTTGATTTTCCGATTGAACGAGATCAATGTGTTATTGTTGAGACAGCACGTGGGGTGGAATACGGTAAGGTTGTCGTAGGCAAAAAAGAGGTGGAGGAGTCCGATGTTGTACTACCCCTCAAAAAAGTGATGCGTATTGCCGGAGAAACCGACGCACGCGTTGTTGAGGAGAACAAAAGCGCCGCTAAGGAGGCTTTTACCACCTGTTTAAATAAAATACGCGACCACGGTCTCAAAATGAAGCTCGTAGATGTAGAGTTTACTTTTGACCGTAATAAGATTATATTTTACTTTACGGCTGAAGGACGCGTTGACTTTAGAGAATTGGTTAAGGATCTGGCAAGTATTTTTCGGACCCGCATTGAGCTTCGGCAAATTGGGGTACGTGATGAAGCTAAGATGCTAGGTGGACTTGGACCTTGTGGACGAGTGCTTTGCTGCTCCTCTTGGTTAGGGGATTTTGAACCCGTATCCATAAAAATGGCCAAGGATCAGAACCTTTCACTTAATCCGACCAAGATTTCCGGACTTTGTGGACGTCTGATGTGTTGTTTGAAATTTGAGCATGACAATTATGAGAGTGTAAAGGAAGAAATGCCAGCGGTCGGCAAGATTGTCGTGACCTCATTGGGGGATGGCAAAGTAGTAGGGATCAATGCCGGAAACCGTACGGTTCATGTACAGTTGTTTGAAGTGGGCAAAGTTAAGGAACTTCCAATGGATGATGTTGTCGTCAAGTAAACCATATAAGGTTACTTTCGGGGTGGAAACTTGGAGAAGAAAAATATATTTGCACACATGCAGGATATGGAAGCGCAGATGGAAACGATGCGCGCCAATCTTGGTGAATGGAAACAGACGGTAAAAGAACTGATGGAAGCTAACCAGAGGTTAACTCTGGAGAATGAACAGCTTCGCAAAATTTTAAAGCGGGATGCACCTTTGGATCCTACCGTAGATTCTGCGGAGGCGGAAGCTCTTTTAGCTACCGGAGAGGGAACAGAAGAGGTTGTCGGGGAGGGTTATGACAACTTGGCTCGACTTTACCACGAAGGCTTTCACATCTGTAATGTTTATTTTGGACATTTACGCACGGAAGGTGACTGTCTGTTCTGTCTTTCTTTTCTTAATAAATGAGGATATCCAGCCGTAGGAGATTTATCCTACGGTTTTTTTTGAATTTTAGCCAATAGGCACATGCATTTGAAGCAAGTTTTTCTCATCAAAACCTTTAGGAGATTATTACATGACGAATTCTTTTAATGATATATCTGTCCCCTTGTTACCGACGGAGCGGGTGGATGATCTACTAACACATGATCTGCGCATTATTCAAAGTGATGAAGTATTTAGTTTTTCTATGGATGCTGTATTGCTTGCTCGTTTCGCCAGTGTTCCGCCACGTGGAAGAGTTCTAGATCTTTGTACGGGAAATGGTGTAATACCGATTTTAATGACTACCCGGACAAAAGCTTCTATAGAAGGTATTGAAATACAACCTCGTTTAGCTGATATGGCTCGTCGTAGCGTGGCTCTAAATGGCCTTCAGGATCAGGTTGTAATTCATGAAGGTGATTTGCGCGAGTTATATACTACCGCAGGACATGGTGTGTATGATGCAATAACGGTGAACCCTCCTTATATGCCGCTTAATGGCAGTGATCTGAAGCTGAACAACCATCAGGCTATGGCTCGCCATGAGATAGGTTGTACACTGGAGGAGGTCATTCAGGCTTGTGTGCGATTGGTTCGGACGGGCGGAAAGGTAAGTATGGTTCATAAACCACAACGGTTGGTTGATATTATCAGTCTTATGAGACAATATAGACTCGAGCCAAAGATTATTCGGTTTGTACATCCACGTGCCCATCTGGAGGCAAATATGGTATTAATCGAAGCCGCACGTGATGGAAAGCCTGAGGTTCGTTTACAACCACCGCTCATCGTATATAATGAGGACAATCAATACTGTCCAGAGATTATGGACATCTACTATGGTGCTAAAGAGGGTAAATCATGACGATATCATGCCAAAGCAGTTTTCAAAACAAGACTAATACCAGTACTCAGGAGACAACAGGGTCGCTTTTTCTGGTGGCTACACCTATCGGTAATCTGGAGGATATGACCTATCGTGCAGTCCGTACATTGCAGGAATGTGATATTATTGCCGCGGAAGATACGAGACAGACCCGAAAATTACTCAGCCACTTTGAGATTTCACCTTCGATGTTGTTTAGTTATCATGAGCATAATAAGGCCGCCAGTGGACCTGAGCTTGTACGCTATATAATAGAAGGAAAAAATTTGGCACTCGTCAGCGATGCCGGTTTACCAGCGATTTCTGACCCTGGAGCGGATCTTGTAGCCCTTGCAATAAGTCATGGAATTCCGGTGATTCCTATCCCTGGAGCTAACGCAGCGTTGTCAGCTTTGATCGCTTCTGGTCTATCTACGAATACGTTCACCTTTATCGGCTTTCTTCCCCGAGAGCGTAAGGACATCCGAGCAGTATTAAGTCCACTTCGTTCGGCTCAAGGCACTTTGTTGTTCTACGAATCTCCCCATCGCGTAGTTAAGACACTTGCTCATCTTCAAGAAGCATTCGGTAATCGCCAGATTGTGTTGGCACGTGAATTAACGAAAAGATATGAGGAGTTTCTACGCGGTTCGATTGAGGAATGTACACTATGGCTGGCTGAACATCCTCCGCTAGGCGAATATGTTATTGTCGTAGAAGGGGAGAGCAAGGAAGATGCAGAAATCGCAGAATCGGCGTGGTGGCGTCAGTTAAGCATTGAAGATCATGTAGCTCATTACGAAGCACAGGATGTACCACGGAAAGAGGCTATGAAAAAAGCGGCATCAGACCGGGGTGTAGCCAAACGGGATATTTATAATGCGTTGCTTGATAGAGCAGAAGAGTAAGTGTTATAGACGAATTCCTAGAATAACTAAGGATTTTCGGAGCCGTTTCGAGCTTGAATGATTTATCTGCGGGTTAAATGTATTTTGTACAGTTATTTTTGAATTTTTTTATGTATTTGTTCGTTTAGTTGTACTTCATACAGTTATAAAGGTGGAAAGGATTGATTTCACGGAGATATAGGAAATATAAGTGTACAAAATACAATTAATTCGTTTAATGGTAAAAAGCATTTAAAATAACTGTAAGAAATACAACTAAGTATTACTAGTTCCGTCTTGAAGCACATTGCCCTTAGGAAGGGGATAACCAGGAGGGCAAACCCAGACATAAAAAATACCTCCCGCGGTCACGGGAGGTCAAGGAGATATGAAAAGGTTAGAATTAACAATTTGATTAGTTCTATTATATACTATTTAATTTAGTTTGTCACAGGGGTAGGGATGGAAGATATGCATTCATGACAAACTATTTTTCCTTTAAAGTAAGTTACGTTCTCAGCGTTGCCACAGAAAATGCAGGCAGGCTCATACTTTTTAAGCATAATCCGTTCGCCATCAACGTAAATTTCCAGTGCGTCCTTTTCGCCAATGCCAAGTGTACGGCGTAATTCAATAGGAATAACAACCCGTCCAAGTTCGTCTACTTTTCTTACAATTCCTGTTGATTTCATCATAACAATCGTTACTCCTCTCAATGTTCCAAAAACGTCATTATTCGACATTGTTCACTGTTTTATGATACTTATAATACCAACGATTCCCAAATCAGTCAACCTTTTTTCATAGGCTGAATAAGAAAATTTCCATAAGAACTTTGAATGTCCCTATAAAAATTAAGAATTACCCTGAAAGCATTTTGTCGATTTACCAAGACCAAAAATGATACTTTTCGACAAAGTACGACATAATTACTTATTATATACTGATATTAGTTAAAATCATATTAAATTATTAGAAGGAGTTGATCTCATGAAGCAGCCGCTCACGGAAGAAAAAGTTTTCAAGGATCCCGTTCATAATTATATTCACGTACAGGATACGATTATTTGGCGACTAATTAATACAAAAGAATTTCAGCGTTTACGCCGGATTCGCCAGTTAGGTACCTCATATCTCACTTTTCATGGTGCAGAGCATAGTCGTTTTTCTCATTCTTTAGGAGTATATGAAATTACACGCAGAATCATTTCGCAATTTGAGCGCAGCGGGTATAAGGATTGGATTCCTGAAGAAAGTTTGCTTACTTTGTGTGCGGCTTTGCTGCATGATTTAGGGCATGGTCCATTTTCACATTCTATAGAAGAAGCTTTTGAAATGAACCATGAGGATTGGACCTGCCGAATTATTTTGGAGGACACGGAGATCACCGAAATATTGCGTGATGTGGAGGAAGATTTTCCTCGTAAAGTAGCCTCAGTTATCTCTAAGACATATGAGCATGAAATTGTTGTAAATTTGGTTTCTAGTCCGCTGGATGCTGATCGTATGGATTATTTGCTGCGTGATGCGTACTATACAGGTGTAAACTATGGAACCATCGATATTGATCGGATTTTGAGAATGCTTCGTCCTTATAATGGGCGGATTGTAGTAAAAGAATCAGGTATGCATGCCATTGAAGATTATTTAATGTCGCGTTATCAAATGTACTGGCAGGTATATTTTCATCCGGTGACGCGCAGCTCTGAAATTATTTTGCGTCAAATCTTCCGTAGAGCTAAAGAGTTGTTCCAAGAGGAGTACAAATTTCGCTTTATGATCGCTCCGCTGGAAGATCTCTTTCGAGGAGAAGTAACAGTGAAGCAATATTTAATGCTTGATGAGGCACTGGTACAGACTGCTTTTATGCAATGGACACTTGAAGAAGATGAGTTATTAAGCGACTTGTGTACCCGTTTTATTCATCGTAAACTGTATAAATATGTAGAGATTGAGAATTTGGATACAGATATGATTACGGAAATCCGCAGCAGTTTTGCGGGAGCGGGACTTAACCCAGAATATGACTTAGAGATTGATTATCCGACAGATTTGCCTTATGATGTGTTCCGTCCAGGAGCAGCCTTCGACAATAATCAAATTTTACTGCTTGATCGCAATGAGCAATTGCGGGAAATTTCAGAGGTATCGGATATTGTGCGCTCAATAAGCGGAATTCATCGTGGCAGATATCACCTATATTTCCCACAGGATAAGCTGAAAAAAGCCCTTACACGGTTGCCCTCTTCTGTAGCAGAGATTTTTGCAAAATAATACAAATATTTATGGAACTATTGATAAAAACAACAAGGAGTGAGCTTTAAAATGTATCTGTTCGACACACATACACATTTAGATGCGCCTCAATTCGACGAGGATCGCGAGGAAGTTATAGCTCGTGCAGTAGAGGCCGGAGTTAGCAAGATGATCAATATTGGATTTAATCGGGAAACGATCCCTTCAACGATGAAGCTGGCTGAATCTTATGATTATATTTATGCAGCGGTGGGCTGGCATCCACAGGATGCGATTGATATGAAAGAGGGGGACCTCGATTGGATCGCCTCTCTTTGCAGCCATGAGAAAGTGGTGGCCATCGGAGAGATTGGGTTGGATTATTATTGGGATACCTCTCCCAAGGATGTGCAGCAGGAGGTCTTCCGCAAACAAATTGGACTAGCCCGTGAACTAAAAATGCCAATCTGTATACATGACCGTGATGCCCATGAAGATGTCGTACGGATTTTACGGGAGGAAAAAGCAAATGAAATAGGTGGCGTAATGCATTCTTTCTCAGGCAGCTGGGAAACCGCAAAAATGTGTCTAGATCTAGGATTTCATTTGTCATTTGGAGGACCGATCACGTTCAAAAATGCCAGAGTGCCTAAAGAGGTGCTTGCACAGACGCCATTGGACAGATTATTGATCGAAACAGACGCTCCATATTTGACTCCACACCCCTTCCGAGGCAAGCGAAATGAGAGTGCTCATGTGAAGTTAGTAGCAGAGGCTGCGGCTGAAATTAAAGGGTTAACATGGGAAGAATTGGCTAAAATTACGTATGCGAACGCACTGGAACGATTTGGGATTGTCTGAAAACAGGAGTAAAACGGGTGAAAAATAGAGAATGGCCGATATATTAAACTTTTTTAATATAAAAACGGCTGATTATTACAATATTTTAACCATATATTTGCGTAAACGTGGTTGAATCGTCCTTTACAACATGCATCAAAACAGGATATCATCTTTTCAGTGATGTGAGCTGTTGTTATTGTGACAGCCATTGATTCATGGATCGTCTCGCTGAGTCTCCGTATGGAGAACGGGGGAACCAATATTGAACTGCCGCATGCCTGTATCTTGAATACGACTAGGAATTGCCGCAGAACAATATTTGATTTCTTCACGTGGTCTTTGGGGTGAATTTAAGGGCAACCGCCGTGAGCGGGTGACCTGAAATAGGGCGTCTCTCTTTCGTCCGAACCCGACAGCTAACCCCGTAAGCGCAAGTAAGAGAGGCAACCTCGTGCACAAACATTCCCGCGTATTCTGACATCGGAGAAGCCACGAAAGAGTCCTCAAGAGAACTCTTTTTAGGCTTCTTTATTTTTGAATAAACTGAATGTTGCCCGCATACTGTTATATAACAGGTGTAGGAGTAGCTGTGCCGAGCAGGCGATCCATGAGCAGGAGACGCTAAGTTAATACGTGCGTATCCTGTGACAATCTCAAATAGTTTCGTCAAAGAAATTCAGTCCTCATGATATACAAATTGACGACGAGGCTATGTAAGGAGGATGGAGAGAATGGGCTTATTCCAACCAGAGGTATCCCATGATTCGCAGTCATCCAGCAGGTCTTTCGCATTACGGTGGGAGCAAGTAAATACTCGCGTACTTTTACTTGCAGGTGTGATTTCAATCGCAATCGCGCTGTTAATTCTGCTGTACGTACACGGTCAAAGTAATAAACAATTAGTTTTAGTAATAGACGGGCAAACACAGACACTTGAAACGCGAGAAGCACTTCTTGGTGATGTGTTGGAGAAAGAGCAAATTTCGCTGCAGCCGCATGATGAATTATCTTTAGGTCTGAGTGATGAAATAAAAGACGGTGACCGTGTCGTTATCAATCGTGCGCAGAAATTTAGCCTTACTGCGGACGGAGCAACAAAAACGTTATATACGACCGAAGACACTATCGGTCAAGCGATTGACAAACTGGGTATCAACCTAGAAGGCTATGACAAGATTTTTCCTTCGTTAGACACCACCATCTCTGCTGACATGGAGATTAAGATCGTTCGTATCAACAAGCAAACGGTACAGCGAACAACTAACTTACCTTTCCGTGTTATTAAGACAGCAGATCCCTCCCTTACTGTGGGAACAGTTAGAGTGGCACAGGCAGGCAAACCAGGCGTCATGGTTCAGCATATTGAAAAGATCTATCAAGACGGAGAACTGGCCTCTATGCGCATGATCGGCAAGGAAGTACAAACGGTAACAAAAGATAAGATCATTGCCGTTGGTACTAAAGCACTTCCTAAGCCTACTGTAGTTGCTAAAGCTACAACAACTTCCAAATCAAGCACTACCTCCAAAACGACTAAAGTTAGCGCTAAGACTAAGAACGTCACAAGCAAGGCTGGCGTAGACTTTGAGTACAAGAAGATGATTAAGAACGTCTCCATGACAGCTTATTCGTCAGAAGAGCCAGGGATAGGTACTAAAACTGCCTCCGGAACACGCGTAACGGAAGGTCGTACAATTGCAGTAGATCCGAATGTAATTCCTATTGGCTGGTGGGTTTATATCGATGGGCTTGGATTCCGCCGTGCAGAGGATACTGGCGGTGCCATTAAAGGCAATAAAGTGGATGTCTATTATGATTCCCTGAGCCATGCTCGTAATTTCGGCCGTAAATCACGTACCGTTTATGTGATTGGACCTGTGAAACCAGAGCTTAACTAGAACTGAAGCTTTTGCAAAAAATCCTTTGATAAGCTATAGTGATGATAACCGTTAAGGAACGCTGGATGATCATTTCGTTGATCGCAGAGCAACCGCTCATCACTTATACATTCTTTAACCAAAAGAAGAGGAGCGAATCCTCTTCTTTTTGCTTTTTTTGGAAGGAGTCAAGAAATATGATTAAGGAATTAATCGTCGTTGAAGGCAAAAGCGATACCGTAGCCATTAAGCGTGCTGTAGAAGCGGATACCATTGAGACAGGCGGATCTGCTATAAACCGGACTGTAATTGCTAAGATCGCGCTTGCTATGGAACGTAGAGGGGTTATTATTCTTACGGACCCGGACCATGCTGGGGAGCGAATTCGTAAAATCGTTTCAGCGAAGGTGCCGGGCTGCAAGCATGCTTTTATTCCAGAGAAGGACGCAACTCGAAAAGGGGATATCGGTGTAGAGAATGCATCGCCAGAGGCGATTCGTCATGCGCTGCGTAATGTACATACCTCTTTTGAAGGAGCACCTGCTTTGATTGGTATTGATGATCTTATGGCCGCTGGAATGCTTGTACACCCTCGGGCTGCTGAAAGACGTATGGCGCTTGGTAATTTGCTTGGAATCGGATATTGTAACGGCAAACAGCTGTACAAGCGGCTGGCGATGTTTGGGATTACGCGGGAGGAATTTGCCGGGGCTCTCGCCCAAATTGATCAGGGAGGCATTACTTCATGAGTGGTAGAGAGGAAATTTCGACTCCAAAACGGACCAAAGAGATTATTCAACGTTATGGATTCAAGTTCAAGAAAAGCCTGGGACAGAATTTTTTGATTGATCAAAATATTTTGGACAAGATTGTAGACGCTGCTGGACTAGATAGCGATTCTGGGGCGCTGGAGATCGGGCCGGGAATTGGAGCGCTGACGGAGCGTCTGGCACTAACAGCGGGTGCTGTAACTGCCGTAGAGATTGACCGTAGACTGATTCCAATATTAAAAGACGTACTTTCCCCCTATCCCCATGTTAAGGTTCGTAACGATGATGTCCTCAATGTGAACTTGCAGGAAATGTTCAAGGAAGATTTCACCACTGTGAACAAGGTCAGTGTGGTTGCTAACCTGCCTTATTATGTGACTACTCCGATTCTGATGAAGCTGCTCGAAGAGAAGCTTCCCCTTGATAACATCGTTGTAATGATTCAGAAGGAGGTTGCGGAGCGTATGGCTGCATCTCCAGGTGGAAAGGAATACGGAAGTCTTAGCATTGCCGTGCAGTACTACAGCGAGCCTGAGCTCGTCTGTATCGTGCCACGTACGGTATTCATCCCTCAACCTAATGTGGAGTCTGCTGTTATCCGTCTGAAGGTTAGAGAGCATCCTCCGGTAAAGGTGGAGAGTGAGAAGCATTTCTTTGAAGTGGTTCACGCTTCTTTCACACAGCGCCGCAAGACGATTGCTAACAATCTGAAGGCTCGTTACTTCCCTGAACAAGGACGTGAGCAGCTGGAGGCTTTACTCGCAGAAGCGGGTATTGAACCGACCCGTCGCGGAGAAACACTCAGTCTTGAAGAATACGCCCGCTTAAGCGGTGTTTTGCTAGCCGCTGGAATTGAATAAGCAATAAGAAACGGTTGTTGTCTTAAGGACGACAACCGTTTTTCGTAGAAATATAAGGATGTTATTGTGGTGGAGCATTATACATTCTTATATTTTAAAAATATGGCGAGTTATGAACCAACTGAGGCCTTTGCCCATACGATGGGGTAGAGGTGGTGGTTGTAATGAATTTAGGAGACTTGGTCGTTCGCAAATCTTATGGCGGTGATTTAACATTTCGTGTAGATAATATTGTGCAGGATAGAGCCGTCATTAAAGGCACAGATTTCCGCCTGTTGGCGGATTCTCCTCTGGATGACCTGGTTCAAGTGCCTCCTACCCGAATAACGGAACGGGGACAGCAAGCACAGATCAAAGCGAAAGAATCACTGACACAGCTGCGGAAGGACCGTCAGGAGCAAAGTCAGCGGAGCGGGGGAACCCTAACAGAGGGGACATGGGCTCCACCGTCCAAGGAAGCTCCTTATTTTGAAGTGCCAGGTAAAGTACTACATCTGGATGGCGATCCGGCATATTTGAATAAGAGCCTTAGCTTATACGAGCAGCTGCGGATTCCCGCTGAAGGGCATCATGTTCATGAATCTGCAATGGCTGATACGTTATACCGGCTGTTACCCCGTGTACGCCCAGACATTGTAGTGATCACTGGTCATGATGGGGTACTGAAGCAACAGCATACTTACGATCTGTATAGTCTGAATAGCTATAAAAATTCGCAAAACTTTATAGCTGCTATTAGGGTAGCTAGGGAGTATGAGCGGAATTTTGATGCGTTGACTATTGTTGCCGGTGCTTGCCAATCTCATTTCGAGGCCTTACTTGGAGCTGGAGCTAATTTTGCCAGTTCACCTGGTCGAATTTTGATCCATGCTCTGGATCCCGTGTATGTAGCAGCAAAATCATCCTTTACTTCCATCAGGGATACTGTAAATCTTAGCGATGTTCTGAATAATACCATCAGCGGCAATCAGGGTATTGGTGGTGTTGAGACCCGTGGCAGCTTCCGCATCGGAATGCCGCGACTGCAGAATCTGTCGGCGCTAAAAGTGACACCATCAGCCATTTAAGCGGCAGAGATAGGTCTATGGTGTCAGGAATATAGGTAATTTGAATGGGCTGAATAGAATATCCGAAAGAAAGGGTGAGCGCTGAGCTTAACCCTTTCTTTTTTTCTTTATAATGCCTATATTACAGATAACAAGGATATTAGTCCGGCGCTGATTTCTCGCAAAAAAATTCCGTTGACAACGAAATATGCATCAACTATAATTAATTATTTATTTGCTTTGACATTGTCCTGAAAAAGTTGTATAATGGACAAGAAAAGAGGTGGTCGTCAGGTAATGGCTAATAACGCGCTGTTGGAAATCAAACGCAGTCTTGAAGCTCACGTCGGTCATAAGATCACATTGCGTGCAAACGGAGGTCGTCGTAAAACCGTTGAACGCACAGGTGTCCTGGAAGAAACGTACCCTTCTGTATTTATTGTCAAACTGGATCAGGAGCAGCAAACTTTTAAGCGAGTCTCCTATAGCTATGCCGATATACTTACTGAATCTGTGGAAATCACAGTTTGTGAAGACGATGGGCAGATGCGGATTATGTATATTAAAGCTTAATGTTTCACGAACAGTCTCCCTTGGAGGCTGTTTTTTGTTTGCGTTTTTTGGGACAAATATTTGGTGCATGATCCGTGTGCTAAGCAAGCATACTAATTGGGCAACGGGTTAATCATTTATTTTCATAAGGGAGGAATTCCGTAATGAGCCGCAGAAAACGAGGCATGATGTCGGAGGAACTGAAGACAGAGTTAGCCAAGGAGCTGGGTTTTTATGAAACCGTGGAACGTGAGGGCTGGGGTGGAATTACAACTCAAGACGCTGGCAACATGGTGAAAAAAGCGATACAGCTTGCTGAACAGGCTGCGCGGAAATCTTAAATTTTAGGCTATAAAGTGAATATTACTGAAAAAGGGTGCGTCTAAATGGCGACACCCTTTTATTATTGGACTTCATTAGAAGTTTCTCATATAATATGTTAAGTTGTTTTTACGGGAAAAGCTGAAGGTGGGTGAACGCCTTGAAAATGTATGAAAAGGCACCAGCTAAAATTAATTTGATGCTGGATGTGCTGCACAAACGTGCTGACGGTTTTCATGAGGTGGAAATGATTATGACCATGGTAGATTTAGCAGACCGCTTAGAGCTGTCTGAGCTGCCAAGGGATACTATTATAATATCAAGTCAGGCTGGTTATATTCCCCTGGATGAGAAAAATTTAGCTTTCCAGGCGGCAAGGCTTATTAAAGACCGTTATAACGTGAAGAGTGGGGTACATATCCATCTGGATAAAAGAATTCCGGTTGCGGCTGGCCTGGCTGGCGGCAGCAGTGATGCCGCAGCTACGCTACGCGGTCTAAACCGTCTGTGGCGTCTGGGTATTCCTGCGCAGGAGCTACAGGAGCTTGGCGCTGAGCTGGGTTCTGATGTACCTTTCTGCGTCACAGGCGGCACAGCCTTGGCTACAGGACGAGGCGAAAAGCTGACACCAATCAATAACCCGCCACAATGCTGGGTTGTGTTGGCGAAACCACCGATCAATGTATCGACTGCAGAAGTGTATGGACGCGTTCGGAGCAATAATATAGCGGTTCATCCTTCTGCTCGAAAGATGCAGCAAGCGATAGAAGCTGGAGACTTTGGGGGCGTGTGCAACCATCTGGGCAACGTGCTTGAAGATGTTACCCTAAAGCTGCATCCAGAGGTTCAGCAGCTTAAGGAAGCGATGATAAAGCTTGGAGCAGATGGCGTACTGATGTCAGGCAGCGGACCTACCGTATTCGGGTTAGTGTCCAAGCAGTCTAAAGTAGCAAGGATTTACAACGGACTGCGAGGGTTCTGCAAGGAAGTCTACGCAGTGAGATCACTGAATTAGTCTGCTTCTCTTGTGTAAACCCGTACAAAAGTGATATATTTTTCTAAAATATTCGGTTTTGGCGAGGAGCATTCCGTGAAGAAATTAAAAAGAAGCCAACGTTTGGTAGACATGACTCAGTTTTTACTTGAGCGGCCGCATGAACTACTGCCGCTGTCTATATTTGCCGATCGCTATGGAGCGGCTAAGTCCTCCATTAGTGAAGATTTGGCAATCATAAAAGAAGTATTTGAAGGTGAAGGCATCGGAGAGCTGCAGACTTTAGCTGGTGCAGCGGGTGGAGTACGTTATATCCCGGTTATGCCTAAAGATATGGCGCTTACCTTTGTGCAGCGCTTATGTGTGCAGCTAGAGCAGACTGACCGGATATTGCCTGGCGGTTATTTGTATATGTCGGATCTACTTGGGTTGCCGTCTTTGATGGAACAGGCGGGTAAGATCATCGCAACGGCCTTTTACGGATCGGAAATCGATGTGGTGATGACCGTTGAAACGAAAGGCATTCCACTAGCCTATGCAACAGCAGCACAGCTAGGCTTGCCGGTAGTGCTTGTGCGACGTGACCATCAGGTTACAGAGGGATCAGCAGTAAGTATTAACTACGTATCAGGATCTCATAAAAGCATACACACAATGTCTCTCTCCAGACGTGCACTCAAGGAGAAATCGCGAGTACTTATCGTAGATGACTTCATGAAGGCGGGAGGGACTGTACGTGGTATGGTCGATCTGCTCGGTGAATTTAATGCCGAGGTTGCTGGGGTAGGCGTTTTAGTGGAATCAGGCGCTGTAGAGACGGAAGAGCGTCTGTTGCACGATTACGTGTCCTTGGTAAAACTAAGTGAAGTAGACTCGAAAGAGCGGAGAATTTCGGCGCATCCGGGCAACTACTTTTCCTCTTGATTAGCCATTCTCTTACATTTTCAAAAAGCGTGGAAATTGTCGAAAACGTAAGGAATATTAAGAAAACTACTCGATGTATGTCGAAAACAACATATCCCAAAAAATATATTTCTTTTTTAGGTATTTTATGGAATCAAAAAGAAGGAATTCGCTTTGCTGTGTGGAATTATACACCAAGTCTCTGATGGAAAAAGGTGGTGAACACACACATGCAAATTACGGATGTCAGACTCCGCCGCGTTAACTCTGAGGGGAGAATGAAAGCAATCGCATCCATTACCATCGATAACGAGTTTGTTGTTCATGACATTCGCGTCATCGATGGCAATAATGGGATGTTTGTTGCAATGCCCAGCAAGCGTACACCGGACGGCGAATTCCGCGATATCGCGCACCCGATCTCTTCGGGAACACGCGAGAAGATTCAATCCGCGGTTCTGGCCGAGTACGATCGCGCCGCTACGGAAGAAGAAGAAGTTATTGAAGAGGGAGCTTAGGCTTCCTCGGAAGACGGCTACCTTTTGGGTGGCGTAGGATCCGCCGTTTTTGATAAGATCACACCGACATACACTTCATGAATTAGCAGCCTGATCTTGCAAGAAAAGCTATTGCTGGTGAAGGATTTGACGACATCTTCGAAAGGCAGCGATAAATGCTTTTCTAACTTGGGGTTTATAGAAAAGAGAACCATGACTTCATGGTTCTCTTTTCTTTTTGCCCGGAATGAGATATATTCAGTAGTGAGTTCAAGAGTAGGAGGTTGGCATTCTTGAAAAGAATGGCTGTAGTACTTGCCGCAGGTCAAGGCAAGCGAATGAAATCTAAATTATATAAGGTGCTGCACCCCGTTTGCGGTAAGCCGATGGTAGGGCACGTGCTTGATACAGTAAAAGCGACCGGATGCCAGCGCACCGTTGTTGTTGTTGGGCATGGCGCAGAGAAAGTTAAGGCCTATGTAGGTGAAGGAGCGGAATACGTTCTGCAGGAAACTCAGCTCGGCACTGGCCATGCTGTCAAACAAGCAAAGGATTTACTTGCTGGCGAAGAAGGAACAACTATAGTTATTTGTGGAGACACACCACTCGTAACCACGGAGACCCTGGAAGGACTCATGGCGCTTCATGAACAGCGTAATGCGGCTGCAACCGTATTGACAGCTGTTATGGAAAAGCCTACAGGCTACGGAAGAATTATTCGTGGTGAAGATGGCGGCGTTCTGAAGATTGTAGAGCAGAAGGATTGCACTACTGAAGAAGATGCCGTTCAAGAAATCAATACAGGCACTTATTGTTTTGATAATGCTAAATTATTTGCTGCACTCGAGAAGGTAACGAACAGTAATAACCAGCAGGAGTATTATTTGACTGATGTGATTGGGATTCTTCGTTCACAAGGGGATACCGTACTAGGATATCAGACCCATGACGCAGCTGAGTCTATCGGCGTTAATGATCGTTTAGCTTTGTCCGAAGCGGAAGCCTTTATGCGTCAACGTATTAATCGTAAACACATGCTGGGCGGTGTGACCATCATTGATCCAGCCTCCACTTATATCGGAGCAGATGTAGTTATCGGATCAGATACTACGCTTTATCCAGGAACCATCCTGAAAGGGAAGACTGTAATCGGGGACAATTGTGTGATCGGACCGGCTAGTGAAATCGAAGACTGTCAGATTATGGATGATGCAACGATTAAGCAGTCCGTATTGAATCAAGCTCAAGTCGGCGCACGGACAACCGTTGGGCCTTTTGCCTATTTGCGTCCAGGCTCTGTGCTTGGAGAAGAAGTTAAGGTTGGAGATTTCGTCGAGATCAAGAATGCTACTATTGGTGACGGTTCAAAAGTGTCACATCTTAGTTATGTCGGCGACGCATCTGTAGGTAAGAATGTAAACGTCGGGTGCGGTGCGATTACCGTTAACTACGACGGGTATAATAAATTCAAGACAACAATCGCAGACGATGCCTTTATTGGCAGTAATGTTAACCTTATTGCTCCAGTTACTGTGGGCAAAGGGGCTTTTGTTGTAGCAGGTTCGACAATTACACGTTCCGTTTCCGAGAACGATCTGGCTGTAGCTAGAGTAAGACAAGAGAACAAACCGGGATATGCAGAGAAGATCCGTTCCCGTGCAAAAGCGAAGAAAGACCACTCGAGTCCATCGTAAAGCGTTGCTAAGAAGCGCCGGACGGACTTATATTTCCGCGCCGGCGCCTTTGGAAAGCTAAATTCCGTCACGGAGGGTTTATATTTTATGACTTATTGTGATTCCAAGTTAAAGATTTTCACCTGTAACTCCAATCCTAAGCTAGCTAGTCAAATTGCTGATTACATCGGGATTCCGATGGGTGAATCACACACCACAAGTTTCAGCGATGGAGAAATTCAGGTAAAGCTGTCAGAAAGCGTTCGGGGATGCCATGTTTATATTGTTCAATCCACTTGTGGCCCTGTAAATGATAACCTGATGGAGCTTTTGGTTATGGTAGATGCGCTTAAACGTGCCTCCGCAAAAAGCATCAACGTGGTTATCCCTTACTACGGATATGCCCGTCAAGATCGTAAAGCCCGTTCCCGTGACCCCATTACCGCTAAGCTGGTAGCGAATCTAATTGAAAAGGCTGGCGCTCACCGTGTAATCACGATGGATCTTCATGCCATGCAGATTCAAGGATTCTTCGATATTCCAGTGGATCACTTGCTTGGTGTACCGATTCTGGCTCAGTATTTCCGTTCCAAGCAAATCGAGAACCCAGTTGTCGTATCGCCGGACCATGGCGGTGTAGTACGTGCAAGAAAGCTTGCTGATTTCCTGAACGCTCCACTGGCTATTATAGACAAGCGTCGTCCAGAACCTAACGTCAGCGAAGTTATGAACATCATCGGTAATATCGAAGGCAAAACAGCCATCCTGATCGATGATATCATCGATACCGCTGGAACGATCGTACTTGGTGCTAATGCTTTGATGGAAGGCGGCGTGAAGGAAGTATACGCATGCTGTACACACCCAGTATTGTCTGGTCCTGCACACGAGCGTCTGGAGAATTCTCCAATCAAAGAAATTATCGTGACGGATACCATTCCAATTCGCAGCGCGAATCCAACCTCTAAGCTCAAGGTGTTGTCCGTGGCTCCACTTATGGGTGAGGCAATTATCCGCGTTCATGAAGAGTTGTCGATTAGTAAATTGTTCGAGATTGAATAAATATAACGAATGAATAGTACAAAAGGGTTACACCTCCGTTCTCGGAGATGTAACCCTTATCGGCGTGCTACAGGTAGAACTACTGGATTTAATATCCGGGACGGGAGACAAAGGTGAATAAACTGCGGTTATATAGTGTCCCTTGTAGCTCCACGAAAGCTTCGTCTACCGCTGTTAATACACCGATATCAATATGCACGTCGCCCTTGTATATTTCCACGGGCACAGCATATTGGATGTGGTACTGAAAATGGCGTTGATGTGTCAATAATTCGCCTTTGTGCGGCATGGGTTATCACCTGTCTTCGGAGTATAATTTCGCTCTGGTTGCACAGAGATATGTAGATTAGATCTATTGTACCAAAAACGGACTCCTCTTGCCGGAGAGCCCGAACGGAAAGGAAAGGTTCGATAATGAAATGGATTGTCGGATTGGGAAATCCCGGAACACAGTACGCGAAAACAAGGCATAATGTTGGCTTTATGGCTTTGGATGAGCTTGCTGCCCAGAACGGAATTGCCTTCAACCAGAGCAAATGTAAATCCGTCATCGGTGAAGGGGTCATTGGTGGCGTCAAAACCGTATTGATTAAGCCCATGACCTTTATGAACTTATCCGGTGAGGCCGTTCGCGCTTATATGGATTATTACAAAGTTCAACTTGAAGATATGATCGTCGTTTATGATGATTTGGATACAGAAATCGGAAAAGTCCGCTTGCGTTATCAAGGAAGCGCTGGTGGACATAATGGAATTAAATCCATCATACAGCATGTAGGAACACAGAATTTCAATCGGGTACGAATGGGTATTTCTCGTCCTGAGCCAGGTTTTGCTATTGTCGATTATGTTCTTTCTACTTTTCCTAAGAAGGAAAGCGATCCGCTTAAGCAAATGATCCTTAATACTTGTGATGCACTGGAATACAGCTTACAGCATTCATTCGAGCAGACAATGGCTAAGTTCAATGGTTAATCTGTAAACCCTGTTGTTTTTAAGGCTAAAGATGAAGCTGCCCGGACATACTGAAGGTATATAGTACCTTCAGGAGGCATATAGATGGCAATAAACTATGTTTGTAGGCACTGTAAGACATCTCTAGGCAGTATTAATAGAAGTGATGTTACAGAAATGCAGTTGGGCCTTCATTCCTTGACCCCTGCGGAGCGCAGAGATATAATAGCGTATAATTCAGAAGGTGAAATCACGGTAAAGGTTACTTGCGACTATTGCAAGGAGGCTTTAGAGAACAATCCGGAGCTTAGCCTGCTGACAAGTCCGCTTCAGTAAGGTGGAAGCGCCTGTCTCTATCGTCATCCGCAAGCCTTGGCGTTACAGCTGAGGCTTCTTTTCGATTCCAATCATAATAGGTGACGGTGGCTATGCCACCGTTAGCCTGTTTAGTAAGAGAGGTGCGCCTGTTGTTACAAGGTCTTATAGAAGCTTTTTCCAAGGATCCCGATTTCCAGTCTATCACCCATGGTGTTGCTGCAGGTATGAAAGAGCAGCTCATTTCGGGGCTTACAGGTTCTGCTAGACAGATTATGCTTGCAGCATTACATGAAGAGACAACTCGTCCCTTACTTGTAGTGACTCATAATATGTTTTCGGCCCAGAAGATGGCCGATGATTTGCAGGAAGCGCTTTCCCCTGACCGGGTTCTGCTCTATCCCGCCAATGAACTAGTGGCTGCAGAAGCGGCTGTATCAAGCCCAGAGACACTGGCTCAGCGTATAGATGTGCTGACCAAATGCGCTCAGGGCTTCCGTGGTATTGTTGTAGTTCCTTACTCAGGAGTGCGTAGATTGCTGCCAGCCCCAGAGGTTATGGCAGAGGCACAAGTCACCGTTTCCCAAGATGGAACGCTTGCTCTGGATGAATTTTTGATGTCCATGATTGAAATGGGCTATGAAAGAGTAGAGCGGGTTGAAAATCGTGGTGAACTGAGCGTACGGGGTGGAATAATTGATTTTTATCCAATGACATCTCCTTTTGCTTATCGGGTTGAGTTATTTGACGATGAGGTTGATTCCATAAGAACTTTTGATCCAGTGGATCAGCGTTCTATTGATAAGGTACGTAGTGTGAAGATTACACCGGCTAAAGAGATTATAGCTAGTAGATTGCGCCAGGAATCTGCTTCTGCTGAAGCCTCAGCTATGATGGAGCGACAGTTGGAGAAGATGGCGGATCGCCAGGCGAAGCTTAGGCTGCGGGAAGAAATTGGCCGTGAGCTGGAAATGCTGCGGGAAGGTACTTATTTCCCGGAGATCTATAAATATATCAGTCTTTTATATCCTGAACGCTCTCATTTATTTGATTACATGGCCCAGGATACCATTCTTATTCTAGATGAGCCGACAAGACTGCTCGAAACGGCGAGACAGCTTGAACGGGATGAATCGGAATGGAATCTGCATTTGCTGCAAAATGGCAAATCATTGCCGGATCTAGATCTCTCTGTCGATACGGATGTTGTTATGTATCAGCGCCCGTTCCAAAGCCTGTTTATGTCAATCTTTTTACGTCAGGTTCCGCATATTCAGCCTCAGAACATTCTTGGGTTTATCAGTCGTGGAATGCAGGATTTCCATGGCCAGATGAATGTGCTGAAATCGGAGATGGAGCGTTGGCAGAAGTCCGGTGTTAAGGTAATGATGCTTGCGAGCAGTGAGGAACGGATTGAACGAGTGCGCAGAGTTCTTTATGATTACGGCATTAACGAGCCGATGATTGTACAAGGAAATCTGGGTTCTGGTTTTGAGCTGCCCTCTATTCATCTAGCTGTTATAACTGAGGGAGAAATGTTCTCTCAGAAGCAGCGGAAGGCACGGAAGATCTCCAAAGGAATAGATAACGCAGAACGGATCAAGAGTTACACAGAGCTGAAAATCGGTGATTATGTCGTCCATCAGAACCATGGTATCGGAAAATATATGGGAATCGGCACGCTTGAGGTCAGCGGTATTCACCGTGATTACATGCATATTCTGTATGCTGGCGGCGATAAGCTCTCAGTTCCGATTGAGCAGATTGACCTGATTCAGAAATATGTCGGTTCCGAAGATAAAGAGCCGAAAGTATATAAGCTAGGCGGCAATGAATGGACACGAGTGACCAATAAGGTTCGTTCCTCCGTTCAGAATATTGCTGATGATTTGATAAAGCTATATGCTGAGCGCCAAAGTGCCGCAGGATATGGTTTTGAAAAGGATACACAGGAACAGCATGAATTTGAAGAAATGTTCCCTTACGAGGAGACCCGAGATCAGCTTCGGGCTATCGAAGAGATTAAGAAGGATATGGAACAAAACCGGCCAATGGACCGATTGCTTTGCGGTGATGTTGGGTATGGTAAGACTGAAGTGGCTATTCGGGCGGCTTTTAAATCAGCGATTGAAGGTAAACAGGTGGCGGTGCTAGTCCCGACAACGATTTTGGCTCAGCAGCATTATGAGACCTTCCGGGAACGTTTCGCTAATTACCCGCTTAATATTCAGGTCTTAAGTCGTTTCCGCAGCCGTAAAGAGCAGAACGAGACGATTAAAGGCGTTAGGGCAGGAACTGTCGATGTAGTTATCGGTACACATCGTCTGTTATCTCAGGACCTTGTATTCAAGGATCTGGGGTTATTAATTGTGGATGAAGAACAGCGTTTCGGCGTGACTCATAAAGAAAAGCTGAAAAAACTGAAAACGAATGTAGACGTTCTTACGCTGACTGCAACTCCAATTCCTCGTACGCTACATATGTCGATGCTCGGAGTGCGGGATTTGTCTGTCATTGAGACCCCGCCAGAGAACAGATTCCCTGTGCAAACGTATGTAGTGGAGCATAGCCAGACCCTTACGCGGGAAGCTGTAGAGCGGGAATTAGCTCGTGGTGGTCAAGTCTATTATCTCTATAATCGTGTGCAGGGCATTCAAGAAATGGCTGCTCAAATCTCTATGCTTGTTCCTGAGGCTAGAGTTGGCATCGGACATGGTCAAATGTCGGAATCTGAGCTGGAGAAGACCATTCTCGATTTCCTTGACGGAGAATACGATGTGCTCGTCAGCACAAGTATTATTGAGACGGGCGTAGATATTCCGAACGTTAATACACTTATTGTGCATGATGCGGATAAAATGGGCTTGTCTCAGCTCTATCAGCTGCGTGGACGTGTAGGCCGGTCCAATCGGATCGCTTACGCTTATTTCACGTATCAACGGGACAAGGTTCTGACAGAGGTTGCAGAGAAACGTCTGCAGTCTATTAAGGAATTTACGGAGCTGGGCTCTGGTTTCAAAATAGCGATGCGAGATCTGTCTATTCGCGGTGCAGGTAACTTGCTGGGTGCAGAGCAGCATGGCTTTATCGCATCCGTGGGGTTTGATCTGTACTCACAAATGCTGGCGGAGGAAATTCGTAAGCGTAAGGTTACTGTGCTTGGGGAGGAAGATACATCCCTGAAAGAAGGCAATACAGTCATTGATTTGTCGATTGACGCGTATCTGCCGTCAGAGTATATTTACGACAGTATCCAAAAAATTGAAATTTATAAAAAAGTGGCGGCAGTAACCTCCTTCGATGATGCTTCCGAGCTTGAAGATGAGCTCTTGGATCGGTTCGGTGAGTTACCTGAAGCCGTGGTGAATCTACTATCGGTCGCTCGTTTGAAAGTGTATGGAAAAATGTATGGCATTGATTCCATGATTAGACGCGGAGATGATGTTACCTTGAATTTCTATGAGGGAAGTCTCGGCGCTTTAGACACAGCGAAACTCGCCAAAGTTGGAAATAGCTTCGAAAGACGTGTACAATTTGATAGGGATGCGAAAGCCAGTATCCGGGTCAAATCGAAAGATTTAAGTGATAAACAGCTGCTTGACTTGCTTGAACAGTTTCTTAAGGAAGCTAAACAGTCTTTTAAATCGAAGGGAGAACTACACAATGTCGTTAAATAAAACAAAATCATGGAAAGTGCTGCTCGTTTCATTGGCAGCGGCAGTTTCCTTTTCTATGCTAGCAGCATGTGGAAATAGTGCGGATGATAATCAAGCTGTGGCCACTTATAAAGGTGGAACGATTACACAAAAGGAATTTGCAATGGATCAGAAAATCATGAAATTTCTCTCTCCACAACAAGCGCAATATTTAGAGATCGATGCGTTTAAGGAGTCCATTCTGAAGCAAGAAGTGGGCTTTGAATATTTGGCTTCCCAAGCAACGGATGAAGCGAAAAAGCAAGCGGAGAAAGAAGCCGATACTCAAATCGCAAGCATTAAGGAACAGTTGGGCGATACCTATAAGAAGACATTGAAAGATGCTGACGTTACAGAGAAAGATATTCGTACTTATATGGAGCGTGTGCTGACAGTTTATCAGGATATGCTGCTTAAAGTGACTGATGATGAAGTTGTCAAAGAATTCGAAGCGACTAAAGGCGACTTTACGGTTGCCACACTGCGTCATGTGCTAATTGGTCTGACAGATGCAGACAACAAAGAGCGTACCAGCGAAGAAGCGCTTAAAATAGCGAAAGAAGTTAAGGCGAAGCTGGATGGCGGTGCTGATTTCGCAGCCATCGCTAAGGAATATTCTGACGATACTGGCTCTAAAGAGGCAGGCGGAGAATATAAAGATAAAGCTGTAGGCACTTATGTGGAGGAGTTTAAGAAGGCTGCTCAGACCTTGCCTCTAAATACCATCAGTGATCCTGTAGAAACTTCTTACGGTTACCACATCATCAAGGTGGAGTCCCGTACAGACAAGACTTTTGACCAGTTAACGGATGAGCAAAAAGAAGGCATTAAGAGCTCAATTGTATCCAAGAACCTAGAAACGTTCATGGAAAAGGATCTGGAAGCCATTATTGAGAACATCAATCTGCCAAAAAGCTCTGCTGCCGCAGATGAAACCGGAACAAATAGTGGAACAGAAGCCACTACAGCTCCAAGCGCATCCCCAAGTGCTTCTCCAAGTGCTACAGATGCCGCTGAATAAACATCGGTAAATATGGACAAGCTTACCTTAGAAAAGCCATCTTCACTTAAAGTGAAGATGGCTTTTTATTTCGCAGAAAGGGTTGTAGAACTACCTTTATCTTGATGCAGATATTAATACATGTCAGCTTATGTATAAGGATCTGGGAAGAGATGAATACTATGGTCAGATATTACGATAAATCACTGGGATTATCCTTTCCCATAATGGACAGTAGTAAGACCATACTTCTTAAGAAAGCGGGGCACATGTGAAATGAAAGCTACTGGAATTGTTCGCCGTATTGATGACCTCGGACGCGTGGTTATTCCCAAAGAAATTAGACGTACTCTTCGTATTAGAGAAGGAGACCCACTGGAAATATTCGTCGATCGGGACGGTGAAGTCATTCTCAAGAAATATTCTCCGATTGGTGAGTTGGGTGACTTTGCAAAAGAGTACGCGGAGTCATTGTTCGAAGGTACTGGACACATTACGATGATTGCTGATCGTGACACCTTCATTGCCCTTGCAGGCGGCTCCAAAAAAGATTATTTGGAGAAACAGGTAGGAGTGCTGCTGGAGAAAGTCATGGACAGCCGTAAGACTGTGTTAGAAACCAATGAAGGCAGTTATGAAATTGCTAAAGATCATCCGGATTTGGTGTCCTCATATGTAGCCTCACCGATCATTTCCGGTGGAGATCCTATTGGTTGTGTAGTGATGGTGAGCAAGGATGATTCGGCGAAGATGGCGCAAATGGAAATAAAAATGGCCGAAACGGCTGCCGCTTTCCTGGGCAAACAAATGGAGCAGTAATCTTAATTTAGACCCCGCTTTCCTTTTGGTAAGATATACAAAGGGCAAACGGGGTTTTGTCGTTTACACAAAACCGTTTCTACTTGTGGGCATACATACGTTATAATATAGAAATTCATCCCATCAAAGTTGTAGAAGCAGGTATTATATGAAATCTAATACACAAACATCACGATTGCTGCAAGGCGCATTTATCCTTAGTGCCGCGGCCATTATCTCAAAGCTTATTGGCACACTTCAAAAAATTCCGCTGCAAAATCTAGGCGGAGATGCTGTATTTGGTATATACAACACAGTGTATCCCTTGTATACGATGCTGTTAACGGTAGCTATGCTAGGTCTGCCTGCGGCGATCTCCAAATTTGTCGCCGAAGCTTCGGCTGGGAGACGCGATGAAGAAGGCCGCCGGATTCTACTATTATCCGCGCTAATTACAGGCATCAGCGGCTTGATTATCGGCGCCATCACCTATGCAGGTGCACCCATCATTGCCGAATGGGTAGGTAACTCACATGTAATGCCTGCCTTGCGGACAAGCGCCTGGGGTCTGGCTGTTGTCCCTGTCATGTCGGCCATACGCGGGTACTTTCAGGGGCTGCATAATATGGTTCCTACAGCCGTGTCACAGATTGTAGAGCAGTCTGTACGGGTTACAGTGATGATTATTCTTCTGTTATATCTCACTTCGCAGGGAGCAGGAGCCGAGAGTATCGCTGCTGGCGCGCTGCTTGGTTCTGCCGGAGGGGGAGCCGCAGGGCTTGTAATTATGCTGCTGTACTTGAGACGTCACCGCCGGAGGGTAAAACAGGAAGCTGCTGCTGAAGTAGCTGCTGCTGTCGAAAGTCAGCGTGTAAGAGCGCTGGATGCAGGACATGGACTAGGTTCCAAACAAGGGTTTATGGGCATTAAAGCAGGTACACTGCTGGCTTATGGAATTCCCGTAATGCTAGGTGCACTGGCTATGCCTCTTATCGGTCTTGTAGATGTATTCACTGTGCCTCGACTGCTGTCGTCTGACGGAAGTGAAGTAGCTGCGATGGCCCAGTTTGGTGTGTACAATCGGGGTTTGCCACTTGTGCAGATTATAACGATGATTGCCACCTCACTGTCTGTTGTGTTCATTCCAGCTTTGGCGGAAGCGAAGTACAAGGGAGATATGAAGCTGATTGAGACCCGCTGCAGCTTGTCGCTGCGTTGGTTCTGGCTGTTAGGTCTAGCGGCCTCAGCGGGTCTTGCAGTGCTTGCTGAGCCGATTAATATGGCTCTTTACGGCGATACCGCTGGCAGCAGCACAATGACTTGGCTGGCTTTTACCGCTGTTGGCGGTACAGTCAGCATCATCTCTGCTGCGCTCCTGCAGGGCCTCGGCTACGTGCGCGCCCCGGCCCTGCACCTTTTGGCCGCCGCGCTGCTCAAGGCGGCCCTGAACCTGCTGCTGGTTCCGCAGCAGGGCATTACCGGCGCGGCCATCGCTGGCGTGGCCGCGCATTCGTTCGCAGCAGCGCTTAACGTGCTGCTGCTGTACCGCCAGGGCCATCTGCGGCTTCGCCTCGCAGATGCCCTGGCACGGCCCGCGCTGCTCACAGCGGGCCTGGCTCTTGCCGCCGCAGCTGCCAGCTGGGGCACTGGCGCCGCGGCTACGGCCGCTGGCATCGGCGGCGGACGCACCGCCAGCTTGGCGCAGAGCCTGCTCGGGGTGCTCGCAGGCTGCGTTGTCTTTGCCGTAGGCGCGGTGGTGCTGCGGCTGCTCAGCGAAAGCGAGCTTCGCCAGCTTCCGGGCATCGGCCCGTCTCTGGCGGACAAGTTCAAAAAGCTGCGTTTATTTCCATAATTAACCCGCTTAAAAGGAGGAACAGATATGAGTGCAACATTAACAGTTGTTGGTCTCGGGTCAGGTAATCCCGATCGGCTGACACTAGGAATTATAAAAAAACTGAAGGCAGCATCCGTTGTCTACGTTCGTACCCAAGAGCATCCAGTCATGGCTGCTCTCACCGAGCTTGAAATTGCCACGCAATCCTTTGATGGACTGTATGAAACATTAGCTTCGTTTCCTGAGGTTTATGCCGCAATTACTTCAAAATTGATTGAAGAGGCTCGCTCCGCCGCAGAGGGTACAGATATTGTCTATGCGGTTCCGGGGCATCCCATGGTTGCAGAGTCAGCTGTTTCACAGCTGCGTCAGCGTTGCCCGGAAGAAGGAATAGAACTGCAAATATTAGGCGGGGAGAGTTTTCTGGACGAGGCGTTTGTGCGACTGGGGTTCGACCCTATTGAAGGCTTCCAGTTATTAGATGCTTCAGGCATTCGCAGCGCTCAGCTTCAACCTGAATTGCATACTCTGATTGGCCAGGTTTATGACAGCTTTACAGCTTCGGAGACAAAGTTATGTCTGATGGAGCTGTATCCGCCCGAATATGAAGTGGTGGTGGGTCATGCCCTTGGCGTGGAGAACGAAGAAAACATTGTGACTGTTCCTCTATACGAATTGGATCGGCTTGAGGGTTATGGCAATTTGTCTCTGGTCTATGTACCTGCGAATCGTGAGGAGAAGCTAAGAAATCGTACTTTCGCTCGCTTGCATGAGATTGTCGATATTTTGCGCAGTCCGGACGGTTGTCCGTGGGATCGGGAGCAGACTCATGAATCTTTGCGTAAAAATCTAATCGAAGAAACCTACGAAGTGCTTGAGACGATTGATGAGGATGACCCAGACCATATGAAAGAGGAGCTGGGCGATCTTTTGCTGCAGATCATGCTGCACTCCCAAATGGAAGAGGAGCTGGGCACGTTTAACGTATTTGACGTCATAGAAGGACTGAATGATAAGCTTATCTTCCGCCATCCCCATGTATTTGGTGACAAGAATGCGAATGATGCTGAAGAAGCTCTGATCAATTGGGAGGGCATGAAGGCAGAGGAGAAGCGGCGTAAAGGCGTGAAGCCAGAGGAATTATCCGCCCTCAGTGGGGTTCCGCGTGATTTGCCTGCTCTTATGAAGGCGTACAAGCTTCAGAAAAAAGCATCCAAGGTGGGCTTTGATTGGGAAAACGCTACGGATTGCTTAGCTAAGGTTCGTGAAGAAATAGAAGAGTTGCAAGAAGCCATCGATACTGATGCAGCCGCCGAGGATCAAATCCTGGAGCTGGGCGATCTATTATTTGCTGTTACCAATGTTGCCCGATTTATTGGCGCAGATCCGGAAGAAGCTTTAACCCGGACCAACCGCAAATTTGTGCGTCGGTTTCAGTATATCGAGCAGAGTCTGCGAGCCAAGGGTATGAGTGTAGAGGATAGCAGCTTGGAAGAGATGGAAGAGTTGTGGCAGGAGGCAAAGACTGAGGAACGAAAAGTATAGTGATTTTCTCAGACTATGTACGGTATACGGACCTTAAGATGAGGCAATGCTGTGAAAGTAGCATTCATCTCTGATTTAGATTATGGCGAGTAGTTTAATAGTGCTATAGAATAGATTCTGCGACGATTTCTGAGAAATAACTGTTTCTTTTTTTAAAAAACGACGATTCGTGGCAGGATTTTAAGATGACATCAAGAATATCATAAAGACGAAATGACGGCTTGCCCCATAATATGGCGGTGAATCTCGTTTCATTTATTTTTTCGTATCCTAGGAGGAACTTTAAATTATGAACAAGACAGATTTGGTAAACAACATTTCCGAGAAAAACGGATTGGCAAAAAAAGATGTAGAAGCAGTATTGAACGGATTCTTGGGTGAGATCACAGAAGCTTTGGCAAAAGGCGATAAAGTTCAACTGATCGGTTTCGGTACATTCGAAACTCGTAAACGTGCAGGACGTACTGGTCGCAACCCGCAAACGGGCACAACGATTGAAATTCCAGAATCAACTGTACCGGCATTCAAAGCTGGTAACAAGCTTAAAGAAGCCGTTAACTAATGCGTCTTGACAAATTCCTGAAAGTGTCCCGATTAATCAAGCGCCGTACAGTGGCCAAGGATGTGTCCGAACAAGGCCGGGTGCTGATTAACGGGCGGGAATCTAAGCCAAGTAGTGCAGTTAAGATCGGTGACGAGATTACTGTGCAATTTGGACAAAAGCTTGTAACGGTCAAAGTCGAAAAGCTAGTCGAAACGACACGCAAGGACGAAGCCGCTGGTATGTATACTCTACTTCGGGAAGAGCCTGTTGCCAAAAGCACCGGCTTGGACTGGTAGGAGTAACATAGTTAATAGTAAATAAGAAGGCACAACTTTACATATTGTAGAGTTGTGCCTTCTTTTTTCTTTTTTTATCTCTCTTATTTTAGTGGATTGGAATGTTCTATAACTTCTTCTACTGCCATAGATTAGAGGTAAGAAGGAGGGGTACATGCTATGATCGAGCCAGGAAAGGTAAATAAACAGCATGATCTGCACATGCGCAGTCGTAAACAGCTAGAGTTGACGGGCGTGCAAAATGTGGAGAGCTTTGATAGCGAGGAATTTTTGCTTCGTACAGAACTCGGCCATCTCACCATTCGCGGGAATCATTTACATATCAAAAATTTAAGTCTGGAGAATGGACTGTTGTCCTTGGAGGGCAATGTACATTCCCTGATTTATCTAGATCCCGGATCGCAGGGCAAAAATAAAGGTCTACTCGGTAAGCTATTTAAATGAATCCTGCAGTTCAGTGGCTGACGCTGTTCTACATGATATTGGCCGGGGTGACAATGGGACTGGCCTATGACAGCTACCGGGTGCTGTCGCTCAAGTTCAATTTTCCCAAATGGCTGAATGCCATGCTTGACCTGCTGTATTGGCTTTGTGCTGCTTTGTTTGTTTTTAGAATGCTCTATGCCGGAAATCAGGGGCAATTGCGATTTTATGTCTTTTTAGGTTTATTTCTAGGAATATGGATCTATTTTTTGATCTTCAGTGTTACGGTGCGGCGTTTTGTGTTAATGTTAATTCAATCGGTTCAGTATATGTGCAGATTGCTATGGAGACTTGTGGAGATTCTAATAGGTAAACCTCTTCGCTGGCTTTGGCGCCTTATTATAGGGTTGCTAGTGCTGCTAGGTCGTATTCTATTATTCATCTTTAAGCTTCTGCTGCGTCTAACGAAGCCAATTTGGGTATTACCAGTAAGGTGGATTTCTCCATGGTTATCTCGGCTTAAGCATAGCGCCTGGATCGTGAAGATTACTGGATGGATTACCAAATGGCGGAAACGCTGACCTTTGAATTAGGGGGTACGCTGCATGAACAGATTCACTGCGGAAGAGAAAAGTAATCCCAGCAAAAATTCGGCCGCAGGCGCGAAGAGAAGAAGAGTCATGTGGATTCTCTTTGTGGCAGTATTTTTTGGCTGGGCGGGTTATACTTACTTCAATCAAAGTGCGGCAATTACGGACAAGGGCGAGCAACTCGCCAAGAAACAAAAGACTAGTGAGAGCGTCACAGCATCTTTGAATCAACTGAAATATGAAGTGTCCAGACTTAATGATGATGAGTATATTGGCCAATTAGCGCGTAAATGGTACAATATCTATCCTCAAGGGGAAACTCCTATTCGAACAGAGCAATCAGAGCAATAATACCGGCTAAAAGAGGCTTTTACTCTGTTGCCTTGCTTTGCTCTTTACTGTATAATCAAATCACCGCAGACAGGATGACCTTAATATTCGTCTGTATATTTTTAAGGGAGGATCATTTTATTCTATGGCAATTGAAGTGGGCACCAAGTTAGAAGGCAAAGTGACAGGCATCACGCATTTCGGAGCATTTGTGGATCTGTCAGGAGGTGTCACAGGTCTCGTTCACATCTCGGAAATCGCCGATAATTACGTCAAGGATGTTAACGATCATCTGAAGATTAGTGATGTAGTAACCGTCAAGGTGATCAACGTCGATAAGGACGGCAAGATCGGACTTTCCATTAAGCAGGCTGTTGACAAGCCAGCATCGGAAGTACGTCCGCCTAGAGCTCCAAGACCAGAACGTCCTAGCGGCGGAGACCGTTTCGGCGGCGGTGGCGGCAGTGGTGGAGGCGGCGGTGGATTCAATCGTGAACGGGGTGGGCGTCCATTTAAGCCTGCAGCCGGTAAACCTTCATTCGAGGATAAAATGTCGCGATTCCTGAAAGACAGCGAAGAACGGATATCTTCGATTAAGAAGAACACAGAAGGAAAGCGCGGAGGCCGTGGAGCCAAACGCGTATAATCCAATACCTGTACATCATAAATAACCGCAAGGGCATTTCGCCCTTGCGGTTTTTTTGTCGTGTCATATAAACTTGCCGACAGCATCCATGTCATTCTCACATAACTCTAGGGCAATCGCTGGCGAATGACCGCCAGGCTTGCGCCTAAAACTGCACTGGAAACAAGCTTAAGGAGAAGCAACCTACTGCGCCGCAAGGGATCGATCTATTTTTTTAGGAATAATGAACAAAGGCTTTTTTGTCGGAAATTTCTTATGACTGTCCCTCCATTTCTGACAAACTTTCTCAAATGACCCGCTATATAATGAGAACCATAAATTCTTAAACGGGTGGTGTAGGGAAATGAGTAAAAGCAATGTGGTGAATTTGCCAGAGTGGACAAGAGTGGGAAGCGAAGATAAGAAGCAGAGACAAGCCTTAGGCACGCGTATTATAGCTTGGGGTCAGAAGCAGCGTTATATTCAGCTTATAACAGCGAAGAAGTGGATGCTTCTGTTAAGCTTTATGGGGTTTCTGCTAGGAAGAGCTATGATTCTGGACGAGCTGTCCCCTTTTGCTGTCGCATATTTTGCCGTCATTGTGTTTATGCGTCGAGACTCTATGTTACCTGTAGCAGGTGCTATTATAGCTGGAAGTCTCTTCACTCCGTTTCCGGGTGCCTTGGTTACTACGGCTGAACTAATTATATTTTTTCTTGTTTATAGAGGGCTTGAAAGTTTCGAACGAATAGATTTGTCTTATGCACCCCTTATGGTATTCGTATCCTCGTTTATGGTTGGCCTGTTCAAGATTGTTCTCGGACCGTCTCTTTCCTGGTACCCCTTTATGATGACAACTCTGGATGCTTTACTTGGGTTTGTTCTTACCCTTGTGTTCATTCAGGCACTTCCTCTACTAACTTACAAACAAAAAAGCAGATCGCTGAGGAACGAGGAGGTTTTATGCCTTATTATTCTGTTAGCCTCCGTAATGACAGGCCTTGTGGGCTGGACCCTTAATGGTTGGTCATTAGAGCATATATTGTCTCGTTATTTAATTCTGCTCTTTGCCATGGCGGGGGGCGCTCCCCTCGGTGCAGCTGTTGGGGTGGTGACGGGGTTGATCCTCAGCCTGGCCGATATCAGTGCTATCTATCAGATGAGTCTGCTTGCTTTTTCCGGAATGCTAGCGGGAATGATGCAGGGTGGGCGAAAGGGTGCGGTATCTATTGGCATGTTGCTAGGATCAACGATCCTTTCCGTCTATTTTACGGGTCCGGGTGATATGATGGCCTCAACATGGGAGACCTGCGCAGCAATAGTGCTGTTTCTAATAACGCCTAAGGCGATGATATCGGCGATTGCAAAATATGTACCGGGCACGTCAGATCATAGCCGATCTCAACATGAATATGCCCGCAGGGTCAGGGATCTGACTGCAGAACGGGTCACTCAATTCTCACAGGTATTCCAACAGCTCTCCAGTAGCTTTGGTCAGATTCCACGTGCCGGAGAAGTGGGCAAATCGGATCGTGAAATGGAAGATTTTATGAATACGGTCACAGAAGGCGCCTGCGCTGGATGCATTCGCCGTACCCACTGCTGGGATGCAAAATTCTATCAGACATATAGATACATGACAGATATGATGACAACTGTTGAGGAATGCCCTGATATTACGGCTGCTCAGCTGCCACCGGAATGGAGCCGTATTTGTGGCAAAACCGGAGAAGTGCTTGAGGTCATGAAGGGACAATATGATCTCTACCAACATGATATGCGGTGGAAAAGACAAATATACGATAGTCGCCAATTTGTTGCCGAGCAGCTGTCAGGCGTGTCACAGGTTATGGAAGACTTGGCCAAGGAAATTAAGCGTGAGGGACAGGCCATGTATCGGCAGGAAGCGCAAATCCGCGAGGCTCTTGAGAAATTGGGACTGTCTATTCATGGCATTGAAATTTTAAGTCTGGACCCAGGACGCGTAGAAATAGAAGTAGTGCACGCTTATAATCGCGGTTTTGATGAATGCCGTAAAATGATTGCCCCACTCCTCTCCGACATTCTGGATGAGAATATTGCTGTCATGAGTGAGACGGCGGTTCATCCCCGGGAAGGACTCTCCATGGTTACCTTTGGTTCAGCCAAAGCCTTTGAGGTAAACACGGGTGTGGCAGTTGTTTCTAAAGGTGGGGATATGCTGTCTGGCGATAGCTTCAGTACCGTAGAGCTTGGAAATGGCACTTTTGCAGTATCCATTAGTGATGGTATGGGGAATGGTGAACGGGCAAGGATGGAGAGCAGTGCCGCACTCGGCATGTTAGAAAAGCTGCTGCAATCCGGAATGGATGAGAAGCTGGCTGTAAAGTCGGTCAACTCAATTCTTTTATTACGCTCTCCTGATGAATTCTATGCTACTGTCGATATGGCTTTAATCGATCAATATTCTGCGCAGACAACGTTTATGAAGATTGCTTCAGCACCAAGCTTCATCCGGAGGGGGAGTGAGGTCATTCCAATAACCTCTAGCAATCTGCCGATAGGAATCATTAAAGATATTGATGTGGATTTAATCAGTATGCAGCTTCGCCCCGGCGATATTTTAATTATGATGACCGATGGTATTTATGATGCGCCTGGATATGCCGTTAATAAGGAGATATGGATGAAACGGATGATCCAAGAGCTTGAGGGTGATGATCCTCAGGATTTAGCGGACAGCCTGTTGGAGAAAGTGATCCGTTATCAGGGCAATGAGATCCTTGATGACATGACTATTGTCGTCAGCCGTCTTGATCATTTCCATCCGGAATGGTCCAGCTTGCATATGCCGGGCATCGGCCGTATGGAGCGTCCGCGTACGGTAAGTTAGTTATTTTAGGTTTAGTAGGTTTTAATGTTGGGCACGCGCGAAGCGTCGTGTTGCTTGTATAGTTTAAGGCACGCGTAAGATATCGTGCTGTTTGGGGGGCACGCGCGAAGCGTCGTGTTGCTTGTGAGTTTGTAGCACGCGTAAGATATCGTGCTGTTTGGGGGGCACGCGCGAAGCGTCGTGTTGCTTGTGAGTTTGTAGCACGCGTAAGACGTCGTGCTGCTTGGGGGCACGCGCGAAGCGTCGTGTTGCTTGTGAGTTTGTAGCACGCGTAAGGCGTCGTGCTAATGGAGGCAGTCGAGGCGAGTCCGTGATGTGTAACTCGCCGGCCTCTACTATTCTCGTTTCAATGGTCGGTTGACTTGGGACGGAGTCTGTAGATCTAAACTGTTTACTAGTGAAGGTATGGAACGGAGAGAAAGTTTGGAGCTGTAGAAGCGGAGCGTTCGCCTTTGTCCTCGGATTCCAACCGCGAGAGGCGGTTCTAATCAAGGAATCTGAGGACAACAGCGATCGAAAGCCCAAACATTTCTCGCAGTTCCCCTATTCACTACCCCCCCCTATTTGATCGAAATTCCCACACTTAATATCGACCGTTTGAAATCTCTCATTTCTGGATATGCTAGAAACAGAGGTTCAAACAAAGGGGGAGTTGAGGGTTATGAAGCAAATTATGCTCATTACTGACGGTTGTTCGAATGTAGGAGAAAGTCCGGTGTTGGCAGCGGCGCATGCCCTGCAGGAGGGAATCACCGTAAATGTGGTCGGTGTAGTTGATTATGGTACGATCGGTGAAATCGGCAGCCGGGAGATTGCCGACATTGCCAAGGCCGGGGGAGGCCTTAGCCGAATAGTCGGAACACCACAACTGGCGCAGACGATTCAGATGATGACACGCAAGACCGTGGTTCAGACGATCCAGCAGGCGGTTAATAAAGAGGTAAAAAAGATACTAGGCGATGGCTCACTGGATCAGCTGCCTCCTGTTCAACGTTCACAGGTTGTTACAGTTGTAGATGAACTCACAGAAACAACGCCGCTGCGCATTGCACTTCTTATCGATGCCAGTGCCAGTATGAAGCCTAAACTGGGTGCTGTCGAAGATGCAATTCGCGATTTGGCGCTCAGTTTAGAAGCGCGGGAAGGCAAGAGTGAGATTGCTGTGTTTCATTTTCCCGGAAATAACAGCAGTGAAGATGCCAAGCTTGATCTAGATTGGACGCATGACATGTCAGGTATTCGTACGCTATTCTCTAAATTACACATGAGAGGCGCAACACCGACTGGCCCAGCTATTTTCAAGGTGCTTGAACATTATCGTTATGATACACTGGATGAACATCGTGGACGCCGACTAAGCGATGACCACGACGAAAGAGAAGGGATGATTGGTGGGTATGTCGTCTAATCCGTCCTATCCTACTGGTACCTTAATTAACGGCAAATGGCGGGGTAACCGTTATGTCGTTGAGCGGATGCTGGGAAGGGGCGCGAACGGAACCGTATATCTTGTGCAAAGAGAAGGCAGACGGGAAAGGTACGCGCTAAAAATCGGATACGATACACTTGAACTTCAATCGGAGATCAATGTACTGACCTCGCTGCAATCGCGACGAAAGCGGAATGAACATCGGGCTCGTCGTGAGAATCCATTGTCTTCTTATTTTTTGGAAGCGGATGATTTTGCGAATGGGGATAATATCCCCTTCTATGTGATGAGGTATGTTGAAGGCAAACCGCTGCATCATTTTTTATCGAAAAACGGTCCCGATTGGTTAGGCCTGGTAGGTCTTGGTCTGCTTGAAAAGCTGCGCACACTGCATGAATGTGGATTTGTGTTCGGTGATTTGAAGCCCGAGAACGTCATGGTATCTAAATACGGTGAAGTGGAACTGATCGACTTTGGGGGCACAAGCCCTATTGGTCGTAGCGTGAAGCAGTTTACCGAATGGCATGATCGTGGTTTCTGGAATGCGGGCAGTCGAGTCAGCGATGAGGGTTACGATCTTTTCGCATTTGCTGTGCTGTGTCTTCGTTTGCTCAATGAAGAAGGGCTCAAAAAGGCAGCCTTACAGCTGCCGCAGACGAGAAGTGTGGACGAATTATTTAAGCTGGCTAGAAATTTACCCAATAAGAAACTATCCTCCTGGATTTGTATGGCGTTAAAAGGGGGGTTCTCAGGCTCTGCGGATGCTACTGAGGTCTGGCGAAACCATATTTATAACTCGCGCAGAAAGCGCCCGGATAGTATGGACACCCCCCGGTGGTTAAAAAATGCATTCGCATTGTCTTTGTTTTTGCTCGCCTTTACGATTTATTGGGTATTCCGTTTTTGAACTCATACATATAGTTGGAGAGAGAGGGGGGCGCATATGGAGCAAATGAATGGACTGGTGGAGTCTGTATTGGAGTCAGCAGCCGAGCATGAGCTGTGGGCGCCCCATGACACCATTGTAGTCGCAGTTTCCGGCGGCCCGGATTCTGTGGCTCTTTTGCATGTTTTACATGAAATATCTTTAAAATTTATACCGCTTACCTTAATATGTGCTCATGTGAATCATGGATTTAGGCCGGAGTCAAAGGAAGAGGCAGAGCTCGTACGTGGTATGGCTGAAGAACTGGGACTGCCCTTTGAGTTTGCGGAATTCGATATTCCCTCCTTGGCTAAAGAGAGTGGACTTGGTCCTGAGGGTACTGCACGTGAGAAGCGGTACGAATTTCTGATTGATACGGCACACCGATATGGGGCGCGTTCTGTTGCTCTGGCTCATCATGCTGATGATCAGGCAGAAACTGTAGTTATGCGTCTATTACGCGGAAGTGGCTTATCTGGACTGTCGGGTATCAAGTGGAAAAGAACAGAAAAAAAGGTGGAACTCATTCGCCCATTCCTACGTATTAACAAAACAGCACTTTTAGGGTTATGCCAAAATGAAGGTTTCACTTATGCTGAGGATGCCACCAATCTGCTGACGAAATACAAGCGAAATGCCATTCGTTTGGAAGTTCTCCCTTTTCTGGAAAAGTATAATGGCAGAGTGAGGCAATCCCTCGTACAGCTTGCGGAAATTGCGGGAGCTGAAGATGAGTATATGGAGACGTCTGCGGCAAAATGCTTTGAAGAGCTAGTTTCGGAAGGGGATGGGAAATACACCTTTAACAGAGCTTCATTTGCTGCCATACCCTCCGCTTTACAACGGCGTTTGATTAAACTAATATTAAATTATCTGTCGGCGGATTTATCTGCCCTTGATTTCCCCAAGATCGAAACTGTACGTCGGGGAACGCTGCAGAGCTATCCCACCACCTGGAGCTTGGATTTGGGTGGAGGCCTGACTTGTGTGCGGCAATATGATAGTATCTTGTTCTCGTCCAAGCCCACGACGCCACAGGCAAGCTATACATATCGTCTGTTTTTACCGGACTCTGAGCTTAAATTGGAGGAAATAGGTAAGGTGATGTCGATGGCGGTACTGGAGAAAGAAAACTTTTTTGTACAGGGGGAGGATTATGGGAAGATGTCGGCTTGGTTTGACCGTGATGAACTGGTCTTTCCACTGACGATACGATCCCGATTGCCTGGAGATACCATAAGGATCATGGGATTAAACGGAAGCAAAAAGGTAAAAGATATTTATATTGATGATAAAATACCTGCTTCCGAACGGTCATTGATTCCCCTCGTTTGTGATGGTTTGGGCAATATCGTCTGGATTCCGGGCGTAAGACGCTCGATGCATGCCGCAGTAGGGCGGCACACGACCTCCGTACTTCTATTGTCTCTGGCAGAGCTGGATGACCACGAAGTCACGTAATGGTCGAAGTAAGTCTTTCATAGTATAACTTAGGAGGTTTCGCAAGTTGCAAAACGATATTCAAGAAGTATTGATCACCGAAGAGGAACTTCAGCAGAAAATTAAGGAACTCGGTCGAACACTGAGCGAAGAATACGCAGGTCGTACCCCTTTAGTAATTTGTGTACTAAAAGGTGCGTTTATATTTATGGCAGATTTGGTTAAAGCCATTACAGTACCTGTTGAGATGGATTTCATGGCAGTGTCCAGCTATGGAGCATCCACCAAGTCCTCTGGAGTAGTCAAAATTATTAAGGATTTGGATGTATCGGTAGAAGGCCGCGATATCTTGATCGTTGAAGATATTATTGACAGTGGTCTTACACTCAGCTATTTAATTGAGTTGCTCCGCAACCGGAATGCTGCTACTATCTCTGTGGTTACCTTGTTTGATAAACCATCAGGCCGCACTGTTAATCTTGAAGCCAGCTACACCGGCTTCGTGTTACCTGACGAATTTGTAGTAGGCTACGGATTGGATTATGCCGAGCGGTATCGGAACCTCCCATATGTTGGAGTACTGAAACCTGAGATTTATTCCAATTGAACTAAGGACTGCCTCGATCATACGGATCGGATACCCACAACTTCCTTTATTTGAGGTGTCCCAAGAGGCTATGGTACAATAACTTGAGTGTTGTGAGAGGAGGTAGGGGATGAATCGGTTCATCCGGAATTCTGGTTTTTATTTGATTTTATTTTTAGTCGTGGTGGGTATTGTCCAGTTTGTGAGCAATGGAAATGAAGCCGCCGATTTCCCTAGATACGACGAGTTACGGCAGGAGATCAAGAACAACAATGTGAAGGATTTGACGGTTCAGTTTGAGGGTAATGCCTTTCTGGTCACAGGCGAGTATAGAGAGCTGCCTGCCGATACTAAATCGAAAAGCTTCTCCACATATATTCCTCCTACAGATGCCGCTATCAATGAACTGATTCAAGCCAGTGATGTTAATGGGATTGAATTAACTCAGAAGAAAATGGAAGGTACCAGCATTTGGCTGACATTCCTTTCTTCAATTATCCCGCTGGTAATTATGTTCATCTTGTTCTTCTTCCTGTTTAACCAGGCGCAAGGTGGCGGCGGTAAAGTCATGAATTTCGGCAAGAGCAAGGCTCGGTTATATAATGAAGAGAAGAAGAAAATCAGCTTTGAGGATGTTGCAGGGGCGGACGAAGAGAAGCAAGAGCTTGTCGAAGTCGTTGAGTTCCTGAAAGATCCACGCAAATTTGCAGCTGTCGGCGCACGTATTCCTAAGGGCGTATTGCTTGTAGGTCCTCCGGGAACAGGTAAAACATTGCTTGCCCGTGCGGTAGCAGGTGAAGCTGGTGTACCTTTCTTTAGTATTTCCGGTTCTGACTTTGTGGAAATGTTCGTGGGTGTCGGTGCTTCTCGGGTACGTGATTTGTTCGAGAATGCTAAGAAGAATGCTCCATGTATTATCTTCATTGATGAAATTGATGCTGTGGGTCGTCAGCGTGGTGCCGGTCTTGGTGGCGGACATGACGAACGTGAACAGACGCTTAACCAATTGCTGGTTGAGATGGATGGATTCGGTGGTAACGAAGGCATTATTATTGTAGCGGCGACTAACCGCGCTGATATACTTGATCCGGCATTGCTTCGTCCAGGACGTTTTGACCGTCAAATTACGGTTGACCGTCCTGATGTGAAAGGTCGTGAAGCTGTACTTAAGGTTCACGCTCGTAACAAACCGCTTACGAAAGATGTAAGACTGGATGTTGTTGCTAAACGCACAACCGGATTCACAGGTGCTGATCTGGAGAATCTGCTGAATGAGGCAGCTTTGCTAGCTGCACGTCGTAACCGTAAAGATATTTCCATGATTGAAGTGGATGAAGCTATTGACCGTGTTATCGTAGGTACTGAGAAACGCAGCCGTGTGATCAGTGACCGCGAGAAACGTATTGTAGCTTATCATGAAGCAGGCCATACTATTGCAGGTTACTTCCTTGAGCACGCCGATATGGTGCATAAAGTTACTATTATCCCACGCGGACGTGCAGGCGGATATGTTATTATGCTTCCGAAGGAAGATCGGATGATCGTTACCAAGCAGGAGCTTTTGGATAAGGTTACTGGATTACTTGGTGGACGTGTTGCTGAAGAATTGTTTATTGGTGAGATCGGTACGGGTGCATACAGTGACTTCCAACAGGCTACGCGCATCGTGCGTGCCATGATTATGGAGTACGGTATGAGCGATAAGCTTGGACCTATGCAGTTCGGATCTTCTCAAGGTCAAGTATTCTTGGGTCGTGATATTGGGCATGAACAGAATTACAGTGACTCCATTGCTTATGAGATTGATCAGGAAATGCAGAACTTTATTACTTCGAGTTACGAACGTTGTAAAGATCTGTTGATCAAACACTCCAAAGAAATGCACTTGATTGCCAATACATTACTTGAGAAAGAAACACTTGAGCTTGATCAGATCACACAACTGATTGAACAAGGATTCCTTTCCGAGGATGGTAAACCAGAGGGTGGCGAAGGTGTTGCCCATGAAGTTGGCGAGCCTGTCATCGACAATATCGGTGATGTGCGAGTTCGCATTCAAGGCAAGCCTGAGGATGAACAGTCCACACTTCCTGACCTGTCGAAGGATATCCCGAATAACCCTGATTCTGAGGGTAATGACGGTTCCGGTGATGACAACAAAGGTGGGGGCACTAGCCTTACCTAATTGGGTCCACCATTCATATGATGTAAATTTATCCGGAGAACGTAACTGTTCTCCGGATTTTTTATTTTAATTTTTAAGGGATTCTATGCCTTAAAGCCTGTCCAGTTACATTGACAGAGGCTGGAACGTTGTGTACATTAGTGATTAATATTACTTACTATTTATATCAGCATGTTCATTTTTTCACCATGATGGCGCATGCCATTTGATAACATCATGTCGGCGAAAAGCCGCGAGGATTTAAGGGGGAGAACAATCGGTGGAAGCTCTGGCGCTTGAGCGCAAGCAGGAACAGAATCGAGAACTTCGTATACGTCTTGAACAGCTTAAAAAGGAACGAAACGCAATCATTTTAGCTCATTATTATCAACGTGATGAAATTCAGGAGGTTGCCGATTTCCGGGGCGACTCTTTTTTACTCGCTCAGAAGGCTGCAGAGACAGATGCAGAAGTTATTGTATTCTGCGGTGTTCATTTCATGGGGGAAAGTGCAAAAATTCTAGCCCCGAACAAAACCGTCCTTATTCCTGATGAACGTGCAGGCTGTCCAATGGCAGATATGGTCAATGTAGACGGTTTGCGTAAGCTAAAAGCTCAACATCCAAATGCTAAAGTAGTCACTTATATCAACTCGTCCGCCGAGATTAAAGCAGAAACCGATATTTGTTGTACCTCTGCTAATGCTGTGAAAGTAATCGAATCCCTTGACGCCGAAGAGATTATTTGGGTCCCAGATAAGAATCTTGGTCAATATGTACAAGATCAGACGGGCAAGAAGCTGATTATTTGGGAAGGCTATTGCAACACTCACGACATGTTGACCGTCAAAGATGTAGTAGAAATGAGAGCAAAATATCCAGATGCGGAATTTGTAGTTCATCCAGAGTGTCGTCCTGAAGTAGTCGCCATGGGTGACTATGTAGGCAGCACTACATCAATTCTGGAGTATTGCCGGAAATCGGATCGTAAGCAATTTATCGTTGGAACGGAAGATGGTACCGGATATCAGCTTCGTAAGGATAGTCCAGATAAAGAATTCCATTTTGCTACCAAATTTCTTGTTTGTCCTAATATGAAAGTTAATAATCTAAAAAAACTGGTGAAATGCCTGGAGACGATGAAGCCACAAATCTATGTACCGCCTGCTGTCGCCGACAAAGCCAGAACATCCCTAGAGCGCATGCTACAAGTCCGGTAGCATGCGCTACTCTTTCGTTGAAACAGGTGAAAAGCGGTCATGATTCCACAATATTTGGTTGATTTTGATCTTCGGGATATTCCTACGGTAAAGACAGATTGTATTGTTATTGGTTCAGGGATTGCCGGGTTATTCACAGCTATTAAAGCCAGTGAAGATCGGCGTGTCATAATGATCACAAAGAAATCAGTAATGGAAAGTAATACTCGCTATGCACAGGGGGGGATCGCAGCTGTTATAGCTGAGGATGATTCCCCTGCTTACCACCGGCAGGATACCTTAATGGCCGGAGCAGGTCTTTGCTCCTCAACAGCTGTCGATGCACTTGTTAATGAAGGGCCGGAAGGCGTTCATGAGTTAATTCGCTTAGGAACTCTGTTTGATAAGGAAGATGGGGTACTGGCTTTGACTCAGGAAGGTGCACACAGCCACCGCCGTATTTTGCATGCTAATGGGGATGCTACAGGTTATGAGATTGTTCGTGCATTGGCGGAACAGGTAGCCGAACATGAGAATATTGAGGTCTGGGATGATCATTATGTTATCGATCTCATCACTGAAGGTGGAGAATGTGTAGGCGCATTATTGCAACGGCCCGGTGGTGGAAGGTTGTTCCTGCAAGGGGATGCGACCATTTTGTGCTCTGGTGGAGCAGGACAATTATATCGATACACTACCAACCCAGAAGTAGCTACAGGAGATGGTGTAGCGATCGCCTATCGCGCTGGGGCTCATATACGAGATATGGAATTTATTCAATTTCATCCTACAGCACTTAGTTACCCGGGAGCTCCTAGATTTTTAATCTCCGAAGCTGTGCGTGGGGAAGGAGCAGTCTTGCGCAATATTAATGGAGAACGGTTCATGGAACGTTATCATGACCTGCTTGAGCTAGCTCCGCGGGATATTGTAGCACGAGCTATTGTAAGTGAAATGGAACATACTAAATCAACGTTCGTTTATTTGGATATTACACATGAATCTCCAGAGATGGTGAAGCATCGGTTTCCCACAATATATGAGACATGTATGGGCTATGGACTGGATATTACAAGTGATTGGATTCCAGTGGCTCCCGCTGCGCATTATATGATGGGGGGGATTAAGACCGATCTGAATGGAGAGAGCACCATCCCACGTCTGTTTGCTTGCGGAGAGGTTTCCTCCACAGGCCTGCATGGCGCTAACCGTTTAGCTAGTAATTCATTATCTGAGGCCATTGTATTCGGACAGCGTATTATTGATCGGATTCATGAGCTTTCCCCGCTGGACCGTGATGTTTTATCGGTTAACAGTAACGAGGGACGTGTAGATTCGCCAACTCAAGCTATTGTGGAACGTCGTTTGAAGCTACAGAAGGTAATGGTTCGATATGCCGGACTACGTCGTAACGAAGAGATGTTACTTAAAGGACTAGATGAATTAAAACGACAGCTTCCAATATTTGGATTAGCATTGTCCAAACGTGAGGAATATGAATTTGCTAATATGCTGACCTGCTGTTTGCTTGTGACAGAGTCTGCTCTGGCACGGGAAGAGAGCCGTGGGGCGCATTACCGTGAGGATTATCCGCAGCGGGATGATGATCAGTGGCGTAAGCACCTGCTTCAAATTCGCGAACTGGGAATAGTGGAGGAATTAAGCGATGATGTTTAATGGTTACAATGAAGAGCTAGTACAATCCATCAAGGCCTGGTTGCGGGAAGATGTTGGTTCCGGAGATGTAACCACGCAGATGACGATTCCAGTGGGCCATGAGTCCAAAGGGATTATTCATGCCAAGGAAGACGGTATAATTTGTGGCATTCCAATTGCAGAGCTGGTCTTTGAAATTGTGGATCCGGCACTTAGTTTTACAGCCCTTGTCGAAGAAGGCCAAGCTGTAACTAAAGGGACAGTAATTATTGAGGTTGAGGGCAGCACACATGCAATTCTAACAGGTGAGCGGCTTGCGCTTAACTTGATGCAGCGTCTTTCGGGTGTGGCATCACGTACAGCTTCTTTCGTGCAGGTGCTGGAGGGATTACCGACTCGTCTAGTAGACACACGTAAGACTACACCAGGTCACCGGATGCTAGAGAAATATGCTGTTCGTATTGGTGGAGGCTTTAATCACCGTTTTGGCTTATATGATGCAGTTATGATCAAGGATAATCATATCAAGGGCGCGGGTGGTATTCGGCAGGCTGTAGGTCGTGCCCGGAAGAACATCCCGCATACCATGAGCATCGAAGTGGAGACCGAGAATTTAGAGCAAGTCGAAGAGGCGCTGGCAGCAGGTGCTGATATTATAATGCTCGATAACATGTCTAACGATATGATGAAGCAAGCCGTGGCTAGGATTAAATCGAAAGCTCCGCATGTTAAGACAGAGGCTTCTGGCAATGTATCGTTAGAAACCTTACGCGGGATTGCTGAAACGGGTGTGGATGTGATTTCTGTCGGGCGCCTTACGTACTCCTTCTCCAGTCTGGATATCAGTCTAGACCTTAATGCCAAGAAGGAAGGGCCTTTGTCATGATGCTTGCTGTCGATATCGGTAATACCAATATTGTTCTCGGTGTATATAGAAAACGCGAATTGCTGCATCATTTTCGGCTAAGTACTGCGCGTCAATCGACCGTGGATGAATATGGAGTAATGATACACAATCTTTTTCACATGTCAGGTATATCTGTCAAAGACGTTGAAGGTGTAATTATATCTTCGGTTGTTCCGCCACTAGTTAAGACTATTGAGGATATGTGTATTAAATATATAGGCAAAGACCCATTGATTGTTGGACCAGGGATTAAGACGGGGCTTAACTTACGTTATGAGAATCCGCGTGAAATTGGCGCAGACCGGATTGTTAATGCAGTTGCTGCGATTGAACAATACAAATGTCCACTTGTCGTTGTTGATTTTGGTACGGCTACGACTTTTGATTGCATTGATGCAGATGCTAATTATCTTGGTGGGGCGATTGTTCCTGGCCTAGGCATTTCAACAGAGGCATTATACCAGCGGGCATCTAAGCTGCCGCGAATTGAATTGGAGAAGCCTAAAAAGGTCATCGGGCGTAATACGGTGCACGCGATGCAGGCCGGGATTATTTTTGGCTATGCGGGTCAGGTTGAGGGCATTGTTAAACGAATTAAAGTCGAGATGAACGCTCCCGAACTGAAGGTTATTTCGACCGGAGGCCTCGCCTCGCTAATTGCGGGTGAAACGGACTGTATCGATGAAGTAAATCCTATGTTAACGCTAGAAGGATTAAGAATTATTTACGATCGTAACCAATAAAGATAAAGAAGCCTAAAAGGCGAAGAGATAGGAGGGCTATGCACCCAATGGAAAAAAAGAAGGATCGACTAATCCGCGGCACGGCTCTTAATGGTAAAGTGAGAGCGTTTGCTGTCCGCACAACTGAATTGGTTGAAGAACTGAGACGCAGACACGATACGTATCCAACGGCTACAGCCGCAATGGGACGTACAGTTACCGCTGCAGCCATGATGGGCGCTATGCTCAAGGGTAGTGAGAAGCTGAGTATTATGGTTAAAGGGAATGGACCGATCGGACAAATCGTTGCAGAATCCAATGCATTGGGAGAAGTGCGTGGTTATGTGCATAATCCTCACATTCATTTACCGAGCAATAGCATGGGGAAGCTGGATGTAGCTGGAGCGGTGGGAACTGAAGGGTTCATTGATGTTATAAAAGATTTAGGTATGAAAGAGCCATACCGCGGTAGTATTCCTATTATCTCGGGGGAGCTTGGCGATGATTTTACTTATTATTTTGCGGTTTCTGAGCAAACTCCAGCTGCGGTTGGCCTAGGTGTACTGGTAGATACCGATGAGTCAGTAATTGTGGCTGGAGGCTTTATTGTTCAGCTTCTTCCTGGTCTGACTGATGCGGAGATCACAGAGATTGAAAAAGCTGTAGGGGCAATGCCTTCAGTAACGGCGCTTCTCGATCAGGGGCTGGAGCCAGAAGAAATGCTGCGCTACCTGTTGCCGGATGCAGTGGTTATGGATGAACTGGATATTAACTTTGCTTGTCAGTGTTCGCGTGAGCGGGTAGAGCAGACATTGGTTAGCTTAGGGCGGGATGAACTGGAGAGATTAATTGCAGAAGATGAACAGGCTGAAGTCGTATGCCATTTTTGCAATGAGGCTTATGTTTTCAATAAGGACGATTTACAGGTCATTTTAGAACAAGCGAATTCGTAGGGCATTGGGATGATGACGAGACAGGAACGTGCACTTCGCAATACGGTTATTATTCTAGCTGTTGCAACTTTAATGCTCGGGGGTCTATTATTCTGGAGTTTACGCGCCATGGCCCTTCTTAAAGGAGATACAACAGACAATGAATCACCGGATGTAGCGACTGCAGGCGGACAACCGATAACGGATCAGCAGTGGATGGATGAGCTCAAAAGAAAGCATGGAGAAGAAGTGTTAATCAGTATGCTTAACCATATTGTCGTGAACATGGAAGCTAAGGCTTTAGGAATTACCGTGACAGACGATGAGGTTAAGCAGGAACTGGCACGCACTATAGTTGGGTACGAATCAGAAGCGCAATATTATGCTCAAATGCAATCTCAGCTCGGATTATCTCGTCAGGAAGTGTTCGCAGAGACAGCTTATCGTCTGTCCTTACAAGCGATAGCCACGGAGGGCATTACAATCAGTGATGCCGATATAGATGCTTATTTAGAGCAAAATGCCGAGCGCTTCATTCCAAAAAAGGAAATGCAGCTTTCTATGATCAAGGTTTCATCCTATGAGGAAGGTCAGCAGGTAATGGATCGCTTGGAACAGGGTGAGAATTTTGCTGATTTGGCTAGGGAAGTGTCTAATGATGATGAGAGTCGGCAGCACGGAGGCAGCTTAGGTAAAGTAGAGGAAGACGACCCTTTTTGGCCAGAGGGAATGTTAAAGACTGCCGCTGGATTGGATGTGGGTGATATAGCCGGTCCGATCGAGACAGGGGAAGACTTCGCCATTATCCGCTTGGAGAGTATTCACTCTCCAGAAATGCCGGATCAGAAAGAAATTCGGGCGCTTGTACGTCAAGAGCTGGCTTTGGAGCAAGCCCCTCCCTTGCAGCAGGTGGAAAGCGATTTACGCAATAAATATGAGGTGTCAATAAATATTGACAACAGCCTGCAAGATTGATAATATGATATTAACGTAAACCCTACCGTTTTAGTCGGAAATAACTGACGGTGGTCAACAATTTAAACTCCATACACAGAAGCATAAAGTCATAATTTACGTTCTTATATCGCATTTATCATTCTAAGGAGGTTTTTGCTCATGGCTAAAGTCGTTAACAACGTAACAGAATTGATCGGAGGTACTCCGCTCGTTCGTTTGAATCGTCTGGCACAGGAAGGCTCCGCAGATATTTATTTGAAATTGGAATATCAGAACCCGGGATCAAGCGTAAAAGACCGGATTGCAATCAGCATCGTGGAAGAAGCTGAGCGTGAAGGTCTACTGAAACCAGGAGGTACGATTGTAGAAGCTACTAGTGGTAACACTGGTATCGGCCTGGCACTTGTAGCTGCTGCTAAAGGTTATAAGGCAGTTATCGTAATGCCGGAAACAATGAGCTTGGAGCGCCGTAATCTCCTTCGCGCATATGGAGCGGAATTGGTGCTGACCCCAGGATCGGAAGGTATGAATGGTGCGGTTAAGAAAGCAGACGAAATTCTGAAAGAGAACCCAAGCTATTTCCCATCCGAGCAATTCAAGAATAAAGCGAACGTGAAGATTCACCGTGAGACTACTGGACCTGAAATCATTGACGCTATTGAATCCATCGGCGGTCCTTTGGATGCTTTTATTGCAGGTATCGGAACAGGCGGAACGATCACTGGTGCGGGTGAAGTGCTGAAAAGCCAATATCCTGATATTAAGATCTATGCTGTGGAGCCTGCTGCTTCCCCAATCTTGGCTGGAGGCAAACCAGGCCCTCACAAAATCCAGGGTATCGGAGCTAACTTCATCCCTGAGATTTTGAACCAAGATATCTATGATGAAATCATCCACGTTGAGAATGATGAAGCTTTCGAAACTGCACGTCGTGTAGCTAAAGAAGAAGGCGTCTTGTCTGGTATTTCTTCAGGTGCTGCTGTATTTGCCGCTCTTAAAGTAGCTAAAGATTTAGGCCCTGGCAAAAAAGTAGTAGTCATTATCCCAAGTAACGGCGAACGTTACCTGAGCACACCACTTTACAATTTCGAAGCGTAATTGTTTGCAATAACGTAAATCTATAAGAGTCTTCATACCACTTTTTTGGTGGTGATGGAGACTCTTTTCGTTGATTTAACAGGCATTAGGTACTGTGCATATATGGCAGGCTAGACGTGGTAATTTTATTATTGTTGAAAAAAGCTCTGGTTTTTGCAGAAAACGAAAAAATCATAATAATTTCCTATCGCTGAGGGCTTTTCAATCATGCCTTAAGTACAGTATACTGACAGGCAATATACTACTGACGATTTAAAATAATTAAAGTCTGGACAAAACTTAAGCAAATGCTTACGAAGCGAGTTCTATTACGAAGTGATTTCTACGAAGTAATGGCTTCATAAAACTAAGCAAATGCTTACGAAGCGAGTTTTATTGCGAAGTGATTTCTACGAAGTAATGGCTTCATAAAACTTTTAGGAGGATGGCTTTGGAAATCATAACAACCTGGAACGAGTGGGAACAATGGGCTGCTGAAGACTGGAGCATGTTTCCCTTGATTATAAAATCCCCCCGGTGCACCAACGAATTACCCGCGTCCTGGGAGCAAGCCTGGGAGTTAGCTTCCCAGTATTCTGTAGTTTTAGAAAGTGGTAAGGGTGGCCGTTATACGTACTTGGGCTTAAATCCTGTTTCGATATTGAAAGGCAAGGAGGATAACGCGGAAGTATTTAGCTTCCCTACTGAATCTTTGGAATCAGCATCAGTGGACGAGGAGAGGACACCTGAGGCAACAACACTGCATGGACAACCGCTGGAGCTACTGCAGCAATGGATGTCGGATTTTACGTCGCCTAAGTTAAAGGATGAAGATGTTCCTCCTTTCTCTGGTGGATGTATTGGATTCCTTGGTTATGATGTGGTTCGTTCTTTGGAACGATTGCCGTCTCTTGCCCAAGATGATCCTGGTTTTCCTGATTATCTTTTTATGAGGTTTGACGAGATATGGATTTATGATCACGAAGAGCATGTGCTGTATTGTGCTGTCCACGTTCCAGTTCCAGCAGACTGTGGGCTGGAGGATCTGCAAAATCTCTATCTTGGCAGTATAGAACAGGCTGGGCAAATGGTAGAGCAGTGGCAGCTGATATCTTCAGCTGCAGGATTGGATGATGAGGCTGTGGGCAGCATTGAGGCCCTTACAGTTTCATCAGGAGAGTGGCCGGGCATGGCTTCGGCTTTCTCGCCTGAGAAGTTTCAGCAAGCAGTGCTGGACGTTCAGGAATACATCCGCCAAGGCGATGTATTCCAAGTGAATCTCTCGCTGCGCCAGGAGGCGCAGCTGAAGTCCTCGCCGGAGGATGTTTACGAGTGGCTGCGCAAGCTCAACCCGTCCCCGTACATGGGGCTCTTGCGGTCGCCCGGCTTCGCGCTGTCCAGCGCCTCACCAGAGCTGCTCGTCAAGCTGCATGGGGACAAAGTGAGCGCCCGGCCCATCGCCGGCACCCGGCGCCGGGGACTCACTCCCGCGGAGGATGCCGCCATGGAGGCGGAGCTTCGCGGGAGCGAAAAAGAGATCGCCGAGCATATCATGCTTGTCGATCTGGAACGCAACGACATCGGACGTGTCGCTGCATACGGTTCCGTCAGCGTGCCGGAGCTGATGACGGTGGAGCGCTACTCTCATGTGATGCATCTCGTTTCGCAGGTAGAGGGCCAGATTGCGCCGGATAAAGACGCTTATGCGGTTATCGCAGCTTTATTCCCGGGGGGAACCATCACAGGGGCTCCCAAGGTAAGGACAATGGAGATTATCGAAGAACTGGAGCCGGTTCGACGTGGACCCTATACAGGTTCGATGGGTTTTATTGACTATAACGGCAATATGGAATTAAATATTATTATAAGAACGCTGGCTGTAAAAGACGGGGTCGGATATATTCAGACAGGTGCCGGCATAGTGATCGATTCCGATCCCTACCGTGAATACCGTGAATGCCATAATAAAGCCAAAGCGGTAGTGAAGGCAGTACTCTGTAGTGAACTGCAGCAGGAATTGCCAGCTACCAGCGAAGCCGAAGGGGGAGTAGCACTGTGATCTTGGTCATCGATAATTATGATTCCTTTACGTATAACCTCGTACAGTATTTAGGTGAGCTTGGGGAAGAGGTTAAAGTGCACCGCAATGATGAAATTACCATCGAAGAGATTGAAAAACTGGCACCTGACCATATTCTGATTTCACCAGGCCCATGTACACCAAATGAAGCGGGAATTAGTCTGGAATTGTTGCATCATTTCAAGGGGATCATTCCGATCTTCGGCGTATGCCTTGGACATCAAGCGATTGGACAAGCATTTGGTGGCAATGTCATCCGTGCTGAGCGTTTGATGCATGGGAAGACATCGCCTATTTACCATAACGGGACCTCAGTTTTTGAAGGTCTGGAGTCTCCAATTACAGCTACCCGATATCATTCACTGATTGTAGAGCGGGAGAGTCTCCCAGATTGCTTGGAGATTACGGCTGAGACTGAAGAAGGGGAGATTATGGCATTGCGCCATAAAGAATACCCTATTGAAGGTGTACAGTTCCACCCGGAATCTATTATTACGGATCATGGTCATACGATGCTGCGTAATTTCTTGAAACGGAGAGCCGGAGAAACGGCATGAAATATATAGGATTTAACAATGGTGTCATTGACGCCCGAGAAGCCGTGGTTTCTGCCTTGGATCACGGCTTTTTGTACGGCATTGGCTTGTTCGAAACCTTTCGGACCTATGGGGGAGTTCCCTTTTTGCTGGAGCGTCATTTGAAGCGTATGGCAGAGGGTTGCAAGGAACTGGGCATTCCATTTGAGGCAGAAGCGGCACATCTGCTTGACTGGATTAAGCGCGTTATGGACAAAAATGAATTAAAAGAAGCTTATATACGCTATACCGTAACAGCCGGTGAGGATATTCTCGGATTACCTGCTGATGATTATCAAAAGCCCAATCATTTGTTGTACATCAAAGCGCTGCCGAAAGTACCAGATAAACTCTACAGTGAAGGCAAAGAGCTGCAGCTGTTGTCCTTGCGGCGTAATACTCCTGAGGGAACGGTGCGATTCAAGTCGCTGCATTATATGAATAACATTCTGGCTAAGCGTGAGCTTAGAGGGTATGCTTCTGCGGCAAATGGTGCTGAAGGACTAATGCTGACGGCAGAAGAATTTATTGCGGAGGGCATTGTCAGCAACATCTTTTTTATAAAATACAACAGGCTCTATACCCCAGATCTCACAACAGGCATTCTTCCGGGAATTACCCGGGAAATGGTGCTGGAGCTGGCTCTTAGTGCAGGCCTTAGTGTTGAAGAAGGAACATATCACTGGGAGCAGTTGAAAGCTGCTGATGAAGTGTTTCTTACCAATTCCGTACAAGAAATCGTTCCTGTTACCGGGATGTGGCACGGAGATGCAAGATTTACTATAGGTACTGGCCAGTGTGGAACAATTACTGCTGGCTTGATTTCATTATATAGAGATAGGACGGCGATTGCGAAATGAGACCAGTCCTCTTTAAGCGGACATACCGTTGTGGAAATACAGACTTGGAGTTAGGAAATCGAACATTGATTATGGGCATCCTTAATGTTACCCCTGATTCTTTTTCAGATGGAGGACTTTGGGATCATCCGGACAAAGCCGTTGAGCATGCGCTGCGTATGGCTGCAGAGGGTGCTGATATTATTGATATCGGCGGTGAATCTACTCGTCCTGGTCATCAACCGGTGGGACTTGAAGAGGAGTTAGCCCGTGTATTGCCTGTGATCGAGAGTATTCATAAGGCGGCACCTCATCTTCCGTTATCCATCGATACCTATAAAGCTGAGGTAGCCCGCCAAGCTTTAGCTGCGGGTGCTCATATCATTAATGACATATGGGGTTGTAAGGCCGATCCGGAAATGGCGGCAGTGGCCGCTGCTGCTGACTGTCCTATTATTTTGATGCATAACCGGCAGGACCGTAATTATACGAATCTGAGTGCGGATATGTCGGCTGATCTTAAGGAAAGTATTGATCTTGCGTTAGCCGCAGGTGTTAAGCCGGCCAATATCATATTGGATCCAGGTATCGGCTTTGCTAAGGATTATAATGAAAACCTGCAGGCAATGATGCTTTTAGACGGGTTGACTGAGTTAGGCTATCCGTTGTTACTGGCGACATCCCGCAAAAAATTCATCCGCACGGTACTTGATTTGCCGTCTGATGATGTTGTGGAAGGCACCGCAGCTACAGTAGCTTTTGGCATTGCTCAGGGTTGCCAGATCGTCCGTGTACATGATGTATCTCTAATTAAACGAACGGTTAAGATGTGTGATGCGATGTTGTATGCTGCACCTCCAGTGGTGCGTGAATAGCTATATTTTACGAAAAAGGGCGGATTAATCATGGATAAAATGACAATGCATCGTATGGAATATTACGGATACCACGGTGTATTTGAGGAAGAACGTAAGCTGGGACAACGTTTTTACATTGATTTAGAGCTAGAGCTTGATTTGCAGGGTGCGGGCTTGAATGATGATTTGAATCAAACTGTGAATTATGCTGAAGTTCATGAATTAGTCAAAAACATTGTCGAAATAAAGTCTTTTAAGTTGATTGAAGCTTTGGCAGAATATATTGCATCCTCCGTACTGGACACTTATACTGTTATCAATGCAGTAACGGTTAAGGTAACTAAACCTCATCCGCCTTTCGACATTCATTTTCAGGGAGTGACTGTAGAGCTGCGCAGAACTAGAAAGTGAGAACAAGGTCCATGAATATACATTCCACCTCTGAAGAATCAGAGGCTTATATTGCTTTAGGGGCTAATTTGGGTGACCGGGAGGGCACACTGTCAGAGGCTTTGAACAGACTGGACGCTCATGATGAAATATCGGTGGTCCGCTGCTCCAAAGTTTACGAGACAGAGCCAGTAGGTTATTTAGATCAGCCGCAGTTTCTCAATATGGCAGCAGCTTTGCGAACGACACTTGCGCCCGAGTCCTTGCTGGAAGTGATGTTGGGGATAGAAACGCAGTTGGGTCGTATCCGGGATATCCGCTATGGACCGAGAACGGTAGATTTGGATTTGTTGTGGGTTGAGGGTCAGGTGCTCGATACACCACATTTAACGTTACCGCATCCACGCATGTTAGAGCGTGCTTTTGTATTGTTTCCGCTCAGTGACATCGTTCCACAGAATGAACAATCTTCCGGACTTCGCAAGCTGATTACAGCAGCGCTTCAAGACATAGACGGGAAGGAAGGAATTCGGTTGTGGACAACAAGCGTTTGGGACGGAGGGTCAGGGCATTCCGTAAGCTAAAAGGGTATACTCAACAGGATCTTGCGGATCTTGCCGGAATTTCCTTGGCTGTGCTTGGTGCAGTCGAGAGGGGTAACAGACGATTAGAAGATCAAATTTTAGATAAAATTGCGAATGTTCTAGGGGTTACAACAGAAGAGCTTGTGGATCCCAACTCATAATTTCCAAGAATTAAAAGGCAGGAAGTGATACGAATGCTGAAGATTGGCGATATCGAGATGAAAAATCAGGTTGTTCTGGCACCTATGGCTGGCGTGTGCAATCCGGCTTTTCGTCTGATCGCTAAGGAATTTGGTACAGGTCTGGTCTGTGCAGAAATGGTAAGCGATAAGGCCATTATTCACGGAAATACACGTACTCGCGAAATGTTGTTTGTAGATGAACGGGAGAAACCGCTTAGTTTGCAGATTTTTGGCGGGGATAGAGCATCACTGGTGCAAGCAGCTAAAGTCGTTGATAAAGAAACCAATGCTGATATTATCGATATCAATATGGGATGCCCAGTGCCAAAAGTGACTAAATGTGATGCGGGAGCCCGCTGGCTTTTGAATCCCGACAAAATCTATGAAATGGTCTCTGCGGTTGTCGATGTTGTCGATAAACCGGTAACCGTGAAAATGCGGATTGGCTGGGATAGCGAGCATATTTTTGTCGAAGATAATGCGCGTGCGGTTGAACGTGCCGGGGGTAAGGCTGTCAGCGTACACGGTCGTACCCGGGAGCAGCTTTACACAGGCCATGCGGACTGGAACTACATCAAGATGGCAAAAGAAGCAGTTTCCATTCCCGTTATCGGCAACGGGGATGTTAATACACCTGAAGATGCTCGGGCTATGTTGGATCAGACTGGCTGCGATGGCGTAATGATCGGGCGTGGAGCACTAGGTAATCCTTGGATGTTGTATCGTACGATTCAATATTTGAGCACCGGCGAGCTTATGCCTGAACCTGGTTTGGATGAGAAGATTAAGGTTGCTATTCTTCATATGGATCGTCTGGTAGCTCTTAAGGGAGAAGCTGTAGCTGTCCGTGAGATGCGTAAGCATATGGCTTGGTATTTAAAAGGCTTGAAGGCTGCCGCTAGAGTGAAGGATGTCCTTATGACAGAAACAAAACGCGATGGAATGGTGAGGATATTGAATGATTTTGTCTTTCAATTAAAGCATGAAGAAGAGAGCAAGGGCATTGAAATGTCTTCTTCTGCTGTATAATCGCCTTTTTTCTGCTGATATTTGAACACATCTGACTTTATATGTGGTGTCATTGACATTTTGTAGCGGTTCCAATATAATTTCACAGTATAAAATCGCCGTTACAGTAAGAGCAATGCAGCAGGGAGGGTTCTTATCCTTCTAGATTAGCATATAGTATGGTGTTTTCAATAATTGTATACGACAGGAGAATCGGTTGAGATGAGCGATAAAGAAGTCATCCTTACGCCGGACGGGCTAAAACGTCTGGAAGATGAGCTGGAGACCCTCAAATCCGTAAAACGCCGTGAGGTTGCTGAACGGATTAAGGTAGCGATTGGCTACGGAGATATCAGTGAGAACTCGGAGTATGAAGACGCGAAGAATGAGCAAGCTTTTATCGAAGGACGCGTTCTCACTTTGGAGAAGATGCTTCGCAACGCGCGTATCATCAATAGCGACGAGATCGTTACTGACGTAGTAAGTATTGGTGTTACTGTAAGTGTCGAGGATTTGGAATATGGGGACACTATGGAGTATACGATCGTAGGTACAGCAGAGTCTGATCCACTGAATAACAAGATTTCCAACGAAAGTCCGGTAGGCAAAGCTATTATCGGAAAAAAAATAGGTACGGTAGTTGATGTTTCTACACCTGCAGGAGTTATTCAATATAAAATTCTCGATATCAGAATGAAGTAATATACAGACCTTGATGTCTGTAAATAGATGTGCTGCCATATGTATTAGTCATTTCACTGTACATAGGTAGATAAGGTAAGGGAACATGTTTGGGAAAGCTTCCTTAGGGAAGCTTTTTTCAAATCATCCAGAAACGATAGGTAAAACAAACTGCTTATATTTTGAGCTGGAACGGGACTGTCCTCTAACTATGGAGACGGAGCCGTTTCTTCTTGTGTATATGATATTACTGAGTTATAAGGGGATGAATCGCATGACCGAGGAAATGAACAATGTGGACAATGCAGAGAACGAACTTAGTGAGCTTTTGCAGATCCGCCGTGCCAAACTGGACGAGCTAAGAGGACTTGGTATTGATCCTTTTGGCAAAAAATACGAGCGCACAGCTAACGCTGGCGATATCGTAGCTAAGTATGATGGACTTTCCAAAGAGGAATTGGACGAGCTTTCTGTTGAAGTGAGCATTGCTGGGCGTATTATGGCAAAACGCGTTATGGGTAAAGCCAGCTTTGCGCATATCCAGGACCTTAGCGGAAGAATTCAGCTTTATGTTCGTCAAGACAGCATTCCTGAAACTCAATACGCGGCGTTTAATGTTCTCGATCTGGGAGATATTATCGGCGTTCGTGGAACAGTATTCAAAACCAAAACAGGCGAGACCTCCATCAAAGTGCATAATCTCGAAGTCTTGTCCAAATCCCTGCTGCCACTTCCTGAAAAATATCATGGTCTTAAAGATGTAGAACTGCGTTATCGCCAGCGCTATGTTGATTTGATTATTAATCCGGAAGTTCAACAGACCTTTATTGCCCGTTCAAGAATTATTCAATCGATGCGTCGTTATTTGGATTCACTTGGTTATCTTGAAGTTGAAACACCTACACTTCATACGATCGCCGGTGGAGCAGCTGCGCGTCCATTTATTACTTACCACAACACACTTGAAATGCAGCTGTATATGCGGATTGCTATCGAGCTTCACTTGAAACGCCTTATCGTTGGCGGTTTGGAAAAAGTGTACGAAATCGGTCGTGTCTACCGTAACGAGGGAATGTCGACTCGTCATAATCCAGAGTTCACTATGATTGAGTTGTACGAAGCATATGCCGACTACAAGGACATCATGAATCTCACGGAGAATATGATTGCACATATTGCCCAAGAGGTATTAGGTACACAACTGCTGGATTACCAAGGCAAAGAGGTAAATCTGTCTCCAGGATGGCGTCGTGTAACTATGGTTGATGCTGTTAAAGAAGTAACCGGTGTTGATTTCAGCATTCACATGACAGATGACGAAGCACAAGCTTTGGCAAAAGAACATCGTGTGCCTGTTGAGAAACATATGACGTTCGGCCATATCCTTAACGCTTTCTTCGAGCAATTTGTAGAGGAAACTCTAATTCAGCCAACCTTTGTAATGGGACACCCTGTTGAAATTTCACCACTTGCGAAGAAAAACGATGAGGATCCACGCTTTACCGATCGTTTTGAGCTGTTTATTGTGGGTCGTGAGCACGCTAATGCATTTAGTGAATTGAATGATCCGATTGACCAACGTCAACGCTTTGAGGCACAGATCCAGGAGAAAGAGCAAGGTAATGACGAAGCTCATGAGATGGACGATGATTTCATCCGCGCCCTGGAATATGGTATGCCGCCTACTGGCGGACTGGGAATCGGCGTAGACCGTTTGATCATGCTGCTTACTAATTCTGCATCGATTCGCGATGTATTGCTGTTTCCACATATGCGTAACCGTACTGAATAGTATCTATAGAACACAGGGCTTAAGGGAGCTGTCTAAGGGCAGTTCTCTCAGCTACTGTTGATTAGAAGCAGTGCTTTCACTTCATCGCTCCTATAGAATGTAGAGATTTAATATTAGTTTCAAAAAAACTCTTGCAATGCATCTCTATACATGATATATTCTAAGTCCGGCCAAGAAGTACACATGCCGAGCTCGAAAAAGAAGTTAAAAAAAGAGCTTGACATTAAATAGCCGAACATGATATAGTATAAGAGTTGCTGCTGAGACATTAAACGGCGCCAACGAGAACTTGATCTTTGAAAACTGAACAACGAGTGAGTAGGAAATCACGTAAGTGAAATCCAAAATTAGAGAATTAATTTTCTCGTCAGATGTTTCAAAATGAGCATATCGCTCTTTTCAATACTAATTGGAGAGTTTGATCCTGGCTCAGGACGAACGCTGGCGGCGTGCCTAATACATGCAAGTCGAGCGGAGTTATTTTGAAAGCTTGCTTTCAAAATAACTTAGCGGCGGACGGGTGAGTAACACGTAGGCAACCTGCCCTTCAGACTGGGATAACTACCGGAAACGGTAGCTAATACCGGATAATTTCTTTTTTCTCCTGAGAGAAGAATGAAAGACGGAGCAATCTGTCACTGAGGGATGGGCCTGCGGCGCATTAGCTAGTTGGTGGGGTAACGGCCCACCAAGGCGACGATGCGTAGCCGACCTGAGAGGGTGAACGGCCACACTGGGACTGAGACACGGCCCAGACTCCTACGGGAGGCAGCAGTAGGGAATCTTCCGCAATGGGCGAAAGCCTGACGGAGCAACGCCGCGTGAGTGATGAAGGTTTTCGGATCGTAAAGCTCTGTTGCCAGGGAAGAACGTCCGGTAGAGTAACTGCTACCGGAGTGACGGTACCTGAGAAGAAAGCCCCGGCTAACTACGTGCCAGCAGCCGCGGTAATACGTAGGGGGCAAGCGTTGTCCGGAATTATTGGGCGTAAAGCGCGCGCAGGCGGCTATTTAAGTCTGGTGTTTAAACCTTGGGCTCAACCTGAGGTCGCACTGGAAACTGGGTGGCTTGAGTACAGAAGAGGAAAGTGGAATTCCACGTGTAGCGGTGAAATGCGTAGATATGTGGAGGAACACCAGTGGCGAAGGCGACTTTCTGGGCTGTAACTGACGCTGAGGCGCGAAAGCGTGGGGAGCAAACAGGATTAGATACCCTGGTAGTCCACGCCGTAAACGATGAGTGCTAGGTGTTAGGGGTTTCGATACCCTTGGTGCCGAAGTTAACACAGTAAGCACTCCGCCTGGGGAGTACGGTCGCAAGACTGAAACTCAAAGGAATTGACGGGGACCCGCACAAGCAGTGGAGTATGTGGTTTAATTCGAAGCAACGCGAAGAACCTTACCAGGTCTTGACATCCCTCTGAATCTGCTAGAGATAGCAGCGGCCTTCGGGACAGAGGAGACAGGTGGTGCATGGTTGTCGTCAGCTCGTGTCGTGAGATGTTGGGTTAAGTCCCGCAACGAGCGCAACCCTTAACTTTAGTTGCCAGCAAGTAATGTTGGGCACTCTAGAGTGACTGCCGGTGACAAACCGGAGGAAGGTGGGGATGACGTCAAATCATCATGCCCCTTATGACCTGGGCTACACACGTACTACAATGGCCGGTACAACGGGAAGCGAAGCCGCGAGGTGGAGCCAATCCCATCAAAGCCGGTCTCAGTTCGGATTGCAGGCTGCAACTCGCCTGCATGAAGTCGGAATTGCTAGTAATCGCGGATCAGCATGCCGCGGTGAATACGTTCCCGGGTCTTGTACACACCGCCCGTCACACCACGAGAGTTTACAACACCCGAAGTCGGTGGGGTAACCCGCAAGGGAGCCAGCCGCCGAAGGTGGGGTAGATGATTGGGGTGAAGTCGTAACAAGGTAGCCGTATCGGAAGGTGCGGCTGGATCACCTCCTTTCTATGGAGAATCGTTCTCTGCAATGAGGACATTCAAATCGGAAGCTCAGCTTCCAAAACTCAGGTTTAGGCCTGTTACTCACTCGTTGCTCAGTTTTGAGAGTTTAAGCTCTCAAGTAAGACTTGATCCTTGAAAACTGGATACCGAAACGAATTTGCGTTTTAGAACATCTTTTAGCAACTTGTGTAAACAAGTAAATGTTATTAGTGAGATGATTCCAAAGAGAATGTCATCGTATGATATTTTCCTGCGGAAAAATCAAGGTTAAGCTAATAAGAGCACACGGAGGATGCCTAGGCGCCAGGAGCCGACGAAGGACGTGGCGAACAACGAAACTGCCTCGGGGAGCTGTAAGCAAGCTTTGATCCGGGGGTGTCCGAATGGGGAAACCCAGCTGTGGTAATTCGCAGTTACTCATTTCTGAATACATAGGAAATGTAGAGGCAGACCAGGGGAACTGAAACATCTAAGTACCCTGAGGAAGAGAAAACAATAGTGATTCCGTCAGTAGCGGCGAGCGAACGCGGAACAGCCTAAACCTAAGAGCTTGCTCTTAGGGGTTGTGGGACGTCTCACATGGAGTTACAAAGGAATATGGTAGGTGAAGAGGTCTGGAAAGGCCCGCGATAGAGGTAAAAGCCCTGTAACCTAAACTGTGTTCTCTCCGAGACGGATCCCGAGTAGTGCGGGGCACGTGAAACCCCGTATGAATCCAGCAGGACCATCTGCTAAGGCTAAATACTACCTGGCGACCGATAGTGAAACAGTACCGTGAGGGAAAGGTGAAAAGCACCCCGGAAGGGGAGTGAAATAGAACCTGAAACCGTGTGCTTACAAAAAGTCAGAGCCCTATTAATGGGTGATGGCGTGCCTTTTGTAGAATGAACCGGCGAGTTACGTTTAACATGCAAGGTTAAGCCGAGAAGGTGGAGCCGCAGCGAAAGCGAGTCTGAATAGGGCGAATTAGTATGTGGACGTAGACCCGAAACCGTGTGATCTACCCCTGTCCAGGGTGAAGGTGCGGTAACACGCACTGGAGGCCCGAACCCACGTACGTTGAAAAGTGCGGGGATGAGGTGGGGGTAGCGGAGAAATTCCAATCGAACTCGGAGATAGCTGGTTCTCCCCGAAATAGCTTTAGGGCTAGCCTCGGTATAAGAGTAGTGGAGGTAGAGCACTGATTGGGTGCGGGGTCCGCAAGGATTACCAAGCTCAGTCAAACTCCGAATGCCATATACTTATTGCCGGGAGTCAGACAGTGAGTGCTAAGATCCATTGTCAAAAGGGAAACAGCCCAGACCATCAGCTAAGGTCCCCAAGTGTGTGTTAAGTGGGAAAGGATGTGGAGTTGCACAGACAACCAGGATGTTGGCTTAGAAGCAGCCACCATTGAAAGAGTGCGTAATAGCTCACTGGTCGAGTGACTCTGCGCCGAAAATGTAACGGGGCTAAACACACCACCGAAGCTATGGCTAGATACTATGTATCTGGGGTAGGGGAGCGTTGTGTAGGGGTTGAAGGTGTACTGAAAAGAGCGCTGGACACTACACAAGTGAGAATGCCGGTATGAGTAACGAAAAGATCAGTGAGAATCTGATCCGCCGAAAGCCCAAGGTTTCCTGAGGAAGGCTCGTCCGCTCAGGGTAAGTCGGGACCTAAGGCGAGGCCGAAAGGCGTAGTCGAAGGACAACAGTTTGAAATTACTGTACCACCGTAATCCGCTATGAGCGATGGGGTGACGCAGGAGGGTAGTGACGCGGACTGATGGATGTCCGTCTAAGCAGTGAGGCTGATGTGTAGGCAAATCCGCACATCATTAAGGCTGGGCTGTGATGGGGAGCGAAAATTGTAGTAGCGAAGGTCATGATCTCACACTGCCAAGAAAAGCCTCTAGCCAGGAGAAGGTGCCCGTACCGCAAACCGACACAGGTAGGCGAGAAGAGAATTCTAAGGCGCGCGGAAGAACTCTCGTTAAGGAACTCGGCAAAATGACCCCGTAACTTCGGGAGAAGGGGTGCCCCGGTAGTGTGAATAGCACGAGGGGGCCGCAGTGAAAAGGCCCAAGCGACTGTTTAGCAAAAACACAGGTCTGTGCGAAGCCGCAAGGCGAAGTATACGGGCTGACGCCTGCCCGGTGCTGGAAGGTTAAGGGGAGTGGTTAGGGGTAACCCGAAGCTATGAACCGAAGCCCCAGTAAACGGCGGCCGTAACTATAACGGTCCTAAGGTAGCGAAATTCCTTGTCAGGTAAATTCTGACCCGCACGAATGGCGTAACGACTTGGGCGCTGTCTCAACGAGAGATCCGGTGAAATTTTAATACCTGTGAAGATGCAGGTTACCCGCGACAAGACGGAAAGACCCCATGGAGCTTTACTGCAGCTTGATATTGAATTTGGGTACGATCTGTACAGGATAGGTGGGAGCCGTAGAAATCGGAGCGCAAGCTTCGGTGGAGGCGCCGTTGGGATACCACCCTGATCGTATCTAGGTTCTAACCTAGTACCCTTACCGGGTACGGGGACCGTGTCAGGCGGGCAGTTTGACTGGGGCGGTCGCCTCCTAAAGAGTAACGGAGGCGTTCCAAGGTTCCCTCAGAATGGTTGGAAATCATTCGCAGAGTGCAAAGGCATAAGGGAGCTTGACTGCGAGACCTACAAGTCGAGCAGGGACGAAAGTCGGACTTAGTGATCCGGTGGTACCGCATGGAAGGGCCATCGCTCAACGGATAAAAGCTACCCTGGGGATAACAGGCTTATCTCCCCCAAGAGTCCACATCGACGGGGAGGTTTGGCACCTCGATGTCGGCTCATCGCATCCTGGGGCTGAAGTAGGTCCCAAGGGTTGGGCTGTTCGCCCATTAAAGCGGTACGCGAGCTGGGTTCAGAACGTCGTGAGACAGTTCGGTCCCTATCTGTCGTGGGCGCAGGAAATTTGAGAGGAGCTGTCCTTAGTACGAGAGGACCGGGATGGACGTACCGCTGGTGCACCAGTTGTTCCGCCAGGAGCATGGCTGGGTAGCTACGTACGGACGGGATAAGCGCTGAAAGCATCTAAGCGTGAAGCCCCCCTCAAGATGAGATTTCCCAATTAGTAAGACCCCTTGAAGACGACGAGGTAGATAGGTTGGAGGTGGAAGTGCAGCAATGCATGGAGCTGACCAATACTAATCGGTCGAGGGCTTATCCTATACGTAGAATGCAAATTCGTTTCGGATTCAGTTTTCAGGCATCAAGCCTGTAACACGCTTAGAAATTCATTGTCACTTCAGGTGATGAACCGAATTTCACGCGGCAGCGTCTGTTTCACAGACGCATGTTTGGTGGCGATAGCGGAGGGGTTCCACGCGTACCCATCCCGAACACGACCGTTAAGCCCTCCAGCGCCGATGGTACTTGGACCGAAGGGTCCTGGGAGAGTAGGACGTTGCCAAGCACACAAGACCACTGTTGAGTAATCGACAGTGGTCTTTTTGTTATGTAAATAAAGAATTCATTAGGCTATATTTTGAGATACTAAGATGGAGATAAGCGTGGCTTAAAAGGTGAACAGAGATGCATTGTGAATTTTTTACACACTAAATTGTCCGCCCAGCACGGACTAACGTCCAATAATTCGCTTACTCAGCGGCCGTTTTTTGAATACCTACTCTGATGATGTAATGTTCTTGACAGTCCAAATGCCCTTTGCTAAGATGGCAATAATATATTTTTGGATAAGCATCTCAAACCTTAATTGAAGATCTACACTTGTTCAGCCCCCAGATGTACAGAATTGTCTGTCGTGAATGGACTGGAGTCAAAGGTTCTTCTTTCATAAAGTTTGTAGGCGGGTATAATTTAAAACAACCGAGGAGGAATGACCCAGGTGTGGAAAGATAAGTTTGGTAAAGAAGGTCTAACTTTTGATGATGTGCTGCTGGTTCCGCGTAAATCTGAGGTACTGCCTAAAGAAGTGGATTTGACCACAGTTCTAAGTAAGAATGTGAAGTTGAATATTCCACTTATGAGTGCAGGTATGGACACAGTCACAGAAGCCGCCATGGCCATTGCAATTGCTCGTGAGGGTGGCATCGGGATTATACACAAGAATATGCCTGTAGAGCAGCAAGCGGAAGAAGTAGATCGTGTGAAGCGTTCCGAGAGCGGAGTTATTACGAATCCATTCTCACTTACGGCAGAACATATGGTATCTGATGCAGAGCTTTTAATGGGTAAATATCGCATTTCCGGAGTGCCGATTGTAGACAGTGACAATAAACTTGTCGGTATTCTGACTAATAGAGACTTACGCTTTATTCATGATTTCAATATTCAAATTAAAGAAGTTATGACACATGAGAATCTTGTAACAGCTGCTGTGGGTACAACCCTTCAGGAAGCAGAAGGTATCCTGCAACGTCATAAGATCGAGAAGCTTCCCCTTGTGGACGAGAATAATATTCTTAAGGGTCTCATCACCATTAAGGATATTGAAAAAGCTATTCAATTCCCTAACGGAGCCAAAGATGCACATGGCCGTCTACTTGTTGGAGCAGCTGTTGGTATCTCTAAAGACACCTTCGAACGTACTGCAGCATTAGTAAAAGCTGGTGTGGACTTGATCGTCGTCGATTCTGCACATGGTCACCACATTAATATAATTGAAGCGGTTCGCCAAATTCGTGAGTTGTATCCTGATCTTACGATTGTTGCTGGTAACGTGGCTACAGGTGAAGCAACCCGTGAACTTATTGAAGCTGGTGCATCTGTAGTTAAAGTAGGTATTGGACCAGGATCGATCTGTACAACACGTGTTATCGCTGGTATCGGCGTACCTCAGGTTACAGCCATTTATGATTGTGCGACAGTTGCTCGTGAGTACGGAATTCCTATTATCGCTGATGGCGGTATTAAGTATTCTGGGGAGATCACTAAGGCTATCGCAGCGGGTGCTCATGCTGTAATGATGGGAAGTATGTTTGCGGGTACAGAAGAAAGCCCAGGGGAATCTGAGCTTTATCAAGGCCGTAAATTTAAAGTATATCGTGGTATGGGCAGCATGAGTGCCATGAAACAAGGCAGTAAAGACCGTTATTTCCAAGATGATGATAAAAAGCTCGTTCCTGAAGGAATTGAGGGACGTATTGCTTTTAAAGGGCCTCTTTCTGACACTGTTCATCAATTGATCGGCGGATTGCGCTCAGGTATGGGCTATTGCGGTACAAAGTCATTGGAAGAACTGCGTAACGATACTTCTTTCATTCGTATCACAAGTGCTGGACTTCGTGAGAGCCACCCGCATGATGTGCAAATTACAAAAGAAGCTCCAAACTATTCCGTATAATGGACTAACCGTATTATTTTTTGGACAGACAGGACTATTTCGTCCTGTCTGTCTTTTTTTGCGGGTACCCCTGTGTTAGAATAGAACAAGCTATTGATATGAGATTTAAAGGAGAGTCGTAATCATTGAAGCACAAACGAAAATTTAATGGTAAGCAAATTGTAATTAAGACAGCGACTGTAGGTCTGCTTTTAAATATGTTAATGAACCCTGTAATTCCAGCATTGGCTGAAGCGGGCAAAACTCCGGTTACAACCGAAGGTGCCGCAACTGCTACTGAAACTGCACCCAAGACCAACGCAGTTAAGATCCCTTCTGTGGAATCTCTTAACTTGGAATTGAGTTCTGCTATTCTAATAGAACCAACTACAGGCCAAGTACTTATGGCTCTAAATCCAGATACACCACTCCCACCTGCGAGTATGACCAAGATGATGACTGAATATCTTGTATCTGATGCCGTGAAAAAAGGAGACATCTCTTGGGATCAAAAGGTTATCATTCAAGAGAATGCTTCCAAACAGGTCGGATCACGAATTTTTCTGGCGGCTGGAGATGAACATACGGTTAAAGAGCTATACATAGCGATGGCTGTAGGATCGGCGAATGATGCCACGGTTGCTTTGGCAGAATTGGTATCGGGTTCAGAAGAACAATTCGTAGAACTAATGAATCAGACTGCACAGAAAATGGGCATGAAAAATACCTATTTTATTAACTCAACCGGACTTGATCGGGCAGACATGCCGAAGAAATTCCGTCCTGATCTTGATAAAGAGACTGTAATGTCAGCTAGAGATGCAGCTACTCTTGCTAAATTTATAGTTACTGACCACCCGGACTTCACTGAATTTACAACGATTCAGTCTTATAAATTCCGTGATCGGGATACAGCGCCGATCATTAACTACAACTGGATGCTGGAAGCTAACAAAAGTATTCCCAACTTTAAGGCATATGCTTATCCAGGTCTAGATGGACTGAAGACTGGCCATACCACAAATGCAGGTAACTGCTTTACCGGTACTGCTGTGCGTGATGGAATGCGTCTAATCAGTGTTGTTATGGGTGCTAACTCAGAGGCACATCGATTCACAGAAACTAAAAAAGTGCTCGACTACGGATTTAACAACTTTGAAATTAAACAGGTTGTAGCTCCGAAGGCTGTTATTGCTGGCACGGAAACAGTTCCGGTACTGAAAGGAAAGAATAAAGATGTTTCTATAGTTACTGATGAAGGAGTTTCTTTCATTGTTCCTAAGGGAACTGTTTCTCCTGAAGTTACTACAACTGTTGTAACAAATGACCCTGCAACTTTGGTTGCTCCTATAGCTCAGTCCTCTAAAGTAGGTAAAGTTACCTATTCCTACAAGGCTGAAGGCATGCAAGCAGCACAGGAGAAAACAGTTAATCTGATCACTGTAGAGGAAGCTGAGAAAGCTGGCTGGTTCAAGTTGTTCCTTAGAGCGATTGGCGATTTCTTCGGTGATTTATTTTCAGGGATCAAGAACTTGTTCTAATGCAGTTTGGTGTCGAAATCAGCAGTAAATCCGAGTAAATGGGTTGTAGATTTCCCTTCATTGGGGTAAAATTACAAGTTAGATTAAGATAGATCATTCGGGGGGTTAGGACATGGAAACAGGTACATCGCGAGTTAAAAGAGGCATGGCAGAAATGCAAAAAGGCGGCGTCATTATGGACGTCATGAATGCAGAGCAAGCAAAAATTGCTGAGGCTGCTGGTGCAGTTGCTGTTATGGCTCTGGAACGCGTACCTTCTGACATTCGTGCAGCTGGCGGTGTAGCACGGATGGCCGATCCTACAATTGTAGAAGAGGTTCTCAAGGTGGTAAGTATCCCTGTTATGGCTAAGGCTCGTATCGGCCATTATGTAGAAGCGAAAGTTCTAGAATCTTTGGGTGTTGATTACTTGGATGAGAGTGAAGTTCTTACTCCTGCTGATGAAGTATTCCATATTGATAAACATGAGTTCACCGTTCCTTTTGTATGTGGAGCGAAGGATCTGGGAGAAGCACTGAGACGTATTAACGAAGGTGCCTCCATGATCCGTACAAAAGGTGAACCAGGAACAGGCAACATTGTTGAGGCCGTGCGTCACATGCGCTTTATCAACAGTCAAATCCGTAAAGTAACGAATTTGTCTAAGGACGAGCTATATAATGAAGCAAAGAACCTGGGAGTTTCCTACGAGCTGTTGCTCGAAGTGCATGAGCTTGGCAAACTGCCGGTTGTTAACTTTGCCGCTGGGGGTGTAGCTACTCCTGCCGATGCTGCTCTTATGATGCATTTGGGTGCTGATGGTGTATTCGTAGGTTCGGGTATTTTTAAATCGGACAATCCTGAGAAATTTGCGCGTGCGATTGTTGAAGCCACTACACACTATACTGATTACAAACTGATTGCTGAAGTATCCAAGAACCTTGGTGCACCAATGAAGGGGATTGATATTGCAACTCTCACCCCGGCTGAACGTATGTCGGAGCGTGGCCGTTAATAGAGAGAAGGTTGTAGGATGAAGATAGGAGTATTGGCGCTTCAAGGCGCTGTTACAGAGCATATTGTTAGTATAGAGAAGACCGGTGCAGAAGGCGTGCCTATCAAGCGTGTGGAGCAGCTAGAAGAAGTTGAAGGCCTGATTATCCCCGGCGGAGAAAGTACAACGATTGGAAAGCTAATGCGGAAATATGGCTTCATAGAAGCCATCCGTGATTTTTCTGATCAGGGAAAGCCTATTTTTGGCACATGTGCGGGTATGATCGTGCTGGCCAAAAAAATTGCCGGTGGTGAACCGGGGCATTTGGAGCTGATGGATATTACCGTAGCCCGGAATGCATTCGGCCGCCAACGGGAAAGCTTTGAATGTGATCTGGAGGTTAAAGGCATTGATGAGCCGGTTCGTGCTGTATTTATACGTGCACCGCTTATCAACGAGGTAGGACCGGGAGTTGATGTGCTTACAGTCTATAATGATGAGATTGTAACCGCGCGCGAAGGGAACTTGCTGGTGTCTTCTTTTCATCCAGAACTGACCGATGATTTCAGACTGCACCAATATTTTGCCGATATGGTAGAGGCGAATAGGGAAGTCCAACAACAAAATCGCATATAAAGAACATTCTGACTCTTTCAAAGCTGTAATCAGCATTTTGAAAGAGTTTAGGCTGTTTTCAGGAGGGAAACTTTGTGTTAGATGTAAAAATACTACGTAGTGATTACGCAAGAGTGGAAGAGGCTTTAGAAAAACGGGGCAAATCACTGGATTTAATTGCTGATTTTCCACAACTTGATTTGCGTCGACGTGAATTACTGCAAGAAACCGAAGGTCTTAAGAACCGTCGTAATACAGTTTCAGGTGAAGTAGCGAAAAAGAAAAAGAACGGCGAGCCAGCAGATGATCTAATTACAGAAATGCGTACAGTATCTGACCGAATTAAAGAGCTTGATGATGAAGTACGTGAACTGGAAGCTCAGATTGCTGATCTTACTATGAATATCCCTAATATTCCTCATGATTCAGTTCCAGTAGGGAAATCCGAGGATGATAACGTTGAATTACGCCGCTGGTCGGAGCCCAAAGAGTTCGGATTCACTCCGAAATCACATTGGGAGCTTGCGCAGCAGCTTGATATTATTGATTTTGAAGCTGCAGCAAAGGTTACAGGATCCCGGTTTGTTTTCTATAAAGGACTTGGAGCACGTCTAGAACGGGCGCTGATTAACTTTATGATGGATCTTCACAGTGGTGAGCATAACTATGAGGAAATGCTGCCGCCTTACATTGTAAACAAAGACAGCTTGTATGGTACAGGACAACTGCCTAAATTCGAAGAGGATCTGTTCAAGCTGCGGGATACCGAATACTATTTGATTCCTACAGCTGAAGTACCGGTAACGAACTACTATCGCGAAGAGATTTTGACGGCAGCTGACCTGCCTAAATACCATGTAGCTTACAGCTCTTGTTTCCGTTCTGAGGCGGGCTCGGCGGGCCGTGATACTCGCGGTTTGATTCGCCAGCATCAATTCAACAAGGTAGAGTTGGTGAAGCTCACCACCCCTGAATCCTCTTATGAGGAATTAGAAAAAATGACAGCAGACGCTGAAAGTGTGCTACAGCTGTTAGGACTGCCTTATCGTGTACTTGGGTTATGTACGGCTGATATGGGCTTTACATCGGCTAAGACGTACGATTTGGAAGTGTGGTTGCCTGAGAGTGGGATGTACCGTGAGATCTCCTCTTGCTCAAATACAGAAGACTTCCAAGCACGCCGGGCAAATATTCGTTTCCGTAAGGATCCAAAATCGAAGCCTGAATTTGTTCATACGCTGAACGGCTCTGCTTTGGCTGTTGGACGTACGGTTGCTGCAATTCTTGAGAATTATCAGCAAGAGGATGGCAGTGTTCTGATTCCAGAATGCCTACAACCTTATATGCGCAATGTAAAATCGATACAACCAAAAACTATTTAAAGATATAGTTGCTTTTTCTTTGCATTGTATGGTACAATCCTAATGCATGTGAAATTTAAATGCATTTGGAGAGGTACCGAAGCGGTCATAACGGGGCGGTCTTGAAAACCGTTAGGGTGCAAGCCCACATGGGTTCGAATCCCATCCTCTCCGCCATTCCTTTATGAACTTAAAGAATAATTAGATAGAAACCGTTCCCTCTGGGGGACGGTTTTTTTGTTTTGTTTGGTAGACCTAGTTCTATTGAGAATAAAAAGCTTCATTTCTCCGCAATGTATTAGAGAAGGAGGATGATCATAATCATGGATAGAACATTAGAAGTTGATCAGCATAAGCTTGTCTCAGCCTGGCAGGAGCGTTTGCCGGCGTTGATGGATGATGGGGATAGTTTCAGTGTGCTGGCGGATAATGGGGATCCGAATAGCTTGCTGATTCATTTTAATGCGGCAGGTCATCAAGGCTATTCACTGGATTTTCGCTGCAAGTATGTAGATAGCAGAGAAGTGGCAGTGGATCTGCTGGATGTGGAACAGAGCGGTCTCCATATTGATGAGCGTAGCGATGCCGTACAGCAGCTGGCACAGCAATACTCACGGCAAATTCATGAATGTGCTCAGGCTCTTCAGAACTTGACCAATCCTTAGGAGGAATGAAAATGTCGAAACCAAAAAGTATCCCTGTTCCTGGGGCAGAGCCAACAAGTGGTGAGCGGAGAAAAGACCATGCTCCTTCAGGTCCAGAACCGCTTTCAGGTTCTAAAAAGGTGAAACAAGCAAACCATGTTGACCACCATAATCCACAAGGTTAACAAATAAAAACGTTAAGAATTTTAAAGAAGTGTTTCTTGATTTTTACAAATGGTTTATCATAGGAGGGGGAGAGATTTCTTTTACAATGGGAGAGGAGAACAATAATGAACAAAAAGTGGGGTTTGTCGGCCGCTGCATTGCTGCTTACAGCAGCAGTAATTCTGCCGGGATGTGCAAGTAAACAGGAGGCGCCAAAAGAGGCCTTAAAATCAGCCGCTACTAAAGCGACTACAATGTCATCTTATGAGATGAAGAGTAAATTCACGATCAACGATCTTACGATCGAGACCTCTGACGCTGAATCTGCTGCAATGACTACACAGGTACTTAGTATGCTTAAGAATGCTGATATTACCATTGATGGGGTATATCAAGCAGAGCCAATGCAGACAGAACTAACTATGGTTCTGAATCTGAAAGGCGATATGAGCATGAGCTTTAATGTTCCTATGGTAATGACTGCCGAGAAGTTGTATGTTAAGATTCCATCTATTCCTTTCGTACCGATTCCTGAGACGATCCTCAATAAGTTTGTAGAGGTTGATCTGAAGGCGTTGGCAGAGCAGGAGGGTGCAGAATTTAACCCAAGTACGATGGATACTCAAAAAATGCAGAAGCTGTCTAATGAAGTGGTGGACACTGTCCTAGCTGAATATGACGAAGAAAAATATTTTAACGAGATTGATCCCAAAGATGCTAATTTACCAGAAGGTGTGGAAGCTAAACAAGTCGTTCAGTTCCAAGTGACTAACGATAATGTTAAAGAAGCAATCACTATCTTGGTGAATAATGCCCTGCCAAAAATCATTGATATCGTAAGCAAGGAAGAATACAAGGATATGCTGCAGATTAAAGATGCAGATCTAGCTAAGGCTAAAGAAGAACTGACATCAGGTGAAGCTAGAACTGAATTGGATAAGGGCTTAGCTGATCTTGATAAGTACCTTACCATCAACCAGTTCCACTATAATACTGCGATCAATAAGGACGGATACGCTGTGTATCAGGATTTATTGATGGATGTTAAAGTAAATGATCCGGAAGATGGCACAAAAGTGGCCTTCTCAGTAAATGGAACGGGCCAATACAGCAAGATCAACGAAAAGCCGGTATTCAAGATTGGTATCCCTCAAGGTGATGATGTAATTACAATGGATCAACTTGGAGAAGAATTCGGTGGTTTGGGAACTTATTAATCCCAGTTCGCAAGATAAAGACCCGCATGAGGCGTATATTATACGCCCATGCGGGTCTTTTTTTAGGAAAAAAAGTAGCACTGATTCCTGCGACAATGCAGAATCCTATTTCTGTTCCTCTGTCAGCACATCTTCAGTTAAGATTGCGTAGGTTTGGTGATCCTGCCACTGTCCATTTATTTTAAGATACTGACGGGCAACCCCTTCAGGTTTAAACCCACTCTTCTCCAGGACTCTTCGTGAAGCTTCATTATGCAATAAAATAGCTGCCTGAACTCTATGTAGACCTAAGGCTCGGAAAGCATAGCCAAGGACTAATCCGACCGCTGCTGTCATATAACCTTGTCCTTGCATCCGATGATCCATTAAATATCCTAAATCAGCATATTGTGCTACACCTCGTGAGACGTTGGACAATGTGATCTGACCGATTAGCTGTCCATCCAGCAGATAAATGCCGAACATATAAGCTCTGTCCTGTAGGGCGTCCTCAATACGCTGATTGATGATCTGTTGCTGACTCTCCAGGGTAAAGAAGTGCTCATCACGTTTTGGCTCAAACGGTTCGTGGGTTACCCGGTTATTTAAACGAAGTTCTAGCAGGCTCTGTGCATCCTTAAGCTCAAGTGGAGAAATATAGATCCCTTGAGAGGTATGATATAGAGTAAGGGTCATTTAGGAGTCCTCCTTTTGTTTAATTGGCTTTTTACGTAAACGGCGAAAGAAGGAGGTGAGTAGATCTGCACATTCTTCTTGTAAAACATCCTGTATTACCTCAGTTCTATGATTAAATCGCGGCTCTTCAAGCAAGTTCATGAGGGTCCCGGCACATCCAGCTTTAGGGTCAGGCGTTCCATATACCGTGAGAGGCACTCTGGACTGCACTATTGCTCCTGCACACATCGGACAAGGTTCTAGGGTGACGTACAGCTGGCAATCCAGCAGACGCCAAGAATTCATGACATTGCTGGCCTCGCGAATGGCTACCATTTCTGCATGGGCTGTCGAATCCATTGTCGTTTCTCGTAAATTGTATCCACGTCCTATAATTTCACCATGTCGAACAATGACAGCGCCAATAGGAACCTCACCTAATGCCTCAGCTTTACGTGCTTCTGCGATCGCCTGCCTCATCCAATATTCATGAACCGCTTGTATATCTTCTGGCGATTCATTGGCTTTAATATTCAAGATCATCTTCCCTTCTTCTGTAACCATTGTACAACGAACAAATATTCGTTCTTAACAAAATGTGCATAACTCTGTGGATAACAGCCTACTTATACACATTTTTGTACACATCGGACTTTAATAATTTGTTTATATGTGCATAAGATGTGGATGGTTTCTTATATATTGTAGAGAAACACCTTTTGAATTTCAATATTTCGTGAATTAATAGGCTTGTTTTAAATGTCCTTTTCAAATGAGGGGGCAAAAGGTATGATGTTTATTATAGGCTCCGCAAGGATTTACCAGTGGATAAGAGGTGAATAACAGTTTGTCCATAAAGACAAAACTATCTGCTATTATTTTTGGAGCGGTACTGCTAATTTTAGCATTGAACCTGACATTTAACCTTTATGCCGCTCAGAATAATCTAAGAAATGAAAACGTAAATAATATGCAGATCACCGCTATGCAAATGGCTGTTTCTGTAGAACAAAGTAACTATAGCTCTAACTATGTAGAATATCAAATTGCGCATAACTTAAGAATGGCTGCCATTTTTGCCTCTAAGGAATTGGGTCCGGATTATAAGAATATAACCAACGCTCGACTAAAGGCTCTAACTTCCAAGTTGGGCGTGTCTAATATTTCAATTCTGGTAAAGACTGATAATGATATCGTGGTGACAAGGGCATCAAATCCTATTGATATTGGAATGTCCACTCAAGGTTGGGGGTACTGGTACCTTGCCCTTTTGGAGTTATTTGATAATCAGGAAGTCACTGTGGGGCACGGTCAGGCATTGGATCATTTTTGGTCAGGCCCATTTGAATATTCAACCTACAATCCCGATTTCATTGAGAAGTGGGGTTATTATCATGATGAAGCAAGCAACTACATCATTAATCCTGTTATTCTCAATACTGCGGCTAGTGAATATGTCAAAATCACCAATCCCGATCAAATTGTAGAGCGAACCAAAGAAGTTAATCCTGGGATTTTAGAGCTTACAGGATTTAATCCAACAACATTTGGTTTAGCGAGTATGGCGGGCGATGGAAGCGATGCATTTAAAAAGAAACTTGGCAACCGCCCAATTAAGTTCGGTACCTATACTTATGGTAATGTGGAGCAAGATAAAGCGGCCATTCTATTAGCTCAGCAGAAGCAGAAGCCAGTTACACTGGAGACGAGAGTACATGGGAAAAGAGTACTCAAAAGCTTCATTCCTATCCAGACTGCTAAAATGGAACCTTATGTAATCGGTGTAGTTTTGGATTATTCTGTGATTTCATCCGTAGTTCATGAACAATTAACCAATTATTTGACTACGTCTCTGTTGTTGCTGGCATTATTTTTGCTATGTAGTTACATACTTTCAGGTTTTGTTACCCGTCCAATTCAGGCTATACTTGCTAAAGTCAATGATGTAGCGCGAGGTAAGTTCGAACCTCCATTAAGCGTAACCTCTCGTGATGAGCTAGGTCAATTAGCCTTGCGGATTAACGCTATGACTTCTCATCTTATGCAACGCACCAATCGTCTTAAGCAGACGCTGGAAGAGAACCGGGCGGTTAAGGAGCATTTGGAATCCGTAATTAACGGTACGTCGGATGCGATTCATACGTTGGATATGGAGGGACGAATCACTAGCACTAACAGAGCCTTTGAGGAGCTGTACGGATGGAGTGCAACAGAAGTGATAGGCAATATGCCATATCTTGTACCCGCGACAGCGCTTAAGCAAGAGGAAGAGCGGCTTGACGCGTTAAGAAATGGTGCAGTTCTGCCGCCGATCGAGACAGTGAGACTTAAACGGGACGGATCATTAGTTGAAGTTAGCGTTAGTACCTCGATAATTCGAGATGAAGAGGGTTATCCCCATTCCTTTATTCACGTTTCTCGTGATATGACGGAACGCAATCGAATGGAGGAGCTGCTTAGACGCTCTGAGAAACTAACTACAGTCGGCCAATTGGCCGCAGGAGTAGCTCATGAGATTCGTAATCCTCTTACCACATTAAAAGGATTTCTACAGCTTCAACAGGAGAAGGAGCTCTTGGTTCCGCTTCATATAGAGCTGATGTTATCCGAGCTGGAGCGGATTAATCTTATCGTCAGTGAATTTTTAATTCTGGCTAAGCCACAAGCCGTTCATTTTCAGGAGAAAGATCTTCGCTACATATTAGGTGATGTAGTTTCTCTATTGGATAGTCTGGCTCATCTACATGATATTCAATTTAGTACGAAATTCTCTGAACAAGCTGCTACTGTACATTGTGAAGAGAACCAGCTGAAGCAGGTATTTATTAATATTGTTAAAAATGCAATTGAGGCTATGCCCGAGGGTGGCGTCATTTCGATGGAACTTTGGAACTCTGTGGATTGCGTCTTTATTGTAATTAAAGATCAGGGTGAAGGGATTCCAGAGGACGTGCTACCTAAGCTGGGTGAACCGTTCTTCACGAATAAGGAATCGGGGACTGGTCTTGGGTTAATGATTAGCCAGCGTATTATTCAGGCTCATAAGGGTCATTTGGAAATACAAAGTGAAGTTGGCCGGGGGACAACCGTTATGATTAAGCTGCCTGCAGCTGGAGGGGTTACACCTTGGCTCAACATTAAGGATGAACGGAGTGAAGAACAACGTGAGAATTAATAAATTCATCAGTGAGACAGGGTACTGTTCACGCCGAGAAGCAGACAAGCTTGTGGATGCCGGCAGAGTTACGATCAACGGAGAGCCTGCTGTGCTGGGCAGTCAGGCTGTTCCGGGCGATGATGTGCGAATAGATGGTATAGCGCTTGAAACCTCAAGCCAGACGGTCTACATTGCTCTAAACAAGCCGGTAGGGATTACATCAACCACAGAACAGCATATCAAGGGGAATATTGTCGATTTTGTAGGTCATCATGAGCGTATATTCCCGATTGGTCGTCTCGATAAGGATTCGGAAGGATTAATCTTGCTTACTAATGATGGTGACATCGTTAATAAAATTTTGCGGGCGGAAGGCCGGCATGAAAAAGAATATGTGGTTACCGTGGACAGACCCATTACGCCATCATTTATTACCGGCATGTCCAGCGGCGTGAAAATATTAGGTGAGAAGACGCTGCCCTGTGAGGTCACGCGTATTACGGAGCGTGTCTTCCGTATTATTTTGACAGAGGGCAAAAATCGCCAGATTCGTCGTATGTGCAGCGCTTTTGGCTATGAGGTGCGAAAGCTGCAACGCATTCGGATTATGAATATTCGCCTGGGGGCATTGCAAACGGGAGAATGGCGGGAGCTGTCTGCTGATGAGAAGAAAGAGCTTGGAGCTACGCTGAACTACGAGTTACTGTAGGAATGTTATTACAATGTTACAGGTCCATATAGAATGTAGTACTCGCAACAAAAAAAGAGCTGTCCGGGGTCTAAGACCTTTGGACAGCTCTTTTTATTACCTTACGAAATCACTTATTCAGCAGAGGGAACAATCCCTGTAAACTCTTTGGATTCTTGATATTTGCGAATAATGGAAACCTCTACCCGGCGATTCTTGCTTCGGCCGGTAGCTGTGTCATTATCCGAAATAGGATGATACTCGCCGTATCCAATCGCACTAAATTTGCGCGGATTTAGATTCGTGTTCTGCAGCAAAATCTTCATGAACTGAAGTGCCCGATCCGCACTCAGATCCCAGTTGGATGAATAGTTGCTATTGGAAATCGGAATATCGTCGGTGTGCCCTTGCACTACTACATCATAATCCGGGAATTGCTGCAGCATCGTTGAGATGGATTTAGCTAATTGCCGCGAATCATCCTTAACAATGGCTTGGCCAGAGGCGAACAATGCGTTATCACTGATCGTAATCATTAGCTGAGATTGATTAAGCTTCGTACTGAGCAGATCAGTTAGACCGTTGCTCTTAATATATTGATCGAATTGTTTCTTAAGCTTCTCTAAATCCTCTTGTTCCTTTTGTCGTAGCTTTGCCATTTCTGCTTCTTCAGCTTTCTTGGAAGTAGAGCTACCCATCTTATCATTTTTCCCCAGATCTTCTTGAGTTTTACTAGGCATTGCTGCCCGCTCTTCAAGAATACCTGTACCGCCATTAAGTGCGGAACTGAAGGCTTGACTCATCTCTTCAAATTTCTTGGCATCCGTTGCGCTCATAGAATACATAACGATGAACAGAGCCACCAGAAGAGTCATGAGGTCGGAATAAGGTAACAGCCACGATTCATCGGCATGTTCTTCATGCTCTTCGTGTCTAGTCTTTTTGCTCACCTGATCCACCGTCCTTCTCATTTAACTTAACGCGTTGCGAAGGTGTTAGGAATACAGCAAGCTTCTGATTGATGGCAATAGTAGATACACCGGACTGTATGGACAAAAGACCTTCGACCATCATCATTCGAACTTCGATTTCTTGTTTGGAGAGACGTTTCAGCTTATTAGCAATAGGATGCCATAATACGTAACCTGTAAAGATACCAAGCAAAGTGGCGATGAAGGCAGCCCCGATTGCCGCAGCCAATTTGTTCATATCACTCATATCAGCCAGAGCGGCGATGAGGCCGATAACCGCCCCGAGCACCCCAAGGGTAGGAGCATACATACCTGCCTGTGAGAAAATGAGCGCTCCTGCTTTATGTCTATCCTCTGTGGCGTGGATATCCTCCATGAGGACATCGCGGACAAAATCCTGATCATTTCCATCAATGATCATCCGCATGCCATTCCTGAGGAAGTTATCTTCTATTTCATCGACCTTTGATTCTAGAGCCAACAGACCTTCACGCCGTGTGATAGAAGCCCATTCCATGAACATAGTGATTAATTCGGGTTTACTGATTAATTTCTTTTTGATAAAAATCATTTTGAACAGACTTGGAATCTTTTTGACCTCGTTGAAAGGAAAGGCCATGAAAATAGACGCTGCCGTACCCACCAAGATAATAACGTAAGCAGCAGGTGTGGCCAAAGCATGAAGTGGAGCGTGCTTGAGGATCATGCCCCAGATTACAGCAACCAAACCAAAAATTAAACCAATTATTGTTGAAATTTCCATTTTGCACCTCGTCCGTGAGATTTAAGATGTGTTCCGACAATGCCGCGTATATCATCCTTGAAACAGCGGCAGGGCACTCTGTGCGAAACCGAATTAACGTATATTCTTATTTATCGACATCATTCGGTTTTTTGTGAAGTCATTTTTTCGGCTATAATGGATAAGGTAAGTAATTATTCATCTGTGAAGAAAACGGAGTGATATACGTGGGTGTAAAGCATGGTAGAGATTACGGTGAAATTCTAACAGATTTGACCGAAGCCGTCGGACGAATTTCCGATGGATATTTATTTTTTGAGATGGATCCGGACGAGTGGCAGGAACTACCCCAAGAATCAAAGCTGGAGGTATGGGAAGCATTGGCTGAGGATCTTTTCTTTGCGCTGGGTAATGAACCTATGATTGAGGTGGGGAGCGGCGTAATTATTTACGATAAGGACACGCACCGCATTAATATTTTAGTTGGCGAAGAGGATTTGGCTTCAGTGGTTTTGATTTAGGTTGAGGAGACGTCTGGACGTAATTTGCCCGTAGTTAGTAGCCCGTGTTAAAATTGATAAAGCCGAGTTATAATCGCTGGGATTTGTGAATACATTAAATCGAAAATATCGCCATTATCCTGGCACATCCCTTGGACCTCAGAAGCTAAGGGATGTTTTGTTTAAAGCCTAAGACAAGTAAAGGGAACTGCGCACTTTACTGCAATTTTTTGTAAGGGAGGAAACGAATTGTTATTTACGGAAGAGGAACTGCGTGAGGAGATCACCAAGCTAGAGGGCTGGAAGCTGGAAGATAACGTTATGGTACGAAAATATATGTTCAGCCAATATATGAAGGGCATTGCGTTTGTTGATGAAGTAGCCACGATTTCAGAAGCCTTCGATCATCATCCACATATTACGATTGATTATAAAACAGTTACACTGCGACTTGAATCTAATGAAGAAGATGGGATTACGGCTCTAGATCTTCGAGAGGCGCATCAATTTAATGAAGCCTTTGAAAAAAATCACTAGTTTAGCCGAAATCATAAAATAAACGCCCGTGCAGAGATAGTCACCTATCTCATACACGGGCGTTTTTAGTTGCTTGGGTGGGTTACTTTTTCTCTGAGAGCCAGAGTGCGACGTTGGCGATCTCTTCAGGCGCTAGTTTCTCCTTAAAGGAAGGCATTTGGCCACGTCCTTTAGTGACGATGCTATAGATTTCCTCAGCGTCATGCTGGCCACCTTCATTCTGAAGACTTGGTCCAACTCCACCTTGAAGCTGATCGCCGTGACAGGTGATACAGCTGGCTTTCACGGTTGCTTCTGCCTTTGCTGCGTCCAGTTGAACTACCGGCATCGTGGGCTTATTTTCTTCCGCTACCTCTTCTTTACCCGGAAGTGTAAACATGAGTACTACCGCAAAGGCACAGGCGGCAAAAAACAAACCGCTCATGATCCATTTCTGCATCCCAATTCGTCCCTTCTATGTAAGCTGCTCCCTACATTATAGCTTATGGTGAAGCGTTATCATAGGGTTTGTGACAAAAAAATGAACGAGAATACAATCATTCTCATGAAATATATGGTATTTAATATCATTTGTCATAGACCATGCAATAAAAAGGTTTGTCTCCTGTAGGTGTGCGGCGTTCATACGTATCTGTAATCGTAAATCCACATTTTTGATAAGTTCGAATGGCGCGTTGGTTCCAGGTCAGGACTTCTAGATCTATCTCACGATCAGGATAACGATTCAAGGCTGTCTGGACGATGGCATCTACGAATAGTTTGCCTAAACCATGGCCGCATAGATCGGGGCGCATCCCAACTCCTAAACGAACGACTCCTTCCATCGGGAACAACTGTGCGAATCCGCACAAAATCTCTTGTTCATTTAATATGGAGATATATTGTTCCTCCCGGAGCTGCGGATCGCCAAACTCGATGCCAAGAGCCTGCATCTGCTCCCACGGCATCCAGCCATAAATATTATATGGGGGCGTATAGCTCCACTTACAAATAGCTTCTCCGTGAATTGCCTCCATAGGAACAACATGAAAAGTTACCGAGGGATTTATCATAAGGTCAACGATCTCCTTTCACGAGGACATTGCTATATTACTAATTATATACAAAATGGGGGAGGTTCGACTCAGAAACTTTATATGAGAGGAATGTTTTACAAATTATGAGAGGGGTAAATAAGTAATAAGACAAAAAAACAAGCTCTCCTCCAAGAGTTACCTTGGAAAAGAGCCTATGTACGTTACTTATTGAACATCATCATTGTCTTCCGATTCAGCAGCAACCGATTGGTAAGCGTCTGTGCTCATAATGCGCTTAGCACCAACGTAGCGTTTCACGTAGTAGCTATCACTCAGAGAGCTAATCGTAACACCGCGTGAGGTAGAAGCGTGTGCGAACTTACCTTCACCGACATAAATGCCGACATGGGAGACACCTTTGCCACTTGTATTGAAGAATACAAGATCTCCGGCTCTTATATCATCACGGGAGATTGCTGTGCCCATTTGATATTGGGAACCTGATTGGTGTGGAAGGTTAATGCCAATCTTATCAAACACATACATTGTAAATCCGGAGCAATCAAATCCGTTAGTGGATATACCGCCGGATACGTATTTAGTACCGATGGCCTTGTCAATCACTTTATCCATTTTTGAATCTGCGAAAGCGCTTCCTGCTCCGATGGTGAGGATGATGGAAAAGCTTAGTACTGCTGCTGCTAACTTCTTCTTCAAAAGTGTATACCCCTTCCAAATGCCTACGAGGTTAGCTTAAGGGTTCGGTTGAAGGTCCCCTATGACCCCTCTATATAATGGAGGTCAATTCACCCAAAGTTGGTTCCCCCGTTTTCCTAATAGTTAGGAAACTCGGCTCATACTGTTGATTAGGATTAGCTTGTAATCAATACATGACAAAACCTTTGTAAATAACAACTTAATGATTACAAAAATGTTACTAAAATCTCACTGCGCTAATTGTAACAAACAGAAAGCCGCTTGGCAATCGTTTTTAACATATTAATGCAGAAAAATTGGCATTTTTACGGTAGAAAGGCATATGTAAGCGTTAATAATGACCTAATTTTTAATATAATTGCAATTTTTATCAAATAAACGTGTTTCAATCGGGCTCTAATAGTGTAAAAATATATTATGGAAAAAGAAAAACCCGAATTTGATTACGGGCATAATCAGATTCAGGTTCATATAGTTGTAATTATGAGGTTATAGTTGTGAGGAAGGTTTCAATCGAAGGCTACAGCTTGATAAGCTGAAGTACTCATTACTCTTTTAGCGCCAACATAACGATTGGCCCAGTAGGCCTGACTGAGTGAAGTGATGGTTACTCCACGCGAAGAGGACGATTGTGCGAATTTTCCGTTTCCAACATAAATGCCGACATGGGATACTCCATTGCCAAGTGTGTTAAAGAACACTAGATCACCAGAACGCAGATTGCTTTTGGATACAGCAGTTCCAACGCTATATTGAGCTTTTGATGTACGAGGTAAAGTAAGACCCACATTCTTGAATACATATTTTGTAAATCCAGAGCAATCAAATCCGGCAGTGCTTGTACCTCCGGTTTTATAGGCAACTCCAATAGTCTTTGAGATTACAGTGTCCATCTTAGAGTCGGCAAAGGCGCTTCCTCCACCAATAGATAATGCCATTACAAGTCCTAGCGCCGCAGCGACGCATTTTTTTCTTAAATTATGTCTTTTCAAAAGATGTACTCCTTCCAAGGCCTGCGAGGTTAGCTTAAGGGTTCGGTAGAAGATTCCCTATGATCCCTGTAAAGCGAGATCAATTCACCCAAAATATGGTTCCCCCACTTCCCGGTGCAAAGGAATTAGGCGTGTTAAGCACCAAGAGAATGACGTTTCGACAGTTACACTTACGATAAATACATTTAGTTATGTAGGAATCGTTTCAATTGATTACAAAATTGTTACTAATAGCACAGGACTTATTGTAACAGAGCTTTTATGATTTTGCAAATACTCTTAAGTTATCCGTAATGAGAAAAAGTCCCAGCTCCTGAATACAGGAATTGGGACCTTTTTATTATGTCAAATAAGGTTAATTTATTGTGGAAATGCTTTGCTACACCATAGATGATATTGTGCAGAGATTCCCCACATTTTTAAGAGCGTAGAAGGTAGTGGTGAGATTTGCCGTATTATAAGTGCCGGCAGGCCGGGACAGAACAGACCCGTCAGTCCGCACACTAGCAGTAAGAGCAAGCCTCCCGCACCAAGTACAATGGAAACACCTATAGCAGGAATCAGTGACCGCAAGCAGATGAACAGTGAGGAGAACATTCCTGTACCGCCGGTGTAACCAAACTGCATATATAGAAGAAACAGGCGCACGATAAAAATATATATAAGCCATGCCAATACGTATGGTACTAAATGAAGTAACAAAGTGTAGTTAAACAAAGAGGATAAGAACAGCCCGTACATTTTTGGAGCAAGCCAGTAAAGCGGCAGCAGGGTCAGAACCCATTCGATTAGGCTAAAGACTAAGACAGGTAGTCCATAGATCTTCATGCCAGGGAAAAAGAACAGTCCGCGCTCGCCCCTTCGCTCCTGGTGGAGCTCATGCAGCAATCCTGCCCTTATGAAAGGAGAAAGCAGAAGTCGCAAGACAACAAGTCCTAGAAGCATCCATAACCAAGTGCGTATCGCAGGGTCAGTATTCAAGCTGAACTGTCCCTCGATATAATACAACAGTCTGCCCATACCGCTGCCGCCGGCGTCTTTATCTGGATAGCGCAGTAGAATTGGAATAATAGCAGATCGGATGAAACCATACATAAAGTAGCCCCAGAGCAGTCGGTAGATGAAGAGCAGAATTAAAATATAAAATTGCTCCTTCATGCTTTGCCAGCCGCGGGTTATCGATGTTCTCACAATCATTCACCTCACCAGACAAGAGTTCCGAGCACGGTTTCAAGTAGTTTAGTTACACTTAACGTCCAGCGAGAGAGCGTCTTGGGCTCTATTTCCGCCAGCCTAAAGTTGTTTAAATGTTTGCTCTCCAATAAGATGGAATGCTCAGGGTCAATCTCAGCAGAGAGAAGAGGCTTATCGCTTAACAATTGAAACGTAGTCTCTGCTCCTTCACCGTTCCAGACCCGCTGCACCGAAGAGCTGTCGGCGAATGTGAATTTCACGGGAACATCAACGTAATGGCTCCCTTTATTTGAAATCTTCACTAATGATTCGTAGCTTTGAGCATCGCCGCTGTTATTTTTTTTAAAAGTAATCGTATCTACTGAGAAGTCAGGCGCACCATCACCATAAATGTAATCATCGAAATATGCCTGCCATGATTTTTTGGTTACCTTCTCAACGACTTTCTGAAAATCTGACGTAGCGGGATGCTGGAAACGGAACTTACGAGCGTAGGAGGACATGATGTTGTTCATTGCTTTGGTACCTACCTGGCGTTCGATATCTTTAAGTACAAGCTTGCCGCGGATATAAACATTTCGGCTATAGGAATCCGCCCCTGCATATTTCCACGTTTCCAGATTTAACGGCTCAGGTATAGTCACCAGGCTGGCCTGTAAAGGCAAATTAGACTTGATACCGTATTCTTGTTCCATAAGTCTGTCTTCGGCATAGGAAGTAAAGCTTTCATCCAGCCAAGCCTCTTCGAATTCATTACTGGCTACCATACCGTAGAAGTATTGATGGCCGATCTCATGAATGACGGTTCTTTCAAGTGAGGTATCTGGAGAAGAATCTGCGGCCCCAAAGGCTGTAATAAGGGTAGGATATTCCATTCCTCCAGCGCCGTTTCCCTCCTTAGGTGGGACGATAATAGACAGCGTAGAGTAGGGATAAGGGCCATACCATTTGCTGAAGTAGGTCAGGGCAGCCTTGGCAGCTTGAAGGTAACGCTCTTGTAAGTCTTTGTGCAGTGGGTCGAGATACACCTTAATTCGTACTCCAGGCACTTCCGGCGTAGAGAAAGCTTCCTCTGCTACTGTAAAATCAGGGGATGCAGCCCAAGCGAAGTCGTGGACATCATCGGCGTAGAACTGATATATTTTTTGATCTTGTTTGAGCTTGGCATTTTTTACAGGAAATCCGGTCGCAGCCACCGTATAGTTGGAAGGAACGGCAATCGTTACATTAAAGATGCCAAAATCACTGTAAAACTCAGAGGTCCCGTGATACTGATGCAGGTCCCAGCCTTCTTCTTTAACTCCGCGTGTGCCCTTAGGCTCGTATACACTAAGCTTAGGGAACCATTGCCCAGCCATAACGAAGTTACCTGAAGCACCCATGCGAGCAAAGATTTTGGGCAGCTGGACTTCATACTGAAGCTTAAGTGTTACACTTTCCCCACCATTAACAGGCTGAGGAAGATGTACCTTTAGAAGCGTCTTATCGTTGATATTGCCGTCATCAGGTTGAACATATTGCACTCTTTGCATTAGCGAAGTTCCCTCTGTCGTGCGCAGATCGGTCAGCGTCATATTTCCGAAGCCGTTCTCAGGCATGCTGTCGCCTCTGAGCGTCCCCCCGGATTCCTTCATAAAGGTGGTATCTGATGAGGCAAATGCATTTGGATACATGTGAAAATATAAATCACTTACTGGCTTTACTCCGGGGTGTGTCCAGGTTACTGTCTCAGAAGCTTTTAAGGTTTCTGTGTCAGGAACAAGCTGGACATCAATGTGATACTCGACTACCCGCTGGCTTAAAGCCTCCTCTGCCGGGACGGGTGCGCTCTCAGGCAATACCTGCTGTGGTACGGCTGCAGGCGCTGTGCCGCTGGAGGACTTGGCCTCTTTTGAAGCAAAGCTAGTAACAGAAGCTGTTGAGCTATCCCCTGAAAAGGCCCATATTCCTCCTCCCAGCAGCGCGAGGATGGCCAGGGTCGCAAAGATGATGTACTTTAATGACAGTGACTTCATAGTGTGATTCCTCCCGTGACAAGCATCTACGGGATGTATATGTTTGCAATCGCCGCATTATTAGCTAAAATTAAATTATTCGTAAGAGGAAGGGTGTGCACTCGTGGACAACATACAACCGGAGGGCAAGAAACAGATTGCCTTAAATATTGTGAACGCTAAAAGTAAACATAAAGGCTTTGGAGCAGGCTCTATAGATCTCAACAACGTTTCACCTGTCATTATTGATGGTGATGTGGCGGTTATTGATATCGGTGCCATGCATGCCAAGAGCAAGGTGGAAAAAGGAATTAAATTTTCCATGAATCGTGAAGATATACCGAATGGAAGACAGGTTTGGGTGGTATGGGTAGCGGTAGACCGTACATTGGAAGCTCAATTTTATGGTGGAATCACAGCCTGTGAAATGTGGATTGATACAGAAGCGCGCCGCGGATGGAAAATTCTTGCCGAGCATGTCAATAAGCTGGATGCAGCTCTTAAACGCAAGATCGATGTGGCAGGGCTTGGAGCCATTGAGAAGTCGGCGCTCAAATCCCTTCTGATCTCTCATAATGAAGCATGGTGGAATGCATCCTCAGATGAGCTTAAAGCTGCACTGACTGAATAGTATAGGAGCCTTCAGAAGGGTTATCCGATATAGAAAAAGCTTCGACCTCCGGAAATAGGAGCGTCGAAGCTTTTTTAATTTATGATTTGCTTGTACTGCTAAGCTTGCGTTTGAGCTGACTCACTCTGGCTTGGCTAATCCCGAGGATTTCTGCAAGTTCTTTTTGGTTGGCATAGGGATGATCTTCAATAGCTTGTTCCAGACGTTGGCACATTTCCTCTGTCTTCGACTTTCGGATGCTGGTGTTGTGCTCAGGTGCCTCAACAACAAAATCCTCACGTGACTCTGGCAATTGAGACATGCGTTCAGGATCGACAATTTCTTTTAGACAGCTGCTACAAATAAACTGCTCTTTATAGTAGGTGACATGGTCGTGGCTTCTGCAAAATGTACACTCTGTCGAGGTGTACTTCCTAAGGACGATGATTTTTTCGTCTAAAACAAAAAATTCGATAGGATCACCAATGTCGATATTACGCGTCATACGGATTTCTGCGGGAACCACAATTCTCCCAAGACTGTCTAAACTCCGGATCATGCCTGTATCCTTCATCCCATGTCCCTCATTTACATCATTATATTTTGGTTTCTAATAACTATTATAGCAGTAATTGAGAGTTAAGAGAATGGGGTAAGCATAATAAATAAAACGGTTACATCCCTTATGTGATAAGTGATATTTGAATTTGGAAATCCTGTTGTTACTACAATATATAACTTATAAAAAAAGAAAAACCCCTTCAATATAAATGAAGGAGCTAATTCAACCACCAGCGTTTAATGTTCTTCCATAGGGAACGATTCTCTTCAGCAGGATCTACCTTGCTTTGTGTGTCATCGACAGCAGGAGCGGAGCCAGTTCCATGCAATTCGCAGTATTCGGTGGGCTCAGTTCCACTAATAAAGGTTTCCAGTTCTTTGTCGGGACATGCTGCTGTAGCAAGTTTACCGGATTGCGGATTGACGTATACGCTGACCACTCCATCTGGAATGGGGAAAATTTTTGGAGGGACATTTTCCAGCGCTTTTTCAGTAAATTGGGCGAAAATGGGAGCTGCACGCCGTCCGTCGGTAGTTGCGATGTCGCGCCCCTTGTCGTATCCAACCCAGACTGCCGTTGATAGCTCCGGGGTGAATCCTACCATCCAGCCATCTGTATCCGTAGTGCCGGTCTTGCCGGCTACCGGACGTTTGATTAAGGAAGCCACCCGATTGCCCGTCCCCCCAGTCTCGAATACCCCCTCCATTAAACGAGTCAGTACATAGGCAGCTGAAGGTTCTACGACGGTTACTCCTTTGGGTTGAGGTGCTTCATACAGGACCATGCCATTTGAATCGGTTATTTTTAGAATGGCTGTGGTCGGCATTTTCTGACCGCTGTTTCCAATTACAGCGAAAGCCGCAGCCATTTCAAGCGGACTGATCGGTGAAGTGCCCAGTGCCAGTGAAGGTACGCTTTGAAGTGGACTGTCAATGCCCATCTTCGCAGCCATTTCGCTTACTTTATCCGCGCCGATCTTCATAATTGTATTAACGGCATAGATATTGTCGGATGCTGCGATAGCTTGCCGCATATTAATTTCACCCAGATACTTATCCCCAAAGTTTCGGGGCTGATACGTTTTGCGGTTGTTATCATAATGAAACATCGTTGGCTGACTATTGAAGACCGAAAGTCCTGTCATCTCTTTGGATGAGAGTGCGGCCAAGTACATAATCGGTTTAAAGGAAGAACCCGGCTGGCGTGTGGTGGCCAAAGCATGATTGTACTGGTTGGTACGATAATTTTTTCCACCGACCATTGCTTTGATGTAACCGGTGCGAGGATCGATGGATACAAGCGCAGTCTCCAGATCACTAGTTTGATCCATCTCTTTGTCAACGGCATTTTCTGCGGCATGCTGCATGTCAGGGTCTAGGGTGGTATAGACATTTAGTCCGCCTTGCTCCAGCTCATCATTACTGATGTGGAGCGATTCTATAGCCAAATTGCGGATATAATCCCGGAAATAAGGCGCAGCTACAAGCGTATCCTTTTGCCCTTGCGGCTTGAAGTTTAAGTTCTCTTGGACGGCTTGTCCCGCTTCTTCCTGAGTGATATTACCTAAATTCGCCATGACGGTCAGGATGATTCTCTGGCGCTTTTTAGCATTGTCCATGTGGTTGTATGGTGAATAATAGGTAGGTCCCTTTGGAATTCCAGCCAGCATGGTACTCTCTGCCAGGTCTAAATCCGCTGCAGATTTACCAAAATACATCCGTGAGGCTGCTTCAATGCCGTAAGCACCGTGGCCATAATAGATATTATTTAAATACATGTTCAGGATTTCATCTTTGCTGTATTTCATCTCCAGCTGCATCGTATAGACAGCTTCTTTAGCCTTGCGCGTCCACGTTTTTTCATGGGATAGGTAGAGGTTACGTGCGAGCTGTTGAGTTAGCGTACTAGCACCCTGCGACCGGTTCCCCTCTTCCAGATTGACAAGAACAGCTCGTGCCATCCCTTTCAGATCAAATCCGGAATGCTCATAAAATTTACGATCCTCGACTGCTAGTGTAGCTTCAATGAGCAGGGGAGAAATTTGACTTAATTTGACGGGTTCACGGCTGCGGCCGTCTGAGGTAAAGGTGGCAAGAACATTGCCCCGGGAGTCAAACAGCTTGGAGCGCACATCATCGCTAATCGGTGGAAGATCTTTTTGATATAGATAACCGAGCAGAGCTCCGGTGGTTAATACAAATAATATGATCAAGGCTGCCAGCAGCCGAAATAAACGCCGGAAGCGGCTTTTTCGTTTCGGTGGATTCGTTGATTCGCGTGTCATGGCACCAGACTCCTTTCTTTCATATTATGGGGAAGGATCTGGAAGGATATTCATTAGGGATATGGAGGGTAACAAATTGTTTCTATTTTGTGATTGTTTAAGGTAGATAGGGTATCCTCTCTGGCGGTATAACAGAGTAGGGATTGTGAGTAAGGGTATATACATATTAGGAGGTGTCATCATGAAATGGACGAAAAGGATTCATAAGACGACAATAACCGCCCTCTCGGCGACGCTTATTATGGTTTCAGGCTGGAGTGCACCTGTAACTTCTGTACATGCTGCGGCTGCACCAGCACCAGCGACTTGCGGCACGGGAGATCACGGCTTGCTACAGGCCCTGCAAAACAAGCATTCAGGCGATGTATCCACACCGCTTAGCTTTTCTGATGTTCAGTTTTTGAATGGGAATATTGGACGGGCAGCAGGTAATGGATTTATGATTGGTACCTCTGACGGAGGTTGCCATTTTCAAGAGATCTATCAAGGACAATGGGGCTTCAAACAATTCGATTTTCCCGATAATGTACATGGCTTTGCTCTTGCTTCTGTAGAGGAGGGGCAGGCTCAATATTTAATTGGTACCTCTAACGGTGGCTCGGAGTGGAAGAGACTTTCGACCAAAGCCGTCAGCTTTGAAAGAATACATTTTATCGATAGTAAGAAAGGTTTTGCTTATGAGAGAGCCGCAACGTATTACACCAAAGACGGGGGGCTGAGCTGGAGTAAGATTTCCACCCCACCCAATACACGAGGCGCTTATTTTAGTGACCGGAATACCGGCTGGGCGGTTGTAATCGTGCCGGGAAGCGGATATCGGGTAATGAAGACCACAGATGGAGGGGGAACTTGGAGCCTTTCACTGAAGGAGGCTTTTGCCGAGCCCGAGTTTGGACAAATCTCCGCTAAGGGAGATCAGGTTGCTGTAGTGCTCTATGGCGGTACGGGGATGAGTCAGACCTCCTACTCGCTATATGAAAGTGCGAACAGGGGGAAAAGTTGGAATCGTGTGATCGCTCAGGAAACTGCGGGCGGCGGACCTGCGCCAGGCAGCGGCAAGGCTGAATTCAATAAAGGGCCAGCCGCTGGCAAACCCGGGAACCTGCAGCTTGTAGGAAACAGCACATCCTTTTTAGTGGGGTTTTCCCCAGCAGCAGAGAAAGTGGCAGTTGGACGCTCTTATAACGGCGGTAAGCAATGGACTAATCTTCCGGGGCTCGCTGGTTATGACGGGGTAATCTCCTTCACTAGTAATAAAGAGGGCTGGCTCGCCATCCGTGAGCTTGATTACTCTTCCTTGTATGTGACCAAAGACGGCGGAGCTTCATGGGAACGCAGGTTTTCTTTGAAAGTGATGACCCAATAATTCTCTTCAATAAAAATATAAGGGTCCGATGTATTGCAAAAATCGCAAATAGACAGCAGAGCAGCGATTCTCCGGATACTTGGAGAATCGCTGCTCTGTATTTTTTATCCTTGGTTGCTTGCTTGAATAGTACCCTTATCAGTGGCCTTATCAGATCCCTCATCCTCGGAGGGGTACGGACCCAGTTGACGTTATTTGCAAATTTTCGGCCTTTGGGATAGGGTTTCGGACTCCAGTAACACTATTGCCTAGAAAGAGGTTCAAATGGGTTGCTTTTTATGCCAATAGCGACTAAGGGGTCCGTTATCACACCGAATATGGAATCATACTGCGTTTAAGGTCATCTATGTCCGATAGGTGCTTGGTAGGTGCAAATATAATCGAAGTAAATGATATACATAGAGAATGGACGTTCAAAGTGTGCTTTTAATCATCAATATGGTAATATTTTATGTGCTTATGAAGATATGCTTGATTCTGTATTGAAATGCTTCTTTGAACTGGATTATAGTGTACAATGGGAAAGCGAAATAGGCCTTTGATTAATATAAAAATGTTTAAGCTTTGCCATTAGACGTTTTTCTTATGCAGAATGCAGAGGCTTGCAGAATGGAGGAACGTGTGATGCCTGAAATACAGTCTGACAAATATGATGTCTCTATTACGCTCGTGAGCCTTCAAGATGGTCAGCGAAATGTTATGGAAGCGAATGGAGAAGTAACATCCAAGGGACCGCATCTATATATTCAATATGAAGAATTAGAGCAGGGTCCTCGCGGAGAGGAAGTTTCTGTTCGTACAACGATAAAGATTGCAGGCAATCAACTGAAGCTAATCCGCCATGGCGGGATTCAGTCGGAGCAGAGCTTTGAAGCTGGACGGCGTCTGCCAGGATTCTACCGCTCGCCATATACGCAGTTCAATCTTTCTACGGAAACGAACAAGCTGGAAGTTGTGCGCGAAGGGCGTTCTTTAACGGTTGCCTGGGAATATGATTTGTACGTTTACGAGGAATTGACAGGAAAGTTCGCTATTAGTTTGCATATACAGGAGGAACCGAAATTATGACACATAGTAAGAATCCGTTAGAGCTTGTAAATGAACGGGTAAAAGAAGCCATCGCCGATGCGATTGTAAATGCTGGGCTGGTTGCACCGGAAGAGGTTCCGGATATTGTACTTGAAGTGCCAAGAGATAAGGCGCATGGTGATTTGGCTACGAACGCTGCTATGCAGCTGACCAAAATTGCAAAACGTAATCCACGCCAGATTGCTGAAGCTATTATTGAGCATTTGGATACGAGCCGAGCTTCTATTGAGAAAGCGGAGATTGCAGGACCAGGCTTTATTAACTTTACCCTGTCTAAGAACTACCTGTACCCAATCATCAGCCTTGTTGCTGAGCAGGGGGATGACTATGGCCGTATTAATCTGGGTCAAGGTCAGAAGGTTGAAATGGAGTTCGTCAGTGCCAATCCAACGGGTAGCCTACATTTAGGGCATGCCCGTGGTGCTGCTGTCGGTGATGCGCTGTGTAATGTGCTTGATTATGCAGGTTATGAAGTGACCCGGGAATATTATATTAATGATGCCGGTAACCAAGTGGCTAATCTGTGTAAATCCATTGAAACCAGATACCTTCAGGAGCTGGGACAAGAGGCAGAAATGCCGGAAGATGGTTACCATGGTGAGGATATTAAGGGTTTTGCGAAGGAGCTTGTGGCAGAAAAGGGCGATACCTTGCTCGAGATGAGCCCTAGTGAGCGCGCTGCTTTTTTCCGGACCTATGGACTTAATAAAGAGTTGGATAAAATTAAACGTGATCTAGGTCTTTTCCGTGTAAACTTCGATATCTGGTTCAGTGAAACCTCGCTGTATGAGAACGGAGAAGTACTGCGCTCGCTGGACGAGCTCCGTGATCGTGGAGAAGTGTACGAGCAAGATGGGGCAACCTGGCTGCAAACGACAAAATACGGGGATGATAAAGACCGTGTCTTGATCAAAAATGATGGCACATATACCTACCTTACCCCGGATATTGCTTATCACAGCGATAAGTATGGCCGCGGTTACGATAAAATGATTAACATTTGGGGCGCTGATCACCATGGTTATATTCCGCGGATGAAGGCGGCAATGTCAGCCCTTGGCAATGATCCTGAGAAGCTAGTGGTTCTGATTGCTCAGATGGTCAGCCTGTTCCAGAATGGTGAAAAGGTCAAAATGTCCAAACGTACCGGCAAAGCGGTTACGATGGAAGATTTGATGGAGGAAGTAGGAATCGATGCGATTCGTTATTTCTTCACCATGCGCAGCATGGATTCTCATCTTGATTTCGATATGGATTTGGCGATCTCTACTTCTAATGAAAATCCTGTATTCTATGTTCAATATGCGCATGCGCGTATTTGCAGTATTTTCCGTCAGGCAGAGGAGCAAGGGATTTCTATCCCTGATTACGCGGAAATTGACTTCTCCAAGCTGACAGCAGTGCATGAATATGACCTGCTGCGCAAAATTGGTGAGCTCCCGGCAGAAATCGCTGTTGCGGCTGAAGGTTATGCTCCACATCGCCTCATTCGTTATGTATATGAGCTGGCTGCGATGTTCCACAGTTATTACAAAGCTGAACGTGTAATTACTGAGGATGCTGCTCAAACCGTGGCGCGTCTTGCTCTGCTTGGCGCAACACGTACTACTATTGCCAATGTACTGCGTCTTGTCGGAGTTTCTGCACCGGATCGCATGTAAATCAACAGCAAACGACAAAAAATCCGCCTTCCGGTTTCCTGGGGGGCGGATTTTTCTTTGCTGCCGTTCTTCGCACCGGCATCAGCTGCGCTAACGTCAGAGTGACCCACCCGGTGCCCGGGCGGGGTCTACACGTTCGCGGAGACCGAACGCTTTGCCCTTACTCCTGCTCTCAGCAGGCGTAGGGCATCGGCAGAGCCGCCGCCTAGGGATGCGCGGCGCTGCCCCTTACGCAGCCGCACCGGGGACGCGGTGCGGCGCAAGAGCAGCTTCAGCTCCCTTGGCGTGAGGCCCGGTCGCAGTGCGAGCAGCAGTGCTGCGGCTCCCGTGACATGCGAGGTCGCCATGGAGGTGCCGCTCATTTCTTTGTAGCCCTCCTTCAGCCAGCAGGAGGGCACGCCTTCGCCGGGCGCGTATACATCGATATATGAACCGCGATTGCTGAAGCCGGCAACCCGGTGTCTTTTATCGATGGCGCCCACGGCTATCGTCTCGGGATAACGTGCGGGATAGTCCCCGCCACGTTTGCCGTCATTCCCAGAGGAGGCAATGACGGCGATTCCGGCCCGATACGCTTTTATAACCACATTGTGGAGCGCCTTGCTTCTAGTCTTCATTCCAAAGCTCATATTAATGACGTCGATTCGGTTCTGCACACACCAATCAATACCTAGCACAATATCGGATACATAGGCTGATCCACTATGATCAAAAGCCTTAACTGGATATAGCAGCGCTCGCGGCGCCACTCCCATCATTCCGCGATTCCCCCCTGCTGCCGCTAAGGTTCCGGCGATATGAGTTCCGTGCCCATTATCATCCAGCGGCAGCATTCCGCGGTGTAGTAGGTTGACTCCAGTGGCTAATGAATGCTTCAGATCGGGATGACGGTAATCCGCGCCGGTGTCAATGACGCCGATTTTGACGTGAACTCCGGTTGATTTAGACCATGCCTGAGGAGCATGAATCGCTTTCACCCCCCATGGGAGCGCTGCGATTCCGCTTTTTTCGTTAGCTATGGAATGGATTTGGATTTGCAGATCGTCTTCGACATTTAGAAGGTCTGCAAATCGGTTCATCAGCTTTCCGGCGGCAGCGGGCACGAAGAAGGCCCGAATCAGCGGAGATACCTGTACTTGCCGCAGCTCGGGCTGCTTTGCTTTTAGAGCCTTCCATTGGGAGAAAGCTCCGGCATACTGGCGGGGATCGTTGAAGGTAAGAATACGCCGCTCACCATTTTTGGGGGCAACCGATATTTCTTCAAGAAGCATGTTCCAAAATTTGTAATAGTCCATAGGTTTCGCTGTCCCTCCTCGGTGCCCTGCTGCCATATTGTATGAGCGGAGGGAGGGGTCCGAATGGGAACTTGCCCTTTTTTAAGGAAATGGGCTGCCCAGCGTGTCAAAAGACGGCGCTTTACATAAAATAAACAGAAGAGATTAAAACTCTCTTTGTAACATCCCGTAAGGAGCCGATCCTTGGCGTGGATACAGTCATGCGCGGAGGTCTTCCTCCGCCTTTTTAAATCCCATTTCTAAAAACTTTGGGTGCGGCGACCCTTGCTACAATTACATATCAACTCTTCTTGATGAAGACAGGTTTCCTGTATGGATAATAAGCAGGAGGCTTTTTCTGTTGGGCGGTTCTTGCATTTGACTTGCATTTTGTTGTTAAATAGGTTTTACTTAGTTTTGTTAATGGATATTATTGAAATAAACCGTAATGTGAACAATGCGTGAGAGGAAGTGTCCTTTAGTGAGTACGCCACTCAATTTAAAGCTAGACCCTGAGAAAGTTAAAGAAATGCCAATGGTGGATCTTGCCTTTCTGGTGCTTAAAGCAGCCAATACACCGTATTATTACCGTGATCTGATGGTCGAGGTAGCCAAGTTACGCGGCATGACCGATCAAGAAAGCCAAGATACTATTGCCCAGTTATATACCGAGATTAACATTGACGGGCGTTTTGCCTGTGTCGGAACCAACCTTTGGGGACTGAAACGCTGGTATCCTCTTGAGCGCTCCGATGATCCGGTTGGTAACACTAAACGGGTGCGCATCATCAACGATGAAGACGATGATTTGGAAGATGACGATTTTGCTGATGAAGAAGAAAACTACACAGCTGAAGAAGAGGATTTCGACGCTATCGATGAAGATCGCGACGACCTCTATTCTGACGACGACAGCGAAGAAGAAGTCGACGAAGATGTCGTGATCGATGAAGATGACATAGACGAAGACGATACGGACGAAGACGATGCAGAAGATGGCGACGATGAAGATTCCGAGGATGACAAGTAAGATCAATAATCAGAAGAGTCTTGTCTGTGGCATAATTCCTCCCTTGACAGTGGGGGATCGTCAGAGTAAACTATTGCATGGGCTTATCATGTAAGTTAATAAACGTGTTTTCTAAAATAAAAAGTGCCCCGGTTCTACGGGTGTCACTTTTTTGTTTTTTTAGATGCAAAGTAGCTGTAGATTAATGGAATTTGAGGGATGACGGTTTATGTTTTCCCCGGTGAATTAAACTTTTGATTTCCCCTGTTTTGATGATAGTAAAACGGGTTACGATAAACACCATGTGCCGCTTTTATGTTTGGACTTTATTTAGGAGGGTTTTACAGTGACAAAGTATATTTTTGTAACGGGTGGCGTTGTGTCTTCCCTGGGTAAAGGCATTACCGCCGCTTCGCTGGGCAGGCTGCTCAAGAACAGAGGTCTAAAGGTAACGATTCAGAAATTTGATCCGTATCTTAACGTAGACCCTGGAACAATGAGCCCTTACCAGCACGGAGAAGTCTTCGTAACGGATGACGGTGCAGAGACTGACCTTGACCTTGGGCACTATGAACGGTTTATTGATATCAATCTGTCGAAGAACAGCAATGTGACGACAGGTAAGATCTATTCATCCGTAATCAGCAAGGAACGTCGTGGAGAGTACTTGGGTGGAACTGTACAAGTTATCCCGCATATTACGAATGAGATCAAAGAACGCGTGTTCCGCGCGGGCCGCGAGACCAACTCTGATGTTGTTATCACAGAGATCGGCGGTACTGTAGGGGATATTGAAAGTCTTCCGTTCCTGGAAGCGATTCGTCAAATCAAGAGTGATATTGGCCGGGAAAATGTGATGTATATCCACGTAACCTTGATTCCTTATATCAAGGCTGCTGGAGAAGTGAAGACGAAGCCGACACAGCATAGCGTTAAAGAGCTGCGCAGTATCGGTATTCAACCGAATGTCATCGTGTGCCGTACGGAATATGAGCTTTCCGCAGATATGAAAGCCAAAATCGCACTCTTTTGCGATATTGATGCTAATGCTGTTGTGGAATGCCGCGATGCTTCGACGTTATATGAAGTTCCATTGAACCTTCGTGATGAAGGATTGGACGAGATTGTTGTTAATCATTTGAAGCTTACAACACCTGCGCCAGATATGCGCGAATGGGAAAGTATGCTTAGCCGGATTCAGAAATTAGAGAAGACAGTAGAAATCGCAATTGTAGGTAAGTACGTAGCACTGCATGATGCCTATTTGAGCGTTGTTGAATCACTTTCACACGCAGGTTTTGCTGCGAATGCAGAGGTTAAGATCCGCTGGGTGAATGCAGAGGAAATTACGGATGAGAACGTGGACGAAATGCTGCGTGGTATTGGCGGTATTCTTGTTCCTGGTGGTTTCGGTGATCGGGGAATCGAAGGTAAAATCTCCGCTATTCGTTATGCCCGTGAGCAATTGATACCTTTCTTTGGCATTTGCCTTGGAATGCAGGTTTCTGTAATTGAATATGGCCGTTCTGTTCTTGGACTACAAGGTGCAAACAGCTCCGAAATCGATCCAAATACACAATACCCATTGATTGATTTGCTTCCTGAGCAAAAAGATATTGAAGATATGGGCGGCACTATGCGTCTTGGGTTGTATCCTTGTAAGATTATTCCGGACTCTCTGGCAATGTCTTGCTATGATGATGAACTGGTATATGAGCGTCACCGTCACCGGTATGAGTTCAACAATGCTTACCGTGACGAAATTGAAAAAGCAGGACTGGTTATCTCCGGAACTTCTCCGGATGGCCGACTAGTTGAGATCGTAGAGCTTCCAGAGCATCCGTGGTTCCTCTCGGTTCAATTCCACCCGGAATTCACTTCACGTCCGAACCGTCCGCAACCGCTATTCCGTGAATTTGTCAAAGCCTCTTTGACGCATTCCGAGCAGCAATAATTTATACACAGACAGAAAGAACCCTCGGTTCTTAAATAGTCGAAGAGAGCCTTCATCCGAAGGCTCTCTTTTTGTATTACCCTTTAATAGAAATATTGTAACTGACATTTATTTCATTTTAGACTCTTTATTTACCCATTTTATCCAATTAGCAGGATTTGGACAGTAAAGCACGAATAATAGGTTTCGTATGGAGTAGTTTCTAAAGGGGCCGGTCGCTGTGGAGAGCGCGGTATAGTCAATCTGCCTTAATTTCTGGGAGGGTATCGTATGGAAAAGAAGAAAGTATTAATTGTCGATGATCAGAATGGGATCCGGATTCTTCTTATGGAAGTGTTCAATAGTGAGGGATATACAACATTTCAAGCGGCTAACGGAAAATTGGCATTAGACATTGTTCGCAGCGAGTCACCCGATTTGGTCTTACTCGATATGAAAATACCGGGAATGGATGGACTCGAGATTCTGAAGCATCTAAAGGAGATCAATCCGTCCATTAAGGTCATTATGATGACGGCATATGGTGAACTGGACATGATTAAGGAGGCGACCAAGCTAGGGGCGTTAATGCATTTTACAAAGCCGTTCGACATAGACGAAATGCGCGTAGCGGTAAACATGCATCTTCATAACAAGTCTGTGGATCAATGCAGTTAGAACGGTGATTTCTGTATCGGTCCTATTTCGCGTGGTGACTCCGAAGAGGATGAGTGTAATTGTTATATGGGCTGGATAAAAATCGTCCCACCGGGACATTTTTTTGTTTACCCTATTTAGTATTTGACACAGGATGTGCTATAATAAGCCTGTATGTGATGTCGGTTTAAAAACATAGCCAACCAACATTCTTAGGAGGATGAAACCATGCCATTAGTATCTATGACAGACATGTTGAACAAAGCACTTGAAGGAAAATATGCAGTAGGTCAGTACAACATTAACAACTTGGAGTGGACTCAAGCTATTCTTGGTGCCGCTGAACAAGAAAAATCACCAGTAATCCTTGGTGTATCTGAAGGCGCAGCACGCCACATGGGCGGCTTCACTACTGTTGTTAAAATGGTTGAAGGTCTAATTATTGACATGAATATCACTGTTCCTGTAGCTATCCACCTTGACCATGGATCTAGCTTTGATAAATGTAAAGCAGCAATTGATGCTGGATTTACATCCGTAATGATCGACGGTTCCCATCACCCAATCGATGAGAACATCGATATGACTAAAAAAGTCGTTGAATATGCTCACGCTAAAGGCGTTTCTGTAGAAGCTGAAGTAGGTACTGTTGGTGGACAAGAAGACGACGTTATCGGCGGCATCATGTATGCTAAGCTTGATGAGTGCGTACGTATTGTGAAAGAAACAGGTATCGACACCCTGGCTCCTGCACTTGGTTCCGTTCATGGACCTTACCATGGCGAGCCTAACCTCGGATTCAAAGAAATGGAAGAAATCCGTGACGCTACTAACATCCCAATGGTTCTTCATGGTGGTACAGGTATTCCTGAACATGACATCAAGAAAGCCATCTCCCTGGGTACTTCCAAAATCAACGTGAACACTGAGAACCAAATCGTGTTCGCAAAAGTGGTTCGCGAAGTTCTAGCTGCTAAACCTGATGCTTACGATCCACGTACATTCATCGCACCAGGTCGCGATGCAATCAAAGAAACCGTTATTGGTAAAATTCGCGAATTTGGATCCAACAACAAAGCCTAATCATTGTAGCTTCCGCCTCAGGTGGACAAGCAATTTGTTAAAGGATAGGGCTATTACTCTGTCCAGTTGAATAGTTTGATGAGGAAAGCACACCGCTTAGCCGGTGTCTTTCCATTTTCATCACTAAAAGTCCACAGCACGTATTGCCCACCCAGCTGCAATACACGTAGGGGGAAATTGATAAATCTATGGAAAAATTAATGATTGGCGGTGGACGTCCGCTAGAGGGCGTTGTAACCATCAGTGGAGCAAAGAATAGTGCCATCGCGCTTATTCCTGCGGCAATTTTGGCCGAATCTGAAGTTGTTCTGGATAATTTACCGTCCCTTAGTGATGTAGCCGTTTACTCCGAAATCTTGCAAGAGCTTGGCGCTAATGTATCCTGGTCAGGCAATCAGATGAGAATTGACCCTTCACGTATTGTATCTATTCCAATGCCCAATGGGCCGGTTAAGAAACTTAGAGCTTCGTATTATATGATGGGAGCTCTGCTTGGAAGATTCAAAGAAGCGACAATAGGTCTTCCTGGTGGCTGTAATTTTGAACCTCGTCCAATTGATCAACATATCAAGGGATTCGAGGCTTTGGGAGCAACAGTTACCAACGAACATGGTTCTATCCACTTATATGCAAAAGAGCTACGCGGTGCGAAGATTTATCTGGACGTATCAAGCGTAGGTGCCACTATAAACATCATGCTGGCGGCTTCACGAGCCAAAGGCTCTACAATTATTGAAAATGCGGCTAAAGAGCCTGAGATTATAGATGTAGCTACCCTATTGAACTCTATGGGCGCTGTTATTAAAGGCGCTGGTACAGAAACCATCCGGATCGAAGGGGTCTCGGAAATGCACGGTTGCCGTCATTCCATTATTCCCGATCGGATTCAAGCAGGAACTTATATGATTGCCGCTGCGGCTACGCGCGGTAATGTGTTGATAGATAATGTTATTCCTAAGCACTTGGAAGCCTTAACAGCCAAGCTTTTAGAGATGGGTGTGGATATTGAAGAGCTTGATGAAAGTATCCGAGTTATAGGTAGAGCTAATTATGAACATGCAGATGTTAAAGCACTGACCTATCCTGGATTTCCTACAGATTTACAATCTCCTATGACAAGTATGCTGACACAGGCAGAAGGGGTTAGTGTGCTTAGCGATTTCGTCTACAGCAACCGCTTCAAGCATGTGCCAGAGTTGGTAAGAATGGGCGCAAAGATTCGTGTTGAAGGCCGATCTGCAATTATTGAGGGCAGTAAACTTAATGCTGCTAAAGTAAAGGCAGCTGATCTGCGTGCGGGTGCAGCCCTTGTCATTGCCGGGTTAACAGTAGAAGATGGTATTACTGAAGTGACCGGCGTAGAGTATATTGATCGTGGTTATGATAATTTAGTGAGCAACCTTCGGCAACTTGGTGCTCATGTTTGGCGTGAGAATGAATAATATTAGGATATCCCGCTTGGAAGGAGTATTAATTTGCGGCCAAACCGCATATTTCCTTCCATTTGGGGTAATACTAACCTAATGAGCATTTTAATAGAATCATATTTTTGCCTAGTAGATAGACTAGGAAGAACTCATTTAAAAATTGAATAGGTGGTTATTACATGGATCTTCAAATTTCCGATCTGGAAGAAATGAAGCTGACCGAGTTATATAAGCTGGCCAAGAAATACCAGATTCCTTATTACGGACAGCTGAAGAAACGGGAACTGATCTTTGCGATCCTTCGGGCACAGGCAGAGCAGAGCGGTCTCATGTTTATGGAAGGCGTACTAGAAATTTTGCCTGAGGGCTATGGATTTCTTAGGCCGATTAACTATTTGCCCAGTGCTGAAGATATTTACATCTCAGCTTCACAAATTCGTAAGTTTGATCTCAGAAGCGGAGATCTTGTGTCTGGTAAATGTCGGACACCAAAAGAAAATGAACGATATTTTGGCCTGCTTCAAGTCAATGCCGTTAATGGCGAGAACCCTGCTAGTGCAGCGGAGCGTCTTCATTTTCCAGCATTAACACCACTTTATCCGCAAGACAAGCTACCGCTTGAAACATCCCCTACTCATTTGTCTACCCGAATAATGGATTTGCTCGCTCCTGTAGGTTTGGGGCAGCGGGGTTTGATTGTAGCACCTCCAAAAGCAGGAAAAACGCTCCTCTTAAAAGAAATTGCCAATAGTATTTCCACTAATAATCCTGAGATTGAGCTCTTTGTATTGCTGATTGATGAACGTCCTGAAGAAGTAACCGATATGCAGCGTTCTGTAAAAGGCGAAGTGGTTGCATCGACGTTTGATGAGCTTCCAGAGAATCATATTAAAGTGGCTGAGCTTGTGTTGCAAAGGGCACTTCGTTTAGTTGAGCACAAGAAGGATGTAGTTATTCTTTTGGATAGCATTACGCGTCTGGCGCGTGCTTATAATCTGGTGGTTCCACCATCTGGACGTACACTTAGCGGGGGGATTGACCCGGCGGCTTTTCACCGGCCGAAGCGGTTTTTTGGTTCTGCACGGAATGTGGAAGAAGGCGGCTCATTAACTATTTTGGCAACAGCATTAATAGATACTGGCTCGCGTATGGATGATATTATATATGAAGAATTTAAGGGTACCGGTAATATGGAGCTTCATTTGGACCGCAAATTGGCGGAACGCCGGATATTCCCAGCTATCGATATTCGTCGTTCAGGTACACGTCGCGAAGAAGTGCTCTTGAGCAAAGAAGAACTGGATACGATTTGGGCGATTCGCAAAAATATGAACGAATCCTACGATTTTGTGGAGGGATTCATCAAAAAGCTGCGTGATACGAAGACTAATGCTGAGTTCTTGGCATCCTTTGACGTTGCTGGGGCAAAAACAACACCAAACGGGACTGCAAGTAACGGGGGCACCTCCAACAGCGGTACAGCTGCTCGTCGTACCACGCGGGCGAAGACACCTTCAGTGCCTACAACTTGAGAATTGATAATAAGAGGAGACTAACATGTATTTGGTATATGCCGACGGGCAAGGAAACGTATATGATCATCCTGAACTGTACGGGCTAGCCCGTAGTGGGGATATGATTGTTGAAATGCTGGAGGAAGAATTAATTCCATTACCAGAAGGTGCTACGCTCGTGGGCTTGCCTAGTACACGTGCTGTGGGTATGAATCCTGAGACGGGTGAAATGATGTCTTTGCCGGAAGGTTCGCAGGCTGTCGGAGCGCTGCTGCCGCAAGGCTACACTCGTCTATGTCTTCCTGGTTATGTGAAGACAGATAAGTCTTATAAGCTTCCTCTGTTTGGGTATTCGGCTGTAGTGTGGAAGGATGGCGGGTTCTATGTTGCGGCAGACCCTACCGATAATCCAGAGAAATGGAATCCACTTAATTGTGACAAAGAAGATCTTGAAGTCAGTGTTGGTGAGATGACAGCCAAATATCCTGATAACCGCCTCTATGAGCATCTTTCTAACTGTGCGCTTGGCTATGAATGCCTGACTTCCTCCAATACCTTTTTAGGGCGTTGGGAGGGCGGTGTACCCGTCTCTTATTCATGTAATGCTGGATGTTTTGGCTGTATTTCTGAGCAACCTGATGATAGCGGCTTTGTATCTCCGCAGACTCGGATGAATTTCCGGCCTACGGTCAACGAAATTTCACAAGTTATGTTGGAGCATTTAAAGACGCCTGAATCGATTATCAGCTTTGGACAAGGCTGTGAAGGGGAACCTTCCACGCAGGCAAAACTTATTATAGAAGCTATTCGTGAAGTGCGCTCGATTACTGATATGGGCTATATCAATATCAACACCAATGCGGGATTAAGCGATCATATGCGAGGAATCGTTGATGCTGGGCTCGATTTGATGCGTGTCAGCACAATCAGTGCCCTTGATGACCATTATAATGCTTATTACAAACCACGCGGTTATACATTGGCCAATGTAGAAAAATCTTTGAAATACGCTGCTTCGCAGGGGGTTTACACATCGATCAATTATCTGATCTTCCCTGGAGTGACTGATCGCGAAGAAGAGATTGAAGCGATGCTGGAGTTTGTAAGACGTACTGATCTTAAGCTTATTCAGATGCGCAATCTAAACATTGACCCGGAGAGTTATTTAGAGTTGATTCCTCCTGCCCAGGGTGAAATCCTTGGGATGAAGACGATGCTTGATATTTTCCGCGATGAACTGCCGGATGTAGTTATAGGCTCTTATACACATGTGCCACCAGCAGATATGGCGCGGGCTAAGCGGCGGGGAATCAATATTTAAGCAGCTAAAATGTAAAAATGAAACATATTGCCCAATTTGATATTTCGTGCTAAAATACCACAGTGTAATCATATAACTCTGGGTCCGCATGAGGCTTAGGGCATGAGAGGTGAAATTCAAAATGCAAGAAGCAATTCAACCAAAGTATAATGTAACTAAGGTAACCTGCGCATGTGGCAACACTTTCGAAGCTGGCTCTGTTAAACAAGAGCTTCGTGTCGAAATTTGCTCCAACTGCCATCCGTTCTTCACTGGCAAGCAGAAGTTCTTGGATGCCGGCGGTCGCGTTGATAAATTTAAGAAGAAATATGGTATCTAATTTGAACAGTCGCTTTGCGGCTTAACGGTTAGATTGAGCCCCCAGCTGTATAGCTGAGGGGCTCATTTTATGTCTTGGAGTTGATTTTTGTCCGAGCGTGAGCTATACTTATCTTCGCCGTGCTAGACGGGGAGGTAGCGGTGCCCTGTAACTCGCAATCCGCTGTAGCGAGGTTGAATTCCTGTTAGAGGTGCTATCGATGTGAGGCCTTGGTTCCTACGGGCTGTGTTGACAGTTGGGTCCTCCGCAATGAGTGCTTATGAACCTGGTCAGGTCCGGAAGGAAGCAGCCATAAGTAAGATTACTCTTGTGCCGGAGGGTGGCCTAACTCGAGCAGTCATGTAGGGTTGCCGCTTGGATCGTAGCCATCAATAACAGGTGCACGGTTTATAATTCTGTTTATCATAGCATCTTTGCCACAAGCAAAGATGCTTTTTGTTTTTGGTCAATAGCCGATGAATATAGTATAATAAATTTGCGACAAATGCCGGGAAAGCGGCAGCTTAAGAGAGGGTAATGCATAGTGGAACATATCGCGCTGTACCGTGCTTGGCGGCCGCAGTCGTTTCAAGACATGGTTGGACAACAGCACATTATCCAAACGCTGCAGAACGCAATTCGTGAACAGCGGGTTTCGCATGCCTATCTGTTCAGCGGTCCGCGGGGAACTGGTAAGACAAGTGCTGCTAAAGTCTTAGCTAAAGCGGTTAACTGTGAACGTGGGCCAGGTCCGGAACCTTGTAACGAATGTCCATCCTGCCTGCGAATCGCTGCGGGTAATGTAATGGATGTGCAGGAAATAGATGCGGCATCAAACCGGGGCGTAGAGGAGATCCGTGATCTGCGTGAGAAGGTGAAGTATGCACCTACCGAGGTGCGCCGTAAAGTGTATATCATTGATGAAGTGCATATGCTGACGACAGAAGCTTTTAATGCTCTATTAAAGACTTTGGAGGAACCGCCGTCACATGCGATGTTTATTCTTGCGACAACGGAACCTCACAAATTGCCGGCGACAATAATTTCCCGTTGTCAGCGTTTTGACTTCCGTAGAGTGGCGTTAGAAGAACAGACCGCCCATCTGACTGCTATTTGTGAGAAGGAAGGGATTACAGCGGATAACAACGCATTGCAGTATATTGCCCGTCTATCTGATGGTGGTATGCGTGATGCATTGAGCTTGCTGGATCAGATTTCATCCTTTACAGATGGTAATGTTACGTACGAGCAAGTGTTAGGAATGACAGGGGGAATTCCCTCCGAGCAATTTGCACGTCTTGCCACTGCCATATTAGAAGGTGATATGGGTCTTCTTCTGGAGCTCGTTGAGCAGCTTATGCATGAAGGTAAAAGTGCAGATAAATGCCTAGAGAATCTCATGTATTATTTCCGTGATTTATTGATGATTAAGATGGTACCCGAGGCCGATCAATTAACAGAGAGGGTGCTGAATCCTGCTGAATTTAAAGATATGGCCACCGCATTTTCTCGGGAGCGTCTATTTCAGATTGTAGATACAATCAATAAATACCTAGGTGAAATGAAATACGCAACACATCCTCAGACACTGTTTGAAGTGGCGCTGATGAAGCTTTGCAGCTTGCAGCAAGAGGTAAGTCAGAGCGCCGCATTTGCTCCGTTAGGTGAAACAAATGCCGGAGTAAGCGCGAATCATTCGAGCGTTGACTCTGGTGAACTGGATCTTCTCAAAAGACAGATCGCAGCACTGGAGAAGAAGCTGGAACAGGCAATGCAATCCGGTGGTATTTCCGGAGGAGGGCGTGATGGTGCTCCTGCACCGAAATCGCACGCGGTTCCAACACCGCGGGTTTCTTCAGCCTCGAAAATGCCTCCTAACGTAGATAGGTTTATTGCTGGTAAGGATAGTCCCGATTTTGCAGCTATCTATAAACAGTGGAGCCTTGTCCTGCAGGGAGTAAAAGAGGAAAAGGTAACGGTTCATGCATGGTTTGTAGACGGTGAGCCAGTATCGATTATGGAGGATGCGGTACTTGTTGCATTCAAGAACACGATTCACCGCGATACTACTGAGAAGCCGGCAAACAGACAGGTTATTGAGAGTGTGCTTGCAGCGCGTCTAGGAAAACCTTATAGACTTGTAACCATGATGCTTCGTGACTGGAATGAAGCTGCCCAGAAGTCTGTGGGACAGACTGGCAAAGAAGAACTGCAATTGGAGCATGAACACGATACTGCAGAAGCTAAACCTGAACCTTGGATTGATGAGGCTATCCAGCTTTTTGGAGAAGACCTTGTTGTCATAAAAGAGTAATATAAACATACTAGCGCTAATTGCGCATTCCAAAGGAGAGACGATGTATGAATAATATGAACCAAATGATGAAGCAAGTTAAGAAAATGCAGGAGCAAATGCTTAAAGCTCAAGAGGAACTCGGAGGCAAGGTTATTGAGGGTTCATCAGGTGGCGGCGTAGTTACTGTTCAAGTAAACGGCCACAAAAAATTGCTGTCTATTCAAATTAAACCGGAAGCCGTTGATCCGGAAGATGTTGAAATGCTTCAAGATCTTGTAATCACTGCTGTAAATGATGCATTGACTCAAGCTGAAGAGCTTGCTAACAATGACATGGGTAAATTCACTGGTGGAATGAAGATCCCAGGCTTGTTCTAATAGCCCACTCCACTTCAGTCTAAAGGAGAATTATTAATTTGTATTATCCCGAACCGCTAGCTAAGCTGATCGATGCTTTTACGCGTTTGCCCGGGATTGGACCGAAGACAGCCGCCCGGTTAGCTTTTCATGTGCTTAACATGAAAGAGGATGAAGTCATTGATTTTGCAAAAGCGCTAGTAAGCGTCAAACGCAATCTTCACTATTGCTCGGTCTGCTGTAATATTACGGATACGGACCCGTGTAAGATATGTCAGGACAAAACTAGAGATCCTTCAGTGATATGTGTGATTCAAGACTCTAAGGATTTGGTGGCTATAGAACGAACCAAGGAGTTTAATGGATATTACCATGTTCTTCAGGGTGCTATTTCACCTATGGAGGGTATCGGCCCTGATGATATTCGCTTGAAAGAATTATTAACCCGTCTGAGTGATGAGAGAGTAAGCGAGCTTATTATGGCGACTAACCCCAATATTGAGGGTGAAGCAACGGCGATGTACATTTCTCGTCTTGTTCGGCCGTTTGAGATTAAAATCACCAGGATAGCTCATGGCTTGCCTGTAGGTGGCGATCTTGAATACGCTGATGAAGTTACTTTGTCCAAAGCGTTGGAAGGCCGTCGCGAGCTATTCTAGCAGCTCTATAGTGGTATTTTTCAAAAAGGAAGCCCTCGGGTTTCCTTTTTTTTGTTCTAAGTTTGTCCCTATCCCGATATGAATGAGAATAACGAGATGTGTATTTTGCATCAAAATTATTCTGAGGAGGAATTGAAATGGGATGGTGGAGAGAGCTGTGGTGGGGAGTGGATAAGGAACAAGGCGAAAAGGAAAGTGAGGGATGGGAAACCCTCTTAGAGGTCCGTAAGGCGCATTCAGAGTGGGAGAGGGCGTACTTGATGTTCGACGAGGCGTTGGGACAGGATCAGATAGATTACGCGATATATATTTTGGAGGCTGCAGAACGTAAATATCAGATACATCTCAAACATGCAAAAAGCTTGGGGTTGAACAGCAGTCAAATATAAGGGCTTATAAATAAATGTATAAGGGGGATCTACATGCTTAGAATGATAGCTATGGGCGTATTGATATTATCCGTTATCTTATTAGGTTTAGTTGTATTTAGAAAAAAGCTGGGTTTTGGGTGGCTAAGTTTATTTGGGGTTCATTTGGTATTGGCTGCACTCGGGATATATGTAGTGAACTTCTCAGGTTTGCTCACACAGGTGTATATCCCTTTAAACCCTGCAACTATAGGCGCAGTAACGGTTCTTGGGCTTCCTGGCGTGGTTATGTTGCTCGGATTAAGAATAATTTTATTTTAATGCTTGACGTGGCTTTGAAAAATATGATACATTAAGTCTCGCCCGTTTGGACAAGCTGTTGATTAACAACTTGCTGAAATGGTCAAGCAAAAAAAGAAATTAAAAAAATGCTTGACGAAAACAAAGGCGCTGTGATATATTATAAAGGTCGCTGCTGACAAGCAACGACGACGAAAGATGAGACGTTGATCTTTGAAAACTGAACAACGAGTGAGTGGGAAATCACGTAAGTGAAATCCAAATTAGAGAATTAATTTTCTCGTCAGATGTTTCAAAATGAGCATATCGCTCTTTTCAATACTAATTGGAGAGTTTGATCCTGGCTCAGGACGAACGCTGGCGGCGTGCCTAATACATGCAAGTCGAGCGGAGTTATTTTGAAAGCTTGCTTTCAAAATAACTTAGCGGCGGACGGGTGAGTAACACGTAGGCAACCTGCCCTTCAGACTGGGATAACTACCGGAAACGGTAGCTAATACCGGATAATTTCTTTTTTCTCCTGAGAGAAGAATGAAAGACGGAGCAATCTGTCACTGAGGGATGGGCCTGCGGCGCATTAGCTAGTTGGTGGGGTAACGGCCCACCAAGGCGACGATGCGTAGCCGACCTGAGAGGGTGAACGGCCACACTGGGACTGAGACACGGCCCAGACTCCTACGGGAGGCAGCAGTAGGGAATCTTCCGCAATGGGCGAAAGCCTGACGGAGCAACGCCGCGTGAGTGATGAAGGTTTTCGGATCGTAAAGCTCTGTTGCCAGGGAAGAACGTCCGGTAGAGTAACTGCTACCGGAGTGACGGTACCTGAGAAGAAAGCCCCGGCTAACTACGTGCCAGCAGCCGCGGTAATACGTAGGGGGCAAGCGTTGTCCGGAATTATTGGGCGTAAAGCGCGCGCAGGCGGCTATTTAAGTCTGGTGTTTAAACCTTGGGCTCAACCTGAGGTCGCACTGGAAACTGGGTGGCTTGAGTACAGAAGAGGAAAGTGGAATTCCACGTGTAGCGGTGAAATGCGTAGATATGTGGAGGAACACCAGTGGCGAAGGCGACTTTCTGGGCTGTAACTGACGCTGAGGCGCGAAAGCGTGGGGAGCAAACAGGATTAGATACCCTGGTAGTCCACGCCGTAAACGATGAGTGCTAGGTGTTAGGGGTTTCGATACCCTTGGTGCCGAAGTTAACACAGTAAGCACTCCGCCTGGGGAGTACGGTCGCAAGACTGAAACTCAAAGGAATTGACGGGGACCCGCACAAGCAGTGGAGTATGTGGTTTAATTCGAAGCAACGCGAAGAACCTTACCAGGTCTTGACATCCCTCTGAATCTGCTAGAGATAGCAGCGGCCTTCGGGACAGAGGAGACAGGTGGTGCATGGTTGTCGTCAGCTCGTGTCGTGAGATGTTGGGTTAAGTCCCGCAACGAGCGCAACCCTTAACTTTAGTTGCCAGCAAGTAATGTTGGGCACTCTAGAGTGACTGCCGGTGACAAACCGGAGGAAGGTGGGGATGACGTCAAATCATCATGCCCCTTATGACCTGGGCTACACACGTACTACAATGGCCGGTACAACGGGAAGCGAAGCCGCGAGGTGGAGCCAATCCCATCAAAGCCGGTCTCAGTTCGGATTGCAGGCTGCAACTCGCCTGCATGAAGTCGGAATTGCTAGTAATCGCGGATCAGCATGCCGCGGTGAATACGTTCCCGGGTCTTGTACACACCGCCCGTCACACCACGAGAGTTTACAACACCCGAAGTCGGTGGGGTAACCCGCAAGGGAGCCAGCCGCCGAAGGTGGGGTAGATGATTGGGGTGAAGTCGTAACAAGGTAGCCGTATCGGAAGGTGCGGCTGGATCACCTCCTTTCTATGGAGAATCGTTCTCTGCAATGAGGACATTCAAATCGGAAGCTAAGCTTCCACGATAGAACCCTCGGGTTCGAACACTCACTCGTGTTCAGTTTTGAAAGAGCAAGTCTCTTTCGTATGCGTTTGGTGGCGATAGCGGAGGGGTTCCACACGTACCCATCCCGAACACGACCGTTAAGCCCTCCAGCGCCGATGGTACTTGGACCGAAGGGTCCTGGGAGAGTAGGACGTTGCCAAGCGGACAACCAATTCATTGGTTGATTCACAATGTTATATATGTTATATGGGCTTTTAGCTCAGTTGGTTAGAGCGCACCTCTGATAAGGGTGAGGTCGGTGGTTCGAGTCCACCAAGGCCCACCATATAACATTATAGAGTAATTTTATGGGGCCATAGCTCAGCTGGGAGAGCGCCTGCCTTGCAAGCAGGAGGTCAGCGGTTCGATCCCGCTTGGCTCCACCATAAATTTTTAAATGAATAATTTTTTCAACTTGATCCTTGAAAACTGGATACCGAAACGAATTTGCGTTTTAGAACATCTTTTAGCAACTTGTGCAAACAAGTAAATGTTATTAGTGAGATTTTTCTTCGGAAGAATCAAGGTTAAGCTAATAAGAGCACACGGAGGATGCCTAGGCGCCAGGAGCCGACGAAGGACGTGGCGAACAACGAAACTGCCTCGGGGAGCTGTAAGCAAGCTTTGATCCGGGGGTGTCCGAATGGGGAAACCCAGCTGTGGTAATTCGCAGTTACTCATTTCTGAATACATAGGAAATGTAGAGGCAGACCAGGGGAACTGAAACATCTAAGTACCCTGAGGAAGAGAAAACAATAGTGATTCCGTCAGTAGCGGCGAGCGAACGCGGAACAGCCTAAACCTAAGAGCTTGCTCTTAGGGGTTGTGGGACGTCTCACATGGAGTTACAAAGGAATATGGTAGGTGAAGAGGTCTGGAAAGGCCCGCGATAGAGGTAAAAGCCCTGTAACCTAAACTGTGTTCTCTCCGAGACGGATCCCGAGTAGTGCGGGGCACGTGAAACCCCGTATGAATCCAGCAGGACCATCTGCTAAGGCTAAATACTACCTGGCGACCGATAGTGAAACAGTACCGTGAGGGAAAGGTGAAAAGCACCCCGGAAGGGGAGTGAAATAGAACCTGAAACCGTGTGCTTACAAAAAGTCAGAGCCCTATTAATGGGTGATGGCGTGCCTTTTGTAGAATGAACCGGCGAGTTACGTTTAACATGCAAGGTTAAGCCGAGAAGGTGGAGCCGCAGCGAAAGCGAGTCTGAATAGGGCGAATTAGTATGTGGACGTAGACCCGAAACCGTGTGATCTACCCCTGTCCAGGGTGAAGGTGCGGTAACACGCACTGGAGGCCCGAACCCACGTACGTTGAAAAGTGCGGGGATGAGGTGGGGGTAGCGGAGAAATTCCAATCGAACTCGGAGATAGCTGGTTCTCCCCGAAATAGCTTTAGGGCTAGCCTCGGTATAAGAGTAGTGGAGGTAGAGCACTGATTGGGTGCGGGGTCCGCAAGGATTACCAAGCTCAGTCAAACTCCGAATGCCATATACTTATTGCCGGGAGTCAGACAGTGAGTGCTAAGATCCATTGTCAAAAGGGAAACAGCCCAGACCATCAGCTAAGGTCCCCAAGTGTGTGTTAAGTGGGAAAGGATGTGGAGTTGCACAGACAACCAGGATGTTGGCTTAGAAGCAGCCACCATTGAAAGAGTGCGTAATAGCTCACTGGTCGAGTGACTCTGCGCCGAAAATGTAACGGGGCTAAACACACCACCGAAGCTATGGCTAGATGCTTTGCATCTGGGGTAGGGGAGCGTTGTGTAGGGGTTGAAGGTGTACTGAAAAGAGCGCTGGACACTACACAAGTGAGAATGCCGGTATGAGTAACGAAAAGATCAGTGAGAATCTGATCCGCCGAAAGCCCAAGGTTTCCTGAGGAAGGCTCGTCCGCTCAGGGTAAGTCGGGACCTAAGGCGAGGCCGAAAGGCGTAGTCGAAGGACAACAGTTTGAAATTACTGTACCACCGTAATCCGCTATGAGCGATGGGGTGACGCAGGAGGGTAGTGACGCGGACTGATGGATGTCCGTCTAAGCAGTGAGGCTGATGTGTAGGCAAATCCGCACATCATTAAGGCTGGGCTGTGATGGGGAGCGAAAATTGTAGTAGCGAAGGTCATGATCTCACACTGCCAAGAAAAGCCTCTAGCCAGGAGAAGGTGCCCGTACCGCAAACCGACACAGGTAGGCGAGAAGAGAATTCTAAGGCGCGCGGAAGAACTCTCGTTAAGGAACTCGGCAAAATGACCCCGTAACTTCGGGAGAAGGGGTGCCCCGGTAGTGTGAATAGCACGAGGGGGCCGCAGTGAAAAGGCCCAAGCGACTGTTTAGCAAAAACACAGGTCTGTGCGAAGCCGCAAGGCGAAGTATACGGGCTGACGCCTGCCCGGTGCTGGAAGGTTAAGGGGAGTGGTTAGGGGTAACCCGAAGCTATGAACCGAAGCCCCAGTAAACGGCGGCCGTAACTATAACGGTCCTAAGGTAGCGAAATTCCTTGTCAGGTAAATTCTGACCCGCACGAATGGCGTAACGACTTGGGCGCTGTCTCAACGAGAGATCCGGTGAAATTTTAATACCTGTGAAGATGCAGGTTACCCGCGACAAGACGGAAAGACCCCATGGAGCTTTACTGCAGCTTGATATTGAATTTGGGTACGATCTGTACAGGATAGGTGGGAGCCGTAGAAATCGGAGCGCAAGCTTCGGTGGAGGCGCCGTTGGGATACCACCCTGATCGTATCTAGGTTCTAACCTAGTACCCTTACCGGGTACGGGGACCGTGTCAGGCGGGCAGTTTGACTGGGGCGGTCGCCTCCTAAAGAGTAACGGAGGCGTTCCAAGGTTCCCTCAGAATGGTTGGAAATCATTCGCAGAGTGCAAAGGCATAAGGGAGCTTGACTGCGAGACCTACAAGTCGAGCAGGGACGAAAGTCGGACTTAGTGATCCGGTGGTACCGCATGGAAGGGCCATCGCTCAACGGATAAAAGCTACCCTGGGGATAACAGGCTTATCTCCCCCAAGAGTCCACATCGACGGGGAGGTTTGGCACCTCGATGTCGGCTCATCGCATCCTGGGGCTGAAGTAGGTCCCAAGGGTTGGGCTGTTCGCCCATTAAAGCGGTACGCGAGCTGGGTTCAGAACGTCGTGAGACAGTTCGGTCCCTATCTGTCGTGGGCGCAGGAAATTTGAGAGGAGCTGTCCTTAGTACGAGAGGACCGGGATGGACGTACCGCTGGTGCACCAGTTGTTCCGCCAGGAGCATGGCTGGGTAGCTACGTACGGACGGGATAAGCGCTGAAAGCATCTAAGCGTGAAGCCCCCCTCAAGATGAGATTTCCCAATTAGTAAGACCCCTTGAAGACGACGAGGTAGATAGGTTGGAGGTGGAAGTGCAGCAATGCATGGAGCTGACCAATACTAATCGGTCGAGGGCTTATCCTATACGTAGGATGCAGATTCGTTTCGGATTCAGTTTTCAGGGAGTCAAATTCCTGTTTGGATTGCTGTGGTACTGATATCGTTTGGAGAGATACCCAAGTGGCTATAAGGGGACCCTCTGCTAAGGGGTTAGACTGCGTAAGCGGTGCGTGGGTTCGAATCCCACTCTCTCCGCCATTTTCAATCCATAGCAATACTAATTATTGTGGCGGTGTAGCTCAGCTGGCTAGAGCGTACGGTTCATACCCGTGAGGTCGGGGGTTCGATCCCCTTCGCCGCTACCATAATACCTGGAGGCTTAGCTCAGCTGGGAGAGCATCTGCCTTACAAGCAGAGGGTCGGGGGTTCGATCCCCTCAGCCTCCACCATTTTCATCTTTTAGAATTGCTTTTACACCGTGCCGGTGTAGCTCAACTGGTAGAGCAACTGACTTGTAATCAGTAGGTTGGGGGTTCAAGTCCTCTCGCCGGCACCATTTTTAATTAATGCGGAACCGTGGTGTAGTTGGCCTAACATGCCTGCCTGTCACGCAGGAGACCGCGGGTTCGAATCCCGTCGGTTCCGCCATTTTTTCCACAAAATGAGTGGGAAGTGTAAGACTTTTCCGCTTAATTGTCATGTAATCTTATGGCTCGGTAGCTCAGTCGGTAGAGCAGAGGACTGAAAATCCTCGTGTCGGCGGTTCGATTCCGTCCCGAGCCACTTTTTTTGGGGGATTAGCGAAGTGGCCAAACGCATCAGACTGTAAATCTGCTCACGTACGTGTTCGGTGGTTCGAATCCATCATCCCCCACCATTTATGAGCCATTAGCTCAGTTGGTAGAGCACCTGACTTTTAATCAGGGTGTCGAAGGTTCGAGTCCTTCATGGCTCATCCCAAACAGAAAGTCATCACCTTAGGGTGGTGGCTTTTTTTGTGTTTTTATGTCGTATTATAGTAGCGCGCTGCTGCAGTGATTAACATAATATTAGAGAATATGCTAAAATAGGCGAAAAGAGCAAAAGTGGTGGAGTATGGTGACTATGGATAGCGAAACATTGCGAAAAAAGTTAGAGCAGCTCACCGGAAAGAAAACCGGAATCAAGCAGTTAGGGAGGCAACATTCAGCTTCTCTTTTTAGCCTGGGATTAGAAGCACAAGAACAGCCGGTAATCCATGAAGGTCATCTTTGGGCACCATTATATGAGACTGATGGACGTGTAACCGCTGTCTGGGTGGAATTGGATGGACTTAACTCTTTGGAAATACAATTAGTGAATTATGCAGTTCGAAACTTTGCAATTGCACTAAAAGCTACTGGGGTTAGAGAAGAAGGGGAAGCGGAGGCTCGGCAGCTGGGTACCTGGTTGAACACCGAACTGGAGCAAGAGAAAAATGACTCTGAGATACCCGATGAGATGGCTCTAAAGGGACGTTTATTCGGAGATATGGTTCCATTCCTACTTAGCAGTGAGAATGCACATAGCCCGCAGATCACTTATCGTTCCTTAATGAAGCTGCTGCGCAGCTATTTTGAGAATGAAATTCTGCTTATACCTCTTCAAGAAAAAGAATGGTTAATATTGGCCCGGAAGGAACTACTCACGGGCGGAGATGATAAGGATGAGGAAGAAGAGAGTGTAGATGAAATTCTGGCTCAGACCAGTATGGGCTTACACGAACTGATAGCCAGCGAATGGGTAGGTGTATTCCATTTGGCTGTAGCTCCGGCTATAGTCCCTGTTAAGGGATTGACGGGATCCGTGGCCTTGCTGAGGGAGACCATTGTACTCGGACGTATTTTCCAAGTGGGTGAATATATTCATTTACCTTGGGAGCTGCATTTGGAACGTTTGGTTAACAGCATTCCTGATGCACGGCGTAAACAGTTACTTGGACAGATTGGCGACTATTCTTCCGTATTATCGGATAAAGAGATGCTGATGACCCTGGAGACGTTTTTTGAGATGGATTGTAATGTAAGTGAAACAGCCAAGAAGTTATATATTCATCGCAACACGCTTTTATACCGTCTGGACAAGATAAAACAGGAGACGGGTGCCGATGTGCGTAGCTTTGGGGACGCTGCTATTGTGAAGCTTACTATGCTTTTGTATAAAGTGACGAAAAGGAAATAGGTTTTTTGTGAACGTTACAAATAGCCACCGTGTCCCGTCTAGGGTAATATAAATGTACAAGGAAAAAAGAATTTTTCAATTAATCAATAATTAACTCGAGGGGGAAATACAATGGCAGGCGTACGTTTAGAGCATATTTTCAAAAAATACCCGGGTTCAGATAAAGCAACAGTAATGGATATCAATCTTGATATTAAAGATAAGGAATTTCTAGTATTGGTTGGACCATCCGGTTGCGGTAAATCCACAACTTTGCGTATGATCGCTGGTCTGGAAGAAATCTCCGAAGGTAAAATGTACATTGGCGATCGTGTAGTCAACGACGTTGCACCTAAAGACCGCGATATCGCGATGGTATTCCAATCCTACGCCCTGTATCCGCATATGAGCGTATACCAAAACATGGCTTTCGGTTTGAAACTTCGTAAAGTGAAGAAAGATGAAATCGACAAGAAAGTACGTGAAGCTGCTAGAATTCTCGATATCGAGCATTTGCTAGATCGTAAACCAAAAGCACTTTCCGGTGGTCAACGCCAACGTGTCGCTTTGGGACGCGCTATCGTACGTGATCCACAAGTCTTCTTGATGGATGAGCCTCTTTCCAACTTGGATGCTAAACTTCGTGGTCAAATGCGCGCTGAAATCACTAAACTGGTTAAACGCCTTGAAACCACTTGTATCTACGTAACGCATGACCAAACAGAAGCTATGACAATGGGTGACCGTATCGTAGTTATGTATGATGGTATCATTCAACAAGCTGCTTCCCCTGAAGAGTTGTACAATGAACCAACTAACCTGTTCGTAGCTGGATTTATCGGATCCCCTACAATGAACTTTATCAATGGTACTTTGTCCGAAGCAAACGGTTCTATCCGTTTCCGCGCTGAGAACCTTGATGTTGAAGTACCAGGCGGAAAAGCTCAAATCATCCGCAGCAAAGGCTACATTGGCAAAGAAGTAATTATGGGCGTTCGTCCAGAAGATATCCATGAAGAGCCAGTATTCTTGGAAGCTTCCCCGAACACAATCTTTACTTCATTGGTTGATGTAACTGAAAACCTTGGTCACGAAATGCTCCTTTACTTGAGCGGCCTTGGTAAATCTACTGTAATCGCTCGTGTAGATGGACGTTCCACTACTCGCGAAGGCAGCAAGCCAAAATTGGCTATCGATATGAACAAAGTTCACTTCTTCGATAAAGAATCCGAAGTTAACATTCTGTTGGGATAAGATCGCAGGATCTTTTCTCTCTTGATAAAGCCACCCGAAAGGGTGGCTTTATTGTTTAATTAGGGTCGTAATGGATAGGCGTTAAGATTGCATTCACAAGCGTTATCAATTAAGATAGCAGGAGAATTACCTCCGGAATTGTAATGAGATCGCTGTCAACCGGACGCAGTAAGCGGACATATACCGCAGGTGACGAAAGGACGAATTTACATGGCTAAGAAAGTAAAAGTATCTGAATTGGTACAACATTTTCAATTAGAGGTTATTTCCGGCCAGGAAGGTCTAAAACGACCTATTACGGTCGATGACCTGAATCGCCCTGGACTAGAGATTGCTGGTTATTTCGAATATTATCCGGAAGAACGTGTTCAACTATTAGGTAAGACAGAACTCGCATTCTTCTCCATGCTGCCTGAAGCTGAACGTAAAAGTAGGCTTCGTGGAATCTGTAATGACAATACCCCTTGTATCGTAATTACCCGTAGTTTGGATGTGCCACAGGAGTTAATTGATATAAGTAATGAAAAGGGACTTCCTGTGCTTCGTAGCTCGATGGCTACGACTATTTTCTCCAGCCGTTTGACGAGCTTCTTAGAAGGGAGATTAGCCCCTACAGCAACGATTCATGGTGTACTCTGTGATGTATATGGTGTAGGTATGCTGATTACTGGTAGTAGTGGTATTGGTAAGAGTGAGACAGCCCTTGAACTTGTAAAACGTGGACATAGACTGATCGCTGATGATGCCGTGGAAATCCGCCAGACTTCAGATAACCAGCTGCATGGTACAGCCCCTGAGTTGATCCGTCACTTGTTGGAAATTCGCGGAGTAGGTATCATTAACGTAATGACACTTTTTGGTGCGGGTGCTATCCGTAATCATAAACGGATTACACTTGTCGTTAGATTAGAGGCTTGGCAGCAAGACAAGCAGTATGACCGGCTTGGACTTGATGAGGAAACAACGCGGATTATTGATACCGATGTTCCACTTGTAACCATTCCTGTACGTCCAGGACGTAACCTTGCCGTTATTATTGAGGTTGCTGCGATGAACTATCGCCTGAAGCAAATGGGCTTTAATGCAGCCCTGCAGTTTACGAATAAGTTAACTGCGACCATATCTGAGGATATGGACGATCTCGATTAGGAGTGTGAGACAATGTTCCCATTAGCAATAGATCCTATTGTATTCTCAATTGGATCACTACCTGTACACTGGTACGGGTTAATACTAGGGGTCGGTGCACTCGCGGGATTATTTCTTGCGATCCGCGAGGGCAAACGGTTCGGAATCCCGCAAGAATTCTTTATGGATATGCTGCTACTGGGTGTACCCTCGGCAATTATAGGGGCACGGATTTATTTTGTAGCTTTTAAATGGGACGATTATAAGCATAATCTGATAGACGTCTTTAAGATCTGGAATGGCGGCATCGCCATTTACGGCGCATTAATAGGAGCGATTATTTGCGGAATTATTTATTTCCGTTATAAGGGTTACCCTTTCTGGCGTATTGTTGATATTTGTGCACCTGGACTACTGGCGGGTCAAATGATTGGCCGCTGGGGAAACTTTGTCAACCAAGAGGCATACGGCAGCGTAGTTGAGGAATCTTTTTTACGGGATAAACTGCATTTACCTGACTTCATCGTTAATCAAATGTACATAGGAGATGCTTTTCATCATCCGACCTTCCTGTATGAATCTCTTTGGAGCTTACTAGGGATTGCGTTATTGATGGTTCTCCGTCGTCAGAAGTTTGTACGTGCTGGAGAAATCTTCATGTCTTACTTTATATGGTATTCCATCGGTCGGTTCTTCATCGAGGCTGTGCGTACTGACAGTTTAGCTTTTAACGGAAGTGCAGGACTGGCTTCGTTTATAAACGGCTTATGGAGTCCGATGGAATGGTTAGGTTTTGAACAAGGATATCTGGATCCTGCCTATGGTAATATTCGTATTTCTCAGCTGCTTTCTCTACTGATTATTGTGGCAGCTATATTGCTGATCGTTATTCGCAGAGTAACCGGAGAGCCTAAAGCACATTATTCTGACCCTATCGTATGTACTAAACCGATCCAAGCAGATACTGTAGTGCCAGAAAGCGCAGTAAATACACCGCAGAAAACTCGTCAAGGAACACAACCTGAGCAAGGACAGCCAGCGGATGGAGATAAGAAGGAGCAGTAAAACTTATGATAGAATGCGTTCTTTTTGATCTGGATGGAACGATTGTCGATACGAATGAGCTAATCATTAGTTCATTTATGTACGCGCTGAAGGACAATGGTCTGGCTCCACTGACCAGAGAAGAGATAATTCCGCATATGGGAACAACCCTTCAGCAACAGATGAGAGTATTCTCTGGACTAGAGGATGTAAATGGTACGTTAGAAAAGTCCTATCGTTCTTATAATAATGAGCATCATGATGAGTTAGTGCGTTCCTTTCCGCTTGTAAAGGAGACCATAGAGGAGCTCTCGCGTCGTGGGATCAAACTTGGGATTGTAACTACTAAGATCCGTCCAACAACGATCAAGACCCTGGAAAGGTTCGATTTGCTTAAGTACATGGATACGATTGTGACTGTGAACGATGTTACTGAACCAAAGCCACATCCGGAGCCCGTACTGACAGCGGTCCACAACCTTGGTGTTGATCCTCGCAAAACCTTAATGATAGGTGACAGTGCAGTTGATATTCAATCAGCCAAAGCTGCCGGTGTATACGCTGCTGGAGTATCTTGGTCTTTGAAGGGCGAGGATACGCTCCGCAAGTATGATCCGGACTTTATCATCCATAACATGAAGGATATTATAGAAATTATGGAGCGAGGAACGAATGAATCGTGAGAAACGTAACCCGTTATCCAGTAGAAGGTCATAACTCACTTTGGTATATTTACCGTACGGTCAGCCCTTGGAAGGGTGTCCGCAACTTTATTTTTATTCAGATTGCCCGCTATTGTCCGATTCTACCGTTAAAGAATTGGATCTATCGACGGATGCTGGGGATGAAGGTTGGTAAACACACGGCTTTTGGTCTTATGGCAATGGTGGATGTGTTTTTTCCGGAGAAAATAACGGTAGGTGAGAATTCTATTATTGGTTATAACACGACGATTCTGGCGCATGAGTATCTGATCAAGGAATATCGTCTGGGCGAAGTGGTGATCGGTGAAAATGTATTGATCGGCGCGAATACAACGATTCTTCCCGGTGTAACCATTGGAGATTGGGCAGTTATAGCTGCTGGCTCCGTGGTGCACAAAAATGTGGCGGCTGGCTCTTTTGTCGGAGGCAATCCTCTGCGAGAGCTGCGCCCCTCTTCAACGGAAGAACATTCGGAACAAGTGTAAACGATGCTTTTTTAACCCTGCAGTTACATATTGCGTTTTTTTAGCGCAGGTTCTGCAGGGTTTCTTGCGTCTTAGAGAAGATTATTAAGGAAACTTTAAGTTCTTCTTAAGTTTTTAGAACAGATACATTCGATATAATTAGCGTTAGTGATAAGGCGAATCCCACGCTAGGCATTCAGCTTCAAATATCAGAATGTAAAATCAGCAGGTGCAGGCTTCCTGGTATTTTCAGTTTCCACATTCCGCTTAGCGTCTCTATGAACAACCATCATAGTAGAGAAGAGGAATATAATATGAACACTGCGAGACAGGAAAGGCTGCCCCAGCTGGATATTTTCAGAGCATTAGCGATCTTAGGCGTATTGCATGTGCATTCCTCATCTTTTGCCGCTGGAGAGCAGGCACTGCATTCCCCTTATTATTACTGGCTGAACTGGATCAACATTTTCTTTAAATTCGGTACGCCCTCATTTATTTTTCTGAGCAGCTTTGTATTGTTTTATAATTATTATGGGCGTCCTGTGACACGCAGCTTGATTATTAATTTCTACCGTCGTCGATTAAAGTATATTTTATTACCTTATCTGCTAGCCTCTATGGGCTATTACGCACTAACCTTATATGTGAACGGACGATTGACCCAGAACCTCGGTGGCAACCTGTACAGCTTTATTAGAGCGTTATTCTCAGGTTCCGCATATGCGCATTTGTATTTTGTATTTATCAGCATTCAGTTTTATTTGCTTTTTCCAGTACTGCTTAAGCTACTCCAGAGTTCCCGCTTTTTAATTAAATGGGCGGTTCCGCTCGGATTGGCACTTCAGTGGGGGTTTATTTTCTGGAATAAATACGAACTGCACATTGTTGAAAAAGGGAGCCTCGCGATCTCTTATCTGGCTTATTATATGATGGGTGCTTATATCGCAATTCACTTTGAGAAGGTGAAGACTTGGCTGATGAAGCCATGGAGAGAGCTAACTGCCAGGCAAAAAGGATGGACTGCCCTGTTAGTGAGCGGGTGGTTAATTGCAGCCTTTATCCATGTGCAGCTATGGTATGTGGCCCGCCATTTTGGGGTGTGGACGGATTCGCTGTGGTACGAGCTATTATGGAATGTCCATACGATGTTATCAGCATTGGTTCTGTTGTATGCTACATTCCTGATCTATCGTAAGGCCTCTCGCGGGATTGTTGCTTTTTTAACACGTTTGGGTGAACTCTCATTTGCGATATATTTGATTCATCCGCTATTGCTGGCGGTATATCGCAGGTTCCGATATCAGATTCCCCTAGAGTCGCTAACATATGTTTTGTTCATCTACGGAGGGCTTGTGGTCGCACTGGGAGGGAGCTGGCTTATTGTGCAGTTTGCTTTCCGGCGAGTCCCGGGTTCATGGATTATTTTTGGAAGCGTGCCTCGCTCTTTGGAATCCAGTCCGCAGGAAAAGTCAGGTTATATCCCTGAGGAACGGGCAAAGGGGTTCGTGCAGCAGGAGAAATAGCGTTAGAAGAAGGTCTGATACACGCACACGCTTAAACGTGGGGAAGTAGCCTTCATAATATTTGATTAAAAAGGCATCACTTCGATGCGGAGCTTAACAGGAGGAAAGATTATGAGACAAAAAGAAAGAATTCCGCAGCTGGATATTTTTCGGGCGATTGCTATTTTTGCAGTGCTGGCTATTCATGCTACTTCACGAACGTTGGCGGAGACACTAGGTACAAACATGTTTCATCCGTTCTTATTTATTAATAAATTCAGCCAGTTCGCCGTACCTTCATTCATATTTTTGAGTGGGTTCGTGCTCTTCTATAACTATATTGACCGTCCGCTGGGTGGCAAAACGCTAGGAAAGTTCTACACTAGAAGGCTGCTTTATATTATTGTGCCTTATGTAGTATTTTCACTGCTGTATTTTGCGTTAAAAATGAATGCCGGGAATACTTGGGGCTTACCTCCGGGGGAGATGGCTTCTAAGCTATGGAAGTATTTATGGACAGGAACGGCATATACGCATCTGTATTATATTATTATCATTATTCAGTTTTACGTGTTATTTCCGCTCATTTTGTGGTGTTTGCAAAAGGTTCGTCATCTGGCGGCTTGGGCGCCACTGATCGGGTTATTACTACAGTGGGGTTTTGTGTTGCTGAATAAATACATGACCAATCACGGGTATTGGCAGTTATCCAAGGGGAGTCTGGCGATCACTTACTTCTCGTATTTCCTGCTGGGTGCTGGGATTGCAGTGTATTACTCTTCTTTGAAAAAATGGTTAGTGCCTTCACGTGAAGGCTGGCGCGCCGGTAAAGGTCCGGTTTGGATTACTTTGTGGTTGTTATGGATTGTAGCAGGGGTTGTTCATGTTGAGCTATGGTTTAACAATTACACGAAAAAAACTGTCATCAACAGCTTATGGTATGAGGGTTTCTCTAATTTACATGCGCTGCTCTCTTGTGTGGTGCTGTTGCAAATCTCCTTCTTGCTCTATGGGGCGGGTCGTAGCTTGCTGACAAGACTTTTGGTATCCGTGGGAGCATGCTCCTTCGGAATTTATCTATTGCACCCTATGCTGCTGTATTTCTATAGAAAATTACCGTTTCACGGGGGTTCTCTTGCGTACATCGCAGCGATTGTAGGAGGATGGCTTGTTGCGCTGCTGGTTTCATGGCTGGCAGTGGCTCTCGTCTTCCGGTATGTGCCTGCGTCTTGGATTATTTTCGGATCAGGCGCACAAAAGAAAGCAAAAACAGGCTCCATAAGCGCATAGTCTACTGCTAGGTAATATAAAAGCGCCGGTCTCCCGTATATGCGGGTTGACCGGCGCTTTTATTTTTTGTCTATTCTCCAGCTTGTTCCCGCTGAAACTCCGCAATAGCTTGATACTGGCTTTCTAGACTACGGTAGACGGAAATATAAATCGGCAGCAGCTGCTTGTACACTTTGGTATGTTCATCAATCGGATCATGCTGGTAAGTTGAACCGATCATGTCGAATACAACATCGAAGGAGTCCACGCGGCCCGTTGCGTAAAGACCAAGCACTACTGCTCCGAGGCAGGAGCTTTCAATACTCTCCGGAATGATGACCTCTTGATCAAAAATATCAGACATCATCTGCCGCCAGACTGAGGAACGGGCGAAGCCGCCTGTAGCCAGAATTTTGCTAGGACGCCCGATTTGCTCTTCCATAGCCAGCAGAACCATATACATATTGAAGATTACGCCTTCTAGTACCGAGCGAATCATATGCTCCTTATGGTGATTCATAGAAAGGCCGAAGAAGGAGCCACGAGCATCAGGATTCCACAGCGGTGCCCGTTCACCAGTTAAGTAAGGATGGAATAGAAGACCACCGCTACCTGCCGGAACTTGTTCCGCGATGCGCGTTAGAACCTCGTAAGGGTCAATGCCAAGACGTTTGGCGGTTTCGACTTCAGAAGCAGCGAACTCATCCCGTACCCAGCGGAACAGCATACCGCCGTTATTAACGGGCCCTCCGATCACCCAATGTTTTGGGGTTAAGTTATAACAGAAGGTCCGTCCTTTAGGGTCGGTAAGCGGGTGATCCACTACGGTGCGAATCGCTCCGCTTGTTCCAATCGTTGCGGCCACTACACCGGGTTTAATCGCGCCTACGCCAAGGTTGGACAAGACGCCATCACTGGCTCCTACGACAAAAGGTGTAGTCGGGAGCAGTAACAGCTCCTCTGCTAGACCGGGAAGCAGGCCTTGCATGATCTCTGTGGTGGGAACAAGCCGTGAGAGTTGATCTGGTGAAATATGGGCTATCTCCAGGGCCTCTTTATCCCACTCCAAAAGTTCAAGGTTGAGCATGCCTGTAGAAGAGGCAATGGAATGATCGATGATGTATTCGCCGAACAGCCGAGCGAATATGTATTCTTTTATAGAAATGAATTTATAGGTTTGTTGAAACAACTGAGGCTGCTCTTCCCGAAGCCACATTAGCTTGGTAATCGGTGACATAGGATGAATAGGCGTTCCTGTGCGCAAATACAACTCATGTCCGTTGAACTCGTTCTTCAGGCGAAGTGCAGATCCGGCACTACGGTTGTCAGCCCAAGTGATGCAGGCAGTAAGTGGTTTACCCAGCTGATCAATTGCAATGACACTGTGCATGGCTGAACTGAAGGAGACGAATAGGATCTTATCTGGAGTTACGGCGCTTTGCCGCATGACATTAGAGAGGGTATGAAAGACTGCACGTAGGATTTGCTCTGGGTCCTGCTCCGCTATAGAAGGGGAGGGTTGATGCAAGGGATAACCCATATTCGCTTGTGCAACTATGGCTCCATTCTCCTCGAAGAGAACTGCCTTTGTACTTGTAGTACCAATATCAACGCCAATCATATAGGATTTAGTCAAGCGTTAGCCCTTCTTTCTAGGTGAAAGTATATTTTTAGAACACCAATTACAAAATTATGAAGTACAATCGTATTAGCTCATTATAGTATTCGATAAGCGGGGAGGCAAAAATAAAGAAAATGCCAAACGCTCGACTAAGGGTTTGATTGACGAAAAAGCAGTGAACATGATACGATATTGAAAATACTTTAATTTGCTACCACTTTACCATAGTAAAGTAAACATAAACAGTATCTAATGATAACTGACGAGGTGAACAATGAAGATGTCCAAACCAAAGGGATTTGAGAAGCCGTCTGGCGTTCGGGACTATCTGCCCCGGGCCGTAACGAAATTGCGCAAAATTGAGAATGATGTACTGCATTGCATGAGTCGCTGGGGATATCAGCAAATGATGACTCCAACGTTGGAATATTACGATACAGTTGGCGTGGCTAGCTCTACGTCGGACCAGAAGCTCTATAAATTACTTAACAATCGTGGTCAGGCTTTGGTGCTTCGATCAGAAATGACTGCCCCGGTTGCCCGTGTTGTTGCCTCTCTATTGAAGGATGAGCCACTGCCATTGCGTCTGTCATATCACGCGAATGTATTCCGTGCCATTGAGGAAGAAGCGGGGCGGGAAGCGGAGTTCTTCCAGACAGGTGTAGAGCTGGTAGGTGATGATTCACCTGAGGCCGATGCGGAGGTAGTGGCGCTTGCTATTTCTTCGCTGCAAGCCGCGGGTGTGAAGTCTTTTAAGATCGCTATGGGGCATGTAGGCTTTCTGAATGGGTTATTTCAAGAGGCACTTCCTGAACTGCCCGAGGCTCAAGAGGAGCTGAAAAGTCATTTGCTGGGCCGTGACTATGTTTCTTTCCGGGAGACTTTACAGCGGCTGGATCTTACAGAAGCGCAGAAGAACGAACTGGATGGGCTGCTGCGTCTGCGCGGAGGCAAGGAGATTTGTGGACAGGCGCTAGAGCTGAGCAATCATCCGCTCGCGCGTCATTCGATTGATCATTTGTGCAAGGTGTGGGAGGTGCTGGTCTCTTACGGCGTATCACAGCATGTACTGATTGATCTGACGATGATCGGGGACTTTTCCTATTATACAGGCATGACTTTTGAAGGTTATGCAGCGGAATTAGGATTTCCGGTATGCAGTGGTGGTAGATACGACAATCTGCTGCAACAGTTTGGGCGTCCGATCCCATCCACAGGATTTTCCTTAAAAACGAATCGCATCCTGGATGGTGTAACTGGAGTGGCCGAAGAGGAAGAGCTGCCTATTTTGATCCAATATGATGCGATTCGCAGAAGAGAAGGCTTGGAAGAGGCAACACGCCTGCGGTCAGAGGGTCATGCAGTCGTTACTAGACTTGCTGCAGGTCCAGAAGAGCTTGAAACGGTGAAGCGTTTGGATACGGACACGGTTGAAGCAGAGGGTGTACGGTACGGTGAGATCTATACATTCGTATCTTTTGTAAGTGAGCATGGCTGAGGATATCGCTAGTACAAAAAGCGATTAACATAAATTTTGCATGGAGATGGAAAAGGAGGCAACTTAACAATGGCACAGATATTGAAGGTGGCTATGCCAAAAGGCCGGATTTACGAAAAGGCTGCTGAGCTGTTCCGCCAGGCAGGTCTTCCGATTCCACCGGACGGTGAGGCATCACGCAAGCTTGTTATTCCGCTGCCTGAGGCAGGGATGGAGTTTATATTGGCGAAACCAGTAGATGTACCTACATATGTAGAATATGGCGTGGCGGATATTGGGATCGTGGGCAAGGATGTTTTGCTGGAGGAAGATCGTGATGTATACGAGCTGCTTGATCTTGGCATTGCCCGCTGCCGGATGTCGATCATCGGATTGCCGAACTGGCAGCCGGGAATTCAGCAGCGTGTAGCGACGAAATATCCGAATGTAGCTTCAAGGTATTTTAGGGAGCAGGGGCAACAGGTCGAGGTAGTGAAGCTAAATGGATCCATCGAGCTTGCACCACTGATTGGTCTGGCCGATCGTATTGTGGATATGGTAGAGACCGGGCAAACGCTGCGGGACAACGGATTAATCGAAATGAAGAGTATATTCGAAATTACAAGCCGCCTGGTGGCAAATCGTGTGAGCTATCGGATGAAAAATGAAGAGATACAGCAACTGTGTGACCGACTACAGGCAGTTATAGGGCAGCCTAATTTGCGGTAGGCGGCAACAGATGTTAGGGGTAAAGGGAGGAACCAGCGATGAAGGTTGTGTCGAGCAAGGACTTTAAGCTAGAGCGGGAAGTGGAGTATGGTACGCCAGAGCAAAATCAGGCGGTAAAGGAAATTGTGGCCGCCATTAAAAAAGAAGGAGACACAGCGCTTCTTCGCTATACGGAGCAATTTGACCGGGTTGCACTTACGCCGAATCAACTGCGGGTAACGCCGGAAGAGCTTCAGGCAGCGTATGGCCGAGTAGAGCAATCTTTCGTATCTGCTATTCAAGCAGCTGCAGCCAATATCCGGGCGTTCCATGCCAGACAGAAACGGAATTCATGGATGGATTTGCAGCCGGATGGCACGATTCTGGGGCAGATTATTCGTCCGCTGAAGCGGGTAGGGGTATATGTACCTGGTGGCAAAGCAGCTTATCCCTCCTCGGTGCTGATGAACGTGATCCCAGCACAGATCGCGGGTGTGCCGGAGATCGTCATGGTGACTCCGCCATCCACCGGCGGCAAGGAAGGGATTGACCCTTATATCCTGGTTGCTGCCGCAGAAGCAGGTGTGAATGAAATCTACCGTGTGGGCGGAGCACAGGCGGTAGCTGCTTTGGCTTTTGGTACGGAGAGCATAGCGCCGGTAGATAAAATATGTGGGCCCGGCAACATATACGTTGCGCTGGCTAAACGCGAGGTATATGGCGCCGTGGATATCGACAGTATCGCGGGTCCAAGCGAAATTGTCGTGCTGGCAGATGAGACCGCTGAGCCGGCTTATGTCGCAGCGGATCTACTTTCGCAGGCCGAGCATGACGAGATGGCCTCGGCGATTCTGGTCACGCCATCGCAGAGCCTGGCGGATAACGTGGCGGCCGAAGTGGAGCGTCAGCTGCAAGAGCTGCCGCGTCAGGCGATCGCCCGTTCTTCGGTAGAGAATTACGGCGCGATCATTGTTGTGGAATCTATGGAGGAAGGGATCTCCGTAGTGAATAGACTGGCACCAGAGCATCTGGAGATTGTTGTCGAAGATCCTATGGGCCTCGTAGGCAGCATTGAGAATGCTGGAGCCATCTTCCTGGGAGCGTATAGCTCCGAGCCCGTGGGTGATTATTTTGCCGGGCCAAATCATATTATCCCAACCAATGGGACCGCACGTTTCTCGTCACCAGTGGATGTGGATGATTTTATTAAAAAATCAAGTCTGATCTATTACAGTAAGGAAGCACTCTTGCGTGATGGGAAGACCATTATAGAGCTGGCACGTCGCGAAGGCTTAGAAGGCCACGCACGAGCCATTGAGATTCGACTCAAGAACGAAGGAAAAGGTGGAGACGGATATGGAGAACAATAACGAACAGGCCCTGCGCCAAGCTGGATTAAGCCGTAAAACAAACGAGACGGATATAAAGTTGTCTCTTAACGTAGATGGAAGTGGAGTTTCAGAGCTGGAGACGGATGTTCCTTTTCTGAATCATATGTTGGATCTGTTCACGAAGCACGGACAATTTGACCTGTCTGTACAGGCGCGTGGAGACATCGAGATTGATGACCACCATACTGTTGAAGACATTGGGATCTGCCTAGGGCAGGCACTGCACGAAGCACTGGGTGATAAAAAAGGAATCAAACGTTATGCGAGTGTTTTTGTACCGATGGATGAGGCGTTGGCGCAGGTTGTGATCGATATCAGCAATCGCCCGCACTTTGAATATCGTGCAACCTATCCTTCACAGCAGGTGGGCAGCTTTTCGACGGAGCTTGTTCAGGAGTTCCTGTGGAAGTTCGCGCTCGAAGCACGGATTACGTTACATGTTATCGTACACTACGGTTCTAACACTCATCACATGATTGAGGCTGTATTCAAAGCGCTTGGACGGGCGCTGGATGAGGCAACTTTGATTGATCCCCGTGTGAAGGGTGTGCCTTCTACGAAGGGAGTGCTGTAGGATGACTGTTGCAATCGTCGATTATGGCATGGGCAACCTGCACAGTGTGAGTAAGGCGGTAGAACGTCTCGGTTATGAGTGTGTAGTGACGGGTGATGCCGAGCAAATTCTCGCTGCTGATAGTGTCATTCTGCCAGGTGTCGGTGCATTTGGCGATGCGATGGGGCATCTGCGGGAGAATGGTTTGGATCTTGTCGTCAAACAGGTAGCCGCTGGAGAGCAGCCTCTGCTTGGGATCTGTCTTGGTATGCAGCTGTTGTTTAGCACCGGTGAAGAGCATGGCAGCCATGAGGGGTTAGATATTCTCTCGGGTTCAGTGGTGCGGTTCGCTCCTAGAGATGGCTATAAGGTGCCGCATATGGGGTGGAACAAGCTCAGCTTTAGACAGCCGGAGAATCCGCTTTTTGTTGGCCTTGAGGAGGGGCATGTGTATTTTGTCCACTCTTATCACGCGCTTGTAGCAAAAGAGAGTGATCTGCTGGCCGTCACAGATTATGGTTACCCAGTTACAGCTATTGTCGGGCAAGATAATGTGTTCGGTATGCAGTTCCATCCGGAAAAAAGCGGAGAGCTGGGAATCAAGCTGTTGGGTAATTTTTTGAAGATTAAGAGAGAGCGGGCGTAAGCCACGCTATAAATATAATGGAACGAAAGTGGGGAGCGCCAAATGTCTTCTTTTATTGTATATCCGGCGATTGATATCCGGGATGGAAAATGCGTCAGGCTGCAGCAGGGGGATTACAATCAGGAAACGATATACAATGATAGTCCACTAAAGGTGGCAAAATCATGGGAAGAGCAAGGTGGAAAGTTCATTCATTTGGTGGACTTAGATGGTGCGAAAGCGGGTCATCCTGTGAACGATGCGATTATCGGTGCTATTGCTGCTAATGCTAACGTTCCTGTGCAGGTGGGCGGCGGTCTTCGCAATCTTGCGGACGTAGAGAAATTGCTCGGACTTGGCGTTAGCCGCGTTATTATCGGTACTGCTGCGATTAATGATCATGCTTTTACCGAAGAGGTATTGGCAAAATACGGCGATAAAGTCGCGATCGGCATTGATGCACGTAACGGTTATGTTGCGACACACGGCTGGCTGAACACCTCTGAAGTACGTGCTGAAGCTCTTGCCAAGGAATTGGCGGCAAAAGGAGCCGAGACATTCATTTACACCGACATCTCCCGCGACGGGATGATGCAGGGACCGAACGTGGACGGTATCCTGTCCATGGCGCAGGCCAGCGGTAAAACTGTGATCGCGTCCGGCGGAGTCACCAGTCTTGATGATCTGTTGCGTCTGAACGTGCACAGCGGCAGCGGTGTAGGCGGAGCTATTGTTGGCAAGGCGTTATACACGGGCAATATTGATCTTTCTGGAGCTTTGCGAGCGCTTGGGCAGAAATAGCGTTGGGCGAGCGCGCTAATTGATGAGCGGATGAACAAAAAGACGACATGAGCTAGCCAAGGAATAGTGGATTAATGAAACAGACAGAACCAACAGTGGGTTAAAGAAATAGACTTAACAGTAACGTAGTGAACACAAATCACTAAATCACCAAACTAATTAATAAACGAGCGAATGAACAAAAAGACAACAGTTGAGCAAGCCATGAGCAGTGGATAAAAGAAATAGACGTAACAGTAAATGAGTAACTAATAATAATTAAATGAACGCACAGAGAAGCAAACTAGCAAAAGTTAAACGAACAAACCAGCAAACCAGCAAACCAGCAAAAGGGCTTAATAACAAAGCAACAAAGCAATAAACCAACAAAAGAGCTAAAACAAACCAGCTGGCCAATAAAGCAACAAACCCAACTAGCTAATGTGTTTGCACTTTGTAAAAATCTCATCTCATTACGAATGGCGTAACGACTTGGGCGCTGTTTCAACGAGGGATCCGGTGAAATTTTAATACCTGTGAAGATGGAGGTTACCCGCTAGCTAAAACCCGCTATACAATCTGCTACAATAGGCGTAATGAGGCGGCGGGAAGGGTATTTTTCCTCGGATGATGATTTAAGTGTACTTTATACAGCTATTTTTCACATTTAGAGCTGATTAGCTAATTTAGTTGTATTTCGTGCAGCTATAACTCAGAGATGAGTTGATTTATAAGCTCATCCCCAGATTTAGTTGTACGAAATGCAGTTAAAAGAGTAGCTTGCAAAAAGGCTGATAAAATAACTGCACGTTGTGCAATTAAATACTCGTGGGCTTGCAGGTGGCGTGAGCCCTTCCGACCACATAAGGGCCAAAACCGCGGAACATGAAGGTGTTATGGATCTAGGAAGCGGCCACGAAGGGGTTAGCGATCATAGCACATGTTCAGTAGTGTGGGCTATGGTTCAGCCGGATGGGCTATGATCCGCCATGCCAACAATCAAGGTTTCCAGAGGGGGCAGGGGCCCTTGGGCTCCCCCTGGGCTAAGAGGGCTTTAGGGGTACCGACACACTTTAGGTGCTTGAAACGCTTTTTAAAGAAAGGGGGATTTCATAATGTTAGCAAAACGTATCATCCCCTGTCTTGACGTTAAGGATGGACGGGTAGTCAAAGGTGTTAACTTTGTGAATCTGCGTGATGCTGGAGATCCGGTAGAGCTAGCGGCGCTGTATGACCGCGAGGGCGCAGATGAGCTTGTGTTTCTCGATATATCGGCTTCCGTAGAAGGTAGAGCAACGATGATCGAGGTTGTACGGCAGACCGCTGGTGAGATTGCCATTCCTTTTACAGTGGGTGGAGGGATCTCCACAACTGATGATATGAAAAGGATTCTTCGTGCAGGCGCAGATAAAATCGGCATTAATACGGCAGCCATCACTAATCCTCAGTTAATTTTGGACGGTGCTCGCCGATTTGGCTCCCAGTGTATTGTAGTAGCGATAGATGCTAAATATAATGAGGCTTTTGGGGAATGGGAAGTGTACACTCATGGCGGGCGTAAGCCCACCGGCATCCGTGCTCTGGCTTGGGCTAAAGAAGCTGAGAAGCTGGGCGCAGGCGAGATTTTGCTCACTAGCATGGATGCAGATGGCACAAAAGACGGCTTCGACCTGAAGCTAACCTCGGCAGTATGCGATTTGCTCAGTATTCCTGTGATTGCTTCTGGCGGCGCTGGGAAGAAGGGGCATTTTTACGATGTATTTACGGAAGGGAAAGCCGATGCGGGACTTGCGGCGACCATTTTTCACTATAAAGAGATTGCAATTAATGATTTAAAGGCAGATTTGAAGCAAAAAGGGGTAGAAATCCGATGAGCGAAATACAAAACAATACCACATTAAGCCAAAAAGAAGCTCTGGCAGGCATTCGCTGGAATGAAGCGGGTCTGGTGCCTGCAGTTGTTCAGGATGCTAGCAGTTTAGAGGTACTGATGGTTGCTTATATGAACTCCGAATCGTTACAACTCTCACTGGAGAGTGGCCAGACTTGGTTTTGGAGCCGCTCACGCAGCGAACTTTGGCATAAAGGCGGAACCTCAGGCAACACACAAGCTATTACCTCCATATCCTATGATTGTGATAGCGACACACTACTCGTGAAGGTTGTGCCTGAAGGACCAGCTTGCCATACTGGAGCTACGTCATGCTTTTTCCGTGAGATTCCTTTGAATAACCCAACAACAGATGCTTCGAAACCAGTGTCTAGTCTGACGGATGGCGAGCGCTTTGCTGTTCTTGGTGAGCTGGAGCGTGTGATTGCTGAGCGGGAAGTGGAACGCCCGGAAGGCGCGTATACCACTTATCTGTTTGATAAAGGCGTGGATAAGATCCTCAAAAAGGTAGGCGAGGAAGCTTCTGAGACCATAATTGCCGCCAAAAATAAAGATAACGCCGAGCTGCGTCTTGAGGTCAGTGATCTGATCTATCATCTGTTGGTATTGCTGCAAGAGCGCAAGCTTCCACTGGATGAGATTATGGAAGAGTTGAGTACCCGTCACGAACGCCCACGCCGGGATCAGTACTAAGGGAGGACTGAGTGATGCATATTGATTACCACACGCATCATGAACGCTGTGGCCATGCCGTGGGTAAGCTTGAGGAGTATGTACAGCGCGGGATAGAGCTTGGACTTCAGCAGCTGGGATTATCCGACCACTTGCCGCTCATCCACGTAGATCCCGCCAGCTATTATCCAGAAATGGCTATGCCGATGGCTGAGCTGCCTCGTTATGTGGAGGAATGTCTAACCTTAAAGGAGCGTTACCGTGGAGTCATAGATCTGCGGGTGGGGCTGGAAGCCGATTATATCGAAGGCTACGAAGAGCAAATCCGCGAGATTTTGTCGCCGTATCCATGGGATTATCTTATAGGTTCTGTGCATTTTCTTGGGGAGTGGGATATTACGGATCACCGCCAGGTTCATGGTTGGGAAGGCAAAGATGCGCTAGAGGTATATCGTCTTTATTACGATGCGGTAAAGAAGTCGGCGTTATCGGGATTATATGATATTATAGGACATATGGATGTTATTAAACGGTTCGGTTATAGTCCACAAACACCGGAGGGCAAGGCTGAGGTGAGGGCGCTGGAGCTAGAGACCTTAAAGGTTATAGCGGATAGCGGAATCGCCATGGAGCTGAATGCATCCGGACTTACGAAGCCTTGCGCTGAGATGTTCCCGGCCGAGCATCTGCTACAGGAGGCCCTAAAGCTCGGCATACCGCTGACATTAGGCTCCGATGCACATGATCCTGCCAAGCTGGGGGACGGGCTGCAAGAGGCGCGTAGTATGCTTTGGCAGACTGGTTTTCGTGAGCTGGCTGTATTTGAGGGACGCCGCCGTACCACTGTTCAATTCAAACTATAATAATTTATAATCCGCAGGAGGGTATTATGCATCATCAACAATTACGTATTTTTTCCGGTTCGTCGAATCCAAAGTTAGCGGCTGATATTGCGGAGCGACTTGGTGTTGAATTGGGGCAGATAAAGCTGACCCGCTTCATGAGCGGCGAGATTTACGTGCATTACGAAGAAAGCATCCGGAACTGCGACGTATTTTTGGTGCAATCCCTTTCGCATCCCATTAATGAGATGTTCGTGGAGCTGCTGGTGATGATAGATGCTGCCAAACGGGCTTCAGCTCGTACAGTGAACATTATTGTGCCGTATTATGGATATGCTCGGCAGGAGCGGAAGTCCGCACCCCGTGAGCCGATCTCGGCTAAGATGGTGGCTGATGTGCTGACGACCGCTGGAGCAACCCGCGTAATCACCATCGATTTGCACGCAGCGGCGATTCAAGGCTTTTTCAACATTCCGGTCGATCATCTGACTGCACTCGATTTGATCAGCAGCCATTTGAAAGCCAAGGCAATGTCTGATCTGGTCATTGTTTCCCCGGATGCAGGGCGTGCGTCTATGGCCGAGAAGCTGGCGAATAAGCTGGATTCACCTTTTGCCATTATGATCAAGAAGCGCCCAGCCCATAATGAATCGGTAATCACTCATGTCATTGGTGATGTCGAGGGACGGACACCTATCATTATTGAGGATCTGATCGATACTGGGACGACCATTGTGAATGTGGTAGAAGGCCTAAAGGAGAGAGGTGCGAAGGACAGTATTGTCTGCGCGACGCACGGATTATTCTCAGGGCCCGCGCTACAGCGTCTTGACCATCCTTCTATTCAGGAAGTGGTTACGACAGATTCTATTGCACTGCCTGATGACCATTCAAGTCGGTTTACAGTATTATCTGTTGCACCGATGCTTGCCCAGGCTACGCACATCATCCTTGAGGGTGGTTCAATCGATAAGCTATTTAGAGACGCGGGAATTTAATTCCCCGTCTTTTTTATTTTTTGTCAAAAAAGATGTTGTAAGCAGAGTGGTAGAGTCTTTCTCAACTTGAGATTCTCGCTGTCACATGTGGTATACTGTGTGGAGATACCCGCGCCCAATAAGGGAACGGAATAGCGATTAAGGATGGAGCTCCGGCATACCCCATAGGGCGCCGCCCTCCTATTTTTCGTTAGTATAAGGAAGCTTCTTATAAGGGAGGTGCCTTGCTTCCATGATTGAGAGAACTTCAGAGTATGAACTGGGGAATGATAATGTGATTCCTGTAACTCTGAATGCCAATTTTTTCTTTGAAAGAGCCGTTCGGTCCTTGGATCGCTTTCAATATGATAAGGCATTAAAGAATTTTCGCAAAGCTGTAGAGTATGAGCCGGAGAATCCGGTCAATCATTGCAACGTGGCTGGCGTATTATCAGAAATGGGTAATTATGAAGCGTCCAACGACATTTTAACCCATGTACTGGAGAATATTGATCCGGCAATGACGGAATGTTATTTCTATATGGCTAACAACTTCGCCAATATGGAAAGCTATGAGGAGGCAGAACGCTCACTCGTCACTTATCTCGAAGAAGATGTGAACGGTGAATTTCTGGCCGAATCGGAAGAATTGATGGAGCTGCTGCAATATGAGCTGGACCGTCCTGCTCCACTTATCCGGATTAGAAGCCGTGAAGGTGTAATAGAGCATGAGCGAGCCCGAGCACTGTTGGAGGAGGGCAAGTTTACACAAGCCGTCACTTTGCTTGAAGAGATTGTGAGCAATACGCCTGACTTCCTGGCGGCACATAACAACCTAGCCCTAGCGTATTTTTACATGGGTCGTTTTACCAAAGCTAAGGAATGTATTATGCGGGTGCTGGAGCTGGATTCCGGGAATTTGCATGCACTATGTAACTTAGCGATCTTCCTTCAGTATGAAGGTGACCGCGGGCAACTGGATGGATTGTTACGCCTTCTGGAGACCACCATTCCGTTTCATCAGGAGCATTTGTTCAAAATGGCCACCACCATGGGGATTCTGGGACGCCATAGAACCGCCTATGGCCATTTTAGACGTCTGTTGAAGGATGAAGAGGTCGGTGGCGACGCCAGTCTCTATCATTATTGTGCGGCAGCTGCCAGCAATAGTGGCCTGTATACAGAAGCCCAGCGCTGCTGGCAGAAGGCGGCTAAGCTCGATCCGGAATCGGCTGTGCCGAGATTTTTTCTGGCTCAGCTGCAGCAGGCGCAGGGGGAAGGTAAAACGCTGTCGCTGGTCAGCTACAACTATCAGCTTCCTTTTCAGGAGCAGCTGAAGCTGTGGAAGGACAACAAGGGCAGCTTTACCGAAGAGGTACGGAACAATCCGCTGCTTCGCTCTTCCTTCTTCTGGGCGCTCCGCTACGGGGATGCCAATACGAAGCTTCAGGTTACAGAAGCTCTTCGGTGGATCGAAGATGAAGAGATGTCCGAAATTCTGCAAGGACTTCTAAAGCAGCAGCCCTTGCAGGAAGAAAAGCTGCAAGAAGCGGCACTTCTTAGTCTGCAGCGGCTGATTGGAAGTGTTCCTGAAGAGAATGTGCTTCAGGAAGTCAAAGAAACCTCTTCCCCGCGTCTGAAGGGACTGCCGGAATGGAGAGAGGATTGGCAGAAAGTTATCGACCAGACCCTTAGTATGATGGATCGAAGATATGATGCAATCCACAAAAAAGATGCTGAATTACTGTGGAAGCAATTTCTGAGCAGCCTTTATCCGGATGTTCCGTTTATCCGTCATGCGAATGGCTGGTGTGCTGCCTTAGAATATCTAATCGCTAAAACGCATAACCTGCCGGTCACCTACCGTGAAGTAGCCCAGCGTTACAATGTTTCCGTTTCTATGGTCAGTCGTTATGCTCGGCGCATAGATGAGGAATGTAGTTTCGAGGGAAGTGTGAGCGACAGCCTTCCGCCATTTACCGAGAATATCTAAATCGATCATGTAGTATTTCGTAGAAACGGAGCCCTTTTTATATGTCTTGCGTAACGCTAATGTTCCTTATAGGGGCACCGAAGGCGGCTATGCTTGCCAAAAAAGGGCCCGTTTCTTCTAAATAAACCCTATTGTGAGGAGGCCACTGTTATGTACAAAACGATTGTAATCGGAACAGGCCCAGCCGGGCTTACTGCTGCAATTTATTTGGCACGTGCCAACCTAAACCCACTTGTGATTGAAGGTATGCAACCAGGTGGACAACTGACAACGACAACAGAAGTCGAGAACTTCCCAGGCTTTCCTGAAGGAATTCTAGGCCCGGATTTAATGGACAACATGCGCAAGCAGGCTGAACGTTTTGGGGCTGAATTTAAGAATGGTTGGGTGGATTCAGTTGATTTTTCACAGCGTCCATTTAAAGTGACTGTAGATGGATTGGGAGTATTAGAGGCGGAGTCAGTGATCATCTCAACCGGTGCATCTGCCAGATATTTAGGAATCCCCGGGGAGCAGGAGAATGTGGGCCGTGGGGTCAGCACTTGTGCTACTTGTGACGGATTCTTTTTCCGTGGCAAAAAGATTATTGTCGTCGGTGGTGGAGATTCAGCGATGGAAGAAGCCAGCTTTTTAACCCGATTCGCTTCCAATGTAACATTGGTTCACCGTCGTGATGAGCTTAGAGCTTCGAAGATTATGCAGGCTCGCGCACGGGATAACAGTAAGGTATCGTGGGCTCTTAACCGTACACCGCTTGAGGTTACAACCGACGAGTCTGGCGTTAAGGGGCTGACGGTTCGCAATAATGAGACGGGAATTGATGAACTCATCGAAGCGGACGGAGTGTTTATCGCGATCGGGCACACGCCGAACACCGGATTTTTAGGGGGGCAAATTACGACCGATACCAACGGCTACATTGTGGTCAACCCTGGAACGACAGAAACGAACATCCCGGGCGTATTCGCTTGTGGCGACGTGCAGGATACCCGTTATCGTCAGGCAATTTCCGCAGCGGGATCTGGCTGTATGGCAGCAATGGATGCTGAGAAGTACCTAGAGGGCACGATGGTGCATGACTGGAGCGAAACACTGGATAGTTAATTTTGCAAGAAATCGTAGTCGATGACATATAAGCAGGTTATCCTTTTTCTAAAGGGTTGCCTGCTTTTTTCAATATTGGCGGGGCCGTGTCCAGATATTAAATATGTTGTTTATTTATTACCGCTCGGAAGTTAAAATAACTGTAACAATGTCTTTGTAAAAAGACTTGCGCATTTTAAAAATACGTTTACAATGAAGATATAATGTTAACGTGAACAATTTACACAAACCCATTTATAGCAATAATTTTAAGTTTAAAATATTTATTAAGAAATCGACCGATTGAATAAATGTTCACGTTAAACTTTGTGTAACTCCCATTCGAACTTAAAGGAGAGCAGCAAACCTCATGAGTAAAAAATTCATGGATGAGAACTTCCTATTGTCGAGCGAGACCGCAATTAAGCTGTTTCATCATCATGCGAAAGACATGCCCATTATCGATTATCATTGCCACCTCAGCCCAAAAGAAATTTATGAGAACAAAACGTTCAACAATATCACCGAAGCTTGGCTGTATGGCGACCATTATAAATGGAGAGTGATGCGCGCTAACGGTATAGAAGAGAAATTCATTACTGGCGATGCCAGTGATTATGATAAATTTTTAGCCTGGGCTAGAACGGTTCCGATGATTATCGGGAATCCGCTGTACCATTGGACGCATCTGGAGCTGCAACGTTTCTTCGGTGTATATGAGTTGCTGAATGAAGCTAACGCACCAAAAATTTGGGATGAAGTGAATAGACAGTTACAGGGTGAAGGATACGGAGCAAGAGATTTGATCATTAAATCGAAGGTGACTACGGTTTGTACTACCGATGATCCTGTAGATAATCTGGAATATCATGAGAAAATCAGTAATCTGAGTGGATTCAATGCTAGCGTTGTGCCGGGATTCCGGCCAGATAAAGCGCTTGAAATCAACCGTCCTACCTTCCAGCCTTGGGTAGCTCAGCTAAGCCAAGTTTCGGGAATGGCTGTTAAGAATTACGGACAGTTTCTTGCAGCATTGGAGAGCAGAGTGAGATTCTTCCACGCCAGAGCCGGCCGTGTATCTGACCATGCTTTGGATGCGGTAATGTTTGAGCCTACTACCTTGGAGGAAGCTACAGCTATATTCGCTAAAGCACTTTATGAAGGCACTGTAAGTGAGAGTGAAGAAAAGAAATATAAAGGATTCACGCTAGTATTCCTCGGCAAATTGTATAACGAGCTGGATTGGGCGATGCAATTCCATATTCATGCGCTACGGAATAACAACAGCGTAATGTTCGGAAGTCTCGGACCTGACACGGGTTATGATTCTATCAATGACGGCGTGATTGCTAAGCCTTTGGCGGGTCTGCTCGATGCGCTAGATCGTGAGAATGCGTTGCCTAAGACCATTTTGTACTCATTGAACCCTAATGATAATCATGTTATTGCCAGTCTAATGGGTAGCTTCCAGGGCGGCGGTATTCCAGGGAAGATTCAATTCGGAACCGCATGGTGGTACAACGATAATAAAGACGGCATGCTGGAACAGATGAAGACACTTGCTAATCTAGGCGTACTTAGCCAATTTGTTGGGATGTTAACAGACTCCAGAAGCTTTTTATCGTATACCAGACATGAGTACTTTAGAAGAATCTTGTGTGATCTAGTAGGCTCTTGGGTAGAAGCTGGAGAAGCCCCGGATGATATGGAGTTACTGGGCAGTATGATTGAGAACATCTGTTACAATAACGCTGATCATTATTTTAATTTCTCGAAACAGGCATTGGTGACTAGGTAATCGTTATGATATCCTTACATGGAAGAGCCAAACCCGTTTAATAAGGAAGGTTGACCCATGGCACCTACAATCAAGGATATCGCCAAATTGGCGAATGTATCGCATACAACTGTATCGAGAGCACTTAACAATAGTCCACTAATTAAAGAGGTCACACGTAAAAAAATTGCCGAGATCGCTGCGCAAGTGGGTTACGTCCCTAATTACAATGCCAAAAGCCTTGTGATGCAGCGATCCTATACCATTGGTCTGTTCTTCACGAGTATTGCCAACGGCACAACTTCTGGTTTCTTCTCTGATACGATTCGTGGTGTAAATAGGGTCATAGATGTAGAGTACAATCTGTTCATCCGTGGGATCGACGATTATGCGGATTACTCCTCTATTCATCGCAAACGTTTTGATGGAATTATTCTAATGAGCCAGAGTGAAGCAGATAATAAATTCATTTACCATGTTGTCCAGCAAGGCATTCCAATCGTTGTGCTGAACCGGCAAATTGATGACCGTTCCATTATCAACATCATCTCGAACGACCGGGAAGGTGCTTATAATGCAGGCAAATACCTGATCGAAAACGGGCATCAAGACATTGCAATTATTGAAGGTGTCGAGGGCTTTAAATCCACACAGGAACGCAGAGATGGCTTTATAAAAGCTTTGATTGACCATAATATCCCTGTTCGTAATGACTACATGATAAGCGGTAGTTATGATATGCAAAGTGGATATGAGGCGATGGGCAAGCTGCTGGATCTCGAGAAGCCACCGACTGCTGTATTTTGCTCCAATGATGATATGGCGATCGGGGCTATGAAAGGCGTGTTTGAGCGAGGGCTGCAGGTGCCAAATGATATCTCTGTTGTTGGTTTTGACGACATTGGGTTTTCACTTTTTGCCAATCCTTCACTCACCACGGTCAAACGTCCTATTGAGAAGATTAGTGAGCAAGGCGCTCGCCAGCTGTTAAGCTTGGTCAAGGAACCCTCAGAAAAAGACGGGCGGATCTCGATCGAGACAGAGCTTATTGCCAGAGAATCAGTCAGGAAGTTGCAGAAGTAGAGGCTGCGCATAGCAGCCTGATCCTTTACCTTCGTAAAGGATTGCTATCTAGAATTTTCACGTGTGCATATATTTAATGAATTAGTAATATAAATATGATTTTATATAGTTTATTTAATAAGTTTATCGTGTGCATTTACTATTAGGAGGCGTTAATATGAAAAGATTAAATAGTGATAATTGGACAGCTTACAAGCAGTATCCTGAGAAGGTTCTACAATTTGGCGAAGGCAATTTCATGCGCGCCTTTGTAGATTGGCAGATTCATACCATGAATCAAAAAACGGATTTCAATGGTGGAGTGGTTGTTGTACAGCCATTGGCTAACGGACTGGCAGAAATGCTGAATGATCAGGATGGGCTGTATACCCTTTATCTGCAAGGCATTAAAGACGGAGCGGCTGTAAAAGAACACGAGGTAATTAATTGTATTACGCGGACGCTTAATCCCTATTCACAGCATGAGGAGTATATGAAGCTGGCTGAGAACCCTGAGCTGCGCTTTATCGTGTCTAATACTACTGAAGCGGGAATTGCTTTTGAAGCTGGCGACAAGTTAACCGATACGCCGCAGAGTAGTTTCCCAGGCAAGCTGACGGCCTTATTGTACAAACGTTATCAAACTTTTAATGGGGATGCTTCTAAAGGTTTTATCATCATTCCATGCGAGCTGATTGACCGGAATGGTGATGAGCTCAAAAAGGTTATTTTGAAATATGCTGAGCTGTGGAATCTTGGAGAAGGTTTTGTGAACTGGTTGAATGAAGCTAATACCTTCTGCTGCAGTCTGGTGGACCGTATTGTTCCCGGTTATCCAAGAGACAGCATTGCCGAGATTACAGAAGAGCTGGGTTATGAGGATAAGCTGGTCGTTGTCGGCGAGCAATTCCATCTTTGGGTGATTGAAGGGCCACAGTGGATTAAAAAGGAGTTCCCGGCTGAACTAGCAGGTCTTAATGTGCTGGTGGTGGATGACATGGCCCCTTATCGCACTCGTAAAGTGAGAATTTTAAACGGAGCTCATACAGCTATGACACCAGTAGCGTATTTGTACGGTATTGATACGGTTGCTGAAGCCATTGAGCACGAAGAGGTTGGGGCGTACGTGAAGTCCTTAATCTATGATGAGATTATTCCAACGCTGGATCTGCCGGCAGAGGAATTGAATTCTTTTGCAGACGCGGTATTAGAAAGATTCCTGAACCCTTATGTGCAGCATTACTTGATGAGCATTTCCCTTAATTCTATATCGAAGTTTAAGACAAGAGATCTGCCTTCTTTACTGCAATATGTAGAGGCCAAAGGACAATTGCCTGAAAAGCTTGTCTTCTCATTGAGCGCATTAATTGCCTTCTATAGAGGACGCAGAGGGGAAGAAAACATTCAACTGGCTGATGATGCGGATATTTTGGAATGGTTCGCCTCCTTATGGGGAGGATGGGATGGCACAGACACCGGGCTGCGCGCACTGGCCGTCGAAGTACTTGCCGCAACCAATCGCTGGGGCTGTGATCTGAATGAAGTGGCTGGACTTACTGACAAGGTGACAGAAGGACTGATTGCGATTGAGAAAAATGGCATGAAGCAAGCCTTAAAAGCGTTCGTGAAGAGACCGGCACACAACTAATACCCTGGAGGTGACAATGATATGATCAAGACGATGAAAGAAGTATTGCAGATTAATGAGGCTGATAATGTCGCTGTTGCACTTAAAGACTATAAAGCAGGCGACACCATTGTGATTGGTTCAAAAGAGATTAAAATTACTGAAGATATCGCTAGAGGCCATAAAATTGCACTATCCAGCATTAGCGAAGGTGAAAACGTATTGAAATATGGTTACCCTATTGGTCATGCTATAGCGTCTATCGCGCCAGGGCAGTGGGTGCATACCCATAACACTAAGACAAACCTAACAGGGGTAGAGGAATATACCTTTGAGCAGAAGCTGACGCCGAATCCTTTTGCAGCGGAGAATTTGACCTTTAAGGGGTATCGCCGCTTTGATGGATCTGTAGGTATCCGCAATGAGCTGTGGATCGTCCCTACTGTTGGTTGTGTGAATGGAGTGGCGGAGCAGATCATCAATATTTTCAAAGCAGAGGTTGGAGATATCGCACCTTTCGATAACGTGCTCGTGCTTAAGCATAACTACGGTTGCTCCCAGCTGGGCGATGATCATGACAATACACGTACGATACTGGCTAACGCGGTTAAACATCCGAATGCGGGCGGCGTGCTTGTGCTCGGATTGGGCTGTGAGAATAACAATTTGCATATTTTTAAAGACATGCTGGGCAGCTATGATGAGGATCGTGTGCGTTTCCTTGTCTCCCAGGAGGTTGGGAATGAGATTGAAGAAGGCGTGAAGCTGCTGAAGGAAATCTACAATAATGTACAAGGTGATCAACGGGAAGAGGTATCACTCTCCGAGCTGAAGATCGGTCTGAAATGTGGAGGCTCCGACGGGTTATCCGGTATTACTGCGAATCCGCTCCTTGGACGTCTGTCTGATTATATGGCTGCTCAAGGCGGGACCACTGTACTGACAGAAGTGCCTGAAATGTTTGGTGCCGAAAAAATTCTAATGGAACGTGCTGCGGACGAAACTATTTTCAACAAAATTGTCGATCTCATTAATGACTTTAAGCAGTATTTTATGGACTATAAACAGCCGGTATATGAAAATCCTTCTCCAGGGAATAAAGCCGGAGGAATTACTACGCTTGAGGATAAATCATTGGGTTGTACTCAAAAATCGGGGAACGCTACAGTTATGGATGTCCTCAAGTACGGGGAGCTTATCACTAATAAAGGCTTAAATCTCCTTAACGCACCTGGCAATGATCTTGTGGCTTCCTCTGCACTGGCTGCTGCTGGCTGCCAATTGGTGATCTTTACGACCGGGCGGGGAACACCATTTGGTACATTCGTGCCAACGATGAAGGTATCTACCAATACCCCATTGTATGAAGGCAAACGTCATTGGATCGATTTTAATGCAGGTGTGTTGGTGGAAGATGGTTCTCCAGATGAGGTCCTGCGCAGCTTCATAAACTATATTATTGCGGTGGCCAGCGGTGAATGGGTTAATAATGAAAAGAATAATTTCCGTGAGATCTCCATATTCAAAACAGGAGTAACGCTATAATAAATCATTAATTAATGACAAATCAGGCTGTCTCTTATGCTTTTTAAGCGTAGGGGGCAGTTTTTTTAGGTTCACAGCATACATAATCCGTCTTAAAAAGAACGATAATTGCTTTCTTTTGAATTAGTGATTGCAATCACAATGGTCCTATACGGCCTGTGCTAATCTTTTATTGAGAATAGTTCTCACATAAAGGAGAAGAGTCAGATGGAAAAAGTGCTGAGTTTGGATGAATCTATATTCGAGATGGTATCACGGCATCCGGAGGTCATCGAGATTATGGTAGAGCTGGGCTTTAAGGATATTGCCAAGCCTGGCATGCTGCAGACTGCTGGCCGTTTCATGACCTTATCCAAAGGAATTAAGCTGAAAAAAATGGATCTCGAGCACGTGAAGCAAACTTTTGAACGTCATGGTTTCGAGATTATTTAATAAAGGAGTGTTAATATGAGCGAACTGATTAACAACCGTGAAGTTGATGTGCCGGAACAGACTCGTCGCCAGGCTATGCTTAAGGAGATTATTAAAGAGCTGCATGCAGGCAAAAGTGTAGAAGAGGTTAAGGCGCGATTCGCTGAAGCTGTGGGTGATGTTACCGTAGCGGAGATTTCCGCGATGGAGCATTCATTAATGACCGAAGAAGGAATTCCGGTATCCGAGGTCCAACGTCTTTGTTCGGTGCATACAGCCATCTTTAAAGGCTCTATTGAGCAAATTCACCGCTCGTCCCAGCCCGAGGAGCAGCCAGGCCATCCAGTACACACCTTCAAATTGGAGAACCGTGAGATCGAAAAACTTGTTAACTTCCGCATGGATCTGCACGCAACAAAGTTTCAAAAGAATGATAGTGAGGAACTGATCTTCAAATTGTTGGAGGATCTTAGCTTGCTGCTGGATCTTGATAAACACTATAGCCGAAAAGAAAATCTGCTGTTCCCATACCTCGAAAAATACGGCATTTATGGCCCAACCAAGGTAATGTGGGGAGTGGATGATAATATCCGCCGTATGATTAAAGAGGCAAAAGCTGCGCTCAGCACTTATAGCGGAAACGCAACAGAAATAGGCATTCAGCTTGAGGAGATCATCAAGGAAGTTAATGAAATGATCTTTAAGGAAGAAAATATTCTATTGCCCATGGCCCTGGACAAACTGACGGAAGATGAATGGGTCAAAATCGCCCGGGAGAGTGATGAGATCGGGTTCTGCCTAACCGCACCGGAGCAGGAGTGGATCCCTGAGCGGGCCGCTGAGCCGGACGGCGCAGTGCTGGAAGAAACAGAAGGAGCTACGCCGCAAGGCGGGTTCATCCGTTTTGAGACAGGGTTGTTGTCACTGCATCAGCTGGAGACCGTACTCAACCATCTTCCTGTAGATCTAACCTTCATTGATGAGAATGATGTTGTCCGATATTTTTCACATGGGAAAGAACGTATCTTTGCCCGAACTAAAGCGGTTATCGGCCGTACAGTACAGAACTGTCATCCCCCGCAAAGTGTTCATGTGGTAGAGAAGCTTTTGGAAGACTTTAAGGCAGGCCGTAAGGATGCTGAAGACTTCTGGATCAATATCAAGGATAAGTTTATCTACATCCGTTACTTCGCTGTACGAGACGAGTCAGGCCAATATATGGGCACGCTAGAGTTCACACAGAATATCGCTCCAATCCGAGCATTAGAGGGCCAAAAGCGCATTTTATCTGAATAAATCGGTGCGTTGGGTTATTTTCCAGATAATAATATAGGTACAAGACTCTCTTACTTAGGCGTAAGGGGGTCTTTTTAGAATATAATAGAGTATACTCTTAAAATAAGGAATTCCCGGGTGTGTTGTCTTTCCTTGACCACAGAGAGGGCTTCTATTATAGTTGGTACTTAGGATTAACTATTTTAGTATAAAAAAAGGTGGCTTGTTACATGTCTGAGAATATCTACGTTGGCGTGGATTTGGGTGGAACTGCAATTAAGGTTGGAATCTGTAATGCTGAAGGTACCCTGCTACATACTTATGAGGGACCTACAGGAACTGCAGAGGGTGTCGATACTGTTATCGATAATATCGAGAAGTATGTACGCCAAATTGTGGAGGATTCCCCGTACTCTTGGGATCAGCTTGCAGGTGTAGGAGCGGGTGTAGCCGGGTTCACAAATATTCGTGAAGGAATCATCATCCTTGCGCCTAACATAGGATTTAGAGATGTGCCGATCCGTTCCATTTTGGAAGATCGTTGGAACAAGCCTGTCAAAATAGACAATGATGCGAATGTGGCTGCACTGGGCGAAGCTTGGAGCGGTGCGGGACGTGGCGTTGATAACTGTGTCTGCTATACGCTTGGAACAGGTGTCGGTGGCGGAATCATTATTAATGGAAAGATTTATCAAGGCTTTGCGGGATTAGCTGGTGAGCTTGGTCATATCACAGTAGTGCCGGATCTGGAAGCTATTCAATGCGGCTGTGGCAACATGGGCTGTCTGGAAACCGTTTCCTCCGCTACAGGTATTATCCGCATGGCTAATGATGCAGTAGCTCGTGGCGATCGTACTTCCCTCTCTATGGTAGAGAAGATTGCTGCGAAAGAAGTCTTTGATGCGGCTAAGGCTGGCGATGAAGTAGCTATCCGTATAGTGAATCGTGCAGCGTACTATCTGGGTAAATCCATGGCTTCTGTTGCGGCTGTGCTTAACCCTGAAGTATTTATCGTTGGCGGCGGTGTGTCTAAGGCTGGAGATATTCTATTTGACGAGGTTCGTCGTGTGTTTGCGAAATTGACACCGGCTCCGCTTCAAACTGGTGTTTCGATTATTCCAGCTGAGCTTGGCAATGACGCAGGTATTGTTGGGGCTGCCGGCCTTTTGCTGCGTTCTTAAAAGACGGGAAGTATTCATATACTAAATCTAGGGAGGGGACGCTTTTATGACCGAATTGGACAATACCCCAACGGCTGGAGCCACCCTGATTATTATTACGGGAATGTCAGGTGCGGGGAAGACAATTGCTGTACAAAGTCTGGAAGACCTAGGGTTCTTCTGTGTCGATAATTTACCACCGGTGCTGATTCCCAAGTTCGCAGAGCTAATTGAACAGTCAAAGGGTAAGATTGCCAAGGTAGCCCTTGTAATTGACCTGCGTGGTCGAGAATTCTTCACTGCTTTGTCTGAGTCTCTTGCCTATATCAAGGATGAGTCAACCATTGGCTGTGAGATCTTGTTTTTGGATGCTACAGATTCAGTACTTGTTCAGCGTTACAAGGAAAGTCGACGTCATCATCCATTAGCACCTAAGGGGCTGCCGCTTGATGGTATCAAGCTAGAACGTAAAATGCTTGAAGAATTGAAAAATTCAGCTACGTTATGTTTAGATACCAGCAGTATGAAGCCCGTGCAGCTTAAGGAGAAGATCGTTTCACGGTTTTCGCATCTAGGAAAAAGTACGCTTTCCGTCAATATTACATCCTTCGGATTTAAGTACGGTATCCCTATTGATGCAGATCTTGTCTTTGATGTCCGCTTCTTGCCTAACCCACATTATGTGGACCATCTGCGGCCTAAAACCGGCCAGGACAGTGAAGTCTACGATTATGTAATGAAGTGGCCTGAAACACAGGTGTTCCTGACCAAACTGCTCGATATGCTTCATTTTCTAATTCCGCAATATCGCAAGGAAGGTAAGTCCCAGATTATCATTGGCATTGGCTGTACGGGAGGTAAACACCGTTCCGTAGCCATATCTGAGTATTTGGGTAAAATGCTGGGCGTTAGCGAGACGGAATCCGTAACCGTTAGTCATCGGGATTCCGAGCGTGATCGGCACTAGAGAGAAGGGGTCATAGTGGCTGAAGAACAAAGACAGCGTCCACGTATCGTCGTTATGGGCGGTGGCACGGGGTTATCTGTTATGCTTCGTGGTTTAAAAGAGAAGCCATTAGATATTACTGCTATTGTTACCGTTGCCGATGATGGGGGAAGCTCAGGTATTTTGCGCAGTGAACTGCAAATGCCTCCTCCTGGGGACATCCGCAACGTATTGACAGCTATGGCTGATGTTGAGCCGCTCATGGCAGAGATTATGAGATACCGTTTCAACACGGGTGAGGGACTAGCTGGTCATAGTCTCGGCAACTTGATTCTTGCTGCGCTCACGGATATATCCGGCGATTTCGTTACAGCTGTACGGGAGCTCAGTCGATTATTCGCTGTTCGCGGCCGGGTATTGCCTGCGGCCGGTGAGGCTGTAATCCTGCATGCAGAAATGTCGGACGGCACGATTATCACGGGGGAGTCCAAAATCCCTGAAGCTGGCGGGATCATCAGACGAGTGTCCTTGGAGCCGCCAGATGTAGAACCGTTGCCCGAAGCGCTTGAGGCGATTCGGAATGCAGATGCGATCCTGCTGGGTCCTGGCAGTCTGTATACGAGCATTCTTCCCAACCTGCTTGTTCCGAAACTGGCAGAAGCGGTTGTATCTTCGAATGCTATCAAAATTTTCGTCTGCAACGTAATGACTCAGCCGGGTGAAACGGATAACTATACCGTCAGCGATCATCTTCAAGCTGTATATGATCATATCGGGATCGATTTATTCGATTATGTTATTGTTAATGACGGTGAGATTCCGGAACAGGTCCAGACGAAGTACGCCGAGAAGGGCGCGCGCCCGGTGCAGCTTGATAAAGAAGCGCTGGATGGCAATGGATACAAGGTTATAGCCGATAAACTGGTTTTATTCCGAACTTATTTGAGACATGATACCGATAAGCTTAGTCATCACATTTATCAGCTTGTGCAGGATTGGATAAACAGAAACCCTAGGGTATAACTTATAGATGAGAACGAAGTACTTATCAAGAAAGAGGTGAGACCCTTGTCTTTTGCGGCCCTTACCAAAAAAGAGCTGACGATGGTGGAGAGTGAACCCTGCTGCGAGAAGGCGGAAATGTCAGCGCTTATCCGTATGAATGGATCTGTGCAGCTTTCAAGCAAAAAGGTTATTCTCGACATTTCGACGGAGAACGCCGCGATTGCAAGGCGGGTATATTCTTTACTTAAGAAATATTACCAGGTCCATATTGAGCTACTCGTGCGTAAAAAAATGCGTTTGAAGAAAAATAACGTCTATATCGTCAGAATCCCAAACCGTGTACAAGAGATCCTAAAGGATCTTAGAATTGTGTCGGAAGGATTTATTTTTACCGATGGTATTGATGATGAGATTGTTGGGAATAACTGCTGCAAGCGTGCTTATTTGCGCGGTGCCTTTCTGGCTGGCGGATCGGTTAATAATCCGGAAGGCTCCTCCTACCATTTGGAGATTTCCTCGATGTATGAGGAACATTGTAAAGCATTAGTGGATCTGGCTGGGGAATTCCACCTAAACGCACGCTGTATTGAACGTAAAAAAGGGTTCATTCTTTACATTAAAGAAGGCGAGAAGATTATTGAATTCTTAAGTTTGATTGGAGCGCATCAGGCGCTGTTCAAATTTGAGGATGTAAGAATTATGCGCGATATGCGTAATTCCGTGAATCGGATCGTGAACTGCGAGACCGCAAATCTCAACAAAACAATAAGTGCTGCGGTGCGGCAGATTGAGAATATCAAGCTGTTGCAGCGAGAAATGGGACTGGAGAATTTGCCGGATAAACTGCGTGAAGTAGCAGAAATTCGAATGGCGCATCCAGATATCAACCTCAAGGAGGTTGGTGAAATGCTCAAAGGTACAGTCAGTAAGTCGGGAGTAAATCATCGGCTTCGTAAGATTGATGAGCTGGCGGACAAGGTTCGAGGCGGCTAATTACTTTTTTTCTAGTGTGGTTTACGTTATAATGATATAATAATATAAAATTAATGTGAAACTTTTGGGGAGAACTCAATTAGGGGGTAAGCGTTTCATGACAAAGCACCCGGTAGTTGTTCGGTTGAAGACAGGGCTTCATGCCCGACCGGCAGCATTGTTTGTGCAAGAAGCTAACAAGTTTTCGTCGGAGATTTTCGTGGAAAAAGATGATAAAAAAGTAAATGCTAAAAGTATTATGGGGATTATGAGCCTCGCTATCAGTTCCGGCACGGAGATTTACATTAGCGCGGACGGTGCGGATGCCGATCAAGCTGTAAACGCTTTGACAAGTCTGGTCAGCAAAGAAGAGCTTGAGAACCAATAATAGGAAGACAACATCGTTTCTGCTAGGAAGACTTTATTTATCGCATGACCAAAAGCCCTTCGGGGCTTTTTTTAATACCAAAAAATAGATGGAGAACGTGCAACATTTACCAAAATGACTCGTCTAGAGGATAATAACAAATCACAAGAAATGAAAGGGGCTGGCAAATATGAAAGGTTTATTGAAGAAAATTGGTTCAGTGATGATCGTAGGGAGTTTGTTAATTGGAGGGATCAGCATGAGTGGTGTTTTCCAAGGTCCTGCAAAGGCTTACGCAGATGAAGTGCAGAAAAATGTCGTTAGTGTAGTAGGTAAAGGCGAATTGTCCCTCAAGCCGGATATCGTATACTTGTCCATCGGTGTGGATACTACGGCCACAACTGCGCAAGAAGCGCAGAAGACCAATGCCGCTAAAATTCAGAAGATTATGACTTTACTGAAGAATACTTGGAAAATTGCAGATAAAGATATTCAAAGCACGCAGTTTTATGTGCAACCCAATTATAGTTACAGCGAAAAAGAAGGACAGCAAGTGAAGGGGTACAACGCCAATCATACGCTGTTAGTGTCTTATAGAGATCTGACCAAGGTTGGTGAATTGCTGGACGCTGCATCTGCGGCAGGGGCGAATAATATCGGAAATGCACGTTTTTCTGTGGAAGATACTTCTGCATTTGAAGCTCAGGTGATTGAAAAAGCGATGGCGAATGCAGATGTTAAAGCAGGGGCTATTGCTAAGGCAGCTAAACGCAGCTTGGGTCAAGTGATCACGGTCAGCCAAAATGATGGCGATATCACTCCGGTTTATTTTGAACAGAATCTAAAAATGAATATGGCTGCAGCAGATGCTGGTGCAAGCACATCCGTGCAACCCGGAGTAGTTAAAGTTACAACTCAGCTGAGCGTAATGTATGAATTGAAATAGTATCAGAACAAGGTGAATGCAGAGAGGAGAGGTGATCTTCCACTAGTAATAGTGGGGGGCGCCTCTTTTTTTGTGTAAGTTCTCTACGATTCTGTTTAATAAATTGGAAAGGAGAGGAAAAATAAGATGATGAATATTATTTCAAAAGAATCAGCGCGCAAATGGGGCATAGGTCTGATGTCAGCAGGTTTATTGTTTGTTGGAGGCCTGCTGCCCAGCGAAACGGGTTATGCAGCAGCTAGTAAAACGGAGAATAAAGCTATTGATTCGCGTATCGTTTTAAAGGCAAACGGGATAAATTCGTTGCAGGAAGGTATTTTGAAGGAAGGACAGGCCTGGATTCCCATAACTTTTATGCGAGATGTGTTGGGATTACCGCTTGTGTATGATAAGAAGGAAAATGCGTACATGATTGGAAAAGGATCGACCAAGGCCAAGTTGATGTTATCCAGCTACGGTACTTCTGTGTGGGTGAACAACTATTTCATTCGAGAGTATGAAGGGAAGTTAATTAATAATCGCCTCTATGTTCCATCAGGATTGTTAAATGATTATATGGGTTATAAGGTAGATTGGAGTCGGGCCGCCAGTAGGCTGAATGTGGTGAACAGACCGCAGAACGCGCTGACGGTAACCACGGAAACTTATGCTAAAGATCGGGCAGAAGCTTTTATTCAGCTTGATTATCCGAAGATCAGTGGATTGGGCAACTCCAGTGCGCAACAAGCTATTAATAATACTTTGAAGGAAAGTGTTATGAAATTCGCGGCGGGTGCAGAACAGGATATCTCCGATCGAGATGGAGCAGAGCCCAAATACACCTATGATTCAGGTTATGTAGTGACCTACAATCAGAATGGTGTGATCAGCATAGTGATGCATCAGTATAGTGATACGGGCGGCGCCCATGGAATGACTAACCGTGAAGCCTTCACCTTCTCGCTTAAGGATGGTAAACGTCTACTGTTGGGCGACCTGTTTGGAGCTAATCCAAACTACAAAAAACAGCTGAATGCAAAGCTGAGCAAGCTGCTGAAGGCAGAGGATAGTTATTTGGGAGGATTCAACGGATTGAATACGGAGAAATATTTCTATCTGAAGGACGACAAGGTTGTTCTGTTCTTCCAATTATATGAGTACACAGCGTATGCTGCAGGCTTCCCTGAGTATACTTTTAGTTTCAAAGAGCTTTTACCGGATGGCAGTAGCCCGTTTGCTGGCATGAAATAAATGAAAACGCTTCGTCTCCGCTAATGTCGGCACAAGACATCTCCCCCTTACCAGAGTTGTCTCTTGTTCATATGCTAAAGGGAGTAACTAGTTTATGAACGGGGGAGAGCTATGGGCTACCAATATACTGCAATTGGCGATTCCTTGACGACTGGATTTGGTGCTCTGCCAGGTAACGGTTTTGTACCGGTGTACCGTAGAATGGCAGAAGGGAGACTGCGGACTACTGTAGCCTCTACGAATTTAGGCGTGAACGGAATGACTACTTCAGAGCTGGAGCAGCGGCTGCGCGGAAATTCCATGATGCGTGAGGCCGTTCGAGTAGCTGATATCATCACTGTGTCTATCGGTGGTAATGATTTGATTCACGCGGCCAAATCAGCAGCAAGACAGCAAGGCAACTTATCCGCAGAACTGCGCAGATCGCTTCAGGAATGCAAACAAAATTTCTCTGCAATTATGAATATCCTTATACAATTGAAGGCGAGGACGCGTAGACCTTTTATCATTAGAATTGTGGGATTATATAACCCCTATCCTCAGGTGGTTGGTGCGACAGAGTGGGTCAGGCAGTTTAATCAATACGCAGCACAGTACAGCAGCCGAGTATGTGGATTTGCTTCGATTTACAGTGAGTTCGCAGGAAATGAGAGAGGGCTGTTATCCATTGATCATTTGCATCCGAATGGCCGGGGTTATCGCGTAATTGCCGAGAAGCTGGATGCGCTAGGTTATGGCGGCCTGGCTTAATTGGATTTAGGTCTTCTATAAAATATAAAGAGGCTGTGCTCTAACCATAACGGATAGAGCACAGCCTCTTTATATTTTTACTTTATAGCTTACACACCGCTAGGCAATGTCTTCTCGATTACTTTATCTACGATACCGTATTCAGCCGCGTCTGCAGCAGTCATGAAGTAGTCGCGATCTGTATCCTTCTCAATACGTTCTAGAGGTTGACCCGTACGTTCTGCTAGAATACGGTTCAGCTTATCGCGCAATTTGAGGATGCGGCGGGCACGGATTTCAATGTCCGTTGCTTGACCTTGAGCACCACCCAGAGGCTGGTGGATCATGATCTCGCTGTTAGGCAGTGCGAAGCGTTTGCCTTTGGCGCCAGCGTTTAGCAGGAAAGCTCCCATGGAAGCTGCCATACCCACACAGATGGTGGAAACGTCTGGTTTAATGTACTGCATTGTATCAAAAATAGCCATACCTGCAGTAATGGAACCGCCTGGGCTATTCACGTAAAGGTGAATGTCCTTGTCAGGATCTTCGGCAGCCAAGAACAGCATTTGTGCGATGATAGAATTGGCTACCACGTCATTAACCTCCGTTCCAAGGAAAATGATGCGGTCCTTCAGCAGGCGGGAATAGATGTCATAAGCGCGCTCGCCGCGGTTGCTCTGTTCTACTACCATAGGAATATAACTCACGTGGAAAACCTCCTTGATATTGGTTCTTTAAATGTATTCATTTTTACTCTTGCCGTATTACCCACATGATAAACAAATTCAAACAAAAAGTCAAAGAAAGTCAAACTTATATTCAAAAAAAAGAGCCGACAAGCGGCTCTTTGGTTAAGTATTAGTATAGGCACTACTAAATTATGTGCAAAAATGAAATTAATGGCGCGCCCGCCAAGAATCGAACTTGGATCTCAGGCTTCGGAGGCCTACGTCATATCCATTGGACCACGGGCGCAACAAAAATGATTATAATACAATTTTTACACAATTGCAATGTAATATTAATACTGGACAAGCGCTTTAGGGGCAGGCATCGGGCGCTAAATCTTTTTCTGACCTTATTAATGTATAAGAAGACAAGCGCTTGAGAATTCTACTCTCGGAAGACTTGCGCTTCGAGCAATATTTGGTTAGAATATGGGTGGGACTTAAAAAGTTTACCCGGGACGTTTTGAGACCATGAACAAGGGAATAGAGGAAGACGAAGTTGCAGGAGTGAAAGTATGCGTAATTTATTAGATATCCAAAAGCAGCTTCTGCCTGATCTCATGGAAACCCTTAAGAGACGGTACACGATTCTTCATCAGATCATGCTGTCCGATATTATTGGGCGCAGAACGCTAGCCGCTTCGCTAGATATGACTGAGCGGGTACTGCGTGCCGAGACGGATCTTCTGAAATCGCAAGGGCTTATTGAGATCGAGAGTGTTGGCATGCGCATTAGCGCTGCTGGACGTAGACTGCTTGATTTGCTAGAGCCGGTTGTTAAGAGCCTATTTGGTCTGGATGAGCTGGAAGAGAAAATTCGAGCAACGTATGGTCTGGATAAAGTTATTGTAGTACCGGGTGATTGTGAGTCATCGCCGTTCACCAAACGAGAGCTTGGCCGAGCGGGTGCGAAAGCGCTGCTGAGTATACTTCGCGCAGATGATACAGTTGCCGTCACAGGTGGATCTACGCTTGCCGATATGGCTGATCAACTGACACCGCCGTTGTCCCTTTCCTATAAGAACGCTTGGTTTGTTCCGGCGCGTGGAGGATTAGGAGAGAGTATGGAGATTCAAGCCAACACGATTGCCTCAACAATGGCAAAGCGGGTTGGAGCCAACTACCGGTTGTTGCATGTCCCTGATTTGCTTAGTGGGGATGCATACCAATCGCTGGCACTTGACTCTAATATTGGAGAGATTGTACAAACCATCCGTAGTTCGCGTATTATTGTACATGGGATTGGGGATGCCATTGAAATGACCCGCCGCCGCAAACTGGACGAGGCTACAGTCTCGGAAATCCAGGGTGAAGGGGCAGTGGCCGAATCTTTTGGCTATTATTTCAATGAAGAGGGTCAGGTTGTCCATACCATGCTTACGATGGGTCTACGTCTAGAAGATATTATTCGGACAGAGAAAGTCATCGGTATTGCAGGAGGCAAACCCAAGGCCAAAGCCATTCATGCCATGCTGCGTTTCGGGCAGGAGAATATTCTCGTCACGGACGAGGCTGCCGCAGTAGAAATAGGCAAGGAAATTGACAATCAACTACAGCTATCTTCGTAGTTTTTAGATTGCAGGCAATAACATACTTCTTGCATCATACTTAACATTGTTGTCATGACAGACCTCACCGTCTGTTTTGAATAAATAAAACGAATTCTAGGAGGAACTATTCAATGAGTGTAAAAGTTGGAATTAACGGTTTTGGACGTATTGGACGCCTTGCTTTCCGCCGTATTCAAAATGTAGAAGGTATCGAAGTGGTAGCAATCAACGACTTGACTGACGCTAAGATGCTTGCTCATTTGCTTAAATATGATACAACTCAAGGTAAATTCCAAGGTGATGTTGAAGTGCATGATGGCTTCTTCAAAGTCAATGGTAAAGAAGTTAAGGTTCTTGCTAACCGCAACCCTGAAGAATTGCCATGGGGCGACCTAGGCGTTGATATCGTACTTGAGTGCACAGGTTTCTTCACAACTAAAGAAGCAGCTGAAAAACACTTGAAAGGTGGAGCTAAGAAAGTAGTTATCTCCGCTCCAGCTACTGGCGACATGAAAACTGTCGTTTACAACGTTAACGATGACATTCTTGATGGTACTGAGACTGTTATTTCCGGCGCATCTTGCACAACTAACTGCCTAGCTCCTATGGCAAAAGTACTGAACGACAAGTTCGGTATCGTTGAAGGCTTGATGACTACAATTCATGCTTACACTGGCGACCAAAACACTTTGGATGCTCCACATGCTAAAGGTGACTTCAGACGCGCTCGTGCAGCAGCTGAGAACATCATTCCTAACACTACTGGTGCTGCTAAAGCAATCGGTCTGGTTATTCCAGAACTTAAAGGTAAATTGGATGGTGCAGCTCAACGTGTTCCAGTTGCAACTGGTTCCCTGACTGAACTTGTAACTGTTCTTGATAAGAGCGTTACTGTTGAAGAAGTCAACGCAGCAATGAAAGCAGCTTCCGATCCAGACACTTATGGTTACACTGAAGATGAAATCGTATCTTCCGACATCAAAGGTATGACTTTCGGATCCCTGTTCGATGCTACACAAACTAAAGTATTGACTGTTGGCGACAAACAACTGGTTAAAACTGTTGCTTGGTATGACAATGAAATGTCCTACACTGCACAATTGGTTCGTACTTTGGAGAAATTCGCTAAAATCGCTAAGTAATTGACTTGATATAAGCAACATCTATAGAGCGGAAACAGAAATTCCTTGTTTCCGCTCTTTCTAAATGTATTTCTTGTTTCCTGCTAGAAACAATTTTGGGTGTGGAGGAATTAATCATGAACAAAAAAAGCGTCCGTGATGTAGAAGTAAAGGGTAAGCGCGTATTTGTACGCGTGGATTTCAACGTACCTGTAGAAGACGGTAAAATTACTGATGATACTCGTATTCGCGAAACACTTCCAACCATTAAATATTTGATCGAGAACGGTGCAAAGATCATTCTTGCGAGTCATATGGGTCGTCCTAAAGGCGAATTCGTAGATTCCATGCGTTTGACTACTGCTGCTGAACGTCTGTCCGAGCTCCTTGGCAAACCAGTAGCTAAAGCTGACGAAGCAATTGGCGAAGCTGTAAAAGCAAAAATCGCTGAACTAGGCGAAGGCGACGTACTTGTACTTGAGAATGTTCGCTTCTACCCAGGTGAAGAGAAAAACGATCCTGAACTGGCTAAACAATTCGCTGAATTGGCTGATTTGTTTGTTAATGATGCGTTTGGCGCGGCTCACCGTGCACATGCATCGACAGAAGGTATCGCTCATTTCTTACCAGCTGTATCCGGTCTTTTGATGGAGAAAGAATTGTCTGTTCTTGGTAAAGCTCTTTCTAACCCAGAACGTCCTTTCACTGCGATCATCGGTGGTTCGAAAGTTAAAGACAAGATTGATGTTATTGATAACTTGTTGTCTTTGGCTGATAACGTCCTGATCGGCGGTGGATTGTCTTATACATTCACTAAAGCACAAGGCTTTGAAATCGGTAAATCACTAGTAGACAACGACAAACTTGACGTTGCTCTTGGATTCATCGAAAAAGCAAAAGCACTTGGTAAAAACTTCATGCTTCCTGTTGATGTTGTTGTTGCTGATAAATTTGGTGCTGACGCTAACACTAAGATCGTTGATTACAATGAAATCCCAGAAGGTTGGGAAGGACTTGATATCGGACCTAAGACTCGTGAACTTTATGCCGATATTATCAAGAACTCCAAGCTGGTTGTCTGGAATGGACCTATGGGCGTATTCGAAATCGATAAATTCGCTGAAGGTACACTTGCAGTAGCAAAAGCTTGTGCAACTACTGAAGGTTACACTGTTATTGGTGGCGGAGATTCCGCAGCAGCAGCAGAGAAATTCCACCTGGCTGATCAAATGGATCATATCTCCACTGGTGGCGGTGCATCCCTTGAGTTCATGGAAGGCAAGGCGCTTCCTGGCGTAGAAGCACTGAACGATAAGTAAGACCTAAGAAGGAGGCAACATAAGTCATGAGAACACCTATTATTGCAGGTAACTGGAAAATGTTCAAAACAGTTCCTGAAGCAGAAAGCTTTATTGCTGAAATTAAAGGCAAAGCAGAAGTAGAAGGCGTTGAGACTGTAATCTGCGCTCCATTTACTAACCTGCCTGCACTTGTAGCAGCTGCAAAAGGTACTAACATCAAGATTGGTGCACAAAACCTACACTTTGAAGATAACGGTGCTTACACAGGCGAGATCAGTGGTGTAATGCTAAGTGATCTTGGTGTGGACTATGTTATCATTGGCCATTCTGAGCGTCGTGCTTATTTTGGCGAAACGGATGAAATCGTGAATAAGAAAATGCATGCTGCATTCCGTCACGGAATTACTCCTATCGTATGTGTTGGCGAAAAGCTCGAAGAGCGTGAAGCTGATCAAACTAAAGCAGTATGTAAAGTACAAACTGAAGCTGCATTCCAAGGTCTTAGTGCCGAGCAAGCAGCAAAAGTTGTTATTGCATACGAACCTATCTGGGCTATTGGCACAGGTAAATCTTCCACTTCCCAAGATGCTAACGAAGTTATTGCTTACATCCGCAGTCTTGTAAAAGATCTGTATGATGCAGCAACAGCTGAAGCTGTTCGTATTCAATACGGCGGCAGCGTGAAGCCTGAGAATGTAACTGAGTACATGGGCCAAAGCGACATCGATGGTGCGCTTGTTGGCGGTGCCAGCTTACAACCGGATTCCTTCGTTCAATTGGTTGAGGGGGCGAAGTAAGATGTCAGCTCCAAAACCCGTAGCTTTGATCATCATGGATGGTTTTGGTTTGCGTGGAACGACAGAAGGTAATGCCGTTGCTCAAGCCAACAAACCTAACTATGACCGTTACCTGAAACAATATCCTAACACTACACTCACTGCTTGCGGTGAAGCTGTAGGCCTTCCGGCAGGCCAAATGGGCAACTCCGAAGTAGGGCATTTGAATATTGGTGCAGGCCGGATCGTTTATCAGGATTTGACTCGTATTGATAAATCGATCCGCGAGGGCGAGTTCTTCGATAACGAAACCCTGGTTAGCGCAGTTAGAAATGCTAAGAACACTGGCAAAAAGCTTCACCTTTACGCGCTTGTATCCGACGGAGGGGTACATAGCCATATTAACCACTTGTTTGCTATGCTTGACCTGGCTAAAAAAGAAGATATGCATGAAGTGTATATCCATGCTTTTATGGACGGTCGTGACGTAGCTCCTGATAGTGGGAAGAAGTTTGTCCAAGATCTAGTAGCTAAAATCGAAGAGGTTGGCGTGGGTACAATTGCAACGGTGTCCGGACGTTATTACGCAATGGATCGTGATAAACGTTGGGAACGTGTAGAGAAAGCCTACCGTGCTATGGTTTATGGTGAAGGCCCTAAATACACGGATGCTGTGCAAGCCATCACTTCATCTTATGAAAACTCGGTATTTGATGAATTCGTTGAACCTAGTGTAATTGTAAACAGTGAAGGCAAACCTGTAACGGCAGTAGAGAGCGGCGATTCCGTCGTGTTCCTCAACTTCCGTCCTGACCGTGCTATTCAATTGTCACAAGTGTTCACGAATCAAGATTTCCGCGGTTTCGACCGTGGACCTTTGTTCCCGCAAAACCTGCACTTCGTATGCCTAACTACTTTCAGCGAAACGGTACAAGGTTATGTAGCCTATTCACCGAAGAACCTGGATAACACATTGGGTGAAGTGCTTGTTCAACAAAACAAGAAGCAACTGCGCATCGCGGAAACTGAGAAATATCCGCATGTAACCTTCTTCTTCAGCGGTGGACGTGACGAGGAGCTTCCTGGTGAAACCCGGATCTTAATCAACTCTCCTAAAGTAGCAACCTATGATCTTCAACCTGAGATGAGCGCATACGAAGTGGCTGCAGCCTGCGTAGCGGAAATCGAAGCGGAAAGACAGGATGCTATCATTCTTAACTTTGCCAATCCTGATATGGTTGGACACTCCGGCATGCTGGAACCAACAATCAAGGCTGTAGAAGTGACGGATGAGTGTGTAGGTAAAGTAGTGGATGCGGTTGTTGCCAAAGGTGGCGTTGCCATTATTATCGCTGACCATGGTAATGCAGATATGGTATTTGACGAGAACGGTCGCCCGTTCACAGCTCATACAACCAATCCTGTTCCGTTCATCGTGACTACTGAGAATGTTGTATTGCGTGAATCCGGTATTCTTGCAGACGTAGCACCAACAATCCTAGATTTGATGGGACTTCCGCAACCTGCGGAAATGACCGGACAATCCATGATTGCTAGCCGTAAGTAAGGTAAGGTATAACGCCTTTGATTTTAAGCTATACAAGTAAGACCAAAACAATGTTAAAAGGAGATTAACTTACATGACTATTATTTCTGATGTATATGCTCGCGAAGTCCTTGACTCCCGTGGTAACCCTACTGTAGAGGTTGACGTTTATCTGGAATCCGGTGCTAAAGGCCGCGCTATCGTTCCTTCCGGCGCTTCCACTGGTGCTCACGAAGCTGTAGAACTTCGTGATGGCGACAAATCCCGTTACATGGGTAAAGGCGTTCTGAAAGCTGTTGAGAACGTAAATGAAATCATCGCTCCAGAAGTTATCGGTATGGACGCTCTTGACCAAGTGGGCATCGACAAATTGATGATTACTTTGGACGGAACTCCTAACAAAGGTAAATTGGGCGCTAACGCAATCCTAGCTGTATCCATGGCAGTAGCTCGTGCAGCTGCAGCAGCTTTGGATATTCCTTTGTACGTATACCTGGGCGGATTCAACGCTAAAACTCTTCCAGTACCAATGATGAATATCATCAATGGTGGTGAGCATGCGGACAACAACATCGACGTTCAAGAGTTCATGGTTCTTCCTGTAGGAGCTCCAAGCTTCAAAGAAGCTCTTCGCACAGGTGCTGAAATCTTCCACAACTTGAAATCCGTACTTCAATCCAAAGGCCTGAACACAGCTGTAGGTGACGAAGGTGGTTTCGCACCGAACCTTGGTTCGAATGAAGAAGCAATCACTACAATCATCGAAGCTATTGAAAAAGCTGGTTACAAACCAGGTGTTGACGTATTCTTGGGTATGGACGTTGCTTCCACTGAGTTCTACAAAGACGGTAAATACACCCTTGCTGGCGAAGGTAAATCTTACACTTCCGCTGAGTATGTTGACCTTCTTGCTTCATGGGTTGAAAAATATCCTATCATCACAATCGAAGACGGTATGTCCGAAGACGACTGGGATGGCTGGAAATTGCTTACTGAAAAATTGGGCGACAAAGTCCAATTGGTTGGTGACGACTTGTTCGTAACTAACACTGAGCGTCTTGCAACAGGTATCGAAAAAGGTATCGGTAACTCCATCTTGGTTAAGGTTAACCAAATTGGTACATTGACTGAAACTTTTGATGCTATTGAAATGGCTAAACGTGCTGGTTACACAGCAGTTATCTCCCACCGTTCCGGTGAATCCGAAGATAGCACAATCGCTGATATCGCTGTTGCGACTAATGCTGGTCAAATCAAAACAGGTGCTCCTTCCCGTACAGACCGTGTTGCTAAATACAACCAATTGCTTCGCATCGAAGATGAGTTGGGTGAATTGGCTCAATACAACGGCCTGAAATCCTTCTACAACCTTAAAAGATAATCTGCTTTTATAGCAGACTTCGAAGACCCGCCGTTATGGCGGGTCTTTTTTATGATTTGAAGAAGATAGACTTTAATAGGTTTATCCTTATCTTGCAAGAAAAGCTACGACTTAACAGTCTAAGCTGTTGTATTACCGACAGCGCTATGATAAAATAAGAATACTGTTTATGTATCGTGATAACCTAAATTACCATAGATAGTGATGCTTAGGCGTAGGAGGTGGAAGTGAATGGATATCTTTTTGAAAGTTGTGCTCCTGATTTTTTCCGTCGGTCTTATTGCGGTCGTTCTTCTGCAAAAGGGGAAAAGCGCGGGTCTTTCCGGTGCCATCTCTGGCGGTGCTGAGCATCTCTTTGGTAAAACAAAAGCTCGTGGTATGGAGCTTGTACTACAACGTGTAACTGTTGGACTTGCTGCTGGTTTCTTCATCATGGCGATTCTAGCTGCTATTCTAATCGACTAAAAGATCTACCGTAAGCCCTCGCTCTGTTCTAAATGGAATAGAGCGGAGGCTTTTTTGTTATATTAAAAGGAGTTAAAAAGCACCTAAGGGTGCTTTTCTTTTCATATTCGCAAAGAAAAAGGCTGGATCGATAGGAAGTAAATCTGAAATTGGCATGGATGTATTTCAGCAGTTAAAGGAAATTTTGTACTGTGTTAACCTTTGGATGACAGTAACAGGGATGCGCAGGATTGATTTCGTGTATACTAGGGTATGAAGTAGTAAAGGTAAAATTTACTTGGCATTACTGCAGGGCAGGACAAGATATACATATTTGCCAGCGGCTTGAAGCCGCGGAGGGCTGGGGTGACGAACATGATAACACAAGAAATATTACTCGATTTCATGCGGGAAACTGCATATAAACCAATGACTTATGAAGAGCTGGTGAGTCATTTTGCTCTAGAGGATAGTGAAGGGTTTAAAAAGTTCGAGGAGCTGCTGATTGAATTAGAGCAGGATGGAAGAATTGTATTGACCCGTACTGCACGTTATGGCGTGCCAGAACGGATGGATTTACTGCGTGGACGTTTACAAGCACATGCGAAGGGTTTTGCTTTTTTAATCCCGGATGATCGTGATCATCCTGACGTATATATCCATGCAAATGATCTTAAGGGAGCTATGAATGGCGATATCGTTCTGATTCGTATTACCTCTAAAAGTCCGTCCGGCGGACGTATGGAAGGCGAAGTAGTACGTATTGTAAAACGTGGCGTGTTGCAGACGGTAGGTGTTTTTCAAAACCTGGAGACCTATGGTTTTGTGCTGCCTGATGATAAGCGGATTAATCGTGATATTTTTATTCCGAAGCAATCCTTTAAAGGTGCTGTAGATGGTCAAAAGGTCGTTGTGCGTATTGTGAGTTATCCGGAAGGCCGAGCAGCGGCAGAAGGTGAAATTATTGAAATTCTCGGACATAAGGATGATCCGGGTGTTGATATTCTTTCCATTATCCGCAAACATCAATTGCCTGAAGCATTTCCAGCTGAAGTGATGGATGAAGCCGATAGTGCTCCTGATTCAATTACAGAAGAGGAGATTGCGGAGCAAGGAAGACGCGACCTGCGCGGACTGAACATTGTTACGATTGATGGCGAAGATGCTAAGGATTTGGATGATGCGGTAAACGTACAGCGCTTGGAGAATGGACATTACAAGCTGGGCGTCCATATAGCAGACGTAGGTTATTATGTGCGTGAAGGCTCTGAGCTGGATAAAGAAGCCTATGACCGCGGTTGTAGTGTGTATTTGGTAGACCGGGTTATTCCGATGTTGCCGCACCGTCTATCGAACGGGATTTGCAGCTTGAATCCACAGGTAGACCGGTTAACAATGTCCTGTGAAATGGAATTTAACGAGCAAATGAAGGTTGTGAAGCACGATGTCTTTACGAGTGTGATTCGCACCAAAGAGAGAATGACTTACTCCAATGTTCGTAAAATTCTCGAAGATGAAGATCCAGAGCTGCTGGAACGTTATAGTCCACTAATTGATGATTTCCGCCTCATGAAAGAATTGGCGATGAAGCTGCGCGATGCGCGGATGCGCCGGGGTGCGGTTGATTTTGATTTTGAAGAGAGCAAAATCATCGTGGACGAGAACGGCAAGGCTGTAGATATCGTGAAGCGTGAACGTTCTGTAGCGGAGCAGATTATCGAGGAGTTTATGCTGGCGGCAAATGAAACGGTTGCTGAGCATTTCCACTGGTTGAAGGTTCCGTTCCTTTACCGGATTCACGAAGATCCAGATCCAGAGAAGCTGCAGAATTTCATGGCTTTTGCGGCCAATTTCGGATATCACGTCAAGGGCCGTGGCAATTCGGTTCATCCACGTGCTTTGCAGGATCTGTTGGAGCAAATCCAAGGCACAAAGGAACAGACGGTCATCAGTACGATGATGCTGCGTTCCATGAAGCAGGCAAAGTATGATGCGGAGAGCACGGGCCATTTCGGACTGGCTGCGGAATACTATTCTCACTTTACTTCTCCAATTCGCCGGTACCCCGATCTGGTCATTCACCGCGTAATGCGTGAAGTGATTGAGAATGGAGGGGCACTGACCCAGAAACGGCATGATTATTTGTCTAGCCGGATGCCTGACATTGCTCAGCAGTCCTCGGAACGCGAGCGTGTGGCGGTAGAAGCTGAACGCGATACGGAGCAACTGAAGAAAGCAGAATACATGCAGGATAAAGTAGGCGAGGAATTCGAGGCTATGGTCAGCAGTGTGACCAGCTTCGGAATGTTCATCGAGCTGGATAATACCGTCGAAGGTCTTATTCGTCTCAGTGCAATGAGCGACGATTATTATCACTTCGACGAAGGTCATATGGCGCTCATTGGCGAGCGCACATCGCGTGTGTTCCGCATTGGTGATGAGGTGAAGATCCGAGTTGCCAAAGTAAATATGGATGACCACACGATCGATTTCGAGTTGGTCGACATGAAGCCACGCGCGCCAGGCGAGCACCGCGGCGGTGGCTTTGCAGGCGGCCGCGGAGGCAAGGGCGGCCGTTCGGGCGGCGGCTTCATTAAGCCGGCCGGGGCCAAAGGCGCCGCGGGCAAGGGACGCGGCGGTAAAGGCAAGCCCGGCGGCGCTGCTGCAGGCGCGGGCAAGGGCAAGCCGGGCGCAGCTGTGCGCGCCGGTGAAGGGCCGCGCGAAGCGGCCGGTGTTGGCGCAGCGGGCGGACGCGGTAAGCGGAAGCGCGGGCGCGAGGCCGGCGAGGATGCGAGCCGGGTAGTTGCTGCGCCGGGCGCAGAGCGCGGAGGCGAAGCCGGCGGCAACGCAGGCGCGCCGCGTGAGCGCAGCGGCGGGCGAGGCCGCGGCGGAGACACCGGCGGTGCCGGTGGTGGACGCGGCATCAGCTTCGGCTTTGGCTCAGGCAAAGGCGGATACGGCGCTCCTGCGTCCGACTCCTCCGGCGGCGAAGCGCGGGGCGTGGACGGCAGCACGAAGTTCCGCAGCCGCGAGGATCGCGGGGGGAACTTTGGCGGTGGAGAAGGCCGTAACGGTGCTCCTACAGGCAAAGGCCGCCGCAAAAAGAAAACCAAAGGCGGCGTGTTCATCGGCCAGTCCGTGACACCAGGCAACGTAGAGACTTCTGAGCAAGTCACTTCTAAACGAAGTGACAATAATGGTGGCGCTCCAGAAGGAGCACCACGTAAGCGTAAAAAGAAATAAATGACGGTTATGCGTTGCATAACTCTATAACGATACTAAGCACCGTCCCTCTTGGGGCGGTGCTTTTTAACTAATCATCAACTTGGTTAATTGCACTATGTGCAGTTAAATTTGGGTTATGTAGTAAAAGTGGTAGTTAGTTGCATTTTGTACATCTAAATCTGATGAGTTACCTCTAATTGGTCTGATTTCGCTTTTTTAGCTGCAGAAAGTGCAACTAATTAGTTTTTTGGCGGTGATAAGGCTTAAATAGTTGCACGAAATACATTTATATATAGAAAAACGTAGGTGATAGCAAGTGAATAGGTAGAGGATAGGATAGATAGAGGATAGGCACAGTATAGGTAAAAGCGGCACTATTTGAATAGGCGTCGAATAGATGTATATCCAAGTAGGGGGAAGCGGATAATTGAGAACAAATAGGTAATAAGTAATTAGGGTAGATGGATATAGATATGTGGAGATTAGTGGATAACTATCTGTTAATTAAGGCGCACAAGTAAAAGGGTAACCTCGCTATTTTCTAAAAAAGTCCAGATCAACTCAAATTAATGTTTTTTGTAACAAATGCTAGATATTGGATAATGTTACTGACAACTATATGACAAATTAGGTGAGGTATATTTGGTTGAAGGTTCCTTGCGCTCACTTGATTCCATTTGTTACAATATAGATCAGACGTTCGATGGCTGTGTCGTTTAAGATTAGACAGACATGGTTACTTTAACTTATGAATATGATTCAAGGAGTGATTCTCATGGGTAAAAAAGCAGACGGGAAAGTACTCGCCCAGAACAAGAAAGCTTCCCATGATTATTTTATCGAGGATACTTATGAAGCTGGCTTGGTGCTGACGGGTACAGAGATCAAGTCGCTGCGTAATGGCCGCGCTAATATTGGAGATGCTTTTGCTACGATCCGCAATGGTGAGATTCAGATTCACAACATGCATATCAGCCCTTTTGAACAAGGTAACCGTGCCAATCCTACTGATCCAACACGCACACGTAAATTGTTAATGCATAAGGAGCAAATTCATAAACTGCTGGGCTTGTCCAAGCGAGATGGATTTACGATTGTGCCACTTAAGATTTATGTGCGGAATGGCTATGCGAAGCTGCTGATTGGTCTTGGTAAAGGTAAAAAAGAGTATGACAAACGTGACTCGGCTGCCAAGCGAGATGCTCAACGTGATATCCAGCGTGTACTGCGTGATAAGCAAAAGATCGCCAGATAATCTGGGAGAACTAGACGATTCAAAGGAGTTCCAGTTTCAACCTTCAATTCCTTTAACCCACGTGTTAAAGTGTTGATAAATGTGCTATACTGAGTAAGTAAGTTAGTTATTGCTTCGTTACAGTTTTCTTGAATAAGAAGCTGTAGATTGGATCTCTCTTGCTTGGAAGATCCGCTTGATCCGAAGCGCCCTTTTAATGAGGGGCCGTTCTTGGATTCGACGGGGATAGTTCGAGCATGAGTAGCGAGTAGTGGGGACGCGTCCGCTTCATCAACGCTAAAGCCTATTAAACGGCAAACAACAAAACAACTACGCTTTCGCAGCCTAAGAAACTGTGTGCGTGCTTCTACTCTGCATCGCCCATGTGACAGGGATAGGGGCTAACAAATAGTGGGATACGCTGTCTCATCTCCGCCTGCGGTGAGCTGAAGAAGACAATCAGGCTGACCCAACGTATAGCCGGTTACGGGGCGATACTCGGGTGACATCAAAACTGTGACTACACTCGTAGAAGCTTATGTGCCGTTATCTTCGGACAGGGGTTCGACTCCCCTCGGCTCCATATGGAGTAAAGTAAAAGACACCTTTAGGGGTGTCTTTTTTACGTTATCGTGCTGAAATGATTTAATCGTGACCGAAGATGCTCAACCTGCGATTATTGACATGGAACTGTGGAATACCGATCAGGCTTCTTGTTGAGTCGCAGACAGTCCAGGTAATATTGGCCTCATTTATCAGCAGGTATGCCCACATGGGTGTGCCTGCTTTTTTATGCCCAAAAATCATATACGAAAGGAAAGTGTAATTGTGAACATATTATGTCCGTGTGTCATCTGAGCGTCAAGCAGAGAAAGAGTTGTCTATTCCTGCTCATTAAGCCCCAACAATATTGTTTGGAGAAGGGGTGGAGTATCGTCGGTGAGTTTATTGAAAAAGGGAAATCTGTCAAAACGGATGATCGTCCGGAATTTCAAAAGATGATCGCTTTAGCCAAACGCTCCAATCACCTTTTTGCAAGGTGCTGCTTAATCAATTTGGGGTGAAGGTCATTTTAATTATGGAGAAGATGGAAGGGGAGACGCCGCAAAATATGCTGCTGGAGGGAATGCTTGAAATTATTTCTGATCTCTTCAATGCCAATCTTGCTGTAGAGGTGTGGAAAGGAATGACTCAAAAGGTCAAACTGGGTTATGACAATGGTGGAACGACGCCATACGGATATCGGACGGAACACATTGCTTTGGGACATCAGAATACGAAGTCGGTGTGAGTGCCGGGGCCGCGTGAAGAGATAGATATTATCGGGTGGGTATTTAATCAGTATGCTTTTGAAAACAAAGGCTACCATAAAATCGCATCTGAATTGAATCAACAGCAAGTGTCTACGGAAAAAGTTGGAACATGGTCAGTCAGTACCATCTGCGCAATTATTTTTAATGAATCGTATATCGGAAGCAAAATCATCACCAAGAATGCTCATCCAGCGTTGATTACGAAGGAACTATTTGAACAGTGCTCCCACTGTTATACGAATCAATGTCTCTAGATGTTCTGTAACTTCAAAGTGATGGGTAAAAAGTCCTCATGTATAGGAATCGTTGGTAATATTCAGATCAAAGTTGTTTCTATCGTTTAGCGAAAAGGGTTCAAATGATTTTGAATCTTCTACATCCTTCTCTGTGATTCTTGTGCATTCAAAGTGTATCTCCGGCAAGCATACTAGATCTTGAATGCTTGAGTAGGTGGAGAGTTCTATTAAAAGCAATGAAAACGCAGAATTTTCGACAATATCTTAAAAATTCACTTCATATTCCTTTGTTGTACGGGGTTTGAAGATTACTAAATTAGAGGGGGTGGAGGCCTGTGCTTGATAAAGAAAGTGTGAATAATAATTGAGTTCTGAGGTTTTGAGTCAAATAGTCCCCATAATGAATGAATTAAAATCTATAATAATGGATTAGTTCCATATACCTGATTAATTAGAATCTATTTACATTTAATTGTATGAATGATAAGGTTGTCACTAATCTAACATAGGAGGTAAATATTATGAAATTATTTAAAATTATTCCAAAATCTTTATTGGTTTGCGTACTTTCTTTCGGTGCTCTTTTTAACACTGCATCAGCAAATCCTGTTGATCCTGCAGAGGGAGGTAAAGGGATTCTAGTAAGTCAAACAGTTTCTAATGAGTATGACTCTTTCAAAAAAATTCAGAGTACATCTTTTGAGGATTTAAAAGCAATGGGTTATACTGAAGAAGATATTGAGTATATTAAGAATTTCGATTACGAAGCGAGTATGCAAGCGAAAGTGAATAAGTTACAAAAACTAGATGAGTCCGTGCTAGAGAATGCAGGATACGATGAAAAACAAATAACCACTATCCAAAATTATAGTGGCACAGAAGAACAGTTAGCTCGTGCATCTGCTACGTTAACATTATCTACTTATAGAAACGGTTCTTCGAGTTCAAGTACATTCAGTTCTATTACTTTCTCAACTTACTACAATTGGTCTAGTGCGCCGAACTTCCTTCTTACTGACATTGTGGCAGTACCTTGGTCAGAAGGAATGTATTTAGATAATTCAAATAGCAATGCTACTATTTCTTACGTTGATCTAACAACAGGGGCGTTTATTAAAACAGCTAATCCAACAGTAGTACCAAACATAAATACAGGTGCATCTATTAAGTTTGGTCTTGGTTATGCAATCAATGGTACTGAAGCCTATGCAAAATCAGGTAATTTCAATTATAGATTAACTAAAAATAGCAAAGTAACTGAAGTCGCAATCCAACCAGCATATGGACATACTTTTTTGTCTGTAGGTTCGCCGACAGTGACTTACCCAGGCGGATTAGCAGTAACATTTTCATACCAAGTAAGTAAAGAAGCTGAAAATTATGTTTACTCCGCTCTGTAACTAAAATAATTCATAAGCGAGGCGATTAAGTTTGTATCTCCTCGCTTCTATAAATAACTAATAAAGAAATTGAAGAAACTTTATGAAGATATGGACATAACTATAAAAATACACCGTATATAAAAGAGGTTAAATGATGAAAAGAAAGTTTCTATTACTCCTTTTGGTTTCTTTAATGGCAATAGTCACTGGGTGCATGAATCGTAGCACAATAAATATACAGTATCTAGATACGAATGAAACTGAAGGTGTAGTGAGTAAATGGATAGATAGTAAAGATAAAAATAACGGTATCTACCTAGGCAGAATTAAAAATGAAAATAGCGTATACGTATATTTAAATTATAAAAATGAAGAGAATAATGAAAAATATACAGTATCGATGGTAAACATAGATTACCAAGATCAGAAATTAAGTATAAAAGTAAATCCTATAGCATCTGATCATACTTTTGAGAAAGTTTTTTTAGTCAAAGAAAAAAAGATTAAGGAAATTATTCTAAATCGAGAGGAATTAAAAATAGAAGAAATAGAAGAAATAGAAGAAATTAAATAATTTTGTGGTCCACCTTTACAACTAAGTAAATCATCTAAGATCATCTGAAAAAATAAGCATGAGAAGAGAACTTCTTGTTCTTGCTTGAAGGTCTCTTATAGAGCATTTGTTCTGGATTTTAGGTCTTCTATAACGTTGTCCTTCACAATGGTTTCGATGTTTTACATTTTTTTATTTTTTGGTATGCTCTCGTTCTCAAGTTCATGGTTGTTTGCTGTTCTCGGTATTTCTCCCACAGTAGCACCGTTGTGATACTCCCATCCCTTTCGGTTACAACAAACATATCTTTTTTTGTCAAATTTCAGAGTAAGAACTGACTAGTCGTTCCCCATGGCTAATTGCCCAATCGTTGAGTTTCCAGTCAGCCTCGCTGATGTCTCCCCGTTTACCATATGCGTGACAATTTAGTGGGAAAATAGAACCTGCGTGACGGATCATCTGTAGGGCTTTTGGTGTTACTACTATTTCTCCTAGCTCAAACAAAACTTCCGTATCCATTTTATCTCCTCCTTAACCGCTAACGTTAGCAGATTCTACCACATAAAAATTCAGTTGCACAATCTCCCTGTTTATCCGAATCTGTGCTTTGGAAGGCTCTGCGATTTTAAACCAGGGAGTAAAAGTTTTCTCAAGAAAATGGTTAGTCAGGGACCCTCTGTTCAAAGTTGGTTTGTTCGTTTTACGAAAGGTTCCAGATTGCTTTTTAATGATTTCAGCCAATTCCTCAAATGTGTACTTGTGGTTTATCATGTCTACTATGAGGTCTCGGAATGTTTGGTATGCATATTTTTAAACTGCAAAAGATTTCTCTACCACCACGAATACCGTCCGCATGAGGATGGTTCCCATACTATTGTTAACGATACCCTTTTGCAAAGTTTCTTTGTTATAATTATTATAATAATCTCTTCATTGGCTGGTGATTATGAATGAGTGAAAAATTTTGGTTAGTAGTACAGTATCCTCTAAAAAGTGAAAAAGGAAGCCAACGTGATAACTGGTTAAGAGATAAAGTAATGGAATACCTGGACATATCTCTAATAGATGCTAACTTAGGTTGTGTTGATGGCTTTGATATGGGCAAATGCATTTCCGACCCAAAAAAATATGCTCTTAATATATTTTGTATCATTACGGAAGAAGAACGTAGTATAGCCTTGGTAAAGAGAGTTTTAAGAGATAGCAGGCTTGATTATACTCGTATAAAAATTGCTACAATGCCCTATGGAAAAGAAGAAGAAACATATAGGCTTAAATTTTCCCATAAAAAGGGTGATACCGATTTTTCGCTATAGCACAGTTTTGAGTTTAGAATTACAACTACACCGTAAAACAATTTTCTGGCGGGAGTCATGAATTTTGTGACATCAAAGCTCTGACTACACTCGTAGAAGCTTATGTGCCGTTATCTTCGGACAGGGGTTTGACTTCCCTCGGCTCCATAAGAGGAACCCGCTGAGATAGCGGTTTTTTTGCTGTTTAGTGATTGAATTGTAGACGAATGCAGGCAAGGAATTATGGGGAACTAAAAGTATTTATTCTTGTAGACATGTTGTCTACATCTAAAATTAGATCATTCACTTTGAAGTTAATATTTAGTGGCACATTTTCCGAAACTACATCTATAAGAGCTCGAACTGATATAAGATTAGATTATGGCATTAAGCACTCAAAAGCAAAAATATTCGGGGGAATTACTATTATGAGTTTCACTATTGATTATGTTAAAAATAAAAACAGAATTATTGTAACATCGGACGGTATGGAAGTTGAGGATGCCTTTGCGTACGCAGAACAATTTCCGAAGATACTGAAGAAAACTAAGCGAGGGTTTACAGGTATGACTGTAATCACTGGTGGTCTGGTATTTAAGCAAGAGGTGATGGCAATTCTTGCTCCAACTGGTGAAGATGCTGTGAAAGCTGGAATGTCCACAAAACACAAATGGGTGTATGTTGCGCCTACGGCGTTCTACAAAACGCAAATGAATCGTATGTTTAAAGATATTGCAAACTTGTACGAATCGATAGAAGAAGCTGAAGCGTATCTTGATTCCGCAGGGAATTAGCAACTTCTAAAAATTAAAAGGATCCAGCCATCATCTGTAGCGCCAAAGGTACTTTCTGCGTATTGAAGAAGCACTGTGAAAAACCGATATATTCAGGATTAACTTATATAAATGGATCACTATACTAAGGAGTTATTCCTATGACCAGTCTCCTTAATCAGAATGACTTATCAAATATTGGTTAGAATGCTTCTAGGATGACATCAAAACTGTAAGTAGACTCGTAGAAGCTTATGTGTCATTATCTTCGAACAGGGGTTCGACTCCCCTCGGCTCCATTTGAAAGACCCGCTGATTGATATTATCCCCTTCAAGTAGACACTCAAAAAAACCTTCATGTTATCATGTAGGCTTGAGTGCCACTTGGAGGAGATATTTTTTATGGCTAAAAAAGGTCAAACATTTCAGAAGTATACAGAGGAATTCAAATTAAAGGCGGTCAGAGCGTATTAAGAGGGTTCATCGAGCTATAAGGAGGTAGCTGAACGAGAAGGGATACGTAACTGTTCTCAACTGATTGAACACACATGAGGCCAGTTTTTTCGTTCTCTAAAGTATACCTAAATAGGATGAATAATAACTGGTTAAATTTACAAATTTGTCATGTGACAATAGTGATGACAGCAGTAACTATTCTCTCAAATGCTGGAATTATATAATGGATAGATTACATAGACAAGATAGGCTTCGTAAGGCTATTGTCTATAAATTTTTATTTTGTATTATTTATTTATAATGTAATTATATTACATAAAGTATTATATTGATATTTATATGAAATGGGGAGAAACATTGAGAGAAAGAATTCTAACTCTATTCATGACGATTGCTATTCTATTCACGACAATCACACCCGGGTTGGTACCGAGTGCTGAAGCAGCAGGAGGCACAGTTACAAAGACCTATACAGCAACTGCTGATACGATGCAATTAAATGGTCAAGCGGAATATAACGGAATCTATGATAATGACGGAGATGGTTATCTATATGTCGGCATGAGCAATAATGACGGCTTCGTCAATGTGCGCAATAGAATGGCCGCATCTTTCAATTTAGGTGCTCCAGAAGGGACCATTGTATCAGCAGAGCTGGTTGTGACGGTTGCTACTGTATTAAGAGTCCCGAATCACACGCTGTACATGGAGGCAAGGGGCTCTGCTGCGAATAGTTTGGACCATAATTTTAATGGTACCTTCCCCTTCGTAGATGTGAATAGCCCTTTTTCAGATAAATTTACGGCGAAAAGCACTGCGGAAGTGCCGATGGGCACTTATCTTCAGGATCAATCGATTACTTTCAATGTTAAGAGTGCTGTCGATGCCTTTACGGGTGGTTCTGATCGCACAGTAACTTTTACACTTAACGGCAATGAAGCAGATGCAGACAGCGGGAGATTTTTATTGTATTCCTTAGAAGCTTCGAATGCTGCATTTCGCCCGAAGCTAGTCGTTACTTATGAGACCGGACCGACGAATACCCCGCCTACGGGCTCTTTCAAAATTGCGGAGGGAACAGCGACAAGCGCCAGCACAGTCAATCTATCCGTAACAGGTTCAGATCCTGATGCAGGTGATAGTGTTACCCATATGAGATTTGCGAATAGCGTTGCTAATTTATCGGCGGCATCTTGGTTGCCTTTCAGCAATACAGCAACATTCAGTCTAAGTGGAGGGGATGGGGCGAAGAACATCTATATGCAGGTGAGAGATTCCAACAATGCGATATCTGCCAGTTCTTCTCAGATCATTCTATTGGATCAGACAGCACCAACAGGTGCACTGATTATTAATGATGGTGCTGCATGGACGAAATCAGAGATGGTCACTTTAAAAGGAACCTATACGGATGGAAGCGGCTCAGGAGTTGAGCAGGTGCGTCTCTCCAATGTTAATGGGACTTGGCAGACCAGCTGGTTCAGTATCGCTGATCTGAACGGGAGGTCATGGGTCCTTCCGGCTGGACAGGGAGTCAAAAACGTATATGTACAATATAAAGATAGAGTTGGTAATTCGAGCAACTCAACTATTAGTAGTACAATTACAGTAGATACAATAGCTCCTGTTATTACAAATGTAGTGAATAACATAGTATATAATAGCAAAGTTAATCCTCTATTTTATGAAGGCAGCGGATTGCTTAATGGGAGTCCCTATACCAGTGGTACAGACATCACCCAGGATGGAACGTATACACTGATCGTCACCGATCAAGCAGGCAATAGTGCGACGGTGGTTTTCAAGGTTGATACGATAGCACCTACCGTAACGGGAATAGCGAATGGTGTAATATACAACACAATCAAAACGATTACCTTTAACAAAGGAACCGCGACTTTAAACGGAGCTGCTTTTGTTAGTGGTGCACAGGTTTCACAAGATGGTGTGTATACCCTGATTGTAACGGATACAGCAGGCAATGTAACAACGATTAACTTTGAGATAGACACAACAGCACCTAAAATTAAAGGGGTAAGCGAGGGCGGGGTTTATAAGTCGGTAACTCCCAGTTTTAATGAAGGAACAGCGCAGCTGAATGGAACTGCTTATATGAGCGGTACAAGGATTGATCAGGATGGTGTGTATACGCTGGTTGTAACCGATACAGTAGGTAATGTAACAACGGTTAACTTTGAGATCGAAAATGTGGCGCCAATTGTTACGGGAGTAATGGAGGGCGGAATTTATATATCGGTAGTTCCTAGTTTTAATGAAGGGACAGCGCAATTGAATGGAACTGCTTATACAAGCGGTACAAAGATTGATCAGGATGGTGTGTATACGCTGGTTGTAACCGATGCAGCAGGCAACGTCACGATGGTGAAATTCATCATTGACAGAACCGTTCCAACCGTCACCGGCGTTGTTTACGGGGTGAGCTACAACACCGACAGAACGATCACTTTTAACGAAGGTACGGCAACGTTGAACGGAGATCCATTCGCAAGTGGCGAGACCGTTTCCGCTGAAGGCGACTATACACTCATTGTGACCGATGCGGTGGGCAACGTTACGACAGTCAGCTTTACGATCCACAAAACCGGCCCAACCGTTACTGGGGTTGTTTACGGATCGAGTTATAATACCGACAGAATGATCACGTTTAACACGGGAATCGCAACGTTGAACGGCGATTCCTTTGCTAGCGGATCTGAAGTCAGTGCCGAGGGCGACTACACACTCATCGTAACGGACGCGATGGGCAACGTCACAACCATTGCATTCACGATCGATAAAACAGTCCCGATCATTAGCGGTGTGACCGACGGCTCTATCTATAACACGAATCAATCGATTACGTTCAATGAAGGTACGGCGACCTTGAACGGAGATCCATTTGCAAGTGGCGCAACCATTTTCGCCGAAGGTGACTATACGCTTGTGGTGACGGATGAGGCGGGTAACGTTACGACGGCCAACTTCATCATTGACAGAACCGCTCCAACCGTCACCGGCGTTGTTTACGGGGTGAGCTACAACACCGACAGAACGATCACTTTTAACGAAGGTACGGCAACGTTGAACGGAGATCCATTCGCAAGTGGCGAGACCGTTTCCGCTGAAGGCGACTATACACTCATTGTGACCGATGCGGTGGGCAACGTTACGACAGTCAGCTTTACGATCCACAAAACCGGCCCAACCGTTACTGGGGTTGTTTACGGATCGAGTTATAATACCGACAGAATGATCACGTTTAACACGGGAATCGCAACGTTGAACGGCGATTCCTTTGCTAGCGGATCTGAAGTCAGTGCCGAGGGCGACTACACACTCATCGTAACGGACGCGATGGGCAACGTCACAACCATTGCATTCACGATCGATAAAACAGTCCCGATCATTAGCGGTGTGACCGACGGCTCTATCTATAACACGAATCAATCGATTACGTTCAATGAAGGTACGGCGACCTTGAACGGAGATCCATTTGCAAGTGGCGCAACCATTTTCGCCGAAGGTGACTATACGCTTGTGGTGACGGATGAGGCGGGTAACGTTACGACGGCCAACTTCATCATTGACAGAACCGCTCCAACCGTCACCGGCGTTGTTTACGGGGTGAGCTACAACACCGACAGAACGATCACTTTTAACGAAGGTACGGCAACGTTGAACGGAGATCCATTCGCAAGTGGCGAGACCGTTTCCGCTGAAGGCGACTATACACTCATTGTGACCGATGCGGTGGGCAACGTTACGACAGTCAGCTTTACGATCCACAAAACCGGCCCAACCGTTACTGGGGTTGTTTACGGATCGAGTTATAATACCGACAGAATGATCACGTTTAACACGGGAATCGCAACGTTGAACGGCGATTCCTTTGCTAGCGGATCTGAAGTCAGTGCCGAGGGCGACTACACACTCATCGTAACGGACGCGATGGGCAACGTCACAACCATTGCATTCACGATCGATAAAACAGTCCCGATCATTAGCGGTGTGACCGACGGCTCTATCTATAACACGAATCAATCGATTACGTTCAATGAAGGTACGGCGACCTTGAACGGAGATCCATTCGCAAGTGGCGCAACGGTTTTTGCCGAAGGTGACTATACGCTTGTGGTGACGGATGAGGCGGGTAACGTCACAATGATTTCTTTCACAATTGATCGAACAAACCCGATTATAACCGGTCTAACTGTAGGAATAAGCAACTACACCAGTCCGTTGACGATTGGATTTAATGAAGGTACCGCTACATTAAACGGTCAGCCCTTCACAACCGGAACGAGAGTTATATCTTCTGGCAACTACACGCTAGTCGTCATCGATGAAGCAGGAAATCAGACGATTGCCACGTTTACGCTGAACATCTCGACTCCTGAATCCGGTTCAGGTTCAAGCTCAGACCCAAGTACAAGCTCAAGTACAAGCCCAATTCCAAGCTTAGGGCTAGAGATCGAGATCAATGGAGTTAAACAGAAGGATTTAGCCAAAGAAACAACTGCTGTTATGAACGGAAAGAAAGTGACAACGGTAACCATCGACGAGAAGAAATTATCGCGTTACCTCGATTCCTTACCCGATAAGCCAGTCATTAACATACCGGTCCATAATGATTCAGATCGTGTTCTTCTGCTCTTAAACGGTCAGCTTATCACAACACTGAATGACCGAAACGCAGTTATTCTAATTCAAACGGAGCTTGGTTCCTATCTTCTAGCTGCCAACCGGATCGATTGGAGTCTTGTCACGAAGCGTTTCGGTTCGGAGGATGCACTGCGAAACATGGTGATTCAAGTCGAGATTACCAATGTACCAGAAAGCGATATCGTGCAACTTGCTAATAGTATAGGGAAGGCAAGACTCTTGTCGCCGCCGATTGATTTCAACATCACAGCAGCACATGGCGGTAAGACGATTGAGCTCAACAAGTTTCTTAGCTATGTCGAGCGGACGATTGTCATTCCCAATTCAGCAGATGATCACAATAAAAATATAACGGGGATTACGATGACGAAGGATGGAAACATCGTGCCGGTACCTACCCGAATGATGAGGGAGAACGGCAAGACCTTTGCTGTCATTTATAGCCTGACAAATAGCGTCTATGCCGTTATAGAGAATGACAAAACCTTTGCGGATATTCAGAATCATTGGGCGAAGTATGATATCGAACAAGTAGCGTCCAAGCTGATCGTCCAAGGTGTCACTGAATCGAGCTTTCAACCGAACAAGCAAATTACCCGAGCTGAGTTCACGGCGATGTTGGTCCGGGCTCTCGGATTACACACGGTTGATCAGCCTACTAGCTTTACTGACGTCAACAGCGGGCAATGGTATTACGAAACGGTCTCCATTGCGGAAGGCTACGGGTTAGTTACGGCAAGTAACAACAGCCAGTACACTCCCAACGAGAAGCTAAGCCGAGAAGAAGCAATGGTGTTGCTGGGGAAAGCCATGAGGCTTGCTGGGATGGATACAGCGATTTCCGATAGCGAAGCCGCTCAACAGCTTAGCACATTCAAAGACCATCATTTGCTCGACTTGTCTGCAAGAGCGGCAGCTGCACTTAACGTTAAATACGGAATTATCATAGGCAATCAAGGACAGCTTACGCCGAACAATGTCATTACACGTGCCGAAGCTACCGTCATTTTACAACGCTTGCTCGAAGCGGCCAAACTGAGTTCGTAACAGCAAGAACCTTCAACCACAAGCTAAGTGGTTGAAGGTTCTTTTTTGTGTATATTTAGAGGAACTCGTCATGCATTACCTCGTGATCACCCATTACAAACTCCTGCTCAGCCGTTATTTGCCCCTTCTAGATTTGATCGTACTTGCGAAGTTTGTAATTAACCGCTTCGAACGCTTCGTCTAGGTCTTGTTGTCGTTGCAACTCTTTTTTATGCTACTCAAGGATCGCCTTTCTTTATAGGAGAGTTTGTTTTCCTTGAATGGCTAAATCAGTGTAATAAAGATGCTTCCAAAGGCAAAGTTACGGATATGTCTACCGCAAGCTCTTATGCAGTGAATCTAATTAAAGATGAAGCAGAAGCTAGTATTATCAATGGGAAGAAGAATGGCGTATTTGATCCGCTGGGCAATGCCACACGCGCATCGATACGCTGACCAAGGAATGATCTTAAACTATGCTACCTCGCCGAACATCCGAATCATCACACGGCGGCGAATTGTGGATTTGTACAGCCATGGCTCGGCTCCATATGGAGTACTATTGAAGACACCATGAAAGGTGTCTTTTTTCATATTTTCAGAATATGATCTGGACTATGCGTGGCGGTTCAAAAAAATGAGTATCTTGCTAGATCCAGTATCTTTCGTATGTGGAATTAAAGATTGCAGTGAAGAAGGTGTGAAGAAAAATTTAAGGTTCTATATAGGGATAAAAAAGGCAAACCTAGGATAGGAAGAGTTAATAGGGAGATATAAATGAAAACCAGTATACTTATGCTATAATTTAATAAAGTGACTCTGTGTTTTAGAAAAATTGGATAAAGGATGCATTGACCAACCATGTATGAGAATCAGACTTCTATGCACCACAAGCTGTTTATTATCGGCGCAGGTGCTGCCGGACTAATGGCCGCCGTTACTGCGCGTGATATGGGTATCGATACTGCCATTCTGGAGGGTAACGACCGGATTGGAAAGAAGATATTAATGACAGGTGATGGCCGCTGTAACATTACGAATGAATCCACTGCGACGGGTACGGATGAAGCAATTGCTTTATCGCACAAGTATCACAGTAATCAGGCCGGATTTCCACTTGCGGTATTGCAGCAATTTGGCATCCGTCAGACTATAGATTTTTTCTCCTTTCTCGGGCTTCCACTTACAAGATTGAAGGAGGGCTTGATGTATCCAATGTCGCTGCAGGCAGCAGCGGTGCTGGATATTTTCCAGCTTGCGCTGGAGGATCGGAATGTTCCGGTATACCTCAATAACAAAGTGTTGGATGTTACTGTTTCGAAGAATCATCCGCGCTTCAAGATAAAATGCCAAACGGAGACAGAGGAGGAGGTTGTTTATACTAGCGACTATCTACTTCTATCTGCGGGTGGCCTTGCCGGTCCAAATGCGGGAAAAGAACCTCCTGGGTATACACTTGCCGAACGTCTGGGGCACACCCTGATTGAGCCTTTGCCGGCCATTGTGCAATTGAAGCTGCAATATCCGAATATGAGGGCACTGTCCACTATCAAATCTCAGGGACAAGCCCATATCATTGTGAACGGTAAAGTCATCTGCAGTGAACAGGGTGAAATTGCCTTCACGGATTATGGTATTACCGGCCCGCCAATTCTTCAGCTAAGCAGAAAGGCTGCGTATCATCTTGCAAGAGGAGAACAGGTAACATTGTCGGTTGATCTGATGCCGGGCCGCACGGAGGAAGAGTTAGTTGAGTTTTTAGAAAGGCTCTGGGAGACCTTTGGACACCGGACTGTGGCGGATTGCCTTGTTGGCATCTTCAATAAGAAGCTTGTTTCTGTCCTACTAAAAGAGACTGGCTTAGATCAACAGCCAGAGCTGCTTTGCCAGGATCTATCGATGAAAACCAAGGGGAAATTTTATCGAATCTTGAAGCGTTGGGAATTTAAAGTGACGGATACCAATGGCTTTACGAATGCGCAAGTGACAGCCGGCGGCATTGATACGTCGGAACTCATCGAAGGAACGCTGGAATCCAAGCTGGTGCCTGGGCTGTATTTGGCTGGCGAAGTGATGGATGTCGACGGAGATTTCGGCGGCTATAACCTGCAATGGGCCTGGAGTTCCGGATATGTGGCCGCCATGGCGCTAGCTAAGTCAATTCAATAAATTTATTAGGAAAAGGGATGCATCAATTAACATGTATAAGGATCAGACTTCTAAGCACCACGAGCTGTTCATTATCGGTGGGGGTGCTGCAGGTCTAATGGCTGCAGTTACAGCGAGGGATCAAGGTATTGATACAGCAATTATTGAAAGCAATGACCGGCTTGGGAAGAAAATAATAACGACGGGTAACGGGCGTTGCAACATTACGAACCAATCCACCGCCACCGGTACGGATGAAGCGGCCGCTTTATCACGCAAGTATCACAGTAATCAGGAAGGATTCCCAATACATGTATTGCGGCAATTCGGTGTCCGCCAAACGATCGAATTTTTCTCCTCACTCGGGCTTCCTTTTGTAAGCCTGGAGAATGGCCGGATGTATCCGATGTCGCTGCAGGCGGCTTCGGTGCCGGGTGTATTTAAGCTGGCGCTGGAGGATCGGAATGTTCCCGTATATTATAAACATAAAGTGTTGGATGTTACCGTTTCGGCGGGACATCCGCGGTTCGCGATAACCTGCCAGACGGAGACAGAGGAACAGGTTGTGTATACCAGCGACTATCTTTTTCTATGTGCAGGCGGCCTTACCGCTCCCAAAACGGGAACGGACGGATCCGGTTATACGCTTGTCCAACGCCTGGGGCACACCCTGATCAACCCGGTGCCAGGCATTGTACAATTGAAGCTGGATTATCCGTATTTGAAGGAACTATCGGGCATCAAATTTGAGGGAGAGGCCCATGTTATCGTAAACAATGAAGTCATCCGCACTGAGTCTGGTGAGATTCTTTTTACGGACTATGGTATCTCGGGCCCGCCCATACTTCAGCTCAGCAGAAAGGCTGCGTATAATCTCGGAATAGGAGAATCGGTGACATTGTCGGTTGATTTAATGCCGGAGCGGACGGAGGAAGAGTTAATTGATTTTCTGGAGATCCACTGGGGGATCTTCGGACACCGGACGGTTGCCGATTCTTTTGTGGGCATCGTCAGCAAGAAACTGATTCCAGTTCTGCTGAAGGAGGCTGGAATTGATCAACAGCCGCACTTGCTTTGTATGGATTTATCATGGAAAACCAAGAAAATATTTTATCGAATCTTGAAGCATTGGGAATTTAAAGTGACCGATACCAATAGCTTCACGAATGCACAAACAACAGCCGGTGGCATCGATACGACGGAGCTAATCGAAGGAACGTTAGAATCTAAGTTAGTCCCTGGGCTGTATTTGGCAGGTGAAGTGATGGATGTGGATGGAGATTGCGGCGGCTATAACCTGCAATGGGCTTGGAGCTCCGGCTACGCCGCTGCTATGGCGCTTGCTAATCGACGTGCCAGCACCACGTAAGGGGGCAGAGGGTTGCTGACTCTTAAACGATCATCTATTACTATGGCAGAGGTTTGCTGTAACAAGTCTGGTTTTAGTAATGTGAAAGCGATGAGGATTGTTTCTCATCGCTTTTTTTGTGATTTTTTAAAGTTTTGTGCTCATTTTATTCGTTGCTTAACTCTGATGTCTTCATTTTACCTCAACTTTATTGTCGTCCCTTTATTAATCCTTAAGTTTATCAATTAGAGCTAGTATTCGTCTATTTTTTGTATCTTCCTTTTTAGCAAGCTCAATATAATTAATCTGCTCTCGTTTAATGTAATCAGGCTGGTTTAGAAATGTATTCAGCATGTGGTACTCTTCAAGGTTTGTAGTAATGTAATCAGGCACAATCAGTTTACGATTTTCCTCGCATTTCTTAAGTATTATATGTAATGTATCACCGAGCTCTTTTTGTAATGCTCTTCGAATAAATTCGTTATAAACAAAATAATGCCCATTCTTTGACGGCAATAAAGTATGGTCAAATTTGTACCCGTCAACAGAGATTTGAATAGGTACTTTACCATTAGTATTGAATATCTCCCTTACTGAATAGGGGAAATAGACTACTTTCCATTTCATTTTACCTTCCAGCAGCTTTATCTCACTATCAAATTCATAAACCATATTAAATAACACTCCTCGGGTAAAGAAGCTGATTTCGGTCACTCATTTTATCATAGCCACTTTGCTGTTTGTAGGTGATTCGAATTCAATATGCTGTTGCAATAACCTATATGATGTTGAACATGCCTTATCTGCATGAGGATAACATCAGTTTTAGTTATTTCTTCGTATAGTACACATGGTTCCAATAATCTGCCGTCAGTAAGTTCAGCAAAAAAATTACGAGCCACACTCAATATCTCCTCTAGGTACGTCGTCATTTCCTCCTTAGTAGGGTAGTCAGAGCACTCCTTATCTAAGTCTTCTGTTATATCTTTACCGAAGTCAGGTATTTTGAATTCTTCATCCTTCTGCTGCCTAAACCAAAATTTCATGCTGGTTGTAGCGTGGAATATATGCTTCCAGTATTTATGCTTGGCATTCTTCCAAAAATGATCAGGACATACTTCGATAAGATTCTTCAACATTTCTACGGTTGGATCAAACTGTCTTCTTAAAACAGCCACCATCTTATCACTCATGTTCATCAACTCACTTCTTGAATTTTAGAAACTTAACTTTATTCTTGTTCTCAGCAACCAAAACCTTCCATTTTACGATGGTGCATTTGGAAAATTTGTGAAACATACTCAATCACAAACCCAACTGTTACGGGATTTTCCGTTCTTTGAACATCTTGATGATGAATAATTAGCTGAAATTGCTAAGGTATGTGGCGAGCGTACTTATATAAAAGGAGAGTCCATCTTTTTTGAGGGTGAAGAGGGAGAGGAGCACTATCTGGTTCTATCTGGAGTTGCTCACGTGTTGTTGCGTCTAACAGAACAGCACGGAGTGCCCTCTGATAAAGGTGTTCTAATCGATTTGAAATTAACGCATCAACACCTGGCGGATATGACAGGAACGGCGCGTGAGACCGTGACAAAATCATTGCTTGGATTACAGGATGAGCAGTTGATACGTATTGATCAGAGGAAAATACATTATGATGCGGCTCCATAGGTAGTAAAAGAAAAGACACCTTGAAGGGTGTCTTTTTACGTTATTGCAGCTTGAAAAGAAGATGCCAACATTATCCCCGACTTTAATGAAAGTTCCCGGTTTCATTTTCCGTGAATTTTCCGTCGCTGTCATGCTGAGATTGCTTGCGGCGATCATTACGGGCTTGTTGTTGCTGTTGGGCTTCCAGGCTGTTTACGGGCGTGGCTTCCAAATCTTTTACAGTGTTGATCAGATTCTTGTCTGGTTTACTTGCGCTCAATTGAAAATTCCTCCTTGATTACCTAATGGTTGTGAATTTTATTATGTGCTGGCTACTGTGTGGCTATTCGTGTTGTATGATCACAATCCATTCGCTGTCCTATAATCATTAGCTCAGAACACGGTTAGATAGGGGAGATATGAGTAAATGATTGTTTCGGAACCTTTTTTAGTTTTGATATGTTGAACGTGTTCTGGTTCCAGAATTTGTATTATTTTCGAAGGGGGACAGGGGCTAGATGCAGGATCTCTTTCTAAATATTTAGGAGGTGAAAAGAGAAACTTCATTTTTTGCAAGCGGTTACAATGATATCTGCAACAAATTAAAATCGGGAGGAAATAAAATGAAAAAAAGAGTTGCAAAGGTAACCAGTATTGTTGTGTTGTTTTCTCTTGCTCTTTCTTTAATAGTAGGTGGATGGACAAATACGGTGGTGCATGCTGCTGGTCTTGCGGTAACAGGCAGTGGAGGCTGGAATGAAACGGCATATGTGGAATGGTCACCTGTAAGCAATGCGACAGGGTATAACGTTTATGTTAAATTGGCAAGTGCAGCGGATTCTGGGTATCAACAAATTAATAATGAGTTAATCCGCAAATATCCTTCCTACTGGAGAGCGGATGCTGTAGGGCTTGCAGCCGGAAATTATGTGATGAAAGTTGAAGCTACGTTGTCAGGGGGTGGGACGGTAAGTGCGGTTTCAAATCCGCTATCCGTAACGTCATATGACCGTTCTGGGTTTGCTTTTTCGACTAGCTCGCAATATGGTACAGGATCAGGGGCTTATAATGAGAATGGAACCCTCAAGAATGGTGCTCAAGTGCTGTATATAACATCTCAGAATGCGCAAACCGTAACCCTTGGTGTGAAAATCAACAGCTCCGGCGCTGTACAAACAGGTGTTGGCCTGGGCGGTATTTTGGCACTGAGACAAAAAGGCTATGATACCACTCCACTTGCGATCCGAATTATCGGAAAAGTTACAGCTGCTGATCTGAGTGGACAGCTTAACAGCAGTGGGTATCTTGAAGTCAAAGGTAAAAACAATTATTCGGAAATGAATATTACTATTGAAGGTATCGGAAATGATGCTTACGCATACGGTTGGGGAATGCTTCTAAGATATGTAGGTAATGTGGAAGTAAGAAACCTGGGTGTAATGTTATTCCCAGACGATGGCATTTCAATGGATTCTGGCAATATGAATGTCTGGGTGCATAATAATGATATTTTTTATGGAGCTGCTGGAGGCGATGCAGACCAAGCCAAGGGCGACGGTTCCACAGACCTTAAAAATGGATCAAACTATATTACAATCTCTTACAACCATTACTGGGATTCCGGAAAATCTTCGTTAGTTGGTTTGAGTGAGCCGGCTGAATTTTTTGTTACCTTCCACCACAACTGGTTTGACCATTCGGACTCCCGTCATCCGCGGATTAGAGTGGCATCCGTCCATATCTATAACAACTTTTTCGATGGTATCTCCAAATACGGTGTGGGTGTTACTACAGGTGCTTCAGCTTTTGTAGAATCTAATTATTTTAGACATGCTAAGTTTCCAATGATGATCTCCTTACAAGGTACAGATGCTTTAGGGGAGGGCACGTTCTCAGGCGAAAATGGAGGTGTGATTAAAGCCTATAACAATCTTATTGTAGAGGCTTCAAGTCTCATCTATGCGAATTCAAACACAGGGACAGCTCCTGCTAATGTTACCTCATTTGATGCTTACTTAGCTTCGTCAAGAAATGAAACCGTCCCAAGTTCATACAAAGCATTAAAAGGCGGAACAGCCTATAACAACTTCGACACGAGCGTAAATACAGGAGTGAACGTATCTAATATTGATAACGTAAGCAATGTTGAACAGATTGTTATGGCAAAAGCCGGCCGTCTGAATGGCGGAGACTTCACATGGGAATTTAATGATTCAGTGGATGACGTTTCGTATGCGCTTAATACAGCGCTGATGTCTTCAATCAGAAGCTACACAACGGGACTTGTCTCTGTAGGGGGGAATTCAAACCCAACGAACCCGACTCCGACTCCATCAGTAACACCTACGCCAACAGTAACTCCTGTGCCAACAGCGACCCCAGCTCCAACAGCGACTCCAGCACCGACGACAACGCCAGTGCCGACAGCGGGAGCAAACGTTCACAACTTTACTACGGATGGAACAACAAGCAGCTTCTTCAATATTCAAGGCAATCTCTCAACAAGTAAGGGAACTGTGGCCTATCAGGGTTTAACCCTAACCCAATGTCTAAAAATCGAGAGTGTTACCAGCATTCAATTCACTGCTGCTAAAGCTTCAACGCTAACCCTAGTGTTCAACACAGAGGGAACGAAAATCAAAGTGGATGGAACAAGTTATCCTATAACCAATGGCATTGCCACTGTCTCTCTTGCCGCAGGTGCACATACCATTACAAAAGATAGTACGGCGAATCTGTACTATATGAAGCTGGAATAGGGGAATGGCTGCCTCTACTTTAATATGGAGTATCAGAAAAGCAGAAAAGCGACCTGTAGGCGTCGCTTTTCTGCTTTTTCTTATGATTTTATTACTTGAGTTATTGTCGATTGAAAAACTATCAATTTTGTGTTGATTTGATTAATCTTTATCATCAACCAAATCAATAATCTCACGAATATCCTCAATATTTAAAGCTTCTGCAATTTTTCCTATATGACTAAAGTTAATATTCTCCCTTTTTCCATTAGCTAACTCACTTAATGCGGCATGTCGGACATCGGATATTCTGGACAATTCTCGTAGGGAAATCTTATGTTTTTTGGTCAATTCTGATATTTTTACTATAACTCTCTTTCCCACTTCTAATCCCCTCACTAACTCTGAGTTTTCATCTTGACTATATGCATAAGACGGCTTTTCTTTTCATGAGAATAAACCTCTCAGTTTTTAAGAAAGCTGCTTTACTATATAAGCACGTTTCAGCGCTTCAGGATAGTTGACCAGCTTATACTAATTCTCGGTTATTCCCCATACCGGTCAATCGCCATAGCTGCGGATTTCAGCATGCGCCGCTTAAGATGCTCACCCTCGACGATTTTTACGCGGAGGCCAAGAAAACGGATTTTGGACAATAGGAATTCGCTATCGTCTCTCATGTAGATGACTTTGATTCGATAGATACCCGAATTTTCATCAAAGGACACGGATTTATCAAAACAGGAAAAGGCGTACAGAATTCGTGATAGCTCAGCATTAAAGGTGGGGATGACTTGAATACATGCACATTCCTTCTGATCCTCTAATAATCGTATTATCCTTGCTTTTAAGTCATCAATCCGTTTGGCAGGGAAGGGAGCTGCTTCAACAGAAATAATGTTTTTTAGTTTAGTGGACATAAGAGAACGTTGCCGGGTGCTGTACCATTGCAGATACCACTCCCGCTTATACATGTTGTATTCCAGCTTATGAGGGAACCCGGTTTGGTCAGTTCGTTGGCCTCCATGCTTAATATGGAAAGTAATAAGGATCGCCTGATTCTGCATGATTATACGGCGGAGTGTACGAAGCATTGGATGATAGACCTGCCGCTCTTTGCTTTTAGCTTTCTCCATAATAATTCCCTGCACTTCTGTGGACGCTTCTGCCTCCAATATGGCGTTCAATTTACTTAAGGTATCCAGTGTAAAAGCTGCTTCTGAGGCCGGGTGCATTAACATGGTTTTCAGCCAGGAACGTTCCTGGGAGGTCAGCGCTAATGAACCCACTTCGTCGAGGCGTGAAATGATTTGGAAGTTAAATATTTTCTCAAATGGATTCATAATAGCTGTGAATCTCCTTCCACTCCGCGATAAATTGCTTACGCAGCCAAGGGGGTTCTAATACCTCGCAGCTCGAGCCAAAGCTTCGTAACCACGGCTTAATTTCATAAATTCCATTCACTATGATCTCATAAAGGAATGTAGAATCGGACTCTTCCGTAATTTCTCCCCACTGTCCCTGCGCTTCAACCCGCTCCCGAATAAAATTAACACCTGGGCGATTGGGGTTATAAAATCTCGCCACCACTTTAATTGCACGGGTGGTATCTATAACCCAGCTGTTTGTCATCTGCTCTTCCAGATTGCTGAGTTTCTGAGCAAACTCTGCTTCTTCCACAGTGTCGCCCTCCTCAATTTGAGTAAGGCCCTCCATTCGGAATTTCATGATGCCCATACGTGAATTATGTCCGATTAAATACCAGCGCCCATATTGATGGTCATAGATGACGCGGAGCGGAAGAACAGTTTCTGTGACGCCCCTTGTTTCCCGCTCAAAGAGAGGATTGGTATTTTGAGAGGCGTAGTTTTTGCCCTTTTTAGGGGATAGATATAGAAACTTGATTTTTTTTCGCTGCTGAATCGCTGCAAATATCGTATATAGGTGTGCCTCATCAAGAATACGTGAATGATAATTATATTTGTATCTATGGGTTTCCGTAGCTTCGAGGGTATAACCCCGCTTCCGCAGGACCTTTTTTAAGGTGTCGCGCAGCAGGTAACCTTGCACAGACGGAGTCTGCGTGTTGGCGATGACATCAACATAGTCGTAAAGATCCAAGAGCTGATCGCCGGATAATTGATCAATCAGATCGTTAGCAGCCTTGTATCGATAAGGCCGACCTTCGTTTACACGAAGAATAACGCCAACTTCCTCAAGGTATTTCAGATCTCCACGGATGGTTTTCTCATCGGGCATTGGATAATCGGTTGGCATTTGCTCACTGCACACATCCTGTAGATCTTTAGCCGTTCGCTCCTGAGTCTGGAGCGCAGTTAATAGTAGAGTAAGCCGGATGCTCTCCGTTTCCTTAAGCGACTTCGCCCGGAACAAGAACAGGAGCAGCGGGTCGGCAGATTCATAGTAGTTATAGCGGAGCCACTCAGAGAGTTCTGTTCCTTGTTCTGTAGGCAGATCCTGTTGTAAGACGGTTACCATGCCCTTCAGGTTGCGCAGCGTTTTGTCATAGGTATGTACAGAAATGCCGAGACGATCGGCGAATTGTTGTCTGCTGTAAGCTCCCCCCGCTAAAGAGAGCATGCGAAGAAATTGAATCTCCTTGTCAAAACTTTCCCGGGCCATTTGTATCCCTCCAGCCTGTAGCGAATCCATAAGAAATAGTAGTACTCATTATATTAAGCACCAGAGTTGAATAAAATGGAAGTGTTTTTGGCCGCCGCCATACTTCCGCCCTGTTCGTTACAGGGAAGATGAGCGAAGATAGATCCATGAAGCCAAAGCAATTCTGATGAGGCGTTCGAATAGTAACAAGGGTAGAGAATAGGGAAGTAACCGATCTGGAGGGATGAAGATGGATCCTATAAACAAGCTTATCCGTGAGCAGCTGGAACAGATTGAACAGGAGGAGCAAGTTACAATATTGTATGCCTGCGAATCAGGCAGCCGGGCGTGGGGATTCCCATCGCAGGACAGCGATTATGATGTGAGATTTATTTATCTGCATAAACCGGAATGGTATCTATCTATTTTTGATAAGCGGGATGTGATCGAGCGTCCTATTAACAATATGCTTGATATCAATGGCTGGGATTTGCGGAAAGCACTGAATTTATTTCGGAAGTCTAATCCACCGCTGCTGGAGTGGCTGCAATCACCCATTCAATATGCAGAAAAGTACAGTACAGCAGAGAAGCTTAGAAGCATCTCCCCGTACACATTTTCGCCGAAGTCTTGTATGTACCATTACTTAAACATGGCAAGAGGGAACTACCGTGATTATTTGCAAGGCGAACAGGTCAAGATCAAAAAGTACTTTTATGTACTTCGTCCCGTTCTAGCCTGTGAATGGACTCAACGATATGGAGAGATGCCGCCGATGGAGTTCGATGTACTGGTAGATCGGCTTATTCCGCAGGATGAAGAGCTGTGGCAGGTGATTCAGCAATTGCTGGCACGAAAAAAATCCGGTGAGGAACTAGACTACGAGCCGCAGCTAACCGCGATTAACGATTATTTAGAAGAACAGTTCCAAGTGTTGGATAAGGTGGCGGCGTCCTTGAATGCTAAGGAGAACAACAGAGATCATCAGCTGGATGCTCTATTTCGAGAAGCTTTACAGGAAGTATGGGGACGGGCCCTATAGAAAGATTGATAGGAGGAAGATGGTAGTGGCTATTGTACAACTGAAATCTACGAATCCAAAATTCACTTTTTTAATTAAAAAAAATCCAGTGACAGGTATGCAGCTTCGTCCGGTTCGTCAGGGAGTGGCGTATGGATGGTATTCTGATGAGGCAACTTATAACGTTTATTTTAAGGACGCAGATAACGATATATCCTACAAGCAGAACGGAAGCGAGAGCTTTGAGTATTTAAATGTCTCCCGGTTTAATACACCTCTATTTCCGCTTAATACGGTCAATGAGTTTTTCTCTACACCCTTCAAAGCCCAGGATGAACGGGATGCGGAAGGATATGAGCATTCTTTTTTCATCAATATGGTTCAGGTTGAGCGGATACACTATATTGAATTTTTCCAAAAGCATTTAAAGGGCTATACCTTCTCCTTGCAGCATCAGGCACATAAGAGCTATTCGCTGACGATTACCACACATAAAAGCTTGTATCACCTCTTACATGTTGTTGGTGTGCTGTCCTTGTTCTTATCCATATTTGGGGATGAGTACATAGATATTTCGGATGCTATTTTGGATAAATATATCCGCAGCCTTAACGTCATTGATGCACCTTTTTATATAAGAAGTCTATTTGCAAGGAATTTCCTTACCTCTAAGGAACGGTTCAAGCGATATAAAGCCTCCATCGAACAAACAGACCAGTATTCTATTGGGCTGGAGTATGGCGGTACTGCGATGCAGCGGCGTACTTTTATTTCGAGTGTGCTTCCATTCAATAAGCCGATTCTGGACATCGGCTGCGGAGAAGGTTTCTATGCAATTCCGTTTGCCGGAAAAATAGAGAGCACCTATTATGCGGTAGATATAGCCGAGGCGTTGCTGGAGGTTGTGAATCGGAAAGCGAAAGCTAAGGACATTGATAACATTGCAACCTTTGGCTCACTGGACCATTTTCTGGAGTCGTACAATGGGGAGCAGGTTGATGTGATTCTAACAGAAGTTGTAGAGCACATGAGTGAGGGTGAAGCGGCAGAGCTTATTCAGCAAATAATCGGTAATGTGAATTTTCAACAGCTTATTGTGACGACACCGAATGCTGATTTCAATCGTTACTATGAGCTGGAAGGATTCCGGCATGAAGATCACAAGTGGGAAATGGGACAGGAAGCGTTCGGGCAATGGGTTTTGGATACGGTTCAAAGTTTAGCAGTCGAGGTTGAATATTTGATGGTTGGTGACCGGGTTGGCGAGATCCGTACGACGCAATGCGCTATTGTGCGAAGAAAGGAGGAATAGGCAGTGGAAATTCAAACACGTGTACACACCATATTTCTGCTTGTAGGAGCAACGGAATGCGGGAAATCGACTTTTGCTAAAGAAGTTCTGATCCCGCAGTTAAAACTAGAGGATGCTTCTAAAGGGTTACGTACGAATGTGCAGTACTTATCCTCGGATAGTATCCGCCAGGAGATATTGGGCTACGACTATGATAAGTATGATCAGGTTATGCTGGAGGCCAGTTCGCATACCTTTCAATTATTGTTTGAGAGATTGAAGCTAGTCATTTCTTTTCCAATTAATGCGGAGTTTGTGGTGATGGATACCATTGGGCTATCTGAAGATTATCGTAGTAAAGTCCGTGAGATCGCCGGGCAAAATAATTACAATCTGGAGGTTATTCTGTTTGATTACCGCAAACGGGAGGATTACTACGTCTCGGAGCGCTCGAAGAAGCTGATCTCCAATCATTTAAACCGGCTGAGAAAAGAAGTCCTGCCTGTTCTGTCACGGGAAGGTTACAACAAGATTCATAAAGTGCGTGCTAAAGATTTTATTCTCGAGGGTGAAGGGATACCTAACCCGGACTACCGGGTGATTATACAGGATTGGGATACTTACGCATCTACGGTACTTCTACAAGCACAAGAGTATATTGTGGTTGGGGATGTTCATGAGTGCGTCGAAGAGCTTCAGGGACTATTACGTAATTACGGCTACAGGGTGCACGAAGGTAAGTTAAGTGCAACAGATAAGCTCAGTAACACACAAGTCATTCTTGCTGGTGACTGGATTGATAAGGGCAAAAAGACACGGGAGACGATTGAGTTCTTATTTGATAACCGCGAGCATTTCCTATTTGTTATGGGCAATCACGAGAACTTTGTATACAAGTACGTAAAGGGTGAGATTCAAGGAACCGATCCGGAACTGCTAAGAACGTACTTTGATTCCACCCAAGTGCTTAAGGAGGATACCGCGCTTTTTAGTAAATTTTCGGCTTTAGTGGAGCAATCTCAGCCCTTTTACCGCTATATAGGTATGCAAGGTCCTTCTTTTTATGTTACTCATGCTCCTTGCCGTAATAAGTACATTGGTAAGCTGGATACGAATTCACTACGCCATCAGCGTAACTTTCGGCTGGATCGTGAGGTTTCCTTTGAGGAACAGCTTGATTTCCTAAAGCAAGAGGCTGTGAGTAATCACCCCTTGCATCTCTTCGGACATATTGCAGCCAAGCAGACTTTTCGGATCAAAAACAAACTCCACCTCGACACAGGGAGTGCGCAGGGTAATGAACTAACTTCTGTTCGCATGTCGTTTAAACCTTTCTATAAAAGTCAAAAATCGCATGTGACTACGGTGCACGAAGAGCTACCTATCCTGTTCCGGGAAAAGCAAACCGTATCCTTGTTAGAGCTTGATTACGAGTCTGTGCGCAGACTGCAGTATTCCTCGCAGAACCGGGTCAACTTCATCTCCGGGACGATGTCACCTGCGGATAAGGATATGGCTGCCGGTGAGCTTGAGTCTCTGCGAAAAGGGTTGGATTATTTTGCCGAGCGTCGTATATCTGAAGTCGTCCTGCAGCCTAAATATATGGGATCACGCTGTAGTGTGTACCTTTACCGGGATATAGAGGAGTGTTACGCAATTAGCCGGAACGGCTACAAGGTTAAGGCGGTCGATCTGACGCCTATCTATGAACAACTGCTGCATAGATTCGGAACCTATATGGCTGAGCAGGGGATCCGTGTGCTTTTACTGGATGGCGAGCTGCTGCCTTGGAAAGCGCTGGGGGATGGGTTAATTGAGCGTCAGTTCCGGCCGATTAGCAAGGCGCTGGAGACAGAGCTGGATTTCTTAAGACAATATGGATTTGAGGAGTCACTGGGTAAACTGATACAGGATTTTGAAGCAAGCGGGTTTGAACAAGACCAGCACCATATGTCGAAAGAGGCGCTTAACAACAACTATGGGCCTCATGTTTACCAGACTTTTAAGCATGTCCGTGACATAAGAGAATCGTATGTAGATCTTGACCAGCGTGAGGAAGCTTACAGAGTATACAAGCAGCAACTGGAGTTGTATGCGGGTGATGCAGAATTAGCGTACAAACCTTTTGCAATCCTGAAGGAAGTACTGGAGAATGGTGCTGAACGGGTACCTGACGGTAAAACCTCCGAATTATACAGGTTCTTAAATGATGATGAATCTCTGGTTTTGGACTTGAAAGAGCCTGATGCCTACATCAGAGCAGAGGAGTATTTCGCAAAGATAACGGTAGAGAAACATATGGAGGGAATTGTAATCAAACCGGAGCAAGAACAGCAGGGGGTAGTCCCATACATGAAGGTCCGCAATCCGGGCTACCTGTCGATCATCTACGGGTACGACTACAAGTTTCCACATAAGTATGCCAAGCTTATGAAGCAGAAGAATATCGCTCCTAAGCTTCGTACGTCCTTAATCGAACACCGGCTGGGCAGACAAATGCTAGAAGTGAAGCTGGATGAGATCTCGTCTGACAACGAGGACTACAAGCAAATTGCAGCAAACTTGTTATTCGAGGTAACGAAAGAGAAAGAGATCGACCCGAGGTTGTAGAGGATTGTTACAGGCGAAGAAACTTGGTTTGCCAATTATGAGAATGAGTTCAGGCTGTCGGGAAGGTCCCGGCAGTCTTTTTTTCGTCATTTGAATCCAGCTCAAACGCGGTCATAGATCCGGAAGGCAAGTGTACAAGCCTCGTTCTAATTGTAAAAACAGGAGGGCGCACCTTATCGGTCCGTCCTCCTATCTATTCCTCATAAATACGCCTTAACCCATAATAACGAGCACGTTGTTTTCTGACGCCATTTTGGCCACCGGGATCAGGTTGCCTTGAATTTCTTCACCGTTAATAACGATATGGGTAACCCCTTTTTGTACACCCTTCTTGTTCTCCACCTGGATGTGCAGCTTCTTCCCACGGAATTCCCGGACCATGGAAAAGTCTGTCCAGTCGGAAGGAACACATGGGTTGAGGCGAAGGCCATTAAATTGCGGTTGAACCCCCATAATGCCTTCCACCAAGGAGACCATCACGGTTGAAGCGGTGCCGGTCAGCCAGTGGACATGCGCCCGGCCTTGATATGGGCTGTCCTTGGACTCGACAAACTGGCCATGTACATAAGGCTCGAGTTTACGGATTTCAGCCTTATCGTTCATGCTGGCCGGACTGCAATTCAGGAAGTATTCGAACGCGCGCCCACCGTTGCCGATCATGGTTTCCGCCAGAATGAGCCATCCCTGCGGCTGGCTGAAGATGCCGCCGTTTTCCTTAGTTGAGGCGTTGAAAAGAGCCATCAACGCTACTGGCAAACCGTATTCACGGAACGGAGGGTAGAATAACATAGTGCCGTAATCGGTCCGCAGATTCTCATACACTTTGTCCATGGCGAGCTTCGCCTGATCCGGGCGGGCTGCGCCGCTTAATACGGCCCAGCTTTGTGGATTGAGCCAGATCTTGGCTTCATCATTCTCCCAGGAGCCGATGGTATAGTTGTCTTCGGTAAATCCGCGGACGAATTGATCGTTCTCCCAAGCGTGTTTTTGAATGTTATCGTCCAGCTCATCAAGCAGGCCCTGGGCCCATTGAATATCTTCAGGCTTGTTCTTATTTTGTGCGATTTCCATGAATACCTTGAATGCCATATACAGCTGGAATGCGACGAACAACGACTCACCCTTGGCTCCAAGCCGTAGGCAATCGTTCCAGTCGGCATGAAGCCCAACCGGCATGCCGTGTGCGCCCATACGATCCAGACTGAACTGAAGTGCCTGGCGCAAATGCTCGTACACTGTGCCCTCGCCTTTATCCGAATAAGGGATTATTTCATCTGTGAAATCCCAGTTGCCACTTTCATTCAAGTATTTAATGACGGTGGGGAACAGCCATAAAGCGTCATCAGCCCGATAATGGGGGTGACCGGTTTCCCGCACGTATTCTGGATCATCCGGTGTGCCCTCATGTCCAGGGTTGTGGTCAAATTTCACCAACGGAAGTCCACCGCCGTTGGAAACCTGGGCGGATATCATCAGTCTTAGACGTTCAAGGGCCATCTCATGATCCAGATGAATGATGCCTTGAATATCCTGCACGGTATCCCGATATCCGAGTCCATTACGAAGACCGGAGTATTGGAAGGAGGCTGCACGTGACCAGATGAAAGTGATAAAGCATTGATATGCATTCCAAGTGTTGATCATGTTGTTCAGGTTATCGCTTGGTGTCTGGACCTGGAAGCGGTTAAGCTTGCTGTGCCAGAATGCTTTTAACTCTTCGAGTTCTTTATTTACCACGGACAAGTCCTTATAATGGCTGAGAATCTCGGAAGCGCCTTTCTCATCATACTGTCCCAGTAGAAATACGATTTCTTTCTCTTCTCCCGGCTGTAAATCTACGTTAATCTGCAGGGCCCCGCAGGAGTTAGTATTGTAGTTTAATGAATTGGAGCATTGGCCGTTCTCAACAGAGGCCGGATTGCCATAACTGCGGTAATCGCCTAGGAACGTATCCCGGTCACCGTCATAAGCGGTAACTTCTGCACCTGCAGCGCCGAAGAATCTCCAGGTTTGTTCTTCGGGGGTGTTTTCATTGATGACTTGAAGGATCATATTATTTTTATAGTAGGTCCGTGAAATAAACAGAGTGTACTGAAGGTTGACGGTATCCTGCTCATAGTTGTTATTGTTGGTTAATTCAACAAATCCGAAGAGAGCCAGCTTGCGTGCTTTGGAGCCATCATTGCGCACCTTCATGCGCCACACCTCATAGGTTTTGTTCAGTGGTACATAATATAATGATTCTGTATGGATGTTATCGTAGTCCGAGACAATGTTCGTGTATCCGGTTCCATGATGGCATACCGACTTATATTGCTCCAGATCTTTACCCACTGGCTGCCAAGAGCCGGACCAATAATCCCCGTTCTCCAAATCTCTCACGTAAATATAGCGTCCGGGCTCGTCCTTAGAGTTGAAGTGGTAGCGGATATGCCGCCCATTTGCGCCAGACTTTACAAAGCTATAGCCGCCTGCGTTACCTGAGATGATCGCACCGTATTCCGGCGAGCCGAGGTAATTCGCCCAAGGGGCAGGCGTATTCGGCTTGGTAATGAGGTATTCCTTGTTTTTTCCATCAAAATAACCATATTGCATGACCATTCCTCCTATTAAGTGGTTAATGGGCCGATCTATAAACGCGCGTTCACAAAGAGGTGAAATATCCATGTGTAATTTTATTATAAGATACTTTTAGTAAATCGATAACCCTATATTTTAGCGAAAAAACGAACAAAAATGCTAACTTTTTTAGTAGGGTGTAAAGCGAAAGACACCTTAAAAGGTGTCTTTATTTATTTTAGCGGCAATGTCTACTCCACTAGAACACCATTAACAAACGTCATAGTTTTATCTTTGAATTCAAGAATAAACTTGTTTGGAAAATCTAGATCGGTATGAATCTCCGTCCCCAACATAACTTTTTTGCCTACATCATCAAAGGGATTATGAAGTAAACCTCTAGGCGTATACCTAGTTTCAGAACCGATTACATTATTATTCTCATCGCGGATAAATTTGGTTTTTCCTGAGAACACGAGGTCCTTGCCATTTTCCAAAGTTAGATGAACTTCCAAACGATCCTTTGTCTTCTGATAATCTATAACTACATCTTTAGAGGATACAGGGAAACCGATAACAAAAAGTCCAATAAGGGCTGTAGCCAGTATGAGTACCGATAAGACGGAAAAAATGAGAGTTTTTATATTCTTTTTTTTCACTTTTTTAAAATAATTGAGTTTGTTAACTTCCTCTTTATCAATAATAGGCACACTTAGATTTGCTGTGGCGGTCATTTCATTATAGGATTGAAGGCAGCTTTCACAGGATTGCAGGTGTTTTTCGATTTCTTCGTTACTATGTACAGAGGTTAGCTTTTCAATATAGGAAGGTAATAAATCCTGAATGATCTCGCATTTCATGAAGATCTTCCTTTCATTAATTTTTGTTTTCCACGGTAAAAGGTAACTCTTGCCCAGGTCTCATCTCTGCCAAGAATTTCGCCAATTTCCCGAAAACTGAATTCTCCGGTCAAACGCAGATATAATACTTCTTTGGTATTTGGATCAAGTAAATGAAGTTGTTTAAATAAATCCATTTTGTCCTGAGCAAAAATGAACTGGGATTCTGTTGAATTTGCGTTAGCCAAAGGAGCGTCTTCTAATTCCTCAGACTTCCGCTTGCGCTGCTTGTCCAGCTCCTGATACCACACATGTTTAGCAATTTGACAAAGCCAAACGTATACTTTGCAGGTCCCATCGTATTTATCTATCGATTTTATAGCTCTATAAAAAGTTTCTTGGGTGATTTCTTCTGCCAGCAAGTGATTATGACAAAAGCTAAATACGAATTTATATACTTGGGTTGAATATTCCCTGTATAATTGCTCGTTGTCCTCCATCCATTCACCTCCTCAAGTTATATATCCGTAAAAAGCTATAAACGTTACAAGTTTTTTTAAAAAAAATTTGATTTATACAATTATCGCCTTTCAACCCCGGTATGTGAGGGAATTAAGGAGGTTCAGCGTTAAGGCTGGTTTCACAGTTGGTTTACCCTTTATAATTACATGAGATCTTATTGTACAAGTTACAAGGGGGTTCATATATGATAACAAAGGTAAACCGGCAGTTAAATGAGGGTCCTAAAATTCAAAAAGAACAAGAGCTTGTTACCAAAATGATTCGTATATATTGTAAGAAAAAACACCATCATAAAGGCTTTTGTGAGGAATGTCAGGAATTAAATGAGTATGCGCTGAAGAGGTTAGCCTATTGTAAGTTTGGTGAAGAGAAAACAGCTTGTGCCAAATGTCCTGTTCATTGTTACAAACCGGATTATCGCCAAAGAATTAAAGGGGTTATGCGTTTTTCTGGTCCGTGGATGCTGCTCTATCATCCCATTGAGTCGATTAGGCATATTCCGCTACCCAATAAATTGAGAAAATAAGTGAAAACCGGACATCATTTGATGCCCGGTTTAATGTATTTTTAGATATCATTCTCCCAGCTTTTCAGCCTTCACCAAAATCTCTCGCAAAACACGGGCAACCCGGCTTTTTCTTCTCTTTACTTTTACACTTATCCGTCTTAACGACTCTTGGTATACGGCGGTATCAATGGGTTCATAGAGCTGTTTGGCGGCAATCCGTAACGTCCTTCTCATTAATATTGCTGATGAACGTGTTGACTTCGTTCGGTATCCTCTGCGCAAGACCCGTATAGTATGTTTGTATTTCTCCAGGTCTTCGTTTGGAGGAACAAGGGCGAACAGATTTAGGGAAGAGTCATTGAACCCGTAGCTTTTGAACATGATTTTTAGATTCTCAATATTTATGAGATTTCCTCTGAAGTGGGTTGGATGTTCTTGGTGAACGCCGACAACTTCTTTGATGCTGTGAAAAGGGATTTTTAATCGATGCAGTCGATACCCAAGATCCCAATCTTCGAGTCCATAGAGGATAAACTGTTCATTAAAACCTCCAGCACGAGTTAATTGGCTGCGTCTTATGGACACACAACGCGTGACGAGTAACATCCAAGGGGCTACATCTGTGCTGGCAAATTGCTTTTTAGTATTTGGAGGAACTCTTGAGGCAAAGGTGACTTTTGATAACGTCTCCGTCTGCTGAAGGATATCATTGGGTGTGATTATTGGGGTGATTTCAGTCGCTGATTCGAAGTCAGGATTCCATAAGTTAGAAGGCGAAAGTATATTGCGGCAATGTTCTTTTTCTTCAGGAGAAAAGTCTGGGTAGTAGTGGGTATAAGCGTCATCCCATGAGTGTGGAATACCTGAAATTATCGACTTAGGATATTTACGGTGATACTGGTTTACGATCCTAATGAATTCAGGGAATACCAGAAAATCAGCATCGCAGAAGATGACGTATTTCCCTTTTGCCTGACTCAGCCCCAGATTTCTTACGGCAGAACGGCCGCGTTGTTCCTGCTGAGCGACATAAATAAGCGGATAAGAAGTTTGAAAGCTTTCGACCATTTCCTTAGTACCATCTGTAGAACCGTCATCTGCGACGATCACCTCGAACCGATCCTTCGGATAGGTCTGTGTCTCGAATGAAGTGAGTGTAAGTAGCAGCTGCTGAAGTCGGTTATAGGTTGGAATTATGATGCTGTAACGAATAGCCAGAATGATCACCCCCACCATTTAATAAAAGCCCTTGAATAGGATAAATAATAACAATATATTCAGGGACTTTAGCCTGGTCTAGTCAAACGCCTTTAAGGGTGGAAATAGGCAGGGGACAGGGTTTAGCACGAATCAAAGATTTTATATTTTTGTGAACTTACCTAGCTCCGTCTCATCTCTATTGTAAAGAACCCGCTATATTAGCGGGTTCTTTACTGTCTGTGCGCTTAATTGTAGTAGACAGAATGCTCGGTATATGTGAAGTGCTATTAGTGAGATATAAGAACCCCATATTGTTTAAAAAAGTTGGTGATTTCAGAGATGTCCATCCGTTCATCAGGTAGATCTTCTGGATAATAAATGCCTGGGACCAATGGTTCTTCCTTTGATATCCGCAATAGCTTTTCTGCTTGGACAGCAGCTCCCAAAGCGGTAAGATGAGTCTGACCAAGCGGGTCAGAAATCGCTATTGTCCGTTCAACCCAGTGCCCATTATGATCCAGACCCTTTAGATGAATAAGGATATGATGTGCACTGCCAGTACCAGGATTGTAGAGCAGTCTTCGTCTAAGCGAACGGAATCGGTCTCCGCTGATCATCTTCCATATTCCGCTGTTAACTAGTCCGACAAGGATGGAGGTGGAGGCTTTGCTGTCGAAGGAGATGCGGAAGCTGGCGGAGTCGATATGCTCAGCTGTTGGCAAGGTGACATGATCTGGGGTGTCAAGCCGATAGCATTTTGCTGTATATCCATCTGGAAATTGGACTTTGATGGGGTCAGTCATTGGAAATACAAGACGTTTTCCCCCCCGTTCTGTAATATGGAATGGAATGGTCATACGATCCATGTACGCCGCGGAGTCGGGTCCTGCTTTGTCACGTAGAGAGTACAACGCGTGAATATCAACGGCGACGTTTTGAAGTGTGGCCGAGTGCAGCATGGCGAACAGCGAAGCAGTTCCCGCCATCCATCCCGAAGAAAGCACGATAGGAGCATAGAGGTCTGCTTTTTCTAACTTTGTGATTGATTGTTGGAATATCTCTGTCCAGCGAGTAAGATCGATCAGTGGGATTTTTCTTCTAACTGCAGACATAAGTAGCCGATCCTGCAGATCGTTGACGGAGTTGATGATTAGCGATACATTATCGCCTACATAAAGCAGTGGATCATCCGCATTATTATCAACTATGACTGTTTGTACCCGTGTGGACTCAAAAGGTGCTGCTTTTTGCGGTGACCTTCCTCCCAATATAATCTCGAGATCGGGATGTCGATCGTGTAATATTTGAGCAATTTGTCTGCCGACGGCACCGTATCCTCCTACAATAAGTACCTTTTTCCTATGCATATCTGCAACCTCCGTTTAAATGTTTATATGTTTAAGTTATTTAACATATCGCTTAAAAAAATAGGAATGACAAGTGCTAGTCAGGTTAATGGCATTAGCACTGGCATTCCTCTTCAACGAAATGGACAAGTTGTTTCATAAGCGCTATCGCTTCGTCAAACTCAAGTCTGTAGAACATTTCCGTGCCCTTCTTCTGAACCTTAAGCAGCCCTGCTTGCCGTAATATTTTCAGATGATGAGAGACTGTAGGCCGGGACATGGGGATATGCTCTGCAATTTGGCTCACATTCATACTCTCTTTGTCGATCAGCAATGCAATGATTTGCTGACGAATAGGATCTCCCAAGCCTTGGAAATAGGGGCTTAAATTCTCGAAAATATGAATCGCCTTCTGATTACTATTAGATTCGTTCATAACTCCCTCCGTTATAATGTTTAATTGTTTAAACGTATCATAATATATTTCAGGGAATAATTCAATGCGTTGATAATCTCCGTTATTTTGGAGGAATCCTAGTTTATTAAATATAATCAAGGGACATATGGATATTTGTATTAAAATTGTGAGGTCATATGGTAAGGCGGTTTTATGGATGAACTCAAGTAAAAAGTAATCATGTCCTTAAACAAAAGACACCTCGATGGGTGTCTTTTGTTTAAGGAATTCCAGAAGGTAGCATACAAAGCTCGGCTTATTCGCGGGGATAAAAAAGGATCAATAAGAGGCTGCTCCTTTTTATGTTCTATTTTCCACTAGGTAATAATTTATTCAATAATATTGCTGCCAATGAAGCAGCTAGGATAGGTGAGCCTAATAAATACTGTACGAATGTAGGCAAAGAGTTCAAGTAGTCACCAGGAATGAGTACCAAAGCCAAGGTGATGATCATTGGTAAGGCAATAATGTACATTTCTTTTTCGCCGATGGTTACATTTTTCATTACTTGCACACCATTAATTGCGATGATGCCGCAGATGATGGCGAAGACGCCGCCGATTACAGCGGATGGAATGGAAGAGATCAAAGCGGCGAGTTTACCGGAACAACCAAAGAGGACAAACCATCCTCCTACAGCGAGAAAAACCCGGCGGCTGGCAACACCTGTAATGGAGATGATCCCTGCATTAGTTGAATAACCTGTAACAGGAGTCGAACCGAGCACAGAAGCAATAAGACAGCCAATTCCTTCTCCAATTACGCCGCGGTTAATATTTTTGTCTGTCAAAGGTTTATTGATTACATTGCTGACCGCAAACCATGTGCCTGTTGTTTCAGCCAGCAGCACGATATAAATAATAACCATGGTGATAATAGCTGAAAAGTTGAAGGAAAAGCCGAAATCAACAAAAGCGATCCGCGGCATGCTAAACCACTTGGCACTACTTATCGCTGAGAAATCTAAAACGCCCATAATATTAGCGGAAATACATCCGACTACTAACGCCATCATTACGGAAAGAATTCGGAAGACAGATCCTTTATTACGGAACAAAGTACCGAGAACCACAAAAATAAGCAGTGTAGCACCTGAAATAAGGGCTAATAATACATTTTGATTAATTGAAGCGCCGGAGGCTCCGTAGATATTATCTCTGATCGCAACAGGCAATAAAGATAGACCTACAATGAAAATGATTGTGCCACCTACGATAGGCGGAATAAAGTTTTTAACGATTTTATTAAAAATCCCCGCATAACCCAAAATAATAACCAGGATAGCCCCGATTAAGCTGGCACCTAACACGGAGCTCCAACCGAGCTCTCCGCCACCACTAGCTGCATAAATACTGACGATCGCACCCAGCGGAACATAAGAAGGACCTTGAGCGATAGGCAGCTTCATACAGAAATAGGTTTGCACAATCGTTGCAAGTCCTGCGGCAATAAAGGTGGATTGGATTAACGCGCTGGACTGATTGGGCTGTAAGCCGATTAACATCGCAATAAGGAATGGCACTACATAGACATCCATAGCCAATACATGTTGAAAGCCGAGAATGACGGATTTACTAAATGAAACTTTTTCATCGGGTAGGACAGTTAGTAGCTGTGATTCCAAATGTGCTTGCTCTTGTACGTTTACTTGTGTTTTCACTCCGATGCCCACCTTAAGTTTTCTAGTTTAATTAATCTTTAACGCGAATGAACTTTTTCACCCTGTACCCAGACTTCACGGATATTTTCAGGTCTAGCCAGGTACATTATCTTTTGAAAAATATCTTGCAAATCTTCACTCTCATCAAAGACGGGCAATTTCGCCGAGGGTACTTTCGTATCGATTATTTGAACATCCCATGCATAACCTTCTAGTAACCGGCCGATAGGTAAGCTTAAGCTTTCTCCGCCGCCAGCGGTAGCAAGATAAAAGGATTCATGGATCGTAATTCGTGATCCCGGTACTCCGCGGTTTTGTGCAGAAAGTGAGGGATTCACACCATCCTCCAGCATTCTTGAAGACATTACGGCTTGTCTAATGTTATCGAAGAGACTAGGTGAAAAACCTCCGGAAATATCAGAGCCTAAACCAATCTCAACGCCTTTGGCATGGAAGTCAGCGATCGGAATGACACTATTGGCAAAATACGCGTTGGATATCGGACAATGCGCAATAGCTGTTCCTGTCTCTGCAAACAAATTCACATCATCTTCATCTAAAAAATTACAATGAGCCATGACAGATTTATCACTGAGCAGACCAAAATCATGCAAGGCAAAAGCATCGTTCTTTTGGAATCGTTCTTGCACATAACCGTGCGCCCAATCACTTTCACTGCAGTGCGATTGCACATACGTATCATATTTAGCGGCAAGTTCTCCCAAGCCTTGTAAAGCCTCATTAGTGCAGCTTGGAATGAACCTTGGTGTCACTACTGGATAAACGCCTTGTTTAGTAGATTTAGCGAGTTCTTGTACAGCTAGTATAAATTCTTCCGTATCCACTAGTGCGGTGTGGGTGTCGGAGTCACGATAATTCTCAGGATTTCCCTGTGGATCGTCCATAACCACTTTTCCAACGAGTCCACGTTGCCCTTTTTCCGCACATATTTTAGCCAATAATAGACTGGCCTCTTTATGCACCGTTGCAAAATAAAGTGCTGTAGTTGTTCCGTTTGCGAGCAAAGTGCCAACCACGTCATCGTAGACTTTTTTTGCAAAAGTCAGATCTGAGAATTTAGACTCCAGTGGGAAGGTATAAGTATTTAGCCAATCATAGAGCGGGATATCTAATGCAGTTCCAGATTGAGCCCATTGTGGCGCGTGGACATGCAGATCGATAAAGCCGGGCAAAAAATACTGGCCTTCGGCTAATACATGAAAATTGTCCTGACCTTGATAAGCATCAAGCAAGGGTTGATAGTCGGCGTGCTCCGGTGCAACGATCATTTCTATCATCCCATCCGAATTGATACAGAAGAGATGATCCTTTAAAATTTGAATTTCTTTTGGGGATAGGCTAGAAAATGAAGTGCCTAGGAATATTTGCATATAATTTCTCATGATTTCCGCCTTAATGTTCGTCTTTTGGTGTGCATTCGTTATTATAATCCGTGAAAAAGGATAAGTCCAGACCAAAAGTCGAATAAAGGCGTAATTGACGGATAGGAGGAGCTGAGGAATTGAAAGCGAATATGACACATAGACGTCACGTTCGCTAGGCTAGAATACAGAAAAAGATAGAGGGAAGTAAAAAATGCAGGTGTGCTTCGATTCCTTTACGGTTATAGGAAATGAATGCGGTTACTATCTTGTGATATAATAGATGAAATCGATCAATAGTTTGAGAAAATTGGATTAGGAGTGTTGCCTGGATGAGAAGATACAACATTTGGCGCCCGTTGATGTTAATTATTGTTGCTGTACTTACAAAAAGCTTGGTCACTAACCTATGTATTTTGTTTGGTATGCAGGCTGAATCAGCAAGTAGTATGGGGACGCTGGGCATGGTCATTGCGGGTTTAGTGATGTACAATCGCATGACTAATCGCCGACGTAAATAAGCTGGCCGGATAGATTATAAACGTCTGGTTATTATGTTATAGTAAAGATTGAAATAAAACTTGTATCGACCTGAAAAGGAGTACTTCATGACACAGTTTGTCTACAAACAAATTATTGATGACTTAAAAATGAAAATTTTTGCTGGGCAGTTTCCCGATATGAAATTACCGGATGAACGAACGCTTAGTGAAACTTATCAAGTGAGTCGTAGTTCTATTAAAAGTGCTCTGACTAAAATGGCAAATGCCGGCATTATTTTTAAAAAGCGTGGCTCAGGGACATTTATAAATCCTTTATACATAAAAAATGAATCTATTTTTAACTACGAAGGCTCTAATTTAGGTGTCACCGACAATTTTCAAATGAATGGGAAGAAGCCAAAGATTAAAGTTTTGAAATTTGAGGTCATTCCACCAACGGAAGAACTACAGCGGGATCTGTTTTTAGGCCCTCATGATTTTGTTTACAAAATCATTCGCTTACGTCTTTTTGATGATGAACCCTTTATGATTGAAACAGGTTATATCCCAATCAAAATTGTACAGAATTTAAATCAGACCATTATTGAAGGATCTATCTTTAATTATTTGGAGGATTCACGAAATCTGGCGGTAACCAAATCCTTTTTATCGATATCCGCAGAACCCTCTGAGGCTACGGATCAAGAGCTGCTGCATTTGCAGGCAAATGAGCCAGTAAGCATTATGGAAGGGATTTTCTTTTTAGATAATGGCACGCCATTTGAATTCTCCCATATGCGCTTCCACTATAAATACTTAAAATTTAATACCTTTGTGTCCGTTCATTAAAAGTAAGACTGGGGAATTTTTCTCGGTCTTATTTTTTTTATTTTGCGCAAAATAGATGAAGGACAAGTAGTAAATATCCCCCGCAAACTCCAGCCCATATTTTTACATATATATTAATATTGACTTATTTTTACTGACAATTGACACCGTTTTTCATACTATGTTCATATTTTCACAAAATTGGACCGTATCATTTGTTGAAAAGGTTGAATTAATTTTTCGCGGCGGTATGATGTACTTGTGGAAGAAATTACGGCAATGTAGACACAGAAAAAATTTTGGGGAGTGGAAGAAATGGTATTATCCATGGATGTTGATTACTCATCAAAAACTTATTTAGAGAAGCTTGATGCATACTGGCGCGCAACTAACTACATCTCTGTAGGTCAACTGTATTTGAAAGATAATCCGTTGTTAAGAGAACCGCTGAAAGAAGCAGACGTAAAGATTAAGCCCATTGGACACTGGGGAACTATTCCTGGCCAGAACTTTATTTATGCCCATTTGAATCGGGTCATTACTAAATATGATTTGAATATGTTCTATATCGAGGGCCCTGGTCATGGCGGTCAGGTCATGGTTTCGAACTCCTATCTCGATGGTAGCTATACTGAAATTTATCCGGAAATCACACAAGATATCCCAGGCCTGAAGAAATTGTTCAAACAATTCTCTTTCCCAGGTGGAGTTGCTTCCCATGCTGCCCCTGAAACACCTGGATCGATCCACGAAGGTGGCGAATTAGGTTATTCTCTATCCCATGGTGTAGGTGCAATTCTGGATAATCCAGATTTGATCTCCGCTGTTGTTATTGGTGATGGAGAGGCTGAAACTGGCCCATTAGCGGCTTCATGGTTCTCCAACCGGTTCATCAATCCAGTTACTGATGGTGCAGTTCTGCCGATCTTGCACTTAAATGGTTTCAAAATCAGTAACCCAACGATTCTGTCTCGTCAATCCAAAGAAGAAATTACTGCATACTTTAAAGGTATGGGTTGGGAACCGTTCTTCGTTGAAGGCGAAAATCCTGATCTAATGCATCCGGAAATGGCTAAGGTGCTTGATACCATCGTTGAAAGAATTGAAGCGATTCAAAAGAATGCACGTGACAACAATGACCTTACGCGTCCGGTTTGGCCAATGTTGGTCTTCCGTTCTCCTAAGGGCTGGACGGGTCCAAAGCAATGGGATGGTGTTCCGAATGAGAACTCTTTCCGTGCCCATCAGGTGCCGATTCCAGTGGATCAAAAGAATATGAAGCATGCTCCAGCGTTATTGGAGTGGATGAACAGCTATAGACCAGAAGAATTATTTGATGACAATGGTCGTCTGAACGCTGAACTTGCTGAGATTCTGCCAACTGGCGACAGACGTATGGGAATGAACCCAGTTACTAATGCTGGCAACCAAATTAAAGATCTAAACTTACCGAATTTCCGTAAGTTCGCACTTGATAATTCCAAACCAGGTGAAGTAATAGCACAAGATATGGCCGTTCTGGGTAAATACATGAAAGATGTTATCTCTCTGAACGAAGAGAACCGCAATTTCAGAATTTTCGGACCGGATGAAACAATGTCCAATCGTCTGGGACCTGTCTTTGAAGTGACGAAACGTCAATGGTTGGATCAAGTGATTGAGCCGAATGATGAATTCCTAGCTTCTTATGGCCGTGTTATCGATTCCCAATTGTCTGAACATCAGGCAGAAGGTTTGCTTGAAGGTTACGTATTGACAGGTCGCCATGGTTTCTTTGCAAGCTATGAAGCTTTCTTGCGTGTCGTGGATTCGATGATTACTCAACATTTCAAATGGCTGCGTAAAGCAACAGATCAAAGCTGGCGTGCGGATATTCCATCATTGAATGTGGTAGCAACTTCAACTGTATTCCAACAAGACCACAATGGTTACACTCACCAAGATCCAGGTTTGCTAGGTCACTTGGCTGATAAAAAACCAGAATTTATCCGTGAGTATTTGCCGGCTGATGCCAACTCCTTGCTGGCTGTCTTTGACACCGTCTTAAATGACCGTCAAAAAATTAACTTGATTGTTTCTTCCAAACATCCTCGTCCACAATGGTTCAGTGCGGATGAAGCACAAGAGCTGGTGGATAAAGGACTGAAGATTATTGACTGGGCAAGCACCGATCAAGGTGGAGAGCCTGATGTTGTCTTTGCTTCTGCAGGTACAGAACCAACTATCGAAAGCTTGGCTGCCATCTCTATCCTGCATGAAAAACTGCCGAACCTTAAGATTAGATATATCAATGTGGTAGACTTGTTGAAACTGAGAAGTCAAAAATTAGATCCGCGTGGCTTATCTGACGAAGAGTTTGATCAATTTTTCACAAAAGATAAACCAGTTATCTTTGCTTTCCACGGATATGAAGGTCTGATTAAAGACTTGTTCTTTGATCGCCATAACCATAACCTGCACGTACACGGATACCGCGAGAATGGCGATATCACAACACCATTCGATATGCGCGTATTGAATCAAATGGACCGCTTTGACTTGGCGAAGGAAGCTGTTCTGAGCTTACCTAATGCTAACGACTATAAAGCGATCGCAGATGAAATGGATGCTATCGTTAAGAAACATCACCAATTCATTCGTGAAGAGGGTATTGATTTGCCAGAAGTAGAGAACTGGGTATGGAAAGCTTTGAAATAAGCGTATAGCCAACCATAGGAAGTAATACAAAAAGACACCTTTAGAGGTGTCTTTTTATTTGTTCAAGTAACCATACAAAACAATTATAATCATTTTTTCATCTTTACCACTGTAAATATATGTGAGTAAATAGGTGGGTAAAGAAAGGGGAGAAATGTATGACATCTATTGATAAACTTCCCAAGTCTATAGAAATACAGCTTACAGAACAACCTTTATTTCACTCTGTATCTGATTTAATGAAAGATGGGCAATTCGGTGAGCAGTGGCTTGTATTGACTGAGAAGGAGGTTTCCGTTTGGGGGACGGACGGGAAACTGGTCTCAAAGCTTCTAGTCTCGAATATTACTGATGCCCGGGTAGTAGGCGGGGTAGGCGGCGGATCGTTGCTTGTGGATGCCCAAGAGGGGCCTATTATACTTATACGTTATACAGCATCACTTACCTCTATATTTGGTTTTGCTTCTAAATTAATTGGCGCTGTAGCTAAAGGCGAGGAACGGCCAACCGCTTCTGAAAAAGAGTTTCCAAGGAATTGTCCAAAATGCCGCAATCCACTGCCGGAGGATTCGCAAGCTTGTCCGGTGTGCAAGAGTAACGGCAAGGTTCTATTTCGGATGCTGAGCTACGCTAAGCCTTATAAGATCCAAATGATCGCCGCGGCGATTATGTTGATTTTTACTACATTGGTAGAGCTTGTTCCACCATTTTTGACGAAGATGATCGTTGATAATGTGTTGACAGAAAAGGATATGGGCTCAACGCTTCTATGGATTGTGATCGGGCTAGCAGCCACATCCTTAGTAATTACTTTAATGCAGACGCTACGTGGACTTATAGGGGTATGGATTGGTTCCAAAATCATGGGTGATCTTCGTCATGATGTGTATCATTCCTTGATGAAATTATCTTTATCTTTTTTCGACCGAAGACAATCTTCGCAATTTATTGGACGGGTGAATAATGATTCAGAGGCGATGCGGCAATTTATGACTGACGGTGTAATCTGGGTCTCGGGTGAATCGCTGCGGGTAATCGCTATTTTCACTATTATGTTCAGTATGGATTGGAAGCTAACGCTGCTTGCTATGCTGCCTATGCCGCTTATGGTGGTGCTGTCGACCGTGTTATGGCCGATGATTGGCAGACGTTGGTACCAGCAGTGGAGATCTATTTTTAGATTAAACGCTTTGGTTGGCGATTCTTTGCAGGGAATTCGTGTAGTCAAAGCATTCGGTCAGGAAACAACAGAGATGTCACGTTATACAGTCGCCAATAAGGAGCTGGTTCGGCATAATATTCGGATCGAAGGCTTATGGCAGGGGATGTTTCCTGCTTTTGCGTTGGTTGCTGGTGTGGGTACGTTATTAATTTGGTTTTATGGCGGGAAAACGGTGCTACAGGGCCAATTATCCATCGGTACGCTAATCGCTTTGGTGACCTACCTTGGGATGCTTCTCGGACCTTTGCAGTGGGTGAGCCAAATGATCAACTGGGCCAGCCATGCGATTTCAGCAGCAGATCGGGTCTTTGAAATTATGGATACACCGTCAGATGTGCCTGATACTGTGAATCCAGCAGCCATCGGCCGCGTAAACGGTGAGGTTGAGTTTAAGCGGGTTACTTATGGATACGAAAAACATCATCCTGTGCTCAAGAACGTGGATTTAAAAGTGGGTGCGGGCGAGATGATTGGTCTGGTCGGACATTCAGGTGCCGGTAAGTCGACGTTCATTAATATGATCTGTCGCTTCTATGACACAGATGAGGGAACCATTACCATCGATGGTGTGGACATCCGAAATATCAGCCAGTCAGATCTGCGTAGTCAGATCGGTGTAGTGCTGCAGGAGACGTTTCTATTCGACGGAACGATTGCTGAGAATATTGCCTATTCTAAACCGGACGCTACGGAATTAGAAATCATGCGGGCTGCAAAAATTGCCAACGCCCATGATTTTATCGTTCAATTGCCAGATGGCTATGATACAAGAGTTGGGGAACGTGGCCATAAATTGTCCGGTGGAGAGAAGCAGCGAGTGTCTATTGCCCGAGCAATAATTCACGATCCGCGAATTCTAATCCTAGATGAAGCAACAGCTTCTGTAGATACAGTGACCGAGCGGCAAATTCAAGAAGCGATCTCGCGACTGGTAAAAGGCAGAACGACATTCGCGATTGCCCATCGATTATCCACGCTAAGAAATGCGAACCGTCTTGTAGTGCTTGAACGCGGGAAGATCATTGAAGTGGGTACACATGAGGAATTGCTTGCTGCAGAAGGTGCTTACTTCAAGCTAGTTGAGGCACAGAAGGAAATGTCGCAGATTAAGGGGGTTGAGATGCATGAGTGATCCGAATCTTGTTAACGGGGAATTGAATCCTAAAGATCCCTATGAGATTAACATTCTTGAACCGGGTGCAATCTCTTTTAGCCGCAGTCAAGGTGGCGTGTTTCAAGGAGTGGTGGAGGGTCAGGTATATGAGGAATTAATTCTTTTTCGAATATTTCCTTTTCAATACACCACGGAGTATATTTCCGTCCGTAACTCCAAGAGTGAGGAAATCGGGGTCATTCGTGACATTGATCAGCTCGATGAAGAAAGTCGGGTGGAAGTGGATACAGAGCTCCGGCTGCGGTATTTTCTCCCGGTTGTAACCCGCATTGATTCTATTAAGCAAAAAGCGGATATGTGGATTTGGGAGCTGCAAACGAATCTGGGCCAGACCCGGATCGTTATGCGGAACCTGCACGAGCATATGCAGTATCCAAGTCATAAACGAATCATTCTTACGGATATCAATGGAAAAAGATGCGAAATCCGTGATTATCTAGCCCTGGATGTTCAGAGCCGGAGCAAGCTGAAGGATGTTTTATAGTCTAGTTATGAAAAAGCTCCGCAGCCATTTGTTGATGGTCTGCGGGGCCTCTTTTTTTATCCGTAGTTTCTGCTAAGGAAAAATTTGATGGCGTTCTCTCTTCGGTATGGTAATATATTACAACCGGATCTTTACCATAGGGGAGGTATGTGAGTGAAGCATAAATGGATCAATTCGCCGTACACCTTTGCTTTAGGGATGTTTGCGATGATGGTTCCCAGTCAGGCATTTAGTTCATTTTACAGTTACTTTTATGTTGAAAAATTAGGATTGGGCATTGGACTTGCTACATTAGCCAGAACCATCTTTCTGATCTGGGATGCGGTAAACAATCCGTTATTCGGCTATTGGTCAGATCGCACAGATACTCGTTTGGGTCGACGCAGACCATGGGTGTTTGGCTCAATTCCGTTATTCATGCTGGCATTTGTACTGGTTTTCTCCCCTCCCGGCGGATTATCTGAAAATGGATTGTTCACTTGGTTTCTAGTCACACTTATTTTCTATGAGGCTGTCGCCACTGTGTTGTGGGTGAATTATGGAGCGTTACTCCCGGAGCTCTTCCGTGGAGACCGTATTCGGGCAAAAGCCTCTGCGATTCAGCAAGGCTATCAAGTTGTAGCTTTGTTAATCGGTACTGCCTTAACCCCAATTATTTTTGCAGCTATTGGTTTCTCTAATATGGCTATAGTGTATGCCTGTCTCTTTGGAGTGTTTATGTTTTTATGTATGATGAATGTCCAAGAAAAGAAGGAGCTCACAGAGCAGGAACCCTTGAAGTTGATTCCGGCTTTTCGGGAGACCATTCGGAATAAAAAGTTTTGGGTGTTTAATGTTTCGAACTCTTTTGCCCAAACGGTGAATGGACTTGTAAGCTCGATGATCCCTTTTTATGCAAAATATGTACTTCATATCTCCGAGGCTCAGGTATCGATTTTACTCGCAGCTGTTTTTGTTTCGGTCATTCCATTAGTATTCGTGTGGTACTGGATGATTCGTAAGATGGACGGGGTTAAGGCGTGGCGGTTATCACTGATCTTATATGCGTTATCGGTAATTCCGTTATGGTTTGGTTATGACCTCTTAAGTGGCGTGGCTGCTGGCGTAGTTGTCGGTTTCGGATTAGCCGGATTTCTAGTGACCCCAGCAATAGTAGGTGGCAAGATTATTGATGAGGATGCGGAAAAAACAGGTCTGAGAAGAGAAGGAATCTACACGGCTGTAAGCGGATTCATCACTCGTTCAAGCGGGTTAATCTCTGCGTTAGCTTTTTTCATTGTAGGTATGATCTTTGGCTATCAAGGCGGCGATGACCCAGGGTCCAATCCTGAAGCGACATTTAGGTATTTAATAAGTGTGGTGCCATTATGTCTTTTGGCCATAGCTGTTGTCATATCCTTCACAATGAAATTTACATTTATGGACTCTTTGAGAGGTGAGGCTGACTATGAACAAAAAATTAATCATCAATTGTGATGATTTTGGGCAAAGTCCCCCCATGAATCAGGCGATAAAACATCTGCTGGAAGAGGAAAAGGTATCCTCAGCAACGATTATGGCGGTGGCCCCTGGCTTTGAGGAGGCAGCTGCATGGTGTAGTCGCAGGCAACAACGGAATGTGGGACTTCACTTGACGATGACTAGTGAATTTGAGGCTTTGCGCTGGGCGAGCCTGACGGGGGAGGCTTCTCTTCACGACGAGAGCGGACATCAATATAGGACGGTAAAAGAGTTCGAACAGGGAGCGCAGACAAAAGCCGTACTAAAGGAGATAGATGCGCAGTACGAGCGAGTGAAACAGTCGGGAATAGTGATTAGCCATGTAGACAACCACATGGGTAGTTTATACGGAATGGAAACAGGACGCAGCTTGCTTCCGCAGACGTTGTGGAAAATTTCGCGCTGGGGATTGCCCTCACGATTCTTCAGATACATCCATGCTGAGGATCCGCTTTTGGCATCGCTGAAAAATATTGAACGACCAGTTGCCCTTGGAGCAGGGCTGGCGGATACGTTTGGGGTGCCGATTCCCGACTATTTGCTATCGCATCCTTTTGGTGTAGAGGAAGGCGAGACGTATGAAAGTTTTAAAAGATCTATTATTGCTAAGCTGTATTCGCTGCCGGATGGCGTTAGTGAGACCTATATTCATCCCGGGATAGACGATCCATGGATGCAAGCAAATATTCCGCACTGGAGTAAGCGAGTTTGGGAGTATAAGTTGCCCTTTGATGATGATTTTACCTATGCCCTCAGTGATGCTAAGGTTGAATTGACGAATTATCGTTATGTACAGGAGCATTTAAAACGTCCACGGTTAAGATCTGCAGGCAAATTGTTAAAGAACCTGATAAGATTATGAGCAAAAATAAAAGACACCTTGAGGGGTGTCTTTTGATTATCCCATTAATCCTTTTAGCCCGTTAAGGAAGGGGGAAATAGATTTAATCATATTGTAGCCCATCTTCATAACCGGCATAGTTTTTTGTACCATTCCAATAAAGTTGCCGATTCCCCCGAACCCGCCAAATCCGCCAAAACCACCGCCTCCAGAACTGGCAGCCCCTGCTCCTGCGGAGCCTAGAGCGCCTCCACCCATTCCGAAAAGTGAGCCGAATAAGGGCATTAGTCCTGATACGTTTGCTTTCCGGGAGCGGGAAGAAGAGTGTTTTTTTGATTTTCTGTGTTTGTTTTTACGTGGTTTGGAAAGGGTCAGTCCATTCTTATCGAGGCCGGTTATCCATCCTATATACGTACGTCCATCATGTAACGTAATGCACACGGGTCTACCTTTCAGCTGTTCAGCACGTTTGCGAATCTTCGTTGTATTTGCCATTTGTGGATCACCTCATTGGTCTATTTACTTCTATATTACTCAGATATTTTTGTGTTGCTTGTGCTAGTTCATCATAAAAAAATATTTGGGTGAAAGAGCTGCCACTTGTGTTGATGCCCATAATAATTCATTACACTCATACAATTTAATGTGCGATAAATAAATTATGGAGGGGTGAAAACTTGATATCAGCATGGATTGGGAGTATTACTTTTTTGGGAGCAGTGATTCTTTATATACTGCTGTCTCTGGGATTGCCTTATGGGGAATTTGCAATGGGAGGAAGACATAGAATTATGCCTCCACAAATGAGAGTCGCGTGTGGAGTTTCAGTAGTGATACAGCTAGTTGCCATCCTGTACTTATTGCAGGCAGGGAATGTGATCTCTATTGGATTACCTTTTGATAGAAGGGTATGTTATTTTTTTGCCGTCTATTTAATGCTTAATACTATAATGAACTTATTGTCGAGGAGCATGAAAGAAAAACTTGTGATGACACCCTTATCTTTAATAACTGCAATCTGTTTTGGGATTACTGCTATGAATGGGTAAAAAGTAGTGCCGGACATAGATTCGACTTTTCTAGACTTTATATAGGATTGTTTTTAGGACACATCTGGTGAAGATGTGTTCTTTTTGCATCTATTGACTCTTGACCTATAAAAACGGATTCATGAGTCTAGGTCTTTCTTCTTATGTTATTATATTTAACATTGTTTTATATTATTTTTACAATTATATGATAATTGGTTATGTTTGTGTGATATAATATCACAGAAATTATGTGAAAATGATAGGGAGGACTAATATTATTATGGGATGGAAGACACGATGGAATAAGCCGATTGCTTCTGTATTAGCAACTGCAGTGCTTTCTTTGCAGGTGTTTGGAGGTATTGGTTTGGGTGCAGCTTGGGGTACAGATAAAGCTGAAGCAGCATCCGCAGCCACAGCCAAACTCCGGCTGATGAGCACGACGGACGTGCACACCAATGTCTACGGCTGGGACTATTTTAAGAATGCGGCTTCTACAACTGTAGGACTCGATCGGACAGCTACGTTGGTTACTTATGCTAGGAGCGAATATCCTGATAATAATCTTCTGCTCGACAATGGGGACTTGATTCAAGGTACGCCATTGGGTACTTACATCGCGAATGAAAGTAATTTAGTAGAATCAGAGACTAAGCTACACCCTATGATTGCGGCTATGAATATTATGGAATATGATGTTGCGACTTTTGGTAATCATGAATTCAATTATGGGCTGGAATTCTTAAATCGGACTATTAAGGGCAGTGCTAATAACCCATTGAGTGGTGCGGACTTCCCCTATGTAAATGCCAATATATATATTGATGATAAAGATGGTAATCCAGATAATGACGTAAATGCTTTTGAACCTTATGTCATTCTTGATAAAAAAATAGTGGACAGCGATAACCAGCTCCGGGATATTAAAGTCGGTGTGCTTGGTCTTGTGACCCCGCAGATTATGGAATGGGACAAGGTTAATCTGGAAGGCAAAGTCATTGCTAAGGACATTGCTGAAACAGCAGAAAAATATGTTCCTATCATGAAGAGTGAGGGTGTCGATGTAATCGTAGCAATGGCACATACCGGCTTCGATGCAACTGCAGTTGCAGGTACTGGTGCAGAGAATGCTATCAATCTTTTAAGTAAGGTTGACGGCATTGATGCGATTACTTTCTCACACACTCACAAGGTGTTCCCAACAGTTGATAATAAATCCCTTGACAATTCTTTCAAGGATCCATTAACAGGGCAGGCGTATAATAACGCTCAATCTGTTGTTGATAATGTTTACGGCCACATTAACGGGACTCCAGCCGTGCAAGCGGGTTATGGTGGGGGTTACTTGGGCCTGATTGATCTCAAATTGGTGGAAGTAGGCGGAAAATGGGAAGTGGATAAAGATAAATCCATTGCCTCAACCCGCTCCATAGCCAATGCTATACCGGATGCTGCTGTTGATGCTGCTGTTGCAGCAGATCACCAAGCTACTATTGACTATACAGGTCAAGAGCTAGGTGTTACTACCGCTCCGATGAACAGCTATTTTGCAATGGTTCAGGACGACCCTACCGTGCAGATTGTTACCAATGCCCAGAAATGGTATGTGGAGAAGTATATTGATACCAATCTTCCACAGTATAAAAATCTTCCGATTCTCAGTGTAGGTGCTCCTTTCAAGGCTGGGCGTAACGGTCCTTCAGAGTACACGAGTATTGAGAAAGGTCCACTGACTATTCGTAGTGCAAGTGACTTGTATTTGTATGACAACACGCTGAAAGCTATTAAAGTTAAAGGTTCTGTTGTTAAGGAATGGGTTGAAATGAGTGCGGGTGCGTTTAATACCATCAAAGAAGACATCACAGCTCCACAAAGCTTGCTGAATGGGGAGTTTGCTGTTTATAACTTCGATGTTATTGATGGCATTAAGTACACAATTGATGTAACCAAACCTGCAAAATATAGTCCTACCGGTGTGATTAACGATGCTTCATCGAGTCGTGTGAAGCAAATTACGTATAAAGGAAAAACGTTGGATCCTAACCAAGACTTTATTGTTGTAACTAACAACTACCGTGCAAGTGGCGGAGGGAATTTCCCAGGTGTGAAGGGTTCGGAGATTCTAGTCGATTCCCAAGATGAGAATCGCCAGATCCTTATGGACTACATCAAAGAAGTAGGTACAATAGATCCTTCTGCGGATGGCAACTGGTCTTTGGCTCCACTTTCGGATGACGTAAATCTCACGTTTACTTCGTCACCAGAAGCGGCGAAAGTTATGCCGGCCAACATTAAGGACACTGGTGAAAAAGATATTAAGGGATTTAGTATTTATGAATTGGCTCTACCAGCTAAGGACGTAGAAGTTCACCTTCTTGGAATTAATGATTTCCACGGTCAACTGGATACGGTGTCTGTCGTAAACAATAAGAACGTGGGAACAGCCGCTATTCTTGCGACTTATCTGAAAGAAGCACAGGCTAAATACGATAATTCTCTACTCTTCCATAACGGAGATTCCGTAGGTGCATCTGCTCCAGTATCTTCACTTGAGCGCGATGAGCCGACGATTGAGTGGATGAACTTGATGAGATTTGATGTGGGCTCCCTAGGAAACCATGAATTTGACCAAGGTGTCGATGCACTGATGACACAATTGAACGGCGGAGTGGACCCTAAGGATAGCAACGTTACCCACAAGGGTACAAACTTTGATTATGTTAATGCGAATGCAGTGGATGCCAAAACTGGCGAGCCAATTATTAATCCTTATGTAATCAAAGAAGTAGGCGGTGTGAAGATCGGCTTTATTGGTCTTGTAACGAAATCCACACCAAGTAAGGTGGCACCTTCCGGTACGGCTGGCGTGCATTTCCTCACGCCTGAAGAGGAAGTGGCGGCTGTTGAGAAATACGCTAAGGAGCTTCAATCTAAAGGTGTTGAGACGATTATCGTGCTTGCACATGATCCTGCAACAACCAAAGATGGTGTGACTACAGGTGAAGCGGCTGATCTAGCCAATGCGCTTCCTGCGGAATCCCCTGTTGATGTTATCGTTGCTGGTGATAACCATGCACTTGCAAATGGAACAGTAAACGGCAAGCTGATTGTACAAGCTTATTCTTACGGTACAGCATTTGAGGATATCAAGTTGATCATTGATCCTAAAACAGGTGATGTGAAGGACAAGTCTGCTGTGGTAACTTCCACCTTCCATGATGGGGTAACACCAGATCCGGAAAGTGTGGCACTGGTTAATGCTTACCTTGAGAAGCATCCTGAGCTCACTCAACCAGTGGGTACAACGGACGGAACTATCACTCGTACCGATGCTTACAATAATGAGGCTGCACTTGGTAATCTGATTGCTGACTCTATGCGTAATGCTGACTTCGGCGATGGTGCAAAAGCTGCCGATTTCGCCTTTATGAATCCAGGCGGTATCCGTGCGGACCTTCCGAAAGGTCCTGTAACCTTCGGCGATCTGGCTAAAATTCAGCCATTCGGCAACACGCTTGTGAAGCTGACACTAACCGGAGCGCAAATCAAAACATTGCTGCAACAGCAATGGAATGTAAAAGCTGATGGAACACCAGATATCAAAACGCTGCAAATTTCCGGACTGAAATATACAGCGAATATGTATCTGCCAGTAGCCGATCGTATTGCGAGCCTCACACTAACTGATGGAACACCAATTAATCCTACGCAGAAATATACAGCAGTAGTAAATAACTTTATGGCTGCGGGTGGAGATAACTACAAGGTTCTGACTCAAGCTAGTGATTCATTGGCTGGACCTATTGATTTGGACGTGTTCTACGACTACATTGTAAAAACGTTTAATGGCAAAGAGATTAAAGCAGCCATTGAAGGTCGTATTATTAATAAATTAAAGGCTGATTCGGGATCAGGCAGTGGCAGTGGAGGCGGTTCTACCGGTGTAACTCCAACGCCTACTCCAACCGCGAAACCAACAGCAACACCAGCACCATCAACAGCACCAACGGCAACACCTGCACCAACTACTGCGCCAGCAGCAAACTTCAAGGATCTGGGCAAGGTAGCTTGGGCGCAAGAAGCTATTGAAGCATTGGCTGCTAAGGGCATTCTGAAAGGTCTGGATGCAAATACTTTTGCGCCAACCAAAACAGTGACTAGAGCAGAGTTCGTTACGATGCTGGTACGCGCACTGAATCTTACGGGTTCAGCAACAACCAGTTCGTTCAATGATGTTAAACAAGGAGTTTGGTACACGGATTCTATCGCCCTTGCGGTGAAGGCTGGACTTGTACAAGGCTCTGGAAATGGCAAATTTGAACCGGGTCGTGAAGTGACTCGTGAAGAGATGGCCATTATGGTTGCTAACGCACTGAAAGACAAACTACAGCCGATTGATAAAAATGCAGCATTGGGTAAGTTTGCAGACAAATCCAGTATTGCTCCTTATGCACAAGAGGCTATCGCACAGCTAACTCAATTGGGAATCGTCAACGGTGTTGATGGTGGGAAATTTGCACCTAAGGGTATAGCTAATCGCGCTCAAGCAGCGGTTATCATCTATCGCATGCTTGGACAAGCATCATAATTCTATTGTTCTAACTAAAAGTGTATCGATGATCCTCTTGAGGGCATCGATACACTTTTTTTAAATATAAGAAAGTATAAGTGACACCAATACTCTTATAGTCTTCCCTTAAACGCTTACTGCCCTTACAAGGACACCGAAGGCGCTTTTACTTGTTAAATTTGTTGTTGCTCTTTCTGTGAAATCATGTTAACTTATATTCTGCACTGTATTTTTTTATATCTTGTGCGGTCGTGGCGGAATTGGCAGACGCGCACGGTTCAGGTCCGTGTGGGCTAACCCCCGTGGAGGTTCGAGTCCTCTCGACCGCATACCTAAGTGCATATAAACAGGCAATACTTTTGAATCGCTCTTCAACCTGAAGAGCCTTTTTCTATTTATACGCATAATTCAATTTGACAAACTCTATGTAAAAGAAGTGAAGCAAAGATGGAGCCTAATGTAGGTGTAAATACGAAGCAAAGTGTGCGGTTTCTAGAAAAGTATTTCTCTGGGGAGTCGATAGATTATCGTCAGATGATTGCTTTATTCATCCCTATCCTAGTGGATCAGGCCTTTGTGGTGGGTCTTAATCTAGTGAATACAGCTATGATAAGCTCGTCTGGTGTGGCAGCTATCAGTGCGGTCAATATGATAGATTCTCTTAATATTTTTCTCATTAGTGTGTTTATTGCCGTCTCAACAGGTGGGACGGTTGTTGTTGCGCAGTATAAAGGGAGCGGCAATGACCTCATGGTGTCAAAAGCTACGGCAGGTGCTACGTCATCTGTTTCGCTGATGGCATTTGCTATTGGGATGTTCGGAATTCTTTTTCACAATCCGCTGTTGAATTTACTATTTGGAGCGGCCTCACCGGAGGTTATGGAGAACGCCCGAATATATTTAATCGGGAGCTGTATCTCTTATCTTGGTATAGCTGTTGTGGAAGCGGTATGTGGTGCTCTTCGTGGAATTGGTAGAACGAGGGCCTCGCTTGTACTTTCGCTAATTATGAATTTAACTTATGTCTTATTGAATCTCGTCTTTATTAACCTGTTGCATATGGGTGTTCTGGGGATGACCATTTCTATAAATATAGCTAGATACCTGGGGGCGTTCTGCGCACTTTATTATCTATTCCGATTGGACAACGATCTGCATATCCGTATTCGCGATCTTGTAGCGGTTAAGCTGTCTATGCTGAAAAAAATAATGTTCATCGGGATGCCGTTTGCGGCAGAGCAGATGTTCTTTAATGGTGGTAAAATTCTGACTCAGATTTTCATCGTTAGTCTGGGTACGTATGCACTTGCGACTAATGCGATTGCCTCCTCCTTTGCAGGGATTATGCAAATCCCGGGGAATGCGTTGTCCTTGACGATTATTACAGTGGTGGGACAATGTATGGGAAGCAATAATGTTAAGGATGCTCGAAAATTTATTAAATCATTCCTTGTCGCCTCTTCTCTTTCCCTGGTGGTGATGGGGTTGCTGATTATGCCTTTTTTCAATCCATTAGTGTCTATGTTCCATCCTCCTGCTGAGATTGTGGGTGATATCTTCCTGATTGTGCTCATCAATACGATTGCGCAAATTCCGTTATGGTCTATAAGCTTTATTACGCCTTCGGCGCTTAGAGCGGCAGGGGATTCCAAATTCACCTCTATGGTTTCGATGCTTACGATGTGGCTGTTCCGTGTAGTGCTCGGATACATCTTAGGTATTGTTCTGAACTTTGGTATACTCGGCGTTTGGCTGGCGATGAATTGTGAGTGGGGGATCAGAGGTTTGATTTTCCTGCGGCGATTTATGGGCAAGAAATGGGTTCAGCATCGTGTTATATAATAGATATAAAAAAATCAAAGGACGCCCTGAGGGGTGTCTTTTTTGTATGCTCTGATGAGTGCCTTGGGAGAATGCAGCTTGAGTATTTCTTGGGTAGCGGGGTAATAATATGTAGGAATTGCGTCTTTATGCTTACTAAAACACACAACAAGGAGTCTTGCACAATGTCACATTTCGTTAGATCCGTTACTTCACCCAAGAAATTTATCTCCGGCCATAACTTACTGTCAGATCTGAATGAGTATATTAAGGCGTTTGGCGATCATGCCTATGTGATCTGTGATGAGTTCATTTTGGAACGTGCTAAGAAAGAGGCGGGGAGTTCCATCGAAGGTGCGGGGAATAAGGCTACTTTTGAAAAATTCAATTATGAATGTACTCAGGAAGAGATTAATCGTAATCGGGAACTTGCCCGTAAAGCTGGGGCGAATATCATCGTCGGTATCGGTGGAGGTAAAACACTGGACACTGCCAAAGCTACTGCGTATTATGAGAAGCTGCCTGTAGTTATTTTTCCGACGATTGCATCTACTGATGCACCATGTACAGCGCTGGCTGTCATTTATAATAAAGATGGTTCATTTGATCAATACTTATTCCTCCCAAGTAATCCGGATGTGGTCTTGGCGGATACAGCGATTTTAGCTTCAGCGCCTTCCCGTTTTTTCGCAGCTGGAATTGGCGACGCACTGGCTACTTATTTTGAAGCCCGTGCTTGTTATGCCTCTAATGGCGACAATCTCGTACTCATGAAACCTTCTACAACGGGTCTAGGTATATCAAGACTTTGTTATGAAGCTCTACTTAAGAATGCGGTAAAAGCCAAACGTGCGGTTGATCAGAAGCTCTATACACGCGCGGTGGAGGAGACCATTGAAGCGACAATTTATCTAAGTGGTGTGGGTGCTGAATCTGGTGGTCTGGCTGCCGCGCATGCTATCCATAATGGGATGACAGCCGTTCCTTCACTACACAAAGCTCAGCATGGTGAAAAGGTTACGTTTGGTCTTTTAGCCCAGTTAGTACTGGAAAATGCATCAAATGAGGAGCTGGAAACTGTCATTAAGCTTATCAAGGATGTAGATCTTCCGCTAACCCTCGCCGATCTGGGGTGCACGGAATTTATCGAATCCGAATGGCGCCAAGTTGCTGAAGCTGCTTGTGCAGAAGGAGACACAATGGGCAATATGCCGTTCCCGGTTACTCCGGAAGATGTGTACAATGCGATAGTGGTGGCGAACTCGCTGGCAGAGTCTTATAAATAACTAGCACAACTAATATGTAGTGATAATGAAGGCGCCCTTGGGGGTGCCTTTTGTTTTTATATAGGTTAAGCTGTTGAAGTAGAGTAGGGGTAAAATTATGCTTATAGGTATCGGCTTCGGCATACTTAATCACGGGATAGGGTGCCTACGGAAACGAGATTATTGCTAATCGCCCCGTTGCTGTGCCAATATCACTCTATGTAATAAGGAGGAAAGATGAGAAAAAAACATTTAGGTTATCTAGTCCTTATTATCATAATTATTGGAGCGGTAATAATAGCAGTAATTCACGGAAATTCGGAGCGTCAGAACAAGCAGGCAGCAGGAAGCCTTGGAATGGATTATGTGCGCAAAGAGTACACGGAAAGTGCGTCGCTGAGAGTTGCAACGATTTGCAAACCCTTATTTGGAGGGTCGGGTTATCAGGTAGTGCTCGAGGATTCAAGTGGGCAATCGTATTATGTCATTATCGTTCTCGGAACTACACGTAATCTTGTCACTATGGACGATCTGACGAAAGAGGTGCGGGAAGGTACAACTGTGTTTCCGTGCCACCAATAAAACATGATAAATGAATCGGATCTCATCTATATGATTATTGGGAGGCACTCCTGCGGGGTGTCTGTTTTTGTTATATTAAATTGAATTTTGTTATTTATTTTCGGAATAACTAACATTAATACTAACGTAAATAATAAAATAATTATAACAAAAGGGAATATTTAGATTGTTTTATGCCAATGTAACCGCTATAATCTTGCATATACCGAAATATCTAACGAAATTAAAATATTTTGTTAGTGTTTGTTATTAATAACGAAGCTGAATATGTGGAGGTGAATAGTTAGCGAGTAGGTCTGTAATTGTCTTCTATAAGGACAGATAGTTATTGGGTTCATAACAGCTGGTTGGCTATTCTTATTATCAAATCCATTCATTTTCGAAGGAGAATTAGGAATGAAAAAAGCGAAAAAGTGGCTGGGGAGTATACTTGCCTGTGCAATGATAATGTCTCCTTTCCCCTCTGTAATTTCTGCAGCAGCAGCGCCATCGACTGTGGGATTCGGTGATACACAGGGTCACTGGGCACAACAAAATATTGCGAAGTGGGTAGAAAATGGCGTATTAAACGGGTATCAGGATGGTTCTTTTCATCCCAATGAAGGAATTACAAGAGCTGAGTTTGCTACGATCTTGAATAAGGTATTTGGTTTCTATATGAAGTCAGATCAATCTTTTTCCGATGTAAAAGCGACCGATTGGTATGCAGATCAGCTTTCGTTGGCACGATATGCTGGGTATTATGAAGGATACTCAGAGAATAAAGCACAAGCTACTGATTATATAACGCGTCAGGATGCGGTGACGATGTTGGCTCGGATATTTACTCTTCAAGCTACTGAAAGCGCTTCATCGATGAGTGGATTTAGTGATTCCGCTCAGATTCAGGCTTATGCTAAGGATGCAGTTCATGCGCTCTCAGGTTTGATTACAGGGTATGAGGATGGAACCTTTAAGCCGCTTGGAAGGATCACCCGTGCCGAAGTTATAACGTTAATTAATAAAATAGTGAAGAGTTATTACTCGCAATCTGGAAGCTTTGAAGGAGGAATAGTTTCTGGGAATGTAGTCGTTAATCAGGATGGTGTTGTGTTAAAAAATGCAACGATAAACGGAAACCTGTATCTAACTGCTGGGATCGGTAACGGCGAAGTGACCCTTGAGGGTATTAAGGTTACGGGCACCACATTTATTGCAGGTGGCGGGATAAACTCCATTCTTATTAAGAATAGCTCATTAGGCAAAGTAAATATAAATCGTAAAGAGGGTGAGGTTCGTGTCCTCACGAGTGGTACAACCCAAATTTCTCAGCTAACGGTAGATAGTCTAGCAAGACTGGAGTTTGGAACTGGGACGATGATCACCACGGGAATTCTAAATAGCACTGTGGGGCTGATCCTAGGTGAAGGCGCATCGATTGCTAATCTAAACGTAGCTGTCAAAGCGACTGGAACCACCCTTTCCGGTCAGGGCGACATTGCAAAAGCGGACGTTAAAGCAACAGGAGTAACGTTGAACGGTAAACCCATTGCTCCTGGCACAATTGTCATTATCAAAGGCAATCAAGGTCCTGTAGCAACGACTACCCCAGCGCCTACCTCGGCATCAGGCTCATCAACAACGCCGGTAGGTCCGACTAATCCAACCGCGGCACCTACAGCGACACCAATACCAACGGAAACACCGACACCAACAGCGACACCGACAGCAACAGCAACACCGACACCGACAGACCCGACGGGTCCTGTGGGACGTATCGAGAATTTAGCGGATGTTGGTGCAAGTAGTGAGACTAGATCGCTATTCGCCTATTTACAGGATATCCGCGGCAGTGAGATCTTGTTTGGACATCAGCATGCTACTACAGAAGGACTTTCTATTACTGAAAAGGACGGAACGCAGTCTGAGGTCGAGAATGCAGTAGGCGACCTTCCGGGGCTGTTCGGCTGGGATACGCTTAGTCTTGAAGGTTTTGAGAAACCAGGCGATCTAGGCGCAACCCAGCTGGAGAATCGTGATAAATTAATCGGCGTGATGAAATCTGCTTATGAAAAAGGCGGCGTGCTTACATTAAGCTCGCATATGCCGAACTTCGTCACAGGAAAGGACTTTTATGACACCAAAGGGAATGTGCTTACGCATATATTACCCGGCGGTGACAAACATGCGGAATTTAATGCATTCCTGGATATGATTGCGGACTTTGCAAATAACTTAAAAGATGATGATGGTAAAGCTATTCCAGTCATTTTCCGTCCATTCCACGAGCAAAATGGTGGCTGGTTCTGGTGGGGTGCGCCTTACCGTACGAAGGAGCAGTATGCTGAAATTTATCGTTATACCGTTGAATACTTAAGGGACAAAAAAGATGTGCATAACTTCTTATATGCGTTCTCACCGGGAAGTCCATTTAACGGCACAGATGCGACATTCCTTGAGACGTATCCGGGAGATGACTATGTCGATATCCTTGGCTTCGATAATTATTATGACGGAACCACTGAGGGTTGGTTTGATTCAGTCGTGAAGGATGCTAAGCTGATCTCGAAGCTGGCGGATGATAAGGGGAAAATCGCAGCATTTACTGAGTTCGGTTATTCGGGTGTGAAGCCAACTGGAACGAAGGACCTGAAATTCTTTACCAAGCTAATCGCTGCACTGCAGTCTGATCCGGATGCTAAACGGATGGCGTACATGCAGACTTGGGCGAATTTCAATACAGATTCTATCTTTGTCCCTTATAGAAATGCTCCAAACGGGCTAGGGGATCATGAACTGCTCCCTGATTTTGTAGACTATTATAATGATCCGTATACAAGCTTCAGCCATGAAGTGGCTATTGCGGATGCGTATTCGAAACAGGTAACTACAGAAACCGAGCAACCTTTTTTACACATTGCCTCACCAACGGCAAACCAAACAGTGCCCACGACAAAAGCATCGACCCTTCGTGTTCGTGTGTTGAATCAGGACGTGGATAAAGTAACCTACCTGATTGGGGATGACACAACAGAGTACAGCATGGCAGCTGACGCAGAAGGTTTCTATTACTTGGCAGATTGGACACCAGGTGTAGCCTTCGACGAAACTGGCGTGATGCTTACTGTTAAGTCCTATGCAAAGGATGGTTCTGTACTTTCACAAACGATCCAAATCTTTGTAAGTGACGTAGAGGGGAATGGGGACCCATTCATTGTAGATACTTTTGAGAATTACAAAGGGAATGATGAATTACTTCGTGCGGCATTAAGTCCTGCGGGTGATCTAAATACGATCTCACTTGATGCGGACCATAAAAATGATGGCAAGTATGGCCTGAGATTCGATTATAATGTGGATGGCCAAGGTTATACAGGTCGTACCAAAAACATGAATAATGCCGACTGGTCGGACGCCAACAAATTGAAGCTCTGGATTGCACCTGATGGCAGCGACCACAAGCTTGTTATTCAGGTCAATGCAAGCGGCATTTCTTTTGAAGCTTATCCTTCACTGGCAGGTACGACACCTGGCTTGGTGGAAATTCCATTCAGCCAGTTCGCTCCAGCGCCATGGGATACAGGAAATGCCGGTAAAGTAATCACTAAAGAGAACCTTAAGGACATTCGGGCAGTGTCTATCTACGTAAATAAAAAGGACATAGTAGCAAGTACGTCTGGTACGCTGTACTTCGACGATATTGCAGCGTTTAATGATGGAACGGGTGGCGTTCCTAATGGGGGCGAAGGCCCTGGCAGCACGCCAGAACAGGCGAAGCTGTTGTATGGTTTCGAAAAAGATACTCAGGACTGGACAGTAGAGCAAAATAATGCGAGTGCAAGCGCGGCGGTAATCTCGACTGATGAGGCTGCTGAGGGAACTCATTCGTTAAGCACCTTGTTCTCACTTGATTCAGATGGAGCTTTTGAGCTCAGCAAAAATGGCAGTCTGGATCTGAGCGCGGTTGATAAATTAAGCGCACAAATTAAACTGTCGAACGGAACAGCGGATGCACGTTTGTATATTAAGACGGGATCAACCTGGTCTTGGGCTGACAGTGGAGCTGTGAAAGTAGATTCGAGCGGATTTACTACGATTTCGCTCAACTTGGCAGGTATTGCAGATCTTAATAGTGTAAAGGCCATAGGTATCAAGCTCGAGGGATTCAGTGGTACGGGAACTTCTACGCTGTATCTGGATGATGTTCGGACCCTGAAGAATGGTACCGCACCTGAAGCTGTCGTCTATGGCTTCGAGGACAATACACTGCAAGGCTTCAGCATCAATGTGGATGAAAATAATAAATATAATACAGCGCTGGCTCAGAATCTATCGGTGAGCAATGCTGTGTATGCTGAGGGAACTCATTCGATGCAAGCGGACTTAACATTGAATGGAGGGCAATTCCAGCTGCGTCGTATGGTGGTTACCAACTTAGCGAATGCATCAACAATTACGCTTAAAATCAAGGTTGTACCTATTGATGCAAGCGATGTTAGCGGTGTAATGGCTCAGCTGTTCACCCAAAGTGGCTCAAGCTGGGGAACATGGACTGCTTCTACGGCTACACCAGTAGATGCCAATGGATTTACTACAATAACACTGGATATCAGCAAGGTAGCGGATCGTAATTTGACCCAAGCGATTGGCGTTCAAGTCATGACCACAGCAACTGATCCAGTAGGTAGTGCTACCGTATATGTGGACGAAATCACGATTAAATAGAAAGTAGTAAAGCTGGAAGCGAACATTTTACGATGTTCACTTCCGGCTTATTTATTTAGCATCAAATTTATTCATTTTAAGTCGAGTATCTGCTTGAAATTAACGAAGCTTAATAGACCCGCCATCTACCATGATAGTCTGGCCCGTAATATAATCGGAATCTTCACTCGCTAGGAATACCGCAACACGCCCGATATCACTTTCCAGTTCACCCAATCTTCTCAAAGGGATTTTGGAAATCATGTTTTGGTAATACTCAGGGTTTGCTTCTGCCCATTCAATCATGCCAGGGGAATTAGCAATTGGAGCAATGATGTTTACGTTGATTCCAAATGGACCAAATTCATTAGCGGCTACCCGGGTAATTCCACGGATGGCTTCTTTTGCGGCAGCATATGTTCCTTGATTGGTATCCCCGTTGAGGCCAGCGCCCGATGCAAAATTAATAATTTTACCTTGTGCTTCTTTTAAATACGGTAGTGCTGCTTGCATGAAATAGAAGGTTGGATAGAAGCCTGTATCAAAAGATAAATCGAAATCAGCCTGTGTAGTTTCTTCGATAGATTTCATTCTGGATGCGTGGGCATTGTTTACTAAAATATCTATTTTTCCGAATTTATCAGCTACTTGTTTAACAAGGTGAGCTATTTTATCGTGTTCCTTGAGGTTCGCTTGAATAAAGATAGATTCAGGTTGATATTCTTGTAATTCTTTAATTGTTTCTTTGCCGGTTTCTTCATTGAGGTCAATAATAGCTACCTTAGCGCCTTCTTTTACAAAAGCCAAGGCCATCCCTTTACCAATACCGCCTGCTCCACCAGTAATAATAGCTACTTTTCCTGTAAGTCTGCTCATGTTGGTATCTCCTTTTTGTGAAAAAATGTAGTATCTAACTCTTATCAGAGGTAAGGTGTAATTGTTACTTCGACTATATATTACCCAAAATAGTAGCTATATTTACCATGAAGTAGAAACGGCATCATTTACCAAGATGAATATAGAGGGTGATGATGAATAATACAGCATCTGATGAGGCCTATTCCAGCTCTTATGTACTTGTTGAGCGATTGAATTAAGCGGCGCACCAAGTGATGAGCAATTGATGATTCATGTGTCGCACCAAGTGATGCTGCAAGTGATGCAATAAGTGAAGTATTTATAGAGTAATTAGGGAATTTCTCCCTGAAATTCAGAGATTTCTGTTCATCAGACTTATAATTAGGGAAAACTTACCTGGTTTTCGGCCGATTTAGTAACTAATTAAGAAATCCCCCTAATTATTAGGGAGGAATTCCCTGATTTCGTGCATTTAGAGTGAATATCGGCTATTTTCAGGGAGTTCTTCCCTAATTAGTTTAAACCCTACCGCAAGCCGTATGAAAAACTCACCTAGCAAGTCGCCCACCGCCCACTGCCTACACCCACCGCTCACCGCCCAACCGCCCACCGTCCAACCACCCAACGCAATATCAGAGAACACTACGCGTGGTATATAGTCATATAGCACAGTGAAATCCATTACTTTTCTATTCCATAAAAAAGAAGCTGCCCCCAAGTAGAATTCACTACTTTTGAGACAGCCTCTTATGGATATTTATAAAGGAAACCCCATCGAGATTACCGCACCGCCATTTCTTCGGTTGCCTGCGCTGATCTGACCTCCACAACGCTCGATGATTGCGCGGGAAATAGCCAGTCCAAGTCCGGATTCTCCGTCTTTTCCTTTTACAAAACGATGGAAGAGATAAGGAAGCAGATCGTCCGAAATTCCAGGGCCATCGTCACTTACGGATAACAGAGCCCGGCCCTCCTTGACTGAAACATGGATATAGATATGTTGATTAGCATAACGTGCTGCATTGGAAACTACATTAAGAAGCGCCTGTAGCAGCTTATCCCTATCCGCACGGATCGTAAGAGAATCTTGATGATCGTGGGAGATATGGAGGGTTAATTCTTTTTTCATTAATAGAGGGTTCATTCGTTCGATGGTTTCTGTCAGTAGATCTTTTAAACAAATAACCGTAGGCTTGAATATATCTTCCTCGCTGTCCAGCTTCGCAAGTAAAGTCATTTCGGACACGAGCTTCTTCAAGCGGCTGCTTTCGCTCATGATAATGTCTAGCCCTTTTACTACATTCTCACCTTCAAAAACACCATCCTTAATCCCTTCAGCGTAGCCGGAAATGGACATTAAGGGAGTTTTTAATTCATGAGACGCATTCTGGAAAAATTGTTTCTGCACATGGTTGAAACGATTTAATTCATCTGCCATGTCATATACCGATTGAGCGACAGATCCAAGCTCTCCACCAGCTTTAATTAATTTAACATCTGAGAAGTGCCGTTCTTTGACTTTGCGGAGTTCTTGTTGCAGCCTCATTAGAGGTTGAATCAGCTTCTTGGTGATAAATAGGCCAAATAGGAACATAAATGCTCCCGCTGCGCTGAAAACGATCAGCAGTCTTTTGAGCAAAGCTTGTTCAATAGCAGTGACTGCGCTCATAGGGGTTAGTAGAGTTAGCGTGCCTATAGGTGTAGCCTTCACCTCAGTAATATACCGTGTATCTGTTCCATTCCAAATGTTCTGGAGCTCAGTGGCTTGGCCTGTGACACTCTTGGCATCATAGTTTATTGCAATTGAACTCATCTCTGATGATGTGGACAAGACTTTTCCTGTCTCATCGCTAAGAATGGCTTCGACGCCTGCAGTGCTTAGAGAAGGTAAGGTCACCGGCAGAGCTTCCAGCTGAGTGCCAATCTCCCCGATGTATTTACTTTCTTCAGTCAATGTAACTGACATCGCCGCACCAATGGTTCTTAAATCCTCTTTTTGTGTTCCGACAAAATGGTTGAGTAGTACAAAATGGATCACGACTGCAGTAATAGATAGTAGCAATACCAATGCAATACTAAAGGCTAAATTAATCTGATGTGCTAGTTTCATTCGTATGCTCACCCCCATCTGTTCTCATGCGGTATCCGTGTCCCCATACAGCCTCAATGGGCAAATGCTCCAGTTTTTTGCGCATCCGTTTAATGAGATGATCCACGGCGCGATCACTTCCAAAATAGTCGTCTCCCCACACATAGCTCAGCAGCTCATCTCTTGTAAATGCCCGGTTAGGGGCATCAGCGAATACTTTTAGCATGGTGAATTCCTTGCTGGTCAAGTCTACCTCTTCACCACACCAGAATACACGTCTTTCTTCCGGCAATAGTAGAAGCTGGTCGATTTCAAGACGGGTGGAAGTGGTCTGACTATTCAATTTTTCGGCCTGATTACTCATTTTGTACCAGCGTTGAAGCTGCCGTTTGATCCGGGCGACTAATTCACGAGGGCTGAACGGCTTGACTAGATAATCGTCACTGCCAAGCTCCAATCCTAATATTTTATCCACTTCATTATCTCTTGCGGAGATCATAATGATCGGTACTTCGGCTTCGTTACGAATCCTTTTACAGAACTCATAACCATCCATGCCGGGGAGCATAACGTCGAGTACCCACATATCCGGGGGGCTAGTCTGCCACAAGGTCCATGCTTCCTCAGCGCTGCCAAGGCCGATGGTGTGGTAGTTTTCTTTTTGTAAATAAGCTTCAACAAGATTGCGTATATGTTCATCATCGTCGACTACGGCAATGAGATATGGATTATTCATTTCGGGTTACCTCCAGATTATTCTCCTACAAGTATATCAATCCAGAGGTGGGTAGGGTCGGCTGCCATCGTTTTTCCACAAATTAACCAATGTTCTGCCACACCCATTATGTAAGCTTGGTCTTGTAAGATCATTCGAATCGACGAGGAGTGTTGTATTTATGAATCAACAGATGTTATTTAAAAAGTTAGCGCTGTCCGCCCTGCTAGTGTCCGCCGTTGCTGCACCGTCTGCAACGAACGCAGCAAGTGGAGCGCAAGACGGAAACACGAAAACAACGGCTGCAGCCGTGGTTACTGCTGCCTCTAAAGGAACAATTGCCACTAAAGTAACCACTATTGATTGGGTAGATCCCCTAGAGTTGGCTAAGACCTACGCACCTAATACCCAAGAAGATTGGAAGAACACCTTGGATCAGTATTATAAGGTTGCTGGATTTAGTGTAACCGCACTTGCCGAGCTTGTGCCTGCGGAACTGGTGGAGGGAGTTCAATTATCTAAAGAAATACTATCCACCGAAGCTCTACCTGCAGGATATATTGAAGCTGGTCGTAACCTTGAAGTAGTACCTGTAGTCGATGATATGCAGGTAGATAGCAATATCACTACTTCAATGAAAGCTGTAGACGCGACTTCAATTGCTATTTCCATTCCAGATCTTAGCGACGCGGATAAAGCTTTTTTCAAAGCCCAAGATGATCTGAATAGTGCCGCTAAATCCAAAGATGCGACTGTGATCAAGGAAGCTTTAGCTAATCTGTTGGATCAATATAAAGAGAAGATCAAGGAGCTTGAAACAGCCAAATAACGGCGATTAGCGAGGCTTGCTACAGAATAGAGATACTGAAAAGGGTAAAGATAAAAGACACCTCGCGGGGTGTCTTTTTTGTATGCATATCAATCTTCACGCTTTGCCTTTGGCCCTTACTTGCTTCCGCCAGTTCACACCGATCACCCCGGCGATGATCATCACTGTACCGGTCCAATGGTACCATTCCAGTTGCTCATTCAGCAGAAGTACACCACCGAGAATAGAGACAACTGTTGAAAGACTGCCGAAAATGCTCACGCGTGAAGCTTCCATCCGTGATAAAGCATAGTTGGAGAGGAAGGAGGTCACGAGGGAGGAGAGTACGCCGAGATAGAGCATGGAGAATATAAATTTGGGCTCTTGAAAAGGTGTGAAATACTGATCCAAGGTTCCTGCCGAACCATGCTTAATGATCGACAGTCCATTAAAAAATATAAATCCGAACAAAGTAATCATATAGGTAAGTTCTTTGGGACTCCAGGTACGTGTCAGCTTTCGAGCCGCAACATTATAACCGGCAAGGGATAAAGCTGAGATTAGGATGAGCAGGACGCCCCAAAGACTAGAAGAAGAGATACTCAAACCTGGAATGGCAAAGATAAGAATAATGCCTGCAACTGAGATTAATGTAGAGATCTTTTGGAAGCTGCTCGTGGTTTCCTTCAAGAACATCGCCGCCAAAAGGATGGTGAAGATGGGCATTGTCGCCTGAATAATACCCGCTACAGCGGAAGTTGTATACAAAAGTCCATACGCCTGAAGGGTGAAATATAACGCTGGATACATTAAAGCCAGTGGGATTATCACTGCGGCCTTGGATATTCCAAACTTCACCCGCCCCCACCCTGGAAAAGTAAATAAAGAAGCGGCAAGGAAAGATAACGTGAAGCGATGAGCTAGCGTATCAAAAGGATCCGAGACGGTTAGGGCCATTTTTACAAATATAAAGGAAAACCCGACGATAATAGCATTCATGACAGCTGCTGCTATCGCTTTTTGAGTAGAAGATGTATTCATTAGTAAAGACCTCCAAAGTGTTGCGCGCATTTAGGTACCGGTCCTGTTCTGCTCTTTATTCTAAGGCTAGAGTAGCTGTGCTACAATGTAATTATTATTCATCTGTACCGGTACAGAATAAGCTTGGAGGAAGGTGGAAGGGATGTATAAGTATTCGGAGTTAATCAACGAGCTGGAAGCGCAAATTGCCGAGGATGCGTATCGTGAGGGAGATAAATTACCGTCTATCCGGGAGTTGTCCTTACGTTATGGATGTAGTAAAAGTACGGTTATTCGCGCGTTGCAGGATCTTCAGGACAAACATTTAATCTATGCCGCCTCAAAAAGTGGTTATTATGTCATGAAACGAAGCGGACAGCGAAAAGACGAAGGTGCACATTGGATCGATTTTACGGTGTCTGCACCCGACCCGGATATTTTTCCGTATCTGGATTTCCAACATTGTATTAATAAAGCGATTGATATGTACCGCAATGACTTGTTCATCTATGGAACGCCGCAGGGGCTTCCTTCTCTTATTCGTGAAATGCAGCGGCATCTGGCTTCTTATCAGGTATTTGCCAATCCGGATCAGATTTTTATTACCTCAGGTGTGCAGCAGGCGCTTGGCGTATTGACCCGAATTCCTTTTCCGAATGGCAGGCAGCGAGTGCTGATTGAGCAGCCGGGTTATCCGCTTTTTATGGAATATCTGAAGACGTATGGCATTGAGACAGAGGGAATAAAGCGTTCGGATGCTGGGGTGGACTTGAATGAATTAGAACGGTTATTTAAGACAGGCCAGTTCAAGTTCTTTTATACCGTCCCGCGATTTCATAATCCGCTTGGCGTCTCCTATACCCGTCCCCAGAAGAAGGCGATTGCTCAGCTAGCAGCTAAATACGATGTATACATCGTTGAGGATGACTACATGGCGGACTTGGAGCAGGATGCAAAAGAGGATCCGATCTACGCTTATGACGATGCTTCCCATGTGATCTATTTGAAAAGCTTTTCCAAAATTATATTTCCGGGTCTGCGTGTCGGTGTCGCTGTACTGCCAGAGGTCCTGTGTGACTCTTTTAACCGATTCAAAAGACTGATGGATATAGATAGCTCTATGCTGTCTCAGGCTGCCCTGGAGTTGTATCTGAAAAGCGGAATGTTCGAGCGCCACCGAAAAAAGATGCGTTCCTGCTACGAAAAAAGATCCACGCTGCTCCATGAATCGATTATGAGAGAGTTAGATACAGCGACAGCACAGCATTATTCCTACCATCCAACCGGCCAGCTTGGCGTGCATACGTATCTGAAGCTTAGTGACAGCGTAAAGACAGAACAGATGATCAAACGTCTGCAAAAAAAGTTCATTCGCATCGAAATGGCGGACAGCGGGTATCTGCCCTCTTTTAATAAAGAGAAGATTCTAAAGCTCAATGTATCCAGTGTAAAAGAGCCGGATATTCGCTTTGGCATTGAACAGGTAATGCAAGAAATACGCTGAGAGCGCAGCAATAAATGAGTGGATGATAATGGTGGAAATGCTGGGAGCCCATTGGAGTAGAAACAAAAAAGCGTTCCTCCAGTAACAGGGATCGTTTTTTTGCGTTGTGGGTCGTTGGCAAATCTGGCAGCAGTGAACTGATGGACAGCAGATCTCATTATCGGTACAACTCGCAGTAATCTCTGGTTCTTCTATAAATATCCGAACACATTTTCTGTGCAATCTTCGGCCGAGTCATGCGGACCCAGATAACGTTATTTGCTAGTTTTTAGCCTTTGAAGCAGGTTTTCGGACACCATGGACCTCTGTCAAGAAAGTGGACAGTCACGCAACAGACATTCTAGTCAATTGCTCAGCAAAACGAACTGGAGAAAGATACCCCAGCGCGCCATGCATTCGCTTGCGGTTATAGTAAAACTCAATATATTGAAAAAGTGTCTGGTAGGCTTGCTCCTTAGTTTTGAATCGCGGATTACAATAAATGAGCTCCTTTTTCAAAATGCTGTGCCACGACTCGATACAGGCGTTATCATAACAGTTACCTCTGCGGCTCATGCTGGACTCCATGCCATACGCTTTCAACTGCTTCGTGTATTCATGAGAAGTATATTGAGAACCTCTATCGGAGTGATGTAATAGACCCTTTTCCGGTTGTTTAGCTTCGTAAGCATCTTGTAAAGCGCCCGAAATCAAGCTAGTTTCCATATGGTTCTCCAAGCGCCACCCCACGATTTCGCGCGTGCAAAGGTCCATCACACTTGCCAGGTACAAGCGCCCTCCCCGGCAAGGAATGTAAGTAATGTCGGTAACCCATACTGAATTGGGTTTGAGTATTTTAAATTGCTGGTTCAGCGTATTCGGGGCAATCGGATGGTCATGATTGGAGTCGGTGGTCTGTACGCGATACGTTTTGGAGACAATGGAGCGAAGCTTCATATGTCGCATGTACACACTCACCGTGCGTTCGGTAACGGTATAACCTTCTTGATGTAACAGGCGGGTGATCTTCGGACTCCCATACCGCTTTTGATGGTCTGCAAAATGATACTGAATTCGCTTCATTATCGCAGCCTTACGAAGCATATGCGTACTGGTTTTTTCTGTCCGCCACTTGTAGTACCCGCTCCGTGACACATGTAGGGTCATGCACATCTTCTCCAAGAGAAACTCGGAGCGATGTTTTTCAATAAACTGGAATCTCAGTTCCTTGGTTTGCTGAAGATGTGCACTGCTTTTTTTACGATCGCTAATTCCTCTTCCACATCGGCAATCTTGTTATCTTTTTCTTGAAGTTGACGGCTCATTTCTTTCAACTGTGCCTCGAGTTCCCGTACTCGATCCACGCTAGCTGCCGGTTCATTCTTTAGTTCTCGATACTGGCTCATCCATTGATGCAGGGTACTTTTTGGGATGTTGAGCTCTTCCGCCAAGTCGCCCACTGTCTTTGTTTGCTCTTGAATGAACTGCACTGTCTGTTTTTTAAATTCTTCGTTATACCGTTGTCGATGTTCTCCCATGTGAACACACCTCCGTGGACTCATTATCGCCAGTCTGTTAACTACTGTCCACTTTTTATTCTAGCTTCACCAGAGGCGCTATTCAATTAGAAAGGGGTTATATTGGGTGGTTTTCATGCTAATAACGGCTATGGGGTCCGCTAGCACTCTAAAAATGTGAAAAAGCCGCTTTTAAGGTCAGCTGTGTCCGATAGCGAATTCGCTAAGTGCAAATTACCAAGATGCTTTATTCATTTTTGCTTCGGTAGCGAGTATCAGCAACAAGCGCAAAAAAAGAGACCGGGTTCGGTCTCTTTTAGTTATTTCTCGATAGGAGGTATGAATTAATTCGCAAAAAAGTTCGGCAGGAATTCTTTATTAGCTTCCAGCATTTCGTCCAGCATCCGAATCGCTACGTCCACGGACGGAACAAGCGGGTGATGTGCGAGCGCCTGAAGGGCAAGGGCGCGGTCTCCGGTTACAGCGGCGTCAATCGCCAGCTGTTCATAGGTTTTGACAGCATGAATGAGTCCTTTAGCCATGGTTGGAATTTTGGTCAGTGGCAGTGGTAGCGGGCCGTTTTTAGTGACCACGCAGTTCACTTCAATGCTGGCGTCATCTGGCAGGAAGTCCAATATGCCATGGTTTGCGACATTTAGGGTCTGAATGTCGTTTGATCCGTTATGGAGCGATCTCATGAGATTAACAGCTGCTTCTGAGTAAAAAGCACCGCCGCGCTGTTCCAGCTGCTTCGGCTTCTCGCTTAGCTCTAGATTGCCATAAAGCTCGAAGAGCTCTTCTTCTACACGTTTAACGACTTCAGCACGGTTAATGCCTTGTTTATGGGATTCTATCTGCTCTTCGAGCATGGCATCGGTCATATAGAAATATTTTAAATAGTATGAGGGCAGTGCATGAAGGGATTGCAGGAATTCCGGGTTCCATTCTCTTGCTGGTACGTTCTTAGCGCTGTAGCTGGTTGTATCTGCAAGCATATCGTCCAGCTTGTCTTCACCTTCAACATCGATACGAGTAATCCAGTGCAAGTGGTTGAGGCCCACAAATTCGGCATATACACGGTCTGCTGCTACATTATATTTGGCAGAGACTTGCTTGATCAGGCCGATAGGTGCGTTGCACAGGCCAATACTTTTTACCTTAGAATATTTCAGAACGGCTTCGGTGACCATCCCAGCAGGGTTAGTGAAATTGAGCAGCCATGCGTTGGGAGCCAGTTCCTCGATATCACGGCATACATCCAGAATAACAGGGATGGTGCGCAGTGCTTTCATCATTCCCCCAGGACCTGTTGTTTCTTGGCCAATAACGCCATATTTGAGCGGAATCGACTCATCACGAGCACGGGCATCAAGCATGCCGACACGCATCTGGGTGCTGACGAAATCGGCGCCTTCGATCGCTTTACGGCGGTCTGTTGTCAGATGAACCTCAATCGGAAGGCCTGATTTCTCCACCATACGTTTTGCCAAATTACCTACAATATTCAGCTTGCGAAGACCAGGCTCAATATCTACAAGCCATAATTCGCGCACGGGAAGTTCTTTATAGTGAAGAATGAATCCCTCTACTAATTCTGGGGTATACGAAGAACCTCCACCGATAACTGCAATCTTTAATCCTTGGTTAGCTGCCAAGATTAATCACTCCTGTCTTGTAGTTTGTTTGATCGATTCATAATCCTGAAATTTCCGCATTTTCTCATATACTTCACTACTAATGGTCAACCCATCTTGATCCATAGCTGACCATACTGCACCGACTACAGGCTCTGTGGCAAGGGTAACCACGGTTGCCTGAGGGGCTGCAGCGTGTACAGCTTTCTCGATAGGCTGGCGAATCCAACCGCGATCCCCTCGGGTTAGCAGACTTCCTGCCAGCACCACATCGAAGGCCTCCTGCTCCATGCCTAGCTTGTGAATGATAGCTGCCGCAGACTTACCCAGTTCAACCCCTTGCCGATGTAAAATCTCCAGCGCTACGGCATCTCCTTCAGCTGCTGCTTCAAAGAGCAGGCGGGCAACATTTACGGGGACTTTTTTCCAATGATCAAGGAAATCGTGAAACATATGCCCAACTTCCTCATAACCTAGCATTTTTAGCAGTAAGCCTGTTAATAAGGTGGGCTGTTCCCGGCCGTCCCAAGCTCGGATAACGGAACGAAACACCTCAATATTGAGTGCGCCACCCCCGCCAAAATCACCATACATATAGTCAAAGCCGCCGCATTGATAATGCTCTCCCTGCAGGTTTCTGCCTGCTGAATTGGTGCCGGTGCCGCAGATGAGCGCGACACCATATGGGCGATTCGTTCCGGCGCGTAGACCGATCATAGTGTCACAGTTAATGGTGTATTTGGTGAATCCTATCTGGCGTATCATCGGATGGAGAATAGCATAGTCGGCCTCGCGATCAGCACCGGCAAGTCCGAGATAGGTATGCTGGATGTCTTCCAACCGGAGTCCGGCTTCAGCCAGCGCCCCGAATGTGGCCTCTTGAATACTGTTGGCGGCCTCAAGGGCGCCTGTCTGGTGGTTGCCGTTACCACTCTTGCCTTTGCCAAGAACATTGCCATGTTCATCGCTTAGCAGAGCATAGGTTTTCGTGCCTCCCCCATCGATCCCCAAGTAGTAAGTCAATGGTCGTCACTCCTAGTGTATAAATTTAATCTACTCAGCTCCGGTAGATTCACGTACGATAAGTTCAGGATCAATCCGCATCCCGGCTCCACGTTTCATCTTTCCGGAGATGCGTTTGAGCAGCATATCCGCGGCTGCCAGCCCGATTTTGTCTGCAGGCTGACGTATTGTTGTCAGATGTGGATGAAGCTGTGAAGCAATATAATGATCGTCATAGCCGACCACTGCCACCTCTTCGGGTACCTGAATGCCCGCTTCCATCAGGGCATTGATGACTCCAAGCGCGATATTGTCATCCCCGGCAAATACGGCGGTGGGCAGCTTTCCTTCCTTCAGCCAACGTTTGCAGGTATCGTATCCCATCCCAATATCGAAATCACCAGGCACGATCTCAAAGGGGGCCAGTCCTTGTTCCTGAAGCGCCTGTAGAAATCCACTGCGCCGCTCCCGCGTACTCCGGAACATTTCCTGACCGCAGAGATGAGCGATTGAAGTGTGTCCCAGCTCCAGCAGATGACGCGTAGCTGCGTATCCCCCCTTGAAGTTGTCGATCGTGATGGAGTAGGTATCATTTTCGGGCTTCTGATTATCTATCAGCACATAAGGAATACCCCGCCGTTTTAACTCCACAATATAATTGTCCTCTTCCATCGGAGAGAGCAGAATTAAACCGTCTACACGATCCTCCTGAATTAAATAATGGCTATCATCCGATTCGATGCCTGTTGAGATGGATATGGCTAAAAAATAACCATGCATCGCTAATATTTCATTCAGCTCTTTGACCACTGCGTCAAAAAAGGAATCTTGCAGGGTAGTGACAATAATGCCGATAATTCCCGTCTTACCGCTTGCCAGACTGCGTGCCGCAGCATTAGGGCGGTAATCCAGCTCTTTAATTGCCTCCAGCACCTTTTGGCGATTATTCTCGCGTACCGATTCGGCCCCATTTAACACCCGGGATACGGTTACAACGGATAATCCGGATTTTTTGGCTACATCAAAAATACTAACTTTCATCTTTAATTCTCCTCACGGCAGATTTTCCGATCCTGTTTTCTACTTTCAGTATACAGGGTTGGCAGACTGTCCGCTAAACGTATGATTTCACGCAGGTATACCGTCCCTAAAGGGGGCGGTATACCTGCCAAACAGTTATCGCTGAATGATCTCTGTAACCTTCTTCTGAATCGTCGCCATCACCTCTTCAACCGTCTTATGTCCAGTTTCTACTGGCTGCAATTCATTAATGAACATGTCATTAATTTGCGAGTAGTTGGTGATTAAGTGGTTATAGGATTCGAAGCCGTAGTTAACAGCACCCTCGTAGACATTTTTGATATCCTGTGGATCGATACCTTCAAAATGTTTATAGTAAGCTTCTGCAGCTTCGGTGTTGACTGGTGGGTTACCGCCACTAAGCTCAATGGATTTCTCTTGCACTTCGCTTGTGATCAGGTATTTGATCCATTCAAAAGCTTCCTTCGGATGTTTGGAGTCCTTCAAGATCAGCAGCGGATCGACATAAAGGGTGCTGCGTACCTTTTCGTTTCCTCCCCATGGTACAGCGGCTACGCCAATTTTGAAGGGGAAGTCATTTGCACCTGCAAGGTTCCATGAGCCTCCGATAGACATGCCGATTTTACCAGCAACAAAGGGGTCGCCGTTCTGTCCAGCTACACTTTTGCTCCATTCGGAAGAAGGAGAGACTTTATCCTTAAAGACAAGATCAAATAGCTTGTTGTAGGCAGCGATCACTTCAGGGGAGTCAAAATAAGTCTCGGAAGGCACGCCGCCATTAGTCCATGTATCTTCTGAGTAAGGCTCCGCTCCAAAATATAACGGCCGCATATCGCGTTCGGACCAAGTGAAGTCTACGCCATATTGAGTTTTGGCGATATCATCGGATACAAGCGTCATTTGTTTAGCTTCGTCGACCATTTTTTCAAACGTCCAGCTCTTATCTTCATAATCGCTTGTTGGATAAGTCAGTTTGGCAGCATCAAACATGTCTTTGTTATAGAGCATTAAGGTGACATACATATTGACCGGGATGCCGTAAGTGTGATCTTTAACCTTGTAGATACCCATTAGATTCTCTGGGATACTATAATCCTCTGCCTTGAAACCATCCTCTTTCATAAGGTCGGTCATATCGAACAACATACCCTTATTGTAGTATTCTGCGAAACCTCCATACCCCCAGTGACTTGTCACGTCGGGCGATTTGCCGCCGGCAATTAGCGTTTGCAGCTTGCTGTCGAACTGCTCATAGGGCGCTTTTTCCACTTTCACTTTAATATTCGGATGCTGCTTCTCGAAATCAGGGATTAATTTTTCGACAAATGTGCGGTCTTCTGAATCTATTGTGTAATGGGTAATCGTTACCGTTTCTGCTTTGCCTCCAGAATTAGTAGAGTCACCGTTTCCTCCAGATAGGGCGTTACCCGCCGATTTGCCGCCGCTACAGCCTGATAAGGCTAGAACAACGAGCATGGTTGCTGCAAGTAAAAGCGCAATACTTTTCCTGTTCTTGTTCATTAGCTAAACCCTCCATGATTTCAAGTATATTTGGCCGCCTTATGGCGGATTATTACTTAATCCCTGTAAGTACAATCCCTTCGACGAACTGTTTCTGGGCTACAGCAAACAGCGTAACGATTGGGACCATAGCTAGAACTGAAGCAACCATTAGCAGATGCCAAGGTGGAATGCGGAACCTCGATGAGGTAAGAGAAGCCATCCCGACGGGTAGCGTGAACTTATCTGATGAGCTTAAGTAAAGCACTGGCGTAAGCAGATCATTCCAGTTGTAGATAAAAGCAAAGATAGCTACGGTTGCAAGTGCAGGTTTGGAGAGTGGGATTGCTATGGTAGCCCACATCCGTATTTCACCACAGCCATCAATGCGTCCGGCATCAAACAGCTCTTCAGGCAATGTGGAGAAGAATTGGCGCAGCAGAAAAATATTATAGGCTGAGCCGAAGAAAGCAGGCACGATCAGGGGTAAAAAGGTATCTATCCAGTTCATTTGCGAAAAGAGTACAAATTGCGGAATCATAATGGCCGGATAGGGTAACATCATGGTGCTCAGCAGCAGGATGAACCACACCTGATTACCTGTACCTCTGAATCTGGCGAATCCATAGGCAACCAGCGCCGAAGAAATCAAGGTTCCCACAACACTAAAGCCGGCGATAATCAGACTGTTTTTATAAAGAGTACCGAACTGCAGGGTATCAAATATTTCTGTGTAATTGCTCCACTGCCAGCTCTCCGGAAGAAAGGTGGGTGGGAACTTCAGCATCTCGCGTTTGGACTTAAGTGAAGTGGAGACCATGAAGAACAAAGGAAGCAGCATCAGAAATGTTGTAACTACTAGAGTAATAAAGCTGAAAATCTTAACAGGCTCCGCTTTCCGGCGGCGTTTGGTTCCTTTAGTCCGGGGGCTTAGCGCTCTGACTGTACTCATTTGCGTCCGCCTCCTTCATAGTGAACATAACGGTTAGACAATTTCATAATTAGTGCGGTGCAGAGCATAACTACGATAAGGAGCACCCATGCCAAGGCTGAGGAATAACCGGCACGATATTCTTTGAAAGCGCTGGTGTAGAGATTATAGACATAGAACCAGGTAGAGTAATTCGGCCCCCCTTGAGTCATGACAAAAGCTTGGGTAAAGACTTGGAAGGAATCAATCAGTCCCATAATCAGTTGGAAGAGCAGCACGGGAGAGATCATCGGTAAGGTAATGTTCAGGAAGATTCTGAAGCGCCCGGCACCGTCAAGGTTAGCGGCTTCGATCAAGCTAGCCGGTACGCCTTGCAGACCTGCGAGGAATAAAATCATTCCTGAGCCTGCTGTCCAGAAAGTCATGATGATCAAGGCATATAGTGCAGTGTCTGGGTTCATCAGCCAAGCCGGTCCATGAATGCCGAACCAGGAAAGGATGTAATTGAAGAGCCCGATCTGCGGGTTGAAGATCCAGTACCACAGCAGGGACATGGCCACGCCGGATACCATGCTTGGAAAATACATTGCTGTTCTGAAAAAGCCGCGCAGAGGAATGGTCTGGTGAAGCAATAGTGCAAAGCCAAGACCGAGCGCAAGCTGGATAGGTACACCGATGAAGGTATATCTCAGCGTGACAACCACCGATTTCCAGAACAGGTCATTGTGAAACATCTCTGTGTAGTTAGCGAGCCCGATAAATTTAGGTGGGTGTATGATGTCATAATCAGTAAAGCTGAAGTAAAGCGATGATAAGATAGGATAAAGGGCGAATACTAGGAAGCCGATAATCCAAGGAGAAATGAACAGATACATGTAGAACGTCTGCCGCCTGTTCTCGCGATTGATCATGACACACCAACCTCTCGTTTTAAAGTATAAGCGCTTTAACTTTTAATCATACTAACACTATTAATTAGCAATAATACTAGGTACCTAGAGATTAAAGTTTAACCGCTTTAACTTTTTGATTCGCTTTAATAAGCTTATCATAGAGGATGATCACTAAATAATCAACACTTATTTTAACTATAAAAGCGCTGTCAGTCATTAAACGTAACATACAGTCTGTCATTTTTGTGAAAAAGGGACCTGAAATAAGATTCGGGAGATTATTGTGTTAACTATTATAACGTAATTTTATTATTTTTTATTAATATTCCTCATGCTATGATTAGGTTTGGTCATATTTTGTTAGAAATGAGGAAACTGAATGACGACTAGACCTTACTTAAAAATGATCCAGCATTCTGTTACAGCCTCAGGGATTAGCTTTGAGGAAATTACACCGAATTTCGTATATAGAGCGACAGATGGAGTGAAATCATTTGTGATGGTAGACGCTGAGATCGGACTAAACAACAGTGCTTCTACGATCATTGCCATGAGTAAATCTCTAACTTATGATGTTTTGCATAAGGCGAATATCCCAGCCGTAGAACATATTTATTTGCCGCATCCAGACTCCAAATTTAGCAATTTGAATCCTTATCCATTGGCTGAGCGTTATTTCCAAGCGTGCAATGGGGAGGTAGTTATGAAGCAGGATAACGGGGCGCAGGGCAATCATGTGTACAAAATCAATGAGATAGCCGATCTGCATGAAAAGCTGGATTTATTATTTTCTTTACAGCTTAATGGGGCAATAGGTCCTTATTATGAAGCGGAGATTGAGTATAGAATTGTAACTTTTAATCATCAGGCGCGTGTATTCCTTGGCAAAAAAAGAGTTCGTTCGTGGAAGCACAATTTGATTAACGGAGCTGTTACGATTGAGGTGAAAGATCAGGTCAAACAAGAGGCGCTGGCGGAGCTTGCCTCCCGGACCTCTAAAGCGCTGGGCCTTGATTTCTGCTCAGTAGATATCTTAGAGACAAATCAAGGCTTGTTGGTGATCGAAGTCAATCATAAGGTAATGTTAGATGAATATTGCAAGCAAAATCCAAGTGAAGTACCTGGCCTCTCAGACCTTTACAAGGAAGTTATTCTTCAGCGTATGAATCAGTTATAAGCCGATATTCAGCAGCGATTGCCCGAATAATCTTTTGGCATTTCCGATTAGAGTTTGCGTACCCACGATTACAATAATCTCGGAAGGTGATTGTTCTTTAACATACGTGAGAGCGTCCTCTAAATAAGGGAATTCGGAACTTTTTTCGAGAAAACTTTTAGCGATAAGCGGAGCATCCGTAGGGAAAATTAGATGGCTTATATCGGGTTTGGTTACGATTAGTTGATCCGAGACTGTACTCATGACTTCGATGACCCCTGTGTAATCTTTATCCTTAGGGACACCGATGATGGATGTGACGGTACGGCTGCGCTCAGGATTCACTAATTGAATAAGTTCAGCCAGATAGCTTGCAGAATCTCTATGAATAGCTCCGTCAATAATCGTCAGTGGGTCATGACAGATAACTTCACAACGTCCCGGCCATTGTAATTGTTCAAAACAGTGATGTACGATCTCCTGATCAAGGGGTCCCCCTGTAATCTCTTCACAAAGTGCGACTGCGCTGGCAGCATTGACCGCTTGAAACTGTCCCAATAGCGGAAGGGTCAAGGCTAGATAAACGGCTGGCTTCGTCCGGACATCAAAAGTAGTTCCGACAGAAGTGGTTGTGATAGATTCAGCTAAAAACTGTTCTTCATAATATTGCACAGGGTTGGAGGAGAGGTTGTCCTTCATGATCGCAAGAACGTCGGATTTCTGTTTGCTAACATAGACGTTTGTTGTGTTGTTTTTGACAATCCCCAGCTTGTGCAGTGTAATGCTGTTCAGATCAGGTCCCAAATGGGCTACATGCTCTTCCATAATCGGGGTAATGACAGCCCAGTCATTGCTCAGGACATTGGTGTCATCAAACCTTCCTCCTCTACCGCATTCAATCACATTGATATCTGTACCCTTCTCCTTAAAGTACAAAGCCGCAATAGCCAAAGCAACCCCAACCGGACCTTGATATTCATCAGCAGCAAGCTGCTCTTCGATCTGGTGGAAGCCCCCGCGAATTACATTACCTAATCGTACAAAATCTTCTGTGGCTATTGCCTGCCCATTGATCCGGATTCTTTCGTTGAAATCTACCAGGTGAGGGGAGGTGAATAACCCCACTTTATATCCCAAGTGACTTAACAGAGAGGAAATAAATCTAGAGGTGGAGCCCTTACCTTTACTGCCTGTGACCAGTATGTATTTTTGATTGCGATCGGGACTTCCAACTGCATCCAGTAATGCTCTGGTTAACTCCGGTTTTCTAACTTCTTCATCCAAAGTTTCTGTAATGTTGTTAATGGCCCTTAGGTAAGAGCTGTAGATCATATCTTCTACTTGGGATTGTGAAGTGAATTCCACGGAAATCCCTCCATTTAATTAATTTTGGCGCGTTCCTCAGATAGTGTTGTGTAGATGATAATCGGAAGTAACACAAGAGAAATGATGACGGTCAGAGCGATGCTCCAGTTCAAATCTTTATATAGCTGTACTATGGTGAACAACAAAGCGATAACAGGTAAGACCAGTTTGTTTAAGTGCTTTAGGAATAAGGAGTACATACTTCTTTTTACGGTAACTGATGTGCCGATGCTTGGGATTTCTAACTCGTTACGCGATAAGGCGGTGATCCCGATAAATAAGTGGCTGTCGATAAATTTAAGCTGCTCATTATCCGCATGAAGCTTGACTGACTGGGCAATATGCTCCGTATCGATGTCTAAGATGGGGATGGTGATTTGTTTGGAATTATAGGAGATCACGATCTGATCTGTTTCTTCCATGCCTAGCAGTTTTCTAACATTCGGATGAATTCTGCATAAATTCTGGTGCTCATCAAAAGGGTAAGGATGACCCACTCTGAGGGTGAGCTCTCTTTTGCCAATAAAAAAGTTCCCTAATGCACTTAAGGGTCGTTGGATCAGTTGATTTATAAGTTTATGTATGCCTGGCTTGGGTTGAGAACGCGTCCTAGCGCGAGTAATGATTAATGGGTCATGCCCCTCGGAATGGGTTTCAAGCAATAACATAATGTATCTGTTGAAGTAAAGGGTATTCGGTTTGGCTGTGCTATCTTCTCGTAAAGTTAGGTTTACCCGGAAGCCATTTTTGGGATTGATAAGTTCTACTTGATTCGTATATTTACGGACGAGTGCTGGACAGGCTTTTACATAGGGTTTGGCAATCTCGTCCACTTTAGGAATTCCCCGAAGAACTGTGTCGTATTCTGGCTTCGTTATTGTTAATCCTGTAGTCAGGCAGTCCCCGAGCTTGTCCTTTGCCCGCTTGGATAATTGGATTGTACCTCTTGGCACCTCATCTGCCGATAAAATTAAACAGCTGGCTTTGACACCATTCTCTGCTGTAAGATCAACGAAGATATGCTGGACTAAACCTAATTCCTTTAACTCTTCGGAGTTCATTGTGATTTCTTCACGAGGTTGAAGGCTTTGTTTGTCTAGAATAGTAAAGGTTTGCTCGATAATAATGTCAGACACCGCCCAATAGTTTAATGATTTGTTCAAGGGAATGAATGGTTTTTTGGAATAAATCAAACGCATTCGGGTTACGATAATTTCGATTAATTTCAATTTGAATACTTTGAACTAACAATTCCTTAGCGCAATATGAAGTAATCGTTCCAGGATGGGATGCAGAAAATGTATGATTTTGTCGAACATTGGTAATACCATTATTGTTAAAGATGCCTATGACGTCATTTAAATTATTCTCTCGTATAGAGGTTCCGTACAGTGTCCCTAGGTCAATATCAAACTCTCGAAGTTTGGAAGCTCCGTGCAGATCGATCACAAACTGAATGCGATGTTCTTTGACAAGCGCTCGTAGCGCAGCCTTATATTCTCCACCTAAGATGTAATTTGGGTCTTCTTTGGAGAAGCTATTTGAATAAATACAGTAGCAATTAGTGAGCTTTTGTAACAAGAGGGCAAGGGAGCCTGTATACATGTCAGCTGGTTTTACAGCATGTTCTCGAAAATGGTTAATGGCATGTGGAGCTGAGACAAGTACAGGAAGGGAGCCTTCTACAATCGAGTAGGGGGGATCTACCCCGATATCGCCAAAATAATTATTATTGGAGAATTGTAGCTCATACTGTTCGATCAGAGATAAAATATGCAATCACCTATTCATAGTTATTTAATGGGTCTTTAACCATTAGTATGTCCTAAGCATTCACCATTCATGAATAAGGATGAATCTATTATAACGCTTGCAAGGTTTGGCGTGGGCAGTTTTTCCATAAAATAATTCTAAAAGATTGGCTATTGAAAAGTTCAAAATGGTGTGCTAATATTTCAATTGAAAACGTTACCGATAAGGATACCGAGAAGGATACCAAAAAAGAAGCTGGGGATTACTTAAGCAAATGAAAACGCTGACATAATTTTCGCTAACAGCATCGGAACGTCTTCATGCGAAGTAATCTAATAAAAAGTACGAGGGGGAAGAAGAATGAAGAATATCAAAAAATATTTAGGGCTCATGTTAGTAATGTCTATGGTTGTTGTCTTAGCGGCAGGATGTGGGAATAAAGAAAATAATTCTGCAACCAATGATGGAAACGCTACATCTGGTAAAAAAGGGTCAGTTTATTTCTTGAACTTCAAACCTGAGATTGCAGAAATATATGAAAAGATCGCTAAGGATTACGAAGCAGAAACAGGAGTTAAGGTAAAAGTCGTAACGGCTGCTGCGGGTACTTACGAAACTAAATTGAAATCCGAAATCTCCAAGTCTGAAGCGCCAACTATTTTCCAAATTAACGGACCTGTTGGTTTTCAATCCTGGAAAGATTACACCTTGGATTTGAAAGATACTAAGCTTTACAGCTATCTGTCTGACAAAAGCTTGGCTGTAACTGAAGGTGAAGGCGTGTATGGTATCCCTTACGTAGTTGAAGGATACGGCATCATCTACAACGACGCAATTATGAAAAAATACTTCGCTTTGGCTGATAAAGCGGTATCGATCTCCTCCACAACTGAGATCAATAACTTCGACACTTTGAAAGCAGTAGTAGAAGATATGACGGCTAAAAAAGACCAACTGGGCATTAAAGGTGTATTCGCCTCCACTTCCCTCGCTGCTGGTGAGCAATGGAGATGGCAGACTCACCTTGCAAACTTGCCGCTGTATTATGAATTCAAAGACAATACTGAGTTTGACAACACCGTTCTTGCGGGTCTAGCTTCTAAAGAAGTTGAATTCAAATACAACGATAAATTTAAAAACATCTTCGATCTGTACATCAAGAACTCTGTAACTAAAGAATCCTTGCTGGGTAGTAAATCCGTAGCTGACTCCATGGCTGAATTTGCACTTGGTAACGCAGCTATGGTTCAAAATGGTAACTGGGCTTGGTCACAAATCAACGATGTTGACGGTAACGTAGTTAAAGCTGAAGAAATTAAATTCTTGCCTATTTACACAGGTATGGAAGGCGAAGAAAAACAAGGTCTGGCTGTAGGTACAGAAAACTATTTCGCAATCAACAGCAAAGTATCTGCTGAGAACCAACAAGCTTCTATCGCTTTCTTGGAATGGTTGTTCTCCAGTGAAAAAGGTAAAGCTTATGTGACTAACGATCTAGGTTTCATCGCTCCATTCAACACCTTTGAAGACAGCGAAAAACCAGCAGATCCACTTGCTAAAGAAGTATCTGCTTGGATGGAAAAAGATCTTACTTCTGTAGCTTGGACATTCGCAGCATTCCCAAGTGAAGAATTCAAAAACGTCTTTGGTGATGCGCTCTTGCAATACGCTCAAGGAAACAAAACTTGGGATGAAGTTGTAACCATCTTCAAGGACACTTGGAAGGCTGAAAAAGCAAAATAATAAATGCATGAAAAGATGCTTGAATAACTCTCAGTTGTCATACAGATAAAAGCTTAGTGCCACTGGGCTCCCTCGAGATTCAGTGGCACTAAGCAACAATTGGAGTGGATCTTGCTACATCTGTTTCATCATTTTCCATACTGAGATAGGAGAAGACTCCATGGAAAAATCGATAAAAAAATATTTTGCTCTTTTTGCATTACCGACCATAATAGCCTTTGGAATTGCCTTTGTGATCCCTTTTCTTTTGGGTATATATTTGTCTTTTACAGAGTTTACTACAGTCAATGATGCAACATGGATAGGGTTTGGCAATTACGCTAAAGCTTTTTCGAATCAAGAGTTTCTAAATGCACTAGGTTTCACCGTTAAATTCACAGTTTTATCTGTTCTTACTATTAATGTGTTCGCCTTCATCTTGGCGATGTTGTTAACTAGAAAGCTAAAAGGTACCAACGTATTTAGAACGATCTTCTTTATGCCTAACTTGATAGGCGGTATCGTATTAGGATACATCTGGCAGTTGATTTTTAATGGGATTTTGTACAAATTTGGTGTCACTTTGACCTCTGATGCAACGTATGGATTTTGGGGACTAATCGTTCTTATGAATTGGCAATTGATAGGGTACATGATGATTATCTATGTTGCAGGTATTCAGAATGTTCCTAAAGATATAGTAGAAGCCGCAAGAATTGATGGAGCTTCACGTTCTAAGATTTTGCGTAATGTGACTATTCCACTCGTAATGCCGTCCATTACTATTTGTTTATTCTTAACCTTATCCAATTCATTTAAATTGTTTGACCAGAACTTAGCGTTAACCGCTGGTGCTCCGTCTAAGCAGACCTCCATGTTAGCACTGGACATCTATAATACATTCTACGGAAAATCAGGATGGGAAGGTGTCGGTCAAGCGAAAGCCGTCGTATTCTTTGCTTTAGTAGCCTTAATCGCCTTAATACAACTTGTCATTACTAGAAGAAAGGAGGTTGAGAACTAATGCAAAAGACTAGAGCAAAAGACTACTCTATATTCACCATTTTGTTGGTCTTGGCCATTGCGTTCTTATCTCCTATTTTTATTGTTCTGATGAACTCCTTCAAGGGTAAGTTCTACATTAGTGATACGCCGTTCTTATTCCCTAATGAGACTACATTTGTTGGTTTAAAGAACTATACTAGTGGTGTAGCAAAGATTGATTTCTTCAGTGCCTTCGGAATGTCCTTGTTTATCACGGTATGCTCGGTGGCTGTGATCGTGTTATTTACTTCCATGACTGCATGGTACATTACCCGGGTGAAGTCCAAATTCACAGGCATGATGTATTATGCGTTTGTATTCTCGATGATCGTGCCTTTCCAAATGGTTATGTTCACAATGACTAAGACCGCAAACGTGCTGCATCTCGACAATCCGATAGGGATTATCTTAATCTATTTAGGGTTTGGATCAGGGCTGTCTGTGTTTATGTTTAGCGGATTTGTGAAGTCTATCCCGCTTGAAGTTGAAGAAGCGGTAATGATTGATGGCTGTAATCCACCTCAGGCCTTCTTTAAAGTGGTATTGCCTATCCTGAAGCCTATTGCTGTAACTGTAGCTATCCTTAATGTAATGTGGGTATGGAACGACTTCCTATTGCCAGACCTGCTGATTGGTACAGAATATAAAACGATTCCTATTGCGATCCAGTACCTAAAAGGTGGATACGGATCGATTGACATGGGAGCTATGATGGCGATGCTGGTCTTAGCTATTGTGCCAATCATCATTTTCTACCTGACTTGTCAAAAGTACATCATCGAAGGTGTCGTTGCAGGTGCGGTTAAGGGTTAAGCTTGATCTACCTCGTTAAATAAATTAATATTCATGTAAGAAGCGAGTAGGGTGTTTTTCTTGATGGGTGACCATCAGGAATCCCCTGCTTTCTTATTTTGACTATGAAGTTGAATAAGGATTAAGGAGTTTGATAGATACTAACAAGTAAAGGATAGATAGAAATGGAGAGACTGACTATTATAGACATCGCCAAATTATGCGGTGTTGGCGTGACTACTGTATCAAGGGCTATTAACAATCATCCGGATATTAATGAAGAAACAAAAGCGATGGTTATGAGGGTTATCAAAGAAAATCATTATGTCCCGAACAATAGTGCAAGAAATTTAAAACGTTCTGATTCGAAAACGATTGCAGTATTGATTAAAGGGATATCCAATCCATTTTTTAGCCCGATGATCAAAGTGTTCGAAAAAGAGATTCAACGCAAGAAATACTCCTTCATCCTACAACGAGTTGATGAGAATCAAGATGAGATCGAAGTGGCGATTGAGCTGGAGAAAGAAAAAAGGCTGAAGGGAATTGTCTTTTTAGGAGGTTTATTCTCACACTCTCAAGAGAAATTACAGCAATTAACGGTTCCATTTGTCCTTAGTACGATTGGGATGACGGAAGAGTTTGATTTGAGCGACTATTCTTCTGTATCTGTCGATGACTTTAATGAGAGCTATAAAATTGTCGACTATTTATGTAATCAGGGGCATGAGAAAATTGCGGTCATTACTGCACCAGAAGAAGATGTAAGTATCGGTAAGTTAAGATATGAAGGTTATAAAAAGGCTTTAGCCGATCATGGAATCACTTATAATGAACGGCTAGTGCGGCGGATGAAAGAGGATATCGACAGTTACAGTATGGAAAATGGGTATGCGGTTACAAAAGAATTGCTAGAGTTAGGTGAAGAGTTCACCGCTATTTTTACCTTATCAGATAGTATGGCTATCGGCGCCTGTAAGGCAATATTTGAAGCGGGCAAGCAAGTCCCGGAAGATTACTCTGTGGCTGGTTATGACGGATTGGATATTTCCTTCTATTATAATCCTTCTATTACTACCATCAAACAGCCGGTAGTGGAGATTGCGGAAGCGACGATTAAGATTCTTTTTGATCTCATCAATAAGAAGGTTAAGCATGCGCATCAGATTTTCCCGGCAGAATTAATAGTTAGAGAATCTACAAGGTCTTTATTGTAGTTTCAACAAGTGAGTATGTTTAAGTTTATTTACGAATCGGGGTGGGGAGATAGAACCGCAAGAGATTAAACCTAACGATATCAACAGCATCACACGGTTTCTCACCGCATTTGGTGATCCTACTCGGATTCGGATTGTTACGTTATTAGGGAATAAAGGTCGGCTGAATGTTGGGGAAATTGCAGGTGAATTCGAAATAAGCAGGCCAGCGATTTCACATCATCTCAAAATCCTACGGGATGCCCGCATTGTTGACCATAAAAAGAGAGGCCAGGAAGTCTATTACTGGCTGGCGCGTGAACGGCTAGCAACAAACTTTAGGGCGCTTGCTGATTTGGCAACGTCGTTTAATCATGGGGACTAAGCCATCTCAAGGGAATGGTTCAGTCCCATTTTAGGATAACCAGGCATTTACCATATCGGAGACGGGTTTATAGATAAATATCATCCATCCCAATGGGTTAGAGACCGAAATATGTAACGCATTAATAAGACTGAAGAAGGTTCCCAGCAACAGAAGAAATGAGAAAACCCACATCTCCTTGATTAATTTTTTCCTCCACATCAGGGGAACTTCAATGGCTGCTATAACGGCTACAACTATGAGAATCACTACTATACCCAATATTCACAACCTCCCAAACCATCTAGTTTCGAGATATTAAGTCTTTGCTCAGTGCTCTTCTGAACATTACTGCGCTTAGCAAAACCAAGGGTAGAAATAACCCAAAGGTTATAACATAATACACCCAATAATTATTAAAAATTCCGCTGTAATAAGTGTAATTTGGGGCTATAAGAGGTGCTAGTGCAACCAAAATCAAGAATAAAAGCATAGAAATACAAAGTTACTTTTATAAAGAAAGTTAACATCCACTGCAGAGCTATCAGGGCTTCCACCCGCTCAAAGATTCCGCCAATAGATATGCGCCTTGCGATGACATGGTTTTGTTCACTCCAATTCATCACTTCGTCTCTTCTAGGAAAGAGTTAGTCACTTTCCCTAACAGGCGAATCTTAATATCCATCTTTACGCTTATTGGAAGGTTAACAAAGGTCTCATCCCAATTGTTTCGCAGTTTCTTCCACGCCTGCGGGTTAGAACGATGGATGATTTCACCGAATCCAAAAATATCGCTTTTGTATTCATTCTGTACCTTTTTAATAGTAGTTTTGAATAAATTCTGGACTTTTTTATTGGCGATTTGTTCTAATTCGGTGATAGTTTTTGTGTCTGTCAGTTCAAGATTTCTACACTGAACCTCCCCTATATCTGATTCTATATGTTGCTCAATACTGATTTCTGGTTTGTCATTATGGATGCTGCCTTTCATTTTGGAACGGGCTTCAAATACATCAAGCGAAACCTTTTTACCTTCGGGACATTGGATATAGAAAACAGTACTCTCTACTTTATTGGTTAAATAGTTATACACTTTTGATTCCTCAGGATTTAGCCAACCAATTAATTTGTCTTCCTTGAATACGGCCAATCCGGAGTATTTCAATTCTGTTGGAGAGTCTACCGTTTCAACATTATTCGGAGTTTCTCCTACATCTACACTCCCCTCGATGACAACACCTGTTAAGACTGGATTCTTACCCTTACTGACAAGTTCTGTAATTAGGGTTCCTAATGTCACAGTAGATGTAGGTGCCCAATTTTTCTCCGAGCTTTCCAGACTGGAAAACAATCGCACGGCAGGAATCTTTTCAAGACTGGTTAATATTTTCAACGCATCTTCTGCCTTTGCATCCTTTGCCACCACTATAAAATAATCATTTCGCGTATCAGTGTCTCTTGACATGAAATCAAGAACATCGTTGATTCCCTCTTTAGCCAAATCCTCGCCAAGGACTAGGATCCGTAAATGAGAGATATAAATTTTACGTGGGCTAACGGTTGTGATTTTTCTAAGGGCTTCATATACAGTATTTCCTGTCGCTTTATAAAGGTTGACGGGTGCTTGAGGAGAGCCTCCCTTGGAGCCAGCGATTTGACTGGGTAAGACCACTTGTGCAGAAACTTGATATTGATCTCCAATTTTATCGATCCCTATTCCTACAGCAATCGCAAGATCATTTAATTCTCGGCGGCTCCAGCAACCTGTTACAAATATTTGCATGAGAATAAGAACACAAATCAGAAGCGATCTTCGTTTCATGGTTTAATCCTCCGTTAGATCTTTCGGTATTCATGTCTCCCAGCCCATCTTTAGCTTCGAGATTTTAAGTCTTTGCTCAGTGCCCTTCGAAACATTCCCACACCTAACAACACCAAAGGTAGAAATAACCCGAAGGTTATAACATAGTACACCCAATAATTATCGAATACTTTGTTGTAATAGGTGTAATTTGGCGCAATAAGAGGTGCTAGTGTAACCAAAATTAATCCTGTGGGTAGAGTTAGCACCCGGTACTCTTTTAGTTTGAATAATTGAGACAACCCCAGAACGAAAGCATAGAAGTATAAGGTAACTTCTATAAACAAGGTTAACATCCAAAGTAGTGCTATCATGGCTTCCACCCGCTCGAAGAAACCACCAACGGATATGCGCCTTGCAATGTTATAACTGGGATAGATATCCCTGGTTGTCAGATCTGGACCTAGCACTAATATGGAAATAGTAACCGTCAGGAAGATAATAATACCGCCTAAGAAACAGCCTTGTAGTAAGCCTTTGGTTATCTTTTGTTGTTGGTTTACATAAGGGAGAAACATTAGAAAAACAACCGGTTCTATAAAGGTGTAAGCCGTAATGGAAATAGACCCTCTCAACACTGGTTTTATGCCATCCTCCAATATGGGCAGTAATCTGACAATCTCCATCTGAGGAATAATTGCGACCGTCAGAATCAGAAATAGGATAATAATCATAGGTGTAAAGATCTCTCCAGCTCGTCCTATGACTTCAATACCTAGTCGTGTAGCCATAATCACGATCACCATGAATAAGATTAAAACAGCCGGAATAGGGGTTCTCGGTAATATTTCGGATGTAACGAACTCACTGAGTTCTCGCATACTTCCAACGGTGACGATAAGAAAATACATTAAGGTCAAGAGTGATAGAATAGTCCCAATCCATTTTCCAAAAGCCTTTTGAATCGCCTCAATAAGCGTTAGTTTGGGGTACAACTTTACGAACTTGCTGTACATATAGATGGCTAGTAAACCTACGATCATACCAATTAATGCGGAAATCCAGGCATTTTGTCTGGCGTAGTGTGAAGTGGAGGGAGGGATTACGAGAATGGAATCCCCGATCGTAAGGAACATAACCAGTATGGTAAGCTGGCGAGTACTTATTTTACCTTTTTCGAGCATGGCTTTCTTCACTCCAATTTATCACTTCATAGGTCAAGGTTTCAGGGGCTATTCCTCCGTGAGATCTCCCGGTTTCTCCGGTGGTGTACTCTTTTCCCGAACGATATTTTTTTTATTGATAAGTCTAGGGCGGGTAAACATAGCCCAATGCGGCATTCGGAAAAAGGTGTCCTTTTGATCGGCGAGATTATAGGGAGTAAACGGGCTCAAATAAGGAATTCCAAAGGAACGTAAGCTGCACATGTGAAGAACTATCGCAATAACGCCGATAATGATCCCAAACAATCCAAAGGATGCAGCAAGGAACATCATTGGGAAACGGAGCATTCTGATGGTCAGGGCAAGATCGAAGGATGGCAGCACAAAGCTGGAGATAGCAGTAATAGCGACGACAATAAGCATGGCAGCAGAAACAATGCCGGCATCAACTGCCGCAGTCCCAATCACTAGGGTGCCTACAATGGATACAGATTGGGCTATGGTTTGAGGCATTCGTACACTCGCTTCTCGTATAATCTCAAAGGCAAGCTCCATTAAGAGTGCTTCAATAAATGCTGGAAGCGGCACGCCCTCCCGTTGTGCGGCTAGACTGATCAGCAGGGTTGTGGGCAGCATCTCCTGATGAAAGGTAGTAATAGCTACATACAAAGATGGGGCAAGTAGTGAAATGAAAATACTGAAGTATCGAAGCATTCGTACTAAGGTGCTAACATCGGCACGTTGATAATAATCTTCCGCCGTCTGCATGAAGGAAACAAATAAGGTAGGCACCGTCATTACTATAGGAGTCCCATCTACTAATATGGCTACTTTTCCTTCCATAAGAGCAGCTGCTATAACGTCAGGGCGTTCCGTATGATGGATGGTTGGAAATGGGGTATAGGTTTCATCCTCGATTAATTCTTCGATATAGCCACTTTCCAGGATACCGTCAATGTCGATCCGATCTAAACGTGAGTGTACTTCTTGCAGAATCTCATCACTAACAATGCCATTGATATACATGAGGGCTACGTCTGTCTGTGTTACACGTCCAATTTGCTGTGTTTCTAACCAAAGATTGGGGTCTTTTATTTTCCGCCGGATTAATGCGGTATTCGTACGTAAGCTTTCTGTGAAGGCTTCCTTAGGTCCACGAATCACCGTTTCAGTGGCACTTTCCGTTACGCCACGGTCTTTCCAGTCACGCATGCCTATGGTGAACCCTTTGGTATATCCATTAAGTAAGAGGATCACATCTCCGGATAATAGAGAGGTGAATAAAGAATTGAACTCCGTCGCATCTTTAATATCCCCTACAGTGAGCATGTGATCTTTTAATAATTGATAGTTGGCTGTTTGTGTATCAAGACTTGGATCTGGAAGTTCTAAGATTAGTGATTCCAGAATGAAATCCTGAATAGCTTTACTATCCGCCAATCCATCTGTATAGAAAATAGCTGCTTTGATCTGGTGTTTGGAACCAATAAAGAATTCTCTAATCACGAGATCTGTACTATTGCCGAGTGTTGTTTTTATATATTGAATATTATCTTGAAGTTTTTCTTTAATAGGTTCCTTGGGTAATTCTTTAGTGGGGTTAGGGTGCCCTAATGAAGGGTTCTTAAAAACTTTTGTTATTGTTCTGTTCAGAAATCCCATAGTTGTTATCCCTCTTCCGCTGGTGCTGTAAATATAGCTATTACCAGAATGAGGTGGGATTATTCTGAACCATGGATGGGTCAACGCATATCAAAAAAGCCGCAGAGAGATTCTCTGCAGCTAGCTAGAAGCGCTTAATTAAGACTTTAAGACGTCCAATCGTTATATAGATGCTTCTCCGTTAGGATGGACAACAACTGAATACCAACCTCATTATGGCCACCTTCAGGGATGATCAGGTCAGCGTATTTTTTGGATGGTTCGATAAAAGCTTCATGCATGGGTTTAACTGTACTCAAATATTGATGATGGATCGACTGGATGCTCCGTCCACGTTCTTCAATATCTCTAAGGACCCGGCGGAGAATGCGTACATCAGGATCGGCATCCACGAATACCTTGATGTCGAGCATTTCACGGAGATTCTCGTCAGAAAGGACGTGGAGTCCCTCGATGATTACAATATTGTTTGGCTTCAGTTCTACCGTCTCTGTAGTGGAGCGGGCATGGACTGTAAAGTCATACACGGGAGCGAATGCGGTCTGTTCTTCGCGCAGAGATTTAAGATGCTCAATGAGCAGCTCGTTATCGAAAGCGAAAGGATGATCGTAATTAATGGATTCACGTTCAGCAAAGCTGAGATGTGAGTGATCCTTATAGTAGTTATCTTGAGATATGAAAGTTACCTTTCCCGTTCCAAGACGGTCAATGACGGAGCGGGCTACGGTTGTTTTTCCCGAGCCGGTGCCGCCGGCGATACCAATAATGAGCATGTGATTCAATAACCCTCCCTAAGATTGCCGTTGCAATTCCAATATTGTAGCACAGCGCTCATGTTTTTTCACCTTAGATCGGGTAAAATTAAGATGGGATTTTTGGAAATTCGTCTATATTAGGGACAAGGCAAATCCGGAAGGGGTTATCCAACGAATGAACGGAAAAAAAACCGTACAAGAGGCTTTTAATGAAACGGCCTATCGAATCGCAGGGAATGGGAATAGAGATGTGCAAGTGTTGAAGGAAGCCTTGGCAGCCGTAGAGAACAGTACGGCATCTGATATTTATGGAACGGGCGAAGTGATTGAAGATTTCCAGACGAAAATGGCGAATATCCTGGGCAAAGAAACCGCGGTTTTCTTTCCGAGCGGAACGATGGCGCAGCAAATCGCTTTAAGAATTTGGTGCGATGAAAAAGAGGTGAAAAAAGTAGCCTATCATCCCTTATGTCACTTGGAGATCCATGAGCAGGATGGCCTGAAGGAATTACATCATATTGAGCCTATCTTGCTTGCGGACAAGAACCGATTAATCACTTTGGAGGATGTGGCGAACCTAAAGGAGGATATCGCCTGTCTGTTGCTGGAATTACCCCAGCGCGAGATTGGTGGTCAGCTGCCAGAGTACACGGAGCTTGAAGCTATTTCTGCTCATTGCCGTGCACGCGGCATTAAATTGCATTTGGATGGGGCAAGATTATTTGAGATCCTCCCGTATTACGGGAAGTCAGCAGCTGAAATCTCTGCACTCTTTGATAGTGTGTATATATCCTTTTATAAAGGAATTGGAGGAATCGCCGGGGCAATTCTTGCAGGCAGTGAAGATTTTACGAAGCAATCAAAGATATGGAAACGGCGGCATGGTGGAGACTTAATCAGCTTATATCCGTACATCATTTCTTCTGATTATTATTTCCGGCAAAGAGAGGGCAAGATGCAGCAGTATTATGAAGGCGCGAAGGAGCTTGCTGCTTGGGTTAATCAATGTCACGACGTAACCACTCTGCCCGCTCAACCTGTCTCCAATATGTTTCACATGCATTTTCAAATGTCTAAGGAACAACTTGAACCGATTCTGTCAGCGGTGTATGAGGCGACAGGAATCGGTTTAAGCGCGGGAATAAGAGCTACCGGGGAACATACTTCTTATTGTGAGATCAGCATTGGAGACAAGTATGCCGACATCCCAAAAGAAAAGCTTAGAGAGTTTTTTCTGCTGCTCGATAAGCTAATGAGCGAATCATCTGCCGAGTAGCGTACGGAGTAAGGAGATTCGTAATAATTGTTTTTTAATAAGCTTCATGCGAAACTCATTTTTCAATTGATTGTAGATCAGCGGGCAATGGTTAAGCGCCCAATGGTACATGAATTTAAAGTCTGTAGCGTCTTTTGCAGAATTTAATAAATAGTATGAGATCGTATCGTAAGCATTATGGTTGAACCATTCCGTCATTTCCTGTGCGTTATATCCATATTTCTGCACGGCCATATTCTTAATGAGTTTTTTTTCTTCCAGATTCTCAATTAAGAATCCCTGGCTCAGATTAAAGGTGATATTGTTCCCGTGTATTCGGTACACGCCCGCAATCACATCAATGAAGCCCGCATCACCTACCAGCAGGGAACGCAAATAGATGGAAGCATCGTTGACCATATTCATATCTAGGATATCCATAGCCATTAAGGCCTCTCGTTTAAAGACAGTAGTTAAAGTAGAGGCGGGTTTTGGATATCCTTTTTTCTCGAAATTCATGAAATAATCGCGTTTCTTAATAATGCTGCTAAGCTGCAGATTGGAGATTTTTAGTTGTTTGGCTTTGGAATACTCCAGAAACACATTCGCAGCTACAAATGATATTTCGGGATGAAGGAGATGGAAGCGGACAGCTTTACTGAAATAATTCATGTCGATCAGATAATCATCATCATCGAGAAAAAGAACATATTCCCCATCACCATGTGCAGCAAAAGCTTTTCGACGATTATTTCCAGGTCCGCTATTGGTAGCATTGCGCATGTAAATGACCCGTGGCTCCGCCCCAAAGTGTTGCTGCATTAACTCTTTCGTGCCATCTGTAGAACAATCATCAATCACTGTAATCTCTTTATTGGGATAGTCCTGCATTAAGATACTTTGGATCGCTTGATATAGGAATTCTTTTCTATTATAGGTGGTGATAATGACACTGATCTTGGGAGAATCGGATAAGGATTGGACTGTTGGGTAGGAAATTTCCGTATCCGAAATGCGGCTTTCCATTTTAACCAACCCCTGAATTAAACCTGCGATATCACTGGCAACAATGTTGAATTGTTCAGACAGATAGAATTTCAAAGTATCCTCTGAAGCCCTCCCCGTCAGAAAGGCATGAATAACCTCAGATAAGGTTTCCAGATAAGGTTTGATTTGTACATTTTGTTCTTGATCTATGATCTGGCGGCATCTTTGCAATAGTTCTGTATCCTCTATTTGGATGGCGGGTGAATGGTTTATTTCGTCATTTAGGTCGTTTAGAAAGACGTAACAGGCTTGCTGCAAAACCTCGCTATGATCCATTTCCAGTCCTCCTGTTGTGTTATTTGGATAAACCACTTACCTCAGGCTGAGCGTTAATTTTATTTTTGAGTTTGTATCGATACTTTTTGAGATGTTCCCATGTATAGAGGAAGACTTCCCGTTCCATTAAAGAGCCGATTACAAAATATACAGGCAAGATCACTAGTCCTAGAAGTACACCCCAGATCATAAGCCCCAGATAGGAATGGATCGGGATGTCGATGGCAGTTGTGATGAGAATAATGCCTACAAAAACTACTGCATTCGTAAGCCATCTTCTAAAAGTGACCCATGGACTGCGGTCCAGCAAATGTTTGCTGGCATAAATCACAATATCTATGGAGCGGTATAGGAGGGCAACTATCGTTCCCATCAGTACACCGTAAATTCCCATGAAGATTACGAAGACAACAGAAGCCACCAGATTAATGGCGGATTCCAGAATGGAACGGTTTTGTGTTTTTTTGAAATGTCCAGCGATGGTAATCACATTATTGGAAGACGTTCTGGCATTGGTTAATAATTTGATGACTACGAACAAGACCGGCAGCCACATATCAATGTAATTCACGTCGTTTACCCCAGCGGTATACAATTTCATAAAGGGTAAAATCAAAATGTAAGCCACCGTTAGAATCGAGAAGATAAGCCCCATAAAATACACTTCGTAAGCATCATAAAATTTAATAAATGCTTCTTTACTCTCATGGTAGCTTTGCCCGAGGGCAGCCTTCACACTTCCGTTTATGGTCTGGACGATATTATCCACGATCGTAAAAATCATATTGTACATAACATAGATACTGACGATTTTTAGATTCGTAAAGATGGTTAATATAAGTACGTCCGTATTTCTAAACACCAAGTAGGAGATTTCATGGACTAATACGGAATTCTTTTGACCAATGGCTTCATAGTCTGGTTTGAGATTCAGGTTGATCCACTTGTAATTCTTATTCATATAAATATAGAAAGCGATGATTTGAAGTAAAGTTAAGATAAAATAGGAAGCTTGAACCGCAATAATGTCCACACCTTGCAGTAATAACAGAATCCGGATCAGGCTGTTCATAATATTAGCCACAGTGACAATAGAAGTCTCTACATAGCTTTTTCCCTCCGCAGCGAGCAGGACCTTGAATTTCCCCTGAAAATAATAATTGATTGCTCCGCCCATCCCCGTAAGCAAAATAATGACCATAATCGATAATTTATCGATCTCAGACGAGATCACTAGCGGGTACACGATGGCGAGTAGCAGTACAGCGAAGAAATAGTAAATACCTGTTTTTTTATAATAGCTGGAGGTGGCAGCCAGAATAGAGTTGATATTATTTTTATTATCCGAAGCTACCGGCTTGTAAAGTGCTTGGATCGAGGCCGCCCCAACACCTGCTTCCAGCAGCGCCAAATAACTAATAATCTGCACAATCGAAGCGATCAACCCATTGGCCTCAGAGCCATAGTTGACCATTATCAGTCTGGGTATAAAAAAACCGAGGATAATCGTGATGAGTTGACTTCCCAGTCCAAAGGATAAGTTAAGAATGCTCCGCTTGGCTTTCATAACGAATCCCCCTTTCGTAAAGCGGTAAATACGTATCTAGATGCTCGAAATGTCTTTCGGCTTGTTTTGCTTGCAGTGTGACATCCATAGAGCAGGTGATCATACTTTCAAAAATCTGTGCAGGCTGGAACTGTTCCAGCGTGTTGAAATCGGCATACAGACCTGTGAACCCAACATCCTCCATTACATTGATCATTTTTTTGCTGTAGGCTACGGGGAATACCGGTTTATTAAATACCCAGCCCAGAATCATTGCATGGAATCTTGAAGCCACAATAGAACTGGCATTAGCTAACACGGACAACACTTCTTCCATGTTCGTTTTATATAAATGCACTTGAATAGCATCGTTGTAGGAGGGACCGATAAGGCGCTGAATCTCTTCAATTGCCAGTTGATCGCCTTCGTGTTCGCAAAATGACATGAAATGAACCGCGTAACCTTTTTCAATGAAATAAATTGCGAGTTCTTTCATTTTTTCATAATAGAGGTTGTCAAAACCGTTCAGACCTTTCGCAGAAGGTTTAATAACGGATAAGACGATGTAATCCTCCGGTTCGTTTGGAATATCTGGCGGGTCTAGCTGAAAAATAATATCTGGGGCTAAGCGGACATTATCCAGATCCTTAAATAAATCATAAGAGTACTGTTCTCTGAAACATATATCTGTATAATCCTTGAAAATCCGCTCGTGCTCATCATAGTATTCTTGATTTGTAAAAGGGCCAAAATTAGATCCTAACAGATAGTAAGGCTTATTTTGATTACGAATGACTTCTGCATTCTTGAAATGCTCTGCCCAGTGGTCTGCTTCCATGAAAATTGAGCCGCCGATATGAACGACGCCATCTGAGTGATCTGCCAGATATTTGTGAGCCACATTATGTATCTTTAGCTTCCTGCAAATATAGCCAATGCCTCTTAGAAGAAGGGAATCGGAAGGATACACTTTGAGGTTAGGGAGCTCTTTGAAACATTGTTTATAGAGGCGCGGTGCGCAAATTCTGAATTTGGTATCCGGATATCTTTCGCACAGCACCTTAATGAATAGATCATCGCCCAGATTAAATTCGGTATAGGCGTATATAAGCATCTTTTTCATATTCTAGATTCCTTTCGGGTTCCGTTCCCTTTAAGTAGGTTGCGCTTGAACCGGGATAAGCCTCTCTCCACAGAGATGAATCTGTGATATAGAAGCGGGGAGATTAAAAATGTTCTGATATAAAGGGTTAATCTGCGATTATCTCCTCTATAACGTCTTATGAGTTCATCCATTTCTTGATTGAGCTTGGGATAGGTATGGTTGATGTCACGAAGTAATTCCTGAATGCTTACCCCTTCCGTACCATTTAGACAGGTTTTGAGGTTGAAAAAGTAGTTCTCGATCAGCTCCCGGTTCATTAACAAAGGTGAGATCGTATCTAGTTCAGCAAAGGGATAGGTTTTGAAATATTCATCCACCCTTTTGAAAGCATCCACTACATCGAATTTATTCACGTTATAGCTGTTGGAGATGGAGGAGTTTCTCTGTAAATAAAAGGATAGTATATCCGGGATTGAGATGACTCTGGCTGCTCTGGACAAGGCTTTGTAGATGAACTCTTGATCCTCTCCATTCACACAGCGTTCTGTATAACCTAGCCCGTGGAGAAGTAAGAATTCTCGCTTATAAGCGATACTCCCTGTCCATATTCGCAAGCTTTTGTTCACGAAAATCCGCGCCAGTGCTTCACTTCCCGTCACGTCGCTGAAATCAGAGGTACAGCTCAATAGAGTTTCTCTGCCTTCGGAGACATGATTATAACCCCAGCAAATAATCTCGGGTTGTTCATCTTGAGTATATGACTGAAGGGTTGAGACCAAGTCTGCGGAGACATAATCATCTCCATCTACAAAAAGAACATAGCTACCTGTGGCTTCAGCTAATCCCCTATTTCTAGCCGCGCTTACTCCATGATTCTCCGTTCGAATGACTTTACAGAAAAGGGCGGGATTACGCGAAAGAATCTTTTCTATAACGTTGTAAGTGTTATCCGTAGAACCATCATCTACGATGATGACTTCGAAATGCGGATCGCTTTGGTCAAGCAGTGAATTAAACATAGGGGTTATATACTGCTCTATATTGTATACCGGGATCACAAGGCTTAGATTCATGGGCTCGCTCCTTTCCTGTGGAAAACTGGATGATAAGCTATCTTAAGCTTACCCCTCGTATGAAAAGATTGTATATACTACTTTAGTTTACTTATTGCTGGCTCCACTCGTTGTAGCATCATGTGAATAATAGTTATTACAATATGTAAAATGAAAATATTATGGTTTGGTTTAACATAGATAGAAAGCCAACAAAATGCTCGAAGCGGAGGGATCTGGGATGCAGCTGCAAAAAATATTCGTGAACGGTGAGAGACTGAAGAATACAATCGAGGCATTTGCCGATTATGGGCGTACAGATAAAAATGGCGTGACCCGATTATCGCTGACGGAAGAGGATCTTAAAGTTCGGGATTATTTTCGTGCCTGTTGTGAAGAGCTCGGAATGTCTGTGAAGATGGATGATATGGGGACGATGTATGCCACACTGGCAGGCGAAACTTCCGGGCCTCCGATTGTGATTGGCTCGCATATGGATACTGTGAAAAAAGGGGGCAGATTCGATGGCGTCCTAGGGGTTATCGCGGGTCTAGAGGTGGTGCGGACGCTTGTAGATTACGGGATTAAGCCAAATTTTCCGGTGACGATTATGAATTTTACGAATGAAGAGGGGGCACGTTTTGAGCCATCGATGATGGCCTCTGGTGTGTTGTCCGGAAAGTTTGATAAAAGTGTTATGTTGAACAAAAAAGATCCAGCAGGCATCACCTTTGGTGAAGCGCTGGAGAAGAGTGGATATAAGGGAGAAATGAGCAATCGTATCACCGAAGCCACCGCTTATTTGGAGCTTCATATCGAGCAAGGGCCTGTTCTTGAAAAAGAGGAGCTGACGATTGGGCTGGTTGACTGTGTAGTTGGTATGGCCTGTTACGAGATTGAGGTGACGGGAGAATCCGATCATGCGGGCACAACCCCTATGGCGATGCGCAAAGATGCTTTGTTTGCTGCCACAGATCTGATTATTGAGCTGCGGAGCAAGCTGGGGGCGCTCGATTCCGAGCTTGTGTATACGATGGGCAGAATGAATGTGCTTCCTAATATCCATACCGTCATTCCCAATAAAGTGATTTTCACCATTGAAGCCAGACATAAAGAGATGGAGATTGTGCGTGAAGTGGAAGCCATTATCAACGGTTTGCCAGAGCAACTGCTGGATTGTGAAGTAAGCAAGACTAAGCTTTGGGGCCGAGATACGGTGTGGTTTGATCAGAATGTGTGTGATTTGGTGGAGCAAGCGGCTCAAACCTTGGGTTATTCCAGTCGAAAGATCGCAAGTGGTGCAGGGCATGACGCACAATTCGTAGCCAGCTTTCTGCCATCCGCAATGGTGTTCGTGCCTAGCGTGAAGGGTAAAAGCCATTGTGAAGAGGAACTAACCTCTTATGAAGACTGCGAAAAAGGGGTAAATGTAGTGTTAGAAACAGTGATGTTGTTATTATCAAGATAGGTAATGTCACTTAATATAACATCATGCGATAAGGTAGTCGCTTTAATTTCATACAAAATCGTCAAAAAGGCACTCTATAGGGTGTCTTTTTTTATGAGATAATAAAGATGGTTGTGTTGAGTACCAAAGTGGTTAAAGATTAATGGGCAGTTAAGTCTGATCCTTTGTGTAAAAACACAATCATGGTAGATAATATTTTAATTTTTTAACAAAATGGGAATGCTAATCATATGTTATCATTCTTTACATAAGGGATCTACATTAGATGGGAGAGATGAATGATGATTATCGGAGTACCTAAAGAAATTAAAAACAATGAAAATCGTGTTGCCATAACCCCTGCGGGTGTAGTTAGTTTAATTACTGAAGGTCATCAAGTGCTCGTAGAAGCTGGAGCCGGTGTGGGCAGCGGATTTCCTAACGAAGAGTATGTCTCTGCCGGAGCACAATTGATTGAGGATGTAGCAAAGATCTGGAGCTCTGCTGAAATGGTGATGAAGGTAAAAGAACCATTAGCAACTGAGTACCCCTATTTCCGTCCAGGCCTTATTCTATTTACGTATCTTCATCTTGCTCCAGAGCCTGCCTTGGCTGCTGCGCTAAAAGACAAAGGCGTCTTTGCGATCGGATATGAGACGGTTGTTCATGGACGCACCTTGCCGCTGTTAACACCGATGAGCGAAGTAGCTGGCCGGATGTCCGTCCAATTGGGCGCGCAGTTCCTGCAAAAGAACTACGGCGGACAAGGTATTCTTCTTTCCGGAGTTCCTGGCGTTAGCCGAGGTAAAGTGAGTATCATTGGCGGTGGTGTAGTAGGTACTAATGCAGCTAAGATGGCTATTGGTTTAGGCGCAGATGTTACGATAGTTGACCTCAGTGCGGAGAGACTACGTCAATTAGATGATATTTTTGGAGCACAGATTAATACGTTGATCTCTAACCCTTATAATATTGCCAAAGCAGTGGCTGAAGCGGATCTGCTGGTAGGTGCCGTGTTAATTCCGGGTGCTAAAGCACCGAAGCTGGTTACTGAAGAAATGGTCAAGACCATGAAGCCGGGATCAGTGATCGTTGACGTGGCCATTGACCAAGGTGGTATTGTAGAAACCATCGACAGAGTGACGACACATGATAATCCCGTGTTTGTGAAACACGGCGTGCTGCATTATTCCGTGGCTAATATGCCAGGCGCTGTTCCTAAGACCTCAACTATTGCCTTAACAAATGTTACAGTTCCATATGCCCTGCAAATTGCCAATAAAGGTGTGATCAAGGCGATTCAGGATAATGACGGCTTAAGAAGCGGCGTGAATGTAGCCAATGGCAGAATCACCTGCCAAGCTGTTGCCGAAGCGTTGGGTGAGACACCTTATTCGGTTGAGCAAGCCATGGAGCAGACATTCACATTGATCTAAAATAGACACGTTCCATAATGGAATGAGCCAAACAGCAAGCTCTCTGCGGGGAGCTTGCTGTTTGGCGTTTCTTGCGGTGGAGACCGGGTGGAAGTTGGTCAGTACGGCGTTAAAGTAAATAGATTGCGTTTCAGTGTAATTAGATGCAGTAGATGTTTGCTCGTGCGGTGCTATGGTGGATAGATTACGTAGTGAAGTTGGATGGATAGGGTGAAAGCTTTGATGAGAGATGTTTTAGGGAAATTCTCCCTAAAAAAACGCGAAAATAGCTTAAAAATGCTGTTATTAGGGAATTCCTCCCTAAAAAACGAGGAATACGCCTGTTTATACGCAAAACAGAAGAAAATCAGGGAGTATATCCCCAATTATGATCGTGTGATGCTTAAAGTGCAGAATATTAGGGAGAATTTCCCTAATTATGATCATGTGATGATTAAAACACAGAATTTCCGGGGGTTATTCCCTAAAAACCACTTATAACATTTGGTAATCACCAACAACTATTAAACCTTCCCAAATACCCCGACAAAACTCTCAACAAAACCCCCGCCAAACATCCCCGTCCCAAACACCTTCCTCAACAAGCCGATCTCGCCCCTCACCTAAACCAGCTATTTATCTTATAGTCAGCTAGGGGGATGCATACTATAATGAAATCACTCTAGAGTACAGGATTTGGTTATTCTTCAGGTGGGAGTGAAGCTAGTGACAGATAAGGATCCATTATTTGATCGTTTCTTCGACAGTATGGAATCATTGGCAGATGCGATAAGTGAATCGCTCCAGTCTCAAGTTACCATTGAGGACAGCAATCATCATGTGATTGGCTACAGCTCGCATGAATTTGAGAGTGACTCCGCGCGGATTTCAACGATTATCGGGAAGCGTGTACCTAACACTGTGATTATTGGCTTGCGCAAAAAAGGGATTATGCAGCAGCTGGAGAGCGCGGCACATCCCATTCGAATTCCTGCAGTGCTGGAGGTGGGACTTGGTCCCCGGCTGGCCATTTGTATCAAACATCAGAAGGAAATTCTCGGGTACATTTGGGTAGTAGATACAGGCAACCTGGTAGAAGGGCATGCCGAAAATATCGTTGAGAAGGCGGCAGGTATCGTAGGCCGTTATTTACTTAAGCAGCGAGGCTGGAAAACGAAGCAGGACAAAACGCATGAGGACTTTTTCTGGAAGCTGATTACCTCCCACTACGACAACGAAGCAAATATTAAAAAGGATGCGGAATTTTGGTCCATTCTTTTGCCGGAAAAATATTATATTAGCGTGTTTGAAAGTGACAAGGTAATCGATGATCATTTAATACTCCGGTTTCGGCAGGTTATGGCATCTTATTCCGGACTGCAATTACTATTTCTGACGGCTGAGCATAATCGGCTGATTATTTTGTTTTCCTTCAGCTTTGTGATCGAGGGGGCGGGTGGATTATCTTCATTCCTGCATAAAACAATGGAGGATATGTATAAGAGTGAAGGCTGCACACTGGCTGCTGGCTGTAGTCTCGATTACACTGAATATATGTCCGCGGCTATTGCCTATTGGGAAGCGGTGTCCATTGTGGAGATCAAAAAGCTGCTGCCTTTTCATGGGCGGGAGCTGCTATTGTACGAGGAAATTGGATTTTGGGCATATATACCGGCTATTATGGAGCAAAAGCGCAGTCGAATTCGTAAAAGCCCGTTGCTATATCCGCTAAAAGAACATGATCGCGAGCATAAAAGTGATTTTCTCAAAACCATCGCTGTCTATTTATCATTAAGCGGCAATTTAAAGGAATCCGCGGCTTTTTTACATATACACACTAATACATTGCTTTATAGATTAAACCGAATTGCAGAGATTACGGGCAAAAGCTTGAAGGATACGGGTTATCGCACTTCTATTTTCCTGGATATTTTGACGGAAGAGACACGGCAGCTTAACCAGTGGTTCGTGGATGCCAGGGAATCATGAGAATTAAGCACCAACCCGGTGACGAACACGTACAATAACCTATATTTAGAACCTATAACATTGGAGGGACTAAGCATGGTGAAGGAAGTTCGTTCACCCGATGCCCTTGACTTTGAGCGCAAAATGAGAGAAAGCATCGTGGAATCGGCTGAAGCTTTAAATGAAAGTGGAGTGGATTTTGCAACATTTGATGATTCCCGCTGCAATCCGCAGTTTTGGACACGTACAGAGATTGGTGGGCTTCAGCTGAACGCTGGCGTAGAACCCACAGTGGGGATTAAAGATATTTTTCGGAATGGTCATTTATATGCCTTTGAATGCGCGACAGCCATGGTCATTGTTATGTATCGGGCGACGATTGAAGCTATAGGTGAAGAAGCGTTTAATAAGTATTTCAAGGACTTGTTCTTATGGGACTGGAATTATGACGAGAATTTACGCTTAATCACAAACTACAACAAGGAACTAACGCAGCGTGGAGACGTTGTATATTTCAAGAATCCCGATCATGCTCCGAGCAAGCCAGAATGGCAGGGCGAGAATGCAATTAAACTCGAAAATGATCTGTTCTACGGCCATGGCATAGGGATTACTACTGGAGAGATTATCATAGACTCTCTGAATCAGGAAAGAGTATATGGGAGTGATATCTCGGCCTATTTAACGGATGAATCGGTGCATCCAGACTTTAATTACTTACAGCGGTTATCTGCAGGAACGGTTTTACCGGCAGCCAACAATAGAAGCTTCCGATACACTGTATGTTCAAGAATAGGGTCTAGAAACTATATTTATAAGATCTAGCGTCTGCCTATTTTATACTTACTGAGCAATGCAAAGAGAGGGCTCTTTTGTATTGTTCATTTTTTATTCACAAAAGAAAGGGATAGAGCTTCAGATAACTCTGAAAACTCTATCCCTCTTTTTTAATTAAGGATTACCACGTCGTTTCTAATTTGTTATAGCTCAATAAAATCGTTGCGGAATTTCTCAAAATCAGATTTTCTGCATTCCAGCTCAAGGCGTGTGCCTGTTTCTTCATAGCTAGTAGATTGAACATGGGCGTGTTCATTGAAATAAGAGACTACATTACCCCGATCAAATGGAACCAGAATCTCACACTGGACATAGTCCGTAAAAACATGGCTGCGGATCAGAGCGGTAAGTTCAGCCATTCCGCTATTTTTCTTGGCGGAAAGGTAGACATTGTCACCTTCAATTTGCGGGTAAGGCAAATCAGTCAGATCAGCTTTATTATAGGCATAGATCGTTGGAATCTGGTCAGCGCCGAGTGCTTTGAGCGTCTCATCTGTAACCGCCATATGCTGTTGATGCTGCGGATCGGAAATATCGACTACGTGAATCAATAAGTCCGCTTCGGTAACCTCTTCAAGAGTGGAGCGGAACGCTTTGACCAGATGATGGGGAAGCTGGCTGACGAATCCGACAGTATCTGTTAATAAAAAGGTTTTGTGATCAGGCAGCTCAATGCTGCGAACCGATGTCTCTAGTGTAGCGAACAGCATATCCTTGGCGAATACTTGTTTATGGGAACCCGGATGGTAAGTCTCTACCATGACATTCATTAAGCTGGATTTTCCGGTGTTCGTATAGCCTACCAGGCAGACGACGGGAACTTCATTTTTATGCCGTTGTTTCCGCTGGATTTGACGTCTTGCTACTTGTTGTTGCAGTTCAACCTGTAAAGCAGTAATCCGCTCTTCAATTCTTCTGCGGTCCAGCTCTAGCTTGGTTTCACCAGCACCTCTGTTTTTAAGTCCAGCTCCGCCACCTTGTCTGCCCAGCGACTCACGAAGACCTGTGAGGCGCGGCAGCATATATTGCAGCTTGGCTACTTCAACTTGCAGCTGGGCTTCCTTGGTCTTCGCTCTTTCCGCAAAAATATTCAAGATCAGAATGGTCCGGTCAATGACCTGACGATCCAGTGCGGACTCCAAATTGCGGATCTGTGAAGGTGACAGTTCGTCGTTAAAAATAACAATAGGAGCATCGTGTGCTTCTAAAAGTGCCGATAATTCCTCGATTTTACCTGTCCCGATATAATGGGAGGGGTTAATTCGACTTGCCTTTTGACTAAGCTCTCCTACGACTTCAAGGTCACAGGCAACTGCCAGATTGCTCAGCTCTTCCATCGAATAGGCGAAATTCGTTTCGTTCTGAAGCTGGACACCGACTATAATTGCTTTTTCTCGTATTTGTTCCATATATTTATTCATCCTCCAATAGTAAATAATAAACGCAAAAAAACACAGGCAATCTGCCTGTGCTTACGGTTCGTTAGAGGACGTCAGAGTTAGGGCCTTCCATAGGTAGAATGAATTAAACAACAGTCCAGTCGCAGGGAAGAGGCACTTTGATCCCTTGCGAGCAGCAGTTGGCTAATCGGCTTCTATGGATGTTCAATTCTTAAAGGAATGGAGGTGAAGAGAATCCTCCCTACACGCTGTTGTTAAATTATCGGGTTACCTTTAAAAATGGGTAGACCAATCCTGAGTCCTCTGCACATGGGCAGAGCTTTAGCGCTATTCAATTAGCCGCGCAAAGTTCTAACTCGGATAAAGTCTATCACACGTAACCCTCCGTTCATAAAAAGTTAAGTCGAGTTTACCACATTCGTTATTTAGTGGCAAATCTCTATTTATGCTCTGGAACATCTCTTGTATTTTAATTACACCCAATAATTCTAAACAATGTTTACATATCATATATGAATTGATATATAGGAGGTGTGATGACATTGCCTGTTCTGTCCACAAACACCATTATTAATTTACCAGTCGACGGTACTCGGCCAATAGATCAAGTAGTGATCAAAGTTGTCAACAATGGATCGGCTGGCGCGTTTTGTTATATTACGGGCTTATCCAATAGTGTCAGTCCCCAGGCCATTTTTGTTGAAGAGTTATTTGAGCTGCAATATCAGGAGACCTTAAGCAAGACCTATGTCATGGTAGAGGATTTATTCCAATTTAATTTTGTATATTCACAGGAGCAGATGAAGATTCAGGTTTTCCTTGTTGATGCGGACGGTGTATGGACGGCCGTTGATCTTGAAGTGTTTCAAGTGAGCCGAATAACTTCGGAAATACGTGATAACGTGACCGTTACATCGACTGACTTTGCAGCAATCAGCTTCATGAGGCGTCCTGGCTTTGCTATTCCACAAGGTCTTGCGGCTGAGATTCGACCGGCAGCTTTAGATGTTATGTCCAAAAGACCTGTGCGATATATGGTCGTTGCAGGCGGGACCCTTGATGGGGCCTTCGAGAATTATCCTACACCGACTACAAATATTCCTGTCACGGACACGGCGCTGCTAGTGAACTATACCTGCACTACGGTCACGGGTGGAAAAGTTATTATGCAAGGTACAGGATCAGGGATTTCTGGGGCGTATGCGAATCTGGCGGTCAATTTACTTAATGAGCGACTCTCATACGAGTTCCATGATGAACCTGTCACATTGGTGGTAAACTCCCTCTCGGGCGGGGACGATCTCGCAGTTACCTTTAAAATGTCCGAGCAATGGTAATTATTCTTGTGAAAAAGGAACATTCGCATTTACGCGAATGTTCCTTTTTGCTAGTCATTTAAGTCACGACGCAAGGTGAAGAGATCTTTCAGAGCCTCTGTGGACAGCTCGGTAATCCAGCCTTCCGAGCTGGAGATCACATTATCGCTGAGCTGCTGTTTATTCTCCAGCATCTCATCAATCCGTTCTTCGAGTGTGCCCAGGGCGATGAATTTATGCACCTGCACATCACGAGTCTGGCCCATGCGGTAAGCGCGGTCAGTTGCTTGATTCTCCACCGCTGGATTCCACCAGCGGTCGAAGTGGAATACGTGATTGGCTGCAGTTAAGTTCAGGCCAACTCCCCCAGCCTTGAGTGAAAGGATGAATACATTCGGCTGATCAGACGGCGGTGTGTCTGGGCGTGTAGACCCATCTTCTGCCGAAGGGGCTGGTGTCTGAAACCGCTCGATCATGCGGTCGCGCGCCTGTTTGGAGGTGCTTCCGTTCAAATAAAGGACGGGTTCGCCCAGCTCCTGCTGGAGAACCGCCTGAAGCATTTTTCCCATACCCACATATTGAGTGAAAATCAGGCAGCGCTCGTCTTCCGCGCGCAGCTCCTTAACCATGTCCAGCAGTCTTTCGAGTTTGGAGGAACGGTTAATAAGAAAGCTGGTATCCAGTTTATTGTCCGTATCAAGCTCAGGGATAGCTTCTTTTGTCACAAGCATCGGGTGATCGCATAGCTGCTTAAGCCCGGTCAGAGCCCCGAGAATTGCCCCTTTGCGCTCAATGCCTTCCAGCTTCTTCATCCGTTCCAACAGTCCGTTTACGGTTTGATCGTAAAGCGCCGCTTGTTCGGCTGTCAGATGAACATAGGTTTTCATTTCATTTTTATCAGGTAGATCGAGCTGTATATTAGGGTCTTTTTTCTTGCGGCGCAGCATGAAAGGTTTCACTAGATTTTGTAGGTCCGCTGTACGTTTCGCGTCGCGTTCCTTCTCAATAGCATTCGTGAATCGGTCATTAAAAGACTTGGCGCTGCCCAGATAACCTGGGGTTATAAAATCATAAATGGACCACAGCTCGGATAATCTGTTCTCTATCGGCGTCCCTGTTAAGGCGACCCGGTGTAGAGCTGGAAAACTACGTACAGCTGCGGATTGTTTGGTTTGGGCATTTTTGATATTTTGAGCTTCATCCAGGCAGATAGTCGCCCAAGTGAATTCCTTCAGCAGCTCTTGGTCAAGCGCAGCAGTTGCATAAGAGGTCAGTACCACATCGGCTTGCGAAGCTGCGCCATAGAAGAATCCCGCGTCCAGACGGCGGCTTCCGTAATGAAGCATAACATTCAACGAAGGCGCGAAGCGTTGCAGCTCCTTTTGCCAATTGCCTAACACAGAGGTCGGGCAGATGATCAATGAAGGCCAGCCTGGTGGGTCGGTCTGCCGCCGGGCTGAGCTTGCATCCGTGTTCTCTTGGATGTGTAGCAGATAGGCGATGAGCTGTACTGTTTTGCCTAGTCCCATATCATCGGCTAGACAGGCCCCCAGCCCAAAGCGGCGCAGAAAGGTCAGCCAGGCGAATCCTTCATGCTGATAGGTGCGCAGCTCCGCTTTAAGGCCTGCGGGTACGGGCGGCTTAGGCCATTCTGAGCGCTGGCCCAGCTGACCGATAAGGCTGATCAAATGCTCGTTCAGCTCTACCTCCAGACGCAGACGCGCGGCATCTTCTTGCAGCTGCTCTTCCGTAGCTTCAGCGTCTGCCTCTTCACCAGCTCCTAGCAAGTGGAGCTGAAGCACGTCTTGGAAGGACAAGCCTTGCGACTTGTCCATTCCCGCCATGGCTCTTTGGATTTGCGCCAGCAGAGCCGGATCGAGTGAGACCCATTTGCCCTTGAAGCGGACGAGCCGTTCCCCTCTTGCGACCAGCTCGGCAAATTCGGCTTCAGTGAGATCCGCGTCGCCGATGGAGATTCGCCAATCGAAATCGATGATCGAATCGAGACCGAACAGCGACTCGCCGCCGCTGCGTTTGTCTTCGCCGGAGCTGATCTTCGCTCGCAGGCGCGGCTTTTTCCGGCTGGCGGCTTCCCACCACGCCGGCAGCAGCACTTGCCAGCCTGCTTCCAGCAGCCGCTGGCTCTCGGCCGTCAAGAACCGCCAGGCGATGGCATCGCTGAGCGGTTCGGCCAGCACATCGCCGCCCGCCGCGAAGCGCTCGGGCGGCAGACTGCCGCGGAGGCGCTCCAGCCATCCCGCGGCCCGTTCATGCACGTGAGCCGACCACGCGGTCGGCCACAAGCCGTACGGCTCGCCGTTATCGGCGAGCCTGATGGGAACAAGCGCGGATTCATCGCGCTTGTCCTGAAGGATCAGCTGCAGCCGCCAATAGGATTCATCCTCATCGGGCTCCAGCAGCTGTAGAGCGGGCCGGAAAGGCGCGGTGTCCGCCTTCCAGCCAATGGCGATAAGCCACGCAGCGGTATCCATGCCCGCTGCAAGTGCTCCGCTTCTATCGAAGAGAAGCGGGAATTCGCTGCGGAGGTCGCCGGCCTCGGCCTCCGTGCTGTAATAGCGCTGCGATACGGCGGCAGAGAACGCCGCACGTAATCCACGGCTAAATTCGCTGCCGCCATTTAGCGCCTCAAGGGCTCCCTTAGCAGTGTCACTGTCCACTGCCACCTGCGCAAGAGCCCCCTCGTCCCAAGTCCATTGCAGCCTCCCGGCGCGGTAGGCGGAGATGTCGGGAATATACTGTTTGTGCTCCAGACATATAGCCAGAAGTGGCGCCAGTTCTGTGAGGTGGGCGGCATCGCCCTCCCAGCTCCATTCGATATGCGCCAAAAGCTTCTGCTCGGCAAAGAAGGGGATGACCTGCTCAGCAGGAAGAATCACTAGCTCCACGCCTTCGCCAGCTGGCTGCACGGTTAACTCCGTACCATAAAAAGACGCCTCATGCCAGGCGAAAAGCCGCTGCTTAAGCTGCAAGCCCGGCACGAGATCTTCGCGCTCATTCATTCCAAATATTAAAGCATCGCCATACTGGCTTAATGCAAGCCGGATGGTTAGCGTGCGTAAATGCATGTTCATGGTATTAGCTTTCCTTTCCGAAGCTCCTCTTGCAGCGCACGGAGCCTGCTATGCCTAATGGCGAAGGCAGTGAGGAACTCTTCCCAGCGTTCTTCTTGTTTCAGCTTTTTATACAGCTTGGATAATCGTTTCAATAATTTCACAGCCGCTTTGTAGCTATGTCTGTTCTTATCCAGCACGAATCTTTCGGCGGCCTGATGGTAAAAGGGCAGCAGAACCTCAGGTGCATTCTTTTCCACCGGTTGGAGGTCTTTGACACGAAATTCGGAGGGCTGTTTACCGATGGACAGCTGATAATCCATCCAGGTCTGCCATTTCTCATAGGTGATTAGCTTCTCTTCATAGACTTCGCCAGAGATAGGTAACATGGTGGCTAGTGTATCCCACATTTGTGGCTCAGCTTCAGGCAGGTGGCGAACAGCTTCTTCCCAACTGGTTGAATAGCTATTGAGATTATAGAGTCTGCTGCTCAGCAGTGGACCGATCTGAACAAGCCAACCCACCAACCGGGACCAGTCCCCTGCATCCAGCAGCGGAGAGGTGAAGCTCATGAGCTCATCGGGATGGAGACCCGGGCGCTCGGCAGCCTTATTCAGTAAGTCCCAAGCCTTCTGGTCATCCATCAGATAGTAATACATGCGGCTCTGAGCTAACAGCCAAGCATGTTGTGACAGGGAAGCGCCTAATTCATCTTCTGCTTGCTGCAGCTGTTCGATTTCATTCAGGTAAAGCTTAGTTCCACCTGTATTCGGATAAATCCAATTTCTCCACAGCAGATCATAGCTAAGAGAAAAAGAGGGTTGATCCCGTGAGCGATCCCGCGACTCCGTCAACATCTCGCGCCGCAGATAAGATAAAGTATCGATGACGTATGGCCATAGATCCTGCTCTTGCTCGGGGGACAGCGGAAGTGTCTTTTTTAAAAGACCTGTGATTACTTCCTGTAGCTCTGAGACTGCTACCTGTGTGTAATAACCAAGAGAAGGGGCGTAAGCGGCCTGACCGACGGATTGCGTGGAAGGCTTAGCGAGCTTTTCCAACAGATAAAGATGAGCATGCAGAGTGAACAGCTTCTCCGTTTCCGGAAGCATTTTTGGTTTGAATTTATTAATTGCAGACAAGGCCCGACTCACATATTCAGGATTTCGGGTAGTATGGGCTAGAGGGGAGATACAGAATTCAAAATACTCCCGCCACTCCATTATTTTTCCGCTAGCGATGCGGTTGGCCATCTCTTTCATTTGCTGCTGACGAGTTGCATCGGCTCCAATAGAAGTACTTGTTGCTGTACTTGATATTTTAGGCAAAAAGGATGCAGCTTTAGCGTTAGCCAAAACCTGTACAGATCTATTTTGTTGTTCGGCATAATTCAACAGCACGGCAGCCATATGCTTGCAATGACCTGATACTGGACAATTACAATGACAATTGGTGAAGCCGTCGAGATCAATGTTGACGCGGTAATCCTCTCTACCTTCAACTAGAGCGTTAATCTTACGAGGCTCCGTCATAGTAAACGGCTGCACTCGATTTTGTTTATAATATTGGAACCCCCGCTTGAGGGTAAGATCATCGAAATAATAGGCGACATTTTGGATGAGCTTACTCCACTGCGTATCATCCATAGGATAGGTTGGTTGCATACAATTGGTCTCCTGTAACGAAAATGGTCTTTAGTTGTCTTTCATTATATCACTTCTGCTGGCTTCATCTTTAAATCGTTAAATTTTGATAGATCGTAAGAAAACTCTGTTTAAAAGCTGGCGTGAAGATGATTAGAAGCTAATGGCTTGTATTGAACGGAAGGTCTGAACATATAATAATCGTACTGCAAGTTGGATCATGATTATATAGGTGTCATTTACGAAAGATCAAACAAAGGTCAAAATTGGTCAAATAAATAAAAAGAACTAATTTTGTTGCGGAAAATCAGCTAATTCGCCTGAATTTGAGCGATAATCGGCTTAAATCGGTTTTGTTATTCCTCGGGTAGGGGACTATAATAAGGTCATAGGTCAAATAAAGTCAAAGTCAATGAGAGGAGAATGGATAATGTTTGATATGGTTCCTTTTGGTAAACGTAGAGATGATGCTTTTGGTGTGCTGGCTAAGTCCTTGAATGATGTTTTTAATGATGATTTTTTTGCACCGATTAAGAGCTCCACGATGTCCTTCAGAACAGATATTCGTGAGAGTGAGCAGGCTTACCTGATTGAAGCTGAACTTCCTGGTTTGAAAAAAGAAGAAATCGACATTGATTATGCCAGTCCTTATTTGACGATTAAAGCGGTACGTAAGGAAGAAAATGCCGAGGAGAACAAGGAACATCAGATTGTACGCAGAGAACGTCGATATGGTGAATATGTGCGCAGATTCTATGTTCAAGATATTGCAGAGGAAGAAATTCGCGCGTCTTTGAAAGATGGAGTGCTGAAGCTGGAAGTTCCCAAACGGCAAAAAATGCAAGGTAAACGCATCGAGATTCAAGACGGAGATTCTAATTCTACGGGTTCGCAGTCTGAATAAGCATAAATTAAGCGGAATGAACTTCCGCTCAGTCTTTTAGAGATGGCAGCGGGCTTTTAATATAGTGTTATGAATAGAAGGCGCATTGTAGTGGAGGATTCCGGCTATGGTGCGTCTTTTCTCGGAGTGCAATGGTGGTCAATATGAGAATAGGGATGGAAAGGAGGAAGCGCGAGTGGCTAGTAAAAGCTATTATGATGCTTTGGGTGTGAGCAAAAAAGCTACTAAACAGGAAATTAAAAAGGCTTATCAGAAGCTTGCCAAGAAGTGGCATCCCGATGTTAACAAAGCCCCTGAGGCAGAGGCGAAATTCAAAGAAGCAGCTGAAGCCTATGAAGTGCTTGGTAATGAGGATAAACGGAAACTCTATGATGAAGAGCTGCTTTATGGAGCTCAACGTGGCAGAGCTAGTGGAGGGGCGGCGAGTGGAGCCTCCTCTTGGGATTCAAACTTTGGTGGAAGTGGAAGCTGGAACGGTGGAACTTATTCAACAGGAGGTTCTGGTATTTCGGAGGAAGATTTATTCGGGATGTTTTTTGGGAATCGGGGCTCGGCGGATCGGGCTGGCTTTGATTTTTTCTCGGGAAGTGGAACGGGGCGTGCGAATGGCAATCCGTGGGGCGAGGCCCGTAGTACCATGCAGGCGCAGCTGGATATTACCTTGGAGCAGGCTTATAAAGGTGCCACTGTAAGAGTACAGGTCAGTGACAAAACGGTGGATGTGAACATTCCGCCTAGATCCTATGAGGGTACAATTATTAAAATCGCGGGAAACACTCCGGGTGGCGACGTGTTGCTGGCACTTCATATTCTTCCTCATGATATTTATGAGATTCGCGATGGCGACTTATATGGCATGGTTGAAATCGCTCCTTGGCAAGCGGTATTGGGTGGAGAAGTGAAGGTTCCATTACCGGGGGGCGGCGCCGTGAAATTGAAGATTCCAGCAGGAATTCAGAGCGGCAAAACGCTACGTATCCCCGGCAAGGGCTTAAAACGTGAGAATGGTGCGAACGGCGATATTTTATTTGGAATTGAGATTGTTATCCCTGAACCTATCAGCGAAGCGGAGAAAAATCTCTACCGAAAGCTGGCAGACTCCAGCCCTTTCGAAGCCAGAGCTAAACGTCAAAGCACTGGCACCCAGCGGCAGAAGGCGAAAGTGGGTAATTAATAGATAGGTAGAAGAGGTAGAGGTGAGGTGATTTCACTCGTTTGTGATCAACTCTGGTTGGTGAATAAGGTGATTTGAATGCTAGTTGCAGAACAGTAACTTATTTAGCCACTAACTATAAATGAACGTTTCGCTCAAACGGTGAAAGTCGGCACTATGGTGGGAAAAGAGAGTCAAAAGTGCTTTCCAAAGTGCCTTCGAGAGTGCCAAACTGGGATCGATGGTCGAAAAGAAAGGCAAAAATGCCTTAGAAAGCGCTGAATTAAGCTCGATGGTCGAAAAGAAAGGCAAAAATGCCTTCGAAAGTGCCGAATTAGGCTCGATGTGCGAAAAAAGAAGCAAAAATGCCTTAGAAAGTACTGGCGAGGGCTCATTGGTCGAAAAGAGAGGCAAAAATCCCGTAGAATGAGCGCAAACCAACTAGTTACTCGAAAAGAACAGTATAAATCCCGCAGAATGAGTGCAAACCAGCTAGTTACTCGAAAAGAGCGGTAAAAATCCCGTAGAATGAGCGCAAACCAACTAGTTACTCGAAAAGAGCGGCAAAAATCCCGTAGAATGAGCGCAAACCAACTAGTTACTCGAAAAGTACGGTATAAATCCCGTAGAATAAGCGCAAACCAGCCAGTTACTCGAAATAAGCGGGATAAATCCCACTAAATTAACCTATCCCCGGCCCAAAAGGCCGATTTAATATAATCACTCTTAAATAGAAAGGTGAGAGAGCTATGGATTTCAATAAATTAACTCAAAAGCTGCAGGAAGCAGTAGCTGCGGCGCAGTCGCTGGCATCAGACAGCGGTCATCAGGAGATCGATAATCTCCATCTGTTAAAAGCGTTGCTTCAGCAGCAAGAAGGATTGCTGCCAAGATTGCTGCAAAAGATGAATATCCCTGTGGCTGAGCTGATGCGCAGCACAGATGAACTGCTTCAACGCAAGCCGAGCATCAGCGGGTCAGGAGCAAGCACGGTACGGCGTTACGCCTCGCAATCGCTGATTCATCTGCTGGAGCAGGCGGAGAAGGAAGCGGCGAAGATGCAGGATGAGTTTGTTTCTGTGGAGCATGCGGTGCTGGCCATGGTGTCGGATTCGAGCGGGGAGAATCGTGAGCTAAGGGATCTTTTTGTCCGCCGTGGGCTGACCCGTGAGAAGCTGATGTCGGTGCTTGCTGAGATTCGTGGACATCAGCGGGTAACCAGCCGGGAGCCAGAAGCTACTTATGAGGTGCTGGAGAAATACGGCCGTGATCTTGTAGCAGAGGTTCGCGCGGGCAAGATTGATCCAGTCATTGGTCGTGATGGCGAGATCCGCCGGGTAATCCGGATTTTGTCCCGTAAAACGAAAAATAATCCTGTGCTGATCGGTGAACCAGGTGTAGGGAAAACAGCCATTGTGGAAGGCTTGGCCCACCGGATCGTGCGCAAAGACGTACCAGAGGGGCTGAAGGATAAGACGATTTTTTCACTGGATATGAGTTCACTTGTGGCAGGCGCGAAGTTCCGTGGTGAATTCGAAGAACGCCTGCAGGCGGTATTGAGGGAGGTTCGCGAAAGTAACGGCCGCATTATTCTTTTTATTGATGAGCTGCATACGATTGTGGGCGCAGGTAAAACCGAAGGCTCGATGGATGCGGGCAATATGCTGAAGCCGATGTTGGCCCGGGGTGAGCTGCACTGTATCGGTGCCACAACGCTCGATGAATATCGCAAATATATAGAGAAGGACCCTGCGCTGGAGCGCCGTTTCCAACAGGTGCTCGTGAGCGAACCCGATGTAGAGGATACGATCTCCATTTTGCGTGGTCTGAAGGAGCGGTTTGAAGTTCACCACGGGGTCAAAATCCATGACAGCGCACTGGTAGCCGCAGGGGTATTGTCCAATCGTTATATTACGGATCGATTTTTACCGGATAAGGCGATTGACCTAGTGGACGAGGCTTGCGCCATGATCCGCACAGAGATAGACTCCATGCCGGGTGAGATGGATGAAGTGACCCGCCGCCTGATGCAGATGGAGATTGAAGAAGCAGCGCTAAAAAAAGAAACCGATGACGCCAGCAAACGCCGTCTCGAAATATTGCAGCGCGAGCTCGCTGACCTGAAGGAGAAGCAGCTAGGAATGACGGCGCGCTGGGAGAAAGAGAAGTCGGCCATCCAAGGGATTCGCGACCTCAAAAAACGGCTGGAGCAAGCACGTAAGGATCTGGTCGATGCACAGGAGGAATATGATCTTAATAAGTCAGCCGAACTGAGCTACGGCATTATTCCTGATTTGGAGCGTCAGCTGAAAACAGCGGAAGAAGCGGCACAGCAAGACCAGGATACAAGATTGCTACGTGAGGCTGTTACTGAAGAGGAAATTGCAGATATTGTCTCCCGCTGGACCGGCGTTCCGGTTAGCCGACTGGTAGAAGGTGAGCGGGATAAGCTCCTGCGTCTGGAGGATACGCTGCATGAACGGGTAGTGGGCCAAGACGAAGCTGTCAGCTTGGTGGCCGATGCAGTGCTTCGGGCAAGAGCGGGAATCAAAGATCCGAATCGCCCGATTGGCTCATTCCTGTTCCTTGGCCCGACGGGTGTAGGGAAGACTGAGCTCGCTAAGTCGCTTGCGGTATCTCTTTTTGACCGCGAAGATGGGATGATCCGTATAGATATGTCGGAGTATATGGAAAAGCATAGTGTCTCCCGTCTCGTCGGCGCACCTCCAGGATATGTTGGATATGAGGAAGGCGGGCAGCTCACGGAAGCTGTGCGGCGTCGGCCTTATACTGTAGTGCTGCTCGATGAAGTGGAGAAGGCGCATCCCGATGTGTTTAACATTCTGTTGCAGCTGCTTGATGATGGACGGCTGACTGATTCACAGGGCCGAATGGTTGACTTCAAGAATACAATCATCATTATGACTTCCAATATCGGTTCACCTCATCTGATTCAAGGCACCGATGAAAACGGTCAGCTCACGGAAGCTGCCAAGGATAGAGTGATGAAGGAACTGAGTGGTCATTTCCGTCCAGAGTTCCTGAACCGGGTGGATGACATTGTAATGTTCAAGCCGCTGACACTGGGTGAGATCGAGAAAATTGTGGACAAACTGGTGGATGGATTGCGTCTACGTCTGGCAGAACGGGAGATCGGGCTGGCATTAACTGAATCGGCGGTGCGTTTTATCGCTAAGGAAGGTTTTGATCCTGTGTATGGGGCAAGACCGTTGAAAAGATTTATCCAGCGCAGCTTGGAGACACGTGTGGCGCGTGCGATTATTGCTGGTGAAGCCGCAGAGGGATCAGTTATTCAGGTGGATGAATCCGGCAACGAGCTGACAGTAACCATTCTGAAGCCAGAAGTCGATGGGCCAGAGAGTTCTGAATTGAGTTCTGAATAAAAAAAGGCGTTCACAAAACCCTAATGGTTTTGTGAACGCCCTTTTTATTGTAAGCCTCATTCTACCCAAGGGATTAGATGAGGCTGTTCATCCAAGATGGACATATACTGCTCTTTCCAGCCGTATTTGCCGTCGGGGTCGAGGAGCATATAACGCAGATATTTTTCCAGCCGGAACTCGGCTTTGGACCAACCGAGATGCTTGAGCCGCAGATTGCTTAGCTGATGAGACAGCTCGAAAATATTTTCCGGGAACCGCCCACAGTGCTGTGGGGATTCATTCCATACATAGTTGAAGTCTTCTTTATAGCGAAGCAAAAAAGGGCGGTAGTTCAGATGAGAGCGCCAGTAGGTATCCTCCCTGTAATGGTTCGCGTTCCATAAATCGTAAAGGCGGAAGCAGAACAGATCGACCCCATCTGCATACAGCAAGGAATCTATATTTTCTGCAAAGCTGGCTTCAAAGATCTCATCCGCGTCCAGACTCAGAATCCACTCGGGATTTGTCTTTAGGACTTCCTCCCACTGCTGTTTTCGCAGCTCAATTTCATTGCTGAACTTGGATTCGGTATTATGCACGAGACGAACGGGAATGCCTTCAAGTGCTTCCAGACAGACAGCTGCTGTATTGTCGGTGCTGCCGTCATCAATAATGACAGCCTCATCGATATATTTGCGGTGTTCCTCCAGAACCTGTCGCAGGAAGCGCCCGCTTTCATTTTTTACAACCATGGTAAGGGTTAGCTTGGGACGCTTTTTGGTTATAGGAGCAGCTGCAACCTCATTGGAATTTTCCTCGATGGGTGTGGGTGCCGATTCAGCTTTTACTCCTGTTGTTTCTCTGATGAAATCTTCAACTTTGTTCAAATCACTATCTCTGTACAAATGAAGGGCAGGATAATGGGTGTCAACAAATAGCGGAATGCCAAGGGCCGCGGCACGAATGCAGAAATGGCGATCCTCGCCCCAGTATGATATGTTCCGGATCTGATTGTAGCTCACCCCCGCTTTTATCGCATGCTGGCTAATCAATGTACAAGCGCCGAGACCCCCCACTTCATAGATTCCAGGATTGCGGAGTTTGGCTATGAATTCATGAAATCTGCGGTTGATCTCCTCGGGTTGCAGTTTTTCGCCGGGAAGTATCTCCCACTGATTATATTCGTCATGCATCCAGACCTGCGGCTGAAACATGGTATCTGGCTGCCACTGTGTCCAAAATACCTCTGAAATAATATCTCTGTTCGTCCCTATTAGATGTCTTAGCGTATCGGGGTGGAGGATGAGGTCTGAGTCGATCAGGAACAGGTAGTCGTAGTTCAGGGTTTGCGCTCGGTTAATCATGAGGTTTTTGAAGTTGGCGACTTTCCAGACTAAATCAGAATTCCAATAGTGAGTCGTATCATTGCGAATGTACACATCGTTAAAGCCGGAGCTTTGAATAAAAATATGCTCGCCCTTGCTTTTAAATTCCTGGAGCAGCCGGCTGGATTCCTCATCATCATTGTCATCAATCAGATGGAAATCCAGTTCGATTTGCTCGATATTCAAGCGCAGCAGGGAATTCAGAAATTCCCGTAATACATTGGGCTTTTGATGGATCGGGCTGCCGATTAATACGCGTGTCTTATTCATTGCGGCCTCCTTGGGGGACTCTCCCTTTCTTCCGAGAGGTATAGGTATGTTCTCAATATATTTACAGTGAGAGAGTAATAATCCTTATTTCGCAAAGTTCTTATAGTAAATGAGAAATGAGAGTTGGATAAATTGAACTTTTTAGATATATTAATTTTGATGAATCTGCTGTACAATTACCGGATAATTAGATAAGAATGCAGCCAGATGAGTACAGGAATGAGACTATGGATAAATCACCACTAAAAGTTCAGTAGTTAATCAATCTGTTACTGGCCATGAATCCTCGTGCGGATGTGTTCTGGGATGATGGAAAGGGTGAATACCGACCTCTGCTGAATGAGGATGCTGAGGAAATTGATTGCACCGGAAGAGACAGCGAAGACTGAAGCTCATATTGGTGGCTGAACAGAGTTTGATTATTGCGACCCTTGGCATACTGTATTCGGAAGAGTCATTTCAGGTATGGACCATGTGGATACTTTAAGGCGTGGGGATGTCATGAAAAAGGTCGAAATTATCAGTTCCCTCAATATTACATTAATGTGAAATGCTATCCATTGTAATTCCTAGTATCCCGATATACAATATAAAAACAAACAAAGACAATATAGACACGGGGGAGAAACTTATGCGTAGAGGATTATCTGGAGTTATTACTTTGGTTTTGTTAACATTTTTGATTAGCGCGTGCTCCGGGGGAAATAACGCCGCTTCGACAAATACAAATCAGACGCCTACGGCTACTGAAGGATCGACAGCAAGCACTGAACCAAAAGATGGCGGCAACTTAATTATTGGGGTCGCTGCAGATCCTGTCATTCTAAATCCGAACTATGCAGGTGATCGTGTCAGTCTGACGATTGACCAAGCGCTCTACGCGCCATTGTTCCAAGTGAATAACGGAGAGAAGACCTTCTACTTGGCAGACAGCCTGACACTTTCCGAAGATAACCTGACTTATACATTGAAACTGAAAAGTGGACTAACTTGGCATGACGGAGAAAAGCTTACAGCTGACGATGTCGTGTTCACGATTGATAGCATCCTCGATGAGAAGCAAAACAGCATGCTGAGAGCGAACTTATTCATCGGTGATAAACCCGTTAAGGCAGTTAAGGTGGATGATCTGACTGTAGAGTTCAAGCTTCCGCAGGTCAGCCCAGCTTTTGAAGCTACACTAGTGCAAGTATTTCCGATTCCAAAGCATATTTTTGAGAATGAGACGGATCTAGAGAAAAGCACCAAGAATGCTGCTCCGGTTGGATCTGGCCCATTTAAATTTAAAGAATACAAAGCAGGCGAATATGTTACACTCGAGAGATTTGATAACTACTTTGGCGGCAAACCACATCTTGATTCTATAACGTACCGGATTGCTAAAGATACGAATGCTGCGAATCTCGCACTTCAGAATGGTGAGATCAACATTAAGTATCTAGATCCACAGGATGTTGGAACGATTGAGGCTTCGAACAATTTCGAAATCCTGCCTTATAGTGAAGGCCGATTGTCCTACCTGTTGTTCAATGCAAACAGTGATAGAGGTGCTCTTGCTAAAAAAGAAGTTCGTCAAGCCTTGTCTCTAGCCCTAAGTCGTGATGAAATCATTCAGGCTGCTTATACTTCTAACGAGTATGCAGACCCGGCGAAGTCCTTTTTGACTCCGGATGCATTGTTCTATACTAATGACGTACCTTCTTTTGATAATGACGTAGAAAAAGCCAAAGAGCTTCTGCAATCGGCAGGGGTTAGCGATCTGAAATTGAGATTGATTGTATCGAGCGGTAATAAAGCTCAGGAAGCCATTTCACTATACGTGCAGCAAAAGCTAAAGGCCATTGGCGCTGAAGTTGAACTGCAAAATATGGATGCCTCGGCATATGGCCAGAAGTTCAGTGATATGAATTCAACAGATTTTGAACTTGCGATTGCAGGTTATATTATGGGTTACGATCCTGATGCTTACAGAATTTTGTATACTTCTACTGCAGACTCTAACTACTCGCATTATAATAATGCTGAAGTCGATAAGTTGTTCAATGATGGTGCAGGAGAAGCAGATGTAACTAAACGTGGTGAGATCTATAAGAAGATCCAAGAGATCATTGCTGACGATGCACCGATTTATCCAATTGCTAATACTAAGACTATTGTAGCTGTCTCCAAGAACTACGGCGGTCTAGAAGAAGCAGTTTTGAAGCCTGTCGTTATTTTTGAAGATTTATCGAAAATCTACCTTAAATAAGAACGGGAAAAAATAAGCTGGTCAATCCAGCTTATTTTTTTACCGATATAGAACTGGGAGAATATACGTATGAGACAACTTATCGTCCGAAGATTACTGCAAACCCTGCCGATGCTGTTTTTTGTCTCGGTTGTGTGCTTTGCGATGATTAAGCTGGCTCCGGGGGATCCGGTACTATCCTTCGTTACGCCGAATATGCACGCGGATGATATTGAGCGCATCCGGCATAACCTTGGGCTGGATAAGCCAGCCTACATTCAATATTTTATATGGATCAAAGAAGTACTGCAGGGCAATTTCGGGTATTCCCTTGTGAATCATCAGCCTGTATTGGAGCAAATTCTAGAACGTTTACCTGCAACAGCAGGTTTGATGGGCAGTGCAATCGGCTTAGCCGTTCTGTTGGCGATCCCGATGGGTCTGCTTGCTGGAGCTAACCGGAACCGCTGGGTGGATAAAGTAATTAATTTTTTATCCTATATCGGAATTTCAGTACCTTTATTTTGGCTGGCCATCTTACTTATGTACTTATTCGCAATTAAGCTGCACCTGCTGCCTATAATGGGGATGCGAACCATTGGTGTGGAATCAGCGGTTGATGTATTGAAGCATGGTATTTTGCCTTGCGCCGTATTGGCGTTTGGATTTCTGGCCGGTTACGTACGATACATCCGCTCTAGTACGATTGGACAACTAAAAGAAGAATATGTGCAGATTCAATATGCTTTTGGATCCAGCAAGACAACGATTCTGTTCCGTCACGTGCTTAAGCATGTACTGTTGCCAGTAATTACATTGCTCGGGATGTCGATGGGTGATCTGGTGGCGGGTGCAATTGTAACGGAGACGGTATTTTCATGGCCGGGTATTGGCTCTTTAGGGATGACTGCGGTTAAAGGGATGGATTATCCCGTAATTATGGGAATAACTTTGTTCTCTTCTTTAATGCTGATCATCGGCAATCTGGTCGCGGATATTCTATATAGCTTCGTGGACCCACGAATTAAATTAACGAGGTGACCTCATGAATCGCAGTAAATGGAAAAGTGTTGGAGATGAGCTATTTACGAATAAATTGGGTGTCGCAGCCCTCATTACTTTAATCGTCTTCACACTAGGCTCTATATTTGCTTTTTTATCCGGACATGATCCGAATGCAATGGATGTTTTGGCACGTTTGAAAGCACCCGGGGCGGATCATTGGTTTGGTACGGATGATTACGGCCGGGATTATTTTGCCCGAGCTTTGTATGGTGGCCGGGTATCTTTGCTAGTTGGTTTTGCTTCAATGATCATTGCCACGGGTATAGGTGTGACGGTGGGTGTGATCAGTGGATATTTTGGCGGATGGATTGATAATCTATTGATGCGGATGCTTGATGTAGTGATGTCCATTCCATCTTTCCTCGTGCTGCTGCTGCTCAGCGTATTTCTGAAGCCGAGTGTAGGAAACATCATTTTAATTATTGCTCTATTAATGTGGATGAACATTGCCCGTGTGATTCGTGCGGAGACGATGACGATTAAAGAACGGGAATATGTACTATATGCAAAAGCTTCCGGCCAGAGCAACTTTGGAATTATCTGGCGTCATATTCTTCCGGGGCTAGTACCTGTTGTGATTGTAGGTGCGACGAATAATATCGCTTCCGCGATTATGATGGAGTCGTCCCTAAGCTTCCTTGGGTTCGGGGTACAACCTCCGAATGCCACTTGGGGCAGTATGCTTAACAATGCGCAGGGATATATCGCTCAGGCACCTTATTTGGCATTGTTCCCGGGGTTATTGATACTATTAACGGTTCTGAGCTTTAATGTTCTGGGCGATATTTTGCGGGTTGGCTTTGAACCGAAGCTGATCCGAAGATAGGAGTGTGAAGACATCATGACGGAACGGCTATTGTCTGTTGAGAATTTGAAGGTTTCCTTCCAAACTCGGGATGGAGAGAATCAGGCAGTTCGTGGCGTTAGCTTTCATATAGATGCTGGAGAAACGGTAGGGATTGTTGGTGAATCCGGAAGCGGGAAAAGTGTAACTGCGAAGGCGATTATGTCGTTGATTACACCTCCGGGTAAAATTATCGCTGGAAATATTAATTTTCGTGGTGACAATTTATCTAACCTTTCGGAAAAAGAGTGGAGAAAACTGCGCGGTAACCGCATAGCGATGGTGTTTCAGGACCCCATGACTTCTCTTAATCCTGTGAAAAAAATCGGCCAGCAGCTTACGGAGGTCATCCGGCGGCATCGCGGCTTAAATAAGGAAGCAGCGTTTAAAGAGGCAGCAAGTATCCTGCGGCAGGTGGGCATTAATAATCCTGAGCAGCGGCTGCAGCAGTATCCGCATGAATTCAGCGGCGGGATGCGGCAGCGGGTCATGATCGCTATGGCTCTTTCCTGCCAGCCAGAGCTATTGATTGCGGATGAGCCGACAACTGCGCTTGATGTAACAATACAGGCCCAAATTCTTGATCTTTTTAAAGAGCTAAAAAATAATACCAGTACAGCTATAGCGCTGATCACTCATGATTTGGGTGTGGTGGCTCAGGTATGTACACGGGTTATCGTAATGTATGGTGGACTAGTGATGGAGGAAGGTACGGTGGAGGATATTTTTTATCGCCCACAGCATCCTTACACGAAAGGTCTGCTTCGCTCCATTCCGAAACGTGACGGCAAATCGCGTGAACGTCTAATTCCAATCGAAGGCACACCTCCGGATTTGTTGAATCCTCCTTCTGGCTGTCCCTTTATGGAACGTTGCCCTAATGCTTTTGCCCGTTGCAGCGAACGTCCTCCGGTAATCGAATTATCGCCCGGTCACCGTTCGATGTGCTGGTTAGCAGATGGTGTGCAGGAGACTCCAGCCGTAGCTGGCGTTGAAGGGAGCGGTTCGGTTGAGTGACAATAAGATTCTAGTGGACGTAAATAATCTCAAAAAACATTTCTCCAAAGGCAAGGATATGTGGGGACGCGATACATCGGTGCTTAAGGCAGTAGATGGCGTAAGCTTTCAGATACGACAGGGAGAGACCTTTGGGCTGGTTGGAGAGTCGGGAAGCGGCAAGTCCACGGTTGGACGCTGCTTGCTGCGCTTATATGACTACACAGACGGTGAAGTGTCTTTTGACGGGCAGCCGCTGAGCAAGCTTGGAGAGAAGCAGCTAAAACCTTTTCGCAGACGCATTCAGTCGATCTTCCAAGATCCCTATTCATCACTTAATCCAAGCTTAAGTGTGCTTGATCTGATCAGTGAGCCGATGAAAATCCACGGTATCCACGAAGGTGAAGAACGCAAAGAAGCTGTTGCGGCATTGCTGGAAAAGGTAGGTTTAAAAAGAGAACATCTCTACCGCTTCCCGCATGAATTCAGCGGTGGCCAACGCCAGCGGATTTCGATTGCCAGAGCATTGTCCGTAAGACCTGAATTTGTTGTGTGTGATGAACCGATCTCAGCGCTGGACGTGTCTGTCCAGGCTCAGGTAGTGAACATGCTGGAGGATTTGCAGTCCGAATTCGGCTTGACCTATCTCTTTGTCGCACATGATCTGTCGATGGTACGGCATATTTCTGACCGGATCGGCGTGATGTATGGCGGTCGTCTAGTGGAGGTAGCCGAAAGTGATGAGCTGTACGAGAATCCTATTCATCCTTATACAAAGGCGCTGCTGTCTTCCATCTTGGAGACGGATCCCCGGCGGGCCAATCAGAGAATTATTTTAGACGGATATTCGCAAGAGTACGGCAGAGCTGAGACTTCCACACTACAGGAAGTAAGTCCGGGCCATTATGTTGCTTATGATTTTACGGTATGATTAGACTCTATATATAGATTGGGAGGGATCAGAATGTCAGAGAACTTAAACCGGGTAAAGTTATCCCAGTGGGATGCGTTATTGGTGGAATCACTCCGCTCCTTGGGGTGGTCTGATGAGGATATTCTTCGTAAAGTGGCAGAGGGCGATTTGCCCGTTGACGAGAGCGAATACCAATTTGATTATAAGCAGCTGACTACGTTGCAGTCAGAGCAGCCGGAGTTGTTCGGGCAAGCGGTGAAGACAGGCTATCAGATTAAATACAACACGATTCGTGGGATTCGCAGCTGGATATGGGTAGCTCTGGGCAAAGAAGCGGCTCTGGAGCTTGAGGAAGGTAAGGAAGCCGCTGAGGTGGCTTTAACCTTGGCCGAGAAGGAACGTTTGGCTTCTGTGTTATCCTTCGGTTGGCAGATCGAGAGCGATACGAAGGCAGTGGTTGGAGATACAGCTGTCTACCGGATTGCACCGATTGGACGCTAAGCTGAATAGCTACAGTAAAAAACGATTGTTGCGGGGAAGGATTCCCTGTGCACAATCGTTTTTTTGTTATATTTCTCGCTTAAATGCTTATCTTTAATATACGCTTACCGCTGGGTAAAATACCTCATAGTGTGCAGCCTCAATCCAGCTTCCTGTCTTAAAATCTCTGCCCCGGACAAGCACTTTATCGCTATACACTTCTACATAGAAGCCTTGGCTGCCCTCTTTATGTTTATCTTCATTAGTCCAAAGATAGGCGACAGAAGCAGCATTAAACATCGTTGCGATCTCTCCATCGCCAGGGAACATAGTGTTGTCTACCTCCAGCTCCCAATGGGTATGTCCAGTGAATAACAAGGTCTGAGGGTATCTCGACAGGATTTCTTTTAATTCCGTATCTTGTGTGACACCATACCAATCTTGCGATTCCAGCGATCCGGCTACGGTGTCTTTAAGCGGTTGATGCAGGAAGAGAAAGATAGGCTGATCTGGTGAAGCTTGTTCTCCAAGCTTATGCTCCAGCCAATCAAGCTGTTCAGAAGAAAGATCACAGAATTTGGGCAATCCTTGTTCTGTCCCTAGCATAATAAAATGATAGCCATTGACCCAGTGATCATGATAGGGTCCGGACATTCCGGTCTGTGACGTATACATTCCTAAACGTGATTCCCAATTTCCGAGGCCCACATCATGATTGCCTAAGGTAAAGGTAATCCCGGGCAGTTCGGTTTTGTATTGTTTGAGGATACGAAGCATTTCTTCGTATTCAGCAGGGAAGCTGTGGTCTGTGACATCACCGATATGCATAATCCCGCTGCTGCCTTCCCCATGCGCTGCTATATCACGGAGAGCCAGCTCGAAGTTAAGATTGTACTCATGATTGCGGTCAGCAGTGACATGGGTATCCGTAATGATCTGAAAGGTGATAACTGGTTTATCTTCAGGTGATGTGTTCGTACTCATGTTTGGGCATCCTCCTTCATCTATGAACCTATCCAATACTGTTGCTGTTCGCTAATGCGTCTTGCCGCTAATATTCAGTCCTATGATCCCGACAATGATGACGGCTATCCAAAGTAGTGAGGATAGGGTTAGCTTTTCTTCAAAGAACAGGGTTCCTATGAAGGAAATCAGGATGATTCCCGCTCCTGACCATATCGCATAAGCTACGCCTACCTTAATAGAGGTGAGAGCATAATTCAGGGAGGTGAAGCTGGCTCCATAGAACAGGAACATAAGCACGGAAGGCCAGAGCTGGGTGAACCCTTGAGATATTTTCATTGAGAGGGTCCCTGAGAGTTCGAACACAATAGCCAGCGCCAGAAACATCCATGCCCATATTCCTTCTATTCTCACAGGGAAGTAACCTCAATTCTGAGCTCAGCGTAAGATTGTACAATGAGATCTGCATCCGGGAGAATATGTGTTGAAGCACTAGTACCGTCGCTTTCTGCTAGGCCGATAGCTACCTGTACACCCGCTGCTTTAGCCATTCGCATATCCCCATTAGTATCACCGATAACTGCTGTGTGCGCGGGTTCAACGGCCAATCTTTCGCAGGCAAGCTGCACCATGTCGGGGAAAGGTTTACCCTGATCCACAAGATCTGTTCCAATTACCTCGGAGAAATAATGCCGTATGCCAAGCCATTGGAGATGTTTGTCTGCGGCCTCTGTTTCATCTGCGGTCACCACGGCGAGAGGAATGCCTGCACTCACACACTCATCAAGAAAACGATGAAGTCCCGGAAGGGAATGAACGGGGCGTTTCTCTTCTAACCTAACATCCGCTTCGAGACGGCATTGATGGACAATCTCCATGGACTCCGCCCAAGATAAACCTTGCAGATAACCCTGCCATGACAGAATGGCATAAAGATCACTCATAGTCCCCATAGCCAGCGGTCCGTTGCGATCATAATCGGTAATGCTCCCCTCGGCATTGTGTACAGTTCCCATTAATGCAGGAAGCTGCTCTTCTGCAATCTGTAGCCCTCTTTGCTTCATATACTTCGTGAATCTCTCTAAAAAACATTCGCCCCAGCTGCCCCAGAGGGATACGAACTGGAGCAGCGTACCATCCTTATCGAATAGAATAGCTGCTACAGCGTATCTGCCTTGCGGAGTGATGAGCTCAGACATGAAGTCCACCGCCCTTTATTTTAATTTATCAAGCGCAGCTTGCGCCGTTTCTTGTGCTTCCTTAAGTGCTTGTGCTGCTGGGATATTCTCAATCTGCACCTTATCTGCGGCGATTGTCATCGCATCGTTAATTTTGCCGCCAGTTGGGTCTTGGAAAGGTGCAGAACCATGAGAAGCTTGCATCAATGGAACCTTAATCTGTGGATTGCTTTCGCTGAATGACACAAACGCCGGGTCTTGCAATGCGGATTGGCGCACCGAAATATATCCCGTATTAATGGACCAGGACGCAGTATTCTCAGCATTCGTGAAGTAGGTTAGCCATTTCATAGCTGCTTCCTTTTCACTGTCGCTGGCTTTGGATAGAATGCCGGCCATAAGTGCTTGGGCTACGGGTTTGCCCTCACCGATCCCTGCCCAGCCTGGCTGCTCCATAGCCGAAACAATGCTGAAGTCCAAGTCGCCCTGATCGCCGCTGGAGCCGGTGTAGCCTGCGGCTTGACCCTTCATTACATCGTCAATCGTCTTGTACCAATACTCCCAGCCTTGACCGCCGGAATGAATCCGCATGATCTTATCCTCGTGAATCCACTTGCGGAACAAATCCCAGGTTTCAATCCACTCTTTAGAGTCGACCATAACTTGTTTTCCATCCTCACTAAGGATAGTGCCTCCTTTGCTGAGTACGGCATCAATCATGTTCCCTGAACCCCACATAGGCTCCCAACCATAAAGGGTGGTTTTGCCGCCGTCCTTCACTGTCATTTTCGCAGCTGCAGCAGCCAGATCTTCCCAAGTCTTTAGTGTGCTCGCATCAATTCCATTCTTCTCAAAAACATCTTTGCGATAGTACATGACCTGCGTTGTTCCATACATCGGCAGGAAGTATTGCTTACCATCAACCTGGCCCTGATTTAGAAAGGTTTGGACAAAATCCTCTTTATTGAAATCTGGCTGCAGTGCCATAAGCTCGTCTATCGGAGCGAAATATCCTTTACGGGCCCAATCTACATTGGAGGAGAGAGCAGCCGCAGGCACTTTCCCTGTAGCGATAGCTGCTTGCAGCTTCTGTTCGGTTTCCGTGTAGTCTGCCTGCGCGATACCTTTGACAATGACCTCTTGCTGAGAGGTATTAAATTTCTGAATCAGTGCCTCCATATTCTCACCAAGCTTGCCGCCGAGACCATACCAGAATTCAATTGTTACCGGTGCATTTTGTGTGGGTGCAGCCTCTGTGGAGGGGGAGGAAGAAGCTCCATTCGCCGCTGTAACATTGCCTGTATTCGCATTTCCTCCGCAAGCTGTTAACATTGTAAATCCGGCAACCAAAGACAGGGTGGACAGTCTCTTCAATACGTTCATCATCATTCTCCTCTTATTAAAATAGAATTGTTAGCTTATCCTTTGCTGGAACCAGCGGTCATATTGACACTTTGCATGATCGTTTTCTGAGCTAGTAGAAATACTAGCAGCAACGGGGCGATGGTGAATGCGCAAGCGGCCATGATCAGCGGCCATTTTAATCCGTAAGCACCTCCTTGAGTAAAGAAACTACGCAGACCCGCCGAGACTAGCTGGAGATTAGGGTCTTTGGTGATCAGCATCGGCCAGAAATAGTTATTGTACTGATCAATGAAGGTGATCAGGGCTAGCACAGCAAAGGAAGAACGTGTAATGGGGACAAGAATGGTCCACAGAATCCGCATATGTGAGGAACCGTCCACTTCTCCAGCCTCCACCAGCTCATGGGGAACCTGAAGGAAGGCTTGGCGAATTAGAAAGATGGAGAAGACACTTACACAGTTGGATAGAATTAATCCGGCATATGAATCCAGTAGATGGAGCTGGGACAATACCAAATATCCGGGAAGATAAACAGCGGTGGCTGGAACCATATAGCCGAAAAGAATAACGCCTGAGAACAGCCCTCTGAAGCGGAATTTCATATGCGTAAGCGCATAGGCCATCATCCCGGAATTTATGACCTGCAGAATAACAATCGACACAGCGACAAATATGCTATTGCCCATATATCTGAAGAAAGGGGCTTCGTGCCAGGCGGCTGAAAAATTACTCCACAGCGGATCCTTAGGCCAAATTGTGGGCGGAGACTGCCAGATTTCATCATTGGTTTTTAAGGCGCTGGTGACCATCCAATAGAAGGGGAAGGCCATGATCAGTGCAATAGCTGTAAAAAATAGATGGCGGGTCAGCTTGCCCACGCGTACGATCGTTGCATTCATCAGTCGTTCTCCTTTACAGCAGTTGTTATTGATAATGGGTTGTCCGTTTACTAACCTCTAGTGAGATTACGGAGAGCAGCATACATATAAATACCAGAATCATTGCGACACTAGAGGCTTCTCCAATCTGAAAGGCTTCAAAGGCAGACTGATAATACATATAGAGCAAGGTGCGTGTTGATCCTGAGGGTCCACCTTGTGTAAGTACGTTAATCTGGTCGTAAGCCTGTAACGCCCCGATGATCTGTACGATGAACAGAAACAGTGTCGTTGGCGAGATTAGCGGTAAAGTAATACGGCTGAATTTTTGAACAGCATTTGCTCCATCCAGTTGAGCTGCTTCCAGCAGATCCGTAGGGACATTGCGTAGTGCCACCAAGTAAAAAATCATCGCCCAGCCTACCGATTTCCATATTGTCACGAGCAGAACGCCAAGCAGCGCCCATTTAGGGTCTTGAAGCCAACCGATTTTTTCTAGACCTAAGAGGTCAAGTACAGTATTGGCAAGGCCGATTTCGGGTTCATAGATCCAGGACCAGACAATGGATACAGCCACGGTCGGCGTGACCCAAGGGGAGAACAGCAATACCTGATAGAGGGTGGACCCTTTCAGCTTCCCGTTCATCAGGAGTGCTAGTCCAAGTCCGATCAGAATAACGGGCAGCACACTTCCGGCACAGAATAACAGAGTCACTCTAAGTGCTTTATAGAAGGCAGGATTGCTGAACAGATCCAGATAGTTGGTTAGTCCGACAAAGGTTTTCTCAGGGCTCATGAAGTCCCATTCGGTAAAGCTGAGATAAAATACATAAAGTAATGGCGCTAGCCAAAATACAACGAATGGAATCATTGCCGGCAAGGTGAAGAGCACCGGTTTCAACTCCCCTATAAATCTCGAACGTTTCATTATTCTGTCGATACCCCATTCCATCTTCTGTTTTTTGCGGTATAATTCTGAGGCAAGCTCTTCCGTTCAAAAAAAATTGTACACTCATCGAGCGGCTGCGTGGTCAAGTGGACGTAAAGATCGATGCGAGATTATGTAAAAATTTAAGAGATTAGCGCAGGTAGTTGCTATTTTGTGTAAAATAGAAGGGTAGATTCTAAGTGGAATGAAGGTGCAGCTATGAAACAGGTAGCCTTTGGTGAAGAGAATAAAGACTTATCTCCACGCGAGCAGCTGCTGCGTCCGATGATCGATGCGATTGCTCAGACGATGGACCTATATGGTGCGAATTATTCATTCGGGCAGCTGTATGGAATTATGTTCTTTGAAGACCGTCCGATGACGCTTGAAGAGATGAAGAATGTGATGAATATGAGCAAGAGTAATATGAGCTATGGAGTCCGTTCTTTGATGGCCTCCAAGATGGTCACTAAGCTGGAGGAGAAGCGGGACCGAAAGGATCTGTATGCAGTGGAAACAGATTTCTTTCAGACCTTTAAGAACTTTTTTGGGATGAAGCTACAGCGGGAGATTGATGTTATGAAGCACGCTTTAGACGTTGTCATTCCTGAGCTGGAGGGATTGGTTCAAGCCGTGGATACGTCTGAGGAGGAGCGGCAATTCTGCCTGAAGGATCTGGAGAAGCTGGAGCATGCCGTTCAATATTATCATTGGCTGCAGCAGTTCGTGGACGAGCTTGGGGAAGAGAATTACTTCGCAGATAAGAGAAGGTCCTAGACCGTCTACAATCACATATAGATGTACATAATTGTATATAGATCTCCATTTTTGCGGGGTGTTCCTTAAGCCGGTTCAGGCTTGAGGTTCGCCCTCTTTTTTATGATAAAGAAACAAAAATAAGAAGAAAATGTAACCAATAGCAGGTGGAACTTCCATAAAATATATAGTTACATAGGGACAAGAAATGTTGTTAAGGAGATTCTGAGATTGAAAACAAAAAAATATATGCTGCTTGTTGTCATAGTTCTACTGCTGAGCCTTGCTGCTATTTTGAATACACAACGTGAACCTTCAACAATAACTATTAACGTAAATGGTCAAATGATAAAGACGATAGCTGCCAATCCAGCCTCGCCTGATGATCTTATGATCCCGAAGGCAGTAGCTGAACAGGCACTAAATACACAAATCGGGTGGCAGAAATCTGGCCCTCTTCCAAAAGGTATTTACTACAGAGATCAGGTGGCTGTGCTGATGTATCATCATCTTTCTGAGAAGCCCATGCCACAGTTTCCTTGGGTGTTATCGGTTGATCGGTTTGATGATCAAATGAATCTGCTGAAGCAGGAAGGTTTTCATGTGATCACCATGGCGGAATACCGCGAATTTATGCTGAATAACGGCGCAGTTCCGGACAATGCAGTGCTGCTGACCTTTGATGATGGATATGAGAGTTTCTATAAATTGGCGTTCCCCGTTTTGCAAAAATACGGATATACAGCCGTTAATTTTGTTATCGTATCTACAATAGATCACCCAGATCCGAATAGCGTACCGAAGCTCACTTGGGAGCAAATGCGGGAAATGAAGCATGCTGGGATGGGATTTTATAGTCATACCTATGATTTGCACCATTATGGGATTGTCGATGCCGAGGGCGGGCAGCGGCCAGCTGCAAGTGCCTTGTTATATGTTGATGATGAGAACAGGAATGAGATGAATGTCGAATACTACAGCAGAGTTACACGTGATCTGGCTAAGGCGGAGCAAAGGCTGAAGGAAGAATTGGGCAATACGGATTCGGCGATTGCTTTTCCTTATGGGTCCTACAATGACAGATTGCTGGCTGTTTGTGATTCGCTGGGGATTTCACTGACCTTCAAAATTGAGGATGGGATTAACACCAGAGCGGATCGGAATGCCGCACGAATTAACGGGGGAAGTGAGACACTTACCGCTGCGTTGACGCTTGATCAGATGAAGCATATCGATTTGCCTATGGAATTGACCTTGAACAACCAAAAGGTGAATATGGTAAGGAATTCTCCTGAAATGAGGAAGGGAACCTTGATGGTTCCGTTTCATCAATTATGCAAAGATCTGCATATAGATATGAAATATGATCCGAAACGCCGAATCGTTGAATTGACTCATATGGATGCAGGAGCATGAAAAGTGTCACTTTTATAGATGATGAGATTACAAAAAGTGAGTAAATTCGTCATTTTAGGCGAATCACTAGTTGCTATAAGTGAATTCCTTACTGTAGACTATAAATAGAGTACTAATTGGTAAGCGAATGGAGAGAACTGATGGAATTGTTTAAGCGTTATTACGCAAATTTAACGGTCCGGCGTTTTTTGATTTTAGGATTGGTTGCTCTACTGCTATTCAGTATTAGAGATATGCTTAATTTGGTACTGTTGACGTTTTTGATTGCGTATGTAATGAATAGCTTTCAAGTGCTGCTCACGAAGCGCATTAACAAATATGTAGCAGTTAACAGCAAAGTAATTATTGTTATTCTATACCTTGCCTTAATCGCTGTAGTTGTCATAACCCTCGTTAATTATCTGCCTAAGGTTTTTATACAGATTAAACAGTTAACGAATTTTTTGACCAATTTGACCCCTGAGAACATCCCGCAAAATGATATAGTGCAGTATATATTCGCCCAGCTTAAGGATTTGAACTATCAGTCGTACATGAAAGACGGTATTGAATATGTCTTGAAAATAAGCAATTGGGGCACCAGCTTTGTTTTATCAACTATTTTGAGCTTTGTATTTATACTTGAGAAGAACAGGATCGTTAGTTTCACTTCCCGCCTTAAAGAGAGCAAAATCTCTTGGTTCTATGTAGAGCTTGAGTATTTTGGCAGAAAATTTATCTCCTCTTTCGGAAAAGTGATCGAAGCACAAATTCTGATCGCGTTGTTTAATACATGCTTTACGGTGATCGGACTCTGGATTTTAGGTTTTCCTTACCTTTTCGCATTATCCATTATGATCTTCTTGCTCAGTTTAATTCCGGTAGTAGGTTTTGTTATCTCGCTAATCCCACTTTGTATTATTGGTTACAATATTGGTGGCCTAGTCATGACGATATACGTACTGGCAATGATTGCCGTACTGCATTTTGTAGAAGGCTACTTCCTAAATCCTAAACTGATGTCATCCAAAATGAATTTGCCTATGTTCTATACGTTTATCGTGTTGTTATTCTCTGAGCATTATCTCGGGGTATGGGGTCTGATTCTGGGGATTCCGATCTTTGTATTCTTCCTTGATATTCTGGAGATTAACAGAGAGAACAAGATAGGAACTTAGGGATTCTGTTATAAAATAAGTGTTAAATATACAAAAACCGGCTAAATGGAAGATCCATTTAGCCGGTTTTTTTGTGTGTATGTTACAGCGTCGCTGTATGTATTCCCTTAACCGAAGGAAGTATGGACACTATCTGAAACGATGTCCCTCAGCTCCGCTTTATATGCCGCATACTGCTCGGTTGTTATGCTTCCAGCGGCTAACCGTGAATCCAATTGATCCGTTAGCTGGGCAACCTGTAGATCGATTACAGCTTCAATATCTTGGCCTTGTTCTGATGCAATATCTTGAAGTGACTTACCGTCATATATGGCCTCGTATAGATCCTCGTCCGTTGGCTGGTTAAGTACCTCCAATAATTCGTCTTGATCCGCGACCTCTGCCGTGGACCATTTAACAGGCGAACTTGCATTAGCGGTAAGACTAGTCCAAGCATTTCCGAAAGACATCACTACAACTACCGTTCCGACTATGATCACTCTTTTTATATCCATTAGAGTCCTCTTTTCTTGTTCTGCAATAACTTATCTTGCTTAAGCATCCGTCTAAAGTATCGTTTAAAATGGGTTCTAACTAGTTATATTGTAACCCGCGAAGCTGAACTGAAGCTTAAGCAATATTAAAAATAACCTAAAGATTTAACACGGCTATGATATAGCGATAATACACCGCAGGTATACTTTCCAGATGAGCTTCATTGCATATTTATGCATTGAATCACAATCAAACAAATGGGGAGTGTTCGGAGTTTTGAGAATAACAGCAAAAGCTAAACGTTTATTTTCCAGCATAATTGCCAGCAGTCTGATGTTGGGAATAATGGCTCCAGCAGGGTATGCCGAAGAGCAGCAGCTGGAGACAGAGCAGACATCTTCCGAATTAGAGGCGCATTTTGATGAACAGGTTGAGCTCAACACGCTTTTAAGTCAACCGACTGTAATGGCAGATGTGTACGCGGTACCTAATAATCCAGGAGCGCTACTGATTACAGAAGTTGTTCCGGATACTAAAAATGTAAAAGGGACAGATGGAACCTCTGTAGATGGTTACGAGTTTGTTGAGGTCTACAATAATACGGACAAGCCGGTTAATTTTAAGGATTATTATTTCTTTTATAATGACAAAGATACATGGGCACCTAATGGTGATGCTGTAATACCGGCGCATGGAAATATTGTTTTCTGGATTATGAACGGCAATAATCTGAGTGTTCCTACGGAGGATTTCATCAAAAACTTTAATCCTTCTGCAGCTTTGCAGGAAGGAGTGAATCTGTTCCGGATCAACGGTGGCGGGGGGATGGCTAACACTTCTGCGCGTAATTTACAAATTAAAAGCAAAGCAGGAGATACGCTAATTGTTTCTGCTTCCTATGGAAAAGAACAGGTGAAGGAGAATAACGGGATCTTCTATCAATATTTGCAAGCGGATAGCTCCGTTATGAACCTCATGGCGAATTCGGGAACGGTTGTGGCTACGCCTGGAACCGTAGAGGCAGAACAAGTGCCTGAGCTAGTTCCTGGGAACAAGCAGCCAGTGATTGAACATATTGCACAGAGTAGTGTCGATCCAGCCGATCTCCCTATCAGTGCGAAGATTACTAATCTGGAAAGCGGGGCAGATGGATCACTACCCGTAGTGAAGCTACAGTATGGCTCTCCTTCTCAGGCGAAAGATACGGTAATCACCATGACCTCAAAAGGTGGGGATGAATATGCGGCAATGATTCCTGCAGCTGCGCTGGAAGAGCCGGAGCTGCATTACAGCATCCGCGTTAATAATGTGACAGAGAGTTATTCTGTTCATGTGAACCTGCCGGCGTTTGATTCGAATAATGTGCCGCCGTTGTTAATCACAGAGCTGCTGCCAAACTCGACGAATGTAAAAGGAACGAGCAGCGACGCTTTTGAATTCATTGAGGTCTATAACAATACTGATGCACCAGTTAATTTCAAGGACTACAAGGTCTATTATCGTTATCCTGATAAAGGTAACGCTTCCGATGTGAAGTGGCCTTCGACGCCAGAGAACTTTCTTATTCCTGCACAGCAGTCCGTGGTGTTCTGGGTTATTAATAGTGCCAATAGTACGTACACTGCTAATGATTTCAATACAGAATTCAACACAAACTTAATTGAAGGCACTAATCTCTTTTTGATCAAAAGCGACGGTATGGCGAACTCTGGCCGCCGGGCAGTCGTAATCAAAAGTAACACGGAAAAGGAAATTTCCTCCGCGTATTATGATGCTGACCTCACCTACGATGGTGGAGCTAAAGGTGATGACACCAAAGAGAATAAAGCCCTTCTATATAAGTATCCTGTGAATGGGCTGAGCAAAATGCTCAAGATCAGTACGGGGTCAGCCGTTCCGTCACCAGGCCAGACGGATGTAACACAACTTCCAAATCCACCGATCCATGTGGAGCCGGATACAGAGAAACCAACAGTAGAAGATCTGACGGGCGTAACGGAGATTGATCAGTCGCTGGGTCTCGATTTGAAGGCTTTTGCTGATGACAATAAAGCTGTTACTTCTGTGGAAGTTAGAGTGTCTTCGGACAAGCAGCCGGAGGCTATTAGCCACAATCTATCCCAAGACTTCAATGATAGCTTGTATCACTTTAAATTGACCTCTGCGGATTTGATTGGCAGAAATGAAATCCAGTATTACTTTGTCGTTTCTGATGGAACGAATGAAACACAATCTCCAGTAATGAAAGTAAAAGTTACAGGAGGACAGGATCAATCACCCCTTCGTTTGAATGTGAAGGAGGGGCAGTTGATCAATGGCTCCGTGACCGTAAAGGCAACCTCTGCCACCGCTAAGGCTGATGCCTTAGGCTTGAGCATTGACAGTAAGTTACTGGGCAATAACGAGGCATATAATGCACTTGAGAATGATGCCTACTTTGTATTTGAAGCTAAAAATGTGGACTATTATTTTAAAAATGCGATCACGATGGGACCGGAAGAACTAGGAGATGCCAGTATTCTGTATACCTTTATGGACCCGATTACTACGTATACTACATTGACTTTTCCTATTTCTTCTGCCGCTTTACAAAAGGGTACGGATAATGTGATTTACATTCGAGCGGGCTCTAAATCATCTCCATTTGATCCTCGTCCTGAGGAGAATAAGGATGATTTTGAAGTGAAAAATGTTCGTCTCCTGCTGGCAGATGGTACCGAAATTTGGGATCCGGCTTATGCAGAACGTGATAAGGAAATCAAGATGGGGGACAGCGCAGGTAAGCATGAATCCCTCGGCTTCCAGTTTGATCTAAAAGCGGATTTGTTCCGTTCAAAGGCGTACAACTGGAATACTAAAGAAGCAACTGACGGAGAACATAAAGTAACGCTTACCGAAGGTGGAACGAAAGTATCATCAAACGTAATTGTCGATAACACGCCACCATCCATCAAAGCATCAATAGAAGAAGGACAAACTTACCGTGGCAATTTTGAAATTGCTGCTGAAGTTAAGGATACTTATGCAGGTGTAGATAAGGTCAGCGTGAAGCTGGATGGTAATGTTATTGAACTGCCCTATGCTACTTCATCCGGGAAGTTATCGGCTGGGGAGCATACGCTTTCTATCACAGGCTTAGACAGGATTGGCAATCAGGCAGAAAAGGTCATTACATTCAATGTACCGAATGAGAATCCATTTGCGCCACTGCTTATTTCTCCTACAAACTGGGAGACCGCTGTAGGTACTAATCCGACTTTAAAGGTTAAGGTTGAAGATCCTAATCAGGATAAGATAAACGTTACCTTTTTTAGAGGATTTAAGTACGATGCTAACCATCCGGAGCAAGGCTTTGCTGGGTTTATAAATGCATCCGATACAGAGCCGCCGAAACAATCCGTACCTGCGGGCGAACAAGCGCTTAGCAGTGATGACTACAGTAAAATAAGTGCGGTGGACGGACAATATTTAATTAATGATGCTGTCGATCAATTCCCTTATCAGCGTTATGAAATTAAGCTGGATGAGTCGGTTAAGGCGTCAGATCGTGTAGATATTGAATGGAAAGGGAATTCGTTGCCGGGACGAAAAGTAAGTCTCTACGCATGGAGTCCAGCTCAACAAAAATGGGTACAGCTGGATCATTTAATCGCTGGAACAGAGGATTTTGAGCTGAAATCCACGGTTACAGCTGGAGAATATGCTAATGGAAATAGCATTGCCGTAATGGTTCAGGATGAAATTGCTTCTGTGGCTAAGACAGCACCTACAGTAACACAAGATGCGTATGACTTCTCTTTTGTATGGATGTCTGATACACAATATTATTCACAGAGCTACCCTTACATTTACCGTAAAAATGTAGAATGGATAGCTGACAACAAAGAGAGCTTGAACCTGAAATACGTTATTCATACAGGAGATATCGTGGATAAATCCTATCAGGAGTATGAGTGGAAGGAAGCTGACCGGGACATGAAGGTTCTGGAGGAAGCTAACATTCCTTATGGTGTTCTTGCAGGTAATCATGACGTAGGTCATCAAACCGGGGATTACACGAAATTCTGGGAGTATTTTGGAGAGTGGAGATTCAAGAATATGCCGACCTTTGGTGGCTCTTATGACAACAACAGGGGCCATTACGATTTAGTGTCTGCGAACGGAAATGATTTTGTTATTGTATACATGGGCTGGGGATTGGCTGAGGAAGAAATCGAATGGATGAATGAGATCGTTGCCCGTTATCCAGAGCGTAAAGCGATTCTTTGTCTCCATGAATACTTGCTGGTTTCTAATAACCGGGCACCTATTGCGGATAAGATTTTTGAGATGGTTGTGAAACCTAATAAAAACGTAATCGCAGCACTGTCCGGCCATTATCATGATGCTGAGCTTAAAGTAGACGAGCTGGATGATAACGGTGACGGTATTCCAGACCGCAGTGTCTATCAAATGCTGGCAGATTATCAAGGCGCTGAAGAAGGGGGTCTCGGCTATATCCGACTGCTTCAGTTCGATGTTGCTAATAACAAACTTCGCGTGAAGACTTATTCGCCTTATTTGGATGATTATAACTACTATGATGAAGACGAATATCCAGGCAAAGATGAGTTCGTTCTGGATCTGGATTTACAGCCTGTGACTAAACGTGTGGCTACCGACTATATCGGAGTCAAGGTTTACAGCGATCAGGAAATTGCGGCCAATCCACAAGTAGAGAGTGGCGCGGAGACTCAGGTCACTTGGAGTAAGCTGAATCCGGATAGCTACTACCAATGGTATACAAAGGTTGAGGATGATCACTCCGGTAGTGTGCTTTCAGATATCTGGGGCTTTTACACTGGAAAAGAGGATGTGACGCCGACACCAGAGGTGACACCGACACCAACACCGACACCAGAGGTAACGCCGACACCAGAGGTAACGCCGACACCAGAGGTATCGCCATCGCCAGAAGTGACGCAGACACCAGCACCTGAGGTGACAACGGCACCTCCAGTAGTTTCACCAGTACCAACAGTGACTCCAACGTCTACAGCCACACCTGGAGCGGGAAAAGGAAACATTGAACTGGCATTAGGAAGTAATGGGACGTATACAGCTGATCCGTCAGCTTTGAAGAAACTGATAGAGGAAGCTGCTACAGGGGGAAGTCTAAAGATTAGCGCAGGCGGAGCAACTTCAGCTCAAGATCAGATTAGAATTGCTCTTGATGCAGCCGCTGTTCAACAGGCTGTCGATAAGAAGTTGAATTTGAATATTGTTTCATCTAACGTTACCTTGAGCGTACCAACAAGCTCCTTACCAGCCATTCCGGCAGGCAGTGATATGCTGCTACTAAGCATTGATACGAGTATGATATCTGTACAGGCCAATGACGCTGGAATGAGTCCATTCAGAGCTAACGTTACGCTGAACCTCAGTACATCTGCAGGAGGCAAAGAAACGGCTATCCACCAGCTTAAAGGTGCTGTTACGATTACCTTGACGCTGACTAAGGAACAGCTTGCTAAGCTTGATACAGATTTTGCGGGTGTTTATTATGTAAATGGCAGCACGTTGGAATATTTGGGTGGAGTGTTTAAGGATAATACCGTTACCTTCACAACAAATCACTTTTCCTCCTTTGCGGTGCTGGAATACCATAAGCAATTTAGGGATACTGCTGGTCACTGGGCAGAGTCGTATATTTCCAAGCTGACGGCTAAGCATGTGATTAAAGGGATCGACGATACGCATTATGGACCACAGGCGAATGTAACCCGTGCAGACTTTGTTACACTGGCCGTTCGTTCTCTCGGATTGGATGAAGCAAGTGGGGCAATCGTACAGAGTGCTTTTGCAGATGTATCTAAAGATGCTTATTATGCACAGTCGATAGACAAAGCTGTCCAGCTTGGATTGATCCAAGGCAGTGATGGCAAGTTCCGACCTAAAGATGCGATTACTCGTGAGGAGGCGGCAGTTGTCCTGCAGAAACTGATGCAGTATAAAGCAGGATTGCAAGCTTCCGTTGCTGCTGCTGCAAGCTTTAAGGATATGAATAGTGTATCTGAGTGGGCGAAGCAAGCGGTAATTGATTTGCAAGCAAAGGGAATCCTTGACGGCAAGGGCGACAATAACTTTGACCCTCGTGGCAAAGTGACCCGCGCTGAAATCGCAAAACTGTTATATGGAATAATCAAATTATAAGATAGGTTGGCAAAGGCAGGCAGAGGTGACTCTGGCCTGCTTTTTGTCTTTTTTTGCGTGTAGTCTCCTTTTTCTTCTATGTAAAAAGGAAATTTCCACTATTCATATGATTTTTTATATATAATATTTTTGAATTAATTTTTAATTTTCAGAATCTTTCAAAATAAAAGGTAGATTGCAAGGAGTGCAAGTGAAATTAAATATCTCCAATCTGCCACTTCAGGAGTCGGGTAAAATATATTTACCAGTTAGAGCGTTATTTACCGGCCGTATCATCTTTTATGCAGGTTTATGATGAAGACAGCCATGCGCTTGTACTGGAAAGTGGTCTATAAGCTTCCAAGTTGGAGGGCACCTTTGAGGGTGTTCTTTTTTTGAATATATAAAATACTTACTTGACAGGTAGGAATAAAGGGGTATATGATATCACCAATACTTAAACAGTAATTAAATGAACAGTGAAATAATTCAACTGAGCTGATTGGACCACCAAAGGCTCCCGTACTTTTCCCTTGTCAGGGGTAGGTGCTGGGAGTCTTTTTTTATGGGCTGATTGGGAGAAAGCAGAGGTAAGTAAGCCATGAGCGAACAATATTGGAGACAGCTGGAGGAGACAGATTGGGCATTTCGCAAGGCGGTTCGCAGATTCGTGAAAGAGCGGGATAAGGTCGCCGTAGCAGGCATCTCCTTACCAGGCATGCTGATTCTGCACAAAATCATTCGTGATGGTGAACAAAGGCTAGGAGACTTAGCGGATGAACTAGACTTCACCTCAGGTGCGATTACCGCATTGAGCGATAAGCTTGAGGCGGGTGGATATACCGTGCGCAGACGTAAAGAAGGCGACCGTAGAACGGTAATGCTGGATATTACGGATAAAGGCCGCAAGCTGGCGGAGCAGAACAGCAACATCGGAGAACGATGTATTTCGCTTTTGTTTGAGGGGTTTACGGAGGAGGAATTGGCGCAGCAAAATGACTTTTATCAGCGGATCATTAGCAATTTGGAAGGATTCTCGGATATCCTGCTGAAGCTCGCCAAGGAGAATGCAGAGACCTCTCCAACCCTTGAACAGAAGCCACGAACAACCACCAAAAAAAGTAATTATCTTAGCTACTAAAAATTGAACGTAGGAGAGATGAACGATGGGACATTCAACCATTTATCCAACTGGAGCAACCGTATATAACCCTAACAAAGCCTGGAGTGGCTATACCGTATTTCAAGCTGGTGAAGAAGGTGTTGTACTGATTGATATGAACGGTAAAGAGGTGCATTTGTGGAAGGGGCTGCTTGGATTTCCGGCTAAAATCTTCCCGGGTGGTTATGTGCTGGGCAGCACAGGAAGAAGAGATCCTAAATTCGGAATACAGGATAATGTAGATCTGGTACAGGTGGACTGGGATGGGAACATCGTGTGGAAATATAACAGCTATGAACATATAGAAGATCCGGGTTATGAACCCCTCTGGTATGCCCGCCAGCATCATGACTATCAGCGCGAAGGCAATCCGGTCGGATATTTTGCACCGGGGCTTGAACCCAAGGTAGACAGTGGAAAAACGCTAATTCTTGCTCATAAAAATATCTACAATCCTCAAATCTCCGACAAACAATTGCTTGATGACACGATCCTTGAGGTGGACTGGGAGGGGAATATCGTCTGGGAGTGGGCTCCAAATGAACATTTTGATGAGCTAGGCTTTGATGAAGCGGCCAAAAATGTACTATTTCGTGATCCTAACTCACGCTCTTTCGGAAATCTAGGTGGTGGTGTTGGAGACTGGCTGCATATCAATTCGGCTTCTTATGTAGGACCCAATAAGTTTTACGATGCAGGGGATGAGCGTTTCCATCCGGATAACGTGATCTGGGATGCGCGTGAAGCAAATATTATTGCGATCACGGATAAGCGTACCGGAGCCATCGTTTGGAGAATCGGTCCGGATTACTCGCTGCCAGAAGTGAAGCATATCGACTGGATCATTGGCCAGCATCATGCGCACATCATTCCGAAAGGTTTGCCGGGAGAAGGCAACTTACTTGTATTCGATAACGGGGGCTGGGGCGGTTATGGTCTTCCAAATCCATCTTCTCCTTTTGGGCAAAAAAATGCACTCCGCGACCACTCACGAATTCTGGAGATTAATCCCGTAACCCTTGAGATTGAGTGGCAATATACAGCGGCAGAAGCAGGTTTCTCTGTCCCAACCGATTCTTATAAATTCTACAGTCCATATATCAGCTCAGCTCAACGGCTTCCGAATGGCAACACCTTAATTACAGAAGGTTCTAACGGCAGACTCTTTGAGGTTACGCCAGAACATGAACTGGTATGGGAATATATTTCGCCATTTACGGACTCCAGAAATACCAACATGGTCTATCGTTCCTACCGTGTGCCTTATGCATGGGTACCACAGCTGGAAACGCCAGTTGAACAAGCGATTGAGCCAATAGACGTAACGCAGTTCAGAGTCCCGGGGTCTGCACCTAAAGGATCGGATTCTGTGGTAAGTGTGGCGACAACCCTGCCATTTGTTGAAGGAGCTGCTTGTGTGGCGACGACGGATGAAGGCAGCAGCCGCAAGGTAAATTAACAAATTTGAGGAGATGTGTCGGTTGAAAAAATCATGGATCAGCTCAAGCTTTCTGCTCTTATCTTTATCAGTGGTTATCCTTTTATCGGGCTGCAGCTCCAAGGGCGACGCGGCTGCCTCTAATGCCGCTAAAGAGGGAGCGGCGAACAGCAAAGCAGAGACATTAAAGATAAAAATTGCTGACATCAATACGAATCCCACTTTTCGGGTGGCACTAGATAAAGGCATCTTTGCCAAACACGGGATTGACGCTGAACTGGTCAACTTTGGTTCCCCTGCGGAAGGTGTAAATGCCCTTTTTATTAAACAGGTGGATGTGGCTTTCGGGGCAGACTTCCCCTTGCTGAACGCAGTGGCGAAGGGCGATTATGCTATTATCGCCTCGGCGGGATTAGCGACTGATGAAGCGTCCACTGAATGGAAATTGTTCGTACAGGACGATATTCAGAAGGCTGAAGACTTGAAGGGGAAGAAGCTGAGTTTCATACGCGGTACCTTCATTCCGTACCTTTGGGATGAATATTTGAAAGAGCATAATGCTGCTCTCAGTGATGTGGAGTTGATAGGACAGGGTGCCTTTGATGAAGCTTATATCGCTTTGAAGCAAGGTGCTGTGGATGGAGCATGGTTTTATGGTTCGGTTCTGAATGATAAGCTCTACGCGCTTAAAGGTGTTCATGAACTGACAGATATGTCTAAAACCACGGTTCGATTGGGGATGGGGATTGTAACGGGAAATGATTTTGCGACTAAGAATCCGCAAGGTATAGCGAATTTCCTAGCAGCGGTGAATGAAGCCGGAGCCTATGCTCAGGCTCACCCAGATGAGGTTGCTGATCTGATGTATAAGGAAGTGAAGCAGCCTAAGGAATCAACGATAAAAGATCTGCCGAATAATCCGTGGGCACTAGGATTTACTCAAGCAGCGTATGACAGTTTGACCAAGCAAAAGAAATATATGGTCGACAACGGAATCATTGAGAAGGATTTTGATCTGGATAGCAAACTGAATCTCGAGCCGCTGGCGAAGGCATTGCCAGAAGAGGTTACGTACAAGAAATAGGGGGAGTTCAGCATGTCATTATCTGCTAAGCAGCATACCATTCATATTGAGCAGCTCCGTAAAAGCTACAGTGAACCGACTGCTGGGGACGTTCACTACATTATAAAAGATGTAGATCTCGTAATTAAAGGTGGCGAATTCTTCGTTCTGCTCGGGCCGAGTGGTTGCGGGAAATCAACACTGCTGAATATGATCGCCGGCTTTGTCTCCAAATCCGGTGGGCATCTACGGGTGGATAATGTAGAGGTGAATAAGCCCGGCAGAGATCGGGCGGTTGTGTTCCAGCAGGCTGATTCCTCATTATTCCCTTGGTTAACCGTTCGTCAGAATGTGGAGTTCGGATTGCGGATGAAGAAAATCGCAAAGGTGGAACGGCATACAATATCGGATAGGTTCATCGGGCTTGTTGGGCTGAACGGGCATGAGGAGAAGTTCCCGAAGGAGCTGTCTGGGGGTATGAAGCAGCGTGTTCAGCTGGCTCGGGTGCTGGCGAATGATCCAGCGATTCTGCTGATGGATGAGCCATTTGGTGCACTGGATGCGATGACGCGCCGAACGATGCAGAAGGAATTGGTCAATATTTGGCGCCAGACACATAAGACGGTGATTTTTGTAACTCATGATATTCAGGAGGCGTTATTGCTGGGAGAACGAATTGGTATTATGTCAGTAGGACCGTCCTCTAATATTACGGATATTTATGACAATACACTGCCGTATCCGCGGGACGTAACCTCACCGGAATTCTACTCGTTATACAATCAAATTCAAGGTCATTTCGAAGAATAGGATAGGGTGAGACAGATGAGGAAATGGGTGGAGAAGAAGTGGGTTTCCGTAACCCTTCTATGGATTACCGCGCTCTGCGTCTGGCAGCTTGGAGCTGTAATCTATGGCCCCGATGTGATCCCCGGACCATGGAGTACACTTAAAGGCGGACGGGAGCTGCTGGAAGACGGAACCTTGCTGCAATATATCGGGATTAGCTTTTACCGGGTGCTCATTGGTTGGGTACTCGGCAGTTTACTGGCGATTCCCGTAGGACTAATCATTGGGAAGGTGAACTTGATCCGTATTTTTGCGGAGCCTTTCCTGAACTTTATCCGTTTTATCCCGCCGATTGCATTCATTACTTTGTTCCTAGTATGGTTTGGTATTGGGGAGCAGTCGAAGATTGCGTTAATTATGTACGCTACCTTTTTTATCGTGGTGCTGAATACTTTAACCGGTGTGATGTCCGTGGAAGAGGACAAAATCCGCTCAGCCCGCAGTATGGGCGCCAGTGAGTGGCAAATTCTGATTCATGTGGTCGTTCCGGCGACGATCCCTTATATTTTTACGGGTATCCGGTTAGCGATGGGCACCTCATATATGGCGATTATCGGCGCGGAAATGATTGCTTCGAACGAAGGTGTAGGTTATCTGATCTGGAATTCCCGGTTGTTTTTCCGTACGGATTGGATCTTTGTCGGGTTATTCTGCCTTGGCTTTATGGGCTTCTTTACGGATCGGCTTTTTGGCTGGTTCGGTAAGAAGGTGCTTTACAGATACGGTGTTGTCAGTGTGGCAGCGCGTAGACGGTAGTTATATTCATACATGTAAAACTGCCTGGAAATGTCGGGCGGTTTTTTACTTGGACTGAAGTTTATACGAATATTTTTTGTCATTGTAAGTAAATTGGATGGAATCCAGTGATGAGGGATTAAGAGAATAATCATTTATTTTTTCTTTGTTGCCAGTCAAAAGATTATAAATATAAACTTCGTAACTATAGCTACCATCTGCATTTCCAGGAAGTATGGAAACCGATAGATAAAGTTTTTCTTTTTCATTAACTGCATAACTATAAAATTTACCTCCAGATGAATGGAATTGAGCAATTTCTTTATTAGATGTTGGATCGTCTACCTTCATCACCCAAGCTTGTTCTCGTATCGGCTGAGCGCCATCAGTGAAAATGGAAAAGGTATGATAGAGGATATAATCATCTAATCCAAAAACGCCGCTAACCACCAGAACAGCATCGCCATCATTTAAAGGTAACGTCAATAGCTTCTTGGACTTTTCTACAGCTAGTGATTTTTCATTAGGAGAACTTAAATAGAAAGTGAATGGCTCTGTTGGAAAATAAAATGGATTTGCTTCTGTTCCAGGGGCAATGTTCATTTTTGGGGCTGGCAACCATACGATACCGGCAGAGGTTTTGACAGCGTAGTTGTATTGTTCTGTATTCTGATCACGTAATGGGAGGGTGTAAAGATCACTGTTTATTTGAATGATTTTATTACTTGTATCTGGCGTGTTATTTTTAGGAGGAGTAGCTGCATTGTTGCAAGCTGAGATAAGCAAAGTACATAGAAATAAACCTGTTACCATCTGAATTTTTGTAAACGGCATTTTTCAAGCTCCTCTGAGGGTCATTTCTTATTATGAATAAATACTACTATACATCAGTAAAGTTCTATTTTAGTGTAATTAATGTAATTATTTTCATAAAAACATTTCTAAGGGAAACGGCGGCCATCTAAAAAAGACGACAGGTCGTTTCTTTTTATTTACAAATATTCCTATTCTCCTTAATGCCGCGAAAATAGTACACGCCTATACTGCAATTGGGTGCCTAACAGTTGGAGCATAAAGAGCCCGCAAATAAGAAATAGGAGTGAAGGGGAAATCATGAAAAAAGGGATCAACAATCAATTATCGATGGGTCTAATGTTATCCTTGCTCGTCCTGTTGCTTGCTGCTTGTGGAAATTCGGCCAAGGCTGAAGAAACAACGAATGGAAAGGCTGGCACCAAAGAATTAAGTCTGACTGAGATCGAGAGTAAAGCTAAAGAAGAGGGCAGTATCATCAGTGTAGGAATGCCGGATTCCTGGGCGAACTGGAAAGATACATGGAGTGATATGAACAGTAAGTATGGTCTTACACATTCGGATACCGATATGTCGAGCGCGGAGGAAATTGCCAAGTTTGATGCGGAAAAAGACAAACCAACGGCCGACATCGGAGATGTGGGGATTGCGTTTGGATCGGTTGCCGTTGATAAAGGGGTAACCCAGCCTTATAAAACATCCTACTGGGATGAAATCCCCAATTGGGCTAAGGATAAGGACGGGAATTGGATCGTCGGCTATCAAGGCACCATTTCTTTTCTGACTAACACTAAGCTCGTGGCGAATCCACCGAAGAGCTGGGAAGATCTGAAGAACGGTAACTACAAAATCATCGTTGGTGATGTAACCAAGGCTGCTCAAGCACAGATGGCTGTATTGGCCGCTGCGATGGCCTTTGGTGGCGATGAGTCGAACATTGAACCGGGGATTGCTTTTTTCGAGGATTTAGCTAAAAAAGGACGTCTCTCCAATGCAGAAGCTTCCCTTGCCAACATTGAAAAAGGGGAAGTAGAAGTTACCCTGCTCTGGGATTTCAACGCTTTGAACTATAGAGACCAGATCAACAAAGATGGCTTCGCAGTAGCCATTCCCCAGGAAGGCAGTGTCGTGAGCGGGTATGCCACGATCATCAACAAATATGCGCCGCATCCTAACGCGGCGAAGCTTACACGTCAATACATCCTTAGCGATGAAGGACAGATTAATCTTGCCAAAGGTTACGCTCGTCCGATCCGTGACAGTGTAACGTTGCCGGATGATGTTGCAGCTAAGCTGTTGCCAAAAGAAGAATACGTCAACGCTAAGCCTGTTGGTGATTACAAGGTATGGGAAGAGACGGCAAAAACCATTCCTCAATTGTGGCAGGAACGTGTGCTTGTGCATTTGAATTAGTATTCATTTCTCCCCAAAAAAGAAGCAGGGCGCCTTCGTCACGATGCCGTAAGGCGCCTTTGTTCTATTCCTGCGACAAGGAGCGAGTAAGATGAAACAAAGAAGCCGCGGTGTGATCTTGGCACTTATTCCATTTGCACTAATGGTGTTAGCCTTTCAACTGGTACCTATACTATCCATGCTGACGGGAAGCTTTCGCACAGCGGACGGAACGGGATTTACGTTAGGCAATTATCTGCATGCGTTGCAAAGTGCCTATTACATGCAGGCGATTAAGAACAGTCTGCTAATCTCCATAATCTCAAGTCTGATAGGGATCATTGTCGGACTTTTTTGTGCTTATTGCATTACCCGGTTTACCCCGAGAGTACGCGATAGACTTCTGATGCTGTCGAATATGACCTCTAACTTCGCAGGTGTTCCGCTGGCTTTTGCTTATATCATTTTGCTCGGAAATAATGGGGTGTTTACACTCTTATTTAAACAGTGGGGCTGGAGTGTTTTTGCCGATTTTGATCTATATAGCTGGTCAGGTCTAATACTGGTGTATGTATACTTTCAGGTTCCGTTAGCCTTACTGCTTTTGTACCCGTCCTTTTACGGAATTCGTGAGCAGTGGAGAGAGGCAGCGTCCTTACTGGGGGCAGGGCCTTGGCAGTTCTGGGAGACGATAGGCCTGCCTATTCTAACTCCGGCGATCTTCGGCACACTTGGAATTCTTTTTGCTAATGCAATGGGGGCTTATGCCACGGCTTACGCATTGGTTGGCGGAAATTACAATCTGTTGGCGGTACGTATCGGTTCACTGGTTGCCGGAGATGTGGTTACACAGCCACAGATGGGGAGTACGCTTGCTGTTCTGCTTGGTCTGACTACGATTTTGGCGGTTTATCTGAACCATTTAATGGTGCGGCGTGCGGAGAGGTTCGGAACGAAAGCACTCAGTAAACCGGATGTGATAATCAAAGCTTCCCGGCGTTTATGGACAGCTCGTGAGGAGGCAGGGCAATGAATATACGTAAAGCAGGCTTTGCTCCACGCACCTTCATGCTGCTGCTCATGGTGTATTTGCTGCTTCCTCTTTTGGCAACGGGTATTTATGCTTTTGCACAAGATTGGCAGAATACCTTGCTGCCCCGAGCTTGGACGCTGAATTGGTTTGGGGAAATGTTTGAGGATATTCGCTTTCTGGAGGCGCTTTGGACCTCGCTTTATTTATGCCTGATCAGCGTGGTGCTGAGTCTAGCCGTGATGCTGCCAGCTGTTTTTGTCATCACCCTCTATTTTCCGCGTTGGGAGAGCTTTATGAAAGGTATTGTTGTTTTGCCTTATGCGGTGCCTGGTGTTGTGGCTGCGGTAGGTCTTATTCGTACCTATTCCTCTGGTCCTTTTGATATCGCTGGAACAGCGTATTTATTGGTGGGTGCATATTTTGTGGTCATCCTTCCCTATATGTATCAGGGCATTCGCAATAGTCTGTTAACGGTTAATGCCGTAGAACTGCTGCATGCTGCGGAGCTGCTTGGTGCCCGCCGAAGAACGGCCTTCGTGAATGTGATTTTGCCTAATATATGGCCTGGGGTTATCGTCTCTACACTGTTATCATTTTCAGTTCTATTCGGCGAATTTGTCCTTACGAACATGTTAGTTGGCGGACATATTCAGACGATTCAGGTATATCTATATCAAAGGGTTGGTGAAAGTGGACATTTAGCCAGCGCGATTGCGATCTCTTATTTTCTGTTTATTCTAATTCTTTCGATGGTACTCATGAAGCTCGGTAAAAAGATGGGGGGAGGTATTAAGGGATGAATGATTATCTAAAGCTGCAGGCTGTACGCAAAATGTTTGGGAATACCTGTGTGTTAGACAATGTTGATTTGGAGATCCGTGAAGGTGAACTTGTGACACTGCTAGGCCCCTCCGGTTGTGGAAAAAGCACATTGCTACGCTGCATAGCCGGTCTTTCAGAGCTGGATGGCGGCAGAATTCTTTTGGAAAATAAAGATCTGGGAAGTTTGCCGCCCCGTAAGCGCGAGGTAGGAATGGTGTTTCAGTCTTATGCCTTGTTCCCTAATCTGACGGTGAGCCAAAATATTGAGTATGGAATGAAAATGCGGGGGTTATCGAAATCAGCCCGCCATCATCGCTGCGCGGAATTGTTGGCATTGGTCGATCTGGAGGATAAACGGGATGTATATCCGCAGTCCCTCTCCGGTGGACAGCAGCAGCGGGTAGCGCTAGCTCGTTCTCTAGCGGTGCAGCCCAAAGTATTGCTGCTGGATGAACCCTTAAGCGCACTAGATGCTAAGATACGCAAGAATTTACGTGCTGAAATTCGTGATATCCAAAAAAGGTTTAACATGACGACACTATTCGTGACGCATGATCAGGAGGAAGCGCTGATTCTTTCTGACCGCATCTGTATTATGAACGGTGGCCGGATTGTGCAGGATGGCACACCTGAGGGGGTGTACTCCGCACCACGGACAGAGTTCGTTGCCCGGTTTATGGGCAGTTACAATGTATTGACCCGATCAGAAGTGATGACGTTGTTCCGGGGGATAGATAGCACGAAGGACCGCTTTGCTATTCGGCCTGAGGCGGTTACGCTGCTGCATGAGGGTGCGGGACTTCACGAGGTTGCTGCCGGAGTGCAACTGGTGGATGGCATCATTAAATCTGTCTCCGTGTTGGGCAATATTATTAGGTGTACGGTAGAGGTAGAAGACATTTGCTTAACGGTTGATCTTTTAAATGACGGACGCTGGCTGAGGCTGGTGGAAGGGGCTAACGTCACCTTGGCTCTGAACCCTTCTGAGCTGCTGCATCTGGAACGAGAGGGAGCGTAATAAGATGACTGAAATGAACAATAAACTTATTGTGGTAGTGTTGGACGGACTTAGATATGAGGCCGCACGTGAATATATGGGGTATATGGAGCATTTGGTGGAGCAGGGGAAAATATCATGTCACCGAGTGAAGTCGGAATTGCCTAGTCTGTCACGCCCGCTTTATGAAGTGCTCTTGACGGGGACACCTGTGACCGAAAATGGAATTACGGCTAACCATATTGTGAGACCAAGCCATGAAGAGAGCGTATTCCATCTGGCAGTGGCCGCTAATTTGCGTACAGCTGCTGTCGCCTATCATTGGGTCAGTGAGCTTTATAATTCGGCCCCTTTTGATCCGCTGGCTGATCGCCATCAGCACAATGTGATGAAGCCCATTCAGCATGGCAGCTTTTATTTCGAGGATCACTATCCCGACAGTCATGTGTTTGCCGACGCTGTGTATTTACGGAGTGCCTATGATCCGCATTTCCTATACATTCACTCCATGAATATAGATGACGCCGGGCATCGTTATGGCGGCGAGAGTAAAGAATATGAGCTTTCAGTGCGTAATGCCGACGGTCTGCTGGCCACTGTTTTGCCTATTTGGATGGAACAGGGCTATAAGATTATGATTACGGCAGATCACGGAATGAACGCAAATGGGTACCACGGCGGGATAACCCCTTCCGAGCGAGATGTGCCATTATATACGTTTGGGGTAGATGTATTATCTTCAGAAAAAGAGGAAGAAATGCTGCCACAGCTGCGAATGGCACCTTTAATGTGCCACTGTTTGGGGCTGGACCCTTCGGCAGCAATGAGCAAGGAGGGCTTGCCTCCACTTGTGCAGAAGCAATCTCATGACAAAGTGGAAGAACCTTTGCCGTTGGTATGAAATAAAATAATTAGCACGAGAAAAATCATATATTTTACCCAATTAGGAGGTTGTCTATTGAGCGCTTCTAAAGCTATGAAATGGATTACGGGTTCCTGTGAAATTATTTTGGCAATTCCAATCCTGGGTGCTGCTATTGTTATTGGCACGGGGTATTCCGTTCTGGGGTTGATGTTTATTCTACATGTGATTACATTGATTTTATCTTCAAGAGACCGTGAGTCTATCTACGGTTCAGTGCTAGGAATTATAACTTCTTTATTGGCATGGATTCCTTTTGTGGGCTGGTTCTTGCACTTAATTACTGGGATTCTGTTGATGGTGAGTGGAGGACAGAAGTCCCGTTATCCGTCGAACCATATCTATCCACAATGATGTAAAATGACTTCAATACAGCCCAATTCGGACGTTTGTCCGGTTGGGCTGTATTCATGTTATAATGAGGGCACATTTTAGCAGTAAGCACAGAGAGGAGGCGCATCCATATGGAAATAACCGCACAAGAAGTAGCAGAATGGATGGTGAAGGAGATTCGTTTTACGGGTACCTTGCATCAGACGGCGGCGATTGAATATGTGAAAGAGAATTTTGGAGAACAATTTGTATTTGTGAATGAGAACGGCAATGCCTCACTCTCCAAAGAAGTGAAGAAAGCTTTCCGGAAACTCCATGGCGGGAGAATTGCTTGGGATCGAGACGGGTTCTTGTGGGCTTGGACCTAGGTTTGGCGTTTAAAAAACATTTATAAACTGTTCAACTTATATAATGAGATGAAAAACGGACCATGCATGTACTGCAATGGCCCGTCTTTTTGCATTCTTTGTTAGTTAGATATATTCTGTCATTCCCTGTTCCTTTAGAAGCTCCACGATATCTTTGACTGACTGCGCTTTATCCTTGGGACAGATTAATAGTGCATCCCCAGTATCCGCAATGATGAACCCGTCTACACCAATGGTCGTGATCAGTCTGCCATTTCCATAGATGATTGAATTATGGGTATCTATCCCCACATGATTTGCTTTTATAATGTTGCCTGCATCATCCGGAGGGAAGATTGAACCCAGTGCATCCCAGCTGCCGATATCATTCCAGCCAAACTGCCCGGAAAGCACGACAACTTCATCAGAGCGTTCTAAAATGCCGTAATCAATCGAAATATTCTGAAGCGTTGGATAGATGGCATTAATAACTTCCTCTTCCTGATCTGTACCCAAACAATCACTGATGGGCAGCATGGTTTTGTAGAGTCGAGGTAGATAACGTTTGAAATTATCAATAATGACAGAGGTCTGCCAAATAAAAATCCCACTATTCCATAGATAATTACCGGATGCCAGATAACTCTGTGCATTCTGAAAGTTTGGTTTCTCTACAAATTCATCTACATCATATACAGCCACTGGGCTTGTCGCAATTGGCGTCTTATCAAAGGCAATATAGCCGTAGCCAGTAGATGGGAAAGTAGGCTTGATTCCGATGGTTACTATTTTGTCTGACTCCATGGCAACAGTACAGGCTTCGTCTAGTGTAAGACGGAATTGTTCCTCATCCGTTATATAGTGATCGGAAGGCAGGACGACCATTAAGGAATTGCCATGAGATTTCTCTATAGATAATGCTGCAAAAAGAATGCTAGCGGCTGTATTTCGCGCCACAGGTTCAATTAGAATATTAGCTTTGAGAACGCTGCTGTGCATAATACTCTCCAACAATACTGCTTGGGTACGATTAGTAACGATAACTGTATTCTCCTGAGGAATAATCCCTTTGAAGCGTTCAATCGTATCGTTTAGCATAATGTCGTTGCCACTAATATTCAGCAGCTGCTTTGGGATTTCTTGTCTGGACAGGGGCCAAAACCGTGTTCCGCCCCCGCCGGCTAGGATCGTAGCATATTTATTCATGATGCATCACCAACCGGGCAATTGTGAAGGATATAATGCTCTCCGAGCCTTGGTTCAGGTTGAGCCCCGCGGCATGGATGCCGTCATAACAAGCACCAGTCTGCGGATCGATCAGAGGGATTCCCAAGGAATTATGCCCTAGATACCAGTTGTAGCATAATTCTGCTTGCGTAAGATAGGCGGGGTCCTCAAGAACAACAGCTGCTTCCCGGCAGGCCAGCAGCATCTCGCAGGCTTCAATGGGCTGTTCATCATAGGGTGCAGCCAGCCCATCACGCAGCAGCCAGCCATGGCTGCCGATCGGTTTATAGTAACCTTTGCTGGAGAAGGTGGTGGAAGCTAGGAAATCCAGGCTTTCCTTGGCGGTCTCCCGCAGGTCTTTATTCCCGGAGATCAGGAAGGCCCGAAGCAGAGCCCAGGGCAGCATGGAATTGCCATAAGTGATGCTGTCCTCGAACCAATTCCAGCCGTGTCCCTTATAGCGGGTATATTGATTATGCAGCCGAACCGCAATATTTTCGATCAGACTCTCAATGGTTGCCCTTGGCAGAAAGGCGGCTTCTTCGGTCGTGTTTTCAGTATGCGGGTATGGAAAAGCATAACCTAATGAGCCCGGTGCTTCGGTAAGATAACTTAGGCCGATGATGGCATAGGCTCCAGCCCGAGGTGAGCCCAAGGCTTCCAGATGCGGCAGTGCCTGATTGATCAAATACCGGCAGGTATTCATCAGGTTATCGGGCAGGGAAGCAGCATGCGACAAGGCGAACCCGAGTGCCCACAAGGTACGTCCCTGGCAATCTTCAGAACCTTTATCCTCTATAAAGGAGCGGTTATAATCCATAAAATTGCGAAAATTGCCGTCCGCTGTCTGGGAATGATAGATAAAAGAGATATACGTATGAATGAGATCGAGTGCCACGGCATCCCGGGAATTCTCGTACATTAAGACCGCAGCAATCAGGGCGCGGGCGTTATCATCGGTAGTGTAGCCCTTGGAACGGTCCGGAACCCCAAACTTGGTATGCTGAAAGATTCCTGTATCGTCCGTGATTCTGCGCAGATAGCCTGGTTTAGCCTGTACTGTGGTGGAGGTTTCCATTAAATCACGCTCCGATCAGCTGAAGCCGAGCTCTGGATATGGCTGTGGAACAAGGCGGCATAGATTTTGGCGATTTCGTTCCAGCGCATAGTGAGCCCGAGCTTCAACGTGCGGTCTTCCATCGTTTGCACCAGAGCAGGGCTGTTCAGCAAGCGCAAAATGCAGGCTTCCAAGGAAGCAGAATCATGAAAATCAGCCAGTAGACCGCGGCCTTCTGCCAGCATTTCCTGGGCGTAGCGGTAAGGGGTAGACACGATAACCCGGCCATAACCGACTCCGTAGGCCAGGGTGCCGCTGACGGCCTGATCCTTACCCAGATAAGGAGTCACATAGATATCTGACATGACCAAGGACTCTATTACTTCTTCTTGGGTCAGCAACTTATCGACGAATTGGACATTGTCCTGCAGGTCAAACATTTCTACGAGGTCCGTCAGTTTCTGGCGGTAAACTTCCCCGGATTCCAGCTTGACGACCGGATGGGTCTTGCCCCAGACAATGTACAGTGCTTCGGGATGGCGCTTGACCACGCCGCGCATGGCTTCGATGCTGTATTCAATCCCTTTGCCGGGACTGAGGAAGCCGAAGGTGGAGAGGATTTTGCGGTCTGGATAACCGTATTGTGCTTTAAGGCTGGTGCGTGAGGCTGTGCTAACTTGAGGGACGCCGTGATGGATGAATGTGATTTTGGAAACTGGGATCTCATAAATAGTAGATAAATCGGTAAGGGTTGATTCCGCCATCGTCACGACCTGCACGCTACGCTCGGCCAGACATCGGATGATCTGATGCTGCTTAGGGGAGGGCTTGGTCAACACTGTGTGAAAAACAACAACATACGGAATGTTCAAACGTTCGACAAAGGGCAGCAGGTATTCACCGCTTTCTCCGCCGTAGATGCCAAATTCATGTTGGATGACCAACAAATCGGTATCGGAATTGTTGAGGAAATCGGCCGTATCTATATAATCTGCGTAATTATGCTGGTCGATCTGCCGTATTACCTGCTGATCGTAAGCGTAGGTTTCATTGTTGTTTATGGCAATAATCCGGGGCGGGTTGAAGCCGGGAAGGTGGATAAGTTCATCTAGCAGATCCTGTGTGAACGTGGCGATACCGCACTCTCGCGGCAGACTGGTTCCCAGGAACACGATGTTGTGATTACGGACTGTATTTTTCATTCAAAGAGCCTCCCTAATGGTCTTGCGATTGGTCTGGATACAAAAAAAGAAAATAAAGAAGACTCTATTTTCTGAATAGGGAAAGGTATTTGGTTTTCTGAAATTAAAAATGTTGCAAATTATTTCCTAATCCCACTGTAACATGACCGTTTTATCTTGTCAATTCGATTGACGCCTTGGGGTTAGTGCGGATATATTATTGGAGGAGGTGTAGGAATGCCAGTCATACGCAGTAAACTGAGTGAGGTCATGGAGAGGCATGATCCGAAATTATCGATCCGCAAGCTTGCTAAAGAGATCAATTACCATTTTGATTCGGTACGCCGAATGTATAAGAATGAGATGGTGCAGTATCCAAGGGATCTGTTGCTAAAATTATGTGTATACTTTAATGTCCAGCCCGGCGAGCTGATTGCCATGGATGCGGAAGACAACGATTGGGTGATCGATCGTTCAAATGATTACGAGGAGGACGGCGATGACAAGGAACCCGGCACGGACAGCCACCTGTAAGCAGCTTCTGGATACATATCATGCCGGACGCGGTACAACCACTGTAAATAAAATGACGTTCACGGGTGTTGGGCACCGGGATGTCTATAATATAACCGCCCCGTTTATGTATAACGGGGAAGAGGTACTAATGGGAAGAGTTGAGGAACGGGACAGTGAGTTCTCTCAAGTCTTCTTTTTTACATGCCATGATGGGGTTTGGAGACCTCGTGCGCATACGCATACGTACAATTTACAGGACCCGTGCTGGACCCGGATCAGGGGGGAACTTATTGTCGGCGGGGTGGAAGTGATTACGGCAGCGGATGATCCGCACCGGATTGTCTCCTGGGTGACCCAGTTCTACCGGGGATATCACATCGATTCTTTGACCCACTTTTCTTCAGGTCCCGGCACGATGAAGGATATCCGACTTATCGAGCTTGATAATGGCAGTGTAGGCGTATTTACCCGACCGCAGGGCGAGCGGGGTGGGCGGGGGCAGATTGGGTTCACAGTGATTCCTTCGCTGGACGAACTAAATGAGCAGACCTTCATTGATGCCGAGGTTTTACATGATCAATTCGTGCCCGAAGAGTGGGGGGGAGCCAATGAAGCTCATCTGCTGCGGGGTGGAATGGTGGGCGTATTGGGCCACATTGCTTGCTTCGATAGTGCCGGAAACAAACACTATTATGCCATGGCTTTTTCGCTGAATCCTGAGACTTATAAGGCAACTCCGGTCAAAATAATAGCAGTCCGCAGTGATTTTCCGGCGGGCCCGGGCAAGCGCAAAGAACTGGAGGATGTCATCTTCAGTGGTGGCTTGAAACGTCTTGGAGGAGGCCGGGCGGTATTGTCTGTAGGGGTGAGTGACGCAGAAGCATATCAGATTGAAATCGCAGACCCATTTGACGAATATGAATCCTAGCGTTCTTCCAGTAAGTTTGACTAGATTATATGGTCATGTTACACTTGGTGTGACAAGAATTTATGGTCAAAGAGAGCGGGAAACCCAATGAATAAGTTTATTCAATTCAACACACGTAAGACTGACACCAAGTCCAACATCAATCAGGCGCGTAAGCAAGGACGTATTCCGGCTGTATTATATGGTATTGGTAAAGAGACTCTGACGTTGGAAGTGAATGAAAAAGAACTTCTGGACATTCTCAAAAAGAATCCGCGCGCAATTCTGCAAGGTAAGGTATCGGAAGAGCTAGAGGTTCCGGTCGTGGTTCAGAACATTCAGAAGGATACCCTGTCCGGCAAAATTCTGCATATTGATTTTCAACATGTAAATATGAAAAAGAGCATGGACAGCAAGGTGACTATTCATTTTGCAGGTGAAGCCGTAGGGATTAAAGCAGGCGGCACGCTTCAGGTTGAAATTTATGAAGTGGAAGTTCGCTGTATGCCTGAAGATCTTCCTACCTCCATGGAAGTGGATATCAGCGGACTGGATATTGGCGACCAGTTGCTCGTCTCTGATCTGATCTTCAAGGACGGTATTGAAGTGTTGACCGAACCGTCAACCGTAATGATCCAGATCAAGACTGTGCATGAAGAAGAGGAAGAAGAAGCGGTAGTAACTCCAGCCTAAACCTATATTTTTATTAAAAAAGCAAGTTTCCAGGGAAGAGGAAACTTGCTTTTTTTGCGTTGAATCATACAGGAACTTCTCGTTGGTCCTTTGTCATAGGGGAACTACATAACGGGCAGGGCTTTGAGGTTAAATGATCCTCAGCTCCGCCCGCTTTCATGCGCGTCCAGCCAGGACAGGTATTGCTGGTACAATTCCATACTGGAACGACATGGGTTCTTGTCGCAGTTGTGCGACTGGTAGGTAAGGATCTTGTTGTCACTGTTCTGCTCACCGTAGTCGTTGCTGTGGAAGAAACGGCAGAGCGGAAGGCTGATAACATGAAGCGGGAGACCTCTGCTTTTTTGCCCCGATGCCTCGCAGGTGAACTGATAAATAGCTCTTCCCGGGCTCTAGTAACAGCTACGTAAGCCAGTCTTCGCTCCTCTTCCAGGGCAGCCAAGCTTGAACTTCCACTATTTGCAGCGGCCAGCTTGCGGTCCTTGAGCCGGTCGCCCTCCAGGGCGGAGCTATGCGGGAGAATTCCTTCAGAGGCTCCAATCAAAAAGACCACAGGAAACTCTAATCCCTTGGATTTGTGAATGGTCATAAGCGCGATCCGATTCCCTTGTTCTTTGGTGCTTGGCTGACGATTATGTTCATTACGTTCAGTAACATTATCTATGAAATCCAGAAAGGCAGGGATACTATCAAATCGCTCTGCAGACGATTCTAGTTCATCTAGCATTTCTTTTAACGTCTCGCGATGTAAGGTTGCTTGATGCCGCTCATTCGCTTCGATGAAATAATCATAGAATTGCGTGCGGATCTGGCGGATCGCTTGGACTGGGGTTAACTCGCGCATATTGCGAATTAGATCCAGCCGCTCTCTAAGCTTAGTGCCCTTGAAATCCTCCATGCCGGGCATGGACAACAGATGGATTAGTGGGCCTTGCTTTGGTTGTCTGGCTTCCATCTGCCGGATGTGATTCATACCTTTTTCACGGTTCATATATAGAGTAGGCAGGATGTTCTCCATAGCCGCGAAATTCCGCCGATTCACGGAAAGACGCATATGATCCACGACCGGGGAAATTAGCCAGTGTTCGTACAGTAATTGGCCTTCTCCATAATCAATATAGGGAATATCGCGTAAAAGAAGTAATTCCAGAACGGCCCGGTTGCTGCTGGACGCTCTATATAACATGGCGAAGTCGCTATATTCTCTTTTGCCGCTCGAAACCTCGTTTAAAATATGCTCAACCATCTGCTCGGCTTCCTCGTCTGCTGTCTGGGGACGCATATACCGGGGCTGACTCCCGCTGCCTTTGGCAGCTTGCAGGGTTTTGGAACGCCGGCGCGTATTGTGCCGGATAATACCGTTGCCGAGTCCGACTATAGCTGGACCAGAACGGTAATTAATATCAAGTGTAATAACCCTTGCTCCCGGGTACAGCTTCTCGAATTCCAGAATGAATTCACTGCGTGCCCCGTTGAAGGAATAAATCGTCTGGTCATCGTCGCCAACCACCATCAGATTATGCTGCGGGTGAGCAATCATTTTGACTAACTCGTACTGCAGGGCATTGGTATCCTGAAACTCATCCACCATCACGTATAGATATCTCATCTGCAATTCCTGTAAAAGCGTAGGACGCTCCTTCAGCATCCGATAGGCGATTAAGAGGACATCGTCGAAGTCGATTTTAAAATTGTCTAGTTTCCATTGTTCGTAGATTTCCAGAATGGATTTCATTTCTTTTTCAGCGGTGGTTCCTTCAGGCAAGCCTTCTACGGTACCCATGTTCATCTTGCAGGAAGAGAGCAGGGAGAGTAGCGTTTCCGGTGGATAGGCATCTTTAGGTAGCCCTAGCTCACGCATGATTTGTTTCAACAGGATGTGCTGGCGCCGCGTCTCACTGAAAATCTCTTGCTGCAATCCTTGTCTGCGCAAGAAAAATAAGAAAAAGGAATGAAACGTGCGGGCCTGCAGCCGCGCGACATCCGCTGGGCCTACTCCCGGTAATAGCGCGATCCGTTCGCGCATTTCCGCCGCAGCTTTACTCGAAAAAGTCAGCAATAGCAGCTGACTTGGCGAGACACCGCGCACGGACAACAAATAACCGGTTCGGCAGATCAGAACCGAGGTTTTGCCGGAGCCTGCGCCGGCCAGTGTTAGAAGCGGCCCTTTATGATGCCGTACCGCGGAAATCTGCGGACGGTTGAGCAGGATGCCGCCTTCTTCCAGCCTGCGAAAAAAAGCGGAGTCCTCATCCTCCCGCTTCACCAGCTCTTGGCTTGTCTGCGCTGAGGCCACTGCCGCTTGCGGGATCCGCTCACCAGTAGCTCCCAGCGGGATATTATGAAATAAAAGCTTATTCAATAGATTCACCTTCATTATTTCTGTATAGAGTGGTCTCAACAAATCTAGTTCTATGATGTTTGAGTTCATCTTAAAATCTGCCGAAAATTTAGCCAATCTACAATATACCATCCCAGGCTTTTTACTGCACAGGAAAAGTGTTGGATATTGAGCCAGTAAAAATCTGGGGATTGGTGTGGGAGTGGGACACAACGGTGGTATAAATCCCGTAGATAGGATGGAATGTGGCTGCGTGGACGGAATGTGCGGTATAAATCCCGTAGATAGGATGGAAAGTGACTACGTGGGCGGAATGTACGGTATAAATCCCGTAGATTGGATGGAAAGTGACTACGTGGGCGGAATGTACGGTATAAATCCCGTAGATTGGATGGAAAGTGGCTGCGTGGGCGGAATGTGCGGTATAAATCCCGTAGATTAGGTGGGATGTGGCTGCGTGGGCGGAATGAACGGTAAAAATCCCGCAGATTAGCTGGAATGTGGCTGCCTGAGCGGAATGTGCGGTATAAATCCCGTAGATAGGATGGAATGTGGCTGCGTGGGCGGAATGTACGGTATAAATCCCGTAGATTAGCTGGAATGTGGCTACGTGGACGGAATGTACGGTATAAATCCCGTAGATTAGCTGGATCGTGGCTGCGTGGGTGGAATGTACGGTATAAATCCCGTAGATAGGCTGGAATGTGGCTGCGTGAGCGAAATGTACGGTATAAATCCCGTAGATTAGCTGGAATGTGGCTGCGTGGGCGGAATGTACGGTATAAATCCCGTAGATTAGCTGGAATGTGGCTGTGTGGATGAATGTACGGTATAAATCCCGTAGATTAGCTGGAAAGTGGCTGCGTGAGCGGAATGAGAGGCAAAAATGCCCTAAATAAGGGCAAATCCGCCTCCATAAGCAAAAAGAGAGGCATATATGCCCTAGAAATGAGCAGAAGAGGAGCAGCGACGTGGAAGACAGGAAAAAATGCCCTAAATAAGGGCAAATCCGCCTCCGTAAGCGAAAGAGAGGCATTTATGCCCTAGAAATGAGCAGAAGAGGAGCAGCGACGTGGAAGAGAGGAAAAAATGCCCTAAATAAGGGCAAAACCGCCTACATAAGCAAAAAGAGAGGCATATATGCCCTAGAAATGAGCAGAAGAGGAGCTGCGATGTAGAAGAGGGGCAAAAATGCCCTAAATAAGGGCAAATCCACCCCCATAAGCGAAAAGAGAAGCATATATGCCCTAGAAATGAGCAGAAGAGGAGCTGCGACGTGGAAGAGAGGCAAAAATGCTCTAAATAAGGGCAAATCCGCCTCCATAAGCGGAAAGAGAGGCATATTTGCCCCAGTAAAGGGCGCCGGGTGCAGGTCTATTTCTATTTTTATAATATAAAAATTTCTGCCCGCGCATCGCAGGCTTGTCCAGCGCACATTTGCCACTCTCCTGAACAATTCTGTGATGCCCATTCCCTTTTCCTATCATGCTCATATCCTAAAGCAAAAACATGATATGGAGATGACCCTATGCCCTCGCCCAGTAAGGTCCGCATCAGACATGCCGTTACTATAGATGTACTGATTCCCGCGATTGAAAAAGATTTACAGACCCTTCCCCATGTGATTGACGCTGTTAGAAAGCAGGTTAAGCATCCCATCGGCCGGATATTAATTGTTGCTCCCAAAAAGAAACGGATGATTGAGTTCTGCCGCACAAAAGGCTGTACCTTTATTGATGAGAATACGGTGCTGCCGATTACGAAAAAAGACATTCATTACCGCTCACGCACCTGGGAACGTTCCGGCTGGCTATTCCAACAGCTGCTGAAGCTGAATGGTGACAAGCTCTGCACAGCGGATTATTTTTTGGTCATTGATGCTGATACCGTTCTGATCACCCCCCACCATTTTCGGGCGAATGGCAAGACACTCTTTTACAGTCGGAACTGGAGCCAACCACAGTATTTTGTAACCTATAGGAAACTCATGGGCCGCAAGGTGACCGCAAAATCATCATTTGTGACCCATTATATGCTGTTTGAACGCAGTCAATTGGCTCAAATGAAAAGAGAGATAGAAGCAAAACACCAAATGCCCTGGTATCGAGCTATTTTACACAGTATGAACCGCTCCAAGCAATTTGCCTTTTCCGAATTCGAAACCTATGCCAATTACCTGTATTCGAAGAATCGCGAGGGAATGAAGATTCAAAAAGCGCGTAATAAAGGTCTCCATATGAATGCAGGACAGCTATCCAAGCAGAAAGTGAATCAGCTGGCTGAGAAGTATAGATCATTGTCTTTTCATAAACGAAAGGGGTATGTGAGAACACCGGGGGCTAAATCCAGCGCAGGGGGGCGATAGGGTTGCAGATCGTACTCCTTTCAGGGGGATCGGGGAAGCGGTTGTGGCCGCTATCAAATGAGATCAGGTCAAAAGCTTTTTTAAGGCTGCTTCCAACAGAAGCTGGCGGTATGGAGTCGATGATCGAGCGGGTATGCAGAGGGCTGGAAGAGGTAGGTTTGTTGGATTCAAGCTGCATAGTGACTCATCGCAGTCAGGTGGAAATTACTCGCAAATCCGTTGGTGCTCAAGTCCCTTTATTAGCGGAGCCGCAGAAACGGGGGACTTTTACTGCAGTAGCTCTGGCGGCGAGTTATCTGCATTCTGTGAAGGGTATGGACTCAAAAGAGATCGTAGTGGTCATTCCGGTGGATTCGTATGTGGAGACTTCTTTTTTTAAACAGCTTCATCAATTTCCGAGTGTGCTTGCCGAATCACAAGCGGACATTGCTTTGATTGGTGTTTTACCTGAATTTCCTTCTACACAGTTCGGTTATATTCTGCCGGGTGAAGGGTCTGGGGTAGGGGGGACGTCTTTTTTAAATGTTAAGCAGTTTGCGGAGAAACCGAACGAATCGACAGCCGCCGAGTTCATTTCTCAGGGAGGACTGTGGAATTGCGGCGTGTTTTCCTGCTCATTAGGGTACTTGCTCTCAAGTATGGTCGAACGGGATCTTCCAGTAGATTACATGGAGTTTATGGAGCATTATGATCAATTGCCAGAACGAAGCTTTGACTATGAGGTGCTAGAACACACGCGGCGAGCGGTAGTCATCCCCTATATTGGGGTGTGGGCGGATATTGGCAGCTGGGATGCACTTGTTCCCCATTTGCAAGGAAGAGTAATTGGCAGTGGGAGTATTTCTGAGGATTCAAAAGGTACCCATTTGATCAACGAACTCTCTTGTCCTGTGCATATCATCGGCGCTCCTGGTTTAATCGTGGCGTCGGGGCCAGATGGCATTTTGGTTGCTGGGATAGAGCAGGCAAAACGAATTAAGCAGAAGCTGGAGGGCCATGCGGCGAAGCCGATGATTGAAGAAAAACGCTGGGGCACATCACGCATTTTGGACTTCTCTCGCACGGCGGCAGGTATTGAGGTTACGACCTCTAAAATAACCATTTTGGCAGGCGAGCACACCAGCTACCATTTTCATCGGCATACTAAAGAAGTTTGGTCTTTTCTTTCTGGAAATGGAGAATACCGGATGAATGGCCATCTTCATGCGGTTGCCGCCGGGGACACGGTCACGGTACCTGCTGGTACGAAGCATGGACTGCGGGCCATTACAGCGCTCGAATTGATTATTATTGAACTGTTGCAATTTCCTGAGGTGGATGACTACGTACGAGTGTCTGCCGAATGGGAGGGGGAGGACAGCTTCCTTGATGATTTGGGATGAATGGAAAGGTAGTTCGCTTTAACCCGGAGGCAGTTGTAGACATGGGGAGATTGACCGGCTGAAGTGAAATAGATGTATTCAGTGCAACTATTTCGTGGAGTAGCGAATCCCTTGCGATTTAGATGTAGTTTGTACAGTTAAAAATCGCGAATTTTTGCGTTTTGAATAGATTTGCTGAATATAAGTGTACAGAGTGCAATTAAATCCGAATTAGCGCCTAAAAGAGGGCGTTTAACTGTACGAAGTACAACTAATTATTAAGAGGACGGGGATGCTATAGGCAAGCCACAGTAAGCTACAGGTAAGCCACAGTAAGCTATAGGCAAGCCACAGTAAGCTATAGGCACGCCACAAGCTAAACCTAAAGTGTGATGGAAGCCCCCTACCTAGCAAAAATAAACCCACAAATAGCACCGTGAGCAGAACTGCCCACGGTGCTATTTGTGCATCCGCTGCTTTATGCAGAAATTATTCTTTAGAATTTCTTTTCAAAAGATGCTCAATTCCTGCCGCGACTCCGTCTTCCTCATTACTGGTGGTGATGAATTCAGCCATTTCCTTAAGAATTGGCGCTGCGTTAGCCATAGCAATCCGGTAGCCGGCCTTCTCGAACATTGGCTGATCGTTATAACTGTCGCCCATGACAGCTACATCCGCTAGCGGGATACCATAATGGTCAGCAAGCATGGTTACACCGGAGCCTTTGTTGGCCTCTTCATGGTTAATCTCGATATTATTTACATGGGAGGCGGTAATAATTAAGCCCGGAATAGCTGCGAAGCGGGTGGAAGCTTCCTTGAGCAGCTCTCGGTTTAGAGAAAAAGCCAATGTTTTATAAATAACATTTTCCTCCTTGCTCCACACCTCTTCCATACTCTCCACATAGGTTACCGCTGCTTGTTGAAACTGTTGATCGATCATTGCTTTCAGCAACCAACTGACTTCTTCAGGAACTTCTTCATCGCTTAGTGCAGATAATTTCTCTAACCGTACACGTTTGTTCAGCTCTACATAAACGTTATCCTCAGTGTATACCTCGTAATACAAGTCCGGAATTTCGTTCATCCAGCGCAGAGCGGGAATGATGTCTGCTTTATTCAGCGGCGTGCTTGCCGCGAGGGTGCGATCAGATAATGTGACGACTGCGCCATTTAGACTGACTACAGGACATTCCAGATCCGCTAGCCGAAGCTGACGTTCTGCATCCATAAAAGAGCGGCCTGTGGCAATGATAACAATGTGACCTAGTTTCTGAGCTTTTATAATAGCTTCGCGGTTTTTTGGACTGATGTTTCCTTCTTCGTTCAGTAATGTTCCATCCATATCTAAAGCAATCAGCATATTGTATGAGCTCCTTTTCCAGGTAAAGTGGTACTTTTTAAGGGTATTGAAACGTTACTTGTATCTTATCATTAATATTCTGAAAACCAAAAACCATTTTCATGCAACTGTACAATAATGAACGTCCAACAAGAGATAAGAGGTTTTTACAGTATATTTTTAGATAATAGTTCAGTCGTGGTACAATAGTTATCAAACTAACCGACTAGCCGAATCTATCGTCAGCTTATGTTCGTGGAACGTGACCCGACGGTATTTTTCCTGTGTAAGGACATCGGCAGCTGCTTATGTAAAGGGGACTATTTATGAGATCCAAAAACTTAGCCACCATGTCACTCGCCTTTATGGCATGTGGGTTTCTGATTACACTGTTTCTACCTGAAAACCTAGCCGTGATTCTACTGAGAGGTGGTTTCGAGGCCGGTTTGGTAGGGGGGATTGCCGACTGGTTCGCGGTAACGGCGCTGTTCCGCCATCCGATGGGGCTACGTATTCCACACACCTCACTACTGCTCAAGAATCGCGATAAGATCATCCAATCACTAATCACCGCGATGGAGACTGAGCTTCTTAACAAGGAAAGCATTGAGAACAAGCTGCGTAAGTTTGGCTTTATATCAATGGGCTCCAAGCTACTGACAAAGTTCTTTAGTAAAAAGAAGGCAAGAGTACAAATATTGGAGCAGCTTGGCGAATTCGTGTCTCGTCTTCCGGTAGAGAAGGCAGTACCGTTTCTGCAAAAGGCAGCCTCCGAATATGTTCGTGAAGCTGAGCTTGGCGTTGCGGCTGATAAAATAGTTACTAAGTTAATGAATGACGGTAAAGATGTAGCTGCTCTGGACTATGCGCTGGAAGGGGTGTCTACTTGGAGCGGACGTCCTGAAACGAAGGCTATGCTGGGCAAGATTGCCAGCGAGAAATTGGCTGAAGTGAAGCTTGGCGGACTTAAAGGTATGGCTTTTCAGGCTTTTGTCGGGTTTATGGATGCAGATATGCTTGGTGAAATGCTGCAAGGTATGTTGCAGTCCGGTATCCGCGATTTTCGGGAAGAGGATAGCCCATACCGTGAAGAGATTATCCGCGAGATTCGAGTGGCCCTGTTCCAGATTGTTAATGACGAGGCTAGACTGGCTTCATTAAAAGAATGGGCACTGAATGAGCTTGAAGGCGAAGCAGCAACCGAATTCCTGCATGCGCAATTGGAGAACATTCGCAGCAAAGCAATTTCCCTATTGGAGGAAGATCGGGCGGCTGGCGGACGCAAGCTGTTCACGTTATATACCCTGCTTGTACGTCGTATTGGCAAGGAACAAGAATGGATCAGTAGCTGGGAAGAGCGGATTCGCGCTTCGCTAATTGCCTTTGTAGAGGCTAACCACTACAGAATAGGTCTTTTGGTAAAAGAGAATCTGGACAGCATGGATGACGCTAGTCTAGTGAATATGCTGGAAGATAAAGTGGGTAAAGACCTGCAATGGATTCGTGTGAACGGAGCTTTATGCGGGTTTGTCGTAGGGCTTGTGCTTACAGTTATTCAATTGATTTGAATGAAACTTACTATTTATTGTAAAATAAGAAAAAAAGAAGAGCAGCGATTCTCCCGTGAGGGAGGATCGCTGCTTTTTGTTGTTGCTCATGGCCTGTCTGCATCGTGGAGTAATAATCCTCCTCTGAGGCTTATGGACCGATATGACGTTATTTGTTAGTTCTTGGCTCTTGGAACATGCTTGCGGACTCCACTGGCGTTATTCCTATGGATGACGTTCATATGGGACATTTTTCATGCCAATAGTGGTTATAGGGTTCTTTAGCATTGCAAATGAGGGATAAAGCTGCGTTTGGGGTCAGCTGTGTCCGATAGCTACCTTGTATGCGCATATGTTACCTAATTCAATCGGAGATTGGTGCTTAGCTCAAGCAAGCTCCAAAAAGAAAGGGAACCCAGCAGCCAGTTGATGGCTTAGGAGGCCCCTACTTTGGGTGAGTCTACAATTGCATTCCACCTGCAAGAGTTCTGTTCCCCCGCTGTGGTGTTGCAGAAGCTTGGTACAGCTGTTCTAAATGGTTTGCTGTACGCTGCCAATTGAAGGCTTCAAGCGCGTCTGCTCTCCCTTGTGATCCGATGGTAACTGCCAATTGTGGATGGCGGGCTATCCGCAGCAAATACCGGGCAAAGGGTAAAGCCTCGCGATATCGTTCTACCAGATAACCGTTATGGCCAGAGGCGACTATCTCTCGGATGCCCCCATTATTCGAAGCGATAACAGGTAGACCGGAGGCCATAGCTTCTACATTAACAAGACCGAAGGATTCATGGTTCTGGGAAGGGCATACAAAGCAGTCTGCCGCCTGATAAAGGGTGTGAATATTCTCATGAGCCACATTTCCTAGAAAAGTAACAGACACTCTCAGCCGCCGTGCAAGGAGCTTCAACTGCCGTATGTACGACGGTTTGCCTTTGCCGGCGATGACCAGATGAGCGGGGAGGTGTTTGTTTAAATGCGACATAGCACGGATTAATATAGGCACTCCTTTGCGGGGTATAACCCGACCCACGAACAAAACTGTGAAGGTCTGCGGGAGTTTGTAGAAACTACGAAGCTGTTGTTTTTCAGATATCTGCACAGGGGTAAACCGGTCAAGATCAGCTCCCAATAAGACAATATGAATCCCTGTGGTCAGTTTCGGGAAGCGGCGATCCAATCTTCGCTGTAAGGAGTGGCTGTTGGCAATGATCAGATCCGCTTTTGCCAAGGCATTGGCCACTTTATCTGTACCCGGTGTGAAGGTAAGCGAGTGCAGGAACAGAAATACCGGGATATGAGGAAGCTGCTTCTTTACAGCAGACATAAGATGGGGGCGATTATCAACCTGAATGATGTCAAAGGATTCTTTCTGAATGTATTCTAATACCGAAGTAAGATAATGGGCTGGGGTGCTTGCAGGCAATCGGATAATTCTGACCTGCTCCAATATAATGGCAGCAGGTAGTCCAGGTACCTTCCGACTAACAATGGTTACCTTATGTCTCTCCGCCAGTCTTCTGGCAATGGCCCAAATGCAGATTTCTACAGAACCGTCTCCCGGAACTGGGAACTGCTCCGGTGCAATGATACAAATGTGCATGGTTCACGCCTCCTTTTATCCGCTAATGGATATCCTCTTCCACCATATGCAACACAGTAAACAGTAGATACATCCGAAAGCGGAGAGGGCGTTTCACTCATGCCATTTGTACAGTTGCAGCATAAAATACTAAGGCTTACTAAGGCCGTGATTATTTTTTGAGGGACAGGGGAGAGGACAGTTGGGAAAGAAGTTAAAGTCTGCATTGACCAGCAAATGGATTAAAACCAAGGTGCTCATGCGAAGCGCTGAAATTTCACCGTTGATTCCCGAAACGATAAAATTCAGTAAAGTCAATCTGAAAGCTATGCTGCTGAAATATGGAATGGTTTATGTTAAACCGGAATACGGTACCTATGGCAATGGTGTGATGAAGGTTGAGCAGAGTAGAGAGGCTCATGGAACAGAATATAAGTACCAAAGTGGAACAAGACTCAAAACCTTTAGAACCTTCGACGCCTTCCATTTATCTTTAAAGAAAGCAACGCGTGGACGTAGTTACCTGATCCAGAGAGGAATAGTTTTGCTAAAGCACGGGAAACACCGCTTTGATATCCGTGTGATGGTCCAGCTCAGCCCGCAGGGCAAATGGGAAACTACCGGTCTGATCGGTCGGGTAGCTGAGAAAGGTAAGATTGTTACCAACTATCATAGCGGCGGCAAACTAACTGCTATGGAAAAGCTGCTGTCTCCTTATCTGAACGAAGCTCAGCAAGCGCAAATGCTTAAGATCCTGAGAAAGCTAGGAGAAGATACCGGACGTTTCTACCATAAGAAATATCCTGGGTTTAGACAGATTGGTGTCGATGTAGGATTGGATAGATCCATGACGCCTTGGATTATTGAAGTGAATACTAGTCCGGACCCGTATATTTTTAAACATCTTTCTGATAAAAGCATGTACCGCAAAGTAATGGCTTACCGCAGAGCGAATGAGAAGAAAAAGTCCGTTAAATGATCTGTTTCCTCGTATTTGCAATGACAGCAGAAATCTTTTGTTCTAATTCTATGATTTTTTGCTTGTGTGTTGCGATTTGGCGGTAACCGGAGACGAGTGAGGACAGAGACTGAGTGGTTAATGTAAGGTTTTGCTTGCGAATCGCTGCTTTGAAGTCACTCCAATCTGCGGAAATCCGTTTATTCAATGAGGTGACTACGCTTTTGTTTGATTTAATTGAGACCTGTGGACTATCAATGCCAGACAAGGTTTTGCGGGCATAGGTTATCTTTCGGGTACGTGTCTGTTTCGCTGCATTCAACTGATTCTGTCTGTCGCTAATTTCTTTGCGTGCCAACTGAACCAGGATCTTCATAGCATCACCTTGGGCTTGTAATACGGTATTCAACGTCTTGTTTTTAAGACCCTTGGCGATCTTGATACGCTTATTAAGCGCATTGTACTGGTCGAATAAGGGCTGATAGTGCTGTTTGCAGCTCTTAACGGTAGCCTCCAGTTGAGCTACGGTTTCTAAATCAATCTCTTTAATTTGCTTACGTACTGCAATCAGTGTTTGCTCATTATTATAGTGAAGGGTTCGGATCTGCTCCTCACGATTATTGTATTGCATCTTTAAAGTAGATAAATCATTGTACAGATTAGTCATCTTTATCCTTGTAGGACCGTCGGCAGTCGCAGCTGTTAGATCAAAAACCGCTTGAATAGAGGGTGTTAATTCAGTCGTTGCTGCAGCAAAAGCTTCCGTTGATGTGCTTAACGATAGCAGGATCACCAGTAGTAGTAAGGGGAATGACTTTAGTGCGTTCATTAATTCGCTCCTCCTTTTGTCCGTATCCCTGAAGACAACAAAAAAGCACCCGTAGCAAAGGCAAAAGCCTTTATTACGGGTGCTTCCATCGTAATAGGTCACGAACGATATATTTATTCTTAAATATAAGTTGTTTATTTGCTAGCGTCAATAATTTAAATTTAAATATTTCCAATTTAAAATAATGCGCTAGACATTTCTTTCCCCAGTTCTCTTATCGTATACTGACATAAGAAGGTATGAGAGCTTTAGCACTAGCAACAAAGGAGGTCTGGCTTAAATGGGCAGCTCGGTAGAATTTAACGCAATTCTGGATCATGCATTTATGAGGTCTCCAGAAGGAATGGCCGTACTGTTTTCGAATAACGGCGATTTCAACTGGATAAAAGTCAATCCGGCTTTTTGCAATCTACTTGGCTTTACGGAGGCCGAGTTTCTTGCCGGGGCTCTTTTTACAGAATCGGAAAATAGAGAGGCACATTCAAAAGAGCTCTCCTATAGATTAGTAATGGACGAGCTTCAGAAATCGCCAGCGGGCAGCTGGAAGAAGGAACATTGTTTTTTAAACAAAGAAGGTCAACCCGTTTGCCTGTCTCTCATGTTCTCTGGATTAGGAGCAGAAGAAGGACAAGCCCCATCGTATATTATAGTATACGCCGAGGATATTACGGAACTAAAGATCGCAGCTCAGGAAACGGTGGATCATCGGGATCAGCAGCAGCAAATGGAAGAACAAATTCGCCAAAGTGAACGCAATTATAGATTGATGTCTGAGAATTCGCTGGATTTAATCTCGCGTCATGCGGTCAAAGACAGTGTTTTCTTATATTGTTCTTCAGCTAGCCGTACCTTGCTTGGTTATGAACCTGAAGAGATGGTTGGGACAAGCGCCTATAATTATCTTCACCCCGATGATCTAGTTATGATGCAAGGTTTAATGGAGCAGAGTCGCAGCTCTGGCGTTATTCCGGCTGTAGCTTACCGCTACCGCCATAAGAATGGCACCTATGTCTGGTTCGAGTCGAGCAGTCGTTATACCTATGATGATGAGGGAAATGTCATGGAGATTATAGCGATTGGGCGGGAAATTACGGAGCGCAAGCAGTTCGAGTTCAAGCTTAAGGAGAGCGAGCAACGGTATAAATCATTGTTTGAATACAATCCATCTGCTGTGTACTCTATGAATTTGCATGGAGACTATTTGACAGCCAATGCGAATTTGGAGAAGTTGACCGGGTATTCGCTGGAGGAACTGATCGGAATGTACTTTGGCCCCATTGTGCATGAGAAGGACATAGAGAAGACGTTGTATCATTTTAACTTAGCCGCCCAGGGTTATCCTCAAAGCTATGATCTAACGCTTATTCATAAAGACGGACACTTTGTAGAAATTAATACTACCAATATTCCGATCATTGTAGATGACCAAGTAGTGGGTGTGTATGGGATTTCCCGTGATATTACAGAGCGCATCCGTTATACAGAACAAATTGAGAAGCTTAGCAATGAGTATACCCTTATTTTAAATGCGGTTTCAGAAGGCATCTTTGGACTCGATATGGAGGAGAAGGTGACGTTCATTAACCCTGCAGGTTTGCAAATGCTGGACTATGAACATGATGAAATTATGGGCCATCCTTATTTGGATCATATTCAGCAAATAGCGCTTGATGGGAGCCATTATCGGCCGCAGGAATCTCCACTGATGAAGGCTATTAAGTCAGGTGTATCTTATCAGAGTAAAGATGCGGTCTTGTGGCGTAAGGACGGTTCTAGCTTTCTTGCGGAATACCAGGTAACCCCTCTGTTTGATAAAGGGGAGCCGAAGGGTGTTGTTGTAGTGTTTCGGGACATCACGGATGAGAAGGAAATCATTCGGGCGAAGGAATCCGCAGAAAAAGCAGACCAGGCTAAGTCTGAGTTCTTAGCTATTATGAGCCATGAAATCCGTACGCCGATGAACGGAATTGTAGGGATGACGGATCTCCTGGCGGAGACGGAGCTTGATGAAGAACAGCTTGGATATACTGACATTATTAAGGAGAGCAGCAGCTCGCTCCTATCTATTTTGAATGAAATACTGGATTACAGCAAAATTGAAGCCGGAAAAATGATGATTGTAAATGAGCCCGTGCAGCTTCAAGCCGTATTGGACAGCGTAATCGATCTATTTACAGCTAAGGCTTTGGAGAAAAATATTCAGTTATCATGCAGCATGGCACCTGGAGTCCCGCCACTGATTATGGGCGATGCCGGGCGGTTGCGTCAGATATTGGTCAATCTGGTCAGCAATGCAATCAAGTTTACAGATCGGGGCAGTATCAGTATTTACGTAGAGCAGAAGCTGTCCGCAGATCAAAAGAAATTAACTTTGAAATTTAATGTTAGGGATACGGGGATCGGCATTCCTCTAGAGAAGCAGCATCGGCTGTTTCAGTCCTTTTATCAGCTGCATTCCTCGTTTAATCGCAAATATGGCGGGACCGGATTGGGGCTGGCAATTTGTAAAAAGCTCGTTGAGCTGATGGGCGGAGCTATCGCTGTAGAGAGCAGTGAAGGAGAGGGCTCTAATTTCTATTTCACGCTGCAGATTAATCCTGATAGTAGTAAATCTGAGATAAATGTGGAAGATACAGTGCAAACAGAAGAACGGGAGACAACAATGGAAGGGGCAGCAGCTGCAGAAGAAGAATTGGATGCCGGTGCAAATGTAATTCTACTTCCGGAGGCAACTCCACATTGTGCTCCTAAGTCTAGCCCTTTAAGAGGGGATCTATCCGAATGAAGCATGGACAGCCTCGGATTAGCAAGAAACTGCCTGCGGAGCCATATACACAGTGGGAGGTTGGGGTCGAATCCCCGTCCTCTGCATGTGGCCCAGCTACGATGGCCGCGTTAGCGGAGTATTGGAACACCCATTTAGGAGCGGACTTTATTCGGGGCAAAGGTCATTTTCCTTCCAAAGCCGCTCATATTAATTACATATACAGCCATCACGGTGGAAGACCTTGGGGGATGAGTGTGCGCCGTTTTACCAAAGGACTGAAGAACTATATCCATTCAGTGATTTTACCTAAGGATCAGCAAAAGTTACTTATTACTACGTTTAATGATTTTGAAGTATATAAAACAGAAATTGATGCCGGCCGGCCTGTGGCTGTTAAATTTGATAAGTGGTTTCGTCTGCGGTGGAGAGGTGAGTTTACTTACGACTACCATTGGGTACTAGGTATAGGATATGAGGGATTTGAGGACGGAGAGCGTGCTAACCTGATTGTTCACGATAATGGTGTGCGGTACAAGGACGGTAGAGTCACTCTAGGGAAAGAACGGCGTATTCCGTATTTTGCGAATAAAGACATTATTACGATGGTTGGGCTAGATATTGACGATGCATCGAGGTAGAGGGATTGTCCTGACAAAATAGCTTGAAAAATTTGAGTCCAAACGTTTGCACTACTTAGACGATCATACTATAATCCAGTTAATAACTGGAAAAGGGGATAGGTGCTTTGTCCGTACAAAGGGAAATGAAGGAACCCATTTATTATGGGGATCCTGCGGCTACTAGAGGGATTTCCGTGTTTGCTCAGGAGTTTGATCAGTTATTCAGCTATGATGGGGACGATCTTGGCCTAACGTACTCACCGGGGAGTTCAGCTTTTTGTTTATGGGCGCCCACCGCTCAAGAAGCGGAGCTGGTACTCTATAATTCATGGCAGGGAGCAGCAGAGTGTAAGTATTCTATGATCCGTGATGTCCGGGGAACGTGGAGAATTACAGTTGACGGTGATTTAGATGGCAAGTTCTATACCTACCGAGTACGTCTTGGAGAACAGTGGAATGAGGCGGTTGATCCTTATGCACGTGCTGTAGGAGTGAACGGTGATAGGGGAGCTATTTTAGATTTACGTAAAACAGATCCGGAACGGTGGACGGAAGATAAGCCACCCTTGGATGATCCTGTGGATGCCATCATTTATGAGCTTCATTTGCGAGACTTATCCATTCATCCAGCAAGCGGTATGACCCATAAAGGACAATATCTTGCTTTGGCGGAAGAAGGAACCCGCGGACCGGAGGGTATTCTCACTGGACTCGATCATATCGCGAACCTCGGTGTAACCCATGTGCAGCTATTGCCTGTCTATGATTATTCTACAGAGAGTGTAGATGAGACGAGGCTGGATGAACCGCATTATAACTGGGGTTATGATCCGAAGAATTATAATGTGCCAGAAGGCTCCTATGCTACAGATCCATATGTGCCTGGACTGCGTATCCGGGAACTAAAAACAATGATTCAAGCACTTCATGATCGCGGTCTCCGCGTCATTATGGATGTGGTTTACAACCATGTGTACGATGGCTATCGTGTGAATTTCACAAAGCTGGTTCCCGGCTATTATTTGCGTTACAAGCAAGACGGAAGCCTGTCGGATGGCTCTGGCTGCGGGAATGACGTGGCTTCAGAACGCTTGATGATGTCCAGCTTCATCGTGGAATCCGTAGTTTATTGGGCCAAAGAATACCATATCGATGGTTTTCGTTTTGACCTGATGGGCTTGATTGACCTCGACACGATGGAGGAAATCCGGCGTCGTCTGGATGGGATTGACCCGTCCATCATGACGATTGGTGAAGGTTGGATGATGGGGACGGAGTTGCCGATGGAGCGGCTCGCTCATCAGAAGAATGCTGCGCTTCTGCCGGGAATCGGACATTTTAATGATGATTTCCGGGATGCCATTAAAGGGAATATTTTTCTGCATGATCAACCGGGTTTCATCAGCGGAATGATGGGACTGGAGCTTGCGATAAAGGCAGGGGTCGCGGGAGGCATTGCTTATGCCCCAGGCATTGGACAATTTGCCGTGGAGCCTCAGCAAACCCTCAATTATGTGGAATGTCATGATAATCATACGTTATGGGATAAAATATTACTGTCCACACAAGGGCAGACGGACAAACAGCGTCAATCTATGCATAGGTTAGCTTCTGCGATAGTGTTCATGAGTCAGGGAATCCCCTTTGTCCATGCGGGTCAGGAATTTATGCGCACGAAAAACGGGATAGAGAACAGCTATAAATCCTCGGTGAAGATCAACCAATTGGATTGGGAACTGTGCGCTGCTCATCAAGATGATGTGGTTTATCTGAAGCAGCTAATTGCCTTGCGTAAAGCACATCCGGCTTTCCGTTTGCGAACGGCAGATGAGATTCGGAATCATCTAGTATTTGAAAAAGCACCGGTAAGTTCGGTAGCGTATACATTGCGTGGCCATGCTGGAGGCGATGCGGTGAAGCATATCTATGTGCTTTTTAATGCTAATGTAGAACAGACGACTTTGGTTCTGCCACAGCTTGGTGCATGGAAAACAGTTTTTGGAGCCGATCTTGCGCAGAATCTGACGGGTAATAAGCTAACTGTAAGCGGGATTGGAATGGTAGTGCTGACGGCGGACTAGATGTTTTTTTACAGATAATTCTTCAAAAGCATGCAGTGTATTGTGCTCAATGAGTGCAGTACACTGCGTGCTTTTTTGTGTGGAACTTTCTTTTGAATGGATGCTCTTATTTTACATAAAAAGGTGACATTACTCATTTTCGTTAAAGATCTAGGATGCTAATATTAAGGCATTTACTTTGGCGCTTTAGAGTGGCATAACAGCAGAAAGTGACAGAGAGTACTTTTCTTTGGTAGAGAGGATGAAAGAGATGGGGAAAGCAACCGGATTTTTAGAGTTTGAACGACAGACACCCTCCGAGTGTGAGGCATTGGAGCGAATTAAGAATTGGAATGAATTCTCGATACCTATGGATGAAGAAAAGCTGCGCGAGCAAGGGGCGCGTTGTATGGATTGCGGTACGCCATTTTGTCATGTAGGACGCCTGTTGTCTGGTATGGCTTCCGGCTGCCCTTTGCACAACTTGATTCCTGAATGGAACGATATGGTCTATCGTGGAAATTGGGAGATAGCGCTGAAACGTCTGCATAAGACTAACAACTTTCCTGAATTTACAGGCCGTGTCTGTCCCGCTCCTTGCGAAGGCTCTTGTACGGTAGGGATGAATGGCAAACCTGTCACCATTAAATCTATTGAGAAGTCGATTGTAGATAGAGGTTTTGCAGAAGGCTGGATTGTGCCTGAGCCGCCGCTTCATCGCACGGGTAAAAAGGTAGCTGTAGTGGGTTCAGGTCCGGCAGGGCTTGCCTGTGCGGCACAGCTTAATAAGGCTGGACATACGGTGACTGTGTATGAACGGGCGGACCGGATTGGCGGTCTGCTTACCTATGGTATTCCCAACATGAAGCTGGATAAAAAGACTGTACAGCGCCGGGTGGATCTGCTTGCAGCTGAGGGCATTACCTTCGTAACTCGAACAGAGATCGGCCGAGATCTCCCTGCATCACAGCTCAAGGCAGAGCATGACGCTGTAGTACTGTGTGGTGGATCTACACAGGCACGTGATCTGCCGATAGAAGGACGCGATTTGCGTGGGATTCATCAAGCTATGGAGTTTTTAACGCTGAATACAAAGAGCCTACTGGATTCAGGGCTTGCCGATGGGGAATATTTATCAGCAGCAGGTAAGGATGTAGTTGTAATCGGCGGTGGGGATACTGGAACAGACTGTGTAGCCACTTCGATCCGTCACGGCTGCCGCAGTGTGACTCAGCTTGAGATTATGCCACAGGCGCCGCTGACACGTCAGTCTAACAATCCTTGGCCGGAATGGCCAAAGGTGCTTAAAGTGGACTATGGTCAGCAGGAGGCCGCTTCACTGTATCAAGAAGATCCGCGCCGTTATCTGGTTTCGACGAAACGGTTTGTCGGTGATGAGGGTGGGCAAGTGCAGGAGCTGCGTACAGTGCGCATTGAATGGACTCATAATGAACAGGGACGAATGGTACCGGTCGAAGTGCCGGGCAGTGAGGAGACCCTGCAAGCGCAGCTGGTATTACTGGCTTTGGGATTCACAGGGCCTGAAGAAGCTGTACTGGGCGAGCTTGGGGTGGAACGCGATGAGCGGGGGAACGCCAAAGCAGAATTAGGAGCACAAGCTACCAATGTAGAAGGTGTGTTCACAGCAGGCGATATGCGGCGCGGGCAAAGCCTTGTAGTCTGGGCTATTGACGAAGGGCGCCAGACTGCGCGCGAAGTAGACCGCTTTTTGATGGGATCCTCGAATTTGCCGTGAGTGTTAAGATATAGCGGGCAGGGCGTTCCTTTGGGAACGTCCGCTTTGCGTTGTGGTATGTTCAAGGTTAAGATTATTGTCTAAGCGCATATTTACTTAAGTTAAGTTGAAAAGGAGAATACATGATGAAGTTAATGTTTATTTCCGACATTCACGGATCTTTATTTTGGCTGGAACGGGCTTTGGAAAAGGTAGAAGAAGAGCAGCCGGACAGTCTTATTATTCTAGGAGACTTTTTATATCATGGTCCAAGAAATCCGCTGCCGAAGGAATATAACCCACAAGAGGTTGCTAATAAGCTTAATGCATATAACAAAAACAAGCCGATAACCGCAGTACGTGGAAACTGTGACGCCGAGGTAGACCAAATGCTGCTGGAATTCCCGATGATGGGCGATTATATAATGCTTTTGCACGAAGGCAGACGGATTTACGCTACACATGGTCATGGCTTTAGCATTGAGCATTTGCCGGCGCTTTCCGAGAAGGATATTTTTATTCAGGGACATACCCATATACCAGTTGCCGATGTAAAAGAGGGAGTGTATGTGCTGAATCCCGGCTCCATATCGCTGCCTAAAGAGAATAATCCGAATTCCTATGCTGTTCTAGAGGGCGGGGAATTTATCGTTAAGGATTTTGAAGGCAATGTGGTAAAAAAGATTACCGTATAGTGAGAGGGATCGTTTAAAGGAACTCCTGAAGATTGAGAGATTGAATAAGGGAGACAATGCCAAAGGACAACATTACCAATCCGGATAGTTTGTTGAACATGAGCTGTTTCGACCGTCCTAACATTATGTTGGTTCTGAACAAAGCAGTGCTCCCTGTCAAACCCATCCACCATAATGCGGAACCCAGAAAGACGCCACTAACTAGAAACGGCATATTGGAGCTGCTATGAGACAGAAGGACGCCAGATGCGCTGAATATGCCAAGGAAAAAAATAATCGTCATGGGATTGGACAGCGTCAGCAACAGCGTTACTATGTATGAATTCAGTGAGCTTTTTGGGGAATTGGGTGCTGTGCTGTCTGTGTCTGGGGGTTCTAACAGCGACTTCATGCCAAGATAACAAATAAACAACCCGCCCAAGGCTTGCAGTACCGTTTTATAATCAACCAAAAAAGCGGTGAGGGCGGATAAGCCGAATCCGGCGATACTACCATAAACTGCGTCAGCTGTGGCCGCTCCCAAGCCGCAGCATAGGCCAGTTTTGAAACCTGAGCTTAAGGTTTTCTTGATGCATAAGATGCTGATAGGACCTAAAGGAGCCGCAATAGAAAGCCCCAGCAGCATTCCTTTTGCCATCCACTCCCAAGGCATAAGGCTTCACTCCTTTTATCTATTCTTCTTTTAACGTGGACAAAATAAATACGGTATTTGATCTTACAATGTCATGATTGGCCTTGAGTGTATGCGTTATAAAACCCTCCAATTCGGATAAATCCGGTAGACCCACCTTCAAGAGATAGTCGTATTCCCCCGAGATATGATGACATTCCAGTACTAGCGGCGATTGAATAATGGTTGTGCGGAAGTGTTGGGTTTCAACTGAGCCGTGCAGCTGCACGAAAATATATACCAATAGGGTTTGTCCTATTGCCTTACGGTTTAACTTGACCGTGAATTGATCAATCACTCCGTTATTCTCCAGTTTACGAATTCTTTCAGTGATGGAAGGCACGGATAAATGAACGATTTTACTAATTTCGGAACTGGTCATGCGGCCGTTGCTTTTCAGTAATTCCAAGATTTGAAGATCGATGTCATCCATTGCAACTCACTCCTTTAAGCTAATTATATAAAATCCATTAGAAATGAAAATAGAATCACTAAAATAAGTAAAATTATTAAATGATATCCTGATTTATATTAAAATAATTAAATTTAGCTTCGTTGTAACGGATGAAACTTAAATTTTTTAACTGCAAAATGGGGGCTGCGCACAAAAAAAATTCCTTCCAACATTATTAATGTCCCAGGGAATTGAGCACTAGAACATATTATTGTATGATGAGGAAGGAGTTTTAGGGGTAGAACTGGCTCCAAATATATTAGTAAAGGTAGTTAACACATGAATCCTAAAGATTTGAACTATACAATGCCACCGGAATGGGGCAAGCATGAACGTACTTTTATCTCCTGGCCGGTGCAGGAATCTATGTGTTTCCCGGACAACCACGAGTCAGTGTGCCAAGGTTATGCTGACATTATCACAGCCATCGCCGAGTTTGAACCGATCACGGTTATTGTGAACCCGGAGGATGTGGAGCGGGTAGAGCATTTGGTCGGCGGACCGAATGTAACGCTGCTGCCTATTGCGCATAGCGATGCTTGGCTGCGTGATAACGGACCTACCTTTATTGTTAATAAAGAAGGACAAATGGCAGGTGTGAACTGGAAGTTTAATGCTTGGGGCGGTAAATATTCACCTTGGGATTTGGATGACAAAGTGGCTCCGCAGATTCTGGAGCATGCGCAGATCACCCGTTTTGATGCACCGCTTGTGATGGAGGGTGGCTCGATTCATACGGATGGAGAAGGCACTTTGCTTACTACAGAAGAGTGTCTGCTTAACCTAAACCGCAACCCGGAGCTGAAGCGCGAAGAGATCGAAGAGTACGTGCGGAACTATACAGGTACAGAAGCTATTATCTGGCTGAGACGTGGCCTTAGTGGCGATGAAACCGATGGTCATGTCGATAATATTGCTTGTTTTGCTGCACCAGGCAAAGTTATTATCCAGGTCTGTGAGGACCCGCAGGATGAGAACTATGAGATTACGCAAGAGAATCTGCGTATTCTGGAGAACACTACAGATGCCAAAGGGCGTAAGCTGGAGATTATCAAGATTCAGCAGCCACCACGGGTCGATCATGACGGCAGTCGTCTGACGCTCAGTTATTTGAACTTTTATTTCGTGAACGGCGGAATTATCTTGCCTGTGTTTGGCGGCACCGCGACAGAAACGGATACACTTGCTGAGAAAGTGCTGGCTGGTTTGTTCCCGGATCGCAAGATTCGTACAGTTAACGGAATGGCCGTTATCACCGAAGGCGGAAATGTCCACTGCACTACGCAGCAAATGCCTGCACAGCTATAATTGAAGGAAACTAGACGTCCAAAGGGACATTTATATACAAGGAGGACAGATACTTGAGAAATGTAAAAGTAGCTGCGACACAAATGAGTTGTTCCAGCAATATTGAGGAGAATATCAGCAAAGCCGAGACATTGGTCAGAGAAGCGGCAGCACAGGGTGCGCAAATTATTTTGCTCCAGGAGCTGTTTGAGACTCCGTATTTCTGTCAAAAAGAGAAAGCTGATTATTACGCATACGCAACAGAGCTTGAGCATAACAAGGCGATTAATCATTTCAAAGCAGTAGCCAAGGAGCTGCAAGTGGTACTGCCGATTAGTTTTTATGAGAAAAAGAATTACGCGCGTTACAACTCACTTGCTGTAATTGATGCTGATGGAACGGTGCTGGGCAAATACCGCAAGAGTCATATTCCAGATGGCCCAGGTTATGAAGAGAAGTTCTACTTTAATCCGGGAGATACTGGCTTTAAGGTATGGAACACTCGTTATGCCAAGATTGGTGTAGGCATCTGCTGGGATCAATGGTATCCAGAAGCGGCTAGAGTAATGAGCCTGATGGGAGCAGAAATTCTGTTCTATCCAACGGCTATTGGGTCTGAACCGCAGGATGGATCGATCGATTCCAAGGATCATTGGCAGACCTGTATGCTTGGACATGCAGCTGCGAATCTTATTCCAGTCGTGGCTTCCAACCGTATTGGTGAGGAAATTGATGAGGATTCGAGCATTAATTTCTACGGCTCATCGTTCATTGCAGGTCCTCAGGGCAATAAAATCGTTGAGGCTGGACGTGAGGAGCAAACTGTGCTGGTAAGCGAATTCGATCTGGATGCTTTGGAAGTTGGCCGGATCGAGTGGGGAATCTTCCGTGACCGCCGGCCGGATCTGTATAAATTGATCGGTTCTTATGATGGAGATATCACACTTTAATAGGTTTAAAGTTAAATATGCTAAAGGCATTGCTAGAGAGAATACAATCTCTGGCAGTGCCTTTTTGTGTTTGATGAATTTTTTTGAGAGTGATGTACGCATAAAACGTATAAAATAATAATATTGTGTTATATAACCTTACATAATTTAGAAAAGTTAATTGTCATGAATCCTTTAATCTGTTAAAATCTCTTTAAGTTATTTCCGAAAATAGGGGGAATGGGGATATGAAAATAAAAAGTCGTGTTTTAATGTCAGTTTTTATATCATTTGTGGTGGTTGCATTGGTAGGTTGTGGAGCAAATAACAGTAAAGCTGGTAACGAATCCTCAGCGGAGAAAATTAAGTTTGCCAGTGATGCCAGCTACGCTCCTATGGAGTATATGGACACGGATAAAATCAAAGGATTCGACATCGATTTCATTAAGGCAGTTATGGAAGAAGCGGGAATAGACTATGACGTAACGAACACAGGCTGGGAAACGATGCTGCAAAGTGTGAAGCAGGGAACGGAGTATCAAGCAGGGCTATCTTCAGTATCGATTACGGATGAACGTAAAGAAACCTATGACTATTCCATCCCTTATTTCGAATCTACCAATATGATTATGGTTAAAGAAGGCAGCGACATCAAAAACGCACTTGATCTTAAAGATAAAGTAGTTGCAATACAAGGGGCCACAACTGCAGATGACCTGATGAGCGGAATAATGGGTGTCGACAACCCTAACTTGAAACGTTTTGACAGCAATGCGGTGGCATTGATGGAACTGAATGGCGGAGGAGCCGATGCGGTTGTAGCGGATATTGCCATTGTACGTGAGTACATGAAAAACAATCCTAAGCAGAAGCTGGTGGGGATTGTAGACACGGAGAACTTCGGAGCGGAATATTACGGCATTCTTTACCCTAAGGGCAGTGAGTTAAAAGCGAAACTGGATCCGGCTATTAAGAAGGTATTGGAAAACGGAAAGTACGCGGAAATCTACAAAACTTGGTTCGGCGAAGAACCTAACCTGGATAGCTTATTGAACGCAAAATAAGGAAAAAACCTAATAAGCATGCGTAATGATAGCTATTGCGCATGCTTATTTTTTTAAAGAGAGATGACATAAAGAAGAGAAGGGGAGAGTCCTATGGATTTTAGAATGGACATTATTATTCATTATTTGCCCGTCCTTTTAAAAGGGACACTGCTGACTATCGGTATTTCTGTAGTTTCTATTTTATTTGGCTCTATTTTGGGACTGGGGATCGGATTCGGCAAAATGGCCCCAAAATGGTATTTGCGCTGGCCTTTTCATTCATATATCAATTTTTTTCGAGGAACACCACTGTATGTGCAGATTCTGATTGTTCACTTTGGATTGATTCCCCCGCTTTACGGCAAAACCAATGCTCTAATTACTGCGTTTGTTGCTCTGTCGCTTAATTCGGCTGCTTATTCGGCTGAGATTTTTCGGGCAGGCATTCAGTCGGTTGATCATGGACAACGGGAAGCGGCTATTTCACTGGGGATGACTAGTCGGCAAGCGATGAGATTTATTATTTTACCGCAAGCGATCAAACGGATGGTTCCGGCTTTTGGTAACGAGTTTATTGTGCTTGTGAAAGACTCCTCTCTTCTGGCTTTGGTGGCTGCACCGGAAATAATGTACTGGACCAACACGATGAAAGGGCAATATTTGCGGATATGGGAGCCTTATTTGACAGCGGCACTTATTTATTTCATTCTTACCTATTCTCTTAGCAAGCTGCTGAATTACGTTGAACGGAGGCTGAAATAGGATGGAGCCTATGATTTCAGTACGGAACTTACATAAATCATTTGGAACAAACACGGTGCTGGCCGACATAAGTATCGATATTTTCAGTCAGGAGGTAGTGGTGGTTATTGGGCCGTCCGGATCGGGTAAATCCACCTTTTTGCGTTGCCTTAATTTACTGGAGCAGCCGCAGGGGGGCAAGATTGTAATTGAAGGCACTTCTTTGATGGCGGCGAGTACGAAGATTAACGATATCCGTACAGAGCTTGGGATGGTATTTCAGCAGTTTAATCTATTTCCTCATATGAAGGTTATAGAAAACATTATGCTGGCGCCGGTTCAGGTGCGTAAATGGTCTCCGGATAAAGCGCGGCAAAAAGCGCTTGAGCTGCTGCAAAAAGTAGGTCTAAGTGAAAAAGCAGAGATGTATCCAGCCTCATTGTCTGGGGGGCAGGCTCAGCGGGTAGCAATTGCAAGGGCGCTGGCTATGGAGCCCCAAATTATGCTCTTTGACGAACCAACCTCAGCGCTTGACCCGGAGATGGTGGGGGAAGTGCTGGCGGTGATGAAGGAACTGGCCCGTGAGGGGATGACGATGGTCGTGGTGACACATGAAATGGGCTTTGCGCGTGAGGTGGGGGATCGGGTGCTGTTCATGGAACAAGGTGAGATTGTGGAAGAAGGAAGTCCGGAGCAGCTGTTCGGAAATCCTAAGCAAGAACGGACACGATCCTTTCTATCAAAGGTGCTGTAATTTTGTGGAAAGTAGAATCTTGTTATTTTATCAGGTATATTAGAAGAGTAACGGTTATTTCAGGGATTTATATGCAAAATCTGTCGGAACGTGGAGAGGAGGCTCTTGGGATATCTTTTGTTATCATAATCTAGCAGTGATAGAGGGAGAATACGATGAGCACATTTAAAAACTGGTTGAATACAGCCAAAAGCGGACTTACAGATCAAGTGAAGAAATTCAAAAATAAAGATTTCATGAATGCGGTAGTTGCAGGCTGCGCTTTGGTCGCTGCGGCGGACGGTAAAATAGAAGAAGCAGAGAAAAACAAAATGGCCGGCTATATGAATATGAGTAATGAATTGAAGGTATTTGACATGAGAGATGTCATTGCTCAATTCAACTATTACGTAAGTAACTTCGAATTTTCACCAGAAATAGGAAAACAAGAAGCTTTGAAAGCGATCGCTAAGTTTAGCGGCAAACCAGAAGCGGGCCGTCTGATCGTGGGTGTATGCTCGGCAATTGGATCAGCTGATGGTGATTTTGATGATTACGAAAAAGCAGTTGTGCGGAATATTTGTGGCGTCTTAGGATTAAACCCTAGCGAATTCAGTTTATAAATTAGGTGAAGTCATAGATAAAAGTTCGTTGAAACGTAATTTATTCTTTATCGTATCACTGATATAACACCTAAAAGCTAGACTAACAGATAATGATTTTTATCGGAAACGGAGGTACGTTGATTTGGCTGGAATTAATCTGGTAAAAGGTCAAAAGATTGATTTGACTAAAGGTAATGCGGGCTTGTCCAATGTAATTGTGGGCTTAGGCTGGGATCCAATTGAAGCCTCGCGGGGATTCTTTGGAGTCAAGAAACAGGCGAATGTCGACTGTGATGCCTCAGCACTGCTGTTAAATGAGGATGGTAAGCTAACTAAGAAGGGTAACCTGATCTGCTTCCACAACAAGCAAAGTCCTTGCAACTCGGTCATTCATTCCGGAGATAATCTGACGGGTGAAGGCGACGGAGATGACGAGCAAATCATGGTTAATTTGAAAGCCATTCCTGCCGATGTTCACAAGGTTCTGGTTGTCGTTAACATTTACGATGCGGTGAATCGCAAACAGGATTTTGGAATGATCAAATCAGCGTATATTCGGGTAATAAATGCTGCCGGGAATAGTGAGTTGATTAAATTCAACTTGTCTGACAACTACACAGGTTTTACGGCACTTATTTGTGGAGAGCTTTACCGCCAAGGTGGAGAATGGAAGTTCGCTGCAATTGGTGAAGGCAGCCACGCCGCTCATATCAATCAACTTGCAGAACGCTACGTATAATCCAAATATAAGAAAAGAGGTATGTAATCATGGCAATTAATCTATCCAAAGGTCAAAAAATCGATTTAACGAAAACAAACCCAGGTCTATCCAAAATCACAGTAGGTCTTGGTTGGGACACTAATAAATATGACGGCGGAAAAGATTTCGATTTGGACGTATCCGTCTTTTTGACCAATGCTAGTGGTAAAGTTGATAAAGAAACCAACTTCATTTTCTTCAATAACAAGCAAAATGAGAATGCTTCTGTTGTTCATACCGGAGATAACCGTACAGGTGAAGGCGATGGTGATGATGAGCAGGTTCAAGTGGATCTTCAGAACATCCCTGCTGATGTAGACAAAGTAGCTTTTACTATTACAATTTATGATGCTGAAGCAAGAAGCCAAAACTTTGGACAAGTCTCCCGTTCCTACGTACGTATCGTAAACGATCTGAACAATGAAGAATTGATTCGTTTCGACCTCGGTGAGGATTTCTCTATTGAAACTGGTGTCGTTGTAGGCGAATTGTATCGTAACGGTGCAGAATGGAAGTTCAATGCTATTGGCAGTGGCTACAAAGACGGCTTGAGCGGTTTGACTCGCGACTACGGCCTGCAATAAATTTCATTCTGCATGCTAAAGATGAATTGAATTCATAAATGAAAGAAGGTTTTGTCAGTGACGATCAGTCTCTCTAAAGGACAACGGATTGATCTTACCAAGACTAATCCGGGTTTGACGAAGGTAGTAGTAGGATTGGGCTGGGATACTAATAAGTATAGCGGCGGCCAAGATTTTGACCTTGATGCCTCAGCCTTTTTACTGCATGAAGATGGTAAGGCCAAGGGCTCCGATGATTTTGTATTCTACAACAATCCTTCGGGTGGCGCAGGTTCCTTGACTCATACGGGGGATAACCGTACAGGTGAGGGTGACGGAGATGACGAGCAGATTGTTGTTGATTTCAGCAAAATCCCTGCTCATATTCAGCGCATCGGAATAACGGTAACGATCTATGATTATGAAACTCGGGCACAAAACTTTGGACAGGTTTCCAATGCTTTTGTACGTGTAGTAGATGCTTCTAATGATCGTGAAGTGCTTCGCTTCGATTTAGGTGAAGACTTTTCAACTGAAACAGCTGTTGTATTCTGTGAGTTCTACCGCAATGGTGCGGATTGGAAGTTCCAGGCGATTGGAAGTGGCTTTGCCGGCGGTCTAAGCGCTTTATGCAGAAACTATGGACTGGACGCGCAATAACATCCAAGTGGGCGGGGTCATTACCGATCCTGCCCTTTTTCTAAATATTTAGAGCAGTACAGACTCCACTTTGTGGGGTTCTTTTTTACAAAATTATTAGTTGGTTTACTCCATTTATAAAGGTGGCGTAAGAATGAGTGTTAACGTAGTCAAAGGGCAAAAAGCTGATCTGACCAAAGGCAATGCTGGACTTCATTCTATAATCGTAGAGATCGGCTGGCATGCTCCGGCTGCTCTGGAGATTGATAGCTCTGCTTTCCTGCTTGGATCAGAGGGTAAAGTAAGTAAAGACGAGGATTTAATATTTTATAATAATCCAGCCACATCTTATATTAGGTATAAGGATGTGCCAGGATTCAATGACCGCAAGCAATTCGAAGTTCAATTGGATAAGATTCCTTCCGATGTGATGAAGATTGCCTTTACGCTTACCATTTATGATGGGGAGAAAAGGGGTCAAAGTTTTGGGCAAGTTAGTCAGGCCTATTTTCGGATTCTCAATCAAGTGACAGGTGCGGAACTGCTCCGATGTGATCTCGACAATCTTTTCTCCGTGGAAACGGCCATTGTGGTAGGGGAATTATATAGATATAACAGTGAATGGAAGTTCAGTGCCATTGCAGCGGGGTTTGCCGGAGGTTTGAAAGAGATATGCAGCAACTTCGGTATTGAAGCGAATGAGGAGCCTGCTCCTGCTGCTCCACAGCCGGAGGTTAAGCCGCAGATTCCACCACAAATCTTCGCAACGCCGCCTGCGCAGCCAGTGAAACGTGAAGAGAGCTCTCCAGCCACACCCCCGCCTTCGCCAATGAATCTCAACTTGAAGAAAATCGAGCTGAAGAAAAAAGGCGATTCCATCAATTTGAAAAAATCAGCCAGTGGTGATTTAGGGGAAGTGTTGATTAATCTCAACTGGAACCAGAAGCAGGGCGGACTCTTTAGTCGTAAAAATGGCGTAGATCTAGATCTTGCTTGTCTGTATGAACTGAAGAATGGCAGTAAAGGAGTGGTACAAGCGTTGGGCAATGCCTTTGGCTCATTGAATCAACCTCCTTATGTCATGCTTGATGGGGATGATCGGACAGGCTCCGTAACTACTGGTGAGAATTTGCGTATAAATGGTATCAAAATTTCCGAGATTGAACGCATTCTAGTGTTTTCCTTTATTTATAAAGGGGTAACCAACTGGTCGGAGGCCGATGGGGTTGTCACCATCAAACAAGGCGGAGGACCTGATATCATTGTAAATTTGGACGAGCATAACAACCGTAAAGGGATGTGTGCCATTGCGTTATTCCGGAATGTAAGCAATGAAACATTTAGTGTTGAACGGCTGGTGCAATATTACAGTGGTCATCGTGAGATGGATGAAGCCTATGGCTGGGGGCTGCGCTGGGTTGCGGGCAGCAAATAATCGATTTTACCGGAGGCGCAAAGTGTAATGGATTGGTTCGCAGATTTTTTTAGAAATATTAGTGAGAATTACGGGCATTTTTTCTCATGGAGTGATGTAGTAGGTACACTCTCTGATCCTGTGAGCTGGGGGATTATCGGGAGCTTAATTCTACTAGAAGGTTTGCTCTCTGCAGATAATGCGCTTGTGCTTGCCGTTATGGTTAAGCATCTACCTAAGGAGCAGCAGAAAAAGGCGCTTTTCTACGGTATCTTAGGGGCTTATTTGTTCAGATTCCTGGCCATTGGACTAGGGACATTTCTTATTAAGTTTACTTTGGTTAAGGTTCTTGGTGCACTGTATCTCTTTTATATCGCATATAAAGGTTTATTTAAGGGCAGTGGCGAAGAGCATACGGAGAATAAAGGCACTTCTTTTTGGAAGACGGTTCTCCTTGTTGAATTAATGGATATTGCTTTCAGTATTGACAGTGTTATTGCTGCATTTGGACTTAGTGATCAGGTTTGGGTTCTCTTTATGGGTGGTATCTTAGGGGTTCTGATGATGCGCGGAGTGGCGCAGGTATTCTTGAAGCTTATTGATAAATTCCCTGAATTGGAACAGGCAGCGTTCCTGCTTATCGCCATTATTGCGGGTAAGATGCTAGCGGGTGCTTTTGGTTTTGAATTGCCGCATGTCGTATTCTTTACAATCCTTATAGCGGTATTCGTGGGTACGATCCTCTATAGTGCTAGACGTAAGAAAAAAGATGCCCATAAAAGTGCATGATTAAAAAAGTAATTGCACCATAGAGAAGTCGGAGCCGATCATGCAAGAATAGAAACGCCTGCTTCTTTCAGGTAATCGTATATGTTATAGCGTAGGCCTTCACTTATATTTGAGAGAGCCAAGATGCCATCCCCAAGGGAGAGTATTGCCGGTTCTGACACTCTCTATGAGGAGAGGTCTACGCTTGTTTTGCTTGGCTTCGCAAAACTATAAGGGGGAACCGATTTGAGATACTTCGATTACCTGACGAAAGAACAAGAAATCTCTTTGTTTTACACTCCGCCTATCTCATTTGATCATACCACGAACAAGGAACTGCTAGCCTACGCTGTCGGCGCTGCCCTCTATATGCCGGCTACCCGTGCAAGTGTTGCAGAAGACATCATTAAGCTCAAGAATGCAGGTCTAGTGACGGTTATTATAGATCTGGAGGACGCAATCGGAGATGACCAGGTTGATAATGCAGAGGAGTCTATTATCCAGCATCTTATTTACCTAGCTGCTTACGCAGAAAATGAGCTGGATTCATCGAACAGCCTCCCGCTTCTTTTTATACGAGTACGTAACCCGGACCAACTCCGGCAAATGATTTTCCGCTTGGGATCCTTGGTAACGATGTTAACAGGGTTTGTATTTCCTAAGTTCTCTGTGGACAATGGAATTCAATATTTTGAAACGTTAGCTGAGTACAACAATACGCGTGGTTATAATGATCCTGTGCTTTACGGGATGCCAATCTTGGAAACTGCACCTATTATTTATCGGGAAAGTCGAGTGGACAGTCTGCTATCTATCCGTGATTTACTCCGTAATTACCGTGAGCTTGTCCTAAACGTCAGAATTGGGGCAACGGATTTCTCCAGCCTGTTCGGACTGCGTCGCAGTCCTGATGTTAGTATTTATGATCTTACTCCTATCCGTGACTGTATCTCGGACATTATCAATGTGTTTGGGCGGGTTGAAGAGGGATATGTGATCTCAGGACCTGTCTGGGAGTATTTTGCGAATAAAGGTCATCGAGTTCTCCGGCCGCAGCTGCGGCAGACGCCATTTGAGGATACTTACGGCAAAAACGGCCGTGATATGCGGAATAGCTATATCTCGAGCAGTGTAGACGGGCTAATTCGCGAGGTTATTTTGGATAAAGAGAATGGAATTGTGGGTAAGACGATTATTCATCCTTCTCACCTCAGACCTGTTCAGGCGATGTATACGGTGATGCATGAGGAATACGTCGACGCTTTAAGCATTGTAGAAAGTAATGATGGCAGTCTGGGCGTGTTTAAGAGTCAATATTTTAATAAAATGAACGAAATTAAGCCCCATCTGAATTGGGCAAGACGAATTTTACTACGATCTCAAATATACGGGGTGTTACATGAACAACAGCATTTTGTCGGATTATTACCCGAAAACGAATTTACGCACGTATAACATAGTCGAGAACCTGCAAGTGAATGTAACCGAAACCTTTAACCCCTTTCATATGCCTCTGGATTCTTTATTTTCTATGGCGGCGCGAATTAATAAAAAACGAACTTTTCTGTTTGTCAGTAAGGTGCTTGGCAAGCATATCCCCGTCGATCCGTATACTTCACTTCTAAGCGGAGCAGCGTTGGCGCTGCTGTTATATCAGGAGATGAACGGCGATTCCGTGGATAGTGATCGTATGACAAAGTTATTGGATATGGCGGTTCATGGGCTGATTCATCCTGAATTTGCTAAGGAAGCCTATCAACATTTACTAGCGGCCCGGCTGGTTTTGCCCAAGCCTGTGGTTTTTATTGGATTCGCAGAAACGGCAACTGCACTGGGTCACAGTGTGTACAACATCTTTGCTGAGCAGGCATCCTATATTCATACTACGCGTGAGCATATTCCTGATTTGGAGTCTGTTGTAAGTTTTGTAGAAGAGCATTCCCATGCAGTTGATCATCTATGTTATGCCTTGGATACCGAACTCTTATCTGGGACAGAGCCCATTATATTGGTAGATGACGAGATTACGACCGGGAAAACCGCGATCAATACAATTCGAGATATTCAGTCAAAATTCCCGCGGGAGGAATATGTGGTAGTCTCTCTTCTGGACTGGAGAAGCGGCAGCAATCTTCAACACTATAGTGAGCTTGAGCAGGAGCTGGGGATTCGCATTAAGTCGTTATGTCTGCTGCAAGGGAATATTGAAGTGATAGGTTCACCGGTGTTTAATAAGGATACGGAGCAGCTGGATAGAGAGGCCATTTTTGAGTGTGAGGTTGTAACTACTTATGCTCAAGATGGAATGGAACGACTGGAGGTATCCTCTATCGATTCCTATGGTGAGATCAACACAGCGCCGTATATGAAATATAGTGGACGGTTCGGAATGGAGTCACAGGATAATCTGGAGCTTGATCAGGGTGTGAAACGAATAGCTGAGCAGCTGCGGCAATTGCGTAGAGGACCGAAAGCCTTGGTAATGGGTGTAGGAGAATTTATGTATCTTCCGATGAGAGTGGCGGCGGAAATGGGGGAAGGGATTGCTTACCAGTCTTCCACTAGAAGTCCAATCCACCCTGAGCGTCGGCCGGATTATGGGGTACATAGTGCTGCTGCGTATCCTTCAGCTGGTGATCCGGAAATCACAAACTTTATTTATAATATAGCTCCTGGTCAATACGATGATATATTTGTGCTGATTGAGCGTGATGTACCGCATGAGCGTATGAAACCTATGCTTGATATACTGAAGAAACTGGCCCGCCATAAAGTGCATCTTATTGTACTGACCTCGGAAAGAAGAAGTGGAGGCCCTACCTATGAAGGGAACAGTAACTGAAGAAATTCTAAACAGAAGTATAGCCGAACCGGTTCCGCTAGGCAGCTATTCTCCGTCAGATGTTATATTTTTGCTTAAGGATCTGAGCGATGTTTCACTGGAGCGGGCGACTGACGAAAGAGAGGCCGCCATTCAATCAGGCGTACACTACTCTGAGATGCTGCCCGTGGAATATCAGCCTACTGAGCAGTATATTGAGTTATTTCACGAGACGCTGGAGCAATCTGCGGAGAAGGTTGCTCTAGCAGTAGCGGTAGTCTCTGAGATGATTGTCGCTCAACGGGGACTTGATACGGTGTTAGTCTCTTTGGCAAGAGCGGGAACACCAATTGGTGTACTGATTAAGCGTTATATCCAAGAGCGATATGATGCTGATCTGCCGCATTATAGTATCTCTATCATTCGGGGCAAGGGGATTGATGAGAACGCAATCCTCTATATTCTGCAAAAGCATGGGCTTGACGCTGATTTGCAGTTTGTCGACGGATGGACGGGGAAAGGGGCTATTCGCCAGGTATTGATTGAGGCGTGCAACAGCCTATATGAGAAATATGGCATTCGGCTAAATGATGACCTGGCCGTATTGGCTGATCCCGGGAACTGTTCAGGCACGTTCGGGACTAGAGAGGATTATCTTATTCCTAGTGCATGCCTCAATTCTACGGTGTCAGGATTGATGAGCCGGACAGTGCTGCGCGATGATTTAATCGGTCCGGAAGAATTCCATGGGGCTAAATTCTACAAGGAATGGCTCGATACGGATGTATCTAATGTATTCATTGCGGCGATCTGCCCGTATTTCTCCTCCGTTGCGGAAGAAGCACAAGCGATTGCTGAACAGATGCAGCAATCCCCGCCAGAAATTACATGGCAGGGTCTGCGTGATATTCAGAGTATTCAAGAAGTGTTCGGCATAGATAACATCAATTTGGTCAAGCCCGGAGTCGGAGAAACAACCCGAGTGCTGCTGCGCAGAGTACCATGGAAGATTCTTGTCGATACTATGGATAATCCAAATCTTCGTCATATTATTCTCTTAGCAGAGGATAGAGGGGTTCCAGTAGAAGTATTCCCTGGACTCACCTACTCCTGTTGCGGGATTATTAAGCCGCTGAGAGGTGAGACGGAATGATCTATGCCAGTGATTTGGACCGAACGTTAATCTATTCCTTAAATGCAATCGGTGTCCCGGAGAATACTCCGGGCCTGGTTCCTGCGGAGGTTGTGGATGGCAAGACGGTTTCATACATTTCGCAAAAAGCATTGGCTGATCTGATGGAGCTTACTTCCCGTATTATCTTTATGCCCGTTACAACACGTACCATAGCGCAGTATAAGCGTATTAATCTGTTTCAAGACACGATTATTCCAGACTACGCGATTACTAGTAATGGCGGGAATATTCTGATTGGTGGCGAAGTAGATAAGAGCTGGAGAGCTTCGGTGGGCAGGCTTGTTCAAAATGAATCGGCTGCGGCAGAAGAAGTTAGAATGCACGTTAGGTCTGTAGTGCACGAGGAATGGATCATTAGTGAGCGGTATTGTGATGATTTATTTTATACTTTTGTAGTAGTGCGTGATTTATTACCTATGGATGAGATCACGAATCTGGCAGAGCAATTATACGATTTGGGCTGGCGGGTATCCTTACAAGGACGCAAGCTATATGTCGTTCCTGCCGCTGTGAATAAAAGTGATGCGATTGTTCATGTGCGCCGGACGGTTCGGTCAGAACCGATGGTAGCATCGGGAGATTCCTTGTTGGATAAGAGTTTACTAGAAAGTGCGGACTATGCGATTGCTCCTTGTCATGGAGAAATATTTGCAGAGCAGCAGAGTGGTCTTGTAAAATCAAGGTATCCCTTTACGAAGCAAGCGGGTGTTTTTGCTGGTGATGAAATTCTACAGTATGTAAACATGATCTATAATAACTTAACCGTATTGGGAGTTGGGCCACTATGAAAAAGGTAAACATTTATTTCAATCGCTGGTTTTCCGTCGCTTACCATTATATGAATCTCATCCGCAATAATGAGGATGGCGTTCCTGTACAAATCTTCGCCACGCATCCTGATATTCACCATATGTCCCTTCAAGGGGCTGATGTTGCTGGGACTGAACCAGCACTGACTGGAATAGAATATGTTCAATTCTGCGTGGATTTCTGTCGCCGTAATGAGATCGATATCTTCATTCCACGGTTACATATGCTGGATATAGCTTTGCATGCTGCTATGTTTGATGCGATTGGCACCAAGGTTCTGGTCTGTAGAGATTTAGACTTATTGGAGACCATCATGGATAAGGGGAAGTTCTACGAAAGTGTTAAGGAAACAGGGATTATGACAATTCCTGATTATCATGTGGTGAGTACAGCAGAGCAGTTCAAAGAGGCTTATCATGATCTTGTAGCCAAAGGACATCACGTATGCTTTAAACCTACGGAGACAGAGGGAGGCCTTGGCTTCCGTATCATTGATAACACACGTAGTCCTTTACAGGAGCTGTTTGGTCATGTAACTCCGCTGATATCCTTCGAAGAGGCCTATCGTATTCTGGGAAGTGAATCTACATTCCCTGAACTTATGGTGATGGAACTGCTGGAAGGTTATGAATACAGTATAGATTGCTTGTCAGATGAGAATGGCAGGCTGTTAGCGGCTGTACCCCGTCGTAAAGCTGGCGGTCGTCTGCGGCTGATGGAGCATATTCCGGAGCTGGAGGAGATCGCTTCCCGGGTAGCAGAAGTATATAAAATACCTTTCAATTTCAATATTCAAATGAAGTATAGTGGTGGAATTCCTAAACTGCTGGAGATTAACCCCCGGATGTCTGGAGGTCTTCATATTTCTTGTCTGTCTGGAATTAACTTTCCATACCTGGCTGTCAAAAGTGCACTCGGCGGAGAGGTCCAGCCTGCGGAGTTCGGCGATAATGTGCTTGCCAGCCATGTAGAGCAGCCGCTAATTATGAAAATAAACGGCGAATCCGTAATTCCGGATCCCGTGAATTGAGCGTTCGCAATCTCGCTCACAAGAGGTGAGAAAAATTAAATTTAAATCGAAAGTGTTGCTGTATGCCGGTATTGGCTATGTTGTCGCTGTATTAACGAGTTCTTTTTTGCCTGAGTTACTCTCCTTGCTGTTGCCTGTAGCGGGTGCAGCGGTAGGGGTTCTTGCAACGAGAAGTCCAAGAACCAACCTTCCGGCTGAGGTGCTGCCAGCAGGTCCAGAGACGGTACCTGTTGCTCCAGCTTCCTCTGCAAATGCTCCGCAATTACCTAGTGCGGCAAATAATGCTGCACCAGGTAATCCGGGCAATAGTGGTAGAACTGAGGCCGAACCAACGAAGATTGGACCGGAATTTGCTCCAGTAGTTGAGTACCTTAGCATTCTGGAAGATATGATTATCTCCGAGGGGCAGAAGGATACACTGGACAATGAAATTGTCGAGAAATCACTGGCGCTTTTTGCGAGACTTCAACGTGTAATTCCGCTGCTGCAGGAGCTCAATAATGGCGATATTAATCATACGGTCCGCAGATTGATTCTGAAGGATTTAAATGGTGTGATTAACCCATTTTTGCGCCTAAGTGGTGAAGCGAAGACGAAGAATCGGAGAACGCTGCTGAACGGTCTAAGAGATGTTGATTCCAAAATATCGGATATTGCTTCGACGATCGAACATAAAGACCTGATGGAACTTCAGACGAAGGCGGAACTGATTCATCAGCGGTATAGCAGTTCCGAATTATAGGAGGGAAACCCATGTCCACGCAGTTGATCCAATTAAAAAAAGAAGATGAACAAAAGGTAGTCGAAGAAGCCGCACAATTGATCGAGAAGGTATCCCAGACAGATACAGTCACGTTGGATTCTTTAATGGATGATATCGGGAAGCTTGGGGTGAAGACGCAAGAAAAAGCAGGCCAAACCCTCAAGCTGTTGGATCGTCCGGTAAATGACCTGATGTCCGGCAAACGTGTTGAAGTGCCTAACATGATTATGAAGCTGCGGAATGAGTGTGAAAATCTGCAACAGAGTAAGAATGTTAGCTTTTTCGGCAAAATGCTGCGGAAGAGTCCGATGAAGAACTATGTGTACAAATATCAGTCTGTCCGCACAAATATTGATGCGATTGTTACTGGTCTACGCGACGGCAGAGATACCCTCGAAGAGAGTATTGTAAATATGCGCCAGCTGAAACGTACCTCTATGGAGGAGATCTATAACCTTCAAACCAAAATTGCCTTCGGCAATAAGCTAAAAGAGCTGTTCGAGGTGGAGATTGCGAAGCCTGAGAATGAGTTCCGTAAAGCTTATCTGGAGCGTGGTCTGCGTAAAGTGATGGTTCGTATTCAGTCCATGACAGAGATGATTCTGCTCTACAATCAAGCGATTGCTGCTACAGATATCATCAATGACAATAATGATAAACTGATCGATTCCGTAAATAATGCGATTGATAAAACTTCTAATCTGATTACAGTGTCGGCAATGATTGCGATGTCGCTGGCCGATCAGGAGAATGTTATCAACGCTGTAGAAGCAACAAATAAGACGATTGAAGATCAGTTTAAAGAAAATGCACGCTTGCTGCGTACGACTACAGAAAAAACGACCGAGCTTCTATCCAAACCTTCCATGTCTATGGAAGCCGTGAATCAAGCGATCGGCGATCTGCTTAGCGCATTGGATACTTCGGAACAGTCAAACCGTCGTATTATCGAAAGCTGCCAGGATTATACATCCAAAATGACGACGATCAATACCCAACTGGGCAATCGTCTAGGACTCAATGAAGCGGACAAGCCTGAGGCGCTGAAACAAGGTGAAGCAGAGAGCCAACTGAGCAGCTTCTTGAACTAATTGTTTTAAAAAAAGTCCGTAAAAATATAGCAGAGCAGTGAGCCTTCATTTCTGGGGGTTCGCTGCTCTGCTTTTTTTTGGGATATGGGGTAGCTCGCTTCAACTGCTGCATAGGCGTAAACGTGATCTAATCAAATGAAGTTTACTGTAGCCAAACATAAAGCCCTATCCACATACATAAGTTGTCACAAGACTACATGTGGAGGAAGTGGGGATAGGCTATGGTTTTAGGCTGTTTGATACTCGTGCTTATCATCGTCGCCAGCAGTGAAAAAGCAGAAGCCATTGCTAAAATGAATGAAGACAATTAGCAAGAGGTAGCTTCGCTTCCCCGTAAGTATTCAGGGATTTTTTGCCGCGAGTTGGTTCAAGTAATTTCCAGCGGGTTATTGGGTATAATAACGCAAGGCTGTCGATTAGCCCATAATCAGCTGGAAATACCAAAATCCCTAAGGAGGTCACATGGAGAACGAGGCACTGCTTCAGGTTGAACAATTAGCACTTAAGAAACAGAAGATATTCCGGCAAAGCGTAATGCGCTATATTGCCAGAGCCATGCTGGCCAGTATGTTTATCGGATTCGGTGTAATTGTAGCATTTAAGACAGGCAACTATTTCTTTATGGAGCAATCCCCCTTTGCATATCCAATGGCTGCGATTACTTTCGGAGCGGCTATTATTCTAATTTCTTTTGGTGGTGGGGATTTATTCACCGGAGATACTTTTTATTACACATACACGGCACTAAGACGGAAAATGAAATGGTCTGAGGTTGTCCGCATGTGGATCATGAGTTATATCGGTAATATTCTTGGGGCTGCCGTTTTTGCCTTGCTGATTTTTTTGACAGGACTGTTCTATAGCTCAGATGTAAACGGTTTTTTGCTATATGTAGTGGAGCATAAGATGGAAGCCCCGGCAGGTCAGCTTTTCTTTCGGGCTATTCTTTGTAACTGGCTCGTTTGTATGGCTTTTTTTATACCGATGAATATGAAAGGCGATGGGGCCAAAATGTTCGCCATGGTCTTATTCGTATTCTGTTTTTTCATCTCCGGCTATGAACATAGTATTGCCAATATGTGTACCTTTGCGATTGCGCTTGTACTTGATCATCCCGGAACGGTATCGTGGTATGGCGTGGTGCATAACCTTGTCCCCGTTACGATCGGCAATTTAATTGGCGGTGGCGTACTGATGGGGGTAATGTATTATTATGTGAATAAACCTTTTCTGGATGACACTAAGCATTAACTGAAAAATAGAAAATAATAATTCTCCAAAACTTCGCTCTTGTATAGGGGTGAAGTTTTTTTGTGCAGAAAGTTATTTTTTAACATTGGGATTATTTGATTTTTAAGGATTGAAAAGGATTAGAGGGAGAGAGGTAGAATACATAATTATGCAATGCAAAATTGAAGATTCATACAGAATGGGGTAAGGGCTTTGGATGAGACAACAGGGATACTGACGGATGAGACCATTATTAAGGCTTCCAATCAGCATTGTATTGACCAAGGAATTGATCCTGAGCAACCGCCTGTCTTTGCAAAGGGATATTCTACTGATGAATTGGGGGCACAGCTTAGCGCATATAGTGAAGTGATTGAGGTTATCGAATTTTTTGTCAAAAAATTTCTTTCCTCAGTCAAAGGGAACCCGATCCTAGTTACGATTTCGGATGATGCAGGTTATCTATTGGCGTTCCAAGGAGATGCGACGATTATTGATCTCGTAGGACAGGTAGGCATCAAAGAAGGCGTGCAGATGAACAAAGAAGTGGGTACCAATTCAATCGCTTTAGCCCTTGAATATCAGAGGCCATTCCAGCTGACAGGACGAGACCATTTCCATCATATTTTGCATCATTTAGTATGCTGTACAGCTCCATTTTATAAAGAAAATGGGCAAGAAATTTTAGGTACAATTTCATTTATGGCAGATATAGATGTAGCCCATCCCCATTTGCTGCCTCTGCTCTGTACGATGGCTGACTCGATTGAACGTGAGATTTTGTTGCGGAGAGGGAATTCTCAGCTGCAATTATTAAATCGGATTTTGCTAGAGACCAATTACTTAGGGGTAATCATAACAGATCAATTCGGAACAGTCGTGAATATAAATGAGAACGGTTTAGCTATGCTTCATTTGGGTGGTGAGCATCAAGAGTCTGTTGTTGGAACTAGTGTCTTTGAAATTAGGAATGTGGGTGCATACTTTCAACATGTCATCATACATCATGTCGCATGTGCCGGGTTAGAAGTGATTCAGGAGAAAAACGGGTTGTTCGAGCATTATATGTTAGATGTACTACCCGTTTACGATGGGAATGGTTACTTAGCGCGTGTGATTGGAAGTTTGCGCAACATCACGGAGATGAAAAGAACGGAAGAAGTGCTGCGCAATACAGAAAAGCTAGTGGTCGCAGGACAACTGGCTATGAGCATTGCACATGAGATCCGCAATCCTCTGACTACGGTGAAAGGGATGCTTCAACTGGCTAATAAAGATTCACGTCTGTTGCATTATGATCTCATTATGTCAGAAGTGGAAAGAATGAATCTTATTGTGAGCGAGTTTCTTATTCTGGGTAAACCGCAGGCTGCGCATTATATGACTGAACAATGTAGTACGATCCTGCTGGAAGTATTGAATATCTTCGCGATTCAGGTGGAGATGAATAATATAGCGTTAAATACAAAGATCCATTATGATGCTGAGATCGAATGTGACCGCAATCAGATTAAGCAGATTTTCCTCAATATCCTAAGAAATTCAATGGAAGCTTTGCCTTTTGGCGGGAGCATTACAGTGACTCTTGATGTGAAGGATGAATTTCAGGTGATTACCTTCACCGATAATGGAGAGGGTATGAACAAGGAAGTTCTGGAGAAATTAGGAGAGCCTTTTCACACGACCAGAGGCGATGGGAATGGACTTGGCTTCATGATTGTCAAAAAAATCGTGACTGCCCACAGAGGATATGTGGCAATAGCTAGTGAAGAGGGAGTGGGCACGGCCGTTACAATTTATCTTCCGATGGCACATTCATACCACAAATGAAACAGCAATAATAATTCATAATTAAAAAGACTCTTCCGCCCATATAAGCGAAAGAGTCTTTTTGTATATCCATTTGCATCTAATGGTGAGGAATTACCACTTAGAGCCACCCGATGAATTTCCACCGGATTTGCCGCCGCCACCGCCCCAAGAAGAGCCGCCGGAGGATTTGCCGCCACTGCCGCCACCACCCCAGGAAGAGCCGCCGGAGGAACGTCCCCCACCGAATCCGCCTGAAGAAGGAGGACCAGAGGACATCCGTTTACGGGCTTGCGCACGCCGCTGTTGCTCTCTCATCATGGCTAGCTGGGCAAGCCGTTCTTCCTCTTCTTTTTGGCGAATGATTCGGTTCGCTTCATTCACAAAGGAAGTGATCTGAGCGTCATAAGCGCGGCCAATCGATTCCAGTTCCTCCAGGTTGTAAGGCCGGGATGACAACCGTTGCTCCAACTGGCTATATTCCGGCAGTAAGGATAACTCAAAGCGGATTCTGGAAGACAAGCCTCTGCTGTGCAGCATTCGCTGGGTCGTCTCTACCCGACTTTGTCCTTCGGAGAAGAGACGTTGTACTTTATCCAGTCTTTCATTTAATGCATTTAGACTTTCAGAGACGCCGTCATATTGCCGGCCAGCTTCATCCTGCAAGGACAGCAAGCGCTCCAGCGCATCGTGGGCCTTGTCATATTCGCCCCGTTCATCACTGGTCCAGTTCTCAATTTGCGCCACTTCACCTGCGCCTTCCCGAAGACGTGTGCTCCACTCCGTCAGAATGTTCTCTACGCTAACTATATGCTGTTCTTCGAAATGTACACGTGCTTCTGTAATTCGGGCCTGCAGCTCGTCTCGCCGCTGCTTCAAGTGGCTCCATGTGGTGCGGAATGTCTCTAGATCTCTGCGGTTATTCTGCCGCAGCAGTGCTTGCTGCTCTGTCATAGCAACAGCTTCATCCAGAAGCAGATCTAGACTGGCGCCGATTCTGCGCACCTCATCCATATCTCCTATACGCAGCGGCGCTTCAAGTGTCAACGATTCTACGCGGGCCTGCTCTAGGTGGTCATATGGCTTAACCTTCATATTATGCAGTGAATTCTGTTCAATGATCCCGGTGATTTTGGCACGTGCCGCAGCAAATACCGTAGGAAATTTGTTTAGCTTATCATCATAGAGATCAACATCCTTCAGATCCTGTTCGATTTTTTCCTGACGTTCCTGTGCATCCTCGGTAACCTCTTGTGCAGCAATGGGATCAAAAAGCTCCAATTGGTCTGCCTTAGCAGTTTCCTCCGCAAGCTCTTTAAGTTCCTCTACAATTTCTTGAAGCTCATACCCGGTTTCTTTAACTGCACCTTGCAGCTGTTCTTCAAGCTCTGGCGTATCCTCTTTCAGCTCTGTAATACGCTGTTTGACATTGCGGTCAGCTTCGCTAATGACAGCAATGTGTTTCTCTTCCTCTTCAAGCGCTGTGCGGAAGGCAGCTTCGGTCTGCTGCAATTGTTTCACGGCTGTCTTGAGGGCAGCCAAACGATAAAATGCTGGCTGAACGCCTTGACCTTCACTTTGTAGTGCGGAGATTTCAACGAGCTTGGCGGACAGTCGCTTGGAAATACCTTCGACTAGCTCTCCCGTCTTCCCTTGAACGATCCCTTGAAAAGGGTTTAGCGATTCCAGTGCCCGATTTGCCTGGACCATTAAATTAGATAACTGTTTCTGTTGCTCGCTAAGCTGCTTGCGTCGACGCAGACCTGTAACCATTACAAAGAGTAGAAGGAGGATTAGAAGGGCTCCGATAAGAATCGCTGCAATCATAAACATGGAGCTGCTGGAGCGGTTTACATCATTCCCGACCCCGGCTGCGCTCCCGCTTCCTGCGGTTCCTCCAGTATTGCCGGCACGATCTCCGATGGAATGGATGGCATTAATCAAAGCCTTTGTCCCGCCAGCGAAGTCCCCTTTTTTGGCATAAGGAATGAAATAGGTGTCGAGCAGTTTTTGGATGGCTGAACTTCCCGAGGACCCTCCCTGATTCTTAGACCAAGTATTTAACGAGCTTTGAAAGCCTGGATTTAAGAAATTTAGCTCAATGGACTGGTCACCAGCGGAGATCAGCAGTAGAAGATCCCGCGTGGACAGTTTCCACGAGTCGTAAACCTTGTCTGCATACTTATCAGCTGGAGTACCGTCTGTGGAATCTACAGTGAGTACATGGATGGTCATGAGTTCTCCAGTGGCGGTAGCAGAAATAGACGCGGCTTCTGCGGAAGTGAACATTTCAGCGTTATCGGTAACGAATCCCTGCTGTGCAGGAATTCCAGCGGCGTATGCACCAGGTACCCATAACAGGCTGAGCATTAAGAATAAAGCTATATACTTTTTCAAGCTGACACGCTCCGATCTGAAGGACTTTTTATTCAATATATTATGCTGATAATTATACTATATCATTAACCATCAGGTGACCTGGAGATACTCCAATTATTATATAGTTATGTCTGCATACCAACAAAAAAAGCCATGCCCCCAAATAAGGGAACACGGCGTATACTCGGAAGCATTATCTTGTCGGCAGACAGAGAATGTATTGCAATCTGGATTTAATTTCTTTTTGCCATTTCAAATCTCCAACTTTAACGGCAAGATTGAGCAGATCCAGATAATCGTCAACCTGTAATGTTGTTCGGGTAGAGGTAACGTTCATGGGTGATCAGTCTCCTTTTAACTTAAATATAGTAAATTGAAATTATTAACGCTTATAATAATGATAATCATTATCAACGTTTATCGTTATTGCTATTATCCACATTTTCTATGTAAAAAGCAATATAAAAATCAAGACTTCGTAACTTTTATCATTTACAAATAAAAGAGTCCATCGAAAGATGGGGATTTGCGTATAATGTGTGGTTTTAGGAAAGAATTAGCAGGAATCTTACCATATTTTGTCGAATACTTTTTAGAATAATGCTTTAAATTCTAAATTTTAGCAAAAAGGGGAATTGGGCAATGAAGCGGTGCACAATGTTGCTTCTGATTATTTTTCTGCTTTTGCTCGTACCTCCTACAGCCGCTCACGCCGAAAGAGAGGATATAAGGTACCAAGTAGAACTGGAATATCCACCTTATAAATATGTAGAAAACGGGTATTTGACCGGGTTTGATATTAATTTGAGCACGATGATTTTTGAGAAGCAGGATTACCTTATTCACTACAGTACTGGGCAATGGGATGAAGTATACAGTCGGCTGATTCAAGGAGATATTGAGATAGCAGGTCTTATGGCAATTACGGAGTCGCGTAACCAAGAGGTGTTATTTTCAGATCCAGTTATTAAGAATTATATTTCCATCTATGCAAGGCGAGAGCTTGAGGATGAGATCGATTTAAAGACGTTGGGAAGTTATAAGATTGGGTTAGGGAATGGGCAGTATTCTGCAACCGTGCTGAACAGCAAGGTGGGGATTACAAATTACATAGAATATGCAACGACTCCTGAAGCTTTGAAGGCTTTAGAAAATGGGGAAATCGACCTTCTATTTGAGAATCAGGAAGTGATTGATTATCTGATTGCAGAGCAGAAATTGAAGGGGAGTATTATCAAAAAAATGAGCAATCTCTACCCTAGGGATGTCGCTTTTGCAATAAGTAAATCCTCTCCGGAGCTAGTGACTTATGTTAACGAGAGATTGGATCGCCTGCATCGGTCAGGTGCTTTTGAAGAGCTGTATCAGCACTATTTCTTCGTTCATTCGGATTATTATAAAGTTATGATGCGCAATAGATTTATTGTGGGAGCCATTATTCTGCTCGGCCTTCTGATCATTAGTGCGGTTTTGCTAAAAATGTATATTAATCACTTACGGCGGGCGGTTTATTCGGAACAGCAATTTTTTGAGGATGTAATAGAGCATAGCGGTATGGTAGTTTGGGCTGTGCAGGCGGATAAAAAGGTAGTTCGGTTTAACAATTACGCTGAGCGAATGACGGGTCTATGCGAGAATGAAGTAGTGGGCAAAAACATTGAGGATATAGAGGGGCTGACAGGCAGTACGGCGGCTATTCGGAATCTGCTGGAAAGGGCCGTACAGCTTGACTATGTTGATAATATCGAGCATAAACTTCCTTACAATTCGCCAGCAGCGCGGTATTTTTCATTTCGGACCACCTTGTTGAAAGGATTGGATAAGCAGGCAGCTGATATTTTTGTGCTTGTAGGAGTGGATATCGATGAGCGCAAACAAAATGAGCTAAGGCTTCAGCAAAGTTATGAGGAACTGGAAGCTACTTACGAAGAGCTGTCAGCGACAGAGGTCGAGCTACAGGAGCAATTTGCTAAGCTGCAAGTAGGTGAACGACGGTTCAGTCTCGCGACAGAGGGTTCTGGTGCATACATGTGGGAGCTTGATTGGGAGACAGGACTGTATAATCTATCGGATCGCTGGTACAAGCTCATGGGCTATACGGAGGATGAAATCAATTCTTTCGAAAATGGGGTGCTTAGTATTATTCATCCCGATGACCAGCCATCATCCCAAAAGGCAAGACATGATCATCTGGCAGGTTTAACACCTATCTACGAGACGGAATACCGCATGCGGACAAAAGATAATCAGTTCGTCTGGTTTGAGGTAAGTGGTAAAGCTATCGTTGATCCAAAGAATGAAGTTGTGTTATTTATCGGTTCGCTGATTGATATTAGTAAGCGGAAGCAGGTAGAGCTAAAGCTGAGCAACAGTTATCAGGAGCTTGAGGCAACCTATGAACAGCTTACAGCCACACAGCAGGAGCTTGTAGAGCAATACGATATGCTGGTGGAGAATCAAAAACACATGCATCGTCTAGCTTATGTGGATGAGCTTAGTAATCTACCCAACCGTGTATGTCTACTGGAATCTATGGAGAAATATCTGCAATGTTCAGGAGGCAAGGCGGCGCTGTTGTTCGTAGATACCGATAATTTTAAATACATCAATGATACCTTAGGGCATAAATCCGGTGATGTTCTTATTCAGAAGGCTAGCAAAAGGCTGCAGTCGGTGGTGCGGGAAGGAGATATGCTCTCTCGGCTCGGCGGGGATGAATTCGTGATTTTTATTAAGGATATAGAAAACCACGAGGATGTGCTAGACCTGGCGGAGCGTATCATGAGAGCGTTCAGGCAGTCCTTTTTAATCGGAGAGAGTTATTTGTACGTTTCCGTAAGCATCGGAATTTCCTTTTATCCGGAAGATGGGGAGACCACCGAGCAAATCTTGAAAAATGCGGATGTCGCTATGTACCGGGCAAAAGAGGATGGCAAAGGGACTTATGTGGTATATGACAAATCCATGCATACTGCGTTTAATGAACGGATGAATATAGAGAAACATTTGCGCAGTGCCATGAATAATAATGAGTTTGAGTTATATTATCAACCGCAGGTGGATATCCAGTCTGGATTAATCTCTGGTTTTGAGGCTTTAATTCGCTGGAATAGTCCAACGCTGGGCTTTGTATCTCCACTTTCCTTTATCAAAATCGCCGAGGATTCCAGGCTGATTATTTATATTGGAGAATGGGTGCTTAGGGAATCGTGCATCTTTATGAAGGGCATTCAAGATCGTATGGGCATTCCTTACAAGATATCAGTTAACATTTCCATTATTCAACTATTGCAGGATGATTTCGTCGAGATGGTGCAGGAAAGTCTGGCTGAAAGTGGGCTAAAGCCTAGTTGTCTTGAACTGGAAATCACCGAGTCTATTTTTATGGAATCGTTTGAGAGTATCGTGAATAAGCTTCAATTCCTCAAATCCCAAGGCATTCGTATTGCGCTGGATGATTTCGGAACGGGATACTCATCTCTTAGTTATTTGCAGCAATTGCCGATTTCTACGCTTAAAATGGATAAAACCTTTATCGATTCGCTTTCGGAAAAAGCTTACAGCCAGTCTTTTGTGCAGACCATTATACAGCTGGGCCACAATATGGGGCTGGAGGTCGTTGCGGAGGGAGTGGAAGAGATCAGCCAGCTGGATTTCCTCAGAAAATCGGGCTGCGATAAGGTACAGGGATATCTGGTTAGCAGACCTGTTCCGAAGCAGGAAGTGGTGGAGCTTTTGGAACCGCAGAAGCGTTACGGAATATAGCAGTGGATACACAGCCCTCATCTCAAGGTGGGGGTTTTTGGTATGAAATGCTTCTGAAATTAAGGCTTTGCAAAAAAACAAGCTCCGACAGATAAACAGCATCTGTGGAGCTTGCCATTAGCTGATGACAATTTTGTTCTTCCCGGTGTTTTTAGCTTCGTAAAGTGCATCATCAGCCTGCTGAAAAGTAGAATTTTTGGAGTCTGCACCTGTGTAATCATGCATCCCGATACTGACGGTTATGCTTTTCCCTTCCATTTCGGCAAAAGGGGTATCGGCGACTTTGGCTAGAATTTGTTGCATGATTTCATAGGATTGCTCAAAGGTTTTGGTTGTCAGAATGACAATGAATTCCTCGCCCCCGTACCGCGCGGCGAAATCATCAGGACCGATATACTCGAGCAGGATCGCTGCGACTTTTTGTAATACGATATCTCCAACGGAGTGGCCATAGCAATCATTTACTTTTTTGAAATTATCGATATCCATAACGGCAAGCTGCATGGAGAATGGATTACTCTGCTGATGCTCGATTAGCCAACCCAAATATTCGTGAAAAGTCTTGTGATTATACAGATCAGTCAGGGGATCTATCTTAGATAGACGATCCATGATTATATTCTGAATGCGTAATTCCTGTTCTGACTTGACGGAGTTCTGCAGGGATTGCATCAAATCACGTCCACGAACGATTACTGCAAAACCTGCCAAAGCAGTGCCTGCAAAAATAAGAGCGATAATGATTGTTTGGGTGATCGGGAAGTACTCGTGAATGGATGTCTTGGTGAATAAAATGATCGTGTACAGTAGAGAAATAGCAGAAGTGGCTATCATATAACTGCTCTTCAGATAGATCATCGAGACTAGTAGCGGGAACAGCATAATTAATGATTTAACATGCAACTCATCGCTGAGATTGACGATAATCAAAACCGCAAATAGATGGCTTGCAACCGTAATGGCGAGTTGGGCCCACAGAGGCCTCCATCTATAGATTACTTCTAGAATAATGATCAAACTCACTATGATGGAATCAGAAATCAACGAGTGCTCAATATAACCGTTCCTGGTTGGGGTTTCCGGACGCTGGCTCCATAAGGATAGAGAAACAATGAACTGAATACTTAAATACACAATCAGGATGATCCAGAATGAATTGAGAAGTACACGATTCCAATAGGTCTGACGAGGAGTTTGAGGTGTGGCGCGCATAATGTGATCCTCTTTTCCAGTGGCAATATGCTTATATATTCGACAATAAGCTCAGGTTTCCTCTTGATGGCTTTCTTGGAAGCGGGAGATCAACAAGCATCTTTATAAGGGGAGATTGCCTGGCCCGGGGAATGATTGATCGAAAAGGAATACTATAGAAAGTATTTCCTTTAATTAACTCTGCTGATATAATGTTAGAATACATAACATCAATCGAGTGGAGTGGAAGTAAAGATGCAGATCCGTCGAAACCAGATTTTCGTAGTCGTCCTGTTGCTTCTTGTCAGTGTGTACAGCTTATTGATTGATATGCTCTGGATGCATAAGCTGGTGATTATTCTGCTTATGGGTTCTCTAGGATGGTTCTCGCTGAATACATCCCGCTACGGTTATCGCAAAGAAGCGCTGCTGAAGGAGTCACAGAACAAAGTGGAGCTTCTTGGCAATGAGATTGTAGTTACCTCGGATCGGCTGCATGGTGCGCTTGAAGAAATCAGCCGCCATACAGAGCAGCTGCAGCAGACAGCAGATTATTCACACGCGTATGAAACGGATTTAAGGATTCGCAGCAACGAAGCTAAAGCCAATATTGAAGGGGCCTATCAGACGATGGGCGGTGTAGCCTCAGTTACAGCACATATCGAAGAATTGACGGAAAAACTAGGCTCGAATATGCAATATGCTCGGCAAGGAATGACAGCAATGGTAGATTCCCTGAGCATTGCAGATGTGGTGATGAAGGATCTGCAAACACAGAGTGGGGACATGTTAGCTAAGTTTACTACCCTGAGTAATCATATTGCGATGGTAGAGGAGATCAATACATTGATTAACTCCATTGTGAATGAGACCTCGTTGCTCGCGCTGAATGCTTCTATTGAAGCGGCCCGGGCCGGTGAACAGGGCCGCGGATTTGCAGTAGTGGCCAGCCGGATTCGGCAGCTGGCTGATCAAAGCAAGAGCTCGGTAGACCGCTCCTCAGGCATCTTGCTTGACATTAATAATGGAGTACAGCAGGTGCTGGAATCCGTTACGAAAGAGCAAGTCTCAGTGGAGCGTGGGGTGAACGAGGTCGGCACGGTTAAGCTTCGACTCGATGATATCGCGTCGAGAGTAGATGAAGTAGGCAGCGCCGTGACGGAAACAATCGATGCTGCCGCGAAGCAGGGCAAGCTGATTGTAGAAGTGACAACGGAGCTGAGCGGTGCGGTGGCTATCGTGAATGAGACGATTGCCAATGTAGACCTTACGCTTGAGCAGGTGACACGGCAGCGGGACCAGATTGGGCAGCTGAACGAAGTCAGCGCCAATCTGTTAGCGGAGTCGCAATCCTTGCAGCAATCGGTTACTAGCATTGCGGGCAGAGCGGAAATTGAGATGAGCCAATATGCAGCCCGGCTTCAGGAAATGCAGAGTCTCTTGGAGACAATTTCCGCCAAGGAAGAACTTTACGCTCCAGATACTGAAGTTCATCAAGGTGTTTTGAACGCTTACATTAAGAAAATTCCAGATGTACAAGCCATTTGGTCCAATCGGACGGATGGAACCTTTATCTACTCCGAGCCAGCGGCTGGCCTGTTGAATGCTAAGCGGCGTGATTGGTGGAATGGGGCCATGAATGAAGGTGAATATGTCTCTAAACCTTATGTATCCGCGATTACGAAACGTTCTTGTATTACATTATCTAGAGCAATCCGGAATCGTCAGGGAGATGTAGTAGGCGTGGTTGGTATTGATTTAGCGGTGTGATAAAGCAACAGCAGCAAGCCCTTCTGTAGCAGAGGCTTGCTGTCTTTTTTATTCCGATGCTAACACAACTTAGCTTTAGGTAGCGCTGACCTGCAATTGCTTCCACGTTGCCTGCCAGTTTTTTTGTGCAATTCGTTTTTCATAAATAGGGAGTAAGTTCGGATTATTGTTGAAATGAGGGGTAGCCCGTAACACTACATTAATAACATCTGCAATCCCATGCGGAGCGGTTAGGATAACCTTACCGTATTCATCTAAGGAAAGCCCAAGCGCTGTAGCTGTTTCCGGAAACTTGGAGATGGCATCTACAGATGACGTATAGGGCGCAAGGTTGTTAATGGTATGCATTCTTGCTTCATTCTTAACGGACCATGGCACATGGGGATTTAAATTTCTTAGTTTTGCCTCCCATTGCTTTTCCACTTCCTCATGAAGATTGCTGCTGTCATAATAAATAACATCAATATCTGGCAAAGGGGTCCGCTCTTCAAAGCCATGTAAGGTATCCCAGATTTTTGAACGTACAAACCCAGCACAAACCCACCAGTCAGGTAACTGTAGCGATCTGGCATTTTCTAAAATATCCATCATCCAGGGGTCATTATGTACAAGCTGAATGATATCTGCCTCGTGTTCTATCTTGTGCAAACTGCCACCTCCGAATATTCATGCTTCCAATCTGTTAATATCATACAACAAGAGTTTCAATAGAGGTATAAAGGGACAGGCTGAATGGACAGAGGCATGAACTATCTTTATAATGAATCGACATCGAGACCTTTGGAGGCGGTGACCGTGCAATATACGTTTACTATATTACTGCAATTGTTGGAAAGAGCTGCGTTATTGCTGATGTGTCTGTTTGTATTGACTCGTCTGCCGCGGTTTAAAGAGGTTTTTCAAAAAGGGAGTTACGCTCCGCAAGAGCTTGCTATTGCGACGATGATCTTCAGCTTATTTGCCATTTTCGGCACTTATAGCGGGATTAATGTGGAAGGTTCGCTTGTGAATGTGCGAATTATCGCCATCGTATCTGGCGGGATTTTGTTCGGGCCATGGGTTGGACTTATAACAGGCATCATCTCAGGGGTTCACCGTTTTCTGATTGATATCGGAGGGGTAACCTCTCTTCCTTGTCTGATTACGAGTATCACCGCAGGCATAGTGTCTGGGATAATCTATCGCCGCACCTCTGGTGAACGTCGCTGGATAGCAGGGATTTTGGCGGGAATGGCCTGTGAGGCACTGACGATGCTGCTCATTCTAGCGATGGCTCAGCCGATGTCGCTGGGTGTGGATATCGTGTCCAAGATCGCTTTTCCGATGATTATGAGCCAGATTAGTGTCGGCCTGATTGTTGTGCTAGTGCAGAGCGTGGAAGGTGAGAAGGAACGGATCGCGGCTAAGCAGTCCAAGCTGGCGCTTGATATTGCCAATAAGACCTTGCCGTATTTTCGCAATATTAATCAGGAGTCGCTGCACACCATCTGCCAGATCATCAAAGAGGATATCGGTGCAGACGCTGTAGCGATTACGGATACTCGGTTTATTCGTGCCTATGTTGGCGTGGGTGAGGAGGATTATGAGACAACTAACGATATTATCAGTGAGGAAACTAAAGTAACGTTGTCCAGTGGTGAAATTACCATCCGTAACGATGATAGTGATTACGTGAATCCGCAGATCAAGTCGCTGATCATTATTCCTTTGAAGGAAAAGGGTGAGGTGACGGGAGCGCTCAAAATCTATTACACCAAAGCCCACAAGATTACCTATTCGCTTCAAGCTATGGCCGTGGGTCTGTCACAAATGATCTCTACCTTGATGGAAGTGTCGCGGGTGGAAGGCATTAAGGAAATGGCGAACAAAGCGGAGCTGAAGGCACTGCAGACCAGCATTAACCCGCATTTTTTGTTCAATGCACTGAATGCGATTGCGTCCTCGATTCGAATTAATCCGGATAAGGCACGCGAGCTGATTGTGAATCTGTCCGGTTATATGAGATACAATCTGGAGCTTACCGATGAATTCATTGATATCAAACGAGAGCTACAGCAGGTCCAGCAATACGTAGAGATCGAAAAGGCGCGTTTTGGAAGCCGGCTTAACGTGCTTTATGATATTGATGAGGTTCAGGTTCGAATTCCGAGTCTGATCATTCAGCCGCTTGTAGAAAATGCGATTATACATGGCATACTGAAGGTAAGAGGGACAGGAACAGTAACGATTTCTGTAAAAGACCACGGGGATACCGTACGGGTGGGCATTCGCGATACCGGAGCTGGCATCAGCGAGGAAACGATAGAGAAGGTCTATACTGGCGATATGCCGGAGAATAAAATCGGGCTGTTTAATGTACACCAACGGGTAAAGCTGATCTATGGGACTGGACTTACCATTCAGAGATTGGATAAAGGGACGAACATCTTTTTTGATGTTAAAAAGGAGGAACAATGAGAGCGATCATTGTAGAGGATGAAGAGCTGGCAAGACAGGAGCTGGCTTATTTAATAGAGACGCACAGCGGGATTGATATAACGGCACAGTTTGAAGATGGGCTGGACGCGCTTAAATTTTTGCAGAGTGATACGATAGATGTGATTTTTCTGGATATTAATATTCCCTCCATCGACGGAGTGCTGTTGGCACAAAATATCAGTAGATTCTCGGTAAAACCCTACATAGTGTTCATCACTGCGTATAAGGAGCATGCCGCTGAGGCGTTTGAGATTGAAGCTTTTGACTATATTCTTAAGCCTTATAGCGAGGTACGCATCAAAGCCATGCTGCACAAGCTGGAGAATTCGTTTGCCAGCCGTGGACGACAGGGGGAAGAAGAGCGTAATCCGGTCAGTGACAAGGTTAATCTGTGGAAAAATGAAAAGATTATCGTAGTGAATGCCGACGATATTTATTACGCCTCCGCGCAGGAAAAAAGTACAAGTGTGATGACTAAAGGTGAGGAATACAGCATGGCACTTAGTATTAGCGATTTCTTTCAGCGGCTGCCGCAGGATCGTTTTTTTCGCTGCCATCGTTCCTATATTGTTAACCTGTCCAAGATCAAGGAAATCATCCCGTGGTTCAACAACACGTATTTGCTGCGCCTGCATGATTTAGATTTTGAAGTGCCGGTAAGTCGTAGTAAGGTAAAGGAATTCAGGCAGATTATGCGCTTATAAATGCAATTCATTCTTCATTTCCGTCATCTCATGCCGGATTTCTCTCAACATTGGCTGGTTTAGCTACAATAAAGAGGCGATAGAAGCTCTTGTAGCAGACAACGAGAGAGAAAGAAGGAAAAGACCATGACTACGACAATGGACAGCAAAAGCACCAAACGGTGGCTAATCGTATTAGGTACAGTAATTATGCAAATGGGCCTAGGTACCATCTATACATGGAGTTTATTTAATGCGCATCTGGTAACAAAATTTGGTTGGGAGCTTAACTCTGTTTCCATTACTTTTTCTATAACGAGCTTTGCACTCGCTTTCGCGACCTTGTTCGCAGGGAAGCTGCAGGATCGTTTCGGGCTTCGCCGTTTGACTGCTACTGCTGGGATTGTGCTCGGACTAGGATTGATTCTTAGCTCCCAAGCCAATTCACTCTTCATGTTCTATTTATTGGTTGGGGTGATCGTTGGTTTTGCGGATGGGACAGCTTATATCACTTCATTATCTAATTTAATTAAATGGTTTCCGAATAATAAAGGTTTAATCTCCGGCGTGTCCGTTGGTGCTTATGGAACGGGGAGTTTGATCTTTAAATATATTAACGGCGGGTTGATTGACTCAGTGGGTGTGTCTAATACATTTATGTATTGGGGTTTGATTGTTATGGGAATGATTGTAATCGGTTCCTTGCTCGTAAGAGAAGCTCCGGTTCAAGCGGCCCCAGCACCAGCGGGTTCAACGACAGCTACAGTAATGAGTTCACCGAAAGACTATACGGTCAAAGAAATGCTGCGGACAAAAGAAGCTTATCTGCTATTTATCATCTTTTTCACCGCTTGTATGTGTGGTCTGTATTTGATCGGTATTGTAAAAGATATCGGCGTGAAGCTGGCTGGACTTGATGTACAGACAGCAGCTAGTGCGGTGGCTATGATTGCGATCTTTAATACAGCGGGACGTTTAATTCTGGGTGCTTTATCTGACAAAATGAGTCGCTTGAAGCTGGTAGGCGCATCGCTTGCTGTAACTGCGGCGGCTATGCTGACCCTCAGCTACGCGACCCTGAATTTCGGACTTTTCTTCACTTGTGTAGCAGCCATTGCGTTCTGCTTTGGCGGGAATATCACGGTGTTCCCCGCCATTGTCAGCGACTTCTTCGGACTGAAAAATCACAGTAAGAACTACGGAATCGTTTACCAAGGTTTTGGTATTGGTGCCCTTTCCGGTTCGTTTATCGCCGTCTTCCTAGGCGGATTTAAACCAACCTTTGTTATCTTTGGCCTCTTGTGCTTGCTGGCCTGCATCATCGCGGTTTCCCTGAAACCGCCAGTGGCGAAGTCGAAAGAGAAAAAAGCGCTGCGTCTCAAAGCAACGGAACGTACGGCTTAAGATGTAATTGAAGCTAGAACCAGGCAGTGATTCTCCCGTTAGTGGAGAATCGCTGCCTGGTTTTTTTGATTTGTGGTGGCTTGCTGAGCTGAGACTTGTTTGGGCGGATTATCTTCAATTGGGAGAAGGAGTTTTGCTGGGATCTGAGAAGTAACTGCATTCTGTGCAACTATTCCGTATGAAATAGTGAATCTTCGGATTTTAGTTGTATTCTGTACAACTAAAAACTCGAGATGTAGCTTATAGGCGAAAAAACCAAGGAAATAGTTGCACCAAATACAGCTATATCTAATGGTGGCGTGATGCGTGAAAAAATAGTTGTATGAAATACAGTTAAATGTGATTACCCTTGCACCAGCACCAGCACCAGCACCAGCACCAGCACCAGCACCAGCACCAGCACCAGCACCAGCACCAGCACCAGCACCAGCACCAGCACCAGCACCAGCACCAGCACCAGCACCAGCACCAGCACCAGCACCAGCACCAGCACCAGCACCAGCACCAGCACCAGCACCAGCACCAGCACCAGCACCAGCACCAGCACCAGCACCAGCACCAGCACCAGCACCAGCACCAGCACCAGCACCAGCACCAGCACCAGCACCAGCACCAGCACCAGCACCAGCACCAGCACCAGCACCAGCACCAGCACCAGCACCAGCACCAGCACCAGCCCCTACATCACTACGAGCACCTACACCAGTACCTGCATCTATACCAACATGTGTGTGCCTGCACCATCGCTTTTGCTATCCCTTTCCCTTCGGCTCTCTTTTGCGTCTAAACATTGCCTCTGTTACTGCTCAATATAGTTACTTAGAGGGTAGATAGATTTGTCGGACGCACAGCGGATTTTTTGTAACTAGGTAAGCAAGTACATCAATAGGAAAATGTGGTCGAAGCAGTGTTGGATATGACCTGATTCTTGCGGAACTCGGATGGGGACATCCCGCTAAGTTTATTGAATATGCGGTTGAACTGGGAGAAGCTGTTGAATCCGCATTGCCCGGCGATCTCGGAAATCTTCAGGCGGGTGTAGATCAGCGATTGCTGGGCATTACGGACCCGGGTCATCTGAATATATTCTGTCAGCGTGGAGCCGGTAATTAACTTAAATTGGTGTGATAAGTAATAGGAGCTGATAAAGAACTCTTTAGCGAGGAAATCAAGGGACAACTCGCTGTTGTAATGGCTATGGATGTATGCGGTGATCGAGTAGATTTTTTGCATAATGGCATTTCCGATCTCCTCTGGGACATAGCTGTTCTGGTCTCTACGCTGGTATAAAGCACAGAGGAACTGTTGGAAAAGGCTGTGAATCAGTACTGGATTTAACGGTGAAGTGCTGTGTGATAAGGTGAAGATAGCGTTAAGAGGATCAAATACGGCTTTGCGCAACTCTTTTGGCAAACGGTAGATCGGTATTTCTTCCCAAAATGAGAGAAACATACTTTTGTAAGCGTTCTCTAAACCGGGTATATCCTTGGGCATGGCGAAGTTTATGATCAGCCGCTTAAACGGCGGCCCTTCCGGATATTGTGTCTTATGCATCCGATAAGGACGCAGGAGCACGATGTCATACTGCTGGAGGGCGCAGACATTCCCATCGATAATATGAGTGGCTCGGGAATCCATTAAGATATGAATCTCGTAAAAATCATGAAAATGCTGAAACTCCATATTGATATCATGAGAACGCTGGTCATAATCAAAATAATAAAAAAGGGGGTCAACGGGCGTGTTGATACGTACGCTATACCCTTGTTCGTACAGTAAGTCGCTTTCAAGCAAATGCTCTCACCGCCTTATTCTGTAATATGCACTTATTATAGGTTCAGAAAAGCAAGATTTGCAATATATGAGGGTTATTACAGCAAATATAAAGTAGTTTTTGTATGGAATGGTTTGATATATTACGGGTGAATGGAACTATCCAACATGAGGGAAGACCCAAAATAGCAGGCGAAGGGGCGGGAAACAGATGAACAACAGCCGGATTAGTAAAGTTGAGATCATTGAAAAGCTGAACCGCGTGACGGATAAGCTGCTGAAGCTGGAGCGGCCGGAAAACGAAGCCGAACTGCAAAATTTAGGGGAGGATGCGGGACGAAGGGGGTATTTTGCCCGTGATTTTGGCATGGAGGAATGGGATTGGCCGCAGGGAGTGGGGCTTTACGGACTTCAAAAGCTTGAGCAGCATTTCAAGGATGAGCGTTATCAAGAATATGCCAAGCCTTGGATGAGCAAGCAACTGGGCAAGGGACTGCCGAGCCGGAATATCAATACAACAGCGCCGTTGCTGTCATTAATGGAACTGGAGGAAGCGGAGGAATTAAGCCTGGAATGGGTGCAGTGGTTGATGCATGACCTGCCGCGGACGGAGGAGTCTGGTTATCAGCATGTCACAACAGGAGCGAGCAAGGATGAAGTTACGCTCAATGATAATGAAATCTGGATTGATACGTTATTTATGGCTATTTTGTTCACGGCAAAAATGGGTGTGAAATACGATAATTCCGCATGGCGGCAAGCGTCGCTTTACCAACTGTTGCTGCATATCAAATACCTGTATGATAAAAAGACGGGGCTGTTTTTTCATGGCTGGCATTTTGGCGGCCGGCATAATTTCAGTGGAGCCTTCTGGTGCCGGGGCAATAGCTGGTTTACACTCGGTCTGCCAGAATACCTGGAGTTGATGGGGCCGTATCTGGACAGTGGAGTGTTTGAATATCTTCAACAGATCCTGAACGCACAGGCAACAGCTTTATTAGCCTGCCAGAGCGGAGACGGATTATGGCATACGCTGCTAGACGACTCTAGCAGTTATACTGAAACGTCAGGCTCAGCAGCTATCGCAGCGGGTATTTTGCATAGCGTACGCAGGGGGTTGTTGCCGGAATCGTATGCAAATCATGCCCTGAAAGCGATCCGGGCGGTGCTGGACAGAATTGACGATGAAGGCACGGTGCTTGGTGTATCCGGCGGCACTCCGATTGGTGCTGCAAAAGAAGATTATAAGGAAATCATTATTGCCCCTATGGCCTACGGACAGGCCATGGTTTTAGTCGCACTAGGTGAAGCGTTACATTACTGTTGAGGAGGAGTAGATAGCTAAGGAGAGAGTTAAAAAAGCTGGAGAAATATTTGCTTGTAACTTCACTTGTGCTTGGAGTATACTATTTTCGGGATGGTTAAGCGCTTACCTCGAAGGAGGATAAGCAAACATGGTAAATCCGATCGTAGTTGGCATTATTGGGGCAGGCAGAATTGGCCGGCTTCATGCAGATAATCTGCGTGTGATGCCGTCGTTTAAGTTGAAATCCATTGCGGAGGCTGTGGTAAGTGAGGAATTGCTGGTCTGGGCAGAGAGCCGGAATCTTGGCTCTGCATTTGTGAATGGGCAAGACATTCTGAATGACCCTGAAATCGAGGCTGTGTTTATCTGCACACCTACGGATACCCACGCCTCTTGGATTGAGCTAGCAGCCCGGGCTGGAAAACATATTTTCTGTGAAAAGCCGATCAGCCTGTCGTCAGAGTTTACCCACCAGGCACTGAAGATAGTGGAGGATGAGGGTGTATTGCTACAGGTCGGCTTCAACCGGCGAATGGACCCTAGCTTCCGCAAACTTAAGCAACTGGTTCAATCAGGAGAGCTAGGCAGTCCACATATTGTGAAGATCACATCACGTGATCCGCAGCCTCCGGGTGAGGCTTATGTGCGGTCTTCCGGCGGGATGTTTATGGATATGACGATTCACGATTTTGATATGGCCCGTTATCTGATGGGTGAGGAAGTAACAGAAGTTTATACCCGAGGTGCCAATCTCGTTGATCCGATGTTTGGGCGCTGCGATGATGTGGATACAGCTGTCATCACGCTGACCTTTGCCAGTGGCGCAATCTGCGTCATTGATAACAGCCGTAAGGCTGTATATGGTTATGATCAACGCGTGGAGGTGTTCGGTTCCTGCGGCTCAGCCACCGCCGACAACTGCCGTCCAACAACTGTAGAGGTTTCAACCGCTGCTTCGGTCACACGCGATCAGCCGCTTCATTTCTTTCTCGAGCGATATAACCAGGCTTTCGTAGAAGAGGTTGCCGCGTTTGCCCGGGCAATCCGCCTGCAGGAGCCTATCATTTGCAGCGGGCCTGACGGGCAACAGGCGGAACGGATTGCCGAAGCCGCTAAGGAATCCTATCTTACCGGGCTTCCGGTCAAGTTGTCTTCTTGTGCCGGAGAGAGAATATCGGCGACACAAGCTTTGTAAGCGGATGCAGATGCTGAAGATGGGGGAGGTCTGTGAAGATGTCCAATCTAATCATAAAAGCCGGAGCACCCGGCAAAGATGGACTTGTAGCGGCAGTTAGCAAGGAGAGCGCTGGATGGGAGTATGTAGGTTTTGAAGTGTACCAGCTGCAGGTTGGGGATACGCTGAGCCGCAGCGCGGAAGGGAATGAAATCTGTCTGGTGCTGCTGGCGGGCAAGGCGGATGTGAGAGCAGGCGCCCAGTTGTTCGCCGGGATCGGTGAACGTATGTCTGTATTTGAGGATTTGCCGCCGTATGCGGTGTATATTCCGGCGGGAGGGCATTATGAAGTTACGGCCTTGACGGAGCTGGAACTTGCGGTTTGCCTTGCACCAGGAACGGGCAAATATGCGCCGCGTTTGATCGCTCCGTGCGATACTGTGGCCGAAGCCCGCGGTTCTGGCAGTATGTCACGGCGAGTGGTCAACATTTTGCCTGAGCAGAGTGAAGCCGAGAGCCTGCTGGTCGTGGAAGTACGTACGGGTGGCGGCAATTGGTCCAGCTATCCTCCGCACAAGCATGACTGTGACAATCTACCTGCTGAGTCTTACCTGGAAGAGACATACTACCACCGGGTTAACCCGGCTCATGGTTTTGTAGTGCAGCGGGTGTATAATGACGATCGCAGCCTTGATGAGACGATGGCCGTGTCTGACCGCAGTATTGTATTGGTTCCGGAGGGCTATCATCCTGTATCGGCTCCGCCGGGTTATGATTCTTATTATCTCAATGTGATGGCAGGTCCGGTCCGCACATGGGTTTTTCATAATGATCCGGAACATGAATGGCTGTTCGAGATGCAGCAACACCAGAAGGATAAGAAGAAATAGTGTAGCAGCACGCACGAAAAGGGGGCTTCCGCAAGGCGGAGGCTCCTTCTTTGTGTCGATGTATTGACCAAATGATCGCCACAGTAACAGAGTCTCTTGCACCGCTGAATAGACACTGTCAGAAGAGTTCCTTATAATCTAGGTATAGGATTGTACGAACGTAAAGGCGGGCTCACTAACGATGAAACCTACGATATATGATGTGGCACGGGAAGCGGGAGTCTCCATCGCTACGGTGTCCAAGGTGTTGAACAAGAACGGGAGAATTAGCGATAAGACACGGGAGAAGGTTCATCGGATCATGGAGGAGCTGAATTACCAGCCGAGTCTGGTGGCCTCTGCGCTGACGAGTCGCCGAACGGGAACGATCGGGCTGATGATTCCCGATATTTCCAACCCTTTTTTTGCTGAGGCGGCCCGAGGTATTGAGGATTATGCCCAGGAGCAGGGAAGCGACTTGATTGTATGCAGTACAGACCGGGATGATGAGAAGGCGGCCCGGTATATCTCACTGCTCCTGCGCAAACGGGTGGACGGTATAATCATTGCTTCTCATACAGGGAATCCGGATATGGTCCGCCGCCTGCTGGCTGATCACGTACCGCTTGTGTTATTTTCGGCTGATATCCGGATGATGGAGAGCAACAGCGTCACGGTGGATGACTATAAGGGAGGCTATCAGGCGACAGAATATCTGTTGTCGTTGGGCCATCGCAGGCTCGGCATTATCTCTGACAATTTACCGGGGAGTAAGCTGCGCGTGGAAGGCTTTATGGATGCGCTCAAGGCAGCGGGTGTTGGCTTTGACAATCCGGCTAATCTCACGCATACTTCAGCCACGCTGGAGAACGGCCGCAAAGCGGCTGCCGCGATGCTGGCTCAGGCGCAGGAAGACCGGCCGACCGCCATATTCGCCTGCAACGATCTGCTCGCGATTGGGATATTGAAGGAGGCGCGCAGCGCAGGCTTGTCAATACCCCGTGATCTGTCCGTGGTGGGTTTTGACAATACAATGCTGGCTGAAATTTGCCATCCCACCTTGACCAGCATTGCTCAGCCTCTGCGTGAGATGACGGAACAGGCGATGATTCTGCTGAACGAATCTATCGACAATCCCGATAGTCCTAAGCGCAAGATCATGCTGATGCCGGAACTGATAGTCCGCCATTCCACCGGACCGGCACCGCATTAGGAAGACACAAACTCTACAAACGGAGTAAGAACGCCGACTCCTATCTGAAGACCTGTACCTCGCTTAGCGGCGAGGTACAGGTCTTTTCTTTGTTTTTTTCTGGTACATGGGTTCAGTTCCCAACTTCGTTTAAGTTCAGGATTGCCAAACTCCAATTTCTAAACTATACTAATGGAAATTAGGTTAAGCGCTTAACCCATCCCCCGATGATTGTTGTATCTCATTAATCCATTTTACTGAAGTTTTCTCAAGGAGGCGTCATAATGAACGGTTTACAGTTCGATCCTGCACGACCGCTGGATTTAATCGCTGTCGGTCGGCTCTGTATTGACTTGAACGCTAATGAAACCGGAAGACCAATGGAAGAGACACTGACCTTTACCAAATATGTCGGCGGCTCTCCCGCCAATATCGTAATTGGAGCAGCACGGCTAGGGATGCGCACTGGCTTTATCGGTAAGATATCCGATGATCAGATGGGCCGTTTTATCCGAACTTATCTGCAACGGAATGGCATTGACGATAGCCAGGTGCGCGTTGACCAGACCGGTGCAGTGACTGGGCTTGCTTTTACTGAAATAAAGAGTCCTCAGGAGTGCAGCATTCTGATGTACCGGGATCATGTGGCTGATTTGCTGCTGAGTACGGAGGAGATCTCGGAAGAGTATATTCGGAAGTCCAAGGCACTGCTGATCTCAGGTACTGCACTGGCACAAAGTCCGTCCCGTGAGGCTGTGTTTGTCGCTTTGGAGTTCGCCCGCAAGCACAATGTTACTGTATTTTTTGATCTGGATTATCGCCCCTATACTTGGAAGTCAGCCGCAGAAACAGCGGTCTATTATAATCTGGCAGCTGAGAAATGCGATTGTATCATCGGTACCCGTGAGGAATTTAATATGATGGAGAGCCTGTACAATGTGACAGATGCAGATGACGAAGCAACAGTTAACCGCTGGTTCTCGCACCAAGCAAAGCTGGTCGTTATCAAGCGTGGCGGGAGTGGTTCAATCTCCTACACGGCGGATGGGCAGAAGCATCGGAGTGGTATTTTTCCCGCTAAAGTATTGAAGACATTTGGAGCCGGAGATTCTTACGCCTCAGCCTTCATTCACAGTCTAATGCGGGGAGAAAGCGTCGGTGAGGCCATGCGCCGCGGCAGCGCGTCGGCATCCATTGTCATCTCCCGCCACAGCTGTTCGGATGCCATGCCAACCTTGGACGAATTGGAAGCGTTTTTATTGTCTAACGAGGAAATCACTTCAGGTGCAGAGTAAGTAGGCGAGGTTTGAGAGGACACAACTCAAACAACCCCAGATCGAATAGCTATGCAAGATTAGATTAGATTCGCGGGATCGCATTAATAGAGATGAAGGAGTGAGTAGAATGGCACAGCAAACCGTGCAAGTGCTGAACAACTATATTGACGGGCAGTGGGTAGAGGCGGCTGCGGAGAAGACAGAAACGGTATACAATCCAGCGTCTGGAGAGGAGATGGCAAGGGTTCCGCTGTCCAGCAGAGTCGATGTTGATCGGGCGGTGGCTGCGGCAAAGGCGGCTTTTGCAGGCTGGTCCAAGACACCGGTACCGCGCAGAGCGCGGATCTTGTTCAAATATCAGCAGCTGCTGGTGGACCATTGGGATGAACTGGCGAAGACGATCACGCTGGAGAATGGAAAAAGCTTCAAAGAGGCCTACGGAGAGGTGCAGCGCGGCATTGAGTGTGTGGAATTTGCGGCAGGTGCGCCGACGCTGATGATGGGCCGGCAGTTGCCCGACATCGCGACAGGCATCGAGTCTGGGATGTATCGCTATCCCATCGGTGTAGTCGGCGGGATCACACCGTTTAATTTTCCAATGATGGTGCCTTGCTGGATGTTCCCGTTGGCCATCGCCTGTGGGAATACCTTTGTGCTGAAGCCCTCCGAACGCACACCGCTGCTGGCAGCACGTTTGGTCGAATTGTTAGAGGAAGCCGGGCTTCCGAAAGGTGTGCTCAATCTGGTTAACGGTGCGCATGAGGTGGTAAACGGCCTGCTGGAGCATCCTGATGTGAAGGCGATTTCCTTCGTTGGCTCACAGCCGGTGGCCGAATATGTCTACAAGAAGGGAACGGCGTGTTTGAAGCGGGTTCAGGCGTTGGCAGGGGCGAAAAATCATTCTATTGTGTTGGCAGACGCAAATCTTGAGGCTTCAGCAACACAGATTGTCAACGCAGCCTTCGGCTCGGCGGGAGAGCGCTGTATGGCTTGCTCCGTGGTAACGGTGCAGGAAGAGGTTGCTGATGAGCTGATCTCCATCCTCCTGCGTGAATGTGAGCAGATGACCATCGGCAATGGTTTGGACGACGACACGTTTCTTGGGCCGGTTATCCGCCAAAGTCATAAAGACAAAACGGTCGCTTATATTGAACAAGGCATGGCCGAGGGCGCTAAGTTGCTAAGAGACGGCCGGGCGGATGCTGCGGTGCAGGGACAGGGTTATTTTATCGGCCCAACGTTGTTTGATGGAGTGACCCGGGAAATGAAAATCTGGCAGGAGGAAATTTTCGCGCCTGTCCTGGCAGTGATCCGTGTCAAGGATGTAGAAGAGGCGATTGAAATTGCCAATACCTCTCGTTTTGCCAACGGGGCTTGTATTTTTACGAATGACGGCGGGAAAGTGCGCTATTTCCGGGAAAATATCGAGTCAGGCATGTTGGGTGTCAATGTCGGAGTGCCAGCCCCGATGGCCTTTTTCCCTTTCTCCGGCTGGAAGGATTCCTTCTATGGCGATCTGCATGCGAATGGAAGCGACGGGGTTGAATTTTATACACGCAAAAAAGTCGTCACTGCCCGCTGGCAGTAACAAAAACGGCGAAAGGGAGGTTTCACGTGGATACGATTAGATTAACGACGGCGCAGGCGCTGGTGAAATTTCTGAACCAGCAATATGTGGACTTTGGCAATGGACCGGAGCGTTTTGTACACGGTATATTCACCGTTTTCGGCCATGGCAATGTACTTGGACTGGGGCAGGCACTTCAGGAAGCGCCGGGTGAGATGACGGTCTATCAGGGGAGGAATGAGCAAGGAATGGTGCATGCGGCGACTGCCTTTGCCAAGCAGAGCCGCAGACGGCGAATCATGGCCTGCACCGCTTCGGTAGGACCGGGTTCAGCTAATATGCTGACAGCCGCTGCCACTGCTACGGCGAATCAGATTCCCGTGCTGCTGCTCCCCGGCGATACCTTTGCCACCCGTCAACCGGATCCGGTACTTCAGCAAATGGAGCATACCTACAATCTGTCGATAACGGTCAACGATGCCTTCAAAGCGGTGAGCAAATATTGGGACCGGATTTATCGGCCAGAGCAGCTGATGACGGCATTGCTGAACGCGATGCGTGTGCTGACTGATCAGGCAGATACCGGGGCAGTTACGATTGCGCTGCCGCAGGATGTGCAAGGGGAGGCCTGGGACTACCCACTTGAGTTCTTCCGCAAGCGCATCCATCGGATCGTTTCCCGTACTCCGCATCCGGATGAGCTTGCTGCAGCAGCTGATCTTATTGCCAGCAAACAGCGACCTCTGCTGGTCTGTGGGGGTGGAGTCCGATATGCGGATGCAGGGACGGAATTACGTGCGTTTGCGGAGAAGTTCGCCATCCCATTCGGTGAGACACAAGCCGGAAAAAGTGCCGTGGCAAGCGACTGTGCCTACAATCTCGGTGGCATAGGAGTTACCGGGAATGGCTGTGCTAATACGTTGGCCGCAGAAGCGGATCTGGTGATCGGTGTGGGTACCCGGTTTACGGACTTCACGACAGGTTCGAAGAGTTTGTTCGCCCATCCCGAGGTGGAGTTCCTGACAATTAACGCTTCCCTTTACCATGCCTCCAAGCTGGATGCACTGGCTGTGGTCTGTGATGCTGCCGAAGGTCTTAGAGCGCTGTCTGCTACGTTGGAGGAGCGCGGTTACCGCACCGCTTATACAGATGAAATTGTAGTGGCAAAAAAGGCATGGGAAGTGGAAAGAAAGCGTCTATCTGACGTGGAGTATACGGTGAATCAGGAGGCAGATCGTCCAGATCGTTCTTCAGTTTCCTTCGTGCCGGAAGTTGCCGGACATCTTGACGAGAAGCTATCTGAATATGCGGCGAAGTTGAACACTTCGCTGGCGCAAACACAGGTACTCGGGATCCTCAATGAATATCTTCCGAAAGACGCCATTGTGATAGGGGCCGCAGGCAGCTTACCGGGCGACATGCAGCGGATGTGGAATTCCACTGTGCCGGATACTTACCATATGGAATATGGCTTTTCGTGTATGGGGTATGAAATCTCCGGTGCACTCGGTGTGAAATTGGCGGAGCCGGACCGGGAGGTATATGCATTGGTGGGCGATGGCAGCTATCAAATGCTGCATTCGGAACTAGTGACGAGCCTTCAGGAGAACAAGAAGATCAACGTCATTCTGCTGGATAACATGGGGTTCGGCTGCATCAACAACCTGCAGATGGAGCAAGGACTGGATAGCATGGCGACTGAATTCCGCTACCGGGGCCCGGAAGGTCAGCTGAGCGGCGAACTGATAGGCATAGATTATGCAGCAAGTGCCGCGGGATATGGAGTGAAGACCTTTCGTGCGTCAACGGTTGAGCAGCTGCGTGACGCTTTGAGGGAGGCTCAGCTGCAGGATCGTTCCACCCTAATTGACATTAAGGTGCTGCCCAAGACAATGACACATGGTTACGGAGCCTGGTGGAATGTTGGTGTTCCAGAAGTGTCCGGCAGTGAAGCCGTTCGGGCTGCCCACGAGCAGAAGCTTGAACAGCTTGGAAAGGCCCGCAGTTATTAGTATTAGTAATACTGTGAAACGGAAGGGGTAGAATCGATGATGTTCAAAGAACATGCGGTCAAGCTGGCGATTGCTCCTATCGCTTGGACTAATGATGATATGCCTGAACTGGGAAAAGACAATACCTTTGAACAGTGCATTAGCGAAATGGCGCTTGCCGGGTTTCAGGGAAGCGAGGTGGGCAACAAGTATCCACGCTCTCCGGAACGGCTGCGCCGGGCACTTGAGCTTCGTGGACTTGAGATTGCCAGCGCTTGGTTCAGCGCGTATCTGACTGTGCGGCCATATGAGGAGACAGTGGAGGCTTTTTGCGCGCATCGTGATTTTTTATATGAGATGGGTGCGAAGGTGATTGTCGTCTCAGAGCAAGGGCGGAGTATTCAGGGACAAATGGATACGCCGCTATTTGCTAATAAACCTGTATTCACAGAAGCGGAGTGGGCCGCACTTGCCGATGGACTGGGTGGGCTTGGCCGGCTGGCTGCTGAAAAAGGTATGGCGCTTGTATACCATCATCATATGGGGACAGGGGTGCAGACTGGGGCCGAAATTGCTAAGCTAATGGAGCTCACGGAACCGGAAGAGGTGTCTCTGCTGTTCGATACCGGGCATCTAGCCTTTGCGGGTGAGAATCCCTTAGAGGTACTGCGCATCCATTTACCTCGGATTAAACATGTCCATTTGAAGGATATACGTCCGGAGGTTGTTCAGCGTGTGCTGCGGGATCAGCTCAGTTTTCTCCAGGCTGTAAAAACGGGCGCATTCACCGTACCTGGCGATGGATGTATATCCTTTGCGGAGATTTTCAGCGAATTGGCAAGTTACTCTTATACGGGATGGTTTGTAGTGGAAGCGGAGCAGGATCCGGCACTTGCCGATCCGCTGGAATATGCGATCAAGGCGCGCCGTTATATCAGAGATCTGAGTGGTTTATAGGCCGAGGAGGGCTACAACTTGGTGCTTGGCGGCTGCTCGGACAGATTTATATGCGGGGGTTCACGGCTATGGCTGTGCGCACCTCGCCTTTTTAATGAGCAGGTGTAAAATACGAATGGCTTCGTTGGTCGGGCTCATGTTGTATGTGTTATAATGGCAGCAAATTAGGCGGAAGAGTTTCCATTTCCATGATGGTGCAGCCAAATATCTATGAACTACTCGTGCATTAACGGCTGAACCGTGGCCGGGTATCCTAACGGTTGTACAGAGGGGGTTATCTATTGTTCCGTTCCTGGTATCGCCGATTGCTGCTGTCCTATTTTCCTATTTTTTTGCTTACTGTGACGATACTGATTTTTGCCTCTTTTGTATTTATTAATGATATTTCACGAATGGAAACCAAAAAAGCGGACCGTATCACCGCCAGCTATCTTATGGATAATGTGGACCGAACGATCAAGGAAGCTGAATTGTCAGTGCTGGAGGCTGCTGAACGCAGCGATGCTTATAAACGTTATTTTAACAATCAAGGCCAGATTGATATGGCGACCGTCTACGCTGTTGCCCAGAATCTACGCAATTTGACGCGTGAATCGCCCTATATTCAGTCCATCTATCTTTATGACAAGAGAAATGAAAGCGTTTTAACAGAAACTGGATTAAAGGACCTTTCAGGATTTGTAGACGAGGATTGGATTGGCCGCATCACCTCCGGCTCTTTATCGGAAGGCTGGCAGCCTGTTAGGGAATACAAAGATGAATTTCAGCGTACGTCTATACGTGTGCTTACCATAAATAAAGGTATGCCGCTGCCCTTCGGCTCGGAGGGAGTGCTCGTAATCAATCTCAAAATGAGCGGAATGGAACAGATCGTCGACGGTATGGTCAACGAACAGTTGTCCTTTCTGACCATCTTTGGCGCAGATGGACAGGTGGTCTATCAGGCTCATTCGGACAGTGAAGGTGCCAAGAATGGGAAGCAGTTGAACACTTTATATATGGAAAGGCTTGGCTGGACGTTTTCCAGCGGGATCAAAACGGGCAGTCTATTCAGCTGGGTGTCAGTGATTTCTTACCTTTGGGTAGCTATTGCCTTAGGTACGGTTGTGTGCGCGATTTTTTACCTTATCTATGTTACGCGGCGGAACTATAAGCCGATTCAGGTGATTATGAACCGGATTGAAGGCCATCAAATTCGCAAGCTGGACCAATCCAGCGACAGACCGGACGAAATGATGCTCATTGACGGGGTGCTGGAAGATCTAATCAACCATATGACGGATTATGATAAGAAAAGCAGAGAGAATTTGCTGTTACAGCGCAGCAAGCTTTTCAACGATCTCTTGCAAAGCGAGCGGTTGGACAATGTCGTCCAGCGGATGGAAGAGCTGTCGCCGCTCTCCGGAGCTCATTCCACATCCCGCTTTATGGTTGTGCTAAGCGAAATCAACCGCTACGACAAGGTTTTTCAAGATCGTTATACAAGGGGCGATCAGAACACGCTTAAATTTGCCCTGATGAATGTCTTTCAAGAATTGGCGCGGAGTGCGGAATTGCAAGCTTGGGCGGAGTGGATTGGGACTGACCGGGCGGCAATTCTCTTCCTGACCACAGGAAGTGATGAAGAGATGGCAGAGAAAATCCGTGTGTTCGCTGAGGACTGCCGCACCTGGGTGGAGCAGAACTTACGCCTCTCCTTAAGCTTCGCTATCGGGCCAGTGGCGGCTGGGCCAGGGGAGATCCGGGATTCCTATGCGGCAGCGGAGAATGTGATGCAGCACAAGCTTTTAATGCACGAAGACATCGCTTTAACGGAATTTGGAGAAACGCGCCAGCCGCTTCTTGAGACATTCAAGTATCTACAAATGATTGCCGAGTTTGTTAAGCAGTTCCGGATGTCGAGCGGCCAATGGCGGGAACTGCTGGAAGGTGTTTTTGATGGTTTTAAACAGGATTATTTACAAGATGATGATATTCGCTCTCTAATTCAGGCCATGCTACAGATGCTGAGCCGGGAAGTGGCTGTCATGTCTGAGCAGCTGCAGGATGAGCTGTCAGCAGAAAATGCGGAGAAGCAGCTGAAGCGGCTGGAAGAGGCAGAATCCATAGATGAAATGAAGGGGATTTTGTTTGAGTATTTGACTGATTTATTCCGCACTTATGTTTCTGTCAGTGAAACTAAAAGCTACCGGGCGATGGTAACCGAGATGAAGAATTATATTGAAGAGAATTTTACAAATCCCGATCTTTCCCTAAAGCATTTGAGCGACCGGTTTCAGGTATCCGGCAAATATGCCAGCTATCTATTTAAAACAGAATTTAAAATGAAATTTGTTGATTTTCTTACAGAGCTACGCATGAAGGAAGCCGAAAAGCTTTTAGTGGAAACGGAATGTTCGCTGCAGGATATCGCACTCCAGGTGGGATATGCGAATGCAATTACATTCGGCAGGGTATTCAAACGAGTATTAGGAATCACGCCGGGTGACTACCGTTCTTTAAAGCGCGGGCGCGGGACCTCCAGACTATAGCTGCCGACTTTATTAATCCAATAGCACGTGAACAATAGTTTTTATAACCGCATCTGTGCACGCCAACCTCTATGATGAGGGCGCGAACACCGATGCGGTCTTTATTTTCACACTTTTGAAAGCGGTTTATTCTACGAAAATGGTTGTATGGATAAACCGGAAGTCCGATTTTGCTGGGATATGAGCATCCGAAAGAGGTTTATTGTCAGACTGCCGGAATTCATGAAATACTGTGGGCATCCAGAACAACAAGCGACCCAGTAGCACGGCAGTAAAAAGCATCACGTGATATGGATTCCGCTGGGGATGGATAGAGTTAAGGCTAGGGGATCATAAATACACCATTAAAGCCTGCAAGGGCGAAGGGGATGGAAAAATGACAGTGAACGTACATCAAGGAGTTCTGAAGAAAGCAATCGGGATCGGATTAACCGCAATAATGGGCGTTTCTCTGCTAGCAGGCTGTTCCAATGATTCTAAAAACAACACAGCATCCGAGGGTGCCCCAGCCGGCGAAAGTGCCAAGCGCGTTACATTAAAGGTGGAAGTGTTTGACCGCGGCAACAGCCCAGCCCCTCATACCATTACCAATAACTACTTAACTAAACTAGTGCAGGAAAAGTTCGGAGATCCGAATAACATTGATGTAGAATTTGTACCTATCCAGCGTTCTGAGGAAGTTACCAAGCTGAATGTTTTGATGGCGAGCAATACGGATGTGCCCGATATCGTATTTACGTATGATTCCAGTGTGTTTTATCGGTATGCCCAGCAAGGTGGCTTGACTGATGTCGGAGAAATTCTCGACGAATATGGCCCGAATCTGAAAAAGTTTATTGGCGAGGATACGCTGGCGTTCGGCCAGCTTGAAGGTCAGCAGTATGCGATCCCTGGTAAACGGGCGATCACAGGCCGTTATAGCTCCTACATCCGTCAGGATTGGTTAGATAAATTAGGATTGCCTGTGCCAACGACGACCGATGAGCTGTACACTACTTTGAAAGCGTTTAAAGAAAAGGATCCGGGCAATCTCGGCAGCAAAAACATCCCGATGGGCATGGCACTGGCACCAGCCCAATTCGAGACGTTGATTTTCTCTTTCATGAAGCCGATCAGCGGCGATCTGACCTACAGCCAACGTTATGAGCTGCCGCTGCATGAGGGCTTTAAGGATGCCCTGCAATTTCTCAATAAGCTCTACAATGAAGGGATGATCAGTAAGGACTTCAGTCTGGACGAGGATAAAACACAGTTGGCCAAGGATATCCAAAACGGCAATGTAGGCTACTGGTCGGAGGATGTGGATGTCTTGTTCTATGCCGATGGTACCCTGGATAATCTCTACAAAAATGTAGAGGGAAGCAAGGTGCTGCCGGTAGACGTCTTAACCAACGCCAACGTTGATAACAAGCACATTAAATCCCGGTATGCCTCCAACGGCATGTACATCATGATTCCGAAGAGTAGTAAACGCGCCGTGGAAGCCGTTAAGTATCTCGATTGGATGGCTTCGGATAATAATCTGATTGATATCCAAAATGGCGTTGAAGGTGAAAACTACGACCTGGTAGACGGTATTCCAGTGGCCAAAACAGATGTTTCCCAGGAGTTCGCCGATCGTCTATTTAATGCTGGCGACATGGCCATTATCTCCAACGGCAAAAACATCGGTGATCAGGCCACTAATGAAAAAGCATGGGCGCTGGGCTTCCCGGAACGTAACCGGGAGATGCTGACTCAATCTATCGCTATCGCCAACGCTGACACGGTGGGTCCGCTCGTCTTCGGCAAGCCGATAGAAGCGGAATCGCAATATGGCACAACGCTCAAAGATAAGCTCAACGTAATTATTGTAAAGACGGCAATGGCCAAACCAGAGCAATTTGAAGCGGTTTACGAGCAAGAAATGAAAGATTACATGACTTTGGGCGGAACCAAGCTGAAAGAGGAACTGGAGAAGTCGTTTAAGGAACTTTCGGCTCAATAAACAAATATATAGTGAAAACCGGGGGGAGATGGTGCTGCGCTCCACCCGGTTTTTCTCCTTAGGAGGAAAACGACTTGAGCAAAGCGACATACTTTAGACGGTATTGGCAATTGTACGCGCTGCTTTCGCTGCCTATTATTTATTTCCTGATCTTCCGCTATGGTCCGATGTATGGTGTGCAGATTGCTTTTAAGGATTTCAATTTGTTTCAGGGGATTGGAGGCAGCGAGTGGATTGGCTTTGATGCGTTCCGCGAGGTTTTTGGAATGAGAGAGTTCTACACCACCTTGCGCAATACCTTTATGCTGAATTTTCTGGATTTACTTGTCTCTTTTCCGGCTCCGATTATCCTGGCGATTATGCTGTTCGAAATTCGTTCGGTGTGGTTCAAGAAAATATCGCAGACGATTTTGTATATCCCCCACTTTATTTCCTGGGTGATCATCGGGGGGATCGTATATCAATTGTTCGGCAACCAGTCCGGTATGGTGAACGGTGTGCTGGAGAGCTTAGGCCTTACTCCCATCCCGTTTCTGACTGAAAAAAATCCGTGGCTGATCACTTATTTATTCACAGGCGTCTGGCAAAGTGCCGGTTGGGGGACTATCCTTTATCTGGCGGCGTTAACCGGTGTCAACCGAGAGCTGTTTGAAGCTGCTGAAGTGGATGGAGCGACAAGGCTGAAGAAAATCCGCTACATTACGCTTCCTAGCATAAAACCAACCATCGTGACGCTGCTTATCCTCAATCTGGGAAAGATGGTCAGCATCGGTTTTGACCGCCCTTACATTATCGGTAACACTGCTGTGCGTGAGTATTCTGATGTGCTCAGTACCTTTGTGTACCGGGTGGGTCTAGAATCCGGACAATATACGTTGGCTACTGTAGTCGGATTGTTCCAGGCCGTGGTGGGACTGGTGTTTATTTTTGGCTCCAACTATATTTCGAAAAAAGTGACCGGAGACGGTATTTTATGATAAAGAAAGAAGGAGGCGGAGTGCTATGAGTGAACGTACCTCAAACCGGATATTCGATATCGTCAATATAACGTTTGTTGCCTTGTTCGTCTTGTTCTGCTTGGCTCCGTTTTTGCATGTGATTGCCGTGTCGCTTAGTTCCAACCGGGCAATTACTTCTGGAGAAGTAACGATTTTCCCCATTGAATTGAACTGGAATGCATACATTAATGTTTTTTCCAATAATGCGATGATCCGCTCTCTTGTCTTTACGGTTATTCTGACGTTTGCCACAACGGTGCTGTGTATGCTTTTCACTGTCGCAGCAGCTTATCCGCTGACCAAAAGAAAATTGAAGGGCCGTAAATTTTTTATGTATCTGATCGTTATCACTATGTTTTTCAGCGGCGGTATTATTCCTGAATATTTGTTGATCCGTGATTTGCATTTGATTAATTCGGTCTGGTCGCTTATCCTGCCAGGTCTGGTCAGCCCCTTTAACCTGATTATCCTGATCTCCTTTTTCAATAACATCCCTGCCAGCCTGGAGGAATCGGCCGAAATCGATGGCAGTTCCCATCTTCGTACCCTGATGAGTATTATATTGCCGCTATCCATGCCGGTTATGGCCACATTGGCGCTTTTCTACGCAGTGGGAAGGTGGAACGGCTTTCAGGATTCTTTGATGTATATCAATAATCCGGATTTGTATCCGCTCCAGCTCAAGCTGTTCCAGATGGTGCAGAACAATATGGTATCCGAACTGACACAAATGGAAGGTGCCAACCGGACCCCACTGACACCAGAGAGCCTAAAAGCGGCCACCGTTATCTTTGCAACAGTACCGATCCTTGCCGTATATCCATGGCTGCAGAAATATTTTGTCAGCGGTGTAATGCTTGGTGCCGTAAAAGGTTGAACCGTAAGCTGTAACAAGGGAGGAGAACATAATTATGGAGGACAAAGGCATATTTTCGTTCTCAACTTGCTGGAACATTAAGCGTCATTCCATCGGCAGTGAAATGCTGCGGGAAATCCGCGATCTGGGCTTTCAGCGAGTGGAGCTGAACTATAATGTGACTAAGGAAATGCTGGAAACGATCGAGCCGATGCTTGAGCGGGGGGAGATGGGGATCTCCAGTGTCCACAACACCTTCCCGCATGTGCAGGACTCCGATTATGGCACAGATTCCGTGCTGCTAGGTTTTGAGGATGAGGAGAAGCGGCAGCGGGCGATTGAGCTGCTGATTGGCTCGGCTAAGTACGCTCAGCGTTACGGAGGAGAAGCTGTTGTTGTGCATCCCGGTGAGGTACCCTTTCCAAATGATATCAGCAAAGAGCTGGAGCAGATTTATAACGGAGAGGGTAGAGATTCTAACGCTTATCGCAGCAAATGGGCGGAACTGATGGAGCGGCGGGAAGCCTATAGCGCCGGCTATGTGCAGAAAATTATTGAAAGCCTAGATGAAGTATGTAACCGGGCAGTTTCTGAGGGGCTAAACGTACGCTTTGGTATCGAAACACGTTCCAAACCGCAGCAGATTCCGACGCTTGCGGAAGCCAAAATGATTATTAAGGCGCTAAAAGGATCGCCTGTGGGCATATGGTATGACACCGGGCATGCCATTATGATGGACCGTTTGGGTTTGTACGACAGTGTGGGGGAAATGGAAGGTCTGATGGATGATATTGTAGGTGTTCACATTCATGAGACCATCGGTCTGTCTGATCACTGGTGCCCTTATGTAAACAGCGGGAATATGGAATTCTATGATGCTTATCTGCCGATGATTGAACGGGCGCGGGTCAAGGTGTATGAGTTGAAGGCAGCTTGCCAGCCGGAAGAAATTGCTGAAAGTCATCAGCTGCTTATGGCCAAGTTGGCGCGTAGAGGACAGGTCTGATGTTGAACGATGAAGACCGTAGGTTAGCTATGAAGTATGCTCCGCGCTTATTATTCGATCAGAACGAGCCATTTTTTCCGGTACGTCTCGGTATAACGGTGATGCGGCAGGAGGAGGAGTCTCCTTCCTTCCGGCGCCGTCTAGCTGTGAACCATCCGGATGTGCTGGCCGTTGTGGAATACGCGATTTATTACGATTATGATATTCAGCATTTATATGATCTGGAGCATGTGTGGGTTTACATCGGTAGAGACGGGGAAGTGGTGGATGCAGAAGCGAGCTTTCACGGGAAATTCCTTAAAGCGCTGCTGCGCGGGGGCAGCAATCTAAGCGGGACACGGGTGGACCTCTATGTCCAACCCGGCAAGCATGCTCTTGCCCCGTTCCCTGAAGTCTTTGAGCTGTTACCGGGATTCGCATCCAGTACACAGGATGGAGCAGGTGCGGAGGGTCTGATTTATGGCGACTTTTTTCACGGCATTCTGGCGTCCGATGGAGAAACTGACCGTCTTGTCCACCGTTATCTGCAAACCTGCCGGTTCACGCCTTCCCTGTCCTATTCGTGCTGGGAATATGCGGACCGGGAGGAATTGTTCGTTTCTTGGAATCAACTGTTCACGGAAATTCCTGACCGTATCCGACAAGAGCTGGCGCGGCTTTAGCTCCTGTTACCACCCAGACATTGAGCAGATTGTTAACATGGAGGGAAGTATAATGTACAAGCAACTGGTAGCCAGTAATGATAGAGCGGCAGTGGAGGGATTATCCCGGCAGGTGCTTGATCCGACGAGCCGCTATTATGGAGGGACAATAGATCCGGGTACTGGCGTTGCCTGGGTTAATCATACGACCGGCACACCAACCGATATGTGTTATTGGGGAGCGGCTCTGGTTAACCCGGATTCCGCATTCTACCGTGATGAGCTGCTGCTGGCCCGCCTGCTGCTGGCGACGGAGTTCGTGCTGCGTGCACAACATGAGGATGGCTCGATCTCTCCGGGCTGGACGAACTATCATTCTCCCCCGGATACAGCCTTTGTCATCGTCGGCTATGCTCAGCTATACCAACTGTTGGCGTCGCAGGATTGGGCGCCACTGCAACAGGTGCTTGATAATATGCTCTTGTTTCTTAAGCGAACTATTCCCGTCATGCTTACAGGGGGCTGTCACACGCCGAATCACCGTTGGGTATTGTGTGCAGCACTGGGATTTCTGCATGAACTGTTCGGACTGGAGGAGGCTGTCCAACGGGCGGAACAGTGGTTGGCGGAAGGGATGGATATTACACCTGATGGAGAATGGACGGAGCGCAGCAACGGTATTTATAGTGCGGTCAGCGACATCATGCTGATTCATGCCGCTCGTCTGCTGGATCGGCCGCAGTTGCTGGAGCCAGTTCGTCTGAATTTACACATGATGGTCTATTTGGTGCATCCTAAGGGCGAAGTTGTGACCGATTATTCTGGGCGCCAGGATCTGGGGAGCTTTCACGACCTGTCTCCATATTATTTACCGTACGCTATTCTGGCCCGTTCCGATAAGGAGCCATTGTTTGCGGGGATGGCCGAATGGGCAGGCAGAGCACTGGAAAATCCGGGGGTCTGCTCTGTCAACGTACTTGTACGTATGCTGCTGGAGCCGGAGCTTCAGCAACCTTTTGAAGATTCGGCAGCTCTGCCTGTAAAATATGAGAAAATACTGAACGGCGATTTTCCGCGACACGGCTATCTGCAGGATATGGAGAAGTCCGGCCATCAAGGGCGAATTTACCACAGCCGGCTGCATACTGATTTCGGAGCACCGGTTGCGCGTTACAGGGACGGGAACACTAGCGTGACCTTAATCACGGAGACGCCGTCTTTTTTTGCACTCCGTCACGGTGCCGTCAGGCTGCTTGCAGTGCAACTGGCTTCTTACTTTAATCCGGGCTATGTCCCGATGCAGAAAATGATCAAACTACCTGACGGATACCACCTGTCAGGAGAACAAAAGAAGGGTTATTACGGTCCTGTAGAAGGTGAACTGCTTCCGCAAACATCTGGGGAGCCAGTAAGCCCTTGGTATCTGCTACCGCATCAGAGCCGCGCACTTACGCATGAACAGACATTCCGTGTGGAGACGGAGGTTCAACGCACGGACAGAGGGTGGACCCTCCGGTTGCATGCTGAGGAACCTACAGAGGTTATGACACAGCTGTCTTTTATTTTTGGACGGGAAGGATGTTTCACATCGGGTGAATTGCAGGCTGTCGGAGAGGACCATTATCTCTGGAACGGCGGTAACCTCCGCTATAGTTGTGAAGAGGACTGGATTGAACTGACAGGGGGCGAGCTTGGCCATCTGGCGGCTACGGTGCGTGAGGCGAAGCTACAGGATAACTGCAAGGCGGTGTTGGTCAATTTTATGACCCCGTTCGATAAGACGATTACGATCACTCTATCTCCTTCCATGATAAGAGAGTAACCTTTGCACAATTTACAAATCTAGTAGACTTTGAAGTTACACCTCAGTCTTAGAATAATGAAGCCTTATTAAAAAACCTTCCATTAGAAGCAAACCTGGAGTTATCAGGTCTAATGGGAGGTTTTGTTATGCATCTGCTAAGCATAGACTCACCAGATTTTAACCGTGCATAATGGTATAAGTAAGAAATCAGGGCACACCAGCAGTCAGTGATTCAAACATTCTCCGAAGCCGTGATTGTCAGCTTTTATAAAATTTCCTTTAGTTTGGTTTACATAGGCACTTTTTTCGGTGGTCAAGTGTTATAGAGATATAAAGGTTAAGGAGGTGCTTACATCGCCACAGGATTCGCTAGACTCGACAGAGTTGGAAGAGCTAATCGTTAGGATTCAAAAGGGAGATTCCGAGCAGTATGCTTTAATTGTCAGGTCATTCCAAAAGCCGATCTATCGATATTGCTATCGTTTGTTAGAAAACAAGCAGGATGCGGAGGACGCGGTTCAGGATATTTTGGTAAAGGGTTATCAATCTATCCGGCAATACAAAACGCAAATGCATTTCTCGGCATGGCTCTATCGTATCGCATATCATCATTGCTTAAATCTGCTGCGCAGGCGTCGTCTGCATAAGCAAGTCATGCGTATTTTTCGTCCGGAAGTACTGTCTGCAAGCCCTGAACAGGAGCTGGATGCTCGGTTGTACAGTCCTTCATTGTCTGCGGCTTTAGCGGGATTGTCGCTTGAGGAGAGAAACATGCTTATTCTGCGGGTGTTTGAGGAACAAACTTATGCAGAGATAAGTGAGATTCTAGGGGTCAGTCCCAATGCGCTAACTAAAAGAATGAATCGGATCAAGCTAAAGGTTCAGGAAGCTATGAAGTCGGAGGAGGAGATCACATGGAAAGAAACAAAATCAGCAATGAATACCAAGATATAATTTATGCCTCGGCGGGCAATGAACTTTTGGATGAGGTAGATGTAGAAGATAAGGTCATGGGGCGTATTACTGGCATAACAGGTCGAAAGCGATCGTTCTCGCTGAGGGTGATGAATAAAACAACGGCAGTGGCCAGTATGTTAACGCTGTTTCTGCTGATTTCTGTGACTGCGTATGCTGCGTCTGAATATATCCAAATCCGCAATAGTGAAGGAGTAGTGAAGGTCCAACATGTTGCGCCGACTGAATCTGCAGAAAATGCTTCTTATGATAAATATGCGCAGCAAGCAGAAAAGTTCGCTAAACCGGGTGAATTGATCGCTTATCTTGTGAAAAATAAAGCAGGTGCAGCAGGCTTGGCGACAGAATTGCAGTTTAAGTATAAAGAGCAGCGGATAGATGCGTATTCTGATTTTTTAAAAGAAATCAAAAGAACAGGGGCGCCAATGCTTCCCGAAACGGCAGCGGGGTACGCTTTTAAATATAGTGTAATCCATCCTAATTCTCCGACTACGGATACAGCTAAGGGAAGTTCTCTGTATAAGGAAACATTAAATGATCTTACCGCTCAGGCAAATAAGGATAAGGGGACCCGCAATTTGTTTATGAAGGCTATATCGTGGTCCGAGCCAGGGGGGCTAAGTGTAACTTATTCGAAGAACAATGCTTTTATAGGGATCTCAGCAACGCTCATGCATGGGGGCAAGGTTTTCGTGGAACAAACGCCTGAGAATCAAGCTAATAAGCTCACAGTTGCAGGGACAGAAGTTATCTATAACAAGGTAGTAAGGGAAGAAGTCAGCTATGATTATCTGAACTGGTATAACGAGAAGCAGGATGCGTATTATACACTCACCAGCTATGGAGATAAGATTTTGACCCAGGAGCAATTTTTACAGCTGGCTGAGGAGCTATTGAAGTAGAGTTTTGAAGTTTGAAGTTTGAAGTTTGAAGTTTGAAGTTTGAAGTTTGAAGTTTGAAGTTAGTAGTTAGTAGTTAGTAGTTAGTAGTTAGTAGTTAGTAGTTAGTAGTTAGTAGTTAGTAGTGCGTAGTGCGTAGTGTGTAGTATGTAGTTTGAAGGTGCATGCGCTAAGTTAGTTGTATTATGTGCAATTAAAGTTCACCAATACCTGTATATAAGTACTTTAGTTGTATTTGATGCAGCTATTACTGGTTAGATTAGTGGAAATAGACGTTTTTACGGATTTTAGTTGTAGAGAATGCAATTAGAGAAGAGGCTATGAGCGGATCAGAAATAAATAAGTGTATAAAATACAGTTAAATCGTATGCAGGGAAGGCTGAAATTGGATCCAGATATAAAAAAAGGTATCCCCAAAGCGAGAGCTGTAGGGATACCTTCTTAATATTCTTATATCTTCGAAAATTCGAAGAGCGTTAGCCTTCTAGCAGTAGTGCTTCCGGATCTTCCAGCAATTCCTTCACTTTGACCAGGAAGCTTACCGCTTCAGAGCCGTCAACGATCCGGTGATCATAGGAAAGGGCGATGTACATCATTGGACGGTTTACGGTTCTTTCTTCGTCCAGCGCGATCGGACGCAGTTGGATCTTATGCATCCCTAGAATACCCACCTGTGGTGTATTCAGAATCGGTGTGGATAACAAGGAGCCGAATACGCCACCGTTGGTGATGGTGAATGTTCCGCCTTGCAGCTCGGAGAGGCTGAGCGTATTGGCACGTGCTTTGGAAGCGAGCTCGCCAATCTGGCGCTCGATTTCCGGGAAGCTGAGCCGATCCGCATCACGGACTACGGGAACTACAAGTCCTTCTTTCGCTGCAACAGCAATACCGATGTCGTAGAATTTCTTAACGACCAGATCTTCACCGTCGATTTCGGCGTTCAGCAGTGGATAGGTTTTAAGCGCACCGATCACGGCTTTGGTGAAGAAGGACATGAAGCCTAGTCCAACTTCATGTTTTTCTTTAAATGCATCCTTGCGGCGCTTGCGGATGTCGAGGATCGCTGTCATGTCCACCTCGTTGAAGGTGGTAAGCATGGCCGCGGTCTGCTGCGCTTCGACCAAGCGGCTGGCAATCGTGAGCCGTCTGCGTGACATGCGCTTGCGCTCCACGTTTTTGCCCTCGTCCGGCGTGGCTTTGCCCGCTGCCGGCTTCGCTGGCTCCGGCTTGCCTTGCGGCGCCGGAGCTACCGGTGCAGCGGCCTGCGGTGCTGCTGCACCATGACCGGACACATCGGCCTGACCAATCCGGCCGATAGGATCACGGGCGCTAACCTCGCCGAGGTCGATGCCGCGCTCCCGTGCCAGCTTGCGTGCGCCCGGCGATGCCAAGGCAGCGTGGCTGTCGCCACCTGCTGCAGGCACTTCGGGCGCAGCTACAGGCGCGGCGGCTGCTACTGCGTTGCCGCCTGCCGGAGCCGCTTTAGGCGCTTCGGCTTCGCTTGCAGCGGCCTGCGGCGTACTGCCGCTTGCGGCTCCAATGATGCCGATGGCTTCGCCAACGGCTACGTTCTCGCCCGCTTGACGCAGGATGGTGGAGATGACACCCTCCACCTCTGCACTAATTTCCAGATTGACTTTATCCGTTTCCAGCTCAGCGAGCACATCGCCTTGACCTACCGTGTCGCCTTCTTTAACCAGCCATTTGTAGATGGTTCCTTCGGATATGGATTCTCCCAGATCGGGTACTAAGATTTCTGACACAGGCCGTTTCCTCCCCAAACATAATGGTTTACGCTATTGTGATACCGTCCTCTTAAGAGGACGGTACAGCCGCTTGTACGTTCGAATTTGATTTTAGGGCTTCTGTTACAATTCTACGTTGTTCGAAGCTATGCACATCTGCATAACCACTGGCCGGGCTGGAACGTTCCGGACGGCCGATATATCTTACGCCGGCATTTTTCGGTGCGATGGCGCGCAACCGAGGCTCACTATAGCTCCAGCCGCCCATATTTTTCGGCTCTTCTTGCACCCAGACAATTTCCTGAAGGGAGCTGAAGGAGTTTAAATGTTCGCTTAGCTCCTGTTCCGGGAACGGATAAAGCTGCTCTAGGCGAAGAACATGCAGCCATGACCAATCCTTATCCGGTGCTGCTTCCAGTTCTGTTTGGATGTCGATAGCGACTTTACCGCTGCAGACTACGAGCCGTTTAACTTCACTTGGTTTCTGGCCAAGCAAAGATTCAGCTAATACAGGCTTGAATTGTCCTGAAGCCAGCTCGGTTCCGGCAGAAGTGCTGCGCGTATTCCGAATGAGACTTTTCGGCGTCATAATGACTAGCGGTCTAGCATCTTCCTGCCCGCATAACGCTGCTTGGCGCCGCAGCAGATGGAAATATTGCGAAGCGGTAGTCAGGTTAGCGACCGTCCAGTTCTCCTCAGCGGATAGCTGCAAGAACCGTTCCAGCCTACCGCTGGAGTGCTCAGGTCCCTGTCCTTCGTAGCCATGCGGCAGCATGATGACGAGATTGCTGCGCTGTGTCCATTTGGCGCGTCCAGCGGCAATGAACTGGTCAAAAATAACCTGACCCGCATTGGCGAAATCACCATACTGTGCTTCCCAGATTACGAAGGTTTCCGGTGCAAACACATTATAACCATATTCAAAGCCTAATACTGATGCCTCTGACAATGGACTGTTGTATACGCCAAAGGAGGCACGGGAATCGCTTAGCTGATGCAGCGGAGAGAATAAATCTCCTGTTTTACTGTCGTGCAGCACCAGATGGCGATGTGCGAAGGTTCCGCGCTGGGCATCTTGACCGCTCAGTCGGATGGGCGTTCCATTTTTCAGAATGGTAGCGAAGGCTAATGTTTCAGCTAGTGCCCAGTCGACCTTTTCACCCTCATTCAGTGCATCTTTACGACGTTGTAAAATGCGCTCCAGCTTCGGATAAACCTGGAATCCAGCAGGAACCGTCAACAGTTCACGATTGATCTCCTGCAGGCTGGAGATGGATACCGCTGTAGTGTTTGCCGCTGCGCGGTCCGTTTGTAGAGGAATGAAGGCTTTGGGTTCTTTTTTCTTATGATTGCCTTCCTTCATAGTATCGTACGCACGCTGCAATACGCTTTCTGCCTCAGCATTCATCTTTTGTACGTCTTCGGCGGTAAGAACCTTTTCGTTTTTCAGTCTCTCTGCATAAACCTTGTAGACGGTTGGATGATTGCGAACCTTGCCGTAGACAATAGGTTGTGTGGTTTCAGGATCATCCATTTCGTTGTGACCATGACGGCGGTAGCCGATGAGATCAATTACGAAATCTTTTTTGAATTGATGGCGGTATGCGCTAGCTAAACGTACAGCTGCTACGCAGGCCTCTGGGTCATCAGCGTTGACATGGACTATTGGGATTTCATACCCTTTGGCGATGTCACTCGCATAATGCGTAGAACGGGAATCTTCACTTTCAGTCGTAAAACCAATTCGGTTATTAACAATGATATGGATCGTCCCACCATTTTGATAACCTTGAAGTTTGCCGATATTAAGCGTTTCTGCAACAATGCCTTCACCTGGAAAAGCAGCATCGCCATGCATCAGCACCGCCATAGCTTTACTGGTATCAATCTTCGGCAGTCCTGCAGTGCTCCGATCTTCTTGTGCGGCACGAGTGAAACCTTCCACGACAGGATTGACGAATTCCAAGTGACTTGGGTTATTCGCTAGTGTTATTCTTGTGCGTACCGTTTCTCCTTCACGGACAGCACGGTCTGCACCGAGATGGTATTTCACATCACCTGTCCAACCATAGTTAATGCCTGTGGAGCCTTCGGAAGGGAAAAGCTCCTTGTTCGGAGAATGATGAAACTCTGAAAATATGATATCATAAGGTTTGCCCAAAATATGTGCAAGAACGTTGAGGCGGCCGCGATGCGCCATGCCCATCAAAATATGCTCCGCACCGTCATGTGCAGCAGCACGTACGATTTCATCTAACATCGGCACAAGAGCATCATTGCCTTCAAGACTGAAACGCTTCTGACCTACAAAAGTCTTGTGGAGGAAGGTTTCAAATTGCTCTACCTGAATCAGGCGGTTCAGGAGCTCTTTGCGTTCTGTATTATTTAGGGGTGCTGGTGAGCTGGTGGATTCTGCCTGTCTATTTAGCCATTGCAGTTCTTTTTCTTCATGCACATGCCCGAATTCATAGGCGATAGTCTTGGTGTATGCCTGACGCATACGTTGCACGGCATCCCATCCGGTATGCACATCATTCGGCGCATTTTCCCATATAAGCGTGGCAGGCAGTGCGATCAGGTCTTCGCGGGTCAGCCCATAGGTTTCAAGCTCAAGATATTTTGCCATGGGATTCTGATCGCGTACCAGCGGATCAATTTCAGCGGCCATATGGCCATATATACGAATATTGGCGATTAGCTTGGAAGCTCTTACTGCTTTTCTAAGCCATTCGGTGTCTCCCGAGATGCGCGGCTGAGGAGCCGGTTCGCTATCCGGAGTTAGGGGAGGAGGTCCCGAATTTGTAAAAAGCTCGCGATAATTATTTTCTACGGTGGAGGGATCTTTCACAAACTGTTCATATCTTTCTTGAATGTAGCCTAAATTGGGTCCGTAATACTTACTCCAAATGGATTCGTTATAGGGCTCTTTGGCTGCCATGAATACATCCTCCTTAACGGATGAACTCCATACGTGACATTTTGTGTCAACGCTTACTGGAGCTGTGATGATTGCGGTTTCATTTCTCATCTTATTGTGCTACTTTCGGCCACTGTAATCAATTCATTCTTTCGTCCAATACGTTCGCAAAATGGTATGGGTTAGCTTGTTCTAATGAAAAGAAGGGTGTTTCTTCTCATTACCCATTCTAAAGGCCTATTAAAATGATTCTATTATCCTTATTTTTAACTATTAGGTCAGTAAATATTTATTTTGCTAGTACAATTTATTTTATGTAACGGACGAGTATCGTGATAATCGGACAAGATCTTTGAAAAAAAATCTTTTATTTTTCGTTTTTAAAATAGAAAGTAACCAGGAATCGACACACTTTTCCGCTTTCTTTTTGTATAATGTTATTGCAGATAGTAATTTTATAGTTTTTTAAGCAGATCCTTTCGTGAAAAGGGTCCAGTAAAAGGTAAACTTGCCGAAAGGCAGGGGCACAAAGTCGCGGGTCTAAGGTAGAGATACTATGACAGCCGGATTGCCTGGGGACGTAAAATCTTAGGGGGAGATTTTTTGGAAAAGTCCAACCAGGGTAGCAACAGAGAACAGCAGTTTATTGATCTGGATCAAGAGTGGGTACATTTATTATTAGCAGCTAAGAAGGCTGGCATTAAGGCAGATGAAATCCGCCAGTTCTTTCATGAGAAAACTGTGCAGATCGTGCAGTAATACATTAGAGGGGTTACATATCGAAAAAGGGCACAGCGGTTCTTCGCTGTGTCCTTTTTCGATATGATTAGTAGAAGAGAGGATCTTACCAGATTAGTAGGAAGTATTAATCCTTTTGATCGAGCTTCCATTTCTGATAGTCCAGAAATTCTTTGAATTCGCGTTTGCTAATGCCTGAGTCCATAGCTTCCTGCACCAATCGGAACCATTCCGAATCTAAATGTGATTCCTCTGCATTATTGGGTTCTCCATAGAGTAGGGCATGAATGGATACCTGAAGCGCGTCAGCGATTTTTTCGATAAACTGGATGGATGGATTGGATTGGATGTTTCTCTCCACGTTGCTAAGATACGACTTAGCCACATCTGCTCTGTCCGCAAGCTCAGATAGGGAGAAACCCTTGTCTAGGCGGAGCTGCTGGATACGTTGGCCCATATTCTGTGGCACTATGCTGACGCCCCTCCGTAATTTTTGTTATTAGTATAGCAAATATCAATAAATCGGACAAAGTTTATTGTAAAGAGAAGAGCAGCAATCTGCTTATCCGTGACCGGATTCAGGATCTGCTGCTCTTCGAGTATTTTATTAAATTACTTTATTGATCTTAGTAGTCTTTTTTCGCACCTTGTTTAGCTACGAAATCCCAAGTCAGTGTTAAGCTATCGCCTTGGAAAATATTTTGATCTTGGTTATTTTCCACAAATTCGAATTGGACGGAGAAGCTGTCGTTGGTACCGGCTTTAATACCGGATGCTTCGGTAAAGAGTTGATCCCAACCTGTATTTTTTACGAGATCCGGATGCTGACTTTTTAAAGCAGCAAGTGTAGTCTCATAAACTACATTTTCAGGAGAGACGATAGGTACTCCTTTATCATTATTTCTAAGGAATTTAACTTTAATGAACTCGGCTAAATCCAGGTAGTTATCTCCTTTAGCATCCGTGATTTGAGTCGATGTATTCAGAATAATAGATCCGATATCGAGCGAACCATCGTTTTTCAATTTGAAGGATTTAGTTACAGTATCACCTGGTTTCAGGTTAGGAATATTAACGATGACAGAAGGGTCGGAGTTCAGATCGAGCGTGCCCGCTGCGAATGTAGCTGTGCTTTGCGCAGTGTCGCTAAAGTATGCGAAGGTTCCTCCGCCGATTAATGATAAACCCAGTGCTGCAGATGCTACGCCAAGACCCAATGTTTTCTTGATACCCATAATAAAATTCCTCCTCAAATTTGTGTTTGAATTTTTTATAAAATTTATATATTGTATCTTCCGGTTCGTAAGCGGAAGTGGACAATCAACTTAGGGCTGTGTTTCTGTTGGGGGCGGTGAGGCTGGCAGTAGGGCAGCATTTTTCTTTTCTAATGCAGCTACAGCCTTCCAAGAGGTATACAGAGCATAGAGCAGAAGCATCAAGCCAGGCACGATCATGAGGACTACACTTCCAGCTTTGGAAACCGCGAAATTCATAGCGTAACCGACATAGGGTACAGTGACCCCGGTATACTGAGCTACAACATTCACAGAACTGGTAGGGTTCATGTCGGGCGCGTCGTTGTTATCGCCTTTAGTGCGATAAACAGCTTCACCAGTAGCGTTATTGACGGTCGCTTCTACAATCCGGTGAGTAATGAGCAGATTATCTTCATTCCTAAAGGTGATGACATCGCCTGGTTTGAAACGATTCATATCCCCTCCGGGTTTTAATGCGACAATTGAGCCTGTCTGAATTCCTGGTTCCATCGATCCTGAGAGTACGGTTTTGATCTCATATCCGAAGAAAGCAGGTTCACCGCCGGAGGCCTTGGATAACACTACGGCTGCCACCAGCAGAATAAAGATCACAAGCATTAAGCTCGATAGGGTATTATTGATAATTTTTTTAATTCGCATCTTATTCTCCACCTTTCTCAGGTTGAGGGTCCGAAGGAGCTTGGGTTGCTACCGGCGGGGTAGTCGTACTGTCTTCCGCCTTTGGCGTCTCTTGTGGAGCCTCTTGCTGAGGGACATCTTTTGGAATTGTGAGCTCTTCGCCAATTTCCGGCTTAACCGGGTCAGTGGCTGGGGCTTCAGGTTGTTCTTTATTTGGGGCTTCCGGAGCAGCTTCACCTGATGTTGGAGGGGTTGCCTCAGCTTTCGCTTTATCCTCGGCTTCTTGTTGCTTTTTCTCCTCAGCCAAACGTTCTTCTTCTTTTTTCGCTTCTTCTTCTTTCTTTGCTTGCTCTTCTTCTAGCCGAGCTTTTTCAAGCTCTTCTAGTTTTTGCTCGCGAGTCTGACTGATCAATTGGAGTTTATCTTGAAGGGTAGTGATACCTGAGGTTGCCGATTCTTTAAGGTTAGTCAATTCGGTATTTAGAGCTTCATAAGATGAGGTGAGGTCGCTAGAGATCACGCCGTCTGGTTGAGTGAAGGTAATCAGGAATGGCAGTGGCTGTGGGAACTCTCCTTCGCGTAATTCAAGTTGTCCATAAACATCACTGGTAACTACCGAAGCGAATGGAAGACCGACATCGTGTATGGAGGTTAGGTAACTAATAACTCCATTTAAGGAAGCATTCAAGGATTCCGAGATCACACCGCTTTGATTCAGGCTGCTTTGTAAATCTCTGAAAAATTGCTCGTCCTTGATTTCTAGACAGTTGGAATCTAGAGAAGTCATATATCCTCCTATCTGGAAGAGTAAGGCTGCTGCTGCACTTAGCTCATTGTGGATTTGATTCCAAATTTGGCTGTTAGCCGCCAGTTGCTCGTTAACGCTATCTATTTGGGATTGAAGCGCCGCTATTTGCGAAGAAATCTCTTCTGCAGCGACATCAAGCTCTTCCAGCGACATCCCTTCTATTCCCGAAACGTCCGAGTAGTTAGCTGATGAGGAAAAGGGCTGTAGTGATTCTTTTAAAGTGAGCGCTCGATTAACATGCTCTTTGAACTCTGTAAGCAGTGCCTTGATCGAATTCGGAAATACTTCGCAAAAGCTAATCGTGCTAGTGGTTTGCGTAGCGGCTCCAAAGCCTCCATAGGTACCACCAACTTGCTGCGAGGTATATAGAAATAAGACGGAGACAGCCATTCCTGATTGCAGTATACGTAATCCGATTTTCCTGTTTCTTCTAGGTCTTCTCCTTGCTGATCTGGGTCTCAGAGGAATACCTCCCCTCAATGTCTGTTTCTTTGGTTCGTTATTATCGTTCTTTATTAAGAACAACTTCTGTAATGAATCATACATGGAATAAATCAAAAAGAAAACTGCCAATAACGCGCATTTGTACTCTATAAAGAACGAAAATGATAATTTATCTCTAAATAACTCCATATATCGCTCGATTACTAAATATATTCTCAATAAAGAACGATGAGTTAGAGTGATTCGCAAAAAAATACCCGGCTCGCAGTAGTAACGCGAGCCGGGCATAAGCGGAGTAATGAAGTTGAGAATATAAATGTATATGTTACGGAAGTTTTGAACCGCGTGAACTAACATACAGGTCATACCATTCTTTACGGCTAAGCTCCAGCTTGTCCGCATCGGCACAGGCAGTAATACGCTTCGGATTCACAGTTCCAATAACAGGCTGAATGGCAGCTGGATGTGTCATTAGCCAAGCCAGTACAATGGCTTCGGGTGTTGTTCCTTTTTCATCTGCGAGCTGTTGGACCATAGCTGCTGTTTGGACGATATTCTCCGGTTGATCCTCTAATGAACGCCCGCTAAATAGACCTTGGGCGAGTGGCCCCCAAGCTTGAAGCTGAATGTTCTCCATTCGACAATGTTCAAGGGTTCCCTCAGGGAAGATAATATCCTTCCAGGGTTCACGATTTACACTGATTCCAGCATCCACCCAGCTGATCTTAGCCAAGCTCATATGCAGCTGGTTTACGATAAAAGGTTCATCGCAATAAGTCTGCAGCAGCTTGATCTGAGCGGCGCTCATATTGGAAACCCCGAAATGACGAACCTTACCAGCGGCCTTCAGTTGATGTAATGCGGAGGCTACTTCCTCGGGATCCATTAAGGGATCAGGTCTATGCAGTAGAAGAATATCAATGTATTCGGTCCCAAGTCGTGACAATATTCCATCTACACTGTTCAGAATATGTTGGCCAGAGAAATCAAACGTATTAGTGCTGTCTCCAGGCTCCATTAGCTTAATTCCACATTTAGATTGAATTATGATTTCTTCACGTAGTCTTGGACGATCCTTAAAAATCTGACCGAATACCTTCTCCGCCTTCCCACGAGTATAGATATCTGCATGATCAAACATGTTGATGCCGATGGAAAGGGCGGCATCAACCGCTTCATGTCCCTGTTTAACATTCTCCGCAGTAATCGGCTCATGGTCCCAGTCACCGCCTAGCCCCATGCAGCCTAAAGCAATGCGGCTTGCGGGAATCCCGCGCTTGTTTAAAGGTAACGCTTTCAACAATGTGATTCCTCCTTGGAAATTATGATTGCGTACTTGTAGATATTGTACACTCTCAGAAGCCCGTATGGTATTTTTTGTCGCTGGAAGAGCGGTGTTTGGTCTCTTCTTTATTCTTTTCTTCTTGCTTTTCCAGCGTCAAATCTTCCATCGGAATCGGGTCTACATTCTGCTCACTTTCATGAAGATCGAATAGACTTTCTTTCTCTGTTGGATATTGTTCCGGGTGATCCCGTTTGTCACTATTCCGCTGATGTTTTTCTTGAGTCATTTTTACCGCCTCGCCTTTCTTTGAGATTTAATGGCTATTGTGCTCGTTAATAAACGTATTTTGACTCCCTTAAACAGAAAAAAGAGGCCATTAGGCCTCTAAATTCAACGGTGTCCCTATGTCTTTTAGCTTGCGTGCTACAACATCATCGTATAGGCGCTGCAGCCATTTCAGCTCAGTCAGGGTGTGCTCATATGTACCGTACATTAGATGCAGGGCAGAACGAGGCACGATGGAGATATGCTCCTCGTATACCTGATAAGCCAGATTAACCTGATGTTCTGTTTCCCGGAGGCGTTCCTCGAGCAGCTTCTCAACCTTGCTCTGATCGATATGACGGGACATAGCCAGGGCCATATACATCGGATGATAGAAGGGTTCGTTTTTCTTAATTTGTTGCAGGATAAGCTGTTCGAATAAAGCTTTACCTTGCTCCGTTATGGCATAGATTGTTTTGTCCGGCCGATCACTGCTGCGGATGACCTCTAAAGCTTCTATATAACCATCTTGTGCAAGCTTATCCACAGCATAATAGAGTGATCCCATCTGCAGCTTCGTGATCCGGTCCATGGAACGTTCCTTCATCACTAATGTGATTTCATAGGGATGCATGTTCCGCTCCAGCAGTAAACCTAAAATGGCTAATTTCATGGACATAATGGTTACCTTTTGCCCTCAGACGCCTGAACAGCTTTAGCAGGAATGGTAAGACGGTCTTTTGGCATGAGCAGTACAAAGACTAGACCGAGCACTGCAGGAATCAAGGCCCACATAAAGGTTTGGGCAATAGAGGTGGATAACGCACTTGATATTTTTTCTAATATTTCAGCAGGGATCTTCGCTCTTGCTTCAGGTGTTAACGCAGCGCGTGGATCTCCGAAAGCTGCTGACTGTTCACTACCGCCAAAAGCATCGCTTAGACTGTTAGTAAAGCTATTCCGCTGAATAATCCCGAAGATCGTAATTCCCAGCGTCATTCCAAGGGAGCGCATGAAGGTACTGGTCGATGTTGCCGATCCCCGTTGGCGCATATCGAAATTATGGATAGCTGCCATACTCAGCACGGAGAAGGAAAAGCCTACGCCGAACCCAGTCAGAGCCATAAATACATTAAGCATGAGACGGGAGGTATCTGGTGATAAAGTGCTTAGGCTGTAGACCCCTGCGACAAAGCAGACTGCGGATAGGATCATAATGTTGCGGAAGCTGGTTTTTGTTGTAAGCAGCCCCCCGGTCTGACTGCCAACGACCGTACCGATCATCATCGGCATAAGGATCAGCCCTGAGTTCGTAGCTGAGCCGCCAAATACACCCTGCACAAAGATAGGAATGTAAATAGTAGCTACGATAAAAGCAGAGCCATAAAATAGGCTGGTCACGCTGCTTGTTGCAAACAACCGTTTGCGGAACATAGCGAACGAGATCACAGGTTCAGCAGCTACTCTCTCAATAAGGATAAACGCCAGCAAGAGAACAGCAAAACCTACGAATAAGCCAAGGATGGCACTGGAATCCCAAGCATATTGATTACCACCAAGTTCCAGAGCGAACATTAGGCAGATAATCGCGCCAACCAGAGTGAAGGCTCCGCCCCAGTCAATGCGCTGTTTAGCGTGGGAGATCGACTCCTTATAAGAAGTTGCAATCAGGAACAGTGCAATAATTCCTAGCGGCAGGTTAATGTAGAATACCCACTGCCAACCAACATAGTCGGTAATATAGGCACCGAGTAAAGGTCCAAGTACACTGGAGATTCCGAAGACGGCTCCAAAGAGACCGGTCAATTTCCCTCTTTTTTCAGGCGGGTAAATGTCGAAAACGATGGTGAAGGCGATTGGCATTAGTGCACCGCCGCCGATCCCTTGAATGGCACGGTAAATACTGAGCTGTGTGATACTGGTGGCAGTACCGCACAGAGCCGAGCCAATCAGGAATACAATCAATCCGAAAATGAAGAAACGTTTACGTCCATACATATCAGAGAGCTTGCCGAAGATAGGAGTTCCGGCCATTACCATTACCATGTAAGCCGAGGTGACCCATACGATTTTATCCAGACCGCCAAGATCTGAGACTATCGTTCCCATAGCTGAAGCTACAATGGTATTGTCCATTGCGGACATAAGAATCCCAAGCAGCAGGCCAACCACTACGAGTTTAAGATTACTTTCTTTAGTATGCATGCTTCGCAGCTCCTTTTTCTTAATAGTGATAGTGATAGTTCTGTTCGAAAAATGTTCATAATTAGAAGCAAAATTTATTATATTCAAATTTGAATAGGGAGGCAATAGTTTTTTTGAAAAAATAGAGATGTATAGCCAACCGTAGAAGAATACGGCGGTAATATAGGGACAAACTACCCGTGGAGATCATCTGTGGATGAATTAGGAATGCCTCTTGACATACCCTACGGGGGTATATTATATTATAACCAAGGAGGCTGATTCTTATGTCTACTGCCAAGAAAGAGCAAGCTGCAGAATTCTGCGACATAAATTGTCATTCTTCATCATCAGGAGAACGAAAAAGTCATCATTCGGCAGAATTCAAGAATAACTTGAATACGCGCCTCAACCGGATTGAAGGCCAGATCCGCGGGGTAAAGGGTATGATTGAGCGGGATACCTATTGTGATGATGTACTCAACCAGCTCGCGGCGGTACAGGCGGCGTTAAATGGTGTCGGTAAGATGCTGTTAGAAGGACATATGAAAAGTTGCATTGTTGAGCGAATCGAAGCTGGCGAACATGAGGTTATCGACGAGCTCCTAATTACGGTTAACAAATTAATGAAATAATAAGCTAATGCTTCTAGAGCATAGCTTCACAACATTTATTGGAGGTTATATTAATGTCAAACGCTACATTAAACGTTGAAGGAATGTCTTGTGGTCACTGTGTTAACTCTGTAGAGAAAGCCGTAGGCAATCTTGGAGCCACAGCTAAAGTTGATCTTGCTGCTAAGAAAGTTTCCGTCGAGTATGATGAGAACAAAGTAAGCCTTGGTGCGATTAAAGAAGCAATTGTAGATCAAGGGTATGACGTAGTTTAATTTGAAGCACAGTAATAAGGCTTGGAGTGATATGGGGAAGCTGCCCAAAGCTCCAATGCCTTTTCTTTTAGAAATTATCATACCCTATAGGGGTATGTGGAGGCGTGGAAATCATGGATAAAACCAAAACAACAGCTTCACCAAACGAACAGCAGGCAACTGTACAGATTACAGGTATGACCTGTTCCGCTTGTGCAACCCGAATTGAGAAGGGTTTGTCCCGGATGGACGGCGTATCTCGTGCGAATGTGAATCTAGCCTTGGAACAGGCTACAGTTGGATTTGATCCGACAGTATCAGGGTTGCCACAAATTGAGGATAAAATCCGTTCTCTTGGTTATGACACTATTAAAGAATCTGCGGATTTTGATATATCGGGGATGACCTGTGCTGCGTGTTCCTCACGGATTGAAAAAGTGTTGAGCCGTACACCGGGTATAGCAGCAGTTAATGTGAATTTAGCGCTGGAAACAGCACATGTAGAATATACACCCGGTAATATCAGTCCAAGGGAGATCATGGAGAAGGTAAGCAGTATCGGATATAAAGCTTCTCTTAAAGAAGACCGCAAGGATCATGTGGATCGTCGTGGAAAAGAAATTCAGCATAAAAAGTGGAAATGGATCATTTCTGCAATTCTTTCGTTCCCATTGTTATGGGCGATGGCGGGTCATTTCTCCTTCACCGGCTGGATTCCAACACCGGATATATTTATGAATCCTTGGTTCCAGCTTGTGCTGGCTACCCCTGTGCAATTTATCATCGGTTGGCAGTTCTACGTCGGTGCTTATAAAGCCCTTCGTAACCGGAGTGCCAATATGGATGTGTTAGTCGTATTAGGGACGTCGGCAGCTTATTTCTACAGTCTTTATCTGACTATTGATTCCTTAAGCATGAAGGGAATGAATCATACTGTAGAAATGTATTATGAGACGAGTGCTGTACTCATTACACTTATCCTTGTCGGTAAATGGTTTGAGGCGCTGGCGAAAGGCCGTTCCTCTGACGCAATCAAAAGCTTAATGGGGCTTCAGGCAAAAACCGCCCTCGTAATTCGGGATGGGCAAGAAATGAATATCCCGACAGATGAAGTCATTCCTGGCGATATTGTACTGGTGAAACCCGGAACAAAGGTACCTGTGGATGGTGAGGTAGTCGAGGGATCTTCTTCTGTGGATGAGTCTATGTTGACCGGAGAGAGTATTCCTGTGGAGAAAAAAGCAGGGGATACCGTGATCGGTGCCACTATGAATAAGAATGGTATCTTGAGAATCAAAGCCAATAAAGTGGGTCGCGACACTGCGCTGGCTCAAATTATCCGAGTAGTGGAGGAAGCTCAAGGCTCCAAAGCTCCGATTCAGCGGATTGCCGATGTAATCTCAGGGATTTTTGTGCCGATTGTTGTGGGTATTGCCGTAATAACTTTTCTGATCTGGTATTTCTGGGCAGCCCCTGGCCAGTTCGCTGATGCCCTCGAAAAAGCCATTGCAGTGCTCGTAATCGCTTGTCCATGTGCGCTAGGTCTGGCAACGCCAACCTCCATTATGGCAGGATCGGGCCGGGCAGCAGAGCTTGGAATTCTCTTCAAGGGTGGGGAGCATTTAGAGGGAGCGCAAGGGATTCAGACCGTTGTACTAGATAAAACAGGTACAGTGACGAATGGTAAACCCGTGCTTACCGATGTTGTGACTACTACTGGAATTGCAGCTTATGGAAAAGAAAACGCGGAAAACCGATTGTTAGCTTTAACTGCAGCTGCTGAAAAGCTATCTGAGCATCCACTTGCGGAAGCTATTGTTGCTGGCGCTGCTGATAGAGGTTTGGCTTTGCCTACTGCTGAGCAGTTTGATAATGTGCCCGGACGTGGAATTATGGCCGTTGTCTCCGATCAGCAGGTTATGGTAGGCACGCGGCGGATGATGGAAGATCATCAGCTTGATATCACAGAATGGACTCCAATTATGAAGAAGCTGGAGGAGTCGGGGAAGACAGCTATGCTAGTAGCGGTAGAGAGTGAAATCGCTGGGATTGTGGCCGTTGCTGATACGATTAAACCGACCTCAAAAGCGGCTGTAGCCGCGCTCCATGATATGGGTATTGAAGTCGTAATGATCACTGGTGACAATAAAATTACAGCTGAGGCTATTGCGAAGCAGGCAGGGATCGAAAAAGTGTTAGCAGAGGTTCTGCCAGAGGGCAAAGCCGAAGAGGTTCGCAAGCTCCAACAGAATGGGACTAAGGTTGCCATGGTTGGGGATGGGATCAACGATGCTCCGGCACTGGCTACTGCCGATACGGGTATGGCGATTGGGACAGGAACGGATATAGCTATGGAAGCAGCTGATATTACGCTGATGCGCGGGGATCTGAAGAGTATTCCTGATGCGATCATGATGAGCCGCAAAACGATGAGAAATATTAAACAAAATTTGTTCTGGGCGCTTGCTTACAATACAATAGGAATACCGATTGCTGCACTTGGGTTTCTAGCCCCATGGCTGGCAGGAGCTGCGATGGCATTTAGCTCCGTGTCTGTTGTCTTGAATGCACTTCGGCTACAGCGGGTAAAGCTGTAATATCACTATCACTATTTAGGGAGTGGCCACAGTGCAAGTAAATAACGATACAATTTCTCTGTTAATGAAACATGCATCTGTCCGCAAGTTTCAGGATAAGCCAGTAAGTGAAGATCAGCTTAGCGCTATTATTGGAGCAGCTCAGATGGCTTCAACCTCAAGCAATGTTCAGGCTTATAGTGTTATTGCAGTTACTGACCCGGCACTAAAGACGGAGCTTGCGGGACTAGCGGGCAATCAGGCTTATATAGAACAATGCCCAGTGTTTTTGGTCTGGTGCGCTGATCTGTATCGGCTGCGCGAGGTGACGAAACCTCATTTGCAGGGAGAGACTTCTTATGAAGATTCTGCTGAGAACCTGATTGTAGCTACCGTTGATGTTGCGCTTGCTGCACAGAATGCTGCAGTGGCTGCGGAATCACTAGGACTTGGAATTGTATATATCGGTGGAATCCGTAACCGGATCGCGGAGGTATCGGAATTGCTGGGACTGCCTGAATTGGTCTATCCGATATTCGGGATGTGTGTAGGTTATCCTGACGGAGCTTCGGGCCTGCGTCCGCGGCTTCCACTAGAGGCTGTTCTGCATCGTAATCGCTACAATGCGGAAACCACTGTGGAGCAGGTCAAAACTTACGATAAAGTCTCCTCAGACTATATGCGTGAGCGGACCCACGGCGCCAAAGACACCCCTTGGTCGGCCATTATGGCGGAGCGATTGGCACAGCCAGCACGGCTGCATATGAAGGAGTTCCTGCTGGAAAAAGGATTCCTCCGGAGATAACTAAACTCTCTTCACCTAAAGAGGCTGCCTTATTAGTAGTTCATTCTACTGATAGGGCAGCCTCTTTTTTTTATTCGAAGCCAGGAAGGTGACAGTTGTCATCTTAAAGAAATGACAGTCCATACTAATGTCATGTCTTCTTTTTCCATATGATTGAAATAGATCAAACGCATTCGGAAGCGGAGGGATTACGTTATGGATAATATTATAGAAATGCACGGGGTCAGCAAAATATATAAGGATAAAAAGGCCGTAGATAATATCAGCTTTAACATTGCTAAAGGTTCGATTACAGCTATTCTGGGACCGAACGGAGCGGGTAAAACAACGGCATTAGGCATGCTGCTGGGGCTAATAGAGCCTACCGAGGGTACAGTGGAGTTGTTCGGTCATCATCCGAAGGATAAAGCAGTACGTGAAAAGACTGGAGCGATGCTGCAGGAGGTAAGTGTAATGGATCGGCTAAAGGTGCGGGAGATCATTGATCTGATCCGCAGCTATTATCCAAAGCCTATGGATATGGAGTTTCTAATTAAGGCTACTGGACTTGCGCCAGCCGATTTGAATAGATACGCCGAGAAGCTCTCGGGCGGTCAAAAGCGTAGTTTGGGCTTTGCGCTAGCCCTCGCGGGTAATCCGGAGCTGATCTTTTTCGATGAACCTACAGTCGGACTTGATATTACTTCCCGGCGGCGGTTCTGGGAAACGGTTCGTGGACTTGCGGAGCAAGGAAAAACGATTGTGTTCACGACCCATTATTTGCAGGAAGCAGAAGATATCGCGGATCGTATTCTATTATTCAGTAAAGGACACTTAGTTGCGGACGGAAGTCCAGATGAGATTAAATCGCGGATTGTGAAGCGTTCCGTGTCCTTCCTGCCTGTGGGTGATCGCTCGCAATTGCGCAGAAACCTGCTAGACCTAGCTGCTATAGAGGATTGTTATGAAAAAGATGGCCGCATTCACGTGACCACAGAGGATACAGATGAGGCGCTTAAAGCGATTTTTGTGGCTGGACTTCCTGTGAAAGATGTTCGAATTGATCAGGGACGTTTGGATGAGGCTTTTGAACAATTGACCATGAACCAAGAGGAGGCTGTCTAACCATGAGACTAATTACTGTACAGTGTAAAGCGGAAATGCTGCGGATCATCCGTAATCCCTATTATGTGTTCTGGTCTTTGCTCATGCCCATCATGTTCTATTTCATCTTCACCCGGGTGGTCAATACAGGTAGCGATGACCTAACGTGGCGTGCTCATTATTTAATGTCTATGGCGACCTTCAGTGTAATGGGCTCAGCCATTATGACGCTTGGCATCCGGTTGGTGCAAGAACGAACACAAGGCTGGACCACCTTTATTCGGATTACACCGCTGCCGGGATCGATCTATTTTTTCGGAAAAATGTTCGGACAGACGATGATGCATCTGTTTTCGGTCATTTGTATTTTTATCGCAGGCTATTTAATCAATGGCGTCTCTTTATCCGCAGGTCAATGGGTGCTTAGCGGGCTGTGGATCCTGATCGGTTCTCTACCATTTTTAGCGATTGGTACGCTTGTAGGTGCTATGAAACGGGTGGATACAGCCAGTGGAGTCAGCAACGTGATTTATATGGCTCTTGCTGTAGCAGGAGGCATGTGGATGCCGATTGAGATACTGCCACGATTAATGCAGCGGATTGGTCATTGGTTGCCTTCCTATAACTATGGGAATGGAGCCTGGGAAATCGTTCGTGGCTCAGCTCCGACGTGGAGTAATGTCTTGATTTTGCTCGGATATTTGGTAGTTTTTATGTTACTATCGGTCTATATTCGAAAAAAACAGGAAGCGGTGTGAATGAATGTCTGAGCGTGCGAAGTTCCGGTTATTTCCACAAAAACAGGGTTTTTTCCCTTTTGTATGGGCTGTTTATCTGGTTATGCCCATCCTGAATTTGCGCGGGGAGACTGGAATGAAGCTCATTCTGGGCGGGATTATGATAGCGGTATTTGCCCTCAGCTATCGCCAGCTGTATTGGGTGCGGGGTGGAGTGTTTAATGTTTGGTTAATTATTCAAATGTTGATCATCGTGGTGCTTAGTGTGTTCTATACCCCCTATAATCTGTACATGGGCTTTTTCACCGCAAATTTTATCGCATATTATACGGAGAATAAAGGGTTCAAAATTGCATTTGCTTCTTTTGTGATCATGATCCTTTCGGTGCTGGTCTTAGTGGGTCGTGGGATGGAGTGGGGAAGTGTGATATTTTTAGCTCCGTTTATTATTATTATGTTGATTAGTCCGTTCGGAGTGAGGTCCATGAATCGGAATCAGAAGCTGGAGAAAGAGCTGGATCGAGCCAATGAGGTGATTAAAGAGCTGGTGAAGCGTGAGGAACGAATGCGAATCGCCCGTGACCTGCATGATACTCTTGGCCATACCTTGTCCTTGATTACGTTAAAGAGCCAACTCGTAGAGAAGCTGGTGACGAAAAATACGGAGCGAGCCCAAGAGGAGGCGCGAGAAATTCAGCGCACTTCACGGGCTGCGCTCCGTCAAGTGCGTGAGCTAGTGTCGGAAATGCGTGCGGTCTCAGTGGCAGAGGAACTGGCTGAAGCTGGAGAGATGCTGCGAACGGCAGAGATCGCCTTAGAAGTGGAAGGGGATATCTCTCTGGAGGGGGTATCCGATCTGACGCAAAATATCCTCAGCCTCTGTATCAAAGAAGCAGTGACTAATATCGTAAAGCATAGTAGAGCGGACAAATGCTTCATAGGAGTGGCAAAGCTGGCTGGAGAAGTGCGAATTACCGTTAAGGATAACGGCATTGGTCTACAGCATGGGGAGAGAGGGAATCGTGGGCTTAGCGATGGAAATGGCATGAAGGGAATGGCAGAGCGTCTATCCCTGATTGATGGCTCCCTGTCGCTAAGCTCAGCTGAGGGTCAGGGAGCTACGCTGATCGTTACCATCCCGCTAATCGTAAAAGATGCACAAGGGGGTGAGACTGCATGATAAGCATTGTTATAGCGGAGGACCAACGTCTGCTTCGGGGAGCGATGGCTTCTTTGCTGGATCTTGAAGACGATATCGAAGTAGTCGGAGAAGCTTGTGATGGGGCGGAGGCGTTAGCTTTAATCGACAAGCTTCAGCCGGATGTCTGTCTCATGGACATTGAAATGCCGTTCAAGAGCGGGCTGGAGGTTGCAGAAATATTGCGGAGTAAGGGTTGTCCGACCCGAATTATTATTTTGACCACCTTTGCCCGTCCAGGGTATTTTGAGCGTGGAGTAAAGGCTGGTATTCAAGGGTATTTGTTGAAGGACGAGCCTGTAGATAAGCTAGCTGAATCTATTCGTCGTGTCATGGCTGGACATCGGGAGGTATCTCCTGAGTTAGTCTTCGGCAGTCTGCGGGAGGAGAATCCATTAACAGCACGGGAGCGCGAGATTTTAAAACTGGCTGGAGAAGGGCAAACCGCGAGCGAGATAGCCTTTTCGCTGCATCTGTCTTATGGCACTGTCCGCAATTACATCTCTGAAATACTCAATAAGCTGGAAGTGAAAAGCCGGATTGAGGCGGTACGGCTGGCGGAAGAAAAAGGCTGGATTTGAGGGGAGGAGGGCATTGTTATGCAAATATTTCTGATTCGTCATGGTGATCCGGACTATTCTATAGATGATCTAACGGAATTCGGGCATCAGGAAGCAGCGGCATTGGGAAAACGCATGGGATCTATCGGACTGGATGAATTATATGCTTCACCATTGGGTAGAGCACAGACAACAGCAAGTTATGTGGCCAAAGAGACGGGACTTGTAATTCAGACAGAACCTTGGACTTGTGAATTGGATTGGACAGGGATTATGTTGGATGGACAACTGGCACCTATATGGGATAGCCCCGGAGAACATATTAGTGAACTATCGAGTGGAAAAAGAGAATGGTCTGATCAAACAGATCATTGGTTAAAACAAGAGGAATACAAATTGCGGTTTAGCGAACTACAAGCGGCTTCAGATCAATTCTTGCTTCGCCACCACTATAAAAGAGAGGATGGCCTATATCGTATCCTCGAGCCTTCTACCAAGAAGATTGGAGTTGTGTGTCATGGTGGCTTTGGCCTTGCATGGCTAGCCCATTTATTGCAGATTCCTTTAGCCTTGGCTTGGTCCGTATTTTGGCTTGCTCCAAGCTCGGTAACGACGATCTTGTTTGAAGAGCGCAGCGAGCACTATGCAGTTCCCAGATGTATTGGATTGGGAGATGTCTCCCACCTCTATGCTGGGGGTATGAACTTTCGCCCAAGGGGATTAATGGGTAATCATGTTTAAGGTGACTGATTAAGAGCGAGCAAGGACATTGTCTATGAAGTGAAAGGCCATCCTGTAGAGGATGGCCTTTTTTAATAATACAAGAAAGTATAAGTTTGGCACGATACATTATCCTTCTATTTCTCGCATAAGCGCTTACCGTTCTTTAGGGACACCGAAGGCGCTTTTGCTTGCATATAAGAATCATGCCCCTTGCCCAGTTCCTGATTTCCACTTGCTATTGTGCTAACGGACTTAGATGCAGCTATTTGTACATTTTAAGCCTTTTGGAGGAAGTTGCGGACTCGAGAGATCTTATTTTCCATAAATGGAGGGAATATCGTGCTATTTTAGTGATATAAAGTCTCTGAAGTCCGTTAGCATCCCAGAACAGCGAAATAGTTACGAATAAGGGCTGTGGTGTCCGAACGCAATTCTGAATTCTGCTCGCAATAAAGCTACATTTGCAGATAGCAGCAGCATTTTCATGAAATGGTCCACTAATTTTGGTTTTGAGCCTAAATTATCTGAAATTAAATCCACTCTCACCGTGGATTTAATTTCACCTGTGAACCTTTGCCGCCTGTCTGGATGCCGGTATCTTTGACTCCGACTTCCTTGAGGTCAGCTACGAGGCGTTCTAGTACCGTCTTTGCGGCAGCAGCTTCCTTCGCACCGGAAGCTTTGACAACTAATTGCACCGGCTTGCCGGAGCGGAGATGCTTCTCAGCCTGACGGAGCTTAGTATCGTAGTCATGCTCTTCAATATGAGCAGTGAAGCGGAGCTCTTTGACCTTCTCCTTGCTGCCGCCCTTTGCAGCTGAGCCCCCACTGGCCTTGCGTGCTGAGGCTGCCTCCTTCTGCGCGGCCGCTTTTGCTTTGCCCTTTGCAGTTAGGCTGCAGGGCGGTGGGCTGCTCATTAGCGAGGTGCATACCAGATCAGCACCTGCTGATCTGGCCATGGCCAGCGCTTCTTCCCGGGAGACGATCCCCAGCTTCTCACCCCTAAGTCCTGTAAGGACTACTTCGGATGCTCTGATTTGTTCATTGATTAATACTGCCACTGCTATGAATCCTCCCCTGATAACGATGATAAAGCTATCATATATGGAACTAGCTTGAGGTTCAAATGTGGAGCGTAGGATTAGCGTTACTAATCCTCTCAATTTCTTTTTTTATGATTTGTAGGATTAGTTTTTTAGATGATGTTGCTAGATATTCTCGGTTGCGCTGCTGTAATATACCCACTTGAATGAACGGCTCGCTTAGTTCAACATCTATTTTTACGATATCTGTCATTAAAGCTGTCGAATCAAGCACTACCCCCACCCCAGGGTTCTTTCTTACAAAATGAGGAATAGCAGAAATTTGGCTTATGGTGGATAAAGTGGGCTTTGATTCGAATCTCGAAAATTGCTTAGCTAACCGAAGGTAATATAAGCAAGTGCGTCCTCCAGCTATAATTGGATATTCAAGAATTTCTCGAAATGAAATCTCGTCTCGTCCGTTTAAAGGATGATTTTCATCTACTATAAAAGCGATTTTCTCGTGATAAAGCGGTTCGAAATAAAAGAAAGACAGGTCGGACGGCTCACCGCAGATGGCGAAATCCAGTTCTCTTTGTAGAACAAGTTGTGAGAGGGAATCAGTGTTACCCTGAATGAAGTTACATGCCATCTTTGTTTTTTGCTCCTGAAACTTTCGCAAGGCGTTCGGTAGGACGGATTCCATCATGGATTCAATGCTTCCGATATGAAGTGTACCAATTTCGTCATGCTGTAAAGCTTTGGTGAGTTCTGTTACATAGTTCCAATGTTGAATAAGGTTATCGATTTCCCCTGCAAAAACTTGCCCAGCACTTGTCAGTTCTACTTCCCAGCCTCTGTGAAAGAGTTGTATGCCCAGTTCTTTTTCAAGTCGTTGAATTTGGTTGGTAATAGTAGACTGTGCATAATTCAACTTCTCTGCAGCGCGTGAGAAAGTGCCTTCTTGAAGAATGGTCTTAAAAGCCATCAGTTCTTTTAGATCCATCGATTGTCACCTCTATCGGTATAATTGATTAAGATTATTATCTTATTCAATTATATAAATCAAAATACTGAGAGTACAATAAAAGAATTCCAAAGAAGGAGTGAATTAAAATGCCATTCATTAGAGTCAGTTATCTGGAGCAACAATACGACATTCATCAGCTAGAAGGAATATGCAGAGCGATTATGAGCGCGTTAATTCAGCATTTCCATGTACCGGAGGATGATATGTTTCAGGTTTTTCATGCGCATAAAGCGGGGGAATTTTTTTATAGTAAAGATTATTTAAATATTGAACGAAGCGACGGACTGATATATATCCAAGTTATGCTAAAATCCGGAAGATCAACGGAACAGAAGAAAAGCTTTTACGCGAGGCTAGCCGAGGAATTATCGATGACGCTAAACATCAGAAAAGAAGATATATTCATTGTGCTCGTCGATACGGAATTCGAAGATTGGTCGTTTGGTAACGGTGTTGCTCAAATGCTACAACCTCCGGTTAGGGAGGTGTAATATGGCGCATCAGAAAATCGTCACAAATGTACGGGAATCGTTAGGGGAGTTCGCTCCGGCATTCGTCGACTACTCGGAAAATGTGTTATTTGGGGACTTATGGAGACGTGAGCAATTATCACTTCGGGATCGTAGCATGATTACGATTTCTGCCTTGGTGATGGGGGGCATGACGGAACAACTCCCCTATCATCTGCACTTGGCTTTAGAGAACGGCTTACAACTTGAAGAAATCGTGGAGGCCATCACCCACCTTTCTTTTTATGTAGGTTGGCCGCGAGCCTCTTCAGCTCTAGAGGTTGCAAAGGATGTAATAGGAAAAAATAAATAACGTCTGACTTTTCAATCCCATCCGTAACCTTTAGGAACTTCATTGGCACTTGTATATAATACGGAAGAAGGGAGCGGAGGACAGATGCTTCAGTATATCGAAGAGGCTAAACAAGGAGACCGACAAGCTTTTGAACAGATTGTTAAGCACTTTACACCGATGGCCAATGCAGTTGCGTTCGAAAAGCTGCGTGACTATCAATTAGCGGAAGATGCTGTGCAGGAAGCTTTCACAGAAGCCTTTTTGCATTTGAATAAATTACGAGCAGTAGAGGCATTCCCGGGCTGGTTTAAAGCTATTGTGGTGCGGCAATGTTATCGCATCTTGCGAAGAAAGCAGCATCCTGCATTACCCTACGATGAAGCTGCGCAAGCGACAGAATCTTCATTTTCTATAGCAGATATTATTGAGAAAAAGGAAACCCAACGGCTGGTTCACGAGTCTATAGCTGCATTAACGTCCAATATGCGGATTGCCGTTCAATTATATTATTTTCAAGGCTACTCACTACAAGAGATTGCTGACTTTCTGGGGACTTCGGTTTCGGTATTGAAGAAGCGACTTTTTGATGCCCGCCGCAAGCTGAAAGGTGCATTGCCTGTGGCAGATGTTCTTTCCGTATTCAACCATTTGTACGAAGGGGGAAAAGCTGTGCTTCACATTGTAAATGGAGATGTAGTGGGAGAGAAGCTGCGGCAAGGAATCGTGAAAGGTGATGTACTAGTGTGGAGAGAGGTATATTCGCATGGGCCGGTATTTTTGGATCCTGCCGATGGAGATAACCGCGCTGTTCGAGCGCAATATTTGGAACAAACGATGGGGATTCCGCAGAGGGAATTTATCGCCAATAGTGAGAGGCAAGAGAAGATTTTAGCTGATTTCCATAAATATGAAGAAGTGGTGTTATGGTTCGAGCATGACCTTTTCGATCAGACGATGCTCAGTTATTTACTCCATTGGTTCTCGAAGCAGAAAATGTTAACCACCAAGCTAAGCTTACTATGCATTGGAGAGTATCCGGGAATAAAGTTATTTCGAGGACTTGGACAACTTTCTATAGAGCAGATGGAAACATTATCAGGCACATGGAAGCTAATCGGAGCCAAAGAATTAGAAGCAGGTCAAGCACTCTGGGAAGCCTATGTATCACCGAATCCAGAATTGCTGCAACAACGATTAACTACAGATACATCGGCTTTACCCTTTGCACATGACGCCTTCCGGGCGCATTTATCGCGCTTTCCTTCTACTACAAACGGACTTGGCATCGTAGAACAAATCACGCTGGAGATGATCCGTGAGGGAATAAAATCACCCTATGAGCTGTTCAAAAATGTGGGTGATAAGCTTAACATCTTAGGAATGGGCGACCTGCAATATTGGCATATCCTAAGAAAGATGGTACAAGGCACGTACCCTTTGCTACAAACCCATGGATGCAATGAGTTCCCTGTTTATAACGATTCAGTAATGCAATTTAAAGACTGTGAGCTTGTATTAACAGAGCTAGGTAAGAGTGTAATAGCTGGAAACGAAGACTGGGTGCAGAAGAATGGCAGCGATGAGTGGTTTGGAGGTGTACATCTGCAAGGATTGACTCCGCGCTGGCGGTGGAATCCGTTGGTCGGTGCGCTTCAGGAGAGAAGTGCCGAGGCGTAATTTATTAATCTAAATGTTTGCTACACAAGGCATATTGAGCATAAAAAGACTTCCACTAACTTGGAGATACTCAAACGCTCCAGAGGGGGAAGGCTTTTTTGTTGTATCCATATATTATATGAATAGTAAATATAGTATATATCATCTATTTAAAGGGTGATTGATCTTTGTTGGAGAATATTATCTATAGAATAAATAGTGAAAGTATTCACTTGATGATGCAAAGGGAGGAATATTCGTTATACGATAGGAGGATGATGTATCAATGTCCATACAGAATAAAACAGCAATGATAAGAATTGCAAAAGCAAATTTAAAAGCGGAAAAAACCAAAAATTACTTTGTGGGCAGTGTGATAGCTTTAGCTGCGTTTTTATTAACTGTTGTAATGACCTTTGGTTATAATTCTTTTACTAACCTACAACATGAGTCGAATTTCCAGGCTTTATTCTATAATCTCAATAACAATGAAATCTCACGATTGAAAGAAATAGAGGGAATTAATAAAATCGGACTCTATAAGGAAATAGGCAGAGAGAAAAAAGAAGAACGCTTATTGTCCATTCTCTACACGGATCAAGCCATGATGGATTTATCAAATGCCAATATCGTTCTGGGGAAGTTCCCTACAAAAGAAAATGAAATTGCAATAGAAAAAGACTTTCAGTTATCCGATGATCGAAGCCTGGGGCTTGGCGATTCTATTTCTTTGCAATTTAGAAACAATGCCAGCAAAGAATTTCAAACCAGCCAATTTGTGATTTCTGGAATTCTGCAAACAACCGCATCAGGTAACGAGAATCGAATCGGCTACAATGCTCTGGTATCAAGCGCGTTCGTTGAGGCAGATCCGTTTCTTTCCAAAGAGGATTACTCCGCGGCAATTAGCATCAACAACAGCAGCAGTTATTCCAACGAGGAACTGAAGTCAAAAATCAAAGAAATAGGGCAGCGAATGGGTATCTCTGAGAGAAATATTCAGATCAATAATGTGAATGTGGACAGTAATAATCTGTCAGGAAGCACTGTGATATCCATCTTGTCTATCATGCTGATCATCGCACTGGCTTGTTGGCTAGTTATCTACAATATCTTTTATATTTCAATTACTAAGCGAATTAAACAATACGGACAACTTAGAGCAATCGGTGCAACAAAAAAGCAGATAAAACAGCTAGTTCTATATGAAGGGAAAAATCTTTCAAGAAAATATATCCCTATTGGAGTTATCTTAGGATGTTTAATGAGCTGGATTTTAAGTGGCTTTCACTGGAATGCAGTTCCAAGTTTTTCACTTGCCTTTTTAGCCGGTTTGCTCACCAAAGTAACAGTTAGAGCTTCATTAAACGCACCATCTAAATTCGCATCAAGAATCTCTCCTATAACGGCGATTAGACATGTAGATGCCGATGTTAATACAAAAAAGGAGAAAAGAAACTCGAAAAGACTCACACCATTTTCTTTAGCTGCATTGAACTTATCAAGAAGCAGGAAAAAGACGGTGTTAACTTTGCTGTCTCTTTTTTTAAGCGGAACGCTATTTGTTTCCTTGGGGACATTATTAAACTCGGTCGATCCAATCTCAAAAGCAGAGAAATATTTTCCGAATCATGGTCGGTTTGATATTCAAATTAATAATGAGTTGTATTCTGAAACAACCTCATTAAGTGATCTTCAGACGGAAGGGCAACTATCTACTTCTTTAAAAAATAAAATCCTAGCTATAAATGAAGTTGAGGACGTAATCGAACATCAGTATATTGAAGCTGCTATCGAAGGAATAAAAACGGATGACGGGGCCGCGATAGTCAGTATTGAGAATATCCCTACGTTAAACAACGAAAGATGGAGTAGTCATTTGGCTGAGGGGAAGATCCCAGATGTTGATTCGTCGGATGCATCCTACATACTCCTTAACAGCGCCAGTAGTGACTTAGATTATTACGGGGCTCATTACGCTGTCGGTGATCATATTTCATTCATAATTGCTAATGATCAGGAGAAGGCCAAACATGATTTTGAGATCATTGGAGATATTACGGATAAGAATTCAGGAACTTCATTTTATCTTCCACCCAAAGTAATGCAAACTGTAGCCCCTTTTAATAGCAATAAGAGCTACGAAGTTATTACTATGGATAAATCGAATGAAGAGTCAATAAAGAGTGAGTTAGAGGGTGTGATTCTCAATGAGGATACACTCAAATTATTGTCTTTTTCCGAAGTTGTGGAATCCAATAGAATTGCTTTTAGAACTATCACTATTTCAGTGTATAGTTTTATGGTTTTTATAGCAGTATTCAGTATGATCAATCTCTTGAACACCATAATCACCACTATTTCTGCAAGAAAAGGGGAGCTAGGCCTTATGCAAGCCATAGGAATGAGCCGAAAACAATTAATGGCTATGTTAACCTATGAAACAGGATTTTTAGTGGTTGGAAGCTTTACGATGGCTCTTTTTACGGGCAATCTAATGGGATACATGATAAGTAAGAGTGCAGGGAATATGGGGGGGCTTTCCTACATTCAATACCAATTCCCTTGGAGTGCTATTTTCCTGTATTTCTTGGTTATTTTACTTGTCCAGACTGGTATGGTTCAGTTTGTTAGACGATCAATATCGAAGCAGAGCTTTATAGAGCAATTAAATTAACGATGCGGAAAGTTTAGCTATATTTAATAAATCCCTCGCCTTTATACGGGCCAAACGTGAAAATAAATAGTGAGTAGTAATTAACGTTGAAGGGTGATTTATATGCTGAAACTGCCGGTGTATCATTCCGTAATTTCTTCCCATGCCATAGTACCCGTAATTAATGATCTTTATGAAATCGGGGATGTTTTGGAGTGTAGTTTTTATGAGAACGGACTTAATGATACCTATTTACTAAAGACCTCTATTGATAAATACATTCTTAGGATCTATAAAGCTCATTGGCGAAATAAACATGAGATTGATTTTGAAGTGGAGTTATTGAATCACTTAAATAAGAAGAATATCCCGGTATCGGCTCCGGTAATCAGCAGGGATGGTGGTTACCTAATTGAGCTGGAGGCTCCTGAAGGAACACGTTACGCAGTTCTGTTTACTTTTGCAAAAGGCAATTATTCCGATGAAAAAGCTAGCTGTGAATTATACGGTGAACAAGTGGCTAAGATGCATCTGGCTATGGATGATTTCGAATGTGGGCAGCAAAGATTTACGCTTAATCTGGATCATCTGCTTCAAGAACCGCTTCAATCGATTCGCAAGCCTTTATCCCACAGGCAAGAGGATATCGATTATCTAGAATCTTTGTCGGAAGTATTGGCAAATAGCATAGCTGAAATCTCATCAGAGCTGGATTGGGGGGCATGTCATGGTGATCTTCATGGAGCGAACGTACATTTCTACGAGGATACCCTGACTCATTTCGACTTTGATTGCGGAGGTTTTGGCTGGAGGGCCTATGATGTTTCCGTGTTTTTGTGGTCAAGGGTTAGAGGGAAAGAACGAGAGCATTTTGACAATGAACAATGGACTGTTTTCCTGAACTCATACCAAAAGCATAAAGTATTATCTGAGAACGATTTAAAGGCAATCCCTATATTTGTTGCTATCCGGGAGATATGGTTGATGGGTCTGCACACAGGGAACGCACAGGTTTGGAGTTGTGGGTGGCAAAACGATCATTACTTCAATACTAATCTGCAATTCCTACGTAATTGGTGTGAAGTTCATTCTATCCGATAGACAATACCCAAACAAGAAGCCACTCCATATTTAGGGGTGGCTTTACTTCAGTCATTATTCATAAACGTCTTATGATAAGCGTTACGATATTGGGTGGGTGTCATGTTTTCGTATTTTCGGAAGAGGCGCATGAAATATTTATCGTCGGTGAATCCCGTCTCTGTCGCGATGTCCCTCACGCTTAATGCGGTTCTGGTTAGTAGCTCCTTCGCTTTAGTCACACGTACTGAATGGATATATTCTAATGGCCCCATGGAGGTATGCTGTTTAAATAGCCGAGCTAGATAGTCCTTGTTGTAATTGAATTTATCCGCGATGATGGCCACGGTAAGCGGTTCGCTTGCATGTATCCTTGTCCACTCAGCTATTTTGACGAAGGTGACATCTTGCTGTGCGCGGATCAGCTTACTGGCGAACGGCTGAAGTGCATGCTCAGACAGCTCAATTAAAAGCGAGGTCAGCAAATAATTAACGCTGGAATAGGTTAAATACCCCGAGTTGGCCACATGAAGGATTTGATTCGCCAGAATATGAATCCGGTCACTATGTTCGATTTTTATGATTTGGGGCAGATATAGATCATGTACGGACCATAAGCGCTGTGTGCGCGAAAAGATTTCTTCTGCCTCAGGCTTCATTTCCTCCTCACTCAGTAATAACCCCTCGGTTGTCAGTTCGAAATGAAACCAATAAAACTTAACCCCGGGTCGTGACTCTCTATAGCCGACATGTGTGCGATTAGGCATGAGCAGAAAAGCTTCGTCAGGACCTACTTCAAATTGTTTGTTCTCCTCACTCAAATATACCGTTTCGTTCACGCCAATGATTAGTTCGTAGTTCCTCATAACACGCTCCACATGCTTCCATGGTGTTTCTGAGATAAATTCACCTGCCGCTGTAAAATGAACAGGTACATCTGCATTTATTTTTAAGTAGGTCATGCGGTCCTCCTAGCAATCAATAAGTCGGGTTTGTCCACTATTTGTACGACTGATCTACCGACAAATCAACGTTCCGGTGTTATCTTATGGATACAAATATACACTTGTCATCTAACCCTGACAAGATTGCGAGGGAGCGATTTCATTGAAGACGCAAGCTTTTGATCTACAGAACGTACGAATTGATTCAGGTCCACTTCTCCATGCGATGGAGTTAAATACTGATTATTTACTTAAGCTTGAGGCAGATCGGCTTCTGTCGCGTTTTCGCGAATATGCTGGCTTAGAGCCTAAGGCTGCTCACTACGAGGGCTGGGAATCTCAGGGTATTAGCGGCCATACGTTAGGCCATTTTATTTCTGGATGTGCGTTAATGTATGCCTCTACGGGAAATGAAGAGCTGCTACAACGCGTGAATTATGTAGTAGATGAATTAGAGCAATGTCAGGATGCGCATGGCAATGGCTTTATTTCCGGCATTCCTCGTGGCAAGGAGTTATTTGAGGAAGTGAAGGCAGGCGACATTCGCTCACAGGGCTTTGACCTCAACGGAGGTTGGGTGCCGCTTTACACGATGCATAAGCTGTTTGCAGGTCTTCGCGATGCTTATCGATTGGCCGGCAATCAGAAGGCGCTCGTTATTGAAACGAAGCTGGGGCTGTGGCTTGAGGATATTTTTGCAGGGCTGAGTAAAGATCAGATCCAAGAGGTGCTGCGTTGTGAGTTTGGCGGCATGAATGAAGCGCTGACGGATTTGGCAAAGGATTCCGGAGAAGATCGTTTCCTCGCGTTAGCGGAAAGCTTTTATCATGGGGAAGTGCTTAATGATCTGGCCGTAGAAAAAGATACCCTAGCTGGAAGACATGCTAATACACAGATTCCAAAAATCATCGGAGCTGCTAGACAATATGAGGTAACTGGGCAGGAGCATTATGCAGGTATTTCCCGCTTCTTCTGGGATCGGGTCGTGAATCATCATTCTTATGTGCTCGGCGGCAACAGCTATAATGAGCATTTTGGTGAACCGGATAAGTTAAATGATCGATTGGGTGAAGGTTCCTGTGAGACATGCAACACGTACAACATGCTGAAGCTGACTAAGCATATGTTCCAATGGGATGCGTATGCAGCGTATGCGGATTACTACGAACGTGCGATGTATAATCACATCTTAGCCTCTCAGGAGCCGGTAGATGGCCGGGTATGTTACTTCGTATCTCTCGAGATGGGTGGACATAAATCGTTTAATTCGCAGTTCGAAAGCTTTACGTGTTGTGTAGGTTCGGGAATGGAAAGCCATTCTATGTATGGCTCGGCGATATACTTCCATAGTGCAGATGAGCTTTATGTCAATCAGTACGTACCTTCTACAGTGGCTTGGAAAGAGCAAGGCATTAGCTTGCAGCAAGAGACCAAGTTCCCGGCAGAGGGACAAGGTGTACTGCGGATCAGTGCAGCACAGTCAACGAAATTCACATTAAAGCTAAGATATCCTTACTGGGCTGAGCAAGGGATGAGTGTTAGCGTAAATGGTGAAGATGTTCAAGTAAATGTAGGCAAATCTAACTACTTTACTTTGGATAGAGAATGGCAGGATGGAGACGTTGTCGAATACGATATTCCGATGTCGGTGAGAATCGAGACGATGCCGGATAATCCGAACCGAGTTGCATTCCTTTACGGGCCACTTGTGCTGGCAGGTGATTTTGGGCCTATAAATGCAGAGGCCAATAGCGATCGCGCCCTTGCTTCCGTATTAATCGGAGATCGGGACACACTGACGGACAACCTCATCCAATCTAATGTGAGCAAAAATGTGTTCCGGATGAAAGGTTTAGGGTATACAGGGGATCATGAGCTTCGTCCGTTCTACCCTATGCATGATCATCGTTATTCCGTGTATTGGGATTTATTTACACCGGAAGAGTGGAAGCTGGCAGAGGCTGAATATCGCGAAGCTGTGGAGAATAACTTGCTGCTTGAGCAGTTAACTGTCGATTCGGTACAACCTGCTGAAATGCAGCCTGAACGCGATCATAATTTCACAGGTGAATTTGTAGGCTTAGGTAAAATCCACAATCGCAAGTATCGGGACAGCTGGATCAATGGCTGGTTCTCCTTCACGATGGAAGTTTTGCCGGATAAGCAAGTGGATTTGGTGGTCACGTATCTGAAGTCGAACGATACTTCGCTGGCATTTGATATTTTGGCGGATGGGGAGCAACTTGGTGTAGGCACTCTTGAGTCTGAGGAGATGAATAAGCTGGAGACGATTCGCTATGAACTCCCGCAGCCGATCACGAGCGGCAAATCAGCAGTTACGATCAAGTTTGCTTCTCATGAAGGACATAAGGTTGGCCAAGTGGCCGGACTACGTATCGTTAAACGTAATTCTTGAATAAAAAGGCTTACAGAATTATAATAGGGTCAATTCTTTTAATTGAGGTGAAATGGATGTCTTTCCGTACCGTTACAAGGAACTAGTTATCGGGCTGGGTGAAACGCGTACCAGCTATCAAGGGGGGAGTCTACCCTTTTGATTACAACTAACTAGAGCTTTGAACGGTGCCATAGGCAGCTATTTTTGTAGAGCCAGGCACTTAACCTATTTAACTTAGAGAACCGTTTATTTGTGGATGGTTTTTTACAGTGGGATAGGGGCGCCTGGCTTTTTTGCATTCAATTAAAAGAGGGGATAAATGATATGTTAAAAAAGAGTCTAGCTCATCTAAAGTGGTGGGTATGTGGTTATATTTTATTGGGTTTTGCCATTCAGCTGTTAAGTAGTTTAGGGGTTGTTGTCTTTCAAAAAATATTAGATAAGGCCACGGTAATCAACAGTTTTGGTGAAATATCCACATTAATTATGGTGTATGGGTTTCTGCTAGCTGGGGTGGCGATCCTGAATTATATAGACGAATACCCGAGTGTGTTTTTATCGAACAGCATCACGGAGCGGTTAAAGATTCTTGCACTGTCCAAAATATCAAAAATGGATTATCAAGCGTATCAGGATATGGGAACAGGGCAGATGATTAAGGTGATCGAGAACGGGGCAGCGGCTGGAAACAGCATTATTTTTTCTTTTTTTCTCAAAACATTACATGAGTTGTTACCTACTCTTCTATTCAGTCTAGTCTTTATCAGCTTCTATGATCTAAGGATCATGTTAGTGATTGCAGCTGGCTACGTGGTTGTCTTTCTGATAACAAATCTGTTGTTGAAATTTCTGTATGCCATGAAGGCTGCCATTCTCCAAGAGCAAGAAAAGATGTCCAGATTCTCTATCCGCGGGTTTATGGAATTGGTCGTCTTTAGAACCAACAAGAGATATGAGAAAGAGATCGATAAATTAAGCCAGACTGCACGCACTATCATTCATAAAAATGCTCAGCTAAAAATGATCCATGAAGCTTTTTTTGCTATATTCGAGTTATTTGTCACGATCATTAAAGTTGTTGTCCTGATTTATGGTGTGAAAAGCATTGTCGCAGGCGAGACCTCACTAGGTATTGTGGTCGCATTGTTTATGTTCATCGATAAAATTTATACCCCAATTGCCATCTTTAATGTTTTATTTGTAGATTACAAACTGAATAAAGTGACCTACAGAAGATTCGAGGAATTTATTGCTGCCCCAGAAGATAAGAACTTGGAATCCGGAGAAGCCATCACTGAGCTCCAAGGCAATATTGAGTTTAGGAAGGTGTCCTTTACTTATGGGAATGTGCAGATACTGAATAACCTGTCTTTTTCGCTTACGCGAGGAGCTTCCGTTGCTATTGTCGGATTAAGTGGAGGCGGGAAATCTACGCTGATTAAATTGATTGTGGGGTTATTAAAAAAGGGCGAAGGTGAACTCTTACTGGACGGTAAGGATATCGATGAGATTCGTTTGAATAGCTACTATGATCATATTTCCTATCTATCCCAAGATACGCCGATTTTTGATGCTACGATAAGGGATAATATTGTATTTGATGAGGATACTCTGTCGGATGAAGAGCTATATGAGATTCTAGATAAAGTTCATTTGCAGGAAAAAGTAAGCCATTTACCGGATCGCTTAGATACTTTGGTAGGCGAAAAAGGTCTCAAATTATCAGGAGGCGAAAGACAGCGATTAGCGTTTGCCAGAGTCATTGCCCAAAAAAGAAATATTCTAATTCTGGATGAGCCCGTGTCAGCGCTTGATAATATCACTGAGCAAAGTCTTATGGAGACGATTTTGAATGAATTTAAGGATAAAACTATCATCATTGTGGCCCACAGGCTTAATTTTATAAAAGACGTTGATAAGATATTGGTAGTGGATCAAGGATCAATTGTTGGGGAAGGGAAGTTTGATGATTTAATAGAACAGTGCGAAGCTTTTAAAGCGTTATGGAATAGAAAAATATCGTTTACAGATTATCGATAAATTGCTAGACTCTTCTAAAAAAAGAGGTGCTATCTATGGCTTGGCCAACACATATTGTAGCGGTGGGTGGAATTGCAATAAATGAAGAGGGAGATATTCTTTTAGTAAAAACACATCATGGTGGCTGGGTATTTCCTGGAGGACAAGTGGAAGTTGGAGAAAACCTAATGGATGCACTAATTCGCGAGATTAAAGAGGAAAGTGGAATAGATGTTGTTGTTTCTCAATTGATTGGCGTGTATTCGAATACAGGTATGCATAAATGGTATGACGGTGAGACGGATGTTCCTACCAAGGTCATGTTAGACTTTATCTGCAAGCCCGTGGGTGGAGAATTAAGTACTTCGGAGGAAACATCTGAAGTGATGTGGGTAGCCAAGGAGAAGGTGCTGGATCTGATTTCTGCAGCGGCTATTCGTACCCGCTATCAAGCTTATTTGGATTTCGACGGAAATACTAGGTACATGGATTATGTAACTGGAGGTGCGTTTGAAGTTAAATTGGATCGGACGGTGTAAAAAAAGAAGCTTTGAGGCTTTCCCGAAAGGGAAGGCCTCTTTTGTTGGGAATGAGCAATCATTCCGCTATATCGTATAAGGATTGTGTCGAATCATCTCAATTAAATTCACTGCGGCTGCTGATAAGGGCTCATTTTTACGTGTACAGATTGCAATGGTATTTTTCAGATGGACTCCTTCTACATATACTCGGCACAATTCTCCACGCTCTACATATTTGCGTACGACTAATGAAGAAACGAAGTTTGCGCCATATCCGGCGATAACGGCTTTGATGGCTTCATGTAGTCCATTAAATTGCAGAGAGATGATAGGAGCGGGTGTGTTGTATGTGCGGCATAAAGATAATAATCGCTCCCGCGTTGAACTCCCTTCTTCACGCATAACGAAGGGTTCCTTCATCATTTCGGATAGAGAAACTTGCTGATTGGCATAACGATGATTGGGTGCGACTACAAACCATAACTCGTCCTGAAATAACTCCTCTGTCTGGATTGTATCTGGATAAGCCTCGGCGATTCCTCCATAAATAGCTATATCCACATCTACATTTAACAGCTGCTTGAGGGCATCACTTGAGTTGGTAGTGGTGATCATCATCTCCACTTGTTCATATTGCTGCTTAAACTTTGCAATCCAGGTAGGAATGAGAAAGTGAGCAGGCAAATACGTTGCGGCTAGACGGATACTTCCGTTACTGCCGTTAACATAATCTTGAGCGAATTGCTCAATTTGTTGTTCTACGGCGAATAGTCGCTTGGCGAGTAGAGTAAGCTCTTCCCCTGCATCCGTTAAAGCAATTCCTCTGCCTTGAGGTTTAAATAGGGCAAAGGACAGTTCCTTTTCGAACTTCTTAATCTGCGCAGTGATGGCAGGCTGACTTATATTTAAAATTTCTGAAGCGCGTGTCACACTGCCTGCCGATGCGATTACATGGAATAAGCGTAAGGCATGTAGGTTCATGGTTAAACTCCCATTCTTCGATTCATATATTAAATATATAAATTAAATATAAAGATATATTATATTTATGATTATAACTGATTTACAATACAGATATAAAGATGAACTTGGAAAGATGAGATTAGGGAAAGGAGTAATGGAGAGGAGGTTTGGAACTGTAGGAGCGTAGCGATCGCCTTTGTCTCCGGATTTCAACCATGAACAGTGTTTAAATTGAAGAAATCTGGAGACAACAGCGACCGGAAGTCCAAACACTCCTCGTAGTTACGAACGATCCCTAAATGTGGAATTTATAAGTTCATCTAAACCAAAATCAATACTAAAGGAGAAGTGATAAATATGAATCAAACGACTACTTGGGATAAAGTCGATCAGTATATTACAGAGCGCCTGATTCCACAGGACGCTGTGTTGGAAGAAGTGTTGGTCACCAATCAACAGGCAGGGCTGCCGCCCTTTGATGTTTCGCCTAGTCAGGGGAAATTCCTCAATCTACTGGTGCAAATGAAAGGTGCACGCCGGATTTTGGAGATTGGCACCTTGGGCGGGTACAGTACGATTTGGATGGCAAGAGCCCTGCCGTCTGACGGACAGATAGTTACCTTGGAGCTGGATCCCATTCATGCGCAGGTAGCTAAAGCTAATCTTTCGCTTGCCGAGGTGGATCATCTGGTAGAGCTTCGTGTAGGGGATGCATTAGAGCAACTGTCTCAGATGAAACAAGAGGGCGTTGAACCCTTCGACTTTATTTTTATAGATGCCGATAAACCGAATAATCCTAACTATTTAAAGTGGGCGCTGCAATTCTCCCAGCCCGGAACGGTGATCCTTGGAGATAATGTGATTCGTGAAGGTGAGGTCATTAATGAGAATAGCGAAGACGCTCGTGTAGTAGGCGTACGGGAATTTTATGATCTGTTGGCTGAAGAGCCTAGAATTTCGGCTACTGCCATTCAGACGGTGGGAAGCAAAGGTTATGATGGATTTGTATTGGGGATTGTGAATAGCTGAGGGATTCGACAGATCCTCTGAGCGTTACGGACCCCGTTGGCGTTATTTGCGAATTTTTAGCCTATAGAGCAGGGTTTCGGACTCCAGTGACGCTATTACTTAGAAAGAGGTTCATCTGTGTCCGATAGATGCCGGTGCCTCCTACCTGTAAATGATATCAAATCAAACAAAGGTGTCCCTAAGCCATGATGGCTTTTGGAACACCTTTGTTATTTTAAAGCGCCTCTTTAATTACCTTTTTGTAATAGAAGACGGACAATATTGCAAAGATCGAATACAAAGCAGTGTATAACAGCATCACCAGAATCATCGGTGTCCAAAGCTCTGTGCCGAATAAGAACCAGCCGGATTTAACGGCGAAGTAGCTGTGAAGCAGACCTATGACTAATGGAATACCGAAGTTGAACAATTGTTTCATCTGTATACCTCTGAGCAGATCACCTTGCGTGAACCCTAGCTTTCTCAGAATGGTGTAGTTAGGTTTTTCATTTTCACTTTCATCCATTTGTTTAAAGTATAGAATACATCCGGAGGTAATCAAGAAGGTTAACCCCAGAAAAGCAACGATAAACATAATGAGTCCCATATTTTGTTTTTGACCTTTTATCGACTCTAATTGAGAGTCTTGTTTGTTTTTCTCATCAAATTTCAAGGTCTTAAAAAGTTCATTTGCCTGTTCAACGCTGGCCCGGACTTTCATATCAATCCCGATATTAAGGGAGGATCCTCTTTGAAGGGCAGGATCTAAATCCTTCTTTAAGCGCTTAAAGATCGATTCGTCTACAACCGCAACCGGTAAGCCACCTCCTGTGTAATACCCTGAAATGGGACTTTCGATATCTAATCTTTTATAATCCTGTGGAAAAACCTCATGTAACCCTTTGAGTTCAATTGCACCTTTATCTTTCATAGTAACAAAATTATCCAGTGCACTGCTTGATTTCGTAAAATAAGCTTTATCTGGAGTTAGATCAACGTCTTCAAGTGCATTTTCACTTATGACCGCCAGGGTCATAATATTTGAAAACATATTGTCTCCGTCCGGTTTTTTAACAAGAATCTCTTCAACATCTACATCGACCTGAAGGACTTGGGTCCTTCTTTCTGTAAATACTAAATCATTTGCCGTTAGGATCTTTGTAAATTGTTCAGCCTCTTGGGCATTCGTGAATACAAAATCCGTTGGGACATATTGCTTGGAAGTTTTCTCAGCAGAGTAAAAGGAAATGTAGCTAAGGGATAATAAACCCAGGGCTAGTGCCGATACCGTTGTAATGATGGTTAATAATACGGCATTGGATTTCATGCGAAACATAATGGAGGAAAGAGATAGAACCTCTCTAATGTTCAGATAGCCGTTTTTCCGCTTACGAATGATATGAAAAATAAAACTTACCGAGCCTTTATAAAATAGATAGGTCCCAATAATGACGGATCCCAAAATAGTAATCATGGATATAGCCAATTGATTCATTGAGGTTACGTCTTCGGTAAGTAATTTAGAGGAGAGCACATAGCCCAGTAGGATTAGGCCAATTCCGACAATCCCTATGATCATTTCAAAGAAGGATAACTTTTTCACTGTACCTTCTGTTGTTGAGGTTACCCGGAACAAGGATAAGATACTTTGTCTTTTAATAAATCCATAATTCATCAGCATGATCAAAAGATAAATCACACAAAATACGATCAACGTCTGAATCAAAGCTTCGATAGAGAAATGAAGGGAGGCTATAGCATCGACCCCCATTATTTTAAATAAGATCATGAGGATCAATTTTGAGATAGAAAAGCCTACTAATATCCCCAGGACCAAGGAACCGAAATACAGAATAAAGTTCTCTGCCGAAAGAATGCGGAAGATTTTATTTTTGGTCATTCCAATTAACTGAAATAAGCCAATTTCTTTGCCGCGTCGTTTGATGAAGATCGTATTAGCATATAACAGGAAAATAGAGACAATTACGACTAGTAAAACCGAGGCAGCCGTGATGGCTGCGCCCCCTTTGATAGAGCTTTCCAGCTCATCCATCGAGGGATCGTATTGCAAGGTGACAAAGGCGAAATATAAGGCCACACTAAAAACTAGCGCAAACACGTATAGGTAGTAATTTCGGATGTTTTTTCGCAGATTTCGAATCATTAATACATTAATGCTCATTCTGCACACCGCCTAATACACCCTGTGTTTTTATAATGTCGTTGAAGAAAACTTGTCTTGATTGTTCTCCTTTATTTAGTTGCGTATAGATTTTTCCATCTTTTATAAAAATAACTCTACTGCAATAACTGGCAGCCACTGGATCATGTGTAACCATAACGATGGTTGCTCTTCGTTTTTGATTGAGTTCACTTAGCTTATTTAATAAATCAGAAGCGGATTTAGAATCCAGCGCCCCGGTAGGCTCATCAGCAAAAATAATACTTGGATCATGAATGAAGGCACGAGCTGCTGAGGTACGTTGTTTTTGACCGCCAGAGATTTCATTGGGGTACTTATTTTTTAATTCCAAAATCCCCAATTCCTTTGCGAGACTTTCGAATTTCTGATTGGCGGCTTTCTTGGGTGTATTGGTAATGGATAGTGGCAGCAGGATGTTCTCCTTTACCGTCAGCGTGTCCAAGAGATTATATTCTTGAAAAATAAAACCTAAATGATTCTTGCGAAATTCAGCAAGCTGCTTCTCTTTCATATTGGAGATTTCATTGCCCTCGATGGTAATAGATCCGTTACTGATTTTGTCGATCGACGAGAGTACGTTGAGTAGGGTGGTTTTACCTGAACCGGAAGGCCCCATGATGCCAACGAATTCGCCTTCTTCTATACGAATATCGAGTCCGCTTAACACGGATTGTTTGTTTAATTTATTGCCATAGCTTTTATGAATTTTAGTAGCTTCTAGAATTGCCATAATGATTCACTCCTTCGTTTCTTCTTGTATAGCTTTATTATAAAAAAGTTTATTGTTCTTATCCTGCGATTGCCCGAACAAAATATAAAAGCATGTGACATTGTTGTCACATGCTTGAGATTTTAACGAATTCATTTTTGAGTGGGAAGGTTAGCGTAAATGTTGATCCCGCTCCGAGCTTGGATTGAACTCCGATGATGATGAGTAAGGATTGAGCTGCTTTCTGAGCTAAATATAAGCCCATGCCTGTGGCGGCATTGTCGCGATGTACAGTAGTGGAAGTAAACCCTCTGTCGAAGATGCGCGGCAGGTCCTTCGGATCTATCCCGCGCCCGCAATCCTTCACCTCAAGAACGATATGTTCAGCTTGCTGGTAGCTATTCACTGTAATATCAGAAGATTCACTATATTTTACGGCGTTGGTTAGGAGTTGTCTGAGGATAAAAGCCAGCCATTTAGCATCACTAAGCACTTCAGCAGCTTCTAAGTTCAACTCAAAGCCGATTCCCTTCTGAATACACCAAGATTGTAATGTCTTAATCTCACTAAAAATAAGCGTTTCTATATCGATTTGCTCCATGTACAGGTCGTTTTCAATAAATGGTATCCGTCTTTGATGGAGCTGCTGATCCAGCAGCAGGTGAATACGCAGCCACTCATAGGTCAAGTGCCCCTTCATAACATCATCTTCTATACGCTCAATCATTAGATGCATTGCGGTCAGTGGAGTCTTTACTTCATGAATCCAGGATAACAACTCATCCTTCTCTTGCTCCAAATTCATTAAATTGTCTGAAGCAGTCCGCTTTAACAATTTTACTTGGTTGGTGATGCTCTCTTCGATGATTTTCTCAAAAGGACTTTCGGCAAGAGCGATGCTTGTCAGATCGAGATCATCGTCCCGCTCATTTAAGCTTTTATAAAATCTGGTTTCCTTAGGATAGCGAATGACTAGAAAAATTACGAAAAAAATCATCGATAAAGAGACCAGATAGAGCACTGAAGACAGGGGGATGGTCGGGTCCATAAAGGTGATAAAGAGCATAAATAGATGTACAAAGAGAAAAAGCAAAATCCAACCGAGTCTTTCGAGCAGGTACTTTTTAATCATAGAGAATCCTCTTCAATGGCTACGTACCCTTGTCCAACCTTCGTCTCAATAAACGCCCCTAATTCAAGCTCGTCGAGCTTTTTGCGCAGCCGATTTACGTTGACGGTAAGGGTGTTATCGCTAATAAAGCGCTTATCGTCCCATAAGCTATTAATTAATTCCTCGCGGGTGACAATTTTATTCTTTTTCTCAATGAGCAATTTCAATATGAAAATCTCATTTTTGGTAAGCTCAATCGTTCCCGTGTCGTTGGTCACTGAATTCCGCTCATAATCGACGGTAGCTCCGCACCACGTTTTGAGTTCAATGTTATCCGTATTGTAATTGTACACACGCCGGAGAATGGCTTGCACCTTGGCAATGAGTACATCGAAATGGAAGGGCTTTTGGATATAATCATCGGCTCCCAGCTGCATGGACATCACCATATCTGTCGGATGATCCCGAGAGGATAAGAAGATAATCGGCAGATTAGAGTGAGAGCGAATCATTCTGCACCAATGAAATCCATCGAATTTGGGTAATTGGATATCAATTATCACTAAATCAGGTTTGATTTCCGTGAATTCCTGCGTAACATTGTTGAAATCTTGAATGCCATATACATCATAAGACCACTGCGTAAGCCGTTCTTTGATCTCATTAAACAGCGTTGTATCATCTTCGATTAATAAAAGCTTGAACAAATCGGTCACCACACTTTTAGTTTCGTGCCTTGCGTTTAGAATACGCTTAAATGATTGAAGCCATACTTTGATTGTGCTTAGAGCATTGCAGATAACACTGTCTGATAATGTGCAAATTCCTTCGTTTCATTAAACTGAGGGCACATTTTCAAGGAGAGCAGGGCGCTTTCGATTAAGAACTCTCTTGGTTCCTTGTTGTTCATGATCTCTTCTTGGATAAAATATAACAGCTTCAGTGCATTGGACAGGCTAGGATCATCGGCGGCGAATGATTTATCAATGATTTTTTTTAAGCTTACGGTCGCAAACGATAGATCATTATTAAAAAAATCAGTGTATTCAGCAACAGGCAATAGTTTCCCTACATGATCGGGGGAGATAAGCTGGATTCCTTTTTCGCTTACATCCTCAACAATCGTCTGGATAAGAGTAGTGCAATAATTAATGATTTGTTGAGAGGTAATGACTTCGTTCATGGCACTGTTAATTTGCAGCATATTTTGCAAGATGCCTGTAAAAATGATGGCTCCATCCAGTAGATAGGGTTTTTTATCTTCAGAAAATATATGCAGGAACCGTTCATGCACCCAGGTTAATAAGGTGAATTTAGTTTTTTTGATGAACGTAATTAAGTCCGGATCATTGGAGACCAGGGCATCTTCAACCAGCTGCAACAATTTATTTTTCTTATTGATTTTCATAACCAGTTGAACTTGTTTAGCGAATATATCAATGTCAGAGGGGTCCTGGCCAATGAGCAGGCCATTTCTGCCTTCTTCCAGCTGGTCATGAATAGAGGTGAATACAGCTTTAAAGAGATCCCCCTTGGAAGGGAAATAATTATAAAAAGATCCTTTGGAGATCCGGCTGTGATTCAGAATGTCCTGTATGGATGTGGCGTGGTAGCCTTTTTCAATAAATAATTCATGTGCTTTTTGAATCACTTGCTCTTTCCGTTTATTTATCATCTTAGGTGCCCCTTTAAGCTGGACTCTTTTGTGCAAAAAAACTCTTCACGTAGAATAGACTAGCTTATATTTCCACTTAATACAATTTAGTTTTTAAATGAATTCTGACTTGCCAAGCAGTAAATATAAGAGTAATATATTCTACGTTGTAACATAAGTTCAAATATGAACCGACGGTATGATTATAGAATGGAGGATTCCAAAATGAAAACGAAAGAAAGTAAAGCGTCCTACGGGATTTTGGCAATCCTTATGATTGGTGCATTTGTTGCCTTACTGAGTAATACCTTACTCAATATAGCTTTACCATCGATTATGAAGGATTTTGATGTCAGTGCCTCAACGGTACAGTGGTTATCGACGGGTTATATGCTAGTGAACGGGATCATGATTCCTTCAACGGCCTTTTTAATTCAAAAGTATACAGCCAGACGATTATTCCTAATCGCCATTGGATTATTTGCAATAGGGACCTTTATTGGAGGCTTTGCTCCAAGTTTCCCTGTATTATTGATTGCGAGAATGGTCCAAGCCTCAGGGGCCGCGATTATGATGCCATTATTAATGAATGTATTGTTCACCACATTTCCACCTGAAAAACGTGGCTCGGCCATGGGGATGTTTGGTTTGGTTATGATTTTTGCACCAGCCATTGGTCCTACACTCTCAGGATGGATTATTCAGCATTATGAATGGCCTGTGCTGTTCTTTATGATTGCACCGATCGCCGTATTGGTGTTCATTCTTGCCTTCTTCAAACTGCATGATCCTAAAAAAGATGTGGCTATTAAAATTGATATTCTATCTGTAGTTCTATCAGCGATTGGGTTCGGGGGTCTTCTATACGGCTTCAGTTCCGCTGGGAATAAAGGATGGGATGATCCAATGGTCTACTCCACCCTTATTATCGGGGTTATTGGTTTAGTGATATTCATTATGCGCCAGATGAAGATGAAGGAGCCTATGCTTAACTTCAGAGTGTACAAATATCCGATGTTCGCTTTATCCTCAGCGATTTCGATTACACTGAATATGGCGATGTTCTCAGCCATGATGTTAATGCCGATTTATCTGCAAAATATTAGAGGTATTTCACCTCTGGATTCGGGACTCCTAATGTTGCCTGGTGCTTTGATTATGGGGGTTATGTCTCCAATCACAGGTAAATTGTTCGATAAATTCGGCGGCAAAGTCTTAGCGTTAATCGGTCTGGCTATCGTAGTGATCAGTACGTATTTCTTTAGTGATCTAACTGAGACAACGAAATATTCGACACTTATGATTTTGTATTCTGTGAGAATGTTCGGGATTTCAATGGTTATGATGCCTGTGATGACCAATGGTCTGAACTCCATCCCGGCTAAATATACACCGCATGGTACAGCCATGAACAGTACGATTCAGCAAGTCTCCGGGGCGATTGGCGGGGCGCTGCTTGTAACGATTATGTCTAACAGTACTACTTCACATGTCAAAGATATGGTAGCTGAGGCTGTGAGTAAATTAACGGCTAAGCCTTCTGCAGAGCAATTGCTTGGCATTCAAAACCAAGTCATCGCAAAAGCAACGATCGAAGGAATTAACGATGCATTCTTAGTGTCAGTAGGCGTAGCCATCATTGCCTTTATCCTAGCTTTCTTCATAAAAAGAGGGATACAGCCTAAGGATACAGAAACAGTCGAGGAAAAAGTGGCTGTTAAACAAGTTTCATCCGCTAGATCGATGTAATTTGATATGTAGAAAGACGCTCACCTATGGTGGGCGTCTTTTTGTCTTAATTAAAAATAGAACTCTGAGTGAGTCTTGGTCCATCCTGAATGACCGTTATGGAGTCGTTTCCACCTACATAAATTCTATTTGTGAGCGGGTTTAGCACAGTGCTGCCTGATACGGAGGAGAATCTTGCGAGCCGTTTAAACGTGGTGGCGTTATAAACGGACATATGATTCTTATCAAAATTACCAACAAATAAATGATTTGTATTCGGGTTGATAATCGTGTTGGAGGAGGTAGGCAACACCTTTGTGGTTATAATTTTGTTGTTGCGCCCATCTATGACAAACAGCCTGCCCTTACCCTCCACTTGTGCACTTGAGACATAAATACGATTCGTCAGCGGATTTATAACGACCTCACTTTGCAAACGTCCCAGCTGTACATTACGCAACAATTTATTGGTTCGGCCATTGATCACAGAAAGAAACCGGCTCAAGTTATTAGCGACATAAATACGATTGGTAATTTTATTAAGTGCTGGCGCTATCACGGGGTTACTTCCGACTTTTATTGTCGCAATGATCGCCTGTGTAGTTCCGTTAATGACGGTGACGCTATCATTTACTGTATTGGTCACATAGACACGGTTGGTAAGCTCATTGATAACAATTCTGGAGGGGCGTCCACCGATTTCAATCTTTTTACGGACCTGATTTGTTTTCCCGTCTATGACGAATAGGGTTCCGAATGCGCTAGTTACATAAATCAGATTGGTTCGAACATTTACTCCGATATTGTCTGGGAATCGGCCTACTTTGACAGTTTTGATTACCTGGTTTGTCCGCCCGTTTATGACAGATACGTTTTCGTCACGGAAGTTAGGTACATAAATCCGGTTGGTTTGGGGGTTGATTCCGAGCTGAGACGGCAGTCTTCCTACAGGGATCCGAGCGATAATGCGATTAGTTCTGCCCTCCAATACCCCGATAGTTCCAGCCTCGGTGTCTGGGTTTACAAAGTATACTCGATTCGTGACGACATTTACTTTTATATCTCCGATCGGTCCGGCAGAGCGGACTGTAGCAATCACTTTTGGCTGCGCCATGCTTTTACCCCTTTCCAAGTAAATAGATACTTCATTATATTTAGGCTTAGGCAAAAGGGTACTTCATTTATCCTTGCAAGATATATATTAGGAGTGTAGAATGGTACTCCATTATCCAAATATTAGGTTAGGTGTAAGCGTTTTATTTTTTGAGAAATTGAGATTGATTGGAGGTTGGGGTTGAGATGGTGAAATCAGTGTTGTCGGATATTTTATTAACACCTGATAAGACGCAGGTTCATAGCGAATTATTAGAGGAAATTGGGCAGTATATCACACAAGAAATTCTAAATCATCCGTTAATGAAAGAGGAGAGTCAGCAGGTAAGTATTCTCCTTGATGGATCGACCGCACTTGGTGTGGTGGATGAGCAGTCGGATGTGGATGTAATTATTATTTGTCAGGATGAGTATTATAGCAGCATTAATCATCGGTTCGAGCAAGCGGGGCTGATCCCGGAGCAAAGTAGTTTTTTTATGGATTTACGACTTCCCAGCGGCAAGACCGGACATTACACACTGCATAAAATATCAGAAATCAAAGAGGCGTTAATGAGCGGAAATATGGAATGGCTGTGGAATGCTTCTATTTCTTATATCTACTATGACCGATTGGATGTAAAGTCGCTTTTTGATGCCTATGTGCCCCTCCAACCTGGAGTCCTAATGAGATTTCGTAAGAATTCATACATCCAGTTAAGAAGTTATGCCAAAAGCTTAGATAATCCGGTAGTGCGTGGCGACGCCTTTCCTATTTTATTTTTAGCGGTTTCTCTTTATAAAGAAGCATTACGCTGTGCCATTACTATTGAAGGTCACCCCTACCCCTATGACAAATGGCTGGTACCTGTAGCCAAACAAACGACTGTCGGCCGAAAGATTTTGGAGTGTGCGGGCGATTTTTGGAGTTTTGTTAGAGATGATGAATCCTTTGCCCCTATGTACCAGGAGGATAATAACTTTGTCAAAATGGAAAAACGATTCCGGAAGATACTTGTAGAGGAATTCCGCATGCGGGGGATCGATGAACCTTGGTTAGTAGAGTGGTGGAAGTTTATGGAGGAGTGAGTGGAGCTATAGGGTGTTTGGGTGAGTAGAGTAGCTGTGGTGGCGGGGTTGCTGGGGATGGCTGTAGTGGGCTGAAATGGTTGAAGCGGTGGAAAGGCTGAAGTGTTTGGGTAGCGTAGTAGCTGGGGTGATTAAGTAACTTAAATGACTCCCCTTCCTCCTCTTGATTATGGTAAGGTATATTGAAGTGGAATTTTAGTGAGAGGTGATTATATGGACGGGACAGTTTCAATATTAGGAGTTCCCTTTTCAAAACTAACACTACATGAGACAACACTTCATCTAACAAAACATATTCAATCTGGGGAATCGAAACTTTTCCATTTGATCACGGCTAACCCGGAAATTACGATAACAAGTCAATCGGACGAGCTGCTACAAACCATACTTCAAGAAGCGGATTTAATCACTCCTGACGGGATTGGCATTGTGATGGCATCAAAAAGAAAAGGCGATCCTATTGCTGAGAGGGTAACTGGATATGAGCTGCTTCTTGAGCTTTTGGAGCAAGGAAATAGCTTGGGATGGAGTTTTTATTTCTTGGGAACAGATGAGCTTACCAGCTGTAAAGCGGTCGAAAAGATCACGGAGTTATATCCGAATGTGAAGATTGCAGGAAGACATAATGGTTTTCTTACCAAGGAAGAGGAGCCTGCCATTGTAGCAGAAATACAGCGCGCACAGCCAGATCTCCTGATCGTTGCGATGGGTGCGCCATACTCTGACAAATGGGTATATAAGCACAAACAGGAGCTTGCGCAGGTAAAAGTTGTTTTTGGCGTGGGGGGCAGCTTAGATGTAATAGCGGGAAAAGTTACTCCTGCACCAGCGCTATGGAAAAAACTCAATCTGGAGTGGTTGCATCGACTTTTGTTCGCTCCCGTTGCGAAGGGACAAAAGTCGCGATGGCGCAGACAGGCAGTGCTGCCCAAATTCGTGTTCCGAGCTATGATTAGGAAATGAAGAAAAGGCCTCGTTTATGGGGGCCTTTTTTAGGTTCGGTTGGTGGGAGAGGAGGAGGGGGCAGATGTGAGTGTAGGAAGTAAGGAGTAGGGGGAAGAGTAAGAGAGATTAGTGGGAGTAAGGTGAGGAGTATGAGCAAGAGTGAGTAGGGGGAGTATGTGTAAGAGTAGTGAGTAGAATGTAAGTGCGACTATAGCTGTGACCTTTAAACAAATTAATAATAATAAACAACACCGATTCTGGTTGATGCCATAGTCTCGTATTTAATTCAAACTAAAAGCTAAAGAGGAACAATAAGGGCAAAAATGCCCCTGAGTCACTGGAATTCCGCCGAAGTGGGAAATAGAAGGCAAAAATGCCCTAGATCGGGTGCAATTCAACCCGAAGTGGCAAAAGAAAGGCAAAAATGCCCTAGATCGGGTGCAATTCCGCCCGAAGAGGCAAAAGAAAGGCAAAAATGCCCTAGAATCGGTGCGATTCAGCCTAAAGAGGTAAAAGAAAGGCAAAAATGCCCTAGATCGGGCGCAATACAGCCCGAAGTGGCAAAAGAAAGGCAAAAATGCCCTAGATCGGGTGCAATTCAGCCCGAAGTAGCAAAAGAAAGACAAAAATGCCCTAGAATCGGTGTGATTCAGCCCGAAGTGGCAAAACAAGGGCAAAAATGCCCTAAAATCGGTGTGATTCAGCCCGAAGTGACAAAACAAGGGCAAAAATGCCCTAGATCGGGTGCAATTCAGCCCGACGAATCAAATCAGAGGTATAAATCCCGCAGAATGAGCCAAATCCGGCCCGACGAAGCAAATCAACGGTATAAATCCCGTAGAATGAGCCAAATCCGGTCCAACGAAACAAATCAACGGTATAAATCCCGTAGAATGAGCCGAATCTGGCCCAACGAAGCAATCAACGGTATAAATCCCGCAGAATGAGCCGAGTCCGGCCCAACGAAACAAATCAGCGGTATAAATCCCGTAGAATGAGCCGAATCTGGCACGACGAATCAAATCAGCGGTATAAATCCCGTAGAATGAGCCGAGTCCGGCCCAACGAAGCAATCAACGGTATAAATCCCGCAGAATGAGCCGAGTCCGGCCCAACGAATCAAATCAGCGGTATAAATCCCGCAGAATGAGCCAAATCCGGCCCGACGAAGTAAATCAACGGTATAAATCCCGTAGAATGAGCCGAGTCCGGCCCGACGAAGTAAATCAACGGTATAAATCCCGCAGAATGAGCCGAGTCCGGCCCGACGAAGTAAATCAACGGTATAAATCCCGCAGAATGAGCCGAATCCGGCCCGACGAAGTGAATCAACGGTATAAATCCCGTAGAATGTCCCCAACCCGCCCGGTTACTATCCATTACCAACAGGGAGTCGGTTTTCGCCACACATTTAATGTGATCCCTACTATGATGAGTGAAATTTGTTTAATTGAGCAGATACATCCGCGTCAATTATAAATAGGGTAGGAGTTTATCGCTGCAAAATAAAAAAACTGACACCGCTATACCAGCGATATCAGTTTACAGAGCTTAGCGATTAAGCTAGCGGCTGCCTATTTTTAGCTTGTTCCTCTCGCATCCACTGTGACAACTGGCGTTTGAGCTTAAGGAACTCGGGAGAGTCCGTAATCTCATCACGGCGTGGCCGCGGAAACGGCACATCGACTGTATGCAGAATGGAGCCGGGGCGACCGGAAAATACATAGATACGATTAGAGAGCAGCAACGCTTCTTCAATGTTGTGAGTAATGAACAGCACAGAGCGGCGATTCTCTTCCCACAGCTCAAGCAGCCAGCGCTGCATTTCACTGCGAGTTAGTGCATCGAGTGCGCTGAAAGGTTCATCCAGCAACATTAGCTCCTGGGGAGCGAGCAATGCTCTGAGAAAAGCTGCACGCTGCTGCATCCCGCCAGACAACATATGCGGATAAGCATGTTCGAAACCGCTTAACCCAACCTTGGCAAGCCACTGGCGCGCTTCCTCGCGGGCTCCCTCCCGCAGTGCGCCCTTGATCTCCCCAGCAAGCAGCACATTATCCTCAATCGTACGCCAAGGAAAAAGCGCAGGCTGCTGCGGCATATAACTAATTTCACCGCGTTGACCTGTAACGACCTTACCGTTCATGCGGATCGTGCCTGCATCGGGTTTCACAAGGCCGCCAATCATATGGAATAAGGTGCTTTTTCCGCAGCCGGAAGGACCAACGATCGAAACGAACTCTTGTTGCTCTACCTTGAGAGAGACATTATTCAGAACTTTCGTCTCACGGCGACGATGGGAAAAAGATTTGGAGATGCCGCTCACTTCAAGGGCGGGTGCCACGGTATGAGCTTCAGGAGAGCTTATGACTTCTGTTGTTCTGTGTTGCATTTGCGTCGCTTGAGACATACAGGCATCTTCCTTTCTATGAGTTACGGCGCGGCTTCCAGCGAACCAGCCATTTTTCCAGCAATGCAATAATAGCAAAGAGTACAAGACTTAAAAGTACAATAATAACAATAGCGACAAACATCCGATCCGTACGATATGCGGATTTCTGCAGGAGCATATAATAACCAATACCTTTATCCGCGCCAATCCATTCAGCGACCACGGCGCCCATAACCGCATAAGTAGCAGATATTTTTACGCCGGAAAATAGTGCCGGGATAGAAGAGGGCAGCTCCAGCTTGGTGAAGATTTGCCACTTGCTTGCGCCAGCCATTTTCATATAATTCATCATGACCTGATCACTTTGGGCCAGACCGCCCATCGCAGCGACAGCTACCGGGAAGAAACATACTAGTGTAATCAGCACGATTTTGGGCAAAAGACCAAAGCCGAACCAGATAATGAGCAGGGGTCCGAGCGCGATGGAGGGAACATTTTGACTCAGAATAATAAGTGGATAAAAAGCCCGTCTAGCCCAAGGCAAAAGATGCAAAAGCAAAGCAACGATCAGGCCTACCCCCGTACCAATGGGAAAACCAATTAAAGTGAGCCGCAGCGTAGCCATCGTATGAGCCCAAAGACCAGAAGCGTTACTGGTGGATTCACGGGCAATATCAGCAGGACTCGGCAGAATCCAGGATTCAATATGAAATACAGATACAGATAGCTGCCATACGGTTAAAAAGAAGACGACCGCCACAAGGGGCGGCCATATTAGCTTCCAGGTCGATCTCACGGCCGATATTTCTCCGTCAATTTATCCATGCTGATTCCGTTAGGATTATGAGCGATTTTGATCTGCGAAATTACGCTTGGACTGCCTGCTTCGATCAACGCCTCCTGCATCTGACGCACAACCTCCAGCAGCTCGCTAAGCTCACCTTCCATTGTGGTTTCCAGCGGATTCACTTGATGTTTAACACCGGATTTCTGAATGACCTCAATCGCTTTATCTACGTATGGGATGGAATCCTCATTGTTCGGAGTTTTTGGAATTACTTGAATGCTTAGTAGGGTGTTAGCCACAATAATCAATCCTCTCATTTTATAAGGTAAGTTCAAAAAGCCAACTTTGATAACGAAGTAACTCAGGAAGCAAACTCGACATCGAATCTTGAACGAACTTGGGAAGTCCGGTACTCACGTAGCACATCACTACGCTCCGTTCCTCCTTCCTCAAGTAACGTCCAACCTTCTTGGTTCTGAAGTCCGCTCTCTACTCCGCCGGTAAAAAATCATTACTGAATGCACTAGCAGCATCCAGCGGTTTATCCAGCAACTTCAGATCATACATCCAGTCGCCGTAATTTTGCCAGACCTCGGTTTTTTGCTCGCCCCAGCGGGCAGCATCGTCCTTGTATTTTGGGCTAAGCCATTTTTGGCTAGCTAGGACAAGGTCGGCGTCCAGGTCAGGAACGGCCTTCGATAACATACCGGCAGCCTCTTCCGGATGATCAATGGCATATTGATAACCTTTTGATGTGGCTTTCATGAAGGCCTTCACCAGATCAGGATGATCTGCAATTTGCTTCTCACTCGTCGTCAGCACAGGCGTGTAATAATCGAGCTGCGGCGCATAATCCTTTAAGTACAGCATATCCAATGGCTCGCCACGCAACTCAGCCTCAACACCAGTCCAAGCGTAGAAAATCCAGGCGAAATCAATGTCACGTTTGACGGCGGTAAAATAATCAGCTTCACCGATACTGATCAGCTTCACCTTTTTCACATCGCCACCTTCAGGATCCATGATAGCTTTCATGGCTGCTTCTTCGGCCGGTGAGCCCCAGCCTCCGTAGGTTTTACCTTCAAAATCCTTTGGTGATTTAATATTGCGATCTACTGGAGCAGCGAATCCCGACGTATTATGCTGAATAATAGCTGCTATCGAGACAAGGGGCACGCCTTGTAGACGGGCTAGCGTTAATCCTTCTTGGGCGCTGATGCCAAAAGCGGCTTCGCCAGAGGTAACCATAGTATCAGAACCCGCTGCGCCTGGCTGAACGATCTCGACGTCCAGACCTTCTTCAGCGTAGTAACCAAGATCCTTAGCTACGTATAGACCGGTATGATTTGTGTTCGGTGTCCAGTCGAGTGCGACTTTAACTTTGGTGAGCTCTTTTGGAGCATCCGTCCCAGCCGCAGCAGTTGGATCAGTAGCATTTGCTTTGTTTCCGGCTGTATTCCCATTGTTGCTGCCGCATCCGGCAATGGCAAGAATGAGTACACAGGTGAGGCACAACGTAAGTGCTTTTTTAAGGTGCATGTCTTCTTCTCTCCTTTAAGGTTACAAGAATCCCGTCTTCACAACATGAACCGTAAAGTGTAGTATGTACGTTTTTCTACATCTTTTAGTGATCTTACAAAAAAAGCGCCCCGAGTGATCGGGACGCTGGCTTGGCGCAAGGTTAGTTAAGGTCACAGGGACCAGAACCAATTGGCGATTCCTACGCTGGCATTATCCAGATCAGGTATAAGGGTCAGTATCTTGTGGGATACAATCTCAGCCGGCCAATTCCAGCACCCCTGGTTCTATGAAGTTAACGGGTATTTCTATGTGCAATATAAGTAAGCATAAGTTTTGTACCCATACTTTATATCTTATATTTCTCGCATACGGTGTATTATAGACGGCTGTACTCGGAATGTCTAGTAGTGCACTCCTGAATTTTTCCAATCAAGTAGTTTCTTTTTTGCTAGTCTAGATCTTTATATTTCTTGCGGTGACGCCGTTTAAGCTCACTAACCAGCGCCCCTAGCGTGAGGACAACGCTGATCAGAATCCCGCTCATGATCACGAAGAGGGCAAGAAATTCAAAGGGAGAATAACCAATCATTTTACTCCATTGAATCTTTCCATCCAGATCGTCAATGACCTGATTCATGCCGTAAATCCCGCTTACTACCGTAAATACAGTAAGAATCATCAGCAGATTATCCCGTCGCTTGGACTGAAACTTATCCTGATACTGAAACAGGTCATTTAAGGTTTCTTTCACTTCCTCGAACAAAGCGTCGTTTCCGTATACTTTACGCAGCTGAAGAAATATCTCCCGGCCCTGCGACTGGGAAATCAACTCCAAGAAGTAGAACTTTGCCGAGAACTTATTGATGGAGTAGATTAGATTGTCTATTTCCTCATAATCATGATTAATCCGAAGTCGGGAGTGCATATTGGCGAGCTTTAGCAGAACGATTTTGTGGAAAATATTGAGTAAAAATCCGTAATAATATTGCCCGTACATCTGGTTGGCTAGACTAACAGCAATCTCCTGTTCAGCGCGGGTCATGCAGCAAAAGGTTTGCTCATTCATCATATAATATGTGTCTGGACCCCAGCGATTATAGGAATGCTCATGACAATAGTTTGCAATATACGCTGGATCGCTGGCACTGGCATAGGGCTTTCCGTTCAGATTAATTCCATCAAGCTGTGAGGCGCGATAGCGTAGATTTACACTAATCTCATCAGAGCTTTCTTCATTCTGAAAGCCGTAAAAAGCTTGCACCTGCATTCTTTCATCTACGAAAAAAGGAAGGGTCTCGAAATAAGCCCCATTGATATCCGATTGATCCAGATATGGCTCCAGTCCATCCACCAAATTTCGGAAGACAAAATCCTCTACCATCTCATAGGTCTGTTCCCCACAATGAATATAAGTGTAATCATCCTGTATGAAGGTATTCTCTAGCGCACGGAAACGATCCGCGAATTCTAGGGCAATACTAAAGGGAATTGAATCCCCCTCCAGCTGGACACGTATCGTCACGAATCCAAGCTGAAAAGGACATATGAATATATCCGTCGAGAGAATTTTGAAAAATATAGATTGCTGCGGAATCTCCAGAATGCAGTCGAGATTATTTACTCTGGAAAAACGGCGAAACGAGTCGGCATCCTTCCTGCGTGGAAAAAGGACATGTGCAGCAAACGGTAAATAGGTGCGCTCCATTCGTTCATGGGAAACACAGTAGCCATCTCCGTAATAGGCAGCTTCAAGCTCTTTATTATCCAGAAAAAAACGTGTGAAGCCGTCGTCCTGTAATTGCTGGATAAGCTGCTTAGAATCGCCCTTTTTTATAGAAAAGGGAAATATAAACTGCATGAGCGCAGTATGTAACAAAGGCTCAGTTGAAGACTCATTCATTCATCGTCCATCCTTGTGCTCAGAATATGCTTATAGATCACATTACCCTAAAAGGATAACGTTGATACTGTTCTAAATACGGGAACTCTTTCCTTTCAACGCTTGCATGGACTGGAACCTCCATGCGGCAATGCTTAGCAGAAACAAGAAGGCGGCAAAAGCGGCCAGTAATCCGGCTGTTTGTGCCACTTCTAAATGGTCCATAGACCAGCCCATAAACAGAGGTAGCAAAGCACCGCCAACACCTCCGGAAGCAATCATAATGCTGGGTGTTGACTCTTCGGTGCCAGGCAGCATTTTGCTGGAGTAGACTAAAGCAACGGAGAAAATACCGGACATAAACAGCCCCAGCAGCAGAATTACAATGAAAGCAGCCATTCGATTGTCAGTGAACGGAAAGAGTGTCAGCAGTAACAAGGTTAGTAAACAGCTGCTGAGAATGTACACGCGATAAGATATTTTTTCGGCAATTACACCCGCAAACAATCTTCCTGTAGACATCGCCAGCCAAAAGAAAGTGACTGTCAGTGCTGCGGCAGACTCCGTCATCCCTAGCTTGGCAATAAAGATAGCCGGCATAAAGTTGACTAAACTCATCTCTGTGCCTACATAAAGAAAAAAGAAAACGATGAAGATCCCTAACAGAATCCATTGCTTACCTTTATACGGAAATTTTTTGTTAGAACGTGAGCTTGAGGATTGCGAATTGTCTGCTCCTTGGACAGAGGCGCGTTCATCCAGCATTCGTTGTAGATTACCGAAATGCCCTCTTGTCCAGAGGATAAGAGAAATTAAGGAGAAGGCAGCGACGATTAGAAAGGCCAATCTCCACGCTCCGGCAGCAATGAGCGGACTGGCGATAAGCGGCATCACGAGTGCGCCTATCCCGAATAGCACTTCAAGCCGGCTCATTGCAATAGCAGTTCCTTCGGTTACAGCACCAATAATAATGGTGCCGATAACAGCTTCGATCATCCCGAAACCAAAACCTGCGGCAACAGCGATAACATACATCCAGCCCCAAGGCGGTAGAAAGGCGTAGGCAATTTCTGCAACTAGTAGAAGACTGGTGGCAATGAGGATGCCTCCACGTTTTCCGAAGCGGCGATTAAGCAGGGGAGAGACCAACACACCTGCTAAAAAACCAGCGAATTGACTAAAGATTAATTCACCGCCAGCACTATAATTTTGATCATAATGTTGCAGTAGAACGGGCAGAATAGATCCCAGCACAACATGTGCCAGACCGATAACGAAGTAGGAAAGACAGCCGATCCAAATCAGTTTTTTCACGAAGTAAGCTCCTTATCTTGAAGTAGTTTATGAGGTAAGGTCGGATTCAATGTGAACCTGAAGGGTACATTATAATAAGCACCATTGTTATGATAAATCCAAACGGTGAGCTTGGATATATAAACTTTTGTTTACATGCTTGAAGGGAGAGATTTACGTAATGGATAACAAACAACTGGAGCAACTCATTATTAAGGCATTGGATGACAACAAGTTCGGTTCCTTTGGTACGATCGAAGAAGGAAATAAGCCGAAAGTACGTTATATGGCCATTTTCCATGAGGGTTTGAGAATTTATTTGGCTACAAATCGCAAAACTCATAAAGTGGAGGAGTTATCCGATAATCCGAATGCTTTTGTACTGCTTGGCTATGAGGCAGGCGGAAGCAAAGATGTGCTGGAGATTGAAGCAACTGCTACCGTCTCTAAGGATGAAGGCTTGCGCTCCAAGGTATGGAATAAAGAGCTGGAGCCATGGTTTACAGGACCTGATGATCCTAATTATGTAATTTTGGAGCTTACTCCAACACGTATTGAGTATGTAGGCAGCAATAAAGAGCATGGAGTATGGCAGCCGTAAGCTATAGCTTTGAATTGATCAAACAGCCCTCCTATCCCATATGGGGTAGGAGGGCTGTTTGATGTGTTATAATGACTTCAACTTTTTAGGTATTCATATCGGGGAGGAGCTAAAGCTACATGAGCGTTACTCTGTTATATATTGAAGATGATCGTGAAATTGGCAGTGTAGTGTCTGCTGATTTAAGCGAAAGAGGATATAGTGTCCGCTGGTTACGGAGCGGCGAAGGAGCAATGGAAGAAGCCGGCGCCTGCCAACTGGCTATTCTCGATGTTATGCTACCAGGTCTGGACGGGTTTACGATCGGGCAACGTTTGAAACGTTCTTACCCTAAGCTGCCCATTTTGATGCTTTCCGCCCGGACCTCTATTGATGATAAGCTGCAAGGTTTGGAGTTCGCAGATGATTATTTGACCAAGCCTTTTCATCCGGATGAATTGGCCGCTCGAATTGAGGTGCTGCTCCGAAGGAATGGGGCATCTGTTCAGGATTCGCTCACACTTAAACATCTAGTCGTATATGAAGGGGATAACCGCGTAATGAATGCTCAGACTCAGGAAGAAATCATGCTTACAGGTAAGCAATTTCAGATTTTTTCCTATTTGCTGCGTCATCTTAACCAAATTATGACGAAGGAGCAGATCTACGAGGCCGTGTGGGGTGAGGCTTATATCGAAGGGGATAAAACTCTGATGGTACATATTCGTTATTTGCGCGAAAAGCTGGAGCTTGATCCGGGTAATCCGGAAATTATCGAAACTGTCCGTGGGATCGGCTACCGGGTAAGAGCATGAGAGGATTAGAGCGCATTCGCAAGAAACGTAATTCCTCCTTGTTATCAGGGTATTTGCTAATTATCGTATCTGCACTGCTATTTATCCCTGTGGTCCTTCCGTTGTCTTTTGTTGGCTACAATATTCTTAACGAAGTGACCAAAGGTGCCCCGCCTGTAGATACATCCCTGTATTCGAATATTGCACCGCTGGAGACTATGTGGCATAAAGAGGCACTTCACTTAGAAAATGCTTCTTCGGAAGCCATAAATCAGCGGCTGATTGAATTGAGTCGAAAATACACCGAGGCTACTATGTTTTGGGTAGACGGGCAGGGAAAAACCCAGTTGATTCTCACGCCTGAAGAAGGGGATAAGGATAAGATTTACCCTGAAGTTCCTGATCAGTGGACTGCGGCTGAGGCTATTTCATTTATGAAAGAAAGTACGAATCGTGATCCTTTAGCCATCGTTGCTTTCGTGGGGGACAAAGTGGAGGCAGACAAGGGATTTATGGTGATGCAAATTCCAAGCAAGCTGCTGAACAAAGGGGCTTATGGGGGATTAGGGGCTTGGGCTTGGTATAACTTTGTGTTATTTACCCTTTTTGGAGGGTTCGCTCTGGTTTCATGGATGTTCTTTAGAAAAATTCGCAAACGGCTGCTGCAACTGCAAACCGCGATGACGATCACAGGCCCGGATAGAATGCCTAAGTCTATAGTGACAGGAAAACTGGACGAGATCGGTCGCTTGGAGGAAGCTTTTAATACGATGGTAACTAAACTGGATGAAAGCCGACGCAGGGAAATAGAAGAGGAAGAGTTGCGTAAGCGTCTAGTCTCGAATTTATCTCACGATTTACGCACACCCCTAACCGTCATTCGCAGCCATATCCATGTTATGACCAAAGAGGATCTGACCTCAAAAGGTAAGCAGTCCTTACAGCTTATGGATGAGCGTATTGCGGATCTTAGCGTCCTGATTGAGAATCTTTTATCTTACAATCTGCTCAATAGTGGACGGGTAACCTTAAAGCTGGAACGTAAAGATGTTCTACGCTTGTTACGGGAGAGTGCGGCTGCTTGGTACCCCGTATGGGAAAAAGAGGGCTTCGATATTGATATTAACCTGGAAGCCGAACCGCTATTCTGGAGGGTGGATGAGGTCTGGTTCCGCCGTATTCTCGATAATTTGTATCAAAACATTGTACGACATGCCAGCAGCGGGCATTATGTCGGGATCTCAACGGAGCAACGTAATGAACAACGTGCCATAATTATTGCGGATCATGGTCGAGGCATTCAGAGTCCATCCGATTACAAGGGGGCAGGTTTGGGATTGTCTATCGTCGATCTTTTGATGAAGCATATGGAGCTGGAATGGGTTGTGGAGAGCACAGGCAAAGGCACTTCTATTGTAATCTTTGATCCGCGTCGTGAAATTTAAACAAAACTTAAACTTGGCACTTCCTTGTTCTTAACCTTGGGACGTTATGCTGTATACCGAGGTGAAGAACATGGAAGAAACAGTGATTAAAACTAAGGATTTATTGAAAAAATATCGTGGCCGGGCTGCGGTAGAAAATTTGAATTTAAATATCCGTAAGGGAGAGATTTATGGTTTTCTGGGTCCAAACGGAGCTGGGAAAACTACAACAATCCGTATGCTGCTTGGCCTAATTACACCGACATCTGGAAAAATTGAAGTGTTCGGCCAGGATCTTCGGAAGAATAAGCTGCAAATTTTACGGAAGGTAGGGTCGCTTGTCGAATCCCCCTCGTATTATGGGCATCTGAGTGCTGTGGACAATCTCGAAGCGATCCGCCGCATTCTGGATGTTCCGAAGTCACGAATCGCTGAGGTGCTAGATATTGTTTCTCTAACCGGGGAAGAGAGACGTCCGGTCAAAGGATTCTCCCTCGGGATGAAGCAGAGACTCGGTATCGCAGCTGCCTTGCTAGGGAATCCAGAGCTGCTTATTCTGGACGAGCCAACGAACGGACTCGACCCGTCAGGGATTCAGGAAATTCGTGGGCTTATCAAACGTTTGCCACAGGAGCAAGGAATTACGGTTGTAGTATCCAGTCACCTGCTTAGTGAAATTGAACAAATGGCAGATACCGTGGGTATTATTCGCCAAGGGCAAATGGTATACCAAGATACAATAGCTAATCTGCAACAACAGGCTGCTGGCGAGATACGCCTTGCGGTTTCGGAACCAGAGTCTGCGTTACGTCTCGCTGGAGGCCGGGGGTATGAAGGGACACTACAAGAGCAAAAACTGATTTTTTCAAGAATGAACGATGCAAGAGTAGCGCTGCTAGTCAAGGCTTTGGTAGAGAATGGGCACGCTGTCTATCGTGTAGAGGAGCGGAGACAATCGCTTGAGGACTTCTTCCTACAGGTTGTGGGAGGCGGGGAATCATGATGTGGCGGGCGTTGTCAGCGGATTGGCTTAAAATCCGCGGCAAAGGAATTTGGTTTCTAGTGTTTCTAGGACCGATTGGTCTAGTAGCCATGCAGGGCCTTAACTTTGGCCTTCGTTATGATTATCTGCGTCAGCAGTATAGCGCGGATTTATGGGGAGGACTTCTGGATAATGTGTCCGGGTTTGTGCCCACAGCTCTTTTTCTGGGAGGCACTTTAGTATGCTCGTTGATTGCAAATGTCGAACATCAGATGAGTTCATGGAAGCAGCTCTTGGCACTGCCTATCTCTCGTACCTCAGTGTTTATGGCTAAGTTAATGCTCTGTCTGCTGCTAGTGGCAGTTTCCTGCTTGTTGCTCTCAGTGGGGATAGTTGTTTTAGGGCTTATTTTGGGCTTCAAAGCGGATCTTATTCCTTATGTGGATGTAGTGCGGATTGGCTTTATGTCCTATATTGCGGCTCTGCCGGTCATCGCGCTACAGCTGTGGCTTTCCCTGGCTAATCGTAATCAGACACTGCCAGTTGCCCTGGGGATCACATTATCTTTGACGTCATTTTTCTCCATGTTCCTTTCGGAGTGGGTGCCTTTAACTTGGCCATATTTGGCGTGGGACTCCTCTAATCGCCTTTTGTTCAGCGGTGCGGGTCTGCTGCTGGGAATGCTGGTGTTTTTGCCGGGTGCAGTGCATTTCGCTCGAAAGGATGTGGATTAAGATGATGTCATTTTGGAGAGTATTGTCCTCAGAGCGATTAAAAATGTCTAAATCATATGCTTGGCTTTTAGTCATAGGAAGTCCGGTTTTATCACTGGTTCCCGGATTGTTATCGGATAATCAAGGTGAGAAGATGTCTTGGGAGCTGCTGTTAAGTGTGATGTCAATGATGCATGCTTTGCTGTTTCTGCCTGTGCTTTCAGGCATTTTTGCGGCCCTGATCTGTCGTTATGAGCATCATGACGGTGGTTGGAAGCTATTGTTGTCTCTGCCTGTAACCCGGTTGTCGGTGTATCTCTCAAAATATGTGATGATCATCGGATTGCTGGCTGCTGTGCAAGTAACGTTCCTCGTTATGGTGCTGGGAATGGGCTTGTTCCGAGGGGCTCCAGATCCAATCCCTTGGGAGCTGCTGCTAAAATCAATATTTGGCGGCTTTGTAGCCTGTCTACCTCTCGCCGCATTGCAGCTGGCGATCTCGCAAAGCTGGAGCAGCTTCGGCGCACCGCTGGCGCTGAATGTGAGTCTGACCATTCCCAATATACTGATCGCTAATTCTTCAACCTACGGCCCCTATTATCCTTGGGTACAGCCGTTGTTGGCCATGAGTCCTTATGGTGATGACGGATTTGGTGCCTTTAATCTGCCTTTAGAGACACTGATGATGATAGTGGGAGGAAGCTTGATTGTCTTTTTTGCCGCAGGACTAATCTCCTTTTATCGTAAAGCAGTCTAATTCACAATCAGAGGCTATAAACTCCTCCTCAATGGACATCCCGTGCTGTTTTTCTTATAATTAAAGAATATAATTAGCTAAGATGGAGGAGGGCGAGAGCATGGAGCCAACAGCATTAGAGGACTGCGACAATACATGCAAGGGTTCAGAGCTTGAACCGGAATCCATTGCATTGATCCTGCCAGACCGTGGGATTACTGATAAAATGGCAGAAATGTTCAAAGCGTTGGGTGATCCAACACGAGTGCGGCTCATTTACGCTTTGTCACAGCAAGAATTATGTGTACATGATTTGTCCGTGATCCTTGATATGGGCCAATCTGCGATATCCCATCAGCTCCGTTATTTACGGAATCTACGGATCGTGAAGCGCCGTAAAGAGGGGAAAACGGTATTCTATTCGCTGAACGATGCGCATGTGGAGCAGATCTTTTTGCAGACCCACGAGCATGTCCGACACGAATAGCTAGTTGCAAAAAAAGAGGGACTCCCAGCAGCCATTGGATGGCTTTTGGGAGTTCCTCTTTTTATTATGCCGACGAGTCCTAACCATCCACTACGGCTTACGGACCCAGCTGACGTTATTTGCACAATAATCGCTTTTTGAGCAGAGTTGCGGACCTCAGTGCAGTTATTCTTTAGAAAGAGGTCTTATTTTGCTCTTTTTCATGCCAATAGCGCCTATGGGGTCCGATAATATGCTAAATCGGGGATAATACTACTTTTAGGGTCAACTGGGTCCGTTAGCTGTGTGGGTTGCGACAAATATTGCTCTAATGAAGCTAGGTGGCATCTCAACTAAACTAAGTAGCACCTCAATTAAACCAGGCTGCATAGGGGTTAACCAATGCGTTTAAATCCAAGAAGCCTTGTATTTTGAAGTAAGGATTTAGCTTATTAGCTGGCTTGATTTAGGTTCTTCGTTAGGTTTGGTTTTCTAAAGGACAACACTAGCCAGACACATTGCACAGCAAGCACTAGCAGGATAAATAGATCGATTCCCATGTATTCACTCGTATTATCATTGCCCACAAACTGAATTAAATTATGTATAAAATGAAAGGATATCAGCGGAAGAATATTATTATTTTTTAGCATCAACAAGGCTAGCGCAAAACCGATCAGAAGCGCATATACGAGTTGTAGAAGAATTTGTGTGATATCTGTGCTGGATAATGCATTAAGTAAGTGGGTAATAGAGAAAAGAATACTTGAAGTGATCACTGCTGTTTTAGCCCCTTTAGGAAGCAAGGTCTTAAAAATCAAGCCGCGATAGATACTTTCCTCCACAAAAGCGACCAGCAGGGTGAAGAAGATAAAGAACAGTACTTCAGATGCACTGATCTCACGAAATCCCTTAAAGGATATGGTAATCAGGACCACTACTAGCGGGGCATAATAGATCCAGTTGCCCGAGGATATGGTGTTTAGAGGTCGGAAGCCGAGCGTGCTCCATTTGCGCTTAACTGTAAAGTAGATGATGAGTACAAGCGCGATTGGGATGAAGGAGATAAGTACAGGGGCGGTGTACGCAAGTTCCTTAATTGTTGCGAAAGCCCCGGCGGCAGTTACGGCTACAAGTAATAACACTTCGATAATAACTACGCTCCAAATAGGGTGTTTCTGTGAAAAAGAAGACGTTTTGGCTAGCTTTGACATGTTCTAAATTCATCCCTTCTGTGTAAATCATTTGCCCATCGAGCTTCATTGATAATGGGGTCATTCGTATGTAAGAAACTTACTTTGGGTCATACATGATTTTACATATTTTCTCGTAAAGGTCAATTGATTTAATTTTTAAGATAATGTAGAAAAATGGTGTATATCGCGTATTGACCTTGAAATATAAAGGGAATATAATAGGGCTAAGATAACATATGAACAAGTGCTCATATATGGTTTTTATTTGAGGAGATGTGCCGTATGGATACAATGCAAGGAAAATTAAAACGTCAGTGGGAATTAGAAGGCTTGGATTGCGCCAATTGCGCGATGAAAATTGAAGATAAGGTGAAGAAGATTGAAGGTGTATCGTCTTGTTCCGTTAATTTTGTAACAAAAACAATGACGTTGGAAACTGCCGCAGGGTATGAGGAGTCAGCGATTGTAGAAGCGAAGAAAACGGTGAAGGCACTTGAGCCCCACGTAAATGTGAAAGAGAAGGTTGGGGGCAATCACAAGGCGCGCAATAGTGGCGCTCATGAACATACGCATGATCACGAGCATGGTCATGAGCACGGCCATCAAGCTGCTGGACATCATCATGGTCATGAGGATGCTGAAGGTCATGGTCATACGCACGAGCATGGGGAAGGTGATACACGCAAAATATTGCTGCGGTTAGGCGCTGGTGGAATTCTTGCTCTAGCTGGGGTATTCCTGCCCGTGAATGGAGTAGTTGAATTGCTGATCTTTTTGGCAGCCTATCTTATCGTGGGTGGTGAAGTTGTCTGGCAGGCGGTTAAGAACATCATCCGTGGCCAGGTGTTTGATGAGAATTTCCTGATGGCTCTGGCAACTATCGGTGCATTTGCGATTGGTGAGTATCCAGAGGGCGTGGCAGTAATGCTGTTTTACCAGATTGGAGAACTGTTCCAAGGTCTGGCTGTGAATCGTTCACGCCGATCTATTACGGCACTTATGGATATTCGCCCCGAGTTTGCCTATCTCAAGCTTGGAAATGATCTGAAGAAGGTCTCACCTGAGGAAGTAGCCATCGGAGATTTGATTGTTGTTAAACCCGGTGAGAAGGTACCCCTTGACGGAACAATACTTGAAGGTAACGCCATGATGGACACATCTGCACTTACTGGAGAGTCGGTACCACGATCAGCTGGTCCAGGAAGTGCGGTGTTAAGTGGTTTTATTAACCGGAACGGCGTAATTACTGTGCAAGTTACTCAGACCTTTGGAGAATCGGCCGTATCCAAAATACTGGAGCTAGTGCAGAATGCATCAAGCAACAAAGCTAAAACGGAGAACTTTATTACTAAATTTGCACGTGCCTACACGCCTGTAGTAGTGATCACAGCAGTCCTGCTGGCCGTCGTTCCTCCACTGCTGATCAGTGGTGCAACTTTTTCGGATTGGATTTACCGTGCACTTGTATTCCTCGTAATCTCTTGTCCTTGTGCGCTTGTGGTCTCGATTCCACTGGGATTCTTCGGAGGGATTGGTGCAGCTTCACGCAGCGGTATTCTGATTAAGGGAAGTAACTACCTGGAAGCCCTAAATGATGTGAAGGTAGTTGTCTTTGATAAAACGGGAACGTTGACCAAGGGACAGTTTAAGGTGACAGGAATTTATCCGTCGGGTGGCAAATCTAAGGATGAATTACTGCGGACAGCCGCTTATGCGGAGAGCCATTCCAATCACCCGATCGCTGAGTCGATTCGGACGGCTTATGGTGAACAGATTTCTAAGGAAGCTATCTCGAATTACAATGAAATCTCTGGTCATGGTATCGAAGTAACTATCGAAGGCAAGACCGTATTTGCAGGTAACGCACGTCTGATGGAGCGTGAGGGAATTGCTTATGAGGTCCCAGAGCAGAGCGGTACAGTTGTTCACATAGCGGTAGATCATCAATATGAAGGTTATCTGGTGATCGCTGATGAAGTGAAGGAGGACTCACTGCAGGCCATTCAGCGCCTCAAAAAGCTGGGAATACGCAAGACGGTGATGCTGACAGGTGATGCTTCCGCCGTAGCTGAAGATGTAGGGAAGCAGTTAGGGGTAGATGAGGTACACGCAGAGCTTTTACCACAGCATAAGGTAGAGGCCATCGAGAAGCTGGATCGTGATAAGTCTCCACGCGAGAAGATTATTTTTGTCGGAGACGGAATTAATGATACTCCTGTACTGGCTAGAGCCGATGTCGGGATCGCTATGGGAGGACTTGGTTCCGACGCTGCCATTGAAGCAGCAGATATTGTAATTATGACCGATGAGCCTTCGAAGATTGCTGTAGCTATCGGAATTGCCAAGCGTACTCGAGCCATCGTATGGCAAAATATTATTTTTGCTTTAGGTGTAAAAGCTATATTCCTTCTGCTCGGTGCATTTGGGATTGCCACGATGTGGGAGGCTGTATTCTCAGATGTAGGGGTAACCGTACTTGCCGTACTGAACAGTATTCGAGCTTTAAAAGTGCAAGACGAGGGTTAAGAATCTTTGGTGTATTAAATAAATGATTTCAACAAAAGTAAGCTTTAGGATTCCGGTTTTAAGGGTCTTAGGGCTTATTTTTTTTATTCTCCAGCAAAGAATTTGTCTATTTTTGCCGATATAGAAGATATATCCACATCAGGAGATATTATAACAAATGGAGTGAGGAGGCTATTTCATCGTGAATGAAAATGAAATGAAAGGAAACAAGATGAAAAAAATGAGAAAAAATGTAACGAAGAGAAAAGCGACGTCAATTCAACTTAAGTGGTCATCTGTTATATTAGCTATTGCAATCGTGCCGCTCATGGTAGCGACCATATTTTTACTTGATTATTTCGGCAATGTCACACGCACAGACAGTGAGCAAATGGCGCAGGACACCATTAATACGAACACATTCCGGATGGATGAGTGGCTATCCAACAAAACCTCGTCCGTAAAGGATCTGGTGTCCCAGCATCCTGAGTTCGATTTTACAAATCCGGCAAGTATCTTCCCTGTGATAGAAGTGCTGGAGGAAAGTGACAGTGAGACAGAAGGTTACAGTGTCATTAGTAAAGACGGCCAGTTAACCAATATGATGAACATGACCGCAAATGTAGCAGATGCGAGCTATTTCTTGAAAGCGAAAGAAACACATGCGCCTGTGTTGGGGGAAATGTCCTATCTGGAGCAGCTTGATAAATATATCATTCCAATCGTAGTTCCTGTCATGGATAAGGATAAGCAATTTATGGGAGGTATTGTCTTCTCGATTACTCCTGAAGTTCTTGCCCAAATGAGTAATGAAATTACTATGGCGGATACCGGATTTGGATATGTAATCTCAAATGATGGCATGTATTATACATATCCAGACGTCAGTCGTATGGGCAAAAAAATTACCGATTTCGCTAAAGAGCCGGCTCTTCAGAAGGTCGTTGACAAGATTTTAAGCAATAAAGAGGGGTCTGAAACTTATAAGGGCGAAGATGGTAAGAAAGTCATTACATACTTTAAGACAATTCCAGATACCGATCTAAAGCTTCTTGTAACAGTGCCGGAGAAAGAGGTTTTTGCCAAAGTGACCTCTGCACAAAGAACAGCAATGTTCATCTTACTGGCAGTTATACTTGTCATAATTTTTGTTTCACTGTACCTTACTCGTCTTATCGTTAGACCCATTAAAGCTATTTCCTCGACTATGAAAAAGGTGGCAGAGGGTCATCTGAATGAGAGGGTTAAAGTGCAGTCCGGAGATGAGATCGGCGAGATGAGTCAAAATATCAATGATATGATTGAGACACTCTCCGGTATTGTCAACAAGATTGATACAACAGTAGTGGAGGTTACTTATTCCTCAGAAGGAATGCTGAAATCGGCTCAACGTTCGTCCTATACTTCAGCAGAGGTTGCTACAGTTATCCAAGAAGTAGCTCAAGGAATGGAAGAGCAATTTAGAGGCTCCGAGCAATCCGCAAGAGCAACGGAAGAGATGGCTGTAGGTTTACAACGTATTGCTGAGTCCTCTGCAGCGGTATCAGATCAGGCTGAGACAGTCAACTCAGAAGTAGAGAGTGGCTATTTGGAAATTCAATCTACACTGCAACAGATGGCTGTTATCAGTTCCACAGCTAATCAGACTGCCGAGATGATTGGGAAATTAAGTGAGCAATCGGAACAAATCGGACAAATTGTGGATGTAATTTCTGAGATATCCAATCAGACAAGCTTATTATCTTTGAATGCTTCTATTGAGGCTGCCAGAGCTGGAGAACATGGTCGTGGCTTCGGTGTAGTTGCGAATGAGGTGAAGAAGTTAGCAGAGCGGACAAACAGCTCCATCATTAGTATAGTGGAGCTAATCGGCGGCATTCAGTCTTCAACAACAAGTGCAGCGGATTCCATGAAGAAGAGTATTGAGGAAATTGGCGATGGAATGGGGAAAATGCAAAACGTCGGTGTTTCCTTTGATCATATCCGTTCTTCGATCCGTGAAGTATCGTCGCAAATACAGGATGTGTCAGCAATTAATGAAGAGATGTCAGCCGGCACGGAAGAAATAACGGCTTCTATATCCGATATGCTCGGAATAGCTAAAGAATCTGCTGAGAATGCTCAGGCGGTCTCCTTAGCTTCAGCGGAGCAGACAGAGATTATGAAGGATGTCGTGTCCTCCGCGGAATCACTTAATGAAGTGATGTCTGTGCTGAAAGAAGAAATCGAAAAGTTTAAAAAGTAGGAGATAAACTGAGATTCATCTCCTAATAATACAAAAAATCGCTCTCTGGGAGCTGGTAGGTGATCTCACCAATTCCCAAAGTAGCGATTTTTTTATGAATTAAACGCTGTCTTCCAGCTGTAGGCTCTCGATGCCTGCACGTACAATGTTGCAGGAGTGGTTCAATTTCTGGGTTTCCTCTGTATTTAAATTAAGCTCCAGCAGCTCTTGAATCCCAGTGTTGCCTATGATGGCGGGCACGCCCGTGCATACACCACTATGTCCGTACTCTCCATCCAGAATGGCGGATACGGCGATAATTTTGTGCTCATCATTCAGGATCGAACGGGTAATGTAGGCAAGTGCGCTGCCAATCCCGAAATGTGTGGAGCCTTTACGGGTGAAAATTTCCCAGCCGGCATCTTTTGTCTTGCGGGAGATATCCTCCAGATCCAAATGCGGGAACCGCTCGCGATGCTGATCTAAAATTTGCAGAATAGGCTTGCCGCCAATTGTTACATGGGACCAAGCTACAAATTGGGATTCGCCATGTTCACCTAAGGCGTAGCCATTAACACTGCGCGGGTCAATGGAGAACACATCGGAGAGCAGGGTTTTTAGGCGCGACGAGTCAATGGAGGTCCCGGTACCAATAATTCTGTGGCGAGGCAGACCTGATATTTTCCAGACCATATAAGTGACAATATCGACCGGATTAGCGGCGACTACGAAAATTCCATCAAATCCCCCAACCATGATGTTGGTAATGATTTCTCGAGTAATAACCGCAGAGGCTTCCAATACGTCAAGTCGGGTCTGCCCGGCTGTTGGATTAGCGCCAGCGGTTAAGATAACGACATCCATTTTTGCACAATCGCTATAGGTTCCGGCATACACCTTTGTGCGTGTGCTTGTGAAATCCATACAGTGCGAGAGATCAAGTGCTTGTGCCATAGCCCGATCATAGGTGCGGTCGATCATCATAATTTCGTCGCAAATGGCCTGATTAACCATGGAGTAAGCACAGCTTGAACCCACCATTCCGGCCCCGACGATGGCTACTTTTCTCGATTTACTTTTCAATTGCCTTGTCCTCACTCTCTAAAAGTTATACGCAGTATAGGCTTCCAAATGATATTTATTTCAGCATTAAGGTCTTTTGGAAGCTTATCGTTAGGTATGCTTATAGTTTAACGTATCCCTTCGCAAGTTACCTGACATCGGACTTACAAAGATTATATTTTTTCTGTTTAATGCTGAATAAGTGACATGATGAGTTAGATATTTCAGGAGATCTATCCCTATAGTGTATGTAAAGTACTTAAAGAGGATGTAATAAGAGGATGGCTAATTGATGTCAGAAAAGGGTGTAAAGTAGAAAAAAGCAGAGGAGAACATAAGCTTGAGTTACAAGAGGTAAGAAGTCATCTCAAGGAATCGGGTAAGAACCCTGAGATGGCTTCTTAGGATTATTATTGATAATCATGGCTGCGGCAGCAGACTCCCCGAGGAGGTCATAGCCTTATAACGCTTGAACATAAAAAATCTCCAATGAACAATCATGCCGAAGGCTAAAATAAAGAACAAACCACCGGACTGTGGAATAGACACATAACGGTTAATAAATTCATGGAGTAAAGTGCGGACTAGAAGAAGTCCGAGCAGGATAAACGCAAAGCTCTTGGAGCGTTGAGCGTAAATTTGTCCATCACGTTGTTCAAAGTGGGTGCTGCGTATAAGAGGATACGCGAAGATGAACCAGCCAATCAAAAAGGCGACTGCCGCCCACCATAATGGGAATCTGACCGCAGGTGCCACAAACATGGCAAAACCCGTCGACATACCGAGAGGTGGAATCCATATTTTTCGAATGGTAACCGGACGTGCGCTTGCTTTTAGACGAATGAAAATAACCATCAGCGCCATGAACAAAGCCCCTAATGTGGAGCCAATATGTAGAAGCGAGGGGTTTATGTTACCCATGATACACGACCTCTCTATGATTTCAGTCACTTGTATCTTCATTATAACAGAAAAACGATGGCAAAACATTGAAGTGTATTGGCTCCATCCCCGCAACAATTCCAGCAGAGGAATTTTTTCTTAAAGGAACGATACATACAAAAATCCCCGCTAGAGCATACTCTGACGAGGATTTATTGATGTGAATATTATTATCTCAGCCCAGACTTACGAACGGCTGCGTCCACTTGTCGAGCGAAGAATAAGGCTCACGATAAAGATCAGCACAACGGCACCGATCAAAGAAGGGAAGAAGTAGAAATCACTTACTTTAGGTCCCCAGCTTCCCAGAAGCACGCCACCCAGCCATGAACCGATAATACCAGCGATGATATTACCGATAACACCACCAGGAATATCTCTGCCCATAATCAGACCAGCCAACCAACCAATAACCCCACCAACGATTAACATCCATAGAAAACTCATGTTACTTCAACTCCTTCGTTTTGTTGTTTGCGATGTCTACTATTAACCTTTGTGACCATCTTTAAACCACATGGAAAAACTTACTTCTTCCGGAATGGTTAGGAAGTGGGCTCTAAATGCAGTTTCGATAATGTATTACAACTATAAACATGCTATAGTGAAAAAATATTATAAAATTATGAGTAAACCCCTATTAGTAAAGGGTAAGTAAGAAGTAATACAATACATAAAAGATAAAGGAGCCACTATTATGGAACGGGCTAATGAGGCATTGTTTTATGTAGGAACGTATAACTCTGAGAACGAGAAGGCGATTCAGTTATGTGCGCTTAGTCTTTTGTCGGGGGAAATGAGAATTCTTGAGGGTACCGAGGGAATTGAGAATCCATCGTTTTTAGCTGTGAATAAAGCAGGCAGCGTGTTGTATGCAGTTAGTGAGAAGGATCAAGGTGAGGTTTACGCATATGCAATTGATCCTGCAACTAAAGCGTTGAAATCACTTGGAAGTCGTCCTACGGAAGGTGGCGCTCCTTGTTATGTCTCCATTAGTCCTAAGGAAGATTACATATTCGTCTCCAATTACTCGGGAGGCAATGTTAATGCTTTTCCTGTAAATGAAGATGGTTCGCTTCAAGAGATGTCCGACCAAGTAAAACATGTGGGTTCAGGCATTCGTGAAGACCGTCAGGAGGCTCCGCATCCGCACTCTGTCATTCCGGACGCAAGTGGTAGACATGTGCTGGTGTGCGATTTGGGACTGGATCAAATTGTGATCTATCGCCCTGAAGAGGGCAAACTGGTAAAACATCGTGAGCTTAATCTGCCACCTGGTTCAGGTCCACGTCATCTGGCGGTGCATCCCTCTGGACAATGGATCTACCTGGCGAATGAACTGAATTGTACAGTAACGGCATTTGCTAATGATGAACAGGATGCAAATCTAAATGTTTTACAGCATCTTAGCACGCTTCCTGATAATTATACTGCCGGTAGTGACGATACAGCTTCCGATATTCATGTCTCCCCTTGTGGCAGATTCCTGTATGTCTCCAATCGGGGACAAGACAGTATCGCCCTGTTCCATATCGATGAATTAACGGGTCTGCTTGAAGCAGTGGATTGGCAGGGTACCGGCGGGCGTACTCCGCGTAACTTTGCAATTATTGGGGATAAGCTGCTTGCTGCTAATCAGAATAGTGATAATATTACCTCCTTCTCCATCGATAGTGAGAGTGGCAGATTAATCCCTACAGGAAATGAATTGGAAATGAAGTCACCTGTTTGTGTGCAAGCGTTGTAGGCTGAGACTAGGTTATTGTATGTCGTAAAAATAAGGGCTATTCCCGTAATCCATTCATTTTTTCGTGAGTGGAGGTTGGGAATAGCCCTATTTTGCAAATGAAGACCTAAGGATAATAGCAAGTGATTTTTAAAATGTATTTCGGATACCTAAATCGTAAAAACCGATGTCATCCAGCATGATCCGGTCGCCTTCTTCATCAAGATAGAAGGTGATTTCCGTCAGGTTGTCAGGATCCAGCTCTGGTTCTTCCTCTTGAAATTGTTCGAACGGCATCTCGTAGGTTTGAAATACAGCTTCGGAAAGGTCACCGTATTTGCCATCGTTTATCCGCTCTTCAAGCCATGGGAATAACGTGAACTGAGTTTGTGGAAGCGGCAGTATGTCCATTACTTCATCCAGCGTCAAGCGGGCTGAGGTATCATTATGGTCAGTTAACTCCACCTCAACCTTTGGAGGTAGTGGAACATCCATTTCTTCACTAATGTCACCATTCAGATTTGCCATAGAGAACGTAAGGCCATCTGCCCCTAAAAGAGCAGTTTCAGTACGGACACTGTCGTTAAGCTTAATGTTGTAATAAGCTTCTTCGTTTTTGCTGGCTGTGCGTTCAAGGACAACACCATAGGTGGCTTTGCTTTTTGACTCCCGGTCTTTAGCCAGCTCTTCTGACCAAGAAACACCCGATGCTTCTGCTGTTCCCAGTTCTACTGTGTTTTTGTTACGGTCATCGTCGAATGTGGCTACAGGACGATATCCCCCGCTTTGGAATCGATTGTAGTAGGCGGTATCTGGTAACCACTTCAGCCCGCTTCGATAATCCCGGAACAAGCTTTGGTATTCCTCTTTTTCATGCAAGGTGGTCTCCAAGAAAGCTGATACATAGACCTTAGCGATTTGCCGTTGTTTGTCTGCATCTATGATTTGTGCCCGATTTAAAAAGAGTCCAGCTGGCAAGGTCTGATCATACCCGCCCCAATCGCTGTTGAATTGACTGTGATTGGCGTCCGCAATATACAGTGAGCTTTTGAAAGCAGACGATCCTTGGGAATAGGAGGTACGTATATACTGCCGATCACCATAGAAATCATGTACATCTCCATCGCGGGCTCCCTGCAGGGTCAAATAATTGATGTCTTTGAGACGGGCTTGCTGGTCATCTATCGTTTTGTCCGTTGGTGCAAGCGCGATTACAGAGGTTATATTAAAGCGATTAACTGCCGCCATCACCGGATCATCCTTGAACCAACGAGTGGCATCCGCGGCCATAGCTACGGCTTGTCCTCCGCGGCTATGGCCGAGCAGGGCGGTTTTTGTGAAATCTATTTTCTGATAAAAAGGACTGCCCGGATCATCTGAAAAGTCTGCTAGCTGCTCTAAATGTTTCAGTAGGATCCAAGTCCGTACTTTAAAATCATTGTCCGGAATACCGGACCAAGCAGAATAATTCAGGAAATTCTCATCGAGCGAGATCGCGATAAATCCCCGGCTTGCCAATAGTTCGCCGAGATAAGCGTACCCGCCATCAGAGTAATCTTCCATCATATGATTGCCGTGCACCATCAGTACTACTGGATATGGACCTTCGCCTTCTGGCATCCATACGCGACCATTCAAGGGAAGTGCCTTATAATCGAAACCCCAGAATAAAGTGCGCAGCTTTGACCAATCCTTAATATAAGCAGAAGCATCGGCCGTAGAGGATATCAAGCTTGTATCCTTACCGTATTCGGCACGATGTAGATCGGTACCACTGGCATAGGTGAAGGTCTGATAAGCTAGATTACCTGGTTTTCCAGGATCGGAGGCTGTAAGTGGAACAACTTCCGTATCGTTGATGTCGACCGACTCTGAAATAGGCAGTTCTTGCACTCCGCTTGCCAGCGCAAGTGGGGAAAAAGTCACTGCCACTGTTAGCAGAAGTCCTAGTGTTATTCTTTTGCTGCGGAGCAGGCCAATGGCTAATCCGCCTAGTGCTCCTAGCAGTGCAAGCACGACCGCAATGACAACCGCAGCCTCAATCTCAAAATCCGCATAATATAAGATTAGTAGAATAGCTCCAAAATCACTCAATACACAGCCTGCGAATAATCTTGGGATACGCAGTCCGGTCAACGCTAGCAGAACAGCCAAGATATTGCCGGAAATCGCCAGCAGGACAGTGCCTGCACCTGCAGCAAGAGCGATATCGGTAGGTTTACCTAATCCAGTAGGAATGCCTAACACGGCAGTACTAAAGGCTAAAAAGCATACTATCCACAGACCAGCTATAGCTGTTCTCCAAACTGCTGTATCGTAACGGTAGGTTCCCCTAATTCTTCGTCCAATTTCTTGAGCCATACGTCTGTGGAGCCGCGGTTTCAACGGCGCAGGGACGTACTCTAAATCCATACCCATGACTCTCTCCCCTGACATAAAGCGGTAATTTCTCTTAACCCATAAGCTGTAGCAATAATATTACTTTATAGCATCAATAACAAGTGGATCTTACAGGAACCGACCCCATAGCTTGTATGGTGTGGTGTGTGTGAGTTTTCTTTGACATAGGCTGGAAAAAAAGGTTTGACACAGTTAAAGGGTTTCAGTATTATATCCATATAAACCAACTAAGTAGATAGGAATAATTGAAGAAAGTTCTTACCGTACGAACGGAGGAACGCCTGCATTAGGCTCGCAGACACGGTCTTAGGACCGGTTTGACCTGCCATACGTAGGCTTTCCTCCGTTCTTTTTGTGTTACCCAAGGGTTTGTCTGGTACGAAAAAACATGGGGGAGTGGAAAAGATGAAGAAAAAGATGAATAAAGGGCTTCTTGTAGGGTTTAGCTTGTTGCTGACGGCAGGGCTTACTGCTGCTTGCGGCAGCAATAACAATAACGGCAATAGTGCTAGTCCGGCAACAGACGCACCAGCAACAACCAATTCAGCGGAGGCCACAAATGCGGCTGAAGCCACCAAAACTCCATCTAAAGATCCAGTAGAACTACTGAACGTATCTTATGACCCTACTCGCGAATTGTACGAGAATTATAATAAAGCTTTTGCTACCTATTGGGAGAAAGAAACAGGACAGAAGGTCACCATTAAACAATCCCACGGTGGATCGGGGAAACAAAGCCGTGCTGTGCTTGATGGCCTGGAAGCGGATGTTGTGACATTAGCACTTGGTTATGATATTGATGCCTTGCAGGAAAAGGGACTGATCAACGAGGGCTGGCAAAGTAAATTCGATCATAACAGCTCGCCTTACACCTCGACTATCGTGTTCCTTGTACGCAAAGGGAATCCGAAAGGAATCAAGGATTGGCCAGATCTGCTCAAAGAGGGCGTAGAGGTTATTACACCAAACCCGAAAACATCAGGTGGAGCACGCTGGAACTACTTGGCGGCTTGGGGTTACGCACTAGACCAGAACAATAACGATGAGGCTAAGGCTGAGGAATTTGTAAAAGAACTGTTCAAGCATGTGCCAGTGCTGGATACCGGCGCGCGTGGATCTACAACAACGTTTGTGGAGCGTGGAATTGGTGATGTGCTGATCGCATGGGAGAATGAAGCTTATTTATCCGTGGAAGAGCTGGGACCGGACAAATTTGATATCGTGAATCCTTCGGAGAGTATTCTGGCTGAACCGCCAGTAGCTATAGTAGATAAGGTTGTGGACAAAAGAGACACGCGTGAGGTATCCGAGGCGTACCTGAAGTATCTCTATAGTGAAGAGGGACAAAAAATCGCGGCTGAGAATTACTACCGTCCTACATTAGATAGCGTGAAAGAAGAATACAAAGATAAGTTCCCGGAAATCAAGCTGTTCACATTGGCTGACAAATTCGGAACCTGGAAAGAAACGCAAGAGAAGCATTTTAATGATGGCGGGATCTTTGACAAGATTTATGTGCCGGGTGCCAAATAACAGATGAATGAAATGCAGGATATGATTATTGAGATTTGTCCCGGTAGGGGCTGATCGGCTAAAAGGCCGAAGGCGAGAAAGGATGAATAGGGGATGAATGTCACCACTACGGCTGCACCAGCAGCAACGCGGCGAAAAATACTGCCCGGCTTCGGGCTGACGATGGGCTACAGTGTATTATATCTGAGTCTAGTGGTTCTACTGCCACTTTCGGCGTTGCTGTTCAATTCTACAGGTCTGAGCTGGGCGAAATTCTGGGATGTAGCTACGGACCCGCGGGTATTAGCTTCGTATCGTGTGAGCCTGTCGACAGCTGCTGCCGCCGCTTTTGTAGATGCAATTCTAGGTCTTTTGCTGGCGTGGGTACTGGTACGTTATGAATTTCCGGGCAAAAGAATATTTGATGCGCTGATCGATCTCCCGTTTGCCTTGCCGACAGCTGTAGCCGGTGTCTCCTTGACGGCGCTCTATGCAGGCAATGGCTGGATTGGGTCTTGGCTTGAGCCGCTGGGATTAAAGGTGGCATTCACTCCGCTCGGGATTACCTTGGCTTTGATGTTCATCGGCATACCGTTCGTTGTCCGGACGGTGCAGCCGGTGCTGGAGGATTTGGACAGAGATATGGAGGAGGCTTCGGCAACCCTTGGCGCAGGCCGCTGGAGAACCTTTCGTTCAGTAGTTCTGCCTGAGCTGTTTCCGCCACTGCTAACAGGTTTTGCTCTAGCTTTTGCTCGGGGCATCGGTGAATTCGGCTCCGTCGTGTTCATCTCCGGTAACATGCCGATGAGGACGGAGATTGCTCCGCTGCTTATTATGTCTAAACTGGAGCAATATGATTATGCCGGAGCTACCGCCGTTGCCCTGCTATTGCTCCTCATCTCTTTCTTAATGTTACTTGTTATTAACACACTTCAGCGCTGGGTTCGTAAGACTTCTCGTTGAGGTAATTGCCATGACAGCAGACGTCCGAACATGTTCAAACTTACTTGGAGACACTCGATATCTGCCGTCGATACTGAATTTTCCAAGCTAGCTTGTCTTCGTAAAACCCTTTAAAGGAGGAATAATTTTGGCCGGTACCGTCCCTCTCCATACCCCCCGGCTACAAAAGAATGCGTCCTCGTCCGCGACAACGGAAACCCCAATTGTAAAATGGGTGTTGATCGGAGCGGCTGGGCTAGTCCTTTTTTGGCTGATTGCTCTGCCATTAGTTGTTGTGTTAACCGAGGCACTTAAAAAGGGCTGGGACGTATATATTGCTGCCCTGACTGATCCGGATGCCCGCTCAGCGCTGCGATTGACGCTGCTTGTTGCGGCGATAACTGTGCCTCTGAATACCTTTTTTGGTGTAACAGCGGCGTGGGCTGTAACCAAGTTCCGTTTCCGCGGCAAAGGGTTTCTGATCACCTTGATTGATCTCCCTTTTGCAGTCTCGCCAGTCATCGGCGGCCTAATCTTTGTACTCGTCTTCGGAGCAAACGGATGGTTTGGCCCTTGGCTGAGCGCCCATGATATTAAGATCGTATTTGCGCTTCCGGGTATCGTGCTAGCCACGTTGTTTGTGACGTTTCCTTTTGTAGCGCGTGAGTTAATCCCGCTGATGGAGGATCAGGGTACACAGGAGGAAGAAGCGGCAATTACACTCGGCGCACATGGGTGGCAAATCTTTTTCAGAGTCACGCTGCCTAATATTAAATGGGGGTTACTATACGGCATTATTTTGTGTAATGCGCGGGCCATGGGTGAGTTTGGTGCGGTTTCTGTGGTGTCCGGGCACATCCGTGGGGAGACGAATACGCTGCCGCTGCATGTTGAGATTTTGTACAACGAATATCAATTCTCAGCATCTTTTGCAGTAGCTTCTTTGCTCCTGTTATTGGCTTTGGTAACGATGATTATTAAAAGCTGGTTGTCGCGAAAAAATGCCCATTGACATGACTTTTAGTTCCATGCTAAGTTAATTCATAGTATACTGGTTGGTAATAACGGAATTGAGGAAAAAAGGAATTTAGGCGGATATAATCCTTTGGTGAGAAAGGGAGGCTAGAAAATGGCTAAACCGCTGAAAGTGGACGATTTATGGCTTACGCGGATTGCAGGACTTCTGGATGATATGGAATTTGGCTCATTGCATATTGTGGTTCATGAAGGTCAGATTGTTCAGATGGAGCGTACGGAACGCAAACGGTTTGAGAATAGCAGTGGCAACGCAAATGGACGTTATATTGGTGAAAGCGGCAGCCGGCGGGCCGATTCTCAATCGGCGGGACGTTGATTCAATCTCTGGGCAATCATAAAGGTATATATCATCTTTTTGGATAAAAGATTATGGAGTTGTCACATAAGCCACGAAATGGCTGCTGGGGCAACTCCTTTTTCTTCGTATGCTTGATATTTGGCACGTATGACGCACCATATGACGCACCATATGACGCACCCCATCGGACTCAGTTGACACTAAACGCAGTATTATGCCACATTTGCCCCGCTAACGGACCGCATAGCCGCTATTGGCATAAAAAACACCACATATGGACCTGATTCTAAGCAATAACGTCCCTGGAGTCCGAAACCACGCTTCAAAAGCTGAAAAGGTGCAAATAACGTCATCTGGGTCCCTAGGTCGCAGGAATGATGATTGTTGAAGCAGACCGCTACCAGTAAGAACACAGCAAGATGTCATCCGGGTTCGTAGGTCGCAGGAATGATGATTGTTGAAGCAGACCGCCTACCAGTAAGAACACAGCAAGATGTCATCCGGGTTCGTAGGTCGCCGGAAATGATGAGTGTTGAAGCAGATCGCTCATGAGTAAGAACACAGCAATATGTCATCTGGGTCCGTAGGTCGCCGGAATGATGAGTGTTGAAGCAAACCGCCCATGAGTAAGAACACGGCAATATGTCATCTGGGTCCGTAGGTCGCAGAGGATGATCTGTCTTTTTACGACTTTTACAAATGATTCGGCCCGTGGGATAGCTACATATTTTGATGACGCAGTACGTTTGTTAATAACGAGGGGCTTGGCGTGAGGCGGATACGCCCTCCATCAACAGGATGAACGCAGTAATGGCGTGCATAATCCAACCAACGATCGGAACAAAAGCTAAAATCGAGGTGATAATGCCCAGAACGTTACCCATGAATGGTTTATGTTCTCTTTGCAGCACAACAACGGCTACAGCATGAAGCAAAAAGGCAATGGCCAAAGGGACCCAACCATTAGCAATGATAAAGAGTCCGCCAATCAACGGCAGAGCCAGAAAAGCTTCATAAAGGCATGTTCCCCATTTAAACAGCTTGGCTACAGGAGACATAATGCTTCACCCACCCTTTTAAAAATATTGTTACAGATACTATTCCACACAGTCAGTAAAGGAATTCAAGAATATAATGCTTATCCCTCAGTTTCAAAAACATCCCTAGCAGTGAGCCTTGCCTGTGAACCATGCAGTCGTATATAGTGGGAACAGCAATGCTGAACGGAGGAGTGCGGATGGAAACAACTAGTAAGCTTGATATACGCCATGAACAGCCTTCAGTGGAACAGTATTTGGCGCTGAGAAAAGAAGCTGGGCTGAGTGAAATGAGTGTGGAAGGTGCAGCGATCGGTTTGCCTCGTTCTATTTTTGCGGTAACTTTGTATGAGGAGAATAACCTAATCGGGATGGGGCGGGTGATTGGCGATGGGGGATGCTTTTTTCAGGTCACAGATATTGCGGTCAAGCCTTCACATCAAGGACGAGGTTTGGGAAAGCTGATCATGCGGGAAATTAGAGAGTTCCTTAATACTGTACCGGACAAGGCTTATGTAAGTCTGATTGCAGATGGAGAAGCCTCGAAGCTCTATGCACAATATGGATTTGAATCGGTTATGCCACGTTCTCAGGGAATGTTTTTGCGTCGCTAAGCTAAGGCGAATTCATGCTGCTTTTTTAGTAGAGAGTGCCCCTTGTATTGGTTAAGGGGTTTTTGGTCTGGAAGTGGAGTAGTAGGTGCGATCTGGTTTCGATTGGATCTCAGGGGATAAATAATGTTTAAAGGCTGTAAGGGAAAAGCTATTCAGATGAGCATCAAAAAAATAATTGAGCAGAAGGCAGCACGATAATGGTCTTGCTCGTAGAATGTGAGGAACAACAAGATGGATGTTGTAATATTGGGCGCTTCAGGAACGATTGGAAAGGCAATTGTACAGGAGGCATTAAAAAGAAAACACGAAGTAACAGCTGCGGTACGCAATCCAGAGTCAGTAACTCTCGAACACGAGCGTTTACATGTCACAACGGTGGATATTCTTGATCCGGCTTCAGTAGCAGCTGCGGTCCGTGGCCATGAAGAGGTAATTAGTGCTTATGGACCAGGAGCGGGCCACGAGCTGGATCTGATTACGGCGGCAAAAGCGTTGGTGGAGGGTATGCAGACGGCAGGGTTAAATCGGCTGTTGGTTGTTGGAGGTGCAGGTAGCTTAAAGACTGAAACTGGAGAGCTGCTGATGAATACACCGGATTTTCCGGAAGAGTTTAAACCAGTTGCAGAGGCGCATGCGCAGGCTTATGAGATTTACAAAAATACAGAATTGGATTATACGTATCTCAGTCCTGCTGCGGTAGTTCATCCAGGTCGTCGTACAGGTCATTTCCGCATCGGATTGGACCGTCTTATTCTAGATGAGAATAGTGAAAGCAAGATTAGTGTGGAGGATTTCGCTGTAGCTATGGTGGACGAGCTGGAGGAAGGGAATTTTAGTCGGGCCCGATTTACTGTCGCTTACTGATATCAGACTTGCGCCGGACTTGCGCTCGGACTTGTATTTGGAATTGCCTGTGAAGCTTTGGAACGGTAGATAGCGGAAAGGGGCTAAATCATGTATCTGGTAACTGCTGAGCAAATGAGGCAGCTGGACAGCGAAACGATCCAGCAGCTGGGGATTCCAGCGATTGCGCTGATGGAGAATGCGGGAAGAGTTATCGCAGAGGAGATCATCGCGCTTTGCCGGGAGAGAGGCGGGGCAGGCTGCAGGAATGCAGCCGAAGGGAACGATGCCGGGCTAAAGGAGGCCGCGCTGGGTGACCCAGGCAAGGCATTTAAGGTCAGCGCAGATCATGCGCTGACGCTTGCCTCTGCCGCAGCCGAGCGATGGTTCATCCTCGTCGGCAAAGGCAACAACGGCGGCGATGGCCTCGCCGCCGCACGGTACCTTCGCGAGACCGGCATCGCCGTCACGCTCGTCTATGCGGTGCCGCCGGAGTCGCTCTCCGGCGAGGCCGCCCTGCAGCGCGATGCGGCTGCAGTCATGGGCCTGCCTGCCGTAGTATACGGCAGGCATCGGCTGGACCTTGCCGAGTGCAGCGGCATCCTGGATGCGCTGCTCGGCACCGGCGGCGCGGGAGCCCCGCGCGGCGCCTATGCGGAGCTGATTGCCGCAGCGAACAGCAGCGGCAAGGTCATTGTGTCCGCGGACATCCCCAGTGGTCTGAACGCGGACACAGGAGAGACGCATGAGCCTTGCATTCATGCGTCAGTGACGGTATGCCTCGCGTTTCTCAAGCGAGGCCTCCTGCAATACCCCGGTGCAGGCGCAGCGGGGCATGTCAAGGTACGGGCCATCGGCATTCCGACTGCTCTGGCTCTTAACAGCGGTGTGCAGGTTCACCTGCTGACACCGGAAGTGCTGCATGCCCATCTGGGGGTCGATCTGGCCCGGCGGCGGTCGCCAGAAGGCCATAAGGGAACTTATGGGCATGTACTCCTTACTGCCGGCACCTTACGGATGAGCGGCGCCGGACTACTGGCAGCCCGTGCTGCGCTGCGCACGGGCTGCGGACTGGTGACGTGGGCGCTTCCTAAGAAGCTGTTACCTTCCGTCATCGGTGTTGTTCCTGAACTCATGCTGGCTGATGTAGGTGGCAGTGAAGAGGGAAACTGGGAGGCTGAGACCGCGCCCGAGCTACTGAAGTTAAGCGAAGAGCGAGATGTAATCGCTGTGGGACCAGGTCTTGGACGGTTCCCGGGTGATACAGATTGGCTTCGCAGTCTTTGGGAAGGCAGTGATTGCCCGCTGGTTATCGATGCGGATGCTTTAAATATTCTGGCTGACTCCGATTATAAGAGTTGGGCGCGGCGCCGTCATTCTGTAATTCTGACACCTCACCCAGGCGAAATGGCTCGCCTGGCTAACCTAACTACGGCTGAGGTCCAACGTGACCGAATCGGTCTGGCTATGGACTATGCCAAGGAGCATGGGGTTACGCTTGTGTTAAAAGGAGCACATACCGTGATAGCAACTCCTGAAGGGCAAGCTTATGTAAATACCACAGGCCATCCCGGCATGGGCACTGGTGGAGCTGGTGATGTGCTAACGGGCATGATTTCCAGCCTGCTGGCTCAGGGACTTCATGCTACGCAGGCAGCAGCTTTTGGGGTATACCTGCACGGATTAGCAGGAGAGGGAGCAGCCCGTCAGCGGAATAATCCGGCGGCTATTATTGCCGGAGATATCATTGAAGCGCTTTGAGTATCCCTAATAAGGCTTATGACAGCAGTAAGCAGAGCAGTGGCAGAAATAGGGCGAATACTGGCAGCAACAGAGGAAACCTTTCTACACCAAGCTGGGTCACTCTGAGAAGGAGTAGTCCAAGGACTCCACCCAGACCCCATAGCAGATACTCTGCACCTTGTTCCGCTGCCAGCCATAGACCTGCACCAAAACCTGTGACGACATATACAGCAAGGGGCAGGATAGGGGATTTGGAGCGCAGAATACGCAGCAGTACATCTGCTACTAACGCCGCAGGCAATCCATAAGCATAAATGGCATAAGGAATCGATAGTGGCCAGCCTTCAGGAATTCCTTCGGATTGTGGAAATCCAAGCATAAGTAAGGTAATAAGGACGTAAGTTAGCCCTGCGCAGGCTAATTTGGTTAATGCGTACATGCCACTGCTTAGGCGGACAGAAGAGATATCATAATCATTTATCTTATTCATTTGATATACATTCCTCTCGTGGTGTAATGCATCAGCTGGTGACCATGTCTCCACCATTGACATGAATACATGTCCCGGTAACATACGAAGAATCCGGTCCCGCTAAATAAAGATAGGCTCCTGCTAACTCATATGGCTGTGCGGCACGTTTAAAGGGTGTATCCGTCCCAAATACACTAACCTCATCTGCAGAGTAGCTGGAGGGAATTAGTGGTGTCCATACAGGTCCGGGAGCTACGCTATTGACACGAATGCCAGAGTCTACGAGTGATAAGGCTAAAGAGCGGGTAAAGGAGACGATCGCGCCTTTAGTTGAGGAATAATCTATAAGCTCTTTATTTCCTTGATAGGCAGTAATGGAAGCAGTGTTGATGATGGCTGCGCCTTTTTTTAGATGTGGAAGTGCGGCTTGTGTCAGGTAAAAGAATGGAAATATATTTGTCTGAAACGTTTGGTAGAGCTGTGCTTCCGTGATATCCAGAATACTTTTTTGCGGATACTGGACGCCATGATTGTTGACGAGGATGTCCAGCTTGCCAAAAGTGCGAAGGGTATGCTCCACAGCCTTGAAGCAGTTTTCCTTATGGCGTAAATCAACTTCGATCCGCAAACAACGTTGCCCTAATTCTTCAATTCGCCGCTGAGTGACCTCTGCATCTGAAGCTTCGTATAAATAAGCTATAGCGACATCTGCGCCTTCCTTTGCAAAAGCAATGGCCGCCGCTTTACCAATTCCGCTGTCGCCTCCGGTGATGAGCGCAATTTTTCCTTTTAGCTTTCCACTGCCGGTGATCTCCGGATTTTCACTGATGGGGCGAGGATTCATTAGACTCTCTAGACCAGGCTGACGGTCTTGGTGCTGTGGGGGAAAAGCAATAGGCTGTTCCTTACATATCGTTTGTTCCCCATAATAGGGGTAGGTGGGGTTCATTTTTACATACACTCCTCCTTGCCTTCTATCTTCCGTATATTTCTATGCATGCGCCTAGAAAAGCGTGCGCTGTTATCCGGTCCTGCCTGTGTTTATAACCTAGTTCGAGGGAGCGTTTGTCAGAGATGAATGATTGGCGAAACATAGAGTATCTGAATCGTGGAACTCCAGTGCAAAAAGAGGTCTATACCCTGTTAAGAAAATTAAATATTATGAGTTTGCTGGCCGACTATAACCCGGTGCTGGTTGGCACAGTGCCGCTTGGAATTCAGGTGAAGGGCAGCGACCTGGATATTATTTGTGAGGTGCATGATTCCGTAAAGTTTACGGACATTGTTAGTCGATATTTCGGAACCATGGATGAGTTTACTAGTGTATCGCGTGTGGTTGATGGGGTCCCACGAACGAAAATTAACTTTATGGCCGGGGGCTGGCCTATAGAACTGTTTGGGCAGCCGCGACCCACAGCTCTGCAGAATGGTTACTTACATATGATCATTGAAGCGGAAATTCTAGCTCAGCTGGATAATGATTTTCGCCAGCAGATCATTACAATGAAAACAAACGGGTGGAAGACCGAACCTGCCTTCGCGCAAGTGCTGGGCTTGGAAGGTGACCCTTATGAAGCGCTGCTGATGCTGGAAAAGCTTCCGCGGAGTGCTCTTTATGCTTTTTGTCATTCTATACAAGCGAGGGGATAGACATGAATTATCGAGAGATGATTGCGGATGATTATGAAGCTGCCCACCAGCTATGGGAAAATACAGAGGGAATGGGACTTAGTGAAGCGGATTCGAGACTGGAGATTACGCGTTATCTGGAGCGTAATGCGGGCTTCAGCCAGATCTGCGAGAATGAAGACGGCCGGATTGTAGGAACTGCATTGTGTGGACATGATGGGCGAAGAGGTTATATGTATCATGTTGCAGTTAGTAATGACTGCCGAGGCATGGGCATCGGGCGTGAGCTTGTAAAGCGTTGCCTCGGTAATTTACATGCAGCTGGTATCGCAAAATGTCATCTGATGGTGATTGGAACCAATGAACAAGGAAGAGGATTCTGGGAAGGGATAGGCTGGCAGTATAGAGGTGGAATTATGTTATACTCCCAGGATATCTTGTGATACATAAGATGCGAAATGAAAATACTATCTAAGTAAAATATCATTAGATTTGGAGTGGATATATCACAGCAAATGTAACGGTGAACTCCGACTGCCAGTGCAGTATACTATATATGAGTTTGATAATTGCCTATTTGCAGGCAGGAGGTCTTTTATGCGTTTCAAAGATGTGTTTTCAATTATTGGTCCGGCCATGGTCGGGCCTTCAAGCTCGCATACAGCCGGTGCGGCACGGATCGGAAGGGCTGCAAGGCAGGTGCTGGGTGAAGTGCCGCGTGTGGCAGAAGTGACGTTTTTTGGTTCTTTTGCAGCTACTTATCAGGGCCATGGCACAGACAGGGCTATTGTCGGAGGACTTTTGGATTACGCTACCGATGATCATCGGTTACCCGACTCTCTGGAGTTAGCGGCTGAAGCTGGGATGGAAGTATCTTTTGAGCAAGGAACGGGATTGTTTCCTCATCCTAACACAGTTAAACTGCATCTTATCGGACAAGAGACAGGAAGTGAGCTAACTTTAACGGGGACATCCATCGGTGGTGGAAACATTGAGATCGTCGATGTGGATGGTTTTGGAGTAAAGCTTACGGGAATGTATCCGACGGTATTGATTCATCATATGGATTATTTAGGTGTTCTGGCGAGTGTTACAGAAGTGATGCGTAACGGACAATTTAATATAGGGCATATGTCTCTGGATCGGAAGAATCGCAGCGGTGCAGCCTTAACGGTACTGGAGCTGGATGAAGCTGCTACTCCAGAGCTTATTGAAGCGCTTAAAGCGCTCACTGCGGTGAAATCAGTGAAATTGGTTAATTTAAACGAGGATAAGCAAGATGAGAAGGGGAAGGAAAGCTTAACATGAATTTTCAAACACTTAGTCAACTGGCTGTATTATGTGAGGAACGTGGCCTTACCATTGGAGCCCTTATGCTTGAAGAGCAAAGCGCGGAATCGGGACGTTCCAGTGAACAGGAATTTGCCACTATGCGTGAATATTATGGGGTGATGAAAGAGGCTGTTCATCGTGGGATGCATGAAGATACCACTTCGCGCAGCGGTCTTACGGGAATGGATGCCCAGCGTGTAGGAGCCTATAACGCAGCAGATGAACCATGCCTAGGTGGACCCGCTGGTCAAGCAATGGCCTATGCCTTGGCTGTGTCCGAGGTTAATGCCTCAATGGGCCGCATAATTGCTACACCTACCGCAGGTTCATGCGGAATTATTCCGGGTGTATTTCTCAGCTGCCAGGAACGGTTTGGCTGGGATGATGACTATATGGTTTCCGGTTTGTTCGCTGCAGGAGCGATCGGTTATGTCATTGCCAACAATTCGTTTGTATCTGGTGCAGAGGGTGGCTGTCAGGCGGAGGTCGGGTCGGCCATCGGGATGGCGGCAGGAGCTTTAGCCGAACTGCGTGGAGGAACGCCTGCACAAGCAGTGCATGCTGTTGGACTGGCGCTTAAGAACACATTAGGACTGATTTGTGATCCGGTGGGAGGACTTGTAGAGATTCCTTGTATCGTTAGAAACGGATTCGGTGCAGTGACCGCGCTCGCCGCCGCCGATATGGCACTGGCTGGCGTACGTAGCGTGATTCCTTCAGATGAAGTAATCAAGGTCATGCTTGAGGTAGGCTCAGCTATGCCAGAAAAACACCGCGAGACCGCAGGTGGCGGATTAGCACAGACACCTACCGGCCGCAAGATCATGCAGGATTTACGTAAAAAGAAGTGATTTTAGAGCATTTTGAAACGTTCCAACTGTTCCCATAATCCTTCCTTCCGAAGGATTTCTGCTTGTTTGGGTCCCAAAAGGTCAAAGTGGGGGAATGGCGAACGATTATGAATATATTTAGCCGGCAGTCCATTTTCCTCACACCAATATGTTAGTCTGGTTAGGTCACTACAGCCGACCTTGGTGACAGTAGTCATGCCGGGAAAACGCGGGTCTAGCCAGTAATGGGTTAAGAAAGCGATCTCTCCTGCGGAGACAGCCTTTTTCCAGCGGGTTAATTCTTCTCTGTTGATGCCGAAGGCCATTACGTCTCCTCCTTATGTAGTATAGTTGACAACATTATAACCCATTGAAAGGGGATTACATCATGAACGGACAGGTAAGAGCCGATATTCGTCCTGGGCTTGAAGTGGATATTGTGCTTAAGCAGGATCAGCCGACGGGTAAGCTAACACATGGAACGGTAAAGGATATTCTCACGAACTCACCTCGACATCCGCATGGCATCAAGGTGCGTTTAACCAGTGGACAGGTAGGACGAGTTAAGAATATTGTTGCTAACTAACAATAATAAACTTTACCTTTGATTTTTATAAAAAAGCGCCCCTAATCAACAGAAATTGGGGCGCTTTTCTTATTTATCTGCTCATAAAATCCTCAACGGACTGATCGGCTTTGGTCTGATTACATAACGTACAAGCGCAAACGCAATTATCCGGAGTAGTATGGCCACCTTTAGCACGGGGGAGCAAGTGATCTATAGTGTCTCCATAGGAGCCACAGAAGTAGCAAGTATAGTTGTCTCTGGTCAATATATAAGCACGGAAATCCTTATTGCTGTAAATCCGGCGGATGGTTCGGCGATTCACTACGATAGCGGCATGTTCTCTGACTAGAGTAACTGCAAGCTCGTAGTCAATTTCCTGATGCCAGCGCCGTCCTTTATCACTGTGGCCACGCATTAGAATTTTCCCTTTGGCAGAGGGAATCAATTGCGTTGGATCTTCGGGACTCAGTTTCGCGCCTTGAGAATGAGAATGTTTCCTTCGTTGTTCCAAGCCCCGTATGCGCTGATTTGGGTTGGATTGCGGTGAAGAAGCAACCGTGGAAGAAGGCTTTCCTTGTTTGGAGCGTTCCTTGACAGCTGAAGAAGGGGATTGAATGGTATCAGGTTGTACTGGAATGGGACCTGCTGCAAGAGTGAGATCTATGTTTTGTCGTTGTTTGCGGCACTCCCGACAAGCGCCACGGCGAGACTGGCCTTTGGAACGTTTGCCGGTACGTTTACGAAATTCAGAGAGCGGCTTCTGTTGCTGGCAATAGGTACATTGTTTGGTGGATAAAAGATGGGTATCGTTCATAGATATGTTAGGTTCAGCGCAACTTAGCGCCCGTCCTGTCTCCTTGTTTTTTAGGATCCAATGTATTTTATTTATTAGATTCAATCGGCAGGGTTAACATTTCGTTCTAATCTTAGTATAGCGTAAAATACAATCGTTCACATCGCACTCAAAAAATGCTTAAATACGGCTTTTTGTGTGATATCTGTCTTGGTGACATTCAGGAAAAACATGTAAAATCGAAAAGAGCTATAAGGAATGCTCTACTTTTTAAACATGGGAAGGGGAACTGAAATGAAGCCAACCAAAAGAAGGCCGTTTACGGTAACATTGCTTTATATTCTTCATATATTTTTGGGGGTTGGAGCGTTAGCAGGAGGCGGGTCAATGGTCATAGATCCTAGTGGTGATCTGATACACATACCCACATCTATGCTGGAAAGATCGCCATTTTCAGATTTTTTAATTCCGGGTATTTTGCTATTCATCGTATTTGGTATCCTGCCTATGTTCGTGTTATATGGGTTGATCAAGAGACCAGAATGGCATTGGGTGAATACTTTGAATCCCTTTAAGAAATTATATAGCTTCTGGGCATTGTCCCTATATATCGGATTTGGTCTAATCATTTGGATTATGGTACAGACGTATATGCTCGACAGTGTGGTAATCATACATCTGGTCTATATGAGTTTAGGGCTTTTGATCCAAGCTGTTACGCTGCTTCCTTCCGTACAAAGTTACTTTTTGCTGGACGGCGGTACCGAAAGACGTTAAAATTGCAGTGAACAGAAGGTATTTCATTAGTCTGGGCAAGGAGTGAACCGGATTGACAACTATATACGATATTGCCAAAAGAACCGGTTACTCTCCTACAACGGTATCCAAGGCGTTTAATAATTATTCCGATGTACGGGAGAAGACTCGCCAGGAAATTTTCCGGGTTGCCCAAGAAATGGGATATTTGCCGAATTCCCATGCCCGTACACTGACTACTAAGAAATCATGGACCATTGGTGTATTGTTTGTAGAGAATACGGGATTTGGTATTCGCCATCCCTTTTTTAGCGCTGTGATTGAGAGCTTTAAGAAGGTTGCTGTGGATAAGGGGTATGCCCTCATGTTTATTTCCAAGGATGTTGGGGGTAAACAAAGCGGGTATTTGGAGAATTGCCGAATCCGTGGTGTAGATGGTGTTGTCGTTTTCTTGTCTGATTACGAGGACCCCTATTTCCGTGAGCTGCTAGAGAGTGATATTCCTACTGTGATTCTGGATTTTGAGACTACGCAGTCGCATACGGTATGTTCGGATAATACGGCTGGAGCTCAGCTTGCGATAGAGTATTTAGTTTCTTTGGGTCATCGCAAGATTGCTCATATTTCCGGGGGGATGAACACTTTTCCCGGTAAAACTCGGGAGTTCGGGTATAAGAACGCTATGAAGCAGCAGGGGCTTGACGTGCCGGAGTCCTATGTTGTGAATGGAGCTTTTTATTCTCGTGAAAGTGGTTACCATGCGATGCTGGAGCTTCTTAAGCTGCCTGATCGGCCAACCGCTGTTTTTGCTTCGGGTGACATGTTAGCTTTAGGGGCTATTATGGCGGCAAAAGATAGTGGACTTTCCGTACCGCGGGACATTTCAGTTGTGGGTTACGATGATATTGATCTAGCTGAGTATGTTACACCTGCATTGACAACCATTCGTCAGGATACGGCACTTTTAGGAAGCCGGGCAGCGGACATTCTTTTAGCATCGATTGAAGGGAAACAGTTGGATAAGGAAGCGGTTTTAGTTCCGGTAGAAGTGATCGAACGGGAATCCTGTGCGCCTCCGGCTAGCAGGAATTAGAGCTGTATCAAATTCCATAACTACAGAGAGCGGGCTGCTATCCACAGGATAAATCTTGACGTAGAGAAAAGAGTCCTGATAAAGTAGAGGACATCATAGCTTGAATTGTTCCTATGTGGTATTTGCTACAGCGTATTCAGAGGAATAGGGCTATAATGGGCATATTAATAAGTCGCTTTTTTCCTGCTCTCGTTAGATCATTTTTTTTCGTTATAATCGAAACCGGTTTCGATTATAGGTTTCGAATTGAGAATGAAATCAAAGTTTACCGAGGGTTTCCTTGAATTTTCTCAAACGTTTCAGTGGCCCATCGCTCCGAACCTTAACATCGGATGGTGATCCAGTAAAGACAGTGCTTGTTGTTAGTAACAAAACAATTAGAGGAGATGGATGAAATGGCAAAAGTCCAAACTGTAGTAACTGCAAAAGATACAGGGGAACGCTTAACTCCGAAAGAGGCAATTGTTTTTAGCACAAGAGTAGATTCTGGATCTGCCGATGTAGAGCTTAAGCCAGAGCAGGAGTTCCAAAAGATGATCGGATTTGGTGGCGCTTTCACAGAAGCTGCGGCTTATACGTTGTCACGGCTCAGTCCTGAGAAACGGGCAGAGGTTATTCACAGCTATTTTCATCCGGTAGAGGGGTTAGGCTATAACATGGGTCGTGTTCATATCCATAGCTGTGACTTTGCTCTTGGAAATTATACTTATGTCGCTGATCATGATACGGAGCTGGCTACCTTTGATATCTCTCATGATCATAAGTGGGTGCTTCCGCTGATTAAGGATGCAATGCAGGTAAAAGGCGGGCCGTTCACAATGTTGGCGTCTCCTTGGAGCCCTCCGGCATGGATGAAAACAAATGGTGAAATGAATAATGGAGGATCACTCAAGCCAGAATACGCTGAAGTTTGGGCACGCTATTATACCAAATTTATCGAAGCTTATGGGAAGGAAGGCGTACCTATTTGGGCGGTTTCCGTGCAAAATGAGCCGGCTGCTGTTCAAGTCTGGGATTCTTGTATTTATAGTGCGGAAGAGGAACGCGATTTTGTTAAAAATCATCTCGGTCCAGTGATGCAGCAGGCAGGCCATTCCGATGTGAACATTGTCATCTGGGATCATAACCGCGATATTATGGTCGAACGTGCTTCGGTCGTATTGTCTGATCCTGAAGCTGCACAATATGTGTGGGGTACAGGCATCCACTGGTATGGTGGTGAGGAGTTCGACAAGGTAGAAAAGGTACATGATCTATTTCCTGACAAACATCTATTGTTCACTGAGGGCTGTCAAGAGGGCGGCGTCAAGCTTGGCGAATGGTTTACAGGTGAACGTTACGGCAGAAATATGATTGGGGATCTCAATGCATGGACAGAAGGGTACCTGGACTGGAACCTGGTACTGGATGAGACCGGCGGGCCCAATCATGTAGGGAATCTCTGTGATGCCCCAATTATTGCAGATACAACAACAGACGAATTGCACTATAACAGCTCTTATTATTATATCGGGCATTTCAGTAAATTTATCGCGCCAGGTGCGGTACGGATTGGCTTTACTTCTGAAGCGGAAGGAATCCTATCCACAGCATTCCGTAATCCGGACGGCAGCATTGCTGTCATATTGATGAATGAGAGCGAAGAAGTTCGCACGGTAACCCTGGGGCTTGGCGAAGAGATTGCCAACTGCGAGTTATCCCCTCATTCTATCGTAACGCATCTGATTTCATAAATAAGTAACAGTTTAGGAGGACATTAACGTGAGTAATTATTATTTCGAATCAGGTAACTTTGTAATGGAGCAGTTTGATACAGGAAAGCCTTTCTCTAGTTTCCTGCCAGGTCTTGCAGGTCTTAAGGGAATTCCAATGTGGACTTTTTATGTAAACCGGGGGCAAGCGATTTGCAGCTTTGGGGTACGCGACAAGAACTCGCCAATCATGGAATTCTCTCCAGCAAATATCTCTTATAAAGACGTAGGAACCACCGGATTCCGAACCTTTATTAAAATAAAAGGCGAGCAAGAGATTTATGAGCCATTTCAATCGGCACGTCCAGATCCTGCCGCCAAGCGGATCATGACCATTTTGCCTAACGGACTGACCCTTGAAGAAAGCCATGCCGGGCATGGGCTGAAGACGACTGTACACTATTTCAATCTGCCTAATGACGATTATGCCGCGTTGGTACGTCGGGTGGAGATTGAGAATATCGGTGGCAAAGAGATTGAGCTGGAGCTGATGGATGGTCTGCCTGAGATTTTGCCTTACGGAGTAGAAAACAGCGGCTACAAGGAGATTGGTAACCTGCTGCGCAGCTGGATGGACGTATACAATCTGGAGAACGGTATTCCGTTCTATAAGCTGCGTTCCAGCACCAATGATAGTGCACAGGTTAGCGAAATCACAAATGGACATTTCTTTCTGTCGTTTACTGGAGAAGGAGAAAAAGTCGCGCCAATCGTTGATTTCGAACTTATTTTCGGAGGCAATACCTCTCTTACTTACCCAGACCGCTTTGCGGGATTAACGCTTTCGGAGCTGAGTGAGCTTCCACAATATCCAGTCAATAAGGTTCCTTGCGGCTTCAGTGGTGTGGCTAGACGTTTGGCACCCGGCAGCAGCTTGACCCTGAATACTTTGGTTGGGCATGTAAATGACATCGACAAAATCAATAAAAAGGCGGAGCAGTTATGCCGGGATGAATATATCCTGTCCAAATCCAAGGAAGCCGCAGGTCTGACAGAGGAATTAACAGAAGACATTGCCACGCACACTTCATCGGCTGTGTTTGATGCTTATTGCCGTCAGTCCTATCTCGATAACTTCCTGCGGGGAGGCTATCCTTTTATTTTTGACAATGGCGGAGATGGCTTTGTAGTTCATTTATATTCCCGCAAGCATGGCGATTTGGAGCGCGACTATAACTTCTTCTCACTTGCCCCAGAATACTATTCACAGGGGAACGGTAACTTCCGCGACATGAATCAGAACCGCCGGAATGATGTGTTTTTTAATCCGAAGGTGGGCAGCTTCAACATCAAAATGTTCTATAGCTTGATTCAAGCAGATGGCTACAATCCACTAAGTGTTCAAGGAACAACCTTTGAAGTGAAGCCAGATAGCAAAGCTAAGGCTGCGGAATGGATCGGAGAAGCGGCTGCGGATCATCAAGCTGAGCTTGTTAAGCTATGCAACAGCCGGTTCACCCCAGGCAGCCTGATCAATTACATTGCGGATCAAAACGTTACGCTGAAGGTTAGTGAGCAGGAGTTTCTGTCGGGTCTGCTGGCTCTTTCACAGCAAAACATTGAGGCTGCTTTTGGCGAAGGCTTCTGGTCTGATCACTGGACATATAATTTGGATCTCGTAGTAGGTTATTTGGACATTTTCCCTGACAAGAAGCAGGAGCTTTTATTTGGGGATAGTACTTATGCGTTCTATGACAGCCCAGCATATGTGCTGCCACGTAGTGAGAAGTATGTAATTAGTGACGGAAAAGCCCGGCAATATGGCGCCCTCCTTGAGGATGAGGAGAAGCTGCATAAGCTGAAATGGAAAGCTGGAGATACCCATTGGCTGCGTACCAAAGGTGGGCAAGGTGCTATTTACCACACCAATCTGTTCGTGAAGATGTTGTCTCTTGCTTTGAATAAATTTGCTACGCTTGACCCTTACGGCATGGGTGTGGAGATGGAAGGCAACAAGCCGGGCTGGAACGATGCTATGAACGGTCTGCCGGGATTGTTTGGCTCCGGAATGAGTGAGACTTTTGAGCTGAAGCGTACTGTAGTCTTTTTGCTGGATGTGCTGAACGGTGCTGAGAATGTACAGGGAGCTGTAAAGCTGCCAGAAGAAATCGCGGAGCTGCTTGAAGCGGTATATCACGCGGTAACTGCTGTCCTAGCAGGAGAAGTGGAACAATTCAACTATTGGGATACAGTAGCTTCAGCCCGTGAAGCTTATAGAGCAAGTATCCGGTTTGGCATTACGGGTGCTGAAACTGAAGTAACCTTGGAACACATCCGCGAAGCCCTTTCCAAGTTCCTGGTTAAAATTGATGAGGGGATCAACAAGGCGGTAGAAATGGGCAATGGACTTACCCCAACCTATTTCCGTTTTGAAGCGGAGAAATTCCATCAGGTAACAGATGCTGAGGGTCAGCCAGTCATTAGCGGATACGGATTGCCAAAGGCTGTGGTAGAGGAGTTTAAGGCTTATGCCTTGCCTTATTTCCTTGAAGGACCTACCCGCTGGTTGAAGACGATGAAGAACCCGGTGCAGGCAAAAAAAATCTATAATCTGATTAAGCAAACAGAGCTGTATGATCAGGCAACATCTATGTATCAGACCTCTGTTAGTCTAGAAGGTGAATCGCATGAAATCGGACGGATGAGAGCCTTCACACCAGGCTGGCTAGAACGGGAGTCTAACTTCCTGCACATGTCCTATAAGTATTTGCTTGAGCTGCTGAAGGGCGGGCTGTATGAGGAATTCTACGGCGAGCTGAAGACGTCGCTGGTGCCATTCCTTGATCCTGCTGTTTATGGACGCAGTACACTGGAGAATTCATCATTTATCGCAACTGGAGGCAATCCTGATCCAAATAACCATGGTAGAGGGTTCGTAGCGAGACTTAGTGGATCGACCGCGGAATTCTTAAGCATGTGGAGAACAATGATGGCTGGAAGCCATGTTTTCAGAATGGAGGATGGAGCGCTTACGCTGTCTCTCGATCCGGTATTGCCAGGATGGCTGTTTGATGAAGAGGGCAAACTGTCTTTCACTTTCCTAGGGAATACGGAGGTAATCTATTCTAACCCAAAACGTGAAAATACCTTTGGCGAGAAGAAGGTCAGCATTCAATCTTTGATGCTTGTATACCGTAATGGAACTGTGACTAAAATATCTGGAGCGTTCGTGCGCGGTGAAGAGGCAGAGGCTCTGCGGCGTGGAGAAATTGCACAAATTCAAGCAGTATTAGCATAAAAATAGAGGGGCGAGCTGCGGCTCGCCCTTAAATTTTCACTCAATCCGAAAAATGGTACCTATAATCCGAAATTCAAAGCCTTACGGAGACAGGCAAAAGCAAATACAATGGATACATAAACATTGTAAGCGCTTTAGATTAAATACAGATATAGAGCCTGGAGGTCCAAAGGATGGAGAACAAAAAAAGCATGGAAGTAAGCTCAGCGATGAAGCCGTTAATTCCTGGCAATTTCGAAACCGGTAAAGTAAATCGGAGCCCGCTTTGGAAGAGGTTCATTGCCCAGCGTCATTTGCAGACAATGGCTCTACTCGGCATTGCGTGGATGATAATCTTTAACTACATTCCCATGTATGGAATTATCATTGCTTTTAAAGATTACAACATCGTTAAAACGATTGCAGAAGCCCCATGGGTGGGACTTACACATTTCAAAGAGTTCATGGATGATGACAATCTCTCGAATGTAATTAAAAATACGCTCGGCATCAGCTTGTTTAAGCTAATTATCGGATTTCCATTGCCAATAATATTTGCTCTATTTCTGAATGAAGTTCGTTCAATGAAATTCAAGAAGACCATACAGACGATTTCGTATTTGCCCCACTTTCTCTCATGGGTGGTACTCGGAGGGATTTTGGCTACATGGCTTGCTGATGTAGGAATTATCAATAACATTTTGCTAGCGCTTCATCTGATTGATCAGCCAATTACATACTTGGCTGAGCCTGGTTACTTCTGGACAATTATTATCTCCTCTGATATCTGGAAAGAACTTGGATGGTCAGCGATTATCTATTTAGCAGCAATTTCCGGTGTATCTCCTGAAATGTACGAGGCGGCGACAATCGACGGCGCGGGCAGATTTCAGAAGATGTGGTATGTTACCTTGCCGGCGATTAAATCGACAATCAGCATTCTCTTCATTCTCGCGGTCAGCGGAGTGCTGAACTCCAACTTTGATCAGATTCTGGTCCTGCGCAACTCACTGAATGATAGTGCAAGTAATGTAATTGATTACTATGTGTACTATACAGGGATTCTCTCAGGCCGCTTCTCTTACTCAACTGCAGTTGGATTGTTAAAATCGGTTATCGCTCTAATATTGCTGCTGATTGCCAACCAAGTATCTAAAAAAATCAACGATACATCGTTGTTCTAGGATAAGGAGGACCATATATGTTTGCACTTAAGCGTAAAACGAAGGGCGAGGCCCTGTTCGATATCATCAATAACCTTATCATGTTATGTATCTGCTTCATAACGCTTTACCCGATCTGGTACGTATTGGTTAACGCCTTCAATAACGGTAATGACGCCATGCGGGGAGGAATCTACTGGTGGCCGCGGATGTTCAGCTTTGAGAATTTCGAGGCCGTGTTTGCCAGCCCCGGCATCATGCAGGCGATGTGGGTTACTGTCGCCAAAACACTTTTGGGTACTGTACTGCATGTATTTTTCACAGCGATGGTAGCTTATGCATTCTCCAGAAAAAACCTCATTGGCGGTAAGTTCTACATGCTGATGGGTACAGTGACTCTCTTTTTTGGCGGGGGACTCATTCCTACCTTCCTGCTGATGAAGGACCTTCACCTATTGGAGAATTTCCTAGTCTATATTATTCCGGTTATGTTTAGCTTCTTTGATCTTATTATCTTCATGACCTTCTTCCGGGAGATTCCCGATGGGCTGGAAGAAGCGGCACGGATTGACGGTGCTAATGATTGGTCCATCTTTCTAAGAATCGTACTTCCAGTATCCATGCCTGTAATTGCTACCATTGCGCTGTTCCATGGCGTGTATCAGTGGAATGATTACTTCACGGGTATGATCTATATCAATAATACTGATCTGCAGCCGATTCAGACGTATTTGTTCCGGGTCGTCGCACAATCGAGCTCTAGTCAAATGATGGTCGCTGTACAAGGCAGCAGCGTTACGAGAAGCGTAACGTCACAGTCCATTAAGCTGGCGACGATGGTAGTGACCACACTGCCGATAGTATTCGTGTATCCGTTCCTGCAGCGTTATTTCGTTAAAGGGATGATGATCGGCTCCATTAAGGGCTGATGTCTAGCAGTGATAACTCCTCCGGTTGCCTACAGCTGTAGGCACTGGGGTTGAGCTTATAATTAACATTCATAGAAAAGGGGTAAACAAGCATGGGCATGAAACGTAAGCCAAAAGCAATGGGAGTTCTGCTTCTCGCAATAATGATGTCATTGTCAGCCGCAGGCTGCTCCAGCGGGAATAATGCTGGCAAGAATGCCGAAGGTAATGCTAACAGCGCTAAAGCTACTAATACGGAGGCAAGTGCTGAACCGACTGCTGCTGCATTATCAGCAGATGAACCGGGATGGAAGATTGATACTTCACCCATTACATTTGACTGGTACCTGAACTTCTCATGGTTCCCTAATAAATGGGGCGTGGACCCAACCTCCCAATATGTAACTAAGAAGACCGGAGTTGATATTAATTTCATCGTTCCGGCTGGTAACGAGAATGAGAAGCTTAACACGCTGATTGCATCCGGTAAATTGCCTGATTTCATCACTTTGGGCTTCTGGGAAGATGCGATTAAGAAAATGGTCGAAGGTGAACTTGTTCTTCCATTGAACAAACTTGCTGATGAATATGATCCGTACTTCTTTAAAGTATCCGATGCTGATAAGCTGGGCTGGTATACACAAGAAGACGGCAATGTGTATGGCTATCCTAACTCTTCTTCCTCTCCTGCCGACTATGAGAAATATGGAGAAAATTACGTATCCAACCAAGTATTCGCTGTCCGCAAGGATATGTATGAAGCTATTGGAAGTCCAGATATGCGCACACCAGAAGGTTTCTTGAATGCGCTTAAATTAGCGAAAGAGAAATTCCCTGACGTAAATGGACAGCCGCTTATTCCACTTGGTTTGCATGAATTTACCGAGAACGGTAACGATTCTTTGGAAGGTTACCTGCAGAACTTCTTGGCAATCCCAAGAGAAAAAGATGGCAAGGTATATGCTCGTGAAACCGATCCTGAATATATCCGCTGGATGAAGGCACTTCGTCAAGCGAATCAAGACGGTCTGCTGGCTAAAGATATCTTTATCGACAAACGCCCACAAATGGAAGAAAAAATTGCCCAAGGCCGTTATTTCGCAATGCTGTATCAACGTACAGACTTTGCAGCACAACTAGGAACGATTTACCAACAGGATCCAACTAAAACGTATATCGCTGTTGACGGACCTTCCAATACGAACTTGGATAAACCAACCCTTGATGGCCCTGGTATCTCCGGTTGGACGGTAACACTGATCTCCAAAGATGTTAAGGATAAAGCACGTGCTATCCGCTTCCTCAGCTACTTGAACAGTGAAGAAGGCAACAAAGACTTGTTCTTAGGCGAAAAAGGTGTCAGCTACGATACGATTGATGGAAAAGATCAATTTAAACCAGAAGTGTTTGATTTGATGAATAAAGACCGTTCGACGTTTGATAAGCAAATCGGATCTTCCTTTACATTCTGGATGCTGCAAAATACGAATATCACAGACCAATGGGCTCCTAAATCGGTAGAACCATTTAAGCAATTGGAAGATTGGACTAGAGGTAAATCCATAGGCTCCTCCGAGTTCCAACAAATCGAACCAACAGGAAACTCTCCTGAAGGTATCATCGCTTCGAAGCTGAAACAGCTGCGCGGTAAAACTATGCCGAAATTGCTCATGGCTTCCTCCGATGCGGAATTCGATAAGATTTGGAATGAGTATTTAGAGAAGAGAAAGAAGGAAGGCGAAGATGTATTTGATGCCTACCAACAAAAGAAATATGAAGAGAATAAAGTGAAGCTGTCCATAAAATAAAAAGCATGACCCAAAATGCCCGCTAACTGCGGGCTTTTGGGTTATTTTCGAATTATAATAAGGAATAGATATTAAGTATTTGAATATTCACTATTTTAGCGAGGTGGACAGGACAGAAGTGTATAAAGTGAATAGGCGAGATCGAACCAGAGCATTATGGCATTCTTTTAGTTATTGGTGGGGGCGAAGATCACTTCAGAGCCGTTTAATTGCAGCTTATGTTTTTATTGTTTTAGGCCCGTGTATGCTGGTTTCTGTCTACTCCTATAAAGCCATTAATAATACCTATCTCCGCGATGCCGTCGAGAAAAATGATTATTTGTCGCAAATGGAGAAGCTGCATATTCATAATCAGATCGAAGCGATGGAACGGGCGGCGCAAATGGCTTATTCTGATGCCGAAGTAGAAAAATTCTTAGCGAATGAAACCGAACCGCAGCTAGTAGATTTGGTTGATTTTAATACAAATGCTTATGTAAATATGACTCGTATTCAATTTAATAATCCGAATATTGAGCATTTAAGGCTGTATTCGAGAAGTAATAAGGTGCATGAAATTTGGCCGATTATCTTTCGCGAAGAGCGGGTTTCTTCCACCCCATGGTTTCAGAAAGCGCTTCAATTGAAGGGGCAGGAATACTGGTCTTTTCAGAAAAATGATCCGGATTTGATGCAGAGATACTCGGGAGCACCGACGGAGAGTCTGCCAAAGGTTTCTTTGCTGCGTGAGAAGAGTCGGCCAGCAGACAATCATATCGGCATGGTGCAGGTGGATATGCTGCTTAGTCGGTTTACACCCAAGACGTATACAGATGTACGGGATAATCAGACCCAGATGTTCCTTGTGGATAGTGAGCTGCAGCTTTTCACAAGGCCGGACAATTCTTTTTTGCAGGATAATCTAGAGATGGCTGATATGATTGCAGAACGGTATAAGCAGTTCCGGGAAACTGGCGAATGGGACAGTAATTACTCGGAGAATGGTAAATCGTTTTTGTTAATTAACACTCCGCTAGAACGAATTGATGCTTATTTGTTAAATGTAGTGTCAATGGAGGGAGTGATGAAGGATATCTCCCGCACGCGCAACTTAATCATTGGAGCCAATGTTGGTTTTATTACTTTACTAACGCTGATCGCTTATGTGACAAACGCCTTTATTCTAAAAAATCTGCGTAGATTGACCGAAACAATGAAAAAAGTGCGTAGAGGTGAAGCGTACACTGGAATAATGATCCGTGGTGGAGGGGAAGTCGGTGAGCTTGCCCATCATTTCTCCAAGCTGATGAACACCATCAATACGTTGGTGGCTCAGGCAGTGAGCAAGCAGGCGTTGTCTAAAGAGGCTGAGCTGCGTACGCTGCATAACCAGATTGACGCACATTTTTTATATAATACGCTGGAAAATATAAAAATGCTGGCTGAAATTGAGAACCAGCGAACGATCTCGGATGCACTGACCTCGCTGGGTGGGATGATGCGCTATAATTTTAAATGGGCCGGAGAGTATGTGAAGCTGCGGGATGAAGTCCGCCACATTGAAAATTACATTGAAGTGATGAATATTCGTTTTGAATATCCGGTTAAGTTAGTGCTTCATATTGAACCTCGATATTTGGAGCTGGAGGTGCTGAAAATGTCACTGCAGCCTATTGTAGAGAACAGTGTTAAGCATGCTTGGTGCGACGAGAAAGAGAATTTACAGGACCCGAACATTCATATTCATATTTCGGAAACGGAAGGTGATATTTGCATAGAGCTTCGTGATAATGGCATCGGCTTAACTCCAGAGCGTTTGGTTGCTTTAAACGAGGCGATTTATGCGAAAGATGAGCGCTGTGAGAGTGCCTCAGAACAGAGGGATGTTGACCGTCGAACAGGTGGTATTGGACTGAGAAATGTACATCAGCGACTGCAAATCTTTTATGGTGATGAATATGGGCTTGTAGTACAGAGTGAAGCAGGGAGTTGGACGATGGTACGTCTGACCTTGCCGAAAGTTCTTTTGACAGGAGAAAAACAACTATGAAGAAGCTACTGATCATTGATGATGAAAAGAATATCCGTTACGGTCTCAAGACTATGATAGAAAGAGAATTTCCGTCCGTGTATACCATCACAATGGCGAGTAATGGCGCAGAGGGTTTCGAGATATTTAAGACCGAAGGTGCAGATATTATTATTACAGATATACGTATGCCAGTGATGGATGGTATTACGCTGTTGGAGCAGATATCTAAGGTAACAAGTGGTGAGAAAAGCCCAGCAGTGCTGATCTTAAGCGGGTATGATGATTTCGAATATGCCAAAAGCGCGATTCGTTATCGCGTGAAGGATTACTTGCTGAAGCCGATTCGCCGAGATGAGTTGTTCGAAATTTTGAAGAATATCGATAAGGAACAGGAAGAACAGGATCTCAGCGCAAGGCAGCTGGAACAGGAAACGGAACACTTCCGCAGGGAACTGCGGTCCAGTCGTTTACGGGGACTGCTAATGCAGCAGGAGGTTCCGCTGGAGCGTGAGCAGCAAGAGTGGCTAAGTGATCTGCAAGCACCTTTTACAGTTGGTGTGTTGAATTACTATTACAATGACGGAACAAGAATGAAGTCGGGGGATGTTCAGGGACTGGCGGAACGATTGATCGGACCGCTTGAAAAGTTTTTCTCGGAAATCACAACGGATTGGGATGGCAAATTAGTCTTGATCGGGAGCAGAAAACAGGATTTTATAGAGCTGTCCAGACAAGCTGAAGCTAAGGAAATAAAGGGATTATCGATTGGGATTAGCAGCGAAGGAGGAAGTCTTGAGGACCTCCGTTCCTGTTATAAGGAAGCATGCCGGGCACTGCAATATACTTTTTTATATCCGCAACTGAGTTTGTTGGATTATGGGGATGTTGGCCAGGGACGGTGTAATTTTCCCATACCGAAGGAGGAGCTTCGCAAGCTGCTCAATATGCTGGGAACAGAACGCGAGAAGGAGATGAAGCATCTTCTATCTGTTATTTTTCAAATTGAGCATTTGAAGGAACTGGACCTAGCTTATCTGGAGTCCGTGGGTCAGAATGTAAACGAACTGGTGTTGGATGAAGTCTTTAGGGTGCATGGCGAAGCCTCAGTAGAGGTATTGAAGCTGTATCGCACGGTAGGCAATATGTACAACTATCGTCATTTCCACGAATATTATCGTGCGCTGGAGAACTTACTCTTGAGTGTGAATGAATACATTGTAGGCGTAAGGTCTGCGCATACCGAGCATGCGGATATGGAAGAGGCACTGAGCTATATTGAAGCCAACTATGCCCGTCCACTGAATATGGCTATGGTCAGCAATCATGTGTCCCTGAATTATTCTTATTTTAGCGAAGCCTTTAAGGCATATACCGGTGAGAATTTTGTTATTTATTTAAAAAAGGTCCGTATCCGTCACGCTAAAGAGCTATTGGCAAAAGGCTGCAGTAAGCTCGCAACAGTCTCAGAAGAGGTAGGCTTCGAGAACAGTAAACAATTTGCCCGTGTTTTTAAAGAGCTGGAGGGGATTTCCCCAGGTGATTATAGAGCGAAAATAGTATCCGAAGAGTGTTGAGGCTATTGAAGATGCATTTAGAAGCGGCCCTCCTATATAATGGATTTGAGAAGATTCATTGGAGGAATGAAGGGTGGAAGAAATACAAGGCAATTTGATTACGGTTCAGACATTAGCAGCGGATTTTCGTCGACTGGGCGTTAAGGCGGGCATGACGATTTTATTGCATTCTTCTTTTAAATCGTTAGGCCAATGGGTAGCCGGGGGCCCGGTCACTGTTATTTTGGCATTGGAGGAGGTCCTCGGAGAATCTGGCACGCTGGTAATGCCCACTCATTCCAGTGACCTGACTGATCCCGCAGGCTGGAGCAACCCACCGGTGCCGGAGGCGTGGTGGCAGAGTATCCGCGAGCAGATGCCGGCTTATGATCCAGACCTGACCCAGCTTAGAGGAATGGGGGTTATTCCGGACTGCTTCCGTAAACAAAAAGGAGTAAAACGCAGTGACCATCCGATTCATTCGTTTGCCGCTTGGGGCAAGCATAGAGACGAAATTATGTATGGTCATTCGATTGAAATGGGTCTGGGGGAAGATTCTCCGTTGGCTCGGATTTACGATTTGGGCGGACATGTACTGTTGCTGGGTGTTGGCAATCTTAATAATACTTCTCTGCATCTTGCCGAATGCCGCGCATCTTATGCTGGCAAGAAGGAAACCCTTGGCGGGGCGCCCATTATGGTGGATGGAGTTAGGCAGTGGGTGGAATTTAAGGAGCTGGATTGGGATTCTGACGATTTCGTTCAGCTGGCAGATCAGTTTGGACAAGAGACGGGACTTATTACATATGGACAGGTTGCTTCCGCAACCGCTCAATTGATTCCGCAACGGGAAATCGTAGATTATGCAGTGAACTGGATGGAACAGAACAGGAAGTAAAACCTCATTGGATAGGGGAAATGGAAGGAGAAGCTGGCATGAGTACAACAACGATATTTTTAACCCGGCATGGTCAAACGGAATGGAACGTGCAGCATCGGATGCAGGGACATATGGATTCTGAACTGACGGCTCTTGGTGTGCAACAGGCAGAATGGCTGAGCCGGGGAATGCGCACTGAACAGCTGGATGTCATCTATGCAAGCCCCAGCCCAAGGGCGCTGCGCACAGCTGAGATTATTCGTGGAGAGCGGAGTACTCCGCTTAAGACCTCTGAGGCGTTCAAAGAGATTGGCATGGGTATGTGGGAAGGCCGTGATTCTACTGAGCTGGAGAGCGAGTATTCGGAGCAGCATCGCAATTTCTGGCAAGACCCTGAGCAGTTTAAAGTGGAGGGTAGTGAGACCTTCGCAGAGGTGCAGGCACGGGCGCTGGGTAAGCTTCAGGAAATTCTCGTTGACCATCAAGGTGAGACCATTCTTATTGTCACACATACAGTAGTGATTAAGCTGTTAATGGCCTATTTTGAGGGCAGAGCGCTGCCTAAGCTCTGGGATCTGCCTTACATTTATCCGACCTGCTTATGCAGGGTTGATTTTACGGATGGTGTGCCGGAAATCCTGCTGCATGGGGATACGAGCCATTACGAAGAGAGTGAAGCTGGGATGGAATCATAACACTTCCTACAGATCAGATTGGGTTTATAAAAAAAGGCGGTTCCTCGGGTGCATTACGCACTCGGGAAACCGCCTTTTTGTCTTCAGAGCTGGAGATCAGCTTTTGCTAGTTGATAAATTGGAGAGATTTCAATGTCTTCTCCAGCATCGTAACCGCTTCGGCACGAGTTGCTAGCTTCTGTGGAGCAAAGGAACCGTCTGTTGCTCCTTGGATAATTCCCTCAGCAGCGATTTCTGCTACTGCTGCTTGAGACCAAGCAGGAATGCTTGCTGCGTCACTGAATTTAGCCAGTGCCGCAGGATCGGCATTTAAGGTTTTACCTGTGTACTTGATGGCTTTCGCTAATACCGAGGCCATTTCCTGACGAGTGATTGGGCTACCCGGCTTAAAGCTGCCATCGGTATAACCGGAAATCAATCCGGCTTCTGCTGCGGTGCGTATAGCATCAGCATACCAAGCACTTGAGTTTACATCTTTAAATGTGGTCTCACCATTAGCTGTCGCAAGTCCCAGAGAACGCGTAATTAATGCGGCGAACTCAGCACGTGTGATCGACTGTGAAGGAGAGAACGTATCGTTGCTTGTTCCGCTGACAATTAGTTTGGTAGCTAATAGATCAATGGATGATTTAGCCCAGTGTCCGTTAATATCTGCGAACGTTTTGGAAGACTTAACAACGGTGTAGTAGCTGTTGCTGTTCCGTTTAATCGTAACGTCCGTTGTTCCATCTGTTTTAGGAACAAAGATAGCAGGCACGAAGGAGATCTTACCTGAAGCAGGATCGAAGACTACTGCCGTTGCGTTATTTGAATTTAAGACGGCAGGTACATTGATCGTGCGCTTCACGTAAGTGCTGCCGAAATTGTTCAGCGGCACACTCTTAGTTCCGGCTTGCGCTGAAACGCTGAATTCGATTACTGGAGCAGCTAAAGTAGCATTACCTAGCTGTGATGCTATAGCTTGGTTTGTGCTGCTTAGTGTTCCCGAATTCGCTACTAGAATGGATACCGTAATTGTAAAGTCGCTGGTGCCTAATTGAGCGGCAAGTGCTGCGCTGTTTACAACACGGAGTGGCAAGGAATAAGAAGCGCCATCCGTAGTAAAGGTAAGAACTGTGTTAGGCTGTGCTGCTGCTTGTTTTACAAGCACACTGCCTGGAAGCACTACTTGAGCGCCGCCTGTAGTAGCTTTAACCGGAATAACCAGCTCTTGGCTACCCGCTGGCAGTTCAGCAAGTTGTTTGGTTAGATCAGCAGCATCAATTGTTGTTACTTGTGCTGAAGCAATTGGAGCCACAGTTGGAGCAACAGTTGGTGATGGTGTAGCTGTTGGTACTGTTGGAGCCGATGTTGGTACTGATGTTGGTACTGAAGTTGGTACTGAAGTTGGATCTGGTGTTGGTACTGGTGTTGGGTCTGGTGTCGGAGTTGGATTTGTCTCCGGCAGTGGTGCACCTTTCAGATCAACAATCCGGCCTTCAACGGCGGAAGTGTTCGCAGTGACCGTTCCAACCTTCTGCAGATACTTCGTAAATACATCAAAGTCCGGTAGGTACAGCAGATTCACGCGGCCTTCTTTATAAGCCTTTTCAAGTGAAGTATAGAAATCTCCACCCTTAGCTGTGAAAGCATTAGTAGCTACTTCATAAGATGCTTTTAGATCTAGAGGAACGTATTTCTCCCCGTTTTTCACTTCAATACGCAATACACGTTCGTTCACAGGTTTCGTAGAGTCGTAATAGAATTTCAACCCTGCAACGTGTGGGAAACGTCCGTCTGCTGCCGGCGTTTTGGAAACCCCGTTCTCCATAGCATCCTTAATTTCTTGTCCAGTCAAAGTGATCGTAACCAGATCGTTGTTGAATGGAAGTACGCCGAGTACTTCGCCTTGTGTGATCGGTCCTTCGTTGATGGATTCGCGAATACCGCCGCCGTTTTGCAAGGCGATTACGGCATTAGTGCCCGCTTTTTGAGCTGCATAAAGCATGCCATCGGCAATCAGGTTACCAAGATTAGTTTCCTTTGTGCGCACATTATCACGAACTCCGTTTAGAACAACCTCTGAATTTCCTACTACCTCATTGGTTAGTTCTTGAATACCCGGCTTATACTCGGTATCCAGGATCTTTTTAGCTTCAGGATCCTCTGCGATAACGTAGTTAGTACCGTTTTTAGCATCGATGGAGATTAATTGGTCTTTCCAATCGGTCAGTACGCCATCTTTGTTAAATTTAACTTCAAGTTGGCCAAGGAAAAGACCTTTTTCACCAGTTTGTACAATTAGCTTCGGTGCTTTTGGATCGGTGTTATCAACAACGGCTTGATTCAGTTGCGTGTGGCTGTGACCCCCAACGATAATATCAATGCCGTTAACGGCTTTGGCTAGCTTGAGATCTTCTTCATAGCCAAGGTGAGAGAGAACAATGATCTTGTTAACTTTCTCTTTTTCAAGCATAGCGACCGTTGCTTCCGCTTTAGCGAAGGCATTCTCAAAGGTCACTTTACCTGGTGAAGCAATGTTCGCCGTATCTTCTGTCGTCAGACCCATGATACCGACCTGTTGGCCGTCTACTTCTTTGATCAGCGCAGGGTAGATGGTTCCAGCATTACCTGACCGGCCGATTTCATTGGTGAACATTTTACTAAGAATATCATCCGCTGAGAAGTTCACATTGGAGGAGACAAATGGGAACTTTGCGTTGCCGATGAATTTGGACAGTACATCTGAATCTTTATCAAACTCATGATTACCGAAAGTCATAGCATCATATTTAACCAGATTCATAAAGGCCAGATCTGCTTGACCCAGATACTTATTGAAGTAAAGCGTTCCGGAGAACACATCACCTGCGTCTACAAGAATAGGATTCTCTGTAGTCGCCTTGGCATCTTTGATTGCTGTTACACGGCGCAAGATGTTGTTTGGTGAGCTGACAGTATCTAATCCTGCATGTGTATCATTGGTGTGCAGAATGGTTAGTGGGAAGTCTTCAGCAGTATTAAAATCAATCTGTGCCAAAACCGCATCATGATCGGATACCCGACCGTTCGATGGTGAGAAGTCGGCATTTAGATGAACGACATCTACTTTAGAAGAAGCCGTTAGATTTTTACTGACAAGAATATGATCTAGCACTTGAGAGTTTCCGTCATAGGTGTACGTATACTGCTCATTTAAAGGCAATGTATCGATCAAATTATCTAGTTCTGTACCTTTTAAGAGGGTTGCAGTTTTAGTAAATTGAAAATCATTCAAATCGCCAAGAGCTACGATGTTGGCTTTAGGATTTGCAGTCAGAACCTCTTTGACAAATCCGTTTACGACCGCCGCGATTTTATGGCGTTGTGTTTCACTGGACAATACAGGGGGCTGAACATTTCCGAAAGGACCGGTATCGCCGCCTTTTGAATTGAAATGGTTAGCGATCACAATTACTGTTTCGCCACCGAATACGAACTGTGCAGCAAGGGGTTTACGTGAACTTGCAAAGGCAGAGTTTGTTGGATCAATTCGTCCTGGATTGTAGGTCAATTGATCTGCCGCTGCGTTATATCCAACGGATTGTGTAGCTGTACCTTTTTGTCCGCTCACACTGTCTGCAAGCTGTACTCTTGCTGGATTGTACAGGAATCCTACGCGAATGTTTCCGCCTGGGGCACCGCCATCCATATTGTTCTCCGGAGCGATGTCTGTGTATTTATATACAGGACCTCCAGCGGTTTCAATGGCTTTAATCAGTTCGGCTGCACTTGCTTCAGTGATACCATTATTGGCTTCACCATTGCTGTCCTGCATTTCGACAACGCCGATAATGTCAGGTTTTTTCATATTGTTTGTGATGGAGTCGGCTAGTTTCTGGATTTTTGTTGCTCCGACACCCGGGTAGAAGTTTTCAATGTTGTACGATGCGATCAACAACTTACTATCATTGACTTCAAGAGTAGTTGTTTCTTGCTTAAAGGTACTTGGAGTGATGGCTGGAAGCTTACCGTTTTCCGGAATCACTTTGAAGTTACCGTTGTTGTATCCGATGACGCCAGTTACATCTCCCGCGAACTTATCTCCGGTGATGACTTCTTGACCCGGATTTCCGTAAGCAATGATGAGGCGCTGAGGATTGTATTGGTTGTATTCTTTGAGAACTAATCCACCAGCTGGTGTGATGACATCAGGTGTTTCATTTTCTACTCTTGTAGGGATGTTATACAGCATGGAATTTCCGCTACCACTTGTCCAGTAAGGACTGATAATCGTAGGGGTAGGGAGCTTGACGAGCATACCTTCTAACGATTCGTAGAAATCAATTGCATCTTCATTAGGCTCAAAATCAGCCATGCCGTCATTGTCAATTATGGAAGACGGAATGGCTCTCCCGCCTTTACCAAGTACGACAGGCTCTGGCACAGTATAACTTGAAGAGGAGTCTACTTTTATTGAAGTCATAGTAATTTGAGTAGAGGTTAAATTACTTGCGTTACCTTCGTTGTATTCGGAAACAGCTCCACTAACTTGGACTAAATCTCCAATTTGAGGCTTAAGGGATGAATTAGTGCTGTATACAAAAATACCTTCCGAAGTGTTTACATTATCGTCTGGCTGAGGGTCTTGCATAAAGAAACCTCTATAAGCGCCAGTGGCGAAGGTGTACCCATATTGGGTAACGATGCCTTCTACATCGGAAACGTTCTGACCTGCATACTCAGAAGTATGAGATTCTCCTTGAATATCATGTATACGAGGGAGTTCAGATGCTTTATATGCAAAGGTATAAACCTTACTTGTCTTGCCATCTGCTACGACAATTGCATGGATGGTAAGATCTTGATTAACTGTAATCGGATCTGAATAAAGCTTACTTGCTGTTGTTGGTTCAGTTCCGTTGGTCGTGTAGTAAATCTGTGCTCCAAGAGTAGGGCTGGATAGGGTCACAGAACTTCCTTTGATGATGCGACCTGCGCCAGGGCGGGCCATAACGGAAAAAGTTTCTTCCACCAAAGCATTTTCATTAAGTGGAATGAATTGATAAGTCGTACTATATTGCTCGATAACCCCAGTGATATTGTCAAAGGTTTTACCCTTAACTAGTTTAGGCAGGGTTGAAAAAATTGTGAATTGTTGTCCACCTTGGCTAGCAGTCACCGTGCTGCCATTTACATTGTCTATGGTCACATTATTCATAGTTACCAGCTGAGCTTCGTGGCTTTCGCCGTTCGCGGCAGACAAGTCGGTTGCTGTAATCAATTTTGGTGCAGGCACCCCAACATTTTGTGCAGCTACATTGTATTGAAGTCCACTTTGGAATTTGATTTCTTGCAGGTTGCTGTAGATATCCATTGTGCCGCTTACTTCAACACGATCTCCAACGTTTGCGAACTCTGGGAAACCATAAAGTACGATCCCGCCGGATTCATCCTGAATATACATTTTTGCTGCATTAATGTGAGTTACGATACCTTCTGTTAAAATATTCTGACCTTTACTAGCAAGGCGTGCTGTTGCAACATCTGTTTTGGCCAGAATGGTGTAATCAAAAGTCGATATAGGGCTGTCTGGCATATTTGGTTCTGAAGCATACGCTTTAATCGTAGTGTCCTCAGTTAAGGTAATAGGCCCTGTGTAAGGTTGGAAATTAGTTGAACCACCTGATCCATAAACAGCTGCATAGACGGATGCTCCAACCGTTGGAGAATTCAAAGATATTTCTGTACCAGCCGGCCAGGCATTAGGGGCTGGTAAAGCTACTGCGGAACTAGCAGTTTCCGGTAATTCAGGTAACGTACCGTAGGTGCTGTTCCGTGGACTTGGTGCTTGGACAACAAAATCCGTAGAGTTGTTATCCGTATCTAGACCGCGGCTATCAGCCGGTGCACCAGCCGCAGCTTTACGGATAGCGGCTGTCGTATTGGAGAGAGCAGCGGTCGCACTTCCCTCGACATTTGTAGCTGTTCCGTAGCCAACTAAATCAATTGTTGTACCTGATTTATCAACGAGGTCGACTTTGCCGTTTGTACCACTCATAGCAAGGATTCCCTTGCTAACATCAGGAGTAGGCAAGTCGGTAGTTCCTCCCGTTCCAGCGGCCTCCTCAATAAGGAAGTATCCATTTGCCGGGATGGTTCCATTTAAGTCTGTTCCGCTACTAAAGGTTCCGGCAGCTGAGGTATAGCGAACTTTCCATCCAGTCAAATCTACTGGATGATTTGTAGGATTGTATAATTCAATAAAATCATTTTTAAATTCCGCTCCGCCGTTTCCACCACCACCATAGACCTGCGAGATAACAATATTGCTATTATCCGGTGCTGCCTCGGCGGTCTGGACAGCTGGTAACACACTGCCGGCAACCATTAACATTGCCAGTCCAGTAGCGAACCATTTCCTTACTCTTGAAGAAATAATCATTTGGATAAGTCATTCTCCCCTCGAATCTTTTATTTACAACCTATTAAATCTTAGCATTCAAATGTAAAATGAAAGGTTGTCTTTCATGAATATAAATTAAAGTTTGCATCAATTAAATCTAAAAATTGAAATGTTGTGATTTTAGTATAAAAACAGTGCATAAATACAATATTAATTATAAATTTAGTATTTTTATGGTTAATAGATCACCGATATTTTAATTTTATGTTATATATATTGTTGAATTTATTATGGATTACGACAAATTTATTCTAGAGTTTTATTAATTTTTACATAGGGAAAACAATTGAGATTAGAATTATATAGAATGTATCGGAACAAAAATAATGCCCCTCCAGCTTCTTATCGAGAAGTGGAAGGGCATTATTAATTTTAAATCTACTTGGACAACACATCACTGCTGGTACGGAAGCTCAAGCCGTTCAATTCCATCCATATATTTACGCAGTGCCTGCGGAATGTAAATGGATCCATCCTCCAGTTGATGATTCTCCAGCAGCGGAATTAGGATCCTTGGTGTAGCCACTGCGGTGTTGTTTAGGGTGTGGCAGTATTGCAGCTTACCGTCGGCATCCCGGTAACGAATGCCCGAACGACGAGCTTGGAAATCGAGCAGGTTGGAAGCCGAGTGTGTCTCTCCGTATGCCTCTCTGCTTGGCATCCAAGTCTCGATGTCATACTGCTTATGTGTCTTCAGGGACATATCTCCTGTGCAGACAGACATGATCCGATAGGGAAGTTCCAAGAGCTGTAGAATATGCTCTGCATTCGCAAGAATCTCCTGCAGCATGCCCTCTGATACGCCCTCATCATTCCGACATAAGATAACTTGTTCAATTTTTGAGAATTGATGAACACGGTACAGACCACGCACGTCTCGTCCCGCCGATCCTACCTCACGGCGGAAGCAGGCCGACATTCCGGCGAGTCGCATTGGCGAATCCAGTTCGACAATCTCATCGCTATACAGCGAGACAAGCGACACCTCCGATGTGCCTACCAGCCAGCGATTGTCTCCGTTTAGCTCATAGGTCTGATCCATCCCGCCGGGGAAGAAGCCCGTACGTTCCAGCGCTTCCGGACGGACAATCACGGGAACATCCATCACCGTGAACCCGCGGGCAGTTAGTACATCAATGGCCAGCCGCTGTACAGCGAGATGTAACAACAACCCTGCATCCTTCAGCACATAGCTGCGTGGGCCGCCTGCTTTGACGCCACGGGGGATATCGATGATATTGTGGAGCTCGCCTAGTTCTACATGATCACGCGGTTTAAAGCCGAATTCCGGCAACGTTCCGGTTCGTCGCAGTTCTACATTATCTTTATCATCATGGCCAATCGGTGTATCCTGCGATACAGGGTTTGGTGCGAGCAGCATGAGTTCTCCACAGCGGCGGTCTGCCTCAGTTAGTTCTGCCTCATAGAGATTCAGGCGGTTGTTCAGTTCTCTTACTTGTTCTTTAACTGCTTCTCCTGCCACGCTGTCACCCTGTCGTAAAAGTCGTTCAACCTCTTTGGTCAGCCCGTTACGCTGGGCTCTCAACTGTTCCGTATCTTGGCGCAATTCGCGCCGTTTCTCATCCCATTCCAGCAGTTCATCCAGTGGGAAGTCGACTCTTTTCCAAGCCGTAATGTTTCTTACAAGTTCCTGATTGTCTTTGATCCAGTTCATATCCAGCATACCGTTTCGCTCCTTTTTGGTTAAAAAAACGCAAAAAACGCCCTCATCCATGGGACGAGGAGCGTCAGCTCGCGGTGCCACCCAGGTTGATCGAATCTCCTTAACTGCAGGAACAATCCGACCCTCTTTGGTCTTCGCGATAACGGGCGAAACCCGGTGAACTTAGGGAGTTGTTGTAGACTCCGGTCGCAGACGCCTCACGGTTGGATGCCGATCATTGGCCTGATTGTTGGATTTAATATTGTTGCTTAGTATAACGTAAGAGTGGGAGGAGCGCAAGTGGTTATGGTTTGACAAAAATATCAATTCTACGTTAGGATTAGTATTAATTTAAAGTAATTTTGTCGGGATAATAAATAAAGCAGTGTGAGCTGCTTAAGTGGGATGGAAGAGGTGGAAAAGTGGCTAAAATTGTTGTGATTAACGGAACGCCTTCCCTGGTATCGCGTATCAATGCAGCTATAGAATATGCGGAGGCCAGCTTAACCAATCAGGGCTTCGAGGTTGAGCGTATTAACGTAGCAGAACTACCAGCGGAGGATTTGATTCACACTAAGTTTGAAAGTGAGTCTATCGTCAAAGCCAATGGCCTTGTAGCGGAAGCTGATGCGGTAATTGTGGTTAGCCCGGTTTATAAAGCTTCTTATACAGGCGTGTTGAAGACCTTTTTAGATCTGGTTCCACAAAAGGGATTGGCCGGAAAAGTTGTACTCCCGCTGTTCATGGGCGGCAGTCTTGCACATCTGCTCACAATTGATTACGCATTGAAACCTGTGTTGTCTGTACTGGGCGCGCGTTACATTCTTGGCGGCGTCTATGCCGTGGATTCTCAAGTGGTTCGTAATGATCAGGGAGTGGTAGAGCTTGCTGAGGAGCTGAAGCTGCGCCTGAACGATGCATTAGATGAGCTTGCAGAAGAAACTACACATCGTGTGGAACGCAAGGCATAAGACTAAGTAGCAAGCCTTCTGTGCTTAGTGCTAATAACAAACGTATAAGCGTCTCTTTCATCCCTGATACCAGGGGAGAGGGGCGCTTTTTGCATTATATAAGCTATAGCAAAAAGGCCATCTCACTAAGAAAATAGAGAATGGCCTCTTTTTTATATAGGGGTTATTATATATCCGGTCTTACAAATCGTCGAATCCGTTATCGTCGCCAACCTTACCATAGTTGCGGGACTTAGCTTCGAAGAAGTCAGTTTTGGTAGCATTAAGCGCATCATCGGAGAAAGGTTTGATCCAAGGCATACAGTTAACGTCAACACCTTGATAAGCTTTTTCCATACCCATCAAAGTCAGACGTTTGTTCGCTGTATATTTAATGTAGTCGCTAAGCTCGTTAAGATCAATACCACGCACGTTAGTAAGTGTGTAATAAGCCCAGTTGGTTTCGAGCTCTACCGCGCGGTCGATGGTACGGTATACGTAATCCATGTTTTCTTTGGTGTTCAGCTCAGGGAAGTCTACAAGCAGCTGCTTAAATACTTCTGCGAAGAAGTAGCAGTGCTGATTCTCGTCACGTTGAATATAAGAGATCATTTGGCTGGTTGCCATCATCTTCTGGTCACGGGCCAGATTGTAGAAGAAGGCGAAAGTGCTGTAAAAGAAAATTCCTTCCAAGATGAGATCTGCTACCAGCGCATGGAAAAAGGTCTGTCTCGTAGGGTTATCACGGAACTCTTGATAAATATCAGAGATAAACTGATTGCGTTCCAGCAGGACAGGGTCTTTTTTCCAATATTCAAAAATTTCCTTCTGCTCACTCTCCGACACGATAGAGGAAAGAACATAGGAATAGGATTGGTTATGCACCACTTCTTGCTGCCCGATAATAGCGGAGATAGCTTCCAAAGAGGAATCGGTGAAATAACGCTTCACGTCGCTCACGAACATCGTCTGCATCGAATCCAGCACAGCGAGTAGGGAGATATTAATCTTAAATACGCGTTGTTCCTCGGCATCCAGCATCGGGAATTGTTGCGCATCCTTGGACATTGGAATTTCATCCGCGATCCAGTGATTAAGCAGCAGCACCTTATACAGCTTGTACATATGAGGCATGCGAATATCATTCCAGTTCAGAATACCTGAGCATTCACCGTCGATAATGCGTGTGGATTGGTTAGGTGCTTCAGTATTAAAAATCTTTTGTAATTGCATTTCTTATCCCTCCATTTTTTGCGTGGGTAATCTTTCTTGGTGTCTTGTTCATAGAAAGACGGTGATGGAGTAACGGAGAGGAAGTTTGGAGCTGTAGGAGCGTCAGCGTTCGCCCGAAAGCTTTCCGTAGGAAAGCTCGCATCGAAAGCATATGCTGTCATCGGATGTCATCCGCTAATAGCGGTAAAGATCAAGACCTCTGATGACAACAGCGGCCGGAAGCCCAAACATTCCTCGCAGTTACGAAATTCATCATCGTTTTTCTATTTAGGGCACTAAGATAATTAGCTAGCGCAAGATTCACACTCTTCTATAGTCAAAGCACGGCTACGCACATAATAAGTTGATTTCAAGCCGCCCTTCCAGGCATTCAGATGCAGTTCCAGGAACTCGGTAGCCTTGATGTCAGGACGGACATACAGGTTGAAGCTTTGGCCTTGATCGACGTGACGCTGGCGAGCAGAAGCCATGCGGATCGACCAGTTTTGGTCAATCGTAAATGCTGTCTTATAGTACCAGATCGTTTTGTCGGACAGATCCGGTGCTGGGTTAGCAATCTTATAAGTTGTTTTTTCTTCATAGGAAAGCAGTTCATACAGCGGATCAATGCTGGCGGTGGAGCCGGCAATAATCGATGTAGATCCATTCGGCGCAATGGCGAACATCCAAGCGTTACGTACGCCGTCCTTAGCTACTTCTTCTTGCAGCTCGCGCCATTGCTCAGTCGTTACATATTTACCTTCTTGCTCACCGCTAACATAACCGCGGGAAGTGAAGTATGCGCCAGTCTCCCAATCGGATCCAGCAAATTTCGGATAACGGCCTTTTTCACGGGCAAGCTCCATGCTCGAACGAACCAACAGGTAGTTGATATGTTCATATAAATGATTGTTATATTCTACGGCTTCATCGGATTCCCAACGAATGCCCTTGAGTGCCAATAGGTGATGCAGGCCGAATGTGCCGAGACCTACTGCGCGGTACTGGCTGTTCGTGTATTGTGCCTGCAGAACTTCAATATTATTAATGTCGATTACGTTATCAAGCATACGAACTTGGATCGGAACAAGTCTTTCTAATACGCCAGCTGGAATCGCCCGTGCTAAGTGAATCGAATTCAGGTTGCAGACTACGAAGTCGCCAGGGATTTTGGAAATAACGATACGGGTCTGGCCATCTTTAGTTACTAATTCTTCTTGCTCAATAACTGTTGCAGACTGATTCTGCATAATTTCTGTACACAGGTTGGAGGAGAAAACCATACCTTGATGACGGTTTGGGTTAGTCCGGTTCACGGTATCGCGGTAGAACATGTACGGTGTACCTGTTTCTAGCTGTGATTTCATAATCCGTTTCATGATGTCGATCGCAGGAACAGTGATCCGGGATAATTCCAGGTTCGCTGTAGCTTCAGCATATTTTTCACGGAAAGTACCTTTGCCAAGCTCTTCATCGTAGAAATCTTCCAATCCTAGTGGACGGCCATTTTTATCTGTCCAGCCCATGACCTTTTTCACCTCATGAGGGCAGAAGAGGTTCCAATGGCTGCGCGATTCTACAGCTTCCATGAACAGGTCAGGTAGGGAGACGCCATGGAACACGTCATGTGCACGCATGCGCTCGTCACCGTTGTTCAGCTTAAGATCGAGGAAAGCGAGAATATCTTTATGGAATACATCAAGATAAACAGCTACAGCACCTTTACGTGTGCCCAACTGGTCTACGCTGACTGCTGTATTGTTCAACTGGCGAATCCAAGGGATTACGCCGGAGCTTGTGTTCTTGTGGCCACGGATATCCGAACCACGTGCTCGTACTTTTCCAAGGTAAACGCCGATGCCGCCACCCATTTTGCTTAGACGTGCTACGTCTGTATTGGAGTCAAAGATACCCTCTAGGGAATCGTCTACAGTATCAATAAAGCAGCTGGATAGTTGTCCAGCGACCTTTTTGCCGGCATTGGACATTGTAGGTGTAGCAGCAGTCATGTAGATGTTGCTCATAGCCCAATAAGCTTCTTTTACAAGCTCAAGACGTTTCTCAGCTGGCTCACGGTGCATCAGGTACATAGCAATAATCATATAACGTTCTTGTGGAAGCTCCATTACACGGCCGTCAAAATCATGCGCCAAATAACGGTCGGATAGCGTAAGCAGGCCGATATAGTCAAACAAAAGGTCGCGTGTATAATCGATACACCCGCCTAGTTCGATAATTTGTTCTTTGGTGTAATGACTTAGAAGTTCTTCGCGATAGATTCCTTTTTTCACGAGATCCGTAATTAGTGGATACAATTCACCGTAAGGCTCTTCTGGATAAGCTTTGTAGCGGCGATGAACGGCAGCTTTTTTATAAAGGGTAGTCAGAAGGGCGCGGGCAGCTGCGAACTTCCAGTTAGGCTCTTCTTTTGTTACAAGCTCTAGAGCGCTCATGGTGAAGGCATTGCTGATTTCTTCTCCACTTACCGAGTCACGACGCAGTTTGGAATTCACTCCACGCAGCAAAGTTTCTTTATTTAGTTGATCGAGACCTTCCAGAATACGGTCAGCGTAGACGGAGAGACGGTTCTCATCAAAAGCCAGTTGGCGATTATCAGGTTTTACTACGAATTGCGGCATAGTTAGTTCATCCCTTCTTATTTCAAATTAATTTTCAATATCAAAAATTGATATATTATAGCGCAGCAGGCTGCCACAGAAAGACCTCCGAGCCGTTCATGCTGGCCGGAATGTCGATAATGCGTTGGTTGGAGCTTCCCCGGTAGAGAAGCGTAGTATCTTTCAGTTCTTCTACAAATCTTCCATCTATTAACACCTGACACTGTTTAAGTAGATTCCACTCCGGCGTACCGGGAAGGGCTGTAAGTTCTTCGTACGTATAACCACTGTAAATCCAGATTGAGAACCCTGGCAGTACAGTGCGAAGCTCATGAATGAACCCCAGCAACTCTTCTGCTGAGAAAAAAGGATCGCCGCCTGCCAGTGTCAGACCATCCAGCAAAGGGTTAGCGGCGATTTCTGCAATGATTTCATGTTGTCGTTCTAAGGTGAAGACTTCTCCATATTTAAAGTTCCATGTCTCGGGATTAAAACATCCCGGGCAACGATGGCGGCAGCCGCTGAGAAAGAGGACGGCCCGCATGCCCTCTCCCTCGTTAATCGACTCCGGATAGTAACCGCAAATATTCATAGATGCTTAACGCGATCCCGTACTTCAGCTTGTTTGGCGGCATTAAAGCGGGTCTGATAGTCGCCGGTTAAATAACCTGTAACTCTGCGCAAACGGCGGATGTGCACGTCATTCTCATGTGCGTTGCAGGAAGGGCAGTTTGTCCCAATTACGCCTTCGTATCCACAGCTGGAGCAGCGGTCAATCGGATGGTTAATGCTGAAATAACTGACCTGTTGTTCGAGCGCATATTTAATGATTTTGATAAAAGCCGATGGGTTGTTGCGGGCATTGCCGTTTAATTCGACATAAGAAATAGCCCCGGCATTGCAGTATTCATGGAAAGGAGCTTCCAAGCTGATCTTCTGAGCAGCACCCAGATCGAAGTATACAGGGATGTGAAAAGAGTTCGTATAATATTCACGGTCGGTTACGCCCGGAATGGAACCCAGTACCTTGCGGTCAACTTTGGTGAATTTACCGGACAAACCTTCTGCTGGAGTTGCGAACAGGGTGATGTTAAGATCCAGTTCCTCACTTTTCCGATCGCAATAGTCCCGCATATGACGCACGATAGCCAGCGCCTTGGCATGAACTTCCATATCCTCGCCATGGTGTTTACCGTACATAGCTTTCATACATTCCGCCATACCGATGAAGCCAAGAGACAGACTGCCATGCTTCAGCAGATCGCCTACAGTGTCATCAGGTGCAAGATGTTCGCCGCCTTCCCAGACGCCTTCTCGCATCATGAAATCGGAAGCTTTAGCTTTTTGTGCGGTTTGGATGTGGAAGCGATGAAGAAGTCCTTCCAGCGCAATATCCATGTAATGATTTAGATCTTCATAGAAGCCAGCTTCGTCTGCGATGGTACGTCTGCCTGTTACTGTGCCGTGTGCCAGACCTAGCCGAACCAGATTCAGTGTATTAAAGGAAAGGTTGCCCTTCCCAGAGCAATGATTACGCCCAAAACGGTCACCGAGCACTCGGGTTCGGCAGCCCATTGTAGCGAACTCCGTATCAGGATCACTTGGATCATAATACTGCAAGTTGAGCGGAGCGTCCAGATTAGCGAAGTTTGGATATAGTCTGCGCGCAGAACATTCAGCCGCTTTTAGGAACAGTTCATAGTTAGGATCGCCTTGCTGTTGATTGATTCCTTGCTTGCATTTGAAGATTTGAATCGGGAACACCGGTGTTTCTCCGCTGCCAAGTCCGTTCATAGTTGCGGTTAGCAGAGAACTGATCACAAGCTGACCTTCTGGTGAAGTACAAGTACCGTAGTTGATGCTGGTAAACGGTATTTGTCCACCGGATCGGCTGGACATGGTATTCAGATTATGTACCATACTTTCAGCCGCTTGCAGAGTTTCGATTTCGGTTTCCTTTAGTGCAAAACGGAACGCTCTTGGATATAACTCCGCCAGATCGGTCCGGCTCATCGTAATCTCGCCCAAAGATTCATCAGCTTGTCCTTCTTCAAAATAATCCAGACCCTTGCGGAACAGCTTGGCGAAGGATTTGGTTACATAAGGTGCCAGATCATAGTCGAGTTTATTGGCGGATACACCACCATATTGAGCATTTTGCTGGGATTGGAAAATAATCGCTACCAGAGACATAGCTGTCATTATTGAGTTCGGAGGACGAACGCTGCCGTTGCCGGTATTGAAACCTTCACGGAGAAGTTTATCAAACGGGATAAAAATACAGTTCGTCGTTCCAATCGCGTATTGATCCAGATCATGCACATAGACGACATTGTCATCAATAGCCTGCACTAGCTGTGGCGGCATCGTAAAATTGCGGGCGTACCATTTTGAATATTCACTGCCGAACTTGCTCATTTTACCGGAGAAACTCTCTCCATTCAAATTGGCATTCTCGCGCAATAGGTCCATATCCCGACTGTCGATAATATCCCGGCCTAAATCAATGAGCTCTTCTAAAAGAACTTCCCGTGCATTTTCTACTCCATTAAATTGTCTCTCCAACAACGTCATTGTACAGCTCTCCTCTCAGTATAAAAGAAAAACATCTATCATCAAATCCATATATCCATAAGAAGTTGGACTGCTATAAGCAGTCGTATATTTGTTCAGATTACATAAAAAAAGCATCCCCTACCCGAGGATGGCAGAAAATGCCCGATGCGTTATGTAAATATCCACACGGATATTTGCAGAGGTCTCTACGCAGATGACCGCATGCGGACACCATCCCTGTTCCTCGCAGGCATCAATAGTTGGTGTCGTCGAAACAGGTAGGTCTCCTGGCTTCCGTGGGATCTCTCGGCGCCTTCCCAAGGGTGTTCCTAACCCTCAGTGGCATTTGCCGGGAGATGTGGATTCTCAAGCTTCCCAGAAGCTTAAGAAGGCCATCCGGTTACAGTGGCGGGACCGCAGCGGATTCTCACCGCGCTTCCCTATTAAGCTCTAAATCCGGTTAAGGATCAAAGCGCCTGTCTCCACTATATTTTGTTGTCGTTAGATAAAAATAACCCAAGATGTTGTGTTTGTAAACAGTTTTTTAGAAAACCCGCGCGGGGAGCGGGTTCTTTAAAAGTACTCCACAAATGATCCACAGGCTGTCCATAAGTAATCCACAATTGATCCACAGGGAGATGCGAAATGATTCATAAATTGTCCGAAAAGATGCCACAAAGAGTCCATAAATATAGTGCAGATGACCCTAGAATTTGCTCATGAGAAAATACCCTTAGCCCAAAGTCATATTTTGGAGTAATCAGAAGAAATAGAAGAGATAAGGGAGGATAATCTTGCTTAGTTTGTGACAGAGCGGTGGAATTGTTACAATGGGAGGAGACAGCTACTATAAAATTTCGAGGAGGTATTCTCATGCCTATTGCTGAAGTTACAGTTATTCCAATTGGAACAGGCAGTACCAGTCTTAGCAGCTATGTTGCGGATATGCAGCGGGTGCTGAAGACAGTAGAAGGGATTACTTATGAACTTACGTCCATGGGGACGATCATCGAAGGGCCTCTGCAACGCATTTTTGCCGCGGTAGAAGCTTTGCATGAGTCTCCTTTTGCCGCAGGTGCAGAACGTGTCTCTACCTCACTTAAAATAGACGACCGCCGCGATAAACCCTCTACTAGCCGTGGAAAGTTAGAGTCTGTGGAGCGTAAGCTACAGGTGGATTAGCATTTTAGAAGGGCGGAAAACAGGGAGAAATAGGCTTGCGTTTCTGGCTGGAAGTTGTATAATATTTTTTGTTTGACAGAAAAACAGCGTTAAGCTGGTGTAGCTCAGGGGTAGAGCAACGCACTCGTAATGCGTAGGCCGGGGGTTCAATTCCCTTCACCAGCATATCTAAGAATGGCGCAATGGCGCGGTTTTCCGGGATTCCGGGACCGTGCCATTTTTCGTTAAATCCCCCTGACTTCTTCCATTCTTCTACCCTTTATCCGAGTAAAGTGGGTGTCTCGTCAATTTTCTCCACTTCTTTTCGGGTTCCTAGAATAGAATCTCAGATACATCGGGGCACTGCTTCCTGCAAGTTGGGGAGAACATGTGAATAAGTACCCAGGGTGATATTTATTGATGAATGGCCTAATCTTTCCTGAAGTCGAATATGATGGACAGCCAATGCCGTTCCCTGTTCTTCTGGAGAAACGTATCAAGGAAGATAAGACATGGCGCGAAATCGCTAATGAAAACGGTATGACTAGTGGTCACTGTCGAGCAGACGGAAGGTGTGGCGCAAGCTGACAGCAATCAGAATGAAGAATGGTGGAGGAGGAGCAGCATAAGCTGCTTTTCTCTTGCGGGGGCAGATCGGTTAGATGGTAATTACTATAAAAATAAAAAAAGACACCACAAGGTGTCTTAGTACAGATACTTTTCGCTCGAATTTCACGAGCTCGTCAGTGAACTGAGTTCATAAGCAAGACTGGCTACGGCTAACAGATGAAGAGATAAAGTAATATCAATGTTAAAATGTGCGGTAATATTAATTTTCATAGATAACCACGCTCCTAAAGTATAAATACACATAAAGAAAACTTTATAAAGCGCTTGGCCTGCCATCATCAGTGCCAGGTAGCCATCCTGTACAGACGCCTTAGCGTTTCGACAATAACATTATACTTAATATTTTGTGTTTTGCCAAAAAAAGGACCCCCTATTCTTGGTCGGGGTGGCGGTTCTGTGTGGTTTCTCAGCGCTTTGGAATCATGATGGTCATTGAGGCTCCACGCACGCGGCTGCAGAATGATCAAATGGAAGTTACGTTTCGGTATTCATATCTGCTGTATGCTCTGAACTTGATTATCCAAAATAACGGGCAGCAAGTTCAGAAGGTTAACGGATTTTTTATTGATACAGGTTGAATTTAATGTTTGATACTGTTGTTATGCTAACGGGAAAGGATAGTTTAATAAAGGAGTTACTTAAGACTGGAATAATGAGCAATGTGACAATTATGTCATTCTGAATTGAATATTGTTAGGTTAATCGATGGGGAAGTTTACGTGTCTCCCTTATACTGGAAATTAAATGATTTTATTTCCGAAAGGGGAGAATGCACTAATGACTGATGTAATTAAAGCAATAATACTTGGCATAATAGAGGGCTTAACTGAATTTTTACCAGTATCATCTACTGGACATCTTATTCTAGCAGGCGATTTGCTTAGCTTTGAGGGAGATGCTGCAATAACTTTTAAAATTGTTATTCAGTTGGGTGCAGTGATGGCAGTTTTAATTCTTTATTGGAAAAGGTATTTGGAGATTGGGGTTAATATGATTAGAATGGATTTTTCCAAAAGCAAAGGATTAAATGTCATTCATATGATTTTGGCTATGTTACCAGCATTAATCCTATATCTTCTCTTCAAGGACACAATAAAAAGCCAATTATTTGGCCCAACCCCTGTTTTGATCGGTCTAGTTGTTGGTGGCGTGTTGATGATCATTGCAGCGCGGAATAGGCGGACTGAAACCGCTGGTACTATCGATGGGATTAATTATAAACAGGCTTTCGGAATTGGTCTGTTCCAATGCTTGGCGTTATGGCCGGGATTTTCGAGATCAGGTTCGACGATTTCAGGTGGCCTGTTGCTTGGCACTAGCCAAAAAGCCGCTGCAGATTTTACATTCCTTATTTCTGTGCCTGTTATGTTTGGTGCAAGCTTGTTGGATTTGTACGATAGTCGTGATTTGCTGAGTTCTGACGATTTGCTTCTAATGTTAATTGGCTTTGCGACATCCTTTCTTGTGGCAATGATTGCAGTAGTGACGTTCATCAAACTGATTAAGAGACTTCGATTGGAGTGGTTTGCTCTATACCGGTTTGTTTTAGCAGCTCTCTTCTATTTAATTGTCATACAGTAATTGGGCAAATGTAAAGAAAATTGTAGCCTTAATGGATTACGGGGGAAACCCTATCGAAACCGTTATTCAAAATAGCGGAATGGAATGGACAATCTTAAGGCCGTCAGAATTTATGAAGAATGCATTATATTTTTGGGCAGAATCCATTCAAAAAGAAGGAATTGTAAGAACGGGATTCCCTGATGCTTTGGGCGTTAGAATTCACGAGGCAGATATTGCCGCTGTTGCAGTCAAAGTGCTCACTGAAGAAGGCCACCATGGGAAAATATACGCTTTAACTGGTCCGCAATCGTTATCTAACGGTATGTATTGTAAAATTACGAACTTCGCAACTTGCTAGCTTGCTAAATTATTCCTAAGGATAATTTGCTAATCAACTGCTTAAAGTTTATATACAAAATAGTCCAGACGAACCATACTTAACTTATTGATTCGAAAGTGCCGAAACCCTGCCAGATGGCGGGGTATTTCGTTATCAGGAGGTTATGAGATGAGAAGTTAAGCTGCGAATTGCTGAAGCAAGAAATCAAAGATTAGAATTCGTAGGGATTAAGCCCGAAGATGTACATAAACATTTAGTCACTTACTAGGGCGTGACCTTTGAATGCCGATATAGTTGTGAAGCAATGTATGATTACAAAAAAATGTATAAATTTTATATTGGAAAAACGATCTAAAGGTAAGAGACCAGTCTAAAGATTCGTTATATTACATAGGAATGATCATGTTGAGTAATGTATACAAAGTCCTTAAGACAGACTCTGAATTTTTAACGGCTGCTCTGTCACAGTCTCATATACTACGGGTCCATCAAAATTGCTGGAGCCCGGTTCGTTCGGGACCGATTTGAACTCAGAGCATACATAAAATAACCCCCCCAGTGAGTTTGCACTAGGAGTTCCAGTGAAGGAAACGAGGTTAGAGTTTCCTTATCAATATATGCACTATAAAGGTTGTAATCGGATATATTTTACTACCCAAAGCGGAAATGAAATAATACCATTACCTGTGTTTAAATGGACGAATTGGTCACTAAAATTTTCTTCGCAAATGCCTTCAAAGGTTTCGCCACTGATTAAGTATAGGCGCACTGGTGAATGTTCTTTTATTGACTCTTCGACTCTTTTGTTGATCAAAACAAGCCACCTCTTTTTTTAAGTGATTACATTATCACTAATGCTATACCTATAAACACATTTATCCCAACTCAACAATAAGTGTGAATTTATATGTGAAAAATAATACATATATTTATGTTTCAAAAGAGTATATACTGGATTCACTATCAAGTTGTGATTACCAACTAGAATTTTTTTGGTGAGTTTAGATCACATCTTCTTATCATTTGGGGAGGTGTCTTATTTGGAAAAAACCCTTAATTATGTACAAGATTTTAAATTGCTTGAAGAACGAATTAATGCATTTATAAATTATGATTCATGCATTGAATACGTAGAAGGATCTGAAGAAGTTGTAGCTGGCGGGGCCTTTGCCTGGACCAAGTTAAAATCGGCGGAGAGCTATAAACAAGAGCACATTGATGCTGACTACGTAGAATTAGCAGAAAGGGTACGTACAGTACTGGAAAACGAACATAGTCCTAACATTGAAAAGTTTGAGCGTAGTTATGAGCTAGTAATGAATTATATCCGACAAGATACTTTTCTCTGGGTACCTGGTTTGAAAAGTGTTATTGAGAGTATAAAATCTGAATTGGATTTGCAACAATTTTTTCTTAATCAATATAAATAGTAAATTTAATGCGTCAATCATAAGTGGTGACTAGCTATTTCATAGGTGTCTTATAAAAAGCTTAATTATATAAATTGAGAATGATACTTTTAATTCAATTAATTCTACATACAGTTTTCTTCCTTTGAATTTGGGAACAATGCTAAAGCCTCCATTTATAACTTCATAAAAAAGCCCGTCAATTTTAAATGGTTGGCGGGCTTTTTTTGTTTATTAAATTGTATACTCACTGACTTCAAAGGTTAGTATTTTATCGTAAATGACATAATCTTTTCTACTGGTAAAAGGCCCCTTATTATTATCGTGCTTATTAATGGCATAAGATGCAGTTCCTGCACCAGTTTGTTTATTCTCATACCAATTTATAAAGGCATTAACCTCATCCATACTTAAATCAAATTCTTTTTCAAGTCCTGTATTCATTGTTATGACAAGTATAGCGCGATCACCAGTAGGTTGCTCCGGACCCGGTGTTGGTTCAGGGGTTGGTGTTGGTGTAGGAGTAACTTCAGGTATAGGTATAGTGATTGCTTCTACTGTTGATATAGCGGCAGTTTGATTCGAACCTCCGATGATAAAAATAGTGTTGTTAATTACCGCGGCTGAATTTTGAAATCTCCATGAAGTTAAGTTGGTAAAAACACTCCATGTATCAGTTTGAGGACTGTACTTCTCAACAGAAAGACCATAACCTAAATAATAGATCTCTCCATTTATTACAACTGCGGCACCACCGGATCTTTGAGTGGGCATACTCTTTTTTTCAGTATATGTGTCTAACACAGGATCATATTCATAAAGATTTTTGAAGAATATTGAAGCACCTGCTGCAACATTGGTCCCGCCAGTAATGTAAATTTTATCATTAACAGTAGCGATAAAAGGGCCATTCGGGTTAATAGGCATATTATTTTTAAAAGTCCATTGATTAGTTGATGGATCGTATTCCTCGACGGTAAATAATGAAAGTCCGCTGCTATCTTTTGATCCACCAAAAACGTATATTTTCCCATTGACTACCGCTGAACTTGACCATGATCTAGGAGTTTGTAATGGTGATTTTGTTTCCCAACTGTCTGCTATAGGGTCGTACATTTCAACAACGTTGGTTCTACCCCCGCTATAGTAACCTCCAATAACATATATCTTATCGTCTATAACTGCAGCAGTTGTTGCGGCTCTAGCAGTGGGCATACTTTTTCTTTCAGACCACTTGTTAGTTTCTGGAGTGTACATGTAAGTTTTATTTGTTCTTGTTCCTGTAGCTGCCTCTCCTGATCCATTTGCTCCCCCGAAAATATATATCTTTCCATTCAACTCTGCTGATGCTGATCCCATCAAGTTTATGGGCAAACTAGCTTTTGTTTCCCATTTTACAGTTTCTTCAGCGGATACAGAAAAGGCTGAGAACAGACTTAAGATAAGAATTATAGAACTAAGTAGTAATGTTGTTTTTTTTAACAAAAGAATACAACTCCTTATGTATATTAATAACTATACAAATTTATCTAACTCATCAAAGATTGTCCAAACATAAATTCCTATTTATGAAATATAGTGATAGATAATCAATATATTCTTTTATATTCCATAATAATAATAATTTGTTATTGTATAAAGAATGTATGTAAAACAAAGGGGATAAATATCATGCGGTGTATAACAATACGGCAGCCTTGGGCGACCTTAATTGCTCTTGGTGAAAAAGAGTTTGAAACTCGTTCATGGAGAACAGCCTACCGCGGCGAGTTAGGCATCCATGCCGGAGTGAGGATTGACAAAAAGATTTGTGAACAGGAACCGTACAAATCAGTATTGGCGAAACATGGCTATACAGCGAATAATTTGCCGACAGGAGCTATTATTGCTACAGGTCAGCTCGCGGGATGTTATGTGGTTACTCCAGAGGTGGATTTAAGGGAATGGATCAATGGGAACGAATATGATTTTGGCGACTATAGTGAAGGACGGTTTGCCTGGAAGCTTAAAGGGGTTCATCCATTAAGCCATCCAATTCCAGCTAAAGGTCGGCTAAGCTTGTGGGAGCACTCTAATCACTTCTGAACGGCGAACAATATTTTTAATGTAATTTTTATGTGCCTATCAGCTTTTTTTCAGGTTCGAGGTATATATTAGAGACACCAAACACCCCCCAGTGTTTTGTGGTATATCTCTCTCAGGTCTTGCCAACTCCCATGGTAAGGCCTATTTTTTTGTTCACTAATTGATTGGGGGGAGAGAGCGCAGCGGCTTCTATACAGCTTTACTTAATCTGGTACTGTTCTTCGTAACTCTTAAAAGATGAAATATCCAGCCCTAGATATCTGCGCATATGGATGGCAGCCTGAGCCGCAACAATGTCATTCAACAGCAGCATTCGTTCATGATAGCCACGACATATATACTTGGCTTCAATTCCCGTATTAAGTCTGTTTTGCTCATACACCTTGATTCCCCGTCTTCTCATTTCTGCACGAACATCCCTTAGATCTGTTGTAGCTACTGCAGCAGCTGTTCCAAGCACCTCCAGATAAGGGGCGGGTGTTCGTAAGTGTGTAGATAAAATGGCGGAGTCCCGTTCGAAAGCTGATAAAATCATCGGAAGCAATAAATAAGATTTCACCAGCATGTTGTCCCTGCTTTCTGCTCTATGCATGAATCTCATCACCTCTAATAGGAACGTATATTCGTATTCTACCCCGATATTCCAAAAATAATCAATGGTATTTCTAAACAGCTTATCCAATGTGATAAAATTCACAACTAAATAACGGAGAATAAATTATATTAAAAATTGTAATAATAAAAATTAATGTATCGAACGCAAATAAAGGAGAATTATGATGGAAAAAGAGGGCAGCCTCCAGCGTGGATTGTTTTTTGGTTTAATTCTGAGTGTTCCCTTATGGATATCCATATTGGGCTATATACAGTTACTTTAAAATTTAATGAAAAACCTTATGCGAAGCGCCTTTAGGCGCTTTTTTTGTGTGGTACTAATGCGGGGAATTATCGAAAGGAATTGATTGACAATTGTGGGTGTCGGGAGCTAAACTGTTATTAATTCAAAAGTATTAAAAGTCATAGACTGTTATTGGATAGAATGCTTCAGCTACCAGTTCTGGACTTGCAGTGTAATACATATATATAGTCATGATAATAGCAAACCGTCTGAAAGGGCGGGACGCAAAGTCCAGGAGTCTAAAGTGTCTTAAAGGCACAATGACCGTCCGACTGCCATGAGAAGGGAATTTCACTTCTTTTTGGCGGTCTTTTTTGTTGTTAGGTCCTTTAGAGTTTCTGGTAATTATTCTGATTAATATAAATCATAGTTTTAGGAGGTGTGCCATTTGAAAAGAAGAATAAAACCGTTACTCTCGCTTGTATTAGCTGGGATTTTGACGGTAGGTAGTGGGCTTTCCTCATTGGGAGCTGGAGTTGCTGGAGCTAGCAGTTCTTCTACATTGGGAATTGCAGCGGTCTACAACGTGTTTATTCTAGGGGATATAACAACAGTTTCGGATACGGAAGGAAGGTTTGCTGCTGGAGGTAACGTTAACTTAACCAACTATAGTGTTGGAGATAGGTTGACCGCTGCAGAGGTTTCCCTGACTGACACACTTGTTGTTGGAGGGAATCTTACTTTCAACGGAGGTACTGTTTATGGGAATATCGTGCACGGGGGAGATTTTTCAGGGAATGTAACGCTCCTCAAGGGTGGTACAAAAAGACAGGGGAGTACGATTGACTTTTCAGCAGTAGGTCAGTCTTTGAAGGACAAATCAGCAGAACTTGCAGCATTGCCGGCGAATGGAACAACAGTGTACCAATATGGCAGCCTTACCCTGACAGGTACAGATCCTGCGGTCAATGTTTTTAATGTTTCAGGAGATAACGTCTCTAATACCTACGGAATTACAATAAATGTTCCTTCAGGATCTACTGCAATTATTAATATTGATGGTTCTAACGTAAAAATGAAAAACTTCGGATTTCTACCTAATAACGTGTTGAACAGCAAGAAAATTTTGCTTAACTTTAGCCAAGCTGCGTATCTTGATATGGCAGGCATAGGTGTAATGGGAAGCATACTTGCCCCCTATGCTCATGTTGATTTTATTAATGGTCAGATTAACGGTACTTTAGTGGCGGCTTCACTCAAAGGTACTGGTGGTGGTGAATTTCACCACTATCCATACGATGGTGATGAACCCGGACCAACGCCGACACCAACGCCGACACCAACACCAACAGTGACGCCGACACCAACACCAACAGTGACACCAACGCCGACAGTGACACCGACACCAACACCAACAGTGACACCAACGCCAACGCCGATAGTGACACCGACACCAACACCAACGCCAACGCCGACACCGACACCGACGCCGACGCCAACGCCTACAGTGACACCAACGCCGACGCCGACAGTGACACCAACGCCGACACCGACGCCAACACCATGTCCGACGCCGACAGTGACACCAACGCCGACGCCGACACCAACGCCGACAGTGACGCCAACGCCAACGCCAACAGTGACACCAACGCCGACAGTGACACCGACGCCAACGCCAACAGTGACACCGACGCCAACGCCAACAGTGACACCAACGCCGACAGTGACGCCAACACCGACACCGACACCAACGCCGACAGTGACACCAACACCGACACCAACGCCGACGCCGACACCAACGCCGACAGTGACGCCGACGCCGACACCAACGCCGACACCGACACCAACGCCGACAGTGACACCAACACCGACACCAACGCCGACGCCGACACCAACGCCAACGCCGACACCAACGCCAACGCCGACAGTGACGCCAACACCGACACCGACACCAACGCCGACAGTGACACCGACGCCAACGCCAACAGTGACACCAACGCCGACAGTGACGCCAACACCGACACCGACACCAACGCCGACAGTGACACCAACACCGACACCAACGCCGACGCCGACACCAACGCCAACGCCGACAGTGACGCCGACACCAACGCCGACGCCGACACCAACGCCGACAGTGACGCCGACGCCGACACCAACGCCGACGCCGACACCAACGCCGACAGTGACGCCGACGCCGACACCAACGCCGACACCGACACCAACGCCGACAGTGACACCAACACCGACACCAACGCCGACGCCGACACCAACGCCAACGCCGACACCAACGCCAACGCCGACAGTGACGCCGACAGTGACGCCGACACCAACGCCGACGCTTGAAGCAACACCAACACCGACGGTAACGCCAGAGGTAACACCAACACCAACGGTAACACCAGAGGTAACACCAACACCAACGGTAACACCAACACCAACGGTAACACCAACACCAACGGTAACACCAACACCAACGGTAACACCAGAGGTAACACCAACGTCGACACCAGAGACTTCGGTGTTCCCGACACCAACGCCATCATCCGTAATTGGCACTATAGTTCTTGCAGAAGATCCCGTGCCGCTTGGGCCTGTAGCTTCGCCGACACCAGCGCCAGTACCAACACCGTCGAATAGCACAGAAGTACTTGTTGATGATGATGAGATCCCATTAGGTCCGGTACCGGCAGTGACACCAACGCCAACACCAACACCTGATGAAATCATCGTAGTGGACGATACGATCCCATTAGGAAAGCCACCTGTGAAGGAATTGCCAAAAACGGGTGAATCAAGTCCTGCACCTTACTATGTAGCAGGTTTAGGTTTTGCACTTATCGGATTATTAATGAGAACCAAGTTCTCCAAAAAGAATAAATAATAAAGGGTAGATCAACATAGAGTCGCTTTCGGGAGTGTTCCGATGGCGGCTCTATTTGTATGTCATGATTGCGATAGTTTGGTGCATTCTAAGTAGATGGTATACTCTTGTTGGAAAAGAAATGTAGAGGGGATGGCGAAGGCGAATTGATATGGTTCATTATTAGCGCTGTAATCATCATAGGGATTCTAATCTATGTGGGATTTTTCTTCTATGGTATTGCTATTAAACGAGCGCCAAAGGTATTTCTAAGTAATAATCCTAATCTGAAGGCTGATCCTCCGGTTGCCGGAGCTTCTTGGGGGGAGGGGAAGGATTGGGTCTCTCGCCAGAGCTTCGAGAATATTGAGATCGTATCTGCAGATGGACTTAAACTAAGGGGTTACTTACTCCAATCTAATCGTGCTGCGGGACGCACAGCCATTCTAGCCCACGGTTATTCAGGTAAAGCAAAGGATATGGGGGCGTACGCCAAAATCTACTACGAGAACTTAGGCTTTAACATCCTAATTCCCGATGCAAGAGGGCATGGAGATAGCGCAGGGGATTACATTGGTTTTGGTTGGCCGGAACGAAAAGATTATTTGCAATGGATTGAATACATGATTAAAAAGACTGGGCCCAGTGCTCAAATTGTGCTTCACGGTGTCTCTATGGGTGGTGCTACAGTGCTAATGACCTCAGGGGAAGATCTTCCGCCGCAGGTAAAAGCTATTGTTGCGGACTGCGCTTATACCTCAGTAAAAGCACAATTATCTTACCAACTACGACGCATGTATCGCTTACCAAGTTTCCCTTTCGTTCAAAGTGCAAGTCTAATCACCCGCTTGAAGGCGGGGTATGGCTTTGGTGAAGCCTCTGCATTAAAACAAGTGCGGAAAGCGAAGGCTCCGATTCTTTTTATTCATGGGGATGCGGATAACTTTGTACCTTTTGCTATGATGAATGAATTGTATGAGGCATGCCAGAGTCCAAAAGAGAGGCTCATAGTACCGCAAGCGGGGCATGGATTGTCTTATGATACGGATAAGGCGGGGTATATAGATGTAGTAACAGCTTTTGTAAGTCGATATGTAAAATAAGTCCTGAACGTAGACAGCGCCCGATATCCGCTAGGTAGCGGTTATCGGGCGCCTATATTTTTCCACACATGACGTAGTCCTTGAATAAGGATCGTACCGTCATGCTTTCTCGTTATATTCATCCCCCGCCGTTCGTGAGTAACGGGTGTCTTGATTCCTTGTTATTTCCAGCAGCCGTGTGGCGAGAATAATCCTTCCAATACGACAAAAGCCCTACCTCTCTTTTGCCCTTGCGGCTCCATTGACCGCGCCAGTGTGAATCGGAATGCTATATTTCGAATTTAATCTCATAAAAAGGAAGAGTACTGCAAGAAAACATAAAGCCTCTTTGTCCAAAATGCCGATGTGTATAATAGTCGGCCTGACATCTTCTTGGTGGGGATATTCAATATATCGAAAAACAAATACCATATAAATATAACACACTATTGTTTAAAAGGCAAATATAATAATGAATTCCAAGATAAGGTTTATTTGATTCTAGAGAGGAACAAACCTCGATAAGGGGCGCTTAGATTTTGAAAGTAACTTAAATTGGGTTAATTGTGAATTATTCCGGAAAAGCTAGTAAACCAGAGGAGATGGGCGATCTCGGTGCAAATGGGCTAAAATGTAAGTTGGATATTTTTGCAAACGCTACAAATTACAACTGAAAATGCCAGAGACGAATGGGTTGTGTCTGCTGGGGTTATTTTGCGTGCCTATTTTGTGAACAGCTCTCTAAAACTGACAATAAACTCCAACATTGATTGAAGGATTGAGGGTAGACCGTTATAATTAATAAGTCTGGATTTTAATTAAAAAATAAGGGAGATTTTTATGAAACGCGCAGATGTGTGGCTGATTTCCATCGTATTGATTGCTGCGCTCGCTTTTCTCGTACCGAGATGGTTTTCGGACAATGATGACAAAGGTGGGGCCGGTAAAAATCTCATAGCCAATGTAACGGTGGACGGTGAGTTATTTAAAACGGTAAAGCTTACAAAAGAAGAACAAACCATTGAGGTCCGCACGGAACGCGGCTATAACATTTTGAAGGTGCATGATTACGGGATTGAAATGTACGATGCCGATTGCGCTGATAAAGTTTGCCTAGGTTTTGGTTTTATTACCCTGCCCAAACAGACGATTGTCTGTCTACCGCATAGAGTATTAGTCGAAATCACCAGTGCGTCGGGGGAGGATGATATAGATGCCTATGTCCAGTAGTGAATCTGCAACAGCTTTAAAAAGAACAGTGATTATTGCGATTTTCGCCGCAGTGGCAGTAGTGTTAAGTTTAATAGAGGCACAGATTCCGTTATCCGGGATGGGACTGGTGCCGGGTGCTAAGCTCGGACTGGCCAACATTATGATTTTGACTTGTATTTACTTTTTACGTGGACGGGATGCTTTGCTGCTTGTCATCCTCAAAACACTGCTTACTGCATTTCTGCTAGGTACCTTCTCAAGCTTGCTGTTTAGTTTATTTGGTTCACTTTTTAGCTTTGTTGTTATGTTTGTGCTGATGCTGATTAGTGGCAAAGGTAAGAGTATAAGCTTGATCGGAATTAGTATAGCCGGTGGGATTGCGCATAATATCGGTCAGCTGCTGGCAGCTTCTATGGTATTTGCATCACTTAGTATTTTTTATTATCTTCCCATGCTGCTGATCACTGGGGTAGTAACAGGAATTGCCGTGGGCTATGCAGTCCGTTATTTGGTGGCGTCATTGTCAAAAATATCGCTGTTTGAAGAATTTTTGGACTGATTAGTCACATCAGCGGAAGGATGACTAACATGAATGAATCATACGAAGGTCAAGACTTAGAGGGAGAGGGACAAGCAGTCATCTCTCTGGATGGGGTATCGTTTGGCTATGATCCCGAGCATCCGATTCTTCACAATATAACGTTATCTATCTCTCAAGGACAATGGGTCAGCTTGGTTGGTCCTAATGGCTGCGGGAAGTCTACGTTGGTCAAGCTGCTCAATGCTCTGCTGCCTAAGGGGGCTGGTGAGATTGTGGTTAGTGGCATGCTGCTTAGTGAGGAAACGATCGGAAGCATTCGGCAATGTATCGGAATGGTGTTCCAAAATCCGGATAATCAGTTTATTGGAGCCACTGTAGAGGAAGATATCCTATTCGGCCTGGAAGGGCTTTGTTTGCCGTACGAAGAGATGGCTGAACGTTTGCACTCCTATACGACGAGACTAGGAATAAATCATCTGTTGTCCAAGCATCCGGGTGAGCTGTCGGGAGGTCAAAAGCAGCGTGTTGCTATCGCTTCCATTCTTGCTATGGAACCAGGCATCGTCATTTTTGACGAGGCCTCTTCTATGTTGGATGAAGGAAGCAGAAATGACCTTCTCGGTATTCTGCAGGATATGCGGGCAGAAGGGAAGTACACGATCCTCATGATTACGCATGATGCAGATGAGATTTTGGCATCGGATCGGGTGCTTGCACTGCATGGAGGTGGTTTGGCTGCAGATCTTACACCGGCGGAGTTGTTCCGGAACGAGGAGCTTCTGGAAAAATGCCATCTGCGTGAACCTTATCCTTGGCGCCTTGCACGCGAGCTGCAGAACCAGGGTATTCATGTGGATGTTCCGACCAGTGAAAAGGAGCTTATAGACACGTTATGGCCATAGAATTACAGCAAGTAAGTTACACCTACGCTGACCGAAGCCTCTGGAAGCTGACGGCGCTCCGGGACATTAACCTCAGTGTACCCATTGGCTCGATGGTTGGTATTGCGGGGGCGACGGGCTCAGGTAAATCGACGCTGCTGCAATTGTTTAACGGGATACTGAAACCAACCGAGGGTACGGTAAAAGTGCTTGATGTAACTATTCAGGCTGGTGAGAAGTCACCTAAGCTAATGCCACTGCGCCGCCGAGTTGGATTGGTATTTCAATTTCCGGAGCAGCAGATGTTCGAAGATACGGTCGAGAAGGATCTCATTTTCGGTCCCCTTAATTTCGGCATGAGTCTCGAAGAGGCAAAGTCACGTGCACGTCAGGCCATGTCAGATATGGGGCTGGATCTCGCACTGCTAGAGCGGAATCCTTTCCAATTGAGCGGTGGACAAATGCGTAAGGCGGCTATCGCTTCCGTGCTAGCTATGGACCCTGAGGTCATCGTTCTGGATGAGCCCACGGCAACGCTTGATCCCATTAGCCGTGCAGAGCTAATCAGCTTGCTGGAGAGATTATGTCGTGAGCAGGGCAGAACGATCATTATCGTCACGCATCGGATGGATGAGTTATTGCCCTATGCGGACAGCTGGGTTGTACTTAAAGAGGGCAGCACGGCGTTTCAGGGCAGTGTAAAGGCGCTTGCAGATGATCCTTCAATTCTGGAACAGTGTGGTTTGACGGTTCCACAGTCCCTTCGTTACTGGCGTGCAGTTGCTGATCATTTAGGTCTTGTGGATGAAGCCCCCCGCTTGACGGCTGAGAGTCTGGCAGAGCTTATAGCTTCGCTGCCAGCGGAATCAATAAGCACTGGTAAGCCCGATGGAAAGAGGGATGACCATGAATGAGAAACTGATCTTAGGTAGGAGTATTGAGACCGGTTCGTGGGTGCACAAACTGGATGCTCGTGCCAAAATCACTGGCATGCTATTATACGTAGCTGTTATCCTGCTCTCACGTTCGTGGATGGCCATGGCTGTGCTGGCTATTTTTTCGATAGCCGTTATGGCTTCAACGCGGATTCCGCTTAAATACTTCCTGAAAGCAGCTAAGCCTTTACGTTATTTAATGTTGTTTATCTTTATTGTGCAGGTGGTGTCTGTAAAGACAGGGGAGGTAGTGCTGACTCTTGGTTCCTGGTCTATCTATGAGGGAGGGCTAAGATTAGGGGCATTTTCGGTCATCCGCATGTTCTTTCTTATCACCTTTACAGCGCTTCTGACCTTCACAACAACGCCGGGGAAGCTGAATCAAGGGTTGGAGGGGATCTTGACACCCTTCAAAAAGCTTGGCTTATCCCCTGACCGTATCACGCTGATGATCAGCATTTCACTTCGTTTCATTCCTACGATTCTAGATGAATCGCAGATCATAATGAAAGCGCAGGCCTCAAGGGGAGCCGATCTGAAAGAGCTGCCTTTGAAGGAAAAGGGACGGATGTTAGTCTCCCTGCTGGTCCCGATTATCGCCAGTGCTTTTAGGCGTGCTCAGGATCTGGTGTATTCCATGGAGGCCCGCGGTTTTCGCATGGATGCTCCCCGCAGTCGGTATCACCGCCTAAGGTGGGGCAAATTCGATACTGTTTTTATTGGGATGTTTGTGGTCATGGGAATTGCAGTAGCTTTGTTATAATACTCATTCCCTATTAGTAGTATCAACTTGGGAGGGAACTTGAATGGCACGTTATTTTAACGGTAGAGAAGTCGAATTACTCGCACCCGCAGGAACGTTTGAGATTTTCAAGGAAGTGATCCAATCACGGTGTGATGCAGTTTATTTTGGTGGACCTGTATTGAATATGAGAATGATGCGTAAAGGTTATAATCTTACTCATGAAGAGATCGTAGAGGCACTTGATATCGCACACCGTCTAGACAAAAAAGTGTATATCACTGTGAATAATCTTTTTAGTGAGGAAGATGTGGAGGAAGCTAGAGAATACTTGCGTTTCCTTGATGGTGCTCGGCCAGATGCTTTGATTGTTCAGGATATGGCAGTGTTGGAGCTTATTCGGGAGATGGAGCTTAACCTTCCTATTCACTCATCCGTAATGATGAATGTTCACAACCTGGAGATGATCTATGCGTTGCGTGATCTGGGTGTAACTCGTGTAGTTACCTCGCGGGAAATGGACCTGCAGACAGCTAAGCTGCTTGGTCAGCGGAGTGGTATGGAGCTGGAATATTTTATTCACGGGGATATGTGCTCTGTGCATGGTGCAAATTGTTACTTCAGTTCCCATGTTTTTGGCATGAGCAGCAACCGGGGAAAATGTATGAAGCCTTGCCGCTGGGATTATCGGGTTAAAAAAGACGGATATGTATATCCTGCCGAATATCCACTGGCTGTCAAAGATATGTTTATGTATGAGCATCTTCCGGAATTGATTGAATCAGGCATTACTTCCTTCAAAATAGAAGGCCGTATGCGTGATAAGGATTTTATGGTGATGCTGGCGAATAGCTACGGCGAAGCCATTGACCGATATATTGATGATCCGATTGGCTTTGATCGTACGGTTGATACTAAAGAGCTGTACAACAACCGCAAGCGCGACTTTTCGACAGCTTATGCTTTTGGTAAACCAGGGTTAGCTAACATTAACCGTCGTTATGAAGGCACGGGCAAATTCTATAGCACTGGAAAAGTATTTAGCACCCCAACCGCAGAACGTGAGCTATCTGAAAAACGTGTAGAGGAATTACGGGAACGTTTGGCGCAAGAAAAGAAACCTAAGGCAACAAAAGCGAAGCTGGCTGTACGTGTGAATAATATGGAACAGGCGCGCGTAGTATTGGAGCTGGGTGTGGATAGTTTATACTTGCCGGGGGATGTATTTGAACCGGACAGACCTTTTACAAAACGTGATATTAAGGAACTTGGTGAGCTAAAAGGCGATAGCAAAATCTATTTAGGGTTGCCACGCATGATGACCGAGCTGCATTTTGATCAATATGATCAATTGCTTGGTGGAGAACGCTTGCCGATCGACGGTCTAATCGTTACTAATTTGGGAGCGATTCGCAGATACAGCTCTACAGGTTATCCGTTAATTGGAGATGGTAGTTTAAATGTCTACAATCATCTTTCAGCCCAATTATATGCAAAATTAGGTTTAACTCAGCTTTCGGTTTCACCGGAAATGACGCTGGAGCACTTTGCTACCTTTGCCTCGCGTTGTGACACGCCTTTGGAAGTTGTTGTACATGGTACACCTGCACTAATGTATATGGAACATGACCTTTATGAGAATACTGAAGTAATGGAGCCTATCGCTGAAGAGGATAATCAATATGTGCACAATAATGTATTGGTTCTAAAAACAGACAAAGGTGAAAATCCGGTATATCGTGATCAGCACGGCCGTTGCCATCTTTTGTTCGCGAAAGAGCTCTGCTATTTACCGTTGCTTGGTGAGATGATTGATCTAGGCATATCTAGTTTCCGTATTGAAGGAGCGACATATAGCGCTCAGCAGTTGCGTGAAATTATAATTTCTTATCAACAAGCTATGAATCGTACTGAAGTGAAAGATGATATGCTAGGTGGTCTTGAGCCCATTTATGCGGGTTATACTCTAGGTTCGCTGCAATTTAACTAATTCTATTTTTTGGGGTAAAATACCGTCTGCTAGTAAGAAGAATGCACAGTACTCTATGAATAAGTTACTATTTTCACAAGAAGAGAGGGAATCAATCATGGAACAACAAGAATTCATCGGAAGAGAAGCCGTAGCGGCAAAGCGTAAGCAATATTTCTATCCGTGTACACAGCATTTTTACCGCGATGCGCCTCAGCTTGTGCGAGGTTCGATGCAGTTTGTGTATGATGAACATGGCAAACAATATACAGATTTTTTCGCAGGTGTATCTGTAGTTGCCTGTGGGCACTGCAATCCAGCCATAACTGGACGTACGATTGAGCAACTGCAGCAGCTGCAGCATACGTCTACGATCTATTTAACTCAGCCAAATGTGGATTTGGCTGAACGTCTGGAAGAGGTTATGCCAGGCGGTCTACGCCGAACCTTTTTCGTGAACAGCGGCTCAGAGGCAAATGAAGGCGCACTGCTGCTCGCTCGGATGTATACAGGACGCAAAGGGTTCATTGCACTGGAGAGTGGTTTACACGGCCGTACCAATCTAACTATGAGTGTGACAGGTCTGCCGATGTGGCGTACCGATAAATACTTGGATCATGACGTTGAGTTTATTCCTCGCCCATATCATCCAGAACTATCTCTGGAGGAAGCCGCTGCACTATCCTTGGAATCTCTGGAGCGAGTGCTTGAGGAGAAGGGGAATACTATCGCCGCAATGATCGTAGAGCCAATCCAAGGCAATGGTGGTATGATTATGCCAACGGCAACCTACTTCAGTGAGGTCAAAATGTTGCTGGAGAGATATGGCGTACTTCTGATCGCTGATGAAATTCAAACTGGATTTGGTCGTACAGGCAAAATATTTGCTATGGAGCATTTTGACGTAGTGCCCGATATTATTAGTATGGCCAAGGCACTGGGGAATGGAATTCCGGTGGCAGCCTTTGCGACAACAGATGAGATTGCACTCGCGCTGAACCGTCCGTCGGCTTCAACCTTTGGAGGCAATCCGGTATCTGCTGCAACGGCGCTGGCTGTGCTTGATTATATTCGCGATGAACGGCTTCCTGAACGCTCAGTGCTGCTCGGAGAACGATTGAAAGCAGGGCTAAAGACCCTTCAAGACCGTTATCCTTCGCTTATTGTGGATGTACGGGGAATTGGGCTTATGTTGGGAGCGGAGCTTGCTGGTGAGGATGCAGAAGGCTCTGCGGCGCTTACAGATCAAGTACTGGAAGCGATGAAAGACAGAGGATACCTGATCGGCAAAAATGGCATAGGACGCAACGTACTAGCCTTTCAACCGCCGATGATTATTACGGAAGAGGATATCGACGGGCTGCTTAACAACCTGAATGAAGTCTTTGCGGAGCTTAATGACTAATATAATGAATTTCAAGTAGCGAAGAAAGAGGAAAACGAATGGCTATTCTAAACATTTTTAAAACTGCAGGCCTAAAGCTTAAAATGTTCAGTGAACTGGTGATGTTCTCTCATACGCTTTTTTCGCTGCCGTTTGCCATTATCTCGATGGTGTGGGCTGCTGGGGGCTGGCCATCAGGGCATGTGATGATCTGGGGTCTGATTGCATTGATCGGTGCCCGTAATGGCGCTAATGCATTCAATCGGCTGGCAGACCGTACGTTTGATGAACAGAATCCTCGTACGGCACATCGGCATTTGCCACAACGGTTATTGGCAGAAAAAGAAGTGGTTGTCTTTGTTATTGTCAATTATGCCATCTTTATTGTGGCTTCAGGCATGCTGAACTTGCTCTGCCTGCTCTTATCGCCGGTAGCAATCGTGTTAATATCGACTTATTCTTATACAAAACGTTTTACCTTTCTCAGCCATTTATATTTAGGCTTTGTTATTGCTTCCGCACCGATTGGTGCATGGTTTGCCGTAACCGGAAATATCGCATTTACCCCGTTTGTGATCGGGACGGTAGTTATGCTCTGGATTGCCGGATTTGATATTATCTACGGCACTCAGGACATTGAATTTGACCGGCGGCATGGGTTATGGTCTATTCCGAGCTTCTTTGGATTAGAGAATGCGCTGCGTATCGCCAAAGGTCTACACTTCATTATGATTATGCTGCTATTATTTCTATACGTATGGCAGGATCTCGGATGGATGTATTTAGTTGGGATTGGTATCGCTACATTGCTCCTGATGACCGAGCATAAGATTATAAAACCTTCGAATCGTAAGCTGATGAAGGTGGCTTCTTATAATCTAAATCAGGTAATCAGCATAGTGATATTATTGTGTACGTTGATTGATTTTTTCTATGTTAGTTAGGGAGCTGGCTTTGGTGAGCCGGCTGAGCATTTGGCACATTGCCCTCAAACTAACAACAAAAGACAATAGCCTACCCCTTTTGGGTAGGCAAGGGAATTGGAAAGCTGGCTACGCTAGCTTTCCTTTTTTGTGTTGACTCGGTTCCCCGCTCTGCAAGGGGGAAGCTACGAGTTGAATGCAAAGATTAGGGAAAACCTCCCTAATCTTATTGAGTTTTTTATCCTTTGACTTTGTTTTAGGGAATTTGTCCCTGAAATACAGCTGGTTACTCCTAAAAGCATGCTAAAGTGGACTTTATTAGGGAGGAATTCCCTAATATCATGGTTTTCGAACGATTATTAGCTAATTTTAGGGAGGTTTTCCCTAATTATATCCGATGGAGTAGAATGACTGAATTAGCTCATGTGCGCTACGCTGCGTTTGCGTGTTTAGCTTGTCCTGTTGAAGCGGAAAAATAGCAGTTGAATTGCGACAAGATCAATAAAATGATGTGTCTAAATCAAAAAAACGGATACCCCCAAGTGAATGGGAGGTATCCGTTTTTATTTGTATTAGAACGTACGCTTTAGCGATCACGGTCCGCAAAATATTGCAGCAACGTTTCCAGATCAGCATGCGCCGGGTAGGAGGAGAGCTGCTGCACAATAGCTGCAGCTTTATCCAGATAGTTCTGGCTGACCCGTTCAGCGCGAGCGAGGGCATCGCTATTGTTAATTAGGGTGAGCACATGTGCTACTTCAGCGTCGGAAGAATCCGGGCCGATTGCACGGATCACAGGCGAGAGCTTAGGGTCCTGCAAGGCGTACAGCACTGGCAGGGTGACTTGACCATGTCGCAGGTCGCTACCGGCAGGTTTGCCTAGGACATCGGCGGACTGTGTGAAATCTAGCAAGTCATCTTGTATCTGAAAGGACATCCCTAAGGCTTCTCCAAAATTATAAAGGAGATTGGCAACTTCTTCGGTGCTTTCAGTGGACAGTGCACCAACCCGTAAGCAGGTTGCCATAAGAAGAGCGGTTTTGTTTAAGGATTTCTCCAAATACTGATCCATTGTAATTTCATAATCAAAAGCATGTTCCATTTGCTGATATTCACCCAGACACAGCTGAGCGGTGGCTACAGAGGATAAGTCATGAACGTATCTGTTTTTATCTCCTGTATATTTGCTCAGCAGCTCGATGACCCGAGCGGACATGTAATTACCAACATGTACTGCTGACAATGTACCCGTCTTAATATGTAAGGCGGGTACGCCCCGCCGTAACTCAGAACGGTCAATGATATCATCATGAATTAATGAGGCGGCATGAATAAATTCAGCAGCAGCAGCTAATTGAAGCGCTCTGCGACCGGTATCCTTACGGCCAAACCGACTGCCAACAATGACCATGAGGGGACGAAGGCGTTTACCACCGGAATTTATAAGCTCTAGAACACTTTGCGCGAGCTGAGATTTCTTAGGTACATCTTTATCACGCGTCACAAGGTTTACGATTTCGCGGTTGATTTCATTTATGTCTATATTTAAGGCCTCATGCAGCTTCATTTATGGATCCCACCTGTCAAATGGCTTTGCTTGTGCGACTACGCTGTCTGCACTCTTGAATCAAGAACTCTTCGATTCCAGTAGCTGGATCATGTTCCGCGAAGTCTCCATTTGACCGTCTAATCTGCATTTTTTTGATCGAAGGAGCTAGATAAGCAACTAAGTCGAGCTCACGGCATTTCACCGCAAACTGCAGGTAAAAGCTATACAAATAATCTCCATCCAAAATGTTGCGTGTAAGGTCGGGATGATGTGGGATACATTCCATATGGCGCTCTGCTGCCAAAGTGAGAATAGTGTAAATACCCAGCAAATTGACTTTGCGGCTGTATTCCAGATCATGGCGTTCCAGTACCGAGATTAGCTGTTCACATGCAGCCGGAGAGGGCTGAAGCTCAATTCCGGCAATAGGTGACATTTCAGTATGCAACAACCGGAGGGTATCTTCTATGAGTTGTTTGTTCACAAGATTCTCTCCTTCTTGTCGGTTTTGCCGGAAGAAACCATACCCCGATCATCCCTACAAAACCATTCATTCAAGAAAAAACCACCATTTCCTAGGATTAGGAAGGTTATTTTCTTCTTGTAAATAAGGAGAGTAATGTGTCCTAGGGACACATTACTCTGAAGTATATCCATATTTAACCCTAATAAAATACAATTTGCACATATGTTCTATATGATAAATTACACAAATTCAGGGTTTTATTATCAGTCGGTGTATAGATACCATCGTCTGACGAGCGGAATTCTCTTCCACTGTTTCTTAAGCCAAGGAAGTACATAGTAGTCTAGACCAAGTGTGCTTCCCGATCCGCCGATGCAGGCAATACCAGCAGCAACGTACCATAACATTTCTGTCGAGGCCATTTTGGTTGACCAAATCATGACCGACATGCCTACGGTCGCTATAGAAGCAAGTGCTGTGAAGAGACCAACGATGAGCATAATACCGAAGACGATTTCTGCACATACCATACCGATTTGGAACCATTTCGCGAGGAAAGTATAACTTCCGTCGTTGTTGTAGAACATCAAATCCATGAACCAGTTTGTAATGTTGTATACGAAGTTAGGTACAGGCAACGCTTCAACTGCTTCTTTTGCAGTGGATACTGCTGAAGCTGCAGATTGTGCATCTACGGTGTCTTTAACTGCATCTACTGCAACACTGGCTGCTGATGAAGCATCCGTTGCAAAAGGAGCAGCTGGAATCAAGAAAATCTTATCTGGATCTTTCCAAATCTTTTGGATCTTCTCAATACCTTCGTATAACCACATACCCCCAAGTAGAACACGAAGTGGAACGAGCCAGAAATTAGGTGAACGTTTGGAGAAGTGACCACCTAAGAAGCTCTTGCGGTTCTCAACATGGAAGAATTCATGCATCATATATGTCCATACTTTATTGAATCCGACAACCTGAGAAAGGTAGAACATATTAATAAAGTGTTTAGATAGCATTGCCATGAATCCAGTAAGCATAAAGAACTTACCTGGCAGACCAACGTTTGCTACACCGTAGCGGCTACCAATGGAGACCATTGTACCGTGGAAACCTGGTTTGTAAGCTTTTTTAGCAGTGTTCTGAATGTCGGCGGCAATGTTGCCAGCAACAATCGGAGCGGCTTGTTCAGCGTTCTCAACCATTTGTGGTACAGGACGAGTTTCACCTTCAGGAATGTAGAAAATGTTGTCCCCTACTACGTAGACGTTCTTATGATCTACACTTTCCAGGTTCTCATTCGTAACAATCCGTTTGCGGCCTTGTTGTTGAACTTCAAGTCCACCAACGATTTCGGAGCCTTCAACACCAGCAGTCCAAACAATTGTTTGGGAATCGACGACGTTTTTCTCACCAAGGGCAACACTACCATTGCCTACTTCGGTGATTTTAGCGCCAGTAACGATTTCCACGTTCAGCTTACGAAGGCGAGCTTCAGCTTTTTGAATCAGCTTATCTGGAAGGATAGGCAGAATCTTCGGAGCCATATCAGCCACAATCAGTCTTACTTCGGATGGGTCGATAAAGAACTCCTTGCATAATTCCTCGCGTTGTTCAGCCATTTCACCAACCAGCTCGACACCAGTAAAGCCGGCACCGATAATAACGAAGGTCAGCATAGCACGGCGTACAGCTGGATTTTTCTCCATAGCCGCTTTGGTATACATATCGCGGATTTGGCGTTTCAATGCTACCGCATCATCGTAAGACCAGAAGGAGAAGGTGTTTTCTTCTGCGCCTGGAATGCCGAAGAAGGTTGGTTTGCTACCTGTGCCGATTACAAGGTAATCGTAAGCGTAGGTAGCTTTATCGGACTTAAGTTTTCTGCTTTTGAAATCGATATTGCTGATCTCATCAAGAACAACATCTACTTTAAGGCCCGCAAAAATTTTCTTAAGATCGATCTTGATTGAATCCTCTGGAGCACGGTTCGCGGCAACCTCATGCAGCTCAGTCAATAGAGTGTGATATGGATTCCGGTCGATCAGTGTAATTTCAACATCTTTGTTTTTCTTAAATTTCTTTGCCAGTTTCTTAGCCGTGAGTACGCCGCCGTAGCCGCCGCCCAAAATGACTATTTTCTTCAAGAGAAATTCACCTCATTCGTCTGATTAGCTGCAGAAGGTCCTGCGAAATTATTTCGCGCCTTCGAGTGCTTTTTCTGCAAGTGTAAAATATTCACCAACATGAATACTCACGCCGGAAATTGCATCAGTTTTGCCTTCAGCATCAAGCGTTGGAGCAGTACCTTTGTTTTCAAGGAAGTATTTTTCAGCCAAAGCGATTTCTTCATGCCATTCAGCAGAAGCGCCGCCAGCTTTCATACCATATTTACCATCAACGGAGAATTGCTTCTTGTCATCGCCAGCAGCATTCAAACCACTGAATTTAACAGCTACAACATTACCGTTAGCAACAGTCAGGTCAACAGTGGATTTCCAACCGGATTCAGCGTCCATTTCGCCTTCAGCATGGTAGCCTCCGTCTTTATATTGACCAGCTTCTACTGGACCAGCAGCAAGAGCAGCTTGAGCAGCTTTTACAAAGTCAGATACGTGTACGGATACACCAGAGATGGCATCAGTTTTCCCCTCAGCATCAAAAGTTATAGCTGCTGGATCTTGTTTTTCGATCAGGAATTCTTCAGCTTTAGCTGCTTGCTCGTGCCATTCAGAAGAAGCACCACCAGCTTTCATGCCATATTTACCATCTTCAGAAACCTTTTTCTTCAGGTCGCCTGCAGTGTTAACGTTAAAGGCATCCCAGTCAGCTTTAGTGATCTTTCCACCTTCTACAGTTAAGAGTGCGAAATATTGCCAGCCAGTTTTAGCATCAACGTCAGCAGTACCGTAGTAAACTCCGTCTTTGTACTGTCCAGCTTCAGTTCCAGCGTTACCGGAATTTGTTGCAGGAGCAGTTGTTTCAGCTGGTGCGTTAGTAGGGGCTGCGGCGTTGTCTGTGTTGTTACCACAACCTGCGAGCAATCCAAGGATAAGTGCGCTCGACAAGATAACAGAAGCTTTTTTCATTTCAAATGACCTCCAAAAATATAGTTTAAAATATATATATTAAAATGTAAAACATTTTAATAGTCGAGCGAAGTGATAAAAATCACTTTATAAATGATATTTGTCACTTTAATCTCATACCTCATTACCCGTTTGTAACAGTATCATGACTTATATCGGCATAGATTAGAAAAAAATTTAATGATGTTGTTTTATCTCCGATGGCATTCTAGCATATGGAATAGGAAAACATTTGTGAAATAAATCACTTAAAAAATTAAATATTTAATTTATATCTGGATTATATCAAATTTTAAAAGATTTGAATACATAAATTAAAAAATATATGTGACAGAATACGACTTAATTTGCTAATGCCATGAATGGCGGAAAGATTCATAGCGAATGGGGAAGGGTAAGTAAAGGTAACACGGGATAACGATCCTACCCTAATTAATTCAGCTAAGGAGATGAGCTAATAATGGACAACAATGTATTTAAAGGGAAATGGAAACAGCTCAAAGGCGAGGCCAAGAAGCAATGGGGCAAGCTTACAGATGATGATCTTGACGTAATTGATGGTGAAAAGGATAAATTAGTAGGTAAACTACAAGAACGTTATGGACACACGAAAGAAGACGCGGAAAAAGAGTACCAAACTTGGGGACGTTCCTACCGCGATTAATTCGTTACTAATGACGTCTATAATAAAATTCCAGAAGAAGAGCGCAAATCGCATCTGATTTGCGCTCTTCTTCTGCGTCCGTGGGCGGTTAGTTATCGAATAGGGCTTTAGTATGGTAGTATTATGAGATGAAAGTTGTAATTTATTTTGCCAAGGTGGGAGTGAATCTATGGGTTATCTTAAAATATTTTTTGGAAACACCGCGATGCTAATAGCTGTAGCCTATTTGGCTAATCTTATATATAAAAGCACCATTTCAAATGCAAGTGTAAGAATAAAGAAAGTAAGCTGGGTATTACTAGCCATCTTTGCCGGGTGGATTAGTACTCTTTTTGGATATAGGCTGGATGAGCATGTGATTTTTGATTTACGTTTTGTGCCACTTATTATTTCAACGCTGGCTTATCCGCATCCTTTCATTCTTGTTTTGATTGGTATAGGAACAGGTCTTACACGGTTAACTTTTGGAGTAAATGAGGCAGCAATGGCTGGTACAATTAATTTGTCCATTCTAGGATTTATTTGTGCTGCGCTTAGCTACTGGGTCAGACGATCTAGCTTATGCATAGTGAACAAAGGTTTGATCGTGATTCTAGTCGTAAATGTAATGAATGCAATCAACATTATGGTGTTTGGTGTGATTCCCGCCCCAGAGTACATAAGAGAGATTATGCCGATTACTTTCCCTGCGGGGTTGATTCTAAGTGTTCTATTCTCCTTAATTATTCGTGACTTTCAATTAGGACTCTTACGGAATGTGCAGATTCAGCGTGCTAATGAACAACTGTCCGCCCAGACGGAGGAGCTGCATAAGAATAAGATAGCGCTTGAAGAACGTGCCGATCAGTTAATGATGGCTTCGCAATTTAAATCCGAATTTCTGGCCAATATGTCTCATGAGCTTCGAACACCACTGAATAGCATCATTAATTTATCGCAATTAATTGAAGACAATGATAATTCTCTTACGGAAGCAGAAATGAGTGAGTATGCAGCCATTATCCGCCGTTCTGGTGAAGAATTATTGATGATAATTGGCGATATATTAGATCTGTCCAAAGTGGAAGCAGGTCGATTGGATATTATAAATGAAGATTTAAGTGTTATTGAGATCCCAGAGATCCTGGCTATGCAATTCGCTGTCACGGCTAAACAAAAGGAATTAGAATTTACTATTGCTATGGAAGAAAACATCCCGCAAATGATTCATTCCGATCCACAGCGGATTCAGCAGATCCTGCGTAATTTGCTCTCTAATGCTTTTAAATTTACAAAGTCTGGCCATGTCGCACTCCGTATTCGTCAAGAGGAACGTGGGGAAAGAGCTATTGTGAAGCATTGGATTGTATTTGAGGTAGAAGATAGTGGGATAGGTATTGCACCAGAGAAGCATGCCATGATCTTTGAAGCCTTCCAACAGGCGGATAGAACAATTAGTCGAAAATATGGCGGAACAGGATTAGGACTTTCTATTAGTAATGATTTGGCCAGACTGCTCGGAGGGTTCATTACTTTAGAAAGTGAGGAGGGTAAAGGGAGTCGTTTTTCGCTTTATTTACCCCTCGAATTCATAGAAGAGTAAGCTCCAATATTATTTGTTAATTTGGCGTATTGACAGTAGATTGATGCGGAGTAGAATGAAGCAAATGCCGCATCAAAGGAGTGTTACCCCTTTCTATGAACAACATGGAAACTAAGCACACAGTTACTAGTTCAAAGCGTGTCCGTAAAACCTCAGTACATCGCAGGAATTTGCGCATTGCTACCTGGGAAGGTGTGCCATCGACCATTTTCCAGGTCCTGCTGCAAGGGCAGTTTCTAACAGGATTCCTGCTATATTTAGGAGCCACTTCAAGTCAAATTGGATTTGTGCTAGCGCTTACCACTTTGGTTAACGTGATGCAGATCGGGGTAGCTTTTTTGATTCAGAAGCTGCCAAGCCGCAAATGGGCTATGGTTACTTTTATCGGCCTGCATAGGATACTTTGGAGTTCTACGGGGCTAATTCCGTTTATTTTTCCTAAAGAGTATTGGGTCATGGCTTTTATAGCCTTATATACTACTGCTTTTATTGCCAATACGGCGGGTGGTGTGCTGTGGAGCTCTGTGATCAGCGATCTTGTTCCGGCACGTGTGCGTGGACGTTATTTTGGGATTCGTAATACGTTCCTGAATGCACTCGGTAGTCTGGTGATGTATGGTGGGGGTATCGTTTTGGATCGTTATCCCGGGAGCCATGGCTTTCTGATTCTTTATATTGTTGTGTGGATCTTCGCGATCTCTAACGTCGTTGTATTCTTTTTTTATCCCGACGTGCCTTTCGAGAAATCGGAAGAACATAAATTTTTACCGATGTTTAAGAAACCGCTTAAAGATACTTTATTTATGAAGTCTACTTTGTTTCTGGCCGCCTGGTTGCTGCTGCAGAATTTAACTGTTCCGCTATACTCGTATGTCATGTTGCAGTTACTTCATATAAATTATGAAACGTTATCACTGCTTAATGTGTCCCAGACTCTTTTTATGATGGCTAGTTTCTACGTTTGGGGTAATCTAAATGCAAAATATAGCAATAAACGTCTGTTGTTCTTTACGTTGCCGATTATTGCCTTGTCCTCGTTGATGTGGGGACTCTTGTCTGTGTTGCCGATGCTGTTGGTGTTGTTTGCCGCTCATATTGTTTTTGGTGTAGGTGTAGGCGGTTTCAACCAGCTGGCCTTTAATTTTATTATTGGAGACACGCCGAAAAAAGAACGGCCTATGTATATGGCGACCTATGCGGCGCTTACGGGTTTATCATCCTTTTTTGGTCCGCTTATTGGGGGACAGCTGTATGAAAAAATTGCCCACTGGCCGCAATGGACCCAAGTATACGGTATGCAGTTGGTAGTGGGAACGCTTATGATCGCTCTTGCCTTCCTGCTGGGCCGTCGTATTCTAAAGGACGAATAGAAGTAAAGGGGACTATTCCATGTTAAGGATTGCGTTGGTATTAGGGGCTACTGGATTAGTAGGGAAAGCGGTTACGGAGGAATTGCTGAATCGTGAAGGTTGGGGTGAGGTGAGAGTGCTTGTACGGACTCCATTAGCTTTAGAACATCCTAAGCTTAAGCAAATCGTTGTGGATTGGGAGAGCCTGGCGGAGTATAGCGATTCGTTCGAAGGCGTTCATTCCATCTTCTGTTGCCTCGGGACTACGATCAAGAAGGCAGGTTCACAAGAGCAGTTCGAACGTGTCGATCTGGATTATCCGCTTGCAGCTGCTGCTATTGCGAGAGATCACGGTGTTAAACAGTTCTTGGTTGTTTCATCCATGGGGGCAGATGCCAAATCGCGCAATTTCTACAGTCGGACTAAGGGGAGAGCAGAGGAAGCGTTAAGCAAAATCGGTTTTCAAGGGCTGCATTTGTTTCGGCCATCCTTGCTGCTGGGTCATCGTGAGGAATTCAGACTGGGAGAACGCGTCGCGGCTAGATTGATGAAAGCACTGGAGTTTGTGATGGTTGGCAAAGCGGCTAAATATCGTGCCATACCTGGTGTAACTGTGGCGAGAGCTATGGTTAACATTGCCTCTGCTGACACGCATGGTCTGCATATCTACACGAATGAAGTAATACATGTGATTGGAAAACGTTAAGTTTTTCGGGCTGCTAATAAATTTGCATTACGGTGAGAACAGGACTTACAATGGACAATAAATGATCAGCGTTTAATGGAGAGGGGTAACAAGATGAGTAAAAAACAAGTAGCTACTACAAAAGCACCAGGAGCCATTGGTCCTTATAGTCAAGCCATTACCACCGGTAGTTGGGTATACACTTCAGGACAACTGGGCCTTAATCCCGAGACAGGGAATTTGGCTGAAGGCGTTCAGGAACAAGCTCGTCAAGCACTTAGCAATGTACAAGCTATTCTTGAGGAAGCTGGTGCATCACTGGATCATGTAGTGAAGACCACCGTATTCCTAAAAGATATGAATGATTTTGCAGCAGTTAACGAGGTTTACAGCACTTTCTTTAAAGAACCTTATCCTGCCCGCAGTGCCATTGAGGTTGCTCGGCTGCCCAAAGACGGACTTGTTGAGATCGAAGCGGTAGCACGTAAGAAATAAATATGATTTCGCACTTCTAGATTATTCTACAAAAAAAGGCGGGTTAAGGAGGATCACCTTCTTAGCCTGCCTTTTTATATTATCAAGAGGACAATCAGTATCTGCTGTATCTTCTGCGGCGTGGTGTGAGCAATAGCCAAATGCTGTAGAGCAGCAGAAGACCTGCCGTTACTGTGCCCGTTACAAAGACTGCATTAGCTTCTCTATGTTCCAAGGCGATCGCGATGAAAGCCCATACGAAGACCAGAGGATAGATGCTGTCTCGGTTAGGGTAGCTGACTAACACCGCAAGCAGTGTCCCCACGCAGAGCATGATCACGGCCCAGGTTATCCCGCTAAGTCCAAACCCATCCCAATGATTTTTCTCCAGAACAACGCTAACATTCACGATAGTCGCCACAGAGATCCAGCCAAGGTATATACTAAAGGGTAGCTTGATCAGCCATTTCTCACCTGAAGTAGGATTTGCGATCTGGCGCGTTCGGCGATAGATAACAATGATGGAAATTAACATTAACACCATGGCAATCAAAGAAAGCTCGATGTATAGATACTGCCAGAGGAAAAGCCAGCTCATATTAAAAACACAGCTCAGGATAAACCAGAACGAAATAGCTCGTACAGAATCCCTAGAACTTGTATAGGAGCGGAATTGATAAATAACGAAACCGGCTAACAAGAGGTAGATCAGCGACCAAATGGAGAACGCGTAGCCAGCAGGAGTCATGTAAGTCTTATATTTGTCAGAGATTTCTCCTGTACTGTTTCCGCCCAAAGGCAAGGTTACCGCCAGCACATTTACGATAATTACACCCACAAAGAATACGAGGTTCCACCATTTATAAGGATTATAACGTCTCAAATAATTCACTCCCTAGCTTTTTTAATAGAGTGTTGCTTATTTAGAATATACCCCTTTTTGGCCTAATTAAGACTATAAAAAGAAAAGAAGTGACTAGTGAGTCATAACATTCTTGGATAGCAGGGCAGTAGTGCGGGGTATTTTAAATGAATCAAATTACTGGGTGTTTCTATATCCTTCAACTTTATTTCATAAAAATCTACAGAAAATATGCAGAAATGTTTTTAAATCAGCGCTTTTTCGTATAAGATGAAGAGATGAAGATTCAAGAAAATATAAGTTTTGTCCTAGTTCTTTATCCTTATATTTACCGCAGGAGCGCATCGCCTCTCTAAAAGAGGAAGAAGCGGCTTCTACTTGTATAGCTTCAAAATTTATTTCTCGCGGAAAAGGTTGCAGTTACCCTTCCTGATGGTAGGGGGCTGGTTCTTTTTTTGCTTGCTTAAAAGACAGGAGATCACCGATGACTAAGCATCTGTATGCAATATGGTTAGGGGACGTTTTATTTTGCTTCTCTGGCGAAACTTCGGAGCCGAAGGTTGACGCTTGGACTCGCGTAGTGAAGCGGATGGAGCTACAGGGAGGAGTGCGTCCTTTTGCAACTGCTGCTCTGCGTCTGGCAGAAGTGAAATATCCGGCTCCCCCTGTAGAGGGGAAGCCAGCCCGGCGCGGATTGCCCGGACGAACGTTCGAAGGGCTCGCCTTGGTTCCTAGCGATGCATTTCAACTGCTTCTGGCATGGGATGAGACGTTATGCCGAGATCAGGGAGTGGAGCCAGGCGGCGAACTGCGTTACTGGGCAGCAGCGGCACGTTTTGCGCTGGAGCTGATGGGTACGGGCGGGATTACGCCGGGGGCCTTGCCACCACGCCCTGTGGGCTCACGTCGCCGCGGCGGCGAACAGGCGGCGACGGTCTGCTGGTCGCCAGCTTTCCGAAAGCAGGAGGACAAAGAGATCTTTCTGCAGCTGGCAGCATCCATGCCTGTTCTTGCACTAGGAACGCATATCGCAGAGGCAGGGGATTTATCCTCTCGTGATGAGGCTGGAGCATATGTGCTTTACTCCTTTATGCAGGCTGTAATGACTGCTGAGATAAAAAAAGTAATTGCGGGCATTGAAAGTGAGTTAATCCCTTATAAAGCGAATTATCGCCGGGGTTATTCCCCTTTAACTGAACTGTGGTGGAATAGCCTTCTCACTGGAAGCCGAGATATACCCGTGCAAGGAACTCCAGCAGAGGTGACAGACCTTTTGGTCACTGTGAACGAGACCGCTGGCAGCGATGTACCACATTCAGAGCCAGAGGAAGCACGGAGCGGGCAGCTGGGTCTTGGGCTACGGCTGGAGCCGCCAGAAGACAATGAAAACAATAATGAAGTCTGGCGGTTAACCTTCTGGGCGGAGAATAAGGAAGAAGGGGAATTCTGGTTTCCCGCCAAATCGATCTGGAGTAGTAAAGAACGAGAGTTTACGTTATGGGGTAAACGCTATCGCAATATCCAGCAGCAGCTGCTTATAGCGCTGGGCCGGGCTGCGAAGATATCGCCGGATATTCAGCGCGCTCTTGCTAAGCCTGCGCCCACGGGGGCGGATTTGGAACCGGAGCGTCTTTATTTCTTTTTGAAGGAGACGGTGCAGCAGCTGCGCGATCGGGGAATAACGGTGCAGATGCCTTCGCGCTGGAGCCGTGAGGGACGCCGCCGCATTGGCATGAAGATGAAAATGCAGCCGGGCGTGAACGGGGGCGATAGCCCTGCGCCCGCAGCTCTGGGTATGGAAGAGCTGATCTCGTTCCGTATTGAGGCCTCGCTTGGAGATAGTACGATTAGTGAGGAAGAATTAAATGCATTAGTAGAGGCCGGTGTACCTTTTGTACGTTTCCGCGGGGAATGGATCGAGATAGATCCTAAAGAAATCCGCCAGGTTCTTAGATATATGAAACGCCATGAAAACGGAGAAATGACTGCCGCGGATTGGATGCGTCTAGAAGCCGAGGATGGTGAAGATCGGCTCTGGAAAGGAATGTCCGTCACTGGGATGGAGACATCCGGGCTGTTGGCATCACTTATGCGCGGAGATGTATTACGTAATCTTCCGGTGCGTCCTGTACCTGAGGGTCTGCATGGAACTTTAAGACCTTATCAGGAGCGGGGTTATCAGTGGCTGGCCGAGCTCAGTGGTCTGGGTTTTGGGGTATGCCTCGCCGATGATATGGGTCTAGGTAAAACGGTGCAGGTTATCACCTGCCTGCTGGACCGGGCGTTAAGTGCTCCCCCTGAAGAGAAGCAGGAGCCTGTACTGATTCTCTGCCCAACATCGCTTCTTGGCAACTGGCAGCGGGAGCTGCAGCGCTTTGCACCTTCGCTTAATGTACACATACATCATGGTGGACGCCGTGTTCGGGGAGATAGCTTCTTAGAACTGGCAACCAGTCATGATATCGTACTGACGACCTATCATTTGGCAGGCCGTGACAGTGAGGATTTAGCCAATGTCCAGTGGTCAACAGTGGTGCTGGATGAAGCTCAATATATTAAAAATCACCGTACGAAGCAGGCGCAGAGTGTGATGAAGTTATCAGCGCCGCATCGCATAGCTATGACAGGTACTCCGGTAGAGAACAGACTTGGCGAGTTATGGTCTATTTTCCACTTTTTAAACCCGGGCTATTTAGGAACCTATCATTCCTTCCGGCAGCGTTATGTGTCTGGTGAAGGTGGGGAACGTCTGCGGGAGCTGCATCGCTTGGTATCCCCCTTCCTGTTGCGGCGTCTGAAGAGTGACCCGGATATTTCTAAGGATTTACCGGAGAAGCTGGAGCTGAAGTCTTATTGCCCGCTGACCGAGACCCAAGCTGCCCTGTATCAGGGTGTCGTGGATGAAATGCTCGGTGTGATCGGGGAGAGCAGTGGTATGGCCCGCCGTGGACTGGTGTTATCCTCTCTGACGAAGCTGAAGCAGATTTGCGATCATCCTCAGCTATTCCGGAAAGAAGAAGGACGGAGTCCACGCAATGAACATTCCGGTAAAATGGAGGTTATGTTCGAGGTGCTGGACAGTGTCGCTGAAGTTGGCGAATCTGTGTTGATCTTTACGCAATACGTAGCGATGGGTGAGCTGCTGGTGAGCAAGCTTACTAAGCGTTATGGTACATCGCCGCTGTTCCTTCATGGGGGGATTCCAAAACGGGAGCGGGACGAGATGGTGCATGATTTTCAAGAGGGCAAGGGGCCAGCCTTCTTCGTGTTATCTCTTAAAGCGGGCGGAGTAGGATTGAACCTAACCCGGGCCAATCATGTTATTCATTACGATCGCTGGTGGAATCCGGCAGTGGAGAATCAGGCGACAGACCGGGCTTTCCGAATTGGGCAGGATAAGAACGTACAAGTTCATAAGCTGATTTGCCAAGGAACGCTGGAGGAACGTATTGACGAATTAATTGAGCGGAAGAAAAGCCTTTCGGAGCAGGTTGTTGGTTCTGGTGAAACATGGTTGACCGAGATGTCTAATCATGAACTGAAGGAGCTTATTGAACTGCAGGATCAGGATTGGATGTAAAGAAAGACATGAGCAATACGGAGGGATCGAACAATGAGTGAACTGTTAGAGATGCGGCTGGAAGTTGTGCCTGGATTAGTAAAAGCAGCATGGACGGCTTCGCCCGGGAAAGTGACGGGAGGGTCGCGGGCAAAAGGTGAATGGAATGTCGGTACTTCTGCTGTTCCTCAGGGACAAAGAACGGAGCAACCTCTCTCTCTGAAGGTTCCAGTCTGGCATGCTGCCCGTAGAAAAGAAATATTGCGGCGTCTGGCGCTAAGTCCGGATGAGGTATTTGCTTTGCTGCAAGGGAGATTGACGGGTGGGCTGGCGGAACTGGAGCTTCTGCCTACAGATACTGAGCTGGAGCAAGCCCTCTTTGAGGGGGAAGGGTTAGAGAACCAGGCGGAGACTCTACAGCTTATAAAAGAACGACTTGCTGAAGAGCCGCTGCTGGCGCTTTCTCTGAGAGGATTTACTAAGGGAGAACTCCTGGATGGAATATTTGCCCTTTGGGCTGAAACTGATATAGCTGCCGATGATTCTGAGACAGAGGCAGCCCCAGCTAGTGAGCTTGCAACAGAATTAGCACGGCTAGAGCGCAAGGGCCCCGCAATTTCTTCTGGGGAATGGCTTGCAGAAGCGGCTGCTGAAGGTTCGCTTCACCAGCCGGGACCGCAGTTCCATGAGATTACGGCTAGGCCATTTCCCTCATCGCCGGTAGTAGCAGCGGTAACGGAAGACTGGGGAGCTTTGCTGCCTCAGACACCTAAGGCTCTAGAAGGCCTAACTTTGATTATGAATCGAGTAGCAGAAGCTGCTGCCCGTCGTGCAAGTAAGGCGTAGTTAAACAGCAGTGGAGTTTAGAGAAGCCGCTTCCTATCTGAGGAGGCGGCTTCTTCTTTGTGTAAAGCTTCTGTAACCTTTTACTATTAAACTCTGTCTATGATTATAGAATAGAAGGAAATGGAAAAAGGAGGGTTTCATTTGAGACTATATGCCGTTTTTGCCCCGATAATCATTGCTGGGTTATTTCTGCAATCCTACATGGTAAATGATAATCTTGGTTTAGATTCGAGTATGGGGATAAATACCGCTGAGCTGAAGACGGATATGAATTCTTTGCAGGGGTATCCTGCTAAATTTAGCATGAATGACATAAAGCATGGGTGGGGAATAGATAAGACTGGATTATGGACTACGAACGATGGAGGAAGTAGTTGGTACCATCCGGACAGCAATATTGTTCCTATTCCACAAGAAACAGGCATCTTTGCCGCAGCAAGCTTTTTCCTGAATGCCACAAATGGCTGGATTATAAGTAGTCATGGTATAGGGCAACCTGTCCTGATCTATCATACCTCTGATCTGGGCCAGACCTGGAAGGAGACAAAACTTCCCGTCACGGAGGATTGGGAGCAAGGATACAGTGGCGGTTTTATTCATTTTATCGATGTGAATAACGGGTATGTGCTGCTGGATTCAGAACCTGGTCTCGGGATGATGGAGAAATCCTTGTATCGCACGGCTGATGGCGGGAACAGCTGGAAGCGAATCGGAAATCTAACGGAGAGTATTAAAGCCTATCCAACAGGGATAACCTTTCAGGATTCCCAGAATGGCTGGATCACCTCCAGCAACCATGGGCAAGAATACATTTTAACATTCAGAACTACGGATGGCGGGAAGAGCTGGAAGCCGGAGCAATTAAAGAAGCCAGCTGCTCTGGCAGCCTTTACTTACAGTAATAGTTATCCGCCTAAATTCTCAGGCAAAGACAATATGAAAGGCATCCTGCCGCTGGAGATCGTTGACGATGGGATTCGAAGTATGGTGTTTTACACAAGTGATAACGGAGGCAGGACATGGAAGCTTGGCCCTCAATTGCTCGGTACTGAGGCAGCGAGAACAACATGGCTGAACGCTCGTGAAGGTTGGGCTTTGCAGGAGGGCGGCAAACTGGTGGCGACTGTCAACGGGGGTGTAAGCTGGAGGTTGATTGCGACATCACAGCTATTCGCGAAGGCAGAAAACATTCAGTTCGTTACGCCGAAAAACGGTTGGTTGGCGGGTCCAGGATTTCTAAAGACCACTACAGATGGCGGCGTTACATGGAAGCCTTTGGTTAGTAAGCCTTGAGGCTGAATACAGCGGAACGCCGGGTCATGATTAGCCGTTGGTTGAGGTTTAGGGACTCAGGAGGCGTTATTCACACATTTATCGCCTATCCAGTATGTTTTCGGACTCCAGTGCAGCTATCCTATATAGGAGGGCGCAGATCCGGAGTTTTTTATGCCGTTAGCGACTTTGGGGTCCGTTAGTATGCAAAATGGAGGATTATTTTGCGAATAAGATAGGCTGTGTCCGATAGCACCTTGCTTCGGCGGCAAATGGTAACGATCAAACGGCCTAATCGATTAAAAAGAAGGGGGTGTCCCAGCAGCCATTGTCATGGCTTATGAGACATCCCCTTAATTTTTGAGAAATGTAGAAATATGAAAGCTTAAACCTGCCCGCCGGCAGGGGATTCCCCTTCTGCAAGTTCCAGAATCTCGCGGCGTAGGCGCAGCATTTTTTGATCCAGTTCATCGGCGGCGCGTGCGGCATCCTTCAATTCTTCCGCAACATGCGAAGGAAGCTGCTTATCGAATTTATAATACAGAATATGTTCCATACTTGCCCAGAAGTCCATGGCTAGGGTTCGCAGCTGTATTTCGGCTTTGACCCAGCGTGTTCCTTCCAGCAGGACGAGCGGAATTGCGACGATAAGATGCAGGCTTTGATACCCATTCGGCTTGGGATGGGCTATATAATCTTTGATCTCCAATACGCGAATGTCTTCGCGTGTGCTGAGGTGATCAACCAGACGGTAAATATCTTTAACAAAAGCACATACAATCCGCATACCTGCAATATCGTGAATGTGCTGCTCCATATTTTCCAAGTTGAACTCGAAACCTTTGCGCTCCATCTTTTGAAGGATGCTCTTGGGTTCTTTAATTCGGCATTTAACATGCTCGATGGGACTGAAGCCGTCACGGACCTGCCATTCCGTTTTGATCACATCGATTTTATTCTCAAGATCGTTTAGTGCATGGCGATAGAGTGCTGGCAGAGACTTGAACTCATTGATAAGATTTGTGAAATCCTCGTTATCTTGCCAATGTTGCAGATCCTTAACGTGTACCTGCATCTGTTTTAGCGTAAGCTGTGTGCTGTCATGTTCTTCCACTGAAACTCTCCCAATTTCGTTATTTGTGATTAATTCTATTTTAACCGATGTAGAACCCCTGACGCAAAATAACGTCTGAAATCAGGGAAAATAAGAATTTATAGGAACATTCTCCGCTAAATCGCGTATTAAAGCACATTAATGAATCTGTTCGATACATTTGGTATGATAGAAACACGTATCGCTGGAGAGGGAGGAACTGTAATGAGTTTTATGAAACGAATCAAAGATAGTGCGAGCCGGGTTACCGAAAAAGCACAAAGCTCTGTTGAGATCGGCAAGCTGAACGGGCTTATTTCCGATATTGAACGTGAGATGGAAGTGGAATTCACGAAAATGGGCAGGCTTTTTTATGAAGGGTATCGCTCTAAGGATATGTCTGTAGCTGAAGGCAAAATGGTAGAACTGGCACGGACCTGTTCCAAGCTTCAGGAAAAAATTGAAGTCCAACGCGCAAGAATTGCTGAACTGAAAAATGAACGGTTATGTTCTTGTGGCAATGTTGTGGCGCTCGATGCAAATTTTTGTCCAAAGTGTGGAAGTAAGCTGGAGGAGCTAACCACATCAAGAAAGATTCCGTCACCGCCGGTATTCGTCAAAACTGTGGATGAGGACGAAGAGGATGAGGATCAATACTATGGTGCGGATGAGCTAACGGATGAAGAGAAGGAGATTGCAATGAAGCTCCATCCGCAAAGTGTGGTGTATTCTGAGATCCTGCCTTCAGAGGATGATGAGCTGCCATTGGAGGAATATGCGGCGAACGAACATGACATTGAACGGGATCGCAGACATGCTGATCAGCTGGAACGGGAAAGACAAAGACAGCTTGAGCTGGATCGTCGCATCCGCGATTGGAACGCGAATGAACATCAGGAGGAGACCGCAGTCACCCAGGACAGTGGTGTTCGTGATATGATTAAGTGTCAAATCTGTCGGAATGAATTGCCAAAGGGCTCCTTATGGTGTCCACGTTGTGGATCGGAGCAAATATAGTACAGATATCAGTCAGCTTAGGGCTTAGGGGGACAACAAGATGGAACAGCTGCTGCTGCATCTGCGCAATCTGGGCTTCACGGAGATGGAGTCCAAAATCATGGTCGAGCTTGCGACTAAAGGTCAGGCTTCTGGCTATGAGGTTGCCAAACAGCTCGGAGTTTCAAGATCAAATGTGTATGCGGCGCTTCAGCGCCTAACACAGCAGGGATATGTACGATGTGGTGAAGGAGAGCCTGCGCGGTATAGTGTTCTTAATCCGGAGGAGCTGGCGACGATGATCTCGGGAAGAGTTCAAGCTTCGCTGGCTTATATGGAAAGTGAGATGCCTCGCGGAGGGCCTGTTAGTCCTTCTTTTTATAATGTAGAGGGCGACCGCAATGTAATGGGGGCGCTGATTCGCCAGCTTAACATGGCAGAGCAGGAAATTGTAGTGGATATGTGGCGCGAGGAAGCGTCGCTTCTGCGGAGCGAACTTGAACAGGCCGAACTGCGTGGCGTTAGGCTTTTATGGGCTTTTGACGGTGGCAATGCTGCTGCTGCCTCTTACCCGGTATGGCCGTCATTCGGAAAAGATTCGCAGCGGGCGGATGGACGGAAGTTCTCATTTGTGATTGACCGGAGCTGGTGTATGCTGGGGATGCGTTATGATGATGGATCGGCGCAAGCAGTGGTAACAGAGCACCCGGTGTTAGTGGAGCTGCTGTTGAATCATTTCACACAGGAAATGGTCTTGTTCGAGCTGGAGCAGGATATGGGCGCAGAATTAGTAGAGCGTTATGGAGAACGTTACAGCAAAATTCATAGCAAATATGTTATGTATGATCAAGGCGATGATGGGGAAGAACAGGCGCAGTAGTTATTATCATAGGGAGGTGAGAAGCATGGAATGTATCGTTCATTTTGAAGTGGTGCACAATGATGGTCCTAAAAAATTGCGTGGACTGTTGTTTCTGGATAAGGGAGCATCTCCTGGAGAAGCAGAATTAGTCGAAATGTTTAAGGATATGAATTTTAACGTGAGACTGGAAGACCGCGAAAAATTGATTTTTAAACCGGTAAATCCGGGAGATTTCTTGGAGATTCGAATTACGGGTTATGATAACGGTCAGGAAAAGAGCAAGGATGATCATAATTTAAAATCGATCGTTGGAAATTTATTGCCTCAGAAGCCGACAGGTCTGTAATGTGGGGAGAATGGATTCAATGATGGGAGAAGGAGGAGCACTATGGAGCTGTTGAGACAAAAAGTGTTGAAAGAAGGTATTGTACTCGGGCAAGGAGTGCTCAAGGTGGATTCTTTTCTGAATCATCAGATGGACCCCTTCCTGATGCGTGAGGTTGGCCGTGAGTTTATCCGCCGGTTCGCTGGCGAAGAAATTACGAAGGTGCTGACTATAGAATCCTCGGGGATTGCTCCGGGGATTATGACAGCATTAGAGCTGGAGGTTCCGCTGATTTTTGCCCGTAAGCAGAAATCGCTGACGCTGACAGAAGACATTTACGTGGAGAAGGTCTACTCCTTCACGAAGAAAGAAACGAATGAAATTACCGTTTCGAAGAAATTCATTGCTCCCGGAGAACGGGTGCTGATTGTTGATGATTTCTTGGCGAATGGTGAAGCCGCCTTCGGACTTGCCCGTATTGTTGAGCAGGCGGAGGGAAGTGTGGTTGGAATTGGTATTGTGATCGAAAAAGCGTTCCAGCCAGGGAATCGGCTGCTGCAGGAAGCGGGATATCGCGTAGAGTCACTTGTGCGTATTGCTTCACTGGAGGACGGAAGAGTCACTTTCGTGGAAGACGAGGAAGAGCCTCTTGTTTGAGGCTTTTGGAATGCATTCTCAAACAAAAGCTATAGGATATACAAAACAGCAAGCGACTTGGTAATGAACCAGTCGCTTGCTGTTTTTTGTGTGTATGGTATGCACGGGTCAGGTTACCCGTTGCTGCCGCATGCCGCTGCAGTGTCGACGGGCAGCTGTACGCTGTCCGCCGCCAGCGGCGATAGCACCCGCAGCGCCCCCGGCTCGCAGCGAACGGCCAGCGGCCCTTTGCCGAGGCTCTCGCCGTCGCCGATCGCAGGCCGGGCCTCGGCAAAGCCCACAGCTACGCTACGTCCGCGCAGCATAGACACGAAGGGCAACGCCACATGCTTGCCCTTCAGTACCGTGGGGAACAACCGCAGCAGCTGCCCGCGGCTGCACCCATGCACGACGCAGACGTCAAGCTGGCCGTCATCGGCCTTTGCCTGCGGGCAGATCAAAAGCCCGCCGCCGTAGCTGGGCAGGTTGCAGATCGAGACCAGCCATGCCTTCTCGAAGGCGTGCTCCGTACCGTCGCAGACTACGCTTACCCGGCAGGGCTTGAATGTCATCAGCGTATGCAATATGCCGATGATATACGCGAGCTGGCCTGCTCCAATGGCATTGCACAGCCTTTTGTATCGGCTGGCATTCACATTCTCGGCCACTTGAGCATCAAAGCCATTGGCAACGGCTGTTACGGTCAGTCCGTTTGCTCCTGAAAGCAGGTCTGCTTCGATATACCGCTCGCTAAGGGCGGCCTCCAGCGCGGCTTCTATGGAAAGTGGAATGCCAAACCCCCGGGCGGTGTCGTTGCCGGAGCCGGCAGGGATTACGCCCATGGGGATATCTTTGCCGCAAAGTGCACCCAAAATGCTATGGAGCGTGCCGTCACCACCGATTACAATCACGGCTTTCCAATCCTCGCGATGCTTTAGTGTATTTAAAACAAGGGCTTCTGCACCCTCTACGCTGTGCGTAAACAAGGACATGAAAGGCAGCGAACGCTCCTTCATGAGCGCCTCTACAGTATGCCAGGTCCGGCCGCCTGCTCCCCCGCCGGAACGCGGGTTTATGATAAATAGATACATATGATTTCCTCCAGCCTGTAGAATTCCATTGATGCCCTTTCTACATTGTAAGGAGTGGATGGGCAAAAGGGAATACTTTTCAGCGATCAGAGGGGCCGCTTTTTGGGGGATTACAGATGGCGAATCTGACTTTCTGCGATATCACCTGCCCAAGGGAGTTTATACCACCTGCCACTTAAGGCATGGTAGATCATTAACAGCCACACCCCAAAGCTGCAAAGAGAGACGAGGGCACTCATCAAGGGACCGAGGAATGGGACCAATCCGGTTAGAACGTGGAGGATCATCAGCACCCCGAAGGTAATCAGTGATTGCAGCGAATGGAACAGCACAAAGCGGCTGCGTTTCTCCAATGCGAGAAAGACGACGCCGCCGAGAAAAGGGAAAAAGTAACACAACGCGCCCGCTATATTATCGGGCAATCCGGTGGATGATTTAAAAGGGGACAATGGGCTCACTCTCCTTCTGCTTGGAGAAGAAGGGGCTTGATTGTTCGAATCCTTCTTCCTTACAAGCCTATGACTTGTCAGGAAAAAGTATGTTTAGCTCATTGAAGGGAGAACATACTTTTCAAGCAGCCTGCGAGGGTTCTTCCAGTTGTTTGTCTTGCTCTCTGCTGTAAAGACCACTACAGCATCCAGATTGGGGAAGAGCAGAATCTGCTGCCCGCCATGCCCGTGGGCGAGCTTGTAGGGCTGCCCGCTCATCGTACCGATCCAAAACTGATATCCGTAATCACCAAACGCTGGATATCCCTTAGCTTGAGCGGTAAGTGCATCCTGCAACCAATGTTCTGGGATGATTTGCTGCTCTGCAAACACTCCATTATTCAGCAGGCAGATTCCGAATTTAGCCATATCCCGAGACGTTAGGTGCAAACCGATATGACCCATGCTATGTCCTTCGGGGCTAGGTAACCAAGCGGTATTAGCCATTCGGAGTGGAGTGAATAAATGCTGTGCTGCATAGGAAAATGCATCAAGACCTGTAGATTCACTAATCATTATCGAGATTAGATGTGAGTCGATGCTTCGATATTGGAACTGGCCGATTTGTTCTGGAATAATGTTCAAGCTAAGGCCAAAGGAACCCCAGCGGCGGCTGCGATGGAGGTTCCGAACAAGCGGTTCACCAAGCTTCTTCCCTGTGATCCAGCTAAAACCGGAAGTCATGGTAAGAAGATGACGGAGTGTGATTTTTGAGAGATGTGGGGAGTGAAGGTATGGAATATGCTTGCGAAGGACCTCGGACACAGAAATATGGAGATCAGGCATCTCTCCACGGCCGATAGCGATTCCCGTAAGGACACTGACAAAACTTTTGGTGGCAGAACGGAGATCATTTAATGCTCCAGCATGATGGTCGTTATAATAACGTTCGAAGATAAGTTTTCCATGACGCACAATAAGCATGCTATGCATCTTGGGGTATTCTTTTAGGATAGCTTGATGGGCTTGTTCAAGACCCTCCCGGCGTGTATCGGTGTCTTCTGGCGTTGCGGTAGTCATTAGGGGAATTGCAGGCTGGGCCATAAAGATCTCCTTCTCATTTGTTGATAAATACAATTTCGCTTGCTGTATAGGTTATTGTATTTTAACCAGTTTGGAGACATCTGACTTACGAAGACAGCTGTAAAAAATAATATTTTCCAAATAGTACATTTTACAAGGAAAGGTGGAAGTTAATCCGGAATATGATACAATATAACGATAAGGCCCGAAAGGAGTGATTCAGTAAGTGGCTCTTCGGGTAATAAAAGTGTCAAGGAGCTATCGTTCATCAGGCGTCCTTACTCTCAGCCCAAATCACGACGAACCTGCTTCACCGGCAAGGCGGTGTCTCAAAGGCTAGATTTAGCTTTAGATTCCACGTTTTGACGGATAGTGCAAGCCACGTATGTGTAATGGATACTTCACTTGCATTCGAGGTTACGGCGTACTTTTCATCATGCATTCTCTACAACGGAGCATTCATTTTCAATGTTTTGGGAGGGAACTGATCATGGCAAGTAAAGGTCATAACGAAGTCAAGGAAAGTCTACGGGAAATGACACGCATTTTCCGGCCCAAAGATCCCAAGAAATTCGTAAAGGAGTACGTCCGAAAGTATCGGATTACAGGAGGCTATGAAGAAGAACTGACCATGGTCGTGGAACACGAGTTGGTACGGATGAATTCATCCGTCTCCTAGCTAACAGATACGTTTGTCACTTGCTTAACTTTAGACATCATTTTGAGTAATAACATCCACGAGGATTCTTATAAACCGTGCCCGAGCGACTTTTGTTGCTGGAATCGGTTTTTTTTGTATGTCCATTTACGAATAAGGAAAAGTCTTCCTCATAGAATAGTCAAATGAATTAATAGACACATTTTAAATTGAATGCGCTTTCTTTATTATTTTTTATTTGTTTGCGTTTTCATAAAATGCTATAAAATCCAGATGGGACAAGGGTTTATTGTGTCAAAAATTACAATGTGAACTAGTTGTGAACGATTGACAAAACTTTCCCTTAAACTTATATTAATAGTGATTGTTATAATTGACAGAAAAAAACAGGAATCTACGAAATCGGGAAAAGCGGGGTAGATCAATGATGAAAACGTGGCAGGCTGTAAAGCGACTCCTTCCCATGACCGCTATGTTTGGACTCTTTCTTGCCGGGTGCGGTCGTGAGGACTTGTCAGTACTCAGACCACAGGGACCTGCAGCAGACAGATCTTACGGATTAATGGAGCTGTCGATCAGCATTATGATCGTGGTGTTGCTGATTGTCTTTACGATTGCAGCTTATGTACTGATCCGCTTCCGCAGAAGACCGGGTCAGAATGAAATCCCTGAGCAGGTTGAGGGCAGTATGAAACTTGAGATTCTCTGGACAGTCATTCCGCTCATCCTTGTTGTAGTACTGGCCGTGCCAACGGTTAAAGCTGTGTTTGCCGCTGGAGATGATCATTCCAATGACAAGAATGCGATCAAGGTTAAAGTAACCGGCCACCAATACTGGTGGGAGTTTGAGTATACCGACTATAAGGTAACTACAGCGCAGGACCTGATTATTCCGGTGGGCAAAGATATCGCCTTTGAACTGGAAACTAAAGATGTGCTGCACTCCTTCTGGGTCCCTTCTCTTTCCGGTAAAATCGATACTAACCCAGCTGGAACGATTAACCGCTTTAGCTTTAGTGCGCCTAATGAAGGCGTTTACCGTGGGAAATGTGCGGAGCTATGTGGTCCTTCTCATGGATTGATGGAATTTAAGGTGAAATCAGTTAGTGAACAAGAGTTTCAAAAGTGGATTGATTCTATGAAAGCACCTGTAGCTGTGCTGCCAGAGGATCCTGCTTTAGCTGAGAAGTTCAAAGCGGCATGTCTGACTTGCCACGCTGTAGGTGATCAAGGGATTAATAATGCGCCGAACTTGACCGGAATTGGTTCTCGGGAATCGATTGCTGGAATTCTTCTCAACGACGACACGAGGGAAGATGGTGCGCCGATTGAAGAGAATCTCAAAACCTGGCTGCACGACCCGCAATCCGTAAAACCAGGCAATCTGATGCCTAACCCCAAAGATCTGGGCCTGAGTGATGCTGAGATTGATGGCATTGCAGAGTATCTGGCCAACTATAAGCTGGACTAATGCCTTAGCCTAAAGGCGGGCGGAACTTTCGAAAAGGGGGGACGAACTTTGGCTCAAGCAGCGCATACCTTGAATTCATCCAAGCCTCTGGGGCACGGTCACAGTGTGAAGCGCCATACAGGACTTATGGATTGGCTAACAACCGTCGATCACAAAAAAATCGCGATTTTGTACCTATGGGCCGGAGGATTATTTTTTGGCATCGGGGGAATTGAAGCGCTTCTGATTCGTTGGCAGCTCATCAAGCCGATGAATAACTTTTTGGATGCACAAACGTTTAATGAACTCATAACTATGCATGGTACGACGATGATCTTCCTCGGCGTCATGCCAGTCATCTTCGCACTCATGAATGCCGTCATTCCGCTACAGATCGGTGCACGTGACGTAGCCTTTCCTTTTCTAAATGCACTTGGTTTCTGGACCTTCCTGTTCGGCGGGATTCTACTGAATCTTAGCTGGGTTATGGGTGGTGCTCCTGATGCCGGGTGGACCGCCTACACCCCACTATCTACGAGTACATACAGCACTACACACGGTGTAGACTTCTATACGATCGGCTTGCAAATTGCCGGATTAGGGACCCTCATCGGGGGGATTAACTTTCTAGCCACGATCATTACGATGCGTGCGCCGGGAATGACCTATATGCGGATGCCGATGTTCGCCTGGACCACATTTATTACTTCCGCCATTATTTTGTTTGCTTTTCCAGCAATAACAGTAGGGTTAGTACTGCTGACATTCGACCGGATTCTAGGAGCCAATTTCTTCGAAGTCGGAGCCGGAGGAAGTCCAGTGCTATGGCAGCATATCTTCTGGATATTTGGTCACCCGGAAGTGTATATTCTCATTCTGCCTGCCTTCGGGATTATTTCCGAGGTCATCCCAACCTTTTCGCGTAAAAGACTGTTCGGATATAGCTCCATGGTGTTTGCAACCATCTTGATCGCCTTCTTAGGTTTTATGGTTTGGGCTCACCACATGTTCACAACTGGACTTGGACCTGTAGCTAACGCGTTGTTCTCCGTATCAACGATGTTAATTGCGGTTCCGACCGGGATTAAAATTTTTAACTGGTTGTTCACGATGTGGGGCGGGCAAGTACGTTTCACAACCCCTAACCTGTTCGCTGTAGGATTTATTCCTACATTTACTATGGGGGGAGTAACTGGAGTGATGCTGGCGTCCGCACCTGCTGACTTTCAGTTCCATGATACGTATTTTGTTGTAGCGCATTTCCACTATGTTATTGTAGGTGGTTTGGTGCTTGGCCTGTTCGCAGGTCTGCACTACTGGTGGCCCAAAATGTTCGGAAGGATGCTGAGTGAGACGCTGGGCAAGTGGACTTTCTGGACGTTTATCATCGGATTCCATCTGACCTTTTTTGTACAGCATTTCCTTGGGCTTATGGGGATGCAGCGCCGCGTATTTACTTATTTACCAAATCAGCAATTTGATTTGCTAAATCTAGTCAGTACCATTGGTGCAGGACTTATGGGTGTTGGTATGATTATTTTCTTGGTGAACATCTTCCTGACTTCCAGAAAACCAGCGGATGCAGGCAATGATCCGTGGGAGGATGGACGTACATTGGAATGGACCATTCCTTCACCGCCGCCAGAATATAACTTCAAGCAAACACCTCTTATTCGGGGGATTGATGCCTTCTGGAAAGAAAAAGTAGCAGGGAATAAAGGCATGACACCAGCAGAGCCGGTGGGCTCAATTCATATGCCGTCGGCAACGATTTTACCGTTTACGATGTCTGTCGGAATTTTTATCGCTGGGCTTGGCTTTATGTTTAGCCGTGATGAATTCGGCAATGCTTTTATGAGCTTCCTGTTTAATAATTATATCGTTACAGCCATCGGTCTTATTATTACATTTGGATCCATGCTGATGCGTTCGCTGTATGATGATCACGGATGGCATATTGAACCTGAAGAGCTGGAAGGAAGTGAGCGGACATGACAACGGCACATGCAGAAGCTTCTAAGGATACCTTTCCGCACGAGCCGGAAAAAGCTACGCTCGAAGGACGCAACAAGGTTCTTGCCTTTTGGTTGTTTCTAGGCGGCGAAGCGGTATTGTTCGGCACGTTGTTCGCTACTTTCCTCGCACTGCGTAATCAGACGAATGAGGGGCCTTCGGCGAATGAACTGTTTCACCTGCCGCTTGTAGCCGCTGCAACATTCATCCTGCTGGTAAGCAGTCTGACGAGTGTATTCGCTATTCAAGCAATGCACAGAAATCGGCCGGCACTGCTACGGAATTGGCTTTTAGTTACTGTAGGTTTAGGTTTAGGTTTCCTGGTTTTGGAGATCTATGAGTTTACTCAATATGTAAGACACGAAGAATTCGGAATGACCACAAGTGCATTCAGCTCGGCATTCTACACACTGGTAGGATTTCATGGTGCGCACGTAGCCTTCGGGATCGCTTGGATCTCCATCTTGATCGGGCAGCTCGCCCGCAAGGGGTTAACGGTTGTTACTGCACCAAAAGTGTATGTGTCAGCCATGTACTGGCATTTTATCGATGTAGTATGGGTCTTCATCTTTACGGTTGTATACCTACTCGGAAAGGTGGGCTAGGCACTATGACGACGGATCAGCATATGCCAGATAGCGGCGGGTATAAGCAACGTCATCGGCATGAAGGACCACAGAAACATATTGTTGTCTTTATTTTCTCCATTGTCTTAACATTGATTGCTTTCGCTGCTGTTGCGGCTGGGGGCGTAAATGCAACCTTTGCGATTATTTTGCTGCTGGTAATGGCTGTTCTTCAGGTTATTGTGCAGATGGGCTTCTGGATGCATCTAAAAGATAAAGGGCATCTTCTGCCGATTCTCTTCATGCTGGGCGGCTTCTTTATCGCTGGGACCTGTATTGTTATGTCGCTGTATTGGGTTTGGTGGAATTAACGGACGATAATGAAAGAGGTGGGCTGCGATGCCCCCTCTTTTTGATGTTTAGATATATGAATTCCTGCGCTAGGAGGTTGGGATTATGCTGGGATTAGAATACTTTAGTTTTGCTGAACTATGGAGTCCGCTTTTTCTAGCGGTAATGCTGCTGCTGACAGCAGGTTATTTTGTGTGGATTGGTCCGATTGCTGGGCGTTATGCCGATTCATTACCGGTGCCATTTTGGCGTAGAGCGTTATTTGTCTGTGGGATGCTTGCCCTTTACCTGGCACAAGGAGGACCCATTAGCCTTTTAGGGCATATGATGTTTTCCTTCCACATGGTCAGTATGGCCTTGTCTTATCTGGTAGCGGTGCCGCTGATTATGCTTGGAATTCCAGATTTTATCTGGCGCAGGATACTAAAGGTGAATCCGCTTCGGCGGTTATCTTTTTTAGCTCATCCGGTAGTAGCTGCTCTATTGTTTAACGGACTTTTTTCCTTGTACCATATTCCTGTTATTCATGATTATGTGATGCTGCATTTTACTGTTCATCGTATTTATTACATTGTTTTGTTCCTGACTTCTGCTTTAATGTGGTGGACACTGATTAATCCGCTGCCGGAACATCGTATGGCGAGTGGGCTTGGGAAGATTGGATTTATTTTTCTGAACATGGTATTGCTGACGCCGGCTTGCGGGCTGATTATATTTGCCGATCATCCGCTCTACGCCACTTACAGTGATCCAGAGACTTGGGCGCGTGCTATGGGCTATTGTATCTCGGGAGACCCCTCTGTTTTACTTCAGAATTTTGGAGGTCCTGCATTCTTTGAAGTGATGTCGCCGAAGGTAGATCAACAGGTGGGAGGCATCGCGATGAAGTTCATTCAGGAATTTATTTTTGCCTCTATGCTTGCTTATGTGTTCTATCATTGGTATAAAAAAGAGAACGGACAAGACGACGATGAATTGTCGACGCCATCCTCAACACTTCAGGAGAGCAACTTGAACCGTGCATAACTGGTAGACTGCCGAGGGGGAGAATCATGGATATTTTCACAGTGTTTCCGACTATTAGTACGTCATTCATCGTGATCAGCGCGGTGCTGGTGGCTATAGGTTGGTGGCTCATTATCAAGGGCAAACGCGAGGCGCATAAGAAAACGATGATTGCTGCCGCTATCGCTGCGCTGCTGTTTTTTATTGTTTACGTATCGAGAACGTTGTTTGTGGGAAATACCTCATGGGGTGGACCGGATGAACTGAAGACGATTTATCAAGTGTTTTTGATCTTCCATATCGTTCTGGCAACCGTAGCTGCGGTATTCGGACTTACTACGTTAACACTTGGTTTCAAGGCGAAGTATTCCAAGCACCGTAAGTGGGGCAGAGTGACATCCATAATCTGGTTTATCACAGCGATTACAGGCGTTATGGTGTACGTGCTGTTGTATGTTTTGTATCCAGGTGGACACACCAAGCCGGTGTGGGAAGTTATTTTGGGTGCGTAAAATAAGTGCTTGAATAGAGCACAGAGTTTAGTGCGTTGAGCGAATGAACAGCACTAGAGTAGCAGAACCGTAAATAGTTATGAAATAAGCCTATATATCCGCATGTTCCTGAGTAGGGATTGCGGGTGATGGGCTTATTTTGGTTTGTAGAGCTTCGGGATCTGTCCTGAAATTGAACGAAGTTAGCTCGAAAAAGACGCAATTAGGGAAAACCTCCCTGATAATGCACGAAATTAGCTAAAAAAGGCCATAATTAGGGAAATCCTCCCTGAAAGTGAATGGATTTAGCTCAATAACGGAGTAATAGCTGAAATTTTGGGGAGGATTTCCCTAAAAACTAATAATCTAAGCTCGGTTGGGCAGATTTTAGGGAGTTTTTCCCTAATGTTAATCCGCCCGGCAGTCGCCCATATCCCATACCTGAAACTGCACTAGCAGCCGAAACGGTATCCCACACCCGAAACCTGAACCAGTCAGCAGCCGAATCAGCACCCCGCCCCCGATACCGCACCATCCGCCATACCCGCCTCCCTCAACACACATCACACCAACACGTTGCATAGAAGCAAGAGTGAGCTCTTACTACTTCATTTCCAGAATGAATTATCTAATAAACTCCATTATCCCAGCTACATTCGCCCCCGTAGCAGCATTCTGCCTCAATTCCCCCTCATTGTAGTTAATCTCAATTAATAAGCGTTACCTAACGTCTGAGAGTGTCTTCATAAGCTTGAAGTATGAGGTTGCCCAAACCTCCTATTTCTTTAGAATAATTTCCAGTTACAGGATTGACAATGAAAAACCAAGGTCATATACTGTGTATATAGATATATACAGTAAGCACAGGGATATGAACACCTGCTTCTGCTAGACGCTGAAGACATTGTAAAGCGAGGTTAGCATTAATGAGAACATTAAAAGATTCATGGTTTATGTTGCGCTCTGATTTTCGCGGAGACAAATTAAAAATATTAGGGACCCTCGTGATAACAGTTGTTTTTATGAGTTATCTTGGTGGACTGACTAGCCTGATAGCAAATGATGTACTAGGTGAGCAGGATCGGACGATGCTAGCGGATTTCTTATTTCTTTCCTTTATCCCCTTATTGGGATTAACATTCTCTCGCCGTTCCATGAAATATTGGAGTGAAGACTCATACACAAAAATGTTGGTTTACTTACGAACTTTACCGATTCCAGCTTCAGTAATATTATTGCGGAGAAAACTTCAGGGTGTGATCTCCTTTACTCTAAATGGCACGTTATTCTTCGGTATTATTTACTTGTTAGGAGAGAATTTCCGGGCAGAGCTGGCGGTTCCATCGTATATAGCTTTTGCGATTACTTGGCTCGGCTTCGGATTCATGGTCTCAGGTCTATATATTTTTATTGAATATCTTTTTAGCGGCAAAGCTTATCTATGGCTAACATTGCTTATCGTAGTTTTATCGTGGGCAACATCGTTCCTAGTTACACTGGGCGGAGGCAGTTTGTTCTTATACAGTATCTCCTATTCTAAGGAGTGGGGGCTGTTATCTCCGATCATGTGGGGGTCACTTCTGCTGGGAACAATATCTGTGCAGTTATTCTCTAAATGGACTATACATCGGCTGAAAAGTCGCAATCTCATATAAAAAATCGGAAATGGCAAGGACTGCGCTCTAGCACGCTAGAGTGGAAGGCGAGGTGTAAATAATGTGGATACCGGTACAAATCAACGAAAATAGTGCAGAGCCCCTCTATCATCAAATAGAGACTCAGCTTAGATCATTAATCATTAGCGGAGTCATTACAGAAGGTACGCTGCTGCCCTCGATTCGTGAGTTCGCAGGAGATCTGAAATGCAGTGTAATTACCGTGCGGCGGGTATATCAGGATCTGGAGAACGAAGGTTTGCTGCGAACGCGACAAGGAACGGGTACCTTTGTATCCCATGTAGGTGACGGAGCAATGGAAGAATATAAACGTGAAACGGTTGGCAAAGCACTTGAAAGTGCAGTGGATATCGCCCGATCGGTACATTGCAGCAAGGATGAACTTGAACAGATTTTTATGGAGATTGTAGAACGTAAGTATAGAGAAAAGGATTGAGAGGGGGCGCTTACTCATATGGTACAGATGGCTATAGAATTGCGGAATGTACTTAAACGGCGGCGAAACAAGACGATAGGGCCACTGACCCTGAATCTGCCTAAAGGATATATTACAGCTTTGGTAGGTCAGAATGGATCCGGCAAAAGCACGCTGCTGAATCTGCTGATGCAGCTGACTAATCCAGAGGAAGGCGAGATTTATTGGTTCGAGAACAGGTATGATAGCGGGTTGTCTCTGGAGCTTCGCCAGACCATTGCCTATGTTCCTGAAACGTCAATTACTGAGGAGAACCACTGGAATGCAGAGGAGGCAGCGCGATTTCGGAAGTATTGGTATCCAAATTGGGACGATCAGTATTTTCACGAGCTGATGGATCGCTTTGAGGTTCCGTATCATACGAGACTTTCGAAGATGTCTAAAGGGGAGCGCCGGAAATTCGAAATTGCTGCAGCACTTGCGGCACGGCCAAGTCTGCTGCTATTGGATGAACCTTCATCGGGTCTTGATCCTTTTGCCTGGAAGATTATGATCGAGACACTTCGTAAATATATGGATGAGCACAACGCAACGATTATCATCTCCACACACATTGTGGATGAGGTGCGACGGCTGGCGGATTATATCGTCCTTATGCATCGGGGAGAACTGCTGGGTATGGCTGAAAAAGACAGTCTGTTCGGTGCTTGGACCGAGGTTTGGGTGAATGCTGCGGATGAAGAGGAGCTTGCGGAGTTATCGGCTGAGTTGCCAGGAGGCTTGCACTTTACCATGGATACACCGGGTGTAGCTTCTTTTATCATAGAACAATTTTCTGAAAACGAGAAACGCATTCATGACTTGGGCGTAAAGGTTATCAAGAGCCGCAGTTTGGAGCTGGACGAAATATTAAGTTTATGGACACAGGGTCATCGTCCTATTCTAATTGACCACAAGAGAGGGGACTAGAGAAATGGAAGCCTTAAAGCTGGAAAGTGTAGTTAAGCAATATGGAGAAAAAACCGCAGTAAACGGAATTAACCTAACCGTAGGTAAAGGGGAAATTTACGGATTACTGGGGGCGAACGGCGCGGGGAAAACAACCACGATGCGTATGGTGCTCGGCCTAATCTACCCTGATGAGGGCAATATTTTGTATAACGGAAAACCTTTCAACAGTGAACTGCAGCAACTTATGGGTTATCTGCCCGAAGAACGTGGACTATATCCTAAGGTGAAGATCAGCGATCAAATCGTTTACTTGGCCCGCCTGCGTGGGATGTCAGCTAGTGATGCAGATAAGAGCTTGCGCTATTGGCTGGATCGATTCGAGGTTCCGGATTATTACAATAAAAAAATAGAAGAGCTTTCCAAAGGAAATCAGCAAAAAATGGGCTTTATCGCCGCTGTCGTTCATAAGCCGCAGATTCTGATTCTAGATGAAGCTTTCAGCGGGCTGGATCCAGTAAACGTGGAGCTGCTGAAAGATACGGTCAAAGAATTACGTGATTCGGGAACAAGTATCCTCTTCTCTACGCACCGGATGGAGCATGTGGAAGAGCTATGCCGTAACATTACGATTCTCGATCGATCCAATACGGTCGTTCAAGGGGATATCCGCACGATCAAGAATGGCTACCCGCGGGAAGAAGTATTGCTGCGTACAGCTAATGAGGTAAAAGGTCTGGAGTCCATCGCAGGTGTTACAGCAGTTAAACGGCTGGAGCGTGGGTATCTGTTATCGATCAGTGAGATCGGTGCAGCACAGCGTATTTTACAGCAGGCGATAGCACAGGGTGAAGTGGAGCATTTTGAAATCAAGGAACCTACGTTAAACCAAATCTTTATCAGAGCGGTGGGTGAATCTAATGAATAAGATGGGGACAATTATCGGCTTTACCTTTAAAAATAAAGTTAGAACGAAATCATTTATGATTACTACTTTGATTCTAGTATTATTGCTCAGCATAGGGATGAATCTTCCCTATATCATCGATCAGTTTAAGGGTGATTCGGCCAAAAGTGAAGTTACTCAAATTGCTGTGATTGCTGAAGAGGGAAATCAGGTTGCAGAATTGTTGAAGGCTTATACTGCGCCAGAGGGCATGCCACAGGCTAAGATAGTACAATATGCTTCTGCGGAGGATGCCGAGTTAAAGAAAGCATTAGATGAAGAGACCGTAGAAGGTTATGTTACTTTTGCGGAACCTACTGGTGAAGGGCTTCCACCCGTTACTTATCATAGTAATGATGGGGAACTAAACGGAGATGTGCAAGTTTATCTCCAAAATGCACTTCAGCAAGCAAACACACAATTCATCGTTGGCGACAAGCTGACCTCTGAACAGATTGCTGCAATGTCAACGCCTGTGCAGATTACTACACAACAGCTTAACGCAGGCGGTGGCAGTGAAAGCTCTCAGGAGGACACTCCAGCCATTAACTACATTATCGTATATGCCATGCTTATGTTGTTCTTTATGTCCATTATGATGACAGGCAACATGATTGCCGCAGAGATAACTTCTGAGAAAAGCTCGCGGATTATGGAGATTCTGATTACAAGTGCCTCACCTTTAGCGCAAATGTTCGGTAAAGTTATCGGTGTTTTCCTAGTAGGAATATTGCAAATTGGGATCTTTGTCGCAGCGATCGTCGTCAATTTGACGCTCCCGCATAATGCGACTGTATTGGCTGATTTTGATCTCGATTTAGGCCAGCTCAATATTAACTTGCTGCTCTATGGATTTGTCTTGTACGTATTAGGTTACTTCCTCTATGCCTTGATGTATGCGGCTGTAGGTTCGATTGTCAGCCGTACGGAGGATCTCGGTCAGGCGGTAATGCCAATCATGATGTTAGGCTTCGTAGCGTTCTATGTTCCACTGTTCAGTATCTCCAATGCAGATACTCTAGTGGTTAAGATAGCGAGTTATGTGCCTTTCACCTCACCATTGACGATGCTGCTCCGAATTGGTGTCGGCGAGGTGGCGATCTGGCAAGTCATTGTATCGCTGCTGATCCTGCTTGTGACTACCTTCATCTTCGGATGGCTGGCAGCCAAGATCTATCGTACCGGCGTACTGATGTACGGCAAACGCCCAAGTATTAAAGAAATCAGAAAAGCAATGAAAGCTTACAAGATCTAAGAAGACCTCATATAACTTTTAAGGAGTGCTAATGATGTCTACAAGCGAACAATATACCATTATGCTTTTAATGAGTTCGGTATCGCTGGCTACGGTTAGTAGAATGCTTCCGGATGGCTCCACTTTTATGGATTTCGTTCAAGGCGTATTGACTGGTGTTGCTATAGTGGGGATGTTGGCAGGATTGTGGATGTACGGTAAGGCGCGTAAGAGTAAAGTGTAATAGTAGGAACTGAATTTTCGGGGGTATCCTAACAGCCATTTATGGTTGCTGGGATATCCCCGTTTTTGAGTTGGCAATCTCTTTGTATACGAGCTGATATAGCTAACGGACCCAGCAGCACTTAAATGCAGCAATCATCGAGATTTAGCAAGATATCGGACACTATAGTCGCTATTGGCATGAAAAATGGTGAATTAGTAGCTCTTTTAACCAAATAGTTGCACTGGAGTCCGATACTATGCTCAAAAGGCGATAAACGTGCAAGTAACGTCATCTGGGTCCGTAAGCCTTGTCTTGGTGGAAGATGATTAGGGCTTGCTTTAAGACGATCCGAGACGTTCATCGCTCGGGATTTTTACTTTCGGACTCAGAAGGCGTTATTTGGCGATTTCAAGGTCTTTTGAAGGGGGTGCGGACTCCAGTGATGCTATTGAGTGGAAGTAGGCGTATATTTGGTGCTCTATAAACAATTAGTGACTCTGGAGTCCGAACGCCGACCATATTTGAGGAAAAGCTTCAATTAAAGGCTCCTGAGTCCGTTAGATGCTTCATACGCTTAAAGATTGTCTGAATTCTAGTCAGAGACTAAATTATAGAAAGATTTGCGCTCGTTAGTACATCCGCTTGGGCGGTCATCTGCTCCCGTACAGCTCTAAGCTGTGCTTTCAATGCAGGAACACTTTTTTGCAGAATAATGCTTATTTGAGAAAGAGGCAGCTTTAAGCCGTACCACAATACCTTCACAAGCTGTTCCTCCCAAGGTAATGCCTTAGCCGATAGAAGCGAGCGCCGGGCAAAAGAATCAGCACACTGGCGAATACAAGTGCGGTAAGCGTGGATAGAGAATAACTGAGGATCGAATTCATCCTGACGATATATTTTATGAAGCTCTGTGAAGGTGCGGATAGTAATCTTGTCTGCCTCATTAGATTGTTCTAACAACATGGAACTAAGTACGTAGACTTCATTAGTATACTTTTGAACACACTCTGCAAATTTAGTACTGTAGGTGGACTCGGGAGGTAAGGGGTCAGGCATGGTGAACACGATCCTTTCAGATTGAGAGATTTGCTTGAATCTATAATATAGAAAAGTAAGAGATGGATTTATTGATGAGATCGGCGGTGTCTGGTTCCGGGCAACTGTGTTTCTGCTGGGAGGCAGTGGATAAAGCTTTTGAAGGCTTGTAGTAGAGCCGTTCACTTCTGGAATTGCTCCCCCCTGCTGCAACACTGTACAGACGCCCTTGCTGAATATGCCCTGCCAAGGATTTACCCTGGAGCTTGGCCTTTAAATCCTGCAAAGCACCCTGAACTAGCTCAAGCTTAACCTGCTCCCAATCTGAACCTTCGCGGCGGACCTTATCCAGCGCTTCTTCAAGACGGCAATGACAGATGGCCCGTAAAAAAGAACTCCATTTAATAAGATCGAAATTTTTGGTGTTGGCAGAGATCAGACAAGCCCCCCAACTGCAGCCTCCCTTACAGGTGAGCTTCAGAATACCATAACGGCAGCCTTCAGCCCCTTCCATTCCATAGTGAATAGGCTCGGGTTCATCCAATACAAATACTTCAATGCGGGATAGTCTGCGCTGGTCCATAGTAGGGTTCCTCCTTAGATTTCCAAAAGCTTTAAGTCAACATGATGAGTGACACTAGCCTTTTCTACACAAGCGAGCATCTCCATTTTATTCTCACAGACTGCGGTATGCTCTAGCCATAGTCGGAACTTCTCTTTTCGTATAACAGATAGATGTAAGGGAAAGGTGCTGCGGGATCTCAAGACATACCAACCGGCGCTTACATCTTTCCAAGGCTCCTTGAAGGCTGTAAACCACGGGAGCTTTTGGTGTGATGACCAATCCTGCTGCTGCTGTTGTTCTCGAATTTTTTTATATATCTCATATACAATCTTAGAGTCTAAACAGTCTTTACAAGAAGAAGGTGTGCTGAACTGGCGAAGGGCTTGGATCTGGTTCTGGCCAAATGCATAGCCTACAATGTACCTGTGATTATGTTCTTCGAACCACAAGGCCCCGAAACAAACGTAATTTAGACTTATCGGCTCAAGCAGCCCTTGATGTATCCCTAAATAATAGTGCTTCAAAACATTCACCCCATCCAGCGTGCTATCACCTAATAAGCTTAGGTAACGCAAAAACCGCAGCAAGAGGAGGACCTCTGCTGCGGTTTTGGATTACAGGCAGATATACCTGGGCCAAAGCGTGGCGGATCAAGGGTCTCTCTCTTTACGCTTACGAGGTTAGCTGTCGGATTCGGACGGTGAGAGTCGCCCTACCTATTGAGACTTATGCAGTCTCCTTTGGATTCACCCCAAGTAGGCCAGATGGCCTGATGGTTCCCCCGTTCCCTGCGAATGCAGGAACTCAGCGTTGATTGTTTTTCATGAATTAGATTCAACCCGAATCATACTCTTTTCAAGATTTTCTGTAAAAAACGGAAAATGTTCTTTTAGAGCAATTTTAACCATATCCTGCCGACTACGACTGAAAAACGAGGTAAATAGGTATTTATGGCGTGTTATCGCGCCTCTTTCTCGCTCAGCCTCAGCTTCTTGCGTTTCTACCTATAATGGGAATTTGCAGTATTTTCGCTCTAAAAAGGTGAATAAAATCACATGTACTATAGATAGCGATTAAACGCTCCAAACTCGAGTAAACAAGAGATATAGAGAGATTAGATATCAAGTAAGCGCTATCTAATGGGAAAATAGTTTTTAATTTGCATTATTTTGGCATCATTCAGGTTTTACAAGTCTTCGTGCATAAGAGTATGATTACTCCTGTTTCAACGACAATCGAATATTTGATCCGCTTAATTTCCGGTAAGGAAAGCGGGGGAACCAACAATCGGCAGCCGATGTGAGAGTCGGAAGCCGATTATGGGGTGAATCCTGTAGAGGGTGTGAGTGAGCTTGCATCTATACAGGTAGGGCGACTCTCACCGCCCGAATCCGACAGCTAACCTCGTAAGCGTATGGAGAGAGGATGAGTGCAATGTGACCGCTAGCGAGCCACAGAGGAGATCCTTTGTGGCTTTTTGCTGTGCTCTTAGAAGCAAAGCATTTATGGAGGCCTCCCCTAAGAGGTCGCTAAATTCATCATTAGCGGTATTTGTAAGGCAGCGTCTAATGACGTGACACAACCGAGCTTTAGGTTGTGCCCGAAAATGACGATAGGTCAACATCCTTTCGGAGATTTTCGTTGCCTCCTTGTTGTAAATGAGCAGGAGGAGAAAAAAAGATGACGGATCAGAATGAATATGTGCTTGTATGTGCGCCTACAAAGGCGGGAGAACATTTCATTAAACTTCTGAAGTTCAGGGGTATTAAGATGGCGGGATTAACCAACAATGTGGCTGAGAAAGCTTTACTTGAGGAGCTCGGGATTGAGCAGGTTATTCTAGTGGATACCCGCCATCAGAGCACTTGGTTTCGCCCATCGTTCCCGGTAGGCAGGGTATATCTGTTTGAGAGCAGCTTTCCGCTTTGCTGCCGCTATATTCAGATGTGCCGTACCTGGACGACACAGCCGATTTTTGTGATTACAAGTTCAATAAATCCTAGATTGGTCTATAAAAGACTTGGTGCGAGCTATGTAATCTATTCCCATAGTGGTGATGCTGATTTTCTAATCGATAGATCACCTCATCAAGGATAATGGAAGGAGTGCGGAAGATATGATGGATCTGTATATGGTGGCTTCGTTAGCTGTAATTTACGGGTTATTTTATGGCTTTATGCGCTGGTGCGCAGGTGTAGTTGAGGATACGGGGAGGGATAAGCTGTGATTCTAGTAATCGCTGTTACCCTACTGTTGTTTATATATCTGGTTTACGCGTTGATTCATCCTGAGAAATTTTAAGGAGGGGCATTCATGGGCATTTTGCAAATAGTCGTCGTAATTGTAATTCTCATCTTGCTGGTCAAGCCGATGGGAACGTATTTATATCATGTATTTTCTAACGAACCGAATCGTACGGATCGCTGGTTTGCAGGCACAGAGAAAGGTATTTATAAGCTGATCGGCCTGAAAAAACGGGACGGAATGTCCTGGAAGAAGTATGCACTCAGCTTTGTTTTAACTAATATCGTACTGGTTGCTTTCAGTTATATTTTTCTGAGATTACAGCGGGGATTGCCGCTGAACCCGAATGGAATTGCCGATATGGAACAGACGCTTTCATTCAATACGGTGATCAGCTTTATGACCAATACGAACCTGCAGCATTATAGCGGGGAGACGGGACTATCGTATTTTTCACAAATGGCAGTCATCACGATGATGATGTTCACGTCTGCAGCGAGCGGATTTTCTGTTGCGGTTGCTTTTGTCAGAGGGATTACAGGACAGAAATCAGTCGGGAACTTTTTCGAGGACTTCGTAAAAGCACATATTCGTGTATTCATTCCATTAGCTCTGCTAGTTTCATTGGTGCTGGTAGGATTGCATGTGCCACAAACGCTCAAGCCATCGCTTGAGGTCACTACACTTGAAGGGCAGACGCAACAAATCGCTATCGGTCCAGTCGCTTCTTTGGAATCAATTAAACACTTAGGTACGAATGGTGGCGGCTTCTTCGGAGCCAATTCAGCACATCCTTTTGAGAACCCTAATCCACTTACGAACGTTCTGGAGATTCTCTCTATGTGGATGCTGCCAGCCTCTTTGCCATATATGTACGGATTGTTCGCTAAGAACAAACGTCAGGGCTGGGTGATTTTCACAGCAATGATGACCTTGTTCGTACTACTGCTGGGATTGAATTATTATGCGGAAACCAAAGGCAATCCAGCTATCAATGCGCTGGGGATCGAGTCTTCGCAAGGCAGCATGGAAGGTAAAGAGGTACGTTTTGGTATCCCGCAATCTTCGCTGTTCACTTCGGTAACAACGGCAGCTACGACAGGTAGTGTTAACAATATGCATGATACGCTGACACCGCTGGGTGGCATTACCCCTCTGGCCCTAATGATGCTCAACAACGTCTTTGGGGGAAAAGGTGTCGGACTAATCAATATGCTGATGTATGCCATCATGGGTGTCTTCTTATGTGGACTAATGGTTGGCAGAACACCAGAGTTTCTCGGGCGAAAGATAGAAGCCAAGGAGATGAAGCTAATTGCGATTGCTATCCTTGTGCATCCGTTCATTATCCTTGTACCAACAGCAGGTGCGTTCTTAACGGACTTGGGCAACGGTTCCATCACGAATCCCGGATTCCATGGACTTAGCCAAGTGTTATATGAATATGTCTCTTCTGCCGCGAACAATGGTTCAGGATTTGAAGGGCTTGCGGACAACACCACCTTTTGGAATGTTACAACCGGGATCGTAATGCTGCTTGGCCGTTATGTCTCTATAATCGCGATGCTGGCAGTTGCAGGCTCACTGATCCAGAAGAAGCCAGTTCCTGAGACGATTGGCACATTCCGCACAGACAATGGTCTGTTCACCGGAATTCTGATTGGTACCGTTGTAATTATCGGGGCTCTGACGTTTCTGCCGGTCATTGTGCTCGGCCCGATTGCAGAATATTTGACCTTACGGTAGGAAGAGGGAGAACAAGATGAGTACTGTAAAAAGAAAAAAGCTGCTGACGGGACCCATACTCCTAAGCGCTGTAAAGGATAGCTTTATTAAGCTTAACCCGGTGACGTTAATCAAAAATCCGGTCATGTTCGTAGTCGAAATCGGTACGATTATTGTATTGCTTATGGTACTGGCCCCCGGATATTTTAATGCAGAGAAATCGGTAGGCTTCAATATCACAGTGTTGTTCATTCTGCTATTCACAGTGCTGTTTGCCAACTTCGCTGAAGCGCTGGCTGAAGGCCGCGGGAAAGCCCAGGCGGATTCACTCAAGAAAACGAAACAGGATATCACAGCTAACAAACTCGTTGGAGGGTCTGTGAAGACCGTTTCTTCTTCCGAGCTTCGTAAAGGAGATATCGTCATCGTCAGTCAGGGAGAACTTATCCCTGGCGATGGTGAAGTAATTGAAGGGCTGGCCTCCGTAGATGAATCGGCAATTACAGGTGAATCTGCACCTGTTATTAAGGAAGCTGGCGGAGATTTCGGCTCAGTCACAGGCGGCACCCGGGTAGTCAGTGATGAGATTAAAGTCAAAATTACCAGTGATCCCGGTGAGTCATTCCTGGATCGGATGATCTCCCTCGTTGAAGGGGCGAAACGTCAAAAGACACCCAATGAAATTGCACTAAATACACTCTTGATCAGTCTGACGTTGATTTTCCTGATTGTAGTAGTGACCTTGCGGCCTATTGCGACTTATCTGGGCGTTGATCTAGATATTCCTGTTATGATCGCTTTGCTGGTCTGTCTGATCCCGACCACAATCGGGGGACTGCTCTCCGCTATCGGGATAGCAGGGATGGACCGCGTCACACAGTTTAATGTCCTTGCTATGTCAGGGAAGGCCGTTGAAGCTGCCGGTGACATTAATACAATGATTCTAGATAAGACCGGTACGATTACTTTCGGAAACCGGATGGCGAGTGATTTTGTGCCTGTTGGAGATGAAACGGAAGCTGAGCTTACGGCTTGGGCAGCTATTAGTTCGCTAAAGGATGAGACTCCGGAAGGACGTTCGGTTATTGAGCTGGCTAAGAAGCTGGAGCGCAGCTATGACAGCAAACTTGCTGAAGGCGGAGAGTTCGTAGAGTTTAAGGCTGAGACCCGGATGAGTGGTATAGATCTACTTGATGGACGATCTGTTCGTAAAGGGGCAGTCGATTCCGTGAAGAAATGGGTACAGTCGAAGGGCGGAGTCATTCCCGCGAACCTCGACAGTAATTCCGATGCTATCGCTCGGATGGGGGGGACCCCGCTTGCTGTTGCGGTAGACAACCGGATTTATGGACTTATTTACTTAAAGGATACGGTTAAGCCAGGGATGAAAGAGCGGTTTGATGAGCTGCGAAAAATGGGAATCAAGACTATCATGTGTACAGGGGACAATCCGCTGACCGCAGCTACTATTGCCCGTGAAGCAGGGGTAGATGATTTTATTGCAGAGAGTACACCTGAGGATAAAATAGCGGTTATCCGCCGTGAGCAGAACGAAGGCAAGCTGGTGGCAATGACTGGTGATGGTACGAATGACGCACCTGCCCTTGCCCAAGCTGATGTGGGCTTAGCGATGAACAGTGGGACTACAGCCGCTAAGGAAGCAGCAAACATGGTTGATCTGGACTCCGATCCCTCGAAGATCATTGAGGTTGTAGCTATTGGTAAACAGCTACTGATGACGCGGGGCGCGTTGACAACGTTCAGTATTGCGAATGATATCGCTAAATACTTCGCAATTATTCCGGCAATGTTCATGCTCGCCATTCCCGAAATGGAAGCCCTGAATGTCATGGGATTGGGTTCACCTAGCTCGGCAATTATATCTGCATTAATATTTAATGCGATTATTATTCCGCTGCTGATCCCATTGGCTATGAAAGGTGTCTCGTATAAAGCGATGAGTTCTACGAAGCTGCTGGGACGTAATATTTTTATCTATGGTTTAGGTGGAGTAGTCGTTCCTTTTGCGGGCATCAAGCTTATTGATTTGCTCGTAAGTGTATGGATATAACAACGGATTGACTAATCATTGAAAGGGTGAGAGCATCGTGAATAACAGAAAATCGAATGCGGACGCTGAAGAACAGTTGTCATCATCGAAGGGGGCTAATTTCTTTATTATATTACGGCTATGTCTAGTGTTTATTGTTCTTTGCGGAGTGATTTATCCTCTGACTACTACAGCGATTGCTCAAGTTCTGATGCCATCGCAAGCGAACGGCAGTCAGCTGAAGAATGACGCTGGAGTAGTTGTGGGCTCAGAACTCATCGGGCAAAGCTTTACGGACCCGGCATTATTCCATGGCCGTGTATCCAGCATTGATTATAAAGCGGAAGCCTCAGGCTCCAATAACTACGGCCCATCCAACCCGGATATGCTGCAGCGGACGAAGGATTCCATCACACAGTGGCAGCTTGATAATCCGGATGTGCCTGTAAACAAGCTGCCGGTTGATTTAGTAACCAACTCGGGTTCAGGTCTTGATCCGCATATCACTCCTGCGTCGGCAATTGTGCAGATTCCCCGGATCAGTAATTTGACTGGGATTCCAGCCGCGCAGCTGGAAGAGCTAGTGAATAAGCAGACCGAAGGTCGCGATCTAGGGCTGTTTGGTGAAAAGCGGGTAAATGTTCTGAAGCTGAACATGGAGCTGCAGAAATTAACGAACAAATAAATATAGCTAATATCCCTGCCCGATTGTTCAAACTGGGTCAGGGATATCTTGCTTTCTGGCATAGAAGAGTGAATGGGTGAACGGGTTATTAAGGAGTGGTCTTGATGGGAACATATCGGAGGAAGACGCCGGAGGAACTGCTGCTCTCTATTTATGAGCTGCATCGTGGACGTCTGAAGATCTATATAGGTCCGGTCAGTGGATCAGGCAAGACCTATCAGATGCTGCGTGAGGGTCAGGCGCTGAAAGCACAGGGCATCGATGTTGTAATCTGTGCGGTTTCAACCAACCAAAGTCCAGAAACAAGGGATCAGCTGGGTGACTTGGAACGGATTCCAAGTATTCATTGGTTTCAGAAGGAGATCGAGAAGAAGGATCTGGACGTGGAGGCCATTGTGGCGCGTAATCCAGAGGTTGTACTGACCGATGGATTGGCTCATCATAATCGCGAGGGTGCGGAGAGATCGACTAGGCTGGAGGATATCAAATATTTATTGGGCTGTGGAATTAGTGTCATCACAACTGTAAACGTATACGAGCTGGAAGGCGCAGCAGATCTTGCGCGGAAGTGGACGGGGATTGAGGTGGAATATTCCTTGCCTGCGGAAGTGCTCACCCTTGCAGATGATATCGTTCTAATTGATGTGACTCCGGAAAAGATACTTCAACGTTTGTCCGAAGGACATTTGGGCAAGAAGCAGCGGACTTCGCTTTTTAACAAAGGGAATCTAAGCAAGCTGCGGGAGCTGGCGCTGAGAATGGTTGCGGAGGATGTTAATGGTTCGCTGGAGAAGCATCGGGAGGAGCAAGGATTGCTGGGGGCTTCGGGGATTGCCGAAAAAGTGTTGGTGTCCGCACAGTATTATTGGAATGGCTCGATTCATATCCGCCGTGGGCAGCAAATCGCTAAACGGTTAAACGGAGATCTGGCGGTGGTATCCTTCTGGAAGCAGGGCCTGACGCCCTCTAAGGAAGCAGCAACCTTCAAGCGATCCCTATGGAAGCTGACTGAGAAGATTGGGGCCTCGATGGAGGAGATTTCTTTTCGCTCGAAGAGGGAGATTCCGGGACTTCTAGTGAAATACGCCATCCAGCATAATATTACCCGTATCGTTATGGGTCACTCTAAGCAAACGGCGTGGCAGGAGCTGTGGAAGGGTTCGATTGCTAACTCATTGTTAAAGCAAATCCGTGGAGTAGATGTGTTTTTCGTGGCTGATCGTGCTGAGCGTGAGGGAGAACGTGTTCTTCCTACCCGGCAGAGCCGAAATGAGCGGAAAGCTGATGCCTATCACAGATTAAGCACTCAGGAAGTAAAGGATAAAATCGATGCGATTCGTGGGGGCACATTTAAAGTGTACATTGGTGCTGCTCCCGGGGTGGGCAAGACTTATAAGATGCTGCGAGAAGGAAATGATCTCTTAAAGAGAGGGATCGATGTTGTTATTGGACTACTAGAAACGCATGGACGTAAAGAAACCCTTGAACAGATCGGTGATCTGGAGATCCTTCCGCGACTGAGCATTGACTATCGGGGGACTGTCCTTGAGGAAATGGATACGGCAGCTATTATTAAGCGTAATCCGGAGGTCGTACTGGTAGATGAACTGGCACATACCAATATGCCGGGCAGCAAGCATAAGAAGCGGTATATGGATGTTATGGAGTTATTGGATGCGGGGATCTCTGTAATCTCCACAGTGAATGTTCAGCATTTAGAAAGCTTGAATGATGCAGTAGAACAAATTACCGGAGTTAGAGTTAGAGAGACTTTCCCGGACAGCATTCTGCAACGGGCCGACGAAGTTGAACTTATCGATGTATCCCCCAAAACACTGCAAGAGCGGATGAAGGATGGAAAAATATATGCGATGACCAAAGTGGATCAGGCGCTGGGTGCTTTTTTCAAAATCGGCAATCTAATCGCCCTCCGTGAACTGGCGCTGCGGGAAATTGCTGATGATGTGGATGAACGTCTGGAGGCCTGGGAACGTGTCGGGTCGCTGCGGGGACCTTGGCGGCGGCAGGAAGTGATCTATGTGTGCATCACCTTAGGAGATCATGCGGAACGTCTGATTCGGCGCGGTTTTAGGATTGCCTATCGTCTAAAAGCTTGCTGGTATGTTACGTACGTACAGGAATATAAGCAGAGCGGGCCTTCTTACGATAAACGAATTAATGATTTGAAAGAATTGACGGAACGACTGGGTGGAACGTTTAAGATGATTCCTAACGTGCTCCCGGCACGAGTGTCTTCCTTGCTGCTTGAAAGGTCTCAAGCCTTACAGAGCACACAGATTATTATCGGCCAGTCCCAACGCTCATGGGTGCGCAAATGGCTACGCGGGGATGTCACTAAACAGATTTTGCGTTCGGCCAGAAATGTAGATGTACTGGTCGTGGCAAATCTTATGCGTGAGGAACCCTAAGCTTTAGAACAATGAAAAAAAGGGATTCCTTGCCGAGTGGCTGCTGGAATCCCCTTTTTTGTAAGCATATATCAAGTGCTAAATAATTAAACGAATGAATTACTGAGCAGCTTCGAGAAGTGCTTTCAGCTCGGGAAGATTGAATCCTTTGGTGGCGTGATCCCCTGCTACAGTAACAGGAACACCCATGAAACCAAGCTTTTCGACTTCCTCTTGATAGACGGTGCTAGTCATAACATCTCTTACTTCAAAAGGGATACCTTGCTCCGTAAGATATTGTTTGACCAGATTACAGTCGCTGCAGCCTGCTGTTGAATAAACAATCACTTGCTGGCTCATTGGTTCACAGCCTCTTTGATAGCATCTCTTGTGATCTTCCAGTGGGAAGTGTTCCAGCGGACCTCAGTATCCTCAAGCAGGAAGAGCTGTGGAGATTCATGCTTAATCCCGAAATCCTCGGCAATTTGATTGGAAACTGGACGATCCTCGATGACTAGAACTACTGCTGCTGCAGTATCCGCATCCTTTAGATAAGCCTGGAATTCTTCATTAGCTTTGGCGCTAATCGGGCAGGTAGTGCTGTGTTTGAACAGCAGCTTCTTGCCAGGTTTAGCCACATACTGCTCAAGATCTTCCAATGTATGAAGTTGTTGAATAGACATAGATATCACCCTCCTGGGATCGTTATTTTACTAACCATTGTGTTGTTAACAACCTGTAATCATGATTGTAACATATATTAAATTTAAAACAAAAAGGATTCTGGAGCAGCTAATCCAAGGATGACTAAACCCTCATTTTAGCGCGTTGAAAAAAAGGGGATGGCATGCTAAGGTGAAAGGAAGACAACTTGCTTCAATAATCCTTACTAGGTAGGAGTGTTGATAAGAATGAACAGAGTTGCATGTGTGACTGGAGCTGATCGGGGTCTCGGATTGTCTCTTGTGCACTCTCTTTTAGAGAAACAGTTCTCAGTATTTGCTGGACAATACATGAGAGATACAGATGAACTGAAAGCGCTTAAAGAGGAGTATCCGGAACAGCTGGAACTTATTCCACTCGATATTGGTAGTAAGGACAGTGTAAAGCAGGCAGCAAGGGCTATCGCCAGCAGAACGGGGCATGTTGATATTCTTATTAATAATGCCGGAATTATTCATTCCGCAGATGATGCTACGATGCTGGTGGATATGGATGATGAGGGCATGGCGGAGATTTATAATGTGAATACGCTAGGCGCGTTGAGAGTCAGCAATGCACTTATGGGACTTTTATTGCAAAGTAAGGATAAATTGATTGTTAATATTTCTTCGGAAGCGGGCAGCATTGGCAGAAATAAACGTATTAATATGTACGGCTACTGCATGTCTAAGGCGGCTCTCAATATGCAATCCTCCCTGATGCACAATCATCTAAAGACGCTTGGGGGTCAAGTGATGGTGTTTCACCCCGGCTGGATGAAGACTTATATGCATGGCGAAAAAAATGAGCAAGCGGATATTTCACCCGATGTGTCCGCAGACCAGATTATAAGTCAGGTTATGGAGTATAAAAAGCATCTAGGGGATGAGCCGGCCTATCTTGATGTGGATGGAAATACATGGCCTTGGTAGATGGGTTTCCGTAATCAAAAAAACTACACGAAGAAAGGCGATGATAGGATGTCTACACTAAAAGCACTGGCACTCGGAAGTTATTCGGAGGTTAAATATCACCCATTTGCGGGAGTAGACCGGGAGATTGAGCAGATCCTTGCCAATGACCTGCAGGTATTCTCCTCGGAGGATTATGGGCTGCTTAATAAAGAAACATTATCTGACTACAAGCTGGTGATCTCTTATACCGAATTCTCCGATGATAAAATACCGGCGGAACAAAGCAGCGCATTGCTCTCCTATGTGGCTAACGGTGGTGGATTACTAGTGGTACATAACGGAATCTCCTTACAGCGTAATCAGGAGCTAGGCGCTATGCTGGGAGCGCATTTCACTCATCATCCAGAATTCACTTCGCTCCAGATGTCTATACCGGCACGGGAGCATCCCATTATGCAGGGGATCGAAGAATTTGTGATCGATGATGAGCCTTATTATTTTGAGCAGCATCCCTATTTCGAAACAACTGTGCTTATGGAATATCCTCATGATGGGGCAATGAGGCAGGCGGCTTGGTGCCATGAATTTGGTCTAGGCCGGGTTGTTTATTTAATGCCTGGTCATCATTTGCCGTCATTTTCCGTAGAGCCCTTTCGCCAGATGATTCTTAGAGGTGGACTTTGGGCGGCAGGATTATTATAGGATATAAGCGGATATACCTGTTTTAACATAAAACACGAGTCCAACTGCAGGTTAGCCGCGGTTGGATTTTTTTTGTTGACTCTAACATTGGTGTCAGGGTTTATACTGGGGTAGAACAATTCTCATGAACCCCGGGGAGAATGCTATGAAAATAGGTGAGCTTGCTAAACTGACGGGCGTAAGCGTCCGTTCACTTCGTTACTATGAGAGTCAAGGATTAATCTCGCCGATCCGTCAGGCCAACGGATATCGGGAGTATTCTTCACTTGCTGTAGAGACGGTAGAAACGATTAAACTATATTTGAACCTGGGTCTGTCGACAGAGCAGATCGCGGGCTTTCTACATTGTGTCTTGAAGAACAAAGAAGCTTTCTGCGCAGAAGTGATGCCACTATACCGCAGTAAATTGGAAGATATTGAACGTCAGCTTGTAGAGCTGAATCAGATCAAGAGGAATTTGGAAGAACGAATGGCATCTATTCTGCAGGAGCAGGATGAGAGCAAGCTGGGAACGTGTCCACTGGAGAACTTGGAATAGTACTGCTGGTGTTGAAAAATATGAGGAGGAATGGCAAATGTCTATTATAAATGCCGATAGTGCGGATTGGGTGCGGTCAGAAATACGTGGTGGAGGAACGGTACTGGTGGATTATGGTGCGCCATGGTGCCCCCCTTGTAAGGTGCTGCTGCCTGTTCTGGAAGATCTTCACCAGGAATATGGAGACGATGTTTCTATTGTTAAGGTGAATTGTGATGAACTGCCGGATTTGGCTGGAGAAGCGGGTGTTATGGGGATGCCTACAGTCATTGTATATAAAGAGGGGCAGCCCGTGGAAAAGCTGGTCGGTCTGCGTCCGAAAGCAGCCTACCAAGGCATACTGAACAAGGTTCTTCAAGCATAAGGCGATAATTTTAAAGATGAAATTAGGGAGACTCCATATTGTGGGGTCTTTTTTGCGTGCATGATTTACCCATCTTCGGTAAAAAATACGAACACAGTTATAAAGGAGGTGATGAGGGTGTGGAATATTATTCTAGAGATAATTCCTAAATGGAGTGTGATTTTCCAAGCTATTATGATCTTTTTCGTTCCGTTTATTCTAATCCGGATGATGAGTTGGGCTAATGTAAAGGAAGATACGATAAGTACTAGAGCAAAAAAAGCTGCCGGCAGCATAGGTGGTGGGGTTCCTTACGGAGAAGCATCTCTAGGTTCTAGCAATACGAAAAAGGTTACTAAGGCGGACGATTCCGTTGGAATCAGTGAAGAATCTCCTACAGGAGCAAGCTATAGCGGTCAATTTCGGGAGGATTTGCAAAGATTTAAAGAGATGAGCACAGATATGCATGATGTGAGTTTTCGGGAGTTGCGTATCGGAGGTATAAAGCTGCAAGCGGCCCTTATATTTGTAGATGGACTGACAGATAAAGATAAAATGGATCGGAATATTCTGAAGCCTTTAATGGATGCCTATAAGGTTTTTAAGGATCCCCATACGATACCGGAAGCAAAGGATCTAAAAGATATTCTCATTCATGAGATCGTGCTTATTTCGGAAGTTGAGTTTACGGATAATGTGAAGCTCTCCCTTCAAAAGGTATTGTTCGGCTCTGTAGTGCTGTTAGTAGAAGGGATACCGGAGGCTATTGTGCTCAGCACCCCGAAGGGGAACACAAGAGGGATAGAGGAGCCTGAATCAGAAGCTGTCTTGCGGGGATCTCGAAGCGGATTTAATGAGACGTTAAGTGATAACACGGCATTACTGCGCCGACATGGGCAGAGCACAGAGCTAGCCATGATTTCTTTTACTGTAGGAAAGAGGATGAAGAAGGATCTGGTTCTAACTTATATCAAAGATATCGCGAATGATGAACTTGTCGAAGAAGTCAAACGAAGAATTAGGACGATTGATATAGATGATGTGCAAGAATCTGGTTATGTGGAGCAATTAATCGAAGATAATAGCTTCACGCCATTCCAGCAGATTCAGAATACGGAAAGACCTGACCGCGTAATGGCAGCGTTATTGGAAGGGAGAGTAGCTATCCTGCTGGATGGCACACCTTTTGCCTTGATCATGCCCGTGTCCTTCGGGATGCTGTTGCAATCCCCAGAGGATTATTACGATCGGTGGATGGTGGGGTCGTTGGTGCGCTTACTGCGTTTTCTCGCCGCATTGATATCAATGTTTGCACCGGCACTATATATTTCCTTCCTCTCCTTTCAGCCGGGATTGATTCCGACAAAGTTGGCCATTTCAATCATCAGCTCCCGCCAAGGTGTACCTTTTTCGGTATTAATCGAAGCTTTGATCATGGAGACCTCAATCGAAATATTACGGGAGGCTGGACTCCGGCTGCCTAAACCTATCGGTCCCGCGATGGGGATTGTTGGCGGTCTAATCATCGGCCAAGCCGCGGTAGAAGCGGGAATTGTGAGTCCAATTCTAGTCATCGTTGTTTCAGTTACAGCAATCTCCTCCTTCACCATCCCTATGTATAGTGCGGGAATGACGCTGCGTATGCTCCGTTTTGTGGCTATGTTTTTTGCAGCAGTCTTTGGATTATATGGAGTTGTATTATTTTTTCTTTTCCTGAGTGCCCATTTAATCAAGCTAAAAAGCTTTGGCATACCCTATCTTGGCATGTTTATACCGTATAAGACTAAGGATTGGAAAGATTTTATATTCCGTATGCCACTGCAATTTCTAACAGGCCGTCCTACGCTGTTGAAGCCGAAGGACCCCCGACGCAAAGGGTGAGAGATCTAAGTAAAGGAGGAAGAGAATATGAGTGCCGAGGTGAAGGATCGAATTACTGCTGTTCAAGCGACAATCATACTAGCCAATTATACTATTGCGGCAGGGATAATTACACTTCCTCGGACGATTGTAGAGGCTAGTGAAACTCCAGACGTGTGGATCTCCGTTTTTTTAGGGGGAGTAATTACCTTTTTAACAGGTTTAATTATAGTGAAACTTAGTCAACGGTTTCCAGGTCAAACTATCTTTCAATTTAGCGGGAAAATCATTGGCAAGCCACTTGGATTGATGCTCTCTATATTAGTGATTGTTTATTTTCTGTGTATAGCCAGTTTTGAAGCACGTTCCGTACAGGAAGTGACCTCTTTTTTTCTGCTGGAGGGAACGCCTCCTTGGGCTATTGTTGCCATATTTATTTGGATAGCCTTCTATTTATGCAGAGGAGGACTTAATGCCATCACTAGCATGTGTAGGTTGATTGTTCCGATTACTTGGACAGTTTTTGTTGGAGTATGCTTGCTTAGTATTGAAGTTTTCGATATCGATAATTTGCGGCCTTTCCTTGGAGATGGTTTAGGACCGGTATGGAAGGGCATCAGGCCGACCATTCTGACTTTTACTGCTGGTGAAGCGATGCTGTTCGTTGTTGCTTTTATGGATAAGCCACAAAAAGCAGTAAAGGTAATTATTGCTGGATCATGTATATCAACGTTCTTTTATCTTTTAGCTGTTGTAATGACTATTGGTGCGTTTTCTATAGATGGAGTGGTCACAAGAACTTGGCCATTTCTTGATCTAGTGCGAAGCTTTGAGGTGAATTATCTTATTTTTGAGAGGTTTGAATCGCTGCTGCTGGTAATCTGGATTATGCAAATTTTCTGCACCTTCTGCATCACTATTTATGCTGCTGCTTTGGGAGTTTCTCAAATATTTCATAAACGATTTAATAGCTGCTTATTGGCTATACTTCCATTAGCCTATGTAGTTTCCAGAATGCCACCAAATGTGAATGCTCTATTTGCATTAGGGACAGTCGTAGGTAATTGGATGATCGTTTTATTTGGATTAATTCCATTGCCGCTGTTGATCATCGCACATTTCCGGAGGGCGGCTTCATGAAAAAATGGAGAGTGTCGATTACATTTCTTATAGTATGTATTCTGTTGACCGGTTGCTGGAGCAGTACACCAGTTGAGGAGTTAAGTATGGAGATTGGCGTTGCCCTGGACAGTGCGGAGGAGACAGGGGATGAGGAGGCAACCCAGCAAGGAGGCGGGGGGAATCCTATGCCTGCCCAAATAATGAGTACCTACCAGTTTACGATTCCTCAAGGCTCAGGAGGGTCAGGTATGAAGTCTGGGGCTTCCCCATCCTCAACCAGAAATTACTATAACATGAGTGAAGTAAGTGATTCGATGTTTGAAGCATTACGGGCACTTTCACTGCGTACTAGACGTACTCCGATCGGACATCACCTTAAGGTCATTGTGATCGGTGAGAAGCTTGCACGCTCTACCAAGTTTTCTGAGTTAATTGATTTCTTTAGCAGGGATAACGATATCCGTCCCAGTGTTCTACTATATGTCAGCAAGGGAAAAGCTAGAGATGTATTGGAAAATGCGCTGCCGGGCCAAACCCCTTCATTTGTATTAGAGGGGATTTTTGTGAATAGAAGTCGGAGCACGAGGATATGGGAGCCGGTTTCAATAGCTAAAGTAGCGGGTCCTTTGCATGGTAAAAGAAGTTTCATGTTGCAGAATGTAATTTCTTTAGAAAAAGAGAAGGAGACAAAGCTGGATGGAGCAGGCGTAATTAAAGGGAAAACGGGAAAGCTCGTTGGTTTTTTAGATGCATCGGAGCTGGAAGGAATGGTCTGGCTGACTGGAAAGGGAGAGGGGGGTGCTCTCAAAGCATACGACCCGTCTAACAATAAGCTCATTACCTATGAAATCAAATCCCTGGGTAGCAAGTATAAGGCCAATGTGAAGGATGGGAAGATCTCCTTTCATGTGAAAATAGAATCTACGGGGAGATATGGTGAGGCTTTTGCCAAGAGTGCAAAAAAGTTACATGACGGAATTGTAAAGGAGGATAAAGCAGTGCTGGAGAAGCATGTCTTAGACATGCTTCAGGTCACTGTGAAAAAAATGCAGAAGGAGCTGCATACAGAGGTTGCAGGTTTCGGCAACGCTTTGCGTATTCAACATCCAGCCGTATGGCGGAGCGTAGAGGATAACTGGGATGAAACCTTTAGCGAGATTCCGATTACGTATGAAGTGAAACTGAATATTGAAGAGTATGGTGCATCAGATACAACGGCTGAATAGAAAGGACCATTTGCAATGTTGTATGGAGCTACTTCGTTTGTGTCTGGATAGGAATGACATCATTATGATGCAGTGCATCGAGCACTTCATCCTTTAATTGCGACGTGAAGGAATTCCATGCTTTTTTACCGATGTCCAGCTCTTCACGTCCAATAGCATTCAGTGTTTCCAGCCATAGACGTTTGTCGTTAATCAGCCCAAGTTGATCTTGAATCTCCTTATAGATCTCCTCATGCGCATGGAATTTCTGATTTAATGCAAAATCGGCTGCACTCGCGGTATAACGCAGTTCCTTAGCAGCAATTCTTAGCTGATGCAAAGCGTCGAAGGCTTCTTTAGATTCGGCATTGTCTTCATGGAAAATAGCTTTACAGGTTTTTTTCTTCTGCTCATAAGCGATCTCAAGCTCACGCATAACAACGTTAACATTCTTTTTGGCGGCTAGGGCTTCAAGCTGCTCGCTTAGGAAGGTCTTCCACTTTTCCTCGAGGTCTTCATTGATTAGTTCAGGCAGCTCCTTAGCAAGCTTCTTGCGGTAAGTTTTGCGCTTATCCTTTTGGTAAGCAATCACTGCCTTTAACAGGTCTGCAGTTTTGGAATCTCCGTTCTCCTTCGCTTGCTTGCGCTTGTTCTTGAAAGATTCTATTAGAACATCTGCATCTCTCACTTTACCTAATCTCTTTTGCGCTTTTTTGAAAATAGGGTACAGGCCTGAAGTGTGCCGCGGATCAAGAATGGATAATAGACTTAGCAGCTTACGGCAGTTCACTCTTGCCTGGTGGATATCTTCATCAGCGAATTTATTTAATGCGTCATGGCTGTAATCCCAAAAGTTGATATAAAGGTGGTTAAGGGCTTGTTCCCATTGCTTTGTTTTGGTTAGCTGTCGTTCTTTGGTCAGCTTGTCTCCTGTCATGCAGCATCACTCCTTAACGTTTGGGATAGCATGAATTTAGGGCTTCCCCTATTATGCTCTGGGGTAAGTCCATTTACTATAAGAATAGCGTTATCATAACCTCATTTCAATTCTCTGCTCACAGCATGGAGACAGATCGGTTACAATATTACTATCATTATTTATACGGATAGGCTTGGATCTTTAGCTGGTAGAGAATAGCAGGTCTCGTGGCTCATATTCGGGAAAGAGGGGCTTTGGTGGATACTCGTGAGTATGATTCAATATTTAGTAAACTTCCTTCAGAAATGGGGCTCTTTCAACATCTGAGTGCAAGGGATGAGAGCAAAGGTACAGAAGCAGGGAGCTTAGAGGATATGCTGGTCCCGTTCGCTTTTGAGGAAACCTTATGCCGGGATGTTGGAGCGGGACTTATACCTCCTAGCTTACATCTGTGGAGTCATTCTGGTGGTGTGGCACTTGGACTTCGGGACAGTAAGCTACCGTGTGCAGCTCAGGCGATGCTTACGCTTGAGGCGCAAGGGATTAGAACGGCGGTTAGGCATTCCGGCGGGGCTGCGGTGCCTCTGGATGCAGGGATCATTAATATTTCTCTAGTTCTGCCCAAAGGACGTGGAAAGCTGGACTTTCATGATGACTTTAGGCTCTTGGCTGCTTTGATCACGGAAGCGGTTGCTATAAGTCATCCACAGGCTGCGGCGCAAATTGAGGCTGGTGAGATTGTTGGTTCTTACTGCCCTGGTGATTTCGATCTGGCCATTGGTGGCCGGAAGTTTTGTGGTATTGCTCAGCGTAGGCAGAACAATGCCTATTTTGTACATGCTTTTGTCGTAGTTTCTGGCTCGGGTCAAGAACGTGGTGAACAAATTCGGAATTTCTATGCGCAAGCCTCCGGAGGAGACTCCTCATTAGCTTATCCACGGGTTCGTCCAGAGACGATTGCTGGACTTGGTGAACTAGGTGGACCTGAAGTGGCAACAGTGTTTGTGGAGGGAATTATTCAGGCTTTAATTCATCGGGGAGTGTCCCTTAGACCATCCGGCATTTTGCAGCAAGAGACAGGATACAACTTGGACTATGATGATCCACGTGTGCTCGATGCAACGCGGGTGCTTCGCGAGCGGTATTCCTGAGATCTAAGCATGGGTTGGAGTCTGTTAAAAAAGGACGTAACGGAAAGCTGGCTAGAGCCAGCCTACGTAACGTCTTTTTTAATATTCAACAATCACGCTCTTTTAATTATACAACTCAGGACGTCTGTCCGAAAAAATCGGAATTTGTTTCCTAATCTCACGCACCTGATGTAAATCGATCTCTCCGGTTAGAATTTGTTCCTCTTCAGAAGCCTCACACACAATATCTCCCCAAGGATCAATAATCATTGAATGCCCAGCAAAGATATTGGCAGGATCGCTGCCTGCACGGTTGCAGGCTACAACATAACATTGATTCTCGATGGCCCGGCTGATCAATAGCGCCCGCCAGTGGGACACTCTGGACAGTGGCCATTCAGCACAGACGAACAGGATTTCCGCCCCTTGTGCAGTATGGGCGCGAACCCACTCCGGAAAACGAATATCATAACAGATTAGCCCTGCACATAACGTTTCGTCTAATATAAATAGTCCTTTGGCTTCTCCCGGTTGTAGATACAAATGTTCATCCATCAGCTGGAACAAATGCAGCTTGCTGTATTGTCCGACGAGCTCACCTGATCGATTAAATACATACATTCGATTAGTTACACCAGTATCATTTCGGCTAGCGACAGAACCAGCGATGATATTGATGCTATATTGTTTAGCTAAGCTGGAGATGAATTCCTTGGTAATTTCTCCTTCCGGATCGCCAATATCTTCTAAGCGAGTTAGATCATAACCAGTGGTCCATAGCTCAGGGAGAATCAGACAATCGGGGGCAGCGACAGCGGCTTCATTTATTTTCTGGGCAACAGCAGCATAATTCATAGTGGGATTGCCAAATGCTATATCCAGCTGAATCAGGGATATTCTCATAGGTATCCTCCTCTTTTGTTCAAGCGTATAGCACCGGATGAGGATAAGCAATGTTGATTTTTTACAAATGATTTGATATATTAGTTGACGGGTCAATGATTATGCGTTAGTATAATTTCATACAAAACAATTGCATGCAATTAAATATAGAAAGGAGGTATATTTTGACGGAGTACTGTCCTGAGGAAGAACATATATTTGAACTGCTGCAGGCCTTAAACAAAGGAATCTCTCCAAAATTTGAACGTTGTGCAGGGATCAGTCCCACACGGCTTCGCCTCCTGCATGAACTGTTTCGGGTAGATGAAGTCAGCCAAATCAGTCTGCAAAAGGAAATGGATATTGATGCGGCAGCCGTCACACGTCATCTGAAGGGATTGGAAGAGAGTGGCATGATCGCTCGCCGCAATAACCCAGCCGATAACAGGGTCACATTGGTCTCATTAACCGATCAAGGTCGGGAAAGAATGGTTAAATATAGCGAAGAGAAAAGGCGGTTTATCGCTACTCTTCTAACAGGTTTTAACGATCAGGAGCGAGCAGTGCTCATTGATATGCTCAATCGTCTGCAATCTAATATCATTCTGTTGTAACTTACAAAACACACTCAAAGGAGAATTAAACATATGAACGCTACACAAACAAATGATTTTCAAGAAATTATTACAGGACGCCGCTCTATCCGCAAATATGATCCATCCGTTAAAATCAGCAAAGAAGAAATGACACAGATCCTTGCCGAAGCTACACTTGCTCCATCTTCAGTGAACATGCAGCCTTGGCGTTTTCTGGTCATTGAAAGTGACGAAGCTAAAGCTACTTTAGCGCCTCTCGCTCGTTTTAATAACGTACAAGTAGAGACTTCTGCGGCTATGATTGCCATCTTTGGTGATCTGAACAACTTCGATTACGCTGAAGAAATTTACGGTACGGCTGTTGAACGTGGACTTATGCCTGCTGAAGTAAAAGAAAATCAATTAACCAGATTATCCGCTCATTTCGCTAACCTGCCACGGGAAATTAACAGAGACACCGTGCTTATCGATGGCGCACTTGTTGCTATGCAGCTGATGCTGGTTGCTCGTGCACATGGTTACGATACAAACCCAATTGGTGGATTTGAAAAAGACCAAATCGCTGAAGCGTTTGGTATGGAAAAAGATCGTTATGTTCCTGTAATGCTGCTCTCCATTGGTAAAGCTGTTGATGCAGGTTACCCCTCTGTTCGTCTGCCTATCGATAAAGTTGCTGAGTGGAAATAATTGTTAAAGTTAGTAAGCCAACACGCTACCATAAACACTAATCTTAGGAGGAATATACAATGATCATTATTCATGCTGTACTTAAAGTTAATCCAGAGCGTCGCGAACAGTTTTTGACGGAGTCTAAAGCATTACTGGCTGCTACTCATGCTGAAGAGGGTAACCTTTCTTATGAGCTATATGAGAATGCTGGAGAAGCCAACTCATTTATTATGATTGAGCAATGGCGTGATGCTGAAGCAGTATCCAGCCACAATACGAGCGCTCATTTCACTGCTTTCTCAGCTAAAGCTGGCGAATTCTTGGCTGCTCCTCTAGATGTTAAAGTATTTAGCGCAGAACAGGTAAAATAAGCTGTCTCCATTCTTAGCGAATTCTATTTAAACCTAAACAGGGATGATCCATAGCCATAAAGGCTGTGGGGCATCCCTATTTTGCATTTCACCCCGTTTATAAAAAGGAGATCTAGGGTATCTATCCTTACCTTGATTCAAAGGCATGCAATATAAACGATGGGGGACTTTACATATGAAGACACAGAGAAATATGATTGATTTCTTGAATTATTATCTATCCGGCGGATCGCTTGCCCGTATTATGGGTGTAGCAGGAGAAGAGGTGGAGCGTAAGCTTGAGGGGATAGACCTAGAGGCTGCCAGAGCCTATCGTCAGACGCTTGGCGGAGTCATTACGACAAGTCAGCAGCTATTCCAGCTTCCTGGATTTAGCCCAAGCTTACTGGAACAACTTACTGAAGTATTGGGCAGACTAGACTCAGGCAAGCTAAAGGTTCTGGCTCCGCAGACTACGTGGAATAATCAAGTAACACCTTACGTGAATGGTCCGGAGTGTCTAGGAATGATATTAGAGGAGATCAGAAAAGCGCAGCATTATATCCACCTGTCTGTCATGCTTTTTTTTAATGATCGCTCGGGCAATCTGGTTGCAGATGAACTGTTTTATGCTCTTAAGCGTGGCGTTAAGGTAAGGGTTATGGTCAATTACACATTGACGGCTTTGGGGTACGGAAATAATCTGGAGTACGGCCAGTTCTCCAAGATTGCTGATCAGCTTGAGAATGCAGGAGCCAAGCTGCTGAATACCTTCAATTCGTATTATACAGCCATTGAATGGCGGGTGAAACGAAAGGCGCTGGAGCAAGAGGGAGTGCCGGAAAGTATCCTGTTTCTGCAGGATAAAGTGCAAGAGGATGTTGAGGTTACAGGACTGAATGTCATCGATCATCGGAAGTTTATGGTCATAGATGGGGTAACCTCGATTATAGGCAGTGTAAATATTGGTGACCAATATACGTATGAGACCCCAGTGCAGGCATCCTCTGCAATGAGTATAGATGGACATCCACAGGGGATTCCTAGTAAAGAGGCTGAGTGGCATGATGGTTGCTTCCGGATTCGCGGCGCTGCAGCGCAGCCTTTGAATGCGATGTTCTATTCTCGCTGGCTGCTTCTAGGCGGAGATCATTTTGATGTGAATGATGTCTTTTATTATCCTGATGTGGATTATCATTTTGGTGAGGAAGAATGTACGCTGTTAGCAAGCTTTCCAGGTAACCCGGTTAACCTGATTCAACAATATTATCTGGATTTAATTACTTACGCGGCTGAAGAGACTATCATCGTGAATCCTTATTTGATTGATCAGGATTTTTGGGATCGGCTCGGGCTGCTTGGTCCGGAATGCTCGTGTAATTTGAACATTTGTAACCCGCTGGAGGTTAATGATCATCCTACAAATCGCGCGGCGGTAAGAGGCAATATGTATATGCCGTTTATTAACGGTGTTTCCTTCTATGACTACAGTGCCACCGGTCGATTTTCCCATTGGAAAATTACCTATGATCATAGATCACAAGCCGTTTTTCATGGTTCATATAATATCAACGAAAGAAGTGCCTGCCACGATTTTGAGCTGGGAATGCTGGTAAAAGGGGAGGCCTTTGCAGAGCAGATAAAGTCTATGATCGATTATGACCTGAGTGTCTCGCGGAAGATTACCAGTAAAAGTGAGTTCTTTAAGCATCCTTGGTTACATCCTAGTACTTATCTGAATAAGGCAACCCAGAATTATACTTGATAAATTGGGCTAATTCTCATGATATAATGATCGTTATAAATCATTAGGATGGAGTATTGGCTATGCAAATCAAAATTACAAAAAGTGGTTTGAAAAAGGACGAGGTATTCTTTCTCACAGAATTTGGGGAGGGCCGGGGAATCTGGTGTGGTGCTCCTGTGAATCCAGGGGCAGAAATGGATGTGGAATTCGAGCTTTCGGAGCTGCTTATGAGGTGGGTGGATATCCATCCTGTGCCTGCAGGTGAGTTCAACATCAGGCTCGAACAGGATAGGGTTATTTTTACGGGCGTGTTGGAGAATATTGAAGAAGATGGCACAGGATTTTTACGAATAGGTGAAGGGTTAGTGATGTTCGAGTGTCTCGGTGAACCTATGGCACTGGGTGTGTTCGTAGAATTGCAGGTCCGTGATGTGCGAATCTATCCCTTCAGTATTTGACGCTTCTTAGGGACTAAGATAACATACAAAGATAACATTAGATTCAGAAAGTTAAGCATGAGGAGTAGAAAGCTATGAACACCGAAATTCAGCAATTTAAGACCGAATTCTTCAAGGCGCTGGCTCATCCGATGCGTATTCGTATTCTGGAGCTGCTTAGCGAAGGTGAGAAGAATGTGAATGAACTGCAGGCTATTCTCGGCTCGGAAGGTTCTGCTGTATCCCAGCAGCTAGCTGTTTTACGCGCCAAAAATGTAGTAACCAGTGTGAAAGAAGGCACCACAGTCATTTATGCCTTACGTGATCCTCTGATCAAGGACCTTCTGGTCGTGGCCAAACAAATATTTGATAACCATCTCGTGAATACCATTTCATTGCTGGAAGGCATGCGCGGCGAGTGAAAATGGAATAGATTAACGTTATTTTGGCGTTGACAACAGTCGCGTCCTAGAGTAATGTTCTTCTTATATTCAAATAATCAGATATTTAAAGAAAAGAAGGTTTGAACATGACAGGGCGGGGTCGTTATAAAGGCTACAACATGAACGCTTTTCGCAAGGATTTGATATCAGGGACAATCGTCGGGGTTATTGCCATTCCTTTAGGGATGGCATTTGCTATTGCTTCTGGTGTAAAGCCGGAATATGGCATTTATACGACAATCGTTGCCGGCATATGTATTTCATTGTTCGGGGGATCGAAATTTCAGATTGGTGGACCGACAGGTGCATTTATTCCTATCTTGTTCGCCATTGGGATGCAGTATGGTTATGAGAACCTGCTGTTAGCGGGGATGATGGCGGGGGTTATTTTAGTCCTCATGGGATTGTTAAGGCTGGGTGTACTGATTAAATTTATTCCGAAGCCGGTCACGATTGGTTTCACAGCAGGAATAGCGGTTATTATCTTCACCGGACAGATTGCTAACTTCCTTGGGTTAAGGGATATTGAACGGCACGAGAGCTTTGTAGATAACATGAAAGAAATTGGACTTCATCTATCGACGATCAATGGATATAGTATCCTGACCGCCGCGATTTGTCTGGCCGTTGTTATCCTAGCGATTCGCTTTGCTCCGAAGGTGCCGGGTTCATTGGTCGGTCTTCTTTGTGCGACTGTCATAGCAGCGTTATTTTTTAGCGGTAAGGTGACTACGATTGGTTTGGCCTATGGGAATATCCCTAATACACTGCCAAGCTTCCGTTTTCCGACCATTACCTGGGAGCGGATTACACTGCTGATTCGTCCGGCCTTTATCATCGCGATGTTGGGTGCTATTGAATCCTTATTGTCAGCTGTCGTAGCTGATGGGATGACAGGCAGCCGCCATAACAGCAACCGTGAACTGATTGGTCAGGGAATCGCCAATATTGCAGCTCCATTGTTTGGAGGAATTCCAGCCACAGGTGCCATTGCCAGAACCGCCACAAATATCAAAAGCGGCGCAGTTTCTCCGATCTCAGGGATCGTTCATGGGGTAGTGGTATTCCTAATTCTTCTGTTGTTTGCACCCTATGCTTCTAGTATTCCGTTGGCAGCGATGGCTCCTATCTTGATGGTAGTAGCTTGGAATATGAGTGAGCGTAAACAATTTCTTCATTTGCTTAAAATCAAAACAGGCGATTCTTTGGTATTATTCATCACTTTCTTGTTGACGATATTTGCAGATTTAACGCTGGCCGTAGAGGTGGGATTGATTCTTGCGGTGATTTTGTTTGTGAAACGGATGGGAGAGGTTCATCTGGTATCCAAAGTATTGCCTGATCCTAATTCCGTCAAGGTAGGAGCACATATGGTAACGGAGAGTCATGATTGTCCGCAGATTGGGATTTATACCGTGGAAGGGCCGCTGTTTTTTGGCGCTGCGTATAGATTTGATGACACCATGCCGGGTTATGGCTCCGATCAGCCGAAAATTATATTAATGCGGATGGGAAAAGTGCCATTCATGGATACTACGGGTGAATCCAATCTGGCGGAGCTGGTGCGGCATCTCCATGCTGATGGAGGGAAACTGATGATCTCCGGTGTTCAGCCGCAGCCGCTTGAGCTTCTTAAGAGAACCGGGCTATATGACAAAATAGGAGAGGCACAGTTCTATCAGCATACCGGTGAAGCGATCAATGAAGCTCTTAGCAGTATTAATCACAATAAATGTATCGGATGCAGTCATGCGGCGTTTAGGGAGTGTACGGCATTATCCTGTCAGGAGGATGCAGGTGGACTACGAGGTCTGACAGGACGCAAGAAGCCAGCATTGCCTCTGAACTAATCAGCGGTACTTGAGCTTAATAAATAAAGTCGGCCTGGGCGCTATTCTTGCGTCTGGGCTTTTGTATTAAAATTGGACTTCGGAATTCTGAATTTGTACAATTGGGTATAAGTTTAATGTAATCAATATCGATAAGGAGAATATAAGCTCATGAAGGAATTGAATTATCCGAAGGTGTTTATGCTCTTGGCGGGATTGTCTGTCGCTACATTGGCGGTATATCGTGTAGTGTCACTTCAGACGGATTCGTTTTACGCTTTTTTAATTTGGAATTTGTTCTTAGCTTGGATTCCGTTTTTATTCTCCATGGCTGCTTATGAGCTAGACAAAAGGAAGATAGGCGGTCTATTACTTCTTCCTTTGGGTGTCGCGTGGCTGCTGTTCTTTCCCAACGCGCCTTATCTCATGACTGATCTGGTGCATTTAACGGTAAGAAAAAGTAGATATATCGTGGAGGGAGCCATTCAGAATCGCTACTGGTATGACTTGGTCACTCTTTTATTGTTCACTTGGAGTGGATGGTTGACCGGTTTTTTCTCATTGTATCAGTTCCAGACGGTCATTTATCGTAAAAGCAACCTGCTGTGGTCATGGGTATTCGTGCTTGCGGCATGTATGCTCGGGGGATATGGTGTACTGCTTGGCCGAGTCTACAGACTCAATAGCTGGGACGTCCTGACGGACAGGCATCAGTTGTATCAACTTGTTCTGGATAGCCTGAATCTCCAGTCCGTATTTTTCAGCTTGTTCATTGCCTTTGTCCTGCTGGTCATTTACGCGACGATGTATTGTCTACTCAATGCTCTTGGCACCGGAGAAAGACGAAGAGTTACCAGAGGGTACTAATCGGCACACTCCGGCTCAAACTGGAATTGCTTCAGATCTACCACACCTTTTTCATTAAAACTAACTCCCTCTCCCTGTAGATAGAGCCTCTGGAGGGAGTTAGACTCATCCTCAGTTAGTGCGATCATTCCTTTAGCATTAATGACCCGATGCCAGGGCAGCTTATATTTTTTGCTCATGGAATGAAGGATGCGAACGACCTGCCTCGCTCCTCTTGGGCTGCCTGCCGCGCGGGCAACTCCTCCGTAAGTCATCACTTTACCTTCTGGTATAGACTGTATGATATGAATAACTCTCTCAGTAAATGGTGTCATAGCAAGCTCAAGCTCCTATATCTTATTTTTATCCAATGAACAACAGATAAATCAATTCTAAACGAAACGGGGGACGAACAGGAGGATTTTTTGAGAATAGCAAAAAAGGGGTTGCAAAGCAATAAATACGCGTGGTATATTTTAACTGTAAAAATAATCTAAACGTTTAACAACGTGATTAAAAGAGTTCCCATAATAAGATAGGAGAAGGTGTAATGAGGAAAACCAGCATTAAAGACATAGCCGCAAAGGCTAATGTTTCGATTGCTACAGTCTCCTATGTGCTTAATGGTACCCGCAATGTACGTTCCGATACAAGGGAACGAGTTGTTGCAGCCATTGAGGAGTTGAATTATAAGCCGAATGCTATTGCGAAGAGTCTCAAACTCAACCGTACGAATACAATAGGTGTTATTGCAGAAGATGTGACGGTATTTAACACCCCCGATATTATCGATGGAATTAATGATTTTGGAGATCGTAATGATTTGCATATTTTACTGGTGAATCTTCGTTTGGACAAGCGTATCGGCCGTAACTTCTCGAATACGGAAGACTATCGAAAGTATGCCGCTAATGCGGTTGCCGAACTGCTCAGTAATCAAGTGGATGGGATTATTTATATCGGTGTTCATCCCCGTGATTTAACGGGTTTAATCGATACGGAAGGTAAGCCTATTGTGTATACCTACTCTTACACACAGGACGATATCTCTATCCAGTATAATGATGAGCAAGCTGCTTACCAAGCCATGTCCTACTTGGTTAACCAAGGACATAGCAGAATTGCTGTAATCAGTGGTTTGATGGATTCAATCCCTTCCAGATTAAGACTGAACGGTTATTACAAGGCCGTTACTGAATATCAATTACCGTTCGATCCACTGTTAATTAAGATGGGAGACTGGGAGAGGGAATCAGGGTATCGTCTTACCTCCGAGTTGCTCGCTTTGCCGGAGCCTCCAACCGCGATTCTTTCCATGAATGATGTAATGGTTGTAGGTATTTTGCAGGCGGCAGAGGAAAAAGGGTTTAAAATACCGGATGATCTGTCGGTTGTCGGTTTTGATAATCGTGAATTCAGTGATTACTTACGCCCGCGTATAACAACAATGGGACTTCCGCTACATGAGATGGGCTATCAAGCTATTGAGGTTTTGTTCAATTTAATCAAGGGGACGAAGATGGATTCACTGACCATGCCGGAGTGCCGGTTGATCGAACGTGATTCTGTGGCTACGTTAAAAAATGCTGTGAGACAAAAATAAGTTTCACAGCTCCTTTTTCCTCATAAATCTAAACGTTTAACTTAAAATATTGAAGAGGTGCTAGGCAATGACGATTCTAGGCAACGAAAATTTCAGGATGGAGTTAAGCGACCGCGGAGCACTTCAGTCTCTGATATTACAAGGCGACCCTAGTGAAATGAATTGGGTAGTTGATCCGTCTTATTTGAAAGAGGCAGGTTATGCGGATACAGATAAGCTATTCGGAGAATGGACAATAGAGCTAGACGGGAATATCATAAAAAGCACTGATCTGTTGCCCAAAATCACGCCAGAAGGAAAACACCGTGTAATTGTGGATTTTGAAGGCGCGCCGATTGCAATCAGACTTACATATTCTTTGGAAGATGAGCGACTAAGATGGACTATTGAAGCTATGAACCGCTCAACACAGTCTGTAAGAATTAATGGACTTCATGTGTGGTTTTCGCTCGCTTATGTCATGTACAGAGATGAAAATGTGCAGCGCAATATGAGTCAGTCCTGTGCAGTATTCCCCCATCTTGGTGGAGATTTCGCTAAAATTGCTGCCATTCGACGGAGCAACGAAGCACCACATCTGGGTGTTTATGGTGTTCAGGGCAGAACAGTAACCGTAGGTACTTATTGTAGTTATAAGAATCGTTTTCTTGAGCAGGTCTCCCCTTCTTTGGATGGTCTGCTGTATCATCGGCTATCGTTGGTGGAGGACGGATCATCTATGACCGAATCTGCAGCTGCCGACTGGATATATGGTGGCGCTTACAGTCCGCTGGATCTTGACGCTGGAGAGACCTCCAGCTGGGAATACATATTCCATCCCTGTCAGAATCGAGATGATTTCTATAGGCAGGGTATGGCCTATGGACATCCACGCTGGAGCTATACGCCTGTATTAACCCGGGGAGGAAGGTTCGAAGCTGTTGTTGATCTGCCGCAGGGCCAGGCTCTACGTGAGCTGCGTTTGTATAACACTTCACCGGCAACGGAGCTGATCCGCCAGGAGAATATTACGAACGAAGCTGTACGGTTGGAGTCAGGCAGCAGCTATAACATATCTTTACAGCGTTTGGAGCCGGGAGAACATAAGCTGGAGCTGGGGCTAGAAGATGGACGGACCGATATCCTGGTCTGGAATGTACTGGAGTCGATTGACCGGATTCTGGAAAAGAGAGCCGAGTGGTTGGTAAATAACAACTTTGGAGGGACAGGTGAGGCTGAGAGGCCATATGCCTTCCGTCCGCTATCGAATCAGGGAGAATCGCTGGGTAAGGTTGCTTTTCTTCTGATGAAGAATAGCATGGCCAAGGCTGTCCCCGAACAAGTAGCTAAGGCCGAGATTGCCGCAGTATTGGATGTGAAGGAGCATTGGTTTGAAGGCGGAGATTTCAATCATCCGCGTCCCTTGTATGGAGAATTCTACCGCATTTATGATCTGGATTATATTGGGCATGTCTTTTATCTATTGTCACGAATGGATGGTTCATTACTTAAAATTCATTCTCCTAGAGAATATCTACAATGGGCTGCTGAAATCATGTGCCTTCGATTAGACCCTGAGCGGCATAGTGGGCAGCGCGAGCAGGATGAGAGCCGTCTAAATGGTATATTTGTGCTCTATATTCTTGATTTATTAGAGGCACTGAAGCAGAGCGGTCTTTCAGAAGAGTATAAACGTCTACTTACCTTATGGGAGCAATTTGGCAGAAATCTGGAGACAGGGATACAGCAGTATGAGGGAGCTATAACGGAGCATTTTTACGATAATGCAGGATTTGGTCCTACCTGTGAAACATTGTGTCACCTTGGAAATAAAGAGGAGGCTCAGCGTTATGGGCAACTAATTCTGGCAAATATCGGATTCAGCAATGATTACAGAGTGCAGAATCCGGATCGTTGGTGGGAAGCTTTGTCGTATATGATTCATTCCCTTTGGGGTGGATTGGTAGCAGGTGCATCCCGGGTTGCCTATGAATTCCTTGGAGACCCTGAATATTTGGAAGCCGCTTACCGTTCTACGATGGCAGTATTCAATTGTTACGATTGGAATGTACGCTCTACTCCACGCCGTTTGTTGCCTGGAGAGGCAGCCTCTACATATAGTGTGGCAGCTCCTAACCTGAACATGCCAGAATTGTCGCGAAACCGTTTTGGGCAATCCGTATTTGTGGGGGCAAGTGATTCCTTGTTTGCTTCGCTGTTCTCGGGTGTGACAGGAGATGATTGGGATATGGGGGAGGAGCTAGTGGCCTATCTAATGGGCTTCGGGACAACCACATATTTGTACAGGGATCCACGCGGAAAGATGCGCTGTATTAACGGTTATATTGAAGAAGACTCGGAGGGCTGGATCGTAACAAGTTACGCTGCATATCCGTCAAGATATGTGCTGCTTGAGGATAAGCTCGAATATCGCACAACTGAGGGGATACTAGAGCCTCGCGTAAGACTGGCAGGCGGAGGAATATTCAGCCCTTGTCTGTAATCGCTAAGAATGACAAACCATGATGATTTTAGGCTAAAGCTTTAAATGCTTGGCTTGAAATAAATAGATATGAAAAAAAGGGAGGCAACAAACATGAAGTTTGGAAAACGTACTCTAGTTCTATCTTTAGCATCAATGATGGTTTTTTCCGCACTGGCAGGCTGTTCGGGCAATTCCAACAACGCGGCTCCAAAGGCATCTGAAGGGTCTGGAGCAGCCAACAAAGAAACTACGCCTGATAAAGATGTAACCTTGGAATTATTGTATTGGGGTGATGATGTACAGAAAAAGCTGGTAGAAGCGGCAGCAGAAAAATATACAGCCGACACCGGAGTGAAAATCAATGCACAAGTACTTCCAGCAGATGGCTCCTTTGATACATTTATTCAGACCCGGCTCGAATCCGGTGAACTTCCAGATATCAGTTATATGGGTGAAGGCGATATCCAAAAGTACAATGAAATGGGAATTATCGAAGATATCAGCGATTTATTAGCGGACGGAAGCATTCCTGAAAAACTATCAGCGATTACAATCCATTCACCTGAGCAAAAAGTGATTGGAGTCGGCCTATCCAACCAGTTGGAGCTGCTTTACTATAGCAAGTCCAAATTTGATGCAGCAGGTCTTGAATATCCACCCTCCAAAGTTGAAAATGCGTGGGATTGGGATACATTCGTGACAAACGCGAAAAAGCTAACGACAGATACTAAAGGAAAAACAGCGGCAGATGAAGGCTTTGATGCTGCTCTGACCGAGAACTACGGGCTTGGTATGACAGCGGGACGGGAGTTCCACCACTTCTGGGCAGCTTATGCCAACGGTAGTGGGATTGTTTCCCCGGATGGAAAGGAGTTTCAATGGGATTCTCCCAAAACGGTTGATGCCATCCAGAAGCTAGCTGATCTCGTTAACAAAGACAAGGTTGCATCCGCTTTCAATTACACTTGGAATTCCGGAATTGGTTCTGCGGTAGACGCTTTGAGTGGTGGTTATGCCATGGCAATCAGCGGCTCTTGGGATCTAGCTAATATCAAAGGTAATGAAGATATCGGCGTTGGCGTTCTGCCTAAGATGGAAAAGGCAGTAACGATGAACTGTGGTGCTCCGCTTGTTGTGTACAATACATCGAAGCACATTGAGGAAGCCAAGAAATTCTATGCTTACATGGTCAACCCTGAGAACAGTCTGGAGCTGCTGAAGAGTGGTGCGTGGTTGCCGAACCAGGCAGATTGGTATACCGATCCTACCTTGGTTGAAAAGTGGACCTCCGATCTTCCTGAAAGCGCAAAAGAAACTATCCTTAGTTATTCCACAACGAAAGACTCTATCGCACAATGGCCTGCATATTACGTTCCTGCCTACCTCAAGATGAATACTGAATATGAGAAATCTATTGATCAGGCGTTGGCAGGTAAGAAAAGTGTTAAAGAAGTCTATGACGCGATCATGCCAGCGATCAAGCAGTTGTTCGAGAGCGGCAAGGTTTCCTAATTAGAGCTTATATTTGAAAAGAGGGCTATTGCTTATGAACCCAGAGAGCAAAACCGAAACGGCTGCGGTCTATGTTAAAAAGCATGCCAGAGGTGTCACCAAAGAGGCGGTGGCTGGATATTTGTTTGCAGCACCGGCCATTATTGGATTTTTGGTATTGACGCTTTATCCGATGTTGGCCAGTTTGTTTTACAGCTTTCATAAAATAACGATTATGAGCGGAAGCCAAGTTATGGAGTGGATTGGACTGGATAATTTCCGGTACATATTCACCAATACCAGCTCCGAATTCAAGAAATCCATAACGGTAACCTTGATTTATGCCTTCATTAACGTGGCGCTTGTAATCACCTTTTGTCTGGTTGTTGCACTCTTATTGAACCGTAAATTTATCGGCAGAAACTTGATGCGGGCTATATTCTTTCTGCCGTCTGTAGTTCCGATGCTGGCGACAACAATTGTGTGGCAGATGCTTCTACAGAACCAAGCCAAGGGTGGATTGCTTAACTGGATTTTATTGCAGATAGGAATAGCCCCTGTTGATTTCCTGACAGATCCCATCCGTATTTTTGAGACATTGTTTATCATGAGCTTGTGGACCTGTGGTGGGACGATTGTTGTGTTCATCGCTACGCTGCAGGATGTTCCGGGAGAATTGCTGGAAGCTATCGAGATGGACGGGGGAAATGCTTGGCACAAGTTCCTCAAAGTAACCTATCCGACGATCAAGCCTGTCCTCTTTTTCCAATTGATTATGTGCATGATGACCTCTATCCAAATTTATACGCAAAGTGTGGTGTTGTCCAGAAATGGTGCACCCGATCGGATGACTTATTTTATCAACGTTATGATCTATGACCATTCATTTGTTCAGGTAGGGATGCGCGGTTTGGCGTCTGCTGAGGCATGGGTCGTCTTCCTAATCACTATGGCCATTACTGGTGTGCTGTTCTACTTCCAGGGCGCATTTAAAAGGGACGATTCGATGGGCAAAAGAAAGAAGGCGAGATAATGGCGGCTACCGCAATTATGAATTATACAAGTATCCAGAAAAAAAAGAAAAGAGCTAAAGCCATCAATACCGGGCTGATTCTGCTCTCCTGTCTGCTAGCAGTGGTGTTTGCTTTTCCGCTTTATTGGCTGCTGCGAGGTGCCTTCGTGAGCCATACAGAAATACTGGCGCGGCCGCCTGTGTTTTTCCCTGAGTCACTAAATGTCGATAATTTTCGGCTTGGGTTGGAACGTATTCAGTTCCTGCGGCAGCTCTGGAATTCAGTTTCGATTGTAGTTCCTTATGTGATCGGGACGGTGCTGACGACAAGCTTTGCGGGGTATGCCTTTGCTAAGCTGAACTTTCCGCTGCGCGGGATGTGGTTCGTGCTGGTCATCAGTACGATGATGCTGCCTAGTGCCGTAACCCTGCTGCCACAATATTCTCTGTACACTTCTTTGGGACTGGCTGGCAAACCTGCTCTTATTATTCCAGCCTTTTTCTGTGCAGGCGGCAACGCGTATTTTGTCTTTTTGCTCCGGCAATTTTTCATGACGATTCCACTAGAACTCAGTGAAGCTGCCAAGATTGACGGTGCGGGTTACTTCCGTATCTACTCCCGCATCATGCTGCCGCTTATACGTCCCGCAATGATTGTTGTGGCGTTGTTCAGCTTTATCAACTGTTGGAATGAATTTTTCTACACCATGATTTATTTGAAGACTGAAGCAGATTATACGCTGCCTATGGGCTTGTATATTGTGAACGGGATGCGCATTCCGAACTATGAACAGGTCATGGCACTGGCGCTCGTCGTTACAGCTCCTTGTCTAGTATTTTTCTTGATCGGCAACAAATATTTTGTTGAGGGCATTACATTAACAGGAATCAAGGGATAAAAAGGAGGAATTCATCCAAATGACAAGTCATAAATGGCCCAGAAGAGCTTCTGTAGCGGCATTATGCGCGGCTGTGGTATTAAATGCAGGGATTGTTCCCGTATCGGCTAACTACACGACTGATTTCTATCATGAAGGTGTAGGCACCGATTACGGGCAGGCGAAGTGGAAGGATAATTCTATTGTTAAGGAAGGCGTTAATTTCAGCGATGTCACCGTCGGAGAAATGATGCAAGCGATTGAAGCTTTTGATTTTGAGGCTTTTGCAAAAGATAATTCCGATTTGCCTTGGCTTGATGCCTTGCTTGTTAACGAAGGTGTCATTCCGGATGATGTGAACGATGAAGTTAGCGCCAATACTCTGTTCAGCCGGGGAAGCGCTTTGTACATGAAGACTCAGGATAATACCAAGCTGGGTTTTGTGGGAACAGTGCATTACGCGGATACTTTGAACAAGGACACGATGTATAACATCACCCTTTCTACAGGAGACTTGGCGGAACGGAAAAATGTGCGGAAGAACTACCCGAGTCATGAGAATCAGACCTACACAAGCGGAGGCCTGGAGATTAACCAGCGGAAATTTATTTCCAGCTATAACAGTGCTGTAACGCTGCTTCAATTGAAGAATCCTACAGCCAGCGATATAACGTTGACGATGAAGGTTAAATCACCTTTCGTCTCAGCGGCTGAGGGTGATGAGCTGGTGGGTTACAGAGTGGCTGCTCCGCTAATGATAGGCAAAGCCGGGCAAAAGGTAGTTGAAGCAATGTCCTACGTGGATGTTCACCTGAGCGGAAACGGCATGAGTCCTTCCGGAAATGAACTGGTTAAAGAGATTACAGTGCCCGCCGGTGGCTCCGTTGACCAAAAGGTAGTCATGGGTTGGCTCGCGGATGAAATACCAGGCTCAAAGCTGCATTATGAGAGCTTTAAGGCTGCTGACAGCAATGATACAGCCTTCTCCGCACAGGTGCGGGAGTACAACGAGTGGTGGGCAGAGAACATTCCATATATCGATGTTCCCGATGAGAATGTGAAGAAGGTACTTTATTATCGTTGGTGGTGTAACCGCTTTAATTTGCTGGATGCCAACATTCCGGGCAATGACTGGCAGTTCCCGATGAACATGGAGGGCGTTCTCGGCTACAACAACGGGATTACGGTCAGTGTACCATGGGCGATGCAGGATCTGAAATGGCTGCGTGATCCTTCCTACTTGTATGGAACCTGGCTGGCTCAGGGGGAATATTCCGAGAATAAGAACTATAAAAATAATCCCGGACGTCCTAACATCTGGACTTGGGATATGATGCAGAACACGTCGCAAGTAGGCTGGGATGCTTACAAGATTTACGGTGGTGGTCAGGAAATACTGAAGAAGTTCGCTGATTTTTCCGCCACTGATGTTACCGGCACACTTGAACATTTTAAAGGCACTAATCCAAATCTTGTTTATTATAACCACGGTCCGATTACAGGTAATGACGGAGATACCGTATCCATGCACTGGAATGGCAGTGGTAACTATGCCCGGCTGGATGGTTCTTCTACTACCTACGCCAATGCAGTGGCAACAGCGAAGATGTACGAGCAGCTTGGGGATACTGCGGGTGCAGCTAAAATGAACACTGTGGCGCAGAATATTAAGAATTCAATTCTGAATGAGATGTGGTACGACAAGGCTGACTTTGATGGTGACGGTGTGGCAGATACGAATGGTACAGGCAGCTTTTTGCACAAAAAAGTTGTAGGCGGTACCGATGTTTTCAACCCTTGGCGGGATAATAACATGTTTGTCTTTAACTTTGGTGTAGTACCAACTGAAGGTGAAGAAGGATATGAGGCGAAATATTTATCCCAGTTGTCTGATTACGCAGATCCAAATTATTATCCGATCTTTCCCTTCTTTACAGCGGATCAGAACAGCATTATGAAGCGGGTGGAAGATTTCAAGAATGGCAAGACGGATGCCTTCGGTACAGACCAGTTCGCATGGTGTAACTTCGGCAACTATATTAATACCGTTCGTGCCTCTCTGCGCTATTATCCTATAGATAACATCAACAGTGACGTTTACAAAACACTGTTTGATTGGGGCGCTTGGTTGCATACAGTGGAGCCGGGCAATACGGACCACCTGGACTCTAATGAATTTTTCTGGCTGGAGGATTACTTCTTCGGCACGCCATGGACAAAAGACAATCCTCCTAACCCTAGTGGAGATATGGTACGGGCATGGATTCACCACGATACGCTTGGCATGATGAATTACACTGTGGTTGAAGATATGGCGGGTATTCAGCCACGGACAGATGACAAAATCGAGCTATGGCCGATTAATGTTGATTATGACTATTTTGCTGTAGATAACGTGCGTTATCATGATGCTAACTTATCTATCGTATGGCAGGATCCTGCTAAATACAGTGACAATCCTCATTATCAAGGTATTCCAGCAGGTTATTCGCTCTTCATTAATGATGAACTCGTAATGACAACTAACGAAATGTCCCATCTGATTTATGATACAGCTACTGGTAAGGTGGAAAAACCTTCAGGTGATGTAACTGGGGCTGTTGGCGACAACTCGAAGACACAGGTGTTATATGAAAAAGGCAGTGCTACGACGCTTGCTGCGGCAGATCAAACATCCCTAGCCAGCAATGAGAAGACTGTCGATATGTTTAATAAAGCAGGCGTAGATATTGTTAATGACGGTACGAATCTGGCTGTTGCTTCAGGCACTACTGTTGAATCGACTTATATCAAGAGCGGTTCGAACATCCGCAACCTGGCGGACAATTCGACAATCGCATCGATTAATCATACCTCAAACACAGCTTTATTCGGAGGTTCGCCGAATTCCGTCGATACGGTTACGTTCAAATTTGATGGAGTCCAGGCTGTGGACAATGTAAAAGTCTATTTCTATAATGACCGGCTTCTGAACGGTTATGGTACACCACAGACATTTGGTGTCGAATATCAGGATGCTGATGGAAGCTGGAAACCAGTGGAGGGGCAATTCCGCTATCCGGAGTATATTGCTTCTAACTATAACAATGTAGAGTTCCAAAAGGTTAACACTGCAGCGATTCGCATTCATGTGACGCATTCGCTGGAACTTGCGACCGCCATCAAGGAGATTCAGATCTACAACAATAATCTGGAGGTTAAGGCGGCTGCCAATCAGGCACCAAAGGTTTATCTAGAAACACCATTGAAGGTTGAGCAAAATGTGCCTCTGACGATTATGCCGCAAATCGTTGATGATGGATTGCCAAGTGGCAAGCTGACTTATACCTGGGAGAAGATTTCAGGTGAAGGAGAAGTAGAGGAGACAGGGCTTGATAAGGCCATGCTGCAAGCAACCTTTAAGGCGACTGGTGAATATGAATACCGCCTGACTGTCAGCGATGGGGAACTTGAAACTGTCGTGAAGGTTCCAGTCACCGTATTTGTAGCTACTGCAGAACTGACAGAGATGATCGCTAAGTTTGCGGATCGGGATTCCGGCAGACTTGTCCGGAACAAGGATGATTTTACTGCGGCAACATGGCAAGAGCTGCAAGCTGCGCTGACTGCTGCCAAGGCATTGCTGGCTCAGGGAGAATATACGCTGGAAGAGATCAAAGTGGCAACGGGTCAAATGCGGATGGCGGTGGAGAACCTTAGATACAGAAATGCTGCCCTTTTGGCTAACCCTAGTGCCTCTTACACTTCGGCATGGGAGTCTGTATATGGCATTAATGATGGTTATATCCCTTATACTTCAGCAAGTATTTACAATAGCGAAGCAGAAACTCAGTATGGGAACTGGGGCGGTCCCGGTGAAAGCCACTGGCTACAACTGACCTGGAAAGAGCCCGTGACTTTGTCAGGCAGCTCCGTGTACTTCTATGATGATGAAGGCGGTGTACAGGTACCGGGAGATTACAGCTTCGAATATTGGGATAAGGATGCCGGAAAATACTTACCGGTAACGGGCCTGAGCGAGAAAGGCAAAGCAAGAAATGCATTTAACGAGGTAACCTTTGACGAGGTGAAGACGGATAAACTCCGTTTGATTCTTAATAAGCAGTCCACTAGTATTTGGACAGGCGTTAAGGAATGGCGGGCAATTTCGTCTAAGCCAGAAGGAGAAGTTCCTGCTCCCGGCGACCATGGTGCGATTGTAAGCATTGAACAGATTGCGGTGAGTACGACAGTTAACGTCGTGCCTAATCTTCCAGCTAAGGTTACGGTAACTTACGCCGATAAAACGACAGGCTTGGCAAGTGTGGTATGGGAGGAAATTCCCCTTAACAAACTCACCATTGCTACAGACTTCACTATATTTGGTAAAGTGGCGGGCACCGATATTGCTGCCAGTTGCCGCATCAGTGTGAGGTACGATAAATCTAAACTTAAAGCAGCCATTGATACAGCGGAAGATCCTTCGGTAAATGAAGAGAATTATACCGGAACGCCTGAGCAATGGGATGCACTACGCATTGCACTAGAGGCTGCTAAAGCCACTTATGCAAATGACGGTGCTACCGATGGTGATATTAATGTGGCATATTCCAATTTGAAAAATGCCTTTGAAGCCTTACAGCCTGTCGAAGCTCATGATGCAACGATCAGCGGAATCACAATTCCGGGCGGATCTATTGATCAGGTAGCCAAAGAAATTATTTTACCGGATACGACTACACTTGATGAGCTGAAGGAAGGACTTACTGTGCCGGTAGGGGTTACCTTCGCTGTGTATGAACCCGATAGCATTACTATTGCGGGAGAAATTCAAACGGGTTACAAGGTCATTGTGACGGCACTGGATAAAACAACGACCAGAACGTATACCTTAACATTAGTTTCTGTAAATCCACCTCTCATAACGGCAGCCTTGGAGGAGAAGCTTAGAGCAATAGAGGCTCTGGATAAGAGCCTTTATGTAGAGGAGAGCTGGAATACTCTTGAGAAAGAGGTAGCACGTGCAGTGATGTTGCTGGAGAGTGGAACTGCTACTCAGGCAGACATTGATGAGGCATTAAGTCAGCTTACTGCGGCGGTTGCGGGCCTGAAGTTGCTTTCAGAAGCTACGCCAACACCTACGCCAACATCAACACCTGCACCGACAACGACACCAACGCCAACGGCAACGCCGAAACCAACAGATGCACCGGGTACTTATGTGCCGGTAGCCACGGCAAAACCGTCGCCTAGCGCGTCTGCGACAGCTGCCCCTGCTGTAAGCAATGGTAAAATCGTTGTCCAGACGATCATCGGAGCAGATGGAAATGCATTGGCTGAACTGGCTGCCGCAGATGTTGAAAAGGCAGCAAAGGATGCAAAGGATGGTATTCTGTCCATTGTCGTGAATCCTACCGGAAACGCGAAACAAATTGTAGTTGAGCTGCCACTGCAGTCACTGGCAGCAGCGGGGAATGTTAAATCCCTCAAGATTGATACAGGAACAGCAAGCATAATGCTGCCGGAAAATTTCCTGAAGACTTACAAAGATGCTAAGAACAGCAAACTTAAGCTTATTGTGGGCACTGGAGATATATCCGGATTGCCACTTTCGGTAAGCAGTCAGTTGAATGCAGGTACAATTAAAGACATCAGTCTTAGCGTAGATGGTGTGGTTATTCCAGGCGATGTACTGAAGACATCGGGGATCAAGCTGGCACTTCCTTATACGCTGAAGTCTGGTGAGAAAGCTCATAAAGTAGTGGTTTATTACTTGAACAGTAATCAGCAACTAGAGATCGTTAAGAACGGAAGATTTAATACAGGAACACAGATGCTTGAGTTAAATTTGCAACAGCTTGGCAGTTATGTAGTGGTTCACTCGAATGTTTCATTCAAAGATATCGCTACAGCTAATTGGGCGGTAAACAGCATTGAAGCACTCGCAGCACGAGGTGCAATTGAAGGGATGGATGCTGAACACTTTAATCCAAGTGGAAATGTGACCCGTGCAGAATTCATCAAAATATTGATGAACGCTTTTGATTTACTAGATGAGACGGCTGTAAGCACATTTACAGACGTTAAGGATGGGGCATGGTATGCCAGTCCGATTGCGAGCGCTCAAAAGCTCGGTATTGTTAAAGGCAAAGTGGATGGCAACTTTGGTGCAAGCGAGGAGATTACTCGTCAGGAAATGGCGGTCATGATTTATCGTTTGGCTCAGACGATTAATATCCCATTGACTGACGGAACAAATGCTTCTGGTGAAGCATTCTCTGATGTGAACCAGTTGTCTGCGGATGCAGCCAAAGCTGTAGAAGTGATGCGTATTAGTGGAATTATTAACGGTATGACATCCAACCAATTTGGACCAAACGGCAAGGCTACAAGAGCGCAAGCAGCGACCGTGATCTTCCGCCTGTTTGAGCAGCTTCAATAATCGTGCAGCAATACAAGATATAAAAAAGACGCAGGTGTCCCGTAGTCATGATCATGACTGCTGGGGCACCTGTGTCTTTTTGCTGCTGACCGTATGCCCCGAACGCCAGCTTTATTAGTTCAAATCTGCAAGCTTAAAGGTGCCAGTGCCAAACTACTAGAACAAGATGCCAACCCAAAAGGGTAGATAGAGTTGCTATCTCGGAGCTGCCAGTGCCAAGCACCTAGATCAAAGTTGCTATCTCGGAGCTGCCAGTGCCAAACGCCTAGATCAAAGTTGCTATCTCGGAGCTGCCAGTGCCAAGCGCCTAGATCAAGTTGCTATCTCGGAGCTGCCAACCCCAAACCTAATCTCATGCTCGTATCCACCACGCTCTTAAAACAAACGTTGCTTCATGGTATGTAATTTGCACGCAAGAGATCGCTAACGGACCCAGTAGCCCCTAAACGCAGCATTTATCGACTTTTGGCGTGCTATCGGACCCCATAGTCACTATTGGCATGAAAAACGCCCGGTTTGAGCCGCTTTTGATGAGATAGCTGCACTGGAGTCCGAAAATGTGCCCAAAAGGCGATAAATGAGAAAATAACGCCTCCTGAGTCCGTATGCGCCTGATGATGTGTTGGGTGTTATTGTGCGAGGTCAGTAAGCCCCAAAGGATGAGTGTGATTCGGCGGCAACGGACCCAGTAGTCCCTAAACGTTGCATTTATCGACTTTTGGCATGCTATCGGACCCCATAGTCACTATTGGCATGAAAAACGCCCGATTTGAGCTACTTTTGATGAAATAGCTGCACTGGAGTCCGAAACTGTGCCCAAAAGGCGATAAATGAGAAAATAACGCCTCCTGAGTCCGTATGCGCCTGATGATGTGTTGGGTGTTATCATGGCCGAGTCCGTAAGCGCCTGAGGATGCACTGGGTGTTATCGTGGCTGAGCCGAAAGTGCCTGAGGATGTATTCGATGTTATCGTGCCTAGGTGCGTAAGCCCCAAGGGATGAGTGTGATTCGGCGGTAACGGACCCAGTAGCCCCTAAACGTTGCATTTATCGACTTTTGGCGTGCTATCGGACCCCATAGTCGCTTTTGGTATAAAAAACGCCCGATTTGAGCTACTTTTGATGAAATAGCTGCACTGGAGTCCGAAACTGTGCCCAAAAGGCGATAAATGAGAAAATAACGCCTCCTGAGTCCGTATGCGCCTGATGATGTGTTGGGTGTTTTTGTGCTAGGTCAGTAAGCCCCAAAGGATGAGTGTGATTCGGCGGCAACGGACCCAGTAGCCCCTAAACGTTGCATTTATCGACTTTTGGCGTGCTATCGGACCCTATAGTCACTATTGGCATGAAAAACGCCCCATTTGAGCCACTTTGGATGAAATAGCTGCACTGGAGTCCGAAACTGTGCCCAAAAGGCGATAAATATGCAAATAACGTCTCCTGAGTCCGTAAGCGCCAGAGGATGTATTCGGTGTTATCGTGGCCGAGTCCGAAAGCGCCTGATGTGTGTTGGGTGTTATTGTGTTAGGTCCGTAAGTCCCCAGAGATGAGTGGGATGCGGCGGTAACGGACCCAGTAGCCCCTAAACGATGCATTTATCGACTTTTGGCGTGCTATCGGACCCTATAGTCGCTATTGGCATAAAAATCGCCCGATCAGAGCCACTTTGGATGAAATAGCTGCACTGGAGTCCGAAACTGTGCCCAAAAGGCGATAATTGAGCAAATAACGCCTTCTGAGTCCTTAAGCGCCTGAGGATGTACTCGTTGTTATCGCCTTAGATCCGTAAACGCCTGAGGATGTTTAGGGTGTTATCGTGGCTGAATCAGTAAGCGCCTGAGGATGTATGCGGTGTTATCGTGGCTGAGTCCGAAAGCGCCTGATGATGTGTTGGGTGTTTTTGTGCTAGGTCAGTAAGCCCCAAGTGATGAGTGTGATTCAATGCTAACGGACTCAAGAGTCGTTATTTGCATGAGCTCAAGGGATGATTAGGTTTCGGAGACCGAAAAGAATCCAGTATATGGAGTATACCTGCTTCTTTCTTGTTGATCCCTTTTTAGCATAATTTTGGAGGATAAAAGGGGGAGATGCAGGGGATAATTTCTAGGAAACCTATTGTGACAGGAGTGACTACTGTGGAGAAACAATCAGCACAGGGGATCAGTAACAACTCTCAAAATAACGATAAGTCTGAGCAGACTCTAAGTACGTCACTGGATGATATGTTGAGTCTGTTTCGGCAAATCTTTAATAATGATGGAACGCTTAGGATAAGAGTGCTAAATAATATTCATAGTGACGGCATCCGCTGCGGATTAGTTTATGTTGACGGGATGGTTGACAGGGAAATGATTCAGTATGGGGTGATCAAGCCCCTAATGAAATTTGATTTTACGGAAATGGATAGTGGGAATAGAGCTGAACTGATGGAGAAAATCCGGACGATGGTTATTAATATTAGCGATGTAGTCTGCTCTACGAGTTTGGATGAGATGGTTAGCGCGGTCGTAGCTGGAAAAACATTATTTCTGATGGATGGTTTTGCGGGTGCGCTAAACATTAGTGCACAGGGGTGGGAAACTAAGGCTATCGCAGAGCCTGTGACGGAAAAAAGCGTCAAGGGTCCACGAGAAGGTTTTACAGAGTCACTGCTTGTAAACTTGACTCTCATTCGCCGAAGAGTGCAAAGTCCGGACTTAAAGTTGATTTATGGCCAGATCGGGGTCCGCTCCAAAACAGAAACTTGTATTTGTTATATTGAAGGTTTGGCCTCACCGGATGTTGTTAAAGAGCTGCAGAACCGAATTCAGCAGGTGGACATAGATGTTGTTTTGGATACATCTATTCTTTCGGAGCTTATTCGAGATGAACCTTTTTCACCCTTTGAAATGACGGGAAGCACAGAACGTCCTGATTCTGTAGTAAGCAAAATTATGGAGGGGAGAGTTGCCTTATTAATGGAAGGCAGCCCTTATGCAATGACAGTGCCCTATTTGTTTGTGGAGAATTTTCAGGCCAGTGCTGATTATTATATTAACTATTACTTTGGTTCGTTTAACCGAATGATAAGGGTACTTGGAGCTTTTTTGTCTATTAGTATTCCTGCTTTGTACGTAGCTTTAGTTACCTATAGTCAGGAAATGATTCCTACCATGTTGTTACTTAGTATTTCAACGTCGAGAGTAGCCGTTCCTTTTCCGACTGTGGTCGAGGTTTTGTTCATGCTAACGATTTTTGAAATTCTGCGAGAGGCAGGAGAACGAATACCGACCTACATTGGTCAGGCGATTAGCATCGTAGGTGCGCTTGTGTTGGGTCAGGCGGCTGTGGAAGCAAGAATAGTTAGCGCACCTATGATTATTGTAGTGGGTTTAACAGGAATTATGGCTTTGCTTAACCCTACACTGACGGGTCCTCTAATCGTGGTAAGATCGCTTTTACTATTGGCTACCTTCTTTCTGGGGTTATACGGGTATTTCTTAGGTGTGATCGGTTTAGTTATTCATTTGATGAGTTTACGTTCCTTTGGAGTTCAATACATGCTTGGAGTAGGTTCTATTCGCCCGCAGGATATTAAGGATACAGCTATAAGGGCGCCGTGGTGGCACATGTATTTACGTCCGGCGATGATTGGAGCACGTAACCGAAAGAGAAAAGCGGCAAATAAAGTAAGGAATCGGTCATGAATAAAATTAAAAAAGGGTTGCTAGCTTGTATATCGCTATTACTTCTGGTCAGTATCTTGGGCTGTTGGGATTACGCCGAAATTGAAGATAGGGCGGTTGTAGCAGGCATTGGCATCGATAAAGATTCTGACGGAAAGCTGTTAGCAACGGTCGAAATCGTGGATACGAAAGAGGGGATGAAATCCAGTCAAGCGGGTTATAAGATGGTCAGTCTTTCAGGTAAAACGTTATTTGAAATTGTGCGAGGTATGATTTCAATTACGGGAAAGAAATTATTTTGGAGCCATTCCAAGGCGATCATTATTAGTGAGGAAGTAGCCAAGGAAGGGGTTGTAAAAGTGATTGATTGGTATAACAGAGATACAGAAACTCGATCAGATGTATACGTGTTTGTTTCTAAAGAGAAGACGGCTCAGGAAGTAATTAATTTAAATAGCTCAACAGAAACTATTATGTCTTATGGTCTTGCTCAGCAGATGGCAATTGAACAAAATGTAAGTACGGCCCCGGTTGTGGAGATTTGGGACTTCATTGAAAAGCTGGAGACGCCCGGGGATTGTGCTATAGCTCCTCTTATTTATATTCACGAGAAAAATGGCCAGAAAAATCCGCGTGTCAGCGGTACAGCTATCTTCAGAATGGATAAAATGATAGGCAAGCTGAGTGGCGAAGAGACCAAATTCATGTTGTTTATTAAAGATAAGATAAAGGGTGGGGTGTTAACCGTGAATAACGAAAAGGGAGCCCCCGACTTCACACTTGAGATCTTTTCTAATAAAACAAAAGTAAAGCCTGTTTGGATAAACGGTAAACTCCAATTACAGGTAAATATGGTCACGCATACCGGGCTTGATGAGGTAATGACTACTGAAGGATTCACTAGTCTGAATAGTAAAAATGTTATAGAGAAGCGTGCCGCTAAGGAATTACAGGAGAATACTCTCTCTGTAATTAAAAAGGTGCAGCAGGAATATCATTCCGATATTTTTGGATTCGGAGAGATTATCTTTGAGAATATGCCTAAGACCTGGACCAAGCTCGATAAAGATTGGGAACGAGAATTCTCTAGTCTAGATGTGGTTGTAAATTCAACAGTTATTATTGAGAGCAGTGCTCAGAACTCAAGGTCTATACAGATCCATCAAGAATAGGTGATTAAATTGGCTGTTATCGTTGTGATGATATACTTTTTTGTTGTATTGATAGATCCTTACGGACTGTTAAAGCAAGGGATGAAACGGGATTTTTATGTGTGTACTACACTATGTCTGCTTTCTTTCTGTATAGCTTTTGCATTGGCCATGAAATGGCAGCTTCCTAGTCCTTCACCTTTAATTGTGAGTTGGATCAGCAAGTTATTCTAGTTACAAGCCCAAGAGGAGATTTAAGCATGAAAAAAGAGATCATACCCACAGGGCATTCTATAAGTATTGTTGTTCTATTTATTATTGGAACTTCACTATTCATGGGACTGCCGGGAAAATCGGGCAACAGTAGCTGGATTGCTCTACTTTTAGCCATATCATTAACGGTTCCCCTGCTGTTTATGTACGCCAGATTTCATGTGCTTTTTCCGGGTAAGAATCTATTTGATATATTGATCATCGTATTTGGATCTATCTTTGGGAGAGTAGTGTCCTGTCTATATATATGGTATGCACTGCATATGGGGGCACTTGTTCTACGGAATTTTGGGGAGTTTAGTAAAACGGTTGCCTTGACAGAGACGCCTATGATTGCACCTATGTTATGCGTGGGTCTGTTATGTATTTGGGTGGTTAAGGCAGGGATTGAGGTGATTGGGAGATGTGCTAAGCTATTTCTATTGCTTCTTTTAGCGGAGATTCTGTTTATTGAAATCTTAGCCATTCCCAAGCTTAAGTATCACTATTTGAAGCCTTTTCTTGACAGTGGATGGTCACCGATATTTGCAGATACAATTGGATCATTTACTTTTCCTTTTGCTGAAATTGTTCTTTTTATGGGCGTATTTAGTCATTTGCCGGCAAAAGACTCAGCCAAAAAGATTCTGCTAAGCGGATTGCTGATTTCTGGTGTGGTGATTTTGCTCGTTTCTCTGCGGAATTTGCTGATTCTCAATCCTGATATTGTTCAAAGCTTATACTTCCCCTCGTATGTTGCGGTTAGTAGGATTAATATAGGGGATTTTTTGACCCGAATGGAGGCATCATCAGCACTTGGATTTGTAATCACGATATTCATAAAGGCCAGCTTATGTTTATATGTGGCTAGTGTTGGAGTCGCTAAGTTGTTCAAACTGAAGAGCTACCGATCCGTTGTGCTTCAGCTGGGATTGATTATGGTTTATTTCTCACAATTTATCTTTAAGGATATTATGGAGATGCAGCATTTTGCCTATACTATTTATCCAATATATGCGCTTCCTTTCCAGGTGATTATTCCGTTGATATTATGGATTTGCGCTGAAATTGTTGTGAGCCGAGGTAAAAATAAACAGATAGCGCCGCAGTCGTAGCAATAGCTCTAAATAGGAGGATACAGGTGTCTCGTGAGCCATAAAAGGTGGCTGTTGGGATGCTTGTGTCCTTTTTTGTTATGAGTAATTAGGTGAAATCCCACATTCGGAATCTTAGCGGAGCGCATAGTTGTTATTGATTAGCGTCCTCTGAGTCCGTAAGTTTCAGGAGAGGGCGATGATGCTATAATGATAGATACATAGAATAGAGGTTACTTTTTTTGAGAACAGGGGAGCTGATCCATCATTGAATACATATATTCTTATATATGATAGCTTTGTGCAGTTTGAGGTTACATTGGCAGCTTATTTTATGAAAACAAAGGGTGAGGTTTATACCTTAGGTTTGGAAGATAAGGCGTTAATCTCCTGCGAGGGTTTTTCTGTGAATCCATCCGTATTGGTTGAAAATGTGGACGTTAGCACCATAGATTTATTGATTATCCCTGGTGGGGAAACAGATAATTTAATAGGGCAGGAGGCTCTATTAGATTTAATCAGAAGCCTGAATCGAGCAGGCAAAGTCATCGCGGGCATTTGCGGTGGGGTATCCATTCTTAAGGCTGCCGGAGTACTGGATGGTAAGGTTTATGTGGACAATGAATCCGGCGTATCTAACGTCGTTGTCGATGGAACAATCATTACCGCTAAGCCGAATGGATATGTAGATTTTGCGCTTGAAATTGGGCGAGTAATGAGTATCTATAAAGATGAGGCAGATTTGCAAGAAACGATAGATTTCTTTAAACATTTTAAATCCGTCTAAGGAGTAGAAGAGGGGAAACATGTATGAACGTTAGCAATATCATTATGTCCTCTTATTGGGGTAGAGAGGTTAAACATAAATATATCACCCAAGGTTCCAAAGCGCTGGCTGTTATTTTTCCGGGTAAAAATTATTCAGCTGATCGCTCTCTGCTGGATTATGCGGCTAAAGCTGCCCGGGAGCATAATTGTGATGTTCTGCTTTTAGAATATGGTTACCAGAGTGCTAGGGTGGATTTCAAGCGTGAAGAAATGAGTATTATCATTGAGGAATGTAAAGCCGTGATTGCTTCTCTGCCGGATTATAAGAGGTTTCTTTTTATAAGTAAAAGCATGGGAGCTGTTATTGCAGGTAGAATAGCTGATGAGCTAGAAATACAGAAGAAGACGTCTCATCTATATATCACCCCGTTGCCTGAGGCGGTGCCGCTGATTCAGCGGAGTCGGGGGACTGTAATTTATGGAGGCAGTGACCCCTTATTTGGTGAAGAGCATTCGGGTGAAATTAGTGGGCTGAATCATTTGAAGGTGTATAGAATCGATGATGCCAATCATTCGCTGGAGGTAGGCAGTGTCAACGAGTCACTAGCAATACTGCTGGTCATCATTAATTTCTATCATGAATTTTTCCGGGATGCTTTAAATTAATAACTTTAGGAGATGATGAGTGTGATTTTGGAAGCTGCGATGCTGCAAGTGAAGCCTGGTTTGACTACTGAATTTGAGCAAAGCTTCAAGGAGGCATCAAGCTTAATCTCCTCGATAGAAGGTTATATGGGCCATGAATTACAACATTGCTTGGAGGATGATCATAAGTATCTGTTGCTGGTGAAGTGGAGAACGCTTGAAGACCACACTGTTGGATTTAGAGAATCCAGCCAATATCAGGAATGGAAAGCACTCCTTCACCATTACTACGACCCATTTCCGGTAGTTGAGCATTTTACCCACATTAATCTGGACTAAATGGAGGATACCGAATGAAGGCCAAGCTTGTTGGGGAAGGCAGAACAGCGGAGATCTGGCAGCATGACGATCAGAGGATTCTTAAATTGTACCGGGAGGATATAGCAGAGCAACACGTCAGCCGGGAATATAAAATCAGCCAGTTTGTACATGCGCGGGGTGTTCGGACCCCCCAGCCTTTTGAGCTTATTTCTGAACAGAATCGACAAGGTATCGTTTTTCAACAAATTCAGGGTCCCTCTTTACTAAAGGTGATGGGTGAGAAGCCTTGGAAAGTTACCCAATATGCCAGGCTGATGGCGGGGCTTCATTGTGATTTACATAAGCTTGAAACTACAGAGGAAATCGGCCAGCAAAAGGATATGCTGAAAAGTCAGATCATGGTTGCCCCTATGCTGAGCGAAGAGGAAAAATCCGTCATTTTGAAGTATCTGGAGAAGCTGCCGGAAGGCACTCGTTTATGTCATGGGGATTTTCATCCCGACAATGTGCTTATGGATGAACAGCTCTGGGTGATCGACTGGATGACGGGTGTAGTGGGAGAACCTGCTGGAGATGCTGCGCGTTCCGTAGTGATGTTCAGTTTGGGAGCTATGCCTCCGGGAGCTTCGGCCTTCTCCAAATTAATGTTAGGTTTTATAAGAAAAAGATTAACTAAGGGATACATTCAAGAGTATCTCAGATTATCAGGACACACTTATGAGGACGTAGACCGCTGGATTTTGCCGATCGCTGCCGCACGTCTGGTGGAGGGGCTTTCGCCTCCAGAGAAGGAGCTGCTGGTAAAAGAAGTTCGTAAACGTCTACACACCTTAGCCGCAGAGGTAAGCTGATCATGGCACAAAAACGGAGGCGTATTCTATGACTACCTATATAGCGCTGCTGCGTGGAATTAACGTCGGCGGGAACAAAATTATTAAAATGTTGGACCTGAAGGCGATGTTTCAGTCTCTTGGATTTGCAAATGTACGAACGTATATTCAGAGTGGAAATGTCGTTTTTGAGAGTGATGAAGGTTCGGTAAGCCTGCTTAGAGGAGTCATTGAACGTCAGATTCATGAGGTTTTTGGATTCGAGGTCTCTGTTATTATCCGTACTTTAGCAGAAATGGAGAATGTGATCGCTAACGATCCTTTTCAGCTGTCCGAGCCAGAGGAATTCAAAAGATGGTATGTTACTTTTTTACCAGCCGAGCCTTCAGGGGAAGCATTGGATAAACTGTGCACTTATGAGAATGGACCGGATAAAGTGCGTTTTGTCGGCAGAGAGATGTATATATTATATGAGGTCAGTGTGAGCCAATCATCGCTTTTTAAAGTCCCTTTTGACAAAATACTCGGGATGCCCATTACCGCACGCAACTGGAACACGGTGAATAAGCTTGTTGCCATAGGCAAGATGGAATAACATAGTTTGGATTGAACAGGGTACCGAAAGGCTCCACATTGTGGGGTCTTTTTTGCGTTCCGGCAGCCTCATTTATTCAGCAAACATTCAGCTTGCACTCATTGAGAGTTAAGGTATGGATGAAATAATACACCTACGGAAAGCTTGGGCCGGAGTTACAGAACTGCCGGCATATAGAATGATCAAGGGATAGGAGTGAAATGGAGATGAGTTTTGCTAGAAAAATAAGCTCGGATCTTATACTGTGGCTCATTTTAATACTCGCTGCTTTTTTGTACGGTTATGGAGTTTGGAATGACCACTATGTGAATACATACTACACCACTGCCGTGGGAAGTATGCTGCAAAACTTTCATAATTTCTTCTTCGCTTCACTCGACTCTGCAGGTTCAGTCACGGTGGATAAACCACCGGTCACCTTTTGGATTCAGACTCTTAGCGCACTCATTTTCGGGCTGCATGGCTGGAGTGTAATTTTACCTCAGGCGCTTGGGGGCGTGGGCTCCGTGTTGCTCGTATACCTTCTGGTAAAACCTACCTTTGGTAAAGCAGCAGCTCGTTTAGCAGCGCTGGCCATGGCAACAACTCCAGTAGCGGCGGCTGTTAGCCGGACGAATAACATTGATGCTTTGTTAGTATTCACGTTACTGTTGGCGGTTTGGTTTTTATTTAAAGGAACGAAGAGTAATAAGCTGGGCAGTCTCCTTGCCGCATTCGCTTTAATCGGTGTTGGGTTTAATGAGAAGATGTTGCAGGCTTATATGGTATTGCCGGCTTTTTATCTCTTTTATGTCTTGGCTGCGAAAGTGAACTGGAAGCGAAAAACTGGAGTATTAGCGGCCTCGACAGCTATATTACTCGTGGTCTCGTTATCCTGGGCAGTGATAGTGGATTCGATTCCCGCTAGTAAACGACCTTATATCGGCAGCAGCGGTACTAACTCCGTGCTCAATCTTGCCTTTGGTTATAATGGTGTCGCGCGATTGACGGGTGATCGGGGGACAGGTGGTGGCGGAGGTGGAATGCCTTCAATGAATGGTGGTGAGATGCCGAACATGAATGGCGAGATGCCAGCTATGAACGGTGAAAGACCCGCTATGAACGGGGCAGATGCTGAAAATGGTACGGATAGCGGACGTGGAGCATTTTCGGGTCGGCAAGGCATAAATTCAACCTCAGACAGTCAAAATGGCACCGATGATGGAGGTTCTCCAGGGCAACCACTCGGCGGTGGAACAGATAATCAAAACCGGAAATTTGGTGGTGAAGGTGGGGGCCAAGGACAACGCGGCGGCATGAATGGCGGCGGTGGAGGAATGTTCAATACTGGAACCGCAGGTCCACTGCGCCTGTTCCAATCAGAGCTGTCAGGTCAGGCAAGCTGGATGCTGCCTTTTGTATTGTTTGGTTGTATTGGATTATTCGCTAATCTGCGGAGAAGGAACTTTACGCAAGGGCATAAAGAAGCTCTATTCTGGTTAGCATGGCTGGTGCCGGTGATGGGATTCTTCAGTATTGCGGGATTCTTCCATCAATATTATCTGGTGATGATGGCTCCGCCGATAGCCGCGCTGGTCGGTGCAGGCTGGTCAAAGCTCTGGAGTCTGTATCGTGAGCACTCTGGTTGGCTGTCATGGCTATTGCCAGTTGCGACGCTGGTTACAGCAGTTTTTCAATGTTACATTATTCATCCTTATGACGATACGATTGGCAGGGGCTGGTCGATTGGCATTCTGGCTGCCGGTATAGTTGTTTCTTTGGTGCTGGTCGTTCTTAAAGGCAAGCAGAAGCCATTTGTTTTCTCGGCAAGTATTGTTGCTGTACTAGTATTGTTAATTGGCCCGCTCTACTGGGCAGCTACCCCAATTACTTATGGTCTGAATAGCCAAACCCCTGAAGCAGGACCAGGGAGCAGTGAGAGCAGAGGAGGAATGGGCGGCAATTCTAGCAACTTTGGGCGTAATAGCGCCACAAGTGCGAACGAGAGTCTGTTGTCCTATCTGGAGGAAAATAATACCGGGGAGCCTTATCTGTTTGCCGTATTGGATTATGGCACAGCAGCTCCTTATATCGTCGATAAGGGGGCATCGGTTGTTATTTTGAACGGTTTTTCCAATTCGGACACAGTATATACCACAGATACCCTAAAGGCGTTAGTAAAGAGTGGAAAGGTGAAATACTTCCTGCTGAGCAGCGGCGGTATGGGTGGTGGACGTGGAGGGAATTCTACGCTCTCTACCTGGATTACCGACAATGGCACAGAGGTTCCAGCAGCGGATTGGGCAGGAAACGACGCTGGCAACAGCGGAACGTTATACAAAGTTACAGTTAACTAGTTCAGTGTTTGAGGATACGAAGCGTGCTAATACATTTACAGGCACGCTTCAGCATTCAAATTAAAGGAGGAGCTGCTCATGAGTATCAACGTGCGCTATTCCATTATTATACCGATGTTTAATGAAGAGGCAGTCATTCAGGAAACGTATCGCCGTATTAAAAAAGTGATGGCAATGACGGAGGAAGTGTATGAGCTGATCTTCGTGAATGACGGCAGCACCGACAACTGTGCCCAGATGATCGAGGAATATAGCTACTGGGATGAGAGTGTGAAGCTGATCGATTTGTCACGTAACTTTGGACATCAGATCGCTATTACTGCCGGAATGGACTATGCCCTTGGGGATGCAGTTGTCATTATTGATGCTGATTTGCAAGACCCGCCTGAGCTGATCTTGGACATGATTGCGGAATGGAAGAAGGGGTATGAAGTTGTATATGCTAAACGGGTGAAGCGTAATGGTGAATCCTTATTCAAAAAGTGGACGGCCAGCCTCTTTTATAGAATTCTGCGTTATTCAACCGATATTTCTATCCCTGTGGATACGGGTGATTTTCGGCTCATAGATCGTAGGGTCTGCGAAGAGCTCAAACGTCTACCGGAGAAAAACCGTTTCGTGCGCGGACTGGTCAGCTGGGTTGGTTTCCGTCAGAAGGCGATTGAATATGAACGGGATGAACGTCTGGCGGGGGAAACTAAATATCCACTAAAACGTATGATCAAGCTCTCTTTGGACGGAATCACCTCCTTTTCCTATAAGCCGCTGAAGCTGGCAGGATATTTGGGCGCACTGCTGTCGGCTTCTGGTTTTCTGTACCTTATGTATGTTTTGTACCTGGTGATTTTTACAGACTCAGTTGTTAAGGGCTGGGCTTCGATGATTGGAATTACGCTGACCTTCAACGGATTTGTACTCATTATGCTAGGAATACTAGGTGAATATGTCGGCCGGATTTATGACGAAACTAAGGGACGTCCGCTTTATATTGTCCAAGAGTTCTATGAAGGTAAGGGGCAGCAAAAGAACATTCGTGAGCACCCTGTGACCCATCTCCGTAAATAAACTGCAAGGGAGGGATTCATGATGAAGATTAGAAAAGCTGTCATTCCCGCCGCGGGCTTAGGCACTCGGTTCCTGCCTGCCACTAAGGCTCAGCCAAAAGAAATGCTGCCCATTGTGGATAAACCAGCGATTCAATATATCGTAGAAGAAGCCGTCCGCTCTGGTATTGAAAGTATTATCATCGTGACCGGCCGCAATAAGAAGTCGATTGAAGATCATTTTGATAAATCGGTGGAGCTGGAGCAGACGCTTTTAGAAAAAGGGAAAGAGGATCTACTTCGTGAAGTCCAGCTAATCAGTGAGCTAGCGAGCATCCATTACATTAGGCAAAAAGAGCCGCTGGGACTAGGCCATGCCATCCTTTGTGCGGAACAATTTATCGGTGATGAACCTTTTGCTGTTTTGCTTGGTGACGATATTATGGTTTCGGAGGACCCGGCGCTGCTGCAGATGATGAGATTGTATGAGCAAGAGGAGCAGACTATCGTCGGTGTGCAGCAGGTGCCACGGCAGGAGGTTAACAAATATGGGATTATAGCTTCCAGCGGCTCACTAAATGGAGTTCATGAAGTAAAAGGATTGGTAGAGAAGCCCTCGCCTGAAACAGCACCTTCAGAATACGCCATTATGGGGCGATACATTTTGGAGCCTTCGATATTCTCAGTGCTGGCTAACCTCAAACGTGGAGCGGGCGGTGAATATCAACTGACGGATGCTTTGCACGAGGTATGCCGGCAAGAAGGATTGCTGGCGCTGGATTTAATCGGCAAACGTTATGATATTGGTGATAAATTTGGTTACATTAAAGCCACGCTGGAGGTAGGTTTGATGCGGGAGGATTTGCGCCCATTATTGGTTCCGTATTTGCAGGAGCTGGCTGCTAGTCTTAAGGGAAGAGAAGAAGAAGTGGATTCCTTGCATTGGAGTATACACAGTTGAGGGAGAGGAACTGTTTCAAACGATCATAACATCGGCTTCGGCGGTGGGATGAGGTTTTGAAGCAGTTTTTTTGCGTGTGGTGTTCAAAGGACGGTGAGGGACGAGCAAATAAGTGTACTTTATACAATTAAAAGTATGGGGGGACAGCTGCAAATCGATTTAGTTGCACTTGATACATCTATATCTTTACATTTTAGCTAGAATGCTCAGTTAGCCTGTTTTTAGTTGCATAAAATACACTTAAAACAGCCGTGTGGGTGTTATTGTATGAAATAGCTGCATCAAGTGCAGTTATTTTTAAATTTCGTAACTTGTTTCTCCTGGGTGACGAAAAAATCCGAAAGACCGATTCCTAAGAATCATCCTCCGGATTTATGTTTTGAGTATAGATTAAGCTTTCAGCACATCATGATCAACGTAACGCGCACCATTTAACTCGCTAATTACATTAATAGCTACCTTCGCACCATCGCCTGCGGTAATAATGGCATGTACACTTACTCCAGCAACAGTACCAGCTGCCCAAATGCCTGCGATATTCGTTTTGCCTTCAGCATCAACGGCTACTACAGTTTTGATTCTTGGCTCTGTACCATCCTTAATCTCCACACCAGCTTTGACAGCTAGATCTGTAAGGGCGCCTGTGGCAAGAATGACATGTTTTGCTTCATAGATAATTCCATCTTCAGTTTCAATGACAAAACCATTGCCGCTGGAGGTGAGGTTGATAGCCTGTTCGGAAACCAGCTCAGCGCCAAATTTAACGGCTTGCTTATGCCCGGTTTCTACCAGCTCAGGACCACCTACTTCGGAAATTCCATAAAAGTTCTCAAACCAACCTCTGCGGGTCATGCCCTTATCGTTGTCGATCAGCAGCGTTTTTTTGCCCGCCTTGGCGGCGAACAGGGCTGCGCTTGCACCGGCAGGACCGGCGCCAATTACGGCGATTTCGTACATGTATTTACCTCCTAAAAGTTATGTGGAGCGATGCTCCTTAGAATGGACTACATAGCAAAACTGGCAACGAAAGCATACGCTTAAGTTTTGTGGAGCGATGCTCCAGTTCCTCTTAATTATAACGGTTGTTACTCTTCCTTGGCTAATCCTTCCTCGCAAGGCAGACTAACCGTAAACGTTGTGCCCTCGCCAACGGTGCTATTTACACTAATCTTGCCGTGATGTGCCTCGACAATAGATTTTGTAATGGAGAGACCCAACCCTGATCCGCCGTATTTACGTGTACGAGAGGAGTCACTGCGGTAGAATCGATCAAAGATATGTGGGATGTGCTCTCCGGGAATTCCGTAGCCATTATCCCGCACGCTTAATAGAGCTTGATTTCCTTCCGCTTGCAAAGAGAGATGAATGCTCCCTGTCGTGGCATTGGTATGCTGAACTGCATTGTGGAACAGATTCAGAATCACCTGCTTGAGCTTATAGGGATCATATTTACCACGGATGCCATAGGAGATATCAAATGTAACTTTACGTTGATCCGCGAGCAAAAGCAGATGCGGCTTCATTTCGTGAATTACCTCGCTGAGAATCAGATCAGTCATCTGCAGTTGTGGAGCTCCATCCATTCGAGCGAGCAGTAGCAGATCCTCGACCAGCTTGTTGATCCGTTTCGATTCACCATGCATGCTTCGCAACGAGTTATATAACTGTTCTTTATTATCGGCGGCGCCCCGCAGCAAGACCTCAAGAAAACCGTGTATTGAGGTAAGCGGAGTTCTAAGCTCGTGGGAAGCATCGGCAGCGAACCTGCGCATCTGCTCCTTGGCCTCCCGTTCATTATGAAAGGATATTTCGAGACGTTCGAGCATACCATTGAATGAATGAGCAAGCTTGTCGATCTCGGCCTGTCCTTGGTCAACTGGAAACCGAATGTCCAAATTACCGGCATTAATGATCTCAGCCGATTCTCCCATATTAGATAGAGGAACTAACGTCTTTCGCAGGGCCGGTAAGTATAGGAATAATCCAGTCAATAAAGCAATCACTGACAAACCTGCGTAGATCAGCAGCTGCTGCATTATCACATCCGTCAATGGCCCTGTGCTCACACTCATTTGCAGCAGCAATCTAGTATTTCCAGGTCTATAAAGATTCATGAATATAGCTAGATGTTCAGTTCCGTCTTCAGCTTGGATGAGCTTGTAATTTCCTGTTGCCCTATCCGTGGTGTGAATCAGCAGCGCATCGTATTGCTCATTGGTCAGCCTGGGTGCTGCTATATCTGAGAGGGTTAATTGCTGTAAATCCCTGAAGGTGCCATCCGAGCTGTACATGGCGAGAGTTGTATGGGCATCAAGCAGAAGCGGGCGCCGGTTCTCGCCAGTTCGCAGCCCACTTGGCATTTTATTCATGTCTTCTCTTTCCAACGGGAAATTGCTGTTAAACTCGTTGTTCGTGTCATTTATACCTGTGCTGTCCTCGTCATAGGAATTAAAAAAGTTAAAAAACATCTCACGGGGGACAGAACGTATTTGCGCTTCCATAGACTCGGCTCTATTGCTGTATATAAAATCTCGCATAAGGATATATTGTAAGACTCCAATTAGCAGCAGCAATCCTGATAGAATAAGCAGCGATGTGGCAAGCAGCTGTTTACGCAAGGAACGTGGTGCAGGCAGTCTGCGAAGCCATCTGAAGATGGGAGTGCTCATAGATCCACCCGGTAGCCTGCGCCCCGCAGGGTACGGATAATACGGTGCTCCTTATCTCCGAGCTTCTCACGAAGCGAACGGATATAGACCTCAACAATATTTTCCTCACCGCCAAAATCATAGCCCCACACTTTATCAAGAATCATAGGCTTGCTGAGTACAAGGCCGTGATTGATAACGAGATACTGTAATAACTCGTATTCCGTAGGGGAGAGTTCAAGTACTTCCTCCCTGAAGCGAATTTCCTTTCGCCGACTGTCAATTCGGAAAGGACCGCAGCGGACCTCACCTAGCAGCCCCGGAAACTGATTCCGCAGCCGCGCTTGGATCCGCGCTAGTAATTCATCAAAGCTGAAGGGCTTGACCATATAGTCGTCAGCACCAATAGATAGTCCTTTTACGCGATCATCCACTTCGTCTTTTGCAGTAAGCATGATGACAGCTACCTCTGTCTCTTCTGAGCGCAGATAGTGACATACCTCGAATCCATCCATACCCGGCATCATAACATCCAGGATAGCTACATGGGGCTTGAATTCAGCTGCAATCGAAATGGCGCTTAGCCCGTCCGACGCGGTTCGTACTTCAAAACCTTCGTTAAGGAGACCCAGCTCCAGGAACTGTAATATATGAGGCTCATCATCTACGAGCAGAAGTCGAACTCCTTGTACTGCTTTCATCATAGGTTCCTCCAAATCGGTGATAGATAGCTTCATTATGCCATATCCGGTTGAATGTTTGCTGAAGACCGAATGATTCTTTTTCTAGAATAAATGAGTGAATTTCTTTCACATGGCTTTAAATTGGTTAATCTAGTTATAAGGAATATTAACGTGTTTAATGACAAACAGGGTTAAAAATTCCGGATTTTCGGAATTGCGATAAAGGGTTTTGACGAAGAATATAGAACACTTTACAATAAGGATAATCTCCTGATTCAGGCTCCTGATTTTGGAGAATGCTCTCCCTATTTTAGGTTAGATCATCCGAACGTGTAAAATTTCCTTCCTCGTTTTTTCAACTTTGTCATCTTCCTATCAAGGCTCATTTCTTTCTGGTGTATTTCTTTTCTAATTCACTTCTTTTTGGAATTCTGTTCATTCATCCTAGGTTTGCTGAACTTTATATTACCCATAAGTCAAGGGAGGCTTTTCCATGAAGAAAAAAGAAATGGTAGCCATGCTATTGGCTGGAGGCCAAGGCAAAAGATTGAAAGGTTTAACCAAATCGCTTGCCAAGCCCGCTGTCTATTTTGGGGGCACTTATCGGATCATCGACTTTCCTTTAAGTAACTGCTCCAACTCGGGTATTGATACTGTCGGTGTATTGACACAGTATGAGCCACTTATACTACATTCTTACATCGGAGTAGGCAGTGATTGGGATTTGAACCGTAAGAATGGTGGAGTATTCGTATTGCCACCGCATGAACGTGAGAATGGAAGCAGCTGGTATCGGGGAACAGCCGATGCGATTTATCGAAATCTTAAATTTGTAGATCAGTTCGACCCCGAGCATGTTCTTATTCTATCCGGTGATCACATTTATAAAATGGATTATCATGCTATGCTGCAATACCACAAGGAGAGAAATGCAGATTGCACAATTTCTGTGATTGACGTTCCGCTGGAGGAAGCAAGTCGATTTGGAATCTTAAATACGGAGGACGATCTGAAAATTTACGAATTTGAGGAGAAGCCTGCACAGCCAAAAAGCACGCTAGCTTCTATGGGTGTGTACATCTTTAAATGGGAAATTCTCCGCAAGCATTTACTGGAGGACGGAGAGAATATAGGGTCATCTCACGATTTTGGTAAGGATATCATTCCTTTGATGCTGGAAGACGGGAACTCTTTATTTGCGTACCCTTTTGAAGGGTATTGGAGAGACGTTGGTACGGTAGCAAGCCTGTGGGAAGCGAATATGGATTTACTGAGCGATAATCCACCGCTTAATCTAAATGATCCCAGCTGGCGCATATTTACACGCAATCCGAATCAACCTGCTCAATATGTCGCACCTGGGGCGAAAGTGTCAGGATGCATTATTAATGAAGGCTGCATTGTGCATGGTGAAGTGAAGCACTCGGTTCTTTTTTATGGCGTAGAAGTAGGTGAAGGCAGTGTGATTACGGACTCCGTAATTATGCCTAAGGTTAAGATTGGTAAGAACGTACGCATTCATAAAGCGATTATTAGTGAAAATACGGTAATCGACGATTATATGGAAATAGGCATCGAGCGGGAGAACGAGAACGAAATTCTGCTGATCGACAATAAAAGCAAAAAACGTAAATCAGCTGTGGCCAAAACCATATAATCAAGCTAAAACGCCTTCGGCGTCCTTCTAGGGACGGTAAGCGTTTATGCGAGATTTATAAGGATAAAGTATATAGTGAAACTTATACTTTCTTATAAATTATAAGAGGACGGTGGATTCCGATGAAGCAACTCATGGGTGTAATTAATCTGGATCATGAACTCGATAAACTAAATGAACTCACTTATTTCCGCTGTGGTGCAGCCGTACCTTTTGCCAGTCGTTATCGGTTGATAGATTTCGTGCTTTCCAATATGATGCGTGCGGATCTGGAGAGCGTGGGCCTGTTTGTTCGCCGTAAATATCGTTCTTTAATGGACCATTTGGGTGACGGGAAATCTTGGGATATGAATCGCAAGCATGGGGGACTATTTATTTTGCCTCCGGACTGGAATGATCCCACCGATACTTCTCTTGGCGACCTTCAGCATTATCATAATAATCTGGATCTTTTTAAACGGGGATCTGCTAAATATATTGTGTTTTCCGGCAGCCAGCATATTAATACTATCGATCTCCAGGACTTGTACAGCTACCATTTGGAGAAGGGTGCCGATGTTACAGTAGTATACAAAAAAATAGAGCAATTGCAGCCAGAGCATGAGTTATGCCAGCGTATTGAAGTGGACGAAGAGAATAATGTGACCAATATCCATCATGAGAAGGATCATCCCAATTTATATCTCGATATCTTCATTATGGAGAAAAAACTGTTCCTGGAGCAGGTGGAACATTGCATTGCACATGGGGAGAGTTACTTTTTCCGTGATGTGATCCAGAAAAACCGCCATAAATTCAAAATCGCTGCTTATGAGTATCATGGCTATCATGCCGTAATTAATTCATTGGAAAGCTATTATAAGAATAGTCTGGAGCTGCTTCAGCAGGAGAATTACTTTAGTCTGTTCAAAGAAAGTCCAGTGCAGACGAAGATTAAATATGAGGCTCCTACCCGATATTTAGAGAGCGCAAATGTCAGCAATTCACTGGTGGCTAACGGCTGCATTATAGCTGGAACGGTGGAGAACAGCGTGATCTTTCGTGGGGTTCAGGTACGTAAAGGAGCGAAGATCATCAACTCTGTAATTATGCAGAAGTGCATTATAGAGGAAGATGCTGTTATTGAGAATGTGATCATGGATAAGGACGTACATTTAAGTAAGAATCGAATTCTCGTCGGGGATAGTAAACGTCCATTTGTCATCGCCAAGAGCAGCAAAATATAAACCAACTGGATTAGATGAAACGAAACAGTATAACCTATCTGATCTACAGGCATAGTCTAATGCATCCCTAAAAAAAGCTTTTGTCAGGAGGAACCTGCTGTTGTTTAACGATAAAGAAACTTTCAAACAGGTGTTTCGCGAGACGCTCATCAGTAAATTGGGCAAACCTTTGGAGGAAGCCTCGAATGCTGATGTCTATAAAATATTAGGCAACATGATTCGCGAGAATGCCGGGAAAAATTGGGCGGATACCAATCAAAAGTACAAGACGGATAAGGATAAGCAGGTATACTATTTTTCTATGGAGTTTCTGATCGGAAGACTTCTGGGGAACAATCTGCTGAATATGGGCGTGCTGGAGGTCGTGCGTGAGGGATTGGCCGATCTTGGTTTCTCGCTGCAGGATATTGAGGAGGTAGAAGCCGACGCTGGGCTTGGCAATGGAGGACTTGGACGTCTAGCTGCTTGTTTCTTGGATTCACTGGCCTCCCTGCAATATGCGGGGCATGGTTGCGGCATACGTTATAAATACGGCCTGTTCGAGCAGAAAATCGTTGACGGGTATCAGGTGGAACTGCCCGATTACTGGCTGCAAAATGATAATGTATGGGAAGTGCGTCGTGAAGACAAGCAGGTAGAAGTAAGGTTCTGGGGCGTGATTGAGACTCGGGAGGAGAACGGGCGGCTTATCTTTGAGCATAGTCAATATGAGGCCGTTCGTGCAGTTCCGTATGATGTGCCTATCATTGGTGCAGATCGGCGGCATGTGAATACACTGCGCAACTGGAGCGCGGAGTCCATCACCCAGCCTACCAGAACCTTTGGCTCTTTTGCCGGATCAGACTATCATAAATTCCTGGAATATAAACGTTCCGTAGAATCCATCTCGGAGTTCCTGTATCCGGATGACTCTCAATACGAAGGCAAGCTGTTGCGGTTGAAGCAGCAATACTTCCTCTGCAGCGCTGGCCTGCAAAGTATTCTGCGAACCTTTGGAAAGCTTGGACTCCCTATACAATCGCTGCCCGACAAGGTTGCACTTCATATCAATGATACACATCCGACGCTTGTAATTCCTGAATTGCTGCGGATTCTGATGGATGTACATGGATTAGGATGGGATGAAGCGTGGAGTATTACAACTCGTATGGTGTCCTATACAAATCATACGATCTTGAGCGAAGCCCTGGAGAAATGGCCTATTCAAATGGTCAGGGACTTGCTTCCACGTATTTTTCTTATCATTGAAGAGATTAATGCCCGCTTCTGCGGCGAGCTGATGAGTCGTTATCCCGGCGATCAGGACCGGATTTCACAGATGGCAATTATTCATGACGATCAGGTTCGCATGGCTCATCTGGCGATTGTGGCGAGCCATAGTGTCAATGGGGTAGCAGCGCTGCATACAGAAATATTGATGAAACGCGAAATGCGGCTCTTTAATGAAATGTACCCGCACCGCTTCAATAATAAGACGAATGGGATTACTCACCGGCGTTGGCTGATGCATGCCAATCCGGATCTGGCTAACCTTATCAATCAATCGATAGGAACCCGCTGGATGAGCCATCCGCAAGAGATGATTGGTTTGATTAAATATTGTGAGGATGCTTCCTTCCAGGAACAAGTAGCCAGCATTAAACGGCGGAATAAGCTCAAGTTGGCTGAATACATTTACAGCAAGCATTCAGTACATGTAGACCCCGACTCTATCTTTGATGTTCAGGTGAAGCGCCTGCATGCTTATAAGCGGCAGCTGCTAAATATTTTGCATATTCTGCATATGTACAACCAAATCAAAGATAATCCTTCGATGGATATGGTACCGCGCACGTTTATATTCGGAGCAAAGGCGGCACCAAGCTATCATTTGGCGAAGCGAATTATCAAGCTGATCAATACTGTGGCGGAGGCTGTCAACAAGGATCCGGATGTTAAAGGCAAGATCCGTATCTTTTTCCTTGAGAATTATTCGGTATCCTTGGCCGAGAAGATCATTCCTGCTGCGGATATTAGTGAACAGATTTCTACAGCGAGTAAAGAGGCTTCCGGTACGGGGAATATGAAGTTTATGATGAACGGTGCATTAACCGTAGGTACGATGGACGGTGCTAACGTGGAAATGCATGAGATGGTAGGGGACAACAATATGTTCCTGTTCGGTCTTCGTGCTGAGCAGGTAATGGATTATTATCAGCATGGCGGCTATCACGCACGTGATATCTACAATGGGGATAGCCGTGTGAAGGAAGTATTGGATCAGTTGGTTAATCCGGGACCTATATGCTGTCATGGTGCGGAGTTTGAGACCATTTTCCATTCTCTTTTGGATAATAACGATGAATTCTTTGTGCTTAAGGATTTCGCAAGTTATGTCGAGACTCATGTCGAGATTGACCGGGCATACCGCAACCGTCAGGAGTGGCTGAAAAAGTCTATTATAAATATTGGTCATTCCGGTAAATTCTCAAGTGATAACACGATTAGCCGCTACGCCGCGGAGATTTGGAATATCAGTCCGGTACGGCTATAGGCTCAACAAGAATAGGCTGTCTTATAAGTAGGAGATTCCTACAAATGAGACAGCCTATTTCTTATGCTCTATAGGGCAGAGCTGCTTTAGATAACTTCCGATACCAGGGCTGCGAACCGCTCCAGGAACCGGCGTTCCTCATCATCAAAACGATCTTTCAGCGGACTGTCGATATCGAGTACGCCAAGCAAACGATCATCCTTGATCAGCGGGACAACAATTTCGCTGTTTGAAGCGGCGTCACAGGCGATATGTCCCGGGAATGCATGCACATCTCCAACTACTAACGTGCGTCGTTCCGCAGCAGCCGTTCCGCAGACTCCACGAGACAACGGGATGCGGATGCAGGCAGGAAGACCTTGGAAAGGCCCGAGCACAAGCTCCTTGCCATCAAATAAATAAAAACCGGCCCAATTCGTATCCGGCATAGCGTGTTTAAGCAGTGCCGAAGCATTGGCCAGGTTGGCCGTAGCACTTGGTTCGTCCTTTACTAATGCTTCTAGTTGGATTAGAACCGCTTCAAACTGCTCGTTGCGTGTTCCATCGTAAGGCATAGCTTGAAACATGAAGCATCACCTTCCTGTACTTTAAATTCAAATATGAACTCATAACTGTAATTATCAACATAGTACAGCTAGACATAATACGTCAAGCGACAATACCAATCTGTAACAATATGGAATGTTCCTTGAAGTCCATGAAATGCGGAACAGCCACAATAATGTTTCCGGGGATCGGTCAGAGGGTAATGCTAGTATAAATACCGAAGGCTATATAGCCGGAAGAGGTGGAATATGCGCGCTGATGTACAGAACTTGTTCATAGGAATTCATATGCTTTATTGTGCACGGGATAAAGATGTGACGATCTCAGAGATGCTGCTCGGACTTGAAGATCTGGGGTATCGTGTAGGAGAACGCGAAGTGAAACAGGAATTGGAAAAGCTGACACTGGACAACTTTCTGACTGCCCATACCGAAGGGTACAGTATTACGGGGACTGGAATTGAAGAGTTCAAGGATATTCGAGCCAAACTTCAGGTGTTATGCAGTGAAGTTATTCATGAAGCGGAATGAAATCATTGTAGTTAAGTTTAATAAAAAGCGTCTGTATTTAGGGAGTGTTTGCTCCCTGTTGCAGACGTCTTTTTACGTTAACGCGTAGAATTTGTTCTTTTCAATGTTAAAGAATTTAGAACTTTTATCTTAAGGATATACTCTTGAATGATGTATAATTGATAAGTTGAAGGGGGGCAGAGACTTGTACATCTGCAATGGAGTGATACCCACACTGGTCGGCAGTAGAGTGAAGCTGTGTGCTATGACTACTGAACATGCTTCAGCATTGTATCAGATCTGGTCTCATCCAGAGGTCACCCGCTGGCTGGGGGCTCCAGCATTATCCTCTATCGAAGAGACTGAGCAACTGATTGCATTTTTATCACAGATGGCTCAGGAAGAGGACAGCTTACGCTGGAGTATTGTAGGACCCGGAGGTGAAGTTATAGGGAGCTGCGGGTATAACTATTGGCAGTTACAGGGAGCTTACCGCGGGGAAATTGGCTGCGATCTGGCGCCTGCCTTATGGGGGCTTGGATATATGAAAGAAGCGCTTGGTTTAGTGCTCAACTTCGGCTTCAATAGGATGGGGCTGAATCGGATAGAAGCGCTGTGTCATCCTGATAATAATCGTGCGGAGAGGCTGGTTCAAACGCTCGGCTTTCAGAAGGAAGGTATACTGCGTCAATATCGTCAGACCCCTTCCGGCTTTCAGGATGTGACTCTGCATGCGCTTCTGCGTGGGGAATGGCAATGATTTGATTACATAAAGAGAGGGTTTGGAACATTGAAGTCAACAGGGGATTTAGAACGTAAATTAATACTGATAGGGGTGCTGCTAGCTACCTTTCTGGCTGCGATTGAAGGAACGGTAACAGGACCAGCGGGTCCAGCTATCGTAGGTGAATTTCAGGGAATGCAGTGGCTTAGCTGGATATTCACTTCTTATTTGCTGGCAATGGCTATTACTACTCCTATTTTCGGCAAAATCAGTGACCTCTTTGGACGCAAGCCTGTGTTCATGTGGGGGGCAGCTGTTTTTTTATTAGGCTCATTATTATGCGGTATTTCGCAAAGTATGGAACAGCTGATCCTGTTCCGGGCAATACAGGGGATTGGCGCGGGTGCGCTCATTCCAATGACCTTTACCATTATCGGGGATATTTACAGTATTGAAGAGAGAGCGAAGACACAAGGATTACTTAGCTCTGTATGGGGGATTTCCTCTTTGGTAGGCCCTCTTCTTGGAGGATATGTTGTAGATTACCTAAGCTGGCGCTGGGTATTTGTCTTTAATCTGCCATTTGGTTTACTAGCAATGGTATTTATTGCCCGTTATTTGAAGGAAGAAAAGGTACGCCGGAAAGCACAAATTGATGTGGCAGGGGTGCTGCTATTCGCTGCTGGTATGGGCGCATTACTCTTCGGTCTCTCCACAGGAGGACAGAATCTGGAGTGGACATCCCCACTGCTAATTGCAACTCTAATTGTGGCTGTTATCCTGCTAGTCTTATTTTTCTTTGTGGAGCGTCGTGCTCCTGAACCTATGTTGCCGCTGGGTCTATTCTCGAACCGCAACATAGCGGTGTCTACTGGGGCTAACCTGCTGGTAAGCACATTAATTATTGGGCTTTCTACGTATGTGCCATTATGGGTGCAGGGTGTATCCGGAAAAAGCGCCGCCATCTCAGGTTTGCTACTGGCGCCGATGTCGGTAGGCTGGATGTTTGGTTCGATCGCCGGAGGGCGGATGATTCTAAAAGCGGGTTCGCGTCGAACCGCAATGCTTGGATTGATTATGATCGCTGCCGGGGCTATTGGTCTGGCTTTCTTAACAGGGGAGTCTTCACAGCTGCTGCTCTTATGCTTGATGCTGGTCTGTGGAGTTGGCTTTGGGTATTCTTCTACAGTCTTTACGATTATCGCGCAGTCCTCTGTTGCGTATGAGCAACGGGGAGCATCTACAGCGCTTAATGCGTTCACGCGTTCTTTAGGACAGACTGTTGGGGTGGCTATTTTTGGTTCCTGGCTGAACTTGAATATTGATAAGCTGTTAAGAAAACAACCAGATTCAAACATCTCAGGAGATGATATTAATAAGCTGCTTGGATCACATGCAGGAACCAACCTGTCTGGGGAAGTATCAAACAGTCTGCGTGATGCCCTTGAAGGTGGTCTTCATTCATTATTTATCGTAATGGCAGTTTTCGCTGTTTTGTCGCTGATAATTTCCTGGGGTTTGCGCAAGGGTGTGCCTTCAGTAGAGGATGCTTCATCGTCCTTGAAAAAGGCATAACTTATTAGGTAGATAGCGTGTTAAAGTGGTTGAACCATACGAATTAACTCCCTGGAGTGGCGCATGGAATGACGCAGGGACTGACCGACGGTGTGGCATATGGAATGACGCATGGACTAACGGACGGAGTATCACATGGAATAACGGATGGGTGGCACGCCAGATTGATGTAACCTCTAGAGTAGAGCGTCGATGGAAGCAGTGGAAGCAGTCGTTAGACATATTTAGTTGTATTTCGTACAACTATAATCCTGTCGGTAACTCTTCAATAGATATATAGCTGTATTTAGTGCATCTATTTTCTTGATTTACTCGCCTAGGGGTACTTTTTCTGGTTTTTAATTGTACAGAATACACTTAAAGTTAGAATAATCCGATTTGCATACGAAATAGCTGTATAGAATGCAGTTATTCCTTTAGTTACTGCTCAGGTTCCCATCAAGATCGGGCGCTGAAAATATAGCGGGTTATATCAAAAGTGGATTTTACTGAGAGTGGTAGTTACGGTCAGCTAGAAGGGACGTCCAATCGGAAGTGTGTTCGCCAAGTCCAATCGGAAGCGTGCACGACAAGTCCAATCGGAAGTGTGCACGCAAGTCCTGCCGAATAAGGATGATGATGATCCGAGGTTTGCCAAAAGCGGACCTCAAAGTCCGTCTTCGGCATCGACTTACTGCCCTAACTGATCAGTTCCCAACTAATGTTCGGCTAACGGAGGCTGTAAAAAGGCACTCGAATTTTGCTCAGAGGGGTCATAAGGACTTATATCATCTGCTCAAGTAAGCCGCCGCAGAACAAAAAAACCAATAGGCGATTCTCAAATAAATCGGAGAATCGCCTATTGGTTTTCTTTTTAACATTAACAGAAATCAATAACAGCTTGTCTAAAACACATAAATAAGCGACTCTTACTTACGAGGAAGAGGGGATAGCTTCTCAGCTTGTAGACCCATCTTTTTGAGCAGAACAATCATTTGTTCCTTCTCATCATCATTCAGACCGCTGAAAGCAAGATGCAGGCGTTCTGAATATTTCGGATACATCTCATTCATGAGACGTTCACCTTCCGTAGTCAGCTCCGCAAAAATCACACGGCGGTCGCTCGGACAAGGCTTACGCTGCAAATAGCCGCGTTCCTCAAGCTTATCGATTACGTAAGTAACGTTGCCGCTTTGCAGCAGCAGCTTGGCGCCAATTTGTTGAATGGGTTGTGGTCCCTTATAATACAACACTTCCATAACGGCAAAGGCAGTCGGATTAAAACCTTCAATTTTGCTGCCGGTAACAGCATGTTCATTAATGCTCTTAAAAGACTTGGCAAATACCCGGTACAAATGTAGTGTTAATTGCGTATCACGTTCGTAAGATTGTATCATGCTTCTCCACCCTCTATCGTTAATCATGTGTGAACTCATCGCACAGTTTGCAATCAATAGTCATTAGTGCACGGGTTACCTGTGCAACGAACCTTGAGATAACCTTAGAATACGTGAAAGAGCGAATGAAGAACATGTGATTTGTCACAATGAGCACACTTTTAATTATTAAAAATCAAACAATTTTTTGAATGCGATAAAAACGAAGGTTTTTTTGATTTCAGTCTTTGAAAGGATAAGAATTTCAGTCTTAGGTTCAAGCGCTATTTACGCCTCCAGACGGATGATTGATGTTCTCCAATATTTTACTATTACTTCATCGAGAAATAGTAACGGGGAGTGAAGTAAGATGGAGGAACGGCTGGCTCATGATTCAAAAGAAGGAAAGCTGACGGCGAATAAGCCCTTTATGCTGCTTATTGCCGCACAGCTTGTATCGAATGTGGGAGACTGGTTGCATATCCTAGCACTACTGACAATGGTAGGTTTTAAATGGAATGCTACACCGTGGGAAATTACGGCTATATCTTTATGTATGGCTGTGCCGTTGCTCTTAGGAGGGCCATTTGCAGGTTATTTAAGTGATCGTTTTAACCGCAAGGCGTTGATGATTGGTTCGGATCTAGCTCGTGCCGGAATCGTTGTTTGTTTGGTATTTGCAGGTTCTCTCTGGCAGGTATATGTCCTGCTGGTGGCTAAAGGGATCATGGATGTACTCTTTTCACCAGCCAAAAGCGGAAAGCTCAAGGAGCTTGTCCCTGCGGCCCAGATGGATAAAGCCATGGCGCTTAGCTCATCTATTGAACAAATAACCAAAATTGTAGGTCCTGCTCTAGGTGGACTGCTGGTTGCCGCATTTGGTATTGCCGCTTGTTATGTGATTGACTCGGCTACCTTCATTTTATCGGCGGTCATCTTAATAGGACTGCCGCGTGCGGCTGCACTGAAGAAAGATGCAGCAGAGGATAACACAGGGGAGAATGGTGCTCGGAAGTCTTTTCGCCAAGAAATGTCGGCGGGTCTGCAGGTGATCGTGGGAATGCCAGTAGTACTTTGCGGGATTGCTATGCTGGTACTAGTGCTGCTAATGCTGCAAATTGGTGATTCGCAGATTGTAACGTTATTCCGGGAAATTCCGGGTGTGAACGGTGATCTGCTGGGTTGGTGTGTGGCAGCCAGTGGTCTTGGCACCTTACTGTCAGCCCTGCTTGTAAGCCGTATAGGCAGTGGTAAACATACGCTCGTCTTCATGGGATTGGGAGCTGTAATTATGGGGGTTGTTTTCTCAAGTGCAGGAATTGTAACTGCCCACGGTCAGGCTGGATTATGGATGAACATCGCTTTATTTGGTTCTTTTATGTTTGCTGGTGTGGGAGCAGGCCTTGCGTTCATTCCCTTCAATTCTATGCTGCAACAGCGGACCCCTGCGGAATACACGGGCCGTGTATTTGGAACTATAGGCAGTCTAACAAGTGCGGCTGTTATCTTGGGACCTGTGGCCGGTGGGGCTTTAGTTACAGCGTCAGGACCTGTCCCGGCTTTCATTCTCTCTGGTTTGCTTACAGCCCTGCTCGGAGTGTTACTGTTAATGCTGCGTGGTAAAGTCGAGCGTAGAGATGAAGCGGCAATTAAACGTGAAGAAGAAATTTCAGCAACAAATAACCTAGAGCTTCTCGGACAGACCTCTCTTTAATGGGAGGTTTCTTTTTTAAATAGGAGAGTAGTTCTCTGAGCTGTGAAAAAATCAGTTTGCTTCCTTGGAGAAAGTATATATAGTACGATTAGAGAAGCTATCTTTCTGGGTTGGAATTTCGATAATAATATTCATTAGAAATATTTAGGAGTTGGCGAATATGGAGAATGTAGAAATAACAGGGGATACCGAGAGCGACGAAGAGATTGTACTCGATGTTGAGATCGATGAAGCAGGCTATGAAGCAGGTGCCCCGTGCATATTCGATATTTCATTTCAGGTGCGGCGTGGACAGCTGCTCGGACTGATCGGACCAAACGGTGCGGGAAAAAGTACTACAATCAAAACACTGCTCGGTTTGCTTAAGAATACCAAAGCTAAGGTCTCCTTTAATGGAGTTAATAAATCCTATGCTTATGTACCGGAGCAGCCGGTGTTTTATGAGGACTTGACCTTATGGGAGCACTTAGATTTGGCTGCTGCTGCTTATGGACTAAAATATGAGCAGTTTCAAGAAACGGCGGAGAGGTTACTGAAGCAGTTCGGCATGAATCATGTCCGTGATGATCTTCCAGCTGGTTTCTCTAAGGGTATGAAACAGAAAATGATGCTGATGCTTGGCTTTTTGGTACAGCCGGATGTTTATATTGTGGACGAGCCTTTTATCGGCTTGGATCCTCGGGCTACTAAAGATTTCCTGCGACTGCTGGAAGCGGAGCGGCAGCGCGGAGCTGGTGTATTAATGTCTACGCATGTATTGGATACTGCTGAGAAAATTTGCGATGATTTTGTGCTGATCTCGGGTGGCAGGGTTGCCGCTGCTGGAACGCTCGAAGATATACGTGATTATGCTGGGTTGCCGGAGGCGTCGTTGTTTGATTGCTTCGACGAACTGACATGAGTAAGCAGAAGCAGCGAGGGTTTGCTTTTCCTACCTCCAAAAAGCTATTCTGGCGGCGATTATTTTCTCATTGGCGTGAGCAATCTGCTATTATTCGTACGGCTGCCGATTGGACTGTGCTGTTATATATACTGATTCCCGGGGGATTTCTGGGAGGACGGTTATATTACGGGTTCTGGAACGAGGCATTGCCAGCTTGGAGTGCAGATTTGCCGTTTATGCTGATTCCTTCATTATTTGTGCTCCTGCTCTGTAGAGGGGGACTGGTGCTATTATTGCAGGAAGGCGATCTATTATTTCTAAGACAACGGCAGCGATGGATAAATACGATCATGTTCCGCGGGTTGCTGTACAGCCTGATCGTAACATCGTTGAAGTTCTGTGCAGCTTTTGTGCTGTTATTACCTTTTCTGGTTCGGGGGTATGGAATGCTGTCATCCGAGGTATGGGCGCTGTTCGCTCTGACTCTGGCATGTAGCTGGTGCGTTAAATTACTTGGGCATATTGTAAAAGTACAAAAGCAAGGCTGGCGGCGCTGGCTGTGGCTGATTCTGGCCATCTCCGTTCCTTGTGGGATTTATTTCCGTGCAGCTACGTTTTGGAACAACAGTCCAGTTTTTATGCTGCTGATTGCAGCACTCTTTGCAGTCGTAGCGGTAATCGCTCTTCAGCGGCGTATAGTGATGCGTGGGACGTTCATGAACGATGTGCGTGAAGATTATAAGCAGCGGATGAAAATAGCGGCCCTATTACTCCGCGGCGTACTGGATAAGCCACGTCCGACCCGCCATAAGCCGTGGATTTTCCGGAAATCACAGCCTTTGCTAAAATCAAAAACTGCCGAGAGCCGTTTCTCTGCGGCAGCGATTAAGGCCCTTGTACGGAATCCTGCCCATTTAAAGCTCTACTTATCGTTTACTGCTGTGTCCCTTCTAGCGATATTTATCATTCCATCAGGGTTCAAATGGCTGGGCTTTATAGTTTTAGTTTCTCTCATGACCAATTGGCTGTTGTCGTTCTGGTCGTTATTCGTGGGAGATGATTACATCGGAATTCTGCCGTTTACAAAGGAACAAAAAGCCGAAGCGGGGCTGCGTGCGGTCCCTATCTTACTGCTTCCTTTTTCAATCATTTGTTCTGCGCTGATCTGTATTTCCTTATATGGATGGTTTGGGATTATCCTGTTCATCCCGCTAGGCTATATCGTTGCACTGTTTAGCTCTAGAATATTTGGAACATTTCGCTTAGCGAAATAAAGATATAAATAGAACGGAAGAGTGCCCCATAAGCCGTGAAAAGGCTGCTGGAGCACTCTTCTTTTGTTGTCTTGATTCGATCTATTGTGCGCACGTACGTACGAGGTACCTAGCTAGCCTATGGGACACAGCTGCCCCTAAACATACTATTTTTCCACTTTTGGGATGCTAACGGACTCCATAGTTCTATTGCCATGAAAAACACCCTATATGAGCCTCGTTATAATGAATAGCGTCGTTGGAGTCCGAAACACTGCCCATAAGGTGATAAATTCGCCAATAACGTCATCTGGGTCCGAAGCCGCAGTAGCTGATTAGGACAGACGCTCCACATAGCAGCTGAGGAACCCAAAACAGAGGAGCGATTCTCCAATTAATGAGAGAATCGCGCAGACCGCCATTTTCAAAGTAGTAAGCTGCTTGGAGGATATTCACGTTGCATTAGAGATTATCCCAGTCGAATGTCAGCAGCGTGCTTGCCTGCTGTATATCCTGTTGAGAAGGCCGCTGTTATATTGTAGCCTCCTGTATAGCCATGGATATCGAGTACCTCGCCGCAGAAGAATAACCCCGGCATAAGCTTCGATTCCATTCTTTTGGGATCGATCTCCTTCAGGTTTACCCCGCCCCCGGTAACAAAGGCCTCGGATAGGGAACGGGTGCCATGCACATAAACCGGCATGCGTTTCAAAATCCCAGCTAATAGAAGCAATCCATTCTTGGAGACGTGATGACCGGTTATATCCTCATCTAAGTCAGCTTTAGTCAGCAAGAGGGGGATGAGACGCTCTGGCAACAGCCCTTTTAGCGAATTGCGGATTGCTTTCTTAGGTTCCTGATCCAGCTTATCCTGCAACATTGATTCTACTTCCTGTGTGTTCAGATCAGGGAAGAGATCAATGGACATCTCCACCGTATCTGTGCCGGATTTACGTTGGACCTGTCTCAGAAATTGGCTGCACCGCAGTGCAATGGGCCCTGATAATCCAAAATGGGTGAATATCATATCTCCTCGATGAGAGATGACCTTCTTTCCTTTAGGATTCCACACAGTGAGGGCTACATCACGTAGCGACAGGCCTTGCAGCTCGCCGGACTTAATCCATTCTTCCCGTGAAAGAATCGGCACCTCTGTCGGAAACAGCTCGGTGATCGTGTGCCCTGCGGCTTCTGCCCAAGGGTAGCCATCTCCAGTGGAGCCGGTCTGTGGTACAGACTTGCCTCCGGTGGCGATGATAACAGCAGTGCAGGCGATCGTCTTGCCCGAGCTCAGCTGGACTCCCTTAACAGCCCCTTCGTTATAGATTATTCTTGAGACGGGACTGTCGGTCATAATCTGCACGCCTAGACTCCGTACTTTGCTAATTAAGGCAGATACGACACTAGAGGCCTTATCGGAAACGGGAAACATCCGCCCGTTATCTTCTTCTTTTAATGCAATGCCTAAACCTTCAAAAAAGGCGATGATATCCTGGTTATTAAAATGGTCGAAGGCACTATACAAAAAACGCCCGTTTCCTGGAATATGGGCGATTAGCTCGTCTCTTTCCTTGACGTTGGTAACATTGCATCGTCCGCCACCGGATATTCCGAGCTTTCGGCCTAGTTTTGCTCCCTTGTCGATTAGCAGAACGGATGCCCCGTGTTCTGCAGCGGCCACGCTTGCCATTAGACCCGAAGGGCCGCCCCCAATGACGATCACATCGTAATTGCTCATGAAATTTTACTCCTTTACATGTTAAGACACGGAAGCGATTTCCGCGGGTATTCCTAACGGAATCATACCATTCTGATTCACATGTAACCAGTCTTGTCCAATCATTAGGTGATTATCGTTGTCAGGAGAGTAATCCTGTGCTTTAATCTAAGCATGTAGGGTAATTTGTCCATTTTGGGGTGTGATTGTAATTATTGGTGCGGTTAAGGATATCTTATTGCAAATATCGGCAGCATGCTCCTTTCTTTTTCTTTTTCAATGGTGGGTGGACCGTAGATTTGTGACTCGGAAAAAGGGGAAGCTCCCAAATGATCAGACCTTTTTAATTTTGGCGTGTACGTTTAGTCTTATCCTGTGCTCTCTTCTTTCGACAACTCTGTTTGGTGTAGCCTATTTGAATTTAGGATTAATCCCTGCGTATATTGGTATTTTATATGGAACTACCCGTTCGGGCATTTTGCTGTCCATTTTCTTGCTTATCTGCAATGTAATCATTGCGGAGCCTACAGGAATCAGTAACGTGATATTGAATTCAGGGGTTTTATTATATCCGCTGCTGTTTGGACTGGCCAAACCTTTTAAGAAAGGTACAGTAGTTGAGAAGATCGGTATGTTATGGATGATTCTTTGTCCAAGCATGCTATTTATTGCGTTAGTCCCGATTATAGGCGGGGAAAATATATATGAATCAAATTCCGTGCAAGCATTTCTGATTACGGTATATCTGTTTTTCACCATCGCTTTAGGTGGTGTTTTTGTATATTTTGTTGAGATGGTTAGAAGTAGATTGCGGGATAAAGTACAAATGGAGAGTATCAGTGAAAGTTTCCAGTGGGAGTCCGAGAAGCTACAGCAGATTACCAATGTAGTCCCTCTGAGTATTATGTCTCTGGATGAACACGGAGTTGTAACTGATCTTAATGATTGTATGTTAGGAATGATGAGGACTCATTATCCCAATTTGCGAAAAGAGGATATTATTGACGAACCGGTAAAAAAGTTTTTTCACAGCTCAGTGGATACACAGGCATATATGCGGGTAAGTGATAATATCCGCTCTAAACGGCGTTCCAGTGAAAAAATGATTCATGAGTCGCGCATCTATCAGATTTATTCAGCGCCGTTAATGCATAAGAGCTCAGGGGTAACAAGTGGTGCTGTAATTATTGTGCAGGATATGACCAATGAGGAAAAACTACGTGTAGAGCTGGATCATGTGGAACGTTTGAGCTTGGTCGGGCAGATGGCTGCTGGAATTACCCATGAGATTCGTAATCCTATGGCGGTAGTTCGGGGTTTTTTGCAGCTGATGAGAGAAAAGAGTGCTCAAGAATTGGATTCTTATTATCAGATTGTGATGGAAGAGCTGGACCGCGCTAATAGTATTATTAATGATTTTTTATCCTTGGCACAGAGCCGGGTTTCTGATAAAGAGAAGGTGCTGCTGCACCATATTATAGAAGAAGTTAGTCCATTGCTGTGGGCTGATGCTAATCTTCGCGGTCAAAGTGTGGAACTGAAGCTGAGCCCATCACTGCATGAATTGGAGCTAAATGTCCGGGAAATCAAGCAGCTTATTCTCAATTTAGGACGTAATGGTATGGAGGCTATGGGACCCAAGGGGGTGCTGACGCTGGAGACACGCAGTACTCATGATAAAGTGGAGTTGATTGTCACCGATAGCGGTGTTGGTATGTCAGAAAGTCAACGCGAGAAGCTGTTTTTACCCTTTTTTACGACGAAAATTCAGGGAACAGGTCTAGGCTTATCCTTGTGTCTTAGTATTGTGGAGCGGCATAACGGTAAAATAAATGTAGAGTCCGTAGAAGGAGAGGGTACGGTATTTACGATCTCCTTCCCACTGGATAAGGAGGAACCCAGCGGGGTTCGCTCTTAGATTGAATCACCCTCTACAGCATCTCTTGCTTTCACAGAGTATGAATGTATAATAAAGTTAGTAAGTACTGCTGTAATATTATCTGACAAACAGTTGAAAAGTGAAGGAGAGTGCAGAGAAATGTCCATGTCTTTTAATCAATATATGAGAGATTCAATTCAGCCTATGCGTGATGACCTGACAAGTATCGGGTTTCAGGAGCTTATGACTCCAGAAGAGGTGGAAGCTACTCTTCCAACCGCAAAAGGAACATCGCTTGTAGTCGTAAATTCGGTCTGTGGTTGTGCTGCTGGACAATGTCGTCCAGGTGTAGCTCAGGCTTTGCAAAATGAAATCACTCCGGATCACTTGTTCACAGTGTTTGCAGGTCAAGAGAAAGAAGCTACTGCTAAAGCACGTGAATATTTTGCTCCTTATCCGCCATCCTCACCTTCCATCGCACTGATGAAGGATGGAGAACTCGTTCACTTTATTGAACGTCATGGCGTAGAAGATCGTTCGGCTGCTGAAATTGCTGCTGAATTGAAAGAAGTCTTCAATCGTTTGTGCCAGTAAAAACAGTTATTCCATATAATCTCGCATCAGCCGGCAAATCGGCTGCATGCGGGATTTTTCAAAATATAAGAGCAATAATGGGATAGAATATGCTTAGAAGCATGAGCTTCGTTTGGGTGGATATTTTGATGGATATGGAACCATTTCTGATGGAACGAGGTGTGTTTGGTGAGTTTACAGAAGGAAATTATTGCGGATCTTGGCGTGAAGCCAACGATTGATGTAGAGGTTGAGGCACGCAAACGGGTTGATTTCTTAAAGTCGTACGTGCTGAACGCAGGGGCTAAAGGATTATTGATCGCCATTAGTGGTGGAGTGGACAGTGCGGTAGCCGCGGGTCTTTGTAAACAGGCTACGGACGAGCTGACGGCAGAAAAAGGCACAGAGTATATGACGCTTGGAGTATTCCAGCCTTATGGGGTTCAGGAAGATATCGAGCACAGCTATGATGTTGCCAAAGCTTTTAATCTGACTCATACTGTGGAGACCAACATTGAGGAAGCGGTAAATGAAATTGCCCTTGAAGTTGAGCATGGTCTGAAATCAATAGGCCAACACCGCCATATGACGCATCAAGGCAAAGGAAATGTTAAAGCCAGAACACGTATGGTTATGCAATATGCACTCGCTTTTGAGAACAATCTGATTGTAGTAGGAACGGATCATGCTTCTGAAGCGATTACCGGCTTCTACACGAAGTGGGGCGATGGCGCTGTAGATATTACACCACTATCCACACTTAATAAACGTCAGGTACGTCAATTGGCTGCACATATCGGTGTGCCTGCGGATATTGTCACAAAAGCACCTACGGCGGGCTTATGGCCGGGTCAGACGGATGAAACCGAGCTGGGCATTACTTATGACGATAACAGCGACTATCTGGAAGGTAAACAGGTTAATCCTGAAGTAGCTGAGAAGCTTGAGAATTATTACCGGAGAACGGCACATAAGCGTAATGTTATTCCGGGGATTTAGAATAGGTTGAACTAGAAATCGCCACGGGTCTGCGTAGCAGCAGAGCTCGTGGCGGTTTTTGTGAGTTGGATAGCTGGATAGACTAAGAAGAATAATTATTCTGTAAGCGTAAGTGTCTGATCGATAAAATTAGTTGTCGCAGCAATCGCGAGCTCTAATTGCGGAGTCGTGCCAGCAAAAGGGTGCACAGTGTTGAACGTATGATTACCCTCAGGAACCTGCACCCAGCTAATATCTGGCCGAAGTTTAATGAGATGCTCAGATCCTTGGCGGAGATGTACTCCATCTTGACTGCCTTGAATAAGGACAACTGGGAAGGACGCTTTCTGTATGCGTTCAAGGATGTTATAGCGTTCTTTGTTGTTCTCCATGTCTTCTAAAATTACAGCATCCAGCGGCATTTGTTGGCCAGTACGTCCATTAAGGACATAGGTTCTTCCTGTTTCCTTCATCTGCTGCTTTTGTTCTTCCGTCAGCAAATCGAGTTTCGTAACCCCGTTCCAGGAGATTACTCCGCTGATCTCATTGGGATGATCAAGCGTGTAGACCAAACAAATTCCCCCTCCGAGACTGTGGCCGAGAAGGAATAAGGGCAGGCTGCCGAATTTCGGGTGTTGGCTAAGATAGGACAACAGGATTTCCATGTCCTTTAAGCTGCGGCGATAGGTGTTGCGGGCGAACTTCTCAAGCTCAGTGAAATGCAGCAGATCTTCCCCGATGCCAGCATGAGAGAAGTTAAAAGTAATTACTTCATGCTCTTGGCTGAGAGTTGTGGCTATGTAAGGAAACATTCCCCAATCTTTAAAACCTTTGTAGCCATGGGCTATAACTATAACGCTTTTGGCTTTGCCTTGGGCTGGGAAGTGTGAGCAGCGGAGAACAGCTCCGTCTCCGGCAGGTATTTCAAAATTACGATGATTCATAGGGTAATCCCCTCTCCATATATAAAAATGAAGTAAATCAGCTAGTCTATCGTGAAGTCGCTGGATAGTCTTATTAGACTTAGAGCGCATTTTCTTTTAAGATAGCAGAAAGAATCTTGCAGGACTATTACTTTTAATAATACTTCATATGATTGATCATACCATTATTGAAGCAAAATGGGATACACGTCCATAAGGAGCGTGAAGTGTTGATTTACGGAATCGGACATGATGTGTTAGAAATTGAACGAATCTCAGAGGTAATAAATAGAGGACTGGGTAAGAAATTTAACCAGCGCGTCTTAACAGAGCAAGAATATCAACTTGCTGAAGAGCGAAGCGGGAGGTTGGCTGAGTTCGTAGCCGGGCGTTTTGCTGCCAAGGAAGCAGTTGTGAAGGCTTTAGGCTGTGGCATCGGCAATGTAGTTGGGTTTCAGGATATTGAGATATTGCCTGATGCTAAAGGAAAACCAGAGGTAACTTTATCGTGTGAAGCTTGGAGCAGACTAGATCTGCCAAATGGACAGAGGTACACCATTCATCTTACGATAACACATGGCCGTGATTTGGCTTCGGCTTTTGCTGTCGTGGAAGGGCCAGGTTCATAAATTGAACCCTGATTATAGAAGGGCAAGGAGCGTTATAATGACACAACAAGATCTACAAGTTCAAGACGAACAGGAGCTGCGGGAGGCTAAGCAATATTTCAGCTATCATTTGCTGGAGTGGTATCAAGGGCAGAAACGGGATTTGCCTTGGCGTCGGCACCGCAATCCTTATTATATTTGGATTTCTGAAATAATGCTGCAGCAGACAAGGGTGGATACGGTAATCCCGTATTTCAATCGGTTTATCGAAAGGTTTCCTACCGTGGAGTCGCTCGCCGATGCACCAGAAGAGGACGTGCTTAAGTGCTGGGAAGGCTTAGGTTATTATTCTCGTGCTCGCAATATACAGCATGCGGCCAAACAGGTCAAAGAGCTGTATGGCGGGCAGGTGCCCAATGATCGCGAGGCCGTCTTCAGTTTAAAGGGAGTGGGACCTTATACGGCAGGGGCTATCCTTAGCATTGCGTTCAATCGGCCGGAGCCAGCGGTCGACGGCAATGTGATGCGGGTGTTGTCCCGATACTTCCTGATAGAGGATGATATCGCCAAGGGACCCACCCGCGTAAAGATGGAGCGCCTGGCAGCTGAACTGATCCCGGAGGGGGAAGCGGCATCTTTTAATCAGGCGCTGATGGAGCTCGGGGCGCTCGTATGCACTCCTAAATCACCGCGCTGCTTAACCTGCCCGGTGATGGAGCATTGCGCCGCGCGCCTGGCGGGCTGCGAGACCTCGCTGCCCGTCAAGACCAAGGCCAAGCCGCCGCGCCCTGAGGAGCGGCTGGCGGCTTTGATTGAGGGCCGCGGTGCCCACGCGGGCCAAGTGCTCATCCGGCAGCGGCCACAAAGCGGGCTGTTAGCCCGCATGTGGGAGCTGCCGCACTGGCCGGCACCGCCTGTGGAAGGCGGCGCCAAAGGCGCGCGGCTGCCGGAAGCGGCGGCGCTGGACCGGCTGCGCCGGTCACTGCGGGAGGCCGGGATCTCTGCCCGGCCTGAGAAGCACTGGATGGCTGCTGAGCATATCTTCAGCCATATCGTGTGGACGCTGCAGGTGTACCGCTGCAGCGAAGAGGACGCCCTTCCGCTGCCGATAGCGGCAGAAGGACGGGCGGTGTACAACGCGGATGCGGACTTATTCTCGGGGATCGACAGCAGCATGCCTATCGAGAGATTTGAGGACGGGACCGCTAGTCCAGAGGATGGCGGAGCAGTGCGCTGGATCAGCCGCGAAGACATGGCTAACTATGCGTTCCCTAACGTTTTTCTGAAGCTACTGAACCTTTATTTTGATGAGCAGGAAGAGCGGGCGAAGCTAGAGAAGTAGAAGATTCGCCGTGTTGCGTTGCTAAAGTGCTAAATGTACAAAACGTGAGTATGATGTATGCACCAAAGCATGGTCGTATGCACCAAAGCATGGTCGTATGCACCAAAGCATGGTCGTATGCACCAAAGCATGGTCGTACGCGCCTAAGTAGGGTCGTATGCGCCTAAGTAGGGTCAAATGCACCTAAGTATGGTCATATGCGCCTAAATAGGGTCATATGCACCTAAGTATGGTCGTATGCGCCTAAGTAGGGTCGTATGCTTCAGTCTCTTCGTAGCAAATATTTGTTTATTTGTTTCAGATTAGTTCAGTCTTGTTCCAACTAAATTCTTCTGGTGTTCTATGGCTACGAGAGTGGTAAAGACTTAATTAGGGAATTTTTCCCTAAAAATAGGTCGATTTGGCTTGTAATTGATCATTTTAGGGAAAACCTCCCTAATAATTAGGAAAATATCGGTTTTATGCCCAAAACGGATGATTTTTAGGGAGTATTTCCCTAATTACTCGTGTTTATGGAGTATATCGCAGAATTTTAGGGAGTTATTCCCTAATCTATTGCTCAGCGACTCCAAACGCAGATTCTCGTAAGCCGAGTATAGATTTATTGCGATTTATTCCGATTTATTCTCATCTATACCGATCTATTTCGATCTATACCGATCCAGTTGCATCCATTTAAGCGACGCAAGCGGCGTGAAATGCGGTGTCTGGGAGGATCTGAATCAATCAATCAATCAGTCAATCTCTGTCTTTATCTTTATCTCTCTATATCTCCAACCTAAACAAAGAAGGTATCCCTTAGCCTATTCGGCTCTGAGATACCTTCTTTTTTAGTTAAATGGCATAAGCCAAATGGAATTTCTTATTTTGCGCTTTCGTAACGTTTGCCAACTTCTTCCCAGTTTACTACGTTCCAGAACGCTTTGATGTAATCAGGGCGTTTGTTTTGGTAGTTCAGGTAGTAAGCGTGCTCCCATACATCCAGTCCGAGGATTGGAGTAGCGCCTTCGCTGATTGGGTTGTCTTGGTTAGGTGTGCTTGTTACTGCCAGTTTGCCATCTTTAACAACTAGCCAAGCCCAGCCGCTGCCGAAACGAGTAGTTGCTGCTGCTGCGAAATCTTCTTTGAATTTTTCGAATCCGCCCAGTTCTTTATCGATAGCTTCAGCCAATGCGCCAGTTGGTGCGCCGCCGCCGTTTGGTCCGATAACTTCCCAGAACAAAGTGTGGTTAGCGTGTCCGCCACCATTGTTGCGAACAGCAGTACGGATAGCTTCAGGTACAGCGTTCAGATCTGTAAGAAGCTCTTCAATGCTTTTGCTTTGCAATTCAGGTGCTTTTTCCAAAGCTGCATTCAGATTAGTTACATATGTGTTATGGTGTCTGTCATGGTGAATTTCCATCGTCAATGCGTCGATGTGTGGTTCGAGTGCGTTGTTCGGATAAGGAAGTGCCGGTAATTGAAATGCCATGGAAAAATCCCTCCTGAGTTATATTAGAATTTTGTTATAGATAAAGAATTCTGGCGAACTAACGTCAAAATCCTTTATTGTAAATATGTACTATAGGGTTTCGCCCAATAGGATACTTTAATTAAACCGTATCTAGACCAATAATGCAACACTAAACAAACATAAATGTTTATAAAGTATAATTGGAGAGGGAAAGGGTTTTACAATTGTATTTAGAATGTTAAAATAAATAGTCCCTAACCTATAGACATATATCCTTATTAATACCCTTTTAATGAAGAAATGAACCCCATCCGAAATGTAAACGCTTGATATTAAGCGCTTTCAAAAGAAAAATGATGATATCACGAGAAAAGTGTGCTTTAATAGATTTAAAAGCAGGTATTCCTCGATATTTGATGCTTTTTTTTATTTTCTCTATGTTAAGGGAACCCCTTCTTTTTGTTAAATTCATAAGCCATAGACAAGGGAGATTTTAAAGAATGCACGTTCGTTCCTTTCAATTAAGCGACGTTAGCCCTGTGACTGATTTGCTGCAAACCGCATTATCGGAAGAGTGTTTCGAGAACACTATCGAGCCTTTCTCCAGGCAGCTTTCTTGGGATTCAGATCTCATTGTAGTTGCGGAAGATGAAGAAGAAATTGTTGGAGCACTGATTGGTACAATTGAGAAAAACCACGGTTGTTATTTCCGGATTGCTGTACATCCTGATTATCGCCGCAGAGGAGTCGGTAGAAGTCTGGTATCAGCTATGGAATCCAGGTTTCAAGCTCGTAAAGTCAGTGGTATCTATGTAGCCGTCGATGAGCATAATTCTTTTGCTTTGCCATTGTATGAAGCTATGGGATATAGCGAGAATCAAATCTTTAAATCTGTCCGGAAGCTGAGCATTGTTGGGTAATTTTGATCACTCAGCTGCGAAAGCGGAAACATTTTCTAGAAAAAAGAACTATAGCTGACGATATAGTCTGTTTCATTCATACTCGAGCGTATTTTCCAGAAGTCCATTGCTAATGGCTGGGAGATATGCTTTTTTATTGTTATAATATCTGCAAGTATAGACTTCAATTATTGAGAACAGAGGTGACATATTGAATCAGGAGCCCCAAGTAGATTACACGAGAAATAGGAAACAAAGACATAGATCCTCCAGATCCAAGACTACCCTGGGCGGTCGTTTGGTCTCGGAAATGAAGGATTGGCTGCTTACAGCTGTGATTGTTTTTGCTGTGATGTCTGTTCTTAATGTTTTTGTGTTCAATATATCAACGGTTAAAGGTCAGTCTATGCAGCCAACGCTCTGGGAGGGTGAGAGGCTCTTCATTAATAAAATTTCATTGCTCTTCGTAAATCCAAAACATGGTGATGTTGTCATTCTTCATGATCCAAGTACCGGACCTAGTCATAAGGAGTATTTAGTGAAGCGAGTGATTGGCATACCTGGAGATATCATAGAGGTACGGAATCATCAGTTATACGTGAATGGAAAAATAGTGAATGAGCCCTATATCGATACTGAGATTGAAGATCCGGATTTTGCAGCGTTAACCGTGGAAAGTGGCAATTATTTTGTAATGGGCGATAACCGTCATGCTTCAGCCAGCAAGGACAGCCGTTACTTCGGCTCTATTTCACAGGATATGATTGTCGGCAGGGCTGATTATATATGGTGGCCTCTGTCAAAACTGAATAGATTATAAGAAAGTCAGCGAAGATATGAAAGGAGAAGGCGGAAATGACCAATACATTTCAGTCATCGTATGCTCCCCCGCCTTCCAAGTGGGCACAGCTTAAAGCAGAGATTCAGGAGGCTGCGACATCACTCGGTATTGATGATATCGGGTTTACAACAGCAGAACCTTTTTTATATTTAAAAAATATACTGCAAGACCACCGGGACAAAGGATATGAATCTGGCTTCGAGGAACCCGATCTGGATAAAAGGACAGTTCCAGCATTGTCTTCTGGAGACAAACCGTTATCTATTATTTCGATTGCAGTGGCTTACCCTTCTAAAATGGAGAACCCTCCTAAATCTGAGCCGGGTGCACGTAGAGGCATCCTCGCCCGGGCATCTTGGGGCAGGGATTATCACCATGTACTGAGGGAAGCCTTAAGTAAGCTAGAGGAATTTATTCACGAGCGTGTACCAGAGGCTGTGCTGGAAAGTATGGTGGACACTGGTGTTCTAGTAGATAGAGCGGTAGCGGAAAGAGCGGGAATAGGCTTCAGCGGCAAAAACTGTTCTATCATCTCGCCCAAATGGGGATCTTGGATTTATCTTGGGGAAATGGTTACGAACATTCCTTTTGCTCCGGATGAACCTGTTGAAGAAGGCTGCGGGGAGTGTACCAAGTGTATTGATGCTTGTCCGACCGGAGCGCTGGTGGGTCCGGGTCAGCTTAACGCACAGGCTTGTATTTCTTTTTTGACGCAGACTAAAGGGTTCCTCAGCGAGGAGTATATGACCAAGATCGGCAATCGTCTATACGGCTGTGATACTTGCCAGATTGTATGTCCCAAGAATAGAGGTAAGAACTGGAATCATCGCCCTCAGATGCAACCTGATCCTGAAATTGTGAAGCCGCTGCTGCTGCCGATCCTTGATCTTAGCAATCGTGAGTTCAAAGAGAAATTCGGCAATAGCTCAGCAGCCTGGAGAGGCAAAAAGCCGATGCAGCGAAATGCGATCATTGCCCTAGGCAATTTTAAGGAAGCCGGGGCTGTGCCAAAGCTATCAGAGATTGTTCTGAAAGAGCCGCGGCCAGAGATGCGGGGCACTGCTGCTTGGGCGCTTGGACGTATTGGCGGTGATGAGGCTCTAGCGGCTGTAGAAGCGGGTTTAGAGCGCGAGGAGGATAGCACGGTGAGGGAAATGCTAAGCCGGGCGCAGGATGTGCTCCTTACTGGGAAGAAGGCACGAGAGGACAGCGATATTAATGGAGGAAAAAGTTCATAGACAGGTTGCATATTGCCAATTGCTGTCCAGTTCCTGAAATGCTATGATAGATTCGCGTGCCATATGGCGATGCAGACAATAGAGTGTAGAGGTGGGCTTTAGATGAGTATCGCATTACCTATTATTACATTGGTCGTAGGTCTCATCGGTGGTTTTTTCATCGGTGTATATTATCTGCGCAAACAAATGACAAACATGCAGAATGATCCTGAAATGCTGCAAAAGGTTGCAAAGCAAATGGGTTATAACCTGAACGGGAAGCAAATGCAGCGTGCCCAGCAAATGATGAAGACTCAGGGACAGCCAGGTGCGCGCCCAGGAGCAGCTAAAGGGAATAAACGTAGAAGTAAGTAACCGGGTCCGGATAACATGTATACGGGTGCGGAAGGGGGAGACATCATGGGGAACATCAAGGAATATGTGAACGGTAAAGTTGCAGAGAACCGTGAGCAAATCGAGTATCACGTTGAGAAAATATTAGAATTAATCGGTGAAGATACCGGCCGCGAGGGACTGCTGGAAACACCGGCACGTGTTACGCGGATGTACGAGGAGATATTCGGCGGTTATTCGATAGATCCCCGCGAGGCGCTCGGCGTTACTTTTGATGAGTCTCATGAAGAGCTAGTGATTGTTAAGGATATCGTCTATTACAGCCAATGTGAACACCACATGGCTCCTTTCTTTGGTAAAGTGCATATAGGATACATTCCGAGCGGACGTATTGCTGGACTCAGCAAATTAGCTCGGCTTGTTGAAGCAGTAAGCCGGCGTCTACAGGTTCAAGAACGCATTACGGCGCAAATTGCTGATATTATGACGGAGGTGCTAGGCCCCCACGGTGTTATGGTTGTTGTGGAGGGAGAACATCTGTGTATGTGTGCACGCGGAGTGAAGAAGCCAGGCAGCAAAACGGTAACTATGGCTACTAGAGGGGTCTTCCGTGAGGATGCCGCCGCTCGTGCGGAGTTTCTAAGCTTGATTAAGGAATAAATATCGGGGTGCATACCTCGAAATTGGAAGGACCCATCGTTCACGTAATGTGAATGATGGGTCCTTTTTGGTCAGGGTGTGGGAATAAGAGTGATGTTCACTGTGAATTGAAATAATATCAAAAAGGCTTCCAGGCCAGTTTACTGGCAGCAGCATAACGTTCTGAGACGTAAGGCCAGTTAACGACCTTCCACCAATCCTCAATATAATCGGCCCGATTATTCTGATGTTTAAGGTAATAGGCATGCTCCCATACATCCAGAGCCAGTAACGGAACCACGTCCCATTGTGACAGGTTCTGATGTTTCTCCGCAGTCAAAATCTCCAGTCTATGACTGCGTGGACTCCAGACGAGAATAGCCCAGCCGCCACCTTCAACCTTATTCGCAGCTTCTGTGAACTGTTTCTTGAAGCTGTCATAGCTGCCGAAGCTTTGTTCAATGGCTTCCAGTAAGGCTCCAGTTGGACGCCCGCCACCTTGTGGAGACATTACGTTCCAGAATATTGTATGGAGATAGTGGCCTGCCCCATTAAAGGCTAGCTCCCGCTCCCAATGCTTAACGAGATCGAAATCTCCTTTCTTGCGAGCCTCAGCTAGCTTGTTCTCTGCTTTATTTAGTCCATCTACATAACTTTGATGGTGTTTATCGTGATGAATCCGCATGGTTTTCTCATCGATGTATGGTTCCAGCGCATTATAAGCATAAGGCAATGGAGGCAGCGTATGTCCGCCAATTGGCACAGCACTCATTTCACGAATATCAAGGATAGTATCTGTAGAAGGAATAAGTCCCTCATTCCGCGTGACATTGTCCTCTTCTGTTCTTACGACATAGTCGGCTGCTGTATAATCTCTCATAATTTGCGTGAGCTGTCCGGGCGAGCTCAGAGTGTGCAGTACGGCAAGGAAATACTCTGATTCGCGAATAATATGCAGGATCACAGTGGTTGCAAGGGGGACGGCTTTGACGGCTGCGCTACTTTCCATAATGGCAAAAAGCTGTCGAACAAATTCTTGGGATTGGGTACAGGAGATATGCAGCAGCTTTTCTGTTTCCGCAGTGAGTTCAGCCTGACTTGGTGGAGAAGCAGAGAGGGCAGAATTCAATAACTGCTGAGCGGCCATCTCTGTGGCACCGAAGACCACTGCCCATTCATCCAGCAGTTTAACATAGGGTTCCTCCAGGTTAGGTACGATTGCTTTGATAACCTCGGTATGCTCTTTCTCTTGTGTTTTCCAGAATACGATTTCTTCTAAAATACGTACTGGCAGCATCGGCCCGTATACATATAACATTCCAAGAAAACCTCCCGTGATATGTCTTCATCAGTCCATTATATGTGTGCTCATGATAGCTTATGAAGAGCATAAGAACGCGATAATAATATCGTTGACAACTGTTTGATATGGTGAAATAATACAGGAAAATAAAGGCAATGATACCGAAAGGTACAACCTCGCGAAAAGGAGGGTGTACCTTTTTTTTGTCGTGTGGACCGATTAATGAAATCCTATGGGGTAGCAGAAAAACTTTGAGAAATGAGATGAGGGTATGAACAAGCTTGAGAAGAAGCAATTTTATAATCAGCTGTTAAAATTAGCGGTACCGATATCCCTCCAAAGTCTAGTCATGGCGGTGCTGTATTTAGTAGATCAATTGATGGTAGGGCAGCTTGGGGGTGTAGCAATCGCTTCGGTTGGGATGGCTAGTAAAATCTATAGCGTGATTTCAGTGGTGCTGGCGGGTCTTGCTACGGGTCTTGCTATATACGCGGCTCAATATTGGGGGAGTAAAGACCGAAAGAGCGTCACACCACTACTGGGATTAAGTCTTGGAATTGGCCTGATCTTGTCGGGTTCATTTACGATATTTGTTTTTTTCAACCCTCGGCTATGCCTGTCTATTTTTACAACGGATAAAGAAGTGTTGGAGAATGGGTACATTTTTCTGAAAATCGTTGCCCTCAGTTATATTCCAACGATGTTGACGATGCTCTATTCGGCGGTTCTACGAAGTTCAGGACATGTAAAGTATCCAATGATTGTTAGCATAGCTGCTGTAGGAATGAATATTATTTTAAACTATGCGCTTATTTTTGGGCATTGGGGATTTCCAGCGCTTGGACTTGCAGGTGCGGCATATGCAACGTTAATCTCACGTATAGTCGAAAGTGCCTTGATTGTCGGAGCCGTATATCGTGGAAAGCTGCCGGGTGCCGGAGGAATTAAGGAACTAAGTTTGTTTTCGAAAACGCTGTGCATACCCTTTTTAAGAACGATAGCGCCTATTGTTTTAACGGAATTGGTTTGGGTCTTAGGGGAGGCATGTTATTCCGTTATATATAGCCGTATGGGCACAGCAGAGATGACCGCTATGACAGTGACCTTTCCGCTGCAGGGGTTGACGATTGGACTTCTGGCAGGGCTTTCTGGTGCAGCTGGCATTATGGTCGGACATAAGCTGGGAGAGAATAATAATGCAGGTGCTTTTCAGTATGCTCGTTTTTTTGTTCGAATAGGAGTAGGGATTTCATTGCTGCTTGGTGTGCTTATTGCTGTTCTTGCCCCGCTCTACGTCTCAGCCTTTAACTTAACATTGGAAGAACGCCGAATGGCCACTTCCGTTATCTGCTTTTTTGCTCTTTTTTTATGGATAAAGGTGGGCAATATGATGATTGCGGGAGGGATCCTGCAGAGTGGTGGCGATAGTAAATTCGTCTTTATTATGGAAGCCTCCACAACTTGGTTGCTTGGGGTGCCTCTAGGGCTACTGTTGTCATGGGGATGGAAACAGCCTCTTCCCTGGGTATACTTCTTTCTGTCCCTGGAAGAGGCTGTTCGATTGGTTATAGGTTACGTGCGTTTTCGCCGTGGTAAATGGTTGAAGCAACTGACCCATCAGGGGACAGAGGCGGATTGTAGTGCTTAACTAGTTACTTGCCATCGCCGGCTGGTTGCCATTGTAGGTTTTGGCTAGTTGAACATTTCCTAAGAAAGCAGAGACTCGCCGCAAATACTCACGCGGGTGCTCACGGAACAGCAATTCATGATGGCTGCCCTCTACGACCCAGGAATCTGAGAACGGATTGCTTTGGTTCGCGGCCAGCTTTTCGGCAATAGGATAAGGAGCTTTATCATCTTCGGTTCCATGCATGAGTAGAATAGGGAAAGGATAATCTTCGGATTTGACCTTCGCATAAGGAATTTGATTCAGCCCCGTACCGTTCAGAACTGGGAACAGCATTTCCATAATCGCCAGGGAAGGCTGGCGGGGCAGATCAATATTTTGCTTAATATTATGATACAGCGTATCTGGTTCTAACAAAAAGGTGCTGTCCAGAATCATCGCGTCAATGTCCTCTGATACTAATCCTGTTTGCAGTGCTGTGCCAGCTCCCATGGAGAAGCCCCATACCACTAACTCCTCAGCTCCACGTTCCTTAGCAAAATCAATAGCGCCTAGAAGCTGCTGGGACTCTTTTTTACCTCCGGTTGCAATATCCTTGTTGCCTTGGGCAGCAAAGCCGTAATCAAACATCACGACATTGAAATTAAGACTGTGTGCATAGTGAGCGAGATCGTACATAGGTACCCAAGATTCTTCCCGGTTGGCGCCATAGCCATGGCTGAACACGATAGTTTTGGTAGCCCCTTCGGAGGGAATATACCAGCCGCTCATCATCCGACTTCCATCTTTAGCTGGAAACGTCACATCCTCGTATGCGAGACCTTTGGCCTGCATGGGATTGGAATACAGAGGTGCGACCGTTGGATTAGATAATACCCAGGCGATATAGCCATGAAGTGAGACAAAGCAGAAGGCTAAGAAGAAAAAAATAGATAATAGCAGTGCAACGATAATATGCTTCACACGAATCATCCGCAGCGATAGCCGGGACGAACTGCCTTGTTTAGGTAGTTTAGGTCGACGGGAGACGGTTGTGCCGGTTTGGCGAGTTGCCAGATCCATATGGTCCCCTCCTAAGAATGATGTGAGTACTAGTGCCTAGAAGAATTTGTAAAAATGATTCTAAAGCATCAGTAGATAATTTAATATGTTAATCGTATGAAAAAGCCCTTACAAAGTCAATGAATTAGACGCTTTTGTAATGTAACTGTAAAGTGCGGCCCAACCTTTTCCGGCACATTTTTGGCACAACTCCGGCGGAGTGAATATACTGGACTTTCCATAGAGTTTTGCACTAAGATAGAGTTAGTTATAATGTAACCGAGTTTCATTTGATGAAACACGAGGGGGAGATTGTCATGGAGGACCGAAAGCTTACAGTGCGTGCGGTAGAACGTGCGCTTGATATATTGCTTTGTTTTACGCAGGACAGAGATTTAGGGTTGACGGAGATCGCTTCAAAGATTGATTTACATAAAAGTACCGTCCATCGGCTGCTGGCAACCTTGGAGGAAAAGGGCTTCCTCATTCGTAATCCGGCCACTGAGAAATACAGTTTGGGTATACGAATTTGGGAATTGTCTACGCATTTGCCTGCTTTTGATGAGTCGGCCGCGGTATTATTGCCGTCAATGGAACGGCTGCGGGATCGGTTAGGGGAGACCGTTAGTTTATACTTACGCGACGGCATAGAACGTGTGCGGATTCAGGCGGTTCAGAGTCAGCAGGCCATCCGGCGAGTGGCGCAGATCGGTGCGAGATTGCCTTTATCTGTGGGCGCATCAAGTAAAGTGCTGGCAGCCTATGCTCCTCCAGAGGTGCTGAAAGAATTGCTGGAGAGTTCGGGATGGCCGAACTATGTTGAGAAGGATGTCTATCAAGAGCAGCTTAATGACATTATCCGGCTCGGATATGCCACTAGTTTCGAGGAACGCGAGCCCGGCGCGGCCGCGGTGGCGGTGCCTGTTACGGGCCGCAGTGGAAATGTGATCGCGGCGTTATCGCTGTCAGGCCCAGTTAGTCGCCTATCCCGAGATACGCTAGTGGAATATGCCGCGGTACTGAAGGAAGCGGCTAGTGAAATGGGCATGATGATTCCTTAATTCGCTGGCTGAGACATACCTTGTTAAACAGCAAAGCAGCGATCTCTCCGTTACTGGAGGATCGCTGCTTTGCTGTTTTGGGGAGGGACTAGCCTATTGTGGGTAAGTGGCAGGAAACGATGGGTAACTGACAGCCTGATTGGTAACTGAGGGTAATTGATGAGTGACTGATGGGTAACTGATGAGTGACTGACGGCTGACTGATGGGTAATTAACGGCTAACTGATGGGTAATCAACAGCTAACTGACGGCTAGCTAATGGCTAACGGCTCCCCTACCTTGCGTTGGTTTGGTGAGCTTCAGTGAATATACGTTTCTTTGGAATCCTCAGTAACTCGTAATGCTGAGGCTCGAGCGTTTGAACCCCGGGTCTAGATAGGCAGAGGGACGGAGGGGCGGGAGGATGGAAGGACGGGAGGGTAGAGAATCCACCGCGAACCTACAAGCCAACGAGCCAACGAACCCACGAACCCACGAGTTAATGAACTCACGAACCCACGAACCCACGAACCCAAGTATCTCATAACTCGTACACAAGTAATCTCGGGTTGATAATTAGATATTCCCTGAGGCTTCCGGACTCAGAAGACGCTATTTGCCCATTTAAAGCCTTTTTGGCAGAGTTTCGGACCCCAGTGCAGCTATTCGGCAAAAATGGGCTCCTGTAGAGTGTTTTTCATGCCAATAGGGTCTATGGAGTCCGATCGCACGCCAAAAGTCGGATAATCGAGCGTATAGGGTCATCTGGGTCCGATAGCGCCGAATTCTAAGCGTCCCCTGAGACGTGCGGACTCAGGGGACGCTATTTGCGAATTTACAGCCAGTTTGTCGTAGTTTCGGACCCCAATGCAGCTATTCGACCAAAACGGGAACCTTTAGTATGTTTTTCATGCCAATAGGGTCTATGGAGTCCGATCGCACGCCAAAAGTCGGATAATCGAGCGTATAGGGTCATCTGGGTCCGATAGCGCCGAATTCTAAGCGTCCCCTGGGGCGTGCGGACTCAGGGGACGCTATTTGCCCATTTAAAGCCATTTTGTCGTAGTTTCGGACTCCAGTGCAGCTATTAAGCAAAAATGGGCTCATTCAGCATGTTTTTCATGCCAATAGCGACTATGGAGTCCGATCGCACGCCAAAAGTCGGATAATCGAGGTAATAGGGTCATCTGAGTCCGATAGCGCGGAATCCTAAGTGTCCCCTGAGACGTGCGGACTCAGGGGACACTATTTGCGAATTGACAGCCATTTTGTCGTAGCTTCGGACCCCAGTGCAGCTATTCGGCAGAAATGGGCTCATTCAGCGTGTTTTTTATGCCAATAGCGACTATGGAGTCCGATCGCACGCCAAAAGTCGGATAATCCAGCATATAGAGTCATCTGAGTCCGATCCCACGCCAAAAGTCGGATAATCGAGCGAATAGAGTCATCTGAGTCCGATAGCATGGAATCCTAGGCGTCCCCTGAGGCGCGCGGAATCCTAAATGTCCCCTGAGCCTCACGCAGCAATGGTGAAGATCCCAAAGACAACAGACAGTGGCACCTCACCCGCCACAAATTGGCTGCTGGAACCACCCCATGAAAAAGGGACTGCTCACAGCCACTCATGGCCGTGAAACAGTCCCTTTTTAAGTTACTTTAAATCTATTCTACCGACACCGCGGAAGAGTCTGTAGCATCTGCCAGCATCTGGCGAAGAACAGTCTGCAGGATACCGCCATTGCGATAGTAATCAATATCGACTGTGCTGTCGAGTCTTGCAATGACAGGGAAATCGAATTGTGTGCCGTCTTCACGGGTAGCCGTGACAGTTAGCTCTTGACTTGGTGCCACGTTGTTATCGAGACCAGTAATGTTGAAGGTCTCGCGTCCGGTCAGTCCCAAGCTGCTCCAGCCGTGGCCTTCTTGGAATTGAAGTGGGAGTACACCCATACCGACCAGATTGCTGCGGTGAATCCGCTCAAAACTCTCAGCGATAACTGCTTTAACGCCAAGTAGAAGCGTACCCTTAGCCGCCCAGTCACGTGAGCTTCCTGTACCGTACTCCTTACCAGCGATGACGATCAGATTTTGTCCAGCATCCTGATAGAGCATGGAAGCATCATAGATGGACATAACCTCGTCGCTTGGCAAGAAAGTAGTAACGCCGCCTTCTGTACCAGGAGCTACTGCGTTACGAATCCGAATGTTAGCGAACGTACCGCGCATCATGACTTCGTGGTTTCCGCGGCGTGAGCCGTAGGAGTTGAAGTCTGCACGTTCTACACCATGATCGCGCAAATATTCGCCAGCAGGACCAGAGGTAGAGATATTACCCGCTGGTGAGATATGGTCGGTTGTCACGGAATCAGCAAGCAGCGCTAGAACGCGTGCATCTTTGATATCCTTAATGTCTCCCAGACCGTCTGCCAGATGTTCGAAGAATGGCGGATTCTGGATGTACGTGGAATTATCATCCCACTCATACAGCTCGCCTTGCGGAACAGGAATCGAATTCCAACGTTCGTTAGCGGTGAATACATTTTCGTATTTGCTACGGAACATCTCCGGACTAAGGGAGAGACCAATGGCTTCACGAATTTCAGCAGTGGTTGGCCAGATATCTTTCAGGAATACTGGCTCACCTTGCGGATCAAATCCAAGTGGCTCAGTCTGCAAATCGATATTTACTGTACCAGCCAGTGCGTAAGCAACTACGAGCGGCGGTGAAGCCAAGTAGTTTGCTTTTACCTGAGCATGTACGCGGCCTTCAAAGTTCCGGTTACCGGAGATGACTGCGGCTACGGTCATGTCATTGTCAGTAATGGCTTGACTAACTTCTTCAGGCAATGGACCGGAGTTACCGATACAAGTGGCACAGCCATAACCAGCCAAGTAGAAGCCCAGTGCTTCGAGTGGTTTCAGCAAGTCTGCTTTTTGCAGGTATTCAGTAACCACCAAGGATCCTGGAGTCAAGCTGCTCTTAACGTAAGCTGGTTTGGTCAGACCACGTTCCACAGCTTTTTTCGCCAAAAGACCTGCTCCAAGCATAACGCTAGGGTTGGAAGTATTCGTACAGCTAGTAATAGCTGCGATTACGACTGCGCCTGTGCTGAGCTTGCTGGTAGTATCATTTTTATGCTGCACTTCTACGACTTGAGCGATTTTCTCATCGCTGAGACCATAACCGCCTTTGTCTACAGGTGTACGGATAATACCTTCGAAATTTTCCTTCATATGCGTAAGTTCGATCCGGTCTTGCGGACGTTTTGGTCCAGCCAAGCTAGGAACGACAGAAGCTAAGTCAAGCTCAATCACATCGCTGAACTCAGGGTCTGGCGTATCCGAGGTACGGAACATCCCTTGTGCTTTGTAATAAGATTCAACCAACGCCACCAGATCATCCGGACGGCCCGTGCTGCGAAGATAAGCGAGTGTCTCGTCATCTACAGGGAAGAAACCGATAGTTGCTCCGTATTCTGGCGCCATGTTGGCAACAGTTGCCCGGTCAGCCAGACTGATGTTAGCAAGGCCAGGTCCGTAGAATTCGACGAATTTGCCGACTACACCCTTTTTACGCAACATTTCAGTTACTGTCAGTGCCAAATCCGTTGCTGTAGCTCCTTCGATAAGGCTGCCTGTAAGTTTGAAGCCCACTACATCAGGTGTAACAAAATAGAGCGGTTGTCCAAGCATTCCTGCTTCAGCCTCAATACCGCCTACACCCCAGCCCACAACACCCAGACCATTGATCATCGTGGTATGGGAATCCGTTCCTACAAGGGAATCTGGATAAACGACAGTTTCACCATCGATAGTTTTAGTAGTGGCAACGGAAGCTAAATACTCTAGATTTACCTGGTGCACGATACCTGTTGCTGGTGGAACTGCACGGAAGTTGTTAAAAGCTGTCTGTGCCCAACGAAGGAAACGGTAACGCTCCTCGTTGCGTTCGAACTCAACGTTCATATTGTATTCCAAGGCGTCTGCTGTACCGAAAGCATCAACCATGACAGAGTGGTCAATTACAAGGTCAACCGGGACAAGCGGATTGATCTGTTTAGGATCTCCTCCGGCTTTTTTTACAGTATCACGCATAGCTGCGAGATCCACGACTACCGGAACTCCGGTGAAATCCTGAAGCACGATACGAGCAGGGATAAATGGAATTTCTTTATTACGGTCAATGTCACCTGACCAATCGGCCAGTTGTTTCACATGTTCTTCAGTAATTGCCCGTCCGTCAAACTGACGTACAGCAGCCTCTAGTAGGACTTTGATCGAAAAAGGCAGGGAAGAAATAGAGCCCAATCCTTGTTCCTCAAGGGACTTCAGATCATAATAGCGATAAGATTTGCCGCCTGATTCCAGGGTCCGAGCCAATGAAAAATGATCCTTGCTTGGCATATATGCGCCTCCTTGTTTCGTCTAATGAAACCCAATTTCAAATTGCTTCTAGCTTAATTATAACGGTTACAAAGTGGGGAGTAAAGTTTTTTTTCCTACATCTAAAGCCCGAATTATGCCTGAGAAAATGCCCAAGCTACCCTTCCATTGTTATATTGTATCGTTTCGGGATATTCTTTTTACCTCAAAAAGAGCCATTTAAAGGAGATAATTCGAAAGAATTCACCGGAATCCTTGGTTTTACTTAATTATTAGGCGAAATACACACTGAATTTCTCTTCCTCAGTCATTAGGTGATAGGGTCCTCGTTGTCCATGTTGGATTGAGATGTCGGACTTGGGGTTAGAGTTTTTGCCTGAAACATCCTTAACTATTCAACCGATCTGTATAGCGGCCTGTTTCCTTTCATATACATAGAACAGCAGTTAAAAGGGAAAGAAGGGGCGCGAGTATAATGGAACAACAGTGGAAGCAAAGTCTTTATGTATATGTTGATCAAGTGAATAAGGCCAGGGTGGAGCCTAAGTCATCATCGCATACCGTTTCCGTATCCGTTAAAGATCCGCGTTTTCTGGTAGAACAAGGGGAGCGTTCAAGACGTCTTGCTGAGTGGTATAAAGAACGTGGGATAACTCCTTTGCGCGGAGAGACAGGGGTTAAGACTTTGCGGACCGTCCGGCAGACTCCGACTGAGGTAGTAGCAGAGGTTACACTGCATAGTGCGCTTTATTATGAAAAAGGCGGCGTTAACCACCGCGAGGATATTATCGAGCTGGAGCGGCTGACCTTTGTACGGGACGGTGGGGGCTGGGAGATTGCTGGTGTGGAACGAAGTGTCCCTGAAAGAAATACGGTTCATCGGGCAGAGGTAGAGCTATCGGGCAGACTATCAAAATGGGGAGAGGCTTTGCCGGCACCGCTGCCATCACAGCCCCTGCTAAACCGGAATGTCCTCGGAGAAATTGCAGGTTCAAGAGAGGTTCGTTATAACCGTGAAGAAGCTGTGGCGTATGCCGACCGCTGGTGGAAAGACGGCAATCCGGAGTTCGAAACCTTCGAGGTGGATTGCACAAATTATGTCTCCCAATGTCTCTTTGCAGGGGGAGCACCTATCAACTATACTGGTAAAAGAGAAACGGGCTGGTGGTACAAAGGTTACCAAGGCAAACAAGAATGGTGGAGCTATAGCTGGGCTGTGTCAGACAGTCTGCAACGCTATTTGAGCGGAAGTCGGAGCAGTGGCTTGCGTGCGGAAGTCATGGAGCGACCGGAGCAATTGATGCTGGGCGATATCATTCAATATGACTGGGATGGCAACGGGCAGTATCAGCACAGCACAATCGTCACAGCTTTTGATGCAGGAGGTATGCCGCTTGTGAATGCACGTACCGTTAGCAGCCGTCATCGGTATTGGGACTATCGTGATTCCTACGCATGGACTGATCAAACGAAATACCGTTTTTTTCATATTAACGACTATTTATAATACAGAAAGAGGTTAAGGGAATGGGGAACGCAAAACTAACCGTAGGGCTGGTGTACGGGGGCAAATCAGGAGAACATGAGGTATCGCTACAGACGGCTTTTGCCGTGATGAACTCATTTGATTATGATAAATATGAGATTATACCTTTTTACATTTCAAAACAGGGATTGTGGAAGGTTGGAGAGAAGTTATCAGCGCCTTACAGCCAAGTGGAGCAGCTCAAGCTTGCAGAAGCGACCGAAGATATGGGCACAGCCCTGAACGTGGTATTTAGTGGATTATCGGGTGCTGACCAAACAGTGGACGTAATGTTCCCGCTGCTGCACGGCACGTATGGTGAGGACGGAACGATTCAAGGGTTGTTCGAAATGGCGAATATTCCTTACATCGGTGCTGGTGTTCTTGCCTCTTCGGCAGGTATGGATAAGGTGGTCATGAAGAAGCTGTTCGCTGATGCCGGTCTGGATCAATGCGAGTTTTGTTATTTCAACATCAGCGCTTGGAAAAGAAAACGTCATGAGTTGATTGTTGGTGTAGAGGATAAACTGGGGTATCCGGTATTCGTGAAGCCTGCCAATCTAGGCTCAAGTGTAGGTATTTCTAAGGCTGCCGATAAGGATAGTCTTGTAAAAGCCATTGATTTTGCTTTCCGCTATGATACCAAAGTTATTATTGAGGAGTTTGTGGATGCGCGTGAGGTAGAGGTTGGCGTGCTTGGAAATGATGAACCAGAAGCCTCTGTTCCGGGTGAAATCGTTTCTTCTGGTGAATATTATGATTACGCAGCCAAATATACGGACGGCAAATCGCAAATGATGATTCCTGCACCAGTGGATTCTGAAGTGGCCGATCGTTTGCAGGAGTCCGCGATAGTTGCTTTTCGAGCGATTGAGGGCAGTGGAATTACCCGGGCAGACTTCTTCTTGCGAAAATCGGATGGTAAAATTCTAATTAACGAAGTGAACACGATGCCTGGTTTCACTCCTTACAGCATGTATCCGCTATTGTGGCGTGAGACGGGTGTATCTTATAGAGCTCTGTTAGACCGAATGATTGAGTTAGCCTTGGAGCGCTATAATTTTAAACAAGGTCTTAAGTACGACAACGAGTAATAGAAGCTATAGCGGGAATATCCCGACTGGAAGGAGAGAAGAAACATGGGTTTTCAAACAGAATTCAACTCCGTCTGCAAATTCAAGAGTGAACAAGAGCTGTACGAGCTGCTGGAATATGGGCGCACCAAAATGGTGAAACAAGGCTTTCGTGTGTATCCAACGGGCCAAAAGGTTATTGCTTACACCCCTGAGAATGTAGCTGTAGCCATTGTCAAAATTTCAGCCTCGATTGCAGAGATTAATTTTCAAGGGCATGAGGTTACCGCGGTCGAGATGGAGCTTGTGCGTAAGCTGAATGAAGAAGAGTCCAGAGTGCAGACGGCTTTGGCTGAGGAAATGTTTTTTGGAGCACAGGGATGATTGTCCGCTTCGGATATGTAGCGATGTCCACCGTTATCAAAGACTGCTCCCCATCTAAGACAATGACGATGGCCTCTTTTAAGAAGCTGGATGACCGTGAAGCGGCACTTCGGCGTTTGGAGAACATCGCTAGAATGAATCTGCATAATACGCTGCGGTTGATGAAGCATAATGTGGCTTCGGACATCATGGTGTACCGCCTCACTTCCAAAATCATTCCTTTGGCGACGCATCCGGATTTGCAGGACTGGAATCCGTTTGCGGCGCTCGCCGAGGAATTTGCGGAAGTGGGCCAATATGTGAAAAAGCACGGGCTGCGTGTTTCTTTTCATCCAGATCACTTTACAGTACTTAGTACACCCCGTCCGGAGGTGCTGATAAACTCCGTACGGGATTTGCAGTACCATGTGGACATGCTAGTTGCTATGGGGCTTCCTGCCATGGCGAAGAACAATATCCATATTGGCGGAGCTTATGGGGACAAGCCTGTAGCGGCGAAGCGATTCGAGGAGCATTTCCGCGCGCTGCCGGCAGCGCTGCAGGAGCGTATAACGCTGGAGAATGACGATAAGACATTTACAGCTCCGGAGACACTGGCAGTCAGTCAGAGCGTAGGATTACCGATGGTGCTGGATATTCACCACCAATGGGTGAATAATGAAGGAGAGCTCCCTTGGGAGCTGTGGCCTGACATTTTGCAGACATGGCGAAGCGAGCTAGCACAGAAGGACGTTCCTTCTGGAGAGCTTTTGCCGCCTAAGATTCATGTATCCAGTCCGCGCAGCCCGTCTGATCCGCGCAGCCATGCGGATGGCGTGGAACCTGCGCCTTTGCTGGCTTTTCTGAAACGTATTGCCGCAGATACGCCTGCTGTCGATGTTATGATTGAGGCGAAACTAAAAGATGGCGCGTTATTTGGATTGATGGAGGCTATGAAGGAGCTGGCTGAGGCCGGTAACGGAATTTCCTTATTAAATGGGGCAAGCGTGAATATTGAACCTTAAACAATGAAAATAAGGAGATAGGTCCCGAATACGGGTCCTATCATGACTTGATATGTAACTTGAAATAGGGTACGTTGAATGAAACTTTAATCGCTTATCGTCTTTATATGGACCTGGGGCATTTATGCTCGCAGGTGAGAATTGGGTCCTCTTTTGGCGGAACTTTGGGAACTTGGGGAACGTTTTGACGTATTGCACGGTATTGTGAATAGGATTGCTTTAGAATTAAAGCCATTGGCGATTATGTTCAAGAAAGTGGAGTGAAGATATGAGTCCTTTAAATCCAGAGGGTAAGAATGAACGTGAACCCTATGTAGTAACAAGCAAGGGACATACGGCGGTGGCCATTAATGCGGCTGCCAAAGCAGGAGAATGGATAAAGAGCAGACAGGGTCTCGTGAAGGAGCTGAATACAAAAACTTCAGCACAAGATCTGGTTACGGAAGTTGATAAAGGCGTTGAGCAAATGATCCGCAGGCTGATCCTGACACATTTTCCCGACCATGCCATTCTCGGGGAAGAGGGGGTTTCGCCGGGAGCAGCAGCGGCTACCGCTGCATTGGAAGAAGCTCGTGAGCATGAATATTTGTGGATTGTAGATCCTGTAGATGGTACGACTAATTTCGTACACGGATTTCCTTTTTACTGTGTCTCCATAGCATTGGTGATTCGCGGTGAACTAACAGTAGGCGTTATTTATGATCCGACTCGTGATGAAATGTTCGTCGCTGAAAAAGGAAAGGGAGCTTATATGCACGGTGTCCCTACCTCGGTCTCTACGGAGACTGATTTTGGGGACAGCCTGATTGCTATGGGCTTTCCGCCGGATCGTGAGTTTGCACAACCTGTGAATATGGCCGGACTGCAAAGTATTCTTCCGCAGATTCGTGGTATTCGTGCCGGAGGCGCGGCTGCTCTACATTTAGCTTATGTGGCGGCAGGCCGTGTAGATGGCTATTGGGAAGTGGGCTTAAGCCCTTGGGACTGTGCAGCAGGAGTACTGCTTGTACTTGAATCAGGAGGCAAGATTACGGATACCCTAGGACGTTCATATGATATTGGTACACGCCATGTAGTAGCAAGTAATGGCCACATTCACGAATATTTGGTTTCGTCACTGAAGAATGCTGAAGCAACAGGATATAAGCTTTAGGGAGGACGATACAGCATGAGTGAGAAGGATGATTTGGAACGCAAGCTGAGCGAAATGTTGGTAGATGGTGAGATGGAACAAGGCGATCGTACGGCTAAGGAAATCCGGGAAATCTCACCTAAATATGAAATTCGTATTCAGACTACGCTCGATCCTATTGTGGAAGAAACATTACGTTATCGTAAGATTGGATATGAGCTGGATGACCGTTATGATAAATATCTGGAGCGTGCAGGGCAGAAGTTAGAGTCAGATGAAGATTCAGACAATAATAGCCAGTGATTTGCGAGGGCGGTTTCCTGAATATAGGAGGCCGCTCTTTTGCGTTGCTATACTGGGATGGTAGAATGGAATTAGAACAATTTGGGAGGGATACGATGCTAGGCAATTGGAAAAAAATTTGGGCAGCTGGCATAAGCAGCCTTCTTTTGTTATCTGCGCTGATTAGCGTAGGAGCAGGCACGGCAAATGCGGCTGACACGACTGCAATACAAGACTCTGGGCAAGATGTCTTTCGCATCGTAGCTCTAGGTGATTCCATTACTGCTGGCTACGAGCCAGGAATGACGGACGTGAATACTAAGCCATACGGCTATGCGGAGAGATTGCTTGAGCAGGGCTGGTATCATGGCAGAAGTGCACTTACTAATTATGGTATTCTAGGGCTGACTACGGCCGGATTACGTAATTACACAGGAGCGATCAAGGATGGTTCAGTGATTACTGTTGAAGGAGTTCAGGCAGGTCTCCCAGATCCACGAATAGAGCAGTTCGTGAAGCTAACTCCGCAGATCGCAGCAGAGCTTAAGGAAGCTGATCTGATTACCATTACGATTGGTGGGAATGATGTAAGCAGTCTGTTCTTGCAGTTCAAGGAGCTGACGGATGCGGATTTCCAAACACAGCTGGACCAGCGGCTAGCGGATTATCAAACAAATGTGAAGGCAGTGCTGGAGAATATTCGTGCGGTAAGTCCGCAAACGACGATTATACTGGCCGATCAATATCAGCCTGCCCCTAAGGTTGCGCTTGGTCAAATGTACAACAGATTAATGACGGCAGCGGGCAAATTTACGGAAGCAGCGGATAGTGTAGCTGCAAGCGTGAACCAAGAGGGAGCGAAGGTGCTTGTAGCTCATGTTGCGGCTAAGTTTGCCGGGGTAGAAGGCTCGCTGACACATATTATTGGAGCAGGGCAAACTGATTTTCACCCGACGCAGCTTGGATACGAGACTATTGCTAAGGTCTTTGCGGAGTTACAATGGGGAGAGTATCGCGTTCCTACTGTAGCTACAATGGCTACTGCATCGGTACCGATGTCGATTGTAGTGAAGGGCGTGGAGTTGAATACACCCAATAAGCCTATCCTTAAAAATGGGCAGAACTTTTTGGCGCTAAAAGATATTCTAAATGCCGTGGGCGCAAGCGGGAAGTGGGATAACAAAACCTCCAGCGCTACCATCGTGTATGGTGGAAGAACCGTTGTGATCACCATTGGCTCGAAATTTATTAAGGTGAATGGAGAGAACGTGGCTATTGATACTCCAGCTTTTCTGCAAAAGGTAGGCAAGGAGGACAAAACCTACTTACCCCTTGCCGCTTTGGCGACAGGACTTGGATTCGATGTTAATTACAGCAGCAAACTGCGAACTGCTTTCATAAATCCATAAAGCTGCATACTATACATCATAAGAAATTAAATTAAGCCCGTAAGGAAAAGGTGGATGGAATATTGTCTAGTTCAAAATATAATGCTGAATATATCATCACCATGGATGATATAGTGCGGGAGGGTCATCCCGTACTTCGTACCGTAGCACAACCAGTGGAGCTTCCATTACACGCGGAAGATCGTGAGGCTTTGCAATGTATGCTTCAATTTCTGAAGAACAGTCAGGACCCGGAGATTTCCGAAGAATATAAGCTGCGCTCTGGCGTAGGTCTGTCGGCGAATCAAATCGGACTGGAGAAGCGGATGTTCGCGATGTATCTTACAGACGAGAGAGGGCGGGCTGTAGAGCATGCTTGGGTTAACCCTAAGATCATAAGCCACTCCTTGTCTATGGTGTACTTACCAGAAAGCGAGGGCTGTCTGTCCGTTGATCGTCCCGTGCATGGCTTTGTACCTCGGTATGAAACCGTGAAGGTGAAGGGTTATGATCTGGAGGGCAAGGAGGTTGTCCTTAAATTTAAAGGCTACCAAGCTATCATCATCCAGCATGAAATAGACCATCTCGATGGGATTATGTTCTATGACCGAATTAACAAGGAGAATCCGTTTAAGCTGCCTCAGGGCGTGGAGATCCGGAACTTATATGAGTAGGCGAGTAACTCTGAATTAAAAAGCGGGCGACCTTACAGCGTAAAGCTGATGGTCGCTTTTTTTTTTACCTATCGGCAAGATTATGATATTTCAAATATTTTACAAATCAATCGAAAGGATGTACCCTTACAATTAATGGATTTAAATTAGTAATAAGAGGAGGGCGTTAAATGAACTGGAGCAGAATGCCAATTAGAGGATTCGCCAACGAATACAATGATGAGGTTAAAAAGATTGATGAGCAGATTTTGAGTCTGATTCAGGAACGTAAAGCTATAACAGGCAAGAAACGATTATCCCCTGATAGTAAGCTACTTGAGGAATGGGCAACTAGATTCGAGATGAATACTACTCAGATTGTGCAGCATTTGCACCTTATGAATGAAACTGTACCCAGAAGACAATATTGGGAAGAGCCTGGTTTATTGCTGGGAGTACTTCCGATTGTGAAGCGGACGGTCGTTGAAGAATGTGAATATATACTTACGCATGCTATGCAGTATGAAGCCTTCAGCATAGTTACTGTGGAAATCAAATATTTAAAAGAAGCTGTAGGACATATTCATCTTCGAACGGCTTTAACGCTTGAAGTGGCGGGTGAGAATGAATATGAAGTGCAGCCGCATGGTGGTCATGGAGGTGGAGCGCATACACAAATGCAATTCTTGGTCGCCCCAACGCTGCCGGAGCATCTGGAGGGTGTAGAGTTTTCACTAGTGCCTGGGAGCGAGCAAATGTTAAGACCGTTAATGACTGAGATTACGTTGGACAAGCAGGTGGATTTTACATGAGAGTAGTAGAATATTTGGACTTCCAAACGCTGTTAGCGGATGAAATCCGTAGATAAAGGTGGTCACTATCAACCTATATTCTCTGTAAATGAACAGAATTAGGGATTTTCTCCCTAAAAAACGGGTAAGTTCCTTGTTTTCCGCTAAATTAGCTAAATTATAGGGAGGATTTCCCTGATTATCTATCGAAGCTCCCTAACCCTTGCACTAAACACGGGGAAGGTCCGGCGATACCTGTTACGTAGCCTAGAGAAATTGACGCTTGAGAACGGCTGGCTTAAGCTTGCCACAAGCTACAGATGCAGACTGTGGATGAGTAAAAATGTAGAGCAGCGATCCTCCAATATAGGAGAATCGCTGCTCTTTTAACATTTGCGGTTTATGGGACTGGGACAGCCCCTTAATCTATGCAGCTGTTATTCAGCTTATAGAGCACTGCGTTTCATAATCCATTCTTATTTCTCAGTCGCCATAGCGCGGAAGGATTCTTCAGCTGCGACAAGTGTAGCATCAATATCTGCATCAGTATGTGCTGTGGTCAGGAACCAAGCTTCGTATTTCGAAGGGGCAAGGTTAATGCCACGGTTCAGCATATGCCGGAAGAAGCTGGCGAACAATTCGCCGTCTGTATCCTGGGCCTCGTCATAATTCGTAACCGGATGATTACAGAAATGAGTGGAGAACGAACCACGGATGCGGTTGATTGTCAGTGGAATGCCATGACGGTCTGCAGATGCTTTAAGTCCATCGGCGAGGCGGATTGCAAGCCGATCCATTTCTTCGTATACACCCTCTGCACTCAGAACCTCTAAACAAGCAATCCCTGCAGAGATAGACGCAGGATTGCCCGCCATTGTGCCGGCTTGATATGCCGGTCCAAGTGGAGCTACCTGTTCCATAACATGCTTGCGGCCGCCGTAAGCGCCGATAGGCAGGCCGCCACCGATGATTTTGCCAAGTGCAGTAAGGTCAGGAGTAATGTCCTCATGATTATCCAGCCCCGCATAGGTTTGTGTAGAACCATAATGGAAGCGGAAGGCAGTAATGACTTCGTCATAAATAACAAGGGAGCCATTATCGTGAGCCAGCTTGCAAAGTCCTTCGAGGAAACCAGGCTTAGGCATCACCATGCCGAAATTCCCCACAATCGGTTCAACCATAACAGCTGCGACATCTTCGCCCCATTTCTCCAGCGCCTCTTTCAGGCTGTCCAGATCATTAAAGGGAACGGTGATTACCTCCTGGGCGATACTGCTTGGAACACCGGCACTATCTGGAATGCCAAGTGTAGAAGGTCCGGATCCTGCTGCTACAAGCACCAGATCAGAGTGACCGTGGTAACAGCCAGCGAATTTTACGATTTTGCTGCGTTTTGTATAGGCACGGGCTACACGAATCGTTGTCATAACCGCTTCGGTTCCAGAATTGACGAAACGTACTTTATCCATAGAAGGAATGGCTTCTTTTAGCATTTTAGCAAGTTTAATTTCGAGCTGGGTTGGGGTTCCGTAAAGAACACCATTTTCTGCTGCTGTCGTAATTGCTTTGGTAATATGAGGGTGGGCATGGCCGGTAATGATCGGTCCATAGGCTTGGAGATAATCGATATATTCATTGCCGTCTTCATCCCAGAAGTGAGATCCACTGGCGCGTTTCATAAATACAGGTGCTCCGCCGCCAACGGCTTTGAAGGAGCGGGAAGGGCTATTTACACCCCCAACGATATGCTGGAGGGCTTCGTGATAAAGTTGTTCAGATGTGGAGCGATTCATAATGTGATCATCCTTTCGATTGTTGGTGCTCAAGGGAACGGGCGAACAACGGTGTTTTCCGTTGTCCGCCCGTATTATACCAAGTCACTGCTTTGTGTACATGTGAACTTTGCTTGTCAGGCCCTTAATTGGTCCCGCCAGAACTGCTATTGGAGGTGTTCTCCGATGTAGGGGTTGATGTTGGCTCAGGACCATTTATGGTATCCTGTATAAATTCTTTTAGCTTCTTTTCGCTACGAATTCCGATAACCTGTGATCCGTCACTTGTAGTCTCCTCAGTGAGCAGATCCATTGGCGGAATTTGCTCACTGCCACCCATACTGCTATTATACCCTACGCTTGCCAGCTTCCACATATCATTAACTGACATATTGGTTTCAATATAAGGCGTAACCTGCGACAGGATATTTGGCAGCTTGACAATGGAGGTGGTGCTGATCAGCTTATCAGCCACAGCCTTGAGAAAACCGCGTTGGCGCTCGGTTCGAGTGAAATCAGAGGTAGCGTCATGCCGAAAGCGAACATATTGTAACGCCATGTTGCCGTCAAGATGCTGATATCCTTTTTTTAGATCAATATCATATTCCGGACCGTCTGCAACGGTTTTGTAGACCATATCTTTTTCGACTTCATAATCCACACCCCCAACGGCATCAACCAGCTTGATGAATCCTTGGAAGTCCGTGTAGACATAATATTGAATTGGGATACCGAGCAGATCGCTGACGGTCTGCATCGCAGTATTAGGTCCATAAATAATCGCTGTATTAATACGTTTCTCGCCATGATCTGGAATCGGAACGTACGTATCTCTCAGTATTGAAAATACACTGATTTTCTTCTTCACAGGGTCGAGAGAAGCGACGAGCATTGTATCTGAACGGGGGATTTCCCCTTTCTTCACACCTCGGGCATCTACACCCATTAATAGGATATTAACAGGCTCTGTACCTTCCCACTTAGGAGGCTCAGGGGTGTCGACATCAACGGTCTCTGCATTTTGAAAAGGGGAATCTTCAGTATTCGACATGCTACCAAGCTCATTGTAAATGGTTGTAATGTAGAAAATGGCCCCACCGATAATAAGGAGGAGTATAATGGCCAGCGTCCAAAGCAGCGGTTTCTTTTTTGACTTACCAGTCTTTGCGTGCCTTTTCTTTCTAGGTGGCATTTCTCGTTCTTCCTTTCGCATTCACGTTGACTACATTATAATTTCTTTTGGGGATACGTGCAATTTAGGAATAATTCCCCAATCTTAAGAAGGAGTGGATATATCTTGATCGAAGTAGCTATTGGACAAAAAGTGCCCAATTTCACCCTTCCCTCTTCCAATGGGCATGAGGTTAGTTTGAGTGATTTCTTGGGCCGAAAGGTCATCTTATATTTTTACCCTAAAAATATGACACCAGCCTGCACGCAGGAGGCCTGTGAATTTCGTGATGCTTTTGATCAAATCACGGCGGTGGGTGCGGTTGTTCTGGGCATTAGTCCGGACTCTTTGGCATCACACGCTAAATTTACAGAGAAGCATAGTTTGCCCTTTCCACTGCTGTCTGATGAGGATCATAAGGTAAGTGAAATGTTCGGCGTATGGCAGCTCAAGAAACTTTACGGCAAAGAATTTATGGGAATTGTGCGATCTACTTTTCTGATTGATGAGCAGGGGATATTAGTGGAAGAATGGCGGAAGGTACGGGTAAAAGGGCATGTCGCAAACACGATAGCAGGAATAAGCGAATCATAAATTTTACTAATTACTTTTTATTGATGTCTATTACATTTTTAACAGCTTATATAAGGTGTTGTCATGATATAGTTTCCTCATAATTGCTTCAAATTTGGAGCAAGAAGAGGTGGTGGAGTGATAATGCTGCATATTGGGCTTGATATCGGATCAACTACTGCTAAATTAGTTGTCATAGAGCGGGACATCATTGTTTATCAAGACTATGTAAGACATTATAGCGATATTAAAAAAGCGGCCCTCTCTCTTCTGTCTGATGTACGTGACAGATTCCCAGAGAGGGGAGCTAGGCTTACTGTAAGCGGTTCCTCGGGGTTGTCTTTATCCAAATTAGGTGGAGTTCCCTTTATTCAGGAGGTGATTGCCTGTACGAAGGCGATCAGTGCGCTGATCCCGGAATGTGACACGGCGATTGAACTGGGTGGAGAGGACGCTAAGATAATATATCTTCGGGGCGGCATTGAGCAGCGTATGAATACAGCCTGCGCTGGCGGAACAGGAGCGTTCATCGATCAGATGGCAGCGCTGCTGCAGACCGATCCGGCAGGCTTAAATGTTTTGGCGGAGAAGCATGAGCGAATCTATCCCATAGCTTCACGCTGTGGTGTATTTGCCAAAAGCGATGTACAGCCGCTGCTTAATGAAGGAGCGCGCCGGGAGGATGTGGCGGCTTCGATCTTTCAGAGTATCGTTAATCAGACGATTAGCGGTCTTGCTTGTGGACGTCCGATTCGAGGACGGGTGGCTTTTCTTGGCGGCCCGCTGACCTTTCTGCCTGCCTTGCGGCAGCGTTTTGCGGAAACGCTGGAGCTGGCGGAGGAGGATATCCTGTTCCCGGAACGCTCACAGTATTTCGTGGCGATTGGAGCTGCGCTCTCCGAAGCTGATCCAGTCGTATTGCCACTTTCAAGCTGGATCACGCGAATTGCGGCGGTTGATTTTACTGCGGATCGAGCTGCGGATGCTGAATTGCCTCCGCTTTTTGAGAATGCCGCTGAGCTTGCAGAATTTCGGCTTCGTCACGGCAAAGCCTCTGCAGCGAGATCAGATTTAGCCTTATATCGTGGACCTTGTTATCTAGGAATTGATGCCGGCTCAACCACAACTAAACTCGTGTTAACCGGTTCGGCTGACGAAATTCTCTATACCTTTTATGGCAGCAACAAAGGCAACCCGCTGCATTCGGTCAGCGATGCACTGAAGGAGATCTACCGGGTTCTGCCTGAAGGCTGCCATATCGCAGGATCATATGTGACAGGGTACGGTGAGGGGTTAATCAAGGCCGCTCTGCGGACAGATGGCGGAGAAGTAGAGACTGTTGCACACTATAAGGCAGCTTCCAAGTTCATGCCAGAAGTAGATTTCATACTGGATATCGGTGGGCAGGACATGAAGTGCATCAAAATCCGTGGCGGTGCTATCGACAGCCTTATGCTCAATGAAGCTTGTTCAGCCGGTTGTGGCTCTTTTCTGGAGAGCTTTGCCTCTGCCCTCGGACTTGGGATCGAGGAATTTGCCAAAACTGCACTCGAAGCGACTCAGCCTGTTAATTTGGGCTCGCGCTGCACGGTGTTCATGAACTCTAAGGTCAAGCAGGTTCAGAAGGAGGGCGCATCATTAGCGGATTTATCGGCGGGTCTTGCCTACTCTGTGATCAAGAATGCTCTGCAAAAGGTAATTAAAATCCGCAATCCGGAGGACTTAGGGCGAAATATCATCGTTCAGGGCGGTACCTTCTATAATGAAGCTGTATTGCGCGCCTTTGAGTCCTTGACGGGGCGGACGGTGGTTAGACCGGATATAGCTGGCGTAATGGGAGCTTACGGCTGTGCACTGATTGCGCGTGAGCAAGCAGGGGTTAACGGATCCAGTACGCTGCTTGGAGCAGAGGAGCTTGCCAGCTTTAAATATGAGGTCTCCTCAGGCCGCTGTGGCCGCTGTGGGAATAACTGTGCGCTGACGATCAGTCGTTTTCCGGATAAGAGCTTTTATGTGACCGGCAATCGCTGCGAACGCGGCGCAGGAGTCAAAAAAGAGAAAAATGTCCTGCCGAATCTGATGCAGTATAAATATGAACGGTTTTTTGAGTACGAGAGTTTACCGGAAACAGGGGCATGGCGGGGGACCGTCGGGATTCCCCGTACCATGAATATGTTTGAGAATTACCCGTTCTGGCACACTTTTTTCACCAAACTGGGCTATCGGGTGATTCTCTCCCCTAAATCAAGCAAGAAGCTTTTCGAAAGCGGAATGGATACGATTCCTTCAGAATCGATATGTTATCCTGCGAAGATGGCGCATGGACATGTGCAAAGCCTGATCAGTAAAGGTGTCGATTTTATTTTTTATCCAGCGGTGGTGTATGAGAAAAAAGAAGATGAAGCTGCGGATAATCACTTCAATTGTCCAGTGGTCGCCTCTTATCCCGAAGTCATTCGCAACAATATGGATGGGTTAAAGGACAATGGAATCAAGCTTGTCAGTCCATTCCTGACCTTCGATGATATTTCTGCGCTGACCAAAGGGCTGGTGAAGACATTTACCAGCATTCCGCGAGAAGAGATTGCGTCCGCGGTGCAAGCGGGACTTACAGAGGCTGATAACGCCAAAGGTGATGTGCGTACCAAAGGGGAAGAGACCCTTGTGTATCTAGCTGATACTGGAACCAAAGGAATCCTGCTCTGTGGGCACCCTTATCATGCCGATCCTGAGATTAATCACGGGATAGCGGATATGATAACCGGGATGGGACTCGCCGTGCTGACAGAAGATTCTGTCTGCCATCTGGACCACAGCGAAGGGGATGTGGCTGTTGTTAATCAGTGGACCTACCATGCCCGGATGTACCGTGCAGCCCGCCTTGCTGCAGTCCGCTCGGATCTGGAGCTTGTTCAATTGACTTCCTTCGGCTGTGGGATCGATGCGATCACTTGTGATGCCGTACAGGATATTATGGAAAGACATAACAAGGTATATACATTGATCAAAATCGATGAGATCAGCAATCTTGGTGCAGCGCGCATTCGGCTTCGTTCATTGCTGGCGGCAATGCGTGAGCGTGAAAAAGGTAAGGTAGTGCCGCAAAAGCCGCCAAAAGTGCAGGCTAATGTGTTATTTACGAAGGAAATGAAAGAGACCTATACCATTCTTGCACCACAGATGTCGCCTATTCATTTTGAATTGTTTGAGCAGGTGTTTCGCGATGCCGGATACCGTCTGAAGATACTTGAGACGACCGGACCCGAAGAGACAGAAGAAGGTCTGAGATACGTTAATAATGATGCGTGTTATCCGGCAATTGTGACGATTGGCCAGATTCTGTCGGCGCTGAAAAGTGGGGAATACGATCCGGATCGTACTGCTGTGATTATGTCACAGACGGGTGGCGGCTGCCGGGCTACGAATTATATTTCTTTGCTGCGCAAAGCCTTAAAGGATTCAGACCTTGAACAAATTCCGGTGATTTCACTCAACGCTTCAGGGATGGAGAATCAGCCGGGTTTCCGTATCAGTCTTAAGCTGGCGAATCGGTTGATAGCTGCCGCTTGTTATGGTGATCTTATGATGCGGATGTTAAATCACTTTAGGCCGCATGAGGTTGTTTCAGGAAGTGCGGAAGTTCTATTCCGCAAAGGGATGGAGCGTTGCAAGGCAAGCTTATCCAACTTTTCATTCCGAGAATACAAACGCCTGATTCGTGAGATTGTTGCAGAGTTCTGCAAGCTGCCCGTTACAGGTATTACTAAACCAAGAGTAGGCATTGTCGGTGAGATCCTGATCAAATTCCATCCGGATGCCAATAACCGCATTATAGAGATGATCGAGGCAGAGGGCGGGGAAGCGGTAATGCCGGACTTCCTGGATTTCATTTTCTATTGTGTATATAATCCGATCTACAAAGCTGAGCAATTCGGCAAAAGCAAACGGCTCGGCTATATCAATCCCATGCTGATCTCTTATCTGGAAATTTACCGTAAGCCGATTAAGGTTGCCCTTGAGGATGCGGGGCTGGCTAAAGGACGGGAAAATATTTATGGTCTTGCCGAGAAGGCCAGCCGACTGGTGTCCGTAGGGAATCAGATGGGTGAGGGCTGGTTTTTAACCGCAGAAATGATGGATTTGTTGGATAATGGTGTGAACAACATCGCCTGTATTCAACCGTTCGCGTGCCTGCCCAACCATATCACCGGGCGTGGGATGATTAAAGGTCTTAAGGAATTATATCCGGGTGCAAATATCGTGGCGATTGACTATGATGCTGGAGTCAGCGTAGTCAACCAAGCGAATCGGATTAAGCTGATGATGTCAATTGCCAGCAGCCAGGAAGAGACTAAGCCATCTAATTTAAAACTGCAGGATAAGCCTCAGCAGCAGACTTTACCTGAAAGTTCATACAGCTTAACCTGAGCATTGTTCAGACGAAAAAAAGCGGGCCAAGGATCTACCTTGGTTCGCTTTTTTTATGCTTTGTGCACTTATGTATGATTTTCATGTTGCAATATAAAATTATCTTTCAGAAAGTTACAGCAAATTATTGACCGAAATTTAGTTAAGGTGTAAAATAGTACGCATGCGAACTATTAGATGATCTAACTAATTAATTCTTTGGAGGTGAAGATTTGGAAGATAAGGAGCAGCAATTAGATGATATTTTCTCCTCTTTTCGCCGGATTAGCCATGCATTTCAGCAGTTGCTGTGGAAGGATGCCGAAGAGCTGGACATCACACCAACACAGTTGATGGTTCTCCGCAAAATATCTGCAAATCCCGATATTGGCATTACAGATCTTGCCGAGCTATTACATTTGGGGAACAGTGCAGCGAGCGGCGTAGTGGACCGGATGGTGAAAGCCGATTTGATCACAAGACAGCGCTCTGAGGTAGATCGGCGTATATACAACTTGGCGATTACTGAAAAGGGCAGAGAGATCAGGGAAAGAAGTAAGCAATCGCTCAGAAGACACTTACTTCCACTATCCAATATACCTGCCGAGGATGCAGGCGAATTACTTAGGATTCATACCGAAATCATTCAGATCTTAGAGCAGGGGAGAGACAAACAGAATTTATGAGTACAATTACAGGTAACGCTGCAGCGGCAACTAAGGGAATACGTAGAGGACCGATTATTGCAGCGCTCTTAATAGGTGCATTTGTCGCACTTTTGAACCAAACACTTCTTAATGTGGCATTGCCGAGCATAATGGACGATCTAAAAATCGCAACGAATACGGCACAGTGGCTAACAACGGGATTTATGCTCGTGAACGGTGTGCTGATACCGATTAGTGCGTTTCTGGTGGAAAAGTTTACGACCCGCCAGCTATTCATCACCGCGATGTCACTTTTTTCGTTAGGTACACTTGTCTGTGGAATCGGAACAGGCTTTGAAATGATCATGGTCGGCAGAGTCATTCAGGCGGTTGGCGCAGGGATTTTGATGCCGTTAATGAATATTGTGTTTCTTCGCATCTTCCCAATTGAAGAGCGGGGAAAAGCGATGGGGCTAATGGCGGTAGCCATGATTTTTGCTCCAGCTGTAGGTCCAACGTTGTCAGGGTGGGTAGTTCAGAACTATTCTTGGCGCGTATTGTTCTTTATCGTTCTTCCGCTGGCTATTCTTTCTACCTTGCTAGGTATGAAAACAATGCAAAATGTAGGGCAAACAACTTCTCCGAAGCTGGATAAAACGGGTGTTATCCTGTCTACCATTGGTTTTGGGGGATTGTTGTACGGCTTCAGTGATGCTGGAACCGATGGTTGGGGAAGTGCAACAGTCATTACCTGCCTCATTGTGGGTGTGATTGCACTGGCTTTATTCGTATGGAGAGAGCTTAAGGCTGAGACACCACTGCTTGAGTTCCGGATTTTCAGATACAATATGTATTCACTCACGACATTAATCAATATCATCATTACGATGGCTTTATATTCGGGTATGATTTTGCTGCCGATTTATTTGCAGACGATCCGTGGCTTTACGCCAATGGAGTCCGGTCTTATGCTGTTGCCGGGAGCCATTCTAATGGGAATTATGTCTCCAATCACGGGGATTATATTTGATAAAATCGGGGCAAGATGGCTGTCTGTGGTAGGCCTGATTATTACAGTAATTACGACCTGGCAATTCAGCCAGCTTACAGACAGTACGACGTATACGCATATGATTATTACTTACACGGTTCGGATGTTAGGCATGTCGATGTTATCGATGCCGATTGTAACGGCTGGACTTAACCAGCTTCCACAGCGTTTAAGCTCGCATGGTACAGCAATGTCGAATACGTTGCGGACGGTCGGAGGCGCGCTGGGAATGGCGTTGTTCGTCAGTCTAATGACCAATAAGACGAAGAGCACAATCACTGATACGCTTATGAGCGGAACGGTTTCGTTAAACGATAAAGCAGCGATGCTTAAGCTTACGCAAGAGGCTACAATTAGCGGGGTTACGCATGCCTTTAACATTGCTACCTGGATCACTGTAGTTGCTTTGGTATTGGCTTTCTTTATTAAAAAGACTTCACCGCAGCCAGACTTCCTGAAGACGGAAGAAGTGCAGCCACAGCAGGACAATCAATAAAAAACTGGGCTAAAAAAGAATGGGAAAAGGAGCGTCTCACGAACCGTTATGGTTCCTAGGGCGCTTCTTTTTGTTGTGATGCTATTAGTTAGCTGGAGACACAGCTGCAGGATCACTCCAGCGTTTCAAATGTGGCAGCTGCTCCGCGAGAAGTTTACGGGCAACATTCTCATCCATTCCTTCTTCGACCATATAGCCTGTACAAATGTCAGCCATTTCTTGCAACGTGATATTAGGCTGTTTGAATGCGCCATTCTCATAGCAGTACACGCAGTAATCTTCGATCTTGTTGCCATTCTGGTCCGTTCCAAGCAATTCCGCCGTAGGCATTGGCATCCCACAGCTTTGACAAATTTTAAGATCTCCTTGCTCTACATGTTCATGTCCCATATTTAACACTCCTTTAAAGGTATGCAAGCTCTCGAGCGCCCGCTTTAAGTTCAGTATAGAACAATAAACCTGACGGCATTCCGTCAGGTTTATTGTTAGGTTGTATATTTTGCTGCTATGCCTGCTGCAAGCTGCCCCAGCTTTTGCCGAATATGCGGTGGCTCTAAGATTTCTACATGCATCCCGAAGCTTAGCAGGAAACCATACAGCCATCCATCCTCAGGATAGTTGATGGTTACCTTGTAACCTCCATTACCGTCGGGCAGTAGCTCGGTAGAATCAAACCGCTCTTCCGCTAGATGTTTGCTTTCAGCCTTAAACTGCAAAACGATGGGTGTTGCTGTTGTTACGGTTGATCTCTGATACTCGTTGCTCCAAGGCAGCTCGCTTGCATCCACATCTTTTGCAATAAAAACTTGGGTATTCTTAACGAGCTCTTTCATGCGCAACAGCTTAAATAGACGGAAATCCTGACGATTGAGACAAAATCCATATAAGTACCATGCTTGCCCCTTTAGCACTAAAGTATAGGGCTCTACCGAACGCTGGCTTGTCTGACCCGCAGCATCCACATAATCAAAGTTTACGGTCACGCTTTCCTCAAGTGCTTCTTTTAGAGTGGCAAGCTTTTCTTCCAGAATACGTTGAAGACCCCATGGGGAGAAGTCGATGATGAGCTGAGTCGTTTTGCTGCGGAAGGCGGCGGATTGGGAGGGCGGGATTACGCTGCTGATTTTTTCCATGAGCAGAGTATGTTCATTTCCTCCATAAGACGAGACGCTCTGCAGAGCCGTGAAAATATCCGCCAGCTCACGATCCGTCAAAACATTGCGGTCCAGCCGGTATCCTTCCATAAGCCCGATCCCACCGTTCGCTCCCTGATAGGTGACGATAGGAATTCCGGCCCCATTAATGCTTTCAATATCACGATAAATCGTGCGCACAGATACCTCGAACATATCGGCTAGCTCCTTCGCCTGAATTAGGCGGCGGTTCATTAGCAGGATAACGATAGAGAGCAATCGATCTATTTTCAAAAGACAATTCCTTCTTTCCCGGAGATTTCCGTGAAGTAATGCTGTATTTCATCTTAGCAAATCCTTGAAAATAAAGCATTGTCATAAATTAATGATTCGATTAATATCTAATTAGATATGTGTATAAATAGATGAAATGAGGTTTATTTTATGAATAATCACTCAGCTGTTGCGATGTTTAGGAGTCATAAGGGATATTCACGATTGTTCACAGCCGGCTTGATCAATGGAATTGGTGATCGTTTTACTAGCGTTGCAGTACTGGCGCTGGTTCTGCAGTTGACGGGATCAGGCATGGCGGTAGGGATTTCGTTAGGTGTGAGACTGTTTCCTTATTTATTTCTGGCCCCGCTTGGAGGCATACTTAGCAGCAAAATTCCACGCAAATATATCATGATAGCTACAGATATGCTGAGGGTCCCAGTAGCCTTAGCCTTTTTATGGGTGGATGGGGAGGAGAAGTTGTGGTTGTTATATATGGCAAGTTTTTTGCTGGCAGCGGGTGAAGCCATTTACAGCCCTGTTCGTAGGTCCACTATCCCCTTGCTCGTCACCAAAGATTCTCTGCTGACCGTCAACGGACTAGAGCAGTTAATGAGCGGCTGCGTGCTGATCCTTGGAGCGTTCAGTGGAGGGGTGGTGTCGATGTGGTTTGGTCCGGAGGCAGCGTTCATTATGAATGCAGTGTCTTTTTTAATCGCAGCGATGTTAATTTACGGTATCGATTTTCCACAACATACGGAAATGGTGACGGTGGCTAAGAAGGCTACATATTCTCCTGAGGGGGACTTAGAAAAATCCGATAAAGAAGCACAATACGGTCGGCTGCGTGCTCTGGGAATGGTAATTGGCGGAAGCTTAACGTTGCAGGTCATTTTCGGTTATGAGCTGTTGGTGCCGTTGCTAAATGGTCTGGATAATGTACTGATCAGTGTCTATGCGATACAGGTATTTCACGCGGGGGATATTGGAGTGGGGGCATTTTATGCGGCGCTTGGCATCGGTCTTAGCCTTAGTTTTTTTACCTCACGTTATTTAAAAAAGGGGCTGCTGATTGTAGCCATCGGAGGGCTTTTACTAGAAGGAGTATTATTGATGGGCATCAGTGTCAGCAATCATTTTGCGGTAGCATTTATGTTATACATCCTGCTGTCATTTGCCGGGGGGACGGGGAATGCCTGTCTGGATACGCTCGTTATGCAGGAAACCCCATCTGCTATGCAGCCCTTTGTGTTTGGACTCCTGTCTGCAGTAGGAAATACGCTGCTGGGATTATCTATGCTGTTCGCCGGGTGGCTATTAGAAGGGGTAGAACCAAGAATGGTAGGGTTTGCTGGGGGAGCGGGATTTGCCATAGTTGCGCTTTTACTCGCAGGATACGCGGGGGTACGCAGCAAGAAAAAACGTACTTAAAAAGGGCGGTGGCTTCACCGTCCCTTGGAAGTTTTTTTAACCTGAGTCTGTAGCTTAATGGCAGCTTTGCGCGGGAACAGGCGGATGCTTATCTTTTTGCGGTAGCGATACAGGATTACAAGGGCAGCTATAGCTACACCGCCAGAGATAATCCATAGTGCATATAACTCGAATAAATGGAAAATACCCATCCACTGCGGACCAAATACCCGTCCTATGCCAAGAAACAGCACTACCCAGAATAATGCTCCACTATAAGCGTAGAGGGCGAATTTACGGAAGGGCAGCGCAACTATACCAGCAAAATAGCCGGTAAAGTGACGAACGCCTGGAATAAAATATCCGATGGAAATAAGGATACTGCCGTATTTCTCGAACCATTTTTGCGTTTTATCCAGCTTGGCAGGGGAGAACAGCAACCACTTTCCGTATCGCTGGATGAAGGGCATTCCGGCTTTTAAGCCGACAAAATAGGTGAGGGTCATCCCGGCTGTGGTCCCAGCAAACGCCACTAGAATCAACGTTATGAAATCAAGTCTTCCCGTATAGGAAAGAAAACCTGCAAAAGCCATGGTAGTTTCTCCGGGAAACGGCAAGGCAACGAATTCGAGCAGCAATCCAAAAAACAATACGCTATATCCATATTTGCTGAATAATTCTTGTATAAAGTTCAGCATTTCCATAAGATTCTCACTCTCCAAGGGGCAGTTGCCTTATTCTATTTTGAAGCTTGTCTTCATACAATCTACCAAATGGCTTTTGAGCCAATAGAATGCTGGAGGTAGAGAAGATGAAAGGTAACAAAAACACTCACGGCCGCCGAAACTTGATAAGCGGATTGCTTGTTATGGTTGTAATCGTCATCGTAATGCTGGGATGGAATGCAGGGGAGAGTGTAGATTCTTGGATGAATCGTTCATTACATTCCGCAAGCGCGGAGTCTGTCTCTGTTAAGAATAATCTCCCGTTAGTGGCGATGCAAGAATTGCCTCCTAAAGCAGAGTCCATTGTGACTGCTTCTCCAGAAGTTAAATTGAATTCCAGTACGGCACAAGTATCCAAGGTGTCGACAACATATTCAGCAATTACGGCCGCAAAGAAAGCTTCAAAAACGGTCTATATTACATTTGACGACGGACCGAGTGACAATACCTTCAACGTTCTAAAAATTTTACAGCAGCAAGGTGTGAAGGCGACCTTTTTTGTCCTTGGTAATCAAGCGAAAAGCCATCCAGAGCTAATTAATGCCATATGGGAACAAGGACATGCTATTGGCAATCATACCTATAATCATAATTACCATGATTTATATAGTGGATTCACTGAATTTTGGAGCCAGATTAAAAAGACCGAAGAAATTGTTCGGGGCATTACAGGGGTTCGCCCACAACTTATCCGCGCCCCGGGCGGAACCTTTGATCACTTTGATAATACCTACTTCAATTTGTTGAAGCAAGCCGGTTATATCGTTACGGATTGGACGGTGGACAGCGGGGATTCTAAACGCAAAGGGGTACCGGCGTCAGAAATCTTAAAAGAGTCAACTGCAGATCTGAAGTCCTCTCGGGTTATTCTTCTGCTGCATGATGGCGGCGGCCATCAGGAGAGTGTTAAAGCACTGCCTGATATTATTGCGCGTTATAAGGCTGCTGGGTACAGCTTTGGCCTTTTAGATGAGACGGTGGAGCCTGTACAATTCAGAGTCTCCTCAAAAGCAAATAGCTTGGGCAGAGTGAAACCTTCGGAAGCTTGGATCACCTCGAATATCATACCGAATGCAGAGCTGTTTGCGCCCGGCAAACCTTTGGTGCTGGAGGTTGGAAAGCTGGAGACGAAGCTGGCGCCAGGTGAATATGCTCTGCAAAAAGGGAAATATATGGTGCCACTTCGCGCTGTGATCGAACGGTTGGGAGGGCAGATTAGTTGGGATGCGGGCAGTCGCAGTGGGAAGATTGCCTGGAACGGCAAAGATATCATCGCGGATGTGGCGAACAAGGAACTCCTGTTAAATCTTCCTGATCATGTTCAAAAGATAAACGGTGCCAGTGTGGAGATGATTGGCGGTTCTATCTGGGTATCGCTGCGTGAGCTGCTGGAGACAGCCGATCATCCTCCTTTAAATATAAGCGTGACGGAAGGTGAGCGCCGGATAATAGCCTTCTGAGATTTAGCGCTCAGGCAGTTTTTTTAAAAGAAAAAAACAATGTCTGGGCACCCTTTTTCATGGGAAGAATAGATAGTAATAAGTTCCTCAGCTGGGAACAAGTCTAGACCCAAAGGAAGGGTGTTCGTTCCATTGTCCTCTTCAAAAAAAGTAGAACACAAATTAAATAACAAGACTGAAAGAGTTAGAAGCTATCCGCGTAGCCGTAGTGCGTTGGCTGAATGGCTGCGGATGCTGACTGTGGCTGGAATTATAGGTGTTTTATATGCATGGCGCGGAGGCGCATCACTCTTATTTCTGCTGATCGCTGTAGGCGTTATCATGGTTGGCGGACTGATTGTTCAACTTTCAGGTCCACGGGCGATAAAGATTGAACGGACAATCACTCCAGTAAGACCGATAGCTGGAAGTACACTGCTTGTGAAGGTGCGGGTGAATTTCTCTGCCCGGCTTCCACTGCCATGGCTGACTATCGCTGATTTTTGGGGGGACAGAGGACATCACAAGCTACTGTTTCCGGGATTCAGACGCTCTTTTGAATACACCTACCTTCTTGAGAATATGCCGCGGGGACATCATCATTTGCAGGGCTGTAGAGTAACTTGGGGAGATTTGCCCGGCTGGTTCACAGGCCGATCTGAGCCTGCTGAAGAGCATAGGGTTAAAGTGCTGCCAGCCCCCCTATATTATGGCGGAGCAGTCCCGGATAGCGGCTTTATTAGCGGTAATTCGCTCTATTCCAGAAGGGGAAGAAGCAGCAATGATGAGACCATGGAATCGCGGGAATATGAGCCCGGTGATCCGCTTAGCCGAATTCATTGGAAGAACAGCGCCCGGCTAGGAAATCTGCAGAGCAAAGTTCCAGAGCGTGAAAAGGCAAGAATGAGCTGTATCGTGTTGGCTAATGATCCCAAAAGCTATGAGATTCCAGCCAATGCACTTACACCTCGTGGCAGTCGGGAGGAGCAGCCTCCGGTATTTGAGAAGGCGGTGTCAACGGCGATGGGGCTGATGCTCTTTGCTGAGCAGTCAGGTGCTTATGTCCAGTTATTTAGCGGAGGCTGGCCGGAAGGAATGGCTAGGCATGAAGGACTGGGTAAAATCCCAGGGAGAGTGCTGGATATTCTAACTGATATTTCTCCGAATGGAACAAGAACCCTGTCCGAGCTGTTGGAGGATGCTTCTAGAGGCTGGATTCCGGGAATGACCGTTGCTATAGTGACCGGAAGATTAGAGGAACAATCCGCTAAGGTTATCGCTAAATTCTTAGTGCAAGGTGTAAAAGTTGAGCTCTATTATGCTTGGGATCAGCCAGCTCCGCTGCCTGCTGAGGTAATGCTGCAGGAGATCCGCCAGCCTGTGCGGGGAACGGTCGGGGATAGTCTGGGTCGTCTGGGAGCACGGATGTTTTGTCTGGATGATGCATTGCCAGCTTACAGGCTCAGGGAGGTAGAGTACCATGAATCATCCGGAAAACCAACGCTACGGTAAGCGGATACCGGGTGACACAAGCTTCTCTATGAATGAGCACAGTGGGAAGGAACCAAAGCAGCTCCATTTGGAAAAACTGGAGAACAGTCATGCCGGTAAACAGAGAAAGATACCTCTGTATTATCGCATGCTGTTCTCTTTGGCTATTTTGGGGCTGTTTTTAGAATGGCTGCTCCCTTTATATAGAACGACTTCATTGGAAGATACTGCTAGATTGCTGCAGATTCTGATGATTTCTGCTGCCGTGCTGTTGATGTGGGGAATCCTTCAGATTCCCGGGTGGCTATTGCTAAGTATCCAATGTTTGATGATCGGAACAGCTTGGCTATATCTATGCAGCGAGAGCGTAGGGACAGGATGGCTGGGCATTTATGCAGTAGAAATTCCAAATGATCTGATTTTGCTCTTTTCCGGGCATGTTTCTCAGCTAAGCGAGATCAGCAGACTTTTGATTTTGATTGTTGGCTGGGGGCTGCTGGTATCTTCGGTGCAGCAGCTTGCACTTTTCAGAGGTAGTACGCTGCTGTTTACAGCGGTGACCCTCATTTATCTATTAGTTCTGGATATTGGCTTTGGCGTTAATACGACAACGGATGTTGTAATATCAGTGGGGCTTATTGTATGGATGCAAGCAATGAGTGGTTTGCTCCGTCTGCGGGAACGGGTGGGCAGCATTCACCTGCCGTATGCCCGATGGGGAGTTTTGGCATTAGCGGCTGCTATATTCGTCATGATGACAGCATGGTTTGGTGGGCAGGTATATGAAGTACGACCGCCTAACCAAACTACACTCCAGTCAACCTTTGAAAAGCTGCAGGAATGGGCTTCGGGCCATATGCCGGAAGATAATGAGGCTATACCTGCAGGAACAACAGGGTATAGTACAAATGATGGAGAACTGGGTGCTCCATTATCACGCAATACCGAGCCAGTCTTCACAGCGTTGACCAGTCAGCGTACCTATTGGCGCGGGGAGAGCATTGCCTACTATGACGGTCGCCGTTGGATCAGAGGTGGTGAGGAGTTTACTCCGCTTAACTTGTCCAGCCTGCCTCAGATTCCGGCGACGGTAACCACTACTAATGGGGGGCGGACTTTGCAACAGCGGATACAATTTGCTATTCCCTCTTCCGGTGGAATTCCTGTATTCAATGCGGGCACCATAACAGATGTTGAGACAGTTCAACTATCCAATGGCAGCCAGCTTGGTTATGTTCTGGCGAATAAGGACAGGGATACCTTTCGTCTGCCAGATTCGGTGGGGTCAACTCGGATCACTGAGTATATAGTTGATTCTATACTTCCCGAGAGTAATCCAGTACTGCTGCGCGGGTTGGGTGATGCTGATCCTCAAGAGATAAAGAACAAATATTTGCAGCTGCCTGATTTATTACCTGAGCGAGTGAAAGCTCTGGCAGAGAAGCTCACAGCTTCCTCGGGCAACCGATATGACTCCGCAACCGCCATTCGGGATTATTTGCAAAACGGGTATTCTTACACGCTGGATACCATGGTTCCGCCAGCTGGGGCTGATTTTGTGGATCATTTCCTGTTTGAGACCAAACAAGGTTACTGTGTGCATTTTGCCACAGCGATGACCGTATTGCTGCGAAGCACAGGTATTCCAGCGCGGTATGTTCAAGGCTACGGACCTGGGACCCAGCAGGAGGAAGCCATGCCGGCGAAGTATTTAGTCACCCAAGGGGATGCGCATGCTTGGGTAGAGGTTTATTTTGCCGGCGCAGGTTGGGTTCCTTTCGATCCGACGCCGGGTCCTGCGCTTGCGGCTGGCTTCCCTGCGCCGGCACGGCCTGCGGCCGCAGCAGTCGCACCGCAAGCAACGCGCAGCGCGGAACTGCCCGCCCTGCCGCTGGCGGGCGGGCCCTTTTCAGCGCCGCTGACTGCCGCGGCGCTGCTTCCCGCCGCCGCTTGGCGCTGGCGGCGCAGCCTGGCTCTGCTGCTGGCCGCGCGTCGCGGCAGCAGCTTGAGCCGGGAGAGGCAGCTGCGCGCGGCCTCTCTGGCTTGGCACGGGCTGGCGGAGCGGTTTGGACCGCCGCCGCCCGGCGTTACTGGCAGGGAGTATGTGGACTCCCTGCGGATTTACGATGCCGGACTAGATGTAGCCGTCCGGCAGTTTGTCCGCCAGTGGGAGACCCTGGCGTACGCGCCAGCTTCGGCCTCCACAGCCGTGATCTCTGCCCGCGACAATCCCGTAGACTCCGCTCCCGCCCTTGGCGGCGAACCTGCGGCTTCTGATGCGGCCGCGTTTATTCGCGAATGTCTGCTCATTACCTTCCGTTTAACATAAACGGCTAATAACGCTTAGATCCGCTATCTAATTTATGCCATAGCAAGGAAGGTTCTGCATGAAGTTTTATCACTCTCTGATTATGAGAGGCGTGTCCTCCTTTCCTTGACGATGAGAATTAACCATGAGTATAATGAATCCAATAATCAAGGGAGGCACGTAATGAACAAGCCAAATGAAATTATCGTCGTTCTCGATTTTGGGGGACAATACAACCAACTTATCGCGCGCAGAATTCGGGACCTGGGAGTATACAGCGAACTTTTGCCGTACAATACGCCAGTTGACAAGATTAAAGCACTTTCGCCTAAAGGAATTGTCTTCTCCGGCGGACCTAGCAGTGTATACGCTGAAGATGCACCACACGTAGATCCGGCTATTTATGATCTAGGAGTGCCGATCTTCGGTATTTGTTATGGTATGCAGCTGATGGCTCATCAGCTTGATGGTAAAGTAGAACGTTCGGCTAAACGGGAATATGGTAAAGCTGATGTTGACTTTGCAGAAGGAACTGCTTTAGTTGCAGGATTGGAGAACCGCCAGACTGTATGGATGAGCCACGGTGACCATGTAGTTGAGCTTCCAACAGGCTTCAAGCTGGATGCAGGTACAGAAAGTGCTCCAATTGCAGCAATGAGCAACGCTGAGCGCAAACTGTTCGCTGTGCAATTCCACCCAGAAGTACGTCACTCCGTTCAAGGTAACGAGATGATCTCGAACTTCTTATACCAAGTTTGTGGTTGCGACGGCAAATGGACAATGGAATCGTTTATCGATGAAGCCGTTCAAGATATTCGCAATCAAGTCGGAGATAAAAAAGTACTCTGCGCTCTTAGTGGCGGAGTGGATTCTTCCGTTGTGGCTATGCTTATCCACCGTGCAATCGGAGATCAATTGACCTGTATGTTTATTGACCACGGCCTTCTGCGTAAAGGTGAAGCAGAAAGCGTTATGGAGACTTTCGTAGGCAAATTCGATATTCATGTAGTGAAAATCGATGCACGCGATCGCTTCATGAGCAAACTTGCAGGTGTTGAAGACCCTGAGCAAAAACGTAAAATCATTGGTAACGAGTTTATCTACTGCTTCGACGAAGAGTCAGCTAAGCTCGGAGATTTTTCATTCCTTGCACAAGGTACGCTTTATACGGATATCGTTGAGAGTGGAACAGCTACAGCGCAAACCATTAAATCCCACCACAATGTGGGCGGCCTGCCAGAAGATATGAAATTCAGCTTGATCGAGCCGCTAAACACCTTGTTTAAGGACGAAGTTCGTAAACTCGGTGAAGAGCTTGGCATGCCACGTGCGATCGTATGGCGTCAGCCTTTCCCAGGTCCAGGTCTTGCTATTCGTGTCTTGGGTGAAGTAACAGAGGACAAGCTTACCATCGTTCGTGATTCTGACTACATTCTGCAAGAAGAAATTGCTAAAGCGGGATTAGACCGTGAAATTTGGCAATACTTCACTGCCCTGCCTAACATGAAGAGTGTCGGAGTTATGGGTGATGCTCGTACGTATTCCTACACAGTAGGTGTTCGTGCAGTAACTTCCATCGATGGCATGACCGCTGACTGGGCACGTATCCCATGGGATGTTCTTGAAAAAATCTCTGTACGTATTGTCAACGAAGTTGAGAATGTAAACCGCGTAGTGTATGACATTACTTCGAAACCACCTGCAACGATTGAGTGGGAATAGCATATAGCAATAAGAAACCTGCAGCTCCTTATTTATTAAGGGACTGCAGGTTTTTTATTAACCGTGAAGCTTGTGACGGACCCTATATAGCAACTTTAGAGAATGTGATAAACTGGGAAAAATATACTTATAGGAGCCATTAGAATGGGATTCTCACTTATTGGAACACTGATAGCTATGGTTATTCTTGCCCCAAGTTTACTGATGATTAAGTTTCCGCCCGATCATGTTCCCAGCGGTTTAAAAGATGCCGGCATCGTCTACACTCTTTTGGAGAGAGTAGGGCAGTTGGGGTGTATAGCCATTCTTGCGATTTCAAAGGATAACTTTGAAAATGTAGAATTCGGGATCTGGGCTGCACTTATCTTTGTGTTTATCACGATTTATTACGGTTTATGGATTCGTTATATGGTTAAGGGACAGCAATTCAGATTATTATGGGCTCCATTATTGTTTCTTCCGATTCCCATGGCAGTTCTCCCTGTTTGTGCATTTGGATTTGCGGCTATATGGGGCAGATCTTTCTGGTTGGGTATTGCAGTGATTTGTTTAGCTATAGGGCATTTTGCTAATTCTTGGCATAGCTATCAGTATTCCAAAGGCCAATAAGCCAGGGAACATCGAAATTGTTTTATAGGGAAAAATACCCATTTGAAAAGGCTTTTGATAGTTAATAAGCTGCATGATTTAAAGAATTTTGGGGTTGAAGTTAAAGATAAAAATGTATGAATTACGAACAATAGAAAAAATAAAGTCGAAAATGTTCGCTTTTTTCATTGACAACTTATGTGATGTCCACCTAAAATGATAAAGCACAACAACATAATTCTTTCGTATATTTCCGGGAATAGGCCTGGAAGTTTCTACGAGGTCACCGTAATGACCTGGCTACGATTAAGAAGAGCTGAGCAACCCGTATTGTCCTGAATCTAGGGCTATAGTCATGGGTGCTACTCTTTTTTTCGAGCCGGTGTCGATCAGATACCGGCTTTTTGTTGCTGTCAGCCACAACATACCTTAGGGGGAGAACAATTTGAATCGGTTTTTCAAGTTGAAAGAGAACGGCACTACAGTACGTACAGAGATAATGGCCGGCTTGACTACGTTCATGGCCATGGCTTACATCCTGTCGGTTAATCCGAGCACATTAACAGCATTTGGCCGCATCGATATGGGCTGGTACTCTGTATTTCTAGCGACTGCGCTGGCAGCAGGTATTTTCACCATTGCAATGGGCGTGTTTATAAACTTTCCAGTAGCATTGGCACCAGGTATGGGACTTAATGCATACTTTGCTTCCGTAATTTTGTCTTCTGCAACCTCAGAACATCCATTCACTTGGCAAATGGGTCTGACCGCAGTATTTATTTCCGGTTTGATCTTCATCCTGCTCACGGTTACCCGAGTGCGGCAGATCTTACTGACAGCCATTCCTGACAGCTTGAAGCATGCCATTACCGTAGGTATCGGGATGTTCATTACAATCCTTGGGCTTAAGAACAGTGGTTTGATGACGATTGGTGTCGAAGCTGGTAAAGATATTTCCGCCAATACATTCACAGATGTCCTATCCTTTGAAACAATTATTCATATGGGTAGCCTAGAGAACACTGATGTACAATTGGTAATTATCGGATTGCTTCTTATTTCCATCCTGATGGTACTGCAAGTTAAAGGTGCGATTTTATTCGGTATCTTGGGTACAACCCTCGCGGGTATACTGATGGGTGTAGTTGATTTTGGCTCTTTGTCCAGTCCGACAACCCCTTGGGTGCCTGACCTGACGCAATTGAACTTTTTCGAATTTGACTGGGATGGTATCCTGCACACCGGTATTGTTTCAGCAATCGCAACATTCACTTTTGTAGAATTGTTCGATACATTTGGTACACTTGTAGGTACTGCTCAACGCGCTGGTATTATGGACAACCCTGAAGAAGGTAACAAACGTGTAGGTAATGCAATGTTTGTCGATGCCATCGCTGTAGCTGGTGGTGCGGCATTGGGTACTTCCACTACTACTGCTTTTGTAGAAAGCGCGGCAGGTGTTGCTGAAGGTGGACGTACAGGTCTTACAGCTGTAACAACGGGTGTGTGCTTCTTGCTTGCGTTATTCCTTGCACCAATAGTGGCTCTGATCCCTGGATCTGCTACAGCCGCAGCATTGATTGTCGTAGGTGTGCTCATGGCACAATCGATTCGCGAAATTGATTTTCAAGATATGGTTGTTGCGATTCCAGCGTTCCTTACTCTAGTAATCATGCCTTTCACTTATAATATTGCTAATGGTATTTCCTTTGGTATCGTAACTTATGTAATCCTTGCTTGTGTAGCTAACCTTGCTGGCAAGAAAAAATACGATATTCACTGGATGATGTGGGTACTTGCTATTCTGATTATTCTTCGTTATGTATTTCTTGGTAGTGCGGGCTAACTCATATATAGCATACAGATGTGCATTCAACGGCTCCTTCATAACTGAGGGGGCCCTTTTTTTATATTTTTGTTGGCACTTAACCATTCAGGCTAGTCTATGTTTCTAGCTTTTCATCATCTATGATTTAGATTATATTGTTGAAGAGGTGATGTTCAGGACGAGGCAGCCTTGGCGTTAGAGTCCAATTTGTTCCCTCCTTGATCCTGATCTCTGTTGATTTTGTACTGAAAATACTTCAAACCCCTAGGTGGTCCTATGGTCTTACCATTTTGTTAGTTCTCTCGCTTTATGCTGATAGAATGGCCTGTTTTTTTGCTCCGGTATTTGCTTTAGCCACTGCGATTCTTCTATTCTATATAAGAGTCTATATAAGAGCCTTGAAGCTTAGAGCGATCCTATGGAATGGAATATTGTGGATGGAAGGGTCTGCGATCCAGATAAGGTTAACATACCCTATATTTATATGCTCTTTTATGAGAAAATCAATCCAAATGATTTCTTAGCAACGGTGAAATACACTAATTCGGGAGTTGTTTTTCAGAAGGGATATGCTTTTGGCTGGACTAAGATGAATATAGGACGAGGTGAGGTTGGGACGATGATCAAGAGTACACGTGCGGCCGTAATGACTGTATTGATGCTGTTATTGTTTGTGCTTCCTGTAACAAGCATTTATGCAGAGGGGAATCTATTGCAGAACCCTGGCTTTGAGGAGGGGGGAGATGATGCGCCTTCTAACTGGACTAAGGATATGTGGATTTCAGGAGATAATTCAGGCCTACTTTCAATCCAATCGGAGGAAGTTCATTCCGGCAGCAAGGCGGCAGTCATTGAGAATATCGAGCCCAATCATTCGAAATGGGTGCAGACGATTGAGGCTACGCCGAATAGTTATTATAAAATCTCTGGATGGATCAAAGTAGTAAGTACAGCAGGGGAGGGAATGGGCGCCAACATTCTTGCCGTTGGAGTAGGCGGGGGGTATCCCAGCGTAACTGATACGGCAGGTGAATGGCAGTATCTTGAATATATCGGCCAGACAGGACCGGAGCAGAAGTCATTTGGCATAGGTGCAAGTCTGGGCGGCTACTCTAGCTTGATTCAAGGTAAGGCTTATTTTGATGATTTTGCTGTAGAAAAATTAGACGCGGCTCCTGAAGGGGCTAACGTCATTTCGCTGGATAGTTCAGCGGTTAGTCCAGATGCCGGCGACAAAAAGGCAGACACTCCACATAAAGTATCTCCAACTAAGATGTTGCTGATCTCAGCGCTGTTTAGCGTGTTTTTTGCAGTGCTTTATACTAAGGCATTCCGTAGTGAGAAGCTTATGAAGCAGCCTGAGAATATTTATTCCAAATGGCTGAGCATTGCCATCGGAATTGCTTTTATCCTGAGAGTATGGATTGGTCTTACCGCGCAAGGATATCAGAATGATATGAATACCTTTATTTCTTGGGGACAGCGTATGGTGGATTTAGGTCCAGGCAAATTTTATGAAGAAGGTTATTTTGCCGATTATCCTCCTGGCTATTTGTACATATTGTACGTGCTTAGCGCCATTCGTAGCGTTTTAGGATTCACTCAGGGCTCAGGTGGAGAGAATTTGCTCTTCAAGCTCCCTGCGATCCTTTCTGATTTGGTGCTCGGCTACTTCATTTATAAAATGTCACGCAAAAAACTCGGCACAGGAATAGCTTTCGGCTTAATGCTGTTGTTTCTGTTTAACCCAGCGGTACTTATTAATTCAGCGGCTTGGGGACAAGCAGATTCATTCTTTTTGATCTTCCTGCTGCTCAGTATCCATGGCGCTGCGAACAAAAAGTTTGTTCGCTCCGCAATTTTGTTTGCCTTAGCGACGCTAATTAAACCGCAAGCGTTGATATTCACGCCGGTATTGTTGCTTGCTTTTTATCATCACCGCGCTTGGAAGCAGCTTGGATTCGGAGCTTTGTATGGATTAGGGATCTTCGGATTGCTTGCGGCACCGTTTTTCTGGAATAACGGAGGTCTGGTAGGGATTATTGATCTTTACAAGAGTACGTTATCTTCCTATCCGTATTCTTCAGTGAATGCATTTAATCTGTATGCACTGACTGATCCGATGTGGTCATCCCTTGATCTAACCTGGCTTGGCATTCCATACCGTGTATGGGGCTTCATATTTATTTTAGTGGCTGTAGCTGTTGCGGCATTTTATTCCTTTAAAAAGGATCGCTTGGACCTGACCAAATCCTATTTTATCGGCATGGTGCTTATAGTAGTGGTCTTTGTGCTTGGCACCAAAATGCATGAACGTTATATGTTCCCTGCTCTTATTCTTTGTTTGTTTACTTATATAGAAAGTCGGGACCGCCGCTTTTTATCGCTATTTCTCGGATTCAGCTTAACGCAATACATCAATGTGGCGTACACCTTATCCCACCTGAATGCAGATGTTAGCCCGGGTGCAGACGGAATCGTATTAGTGACTGCTATAGCTAATCTAGCATTGCTGCTTTATATGCTGAATATCGGATACGATGTGTATGTCCGCAAGGGAATAAAACCTCTTCCAGCGCCAATTACACCGGAAGAACAGTATGAAGAAGATTTGAGAGTTGTCGGGCAAATTAAACCGCATCAGAAGGGAGGGCGATTTAACGATGAAGTTTAAGCGTATAGATTGGATATGCATAATAGCTATTACGGCCGTTTACGCAGCGCTTGCTTTATATAATCTTGGCTCTACTAAATCTCCAGAGACCTTATGGGAGCCTGCTGCCAGTGGTGAAAGCTTCTATGTAGATTTGGGGCAGAGTAAACCATTGGAACGGGTCAATATCTTTGGTGGCGTGGGCACGGGGAAGTTCAAGCTGGAATTCAGCGACAATCCTGAGGTCTGGAGCAGTCCGATGGATGTCAGTGAGGATGTTGGGAATGTCTTCATCTGGAAAAGCCAACCCCTGAACGTTACAGCGAGATATGTGAAGTTAACAGTTACCTCTCCAGGGTTCACTTTGAACGAAATGGCCTTTTATGAGCAGGGGGGAGAAAGAATCCCCCTTCCTATTGCTGGTGTGACACCGGATGCTAACGCAGTACCTAAAAGAGGAGCAGCGGCCAATCTTTTTGACGAGCAGGCGCTCATTCCGGAATATTCTAACTTTATGAATAGTACTTATTTTGACGAGATCTATCATGCGCGAACAGCTTATGAATATACACACGGGATAGTGCCTTACGAGAATACGCATCCACCGCTTGGCAAGCTTTTGATTGCCATAGGTATGGAGCTGTTCGGAGTCAATCCATTCGGCTGGCGTATTATCGGAACATTGTTCGGAGTTGCCATGTTACCTCTCATATATGTAATGGCGCTTCGTTTGTTTAAGAAAAGCAAATACTCCGCCCTCGCGGCAGGATTGTTTGCGCTGGATTTCATGCATTTCACACAGACAAGAATCTCCACGATTGACGTATACGGAGTATTCTTCATTATGTTGATGTTCTATTTTATGCAGCGGTATTACACAATGAATTTCTACAAGCAGCCTTTAAGAAAAACATTAATTCCGTTATTCTGGTCTGGCTTATTCTTCGGAATCGGCGTAGCTTCGAAATGGATTGTGCTCTATGGAGGAGCAGGGCTGGCCATTATGCTGGCTATCTCCCTTTTTGAACGCTACAGAGAATACCAAGCCTCCGGACGCCTGCTGGCAGAGGGGAAGATTAAAGACAAGGAATTGCTGGGCACCTGTCGTGAAGCAGTAGATTCTTTTTGGAAAAAGACTATTATTACGTTGGCTAGTTGTATCGGGTTCTTTGTAATTATTCCAGTAATTATTTATAGCTTATCTTTTGTGCCGGGGTTATCTGCATCAGCAGAGGGCTTCACTATAAAAGGTTTGATTGATTCCCAAAAGAATATGTACAACTACCACAGCCAGCTTGTAGCTACACATCCTTTTGCTTCCTCATGGTGGCAATGGCCGTTTATGAAGAGACCGGTCTGGTTCTTTAGCGGTGGTGAAGGTTTGCCGGAAGGTCAGGTCAGCAGTATAGTGACTATGGGGAATCCTCTTATCTGGTGGACGGGTATTTTTGCAATGTTGGCAACACTGTGGATTACGCTGAAACGTAAAGATAAGAATCTCTACATGATCTGGATTGCCTTCTTCTCGCAATATGTTCCGTGGATGCTTGTCCCAAGAGAAACATTTATTTACCATTATTTTGCTATGGTGCCATTTATGATTCTTGGTATTGTATATATAATGAAGTTGCTGGATACTAAATTCCCTGAGGCCCGTTACGTACAGTATGTCTATGTAGCTGTTGCTTTGCTGCTCTTTATCGCTTTCTACCCGGTACTGTCAGGGATGCAGGTCAGTGGAGATTACGTGAAAGATATGCTGCGTTGGTTCCCTACTTGGGTTTTCTAGGATTTAATAAAAATCTATAAAATAAGTTTATGCATGCAGCGTTATTATGAAGTGTAGATGGATGTAACGCTCCAAAAAGCTTGTAGGAGGAATAAAGGTGAAAGCCAGATATAGTGTGATTGTACCCATGTTCAATGAGGAGCAAGTAATTAGCCATACTTATGAACGTTTGAAAAAAGTAATGGACGAGTGCGGCGATACTTATGAGCTGGTCTTCGTCAATGACGGCAGTCGTGATCGTTCCGCCCAGATGATTCGGGAGATCTGTGAACGAGACGAGCATGTCAAGCTGATTGACTTCTCGCGTAATTTCGGACATCAGGTAGCGATTACAGCTGGCATGGACTATGCCGAAGGTCAAGCGGTTGTTGTTATTGACGCTGATCTTCAGGATCCTCCGGAGGTCATTTTGCAAATGATCGAGAAGTGGAAAGAGGGCTACGACGTTGTATATGCGAAACGCCTGAAGCGCCACGGAGAAACGATGTTCAAAAAGGTCACCGCGAAGCTTTTTTACCGCCTGCTCAGCAGTATGACAAGTGTGGATATTCCTACGGATACAGGCGATTTCCGTCTTATTGACCGTAAGGTATGTGATGTCCTGCGGGGACTTAAAGAAAAGAACCGCTATGTCAGAGGTTTGGTGAGCTGGGTTGGCTTCAAGCAGACTATGGTGGAATATGAACGGGAAGAACGTTTTGCCGGAGAAACCAAATATCCGCTGAAGAAAATGATTCGTTTTGCGTTAGATGGCATCACCTCTTTTTCACATAAGCCGCTTAAGATTGCTACGTATATTGGATTCTTCCTTTCATTCTCTAGCTTTCTCTATTTATTTTTCGTCTTGTTTCAAAAGATATTTTTTACCTCCTGGACGGTTCCGGGCTGGGCTTCCATTGTAGGCGTTAATCTGCTCTTTAACGGTATCGTTCTGATGCTGTTGGGTGTGATTGGGGAGTATATCGGACGGATTTATGACGAGTCTAAAGATAGACCGCTATATATTGTTAGTGAGACTAAAGGCTACCAGAACGAAGAACAACTGGACCGCCGGAAGGACCACAATGATGTCAGATAAGAACTTGCGCGCTGCATTCATACAGTTCCTCAAATTTAATGCCGTAGGTTTGCTCAATACGCTTATTGATTTTGTGATTTTTACATTGTTGAATTCACTAGGGATGGTATACGCATTGGCGCAGGTGATCTCCTATAGTGCAGGCACGGCGAATAGCTTTATTTTGAATAAAAAAGTAACCTTTCGTGATCGCAACCGGGGGAATAAAGAAGGCTTCGACCGCGTGCAGCTGGTCAAGTTTATCGTGCTGAATCTGGTAGTGCTCGGAATATCACTGCTGCTAATGCATCTGTTGACAGACAAACTAGGTATTCAAGTCTTGATCTCCAAGGTGCTGGTTACCTTTATCACGGTGATCATCAATTTCTTTGGAAGTCGTAAATGGGTATTTTAAACATTAATTTCAGGCAGAAGGAGTTGCTATGCTTAAAGGCAAGTAGCTGTTTCTGCTTGATTTGTATATAACCATAGAAACAATATACGGAGGTGAATAACATTGCGTAAATTCTCCTATTTACTCATACTGGCTGGGATACTTATCATGTTATATCCGACAGCTAACGAATGGTACAACGACAGGCAGCAGGAGAAGTTATTAGAAACGGCTGAACTAAGCACTGCCGATAGTACTCCCCAGTCAGATCTGAGGAGCAGGTATGCTGAAGTTACTCAGCTGTTAGCAGAGGAATCGGTTCTGGATGCCCAGGCACAGCCCCAACCCCAAGAGACAGAAAAGCCTGAACCGGAGATTGAAGTCGGTGGCAAAGTAATCGCACTAATTGAAATCGATAAGATTGATTTGAAGCTGCCTGTATTAGAAGGGGCTACAAAAGCTAATATGAAACATGCTGCAGCCCATATGAAAGAAACGGCACCCCTTGGAGAGATCGGGAATGCTGCAATCGCGGCGCATCGGGCTCGAACTACGGGTCGTTTGTTTAACAGATTGAATGAGGTTGTTGTGGGGGATGTTATCACGGTAAAGACTAGTGATCAGGTGTTTAACTATGAGGTATACGATATTTCTGTTGTAGATCCGAGTGATGTCTCCGTTCTTGACGGGAATGACAAGGATAAGATTCTTACTCTGATTACATGTGATCCGTTAGTGAATCCAACGCATCGGCTGATTGTTCATGCCAAATTAACAAAAGGAGAATAGTGAATGACAAGAAAACACAAATACCGGGAGATATTTATAAAATAATGGGTAATCTAGTAAATTAGGTCTTGTTCACAACTATAAATATGATAGTATTATACTATGAAAGCTAAACACGATAACGGCAAACCTTCCGAAAGGTAGGGACGCAAAGCTAAAGGGCCTTTTCCCGAAAGGATGGCAGCCAGCTACCGAATGAAGAGGCTTTTTTTGTTTGTTTCAAATGGATTCTATCAATTATATCTAGTAAAGCTAGAACAGATAGAGCTTATACGATAACGGCAAACCTATCGAAAGGTAGGGACGCAAAGCTAAAGGGCCTTCCCGAAAGGATGGCAGCCAGCTACCGAAAGGAGTTTTATCCGTGAAAAAGATTTATTTTATGCTGGTGGCGTTGTTCGTCCTAATGACTTCAGTTCCGGTAAGTACAGCTCAAGCTGCAAGTGCAGATGCCAGCTGGTTGATTACATCCAAAGTGGCTCAAGGTGTTATTGGTATTAACTATGATATTCCGAAAGATAAAAGAATCAAACTCATGATCACCAAAGATAACAGCAGCTATACATATAACTTGTATGCTTCTGGACAAGCTGAGGACTTCCCTTTGCAACAAGGAAATGGGACTTATAAGGTTTCTGTTCTGGTGAATACAACCGGCAATAAATACAAAGCGTTATATTCCGAAGTAGTAGACGTAACCATGAGTGACTCGAATTCCGTATATTTGGGCTCCGTACAGAATGTGAAATGGAGTTCTTCTGATAAAGCGATTGTCAAAGCTAAACAATTAGTACAAGGCAAAACAACAGACGAAGAGAAAGTTAAAGCGATCTATAACTATGTAGTTGCGAATGTACAATATGATTACTCTCTTGCTAATAGTGTAACTACTGATTATATTCCAAGCATCGATAAGACATTGACTACTAAAAAAGGGATTTGCTATGATTACGCTTCTCTTTTTGCCGCAATGCTGCGGAGTGTAGATGTTCCTGCTAAGTTGGTAATGGGGAATACAAGCTACGTTACGCAATATCATGCCTGGAACGAAGTGTTGCTTAATGGGAAGTGGGTTACCATTGATACTACAGTGGATGCAGGACTTTCAAAGAGTGATAAGAAAACCGATTTAATTAAAGCCTCAAGCAAATATACTGCGGCAAAATACTATTAAGTTCGTCGCTAGAAACATAACTCTATTAAATAAACAACTAGCTTAATTATTAAGCTAGTTGTTTATTTTTATATTAGGGGTTGCTTTTCTATTAATAGTTGGGGTATTATAGGTAAGCGTTGTTAGACAGCGTACAGGCGATACAGACGAGGCTGATAAAAAGCTTCGAAAAATAAAGCTTGCATTTCTGAAAACAACATGATATATTATAAGAGTTGCTGCTGAGACATTAAACGGCGCCAACGAGAACTTGATCTTTGAAAACTGAACAACGAGTGAGTAGGAAATCACGTAAGTGAAATCCAAAATTAGAGAATTAATTTTCTCGTCAGATGTTTCAAAATGAGCATATCGCTCTTTTCAATACTAATTGGAGAGTTTGATCCTGGCTCAGGACGAACGCTGGCGGCGTGCCTAATACATGCAAGTCGAGCGGAGTTATTTTGAAAGCTTGCTTTCAAAATAACTTAGCGGCGGACGGGTGAGTAACACGTAGGCAACCTGCCCTTCAGACTGGGATAACTACCGGAAACGGTAGCTAATACCGGATAATTTCTTTTTTCTCCTGAGAGAAGAATGAAAGACGGAGCAATCTGTCACTGAGGGATGGGCCTGCGGCGCATTAGCTAGTTGGTGGGGTAACGGCCCACCAAGGCGACGATGCGTAGCCGACCTGAGAGGGTGAACGGCCACACTGGGACTGAGACACGGCCCAGACTCCTACGGGAGGCAGCAGTAGGGAATCTTCCGCAATGGGCGAAAGCCTGACGGAGCAACGCCGCGTGAGTGATGAAGGTTTTCGGATCGTAAAGCTCTGTTGCCAGGGAAGAACGTCCGGTAGAGTAACTGCTACCGGAGTGACGGTACCTGAGAAGAAAGCCCCGGCTAACTACGTGCCAGCAGCCGCGGTAATACGTAGGGGGCAAGCGTTGTCCGGAATTATTGGGCGTAAAGCGCGCGCAGGCGGCTATTTAAGTCTGGTGTTTAAACCTTGGGCTCAACCTGAGGTCGCACTGGAAACTGGGTGGCTTGAGTACAGAAGAGGAAAGTGGAATTCCACGTGTAGCGGTGAAATGCGTAGATATGTGGAGGAACACCAGTGGCGAAGGCGACTTTCTGGGCTGTAACTGACGCTGAGGCGCGAAAGCGTGGGGAGCAAACAGGATTAGATACCCTGGTAGTCCACGCCGTAAACGATGAGTGCTAGGTGTTAGGGGTTTCGATACCCTTGGTGCCGAAGTTAACACAGTAAGCACTCCGCCTGGGGAGTACGGTCGCAAGACTGAAACTCAAAGGAATTGACGGGGACCCGCACAAGCAGTGGAGTATGTGGTTTAATTCGAAGCAACGCGAAGAACCTTACCAGGTCTTGACATCCCTCTGAATCTGCTAGAGATAGCAGCGGCCTTCGGGACAGAGGAGACAGGTGGTGCATGGTTGTCGTCAGCTCGTGTCGTGAGATGTTGGGTTAAGTCCCGCAACGAGCGCAACCCTTAACTTTAGTTGCCAGCAAGTAATGTTGGGCACTCTAGAGTGACTGCCGGTGACAAACCGGAGGAAGGTGGGGATGACGTCAAATCATCATGCCCCTTATGACCTGGGCTACACACGTACTACAATGGCCGGTACAACGGGAAGCGAAGCCGCGAGGTGGAGCCAATCCCATCAAAGCCGGTCTCAGTTCGGATTGCAGGCTGCAACTCGCCTGCATGAAGTCGGAATTGCTAGTAATCGCGGATCAGCATGCCGCGGTGAATACGTTCCCGGGTCTTGTACACACCGCCCGTCACACCACGAGAGTTTACAACACCCGAAGTCGGTGGGGTAACCCGCAAGGGAGCCAGCCGCCGAAGGTGGGGTAGATGATTGGGGTGAAGTCGTAACAAGGTAGCCGTATCGGAAGGTGCGGCTGGATCACCTCCTTTCTATGGAGAATCGTTCTCTGCAATGAGGACATTCAAATCGGAAGCTAAGCTTCCAAAACTCAGGTTTAGGCCTGTTACTCACTCGTTGCTCAGTTTTGAGAGTTTAAGCTCTCAAGTAAGACTTGATCCTTGAAAACTGGATACCGAAACGAATTTGCGTTTTAGAACATCTTTTAGCAACTTGTGTAAACAAGTAAATGTTATTAGTGAGATTTTTCTTCGGAAGAATCAAGGTTAAGCTAATAAGAGCACACGGAGGATGCCTAGGCGCCAGGAGCCGACGAAGGACGTGGCGAACAACGAAACTGCCTCGGGGAGCTGTAAGCAAGCTTTGATCCGGGGGTGTCCGAATGGGGAAACCCAGCTGTGGTAATTCGCAGTTACTCATTTCTGAATACATAGGAAATGTAGAGGCAGACCAGGGGAACTGAAACATCTAAGTACCCTGAGGAAGAGAAAACAATAGTGATTCCGTCAGTAGCGGCGAGCGAACGCGGAACAGCCTAAACCTAAGAGCTTGCTCTTAGGGGTTGTGGGACGTCTCACATGGAGTTACAAAGGAATATGGTAGGTGAAGAGGTCTGGAAAGGCCCGCGATAGAGGTAAAAGCCCTGTAGCCTAAACTGTATTCTCTCCGAGACGGATCCCGAGTAGTGCGGGGCACGTGAAACCCCGTATGAATCCAGCAGGACCATCTGCTAAGGCTAAATACTACCTGGCGACCGATAGTGAAACAGTACCGTGAGGGAAAGGTGAAAAGCACCCCGGAAGGGGAGTGAAATAGAACCTGAAACCGTGTGCTTACAAAAAGTCAGAGCCCTATTAATGGGTGATGGCGTGCCTTTTGTAGAATGAACCGGCGAGTTACGTTTAACATGCAAGGTTAAGCCGAGAAGGTGGAGCCGCAGCGAAAGCGAGTCTGAATAGGGCGAATTAGTATGTGGACGTAGACCCGAAACCGTGTGATCTACCCCTGTCCAGGGTGAAGGTGCGGTAACACGCACTGGAGGCCCGAACCCACGTACGTTGAAAAGTGCGGGGATGAGGTGGGGGTAGCGGAGAAATTCCAATCGAACTCGGAGATAGCTGGTTCTCCCCGAAATAGCTTTAGGGCTAGCCTCGGTATAAGAGTAGTGGAGGTAGAGCACTGATTGGGTGCGGGGTCCGCAAGGATTACCAAGCTCAGTCAAACTCCGAATGCCATATACTTATTGCCGGGAGTCAGACAGTGAGTGCTAAGATCCATTGTCAAAAGGGAAACAGCCCAGACCATCAGCTAAGGTCCCCAAGTGTGTGTTAAGTGGGAAAGGATGTGGAGTTGCACAGACAACCAGGATGTTGGCTTAGAAGCAGCCACCATTGAAAGAGTGCGTAATAGCTCACTGGTCGAGTGACTCTGCGCCGAAAATGTAACGGGGCTAAACACACCACCGAAGCTATGGCTAGATACTATGTATCTGGGGTAGGGGAGCGTTGTGTAGGGGTTGAAGGTGTACTGAAAAGAGCGCTGGACACTACACAAGTGAGAATGCCGGTATGAGTAACGAAAAGATCAGTGAGAATCTGATCCGCCGAAAGCCCAAGGTTTCCTGAGGAAGGCTCGTCCGCTCAGGGTAAGTCGGGACCTAAGGCGAGGCCGAAAGGCGTAGTCGAAGGACAACAGTTTGAAATTACTGTACCACCGTAATCCGCTATGAGCGATGGGGTGACGCAGGAGGGTAGTGACGCGGACTGATGGATGTCCGTCTAAGCAGTGAGGCTGATGTGTAGGCAAATCCGCACATCGATAAGGCTGGGCTGTGATGGGGAGCGAAAATTGTAGTAGCGAAGGTCATGATCTCACACTGCCAAGAAAAGCCTCTAGCCAGGAGAAGGTGCCCGTACCGCAAACCGACACAGGTAGGCGAGAAGAGAATTCTAAGGCGCGCGGAAGAACTCTCGTTAAGGAACTCGGCAAAATGACCCCGTAACTTCGGGAGAAGGGGTGCCCCGGTAGTGTGAATAGCACGAGGGGGCCGCAGTGAAAAGGCCCAAGCGACTGTTTAGCAAAAACACAGGTCTGTGCGAAGCCGCAAGGCGAAGTATACGGGCTGACGCCTGCCCGGTGCTGGAAGGTTAAGGGGAGTGGTTAGGGGTAACCCGAAGCTATGAACCGAAGCCCCAGTAAACGGCGGCCGTAACTATAACGGTCCTAAGGTAGCGAAATTCCTTGTCAGGTAAATTCTGACCCGCACGAATGGCGTAACGACTTGGGCGCTGTCTCAACGAGAGATCCGGTGAAATTTTAATACCTGTGAAGATGCAGGTTACCCGCGACAAGACGGAAAGACCCCATGGAGCTTTACTGCAGCTTGATATTGAATTTGGGTACGATCTGTACAGGATAGGTGGGAGCCGTAGAAATCGGAGCGCAAGCTTCGGTGGAGGCGCCGTTGGGATACCACCCTGATCGTATCTAGGTTCTAACCTAGTACCCTTATCGGGTACGGGGACCGTGTCAGGCGGGCAGTTTGACTGGGGCGGTCGCCTCCTAAAGAGTAACGGAGGCGTTCCAAGGTTCCCTCAGAATGGTTGGAAATCATTCGCAGAGTGCAAAGGCATAAGGGAGCTTGACTGCGAGACCTACAAGTCGAGCAGGGACGAAAGTCGGACTTAGTGATCCGGTGGTACCGCATGGAAGGGCCATCGCTCAACGGATAAAAGCTACCCTGGGGATAACAGGCTTATCTCCCCCAAGAGTCCACATCGACGGGGAGGTTTGGCACCTCGATGTCGGCTCATCGCATCCTGGGGCTGAAGTAGGTCCCAAGGGTTGGGCTGTTCGCCCATTAAAGCGGTACGCGAGCTGGGTTCAGAACGTCGTGAGACAGTTCGGTCCCTATCTGTCGTGGGCGCAGGAAATTTGAGAGGAGCTGTCCTTAGTACGAGAGGACCGGGATGGACGTACCGCTGGTGCACCAGTTGTTCCGCCAGGAGCATGGCTGGGTAGCTACGTACGGACGGGATAAGCGCTGAAAGCATCTAAGCGTGAAGCCCCCCTCAAGATGAGATTTCCCAATTAGTAAGACCCCTTGAAGACGACGAGGTAGATAGGTTGGAGGTGGAAGTGCAGCAATGCATGGAGCTGACCAATACTAATCGGTCGAGGGCTTATCCTATACGTAGAATGCAGATTCGTTTCGGATTCAGTTTTCAGGCATCAAGCCTGTAACACGCTTAGAAATTCATTGTCACTTCTGTGATGAACTGAATTTCACGCGGCAGCGTCTGTTTCACAGATGCATGTTTGGTGGCGATAGCGGAGGGGTTCCACGCGTACCCATCCCGAACACGACCGTTAAGCCCTCCAGCGCCGATGGTACTTGGACCGAAGGGTCCTGGGAGAGTAGGACGTTGCCAAGCACACGAAGCCATTGTTGATTTATCAACAATGGCTTTTTTGTTCCCTTTACCGCTTAATTTTAAAAATGTGGATAAGTTATGGGGAATTAACGAAATTATAAAAGTTACTAACATGTGGATGAAATAATAAAATATATTCAAAAATGAAAGTAGTCCCCAATTTATGTGGATAGAGCAGTGGTATATGTGGATACTTCAAGTAAATGCAAGGATATTTTGCATGGCAGGAGGATAAACAATGGACAACAGTAGCAATCTTGTGTGGATAGAAGATTTTTCTGTACATGCGAGCGACACGGATTATCGTTCGCAGGGTAAGTTATCCTTTATTCTGGATATCATGCAATGTGCGGCAGACTTCGCAGTGGGTAATTTGGGGATAAGTGTGGAAGAAATTCTGAATGCAGGAATGGGCTGGATGATGATTACGTTAGATCTTGATTTTAAGCGTATTCCCCGCCCGAATGATGTGCTTAGCGTACATACCTGGAGCAAAGGCACTAAAGGGGCACTGTGGCAACGGGATTATCGTATTTTCGATGCAGATCATATAGAAATCGCCACAGCACGATCCATATGGGCTTTAGTAGATATTGAGAAGAGAAAGATACTTAGACCGAATGCCCTTCCAGTTCAGGTTAAGCACTATAATGGCGATTCAGTAGGCGATATGCCTGTTAAGGTAACGATCCCTTCTGATATTACTATGGAAGAAGCTTATCGGTATCAGGTAAGATATAGTGGGCTGGACAGCAACGGACATTTGAATAATGCCCGATACGGGGATTTATGTTGTGATGCGCTCATTTTAGCGGAATGGGATAATGCAGAGTTCACACGCTTCCGGATTACTTATCTACAAGAAGCTAAGTTTGGGGATGAACTGACTATTTTACGTTCAGCTGTAACGGATGATGGTATATATGTACGCGGTCAGAATAGTGATACTGTATATTTTGAAGCATGTATAGCGTTAAAAGGTGTCCATTAGTACGAATAAGTAAGTAATTTATAAATATGGAATATTATTATAGAAGCGATTTCTCCGAACATCAATCGGGGCAGTCGCTTTTTTTATTGAAAACCGGATGGTGTTTCTAACATATTTGGAAAATTTATTTCGAGCCTGTCACAATTAAAGGGATCACATTCGTTATATAGTTGTAGTCAATAACAAGGAGGTGATTCTTTGGAACGTCGCAGCCCCGGGGTCCAAGTGAATCAAACAATAATTGAAGAGGCTATCGATCAGGTACTTGCGGGTAACCGCGAAGCCTATAGAACTATAATACAAGCCTATGAAAGAAAGATTTATACGTATTGCTATTATATTTTGAGAAGTCATGAAGAAGCAGAGGATGCTGTGCAAGATATATTTGTAAAAGTGTATCAGGAACTCAGACGTTATGAGAAACGAGTCTCTTTTAGTGCATGGCTGTATAAAGTGGCCTATCATCATTGTCTGGATCAGGTTCGCAAACGCAAGCGAAGAAACCGTCTGTTGTCGCTATATAAAGAGCAGCAGCCCAAAGCCTATTATAATCCTAACGATGAGGAGCCATTGCAGAAGTTATTTATGGATGACCTGACAGCCGAAGAGAGCAATCTCCTGATTCTTAAGGTGGTTGAGCAGTACAGCTTTGAAGAAATGGGTCAGATTATGGATTGTAATTCAGCTACTTTACGCAAGAAATTTGAACGTCTACGCAAAAAATTAGTCCGGCAAAGAATGAATGAAGGAGGCAGCCCTCATGGAGAAATGGCAAGATCCAACTGAAAGTCAGAAGATGGAGCACATTCGTCAAACATTCCAAAATCATGAAATGCCGGTAGACAGTTTCAGCGATTCAATTATGAAGCGAATAGGAGACGAGGGAATGGAAAAACGAGCATCAAGAAAGAATGGAAATAAGTTTCTGAAAAAATCATTGGTGGCTGCCTCGGCAGCAGCAGTGTTGGGTGCGGGGATAATCGGTAGCGGATTTGTATCCCCGGTCATGGCTGAAACATTGAAGCAGATTCCTGTTGTAGGAAGTATTTTTAAGGGGATTGACGATAAAGGTCTAAATGCTGCTGAGGAAAAAGGATTATCTACTGCCCCTAACCAAAGCGTTACCCATGATGGAGTGACCTTAAAGGTTACCGATGCCTATTATGACGGCTCGCGGTTGGCTTTTGCGATTGAACGGGAAGGCATTGATAATGATAAGATGATGGCTGAGATGATTATTGAACCGATTGAGTTCGATCCATCGCTAACAGAACAACATGCGAAAGTGACAATGAACCAGTCCGAAAAAGGGTTGTTGGGTTCAGCAGAAGTGAAATTGCCGAATGGGAAAAAACTGGAGAGCCAAATGTCATCTTTTGGTGATGTTGAGGGAAAAAAGAATGCTATTTTATACGATTACAGAAATCTAAATAATATAGAGGCTTTGGGGGATGAATTTGAATTAAGCATCAGTGTGCCGGTTACACAAATTGCAGAGCCTTTTGTAATCAAGGTGCCGGTGAAAAAAGTAACGGAAGGAATTATCAAGCTTGATCTGAACCAAACAAAAGAGGCAGAAGAATTCAGTTATACGATTACCAAGCTGGAATTAACTCCAGCCACAAGCAGATTACAGCTCAGCGAAGAAGGTAAAGCGCCAACTGTGAAAGAAAAGGATGGATACACAACCTCTGAAATGTTCTATGAAATCGTTGATGAACTAGGTAATGCGTTCTCATCGGGTGGTTCATTTAACTTGCCAGCTATAGTCTATCCTTTGGTAGACAAAGATTTCATACCGTTCGCGCAAACACCAAAGACAATTACAGTTAAGCCGTTTACTTACTCCATTGATGAAAATCATAAAGCATTAAGGGATGAAGAAGGAAAACAAGTTAAACATTATTATCCGGAGCTTGAACAAACGATTCAGGTGGAGCAAAAGTAACTATTAATCCCATAAGCAAAAAGAAGCCCGTGTCTGCATAGCAGATACGGGCTTTTTGTTAAAAAATGAGAATTTATAAGCTGAAAAACTATAATATCTTTATATTTCTAAGAGTAACGGTTGTCATCTATAAAAGACGACAACGTAGTCTCTTCTTGTAAAAATTCTAATGGAATATAGATTTCACTCACCGAGTTTTCGTTATCTGGTCCAAGGTACAATTCACCATAATATTCCAATTCAAATGGAATGGACATCCTGTATTCTGTTTTCGGCAGCCAGATTCCGTAGATATATTTATAGGTAGAAGGGATATCACAAGAGCGGCCTTTATGGATGAATTTCAGATAACGTATGGGTGGTAAGATCTGAAGGGGGAAAGTCTGATTGTGGTCTGCTTTTATAGGACTAAGCTCGCAGGCACACATGATCGAAAACCCATTACTCTCATAGTCATCTGGCCAGAAGCCAAGCTGATAATATTTTTCAGGCTGTATTCTATCCGATATAGTGGCTACCTTATTGAAAAGCAAAGGCCAAGTATCAGAAATGACGGAGAAATCTAGGTCTACTTTAACTACGGGTCCTTGAAGTATAATTTCTCCGAAATCAACGAGCTGGGGGGAGAGATCACTATCAGAAAGGACTTGAAGTAGATCCTGTTCATATAGTCTAGGGAGCAAAGGGAGTTTCGTTTCAGTAAGTCTTTTTCGAACAAGAGAGGGAGTCGTGTGCAGCATTCTTTTGAAGGCACGGGTAAAGGTCTCATAGTTACTAAAGTTATAGTCTAATGAAATGTCCTGGAGTGAACGTTCTGGCATTCGATGAATGTCTAAGGCTGCTTCAGTGATTTTGCGTCTGGCTATATAGTCGCCGGGTGCTATCCCAGTGACTGCTTGAAATAGACGGGTGAAATGATAAAGGGAGTATCCCATTTCTTTGGAGAGGACAGCTACAGGAAGAAACGTGGTTAAGCGATCCTCAATGAGATCTAAGGCTTGAATGATTAGTTGGCGATTGTTCAAGAGATGTCCTCCCATAACAGTTAATAGAAATGGTGTCTAGCACGATTACTTCAATGATTTGCTGTCCAGTCGCCCCAAACAGCAGCCCAATCGGGAACAGTCACTTCCATTACGCGATCTGCACTAGGAAAATAGGCTTTGATGTCGAGAACCGGTGTGCCCGGATAGGCATCAAGCCCGGCCACCTCTACTATTCTAGAGTCTACATCGACAGACAGGATTGCTGCTACACTTAGCCCAATCGGATTAGGGCGAATAGGGGAACGGGAAGCGAATACTCCAGTTAAGGTCGCATCATAAGGAGGCTGAATCTGTGTAGTCTGCCGGAAATGATCCTCTGCAAACTCATGCAGCCACCAAAGCACTTGGCAATGACTAAACTGAGATAAACCTTTAAGCGCTGGTCTGAATTCCGGGTTGATTTCAAGCCGCAAATTATGTGCTGTACCTCTAACCGATCCTATAGATAATATATTATAGCTTTCTTGTTCATTCATTGACTATGACTCCTTTCGGGTATCAGATATGATCTAGTGTATAACAGAGGCATACGGTAAAGCCTGACGATATTTGCTAACATTCATTTAATGCTATAATGAAATTTGATGTGGAAAGGGGAGCATTATGAAGACACTAGTATTGGCGGAAAAGCCGTCTGTTGCACGCGAGATTGCACGGGTCATGGGATGCAATAATAAACAGAAGAGTTATATTGAAGGTCCAAAATATGTGGTTACCTGGGCGCTGGGTCATTTGGTCGGCCTGGCAGAGCCAGAGGATTATAATAAAAAGTTTGCAACTTGGGCCTTGGAGGATCTGCCGATTTTGCCGGAGAAGACCAAGCTGAAGGTGCTGCGGGAGACCAACCAGCAATATAAAGCTGTCCAGCACCTAATGAAGCGTCAGGACATTGAGGAGCTTATTGTTGCTACAGATGCTGCTCGTGAAGGGGAGCTGCTGGCTCGTTGGATTATGAATATGGCAGGGTGGAAAAAGCCATTCCGGCGGTTATGGATATCCTCGCAGACTGATAAGGCAATTAAAGAGGGATTTGCAAAACTCCGTCCGGGCCGGGAATTTGATCGGTTGTATGAATCTGCACGTTGCCGCGCAGAGGCGGATTGGATGATTGGACTGAATGTCACAAGAGCTTTGACCTGTAAGTTCGGTTCGCCGCTCTCAGCAGGACGGGTACAAACGCCGACATTAGGGATGATCATGGATCGTGAACAGGAGATTACGGGTTTCCGTTCCGTCGATTTTGAGACGCTGACTGCTGATTTTGGGGATTTCCAAGCGGCATGGCGGGCCAGTAACGGTGATGGTCGAATATTCGAAAAGGATAAGACAGCCAGCTTAAAGGATAAGCTTACAGGACGCAGCGGCCGTATTATTAAGGTACAGAAGAGTGAGAAAAGTGAACCTCATCCACTGGCTTATGATCTGACTGAACTGCAGCGTGATGCGAACCGGAAGTTCGGCTTCTCCGCGAAGCAGACCTCCAGTGTGCTGCAGCGGTTATATGAGCAGCATAAACTTGTCACATACCCGCGTACGGACAGTCGTTACTTAACTTCAGATATGACGGGCACACTCAAGGAAAGACTGGATAGTGTTGCGGTCGGTCCATATGCAGCGTTAGCACGTCCATTGCTGCGCAAGCAGCTGCCGATTACGAAGCGAATCGTGGATGATAGTAAAGTCAGTGATCACCACGCTATTATTCCTACAGAACAGACCGTATTGTTAAATGGTCTGAGTACTGAGGAACGTAAGTTGTATGATCTGATTGTGCGGCGTTTTATAAGCTTGTTCTATCCGCCAGCTCGTTATGATGCGGTAGCTGTAACCGTCAATGTGGAAGGCGAAAGCTTCCATGTCAAAGGGACGACAGTAAAAGATGCCGGCTGGCGCGAAGTATACGGCGGGGATATGAGTAGTGATGACGAGGAGGAATCTGCGGACGAGCCGGCAGCGGGCAGTGTAAAGCTGCCTGAGCTGCGCGAAGGGGCTACTGTCACGATTGGCCGCTGTATGGTGCGTGCTGGCCGAACACAGCCACCGAAGCGTTATAATGAAGCTTCGCTGTTGACGCAAATGGAGAAGCACGGCCTCGGAACCCCGGCTACACGCGCGGATATTATTGAGAAGCTGGTAAGCTCCGATACAATTGAGCGGCAAGGTAATCTCCTGCATCCGACAGGAAAAGGTAAGCAGTTAATCGAGCTGGTATCCACTCAGCTACGAACCCCGGATCTAACCGCACGTTGGGAAGCTGAGCTGGAGAAAATAGCGCGTGGTCAAGGCAAACCGGAGCTCTTTTTACAAGGTATCCGCGGTATGGCACAGGAATTGGTAACAGGTGTGAAAACTAGCGGAGCAGAATATAAGCCGCATAATGTCTCTAACAGTCATTGTCCGGAATGCGGTACAAGACTACTCGAGAAGAAGAGCAAACGAGGGAAGCTGCTGGTGTGTCCTGCAGATAACTGTGGTTACACCCGTGCAGGTGAGAAAAGACTATCGAATCGCCGCTGCCCACAGTGCCATAAGAAAATGGAGCTTAAAGAGGGTAAAGCAGGCGTGTTCGTACAATGTCTAGGCTGTGGAATCACAGAGACCTTAGATAAGGATCACAAGCATGTTAATAAACGTGAACAGCAAAAGCTGGTGCAGCAATACAGCAAGCAGGAAAGCATTGGTTCTAACCTTGGGGAACTGCTGAAAGCAGCGCTTGAAGGACAAAAGAAGGATAAGTAGTAGGAATCATCGGATGGTTAGCTTCAATTAAAACGAATGATTAGAATAATGAAGGCTGCTGAGTGTGCTCAGTAGTCTTTTTTCTATCCTAGTAAGTTTATGTGGTCTACGGATAGGCTTTGAATTAGAATGGAAAGCAAATGAGTGGAGCAGGTGATTAGGTGGCAGCTGAGCAGCAGGCGAATCCGTTGAAAGCGGCAGATCGCCCACAGGGGCAAGGAAGCAGCAGGTTTTTCTTTTTGGTTATTGTATTTATGTTTTGGTTCTCTTCTTATATTTATGTGCCGGTGCTTTCACCATATGTTGAGCATTTGGGAGCATCGTATTTTATGATGGGCATGGTGCTTGGGATATATGGGTTAATGCAGATCCTATTCCGTATACCCATTGGCATCGGTTCAGATTATTTAAATAGGCGGCGGCCGTTTATCTATCTGGGATTGATTGCGAGTGGAGTCAGCTGTTTTCTTTTTATGTGGGGAGCACAGCCGGGGTGGGCGTTGGCAGCACGTGCGGTATCCGGGATAGCAGCATCGGCATGGGTTGTGTACTCTGTGATGTTCGCAGGATATTTTCCAAAAGAGGAAGCTGGAAAAGCGATGGGCATGCTGCAATTCACTACAGTAATCGCCCAATTGACCAGCATGATGATCAGCGGCTATATGGTAGAGCATTGGGGCTGGAATGCCCCCTTCCTGATTGGGGGAATTGTAGCTATTGCGGCACTAATACTTGCGCTTCGGTTACCGGAACAAAAGCAGGAAAAACGGCAAAATGCCATACAGATCAAGGAGCTGGCTGGTGTCGTAAAGGAACCTTTGCTGGTAAAAGTATCACTGTTGTCTGTGCTGGCACACTGTGTGCTATTTATAACAATGTTCGGATATACTCCGAACCAGGCGCTGAATATCGGAGCAAGCAAAGAAAGCTTGGGCTGGCTAACACTCGCTTTTATGATTCCGCATGCCATCGCAACGCTCTACGGCTCACGTCTGTTTGGAGGGCTGCTGGGTGATAGAGGGAAGCTTATGCTAGGCTTTGCGGGAAGCGCACTGTTTACGCTGCTCATTCCTTCTATGCCGACGTTAGCGGCGCTTTGTCTGACTCAGGTGGGGAATGGTTTTATGCAGGGACTTATTTTTCCGCTGCTGTTGAGTAAATCCGTATCAGAAATAGATCCTTTTAAACGGGCTACAGCTATGGGTTTCTATCAGGCCGTTTATGCGATAGGGATGTCAGCAGGGCCATTCGTAGCAGGTTGGATGAGCTCTGTATATGGCTTGACCGGAGGATTCTGGTTAGGTGGGATTGCGGCGGTGTTGGCTACAATTTTATCCTGGGTATGGATGAAGGATACGAAGCAGAAGCAGCTAAAAGCAACTTAACAGACTTGGCAGAGCGTGTAAGGATGATTGGTTTTTTGTGCAAAAGGGGAATATAATAGAGATAGGAAGCAAGGAGGAGGAGCCCGGGAGAATGGTCAAGGTTGTAATGTTGTGGTTTGTGGTAATTAATATAATCGGGTATGTAGTGATGTCCGAGGACAAGAACAAAGCCCGCAAAAGGCGAGAACGTGTACCTGAGAAAACACTTTTTCTGCTGGCAGCCATGGGCGGCGCACTAGGTGTGCTGATTGCCATGTACCGTAAGCGCCACAAGACGCGTCATACATCCTTCAGGATCGGAATTCCGCTTCTGCTGCTGCTGAATATCTTTTTGTACAGCTATTTTTTAAGATAATAGTCTTTAGGATTACAAACTAGAAAAAGAGGTGGCGTACATGTTATTCTCTAAAATTTTGCTAGCCTATGACGGTTCAAAGGCTTCTAATCAAGCATTGGAGCGCGCAATTGAACTCGCTAAAGTCACACCAGGTTCTATATTGCATGTCGTACACGCATTTGAATTCCCAAGATTTTTTATCGGAGAAGCTCTTGCACCACTACCAGCTTCAGTAAATAAAGAATATTATGATTTGGCAGTGCAGACTACAGAAGAAGTGAAGGGACGCCTTGAGGCTGAAGGCCTGAATGCTGAGGTTGAGCTTTTACAAGGATCTCCTGCGGAAGTGATTTTGAAATATGCTAAGGAAAATGCTATAGACATCATAGTTATCGGCAGCCGCGGGCTTGGCGGTATACGTGAATTTGTTCTGGGCAGTGTCAGCCATAATGTAGTACAAAGCGCTCGTATTCCAGTGCTGGTTGTAAAATAATATAGAGTTCAAAGGGACGCTGATAGCGTTCCTTTTTTTCAATTTAAGGCTGTACAGGTCTTAATCTGGAGCTTAAACACCATAGAGCGCTAGAGGTAGGAGCGTACGGAAAGAAGTGCTTCTTCACAAAATATAAGGTTATTGAGAATTTAAATTCGCCCAAAAGCGAACATTTATTATGGTGATTTTACCAATGTTCGTGTTTGAGTTGACATCATGTGTAGGGGATTGTTAAACTGATGTCATGAAGAGCTCGTATAAAACCGGGAATATGGCCCGGAAGTTTCTACCCGGGAACCGTAAATTACCGGACTACGAGGAAATAGGATGCTAGAATGCGATAATGCAGTCCAGATAATGGAGTGATGCATTGTGCAGCTTTCCGCGCTTAATGCCAGTTTGGTGAGAGGCAAGCGGGAGTGTTTTTTCCTAATTCCTTTACTAGTCCGATCCTCCCGCAGCAAAATGCGTCTGGACATCGGGCTTTTTTAATATAAGGAATAAGTTACACGTAATACATCAACCTTATATTATTAAGGAAAACGATAGTCATCCCTGAAGGACGAGAATGTAGTCTCTGCTTGTTCGGATTTACAAGATAAAGATATCTCATACTAGTGATTGGAAGGTAGGTCGAATCATGTCTGTGCAGGTAGCTGTCATCATGGGTAGTAAGTCGGATTGGGATACGATGGAGCACGCTTGTGGGGTGCTGGAAGAGCTGGGTTTGTCTTATGAGAAGAAGGTAGTATCCGCGCACCGTACACCGGACTTGATGTTCCGCTATGCGGAGGAAGCCGCTGGCCGCGGCATTCGCGTGATTATTGCAGGAGCAGGCGGCGCCGCGCATTTGCCGGGTATGGTGGCTGCAAAGACGATCCTGCCAGTGATTGGTGTGCCCGTGCAGTCGAAAGCACTTAATGGGCTGGATTCGCTGCTCTCCATCGTGCAGATGCCTGGAGGCATACCGGTAGCAACGGTAGCTATTGGTAAGGCAGGCGCTGTAAATGCAGGCCTGCTGGCCGCACAGATCATCGGAGCGTTCGACCCCGAAGTGCAGCAGCGTGTGCAGCTGCGTCGGGATGCGATCCGCGATGAAGTATTGGAAAGCAGCGACAGCTTATGAGGCCGGAGGAGCTGAAGCTGCAGGAGGCTGGCGGCGCAGCTTCGCCAGCCGCACAAGCGTCCGGTGCAGACACCGTCCGGACGCTGCTGCCCGGCTCGACCGTCGGCGTGCTCGGCGGCGGGCAGCTCGGGCGCATGATGGCGCTGGCCGGCAGCGCCATGGGGTACCGCTTCGTGGCGCTGGATCCTGCGCCGGATGCGCCTAGCGGTCAAGTTACGCCGCAGATTACGGCGGCGTATAACGACCGGGACGCGGCGCGGGAGCTGGCCCGCCGCGCGGACGTCATCACGTACGAGTTCGAGAACGTCGACGCGGGCGTTGCCGCGCTGCTGGCGGAAGAATCGTACGTGCCGCAGGGCAGCGCGCTGCTGTATACCACGCAGCATCGGCTGCGCGAAAAAGCCGCCATCGAGGCGGCGGGCGTTTCGGTCGCCCCGTACCGGAAGGTGGACAGCCTTGCGGAGCTAAAAGAGGCGGCGGCTGAACTTGGACTACCTTGTGTGCTCAAGACAGCCACAGGCGGTTATGACGGCAAGGGTCAAGCTGTGATTCGTCAGGAAGAAGAGCTGGAAGAAGCCTTCCGGCAGGTTGCACCCGGTGAGGTGATTCCGGAGCTGGTGCTTGAGAAGTTTGTAGCTTTTCAATGCGAAATATCCGTTGTTGCTGCACGTAGTGCATCTGGGGAGGTCAAAAGTTTCCCGCCTTCTGAGAACATTCATGTAAACAATATTTTGCATCTGTCCATTGTGCCTGCAAGAGTGTCAGCGGACATTCAGCGCAGAGCTTGCGAGCTGGCTGAGACTTTAATCGCAGGCCTGAATGCGGTTGGACTGCTTGCCGTGGAAATGTTCGTCACAGCGGACGGTGAATTGTTCGTCAATGAGCTGGCACCAAGGCCGCATAATTCCGGCCATTACACCATGGATGCTTGCGTGACCTCACAGTTCGAGCAGCATGTCCGGGCGATTTGTAATCTGCCGCTGGGCGATACAACGCTTTTGACACCTGTAGTTATGGTAAATGTATTAGGTCAGCATTTGGATGGTGCGATTAAAGCGACCTGTACACATGAGGAAAAAGATAATAAGCTGGGTATTGTACCTAAGCTTCATATATATGGCAAGACTGAGAGTAAGACTGGTCGTAAGATGGGTCATATCAATCTGCTGTGCAAGGATACCGGAGACGGCTTATCCTGGGTGGAGCAATCTAAACTTTGGAGGAACTAAAGAATATGATCGAACGTTACAGCAGACCCGAGATGCGGGCCATTTGGACTGAGGAGAATAAATTCAAAGCGTGGCTGGAAGTGGAAATATGCGCTTGTGAAGCATGGGCGGAGCTGGGAGTCATCCCACATGAAGACGCTGCTAAGCTGCGTAAGGATGCTAAATTCGACATCGCACGTATTGATGAAATCGAACAGGAAACACGTCATGACGTAATCGCCTTTACTCGTGCGGTTTCCGAAAGCCTTGGCGCAGAACGCAAATGGGTACACTACGGCCTTACTTCCACAGATGTGGTGGATACAGCACTGGGTTACTTGTTGCGTCAAGCGAATGAGATTCTAGAGAAGGATATTATTAACTTCATTGAGATCCTTAAAGATAAAGCTATTGCTTATAAAGATACACCGATGATGGGCCGTACACATGGGGTTCATGCTGAGCCAACTACTTTTGGTCTGAAAATGGCATTGTGGTACGAAGAAATGAAACGTAACCTGGAGCGTTTCCGCCATGCTGCGAACGGTGTGCAATTTGGCAAAATCTCCGGAGCCGTGGGTACGTATGCCAACATTGATCCATTCGTAGAAGAATTTGTCTGCCGTAAGCTGGGTACAAGCCCTGCGCCGATCTCGACACAAACTCTACAGCGCGACCGTCACGCTGAGTATATGGCAGCTCTTGCTCTGGTAGCAACCTCGCTAGACAAATTCGCTACCGAAATCCGCGCTCTGCAAAAGAGTGAGATTCGCGAAGTAGAAGAAGCTTTTGCCAAAGGTCAAAAGGGTTCATCTGCTATGCCGCATAAACGGAATCCTATTGGCTGCGAGAATATTTCCGGTCTGTCCCGCGTGATTCGCGGACATATGGTTACAGCTTACGAGAACGTGCCGCTCTGGCATGAACGCGATATCTCGCACTCTTCAGTGGAGCGTATCATCCTTCCGGATGCAACAATGCTGCTGAACTACATGCTGAACCGTTTCGGAAACATCGTGAAGAACCTGACTGTATTCCCAGAGAATATGAAGCGTAACATGAACCGTACCTTCGGCGTTCCTTTCTCTGGCCGGATCTTAACCAAGCTGATTGATAAAGGCTTCAGCCGCGAGCAAGCATACGACACTGTTCAACCACGTGCGATGCAAGCTTGGGAAGAGCAAAAGCAGTTCCGTGATATCGTGGAAGCTACACCTGAAATCACTAATGTCCTCACCCCAGAAGAGATTGAAGATGCATTTAACCCTTCTTGGCACCTTAAGCATGTGGATACCATCTTCCGCAAGCTAGAACTTATCTAAGAAAAGATAAGTTAGTGGTGAACTAAGGAGCTAGGAATAGTACGAGCGGTTAAGGTTGTGCAGAATTGAAATGCAACTGGTCGATAAGGAACGGAGAGGAAGTTTGGAACTGTAGAAGCGTTAGCGTTCGCCTTTATCCTCGGATTTCTACCGCAGCAGCGGTTCAATCAGGAAATCTGAGGATAACAGCGATCGGAAGTCCAAACATTTCTTGTAGTTACGCCTTTGAGACTCTAAAAAAGATAAGTTAGTGGTGAACTAAGGAACTAGGAATAAAAGAAATCGGTCGAAGGAGTAATGGAGAGGAAGTTTGGAACTGTAGAAGCGTTAGCGTTCGCCTTTATCCTCGGATTTCTACCGCAGCAGCGGTTCAATCAGGAAATCTGAGGATAACAGCGATCGGAAGTCCAAACATTCCTCGGAGTTACGCCTTTGAGACCAATTAGTTATTAGGAAGATCATTAGTTCAAGGGAGGAAAGGTCATGACATCATCGGCCGTATCCACAGCCGTGGAACTCATCAATGCGCCGCTGCTCTACAAAGGGAAGGTTCGTGAGCTATACGATTTAGGGGAAAATGTACTGATCGTAGTTACGGATCGGATATCTGCTTTTGACTATGTGCTGGACCCGGCGGTCCCTGAAAAGGGCAATGTGCTTAACCGTCTGAGTGCGTTCTGGTTCGGACAGACTAAAGAGCTGATGGAGAATCATGTCGTTCATATCGATGTGGATCTGCTCGGCGACGTAGTTAAGGACAAAGAGGCTCTCAGAAACCGTGTCATGGTGGTACGCAAAGCGGAGCGTATTGATATCGAATGCGTAGTGCGTGGATGCATCACTGGCGGCGGCTGGAGACAGTATCAAGAAACCGGCAAGGTAAATGGTATTGAACTTCCTGCTAACCTCCGCAAAAACGCGCTGCTGGCAGAACCGATTTTTACTCCTGCGGCTAAAAATGATGTAGGTCACGATGAGGATATTCCGTTTGAGAAAATGCAGGAATTAATCGGAGCTGATCTGGCGCTTGAGCTGCAGGAAAAGAGCTTAAAGCTGTTCGCTTTTGCTAGAGAGTATTGTGCTGAGCGTGGGATCATTCTTGCGGACTGCAAATTCGAATTCGGCTTGTTGGACGGTAAGGTGATTCTGATCGATGAGATTTTTACACCGGATGCTTCCCGCTTCTGGGCTAAGGATAAATACGCGCTTGATATTGAAATTGATAGTATGGATAAAGAGCCTGTTCGTACGTATCTATCTGCATCTTCCTGGGACAAGAATAGTAAACCTGATCCGCTCCCACTGGAAGTAGTAGAAGAAACTACACGGCGTTATCTGGACATTTATCATCGTCTTACTGGCAAGTCTTTATAGTTCAACATAGTGTGTGCACTCATGGGAATAAATTCAGTATATATTTTTGAAGCTAAATGTACTCATTGTAGAATTTCAGTTTCAGAGGGTATGCTCATTAAAATTTAGGAGGAACTACAAGCATATGTTAAAAGCGACGGTATATGTCACCATAAAGAAAAGCGTTCTTGATCCACAAGGGGTAGCAGTACAAGGAGCACTTCATTCGGTAGGCTTCCAAGAAGTTGAAAGCTTGCGTATCGGGAAATATATGGAGCTGACTTTGGATACGGATAACCGTGCTGAAGCGGAAGTTCGTCTCAAGGAAATGTGCGAAAAGCTACTTGCCAACACGGTGATCGAGGATTACCGCTACGAATTGGAGGACTAAACGACATGAAATTTGCTGTACTTGTCTTCCCAGGCTCCAACTGTGATATTGATTGCTACAAGGCGGTAGAGGACAGTCTCGGCGAACCAGTCGACTATGTGTGGCATACAGCGACGGATTTGTCGGCGTATGATTGCATTTTGGTTCCAGGCGGATTCTCATATGGTGATTACCTGCGCTGTGGCGCGATTTCGAGCTTTGCTCCTGTTATGGCGGAAGTTGCTAAAGCAGCAGAGCAAGGGAAATACGTGCTAGGCATTTGCAATGGGTTCCAAATTCTTACTGAGGCTGGTTTGCTGCCAGGTGCGCTTCGCCGCAACATGTCGATGAAGTTCCGCTGTCACGATACAGTGCTTAAGGTTGTTAATAATGAAACCCCATTTACTATTGACTATGCTAAAGATGAAGAAATCATCATCCCAATCGCACACGGTGAAGGCAACTACTACTGTGATGACGAGACTTTGGCAGAGCTGAAAGCTAACAATCAGATTGTGTTTACCTATAGCGATAATCCTAATGGCTCCGTAGCCGATATTGCGGGTGTTAGTAACGTACAAGGGAATGTGGTTGGCATGATGCCTCACCCTGAGCGCGCGGCTAATAGTTTGCTTGGTTCAGAAGACGGCAAAAGAATGTTTACATCCATACTGAAGACTTGGAGGGATCGTCATGACGCAGCAAGTATCCGTTAAGGAACCGACCGCAGAACAGATTGCGGAGCAGAAAATTTACAGCCAGTTCGGTGTGTCGGACAGCGAATATGAGCTGATCAAGTCTTTTATGGGACGTTTGCCGAACTACACTGAAATCGGCGTATTCAGCGTAATGTGGTCCGAGCACTGTGCCTATAAGAACTCCAAACCCCTCCTGAAACGTTTCCCAATTTCCGGACCACGTGTCCTGATGGGACCTGGCGAGGGTGCAGGGATTGTAGATATCGGTGACAACCAAGCGGTTGTTTTCAAAATCGAAAGTCATAACCACCCTTCAGCGGTAGAACCTTTCCAAGGTGCGGCAACGGGTGTCGGCGGGATTATTCGTGATATTTTCTCCATGGGCTCCAGACCTATCGCAATCCTCAATTCACTACGTTTCGGGAAGCTGGAAAGTGATCGAGTGAAGTATTTGTTCGAACATGTAGTGTCTGGTATTGCCGGTTATGGTAACTGTATCGGGATTCCAACGGTTGGCGGCGAAATCATGTTCGATGATAGCTATGACGGTAACCCGCTTGTTAACGCAATGTGTGTCGGTCTAATTGATCATGACAAAATCCAACGTGGTGTAGCTAAGGGTGTTGGCAACCCAGTCTTCTATGTAGGTCCTCCTACAGGTCGTGATGGAATTCATGGTGCCACTTTTGCATCGGTAGAGCTTAGTGAGGAATCAGAAGCTAAACGTACCGCTGTACAGGTCGGCGATCCATTTATGGAAAAGCTCGTAATGGAATCTTGTCTAGAACTGATCGACAGCGGCATCGTTATCGGGATTCAGGATATGGGTGCAGCGGGTCTTACATGCTCTAGTGCGGAGATGGCAAGTAAAGCAGGCAACGGTCTGGAGCTGTATCTTGATCAGGTGCCACAACGTGAAGAGGGCATGACGCCTTACGAAATGATGCTTTCAGAATCACAAGAACGGATGTTGTTCGTCGTTGAGCCGAAGGATGAGGCCCAGGCACAAGAGATTTTTGACCGCTGGGGTGTTATCTGCTGTAAAGTCGGTAAAGTTACGGATGATGGCCGCTTGAAATTGTATCATCACGGCGAGGTTGTTGGTGACATGCCAGTAACGGCGCTCGTGGATGAGTGTCCAGTATATAACAAACCTTCTGAGGTTCCTGCTTATTATATTGCGAATGAAAAGGTAGATACCCTTCGTTATGAGGAAGTTACGGATCTGGGCGGTGCATTGCGTACAGTACTTGGATCACCAACCGTAGCAAGTAAAGCATGGGTATACAATCAATACGATTACATGGTGCGGACGAGCACAGCTGTACGTCCTGGGTCTGACGCGGCTGTAGTTACCATTCATGGTACTCGTAAAGGACTTGCGATGACTACAGACTGTAATGGCCGTTATGTTCATCTTGATCCTGAAGTGGGTGGACGTATTGCAGTCAGCGAAGCGGCACGTAACATCGTTTGTTCCGGTGCTGAACCGCTGGCTATTACGGATAATCTGAACTTTGGAAATCCTGAGAAGCCTGATGTGTTCTGGCAAATGGAGCGTGCGGTTGATGGTATGGCTGAAGCATGTCGTGTGCTGGATACTCCGGTTATCGGTGGTAATGTCAGTCTTTATAACGAAAATACTACGGGTTCCATCTATCCAACGCCGGTTGTCGGCATGGTTGGTTTAGTAGCGGACACGGATCATATTACGACTCAAGGGTTCAAGCAAGAAGGCGATTCTATTCTTCTGCTGGGAGTGACCAAGGCTGAGCTGGGCGGCAGTGAATTCCAATATGCTGTTCATGGTGTGACCGAAGGTCGTCCTCCGGCTTTGGATTTGGCTACTGAGAAAAAACTACTGAACGCAGTCCTTACCTCAATTCGTGGCGGTCTGGTGCGTTCCGCACATGACTTGTCCGAAGGTGGACTTGCCGTAGCGCTTGCAGAGAGCTGTATCAGCGGCGGAATCGGAGCAAACGTTGAGCTTTCAGCTAACGGTCTTAGATCTGATGTAGCTTTGTTCAGCGAAAGCCAATCACGCATTGTGCTGACAGCCGCTCCTGAACGTGCGGAAGAGCTGAAAGCAGCGATTGCAGCCAGTGGTGTTCCCGTGGAAATCATCGGAACTGTAGGTGGAGACAGACTGCGCGTAAATCTGGACGGCGTGTCCGCACTAGATGAAGCTGTAGCAGAATTGAAATTCGTTTGGGAGGATGCTATTCCATGTCTTATGAAATAAAGACCGGGAAAGAGCAGGAGACTCCTATCCTGTGGACTGGTGACTTTTACAATGAAGGAACGGGCTCGGGAGATATTTTTGACACATTAAAAGAAGAATGCGGCGTTTTCGGGGTCTTCGGACACCCGGAAGCGGCGTCCATGTCTTATTACGGCTTACACGCCTTACAACACCGTGGAGAAGAAAGTGCGGGAATCTGCGTAGCAGACGGTCGCGATTTCAACTATCACCGCGGGATGGGGTTAGTAAAAGAAGTATTCGACAAGGACAAAATTGCCTCATTGGTTGGAGACATGTCCATTGGGCATGTACGTTATTCCACTAGTGGAGACAGCCGTTTAACCAATGCGCAGCCGCTGGTATTTAAATATCGTGACGGCGATTTGGCAATTGCTACGAACGGCAACATAGTAAATGAACCGTTGATCCGCAAACAGCTGGAGCAAAGCGGATCGATCTTTCAAACTACGAGTGATACAGAAGTGCTGGCGCATTTAATTGCCCGTTCGCCAAAGGATTTTGTTGAAGCGGCAAAAGATGCGCTGCAGCAGCTCGTTGGCGGGTTTGCTTTTCTGCTTATGACAAATGATAAGTTAATTGTCGCTTCAGATTCCCATGGCTTGCGTCCGCTAGTGATGGGACGGATTGGTGAAGCTTATATTTTTGCTTCCGAGTCCTGCGCATTAGAGGTCATTGGGGCACAGCTGGTTCGAGATATTGAGCCGGGCGAACTGCTAGTCCTCGACAAAAACGGTCTCTTGGAGGACCGTTTTACCGAACCCAAACGTAAAGCGCTGTGCGCGATGGAGTATATTTACTTCTCACGCCCAGACAGTGATATGAACGGCTCTAACCTGCACTCCGCCCGTAAGCGGATGGGTAGCCGCATGGCACTGGAAGCTTTTGTCGATGCTGATCTCGTAACCGGGGTGCCGGATTCCAGTATTTCAGCAGCCATCGGGTATGCCGAGCAAACGGGAATTCCTTATGAGCTTGGGCTCATTAAGAATAAGTACACTGGACGAACCTTCATCCAGCCGAGCCAAGAACTGCGTGAGCAAGGTGTGAAGATGAAGCTGAGCGCCGTGCGCAGCGTAGTTGATGGCAAACGTGTCGTTATGATCGATGATTCTATCGTTCGTGGCACGACCTCACGCCGAATCGTCAATCTGCTTAGGGAAGCGGGAGCTGTTGAAGTGCATGTGCGGATTACTTCGCCACCGTTCAAGAATCCTTGCTTCTACGGCATTGATACACCAGACCGCCGCGACCTCATCGCGTCCTACAAGACCATTGAGGAAATGTGCGAAGAGATCAACGCCGATTCCTTGGCATTTTTGTCGCCGGAAGGCTTAATCTCTTCCATTGGTGGACACAACAAAGACGACTACAAAGGCGGACTTTGCCTTTCTTGCTTTGATAATGATTACCCGACGCAGGTGGATTTTGGCGGGGCAGAGAAAGATGGCTGCTCGTGTTGACATCCCCCTAAGTCCCCCTTTCAAAGGGGGATTCCGAAGGGCTCTGCCCTCCGGCCACCCGAAAGCTCGGCGGTAGGAGTTAGGTTATAACTTGCTAAGAAGACTTGGGTACGAGTGCTCGCTTTGTCCCTGTGTGCTGCGCACGGACGGGACACGCTTTACGGCGCTCCGCCCCCCGGCTGCATCCGCCGCCGGGACTGGCTCGCCAAGCTTCCCTCTGTTTGCTTCGCAAATACGAGGGCCGCTTGTCTCGCATAAGGAGGTGCATGGCGCAGCTCATGTACCGAGGTCTTGAGGTCCGTGTGCAAGGCGCGCACTGCGGCTTGCAGTAGGGACAAACCGGTGGTTGGAGGGAGTTATGGAGAGGAAGTTTGGAACTGTAGAAGCGTAGCGTTCGCCTTTATGGTTGGATTTCTACCGCGAAGAGCGGTTCGAATCAGGAAATCCAACCATAACAGCGATCGGAAGTCCAAACATTCCTCGCAATAACTCCCCTACAACCACCCAAAAGCCGAATGCGCCCAAACGCGCTCTAAACTATTAAAAGATGAGGTGTCCAATAGTGTCGGAAGCTTATAAAAACGCCGGAGTGGATATTGCGGCTGGTAATGAAGCGGTAGAACGCATGAAAAAGCACGTAAAACGTACTTACCGTCCAGAAGTAATGACGGATCTTGGTGGGTTCGGAGCGCTGTTTGGCCTCAATAAAGATAAATATGAAGAGCCAGTGCTTGTATCGGGAACCGATGGTGTAGGCACAAAGCTCAAAATCGCGTTCGCGGCAGATCGCCATGACACGATTGGCATCGACGCTGTAGCTATGTGCGTGAACGACATTGTAGTGCAAGGCGCAGAGCCACTCTTTTTCCTCGACTATCTGGCTTGCGACAAAGTGGTGCCGGAGAAAATCGAGGCTATCGTAGCTGGAATCGCTGAAGGCTGTCACCAAGCGGGTTGTGCACTGATTGGCGGCGAAACGGCTGAGATGCCGGGTATGTATTCAGCAGGTGAATATGATATCGCTGGATTCACAGTGGGCGTAGCTGACAAAGCGAAGCTGGTAACAGGCGCTAACATCGCTGCTGGCGACACAGTGATTGGTCTGGCTTCCAGTGGTGTGCACAGCAATGGCTTCTCGCTGGTGCGTAAGCTTTTGCTTGAGCAAGAGGGTTATGGCCTGAATGACGTGCTTCCTGAGCTTGGCGCTCCGCTGGCGGATGTACTCCTTGCACCAACTAAGATTTATGTGAAGCCTTTGCTGGCACTGCTGGAGCAGCTTCCGGTAAAAGGTATGGCTCACATTACGGGTGGCGGATTTATCGAGAATATCCCACGCGTATTGCCTGATAATGTAGATGTGGAGATCAATTACGGATCGTGGCCGATTCTGCCAATCTTCGGATTGATGCAGGACAAAGGAAACGTAAGCAACCGTGATATGTTCACTACTTTTAATATGGGAATTGGTCTTGTTTTGGTAGTTAGCGCTGCTGATGGAGAACGCGCTCTTGAACTGCTTAAAGCTAGCGGAGAAGAGGCGTATATCATTGGGAAAGTAACAGAAGGGGAACGCAAAGTAACCTTTACTGGAGCTGAAGTGTGATGCAATCAAGTCGAATCGCTGTTTTTGCTTCGGGGCAGGGCAGCAATTTTGCAGCACTGATCGAGGCACAGAAAGCAGGTTTGCTTGGAGACGGCAGGATTGAATTGCTTGTCTCGGACAAGCCGGAAGCGCCTGTAGCACAACGTGCGGAGGATGCGGGAATTCCCGCCCTCTTGCTGCGGCCAAAAGACTTCGCCAGCCGTGAACTCTACGAAGCAGAGATTGTAGCAGAGCTTCAGCGGCGGGAAATCGGGCTGGTTGTGTTGGCAGGGTATATGCGCCTCATTACACCAGTGCTTTTAACGCCGTATGCGGGTCGGATTATTAACATTCACCCATCGCTGCTGCCTGCTTTTGCCGGAAAGGATGCGATCGGCCAAGCGCTGGATTATGGCGTGAAGCTGACGGGAGTCACTGTGCATTTTGTCGATGGAGGTATGGATACCGGGCCAGTTATTGCTCAGCGTAGCGTAGTTGTGTTGGATAACGACACGGCGGATTCATTGGCGGAACGGATTCATAAGGTTGAATATGAGTTGTATCCTGAAGTGGTGGGCGCTTTTGCCAGCGGGAAAGTGGAACTAAGTGGAAGAAAGACGATTATCCGCGAAAAGTAAGCCACACTGTAGCCATTCGAAGTTTTGGATCGACATTTGGTGACAGGCGGAGAGATTTCAGGGTATTTCTCGGGAAATATTGCATAAGCGGCATTATGTGTCGTGTAGTAGGTAATAGAGTCAGATTCTTTCTTATAGTAATTTCCCAAGCTTTTAGATGTCATCACATTAAATCGCACGTACAACCCGAAGGAGGACTATTCAAAGTGAGTATCAAAAGAGCGCTAGTTAGCGTATCGGATAAACAAGGTATCGTGGATTTTTGCCGCGAGTTGTCTGCATTAGGCGTAGAGATTATTTCCACAGGTGGAACAAGCACGCTTTTGGCTAAGGAAGGTGTTCCAGTCATCGGCATTTCCGATGTTACAGGATTTCCGGAGATCATGGATGGACGTGTCAAAACCTTGCACCCGGCTGTACACAGCGGATTGCTAGCGGTTCGTGACAATGAGGAACACACGCGTCAAATGAAAGAGCTTGGTCTGGACTACATTGATCTGGTAGTAGTAAATCTGTATCCGTTCGCGGAAACCATTGCTAAACCGGATGTATCGTATGAAGAAGCCATCGAGAATATCGATATCGGCGGACCGACGATGCTGCGTTCTGCGGCGAAGAACCATGCTTTTGTAAGTGTAGTGGTAGATGCTAACGACTATGCTACAGTGCTTGAAGAGGTTCGCGCAGGTGGAGATACAACGCTGGAAACACGCAAACGTCTTGCGGCAAAAGTGTTCCGTCATACGGCGGCTTACGATGCCTTAATTTCCGATTATTTGGCTAATGTTACTGGCGAACCGCTTCCTGAGCGCTACACCGTGACTTATGAGAAAATTCAGGATCTGCGCTATGGCGAGAATCCGCATCAAAAAGCGGCTTTCTATCGCAAGCCTTTGGCTGCGGGGGATACTCTTACAGCAGCTGAGCAATTGCATGGCAAAGAATTATCCTACAACAATATCAACGATGCTAACGCAGCGCTGCAAATCGTGAAAGAATTTGAAGAACCTGCTGTCGTAGCCATTAAACATATGAATCCTTGTGGTGTAGGTGTCGGTGAAAGTGTATACGAAGCTTATCAAAAAGCTTACAACGCAGACCCAACCTCTATCTTTGGCGGAATTGTAGCCGCTAACCGGATTATCGATGCAGACACTGCTAATCTGCTGAAAGAGATTTTCCTCGAAATCGTATTGGCGCCAGGGTTTACGGATGAAGCACTGGAAATCCTTACGAAGAAAAAGAACCTGCGTTTGCTCAAAATCGGCAATCTTAGCACGGCTAGCGCGCGTAAGAGCAGCTTCGTAGTCACCTCTATTGATGGAGGAATGGTTGTACAGGAGAGCGATGTGCATTCTGTGAACCCGGATGATCTGCAAGTTGTTACGGACCGTAAGCCAACCGAAGAAGAATTGAAACAGCTGTTGTTCGGCTGGAAGGTAGTTAAGCATGTGAAATCTAATGCGATTGTATTAGCGGCGGATGATATGACAGTTGGCGTAGGTGCAGGGCAAATGAACCGCGTTGGCGCGGCAAAAATTGCGATTGAACAAGCTGGCGAGAAGTCCAAAGGATCAGTCCTTGCCTCTGACGCCTTCTTCCCAATGGGAGATACACTTGAAATGGCAGCTAAAGCAGGTATTACCGCAGTTATTCAGCCAGGCGGCTCCATTAAAGACGAAGAATCGATCAAGGTCGCGAATGAGTATGGAATTGCTATGGTCTTCACAGGCGTCCGTCATTTCAAACACTAGAACGCTGGGAGGATTTTATTCTAATGGATATTTTAGTGGTTGGCGGCGGCGGCCGGGAGCATGCGATTATTTGGAGCCTGTCCCAAAGCCCCAAGGTTGGTAAAATCTATTGCGCACCCGGCAACGCCGGAATCGCGCAGCTAGCAGAATCTGTGCCTATCGGTGTGTTCGAGTTCGATCGTCTGACGGCTTTTGCCAAAGAGAAGGAAGTTGGCCTTGTCGTAATCGGACCGGATGATCCGTTAGCAGGGGGCATTGTGGATGCTTTTGAAGCACAGGCTATTCCAGTGTTTGGTCCACGTAAGAATGCAGCTGAGATCGAAGGCAGCAAAACCTTTATGAAGGATCTTTTGCACAAATATAATATTCCGACAGCAGCCTATGAAAAATTTGATGGCTATGAAGCTGCACTGGCTTACTTACGCGAGCAACCGCTGCCGATCGTAATCAAGGCAGATGGGCTTGCCGCAGGAAAAGGCGTGACCGTTGCCTATTCACGGGAAGAGGCAGAGCAGGCACTAGCTGATATTATGGTAACCAAAGTGTTTGGTGAGGCTGGCGCTCAGGTTGTCATTGAAGAGTTCCTAGCGGGTCAGGAAATGTCGATTTTGGCTTTTGTTGATGGAGAGACAGTGCGTCCGATGGCTGCCGCTCAGGATCATAAGCCCGCTTACGATGGAGATAAAGGCCCTAATACCGGTGGAATGGGTACCTATTCGCCTCTGCCGCATATCGACGAGGCGATTATCCAAGAAGCGATTGAGACCATCATTAAGCCAACAGCCAAGGCTATGGTAGCTGAAGGCCGTTCTTTCAGCGGCGTTTTGTTCGCAGGGCTGATGATTTCTCCAGAAGGTAAACCAAAGACCATCGAATTTAATGCCCGGTTTGGGGATCCGGAGACACAGGTCGTGCTGCCTAGATTGAAGAGCGACTTGTTAGAAATCTTTTTGGCAGTAACCGAGGGTAGACTTGTGGATATCGACATTGAATGGAGCGACGAAGCAGCGGTGTGCGTGGTTCTCGCTTCTGGAGGATATCCAGGCTCTTATCCTAAGGGAGTGCCGATCGAAGGGCTTGAGGACAGCCAAGGAGGGCTGATCTTCCATGCCGGTACAGCACGGGGGGCAGATGGCAGCTGGGTAACGAACGGCGGACGGGTCTTAGGCGTGGTAGGCCTGGGTGCTACGATTGCCGAAGCTCGTTCAGCAGCCTATGCTAGGGCTGAAGGAATCTCTTTTTCCGGGAAACAGAATCGCAGCGACATCGCTATGAAGGCTCTGGTATAAGGATAAAGCACTGTATCTAGCAATTTTTTGCGCTTTAAGTCCTAAAAAAGGACTGACAAGTGATAGAAGAAGTGCTATAATACTACACGTACGGGGGAAAATGTGCGGATATATACAGATAAGGGCCTTTCCGATCATGGGAAGGCCCTTTTAAATCGGAGTCCTTCAGACTTTGTGCAGTAACCTTATAAAGGATGCCTCGTGCCTGAAAATGTTGATACTTATAGTGCATACTAGCGATACGCTTATGGCGAATGGCTACTCACAGATTTAAGGGGGAATTCGTTTTGAGTAAGATTGGAAGAAATGATATGTGTCCTTGCGGAAGCGGGAAAAAATATAAGAAATGCTGCCTAGGGAAAGAAACTTCTGCAGTGGAATCCATCATGCGACTGGTAACAACGGAAGAATCCGCTGCTACTGTGGCTGTGGCCGAGAAACCAGAAGCGGCAGCAATTCCTGAAGCTAAGCTTACCCTAACTACGCTCAAAAAAAAGGTGTCACGTGATCTGAAATGGGAGCATCCGGCGCATGAGCAATTGGCTCTGCATCTTATTGAGACCATGAGAGACAGCTATGACCGGGAGCTAATCTGGGAAGGTCTGGTTCTATGGAATGGTTATTCCCGTCACATCAAGCCTGCAGTGAAGAAAATGGGCTCCTTCTGTGCAGCTATCGAGTTTATCTTGTCTGAGGAATATGGATTCCTTCAAACTCAAGCTGATCTAGCGATCAAACATGAGGTTACTGCACCTACCATCTCCAGAAAAGTTAAAGAGATGCTTAATTATATCGAACAGTATGGCATGGGCGGGGCAGAGGAAGAATTACTTTTGCTCAACGTTTCAGGCACTCCGAAGGATCAGGAACAGGCTTTGCTGCAAAAAGCAATGGAAACTAAAGCATCCAATCGCCGGATCCAGCTAGCAGAAGCGGCATTGGAAGTTTATCCGGACAGTCCGGATGCCTATCTCATTTTGGCAGAGGAAGCTGAGAATGAAGCAGATGCCCGTGCTTATCTGAAAGCAGGGATGGAAGCGGGTGCGCGTGAGCTTGGAGAAGCCTTTTTCACTGAGAACAAAGGACATTTCTGGGGTCTTTACGAGACACGTTCGTACATTCGAATCTGCAAAAGCTACGCTGACTCCTGCTGGTTTAGCGGAAATGCAGAAGAAGCACAAAAGACGCTGGAGCACATTCTAGAATTGAACCCAGAAGATAACACAGGTGCACGTTACCTTCTAACGGCAACGTACCTTTACACTAATAAGCTTAAGAAGACCGAGAAGGTACTGGAGAAGTTCGGCAAGGATGCAGCAGCAACAGTAGCATATGACCGTATGGTTTTAGAATATAAGAAGAACGGGATTACTTCCCAGCTCAAAATGCTATACCGCGTGGCGAAGAATGTGAACAAGCATGTGCCAGATTATCTGTTAGGTATCAAAAGATTGCCGCATAACCTGCCTGATTTTGTAGGCGTGGGTGACGCTAACGAGGCTATCGAATATGTTATTGTACATTCACGTTTGTGGACAAGCTTACCAGACCTGGTGAAGTGGATGCTGAAGCAACAGGACTAGTAGGTTTCATAGCGTAGGGATAGCAAATATTAGTAAGAGACTATAGGGTTCCTTTAGTCTCTTTTTCTTTATCACTGATTAGGATGCTTGAAAAAATGTCCTCGGGAGAGTATGTTACAAGAAGTAGAATAACAGATAGATAGTGAGGCGAGAGGGTTATGAGAGAAGAGGAAGACCGAATCGTAGGAATGGAAGATATTGTGCGGGCTCATCACGTACTGCGTGAAGTCATAATCCGGACACCCCTACAACGTGATGCTGTGCTGTCAGCCAAGTATGATTGTGATGTGTATTTGAAGCGCGAGGATTTGCAGATTGTACGTTCTTTCAAAATCCGCGGAGCTTATAATATGATTCGTAGTTTGTCAGCAGAAGATAGAGCGAAAGGCATTGTCTGTGCGAGTGCGGGCAACCATGCACAAGGCGTAGCCTATTCCTGTAAGGCGCTTGGAATTAAAGGCAAGGTCTATATGCCAAGCACTACACCTAACCAGAAGGTTAAGCAGGTTCGGCGGTTCGGCGGTGAGTTTGTTGAGGTCATTCTGAAGGGCGATACCTTTGATGACGCTTATGATGAAGCACTGCAAGCTTGTATAGATCATGGGATGACGTTGATCCATCCCTTTGATGAGCCACGAATCATTGCGGGCAACGGCACCATTGCAATGGAAGTGATGGAGAGTCTGGACAACCCTGCAGACTTTATGTTCGTAACCATTGGTGGAGGCGGCCTGGCAGCGGGCATAGCCACCTATGTGAAGACAGTTAGTCCTTCTACCAAGTTGATTGGTGTGGAGCCACTCGGAGCAGCTTCTATGACGGAAGCGATTAAGCTTGGAGAAGTGGTGACTCTAAAGGAAATTAATAAGTTCGTGGACGGAGCGGCTGTAAAACGTGTTGGCGGATTGACGTACGATATTTGTTCCCGTCATCTGGATGACATCGTGATGGTGCCTGAAGGTAAAGCTTGTACCACGATTCTGGAACTATATAACGAGAATGCCATAGTGGTTGAGCCAGCAGGTTCGCTGCCTATCGCAGCGCTTGATCAATATCGTGATCAAATCCGCGGCAAAACAGTTGTCTGTATCATAAGCGGCGGCAACAACGATATTGACCGGATGCAGGAGATCAAAGAGCGTTCATTGATTTACGAAGGCTTAAAACACTATTTCATGGTGAACTTCCCGCAACGTGCAGGTGCGCTGCGTGAGTTCTTGGGCGAAATCCTTGGACCTCACGATGATATTACCCGTTTCGAGTATATCAAGAAGCATGATAAAGAAAATGGTCCCGCGCTTGTTGGCATTGAATTATTGTCAACGGATGCCTACGAACCTCTCATCGAACGGATGCAGCAGAAGGGCGTCGATTATGTAGAGATCAATAAGGATTCTAATCTCTTTAACATCCTTATTTAATGCTCGCATCCACTTCATAATCACGTTAATGAACATAAACAAGCCCGTCCCTATTCATTTCAGGGACGGGCTTTTGTGATTTCTTTATTAGAGAGGTAACGAAGTCTTACGATATTGCTCGACCTCATCGGTCAATTTATAGCTATTGTCTTTCATTAATTTCATGAAGCTATCCAGCTTTTGTAGAAATGGGCTGTTGTCATTATTTTTGGTCAGAATACTGGAATAAGCCTTTTGCGCCTCCAAATCCATTTCCAGATTGTCATAATGGAAGAGAGGAGTGTTATTCTGGCCGTAAAACGTATTATTCACATACATAGTATACAAGGCTTTTACAGCAGAAATTCGGTTTGATTTCGGATGATTTTGAATGAATTGCTCTTGAGATAAAGCTCTGGCTGCTACCTCAGTCCAGGCGATAACTAGCCCGTTGTCCTTGGAAGAGGGCAGGTCCGATTCGGTGGCCATAATGGTAATATAAGCGCTGATATCATTGGTGACGTATAGCTTGTACTTGCGGTAAGCCCCATAATCGATCACCGGGAAAAAAGTACCCTCTGCTGTCTCCAGCTTATATCCGCTTTCGCTGGCACTTTTCAGCAGTGTACGCAGTTGGAGATCATCAGTAATAGCGGCAAGAGAAGACATGCTGGCGCCTGCTTTATAAATGGCGGTGAGCTTCCGCTGGACAGTGCTGGTACTGAATTTACTCTCCCAGGCTTGCAGCGCAGCTTTATGCAGATTCTCAAGCTTCAGCGTCATCATTGTTGCATGATACGAACCTACCGCATACATATTGGAGTTCAAATATTTTATGGCTTCGGGTAACTTGTCAGAGGTAGATAACAGCGGTAACGCAGCTTTATAGACAGCCTCTGCATGATTATTGCTAGCTGCTTGGGTTATTGCCTTAGAGCCTTCCCCAGGAGGGCTGGTAGCACCTTCGGCGTGAATAGCACTGGGCACTATGCCTAGCCCTAAGGCTATAGCTAGAACGGAGTAGAGAATATAATGCTTCTTAATCATGGAAGTTTCCCCCTATCTATCGGATGGAATAAAATTTTCAGCCTAGAACTTTATTTTTTGAAAAATATAAACTTCAGTCCCAACCCCCCAATGATGCACAGAATTAAGCTTACCCACGGGGATATTGTAATGACCGGAAATAACCGATCGAGGAACATACCGATAAATACAGCAGCTACTGCAATGCCGATATAGATGCCAAGGCTTTTTATATCAAAAGGTTTGGCACTGGGTGCATCGCTTTCCGACAAGGAAGACATCCATTTCATAATGAGTTCAATTAAGATAATGGAGCCTACTCCCACAGCGAGCAGGGTGAAAAGGCTGATCTGTCCGAACATTCCAGGTGAATCGTCAGTCCATTGGAAGAAGAGTCCACCGATTGCCAATATCCCAAAAAGACAGGTCAGAGCTGCGCAGGGAATCATCAAGTAATAGTTCCATTTACTGCGCACCGGGCGCCCGGGAACACTGTCTATGATTTCTTTAAAATAATCGTGCGGATTCTCGCCGAATACTTGCTTGGCATTTTTCCCTTTACGTTGTTCCTTCAACAGCAGCTTGGCCGCATCCAGCAAAAGTTCCTCTCCGCGCAGAGGGTCAATTCGACTGGCTCGCACCGCAAGGATCATATCTTCTAAATAGGAGCGATTGAAGGGCGTCAACTGCTCACGCAGGGCGTTATTTTCCTTAATCATATCTTTCACTTTCATAATTTGGATGTAAACCTCCAGTGTTGTTAATCGGTATAGTCTTTAACCTAGAGTATACGTTTGCATGACAGGTCTACGCAAGGACAACCATTTCTATGGCGATATGCATAATCCTTTTAGAAGAGTGAACACTGATAATGTTGTTGCTTGATCAATATAGCATTGGGAAAGGTTGGGAGCTTTATGGAACATGAGAACAAGAAAGAACAGGGAAGATCCATGGGCAACGGTTTCGAGCCTACGCCCAATAATTCAATGGGGGATTGGGGCGGCTCCGATGGATTCAGCATGTGGGATTCCGCAGAAGATGCTCCCGAGGGCTTGCTTAAGGATTGGGAAGGCAGCCATGAAACCCATGAGATGTTTAACGACAGCTACGATTGATTAACAACCCTGGTCATTCATCTCGAAAAAACAACAGAGCAGCGATCCACCGATACTGGGGATCGCTGCTCTTTGTTTTTTGGTGGGGTTCTGAAACCCCGGAACCCCGGAACCCCGGGACCCCGGAACCCCGGAACCCCGGGACCCCGGAACCCCGGAACCCCGGAACCCCGGAACCCCGGAACCCCGGAACCCCGGAACCCCGGAACCCCGGAACCCCGGAACCCCGGAACCCCGGAACCCCGGAACCCCGGAACCCCGGAACCCCGGAACCCCGGAACTCCGGGAACCCCGGGAACTCCAGAGCTCCCAGACCCCCGGTTGTCGTAGCATCCACCATCTTTCGGACTCAGATGACGTTATTAGCCAAATTATGGCCTTTTCAGCACAGTTTCGGACCCCAGTGACGCTATTGCTCGAAAAGTAGCTCTTATTTGCTGTTTTATAGGGTGATAGCGACTATGGGGTCCGATAGAATTCAAAAAGTGTGCTAAATCTTCGAATAGGGTCTTCTGAGTCCTATAGAGCTGCTGAATCCGATGGATTCAGCAGCGGGATTTCCGCGGAAGATACCCCCGAGGGCCTGCTTAAGGATTGGCAAGGCAGCCATGAAACCCATGAAACCCATGAGATGTTTAACGACAGCTACGATTGATTAACAACCCTGGTCATTCATCTCGAAAAAACAATAGAGCAGCGATCCTCCGATACTGGGATCGCTGCTCTGTTGTTTTTTGGTGGGGTTCTGAAACCCCGGGAACCCCGGGAACCCCGGAACCCCGGAACCCCGGAACCCCGGAACCCCGGAACCCCGGGAACTCCGGGAACCCCGGGAACTCGAGAGCTCCCAGACCCCCGGTTGTCGTAGTTTCCACCATCTTTCGGACTCAGATGACGTTATTAGCCAAATTATCGCCTTTTCAGTACAGTTTCGGACCCCAGTGACGCTATTGCTCGAAAAGTAGCTCTTATTTGCTGTTTTATAGGGTGATAGCGACTATGGGGTCCGATAGAATTCAAAAAGTGTGCTAAATCTGCGAATAGGGTCTTCTGAGTCCGCTGAAGCTACTGAGTCCGCTGGAGCTACTGAGTCCGCTGGAGCTACTGAGTCCGCTGGAGCTACTGAGTCCGAAGGAGCTACTGAGTCCGCTGGAGCTACTGAGTCCGAAGGAGCTACTGAGTCCGAAGGAGCTACTGAGTCCGAAGGAGCTACTGAGTCCGCTGGAGCTACTGAGTCCGCTGGAGCTACTGAGTCCGCTGGAGCTACTGAGTCCGCTGGAGCTACTGAGTCCGAAGGAGCTACTGAGTCCGCTGAAGCTACTGAGTCCGAAGGAGCTGCTGAGTCCGATGTAGTTACTGAGTCCGATGTAGTTACTGAGTCCGAAGGAGCTGCTGAGTTCGATGTAGTTTCTGAGTCCGAAGGAGCTGCTGAGTCCGCTGGAGCAAGTGAATCCGATAGAGCTGCTGAATCCCGGATTGGCGGTTTCAATCCACTCGACGTGGGAGCCCTAGAGTCATGTTCATATCTTACGGGACACCCTGTTTGTCGCGCAGACTCTAATGCCCAAATACTCCGTGCGTTTATTAAGAATTGTCCCCTTGCTGTTGACAATATGAACGAAATCTTTATAATTAGATTATAATTCATACTAAGTTAATCGGAATTCTAATAAATTAAAATAAATTAAATTATAAATATAATTATAGGAGGATGCGGCAATGGAACGGAATATTGTAATCCGGCATAACGGAGAAGAATTGACGGCGAGCATACATTACCCGAACAAAGAGAAGGGAACCTCTTCGCGTTGCAAGGATAGACTGCCATTAGCCGTGATCTGCCACGGATTTGTGGGGAATCGTATTGGCGTAGACCGGATTTTTGTGAAGGCTGCTCGTGAGCTGGCACAAGAGGGATATATGGTTATTCGTTTTGATTATGTGGGCTGCGGCGAGAGCAGCGGGAATTATGGCGGCGAAGACATGGAATCGATGATCGCTCAGACTAGAGCGGTGCTTGATTACGGAATTAGCTCTGCTGATGTGGACCCACAGCGCGTGACGCTGATTGGCCATAGCCTGGGTGGCGCGGTGGCGTTGCTGACAAGTATTCGCGATCGCCGCGTGAAGAATCTCGTGTTATGGGCCTCTGTTGGTTATCCTTTCAATGATATTGTGAAAATTGTAGGGCGGGAGGCGTATGATCGTGCTGTGAAGAATGGATCAGCCGATTATGTGGGCTACTCGTTTACGCCGGTATATTTTAATTCTTTGGCGGCTTTTCAGCCCTTCCAAGAAGCGAGCAAATTTAGCGGCGATGTACTCGTCATTCATGGCACCTCTGATGATGTCATTCCGGTGGATTACGCTTTTCTTTACCAGAAGCTGTTCTGGACACGTCCCGAAGGACGTTGCGATAAAGAGATCATTTTTCAAGGGGATCACACCTTTTCTTCTGGACCGGCGCAGCAGCAGCTGCTTAAGCGGACTATAGAATGGATGAACGAACAAGAGCATCTGCAGACAGAGTGGCAGAATTGGATGATTTAGGAGAAGGTTTTTATTCGCATTAACTTGCAATAAGCGGTAAAATAAAGATGCACACCATATACTGGGTTATGGAGGTTGGCATCCTATGAAATTACCGTCATTTTTTATTGCGCACGGTTCTCCGCTCCTCGCACTGGAGGATAACGAGTATACCCGTTTTCTGGAGCGGCTTGGTCAAGAACTTGAAGCGCCACGCGGTATAGTAGTTTTCTCAGCGCATTGGGATAGCCCTGAACAGCTACTTACCGTTGATGAACTGCACGAGACACAGCATGACTTCTACGGATTCCCTGAAGAAGTTTACACGCTGACCTATCCGGCCCCGGGCGATCCGGCCCTAACAAGACGGATTTCTGAGCTCTTCAAGGATAACAATCTATCACATCAGCCCGTTCTGGGGCGAGGACTCGATCATGGAGTCTGGGTGATACTGAAAAAAATGTTCCCCAACGCCGACATTCCGGTAGTTGCTTTATCCGTCGATTCTCTGCGCTCTCCCAAGGAGCAGTACAATATCGGGCGGATGTTAGCACCGCTTCGTGACGAAGGCATACTGCTGATTGGAAGCGGTGGACTTGTTCACAATTTGCGGATGCTAAGTGAAAGTGAGCAGCCTGAGGATTGGGCACTTGAATTCGATGCCTGGATTGCCAAGGGACTAGAAGCCTGGGATTTGCCTTCACTTTTTGCGTATGAGAAAAAAGCTCCACATGTACGCGATGCGGTTCCTTCTTATGGAAGAGAGCATTTTGCACCTCTCTTTTACGCGATGGGAACAGCGGATGGCAGCAGGAAGGCAGAGCGGATTTTTCAGGCTTATCAGTATGGGACATTAAGTCTGAATTGCTGGAAGCTAGACTAACTGAATGAATAAGAGACCCGCAGGGTGCAGCCGCAATGGCTGTACCCTTTTTTTAATATAAGAATTTATCTATTCCATGCTATAAAATTTCCTTATGCTTGCTATGAAAAAAGGGAGAAGGTGATCAAGACAAATGGGACTGACTGTGATTAAATGGAAGGAATCAGTGAGTTTCATAAAACGTTTAGGAGGAACTACAAGCTTATGAAAGTAAATTGCTCTTCTTCCCGTCTGTTATCTGCCATTGTATTGACCACCCTATTGCTCTCCGCTTGCGGAACACAGAGTGCAAATAATGAGATCACCCCGACACAGCAGCCTACCGCAGAGCCCACGCCTATCGAAACGATTCAACCCTCACCTACCATTGATCCCGCTGCTGAGCTCGTATCCGGATTAACAGGTCTTCCAGTTTCTGAAGACAGTCTTCCACGTCCCTTGGCCGTAATGATAAATAATGCTCCTGCCGCCCGGCCGCAATCGGGGGTTAGTGAAGCAGATATTTTGTATGAGATTCTTGCCGAAGGTGGTATTACGCGTTTGATTGGTATTTTTCAGAGCCATACAGGTGTGGTGAAAATCGGACCGATTCGCAGCATCCGCCCCTATCTGCTGGATATTGGCGAGAGCTACGGTGGTGTGACGGTGCATGCAGGAGGAAGTCCGGCAGCTTACGCCATTTTGCAAAAAGAGAAAAAAGAAGATATGGACGAGATCGGCCGTGCCGGAGCTTATTTTTGGCGGGATAAAGCGCGAAAAGCACCTCATAACCTGTACAGCAACGCAGCCAAACTGCGGGAAGGTGCCGAGAAGCTTGGGTTTGCGCAAAGTGTGAAGGTACCCGGGTATCTTTTTAACAATCCAGATTACATACCGGCGGACGGAGAGAAAGCCGCTGAATTTAGCATAAACTATCTGCTCAAAAGTTATAAAGTTGACTATAAATATGATCCTAAACGTCAGACCTATCAGCGTTATGTGAATGACAAACCTCATTTGGATCTAAATAACGATAATCCGGTGGAAGCGGCCAATGTGATGGTTATTGGAGCCGATCATAAAGTGCTTGATGATGTCGGAAGACTTCAGATTGATGTGGAGCTTGGCGGGGAAGCGTTGCTTTTTCAGCGGGGACAGGTCACCAAAGGCAGATGGTCGCGTGAACCAGGGGATGTGATCCGCTTTGTGAGGGATGGAAAAGAAGAGCTGATGTATCCAGGAATTACCCATATTTTGGTGGTCCCTAATGCACCTTCATTTAGCAGTCATGTGGTATATGGCGGGGCGGATGGTACAACATAAGAAAGTCGGAATATCCAGTGTTATACAGATTTGTGTTCGGAATAATGGGTATGTGTTAATAGAGTGTAAAAAAGTTCATTTCTATAGCTTCTATACCTTGTACGGATATGATAAGATAACAAGGGTTGTCATTCATTTTCATGCTTTTTACATATGAATGGCTCTGTATTCACGGTAATTTTATGTAAAGGGGTTTAAAACAATGAAGTTGAGAAAAAAGGACATATTCTTTGAGACGCTGGAAAATATGGCCGATACTATTGTCCAAGCTGCAGATTACTTTGCTCAGAATATCACTGATCTCCGGAATAATGTCGATAATTTCGCTGCAGAGATGAAAAAGTACGAATCCCAATGTGATACTTACACGCACACCGTCATCAAAGAATTGAACAAGACGTTTATTACGCCGCTTGAACGTGACGACATTATGGACTTGATCACAAGCATGGATGATGTCATCGATGGTCTGGAGGCATCCGCCTCACGTTTCTATATGTACAACCTTCTTGACCCGGATGAATACATTGTACAATTCGCCGAAATCCTTCGTCAGTGTGCTTATGAAATCCAAAAAGCGGTTCATTTGCTCTCCCAGAAGAAGCTGCTTGCGATTCGTGAATATACAATCCGTCTGAATGACCTTGAGAATCAAGGGGACGAAGTGCTTCGTATTTGTACTAAGGTCCTGTTCGAAACTGTAAAAGACCCGATTGAGCTGATTAAACGCAAGGAACTGTATGAGCGGCTCGAGACCACTACAGACAAATGTGAAGATGTAGCCAACATGTTGGAATCGATCATCATGCGCAACTCATAAGGGGTACTAGAATATGGAAACATCTATATGGATTCTTGGAATTGTTATATTTCTCGCGCTTGCGTTTGACTTTATCAATGGATTCCATGATACGGCCAACGCAATTGCTACCTCTGTCTCAACACGTGCCTTAAAACCGCGAACAGCAATTATTATGGCAGCACTGATGAACTTTGTTGGGGCCTTGATGTTTACAGGTGTGGCCAAAAAAATCGGCGGAAGTATCACCGACCCGACCTTGCTTGAAAATGGGTTGGATATCATAATAGCCACGCTGATTGCTTCGATTATTTGGAATTTGATCACTTGGTGGCTCGGGATTCCATCCTCATCGTCTCATGCACTGATCGGCGCTTTAGCGGGTGCAGTATACGTGGGGGCAGGCTCAGCACACATCAATTGGGGCGGGTTTGTGGAAATTGTCGAAGGACTGATTTTCTCCCCAATCATTGCGTTTGTTATCGGTTATATTATCATGACCATCCTGAAATGGATCTTTGCCAAGCGTAGTCCACATACGGTCAACAAGGGCTTCCGCTCTATGCAGGTCCTTACGGCAGCGTTACAGTCGTTCACACATGGTACGAATGATGCGCAAAAAGCGATGGGGATCATTACTTTTGCACTCGTTACCTCAGGACGTCAAGAAACTATGGATGTTATCCCTTTGTGGGTTAAGATAGCTGCAGCTACGGCTATGGCGCTCGGTACCTCCATTGGCGGTTGGAAGATTATTAAGACTATGGGTACGAAGATTTTTAAAATCGAACCTATTAACGGTTTCGCGGCTGATATTTCCGCGGCATCTGTTATTTTCTCAGCAACGCTGCTGCATTTGCCAGTAAGCTCAACGCATGCGATCACATCAGCGATCCTTGGGGTAGGCTCTGCCAAACGTTTCTCTGCAGTGAAATGGGGAGTAGCCGGACGTATTGTGGTCACTTGGTTCATCACGATTCCAATCAGTGCGGTATTAGCAGGTCTGATTTTCAAAATCATTTTTTAAACACCCTTTAATAAAGATGTCAGTTAGCCATTGGGCTGCGGACATCTTTTTTTGTTGTTTGGACATGAGGAGAGTGAAGAATGTACGGTATAAATCCCGTAGAAATGTCTGAATTCGGCGTTGGAGGGAGAAAGTACGGTATAAATCCCGTAGAAATGACGAAGTTTGGCGCTGGAGGGGGAATGTACGGTATAAATCCCGTAGAAGTGACGAAGTTTGGCGTCGGAGGGGGAATGTACGGTATAAATCCCGTAGAAGTGACGAAGTTTGGCGATGGAGGCGGAATGTACGGTATAAATCCCGTAGAAATGACGAAGTTTGGCGATGGATGGGGAATGTACGGTATATATCCCGTAGAATTTACGAAATTCGAGGATGGTGATAAAAAGAAGAGCATAATTGCCCTAGAATTGGAGACACTTCGTCGAAGAAGCAGAAAGAAAGGCATAAATGCCTTAGAATTGGTGAACTAACGTCGAAGAAGCAAAAATAAAGGCATAAATGCCTTAGAATTAGTAGAATAGGGTCGAAGAAGTAAAAGGAAGGGCATATATGTCTTAGAACGATGGAACCTGACTTGTATGAAGGTGGACCAGCCCAACTAAACACATTTCAAGGGAACCCAGCGCGCCTTAATCCAGTCTATCGTAACGTAACCTAGATCAAACTAAATCAATGCAGCCCAATTTACCTCATTTCAGCAGAATCCAGCGCACCGAAGTCCAGCCCTGCACAAAGTAACCTAGCCCAAATTAACTCAGTCCAGCCCCGCGTAACACATTTCAAGGGAACCCAGCGACCCTAATCCAGTCCATCGTAAAGTAACCTAGATCCAACTAACTCAACGCAGCCCAATTCACCTCATTTCAGCAGAATCCAGCGCACCGAAGTCCAGCCCTGCACAAAGTAACCTAGCCCAAATTAACTCAGCAAAGCCCCACGTAACACATTTCAGCAGAATCTAGCGCGCCTTAATCCAGTCTATCGTAACGTAACCTAGATCAAACTAAATCAATGCAGCCCAACTTAACACATTTCAAGGGAACCCAGCGCACCTAAATCCAGTCCATCGTAACGTAACCTAGCCCAAATTAAATCAGCACTGTCCAACTTGTCTCATTTCAGCAGAATCCAGCGCACCGAAGTCCAGCCCCTGCACAAAGTAACCTAGCCCAATTTACCATATTTTAATGGAATCCAGCGCACCTTAATCCAGTCCATCGTAACGTAACCTGGCACAAAATAACTCAGCCCAGTCCGACGTAACACATTCCAACGGAATCCACCGCACCACAGTCCAATCTTGCGCAAAGTAACTAGTCCAACCCAACCCAACCCAACCCAACCCAACCCAACCCAACCCAACCCAACCCAACCCAACCCAACCCAACCCAACCCAACCCAACCCAACCCAACCCAACCCAACCCAACCCAACCCAACCCTATTCTCTTTCTCCCTGCTTTTCTGCCGTCCATGAGCATCACTATATTCACAATTCCCACTTGCACTCAACTTTACAGTCAAGAATTGCATCCCTATCCCACGGTCACTACCAGCCCAAAGTAAACCATATGTTACTTACGTTAAATGAACGCGAGGCGATGGACTCAACCTTTTGCGAAATCAAGGTCAGTCTGCTTACGATCGAAGGGTTGTTTACTATCCCTTATGAGCACCTTTTCACCAACTAATTAGTAAAAATAGCGATAGTAATTCACAGCTATGAATTCATCTCACTCATAAACCCGATACCGACAGCAGAGAATAAGGACAGCTCGCCCCCAGCGCAACCAACCTTACACAAATGAATCGAGCATTAACGAACGACGAAGCACCAAATGTTTCTTAGTCTAGCTTGAGCGGTGCTGCTGGCTATGTTTTTTGCTTTTTGGAAGAGTTGTCTTCTTGCTGTACAATAGAGGCGTGGAAGAAGATGAAGCGGAGGAACATTTATGATACGTACACTTGTTGTCACACATAAAGGTGAGGTGCTGACAGAGATCCCTCTGCAAAATATCCGGCTGGAGGATTATGCTTGGATATGGGCAGATTTTGCTACGCCTACGCCAGAAGAAACGCTTTTGCTGGATCAATATTTTCATTTTCACCCCTTAGCGATAGAGGACTGTATGCATGTGTTGCAGCGGCCGAAGCTGGATCATTATGAGAATGTGCAGTTTTTTGTGCTGCATGCGCTGAATGAGCGGACGTTGGATGCTGAGGAGGTTGACCTATTTTTAAGCGCGAACTTTCTTGTCTCCTATCACCATCAGGAAAAAGCAGAGATGAATGAAGCGTGGGAACAGGTGAAGAGCGAAATACATAGTCGAAAAGGCTGGTCGGGTGGGCCGATGGCAGCTGCATATACGGTGATGGACAAGCTGGTGGACAAGTATTTTCCATGTCTCTACAGTTTAGAGGACGAGCTTGCGGATCTGGAGAGCAGCGGCAGCAGTGAGTCGGTGGAGGAATTGATGAGCCAGGTGTTTGGCGTGCGCGGAAGACTCCTCAAAATGCGGCGGACGATTGTGCCGATGCGCGATTTGATGTACCGGATCGTGAATTCACAGCATGTCCAGAGCAATGGCGAGGAACGGATTTATTTTGGCGATATTTATGACCATCTGCTAAAGCTCTCCGATATGATTGAGGCTGATCGGGAAATGACAGCGGATTTGCGTGACAGCTACATTTCACTCAATTCCAACCGGATGAATTCGATTATGAAAACACTAACGGTAATCACGACGGTATTCATGCCGCTGACGCTTATCGCCGGGATCTACGGAATGAACTTTGTGAAGATGCCTGAACTAGAGTGGAAGTATGGTTATTTTGCCGTGTTGTTGTTTATGCTGGTGGTTGGTTTTGGGATGTTCCGATGGTTTCGACGGAGTGGCTGGTTTAAGTAAAAATAGAGCAGAAGCGCTAACAGCAAATCTCTTTCCTGCGAGAATTGCTGTTTTTCTGATACATAGCTAGAAAACGTCACCGCTATTTGCGGCGACGTTTTCCGGTGGAAGAAGTAGAGCGTCGGCGAGTAGTTGTAGTAGATTTGCGACGGGGTGAGGTGGAGCGCTTTTTTTTGCGGCGATTAGGACTGTACAGGGCAGCATCCTCTTCGGCGGCTAGTGCGCCTGCTGCGCCTTTGTTTTTACCGAAGCTACCCATGAACAGCTTAACCATTGGAGCCATCTGCTGGAAGCCGGACATCACCTTTTGTACTTTACCCATAGAGTTTACGATCCCGTCAATGCCGCCCATACGATCGATGATACCTTTGATTTGCTCCATATTCCCACCAATTCCGCCACCGCCGCCTAAGCCGCTGAGCAGTCCGGCAAGCCCGCCGCTTGCCTTTGTTGCAGCTTCAGCTGCAGGGAGCGCTAGTGCAGTTTCGGTGGCAGCTTCTGCTCCTAAAGCAGGAAGGATTCCGGTCTCACCTGGGAGAGCTGAGGGCGCATATGAACTGAGGCCGGGGTAGGCAGAGGCATTATACGAATCGCTCAGTGAACGCTGATTCCGGCGGGAATGATTATAGTAATGATCAGGCATAATATCACATTCCTTTGTTAGTGGTCTGCTATACTGTATGTCATGGGCGAACATACGGTATAGACGAATGCCCGGGTAATAGGGATAGGAGCGGAAAAGGGCGTATGCCTATAAACAGGTTAAAGTAGTGAAGAAACCGTGTACGAGCTTGATTTTCGGCGCTTTTGTAGTACTATAGTGTAGGCGATAATTCTTATGTAGAGAAAAATACTTGTATTGGGGTACATAAATGGTGTGCGCGTGGGGTGGACGTTTGTCCATCATTTTCGTTCTTTACAGCGTGAAATCGTTAATGCTTGAAAAATGCGCTCCAGTGCAATATAGTAAAGGCAGGATAGTGACATTAGGTTGATGTTTCCGGAGCTAGTTTTGTACGGAGCTTAATCAGAGAAACTAATGCTGATAGAACTTTTAGGGGATGAAAAATTGATGCAACTTAAGAAGTTAAATGATAAAAGTATAGACCAATTATTTGAAGCCATTTTAACATTAAAGAATATGGAAGAATGTTATGTTTTCTTTGATGATTTGTGCACCGTGAACGAGATTCAATCGCTGTCGCAACGACTGGAAGTAGCGCGTATGCTTGGCAAAGGTTCGACCTACAATCAGATCGAAGCAGAGACAGGAGCAAGTACAGCTACTATTTCCCGTGTAAAACGTTGCCTGAACTACGGAAATGATGGTTATAAATTAACGCTGGAACGTTTGGGACGCTAATTTATGGTACCGGGCGTACTTATTATCAGTCACGGCTCCCGCGACGAGGTTTGGGTGTCGATCGTGGAAGAGGCCGTAAGCGAATTATCGCTAGATGAAGAGATGCCAGTGGTGATCTCTTTTTTAGAGCTGGTAGAGGGCCGTCTGATTCAAGATGGAATAAATGAACTGGAACATGCAGGGGTCACAGATATAATTGTGATCCCATTGTTCGTTTCCTCGGGAAGCACACATGTCGATGAAATAGAATATGCACTAGGGGCTAAACCTGCACCTGAACGTGAGACCGATTTAGAGCCGTTCCACGTGAAGGCTAAGGTTCACTATGGTTATCCTGTCGACGATGACCCGGACATCGCTGTGATGATCTGGGACAAGCTCCGTAAGCTGTCTACGGAACCTGAACGTGAGACGATTCTGTTGGTAGGTCACGGCAGCATTTATGATGGCTTCCGCCAGCGTTGGCAGCAGGGCATCTCTTCACTGGCAGGACGTGTACGTGAGGTGAGCGGCGTAGCGGCGGCCGATTATGGTCTGCTGAATCCGGACAGTGTAAGAATCAAAGTGGAGTATTGGCAGGAGCAGGGTCACGAGGTATTGGTGGCGCCGCTTTTTTTGAGTGAAGGTTATTTCACTAAACATGTGGTTCCGAACAGACTTAAAGGGTTAACCTATAAGTATTCTGGCCAGACGCTTTTGCCGCACCCGCTACTTGCGCATTGGATTGAGAGACAGGTAGAGACACTCCTCGAACAGATTCGAAAAAAGAGTTAAAAAGTTTCCTTTTTAGCCCACTTAATCATGAAAAATAGTGCCCATTTCCGTGGATAATACGGGATTTGCTGCATAGACATATATATAGTTATTTTTGCCTAATAAGGTGTCGTGAATTGTTGTATAATGGAATATTTACGATAAATGTCCTCTGACATTGATTGTAGTGGTCCGAATTAGGTATAATCAATTAGGTTATTCTATTATAAAAAACAGGTGGCGTTCCGGTAATGAAAACTGCGAGATTGATTTATAATCCCACTTCTGGACGGGAAGAAATGAAGAAGCGGCTCGCCGACATTTTGGACCGGCTGGATACGGGTGGCATTGAAGCCTCCTGCCATGCAACGACCGGAGAAGGCGATGCTATGTTAGCTGCTGCGGATGCAGTAGAGCGCGGTTATGATCTAATCATAGCAGCCGGTGGGGATGGCACTTTAAATGAGGTTATCAATGGTATGGCGGAGAAACCTAATCTCCCCCCGCTTGGCGTATTGCCACTTGGGACTACCAATGATTTTGCACGTGCGATGGGGATCCCGAAGAATTGGGAAGATTCCGTTGATTTGATCCTTCGTCAAGAGTCGCGTCCGATTGATATCGGTAAAGCCAATGATCGTTATTTCATTAATATAGCAGGCGGTGGCAGTCTAACCGAACTGACCTATGAAGTTCCCAGTAAGCTGAAGACCATGATAGGGCAGCTTGCGTACTATTTAAAAGGTATTGAAAAAATGGTCAGCCTATCTCCTCAGGAACTAATCATTCGTGCCAATGGGCAGGAGGTTATTCATGATGAGTTTATGCTGTTCCTGATTGCAAATACGAATTCTGTTGGCGGCTTTGAAAAGCTTGCTCCCGGCGCTCGAATCGATGACGGTCTGTTAGATGTTATTGCGGTTAAAAAATGCAACTTGGCAGAGTTTGTCCGTTTGGTTAGATTGGCCCTTCGTGGCGAGCATTTGCAGGATAAAAAGGTTGTGTATTTCCGTACGGATGCAATGGATGTAATCTCTCCAGGGCATGTCCAATTGAACTTGGATGGAGAACTTGGCGGAGAGCTGCCGGGTCGTTTTCGGATTTTGCCGCAGCATCTGCGGATTTTTGCTCAGAATAATTAGGTTGATTGAAAGCAAGAGTGTGGGATTATACAGCGATGATAATGAAAGAAGTGAACTATAAATAATGAGTAAACACCGCAGTGGACGCAGCACCAGCCGCCCAGCCGGCAAGACGCCTGTCGCCGGACTGCCTGTGAATAAAAATGATGAGGTTATGCTCGATATTATCGGCATGACCCATGAAGGTGAAGGGGTAGGCCGCGTAGAAGGCTTTACCCTTTTTGTGCAGGGAGCCCTTCCCGGAGAGAAAGTCCGGGCAAGGGTGCTCAAGACCAAAAAGCAGTATGGCTACGCCAAACTGCTGAATATAGTAGAAGCGAGCAGCGCCCGCATCGCGGCGCCTTGCGAGATCTATGACCAATGCGGCGGCTGCCAACTGCAGCATATGGACTACACTGCTCAGCTGGCGTGGAAACGGCAGCTGGTGGTGGACAACCTGGAGCGGATTGGGAAGCTTCGGGTGAGTGGTGGCGGGGATAGCGGAAAGAGCAAAGAGAATGAAGCTGTTGAGAGTCAGATAGATAGTGCTAACGATGGTGGCATCGTGGATGGTACGACTGATGGCGCTGGAGTAGCTCAGACAGATGGCATTCTTGTTCGCCCTACACTCGGCATGGACGAACCTTGGCGTTACCGCAATAAGGCACAGGTGCCAATTGGGGTTACAGAAGGCGGTCTTGTGGGCGGCTTCTACGCACGGGGAAGTCACCGCATCATCGATATGGAAACCTGCTTGATCCAGCACGAAGATAATGATGACGTTGTGCGCAAGGTGAAAGACATTGGCAGAGAACTTGGCATCTCTGCTTATAGTGAAGAAACTGGCCGTGGCCTGCTGCGTCATGTCGTCGTGAAGAAAGCTTTCCGCACCGGTGAAATGATGGTCGTTCTTGTAACCAACGGCCGCGACATCCCACACCTGGACGCCTGGCTTGGCAGCATCCGTGAACAGCTGCCGGATGTAGTCAGCATCTGCCAGAACGTCAACACTCAGCGTACGAATGTCATCTTCGGTGGCGAAACCCGCGTCCTGTGGGGCAGAGACGTCATCTATGACTACATCGGCGATGTACAGTTCGCTATCTCAGCGCGTTCGTTCTATCAAGTGAACCCGGCACAGACCGAAGTGCTGTACGGTAAAACCGTTGAATATGCCGGACTAACTGGCAACGAAACGGTTATCGATGCCTATTGCGGCATCGGTACGATCTCCCTCTTTCTGGCGCAGCATGCAGCCAAGGTATATGGAGTAGAGATTGTGCCTGAGGCAATTGAGGATGCTCGGGCGAATGCGAAGTTAAATGAGATGAAGAATGTAGTGTTCGAGGTTGGTGCCTCTGAGGATGTAATCCCTAACTGGAAAGAGCAGGGGATTACGGCGGATGTTATCGTTGTCGATCCACCGCGTAAGGGTTGCGATCCGCGACTTTTGGAGACGATCCTGGCTATGAAGCCGGAGCGTGTGGTGTATGTGTCGTGTAATCCGTCGACACTGGCAAGAGACTTGCGGGTGCTCGAAGATGGCGGGTACAAGACAGTGGAGGTAACTCCGGTGGACATGTTCCCGCATACGGTGCATGTGGAATCGGTGGCGATGTTGGTGAAGGGTGGAATAGTGAAATGAAATCCTTTTATTTACTTAGGTTTTTCAATATGGTACAGAGTAAAAACGTTGGTGGTACAGATAGCGGAGAAGAGACTTGATGTAAAATTGATGTGAAAATCCACAGGAATTCAACCTAAATGAAAAGAAGACACCGGGAAACTATTTTTAAAATTTATTTCATTATTTTTGTGGACACTGAGAGCGTAATCGCTGCCCTAAAGTGATCTGCAGCAGCTGGCGGACCAACTGGCACGGCGCGCCTCTGCGCCCGTAACCGGTGTCCGACCGTTCGCTGCCCTAAAGCGATCTACACAGCTGTTTGCATTAGAAACGAACTATCAGGCAAACGAACTATCAGGCAGTATAATTTGTATTAATCTGCATGTTATAATAGAAAAGTTATTTATTCAGCAAAGAGAGTAATTTTCTTACTGAAATAACAGATTTCATTACAAAATTCGAGTCGGAAATGAGAGTGGGTTAATGGAGAAGGCACCACCAAAAGTTCTAGTAACATATGCGCATGATACTGAAGAGTTCGCCGATGAGGTCCTAAGCTTTGCCAACAGGCGAAGATCTGGATTTTGAAGCTTTTCATCCCTTTTTGCGGACTAAGGCTAAAAAGAGTGATGATAAAATAGGCTGGGAGACAAGTTATATTTTTATCCCAAAAGAAGGACTTGATCATGAGCCTTTATTTTTTGAGTGGCAGCCTGCGGAACTTGATGAAATAGAGTGGTTTATAATTAATTGGCTCTGCTTACATCAAGAACTTAATACAGAGGAACCTGGTTTCAAAAAATGGCTGGATGAAAAAGGCGTAAAACTAGAAGATCTTATTAAGAGTCTTTCTAAAAAGAGACTGACTACTTTTGAAAAAAATACATTTTATTTGTTAACTGATCAGTGTGCGGTTGTTAATGTTAACGATAAGTGGTATGCTGCCGAAAATAAATCAGGTAGACTGACTAATTGGGTTAAAAAAATGATGCAGAGCAGAGATGAATAAATGACCCCATCTGTATCTACGTAATAGAGAATAATTTTATTATTGCTGAGATACCAAGCTTGCCTTTAGATTCTTTATTAGGGCAATTAAAAAACCGAAGAGATTATATTTAAGAGCAGGTTAAACTCCTTTGTGAGTTACAGCCTGCTCTTTTTGATAGTGAAATAAGATATAATTGTTCATTATGGGTTGACAATTATCCGATGAACAAGGTGTAACTTTACAAAATAAAATTAATATATACAAAACTAGACAAAAAATAGTTTTTGGTATACCTTAGTATTAAGGGCATCGACAATCGGGAGGGATGAATTATGAGTACTGAAATATATCAAAAATGTATGCTTCTCTTGGAGCAACGAACAGTTATATGTGAAGGTATTAAAAAAGGATTTAAGAGGCATCAGCTATACCTAGAACTATTCTCTGATATAGTAACAGATACTTCAATTCCCAAAAACCGTTATGACCTTGTTAACACTGAGGTAATGAATTCTATTAAGGAACATCCGCACCTGCAGATTGAATTTGAGATGAAAAAGTCGGGATTTCATCCCTACATAGTATTAAGAGAAAAGCTAAGGAATATATCTGTTCTTGTATTACCATTAGCAACTAAAAAAGACATGTTTGACAGTGCGAGTACTTACAGAATGAACTTTTCTGTCTCAAACATCCCAAGGTTAATTGAGGAAGGTTTACCTGAGGACTCCCCAGATATTGACATTCAATACCAGAGGGCATTTCATCCGTTAGGCACGGACAGTTACCCCTTTGGTTTAATTGTTGCATATGATCCTTATGATGGTTCAATTAGAGAAGGTGCGTTACTGCCTGATCATACGGATTGGATATTTTTAGAGGATACTACGAGTATGGTATTAAGTAAAAGTTTGGACAATGTGACACCGATTAATGTTTATGAATACAGTGACGATATCATGATACCGTTTAAGGAGACAGCGCATCAAACTGACGAGGATATCCCTCTAAAGCTGAAATCTGATCCGTCAGTATGAAAGTAGGAAAGTAATATGATTAATGAAGATCAGAGATTCATCCCTGCTAGGCTTAAAGAGGCTCGTTTAGTAAGAGGCCTAAGCATTAATGAACTCGCGTCTAGAGTAGGCCTTTCTAAGCAAGCCATATCTCAATATGAGCTGGGAGAAAATGAACCAAAGCCCAGCACGATGATGGGGATTATAAGGGAGTTGGATTTCCCTAAGAGTTTTTTCTATAAGACTTATGAAGAACATATCATAGGTAATACTTTCTTTAGGGCATCTGCAGCAGCAACGAAAAAGAATAAGGAAATTCAATATAATAAATCAAAGCTTGCAGGGTATATTTATGATTATCTCCAAAAGTATATTGAATTCCCCGAACTGAATTTGCCTGATTTATCTTCATTTGATCAAGCTGATTGGGATGATGATTCTATAGAGATTCTCGCCGTGAATGTAAGACAGTTTTGGGGACTTGGAGAAAATCCTATCAACAATATAGTTAACCTTATGGAACGAAACGGTATTGTTGTTTTTTCTATTGATATGGAGAGCTTGAAAGTAGATGCGTTCTGCCAATCCAGAAAAGGGCGCCCATATATTTTTTTAGGGAATGATAAGGAGTCTGCAGCAAGAAGACAATTTGATGCAGCTCATGAAATTGGCCATCGCTTAATGCACAATCATATTCACAACCAGGATATCCTTTCAAGAGAGGAATTCAAGATCATTGAGAATCAGGCCAATCGCTTCGCATCAGCATTACTATTACCAGCAGAGGCATTTGCAAAGACAGTTACTTCCACAAAATTGATTCACTTTATTGAGTTGAAAAAATATTGGAAAGTATCAATCGCAGCTATGTTATATCGAGCTCAAGAGCTTGGGATAATTGACCAGAGCAGATATACTTCTTTATTGAAGCAAATGTCTATTCATAAGATGAGATCAAAAGAGCCATTAGATGATGTGATTCCTGTTCCTAAGCCTATTTTGTTGAATAAAGGTATAAAGATGTTGCTCCAAGATAATTTTAAAAATGAGCTACAAATTATCAATGAGAGTGGTGTACCGCGGGAGTTTATCGAAATGCTTTGTACCATGGAAAAAGGATCACTTAAACTTAAGGAAATTGAGCCTACTCTTAGACTGATTGTTAACAATCAAAAAGATGCATAAACCTTTGAGAGGTTTATGCATCTTTTTTAATAGTTATTGCATGTATTGACTCTACTTAATCTATACATGTAGAGAACTAGCAATTAAGAAATAAGTCTTTGACCCATCTACTGAATGGGAGTAAAATGGAAATGATTACAGATCAAAAGGCTGGGAGAAGCGACTATTGTTAGAAACCGCTGAGAAATTTAAAAACATTTATCATATTCACTCATGGCTGGACAGTTGTGCTTATATATTTGATGAAATAATGGAATATGGCCCATTAAAGGTTGATTTGGGTCAATTGAAGTGGCTAACGCCTGCTGGATTTACTGTTCTCCTGTCTACATTAAACTATTTGGATCGGTTTTATTTTTTAGAAACTATACCGCCAAGATATGACTCTAGATCTGATAAGTTCGACATTGTTGGTTATATGGAACGGATGAATTTTCTCACATCTTGCCCTGAAGATGTAAAACTGTCGTTTGAGAAAATGATAAATATGGATTACTACTATAACCGAAATCGTAAACGTAAGGAAAAAGAACTTGACGAGCTACGTATTTCTCGGTGTGATAGGGACATTGAAGATTTGGAGCGGTCAATAAAACGGATAATGAAGGGGAAGGGACTTCATATCAATAGAATCTCAGATATCGCGGAAATTGTGACTGAATTGGCACAGAATGCCGTAGAACATGCGGATGAAGTAAGTGATGCTGAATGTTATTCATGTGTACAGTATTATAAAGAAACGAGCACTCAACCCGGCAGAGTCGAGATTGCGATTTCTGATACTGGTCGTGGTATTGTTGACTCTCTTAGAGATCATGTTGATTTTGGATCTTCAAATGATAAGATTGTTGAAAAGGCTATTTTCACCAGAGCCAGTCGTTTGCCTGAACAGGATAGGGGTAAGGGTTTTAATAATGTGCGTAGAACTGCCTTTGGTTGGTCTTCAGATGCAGAGTTTTATGTTAGAACTCACGATAGTATATATCGTATCTACGAAGATCGGCTAGAGCTATTAGACAAAGGGAAATATTTCCCAGGTACATTTTATTATATAATAATTAATGTGTGAGGGGTTGACATCCTTCTTAAGGTGTTATAAATTTAAGAAGAGGGAGATTTCAAAACCGGAATTGAAATCGAGTCTCCAAATCTAATAAGAGTGGTGGATCATTATGCTAAAGGTTAACTTACTTCCTGCTGTTGACACGAAGGTAAGCTTAATCGGAAGAAGATCAATGATTCCGCTGAACCAGAAGGTCATGAAGCAGATCGAAGAAGCTCCATATGGATCAATTTTGGTTTATGATATGGTGCAAGTAGAAGGCATGAATGGGTCTGGAATTGATGAAGTGATCATTAAGCCTTTGAAATGGATTCTACAAGAGTCCAAAACCCATAATAAGTATTTGTATTTAATTAATCTCAATGAAGAAGAAGATCATTTATACAATTTACGAAAGAGCTTGCAGGGCGAAGAAGTGGTTTTGGTCGCTCAAACCGAAACATCAGTAGAGATTATTGGTGATCTCGGCGATGCTTCAAAAGATCTTTTGGAATTGGCTTATCAGCATAGGAAAATTACAGCTAGAACAGCTGCCGATGTGCTTGGTAAGAAAAACAACTCAGTTAGCACACAACTTATTAAGCTTCATGATCAAAGGTTGTTGCAGCGGCAAGAAGAGCAGCTCGAAGAGGGCGGCAGACAATTTGTATATAGCAGCTTGTTCTAAGGGGAGAAGTCCCCTTTAAACAAAGAGGGATTTCAAAATAAGAATTGAAATCTATGTCAAACTCTTTTTTATCATTTCGTTTTCAAATTTAATTTTGAAAACGGTAGAGGACTAGACTAGATAGAAGGTATCTTAATCCTCATTAAAAATTTAGAGTGTATACCTGAAATAAACTTTTTTCGGAAAAATGCTCAAGTGTGGATATTACAAAATATAAAACTAAGGGAGAGAAGAGAAATTTTAATTTGTCGGAAGTCTATTCGCCGAAAAGACGGAACCATTGTAACAGCAGCACAGTTGGGTCTTAAAGCAATTTGTTTTGAAGTTTCGGAAGAGCAGCATCAAGCATATCTTGAAAAAAAGAAAGCGGAGAAGGAGAGTAAGTAGGAGAATAATGAGCACCACTGTTTCGTAGCAGACAAATCATAAGAATTTAGATGAGAAGGGTGGAAATAACATGGCTAAAAATACAGGTAGCGGATTTCGTAAGGGTGCAGTTAAACAACGTACCCAATTTCAAATTCCTAACGGGAACTGGGCAAAACGTGATCCAGGCACTGGACGTATCATGGATCAGAAAACTTCTGGTGGGAAGTTTAAAGGTATTCGCAAGGAAAAGTAATAAATTAATTATAGAGTTAAAAAGGAGATCGACATGGACTTTTTTCTGAAGTTATTACTGAGCAGTACTCTTATCTTTGCAATAAACTTCGTTTTTAAGACTTTAACCTCAAGTAAATTTGATAAGCTATTTGTTCCTAAACACCAGAAGGCTTTGCAGACTCTTTGCATCTTCATCCTTCTGATTGTACTTTTTATAATATATGGGATGATTTTAGGTGCGCTTTATTTTCAGGTGAAAAGTTATAAGTATACCGAAGCTGTTTCTGGGATTCTGGCAGTTTTTTATTTGATTGGACTTATCATAGTAAGTATTGTTTGCTTGATGAAATATTTCAAGGAGAAGAAGAGCGGCTTACCTTACAATATTTCTGAGAAGAAAGTTCTTCGGTTGATTTTCGTTGTTGTATTTCTAAACATTGTAATATACTCAATGGTTCTTAGCGACACATTTTTCACTTCAGGAAAGACTAAAGTAGAATTTGCAGGAGACATACTATACTGTATAGTTCAGTTTTTTGTACTAACGTGTGTTCTTGTAAAGGCGATGACATATTTATTGGGATATATGAAGAGACATTGGGGGTATGTGGTTTCACCAACTCCAGAGGATGTAGATAAAAGGTACCTGCATGTCCTATATTCATTATCACCTACTCAGCTTGTTCTTTCAGAAGATAATGAAAATCTTCATTATCCTACGAATGTTTATTTGTTCGATGTTACCAAGCAAAGCTATATACATTTTGAGAGAGTATTAATCATGAAAAAGTAAGTTACCTTTACCACTAGAATGGATAAGTCTAAGATTAGCATCTATTCGGTTGAATAGAATGAAGGAATGAGGTGGAAATTATGGTGAGTATTAACTTGAGATCATTTAAAGATGTAGAACTGGAAGCGTTATGTCGGATAATTGCCGATACCAACAACGGCATTACTGGATCTCAAATTGAGCACTACTTGGAGGCATTGAAATATAAGGATATTGATCCACTTATGACGAAGTGGAAAAGATTGTATAATGCTCTCGCGAACAGGCAGAATGAGACTCAATCGGGAAACTGTGTGTTATCCTTCATTACGAAAGCTCTAGCTCCAAGCCGATACGTGGGTCAATTAGACGTATATCTTGATTTACTGGAGCAGATGAACAAAATATTAATTTTTCGGGGACTAGAGTATAAGGAAGATGGGAAGTTTCACAAGGTGAAGGTAGCAAACACTCTTAGCGAAGCGGAAATTAGAGTGTCAAGACTATCAGAAAAAATAGCAACTCGAAAACTGCATCCACACCTCCTTAAGTATTGTAAACCTGAATTGCTTCAAAACAACTACTTTCACGCAGTCTTGGAAGCTACGAAGAGTATTGCTTCTATGATAAGGGATAAAACTGGTTTGCTGAGTGATGGAGCAAAACTTGTTGATGAAGCATTTACGGGAAGTGATCCTTTAATCAAAATTAATGGGTATAAGACTGAATCTGAGATTAGTGAGCAGAAAGGATTCGTCAGTCTGACCAAGGGATTGTTTGGAACCTTTAGAAATCCTACAGCGCACTCTGCTAAAATAGAATGGAGTATGTCTGAGGAGGATGCTATAGACTTGTTTACTTTAGCATCATATGTTCTGCGCAGAATTGAGAAAAGTGTTCAGTGAAGGTAAGCTGCAAAGAGGATGCTATCATTGCAATAAGACTTGTAGCTTTTTTAAAAAAAGGAAGTGACAACTTTTGAGGAATTTCGAACTGGAGAAAAAAATTCTGGAGTTAATTGATTCTAGGCGAGAAGACGATTTTTGGGACTTCAAGGAGAAGTTTCATTCCAATACAGCAGACCTATTACACGATATTATCTGCATGGCAAACAACCGAGTTGATAGGGATGCCTACATCATCTTTGGTATTGCCGACAAAACCTTCGAAGTAGTTGGAGTTGAGGACAATGAAAATCGAAGGAATCAGCAGCAGATGATTGATTTTTTGAAAAGTAAAAAGTTTGTAACTGGTATTCGTCCTCGAGTTGAAATGCGGACATTAATGGTTTCAAACCGTGAAGTTGATGTCTTGATAATTAAGAACAGCACCGACACGCCCTATTTTTTGACCGAGGACTTTCCCAACGTAGGAAGAAGAGTTCGCGCCAACCATATTTACACCCGAGTTGGTGACACAAATACCGATATCGATAAAAGTGCTGATATCAATAATATCGAGTACTTGTGGAAGAAGCGCTTTTTACTGACCAGATCTCCCTTCGAGCAGATCATTAAACGGCTTGAGAATAAAGAAGAATGGACGAAAGATGAAGATACTTACTACAATATCTTTAATCCAGAATTAACAATCACGTTGGAATTTGAAGAGGACAGTCGAGAAGCTCGGTCGGAGTTTTATGCTTATGCGATGACCAATTCATCAACTATGTATCAAATGTTAAGTGTCAAATATTTTGGTACTCAACTCTATGGTAGACAAGTTGCAGTTCTTGACAGCGCTCAGTATAGTACTCCTGTTCCTGAATGGGGATTTTTCACTTTTAGTGAGTACAAGTCTAATCCTGAATTCGCCATGAAGTATTTTACAAAAGATAGTCCACACTATAAATTGAATGAGTTCATATATGACGAAGTTAGCTTTGAAGAGGGGTATGCGCGGCGGAGATTCTTTGAGGTCGTACTGCTATTCGAGGACACTTTAGAGAAGGACACTTTTATGGGGTATGTTCAAATTAATAAGGAAGTTTTTCTGGATAAGTTAAAATCACTGGAAGGCGGGTATTCTTGGGTTGAAGCAAGTAATAACCTTGAGCGGAAACAAATTGTGACTCGTCTCCACATTGGGAAAGCTTTAAATCAGATGCTTAATGAGTTCCGACAAACTGGTTATTTGTTACGATGATATTCTTGATCACAATCTCCGACTCACAATACTCCAGTCATAATCACCAATTACTTATAAGAAATTTCCCTTTCTAATATAATGGTCTTAATACTTATAGGGGGAAGGGTTATATGAGCAAGAGGTCACAAAGAAGATGAATGACGGTAAACTTGAAGAAAAGACCGCCAAAACGTTCCTCCGGCATGCATCCACGTTTATTCAATGGTCTAATAACGATTTTGAGCCAGGTATAAGGAAGATCAACAAGTAATGCATTCTGGCTATTGGCATGAAGTTTAAGGGGGGGCCTTGCGACTTCAAATTATTGTCGATTCTTGATTTTTAAGCAGGAATAATAAACGCCTTTGGTGAATATCTACAGGTGGAAACATGATGCTCTTCTAAGGGAGGTCGTTTGAATGAAATGTACCAGTTGCGGAAGAACTAAGACGAATATCGGTGGTGTAGGGTCACAAGCAGAATATTATTGTGAGAACCCTAACTGCCCTAGCCATTACACTCATATTTCGTGTCCGACGTGTCACGAAGTCGATAAGAAAGTAACAACTCAAGGCATTGGAGATCAAGTATTCACATGCACAAAATGCGGTCATGTCTATACTTCGGATGATGTCGAGTAATCTTACGGAGTGGAACCTATTCCTTTTAGGTCCACCTCTTGCTTTTTGTACTGACGAGATATCTAAAATTAACGATAATAACAAATTTAAATATAAACTTAAGGTGAAGTTTTATGACAAAGCTTTTAGATACAACGGATGATGCTAAGCTTATTTTTTCATTAGCGGATATTTTGACTATTCCTGCAGTTGATGTGAGGAAATACTTTACATCAAACATGCGAATCTTGAGGGATGTCTCAGAAGTTTCAAATGTGGATATTAATCATTTTTTTGGATATGTGGCTGGGAAAAGAGGGCAATTAAAGCTCAGCTTTAATGAAGTCATCTTTGAACAAGTCTCTATTAATCACTTGACAACTAGAATCGGTGTTAATAATCCAGATGGAGAGCCACTTTACAATCTTGTTGATGCGCTGGTAAATGAGACATGTTTGAAAGAGTTCTTACAAAGCAACGGCCTAGAGTTTAAAGAGAATCAAGGGAAATTGCAAACTTACTATAATAAAGTACTCGTAAATTGGGATGATTATTGTAATGATGATAACAAGCATTCTGTCGGTATGATTAAGCGGAGATTTGCTGGCTCAAAAAATGTCTCTCAAGATAAGTGTGTTAATGGATTTCTCTTTAGTGAAGGGATACATGAGCATTCGGATGTTAAGCATATATTATACGGACCAGAAATAATGCAAGATATGTGCAGAGTACTCTGCAGGACAGACATTCTTTCTGAATGGCGACAACAGCGTAAAATATTCAGTGTCAATTTTAAAGCAGATATATCAAAGGTAATATTTGATTATAATGACCGACTGAACAACAAACAGAAGATATTTCGTATTTACAGATATATAATCAACTACTTCAGTAAACAGTTATTCGGTCAGTTGAGTGATTACGATAACCCGATAATACGTTTAAAGGACACATTCAGCGTTCCGACAAAGGATATCATGAGTTTCCGTGAAATAGATGTTTAACTGCTCATTATGCTGGATATTTTAATGGAAGCAGTCTTTTTTAGGATCTATAACTTTTCCGCTGCTTAAGATTAATCAATATCGGAGTGAGTCAGAAATAAGTGAGAAAAAAGGTTTCGTTAGCTTTACCAAAGGATTGTTTGGAACATTTAGAAATCTCACTGCTCATGTGGCAAACGTTGAATGGAACATGTCAGAATAGGATGCCATTGATTTATTTTAATTGGCTTGAAATGTATTACGGAGAATCGAGAAAGCGATGCTATGGAGGAAAATTTATGAAAGCGCCAGCGGATGTTATAAAGCGACTGGAACTATTATTTGAAGAATATGAGAAGGAAGTGTCCGACAAATTGAGCAGTGGCTTAATTGCCGAAAATACTGCTAAGACCTATCTCCTTCACTCAGGTAATTTTATCAAATGGTGTCGGGATGAATTTGCTCCAGGAGCAAGAAATCAACAGAAGTAAGTTATGAGTTTACTTGCTTCCCAATACTGTTTATACATGACAACTCGGTTTAGGCAACCCAAATTTTGAAATAATGTATGTGTTGACTCTGCTTACTCTACACATGTGGAGTGTACAGTAAGACTTGAAAGAAAAGACACAGCCGATTAAACTGTATCTTAGTTCTGTGGAAGAGGGTTAGAGAGATTATAGTGAATTTTAATCTTTTCGCCCTCGAATACTTCAATTTTCTGTATTAACCTTTTTAGAACGTGTTTCACGACCTGTACATCGCTAATGTCGAGGGTCGAGAACCGTTCTATTTCTTTTTTGAAAACTTGTAATTGTTCGGTGAGGTCTTGCCTTGCTTCAAACAATACAATTAGTTCAGCTTTTCTATTCGATAATTCTTGTTGTTGCTTTACTATTCGTTCGTTTTGTTGCTTGAATTGCTCTGACGTAATCTTATCATCAACGTGTAGACTTAACAGCTTGTCAAAGCGTTTATCCATTTCGGCTAATTCTTTGTCAATACGCGCCAATTCCTTTTTGGTATTAGTGTGTACCGAATTAGCTTTTTCCTCGGCAATACCGTATAGCCTATCCATACTTACGTTATCCCTAACCAACGCCGCTAGGTCGTCCTTAACTGCTTGTAGTAATTCTTTTTCTGCGATAATATGCGACGAGCAGTAACTAGATGTATATTTAACGTATCCGCCGCAAACATACGCCCCTTTACGTCGTCTATCGGGCTTGAAGTGCATTCCGCTACCACAAGCAGGACAAACAACGATATAGGAAAACAGGCTTTCTTTACCGTTGCTTTTATGCGTACCCTTCTTACGCATGAGTACTTGAATCGCTTCGAAATCTTCGTCAGACACTAATGCAGGATGAGTGTTTACGGTAATAATTTGCTTATCCGCTTCGACTTTTCTGCGAATTTTATATAGTTCCGATTCTGCAAGTGTTCCTGTCGTTTCTTCACGCCGATAAACAAGATTACCTAGATATACGGGATTGGATAAAATGCCCTTAATCGTGCTCTGTTGCCATTTGGTGCCTGCATTTGAAACACCCGCGCTAGCCCTTGGGTCGGAATACTCCTACGCATTAGGACATTGCTTATCGTGAACATTCTCCGACCTTTGTGTAAGTATAACTCGAATATTTCTCGCACGATTGGGGCGGTATTCTCGTCAATTTCAAGGGCGTTTGTCGTCTCGTTGAACGTGTATCCGTATGGCGGAATTGAAACTCGACGTGTACCCTGTCTTGCACTAGATTGTAGTCCCAACTTTATACGTTCGGATAACTTAGCGTTCTCCTATAGATGTTCACGTTAAGCTAACTGGCAGGATTGTTGAATAAAGTTGGTAGCTTCTTCATATTACTTCCACAAACTTACAACTTTATAAGCATATATATAGTCTAAAACAATAATAACAAATACAGGAGGTATTTATGAGAAACAAAGCTATTAGCTCATGCCTTTTAATTTTTATGCTGATCTGTTCGGCTTGTTCTAATGTCGAAGCTCCGCAGCGGGAAGGAATATCAACCTCAACCAACCAAGCAAAACAAAATAATGGAGAGTCTTCTAACGAGATTGTAAACAATCAAGATAGTTTAACATTGTTAAATATTGTGTTACCTAAAGATTGGAAGCTTGATAAAAGTGAAACTGTTGTATATAATTTTTTAGATGAAAACGACGAGAATAGAGGAACAGTTAGTGCAATTAACTACATGGATAACTTTAATTTTCTAACACAAATGCCTAATCATAGTAGTGTAACTAATGATGAATATATTGATCTACCTTTGGGTAAATCTAGATTAATTACATTAGATTCCGATAATGGTTCTGCTGCCTCAGGTATTACAGGAACACATGATATTTATTATGCATCACTACCTATAAAAGGAAAGGCTATTTATATGTTAAACTTCACAAAAAATGATAAGAAGCCTGAAACTAAAAGTCAATTTATAGAGATATTAAATAAGTTAAGTTTAAAGTAATTAGGCAAAAGAATTTATAGCTCAATCACAAATTTAAAAAAACTATTACGCTAATGGGACACGATAGTTCAAAATTGACCGCCTAATTATGAACTGCACCCCAATTGTTAGACATAACTAACATTTGGAGGTGCAGTTTTTTTATGACCAGGTACAGTACAGACGAAAAAATCCAAGCTATTATGCGTTATAAAAAGGGATCCGAGAGCTTAAAAACCATTGCAATTTCACAATTCTGTCTTTTTAAACTGGATTAGTCAATATGAGCATCATGGTGAAGAAGCTTTTAAAAAGGGCTATACATCATATCCTGCACAGATTAAACTAGACGTACTTAATTATATGAACGAATTCGGGACGTCTGTTAGAGAAACGGCTGCGATATTTAATATTGCGAGTCATAGTACCATTTTAAGCTGGCATAGAAGCTTAGAGTTACATGGAATGGACGCCCTACAACCAAAGAAGAAGGGGCGTCCATCCATGAAAAAAGAACCTAATAAACGAAAGATTCAAACGTTAAAAGAAGGGTCTGTTGAGGCATTACAAGCAGAGGTAGAGCGTTTGAGAATGGAAAATGCATATTTAAAAAAGTTGAATGCCTTAATTCAAAACAAGGAAAAATCACCAAACAAGACAAAGCACGAGTAGTCTATGAACTAAGGAACGAATTTTCGGTGAAAGCCCTCCTGCAGCTAGCAGATATCCCTCGTAGTACGTATTATTTCGTGGTAAAAACGTTTGGTATGCCCGATAGAGATAAGGAGCTAAAAGACGTTATTCAAGCGATTTACGAGGAGCATGAGGGTCGTTATGGTTATCGTCGTATTCGTGACGAGTTAGTGAATCGAGGACACCATGTGAATCATAAAAAGGTACAACGCTTGATGAAGGTATTGGGTTTAAAGTGTGTGGTACGTATGAAGAAATATCGTTCCTATAAAGGGACGATTGGCAAACTCGCACCGAACATATTAGAACGTAACTTCCACGCTGAGAATCCAAATGAGAAGTGGGTTACGGATATTACAGAGTTTAAATTATTTGGAGAAAAGCTGTACTTATCTCCAATTCTAGATCTATATAATGGTGAGATTATTACGTATACAATCGGTTCAAGGCCTGTCTACTCGCTTGTTTCAACGATGTTAGATCAAGCATTCCGTCGATTAACCGATGAAGATAACCTCCTTATTCATTCTGACCAAGGCTGGCACTATCAGATGAAGCAGTATCGTCATGCCCTTGAAGAACGAGATATCAAGCAAAGTATGTCCCGTAAAGGTAATTGCTACGACAACGCCGTCATTGAGAACTTCTTTGGTATCATGAAATCTGAATTTCTATATTTAAAGGAATTCGAAAGTATCACACATTTCAAACAAGAGCTATCAAAATACATCGATTATTACAAAAACAAGCGAATTAAGGCAAAACTAAAAGGCCTGAGTCCGGTACAGTACCGAACTCAGGCCCAACAAGTCGCTTAATTATATACCTGTCTAACTTTAAGGGGGCACTTCATTCGCAATGTTGCGAACAGGGCGGTTTGCTATGTCATAGAGGGCAGCTTGAAAGTTAGAGTCAACCTGCACTTTACAAACTATCTTGTACATTTTTAAGGATAACTTATTAATAGAGCAGTTACACAAAAAATAAGATTACTCTGCTACAACTTGTTTGCCTGCAATCCGGCCGAATGTGAAGATATCAGCGATGGCATTACCGCCAAGACGGTTTGTACCATGAATGACCCCTGTTACTTCACCTGCAGCGAACAACCCAGGGATGACTTCGCCTTTTTCATTCAAAACGCGAGTCTTCTCGTCGATCACCAAGCCGCCCATTGTATGGTGAACGGAGGGTACAGCTTTTTCGATGTAGTAAGGGCCTTTTTCAAGAGATTTCAATCCACCGCGATGTTTGAAATCAAGGTCTTTACCTGTTTTCGCATAATCATTTACTTTATTAATCGTTTCTTTCAAAGTGTTCAAGTCAATTTTAAAGAAATCAGCCGCCTCTTCAATCGTATCGGCTTTAAAGAGCAAGCCTTGTTTAACGAGTTGATCGTATTCGTCTTGATGAACTTCGATCGTTTTACCAATATCCTCAATGCCTTGATTCCATAATTGATACGTATATCCACCCGTTTGGGCAAGAATTGCTTTAGAAATAACGTCACGACGTTCTAATTCCTCAACGAAGCGCTTGCCTTCTTGGTTAATCAGGATTGCACCATCGAAGCGGGAGTCTGCAACCAGAGAAATAACACCTGTCTCAGGATTACAGATTGGATACGTTTGAATACTCTCCATGTTTGTCAGTTTGGCGCCAATCGTTTCTGCCATAACGATACCATCACCTGTAGATCCTGGTGTATCGGTAGTCATATATTTTTCATCCATTGTAGGGTTATACTTCTTACGCATCTCTACATTGGATCCAAAACCACCGGTAGCGATGATGACGCCTTTGTTCGCATGGAATGTGATTTTGTCGCCAGTACCCGAAGTCGCAGTTACACCTGTTACTTTGCCGCTTTCGTCCTTCAGCAAGGTTTCGGCTTTCATATTCGTTTTGATCGTGATTTGATCAGCGTCTGTTTTGGCTTTTAACTTAGTAATCAATTCAACACCTGTATGACCTACAGGAATCAACGCACGTTTTCTGGAATGGCCACCAAATTGGAACAGATGATCAGGTAAGAACTCTACCTTGATATCATCGCGCAGCCATTCGGCAGATGCTAGAGCATTGTCGGCAAGAATACGAACCATCTTTGGATCCCCGAGGTTGTCTCCGCCTTTCATCGTATCATTATAGAACAAGTCAGCCGTGTCATCTGTGATGCCAAGAGCACGTTCAACCCAGTTGTCAGGCGCATTCATCTCACCACCGGAAATCAATGTGTTGCCGCCAACAGCTGGCATTTTCTCGAGCAGAACTACATTAGCTCCAGCGCTCTTCGCTTCGATAGCCGCACTAAAGCCAGCACCCCCGGCACCGATGACGACAACATCATAGGTTTGCTCGACTTCTTCTTTGTCTTTGCTTCCACTGACTGCAGCGCCAGCGACAAGGGTAAGTCCAGACTTCGTAATTGCATCTTGAATGGCTTCGAGATATCCTTTGCTTGTAACTGTAGATCCGCTAATGGCATCAACTTTTGCGCTGTTAGTTGCCATGACCTCTTGCTTGAGCTGCGTATAAACAGGTTCTGCAAGTACTTCATTTTCCTTATGCTCTGTCACTTTAATGTCAGTGATCTTGTTATCTAATAAGGAGACTTGTACTTTAATATCGCCATGTTTACCTTGCCCAACTCCTTCAAAGACTTGAACTCCGTTTGCATCTGCAGCGGGCTCTGCATCTTTACTGCCGCAAGCAGCAAGCGTGAACATAAGACTGAGGACTAGTAGAATAGATAACAGCTTTTTCGTGTGAGTTCGCATAATATCTCCTTCATTCTGTTGTGGATTGGTTACATACACTAGGGAGAGGAAGATTTGCTAGGCAAATCCTTTATCTCTAGCCTAGACATGAATGTTATTTCATGTGAAAATATGCACAAGACCTATTATAGATTTAGTACAGCATTATGTATTTGCACAGATTAGTGTTTTTTTGTCTTTTTCGGGCATGTAAGAAACGGATATTGTGAAGGGCTATGATTACAATGAAATCAATTCACTTAAAAATTACGTTAATCGCAGGAGGCTGCTTCTTGCTGCTGTTCGTTGCATTGCTTGTAACAATATATTTGGAGATGAACCATACGGTTGTCCCTTTGAATAAGAACTTAACGCAGCAAGTGGTTACTGCACGCAGCGACCAGATTGATTATTGGTTTAATCAGCGCATTGGAGAGATAGACATGCTTGCTTCTCTAGCTTCGGACCATCAGTGGACACGAGATGAATTGCTGCAAGAGTTCGATAAGTTCGAGGCGAAGAAGAAAGTAGAGTACGAATCCATACGCGTGGTGGATATTCACGGAAATTCCTGGTCAGCAAGGGACAAGCCTTTTTCGATACTAAACCGACCCTACTATCGAAAACTGCTGAATTCAGATTCCAATTATGTGGTAAGCAATCCGATCGTATCCAAAGCGAATGCAGCCGAAATCGTCGTCATTCTTTATCGCGTGAATCCATCGGTGAATGATGAGGTAGCTTATATTGCCGCAGCCGTCTCCGTCAAGAAGATGAGGGAGATTGCTCAAGATGTAATGCTATATGACCAGTCAGGCCAGCTTATCGTCGATTGCAGAGAGCTGGGTGAAGAAGATGGAGCGGAGGATACAGCAGATAAGAAGAACATGAGTGTATTTGAGGCTCCAATTCAAAATGTGGAAGGCTGGAAGTTAGTACTCAAAGTACCGAATTCAAGTCTATCGTTAGCGGTGATCAAAACCCAGCGGACTGCATTGCTGGTAGGCGTTCTTATCGGTAGTGCGTTTATCGTCTTTCTGGTGCTGCTTGCTTCTTCCATTATTCGTCCAATTCAGTCGCTTCGCCAGGTAATGGAAAATGTGCAGAACGGCAACCAAACCATACGAGCAGATGTTACGCGCTCGGATGAGATCGGCGATCTTGGACGAAGCTTCAATGACATGCTTGTTCAATTATACGCTGTGGAGCAGGACCGAAAGGAGATGGAACTCAGACTGATTCATGAGCAGATCAAGCCGCACTTTTTATACAACACATTGGATACGATCCAGTGGATGGCAACGGAACATGGAGCAGACAATGTGGTGGAGATGGTGGAAGCGCTTAGCGCGTATTTCCGATTAGGGCTTGGCACAGGCAGTCCCTACATTCTGCTTGATCAGGAGTTGTACCATGTCGAGAGTTATCTTCATATTCAAGGTGTGCGATATGAGGAGATTCTGGACTACGAGCTTCGATATGATGAAAAGCTTGCTCAGTGCCAAGTCGTTCGCTTCATACTGCAGCCTTTGGTGGAAAATGCGATTTATCACGGGATTAAGCCACTTGGGGATCAAAAGTGCAAAATTTCGATTACAGCATATAAACAGGCCGATTATTTGGTCATTAAGGTTGAAAATAATGGGGTTATGATTCCGGAAGAGAAGCTTGTGCAGATAAATCAAGCCCTTCTTGATGATACATATGATCGTTCTGCCACAGGCTTTGGGCTATACAGTGTAAACCATCGCATTCGACTAGCTTACGGAGTGCCATATGGCCTTGCAGTGAAGAGCGAAGATGGCATTACCGTTATGGTCATTCGAATACCTTTGGACGGGGAGTGGAATGAAGATGTGGAAGATTGTCATCGTCGATGATGAAACGATCATTCGCAAAGGCTTGCGACAATACATTGAGGAGAGTCCGTATCTTTTTGAGGTTGCAGGAGAAGCGAAAAGTGCAAACGAAGCATTGAATATGGTGGAGGAAGCCCCACCACATGTATGTCTTGTGGACATCAACATGCCGAATATGAATGGGCTCGATCTGATGAACATATTGCGCGAACGCTGCCCGTCGGTTCTGGTTGTCATCATCAGCGGGTACGATAACTTTGAATATGCGCGTCAAGCCGTGCAACTGCAAGCATTCGATTATGTATTGAAACCTGTGCCGAAGAGTGATCTGAACAAGCTGCTTCATCGGATCGATGAGCATCTTCAGGTAAAATATCCTTTGCATTCACATGAAGACAGGGTGGATAAGGAGCGGGAGCTTCCCGGGTATACAGGGGATGGAACAGTGCTTATCCAAAAAGTGACCGAGTATATTGACAGTCATTATCAGGATCCGGAGCTGTCTATTACTCGAGTAGCAGCACTATTTCATATCAACCAAACCTATCTTAGTAAGCGTATGAAGCAAGAAATCGGTGCTTCATTCCTTGACTATGTCACCGAGCTTCGGATATCGAAGGCGAAGGAGATTCTGGATGACGTAATGCCGAATATCAAAATCGGGGATCTGGCCGTGAAGGTAGGGTATAAGAGCCAGTACTATTTTAGTCGTGTGTTCAAAAATAGAGTCGGCTCAAGCCCCTTAGAGTACAAAAAGCATCCGTTCGGTTATGGATAGGAGGGCCATTCTCGTCCCTCTGCAGCACGCCATAGATGTTATGCTCGGAGCCGCCTTCTATCAAAACGGTTGGATTTTAAACATGAGTGAGAAGATGAAGTTAAAGCATCCAATAGTGCAATATTTTTATGAACTAAGGCGTAGTACATTATAAAAATAAATAACTTCATTGATTATTCAAGAGCAGATAAACTGTCAAGAGTGTCTTAGGCTCCTCATATAAGTTTGTTCACACTGTCTACCCACGCATGTGGAGAGTGTCGCTCTACTGGTAAGGAAGGATACAGTGCTATGAGATCCTTATATTTATTGGACTTTACGGACAAGTATGAGAAAAAATGTTGTTAAAGAGATGGCATCATTGCCGTCTCTTTTTTGTTTCACTTTTTTAGTATTGCCCTGACTCTGGTTCCGGCTACCGCATCCTACGATCACAAGCATGAACGATTGCACGAAAATTAACGTTGATACTTATGTTTAAGCCCTCTCTACTCTGTTAGGTGACGGGCATCATAGACGTACTTGCGTGATGTTGCTACGATGTTCCATGGAAATTAAGTGAAAGTGAACACAAGAAATTACAGAAGGAGTTATTTAACGTGAAAAGAATCGTAACCCTAAGCACCCGCAAACTGATGGATACCGCAAAACACGGCGGATGCGGCGCATGCCAGACCTCTTGCCAGTCCGCTTGTAAAACTTCCTGCGGCGTTGCAAACCAGAAGTGTGAAAATGCAATGAACAGATAGGATTCGGAATTTTACCGCCCATTGCTCTGCTGATGGGCGGCTATTTTTAAGAAATGGATACTATCCCTAAAGGATGGCGAAGCCGTTTCTACTTGTGTGCAAAAGGAGCTTGATTAGTAAGTATGATTCATCAATATAAACTAAACGGATACAATATCGTGCTCGATACCTATAGTGGCTCGGTGCATGTTGTTGATGACCTAGCATATGAAATTATAGCGGATTATGAGAAAACTTCTGTCGATCAAATCGTGACAACAATGTTGGATAAATATAAAGATGATTCCAGCATTTCCGAGAGCGACATTCGAGAAACCATCGTGGATATCGAGGAGCTTATAAATGATGGACAGCTTTTTACAAAAGATGAGTATGAGAACCTCTCGCTCGATTTAAAAAAACGCAAAACTTATGTCAAGGCACTCTGCCTCAATGTTGCGCATACCTGTAATTTGTCATGTGACTATTGCTTCGCTAGTCAGGGGAAATACAACGGAGATCGAGCAATCATGAGCTATGAGGTTGGACAAAAAGCTATCGATTATCTGCTTGAAAACTCAGGTCATCATCGAAACCTGGACATTGACTTTTTCGGCGGGGAACCACTTTTAGCCTGGAAAGTGGTTAAACAGATCGTAGCTTATGCAAGAAGCAAAGAACAAGAATACAAAAAGAAGTTCCGCTTCACCTTCACGACGAACGGGATGCTGCTGAACGATGAGGTCACCGAGTTTTTAAATCAGGAAATGTACAATGTCGTATTAAGCCTGGATGGAAGAAAAGAGGTTCATGACCGGCTTCGCCAAACGGTTAACGGAAAAGGCAGCTATGATCATATTCTTCCGAAGTTCCAGGAATTCGTTCGTAAGCGCGGAGACCAAGAGTACTATGTACGAGGAACTTACACTCGTAACAATGTCGATTTCACCAACGATATATTTCATATCGCAGACCTTGGTTTTGACAAAATTTCGATGGAACCGGTCATCTGTGATCCAAAGGAGCCCTATGCACTTACCGAGGAGGACCTGCCGGAGATATACAACCAGTACGAAATTCTCGCGAAGGAAATGATCGGTCGCGGTGAACAAGGTAAGGGTTTTACCTTTTATCACTACATGCTAGACCTCTCGGAAGGACCTTGCATCCAGAAGAGAATCACTGGCTGTGGTTCAGGAACCGAATATCTTGCCGTCACCCCTTGGGGAGAGCTTTTTCCTTGTCACCAGTTCGTCGGGGATGAAGAATACAGCATGGGAAACCTCTGGGATGGCATCACACAACCGGAGCTGCAATGTCAATTCCAAGAGAGCAACTGCTACTCGAAGCCGGAATGCAAGGACTGCTGGGCGAAACTCTACTGCAGCGGCGGTTGTCCCGCCAATGCGCTGCACGCGACGGGTTCCCTGGTCGGAACCTATGACTTCAGCTGTGACGTCTTCCGCAAAAGAGTCGAATGTTCCATGATGGTAAAGGTGGATGAATCCATTCGAGCGATGGAAGAGCAACCTAACTAATTAATATAACGGATTGAAAAACGGTAACCGAGAGATAGACACTTATAAAAGAAGTGCTTTTTCTCGGTTTTTGTATGAATTCGAGCATTCAGTTCCGTTAATCCTTTTAGGAGTATTGCTTGCGAGATTAACATACATACTGGACCTCGTATCGCTTCAGGATCTAGCCTATGGGATAAGATCATGTTTGGCTGAATATTTATGATCTTCTCAACATGTATAGTATGGAGTGAACCAATCAGAATAAAGAATTAAAGTCGAGTCAGCCTAATCTGTTTAATGGACAGAGAGGGCTTTTTTTTATGAAAAAATCTTGGATACTAATAGATATGACAAAAACCATACTAAATTAGCAATAATAAATCATAGAGTGTTACTAGATACACCAGCATCTACTTTGTATAAAAGTAATCATTGATTATACAGTCTGGAGTGGCAAGTATTTTGGCATAACCATAAAAGTAAGGGGTGTGTATATGAGTATAAATGTTTATGAAAATATTACAGATGACGTTTGCGGGTCTGTATGGTTTGCAGCATTAATACTGACCTATGAAGCTATTGAGTTAACAAAAGTCAAAGGAGTTGTGTTATTGAAGCAAACTGAAATTCAGTATTTAGCCAAAAGAATTTGTGTCAAGGATGTACAATCAGCCAGGATCAGCCAATGGTGCAACGGGGATCATCTGAATAATAATTATAATTATCTACGTGCAGTAAACGAAGAAAGAAGATTAACAAGGATCGGCGAATTTAATGGTGTTAAAGAATACCCACCTCGGCTTCTTGATTCCGACACACAAGTATTCACAGCAGAGGACAATGATCAGATAATTACATATGGCTTGTTATTCCGATGGTATTCGGAAGTCTATTCGAAGAATATTCATCTTAATGAGATCATTAGAGCTACGATGGAACAGGAATTGATAATACAAGATTACGTAGGGATTAATGAATTACAAGAAGATGATGTAAAGGAAAAGTTAAATCGCTATTTGACGTCATTAGGGTGGACTACTCATATTGCGATGGGTAAGATACGTGGCATAGATATAGATGCATATAAAGGAACAGAACGATGGGTCATTGAAGTCAAAGGCTGTGGTTCAAGAAGCGCTATGAGAGTGAACTACTTCTTGTCTATGCTAGGAGAGATACTTCAACGAATGGATGATCCAAATGCTAAATATAGCATCGCCTTGCCAAATATGAAACAATATCGTGTATTGTGGGGACGACTTCCTAAGTTAGCAAAAGAACGAACAAATATCACTATATTGTTTGTGAGCGAGGATGGAGCGATAGAAGAAGGATATTAATATTTTTCACATCATAAACATGGTAGATTTATAAAAAAACGAGGTGGTTATATGAAGCTTAAAGAGGATTTTAAAACTTGGTTAACTCAAACAAAAAGAAAGAAAAACGGAGAGCACTATATTTCAAGTACTATAGACGCTTATATAAGAACAATTGAAAATATAGATACTGGTATGAAGAAGTTAAGGATCATTGATAAAAGTCTGTATAATGTTTCATCGACGCTAGAATTGGATGTAATGGTTAAAAAAAATAGTGAACAATTCAGAGTATATTAATAAAATAGCAGAGGGCATAATAGGCACAGTTCAGCATTAAATCATTATATTGAATTCATTCATAAAACTAAATAGAGGAATATCATCCATCTTGAATCAGGGATGGATTTTTTTGATGGTAAATAAAGAGTAGAGTGTCATTGGCACAATTATGCTGCTTGTAATAGTAAATGATTCTGAATTCTGTCGCCTTCTAAAGACTACGGAATCTCGCAAGCGGACATGTATCAAGCCTATGCGTATCATAACAAATATAACGCTCGAACCGTGATTCTGGTCTATCCTTGGACAACCGTAATGTCTGAAATTACAGCACCTATTATATACAGAAGTAATGACGGAGTTACGGTTCAAATTTGTTTTATAGATCTGACGGAGGGTAGTGGAAGTATAGGTAATTTGGGTACTTTGATTGATGAGATAAGTGTATAATATAGGGAGTATTATCGAATAAAGAGTGATTATGGAATAGAATGGAGCAATATGGATGCTAACAGGAGAAGTTCGTAACAAGGTTGATAAAATATGGTCTGATATATGGGCAGGTGGTATCAGTAATCCATTAACGGTTATTGAACAGCTTACCTACTTAATGTTTATTCGTTCTCTCGATGAGAAGGAATTAGAGAATGAGAGTTTTGAAGCTTTAAGCGGTGAAGCCATGCCGAAGATATTCCCGCAGGACGAAGATGGACAAGAACTGCGCTGGAGTAAATTCAAAACCAAAGATGCCCGAATCATCTATGATATTGTTGGCACGAAGGTATTTCCTTTTATCAAAGCAATGAATGGAACGAACATGACGGCTTTCTCGCGTTATATGCAGGATGCCATGTTCCTAGTTCCAACTCCGCAAGTATTGCAGAAGATGATCACAGGTCTTGATGAGCTTTATGAACATGATATTAAGAACCTGGATATGCAGGGTGATCTTTACGAGTACATGCTAGGCAAACTGGCTTCGGCTGGACAAAACGGTCAGTTCAGAACACCCAAGCATATTCGCGACTTGATGGTACATCTGCTTGCACCCACACCTAATGATAAGATCGTTGACCCGGCTTGTGGTACAGCGGGTTTTCTTGTCTCTTCTGCCGAATATATTCGTGAAAAATACGAGTCTGAGATGACCAGCGAGCAGTGGGAACATTTCTCAGGTGCGATGTTCTCAGGTTATGATACAGACAGAACCATGCTGCGTCTGTCTGCCATGAATTTGATGCTCCATTCCATTAGCCAGCCACATATTGATTATGTGGATAGTGTATCCAGACAGAATAATACGGCATCTGCCTATGATATTGTGCTTGCAAATCCTCCGTTTACTGGAACCGTGGATATTGAGAGTATCAACGAAAACCTGAGATCTATCACTGATACAAAAAAGACGGAGCTTTTATTCGTAGCGCTCTTCCTACGTATTCTTCGTAAAGGTGGTCGCTGCGCTTGTATCGTGCCAGATGGCGTTTTGTTTGGTTCGACCAAGGCGCATAAATCACTTCGCAAAGAGCTGGTAGAGAATCATCAGCTTCAAGCGGTAATTTCCATGCCGAGCGGCGTATTCAAACCGTATGCAGGAGTCAGCACGGCTATTCTGTTGTTTACTAAGACAAGTGCGGGTGGTACGGATAAAGTATGGTTTTATGATATGAAAGCGGACGGTTATTCTCTAGATGATAAACGTTCGTCCATCGAGGCTAATGATATCCCAGATATCATTGCCCGTTACCATAAACTTGAAGGTGAAGCTGACCGTCAGCCAACAGAGCAGAGCTTCCTGGTGGATAAAACTGTGATTGAAGCGAATGAATATGATCTTTCCATTAATAAATATAAAAAAGTTGTGTATGAAAAGGTAGAGTACGACAAGCCAGTAGTAATCATGGCTCGTCTGAATGAGCTGAACCTTGATATTGCTGCCAAGATGGAGGAATTGAGGGTGCTTATTGATGGTTAACAAAACGATTGGTGATATCTGCAATATTATAAGTGGATATGCCTTTGATTCAAAACTCTTTACTGATAACTCTCAAGATACACCATTAATCAGGATACGAGATGTTATGAGAGGATATACAACCACTTACACAAAAGAAAACTTTGATAAAAAATATATAGTGAAAAACGGTGATCTGCTTATTGGCATGGATGGTGAATTTAATATTGCACCTTGGAATAGTGTCGATGCATTGCTAAATCAACGAGTTTGCAAAATATGGTGCTCATCAAATGAAGTTATAGAAAAATACGTATTATACTTTTTACCAAAAGCCTTAAAAGATATTGAACGAGCAACTTCGTTTGTAACTGTTAAACACTTGTCTGTAAAAACCATTAAAGAAATTCCAATTTCAATACTACCTCTTGATAAACAAAAGCAAATTGTCAAAACATTAGACACTGCCGCTGAACTGCTTGCTATGCGTAAACAGCAGCTTGCAAGGCTGGACAATCTGATAAAATCAACTTATTTCGAAATGTTTGGTGACCCAATAACTAATGAAAAAGAATGGGATATTAAGAAACTTTCAGAAATCGGAGATTTGAATAGGGGAATCTCAAAACATAGACCTAGAAATGAGCCTGCTCTTTTAGGTGGTGCTCATCCACTTATTCAAACAGGTGATGTTGCTAATGCGGATTTTATCATAAAAGAATATAAGCAGACTTATTCAGATTTAGGGTTGCAACAATCTAAAAAATGGGATGCTGGAACCTTATGCATAACAATAGCTGCAAATATCGCAAAAACTGCTATTTTAGGATTTGATGCGTGTTTTCCAGATAGTGTTGTAGGATTTACTGCGAATGAGCAGACAAATAATATTTTTGTATATTTATGGTTTGATTTCTCTCAAAAAATTATTGAAGCCCAAGCACCTGAGTCTGCTCAAAAAAACATTAATTTGAAAATTTTAAATGATTTAGATATTATTGTGCCGCCAATTGAACTCCAAACCCAATTCGCCAACATCGTCACCAAAATCGAAGAACAAAAATCTCTCGTCAAACAAGCCATAGACGAGACGCAGCACCTCTTCGACAGCCTAATGAGCGAGTACTTCGAATAACAAGCGAATTGCTTATACTAATCATTTTCTCTTTTCAATTAATCTCTACCACATTCTACCCGTGAGGTGAATCCAATGCCTGCTAACTTTGAATTCTTACAGGGACAAACGGAATATAAGTTATTTGCTACAGCTTCCATTGAAGCGGAGAGGGTGCTTGCCACCTCTCCGGCAATGGCGGCAGTAGGTAGCCGTAAGGCTTTTGAGCTTGCTGTGAAATGGGTTTACGCTGCTGATAACACCATCACCATGCCGTATAAGGACAATTTGCAGGCGTTGATTCATGAACCTACTTTTAAATTCGCGATGGACAACCAGACTTGGGGCAAGCTTTCCTATATTATCAAGCTGGGGAATCTTGCGGTACATACGGATAAGGCGATCAACAGTAGTGATGCGGTGTTGTCACTAGCCGCTTTATTTGAATTCGTGCAGTGGATTGATTATTGCTATGGTGCTAATTATGAAGAACGCCATTTCGCAGAGAGTAATATCCCTGTAGAGAAGGTAATTCTGGATGAAGCCAGGATCAAAGAGAAAGACAGTTTAATAGAGCAAAAAGAATCTGAAATTGAAGCTCTACGTGCTCAGATTGCGGCAATGAGTAACAAGCTCACCGCTGACAAAGAGCAGCACCAGGAAGAGCGCCATTTTACTCCAGAGGATATCTCGGAGTTCCGCACGCGCAAGAAATACATAGATGTAGACCTAAAGCTACTTGGCTGGACAATCGGTGATGATGTAAGGGAAGAAGTAGAACTGTACGGGATGCCTAATAATGAGGGGAAAGGATATGCCGACTATGTGCTTTATGGCAAGGATGGCTTGCCTCTGGCAATCATTGAAGCAAAACGTACCTCCAAGGACCCGAAGGTCGGAACCCATCAGGCCAAGCTGTATGCAGATTGTCTGGAGCAAATGACTGGCAGACGTCCGATGATGTTCACGACCAACGGATTCGAGACCAATCTGTGGGATGACATTACCTCTCCACAGCGTAAGGTAAGCGGTGTGTTCTCCAAGTCAGATCTGCAGAAGCTGATGAATCGGCGGAAGGAACGCAAGGTTTTGGATGAAGTGGTTATTGATGATAAGATCACAGACCGCTACTATCAGAAGGAAGCGATTCGTGCGGTATGCGAGAATATTGGGACAGGTCATAGACGATCTTTGCTGGTTATGGCGACTGGCACCGGGAAGACAAGAACAGCCTCCAGTTTAACTGATGTGTTATCCCGTGGAGGGTATGTGACCAACATCCTATTTCTGGCCGACAGAAAAGCCTTGGTCAAACAAGCGAAGGACGATTTTAAGAACTATCTGCCGGATATGTCTCTTTGTAATCTGCTTAGCAATAAGGATGACAAGACGGCTCGTATTGTTTTTTCCACTTATCCAACGATGCTGAATGCGATTGATAGGGCTAAGAGCGATGATGGCAAGCGTTTATTCACTCCCGCCCACTTCGATTTAATTATTGTGGATGAGGCACACCGGAGTATATTTAAGAAATTCCGTACCATTTTTGAATATTTTGATGGCATTATTGTGGGGCTGACAGCAACTCCCAAGACGGAAGTAGATCGTAATACGTATGATTTCTTCGAGATGGAGAGCGGTGTGCCGACCTATGCTTATCCTTACGAGACGGCTGTTGAGGTAGACCACGTTCTGGTGCCATATCATAATATTGAAGTTACGACGAAGTTTCTGGAGCAGGGCATCACTTATGAGACTCTTTCCGAGGATGACAAGGCGCGATACGAAGAGGATTTCACAGATGATGATGGCGAGATGCCTGAATTTATTCCCTCTCCAGCAATCAACGAATTTATTTTTAATCAGGTAACTGTGGATCGAGTACTGGAGGATTTAATGACCCAGGGGATCAAAGTATCAGGTGGAGACCGACTGGGAAAAACGATTATTTTTGCGCAAACCAAACAACACGCACAGTACATCGTAGATCGATTTAATAAACTATACCCTCAGTATAAGGGTGATTTTTCCCAGCGAATTGTATCGGGGGATAATTACACGCAAAGCTTGATTGATGATTTCAAAATACCCAATAAAAGTCCTTATATCGCCGTAACGGTGGATATGCTGGATACAGGTATAGATGTGCCGGAAATCGTCAATCTGGTGTTCTTCAAACGGATTCGTTCCAAAACTAAGTTCTGGCAGATGATTGGCCGGGGGACAAGGCTTCGTAATGATCTGTTTGGAGAGGGAGAGGACAAGACACTTTTTGTTATTTTTGATTATTTGGGCAACTTTGAGTTCTTCCGTCAACATAAGGAGGGATTGCAGGGGAATGAAGCCTACAGCTTGTCCGAAGCTATTTTTGCCAAGCGGGTCCGGATAATTCATCATATGCAGCAGTCTATCTTTATAGATGAACCCTATCAATTGATTCGTACTGATTTGATAGAAATAGTAATTGGACAAATTCAAGCTCTTAATACGGAATTAATATCTGTAAAAATGCAGCTGCAATACATAGAGAAGTATAAACATAATGCGGCTTTTGTCTGCCTTCTGGAGCAGGATCAATCCAATCTGATTAAATATCTTGCGCCTATTGTCTATATGGATGATGTAGATGAGCATGCCAAACGCTTTGATAATTTAATGTATGGACTTATGCTTGCACAGGTTGAGGAATCGCCACAATACAAGAAGAGTAAGAAGCAACTCATAGAGGTAGCTACCACCCTATTGCAGCGTGCGACTATACCGCAGGTTAGAGAAAAACTGCCGCTTATCCAAACCATAGGAACGGATGAGTTCTGGGAAAGTGCTAATATACTGAATTTTGAAAAAGTACGCACGGAGCTACGCAGTCTCATTAAATTTATCGTAGATGAAGGCGGCAAGAACCCGATTTATACCAATCTCGCCGATGAGGTTCTTGAAATCCATGAGGGAAAAGCGATGTACGAGGCTTATACCTTTGAGGATTATAAGCTCAAGGTTAACCGCTATATTGAGAAGAACCGGGACAATCTTGTGATTCATAAGCTCCGCAATAATATTCCGTTAACGGCGCTGGACTATGAAGCATTGGAGAAGATTTTTACAGGCGAACTTGGCACAGCAGAGGATTATCAGCGGGAGTTCAAGGACACTCCGTTCGGCTTGCTGGTGCGCAAAATTGCCAAGCTGGAATATGAGGCGGCAACGGCTGCTTTTTCGGAATTCATCAATGATCAGTCGCTGAGTCAGGGGCAGATTGTCTTTGTCAAAAAGGTAATTGATTATATTGTCCAGAACGGTTATATCGACAATGTGTCTGAACTGATTAAACCGCCTTTTGACAAGCCACAGAGCTTCATTAAGCTGTTTGATGGAACGAAGCAACGAAGACTTGTAGAGATGGTTACACAGATTAAAGAGAATGCTGTGAAGATTATTGGGTGAGGTAGGAATGGGTATAAAAAAATAAATGCCAAACCACGTTCTTCCGTAGTCTGGCTTTCATTTGATGGGGGCTCATCATATAAAGTTTGTTCACACTGCCTACTCTACGTATGTGGAGTGCTGCTCACTGTGGGTGCGGAAGGACAATTAAACCGGAGATGTATTGGCGCAAAATAGTAAAGAGGGTCGGAGTACCCCTCTTTATTGTTATTTAATTAAGCGGAAATCGTGATTTGTAGCAAGACATTATTTTAACGTGCAACGGTGGGATGCGGATTTGACGACTCCTTTAGCAGGAGTAATTCATACTGAACAGAAATTTCATAATATTGGAGCAACCTTACCTATAACCATAGTAAAGACAGAAGACCGCAGATCACCTACCTTTAGAAGGTGAGTCTTGCGGTTTTTGTGCTTACTTTGAGATTTTTCTTACGGTGTAGTTGGCGATGAATGACCTAGACTACAGGATATTGATACTTAGAAAGGAATGACGTAAAGAAAGAGTAGGCAATTAAGTTGACAGATGAATTTATGAATAATTATAAAGTTTAGGACTAAGTTCAATATTAAAAATGTTAAAATTTATGCCTTTTGGTGATGGGATTTTTTAATACAATGTATACAATGATAGGATACATATGAAAGTTTGGGATGATATTTTAAATTTGTAATATTTTAGATTGGTAAAATTTATGATAACCTAAATAAATGATCACTTTTCCATAAATAGTCATGAAATAAAAGCATAATTGCTAACAGTCAATAGAAAGAAGGGCTTACTATGAGCAATTGTATTGTACACTTTCTTCCCGCCAAAGCGGGAGATTGTTTTGTTGTAGAGTTTGACAATAGGGAGTGTATCATTGTCGACTGCGGATATAAACCCACATACGAAAACGAACTGAAACCTTTGTTGATCCAGTTAAACCAAAAAGGATGCCGGGTAATATTGATGCTCATTACACACATAGATCAGGATCACATAGAAGGAGCAATTGAATTTTTACGCGAGAACGGTCCTTCGTCCGCGCCTCGCATCATCAAGGTAGATAATATTTGGTTTAACGGATTTTTCAACACGCTGTTTATGCGGGATGAATTTCAAGAGAGAAGACGGTCTGTAATTGGGGATTTGCAAAAGAAACGGATGGAGATAGTATTGGGTCAGCTATCCATGCAGATTAACGCTGATGACGGCCCAATATCGGCAGTTCATAGCAAAAGCTTTGAGGAACTATGCGCTCAGAACGGTTATCAGCTAAACATGCAGTTTGATGATAGGGTAATCAAAAGAAGTATTGATAGTAGAAGTCATTTGGTCAATGATGCTATTAAAATTGGAGACTGTAGAATAATTGTGTTATCTCCAAACGAAGTTTCGTTAGAGAGATTGGCACATAAACTAAATATTGAGTTGATCAAAAACTTTGGTATCAATTATGAACTTTCAGATCATGTGGAATTTTCACTTTTGTTTGAACGCTTAATGGAACTACAAATAGAGCCCGGTATTTCCGAGGAATACATATCGGCTTCTGAGGCGCGGCTTGAACATTGGATAGGAACTTCTACACTAGCGCATATGAATGATGTCAACAATGCAGGAATTGTAACTGAAATAGAATATAAGGGGATAAGACTGTTATTTGCAGGTGACTCGGATAGCGATAATTGGGCAAAGTATCTGACAGACGAATATGATGTCATCAAGCTATCACACCACGGTACAACAAAGCCAAATATAACGTTACTAGAAAAGACAAAGGGTAAAAGAATACTTGTTTCTACAGACGGCGGAAAACAAAATCGACATCCGGAAAATGATTTGCTGGCAAGAGCCATTTTAAGTGGAAATAAAAATATATATTTTAATTATGAAATCAGACAAAAAAAAGAATTACTCAATATGCAGGATCAATATGGTTATTCTATGGTTTTTGCACAACGGCAAATCGAAATCTAAGGAGAACTATATGGAGAAATATATAGTCAGGGTACAATCATATTATCAAGGTGAGCGTATCCAAAACGGAACTGGAATTATAATTGCGCCAAATCTCGTCTTAACGGCTGAACATGTGGCCTGCGGAGACTGTCATATGGTATGTATCGATGATAAAGAGATTGAGGCTCACATTATAAAAGGGAATGAATTCGCAGTACTGATGGAGATCAGTCAATCCGACTATACATACAGCGTAGCAGATTTTTTTTCGGATGATGAAATATTAGATGAAGCATCTCCCTGGTCCGTTAGGGGATTCATTACGTCCCAACAGCATGAGCATCATATAAAAGGAACTGGATTTGATTTTTCTCCATTATTGGGAACTGATTGGGATTATTGTCTATCAGCAATTACGGGTGGAGCAGCTGATAATTACGAGGGATTATCTGGTTCTCCAGTTTTTTGCGATAACAGAGTTGTGGGTATTCTCCAAATGCAGGCTTATAATAGCAGCGGCGCACTTGGTGTACGCATGTCATCTGTGAAAACGTTTCAGGATTTGCTAATGAAAGAAAATTTTAAACCAAATGAATATTATATGTTGCTGAAAGAGACCTGTACCCAATATACGAAAAGCCAGATCGAGAAAAATGTGAGAAGTAAAAAGTATATTGCGGATATATTTGTGGAAGAGGGTGGATATAAAGAAAATCTCCGATATTTCTCAGATCCCCTGTTGTTTTTGAAAAAGGCAATCAATGATGTGAAAATTATTGATTTTAAAAGTATGAATGTAGACCTAAAAAATATTGGCAAAGAGAGCATTGATTTTTCCGATTTTACGGAGGATTTTTTATCAACGGATTTGGAACAGGTATCCACCTATCTAAAAGACAGAGTTTCAAATGCTATTTCCTTATTAGATGAATTGGGGGAGAATAATGAGTCATACAAGGACCTAGAAAAGTACTTCGATGTCAGACAGAACAGTCTTAACAACTCCGTTAAATATTACTTATCTAATATAAAAGAGAACATCGACTTTATAATGAAAAAATATATCCTATTAAGCAAAGATGCCGGGCAGGGGAAAACAAATTTTGTATGTGACTTCGCGTTGAATTTCCTAATAAGAAAAAAATATTGCGCACTATATTTTAATGCCTATGATTTTAGGGACAATCCAATGGGTTTCATAAAGCGAAAATTATCTCTTGACGGGAGGTACCCATTTCTCTATGCAAATAAAATTTTACTTCGTGAGTGGCAACGCAGCCAAAGGCCCTTTGTAATTATCATAGACGGCTTAAATGAGAACACACTTGTGGAGAACTTTGGTCAGGGTATACGGGATTTCCTTGAAGAATGTAAGTATTATCCATATATTAAGGTGATTATGACAACCCGAAATGAGCTCTTTCAGGAACGTTTTGCGGTGATTGAAGAAGGTATGTATTCGAGTGCTTATCAACATATCGATATGTGGCAAAGAGGAAACGATTTCAAGGAGCGGATCTTCCGGGGTTATCTACGCTTTTTTGGGATCACGATTAGGGAAAATACATTAACGAATAGATTCTATGACGCATTAACGAATGATATACTGCTGTTGCGATTTTTTTGCGAAGTGAACGAAAACAAGAAGCTAATCTATGTATATGATGTTTACAAATATGATGTTTTCAAGAGTTATTTGGCTATTAAATCACTTGAATATCAAAAAAATCAACAGATATTAAATAATCAAGACTCTTTAAATGCCCTGCTTGATAAAATTTCGGAGTACATGATTCGTGAAAAATCGTTCTTTAATATCCCATCGGGAATTTTCAATGAATCAGAGCAAGAATTGCTTTATAAAATGCTTGATAATGAGGTTATATTCAAAGACGAACAGATAATAAAAATGGGTATGTTAAAGAGAAACACCGTTGTTATCAGCTTTACCTTTGATGAGTTCCGAGATTTCTGCATTACAAACTATATTTTAACCCACCTTGCAGAGCAGCAAGCTTTTTTGGAGTTCTGGAGCCAAATGAACGAAGAGAATCTGACAATCAAAGAAGGCGTTCAAAAATACATTTTCTATTTAGCACGAACCGAGTCGCAGGAGGATCTATTGCCAATCATACAAAATCTTCCTGAGTATGAAACTCTATATTGGGAACATATTTGGGGACTTGAGGATCGTCATTTTACAGCCGAGGATGCGGAATTATGGAAAATGCAGCTTATTACGAATGAACGCTACGCGAAAAAGATTGTTCGTGACCTAATTATCAAATATGACTGTGAGTTTTTTAGAAATATCAATATCCATTTACTGTTTGAAGCGCTTGATGTGCTTGTCCAAAAATTAGATCTGTACGATGCATTTATTAAGAGAATGTTTGGTGTTCAACGGCAGGAGAAAAATATCTACACCAGTTCGCGGTCGGAGTCGATCTGGCCATTTAATACTATGGTACAAGATATTACTAATTATGTGAGTGTTGATAATTGGAATGTGAATCATTCCGAATTATATCGATTGGTAATTTATTTACTTGAATTGGAATACTGGAGTGCGCTTGATTTATGGCACAAACTTTTTGAAATATCGCCTGAGGTAGCTGTTTACATACTGAATGAAACAAATCAGCATAAAAGTAGCTTAATTTTATGTAATGTAAAGGAAATTTTACGTCATCTCAAAAAGGTTAGGAAGGGCGATGAATACGATTTGATAATTGAACGTTTAGATCAGGAAAACAATTTTTGTAGGGACATTTCTATCGACGTTAAGCTTTTTTCGAAATTGCTTCTCGATGAATTCGGAGAATAACATGAGAATACTAAATATAGCTGGTGTATATTATTGTATTGCTAATGATGATTTTCTTTATGAAGAACTTGAAAAAAAAATAGTTGATTTGTCGCATCTGCGAAAGAATTCCTTTGCAGAATTCTACACAAAGAGGATCCTTAGAGCCTTTTTTCAATATGCTAGAGATTTAAAAAAAGAGTATATGAAGTACTATCAAGAGGAATATGAAATTTTTGCTGATTACTTGTATATAAAAGAGTTGTTAGATTGGGGGAATATTCATAATTTGGAGCTGAGCGAACATCAAACTTTATTAAAGCTCAATCTAAATCTGATGAGCTATAACGCCGACAACCTGATCGAATATGGAGAAAACGGGTTAGATAATCTGAATCAGGCTTTAAAGGAGATTAGTATATGAAGATCAGACAAGACTTTGTAACAAACAGTTCCTCTACTTCCTTCATTATTTCAATGAAGGAAGAACTTAATAAAGATTATTTTTTAAAAGGATTAGGAGTCGAAGGGGCATCTCCGATTAATCAGATTTTTGAAGATTTATACGAAGCAGTTGATCAGAATAAGCAGGAGATAAGGCAATATTTAAAGGAGTATGGAACATCTTATAGTGGTATCGCCGAATTTCTGCAAGAGCAACGCTACGATGAAGAAACAGTCAAAGTAGTAGAGAAGTTGTTGGCAGAAAACAGAAAGGTGTATTACGGTAATCTTAGTTCAGATGGGAATTCGGCTGCGGAAGTATATTTTTGTATGGAAAGCTTTCTGATTTGTGAAGAAGATATATATTTTAACGGCAAAATCGGGGGTTGGTGATGGGGAGTTGGTTGATTCGAAATTGTAAAGAAAGCGGATACATCCTTGGTTTTGATAAGGAAGAGGGAACGTTTATAAGATATGGCAAAGAGGGGAGCGACCCATTCTATAACAAAGTAGGGCCAGAACTGCTGGATATAGCAATTACAAATTATTGCGAGCGTGGATGCTATTTTTGTTATCGCGCTTCAAACAGGCATGGTTATTCCATGCGTTTGGAAGATTACGAGCTTGTCATGGAGCAGGCGGAAAAGTCAGGAGTTTTACAGGTGGCTTTGGGTGGAGGGAACCCTAACCAGCATCCTCAATTTGTACAGATACTGCAAAAAACACGCGAACATAACATTGTTCCGTCATATACAACAAACGGACAAGGTATGACGGATGAGATCTATGAGGCAACGAAAAAATTTTGTGGTGCAATGGCTGTCAGCTGGTATAAACCTTACGTGGATGCATTGAATGTTATTAAACGAGCTGGGGAATACGGTATTAAAGTCAATATTCATTTTATGCTTAATAAACGTAGCCTTCTCCAGGCAATGGAATTGATGGAGGAGCAATCCAATCAACTAGAAGGCGTCAATGCAATCGTGTTTTTGAATTATAAACCCGTACATTCCTCAGATGAATTGTGTCTGACGGATGGAAATGAAATTAAGGGTTTTTTTGAGTTCTTAAAAAAATTCAAAAAATGCAAGATAGGATTTGATAGTTGTATGATTTCGTATCTGCCACTGATGGGAGAATCTCTCTTAAAGGAGACAGTGGATTTTTGTGAAGCTGCTAGATTTTCAGGTTATATATCAGAAAACCTGCTCTTTTATCCATGCTCGTTCATGAATGATATCTCTGGGAATGGAATTGATTTAAGGAAGCATTCACTACAGGATGGATGGAGATTTGGAGAAGAATTCATCAAAATGCGTGAGAGATTAAGCAAGCCCAGCGTACAGGAACAGTCCATCTCTAAGTGTCGAAACTGTGAAAGCTATGAGATGTGCCACGGTGGGTGCCAGATTTTTAATATCAACAGATGTAGATGATGGAGGAAGAAACAATGTCGATAACAGAAACAACTGCAAGGCGAAGGAATTTATTAATCTCAATTATTCGTGGAATTTCAAGAGGGGATTTTGAACTGTCAAGGGAATATTCACTATTAGAAATCGAGACGGTTTTTCATTTTCGTAAGAGGGACATCGCTTATAATTTAGAGTATTTTTTTGAACAAAACGGTGGGAAATTCATTCTTAAGCCAAGAAAGCTTGAGGATATCCAAAAAATACTCAAGAAGCACCATGAGGTAATCGGACAGTTAGAAACTGCCAAAGTCCTATTTTTAAAATCCTTTGGAAGATTTTATGATGACTATAAAAATAGCAAGGGCTTCTCATTTGATCATGCAAGGCTGCGAAAAATTTATTCTAACTTGCATCCAATAATCCAAATCCTTCATTGGGGAATGCTTCCAATATTATCGAAATGGTTGATGATCAATAGTGGAAGGCTTCCGGAAAATAACATAATCGATTTTTATGATCATTATGATATGCTTACTGCTTTGTTGAATGAAATTAGAGGAGGAGGGGAAATGATGGAAACCAAAGGAGATGACACGCTAAACAAAAAAATGAACTTTTCCGTATATAACAGAAGGTGGGGGCATCCGGACGTCTATCGAATAGAGCGGACAGTTGACGGATGGTTAGTTAATCATATCGCTATTAATGGTAAGTGCGCTAAGGATGGCGAAGGAGCCCTTATGATGAATTTACATCATGATTCAATATTTTTTCCGGAAGACGGTGTTAAACATGCGCTCAGCAATCTGTGGGATGACGCGGAAGATGGTAATCTCAGTCTGGAGGAATTGCAGGTAAAACTTCAGCAAATCGCGGACTGGATTAGTATTGTTGAAAAAACTGTCGGAGAAAATCAGCCGGATTGGGTTAATTATTATTGAAATTAATAAAGAAATTTAGAATTATAATTGAAAATCTTTACAAAGTATTGTAAGAGTATGAGAGTTCCCATTTATTATTATTTGAAGCGTGGCACCTTGGAGTTCTTACATTAGCCGATGATTTGAGCGTAGATGAAGGCTGAGTTTCCGTGATCGGTCTCGATTTTCTCGGAAGAGGGCTTACATTTACTAATATTTTTAAATACTCTATGTTGGAGGATTTCCCCTATCTATATAAATAATATTTACCGATGATTTTGAATGGAAGTGGAAAAATGCATATAAAGCTAATTAAAGAATTGAAAGCATTCAATAGTTTTAGACTAATAAGAAAATTATCTGCATTAAGGTTAATGCCAGAGAATGCAGATTATCATCTAAGACTAGATGCGTTATGTCATTATTGTGCCTCGATTGCTCCAGACCCTAATAAGAAGGAAGGAAACGAGAGTGAATTAGAGGATTTATGCAATAATTTAGATTCGCTAGACTTAGAGTTTCTTGATTATGAATATCCCAGTGAAAATTTATTTACTGAAAATATTCATTTTGTTGGGGGAGGATACATTGTATTTCCTGGAATTTCTATTAATGGTTCATTTCAATTGAGATTGATTTTAAGAGGACTTAACCTTGTGAAATTGAGCCATGGGGAATCGAAGTTTATGAATCATATTGAGGAAGTAGTGCTTACAATTTTATCATTAAGTGATAGTATGTTGAAAAAAGCTGGGCTAAATTATGGAGTCATTGTTTCGAGTGATAGTAATCACAAGATTAAAATTCCATCAAAACATAACTTGGAACGTCTAACAAATTCCGTTACTTTCACTATGGCTGAGCTATTAAAAACTGAAATATCTATAGAAATATTAAATGAATTCTGTTTTGAACTAGGTTCAACTAAAGAAAAATATGTACCCGACCAAACGATATTAAACCTCAAACCATTAAGGGAATATTATAGTTACTTCTCCTCACTTAATTATTTCATCATTGATCCATTATATTTTTTCTAAAGCTCAAGAATATAATTGTTTGAATAAATTGGCTACTGCTATAAATGAAGCTGCCGAACTAAGCTCAGAGATGTCTATGCAAAAGATGGGTTCCAATCTGCTAGCTAAATTAACTACGAACTTTTTTTTTATTAAAGAAGGCATTTATAATCTGGATTCAAATAAAGTAGCAGTAACATTGACTGTAACTGATCCCTTAGAAGATTACGATGCAAACCAAATGTTCACAAAGGCAAACGGTAACCATGTAGCAACAGCACTGAAAAATACTATTATTAATACAATTGAATTGTTTCGACAACATCCGCATCCTCCTAATAATATGTTTTTTATTATAGCAATTCAAAATTTCGGTCGAGAAATATCGTTTTTAATAGAGGAAAAATTTCAATTCCCAATTCTAGTTATAAATTTAGAAAGTTTATCTGTAATTTCTACGTTAGAACAAGACGAAGTTCTAAGGCTCTATAAATATGTGATTAACAAAGAAAATTTTAAAACCAAGGTTGATTTAGTTTATTTTGACGAATTAGATTTATTTTTTTTCTATCGATCTCAGGGCTATCAGTTTAGATTGCCATTAGATTCAGAAAAGGCGGCGTTATTTTTAAGAACTAATACTGGTCTTCCATTAAAGCAGGAAGCATTTTTACATTCAAGAGTACATGTGGTACCATCGCGATACACAAATGCAACCATTGAAGTATCTTCTGTTTATCTAAATAGCCTCATTCCTATATTTTTTTGCAATGTACCTAAAGAAGTTCAGAATGAATATTTTGGATTTGCAGTTGAGGTTACTTCATCACGATGGATTTGGGTTGTTCCTAAAAAAGCGCTAAATAATGAATACGAAATGAAATATTATTATTTAGTTATAGACATGCTTACATATTGGATATGGCAAGTTGCTTCTTTATTGAAGGATATTGAACAATTACCTTATGAAACCATAAATGTTGAGGTTAACTTGAAGGCGATTGAGGAATGGGAACAAGTACCCATTAATTATGATGAAGAGTGTACCCCTTTTTATATAACAGGTGGTTTTAAAAACATCATTTGTTTAGATATTGATAAATCATTTACTACTCTACTATCCAGAGCAGATAACTTAGGTGAGAAACAAATAATGATGCACTTGCTGCAAGGCATGGCAGATATGTTTGAACGGGAAGGTATTATATTGGATAGAGCATTACTATTAGATGGATTAAACAAAGTAATGTTCCCTTTAGAAAAAAAGAAGATTATTTTGACAAACCCAGGTTTATCAGAACTTACCCCTATTGGAACGTTACCGCCTTTCAGACCGGTTCAACCTGAAGATGAAAATTTTCTTTTGATGGAAATTTCAAATTTTGTAAACGAGAAATTTGTACCATCCGAGAGTTTAACCGAGAAAGAGAACTTATTAAATGAGATAGTAGGTTTCCTTTTTCAGAATTTAGAGAAAGAAACTGCACTATTTGAGCCATCTACTTTAATTAATACACTGGTTATGTATAATGACTCCGCAGTAAAGAAAAGAATGACATTAGATTTAAATGCTCCGGCATTTATGGCATGTTTTCCTGAAGAAGATTATGCATTTAAACAAATTGAAAAAGAGACAAAGGAACTCAATCAAGCTAGTGTAGCAATTAGGTTCCTGATAGAATATGCTGCTGCTTCACCCAAAAAAGGGAGTCGCAATTTCACTTTGGAGTCCTTGGATCGTTTAATTGCGATTGCTTCACGGATTATTTCTCTCGGTCAAGAAAGTGATCTTATTAGATATAAACTGGGGGAGGTTGATATCATAATTGATAATGGAGTTTTTAGCACGCGTGCTAATAAGTTTGCGGATATTTATAATGGTTTCCACAATATGATTATAAGGGGGAACGTACATCAAAGAATAGCGGGTTTTAAATATAATTGGATAGATTCTGAGGACGATATAACAGAAGACGAATCAACTGACGTGCAGTTTAATGCTGGTTTTGTTAAAGAATTTGGATTGAGTTATATAGAATTCTTACAATTAGCAGGGCTGTTATTGGAACTATCTATTCAAAAAGAAGTGCCTATAGTTTGTGAGCCGGTTGAAAAATTGAAGCTAGTCGCCCAGGATAAATATGGTGTAGCAGACGCTGTCTTTAATCAATTCATTGCTTTAATGAGCCTATCAATGAGGAGTTCATTTATTAATCCCGGTACACCGTTTCAAAAATATGATGTTTGGCCTTGGAGGTTTAATAGAGAATTATCTTATTTACGAAGACCCATCATACTTCAAGATGGTTTTATAATTTTTAGTTATAATCATTTATACAATTCTTTGTATTATTTCTTTAATTTGATTGTTAATGGTACATTTAAAGCAAAGTCTCTAGAGATGAAGCAATATATCAGCAAGCTTGTCAATGAAACGGGAAATAAATTTAATCAAAAAGTTGAACAATACATTAAAACAGATCGCGATCTTATTGTTAAAAGTCAAGTAAAAAAAATAGGCAAGCAAAAGATTTCAGGCGAAAAGGGAGAACTCGGGGATATAGATGTTATGATTATAAACCCTAATAAGCAAATTATCTGGTTAGTTGAATGTAAAGATTTAAATCGTGCGAGCACTCCTTTTGAAATACATCATGAACTTTGTAAGCTTTTCGTAGATTCAGAAAAAGATAGTTGCATTGTAACTAAACACAAAAGGCGTGCAGATTGGTTCGAAAAAAATCTACAGATTGTTTTGTCTAATAATCAAATTCAAATAAATAATTTAGAAGTGTGGAAAGTTAGACCGTTAATTGTAATAAGTAAATCAATGATTAGCCCTTACTTGTTCAATTCTCCTATTAAAGTAATTAGTTTTGAGGAATTAGTTGAAATGGAATTTTAGAAATTTGAGTAACAATAAAATCTAATATGGTGTATGTAGTATGGTAACAATTCTAAGAACAACATAAATTAATTTCATGGGTGTTGCAGGCATCCCGTCTTAGCAAATTGGAGGGATGCCTTCCTTTTTTTATATCTGGTTTTATATGAAAGTGATATGAATTAATTGACTAAGGATACTAGTTTAGTTGTAACACGGAATGTTCATGATAGATCAGCTATGTACTACAGTTCTCGAACTATATCCCAATCTTCCGGCACTAACCCTCCCCCAACAACTCCCCAACAGAAACATCCAATGCTTTCGCAATGGCAACCACTTCATAATCCTGCACAAGCCTATATTGACCTTCCAACCGCGATAAACTAGTCGGACTAATGTCTAAACCGAAGGTTTGCAACTTGGCGAGGAAGTCTTTTTGCTTCATTCGTTTAGCTTTTCGAATAGCTACAACTCGCGTCCCGATAATGTTTTTGTCACCAGGGGGCTCTTTGCGATGTCTCATTTCCGTGTCACCTCACAATTTAACCAAATTGTATGCGAGGTAACGGTTGTTTTAATGCGAATATCGAATTAAAATAAAATAAACCGATAACCGCATTAAAATCTCTGCACATCGTCTACAGACATAGCTTTTCCAGGAAGGTGGGGGTGCAATGCAACATCTGAAGCACAAATATGAGGAGGAAAAGCGCAAGCTGAATGAACTCGGACTGCAATCACTGGAGCAGGGAATTCCGTTAAGCAGCAATGAAGCGGTTCAGGCTCAGAGTCGTAAGGTTGACGAACTCATTAATCGGATGTACCAAGAAAAAAACGGACATACAGTGTCGTTTCGTTTGAGTTTCTATCTTGGAGGGGATATGGTGGGCTTTCCGGCATGGTTTTTACAGACGATTCAAGGTCGATTGGATGAGGTGACCGCACAGATTGAACATCAATCCGAACCTAGATATGTTTTTGAAGAAGAGCGCAAAGCTTTTCAAGCGTTGTTTGACTCCATGGACATTGCACGTATGCCAGAGTTTGAGCACTGGGAGGATAAGCTTCAATCGAAGCAAGCCGTTCTTTATGAACGTCTATATCTTCAAGGACTAAAGGATGGCATGCAGCTTGAACATGCCCTTACTGCCCCTTCATTTCTCTCGGACTAAGACATGCCCTGCGGGTAGCGGAGAAGCACATAGGTATCGGAACCAAAGGGGATATACGCATATCTTATTTTCGGACTGTCAATGCGACAGTCTTTTTTTCTTTATATATATTTGGAATTTTTGTTTTTTAGATGCTGTTCATTCAAAAGAGGGCAGACCTCCATTTATGATATGAATAAAGGGATATCTTCCCATATTGTCGAATAACCATACATATTGTAAATCTATATCAGACGAGGTTTTGCTATGTTTAAAGCGCTAAAGTCCTTCTTTAAAAAATCCGACACTAAGCCACCACAGGCAGTGCGTAAGGCACAAACTCCCAAGTCGAAACCGAAGGTTGCTTCCACACGAATTGGAGAGTTAGGTGAGCATAAAATCAATATTCAACTCGATCAGTTACCTAAGGAGTGTAAATCGTTAAGCGATCTAATGCTCCCTAATCCCAAGTCTCGAACAGGTTACACCCAGATTGATCATATCGTTATTTCACCGTATTGCTTATTTGTCATTGAGACGAAAAACTACAATGGAGAAATTAAAGGTGGGCGAACGGATCATCAATGGTCAGTGAGCAATCGTTACAAGATGTATAATCCGCTGAAGCAAAACTATGGACATATTAAGGCCATCGAGAGCCTGATACAAGATATAGCTGCAGTGAAATTTATCTCTATGGTTTCATTCACGATGAGATGTCGGTTCAGTATTATTCGGATCTTCGGAAAATCCACTCGGACGAACTGGTTGTCTTTGATGTGGAACTAAGTGAGTTTATCTCTAGGAAGCTGATCAGTTTAAAAACAGGAACTCCTGAACCTTCTATCTCTCCGGCGCAAATACAAACGTTTTATGAGCATTTGCTTCATGCCAATATAACCGATGCGGAGATTCGCAAGCTTCACGTACAGAGAATAAAGCAAAAAAACTAGAAGTACCTATGAGTTACCTATCATTGTACTAAGGGAGTTAACATAAATGATCAAACAACTACGAAGCTGGTGGAAGGATACAGAGATCCCTAACTTAATCGGTCGGAAAAAGGTGGACTTTTCCATTTTTCGTGATGGCACTCATATTCCTGTTGAGTTTCATCCGGATTTTTTGGAAGCTAATCAAGGTCAACAGCCTAGTTTAGGTGAAGGGCGAAAAGTTAAGCTGGTCCATGAAGATCGGAACTATGAAGCCACATTATTTAAAATTGATCAAGTATCTGCTGGTCGGGAAGCCCTTCAACTCCGCTATAACGGAAACCAAACGTTGAAGAATTTATTAATTGAAACCTTCTCGCATTCCTATTCCTACATTATGCAAGAGAGAACGAACCAACAAGCAGATGATGCGAAGAGACCTCAGGTTGTTGTTCCTGAAGATCAAGCTGAATACATAGATTTCTTTGCCACAGGAGTTCCTTTCGAATACCGTTTAGCGTTTATAACGTTTAAGTCGAAGCCTAATGTTTGGTGGGTGAATCAGGGAACGACTATTCAAGCGGAGAAGGAAGAGGGGATTCTGTGGGCGCCCCTACTGAATTCGCAAGGCCGAAAGCTATATCATTGGGAGACGATGAAGGAAGTTGAACAAGGAGATATCATCCTCCATTATTCTAATAAAGCTATTCGTTATGTAAGCCATGTAACAGATGCTGCGGTTGAAGCAACCAAGCCAGGCTCTATGGCCAATACGAACTGGCAAGAGGATGGTCGTTTGGTTCGGACGGAGTATGTGAAACTCATTCCGCCCATTATGCTACAACAGTTTAATCAGCAAATTATGCAAGTGAACTTAACCCAAGGTCCGCTTCATTCTGGAGGCGGAGTTAATCAAGGATATTTGTTTCGCTTTTCAAGACAAGGACTTCAAGTACTTCAATCGCTAACGCCAGAGGTCACTTGGCCTGATTTTACCATTCTAGATCAAGATGAGGCTGCCTCCAATACGGAGAGCCCGCATGAGGTGATTCCTATTCTACCGCCATCAGATTCTAGTATTACAACATTACTCCACCAAATCCAATCCCACATCCGTCGCAAAGGTTTCTTCTTCCCTGAGCACCTTATCGAGAATTTTTACCTCTCGCTAAAGACAAAGCCTTTTGTCATTCTGGCAGGCATATCCGGAACAGGGAAGACTCGGTTGGTGAAGCTGTTTGCAGAAGCTCTTGGTGCAACGGGGAATAACGGCCAGTTTACCTTGATCCCAGTGCGGCCAGATTGGAGTGATCCTGCGGATCTGTTGGGGTACAAGGATCTTTCGGGCAGGTTCAAACCGGGTCCGCTCACGGAAGTATTAGTAGAGGCGTGGAAACCGGAGAATCAGTATAAACCTTATTTTATCTGCATGGATGAGATGAATCTGGCGCGGGTAGAGCATTATTTCAGTGACCTGCTAAGTGTGCTGGAAACACAGGACTGGCAGGAGGGAAAGATCCAGACACAGGATCTCATATCTTCTACCATGCTGGATACATCTGAGGATCAAGTGAAGTATGGCAGTCTTGGTATTCCGGAGAATGTGTTCTTAATCGGGACTGTAAACATGGACGAAACGACACATCCTTTTAGCAAAAAGGTACTGGATCGAGCCAATACACTAGAATTCAATTATATTAATCTGCAGCAGTATCCGGATTTGGGTGTGCAGGTAGAGACCAGTGATAGCTCTGACGTTGCCGAACTGAATCATCTTTTTCTACGTTCCGATTATTTGCAGCTAGTGGATGCCTATGATACCAACAAAGAGCTTGTTGTACGGACGACAGAGAGATTGGTTAAGATCAATGCTTTGCTTGAGGATATCCACGCTCATGTAGGTTTTCGGGTACGGGATGCGATTTGCTTCTATATGATCTATAACGAACGGTACAAGCTGATGAGTGAGGAAGAAGCCTTTGACTGGCAACTGCTGCAAAAGATACTGCCGCGTATTCAAGGGAGCCATTCTTCGGTTCGCCGGGTATTATTGAAATTGATGAAAGGGGCTCTTGGTACCGGATCTGGTGTGACGGTAAATATTGAAGATCTTATGGACAATGATGCTTCTCCACTCTACCTGAAATGGGCTGCTGGACAAACTCCCCCTACAGCCAAACATCCACAAAGTGCGCGTAAATTGGCTTTTATGCTTAGGAGGCTGGAGGAAGATGGATTCACCTCATACTGGCTCTCTTAATCAGGCGGTAGAATTGCTCCGTGTAGAAACGGAGCTTTTTACGCTTTTTCTTCAAGGAAGGCCATATCATCCTACTGTGGAGACCTTGCAGCTTCATCGTTCTTCTAGTCAGGAGTGGGTAAATGCTCAGTTTGGGATTACATGCTCCGAACGGCTTGGTAATGTTCAGATTAAAGTGTTTTCTCCTGAAGCTCACGGGATGGTGGACTGGCAGCCGGGGGAGTCGGTCTTTCCTTGTTTTTATGAGACACAGTCGTATGAGCTGGTGATTCAGAGGAAGACCGCTGCTAACCTCTCTTTTTATCATGACAATGTGCTGCTTCGGCAGGCAATTAAGCCCCTAGGGGAGTCTATTCTTGCGGGTGTGCTGAACTTTGGGAATGAGGTCGGTTTGACGGAATGGGAGATCCGCAGTTCGGGACAGGCTTTGCTGCGGGTAGAGATGGAGATCTTCCCCTCTAAAATGGATTACAAGCTGGATTACCAGAATATTTTAAATGAAGTGAATGAGCAGATTTATAATTTGGCCTTTGATTTTTTGCGCAAAACCTACCAACTAACAGGCTTGCGGGAGACGCAGCATCAGAGCTTGACGGAGTTTTTTACCATACTTCAGCATGTTTTTAGACAGCTTCTGGATGCGGTTGAGCGGATTAACAAGAATCCCCATTACGCTCTGCTTCAGGACTGCCGACTAGTGGATGCCAATCGGGTCAAAAAGGCAGGAAGAGAGAACATCCGCGAGCTCGCGAAGCATCCCGAACGATTAAGAGAAGACATGAACCATGGATTCTTGACCATCGGCAGCCGAAATTACACAGCCACACATTTAATGGAGACACGAAGACGCCTCGCCTATGATACTAATGAAAACCGGTTCATCCGCTGGATGCTGGAACGCATTCATGGAAAGCTGAAAGAGCTCAAGGGTCGCTGGAAGATTAAAAACCGAACCCCAGATCCATTACTTATAAAAAGGTTAGACAACATGCTCACTCAACTAGAGCGGGTGCTCAAGATGGATTTTTTGCGTGAGGCTGGAGTACTGAGGCAGATGTCCGTTACACTGGTGCTGCAGATGGCCCCTGGATACCGCGAGGTCTATCGCTGTTATCTAATGCTGCTCAAAGGCTTGTCGATCCAAGGTGATCTGCTGCGCCTGTCTATGAAGGATGTCGCGCAGCTCTATGAATACTGGTGCTTCCTCAAGTTGAATCAGCTTCTGGGTCAGAAGTATAAGCTGGTGAAGCAGGATATTATTAAGGTGAATCGGAATGGTATTTTTGTTACCCTTGACCGCTCGCAGAGCGCTAAGATGGTGTACGAGAATCCAGTTAACGGAGAGCAGTTCATCCTGTATTATAATGCGATTCCTAGCTCGGATAAGGCACCGACGCTCAATCAGCGTCCGGATAATGTGCTGACACTGAAGAAGAAGGATGCTGGCAAAATCAAAGAGTATAAGTATGTTTTTGATGCGAAATATCGGTTAAATCCGGCTTATGAAGGGACTTCCTATCACCGCACTTATAGGCAGCCTGGTCCTGAAGAGGATGACATCAACACCATGCACCGTTATCGGGATGCCATTGTGTATCAGGAGAAGGGATCGGAAGAATATGAGCGAAGCATGTTTGGCGCCTATGTTTTATTCCCCTACCCGGATGAGGAGCGGTATAAGACCCACCGATTCTACAAAAGCATCGAGCTATTGAATATTGGCGCTTTGCCATTCCTACCGAATTCTACAAGCCTAGTGGAGCGATTCTTGGATGAGATTATTCAGGATAGTCCGGAAAAAGCTTATGAACGCTCGACTCGTCCACGCGGCACGAAAGAATACTATACCAACCAACTCGCGGGCAAAAATGTGCTTGTTGGTTCTGTCCGGGGACCCGAACAAGTGGAGGTGGCGCTGGGGAAAGCTTTTTATCATATGCCGTTAAGGAATCTTGCAAATCAGAAGATCCTAACGCAAATTGAATACGTAGCGATGTGCCAATCCCGCAAAAAGTTCATTGATCCTGCAAAAACGGGGATTCACTGGGTAGGGAAAGTAGCGGATTGGAAGGTGCTGCGGCGTAATGAGATTAAAGAGGTTCCTTGTCGCCCGGGTACTGAAGAAGATCTGTATGTACGATTTACGGTCGAGGAATGGAAAGCAATTACGTCTCCTATCATGCTAGGTGGTCAAAGAATACAAACGGTGCTCTATACGAGTAAATATATTCTGGATCGTGCCTTGGAAATCGCGGAGCTTCGCTTAGAAACGGAGGGAGATCTTCGTGAATGGCGTGAGAAACGCCGAAGGGGCAGAGTGAAGGTGAAGTTGGATCATGAGCAGTATGTGGACTTGGGAAAGGTTGTTGAAGTTCGGAATATTTAAGGTTAGTGAACATGAAGTAAGGTTTGTTTAGTTAATTCCATAATTATGAATTTATTGTTGACAACCCCAGCGGATTAAAATATAGTAATCCCATCAGATTAATACAAATTATTGATGTTTAAATTTTAGTGATCGTGAGTACGAAACGGAATATGCTGACTGGTTCAACCAGAGGCTCAGGGGACAAACGCTAGTCGTTGTCATCTGAGCCTTTTTGGCGAACAATCACTTTCCCGTAATAATAACTAAAAGAGGTGAAGTCAATGGCTGCTGCTGAGAAAATCAGATTTGAGAGTGTCACCAAAACGTTCAGTGTCCGAGATTCTAAGCAAAAGGAGGGAACGCAGCAATTCACGGCGGTAAAAGAGTTGGACTTTTCCGTAAGAAAAGGTGAATTCATAACGATAGTGGGGCCAAGCGGGTGCGGTAAGTCAACTTTGCTTGATTTGATTAGTGGTTTATCATCCCCAACACAGGGTCGCATTTTAATAGATGGTCACCCAATAACAGGTCCAGGCCTTGATCGAGGTATTGTGTTTCAGCAGTATGCTTTATTTCCGTGGAAGACCGCGCGTGGCAATATTGAATTTGGGTTAGAAGCAAAGGGGATTCCGAAGCATGAACGTAGCGAACAGGTTGGGCATTTTCTTTCGTTAGTTGGGCTTAGTGATTTCGGAGACCGTTATCCACATGAGCTTTCCGGGGGGATGAAGCAGCGTGTAGCCATTGCCAGAAGTCTTGCCTTTAACCCAGATGTCTTGTTAATGGATGAGCCTTTTGCCGCACTGGACGCCCAAACACGTGAATCCCTGCAAAGTGAGCTTTTACGGATTTGGCAGAAGACCCAAAAAACCATCATATTTATTACGCATGGCATTGATGAGGCCGTTTATCTTGGGGAGCGGGTAGTCGTACTGACACCAGGGCCCGGGACGGTGAGGAAGATTGTAGATATTCCGCTTCAATCACGATTGGAAGATGCGGATATTCGCTCACATCCTGATTTTGTGAAGGCTCGACATGAGGTATGGGGTTATTTGCATGAACCTGAATACAAAGGTGCATATATTTAATCTATAAAGGGGGGGGATTCCCATCGAATCCGTTAAGTCTGTTCATTCAACGTTACAGCTAAAGAAACGAAATCCTATTTCTTTTTCCGGCGTGCTTAAGGTGTTCAAACAGTCCATTGTCTTAGTCTTATTGTTCTTACTATGGGAAGTCGCACCACGGACCGGCTTAGTTGACGCAGCATTTTTCCCGCCTATTTCTGAGGTAATCACCGCCTTATGGAATTTGATAGCTTCAGGTGAGCTATTCACTCATTTCTTAGCGAGTATCATTCGCTCGTTCAGTGGATTTGCATTAGCGTTAGTGATTGCGATCCCGTTAGGATTACTGATTGGCTGGTATCCATTGGCCCGAGAGCTGTTAAATCCAGTGTTGGAATTGTTTCGAAACACGGCTGCGCTCGCTTTACTTCCGGTATTTATGCTGCTGTTAGGGATTGGTGAAACCTCCAAGATTACGATCGTCCTATTTGCTTGTACATGGCCTATTCTTCTAAATACGATTGCTGCTGTAGGTAACGTTGATCCCTTGCTTATAAAAGCGGCCAAATCCATGAATATTAAGTCGTTTAAGTTATTTCTAAAGGTGATTTTGCCGGCATCCGTGCCAACTATTTTTACAGGGATTCGAATGGCAGGAACAGGGGCGATATTAGTGTTGATTGCGGCAGAAATGGTAGGGGCAAAAGAAGGCTTAGGCTATTTAATCACTTATTCTCAATATAACTTTCAGATCCCTCAAATGTACGCCGGTATATTAACCATTGCTTTGTTGGGTTTGCTAATCAACCAAGGCTTGACTATGCTTGAGCGTAAATTTTCTAAATGGAAGCAACCGGTGAATGAATAGAATGGGGATTATGAAGTGATATTTTTTATGAATAATACCAACTAAATAAATTGAATTAATTGTACTTAAAACAATCTAAAAAGGAAGAGTGGCGGAGGGAAGTTTGGAACTGTAGCTCAGAAAAATACAATTCATTTGGAAAAGGAGAAGCGAGATGAACAAAACAGTAGCACTGCTTATACTTGTAGGCTTGGTTAGTGGTATTTTATCTGGCTGCTCAGAGGGGAAGTCCTCCGCCAAAAGTGGAGAAGATCAGATCCTGCAATATCAGTCTGCACCTGGAAGTGTGTCTTTCCCAGAGCTGGCCGCCGATTTAGGTTACCTAGGAGATTTGAAGTTAGAGTCTATAGGTGACAGCGTGGGTGGTCCGGAAAGTATTCAATTAACCGCGACGAAACAAATTGACTTTGGTGCAGCATTCAATGGAGCCATTATTAAATCCTACGCCAAGAATGTAAAAATAAAGTCCGTCATTGGCTCCTACGGCAGTGATAAAAATACGTATGTAGGTGCATATGCCCTCGAGGGGGGAGCTATAAAGTCGGCTAAAGATTTTATTGGTAAAAAAGTAGGGGTGAATATTCTCGGTGCCCATTCGGAATTCGTCATTAAAGATTATTTACGCCAAGGCAACTTGACCGAAAAGGAAATTGAACAAGTAACCTTAGTGACAGTTCCAAGTTCTAGTGCAGAACAGATTCTGCGAAATCATCAGATCGATGTGGTTATGTTAAGCGGGATTGCCCGGGATCGGGCTTTAACAACAGGTGGGGTCGCAGAAATTTTTAAGGATATTGATGTGTTTGGCACAGAGTTTACTGCGGGTGATTATTTCTTTACAGATCAGTATATCAAGGAGAATCCGAATACCGTCAGGCAATTTGTAGATGGAGTTGCAAAAGCCATTGAATGGGCCCGAACGACACCTAGGGAGGAAGTAATTAAACGATTCGAGGAAATTATTAATAAGCGTGAACGAAAGGAAACCATAGATAATCTTAAGTTTTGGAAGAGTACGGGTATCTCTGAAAAAGGCGGCGTGATTACACCCTCGGAATACGATGTCTGGATTGATTGGCTTGTGGCAAATGGGGAGCTAAAAGAAGGCCAAGTGAAACCGGAAGAGTTATATACGAACGAATTTAATCCATTTGCTAAATAATTTTTTATATAAGTTGACTCTACAACAATCTAAAAAGGGAGAGTGGCAGAGGGGAAGTTTGGAACTGTAGGAGCGTGAGCATCCGCCTTTGTGTACGGATTTCCTTAATAGAAAATCAAACAATAGGAGTGGTTAACATGACAAAAAAACAAATGAAATTAGGGGCATTCATTAATCTACCCGGTCATCATGTAGCAAGCTGGCGTCATCCTTCTTCAGGGGCAAGTCGGGCATTTGATTTGGAGTATTTAACGGAGATTGCACAAACGGCTGAGCGTGGCAAGTTCGATATGATATTTTTTGCAGATGTATTAGGTCAAAAGCTGTCCGGAAATGCACAATCATCATTAAAGCTAGATCCCGTTATTATTATCTCCGCACTTGCAGCAGTGACTAAGAATATCGGGCTAACGGCCACGTTGACTACTACCTATAACGATCCATACCATGTAGCGCGTAAATTCGCAGCGATTGATCATTTGTCCAAGGGGCGTGCCGCCTGGAATGTAGTAACATCAGCCAATGAGGGTGAAGCTCTCCTGTTTGGTAAGGATAAACATTTGCAGCATGCGTCCCGCTATGAACGTGCTGAGGAATTTGTGGAGGTTGTCAAACAACTCTGGTTGTCTATTGAGTCTGAGGCGCTGGTCATCGACAAGGAGCAAGGTCGGTATTTAGATGTAGAAAAGGTACATCCTGTTGATCATCAGGGAGCTTGGTTTAAGGTACAGGGTTCACTGGATTCATCAACCACACCACAAGGGCATCCCGTGATTGTTCAAGCCGGATCATCGGAATCTGGAAAAGAGTTAGCCGCGAAGACCGCAGAGGTTATTTTTACAGCATGGCAGACGCTTGAAGAAGCGCAAACCTTTTATCGTGATGTGAAAGGGCGGTTGGCTAAATATAGACGTAAACCAGAGGACTTGAAGATCATGCCGGGTGTATTTATTACTGTAGCAAAAACAGAGGAAGAAGCTTTGTTGAAGCAGCAGCAATTAAACAGCTATATTTTACCTGAAGTAGGATTATCGTATTTGTCGTCTTTCACTAACATTGATCTGTCAGGGTATGATGTCGAAGAACCACTTCCGGAATTCAGTTCAATTGAAGATGACACCAATCCGCGGATCCGCTACAACATTATTCGTGATATCGCCAAACGTGAGAATCTGCAATCTATTCGTGCAATCTATGAGCGTATCGCTGGAGCACGCGGACACCGGGAAATCGTTGGAACCCCTGAACAAATCGTAGATCAATTAGAAGAATGGTTCTTAAACGATGGTGCAGATGGATTTAATGTGATGCCTCCCCATTTCCCGGAGGGCTTTAACGATATTGTTGAATTAGTGATTCCTGAATTACAGCGTAGAGGCTTATTCCGTACTGAATATGAGAGTTATACGCTTCGAGGAAATTTAGGGCTATCTGTACCTGTTGTAACAACACTTGAAAAAGCACTAACCGGTGCGAGCACAGGAGGGAATGTGTAATGAGCAAAGCAGTCATTATTAATGGAGGAAATACTAGAAAATCTCGATTAACAGCTATTCATCAGCAGGTTGAAAGATTTCTAACGCAAGAGGGGATTTGGCATCATTCGATCTATGTACATGAGTTACCAGCGGACGATTTGCTTACGGCCAATTTCGCCAGTGAGGCGATTCTGCGGGCCAATGCGCTAGTGGAAGAAGCGGATATTGTCGCCGTATTAACGCCTATCTATAAAGCCTCCTATACGGGAATCTTGAAGACCTATTTAGATCTCCTTCCGCAAAAAGCGCTGGTTGGTAAGCGAATTGTACCTATTGCTATTGGGGGTTCGTTAGGCCATCTTCTAGCGATTGAATATGCATTAAAACCCGTCTTATCTGTACTGGGTGCTACTGAGATTTTAAATACGGTTTATTTCTTGGATCGGCAAATTGAACGCTTAGAAGCTGATGGGTATCGTATTGATGAGGAAGCGGAGCAGCGGCTAACCGTGGAATTACTAAAGCTTGCACCTGCAAAAATAACTAATTAGATTAGGGAGAACAGGAAGTTAGGGGTTAACATTAACGCAGCCTTTCGGGGTTGCGTTTTTTGTGTTGTGATTGTTAATCTCATGAACCAACGTTGAAAAAGGTCCCCAGTCTCCATTTGGTGAACTATAAGTTGTATGATGGTTTCTTGCCATCCCACGATTATATCAAAAGATTTGTTAATGGTTTGGGCGTTTCTCCGTATTAACATATGTAAGTTTCTTCACAACAAATTGCGCAATTTGTTTAGCTTTTCGATGAAGGTGAGTGGAAGGAGGGTGGAGATGGAGGTTATCCAGGGTAAAGTGGAGCGTTACATGAATACCGAAAGATCACGTGAAGCTATCATGTCCAAAGAGGAATTTACCCGGATGTATGATACGTACTACCAACGTGTTTACAAATATATCTGTTATCGGATTAATAACCACCACGCGGCAGAGGACATATGCAGTCAGGTGTTTGAGACGGTGATGTGTAAGTATTATAGTTTTTCACAAGAAAAATCGAATTTTGAGGTGTGGCTGTTTGCCATTGTAAGAAATGCTGTGACGGACTACTTTCGGGCGCAGAAGAAAAGAAGCTATACCTCACTGGATTCGTTGCTGGAGCTTATATTTCCCAAGCCGTCTCCTGAGGAGCTGGCGATCCGTGAGGATAATAATCAGGCACTGTTCAAGGCGCTCTCCAAGCTGCGTGAGAAGGAACGAAATATCATTGCAATGAAATATGGGGCTGGGCTGAAAAATTCCGAAATTGCACAGATCATGGGAGTTAGTGAGTCCAATATCGGTGTCGTAGTATATAGAAGCTTGAAAAAACTGCATATTTCCTTAAAGGCAGGAGGGTTCAAAAATGAATAAGAAAGATGATCTCACCAAATTCAGCAAAACCATAGAACTGCTTGAGAATGCCGAACAGGGCAGCACTACCGCCAAAGAAAGAATCTATAACCGCTTGATATACAAATTGGACCATGGGGCACTTAACCCCCAATCAGAGATAAAGGACGGGATAACGATGAAAAAAAGCAGCTGGAGAAATGCAATAGTGATTGGCAGTGCAGTAATTTGTCTGGGTGGAGCATTCTCTGCAACCTCCTATGCACAGGATATGTTCCAGTCGATCATGGCAAAGTTTGAAGTGGGAAATCTCGAAATCACACAATACGATAAGGAAATCCCATCGGCTGCACAGTCAATGACTCCATCTGAAGATGCCCAAGGTGGGGAGAATGCGGTCATTGAATTGCCGGTTGCAGCTAAGTTGAGCCTAGATGAAGCACGTGCAGCACTTGGCATGAACTTCCCGGCACCCGATTGGATGGGAGACTATGAGTTTGTGAATTGTGTTCTTCAGGGGACCAGCATGGTTGAAGTGCAGTATAATTCCGGTGAGAATGCTGTGAATTTTTTAATCTCCAAGGGCGGGGACAATGGGATCAGCACTACGGAAGAAGTGAAGACAGAAGTAATTAACGGGACTAAGGTTTATTATGCAAATGGAATTGTGATTTGGGAAGAGGATGGCTATACAGTAGAGTTGTATTCCCAAGTAGATTTTGACCAAGCTACACTAGGGAAAATCATTGAAAGTTTTAACATTGGTGCGCCTGTTCAGCCTTTAGAGCAAGGTCAAGTGAAGGAGAACTCGCAAAAGAATGGCGCAGCAGTTGCAGCTCCGGCTCCGGCTCCGGCTGTAGATTCAAAATAAAAGACTTACTCTGGGCAGCAGCAGCCTATAGTTACACACAGAAGACGCGAGGGGATTAGTCCCCTGAGCGTCTTCTTTTTTGAGCACACTTTTATAGAACGTTCCCCAGCCATTGCCACCCCCCAAAAACAAAAGTATAATTGATAATGATTATCAATTAATGAATGAATAAAGAGTTAAGTGCATTTATATAAGCAGTAAAGAGGTGACAGCATGCAAAAACAATCGCAAAAGACAGATTTAACTGAGGTTAGAAAATATATAGAAGAGAATTTCACGAAGCACTTGTCTTTAGCACATTTAGCTAATCTTTCTGGCCTTAGCTCCAGTTATTTTTCCTCAGCGTTCAAACAGGAATATATACAAAGTCCAATGGAGTTCGTTACCCAGCTGCGGATTCAAAAGGCTAAACAATTATTGCAAAAGGAAGATGTTCGCTTAAAGTTTATAGCAGAGGCTGTTGGATATAGTGATGAGTTTTATTTTAGCCGAGTGTTCAAAAAGGTTGAAGGGATCTCGCCAACGATGTATTCCAGCCAGCAAAAATCTCATATCGGTGTTGTAACTGGGAATATGATGGGGTATCTACACGCGGCAGGGATCATCCCGTTTGCTGCACCTTTAAGTGCAAAGTGGACACCGTACTACTATAATTTGTGGGCGCAAGAAATCGAGCATAAGGTAACCTTGACGCAAAACAAAAATTATTGCAGCCCCAATGAGCTATTGCATTTGCCAATTGATCTTCTTATTTCTCCCAAAGATTTGTCGTCAGAGCTGGTAAAACGGATAGAGGATCATTTTCCAATCTATTGGCTGGATGATAAGCAAGATTGTTTAGTAGCCTTAACTGAACTTGCTGCCCGACTAAATAAACAAGAAGAAGCGAAACAGTGGATCACGCAATATAGGGCAAGATTGGAAGACGTTCGTCGCGGATTAGGCTGGAACTCTACACCACCTAAAGTTCTAGTTATACGTATCTATCAGCAGCAAATCTTTGCTTATTGTAATACAGGCATTCAGCATCTTTTATTTCAGGATTTGGGAGCGGAATCTAGTTATGAACAGCCCGGTCTATATAATACTGAGATTACTTTTGATGAATTAGGTAAATTGAAGGTAGATAAGCTGTTTACGATTATCTGCCCCGATGATGAGTCACGAGCAACTTGGCATCATTTGCAGAGAGATGTTGGGTTTAGACAGTTAGAGGCTATCGAACAGGGACAAATCTATGTTATTCACTCCGATCCTTGGTTTGAATACTCTCCTGTGGCTTTAAAACGAATGCTAGAGGAAGTTGCAGTAATGATGATACCTTGAAAATGTACATGTCTAATCATAAGATGTTACATGGTCAATGCGTCCTATCTCTTATACACTCAATACTGAGAATGATTATTATTGAGAATATAGGAAAGAGGGAAGGTCTATCATGAAGGGGTTTAATACAAAAACAATAAGTTATGTTGTAATGGTTGGTTTATTATCCATTCTACTAACAGCTTGCGGCGGCAATAATACAGCTGATCAGCAAGCAACAGATACTCCAGTAACAACCAGTGAAGCGAGTGCAACTGCAACCGATGAACCCGCTGTACAAGAAACGGAAGTAGCGGCTAGAGATGCGTTTGTAGTAACTGACCAAGTAGGCAATACAGTAAACATTCCGGGGACTGTACAAAAGGTGTATGCCCCTGGTCTAGAGGATTACTTAGTTACCCTTGGTGTAACCCCAGTAGCCCAATGGTCCACGGGTGAAAGACCGCAGCAGTATCTACAGGATACGTTAAGTGGTGTAAAAGAAATCAGCTTCGCTCATGGTGTTCCCTCTCCAGAATCTGTAGTAGATTTGGAGCCGGAATTAATTATATTCCCCACTGCTTTTTATGCACAAAATGGTGTTTATGAAAACTACTCGCAAATTGCTCCAACTTACGTGTTTAAGAATGCACTCGGCAATGTAGTGGAGGCCACAGAAACGATTGCGAAATTGCTAGGTTTAGAGGATAAAGCAACAGAAGCTATTGCTGCTTACAATACAAAGCTAGAAGCAACTAAAGCACAGTTAGCCAGCGTTTCTGCCGGTAAAAAAGCAATTTATATTAATGCGAATGCCCGTGCAATCTTTTTAGTGGGTAACTTCCATTACGGGGGTTATGTGCTGAGTGAGCTAGGCTTTGCTCAAAGTGCTCTTGTAGAAGGTGAAATGTCCGCTGATATTTCGCTGGAAATGTTGTCTGATTTAGACGCGGATTATATCTTTATTAACGATAATGATGGTCTGGGAGATGCTTTCCTGGCAGACATTAAAGCTAGTCCTTTATGGAAGGCGCTGCCAGCAGTTCAAGCAGGTAAAGTGTTCGAGGTGGATGGCGATCACTGGAGATCCAGTGGATTAATTGCTTATCAAAAAACGATGGACGATATTGTAGCGTTCCTGCTGCCATGATTATCAAACCGTACGTAAAACCAAACTATGAAACGATGCTGATCACGAGTAAAGCTAATCATAAGGACTATGAAATCTTTATTGCAAAACCGTTGGATGAGTCTGCAAAAGATGGCTACGGCGTCATTTATGTTCTTGACGGCAATGGGCTTTTTGAAACCGCTGCTGAAATCACCCGATTGCTGACGCGTAAGCCTAAAGGCTATCCACCCGCGATTGTTGTTGGAATTGGTTATCCTGGGGGTGAGGCGTTTGATACCGTGCGTCGAACCTATGATCTAACCATGCCAGCCGAGCTCGCGAATTTACCGAAACGTCCCAACGGGGAGCCTTGGCCTGAATTTGGCGGGGCAGATGAGCTGCTAGCTTTTTTTGAAAAAGAGTTAATGCCAGCCATTGCCCAGCGGTTTGTTATCAATAAGCAGAAGCAAGCATTGTTTGGTCATTCCTTTGGCGGATTATTTGTTCTGCATGCGTTGTTTACACAACCCACCTTGTTCTCACATTATATTGCAAGTAGTGCTTCCATCTGGTGGAATGATTACGCACTTTTAAAGGAGTATGAGAGTTTTAAAGCTGATTTACACAGCAATACACTAAGTCAGTTACCTAAAACGCTTATGATTGCCGGTGGAGAAGAGCTCGATTATATGGTCAAGGATAGCTTGGATTTATGTAACAGCATGATGGCCTTACACCTTCCAAGCTTTGAAGTAAGCTGGGCATTGCTTGAGCAAGAGGAGCATGTGAGTGTAATCTCGGGTGCGATTAGTCGGGCCGTCAAATTTTTGCTCACCACATCCTCTGACTTGCGTTAGAAATCATATTATTTTGCATCTGAGCTGGCCCTTGGCTGGCTCTTTTTGTAAAGTGAAGGGAAAGGGTTGGAAACATTGGCCGCAAATGTTCAGAAATCATCACTAGCAGGAGAAAAAAAGTTCTCCTTTTTATTATTGCTAATCCTCATGCTCCTCCTATTAATAGGTGTATTAGTGCTTGCTATGGCCCTTGGCGCGAAAAAAATACCCTTCGCAGATGTATTCATGTCGATCATCGCTTTTGATGATAAGGCGTCTACTCATCAGGTGATCCAGTCGATTCGTTTACCCCGGGTACTTGCCGCTATGGCAACAGGCGCTGGATTTGCAGTAAGTGGAGCGATTATTCAAGGGATTAGTCGCAATCCTTTAGCCGACTCGGGGATTCTTGGATTAAATGCTGGGGCCGGGGTCACGTTAGTTATTGCTATGGTTTTCCTGCCGACGATTTCATTCACAGGTACACTTTGGCTCTGTATTCTAGGTGCGGGATTGGGAGCGGGTTTAGTCTTTAGTGTGGGTTTATTAAGTAAACGAGGCATGACGCCTATTCGGCTTGTATTGGCGGGTGCTGCCATCTCTGCTATGCTAACTGCCCTAAGTGAAGGAATAAGTATCTTTTTTTCAGTGGCTCAGCAGGTGGCTTTTTGGTATGGAGGAGGTTTAAGTGGCATTAGCATGGCCCATCTACAGCAAATGTTGCCGTGGATGCTTCTTGCGCTATTACTTGCCATCGTAATTTCAAAGTCGATTACTATACTTTCTGTAGGGGATGAGACAGCGGAAGGGTTAGGCGTTAATATAAAACTTATCAAAAATCTTTCGCTTTTAGCCGCATTTATGTTAGCTGGGATTTCATGTGCTTTAGCCGGATCTGTAAGCTTTGTGGGCTTAATTGCTCCGCATTTGGTACGTTACATAGTGGGTGTGGATTATCGTTATATTATTCCATTATCCGCAATTCTGGGAGCCATCCTTGTTGTGCTTGCTGATTTAGTGGCACGTATCGTAAATGCCCCTTATGAAATCCCTGTAGGTGCTGTAATTGCGGTTATTGGTGTTCCGTTCTTTCTATATTTGGCACGTAAAGAAAGGCGGGAACTATAGTGAAGCTAAGATGGAAATTTATAATTATAGCAATCATTTTACTGCTAGGCTTTATATATAGTGTATCTACTGGTCAAAGCAGCTTAAGCTTACAAGAGTTATGGCAAACCGTATTGGGAAATGGAACACCGAGGCAGGAGCTTGTACTTTTTCAGTTCCGTATTCCACGTATGATCTTGGGTTTTCTAGTAGGTGGCGCGTTGGCAATAGCAGGAATGCTGCTGCAACCTATAAGCCGAAATGCTTTGGCCGACCCGGGCATACTGGGGATAAATGCTGGTGCTGGATTATCCATGATGTTATTTTTACTCTTACAAAATAGCTCAACCGGCTTACATACGTATGTTCAGCCACTGTATGCTTTATTGGGCGGATTTATCGTTGTCGCTCTATTATTTATGCTTTCCTATGATCGCAATCAAGGCATTATTCCCATTCGATTAATTTATACTGGTATTGCTGTTGCGGCTGCGATTAGTGCATTTATGATTGTGTTAACCTTCGTACTAGATCCTTCGCAATATCAGATGATTAAGGTGTGGCTGGCAGGGAACATAGGGAATAGTAATTGGAGTCACGTGTATGCTATGCTGCCTTGGTTACTTCTTATTGTGCCTTTATTAATTCGGAATCATCTTATATTGGATGTACTAAGGCTTAACGATCCTGTAGTCATTAGTTTAGGGGTATCTCTAAATAAATATCGTGTTTGGTTTTTAGTGTGTAGTGTCTTATTGGCGGCACCAGCGGTTGCCGTTAGTGGAAGTATTGGATTCGTAGGACTAGTAGTTCCACATTTAGTTAGACGACTCTTTCGTGGCCATAAAATAATGATTCCCGTATGTTTATTAATCGGTGGCGGATTAGTTGTTATTGCAGATGCGCTTGGTAAAATGGTAGTAGCCAATACTGAAATACCAGCAGGAGTAATCGTGGCTTTAATCGGTGCTCCATACTTTTTATATTTATTAATTAAAAGTGAATAACTGAAAAAAGCTATTGTGTGATTGATGCTGGAAATAAAAAAAAAATGCCTTGATTATGCAATAATCCAAGGCATTCTTTTTTATATCGTTTTCGTTTTCAGCTTTTCTAAAAGAACTTTCCACCAGTGTATAGATTGCTCAAGTTGAGAAGCGTAGTAGCTTTCCATGAAATCTACACTTTCACGAGTGGAGCTATCTACATCTATTTGCTGGTAGATTTGATTTAATTGATCTTTTTTTATAAGTGACTGTTCAATTTTCTTCTCGATAATCGGGATCACTTTATCAGTCTCTACAAAACGAAGATTCACAAGAGCGACAATCATATCTGAAATAGATTCTGCATCTTCTATTACCTTATAAATTTTGAGCGGGAGCTGCTTGCGCCCTTTATCGGTAATGGAAAACACCTGTTTGTCTGGACGATGTTCTTCTTTGATAATCTCTACCTGTTCAACTAAGCCCTGTTTCGTAAGAGATTCAAAGTGATAATATAGTTTGCTTTCAGATAGATTGAGCAATTTATCAAAAGGAATAGGGGTGGATAGTTCTTTTTTTAATTTATAAGGATAATTATTTTCATCCATTAACTTACTTAAGATATAAATTTGAATTGACATCACAGAACCCACTCCTAATTGTTGGCTAAACTCTATCTTACCAAACCTAGGCGGTTATTTCAGCTGTATTTTTAACTTCAACGGGCAGTATAGTTTCTTTAGTCACAGGTACAGGTTTATGAACAAACCGGACGATTACAATGTTAATCATCATAGCCCCGGCAAATACGCCTGCTAATCCCCATAAGAAGGGGGCTGGACTAATGGAACCAAACATTTGTGCCAAATAAGCTTGCACAGAATAATACATCGGGGTGATGCGGCCGAACCAATCGTATGGTGTATACATCATATCACGAGGCATGGTAGCACCATTGGCGATGGTTTGCATGAGCAGGATTGGAATATTTAAGACCATACCGCCTTCGCCAACTAGGAAGACCATAATCGCACACACGTTGAATGCAGCCATATACATTAGAATTTGTTGAGCAGCAACTGGTAACAGTAAGGATAGGTCTACATCTGCAACAGAGAAGGCAATGGTTAAAGCAACGACTGTTGATAATACAGCGATTAATAAAGCTGTGAATTGAACGAACATAAACAGTTTTGTCTTGCTTGCTTTCCCGCGGTTCGCTTTAAAAGAAGCAACTAATTGCATGGAGGCAATCATTGCCCCAACATAACCAGCCATAGTTAAGAACATAGGTAACATGTTGTTGTGCATGCCGTCCGGAACATCATTGATGACAACATAATTCCCGACATAGCTATTTTCAATTTGTGTAGCCATTGCGGTGGCTTGTTCTTCTGGTACGTTAAAGTTCATTAACACACCTTTTGCGGTTTGCTCTGAGAAGTTCGCGCTTAATTGTTTGTTAATTTCTCCTACCACGGAAGACATGGCTGAAGATACCATGGTGGCAGAAGCTTCGTTGACTGTGAAATCAATACTTGCGGATACCTTACCGCTTTGAACGTTGGCTGAAAATTCTTCTGGAATATGGACAACTAGAGCTAACTTATTATGTTCTAATTCATCCATCGCTTTTTTATTCGATACATCGGTTTTTATCGTTTTGAATGGTAAGCTCTCCGAGAACTGACTCGAAATCTGAGCCCCATATTGACCTGCATCATCATTGACAATAGCAATTTTTAAATCATCCATGTTCCCTGGAAGTGCTGTATACCCTGGTAAGAAAATACCAAGCATCGCAATGGCATAGAACACACCCATAAAAATAGAACCAATGGCCCCTTTGGACTTCAAAAACTGTGAAAACTTCAACTGTATTCCTTCTTTCTTCTGAATAACACTTTTATTTTAGTACTCCAATTAAAGTACTTTTAACTGAGTGAGATTTATAGTACGATAATTCATTATAAATGTCAAATTTAAGATACAATGGGTAAGTAGTGAATGATTAAAAAAATGAATAACTGAAGGGACTTCGAATATGAACAAGGTTATTGTAATTGGTGCAGGCATATTAGGGGCTTCAGCAGCTTATCAGCTAAGTAAGTTAGGTGCTGAGGTCATCATTATAGATCGTAAGGATGTTGGACAAGCGACGGATGCAGCAGCAGGGATTATTTGTCCATGGTTGTCTCAACGCAGAAACAAAGCATGGTATCGTCTTGCTAAAGCGGGAGCAAGCTTTTATCCGGCACTTATTCAAGAGTTGGAAGAGGCTGGAGAAACCGAGACTGGATACGCAAAAGTTGGAGCGATATGTATCCATGAGGATTTGAAAAAGTTACTCGCGATGAAAGAAAGAGCGGAGCTGCGCAGAGAGGAGGCCCCTGAAATAGGGGAACTTACGATGCTGACGGATCTTGAAGCGCAAGAGAAGTTTCCCTTATTGTCGGAAGGTTATCATGCGCTTCATGTATCCGGTGCAGCAAGAGTGAACGGACGTGAATTACGTGATGCTTTGCTAAGGGCTGCTCAGCGTAATGGTGCGCAAATGATTGAGGGCGATGCTATTTTAGAACATGATGAACATGAAATTAAAGGGGTTAGTGTAGGAGAACAGACATTCACAGCGGATGAAGTGATTGTGTGCGCAGGGGCTTGGTCTAACGCTTTGCTTCATCCGCTTGGGATCATGCTTCAGGTGCGTTATCAAAAAGCTCAAATTATGCATTTGAAGCTTGCTCAACAAGCGAGTACAGAGCAATGGCCTGTGGTAATGCCGCCTACAGATCAATATATACTCGCATTTGCGGATCAAAATATCGTGGTAGGTGCTACTCACGAAAATGATGTCGTAGGTTATGATACTGCTGTAACCGCAGGAGGGATGCAAGAAATATTAAATAAAGGTCTGCAAACGGCTTCCGGTCTTGCGGACTGTAGCCTAAATGAGATAAGAGTAGGGTTCCGTCCATTTACAGCAGATTTTCTTCCCGTGTTGGGCAGGGTTCAAGGATGGAATAAACTAATTGTTGCTAATGGACTAGGATCATCCGGATTAACGATGGGACCCTTTCTTGGTGAGCAACTAGCCAAGCTGGCCATGAATCAACAGGTAGATATTCAGCTTGAAGACTATGCATTAGAGCATGCGATAAATGAGTAGTAAAAAAGGAGGTCAGCGATTCGATCCGCTAAAGTGCCACCATACGTATTCCTTAAAACGACAGAGATGTCGTTTTTTTTAACTAAACATTTATTCCTGCTTATTGTAAGACGCTCTTAATAAAGCTACTTCTCTGTAAACTCGTTGTCCTTCTGCTTGGCATTAGTCAACTTTAGATGCCTCTTCGAGAGAATGAATGAGAAATCTATGATCTATCGGTGAAGACATAACAATCAGGATCGTATAGGTTCCATACTTATCACATTGATTGCCAAACTCTTCAAGAGCATGTGTAGATTCGGTAACTACTTTTAATAAATAGCTGTGTTCTCCACTTATACGGTGGCACTCGGCAACTTGGGGAGAGGCATGGACAAAGTCAAGAAATGCCAGGCAGTCTCTAGTCCGAAACAACATATAGGCTGCCGTATTTTTCCCGATTTTTTCAGGGGAGATGATGGTGCGATATTCCTCAATGATTCCTTTCTCTTCCATTCTTCTAACTCGTTCCGTAACCGCAGGTTGAGACAGACCTACGGATTTCCCCAGTTCTGTCATTGAAATCCTCGCTTGATTTTGAAGATAGAAGAGAATTTGTTTGTCTACATGATCCACTTTGGATGGCCTCCTTTATATTTAAGGTAATTCATTAAAACTCCTTTAATTACTTTGTTAAATCATCATAATTGATTGATTATAATATGTAAAATGAATAATTTACATTATATAATATGACTCTCACCAAAATGATGATCTACACTTGGAAAGTTAGAGAGGATGGCTACCATTGAGAAAATTTGATTTAAATAAAGTAGGTACAGAAGATTTACAGGCACGTATTGATGAGTCTGGAGGAAACTCCCAATGAGACTCTCCCACTCCCGCAAAAATATAATCACATTAGCTGCTATATGTTTGTCCGCATTGATGTTTGGCCTCGAAATTTCCAGTGTGCCTGTGATACTGCCTACCCTGGAAAAGGTATTGCACGGTAGCCTCAAGGATATGCAATGGATTATGAACGCCTACACCATTGCCTGTGCGACAGTTCTGATGGCTGTTGGAACGCTGGCTGACCGGTATGGAAGGAGGCGTATTTTTATTATCAGCCTTATCTTGTTCGGTATTACATCTTTGATTTGTGGCTTGGCGCAAAGCACATCGGTTCTGATCGCCAGCCGGTTCCTTCAAGGCGTGGGTGCTGGCGCGATGCAGATTTGCCAGATAGCCATTCTTTCACATCGGTTTCAGAAAGGAGAAGAACGCAGCAAAGCCTTTAGCACATGGGGGATCGTGTTTGGTATCGGTCTCGGTTTTGGACCTATCATTGGCGGTATGATCGTGGCTGTATTGAACTGGCATTGGGTTTTTCTGGTCCATGTCCCGCTGACCCTTTTTACTTTGATCCTTGTCTTCAGCGGCGTGGAGGAGTCCAGCGATCCACAGGCAAAAAAGCTGGACATTATCGGCATCGTCACGCTTTCGTTGACGGTTTTTGGCCTGGTCTATTTTATCACACAAGGGTCGGAACTTGGTTTTAGAGGTACAGCATCCCTCAGCATCCTTGTTGCAGTGGCAATAAGTTTCATAGTATTTCTATTTGCGGAGAAGCACAGTGCTCATCCAATGTTCGACTTTTCCGTATTCAAGGTACGTAATTTTTCTGGTGCTCTCCTTGGCTCCGTCGGGATGAATTTCAGTTTTTGGCCATTCATGATCTATCTTCCAATTTATTTCCAGAGCGGGCTTGATTACGACATCGTAAGTGCCGGGTTGTCTGTTCTGGCTTATGCACTGCCCACCCTGGTAATTCCGCCTCTGGCAGAGCGATTTTCGCTCCGCTACCAACCGCGCATAGTTATCCCATTGGGTCTATTCGTTATCGGCTTGGGCTTCATTTTGATGAAGTATGGCAGCAGCGGTGATCACGCCAGCTGGTTGACTATGCTCCCCGGCTCTCTGTTGGCTGGTATTGGGCTGGGATTAACCAACACGCCTGTCACCAACACGACTACCGGCTCGGTACCTAGTACTCGTGCAGGTATGGCTTCCGGCATAGACATGAGTGCCAGATTAATCAGTCTAGCCATCAACATTGCCGTAATGGGCTTCATTTTACAGGAAGGCATCTTTTCTTATTTGAAGAAAGCTTTTCCTGAGACTGTCGATGTTTTACAATTGCGATCTTTGGCCGAAAAAACAGCTGCCGGAAACACTTCGTCTCTCAATCAGGGTTTTCCAGAACTATCTTCACTGGATGCATCCGGAGCTATCGTCCATGCCTCGCTTGTACACGGCTTTGGTTTGGTGATGCTCTATGGCGGTATTGGTGTCTGGGTGTTGGCCGCGATCAGTTTTATAATTTTTGGACCCAAGAGAGCATTGTTGCAAAAGTAGAGAGTGAAGACTATCGCGCCCACAAGCGATTCGTGAGTCTCAACTGATTAAGCCGCCTAGTATTATCACGTAAAGTCGTTGTATTATTGCTTTGGAACAAAACTGAAATGAAGTAACGTTAAAAACCCCTTCTAGCGAAGCTTTTTTTTATCCTTTATACTGAAAAGACCAATTAATCTTCCTAGGAGTTGTCTAACGAATCATGATAAAGAAAGAAGTCGCGCATATACGCAAGCAATTTAAGCTGGATCACGATTTAATGAGTATTTACGATATTCTCAACGTGTATATTATGAAGGAAAGCAACGAAATCTATCATTGGGAGCGCCAGCCGTTTGGAATGGTGGACAGAGAGAAGCAGGAGCTGTATATGGGCAATTTCAAAAAACTCCTGACCGGTGAACTGGATCAGAAATTGTTCGAGTTGAAGTTTCAAGCGGAAGCGGAGGAGCCGGCGCAGGTGATGCTTCATCAAGCTTTGGTGACAGGGGATCCGGATGAATGGCAGGATCTGATGCTGCTGTTGGTGGACAGAATGATGGCGGATACTCATTATGAACGGGATACGGTGATCACTTTCGTTCGCGGACAATATTTCCGCCCGACTAAAGATAGAAACGATGAAGCCGAGGAAAGTGAGAAAAACGAACTATTCGCGCATCCTTTTATCCTATGCAGCGTGAATTCCACGGAGAAACAACGGAAAGCTCTCTTGTTTGATTACGTGGAGCGGGAGTTCAAGTACAATGTCATTGTAGATCCGATCGTCAAGTTAAGTACGCCGGAGCAAGGTTTCTTTTACCCAAGCGTGACGGACAATTATTCCGATGTGAACCGCATTCTGTATTGTACGGGGAAATCGAACTTTCCAGATCCGCATTTTGTCGGAGAGGTCTTGAATGCCGAAAGATCCAATACGGCTCTGGAAGAGAGAGCTATATTCGAAGACATCGTGAAGGAAGTGGCGGGCGAACAGCTTGATGCAACCACTCTCGCACAGGTGTACGAGGAGATCCATCAGGTCATCGAAACCAACGACGATAAGGAAGAACCTCCAAAGCTCGATTATAGAGATCTGGAACGTGTACTCACGGTAAGTGGCGTAGAGAACGTGACAATGGAAAAAGTGGAACGGGCGTTTGAAACGATCGTTGACGATAAGCATTATGAGATGAAGGCGAGCAGCGTAATGCCGAAATTCACTACCAAATCGATTAAGATCGATACAAAGGTAGCTACGATTTCGGTCAGCCCGCAGGATTTAAAATATGTGAAGCAAGTGAATTATCATGGGAGACGCTGCATTTTGATTGAGGTTGACGAAGATGCCGTGATCGAAGGCTTCACCCTTACTACAGAGAATCTTTAGACTGCTTCAACAATGCTATGGGCTATCCTTGAAGTCTTTGAACAAGACTAAGGATAGCCCAATTTGTTTTGTGTCAAATACGGTGATTAAAGATATATTCGATATATTCTTTTGCGCTAGTATAAATTTCTTCATCGCTGGCTTGAAATGAAGCTCCAAAAACAGCAAAGTACGGTAGGGCTTCTGCGCCTACATGTTTGGCACTGGCTTTAAAGGGTGCGATCACTTCGTCTACGGTAAAAGAAACAGAGCCCGCTGGCTGATAATTTTCTTTTTTATCACCGATGGACAGGGCCAGCCCTAACTTTTTCCCGTTAAGCTTGTTCCCGTTTGATCCATAAGCCCATCCGTAAGCCAACACATCGTCAAACCATTTTTTTAATAGCGGCGGATAACTGTACCAATACAACGGGAATTGAAAGATCACATGGTCATATGTTTCCATTAGATTCTGCTCTCTAGGAACATTAATATTCCAGTCAGGGTACTCCTTATAAATCTCATGAAGGGTAATATCGTTGGGATATAATAGCAGTTCTTCTTTCCAGCACTGGTTGACCCTCGAATTCTCAAGGTTCGGATGCGCCAAAATCACTAGTGTTTTCATGATGAATCTCCATTCTCAGGCCTATATTATTTATGAATATTATTATTATCTTGCAGGTTGTAAAAAAAGAAAATACACACAATAAAGTAAGATGGTTACTTCGAGGTGTGTACTGGACTCCGAAAAAAATATATGCAACAATGAAGTTTTGAGTAAGCTTAATTTGATCAGCATGAACGAGGTGTTATTCTATGAAACAATATCATTTAGGGATAGAGGCAACACTAGAAATCATCGGCGGAAAGTGGAAAGCTTTGATCATTTGCTTTTTGATGTCCGGTACCAAAAGAACAAGTGAATTACAGCGTAATATTCAAGGCATCTCACAAAAGGTTCTGATCCAGCAGCTTCGTGAACTTGAGAGGGATGGGCTTGTCAAAAGATTCGTGTACCAGCAGATGCCGCCAAAAGTTGAATACAGCCTCACGGAATATGGCGTTACAGCCAATAAGATCGTGGATGTTATGTGTTCTTGGGGGAAAGAAAATATAAAAATAAGACAAGGACGAGGAGAAGAGATCGTCTTGTTGGAGGATACATGTCCTGGAGCAAATTAAAGCAACAACTGGAGAGTTTTCTATGTCCCGCGTTATCCGGCAAGGTTGAATATCGCGCAAGCAGCTACCGTTATTTACCTGATAAATCAGGGAGCTGTTATATTTCGGTAGATAAAAAGAACGTACTCAATATGAATGATAGAACTAGCTCAATCAGATGGTATCAGACGGAGCAGGAGATTAAGAATGATTCAGAACTCCAAATTCCAATCCACCCTGAAGACATCGAAGCGGTTAGAAAAGATAGTAAAGGGATCATCCCGGAGGATCGTCTAATAGTCATTGCAAGAAGCAGAAAAATATCAGAAATTGCAAAGGAGCTTTTATCAGCACAGACCTCATTAAGTAAATCGAATTTTATCGTTATAGCTAATAAGTTTCTATCTACTTCTATAGAGGAAAGCATAGAGAGCGATGATATCTTATTGAATATTCTGGCTTTAGTGGACAGACGGGTTGGGAAAAAGCGAATTTTAAACATGAGCGAGAAGATGCAGTTAAAGCATCCGATTGTGCAATATTTTTATGAACTACGTCGTAGTACAATGTGAATATAACTAAACTCTCCCTTGCCCAATGGGACCTGCTTCATCCATTATAAATAGGTAATCATCTCCTCCATAGAGCGTAACTTTAGCCTGTATCCATAAAGGAGAGGAACCCATAGGATGAAACTGAAACAAATAAATGACTCTATTTATTATTTAGAAAACGTCAGAGAAACAGACAGACCTGTTTTGGGATATGTTGTAGGTGACAGCTTTTCAATTATGATTGATTGTGGCAATTCAAAATCGCATTTAGATGCCTTTATAAAGTGTTTAGATGATAACAATCTGCCACGTCCCAAATATGCTTTGATCACGCACTGGCATTGGGATCATACCTTTGGTATGCATGCTTTTGACGGGGAAACTATAGTCTCTTCAGCAACGAATGAGGCACTAAAGCGCCTGAAAGAATGGGAATGGGATGAAGAAGCTGTTGTAAAACGCTTAGAGACCAAAGAAGAAATAGAATTCGCCTATAACTGTATGAAAAAAGAATATGATACGTTTGATAAGATTAAGGTTAGCACAGGAAATATTATGTTCGAGAATGCTTTAACGCTGGATTTAGGGGGCACCACTTGCCAGATTATAAAGGTAGGAGGGCCACATGAAGACGATTCTTGTGTTGTATATATAAAAGAAGCGGGAGTATTATTCGCAGGCGATGCACATAGCGGGGATTATTATCATGGAGAAGGTAAAATTGATCCGATAAAAATGAAAGAATATATTGAGCTTTTATCGACTCTTTCATTTACTACGTATATCCCGGGGCACGACGCCCCTATGAGCAAGGAACAAATCATTCCCTTGTTAAATAGATTTTGTGAGGTCAAGTAAAGGCTAGCCTTATCACATAACAGCTTATTTTATTAGGTGAATTGTTAGGTATGAATTCGGTAGTGTACCGGACGCATGCCTTTTTGTTGTGCTTGATGGGGCAGTTCAGAGGGGGGGCTTATTTGCGTTTATTGGGAAGCAGCGTTACGATTAACCATAAGCAGCCTTGCTTCAGACCCCTTCCGAGCTATTAGAAATCTTAGACGAATTATACATCGATGGCTGGGGACTTGTACAGAAAGGGAAACAGAAATGGATAAGAAAATAAGCGTAGAGAATCTAAAACTGACACCACAAAATGATACTTATTATATTGCTTGGAGTATCGGAGTTGATAAGAAGTATAAAAAGCATATGAAAAAAGAAATAAAGAGCCAACTCACAGACGTTCTAGGATCCATGGCTCAAAATAATGCTGTGGAGGATATTTCAGTTTACAGTCATAACAAAACAGCCGAAAAACATGGAGAATTCATTATATGGGATTATCTTATCCTAATGCAGATCAAGGAAAAAGAAGATGCCGAAATCATTTTACCTAACTTAAAAAATGTGAATATACCTTTCGTGCTCGAAACAATCCGTATGGAGTTACTTGTAACCACACCAAACAGCACGTACCCTACACCAGGGGAAGGCGCGCGAAAACGGCATGTAAAGCCATTTTATGCAATTGAATATGTCGATGTTCAGCCTAATCATTTAGATGAATTCCGAGACATAATGATTAACAATAACGGACCGGCAATGAAGTACATAATGGAGGAAGCGAGATGGTGTCATAATTTTTATGCATTAGAAACGCTGACTGTCTTCTATCATAATTCAAGTTATCCTACTTGGAATCAGATTCATGTCATAGGTTTGTATTTGGAATCAATTTTTCTATATAAAAAAGATTTCTCAAAAGGGCTGGCACTGACCCACAGCATTTCATTTGAAGAAAACTTTGCGCAGTTAAAGAAGATAAGAACCATGTTATATAAAACGATCGGGAGAAAGATGATCTAGAATAGACCAATGGATAAATGGATCATACCCACCCCGTAAATTCCAATATAGACGCTTTAGCGGATTGTGCTTCGGATTGTGCGCCTTTACGCCATTGTTTAGGTGACTCACCCATAAGCTTGGAGAAACATCGGTTGAAGCTGGATATGGACTGAAAACCTACTTGCTCAGAGATGGAGAGAATGGAATCATCCGTACTTTTTAACTGCTTGCAGGCCTCTTCAATACGGGTACTGTTTAGGAAGTCGAGAGGTGCGGACCCCATAATCTCATGGAATTTCCTGCGAAAATGAGTAGTACTTAGGTGGCACAGATCAGCTAAAAAATCGATAGTAATTGGCATCATGTAGTTTGTAGTGATGTATTCCAGAACGGGTGAGATGACAAAATCGCCCTTCAGGCTATGCTCTGTTTCTTGATTAACCAAGGGTTCATACCGGGAATGAATTCTTAGGAGTTCTATATAAAGCGATAACAATAAGCCGTAGGCACTTTCTTGATAGTAAGGATTTTTTTGTTTCAATTCCTCCACGACCGATGTCGCAAGGGTATAAACCTTGGGATGTTCCTCTTTATTCAAAATACAGTTTGTTCCCTTTATAGCCCACAGATTCGGCTCAAAGTTGCTGTAAGCGCTCTTGAAGGATTGCTGAAAAAGATCCTCAGGCGAAAAAAAGATATAAGACCACAGACTGGCTTCATTCGGCGAACTATAAGTTGTATGAGGGAGATACCTAGGGATGAAGGTCACATCTCCGGCTTTAAAAGGCACAGATTCTCCTTTGATCTCCATGATGCCGCTATCCGAATGGCAAATGCCAATCTCCAAATGATTATGGAAATGCAGATGTTCACTTTTAATATCAGAAATCTTCCAACGTTCACCGCTTAACAGCAAGATAGGAAAGTTTATCGGTAAGCTGTAGTGGCGGTATTCAATGACGGGCTTCTTTTTTCTGGGCATATTCTCAATACTCCCATTCTTATTACGTAGGTTGAGTAGATTATAGGTTAACGTTATATCAAATTCAACTATATAAAGAGAACTTGATATTATACAATTTGGGAAAAAAGTGGCGGAGGAGAAGTTTGGAACTGTAGGAGCGTTAGCGTCCGCCTTTGTCAGCAGATTTCCACCGCGAAGAGCGGTATAAAATCAAGAAATTCTTACGAAAACAGCGGCCGGAAGTCCAAACATTCTCTGTAGTCACGGCCAATCTCGAAATATAAGAACTACTAGTTAATGGTTGAAATTGCACAGTTTAGTTATGAATATGCTTAGAATCAGACCATTTTACTACTTACAATAGAGTTAGTAAAGCGTTTACAATATGGACGGACAGCTCTCAAGCGCCTTTGGGGGCGTGTGCGAAAGAGAGGAGAAACAAGATGCTTCAATTAACTTATGACAGAGAAGAGATTTTAAGGGTCATCGACAAAGTGGTCAGAAAAACAATGGCGATGGATTTAACATGGGACTGGCCTTGTGGTGTGGCTTATTATGGGGTAACCAGAGCTTATGAAACTACAGGAAATAAAGAGTATTTGGATATGCTTGTCCAGTGGGCAGATGAATATATCGAGCTGGGTCTGCCGGATTGGACGGTAAATACCTGTGCCATGGGCCATATGCTGATCACTTTGTATGAGGAAACAGGCAATCAGAAATATTGGGATATTGTGATGAGCAAAGTAGATTATCTGCAGAACAATGCGCTTAGATTCGGAGATCATGTGTTGCAGCATACCGTCTCTATTTCTAATGATTTTCCAGAACAGGCATGGGCGGATACCCTGTTTATGGCGGCATTTTTCCTGCTCCGTGTAGGAAGCAAATTAAAGGATCAGGAAATGATTCAAGATGCCTTGAATCAATATTATTGGCATATCAAATACCTGCAAGATCCTAGCAGCGGGTTTTGGTACCATGGCTACAATAATGTGAAGCAGGATCACATGTCTGGACTATTCTGGGGCAGAGCGAATGCTTGGGGCGCATACACCATGTCGCAAGTTAAAAAGCTTTTGAAAGAATGGTATCTGTATCCGCAGTGTATGGACGTGGAGTGTTCGCTGCGCGATCAGCTGGCCGCACTCAAGCTGGTGCAAACGGAGAACGGCCTGTGGCGGACAGTACTCGATGACGAGGAGTCTTATGAAGAAGTATCCGCGTCTTGCGGTATTGCGGCTGCTATGATCAATAACGGCAATCCGCTGCATACCAAATATGTGCAAAAAGCCCTGAAAGGTATTTTGAACAATATCAGCGAAGATGGACGGGTACTGGGTGTCTCTGGCGGAACAGCGGTTATGAAGGACCGGGAAGGATACCGCAATATTCCAAAAGACTGGATTCAAGGCTGGGGGCAAGGCTTAGCATTAGCTTTTCTATCCGATATGCTTAAATAGGAGGGATCCAAGTTGTCCAAACAAACAACGGGGGCCTTTACACTGCCGGGAGAATCCGGTTATGAGGCATTGACCCTGGAATTAGCTGAACGTTGGGGTGCCGATGTCATCCGTGACAGTGACGGCACACAGTTGTCCGATGAGATTATCAACGCAGGATACGGCATTTATTCTACAATCTGCATCATCAGAGATCATAACGAATGGGCGTCCCAGAATTCAGACAAGCTGCAGCAGAGCTTTTTAATAACTAATCCGAAGGTAGCGGTACAAGATTATTTATCCATCTATCTGATGGAGGATTTTTTTGCTGAACAATTCCGAGTGAATGATTCCAAAGAGGCGTTTAAGTACTGGCAGGTTTTTGACCGAACGACGGGCGAAGAGGTTCCAAGAGAACTGTGGAATTATGAGCGGGAATCGGGAAATGTAGTCATTACTGGAATAACGCCTTGGCATAAATACACAGTCAGCTTCATGGTCTACCGGATTTGGGAAGAGATCTCCATGTACAATCACACCACGAATCACTGGGAAAAAGAGCATCTGATGCAGATTGATCCCATCTATGTAGAAACGCAAAAATATTTACTCCATTGGATAGAAGATTGGTGTCATAAGCATAAGGAAACAACAGTGGTTCGGTTCACCTCCCTCTTTTATAATTTCGCCTGGATCTGGGGAAGTGATGAGCGCAATCGCCATTTGTTCTCGGACTGGGGTTCATATGATTTTACGGTAAGCTCAAGGGCGCTTGATCTGTTTGCCAAGAAATATGGGTATTCGCTCACGGCCGAGGATTTTGTGAATGGTGGGAAATATCGGGTCAGTCATATCCCGGCGCAGCAGCGGAAGCTGGACTATATGGCATTTATCAATGATTTTGTCATCGAATTTGGTAAGCAATTAATTGATATTGTGCATAAGCACGATAAGCTGGCGTATGTCTTCTATGATGATAGTTGGGTTGGCATGGAGCCTTACAATGACCGTTTTGAGGAGTTTGGTTTTGACGGGATGATTAAATGTGTGTTCTCAGGGTATGAGGCAAGGCTTTGCTCTGGTGTAAAAGTAGATACCCATGAGATTCGGCTGCATCCCTATTTATTTCCGGTTGGATTGGGAGGGCTTCCTACGTTTATGGAGGGAGGTAACCCTACGCTCGATGCCAAAAAGTATTGGATTAATATCCGGCGCGCCTTGCTCAGAGAGCCTATAGATCGGATTGGACTGGGCGGATATTTGCATCTTGTAGAGCCTTATCCGGATTTTTGTGATTATATCGAAAAGATCGCGGATGAATTCAGAGAAATTAAAGAGCTGCATCATAAAGGCAAACCGTATCACATTAAGACGAAGGTAGCCATTTTGCACGCTTGGGGCAAATTGAGATCGTGGACCTTGTCCGGGCATTTCCATGAAACGTATATGCATGATCTGATTCATATCAACGAGGCTTTGTCCGGGTTGCCGGTTGAGGTGCAGTTCATTGATTTTGAAGATATCCGTAAGGGAGTATTACAAGAGTGTGATGTAGTGATCAATGCCGGCTCGGCAGGTTCAGCATGGAGTGGTGGAGAATACTGGAGTGACCATAAGTGCGTGGACTTACTGACAGAATGGGTTTATGAGGGCGGTACTTTTATAGGTATCAATCAGCCTTCGGCGCTTGATGGTTATGACAGCTTTTTCAGAATGGCACATGTGCTTGGTCTGGATGAGGATACAGGCTCCAAGGTAGCTCATGGAAGATGGACATTTGAGGCTAGAGATGAGCAAGGTTTAGTGCCTGAAGGAGCCAGCATAACACCTAAAAATAACATCTATCTTACGGATGGCTCAGCAGCGGTATTGTGTGAAAAGAGTGGGATGATAACATTGTCCACCCATGCCTTTGGTAAAGGAACGGGGATCTACCTGCCTTCTTTCACCTTAAGCTTTGAAAATACAAGATTGCTGTTAAATGTGATCCGTTTTGCCGGCAATGAGTTAAAGGAAACAAAGTATATTACGGATAATTTATATACAGAGTGTGCTTATTATCCAGAAAGTAAAATACTCGTCGTGATTAACAATAGCGACCAGCTTCAAAAAACTACGATCGATACGGAATATGGACAACAAACCCTGGAATTAGATCCGTTTGATACTATTATCCGAACTATTGGCGATTAATCCCATTAAAAAAGCTCAAGCCAGCGGCTAACTTGCCGATGCTTGAGCTTTTTGCTGTGAGGCCTATAGTATCTGTTATCTACTTATTTTGCTTTTATGAATTCAGCAGATTTGATCCCAGCTTGACGACCAAAAATAATGATTTCTGCAACAGAGTTGCCGCCAATCCGGTTTTGTCCGTGTAAGCCGCCTGTAACTTCGCCTGCCGCAAACAGACCAGGGATAGCTTCACCATCTTTATTTAGAACCTCTGTGTTCGTATTGATCTTCACGCCACCCATGGTGTAGTGAATCCCAGGAGCAATTTTAATAGCGTAGAAAGGACCAGTGGACAGGTCATTGTCCATTCCTGTAGTTCTGCCAAATTCGGCATCCTTTTTATTCTTAACGGCGCTGTTCCAAGTATCAAGCGTTGTTGCCAGCTTATCCTCTGGAACACCGATTTCTTTGGCCAAAGCTTCGATGGAATCCGCCTGAATCACGAAGCCCATTTTGTCATATTGTTCAACAGCCTTCACACGGGATTTAACACCGGAATCAAAGACCAGCGTAGCTGCTTTTTCAGGTAGTGTATTGATGGAAGCTGTTACTTTATCACGGGTATCCAATTCATTGGTGAACCGTGTACCTTCACTGGAAACAAGGATAGCGCCTTCCCCACGAACAGCTTCGCCGATGAGGTAGGATTTTTCTTGCTGCACAGTCGGGTGAACTTGGATTTGATCCATATCGACGGTTGTGCCGCCGAGTTTCTCAATCATCTTGATGCCGTCCCCGGTACTGCCGATTTGGTTAGTAGTAACGTAGCCTTCCAAGTCAGGTCTTACTTCGGAGATCAAATCCATATTGGCACCGAATCCGCCAGTGGTTACAACGACAGCATCTGCCGTAATTGTTTTTTCCTCTGTTTGGTTAAAGAGGACCTTGACGCCATTTACTTTGCCATCTTTTTCAGTGATTTCTTTGACATCAGCATTCACGAAAAGTGGGATTTCTTTCTCTTGTACGTTTTTTACTAAACCTTTGACAAGGTATTGACCCACAGCAGAGCCATCTTCAGGACGGTGTGTACGTTTTTCGTTCATGCCGCCTGTAATGGTGATATTGTTCAAGCGGATTCCGATGGAATCCAGCCAATCGATCGCACTCGCGGAATTATCAACGAAGAAACGAAGCATTTCTTTGTCGTTAGTGTCATGGCCACCTTTTAATGACTCTTCATAAAATAAATCATTGCTGTCTTCAATGTTTTGTTCTTTTTGGAATTTCGTTTCAGAAGCGTTCATCCCCGAAGAGGATTTGGTTGTGTTCCCGCCGGCAACCGGCATTTTTTCCAAAATAACAGGGTTCATGCCTTTCTCTTTGGCCTCAAGCGCCGCGGACATTCCCGCACCACCCGCACCGACAATGATGATATCATATTTATCTTTTAATTGATCGAATGGTGTGTAGCTTGCTTCAGATGCCCCGGAGACGGCTTCAACTTCTTTTTTCTCGTTGTTATTACTCTTGCTCTCGTTCACCTTGTCGTTTCCATTACCGCAACCTGCGGTAACGAGCATGACAGAGAGGACGAGACTCAGAGCACCAGCTGCTTTCTTTTTCATTGTTAACCCTCCACTTTTATATTTCTCTATTAAGATGTACCAAAAGAACCCGACAAAAAAGAAAGGAAGTATCAGAGGGAGTTGGAAGTGGAGAAGCGCGCGCGTCGCTGTTGTTCTCCAAACTTCAAATCTTCTACGGTTACGTCCACAGTTTCCATCGTTATTCTCTTTAGTTCATCTTCTTATTAAGTATACCATCAATCATGATTATTAGTGAAAGTTTTCACAAATTATACAAGTCGTCTATTCTAACATAGGGTAACGAAATATTGAGCGGATTAGGCGGAAAATGGACCATAAACCATATAACTAGAAGATTTGGCGTGAGATTTTCTCACTGTAGAAGTGGTAACTGTCACGGATTAGTAAAGCGGTTTTTGTTCTTCTGGATTTTTAAATGGTAAAATGAGAGTATTGCCTACTAGTCAATCCGGAAAGACTAACATGAGACATAGGAACAAATTCTAATTAATAGGTGAGAATATGGAATTTAATAACGTAATAAAAGAAAAAGTAAAAGAAGATAACTATAAAGTGTTTGCTTTACTAAGCCGCTATTTGAATAATACCCCCGACTTTATTAACAAAGAAGAAATTGAAGAAATCGTAAACTGTGGTGTATCTTATGAATACGCTTTTGGTTTAATGCTGGCTGCTGCTTTTGGGATGGATACGGTTGATAATGTTGATGATAAGGAATTGTTCAACCAATATTTTAGCAATATGCTTCATAAGCTTGATGCAAATGAATATTATGACAATCCATATTATAAAAATATCAAGATACCAACTATAAAGATTAATAATAGTGAATTAAAATATGAAAAATATAAACCTTTTGAAGGTTTTGTTTGCAATGATATCATCCGGACAGAAGAGGGAAGACAAATTCCTCAGGTTGGTTTTTTTCAAACTGAATTCATGTTCCCGGCTGTCTTGGAGAATGAAAGAATCTGGATGACGATCACACCAAATGAAATAGAAACAATGAAAGAAGCTGTTCATAAAGCGTTTGGGAATGTTCTTACATTTGGGCTTGGACTTGGCTATTATGCTTATATGGTTTCTGAAAAAGTTAATGTTGAAAGCATAACGGTTGTTGAAAAAAATCAAGATGTCATTGATTTATTTAATAAATATGTACTGCCACAATTCAGTAATGCTCACAAGATCAGGCTTATCCAAGCAGATGCTTTCGAATATGCAGAACAACATATGTCTAAGGAAAAATATGATTTTGTATTTACGGATTTATGGCATGATGTTTCTGATGGAATGGATATGTATTTAAAAATGAAAAAGTTTGAAAAGGAAAGCCCGGATACTGTATTTATGTACTGGATAGAACAATCTATTTTATGTTATTTGTAATTTTGAGTTGCGTTAATCTGTTGTAGCTGACTCCGAAAGGAAGAACCCATTTTTGAAAACTCCTATATCTATCATAAATTGGCTAGAGCACAACGAAATCATAAACGACTTATTAAATCAGGAAGACAGCTTAACTGCGCATACAATGGATCAAGGATTTGAAGCTGAGGTCATGAGGATTAATTCTGATCAAGAGAGCTATGTACTGAAAACATGGAATAAGGAATCCAGACCGGATGTCCAGTTTCAATATCGTTTATTGGATGTTCTATCCGAACGAGGAGTAGCCGTCTCTAAACCAGTGGGCTGGGGAATCAATCCGGAGGGACATAAGGTGTTGTTAACAAGTTTTGACGGAACCCCTATTCATAAAATGAATACCAGGAAAATGAAGGAACTCGCAAGCCTATTAGCAAAAATACATAAAATTCGCGTTGAAGAGATTGGAAATATACAACTGCCAAAATACGATTTCATCGGCTACTTTTTCCCTGAAGCTAAAGAACAATCTGATATTTATAATGTATTGACTTCTCTGGTTGAGCAAACTCCAATGAAGCAAGACTGTATCATTCATGGGGATTTTCATATCGGAAATATAGTGGAGGATAAAGAGCGATATACCATAATCGATTGGACGAACGGCCAGTTGGGAGACTCTAGATATGATTTTGCCTGGTCACTTATTCTGCTGAAAATATATATCTCTGAGCGTTATGCTGATGTGTTCAGAACTGCTTATCTATTGGAAAATGATATGGATCAGGAAGAACTTGAGATCTTTGAAGCTTGGGCATGTCTACGGTGGATTTTGCTGAATAGAAGAGGTAGCACACCGAAAGGGCCTAATACAACGAAGAGAGTGAAAGGCTTAATCGCTAATAATCGGTTTTTAAAAAAGATGGATAGTAAATTGTTCTGATGTACGCAAGGATGGATGGATTTTCTGGGAGATTGGAAATGTAGTGTAACACCGTACATTATTACGTTATTAAATTATTTGTGGTATATTAAAGGTAGAAAAGACGTAAAATGCAAAGAGAGCCGTGCTGTAACACGACTCCCAAGGCAATAGCCGCTTTTAAGGGCGGTAGGCTTCAGCAAATAGGACACGACAGATAGACCGCATGCCTTTGTGAGTGGGCGGTCTATTTGCGTTTATTGGACAGCAGCGCTACGATAAGCGAACCAAAGGTTAGCATAAGCATCATTGCTTCAAACACTGTCACAAGGCATCCCTCCCTTCGGTGAGAGGTAGCCGACCGACCCTTTAAGCCTATTCTATTTGCTCCACCAGTATAGCATAATCGTTTGAAAGAGAATTAAGACTCTTGTCATAATACTCCCTAGGATTGGAGTAGTTTTCCATTTCCTCTCTTTGTCTCCGCAACTCTCTCCATTTTGAAACTTCCGTATCACATTTGCGATTTTTTGATTCCCAATTGTAGGACGTACCTCTCTTTCTAAATCTCTTCTTTGCGAATTCCCAAACATCCGATTTTCATTGGATTTTCAGTTTGGGTGTTTATAATGCTTTTTATGAATCGGGGCAGCGGATTGTAAAGGGCTTTCGATTGCGCAAAGGAGGTTTTCCATGATAAGAGGAATTCAAAAAACATTGTATCTCATACTTGCATTCTTTATCGGTCTTTTTATCGCATCCTCCTTTTTTATTAGGGCGAAATATAATTATTTCGTATATGGGGACACGCCAATTTTGGAGAGACAACAGCTGGGTCTTTTTATTCTAGTGATCGCAGTGGTGCTGGCATTAAGCGTTATTTTGTATAAAATGTGCCTGAAGCTTAATAAGTACAGTTGGAAAATAGTCATTCCAGCCACACTGCTGTTTTCTTTTGCAATCCAGATGGTGATTATCTTTCTGTTTCCACGCTTGCCGACGGATGATTCGCAGACAGTCCTTTCATTGGCACTCGACATGCTGTACAGGAATGATTATTCGTCGTTTGACACGAACGGCTATCTGCATATGTTTCCGTTTAATTTTTCGATCGTTTTATATTTAAAGACGTTGTTGTTGATCTTTCCGGATAATTATCTGGTAATCAAAATATTTAATATTCTGTTTACACTCTTAACCTCATTAATGATTTACATGCTGTATAAAGAGCTCAATTATAAGTCCAAGGATAAGGATTATGGCGTCCTCGTGTTTGCTGCAACCTATATCCCTTCATTGTTTATGAGTAATTTTATCTATAACGATGTGATCGCTACCGCCTTTCTGACAAGTGCTTTATATTTTGCCATAAGATTTATCAAAAGAAGGTCCATTAAGGATATTCTCTTCGCAGCTCTCTTACTGGCAATAGGCAACTATTTCCGCAGTATCGGTGTTATTTTTCTGATTACCGTGGTGGCGGGTCTTTTATTTAACATACGTTCTATCGGGGTGAAAAAGGTTTTTAGCGCTTTGTTTATCACGGCCATATTGTTTAATGTTCCCGGCTGGACGCAAAATGCTGTGCTGCAGGCGACGAATGTTGCAGATGAACCGATGAACGAAAATTCCGCACCTGTCTACATGTGGCTGAATATGGGGATCAATCTGGAGACGTTTGGGTTCTGGGACAACCGGGAGAGCTACGCTATCTATCAGCAGGATGCAAATTATAATAAGGCAGAAAGTACGGAGTTATTTAAAGAAGAAATCAGTAATAAACTCTCCGAGGCGGGCCTAAGTGACTTAGTGAAGATGTATTATAAAAAAATCGTTTGGACATGGACGGAAGGAACCTACCAGATGGAACGATATGGGCTCGGAAATGACGGATCATCCAGTAACGGGGGAAGAATGGGCTTTGTCATGGACCGTTATAGCTACACTAATGCTGCTACGGATTTGTTTAAGGCAGACTCCAATTATAGAAGTGGAATGTTGTGGCTGCTGTATGTTCTGAATTTTCTGATGTATGTATTTATACTCGTTCGCTTAATGGGTGGAATAAGAGCCAAAAGATTTGAAGAGACCTCTTTGATTCTTGTAGTGCTGGGCTTTATCGGATTCTATCTTTTATGGGAGATCAAGTCCCGGTATATTTACCCGGTGTATCCGCTGCTGATCGTATTATCCTATATGGGTTTTAAGGACGTATACGATTATATGTTAAAAAGATATTTTCCACGTTAACTATGTTCGCTCGGAAAGAGGGGATTCAAAGATGCGGATCAAGCGATATTTCGCTTTGCTCATAGCAGTGCTAAGTTGTTCCATGGTGCTCGTCTCCTGCGATGTTATTACCGCACAGAAGATAACGAGTACTGACTCCGGGTCAAGAGCGAACGGGGGACAGGGCTTCACTGGCGGGCGGGGTAAAGATGGGGGCGGATCTCCCGGCATGAATGGTGGGACAAGGAGAAACGGCAACCCAGGTACAGATAGCGGTGGCGCACAAGGTGGACGGCAGTGAACAAATTTCATGAACTTGCCCCAAGCCTACGAAGATTAAGTGTGATAGGATAAGGTTACATTTAAATTCCCCGCGGGGGGAAGAAAAGGGAGCAACATGAGAATCATTATATCGCCTGCCAAGAAGATGAAGATGGATACGGATTTCTTGGATTGCCGCCAGATGCCGCAATTCATAAACGAGTCGCAGACTCTTCTGGCCTTATTACAAAAGTTGAATTATGAAGAAGCCAAATCGTTATGGAAATGCAATGATGCCATCGCCACGCTGAATGTGGAACGGATTCGGGATATGGATGTAACACGGGATCTTACACCGGCTATCTTTTCTTATGAGGGTATCCAGTACCAGTACATGGCACCAGGGGTACTTCAAATGGAGGAGCTGGAATATCTTCAGCAGCATTTACGGATATTATCAGGGTTCTATGGAATCGTCCGGCCATTTGACGGCGTTGTTCCGTACAGGCTGGAGATGCAGGCAAAGCTTAGCGGACCTGGTTTCAAGTCTATCTACGAGTTCTGGAACAGGAAGCTGGCAGATCAGCTGTTTTCGGAGACTGACATCATTCTGAATCTGGCCTCTAAGGAATACAGCAAGTGCATCTCCCCTTACATTGGCGGGAATGTTCGAATGGTTAGTTGTGTATTCGGGCAGGAGATCGGCGGTAAGGTAGTAGAGAGAGCGACCCTGGTCAAGATGGCCAGAGGTGAAATGGTACGCTTCATGGCTGAGCGGCAAATCAGCTGTGTGGAGGATATCAAAGGCTTCGACGGATTTGATTTCAGCTTCGCTGATGAGCTGTCGGATGAGAGTACGTATGTGTTTATTCAGAAAAAGAATGACTAGAGCAAGCAGTACATGATGGGTAATTCTGAAGGGGGTTGAATAACCAGCTTCAGGGTTACCTTTATTTTTTGATCAACGAAACCAGATGCTGAATTCTAGTTTTTTTAAAGGGGATAGATTAGGGTATAGAGAATAAAGTTCGGGTGGAATAAGAACAGGTTAACGAGGAGGACTTATGATTTTCAAAAGAGATCCATTGGATAAACAGAGCTTACTTAAAGAATTGGATTCGCTAGGTTATTCCGACAGAATCAAGAAAGTAGCAATCCTAGGCCGTGATCATCTCGGATCTGTCCAGTACTCCCAATTACTAGCCTCTTTGCTGGAGGATGGTGTTTATGAAGCACGACTTGCCTTAATCGGCGCCATTGCAACACAAGATGATGCTATTATTCTATCAGCACTGCGGCATCCCAAGGCAAGTATCAGAAATACGGCTGCGGGTCTTTTGGCAAAGGTGGCTTCGGATGCTGATATTGAACGTGAGCTCCCCCATTTATCCCATGATTGCCGCCGCAAGCTGCTGCACAGTATTTCACAGATTAACCGTCAGGAATTAGCGGAACGCTTATTGCCTGTAGTGTATGCCCGATGGGGAGCGGAGGAAGCCGCGATTATATTGCCGGCCTGTTATTCGGCTACGGTAAGTAAATGGCTTGCTGATATCGGGTATGCCATAAAAGACTGGAAGAAATTATCCAGCCGGCATCTTAACGTAGTAGCAGAATACTTTGCAACAACACTGGAAAGCACACCACTCAGGGAAAAAGGCTATGTCTGGTGGAGATTCTCATCAGCTCTGGAGATCCTATGCAATCTGAAGGCAGATTTGGTGCTGGAGTGTGCACTGAATCATGGACCCATGGGCATCATACATCCTGCGTTAAAAGAACAGCTTGGCACGCTTATACGCCAAAATCCTAATAAGGTGTATCAGCTGTTAACACGAACGGAGTCGCGGAGCGATCTGATTTCTTATGGTGTTCCTGAAGCTGTTCTTAAAAGGAAAAAATATTTATCCATGGATCAATGGATTGAGATAGCGAAACTACTCGCAGATCACCCTATGCACATAGCAAAGCTGCTTCAGAATATTGCACCCTCTAACCGCAAGGTCATTTTCGATGCTGTGTATGAAGAAGATAAACGCAATGAACGCATTTTTCCGGAAAGATTACTATATGTATTACCACATGTCTTGCGTGACAAGGAAGCCACCCGGATGCTTGGCCTTCGTGAAATCAATGATGACCGGGAGAGAACAGTCAGATTTACTGCTTGCCGTTCTATTCTTCATTCAAGAGCGGGACTTGAACAAGCAACACAGGTATCCAGTGCAGACGAACGTGCCACGGCGCTTATGCAGCTGATCAGAAGTACCGTACTGTCGAGACAGGGCATGAATGAAACTTTGGTGTACCTGGGCCGGATTAAAAATGATCAGGATCCTGTCCGGGGCGCTGTGTTTAAAGAGCTATCGGAAAGTCCTGCGTCTGTGTTCACAGATGCCCATGTACAAGAGCTTACTTTGCTTGTTGATAGTGTTATAGAGGCCAGAGATACTTCATATGGCACAAAATTTTCCGTTCAACAACTGGCGTTTGCTATTCTCCGGCATAACGCATTACTTCCTCATGGTGAGCTGTTTAAGTTTTCTTTAAAAACGATTCAGAAATTGGCCAAGCAGAATGGGCAGCTTTCCCTTCCATCCTTGGAGAAGAATTTACCCCGGGGAGTAGAAGAGATTATCTTCGACGAAATTTATACATTAGCTGTACAGGCCAACAAAAGAGAAGATTACAATCTGGTGTTAAGCCTAGCTAGCTCATTCGGTAAAAGAGGTTATGGCATCATAAAACTTCAGAATCTGTTAAAGGAAGCAACGAGGGCAAAGGCGGATTCTACAGCCATACAAGCGGCCAGATACTGGCTTGCGCCTCGTACAACGCGTGATGCCAGAGTTAAGGAATTATTAGCTATAGATAAATCGTATATTACGATCCATGAAGTGTTCCAGCATCTGCATCTGAAGCGTCAGGAATGGCTCGATCCTTTTATTTCAGGAGCTATCATTAAGGGCAAGTTCCTATCAGGCAAAACTATCTATCTTGTGCCGGCCGCGGATGGATTCTACAGATGGCTGCCACGTCAGCAACAAGCTTTAAGTGCCTTATTAGAAAAAATTGCATACGATGCCAAACGTAATCTTTGGGAGCGTGCAAGCGTTATTAAGATCATGGCAAGCATGCCTGATCTCGGTTCGGATAGGTTACTTGGGCTTATGCAGGATAAGGAAGTAACTGTAGTAGAAGCTGCACTTCATGCCTTTTCGCTTATGGAAGAACCGGAGAAGGCACTTCCCGTTCTGCTGGAGAATCTGGATGGGGACCGGGCCCGTGTAGCCATGTACTCGATACCCAGATGCATCCGCAGGGTGAATCCGGTGTTACTGGTTACCATGCTGAAAGAGCTTCTGAATCGGGATAAGCTGAAGATCACTGTCAGAAAAGAAGCCATCCGCTTACTGGGCGCTTATAGAAGCGATGACAGCCTTCCGCTATTGATGAACGAGTTCCAGAAACCCAATGCACACAAGGATGTAATCATAGCCATAGGGCATGCTGCGAAACAGCTTTTAGATGATGAACGCGCTTGGGATATGTTAAGTACAATGGCTTCTTCATCAGAAAGTGACATTGCAGGAAGTTTATTATCTCAACAGCCTAATGCTCTTCCGCTAGACTTTAGACCACGTTATCTAGGATTAATCCTTGAAATCGCAAGGCACCAAGATGCGTATATTGGCAGATATGCTTTCATTTCTATGATGCGGTGGACAAATGGAAATGAAGGGATTGTTGCAGCTGCCACCGCTCAGTCTATTACGGATTTGGAAGACAGCACTAGATGGGAAACTGCTATGAACACGCTGGTAGAAACCTGTCGCGATGGTAAGATCAATGAGGTTGTAGTTGGTGTATGTCAGAGACTGGTTAGTGCAGCGATAAGGGATGAATGGAACGCCACTGCCAAAAGAGATTTGCCTCATCGGCAACGTCTACTGAAATTAGTCAACCAGCTGATAGCTTTGCCAAAAATCACCCGGATGCACCTTATCCCTTTGTATACGGATCTGATTGACTGTCTGGCATCTGATGAGACCTTACAGCAAGCTGTGATGAAATTGTATATAGCAGCAATAGATTGGAATAATGTGAAGGAATCCGCCAATTATCTCAATCGGATGGTTACCACTATTTCAAATCAACCCCAGCTATTAAGCGATGTTTATAAGCAGGTCGCGTATAATTTAGAAGAGAGCACGGGATACTGGAGTCCGGAAACTTTATTGGAAATTGTAGATGTTCTAGGGTCTGAGAGTCGTTACGAATCTCAGTATATTGGACTTTCGTTGCTTGAAGTTGCCGGAAGTGCTCTATTGTGGAGTCCAGAGCCTGCAGAGCGTCTGCGGTTGTACAGAGATCACACGAACCTTGCGGTTCGCTCACTTGCGCTAAATATTTGGACGGCGATAGATTAGTTTTTGATATTTTTTGAAAATAATAAAACATCAAAAAAGCTCAGGCTGCAAATCGGCCTGAGCTCTTTTGGTGTTTATTCAATTAAGCTTCCATCTTCTGTGCTGTGTAGAGGCGGTAATAAAGGCCCCGTTGTGCGATAAGCTCATCATGTGAGCCGCTTTCCGCGATGCCTTTGTTAGATACGTACATAATACGATCGCAGTTTTTTACGGTGGAGAGGCGATGCGCGATAATGAACGAGGTGCGTCCCTTAAGCAGTTCATTCAGCCCTTTTTGCAATAAGCGCTCAGTCTTCGCATCAATGGAAGAAGTGGCTTCATCCAAGATGAGAATGCGCGGATCTGCTAAAAGTGTTCTTGCGAACGAAATGAGCTGCCGCTGTCCTTGAGACAGCTTGGAGCCACGTTCATTGACCTCTGTCATGTAGCCTTGATCGAATTCACGGATGAATTCGTCGGCGCAAACGGCCTTTGCAGCGGCGATTACTTCTTCTTCGGTCGCATCCAGTCGGCCGTACCGAATATTGTCCAGAATGGTACCGGAGAAGATGAAGCTATCCTGTAACATAATCCCCATCTGACTGCGAAGAGATTTTAACGTCACCTGCGAGATATCCTGGCCGTCGATCAGAATCTGACCACTGGAAATGTTATAAAAGCGTGAGATCAGATTGACGACGGTTGTTTTGCCCGCACCTGTGGGTCCTACCAGCGCGATGCTTTCTCCCGCTTTGACCTTGAAGGAGATATTCTCCAGAATATTAAGCCCCGGGTCATAGGCGAAAGTTACATCGTCGAAGGTGACATGGCCCTGTACAGATGGCAGTGTTTTTGCATCCGGGATATCACTGACGGTAACCGGTTCATCCAGCGTTTCGAAGATACGCTCAAGATAGGCAACGGCGTTGATGAAGTTATTGTACAGGTTCGAAAGATTCAGAATCGGCTGCCAGAAGCGGGCAGCGTAGCTGCTCATCGCCAGAATGACACCGAGGGTCATGTCTTGAGGACTCAGTGTTAGTAGGCCTACAAGGAAAATTAATGATGTAACGATCGTAGACAAGTTGTCTACAGAGAACGGAATAAGTAAGTTGTAACGTTGAGCCTTCATCCATTCTTTACGGAAATTACCCGCGAGACGTGTGAAGATTCCTTCGTTACGTTGTTCCCGGGAGAACATTTGTGTCACACCAATACCGCTAATGCTCTCTTGCAGATAGGCGTTCAGGTTGGAGCTTTTGTTGGACACTGCTTGCCATGCCCGGCGTTGCCGGGTTTTGATCAGCAGCATGATGCCAAGGAAGACTGGCAGTCCGGCAAGGATGACAAATGAGAGTCGTACATCGACAGCGAACATGAAGGCTGCGATAAAGAGCAAATTCACGATTTCTAGAATAAAGTTGATAATCCCGTTGGACAACACATCTGAAACGGCGTTGACGTAGTTTACGACCCGGATAAGGATCTTGCCCTGTGGGCGGTCGTCATAATATTTGAAAGGCAATTCTTGCAGATGCTTAAACAAATCCGTTCGGATGTCAAAAATAATATCCTGCCCAACACTCGTCATGATGCGCGAGCGTATCGTAGCCAGATAAACGCTGACCACGATGGTCACAAGCATCAGTGCAGCCCAACCCAGCAGTGCAAGCTTCTCTTTTGCCGGAATGGTCACGTCGATGACATGTTGCATGATCAGCGGAGCCGACAGTGAAATGGCTGCTGAAAGTGCACTGAGCACGAACGCAACAATCATTGGGGTTTTCTTTCGTTTGATATATACCATCGCACGCCGGAAGTGTTTTATATTAAACGGCGATTCAAGATTTTCATCGACGTCAAATTTATTCCTTGCCACTTGCGGTCACCTGCCTTCCAATACCCTCGTTCTGCAGTTTAAACACTTCGTAATAGTAACCACGTTTCGCCAGCAGTTCAGTGTGTGTCCCTTCCTCAACTAGCTTCCCGCCATCCAGAATGAGAATACGGTCGGCTTGCGAGGTAGTAGATACACGCTGCGCAATAATAATTTTCGTACAAGGATAGTCCAGTTCACGTAGACTTTTTTGGATATGCTCCTCCGTCTCAAGGTCGACCGCAGAGGTCGTATCATCGAGAATCAGGATAGGACGGTGTACCGCCAAAGCACGCGCTAAGGCAATACGCTGCTTTTGCCCCCCCGACAGTCCGACTCCGCGTTCCCCGACAACGGTATCATAACCTTCAGGCATTTTGGTAATGAAGTCGTGTGCGGCTGCGAGCTCTGCATAACCCATTGCATCTTCTTCCGGAAGATCAGGATCGCCATAGGCGATGTTTCCATCAATGGTATCAGAGAACAAGAGTACATCTTGGGTCGCCATGCCGATATTTCCACGAAGTTCATCAAGCTCCAGCTGCCGAACATCAACACCGTCTACGAGTACGCGCCCTTCAGCTACATCGTAGAAGCGAGGGATGAGGTTGATGATTGTTGTTTTGCCTGATCCTGTCGCGCCCATGATTGCTACAGTTTCACCGGGTTCAACGGTAAAGCTAATATCGTCCAGTACGATAGCGCTATCATATTTGAAGCGGACATGATCGAATTCAATACGGCCTTCATAACGGCGTTTGTCAGTGACAGTATGCTCATTAACAATATTTGGCCGGGCATAATAGATATCTACGATTTTGGACAAGCTCGCAAAAAAGCGCTGAATGTCGTTGATAATGATACCGATGTTGCGCATAGGGTTGGATATAGCCCAAATAAGCGAAGAGAAGGCCATAAACTCACCGAAGGTGATCCGGCCGTTCATAAGGAACAAACCACCAACCAACATAAGGATTACGTTGAAGCCCTGAGCGAAGGATTCCAGATAAGGAAAATAATCAAGCCATACAAGGGCGGCCTTTTTGTTCGCTGTAGAATAGTTGACATTCTTCTCTGTGAATTTTTCGACCTCGAATTCCTCACGGGCAAAAGCCTTGACCACACGGTTGCCTGAGATATTCTCCTGTGTAGTCGTGTTAAGCTGGGACAGCCGTTCACGCAGGTCAATATACATAGGACGGACGCGTTTAGCGAATATGTAAGCCACGATAAAAATGGGCGGTGACAGGATAAGCATCCACAGCGTCAGTTCCGCATCTATGGTGAAAAAATAGATAACGGCGGCAAGGAAGATCGTTAGCGATTCAATGATCGTCTTAAAAATCCAGGCCATAGAGTGACGGACCATGTCCAGATCGCCTGTCATCTTGGTCATGAGATCGCCGGTGCGATTATGATCGTAGTATTTTCTGTCCTGTCCCTGAATTTTGTTGTACAAATAAATGCGGACATTGTACATCATATTTTGCGAGGATATCTCGTACTGCATGGTCGTGAAATATGCGAGACCTGTGCGCAGTAGAGAAAATCCGATCATGCCCAGACAGAGCATAATCAATAATTGCCGTTCTTGTGTAAGATTCTGCAGGGCGTTGTCACCGGCTATAAACGTATCGACAATGCGCTGACTGATGTACGGATTCACGATTGTAAGACTTGAGCCCACCACCGAAAGGCAGAGTGCCAGAATATATCGCGTCCGGTTTCCCTCTAGGTTCTGCCATAGCCATTTCAGTTCGAACATCTGATCACCTGTTTCTGATTGTTCTTGTTCTTTCACTCTTGCCTGAAAAGAGTAAATAAAACAAAGTGATTATAACATTATCAAATGACTAAGTATCGTTTACGGTAAAATTTCCTTGTTACATTATTGTTACAAAAAAATGAACTTATTAATGATGTGAATTTCACCTTGTGTAATGAGGGTTTGCCATTCGGGCTTGGGCGTTCTAATTATGATAAACTGAGACAATGTAGAGTAATTAGACTTAGTTCGGATAGGGACAGGAGGAAGAGGAATGAGTTTTGTTGCTGTAAAAGGGGAGTACAAGCGTTACAAGATGGGCGAGAATGTAATTGTCGCGAATGACGGGATTGATTTTGAGATAAAAAAAGGTGAATTTGCCGTGATCGTCGGCCCAAGTGGTGCGGGTAAATCTACGGTGCTTAATATTCTGGGTGGCATGGATTCCGCCGATGAAGGTCAGGTCATTGTGGATGGCATTGATATCGCCAAGTTTAGTGCCAAGGAGCTGACAGGCTACCGCCGAAATGACGTAGGTTTTGTATTTCAGTTCTATAATCTAGTACCTAATCTGACCACACTGGAAAATGTTGAGCTTGCTTCGCAGATTTCCCCGCGTGCACTAGATGCACGTAAGGTGCTGGAGGATGTGGGTCTGGGCGCGCGGTTAGATAATTTCCCGGCTCAGTTGTCCGGTGGTGAGCAACAACGTGTCGCTATCGCCAGAGCGTTGGCTAAACAGCCGAAGCTGCTGCTCTGCGACGAGCCGACAGGGGCGCTTGATTATAACACCGGCAAGCAGGTGCTGAAGCTGCTGCAGGATACTTGTCGTAACACCGGGACAACGGTCATCGTAATTACACATAATCTGGCGATCGCCCCGATGGCTGACAGGGTTATAGAGATTAACAACGCTAAGGTACGGAAGATGGTGATCAATCCTTCGCCGGTATCCGTTGACGATATTGAATGGTAAGGAGAAGGCATCTATGAAAAAGCGAGCATTGTGGAAGGATATTTTTCGTGAAATTGGGCATACCAAAGCCCGGTTTATTTCGATTTTTGCAATTATTATGTTAGGCGTCAGCTTTTTTGCCGGAATCAAGGCCACTGGGCCAGATATGCTGAATACAGCTGGAACCTTTTACAAAGAGCAGCGCTTGATGGATCTGAAGGTGCAGACTAACTACGGCCTGACCGAAGACAACATCGGGTTACTCAGAAATGTACAGGGGATCGATGAGATTCAGCCGAGCTATAGTGCAGATGTATTCATAGGTGATAATGCCTTAATACTTAAAGTCAATTCTTACAACACGGATAAACCACTTAATCAATACCGTATAATTGAAGGCCATCTACCGGAGCATTCCGGTGAAATCGTGCTGGACGATAAGCTAGCGGAAGAATATGCGTTGGGTGACAAGGTATCTTTCAGTGGAAACGGTACGGATGCGGAGCTGTCGAACAACTTCGAGACACTGGAGTATACCGTAGTTGGCTTTGTTAGAAGTCCACAGTTTATTGAGCAAAGTACCCGGGGCACCAGTGGGATCGGCAAAGGTACGGCGGATGCGTTCGCCGCGATCCCGGAGTCAGATTTCAAGCTTCCGGTGTATACGGAAGCCTATCTGTCCTTTAAGGATACAGCCGGGGTGAAGGCTTATTCGCCGGAGTATGAAGATCTGATCGAACAGCATACCCATGCTGTAGAGCAGGCGATGTCCGGCGTGCCGGAAGCACGGCTTGCTGAGCTGCGGGCGGAAGGCGAGAAAGAGCTTTCTGGTGGCCGCGCAAAGGTGGCCGCCGCCGAGCAGCAGCTTGCGGATTTGCAGCGCCAGCCGGAGGAAGTGCAGCAGGAACAGGCTGCAAGTATGAAGGCAATTGCTGCCGGACTTGCTTCTGCCAAGGAGGAATTGGCGGCAGGGGAGCAAAAGCTTGCAGAGCTGGAGCAGCTTAAGGTCTACGTTACTGACCGAAGCGCTAATCCGGGATATGCCGAATATAAAGATAACGCTGATCGGTTGTCGGCGATTGCCAGTGCGTTTCCTGTGTTCTTTTTCCTGATTGCTGCGCTGGTCAGCTTGACGACCATGACACGGATGGTTGAGGAGCATCGCCTGCAGATTGGGACACTGAAAGCACTCGGTTATGGCAATCGCGACATTATGGCGAAATTCCTGGTCTATGGTACACTTGCCAGTCTGGCGGCTTCAATTGCGGGTCTTGCGGTTGGTTTTACCCTGTTTCCGGGTATTATCTACGATGCGTATAGTGCAATCTATAATTTACCGGATATCACGAAGAACTTCTATCTTTCCTATTCGATCATATCCGTTATCGTAGCGTTAATATGTACTACGTTGACGGCGTGGATTGCCTCACGGGTAGAACTACGCAGCAATGCTTCCGTATTGATGCGTCCGAAGGCACCAAAGAGTGGCCAGCGTATTTTACTGGAGCGGATCACTTTTATATGGAAGCGATTGAGCTTTGTCCAAAAGGTTACCGCACGGAATCTATTCCGCTATAAGCAGCGGATGTTCATGACTGTATTCGGCGTGGCTGGCTGTACAGCGCTGATCCTGACGGGATTTGGTCTCAAGGATTCAATTGGCAGCATCGCCGGGTCACAATTCGGCACGATTATGAAATATGATGCACTTGTGGCACTGCATGAAGATGTATCTGCCGATGTGCTAAAAGCCTACGACCAACTAATCACTGGTGAATCTGCAGTAACTGGGACGCTGAGTGTGGCGCAAGAACGGATGACCGCACATGCTATTGGTGTAAATGACCAAGAGGTTCATCTGTTCGTTCCTACCTCTGTTAACTCTTTATCCGATTTCGTGGAGTTGCGGGATCGAAAAAGTGGAGAAGGGCGGATGCTTACGGATGATGGGGCTATTATCTCAGAGAAGCTAGCTAAGCTGTATGGGCTGGAGTCTGGTGATAAATTGACCGTGGTGGACAAAGATAATGAGACGTTCGAGATTGAGGTCGCGGCGATTACAGAGAATTATGTAATGCACTATATTTATATGACACCGGCGTATTATGCTTCTGTGTTCGGAGAAAAACCGCTATTCAATACAGAACTGCTGAACTACACCGCACATGATAAAACATGGGAAGACAAATTTGGTGAGAAGCTGACGGCTAATGAGGGCGTCGCTGCCATCAGCTTTTCCAGCAGTGTAGGCTCCGCCTTCGATGAGACTATGAAGAGTATGGACGTTGTAACCTTGGTGCTCATTGTTTCAGCGGCGGCATTGGCTTTTGTCGTCCTCTACAATTTGACCAATATCAATGTGTCCGAGCGGATCCGGGAGCTGTCAACCATTAAGGTACTGGGCTTCTACGACAAGGAAGTAACCATGTATATTTACCGCGAAAATATGCTGCTTAGCCTACTCGGTATTGTGGCTGGATCGGGTCTCGGCATAGTGCTGCATAGCTTCGTCCTGAAGACGGCCGAGCTGGATGCGACGATGTTCGCTCCGATCATCAAGTGGCCAAGTTATATTTATGCGGCGCTCCTAACCCTATTGTTCTCCGGTATAGTCATGGCGTTCATGCATATTAAGCTCAAACGAATCCATATGATAGAGGCTTTGAAGTCGGTGGAATAGCATCTAAAAATGCCAGAGCTGCGGCTCTTTCTATGAAATAGCTTCACTGGAGTCCGAAACTATGCCTCAAAGGCGATAAATGAGCAAATAGCGCCCCCTGGGTCCGTAAGTAACTGGAGATGGTTAGGAACCGACGCTATCGTTCGCTATCGATGCCATCCGATGATTTCTGACGATATTGTTTGTTATCTGAATCTATGCCCGACGCTATCGGACCCAGATGACCTTAAACGACGGATTATCCGCCATTTGGAATGTTATCGGACTCCACAGCAGCTATTGGCATAAAAAATGCCAGAAATGAGGCTCTTTCTATAGAATAGCGACACTGGAGTCCGAAACTATGCCTCAAAGGCGATAAATGAGCAAATAGCGTCCTCTGGGTCCGTAAGCAACAGGGGATGGTTAGGACCTGACGCTATCGGACCAGCTATTGGCATAAAAAACGCCAGAAATGATGCTTTTTCTATAGAATAGCGACACTGGAGTCCGAAACTATGCCTCAAAGGCAATAAATATGCAAATAGTGTCATCTGAGTCCGAAAGCAACAGGGGATGGTTAAGACCCGAAGCTATCAGATGCCATCCGACGGTTTCTGACGATATTGTACGCTATCGGACGCTATCGGACCCAGATGACCTTAAACGCCGGATTATCCGCCATTTGCCATGGTATCGGACTCCATAGCAGCTATTGGCATAAAAAACGCCAGAAATGAGGCTCTTTCTATAGAATAGCGACACTGGAGTCCGAAACTATGCCTCAAAGGTGATAAATGAGCAAATAGCGTCATCTGAGTCCGGAAGCAACAGAGAGCATTGATTTGGCGATGTGCACGAGGGTATATGCGTAGATTTAGAAGTAGTTGCAGAAGTAGAAGTAGAAGTAGATGTAAAGGTAGAAGCAGAAGTAGATGTAAAGGTAGAAGTAGAAGTAGAAGTAGAAGTAGATGTAAAGGTAGAAGCAGAAGTAGATGTAAAGGTAGAAGTAGAAGTAGAAGTAGAAGTAGAAGCAGAAGCAGAAGCAGAAGCAGAAGCAGAAGCAGAAGCAGAAGCAGAAGCAGAAGCAGAAGCAGAAGTAGCAGTAGCAGTAGCAGTAGCAGTAGCAGTAGCAGCAGTAGAAGTAGAAGTAGCTGTAGCAGTAGAAGTAAATGTAGATGAAGAAGTAGAAGTAGATGCAGATGTAGATGTAGATGCAGAAGTAGATACAGCTGAGCCGAATACTCGGAGCCGCTTCGCCTATCTACGCCTAGCTTCTCCTATCCGCTCTTGCTTCGCCAACCTAAACTGCAGACAACTAGACAACAGAGCAGCGTTCTCAAACGAGAGAATCGCTGCTCTGTTGTCTTTTTACAATATTAAAATGCTTCGAACTGTCTCCTGCATAGGAAAAAGCTACTTAAGCGACATGTGCAGGATAGGAAAAGGATTACCTTGTTCGTCGAGTGCTGAACGCTCAAAAACCTGAAATCCCATATGCTCATAGAAACCTAAAGCTTGGGGATTTTGCTCATTCACATCCACGAGGTATACGGCGAGTTTCTGCATGACATAAGCTACTAGCGCTTTTCCAACCCCTTTTCCCATTGCAGCAGGTTCTACGAACAGCATTTCAATCTTATTATTCTGAACCCCTATGAAGCCAAGCAACTGTTCCTCATCATCTGTAAAAGCAAACAAATCGCTTATGCCCTCAAGCGCCTGCGTGACCAGCGGCCGCAAAGCATCAATATCCTGCTCGGATAGAAAAAGATGAGTATGCCGCACGGATGATTCCCAAATGTTCAGTAGACGGTTTAACAATTCTTCATTTCTAGTTGTGAAGATTTTTATTGAGTCCATATCTTTCCCTCACGATTCAATCTAATTCGAAGAAGAAGCTGCAGCCGCAGCTGATGCAGCCGCTGCCCCGGCAAGAGCAGCCTGTTGCGCAATTACAATATTGGTAATGTTGGTAGAAAGCATCGTAGTTAATACGCCGTTTTGCACATCCTCCACAGATCTGAAGGCTACCAGTGCAGAAGACAAGAGCAGTAATTCCTGCTTACTAATAGACCAGTTCCCGAAGCCCTTTTTTGTACGCAAAAATTCGTAAGTCTCCGAGACATCAGTAACGATGTCCTCCTTGTTGCAAGGGAGCAGGGATAACACGCCCAGTGAGGAGAGGGTATATTCCTTGTCTAGCCGGATACCCTCTGCACGAAATGCATCTCTTAATGCCAATACACGGTCCGCTGCTTGAGGGGCTTCTTCCCCAAGAACCAATACCTGGGTCAGGGCTTGCACACTGTTGCCTGACATAAACTCGGGCTTAAGCGTTACATAGAGCTGCTCCATGCGGTCCACGCCACTCTCAACATCGATATCGGAAAGACCAAGCATCGCGGAGAAGATATAATCGTCCTGTCCGGTAAGGAAACGATGTTTTGCCTTCATACTATCGTAAAATAGCTTTGCCCGTTCTACCGTACGCTGATATTGATCCGATGTTTCATTAGCAGCGATTTGATAGGCAGCAACGACGAGATAATCAGAAGCTCTGAATTTGGCTTCCTTCATTAAATCATACACGGCAAGTGTGTTTGCAAGCAGAGTTTCCTTCTCGTCAGAAAGAGAGAGCAGGGCAGCAATACTGATCACCGAAGTCCCTCTAAATTGAGAGAAAATCCCGGTACTCTCCTTAATTAGCTCATAGCTGGCACGGATGGCTTCGTCATCTGCAACTTTGTCTTCTACAGCATACAATAGTGCCGCTAACCGATTAACCATGGCATTTTGCCATGGAAAAGCTTTTTTGATCCTCTGAGCGTTGTCTGCGAACAATTCAAGCCTAGCAGGATATTGCTCCTTCATTGGATACACCTCTTATCTCTACTTTTAATTCATAACATTACGAAAATCCTGTGTTGTAGATTCATTTTACTATAAAAAATAAATCGGATGCCCACGAAAGCGGCTTACTAATAGGCTAGAGGTTGTTCAGGTGACCCCATGATTGAGTTTACTATGAGGATGTTATAATAATTATAAGATGGATCGACAGAGGTTTAAATGACAACAAAGGAGAAGAGCGACGATGACTGAGAGAATACCTGAAATCGTATTGAACGATGGAGTGAAGGTGCCTGCGATTGGTTTTGGTACCTACGCGTTAAACGGAACTGAGGGAGCACAGAACATCACTAAGGCGATTGATGTTGGCTATCGTCTGATCGACACTGCGTTTAATTATGAGAACGAAGGTGCTGTAGGCCATGCTGTTCGGCAAAGTTCTGTGCCTAGGGAAGAGCTACTCATTACTTCCAAACTGCCAGGACGCCATCACTCTTATAAAGAAGCGTTGTCTACTATACAGGAGTCTTTATTCAGAGCCGGATTGGATTACTATGATTTCTATCTCATCCACTGGCCTAACCCTAGAGTGAATTTATATGTTGAGGCCTGGCAGGCGATGATCGAGGCACGTAAGCAAGGTTTGATTCGCTCCATCGGTGTATGTAACTTTTTGCCGGAGCATATTGAACGTTTGATACAAGAAACTGGTATAGCGCCGAGTATGAATCAGATTGAGCTGCATCCTCATTTTAATCAGGAAGAGCAACGTGCATGGAACAAAGAGCATGGGGTAGTGATTGAATCGTGGAGTCCATTGGGACGGGCTAGCAGTGTACTGGAAAATGAGGAAATAGCGGAAATAGGCAAGGTTCATAATAAATCGATATCGCAGGTTATCTTACGTTGGCATATACAGCTTGGGGCTATTCCCATTCCAAAGGCTTCTTCTCTAGAGCATCAGCGTGATAATCTGAATATTTTTGATTTTGAATTATCGGAAGCGGAGATGACCGTTATTTCCGCATTAACCTCGCCAACAGGTCGCATAGCTGATCAAGATCCCGCATCGTATGAGGAATTTTAATAAATTTAACTACAACACGCCATTTATTGGCGTGTTTTTTTATATTAGGCTCTTACTAGCGCTTTGGCATACTGTTTGCCAGACGAGAGTAGGTTGTCGCTCAGTTCAGGATCTTTAACCGTCCGTGCAAGAACAAGGGAGCCAACCATAGTACTGAACAGTGCGCTACCTTTGGACGCGTCAATTCCCGCCAGATCAGAGATAAAAGCAATCATCCGCTCCAGTTCCTGCGTGAATACCTGCCGAACTTCTTCTGAGGAACGGGATATTTCGCTAGAAAGGGCAGGGATAATGCAGCCCATCTCCATTTTGTCGCGGTGATACGGACTTAAATAATAATCAATGACAGCATCGATTTTGGGGTTCTGCTCTTCCTGGTCAGCGACCCTCTGCAGAAGTGCGATGGTATCGCTGATGGCATACCGGCAGGCTTCCGCTACAAGCTGTTCTTTGTTGTCAAAATGGGAATAAAACCCCCCATGAGTTAATCCGGCCCCCTTCATAATGAACGGAACGCTTACATCGTGAATACCGTTGGTGCGAAAAGCCTGAGCAGCACTTTCAACGATTTTATTTCGCACTTTTATTTTATGACCTTTGGGATACGGCATTGTAATCACTCCACAGCTTCATAGTTCTACTTTTAAAATATTATAGGCGTCATAATAAAGCCTGTCAATTTAGCGATTCTGAGAAAGTTAGCTTGTGAAAGGCGAGGCAAGGTTATTGACTGTTTTAAAATATGATGGTAATAATATATTACGATCATCATATTTTAAAAAGTTCAACAGGAGGTATCAGGAGATGAGTAAGCTTGAAGCCGTAGAAACATTGGTCATTGGATCAGGTCCGGGAGGTTATGTGGCGGCGCTGCGATCTGCACAGCTTGGGTTGAAAACAGCGATTGTTGAACGCAACCAGCTTGGCGGAGTCTGCACACATGTTGGATGTATCCCATCCAAAGCATTAATTGCTGAATCACATCGCTATAATTTGCTCAGACCGTTCAATTTTGCAGATGCGTCAGCATCTTTTAAAAATGCTCAGGATTTTAAACAAGGAGTTGTGAATAAGCAGGCAGGTGGAGTCAGTTATTTATTAAAGACTGCTGGGGTGAGCATTTTCGAAGGAGAGGCTAGCTTGGTGGATGAACATACAGCTATCATCAGTCAGTCTGGACAGGAGCAAACCTTATCCTTTAAAAACGCTATCCTGGCTACAGGATCTCGTCCGATTGAGCTGCCAGCCTTTCCTGTTGGCGGACGTATTTTGTCTTCCACAGAAGCGCTGTCGCTCCCTGAGATTCCAACTAGCCTAGTAGTTATAGGTGGGGGCTATATTGGTGTCGAGCTGGGGCAGATGTATGCCAAATTCGGAACAAAGGTAACGATTCTGGAAGGGGGAGAACAAGTGCTGCCTGGATTTGAGGCGGAGCTTGTGAGCCCTGTTGGAAAGCAGCTGAAAGCCGATGGCATGAAGATTATTACCGGAGCGACAGCTGTGAACGTAGTAGAGAGTGCAGATACCATTACACTGCATTATTTAAAAAATCAGGAACAGCAGCATGTTACAGCGGAATATGTGTTAGTTACTGTGGGCAGAAAACCAAATACAGACGGCAATTTAGGACTAGATCGCATAGGCTTGCCAGTGACGAGTAGGGGATTGATTGCGACGGACGAACAGTGCAGAACAGCTATCCCACATATTTTTGCAATTGGAGATATTACAGCAGGCCCGACTCTCGCTCACAAGGCATCCTACGAAGCCAAGATTGCGGCAGAGGCCATTGCAGGTCTCTCCTCCGAAGTTGATTATCGAGCCATCCCGCTCGTTGTTTTTTCGCACCCAGAGCTGGCCAGTGTCGGCTTAAGTGAAACAGAAGCAAAGACAAAAGGCATTTCGCTGGTTATTGGCAAATCCTCCTTTGGGATTAACGGGAGAGCCTTGGCCTTGAGGGAGACGGAAGGTTTCGTCAAGCTTGTAGCGGACCTAAATTCAGGAGTCGTAGTGGGTGCACAAATCGTTGGAGTAGAGGCATCCACACTCGTGTCGGAGCTTGCTCTTGCTATTGAGATGGGAGCCACTGTGGAGGACTTGGCGATGACCATTCACCCTCATCCCACATTGGGAGAAGTAATTATGGAGGCTGCTGAAAATGCAGTTAAAAAAATGGTGATGAAAGAGAGTGGAAAATGAAGATAAAAGCAGGGCTATATATAGGAATTGCGATTGTGCTGATTGTTGGAGGGGCGCTTCTTGCTGTAAAAGGAAAGGATGCAGTCAGTCAGGCTGAGAGCAGGAAACAAGGGATTCTGGATGCGGAGCAGAAGACAATATTTTATCAGAATAGTCCAGGGTCAATTGTCGAGGTCGGTGTGGCTGCAGGTGATTCTATAAAACAGGGAGAGGTGCTGTTTAAGGTTAAATCTGCTGAAGGAGAAACGGATGTAGTTGCGCCGGAGGACGGATCAGTCAACAAGATTATTGTAAAGCCGGGAGATCTAGTCCAGCTAGGAATGCCAATGGCGGTTTTGCAAAAAAACAGCTTTTATACAGATCTCTACATACAAGAAAGTGAAATCCAAAAGCTAGAGGTGAATCAAAGTATTGGCGTTCATTTTCCATATTTGGAGCACCCAACGGAGGTGACAGGTGTAATTACATCTATCGCAGCCGCGCCTCAATTTGCGAGCTTACGTATGTCACGTGAAAAAGGGCAAGCCGATTTAAGCATGTTTCTTGTCCGTGTAACTATGGATGGGAATGCTGATTTGCTTCCGGGGATGACAGCGGAGGTGAAGCTCGATGAAGTCACTGATTGACGAATGGAAGTACGTGGCGGGTAGTAAGTATTTACGCCTGATTTTTATAGGTCCGCTTATTGCGGCCCTGTTTTTTGGCTTAATGTTCTCGAAGAACCAAATCAGCGAATCGCATGTTATTGTCATTGATGAGGATCACAGTTCGTATTCACGACAGCTGATCTCAAAGATAAATGCCTCTCCATATATGAACGTAACAAATGTGTACTCCAGCCGCCTGAACCCAGAGACGTTACTGGCAAATGAGCAGGCTGTAGCGGTCATCATGCTTCCCAAAGAGTTGGGGCAACATCAGCAGCAGGGGATATCAACAAATATTGGCATCTTAATGGATAATACAATGCCATCAGGGTTAACCAGTATCCGGACTGCGATTCAGGAAGTGATCCAGACGGAAAATGTGACTCTTTCTATGACCCGGCTCCTCCAAAAGGGGGTGGATGCCGAAACCTCTAAAGGGCTTGCTTCTCCGTTATCTCTCCAGCAGCGGATGTTGTTTAACCCGACCACAAGTTATGTGGGTTTTATGGTCATTGGATTTGTGAATATTGTGGTGCTGATGATTACAACAAGCGCAGCGGGTTCAATTGTCCCTCGGTTGCGGCAGGAGGGGAAACTCTTTGCAAACGGGAAGTCTCCTTGGCAGATTTGGGTTCGCAGTGTACCTTACGCTGTTTTGACCACTATTTCGCTGCTCCTATGTTATGGCTTATTAAAGCAGGTGGGGGGAATGCGCTTTGAAGCAGCGCCTTACCTGTTTATTATTCCACTGTTTGTATATGCCTTTGCCTTGTCGCTTATGGGTCTGTTGATTGGTTATACTGCCAAAGATGTATCCAAAGTTAATTTACGAACCAATTTCGTGTTGTATCCGTCGTTTCTTGCTACTGGAATCCAGCTGAGTCCACTTGCCTTTCCAGAGTTTTTTCAAATTTCCGCATGGGTATTACCTATGAACTGGCTTAATCGCCTCATACGTGGAATGGCTTTTCGGGATGGGGCGCTAACAGCCTACAGTCAGGAGCTGGGGGCGCTGCTGATGATTATCGGCGTTGTATCCTTATTCATTGGATTGCTGGTGCTTAGGGAGATGAAGAAACCAGAGATTCAGTTCTCAGAATCAGTCAGCGCTTGAGTAATTTGATCTAGTCTAGTTTAGTCCAGTCGTGCAAACCGTTGTTCTGTTTTATCAAGATGCTTCACCCGCTCTTCTAAGCTGCGATCTGACATCCCGGCATAATTATACCAACGGAGGTTCTTCCGTATTCCCATTTTGCGGAAGGTGCCTCTGAATAGAATTTTGGTGATGGGGTTGCCAAAAATCCAACGATAAAAGAAGTCGGGCGTGTTCATTACGGTCAGCAGGGACACTCCTTTAATATTCGGGAGTAAGCATTTGAAGGGCCGCCCAGGTTTAGTTTCTTCGTAGACAATGCCTTTTGCGAATACCTTATCAAGGAAACCTTTGGTAAGAGCGGGCATGGCTTCCCACCATATAGGGAAAATGAAGACAATATGATCCGCTGCTATAAGACGCTGCTGATAATTGGCGACTAGCGGGTCGGGGGTTCTCTTTTGCCGCCAAGCAGTGAGTTCTTCGTGCGACATGACTGGATCAAATCCATCGGCATGCAGATCGATAAGATCAATCGTATGGCCTTTGGTGGTGAGACCTCGCATTACGGAGGCTAATAAGGCTGCGGAATAGCTTCGCTGATGGGGGACATTCTCGGACGCTGTTGCTCCGTATGGATGATCAAAAATAATTAAGACATTCATATAAATACCTTCTTTTCGTATTATTGTTTCCTAGAAATAAAATATTAACTATGGAAACAATAATACGTTTTAAGTTTCCTTGTTGTCAATATTATTTCTAGGAAACTTTATTTATGATCTGTGTCTTGTTAAAATGTGCATAAGATGAATTTACGAGGAGACTTAACAGTGACGCATTCTTTCGAGAACTTACCTAATAAGGATATTTTGATAAAAAAAATGATAGAGATGATTCCCCAACTACAAAAGCGATTTCAATCGGAGGATGATGAAGAGAAGGAATGGTTGATTCAGAACTGCAGTAACCCCCTTATCATTGATTTCCTCCAAGACTCCACAGTCATGATGCTGCATGTAATAGATGCGATTGGACAGCTTGAGCCGGTGAATGGCACTACCATTTCGAAGCAATTCGGAATTCCGAAAGGCAGCGTGTCCAAAATCACTAGAAAATTAGTGCAGCAGCAAATTATTCGCACGGAGTATCTTCCCGTTAATAAAAAAGAAGTGCTGTTTCTTACAACACCTCTGGGTAAAGAAATATTCGTTTTGCACCAAGCTCTACATCATCAGATGAATAAAGGGATAAACCGGTTTCTACAGAGATATAACACAGATGAATTGTTATTTCTGATCCAAGCGTTCAGGGATACTTTAGAAGCATCATGGGTTCATTCGGAATCGGTTGCTGAAGAAGAACTATTAAACACTGGAGAATCTCTTGAGGCAATGAAAAACGATGAAATGAGTCAAATCGTAGACATGCTTAACCAACTGGATACGCGTAACCTCAAAAAGGCTAAGGCAGTTCTCCAAGCTATGTTTTTCACCCCTTTTGATTAGCTTTATATTTTTTGATAATGGCTTATTTTCTTTTCACCCTTCCACAATTGCTCTAAAAGCATGGCCAGTATAGTGCCGACAAGCAGACCATTACTGCAAATATATCGAAGTGTGGAAGGAAGACTCTGAAATACCGCTGGAGGCAAAAACATAAGTCCGATGCTCACCAACAACGTTATTCCTAGTATCGTTAATCGGCGATGATCAAGCTGTTCCCGCAACAAGGATTGGAATGCAATCCCTACGATTTGTACAAAAGTAGCTAGAAGTGCTGCACTGGCTACTGGCGCTGGAAGTAACGCTAGCACATTGACAACGGACGGCATAAGCGCGATAACGGTTAGTAACAGACAGGCCATAAGAAATGGCCGAATTCGCTTTTGCCCCGTTAATTTCATAAAGCCCGCCGAGGCTGGCAATGGAACAACGCCTATCGTTGAGAATAGGGCGGCTAGTATATGAGAGATCCCTCCCGTCCAAATCCCTCGACTTAATGCTGTTTTTTCATCTTTCGGTACAACCAGAACTACTTGTTTTACAGCGGAAATAGAAGAAATTGTATTGGATACTAACAAAAACGTAAACAACAGTGAGGTAATCACGATCCCTAGATCGAATTGAGGTACTCCCCAAGCAAAAATTTGAGGGAACTTCAAGACGGGAGTTGAAGCTGTAAATGTTAGCCTCACTTTCCCCAATGCTGCAAATAGTCCCGAACCCAACCCGATTCCAATCAGTACGGCGTAACTACTAATCCATCCTCTTCCTTTAATAGAGAGAAAAATAACAAGTCCAAAAATAAAAAAGGATATGAGTGCTGCCATAACATCTGGTTCGGCGCTTGTTCCCTGTAATCCAAGCATGCCCTTGACTAATACACCGCTTAATTGCAAGGAGAGAATGAACAAAAATGAACCTGAAACTAAGGGTGTAAATAAAAATTGAAGCCTATAAACTAGCCCTGTAGTTCCTAATACGATGAGAAGAAGACCGGCTACGATTAATCCTCCTTCTAGAATTTGTAATGTATGCATCTGATCTTGCCCTTGAATGAAGGCTAAGTTGCCTAATATGACAAAGATACTTACCCATGATCCCGCAGGTCCATCTGCAATAGGGTATTTATGTCCGAAGCACCCCTGAATAAACGAACTGATTCCTACAACGAAAAACGTCCGCTGCATTAAGGTTGAAATTTGTTCAAACGACAATTGAAAAATACCTCCAATGACAATGGGCAGAGCCACTGCATTGGCTAGCAAAAAAATAAACCATTGTACAGTACTGAGACTATTAGTAACGCGTTTATTCTCCATATCAACTCACCTTTACTATTGTTAACTTTACAATCTATACGGAAAATGAAAGCCACCTTTCGATTTGAAATCGTTAAAAGGTGGCTTGCTTATTAATCTATTACCATTTGCGATATGGCAAAAACTTTCCGTTCATCGTCAGAATGATGCGGTCACCGTTCGGATCTTCTTGCTTTTGTACGTCGAATTGGAAATCGATTGCGCTCATGATACCTTCGCCAAGCTTCTCTAAAACAAGTTCTCTAATCGTTGGACCGTATACAAGCAGCATTTCGTATAGGCGATACAATCCTGGATCTGTAGGCGGCATATCGATGACATCACCACGGTGTGGGATTTGTGCGAGCGCTTGAACCACTTGTTCGTCGAGTTCAAGCAATTCCCCCATTTTATCTGCTTCATTACGTGTCATTGTTGCTTGACCCAACAGTGCAGTTACAACCCAGCTCTCTGAATGCTCGCTTACCTTTGCGATTTCGCCCCAAGTTAATCCTTTTGCAAATTTAGCGTCCAATATCTGTTGTGTCGCTTCTTTTCTATTCATATTTCATTGCTCCCTTTAGTTTAGTATAATGAGTATCGCTTAGTGCTTGTCGTGGCCTGTTACTTGTTCATATCCATTTACAATCAGATCGAGTTTACCAGTGTCTGGTGCAATCACCAGACCATGAACAGCTACCTCTTTCGGAATGAGCGGATGATTACGCACCAGATCTATGTTTCCTCTAATCGAATCTACGACATTCGTAAAGCCGAACAACCATTTATGAAGATCGATACCTGCATATTCAAGTGAAGAAAGAATTTCTGGTGTCGCGACTCCGCGATCCATTATTTTTTGAAGTGTTCCTTCAGGGTTGCTTTGACTCATGCCACAATTGTGGTGACCGATGATATAAATTTCTTCCGCATTCAGTTCGTAGACAGCCGTTACGATACTGCGCATGATGCTTCCAAATGCATGGGTAATCGTTCCACCTGCTGTTTTGATGACTTTGGCATCCCCATTGTGTATGTTTAGGGCTTTAGGCAGCAGCTCAATCAGTCGAGCATCCATGCATGTTACGACAATCATGCGTTTTTTAGGGAATTTCGTTCCCTCATAAGGTAGATACTCCTTGTCTTCTACGAACTGATCGTTATACTCCAAAATTTCTTGTAATAGCATTCTTGGGCCTCCTTTGAAGTGTTTTAGTTATCACTGTTTCAATGGCTACTAACTAGTGAATCAGGATATAACTAAGTATAGATATTCATGCTTAAATGCTGAATAAGTTGGCGAAACGCTATATGTCCATTTGCTTTCATGACGAAAGGATTGATTTTTATTTTTGATCATATCGATTTTGCGATACTAGCATTACTAAGAGAAAACTCCAGAATTCAGTGGAAGGACATTGGCCAAAAGATACATATGACCGGCCAAGCGGTCGGAAATCGCATTAGGCGTTTAGAAGATTTGGGGGTTATCGAGCAATATACGATCGTTACTAATAAAGCAAAGCTAGGTCTGTCTATCACAGCCTTTATTACATTTTTTGTGGAATCAGCCAATCATCCTTTATTTCAGAAGTTCGTGATGGCAGAGGATGCTATTACCGAAGTGCATCGAATTAGCGGAGAAGGATGTTATGTATTAACCGGACATTTTGCTTCTAATGAGGAGCTTGAGGCATTTCTGGCTCAACTTTTGAATCATGGGAATTATCGAGTGAGTCTATCCATCGGAAAAATAAAATCTTAATCCATACAAAAAAGAGGGGCGTAGACCCCTCTTTTTTTTCCAATTTATAATTTTTGATAATGATGTAAGAGATTCTCTATTCTATTCTGAATCATTTGTTTTAAGGCTTCAGGTTTCACGGATGTAACAGCATGACCATATCGCATAAAATAATTAGCCAAGAAATCCTCTTCACCTGGATTATAGAATCCCTTAATGACTGTTTTCGGACCAACTTCTATTTTCATAGAAGGATAATGTTCTTTATAAAAAATATCCTTTGCTTGTTCCGCAATCTCAACTTCAAAGTCAATACTTTTCGCAGACTGATAGATTTCTAATGAACGACTAAGAAGTTCTTCTATAGAATAACGAGCTTTGCTTTCCTCTTCTTCAATGAAGGTTATTCGATCACATCTAAAAACTCTATATGTATTCGTCGTAAGCTCTATTCCAGTGGCATACCATTGACCAAACTTAGCGGAAATCCTAAAGAATTGAACAGGGTAGCTTTTTGTTTGGTTTTCTTTTGTATATGCAATGTTACAGGCACTCTCATTTAGAATACTTGCTAGGATTTTATCTAAAAAACGGCTGACATGCTTATGCTGATACATTTCGAATTGCAGGACCTTTTTCATTTTGTGAATTTGGTTGATTTGTGTACTCGAAAGACAGTGCTCGAACTTTTCGTTTAGCTTGTTAACACTCAGATGAAAGGGTGTAGATTGATAAGATTCTAACGTCAGCATGGCAAAATACAGCGCATAGACTTCATCTATCGTGAAAATAATAGGGGATAACAATCTGTTTTTTAAAAGTCCATAACGTCCGTGTCTTCCATGTTCCGCGAAAATAGGCATACCTAATTGTTCTAATGAACTAATATCGCGTAGAGCTGTACTTTTTGAAATAGCGTATTTATCCATGAGATCACTTAAATTAAAGAATTCTCGACTGTTTAAGTACCTCATCATGTCATTTAATCGTTCTGATTTTTTCATATATAAAACTCCTTATAAAGGTGTCATGTTTTGATACCTTTATATAGGATAATAAGTTTAAGGCCAGATATCAAATATATAAAAGGAGAGATTTATACTATGAGTACAACACTAGAAGTAGCTATTTTTTTATCGATGAATGGAAGAGCTAAGGAAGCTATAGAATTTTACAAAGAACATTTTAACGCAGAGGAATTGCTACGTGTCACCTATCAACAACTAGCAGAGCGTGACAGCTCCATACAGCTTACGGATGAAAATAAGGATTATATTACTCACTCTGTCCTGTTAATCGGAAAAACAAAAATAATGATAGCAGAAGATACAATGAATACGAATGAGAAATATACAGTGGGCAATAACACTTCATTATGTATTCAAAGTGCTGACTTAGAGGGGATTGAAGGTTTTTATAAAAGCTTAATCACAGACGAGCGCGTGAAAATTATTGCTCCGTTATCTAGCAATGTGTTTAGTAAAGCCTACGGTATCATTGAAGATCCCTTTGGTATTCAAATCCAACTCATGTTTGATGAAAGATTACATTAAAAAAGCTTCCTGCTTCTAAAACAAACTTAGTTTAATATTCAGCCGACTTAATTTCAGGTGTATTGTCCTGAGTTTGGCCGGCTTTTTTTGAGAGTGCTATCTGAGGAATATAAATTATTTCAATTCCCCGGTGTCCTTCATATATTGATAATGCTGAGTGAGCTGCTGAAGGGTCGTTTCTTCATTAAAACTGAAATCATTCGATAAAAAGTAAGCGCGTGAGAGATCCTTTTGATTTTCAAACTGGTAAGGCAGTTCATCAATGCGCCTTCCTCCCACGCGGCTGATCTCTGGGAATTCAGCAATCGCTTGAGACATTGCATAAATCTTTTGGGAGAACTCTGGGATTGAATTTGGTGGAATTGAAATCACATAATCGGTGGTTCTCAGGAACTCGAGAAAGCTAGTTTGGGTGAAATCTGTTTTCTGATAAGCTTCCCAAATAGCATCGGTATTCACGGGTTTACCCAGAATCCTTTGATAGACATCTGCATATTTTTTAATCCAGAGGACTTCCTCGTAATTCTTAGAAACGTTATATTTATCAGTTTTGTGAAGAGGATACTGGATAATGTACTGTTGGTAGTTAAATTTGATGTCTGGATTGAGCTTAGGGTAGAGCTCCAAAATGTCGGATCCATCGTCATTTTTTCCTATGACTCTTGAATATTCAAAATCAATAAAATAGTATGCCTTCATATATGCTAGAGCATTCTTCACATATTTATCTCCTGACTTGTGACTCCCCGAGAAGCACCCTGTCAACAGAATACAGCAAATGATCATCAGAATGGAGATTTTATAAGAGCCTCTCATCACTCATTCCCTTCTTTCATCTGTTCATAACTGCTAACAAATTGCCTATAGATTTCATAAGAGTCGTATGGTTCAGCAGAAGCGAAATTGTGGCGGATCAATTGCAGCTTTGTACTGCCTTCAAATCTGTATGGAAGTTCTATGGTGGAACCGAGCTGATTGACTAAATTCGGAGAAGGTGGTCTGTGCGGATAGAATCCCTTTATAATCTCATAAAAGTCCTTGGATAACGGAATGAAATCTTTTTCGGTAACTCCATCGATGATATATGGTGCGGTTCCATCCCTCTCGTATGTAGATTTGTAAATCTCCCCATACTTCAGCGTTTCACTGAAATAGTCAGAAGGGAACTTGAAATTTAAATGTCTGGCGTACAATGAAGGGGCATAAGCAAAGAAAAGACCGTCTAGATAACTTTCCTGATGTTGTTCCGAACGAAAAATTGAATAGTATGATTTCGCATAAATGGAACTGGCAAAAAATTTAATGTTCGGATCATTAATGGGAGATAAGATTAGTTTCTCATAACCGTCTTTGTTGGTTACGCCCGTCCGTTCTACTACTTTGAATTGTAGGTTGTATCTTGGGGAGAGTGTGTTCAGAATATCTTTTTCGTATCGATTGCCAGACTTTGGACCTGGTCCACAAGCTGTCAACAGTAGGATTAAGGCTAGAATGATCAGTAAGTAACCATAATTTGTTCTACTCATATACGCCTCCAGTATTTTGAATTTATGTCCATTATATACCATACCCCGTTTTCATAATTAAGTTAAACGCGATTACCGATAAGATTAATAGATGGATACTGTGATTACCAAAAGCATGCCATTGTAATTATGTTTAAATGGAGGAAAGACGGATGAAGAGGATTTTTAGTGTTTTGCTAATTGTATTACTGGTTACACCAGCACTCGGCACTACTACCTTTGCGAGCAGTACGGTGAAGGCTAAGGTAACCGAGAGCAGTACATATTTTGATGGAGAACAGCGGAACCTAAATGGGTTCAACATATCGAATAACAATTATTTCAGACTACGCGATTTGGCAGAGTATTTCTCGGGAACGAGCAGCCAGTTTGATATCACTTGGAATAAAGCGAACAATGCGATTGAGATCATAACTGGACAAGCTTATACGCCCGAAAAGAAAACAACAAGTAACTATTATAGCCGCAATAGAAATTATGCAGCTACGCTTTCAAATTCTAAGGTGCTGGTCAATGGACAGTTGCAGTCTATTACGGCGTACAATATTGATGATAACAATTATTTCCAGTTGAGAGATTTGGCGGGTAAAATTCCGTTCGATATTGAATTTGACGTTCAGTCTGATCGCATATCGTTATTCTCCACAATCCCAGATCATGCTTACCGGGTAAAGACGGCGGCTGTAGCTGAGAGTAATGCGGAATCTTCTTATTTTCCTAGATGGAAAAGTACGGCCTCTTCTTATCTTGTGAATAATAAGGATGGGACTGTAAGTGTCATTGAGGCGAACAAAGAGTTTACGATTGAAACGTACAGTGAGAAGTACGAACTAACAGGCAATAAGAGCATTCCTTTTGAGCTTCCGGTGTTTGGTGGCTTCTTTAGTGGGGAGAAGTATAACTATATTGCTTTTGGCCAAGAGAACCGCGAAGAGAATGATAGCAAGGAAGTCATTCGTATTGTCCGTTATGATAAAAGCTTCAATAGAGTAGACAGTGTCTCCATAAAGGGTGGGGAGAGCTATACCGTTAGCCCGTTTGATTCAGGCTCCGGTAGTATGGCTGAGGCTGGGGATACGCTTGTATTTCACACCTCACGTACAAGATACACGACAGAAGATAAATTAAATCATCAATCCCAGCTTACCATTATCGTAAATACTAAATCCATGACGGTGACCAATGATCTGGGAAGATTCCAGAAGAATCATGTCAGTCACTCTTTTGACCAATATGTATTGTTTGATGGTGCAGCGCATGTTCTAGTCGATCATGGCGACGCTTATCCCCGTTCGATTGTTCTGAATAAAGGAGACGGAGCCAGTTATAACGAAGTGGACTTATTTAATATTCCCGGCAAAATCGGAGCGAACGCGACGGGTGTTTCTATAGGCGGATTTGAGATGTCCCCGGCGAACTATATAGTCGCTATGAATTCGGTAGATCATTCCCTAGTCAAAGAGTATACATCTTTTGAGATGGTGGGTTTAGAAACGGACCAAAGGGATGTCATGCTTAGTGTGTTGCCCAAGTCCAACCTGAGCAGTACTTCGGTGAATCACATTACCTTGGCTAAATATGTAGGCACGAACCTGATCGCGTCCATCCCTAAGCTAGTAAAAATCACAGACGACAAAATGATGGTGCTGTGGCAGGAGTTTGATAAAGAGAATCATCCGGGTGATCTGAAATATGTTCTTATAGATGGAGCGGGAAAAGCTACTAGCGACATCCAAACGATCAAGCATTTTGCCTTATCAGAGTGTAGTCCTATTATTAATGGAGACAAAATCATTTGGTATACGAACAATAAAGGATCCAGAGTGTTCTATTCGATCCCGTTAAATTAACGGATTCAATTAATAACAAAGTGGGTAAATTAGACTATAAGCTATAAATAGGACCTTCTAAATAGAAGGTCTATTTTTTCACGCAAAAATCACATCATCCATGGAGGTCGCTATGCATCGCGTAAATCTAAACCAGGAACAATTCAACCAACAGGTGATTAATCACGCCTCCTTTGGGATCGCCCTTTTATCGCCAAATGGTTTGATTCTGACCGTAAACCCGGCCTTTGAGCAGACTTTTGGTTATTCCACTGAAGAGTTTGAGGGTATGCGGTTAGAAGACCTTTCTCACCCCGAGGATTTCGGCAACCTTCATGATTTAAAAGCAGTTTTGGGTGAGGAAACAGAAGTGCAGATGGAAAAGCAGTTTATCACAAAAAATGGAGATTATATTTGGGGACAGCTCACGCTCCACCTTTTCAGCGACGAGTCGAACCAGCCAGCATATTTCATTTGCCAAATCGTTAACATTACAAAGCAAAAGGAATCCGAGCAACGCCTTCAGGAGTCTGTTGAACGGTATACGTCGCTTAAAAAATATAACCATGACGCCGTCATTTCTTTTGACCTTGACGGTCGAATCATTAACACCAATAGTATGGCGGAAAAGATAACGGGCTATGCCATCGAGTCCGAGTTGATCGGGATGAAGCTTGCGAGTCTGATTGGAGAAGAGAATGTCCAGCGCATTCTGGAAAGAGCCCTTTACGATAATACAGTTGAGCAGTATATCAATAAGCTTGTCACTAAGGACAGCGAAGTCGTTGAAGTGCTCACCAGTATTGCGCCTATTTATGTGAACAATCATAATATCGGATTTTATCTTATATGCAAGGACATTTCCGAGCAAAGGCAATTGTCGCTAGCTAAGGAAGCCGCAGAGTCCACGAATAGAGCTAAAAGTGAGTTCCTGGCTATGATGAGTCATGAAATTCGCACTCCCATGAACGGGGTGATCGGCATGACTGATATTCTGCTTGAAACAGAGCTTAATGAAGAACAACGTGAATATGTAGAAATCATTCGCAAAAGCGGAGGAATCCTGCTCAATATAATCAATGATATTCTTGATCTTTCAAAAATTGAGGCAGGCCGCAGCGAGCTACAAGAGGATACATTCGATCTGCGAACTTGCCTCAAGGACAGCTTTTCTGTTATTGCAATAAAAGCTGAACAAAAACATCTGGAGCTCACCAGCATCATAAATCATGATGTTCCTGACTTTATTTACGGTGACGAGGAACGCTTGAAGCAGGTGTTCTTGAACCTGCTAGGGAATGCTGTGAAATTCACACCCGCGGGCAGCATATCGGTAAAAGTGAGGCTTGTAAAGGATGATCCCTTCCTGCTGGCCTTTACGGTAACCGATACTGGCATTGGAATTGATCCTGATCGGCTTACTGATATTTTTGAACCGTTTGAGCAGGTGGATAGCTTTATGATGCGGAGACATGAAGGCACGGGTCTTGGCCTTGCCATCAGCCGCAGAATTGTCGAAATGATGGGTGGTGAGATCTATGCGGAGAGTGACGGCAAGAGCGGTACGTCGGTTACCTTCACAATCAGGCCCAAGAAATCAGTGGTAATTCCTAGCCAAAAGGCTAACATTAACAAGCTTCATACCGCACGTGAGGCAAGAATTTTACTTGCTGAAGACAACTCTATCAATGCGCTAGTGCTGACCAAAATACTCGAAAAAATGGGTCACAGTGTTATCGCCGTCACAAACGGCATAGATGCGGTTGAAGCAGCACGGAAAGAACCCTTTGATCTTATTTTATTGGATCTTCACATGCCCATTATGAACGGTATAGAGGCTATGAAGATGTTAAGAGATGAGCATCAAGAGAAATGTCCGCCCATCATCGCGGTCACGGCTAATGCTTTGAAGGGTGACCGTGAAAATTGTCTAGCTGCCGGAATGGACGAGTATATCAGCAAGCCTGTAAAGCGTGAAGTCATCATAAAGATGTTAGATCAGTTTGTGATCTAATATAAACAGCATAACCTCTCAGTGATATTATCCCCTTCAGGTGAACAGTAAAAAGCCAGTCCATTACTGTTACACTTGGAGGGGATCGCTCTATCCATTGAATTACATAGCATTGCACGTTATACTTTGAAAAGAAATACGGACCCGCTTATCATATAACAGATCCGTCCTTCTATAAGGTATGGATCTTATTTTTTGTATGTATATATTCAGTCAGAGACGGAGGCGCAACATTGCAGCTAATCAATCAATCGGAAGTACAAGATAGGATCGACCTGCTTAAAGATCAGGATCTATATATCCATCTTGAGATGACAACGGGAGCCTACGCTGCCCATTTAGATAGTTCGAAGCATCCAGCCGCTACTTTTATTACCAATGCTGTTATTCGATATTCCCATGGTTCGATTTCCGGCAACGGTCCTTATCGGGTCGGCTTAAAAATGTCGCAGGGCTGGGTTTACTCGGAAGGGCTAACTCACTATGAAGAGAGTGAGACAGGCAGATTGATTATGGCTGGACATGATGCTCAAGGCAAACTGATCGTATCGTTACAATTAAGCCGAGAGCCGTTCTAATGGAAGAGGAGATGAAGAGTTCTGTGGAAAAACATATTCTTGTTATTTTGCCACATCCGGATGATGAGGCCTTCGGTATATCAGGTACCCTTGCCAAACATATACAAAATGGGACCCAAGTTACCTACGCATGCCTAACGCTTGGAGAAATGGGCCGAAATATGGGCATCCCGCCCTTTGCGAATCGGGTAACCCTCCCGGAAATACGTAAGAAGGAGCTGGAGGAATCCTGCGAGGCTATTGGCATACAGGATTTAAGAATGCTTGGTTTTCACGACAAGACGATAGAATTCGAAGATCAAGTCTTGCTCGATGGGCAGATTGATGCGCTCTTGAAAGAGCTTAAACCTTCGTTGATCATCACTTTCTATCCAGGGTACAGCGTACATCCTGATCACGATGCTACTGGAGCCGCAGTGATCCGAACCGTTGCAAGACTTCCAAAGGAAGAAAGACCTCCTGTTCACTGTATAGCTTTTGCTAATAATATTGTAGAGATTGGGGAGCCAAAGGTTATCAATGATGTGAGAGATTTCCTCAAGCACAAGATGGCGTCCATTCAGGCGCATCGTTCCCAATTCCAAGCTGCTGAGCTGTTGGGCAGCAAACCTTTAAACGATAAAGAGATCCAAGCTCGTTTTGGAACAGAACATTTCTGGATTTATCCGTTTGAATGATAATGATCTAGTCAGAATTTTAGCGGTGATCTGTTGTCGGTGCTTAACCGGTGATAGATCGCCGTTTTTGTATGTGAATATTCAACTTTTCAGCGGGGGACGGTGGGAATTTAAGGCGAGGCCTTAAGACACGGGTAATTTGACCTAAAAAATTACTAAGGACTATCCGATATAGAAGATACTAACAATTGAAAGGTGATTAAATGCGAATCGGTCACAACATCACGTCTTTAAATAGTTTGAACAGATTAAATAAAAATAATAAATCTATTACAAGTTCACTAGAGAGGTTATCTTCTGGACTTCGGATAAATATAGCGGCAGATGATGCTGCAGGATTAGCAATTTCTGAGAAAATGAGAGCACAGATTCGTGGATTGTCTCAGGCAGCAAGGAATACACAGGATGGTATTTCACTAATTCAGACTGCTGAGAGTGGACTTGGAACTATACAAGATCCTAATCTGCTAAGACTACGGGAGCTTGCAATACAGGCTTCAAATGATACCTTAACAAATTTTGATCGAACATTGATTCAAAAAGAAGTTGAGCAGATAAAGCTTGGGATAAATGATATTGCTAATAACACTCAATTTAATGGAATTCATTTATTGAATAATGACCTCGAAGTAAACACGAATATTACCCCAGTACAGGGCAATATAAGTACGAACTGGACCGCTAACATACCTGCCAGAGATTTATCTAAGACTTCAGATGGAGGTTACGTCGGAATAAGAATTCCCGGTAATAATCCCTTCAAATTAGATAGTATGGGTAATCTGGTTTGGTCACAAGCAATTCCTAATATGGATGTGTATAGTATTAAGGAATCTAGTGATGGTGGTTATATTTTATTAGGAAATGATTTCTCAGCAGGGGCAATTTCCGATCAAAGGATAAATATAATTAAATGGGATGCGAATTTGAATGAGCAGTGGAGTACAGGGGTATCTGGTGTCTACTCCATTATGGGGAATGAAGTAATTGAGACTAGTGACGGTTCCTTTATTGTGGCAGGGACGGGTTCCGGTATTCAAAATTGGGATGGCCTTATGGCTAAATTTAATAGTAGTGGTGTGCAACAATCCACCTCGATAGTGGGTTCTTCACAATCCAATCCTGTTGGCTATGGAAGCGAAGAATTTAATTCTATTATTGAAACTGCTGACGGCGGTTATTTGGCTATTGGTTCATCAAGTCTCAAACTAAACGGTTCTTATACCGATAAGTCAAGCTGGGTTGTGAAATATGATAGTAACTTAAATCCGTTATGGGACACACGAGTCGGTGCTGCTGGGGATGATGAAGGTTACCAGGCCATCGCAACCAGTGATGGAGGGGCCATAATTGTTGGTTCTTATAACGACTCTACTAAAACTAGTGGATTAATCTATAAACTAGACAGTAGTGGAAACGTATTGTGGGAGAAGAATATCTCAAATGAAACTTCCAACTCCAGTCAACTTACTAGCATTACAGAAATGAAAGATGGGAATTACATCGTTGGAGGAATAGTAGATAATAATTATCGTCTTTCCATCTTTGATCCACAGGGTAATGAATTGGCTAATGTTAATCTAAATGGTGGGGGCTCTACGGATAGACTAAATAACATTATTAGTAATGATGACGGAAGTTACACTTTTTCAACTACAACTGGGATAACCAATTTCAATGTATCTTACGGATCAAACCCTGGTACCACATATGATTACAAAACAGTAAATCTTCAGGTGGGAGCAAACTCTGGGAATAACTTCGCTGTTAAATTAACAGATGCTAGAACTACTGCTCTGGGAATTGCGGATATAGATCTTTCAACTAGACAAGGTGCCGAATTAGCGATTTCGAAAATAGACAAAGCTATAAATACCGTTTCATCCAGGCGTTCAATGTACGGCGCGTATCAAAATGCATTAGAACATATCCATAATAACCTAACCAATTACGAAGTAAACTTAACAGCAGCTGAATCACGAATAAGAGATGCGGATATGGCAAAGGAAATGATGAAGCTTACCAAATACAATGTCTTATCTCAAGCATCACAAGCGATGTTGGCTCAAGCTAATCAACAGCCTCAAGGTGTGTTAGAGTTGTTAAAATAGGGCTATACATACAGTCTATGCATTTCAGTGCATAGGCTTTTTTTAGAATCTATGATGATCTAAGAAATGATTTACAAAAAAATTTCCAGAGACTATTATATTTCTATGCGTAATATTTTCCTTTTTTAACTAGATTATTGTAAGAATTTATCTTTGGAGGTTCAAATGAAAAAGCACGACAAAATCATTTCCTTCATCTTCATGTTCATTGTGATGGTGACGGCTATTTTCTGGGTGAACTCAACCACTAGTTGGACTATGATGGGTACCCTTGCTTCCGTGGCCTGTTTCGTACTTTTTGTATTATTGGGACTCCGCACTATACCTGTTTTGACAGATTTTGTTCTGACAAATCCAGCACCTGAAGTAACTCTGGAAAATAAAACACGGGACAGAAAGCAGGCTTGGCTATATATTATCGGCTGGGTAGTGGCTAGTCGGGTCTTGCTTATGATTATCGGTTATATATTTTTGATCATACAGAATGGCTATTCCGGTGGTTTGTTTAACAAAATAGCTGAGACCTGGCATATATCAGGAATCGACGCTTCACATTATTTGGGCATCGCGGAGAATTGGTATGTGACGGAGGGAGATCCGAAATACCATATTGTATTTTTTCCTTTTTTTCCAAATCTAATTAAAGTAGTTCAGGTATTCGTAGGGAATTATCTCGTCGCTGGATTTATCGTTTCTAATATTTGCTCGCTTGTTGCTGCCTTGGTCGCCTATGAGCTTGCCGCACTAGACATGCATCGAAAGAGTGCTATGCGAGTAGTAAAGTATATTTTTATATTTCCGGCTGCGTTCTTTTTCTTTATTCCTATGACCGAATCTCTATTTCTGGCCTTATCGCTGTTGTGTTTATATTTTGTGAGAAAAAAAGAATGGCTAATCGGATGTTTATGCGGTGCACTTGCAGCGTATACGCGTTCTCCAGGGGTGCTGTTGATTGTACCGGTTGCGATTGAATTTGCACGGGAACTTATCGGGAATTATAAATTACTAGATAAAAAAGCGTTTATACATAAACTGACCACCGCCATTGGCTGTCTTGCTATCATATCGATGGGTTTGCTGGCTTATCTTTATATCAACTACTATGTTACGGGAAATGCTTTTCAGTTCAGTATTTACCAGAGGGAGCATTGGTCACAGAAGTTCTATCTCTTTTTCGATACCGTAAGATATCAGATGGAATATGCGGTGGGCACCTTTAAAAGTGGAGATAGCCGTTCTTTTCTCGGCATGTGGCTGCCTAATTTAATCGCTATATTCTCAGCACTAATTATCATGTTTATGGGAGCAAGAAAACTACGGCCATCCTACACTGCTTATTTTATCGTGTATTTTGCTTTCGTAGTGGGAGCTACCTGGCTGCTGTCAGCCCCGCGTTATTTGCTTGTTGCATTTCCGCTAGCTTTTGCAGCCGTTGCGCTCACTAATGAAAAGCCGAAGGATGTTGCACTCACTGTTATATCTGTTGTGGGTAGTATACTGTACTTGGCAATGTTTGTAGCGGGATATCCGGTGTACTGAGGAATCGTGTTAAAATAGGAGAACGCCTAGGTGCGTTCTTCTTTTTTATTGCGAATAATCTTATAGAAACGATGGTGGGTATGAAGATTGATTACGACAATCAGGTGATCGAGTTTAATGTTCAATATGGAAACGGAAAAAAAATCTCCATTCATATAGATTCGTCAGGGCGCATAACACTCAAGGTTCCTAAGAAAACATCTGAAGAGACGATTAAAAGTGTGGTTGAGCGTAATGGCAAAATGATTGTGGAGAAGCTGCAAAGTCTCGAAGCGGCTCGTGAAACGCCAAAGATGATCAGAGCCTACGAAGATGAAGGGAAGTTCCTGTATCTAGGCAAATATTATTCTCTGCATGAGCTTATAGAGACAGCGGAGCTAAGTGAAGAACAACTTCAGTTAAAGCTGAAAAAGTTCTATTTCTCTAGCTGCAAGAAGCTTATAGGAGAGCGGATCACTAGGTACCAGACGCAGCTTAGAGTAAAACCTAAGAGTATCGAGATTGTAGAGTCCAGGACCAAATGGGGAAGCTGCAGCTCCGATAAAAAACTAACCTTTAACTATCGTCTGGCCATGGCTCCCGTGGAGGTTATCGATTATGTGATCATCCATGAGTTATGTCATTTGCTGCATATGAACCATGATCGCTCCTTTTGGCGACGGGTTGGAAGCCTAATGCCGGATTATAAGGAGAAGGAAGAATATTTAGCAAGATATGGACGGGCTATGACGTTATGAAAAAAAGGGTATTCCAGTGCAACTAGAGTAATGGTTGCCGGGAATACCCTTCGTTATTTTAACCCCTTTGCAGCAATCGATAGAGGTTAAGTGCCAGTTGAATCTCGAATAGCTCATCTGAGTTTTTCAGATCTATATTTAGCAAATCTTTGATTTTATCAATCCGGTAAATAAAGGTGTTGCGGTGAATAAACATCGCTTTGGCGGCTTCGGTTACATTCTGATTGTACATAAAATAATACTCCAAGGTAGACATGAATCTCGTATTCATCGTCTGGTCATGTTCATGGATGCCTCCCAGAACTTTGTTAAAGAATGTCTCCATTTCCGTAGGCTTAATATTGGAATCCAAAAAATGATAGACAGAATAATCCTCGAAGTGAGCAATGCTCCGGCTGTCTTTATTAAACCGCTGCATGAGCCGCATAGCTTCTTGGGCCTCGAAGAAGCTTCGATGGAGCGAAGCAAGTGTCTTATACTGACTGCCAATGCCGATGAGAAAATGATTTTTAGTCATTTCCTGAGCCAGCAACTGCAGCACCTCTTGAGCAAAGGCTTTCGTATCGCTTACGGAAATTGGCGGTTTATTTTCATTTTTTCCGATCAAGATGATGATTTGCTGATTGCGATAGTAATAGATTAGCTCTCCACCTGCATTACTGGACAAGCCATAGATCAAATTGACACATTTTTTGACCATATGCTCCATTTCGTATTTTCTATAAACCATGTCCGTGTAGTTTTCCAGCTGTGTAGCTTCAATATGGATAACTGTACAGTAATACGCATAGTTAACTTTAAGCCCATGCATAGCAGATAGGGAATGCAGTGTTTCTGTTGAAGTAATATTGCCAGCTAATAAGTCGTCGAAGAAGTCCTGCCTAATTTTATGCTTTACCTCTTCGATTTCCTTGGCTTTGATCCGGTCCAGTGCAAGCATCGTGGATACATGCTCTAACGCGGTGTAGTCAAATTCAACCAGCTTGCGTACCGTTTGCAGAACGACGATATACGCGTAAGCGTTACTGGATACAGAAACCGGCATAATGCAGCACTTGTACGGCTGTCCCTGAGAATAGTAGGTGCGTTTGATGGATTTTTTGATTTCAGTAATATACTTTGGGAAAGCTACCGTGAACTCTGGTGGAAAAACAGGCCTGTTCTTCACCAGTGGCAGGAATTCCTGAAGTGGAGATGGGTTATCCTTATGATCTGTATAGCAGAGTAGGTTCCAGTCTCTATCTAATATAAGAACAGGGTTGTGGATCGTGTCGGACAATTCCGCCGATATTTGCTCAATACCGCCTCCTTCGAGTGCGATTTTGAACAGCGCATTATGAAGGTCGAGCGAACGTCGGTTCACTGCATCGTAATCCGCGTTGGTCTTTTCGTTAATGATCGCAATGACTCTGGACAAGGTGTATTCAAAAGGGAGCTCCAGTAGCGGGAGTCCATGCTTATCAGCAAGCTCGATCATATTCTGCGGGATAGCATCGAAATATCGCTTCATTTTGATGCAGAGTCCTGCACAGTTATTCTCCACCAGCTCATGAATGAATTTGTTCTGCAGCTCCGTGCTGTCTTTGAAGATATATCCGGTGGATAAAAGCAGCTCGTTCGAGGTCAGCCAGTCAAATACGTCCGGATTCTCGATGATATTAACTACGGAGATTTGATTGTTTAGGCCAGAATGCCCCGCAACGATCTTTATGCCTTCGATGGATTTGATTTGTAAGATATCTTTTATCGTTAGCATCAATTCACACCTCTCATCTTCGCCCATTGTGCAATGTGCATAGTGATTACTTGTTGTTTTTAGTGTTCTTGTATGATGACCCCCAGTGTGCGGAGGACTACAATAAGGGTGTCAGGTAACGTTTATCCGTTAAACTGTGATATATTTCACAAAAATATCCTTTTTCACACAGAAAGCAGCTCAATCTTCATCATTCTTGGAATTTTATGAACTGAGTGTAACATCTTCTATCATTCATCATCAACCGTTAAGGTTTTTTTATGAGAACGCTTTCTATATAGGATAACCTGACAGTAAGTGACCAAACCATTATCTACTTCCTTCTCAAGGGGGCGATCAAACGGAGCATTCTCAGAGCAAGTGTACCTCTTATTTAAAAGCTGGGATATCCAGTGATAGCGCGTTCTTTCATCGGATTCGAGAATCAAGATTTTTCGGAAATGTACACAGCATATTTGAGCGGACGATAAATGTAAGGTGCAAGGCAACTGATGAATTATATACCATTGCGAGCAGTAGGATAGATAATGCGCCTAATACTTTGATCACAGAGGTTAGTAGTTTTTCGGATCTTGGACTGGTTGTGGGAGATGAAGTTTTTGCGGAGAATGATCAATTATATATTGGCACTAAGCTTTCAATATCGATCAAGGAACTGACAGTTTGGCAGAGCTCTTTATCTATTTTTCCAATAGAAGTAAAGACGCTAAGAGATAATTTGGCTGCGGCAAGGGCTTTTATCAATAGCTATGGAAAAGCAGGCGGTATGAAGCAGTTTGCGGGTTCTAGCAGCTTTGAGAGAGAAACGATGCGGCTGCTGGAAGAGCGATCTTCAGGTCTTCTCAATGCCTTGGCGAATGACAGCATGGAAGAGGCTACTCATTATGCAATTCGACTAATGGGGTTAGGCTCAGGGCTGACTCCGTCGGGAGATGATTTTTTAGTTGGATTGTTTGCTGCGATCCATCTGCCTCAGAGTCCTATTAGTAAATATCAGCCGTGGTGCAGGGAAGTCGTGAACGATGCAGCTGAATTAACGAATGAAATAAGCTATATGGCTCTGAAAAAAGCGGCTTGGGGTCAGGTGAGAGAGTCAATGGGTCAGATGCTGCATTCGCTCATGTATGAGAGTAAGGAAAATATGCTTCTTGGCTTATCGGCAGTGCTGGATATAGGTTCTTCTTCCGGAACAGATATTGCCTTGGGGATCATTAGCGGTTTGAATCTTAATCTAGAACAACGTTGGAGGTAAGATATGTCGACTAAAATAGTAATTAAAAGAAACACATACTTTGATTCCGTCTCGCTCATGTCGTTGTCGACCAAAGCGAATCAAATAGAGGGTGTCGAACAAGCTTTTATCGCAATGGCTACTCAAATGAATAAAGAGGTATTAGCGAATGTAGGGCTGATAACCCCTGAGCTAGAGGAAGCTAAGAATAGTGACCTGATGATCGTAATCAAAGCAGCATCCCCTGAGCTGGCTGAAGTTGCCTTTGAAGCAATCGAAGAGCTGTTTATTAAAAAAGATAGTGCAGTTGGCGGTACAGAGCTTAAATATCCAACAATTGAGTCGGCAGTGAAGAATATGACAGCAGCTAATCTTGCAGTGATTTCAGTCAACGGAGCGTTTGCAGCCAGAGAAGCAAGAAAAGCGCTGGAGAATAATCTACATGTCATGATGTTCAGTGACAACGTAAGCGTAGAAGACGAAATTGAATTAAAAAAAATAGCACATGAGCGTGGATTGCTGATGATGGGGCCGGATTGCGGAACCGCGATCATTGGAAATATGGCCTTATGTTTTGCCAATAAGGTTCGTAAAGGCAATATCGGCATCGTGGGTGCATCCGGCACAGGAAGTCAGGAAATCAGCGTGCGGATTCACGATTTTGGCGGAGGCATCTCACAGTTGATTGGCACAGGCGGCAGAGACCTAAGTGAACGTGTCGGCGGAGTAATGATGCTTGATGCGATGAAAGCGCTTAACGAAGACGAAGCCACTAAGGTCATTGTGTTGATTTCCAAGCCACCCGCCAAAAGTGTGGAACAAAAAGTGCTGAATGAAATCAAAAATATGCATAAGCCTGTCGTGGTCTGCTTTATCGGAGGAACGGAGGAAGCTGTTCTGGAAGCAGGTGGACATTTTGCCAAAACAACCAAAGAGGCCGCGCTAAAGGCGGTAATTCTATCCGGCATTGATGAGAGTCAAATTGACAAGCATCCGCTAAACCTTCCGCTGATTGAGGAGATTAAGGTCAAGCTGAAGCCAGAACAGAAGTATATTCGTGGGTTATTCTGCGGCGGTACTTTATGTGATGAAGCAATGTATCTAGCGATGGAGAAATACGACGATGTCTATAGCAACATTCCAAAAGATCCGGAATATCAGCTGGCTGATATCCATATCAGCCAAGCGCATACGTTTATTGACTTTGGGGATGATGGGTTCACCAACGGCAAACCACATCCAATGATTGATCCTTCTTCACGGATTGCCAGATTCAAGCAGGAAGCAAAGGACCCGGCGGTGGGCGTGATCATTATGGATTTTGTATTAGGCTATGGATCGCATGAGGATCCAGTAGGTGTTATGGTGCCTGCAATTATTGAGGCTAAGCAAGCAGCGGAACAAGAAGGCAGACATTTGGAGATTGTCGGCTATGTACTTGGAACCGATCTGGATACACCTTCCGTCCAAGAACAGCTTGATAAGCTGGTATCCGCGGGCGTTACCTATGCAAGCAGTAATACGAATGCAGGACTTCTTGCCAGAGGTTTTGTAGAGAAGGGAGTATAACATGAGCAGAATCAATGAGTTATTTAAGAGTGAACTTCACGTAATCAATGTCGGCCTAGAAATGTTCAAGGATGATATCCTGAAGCAAAAAGGCAACGTAACCCATCTGGAATGGAAGCCACCTGGTGGAGGTAAGCCCGAATTAATTGCCGCACTGGATGCGTTAGAGCAAGAGGGGATTGCTGCAAAGATTGAGGCTGCCAACAAGCTGGCTGTAGAGCGAATCGTGAATTCACAACCGGTATTGGTTGGTTTTGATCAAGCGATCAACGTTGTACCAGGGATGACTAAGACTACGATATTGCATGCAGGGCCTCCGATTACCTGGGATAAGATGAGTGGTCCCATGAAAGGTGCAGTTACCGGCGCTTTGGTCTTTGAGGGCTTGGCGAAGGATCTGGATGAAGCTGCCGAACTAGCGGCATCAGGTGAGATTACGTTCTCCCCTTGTCACGAGCATAATTGTGTGGGTTCCATGGCAGGGGTAACCTCAGCCTCTATGTTCATGCACATTGTAGAGAATAAAACGTATGGCAACATCGCTTATACGAACCTTAGTGAGCAACTGTCGAAAATCTTGCGGATGGGTGCAAACGATGAAACGGTCGTTGCCCGTTTGATCTGGATGAGAGATGTGCTTGGACCGATGCTGCGTGAGGCGATGAAGTTCTCTGAGAACGGCATTGATCTACGGCTCATGTTATCACAGGCGCTCCATATGGGAGATGAATGCCATAACCGCAACAACGCTGGAACGACTCTTTTGATTCAGGCATTAACGCCGCTTATCCTGAGAACGGATTTTACTAATGAGCAGAAAATCGAAGTGTTCGATTTTGTGGCAATGAGTGATTATTTCTCCGGACCAACCTGGATGGCTCTTTGTAAATGTGCGCTTGATGCTGCCCATGGCATCGAGCATAGCACCATCGTAACAACGATGGCTCGCAATGGCGTGGAATTCGGTATTCGTGTCAGTGGAATGCCAGGCAATACCTGGTTTACCGGCCCTGCGCAAAAGGTTGTCGGACCGATGTTTGCAGGGTATAAGCCGGAAGATTCGGGTCTCGATATCGGTGACAGTGCGATTACCGAAACGTATGGTATAGGTGGCTTCGCCATGGCAACCGCGCCGGCGATTGTAGCATTAGTTGGGGGAACCGTAGATGATGCCATGAACTATTCTGTGAAAATGAAGGAAATTACTACGACGGAGAATCCAAATGTGACGATTCCTTTGTTGAACTTCCGCGGAATTCCTACTGGAATCGATATTCGTAAAGTGGGTCAAACCAGCATTATGCCAGTGATCAACACGGCTATTGCCCATAAGGATCCAGGCATCGGAATGATTGGAGCCGGAATCACTCATCCTCCAATCGAGTGTTTCGAGCAAGCCATTCTCGCTTTTAGCCAGAGCATGCATTCATAGAACCACCCGCCCTTCAGGCCTATTCAAGGGCCTGAGGGCTTCATAAGCCATTGGTATGTAAGCGCTAACGATCTAGGGGGAGATTTATTATGGATCAAGTATTTATGAAGATGTTCTGGAAAAAGGGAGATTGGGCCGCGTTTTTCGGGCTGCTTGCTAACAATTTAACCAATCTGCTTACGATGATTTCATTGTTAATTTTTGTAGTAGGATTTCCGGAAGGTATGGTTTACGGCAGAGTCGTTCCTGCGTTTGGACTCGCGATTTTTATCGCAAGTATTGCTTATGGCTGGTTTGGATATCAGCTAGCCAAAAAAACAGGCCGAACGGATATAACCGCATTACCTTCAGGACCTAGTGCTCCATCGATTTTTACGGTAACTTTTCTAGTGTTAATTCCCGTATTTAGAGAAACCAATGATGCATCATTTGCGCTGCAAATTGGTCTCGTATGGTGTCTGTTCGAAGCTTTGATCCTTATTGTCGGCTCATTTCTGGGAGATGTGCTGCGTAAGGTTATTCCAAGAACTGTGCTTTTATCTTGTTTATCTGGACTTGGATTGTTATTGCTGGCCATGAACCCGATGCTGCAATCCTTCGAAACACCAGTGGTTGCCTTTGTTGTACTTGTGATCATCTTTATTAATTGGTTTGGCAAATCGCCGATATTCAAAAAAATTCCTACAGGATTCCTGCTGCTGATTGCTGGAACCGCGCTGGCTTGGATATTCGGCTTGCAAAATCCAGAAGCGATCACAACGGCTCTTTCAACCCTTGGGTTTAATCCACCTGAGGTGCATATTACCAGCTTAATTCAAGGGATTCCGCATGCCTTGCCATACCTGGCTTCTGCAATTCCATTGGGACTGGCGAATTATATTTTTGACCTTGAAAATATTGAGAGCGCACATGCTGCGGGAGATCCTTATAACACTCGTAACGTCATGCTAACGAACGGGGTTGCTTCAAGTATTGGTGCTTTTACAGGTAATCCGTTCCCGGTAACTGTGTACATTGGTCATGCAGGCTGGAAATCTATTGGGGCTGGACTTGGTTATACCATAGCTTCTGGTTTCTCCATGTTAATTATTTGTCTCTTTGGCATAGGGGCACTGCTGTTGTCTATCATACCTGTTGTGGCGATTGTTCCGATTCTGGTCTATGTCGGGGTCGTTACGGCGAATCAGGTGGTTCGAGAGACACCTAAAAATGAAGTGCCCGTTATCTTTATCACCTTGTTCCCATGGATTGCTAACTGGGCTTTAACGCTTGCGAACAACATTTTTACTGCGGCTGAAACTTCGGCTTCTAAGGTGGGGATTGATCTCTTATTAAGTAAAGGGGTTTATTACAACGGGCTGATGCATTTAGGAAATGGTGCACCGCTTAGTAGCTTGATTTGGGGCTCCATCACTATTTTCTCTATCCTGAATAAACCACTGCGGGCTGCTGTCTTTGCTGTAATCGCGTCTGGCCTATCTTTATTTGGGATCATTCACGCGCCGACTGTTGGATTTGCTCAAGCTTCACTTATGCCGTTCGTATACGCCTATTTGATGGTTGCAGGATTATTTGTTTATAAGCATTTTTCAGACCTTCGTGACCCAGCGAACAAGCTGCAATCCGAATAAATAATTGATAAAAAGAAATAGGAGAGCTAGAGCCATGACTAATCAAACTCTGTCAGAAGATTTAATTCAAGCAGCGGATCGCGGGGATTTAGCTGCCGTAGAACAGCTTTTAGCTCGTGGTGCCGATGTTCATCATAAGGATGCCAGTGGTCGTACTGCGCTGATGGCGGCAACGCAAAAAAATCATATTCCTCTCGCTCAAAAGCTGATTGAAGCAGGCAGTGACGTGAATGCAAGAGATATCACTATGTTATCACCCTACCTGTGTGCCGGTGCCAATGGATTTCATGAGATTCTGTCTTTAACTCTTGCCGCAGGTGCGGATACAACCAGTGTAAATCGTTTTGGGGGAACTACACTGCTTCCTTCCAGCGAGAAGGGGTATCTAAGAACTGTTCAGAAATGCCTGGAAGCAGGTGTTGCAGTTAACCATATGAACAATCTGGGATGGTCTGCCTTGTTGGAGGCAGTAATTCTCGGGAATGGTGGCCGTTTATACTCCGATATTATTCAGTTGTTGGTGGATGCTGGAGCGGATGTTCAATTGCCGGATCGTGACGGCAAATCATCGTTGCAGCATGCAGAAGAGCTGGGACAGGAGAGGGTCATCCGTATTCTCAATAAAGAAAAGCTAACGATTCATCCAAGTATTCAAAGCGCTCAAGAGCTAGCTCGGGCAGAGGATTTCCTGAAAGCAAGTTTGGTTATGGAACATGCAATGCAAGAGGACAGTAATAATTCAGACTTCTATTACTATAAAGGATACTTCTTAGGGGAACTCGGGAGATATGAGGAAGCTTTGGCAGCCTATCAACAGGCACTTACTATCGATCCGGATGACCTTGATTTCTATTTCTATACCGCAAATGCCTACCGAATGATGAAGCGATCCGAGCAAGCGTTAGCAGAGTATGATAAAGCGATAGAACGCGATCCTGGCGAAAGCTTCTTCCGCTATCATAAATCCAATTATTTAAGAGAGTTGGGCAGGCATGAGGAAGCGGTTAAAGTTATGGATCAGCTTCTGGAACAGCAGCCTGAACGGTATGATTTCTCGTTTCATAAGGCGAACAGCTTGAGATCACTTGGCCGGCATCAAGAGGCAGTTGAGGCGATTGAGAACGCAATTGCTAACGATCCGAGCAATCCTTTATATCATCATCATAAGGCACAGTCACTTGGTTTACTTGGTGATCATGAAATGGCCATTCAAGAAATAGATATTGCTATCAGCTATAATCCTGCCAATCCGGATTTTCACTCCGCGAAGGAACAATTTCAGCTGGCCCTTAAACGCTAATAAATGAGGATCAACTGATCCGTCAGGAGGAATGGAATGAGTAAATTTATAGTTGTAGCCATTGGCGGTAATTCATTGGTGAAAGACAATGGCCGCGATTCTATAGAGGATCAGTCTGAGGCAGTACGTGAAATTGCTGTGAATATCGCTGATCTGGTGCAAGCAGGCAACGATGTGGTGGTTACTCACGGCAACGGTCCACAGGTTGGATTCGAGCTGAGACGAAGCGAGGTGGCTTCGGAAGTCACTGGAATGGATGTTACTCCGCTGGTCAATTGCGTGGCGGGCACGCAAGGGGGCATAGGCTATTTAATTCAGCAGGCCTTAACAAATGAATTCATTCATCGCAGATTAGACAAAAAGGTTGCCACAGTCATTACTCAGGTCGAGGTTAGCAAAAATGATCCGAATTTTCAGTCTCCCTCGAAACCAGTGGGCTCCTTCTTCACGCTTGAGCAAGCAGAGGAGATGAAGCGTGCCAAGCCAGATTGGGTCATCATTGAGGATTCAGGACGAGGTTACCGCCGTGTTGTTCCATCGCCTAAGCCGATTGATATCGTTGAAAAAGACGTCATTAAATCACTTATTGAGACGGGTTATGTGGTAATCGCTGTTGGCGGAGGCGGGATTCCTGTGATCAAAACCGAAAATAATACCTACGAAGGTATCGATGCAGTCATTGACAAAGACTTTGCTACAAGTCTGCTGGCCGAACAGATCGATGCAGAATCTCTTATCATTACAACAGGAGTTCCTCAGGTATGTGTGAATTTCGGTACGCCTGAGCAGAAGGCTCTTGAAGAAGTTACAGCGGCAGAAATGTTGGTATATGCGGAGCAGGGTCATTTTCCTGCTGGCAGTATGCAGCCTAAAATTGAAGCAAGTCTTAGCTTTTTGAAAAAAGAGGGACGCAGAGTTATCATTACCAATCCGGAAAATATGAAAGCTGCGATGAGCCAACAGGCTGGCACACATATTGTAAATTAATAGGATCTAATTTATCTCATCATTTCATGGAGACCGCCACTGATCTAAATCAGGGCGGTTTTTTGACATATTCATGAATTGTTATCTAACTGTTGCTTTCAGATGGCCATATTCTGGTGAATAAAAGGAAGATAAGAGGTAAAACTATGTCCACTATAGAGAAAAAAATACATTAAAATGCGGGGGTAAAAGATGATATCGAATAAAGGAACAACACAACGTTTTACCAGGGCTACAATTCTTTGTTGTATTTGTGCATGTACGGTATTGCTAAGTGGTTGCACTAAAGCAGCGGATGAGACTCAAGTGCCTACTCCAACAGCTCAAGTAGAAACCGCAGCACCTTCTGCAGAAGCAACTACACCTGTACCTACGAATAACGCAACAGAACAACCTCTAACATCTGCGTCACCCGGCTCAAATACTGGGAAACTTCCAGAGGGGGTTAGCATTCAGAGAGTTATCAAGGAGGTTTCGTTAAAAGATAACTATCATAAAAAGGTTGAGCTGCTAACTGACGGAGGCAAGCGGGTCACCATCACAGATCCGAATCAAAAGATTGTTTTGCAGCAGATTGAATATGACGGAAGGATCACTGCGGTTAAGGGTAAACAGGTTACTGTTCAAGTGGAGGGCGGTAAAGAGCAAACCTTAACGATTCCTGATCATATAGTCATTGAAGATGAAGACAAGCTCGGATTGAACAATGGCGTTGAAATCGAGTGGACGGTAAATGCAGACGGACAAATCGAAAGTGTGGAACTGGACGATTAAAAAATTACCGAGGTGAGCTGGATGAAATTTCTAATCGTACTTGGTAGTATTCTTGTTCCCATTGTTATGCTGATGTTACAGGGGAAATCCATAAAGTGGCGTATAGTTTTCAATGTTGTTTCGATCTTAAGTACGATTATCTTTGGAAATATTTCTGCCTTGGCAATTTACGAAATATTAAGAGATCATGCTGTATTTATGACCTCGATCCATGCGATATTTTTAAATCCAATGTTTCTTATTACCGGAGCCTATCTTGGCGTTTATTTAATTTATCGGTTGATGATAATTTCGTATGACGAGGTTTATATGTGATCGGTACAATACAAATAGGGATGTTCCTGCGAAGGACACCCCTATTTGTGTTGTTAACAGGACGGGGGGTTAAGAGGACTTTCCTACAACGTTTGTTCCGCTCTTCGTGATCTTGTAGGTGATGATATCACCATTCCAGAAGTGGAACTTCAGGATTACCTCGCCGTCTTTAACATCTTTAAAGAACGCGGGAAGCAGCTTGATTTCTTTAATGTTATAAGAAGGTGAGAAGGTATTGCCGAATTCCTTAAATGGAGTCCAGTCCTGCGGACCTGCATTGCCACCAGCGGTATATACAGCTTCCATTGTGGCAAGCTGGTTACCATTAAAGGTGGTCGGAATGGCAAAGGATTCAGTCGTGCCTTTTGCATCGCTTAATTTAGCTGTGTCATACACAATCACCTTAAGTCTCCACGCAACACCCTTGTTGAATTTCAGAGTCAGCACGGCATTTTCACCGTATTTTTGGGAAGCTGTGAGCTTTTTGAGTTGGCTGGCTTTGAGGATGAGCTCCTCACCATTTAAGGTGTAATCTTTACCTTTGGTCAGATACTTTCCGTTGGCACTAATGGTGGTTAGCTTATTTCCGTTCAGGTTCAGCTTAACCTTGGTATCTTTGATTTGTGCACCTTTTTTTAGGTAGACCAAATCGCTTTCGGTGCTGGAGGAACGCTCCTTCAGACCAGACATTAATACATTGTGGAGTTCAGGATCAGACCACTTATAAGTTTTACGGTTGAAATGCTGCCCGTTATCCCAGAGCATGGAAGTCATTTTCTTTTCTTTCAAATAATAAGTCAGATACTCGAAGAATTTAAGCTTCTCGCCCTGTTCAATCACACCCGTGTCTTTATCGAAACCTAATAAACCAAATTCGCCGACGATGACAGGGATGCCTTTAGCTACAAATGTATTGTAAACGTTATCAAAAGTTTGAGTGATATCGTTTTTTGTATCTTTTTCAAACGTGGTGTAGCCGGCAATGTTCACACTAAACGGCCAGAAGCCATAGAAGTGAACGGTCGCAATAATATTTGGATCGTTCAGAGCCGTAATCGTCTTATAGAGATGATCCATTCTTGTTTGCGTAGGTGAAGACTCTAATGAAGGTAATACAAGTGGGCGGAGGTCGTTTTTCCCACCGGATTTCCGCACGATTTGATAGAAGGAGTTATTGAGTTCAGTAAGCATTTGCTCCATTTTTGCTTCGTCCGTACTTCCACCATCGGTGAACCGAGGCTCATTTATGCTCTCGAACATCAGCTTATCGGATTTGTCCTTGAAGCGATCGGCAATTTGAGTCCAGGCTGCATTATAACGCGCCAGCGTTTCATCGTGTTTTTCTTCCATATGGCTTACCCATAGCCAGGAATCATGATGGACATTAATCATGACATAAAGCTTGGCGTCCAGTGCCCAGCCGACAACTTCTTCCACACGGTCGAGGTAGGCCTTTTCTAGGGTATAGTCTGGTGCCGCACCCATGTGAGTATCCCAGGTCACAGGAATCCGAATGCTTTTATAGCCTTGAGCGGCGATCTTTTTAATAAGTTCTTGGGTCACACGTGGATTGCCCCAGGAGGTTTCATCCTCACCTGTAGCATCTAAAGTATTGCCGAGGTTCCATCCGGGCTGCATTTCGTCTACATAGGATTGGATCTTACTCTTTGGCGCTGCCTTAGCTTGTTGCTCGTCCTTAGTTGCAGCTGCGGCCATGGATGAGAACAGAGAGAGCAGAAGAGCGGTGACAAGTGTCAATGATAAGAAGGATTTCTGGATTCGCGTAGTCATTGAATTCTCCTTTGTGAGATAAATTTAGGATGCTTGGACCTGGCTTTGACGCTGTACTTGGTGGTTAAATGAACGCAAACACCTCCAGTGTTATTTTTGTAAACGCTTTCTGAATATACCCTAACATAGAATACACTTAGCGAGTACCTTACTAATTTGTGGTAAATTCATATAAGAATTAGTGATTTAAATTAATTTTCCCCACAGTTGGATAAAGAAATGATTTAAATAACCCCTAGTCGTAGAAATTGGTTATTCAATAGGATTATCTCTAGCTGCCCGCTATACAAAAAAGAAATATAACATGACAAAAGCATATATATTAGATATGATGAAGCATGAAAATTTAAAATTAGAAATAGGTGCCAACTATGAAGTTGCGGAAGTACAATCATAGATTGGTTAAATGGAAAGCGGGTGTGAATCCCGCGCGGTCCCGCCGCTGTGAAAGAGGAGTCCTTGCAAAATGCCACTGGGAAACTGGGAAGGCAGCAAGGGTGATGATACTTGAGCCAGAATATCTGCCTTTTTCTGTTACACCATCAAACTCTACGATCGATAGAGAGGTGCTTGAATAGTGTTTGCCAGCTATTACTGTGGTTCACTATCTTAACCTCTTGACGTTTATGTTGAGTGGTTTTTTTGTGGTTATGAGAAAGTTTATTCTGTTTTTTATCATAGGTATGAAGGGAAGGGTTATGGAAAAATGAAGAAAAATAAGTTTTTAGCGTGGTTACTAATTGTAGCTGTATTTATTACGACATTCTCTACAAGTGTAATCCCGGCTCAAGCAGATGGAGCAAGCTCTACCCTTAAAGGGTATGTATCTGTATCCGTAGAGAAATTCACCTTAGGCCAAGGGTATATTAAGGAACCTATTAAAGTTCCGATTTATGAAGGCGATAATGGCGCATCTTTAATAACACGTGCGCTAGGTGATGGGAATTATAGATATTTAGGAAATATAGATAGTGGTTTTTATTTATCAGAAGTTAAAGATAGTGGCAGAAGCGAAGTCAATATTCCACAATATATTTTAGATATGATTTCAGCCGATGGGAATACAGTCGGCACTAAAGCAGACCCCGAGTGGTTAAGTCAGTTTGACTACACCTCCATGTCGGGTTGGATGTATGCAGTAAATAATGTGTTTCCTCCGTTTGGGATGACCGATTATAAGCCTCAAGACGGTGACATCATTCGAACTCAGTTCACCACTTATGGCTATGGTTCTGATCTTGGCGGCTGGGGGGAAATCCCAGTTCAACTTGCCAATAAGGATGCTTTAACTGCGGAAATCGCCGAGATTAACAGTGCCCCTAATAAAGAAACTATTTTGGACAGACCAGTAGTGCAATCGGCAGTTTATGAAGCCTATTCCGTGCTCGAAAACATGGCAAGCTCTCAAATAAGTGTAGATCATGCGCTTGTCGGTCTTAATAATGCATTAGACATTGAACCCCCTGTTATTACAGTAAGTGGCATACAAGATAAACAGGAAGTATCCAATAAAGAAATAAGCTTCAAAGTAGCTGTCACAGACAATGTATATAGTGACATTACTCCAGAAGTGAAGCTGAATGGAGTTACTTTATCACCCGCAAATGGGGAGTACAAAGCTACTCTGAATTCAGGCATTAATGCAATTGCTGTAACGGCTCTTGACGGAGCTGGAAACAAAACAAATGTAACTTATCAGGTTACTTACAAACTGGAAACTACAGTTGCCGTCAAACAACAGTTAGATAAAAACCTTGCTTATATTTTAAATACTGTAAAGAATCCAACGTTTGGAACAGGCAGCGGAGAATGGTCGATCCTTTCTCTGGCACGGGCGAACTATACAGTACCTAACGGTTATTATGATCTCTATTACAATAATGTAGCTACGAAAATAGCATCAATCATTAAAGAGGATGGAAAACTCGACGCCAATAAAAGCACAGAGAATTCCAGAGCGATTCTAGGACTTACCTCTATCGGAAAAGATATCACAAATGTTGCGGGATATGATCTGAGAAAAGCACTCGCTGATTATCAATATATCCAAAAGCAAGGCAATAATGGTCCGATTTTTGCTCTGATTGCGCTAGATAGCCATAACTATGAGATTCCTGTAGTTGATGGAGTTACAGAACAGACCACAAGAGAAAAACTAGTTCAGTATATTTTAGATAAAGAGGTTAAAAAAGGTACAGCAGAAGCTGGTGGCTGGGCATTAGGCGTAACCAAAGCCGATGTCGATATGACTGCGATGGCGATGCAAGCTCTTGCACCTTATTATGCATCCCGTGATGATGTAAAAGCCGCCGTGGATCGGGCCATCCAATGGCTGTCCGATAACCAAAACAATCAAGGCGGATTTACAAGCTGGGGAAGCACTAGCAGCGAGAGTATCTCGCAGGTAATTGTAGCCTTAACTGGTGTAGGTGTAGATCCGCACACTGACGCTAGATTTGTTAAAAGTGGAAATTCGCTTATTGATGCATTACTTAGCTTTGCTGCACCTGAGGGTGGATTTAAGCATATCCTCACAGGCAAAGTAGACAATATGGCAACGGACCAAGGTACGTATGCTCTTGTGTCCTATGATCGTCTGATCAATCATAGCAACCGTCTCTTTGATATGAATGATGTACAATTAGAACAACCTACTACTGTTGTAGCCAAACAACAATTAAATAAAAGCCTTGCCTATATTTTAAACACTGTAAAGAACCCGTCGTTTGGAACAGGCAGTGGAGAATGGTCGATCCTTTCTCTGGCCCGGGCGAACTATACAGTACCTAACGGTTATTACGATCTTTATTACAACAATGTAGCAACGAAAATAGCATCAATCATTAAAGAGGATGGAAAACTCGACGCCAATAAAAGCACAGAGAATTCCAGAGCAATATTAGGACTTACCTCTATCGGAAAAGATATCACAAATGTTGCGGGATATGATCTGAGAAAAGCACTCGCTGATTATCAATATATCCAAAAGCAAGGCAATAATGGTCCGATTTTTGCTCTGATTGCGCTAGATAGCCATAACTATGAGATTCCTGTAGTTGATGGAGTTACAGAACAGACCACAAGAGAAAAACTAGTTCAGTATATTTTAGATAAAGAGGTTAAAAAAGGTACAGCAGAAGCTGGTGGCTGGGCATTAGGCGTAACCAAAGCCGATGTCGATATGACTGCGATGGCGATGCAAGCTCTTGCACCTTATTATGCATCCCGTGATGATGTAAAAGCTGCCGTGGATCGGGCCATCCAATGGCTGTCCGATAACCAAAACAATCAAGGCGGATTTACAAGCTGGGGAAGCACTAGCAGCGAAAGTATCTCGCAGGTAATTGTAGCCTTAACTGGTGTAGGCGTAGATCCGCACACTGACGCTAGATTTGTTAAAAGTGGAAATTCGCTTATTGATGCATTACTTAGCTTTGCTGCACCTGAGGGTGGATTTAAGCATATCCTCACAGGCAAAGTGGACAATATGGCGACGGACCAAGGTACGTATGCTCTTGTGTCCTATGATCGTCTGATCAATCATAGCAACCGTCTCTTTGATATGAATGATGTGCAACTGGAACAACCAGAAGAACCGGGGCCTGGGCAACCAGAGGGTCCGAAAGAACTTCCGTTACCTTCTGGGGAGAACCCGAAAGTTGAAATCCCAAATGACGCTAATGATTATATCGTTCCGATCAGCACTGGAGATAGCAACAAAGAAATCACAGTAGCTATTTCGGAAGAAAATCAATCGAAGGTTAGTGTCAATTTACCAAGTAACAGCGACCTTCCTCAGATAGAGGCCATAAAAGGTAACGTATCTGTAGTCATTCCTAAGGGTGCAAAAGTTACAAGTGGGGATGCCTCTGCGATTGAACTGATTTCAGCTTTAACCGGTGCAGAATCTGCACTAAAAGATAGTGTGAATCAGATTATTCCTGGGGACAAGAAGCTTGATAACATTCTTCAAGCATTTTCCATGGGTGGTAGTGCAAGAGTAGAATTCAGTCAATTTATTACGTTAACCTTTAAGGACCTTAAAGGAAAAGAAGCTGCTTATATTCAAAATGGCACCCCTCATGCCATTCAAAAATTTGCAAGTGATGACTTAGGTTTTGCAAGCGGTAAGTCTGAGTATGCCTATGATAGTGGAAATGACTTAATTGTAAAAACCAATCACTTCACTGACTACATTGCGTATGCTTCCAGTGCAGTACAAACACCTGGCGGCGACGGTGGTAATGGTAATGGCGACGGTGGTAGCGGAAATGGTGAAGGAAATGGCGGCAACAATGGTGGCAACAATGGTGGCGAAACCACTCCATCGAAACCATATGTAACCCTGTCCGTGGATAAGCTTACAATTAATAAGGGATATGTTGTTCCATCTGTACAGGTAGAGCTCCAATCTGGTGACACGGTGTGGTCTGTACTAAAAAGAGTGCTGGATAGCCGCGGTATCGACTATAGAGATTCCTGGAACAGTGACTTTGGAAGTGTATATGTTGAATCCATAGCTGGTGATGGGGAATTTGACCATGGCAGCGGCAGTGGATGGATGTATAATGTGAATGGGAAATATCCTAATTATGGAGCATCTTCATATGACCTAAGTTCCGGGGACAGAATTCAGTGGCGTTATACTACGAATTTGGGTGTGGATCTAAATGCACCGATACCAACTACAAGCCCTACTCCAACCCCAACGCCTAAGCCTGGTGCTACTCCTGCTCCTGGTGGGGGAGCTAATCCGGAAGCCGGCGTTGATCCAAATGTGAGTCCATCTCCAACAGTGACTCCTAAGGATCCTAACCAGACAAATGATATTAAACAACTGTATACAGATGCTGATAAGATCTCTTCCTGGGCTTATTCAGCGATTGAAACAGCTACAGTAAAAGGATATATCCAAGGTAATAATGGTCAGGTGAATCCGAAAGCTTATATCACAAGAGCGGAGTTCACTAAGATTCTGGTTTCTGCATTAGAACTTGATATTAAGAGTGATAAAGGTATTACCTATAAGGATGTCGCTCTAGGCGATTGGTTCTATCCATATGTGAATGCTGCGCATAAGGCAGGTCTAATCACAGGCTTTAATAATGAATTTAAGCCAAATGACAAGATTACTCGTGAGCAGATGGCAGCAATTATCGTCAGAGCATTGGCCATCCCGGCGACGAAGCCAGGAACAGCGATTAAAGATATCAACACCGTATCGGCATGGGCCAAAGCAGATGTAGAGACCGTTGTTGCGACTGGTTTGATGTTAGGTGATGATAATCAATTTAAACCTAAAGAGCTTGTAACTAGAGAAATGGCGGCCGTTGTAGCTACCAGAACCCATGATTATAAGAGTGGGAACAAAGTGGTTAGTCCGACTATTCAGAATAAAGCAGTTAGTTCTTATATTCAGAACACAGCTGCCTTTTTGCAAAAAACAGTAACAAACCCGGTTATCTCCTCGGTTGGCGGGGACTGGACAGTGTTCGGGCTGGCACGTTCAGGCGTGAAGGTTCCAGATAGTTATTACACTAAGTACTACGCGAATGTAGAAGCAACTCTTAAAGAAAAAGCTGGGAAGCTGCATAGCGTAAAATATACGGAATATGATAGAGTTATTTTGGCATTAACTTCAATCAACAAAAATATTGATAAAGTGGCGGGTTATAACCTACTGGAACCGCTCGCGGATTTTGATACTGTAATTAAGCAAGGTATTAATGGACCTGTGTTTGCTCTCATTGCACTGGACAGTAATCATTACGACATTCCAGTGGTTAAGGGTGTAAAGACGCAGACGACTAGAGAGCTGCTCATTGATTATATTTTGGGCAGAGAGATCAGCGGCGGTGGATGGGCACTAGGCAGTAATGCTACAGCGGCTGATCCAGATATCACGGGGATGGTCATTCAAGGCTTAACGCCTTATTACAAAACCAACGCCAAAGTAACAGCTGCTGTGGACCGGGGGATTGCTTGGTTATCCAAAACACAGACTGCAGACGGTGGTTTTGCAAGCTGGGAATCTACAAATTCCGAAAGCATCGCTCAGGTGATTGTAGCTTTAACTGGCCTTGGTATTGACCCGCATAAGGATTCCAGATTTATTAAAAATGGACATTCCGCAGTAGACGCATTGCTTAGTTTTGCTGCACCTGAAGGTGGCTTTTATCACGTGAAGCAGGGTGGAGTAGGCAATGGAGGCGCGCAACCAGGAGAAGTAGATCTTATGGCTACGGATCAGGCGATGTATGCACTGGTTTCCTATGATCGGCTCGTTAATGGCCAGACACGTCTTTATGATATGACTGACGTCAAATAGAATTTTATTTAGAGAGATAAGCAAGGGTAGCGTGTATACCCTTGCTTATTATTTAAGGTGGGACTAGAGAAATGAACAAGAAGAAATGGTTAACCGCGATACTAATCATAGGTGTATTGGCTATCGCCTTCTTTTGGGGCGGGGATTACCAGAAGAGCCCAAACAAGGTCGCAAATAGTAGCGTTGAGACACAGGTTATAGAGCCAGAGAACACTGCTTCCGCAACAAATGATGATGTTGAACCCACTGAGGCAATCGCTACCGAGACAACAGAGATAACACCGTCAGCTACGCCAAGTGAAACAGCTAAGCTCATTGAAACCCTAAAACCAAATGAATCGGCAACACCAACGGAAGCTGTAACACCAACAGGAACTGCAGCACCAACAGAAGTTGTAACACCGGTCGCAACAACAAAACCTGCTGCAACGAAGCAACCGACCGCAACGCCGAAAGCGGCTAAAACGTCCGTGCCGGAAACGAAAGCGACGGCAAAACCCGTAACAAAACCTGATTCAAAAGTAGCGACAACAGAAACCAAGCAGGAACCGAAAAAGGATAAATTTCTTACCGATCCAGTGCCAAGCGGGAAACCTAAACCAGTGGAATGGCAAGATGCAACGGTAGATAAGAAGAAGCAATTAACGGCTACCTTGTCCGTCTCAGCGGCAACAATTTTAGATAACATGGATATTTTTAATCAGGATAAGCTTGAAGTATTGCCGGCAGATGGTATCATTTATAAAGCGCAGAAGGTAACTTTTTATGAAGGTGAGTCTGTGTTTGATGTTTTACTAAGAGAAATGAAAAAGAATAAAATCCATATGGAATTTAGCATGACGCCGATCTATAACAGTAATTATATTGAAGGCATAAATAATCTGTATGAATTCGACGCTGGAGAGCTCAGTGGATGGATGTACAAAGTAAATGGCTGGTTCCCTAACTACGGCAGTAGCCGCTATGTTCTCAAAGATGGCGATGTCATTGATTGGGTATACACTTGTGATCTAGGTCGAGATGTGGGTGGTTATGTAGCCACAGGAGGAGCTCAGAAATAATGAAGGATAGCTTTTCTACCTTTCATCCGTTTGTGAATTTTCTATATTTTGTTGTTGTATTGCTGTTTAGCATGGTGTTCATGCATCCTATATTTCAAGTGATTGCCCTTATTAGTGCTGTAGCCTACTCAATTATGTTAAAAGGAAAAAAGGGCATCCGATTTAATCTGCTTTACATGATTCCTTTTCTGCTGTTTATGGCAGTGATGAATCCTGTTTTTAATCATCAAGGGGTAACGATCTTGTTCTATTTAAACAACGGGAACCCTATTACGAAGGAATCGATTCTTTATGGCGTGGCAGCGGCGTGTATGTTTGTGACGGTAATTATTTGGTTCTCCTGTTATAACGTCGTGATGACCTCGGATAAGTTTATTTATATATTCGGAAAAATACTGCCGGCACTGTCGTTGATTTTTTCGATGGTGCTTCGTTTTGTTCCTAGATATTTAGCGCAAATCAAGGTGATTTCTAATGCTCAAAAATGTATAGGCCGGGATGTCTCACAGGGAAATCTCCTCGCGCGTGCGCGGAATGGCATTACGATCCTCTCCATTATGACCACCTGGGCTTTGGAAAATGCGATTGAGACAGCGGATTCCATGAGATCGAGAGGGTATGGATTGCCGGGCCGTACAAGCTTTTCTATCTTTCGGTTAGATGCCCGAGACAAAGTAGCCCTCTTGATCATGACAGGCTTAATTGCGCTGGTAGCCGTAGGGGCAGTGATGGGTGAGAACACCATGAGATTCTATCCGTCGATTAAAGCGAGCGCAATTACGCCTTTTAGTATTCTTATATATATCGCTTATTTTGCGTTATGTATGATCCCAGTGCTCATCAATATGGTGGAGGCAATGAAATGGAAATCTATCGAATCGAAGAACTAAGCTTTACTTTTCCTGAACAAGAGCAAGCGGCTCTTTCGAATATTAATCTTACGATTGAAAGTGGAGACTTCATTACTATTTGTGGAAAGTCAGGCTGTGGCAAAAGCACTCTGCTTAGACAACTGAAAACAATTCTAACCCCACATGGCAATCGCCAAGGGGCAATTTATTATAAGGGTCAACCTGTAGAGGAGATCGATCAAAGAACGCAGGCAGCGGAAATTGGTTATGTACTCCAAAGTCCGGACAATCAAATAGTGACAGATAAAGTATGGCATGAGCTTGCCTTTGGGCTGGAGAGTTTGGGGTATGATCATTCTACTATTCGTCTGCGTGTGGCGGAAATGGCCAGTTTTTTTGGGATCCAGACCTGGTTTCATAAAAGTGTGACTGAGTTATCAGGCGGCCAGAAGCAGCTGCTTAACTTAGCCTCCATAATGGCTATGCATCCCTCGGTTCTAATCCTTGATGAGCCTACCTCCCAGCTAGATCCTATTGCGGCTTCCGATTTTCTGGAGACGGTCAAAAAAATAAATCGTGAGCTGGGAACAACCGTGATCATGACCGAGCATCGTCTAGAGGATGTTCTTCCGCTTACAGATCGGTTGATTGTGCTGAATGAGGGAGTTGTGATCGCCGATGATACCCCGCAAAAGGTGGGCGAGGCTTTAAGTAAGCTGAACCATCCGATGTTTCTGTCCATGCCCTCACCGATGCAGATTGTTGCAGGAGTAGATCATGACTTAGCGTGGCCTGTGACTGTGAAGGAAGGGCGCCAATGGTTGGATGCTTTTCTAAAGGGTAAGACTCCTGCAACGATGGCAGAAACTCAGCCTAGCACGAAAGAGGCCGGCCCTGTAGTCATAAAGTTTAAGGACGTATGGTTTAAATATGATAAAAATGGACCGGATATCATTAAAGATTTGTCGTTTGAAGTGAAGCAAGGGCAATTTTATTGTATTGTTGGCGGGAATGGAACAGGGAAGACATCGACGCTGTCGCTGATGAGCGGGATCCTTCAGCCATACAGAGGGAAAGTTCTAATCGGTGGGAACAACCCTGCGAAGACGAATGCCAAAGCGTTGTTTACTAACAATCTGGGCATCCTCCCGCAAAATCCGCAAACCTTATTTGTGAAAAAAACAGTCGAGCTAGATTTATATGAAATGTTATCCCAGCTCTCTTTGACGAAGGAAGAAAAAACCGCCAGAGTTGAAGCTGTGGTAAAGTTCGCAGAACTGGAACATCTCCTCTCCATGCATCCGTATGATCTCAGCGGGGGAGAACAACAGCGTGCAGCGTTGGCGAAGGTGCTTTTGTTAGAACCAAAGATTCTGCTGTTGGATGAACCGACCAAAGGACTGGATGGACCCTTCAAAGAGAAGCTAGCCGTATTCCTGCAAAAGCTCAATGCCGAAGGCGTTACTATTGTAATGGTCTCGCATGATGTTGAATTTTGTGCCAAATACGCTGAGGTCTGCGCCATGTTTTTTGATGGAAGTATCATCACTACGAATGAAGCACAGAAGTTTTTTGCGGGAAACAGCTTCTATACAACGGCCGCCAACCGTATGGCGCGTCATGTATGGAATGAGGGAGTAACGATAGAGGGTGTGATTGATTTATGTCAAAGAAGCAGATAACGGATCGTCGTTTGAGTCGTCGAACTTTATTAGCGGCACTACTAATCCTCATAGTCATTCCAGCTACGATTTTATTAGGCATCTTTGTGCTAAATGATCGGAAGTATTATTTTATCAGTCTATTAATTGTTATCTATACGATGATTCCTTTTGCGATGGTATTCGAGAACCGGAAGCCGCAGGCGAGGGAGCTGATCGTTATAGCGGTGTTAGCAGCCATTGCCGTGGCGGGACGCGCAGCCTTTTTTATGTTGCCGCAGTTTAAGCCAGTGGTTGCTATTGTCATCATCGCAGGGGTAAGCTTGGGTGCGGAGGCAGGGTTTCTGGTTGGCGCTGTTGCAGGCTTTGTCTCGAATTTCTTCTTTGGGCAGGGGCCTTGGACGCCTTGGCAAATGTTTTGTTTTGGCATCATTGGCTTCCTGGCGGGCATTTTCTTCAAGAAGGGTCTGCTTAAAAAGAATAAGCTGTCGCTGTGTATATTCGGAGGCTTAGCGACGTTTTTCGTATACGGAGGCATTATCAATATAGGCTCGCTGATGATGTTCACTTCAGAGTTCTCATGGCCGGCTTTAATGACCACTTATATTTCAGGTTTTTGGTTTGATATGGTGCATGCGATCTCGACGGTGGTGTTTTTGTTTTTTATTGCTAATCCTATGATTGAGAAGTTGGATCGGATAAAAACGAAATATGGGTTGATTGAGCCTTAGGTTCTTGGTGTTAGCTTTTGGACGCTGTGCGCTTTTTACGCTGGCGGACGCTCCGCTTTTCCACAATCAGTCCGTTCTCTCCGCTGCTATCAGCGCGAATTCCAAAACACAAACACAAACACACAAACACAAACACAAACACAAACACAAACTAAAGGCTCAGCGCCTCCCGCTTCAGTTTTTAGCGGAAGGAGGAGGGGAACTAGTGGCTACGAATCAAGCCACTGTGACAAACCATTCAAAAGAGAATATACCTAGTTGCGATGTTCCTAGGTGAAAACTTATAAAAACAGGCGATGTTCCGGTATCCGGTATCGCCTGTTTTTGTCGATTCTGTGGAGTATCTCATTCATTATGCCAAACGTCCTAGAAGTTCATATCCCTATTTTTTTATTTAATGTATAATTCAGAGTGGTTTTTAACATTTTCTTATGAAAAATGGAAGTAAACTAGGTAGCTCGCTCATTTAGAAAATTATAGAACCTTTAAATAAATAGATTAAAAATAATGGGGAGATTTATTTGAGCACACATGTTACCAAAACATTCAAGTCTTTAGACCAACAAATTGATTTATTAAAAGAAAGAAAACTAATTATTAGAGATGAAGAAAAAGCTAAACGACATTTATTAGAAAAGAATTATTTTGACTTGATAAATGGATTTGAAACATTGTTATTAACTGATTCAAAAGCTACTAATAAAGAATACAATGGTCTTTTTTTTGAAGACTTTTTATTGTTGTATGATTTTGATAAAAAATTGAATTTAGAGATTTTGAAAATTATAGATAAATTTGAAATCCGTTTGAAATCTTCTATGGCATATCGGTTTTGTGAAAAACATTATTTAAATGCTTCTGATTCTGCATGTTACATTGATATTAATAAGTATACGAATCCACGTTCAAATCATTTGAGTTTACCTAAAGATTTAGCTAAGAATATTTCAGGACATAAAATATTTCAGACAAATATTTATTTCAATGGGGCTACGTATAGTAATTTCATTGAGCATTGCAGAGCTAAATATCCTTATATATCTACTTATGATCACCCGCCGTTCTGGGTGACTATTAAAGTCCTTGAGTTTGGTTCTCTCTTTAGTTTATTATTAGGATTTGAAAGAGATGTTTTTGAAAAGGTCATTGAAGATATGGGGATGAAGTACATTGATAAACAAAAGTTTATCAACTCAGTACGAATTTTTATTGAATTAAGAAATACTTGTGCACATTTTCAATTAGTTAATAGATTTCGGACATCGAATCGTTTAAGGATTGATTCAGGGTTGATAAATGATTTAGGTTTAAGAACCAAAATTAATACTGCAGGAATTTCAACTTATTATGAAATAAGACTATATGACACTTTATTAGTACTTTCCCAGTTTGAAAGTCTAAAAGATATAGAAAAGCTATTTAAAGATTTTTATTTTAGACGTTGTAATTCAAAACGTGAAAAAAGCTTAATGGTAAAGATGTTCGAAAGAATGGGGCGGGGAAAGCATTCAGATTGGTTTAAACTAGGTATTAAATGATTTTTTCTTTATTAATTTTAGAATATATGTTATTATTTATACATAAAATAATCGTGCGTGACGGCGAGTTATCCGAGACAAAGGTTAACTGTATAGTCAAAAAAAGAGATGCTTATAAGCATCTCTTTTTTTTATTCATTTCATCATAAATAATTAAAATAAATTTTTTAAGCCTATTACCATCTATCGCTCAGTTACAACACTTTGCGATGAACTTTGCACCACGGGGCGCCGATGAGTGGCTTCAAGTGTGGAGAGGTCACCGTCCAGTGTTTTGAGTCCGGGGAGCAGCAAGGCTGCGCTGGCGCAGAGCATTGGAAGCAAGCCGGCGATGACAAAAAGTGCAGGCACACCATAGAGTTCAGCAATCGCGGCGCCGGCAAAAGCACCAAAAGGCTGTAAACCGCCACCGATTAAAAAACGGATGGAGTTGACTCTTCCTTGCAGATTGCTCGGAACCAGACGTCCATGGAGTGAAGAGCTTAAGGAGCCGAAGAAGGGGCCTATCGTTCCGGTGGCGAATACGGCGGCGAGAGCAAAAGAAAAACTAGGAAATAACCCCCATAATGTTGTAACTAAACCGATGGTCCCCAGACTGCCGAGCATGACAAACCGCCTCTTTTTAATTTCCCCTATCATGGAAATGACGCTTAGCCCGACTAAGGTTCCAAGTGCGAAAACTGTACTAAGTGTGCCCATCGTCGCCGCATCACGGTGGAGCACTTCGCGTACAAAAGGAACCATCATGGTCCAGACGGCAATGGAGCTTAGATTACTAATAGAGGCCATCATCATTATCGTAAGCATGGCGGGGAATTGTTTATAGAAGGTAAAACCCTCAGCTATTTCGCGAACGTAGATGGCAATGGAGAAACGGCCTGGAGCTGGGGAGGGCTTGGGTAGCTTCTGCAGGCACAGCAAGGTAGTGATGGCCGCAACGTAACATAACATGTTGATGCTAAGGGCTGGCAGCGCTCCACTGGCAGCGGTCAACGCCCCAGCCAGGGCGGGGCCCAGCAAGACTGCTGCACTTTTACTGCCATCGATGATAGCAAAAGCCCGCACCAGCTTCCGGCTATCGGCAACGCCGGGAATAACAGCCATGGCTGTTGGCATGAACAGGGCGGCGCAGGCCCCGCTGAGACCAGCGGCGACAAACAGATGCCACAGCTGCAGTTGGCCAGCCAGACCCATGCCAAGTGGCAATGCTATAGCCAGCAGGCGAATGGCTGCCAAGCAGGCCATAAAGCGTACCCGGTGGAGTCGGTCGGACAGCGGCGAGCCCAGCAAGCGCAGCAGCAGCTCAGGTATGCCGGAGCTGAGTGCGAGTGCTCCCATCGCTAGTTTGGAACCCGTCAGCTCATAGACGAGCCATTCCATAGCCAACAAGCCAAAAGCATCCCCAAAAGCACTTAAAGTTATGGTTGAGAGTAAACCATAATAGCTGCGTTTTATCATAGCCTGTTCGCTCCTTTCTTATATTTCTCGCATATACACTTACCGTCCTTATAAGGACGCTTAAGGCGTTTATGCTTGACTCTCTAGATATGACCCAATCTGTTGCGGTAGCCCATTTAAGGCTTCCAATCGCAGGCTATACGATGTGCTTTTAACGTTGGTATGGACAATGACCAGCCCTGCTGCGCGCAGCGCGATCAGATGGTAGTGGATTGTACTTTTAGAAAGTCCGACTTCCCGCACGATTTCCGTGAAATTCAACTGCTTGCCTGTAAGCAAACGAAGGATATACAGCCGCGTCTCATCCGAGAGTGCCCGGGTAAGGCGAAGTAGTGCTGGAGCAGGCCGGCCAGCTTCCGGAGGGAGAACATCACAAGAGTAGCTAGTGAACACGAATTCATCAAACATAGAGGTGGTGACCAGTGGGCGGGCATGATATTGCGGAATGATAATGACCTGCTTCAGACGTTCGGTTGGATAGAGGCGCATTCCGTCGGTTGCTGCTTCAAAGACTTCCATATCATTGTTCCCATTCAGTGTCGTTCGTCTTGACTCGGCTTCCTGTTCAAGCCCCTTGAGGATATTAGGGTCGATTCCATTGAAGTAACCCGCGTTCCATTCGCGCAGGATGTCAGAGGCAGTGTCCCTTAGCTCGGAAAGATTAGAGGGGACCGATTGGCCGAAACGTCCAGATATTTCATACAGTTCACCCGAAGTTAACCCATCAAACCAATCCAGAAAGCTGCTAACCGAACGTTCTACTGGACAGCACCAAATGTAGGGAGCCAAACTGAAATCATCAAGTTTCTTAACGACCTCTTGCATTTTACGAAGCAACATCGGGGCAAATCTTGCTTGGACTTCACGTACCCAGAGCTTACCGGAATCCATAGCAGTATGGTTCTGCTTGCTTAGAAAAGCAGTCATACTGTTCACACATTCATACATGGGGGCAAAATCGACTTCTACTTTATATTCCATGAGCTTCTCCATCCTTTGATTAAGTTACTGAAACATTAATTAGTTCTATAATTATAGAACTTTTTATTGGTTTTATTGTAAACGAACAATATTTCATTTTCAATAGCTTTTCGACTGAAAAACAAAAGAAATTTTAATTACGAAAAAAAGACAGTTCCGTTGGGCACATTTTGTGCATTAGGAACTGTCTTTTGATGTCTACACAATTTATATAATTTTTAGGAGTTCTGAGTAGATTGCTCAAATATAATCAATTGATTATATAAGTGTTAGGTTATATAATAAATCTGAAAATCAGATGAAGAAGGTGTTTTTAGATTTGAAGGAATTGCAGGGCATGAATGATTTGACTCAGGGTCCTATTATGCCTACCTTAATGAAATTAACGCTTCCCATTATTGCGACGAATTTCATCTCCACAACCTATGGCCTCGTCGATATGATTTGGGTTGGAAGATTGGGAAGTGGTCCTGTTGCCGCGATTGGCACGGCGAGTTTTTTCATTAATCTAGCGATTGCATTGTCGACTATGATTACGATCGGTACAGGGATTAAGGTTGCGTTTTGTATGGGATCTGGCCAGATAGAGAAGGCTAAATCATATATTAAGAACGGGTTTATGATGTCTATTTTATCAGGACTTCTCTATATGAGCTTAGTTCTGTTGACCAACAATCAGTTGATTGGTTTTTTTGATCTTGGAAGTGATGAAGTTGAACGGATGGCACGACAATTTTTAGTGATTTCGATCTTCGGGACGGTATTTTCCATCGTAAATACTTTGTTTGCCACACTCTTAAACTCGATGGGAAATAGTAAACAACCGTTTCAGATCTACTCCGTTGGTCTTATGGTTAATATCGTCCTTGATCCATTTTTAATTTTTGGCTGGGGCAGTTTTGAAGGTTGGGGAGTAGCGGGGGCAGCCACGGCAACATTGACAGCGAACATCTTAGTTACGGCTCTTTTTATCATAAAGACAAGAAAGTCAGAAATCATTTCGAACACATCAGCATGGGACAGTCGTCAAATGAAAGAAGTAATTCGTATGGGACTTCCGATCACAATCCAACGGGTCACCTTTACGCTCATATCGATCGTCATTGCTAAGATCATTGTACGTTTTGGGGCGGATGCGATTGCGGTGCAAAAAGTAGGGATTCAAATTGAATCTATTTCTTATATGACTATTGGAGGACTACAGGGAGCTATTGCTGCCTTTTTTGGTCAAAATTATGGAGCACGCCGATTGGACCGTATAGGGCAGGGATATCGTAAGGCTTTGATCTTAACCTCCATCTTTGGCGTGATCATATCGCTTATATTTATTGCGTTCCCGCAGCAGCTATTTTCCTTGTTTTTATCAGATCAGACAAGCCTGGAATTAGGCACTGATTATATGCGCATCATTGGCTTCTCACAATTATTTATGTGTATGGAATTGATGACAGTAGGTGCTTTTAACGGCATTGGCCAAACTCATATCCCGCCAATCTTCAGTATTATATTTACTGCACTGCGAATTCCACTAGCCTTGATTTTATCCGAACCTTTTGGCCTGAATGGGGTGTGGATGTCGATTGCTCTAAGCAGTGTTTTTAAAGGGGTTATTCTTGTGTTCTGGTTTAGAAGATCTTTATTCAAAATGAACAAACAGCAGATAAACTACTAAGCAAAGGATGATCGTTGAAATGGCTTTATTAAATCGTAAACTCATACAGCTTCTAAGGGATAACCATTTGAATAAGGAGCTTTTTCACGGCGAATTTGGACTGGAAAAAGAAAATGTCAGAGTGGATCCAGAGGGAAGACTGGCGCTGACACCACATCCTAAAGCTTTTGGCAACAAAATGGAGAACCCGTATATTCAAACCGACTTCTCAGAGAGTCAAATTGAAATGGTCACCCCCTCTTTTGATTCTATTGATGAGACTTATAACTTTCTGGAGGCGCTGCAGGATATTGTGTCGCTTGAGCTCAAGGAAGAATATCTGTGGCCAAGTAGTAATCCTCCGAGGCTACCGAATGATCAGGACATCCCCATTGCCAAGATGGGTAATCCGATTGAGGATGAATACAGACATCAGCTAGCAGACAAATACGGTCGCAAAAGACAATTGCTGAGCGGAATCCATTACAATTTCTCTTTTGATGAACAATTTCTGAGACAGCTTCATGACATAGCAGATCCACAGGTGAGCTTTAAAGAATTCAAAGACGCTACCTACTTAAAAATAGCCCGTAACCTATTGCGGTACCGTTGGCTTCTTATCTATTTAACAGGCGCCAGCCCTGTTTTTGATAAGACTTATATGGAACAATGTGTAGCTCGCGGGGAAACAGATGACGACAAAAGCTTTTATTATCAGAATATGAATTCACTGCGGAATAGTGAATGTGGGTATCGAAATGAAAAACCTCTTTATGTATCTTTTGCTTCGTTAAAGGATTATGTTCATGATTTACAAGCTTTGATCGAATCGGAAGAATTATTAAGTGTAAAAGAGTTTTATAGTCCGGTTAGAGTGAAGACAGCAAGAGGCAAACACCCTTTAGAGGAACTGATGCAAGATGGGATAGCTTATTTGGAGCTTCGGTTTATTGATTTGAATCCACTCTACAAAATAGGAATCGGCAAAGAAACGATGATTTTCATTCATCTTTTTATCCTGTATATGCTGCTGAAGGAGGACGAACCGTTCGGAGTAGAGGATCAGAAGATGGCGAATCTTAATCATGATCAACTAATCATGGAAGGAATTAAGGGATGTTTGCATGATTACGGGGATTCATGTACAACGATGGAGCAGCAGGCATTAAGTTGTATTCATGAGATGCAGGATATGATCCAACTGTTGAACCCGGAGAATGTAGTGTTTTTGAACGTATTGCATGGAGCTAAGAATAAAATTGTAGAGCCAGACCGGAGTTTTGCAGCTATTGTGAAGTCGGAAGTTCAACAATCCTCTTTTGTACAATACCATCTGAATAAAGCTAAACAATATGCTAAGGAAAGTCTTGCGAATGGATACCGTTTTGTGGGATATGAGGATCTGGAGCTATCTACACAGCTTCTTTTGAAGGCAGCGGTTAAACGTGGCATTAAGTTTCAATTGATCGATCGGGAAGAGAACTTTGTAGTTCTTACGCAAGGTGATCATAAAGAATATATTAAGCAAGCTACGAAGACCTCCCTTGATTCTTATAGTACGGTATTAATCATGGAGAATAAGATCGTTACGAAAGAAGTTCTTAAACAGCAAGGCATTCGTGTTCCCGCAGGAGAAGCTTTTCGAAATCTGGAAGAGGCAATGAATGCGCATGGCACTTACCGTAACAAGGCTATTGTGATTAAGCCCAAATCAACCAATTTTGGACTCGGCATTACTATTTTTACAGACGACTTCTCTAAAGAAGATTATCAAAAAGCCTTCGAAATCGCCTTCGAGTTTGATCGAACAGTGCTACTAGAGGAATTCATGACGGGTAAAGAATATCGTTTTCTTGTCATGGGTGATGAAGTAGTCGGAGTATTGCACCGGGTTCCTGCAAATGTGATTGGAGATGGTGTACATACGATTGAACAACTGGTGCACGAGAAGAATAAGGATCCGTTAAGAGGTCGTGGGTACAAGACTCCACTTGAGAAAATTCAGATCGGTGAAGCAGAAGCGATGTTCTTGAACAACCACGCTCAGGCTTGGAGTGATATTCCTCCATTAAACGAAGTCATCTATCTTCGGGAGAACTCTAATATTAGCACGGGTGGTGACAGCCTGGATTTTACGGATGAGATCCCAGAAAGTTATAAGGCTCTGGCGATTCAAGCGGCTAAAGCTGCGGGCGCTACTTTTTGTGGAGTGGATATGATGATTGATGACATCAAGGAAGAAGCCAATGATACGAACTATAGCGTTATTGAGATTAACTTTAATCCAGCGATTCATATTCATTGTTATCCTTATAAAGGGAAGAACCGAAAGGCGGATGAACGGATTCTGAATCTATTATTTGGGGAATAAACAGAAGCTCAACCAGTACCTTTGGTTGAGCTTCTGTTTTTAAAGGGGCAATTCGCTCCCTCACCCACTACATGTTCATGTTAGGAGTTACCCGCAGCTGCAACGCCACTAAAGTTTCTGGCTTGGACATTATTAAAGGGATCTGTTGCAGCTGTATTTGTGAAGATCTCTGCTGTGTACTGAATTTGACCTGTTGCGACAGCCGCTGGTGCTGGAATATCTACTGCTGTAAAACCGAAAGCTTCATTTTCTCTGCTGATCGCAACCCCAAATGTCGTGGTGAAAATGATTATATTCACCTCCTAGAAATAGAATATGATAGAAGGAGAGTTAACTCTTGGATTTGCTATATAATTCATCAGCTACCTACTTGCATGGCTTGATGATCAAGTGTTAAATGGAAGAAGGCTTAGAAGTTTAAGGAAAGGCGGGAGCTATTATCAAACATAGGAATAAGTCTAAAAGGATATTATTGATTTCATTGATGCTGTTGGCAGTAGTTATCATTGGTGCGGTGGTGCTTGGGGAACGCGGAGGAATAATGAGTAAATCCGAGAGCTCTTTCAAAAGCCCTGCTGAGCCATCGCCCCTTATCATTACACATGAGAATAGTACAGATGCTATAGAGAATTATGTCATTCTAAAGACGAGCTGGAATGGAGCGGACTATGATCGGGCTTCCTTTTACTATACGGCTTGGCATAGTGAACCTGCGCTTCTAACGGGGCTGCATCGTTTGAAACCAGGGGAGAAACTGCAGGTCGACTTTGGAGATTACGCACCGAGTGAAGTCACAGTAAAGATGGCCTATCTAACTGAGAGTTTTGATGAATCGCAGCTTCCAATTGTAGAAGTTCCTGTAACACTCGTCGAAGGGAAATATGAATTTGTGAACCCTCCAGCATACACCAGTGATATTCCCACTTCGGGTCGCGTCTTTAGTGTTATAGCTAGATGGGGTGAGAACAGCTGCGAATTTGTCTTCGCATCAGATGGCAAGTTTGATAACTATGAATATGATTTGTGAGGTTAGTCGAAGATAAGAGATGTTCTAAAGCCGGTCCGGTTTTGGAATATCTCTTTTTTTGTCTCGATTTTAGACAAATCTAACGATGTGTCTATTTTTTAGACAATGTACCGTTATTGTCTAGTTGGGGAGGACTGTTAACCTGATTAACCATTTAGGGCTAAGTTTAATTAGATCGAGAGACGGATGAGAGAATACCCGTTTTTAATATTATGAAAACAACTTTAAGACGAGGGAGGAGTGAGCGTCATAGGTACAGAAACGGAAGAACTGAATTATGATGACATTCAAGGAATCGTCTTACAAGAACGGCCTACCCCCTACGTAGGAACCTATGTATTGCTGTCTATCGATCATCAACAGGACGGGAAAGTGATGCTGAAGCGGCTTCTCGACGAAGTGACGTCAGCCGGACAGTGGAATAATCCTCACGAAGGTGCTTGGGTCAACGTTGGTTTTACCTATCAAGGACTCCAGAAGCTGGGGATTCCCAAGGAGTCACTCAACAGCTTCGACCTGGAGTTCCGGGAGGGCATGGCTGCCCGGGCAGCTAAGCTAGGGGATGTAAACGAAAGCAGCCCGGAGCACTGGGAAGACCCGCTGGGTACTGACAAAGTCGATGTGGCGCTTGCTCTGTTCGCGCCCACCAAAGAAGCGCTGCTTCAAGCAGAAGAAGCGGCCCATCGAATCCACTGCGAACTGAATGGTGTATCCGTCGTTTACCAGCTGGATGTCGGAATGAATCCTGACGGACGTACTCATCTGGGCTTCATGGATGGAATCAGCAATCCGAGAATCGAAGGAAACCATATACCCAATGCGGTGGGGCAGGAAGCGGAGATTAAAGCTGGTGAATTCCTGTTCGGGCATTTAAATGAATCCGGCACTATAACACAGGGACCACAGCCGGCAGAACTTGGCCACAATGGAAGTTACCTCAGTTTCCGTAAATTGCATATGAGGGTCGCGACTTTCCGTCGTTATTTGCGGGAGCATGCGGATAATCGGGAAGAGGAAGAACTTTTGGCCGCTAAAATGGTAGGAAGATGGCCGAGCGGAGCCCCTTTAAGTCTGGCTCCTGAAGCAGATGATCCGGCACTGGGCGAAGATGTCAGCCGACGGAACGCATTTACGTATGGGGATGATCATAAAGGGTTGAAATGTCCGGTAAGCTCGCATATCCGTCGTGCATTTCCCCGAGACAGCTTGCAGGATTCGGTTGTTAATGTGAACATTCACCGGTTGCTCCGGCGGTCAACGATGTATGGCCCTATACTGCCAAAAGGTGTAATGGAGGATGATGGTCAGGATAGAGGCCTTATTTTTGCAGGTATATGCAGCTCGTTGTCCCGCCAATTCGAGTTTATCAAGAGCGATTGGTTAAATGGAGGCAATTTCGCGGGCATGTCAACCGAGAAAGACCCTATTACCGGTAAGAATGAGGGGGAAGGGATGTTTACCATTCCGGACAAACCTATTCGCCACCGGATGAAAGAAATTCCAAGTTTTTCAATCACCAAAGGCGGGGAGTATTTCTTTGTTCCCAGCATGACTGCATTACGGTGGATGGCAGAGTTGGATCAACATATATCTAAGGAGGAATTAACATGTTAGAAGGACAAGATCAGACTAATCCGATTACAAGCGCTGGACGTGCCGGCCTGCGGGAAGGTGAAATATCTGAGCTTACCATCATTGCGCCGCTTAAAGAAGGTGGGGCGGATCGTCTCCGTGAGAAGCTGAAAAAAAGCGCATCAAGACAAGCCGAAACGATGGCGAAGATCGCGACCGTTCACGACATGCGCTTCGTAATCTTTGATAACGACACCCGGCTGTTGTTCGCGACGGCTTATGATGGCGACTGGGATAGCTATATCGATGATTTTGGAACTGAAATTCCAGAGTTGTTGAATAACATGTTTAATGAAGTGAAGGATTTTCCGGGAATTGAATCTTCGGAAGCGAAAGATTTCATCGCTAACCATCAGATCACTGCATCTGGCTGGTACAGTGCTTATCCCGATGCCACGGTCAGAGATATTTGGCGCGGACAGCGAATTACGAAGGCCTGGAATGACCTGCTCGACGCATCACAAAGCTAAAAAACTAGAAAAGGGGGCCTTGTCCCCTTTTCCTTCCTGATAAATTACAAAGAGGTGAACGAAAATGAACAATAATAAATCAGTGTCGTCTGAACTCGCAGAAGAAGCGGTAAACTCCATTGAGGAGGTAGCAGGCAAATATCCGGGTTATCGACGCGCGCACGCCAAAGGTGTTGTCTACCAGGCGGTGTTCACCCCTAACGGCCAAGCGGGTCCTTTAACAACAGCTGCACATTTGCAAAATCAAGAGATGCAAGCTCTCGTACGCTTCTCCAATAGCTCGACTAATCCGTCCATCCCTGATGTTTTTTCGCCTGCAAAAGGAATGGCGGTTCAGTTTGTATTGCCTGATGGGGGCGTGACAAGTTTGGTGACAATTACATTGCCGATCTTTTTTGCCAAAACACCGCAATCCTTTATTAATATCTTACGTACAATTAAAGAAAATTCGTTTGAGGGAGCGACCATTGCAGACAAATTCAAAGCCGTTATGGAGAAGTATTCGGAAAGCCGGGCTGGGCTTCAAGCCGTGAAAATGCTGCAACCGCCACTCAGTTTTGCAACCAACCTTTATCATTCCATTCATGCCTATTACTTCACCAATGCTGCTGGCGAGCGGCGGGCTATTAAATATGAGTGGGAACCGGAAGCGGGTCTGCACTTTCTGGCCCAGGAAGAGGTGGAGAATCGATCTCCCGATTATTTGGAGGATGAACTAATCGAGAGACTGTCCAAAGGTCCTGTGGCGTTTCAATTGACAGTAATCCTCGGGCAGGAGGGAGATCCTACGGATGACCCGGCGTCTGCTTGGCCTGAAGACCGGGAACGGATTGTTGTCGGCCATTTGTCGATCACCGGCGTGGCAGACGAGAAGGCTCAAGAGTACGTCTTTGATCCGACAGTTGTACCTGCCGGCATTGAATGCTCTGAAGATCCTATTCTGAACTTTCGTCATGATGCCTATGCGGAGTCACATTCCCGTCGAAGTATTAATCAGTAAGCATTTATTTTATATTCTATGAATATGATCGGGCTGTCCTAGAATGTCTGCCGACATCCTTAGGGCAGTCTTTTTAGGTATGTCTTGTGACACTCTTGTAACAGAGATTGGCTACGATAGGTTACGAGGTGAGAGAATGAAGAAGTTTAAAGGATTTATCGTATTGATTTTGTTGGCAGTCGTAGGATGCAGTGCAGCAATACCACAAGCAAATCTTGAACCGGAGAAGGAGGTAAAGAAAGAGGTCAATGAGAAGATCGCTTTCTGGGATCAACAGCGTAAAGGAACAAATTTCATGAATTCCAAATCTATACCCGAAAATTATGATGCAGCGAAAGAAAATAATATAGAGTTCATTCGACTTGCGCCAGATAAATGGGCAAAAGATAGTGATTTCCTGTTTAACGATCAACCGGATGCTACTCCAGATAAAGACTTTTTAATAGGGAATGCAGATAAATACGAGGGGCTTGTTGAGGATGATTTTACAGCGTTAAAAGCAGACTTGGATGCAGCCGAGGCGCGGGGTTCAAAAGTAGTGCTGACAGTCCTTAGTCTGCCCGGAGATCGGTGGCGGCAGTTTAATGATTATACAAATGATGATCGAATCTGGAAGGATTTCAGTTATCATGAACAAGCGGCAACGTTTTGGAAGGATCTTGCGGAAAGATTAAAGGATCATCCTGCGGTGGTCGGCTATAATCTTATTAATGAGCCACATCCTGAACAAGCTACTGGATTTAATGATTTCTGGACAGAGGATTACAACGAATGGTATAGCTCAGTGGAGAATACTCCGGCGGATTTGAATCTTTTATATGAGACTATTGTGACAGCGATTCGAACCGTAGATACGGAAACCCCTATTATCGTCAATTCTGGTCTGTATGCTACACCATGGGCCTTTAAATATTTGAAACCCATCAATGATGCGAATGTATTATATGCTTTTCATATGTACGAACCCTACGAACTCACCAGCCAAAATAAGAAAAAAGGCTTAACCTATGAATATCCTGGAACAGTTAAAGTAGGTGAGGAGAAGACGGAAAAAGCATTCAATAAGAAAGCCTTAAAGGATTTTCTAGAACCTATCGCACAGTGGGCAGAAAAAAATAACATCCCTGCTAATCGTATTGTCGCTGAAGAATTTGGCACGAACCGGCTTGTAAAAGGTGCAGATCAATACTTGGCTGATTTAATCTCGATTTTTGATGATTACGGCTGGCACTGGGCGTTTTATGCATTCCGGGAGGATACTTGGGATGGCATGGATTATGAACTTGGCACTGAGCCACCAACCTGGGAGTATTGGGAAGCGATAGAGAAGGGTGAACAGCCTGATCGAAAGACAGTCGATAACCCGATATGGAACGTACTGACGAAGGGGCTAGAGAAGTTGCAATAACGTAGCATGAAAATATATGAAAAGGTGAAACCTGTAAAGGATTTCGCCTTTTTCTTCTGATAACTATAGGAAGGAGAATCTACTTTGAATATTTTAATTGCGGATGATGAGAAACACATGACCACTATATTGAAGACTTATTTTGAAAAAGAAGGCTATAACGTTTGGACAGCAGCGGATGGTGAGGAAGCGCTAGAGCTCTTTTTTTCCAATAGGATTGATCTTGTGGTGCTGGATTGGATGATGCCTAAGCGAAGCGGGCTTGAGGTTTGTAATGAAATCAAGAAGGTTAGTTTGGCTAAAGTTGTAATGCTGACCGCAAGGTCTTCCCATGATGATGAATTCAGTGCCTTGGATATAGGAGCAGATGAATATATAAGAAAACCATTCGACCCAAGGATTTTGATGCTTAGAATTAAAAAAATGCTAGGCACTGAAAAAGTGGCTGCGATTAGGGATTTAGAAATCGATTTTGAGCGGAAGAAAGTGTACAAGAATGGGGCCGAACTGGCGTTATATAAAAAAGAATTTGAATTGCTAACCTTCCTGTATGAGCATAAAGGACGTATTTTATCCAGAGATGCCTTATTGTCTGCGGTTTGGGGAATGGATTATCTGGGCGAAGAAAGAACGGTAGATACGCATATTAAGAGGCTGCGCGATAAAATTGGGGCTGACCACGTGATCACGCATAGGGGAATGGGGTACAGCTTCCATGATAAAAATTCATAAAATAAGTACGAAGTTATTGATCATGGTGAGCATTATTTTGCTGATTGTTTTTGGTACGTCTTATTTCCTGCACAACTATTTCTCAGCAGATTATTACCTATACAAAATGAAAACCAAGATCAACACCATTTATGACGAAGTAAAGGATCTCCGTTTGGATCAACTCATGGAAAATGAAAGCAGGATCGAGAACAATAATAACGTAACGATTGTTAGGGTTGAAAACAGTGGAAGTACAGCAGAAATTAACGAAAATATTCAATTTGCGTTGTTTAAAGATAAGGTGGCACTTAATAAATTTTGGATCACAGATGAGGTATTACAAAAAGTAAAACAAGGCAACAGGGTTAATCTTTTATTTAATCAGGGCAAATTGAAATCGAGTCTGTTAACGAAAATATACGAGCAGGATAGCAGTCTAATCCTCATAGGAACTGTGGTTGTGCACAATACAGATGCCTTGACCCTCGTAAATCAATTCAGCTTTTACTCCATTCTACTGGGGATTATTATCAGTTTGCTGTTAGTGGCTTATTTTTCAAAAAAGATCATTACACCGTTAGAACAATTACAGGATGTCGCGAAGGATATATCCAATCTCGATTTTAAACAAGTGACGATTCAAACGGGAGATGAAATCGAAGAGCTCTCGAAAAGCATCAATCAGATGAGTCAGCGTCTAAAGAGCACCCATGCCAAATTGGAGGAGAAAAATCAAAGTTTAAATACCCTTATCTCAAGCATTTCGCATGAAGTGAAAACACCATTATCCTTAATCCAAGCCTATACGATTGGCATTCAGGACGGTCTGGATGATGGCACGTATACGGATATCATTTTGGAGCAAGTGAAGTATACGTCGGATATGGTGGATTATTTAATTAAATTGTCCAAGATCCAGAAGTCAGAAGTGCATAAAGAGCCTTTTGATCTTAAAGAGCTTCTGCTAAAAGTGATCTCACAATATAATATTACGTTAAAAAATAAAAACATAACCTTAATGAGCGACTTTCATTCGCTTGAATCCTCTATCGTTGAAGAAGATATCAGCCAAATTGAGATAGTATTCAACAACTTAATTAGTAATGCCATTAAATATGGTGAAGAGGATTTTTTTGAAATAAAACTAGGGAGTGACACTACGCGCACATTAAAATTCACGATCTCCAATAAAACCACTCGCCTGAAAACGGAGCATTTAGCGTATATCTGGGACCCATTCTATGTAATTGAAGAGTCTCGAAATAAAGAAATCTCCGGTACTGGACTTGGTCTGTCCATCGTCGCGGAGATTCTTGGCAAAAATGATCTGAAATACGAGTCCAAATTAGAGGACTCATATATTAGTTTTAGTATTTGGTTTGAAGTTAAGGAGGGAATTTTGGAACTGTAGGAGCGTTAGCGTTCGCCTGAAAGCTTTCCGAAGGAAAGCTCGCATCGGAAGCATAAGCTGTCTCCGGATGTTATCCGCTGATAGCGGTAAAATCAAAAACATCTGGAGACAACAGCGACCGAAAGTCCAACATTCCCGCAGTTACGCACAACACCTTTTCCCTGAGTGCCTTTAATTTAACTTCAATAGCGCCGCATTATCAATAAAAGTAGCCGTATTAAAAAGCAGCAAGACATCCTTGATATCATTTTGAGCCATATAATCACTGATGTTTCCATTATAATAACGGATATCGATCACATGGATTTCAGGCACATGCTGAGTCAGGAAAGGAATAACGCTATGTGCATAAGAGTCCTTGATGACGAGCAGTTTTTTCTGTTTGACCGTTGTTGGATCAAGCTGGCTGGTGATTTTCATGAGCGCATGTACGCCCCCTAAGAAATAAGAGTACTTATCCTTTTTCTCCAGATAACTTAGGTCATACATACTTGTTAAAGTCTCACCGGTATCTTGAATGTACATTTGGGTGGATACCTCATGATTAGGTTTGTACATTTGAATGGAATCAGGTGTGACCCCGATAAATTGCCCCCGGGTATGATAGCTTCCGAGAAATGAATTACTCACAGTCTGAATCTGGTATTCGCTCTGGGACAGAGGCTGCCAGCCCATGCTTTGAGCATAGGCTACATAAGCTAAGTAGGCACCGTAGGTTGTCCAGTGATGGTCGGTCCGATAGTAAATGGGATCTGCGGCATGTGGGCTAAGAACATCAAATCCATTTATAAAAGTAAGGCTATCTCCTACATCCTTAGCTATTGTTTGATTCACCTCAGCTTGCAAGTAGACAGGAGCTAACCAGGGTAGACGTTCCTTGTACAAGCCAACCGATGTCGGTGCGAGTAAGAAAGTGGTGTTTGCATCAGGATTGTTATCGGCAAAGCGTTTCACAGCTGCTGCATATTGCTGAACTTTAGTGTAATCAGGTGCTGCGAATTTTTCGAAAAGATAGCCGTCTTTTCCTTTATAGATTCCGTTATTCTCTTGCTGTAGCCTCATCTGTTCCACCGCCGATTTCACCCATACCCATTTGGCCCGAAATGGAAAATGATCAGTTACAAAGCTTTCGGCCTCTTCCGCATAGGTGTGGGATAATAAATTGTCCCATGTCAGATGGGGGGCCTTTTGCAAATACCGGTTCTCAAGCTCAGAGAAACGCTGAACAGGCAGTAAGAAAAAGAGGATAGCGACCAGAAATAACGTTGCAACAAATCCCCCAACCAGGATTCGATCCGTCTTCTGCTTCATAAACAATCACCCCCTAATGGTTAGAACCGGAAATATAAAAATGGATTAAAGGTTGCATCTACTAAGTAGGCAACAGATAGGAAAAATAACACGCCATACCAAACAAGAGCAGGAACCGATCTAGAATCTATCCGCTTGGAGAGCTTCACAGGTGTAGAGGCAAAGGTTAACACCACGAGTAGAATTGCGTTCGTGTAAGTGAAGTATAAAGTGGTGTTATTCCATAACGGCTGTCCATTAAAGCCAAGCATCGCTTGTAAGTAGCCAATGACCAGAGGAAGTTCTTCAAAAGCGAACAAGACCCATCCGATGAGTATAAGTACTACAGCATATAAATGTCTTGTCCAACGGGGGAGGCGGCTTAATAGCTTTAATCCCCACCATTTTTCAAAGATAAGAATGACCCCGAAGTATAATCCCCAGAGCAGAAAATTCCAGCTGGCCCCGTGCCAGATACCCGTGAGCAGCCATACGATGAGGATGTTGCGCACTTGAACGCCTAACCCATGGCGGTTGCCTCCAAGCGGGATGTAGACATAGTCACGAAACCAACTGCTAAGGGAAATATGCCATCTTCGCCAAAAGTCAGTAATACTCTGAGAGATATAAGGTTTGTTGAAGTTCTCATTAAAGCGGAAGCCGAACATGAGACCGAGACCAATAGCCATATCCGAATACCCGCTGAAGTCAAAATAGATCTGAAAAGCAAACGCAATAACCCCAAGCCAAGCGGTAAAAGCAGGCAGGGAATCTAGATTGGAGCTAGATATGGTGTGCCAGAGCAGACCGATGTTGTTGGCGAGCAGTACTTTTTTGGCTAATCCGATTATGAATCTCCGTACACCTTCTGCGAACATGGGGATATCGACCGTACGTTCACGTAGTTGCCCGGCAATGGTGTTATATTGAACAATCGGACCTGCTACTAACTGTGGAAACAGGGCTACAAATGTACCGAAATCAATCCAATTGCGTTGTGCTTTCGTAGTTCCTCTATAGACGTCAATAATGTAGGACATGGATTGAAAAGTATAAAATGAAATCCCAATAGGTAAAGGTAAATCCGTTAAAGGAATATGTGTACCGAGGAGTCCATTTATATTTTGGATGAGAAAATCTGCGTATTTAAAATACGACAATAAGCCTAGATTAATAATGACGGAACTAACCACAATCCACTTGCGCTGCACCGCAGTCAGCTTTGGTCTGCTGAGAAGTAGACCAAAGCTGTAATCTGTAATGGTGGACAGCAACATGATTACAATGTAGACAGGTTCGCCCCAAGCATAAAAAAACAGGCTGCTTAAAAACAATATGAGGTTTTTGATTCGCCAGGGCGAAACATAATAGAGCGCTAGGACAGCCGGCAGGAATAGGAATAGGAAAAGTAGGCTGCTGAATACCATGGTTATTTATTTTTCTGTGAAGTAAGTATCGAAGTCTGCTACGAGTTTATCTTGATCCGCAGGATCAGCAATAACGAACAGGAAATAGTTACCCTTTTTAATAAGTTTATAGTTCTTGGCATTTTCGTATTGATCAGGCAGATAGGTTTCGAATTGTTTTTGAACATCTGTTGCACGCGCTTTGATGGCATCCTCAACAGTAGTCATATCTTTTACATCTTTAACTTTCAGAACGGCGATTTCGTTAGTTTTCACATTCATCATAGGCATTCTAATGCTATAATCTTCAAGCAATTCTGGGTTGAGATGATATAGCTGTTCGACTGTAGCCGCATCAAGCTCCATTAATGATGGCTGCTCTACTTTGCTCAGCATTTGATCGACCATTTCTTTTGCAGTTAGATTCGTTTCAATGGCAGCTCCATTGTTACTGTTGTTGCTGGAACAGGCGCCAAGCACCACACTTAGTACAATGGTTAACGCTAGCATGAAGGTATGCTTTTTCAACTTAGGTCACTCTCCTTGATGTATTGTCTGAATTTCTCTAGTTACTAACGTATATAGTCGATAGAATGTTGCGCTGGGTACTTACTCCGGATACTTTACCCATATTTTTGCGGAAATATGATATTCATATGAATTCATGCAAAGATCTTCCTCTCTTAGCTTGCGCAATGGTTGGTTATACTGTTACTGTAAGATAGATAGTTTTTAATAGAAGGGGATTGAACGGAATGATCGAAGAACTGAACAATGAACTACCGGAGAATTATGAGGAATTAAAGAAAGCTGCCAACCGCTCTGCGGATTGGAGAGCGCGTCTAGAAGCAGTTGAAGAGCTGGGACAGACCAACCACAAACAAATTATCGATATCCTGACGCGTTTAATGGAGAGCGATCCTGTATATACAGTTCAAGAAGCTGCTTACCTTAAGCTGAAGGCTTTTGGTGAAGACGTTAAGGTGCCATCGAAGAACAAGCCTGAACTAGTTAAAGGCGTATCCAAGATCCTGCTGAGAATTAAAAAGAGCCTGCCAAGAGATCATTCTTACGAGGACTTCAAAGAGAAGCTGAAGAAGATGAGAGTTGACGTGTACGACGCTTATGAAGGTGAAAAAGGCGCTGACTTCGATACGTGGCTGATGAAGATGTGGACTTCCGCAAATAAGTAAAGGATGACAATATGCACACCAATAAATTGACAGAACAATTTCAAGAATACCTTAAGCTGTCCGCAGAATTACGCCCTGATTATATTGCCAGCTTGGGCAAGGGTGATAACGAAGCAAAGATAACGGCTGTTTTGCCGGAGACTCCTGAACTGCTGAAAGCTATTTATAGCACTGTCTCAGGGACAAGCAGTGAGGAAGAGGAACCAAGCCTTATCGAATTTATTCCAGGGTACCGCCTGATTCATATGGATGAATATGAAGAGGAGATGAAGGTATTAGCTGGGATATTGGAGGAAAAAGGTCAACATCCTGATGGAGTTATCTTGCCTATCTTAACGAACTATGGCAGTGATTTCATTTGTTATTATAAGTCTGCTGAGGGTGTGGAACAGGTATGTGACCTGCTCCATGATTTCGGCGATTTAATTGTGATGTATGATTCGCCTGATAAATTCCTAGAGACCTTATGCGAGTTCTACAAGCAGGAGGTTTATTTCCTGGATGAAGAGGGCTACCTCGATTGCGATTTAGTATTAGAAGGCGAAGTTGGTGCGGCACTGAACCCGGATGCGAAATATTGGTCCGAGTAACGGCCTGATGCCAAATAAACAAGAGCAGCAGTCCATTATGGATTGCTGCTCTTGTTTATTTTTTAATAAGGTGAATTTTATATGGCTATGTTTATTCCTGCGCAGCTTGGTTCTCCTGCTCACGAAGCTCTACTCGCCGTATTTTACCGGAGGTCGTCTTCGGAAGATCCTGAATAAACTCGATTTTGCGCGGATATTTATAAGGGGCTGTCCACTCTTTAACATGGGATTGCAGCTCTTTTACAAGCTCTGGTGAACCAACAATCTCATCCTTGAGCACGATAAATGCTTTAACAATGTGCCCACGGATCTCGTCTGGACTGGCTACGACCGCACATTCCTTGACGGAGGCATGCTTCATCAATGCTTCTTCTACCTCGAAAGGACCGATAGTGTAACCTGAGCTAATGATGATGTCATCTCCACGACCCTCGAACCAGAAATAACCATCTTCATCCTTCTTTGCCCGGTCGCCGGTTATGAAGAATTCGCCGTGTGTGGAGCTTTCTTTTCTACCGGGATCTTTGTAATAAGTGTGGAACAGGGCTGGCATACTCAAATGTACGGCAATATCACCAACCACTCCAGCAGGTAGTGGCTTACCGTCTTCGTCCACAACCTCGACTAAGCCGGGTGCGATTGATTTACCCATAGAACCAATGCGTATTGGAGTATCTTTGAGTGTTCCGATAATTAGGGTGCTTTCCGTCTGGCCGTACCCATCACGGATTGTGATATCGAATTCACGCTGAAAGGTGTTAATGACCTCTTGATTTAATGGCTCTCCGGCAGATACTGCACAGCGCAGGGTAGACAAGTCGTAACGACCTAAGTCTTCTGTTTTAGCCATGAGACGATATTCCGTTGGGGTGCAGCATAATACTTGAATTTTGTGATCCTGCAATAGCTGCAAATATTTTTTGGGATGAAAGGATCCACTATATACAAAACCTGTAGCTCCGTTGCCAAGAACGGTTAAGAAGGGACTCCAGATCCACTTTTGCCAGCCGGGAGCTGCTGTTGCCCAGACGGTGTCAGATCCTTGAATATCCAGCCATTGAGGTGAGGTGATCCGTAAGTGAGCATAACCCCAGCCATGACTATGAACGACCGCTTTAGGGTTGCCGGTAGTACCTGAGGTGTAAGCGAGAATAGCCATATCATCCCGGCGGCTTGCGACTGCTGTAAAGGTATCTGGTTGTCCAACCATCAGACTTTCTAGATCCAGCCAGCCTTCACCGAGTTCGTCTGAGCTGCCAGATACGGAAAGACGGTAATCGAGAGCAGGAAGATCCTCTGAGATTTTATTCACTTCCCCGGTTACTTCGGACCAAGCAATAACGGCTCTGGCTTCAGAATGGCGCAGGCGGTAGGATAAATCTTTGGCACGCAGCATTTCTGAGGATGGAATGATGGCAAGTCCTTGTTTCAGACAAGCTAAATAGATGACATAAGCGATGATGCGGCGTGGAACCATAACAAGAATACGATCCCCTTGTTGCAGCCCAAGCTTCGCAAGTCCTCCGGCCAGCCGGTTAGCTTGTTTGCGTAATTCACCGTAAGTAATTTCCTCATAATCTCCTTGCTCATTTAACCACTTAAGCGCAATCTTCTCAGGAGCATGGCTTTCCATTTCCGAAGTGAGATTGTAGAACTCAGGTGCGATCCATTGCTGATTATCCAATATGAACCTCTCCTATATCAAACAAGATGTGTATAACTGTTCTATTTAGTATATCACGTTATCCTAGTACCAGGTACTAGTACCTTGAGTTCTTAATGAATTTCGGGTTAAGATAATATGTGTAAGGTAAACTTATAATAGACCACAAATCCAGAAAGTGAGAACTTATGTTATGAATCACACAACTTTTGATGAAATATTCGCTATTATGGAAGCCTCATTTCCTACTTCTGAGATCAGAACCTTTGAGGGACAACAGGAGTTATTGGACGTTCCAGATTATCGTCTCATTACCGAGATGAATTCTGAGGGTAAAATTGTTGCTTTTATGGCCTGCTGGGAGTTTCCCGGCTTTCGTTTTGTAGAACATATAGCAGTCGACCCGAGCATCAGAGGTGGAGGAATTGGCAAAAAGCTGATGACTGAATACATCAGTCTATCTAACAAGCCTGTCCTTTTGGAAGTTGAGCGGCCACTGGGTGAAATGGAGCAGCGGAGAATCGGCTTTTATGAGCGGCTGGGCTTTCATTTGAACCCTTACGATTATGTGCAGCCTCCTTTGCGTGAAGGAAATGAAGATTTACCACTCTTAATTATGACTTACCCTAACCCTGTTGATGAAGAAGAATTCCAACTTTATAGAGAAATTTTATATTCAGAAGTGTATAAGGTTACAACTCCGTATCAAGGTTAAAGCCCTCAGCAATCCGTTAATTCCTTATGGGATAAGCGGGTTGCTGTTTTTCTTATACAAACCAGAGCTCCAGATGAATAGTTTCTTTACAAATTGGGTACAAGTTAAATACAACTTAGAGACATATTTCTTTAAAACTTGAGCTAAAGTAAAAACCGAGATTGATCTTCTAAGGAGGCATAACATATGAAAAGTAAAAAGTTCATTATAGCAACGATGGTATTTGGGATGGCAATTACAGGTTCGGCTGGTGTGTACGCAGGAACTAAGCTGCAAAAAATCACCGCATACCTCAATCACAGCATTGGATTTAAAGTGAATGGTGCAGCTTATACGCCTGTTGATAATAAAGGTAACACTTTAGCTCCGATTACTTATAACAATACAACCTATCTTCCTGTACGTGCCTTGGCTGATGTGTTGAAGGTGCCAGTGACTTTTGATGCGGCAGCGAATCAGGTCATTCTGGGTACTGGAACTGTGGTGCCGGATAAAGATACATTAACACCAGTACAGTACAGCAACGCTCAAAAAGAACAAATTTCTAAAGCTTTTGCAAATTTCGATGGGTTTAAAACGGTTTATGCACCAGCACAAATGGTGAGTGGTGACGCTTTTCAAAAAGCAGCTAGCTCTGAAGATGGAGTGTACTTTTTGTTCGACCATATGAGGGTGAACGTTTCTCCACGTGACTACTCCTATGATTACAAAGGCGATACCGTAAAGCTTTCCAATGGTACAGAAGCTAAGTGGTACAGCCCTACCAGCGATTCATTGTTTTTGACCTATAAACTGGATGATCGTTTTGTGACGATTAGTTCTCCAGACAAGGCTTTGAGCAAGGCGCAATTAGAGAAGGTAGCCGTGAATGTGGTGAAATGGAGTAAATAACTCCTTTAAAAGCAAAGCTCAATTTACAAAAAGTAAAGCAGCAAGTCACTCCGATCCGGGAGGGCTTGCTGCTTTTTTTGTTTTCGTGTCTGCGTGTTCTATTTACTGTGCTGTTTATTAGGCAGCTTTTGGCTTGGTGTTCCTTTACCGTGATTCTGTTTGTTCTTTTCTGCTTTCTTCTGGGTGTCGTGTACTTTGTCTACAAAAGCCTGAGTATCGTCCATGTTTGTCCTCCTTGATCATAACCTTGCCGTTACTGTAACCACTTTTGCCTGATTAAATACACAAGCCGTTTTTACAAACTAGTGGATCAATCCGTACATTGTGAAAATATTTAGTAGTTACTATGAATGGATGCAAGCATTTCATAATAACAGTAAGGGAGACTGATTATGAACAGGTTATTAAAACAAGCAGTATCCATGACACTAGCCTTCGTTATGGTACTGGGACTTACATTTACAGGAATGCCAGCTTTTGCAGAAGACAGCAATGAGGATGCTGGATTACTGCAATTACAAACGCTAGAGCCAATAACACTACTGGCGGGCAATTCTACATGGAAATATCTAGATAACGGAACGGATCAAGGTTCGGTATGGCGGTCTGTTTACGATGATTCTACATGGGCATCAGGCCAAGCGCCGCTTGGTTATAAAGATTCTGGGGCCGGAGTCAGCAGCAAGCAATTTGGTGCTCTGAATACAAACATAAGCTACGGCACGGATAAAAAGAAGAAATATCGTACTTCCTATTTCCGGACAAATGTAACTGTGAATAAGGAAGAAATTACGAAATCGGATAAAGTATTAGGTAATTTTGCATTTGATGACGGAGTAGTGCTGTATCTGAATGGTGCAGAAATCTACCGCGAGGCTATGCCAGCTGGTGAAATCGACTATCAGACACTTAGTACAACTAATGGCAGTGATCCAAATGAGTATACAAAGGTTGACCTAACGGAAATCGTAAAAGCCAATCTGAAGGATGGAAGTAATGAGCTTTCAGCTGAAGTTCACCAGACGGGCGACACTAGCTCTGACCTTTATTGGGATATGAGCCTGATTGCTTATCCTGTAGTGGAGACAGTAGAACTTGGAGTTGGGAAGCCTGATTCTATCGCAATTACTTTTAATGGCAACCCGCAGACTAGTATGGGATTCAACTGGTATGCACCTGAAAGTGTGACTGGCACCAAACTGGAAGTAGTAGAAGCTTCTAAATTGGAGAATGGCCAGTTTCCTGCGGCAGGCGCTCAATCTTATGAAGGGACATCCGTTACAACTAGTGTGTATATGACAAAAGCGGATAAATCAGCTAAAAAACCAGTTGTGCTAACCAGCCATAAGGTAATAGCGGATCATCTGCAGCCGGGAACGGAATATGCTTACCGTGCTGGGGATGGACAAGCTGATAACTGGAGCGACGTAGGAACTTTTAAGACAGAAGGCTCCAGTAATCAGGCTTATAAATTCTTATATACAACGGATTCCCAAGGAACAACTGAAGAAGATTTTGATATCTGGAATCATACCCTTCAAGAAGGATTAGCTAAATTCCCGGAAAGTGAGTTTATCCTGAATTCTGGTGATTTGGTGGATAACGGTGATATTGAGGAGCAATGGGGATGGTTTTTCAATAAGCCTAAGGATATTTTAGCGAATATTCCGTTGGTTCCTTTGGTAGGCAACCATGAAAGTAAAAATTATAGCAATTATAGCGCTCATTTTAATTTGCCGAACGTATCGAATACAGGTGCGAAACCTGATGGTTCTGTATATTCTTTTGACTACGGTTCAGCACACTTTATGGTAATTAATACAGAATATTATGGTGCAAGCTCAAATCTTGAGAATAACGAAATTTACAATAAACAAGTGGAGTGGCTTCGTAGCGAAGCGGCAAAAAGCAATCAGAAATGGAAGGTTGTGCTTCTGCATAAATCTCCTTATTCCGTTGCCAATCACACCAATGATACAGATGTACTCTTTTACAGAGCGCAATTAACGAAGGTGTTTGATGAGCTTGGCATTGACATGGTAATTGGCGGGCATGACCACACCTTTGCTAGAAGCTATCAAATGTACAACAACAAGCCATTGACGGATATTGTTCCGGACTCAAACGGAGTAGTAACTGATCCTAAAGGTACTTTATATCTGATTACAAATGCAGCGGGCAATAAGAAATACAACGTAGCTTCAGGAACATTCCCTTTTGCAGCTAAATACGGACAGCCTGGTAAGGAAATGTTCACGGGGATGACGGTAACGAATGATGAGCTTTCTTACGAAGCCTACACCACAACAACTGGTGGTTCTACAGACTTGTATGATAACTACAGCATTCATAAATCGGAAGTAGCAGTTAAACCTGTGCAAAATGCAAAGGCTACTGCAGCAGATGGTGGTAAAATAACGTTGACTTGGGATGCGCCAGCTTCCGGTGCACCATTGTCTGGATATCGTATTTATGAGCAAAATGATCTGGTATCGGCAAATTGGACGGTCAGTGTTCCTAATGAAGAAGGTAAAGCTTCTTATACTTACACTGTAGAAAATACTAATCCAAACCAAACCTATCAATTTGTTATCAAAGCTGTAAGTGACAGAACAAATTCAGAAGCTGCTATCGCTTCAACGGATTCGATTAAAAAAGTTACGGTTACCTTTAATGGCGACCCAGTGAGTGCAAAAGGCTTCACTTGGTACACAGCGTTGAAGTCTACTGGAAACGATCTGCAGGTTGTAGAAAATACGGGCGTTACTCCAGACTTTGCTAAGGCTTCTGAGTTTACAGGACGTTCGGCGGTTTCCAGAAATTCAAAGGATGAATTAGTTCATAAAGCGGAAGCTTCTGGCCTGAAAGCTGATACAAAATACTACTTCCGTGTAGGTGATAAAGCACTAGGCCTGTGGAGTACAGTGGGAACTTTTGTAACTGCCGCTAAGACAGGAGCATTTACTTTCATCGATTTGGCTGATACACAGGCTAAGACCGAAGATGAAGCGATTCTTTCCGGTGAAACGATGGCAAAAGCACTTACGACGTTCCCGAATGCTGAGTTTGTGGCGATTAACGGAGATATCGTGGATACCGGAACTAATGAATCCCAATGGAATTGGTTGCTTGGTCATTCGCAAGACACCCTGCTTAACACGACAATCGTGCCAGTAGCAGGGAATCATGAGGATAAGGCAAATGCCTTCTATGAGCACTACAATATTAAGGAAGCACCGGGCTCCGCAACAGAAACAGGAGCTTATTATTCCTATGACTACAGCAATGCTCACTTTGTAGTCCTGAATACAAATGAGAATTCCGATGAATTTGCTAACTTCAGTCAAGCACAGTTGGATTGGATGAAGGCTGACGTAAAAGCAGCGAAAGCTGCTGGTGCGAAATGGATTATCGTAACTATGCATAAAGGTCCATACACAACCTCTAACCATGCTACTGACAAAGACATTATGGGTACAAATGGAGAAAGAGCGAAGGTTGCTCCAATGATGGCTGAACTGGGCATTGACTTGGTTCTTCAAGGCCACGACCATATTTATGCCCGGACCAAGCCAATTAAAGCTGATGGAACTGCGGCAGACACAGTGAAGATCAAGGAAAGCTTCAAGGGTCAAACTGTAGAGTACACAGTAAATCCAGATGGAACGATCTATCTGATCCCGGCTACAGCGGGAGCGAAGGTTTACTACAAGAACATGAAACCAGAATTGGGAGATGCGTATTATAATCTCTTCGAAGTAGCAAATGAGAATACAGCAGCTAAATACGGACCGGACCCAAGTGATGCTACGCGTCCCAAACGCGGTCAAGTTCAGACCTTTGTAGGTATTACTGTAGATGCTGGTAAATTAACAGCTGTATCTTATGAGATCGATCAGAATATTAATGATGCTAAACCATACGTTCTGGAAGAGTTCGGTATTATTAAGGAAGCAGATCCTGAAGTAAACCCAACACCAGAACCGACAACAACGCCGACAACAGCGCCAACGACAGCACCAACAACGGAACCTACAACGGAACCTACAACGGCGCCAACAACGGCACCAACAACGGAACCAACAACAGGATCATCAACAGGACCAGTGACAACAACAAAACCAACAGCAACACCAACGCCAACAGTAGCACCAACAGCTACACCAGCACCAACAACGGTGCCTACACCAACTGCAACACCAGTAGTCAAACCATCATTGACGGATACTGGCAGCCATTGGGCAGCAGCGGCTATTGAGAAAGCAGTAGCAGGGGGCTTCGTTAGCGGTTATCCGGATAATACTTTCCGTCCTAATCAGAAAGTAAATCGGGTTGAATTTATCACTATGCTGGCTCGTGCCCTGCAATTGCCGGACAGTGGTAGCACTTCAAGCTTTAAAGATTCAGCGAAGATTCCGGCATGGGCTAAGTCTTTTGTAGCTCAGGCAGTAGCTTTGCAAATTATCAGCGGCTATGACGATGGTACCTTCCGTCCTACGCAGGAGCTTACTCGCACTGAATTAGCAGTTATGGTTGTTAGGGCTCTGGGTATTACAGTAGATCCAAAAGCGACCTTAACCTTCAATGATGCTAAGGATGTACCCGCATGGGCAGTGCCATATATTGCAGCAGCAGCAGCAGAAGCGGGCATTGTGAATGGCATAGGACAAAATCGTTTCGCACCTAACCAGGTAGCGTCCCGGGCCGAAGCAGTAACAATCATTCTGAACCTGCTGGAGAAGCAAGGAAAGTAACTAAATCGGATGGTTTGAAAAAAGATTGCCTCAAGGTCATCGTTGATGACGGAGAGGCAATCTTTTTTTCGTAGCTGGGTAGTGTGAGGGAGGCGGCGATACGGTGGTGCGGCGTAAAAGAGAGGCAAAAGTGCCTCGGATTTGAGCGAATGCGGTGGATTGGCGTGAAAGAGAGGCAAAAGTGCCTCTGAAATGAGCGATTGCGGCGGATTAGCGTGAAAGAGAGGCAAAAGTGCCTTTGAAATGAGTGAATTCGGAGGAGTGGTGCGAAAGAGAGGCAAAAGTGCCTTTGATTTGAGCGAATACGGCGGATGGGCGTGAAAGAGAGGCAAAAATGCCTTTGAAATGAGCGAATGCGGCGATTGGCGGACATGAGAGGCAAAAGTGCCTCTGATTGGAGTGAATATGGCGGAGTGGCGTAAAAGAGAGGCAAAAGTGCCTCAGAAATGAGCGAATGCGGTGGATTGGCGTGAAAGAGAGGCAAAAGTGCCTTTGAAATGAGTGAATGCGGCGGAGTGGCGGAGATAAGAGGCAAAAGAGACCACGCTCCTTCATCCTCTTTATATTTTCAACCAACATATGTTTAACGACCCACTCATTGCCAGGATATCGAGCCCTGATAGCACGATAATCTTTAATTTATCCAGCATATCTTTAATTTTGCGGCTATTTGTAAGGAAAGATCTGGGTTAGATTAGGGTGGACTAATCAAAGTAAGGCGGGAGGGGTGCCGACAAAATTGAATGCGCTTGCACGATCGGGGTTGAATACAGAATGTGCTTGCACGAATGTGGTTGGATACAGAATCTGTAGGCAGAAGAGAGTAGAAGTAGAAGAAGAAGAAGTAGAAGAAGTAGAAGTAGAAGAAGTAGAAGTAGAAGTAGAAGAGGGTAGGAGCAGCAGAGGGACGGGACAACAGAAGTAATCTACTTGCTGTTCGGCGACATAGTGAGACACATTACGCTTCATGGATGAGAGTAACCGAAACAACTACAGGACGAGGAGAGTGGAAAATGAACCTTCACACCGGTAAAAAGGCGCGTCGTAAGCTGACATCAGCTGTTCTGGCGGCAGCTTTGCTAGTTTCAGGACTTCCCCTAACGGCTTACGCCGGCGATACGTGGCCTTTTACAGGAGACAGTGCGCCGGGTGCCAATCAGCCTAATGTACATGGATATACGAGCAGCCATATTGCGAACTGGAGTCCGGCAACCGATCCGGATGCAGAGCTGTTGAGATCGCGGGTGCCGCTGCAGAAGCGGAATGCCCCATTTGCTGCAACCCAAGCTAACCCAGCACTTAGCGCAGATACACAGATGATCAACGTTGCTGGCGACTACGGGAATGCTTTTATTGAGAACGCGCCGTATACGAACAAGTTTGCGCAGTATCACTTTAACTTTTGGCAATATATCGATTACTACTCCTATTGGCACGGTACAGCGACTGCGTACACCCCGCCGGAATATTATGATGAATTGGCCCAGAAGGACTGGCAGCAAAAATGGTTCGAATTCGGCATGCTAAACATCCCGAACCCTACCTACACCGATGCAGCGCATAAGAACGGCGTGTTGTCATTGGCGGGAATCTTTTTTTCCAATAATGACCGTGGACAGCAGACGTACAAACAAATGATAGTTAAAGACGAGAATGGTAATTTTCCGGTGGCGGATAAACTGATCGAGATGGCCGGGTATTTCGGGTTTGACGGTTATTTTGTAAATCAGGAAGAGATGAATCCGAATGTAGCGACCCAGGATATCCCCGATTACATCGCTTTTATGAAGGTGCTGCAAGAGGGCGGCCTGTATGTACAGTGGTACGACTCGCTGAACACCAATACCGGTGCTAATACGTTCGCCCGGACGATTAATGATACCAATATCTCCTTTTTAGTGGATAAAAGCACCAAGGAACCCGTCTCCAATTCGTTTTTCTTCGACTACGGGGCTGGCAATACACAGATTACCAACGCGGCTAGTTACTTAAGCAATCTGAATGCCAGTCTGGGAACAAGCTACAACTTGTTTGAAGTTGGTTTTGCAGGGCTGGAAGCAGGCCGTGACCGGTTCAAGTCCGTTAACGGAACAGCGTTGATGAACAAGCTGGACAGCAATGGCTTGCCACGGCTCAGCTTGGCTACACTCGGTGCGGACTTTGTTCATGCCGGTCTGGATGAGGACATGAACCTGTCTTACCCGGTCTCGCACAGATCCGAAAATGACTACCAATGGATGACAAAACTGCGTGAGCAGCTATGGTGGTCAGGCCCGAACGTGGACCCTAAGAATACGGTCAAATCGGCAACCAATACCGTTGCCGATGTTTATGCCGACAACCGTTACTGGCCGGGAATCTCGTCCGTCATTGCGGAGCGTTCGGTAATTAAGGACAAGAACTTTTACACCAATTTTAACACTGGACAAGGCTTGTCCTATTCCGTGAACGGTGAAGTATCGAACCCGGATGAGTGGTCTAATATGAGCCTGCAGGATATCCCAGTGACTTGGCAGTGGTGGCAGGATACTGCTGGCAATAAGCTTACTGTAGATTTTGATTATGGACCGGAGTACAACCTTGCGGGTACAAACCGTTACAACTATGAGCAGATCGGTGCGTATAACGGTGGCAGTTCACTGGTGGTGAACGGCAATCTGAATGCGAAGAACTTCTTGCGTCTGTACAAAACAGAGCTGGAGGTCAATGGCAACTCCAAGCTGTCGATCAGCTTCAACAAGCCATCTGCCACAGATGCTTCGGTGATGGCAGTAGGACTCATCCTGGCTGATGATCCGAATACCGTCGTAGAGGTCGCTGTTCCAAACAGTGGTCAGCACTCGGACGGTTGGTTGACAAAGGAGCTGGACCTGAGTGCATACGCAGGTCATAATATTGCAGCCCTTGGACTGGTCTTCGATCCCGGGCAAGGAACAGCGTCCACCTACCAGATGAACGTCGGACAGCTGCGCGTCTATGACGGGTCTGCCGTAAAGCCCGCAGCTCCTGCGGAATTAGCAGTTGCGGAAGCTTTTACAGATACAGGTGAGATGGTTGTGAAGTGGAAGCTAGATCCCGATTACACTAAGATCAAGCAATATAATGTGTACGTGAATGATGTATTTATGGGCGGCAAATACGATGAGGTGTTCTACCTGAAGCATCTCCCGGTGAAATCCGGAACCCTTAAAGTGGTTGCAGTGGGTGCGGATGGAGTGGAGGGTGAAGCGGCAACGCTGGCTTTTGATCTGGATGAGGCGGTTTCCGGAGTGAAGGTGGATTCAAGCGCGGACGGGGAGTTGACTGTGAACTGGACGAACTCCGCCCAAGCTTCCGGTGACATTACCGTTCGAGTGCAGTCTTTGAATTGGATTACGACATCCGAACCGGTGTCACAGCAAGTGGTTGTCCCGGCAGGTGCAAGCACTGCGCTGTTCACAGGGATGCCGGTAAACGGCGATGATTACATTGTCACCGTTACCGCAGGCAACACCGATCCAGTCTCGGTCAGCGGCCAGTTCATCGACACGGTCGCGGAACCTTACGCGGAAGAATGGTCCTGGACGGACGGTAAGCTGAATCTGCCGATGCCGAATACCAGAGACTGGCGGTATATGTATGTGTATGAGGATGGGAATGCAAAATCTTTTGCCACAACGTATAGCTCTGGCAATAAGCCGATGATTATCCGTGGACGGACAACTAAGGCGAGCTTAAGCTTCACCTCGTCGGCAAAAGTTGTGCATGTGGTGATGGAGGATTATGCAGGCAACCGCTCCAAACCTGTCTATCTGAAAGGAAGCTATCCCGTTCTCTTTGATGCTAATGGGGGTGAGCCAGCAAATACTGTGGCCGAGGCTGTGTATGGCACTTTGCTGATGGAGCCTACAGGCATTGCCAGAGAGGGTTATGACCTGGAAGGCTGGTACGTTGGAGAAGGAGAAGATGCGCGAAGATGGAATTTTGCCGAAGATCTAATAACCGGTGAGCTGAACTTGCAAGCGAAGTGGGCCTTGCAAGCTCCAAAGGTGCAGATCGTAGGGGAAGGTTCCTTCCGTGAAAATACGTCCGCGACACTAACGGCAGTTGCCACTGGCGCAGGGCAGCTGACTTATGCCTGGTATGCGGACACAGGCAGCGGTTATGGAGATGCGTTGGGAGTGTCCGCCTCCTATACTATCCCTGCTTTGACTACCGGGATGGATGGCAATAAGTACAAGGTCATCGTCACCAATGAATCTGGTGACAGCAGTGAAGCAGAGTACACAATTAACTTAACTCCGGCTGAAGCACCATGGGAAGCGCCTGATTTCATAACCGATCTTCCGTCTGCACTTGATGTCATTACTGGTGAAGAAGTGAAGCTGTTCGTACAGATCCGCGGGGATGTGGAATCGGTTCGCTGGGAGACGAAGGCAGCAACCGCAGAGGAATGGACTGTGGCGGAGAGCGTGACTTCGGCGGTATACGCATTTACTGCTTCTGAAACAGACAGCGGTACGCAGTTCCGTGTGGTTCTGACTGGAAAAGAGGGAACGGAGCCTTCAACAAGAACCGGTAATGAACTTACGGTGACAGTACATCCGGCACCCGATGCGCCAATTATCACCTCTAATAGTGTAGATAAGAATCCGGCAGTTGTAGGTGATAAGGTGTCTTTTGCCGTAGTAGCTTCTGCAGTTTATGGCGAGTTAAGCTACCAATGGTTGAAAGACGGGCAGGCCATTGAAGGTGCTGTGGAGCGTAATTATACGATTCCTTCTGCAAAAGAAACAGACAGCGGCGAGTACACGGCCGTAGTCACCAACACCAAAATACTGAATGGTCACCCTTATACGGCTGTTCAAAAGAGCGGAATTATTAATTTCAAGGTCCACAATACTCCTGTATCTACACCGCAGCCGACATCGGCTCCAGGGACAGGTACGGGAACTGGTGGGACGACTCCGGCAGCGACAGCAACGCCGCTTCCAAGTCCTACTAGCACAACTTTGACAGTTCCAGCAAGTGCACTCAGTACATCTACTGAGAACGGCAAATTGACGGTAAAGGTGCCGGCAGGCGTTACAGCTATCGAGCTGCCTGTAAATGCAGGTGAGTTGCTAGGGATCCGTCAACTTGAATTGTCCGCTTCGGGAACCACACTTGGTATTGCGCCGGAATTGCTGGTGCAATTGAAGGCTCTGCTTAATGAAGCCCAAGCTTCAGGCAGCAAGATTCAGGTGAAGCTCAGCCCGGAGACTTTGAACATGAGCACACTGAAAGCAGAGCGTGGGGTGGTCTTGCGGGGTACGGGTATGACGTTTGATCTGAGCGTCATCGCGGGGAATGGCACATCTAGCCGTCTTCCAAGCTTCAGCAAACCAGTAACCTTACAATGGAGTGCAACAAATACGGATTATAATACTAATTTGCTTGGTTTATATGCTATTGCTGAAGGGGGTTCGCTTACCTATCTCGGCGGAGTGTATGCGAATGGCTTCCTGCAAGGGGAGTTTAGCGGAACAGGCAGGCTGGCTGTGCTGGAGTACAATAAATCCTTCGCTGATGTTCCGTCTACTCACTGGGCTGCGGACACTATCCGCCAGCTGGCGGCTAAACATCTGGTACAAGGCACTTCCGAAAATGGATTTGAACCCGCCCGCAGGATTACAAGAGCGGAATTTGTGAAGCTGCTGGCTGGCGTGCTGGGACTGCAAGATCAGGCGGAATTGAAATTTAGTGATGTGCCTTCTGGTGTCTGGTATGAGCAGGACCTGGCGCGTCTGGTCCGGGCAGGTATTGTAGGCGGACGCACTGCTGAGCAGTTCGATCCGAGTGCGAACATCAGCCGCCAGGAGATTGTCACTATGCTAATGCGTGCCTATGTACTGGAGCATGGAGCGCTTCAGTCATCAGCCCCGGCAACATTCACCGATTCCGGTGAGGTAGCAGCCTGGGCGGCAGACAGCGTGAATGCTGCTTCATCACTGGGTCTGGTGAATGGCCGCACGGACGGGAAGTTTGTTCCCGGTGGCTTGGCGACCCGTGCCGAGGCTGCGCAGTTCATCTTGAATTACATCCGGTAGATTATATAGCCTCACCACGGTCTGCCCAAGGAGCCCTTTGCTCCATGGGCAGACTGTCTTTGCTTGGCGGAGGATTGCAAGCTTTTACCAGCCACAGGCAGGAAGCACCTCATGCTATACTTTATTCATAATGACAAGCAGCGAAGCTTAGTCTTCCCCCTGCTGTAGGAGGTTGCTGATGTTTCCGGGGAAATTGTACAGAAAGTATCTGAAGAATAATCTGTTTATGAAAATCATCCTGCTCTTCTCAGTCATTGCCGTGGTCACCATTATCACCTTCTCCTACCTGATGTTCTTGCTCATGTCTCAGGCTGTAGTGCAGCGGCAGATGGAGATTCAGAAACGTACCGTGGAGAGCATCAACAGCTATATTGAGCAGAAATATGACTCTGTACAGTCTATGATGCGGGACGTGTACCGGGACACGGAGCTGACTGCTAATACGTCGTATTTGCTGGAGCATCCGTATGAAGATTACGTGAGGTACCGGCTGGACCGCTATTTCAACGAAAGTAATGCTACGACGGATACCGTGCAGTTTTTTCGCAATCAAGTTGAAGATGATCCTGATATCCGCAGTTTAATGCTCTACAGTGCAGCTGAGCAGCAGTTGTATGTCTATAACGACCAAGGCAAATTTCAGATTATTTCCACTAATGCAGCCCACTCTTTTGTACCGGATGCGCTGTATCTGGAGGAGGAAGGCAGTGTCACCGCCCCAAACACTTGGGTCAGTCAGGCGATCTCATCTCCGGAGGGGCCGATGTTTACGGTTCGTACCCCGGTCAATAACAAGATATCACTGCGCAACATTGGTCAGCTTCTAGTCTATTTTGATGCCAGCGAGGTCTGGGGGAGTATGGGCAATTATAAGGATGACTTCAAGGGAAAGATTCTGGTGCTGGCAGCGGATGGGGATGTGTTATTTGATACCTCGGGCACCTATTATGGAAAGCGCTATCCTTATCCCGAGCAGATGAATTCTGCCTATACAGATGGTGAAGAAGTCGGCGGGATGATCATTACTAAGCAGACTCACACCCAAGGCGGATTTACTGTGTTGAGTGCTGTACCTAAGCAGGAATTAGCCGCCACTTATAGGGGATTGCGGAACATGATCTTCATTATCTGCTTGATCTGCCTGTTGTTTGCGATTATTACACCCACTTTATTTATCAATAATTTTGCCAGACGGACTCATAAAATTATCAAGTTCACCCGCAAAGTGAAAAACGGTGACCTGGATGCCCGGATTACCGATGTCAGAGAAGACGAGCTGGGGCAGATCTCCAAGAGCTTCAACGATATGCTGGATGAGCTGAATCTTCATATAGACCGTGTGTTCAAGGCTGAAATCAAGCAAAAACATACCGAAATCGCCGCGCTTGAAGCCAGGGTAAACCCGCATTTTCTCTACAATACCTTGGAGGTGATCCGAATGAGGGCAATCTCTCAAGGAGCTTCAGATGTCGGGGAGATGATCTACAGCTTGTCGGTGTTGTTCAAAAGCTATGTTCACCAGAAACCCAAGCATACGATGAAGGATGAACTAGAGGCCTGCCGTTTATATCTGGAGCTGTTCCGCATCCGTTATAAGGATAAATTCTCTTATACAATGGAATGCGGGAAAGAGCTTACCGGAAGAGTTGTACTCAAAATGTCGCTGCAGCCCATCATTGAAAACTACATTCTACATGGGATGCGCGTGGACAAGAATGATAATCACATCAGTGTGGCTGTGGCCAAGGACGGCAAATATTTGCGTGCGGTAGTTACAGACAATGGGCGGGGGATTGCTCCGGACAGATTGGTCCAGCTCAAAGAAGGTCTTTTGCAGCCAGATGAACAATCGGAATCATTTGGTCTGCGCAGTATTCATGAGCGTTTGAAGCTGCTTTATGGCAGTGAGTATGGCATTGAATTACAAAGCGAAGCGGGTACCGGCACAACCGTGACTGTGTATTTTCCCGATCTGGGAGAGGATGATCCAAACCATGTATAAAATTTTCATTGTGGACGACGAGCCTTTTATTATCGAAGGATTATATGACATTGTGGATTGGGCAGCACTGGGGATGGAGATTGTCGGCCACGCCGAGAACGGCCAGGAAGCGCTGGAGTCGTTGCGGTTTGTCCCAGCAGATATTCTGATTACGGATATTTCCATGCCGCTGATGAACGGGCTGGATTTGATCCGGGCTGTGCGGGAGATCCAGCCGGAGATCAAAGTTGTTATCCTCAGCGGCTTTGATGAGTTCGGTTATCTTAAGGAAGGAATGGCGCTCGGCATTGAAAATTATCTGCTCAAGCCTATTAATTTGCAAGAGTTCCGGGCAACATTAGTGACTGCCGCCGAGAAGCTGGGTGTCTCCCGTCAAGAGAGTCAATTCAATGCGCATAGTATTTCCATTCTGCGCGATAATGTGATGTACCGTTGGCTGCGGTGCCAGATTGGTCCGAAGGAATTCAGCGAACGGACTGATTTTCTGGGACTTAGACTAGATAAGCCGCTGGTGCAGGTAGCCCTGCTTCGCCCTGAACAGGACGCTGCCGAGCTATTTCAGGCGGTGGAAGAGGTTGTAGGCGGTAACCCGTCTTTGATTGCATTCCGGGATATGGATGGAGATACCGTGCTGCTGCATCTGCTTAGTGAGTATCAGCAGGGTAAAGAAGCGGTGGAAAGGCTTCATGCGCAGCTGCTGTTATCCCTAACTGGCGGTCCGCCAATGCGTCTGTCCGTAGGAACGGTGGAGGAGATGGAGGAGGCGGCGGCTCAGAGTTACGCCCATGCAAAGATGACTCAGGAATATTTCATGCTGTTTCCAGAGCGGAATTTGCTGCATTATGAGGAAGTTCAGGACAGGCATGAGGTTGCCGTCCAAGGTATGCCGCTGAATTGGGAAGATGATCTCAAGCTGATTATGGCGAAGGATAAGGAAGCGCTGCTGGTGCGGATCCAGGATCATTTTGAGCAGCTGCGGCGGATGGAGGGGATTACACCCGTGCTGCTGCAAGGCATTGCCATGGAATGGTTGATCCGCTTCAAGATGCAGCTGCAGGAGATCCGTCATGTGGAAGAACCGGAGCTTTTCGCAGACGGTTTTGGCCTCATTCGCTCTACAGTTTCCATAAATGAACTGACTCAGATTATTCAGGAAGCCGCTACCATTACGGTAGACGCCTTAGTTCGGGACGTAAAGAGTCCAGTCGTGCAGCAGGTGCTGAATTATATCCATGAGTCCTACAATGAAGATGTGTCACTGAAGACCCTCGGTGCCCAATACCATATTCACCCGGTGTATTTGGGACAGCTGTTCCATAAAGAGGTGAATGAGTCATTCACCGAATATATCAATAAATACCGGATTGAGAAGGCGAAGGAGCTGCTGCGGAATACCTCACTTAAAGTTCATGAAATCGCTCTCAAAGTAGGCTATTGGGAGACCGGCTATTTTTACAAACAATTTAAGAAGCATGTCGGGATATCTCCTACGGAGTACAAAGGGCTTGTCTAGCGGACCCCCGCTGCAAGCTTTTTCTTTATTTTCTACATGATTTATTTAGTTTAGCTTCTGTTTGAAAATGCTTTCATAAATTACAGTAAAGATAGTCCTTGAAGGAGAAAGCTGCTGGTTTAATTCCGGATTAGGCCAGCGATCTTGAGGTAAACAAAGGGGAGGTTATACAGGAATGGGCAACAACAAAAGAAAAAGGTTTTCCCTGTTACTGACATCACTTATGGCATTCTCGCTTGCGCTCAGCGCATGTGGCGGCGATTCAAACAACGCGGCAACTAACAGTTCAGGAGCGGGCGGCGACGGTGCATCATCCGAGAAACCGGTCGAACTGATCTGGTACACGATCGGCGGACCGCAGAAGGATCTGGACCGTGTCGTGGAAGAAGTCAATAAGTACACTAAAGAGAAGATAAATGTCACCCTGAAGATGAATATGATTGATTTTGGCGATTATACACAAAAAATGCAGGTTAAAGTAGCCGCTGGTGAACCCATGGACATTCTCTTTACATGCTCCTGGGCGTTCGATTATGTGCAAAATGCCCGCAAAGGCGCTTTTATGGAATTGGACAGCCTGCTTAATGAATATGGAAAAGGCATCGTGGACACGATTGATCCGGCATTCCTGGAAGGCTCCAAGGTAGATGGACATAATTATGCCGTACCTGCCAACAAAGAGCTTCCGGCGCAAGAAGTTTGGCGCTTCAATAAAGAGCTGCTCGACAAATATAACCTCGACATTTCCGGGGTGAACACAATGGAAAGCATTGAACCACTGCTGAAGACGATCAAAGAGAATGAACCGGGCATCACGCCTTACGCTATGGTGAAGGATTTCATGCCAGTACTGCCGTTCGATTACATCATTGAAAAGATGCCAATGGCTGTTTATATGGACACAAAGGATTACAAGATCGTGAACATTCTGGAAACACCTGAACTCAAAAGCACTCTTGAAACCGTTCGCAAATATTACAAGGCAGGTTATATCTCGCCGGAAGTAGCAACTACAACTTCGGTGGATGATCTCTATAAATCTTCGAACTGGTTCATGGATCGTGCGGCTACCCAGCCGATGGCGGACAATCTGTGGTCGGCAAGCTACGGCTATCCTGTAGTTTCCACGCCAGCTGGCAAACCTTACATTTACAACTGGTCCGTTATGGGTTCGATGCAAGCCATCTCGGCTAACTCCGCATATCCGGAGAAAGCGATGGAGTTCCTGAACCTGCTCAACACCGATCCGGTGCTGCGCAACATGATTGACTCCGGAATCGAAGGCGTGCACTACGAGAAGACTGGTGAGAATTCCATGAAGAACCTGGATGAATCCAAGAACTATGACATGCCAACCTTCTCGCTGGGCAATATCATGATCAACTATTTGAACGAGGGTGACCCTGAGAACAAATGGGAAGAGTTCAAAAAGTTTAATGAATCCGGTGTAAATGCACCGCTGCTTGGTTTTAACTTCGACACTTCCAAGGTGACTACTGAAATCGCTGCGGTTCAGAACGTAAAAGAAGAATACTGGTCACCACTGATGACTGGAACCGTTGATCCTGACGAGTATCTACCGAAAGCTATTGAGAAATTCAAGGCAGCTGGTTTGGACAAAATTATCGCTGAAGCGCAATCGCAAATTGATGCCTGGAAAGCGTCCAACAACAAGTAAAACATCAACGTAAGAGAAGATCGGGGCAGGGGCGTGGCCTCTGGACCCGGTCTTTTTTTGAAATATAAGGACATACAGGAGGGATCTAAGTGTGAAGACAATCAGCGGATTTATAAAAAATATTATGAATAACAAGATTATGCTGCTCATGGTTTTACCAGGTGCGCTTTGGTTTCTCTTTTTCTCTTACCTGCCGATGATAGGGACGATTATTGCTTTCAAGGAATACCGCTTTAGCCGCGACGGCTTCTGGGCGAGTATTATCAACAGCAAATGGGTGGGGTTAGACAACTTCAAGTTTTTGTTCACCACCAATGACGCGTACATTATTACCCGCAACACCTTGCTCTACAATGGAGCATTTATCCTGCTTGGCTTGATCTTGTCGGTTCTGATGGCGATTGTGCTGTCCGAGATTGTGAACAAGAAGCTGGCCAAAGTGTATCAGACCGGCATGTTCCTGCCCTACTTCCTGTCATGGGTCGTTGTCGGCTATTTTGCATTTAGTTTCCTGAGCTCCGAACGCGGGATGCTGAACCAGATCATGGGCTTTTTTGGCGCAGAGTCAATTCAGTGGTACTCGGAAAAAGCCTACTGGCCGTTCATCCTGATCCTAGTCTATCTGTGGAAAGCAGTTGGTTACAACAGCGTAGTTTATCTCGCAGCTATTATGGGGATCGACAAGTCGCTGTATGAAGCGGCGATGATCGACGGAGCTAGTAAGTTCCAACAGATTCGCAATATTACACTGCCGTTGCTGAGTCCAATTATCACGATCATGACCCTGCTGGCCATCGGTAAAATCTTCTACGCCGACTTCGGTCTCTTTTACCAGGTGCCTCGTAATTCCGGTACGCTCTACAGTGTCACGAATGTTATTGATACCTATGTCTATCAAGGCCTCAAAACAACGGGTGAGATTGGTATGAGCACTGCCGCAGGTCTGTATCAATCGGTTGTCGGCTTTACGCTAGTGATGACCTCTAACTATATTGTCCGCAAATACAACAAGGATAGCGCTTTGTTCTAGAACCTCATGAAAGGAGTGGGCCATATGTCTTCCATTACTAAGACTAAAAAAGAACGTGATTTCCACCATCTCTCGACGCCCTGGAATATCACTTTTAATCTGATAGCCGGCATCTTTGCGTTTCTGTGCGTGTTTCCGTTTCTGTTCGTCGTGATCATCTCCTTCACCGATGAGGTGGCGCTGGCGCGGGATGGCTATAAGCTGATTCCGGCAAAATGGAGTCTCGGCGCATACCGTTATGTGTTTGAATCCGGAGATATGCTGCTGCGTTCTTATGGTGTGACGATTTTTGTAACGGTGATAGGGACGATTATCAGCCTTTTGTTTATCGCTTTTTATGCGTATGCCATTTCCCGGAAAAGCTTCCGTTACCGCAATTTTTTCTCGTTCTTCGCGTTTTTTACCATGCTGTTCAACGGTGGACTTGTGCCGACTTATATTATCGTTACGCAGTTTCTAAGCCTGAAGGATACGATCTGGGCGCTGATTTTGCCGCTGGCGGTGAATGCTTTTTACATTATGATTCTGCGCACCTTCTACAGCACGAGTGTGCCTGATGCCATTATCGAATCCGGCAAAATCGACGGGGCGGGCGAGTTCCGTATCTTCCTGAAATTGGTGCTGCCTTTATCACTGCCCGGTCTGGCTACGATTGCTTTGTTCAGCACCCTCGGCTATTGGAATGACTGGTTCAATGCGCTGCTGTACATCGACAACCCGAATTTAGTCCCGCTGCAATCGATGCTGATGCGGATCGAGACCAGTATGCAGTTTATTTTGCAGAACTCCCAGAACAGTTCGCTAAGTCTGGAAGCTCTTCGCTCCATGCCGCAGGATACATCGCGGATGGCGATGGTCGTGCTGGCGACAGGGCCGATTATTTTTGCCTATCCGTTCTTCCAGCGTTATTTCATTCAAGGTCTTACCATAGGGGCTGTTAAGGAATGAGTTATACAAACCCGAATTTACCTGCTGAAGAACGGGCGGAGCATCTGCTCGGACTGATGACTTTGGAAGAGAAGGCCGGTCAGCTGATTCAGCCTTTTGGCTGGCAGGCCTATGAACATAGAGACGGTAAGATGACCTTGACAGAAAGCTTCAAGGAGAAGGTTGCCGGGGGCGGCGTGGGCTCGCTTTACGGGATGTTGCGCGCTGACCCGTGGACCGGTGTGACGCTGGCTACTGGCCTGTCTCCGCGTGAAGGTGCGGAAGCGGTGAATACGCTCCAGCGGTATGTGCTGGAGCATTCGCGGCTGGGCATTCCTGTATTGATCGGCGAGGAATGCTCGCATGGCCACATGGCGATCGGGGCCACCGTATTCCCGGTGCCCCTGTCGCTCGGCAGCTCCTGGAATGTGGAGCTGTATCGTGAGGTCTGCCGCGCCGTAGCGCTGGAGACACGCAGTCAGGGCGGCGCGGTTACGTATTCGCCGGTGCTGGATGTGGTGCGCGATCCCCGCTGGGGCCGCACCGAGGAGTGCTTCGGCGAGGACGCTTACCTGATCAGCGAGATGGCGGTTGCGGCTGTTGAAGGTCTGCAGGGGGAATCCTTGCAGAGCGGCGGCAGCGTGGGGGCTACGCTGAAGCATTTTGTGGGATACGGCAGCTCAGAAGGCGGCCGGAATGCCGGACCTGTGCACATGGGCTGGCGTGAACTGCTGGAAGTGGATCTGCTGCCCTTCAAAAAAGCGGTCGAAGCGGGTGCAGTCTCCATTATGCCTGCTTATAACGAAATAGACGGCGTGCCTTGCACGACAAATACAGAACTACTAGAGGATATACTCCGCGAAGCATGGGGGTTTGAGGGTCTAATCATTACCGACTGCGGAGCTATAGAGATGCTGGCCTCTGGCCATGATGTGGCTGAAGATGGCATGGATGCAGCAGTGCAGTCACTGGAAGCCGGCATCGACATGGAGATGTCCGGGGAAATGTACGGCAAATACCTGGTGGATGCCGTTCGTGAAGGCAAGCTGGACCCGGCACTGCTGGATCGGGCGGTCCGCCGTGTGTTGACGCTCAAGTTCAGGCTGGGCCTGTTCGAGCAACCATTCGCTGATCCCGATGCGGCTGAACGCGTCATCGGCAGCAAAGCGCATCAAGAGCTGGCCCGGCAAGTGGCGGGCGAGAGCATCATCCTGCTGAAAAATGAAGCAGGTGTGCTGCCATTGTCCAAGACCGCCGGCACGATCGCCGTCATTGGCCCTAACGCCGATGCCGGGTATAACCAGCTCGGCGATTATACCTCACCGCAGCCTCCGGCTAAGGTAGCGACCGTGCTCAGCGGCATCCGCAGCAAGCTGGCTGCAGAGCCGGAGCGGGTGCTCTATGCACCGGGCTGCCGGATCAAAGGCGATTCGCGCGAAGGTTTTGAAGCCGCGCTCGCTTGTGCAGAGCAGGCCGATACCGTTGTTATGGTCGTCGGCGGCTCCAGTGCACGCGATTTCGGGGAAGGCAGTATTGATCTTAAGACAGGCGCGTCCAAGGTGACGGAGAATGCCTGGAATGATATGGACTGCGGCGAAGGCATTGACCGGGTGTCATTGACCCTGTTGGGAGTGCAGCTGGAACTGATCCAGCAGGTTCATCAGCTCGGCAAACCTGTGATCGTTGTTTATATTAACGGCCGTCCGGTGAGTGAGCCTTGGATTGACGAGCATGCACATGCCATTCTGGAAGCCTGGTATCCAGGCCAAGAAGGCGGGCACGCTGTTGCAGATATCCTGTTCGGCGATGTGAACCCGTCCGGGAAGCTGACTGTATCCGTGCCGAAGCATGTGGGCCAGCTCCCGGTCTATTACAACGGCAAACGTTCCCGTGGCAAAAGATATCTGGAGGCCGATTCCCAGCCTCAATATCCGTTCGGCTTCGGGCTTAGCTACACTGAATTTACGTACTCCGGGTTGAAGGTGGAACCGGAAGTAATTGCGGCTGGGGAGACGGCTACAGTTTCCGTGGACGTTCAGAATACAGGAGACCGTGAGGGCGCAGAGGTGGTGCAACTGTATATTTCAGATGTCGCCAGTAAGGTCACGCGCCCTGCCAGGGAATTGAAGGCTTTTGACAAAATCAAGTTGGCTCCGGGTGAGAAGCAAACCGTGTTGTTCACGGTAGGACCGGAGCAATTGCAATATATCGGACCGGATTTAAGACCAGTTGTAGAGCCAGGAGCGTTTAAAGTGCTGGTGGGTAAGCATGTAAATGATACACTGAGCACCGATTTGACGGTGAGGGGGTAAAGACATGGAACGCATTAAACGCTTCATCCGCGAGCTCTCCGAGCAGCAATGGCTAGAGGTGGAGGAATTGCGCGATTGGGAGATTCTGTCCTCGGTGTATCAATTGCCGGGACAGTATGACAAGCTGCAGCCTTATAAGGACGGCAGCAATTATGATCTGTTCCCGAGTGTGCAAGGAACGACCTATTTCTTCCGCCGTACTTTGGAGATTCCGGCTAACTGGCTGCCGGGCCACATCGGGCTGATTTTTGCTTCAGGTGGGGAAGGGCTGCTGCGGGTGAACGGTGAATCGCGGCAAGGACTTGACCGCAATCATACCTTTGTGACCCTGACAGGTGATCCATCTGGCCGTCCGTTGGACCTGGAAATCGAACTCTTCGATCCGGTCCCCGAGCCGGTGGACCCATTAAATCAACAGGCGGTGATCCAGCCGCCGATTCGGATGATCCACAGCCAGCTGGTGCTGGTGAATAGACCTGTGCAGAGTCTAATGTACACGGCAGTAGTGATTCGCGATTCGGCAATTCTGCTGCCTGAGCAGGACCAGCGCCGTAAGCGGATGCTGGAAGCTTTGTATGTGGCAATGGATCAATTCGTTGGCCTTACCACGCAGGAGATCCGCGAGGGTGGTGAGATTTCGCGAATCGAGCAGAAGCTGCGGGGCAGAGTCGGGGAGATCGGCAGTCATGCCGAAGGAACAATCCACATGGTGGGCCAGTCCCATATCGATATTGCCTGGCTGTGGCCTGCGCGCGAGACCGTGCGCAAGACGAGTCGGACGTTCTCGACGGTGAATGCCCTGATGGACGAATATCCTGACTATCAATATGCGCAGAGCCAGCCGCTGCTGTTCGAATATTTGAAAGACAATGACCCGGTACTCTATGAGAAGGTCAAGGCACGCATCCGTGAAGGACGCTGGGAACTGGTCGGTGGGATGTGGATCGAACCGGATCTGAACATTCCGAGCGGAGAATCGTTGATGCGGCAAATGCTATATGGTCAACGCTTTTATCTCGAAGAGTTCGGGCGCACCTCGCAGATTGAGTGGCTGCCGGATACCTTCGGCTACTGCGCTTCTCTGCCGCAGATTCTGCAGCATGGTGGCATCAAATATTTTATGACCACCAAGCTGGGCTGGAATGACACAAATGTCTTCCCTTACGATCTGTTCCATTGGGTCGGCATTGACGGCACGCCGATGTTGTCTTACCTGAATCATGGGGTCAATGAGAATACGCTGCCCAAAGATGTGCATGAACACTATCAGTCCTTCCGCGAAAAAGATAAACATAATGAGCAGATGCTGCTCTATGGGCATGGTGACGGCGGCGGCGGGGTCACCCGCGAGATGCTGGAATATATCCAGCGTGCCGAGCTAATGGTCGGCCAGCCGGAGAGTAAATACAGTAATGCCGCGGATTTCTTCGCAGGCATTACACGCTGTCAGCCGCAGCTGCCGCAGTGGCGGGGCGATCTGTATCTGGAGCTGCACCGCGGCACCTACACTACGCACGGCCGCAACAAGCGGAACAACCGCAAGGCGGAAGTGTTGTACCGTGAAGCGGAGCTGTGGCAGACATTAGCTTCGCCGCAGCTGGACACGGAGCAACATGCCGTAGTTGCCGGGCAGCTGCATCAGGGCTGGAAGCTGATTTTGTTGAACCAGTTCCATGATATTATTCCGGGCTCGGCGATTACCGAAGCTTACGAGACCTCGGAGAAGGAATACGCAGAGGTATTTGAGCTTGGCCGTGATGCGCTTCAGCCGGGGCTTGCGGCATTGGCCGGGAACATTAACACGACAGGCGAAGGTACACCTTACATTGTTTTTAATGGTTTGGGTTGGATGCGGGATGCCGTGGTCGAACTTGCCCTCAATGAAGAAGGAGTCGCTAGCGGAAACTTTGCGGTGTATGGCGAGGATAACGTACTGCTGGAAGCAGATGTCCTGACGGAGGAGACAGCAGTTTCTGGTGTCTCGGTTCTCGTTCCGGAGATTCCAGCCTTTGGTTACAAAACGATCTGGATTCGTGATCTGTCTCAGAACACATCCGTTGAAAATAATGCAGAATCTGCCGCTGCTGAACATAATCAAACAGCTGTAGGAGCTGTTCCCTTCGGCGACCGTTGGGAGACGGACTATTATCGTATTACCTTTAACGAGCGGGGAGAAATCACCAGTCTTTTTGATAAAAAAGGAAACCGGGAGATCGTAAAATCCGGTGAGCCGGCGAACCGCTTCCACTTTTTCCACGACCGTCCGACGCTTTGGGATGCCTGGGACATTGACAACCGTTATGAAGCCCAACCCGCCGGGGAGGCTGAACTTATAGAAAAGGGAGTGATCCGCACTGGTGCGGTGCAGGATATTTTGCGCTTCCGCTGGAAGCTGGGCCAATCCGAGATTACTCAGGATATGATTCTACATCACCATAATCCCCGGATTGATTTCCAGACGCATGTGAGCTGGAACGAAGCCCATAAGCTGCTTAAGGTAGGGTTTCCGATTGATGTTGTCGCGGATAAGGCGACTTACGAGATTCCATTTGGTGCGCTGGAACGTCCGACCCACCGCAACACCAGCTGGGAGCAGGCGCAGTATGAGGTTTGCGGGCATCGTTTTGCCGATGTATCCGAACGTGGATATGGCGTCAGTCTGCTGAATGATTGCAAATACGGCTATGACATTCAAGGCAGTACCATTCGCTTGTCGCTCCTGCGCGCGCCGAAATGGCCGGATGCTACTGCGGATCTCGGCGAGCACGACTTCACCTATTCGCTATATCCGCATTGTGGGGATTGGCGGGAGGCTCATACTGTTCGCCGTGCAGCAGAGCTAAATCATGAGCTGTATACTTTTGCCGCTTCATCAACACAGGGGCAGCAGCCGCCAACAGGCTCATTTATCGGATTCTCCGGTGAGCATGTGGTGCTGGATACGATTAAGCCATCCGAGGACGGGCAGGGGACTGTTCTCCGTTTCTACGAATCCTCGGGAGGCCGCGAGCGGGTTCAGCTCAAATGGCAGCATCCAGTTCAGAGCGTCTACCTGTCCAATGCTCTGGAAGAGCAGCTGGAACTGATCGAACACACGGCTGGCGGTGAATTGGAACTTCACTTTGCCCCTTACGAGATCAAAACAATCTACATCAGAAATTAAATAATCACATCACAGATGCAAAGGAGCATAACTCACTTGGAACAATTCCGATTACCCAAAATAGCAATGCCCCAGCTGCCGCTGCCGCAGGCCGTACAAGAAGTGCTTGCCGAAGCAGAGGAGAAGCTGGCACATCGCCCGAAGCTGTTGCAGCTGTTCAAGAACTGTTTTCCGAATACGCTGGAGACGACGACTAAACTGCTGGATGACGGAACCACCTTTGTGATTACCGGCGATATTCCGGCCTCCTGGCTGCGTGATTCAGTGGAGCAGGTAATTCAATACGTGCCTCTGGCCAAAAACGATCCCGATCTCCAGCGCATTATCGGCGGTCTTATCAAACGCCATATTCAGTATATTCATATCGATCCTTACGCCAATGCATTTAATGAGTCGGCCAATGACTGGCACTGGAACACTACGGATGTGACCGAGATGTCGCCATGGGTGTGGGAGCGTAAATTTGAGATTGATTCGTTATGTTTTGTTGTGCGCCTCGCTTATACCTACTGGAAAGAGACGGGCCTGACTGATTTCTTCGACGCTGGGTTCAAGTCGGCCATGCGCCAGATTTTCGATTTGTTCAAAAGAGAGCAGCGGCATTTCGAGCAGTCTCCGTACCGGTTCAGCCGCAATAACGGCATTCCGGAAGATTCTCTGCGCAATAGCGGTCTCGGTATGCCGGTGAACTATACCGGAATGATCTGGTCGGGCTTCCGGTCCAGCGATGATGCCTGTGATTTCCACTACAACATTCCTGGCAATATGTTCGCTGTTGTCGCGCTGCGCCAGATGCAGGAATTCGCGGAGTGGGTCTTCCGCGATCTAGACTTCCTGGCTGAACTTAAAGAGCTGGAATTTGAAGTGGATCATGGCATTAAGCTCTACGGCATTTATCGCCATCCGGAGTTTGGTCCGATTTATGCTTATGAGACCGACGGCTTCGGCAATTACTGCTTAATGGACGATGCGGGAACGCCCGGACTGATCTCCATTCCGTATCTGGGTTACGCTTCGGCGGATGATCCCATCTACCAGAACACCAGACGTTTCGCATTGAGCAAAGAAAATCCGTTCTATTATGAAGGCACAGCTGCCAAAGGGATCGGCAGCCCGCACACTCCGGAGAACTATATCTGGCATATGGCGTTGTCTATGCAGGGCATTACGGCTCAGACTGCCGAAGAGAAGCTGGAACTGATTGCGATGCTGGAAAGTACGGATGCCGGAACCGGATATATGCATGAAGGCTTCCATGTGGATGATCCTAGTGTATTTACCCGCAGCTGGTTTGCATGGTCGAACAGTTTGTTCTCGCAGCTTGTCTATCGGGCGATGAAGGAAGGTATTCTGTGAGCGGGGGCCGTATCATCCTGTTCGCGGACCCGTCTTTTCCCGGGTATACCGCAGCGGGCGGACTGACAGCGGAACAGGCACAGTCTATAGGAATACATCATACTGACCCTCCTGTTCATGCAGCACAGCTGGCCGAAACGCTGGACAGCGCCAAGGCCGGGGACTGCTTCGTTAGCTTCCATGCTCCATACTTCCCGAAGGAGGCTTGGCCTTCCATCGTCGCTTATTTGAGCAGAGGCGGCAGCTTGATCAGCATTGGCGGTGCCCCGTTTAAGCATCCAGTCCGCCTAGTCGCTGAAGAGTGGCGGATCGAAGCTGAGCAGACTGCCTATCACCGCCAGCTGCATATCCATGAAGCGCTGCAGGTGAGCAGCGCAGATCGCATACAGCAGCATGTCGCGCTTAGAGACATTCCGCTCTTCGTAGGCGATGAGCAGCTGCTGGCCCTGTCGGATACCTGGAACCTGGTGCCGCATGTCACTAAAAGCAGTGACCTGCCGGAGCAGATGGGTTCCAGTGGACCCATGGACACGCGGATCTACCCGCTGCTTAAGGGCATTACCGCCGCCGGGCGGGAAGTTTCAGCTCCAGCTGTGCTGTGGGAGCATATCGGCGGTCCTTTTGCCGGTGGCCGCTGGATCTTCATCGGCCAACCGCTTACGCCTGATTTCTGGAATCAAGGCGGAACGGAAGCATTAACCCGCTGGGCAACTTTTGCCGCTCGGGGAGTAACAGAGCTGTGGCTGAAGCCTAACTATGCTTCTTATGAAGAAGGCGAGCGGCCGCTGCTGTTTTTGCAGGGTCAGCGGCTAAGCCGTAGCCAATCGTCACCGACAGCAGCGCAGTGGACCCTGAACATCACTCTGAACAAAGACGGGGAGTCTATCCCATGTTTCACTCACGAGTGCAAGCTTGAGGTCAGTCGCGAGCTGAACTTCCTACGTGTACCGCTTGCTATAGAAATTCAACCTGGCCTGTATCATCTTTCTTGCCATGCTGTATCGGAAGAAGGCGAAGTGCGGATGTTGCGTCAAGGCTTTTGGGGATATGACGTGGGCCTGTTATCGCAGGGGGAACCGATTAAGGCTGGAAGAGATTATTTTATCAAAGACGGTCAGCCTTTACCTGTTGTCGGCATGACTTATATGACCTCTGACGTAGCGCGGAAGTTTCTATTCCTGCCAAATGCTGATGTCTGGGATCGGGATATGGCACAGATGCGGAAGGCAGGCATCAACTGGATTCGTACTGGCATCTGGACAGCCTACCGCAATATTATGCAGGTAGACGGTCATGCCTCGGAAGAAGTGCTGCGGGCGATTGATGCTTTTCTACTGACTGCGAAGCGGCATGAGCTGCAGGTAACCTTTACGTTCTTCTCCTTTACACCGGAGACTTGGGAAGGGACGAATCCTTATCTCGATCCGCGCAGTGTAGAAGCGCAAAAACGGTTCATCCGCTCCATCATCGCACGGCATCGCACGACAACCCATGTGGATTGGGATTTGATCAATGAACCGTCAATGTTCGATCCGCCGCGGATTTTCTCGGACGGACCGAGCTCGGCGCGAGATAAATATGAACACGCTGCTTTCTCTGCTTGGCTGGAAGAACGCCATGGTGATATAACTTTGCTGCAAGAGCGCTGGAATATGACGCCGCTGGAATTGCCGGATTTTGCGGCTGCACAACCTCCTGAGCGAGAAGAGATTAACTTTAGTGTGCAGGATATTCATTCCGGGAAGCGCGGCACACGTTGGCTCGACTACTGCCTGTTCTCCATGGACATGCACAACGTATGGGCAAGGGAGCTTAGCGGGACTATCAAGGAACTCTGCCCAGATCATTTAGTGACCGTAGGGCAGGATGAGGCTTTAGGTGCCCAACGGCCATCGCCGTTCTTTTATGAGCGCGAAGTCGATTACACCACTGTTCACAGCTGGTGGTTGAATGACAATCTGCTCTGGGATGGAATTTTTGCCAAAACCCATCACAAACCGAACCTCATTCAGGAGACCGGCATCATGTACGTAGAGACGCCAGACGGACGGGCTAAACGCAGTGAGGAAGAATTGCGGGCCATGCTGGAGCGCAAATATGCCTATGCGTTTGCTTCTGGAGGTGCCGGGGCTGTGCAATGGATCTGGAACACGAACTTTTATATGGATAATGCCAATGAATCACAGATCGGTGCGCTGCGGGCCGATGGGACTGAGAAGCCGGAAGCGGATGTGTCTTATGATTTTGGGCGGTTCATCGGCGAAGCCGGGGGATTATTTGACGGGCGGAAGCTGGAAGAGATTGCCGTGGTTTTCCCTTACTCTAATGACTTCTCTAACCGGAAGCTCGCCTATGATGCGACTACCCGCCTGACACGGATCTTATCTTATCAGCTTCATTTGCCTTTCCGCGCCGTATCGGAATACGATCTGGCTCCGCTGGAGGCAGAGCCGGCTAAGTTGATTCTCCTGCCGAGTGTGCACAATCTGGATAATGACGCCCTTCAGCAATTGCTCGACATAGTGGAGCGTACAGGTGCCGTTCTGCTCATTACTGGAGCATTGGGGGTAGATGCGTATTGGCAGCCTTCGGATCGTATGGACGCAATAGTAGGAGCCCGTAAACTTGGCAACATGCACCGTGAGGAGCAGCTTCTATTGAACGGACGCAAGTTTGCGGTGTCCTATGGACAGAAGCGAATCGCGGAGCTAGTCAAAGAAATGCCAGCAAATGCAGATGTTGATTCGTCTAGCTCAGGTGGTGTGGGTGATTACCTCATCGAACGCCAGCTTGGCACAGGTCGCCTGATCTGGTGCCCGCTACCTTTAGAACTGAATGACCGCGACGAGCCGATCGCCGCGCTCTACCAATATGCTGCACAAGCCGCAGGTATCGAAACCGGGCTGGAATGGATCAGCGGTGGAGACCTGCCAGGTGTGTACGGGCGAAAGCTTGCTTTTGCAGAAGGTTGTTCATTGTATATCTTCGTATCTGAATACGCCTGGGATGCCGGACTTGAAATAAAAGATCCTGCAACTGGAGCTCACTACTCATTTTTACTGGAGAAAGAACGTTCGGTGTTGTTTGCAGCTGATTCAGCGGGCAAGCTGGTAGCTGTCTACAGACCTGAAGAGGTTAACATTACGCTTAATAAATGCTGAAGAACTGAGGTGTACGCACAGATGACCCACACAACAACCAAAACAGCCCATATCGTGTCCCATACTCACTGGGACCGTGAATGGTATTTGCCCTATGAGAAACACCACGTCCGTCTGGTTCAGCTGGTGGATGCACTGCTTGCCAAGCTGGACGGAGATTCCGCCTTCCGCAGTTTTTACCTCGATGGGCAAACCATTATTCTGGAGGATTATCTTCAGGTTCGGCCAGAGAACAAAGAGAAGCTGGAGAAGTATATCCGGGATGGGCGAATCTTGATTGGACCTTGGTACATTTTGCAGGATGCATTCCTGACGAGCGGCGAGGCAAATGTGCGGAATATGCAGATCGGCCATCAGGATGCCGAGAAATACGGTGAGCCTTCCAAAATCGGTTATTTTCCTGATACCTTTGGATTGGTCGGACAGACTCCGCAGCTGATGTTGCAGTCAGGGATTACGAATGCTTTTTTTGGACGCGGGGTGAAGCCTACGGGATTTAACAACACTGTATCGGATGCAGGTTATGAGTCCTCTTTCTCCGAGCTGATCTGGGAAGGGCCGGATGGATCCAAAATTCTCGGTATCCTATTTGCCAACTGGTATTCTAACGGCAATGAAGTTCCTGTTGAGGAAGGTGCGGCTCGGGAATTCTGGGACCGTAAGCTTGCGGATGCAGAGAAGTATGCTTCAACGGGGGAGTTATTGTTCATGAACGGGTGCGACCACCAGCCTCTGCAATTGGATTTGCCGGAAGCTATCCGCACCGCCGAAAAGCTATACCCTGAAGTGAAGTTCGTGCATTCAAATTTCCCGGACTATCTGCAAGCCTTGGATCAGCAATTATCCTCGGGTCAGCGGGAGCTCTCCACCGTTACAGGGGAACTGCGCAGCCAGCGTACAGACGGATGGGGCACCTTAGTGAACACAGCCTCAGCCCGGGTTTATTTGAAGCAGATGAACCAGCTGGGCCAGACTCTTTTGGAAAAAGTAGCCGAGCCGCTGGCCTCCATCGCCCGCCTGTCCGGACAGGACTACCCGCACCATCTATTCACCTATGCCTGGAAGACGCTGATGCAGAACCATCCGCATGACAGTATCTGTGGTTGTAGTGTGGATGAAGTGCATCGTGAGATGGTAACTCGTTTTGATAAAAGCCGGCATGTTGCTGAGAGCATCATAGATGACAGTGCTAAGTTTATCGCAGATCAAGTGGAGACTTCTGGCTTTTCCGCATATGGGGAAGATGCAGTTCCTTTTGTAGTGATGAATACCACGGGGTGGAAGCGTACGGGAACGGTAACTATAGAGCTGGATGCTGAACGGTTATATCTGCGCGAGGGTTATCCTTTGGATGAGACCGCCCGCAGAATGCTGGCTGTTGATTTGTCCGGCAGGATTCTCGTCGATCACACAGGGGAGGAATTAGCGTCTACAGTGGAAGATCTGGGTTTAAGCTTTGGTTATGATCTGCCTGATGACCAATTCCGTCAGCCGTATATGTGCCGCAAAGTGAGACTTACTTTTGAAGCACGCAATGTGCCTGCACTTGGGCTTTGTACTTACGCTTGGGTACAATCAACTACGGAATCCGCTCAGGGAAGCTCTTTAATAGAAGGAGAGCGCAGCTTGGAGAATGCATCTCTCAAGGTAGTTGTTGCTGAGGATGGTTCATTTACGTTATTGGATAAGCATAGCGGTACCACTTATCGTGAGTTGGGGATTTACGAGAATACCGGAGACGTAGGCAATGAATACATGTACAAGCAGCCAGAAGGTGAACAAGCGCTGACGACCAAAGGCCAGCCTGCAGTTATTAAGGTGATTGAAGACTCTCCCTTCCGTGCGGCCATTGAGATCCGAATAGACTGGGAGATTCCGGCTTCGGCGGATGACACCTTGGAGGCGGAACAGCGTGCACTTGTGTATTATCCTGAGCGTAAAGCGCAGCGGAGTGTAAATACGGTGGTTTTGAAGCTTCGTACCGTCGTATCGCTGGAGCGGGAAGGCAAAGGTGTGCATATTGAATCCACAATTAATAACCAAGCCAAGGATCACCGGATACGAATGCTGTTCCCGACCGATCTGTCTACCGATGTGCATCGTGTGGATTCTATGTTTGAAGTGGCTACACGGGACAATAATCCGGCACCAGAATGGGCAAATCCGAGCAACACTCAACATCAGCAATCCTTTGTCGATGTCAGCAATGGCAATGTAGGACTTACGGTAGCCAACCAGGGATTGAACGAATATGAGGTTCTGCGGGATGGACGCAATACTATTGCCGTCACCTTGCTACGCAGCGTAGGGGAATTGGGGGATTGGGGCTGGTTCCCAACTCCGGAAGCTCAGTGCCTGGGCGAATACACAGCACAACTGGAGCTGATTCCTCATTCTGGTGAGGGAAGTGAACAACGGGCATTTACGGAGGCCTATCAATTCCAGACTCCTTGGACGGTATGTCAGACCGGCCTGCATAGCGGGAAGTTGAACTCTGGATATACCCCATTGGTTTGGGAGGGAGACAACATGGCCTTCTCATCCATGAAAATGAACGGAGCTTCCGGCGACTTGTTTTTGCGTTGGTACAATATGTCCGCTCAGCAGACAGAGTTGCAACTGAAAGTGAACAGTCCTCAAGAGTATTTATTTAAAAGCAATATCTTAGAGCAGCCTAACCCTGCTTTACAAGGAGCAACGTCTTCGGTTCACCACTTAGAGGTCGGACCATCTGAGATTGTAACTGTAGGTGCGAAATTAAGCTTCTAAGTAAAAAGATGTCCCGGGGCTTCCCTGCCGGGGCATCTTTTGATTTACTTTCTTCTATAAGACTTGTGCCAATCTTGAATGGCCTCTTGGCGGGAGGGGAATCTCATCTGGATCCAATTGTTTGTTTCCCATTCATGAATCGCCTGCTGTTTAGTTTGGTAAAAGCTGTAGTCGCAAATGTTCCAGCTGTTATACAGTTTCTGATACCATTTCCCTTTAGGGATGTCGCCAGGGTAACGGCGGACGGCTTTATTGGCTTGTTTTTTAGCCCATGATGAACCATCTTTCTGTTGGTCGCTGCACACGGGTTGCTTTTTCACACTTCTGCTCATTGATTCTCCAACCTCCTTTTAGAGGGAAGCTAGAGATCATGCAAGGTCTTTATATGAATCACCTCTTTGCCAAAAAATAATGGAATTGATACCTATGTATGAAGGGGCTCTGATGTTAAATAGATAGACGCGGAAAAGGGGAATACGGTTGCGATACAATTGCGGAGAAGTATGTGTTTAGTTTTTTTAAAATAAAGCTTGCAATGGATCTCTATACATGATATATTCTAAGTCCGGCCAAGAAGTACACATGCCGAGCTCGAAAAAGAAGTTAAAAAAAGAGCTTGACATTAAATAGCCGAACATGATATAGTATAAGAGTTGCTGCTGAGACATTAAACGGCGCCAACGAGAACTTGATCTTTGAAAACTGAACAACGAGTGAGTAGGAAATCACGTAAGTGAAATCCAAATTAGAGAATTAATTTTCTCGTCAGATGTTTCAAAATGAGCATATCGCTCTTTTCAATACTAATTGGAGAGTTTGATCCTGGCTCAGGACGAACGCTGGCGGCGTGCCTAATACATGCAAGTCGAGCGGAGTTATTTTGAAAGCTTGCTTTCAAAATAACTTAGCGGCGGACGGGTGAGTAACACGTAGGCAACCTGCCCTTCAGACTGGGATAACTACCGGAAACGGTAGCTAATACCGGATAATTTCTTTTTTCTCCTGAGAGAAGAATGAAAGACGGAGCAATCTGTCACTGAGGGATGGGCCTGCGGCGCATTAGCTAGTTGGTGGGGTAACGGCCCACCAAGGCGACGATGCGTAGCCGACCTGAGAGGGTGAACGGCCACACTGGGACTGAGACACGGCCCAGACTCCTACGGGAGGCAGCAGTAGGGAATCTTCCGCAATGGGCGAAAGCCTGACGGAGCAACGCCGCGTGAGTGATGAAGGTTTTCGGATCGTAAAGCTCTGTTGCCAGGGAAGAACGTCCGGTAGAGTAACTGCTACCGGAGTGACGGTACCTGAGAAGAAAGCCCCGGCTAACTACGTGCCAGCAGCCGCGGTAATACGTAGGGGGCAAGCGTTGTCCGGAATTATTGGGCGTAAAGCGCGCGCAGGCGGCTATTTAAGTCTGGTGTTTAAACCTTGGGCTCAACCTGAGGTCGCACTGGAAACTGGGTGGCTTGAGTACAGAAGAGGAAAGTGGAATTCCACGTGTAGCGGTGAAATGCGTAGATATGTGGAGGAACACCAGTGGCGAAGGCGACTTTCTGGGCTGTAACTGACGCTGAGGCGCGAAAGCGTGGGGAGCAAACAGGATTAGATACCCTGGTAGTCCACGCCGTAAACGATGAGTGCTAGGTGTTAGGGGTTTCGATACCCTTGGTGCCGAAGTTAACACAGTAAGCACTCCGCCTGGGGAGTACGGTCGCAAGACTGAAACTCAAAGGAATTGACGGGGACCCGCACAAGCAGTGGAGTATGTGGTTTAATTCGAAGCAACGCGAAGAACCTTACCAGGTCTTGACATCCCTCTGAATCTGCTAGAGATAGCAGCGGCCTTCGGGACAGAGGAGACAGGTGGTGCATGGTTGTCGTCAGCTCGTGTCGTGAGATGTTGGGTTAAGTCCCGCAACGAGCGCAACCCTTAACTTTAGTTGCCAGCAAGTAATGTTGGGCACTCTAGAGTGACTGCCGGTGACAAACCGGAGGAAGGTGGGGATGACGTCAAATCATCATGCCCCTTATGACCTGGGCTACACACGTACTACAATGGCCGGTACAACGGGAAGCGAAGCCGCGAGGTGGAGCCAATCCCATCAAAGCCGGTCTCAGTTCGGATTGCAGGCTGCAACTCGCCTGCATGAAGTCGGAATTGCTAGTAATCGCGGATCAGCATGCCGCGGTGAATACGTTCCCGGGTCTTGTACACACCGCCCGTCACACCACGAGAGTTTACAACACCCGAAGTCGGTGGGGTAACCCGCAAGGGAGCCAGCCGCCGAAGGTGGGGTAGATGATTGGGGTGAAGTCGTAACAAGGTAGCCGTATCGGAAGGTGCGGCTGGATCACCTCCTTTCTATGGAGAATCGTTCTCTGCAATGAGAACATTCAAATCGGAAGCTAAGCTTCCAAAACTCAGGTTTAGGCCTGTTACTCACTCGTTGCTCAGTTTTGAGAGTTTAAGCTCTCAAGTAAGACTTGATCCTTGAAAACTGGATACCGAAACGAATTTGCGTTTTAGAACATCTTTTAGCAACTTGTGTAAACAAGTAAATGTTATTAGTGAGATTTTTCTTCGGAAGAATCAAGGTTAAGCTAATAAGAGCACACGGAGGATGCCTAGGCGCCAGGAGCCGACGAAGGACGTGGCGAACAACGAAACTGCCTCGGGGAGCTGTAAGCAAGCTTTGATCCGGGGGTGTCCGAATGGGGAAACCCAGCTGTGGTAATTCGCAGTTACTCATTTCTGAATACATAGGAAATGTAGAGGCAGACCAGGGGAACTGAAACATCTAAGTACCCTGAGGAAGAGAAAACAATAGTGATTCCGTCAGTAGCGGCGAGCGAACGCGGAACAGCCTAAACCTAAGAGCTTGCTCTTAGGGGTTGTGGGACGTCTCACATGGAGTTACAAAGGAATATGGTAGGTGAAGAGGTCTGGAAAGGCCCGCGATAGAGGTAAAAGCCCTGTAACCTAAACTGTATTCTCTCCGAGACGGATCCCGAGTAGTGCGGGGCACGTGAAACCCCGTATGAATCCAGCAGGACCATCTGCTAAGGCTAAATACTACCTGGCGACCGATAGTGAAACAGTACCGTGAGGGAAAGGTGAAAAGCACCCCGGAAGGGGAGTGAAATAGAACCTGAAACCGTGTGCTTACAAAAAGTCAGAGCCCTATTAATGGGTGATGGCGTGCCTTTTGTAGAATGAACCGGCGAGTTACGTTTAACATGCAAGGTTAAGCCGAGAAGGTGGAGCCGCAGCGAAAGCGAGTCTGAATAGGGCGAATTAGTATGTGGACGTAGACCCGAAACCGTGTGATCTACCCCTGTCCAGGGTGAAGGTGCGGTAACACGCACTGGAGGCCCGAACCCACGTACGTTGAAAAGTGCGGGGATGAGGTGGGGGTAGCGGAGAAATTCCAATCGAACTCGGAGATAGCTGGTTCTCCCCGAAATAGCTTTAGGGCTAGCCTCGGTATAAGAGTAGTGGAGGTAGAGCACTGATTGGGTGCGGGGTCCGCAAGGATTACCAAGCTCAGTCAAACTCCGAATGCCATATACTTATTGCCGGGAGTCAGACAGTGAGTGCTAAGATCCATTGTCAAAAGGGAAACAGCCCAGACCATCAGCTAAGGTCCCCAAGTGTGTGTTAAGTGGGAAAGGATGTGGAGTTGCACAGACAACCAGGATGTTGGCTTAGAAGCAGCCACCATTGAAAGAGTGCGTAATAGCTCACTGGTCGAGTGACTCTGCGCCGAAAATGTAACGGGGCTAAACACACCACCGAAGCTATGGCTAGATACTATGTATCTGGGGTAGGGGAGCGTTGTGTAGGGGTTGAAGGTGTACTGAAAAGAGCGCTGGACACTACACAAGTGAGAATGCCGGTATGAGTAACGAAAAGATCAGTGAGAATCTGATCCGCCGAAAGCCCAAGGTTTCCTGAGGAAGGCTCGTCCGCTCAGGGTAAGTCGGGACCTAAGGCGAGGCCGAAAGGCGTAGTCGAAGGACAACAGTTTGAAATTACTGTACCACCGTAATCCGCTATGAGCGATGGGGTGACGCAGGAGGGTAGTGACGCGGACTGATGGATGTCCGTCTAAGCAGTGAGGCTGATGTGTAGGCAAATCCGCACATCGTTAAGGCTGGGCTGTGATGGGGAGCGAAAATTGTAGTAGCGAAGGTCATGATCTCACACTGCCAAGAAAAGCCTCTAGCCAGGAGAAGGTGCCCGTACCGCAAACCGACACAGGTAGGCGAGAAGAGAATTCTAAGGCGCGCGGAAGAACTCTCGTTAAGGAACTCGGCAAAATGACCCCGTAACTTCGGGAGAAGGGGTGCCCCGGTAGTGTGAATAGCACGAGGGGGCCGCAGTGAAAAGGCCCAAGCGACTGTTTAGCAAAAACACAGGTCTGTGCGAAGCCGCAAGGCGAAGTATACGGGCTGACGCCTGCCCGGTGCTGGAAGGTTAAGGGGAGTGGTTAGGGGTAACCCGAAGCTATGAACCGAAGCCCCAGTAAACGGCGGCCGTAACTATAACGGTCCTAAGGTAGCGAAATTCCTTGTCAGGTAAATTCTGACCCGCACGAATGGCGTAACGACTTGGGCGCTGTCTCAACGAGAGATCCGGTGAAATTTTAATACCTGTGAAGATGCAGGTTACCCGCGACAAGACGGAAAGACCCCATGGAGCTTTACTGCAGCTTGATATTGAATTTGGGTACGATCTGTACAGGATAGGTGGGAGCCGTAGAAATCGGAGCGCAAGCTTCGGTGGAGGCGCCGTTGGGATACCACCCTGATCGTATCTAGGTTCTAACCTAGTGCCCTTACCGGGTACGGGGACCGTGTCAGGCGGGCAGTTTGACTGGGGCGGTCGCCTCCTAAAGAGTAACGGAGGCGTTCCAAGGTTCCCTCAGAATGGTTGGAAATCATTCGCAGAGTGCAAAGGCATAAGGGAGCTTGACTGCGAGACCTACAAGTCGAGCAGGGACGAAAGTCGGACTTAGTGATCCGGTGGTACCGCATGGAAGGGCCATCGCTCAACGGATAAAAGCTACCCTGGGGATAACAGGCTTATCTCCCCCAAGAGTCCACATCGACGGGGAGGTTTGGCACCTCGATGTCGGCTCATCGCATCCTGGGGCTGAAGTAGGTCCCAAGGGTTGGGCTGTTCGCCCATTAAAGCGGTACGCGAGCTGGGTTCAGAACGTCGTGAGACAGTTCGGTCCCTATCTGTCGTGGGCGCAGGAAATTTGAGAGGAGCTGTCCTTAGTACGAGAGGACCGGGATGGACGTACCGCTGGTGCACCAGTTGTTCCGCCAGGAGCATGGCTGGGTAGCTACGTACGGACGGGATAAGCGCTGAAAGCATCTAAGCGTGAAGCCCCCCTCAAGATGAGATTTCCCAATTAGTAAGACCCCTTGAAGACGACGAGGTAGATAGGTTGGAGGTGGAAGTGCAGCAATGCATGGAGCTGACCAATACTAATCGGTCGAGGGCTTATCCTATACTTAGAATGCAGATTCGTTTCGGATTCAGTTTTCAGGCATCAAGCCTGAGCATTTACGCTGTAAATGCCCGTTTGGTGGCGATAGCGGAGGGGTTCCACACGTACCCATCCCGAACACGACCGTTAAGCCCTCCAGCGCCGATGGTACTTGGACCGAAGGGTCCTGGGAGAGTAGGACGCCGCCAAGCGGACAACCACATTACCCGTGGTATTTTTTTTGCCCTTAATATTAATATGTCTTAGAAGGGCCTTTAGCTCAGCTGGTTAGAGCGCACCCCTGATAAGGGTGAGGTCGGTGGTTCGAGTCCACTAAGGCCCACCATATTCCCTGATAGCTCAGTTGGTAGAGCACTCGACTGTTAATCGAGTTGTCACAGGTTCGAGTCCTGTTCGGGGAGCCATTTATGGAGAGGTGTCCGAGTTTGGCCGAAGGAGCACGATTGGAAATCGTGTAGGCGCCACAAGCGTCTCGAGGGTTCGAATCCCTCTCTCTCCGCCATAAAATTATTAGCATGGCCCGTTGGTCAAGGGGTTAAGACACCTCCCTTTCACGGAGGTAACATGGGTTCGAATCCCATACGGGTCATATCATGGAGGCTTAGCTCAGCTGGGAGAGCATCTGCCTTACAAGCAGAGGGTCGGGGGTTCGATCCCCTCAGCCTCCACCATATTTTTTTCACTGACGCGGGGTGGAGCAGCCCGGTAGCTCGTCGGGCTCATAACCCGAAGGTCGCAGGTTCAAGTCCTGCCCCCGCAACCAATTTACTCTTATACATTATGTTTAGGGATAAGCTGGTATGGTGAAAATGAATAGTATATACTAATTAATGACGCGGGGTGGAGCAGCCCGGTAGCTCGTCGGGCTCATAACCCGAAGGCCGCAGGTTCAAATCCTGCCCCCGCAACCAATTTACACTTATGCATTATGTCTATGGAACCGTGGTGTAGTTGGCCTAACATGCCTGCCTGTCACGCAGGAGATCGCGGGTTCGAATCCCGTCGGTTCCGCCATTTAGTTAATTATTATTGGGGATTAGCCAAGCGGTAAGGCAACGGACTTTGACTCCGTCATGCATAGGTTCAAATCCTATATCCCCAGCCATTTATGAGAGCCATTAGCTCAGTTGGTAGAGCACCTGACTTTTAATCAGGGTGTCGAAGGTTCGAGTCCTTCATGGCTCACCATTTTCTTTAAAGTGTGCGCGTGTGGCGGAATTGGCAGACGCACCAGACTTAGGATCTGGCGTTTCACGACGTGGGGGTTCGAGTCCCTTCACGCGCACCATGTTTTTGCGGACGTGGCTCAGCGGTAGAGCATCGCCTTGCCAAGGCGAGGGTCGCGGGTTCGATTCCCGTCGTCCGCTCCATATAGATTTTGCGCCCTTAGCTCAGCTGGATAGAGCGTTTGACTACGAATCAAAAGGCCGGGAGTTCGAATCTCTCAGGGCGCGCCATTTTTATTACTAAGCAGTTATAGTATTGTTAACGGGATGTAGCTCAGCTTGGTAGAGCACCTGGTTTGGGACCAGGGGGTCGCATGTTCAAATCGTGTCATCCCGATTTTATACCTTTGCGGGTGTAGTTCAATGGTAGAACTTCAGCCTTCCAAGCTGATAGCGTGGGTTCGATTCCCATCACCCGCTTATAAAGAGAAACACCTGCCGGTATTAGGCGGGTGTTTTTTTGTATAGTTAAGCACGTATGGATACAATAGGAACTAGAGATTTTATTTGAGGAGGGGCCAATGTTTGAATTTGAAGCAAGGTTAGTCAGACCAGATACGAATGGGAGTTGGACATATCTTACGGTTCCTTTTGACGCTGAACAAATATATGAAACTAAATCAAGGATACAAGTTAAAGGAAGCCTGAATGACATTCCCTATAAAGGAACACTCATGCCGCATGGTAATGGGAAACATTTTATGGTCGTGAAAAAAGAACTGCGAGACTTAGCCCATGCTCAACCTGGAGATATAGTACGGGTGACAATGGAACAAGATCATCAATTGCGAGAGATAGAGGCTCCAGAAGATTTTCTGGACGCACTAAGCAGCAATGAGCAGGCAGAGGTGTATTATAACAGCTTGGCTTATTCCTATCGGAAGGAATATGTGAGCTGGATCGAAGGGGCGAAAAGACCGGAAACCAGAGCAGCAAGGATCCAGAAGTCAGTTAATAAGCTGGAAGAAGGTTTGAGGCTTAAATAATAGAACAGCGTCCTCCTCCTTAATATCTGGAAAGGGACGCTGCTGTAGCGGGTATATAAGGGATCGTCCTTATATAAGAACGCCTACTTCACCATTATTCACGAACTTAATGCTTTCGATCTTCACCTCTAGTTGACCTGAAGGAATCGCTAGCTGACAAGTACTGCCGAGCTCAGCCAGCAGCAGCTGCATGCCTATAGGTGACAACATAGAAATCTTGTTATTGTTAGGTTCTGCTTGGTTAGGAAATACGATGGTATAGATATCTGTAGTATTATCGTCCAAGTAACGAAGCTGCAGCTGACTTCCGATAAAGACCTGTGAATTTAAATCTTCACCATTGAACTCAGTTAGTAATTGTTCCAGCTCGGAGCAATAACGGGATAACAGCGTTTCAGCGTTGCTTCTATCCTTGCTCCGTACCGGAAAGTACTGATTTAGAAATGCGATTTTTTCCTCATCAAAATAGATAAGCTGCTGAAGCAGCTGTGTCCGTGAGCCTTCATAGATAAGACTATGGTTCATAGTAGATTTCACCCCCTCTAAGTAGCACATTCCTTGTAAACCTGTTATGGTGTGTTGCCATCTTAAAATCCCTCCTATACAAATAGAGGTCCCCCAATGGAGACCTTCTGATCAGTATACCAGCTTCTATTTGTAAATCCAATCCATTTTAAAAGGGGAATTAAAACCTTCTAAATATTGTAATGAAAACCTTTGACTATTACATACTTGGGTGCTATGATAGGCTGATGCATAGGCATTTCGTAGAAAACTGCGAAATGCCTATACTGTATTTTGAAGATATTTTTACATTAATTGTTACCTGGGGAGTGATACGCCATGTACATTTCGTTGAGTTCACATATAGATTCCAGAACTATAAAATAACTACTTAATTTATTAAAGGAGGAGATCAGGATGATTCAAGTTAAAGAGTTTGTAGATGCTGATAATTCTTATGCAGAGAATAAAGCTAATGAGTTCCTGGCAGGACTACGGGAGGAACAGATTGTGAATATCTGTTACGGTTCGGTAGTTAAATCATCACGTGATGGGGCAGAGCACCAAAGAACCACTATACTGGTCGTGTATAAGACAAATGAAAGGCAATAACTGGAACACGTTTTTTTCATGTCTATCCATTGTCTCCACGCTGGGCGTTGTGATTGTCATCATTTATTATGTTTTCAGCTAATTAGCAAAAAGAGGACCTTTCCCATCTACGGGCAAAGGTCCTCTTTAGTTTATAAGTGCATTTACAATCTTACATTCCGTCTGGTACAGATAAACCCAAACCGGATGCGATACGCTGTCCCAAGTCTGGATCAGCTTTAAAGAAATGCTCAATCTGGAGACGTTTGATATCGTTACTTTCAACAGGAGTCATAGCGCCAACGATATTTTGAACTAGACGGGTACGTTCTTCTTCAGACATTAGACGGTACAAGTCACCTGGTTGTGTATAGTGATCGTCACTATTGTAGGAGACACTATCCGCATAACCAGAGACTTCGAACGGCGATGTTTTATGCTGCGGTGATTCTTTAGGTCCTCCTAAGCTGTTAGGCTCGTAATAGGCACCGGAACCGCCATTGTTGCCCAAGGCCATGCCACCATCACGTTGATAGTTCTTCACTTCTACTTTTGGACGGTTGATAGGTAAACTGTTATGGTTGGGACCAACCCGGTGACGGTGTGCATCACCATAAGCGAACAGACGGCCTTGTAGCAATTTATCAGGCGAAGCTTCAATACCAGGAACGAAAGAGCCGGGGGAGAATGTAACTTGTTCTACTTCAGCAAAGTAGTTCTCCGGATTGCGATCCAATACCATACGTCCAACCTCGATTAACGGATAATCTTTTTGCGACCAGACCTTTGTTACATCAAATGGATCAAAACGGTAAGTCTTCGCATCCTCGATTGGCATAATTTGCACGTAGAGCTTCCAAGCAGGGAAATCTCCTTTATCAATAGCATTAAACAAGTCCTCTGTATGATAATCCGGGTTTTCCCCAGCGATTTTGGCAGCAAGGTCTGCATCTAGATTCTTAATGCCTTGTTCTGTTTTGAAATGGTATTTCACCCAGACTGCATTGCCCTCGGCATTTACCCACTTGAAGGTATGGCTACCGAACCCATGCATATGTCTCAGCGTAGCTGGAATTCCGCGATCCGACATCAAAATCGTTACCTGATGCAGAGATTCAGGCGATAAAGACCAGAAGTCCCATACAGCATTCGGGTTCTTCAGATGTGTCTGTGGATCACGTTTCTGTGTATGAATAAAGTCCGGGAATTTAATCGCATCACGAACGAAGAATACAGGCGTATTGTTACCTACGAGATCATAGTTTCCTTCTTCAGTATAGAACTTCACGGCAAATCCACGAGGGTCGCGTACGGTATCAGCAGAACCTAATTCACCAGCTACAGTAGAAAAACGAATGAACAACGGTGTACGTTTGCCTACTTCAGACAAAAAGTTAGCTTTTGTGTATTGGGTTAGATCTTTTGTAACTTCAAAATACCCGTGAGCGCCTGCACCTTTAGCATGAACGACACGTTCAGGAACACGTTCTCTGTTAAAGTGGGCTAATTTCTCAAGCAAATGGACATCTTGCAGTAAAGTGGGACCGCGGTCACCGGCTGTCATTGAATTCTGATTGTCGCCTACTGGAGCACCCCAGCTGGTTGTAAGATTATTATTATTGGAGCTCATTAATAGAATCACCTCATGAGATTTGATTTTAGATTTAGTATAAGTTCTATATTAATGTTTTTTAGAGAAATTGCAACACTTTTTAAATAATTGACTCATTACAATATGTGGTAATCGTCATTACAGCGTTGGCACATTCAGATATATATGATAGACAAAGTGATTAATTACTTAGCAGAATTAAAAAAGAAACAGCGCATCCCTACCATCACTGAAGGGGTGCGCTGTATTTTTTGATATAGAAGATATTCGGTTCTTGTACTTAGGCTTTAATGTACATTCTGTTGTAATATTCATCTAACATTCTTTTGGTGGCAAACTCCGTACGGGTGGTTTCGATACTCTTTTTCATCATTTGTACCCACTGTTCACGATTCTCGTAAAAGGTTGGGAGTACACGTTTCAATAAGGTGTCGTACAGTGCATCACTATCATGCTTATCCAGCACCTCAAAGTCTGTAGCTTCGAAGCCGTCTCCAATCTGCCAGCCATTCTCACCATCGATGCAGGCTTCCGGCCACCAGCCATCCAGAATAGAACAGTTCAATACACCGTTCATAGCTGCTTTCATCCCGGAGGTGCCGCTGGCTTCCAATGGTCTGCGTGGATTGTTGAGCCAAATATCAGTACCGCGCGTCAGCTGGGCGCCAATCGTCATATCGTAATTCTCGAGGAACACAACACTCTTTGGATACTTTTTCATCATCGCTACTAGGTTACTGACGATTTTTTTACCGTTATCATCGAGTGGGTGCGCTTTGCCGGAGAATACAATTTGTATCTTTCCAGACTCCAGATAAGGTTCGATAATTTCTGGCTGCGAGAAGATCAGGTCGCTTCGTTTATATGGAGCAGCTCTGCGTGAGAAGCCGATGAGTAGATTGTCAGCATTTAAGCTAATGCCGGAACGTTCTTTGATGAACTGGATCAGTTCGCCCTTGATCTCTTTATGCACTGCCCATAAGTCACCATCCTGTTCGTAGGCTTGCGTCATTCTATCATCTACCCAGGTAGGAGTATGGATGGCATTAGTAATGCCTATAATTTCTGATCTTCCGGCTACTTCCTTCCACATTTTATTAGCCGTATCGGCGTGTAGCTGGGCTACTGCGTTGGAAATACGTGATAGTCTTAGACCTGCAACCGTCATATTAAATGGCTCGCCGCCGATCCGCTCCATCTGGTCACGGGTTAAGCCGTTGAACGCACTCATATACTCAAGTCGGTCGAGAGGATGGGTTTCGTTGCCTTCTTTGATTGGTGTGTGGGTAGTGAATACGACTTCTTCGCGAGTGGCTTTCCACGCTTCTTCGAAGGTGTGGCCTCCGGACATTTTTTCACGGATTAGCTCGATAGCCGCTAGAGCCGCATGACCCTCATTGAAGTGATAGACATCAATAGGGATTTGCAACGCACGCATAGCTTTGACTCCACCAATCCCAAGCACGATCTCTTGTGCGATCCGTTCTTCGCCGAACCAGCCGTACAATTGGCCTGTGATCCAGGTATCATTATTCTCGGGAATATCCGTATCCAGTAAATACAATGTGCTGTTGCCAAAATAATCAGTTTTCCATACTTTGCATACCACATCGGTTTTTCGGACTTTAACAGTTACCTTAACCCCTGTATCTTCAAGAAACTCATAAACATAATTGTGATAGGAGTCGTACGGATTGCCATTGGCATCAATCTTTTGGTCCGTGTAACCTTGTTTCCACTTCAGCCCAATAGGGATAATAGGGGCGTTGATATCTTTTGCACCCTTGATGTAGTCTCCGGCAAGAATGCCCAGACCTCCGGCATACATTTTGAAATCGGAATGCAGCCCGTACTCCATACTAAAATAAGCGACTGACGGTAATTTTTGTTCGTTCACTTGATAAGCCTCCTAATCACGGATTAGATTAAATTGCAGTGAAGCTGCGGGCATTATCTTAGGTGCAAACGTTTGCTCAAAATAGTGCAGCCAATCATTGTGGAAGCGATTGCACCACTATTCTAGCACACTCGATGAATAAAAGCATAACGTCAATTTGGTGAAAACAACCATTTTGAATCCAATTGAGCGGAATTGATTGATAAAGTGGACAGAAGCCCCTAAGATAAAGAGATTGAAGAAATAATTAATGGTGGTGTCTAAGTTGGATATAGTTGTGATTGGAAGCTTGAATATGGATATGGTGGTACGTACAAACCGGTCACCGGATGCAGGAGAAACCCTGATTGGACAAGCCTTTGCTCTATCTCCTGGCGGAAAAGGGGCAAATCAGGCCGTTGCCGCAGCACGTCTGGGTGCAGAGGTTAGTATGATCGGAAGAGTTGGAAAAGATACCTTTGGTAGCGAAATGCTGGAGATTATCAGGAATGAAGGCATTCATATAGAGCATATTTCTGTAAGTGAACATGAGGCAACAGGAGTCGCCTCAATCGTTATTGAAGAAGATGGAGAAAATCGGATTATCGTGGTACCTGGAGCGAATATTGAGCTTACGGTAGAGGATATTCAGGCATTGGAGGCTGTGATTAGCCAGGCTAAGATCATTGTGCTGCAGCTTGAAATGGATCTGGCGATGAGTGAGCAGGCGATTGCGATTGCCCATCGTAAGGGGATTCCGGTCATCCTTAATCCTGCACCAGCTAGAGTGCTAAAGGATGAGATGCTGGCTCAGGTATCTTACCTGACACCTAATGAGACGGAAGCCGGGATTTTGTCCGGAATGACTGTGGATAGCGCAGAGACTGCTGAGCAGGCAGCCCGTATTTTGCTGCAAAAAGGAGTACAGAACGTAATTGTAACCTTGGGTTCAAAAGGTGCCCTGATTGTGAATGCTGAAGGTGCCAAGGCTGTTCCAGGCTTCCCGGTAAAGGCGGTAGATACAGTTGCTGCCGGTGACTCATTTAATGGCGCATTAGCCCAGCAGCTGGTCATAGGGAAGACCTTGGAGGAAGCCGTGAGCTTCGCTAATGCTGTAGGTGCATTGGCTGTAGGGAAAGAAGGGGCGATCCCTTCATTGCCGCAGTTGTCCGAGGTCGAGCAGTTTCTAAAACGTAAATCGCTGTAGAATAGACAGTACAGGATATTCAAGATCTATACTAGATGAGATAGGATAAGGAGCTTAAATAATGAGCAGAACAGTAACCGTTAAAAATGTGATCATCGGCGAAGGAATCCCTAAGATATGTGTTCCGCTAATTGGAGCGACCTTGTCTGAGCTGAAGCAGGAAGCGGAAGCGCTGAAAGTACTGCAACCTGATTTGGTGGAGTGGCGGACGGATTTTTTTGCTGAAGTGGAAGACGTTGCAGCTGTAAAGAACGCACTAAGCGAAATCTGTTCTGTGATTCCAGATCTGCCGCTGATTTTTACTTTTCGGAGTGCAAAAGAAGGCGGAGAGAAGCAAGTCAGCACGGAATATTACACAGCACTGAATAAAGCTGCTGCCGAGAGCGGTCTAGTAGATATAATAGATGTTGAACTATTTAATGATGAGCAGGATGTAAAGCTACTGGTCGAAGCTGCTCATGCTCATAACGTGTCTGTCATTATTTCAAATCATGATTTTCAGGGTACACCTCCTAAAGAGGAGATCATCTCACGGTTATGCAAGGCGCAGGAGCTTGGCGGGGATTTGCCCAAAATTGCCGTTATGCCCCAAGATGCAGGCGATGTGTTAACTTTGCTGGAAGCTACACATATCATGAAGGAAAAATATGCAGACCGTCCGATTATAACGATGTCTATGGCGGGAGCCGGGGTGATCAGCCGTTTGGCAGGTGAAGTTTTTGGTTCAGCGCTTACCTTCGGAGCTGCACATAAACCTTCTGCACCTGGCCAGGTAGCTGTCGCTGAGCTTCGGAATACATTGTCGCTGCTGCACCGCAGTCTGTGATTTCTGCTGATTGCTATTGCCTCAAAAAAAAGGCATCCGGAGTATCCGGATGCCTTTTTCTATTTTAAAATATTGTTCGTGCGCTTACGCATTTTTTCCCGTATATACATGTACGGCATCTCTTAGAAACGCAGCGAGTCCAGGGCGGCGTTTGTCATAGTATTCGGTAAAACGTTCATCATCAACATACAATTGTGCAACACCAGCATGAGCTTCTTTGGAATAGGAATTCCAGTAGAAGGAGAGCCACTCACGGTGTAGGTCTGCACTTTTTTGCGCTAATACACTGGCAGGGTCTCCATGCTCCATTGCTTGCAAGAGTGTTTCGAACATCTCTTCCTCAAGCTGTTGTATAGCGGCATATTGTTCTTCTGTCATTCCTTTAAGCTTTTGGTTGGATTGATTAATGGTGTCATCTCCGTATTTCTCCCTTATTTCTTGGCCATATTTCTTTTCGTTGTCATCTACCAGCTTTTGTTTAAAGCCTTCGAATTTTTCAGTATCACTCATGGTAATTCTCCCTTCTTTTTGAGCCAGCGTCTTTTCGACGTTAGCGATTAATAGATCTAATTGCTGTCTTTTTTCCAGTAGCTTGTCATGATGCTCCCGCAGCGCTTTGGCTCCGTCGAATGAGGGCTCTGTCATAATAGCCTTGATACGTTTCAGACTTAAGCCAAGCTCCCGATAAAATAAAATTTGCTGTAGTAGATCTACTTCGGTACGGCCATAGATACGATACCCCGAAGAGTTGATTCTCGCCGGCTTAAGAATGCCAAACTCATCGTAGTAGCGCAGGGTCCGTGTGCTGATTCCAGCTAACTCTGCGAGCTTCTGCACTGTGTATTCCGTAGTATCACCTCCTACAAATCAAATGTACACCTTTACGTAACGTGAAGGTCAAATGGTTTTTTTAGCATATCCAAAACAGCGGCAGCTACCCTCTGAATGATCATGGGGAAGTCTGCCGCTGCTATGAATAAGTCTATAATGTTAAGCTTTGCTGCTTGAATTTATTTATGGCCCATCTGTGCTGTGAAATAATTGTGCAATTCCTCCAGCTTACGAGGGTCCGCAAGGGTTGCTTTGTCTGAGAAGTAGTGTTCAACGACAAGGTCCCAGGTAGGTACAATTTTTTGTGAGGTCATAGCCTTTATGGCTACCTTAACTGTTTTGCGTTCTTTGGCATTGGAGAAGGTATCTACGTAATGCTGTGAACGCTCAAAATCCAGATCCTTAAACACGGCGCGGAAGATCTCTGACGTCATCCGTGCATCATCCAGCGCCCGGTGTGCAGATCCAGTAGGCTCAAGCTCAAACAATGCCATCGCGCTTTCCACGCTGACATCATTGCTAAGACCACGCGCACGAAGAACTCCTTTGAGCAAATCGAAATACGTAGCGGACATCCAGTAGGATTCGTCCATCTTGTGCATGCGCACATCCTGAATGATTCGCTTCATGTCTTCGCCACCCCAGGTAAGCAGCAGAACTCCGTCTGTACTTAGATCAAGCCACTCTCTAAAAGCAGTGATGACTTTGGGGAAGCGGGCGGCAATGTCGATTTCCTCTTGAGGGATACCCGTTTTTTTCTTAATAAAGGAATTCAGGGTGGAGAAATATATAGGTTTGATCAAGGAAGAAAATTCATCCTTATACTGCAGTGAAGAGTCTAACCGGACGGCTCCAATCTCAATGACCTCCATAGGGTGCTCGCTGGCAAACTTACGGCCGTTGAATTCGATGTCCAGAATAATATAATCCACAGGTACTTGCCTCCGTTTCCATGACTGACGCTGTAGTGCTTAATACGTCGACTTCTCTATTTTAACAAAAAAAGTGATGTAATGGGGAATATGGAGACAAGCTAATATTTGCACAAAAAAATGAACCAGCGTAACATCTGCGCACTGGTTCATTTAATCACTATTAAAATTTAATCCTATAAAAGATTAATGTCCTGAATCGGCAGCAGGTTCAGGCATATGAATCGGCTGTTCATTTATAACGGATCCGTCATCAAGACGAAGCCAGGTATTGAAGTCTTGAGTGCCTTTGACCAGTTCGATGACGCGTGCTCCCCGCATAAAGCCTTCTTTTCCATAAGTATTGTAGCCGGTAGCACGGCCATAAGAAAGACGTATGCCATACAGGTTGCCGCTAAAATCGTTGATATGGTCATGTCCGCAGAAGGTGCCAAGCACATCACCCATTTCCAGCAAAGCTGAGAATAAGCCCGAGTTCACCTCAGGTGAGCATACACGCTCAAACTTATGCCCATGACAGACTTGTGTAGACCAGACATCCCGATATTCGGGAATTGGAATATGGAAGAAAGCCAAGGCAGGCAGCCTGTTCTCAGCAGTCTTCGGATTCAGCCGCGCAGATTCAGCCGTCAGCCAGTTGATCTGATTCCGCCCAATCCAATTGTAGCCCGGGATATCCTCATACTCGGAGTAGCCGCCAGAGTCCAGAAAATACAAAATAGCAGCCGAGTGGTCTTCCTGATCTTTAATTTCAAGAGTGTAATTGCCCGAGCCTTCCAGCTCTTCTGGACCGGCTTCGGTCAGGCAGTGGGGATGTTCCAGGGCAATTTGCATCAGTTCACTCTTTGAAATCAGAGTTTCTGTGTCATGGTTGCCAAATACAAAGGTCCAAGGGATGCCGGATCTCTCCACGGCAGCGACAGCCTCACGAAAAGCTTGTGCGGGGTGCTCGCATGCCTTGTTTCCCGGTGATACAGGACCCGTGTAAATAAGATCTCCCGTGAAAACCACAAGATCAGGTTGTTCCGCATCCAGAATGCGTTCCATCAGTGCCTCGGTAAGCTGATCCTCAGCTCTTCCATCCATCCAGTGCAGATCGGTAAATTGTACGATTTTAAAAGTGCCATCTTGCTGAAATGATAAACTGTGTCTCATTAGAATAATCTCCCTTACTATCGAATATTGAATAGCAAGCTGTGGAGGCGCCAACCCCTCATTGCGCCAAGAGGGCAATAAGGGCTGACGTCGTTAGAAGCATAGCTATACGCAGGTCAGCCGATCCAGATCCGCTGAGTGCAATGATCTCCAGAGTTTCTACCGATCATAATATCATATTCCCCAGGCTCGAAGACCAACTGATCGTCTTTTCCGTAGAACATTAACATTTCTCTGGTGATTTCGAAGGAAACCACCTGTTTCTCATGCGGTGCGAGTGTAATCTGCTGGAAGCCTTTCAGTTCCTTGACCGGGCGCACGACACTTGCGCTGACGTCGTGGATGTAGAGCTGAACGGTTTCCTTGCCGGCGATGTCCGAAGTATTCTCTACTTCAATGGAGGCAACCACCCGATCCGCAGCTTCAACATTGAAGCTGTTGTAAGCAAACTTGGAATAGCTCAGGCCATAACCAAAACAGAACAGCGGGTCATTCGGGCAGTCCAGATAACGGGTCACGTAACGCACATTAGGATACATAGGATCATAAGGACGTCCCGTTTGATAAGCATTGTAATAGACAGGAATTTGCCCAACCGAGTAGGGGAAGCTCATCGATAAACGTCCGGAAGGATTATAATCTCCGAACAGCACATCGGCCAGCGAATTTCCTGACTCTGTACCCAGAAACCAAGCCTGCAGCAGAGCGTCGCTGGCATCAAGAACGGGTTTCAGCTCCAGTGGTCTGCCGCTGAATACAATGGTGACGACCTTTTTGCCGGTAGCCTTCAGACGCCAGATCAGCTTCTCCTGATTGGCCGATAGGCGGAGATTGGATTTGCTTCCGCCTTCCCCGGTATCCTGCTGATTCTCACCGACAGCGGCGAGAATTACATCACAATCCTTCAGCGCCTGGTAGGCGTCTTCAATTTCATCCCCCACATCAAAAACACCCTCAAGCATGCTTCCCAGCTCACCAGTCATGGCCGTAAAAATATTTTCGGCAGATGTTTTTTGCGAAATGCCGGTGTAGAGTGATACAGCCGGATCTTTTTCTGTCCCGGCCCAACCGCCCAGCACATGAATGGAGGTGGCGAAAGGACCAGCCAGACCAATCTTCATGCCACGTTTAAGGGGCAAAGCATCATTGTCGTTTTTGAGCAGTACAACTGAGCTAGCTCCAAGCTCCCGTGCGGCCTGCAGATGCTCCGCGCTAGGTTTCGGAGCCTCATCCACCAGCGGATCTGCATCCTTGAATGGATTATCGAACAAGCCAAGCGCGTCCTTGAGCTCAAGCACCCGGATGACGGCTTCATCGATCAAGGCGATATCAAGCTTTCCTTCCTCGACCAGAGCAGCGCCGTGGTTTAGATAGTGAGTGGACATCATCTCAATATCCAGCCCAGCAGCCAGACTTTTCTCGGCTGCCTCACGGCCATCTATTGCGGCGCCATGGGGAATCAGCTCATTAACGGAATTGAAATCGGCGATGGTAACGCCGTTGAAGCCCCATTCTTCCCGTAAAATCCCGCGAAGAAGTTCGGAATTACCACTTGCCGGGATACGGTCAATGGTATTAAATGCGGCCATCACCATGGCCACACCAGCATCTACGGCAGCCTTATAGGCTGGCAAGTAGAACTCACGCAATACGCCGGAAGACATATCCACCGTGTTGTATTCCCGTCCGCCTTCGGGAGCACCGTAACCAGCGAAGTGCTTCACACAGGCAGCGATGCGTCCTTTTTCTTTTAGGTCCTTGCCCTGATAACCCCGCACCATACTTTCGGTGACACGGGCATTCAGATAGGGATCCTCACCAGATGTCTCCATGACACGTCCCCAGCGCGGGTCGCGTACGAGATCAGTCATGGGCGAGAAGGTGACGTGAATGCCGGCAGCCGCACTCTCCTTGGCGGCGATTTCAGCAAACCTTTCACAGGCTTCAAGGTCAAAGCTGCTGCCCATGGCCAGCGGAATCGGGAGGATGGTCCGGTAGCCGTGAATGACATCCGCCATGAAGAGCAGAGGAATCTTTTGTCGGCTGGTTTGCAAATGTCGGGTCTGTTGCTCGATTACATTCCGGGCTCCAATACCGTTCAGAACACTTCCGATGCTCTCCATTACCTGCGGCTTAATATTCAGTTCCTTAAATGGTCCGGTTAAATCCACGGTATCGTCCAAACCCCAATAGTGAGGACCTAGCTGGGTTAATTGGGCCAGCTTTTCGTCCAGGGTCATATCGTTCACAAGATCTTGGATAAACGTTTTAGTCATGGTTAACTCCTTCCTCGTGAGCGCATTGAAAGTTAGTTTGTTAAATAGATGTGTAGTTCCCCGCCGGGCAGCGTAAGCATGATTTTATTAGCAAAACTTACGTTAGATAGGCGATAAGGATGGGAGTGAACCGTTTACTCTCCTGGCACACAGCTCCGAGATGCGGAATGGGCCTGAGCTATAATCAGGTTCAGTTGTTGTGAAAATCATAGCATTTCTCTCTTCGGATACAGGGCTGAGGCATGAATTAAATCAGAAGAGGATTGCATCATTAAGATGTTACATATGGAGACTGACATGTCTATGAAAGAAAAGTATAAAAACGTTTCCACAAACGATACACCTCGATATTAGTCTGAACACCAAAAAAAGTCAATCGCCTTTAGAAAAACAGCTAATTTATATTTTTTTACGTGAAATATGTAACTTTAGTACTTGTAATTCAAAAATAAAATGAATTGACAGCGCATACATTTTGGGAGTATGCTTCTCACACAGAGAGTTTTACAGAAACACTGGAAACGTTTCTACAACGCTCGATACACTTTTTTATGAAGGTTGGGCAAACTGTTTTTATTCTGGCTGCTGGACAAGAAAGGAAGGTAATTTATGCATGTGACTGAATGCATCTTTCAAATTGGAGGTGGGCACTTTGGCGAGACTGAAGCTTGTGGGTGGAAACATTGTTCGGGAAGTCATTAAGAACAAAGTTCTTTTTCTAATGTTGCTGCCTGTAATCGTATATTTCGTTATCTTTCACTATGCTGTAATGCCTGGAGCTTACGTCGCATTTGTAGATTACAAGCTCAATAAGGGGATTTTTGGAAGTAACTTTATCGGCCTTAAGAACTTTGAGTTTCTGGTTCAAAATGGGGATCTATGGAATATTACCAAGAATACGCTGCTCTATAATATCGTCTTTCTGGCTTTAGGTAATATCATTCAAATAGTATTTGCCATTATGTTGTCTGAGATCTCAGGCAAGTGGTTCAAAAAAATATCACAATCCGTTATCCTGTTACCGAATTTCATCTCCATGGTTATCGTCGGTGTGTTTGCCTACAATATATTCAATTTCAATTCCGGGTTTATCAATACGATGTTAACTGGAATGGGGCTAGACCGTTACGAGTTCTATTCCGATCCGGGCATCTGGAAATATATTATTGTGGCTTTCAAGATCTGGGCGGGTACCGGATATGGAATGATTGTTTATCTGGCAACGATCACAGGGATTAATCATGATCTGTACGAGGCTGCTTATATGGATGGAGCGACTACCTGGCAGCGAATCCGTTATATGACCTTGCCGATTCTGAAGCCAACCTTTATTCTGCTTCTACTGTTCGGTATGGGTGGAATTCTCAAGGGATCCTTTGACCTTTTCTATAATCTGATCGGTACGAACTCTGTACTGTATCCGCAGACAGATATCATCGATACCTATGTCTTCCGTTCACTGGTGGGACAATTCAACTTCTCTATGGGTGCCGCAGTGGGCTTCTACCAATCCTTATTCGGTCTGATCCTGGTGCTTGTAGTTAACTTTATTGTACGCAAGGTAGAACCGGACAGCGCTTTGTTCTAAGACTAGACACGAAACAGGGGTGATAAATATGGAAAAGAGTACAATCAAACAGGATTCCGGAAGCATTCTCATAAAAGCAGTCAGTTATATCTGTATCGCTATCTTTGCGCTATTCTGTTTATTTCCCTTCGCGTTGATGATCTCCTCATCGTTCATGAACGAGCAGGAAATTGTTCGTGAAGGCTACAAGCTGCTGCCGAAGGCATTTTCCTTTAAGGCTTACGAGATGCTATTCAACAACTCTACTCAGCTGGTGAATGCATATCAGGTAACTATCTTCATCACCGTAGTGGGTACGGTACTCGGACTGTTTATGATGTCGATGGCCGGATTCGTGCTCAACCGTAAGGATTTCAAGTACCGCAACTTCTTTTCCTTCTTGATTTACTTTACAACACTATTCAGTGGTGGCTTGATTCCGACATACATCCTGATGGTTAAGCACCTGCATATGAAGGACAGCTTATTCGCCATGATTCTTCCGGGTGTAGTTGGTGCATGGTCCATCTTCCTGATGCGTAATTTCATGAAGGCGATTCCGGATTCCTTATATGAATCCGCTACCATTGACGGTGCTGGCGACTTTCGCATCTATTGGCGGATATTTATTCCGCTGGCGGTTCCATCCTTGGCTACTATTGGGCTTTTCTCAGCACTAGGCTTTTGGAATGAGTGGTATAACGGGATGTTGTATATTGACAGTCCGACGAAATATCCGCTCCAATACTTTTTGCAGCGAATGGTCAATCAGACGAACTTAGGAGCGCTAATCAACTCGGGAGCGGTCATCAATACTGCTGATCTTCCGACGCAATCCATCAAGATGGCTACAGCTGTGCTGGCCACTGGACCGATTATTCTCCTGTATCCATTTGTACAGCGTTATTTCGTAACAGGCCTCACCATCGGGGCTGTAAAGGGTTAATGGACGCAATCTTCTTTTCGAAGAGCGTTTATTATAAATGAAAGTTTCATAAATAGAAGAGAAAAGGGAGGCTTACCTAAATGAAAGGTAAAAAGATCGCGTCTTCTTTAATTGCTGTCCTCATGCTTACTGGAGCACTGACAGCCTGCACATCCAAGAACAATAATGAGCCGAGTAATGATCCGGCAGCCACGAAAGCTCCAGAGGCTTCAGCCAATGCAGGCGGAGTGGATACTTCCAAGGAAGCTAAGCTGGTGTACTACCTGTGGGGCAGCGAAGGAGTTAAAAATAAAGAAATCCTCGCTGAGATTAACAAGAAGCTCAAGGCTGATCTAAACGCTACGATTGAAGTGAAGTATATTGACTGGCCGGATATCGCTACTAAGTACCCGCTGCTATTTGCTTCAGGCGAAGAATTTGATATGTCGCATGCATCTCCCGGAGCTCCGGTGTCTTATTTCACATTGGCTAGTGAAGGCGCTCTAGTGGACCTTACAGATATGCTGGATAAAGTTGCTCCTAAGCTAAAAGCGGAAATCCCGGAAAGTGTGTGGGAGAATACAAAATACAAAGGCAAAATTTATGGTGTACCAAGTCTTTATAGCGAATACACACCTGCCGGTTATGCCTATCGTTCTGACTTGCTGAAGAAATATGGAATGGACAAAATCACTTCCATTGATGATATGGTTAAATACATGGATAATGTGGTTGCTAATGAGTCCTTCCCACCAATTAACGGCAAGGCAGAAGATGCAGCCAATATGTTCAGAATGCTCGTAGATACTACAGGGATGTGGCTTAACGCTCCTGGTATATCTTTGAATGAGCTGAATCTTGTGACCAAAAGTCCAGAGGACTACAAGACCGTCTTCCATCCAGCCTTCACTCAGGAATTTGAAGATTGGGCTGTGAAGATGCGTGAATGGGCGGATAAGGGTTACTGGAGTAAAGATGTGCTGTCTGCGACCCTAGGCAGCAAGGATAACTTCAGAGCAGCTAACTCCGCAGGTTATTTGACTCATGCTCAGGACTGGATCGGCCAATACGGTGCGGATTTGAAGGCACAACCGGAATCAGATCCTTACTTCTTTACTTTTGCGGAAGCTAATAAGAAGATCAAACGTAAGATGGGCGTTGACAACTCGACTGTAATCAGCACGAACTCAGCTGATCCAGAGCGCGCTCTGATGGTGATCGAGAAGTTCATGACCGATGAAAGCTACTACAACCTCATCCAAAACGGTATTGAAGGCAAACAATATGTGATGGAAAATGGTGTTAAAAAGCAGCCTGCAGGCTTCAACGATAAAACGGACGGCGGAGGTTTCGCTGCTTGGTCACTTCGTAATGACAAATTCGTAGTTCCTACGGATACAGAAAACCCAATCCGTAACTCCTTATTCGCAGAATGGGATAAAGTGGCTATCGATGATCCTTACAATGGCTTCAGCTTTGATCCAACCAATGTTACAACTGAAATTGCTTCGATTTCCAACGTGAATTCACAGCTCGGTATTCAATTGATGCTTGGTAAAACAAGCAAAGATCCAAAAGCAGCTGTTGCAGAGTACCGCGATCAGCTGAAAAAAGCAGGAGTTGACAAGGTCATTGCCGAAGTAGAGAAGCAATTGGCTGCGTTTGTTCCTGTCAACTAAAGAAAGTTAAGGGGTGTAAGGGAGCTATAATTCGATATAGCTCCTTTACCCATAAATGGGGGAGTAAAGTGGATGTAAATATCAAGGATATCGCGCGGATTTCCGGTGTGGGCATCTCGACGGTCTCCAGGGTAATCAATAACAAGGGACCGGTGAGCAAGTCTACACGTGAGAAAGTGATGAGTGTGGTTAAGGAATACAATTATATTCCCAATTCCAACGCGCGGAATTTGAAAACTACACAATCTAAGAACATTGCACTTATGGTCAAGGGGATTACCAATCCTTTTTTCTCTAATATGATCAGAGAAATTGAACGGCAGGTCAATCTGCGGGGCTACCCGTTTCTTATCCAGCAAGTAGAGGATGGGACCGATGAAATCAATGCTGCAATTCAACTGGTGAAGGAGAAGAATCTGTGTGGGATTATCTTCATGGGTGGAACCTATGATCATTCTGAAGAGAAGTTCAAACAGCTGACGGTTCCGTTTGTGCTGACAACGATCACCTCAACGCAGGAGGTGAACCCGCTTATTTTTTCCAGCGTTATTATCAATGAAACGAAGGAAGCCTATAAGGCTACCAATTATTTGATCTCATTAGGTCATACGAATATCGGCTTTTTAGCCAAGTCTCCATTATTGGATGAAACCACGGGCAACCGGCGGTATTTAGGCTACAAAAAAGCACTCGAAGAGCAGGGTCTGCCCTATGATTCAGGGTTGGTTGAGGATTGCGAATACAGTCCCAGCTCGGGATTTAATGCTGCGCGGAGACTGCTCAACAAGAACAAGGGAATTACAGCTATATTTGCCGCTTCCGACACGATTGCCATCGGTGCTGCCAAAGCGGTGCTTACCGCGGGGTTATCTATCCCTGATGACATTTCGATCATTGGCTTTGACGGGATCGAGATGGCTGAATATTATCATCCTTCTCTTGATACAATCAGCCAGCCGGGTACGGAAATGGCCTTATCCAGTGTAGGTGTTCTGTTCGACCTCATTTCCGGACGTTCAAACCATCAGCATATTGTCTATGATGCGGTATTGCTCAAGCGTGGTTCCTGCAAGATGATTAAACCTCGTTAAGATCACACTATAAACCTTTATTGGAGTGGAACCGAAATGCAAGATACACTGAGAATAGGTACGATTGTACGTGGTGGAGAAGCCGTTAAGGTCATTCCACAAATTGTGGGGCATGGATTTGAATCATTTAATCTGAACTTTTGGCAGACCACCGGCGAAACCGATTTGATCGAAACGGCTGCACGACTGAGGGAGTTAGCTGCTGAACATGATTTTGTCATCTCTTCTGTGGGCATCTATGGCAATCCGCTCGCAGGCAGCGGCGACAATGCCGACACGTTGGCCAGCTGGGAGCGGCTGATTGATCATGCACATTTGTTTGGCACAGATATTATAGGCGGGTTCACTGGGCGATTGCCAGGTTTGTCCATTGATGAGTCCATCCCGAAGTTTACAGAGGTGTTCGGAGAACTGGCGAAGAGAGCGGCAGATCGTGGCCTGCGGATTGCTTTTGAGAATTGCGCTATGGGCGGAAACTGGCAGAGCGGAGAGTGGAACATCGCTCACAATCCTTCGGCCTGGGAGAAGATGTTCAATGCCGTTCCGGCGGATAATCTGGGATTGGAATGGGAGCCTTGCCACCAGATGATCGCATTGATTGATCCGCTTCCGCAGCTGCGCAAATGGATGGATAAAGTATTCCATGTGCATGGCAAGGATGCGACCATCGCTTGGGACATCGTCAAGGAATACGGTATTCATGGCCCCAAACCTTATGTATGGGACCGGACCCCTGGCTTCGGGGATACCAATTGGGTAGATGTAATCACCATCCTGCGCCAAGCGGGTTATAAAGGTACGATTGATATCGAAGGCTGGCATGATCCAGTGTATCGTGATGAGATGGAAATGACCGGCCAGGTGCATGCATTGAATTACTTGAAATATTGCCGTGGTGGCAGCTTTGTGCCTAATCCGGTTTAAATGGTGCCGTATGAAAACAACCCAAAAATGACCTCGAAATCCACAGTGAAGTGGAGGATGAGGTCATTTTTTATAGTTAATCCTGATTTAATCCTGAATCAGATATCCTTGTCCCAGCTGTATTTCTTTGAAGCCAGCCAAATGGCGGGCTTGAAAGCGGATAGGGGTGCTGCCGCCAACCATAATGATATTTTGGATATCGGCGGCCCCTTCTGAAGGCAGGGAAAAGGCTCTGATATAGGCGTACTCTTCGGCTAGCGTTGTATAAATCGCGTTGATCAGCGGGTCATGTTCACCTTTTCCCATTAGATTCATGAGAATATATCCGCTTGTGTTCAACTTCGAACGGGTAATACTGAAAAATTCACGGGAGATCAAATGCCTTGGTGTACCAGCGGCAGTAAAGGCATCCAAAATGATGTAATCATATACCTGCGGGGCTTCGCCTTCAAGGATCTGACGTCCGTCACCGATCACTACGTTATCTTGACTATATCCAAAGCAGCGGCGGCTTAATTCGACTACTTCGTTGTCTAGCTCGGCTACTTTAAATCTTTTCTCCGGAAAATGCCCGGCAATTGTTCCAATTCCATGCCCAATAAGAAAAACATCCTCAAAGGAGGGGAGGTTGAACTCCATGAAGTGAATGATGGCCCGCGGATATTCAAAGAGAATTCGTTGCGGGTCATTAAGATCCATCGCACCTTGAGTGGCATGATTCGAGAACTGCATAACGCGGAAGGAGCCTTTTTCACCATATAGTTCTGTTGTGTCGTAGACGGTTATTTCATGATTTTCGCTATTTCTTTGAAGCTCTGAATGCAAGTGATCAATCTCCTTATACAATACTAATTCGTTTATATTCATTGGGTGTAACTCCGACAACACGTTTAAAAAGCTTGTTGAAGTAGGCAGGATCGCCATATCCAACCTCTGCCCCAATCTCGTGAACCTTCAGGTCCGGAGCATTCTTGAGTAGATGTTTGGCTTTGCGCAGCCGAATTTCCGTGATGTAGTCCGTCAGTGTAAGTCCGGTCTCTTGCTTGAACAGCTTGCTTAAATAGCTTGGAGTCAAAAAAACCATATTTGCCAAAGTGTTCAGATCTGCATGCTGATTATAGTTAGCGGATATCCAGCGTTTTATGGTTTCTATGGCTGTGCCGGACATCTCCAGACGATGGGTTCTGATTTCGGTCAGAATGTTTGTGAAATGAGCGGTAAACATCTCCTCAATGTCGCAAAAGCTCATACTGGACGCAATTCTGTCGTCCAACCTGAGGTCGGGAGCACTTTTATTGCGGGCCTCGAATTCTTGCAGTTCCTTTTGTGCAGTTTCTTCAACCCAGCGACAGATCCGGAGAATTTGGTCAGGACCGGCTTGTTGTGCTTTCAGCACTGAGAACAGGTCATGAATCCATTCTAAGACGCCTGTCACATTCAGAATCTGCAGGTTATGGATCAGCGGTTCTCTAATTGTATTAAAGTGATCCAGGAGGTTCATCTCCGGCTGTTGAATATTCTGAATATTCGCGTAATGTACAGGCTCCGGATTATATATGCCCATGTTGCAGGCTTGTTTAGCATCTAGGTATGCCTGTCTAAGCTTGGATACCTCATTATAACAACCGCTGGTACCTACATGTAGGATCTTTCCGTGTGCAGATATCCGCATAATGTCACCGATATCTTTTAAATCGTTGTCTGACAGCGGCTCAGCAGAATATACAATCCAGACGTAGAGTCCTTTTTGAATCTCCAAGCTGTCGAAGCTCAACGCCTTCTCTTGCCGCAGACTGTCTGCGCAGGAGCAGACGGTTTCTCTGGCGCTCCCTTTGAGGACAAAGACCGAGAAATAAGGCTGGGGCAAGGTAAGGCTGGATAATAGGAGAGGGGAAGAGGGCTCTTCGATATGTAAGACTGTCAATAAAAGCCCGGAACGGTGGCGTTCTTCCTTGTCGCGCGCGAGCTGCCGTTCTTTGTCTAGCCGATAAAGCAGCTCGAACAGCTGCTCTTTATTAATTGGTTTTAATAAATAGTCTACAGCTGAGCTGCGGATGGCTTCTCGGGCATAATTAAATTCAACAAATCCACTCATTAGAATAGAGTAGATCTGCGGATGGGTGGCTTTTAACTGTTTAATCAGCTCCAAGCCATTGATTTGCGGCATACGAATATCTGTAATCACAACATCAAGTTGAAGTGTGCTTAACTTATCTAATAGATGTTTTCCATCGGAGTAGGTGCCGATGACCAGGAATTCGGCGCTTTCTTTACTGATCATTCGGGCCAGTCCTTCGCGGATTAAGATCTCATCATCCACAATCGCAATACGCAGCAATCTGAGCAGCCCCTCTCCTAAATAAATTCATCTTCACTGTATTTAGCGTTAATATCCGCAATGCGCAGGGTAACACGAGTGCCGATTCCAAGCTCACTCTCAACAAGCAGACCAAACGAACTGCCGTAATGCAGGCGAATTCTTTCATTTACATTTCGTAGTCCAATCCCGAACCTTTCATTGTCCGTTCCAGTCTGCAGACTATTGTTTAAGGAACGAAGGGTGGCTTCATCCATACCGATCCCATCATCTTCTACACAGAATACGGCATCTCCATGCTCGCTCCATGCGGTGATGCTCAAGGTGCCCGGTCCTACCTTTTGATCCAAACCGTGAAAGACAGCATTTTCTACGATCGGTTGAAAGACAAGCTTAATAACAGGAAGATGAAGGAATTCGTCCGGCACGTCGATGTTAAGTCTGAACTTGTCTGGGAATCGGATTTCCAGCAGCTGATAATAATTTCTCACATGATCCAGCTCTTGTCTAATTGTAACAGCCTCTTCGTTTCGGACAATGCTGTAACGCATTTGAAGCCCAAGTAAATAGGTTAGCTTCGCCACACGTGGATCATCATTGCTCTCTGCAAGCATGCGGATGGATTCCAGCGTATTATAAATAAAATGGGGATTAATCTGGTTTTGAAGCGCCCGCATATCAGCCTTTTGCTTCCGTTTCTCCGTGATGGACACTTCTTGTAACAGATCTTTGATCCTTATGATCATCCGATTAAAATGACTGCCCAGCATCCCAATCTCATCATTATATTTGGAATGCTGCCAGACATCCAGATTACCATGCTGCACCCGTTTCATTAAGCGGACCAAGGATTTAAGGGGTTTGGTCAGGGCATGGGAAATTATAGTCGCAACAAAAAGTGCAAAAGCAATGATAATCAGTGTGGTCAAGATAAGCGTATTACGATTCTTTTGTACAGGGGACAGGATACGTGTTAAAGGAATCGTAACCATAGTGGTCCACCCGGTCTGTTTCGAGACGGTATACACTGCAAGATAAGACTGGCCATTCAAGTCTATTTGAAAATGATCCTGCTGCTGATTTACTTGCTGCAGCAACAGCTTTGTATTCAGAGTTTGTGTATCGGCAGCCAGATTCGGAACCGCGGAATCTTCACTGGCATAAATCAGATCTCCATTGTTATCTACAATGAACGTGTTTCCTTGCGTAACTGCATTTACGGGATCGATAATGCCCTTAAACAGATTGATGTCTACATCGAAAACGAGAATTCCTATATTCTGCAATGTGCTTACAGAGTTAATCGTACGCAGAACACTAAAGACCTCTTTATGGACATTCGAGTTGGTGCGGATCGTATGTCTGCCCTGAATGACAGGCGCTGCTCCGGCATCTTCACTCATGGTTCTCCATTTGGCTAATCGTTCCTCGGGATACAGTTCATTAATTCCAGCGTCTTTATCATAAAAGACAGAGCCGTACTGATCCACCAAATACACGGCAATGATCTCTTCCTTAGTATGATTCAAATAGCTAAGGAACATCGCCATGCCCGTATTTTTTTCCCAGTCGGTATTTTGCTGTGTCAGGTAGACTTGCACATCGGTGTTATACAGCGGCAGGGCTGTATATCTTTTGAGGTCGGCAATATATCGGTCGATGGTATCTGAAGCATTCGATGTCATTTGACCCGCACCGTCAGTCGCATTCACAAGAACCGAGTTGAACATGGAGCGGGACGATAGATAACTTACATAAGTGATCGGCAGAGAGATCAGAAAGACAAAGATAACGATCAGCTTGCGCTCCATCGGTAGATTGGCAAGGAACAACCACATTTTGCGTAAAGTTAACCGGATGTATGATAGCATTTGCGTTGTTCCTTTCCTGTAATAAGCTACCTACCTTATTTGACCGCTCCACTGGTTACGCCTTCAAAGATGTAACGCTGCAGGAAGAAATATAGAATTACTGTTGGCAGCAGGATAAGCAGAATAGCCGCACAGATTAAATTCCATTCCCCCGAATTGACCCCTTGAAAACGCATTAGGATCGTCGTAACTACACCAAGGCTTTGTTTCGGCATGTAGAGGTAAGGGATGTACATGTCATTGTAAATGCTAATGGTTTTCAGAATAATCAAGGTAGCCGTAGCTGGGGTAAGTAAAGGGAAAATAATCGACCGATAGATTCTGAACAGAGAGGCACCTTCTACCATCGCACTTTCATCGAGATCCACGGGAATATTACGGATAAATTGCAGATATAAAATAATTTGAATTACATCCGCTCCAATATAAAGCACGATCGGGGCGCCAAGTGTATTGTAAAGCCCCATGCTTTTGATGATACCAAAAGTCGCCACTTGTGTCGTGATACTAGGAATAATGGTGGCTACTAGATATGCACCGAAGACAACGGGTTTCAATTTGAAAGAGAAGCGTCCCAATACAAATGCTACCATAGTGCCGAACAGAATGTTCAGAATTAAAGTAATAGCTATAATGATTAACACATTACCAAATCCGTTAAGTAGTCCCCCACGCTGGAAGACGGCAGTGAAATTATCGAAATTCAAAAAGCTTTTTGGCAGTGCCATGGAGCTGCTGCTGTTAAATTCGTCAGTGGATTTAAAGGCATTGACGATGACCACATACGGAGGAAAGAGTACAACAAATACGCCGATAAGCAGCGAGAAGTATTTAATAACATCTGTGAAGCGAAATTTGGAGTATGTCATATCTATTTGTCCCCTCCCCGGCTTAGAACTAGTTGCTGTACTAACAGTACGATGACGACAAAGAAAAGCAAGATAATACTCATGGCAGAAGCGAGGCCATAATTATTGTAAGCAAATGCTGTATCTACAACTTTTTGTACGTATGTTTCGCTGGCGCCTGCGGGGCCGCCCTTGGTCAACACGAAGGGGAGATCGAATACTTCCAGTGCTCCTGTGACGGTAAGAAATAAGTTAAGCTGGATGACTGGCTTCATATTCGGTAAAGTAATTCTCCAAAGTGTTTGAAAAGGTCCGGCACCATCTATCTTTGAGGCCTCATAGATATCGTTTGGAATGGCCTGCAAGGAGGCGATGTAGATTACCATGTTATAACCCATGAAACGCCAAAATCCTGTGGACGCCAGAGAATAGTTAACCAGTCCTTCTGTTCCAAGCCAACTGGTTTGTCCTAGTCCGGTAAGACCGATGCTATTCAGGAACATATTCAGAGAGCCATTGGTGGTGTCAAAGACATAACCAAACATAAAGGCGACGGCGACACCGTTCATAATGTAAGGGAGGAACAGTAAGATTCGAAATGCATTTTTTCCTTTCAACTTACTATTGAGCACAATCGCAAAATAAATAGCGACGATATTCTGGAGAATTCCCATCGCGAAATAAGCAAAGTTATGGGTAAATACCTTGAAAATATCGGGGTTGGAGAAGACTTCGCGGTAATTATCGAGACCGACCCAAGGCTTCTCAGGGCTATAGCCATCCCAGTTCGTAAAGCTGTAATAAATCAGCTTGAGTGCCGGATAATACGTGAATGTTGCGAGCAGCAACAAAGGAATCGTGAGGAAGGATACAATGATAATCGTCTTCTGTTTGTTATAGGAAAGTGTTCCGAACATCGCTAGCCCTTCTTTCATAAAAACGTGGTATGGAAAGGCAAAATGGATTATCCGTAAAAGCAATAATCCATTTTGCTCCGTAGTGTACTTCGAATCAAAAGCTCAAATTAATAACCGAGGTCCTTCTTGGCTTTAGCCCAAGCTTTATTCCACTTGTCTAATACGGTTTGTGGATCTTTGGCAAGTACAAATTCCTGTACAACAGCAGGGAGATCCAGCTGTGCCTTGTTGCCGATTTCTGTAACCTTTGCATCGTCAACAGTTCCTTCTACCAGTTCTACTCCGGTAGCTTGGAATTCTTTCAGCTGAGTCAGATTGGATTCCTTGCCTTTTAATGGAGAGATAAAGCCGGCGAAATCCTCATAACCTGAATCTTCAATCATCCATTTTACGAAGGCTTTAGCTGCCTCTAAATTTTTGCTGTTTTTGGCAACGGCATAGAAGAAGTCAGGGCTAAGGGTAGCAGATGGTTTACCCGAATTGTCATAAGGGAATGGGAAGAAGCCCACATTGTCTGAAGAAGCGCCTGCTCCGATAACTTGGTTAATAACCCAGTTGCCAAGATAGTACATAGCGAATTTGCCGGAAGCGATGTCCTTTTTCGATTGCTCCCAGTTGGTGGAGTTGATGTCTTTTTCCAGATAGCCTTTTTCATTGAGCTCTCTAAGTAGGCTGAAGGCTTTGCCATAACCGTTGTCCATAGTGAATGGTGTTTCAGAGTTCAGCTTAGCATTTGGAAAATCAGGATTGCCTTCAATTAAGCGTGGTGTGTCATAAGCCCAAGTACCAAGTGGCCATTTGTCTTTAAAGTTAGAGGACATTGGAATAACACCTTTTGCTTTCAGCTTCTCGCAGGCAGCCAGGAATTCATCCCAAGTCTTAGGCGTTTCGGTGATGCCGGCATCAGTGAATGCTGTTTTGTTATAAACAATACCGGAAGTAGAGTTCCCTGTAGTAATTCCGTAAAGCTTACCATCAAAGGATTTGAAGTCTTTAAAGGTGATCTGATCGTTCAAGCCGAGATCATCCAGTGAAGCAAAATATTTCGGCAGGTCGGAGTTAGGGATGGAAGGAATAAACATAACGTCTGGAAGCTCGCCGCTGGCCATTCTGACTTTAGCCTGTTGGTTATAGTCGGTTTGGGAAGCTTCGAATTCGACTTTAATGTTCGGGTATTTTTCATTAAAGCGCTTTAAATATTCGTCATATTCTTTGCCGATCATGTCTGTTCTGTTAGTTAGGAAGGTGATTTTGCCGCTGATATCAGCTCCTGCTGCAGGTTCGGCAGTTGCATTCGTGTCACCGCCGGTATTCTCTGCGTTAGTTGCTGCGGGCTTTTCAGTTGCGGCAGCACCGTTATTCGTGGTGTTGTCATTATTCGAACCACAGCCAGCAAGTGTTGAAGATAAGACCATAATCATAACAAAGGATAACGAAAATAACTTATTTCTCATAGCTTAATCCCCTTTTCGTTTTTATTGTTAGCGTTTACATGAACATTATAGCTTTATCAAAGCCGTTAATAAATGTATTGTATTATTATTTATTGTCTTTATTTGTTTTGTTTCTGCGTTTATAATTAGCATGTACCTAACAATCAGATAACAAAATACAAAGAATATCAAAAGGGTTCAATGAATTAATTGAAGTCTTATGCTATTTTTGAGAAGTCTATGCTTACAAAACTTTAGGCATCTGCTTCCGAAGCGAGTTTTGCGCGAAGTCATTCAGAGAAGTCTATGCTTACAAAACTTTTAGGAGGTATTATGAAACATTTGCATATGGATCTTGCGAAGTGGGAATTTAGAGGCTGTGGTGATGAGGAGTGGCTTCCGGCGACTGTGCCAGGTACAGTCCATACGGATTTACTAAAGAACGGGAAGATTTCAGACCCCTTTTATGGAACAAATGAACATGATCTACAGTGGATCGATAAGAAGGACTGGGAATATCAAACCTCGTTGCAGTTGGGGGAAGAGTGGCAGGAGCTTGCTTGTACGGAGCTAGTTTTTGAGGGACTGGATACTTATGCAGATGTGTACGTGAATAATGTACATGTGCTCGCTGCTGATAATATGTTTCTGGCATGGAAAGTGGATGTCAAAGATCAGTTAAAGACTGGAGAAAATAATATACGGGTGAAGTTCCGCTCTGTGGTTAAGGAAGATTTACCGAAATTAGCGAAGCTGGGTTACGCGCTGCCTGCCTCGAATGATCAATCCGAGCTTGGGGGATTAGATGAACAACGGATTAGTATTTTTGCGCGCAAAGCACCTTATCATTACGGCTGGGATTGGGGCCCGCGCTTCTTGACCAGTGGAATATGGCGTGCGGCAGCTCTGGTGGGACGTGACACCGTTCAAATTACAGACCTCTATATCCGTCAAAATGTGATTGCTAAGGAAGAAGCTCGCCTGACCGCAATTGTAGAAGTGGATGCTCCTGCTGCTTGGCGGGGAATGCTGCGAATAAGTGCCGATGGTTTGGAGTGGATGCAAGCGGTTACTTTAGAAGAAGGCATGCAGCAATTAGAGATGAATATTGTTATATCCGAGCCACAGCTCTGGTGGTGCAGAGGGCTCGGAGAGCCTCATTTATATACATTCCAGGCATCATTGATACAAGATGCGGAAGTAGAGGTTAGCAAAAGTGTAAAAACCGGACTCCGCAGTATTGAATTGATTCGGGAGCGTGATGCCAAAGGAGCTTCGTTTTCTTTTGCGCTGAATGGAGTTTCCGTCTTCGCCAAAGGTGCCAATCATATTCCAAATGACAGCTTCACCACAGAAGTAACCGAGGAGCGGTATCGGCATGAAATTGCCACGGCAGTAGAATCGAATATGAATATGCTGCGCGTTTGGGGCGGCGGTATATATGAAGAAGATATTTTTTATCAGCTCTGTGATGAATACGGACTGCTGGTCTGGCAGGACTTTATGTTCGCTTGCAGTATGTATCCCGGAGACGAGGCGTTCCTTGAAAATGTGAAAAAAGAAGCCGAATACAACGTCAAAAGATTGCGCAATCATCCCTGCATCGCCTTATGGTGTGGCAACAACGAGATTGATTCGGCCTGGTCACAGTTTGAGGAAAATATGGGCTGGGGCTGGAAAGAAAAACTCGGCGCTGAGCAAAGAACGACAATGTGGGCCGATTATATTAAAATCTTCCACCGTATTCTGCCGGAGGCTGTAGCCGCGTTCCATCCGGGAGTGGACTATTGGCCGTCTTCGCCGCTGCGGGAGCTGACTGGCGATATTAATCAGCATGCGACACGGATTGTGGGCGAAGGGGATGTGCATTACTGGGGCGTGTGGCACGGAATCGAGCCTTTTGAGAACTATAATACAAAGGTTGGCCGCTTCATGAGTGAATATGGCTTCCAGTCGTTCCCGGAACTAAAAACGGTAATGAGCTATGCAGAAGAGCAGGATTTGGAGCTTACCTCAGAGGTGATGCTGGCGCATCAGAAGAATGGTCGCGGTAATCTGCTGATCAAAGAATATATGGATATGTATCTGCCGCAGCCAAAGGACTTCAAAGCCTTTTTATATATGAGTCAAATCCTGCAGGCCGAAGCGATCCGAATCGCGATTGAAAGCCACAGAAGAAATAAACCTTATTGTATGGGCACTTTATACTGGCAGATGAATGATTGCTGGCCGGTGGCTTCTTGGGCGGGCATGGATTATAACGGGCGCTGGAAAGCCCTGCAATATACCGTGCGTTCAAGCTTCCAAGATGTTTTGTTGTCTATCGACGGTACAGACCGTGAGAAGGTAGACATTCATGTCGTATCTGATTTAAGAACAGCAGTGAGCGCTGAGTTGGTGCTTACTTTGTATCAGTTTAACGGTTCGGTGCTGCGAGAGTGGGCACATCCCGTTGAGCTGGGAGCTGATTCTGCTGCTATCGTATTCTCGTCTCCTGTGGCAGAGCTGCTAGAAGGTCAAGGGGTGGGTGATGTATTGCTTGGAATTTGCTTGCAGGCGGATGGCCAGGTGATAGATCACAAGCTGCATTATTTTACTCCGGAAAAAGAAATTCCATTGCAGCGCTCAGTAATTACCGTGCTGGAAACTCCAGAGAGCGGTGGATTAAGCTTCACCGTGACCAGTGATGTATTGGCTAGAGGTGTATACCTGACTTCGGAAGAGGAAGGAATATTCTCTGACAATTATTTTGACCTTCTCCCAGGTCAGACCAAGACGATAGAGTTCTCACAACGCGGGAACGATGGAAGAGACTGGATTCCTGCCGCACCTAAGGGGCTAAAGGTTCAATCGATGGTTGATTTTGTGAGCGAAGATTTGCTGTAAATCCTAAGGAGAGAAGGACTGGCACATGGGGATTTTAATTCAGGAAGATAAGGGATTATTCCATTTACAGAGCGCAGGGATGAGTTATATTCTTCAGCTTGTTAATGATTATCCTGCACATGTGTATTGGGGCAAGAAGCTGCGGAGTGACAGCAATTTGGAAGGGCTGTTGAATCTGGGAGGAAATACGGGTCTCGACCGGCTCCCGCAGGAATATCCCCAATACGGCACGGGAGATTTCAGAACACCAGCTTATCAAGTTCGGCTCGAAGACGGCACTCGTATTACAGAGCTGAAATACAGCGGGTACCGGGTAGTTGAGGGTAAACCCTCACTGCCGGGTCTGCCATCTGTATATGTTGAGTCTGCGCAAGAAGCACAGACGTTGGAGCTTACACTTAAGGATGATTACGCCAAGCTGAGTGTTATTTTGCGCTATACGGTTTTTGAACATACCAACGTAATCACCCGCTCTGTGGAGTTCACCAATGCGGGGGAAACACAGCTGCGATTGCAGCGTGCACTGAGTGCTAGTGTCGATTTCTCGTCTGGCGATATGGATATGATCTATTTGGCAGGAGCTTGGTCAAGGGAAGGTAATCTGACCCGTAGACGTCTGGTGCAAGGGGGTACGACCATTGGGAGCCGCAGAGGGATGAGCAGCCACCAGTTAAATCCATTTGCAGCGCTGGTGAAACCTGAAACGGATGAAAATCATGGAGAGGCCTACGGCTTCAGTCTTGTATATAGTGGAGGCTTTGAAGCTGAGGCAGAGGTCGACTCCTTCGGGATGACCCGGTTTACGATGGGGCTGAATTCTTTTGATTTCTCCTGGCTGCTGGAGCCGGGCGAACAATTCCAGACCCCAGAAGTAGTGATGGTGTATTCTTCCGAGGGGATCGGGGAAATGTCGAGAACCTATCATCGCCTGTACCGGACCCGTTTATGCAGAGGGTTATATAGAGATAAGGAACGGCCCATTCTGGTCAACAATTGGGAAGCCACCTATTTCAACTTCGATGCGGATAAATTGGAGTCGATTGCCGCGGAAGGAGCGAAACTCGGGATAGAGCTATTCGTACTGGACGACGGTTGGTTTGGCAAAAGAGACGCAGATAACTCCTCTCTCGGAGACTGGGTAGAGGATCTGCGCAAGCTTCCAGGCGGATTGTCTGATGTGGCGCAGCGTGTGAACAATCTAGGCTTGCAGTTTGGCCTCTGGTTCGAGCCGGAGATGATCTCGCCAGACAGCGAGCTCTATCGTAAGCATCCCGACTGGTGTCTGCATGTGCCGGGACGCCGCCGTAGCGAAGCCCGCTGGCAATTGGTGCTGGACTATACTCGGGAGGATGTACGTCAGTACATTTATGAGTCACTGTCCCGGATTTTCTCGACCGTGCCTATTAGTTATGTGAAATGGGATATGAACCGTTGTTTAACGGAGATTGGCTCTGCAGAGTTACCTTCTGAACGCCAAGGGGAAACCGCACATCGTTATGTGCTTGGTCTGTATGAGCTATTGGAGCGAATAACTTCAGAGTTTCCGCATATCCTGTTCGAGAGCTGCTGTAGTGGTGGTGGCCGCTTCGACCCAGGCATGCTGCATTACATGCCGCAGACCTGGACCAGTGACGATACCGATGCTGTGGAACGACTGAAGATTCAGTATGGAACAAGTCTGGTGTATCCGGTTAGTTCGATAGGCGCGCATGTGTCTGCCGTGCCGAATCATCAGGTAGGACGGATCACCCCGCTGTCTTTTCGTGGAGATGTAGCTATGTCCGGTAATTTCGGTTATGAGCTGGATCTTACGAAGTTTACAGACGAAGAGAAGGAACTTGTGAAGGAACAGGTTGCGAACTATAAACAAATCCGCAGTCTTGTGCAGCAAGGGAATCTGTACCGGCTGCAAAGCCCGTTTGAGGGCAATGAGACAGCATGGATGTTCGTGTCCGATGATCAGCGTGAGGCATTAGTTTATTACTTCCGGGTAATGGCTGTGCCGCACCCGCCCCGCCGTAGCCTGAAGCTGAATGGTTTAAATCCGGAGCTGGATTACATTCTGGAGGCCAGTGGTGAGGTTTACGGTGGTGATCGGCTAATGCAGGCTGGGCTGGCTCTGCCGGATATCCAGCAGGATTTTGTTAGCGGATGTTATAAATTGAAGGTGCAGGAATAGAGTTTATTGCAAGTCATCAGCAAGCCATGAGCCTAGCTCGTGGTTTGCTTTTTTTGTTCAAAGATGAATTTGAATCAGCTGAAGCTGCGGATGGCAAGGCAGCCTTGATCGTATCCACCTCCACACATATATTCCTCCTGTTTTGGCATCCTGTGCAGCTACCCTTGTGCATGACGCTATAGCTTTTTTGCATGTTCATATTCCGTTCATATTGAGGTCATAGAGAGTACATCTTCATTGGTTAATCTTAGCTTAGCAGTTAGTTATGGTAGTCCAAAACACAGCTGATGACAGGGGAAGATACGAGTGGAAATAAAAGAAGTAATGAAAATGAAGGCGGGCACGAGAACAAGTAAAACACTAAACATACTACTTAAAGTAGTAGGAGCAATAATCATCGCAATCGTGCTTTTTCTCGCTATTGTCTATACAGTTAATTTGATCAGCAATAAATCGGAACAAAATAAAATAGAACCCTATGGTCAGTTAGTGCCCGTAGATGGGAAAAACATGAATGTTTATATTCAAGGAAAAGGTGAAGAAACAGTCGTGCTACTACCGGGTTATGGCACAGCAGCGCCAGCTCTTGATTTTAAAGCATTAATAGATGAACTGTCGCCGTTTTACAAAGTTGTCATGATTGAGCCTTTTGGGTATGGATTAAGTGATCTGACCAAAAAGGAGCGCAGCACAGAGAATATTGTAAGTGAAATTCATGAAGCTTTACAGGCTCTTAATATTGACCGTTATATTCTAATGGGCCACTCTATTTCAGGCATATATGGACTAGATTATGTTAACAAGTATGAAAATGAAGTGAGTGCATTTGTCGGGCTTGATAGTAGTGTTCCATCGATAAGCGAGAGGAAGATCGAAGCTTCGGAATTAAGAGCTATAAATCTGCTCAAAAAATCAGGTTTAATCAGATTGCAAATGAAATTTAGTGCTGACCCAATTGCTGAACTACCATTTGATGATAAAACAAAAGAACAAATGAGACTGATCAATCGCAAAAACATATTTAATCCTACCCAATTAAATGAAGCTGGAATGATGTATTCTAATTTTAAATCAGCTGAAAGCTTAACATTTCCTAAAAATCTTCCTCTTATTTTCTTTATACAAGCGAATCAACCAGCAACGGATAGATGGATACCAGAGCATGAAAAGCAAATCAAGGACTCTGTGCATGGAAAAATAGTGAAGTTTGAAGAGGGACATTATTTATATCGCACTAAAGCAAAAGAAATCGTAAAAGACTTTCGGGCATTTATGAAAGAAATAAAATAAGTGCTGCCGTCGAGCCGACCGGATTTCAGGATTTCCTCTGATTTTCGTTCGGTTTTTTATTAGTCCGTAAGATATGAGGGAGTGCCACCAGTTAACGATGCTCCAATCATTATGGTCTGGTCTGGGATAAGAATGAGAAGGCGCCGACTACATATGATGGAGAGTTCCCTTGGTTGCTGCTAGGTTCCTAGGTACCCTGCTTCGGATCGGACTCAGGAGTCCTTATTTGCTAGAAAAGAGGCAATTGAGGCTACTTTCGGACCCCAGCGACGTTATTGGCTAATTATCGCGACCATATGGGGTGTTTTGGAGTAAATAGCTGCACCTGAGTCCGATACCATCTCAAATATGCGTTTTTTTCGCAAATAGTGGCTATACGGTCCGTAAGTAAATAGGGAGTAGGGGTGGTATGAGAGAGTATGAGGAAGTATGAGGGGGTTTGAAGCTAGAATAAAAAGTGGACAGTAGTTAACAGACTGGCGATAATGAGTCCACGGAGGTGTGTTCACATGGGAGAACATCGACAACGGTATAACGAAGAATTTAAAAAACAGACAGTGCAGTTCATTCAAGAGCAAACAAAGACAGTGGGCGACTTGGCGGAAGAGCTCAACATCCCAAAAAGTACCCTGCATCAATGGATGAGCCAGTATCGAGAACTAAAGAATGAACCGGCGGCTAGCATGGATCGAGTACGGGAACTCGAGGCACAGTTGAAAGAAATGAGCCGTCAACTTCAAGAAAAAGATAACAAGATTGCCGATGTGGAAGAGGAATTAGCGATCGTAAAAAAAGCAGTGCACATCTTCAGCAAACCAAGGAACTGAGATTCCAGTTTATTGAAAAACATCGCTCCGAGTTTCTCTTGGAGAAGATGTGCATGACCCTACATGTGTCACGGAGCGGGTACTACAAGTGGCGGACAGAAAAAACCAGTACGCATATGCTTCGTAAGGCTGCGATAATGAAGCGAATTCAGTATCATTTTACAGACCATCAAAAGCGGTATGGGAGTCCGAAGATCACCCGCCTGTTACATCAAGAAGGTTATACCGTTACCGAACGCACGGTGAGTGTGTACATGCGACATATGAAACTTCGCTCCATTGTCTCCAAAACGTATCGGGTACAGACCACTGACTCCAATCATGACCATCCGATTGCCCCGAATACGCTGAACCAGCAATTTAAAATACGCAAACCCAATTCAGTATGGGTTACCGACATTACGTACATTCCTTGCCGGGGAGGGCGCTTGTACCTGGCTAGTGTGATGGACCTTTGCACGCGCGAAATCGTGGGGTGGCGTTTGGAGAACCATATGGAAACTAGCTTGATTTCGGGCGCTTTACAAGATGCTTACGAAGCTAAACAACCGGAAAAGGGTCTATTACATCACTCCGATAGAGGTTCTCAATATACTTCTCATGAATACACGAAGCAGTTGAAAGCGTATGGCATGGAGTCCAGCATGAGCCGCAGAGGTAACTGTTATGATAACGCCTGTATCGAGTCGTGGCACAGCATTTTGAAAAAGGAGCTCATTTATTGTAATCCGCGATTCAAAACTAAGGAGCAAGCCTACCAGACACTTTTTCAATATATTGAGTTTTACTATAACCGCAAGCGAATGCATGGCGCGCTGGGGTATCTTTCTCCAGTTCGTTTTGCTGAGCAATTGACTAGAATGTCTGTTGCGTGACTGTCCACTTTCTTGACAGAGGTCCAGTTCCACCAGTTAACGATGGTCTAATCTTTAGGGTTTGGTCGGTGATAAGAATGTGAAGGGGCTGACTGCATATGATGGAGAGTTCCCTTGGTTGCTGCTAGGTTCCTAGGTACCCTGCTTCGGATAGGACTCAGGAGTCCTTATTTGCTAAAAAAGAGGCAATTGAGGCTACTTTCGGACCCCAGCGACGTTATTGGCTAATTATCGCGACCGTATGGGGTGTTTTGGAGTAAATAGCTGCACCTGAGTCCGATACCATCTCAAATATGCGTTTTTTTCGCAAATAGTGGCTATACGGTCCGTAAGTGAATGGGGAGTAGGGGTGGTATGAGAAAGTATGAGAAAGTATAAGGGGATTTGAGGAAGTATGAAGGAGTATGAGGAAGTATGAGGAAGTATGAGGAAGTATGAGGGAGTGCCACCAGTTAACGATGCTCCAATCATTATGGTCTGGTCTGGGATAAGAATGAGAAGGCGCCGACTACATATGATGGAGAGTTCCCTTGGTTGCTGCTAGGTTCCTAGGTACCCTGCTTCGGATCGGACTCAGGAGTCCTTATTTGCTAAAAAAGAGGCAATTGAGGCTACTTTCGGACCCCAGCGACGTTATTGGCTAATTATCGCGACCGTATGGGGTGTTTTGGAGTAAATAGCTGCACCTGAGTCCGATACCATCTCAAATATGCGTTTTTTTCGCAAATAGTGGCTATACGGTCCGTAAGTAAATGGGTGAGTACGACCAGTGGAGCGTGACCAACTAAGTGAATGGGTGAGTGCGACCAGTAGAGCGTGACCAACTAATCGAATGGGTGAGTACGACCAGTGGAGCGTGACCAACTAAGTGAATGGGTGAGTGCGACCAGTGGAGCGGAACCAACTAATCGAATGGGTAAGTACGACCAGTGGCGAGTGATCAACTCATCGAATGGTGATTCCAATGATCGCCGGCTGACTCACTAATTATCCGTAGTTTCCAGTAATCTATGGTGAGCCCTATCTTTCCACAACCTCCATAAATCCCACAATGAGCCCCACGGTAGCCTTTTTTAAGCAAGAGCATGTCCTATTTCCCTATAATCCACATTGACTTGGGTTTGTCACACCCCTATGATGATTATTAATATAAAAATATATGACACGAAGAGGAGCGAAACATCATGGCTTTGGAGATCGAACGCAAGTTTCTGCTGCCGGAATTTCCGGAGCAGCTGATTCAAAAGGGAGAGTTGAAGATTGTTACCCGTCATAATATCGATCAGACATATCTGGCGATAGATGGTGGTCAAGAGCTTCGTGTGCGTAAAATTACGGATCTGGACTCAGGTGAGGTAACCTACACGCATACGTTTAAGGATGGCAAAGGGATCAAACGCGAAGAGATCGAATATTTTATCTCAGAGGGTTTATATAATCAGATGATCGAAGCGGTAAATGCGGTAGCTTTGGTCAAAGAGCGAATTACAGCGGTGTGGAATGGCATAACGGTTGAGATCGACGTATATTCCCAGCTGAAATTGTCCGTATTGGAGGTTGAATTTGAATCTCTGGAGGAAGCGGAAAGCTTTAAAGAGCCGGAATGGTTCGGTAAGGATGTTAGTACAGAACGGCAGTACAGCAACAAAACGGTCTGGAGAGAGCTGCAAAATAAGACAAAGAATTAACGGACTTTAGCGCGTAAACGTGGTAGTATATAGGGAAAACAAGCAGAAATAGCTTTATCATCCCTAACTAGCTTAAGGATAACGTTTAGGGTGAAACTTATAGTTAATTATAAGAATTTATAAGTGGTGCAACTATAATAGCCTTATATTTCTGCGAGAAACAGTTGTCTTCTATATAGGACGACAACGTTGTTTCTTCTTATCATATATTCTTGTCATATATTAACGAGGGGTTCAGGAGGATGAGCATGAAGTTTATAAGCACAAGAGGTAATGTGGAACCTAAAGGTTTTATTGATACGGTGTTGATGGGACTTGCGGACGACGGTGGGCTGATGGTTCCATCCGAGATTCCAGTGGTTTCAGCAGCAACGTTGGAAGAGTGGAGAAGTCTCAGCTATCAGGAGTTGTTCCTGAAGATTGTTGCCTATTACACCAATGATGAGATTCCTTACGAGGATTTGCAGGAAATGGTCAACACCAGTTATGCTAATTTCCGCACACCTGAAGTAACACCTATACACCAAGTGGATGATTCTTTATATGTCCTTGAATTGTTCCATGGGCCTACTTTTGCTTTCAAGGATGTAGCGCTGCAGTTTATGGGTGAGCTGTATTCATATATTTCCAAAAAACAAAACAAAATCATCCACATCCTCGGTGCAACCTCTGGGGATACTGGAGCGGCGGCCATTCAAGGTGTACGCGGCAAAGAAGGCATCAAGATCTGTATTCTCCATCCACATGGCAAGGTAAGTAAAGTGCAGGAGCTGCAGATGACTACGGTGGACGACAGCAATGTACTGAATCTGTCTGTTCATGGTAACTTTGATGATTGTCAGAAGGTGATTAAGGATCTGTTCGCAGATCTGGACTTTAAAGGTCGGTATCATCTGCGTGCAATTAATTCCATTAACTTTGTGCGGATTCTGGCGCAGACTGTTTATTATTTCTATGCATATCTGCATGTCGATGGCAGCAACGAGAAAAAGATTAATATCAGCGTGCCTTCCGGTAACTTCGGTAATATTTTCTCGGGCTATTTGGCTAAGCAAATGGGGCTTCCTATTAACAAGCTAATCATTGCTACGAATGAAAATAATATTTTGGAGCGTTTTGTGAATACTGGCGAATACAAACCAGGTAATTTCACAAGCACTTACAGCCCTTCGATGGATATCCAAGTGGCAAGTAATTTCGAACGGTATCTGTATTATCTGGTAGGCGAGGATTCTGAGAAGTTATCCGCGTATATGTCCAAGCTGCAAACCGAAGGCAAGATTACGGTTGAAGGCGAGGTGCTTCAGCAGGTGCAGAAGGATTTTGCAGCGCTGGGTGTGAAGAATGATCAATGCTTGAATACGATCGCTAAGTATCAAAAAGAACACGGCTACCTGCTTGATCCACATACAGCATGTGGAATCGCGGCTTACGAAGCTTTTAATGGCCCGGATGAGATTGGCATTACCTTTGCGACTGCACATCCAGCTAAGTTCGATGAGGCAATTACTTTGATTGATATTAAGCAGGAATTCCCGGCACAGATTAAAGCATTGTTCGAGATGCCACAACATCAAACCGTAGTGGATCATGACAAGGATGAAATCGTGCGTCAGCTGCAAGCTTTTTACGGATTGTAATATCATATACAGTCCTACTTCACAGCACAGCCCCCGTTCTTGGGATAAGGACGGGGGCTGTTTGTGCGTTTATAGTAGCTTCTAACATTAACGTTGCGGCGTACGGGTCTGCTCCCTAGCTTTTTCACAAAAAGCAGCGACCTTGTAAGAGACATAGTACGACAGCATTTTTTCAGAATCGGTAAAGTTGGTGTCCAGCAGTCTGCTGATAAGATCGAGCTTATATCTGAGTGTATTCCGGTGAATGTACAGCTCGTCTGAGGTAATCTGCATGTTCCGGTTATTTTTGAGATAAACGTAAAAGGTATGATATAGATTGGACTGGTGCACAGTATCGTATTCTTGAAGCTTGAGCAGCTCTGGATGGTAGTAGTTATTATCCTCGTTAAACACAACATCAGCAGAGAGCATCTCATAGAGCTGGATATCTGAATAGTAAGTCAGCTGCTGCTGCGGGCTGAGAATGGTACCGATCCGAATAGCGTTTCGGGAGTGAAGATAGTGTCTCCTACATTGCGTAAGATTAGTGAACATATTGCTGATGCCAAGTGAAATGCCGGTTTGGGCTAGAAATTCCTGCAGCTGCTTATTTACAAGCTCTTTGGAGAGATTTCCATCATGGATCATTACAATCTGCCCGTCATAATAGGTGGAAGGACTGCCCGGAAAAAGCTGTTGCAAACGTTCTCTTAAATAATCATCATAACGGCCTGAACCCTCATACCAGGTAAGATCGAACAGCAGCACAAGCAGCTGATTCCCGAACTTTAGTCCTGCACTCCGCATCCTGTCCTGAATAATCCGGTTGTCCTGAAGCTGTTCCTCTAGCAATGCGCAGATAAAATCTTCAACTTTTATATTTTTGGCGTTGCGATAGTAGCTATTTTTGCCCATCTCTTCGGCAAGTATGGTAGCGGTGATGGACAGCAGCTCGTTATCTCTGGCGCGAAAAGGATTTGTGCATCCTAGAAGCAATACATTGCCGATTTGTTTGCCGGCTACTTTTATTTTGGAGATCAGTTTGGAGTTTGATGTTTCCTCGCAGGTTACCTCATAAGATTCATCGCTTTGTTTCCCACGCTGGACACTGTTCATTTTGCTCACGGCCGCAATGAAGTCGTAAGAGCAATAACCTTTGCGGATATTATCACTCCATATGTAATCGTCGATATCGGAAAGGTCAGAGTGAGCTACAATTTTGAAGCTGCAATCAAATACAATGACGGGATTCTGCAGTAGCTCGGCAGCTGTCTGTACGATAGCTGAAAGGCCTGCACCTGAAATGTATGCAGTAAACAAAGATGCGGTATAATGCTCCATTTCGATTTTACCTGATACTTGCTCATTTAAGGAAACATCCATTCATATCGCCCCCTGGTTCAATAATAGTGCAATATGCACTATAAAGAAGTGATTTTTGGTGCTTGTAAATATATTCACAAAGTATTGGACGCCTTAAACTAAAGGTGGAGGTGCTAAGCAGATGAAATATGAAAAACTGTTTGCAGCAGGTAAAATTGGACGCCTTGAACTTAAGAATAGAATTGTATTGCCGGCTATGGGAACGTCACTGGCTGCGGCCAGTGGTGAAGCTTCGGATGAAATGATTGCTTTTTATGAGGAACGTGCCGCAGGTGGCTGTGGTCTAATCATTACGGAAATTACGCGTGTGGATAATGAGACCGGAGTAGGTACACCGAACCAGCTGAATGCAAGTGACTTGCTGTTTGTGCCGCGTCTGGAGAAACTGGCAAGAGCTGTGCATCGTCATGACAGCAAAATATTCCTTCAGCTCCAGCATCCGGGCCGGCAAAATCACGGGCGGCTTATTGGAGGCAAACAAATTGTTGCTCCTAGCGCAGTGATGTCTTCAGCGATTGGGGAAATGCCCCGGGAGCTGTCTACTGAAGAGGTAGAAGAGTTAGTTCGTAAATTTGTGTTCGGAGCTTATATAGCTAAAACAGCAGGTATTGATGGTGTGGAGATCCATGGTGCCCACGGCTATCTCGTAGGACAGTTTCTGAGCCCACTTACCAATCTGAGAACTGATAAATATGGCGGTTCACTGGAAGGTAGAATGTCATTCCTGAACGAAATTGTGCTTGGCATCAAAAAGACCTGTGGCGCAGGATTCCCTGTATCGGTGCGAATCGACGGCGATGAATTTGTCTCAGGCGGGATTACACTGGATGAGGCTATCCAGACTGCGAAACATCTGGAAAGCATCGGAGTGGATTGCATAAATGTAAGCTCCGGCACTTATGAATCATCCAATACGATCATTGAGCCGATATCCTACCCGCAAGGCTGGAAAAAACATCTCTCCGTAGCCATTAAGCAAGCGGTGCAAATTCCAGTGATTGCTTGTGATGTGATCCGTAAGCCTGAATTTGCTGAGAGTCTGCTACAGGAAGGAAATACGGATTTTGTAGCCCTTGGAAGAGCCCAACTGGCCGATCCGGAGTGGGGTAACAAAGCGGCAGCAGGCAAAGAAGCAGAGATCAGAACCTGTATCTCTTGCCTGTACTGTATTCAGGAAGTAATGGAGTGCAAGGTAATCAAGTGTGCTGTCAATGCCAGAGTGGGCCGTGAGCTTGAATTTGCAGAACCAACAAAAGATGGCGCTGGCAAAGTAGTAGCTGTGATCGGCGGGGGTCCAGCAGGTATGGAAGCAGCACGGATTCTGGCGCTCAGAGATTTTAAACCTGTATTGTTCGAAGCCAGAGATGTGCTAGGCGGCAGCGTGGAGCTGGGAAGCCGGCCACCATTGAAGGAGAAGCTGAACTGGTTTATTGATAATATGCAGCATCAGTTAGAGGATCTGAATGTTGATGTCCGTCTCTCTACGAAACCTACGCTAGAACAACTGAAGCAACTGAACCCTTATGCGATATTTGTTGCTGCTGGGGCACAGCCTATAGTGCCTGTTATTCCGGGAGTGAAGAAGGCAGCGGTCTGCACCGTTGTTGACGTACTTAGTGGATCAGTTGTGATTAAGAACAAGCAGGCTGTGGTCATCGGCTCCGGCATGACAGGGCTGGAAACGGCTGAATATTTAGCCGATATGGGAAATCAGGTCACGGTGGTGGAAATGCAGCCGCGGGTTGGTCCAGATGCCTATCTGCCAAATCTGATCGACATTGTGACTAGACTGAAAAAGAACGGCGTGGAGCTCTTAGCATCAACCAAGCTGGTAGAAGTGCAGGATGGCGCGATTGTGCTTGAGAATACGCCCACGGGGGAAACTTCGCTGAAAAAGACGGATGCTGTTGTATTATCCATTGGTGTTACACCCGATCGCTCATTTGTTGATGAGTTGAAGCAGGTACTGCCTAATGTGAAGGTGATCGGCGATGCAGGCAAGCCAGGTCGAATTGGACAGGCCATTCAATCTGGATTCGAAACGGCTTTTGTGCTGAACTAAAGGGTTACTAATCTAAGGAGGGTTCATTCATGGTGAGTTTTGTGAAAAGTTTCGCAGATATGCAGAAATACGGAGGCAAGCCAACCACCTTTTATGATGCAGAGATGCTGACGGTGTATTGGGAGACCAAACCAGAGATTATCGAGCGTTTGTTGCCGAAGCCACTGAAGCCAACAAGCCGGCCGCTGGTAAATGCTTTTATCGCCAATTACCCAGCTACGAACTTTTGTCCACCTTATCGTGAAGCTGGATTGTTCGTTCTAGCGGACTATAACGGACAATTAGGCAACTACTGCCTGTCGATGCCTATTACAAGCGATATCGGGATGGCTATGGGCCGGGAAGTATGTGGGCTGCCTAAGAAAATGGCCGATGTGCGTATGAACACCTCAGAAGATGGCATTGATGGGGCAATCGGCCGGCATGGCATTGACTTTTTCAACGTAAAAGCCACTATGGATGGACACTTCAATGACAATGGAGCCGAGAAGATTCTGGAGGAATATTACGGCAAAGATATCCCTTTGTATAACATCAAATATGCCAATGCAATTGACGGAAACGGCTTCGATCTGATGCCAACCTTGGTCACACAGCGTTTAGTAAGTGAGGTTAAAGTCTATAAAGCGGCTGAAGCCTCTATCACCTTCCAAGACTCCCCGCATGATCCTTGGAGTGAGCTTGAAGTTGTGAATATGCTGGGCGCGGTTTACACCGTCAGTACAAATGTGCTTGAAAAAGGTAAAATTCTGGAGCCTCTGAATCCAATGGAGTATCTTCCATACTGCTATCTCCGCTGGGACTGGTGGGAGAACAATTTGCAACCTGTTTCCTCAGTATAAGCCTACGTGTTTGAAGTGAGTTTGTGCGAAATGAAACCGAAGAAGGATCGGCTAACTAAACATTAGGAGGAATTAGAATGACTAACCTTTTTGATTTGACGGGTAAGACAGCTATTATCGCAGGAGCATCCAGTGGGATCGGGGTACAATTCGCAGAGATGCTTGCTGAGCAAGGAGCAGACATTGCTATTTTGGCTAGAAGATATGACAAGCTTGTAGCAGTAGCCGAGGATATCCGGGCTAAATACCCTGAACGCAGAATAATTCCTATCGAGTGTGATGTAAGAAAAGAGGACCAGATTATTGTGGCTGTTCAAAAGGTTATGGAAGCCTTTGGCAAAATTGATATTCTGCTGAATAATGCTGGTGTGGTGGATGCGGTTCCGATTGAGGCGCTGGAAGAAGAAGCTTGGGATCGGGTACTGGATACGGATTTAAAAGGTGTTTTCCTGATGTCGAAACATGTGATCCGGCATATGAAGGAACGGAATTACGGCAAAATCGTCAATACAGCCTCAATGCTAGGCCTTACAGCTTCTGCTTCGGTTCCTACGCATTCTTACAATGCTGCTAAAGGTGGAGTGATCCATCTGACAAGAGGGGTGGCGGCAACTTACGCTAAGCATGGTATCACTGTTAATGCGATTGGACCAAGCTTGTTCAAAACTGAAATGACTGAGAATACGTTATTTGCAGAAAAAGCGCTAAAAATGTACAACGCAGTGTGTCCGATGGGGCGCCCTGGTAATCCGGGAGAATTAAACGGCGCCGTGCTCTACTTTGCTTCAGATGCTTCCAGCTACACTACAGGTCAGACCTTGTTTGTAGATGGCGGCTGGACAATTATATAGAGTTCATCTGGTTCTGTAAGCTCGGGGAATGATTGTAACTCCAAAAAAAGGGTATCTCAAAAGCCATGAAAGGGTGGCTGGGATACGCCTTTTTTTGCGTTGTACGATGAGCGGTGCTCCGCCAGTAACAAGAGAATTGCTGAATTTATCAGAAATTGTCGTTAATTTGCCTTAAAAAGTAGACATGACTACCTATGAGTGAGAAAATAGCATGTAGAGTTAGTAATAACTAAAAAGGACGGGATAACATCATGACAATTCGTTTCGGGGTCATTGGAACAAACTTTATTACAGACCGCTTCGTGCAAGCCGGCTTGGAGAATGAGGAGTTTATCCTGACAGCCGTGTACTCTCGCACAATGGAGAAAGGTCAGGCCTTTGCTGCTAAATATGCGGGAGCTACAATTTATACGAATTTGGAAGATATGGTGAAAAGCAAAGATGTAGATGCTATATATATTGCCAGCCCAAATTCTATGCATGCAGAACAAGCGATTATGTGCTTAAATCACGGCAAGCATGTGCTCTGCGAGAAACCGGCTGCATCCAACAGTACGGAGCTTAAAGCTATGATTGAAGCTGCGCGCACAAATGATGTGCTGCTGGTAGAGGCGATGAAATCGACCTTTATGCCGAACTTTGGAGTGATTCGTGATAATTTGTATAAACTCGGTCAAGTTCGCCGTTATTTTGCAAGTTACTGTAAGTACTCCTCCAGATATGATGCCTACCGGCAGGGGACTGTGTTAAATGCGTTTAATCCCGCTTTTTCCAATGGCTCGTTAATGGATCTTGGAGTGTACTGTTTGTATCCAATGGTAGTGCTCTTTGGCAAGCCTCAATCAGTACAGGCAGTGGGTGTCATGCTCTCGTCAGGTGTGGATGGTGAAGGAAGTCTCATTATGAAGTATGACGATATGGATGCGGTAGTTATGCACTCCAAGATTTCCGACTCCTATCTGCCAGCTGAGATTCATGGAGAGAACGGTACGATGGTGATCGACAAGATCAATGAGCCTTATCAGGTGAAAATTTACTATCGTGATGGTACAGTTGAGGAGCTTACGTTGCCTCAGGTGTTTGAACCTATGTATTATGAGGTTGAAGAATTCATCAACTTGATTAAGAATGGTGAACGGGAGAGCAGAATTAATACTCATGAGAACTCCATGGCCGCAGCAGAGATTATGGAGGAAGCCAGAGCACAGATCGGTCTCCGCTATGCCTCAGATTTATAATAAATAGAATGGGGAGCAGGACTTGAAGACTTTTAAAAAGGTTTATATTGAGATAACAAGCGTCTGCAACCTCGCCTGCAGCTTTTGTCCACAAACCGCCCGGACGAAAAATTTCATGAAGCTTGATACGTTTAATACGATATTGGATGAAATTAAACCACACAGCAATCATATTTATCTTCACGTCAAAGGGGAACCGTTGCTGCATCCCAAGATCGGTGAACTGTTGGATGCTGCTCATGCCAAAGGGTTCAAGGTTAATATTACAACCAATGGCACGTTAATTCATAAAGCCGGACCTAAAATTCTTGGTAAGCCCGCACTGCGTCAGATGAACTTTTCTCTGCACAGCTTTGATGGGCATGAAGGGTCAGAGAACCGTGAAGGCTATCTTTCAGAGATAATTTCTTTTGTACGGGAAGCCTCAGCGCAAGGGGTTATTATTTCTTTCCGCTTGTGGAATTTGACGGAGGATAATCTGACGAATCTGGAGAGAAACCGTAACCGTGAAACCCTTGCCCTGCTGGAGGAAGCCTTCAACTTGGATTTCAAGATTGAAGAAAAGGTTGTGCCTGGCAGTGGTGTCAAGATTGCCCCACGCGTCTACCTTAATCAGGATCATGAGTTCCGTTGGCCAGCGCTGAATGAGCCGGAAGATGACGGAAAAGGGTTCTGTCATGCCCTGCGGAGCCAAGCGGCAATCCTTGTGGATGGCACTGTTGTGCCATGCTGTCTGGATGGTGAAGGAGTAATTAATCTAGGCAACATCCATGAAACTCCGTTCTCAGAGATTGTAGAGGGGGAGCGGGCGAACAATTTATTCTATGGCTTCTCACGTAGAGAAGCGGTGGAGGAGCTGTGCCGCAAATGTGGGTATCGGCAGCGGTTCGGAACCTAATGATTGGAATGCAAACAGAACCGGGACATGGCTATTTCATGAGTCCTGGTTCTGTTTTTTAATTAACGGGATTGTATATATATAATAATAGGTCTTTATAGTCTCCACTTTGGAGCGAAGGAGGAGCATATGCTGAAATCACTGGAAGCCATCGCCTTATACCGTGAAGGTGTGCAAGATCATTTGGAGGATCACCTCTGGCTGAAGCTTATTGTCCAAGCGGAGGAGCAGATTGTAAATTTGGAACGTGTGGAATCTCTGGAGGAGCTGGATCGCAGGAATCCCGTACTGGACTATGTGGAACGTAGCTTGCAGATTCTGGACCAACTTCCCCGTTCTATTTGGATAAAAGAGCTGGTGGAAGAAACGTTAATTTGGTCAGAAACGGCTAAGGGAGGTACAGCAAAGGAGCGGCTGGTTTGGCAGAAGGAAGGGATCAATTGTTTTGTACATAATTTAGGTTCCGCACAGTTATATGAGAGATATTTAGGGAGGGCTGTCTCCGAGAAAGGTGCGATGATTCAGCGGCTTATTGAGACTCATGGACTTATAGGACAGCAAATTCGCGGAGAAGTGCCGCCGGAAGTCAATAAGCCACTCCATGATATAGTGGAAGATCAACTGCTGACCGCGGAGGAACTGGAACGCCTGCTGACCGTGCTCAATCATTGCATCATCGGAGCTGTGTCTCCCGAGTTATGGCAGAATGTGCAGCATGAAGTGAAGCAGCTTATTGAGCTGATTTCTTCAGGCAATCTTGCTAGTCCTATGCCGATGAAGGAACGACTGCGCAGAATGCGGCTGGGTCCGATCTCTAGAGGAGAGGATTTCACTACGGAATGGGCTAAGCTGACGCAGGAAGGTTTCCATGCTGAACGCTTGGAGTCATTAAGTAAGATTACCTTCTGGTATGTGGAATCTGCACTACAGACCTTTTCGCTGGAGCAATTTCTGAAGGTGATGGTGCTTGCTGCCCAGAGGGCGCAGAATCAATCCTTAAGCCATATAAGCTTCGAGCATGTCATGAACAGCATTTACTACGATTACAAGGGTGTTAAGAAGACCAATGTTTATAAGAAGCGGATTATCGAAAAATATTTAGCGGAGCTTACATGGAAGGATATCGAGCAAGGGACTTTGCCTGCTGAGAACCCTCACCTACTCTTGCGGCAATATTCTAAGGAACATCTGCCAGACACGGTATTTTTTCAATTCCAATTCTCGGCAGCGGCAGAGAAGCTGATCGAATTCTGTATGGAAGCTGAAAAATCACCCTTGTATGAACGTGCTGTATTGCTGTTATTCGATCTATTCGAGCTGCGCAGGGATGCTTTTGACCGTTTTCATAATGAAGATACCTACTTAAGCCAAATGAATAATACAGCAGATTATAAAGCTGTAATTCTAGATCATGTCACTGGACAAAAAGTGTTGGATATCGGTCCGGGCGGCGGTGTGCTGCTGGATTTACTGGAAGAGCGTATGCCCGAGGTTACTCCTATCGGCATTGATATATCAAGCAATGTAGTGGAAGCCTTGCGACAACGCAAGCAGCGGGAAGGTCGCCACTGGGAGGTGCTGCAGGGAGATGCGTTGAACCTTAAAGATTTCGTGGAGGCCGGAACGGTGGACACGGTAATTTTCTCTTCGATTTTGCATGAGCTATATTCTTATGTGCCGCTAAATGGTAATAAGTTCAATCACGACACCGTCTCCGCAGCTCTGCGAAGTGCCTTTGCTGTATTGTCAGCTGGCGGGGTTATCATTATCCGCGATGGGATCATGACTGAACCTGCATCATTGCTGCGGAGAGTTCGCTTTCTGGAAGAGGATGGTCTGGTGTGGCTGGAGCGTTATGCGAAGGATTTTGCTGGACGTCAGATTCAGTTTCAGAGATTAGGGGAACAAGAAGTGCTCATGCCCGTTAATGATGCCATGGAATTTTTATATACTTATACCTGGGGCGAAGAGGCTTATATTCACGAAGTCCAAGAACAGTTTGGTTATTTCACCCCTACGGAGTTTGCTTCATTTATTGAACAGATTTTAGGAGAGCAGGCAAAGATTGAGGTCTTGCGGCATTACTTGCAAGAAGGTTATACCGAAGCTTTGCGTGATAGAGTAAGGTTCATGGATGAGAGCGGACAGGAAGTGGCGCTGCCGGACAGCACCTGCTTTATTGTGATTCGGAAGGAATAGCCGAAAAATACATCAGCTGCATCTAAAAAAGCAATCGGCAGACCCTCTGATGCGGAGGAGGTCCGATTGCTTTTTTATATAGAGATTCTTGCCCTTGTTAGAGTAGTACTTCTAGCTGCGACTTATCAGATTCTTCGGCTAAACGTTGAATTTCTTGATAGGTAGCTAATTGTTCTGTCTGCTCATTGGTGTTCTCTTCAGAAGGTTTAATTTCTGTTGAACCTGCTTTATCGATCTGATCTTTAATTTTATCTCCCGTGTCTTTCATGGCATCGCCTAACGTTTCGTTCGTTTCCGATAGTTTAGTTTCGATTTTGGATAACTGTTCCCGTTTGGCTGTTGCGGAATGAGTAGAACGAGCCTCATCCAGCTCTATTTCCTTGGTCAGAACTTTTGCCTCGCCACGCATCTTAGTGTGGGTAGAAGAAACTACCTCCATTTGGCTAACATCTTGGCTTACAGAAACAATCGTATTCAATCTTTCGTTCTGTATCTCTTGCTCGGTTTTAGGTTCATCCTTTGGATTAGCTTTTTGAGCATCTTCTAAGTTCTTTTGTTGCTCTTCGAAGCTGTATTTTGCAATTTGTTGGTCAATCGTTTGGAGCTGCTTGTCGAACTCCTTAAGTTGATCTTGAATAGATTCGAGATTATGTGAACTTTTGGTAGTTCTTTCAATCAGACTGTTCTTACTGTCGATGATATTTTGTTTTTGTTTAAGCAGGGAGTTAACCATTCCGTCCATTTTGGATTGATTTTGAAAAGCAGCTTTTGCAGATTTACTTATTGATAATTTATCTCCATTACCATTACCATTACCACTAGTATTGCTGTTTGATTTCATAGTTTTATCATGAGTTTGGTGACTAACAGATACATTAAACCTCGTTCCCATAGATGAGGTCATATTCGTTATATGCATGGTTCATTATCCTCCTACGACGATAAGATCTATCTATAATATATCGGCAAATCAGCAGTAATATTTAATAAAGAGAGCTGTTAGCCGCAGCGTTGTTTGATGGACGCTTAACAGCTTTTTTGTCCAAACTATCCCGGAAGAGGAAGATATTTTCCATTTCAGGCTTTGTAATGTCTATTTACCGGTGAATTTTTGTCGAAAGTTAGAGGGAGAAATGCCTTCTTTCTTGGAGAAGCAGGAAGAGTAGTAAGTAATATGATGGAAGCCAACCTCTTCAGCGATGCGGGCAATGGACCAGGAAGTTTGAATTAACAGCCGTTTGGATTGTTCTAGACGATAGGACAGGAGATAGGCCATAGGGGTCACACCGTATATTTTTAGCATGTTTTTGGCGAGATAGTTGGGATGATAGTTAAGTTCTTTTTGAAGTAAGGAGTTAGAGACATCACGAGTATAATTTTGCCGAATGAACAATTCAATCTTCTCGGCAAGATGAATGGCGGTTGCATCGGATGCCTCGGCCAGATCGCGGTCCAAGAATTGCAGGAACTGTTGAAAGGAGGCTTGGCGCTTCCAGTTGCGCATCGACTGGGGTTCTTGTTCCAGATGGAAAAAGAACTCTAATACCTCCATTGCCTTCTCTGATATTTTCGTATACTTCGGAATAAAGATCGAGCATACATCGCAGTGATTTAAATAAGCTTTTTGTTTATGGCTTTCGATGAGCTCGCTCTGATTTTCCAGACATTCGTTCATATCCTGACACTCGATCCAGCTGCCGAAGGTTTGGAAATGAATCCAGATGATTTCTGTTTCGATAGGACAAGGGGCAAAGCCATAGTGATGGGCATCTGGACGAAGGATGAGGAATTCTCCTTCCTTTAGCTCCCAGTGCACCTCGTTCTCGGCGATGGGCAACATTCCCTTTTTAACAATGATTAGATCAAATACGCCGATGCAATTACGACTGATATGATAGTCTCCAGCATTGTAGTGAGCACGGCCACAGTCTATGAAATAAGGAATAGGCGGTGTGATAAAGCTAAGAATCGGTGAGTTCATCGCGAGCCTCCAATTGGAATCCATCGTTTTTTTATGATGTAGATGAAACTAGCCTGCACCTTTCCTGAACTCCGAAGGCGAGCATTTCATCGCTTTACGGAAAACCTTTATGAAATAGCTTACATTATCAAATCCGACCTCGAATGCGATGTCGGATATTTTTCTTTCACTTTGTTGCAGCAGATCGGCAGCCTGGCGAATCCGGTATGAGTTGATGTAATCGACCGGCGTTTTACGAGTCATCATTTTGAAGAAGCGGCAGAATTGCCCCTCGCTCATGGGAATAAGCTCTGATAGATCACGGGTACGTATCGGTTCCTGATAGTTATCTTGGATATAAAGGATCACCTTTTTAAGGCGGTTAATTTTGGTGGTATCAGCATCATCCGATTGGCTGCGGTTCTCAAATCGGCCCTCTGCGGTAATCTTGGAAAGCATGATTAGCAAAGTTCCTTTCATAAAGGTCTCAAATCCGGGCATTTTATTAGCGTATGCCTCCATCATTTGCTCCAGATGATGAAGCAGCTCCTGCTGCCAAGGGACATCGGGTGTAATATGTCTCGGAAAGCTCTGGCGTTTCTCTTGCAGTGGCAAAATCGCGTTTTGCTGGATCGTATCGTACTGGGCGCTAGCCAAAAGATCAGGCAGAAATACAAGCGCACAGAATTTGCAGGGGGTGTCTTCGTTCAGCACATAGGCGGCGTGTATATCGCCAGATTCGATAAATACCGCTTCGCCCGCGCGGAGTGGAAAATATTCTGTGTCTACTTGGAACAGAATTTCTCCTTCTAGCAGCATAAAGAACTCCGCTTCTTCATGCCAATGTGTATCGAGTACATGCGTTCCGGATGGAAGATCTATCCAATAAGCAGCGAGTGGAAACATACTATCTCCATGAACTCTGTTTTCTTTTAGCAAACTCTGAGTTGTACGGTCCATATAAAGGCCTCTTTTCTTAAAAAACATCAAAATAGTGTTATAAATGAGCTATATAGTATTAGTTTTGTTCATTTTTTATCGGTATAATGCAACTATAAACACCAAATTGAAAGGTGGCAAGTACACAATGAAATTTACTGATGGTCTCTGGCTGGTTCGTGAAGGTATCACGATTAACGGCGCAGTTCAAAATTATGTTGTAGAAAAGACTCCCGAAGGATTAACAGCAATTACACAAACGACTCCAATCACAGGGCGCGCAGCAACGCTGAATTCAACCCTGCTTACTGTAAAATTCCATTCCCCGCTTCCAGGCGTGGTAGGTATTAAAATTATTCATCATGATGGTGTACAGGAACGTGGTCCGGTTTTCGAACTGACTAAAGGTACTGGCGATCACGTGAAGATTGAAGAAACGGATCTCGAAACCGTGCTGATCAGCGGCGGACTTCGTGTAGTGATTCGCAAAGGCGAACAATGGGCGGTGGATTTCTATCGCGGCGAAGAACGTATTACAGGCAGTGGCTTTAAATCCATGGCTTACATCACCGACCAAGACGGCAACACATACATGCGTGATGAGCTGGATCTCGGCGTAGGCGAATTCGTATATGGTCTGGGCGAACGTTTTACCGCTTTCGTGAAAAATGGACAAACCGTTGATATCTGGAACAAAGACGGCGGCACTAGCTCTGAGCAAGCTTACAAAAACATTCCTTTCTACGTATCAAGCAAAGGTTATGGCGTATTCGTGAATCATCCGGAATTGGTTTCCTATGAAATCGCTTCAGAAAAAGTGAAAAAAGCCCAATTCAGCGTAGCTGGAGAAAGCTTGGAATACTTCGTGATTGATGGACCTACCATTAAAGACGTTATTAGCAACTATACTGCTCTTACAGGTAAACCAGCGCTTCCACCAGCATGGACTTTTGGGTTGTGGCTGACAACTTCGTTCACTACCAACTATGATGAAGAGACTGTAAATTCCTTCGTAGAAGGTATGGCAGAACGTGATCTGCCGCTGCATGTATTCCACTTTGACTGCTTCTGGATGCGTGAGTATCAATGGACTGATTTTGAATGGGATAAACGTGTATTCCCGGATCCAGAGGGCATGCTGAAACGCCTGAAGGAAAAAGGCCTGAAGATCTGCGTATGGATCAACTCTTATATTGGTCAACGTTCACGCTTGTTTGAAGAAGGCAAGAAAAACGGCTACCTGATCAAAAAGCCTAACGGCGATGTTTATCAATGTGACCTGTGGCAAGCGGGTATGGGACTGGTGGATTTCACTAACCCTGCGGCTTGTGAATGGTATGCCGGCTACCTGCGTGATTTGGTAGATATGGGCGTAGACAGCTTCAAGACAGACTTCGGTGAGCGGATTCCTACAGATGTAGTTTATTTCGACGGATCTGATCCGATGAAAATGCACAACTACTACACTCAACTGTACAACAAAGTTGTATTTGAAGTATTGGAAGAGAAGCTTGGTAAGAATGAGGCAGCATTGTTCGCACGTTCTGCAACTGCTGGCGGCCAACAATTCCCAGTTCACTGGGGCGGAGATTGCTACGCAGATTATGAATCCATGGCAGAAAGCCTTCGCGGCGGTTTGTCTCTGGGCTTGTCCGGTTTCGGTTTCTGGAGTCACGATATCGGTGGTTTCGAGAACACTGCTCCGGCACATGTATTTAAACGCTGGTTAGCTTTTGGACTGTTGTCCAGCCACAGCCGTCTGCACGGCAGCACTTCGTACCGTGTGCCTTGGGCGTACGATGATGAAGCTTGTGATGTTACCCGCTTCTTCACGAAGCTTAAATGCAGCTTGATGCCTTACCTGTATGATGTGGCTGGGCAGGCTGCAGAGCATGGCTGGGCTTCTATGCGGGCGATGGTTATGGAATTCCCGGAAGATCCAACATGCGAAGTGCTCGATCGCCAATACATGCTGGGTGATTCCTTGCTCGTAGCGCCTATTTTCCAAGAAAACGGCGAAGTGAAATACTATCTGCCAGCAGGTCGCTGGACTCACCTGTTATCTGGTGAAACTGTACAAGGCGGATCATGGCGCAAAGAGAAATATGATTTCTTCAGCCTGCCACTGTTCGTTCGTCAGAACTCCTTGCTGGCAATCGGCAGCATCGACAACAAACCGGATTATGACTTTGCGGATGGCGTGAAATTTGGCCTATATTCACTTGAAGAAGGTACTACTACTTCTGCAACCGTACGTGATCTTAAAGGTGCTCCTGAATTGACTGTGAAGGCTGCCCGCAAAGGCAACAGCGTAACAGTTACTGCAGAAGGCAGCGGTAAAGAATTCTCGCTTTCCCTTAAAGATCTGGGAGCTATCGCTTCCGTAGAAGGTGCAGAGCAAGTGGATGAGACTACAGTGAAAGTAAACGCGGGTGCAAAATCTGTATCGTTTACCATTACACTGAAATAAGATGATTTCTTAAAGCATATTGATATAGCCATAACCTCTCTTGTAGACTGGGTGAACGATCCGTTCCCTGGTTTATAGGAGAGGTTTTAGTGTTACAATCTTAACTAATAACGGGGGAAACGTTATGAATACTAATTTAATTAAGGGAAGTGGAGTTTTGAATCAGACGGACTATACCTCTGCTACGGTTCTTTCAACCGCCGCTAATTTTATTATGAATAGGCAAGAACCTTTTACACATACCTTCCGGACTTATATTCGTTTACGGGAAAACGGCCCGGTGCAGCTGAAATTTTGGCATAGCAATGCGGTGGATTCCACCTGGGACCAAGGGCTTGAAGCTTCGGGCAGCGAGCCTGGGGGCAGTTGGGTAATCGAATCGGCTTTTATCGCGGATGGAGGGACTGAGCCAAACGGAGCTATTATTGAGCATACACAACATGCTGTCACCTTTGAAGGCAATGTCTCCAAGTCAGTAGCGGCCGGTGAATGCTTCTGGAGTGATGAGACAAGTATCAATCTTCCCGATGACCATTACTTAGCATTTACATGGACAATTAAGACAACTACTGAGGGCAAATCCATTCCTTTCAACGTAGAAGGGATGCTGGCAACCGCTTATGATGCGCCCGGAAATCTGGCTACACAGGAATCAGCCGATGGGTTTACAGAATCCGACAAGCTTTTGGTACTGCCAAGCTATATCGGGTATAAGAAAGCTGTGAATAAGAAGCTAGTATTTTTGGGAGATTCGATTACTCAAGGTGTGCGGACATTAAAGGACGGATACGAATATTGGGCAGCGAGAATTGCGGATGGTCTTGGTGCAGAGATTGGCGTATGGAATCTCGGCTCAGGCTGGGCTAGAGCGTATGATGTGGCTGCGGATGGCCCTTGGCTTCACAAAGCTAAACAGAGTGATGAACTGATGATTGTCCTCGGCGTAAATGATATTGATATTGGCTGCCGCTCTGCAGATGAGTTACTTGGTGATCTGACAACTATTATTGCTAAGATCAAAACAGCAAATGCTGATGCTAGTATTATTCTAAGTACGGTGCCGCCGTTTAATTTTCAGGAGGCAAGAGAAGAAACTTGGCGTAGAGTGAATCATGAAATCCTGACTAACCCACCCGTTGGAGTAGACCGTGTGTTTGATATAGCAAGCCTATTATCGTTGCCTGCACCAGACGATCACCGGATCAGACCGGAATATATGAGTGGACAAGACGACCCGCATCCGAACGGCATAGCCGGTAAGACGGTTGCGGACGCCTTTTTAAACTGGTATTGATCAACTCTTAAATGTGTCCCGGTAGTCCTTAGGTGAAGATCCAACCTGCTTCTTAAACACTTTGCTGAAATATTTAACATCATGAAAACCGACCATTTCGGAGATTTGGGCCAGCTTCAGACGAGGATTCTGCAACAGTAGCTTAGCTTTATCTATTCGGATATTAACAATAAAGTCGGAGAAGTTAATCCCGTATTCCTGTTTGAATCGGCGGGAAATATATTCACGGCTAACAAAAAACTTTCCGGCCACTTCCTGTAAGGACAGGTCAGAAGCGTAATTAAGCTCGATGTATTTGACGATATCATGCATCGGATTACGTTCTTTAGCTTGTTTCAGGGCGATTACTTCGGCCAGCTCCTGCATTAGGGTATACGACCAGTCACGCCAAGCGAATAAGGAGAACGAGTAACCGTTCGTATAAGGAGCTGGGTGAAGCTGGTCGGCCTGTTCAAGCTCGGCCAGTGCGCCTTCAGCTTCAGGGCCTAACATTTCCCGTACCAGCTGGGAACGAAATAGTAGAGCATCATTTTTCCATGAGTTTAGGATTTCTGGTGTCACAACCCCGCCTCGGCTAAGCTCATCTACCCAGTGCTGCGCAGCTGTTGATAATATCTCTGGACTTCCGCTGATGACTGCCATTTTCCAATCTTCCTTGACGTCAGCAAAGTTCGTTGTTGATACATTACCGCGAACCTCTGCTTTGGCGATCTCTTTACGATCTCTGAATTCTTCGGAGGAAGAGGAGAAATGGCAGTAATCCTCATGAATTAATAAGTTTCGGCGCTGTAAGGCCTCTGCCACCTCTGCACGCTGATAAGGTAACTGCTTAGGTAAGTTGCCGATGCTGCTGATTCCAAAATGCATTCGGACCTGCAAGGTAGAGTAGATGCCATGATTGATTCTGCCTATTAGCTCGACAACAGAGGTTTGAATATCCCACAGAATAATCGCAATCTCCGGAGGACCTCCCCAATAACGAAAAGCAACACCCTTATGCGGACTGTGCAAAAATTCATTACAAATATTGACGATAGCGTAGTTCATTAGCTCGGTGTCTCCGCCAAAACGTTTAATCAACGGATTGTTACCCGCATCTGTCTGCACCAATATTAACCGAGCGGAATGGATGTTTTCCGGAATGATACCATCACTGCATAACCTCCGCAAAGATAAATCAGAATTGATCGGATCATCAATTAGTGCAGATAATAGCTTTTCCCCATAAATGGGCTTGAACTCATTAAGCTGAATACTCTGTTTCTGCCGTTCGCTTCGGTCGTCTTCTTCTGAGCGCCAGGCTGCAACTGCTTTAGTTACCGCTACATTGATTGCCTCGGCTTCGATAGGTTTCAGGATATAATCAATACCCCCATGCCGCACAGTCTGCCGTACGAACTCAAAATCATTATGTCCACTGACTACAATAAACTTAGTGTTGCCGGCGAATTCGTTCACCCAGGTCATTAACTCTATCCCATTACCTGATTCCATCATCATATCCATAATGACTAATGCTGGTTTAGCCTGCCGGATGATCTCGATGGCTTCATTTCCATTTCCGGCTTCCAGAATTTCATCTATTTGATGGGCGTCCCAGTCGACAAGCAGTCTGACTGCCTTTCTAACTCTTGCCTCGTCATCAACAATCAACGCCTTCATATCTTTTCACGCTCCGCTATAATTTCAATTTCCAATTTCACTACTACTCCGCCCGCTCTAAGGTTATCCACAGTTAAAGTGGCGCTATCTCCGCACACAAACTTGAGTCGAGCCAGAACGTTCGGCAGACCAATACCTGATCCTGTAGCTTCCTTGGTTTGCTCTGTATTTCTTAATAAATCTATATCTGTTCTAGTAGGATGCTGTAGCTTCTGCTTTAAAAGATCTAACTTCGCTGAAGGGATCGCATTTCCGTTATTTTGGATACAGATTTCCATCCGGTTGTCATCCACTCTTGCTGCGGTGATTTCAATGAATCCGTCACTGCGGGAAAGATTAAAGCCGTGTTTGAAATAATTTTCTACAATAGGCTGTAAAATCATTTTCGGCATAAACGTCTCTAAAAGTGATTCCTCCATATCGTAGCGGAAACTGAACTTATTTTCAAAACGTTCCTTTTGCAGTTCAATGTAGGCTTTGACATGATCCAGCTCATCCTTAACAGTTACGATCTTCTCCTCATTGTACATGCTGTAGCGCATCATTTTGGCTAGAGCTGAAAGAAGTGAGTAAATTTGGGGCACTTTAAGCTCTAAGGCCAGCGTGCCAATGATCTGTAACGTGTTATTCAGAAAATGCGGGTTGATTTGTGCCTGCAGTGCCCGCAGTTCATTGGTCTTATTGGACAATTCCAGCTTGTACTCTCTTAAAATCAGGTTGTTGATCGTGTCCATCATACTGCGGAATCGCTCGGTAACCACGCCAATCTCATCTTTGCCCATAGGTTGAATTTCAACATCAAGATTACCGGTCTGCACCTGATTCATGTAACGAGTCAACTGCTTGATAGGAGCCGTGATTCGAAAAGAGATCAGGGTGGTTAACGTGGCAATTGTAATCAAAAGTAGAACAAGGAGGATTATATTGATCGCAGCCGCCTCATTGGCTTCCCGGAAAAGATAGGACGTAGGAATCTGCTTCACGAGGGTCCAATTTAAACCTTGGGTTTCGATTCTTTGGTAAATAAACACAGCATCTTCCTCTTCAAAATACCCTTGCGAGCTTTGAGTTGTGGCGATTTGCTTGTTGTACCAAGAAGCGTGTAGGCGCTTGCCGTATTCCTCACTGTTGCTTCCGTATACAATCCTGCCATCGCCATCCAGCAGCCAAATGTTCTCCTGCTTCTGATCATATAACTGGCTGACGATGTCGGTAAGAGCCGTTAGCTTAACATCGATCGACAGGAAGCCGAGTGGAGTGGTAGTTGGAATCCTTTCAATTCGTCTATGCAATGTGAACACAGGCTCCGGTATGAGTTGCGGGATAGGTGAAGTTAGGCCATAGCTGTGACTTATATGTGTACTTTGTATAAACACAGGAGAACTGCTAGTGATCTCTGAGTCGGCATAAGGGGGGATACCCTGCCAACGTTTGGGTGTATTTTGGGTGAGCAAAGTGGCTTTTCTATCCTTGACACCGTAAAGATACACCTGGGATATATCTGGCATGGATGAAGAAATGTAATTTAGAGAAGAATAAATTCGTGTGTTTGCTGCCATATCCTCGTATCCCGCTTCGAGCAATCTGTAGAAATCTGAATCTGAATAGACGATAAGGGAGAGACGATTGATCTCCTGAATCAGACTTTCGATGTTTCTATTGCCTTGAAAGAGGAGGTTCGTATTCTCATCTACTGCCCTTGTTCTTAGGGATTGAGTGCTATAGTGATAGCTAATAAACATGGTGGCCATAATACAGATTAACGTTGGCAGTAGGATAAAAACGATCAATTTTGTGCGAATCGTGTTCCATTTCATCGAAATTTGTCACATCCGATCAATATTTTACACCTGAAAGATCACTTTAGTAGGTGTGAGGTACCCTGAAAAAAACAGATAATATGTGTATAAAGCATAAACAAGTAAGTGAGCAAAAGAAAGGGGGGGGCAATAAATGCGCGGCACTAAGTTGTCCCAGTTAGGTCAACAGCTTTTTTTCGTTGGTCCGGCAGTTTTGTTTTTTACCTTAATAACGATTATCCCATTTTTGATGGGGATGTATTACTCTTTCACAGATTGGAACGGTGTATCCGGTAATGTAAGTTGGGTCGGATTTCAAAACTTTTCCACTATTTTCTCAAATGACCCTGACTTCTGGTCTTCCTTTTGGTTCACGGTAAGATTTACGGTGTTAGGTGTGATTTTGACTAACGTGGTAGGCTTCTTCTTAGCTTATCTGTTAACTAAACCTTTAAAGACACGTAACATGCTTCGGACTATTTTCTTTATGCCGAACGTTATCGGGGGATTGTTGCTTGGTTTCATCTGGCAATTTATCTTCATCAAAGGGTTCGCCACTATGGGCGACCTGACAGGATGGTCCTTCTTTAATCTTCCTTGGCTCGGTGATGCCACAACAGGATTCTGGGCGATTGTAATGGTCTTTGTTTGGCAGTCTTCCGGTTATCTAATGGTTATCTACATTGCCTCGTTGAGTAACGTATCTAAAGAAGTACTAGAAGCGGCTGATATTGATGGTGCTTCCCGTTGGCAGGTGCTACGCAATATCGTAGTTCCACTAATTATGCCTGCTGTAACTATCGGATTATTCTTGGCCATTTCCTGGTCATTCAAAATGTTTGACCTTAACTTGTCCTTGACGAAGGGCGGACCGTTCAAATCGACGGAATCCGTTGCTATGAATATTTACAATGAAGCCTTCCTGAACAATCGTTACGGGCTGGGTACTGCAAAAGCGCTGCTGTTCTTTGTAATTGTAGCCATCATTACTCTGATTCAGGTCCGTATCACGAAGAGCAAGGAGGTTGAAGCGTAATGAAACCTACGGAAAAAAAGAGATGGAATATTGGTACGGAAGTGATAATGATCCTTCTGGCGCTGCTCTTTCTCTTTCCATTCTATTTCTTGCTCGCAAACTCGGTGAAATCCTTCGGTGAAATTCTGAGTGATGCGGCAAGCTGGCCAAAAGTATTTATGTGGTCGAACTATTCAACCGCCTGGAAATTAGCCCGTTTCGGTGAAGCATTCCGAAACTCGGTTATTATCACAGTGATCAGTGTTATTCTAATCTCTCTGTTCAGTGCGATGGCATCCTATCGTATGGTTCGGGCGAATACGAAATTCAATCAGTTCTTGCTGCTTATCTTTGTAGCAGCAATGGTAGTTCCGTTCCAAACGATTATGATTCCTATTCTGAAGGTCGTAAATGTTATTGGAGTGAACAACTCTTTCCTTGGTTTGATTATCACGAATCTAGGAATCAGTGTTCCGATGGCGATCTTCCTGTTCCACGGCTTTATCAAGTCCGTTCCTCTTGAAATTGAAGAGGCGGCTACAGTAGATGGATGTAATCCTATTACCGTGTTCTTCCGTATTGTGCTTCCTTTGCTGAAGCCAATGGTGATGACAACAATCGTGCTAAACGCACTTGGAATATGGAATGACTATCTGTTGCCATCCTTGATTCTTCAGGCACCAGAGCTTCGGACCATTCCACTAGCGACTTTCTCCTTCTTTGGTCAATACACCAAACAATGGGATATGGCACTTCCGGCTCTCGTAATAGGGGTCGCACCAATTATCATTTTCTACCTGTTTATGCAACGTTACATTGTTGAGGGAATAGCGGCTGGCTCGGTGAAAGGTTAACACCGAGCCCTCCGTTCCAAATATTTTTTAAGCAGTCCACTATTTTAAGGGGGAATATATAATGAAGAAGAAACACTCCGCAGTTGCTCTATCAGCAGTAATGGCAATGAGTTTAGCTCTAACGGCATGTGGTGGTAATAATAACGCTTCTAGTAACTCACAAAATGGAAGCGCTGGCACAAATTCAGGTGAAGTGAAGACCGTTAAGATCTTCCAATTCAAAACTGAAATCGTAGAAGGCCTCAATGAGCTTAAGGTAGAATTCGAAAAAGAATACCCTAACATCAAGCTGGATATCCAAACAGTTGGTGGTGGTGCGGACTACGCAGCAGCATTGAAAACTAAATTCGCTTCCGGCGATGCGCCTGATATTTTTTCCAATGGTGGATATGCAGAAATGGAACTTTGGGGAGACAAGATGGAAGATCTGTCCGACCAACCTTGGGTAAAAGATCTGATTCCTATGGCTGCAGAGCCTATGACTAAAGATGGCAAAGTATACGGTATGGCAATGAACCTTGAGGGTATCGGTATTGTGTATAACAAGGACTTGTTCGCTAAAGCGGGAATCACTGAAACTCCAAAAACATTGTCACAGCTTGAAGAAGCAGCTAAAAAGCTGCAAGCTATCGACGTAACTCCTTTTGGTAATGCATATCAGGAATGGTGGCTGCTAGGTAACCAAGGGATCAGCGTAGCCTTTGCACAACAAGATAATGTAGATGAATTCATCAAAGGTTTGAATGAAGGAACTGGTACAATTGTAGGAAATAAAACGTTTGAAGAGTGGAGCAAGTATCTCAAACTGACTTTACAATACGGACAAAAGAATCCTTTGACCACAGATGCTAACACTCACCTGGCAATGTTCGCAAAAGGCGAAACTGCAATGATGCAAGAAGGTAACTGGGCACAAACTCTTGTTGATAACATCACTCCTGATATGAACATTGGCATGTTCCCTATGCCAATCAATGAAGATGCTGAGAAGAATGACAAAATGACTGTTGGTATCCCTGCGAACCTTGTAGTCAACAAAGAATCCGGTTCTAAAGAAGAAGCCAAAACGTTCTTGAACTGGTTGGTAACTTCCGATATGGGTAAAGAGTACATCGTTAAAAAATGGAAATTCATCCCTGCTTTGTCCACAATCGAAGCAACACCTGGAGACATCGGTATGCTTGGAGCAGACGTATGGAACTATGTAAAAGAAAACAAAGTTTATGGCCTGCAATCCTCTAAATTCCCTGATGGTGTAACGCAAGAATTTGCCAGCGTGATTCAACAGTTCATTGCTGACAAGGTTGACGTTAACGGTTGGATGACTGGTATGCAAGCTGCATGGGACAAGCTTAAAAAATAAGTAAAGCACATTATAGAGAAGATTTAATGGATATTAGTGGTTAACAGAAGCGCTCTCCGTATACCTCATCAATTTGAGACGGGGAGCGCTTTTTTTGGGAAACAGGGCTGATTATCAAGGGATGGGGAGAAGCGCCAATGAAACGATATGATCATGTTCAGATGGGTGTGGACTATTACCCGGAGCATTGGGATGAATCCATGTGGGAACCAGATATCAAGTTGATGAAAGAAACAGGTGTTAAAGTAGTCCGGGTTGCTGAGTTCGCATGGAGCCGACTGGAGCCAACTGAGGGGAATTACCAGTTTGAGTGGCTGGACCGTGCGCTGGACCTTTTTCATCAATATGATCTGCAGGTTGTGATGGGTACGCCAACAGCTACACCGCCAAGATGGTTAACGACGAAATTTCCGGATGTGCTTCCGGTGTTTGCTAATGGAGAGATTTTTCACCCGGGGGTACGTGGACACCGCTGCTATAACAGCACATCGCTGCGTGAGTATGGCAGCCGTATTATTCTGCGTCTTGCCGAGCGTTACAGTGAACACCCGGCTGTCATAGGCTGGCAGACTGATAATGAATTTGGCATGTTGGATTGTCATTGTGACGCTTGTAATACTGCTTTTCGAGCATGGGTACAAGCTAAATACGGAACACTGGCTGAGGTCAATGCAGAATGGGGAACCGTTGTTTGGAGCGGGGAGTACAGCGATTGGAATGAGCTTACCGTGCCGTTGGGCGGATCACCTCATCAGAATCCATCTTTTCTATTGGACTTTCAGCGGTTTCAGTGGGATTCGGTGGTAGCGTTTCAGACAGCGCAGATCAATATTTTGCGTATGATTTGTCCAGAGCATTTCATAACCCATAACTTTCACAGCTATCCGCAGCGCCTCGATATGTACGCGGTGGGTGCAGATCTGGACGTGGCTGCGTTTGATTATTATCCGAATACTTCGCCAACCAAACAAGAGACAACGCCTTATAGCGGAGCACTTTCATTGGACGTAACCCGTGGCATCAAACGCCAAAACTTCTGGATCATGGAGCAGCTGAGTGGATCTCCGGGTTGTTGGATGCCGATGTGGCGAACCCCTTATCCGGGACTGATTCGTGCCTATGCATGGCAGGCGATTGCTAGAGGTGCGGATACTGTTGTTCATTTTCGCTGGAGAAGTGCAACTTCAGGAGCAGAACAATTCTGGCACGGGCTGATTGATCACAGCAATGTTCCCGGACGCAGATTAGCGGAGTTCACGCAGCTATGTCATGAGGTTAATGGGCTGAGCGGCAAGCTCCAAGGAACGATGCTGAAAAACGAAGTGGCTATCCTCCATTCTCATGAAGAGAAGGCTGCGCTGGATATTCAGCCGCAGGCAGAGGGCTTTGATTATTATGAGAACATTAAGCAGATTCACCGGGCGGTGACCAAGCTTGGCATGGGCTGCGATGTTATCGACCTCAGACAACCGCTTGATGGATACAAAGTAGTAATCGCTCCAAATTTATATTTGCTGGATGAGGAGATCGTACGTAATCTGGAGGATTTTGCCCTCGCTGGCGGGACCTTACTGATCACCAACCGTAGTGGCGTCAAAAATATAAACAACATCGCAGTCATGCAACCGCTGCCTGGGCAGCTGAGCTATTGTACCGGCGTTGAAGTGCTGGAGTATGATCCGATTGGCGTTGAAACACATGTCATCGTGGATGCGGAGGGTAACCCATATGAATGTACGCAGTGGTGCGACATCCTCCGACCTGTAGTGGCTCAGCCAATTGCCTGGTATGGTGATGATTTCTATCGCGGCACACCCGCTGTAACTGTTAATTCCTTCGGCAAAGGTCAGGTTTATTACTTTGGAACCCATGCGGAAGAGCAATACTGGTCAGTTCTATTGGAGAACCTGGCTAAGGAAAAAGGGTTGTTATGCTTTGAAGGATTGCCAAACGGAGTACAAGCCTCCGTGCGGACTGGAGATCAGGGAAGCTTCTTGTTCCTGCTTAACCTGAGCCGCGAGTCGGTGATCGTTCCATTGCTACGAGAATACAGCAGCCTGCTGGATAATAAGATTCGATCGGGAGAGCTCCAGCTCGAGCCGTATGGTGTTGAGGTGCTGGAGATTTGAGTGGTTTTGAGTAAAGAGATTTTGGAGTGGGTTTGGGAGTGTGGCAGGAGAGGGGAAAGTGGAGAGGGGAATGTGTGGAGTAGGGTGAAGTGAAGGTTGGTGAAGATGGAGTGAGGGATGTGTGGAGTAGGGTGAAGTGAAGGTTGGTGAAGATGGAGTGAGGGATGTGTGGAGTAAGGTGAAGTGAAGGTTGGTGAAGATGGAATATGGGATGTGTGGAGTAGGGTGAAGTGAAGGTTGGTGAAGATGGAGTGAGGGATGTGTGGAGTAGGGTAAAGTGAGGTTGGTGAAGAGCGGTGTAGGGGAATGTGTGGGGGAGGAATAGTGAAGTAAGTGGAAGTGTGGAGTAAAAAATGAGTGGAGTAGGGCATGCAGAAACTTTAACAGAAGCACAACAGAAAATAGTTGTACTTCGTACACTTATTTGAAGTGTTGGAGTATTTAATTGGTTTTAGTTGCACTTTGTGCAGCTAAAAATTGGCTAATCCCGCTGCAAGGCCATATTCCGAGAATATAGTTGCACAAAATACACTTATATGGATAATTTCTGCCGTGCAGGCTATTTTAAGTGTACAAAGTGCAATTATTTCGTCTGACTTACTCATACTGAACTGAAGAGAGCTGCACAATGGAGTCCCCATCATGGGCAGATTTCCACATGGAGTCCCCAACATGAGCAGATTTCCACATGGAGTCCCAACATGAGCAGATTCCCACATGGAGTCCAACATGAGCAGATTTCCACATGGAGTCCCAACATGAGCAAGATTCCCACATGGAGTCCACCATGAGCAAATTTCCACAATGGAACCATGAGCAGATCTGCACGATCCATCTCAGAGGTGCCGTACACTCGCAGCCAAATGCACCCAGCCACCGTACCGTACCGCACTTCACCGTACCGCCCATTTCTACACAATAGTAGCGCATACCATACTCTTACTACGTTCTAGCCGCATATTCCCAGCGAGCAATTTTTCCACAGTAGGCGGGGCATGTTTAATGCAGGCGTCTAAATTGCTCCGGCGTAGTCCCGGATTGCTTGCGAAATGTGGCTACATAATGGCTGACATCGCGGAAGCCGACTAGCTGGGAGATAGCTTTTACCGTAAGATCGGGTTGGCTTACGAGCATTTCTTTGCTTTTGCGGATGCGTAACCGTACGAAATAGGCATAAGGCGAGAGTCCGAAAGTTTGGACGAATAGGTTGTTAAGATAGCGCCCAGATACGCCTAGTTCATCGGCTAGATCGTTCAGTCCAAGATCAGGATCGCCATAATGGCTGTCCATCCATTTTAGCAGTGGCTGCAGCTTATCTACATTGCGGGAAATCGCCGTATTATTTTGAAGCTGGCCATATTTACTCAAAGTAAGCAAAAAACGATAAGCATCTGTGGAGGCGCCGAGACCAAACATATCCTGATAGGCATCATGACGATCCAGCATTTCCTTCAGCAGATTTGGGAGAGGCGCTTCATTTTCCCAACGGTAAAAAGAATTACTATTCATCCCAAGCGTCTCCAAAATAGAGTGTGCCGAATCGCCACCAAACGTTAGATAATAGGTGCCCCAGTTTTTGGTGGAAGCCTCATAACGATGGGGTGTATAAGGAAGTAGTAATACGCCGCTGCCTTCGGGCAGGGAAAAGGTTTTATTGTCAAAATGGATGATCCCTTCACCTTCTGAGGTTTGAAGCCAATGATACGTGTCATAACCATCGGGGCGGGATACTTTTTCCTGATCATGATTGTGCCCCATACTGTCTAAAGTGATTGGCAAGTGCTGTCCACCTTCATGGACGAATACGATCCTGCGATGCATGATTTCGGACAATGTTATCCTCTCCTGTTAGTTCTATATTCTTATATGTATGAGATATTATTTTATATTTAAAGGGCAACCTTAACCATTTACAATAGATATATAATTATACTATAAAGGGTGTGCGAAGTGTGATTAACGATAAATTACCTAAAATTTGGTACGGTGGAGACTACAATCCGGAGCAATGGGATGCGCCAGTATGGGCTGAGGATGAACGGATGTTCAAGCTGGCGGGAATTGATGTTGCCACAATTAATGTGTTTTCCTGGGCTTTAATCCAACCTTCCGAAGATACTTATGATTTCTCCTCATTGGATGAATTAATGGATAGACTATATAAAAATGGAACTTATGTATGTCTAGCTACAGGAACAGGAGCACATCCAGCTTGGATGGCTCATCGTTATCCTGAAGTGACCCGTGTCGATGTGCAGGGCAGAAAACGTAAGTTCGGCGGACGTCATAACTCCAATCCGAACAGTTCAGTTTACCGCAAGTATGCAGCGAAGCTGGCTGGTAAGCTGGCAGAACGCTACAAGGATCATCCGGCACTGGTAGCTTGGCATATTTCTAATGAATATGGTGGCTATGATTATTCCGAACAGTCCGCTGCTGCCTTCCGTGTCTGGTTGAGGGAGCGTTATGGTTCGCTGGATGCTTTGAACAAGGCTTGGAATACACGCTTTTGGGGACATACGTTTTATGATTGGGAAGAAATTGTGGTGCCAAATGAGCTGAGTGAAGAATGGAACGGTAACCGTACTAACTTCCAAGGAATCTCGTTGGACTATCGCCGGTTTATGTCTTATAGCTTGCTCGAATGTTACAAAATCGAATACGAAGCGATCAAAGAACACAGCGCCAACGTACCTGTTACAACGAACCTGATGGGCTTTTATCCGGAGCTGGATTATTTTGAGTGGGCCAAGCATATGGATGTAATTTCTTGGGACAACTATCCTTCACTGGACACACCGGTCAGCTTTACAGCAATGACACATGACCTTATGCGTGGATTGAAAAATGGCCAACCATTCATGCTGATGGAGCAAACACCGAGCCAGCAGAACTGGCAACCGTACAACTCTTTGAAACGTCCAGGCGTTATGCGTCTATGGAGTTACCAGGCTGTGGCGCGTGGTGCAGATACTGTGTTGTTCTTCCAACTGCGTCGTTCGATAGGGGCTTGTGAAAAGTATCATGGAGCGGTAATTGAGCATGTGGGTCATGAACACACACGGGTATTCCGTGAATGTGCTGAGCTGGGTAAAGAGCTGGAGCAGCTTGGAGATCAACTACTGGATGCGCGCAGTGCAGCTAAAGTAGGGATCATCTACGATTGGGAAAATCGTTGGGCGCTTGATCTCTCAAGCGGTCCGTCGGTTGCCTTGGATTACGTGAATGAAGTCCACAAATATTATGATGCGCTGTATCAGCAAAATATCGAAGCCGACATGATCGGGGTCGAAGAGAACCTGTCCAAGTATGAAATTGTTATCGCACCCGTAATGTACATGGTCAAGCCAGGTTTTGCAGAGAAGGTTGAAGCCTTTGTAAAAGCGGGCGGCACATTCATTACAACTTATTTCAGCGGTATTGTTAATGAGAACGACCTCGTGACGGTTGGAGGTTATCCAGGCGAATTGCGTAAAGTGCTTGGAATTTGGGCAGAGGAAATCGATGCATTACTGCCAGGTATGAGCAATGAACTCGTGCTGGATAAAACGTGGGGTAGCTTGAGTGGTTCTTATAAATGTGATCTGCTCTGCGATCTGATCCATGCCGAAGGGGCAGAAGTTTTGGCGGAGTACGGTTCTGATTTCTATAAAGGAATGCCTGCATTGACTGTGAATAAATTTGGCGAAGGTAAAGCTTATTATTTGGCGACTAGCCCAGAAGCTGGATTCCTACAAGGATTCTTAGCGAATCTATGTGCCGAAAAGAACATTCAACCGCTGGTAACTGCACCGGAAGGTATCGAATCTGTTCAACGTGTGAAGGATGGCGTATCTTACTTGTTCTTACTGAACCACACTGCCGGGGATTTAAGCGCGGATATTGGGGCAGCTGAGCGTACTGATCTACTGACAGGTAATGTAATCAGTGGTTCAGCAGTTGTACCGGGTCGTGGAGTATTGATTTTGTCGGATAAAAAATAGTTTATAGTATACGATTTTTAAAAAACTTTCCGGGTATAGCTTGTCCCCGGAAAGTTTTTTTGTTGTGAAGAAACTGATTAGCTGCTGCTGCCCGTGCTACCGTCTGGAGCGGATCCGCCGGGGTTTCCGCTGCTTAAGGTAATGCTCTCCGCCAAAGTGGAATCGGATTTCAGCGTATATTGGATAATGTCATCAGCTTTCAGGTCAGCTAAGCTGATCGTGTTCTCCTGACGCGTGCCATTGTCGAAGGTAACCGTTACAATTTTGGTATCAGCATCAATTGTAATATCTGTGGTTTCCTCGGAGAAGGTTTGCTGCATCCCACCTCCCTGTGGTCCACCACCTTGTCCACCGCCGTCAGGGGCTCCGCCTTCCGGTATTCCCCCCTCTGGAGGTGTACCGTTTTCTGAGCCTTGATCACCTTCGGGTCTTTCCGGTGGAGTACCAGCCTGGCCGTTCTGCATATCGGCTCCAGCCGTATCTCCAGTGCCTTGTGCGGGCGGGGAAGGCATTTCTGACGTATAGATTGTAATTGTGTTGTCGCTAATACTCTTAATCTTGCCGAAATTCATGGACATGCCGGGTCTGCCGTTTTGTTGATTGCCGTTTCCTTGAGATTGCTGTGCCTCAGCGTTATCTGCGGGTGCCGTGTTCGCTTGGTTATTAGTAACAGCTGTTCCTTCGGACTCCGAATTGGTGCTGCAGCCAGCCAATAGTAGAGAAGCGAGTAGACTTCCTGAGATCATAATCGGTATTAATTTCTTCATTTATTTTCTCTCCTTAATAGTTTTAGATTGATTAGGAGAAATATATCAGACGGTTCTGAAAGGTTGCTTAAGATCAGCTGAAAGTTTGCCTAAAGAAATAGATCATGTAAATGCTATATAATAATCATATAAGTGGGATAAAACTCTACAAAGGTAAGTCATGGTAAGAGATAACCAACGTTCAGGGAAAGAGGCAGTACATGAAGAATTTACTCGTAACAGGCTACCGTGCGCATGAGCTCGGTATTTTTGACAATAAGCATCCGGGAATTCCTTATATCAAAAAGGCGCTGTCTAACAGATTAAAGCCGCTAATTGAAGAAGGCGTCGAATGGATTATTACCCCCGGCCAGTATGGTGTCGATCTTTGGGCTTGTGAGGTGGTATGTGAACTCAAGACTCAATATCCTGAATTGAAATTGGGGATCATTACGGCGCATACTGGACAGGAAGAGAAGTGGAAGGAAGAGAAGCAGGAGGAATACCGACGTATTATTGCGGGTGCGGACTTTTGCAGGGCGGTCAGTAATGCCCCTTATGACGGCAGCTGGCAGTTCAGGGCCAGAGATGACTTGTTGTTCCGCAAAAGTGACGGGATATTGCTCTTTTATGATGAGGATGCGGCGGAAGGCAGCCCGAAGTTTTTTAAAGAACGAGCGCTGAAGCTGCATGCAGAGGGGGACTACGAGCTGTTTCTTATTCATTCTGATGAGATTCAAAATATTGCCGATGAAGAAAATCAGCGAGATTATGAATAAAGCTACGAACGAAGACATCGCGAAATAAAAAAGCCCGAATCGGCATTGGGAAATCACCGTTACGGGCTTTAGTTTCTATTTGAACGAGAGGCGGAGAATAGGATGAGTGAGGTCAATCAAGCAGATATTTGTTATGTTATTTTGCTTAGCCCGATGAATCAAGACCGTAGAGACATGGAGATTATTCGTGGTCATGTTAAGCATTTACAAGAGCTGGACCGTAAAGGACAATTAGTGCTGTGTGGTCCCTTTAGTGATTGTCCTGGCGGTATGGTTATTGTAAGAGCGAACTCACGCGAAGAAGCCGTTCTCCTTGCCGAAAAAGATCCTTACGTGCTGTCTGGCATTCGTAGCTATGAAGTGCGTACATGGAGTCTGTCCCATGAGGGAAACAGGCATTTAGGTATTGTTCCACTTCAGGAATAGGTTTAATCAAATGAAGCTTTTTAGCGAAGGTGCTTTTCGCACCTTGTAATGCTGCTCATAGGCATAGGCTAGCTTGATAAGCGTAGGCTCCTGATAAGCTTTTGCTGAGAAGGTTACACCAAAGGGAGCGCCGGCCGAAGTGTATCCAGAAGGAACGACGATGGACGGATATCCTGCTCTGGAAGTAATTCTGGCGCCAAAATCGGCAGGGAACAGCAGGGCATCCAGATTGTATTCTTTCATAGTGGCATCGATCCCTTCTTCCTTGCACAGCTTCAGGTCAGTCGCACGATGGCGTAAATATTGAGCTTCACTTTGTGTGCCGGAGGAGGTATATTCCGCATCTATTAATGTAGCTTGACCAAATCTCAAAGTCTCCACAGGGTGTGCATGATTAAAATCAATAATATCCTTCAAGGTTCGCATAGGTGCTCCGGGGCCCAAATGAGATAAATAAGCATTCAGTGCTGTTTTGAATTCGTTTAATACCACCGAAGAGTAACTAATTTCCCGGGCGGTCTTAATATCTGCAGGATCAATGATGGTCGCTCCAAGCTCTCTCATCCTGTCGACGGAAGCGTTGAACAAAGCAAGCTGCTCATCTGTGAGCTCCTCAAAATAATAATCACGTGGTATCCCAATTCGAGCGCCCTGCAAACCATTCGGATCAAGGAATACAGTATAATCCTCGTGGATTCTACCTGTATTTGTTCCCATAGCTGCATCGCGTTGATCCTTGCCCAGCATGGCGTTTAGCAGTAACACGGCATCATGAACGGTTCTAGCCATAGGGCCTGCGGTGTCTTGTGTATTGGAGAGCGGCAGGATTCCTGAACGGCTGAGCAGCCCCACGGTTGGCTTAATGCCGATGATGGAGCCCAAATTACCGGGATTAAGAATCGATCCCGAAGTTTCTGTGCCAACAGAGACCGTACAGAAATTACAAGCGACAGCTACTGCTGAACCCGCACTAGAGCCGCCGGTTGGCGTAGAAATATTGTAGGGGTTAAGGACTTGCCCGCCGCGGGAGCTGTAACCGGAGGGCATGCCGTTCGTCATAAAATTGGCGAATTCGGTCATATTGGCTTTACCCATAATAATGGCGCCGGCTTCACGCAGCTTGGTAACTATAAACGCATCTTCCCCGGCAAAAGAATTCGCCAAAGCCAGCGAACCCGCACTTGTATGCATTTTGTCCCCAGTATTGATATTATCTTTCAATAACACAGGTATCCCGTGCAGGGGGCCGCGTGGGCCATTAATTGCCCGTTCCACATCCAGAGATTCTGCGATAAACAACGCATCAGGATTAATCTCCAGTACAGAGTTAATCGTCAGGCCGTTTTTGTCGTGATCAGCAATGCGTTCATAATACATGAGAACTAGTTGTTTTGACGTAATTTCTCCGGCTTCTAATGCGGCTTGGATGTCCGGTATGGTGGCCTCTACGATTTCAAAACTCATATGCGTTCACGCTTCTTTCCCTCTAGGATATGGCTTCTCCTTCATCTAACCATAATTTGGGTGTCGTTGGTAGTTTTCTTTTTAGACTTACATTTTGATTGGCCATTTGATATATTCAGGTGTGCATTGTAATTTTTTTATTTTTCTAGATTAGGAGCTAAATTAAGAACATGAAAAACCACAACTTTGCTTCAAAAATTATCACTTTTTTTTGTGGTGATGATAAGTTTTGCTGTTTTATCTTCAAGTCAAGCCTTTGCGGAAGACAGTGATCTCAAATGTTATTTGGACGGTAAGCAATTACATTTTAATGTAAGTCCTATACTGAAAGATGGAGTTACATACGTACCTATGCGGGCGATCTTTGAAGCTTTAGGCGCAACTATTAAATGGGATAATCATGCGAAGTCGGTCTCAGCGGTTAAAGGGGATATTAACATTAAGGGTATCAATTTTCAAAATAATACACTCGTCCCTTTAAGATTTATTAGCGAAGTGTTGGGTAGTAGTGTCACTTGGGATGAAGGTACAAAATCTATTTACATAACCTCACCAGTTGCCGAGGAGAAGATTATTGCCCCGGTCAACAGAACAATTTCAGTAGGAAGCCAAGAGCAATCAAAATCGTTATCAGATGAGAGAAACAGGTTTGTTATAAACGTAAAGCACTACGGAATTAAAAATAATCAGTTGTATAGCTTGCTCGAATTTTCTAACATGGATAATAAAGACATCTCAATAAATTTTAAGTCTGGTGATCAAAAAATCATAAAGACATTCTCAAAGGAAAAGGACCCCATGCCGACTCTGAAAATTGAAAATTGTACGGAAGTAACCCATAAAGTAGTTATCGATAATATTGGCGGGAATATATATAAAATCCCTGAATTTTCAGTTAATCAGGCATGTGTCAGTTCCAACCAATCCCAACAAGATGCGCTTGATGTATGGCGGAACGACAATTCCGGCCTCTCGGAATTAGGCAGTAACCTCGTATCTATCCGTAAATATATTCAAGATCAGACGGGTGGGCTGCAAAACTTTGTGATCCCAGCCAATAAAGCTGAACAGCTGATCTTGGTCGCCCCAGTTGGAGGGAAGGATAGGTTGGTTGTGGAGGGCGGTTATTTTGTAGGAGGTCTATCAAATAAGACTATAGAATTCCAACTAGATTATGAAGTGGTTTCCGAGCTCGATTTGGGTATTTATAGTTACATATATACGGAACCTGTATATTAAGGATCGTTTTATTAGAAAAGAGGTGTCCGAACGGCCAAAATAAATGGCTGCTCAGACACCTCTTTTGTTGTGAGTGTGTAGATTAAAGTCTGACAATTACTCCTGCGCTGCTGTAAATCCCTCTTCCGCTAAATATTCTTTAGCTTCCTCAAGCGTTTCAAACGCCATCTCCAGATTGAGGTCGGCATAGACATACCATAAATCATCCTCAAGCTTTAGGGTTAGGGTTTGGCCCTCATCATTAGTCCAGAGTGTATCGGCAGTTGCCGCAGCCTTTTTCTTTCTTTTGCTGGCTACAGGAGCATCAGGAATGTAAATAGACAGTGAGGTGATGGAGGCATCCAGCAAACTACGCAGCTCGGATTCCGAGTAGTCGCGAATATTCACGAAGCCCTTATCGTCTGTCTCGTGGCCCCGCAGTAAGCCTGCAAACACATAGCCATTACCATTTGGATGCAGGTGAAAAGCCACGGTTTTCTTATCATGCTGGCTTTCCTCGTAGTGATAGTTCACGCGCCCAAGGGATACGTTTTTGCGTTCCAGCTGGGGGTAAGAGTCGAGAATCGCTAATTTTTGTTCAAAAGTAAGCATATACAGCCTCCGGTTTTCGGTGTGATTGTGCACATGATTATACCATGTCGATGGATCGCAGACTATTTTTTAATCATCAAGCGGCAGAGACAGCACGAAGGTGCAGCCTTTGTCTGAGTGCTCCTCAAGCACGAGGCTTCCGTTCATAGATTCGGCCAACAGACGGCTGAAGGTTAGGCCGAGTCCCAGACCACGCAGTGTGCTCTGCTTATCGCTGCCCCGGAAGAAGGCTTCGAAGACATGCTCACTATGATTGGATGAGATGCCAAGCCCATTATCTTGAACACGGATTTCGGCAAAGCCATGACCTTGCTGATCCAGCAGTTCTATTGTAAGCTGCACCTTTCGATCCGGAGCTTTGGCTTGTACACTGTTATTAAGTAGATTGACGATTATCTGCTGGATACGAAGGGAGTCCCCACGCAAAAATAAGGGATTAATCGGCATATGAAGCACGGGTTCAGCAACATCTTCCGCCTGTGTCAGTTTCCATTGATATACGATTTCTGATAGTAGTGGTACGGCATCGAGTCGGTCGTGACGAACGGAAACCATTCCTGCAGTCAGGGCATTGTAATCCAGAAGGTCGGCTACCATTCGCTGCAACCGCCCAGCCTCCAGCAGGGCAATATCCAGAAATTCCACAGCTTCATCACCTTCAACGACCCCTTCGCGGACGGCATGCACCAGGCCTTTAATAGAGGTTACGGGTGTTTTCAACTCATGGGAGACTCCGGCCAGCATTACGGCTCGAGACTGCTCAAATTGCTGTAACTTGCCTGCCATCTCTTCAAAAGACATCATCAGCTCATGAATTTCCCGCTCTTTAGCATCCTTATCTAGAATGATATCATAACGGCCATGGCTGATTTGAGCCGCTGCCTCGACTACCTTCTGAATGGGTTTTGCCAGTTTACGAGATAAGAGGTAAATGGTTAGCCAACTTAAGATGATTAGAAACAGCAGCAGTATGGAGAAAAATATGATCTCCTCCTGTGGAATATGCCGCAGTGATTTTTTGGATTGCAGGACAATAACCTGTCCCAGTGTTTTGTCATCCGAATTTATGGGAGCCACAGCAGCTTTGAACTCCGGACTGCGGGAGTCGTTCAGGCTATCATTTAGCTTATATCTCATTTCCTTGTCAGTTAGAGGTGGCAGGGAGAATAGCATTTGACCTTGTTGATCAGTAATGATCACGCACATCTCTATGGTTAACTTGAAAAACCGCTTCCGGTCTTCGATCAGTTTTTCGAGATTTTGGCTGATTTCAATGGAGCCTTCCATATTTAAGCTGCGATCTGCAATCTCCTGTGCCAAAAGCCCCGCAGTCTGCAGACGATTGCTCATAGCCTCCTGACGGATCCACCATAATGTAGCTAAAGCTGTGAGGAGCAGGCCTACACTAATAATGAGCAGATAACGTATCGTCCAGTAAGAAAGGATAGAGGTACGTTTGGCGTTGTTTCTCTTTAAGTTGTCCATAATTGATATCCCGTCCCCCTTAGGGTACGGATTTCCCCCTCACTAGTAGGCCAGTGCGACAACGCTTGGCGTAGTCTTTTGATCGACAAATCTACCGCCCGGTCGCTTCCTTCATAATCCATTTCCCATACAAATTCTATTAATTGCTCACGCGTACAAATCTGATTAGGTCTTTCAGCGAGAAATAACAGCACTGACATATCCCGAGGACTAAGACTCAGCTCAGCCCCATTTAAAAAGACAGCACGTGCTGTGAAGTCGATAAACAAACTGCCATAATGCCGTTTACGGCTGCCATCAGACCACTGCGAGGGACGGCGTAAGACAGCGTTCACGCGTGCTACCACCTCCTCGGGAATAAAAGGTTTAGACATATAATCATCCGCACCACCGTCGAGGCCGGCTAGCCGGTCATTGATCCCATCTCTTGCCGTCAGCATGATCACAGGGCAGCTGCTTTTTTCACGGATGAGCTTAAGCAGTTCAAAGCCGTCCATGTTTGGCAGCATGATGTCTAGTAATACTAATGAAGGAGGAGATATAGCAAAAGACTCCAGCGCAGCGCGTCCATCGGCTACACGGGTGACTTGAAAGCCTGCTTTTTTCAGATAAGCACTGAGGACCCTAGAGATGGCTTCTTCATCTTCTACAACAAGAATGGATTTCGTCAAATTGGAGTACCTCCAGTCCATAAAATTTACGACAAGTTTAACACATCATAGCCCGTTCTGCTCTGACTTCTTCCCGACATATTGCTTTGTTAGAATGAGGGACGAGCTTGAAAGCATACAGAAATTATGAATATTGGAGGGAACAGGATGAAGAGAAAAAGAATAGCCTTGATCGCTGCAGGAGTTATTATCGTAGGAGTAGTCACAGGTTATACATTACTGGATAAATCGCTGGGCAATAATGTAGAGATCGAGTCCGTGATTCCAAATCAAGCAACAACAGCAGATGCTGGAGAGACAACAAATAACACTGGAGCATCAGCAGGGGTGGCGGTCACAGCCGAACAATTAAACGGGGATTGGACCCTTGGGGAAACCTCTAAAGTCTATTGGTCAGTGACGACCTCTAAAGAAACAGTAAACTTCGTAGACAACAAAGTTCAGGGTACCTGGAAGGTAAATATAGAGGATTCTACTTCGATGGCCGGGGAAGGGACAGTGGATATGAGCGCTCTGGATTCTGGCAATAGCCAACGGGACGAGCATGTAAAAGGAGAGGATTTTCTATCCGTTACGGAATTTCCACAATCCACGTTTGTAGTGAAGTCATTTTCGGAGCTGCCGGCAGAATGGACTGAAGGAGCAACTGTGCCTGTTGAAATGCAGGGGACGCTTACCGTAAAAGGAGTAGAAAAGGACGTCACCTTTCAGTCGCAAGCGGCGTATAGCGGGGGACAGTTGATGCTGTCGGGAACGACAACAGTGGCCTTTTCTGACTTTGGTCTAAGCAATCCCCACACCGTTGTACTGGATACAGAAAATAATCTTGAGGTTCGTTTGGAGCTTGTGCTGACAAAATAGTAGCTCTTTCGTAAGGATAACGCTGCTGTGAAATTTATAGAGAGACTGTACTGAAGAGATTTTCCCAGGCCGTGTTGGCTTTTGGGAGAGTCTCTTTGGTTTGGAATGAATTGTATGTTTTAATAGTAGTATCTGTCGAATAACTAGCAATAGTGGAGGTGTTCTTTGTGATCAAGGTGGCGGCAGCAATTATACATAATGAAGAAGGGCAGATTCTTATTGCCCGGCGGCGGCAAGGTAAATTGCAGGCAGGTCTGTGGGAATTTCCTGGTGGCAAAATAGAGCAGGATGAGAGCATCGCAGAGTGTCTGCAAAGAGAGCTTCAGGAAGAGATGGGGATCACAATCCTTCCCTATGAGAGCTTTGGCATCAACGAGCATAACTATGGAGAGATAAAGATCCAATTGATTGCTTGGAAAGCGCGGTATCAGGGAGGTGTAATTGATCTGGTGGATCACGACGAACATAGGTGGGTGCTTCCGGCTGAACTGGATCAGTTCATGTTTGCTCCGGCAGATCTTCCTTTTGTAGAACGTCTAGTGATGGAATCAAAGCCGGATTGAAGGGAGATATAATATAATATAGAAGAAAGGAAGAGCTTAAATGCCTGTATATGAAAAGCTAGTGCGTGACGGCATCCCCGATTTGATAGCTTCTCAAGGTAAAGATTTTAACACAAGGATATTAGAGTCCAAAGAATACATAACTGAACTACGCAAAAAATTGCAAGAAGAGTCGAAGGAATATTTACAGGCAGCAAGTGATGAAGAAGCTCTGGAGGAGCTTGCCGATATGCTGGAAGTGATTCAGGCTCTGGCGGAGACACATGGGAGCAATAGCGTGGAGCTGGAGAAGCAACGTGCAGAGAAAGCTAAACGTCGCGGTGGATTTAAGAAGGGGATATATCTGATTGAAGTGGAAGGAGAATAACGGGGAGATTATTTTTCCGCACAAGGAGGGTAAAACGTTGTTCAAAACCAAACTGACGATGATCTTAAGCAGTGTGGTGGCCTTGATTCCTGTAGCTATTTATTTATTTCTTTATTCCAAAATGCCGGATACCGTGCCGATTCATTATGATGGGAACATGGCTGATCGATTTGTAAGTAAAGCTAGTCTGGAGGTTATTTTGCAAAGCGGGCTGGGTTGTTTGGGATTCATAATCATGAAGCTTTTACAGTTCCTTTTGCAAAAAGCGTTTATTCAAAGCTCTAACGAGCACTCAGCGGCCTTGAGCAAGATCTGGAATATTGCTATTTTGGTGGTGACGGTGGTGTTTGCTGGCATCAGTTCCTATACATTCATTAGAATGGTCTGATAGAATTAAAGAGACTTAGCAGAAGGATTAGGAGGAACATGCAAATGAAAATGGACAACGCTTACAAGGTGAGATGGGGAATTATTAGCACAGGCTGGATTGCTCATCAATTTGTTACTGATTTGGCGCATGCCAGTAATGGTGTGGCTTATGCCGTTGGGTCAAGATCTCAGGAAAGTGCCGATGAATTTGCTAAAAATCATGGGATTCCGCATGCCTATGCAACCTATGAGGAATTGCTGAATGACCCGAATGTAGACGCGGTATATATTGGAACGCCGCATCCTTTTCACAAAGAAAATGCTTTAATGGCGCTGCGTGCAGGCAAAGCTGTCCTGTGTGAGAAACCTTTTACCGTAAACAGCGGTGAATTGGAAGAAGTTGTGGCCTATGCTAGAGCACATAAGCTATTCCTGATGGAGGCAATGTGGAGTCGCTACATCCCGGCGATTGTGAAGGTTAGAGAATGGATTGCTGAGGGTAGAATCGGTGATGTTCGTTTGGTGAAGGCAGACCTAGGGTTTCGTACCGACTGGAATCCGGAAGGCAGATTGCTGAATCCGCAGCTGGGCGGGGGTGCGCTGCTGGATGTGGGGATTTATCCGGTTTCTTTTGCCTCCATGGTGTTTGGACCTCATCCTGAGTCTATTTCCAGCACAGTGCACATAGGTGAGACTGGAGTGGACGAGCATTTCTCGATGCTGTTGTCATATGGTAACGGGAAAACCGCTTCGTTGAACGGTGGTATTCGTCTTAACATGTTGGAGGAAGCGCATGTGTTTGGCACAGAAGGCCGTATTATTGTAGAGGGTACATTAGTGAACCCGAAATCGGCTGCGCTTTATATAGGAGATGAGAAGGTAGAGAGCTTTGTGGACGACCGTGCTTCTATTGGATATTGTTTTGAAGCGGAGGAAGTAGGACGTTGTCTTCAGGCAGGGCTTACAGAGAGTCCGGTGATGACATTGGATGAATCGTTAGCGATTCTGAAACTGCTGGATCAAGTCCGTGCACAGTGGGGGCTTAAATACCCTGGAGAGTAATTAAAATATAAATTAAACACCCCTCGGCGCAGTGCTACACAAGTAGCTCCGAGGGGTGTTGTTATATTAACTAAGCTGCTCTAGTTCTGATTATTGGCGTTTTTGCCTGCCTGGACCCAGCCGGCCACTTCAACGGTACGCTTCGCTTGATGAAAAACAGCGTCACGGATCCGATCCTGATCTTCGATCATTTTACCGTCTCCATCTACACTGACACTTGTTCCGTAAGGGTTGCCTCCCGCACCGAATGTGACTGGATCGGTATAACCGGGTGCTGCAACAATGGCTCCCCAGTGATACATCGACGTATAGAGTGCCAAAATCGTAGCTTCTTGTCCACCATGCGGGTTCTGTGCTGAGCTCATGGCGCTGACGACTTTGTTTACTGTTAGTCCTTTGCCCCAAATGCCACCGGTTGTATCAATGAACTGCTTCATCTGGGAAGCAATGTTACCGTAACGGGTTGGGGAACTGAAAATAATCGCATCCGCTTCGACTATATCGTCGGGTGTGGCGACTGGGATATCTTTTGTTTTTTCAGCTAGGGCTTTCATGGCTGGATTTGCTTGAATTTTGTCCTCGGGGACCAGTTCCTGCACCTTCAGCAGTTTTACCTCAGCTCCTGCTTTTTCTGCGCTTTCCGCGGCCCATTGTGCTAGCTGGTAGTTAGTTCCTGTGGCACTGTAGTAGATGACAGCTAATTTGATTTTTGACATGCTGTAGTCATTCCCTTCGAGTGTAGTTCCATACTATTAATTACCCTAAAGGGGTCTTTATAACCCAGAATGAAATCAATCTATTCGAACTGGACAGACAGATGTCCACTTTGCCTGTGTATACTAAGTTCAATCACAGGAAATGAGGGAGAATGGATGAATACTTATTTTGTAGAGAAAGCAAAAATGACCTTGGCGGGGGTTAGCATACGCACAACTAATGAAGCAGAAATGGGACCTGATGGAGGTTTGTCGCAGCTGTGGGAAACTTATTTTCAGAGTAATATTGCGGGGCAGATAGCTACGGTAAATTCTGAGTATATCTATGCTTTGTATACGGATTATGAGAGTGATGCGAGCGGAGCGTATACCGTTGTGATCGGGCATGAAGTAGCTGAGGAGAGACATATAGAGGGAAGGCAGCTAGAGGAAGGCGAGCTAGAGGAAAGCGAACTAGAGGAAAGCAAGCTAGAGGAAAACGAGCTAGAGGAAAGCGAACTAGTGGAAAACCAGTTCACCTATGCGGCTGTACCGGAGAGCAAATACATGGTTTTTAAGACGAAAAAAGGTCCGGTATTTGAAGTAGTCGCGCAAGCGTGGGGGGAGATTTGGGCGTACTTTAAGGAGTCTGGGGAGGTAAGAACTTACACGGGGGATTTTGAGATTTATGATTCACGGAATTTCGACCCTGCTGACACGCAGGTTGAGATTTATATTGCGATTGAATAGATAGGGGAAGGATGGTTTTGTGTGCTTAGTGGGTTAAGTGCTTAAGCGGGAGATTTTTTAGGGAAAAGTGTTATAGGAAGTGTTATAGAAAAGTGTTTAAAGGGATGTGTTTTAAAGGGAAAAAGGGATTTAAGGGAGTTGCTTCTGATAGTAGTATCAAGCAGCTTGCGAGAGAAAGGGGGGCTGCCGAGAGGTAGTCCCTATTTTTGCTGACGTGCTAGGTACCGGGGAGAAGGGTTACTTGACGGTGGAAGAGAATATAAACAGCTTAAAATTCTCGGGATGTGTTGTTAATCCTTGCTGAGGCTTGCATTTAGGCAGACGGGGGGAGACATAAGAAAAGCCCTAGAGTATATATACTTAACTAATGTGTCTGCGGAAAAATATACGATAAAAATCCCGTAGATTTGCTGGATTGGGTAGAAGTGGCGGGGATGTACGGTAAAAATCCCGTAGATTTGCTGGATTGGGCAGAAGTGGCGGGGATGTACGGTAAAAATCCCGTAGATTTGCTGGATTGGGCTCAAGTGGCGAGAATGAACGGTAAAAATCCCGTAGATTTGCTGGATTGGGCAGAAGTGGCGGGGATGTACGGTAAAAATCCCGTAGATTTGCTGGGTTGGGCCAAAGTGGCGGAAATGTACGGTAAAAATACTCTACATCAGCTGCATAACGTCGAATTAGTCAGAAATAAGAGCAAAAGTGCCCTACATTAGCGGTATCGAGCCAAAGTAGCAAGAAAGAGAGGCAAAAGTGCTCTACCTTAGCCGTCCCAAGCCAAAGTAGCAAGAAACAAAGGCAAAAATGCCTTACATTTGCTCCACCGAGCCAAAGTAGCAAGAAAGAGAGGCAAAAGTGCTCTACATTAGCCGCACCAAGCCAAAGTAGCAAGAAAGAGAGGCAAAAGTGCTCTACATTAGCCGCCCCGAGCTAAAGTAGCAAGAAAGAGAGGCGAAAGTGCTCTACATTAGCCGCCCCGAGCCAAAGTAGCAATAAAGAGAGACAAAAATGCCCTACATTAGCGGCAAACGCCGCTTGGACCTAGTCAAAGTTAGTTTGATGGAGGAGCTATTGGAGTGGGTATTGTTAATGGAGTTAATGCACTTTTGGAACTGATCCAGTTGGTGAAACTAACGGAGTTGATAGAGCTAATGTAACTATAGAAGTTAATGTAGTCGGCAAAGCTAGTTAGTTAAGCAAATGTGGTTGATGGAACTGAGATGATTGGTGAAGCTGTTGTAGTTCATGTAGTTCATGTAGTTCATGTAGTTCATGTAGTTCATGGAACTCATTGAGTCGGCGGATCCGATAGAGTTGAGTAGAGATGACCAATTAGCCAACACACAAATATACAGAAATGGAGAATGCCAAATGGGAAAACAATTTACCGCTATACTACCTGTACATGAAGAGTTTATTCTTCGGCAGCATCTTTTTTTCGTAGGGTCGGCGCCGCTTTCAGAAGATGGGCATGTTAACCTTTCGCCGAAGGGACATGATTGTTTTCGGATATTGTCTCCTAATCAGGTGGCTTATCTAGACATGACTGGCAGCGGTAATGAGACGAGCGCGCATCTGCTGGAAAATGGAAGAGTGACGGTTATGTTTTGTGCGTTTGAGGGGCCGCCTAATATTTTAAGACTGTATGGAACAGGGGCTGTGATTTTGCCTGAATCAGCAGAATGGGAAACACTGTCCCCTTTGTTTACATCTCTGCCTGGAGCTAGACAGATCATTTTGATAGATGTTCATAAAGTACAGACTTCCTGCGGATTTTCGGTCCCATTCATGAGTTATGAGGGTGAGCGGGATACGTTGCAGCGTTGGTCTATCCAAAAGGGTGAGGCAGGGCTGAGAGAATATAGACAAGAGAAAAACACAAAGAGTATAGACGGGCTACCCACACCTCTTGGACAAAAAAACTGACCAGACAGGAGTTCCCATTCTCATGGTCAGCAGAAGGAGCGTACTATCTGTAGGGATTGTTTACCCAAGTCGTTCAAAGTTGTCTGCTTCGTATATGTACACCCAAGTCGCTATAGTTGCTTGACTACTCATTATAAATGTTCACTAGGTGGATACAGTGTATGCTATAAACCATTACATTCGATCTCATTAGGCAAAGTAATAAGCTAATTGAACGCAACAAGTAATCCCGTAATCCGTAATCCTGTAACCTGTAATCCCGTAATCGAAAAAATGAAGGACATAAGGGTGACGATTCATTTGGCATCCCATTGGAGGGTTTTTTAGAGTGTCTTTCCCTATTTAATAGTCTATTAAACTTATTGCTTTTACTGTTATTTCTATCATCGCATGCTCGTTTATTTAAACTTATAATGAAGGCGATGGGATGGGCTGCTTTCCATCAATCATCGTTTACATTCTCATGTAGAAGTTATTTTACGTAGATTAATAAACGGACAAAGGAGATACAGCATGCTGCCATCACTCGCATTTCTTAAACGTCAATTAGAGGGGATTTTACGCAATAAATTTGCACAGGGGCATCTAACCTCGGGTTATTTAGCCAAGCTGGAACAGCTTCCCGCAAGCTACGATGCCTATCTGGAATTCGCTCATAGCTTGGCTGACATTCCAATGAGGGACAATTGGCCTTACTATGAACCAAACGATTTAGAAGTGATATGGCAGGAATGCGATCCGGCTCGACCTTTAGGCCAAGTCGGAATCTTGAATCTTAAGGATAGCTCCAAACGTGTAGAGGCGGGATTCCTCGCTTCAGTCTGTGGTTCAATGCTAGGCAAACCGATTGAGGTAAACCCCAGCTTGTCGGAATTGCGTAAAGCTTTAACTTCTGTAGGGGAATGGCCACTGAATGATTACATTTCTGATGAAGTTCTCCATGCTTTGGATCGTCGACATTGGTCTTGGTTTGAGACGACGCGGGGGCGAATTCGTTATGTGGCACCTGATGATGATATCAATTACACATTAATGGGAATGATGGCGTTAGAACAATTTGGCGATGGTTTTACGAAAAGAAATTTAAGAGATTTATGGATAAATCATCTTCCGATAAGTACTACTTGGGGGCCGGAGAGGACCATCTTGCTTCGATCGGGGATTAGCTATTTGGAGCATGATAGAGAACTATTCAATCATTCTGAAATAGAGGCTTGGCCCGACTTCATGGTGCAAGATACAGAACTATGCGGAGCAGCGATTCGCGCAGATGCTTACGGTTATGCCTGCCCCGGTCAACCCGCTCTTGCCGCTGAGCTAGCTTGGCGTGATGCAAGTTTTACACATCGCCGGACGGGGATCTACGCCACGATGTTCATCGCCGCTGCGATTGCAGTTGCGCAAGTACTGCGCGATCCTATTAAAATAATAAGTACTGCACTGCAATTCGTACCTAGAAGGAGCCGATTCTATGAGATTACTCAGGATTGCCTGCAGAGGGTAGCGAATGCAGATAACTGGCTGGAAGCTTATCAGAGCATTAACCATAAGTATGCAAATTATAATCACTGTCAGGTTTATCAGGAAATAGGTACCTTAATTAATACATTTCGATTTGCAGACAATGTCGGTGACGGGATATGCAAGCAGGTGATGCAAGGCAACGATACGGATAGTTTTGGAGCAACAGCAGGCACTCTGCTCGGGGTTTATTTCGGTTCTGACAGCCTGGAAACAAGATGGCTTGAGCCTTTCCAAGACCGGATTCATACGGGATTATCTAATTTTCATGAGCAAAAGCTATCCCGTTTGGCTGAGCGGATGGGGCGTTTGCCAGAGCTGTTGCATACTCACCAACATCGAATTGAACCCAGCGAGCTCTATGTAAACGAGAACACCGATTTAAACCTTTGAATTTGATTTCATCAAAAAATGGTTAAGTGGAACCTATATAGAAGTGCTTCAGAAATTAAAAGTGCCAATTGAGTAGCTGAGTAAAAGTCACCGTGCTTAATGCAATACGACATTATCCTGTAACAGGTTACTTTTTGATTTTTTTCAGCTATCCATAGACTGCTAGTACATGGAAAAAAGACACCAACCCCCGGTTAGTGTCTTTTTGTCTAGCAACAGGTACTGCTAACAATGGCAAATTTGCTTGAAGATGTTACATCAAACGTAGATCACATAAGGGATGATGCGTAACCAATGGTGTGAAAGCGTCTAGAGCAGATTACTTGAAAGTTCAATGGTTTGTTAAAAACATCCACAATAGGTAAATTAACGAGACTTAGACTACAGGATAATTACGAATGATTAACGAGCTATGTGATCTTCATGGCATTACGTACCTATTAACCATCGAAGCGCTGTCCAACGCTAGTTGCTATAAGTGGTGGAGCTTACAGGATCGTCGAGCCGACACAAAGACAAGGTTATCCCGTATGCCGTATCCCGTATCCTGTATCCCAAATCCCTACCGCCCAAAGCTCATGCTACCTACGGATTCCACTATAAACACAGGCACATATTGCTCGCCCATGTCTGTTCCAACGAGCTCATATCCATTCTGATATTGGCCACTAACTAACGCGTTACCTGTAACGGAACCCACTTCTCCTTGGAGCAAAATATAAATCCCATCCGAGTAAGCAAGACTATTGCCGAAGTTATCTACGATGATCTCACAATGAAAAGTGACCTTTTCAAAAGGATGAGTGGTAAGATCCGCAGCTGAGATTACAGCATACTCCTGAACAATCTCCGCGAATTGATAGCTGCCGTCTACTTTACGGTAAAGTGCCGTTTGCCCGTCAACACCGTCTCCAAGATCCGCATTAGGCACGAGAATAGAGTCATCGGACTGCAGTTCATAACTATCGCCAGCTAAAGAAAATAACTGTGAAATACCATTTGATTTCATCTCATACGCTGTGAAAAGGGTGCGTCCACCTTCAACCTCAGATTGGGCTAAAACCACAGGTACACCTGAAGAGGTTGCCAACTGTTCATTAAAAGTAAGACTGCGCAGACTCTCGAAGCGTGGCAAGCTGTTTCCGGTTAATGTGACCACATTGTCGTCGTTATTCATCGCGGCATAATAGAGCACGCTACTATTATCCGTCCCGGCAACGATCACTTTTGTGCCCAATAGTCCTTTGCGGGAGATGACGTTGTTGTATTTGTCTTGCTCTTCACCGCCAGGAAGGAGGCGAACAGGCTCTGCGATATTCCAAGCCAGCCTAGTAGCGGCAATGTTTGTCGAAGTATCTTCTAGCGGGGCAAGATCTCCGTATAATTGTATCGCTTCAGCATATTGACCTTTAGTTGTCAGACGTTTGGCGTTTTTTAGTAGCTTAGCCTTACTAGTATCGATCAAAGTCAGCACCTTGGATGACGTGATGCCTGCCGATCCTGCAAAATTACGATAAGCTACAGCATGCCCAGCAAAAGCTGTGATATTGTCACCTTCAAGATCTTTGTTCAGGATGATCTTCCCGCTGCTTTCTGCTTGTTGAAGTACCCAAGGAGCTTCGTAATTATGCTGGCTATAAGCACTCAACAGGGACAGGGTGCTTTCCAGCATGCCGGTAAAGTTTCCTGCTCCTGCTAAGGATTTTAATATAGCTGTGTCATGGCTTTTAAACTTTGAGGCTAGTAAATCCTCTTTGGAAGCTGCACTTCCATAATAAGCATCAGGAATCTGCAAAAGATTCCATTTGAAGTTCTCTTCATTACTCACCCCTCCGCTCTGGTTCTGGGCAAGATCGGCAAGGAACTGCTCCTTAAACTGACGGAAATAAGAGGTGAACTGGTCTGAAATGCCTGAGGCCGACGATAACTGGCGATAATAGGATTCATAGGGACCGCCTGGCTTCATATATGTAGCTTTTAAACTGAGCAGAGCTTGATAGCTTTTCATAAATCCGGCAAAATCCTTAGTCGCTGCTTCCTCCTTAGTAGAGGCTACCAAATCATTCAGAACTTTGCGGATGTCTGTGATTGGAGCTAATTCATCCAGACGTTTTGCGACTCTTTCTTCCTGGTAATCAATGGAATAGTTGGCCGCTGCTTGACGGTACTGATCCTCTGCATTAATCAGATCCCCGGCAGCGTAGAGACGGTCGGCTTCTTTGGTGATTTGTATTTTATCTGCGATGAGAAAAACCTTCTGTCCAAGCAGCACAAGCATGCATATACACAAAATGATCATAAAGTTTCGCAGGGTTATTAATTGTTTGAACGTCATATAGAGTAGCCTCTTTTTTCAAAATATAAGAAAGCCTAAGAAAGTATAAGTTTTACGGTATACATCATCCTTATATTTCTTTGAGAAACGGTTGGTTGTCATCAATAAGGATGTTTGCTTTATATTGGTTCACCTTAGCTTTCAGGTCTATTGGACCTCCGGGTCCCAGCGATATTTGGCTTCACGAATGTCAGCTACCCTGAGGTCTAAGCCGTTCCAAGGTTCATGGGGATTCGCAGCAATGAGTTTGGACAACCGCATAAAACGGTCCTTGGGCAGATCTTGCACGTATCGGCCAATCATATTGGAGTAGAGCAGGGCATAACGCTTCATTCTTACCGCCGCTCCTGCAACGCTCGTAAGGATGGTTAAGCCGTTAGCCATCTGGCGAATCTCCACTTCATAGTTCTTCACGTAGCGTAGTGTACGATCCTTAATGAGATCGGGACGGACTTTAGCGATCTCGCCGATATATTCGGCTAGCAGTGGTTCGAAGTCTTTTAGAAGAAGCTGCTCCAGTTCTAGATCCATATCCTTGCGGAGTAAAAATCCATGCAGCAAAGCCACTCGCTGCCGCGCGATCCGGTCGCCGCGAAGCAGGATGGAGAGCTCGCGCAGCTTCTCATAGGCAAGAACATCATCCTCACGGAGTACGGAGACAGCTTCCTGACGGTTGACCTCCAGCCCTTCCTTGATGATGCCGATCCCACGACCAAGCAGCTCATTGAGAGAACGAAGATTCTCGTTCTGCCTTACTTTTCGCTGCGTATAGTACAATAGTCCAGCAAGCACAAGACCCCCGGCACCACACAATATCATTTGTTGGATGCTATTTCCAAAATAGACAGAGGCTAGTGTGAGCAGTAAGATGAATAGTAGGCGGGTATGCATCTTCCGTCTGGCTAGTGATGCTGCGTGCTGCTCTACAGCAATAAGTGAGGCTCTGCCACATTTTCTACAGCGGTCTTCGCCAAGAGCGGTATACCGCCCGCAGTGGCGACAGATGCGCAGCTTGTCATAAGCGTAACGAGGTGCCTTGAAGGGCCGGAAGGTAACGGGTCTTTTCTTATTCACGGCCTTTATCGCCTCCGTTCAAAGCGGCTAGCAGTCGATCGTTAATATCATCACGTGTCAGTGGTTTGCGCTGATGTGCGGCATAAATGGAAATCTGAATTACGGCAATTAGGAACGTAATCCCAAGAATGACGTATGAAATCATGGAACAATCCTTTCTCATGGACGCTCTGCAGTCCAGATGGCTTTTAGAATGATAATCTTCTATGCATCAATGCACTGGGTCCGGCGGTCCTAAAGTTGAAGTTTACAAGGTTTAATTATATCATAATGGCATGCTATTTACAGATTTTAGCGATAGTGCTGAACCTGTCATATGTGCCTAATATAACACAAGAGGAGCCCTATTTATGCTTCGTAAATATCAAAGTATTAGAACAACCAAGACTCTCTTTCTACGTATCTTTCCGGCATTGCTCCTGGCTCTTTGTCTAGCTGCCTCGCCTTTTGCAGCTGTTAAGGCCTATGCGGCAACGTCGGCGCAATCTCACATTGACGCTGTGCTTCTTATTGATGTCAGCAACTCCATGAAGACTAGTGACAAGAACAAAATCGCCAACGAAGCGATGAAAATGTTCATAGATATGTTATCCACCCAAGGTGATAAAGTAGGTATTGTTGCCTATACCGACAAGGTGCAACGGGAAAAGGCCCTGCTGCAAATTAGCTCGGAGAGCGATAAGCAGGATTTGAAGGATTTTATTGATGGTTTGGACCGAGGAGCTTACACCGATATCGCTATTGGCGTAGAGGAAGCTGTAAAGGTTCTGCAGAATGGAAGTGACCCTTCCCATGAGCCTATCATTGTAATGCTCGCTGACGGCAATAACGATTTCAACAAAGCGACAGGCCGGACGCAAAGTGAATCAGATAAAGAGCTGAAGGCGGCCGTAGAGGTTGCTAAAAAGAATGGCTATCCCATCTATACCATTGGACTTAATGCAGATGGCAAGCTGAATAAACAAAGCCTCGCCGACCTGTCCAATGAGACGGGTGGTAAAGCATTTTCGACGGACTCAGCAGACGATCTGCCGCAAATCCTGAGTGAGATTTTTGCCAGCCATTTGAAGCTGAAGGTAGTGCCTGTGCAGTCGATTACTGCAAATGGCGATTATCAGGACGTGACCGTCAACGTGCCTAACGGCAGTGTTTTGGAAGCCAATATCTCAATTATGTCTTCACAGCCTGTGACAGCGAAATTAACGGACCCGTCAGGTAAAGAAGTTGCGATCCCCTCAAACAATGTCCTGCTGTCCAAGTCTTCTACTTATAGCTTGATTAAGCTACTGTCACCGCAGGAAGGAGATTGGAAACTTCAGGTTAAAGGTGTGCCAAAGGATAAGATTGATATTAATCTAGTCTTTAACTATGACCTGGAGCTTAAGATCGATGCGCTGCCATCAGCAACCTATAAAAAGGGTGATAAAATCGACATCACCTCGCATCTGTTCAGCAACGGTACTCAGGTAACACTCAGTAATTTGTATCAAGATATGAAGGCGGTACTGCTTGCTACAGATATTGATACAGGTGATGTGCAAGAAATCGAACTGGATAACTCCGGAGCTGTCTTCAAGGGTACATTTGAGGTAAAAGAAAGCCATAACTACGAGTTGAAGGTACGGGCAGAGGAAAGCAGCTTTTATCGGGAAAGTGCACCTGTCCAGATCAGCGCGAAGACAGGCGGAGCAGCAACAACAGCACCTTCTACAGGGACTGGTAACGAAGAACCCCTGAAGGAAGCCTCATCCAAAACCCTGTATTACATTATAGGGGGCATTCTTTTAGTACTGGCAGCGGGTGCAGCATGGTATGTGCTGAATAAGAAATCGGCACGTGGTTTTGTTGGACAGCTGGTAGTAGAGGTTAAAGACAGCAATACGGGTGAGAAGACCTACCCACAATATAAGAAGCTTGCAGGCTTCAAGGGCAAGTTCACCCTTCATCAGCTGCTGCAATTGGCGCCTGAACTGAAGGAGAGCGAAACTGTTATTTTCACACCGGCTAAGAATGACCGATTGCTGTTACGCAGCGGAGAAGGTGTTACTGTGGAGAGATCCGGACGTGCTGCGGATGCTTCGCGTGGTCTTGAACTGAAGAGTGGGGACCGCGTTTCAGTATCTCTACAGACGGTAGATAAGACGATTTATCTGGAATATTTAGTATAGTAGGCAATGGCAATGTATGCCGCAGAAACAGTTTTGCTGCAAGATATCTGAAGTACAGCTTCCGCAAAACTTTTAGGAGGATAAGCATATGAAACCAGTAGTAAGAGAGCATATACAGCAATTGGATGTATCACTAGGCGGCGGGATTGTCAGCGATAAGATCAGGGTGGATACGATTGATAATCCGATCCTGATCATTGGACTAGGCGGCACGGGCATTGATGCTCTGCTGCGTCTTAAATATCAGATTAACCGCCGCTTTAAGCTGCCGGAGGATCCGATATCCAAGAAGAAACGGGACAAGCCGGATAATGTGGAATTTCTAGCTTTTGAGACGAATGAACAGGATCGTGGAAAAAAATACAAAGGCATTGGGCTGGACCCGCAAAATGAATTTGTACTGTTGGCGAATGCCGAAATCGGTGGATTGTTGCAGAACCGCAGTATCCTCGATTCCTATATTACGGATTGGCTGTCACCTGAGCTGAGTATTACAGATGGTATGAATGGTGCTGCTGGTGTGCGGCAGGCTGGACGTCTGCTTTTGTTCACCAAGATTAATCAGGTTGTAGGAGCGATTGATAAGAAGATCAAGACGTTATCCGTAGGCACTAACAAAAAGCTGATGGTCTTTCTGCTGACAGGTCTGTCGGGCGGTACAGGCAGTGGGGCTTTCTTGGATATTGCCTATATCGTACGCGGTATTATTGAACGTGACTACGGATCAGCCGGTATTGACCGTGTGAACACACTGGGTTATCTCTTTACACCTGACGTGAACCTGTCTAATAAAAGTCTAAGCGAGCACACGCGTGAATATATTCGCAAGAACGGTTATGCAGCGCTAAAAGAGCTGGATTACTGGATGAATGTGGACAGTCGTGGTGAGCGGTTCCAGCAGCAATACGGTAATATTTTGACGGTAAATTCACCGCTGCCTCCATTTAATCTATGTCATTTGATCTCTGCAACGAATACCGAGGGTAAGCTGCTGGAGAATGCGTACGATTACTGTATGAACGTAACGGCGGAGAACATCACGAACTTTATGGCGAGTGAAGAAAAACAGTCTGGTGAAGAATTCGCCATCCATGACTATATCAGTAATATCCGCACCAACATTGCGCAGATGAACAAGACCTACCCAGCTAACTATGAATACAACATTATCGGTGCCTCGTCCGCTGTGCTTCCGATTGAGGAAATGACGACTTACCTGGCTTTCCGCTTGTTTGATAAAATGGAAAAAATGTTCCAGCAGGCGCCAGGTCAAGAGGATGTAGAGAAATTCGCACGTAAGCTTGGAATTGATCTCGACAGTATGATCAAGACGTTTGAATCCCGTGTGCCTGAGCCGTTGCCAGGCTACGAGAACAGCGAACGCTTGAGCCATGCCAATGTTGTTAAGAATCAAGTGGTAAGCATGGATACAGAGCTGGAGCAGAACTTCCTGGCTCGTGCCCGTGAAGAATATATCAAATCGAAAAAGCAGCTGCCTGGCGAAATTGTGGGACGTTTCAGTGAAGAGCTGGAGCGCATCTTCCTGCATCCAGAGCAAGGGCCGTTCTACGTTTCCCGCTTGCTGTATACCGAGAAGGGCTTCTGTATTTTGAAGCTGATTCAGTCTTATATTGAGGCTTTACGTGAAAGCTTGTTGCGTTTGCCACGTGATATTGAGACAGCGCAGGACAGTGCGGATGAGAAGCTGAGCGATGCCCGCAGTGCTTTTGTCTCCAAAGAGAAGAAGAAAAATGCCTATATTGAGGCTAAAATCAATGAGTATTGGCTGCACGCCGATGTAGAACGCACTGAGCAAATGATTCAATTTTACGAGGACTTATATGAGCTCTTAAACGATGAGAACAGCCGGATTTACGGTGTGTTTACAGAGATTCTTAGTGCGCTTAGCTCGATTTTTGCCAAGAACGGGGACATCCTTATCAATGGCGAAGAGCAGGCAGACTATAAAGGAAACAAAACTTATTATTGGAACATTGTGAACGTGCCGGATATTTCGGCGACCATCTCCAAGATCATGGATCAGAAGGACGGCGACGACCTGATTCGTGACTTCACCCGTGAAATGCTGAAGCATTCCGGACGTTGGGTCAAAGAGCAGGAGATTGATATCGTTCGCTCAATTTCGGAATTCCTTAGCGATAAGTTTGGGGATCTGATTACCCGTTCGATGGAGGATTTCCTTGTGATGAAATTCGGCCATGAAGAGCCGCTGGATAAATTCGTTGAGCGGATTATTGCCGGTAAATTGGACGAAGAGGCTGTGCCTACCTTCCACCTTAGCAATAGCTCGGGTAGCTTACATTTCCCATCATGGGGTTTCGTTTCCGTGCCTGTTAAAGCGCCGGGTATCCTAAAAGGGATTCGTAATTATCAGAATAATGCGCTTGGCAAATCGCAATTTACGATCAAGGAAAGCCAAGTGAAAAATCGTATTTTCTGGCTTAATACACGTAATGGTGTGCCACTTTTCGTATACACGCCGCTGCGGGTGTTTGAAGAGAACTATGAGCGGACCATTCTCGACAAGGAAGGGATCGGCCGCCATCTCGTGATGACGGATAAGAACAACTGGACGTACCTGCCTTCTCCGATTCCAGAAAAATCATGGGGCGACACTTACGTCAATTCTCGTGTACGTGATTATAACGCTAGAGTGCGTGCAGACTTTGCAAAAGCGCTGGCAAGTGGAGTCATTATTGAAAAAGGTGTAGATGAGAACACAAGTAACAGATATTCTGTTGTGTTCACCAAACCTTTTGAGCTGGACGCCATTTTGAACGGTTTCGATATGCAGCTGCAATCCACACGCCCAAATCTCGGTGAAGTGAAGAAGGCGGTTGATGAGCTGAAGAGCCTGCGTGAGAAGGGCTTGGAGCGGGAAGGCATTAAAGATATCTTTGGCAGCATCAACAAGGACATGGCGCAGGAGAATCTCATTCGTTCACCGCAGCTGATTTCACGTGTTCGTGTGGAGCTGGCTAAATATGCTGAACTGACTGCCAAAGCAGCTGAGCTTGAAGGTGTGCTTCATCAATATCTGGACGAAGATAAGTGGATGGATCAGTTCATTGAAGCTTTGTATACGGACAGCATTATCAAAAAAGGCGCACTCTACGTTTATGACCGTGATGAAGAAGAGGACGCTTGGGAGCCGTTTGCTAATTTGATGAAAGAGCGCAGCTACGTAGAGTATGCCGTGTATCGGCACTTCCGGGAGCTGGATGAGAAGAGCCGCAGCGTACTGCTGCGTAAGGCAGCACGTCGTGCAGGTGAAATGACTGCCGCTGAAGACGTTACCCCGCTGCTCTATAAGCTGGAAGGACTGTATGTATCATTCCTGGAAGCACGCGATAGCTTGGAGTACGAACGGGTAGAGTATGAGAGCGGCGATGAGATGTACGGATTCTACAAGAGCATGACTAGCAAGCTCGGCAGTATCCGCAGAAAGTTGAAATAGGCCTATGATCAAAACACAGGCATTATCTTATGGTGAACAATATGCGGTACAGGAAGAGGCACAGCGCAGCAAAGGGGATGGACGCAGCAGCATCCATTACCCTGCCCTGTTTCTGTTCGTAGGCGACAAGGTTGCTCCGGCCATCGGTCCGGTGCTGGATAGCTGCGAACGAAAATGGGATAACGCCGGCGGTGTTATGGCATTACATGCTGTGTCAGGTGCGGCAAAAGAGGGAATAGACGGAAGTATAAGTGGATCTGTTGCGGGAGGAAAAGACCGGGTGCTGGCCATGGCCTTGCCGGAAACGGCAGGGTCAGATCCACGCACTGTGCGCCATGAACTTTACCGCAAGTTTCATGAGGATACACGTTATCTTGCTGAAATGAATAAAGTTATCCGGCGGCTGAGCAACAGTATAGCGGATTATGGACGTCTATATTCATCTTTTGACGTCATCCATCTCTCTATCATTACGCGGGTTGATGATCCGCTTAATGTATTGCTGCCGGAAATTACACTGCTGGCTCGTGCTGTACTCGGCCAGTCCTTTAAGTCCGTACAGACAGATCTCTACGCTCTGATCAATGAGCGGGAGCAAGGGGATAATTTTGGATATTCCAGCTCAGTAGGGCTGGCTTTTCTGCGTGAATTGGACAGAATGCAAGCTACGGACTATAAGTTTAATGCGCCGCTACTTGTGACGGAAGACGGTTTGTCGATTCCAGTTGCCCATGGTCCTTCCGCATTATTTGATCTTGTGTATCTGCTCTCCGATAAGAATGAGCGCGGTATGATGTCTGCACACGGTATGGATGACAACTACGAGATTATTTCTCATATTAGTCTGCTCAAAAATCGGGTCCGCTCGGCTTCTGATCAGGCTACTGGTCATGGCGGATATAACAATATGACCTTTAAAAGCGGCATCAGGGGCAGCACTGGAAGACAAGGCTACGCCTCTGCTGGCTTTTCCGGGGTAAGAAGACCTAATGTTCAAATTGCTTTGGCGGTGCTGTATCATGCGTTCCGGCGGCTTGTCTCCGATATGCGTGAGGGCAGTTCGTGGACTATACGTGAACGGCAGGCGTTGTTAGGGCTGGACCCTGACAGCTTGCGGGAACACGCGGTACACCTACTTCCGGAGAAAGACGGCCTGAATGAAATGACGGGGTTAATGAGTCACGGACGCCCTACCTATAATGAACTGAAGCAGCTGTCACTTCGTGAAGCTGAACGGCAGTTGTTCGGTGACGGGGGCGAAGCTTATTTCCGCAATAACTTTGTGGCAGAGTCAAACCGGAGAGTAGAGGGAATGAATCCATTACGCCAATGGCGCACTATGCTGGCGGCACAGGAAACATCTACGCCAGCGGTAAGCTTTTATCAGCTTGCGGAGTGGACGGCAGATCGTGATGAAGCCGGAAGTGTGCTCCATCTTTTACGTCAGCATATGGCAGGCCTGCGTTCCGCGATTCTCTCCATGCAGGAGGAGCTTGAGGACCTTTACGCAGAAAGCGTGGAGCGCCAGCCGTTCCAGCGTGTGCCGCTTTTTGATAAAAGAACAGTACGTAACTTCATTCATTATTTATTCTCAGCCGTATATGGCAAAAAATATGAACTATTGGGCCTAGAAAGTGAGCTTGCCCTATGCAGTCGTTTGGAATCTGCACTTGAGCAGCTTCATATGGAAAGTATGGCCCGTGTGAAAGCTATGGAGACTTTGGAGGAAGAATTGCGTATTACTGTTATGGACAGCATTGGGCGAACAAACGAAACAACGGGCCAGAACGTAATGGAATACTACCGCGTAGTCACAGAAGAAGTGATGAAGGATATCGAAACCCGGCGTGGACCTGGAATATTCTTCAGTGAGAAGTACATGGGTAGTATCTCCAAGCTCTTAGAACAAGGGAAAGAAGCTGTGATTGAGCGTTTGATTGATATTTGCCGCCGGGAGCTGCTGACAGCAGAACCTTTCAATTTATCTTTTGAGGAAGAGCTTCTGCGGCGTGCAAATGTTGCGGCAGCCTATGAGAATCGTCAGGTTCTATCGAGGGAAGAGCTGTTCAAGCGCTTGTATCATAATTTAGAAGAGGGCGCGGCTATTAATGTTCGGCTATTCGAATATACGCAAGAGCATCGTCATGAGGAGAAATATTTCTTCGGAGACAGTTCATCAGAATTCCTACGCTACGCATTTGGAGTGGATGAGACAACCCGGATTTACCGGTTAGGATTCGTGCATGAGCAGCGGAGGAGCGGAGTGGAGAAGCTAAACCTGATGGGCGGCTTTCATTTAGAAGACCTGCTCTATTATCGCAACGGTAAGGTCTATTATGAGACTTATGCTCAGAATGGCTATCAGCTCCATGGGCTGAGTGAAGATCAGCTTCCTGAGATGCGCTGATGGCGTAATAGTTAGGCCCCCTCACTTTGAGTCCCTTTATTGCCTTTGTGCAATAGAGTCATCGGATATAACGCTTAATTAGAGTTCCGGGATAGGGACATTTCTCCTTATTTCCAATGCACACTATGCAATAGAATAGAAATAGTTGTTCCTCCTACTCCATTCTATTGCACAAAGTGCAATCTGGGGGATGATATCACATCCGGGTAGCCCGTTTATCGGGCAGCATAACCCCCGGATTGTTTAAAGGATAAGAGTACAATTCAGATTTTACCCGGAAAGGAAGTATAACGATGCAGAGAAAAATCAATCTGCTGCTGCTCTTCTTCAGTCTGATCGGCGGCGGGGTCGCCTTTCTTTTTGGCGAATGGCTGCTAAGCTGGTATAACGATCTGCCTTCCATCCTGCTTGTGGGTATTTATTTTGCCATTGTGGCGCTGGGAGTCGGTGTAGGCTGCCTGCTTGCAGAGATGATCTCGCCACGGCTGAACGGAGCTTCATGGAAACAACGCTACCTGGGGTTATCGTGGAAGCTGCTGCCTCTGATGATTGTCCTTGCACTTGGAGTTGGAGCCTTAACGGAGTTCGTTTATGAACTGAATTTTGGCGGTGCCAGACCGGTTAAGAATGTGGTGATGGCTATCGATGACTCAGGCAGTATGACGCAGAGTGATCCCGATAATAGCCGGTATTCCGCAGCAAAAGCGTTAATTACAAAAATGGACACTGACAATAAGGTAGCCGTGGTGACCTTTAACAACGAAGCTGTAGTTGTCCAACCTTTAACGCCACTTTCAAATTCGGAGAATCGTGAGAAGGTGCTGACTGCAATCGATAATCTGCAGCCAACCGAAGGCGGCACGAATATTAGCGGTGCGGTCTCGGAGGCACTCAAGGAGATTGACAGTGACGGCAAAAAAGACCAAGGAGCCATGGTCATCTTGTTGTCTGACGGAGTGAGTAATTTCGATACCACAAGAGAGTTGCAGGCTTATGTAGAGCGCGGCATTGCCGTGAATACCATTGGTCTGGGCTTGAATGATCCAGCAGGCACTCAGCTGTTGCAGGATATTGCGAGAGTGACAGGCGGACACTATTATGATGTCAAGGATTCAGCCCTACTGGGCGATGTGTTTCAGCAGATCTATGACCGTCTGGGAGATCGGACGCTGCTAACTGAGCGCAGTGATTCAACGGCAGACAGTCCTTATTATGCTGCGGTTCGTATTTTGTCACTGATGTTGATGGGAGCTGCGCTTGGATTAGGTCTGGGAATTATGTTTGATAACCGTCATTTGGCTAAAAGCTTTGGGATTGGCGGCGTAATATCAGGCTTGTTCGCAGGACTGATTCTGGAATTTGGACTTAGCGGTGACTCCTTTACAGATAGTCTTATTCGTCTTCTGGCTGTTCTTATATTAGCTGCTATTATTGCATTATTTACAGGCGTCATTCCGGTAGGAGAAGGACGTATTTATCGAAATAGAAGAAACAATAACGCAGCGCCTGCACCAGCATCGGATAACTTTCCGGGTCGGCGCAGAAGCCGGAACAGCAAAGGATTCTAGTGTAGCGGAAAGGGGTTTACAGTAATGAGGTACGCCGAGGTTAATGCTTCCGCTCCGGGAATAACGGATGTGACATCCCAAGTGGATGACCGATTCTGTACGCTGAGATGGCGCTGGCCGGACGGCGTGCAGGCGGTGTACATCCACAAAACCTCCGCAGAAGCGGCTGACATGGGAACCGGAGATGATCCGCCGATCGGGATGAAGCTCTACACTCGTGAGGAATACAAATCTAACAATGGTTATCGTGATCGATTGGATGAGATCGGATTGATATCCTATACGATATTTGCTCGTCTTGCTGAGAACGGTGAGACTGCCCTAGTGAGGCAAAATGATGGTGTGAACCGGGTGATGGTCAGTGCAGGCAAAGCCCGGATCTATTATTCCATTCAACAAAAAAAGGCCTTATTCGGAAAACAAAAGACCGTACATATGGCGATTACGGCAGAAGTGCCCGTGGCACGGGATGTCCTCTGTTATGTCAAGAAACGTGGAGGGCATCCGGCAGGGAAAGAGGATGGTATTCTCTTTCCCTTCGTCCAGGATTTCGCTCCTGGACGCAATGTACTTCCGCCGATTGAAATCGGTAAGGATGATTTTGTACGCATCTTTTTCACCGATGGCAAGAAATATGGGCTTTATTACGAATTGGTACCGGAGTGAGACTCGGTCTACACGTACAAGCGGGTGATGAGCAGTGGCGTTCATAGCAAGTACGTAGATACAACTTTTGGGAGGATGAGTAGATGTCTTTTTTTAGCCGTTTTATGAAAAAGAATCAGCCGGAGCCGCGGCCGCTTTTTTACGATATAGTGTGTCCGTATTGCTTCACCAAGTTCTCTCCGGAGGATGTCGTCTTTCGGGCTATGCACAGCCGGGAGGACGATGAAAATTACGCATTGGGTGAGGATGACGCCTTGAACAAATACCGTGAGCGCTTCGGGCTCGATACGGTAGATGACATAGAAGCGATTATCAACCCGGCGGATATTCCGGAAGAATATCATCATTACACGGATCATGTGTTAACTGGGCTTACGGATCGTTACGGTGTGCTTACACGCAGACGGCTTTGCCCGTCCTGCCATAATGAGCTGCCGGTGACTGCCGGGAAGGTGCCGAGTAACATCATCTCGATTATCGGGGCATCCCAAGTCGGGAAATCGGTGTATATGACCTCGCTGATCCACACATTGCAACATACTACAGCAGGTCATTTTGATGCCGCTTGTATGCCGCTTAATGCAGAGATTAGCCGTAAGTTCCGTACATTGTATGAAGAACCGCTTTTTGAGCGTGGGGATCTGCTGGCTTCTACACAGAAGGAAAAAATGCAGGAGCCTTTTATCTTTCAATTTGTCTTTAAGGATGAAAATAAACCGCCACTGACACTTGTATTCTTTGATGTAGCAGGTGAGGGTATGGTGGATCAGGATTATCTTGGACTTCATGGTCAGCATATCAAGAACTCTGCGGGTATTTTGTTTATGGTCGATCCGCTGCAAATCCGTTCTATCCGTGAAAAGATTCATATTAACATCGGTGACCGCCCGGGAGAATGGGTCTCACAATATGACGAGCCGCGCGATGTGGTGCTGACGATGTTCGGTGATTTTATTGCCTATCAGGAAAAGAGTAAGACAGACATTCCAACAGCGGTTGTGCTTGCCAAAAGTGATATGCTGCATTCGCTGAAGGATGAGGATGGCGATTACATCAAGTCCAACAGCAATGTGTTCAATAACTATGTTCACCGCAAAACATTAAACATGGACGAGTTCCATAATATCGACGGGGAAATTCGCAGATTTATTGGTAAGGTGGACAGACCCTTTAAAGATACGATGGATGTTTATTTCGCGAATACGGGTTATTTTGCAGTATCTGCGTTGGGCAGCAATCCTGTGAATCAAAAGATTGAGGGTGTAGTAAGCCCGATTCGTGTAGACGAGCCTTTTATTTGGCTGCTGCATAAGCTGAAGTATATTGAGGGGAGCGACGGCCCGTGAATGTTTTCTCAGGGTCAACAATCGCCCAACAGATGTACACCCGCGAACGTCGCGGAGTGTTTCGTTCCACAGAAGGCTTCGATACGGTAGCGAAATCAGATAGTCTAGACAATAATTTTGTGAAAAAAATCCTTCATCCCTTCTGCCTCTACGATGCTCCTGCAGAGTTAACCGCGCGTGGGGAGAAGGATGAGGCTGCATATCCTGGTGCGCTGCACCTATTTCATGCCGAGAACGGGGATACAGTTATTGGGCTTAGTCGTTATCAAACGGCCGATTTCACAGGCCAACGAAGCGCTTTTTTTGCACATAACTATGTAGTTCCTGCTTCACGTTCCGAAGAAATTGTGCAGAGCTATGGAGACTGGCTGCATGCTGATTTTGCAGAGCGTTATACTGGAGAGCTTGGTGGAACCTTGCCGGAGCTGCCCTCTATTCCAGTTGTTCGCACAGACCGCAGCCCGGATCCAATCGCAGGCTTACGCTTGTTAGGGATTGATGAAGGGATATTCAAGGCGTTATTGCAAGCGGTGATGCTCTCTGTAGCAGGTAAGAAAAAAATCTACGTGGCTCTAAACGTACCTATCACCGAGTTGTCTGCGCGGGCGGTGGAGCTTACAGAAATTCTGTATAGCGTGCTGCCGTATGAATTCCGCCGTAGATTAGGCGTGATTACCTATGCGAATGAACCGCAAAGCCGTAAATATATACATCTTAGCTTTGTGGAAAAAGGTTCACTTCGTCCCGGTGACCGCAGTATTGAGAAGGATTATACCTTTGATTTGGCTTCCGGACGGATGGGGAATGTCGATTTTGGCGAGACCCGCCAGCCTTATGCTGATTTGGTGTGGAAGCTATTACTGCTGAATCCAGGAGATATTAACGACTTCGTTAGCTTCGCCGATCAGATTCTGCGTGGAGAGAGTCCTGAGCACAAGCTAACCCTTTCTTTCTATAATGAGCTGGCTATATTTTATGAGATTGAGCAAGGGAACGAGCATTTATATACGGAAAACAAGAGTGCGGTGCTAAGTGGTTTGCTTTCTTACCTTAAACCAGACGGTGCAATTCATTCTAGAATCCGCTTGAATGATATTTTCTTAGAACGGTTTGACCGGGAATTTGATCTGATTCGGCAAAGAAATGTGCCAGATCCGGCGATTATGGAATGCTTTAAAGAGTATTTTGTACTTAAGGATCACAATTACAGGGTCAGAATCGTGGATTATTTCATCAATGGGATGCTTCATAGTGTGGAAGCGGGCCGCAAGGATATTTTGAGTGCTGCTTACGGGATCATTGAGAGTAATGATGAGTTAAGTGCAGCTTACTTCCAGCGCGTGATGTCTGAAACTTATTTCCGTAAGCAGCTACTTGAGCCTTATATGGAATCAAGACTAGCTGCGGCGTCCAGATCTGCGGATATTCTGAGCTTTGTGCTCCATTGGGGGCGGTTCCTGCCAGTGGCGTTAGAGCAGTCTTTTGCTCAAAATGCTGTGAAGGATTATTTGCTAGAAAAGCTCCAGCTGGAGCATGATCCGGTGGCTTCTGTGGCGGAAATTCATGAAATTGTAGATAAGGCAGAAAAAGATCGCCGCAAAGGAACAGGAGTTGCTCCTAAGGCACTCTCCCTAATGCAGGATCTTGCTGCTTCAGCAGATAGATTCTTACTGAACCGCTTATCGCTTTCTGATATGACGCAGGAGGAGCTTCTGGAGGTAGTTTTTTTACGGTATGGTAATGTTGTCGATTGGCAGCCGCCACTGGATAGGATTAGCAAGCAGAAAGAGAATGCGCTGCGTGCCGCTTACCGCTGGTTTGGTGAAGAGAAGCCGAATGAGGAGATTTTTACAGGATTGTCTCCGCAGGAACTAGACGATGTGCAGCTACTGGGTCGTCGTTTGCTAAAAGAGGCGCGTGTTCTGGAACCCTTTGAACGGCTTCCGCTAGCCTTTTACTACACAACTCAGCGTGAAGGGGGTCCGCTGGATTACGATGCGCTTCTGGAGCTGTTAAAGCGTAAAGCCGGTTCCGACAAAGAAATCATCTATCGGTTTTTTGCTTGGTCGCAAGGCAATCCTTTATTTACGGTTTCGAATAAAAAGCTGCAACCGGGTTACCGTAAGGCGATTCTGAAGTATTTCCTGAGCAGTGATCGTGAAGCGTTCAAGAATCGGGAATTCCGAAAGAACTATGTCGCGGCAGCTCGGCCTGCTCTGCAAAATGTGTACAATGAAGCCCGTTCCCAACTGGCTTCCCCGCTGGCGCGCTGGATCAGCCGCAGCCGATTTCGACTCTTAATCTCCGGCTCCATTACGGGTATTCTGGTGATTATTGCAATTATCGTATTCAGTATGCTGCGTCCGGATGATACGAAGACGGCTCTGCCGGGGACAAGCCCTGAGCCGACCCCTGTTCAGAGTGCAGGCAATATGCTGCCTCCAGCTTCAGTATACTTGAAGGATCAGAGCGTCGAAGGAGATAAGGGGAGCAGCATATTGGTGTTCACCTTCGCAAGTGCAGATGACTGTGTGCAGTTTCAACCGACTGAGATTAGTTTAATGTCTTCGTCTACAGAGATAGATAAAAGCTTTAAGGTCGCTGCCACGAATGGCACTTGTCCAGTGCCGTTAACGGATGGGACGGATGAGGGAAACACCGCTGACGAGTCAGATACCGCTGGCACTACTGGAGGAACAGCAGAAGGTGCAGATGCTACTAATGCTGTAGCTGATGCATCTCCGTCTCCTACGCCTTCCTCTGATACTGAGGACAGCACTGGGTTGCCTTCCGCAACAGCTGTGACTGAAGGTGAACAACCTTCCTATCAGGTTGAGGTTACATTGGAGCCTGGAGTGACAATTCTAGAGAAAAGTATGATCAAAGCCGGAAGATTTACACTGATCGTAGATCCCGATCCTAATATTCCACCAGCTTCTGATTCAAGTGCTGAACCCTCCCCAACTGCAAGTCCGGAAGGAACAGCAGAATAACAAGCTTTCTGAACAGCAATAACTACCGGAAGGTGGCGTATTGCTGTTCATTTTTTTGCTGCCCATACTAAGCTTTTCTATAGACATGCTATGTATTAATAGATATGATTATGGATGTCAAAATAAGATACTACATACTGGAAAAGGTGCAGACTCTATCAATCTAGTCGTCTGCTTAAAAGGGAAGTCCGGTGCAAGAGTCCGGCGCGGTCCCGCCACTGTATGTGCGGAGCGTTTCTTCTATAAGCCACTGCCCCGAAGGTAGGGTGGGAAGGTGAAGAACAGCGATGAAGCATTAGCCAGGAGACCTGCCTTTTTCGTGAGCGTTTCTATTCTTCGTGGGGTAAGAATGTGGAACATATACAGATGGACTGTTGGCAGGAAGCAAGCGCCGCAGCCTCAATTTGTAATCTTCCCTGACCGCCCTCCAAAGGGGCGGTCTTTATGTTATGCGTCTTATTCCCGGCAGTACCCATTCTTATACAGAAAGAGGTTAAACAATGAAGAAAATCATGTCTTCCAAGTTTGTAGCACTTGGGCTGGCCTTATTCATGGTCATTTCAATTCTAGGAACATCTCTTGCTCCGGCGGGACAAATATTTGCAGAAGCGAGCGCTGGCGCCGGTCTGGAGGCAACTGCTGCGGAGCGGATTAATGTTGCGGATGCGACTTATGCGGCTGCAGAATATCTCTTGAAAGGTGGCGTGCAATCGGATTGGCAAGCCATTGGATTAGCGCAAGCAGGGTACAAGCTGCCAGCTAGTTACCATTCAGAGCTTGAGAAAAAAGTAAAGGATGCAGCTGGAAATTTCGCCAATGTAACCGATTATGCTCGAATCGTGCTCGCAGTGAGAGCGATTGGTGCAGATCCTACTAGCTTTGCTGGTAACGGAACGACTCCTGGCTATAATCTGATTGAGAAAATTTATAATAACAGCAAGCTCAGTGAACAGACGCTTAATAATCCGGTATATGCTTTACTTGCGCTGGATTCTGGTAAATATAATATCCCAAGTGACGCGAAATGGACGGCGGATAAGCTCCTTACGGAGATTCTCTCCAAACAGAATCCAGATGGGGGCTTTGCACTAACCTCAGGCGCAAGTGAGCCTGATATGACAGCGATAACCTTGACGGCTCTGGCGGCACATAAAAATAATCCCGAAGCCTACTTAGCAGGGCTACAAGCCGTAGCCTGGTTATCCGCAGCTCAAGATAGCCATGGGGGTTACGGTGACAGTGCTGAAAGTAGCGCACAAGCAATCCTTGGACTCACATCCTTCGGAGTTGATCCTAGTGGATTAGAATACACCAAAAACAAAGTGGATCTAATGGAGAACCTGCTTAGCTATCGTCTAGCTGATGGTAGCTTCACCCATAGCCGTGGTGGAAGCAGTAATGTTCTGGCGACAGAGCAAGGGCTTCAGGCGCTGGTTGCCTATAATTTGCTGTATAAAGGAAGCAACAGTAAGCTATACGATTTTTCCAAATCCTCCATTCAGAGCTCACTCATCTACGCTCCAGTAACGATTGAGGGACCACAGGCCACGTTGGCACAAGGGTACGCCTATGCTGGCAACGCACTTGGAGCGTTAGAGAAGCTGGCGCTTCAAACGAACTTGCCGATCACGAATCCTTCGGGCAGTTATGTGACTGGCATCGGAAGTATTGCTGCTGGAAGCTTTGGTGGTTATGACGGATGGATGTATGTTGTATCGCGTGACGGAAAATGGATTAATCCCGATGTAGGCATGAGTGATTTTGTACTTAAAGATTCAGATCAGGTACTGGTTTATTATGCCGGAGACGACACTAAGCTTGTGGATTCCGTTACGCTTTCCAAAGCAAATCTTAAAGAGGGCGATTCTTTTACCGTCACTGTAACTAGTAAGACGTGGAAATGGGACGCTGCTACGAATACTTCCTCTCCTGTAACTGCAAAAGCTGCGGGTGTTCAGGTCCAAATTGGAGCTCACAAGGTAACGACGAATGCTAAAGGTGAGGCCGTATTCTCAGGAAATATGCCCGCAGGTGACTATACACTGACTGTAACTGGCTACCGTGAAGGTAAAGCCCCAACGATTGCTAAATATACAAAAGCTCTAAAGGTGATTTCTAAGAATGTAACAGCTTCGCTTACCGTTGAAGGCCCGGAAGGGTTGATTAGTGAGGGGACTTTAAAAGCCTCCAATGCCCTTGAAGCGTTGCAACAACTAGGGTCTACCGATGATTTTAAAGTAGATATCACCAAATCGTCTTATGGCAACTTTGTATCAGGTATCCATGGAGTTTCGCAAGGTACTTACGACGGATGGTGGAGCTTCGTGGTATCACGCGGCGGGGAGTGGATATATCCAAGTGTGGGTATGGATGCGTTCGAACTACAGGAATCCGATCGTGTGCTTGTCTATTATGCAGGAGAAAATACACAGGTTGTAGATTCTGTGGTGCTTTCCCCATCACAGCCAAAAGCTAATGAAGCTTTTACTGTAAAGGTTTCACAGAAAAAGTGGGTGTGGAATCAGGAAAGCTTCACTTCTGATCCGGTTATCTCACCGGCTGCAGGTGTGCAGGTTTCGATTGGTGATAAGAAGGTAATCACGAATGAACAAGGTGTAGCTGTTGTTGATGGGGGTCTCCCGGCAAATAGCTATACACTGACTGTTACCGGTTATACTAAAGACAGCGTACCGAGCGTAGCGCGTTATACTCAGTCTCTGACTGTCGGATCGTCTGTTATTGCTCCAGCAAAAGCTACCGCTACCCTCTCAGTGATTGGAGATAGCCGGAAAGGAACCATCCTAGCCAGTACAACAGTAGCTCTAAAAGAGGGCGAAACGGCTTATAGCTTACTAGTCAGTCAATTAGGGACTAAGGTAGTATCATCCGGCAACGCTGGAAGCATCTACGTGAAATCTATTGAAGGGTTGGCTGAATTTGATGGAGGCCCAAGCAGCGGATGGAAGTATAAAACGAACCGGGATGCGGATCCAAGCATCAGTGCAGACAGTTATATTTTGCAGAACGGTGATACTTTGTACTGGTACTATACCTCTGGAGAATAAGGAAGAGGAAGTTTGAGTAGGCGGGCACACTTGGATTCGGAGTAATAGCGGATCGGGTGCCCGTCCTTTTTATATTTGAGGAAAGTCGTTTTATGACAATATATACTTTTATTCGACACAATATTTAAAAAATCATCAAACTCTTAGCCCTTCCGACCGATAAAAATAGATAGATCATAAGATAATGTGAAGGCGGAGTGTAGATGAAAAATTTGAAAGTGAAATACAAAATAGGGTTGCTTTTGGTATTCGCTGTAATCATGGTTAATGTTGTAGGTGGCATAGGCATCATTACGATGACCCAAATGGCCGAAAAAACAAATGAGACATATAATGAAAATTTATTGCCTGTTTCTTACGTAGGGCAGATGCGTACGAATAATCGGGCTATTGAATCCTATCTTTTGGAGCGTTTGATTAGCGTAAATGCCAGCAAAAACAAAGAACTTTCTGAGAGTATCCAAGTGAAGGTTCAGGATAATAATGAACTTATGAACAAGGTGAAAGCGATTCAGTATAATGATCCTGCTATTGTAAGTAAAATCAAAGAGTATGAATCCTTTTTGCCAGATTATCGTGCACAGCGGGATAACATTATAAAGATTGCTGATAGTAATCATAATCAAGAGGCCTATAAAGTATTTTCAGGCGAATTTAACGAATCCCGTGAAAAAATGATCAACCTACTTAAAGGAATTAGTGATTCTTTGCTTAAAGATGCTGATGAACACAATTCAGATTCCATGGCAACCGCTAAAAGCATGCGGGTAAACAATACCATAATGATTACGTTCGCCTGGGTGATTTGTTTCGTAATTAGTATTGCAATTATTCGACTGATAACAAAACCCCTTAAAGAACTGCAAGGACTAATGAAGCGGGCAGAAGATGGAGATTTGACTGTGGTAGCAACTTACACCGCTAAGGATGAGATCGGCCAAATTAACAGTTCATTTAACAATATGCTGCAGGGCTTGCGGAAGATGATGCAAGGGATTGCAGAGAGTGCAGAACTGCTGTCAGCTTCATCGGAAGAGATGAGCGCTAGTGCTGAGCAGACCTCATTGGCTTCACAAATGATCGCTGTATCTTCTGGAGAGATTGCTGCGGGATTTGATGAGCAGACAGAGAGCATTAACAGTACAACACGTTCAATAAAAGCAATGACCAATGATATTGCAGCCGTAGAGGGCAGCAGCTATGAAATGTCGGATCTAATGGGAGTAGTTTCCGGTTCATCGGATCGTGGAGTAGAGGCTGTAGACCAAATCATTGTGCAGATGAAGGAAATTGACCTCAGTGTAACTCAGAGTCAGGAGATTGTTTCTAATCTAGGGACATTGTCACAAGAGATTAATACAATTATTACAACGATTAACGGTATTGCTACACAGACGAATCTGCTTGCGCTCAATGCTTCTATAGAAGCAGCACGGGCTGGTGAGCATGGACGGGGATTTGCTGTAGTTGCTGGAGAAATTCGTAATCTGGCGGAAGCAACTAGAAATAGTTCTTTGCGGGTTACAGATATTATTACACATATCCAAAAGCAAACCGAAAGCGCAGTAGAATCCATGGCTTTGGGTACTGAGCTAGTCACCAATGGCGTAGTTCAAAGTCATCTGGTATCTCAAGCTTTTCATGAGATTCAGACTTCCATTAAAGAAGCTACCTTACAGACAGCGGAGATTAGAGAAGCGGTTGCTCATGTGGCCATGGAATCACAAGGTGTGGCAGCAGCTATGGAACAGGTCAACGTTATATCTAGCAAAGGTGCAGAAGGTGTTCAGGACACAAGTGCAGCGAGTCAGGAGCAACTATCCGCAATGGAGGAAATGTCGGCTTCAGCTCAGTATTTAGCGGTGCTCGCAGAAGATCTGCAAAAGACATTGTCCAGCTTCAAACTATAGGCTTCATAATATTGTTAAAACCAGCAGAGCAGCGGTTCTCCAGTAACGGAGATCGCTGCTCTGCTGTTTGTGGTTATAGCAGATTGGGAGCAAGTGCGAGCCAACTGATCTCAGTTGGTCAAGGGGGAGGGATGTAAGCTGGTCTCAGTAGGTCAGGAGCGGATAGACGTAGGCTAGTTTCAGCAGGTCAGGGGGAAAGATGTAAGTTGGTCTCAGTAGGTCAAGGGGGGAGAGATGTAAGTTGATCTCAGTAGGTCAGGAGCGTATAGACGTAAGTTGGTCCCAGCAGGTTGCGGGCAAACATATGCTATGTGATCTCCAGCCCACACTAGTGGTAAGACGGAGGCGTGGAAACAATAAAAACCTAGGAGATGATCGGTATGCTCATACATCGTAACCCCGTACCCCGTAACTCGTAACTCGTAACTCGTAACTCGTACCCCGTAACCCGTAACCCGTAACCCGTAACCCGTAACCCGTAACCCGTAACCCTAGTGTTCCCGGCAGATCTCTAGTTTTTCAAACACACTGTCTACTTGATCCCCAGTTTAAGGTCATCTGGGTCCGATGCGTGGGCTCATACCCATCCCCATATGCTATCGGACTCAGTAGCCGCTATTTGCATATTAATCGCCATTGGGGTAAGTTTCGGACTCCAGTGCAGCTATTGGTGTGGAAAACGCTGATAACTGGTGTTTTTTGCACCAATAGCGGCTATGTGGACCGATAACACCCGAAACAGAGGCAAATCCAGCAATTAAGGTCATCTGGGTCCGATGCGTGAGCTTATGCTCACCCCCAAAGGCTATCGGACTCAGTAGCCGCTATTTGCCCATTTATCGCCTTTGTAGCAAAGTTTCGGACTCCAGTGCAGCTATTGGCGTGGAAAACACTGATAACTGGTGTTTTTTGTACCAATAGCGGCTATGTGGTCCGATAACACCCGAAACAGAGGCAAATCCAGCAATTAAGGTCATCTGGGTCCGATAGCGTGAGTTCATACTCATCCCAACTGGTTTGGCGGACACAGCAGACGCCATTCGCTCATTTTGTGGCTTGGGAGTGGAGTTTAGGACTCAGTAGCCGCTATTTGCCCATTTATCGCCATTGGAGCAAAGTTTCGGACACCAGTGCAGCTATTGGTGTGGAAAACGCTGATAACTGGTGTTTTTTGCACCAATAGCGGCTATGAGGTCCGATAGCATCCGAAATATAGCTAAATCCAGCAATTAAGGTCATCTGAGTCCGATAGCGTGGACTCATACTCATCCCCATAGGCTATAGGACACAGCCGCCGCTATTCGCACATTTGTCGCCATTGGAGCGAAGTTTCGGACACCAGTGCAGCTATTGGTGTGGAAAACGCTGATAACGGGTGTTTTTCGCACCAATAGCGGCTATGTGGACCGATAGCATCCGAAATATAGCTAGATCCAGCAATTAAGGTCATCTGGGTCCGATAGCGTGAGTTCATACTCATCCCAACTGGTTTGGCGGACACAGCAGACGCCATTGGCTCATTTTGTGGCTTGGGAGTGGAGTTTAGGACTCAGTAGCCGCTATTTGCCCATTTATCGCCTTTGGAGCAAAGTTTCGGACACCAGTGCAGCTGTTGGTGTGGAAAACACTGATAACGGGTGTTTTTTGCACCAATAGCGGCTATGTGGTCCGATAGCACCCGAAACAGAGGCAAATCCAGCAATTAAGGTCATCTGGGTCCGATAGAAAAACTCGGGAGCATGAATGTGATCGGATTAAACAAAAATTAGTGTTTAGTTCAAGACCAAAAAAAGAGGGAATTCCAATAGCTAGTTCACAGCTGTTGGGATTCCCTCTTGATTTTTTCAAAAAAACTCAGCGTGTATCCTTCCAGAAATTCAGAGGTTTCAGATCTGAGCTAATGACGTGGAATGTATAGCCTTCTTTTTTCAATGACTCTAAGATACGCGGAAGTACTTTAAGTGTAGCTTTTTGATCATGCATCAGAATCACTGGATTGGTCTGCGATTTCTGCAGCTTATGAACCTGATTCATTACCGAATTATAGATCGTCGTACTAGCATCCTTGTATTTCCAATCCTCTGAGTCCACGTTCCAATCCCATAGATGATAACCTTGAGCCAAGACTTTATCTCTAAAGGCCTTTGTGAAATAAGGCTTGCTTCCATAAGGAGGACGAATCAGTGTAGTGCTTTGACCTGTAATCTTTTTCAAAATGGCATTATCGTTATCCATCTCTCCCAGCGCAGCCGCAGGTGAAGCATAAAACTTCTCTTTCCGGTGCGTCATTCCATGCAATGCGAGACCATGCCCTTCATTCGCAATCCGTTTCACTTGCGCAGTATGCTGGTTCATATTCGGTCCGATCATGAAAAAAGTTGCCTTCGCATCATATTTTGCCAAAATATCAAGCAATGTAGAAGTTGTAGCCGTTGGCCCATCATCAAAGGTGAGGTATACGGTCTTACCTTGCTTCCCAACAGTTGGCGTAGAAGTTCCAGGAGTTGCGGTTGGCTTCAATTCCTTTTTAAACTTACTTACAAATGTTGCATCATCTAATGTAGCCGAGCCATCTTTTACACGCAATAAATATTGATCTGCTTTAAAAGAAATTCCAAAACCAAGATAAGAGGTCAATTTCAGTGGAACCATTGTTTTTCCGTTTTTCAAAAATGTACTCATGGATATGGTCTTTCCATCGCCTAGAGTAGCTGTTGCATGATCATTCAGCAGTTTGATTGATCTGTTCTGACCTGTAACTTTTATCCCATCGCTCACTCCAGTTAGCGTTAACTTAAGTTCCTGTGATAGATCACGTAGAGGAACGTAATAGGTATCTTTTACCGAAACTGCTTCAATAGTTGTTAACTTATCGTTCACACCTAACCTAAGGGAGCCTGCACCTGCTGCATTCACTGAATCTATCGCTCGTATTGATCCGGAACCAATGAATAATACGATTAATAATAGCCATACTTTCTTTAAAGACATCGTCAAAAATCTCCTATCTATGTATATTTGTCTATTACCTTAACATACATTGATAGAATGAAATTTGAGAGATTGTAACCCCCAGCAGAATAATTTGTTACCTTTTAGAAGTTAACTGTGATTTCAACCACAATCATAAAAAGCACGCGACTCCGGCTAAATACTGGCGCATCAACAAAAAATGGTTAAAATCACCCCGTTTTGCGCAGAATAGATGTGTCTAAATTAGCAACTTTAGTAAACTATTGAACAAAGTTTGAACGGAATTTTTCAACCCATAAACAGCGCCGTTACAGTGATCTTTATCATACTATTAGAAACTTGTAACAAATTGATCACACATATTTAACTTGTTCGCCATTATTAAGGTCTTTTTTAGGCTAAATGGAAAAATAAGTCTTTTGCTTTCTTCTCCATAAATTCTTACTATATATAAAGGTTAATGTTGAGGGTTAATAAAAGAAGTATTGAAGGAAGGAGCTTAAGCATGAACAAAAAGGGACCGTTATACGCTTTATTTCTCAGCCTAATTTTACTCTTGCCAGGATGCAGTTCAATTGCTGTTCTGAATCCGAAGGGGCCGGCTGCAAGAACTTTATCTGACACGATCATTCTCTCCATTGTTATGATGCTCGGCGTTCTGGCAGTTGTCTACATCTTATATGTCTTCGTGCTTTTGAAATACCGTGCTAAAAAAAGCAACGAAGATTATATTCCTCCTCACGAGGAAGGAAACAAATGGCTGGAGGCTATCTGGATTACCATTCCGATTATTATCGTGGCATTCCTCTCCGTAGTCACCGTCAAAACAACAGTAGATGTAGAAAATGTTGCAGCGGATTATAAAGATCAGAAACCGCTTGTAATTTATGCTTCCTCCTCTAACTGGAAATGGCATTTCAGCTACCCAGAAGAAGGTATCGAAACAGTAAACTACGTTAACATTCCAGTTCACCGCGCTGTAGAGTTCAGACTGTATTCTTTCGGTACGATCTCAAGTCTTTGGATCCCACAATTGGGAGGACAAAAATACGCGATGAGCGACATGATCACAACCTTGCATCTTTCAGCTGATACTGTAGGTTCTTATGTCGGAAGAAATGCGAACTTTAATGGTAAGGGTTTTGCCCACATGGAGTTTGAAACACTTGCGATGACAGATAAGGACTATCAGGAATGGGTGAAAGACGTTAAAGAAACGGCGGGTCCACTGACGGAAGATGAATTTAAAGGTCTTTTGGAAATGGAACATGTCGGACGTAAAACGTATACGAATACTCACTTATCCTTTAGCCCGCCTCCGGGAAGCCATGGTGACCATATGAGTAATGGTGGCACTGAAATGGATACGGATAACGGAAGTATGGAGCATCAGGATAATAAAGAAATTCACCCGACTCCAGCACCATCCAGCGAGACGGAATTCAACACCGAGCCTAATCCAGAACTGGATGAGCCGACACCTAGTTCTCCATTAGAAGAGAGCACAACACATGACGGACACTAGTCAATGTTAATTGAACAACTTGAAAGGAGCGATTCCTAATGGATTGGGATAAATTTAAGGTCCACGGCGAACCCCTGATATACGGAGCTATGGCAAGTATTGTTCTGGCTACAATCGGGATTATCGTCGGCCTGACCTATTTTAAAAAATGGGGATATTTATGGCGCGAATGGTTGACTACTGTTGACCACAAACGTATTGGGATTATGTATATCCTCGCTGCATTGCTTATGCTTTTCCGCGGCGGCGTTGACGCTATTATGATGAAGCTGCAAACAGCAGCCCCGGACATGAAATTTCTTGACGCACAGCATTACAACGAGGTATTTACAACACACGGCTTGATTATGATCCTTTTTATGGCCATGCCGTTTATTATCGGTCTGATGAATGTTATCGTTCCGCTGCAAATCGGTGCTAGAGACGTTGCCTTCCCGCGTCTGAATGCTGTCAGCTTCTGGCTCTTCTTCTTTGGAGCTATGCTGCTTAACATTTCGTTTGTTATCGGGGGATCGCCAGATGCTGGTTGGTCCGCATATTTCCCGCTAGCAAGTCTAGAGTTCAGTCCAACGGTGGGTAATAACTATTACTCGCTCGCACTACAAATTTCAGGTATTGGTACGCTCCTCACAGGCGTTAACTTTATTGTAACGATTCTGAAAATGCGTGCACCAGGCATGAAGTTGATGAAAATGCCGATGTTTACTTGGTCCGTATTGATCACCAACGTAATTATCGTATTCGCATTCCCTGTGCTTACGGTTGCACTCGCGTTGATGATGTTCGACCGGTTGTTCGGCTCTCAATTCTTTACGATGGCCAATGGCGGTATGGATATGTTATGGGCCAACCTGTTCTGGGTATGGGGTCACCCTGAAGTATATATCGTTGTCTTACCGGCATTCGGTATTTATAGTGAAATTATCGCCACCTTCTCTAAAAAGAACCTGTATGGATATACATCCATGGTATTCAGTATGTTGATCATTTCCCTCTTGTCCTTCCTAGTATGGGCTCACCATTTCTATACAATGGGTCAAGGTGCTATGGTTAACAGCTTCTTCTCGATTACAACCATGGCCATTGCCGTACCAACAGGTGTGAAAATATTTAACTGGCTATTTACCTTACGAAAAGGGCGAATAACCTTTACGACACCTATGCTATACACCCTGGCCTTTATTCCGATCTTTACGATTGGTGGGGTAACAGGTGTCATGCTGGCTATGGCCAGTGCCGATTACCAGTACCATAATACGATGTTCCTGGTTGCCCATTTCCACTACGTTCTTATTCCAGGTGCGGTCTTCGCCGTTATCGCAGGGTTCCATTACTGGTTCCCTAAAGTATTCGGTTTCCGTCTGAATGAACGTCTTGGCAAGCATGCCTTCTGGTGGATTATCATTTCCTTTAACGTATCGTTCTTCCCGCTGTTTATTCTCGGACTTAAGGGTATGACCCGCCGACAATACACCTATTCTGCGGATACCGGATTTGGCCCGCTGAGTATGGTCTCATTCGTAGGTGCGATCGGTCTCGCTATTGGATTTGTAATCCTGGTTTATAACATTTACTGGAGTACTCGTTACGAACCAAGAGATACTGATGGAGATCCGTGGGATGCACGTACTTTGGAATGGGCAACGAAAAGCCCGATTCCAGCTTACAACTTCGCAGTGGTTCCAAATGTAAAAACACGCGATGCTTACTGGTCTGCTAAACAAGATAAAGTACCGCTTTTTGAAGATAAGATTACTAAGATTCATATGCCTAGCAACACAGGAAAACCATTTGTTCTGGGTGTTATCTTCTTCATTGCAGGGTTCTCTCTGGTCTTCAGTCTTTGGATTCCAGCGATCCTCTCTGGAGTAGGTATCCTCATTGTTCTAGCTGCTATGTCCTTTGATCGGGATCACGGATTCTACATCCCAGCAGAAGAAGTTATTGCTACTGAAAAGAAATTGCGGGGTGAGACAGTATGAAAATAGATGCGTCTAAGCCGCTTGAATACTCAACAGAAGAGAATAGTAATAAAATCTTTGGCTTCTGGGTTTTTCTAGGAGCGGAGATTGCACTGTTCGCTACGTTGTTCACTGTTTATTTTGTAATGGTAGACCGTTTTGCCAGCGGCCCTAGCGGGCCGGATCTTTTCGAAATTGGTCCAGTAATGATCGAAACATTGCTGCTGCTGACAAGTTCGTTCACGATTGGTCTTGCAGTTCATGCCATGCGGCATGGTTACCAAAAAGCCATGATGGTCTTTTTCGGACTAACCCTTCTAATGGGTCTCGGCTTCCTTGGTATTGAAATCACGGAGTTTGTCACTTATGTTCACGAAGGGGCTACACTTCAAACCAGTGGTTTCCTATCCAGTCTTTTTGTACTGCTGGGAACACACGGAGCTCACGTATCGTTCGGGTTCCTGTGGGGTGCGGCTATTCTAATCCAGTTGAAGCGTCAAGGTATTAATCCGGCTACGGCCAATAAATCCTTTATCTTCTCGCTGTACTGGCATTTCTTGGACGTTGTCTGGATCTTTATTTTCAGCTTCGTCTATCTGAAAGGACTGATGTAGCATGATGAAGCAATTGTTTCCAATTCGCCATGTGATGGGTTTCTTAGCCTCTCTTGTCCTTTCTGTGGCTGCACTTGCTGTAATCTACCTTGATCTATCCAACACTGCGAACATGGCTATCCTGCTTGTTACAGCCCTCATTCAGGCTTCCTTGCAGCTCTTCCTGTTCATGCATATTGGTGAATCAGCAGATACCAAGAAAGAACTTTACATCAATATCGCCTATGCCTTATTCGTTGGTCTAGTTACGATATTCGGTACGCTCTTCATCTTCGTATGGGGCTGGTATGCTTAATTACAGACACTAATACTCAAAGGGACGTCTCTAAAGCCAAAATGGCTTAGGGACGTCTCTTTTTTTGCGTTTATTTCGGAGGTTAGTTGTAGCGGATGCCCGGAAATGAGCATCTTTTTAGGCAATAGCTGCACGGGACTCCGAAACTTCGCTCAATAGGCGGAAAATGTGCGAATAGCGTCATTTGAGTCCGAAAGCTACGGGGGATGAGGTTGGCTCGGTGCGATCGGACTCAGAGGAGCTTAAAAGCGGGAAACAGCGGCGTTTGGAGTTGTAACGGACCCCAAAGTCGCTATTGGTGTGAAAAACGCCCAAAATGAGCGCCTTTCTAGGCAATAGCTGCACTGGAGTCCGGAACTTCGCTCAATAGGCGAAAAATGTGCGAATAGCGTCATCTGGGTCCGAAAGCTAGCGGGGATAAGGAGGCTCGGCGCGATCGGACTCAGATGACCTTATAAGCGGAAATCAGCGGCTTTTGGAGTTGTAGCGGACCCCAAAGCCGCTATTGGTGTGAAAAACGCCCAAAATGAGCGCCTTTCTAGGCAATAGCTGCAGTGGAGTCCGAAACTTCGCTCAAAAGGCGGAAAATATGCGGATAGCGTCATCTGGTCCGAAAGCTACGGGGGAGATAAGGGGGGGCGGCGCGATCGGACTCAGGGGAGCTTAAAAGCGGGAAACAGCGTCATCAGGGTCCTAAAACTACTGTGGACGAGATTGGCTCGGCGCGATCGGACTCAGATGAGCTTAAAAGCATGAATTAGCGTCATTTGGAGTGGTAACGGACCCCAAAGTCGCTATTGGTGTGAAAAACGCCCAAAATGAGCACCTTTCTAGGCAATAGTTGCACTGGAGTCCGAAACTTCGCTCAAAAGGCGGATAATGTACGAATAGCGGCATCTGAGTCCGAAAGCTACGGGGGATGAGGATGGCACGGCGCTGTCGGACTCAGGTGACCTTAAAAGCTGGAAACAGCGGCATTTGGAGTGGTAACGGACCCCAAAGTCGCTATTGGTGTGAAAAACGCCCGAAATGAGCGTCTTTCTAGACAATAGCTGCAGTGGAGTCCGAAACTTCGCTCAAAAGGCGGAAAATGTGCGAATAGCGTCATCTGGGTCCGAAAGCCCCGGGAGACAAGGCTAGCTTGGCGCAATCGGACTCAGATGACCTTATAAGCAGAAATCAGCGTCATCAGGGTCCTAAAACTACTGTGGACGAGATTGGCTCGGCGCGATCGGACGTAATTTTGATTAATAGCAAGGAATAGATAAATCCCGAAGGAAAATCTTGGGGATTTTTTTGTTGACATATAAATAAAACTGTATTAATAATAGTAGTACAGTTAGTACACATCATAATGGATTTAATGCAAGATAGTGGAAGGAGGAAGGTTATGTTCGAACTGGACGTTCGTAGTCGGAAGCCGATTTATGAGCAGCTGACCGATAAGGTCAAGGAGATGATTCTGCATGGTATTTTGCAGACGGATGAACAGCTACCTTCTGTAAGGACGTTATCCCAGCAGCTAACCGTGAATCCCAATACGATTCAGAAGGCTTACCGTGAATTGGAACGTGAGGGATATATCTATTCATTACAGGGGAAAGGAAGTTTTGTAGCCCCGATGAAAAAAGAACAAAATGCGATCAAAAAAGCGGAAGTCCGGGACGAGTTGCTGAGGCTGATGGCGGAGGCGGTATACCTTGGGTTCACCGCAGCTGAGATTAGTTCTTTGTACCAACAAGTGGAGAAGCAAAGAGAAGGAGGGAAGAGTGATGATTGAGATTCGGGGAGTCAGCAAGTTATTTCAAGGCGAGAAGGCAGTCGACGATATCTCTTTAACGGTACATAAGGGAACAATTTATGGGCTGCTCGGCTCTAATGGCGCGGGCAAAACAACGCTGCTCAAAACATTGGCGGGCATCTACTCTCCAGATAAGGGGACCGTGCGGGTGGATGGTGAAGCGGTATTCGAACACCCGACGACTAAGCAACGGGTTATTTTTATGCCGGATGCTCCTTACTTTTTCCCACAATCCACCATGCTGCAAATGGCGGCTTTCTATCGCTCGATTTATCCGAGCTGGAATCAGAAGCGTTTTGAAGATTTGGGAACCGTATTTCAGCTCGATAAAAAGCGCAAGCTCAGTCGTTTCTCCAAAGGGATGCAACGGCAAGCGTCATTCTGGTTGTGTTTAAGCTGTATGCCGGATGTGCTGATTATGGATGAACCGATTGACGGATTAGATCCGGTGATGCGGCGTCAGATCAAAAACCTGCTATTTCAGGAGGTTGCTGAACGCGAGTTGACGGTAATCATTTCTTCCCATAACCTTCGTGAGATTGAAGATCTGTGCGATCATGTCGGGATTATGCATGGTGGGAAGATGTTGATTGAGAAGGATCTGGATGATCTTAAGGCGGATACACATAAGATTCAAGTGGCGTTCCGAGATGAACGGCATGAGATTCCGTTAGCTGCCAAGTTACAAGTTCTGCATCAAGAGCGCCGGGGAAGTGTGAACCTATATATTGTAAAAGGGGATCGTGAACGGATCAAAGCGGCTTTTCAGGTGTACGAGCCATACGTATTCGATTTGCTTCCATTAACGTTAGAAGAGATCTTTATTTATGAAATGGGGGATGTCGGATATGACGCGCAGCCATTACTACTTTAATAGCAGTATTTTTCGCCAGAACTTCCGCCAGCATGGCTGGATAGGGATTATATATGCACTCGGCTTATTATTTGCACTTCCATTACAGCTCTTCATGAGCAGCAATCCGGATGCAAAACCGCAAGAAATAGATCATTTATTTCGCATAGCTGGTAGTGTGCAAGCCTTATTTATCATAACGATCCCAGTTGCAGCAGGACTATTCTTATTCCGATACCTTCAGGCAAAATCACCTGCAGATCTTTGGCATAGCCTGCCTTTACGTAGAGAGCATTTATTTACAGCTCATCTGACGAGTGGACTTACCTTACTATTGCTGCCTGTTTGGTTAACTGCTGGGGTGGTTGCCGTTGTTAAGCCGTGGAGTGGTAATTTTTATATTTTTCAAGGCGCAGATATTTGGCAATGGTGTATTACAGTTAGTATTCTGACTTTGTTCCTCTTTTGCTTTAGTGTTTTTGTGGGAATATGTACGGGCCAATCTATTCTTCAGGGAATTATCATTTATATTTTGCTTATTCTTCCTGCTGTACTGATCTCATTAATCCACAGCCATTTAGCTATGTATCTTTATGGATATGCAAATGCAAACTCTAACTTGCGTGATTCTATTTCGCAGATATGGTCTCCTTTTGTTCATATCGTGTATTATTTTACCGGCAAACCCTTCACCAATACAGAATTATGGATTTATGGGGTATTGGCACTTCTATTTATCGGGTTGTCGTACCTGTTATACCGTAAACGTAATACGGAAAAAGCGGGTCAGGCTATTGCCTTTGGATATTTCAACCCACTGTTTAAAGCAGGGGTTATGTTATGTGCCATGCTTATTGCCGGTAATTATTTTGCGCAAATGAAGCAACAGCAAATGGGCTGGGTGATTAGTGGATATGCCATCGGAGCCATTATTGGTTATGTCGCCGCAGAAATGATTGTTCGGAAAACATGGCAGATTATGACGCGTAAAATGGTAGCTGAGTTTGCAATTTATGCGGTAATGATAGGGTTACTTCTGTATATCCCGGTATCAAGTGTTACGGGGTATGAAGCTAGAGTGCCTTCCGGTGATAAGATTAGCGGTGTATATATGGGAGCTAACTACCGGTTGTATGCCCCAACGGATGATTTGTACACTACACCCTACATGGGGCAGAACCCTTTTTCCGATGATAAAGATTATATAGAAGCTGTCCGTAAACTCCATCAAGCGGTAGTTGCGGTACGTCCAGAACTTACCTCACAACAATACGTTTATGAATATTTTACTCTGGCTTATCAATTGGAGAATGGTCACAAGCTAGTGAGGGAATACTGGATCCCTAATAAGGGGTTTGAATCAGAGCTCAAGGCGGTTAAGGATACCGAAGCTTACAAGTATGAAAAGTATAATTTAGCTCTCTTAGACAAAGACCTGGATTATATGTGGGTTACTAACAGGAATAAAAAAGTAGCGATCTCTGATCCCGGGGAAATTTTAGAGCTAAAGGAGATTATCAAACGCGAAATTTTGAATATGTCCTACGAAGTACAGATAGATAAGGATGGAATACCTGATGTGGCTAATATCCAAATAGAGGTAAAGGCAAAAGAGGACAGCAATCAAGTTTCTTCAAGTTATGGTTATAATTATCCATGGAAATCTTCTTTCCATGAGCTTGAAAAGTGGATGAACGAAAAAGGTTATGCCGATAAAATACAAATAACAGCTGAAGATATCCAATCGGCAGAGATTATAAAAGATGATTATATGGACGAGCAAACACCTAAGAACCCTACTAGTCCTGAACAAAGAGTAGCGCTTGCACGCGAAAAGAATCGTACGGCTGTTACGAAGGATAAGACATTATTAACAGATATTTTGGACCATCATTTCCATTATGGTGTTGAGAATGGCAACTACATTGTGAAGTTGATGTACAAAGAGGGTTATAGCGATTTCGTAATGTTAAAAGAATCGGATATGACGCCTGAATTGAAAGCATTGCTGAAATAAGTTAAGAAGTTAGTAAAAGATTACAGATAAAAGATTACAGATAAAAGACTACTGGTTGACATAAACTGGATAGTTGGATTATGCTTTTGGAGATAGGAGAAGGATGAAATGGAACTTTTAGATCAGCCTCTGAACCAGTATATTCGTTCCGGTAAAATAACATCGCTGTATTAACTGGTAAGGAGTTTTGTATTTAGGTGAAGCCCGACCATGGACGATAGAGTCCATGGTCTTTTTTGCATAGTAAGAGGTAATACATGGATGTGTGATTGCTGTAATGCCTCTGGAATCTGCTTCGAAGAGATCCTTTAGTAGAATAATATAAATAGGAAAAATTGAGGTGAAAATATAATGTTAAGCAATACAGCGGAAGTGTCGTTAAGTAAATTTATGACTAAGCTGCTTCGGCATACCCCGGAGCAATATGGTCTTATTTTGGATCCAGAGGATGGTTCCTGTAGGTTGGATGATTTACTGTTTGTTATTGTAAGCACTCCTAGATGGTCAGAGGTGACTGTGGGAGATATTCGGCAAGTGGTTGCAGGTTGCGACAAGCAACGATTGGAAATCGTTGATGACCGGATCAAAGCCCGGTACGGGCATAGCCACACAAAAATCACTTATGAGCCGGGACTCCGCCTGCTATACTTTTTCACGGAACTCATTCTGGTGTGCTTTCTGTGATTTTGGAGGAGGGGCTCCAATCGATGGGACGGCAGTATGTTCATTTGTCTGAAGGGACTCATTTTGCCAGTTTAGCCGGAAGTCCGCAGAGGGAAATTGATATTGTTAACCGTTGATACGATTAGAGCGGGTCAAATGGGTGTAACCTTTTATAAGGCGGGTAATAAGGTATGGTTGGCAGGTCATATACCGCCTTCCTGTCTTAAGGTGTACCCCGTAAGTTGAACTAGATCGACGTTTGGTCAGGAGGCATAATAACATGGATGAAATTCCAGATCACTTAGATCACGGATTACAGATTGTATTTATTGGATTCAATCCTAGTATCCGTTCTGGCGAGGTAGGACATCATTACGCGAATCCGCGGAATAATTTCTGGAGAATATTACATCAGTCTGGACTTACTCCCCGGTTGTATGATGCGTCTGAGGATGGGGACTTGCTTAAGCTGGGCTATGGGTTTACAAATATTGTTGCCCGTCCCACACGGGGAATCGACGATATTACTCGTGAAGAATACCAGGAGGGTCGGGAAATGCTTCGCTCCAAGCTGGAGAAATATCGGCCTCAAGTCGCCTGTTTTGTAGGTAAGGGTGTGTATACAGAGTTTAGCCGCAGAACAAAAGCTAACTGGGGATTTCAAGGGGACGTGCCTCCAAAGGTAGATGGTGTCCGTGAATTTGTTGCACCCTCTTCTAGCGGATTAGTTAGAATGCCGATGGAAGAGATAGTTGGGATTTATCGCAGATTAGCCGAGTTTACGCAAGAGAACGATGGGTGATTGATGTATTCGGAGGTAGGGTGTTAAAGGACACAGGAGTCGCTAAAAGTAACAAGTCACTCTAATTTGTGTGCTATCGGACTCCAATGCAGCTATTGGGTGGAAATTGACTGATTATGAGTCCATTTTGGGTAGATAGCGTCTTTGGAGTCCGAAAACACCACTAAATAGACGCAAATCCACGAATAACGGCGCCTGAGTCCGTAAGGATAAAGGCTGGAGAGTTCGCTGTGAATCACTGTGGATCGCTGTGGATCTCTGTAGATCCCGCAGATCCTGCAGATCCCGCAGATCCCGCAGATCCCGCAGATCCCGCAGATCCCGCAGATCCCGCAGATCCCGCAGATCCCGCAGATCCCGCAGAACCCGCAGATCCCGTAGCTCTCGCAAGGTCTGGCAAACTCTCGCATCTTAGCTATCTCTCGCTACTCTAGAATACCCTCAAACACAAAAGGAGCAAGATTCCATATTGGAATCTTGCTCCTTTTGTAACTTCAAAGGGCAGTCTCAGTATATGAGACATGCCCTTAGTCCCTAATACATTAGGTCTCAATCAGCAGCAGAATGATAGAGGATAAGGATAGGCAAACACTAATCAGGCAAAGCACGGCAACGACCTGCTTCTGGTTCAGGCCTGCCCGAAGCAGGCGGTAATGAGCCTGGGTGGCATCGGCTTGATAAATGGACTTGCCTTGGATGAAACGTTTGACTACGACAAAAATGTTGTCGAAGATCGGTACGCCCAGCGCCAGAATCGGGATGAACAGCGACAGGACGGTGGCTTGCTTGAACGCGCCGTCGAGTGCAATGACCGCAAGGATGAAGCCGAGAAAGGTTGCCCCGGCGTCGCCCATAAAGATTTTGGCGGGCGGCTTATTGTAGCGCAGATAAGCAAGCGTAACGCCAATCAGTGAAATTGCCATAATGGCAGATGAGGATTGCCCCTTTGCCAGTGCGACAACAAATAACGTAATCGCCGAAATGGCCGTCAAGGCACCAGCCAGACCGTCCATGCCATCCGAGAAATTAATAACTGTGGTTACACCGAAGATCCAGATAATCGTCAGCAGAAACGATAGAATGACAGGCAAAACGATATAATCGCCTGAGAATGGATTGTAGAATCCGGTAAAGGCGTTGCCAGAAACATAAACCAGGATCGCTGCGCTAACTTGTACAATTAACTTGGGCAGAGCTGGGAAATCTTTGCCTTTCGTTTTGTACCAATCATCCACCGTGCCTATGGTCAGCAATAGTACGCCACCTACAAATAATGCGACAGTCTCCATGGAGAAATCACGCGCGAACACCAGATAAGTGATAAAAAATCCGATGAATATGGCGTAGCTGGCCGTTAGCGGAATGGGCTCTCTATGAATTTTACGCTCAACGTCCTGCCGAGGCTTGTCCACAAAATCAAGCCGAAAAGCAAGCTTGCCGAGCGGCGGAATTAGAAAGTAGACGATAAGAAATGACATTAGAAATGATAAAACGTATAAAATGACGCTCACCACCGTTTTCTTTTTAAAATACCACAGATCGATTAAATCTACCTTAAAAAAGTAAAATTTTGTCGTGAGGGGTGTGAAGTTGACTTGCCAGCAACGCTGTAGTACCTTGTTGAGAAAAGCCTTTGGGGGATATTTATGAAATACGATGTTATTTTATTTGATGCCGACGATACGTTGTTTGATTATGGAATGGCAGAAAGTCACGCGTTGTCTAATGCCTTTCTACACTTTGGGATGCCCACAGGTGCAGCAGATTATGCTGCCAGTTATCAAGAGATTAACCACGCATTGTGGAGGGATCTAGAACAAGGAAGGATTTCATCTGCGGCGTTGCGGGTAGAGCGGTTTAATCGGTTGTTTGCTGCACATGCGCTTGAGCTTGATCCTGAAACATTCAGTGAGGCCTATCTACGTTTCTTAGGCGAAGGAACCTTTCTGATGCAGGGAGCAATCGAGCTATGCGGAGAGCTTGCAGATTGCCGCCTGGCGATTATCACGAATGGAATCAAGGATGTGCAAACTTCCAGAATCCAAGGCTCGCTGCTGAGTGATACATTTGAGCAGATCATTATCTCAGAGGAGGCAGGATGTCAGAAGCCAGAGACGGGGATTTTTGATTATGCTTTTGCCAAATTGGGGATTGAGGATAAGGAAAAAGTATTGATTGTGGGTGACTCCTTAACCTCTGATATTCAAGGCGGAATTAATTATGGGATTGATACCTGCTGGTTTAACCCGCTAGGGAAGATTAATGAGTCCGGCGTTCAGCCAAAATACGAAATCCGAAACCTGTCGGAGCTACTAGATATTGTAGGGAAAGCTACTAACCTTCAATAAAAAAATAAGGTGTGAGCGCATAAGCGGCTCACACCTTTTATTTAGTAACCTGAAGAGGTTTATTGCCGAGTATCCAGCGGCTTCAGATAAGCCTCGATTTGCTGGCGTTTCGATTCCAGAAATGGCGGCAGCGCAAGGGATTCACCTAAACTTTCCATAGGCTCATCTGTAGCAAAGCCTGGTCCGTCTGTAGCCAACTCAAAAAGGATGCCGTTAGGCTCGCGGAAATAGAGGGAACGGAAGTAGAACCGGTCGACGAAACCGGAATTAGGAAGCTGTGCCTGGCGGATGTGTTCGATCCATTGCTTCAATTCGTCTTCATTATCTACGCGGAATGCGACGTGATGTACCCCGCCACGACCCAAATGCTCTTGCTCCAGATCATTGCGTTCCTCCAGATGAACCTCAGCACCTGATCCGCCTTCACCAGTCTCGAATACGAGCACATCTGGCTGACCGGCAACTGTTGAAGGGTAGGTTCCTATACGGCGGAAGCCGAGCAACTGCTCCAGCACTACCGCTGTATGTTCTGCACTTTCTACTGTGAGATGTGCGGGTCCTAAGCCTACAATGCCATATTGGGCAGGTACTGGGCTTTTAGCCCAAGGAGTACCGCCGGCAACACCGTTATCATTTTCGTCGGATACGAGAATGAAACGTTGGCTCTCGTGATCGCGGAAGGATAAAGTCTGGCGTCCACCAAGTTCCTGTATCGTCCCATGCTCCACGTTAAGCTCTGTGAAGCGTTGCTCCCAGTAGGCAAGTGCGGCATCGCTTGGCACTCGAAGGGAGAGCACGGAGATGCTGTTATTGCCCTCACGGTTGCGGCCTGCCATCGGAAGCTCGAAAAAGGTTAATTCGGTTCCGGGATTACCCTTCTCATCTCCATAGAATAAATGGTACACTGAAATATCATCCTGATTTACTGTTTTTTTAATGAGACGCAGTCCGAGTACCTCTGTATAGAACTTAAAGTTCTCCTGTGCTTTGCCTGTAATAGCTGAGACATGGTGAAGTCCTTTTAACGTTAAACTCATGGTAGTTACCTCCTTGTGAATGCTTTGGGTTTGTGGATTATTTTAATTTATTTTTAATATATCGATAGAATCTTTGGTGAATATTATTAAGTTACTATAATTTTAAAAGTAATAAGAAACTTTTGCAAGTGGATATTAATGTTTCATGAAATTTAATTCATACATAAGGAGAGAGTATAGTGCACACAACAACAAGCTTGATGAAACAATTACAGGAGTTAGGGGTTGATCCACGGGGGACCATTCTAGTTCATTCCTCGTTAAAAAGTGTTGGCGAAGTAGAAGGAGGCGCGAACACGGTGCTGGATGCACTCAGTGAATATATGAAGGATGGGCTGCTTGTTTTGCCAACGCATACATGGGCTTATATTAATGCGGATAATCCGCGCTTCTCTGTTCAAGATTCCCCATCTTGTGTAGGGATATTACCGGAGCTGTTCAGAAAACGTCCAGGTGTTGTTCGCTCTTGGCATCCGACTCACTCTGTAGCGGCTTTGGGTGTTGATGCTGAGGCATTTACTGCAGGGGATGAACGTTGGGATACGCCATGCGCCCGTGGTTCAGTGTGGGGCAAGCTGCTTGATCGGAAGGCGGAAATTGTACTGCTGGGTGTCGATCTGCGGCGGAATACGTTCATTCACGGTATTGAAGAGTGGGTGGATATTCCGGGCAGAATGACGGATAGTCATGAGGAATTATATACGGTGACGCCGGCTGGCGATGAAATCATGGTGCCTTCTCGCAGACATTGTGGTCTCTCTTGGTCGGAGCATTTTTGGAAAGTGGAACGCGAGCTTGAGGAAGGCGGTGCCATGCGTAAGGGGAATTTCGGGGATGCGCTAGTTAGAGTGTGTGGAACAGTAGAAACGACGGATATTTTAAGCCAGATGCTAAAAGAGAATCCTGATCTTTTCTCCGATAATGAACCGCTGCATGGTGAGTCCAAACCAGATCCGCTTCCAAAGACCAGACGTGAACAACCGTAGGTGGGAGAGGCTAAACCATTTTTTCAGCACGCACAATCTGGAAGCCGCTATCAATGTATGGTATATTAATCTCACTAAAACATAGTAAGGAGATTGGAAATGGAAAAAACATTGGTCTTTGGACACAAAAATCCGGACACGGATACTATTTGTTCGGCAATTGCTTATGCAGCACTCAAAAAAGAATTAGGCTGGGATGCTGAGCCAGTTCGTCTGGGAGACGTTAGTGGTGAAACGCAATTTGCGCTTGATCATTTCGGAGTAGAGGCTCCTCGTCTGGTAGAGAACGTAGCTGGAGAAGCTAATCAGGTTATTCTTGTTGACCATAATGAACGCCAACAAAGTGCGAATGACATTGATCGAGTGCGTGTAATTGAAGTTATCGACCATCACCGGATCGCTAATTTTGAGACTGCACATCCGTTATACTACCGTGCTGAGCCAGTAGGCTGTACTGCTACTATTCTTAATAAAATGTATAAAGAAAACGGTGTAGCTATCCCTAAAGACATCGCCGGATTGATGTTGTCTGCAATCATTTCTGATTCCTTGCTGTTTAAATCTCCAACCTGCACCGCTGAAGATGTAGCTGCAGCACGCGAATTGGCTGAAATCGCTGGTGTAAATGCAGAAAGCTACGGCCTTGATATGCTGAAGGCTGGTGCTGATCTTAGCGACAAGAGTATCGCTCAACTGATCTCCTTGGATGCTAAGGAATTCAAAATGGGTGAATACAAAGTAGAAATCGCCCAAGTGAACGCGGTTGACGTTAATGATGTACTCTCCAAGCAGGCTGAACTGGAAACTGCACTGACTTCCATTATTGCTGAAAAAGAATTGGATCTGTTCCTGTTCGTAGTTACAGATATCCTCAACAACGATTCGGTGGGTCTGGCTCTGGGCCGTGTTGCAGGTGCAGTAGAACAGGCGTACAACGTGAAGCTTGATGACAATAAAGCGCTTCTTAAAGGTGTAGTATCCCGTAAATCACAAATCGTACCGGTACTTACAGAGACGATTGCTAAACTGTAAAGCATTTTGACAGTTGCGTTGTATTTTGTACAATAGAAATTATGTCTTGAGAGTAGATTGGATAAAAAGAGCTCATGCCCCATCAGTAGTTAAGATGGTGACATGAGTTCTTTTTGTTTTACGGCGTATTCTGCTACAATATTTTGGGAGGGGATCCAACAGATCCTCTTCTAATTGCATGAACTTTGAACCAGCATGAGGAATATGACAAAGGGATAGGGGATATTGGAAATGGAATTGTTTGCAGCATTGGAACGGGACGACTACGAGGAATTATTATTTTGTCAGGATAAGGCATCGGGATTAAAGGCGATCATCGCGATTCATGACACGACACTAGGACCAGCACTGGGTGGAACACGGATGTGGACCTATGCTACGGAAGAGGAAGCTATTGTTGATGCGCTTCGATTAGCAAAAGGGATGACCTATAAAAATGCAGTATCCGGCCTGAATTTGGGTGGTGGGAAAACAGTAATCATTGGAGATCCCAAGAAGGATAAAAATGAAGCCATGTTCCGTGCTTTCGGAAGATACATACAAGGTTTAAATGGACGGTACATAACTGCTGAAGATGTAGGGACTACGGAAGAGGACATGAACATTATTTATCAAGAGACAGATTATGTTACTGGCACCTCACCTACGTACGGTTCTTCGGGCAATCCGTCACCAGCAACGGCTTACGGTGTTTACCAAGGAATGAAGGCAGCCGCTAAAGCCGCCTTTGGCAGTGATTCGCTTGAAGGGAAGACAGTAGCTGTTCAAGGCGTGGGGAACGTGGCCTTTACACTGTGCAAACATCTTCATGAAGAAGGAGCACAGCTTATCGTAACGGACATCCATAAACCAGCCGTTCAACGTGCAGTAGAGGCCTATGGCGCCAAGGCTGTAGATCCAGGCGATATCATCAGTGTAGATTGTGATATTTATGCTCCTTGCGCTCTTGGAGCGACAATTAACAATGAATCCTTACGGGTAATCAAGGCGAAAGTGATTGCAGGAGCTGCTAATAATCAGCTGAAGGATTCCTCGCATGGTGATGCACTTCATGAGATGGGGATTGTATATGCTCCAGATTACGTGATTAATGCAGGTGGCGTCATTAATATTGCGGACGAGCTGAACGGCTATAATAAGGAACGTGCCTTTAAGCAGGTGGCGAAGATTTACGACAATATTACCCGCGTAATGGAAATTTCCCGTTTGAACGGAATACCTACTTATGCCGCTGCGAACCAGCTTGCAGAGGACCGGATAGCGCTATTAAGAAATAGCCGCAGCACCTTCCTGCGTAATGGTCAACATGCACTTAGCAGAAGATCGCTGCGGGGATAAGCTGTAAAAAAACTCGGCAAGCTCCATCCGATTACAACTTCGGAGGGACTGCCGAGTTTTTTATGTTCTTTTATTTCTACAAGAAACGTTTATTCTCTTTCGAGGACGGTAACGTGGTTTCTGCTTATTCCTAATTACTGAACCTTTTGCGGTTCTGGGTAAGTGACGCCGAAGGTGTCGACCGTCACCTTTTTCATGACTGGTGGCTCATCTGGACGATCAGAACCGTCACGAGGCAGGCTCACAATTCTTTTTACAGCTTCAATACCTTCAGTTACTTTACCAAAAGCGGCGTAGCTTCCATCTAGACTAGGGTAAGCTGCATCCATAATAAAGAACTGGGAACCGGCAGAGTCAGGAGCCTGTGATCTTGCCATGGATAGAACACCTTCTGTATGCAGAAGGTTATTGGTGAACCCGTTGCCAGAGAACTCTCCGGCGATACTGTAACCCGGGCCTCCCATACCTGTACCATCAGGGTCGCCGCCTTGAATCATGAAGTCAGGAATTACTCTATGGAATATAGTGTTATCATAAAATCCTTTTTGAATAAGTGAGATGAAATTGTTTACGGTGTTAGGGGCAACCTCAGGGTATAGCTCAGCTTGGATGATATCCCCGTCTTCCATTTCAATGGTTACTAAGGGATGACTTGCCGTAGCTGAAGGAACGCCTTCAGTTGGGGCTGCACCTTCCCCAGGTGCTGATCCGCTGCTTCCATTATTACTGCTTGCATTGTTATTGTTTGGTTTGTTACCGCAACCTGCCGCAATAACCATGACCAGGCATAACATGATCAGAAGAATAGCGGATTTTGTTCGTGTAGACTTCACTAAATAATCTCTCCTTTTTATTGAATAATCTCGTAGGTACTTCCCATAATACCTCCTTTGTCCTATTACATGCAAAGGTCAGTTATGACTTCTGGGATTGGCACATCTTAAAAAGAAGTTTACAATGGTAGGATGTTTCCAAAGAGAACATCGAGAAAGGATGTGCATAGGATGCTCTTTTCGTGGAAGCGGAATTTGATCGTGCTTTGGATAGGGGTTTTCTTTTGTAGTACAGCTTATTCGATCTCGATTCCCTTCCTTTCCATTTTTTTGAGCGACGAACTTGGGGTTTCAAATCATTTGGAGATTTGGTCAGGGGTTAGTTTTGGAATAACCTTTCTTGCCAGCGCTTTAATCTCTCCCTATTGGGGTTCGCTAGCCGACAAGTATGGTCGGAAACCGATGCTTATTCGCTCGGGTTTTAGTCTGGCAGCTTTATACCTTATTAATTATTTTGTACATGATCCTTATGTTTTTTTGATTGTGCGTGTGCTGCAAGGACTGCTTGCCGGTTTTGTTCCAGCAGCTATTGCAATGGTAGCCACCAATACACCTGAGCATAAGACGGGGTACGCTTTAAGTATTATGTCTACAGCCGGAGCGACAGGTAGTATTATTGGACCATTAATTGGCGGTGTAGTGAGCTATTATACCAGCAACCGGATTGCTTTTTTATTCTCAGCGGGTATTGTACTTATCTCAGCGCTCATTGCTACTTTTTTTGCAAAAGAGGAGAACTTCGACCGTTCGGCTCCAAGGTCACATGTAAGTGATGATATCAGGGAAGCGAGAAGTAACCGAGCTTTTATTACTTTGCTCTCGCTGGCGGGAATCAGTACCTTCTCCGTTATGATTCTGGAACCGTTAATCCCAATTTATCTACTGGACATGGGGATCTCCAAAAATAGTGCCTCGCTAAGCTCGGGAATCGTATTCTCCGCTGTGGGGATTGCTACGGTGCTGATGGCTCCGCAGTGGGGCAGACTCGGCAGCCGAAAAGGCTTTGGGATGATCTTATTTATTGGACTGATCGGGGGCGGCATCGGTAATATTCTGCAGTTTTTTGTTTCGGGCTATGTAGAGTTCGCTATCCTTCGCTTTGCTTACGGCCTGTTCTATGCAGGTGTGCTGCCGTCAGTGAATGCCATGATTGTACAAGTAATTGAGCCGGGATTCCGTGGACGGGCCTTTGGCCTGAATCAGGCGGCATCTCAGCTTGCGACGATGGCTGGACCGATTATCGGCGGCTTATTAGGCGCGGTGATTCCAATTCGCTGGGTGTTTGTAATCAATGGAGTGATGCTGCTGGTAGCAGCGATATTGGTTAAGACCCGCAAGCTGGAAGCACAAATCGCCGCTGCTCGTCCCGCAGAACAGCCAACAACGATGCAGGGTTAACTGCTAACTCAATGAGCATGTCGTTATTTAGAAACAACATAAAGCCGCCGGGCTCATAGCCCGGCGGCTTTATTCATATTAAGCTGCTATTCTCCCTGCGAACCGTTCAAAACGTCTGTTCCCGGCATAACATCCACTGGCGGGGAGGCAGGGTCAATAATGGAATTTGGATATACATCGTCTGCATCTGGAACATCCTCTAGCGGCTGATCTTCTTCTTCCATCTCCAAGAGTTCCTCATCCTTAGTATAATCCGTATCATCTAGGGTTAATCCTGCGGTTTCAGCGGCTAGATATGCATCGGATTCCACTAACTCATCTCTTTCGATTACATCCTTAGGTGAGTTTAAACCAATATCTGCTGCCAAGTATTTATCGCCAACCAAGACAGGATCTGCGTCATCATCAACAATATCCTCTTCATCCATATCAGCTTGTATATAACGTTCATATTCAAAGTCAGCCTCAGTTTTATTTGGTGAACTATCCATAGCCGTTCACTCCTTTTTTATGATAAAATTTGAACTTCCTATGTTTATCTTTACCCGTTTGACCATGATCGAATCGCTGATCCAATAAATGGGTATGTCTATATTAGATTAGTAAAAAATGGGTGAAAGCAAAAGCCGATGAAAAACGTTCTTTTTCGAGAAAATTTACAAGAATAGGCAGGGATAGTGCGAAGCTTGTCGAAATTAAGAAGCATATATGAACGTTTAAACAACTAATGAATTACTGAGGTGCTACGATGAAGTTGCCAAAGCCCAATATAGCGGCTGCTTTTTTATTAATTCTACTGCTGACCGCTATGGTTCCTTTTGGTACGGCGATAGTGAGTGCTGAATCATCAGACTCTACGCTGCCCAATTGGGAGATTAAATTTGAACGTATAGAAATAGATCATATTGAAGAAGCTGTGGCAGCTCTTGATGAAGAATGGACTCGTGTTATGCCTCATGGGAAAAGCCCAGAGACTCCAAGTGGAGCAACCTCAGCCTGGCTGCGGTTTACTTTACCACAAATTAGTGATAAATCTGCGTTATTCATAGATAAAGTATATGGAAATAATGTTAAGGCTTATTTAAATAACGAATTAATATATGATTCCGGAAAAGATTTTAATTTCAATGGCAGTAAGGTTTTCATTCCTCTGTCCAAAAGTGTTGGAGGACAACAGCTATATTTATGGACCCATGGTGGCAGCAAAGACTTAGGGATCCACGGCGAAATAAGAGTAGGCCAATACGATGAGCTGTTATCTGTTTATGTAAAGCAGGGCTTAATGGATCTGATCATTGGAACGACGCTTATTTTTATTGCGATTGTACTGCTGATCTGCTCGCTATTCATGAGAAAAGGCTATTTTTCAGGCGGATTTCTATTGGTGCTGATTATTTTATCCATTGGCGTCTTAGTGGTAACGTATTCATCATTCCTGCCGACAATCCTCGGCGATTATGGAGAGATCGTACTTGTTTTCTTTGATGTAGCTTTATATACGCTTTTGCCATCCTTTACATTTTATTTTGAGAAAATATTTGGTCCAGGGAAAAAGAGAATCGTTACACGATTCCGTAAGTTTCAAATTGTCTATTCTGTATTTTGTTTTTCCCTAATGGTTATTAATATTCTTCTGTCCTATCAGTTGGATGACTTTTATCGATTGATGACTACGAGTGTGCTAGGTATTCTTATGATTGTACAAATTATACTTTTGATCAGCTTAGCGTTTATACACGCGAACCGTGGCAATGTAGATGCTGTTATTTTTACTTCAGGGTTCTCAATATTTGCTTTCATGTCTCTTAGTGAACTGGTCATGTTCTATGCATCGGGGCAATCCTATCAATTATATTGGTGGAAATGGGGAATGGTGATTTTCGTAATTGCCTTAATCGTCATTCTGGGAAGAAGGTTTACTCGAAACCATGAACAGCTTATTGAATATTCCCATCAGCTTGAGAAGTTCAATAATGATTTGCAGCGCTCGGAGAAGATGGAGATTATTAGTGAGCTGGCAGCTTCGGTTGCCCATGAAGTACGGAATCCATTGCAGGTTACCCGGGGGTTTCTGCAGATTCTTGGGGAGCGTTCAGATCAAAAGGAGCGGGAATATCTGCAAATGGCAGTGACAGAACTGGATCGAGCTACGCTCATTATTACAGACTTCCTAACCTTCGCTAAACCAGGACTTGAAACCGTAGAGCAGCTTGATGTGTCCGAAGAGTTGAGGCATGTGACGGGTATTCTTTCTCCGTTAGCGAATCTGCAAGGGGGCGTCATTGAACTTAATCTGCAGCCAGGACTTTACGTTACTGGATCATCTGCCAAGTTCAAGCAAGCGTTTATCAACATACTCAAAAATAGTATTGAAGCTTTAAAGGACAATGGGCTGATTAAAGTCACAGCCTGGAAGTCTGGAAAACATATAATAATCAGTGTTCATGATAATGGGGAAGGGATGAACCGGAATGAGCTGGCTCGGTTAGGGGAACCATATTACTCCAATAAGACCAAAGGAACGGGGCTTGGACTGATGGTAACCTTTCGGATTATTGAGGCGATGGAGGGATGCACTGAGTTTCGCAGTGAGAAAGGGGAAGGGACTGAAATTATAGTAAAAATACCAGAACTTAGAAGAATTTAGAAGTAATTTATGATAATTCCGTTTTTTAGAAGGAAAGAGTGAGGGGCTGAGCGAAGTAGTACAGACAGAATATTGTTTCTGATACTTACTTCTGAGGTGCATATATGCGCTTGATGATTAAAGTCCTACATATAGCAATAGCTCTTACTCTCCTTCTGATAGGATATAGTTCAATTGTTGTATCAGCAGCGACCCCATATCCATCCCAAGAAATTACCAGTTGGCAGATGAGATGGGGCGATGGAACCGAAAACAGCGGCATAGAGGTTCCACAGAATAATGACCAGCAGTATTGGATAAATGTGAATGCTACGAAGGAAATCCCACATCTGCCATCAGGCGTATCCACTTCTTGGACTCGTATTTCCATACCTAACTTTAGTTATATCTCCCCTTCAATCTACATTGATACTTTATATGCTCTTCATGTGAAGGTGTATGTGAACGACCGTTTGATCTTCGAGGAAGATCGTAATTATATTAAGGATAACTATTCTTTGTTGTTGCCTTTGAGTCAAAGCGATAGTGGGAAAACATTATACATTTGGACTGAAACGCTGCAGGATAGAATCGGAATTAAAAATGAAGTAGTGATCGGTGAACACAACCTGTTAATCAATGATTATATTAAAAATGGACTCAGCGATGTGATTTTGGGCTGTGCTTTTTTTCTTGTGGCTATCGTTCTATTTATAAGCTCTCTCTACATTAATAGGGACTATTTTTCCAGTGTGGCTTCACTAGCCGTTGTAATAGGTTCCACCGGAATTCTCTCGATAACCTATTCTCCTTTTATTTATACCTTTTACAGCGATTTAGGCGCGATTAGTAATGTATTTCTTGATTTGGCTTTATTCTCACTTTTACCGGCGCTTACTCTTTTATTTGAAAAAATATTTGGCAGTGGAAAATATGCGATCGTCCGTCGTTTTCGTCAATTTCAAGTCATTTACTCCTCATTTTGTTTGCTATGTCTTTTGATCAATTTTCTATCGAATAATAGCTATATTGAGTTTTATTATTTTGTATCCACCACTATTATCGGGTTCATCCTCATCCTTCAGTTCATCTTGCTGATCGTATGTGTGATTATATTTTCGCTTAAAGGGAATAGGGACGCTATCATTTTTGCCATTGGCTTTGGAACGGCTGCATTTACTGTAGTGTCAGAGTTACTGTGGTATTACATTCATAAGGGGAACTATGATTTATTCTTGTGGAAGTGGGGCATTGTTGCCTTCATAATCTCCTTGATCGTAATTCTGGAGCGAAGACTAGCCTATAGCCATCAACAGGTTGTTAACTATTCTAAAGAATTAGAGCGTTTTAACAACGAATTGCAGCGTTCAGAAAAAATGGAAATTATTAGCGAGCTTGCTGCATCTGTTGCTCATGAAGTACGGAATCCACTCCAGGTAACTAGGGGTTTCCTTCAGCTGCTTAGCGAGAAATCCGTTGGTGAAGAGGAAATATTTATGTCGATGGCCCTTAGTGAGCTGGATCGTGCTTCCGGGATCATTACGGATTTCTTAACCTTCGCAAAACCGGAATTTGAGACGATTTCCAGTCTGAATTTGTATAATGAATTTAAGCATATTGAGAGTATTATGCAGCCGCTTTGTCATTTAAATGGAGGAAAAATGATTCTCGATGTATCGGGCGAATTATGGGTGAAGGGGAATTCCTCAAAGTTTAAGCAAGCCTTCATCAACATTATCAAAAATAGCATTGAATCTTTCCGTGACGAAGGGTTTATCTATATGTCGGTGTATGCGGAAGAGGAGAACGTAATCATTCATATCAAAGACAACGGGGAAGGGATGGACGCGGATGTCCTGCACCGATTGGGAGAGCCTTATTTCACTAAAAAGAATAAAGGGACAGGTCTTGGGTTAATGGTCACTTTCCGTATCATCGAAGCTATGCAAGGTAAAGTGAAATTTACAAGCAAAAAAGGAGTGGGAACCGAATCCATCACCATACTGCCATTGGCAGAAGCTCCGGATGATTCTCACTCCTTAGGGGGTTAATCTTGTTGTCTTACCACGAACCGCGTGGTGCTGCGGTTGCCTTCAATACATCGGAAGTAGGACTTGGTGGAATTACAAGATAGAATTCGTTGGAGCCTTCTTCTACGGCTTTCAAGGTAACGCTGTCGGGAATAATTACGCCTAGTGCTTCTTGGAGAGCCGCTTTTGGGTCTGAGAGTAGTCTTTTCTTGAAACTTGGATCTTCCCATGCCTTTTGAATGACTTGATTTCTAAGAATTGCTTCTGACATAATAATCACCCTTCCCAAATTGTATATATTTACCTTTAATAATATAACATAGCAAAACTACTAATACTATTCTTTTTATTACAAAATAATAGAATTAATGGACATTTTTTGACAACCAATGATATAATCCTCCGTTTAGCAAGAGCTGCTTGTCCGCTTCGATGGAATCAGAGATCTGTTGTAAGTTACTTACTAGCATGGAATGGAACGCGATAAGATGAGGGGCATCAAGGCCGGAAGCTGTAACTTTGTTATGTGTGTCGTGTGCTAATTGCGTATAGGTATGTAGACCATTTGCAGTGAATAGATAAAATTCGACCTCTTGCGAAGTGAGTTTAGCTGCACTGCTGTTTGGCAGATGTTTGCGAGTTAGGGAGAGAAGACAATTATAGTTGCCCGCGGATAAATCTTCTTTCCAGTCCTCATAGTCATCCAGCATTTGCAGTGTAAGCAAAACCGAATGGATAAGTTCTTCAGCTTGCGGCACTAAATCACTCTTTCCAGACATCAGAAGGGCAGCGGTGCTGGATAGCTTGAGCGGACTGGCTTTATAGGAGATTTTGACCCGATCATTAAGAAAATAGTCACTGGTATTTTCGTTGCTAACACTATCTGCCCACTCCATGATATAACGATTAAATAAGATCCAGAAAGCAGATGGCTCCGGAAATAGTATCCGGTAGATATTTAAAAATTCGACATAAAGCAAATTCGCCAAGGGCAATTTTTCGTATGCGGAGGATTCTTGGCTGTCCATCAGGTCATCCTGTATGAAGAAATACAACATAAAAAAGACGTTGCCCATCGACATCTGGCGAGTAACCTCTGCAGAGATTCCGCATCCCTTCTGCAGCCAAAAGGGTAAAAGATAACATATGTAGTTTTTGTGGCTTTCAGCGTTAAATACGTTAAAATGCTCAAGATAGGACATGCCTTGTTGATTTAGAGGTTCTGGAAATTCGGAAATAATCCGTCTGCTTTCTTGGAATACCAAGCGCAGCTCATCTTCGTAGTCATTTAGCCAATCCATAACAATCCTCCTATAAAATTTTTACGAAAATGGTTCTTTTGCCCTGATTATAGCTTTCTCTTTATTCCATTACAACTAAAATTTAGGAGGTATTAGCAAATATGGAATGGTATACTTTCGGCCAAATGCTTATGGCGATTCGAATGGGCCAAAAGGCGGAAACACCGGATGGCCGCATGGTTATGCGTACCTCCACAGGACTTTTTTGGATAAACGGAATCCTGCAGGGAAAAGTGGTAGAAATTAAAGACTATCTGTTCTCTGACCTATGGCGAATCTATGAGGATCAGGAAAGCCAGCAGGAGGGAATTGGCAGGGAACAACACGAGCAACGTGAGCGGGAGATGCTTGAGAATCAATATGAAGAGCTGCGTTGGGCGAACCGAAAACGTTAGTTCAACGTTCGATTACCCAACAGCAGCTATATAGTGAATCTTAATAAGAGGGATTAGGAACTTACGGATGCGGAGAGCTCTGATTTTAATGCTTCATATTGACTCCGCAGGCGTTGAAGTTTCGAGATACTTTGCTCCAAGCCGCCGAGCCGGTTGCGTTCCGTCCACAAGAGACGATATTGGTGAAGGAGTACATCAAGATCATTGATTTGCTTTGTAATCAGCGCAGGATCAAGCGAATCTGGTGCTGATGTCAACTGTAGCTTGATTCTGCCAAGCTGCACAGCATGCTTCACGAAATGGATGCCATTACTCAGTTCTTTCAACACAAGAGCAGCATCCTCGCATTGAAGATCTAGCCCCGATAGCCGCGCCTCAATGGAGAGTAGATATTCTTCGAGATGATTGAAGTGTTCCTCAGTAAGCTTCTCTATGATTAGGAAATTGTCCAGATGGGTACGCAGCAGCAGGGACATTTCTGCATCATTTGAACGGTTGATACTGGATTCAAGCTGATAGTAATTGCCGAGATCCAGGAGCAGTTGGCCAATTCCCTCAGAACGATCTGCAAAAATAAATCTATTTAAATACTGTGCAGTATCTGCTTCCAGATTATGATCTACACTCCAGGATAGGGCTGCGCCGTAGGCGAAGCCGGCATAGCTGACCGGCAGATGCTGCCAGTGTCCAAAATCTCCCCAATCCGTAATGAGATAACCGATAGCGCCGTTGTTTTTGCCATGAATAGCTGCACTGCGCAGATTGGCTAACATATTGTCTGTGCGTCCTGTAATGGAGTTCCATGAGCTGGTGCCTGGGCAGACATAAAAAGGAATACCTGCTTCACGGAATTTGAGCGTATCGGACTCGAAGGGATGCTCCGCGCTATAACCCCATTCCATAGCAATAATATCCTTAGGAAGCTGAGGAATCAGTTCGGGATGCTGGATAATGATATCGCCCCAGAATTGCATCGTTTTGCCACGTTTTGTAACCAACTCATAAATCTTTTGCAGGAATGATAAATAGAGTTGACCTTTGCCTTGAGTTTCTGCCAGAGCTTTATTTTTACCAAGACCGAGTTCATAGGTCTCATCGCAGCCTACATTAAACTGATTGGAGCTAAAGTAAGGCAGCAGATCGTCAAACATTTTGTCTAGCAGAGGTAGTACAGCAGGATCTTCGGTATCAAAAGTACCAGGGTGCATAAATAAGCCTTCTGGATAAACGTCCTGCGCATACAAATTCTTCGGAAGCATAAAGCCTTCGGGAATTTCAGCTAAAGCGTTGAATTCTGGACGAGAAAGCCAGCCCTCCATATGCCCAAAGCTATTCTGATTGGGAACAAGCTCTATATAACGTGCTTTGCAATAGGCATCCAGAAGCAAGATTTCCTCTCCGGTAATTGGGGTTTCAAGCTCCCAGACTTGAGGGAAGGATTCATAAGCGAATGGAGCACCTTCTATATATAGCTGAAGTTCATTCATCTTCAAATCAGCCATAAGATCAATGATCCGGTACAAGGTTTCTTGCTTCGGGATTTTATTGCGGCTGATATCTATGAGCAGGCCTCTGGCTCCAAAATCAGGTTCATCGCGAATATGCAGCTGAGGTATAGATTTTCCACTTTGTTCTATGATTTGTTTCAGGGTTGCTGCTGCGTAGAAGGCACCTACAGGAGAGCTATAGGAGACAACGATACCCTTCTGATCGATAACAATCTCATAGGCCTGTGCAGACAATAATGGCACATAGTTAAAGTTACAGACAGATACAACGGTTGGACGTAAGCCAATGGATAAAGTCAGCTGCAGATTCAATGCTTGTGCAATCACTTCCTGTAGTTTTCGTGCAGCTGGCATGGCAGATTGTTCTTCCATATTAGGAAGCACGATGCTTCCGCTTGTTGGGAAATGGAAGGAGCCTTGTGACAATGTGATTTTACGCGGATTAGGGAAAAGCAGTAGTGTAGAATGATTAAGCATAGCGTGGACACCTCTTATTCATGTAGAATATGATCATCTTCACAATAACCTTATCACTACTAAACAAGGGGAGGAATGCCTATAATGTCCAAGCACATGGATTATATGATCAGTCCATATCCAATAAGAATTATTGATCCGAAGGTTGAATCCTCCAAGCTGAAGCTCAAGAATATAAGGGTGGGACAGGCAGGTCATCTGCCAGGAAGAACGTTATTCCGTTCAGGTGTAGTTTTTGAGCACTGGGCCATTGTTTACATAGTGTCAGGTAGTGGCTCCTACATGGAGATTGGGGGAAAAGAGCAGCAGGTGCGTGAAGGCAGCTTATACTTTTTTCGCCCAGGTTACAGTTATAACTTTGGTCCACCACCGGGAGGCAGCTGGGATGAGTATTATATTAACTTTAATGGCACGCGTGTATCGGAATGGCTGGAATCGGGCCTCATTGCCGGGGGAAATGTTTTTCAAGCCCAATCTATAGTAGGTCTTACTACCTTATTTGAAGAAGTGCTGGAACGGATGGAGAGCGGAGAACCTGTAGATGCGGATCGGGCAGCATTATTGCTCGAAAGAATGCTGCTGGAGTGTTCTTTTATAATAGAAGAAAAAAGTTGGAATTCTCAGGCTGATTATATGCGTCAGATTCGGGAAGACCTGAACTTATGCATTTATGGTGAAATGGACCTAGAACAAATAGCGGCAAAACATCATGTTTCGATGTCTACGCTTCGTCGTCTTGTTCGGCGCAGCAGTGGATACCCGCTTCATGAATATATTCACCGTCTAAAAATGGCAGAAGCCAAAAAGTTGCTTTTCAACACCTCATTACAAATTAAGGAAATTTCTAGTATGCTTCATTATAATGATCCGTTCTATTTTTCTCGTTTATTTAAAAAATATATGGGGATCGCACCCCAGCTTTGCCGGAATAACATTTAAATCGACATCATCCTACTAGAGTCCCAACAGCAATTGTTATAATTTGTATAATTGTTGTCGTTTTATAAGATATGTTGAAAATTATGGATTAATATTACATAAATACGTTAGTTCTTATTAACTATAGTGGATAAAATTCCAAATTTTAGTGATAAAACCTACTAAAAAATAATAAATTTTTTGTAACTATTTTTCAAATGGAAGCGCAAACATGGGAAATGTCAACTTGTTATTGTGATTTTTCTCATGTATGATGCTTTTATCGAGCACAGTACAATCTTACATTTTCCAAAAAACTGGAGAATAGGGTGGTGGGATGAAAATCAAACCAACTGCAGAAGACAAACTGATTGCGTATTACAGGTATTTTTCATTGTCCCTCACATCACTCATGTATCTTTTAGATCAGACGGGACCTTCCATAATTTATAAATCACTTATTATTGCTATACTTGTTATGTTTGCACAAACGTTCTCATTTTGTTATCGAAGGCTACGCAGCAGGCCGAAGACTCTCGTCCTGGCTGTTAGTATAGAGATGGTGGGAATTATCGCATTGACCTTGTTTACGGGGGGGTACGAAAGCTCTTTTAGGCTTTATGTGCTAAATCCTGTATTGATTGCTGCAGGCTCATTGTCCATTTATTTTGGATGGTCGTTGCTCTTAAGCTACATCAGTATTTTTGCGGTGCTTTGTTATTTTTTTATCAATTCTGCGAACAGAAATTTTCTGGAAATTGTATTTATAAATGGGAATCTGTTTCTAACACTGGTACTTACGGTTATAATAATGCAGATCGTTAATCGGATGAAGCGGCAACGTGAAGAATCGAATGCTCGCACGAAAGAGACGATGGAGCATATCAAATCCCTGTACCATATCGTGGAAACCTCAAGCCAACATGATTTCATGAATATCGGTCAAGTGATCACCGATTATGTTGTTAAGCTAACGAAGCTGGATAAGGCTTTGTTTTGGTTCGCCAAGAAAAGTGGAGAACCAGCTCCGCAGAGCAGGCAGACCGGCTGGCAGCAGGAAGAGGAACAGTTCCTATTCTCAGAACTGGGAAAACATGAGCATGAATGGAGATTGCAGCGAGAGCCTATTTTTAGAAATCTGCCGGGATTAGGAGATTTCCTGCTGATGCCTGTACGGATGAGCACCCGTTTTGTAGGGATGATTGGACTCAAGCTGGAGTCTACAGAGGGGCTGGAAGGCCGCAGATGGTATATTCAACAATTGATATTCTTATCTGAGCTAAGTGCGAATATTCTTGAAAGACATGAGCTTGGTGTGATCGAGAACCGGTTGATCATCACGAACGAACAGAACCGGATTGCGGATGAAATGCACGACAGTGTATCGCAGAGCCTTTTTGGTATTGTGTATGCGACGCATTCGCTGAAGGAATCGTGGAAGAGAATGTCAGATCATGAGCTAGAAGAACAAATTGAGCTTATTCATGATTCTGCTACAAAGGTTGCTAAAGAACTGCGGATCACGATCTACAGTCTTAGCTCCAAGAAGAGTGGCGGTCCTACTTGGTTGGGCATGGTAAGATCACATTTGAAGAGCTTATCCAGGTTAAATGATGTTGATATTGATTTAAAAATAACGGGCGATGATTTCAGTCTCCCTTATCCTTACCACAAAGCGCTTTTTCGGATTATCTCCGAAGCCACTGGTAATGCCATCAGGCATGGTGCTGCTAGTCGAGTGGATGTAGAACTGTCTCTGAAGCCGACTTGGATTCGATTATTGATTTGTGATAATGGTGTTGGTTTTGATACTGATTTGTTATGGATTGAATCTGAAGATAGTGTAAGCGGACTTGGCATGAAGAATATGCAATATTTGACCCAGTCGCTCGGCGGCGACTTTCAGTTGTCCAGTAATGAGAACACAGGAACAAGAATTATGATTTCGATTCCTGTCGGTGTAGCTGAATTAAAGAATGCATAAACTTTAGGCGGGAGGTCGTTTCTGTGAAAATCGTCATTGTAGATGATCATCCTTTAGTTAGAAGAGGACTGGCATCTGTCATTTCAATGCAGCCGAATGTGCAGTTTGCAGGTGAGGCAACGAATGGCCAAGAAGCGCTTCTTGTGATTGAGGAGACGCAGCCTGATCTTGTATTGATTGATCTCAAGCTAGCAGATGAATCGGGATTGGATGTCATCAAGACAGCACGTGCTCGTGGTATCGTTAGTAAGTTCATTTTGTTGACGTCATCTGCGAGCAGAGAGGATTTCCTGAAGGCTGAAGAAGTACTGGTAGATGGATATGTACTGAAAGAGGCGTTGCCTGAGGAGTTACTGTTTGCTATCCAATTGGTGCACAAGGGAAGAAAGTATTACGATCCTGGTCTGATGGAAGATAAAATGCGCATGAGTGGAAGCAGCCCAACGGATGAATTGACACCCAAAGAAAAGGAAGTCCTGATCGAGCTAGGGCAGGGCGCATGCAACAGAGAAATTGCTTCACGTCTTTTCATTAGCGAATTTACGGTGAAAAAGCATGTCAGTCAGATTTTAGCAAAATTACAGGTGGCTGATCGTACACAGGCAGCGCTTTATGCAAATGCTGTCGGATTAACCAAATATGAAATGTCATACGAGTGAAAATTGAAATAATTCGTAAGCATTGTACATGAACACGGACAGGTTGTCCGTGTTTTTTTGTGCGTTAAAACTTAAATCAGCCCTATATATGGCACTAAAGTATACCTAATCCCCCTCTTAAGAGGTATAACGTCTTACTCCAAAGTGAAGAGGAAAGTGATGGTATGAGCCATGTGGCGAATGGTGTGGATTGATAGAATTAAAGCAACAACTGAAACTTTCATGAATGCTTTCAGAATGTAATTTTAGCGGAAGGAGGGTTACTGTGGAAAAGACGATTCTGGATTACATTAACCTGATTAAAAAAAGGTTTTGGCTCATCATGGTGTTCGTTTTGATCTCCTGTGCTACGACTTACTATGTTAGCAAAAACTTCGTTGAACCCGTCTATTCCGCTTCCGGACAGCTGCTTGTCAACAACATTGCCAAAGCTCCCGAGAGCAACAATCTTAACGATTTGAGCTTTAGCCTGAATTTAATTGAGAGTTACAAGGAAATTATGAAATCACCAACCATCATGAAAAGCGTAATAGAAAATCACCCGGAGTTTGGTCTCACGGCCGATGAATTAAGTCAGAAGCTTGAGATTAAAACTTCAGAGAAGAGTCAGGTGATCAACCTCAATGTTCAGGATGAAAGCTACACCAAAGCTGCCGGGATCGTAAATGCGGTATCGCAGACATTCATTCGTGAATTGCCGTCGCTGATGAGGGTAGACAATGTTACCTTGCTGACACCGGCCGATCCGACTGATGTTCCAGGGCCCTCGAACGGCGGGTTTGCGATGAATCTCATCATTAGCTTTGTTGTATCCCTTATGGCTGCCTTAGGAATTATTTTGCTGATGGAAACACTTAACGGCACATTAAGGTCTGAAAAGGAAGCGGAATATGACCTTGGTCTACCGGTAATTGCTTCGATCGCAACCATTCGTAAACGTGATTTGGGTAAGGCGGCAGGCGACACCAGAGTGAAGGAGGGTGCTTATGTTGCGGCTAAATAAGAGTCTGGTTACAGACGTTAATCCATCCTCGCATATCTCCGAATCGTTCCGATCACTGCGCACATATATACGTCAGCTTGAACTAGCGCAGGGCGGCGGAGGAAAAGTGCTGCTCTTTACATCAGCAGAAGCTGGGGCAGGCAAGACGACAATCTTGTCGAATCTCGCGGTTTCTTTCGTCCAGGACGGCAAGAAGGTAGCGGTGGTTGACTGCAATCTGAGACATCCCGGTCTTCATACCGTGTTTGAAGTAGAGGGGAGTGACGGGCTTGCGGCTTATTTAAGTGGGCAAGAGGAAGCAGATAACATCGCAGTCCTCGGAAACTTAGCCAATCTTTCAGTCATCCCGGCAGGAAAAACTCATGTTAGTCCGCCGGATTTGCTGGGGAACCCCAAAATGACCGCTTTGCTTGAGGAACTAAAAGAAAACTACGATCTGATCCTGCTGGATTCTCCTTCGGCAGTCGATTTCAGTGATGCTCGTATATTGGCACCTCAAGCGGACGGCGTGATTCTGGTGGCCAGATACGGAAAGTCCAAACGGGAATCGATTCGCAAAGCGAAGACGCTGCTTGAACAGACCGGCTCTAATCTAATCGGAATTGCCATGAACCAGGCGAAGTAAATGTTTATGCTTTCGAAGTAAGTTTTGCTCGAAGTCAAATCATTGAAGCTAATGCTCACAAAACTTAAGTTTATGCTTTCGAAGTGAGTTTTGTACGAAGTCAAATCATTGAAGCTAATGCTCACAAAACTTTTAGGAGGTAAAGTGCGATGAAAAAGGTAAAAAAAGTAATCATACCCGCGGCAGGACTAGGTACGCGCTTTCTTCCTGCAACGAAAGCCATGCCTAAAGAAATGCTTCCGATTATCAATAAACCAACCATTCAATACATTGTTGAGGAGGCTATTGCTTCCGGTATTGAAGATATCATCATTGTTACTGGTAAAGGTAAAAGAGCCATTGAGGATCATTTTGACAATGCGTTTGAGCTCGAGTCTAGGCTTCTGGAAGATGGAAAGCTGGATCTGCTTAAAGAGGTTCAACGTTCAGCTAAGGTAGAAATTCACTATATCCGCCAGAAAGAACCGAAGGGTCTGGGGCATGCCGTATGGTGTGCAAGACGGTTTATCGGAGATGAGCCATTCGGTGTCATGTTAGGCGATGATATCGTCACAGGAGCCGTACCTTGCCTTAAGCAGCTGATCGATCAATATGAAGAAACACAAAACTCGGTTATCGGAGTTCAAGAGATTCCTGATGAATTCACGAATCGTTACGGTATTATTGAACCGGATTTACAGGACGGTAAATTGTATCGGGTTAACAATTTTGTAGAGAAGCCGCCACTAGGTACGGCACCTTCCAATCTTGCGATCATGGGCCGGTATGTGTTTACGCCGAAGATCTTTAAGTATCTTGATTTGATGGAAGAAGGCGCTGGCGGAGAGATCCAATTGACAGATGCCATTCAGAAGTTGAATCAGAGCGAACGGGTATATGCCTATAATTTTGACGGAACAAGATATGATGTCGGCGAGCGGCTTGGATATATTTTGACAACACTTGAATTTGCACTGCAAAGCGAAGATTTGCGCTATCCGGTGATGGATGCAATGGCGGAATGGCTGAATAAAATGGGACAAACCAGCTTGAGTAGTTAAGTTGAGTTCGCAAAATTTTAGATGAGGAGGATGAGCATGCAAAAACTGCCGGAAGACTACGAGGCGGTCCTGCCGAAACTTTACATGCTGCATACCGATGAGAGAAGGAAAGAAGCAGAGTCCTATTTGATAATGAAACGGATGATCGATATCTTTTTTTCCGCTCTTGGTCTTCTCGTGTTAATGCCATTATTTGTTGTCGTGGCGATTCTGATCAAGCTGGAGGATCCGAAAGGAAAGGTGTTCTTTCGGCAAAACCGGGTTGGGAAGAATGAAAAGCAATTCCCGATGTATAAGTTCAGATCCATGGTCAGTAACGCTGAGGAGTTAAAAGAAAACTTGATGGCCTATAACGAAGTGAGCGGTGCCATGTTCAAGATTAAGAACGATCCGCGGATCACACAAATAGGGAGATTCCTGCGCAAGACGAGCATCGATGAGCTACCTCAGCTGTGGAATGTGCTGATAGGTCAAATGAGTCTGGTCGGTCCTCGTCCTCCGCTGCCAGAAGAGGTGGCTCAGTATACGGATTATGACAAACAGCGTTTGACGGTTACTCCAGGTTGTACCGGATATTGGCAAGTAAATGCCCGAAACAGTGTCGGCTTCGACGAAATGGTACAGCTGGACTTAACCTACATCCATATTCGGAGCACCATGCTGGATCTAAAAATCATTGCTAAAACCGGACTGATGTTACTCGGTTCAAAAGATGCTTATTAATAATGTGGAAATTAGGTGAATGCCGATGCGTGAATACGGAGACGTTCCTAAGCTTTCCATTATCATCTGTACCTACAACAGAGCACCTTTATTGATCAAGACGCTTCAGTCACTTTTAAAGCTGGATCACTTAGAGCAGGCGGAGATCATTGTTGTGGATAATTGTTCCAAGGATGATACTGAAGCTTGCGTCAAAAAGTTTATAGGAAAGCATGGAGCTGATGTGGATATCCGCTACATGATGGAGCCGATGCAGGGGCTTTCAGCGGCTAGAAATACAGGAATTCTGGCTTCCAAATCGCCGCTGATTGCCTTTCTCGATGATGATGCCATACCTTGCCAGCGTTGGATAACAACGATTGTCAGTACTTTCGAGAGTAAACCGGAGGTCATGGCTATGGGAGGCAAAATCGCTCCGATATTTGAAAGTAAACGTCCGGACTGGTTGATTAAACCCTTTGAGCTTCCGTACACGATTGTTGATTTAGGTAGCCGGATTAAGGAATATCCCAAGCAACTTCATCCTTGTGGGGCCAATATGGCGATGCGGAAGCTCGTATTCGACATCAGTCTTTTTCCCCTAGATCTCGGAAGAAAGGGTGATTCTCTGCTCTCTGGTGAAGAGACCTGGTTATTCGGACAGATTCAAAAAGAAGGGCATTCCATCCTCTACCATCCGGAAATGGCGGTTGACCATTTCGTTCCGGCGGCCCGTTTGACGGAAGACTGGATTATGAGGCGCTATTATAGCCAAGGTATCTCTAACGCTATGAAAAGCGAAGGACTAAAAGGCAAGCTGCTTCTAGTGGGAAAGACAGCCGCTAAGCTCGTGTATATCCTGGCTGATTCTATCCTCTCAAGAAGTAAAGGAAGAAGGCTTTTGAACAAATGCAGGCTGGAGAGTATTCGTGGAACGCTTCATATGATTCTCAATCGGGAGAGGCATTCCGCAGCGGGGTGAGGGATTAACATGACAAATTTTGAGTGGGGCTCCAAATTAAATGTTTTGCCATACGGGATGCTCTATCTCATGTCGGCCCTGTTCTTTGGAACGGCGGTCATCTACCAGCCGATGATTGCGATAGCTGCCGTGCTTCTGATAATTTTGCTGGGAATCTCGATTTCACGGCCTGAACTGATCAGTTATTTCGTTCTAATCACGACTGCAATATCGATTAACTTTTTATATGATGGCAGCATGTTCGGAATGGAGATACTGTCCCTTTATAAAATGGTTATCGTGATGCTGCTTGTTCCTTGTATTCTGGTCAATGGCTTGCGGTTTCGTCTGAGTCACCCCTTGTGGGCAATGGTAGCGCTGCTGGTGATTACCTTTGGGTCTTCGATCTGGCTGCCGGAAATGACCTCATCCATTGCAGTTAAAGCTTTTATCGGTCTATCCATTCCATTTGTATTTTTATTAATCAACTGGAAAAAGAATGTAGCCGAGCTGCAAATCAAAATTATCTGTATGCTTCCCCTTGTTAGTGTAGTGGTTGGTTTGTTGCTGCAGCTTGCGCATGTTCATAATTTTCTCAACATCGAGTATACAGGCGCTGTACGGATTCAGGGGGCTAATATTCCTGCGCATCTAGCGATGCTGGCCTTTATGGGAGTAGCGATTCCATTTATAGAGGTGAAGCGGAATCCGCAGCAAGCACGCTTTTTCTATATCATGTTAGTTCTAAATTTCTTTATCTTGATTGGAACAGGAACAAGAGGGCCTATATTGGCACTTGGACTTACCGTTCTCTATTACTTCTATGATATTCTCCGCCAATATTTGAAGGGCAGAACCTATCTGCTAATTCCGTTGATGGGTGCATTTTTCCTGATTATGGTCGCCGTTTTCTGGCAGCTCGATAATTTTGAGAAACGTTCCTTTGAGAGACAGACAGATACGGCTGTTGATTTATCAGGAAGGTCAGAGGCATGGGAGTATTTCTTAAACAAGGCTGCGGACTCTCCTTGGTCTGGTAGAGGGCTTGGAGCAGTGACGGTAGCAAATGATGGAACATTGTATAAGGGTTTTGTAGTTCCGCACAACGAGTATATCCGCTTTTACTTCGATGGGGGATATATTGGCGCTATTCTGTTGATGTTCTCTTTATTGGCTGTATTTATTCTGGTGTACAGAGCATTGGCTCCGCCGATCAAACCTTATTATCTGTTATTTATTGCAGCGTTTTTAATCTACTCATTCTCCGATAACACGCTGTCGACGGTCCAATTTATTATTCCGTTCTGTTGGTACCTGAACTGCCTGTATCGATCTTCACAGCCAACCGATTCCCCACAAAAAGAAGTGATACGATGAGTCAAGTGAATATGTTCGATGTCAATTTTGATAACTATGATTTCATGGATTTGCTTGATTACATTGATAAAACCATTCAGGAGAGGAATCAGTCTTATATCCTCACTTGCAATGTAGATCATGTGATCAAGCTTCGTAAGGATAAAGAATTTCAAACGGTATATTCGAAGGCAGGCGCAGTTGTTGCTGACGGAATGCCACTGATCTGGGCATCCAAAATGCTAGGCAAGCCGCTTAAGCAGAAGGTATCCGGCGCGGATCTATTTAATCGATTGGGCAACGCCTTTGAGCAAAGGAAGTACCGGCTGTTCTTCTTAGGCTCAGCTGAAGGCGTGGCGGAACGGGCAGCGATGAATTTGAAAACAGCACATCCCGGAATAAATGTGGTTGGCTGTTATTCTCCATCCTATGGATTCGAGCACAATGAGGAGGAGAATGAACGCATTATAGAAATGCTGACAGAGTGCCAGCCAGATATCGTGTTTGTTGGTGTAGGAGCACCTAAGCAGGAAAAGTGGATTTACCGCCACTATACCTCTTATCAAGCTCCGATATCGATCGGAGTGGGAGCGACCTTTGATTTTCTGTCAGGCTCAGTGAAACGAGCGCCTAGCTTCATGCAAAAAACAGGGTTCGAATGGTTCTGGCGGCTTAGCCAGGAGCCGGGCCGGCTCTGGAAAAGATATCTTGTGGACGATGCACAATTTCTACTTTTATTACTTAAGGAACTGCGTAAGCGGGATAAGGTGAAGGAAGGAGGCTTGGAATGAGTGTATTTACGCCCCCATCACTTAGGTTCATCAAGACAGTTGGATTAATAGGGGGGACTGCTGCTGTAGGTGTCTCTCTTCCGCTGATCATCGGCTTCTCCAGTGCGATGCTGAGTTCATCGAACAGTCTGCAGGGAGCCATTCTCTCAGCCATCCTATTCCCAGCTTTCTTGTTAGCCATACTTAGACCGAAAATGCTGGTTGCTTATACCTTGCTAATCTGGGCCGTAGCTCCAGAGCTGCGCCGCATTGCTGACTGGTCAGAAGGAGTGTATCACTCTGTATCCTTGCTGAGCTTAGCTCCCTTGTTAACCGGTGTAACCTTGATCATTCCGCTGCTGAAGGAGATTCATAATATTCAAAAAGCCTCCACGCGGATCATGTTAATGTTCGCAGTTGCGCTGGGTTATGGTGCTTTAATCGGTTTGGCTAAGAATGGCATGGGCTCAGTTTATGACTTAGCGAATTATATAGTGCCACTGCTGTTATTGCCGTACTTTGCCGTCACGAAGTTCAAGCCGAAGGATATCGATCGACTGCTTGCCGCTTTTGCCAATATTGCAGTCCTAGTTGCCATTTACGGGATTGTTCAGTATTTGACGGTGCCACCTTGGGATGTGTTCTGGATGAAACATGCGGATATGATGTCCATCGGAAATCCATATCCATTGGAAATCCGAGTATTCTCTACGCTGAATTCGCCCGGACCGGCTGCAACCTTCTTAGCGTTTGCTTTAGTTCCGATGATACTGGAGAAAAAATGGCGGGGAACATTGCGCTGGATCGGCGTTCTGCTAGTTGTAATCTGCCTGCTGACTACTTTGGTACGTGCGGCATGGCTGATACTCCTGGTGATGCTGCTCATGTATATTGGAACCTCTCCTTCTAAGGGAAAGTGGAAAACCTTGATCCAATTAGTTTTTGTAGCTGCTGCGTTGTTCTGGGTTGTGCCGAAATTGCCTGGTGCCGAAGGACTGGTTGCTCGGGTAGAGACACTTTCTTCTGTTCAAGAAGATCACTCTTATAATGAACGGCTAAGCTTATGGCAAAACATGCTGCCGATGGTTGCCGCCAATCCAGTAGGTCAGGGAATTGGTAGTGTAGGCCAAGGGACTAAGCTTGGTAATGACGGCGAGCTTGGAGAGTACGGAATTATGGATAACGGAGTTATCGCTTTACTGCTTACCTTTGGTGTTCTGGGTGCTGTTTTCTTCTTCGGAGCTTTAGGCGCAGTTGTCAAACAGATATTCGCTAGAGTAATCAGCAGGGACCAATTGCAGCCCTACGCCCGACTTGCGTTAGCTACTTGGACCGGTGCGATTGTCAGTCTAGTTTCAGATAATGGGTTTCCCGGACTCAAGGGATACTTAATCTGGATGCTGATCGGTCTTGGCCTCAGCGCAAGGGAGATTACTCAAAGTAGAAGGAAGGGAACACCGTATGCAGCAGTTGAATGCAAAATCTCTCCCCGCTAGAACGATCTGGTCATCTTTTAGATTGTTCGCCAAGAGCAAGGACAACAGCTCGGCAGCCGTAAAAACTATGTTTGTCAGTGTCATGATCCTATTGATTAACATGTTAACTGGTGTACTGACCGCACGTTATCTTGGACCGACAGGTCGTGGGGAACAGACGGCAATGATTAACTGGTCACAGTTTCTGGCGTTTAGCATGAGCTTTGGCATTCCTTCAGCTCTCATCTATAACGCTAAGAAAAATCCGGAGGATGCCGGAGTGCTTTATCGTATGGCATTGCTGCTCGGTACCATTTTTGGAGTCATAGCGATGATTATAGGTATCGTGGTCTTGCCTTATTGGCTGAAATCCTTCAGTCCGGAGGTCGTGACCTTTGCTCAGTGGTCTATGATTCTGTGTCCGATTATAGTGATCTCTCAAATTAACAATGCAGCTTTTCAATTCAGAGGTGAATACAAGAGGTTTAATTGGATTCGCTATCTAGTGCCGTTGCTTACACTGACGATGATCGGGATATTGATCGCGCTGGATCAGATGAATCCATTTACAACTGCAGTTGCCTATCTTCTTCCGGGAGCGCCGCTGTTTATCGGAATGACGATTTCCTTGCTTCGTACCTATAAGGTGAAGATGAGAGGGGCCTATCAGAATTTAAAAAGATTGTTTACTTACGGACTTGGTTCCTACGGCAATGACTTGCTTGGCAATTTCTCTACCTATATCGATCAGATCGTTATTGCCGGTTTGTTAAGACCTGCTGATTTGGGGCTGTATGTAGTGGCTGTGAGTCTATCACGAATGGTTAATTTTTTCTCAAGCTCAATTACGATCGTGTTGTTTCCTAAGGCTTCTGAGCTGTCCAAAGAACAGGCAGTTGAGTTAACATTCAAAGCCTTCCGAATAAGTACGACCTTCACCATGCTTGGCGGGGTATTCCTGATGCTCTTAGCCCCTTTAGTAATTCCGTTGATGTACGGCAAAGACTTCAATGCGGCATTAACCGTGTTTCGCTTATTGCTCCTTGAAGTGACCATTAGCGGAGGGACGATCATTCTGGCGCAGGTATTTATGGCGTTAGGCAAGCCAAAAGTGGTTTCGATGCTTCAAGGTTTCGGCTTACTTTTGGTTATCCCAATGTTGTTCCTGCTCATCCCTAAATTTGGCTTACTCGGAGCAGGGATAGCGATGTTGTCATCAGCAATCCTGCGATTTTTCTTCATTGTTCTCAATATAAAGTACACCTTAAAAGTTAAACTTCCGCGGTTGCTCATTACCCGGGAGGACATTCAGTGGATGAAGACGACGATGAATTCTTACATTCGCAAGAAACCTATGGATATGAATGGATAATGCGAAAGATAAAGGAGGAAACCTTCATGGATTCAGTAAAAAGCGTGGTAGGCGGCCAAGGCAATTATCCAATATCGGCTGTCATCATCGCTCAGGATGACGAAGTTCGAATATCTAAGGCCATACAATCCTGCAGGTTATTCGCCGACGAGGTGGTTGTGATTGACGGAGGCAGCAAAGACGGGACAGTACAGCTTTCTGAAAGCTTGAATTGTCGTGTATACGTCAACCCTTGGCCCGGATATGCGAAACAGAGGGAGTTCGGAGTAGAACGCGCGGTTCATGATTGGGTCTTCCTTATTGATACTGACGAAGTGGTCAGCGACGAGTTGGCCGCGAGTATTCTTGAACTGAAACCGGGGCTTATGGATCAATCGGTTGCCTATTCTATCTACCGGATTGGCGATTTTATGGGCAGATGGCTGGATCGTGGCGAATATCTAGTGCGCCTTTACAACCGCAAAGCGTATGGCATTCGAAATAGCTTGGTGCACGAGATGCCCGAGGTCTCTGAAGAGCGAACCATACGTTTGACAGGAACCCTCTGGCATTATGGTTACCGCAGTATTAACGATCATGTGGCACGTTTCAATAAGTACACTGACTTGGAAGCTGAAAGTGCGTATGCCAAGGGCAAACGATTTCGGGTCAGTCATCTGCTGTTAAGACCACCAGCCCGTTTCCTGCAAAAGTATTTCTTACACGGGTTGTTCAAGAAGGGAATGTCAGGTTTCGGAGTATCCGTATTCTGGGTCATGTATGAATTCATGGTCGGCTTCAAGCATTACGAATTAATTAGATCGGGAAAGCTGACTCAGCACAATGCGAAGACGAGTCAGACCGAGAAGGAGAATAAAGGAGAGAGAAGCTATGCCGTACAGTGACGGATTGAACATTATGACGACAGGCCTTAGCTGGCCGTCGCTACAGCCGGGTGGGCTTAACACGTATTTCAAATCCGTTTGCGAGCAACTCTCCTCACGTAATCGGGTGCATGCGCTGATTTGCAGTCAAGAGACGCCTGCTACCCTTGAGGAATTGATTATTCACAATGCCGGAGATCCAAAAGATGGGATCTGGAAACGTAAGGATGCTTTCCAGCGTAAGGCGGCCGATCTGATGGGAGAGGGCAGTGGCCGTATAGATATTTTATACACTCACTTTGCTCCTTATGGTATTGGTCCAGCCTTGGAAGCAAAGAAACGTGGGATTCCTGTAGTGATGACTTTTCATGGCCCATGGAATGAAGAAATGAAAATCGAAGGCCAAGGCATTAAGCACCGGGTCAAAACAACCATCGCCAAATCCATTGAACATAGAGCCTATAAGCTTGCGGATAAGTTCATCGTGCTTAGTGAGACGTTCCGCGATATTCTCCATAAGCTGCACGGAGTGCCACTACACAAAATTATTGTGATTCCAGGCGCAGCTAATGTGGAACGTTTTATTCCCGCTACGAATCGATTGGCGATTCGCCGGACCTTGAATTTACCTGAGGGAGCAACAACCGTGCTGACTGTCCGGCGTTTGGTCAATCGGATGGGACTACTCCAGCTGCTTGAAGCCTGGAAGCAAGTTGCGGAGCGATTCCCAAATGCAATTCTGCTGATTGGTGGTAAAGGGCCGTTGCGGGGGGAACTGGAAGAAAAAATCGCCGACTATGGCTTAAGCAACAAGGTAAGACTGCTAGGCTACATTCCTGATCATGAACTGGCCTCTTATTATCAGGCAGCGGACATGTTCGTGGTTCCCTCACAGGCATTGGAGGGCTTTGGTTTGATTACCGTTGAAGCCTTATCTTCAGGATTGCCAGTGATGGCTACACCGATTGGCGGCAATAAGGAAATTTTGCAAGGCTTCCGGCCGGAGTTGCTATTTAAGAGTTCAAGTAGCGACCACATGGCTGAAGGCATGATCCATATGCTTAGCAATCGAAAACTGCTTCCGAGCCGGGATGAATGTAGGGAGCATGTACTGGAGAGATATACCTGGGAGCATGTTACGGATCAAGTAGAATCCGTGTTCCTACAAGCTTTAGGAGAGGAGGTGACCACGTAATGCTTAGAGTGGCTTATATAGATCACACTGCTAAATGGAGTGGTGGAGAAGTTGCCCTGTTTAACATCCTTACCCATATTGGAGAACAGATCGATCCCCTGGTAATCCTGGCTGAGGATGGTGCCCTGGCAGAACGGCTACGTGAAAAAGGAATGGATGTCCGTATTATTCCGCTGGATGAGAGCATCAGAAGTCGTGGTAGAAATGCAGTCAACTTGGGAGCACCTGCTGCAGCCTTCAAGCTGTTGGCTTATGGCCGCAAGCTTGCGCCGCTTTTAAAAGCGGAGAAGGTAGATTGCGTGCACACCAATTCCCTGAAATCTGCATTATACGGAGCCATCGCTGCAAAAATAGCGGGCGTTCCATTGATCTGGCACATCCGGGATCATATTGGAGCTCCTTATTTAAAGCCAATCGTTGCCAAAGGAATTCGTTTGCTGTCGCGTCTGCTCCCCAATGGAGTCATCGCAAATTCACATTCTACGCTGAATGCTTTGGAGCTGCCGCGTTCCAAAAAAACGCTGGTCGTATACTCCGCTTTCGCTAAAGCGATTGGTAATGGGATCGGTATGCGGGACCAGAAGGATTTTAACGTACTGCTAGTTGGTCGATTGGCGCATTGGAAAGGTCAGCATATTGTGCTGGAAGCCGCAAAAAGCTTTAAGAATGAACCTCGTGTGAAATTCTGGCTGGCCGGAGACGCTCTGTTTGGAGAAGAGGCTTATAAGCAGGAATTGCTGCAAAAGATAAAAAACGACGAGCTTACTAATGTAAGCATGCTAGGGCATGTGGATGATATTCAAGGCCTTATGAATACTGCTGATTTACTGATTCACACTTCGGTAACTCCTGAGCCTTTTGGCCAAGTTATCGTTGAAGGAATGGCAGCGGGATTGCCGGTGATCGCCTCCAATGAAGGCGGGCCGGTAGAAATTGTAGTTCAAGGTGAGACAGGGCTACTGATAGAGCCTGGTGACGCGGCGATACTGGCAGACTCCATTAAATGGATGCTGGATCACCCAGAGGAAAGACGGCGGATGGCGGACAATGGGATGAAACGAGTGAAAGAGCATTTTGTTATCGAGAATACGGTCAAGGACATCGTTGACTACTATAAAGGTTTGTTGGCGGGCACCTGACAGATGAGATGACGCGGTAATTCTGAAGATGATGCTCCATAAAACTTTGAGGATGATTCACATGAAAATTGCGATAGCGCACGATTACTTAATCCAAATGGGCGGCGCGGAAAGAGTGGTGGAAGTCTTTCATCACATGTATCCCGAGGCTCCAATCTACACAACGGTTTTTAACGGAAGCCGCCTTACTGACAATCTCAAAGATGCGGATATCCGTGCCTCCTGGCTGCAAAAGATTCCGGGGGTAAAGACCAATTTTAAAGGGGTGCTGCCACTTTATCCAATGGCCATCCGTGATTTGGACTTTCGCGGTTTCGATATCGTCCTGAGTTCCAGCAGTGCTTTTATGAAAAGTATTCAAGTTCCTAAACATACGTTTCATCTTTGTTACTGCCATACGCCTATGCGCTTCGCATGGGATTATGACACCTACATGGAACGTCAGTCGAATTCCGGGCTGTTCAAAAAAATGCTTAAGGTATACATGCAGCAGCTCAAAACGTGGGACCAACGGACTTCCAAAAATGTGAATCAGTTCGTAGCCAATTCTTCAGTAGTGAAGACGAGAATTCAGAATTATTATCACCGGGATGCAGATGTCATATTTCCACCGATTAATACAGCCCGGTTTACAAGCTCTTCTACCATTGGTGACTACTATTTAATTGTCTCCCGGCTTGTTTCCTACAAGCGGATTGATCTGGCAGTAGAGGCTTTCAATCGTAACGGTCTTAAGCTTTATATCGTAGGGGATGGACCGGATCGCAAGCGTCTCGAAGGCATGGCTAAGGATAATGTATCGTTTCTGGGCCGGCTAGAAGATGAACAAGTAACTGGAATGATGGCACAGTGTAGAGCATTTATTTTTCCAGGAGAAGAGGACTTTGGAATTACACCGCTGGAAGCGAACGCTGCAGGAAGACCGGTAATTGCTTATCAAGCAGGTGGGGCACTAGATACTATTATTCCTTATGTAAATGGTGTGTTCTTTCAGCATCAAGAAGTGGAGGATCTACTTAAGGCTATTTATGAAGTAGAGTCCTACGCTTGGGATATCGATCAAATTATGGAGCATGCACGTAAATTCGATGAGCAGGCGTTTATGGTTAAGTTCAAGCAGTATGTTGAGCAGGCGTACGTCAATTTTCTAAAAGGAGGATGATTATATGAAGCTGACAGTAATCGGTACTGGGTATGTGGGTCTTGTATCTGGCGTGTGCTTTGCACTGGGCGGACATCATGTCATCTGTGTGGATAAGGACGAGGAAAAGATTAAGAAGCTGAAACAGATGGAATCGCCCATCTATGAGCCGGGAATCGAGGAACTGATTGAACTGAATCTTCGTGAGGAACGGTTATCTTTTTCTGCAGATCTTCAAGCGTCGGTGCGCCGTTCAGATATTATCATTCTTGCTGTAGGTACGCCATCATTGCCTAACGGTGAAGCAGACTTAACCTACATTGAGGGTGCAGCCGCTGAAATCGCCAAAGCGATGGAAGGGCACAAAATTATAATGACTAAATCTACAGTTCCAGTAGGAACAAATGAAAAAATCTCTCAAATGATCTCTAAGTATACCCAACATTCTTTTGATATCGTGTCTGCACCTGAGTTTTTACGTGAAGGGTCAGCGATTCGCGATACCCTCCATCCTGATAGAATTATCATTGGCCTTGATAATCCAGAGCTGGAACCAACAATGCGCGAGCTTCATAAGGGTTTCACAGAAAATGTATTTGTAACAGATATACGCAGTGCTGAAATGATCAAATATGCTTCGAATGCATTTTTGGCCACGAAGATTTCCTTTATTAATGAGATCGCCAATATTTGTGAAAAAGTGGGAGCTGATGTAACCGAGGTAGCACAAGGAATGGGTATGGACCAAAGAATCGGGTCATCCTTCCTGCAGGCTGGTATCGGTTATGGAGGCTCCTGTTTCCCGAAAGACACTAATGCGCTCATTCAAATTGCGGGCAACGTCGATTACGAATTCAAATTATTGAAATCTGTAGTCGAAGTGAACAAGGGACAACGGTTTATGATCATCTCCAAGCTGCATGAATCACTTGGCAGCCTGCGCGGTTCGACGATTGGGATATGGGGGCTTGCCTTTAAGCCTAATACTGATGATGTCCGCGAAGCTCCTGCCAGAGAGATTGTTGAGGCACTGGTGGCTGAAGGGGCAACAGTCAAACTATATGATCCAATCGCAGCTACAAATTTCAGGCAGCAATATGATCATCCGCAGCTTCGCTGGTGCAATCTGCCTGAGGAAGCGGCTGAGGGCAGCGATGCCGTATGCCTCTTGACCGATTGGAGCCTACTGAAGGACATTGATCTGCATCAGCTGGCGAAAAGCATGCGCAATGGGGTGCTGATTGATGGACGCAACGTGTATTCCAAGGAGCAAATCGAGGGTACCGGCCTCGTTTATCATTCTGTCGGTCGCCCGCAGATGGGTGGATTGAGCGGTTATTCTGCTAGTGTGGCTGGAGCGGTTTAATCTAAGTTATATTGATTGAACTTGTGTTTTTTCTATTTAGGGATGAGCCGTGACTCCAGAGAATGTTTGGACTTCCAGCCGCTGTTGTCTGCAGATTTCCTGATTTTAACCGCTGATAGCGGTAGAAATCCGCAGACAAAGGCGGACGCTAACGCTCTTACAGTTCCAAAATTCCCCTCCGTCACTCCGTTCCCTTATCTTAAGTTTCTAAGCAATTTATAAAGTTAGGTACTCTGATTATATACCGCAGTAGCAGTAGCATTTGTAGTTGTAGTTGTCATTGTCTCTGTGGTGGCAACTAGTCTTGCTCTTGTAGTTGCAGTTGTTCTTACAGTTGTTGCAGTTGCAGCTGCCTCCCCCAGAGCAGAAGCAAATCTTTAGAAAAACGTGCTTGCTTCCGGCTGGTACAGCCCGGTACGCACGGATCAAGTATTAAGAAAAAGTTGGTTAGGTGAAGAACGGAAAGGGAATTTGGAACTGTAGAAACGGAGTGTTCGCCCGAAAGATTTCCGTAGGAAAGCTAGCTTCGAAAGCATATGCTATCCTCGGATTTCTACCGCGAGAAGCGGTTCAATCAGGAAATCTGAGGATAACAGCGATCGGAAGTCCAAAATCCCTTGGAGTGGTTTCTACCTAACAAATTTTTTTAGTGCATCCGCTCGAAATAAGGCTAAGTGGAAGCTGACGTTTTGATAACAATTCAAATATGCTCGATTTCCATAATTCAAGGAGGGTTCATTCTATGAAAATGGTACTTCTATCAGGCGGTTCAGGTAAACGGTTATGGCCGTTGTCCAACGACTCACGTTCAAAGCAATTTCTAAAGGTACTTGAAAGCCCTCAAGGTGAACCAGAATCCATGGTACAACGTGTCTGGAGACAGCTGGAGGAAGCAGGGATGGCAGAATCATCTTATCTGGCCACCGGCCGTGGCCAAGTAGAAATGATACAAAGCCAGCTGGGAAGTCATGTGCCGATTATCGTTGAACCGGAGCGTCGGGATACTTTTCCGGCTATCGCCTTAACAGCTACCTATCTTTATTCAGTGGCAGGTGTTTCTCCAGCGGAGACGGTAGCAATATTGCCTGTTGACCCTTATGTAGAAGCATCCTTTTTCGATACCATAGCTATGCTTGAGGAGACCATGCTGGAAAGTGGAGCAAATCTGGCTCTAATGGGTGTTGTTCCTGAACATGCCTCAGAGAAATACGGATATATTATTCCTACTACCGAAGAGGCGGGGGAAAATGGTTTTATGAAGGTGAGTCACTTTCAAGAGAAACCAGACCGCATACAAGCAGAACAGCTCATCGAGCAAAATGCCTTGTGGAATTGCGGCGTGTTTGCCTTCCGCTTAGGGTACTTGTTAGATATTTTGCAGCGTAAAGGGTTGCCTTTAGGATATGAAGAATTGCAGAAGCAGTATAAGCTATTGTCTTCCATCAGCTTTGATTATGAAGTGGTGGAGAAAGAAGAACATATTGTGGTGCAGCCGTATGATGGATTCTGGAAGGATCTTGGAACGTGGAATACGCTGACAGAGGAAATGAGCAGCAAGCATGTAGGAAAAGGTTTTGTGACGGCGGATTCTGAGGGGACTTGCTTGATTAATGAGCTGGACATTCCGATTACGGTAATTGGTGCGAAGGATCTGATCATTGCGGCTAGCCCGGATGGGATTCTAGTTACCCATAAAGCTGAGAGCCCACGGATTAAAGAAGTGCTGAAGACCTTTGAACAAAGACCGATGTACGAGGAACGCCGTTGGGGTCATTACAAAGTTATTGATTATGTGAAATATGATGAAGGCAATGAAGTGCTGACCAAACGGATTTTTATATCCGAGGGGAATAATATCAGCTATCAATTACATCGCAAGCGTAGTGAAATTTGGACAATCGTCAGCGGCGAAGCAAGTATTGTGCTGAATGAGAAAAAACATAATGTGAAGGCTGGGGACGTGGTACGTATACCGGAAGGAACGAAGCACGCGATCCTTGCTTTGACGGATGTTGAGTTTATAGAGGTACAGACGGGGTCTGAATTAGTAGAAGAAGATAACATACGTATTACTTTAGACTGGAATGATATAGAACTACAACAATTCATTTCATAGGTCTAACCTATCTATTTAACCAATTCAAAATTTCTTGAAACAGGTAAATTGACTCAATTATCAAAAAAAGTCATAAAAACACTAAATATATCATTAATTGTCGTCGATACTTACGGTAAGAGAGATTATTTCTCTTAAATTGAAAAGGCAAACCTATCGAAAGGTAGGGACGCAAAGCTATAGGGCCTTCGAAAGAGTGGCAGCCTGGCTACCGAAAGGGAGATTATTTTGAAAGCTTACCGTACGTATCGATTGTTTGGTGCATTTCTGTCACTCGTCCTGTTTCTGACTGCATTTCCGCTTGCTGTTGGAATTTCGCCGTCTGTTGTCATAGCTGCTTCAAATTCTGGAACGCCAGTTACCCCAGGTGCCTCACCTGAAGCCGTAAAGCTGCTTAACTATTTTTACTCGATCTCAGGAAAAGGTATTATTGCCGGTCAACATGACTATTTAGAAAGTCCAGATGAAATTAACAATATGCTGAAGGGAACCAGCGGACAATATGCGGCTCTTCACGGTTATGAAATGGGTGCGATCAGTGGTCAGTCCGAAGCAACGATGGCTTGGCAACGTCAAAATGTGGTGAACAGCGCCATCAACTGGAATAAAGCGGGCGGGATCGTAGCTATGACTTTTCATGCTAACCTGCCGGGCACCTCTTATGACTGGGATAATGTGAAAAAAACACTTAGCCAGAGTGAGTTCGATAGTTACGTTACACCGGGTACCAAGCAATATAACAATCTGATCGCTGAGCTTGATAAGGTGGCCGTCTCTTTAAAAAGCTTGCGCGATGCCAATGTTCCGGTGCTTTGGAGACCCTATCATGAAATGAACGGGAACTGGTTCTGGTGGGGGAAGAAAAATAACTTTTCTAAACTATGGAATATTATGTATGACCGTTTTGTTAACGTTCATAAATTAAATAATTTGTTATGGGTGTGGAGTCCGAATGCTCCCAATGTTTGGTCAGATCCTTATGCGCTAACTTATCCAGGTGCTGATAAAGTAGATATTCTGGCAGCAGATATATACGAAAATGATTACCAGCAAAAATACTATGACAGCTTATTGAGTCTAGCCGCAGGCAAACCGATTGCGATCGGGGAAAATGGTGAAATGCCTAATCTGGAGAAGCTTCAGCAATCGCAAAGTAAATGGACGTATATGATGAGCTGGGGAAAAATGCTTTACGAGAATAACAGTGCAGACACAATCAAAACATTTATGAATAGCAACTATACCCTGACCAGAGATAAATTAAATACTGGTCTGTCACCGACACCTAGCGCCGCACCAGCGCCGGCACCTTCTGAAGAAGAGGGGGAGGCAGCAATTCCTCTCGCGAAGGGGCTTGCAGGAGAGTATTACAACAACATGCAATTGTCGGGAGCAGCAGCTCTTAACAGAACTGATGCAATAATCGATTTCAATTGGCGGCAAGGCTCGCCGGATGCCGCCCTCGGGATTGATCGGTTCTCCATACGTTGGAGCGGTAAAATTAAGTCATTATATAATGAGCAATATACATTTTACACTACCTCAGATGATGGTATCCGTGTCTGGGTGAATGGGGAATCCGTGATTGATAGTTGGACTAAGCAAAGTGGTACTGAGCGTAAGGGCATTATAACGCTGAAGGCTGGCCAGCTATATGATATCAAGGTGGAGTATTACGAGAATGAAGGCGATGCGAGAGTCCGCTTGATGTGGGAAAGTGCTAGTCAAGCTAAAGAGACAGTTCCAGCAAGTGCACTTTTTCTTCCGGATGTCTCCTGATTGATGAAAATTAAAGGTCGATCCTTAGTGGCTCTGCGTTATTGCAGAGCTACTAAGCTATAGTCCTCATTAGGTCAGAAGACGATTGTCCGATAACAGGTATGTTTTTAACACCTGTGGAGGCAGTACAGCTACCGAAAGGAGGATTTATTTGCGTAAATATTATAAGAAAAACAGATTGTTGTTTACTATGTTACCGGTGTTTATTATTTTTTCCTTGCTGCCTTGGGGAGAGGTTAAAAGTCTTCCGAAGGCTATGAGTGTTTCTTCCTCTCTACCTCCGGCTATACCAAGCAATCCTTCGGCTTCTGAAGAAGCCAAGCAACTGCTGAGTAATTTGGTGAATCTACGTGGCAAAGGGATCTTGTCCGGCCAGCATGATTATCTAGAAAGTCCAGATGAACTGGTTCATAAGCTGAAGAATACTTCGGGACAAAATGCCGTTCTACATGGTTATGAATTAGGGGCGATTAATAATCAATCCGAAGGGACGATCGCAGAACAGCGGCAAGCTGTTATAGACAGTGCAATTGAATGGCATCAAGAGGGTGGCATTGTAGCCATGACCTTCCATCAGAGCTTACCGGGAACCTCACCAGAATGGTCCAATGTAAACAGAAGTCTCAGTCAAGAGAAATTTAATGCTTATGTTACACCTGGGACAGCTCAGTATAAGAGGCTAATTTCAGATCTAGACGAGGTTGCTGGATATTTGGGTCAGCTGCGTGATGCCGGAGTGCCGGTCTTATGGCGACCTTACCATGAAATGAATGGTGGTTGGTTTTGGTGGGGGAAAAAGGACAATTTTTCAGAGCTGTGGAGTATTGTCTATGATCGTTTTGTAAACACACACAAGCTAAATAATCTACTGTGGGTGTGGAATCCGAATGCACCGAATGAATGGTCAGATCCATATGCTGCATATTATCCCGGTGGGGATAAACTCGATGTTCTGGCTGCGGATATCTACAATAACGATTATAAACAGTCCTACTATGAGGATCTGCTCTCATTGGCCGAGGGTAAACCTATCGGAATCGGGGAGAGTGGGCAATTGCCGAACCCGGATGTATTAACTGAGAAACAAAATAAATGGGTCTATATGATGACCTGGGGAAAATTACTGACAGAAAATAATACGCTACAGTCAATTAAAAGCTTTATGAAAGACTCATTTATAGTATCGAGAGAGGACTATGTTCTCACAACAGGAGGTCCTTCGATAGCACCCGTAACTCCGGTAACCCTAACGGGTTTAACTGGAGAATACTATAACAATACTGATTTAGATGGAGAAGCGGTACTTATCCGCAATGACCGTAAGATTGATTTTAATTGGCATGGTGGGTCCCCTGCCTCAGAGATAAATGAAGATCACTTTTCTGTACGCTGGAAAGGGAAACTCAAACCTAAATTCAGTGAAAAATATACGATTTCGGCATCCTCTGATGATGGAGTCCGTGTCTGGATTGACGGAAAGCTGATCATCGACAATTGGAAAAATCAAAGTGCAACCCTTCATAAAGGAAGTATCCCGCTCACAGCCGGAACGCTTTATGATATCCAAATTGAATATTATGAGAATGAAGGAGATGCCAATCTTCGTTTGCTATGGGAGAGTTCCAGCCAGAAGCAGCAGGTAATTCCACAAGGGGCATTGTTCCTTCCTTAATCTAATGAAATGATAGGGTAAGACATTCCGGAAGAAAGAGAGGACCTATGGATGGGAATAACGAGGAGAATATCTAATAGAAAAAATAAGATATCTGCAAACAAACCATTACTGTTATTATTAAAATTCGCCGCATTAACCGTCTTGTTTCTGTTGTCTGTCTCTGTCTTCGGAACAAATAGGACAAACGATTATAAGGTAGGTGCCAATATACCGAGACTATCTGCAGGAACTGATGCTGCAGCAGAAATACCGGATGGTACTGTGATCTGGAATCTGGGACAACATGATGGCTCAGCAGCTGAATTCGCTGCGAGTGGCACTTCTGGCAGCAAGAAGGAATTTAATGTTACTTCTTCGGTGCTCAAATCATCGGCTCTGCAGAGCTTGCCTGCAGGCTTGAATGGAAAGACCCAGCCGGAATTAACAATCACCTATCAGCTAAATAAGATCCCGGAGAATGGGGTCTTATTTAGCGTAGGTATTCTGGATGCTTATAAATCCGTGCCGCAAATGAGTGTGTTCTCCAATCATCAATTGTCGGGGATCATTCAAATTGCGGGCGTTGCTGGCACAGAAAGCGAATATAACTTTCAAAAGACCTATGAATTATATATTCCCAAGGAGCAATTAAAGATAGGAACGAATGAATTGAAGCTGCAAACGGTTCGCTGTTTATATTGCAGTGACAAAGAAGACGAATATTCCTGGTGGACTTGGGATAATCTCCGTTTAGAATCTCTTAACGCTCCAATTTCTGAGCCTATCCATGGCAGCTATACACTGACGGGAACAGTAGTGAATAATAAACAATTTTATTTCGATGAAGGTGCAGTTACGCACTTGCCTTATGTTATCAAATGGCTAGGGATGGCTTATAGCGGGAATGTGATGCGTACTAGCTGTGCCAGTGATGTCGGGAGATCCTGCTCGGATATGATGGAATATTACAAGGTATTGCAGGATTACAACATGCAGGCGGTTGCTTTGTATTTGCATACTGGTGATATTAAGCTTAAGGCAGATGGATCGTTGCCTGCTGACGCGGAGAAAAAGCTGACAGATTATTTTGAGCAATATAGCCCCTATTTTCAATATTATGAGGTAGATAATGAGCCAGGATTATTCAATCGTTCTAAGGCAGTGAACCTGGCAATTGCGGACTGGCTGAATAAAAAGGGCAAGCAAATCGCGCCCCATTTACAAACTGTTGCTCCGGGCTGGGCATATTGGCCGAGCTACAGTGAGGATTCCTGTGGTAATCAGAAGGGAACTGGGAAGGAATGTGGAGATCCGGATGGCTGGGAACGTGATCCAGAGCAACGTATGGAGTTGGAGAAGGTTACGGATTTGACCAATGGACATTCCTACGGTGACTCTTATATTTTTAGTAATGGAGGAAGCTTTACTGAGAATTTGAAGACCTTCACTGGCGCAGACAATGGACTCGGCAAAAAAATGCTGACCACTGAATTTGGTACCTCGGACAGTCATGTGGATGCCTATCAATACGGGGCAACGGAGCGGACAGCGGCTGTATTCGACCGGATCATGCGTGCACATATTGGTTATGCGGATATGTTTGTGCAGCATGCTGCTTTTTTTAAGGATTTCAGTTTATTCAAATACGGGTTTAATTTAGAAGAGCATGATCCGGCGACCACAGAGATTTATTATACAAAAGAAAATGAGGATTCACGTGTCAGCATCATGAGAAGGCTCAGTCTTGCCTATGCTACACATGGAGCTCCGCTAACTTATCAAATTGCCAACAAAGATGTGTTAGCCGACAAGCTGGTATATGTTCGGGCCGTGGATACTTCTACATTGAAGCCTCTTGCGGGAAGCGGAGCGACCTCAAATAAGGTGCTGGTTAATTTCGTTAACTTTGAATCTACTCCACAAACTGTGAGTGTAAATGTGACTATGCCGAAAAACGGGGTGTATGAAGGGGAACGTTTTGGAAACGGGGATACGTATGAAAAAGCAAGAAGTTATGTAACAGGTAAAAAGGCTACTCCTACGTTAACCTTTACGGAGACCCTTGCTCCAGGAGAGGCTGTGCAGTATATTTTGCAGCCTTCCTCTGAAGTAAAGCCGTCGGCACCTAAAGGATTCAAAGCCGCAGCAACAAAAGGTTTAGCTGTAAAATTAAATTGGTTGGAGGCACCAGGAGCAAGCTATGAGCTGCTTCGCGCTGAAGGTAGCGGCGGGGAAATGAAGGTGGTGGCCACCGATGTGAAGCTTACAGAATATACGGATCATAATTTACGTGAAGGGACGTTATATACCTACGCGGTAAGGGTTTCCGGCTCTAATTTACTGTCCGATAAAGTTCAGATTACAGCCACCGGACTGGTTCCTCTGGATCGTACTAAATGGAAGGTATCCTCAAATGTGAATACGGCAGCATCAGTTCCTAGTCTGGCTATCGATGGGGATCGGCGCACGCGCTGGGATACGGGGAAACATCAGGTTTCCGGTGAGTATTTTCAGATTGATCTGGGTGAAGCACATGAAATTGAAAGAATAGATTTGGATAGCACGTTATCACCGTTTGATTATCCAAGAGACTATGTAGTCTATATTTCTGACGATGCTCAAAACTGGAAAAAACTCACGTCTGGAAAAGGTACGAAAGAGCTTACTAAGATATCCTTTTCTAAAGTGAAGACGAGGTATGTCAAAATTGTACAGAACGGAGCGGGCGGGAATTATTGGTCTATTCAAGAGCTACAGGTGTACTCCAGAGAATAAGCAATTATTTGAATTTATATAACTGTTAATAGAGCATACTAAATAACCTCAGCGGGATCCTTCTCCCGCTGAGGTTATTTTTGTGCTTTAAATAAAATGGAGGCCTGACATATAAGGTAAAGGAATTGCCTCAGATTCCCCTGAGGAATCAGAGGTGCGAAGCGGGCTCGCTGGATCAAACAGCAGCGAGATCAGCTCCTTGTCGTCCACGGACGACAAGTCGAGGCTACGATTGCGGCATACTTCCGTCTGCCGCAAAAGCGCTTCCCGGTCTGCGATGCAGACCGTCCCGCTGTTCGCGCCGGCGCTTAAGGAGGCGCCGGCGTCCCGCAGAAGCGCGAGCAGGCTGCGCTCCTGCCACGGCACAGGCACTTGCAGCGTGCCAACGCCGCCGCACAGAGCCGCCTTGGCCAGCAACGCCGCTACCGCTTGCGGCTGGCCGGCCCATTCCACCGCCGTCGCTGGGCTCGGCGCCGGCACATCCGCCGCGGGCACAGCCATCGCGGCGAACCCCTCGATGCTGCCGTTCCGCACGGCTACGAGTGTGCGCTGGGACAAGCCCAGCACACCCGCGTAAGCCTCGGCACCCAGCAGCAGCGCCAGCTCACCCGGACTGTACACCTGTCCGGCTTCGCGTTCATTCAGCAGCCGGTTGACGGCGAAGAAGTCGCCCGGCTGCATTGGCCGCAGCGTCCATTCTTCCCCTGCTGCGGCAGCAAGTGCGTGAGCCGAGCTTGCGTTCAGCTCGGCAAATTGCGTACCGCCGAACGGTACGCATCCCGCTCGGGTATACAGCGAGCGGTCACCCGAGACAAAGATAAGCGATGCGCCGGCATTCGCAGCATGGGTCTGGCATAGCTGTAGAAGCTGACCGGCTAGTCCCTGTCCGCGATAAGCAGGATCTGTGCAAACCGCGCCGATGGAGAACACGTTCAGGAGAGCTTCTCCAGTGCGGATCGTGGAGGGCACTAATCCCATAAAAGCAGCGATGTTACCGTCCTCGGCAACGGCTGCATAAGAGTGAGTGTAACCAGGGCTAAAAATCAGCGGAAACAGCTCTTTCATAGAAGTGTCGCCAGCTTTACGAAAGATGGAATGGGCTAGAAGAGCGGCTTGCTCCAGCTCCGCAGGTTTAATTAATCTCAATTGCATATACAGTCAGCCTCCTTATATGTAAATACGAGTAGGGTAGAAAGGAATTATTTTAAGTATAAGCCCCAGCGGATGAAATCTTCAATCCTGCTTATATTATTCAATGTCTCAAAAGGAGGTGGATAAGGGTAATAACGTACATAAATAAGGAAGCTTATATTTTAAGCTAGAAGCGAAAGGGAAGTGAATAAACGGTGACCCAACTTGCAGATAATATCATATTATTGCTGGCAGCTCTCTTACTTGTAGGTGTGTTTTCCACCAAATTCTCCACTAAATTTGGAATGCCAGCTCTAGTGCTTTTCCTTGCTGCGGGGATGGTACTGAGTCAATTTATCTTTTTTAACAATGCTTCCTTAACACAAATGGCTGGGATTTTTGCGCTGGTTGTTATCTTGTTCGAAGGTGGGATGCAGACCAGTATTAAGGATATCAAGCCTATTATTCGGCCGGCATTATCCTTATCCACGGTAGGCGTATTGTTAACGACAGCTATCGTTGGGGTGTTCGCTAAGCTGATTCTTGAGGTGTCATGGGCGGAAAGCTTTCTGTTCGGAGCTATCGTGGGTTCGACTGATGCGGCTGCGGTCTTTTCGGTATTAGGCGGTAAGAATATTGACAAACGACTGACCTCGACACTCGAAGCGGAATCAGGCAGCAACGATCCTATGGCGGTGTTTTTGACAGTATCGCTGATCGAATGGATTCAGCATCCGGATATGGCGATATGGGGACTTGTGCTGTCCTTTATATGGGAGATGGCAGTTGGTTTGGTGATAGGGGTTGTACTTGGCAAAGTCGCAGTATATCTTATTAATCGAATTAACCTGGATTCCACCGGACTTTACCCGGTATTGGCAATTGGATTTGCTGTCCTAACCTACGGCTTATCTGCACTCGTTCATAGCAGCGGCTTGCTGGCTGTCTATGTAATGGGTCTTACCCTTGGCAATTCCGAGCTGATGTATCATCGAACCATTATGAATTTTAGTCATGGCTTTGCTTGGATGATGCAAATATTTATGTTTATATTGCTGGGTCTACTGGTATTTCCACAGGAGCTGGCAGAGGTGGCTTGGCAAGGTATATTGCTGTCCGTCATTCTGATGGTTGTGGCAAGGCCAATAGGAGTGTTTATAAGCTTGCTCTTTTCCAGATTCTCTATTCGTGAAAAAACACTAATTTCTTGGGCCGGCCTGCGCGGAGCCGTTCCAATTGTGCTGGCAACCTATCCGCTGCTAGCTAATCTTCCCCACGGCCGACTGTTCTTTAATGTAGTATTCTTCGTCGTGCTGACCTCAGCAGTGATTCAAGGAACAAGCATTTCACCGCTGGCTTCCCGGTTGAAGCTGGTGGGGCAAGAGGATTCAGCACAGCCATCACTGATGGAGCTGGTCGCCCTTGGCAAGACGGATTCCGAGTTCAACCACATAGGAATTGAACCTTACATGCCCATTGCCGGGCAGAAAATCTCCGATATCGGACTGCCAGATGATATCTTATTTACTGCTATTATCCGGAATAAAAGCATTGTCACCCCCCATGGCAGTACCGTCATTGAGCCAGGGGATACTGTATATGTCTTAAGTCCAAAGAGCAAACGCGATGAGATGAGGGCTTTTTTCCGGAGTCAGAAAGGGAAGACGGCGGAGGAAAATATATCTTTGATTTAAGTCTAGAAAGAGGACGTTATCCAGAGTGTGACAGAGATAATAGGCGTTATAACAAAAGTTATGCTAGAATCGGCAACATGCAAATCTTCAGAGTGGTTGCAAAAAGCAAAAGGATGTGTTAAATTGTATATAGATTTAGAACGAGTCTAAATACAATATAATAAATTAACCATAGGAGGTTTTATTAATGACTACACAACTAAAGAGCCAAACTGAACTGCACGCTGCTTTGAACCGCCAGACCGCGAACTGGTTCCTGCTTGGGGTAAAGCTTCATCATTATCACTGGTATGTTAGCGGATCCCAATTCTTCACGCTGCATGAGAAGTTTGAAGAACTCTACAATGAAGCTGCTGGTTATGCAGATGATTTGGCTGAGCGCCTGCTTGCTATTGGTGGACAACCTGCCTCCTCTATGAAACAATATCTGGAGCTTTCCGATTTACAGGAAGCTCGTGGCGGCGAAGATGCCAAGGGTATGGTAATGGAGCTGGTTAGAGACTTTACAACTGTTTCTAAAGAACTGCAGGCTGCGATTGCTACTGCAGAAGAACTGGCTGATCAACCCACTGCGGATCTGCTGATTGGTATTAGAAGCAGCATTGAGAAACATGCTTGGATGTTGAATGCTTTTATCGCCTAAGACAACATTCTTATAAAGGATAGAACCACAAAGAGCGCCTGCGTATAGGATACGCATGGCGCTCTTTGTTTTGTTGTTTTACTACTGAACACAACTATTTAATAAACACACCCCCGAAGGGAACTACCTCGCGTAGAAATCGTTTAACAATTCCATCATCGTTGTTATCTCTTTCGAATCGGCGGTTCTGACGTCCTGCCTGAAACAGCACAGGCCCGTGACCTGTCATCTTCCAGTGATAGCTCATATGCTGGCTAGCCAAATGGTTGCCGTAAACGGTGAGCTCCAGCTTGGCATTCTCAGGGTAGGCAATAATGCTGCCTGCATCGACATAAAGGGGGTTGGTCGGGTGCAGTACAGCTTCACAGACCGTACCCTCCGTCAGTATGCCAATCATGCCATTGCCCGAGAATTTCACTTTTACAATGTCCCGTGTAACGAGCACATTCTTCATGCTTAGCACTCGGGTCTCCAGTGTAATACCTATACTGTAGAAGAAGAGATGCTTAAAGTCGTACAGCAGATCGCTTTTGCCATCGAGCTGCAGGATTTTTATGCGATAGCCTGGTGGAAGGGCGGCGACGAAATGGCAAGGACCTGCCATATCGGAACGAATCAACTTTCGCTTGCGGTATATGCCCTTCACATCCATAAATCTGTCCGCTCGTCCTGAGGAAGGACCTTGATAAGCGATAATTTGTTGTGGATGGAGTACATGAACCTCTTCCTTCTCCTCAAGGGAGAAGGCTACGGCTTGTCCGCTTCCACTGTCGCTTTCATCTTGGATATCGATGTTCATAGTTCATCTCCCTCATGCTGTGACTGTGATCTTCAATGAATACATAAGACTAACGCAGACGGTCGCCTTTTCGCGAACGGTAAAGCATGCTGAAACGAATAAAACGGATCAGTATAAAATAACCTAGGATTAGTCCAATCCCTGTAAAAATAGTCACTTTGATTTTATGATAATATTCTTCGCGTGCCGTCCGGTCATTTTTTAATTCATCAACCATCTGCGTTAGTTGGCGATTCTGCTCTTGTAGGCTTTCGTTCTGTATCCGGTAAGCTTCTATCTCCTGCGTGGTATTTGCGAGCTTATCCTTTGCCTGCTGAAGCTCTTCAGCGGTTTGCTGAAAACCTTCCTTTAATTCATTCACTTCGTTTGGCAGCTCGGAGAAATTTTTAACTCCATTATAGATATCACTGAATATATTAGCTTTTGCTACAGGAGCTGGCAGGCATACAGTAAGCGTCAGCAAGAACAGGAGCGAATATAACAGCTGTAGATATGCTCGGGATTTATGTTGCTTCATCTATATAATCACCACCCAAATTAGGCTTGTAGTTCTTTTATTTTAACACAGCTTGACAGCTTCTGACAGCGTACGCCATGGGACTGGTAATGCTTATAATGAAAGTAATTTTTACCTCCTTAAGGTTTTCGTTTACTCTTTATTAAACACGATCAGTCCGTGATTATCTCGATTGAGAAGAGGTACTATTTATCGTATACTTTGGACGAAAGGGGCTGCTGTCGATTGAACAAATGGATTAAAACAATATTGCTTCTGATCGGATCTGCTTTTTTGACTAGATTGATCCCATTTTCATCTTTGTTTCGGAATTTAGACACGATGATTCATGAATTTGGTCATGCTCTGATGACCTTACTACTGTCGGGTAGTGTGCTGAGGATTGAATTATACGCAGATCATAGCGGTGTAACCTATTCAGCTATTCAAGAAGGGGGCAAGGCAATATTAGTTTCCCTCTCGGGTTATTTGCTAGCCTCCTTATTTGCACTTCTGCTCTTCTATTTATACAGTAAGGGACGCCATGATTGGGGACTTATCTTAGCTACGGGTGTGGCGTTGATTATGCTCCTGCTATACGTGCGAGGAAGCTTTGGCATGATGTGGTTGGGCGGATTTATTGCGCTAAATATTCTAATGCTGCTGGTTTGGAAGACGGCCAGCAAATATTATTATTTGTTATTGGCCTTTTTAACCTTGGAGGAGTCTGTAATGGGAAGTTTATTTTTGGTATACGCGGCTGCTGTATCACCGTCCCGTGCAGGAGATGCCAGTAATCTGGCAAGAATGACTCCCATACCCGCTATATTTTGGGCCACACTGTTTTTTATATTTTCTCTGTGGTGTGCCAAATGGGCACTGGGACTATTTTTCAAGCGAGAGCGAATGCAGACTAAATTAGGGAGTCGATGAGAAAAAAACATAAAATTTTCGTCATAAATAGACAAAAGGAGTTGTTTTTACAAGAGTCAGTCTACTAAGCATGTAGAATGACTCTTTTTTTGTCGATAATATAGAACCGAACATACATTCCATGACATGGAGTTGTCCGCCATTATTGGTACATTAATAGAAGACCCAAAAAAAGAAAGAGGTGGAAATAATGATAGAAAGTATTCATCCCGTATTCACATGGAGTCAAAATCGTATTTTTGCAGGCGGCAATCGTAATGTTATTTTGCTTGTCGAATGGAAAGGGAATATACCTGCAGAGCACAGCCGACCCAGCAGTTATAAAGTGGTTGCGCGTGAAATTGAGCTGCGGGTTTGGCTTGAACCCCATGTAACTTTTAAGCGTTCGTATGGGTGTGAGTTTGAAGTCGGTGAGGGCAGATCGCTACTTCTTAAGCTTGGCAAAATAAAAACGGGGCAACGAAAGTTTATTGCTTTGGAATTCAATATCTCTACTACTATTGCAGGTAGATATGAAGCTCTTTCCTTACAGTGGAAATATAAAAAGCCAACCGTAGAGCGTGTTCAAGAGCTTCCAGTAAAGGTTCTTGAGCTAGAATACACCCATCATACTCAGGTTCTGAGTGAAACCTGCTGCTTTCACGTAGAGAAACATCTGGAATTGTTAAAAACAGCTGAAACGATTGAGGAGGCAACCACGTTGCAAAATGAAGGACAACATAGTCAAGCTCATGAAATGCTTTGCCGTCACGCAGATAAATTACTATTACTAGCCGTACGTTCTGGAGATCCTTTACTACTTAAAGAGGCCGAAATGTTGTATAAACAGATTGGATTCGAGTATCAGAAGCGGGGGAAAACTGCTACTGGAAATTGATATAGGACATACAACTAGAAGATGCATATTGACGAAAAAAGACCTATACATAAATTTGTTTTGTCAGCGGGTTCGGCGGAAAATAATCAGAAGAATTGTAATATAAAATGTGGTAACATAGTAAAAAAGTTCTATCACACTATTACTTTTTTTCATAAAATAATGGGTCTATTTAACCATAAATCAAGGGGAACTGAATATGACAGACCGATTAATCCGACTGATGCGCATTATTACACTTGTTCAAGCCAAGCCAGGGATATTAGCCCGTGAATTGGCGGAACGCTGCGGCAACAGCGAGAGAACGATATACCGGGATATGGACGCGCTTAGCGCCATGCATATTCCTATAACCCACCTTGGACATGGAAAAGGCTATGCTTTTATTGGCAATTTTGCACTTTATCCTTTGGATTGGTCGGAAGAAGAGGCGTCTGCGTTTTCGCAACTACGCTATATTATGGAAGATATTAAACCCGTTCTGCCTATCGGTTTTGAAGGCGCTTATGAAAAAGTAGTTGCAGCTGAATACAAGCGAAAGGCGGAGCGGGAAGAAACGATAGAACGTGCAAGAAGAGAAGCAGGTACAAGCTGGTTGGAAAGAAGCGGTGCACAGATGGAGCATCAATCTTTTTTAACACCTATATTGGAGGCTTTATTAAAGCAGAGGAGTATTCAAGCGAATTATTGTGAGAATGCGGTGGAGGAGAAAGAAATAACCATCGATCCTTATTGTTTAGTCCCACTGGAAAATCGTTATCATCTCATTGGATTTTGCCATCATCAGGGTGTTATTCGTACATATCATATCAACGATTTTTCAAACGTGAAGCCACTAAACCGCTGCTTCTCAAAGGAATCATTTGATTTGCAAGCTTTTATGAAGCAAAAATGGTCACTTGACCGCGATAGTTTGCAGGTAGAGTTTAAAGTGAAATTTTCGGAGCGAATCATGGAAGGGCTTAAGAGAGAGGATCTGCCCTATAAGCCGAATAAAGTAGACCGTCAAGCTCGGTGTTGTTATTTTAAAGTCGCGTTGGAACAAGATATTGCATTTGTCCGCTGGATTAAGAGATTCGAAGAGGATGCAGAAATCATAGAGCCGTTATATTATCGGGAAGTGCTCAGGCAGCAGTTGGAGAAATGGATATCACAATATAAATAAGATGGATTCTCACCTTCAAATGAAATATTCGTTTACATATATTGTTACAAATCAAAAATTATAGAATATTTCTCTTGTTTGGTGAGTCTTTTTATAATATCATCATACATTAAATAACATAATTGCGATTTATAGAGTTGTTTTTATCCTCGAATTTGACCTTTGTTCAATTTTATACAGAAGAAAGCTATTCTCTAGATTCATTTAATTCTTAAAAATGAATATATTAATCCGGGTGAGGTTTCTGGGGGAGTGGATTATCCATTATGTTGAATGTACTGGGCTTTAACGTGAAGAATTAATATCATTCGTGTTAGGTGTCTTTGCAGCCCTATTTAGGGGTGTCAGAGGCATCTTTTTTGTGTGCAAAAAGCCAAAATCATCGTTATATATTGTCTAATTATAACAATATATAACTAAACATATCCAAACACAACTGTAGTTGTAGAAAAACGAAAAACTGTATGCTAGAATAGCATCTAAATATATACATACGAAATTGGGAGGAATGGAAATGTTTAAGAAATGGGCACTCTCCGTGATGGGGATATTGGCAATCCTTCTGGTTGTAAATTTATCTGCAGGTTCAGGTGTAGAGGTGCAAGCAGCCACCAAGAAGACCGAAATTATTGTTTCCGCAGCGGCTAGTTTGCAAGACAGCCTGGATAAGATTGCTCTCCTTTATGAAAAGAAACATCCCGATATTGATTTGGTTTTTAATTATGCAGCAAGTGGCACTCTGCAAAAGCAGATTGAGCAAGGGGCGCCGGCGGATCTGTTCTTCTCGGCAGGTGATAAACAGATGAATGCACTGGTGGAAGGTGGACTTATCTCCGATCATAAGGTTCTGCTTAAGAATCAATTGGTTGTAGTTGTACCCTCAGATTCAAAGGTTAAATTAACTACAATTACTCAGCTTACGGATAAAGCTTTTAAGAAGGTGGCAGTAGGACAGCCTGAATCTGTGCCGGCGGGTCAATATGCTCAGCAATCGCTGGCAGCGAAAAAGGTATGGGATCCGCTGCAAAGCAAACTTGTATTTGCCAAGGATGTGCGTCAGGTTCTCTCTTATGTAGAAACAGGAAATGCCGATGCCGGTTTTGTCTATAAGACAGATGCGCTTACTTCAAAGAAAACTAAAATCGCTTTGACGGTCGGTCCACATGTACACAAAGCCATTAATTATCCGGCAGGCATCGTGAAGACCTCGAAGAATCAAAAGGCAGCTAAGGAGTTGTATAGTTACCTTCAGAGCAAGGAAGCTAATGATATCTTTGTAAGTTATGGCTTCCTGCTTCCTTAAATAGAAATTAAGAGTAGAAGCGGGTGGAATAAGGTTGGAAATAAACTGGACTGATTTCTTCGCCCCGGTATGGCTTTCCGTAAAAATATCTGTGATTACCAGCATTATTGTATTCATTTTGGCAACAGCTGCTGCGAAGGCCATGGCAGGCCGGAAGTTTCCCGGCCACAGCTTGGTAGAGACTATAATGCTGCTTCCGCTCGTTTTGCCGCCGACGGTCGTAGGATTTGTGCTTTTAGTTATTTTAGGCCGACGAAGCTGGATCGGCAGATGGTATGAACAGATGACGGAGCAGACGATCCTGTTCACATGGGGGGCGGCTGTTATCGCCGCTGTAGTCGTAGCTTTTCCACTCGTATACCGCACAGTGAAGGCGGGTTTCGAAGGGATAGAAGCAGATCTTGAAGATGCAGCGCGGGCACAAGGGGCAAGTGAACTGCAGGTACTGCGCTATGTCACGCTGCCGCTTGCGGGCCGGTCGCTGGCAGCCGGTTATGTTCTTGGCTTTGCCCGCGGTCTTGGGGAGTTTGGCGCTACCATCATGGTAGCTGGCAATATTCCGGGCCGTACGCAAACCTTACCCACAGCGATCTATGTTGCGGTAGATGGCGGCAATATGACGCTCGCGTGGATGTGGGTATGCTCAATTATTGTTATTTCAGCCGCTATGCTGATGTTTGTGAATCGGCGTTCTTAAAAAACACCAGACAGCGATTCTCCGGTTATGGGAGAGTTGCTGTCTGGTGTTTTTGGTTTGAAGCGGGCGGCTTGAGCAGATGCTGGGCAAGTGGAAACCCGGCGACTTTGATGCAGCTTTTAGCGCCGCCAAATTTTGATGGAGTCTGTGAATTAACTGCATTCTATACAGTTATTCGGTCTGCATAAGGGAACGTTCTAGTTTTAATTGTATTCTATACAACTAAAACTAGAAAAGACGCCTATGGGGTAGTAAATCAAAAGAAATAGGTGTACCAAATACAGTTATATCTAATTTGCGAGTTGTTCAAAGAAATATAGTTGTACGAAATGCAGTTAAACGCTTCTGCAGATTGCTTCCTTCTTCTGTCTGCGACCATTAAGTCTCATAAATAATCGTCCCAGTTTCCGTGAGATCATATCCGTGAATGGATCCAAGCTCATTCTGGAAGGCTGGTGAACGCAAAATCTCAATCACGGCAGCGATCCATTGCTCATGCTCCGGTTTTTTAATCATCACCAGGTCGTAGCACTCCTGAATCATAGGAATAAAATCAACGCCGTCGACAATCTTGGCGGCTTTCTCAGTGCCGATAGCTACATCAGCTTCTCCCCGGGCCACTTTACCGGCAACTGCCAAATGGCTGTTCTCCTCGTTCTTATAGCCTGATAGGCTGGCTGCTGGAATGCCATGCAATCGAAGCTGTTCATCCAATAATACGCGTGCACCTGAGCCTCGTTCTCTATTGATCAGCGTGAGTCCATCCTGCTCTAAGTGAGACCATTCCTGAATACCTCTGGGATTCCCTTTTTGTACGTATAAACCAGCACTTCGGGTTAGCAGGCGAACTACAACATAAGAACATCCGACGAGTATTTTACGGATATAGGGTAGGTTGTATTCTCCAGTATCCCCGTCGAGTAAATGTGTGCTGACAATGTCCGATTCCCCTTTATACATGGCAATCAGGCTGTCTAGACTCCCGGCATAAGAACGAAGAGGACGTTCAGTAGGCAGAGCCCGTTCTAAATAGGTAGCTAGAATATCCAGTGACATATCCTGACCTGTAATCACCAAGCTGTGTCCTACAGCTTTAAGGTGAGGAGATTGTGCTGGCATTTGAGCTGGATTTGTACCGGAAAAGGCCAAGGGTATTGCTGGTGGAGTCTGGCCCATTATAGTAGTAGGGTTAGCGGTAGACACCCCACTCCGTGTATTTTGTTTGTAGGCCTCCAAATCGGATTGATCCACGCGCATTTGTTTTCCTACACGGTAGGAGGGGAGCTCCCCTTTTTTAATTAGATCATATACTTTTAATTTTGATATTTTTAATAAGCGGGCAATTTCCTCTGTCGTATAGGATGTATTATCGGACATCACAAAAGCCTCCAGAACTTCATATTAGGACAAGACTACCCTATTTTGAAGTCCTGTGCAATTAGGCTATTGTTGTTTCCCAGCCTGCTGTGTACTGGATAATTTGATCAACTCAGAGACAGTGACAAATCGAAAGCCTTTCTTTTCTAATTCGGGCAAAATAATTTTAAGCGCTTCTCTAGTTTGTGACTGCCCGTGCACATGATCATGAAACAGAACGATGTCTCCATTTCGTGCATTTCGAATGACCTTGTTCGAAATACTGTATACCCCTGGGCGATTCCAGTCACGTGTATCTTGATGCCAGGACCATAATATTGGCTTCAAGCCCATATTGTTAGACAGATCTACTAAGGTCTCGTCATACATGCCGCCTGGTGGTCTGAACAGTGAACTATGTTTACCGGAGACTTTTATAATCTCTTCTTCGGTCAATTTTAGCTCCTGCTCAAATTGGGCTTCATTAATAGGTCTTTTAAAATAAACGTGATTGTAGGTATGGTTAGCTAATTCATGCCCCTCAGCAATCACTCGTTTCGCTACCTCTGGATAGGCTGCAATTCTTTTTCCTATCGCAAAAAAGGTGCATTTCGCATGGTATTGATTCAATACCTTTAAGATTTGATCGGTTTCAGTAGGGTCAGGACCGTCATCGAACGTCAATGCAATCACTTTTTGGTTAGTATGTACTTCCCAAATCATGTCTCCTCTTTTTTCGTAGTAGTCGCGGTTTTTGCTTGGACTGCCTAGAGCAGAGTTCGTGAAGCATAAAAAGAGTGTAAGGGTGATCATCATAATTTTGCTGCGAGTTTTCATCATTTCACCTGTTTTTTTTATTTTAGAGTGCTCCTTTTGGGGGTCGGTATATTCATAGTTTAAGTTTTGTAAAGACAACCAGTCTTTTTTCGTGCTCTTTCTTCTTTCTACTATACCTTCATGTACAGGTTATGAGATTCATTTTGGCTTCTGATGATTACATAGTTATCGACATGCCCGTTTATAATTAAATTAGCTTTTGTATTTTGATGTGAAAATAGTTATGAAAATGCCTTATAATGAAGTACTATATACAGACATTTGGTTAGGGGTGGGAAGATGACACTTATTGAAAAAAGAGAACACCGGCAATATCCGGAGATTACCCGCCTTGAAACGTCGAGAGCTGCTTATGAGCGTGATTATTCACGCCTGATTCATTCGCCTACTTTTCGTAGGCTACAAGGTAAATCACAAGTATTCGGAGCAGGGACGGGTGATTATTACCGTACGCGTCTGACTCACTCACTTGAAGTTGCGCAGATTGCTCGTGAGGCGGCGAAAAGTCTGCTGCGATCGTATCCAGAAGTGGAAACCACTAAGGCGGAGAATCCGGGTCTTGTTATCGATCCAGAGGTAGTGGAATGCGCAGCTATCGCTCATGATTTTGGCCATCCTCCTTTTGGACATAAAGGGGAAGAAGTGCTGGATAATATTTTGGAACAGCTTATTGAAAAGAAAACTAACGAGGCTGCGCTGCAATCAGGCGCAACGGGTGTGGATCGGCTGCTGATCCATGAGCAGATGAAGCAACGTTATGAGCATTTCGAAGGCAATGCCCACAACTATCGGCTGATTATGTTTCTGGAGAAGCGTGAAAATATTGATGGCCTAAATCTGTCGGATGCTGTGCTGCTAGGCATAAATAAGTATCCTTTTCCCGGCACCTCGCTGAAGAAGGGGATGTACCTGCACGAATGGGGATATATTTCGGAGATCCGCAAAGAATGGGGAATACCAGCAGGTAAGAAAACGTTGGAGGCTCAGCTTATGGACCTTTGTGACGATATCGCTTATTCTGCACATGATCTGGAGGATGGGATTAAAGCCGGAAAGATTGAAGTGCATGAACACTTTATGCATGATTCTTATATCCAGCGGTTAATCGTGGAGAAAATCACCACGCTCGAGGATTTCTTCTGGAAGGGCTGGGAAGAGGAATGCATTCGCGCGAAGGTCGAGGAAGTGCTTAGTTCATTTCTTCGGGTTTGGAAGGAAAAAATGCCAACCTGTGAAAACGACTATTCCCGCACTCGACGTGAAGTTAAGGCTTATTGGGTAAGTACCTTTGTCGCAAGCTTGGGAGTGATCCAAGATGGAGACTGGAAGAAGGTCACCTTTATAAAGGAAGGAAAAGAAGATGAAGATATGCTGCGGACCGTCAGTGTGTTGAAAAGCTTCGCATGGGTCACTATGATCCGTGATTTGCGTGTGCAGCGGCTGCAGAAACGTAGTGAGTGGATTTTGCGCCGACTATGGGGAGCATTTCTGGATCCACAGACCTCTAAAGCCATTATTCCATCGGATTGGCTGCAGCGCTTTGAGAAAGATCAGAAGCAGGCAAAGCCGATTTGGACTTGGGAGCATATGGTGATTGATTATATCGCAGGGATGACTGATGCTTTTGCAGAGAAAATATATAATGAGCTGTACGGACTGAAGGTCGGCTCGATTTATGATTTGGATTAGAGGCTCTTAGACAAGTAGTCCCTGCTGTTCATTTAGGATGATCTAAATGAACAGCAGGGGCTATTTTTATAAGGATTATTGATTTAAATACCACTCATATGCAGTTTTTTCAAGATTAACCACAAATTCTTCTTTCCCGTCTATATAAGCTCCAATATCCTCTGGGAATTGTTTGGCAAGAGTATCTTTTAAATCTCCGTACTGTTTAACCGCCTCCGGATGTGATCGAAGGTAGTCTCTTACAGCCAGATGACGACCGATATCTATCTTATTATCCATTTGGAAGACATGAACATGATGGGTTCTGCTATTTCCGCCTTTTCTGAAATATCTTCTGCCACTGATACCGAACTCACCCATACATTCATAACCAAGTGCTGTCATTTGCTGGTGAACTCATCTACAGCTTCGATATTTCGTACTACAGGCATTATATCTATGATTGGTTTCGCTTTGAGTCCGGAAACAGAAGTGCTGCCAATATGGTGAATATCAACGAGGGCATCAGCAAAGATATCTTTAATCTTCTGAGCTTCTTCGTTGAACATTAGACCCCATTGTTCGTTAAATTCTGTGACCGTGACCTTCATTGCACTAACCCTCTCTTTATGGATAACTTTGGATTTTCTTATTATAGAACAGATGTTCCTGTTTTGTAAAGCTTATTATTAATATTGCCGGTCATAATCAACAAGGTTTAGAGAAGGCGTGCCTGATGATAAGTAAGACTTCACATTTTCGGTAAAAATATTAACGATCCGGTCAGCGTATTGATCTGTAATTCCAGCGGAGTGTGGAGTGATAATAACCTGCTCCATAGACCAAAGCGGATGATCCTGCGGAAGGGGTTCAGTCTCAAAAACATCCAACCCAGCGCCACGGAGTTGTCCGCGATTCAATGCATCGATCAGCGCCTCTGTATCGGTAGTTGCGCCCCGGCCAATGTTAATGTAATAGGAGCCTTCTTTAAACGCGGAGAAGCTGGTGGCATTAAATAAATGCTTGGTCTCATCGGTAATAGGAAGGGTATTGATGATGAAATCTCCTTGACTTACAGCTTCGGATAAACGATCTGTTGTATAGATTTGATCAAAGTCTGCGACTGGCTTACCGGAACGGCTGACACCGATAGTCTTCATCCGGAAGGCTTTAGCAATTCTGGCGGTTTCACTGCCGATCGCTCCAGTTCCAGCTATTACGGCTGTTTTACCGAACAGCTCGCTTTCACTGCCATCAGATTTCCAAATACGGTTCTGCTGATTGCGTACAGCTGTATGCAAATTACGGGTGAAGAGAAGTATGAACCCGAAGATTACCGCAGAAATAGGTTCGGCATGAACCCCGCTCCCACTGGTGAGCAGGATTCCTTGTTGCTTAAGACGATCGAGAGGAAGCTTCTCAATACCAGCAGACCAGGACTGAACCCAGCGAAGGGAGGACTCGTGGCGAAGGAGTGTATCCGAAATACCTTTTGCCCAGCCAATTACAATTTCTGCTTCTGCAAGCAGCTGCAAATCCGGATTTTTTGCGTCTCCTTGTGTAAATGTATAGCCTGGGGCAGCCGCTTTGATCCTTTCCTGCTGCTGAGATGTAAGTGGTTGTAGACATACTATAGACTTAGTCATGATGTGTTCCTCCTACTTTGTGGTTTAATGGATATGGATCATGTTATAGGTTAAGAATACCAAATCTATTGGAGAAGGTGAAATTGACCATGGATGCTAAAGCATCAGAGAACGAATCAGAACGGCTTTTTTTAGCTGTGAAATTACCTTCTGAGCTGCAAGAAATAGTGGCGCAGGCATGTTCAAAGCTATCTGAAAATTTTGATTTTGCTAAATGGACAAATCCGCAAGATTATCATATTACCCTGCAATTTTTAGGAGATACCCCAAAGGCCAAAATTCCAGATTTAGTGAAATCCTTGAGGAAGACTGCGGGGCAAGGCAGACCCTTCAATCTCTCTTTGGACAAATGGGACACATTTGGTCTTCCAGCTTCCCCAAGAGTCCTGTGGATAGGGGTTTCCGGCGAAATAGAGGCATTAAATCAATTAGCTGCAAGAGTGCATTCAGCGACGTTTCCACTAGGTTTTTCAGGCGAATCCAGGGCCTATAAACCGCATCTTACTGTGGCTCGAAAGTACCGGGGAAAAAATTCATATGATGATAAATTGCTGGAAAATTTACTGAAATTGGATGATGATTGGAACCTAAAAAACTATCAGAGAGACTGGACGATTGATAGTTTTGTGTTGTATGCTACCAGAATGTATGCCATTCCTATGTATGAAATTATTGAAAAGTTTACAGTTTAAAATCGATAATAAAGTTTTCAAAGCTTCCGTTTTCGGTTACATACAATAGGAATGTGCCGTGAAATAGGAGGAATATCATGTTAATTTTTAAACAAAACCGCTATATTGCGTTGCTCGTTGGCGTTATACTAGTGTGTTTCTCTGCCATAAGCTTATTGCAACCCGAACAAGTTGCGGAAGGGAAGGTGGACAGGGTGCAGATGGATAAGTTGCAATCCACTAGCCGTGCATCCGTACTTTCTCTTTTGCAAGATGAATCGAAGTCTAGTATAACGAGTAGCATTACGAGGGGCATTACTGAAGTTACACAAGCCAATAAGCTTAATAACACATTCAGTCTTTTAAGTTCCGCTTGGAAACCGGCGAAGGGTGTGGAATGGCTTAGTGTAAAAAAATTAAAACAAAAAAACACAAAAAACACATCGAACGTTTCCATTATTCGGGTGAAGGCTGATGTAGTACAATCCAAGCCAGCTGCGCAAAAAGCGTCGCAATTGGCGGAAACAGCAACAAAGAGTAGTCAGGCGACAGCGAAGACAGTCTCGGCTTCTCAGAAACATCCCCTCACAACATTGTACTTCTCTCGGACAGAGCTATTAAGCCAGGAGCAGCAAAGTAAAGCAACCCGGCGCTACGCTGTATCCGAAGAAGAACTGCTTCTGCTACAAAAAATTGTAATGGCAGAGGCGGAAGGTGAACCGTACAAGGGCAAGGTGGCAGTTGCCAACGTTGTTCTGAATAGGCTGCGGTCAGCCAATTTCCCCGACACGATATATAAGGTTATTTATCAGAAGAGCCAGTTCAGCCCTGTAGCTAACGGGCGTCTTAACCGTGTGAAGCCTAACGATGATAGTATTAAAGCGGTGAATGCTGCACTCTCCGGAGTAAAGGAAGTTCCCGATAATACTTACTTTTTCTTGTCGCTAAAACTTGCACAGGATCTGACCGTACATCATACACAGACTTATGTTAAAACCATTGGCAATCATACTTTTTATAAATAAATTTGGTGGATCTGTGAACCTCAGCGCTATATAGGGTAAACTAAACTATATGAATCTGGAGGTGGAAGATAACCATGAAAATCACTTATTATGGACATTCAGCTCTGCTGGTAGAGACGGGGAACGTGAAGGTTATTATTGACCCTTTTTTGTCAGGCAATCCGAACTCCGGTATTTCACCTGCCGATATTTCCGTTGATGCCGTTCTGCTTACTCACGGCCACTCTGACCATTTTGGAGATGCTGTCGAAATTGCCAAACAGAATGATTGTCCGATCTTTGCGGTGTTTGAGCTTGCCGAATATTGCCGGATGAAGGGTGCACAGGTAAAGCACATGAATATAGGTGGTAGTCATACCTATGCCGGGATGACTGTGAAATTTACGCAGGCATTTCATTCCTCATCCATTCAGGAGGGCGACTCTTGGATTTATGCTGGACAACCCGCGGGGATTTTATTGACGATTGAGGGCAAGACGATTTTCCATGCGGGGGATACCGCGCTATTCAGTGATCTGCGCCTCATTGGAGAAAGGAATGCGATTGCCCTGGCAGCTCTGCCTATAGGCGATATGCTTACCATGGGACCGGATGACGCCTTGCTGGCCGCACGCTGGCTGCGGGCGGATAAGGTGATCCCGCTACATTACAATACATTTCCGGATATTGCTCAGGATGGTGCTGATTTCTGCGATCGCCTGCACCAAGAGGGAGTGGAAGGTTTCCCACTTAAAGCTGGTGAGAGTGTAGAATTTTAACCAATCCGATTTATATTAAAAAAAGCAGGTAGCCGGGGGAAATTCCCTGACTACCTGCTTATTCTTTAAGGTGTAATACATACAGGTTCTTCATTACGTGCTTGCGCTCTAGAGCCTCTGATTTCAGTTGCTTCGCTTACGGGGTTACCTAACATCTTCAGAACAGTAGTCGCACAGCTTTGCGGTTGATGTTTATCTGGAGCGAGACGTCGTCTGCGTTGCTCTTCCAGAACTGAATATTCACGAAGCATCATAGTGAACCATTTGTTCACTACTTCCGAGTCGAGCACCTCTGCCAGCCCAAGCTCTACGAAATATTGGCAGTTTTTCTCTTCCTGACCTGGAATAGCTTTATAGAAAAGCATCGGAATTCCTTTGGCCTGACCTTCTGTGCAGGTCATCCCTCCAGGCTTCGTGATCAGCAGGTCTGAGGCATCCATCAATTTATTGATTTCACTGCTATATCCCAGAATTTTAACATTGGGATGATTGAGCAGTGGATTGGACTTCATTTTGGCGATTAGCTTCTCATTACTGCCCATACAGAAGACGAGCTGAATATCATCCATTCTGGCGGTGAGGGAATGCATAATCTCTTTGCCGAACATTAACCCCCAACCTCCACCCATAATGAGTACGGTTGGGATATCAGCCAATCCCAGTTCCTTGCGCAGCAGCGTCTTGTTGGAGCGTTCCCAGAACTTTGGATGCACTGGGATGCCAGTCACGGTTACTAGCTCTGGAGCGATCCCACGGCCTGTCAGAATGGATTTGACACGTGGGGTAGATACGAGATAACGATTGACCTCGGAATTTACCCAGCTCCCATGTGCATCATAATCTGTAATTAATGTATACAGAGGCACATTTAATCCACGACGCTTTAGTCTGGAAATGACCGCAGCCGGAATGGGATGAGTGCAGATAATCAAATCAGGCTTTAGCTGTTCGATCACCTGTGAAGCATGTGTATAAAAAATCCGGTGAAGCGCCATTTTAGTCAACGGGTTCAATGATTTATGATATTGTGTCTTATACATCATGCCGACCAGCTTAGGCTGGCTGCTAACTGTTTTGCGGTAAGCGGAAAGAATCCAAGGGGCGACCGTCGGGTTAAGAAATTTCCCCAGCTCGATGACTCGGCACTGGACATCCGGATTCAGCAGCTTTATTCCTTCGGCCAGAGCATAGGCTGCTCCTGTGTGGCCCGTACCGAAGCCTTCCGAAAACAGCAGTACTCTTTTCTTTCGCATAAGTTCACCTGCTACTTTCCTTTTCTATAGAGATGCTTTCCTTCTTCTAATTATACTAGGAAATCTATACTATACTCACATTATACAAGTAAGACGTAAATAGAAAGTTAAAACCCTGCAATAAATAAAAAAATAAAAGGTTCGCCCAAAGTATTGCAAACTAGAAAACAACATGATAAAGTAGTGAATGACCAATTGACCGGATTAGTAAAATGGTCAGAAGTCAGCGGGAACGATATTTTCTGGAGAAAGGAAGTGTGCACAGGTGGCAGTGGTGGATCGAAGACAGCAGGTGCTTCAGGCCGCAGCGAAATCTTTTTCATTATTTGGCTATAAGGCAACTACAATGGATCAGGTTGCTAAGATTGCAAATGTCGGTAAGGGAACCATCTACACCTTTTTTACAAACAAAGAGCAATTGTTTGACGAGATCCTGCGCGATATGATGATGGAAATGAAGACGATAGCTGAACGGGAGATCAGGCGAGACAGACCTTTCTTTGATAACTTGCATCGTGTGCTGGATGCTCTGCTTGAGTTTCGAAGTGAGCAGGAGCTATTCATAAAACTTTCCCAGGAGAATCGCGAATTCGGTACGCCGCAGGCTGGAGAAGGACTCGAGAAGATCGAGAACGTAGTTTTAGAATATTTAGAACGGGAGGTGCAACAAGCGCTCCAACAGGGAGAAATCAAACCTTGCGATCCCAAAATCGTCTCGGTAGTCATGTTCAGATTATATATTGTATTGACTGCTGAACTGAATAAAACACATACTCCCTTGGACAAGGAACAGATCAAGATGTATTTTCATTTGTTTCTCGCCGAAGGATTGGCACAGTAAGGGTTGATTCAGGATAGGGATGGCGTTCTCAGCATCACTCGATTCGCTTTCCCTTAACAATTCTCAAGATGATTAGGCATTGAAGAAGAGCCGCAAGGCATTTTTTTATACCCTGAATTGACCGAATGGGGAAAACAGTCACTTAGTGTTACGTAATATTTCGCAAACAAAGCATTTTAAAGAGAGCATAAGCTCATAAGGAGAGAACCAGAATGAAATCATTATCCGTATTTACCAAGGATCTTGGAGCAGCCCTTAGAAATCCGAAGGTGCTGATTCCGATGATTGCTATCCTATTTATTCCGGTGATGTACAGCGGATTCTTCCTGAAGGCATTCTGGGATCCGTATGGCAAGATGAATGAACTTCCGGTTGCTGTGGTCAACCAGGATGTCGGCGCTAATTATGAAGGCAAGCAACTACAAGCCGGTAATGATCTTATAGAAGAGTTGAAGGTAACCGACGGCTTCCAGTGGAACTTCGTTTCCCTTGAAGAAGCGGAAGCAGGAATGAAGGACAATACTTATTATATGTCGATCATTGTTCCGGAAGACTTTTCTGCTAAAGCTACTACTCTTATGGATGATGAACCACAGCCGGCAAAAATTATTTATGAGCCAAATGAAGGTTATAACTTCTTGGCTGGTCAGATCGGTGGTACGGCTGTAGCAGAAATTAAAAATAAAGTATCTGCTAAAGTAACAGAAGCTTATGTGGAGTCTGTATTCAATCAGATTACAGAAGTATCTGATGGATTGGGCGAAGCCGGAGATGGTGCTTCCAAGATCGCTGATGGCGCTGGTAAGCTAGATGACGGAGCCTTGAAGCTGAAAGATAATCTACTTGTACTGACAGATGGTACAGGTAAACTTCAAAATGGTGTAGAACCCCTTACACAAGGTGTGACTGATTTGAATGCAGGTGCTACGGCGCTTAAAACAGGATCAACCACGTTGGCAAGCGGATTGCAACAATTGTCTACTGCACATACGCAACTTCAAGACGGTGTTGCACAAAGTTCTGCCGGCAGTAAACAGCTTAGTGACGGCTTGAAACAAGCTGTAACAGGTGCTACACAGCTTCAGGCGGGAACACAGTCTGCTGTGGATGGTACTTCTAAACTACAAGCAGGAACACAATCTTTAGTTGATGGCAGCGCGAAGCTGGAAGCGGGCTTAACTTCTTCCGTAGATGGCAGCGCGAAACTGGAAGCGGGTTTGCAAGCTTCCGCCGCAGGCAGCACGAAGGTAACTGAGGGTGCTAAAGCGGTAGCTCAAGGATTGGAGCAATTGGCACAGGCTAGTCCTGAGCTGGCACAAAATCCAGCGGTACAGAAGCTGCTGGCAGCTAGTGCAGCCGTGGCACAAGGCAGTGAGCAACTGCAACAAAGCCAAGAGCAGCTGGCACAGGGTGCTACTGCACTCCACAGTGGGCAAGAGCAACTGGCACAAGGTGCAACTCAACTGCACTCGGGTTCACAGCAGGTAGCTGCTGGTGTAACTCAGTTGCATGATGGAGCAAAGCAATTAAATGCTGGTAGCACACAGCTGTTGACAGGACAACAAAAACTGGCACAAGGCGCATCTGCACTTGTAACTGGTGGCGATAAGCTGAATGCAGGAATGCAACAATTTGGTGCGAAGCTTAAAGAAGCTGCAGCTGGAGGCAGCAAGCTGGCTGAAGGCGGTAAAGCACTTGGTGATGGTACCTCAAAACTGCTTAGCGGTGTAGGCGAACTAGGTTCCGGTATCAGTGCGGTTGCAGATGGTTCGAAAAAACTGGCTGATGGCGCAGGCGAGCTGAAAGATGGTATGGATGATCTAAAATCTGGATCAACAGAACTGGCAACTAAGCTTGGCGATGCTGCTGAAAAAACAGGCAGTGTGAACAAAACAGATGCAATGATGGAAATGTTCGCACAACCAGTTGTGGTTGAGGATAAAGTTGTGAATCATGTTCCGAATTATGGTACAGGTTTTGCTCCTTACTTCCTATCCCTTGGATTATTTGTAGGTGCTTTGATTTCAACAATTGTTATTCCAATGCGTGATTCGGCTGTCCTTGGTGCTAGCCGTATGAACCGTTTCATCAGCCGTACGCTTACCTTCACAATCATGAGCTTCATCCAGTCTATGCTGGCTGCTGTGGTTGTATTGTACGGACTTGGACTGGAAGTACAAAGTAAACCGCTATTCTTCGTATTTACATTCTTAACAAGCTTAGTTTACACATGGGTAGTTCAAGCGATTGTTACTTGGATGGATCAACCGGGACGTTTCGTTGTTATCGTTATTCTTATTTTCCAATTAACAACTAGTGCCGGAACATTCCCACTTGAATTGATCCCTGACTGGATGAAATTCTTTAATCCACTGCTTCCAATGACTTACACAGTTAGTGGTCTCAAAGCAGTAATTTCTACAGGTGACTTCAGTGCAATGTGGGGAGATGTAGGTATCCTGGCAATCTTTGGTCTTGGATTCCTTGCTCTTACCTTCGCTTACTTCATGACACGTAGCCGTGAGAATGAAGTTGGAGTGAATAGTGAACAAGTTTTGACTGTATAAACTGATAAATTTTTTGAAAAAAAAGTATAAAAAAGCGTCTCCTCCGGGAGACGCTTTTTTTGATTTAAAATCATAAAAACCCTTTTTCTTGCAAACATATTAGAAGGAGTGAAAAATCTTGTAACGCTTTCATTGCATATGCACTTATGCGTTATTTATGTATAATTATGCAACATGAAGTTTTTTTAAACTTTTACTCGCTAAAGCTGTGATGCAAAAACAATTGTTAATCAGCATCATAAAAAAGTTTAAATTGCGCTGATGATACCTCGGTGATAAAATAATAGCACTAATCTGGATTGAATAATTATTAAGATTTTCATGTGAAAAATTTTCCTAACACATTGCATACTTTATAATAGAAAGGTTGCGTTCGATGAAACACACTGAACTGCCCGTAAAACAGGGCCTGTATGATCCCCAGTTCGAAAAAGATGCTTGCGGCATGGGATTTGTAGCTCATATTAAAGGCACACCGTCTCACAATATCGTAAGTAATGCTTTGACAATGCTCTTTAATATGGAGCATCGGGGAGGCCAAGGTAGCGAACCCAACTCTGGTGACGGAGCAGGTATCATGCTTCAAATTCCGCACCGTTTCTTTGCAAGCGAAGCTCAGAAGCTAGGCTTTGCTTTGCCGGAACAAGGCCATTATGGCGTGGGCATGATCTTTTTATCTCATAACGAAGAAGTTCGGGCGCAGCATGAAGCTCTCTTAAGCAATATTATTGCTGAAGAAGGTCAAATAGTACTCGGCTATCGTGATGTGCCTACCTATGATGAAATGCTTGGCAAGACAGCGAAAGCTGCTAAGCCTTTTGTGCGTCAAGTATTTATCGGCCGCTCGGCTTCAGTCACGAATGAGTTGTCTTTTGAACGTAAGCTTTATGTAATCCGCAAACGTGCAGAGCTTGCCATTCGTTACGGTGGTGCAGAAGAGGATGAATCCTTCTATATTCCAAGCTTGTCGTGCCGTAAGATTGTATACAAAGGCATGCTGACTACAGAACAAGTCGGACAATTCTACCTGGATTTGCAGAACGAAGAGCTGGAATCAGCGATCGCGTTAGTTCACTCCCGTTTCAGCACGAACACCTTCCCAAGCTGGGAACGTGCGCATCCCTACCGCTTTATGATCCACAACGGTGAGATCAACACCTTGCGTGGTAATGTGAACTGGATGCATGCGCGCCAGTCATTGTTTAAGAGCGAAGTGTTTGGTGAAGATCTGAACAAGATCAAGCCTGTTATTAACCCGGATGGATCGGACACTGCAATGTTCGATAACACCTTTGAGTTTCTCTATTTGAGCGGACGCTCCCTGCCACAGGTAGCCATGATGATGGTTCCTGAACCATGGAGCAATCATGATAGTATGGATGCTGATAAAAAAGCATTTTATGAATACCACAGTACTCTAATGGAGCCATGGGACGGGCCTGCTGCAATGGGCTTTACCGATGGTATACAAATCGGCGCTATTCTGGACCGTAATGGCCTGCGTCCTGCTCGTTATTATGTAACGAAAGACGATATGATTATTTTATCCTCAGAAGCCGGTGTACTGGACATTCCAGCAGAGGACATCTTATATAAAGACCGCCTGAAACCTGGACGCATGCTGCTCGTGGATACGAAGGAAGGCCGCATTATCTCCGATGAGGAAGTTAAATCGGCTATCGCCTCTGAGAAGCCTTATCGCCAGTGGCTGGATGAGCATTTGATCAGTCTTGATGAGCTTCCGGATGCACCTGAACTGCCAAATCCTAAGCATGACAATGTACAACAGCTACAGCAGGCTTTCGGCTATACTTTTGAAGACTTGCGCAAGGTGCTTGAGCCAATGGCATCTACTGGTGCTGAAGCTGTCGGTTCCATGGGTTATGATGCTCCGCTCGCCGTATTTTCGGACCGCCCGCAACGTCTCTATAACTATTTCAAACAAATGTTTGCTCAGGTAACGAATCCACCCATCGATGCCATTCGTGAAGAGCTGGTTACATCCACAACGACTACGATTGGACCAGAGCGTAATTTGCTTAAACCGGAACCGGAAAGCTGCCGCCAGATCTCGCTGCAAACGCCAATTCTTTCGAACGAAGATTTTGCTAAGATTCGCCATGTTCGCCGTGCAGGCTTCAAATCGATGTCTATTCCAATTCTTTTCCCGGCTGAGCTTGGGGCAGAAGGATTACGCATCGCGCTTGAGCGCATGAACGAGGCTGCTGACCGTGTTATGGCTAAAGGGCATAACATTCTGATTCTGACTGACCGCGGTGTGGACAGTGAGAATGCTGCGATTCCAGCTCTGCTTGCGGTATCGAGTCTGCATCACCATTTGATCCGCCAAGGAACACGGACGAAAGTTAGTATTTTGCTGGAATCCGGTGAACCACGTGAAGTCCATCATTATGCGCTGCTGCTCGGTTATGGTGTGAGTGCAGTAAACCCTTATCTGGCTTTTGAAAGCTTGGATGACATGATCGGCCAAGGCTTATTGCGGGGAATCTCGCATGAAAAAGCAGTGAAGAACTATATTAAAGCTGCGACTAAGAGCGTAGTTAAGATTCTTTCCAAAATGGGAATTTCGACGATTCAATCTTACCGCGGTGCGCAGATTTTTGAAGCTGTGGGTCTGAACTCTGAGTTCGTGGATCGTTACTTTACTTGGACACCTTCCCGGATTGGCGGTATTGGCTTGGAGGAAGTGGCAACTGAGGCGCTTATCCATCATAACCGTGCTTTTACAGAAAAAGACGGAAATGATAAGGTGCTTGACTCCGGGGGCGATTATCAATGGCGTAATGATGGGGAAGAGCATCTATTCAATCCACAGACGATTCATCTGCTTCAGCACTCTGTGCGTAGCGGGAATTATGATATGTACAAGAAATATGCTGCCCTTGTTCAAGGAGAAAGCGAGAAGCAATTGACGCTTCGTTCCTTGTTGCAATTCAAGTCAGCCTATGAACCGATTCCACTGGAAGAAGTAGAATCTGCATCGTCCATTATGAAACGGTTTAAGACGGGTGCAATGTCCTTTGGTTCCATTAGTAAGGAAGCACATGAGACACTGGCCATTGCGATGAACCGTATCGGTGGTAAGAGTAATACGGGGGAAGGCGGCGAAGATCCAGCCCGCTATATTTCGGATAGCAATGGTGATTCACGTCGCAGTGCGATTAAACAAGTAGCTTCTGGACGTTTTGGTGTTACCTCGAACTACCTAGTTAACGCTGATGAGATCCAGATTAAAATGGCTCAGGGCGCTAAACCAGGGGAAGGTGGACAGCTTCCGGGACGTAAAGTTTATCCTTGGGTCGCTGAAGTACGTGGCTCAACAGCAGGTGTCGGTCTGATCTCACCTCCACCGCATCATGATATTTACTCTATCGAGGATTTGGCAGAGCTGATCTATGATCTGAAAAATGCAAATCCACGTGCAAACATTAATGTTAAGCTCGTATCGGAAGTTGGAGTGGGTACGATTGCTGCGGGTGTAGCCAAAGGGCGCGCTGATATTATCTTGGTTAGTGGCTATGATGGAGGTACAGGGGCATCGCCGATGAACTCCATTCGTCATGCGGGTCTTCCGTGGGAGCTTGGCTTGGCTGAAACCCATCAGACATTGATGCTCAACAATCTGCGTGACCGTGTAGTTCTGGAAACGGATGGTAAAATGCTAAGCGGCCGCGATTTGGCTGTAGCTGTATTGCTTGGGGCCGAAGAGTATGGTTTTGCCACTGCTCCGCTAGTATCTGTTGGCTGTATAATGATGCGTGTCTGCCAAATGGATACTTGTCCGGTTGGTGTAGCTACACAGAATCCGGATCTTCGTAAGAATTTTACCGGTGATCCGCAGCATGTAGTTAACTTTATGACCTTCGTGGCACAGGATCTACGTGAAATTATGGCAAGTCTCGGCTTCCGTACAATTGAAGAGATGGTAGGCCGTACCGATTGTCTAGACGCAACTCAGGCGTCGAAGCATTGGAAGAAGAAAGGCATAGATTTGAGCAGCCTGCTGCATACACCGGAATTACCGGAAGGAAGCACACGCTTCCGCAGTAAATACCAGAATCATGGTCTGGAAGAGACACTGGATGTTTCGCAGCTGCTCGACCTGGCAGCACCTGCACTGGAATCAGGTACCGCTGTTGAGGCATCACTGCCAATCACGAACGTTAATCGTGCCGTCGGAACTATCCTTGGCAGCGAGCTGACCCGCAAGTATGGGGCCGCAGGTTTGCCGGATGATACGATTCGGCTTCATTTCACCGGTTCTGCTGGTCAAAGCTTGGGTGCATTCGTGCCTAAGGGAATCACGCTTACGGTGGAAGGAGATTCCAATGACTATGTAGGTAAAGGATTGTCGGGTGGTAAGATTATTATCAAGCCATCTCCGAAAGCTACCTTTGCTGCTGAGGACAATATCATTATCGGAAATACTGCATTCTACGGTGCAACAGGTGGAGAAGCTTATATTAACGGTATCGCTGGTGAACGTTTTGCCGTCCGTAACTCCGGAGCGAAGGTTGTTGTAGAAGGCGTGGGTGACCACGGCTGTGAATACATGACTGGAGGCCGAGTGGTTGTCCTTGGTGAAACTGGCCGTAACTTTGCGGCAGGGATGTCAGGCGGCATCGCTTATGTCTACGACCCAGATAGAACCTTCATCGGCCGCTGCAATCTCGAAATGGTACTACTCGAGAGAGTGGAAGAGTCTGAGGAGATCGAAGAGCTGCGTGAGCTGATTATCCGCCATACCGAGCTTACAGGTAGTGCGGCTGGCGCACGAGTACTGAATCAGTGGGCAGATAGCTTGCCGAACTTCGTTCGTGTCATTCCGAAGGATTACAAACGGATGATGGAGCAAATTCGCAAGGTAGAACAAACCGGGTTGACCGGAGAAGCTGCGTTGATGGCTGCATTTGAAGCAAATATGCGCGAGCTTGCCCGTGTTGGCGGTTAAATTGTTGTACTTGAATGAAATAGGAACTAAATGAATAAGGGGACCTGACTCTTCCTAATACCGGAGAAGTCAGGTTCCTTTTTTTACTGGCAGACTCTTATCCTCTAGTGATTTTCGGAAAAAAGGGTATATGTGGTAAACTAGGTTATAGATGAAAGGAAGTGAGACTATGTCGAATACAGAAATATTGATGGAGCCTGTTGCCCGCCTGCAGGGAGTCACCAAAAAAATCGGCTCGAAAACGCTGGTGAGCGATTTAACGCTGGACATCCCGCCTGGACAAATCTTCGGTTTTTTGGGACCCAACGGAGCAGGTAAGACTACTACAATACGGATGATGGTAGGATTAATTTCCATTAGTCGTGGAGACATCTTGATCTGTGGCCGTAGTATTAAAAACCATTTTGAAGAGGCTATCGCAAATATAGGGGCCATTGTAGAAAATCCAGAGATGTACAAGTTCCTCACCGGTTATCAGAATCTGCGCCAATATGCACGGATGGTGCCAGGGGTAACAAAGCAACGGATAGATGAGGTTGTCGAGCTAGTCGGACTAGGTCAAAGAATTCATGACAAAGTTAAGACCTATTCGCTAGGTATGCGTCAGAGGCTGGGAGTGGCTCAAGCACTGCTGCACAGACCCAAGCTGCTGATTCTAGATGAGCCAACCAACGGGCTGGACCCACAAGGGATACGCGAGCTCCGAGACTATTTACGCCGTTTATGTCAGGAAGAAGGAACAACTGTATTCGTCTCCAGTCATTTACTTTCCGAGATGGAGCTCATGTGTGACAGCGTTGCGATTATCCAAAATGGACGACTGGTGGATGTGAAGCAGCTGAAAGGGGTAGGCAATACTGTAATGCCTCTGGGAGAAACCTTGTTCGAGGTTGATAATGCTGAGGCTGCGTTAGCCCTCATTGGACGTGGAGTATTTAAGAGTGGGGGACTTGTGCTTGAGGCAGAGCGTGAGGAGATTGCAGAATTAAATGCCAAGCTAGTGGCAGGTGGGATTAAGGTGTATAACATCAGAACCCTTGCCCGTACGCTGGAGGATCAATTCTTAGAGGTTACAGGAGGTGAAGGAATTGGGTGAGTTTACAGCTCTCATACATAATGAGAATATCAAAATATACAGCCGTGTCCGCACATGGATTATGCTGCTTATTCTTGCAGTGATGAGCGTGCTGCTTCCTGCGCTTATTTATTTCACAAGCGAAGGCGATTCATCGCTTATGGGGCTTTGGGACAACTTTCAGATGACGGTGAGTATTGCGTTCTTCTTGAATACAATCTTTACCGTTGTAGTGGCTTCTGACTCCGTAGCGGGCGAATTTACCTGGGGAACCATTAAGCTGCTGCTGATTCGCCCGTGGAGTCGCTCCAAGATCCTGCTCTCGAAATATATTTCCATGGTGTTATTCAGTTTGCTTAGCACCGCAGTATTGATTGCTTTTGGGTTTGGTGCTTCGTTAATCTTCTCCTCATCTTCGGGAGATACGATGTCATCCATTACGGCTTGGAGTCCAGCGGAATATTCCTTCCTAGATCTCCTATGTCGTTACATTGAGCTTTTCCTGACTGCTGCTCTGGCTTTCATGGTATCTAGCGTATTCCGCGCAAGTGGGCTGGCTATTGGATTATCCTTATTTATTATGTTTGCCAAGAGTATTTTTACGGTTATTTTTAGTCCAGAACGGTTTGAATGGGCCCAATACTTGATCTTCACACATATGGATCTAAGAGGTTACCTATTGTCGGATACGGGTCCGGGGGGCTCAACACTTGGCTTCTCCATAGCTGTATTAGCGGTGTACTATATCCTATTCCTGGCCATTTCCTGGATTGTCTTCCGTAAAAGGGACGTTGCTTCATAGAAATAAGTCTAGCCGGCTTCAAGTGTTCCTTGAGCTTTGGAGGAGCGCTTGGCTGCCTTGTCCTTTTTCATATTACTTTTGGGCTCACCTGCTTTTTCAGAGGTGGGCTGTTCTTGCATGGCAATGGAGCCATTCAGGAGGCTGCCTTCCATAATGCTAAGTGCTCCTGCTGAAATATTGCCATGCAATTCTCCGGTTCCGGTCATAATGAGTCTGCGATCAGCCGTAACATCACCGTATACTTTGCCGGCAATCACGATTTCTTCCGCTTTAATACTGGAGCGCACTGTTCCTTCTTCTCCTACAGTCACGACACCACTGCAAATAATCTCACCGCTAAAGGTACCCTCAATCCGCAGGTTTGTATCACATTGCACCTTACCCTCCAGTGTTCCTCCATGCCCAATTAGGGAATCGGTAGATTTAAAGGGGACACGCTGCTGCCGTTTGTTCCACATTTATAAATTCCTCCTATTTTGAAATTAAATGCAACCCTTTAGGGTTTGACATACGCCAAAGGGTTGACTGTTTTATTCTGCTTCACAACCTGAAAATGAAGATGAGGACCTGTGCTTCGGCCAGTGCTTCCAAGCAAGCCGATTTTCTGCCCTTTGCTAACCTTGTCTCCCGCAGATACGATCATTCCGTTCAAATGCATGTACCAGGTTTCCAATCCATTTGAATGCTTAATCACGATGTATTTTCCGCGTGCGCCCATTTGTTCCGCAGTAATAACCTCGCCATCTAAGGCAGCATATACAGGATCACCGATGTTCCCAGCAATATCGACACCGGAATGGAACGCAGACAAACCTTTGAATGGATCTGAGCGGTAGCCGAAGCTTGAAGAAATGACTTTGGACTCGGTAGGCCAGAGCGGTACAGCGTTAAGTTTAGCCTTTTCTGCACGGGCCTTTTGAGCTTGCAGATTTGCCTGTACGTTATTCTCATGCTCTGCCTGTGTGATCGTCTGTGTGATACTTTCCACCATTTCATCAAGCATCCCGTGAATCTCCTCAAAGTCATCCTTAGTTTCTTCCACCAAGCTCGTAGCGTCGTTCTGATACACCGCGATGTATTCTCCACCAACCTGCGGGGTGAGTGTTTTTGGAAGGGCTGCGGTGATGGCCCCAAAGCGGAAACTTATGGCGGATAGAGAAGTGGAAGATGAGTTCTCTTCTGTACTCTGCTTAAAGGAAGTCTCTTTAGGAACAGGAGAAGAAAGACGGTTAGATAAACCTAATGTTGAATTTGAAGTGGCCGATCCAGCTTTTGATTTTTCTGTTGCGGATTTCTCCGGTTGAGATTCATTCGTGTCTGTAGCGGCAGCAGCACCTTTGCTTTTGTTAATCAATGCTTGCAGCTCCTGTTCCAGTGCATTTACACTCTTCAGCTTGTCTTTAATGTTATCTGCCTCTTCCGAAAGTTCGCTGACCTGGCTACGAAGCTGTGTTAAATCTTTATCCTTGTCGGCGACCTTCATTTCCATGCGGAGATTGGTTAGCGATAGTGCGGCTGCCTCGGCTTCTAGCTGTGAGATGGACTGAGAGGCATGGAAATGCATAGAGGTGACCAGACTGGAGATAGACAGGGCTGCTGCTGCCGGTAAGGCGAACGCTAGCGGTTTGGAGATGTGGAGCTGTTTGACTGGACGTCCGGCATCCCTTACGACAAGCAGCGTAATCCGTTTATGATCTGGCTGACTCTTCATGGCTTCTCCTTTCTGCGGCTTATGGCAGCCGCTTGCGATACCTGAGGCTAACGACTTTTCTTCCATTAGGCTCATCCGAATTGTCCTACTACTCTATGTATTCCATATCTTTCAGGAACATGACAACGGTTTGTTTGAATAAAGAAGGAGAGTTACGGCAAAACCTGTACTAGAGTCATCGCAGAGAGTCTATTGCATCTGTTTTTATTAATTGAGGGGGTAGAGAATTGAAGATTTTCGCGATAATTCTAATTCTTTTTATCATACAGATTGCATTGATTGTATTTCTGGAGTACCGACGCCCGCAAAGGGCTATAGCATGGTTGTTTATTTCCTTCTGTTGTCCACCGCTCGGTCTGGCATTCTATTATTTTCTAGGTCGTGACTACAGACAGAATAGAAAATTGAACAAAAGATGTACTTCACTCTTCCGGGAAATCCGTTCGTATGTCACTGGTAAGATTAAGGTAGTAAAACAAGCGTCGGATACTGGAAACGCTCAGTTTGAGAATAACGAGGGTTTATTGGTTTTGCTTGCAAAGCTCTCGGAAGGGCCTATTACAGGCCATAACAAAAGCAGAGTGCTGTCAACTGCAAGAGAAGCTTACGACGCTATGCTGGAAGCCATGGAAGAGGCAAAAGAACATATCCACATGCAATTTTATATTTATCGTGATGATGAGATCGGAGAACAGTTTCAGGACGTTATGATTCGAAAGGCGCGGCAGGGAGTAAAGGTGCGTTTGCTTTGTGATGGACTGGGCAGTCATCGATTAAGCCGTAGGTTTATTCGAACCCTGAGAAATGCCGGGGTGGAGTTCCACTTTTTTTTACCTCCGATTAGTTCTTTACTGGATCGTCGGTTTAATTTCCGCAATCATCGGAAGATCCTAGTGGTGGACGGATTGATTGGTTTTACGGGGGGAATGAATATCGGTGATGATTACTTAGGAAAGGACGCCAAGATGGGTTACTGGCGCGATACCCATCTGCGTTTAGAAGGAGATTCTGTTTATTATATTCAGTATGTCTTCCTGAAGGATTGGAGACTGGCCTCTGGTGAAGGTATGAGTCATCCTCGTTTGTTCCCTGAGCACTCTTGCAAGGAGCAAGAGGCCGTGCAGATTGTAGGAAGTGGACCGGATGCTGCGATTGATGCTTCTCAGGAGATGTATTTTGCCGCTTTTTGCTCTGCTAGGGAACGGATCTGGATTACTTCACCGTATTTTATTCCGGATCCTGCGATTTGTCGTGCTTTGAAGAGTGCAGTCCTTCGTGGAGTGGATGTTAGAATCATCATTCCGGCGAAGCCTGATAATAAGCTTGTTTATCATGCTTCTTTGTCTTATCTGGAGAATTTACAAGATGCAGGCGTGAAGTTCTATCGCTACACCAAAGGATTTATGCATGCCAAAGTCATGATTGTGGATGATCTGCTGGGTACGGTGGGAAGTGCGAATCTGGATATGCGCAGCTTCTATTCTAATTTCGAAATGACAGCGGTTTTGCTGCATCCTGAGACGATAGCAGAGCTAGTCGCGGGGTTTGAAAAGGATCAAAAGAACAGTGAATTCATTGATCCTGTAAAATTTAAGGAGAGAGGGAGAATTGTCAAACTCGGTGAAGGGCTATGTCAGTTGTTATCACCGCTGTTATGACCGGAAAGAGGACTAAATCTGAATTTTTCGAAGGATAGTACCTGTTCCATTCATTATTAGAGCATATTTTGTGATATAATAATTGTATAAGAAGAAATGTAAGAAAGTATAGATTGTAGTTATACTTCCGAATGTTTCAAAACTATACTGTTAAATTGTAGGGGGAGTTCTATGAATGTGAGTCCACAAATGTTTACCAAAGAGGAGCAGAACAAACTGCAGAAGACCGGTGCCCATAAAATGGCTAAGTTCGCGCAGCGTATGATCATGTTATCCGTAGGGGCCGCCATGATGGCTGTTGCACTTGAGATATTCCTAGTACCTAATCAAATGATTGATGGCGGGATTACCGGTATCTCCATTATTTTATCACATTTATTTGACATTCCTCTTGGTATATTATTGACACTGCTCAACCTTCCGTTCCTGTTAATCGGTTATAAGCAAATCGGTAAGACATTTGCCTTATCTACCTTATATGCGATTTTACTTATGTCTATCGGCACTTCAATGCTGCATCATGTAGAGGCCTTTACAGTTGAACCGATGCTTGCTGCCGTGTTTGGCGGTATCATTCTAGGTGTAGGTGTTGGATTGGTTGTACGTTTCGGGGGATCTCTAGACGGTACAGAAATTGTTGCGATTTTGGTAGCCAAGAAGCTTCCCTTCTCTGTAGGTGAAGTAGTTATGTTCTTCAACCTGTTCATCTTGTCCGGAGCTGGATTTGTGTTCGGTTGGAATAACGCGATGTTCTCCCTGATTGCTTATTATATTGCATTTAAGGTTATTGACATCACCCTTGAGGGTCTGGATCAATCGAAATCAGTATGGATTATCAGTGATAAATTCCGCGATATCGGGGAAGCTCTGACAGAGCGTCTTGGACGTGGTGTTACTTATTTAGATGGAGAAGGCGGATTTTCCGGTGAGAACAAGAAAGTGATCTTTGTAGTTATCACCCGTCTGGAAGAAGCTAAGCTTAAAACCATTGTTGAAGATTGGGATTCTGATGCATTCATCGCAATAGGTAACATCCATGATGTTAAAGGTGGCCGCTTCAAGAAGAAATCCATCCACTAGCGTAGCTCTTAAGTATCATTAACTGAAAGAAGGTATTTTTACGGATAAAAAAGCAATAAATACGGTGAACAAAGCTCGGCCTGCCGTATTCTTATATAGTATACCTTCTGTCCTTGAGTGGGACGCCAAATAAGCTCGTAGCATGTAGTTGATGCTGCGGGCTTATTGCTGTTTTTAGGGTCTTTTTTCTATGGGATTGCTCCTTTATGGGAGCTTAGCAATGAGCTGTTCAACGGGCTGTGGGGGCACTTTCTCTAAAAGATCTCCCATACGCAGAAGGCGTTCCTCGATATTGAGCAGATGAAAATTAGAGGGAGATACATTTTGCTGAACCTCCTCCCAGAGCAAGGGTGTAGAAACTGTAGCAAATGGTCTTGCGCGTGGTGTGTAAGGTGCAGCTAATGTTTTGCCGCTATAATGCTGAAGGTAGTCAAAATAAATTTTATCTCCGCGATTCTTTTTTAGACGTTCCAGGGTGAACAGGTTGGGATGCTTTTCGGTGACATAACGACCCACAAAATGCCCGATTTTCCGCAATCCATCAAAAGTAACGCCAGTCTCGATAGGGACGATGATTTGCACCCCGGTAGCACCGGAGGTTTTGGGTACAGAGGAGAGGCCAAGGGAGGTTAAGACCCCTCCAACGATCGCAGTTGCTTCCATGATGCGAGGTTCGATTTCAAGTGACGGATCAAGATCAATCATCCACTCACAGGGCAGCTCGCTGCCTACATAATGCAGGGAAGGGTGGAATTCCAAAGCGGCGAGATTTCCCAGCCAAATCAGCTCAGGTAAACCTTGCAGCTTGATATAGTTAATATTCTCGTGCACAGCGGTTTGGACAAAGGCCGGAAGCGGATCAGGTGCATTTTTTTGATAAAAGGACATTCCAGAGATGCCGTGCGGATAACGAATGACGGTAAGCAGCCGGTCTCGGCAATAACGCAGCAGATAGGGAGAGAGTGCAGCGAGCTTTTGCAGATAAATCCGTTTGGTAATGCCACATTCGGGCCACAGCAGCTTCTCTGGGTTAGTGATGATGATTTCTTCTCCGTCTATGGTAATTGTACCTTTGATCGCTGCCGGCATCGGGGAAACTCCTTTCTGTGATAGGAATGAAGGTATTATGTGTCAGTCTGCTCCTTTTCATGAAAAAAATATTCCCATAGTGTCCCTTTTGGATGATCATAAGACTTATAAGGATATACGTTAATGAGAAAGGGGAGTTTGCTGATTTTGGACGGGATCGAGCACACTGTTGTTCGGGTACAGGCAGGCGAGGTAGATTCCTATGCCTTGATCGTCGAGGCTTTTCAAAAGCCGATTTACCGCTATTGCTGTCGGCTGCTTGGGAGCCGTACTGAAGCGGAGGATGCAGTACAGGAAATTCTGGTAAAGGCATATCAGCATATAGGCACATACCGCCCTATCGCGAGCTTCTCTTCATGGCTATATAAAATTGCCTACCATCATTGCCTCAGTCTGATCCGCAAACGTCAAAGCCAAATAAAGTTTATGGCGCTTTTTCAACCAGATCCGCCTGCAGAAAGCCCGGAACAGTTGATGGACCGTTACATATTTAACGAACATCTGACTTTTGCCCTCGAGAAGCTGAAGACAGAGGAGCGAAACCTGTTAGTACTTAGAATCTTTGAGGAACAGAGCTTCCCGGAGATTGCGGAGATTCTGGATAAGAATACTGATGCTGTGAAGAAAAAATACAGGCGAACGATTACGAAGCTTGGCAAAATGCTGAATGCTCAGAAAGGGGGAACGGAATGGTGCGGCAACGAGGCTTTGTTGAAGAGAAAATGATCAAGAAAATGGATGCGGTAGGGAGCTGCGAAGAGCTGGATGTAAAAGCAGCTGTTATGAAGCGGGTAAGAGCAATTCATGAACAACAGAATAGGATTGACGGTGAAAGGACGAACATCGTTATCGAGCTGAATCCGTTTCCAGAACCGGAAGATCCTATTATGCAGAAGCAAAAAGAGATGCCCCAACACCCGTCTAGGTTTAGAAAAAGAGTGCTCACTGGAGTCTCCGCGGCTGTATTGCTGGGGATTATCGGGTTGGGTGCTTTTCAGCTATCTGCTGATGGAGATTTATCGGAACAAGGTAGCCAGGTTACAATTGATATCTCAAAACCCCAAGGTGGTATTATTACACTAGTGAACAGCGGAGGGAAGGCTGTTGTGAAGACGGTGCATAATAATACGCCTGATCCGACAACCTCGCCTGCGATAGAAAAGTATCAGAGCTTATCTATGACTTATAAAGAGCAAGTGCTTGCTCGTTTAAACACTGGGGAAATGGCTGCTTATTATGTGAAGGATGCTGAATTAAATAAGCTGGAGTTAGGGTTAGGCTATGGAAATCAATTGCAGTTTGCTTTTATTTCGCCGGTGTATTCGAAATATCAAGACTTCGTAAAAGAATTAAAAACGGTTGGCGATTTCTGGCCAGGGTTGCCTTCCTCGTTAGCTGATGGTTATGAATTCGAGCAAGGAACTTTTAATGCAGCTCCCCTATACAAGTCGCTAGACACAGAATATGAAGAAATCCTTGAACAATTTCAAAAAAAGGCTACAACCGATAAAACTGGACAAAACTTGTTTATGGAGAAGATAGCTGCAAATTCCATAGATAATGCTGAGGTTACCTACCACAACGGAGATCAAAGAATTACACTATCCTTAAGGCAGAGTGTTTTTAAGGGTTATAACATGCAAGTGTCTATCTTGGAAGGCCAGACTGCTGAAAAATGGTCTGTGACAGGTACAGGTAAAGAGGCAATATTTATCGCGGCGGGTACTGGAAAAGGGAAGAATGCCTGGTCTTCTCAGAATCGATTGTATTGGTATGATGAAGTCACCCAGATGGTTTTTTCTCTAAGCGACAAGCAGGAGAGTAAACTGACTCGTGAGCAATGGCAAAAGATTGCCACCAGTTTTATTCACTAGCTACTGTTCTAACTGTACATTAGGAGAAGCTGTCTCAAAAGTAGTGAATTCTACTTGGGAGGCAGCTTTTTTATGGAATAGGGGAATAATGGATTTTACTGTGCCATGTGACGATATGCCACGCGTAGAGTTCTATGCTAATGGTTGGGACGGTGGGCGATGTGCGATGTGCTATGTATGATTTTCGTGCGGCTTGCAGTAGATGATTTGTGGAATTAGTGGTATATGTGACGGTGGACTATGGGCGATACGTTCTGTGTTTGTGCAATGTATAGAATGCTTTAAACTAATTAGGGAAAAACTCCCTGAAAATAGCCGCTATTTGCTCTAAATGAACGAAATCAGGGAATTCCTCCCTAATAATCAGGAGAATTGCTTTATTCGTTGCCGAATTGGCTGAATTTCAGGGAAGTTTTCCCTAATTATAGGTCCAATGAACAGAAATATCTGAGGTTTAGGGAGAAATTCCTCAATTGTTCTATAAGTACTTCACTTATTGCATCATTAGGAGCGTCACTTGATGCGTCACTTGTAATGTTAAGAACAAAAAAGAGGCTGTCCCAAGCAACTATTTCATGGCTTTTGGGACAGCCTCTTTTTTTGTGAGAAAATGTCCCTTTTTCTAATGTTGGATTGTTATAGAAGTGTAGTTAAAAAACAGGGGTGAAAATACATTTACCTTATTGAAGGAGAGGATATTAGAAATTGAAGCTCCATTCTGATTTCAAAAAAACAGTTATCACGTTCTCTGCAGCAATCTTGCTGGGAACAGGAGTGGCCGGGGGTGTGGATGTACCCGGCTTGTCTCTTACAATTGCGGCGGCATCAGGAGCGCAGGTTGCATCACAAACCGATCAGAAGACCCAAAAGGAATTGCAGGCACTCGTAGCTGGAGTGAAGGAAGGTACGCTTTTGGCCTACTACGTACGGGATAAAGTCTCCAATCCACAGGATGCGATCAGCTTCTCTGGCAAAGGGTTTGTTTTTAAAGACTATAAATCCTTTGCTGCGAAGTTTAAAGCGCTAAGGGGTCCGTCTATTCCGCAGCCCGGAAATCTTCCTAAAGGCTTCACTCTGGAGAGAGCCATCATCTATCCACCGGCTGTAGCTAATGATTCAGAGCTGTATTTGCAACTAGAGCAGGAATTGAAGGCAGCAGCGGTTGCTGGTAATTCTAATAAACAGTTGTTTAGTAAAATCATCAGCTGGAACCAGACGAATTTGTCTATGCAGCTGTATGCGAAAGGAAAAGCCAATTTTAGCATTGTAACTGGGTCGCCGTCATCCAAACTTCCGGAAGGAGCGGTACCTTTTGTAAGAGCTTCGGAATCTAAGAAAGAATTAACGGTCAACGGCAGAAAAGTAGTACTTACAACTGATTCCGCTAAAGACGCAAGCTTTAACACAAAGCTAGTATGGCTGGATAACTCAGGCACGATACAATATACTCTTTCAGACAATCGGGCCAGTACGCTGACGACAAATGAAATGCTGGCGGTAGCTAAAACCATGATCAAATAACCAAGGGGCTAAAGGAGGATATTATAATGATGATTAAGAAAAGCGCGGCGATTACAGCCTTAAGCTTATTAGTATTGATAAGTGCGGTGAGTGGAACAGCAGGCGCAGTGCCTGCGGGGAGTAATAATAAAAGTAAAGCTACCGCACCCGTTGAGCAGAATACGCCCATATCTTCAACGATTGAAGCTTTGATTGCCAAAGAAAATACAGTTCCCTTACAAGCAGGCGAACTTAAGATCCTGTATGTAAATGATAAGAAATCTAATCCACATGAAACCTTGAGTATAAGCTATATGCCATATAGATTCAGTTCTATAAACGAAGCGGTGCAGAAGTTACTTTCATTAAGCGGGAAGTCACTCCTGATACCTACTTCTCTACCAGAGGATTATAAGTTACAGGATGTCGTTTTAAATCCAGTGATTCCAATGTTTTTTAGCTCAGAGTATAAGACCCTCAGGGATCAATTAAAAGCTAAAGCCCAAGCTGGTGGTAAAAAGGTGATTTCGCAAAGCTTGAAGTGGAGCAATACAGAAACCTCTATCACCTATCTACGAAATGGAGAGAGGGTGAATTTAAGATCTGCACCTGCATACACGCTACCGGAAGGGGTGACTTTGGCCCAGCTGCCTGGGGATCAGGATGAGAGCTTGACCATCAACGGGGTTGAGGCGATTTACACAGTTTTTGGGCCTCATCACGGTGATCTTAAAGTCCAGCTGGTATGGTCCAGTTCTGATGGAAGTGTCGATTATACACTTACGAGTACGAAAAATACTGCGCAGACAAAGGCAGAGCTTGAGGCCCTTGTAACAAGTTTTACAGCACAATAAGAAACGTCCTCCCATTTCAGATTGGGAGGACGTTCTTTTATCCTTTTTGCTCCATTGTGCATGCCTCCGGGGGAAGATTCACTTTAGCTTGAGTAACAGGCTGACGCAGAGTGCCCGAGGTGTTCCATTCCAGAAAATGAACTTTGAAGACGAGCTCCGGCTTTATCCAAAAAGCACCCTTACCTCGTTGTGGAACATCTGCAAAGGGCATCCGATCCAGCTTAAGGCGGTGTGCCTCCGCAGTTAAGTCGCGTTTATCCTGTACAGTCAATTTTCCCGGACCGGTATGTCCGATATAATGCAAATTTCCTTTATCATCATAAAGACCAAGAAGCAGTGCGTTGACGATACCGTCACGGAACGTCACACCCCCGGCTACAGCTGTAATATCAGAACTGATTTTGCGTTTCTGCCAACGTTTATCTTTTCCGCCCGGAGCATAAGTACTGTTAATGTCCTTGCAGACGATTCCTTCCAAGCCCTGGTTCTGAGTGGCGGCGAACAGTTCTGTAGGATCGGTATAACTTGGCACAGCTTGAACATGGGGATGCGGCAGCAGAATGTCACTTAACAGCTGCTGCCGCAAGAATAATGGTTGATCCATCGTAGATTGGCCATTATAAAACAGAATATCAAAAATCATATAAATGACAGGAACCTGATGCCTAACGACGTAAATTGTGGAACCGTTTTTCAAACTGTCCCTCCGCATCACCTCATGAAATGAGGGTTTGCCGTCCTTGAGTGCGATAATCTCACCATCAAGAATCACGGAGTCAGCCTTGCAGTAAGCAGATACATCAATAAGTTCTGGATATTGCGTGGTACGGTAATTGCCACGTCTGTTAATAAGCTGAGTAGTGCTTCCATCGTAATAGGACAACATCCGTACGCCGTCCCATTTAATTTGTGCGATCCACTGGTCACCTGCTGGAAGCTGCCCAGCCAGTATAGGTTCAAAAGGAATAATGGGCTGAAGCTTCATCCGCAGAGCCTCCTAAGATACGGTTGTTTTGCTTTTCGTGCTGCGGCGTTTCGGTTTTGGCGTGATGACTGGAGCCGGCCCGGAGACCTCGTTTTGCTGCTCCGCAGGTTCCGCGGCGGTTGTTTTGGTCTTGGCTGTTTTTCTTTTGGCAGCAGGAGCCGCTTTAGTTTTGGTTTTTGTGTTGCCTGTTAATGAAGGACCAGGGTCTGAAGGAATATGCTGCACAGCTTGAATACTAGCCTGCAAGGCAGCCATTAGATCAATCACATTGCTTTCCTGTTTAGCAGGAGCGATATGAAATTCCTCGCCTGCAATTTTATGTGAGATCAGATCAAGCATACGCTTGCGATAATCATCGGTATATTTTGCCGGATCAAAAGGAGTGGATAGCTGTGAGATCAGCAGCTTAGCCATTTCCAGCTCTTTATCGTTCACTGTCCCTGCTTCGGGCAGACCAGGCACTTGTGAGATCGGCCGCACCTCATCAGGATAAAAAATGGTCTCAATCGCAAGGCAATCCTCAAGCACACGGATCGCTGCCAGACTGCTTTTTGAGCGGATTGAAATTTTGGCGATGCCAATTTTACCTGTCTGCTTCATGGCCTCCATAAGAAGTCGATAAGCATTTGAGCCTGCCTGATCCGGGGATAAATAGTAGGTTTTTTGAAAATAAATCGGATCGATCTCCGTCAGGTCTACAAAGTCGAGAATGGAGATGCTTTTACTGGTCTCGTCGGATAGTTGATCCAATTCCTCTTTGTCGAAGAGCACAAACTTCCCTTTTTCATACTCATATCCTTTACCGATCTCTTCCCAAGCTACCTCTTTGTCACACACCGGGCATTTGCGTACATACGACAGCGGGCTGCCACACTCCTTATGGATATAACGCAGAGAAATGTCCTTGTCTTCCGTAGCGGAGAACATTTTAACCGGAACATGCACAAGCCCGAAGCTGATGGCTCCTTTCCAAACGGTATGCATGAGAAACACCTCCTGATCTAAGTTGATTTGCTTTGGGTTAGTATGAGGCAGGAAAGGCTTTTCTAGCCGGGTGCATTTTTTGAGAAGCTTGGGAAAAAATAAACTCGGACCTGTGAAGTTGAGGAGGAGAATCTAAGGTATGGAACCAAGAGATAACGAATGGAGCGATACGCTGAGCGAGCAGGATATTCCGGCCACAGTTGTGGATTGGGAGAGCATTATTGCGTCCACGGAGGCCAGTCAGGTTTCCGATTCGGAAAAGCTGGATGCGGAACGAACCCTCGAAGATACGTCACCCTTAGAATCGTAAACTTTAGGAAAGATAAAGGAGGAGAACAGTTGTGGACGTCAAACGGGCACAGGATATTTATGCTTCTAAAGAAACTGTAAGTGTACATTTGGATGGGGAGCCTGTATGGATTGAACATGTGGATGAAGAGAACGGAATGGCTACGGTACAAGTTGGCTCTCGACCAACCAATACGCACACTGTGGGTGTTGAACGACTCGAAGAGCAAGAGCACTAACAAAGGTCTACTTAGAGCGTACGTTAAAGCTGAATTATAGTTTTTTAAAAAAGAGACTTTTTATGCTTAAGTTTGCGTAAAGGTCTCTTTTTGATTTGAAGCATAACTGACATCAAGGTTGACGGTGTAAGATTTAAACCAATATATTGGATCAGGCAGGACAGTCCATATTGTTGCGCTGTGTTCAGGAGTAATTGCGACAGTATTATTCTTTCAGGCTACAGATATGGTAAGGAGCAGCATGAGCGGATTAGCAGCAGTCGAAGCCATCCAATCTCGCAGCGTTCATTATCGAAATTCAGCTTAAACACGCAAGTGAAGAAGAGGGCTGTACCTCCTTCGGCTTAAACAATGGGCAGGGACAGTTGTTGCGGTGGATGGACCATACCGATATAATTGAATGTAATGGTTTTCGACAGGTATATTTTAAAAGGTGGTAGTTGTAGTTGGACAAAACAGTCGAAACGGTGTTCACTTACCGTTCTTACAATCTGCAGGATACGGAGCAACTGGCAAGTGCAATAGCTGCTGCTTCAACGGCAGGCATGGTTATCGGTTTGGACGGTGATCTAGGCGCAGGAAAAACGGCCTTCTCGCAAGGTTATGCTCGCCATCTTGGAGTGAAAGGGATCGTAAACAGTCCTACTTTTACTATTATTAAAGAGTACGAAGGTCGTCTGCCGTTATATCACATGGATGTATATCGGATTTCACTTCAGGAAGCAGATGAGCTTGGATTGGATGAGTATTTCTATGGTCAGGGTGTTTGTTTGGTAGAATGGAGCAGTATTATTACGGAGTTAATGCCGCCGCGGCATATGCATATATACATGGAATCAGTTGGACCGGAGGAAAGAATCATTACGGTGACCGCAATCGGGGAGCCTTATGGTGAGCTTTGCCGGGAGCTGATCAAGAAGTGGGGTTAATAAAAATGACGAACGAGAATACAGAGCCGCGCAAGCGGCTTTTAGCGCTGGATACATCAACTGCCGTATTGGGGGTTGCAGTGACCGAGAATGGAGAATTATTGCATGAAATTAATGCTTCCGGTGAACGGAATCATTCGGTGCATTTGCTGCCGATTATAGAGCAGGCGCTACAAGCTTCGGGAACAACCGTTGCTAATCTGGGCGGGATTGCGGTTGGTGTGGGCCCGGGATCTTATACGGGAACACGGATCGCGGTTACCGCTGCCAAAACACTGGCTTGGGCATGGAATGTCCCGGTAGTTGGTATTTCGAGCCTGCATGCTGTGGCATGGGGTGGGTATGAAACAGCCCTTAAGAATAAGACGACATCAGAGTCAGGACAAGCCACTGCGAACAGTGGCTACGGTCCAGACTGGATCATTCCACTGATGGATGCGCGTCGGGGACAGGTCTACACAGGATTATTCGCAGCGGATGGGAATAGTTCTCTTAGCCGCCTTGAACCAGATGCCATCCGGTTGATGGCCGACTGGGTGGAGTACTTGGCAGAACGTTTACAACAGGCTTCAGCTGAAGGAACTAAACCAGCTATTCTATGGTTTGTTGGAGAAACCGCTGTACATGGCAGCGAAGAATCACTACATCCGCTGGCGGAACTCGGCACTTCTGTAGCTATTCCATATGAGCTGGAGGGCCGCTGGACAGGCTTCCTTGGTGAAGCCCGGCTGCAAGTAGAGAATGATGATATTCATAGCTTGATCCCTAACTATACTCAGATTTCGGAAGCGGAGGCCAATCTGCGGTTAAGTAGTAAAGGAGGCTTAAAACGATGACGGAAGTGGAATCATTGAGAGCACAAGAGGCTGACCTTGTTTTTCGTCTGATGAAGCTGGAGGATATTCCGGACATTCTTATTATTGAGCGCGAAGCCTTTACCATGCCGTGGACGGAGGAAGCTTTCCGGAATGAGCTGACGCATAATCATTTTGCTAAATACATGGTTATGGAGCTGGCAGGTCATATAATTGGCTATGCTGGAATGTGGGCTATCGTGGATGAGGCACATGTGACGAATATTGCCTTACTCGAAGCTTATCGTGGACGTAAATGGGGGGAGCGCCTGTTGGAGGAGTTAATGAATACTGCCTCTTACGTAGGCATGAAATCCATTACGCTTGAGGTGCGGGTATCCAATGAGGTAGCTCAGAATTTATATCGTAAAAAAGGCTTTCGTTCTGCCGGTACGCGCAAAGGATATTATTCCGATAATCGCGAGGATGCACTCATTATGTGGGCGGATCTACCGGAGTATAAGGAGCATGGCTATTTGGAAGGAAGCGTGGACTTGAAATGAAGACAGAAACGGGCGCAGCTCAACCTGTACTAATACTTGCTATAGAGACCAGTTGTGATGAAACCTCGGTGGCCGTGGTCAAAAACGGATCAGAAGTGTTATCGAACATCATCTCGAGTCAAATAGAGACACATCGTGCTTTTGGGGGTGTGGTGCCAGAAGTGGCTTCCCGTAAACATGTGGAGGTAATTACGCTCGTAATCGAGGAAGCGCTCGCCAAGGCAGGCGTTACACCCGAACAATTGACTGCGGTAGCGGTGACTCAAGGCCCGGGTTTGGTGGGAGCTTTACTGGTCGGGGTAGTAGCGGCTAAAAGCCTTGCTCTTGCATGGGGCAAGCCGTTAATTGGCACGCATCATATTGCAGGCCACATCTATGCTAACCGCCTGGTTGCAGAGCTGCAGTATCCATGTATGACACTAGTGGTGTCAGGTGGACATACTGAACTGGTTCATATGGAGCGTGAGGGTGAATTTCGAATTATCGGCCGTACGCGTGATGATGCTGTAGGTGAGGCCTATGATAAAGTGGCTCGGGCGCTAGGGTTCCCTTATCCCGGCGGACCCCATGTAGATCGCCTGGCACGCGAAGCAACGGAAGTTGTTGCATTGCCGCGGGTATGGCTGGAGCCGAACTCTTATGATTTCAGCTTCAGCGGTCTAAAATCGGCGGTGCTGAATGTGGTTAATCAGAGCAAAATGAAAGGTCTTGAACCCAATGTGGCAGGTATCGCCCGGGGGTTCCAAGAATCCGTAGTAGAAGTGCTGGTGGAAAAGGCGGTACGCGCCGTTAAAGCCACTAACTCCAGACAGTTATTGCTCTGTGGGGGGGTCGCTGCTAATGGCGGACTTCGCTCGGCATTAATTTCGCGCTGTGAAACGGAGGGCATTGAACTTATTATTCCTCCACCGGTATATTGCACGGATAATGCGGCGATGATTGGAGCGGCTGCATACGTGAAGTGGCAGCATGACGGAGGAATACCGCTGGATATGGTTGCTGACCCTGGCTTCTCACTGGAACAATGGTCTGTATCTGCCTATTGACATCATTTGGAGCTAACGAGTATAATCAGTTCAATTAAACAAGACAAACGCGATGAGCGGAAGTAGTAAGGATACTCTGGGATAAGAGAACTGCGGGTGGGTGCAACGCAGTCGAAGGAGTCCTGAACTCGTCTGGGAGCGGAGCGGTGGAAGCATTACTGGCAATTGTCGCCGGAACGTTTGTACACCGTTTACGGGTAACCTCCGTAATAGGGTGGTCTAGTACCTAACATACTGGACCGTAGAGTGGATGTTCAATTGGAATCGGCAGGAACTTAGCTGATACAGAGCATCAACAAGAGTGGTACCGCGAAGGTTAACAGCCTGTCGTCTCTTGAATGAGATGGCAGGCTTTTTTGTATGGATTTAGAGTGGTGAGTAATTTATATAATACACGCTAAGAACGGGAGTAGTAGAGTTTGACGGTGAACAGAGAGCTGCGGGTTGGTGCGACGCAGTCACCGGATTTCTTGAAGCTCGCCCGGGAGCGGAGCGGCGGAACAAGAGTACGCTGCCTACGGCTGTCCTCGTTATCGGACCTTTCCGGATTTAAGCTGGCACGCCAGCTTGAACCGGGAAGAAGAGCTGGACGCAGCTTTAAGGCTTGTTATTAAGACAGCCGATGCGTCAAAAAGAGTGGTACCGCGGAGGGGTAACCCGCCGTCTCTTTATTAGAGACGGCGGGTTTTTGCGTTCTTGTAGAAGAAGTCCGGGGAATGGACTCATCGCTACATAAGACGCCAAAAGTGAACACTCTGCACATTGTGCAGAGATTCATTTGTTTCAGCTGCCGGCAGCAGTGGGTGGGAAATGAGCAGAACCGCAAGTCGACGTGTGGTTCTGCGCTGAAGCATAGGATAGAGATAAGGCATCCAATTACATGAAAACAAAACTAGGAGGAATTCAGATGATTATTCCAGTTAAGAAACGTATTCAAATTTTCGATACGACCCTGCGTGACGGTGAGCAGGCCCCTGGGGCTAGTCTGACTCCTGAGCAAAAAATATTGCTGGCTTATAAGCTAGCTGATCTGGGTGTTGATGTAATGGAGCCGGGGTTCCCGGTATCGAGTCCTGGAGATTTTGCAGCGGTGCAGACGATTTCGCGCAAGGTGCGCAACGTGGAGATTTGTGGTTTCGCGCGGGCCGTAAAAGGGGACATCGATGCTGCAGTCCGGGCCACTCAAGATGCTGAACGTCGGCGGATTCACTTGTTTATCTCCTCTTCTGATATTCATTTGCAGCATCAACTGCGTATGAGCAGAGCTGAAGTCGTAGCTAAAGCGCGTGAGATGACGGCTTATGCGCGACAATTCTGTGATGTAGTTGAATTCACGGCTATGGACGCTGCGCGGACAGGGATTGATGATCTGATTGAAATGGTTGAGGCGGTTATAGAGGAAGGGGCCTCCATTATTAACCTGCCGGATACAGTAGGATACGCATTGCCACATGAATATGGCGAGATGTTCCGGAGAGTGCGGCAGGGAGCAAGAGGTGGTGGCAAGGTCAGCTATAGTGCCCACTGTCATAATGACTTGGGGCTGGCTGTAGCTAACAGTCTGGCAGCGATTGATGGAGGGGCGACTCAGATAGAAGTCACCGTGAACGGTGTAGGCGAGCGCACAGGGAACTGCGCACTGGAAGAGCTTGTTATGGCGCTTGAAACCCGCGGCGATGCAATCGGTGCAGAAACAGGTATCGTGCTGGATAAACTGTATGATACTTCCCGGCTGATTAGTGGAGCGATGCATTTCCCAATCGCCTATAACAAGCCGGTCGTCGGAAGAAATGCCTTCCAGCATGAGTCCGGGATTCATCAGGATGGCCTGCTCAAGGATCGTAGTACCTATGAGATTATGGATCCCGAACGGCTGGGCATCCCCCGCAGCATGATCATTCTGGGCAAACATTCTGGCAGACATGCGCTGAAGGATCGGGCTGCGAAGTATGGAATAACGCTGGAGCCTGCGGAGCTGGATGCACTTTATGAGTCCTTTAAAGAGACCGCTGACCGTCAAAAGGTCGTCAGTGATGACCAGCTGCTGCAAATGGTAAGCAGTACAACTGGACAACAAGCTCAGGTCTATGAGCTGGGTGAGGTTCAGGTATTGGCGGGCAGTGCCCAGCGCCGTGTAGCTGCAGTTACGGTACGCCATCTGCAGACTGGCCGGGAAACGTCACATACCAGCACTGGTGAAGGTCCGCTTGAAGCGATTATCGCTGCTATTGGGCAAGGGATTGCTGAGGAGATAGACTTTGCAGGACTCGAGCTTCATTCGCTTGGGAGCGGAGAGAATGCGCAAGCAGAAGCAGCGGTGATGGTGGAGTGGGAGGGCCTTAAATTCAGAGGCACGGCCACTCACCAAGATATAATTATGGCGGCAGGCATCGCTTATATCGCAGCCTGTAATGCTGCCCTGCTCTCTACACAGATTGTCTAAAATACGACGTGCCCGCTGTCAGTTTAGGAGATAGCGGGTTCTTTTTTAGCATAAAATCAGTCTTGTAAAATGGGGTTACGTCTTTTGTCAAGTTGTGGACAACGTTATCCACATATTCTGCCTGAGTTGTGTAAAAAGTGCGTAAAATCAGCAATAACGGCTTTTTTCAAAATGCTCTAATAAACAATTTTGTTGGCAATGAAACACTGTGAGAATTGTGGATAATGTGGATAGATCCGTGGATAATAATTCCTTTTCTTTGAAAATACCGATTTAACGCATAAAAAAGACCCCGAAGGGTCTTTTGAAGTAGGGAGTTATACACGAAACCTGTGTATAGAGCTGTGGATAACTATTTATGAACAAATCTAGAACGATGAAAAAATATTTATAAGGAGGATTTACATTATTCGTCAGCAAGGATTTCCCATTCGCTAAAGAAATCTGTCAGCTGAGATTTTTTGTTCTTCAGGTCCTCTTCATAACCTTGAAGTGCTAAATAATCCTGATAAACTTCAGGTTTAGTCATTTCATGCTCTATAAATACGATTGATTCTTCAAGTGAGGCGATGTTCTCCTCAAGCTCTGCGATACGCCGTTTGCGGTTACGCTCTTCACGCTTAGCCTGCTTGTCTGCTTCAAAAGAGGTTACAGCGCTTTTTTCAGGTACAGCAGCGTCCTTATTAACGTTTTTAGTAGCTAGTTCAGCGGCATCTTTTGCAATCTCTTCTAATTCTCGTTTCTTCTCGACATAGTCATCGTAGTTGCCGAGGTATTGGTCGATCCCTTCGGGATGCAGCTCCAGTACCCTTTCAGCCATTTTGTTCAAAAAATAACGGTCATGGGAGATGAACAGCAGGGTGCCTTCGAAATCAATTAAAGCAGATTCCAGAACCTCACGGCTGACCAGATCCAAATGGTTGGTAGGTTCATCGAGAATTAGCATATTTGCACCGCGGAGCATTAGTTTAGATAACGAAACTCGAGCTTTTTCGCCGCCGCTGAGTGCGGAAATCTTCTTAAGAACATCCTCTCCGCTAAAAAGGAAATTACCAAGGATCGTACGAATTCTGGCTTCCTCGATCATTGGATATTCACTCCACAGTTCTTCCATAACCGTATTTTGTGGATTAAGGCGGGTCTGTTCCTGATCATAATAAGCAATTTTTACTTTAGTGCCCCAATTCACCGTTCCAGCAGAAGGCTCACGGGTTCCGGTCATACACTGCAGCAATGTGGATTTACCGATACCATTGGGACCGATCAGGGCAGCAGTCTCCCCGCGACGAAGCTCAAAAGAAGCGTCCTTGAATAAAGGTGAACCTTCATTAAAGGCAACCGCAACATTGCGCACTTGAAGCACCTCTTTTCCAGACATGAAGTCTGGCTCAAAGGAGAAGCTAGCCTTCTTCAGATCGCCCATTGGACGATCTAGACGATCCATCTTCTCAAGCGCTTTGCGTCTGCTCTGCGCACGTTTTGTGGTGGAAGCCCGGACAATATTTTTCTGAACGAAATCCTCCATTCGAGAAATTTCATCCTGTTGCTTCTCATATTGCTTCATCCGTGCTTCATATTCGGCAGCCTTCAAATCTACATAACGACTGTAGTTACCCGTATAACGCCGGGACTGGTGCCGCTCGATCTCTACAATAGTGGTCACGAGACGGTCTAGGAAATAACGGTCATGGGATACAACCAGAATCCCGCCAGCATAGCTGCGGAGGTAATCCTCCAGCCACGTTAACGTTTCGATATCCAGATGGTTAGTAGGCTCATCCAGCATCAGAAGATCTGGAGCCTGAAGCAAAATACGGGCCAGCGCGAGCCGGGTCTTTTGGCCTCCACTAAGGGTAGAAATGGGTGTATCTGGTGGGAAATCACTGAAGCCCATGCCGTGTAGGACACTGCGAATCCGTGTATTCATTTCATAGCCGCCGTGGTCCTTGAACCAATCCGAGCGCCGCGCATATCGTTCAAGCAGTTCTTCGTACCGCTTGGGGTCTTCCGCGAGCTTAGGATCAGCAATACTTACTTCTAACTCTCTCAGCTCAGTTTCGGCTTCGATCAGCGGAGCGAAGACCGCCATCATTTCTTCATGAATGGTTTTGTCAGATTGCAGTCCGCTATTCTGAGCTAAATATCCGATTGTTGTTTCTTTTGATTTATGAATTTGACCGCTGTCATAAGACATCTCACCGGCCAGAATTTGTAGAAAAGTTGATTTGCCGGCACCATTCACACCCACTAGCCCGACACGTTCCTTTTCATTTACCTGTAGGCTTATGCCATCCAGTACGTTCTGTATACCATATGATTTAGTAATTCCTGTCGCTTGAAGAAGCATAACGATGAAACCTCCACCCTTGCATATTTCGCCTTGGTATTTATCCCTCAGCCGTATGAACAACTTATTCTATAGTTTACATGAAAAGCGTTTCCCAAGCGAGGGTTCGATCTAATGTAAGGAGGGAATAACGACCTAGTCCGATAACACAGTTCTATCCACCTTGGCGAACCGGGGAGAAGAGTGGTAAACTGGATTTACAAACAAGGATAAGCTAGGGATGAATAAGAGGGGGAGGCCGACAATGTCCAGCAAGGAGTCGGAGATCTCCAAAGTAAAGCAACAATTACGAACGGAGAAGACCATCGCCCGAAACGAGCTGTCTTCGGACCAGAGAAGTAAACTATCATCTGAAGTCTGCCACTATGCATTGGAGTGGCTGGAGTTGAAGGGTATAACTTCACTAATGGCCTATGTGTCTTTTCGTTCAGAGCTTGATACCCGCCCACTTATCACACAGGCGTGGAAAGATCAGCGTAAGGTGCTGTTGCCGCGTGTAATTCCAGCAAGCGGTGAAATAAGTGTCCACGCGGTGAATGCATGGAGCGATTTAGAGCCGGGGGCTTATGGTATCCAAGAACCTATTGTCTCCAGCAGAGATTTATTAGAGATTGAAGAGATTAAGCTACCTGCTGTTGTGTTCGTACCAGGGCTAGCATTTGATCTTCAAGGCGGCAGGCTTGGCTACGGTCGAGGATACTATGACCGGTTACGTGCGTCTTGGGAGAAAGCCGGGTACGTTAGCGCACAGCCCCCGATATGGATCGGGTTAGCTTACGGCATGCAGTTGGTTCCAAGGGTGCCGATGGATGAGCATGACGCTTTAATGGACATGCTGATTACTGAAAATGGTATAGTGCACTGCCGAAAAGGAGAGTGAGCCATGGAATTGACCCATTTCAACGAGCAGGGAAGAGCTCGTATGGTGGATGTGAGTGAGAAGGAGATTACGAAGCGGACAGCTGTCGCGCGGAGTATGATCAAGATGGCTGCTGGAACGCTGAGCGCCATTAAGAGTGGCAAGATCAGCAAAGGTGATGTCCTTGCTGTTGCACAGATCGCCGGGATTATGGCGGCTAAGAAGACGTCAGACTGGATTCCGATGTGCCACCCGCTGCCACTTACCGGTATTGATATCAGCTTCTCCGATAACAGCGAAGATGAACTTTATATAGAAGCAACAGTCCGTACTACAGGAAAAACCGGAGTAGAGATGGAAGCCTTAACCGCTGTTTCTGCCTCAGCACTAACGGTGTACGACATGTGTAAGGCTATTCAGAAGGATATGATTATCGGACCGACGCTTCTGGTATCTAAGAGCGGGGGCAAGAACGGAGATTATGCGCTCGAATAAGTATCAGCTGCTTTTGTTCGAAGCGCTGAGGCGAGCAGGCTGAACTGTACAGCCAACTATACATATAGAGAGGAAGGACAAACCTATGGCGTGGAAGACAGCAATCCTAACGGCCAGTGATAAAGGGGCCAGGGGCGAACGGGAAGACACGAGCGCCCAGGTTATTCGGGAGCTGGTGGAAGAGGAACTAGGTGGCGAGATCATTGAATATCGAATCGTTCCCGATGAACAAGATGAGATTATCGCAGCCTTGATTGAACTGACGGACTATTTTCAGGCAGATTTGGTACTGACCACCGGAGGCACAGATCTGGCGATTCGTGATGTGACCCCGGATGCTACTCGGCGAGTGGTAGAACGGGAAGTGCCTGGGCTCTCAGAAGCTATGCGAAGCACAGTGATGCAAAAAAACCGTGCAGCTATGCTTTTTCGTGGGATATGCGGCATTCGCGGTCGCACGTTGATTGTCAATTTACCTGGAACGCCGAAGGGTGTTCATGAGAATCTGGCAGCTATTATGGATCAATTACCGGAAGCACTGCTCATGGTAACTGGCCAATACCGCCAATAACCCTTTGTCATCTTCTTGTCACGTCACAATGATAATCTATTTATAGAAGAAAGTGGATGTAACTGTGACATAAGTTATGGTATTATTAAATTAAAGTAAACGATACCATGAACGGACAGGTGGACAAGGAGGAATAATAATGTTTAGTGGAATTGGTACTCCTGGTATTATTTTGTTGGTCATACTGGCACTTCTGCTCTTTGGCCCAAATAAACTGCCAGAGCTAGGCCGTGCAGTTGGACGAACCTTCCGTGAATTTAAGGAAGGCGCGCGTGAAATCATCGGGGATAATGAACCGGTGAAGAAGAGCGAAGCTCCTGTGCCGACGGCCCCGCAAACGGTCGCTGCAGATATTCCTCAGGACAAACGCCTGCCGGAATAATAGAAGATCTTTCAATGGGGGCATTCTCAGGAGTCTACTAGACTTGAGGAGACGCCCCTTTTTCTTTGCTTTCCGCAGCAACGGACACTGCTTTGAAGAAAGTTAGTGTTATCTTTTTTACTCTTGTCATGGGATGGTGTCTGGATGTCTCTGAAATCGGAAGAAATGTCGGTGGTGGATCATCTCACCGAGCTGCGCAAACGGATTATTTATGTGTTAGTCGTATTTGTCCTTGGATTAATTGGCGGTTTATTTTGTGCAAAGCCTATTTACGATTATTTGATTAGCACGGACCTGGCGCAAGGTTTTGTTCTGCATGCATTCTCATTCTGGGATGGCATTGGGATGTACATGAAGATCGCGATGGCCGTTTCGCTAGTGATTTCTGTCCCGTTTATTGCCTACCAGCTGTGGGCATTTATCAGTCCGGGCCTGCGGCCGGAGGAGCGAAGTGCGACACTTCGTTATGTTCCCTATGTGTTTGTTCTTTTCCTTATCGGTCTTTCTTTTGCTTATTATATTGTTTTTCCAATGGCACTCTCGTTCACGATCTCAATTACCAGAAGCATGGGACTGGAAGAGACCTACGGGATTGCACAGTATTTTAACTTCATGTTCAGCCTGGTATTGCCGCTGGCATTGCTGTTTGAACTTCCATTGCTGGTGATGTTTCTGACCAAACTAAGAGTACTCAACCCGCTACGCTTGCGTAAAATGCGTCGGTACGCCTATTTCACGCTTGTTTTTATTGCTGTAGTTATCACGCCCCCGGATTTTATCTCAGACTTTCTGGTGACGATTCCACTGCTCATTTTGTATGAGTTCAGTGTATTTTTATCTGCATTTGTCTATCGCAAGCAACTTGCTGCGGACGCGGCACGGGATGAACGGTATGTTCAGAAGCAGGAGTGAGGAGAGAGGCTGCCGCTAAGTAGATTTTCTACGAATGTGGCAGCTTTTTTGCTATAAGTTGATTTCATTAGTTGGATTGAATACACTTAGTAAGTAATTGTTATCGATCGATCAGGATCATTAGATGCAAAGGTCTAACCATTCTAGCAACGTTCATATCTATAAGGGGTGAGAGGAAAGCGCTGGAATCCTACGCATATTTTCAAAACCCGTGGATACAATGTAATAGAGTGTGTGCTTGGACAAGCATTGAAACGTATTTTTTTGCGAAAACTAATACGAATTTGTGTAAAAAGACTTGAAATCCGGGCTCAAGTTGAGTATCATAAAAATTGTTGTTAGCACTGCACGCTGTTGAGTGCTAACGCTCTTGAAAAATAGGAGATGGGCTGGAGATTAGCAGGGTTCCATTGATATTTTTCAAGAACATCACAGCATTCTAAGTTTGACCGGTAAGTTCTAAACTATGTTTTGAAGCAAAATAACATAATTTTAAAGGAGGCTATTTTTTCATGATCAAACCATTAGGTGAACGCGTATTGGTGCTACCGAGCGAGCAGGAGGAAACAACTTCATTCGGGATTGTGCTTCCGGACTCCTCGAAAGAAAAGCCACAAGAAGGAACTATTATTGCAGTAGGCAGCGGAGCTTTGAAAGATGGAGTACGTGTAGCACTTGAAGTTAAAGAAGGCGACCGTGTTCTTTTCTCAAAATATGCAGGAACAGAAATCAAATATGAAGGTAAAGAATATTTGATTATGAAAGAAAGCGACATTCACGCGATTCTTGACTAAGCAAGAGTCGATCATAAGCTAAATCTAAACTACTTAAAGTAATATGATATACAAAAAATTCTAGGAGGTAATTACACAATGGCTAAAGAAATTAAATTCAGTGAAGAAGCTCGCCGTTCTATGCTTCGTGGTGTAGATGCTCTGGCAAACGCGGTAAAAGTTACACTTGGACCAAAAGGCCGCAACGTGGTGCTTGAGAAGAAATTTGGTAGCCCACTCATCACTAACGATGGTGTAACGATCGCTAAAGAAATCGAACTTGAAGATGCATTCGAGAACATGGGTGCTCAACTGGTTAAAGAAGTTGCTACTAAGACTAATGATGTAGCCGGTGACGGTACTACAACTGCAACGGTTCTGGCTCAAGCTATGATCCGCGAAGGTCTGAAGAACGTAACTGCTGGTGCTAACCCAATGGTTATCCGTAAAGGTATCGACAAAGCGGTTCGTGCAGCTGTTGAAGAATTGCAAAAAATCGCTAAGCCTATCGAAGATTCCCAAGCTATCGCTCAAGTAGCTGCTATCTCTGCTGCTGACGATGAAGTAGGTCAATTGATCGCTGAAGCTATGGAAAAAGTAGGTAAAGACGGTGTTATCACTGTTGAAGAATCCCGTGGATTCGCTACTGAGCTTGAAGTAGTAGAAGGTATGCAATTCGACCGTGGTTACATTTCCCCATACATGATTACTGATACAGACAAAATGGAAGCTGTTTTGGAGAATCCATACATCTTGATCACTGATAAAAAAATCAGCAGCACTCAAGAAATTCTTCCATTGCTTGAAAAAATCGTTCAACAAGCTAGACCGCTTGTTATTATCGCTGAAGATATCGAAGGCGAAGCACAAGCTATGCTGATCGTGAACAAACTGCGTGGAACATTCAACGCTGTTGCTGTTAAAGCTCCTGGCTTTGGCGACCGTCGTGAAGCTATGCTGCAAGATATCGCTGCCCTGACTGGTGGCCAAGTGATCACTGAGAAGCTCGGTCTTGATCTGAAGAGCACTTCCATTGAACAACTGGGTAACGCACGTCAAGTACGCGTAACTAAAGAAAACACAACAATCGTAGACGGAAGCGGCGACAAAGCGGACATCAATGCACGCGTTAGCCAAATCCGTGCTCAACTGGAAGAAACAACTTCCGAGTTCGACAAAGAGAAATTGCAAGAGCGTCTGGCTAAATTGGCTGGCGGCGTAGCCGTTGTCAAAGTTGGCGCTGCAACTGAAACTGAACTTAAAGAGCGCAAACTTCGCATCGAAGATGCCCTGAACGCAACTCGCGCAGCGGTTGAAGAAGGTATCGTATCCGGTGGGGGTACAGCTCTTGTGAACGTATATAACGCTGTTGCTGCTGTAGACGTAACTGGCGACGAGAAAACAGGCGTTAACATCGTGCTTCGCGCGTTGGAAGAGCCAATTCGCACCATCGCAGCTAACGCTGGTCAAGAAGGTTCCGTAATCGTGGACCGCTTGAAAAAAGAAGAAGTAGGTATCGGCTACAACGCTGCTACTGGTGAATGGGTGAACATGTTCGAAGCGGGTATCGTTGACCCTGCTAAAGTAACTCGTTCCGCGCTTCAAAATGCTGCATCCGTAGCGGCTATGTTCTTGACTACTGAAGCAGTTATCGCTGACAAGCCTGAGCCTGAAAAAGGCGGCGGCATGCCAGATATGGGCGGCATGGGTGGAATGGGCGGCATGATGTAAGGAAATCATTATCGAAGCAATTCGATGATGAGTTTCCTTGAGAGGAAACACCATTTGACCACATAGTACAAAAATGAGAGACCTTTCATAAGTTCATTGAACTTTTGAGAGGTCTCTCATTTTTTTGTGGGTATAATTTAATCTAATTCTTGCTCTAAAACAGTTTTTACTAAACGACGTACTTCATCTGTTGATCTTGTATCCATTAATTGATTTCTTAGTTCGCCTGCGCCTCTAAATCCACGAACATAGATTTTGAAAAAGCGAAGAAGTGGTTTAAATAAACGTGGCTCAAGTTCATTTGAATATTTATCGTGAAGATCCAACTGTAAAAGAAGTAAATTGAGAAAATCCTTCGCGCTGTGTTCTTTAGGTTCTTTTTCAAAAGCAAATGGATTGGTGAAAATGCCGCGGCCAATCATGACTCCATCAACGCCGTATTGTTCTACTAATTTTAATCCTGTTGCGCGGTCAGGAATATCTCCATTAATAGTTAACAACGTATTTGGAGCAATTTCATCGCGTAATTTTTTTATTTCAGGGATTAGTTCCCAGTGTGCCTCTACTTTACTCATCTCTTTTTTTGTACGAAGGTGAATGGAAAGGTTCGCAATATCTTGTTTCAATATATGTCCTAGCCAATCGCGCCACTCGTCAATATCAGAGTATCCTAATCTTGTTTTAACACTAACCGGCAATCCACCTGCTTTTGCTGCTTGAATAATTTCTGCTGCAACTTCAGGATGTTTTATTAATCCAGCACCTTTTCCATTCGATGCAACGTTTTGTGCTGGGCACCCCATGTTTAAATCGATACCACGAAAACCAAGTTTTTTCATATCAATGCTCATCTGTTCAAAAAATACGGGTTTATCACCCCAAATATGAGCGACAATCGGTTGCTCATCTTCTGTGAACGTTAATCGACCACGTACGCTGTCTTTTCCTACAGGGTGACAATAGCTTTCTGTATTTGTGAATTCTGTGAAAAATACGTCGGGTTTTGCAGCTTCACTAACGACGTGCCGAAATACAACATCTGTGACATCTTCCATGGGCGCTAATATAAAAAACGGCTTCGGTAAATCAAGCCAAAAGTTTTGTTCGTTACTCATATTATCTCCTCTTGTTGTAATATATAAAAACGATATAAGGATAGCAAAGTCCTATACCCATCATACATAGTATCATTTTTTTTCGTTTGATGCACAGAATCAATGATATGAGAATGTTCATCCATGGCTATTTGTTTATAATCTGTTTATTGATACTTGTTATAATCCTTTAGATGAAAAGTTTGTAATATAAAGTCGAATCGTGTTAACGAATCGATTATAGACAAACGACATAACGCATCCAAAGAACAGGGGGATAAGCAAGTGAACAAAAAGCAATGGATAAGCTCTATATTGGCTGCTGCTGTATTATCAAGCCCTATCATTATGCCGACCAAAGGATCGGCAGCGGCTTCCTTTATTGATATTGATGGCTCATATGCAAAGAAAGCGATTGTTGAGCTATTCGATCAGGGGATAGTGACTGGTGTCGGAGAGAGTAAGTTCTATCCTACGTCGAATATTACAAGGCAGGATTTTGCAATTATTTTAGCAAAGACATTAAAGCTGGATGTTTCAAACCCTCCTGCACTGCCAACCTTTCTGGACGTTCCCACAAGCAACTACGCATACAGCTATGTAGAGGCAGCTGTCAAAGCCGGATTGATTAAGGGTACAGGCAGTAATCTTTTCGGTACGGGGCAAAATTTATCACGTCAGGATATGGTCGTCATGTTCGTGAGAGCATTGGGAGTCAATCCTACGGGTAAAGCTGGAACTTTGCAATTTGCTGATAGTAGCCAAATTGCTGATTATTCCAAAGATTTTATAGCTGCTGCTGTGGAATATGGATTGATTACCGGATATAATAATTTTTTTAATCCTGATGCCAAAGTAGATCGTCAGGCCGTAGCTCTAGTAGCCTCTAAGTTTCTGAAGTTTAAGGAGAACGGAAACACTGAGCAGCCCGCCTCCACCCCAACTGCTCAACCGAGTAAAGAGCCGGTAACAGTGCCTACTCCTGTTGTTGGAGGGTCTTCCTCTTCGCAAAGTGAGCATAGCAGCAATTCAGATACAAATGCACCTATGGTTGAAAGTACCAAGTTCGAGGCGATCGACAACTACAACGGGACACAAGATCAGCTTCGCGGGTTAGCGGGAGCCATTGGCGAGCAAGGAGCAGCGGTACAAGCCTACCTGTGGACGGATGCGAATGAGAACGGTGAAGTAGATGCCGATGAGTTAGGAACAGCCATCGCATTAGGCACCAGCGAAGCAGACGGATCTGTGAGTGCGGCCAATATTGGGGATCTGAACGCAGGAACGTATCGTTTCGTGATTACCGCTAAGGATTCATCCAATAATGAATCAGCGAAGAACGCTGCACATGCGGTTACGGTGACCTTAAGCAAAAACGAAGTTCCGGATACGAGTGCACCAGTAGTGGACGCAACTAAGTTCGAGGCGATCGACAACTACAACGGGACACAAGATCAGCTTCGCGGGTTAGCGGGAGCCATTGGCGAGCAAGGAGCAGCGGTACAAGCCTACCTGTGGACGGATGCGAATGAGAATGGTGAAGTAGATGCCGATGAGTTAGGAACAGCCATCGCATTAGGCACCAGCGAAGCAGACGGATCTGTGAGTGCGGCCAATATTGGGGATCTGAACGCAGGAACGTATCGTTTCGTGATTACCGCTAAGGATTCATCCAATAATGAATCAGCGAAGAATGCTGCCCATGCCGTTACGGTGACCTTAAGCAAGAACGAAGTTCCGGATACGAGTGCACCGGTAGTGGACGCAACTAAGTTCGAGGCGATCGACAACTACAACGGGACACAAGATCAGCTTCGCGGGTTAGCGGGAGCCATTGGCGAGCAAGGAGCAGCAGTACAAGCCTACCTGTGGACGGATGTGAATGAGAACGGTGAAGTAGATGCCGATGAGTTAGGAACAGCCATCGCATTAGGCATCAGTGAAGCAGACGGATCTGTGAGTGCGGCCGATATTGGGGATCTGAATGCAGGAACGTATCGTTTCGTGATTACCGCTAAGGATTCATCCAATAATGAATCAGCGAAGAACGCTGCACATGCGGTTACGGTGACCTTAAGCAAAAACGAAGTTCCGGATACGACTGCACCGGTAGTGGACGCAGCCAAGTTCGAGGCGATCGACAACTACAACGGGACACAAGATCAGCTTCGCGGGTTAGCGGGAGCCATCGGGGAGCAAGGAGCAGCGGTACAAGCCTACCTGTGGACGGATGCGAATGAGAACGGTGAAGTAGATGCCGACGAATTAGGAACAGCCCTCGCATTAGGCACTAGTGCAGCAGACGGAGCTGTGAGTGCGGCCAATATTGGGGATCTGAACGCAGGAACGTATCGTTTCGTGATTACCGCTAAGGATTCATCCAATAATGAATCAACGAAGAACGCTGTACATGCGGTTACGATTGAGCTTGTTAATGGTGTTCTGACCACACCTACGGTTACTAGCTCTATATATGGCTTTGACGGAGGCGGCGGTTCAAAAACAAAACAACTGATAACGGGTTCTACACAATCGCGCATTCGCTTCGACTTTTTCTCCGGAGAAAGCTTTACGAATGCTGAAATTCAGGTAACGATGGAAGGCATTACCTTTACCACAAACGACTATTATACCATTAGTGGATGGACACATCCGACGAGTGATCAAATTAGCAATAATGGGCATACGTTAACTTTCACAGGAAGTAACATAGGTGTTTCGGATATCGCTTTTGAACTTCATAATAAAGTGATGCCGGCACCCGGGACCTATCTCATTAAGTTCAAAGCAGATGCGGATGGACCTGGAACAGCCAGATCTTATTCCGAGGAACAAGTCATTACCTTAATTATTTTGCCACCGGCTTAAACTAGAAGCTTCTCATGAGTTCTTTGAACTTGTGGGAAGCTTCTTTTTTATGAAAAATAGGATTGCTCAATATAGTCTAAATGAGTATTATGAGTAAGGTATGTTCATATAAAAATAGAGATAAACAGGATGGAGAGCACCATGAAAACAACACGTCAGAACGCATTGATTTTCTCGTTTACTTTTATGGCTTTTATTCTGGGTACGACAGAGTATATTATTGTTGGTTTACTCTCTGAAATATCCTCAAGCCTCGGAGTTACGCTTGCGACAGCCGGGGGATTGGTATCTGGCTTCGCGATTTCTTATGCCATTGGCACACCAATTATGATGTCCTTGTGCAGCCGTGTTCCGAAACGGATTACGATTCTTGTATCACTTGTATTGATTTTACTGCTAAATTTGTGGAGTGCTGTAACTGGAACTTACAGTATGCTGCTGGTGACTAGAATAGTTACTGCCATACTATGTGGCTTTGTTCTTTCTGTAGCCATTACGGTAGCGAATGAAGCGGTTGATCAGGAGAAGAGAGGCAAAGCGATTGCTACAATTTTGAGTGGTTTTGCTATTGCGAATGTTTTTGGTGTGCCGATCGGTACTTTCGTCGGGCAGTTTTTTAATTGGCCAGCAGCGTTTGTTCTGAATGGGATATTAGCTGGAGTTGCCATAGTCATAAATTATATCTATATTCCACGCCAATTACCGAAACCTGTGCCTAGCTCACTCAAGGATCAGATCGGACTGCTCACAAACGGCCGCATTATTCTTGCATTTCTCATTCCGGTTACGGCAGTGGGAGCCGTATTTGTGATGTACACTTACATTACGCCTATTCTGGAGCAAGTCATGAACGTTCCTAAAAGCTCGGTTAGCGGTGTGCTGTTTGTATACGGAATTGCCACGATTGTCAGCAACTGGATTGGTGGCAAGGTTGCGACCGGTAATGCGGTTAGTAAGCTGAGATTCGTGTTCCTTATCCAAGCTGTGGTCTATGTTATCTTTAGTATGACCGCATCTGTTTCCATTCTAGGAATGATTGTGCTAATGGCTCTAGCCATGATGTCGAGTATTGTGAGCGCCCCTGCGCAGCTCTATTTGATTGACTTAGCTAAGCAGTTCTCACCAAAAACGAAGGATCTTGCTGCCTCATTGAATCCAGTAGCCTCAAACCTGGGAATTGCAGGCGGGTCCGCGATCGGTGGAGTGGTTGCCGGGCATGGAGGATTAATCTCTCTCCCTGTAGCTGCTGCCATCCTGGCGATATTGGCCTGTGTGATTACGTTGATATGTTATAAGATGGATCATCAAAGCCAAGCAGCGGTCATCACTCAGCATCATAACTTAACCTAATGAGATGATATAAAATATCCCGGCTTCATACGAGTTCATTGAACTTGTGTGGAGCCTTTTTTATATGGAAAGCTTCAAAGCGTTGACTTCCTACAGATTCAGTGCTAAACTTATCTTAAGTTAAAGATATTTAAAGTGAAGATAAAAACTCGATGCTATCCACCAAAGAGCTTGTACAGTAGAAAAAGATCTTTTTTTTAAGTAATATCTTAACATTAAGATAATTAAACTAAACCTTTTTGTTCTTGGGAATTATATTACGAGTCAAAATCAACTAAACATTAGGAGTGTATAACAATGAGAAACTTAAAAGGGATTCACCACGTTACAGCCATCACAAGCAGCGCAGAGAAAAATTACGAGTTTTTTACTTACGTGTTAGGTATGCGTCTAGTGAAGAAAACAGTTAATCAAGATGATATTCAGACGTATCATTTGTTTTTTGCAGATGATAAGGGCAGCGCCGGAACAGATATGACCTTCTTTGATTTTCCTAACATCCCTAAAGGGGTTCATGGAACTAACGAGATTGCGAAAACATCCTTCCGGGTACCAACAGATGCTTCATTAGACTACTGGGTTAAGCGTTTTGATCGGCTTGCAGTGAAGCATACCGGCATTAAAGAGCAATTCGGCAAAAAGACATTATCCTTCGTAGATTTCGATGATCAACAGTATCAACTTATTTCAGATGAATTGAATAAAGGTGTCGTATCAGGTACACCGTGGCAAAAAGGGCCTATCCCTTTGGAGTATGCAATAACTGGCTTGGGACCGATCTTTGTACGAATTGCTGACTTCAACTATTTCAAAGAAGTATTGGAGAAAGTAATGTTGTTTAAAGAAATTGCTCAGGAAGAGACGTATCATTTATTTGAAGTTGGCGAAGGCGGAAACGGTGCACAAATTATTGTAGAGCATAATGAGTTCTTACCGAATTCACGCCAAGGTTTTGGGACTGTTCACCATGCTGCTTTCCGTGTAGAGGATCGTGCGATGCTGGACGAGTGGACAGAGCGTTTTGAAGGCTTTGGATTCCAAACTTCAGGATATGTAGATCGTCACTTCTTCGAGTCGTTGTATACACGTGTAGCACCACAAATATTGTTTGAGCTTGCCACTGACGGGCCAGGATTTATGGGAGATGAGGAATATGAAACCGTTGGCGAGAAGCTTTCTTTGCCACCTTTCTTGGAACCTAAACGTGAGCAAATTGAGAAGTTAGTCCGTCCTATTGATACCGTTAGAAGTACGATCGACTTTGTGAAAGAGTGAAGAAGGGGCTGAGGAAATTGATTTCAATGGATCCAAAGCACAACAGTGAGCGGGAAAATTACAAATTATTAATTGGCACTATTATTCCTAGACCTATAGCCTTTGTCACAACACAATCAGAAGAGGGTCTCTTAAATGGTGCACCTTTTAGCTATTTTAATATCGTTTCGTCCAATCCTCCAATGGTTTCATTGGCTATTCAAAGACCGGCAGGTCGTTTAAAAGATACAGCCCGTAATATTTACGATAATCAACAGTTTGTTGTGCATATTGTAGATGAGGAGAATGTTGCGAAGATCAATCAGACTGCAGCCACATTACCTGCTTCTGAAAGTGAAATTGAATTGGCGAATCTTACACCGATTCAAAGTACAAGTGTAGCTGTGCCTGGCGTTTTGGAAGCGAAGGTGCGGATGGAGTGCAAGCTTGTTCAAGCAATTCCTCTAGGGGGCGAAGAACCTGGGAGTGACTTGTTTATTGGCGAAATTGTTCAATTCCATATCGATGAATCGATCTATCAGGAAGGGCATATTGACCCGAGAGTTCTAAACGCTGTGAGCCGTTTGGCGGGAAATAATTACGCAACCCTTGGAGAGATTTTTACAATAGATAGGCCGGAATAAGCAACTATAGAATAGACCTGCTAGTAAGCAATGAAGCCTACTTAGCAGGTCTTTTTGTGTACCGAAGCTACAGCTCGTCCGCAACCCCCAACAAAGCAATCCCTAGAATCACAACGATAATAACGGCATATTGTGCCTTGCTTAGTTTTTCTTTGAGGAAGATTCGCGATAATATTACGGAAAAAATGCTGTATGAAGCAATAAGTGGTGCCGCGATAATCGCGTTGCTGGACATAGCAAATACGTAGAAGAATTGTCCGGTCGTTTCCAGAATGGCTGCGAAGCCCTTATCCCGTTCTTTAAATAGGTTGAACTTTACCTTTTTAAAAAATTTCAGGTATGTAAAAGACAAGATGGCACATATAAAGAAGGTGTATTCATACGCGAGCAGAGCTGCTTTTTCGCTAATCAGGCTGAGTTCATCCAAATAAATAGCATCGGCAAAGGTGCCAAGTCCATCGATTAGGCAGTATAGGATTGGAAAAATGATGGCGATCACGCCAATCTGATATTTTTTATCAATCTGTGTGGTGCTGTTTTGAAGCGCTTGGTGTTCTGCTCTCTTTTCCAAGATGGCGATCCCGATAATGCCCAAGGTGATAACGGCAACACCAACGATTTCAAGCGCCCCTAGCTCATGGGTGAAAAAGATAAATAATAATATCGTCGTTACAGCGCCAGATGAATTTTGTACGGGGGAGGCAATGGATAACTCAATATATCTGAGTCCAATATAACCAACTGCCATCGACAGGATATAGAGTGCAGACACAGGGAAATATCGGATTAAGTCCATAGGATCAAAGGTTAATCCTTGAATGAGCATATAAGCTGTTGCGTGAATACCCATGACTATCCCCACGATAATGACAATCTTAATATGGCTATACCGATCCTGACTATCGGTCCCCTTTTTATAAAATAAGTCAGCCCCTCCCCAAGCGAAGGCTGTTAATAATGCAAACATAAACCACATAATCATTGCTCCTTGCTGTAGATTAAAATCCCCGCCGATTATACCAGATTAGATTCTACACAGGGTGCTCATTTCATCACACATAAAAAATACACCCTCTAGAATCGACCGGACAAACCAAAGGTTTATCAAATGTCTATTCTAAAGGGTGTACTTCATAACATAACAGAGGGGTAAGGCGCTATCTTAACGTAGAGTTTTCAATGCGCCACTCCAAGCCAAGACTTGATCCAGCATCCCATTAAGATTGGTAAGATGCAGATCCGCTGGTTTAAACACAGTTCCGTTCTCGAAATCAGTGAACAGTGACAATGCAGGGTGTACACGAACGTCTGCTACAGATAGTTCTCCCAAGATTCCGCGTAGATGTTCAGCTGCACGAGCGCCCCCTACGGAACCATAACTTACGATACCTGCTGCTTTATTATTCCAAGCTTCACGGGCATAATCGAGCGCATTTTTCAGTGATGCAGAAATACTGTGGTTATATTCTTGTACGATAAATACGAAACCGTCTAGTGTAGCAAGTTTAGTGTTCCATGCTGTTGCTTGTTCAGTTGCATCAGCCTCACCCAATAGTGGAAGCTTGAAATCTGCAATATCTATGATCTCATAATTAGCATCCCCGCGTGCATCCGCAATCTTTTTAACCCATTCTCCTACTTGCGGGCTTAAACGACCTTGACGAGTACTTCCGAGAATAATACCGATGTTTAATTTTGACATTGTTTGTTCCTCCTCAATTTTTGTTCTACCAAATAGTTTGTCTAGAAATCCCATGAAGTACACAACCTTTAAAAATTATTTATCTCAAGAGTAGTAAACTCTGGTTGTCTTTAAGTTAAGTATCTTTAAGATGAGATAATAATACCGCACATAGTGTGCTTTGTCAAGCAACTTTATAATAGTTAGTTTATAGCTTTGCTTCACCTTTACAAAATTAGTTGTTAGGAATATAATTGTTTAAGCAACTATTAAAACAGTGTTAATTGAGAAGGGATACGATCATGACGACAAAGCATAACCAATCCGAGCTTACGTTAGGATTTATGATGGGCACGACTTATCGTAAATTAAGCATGTTATTTCAAAGTGGGCTGAAAGAACATGATATAACACCGGAGCAATGGTCAGTCCTTTTTCATATTGACAGAACGGAAGGTTTGATTCAGAAGGACATTGCTAAGCGCTCTGGTAAGGATAAGCCAACTACAACGCGAATTCTGGATCATTTGGAAGGAAAGGGACTGATCTACAAAAGAACCGGTGAGAACGATCGGCGTTCTTTTAAAGTCTATATTACAGAAAAAGGAAGGTCTCTGGTGAAGGAAACCGTTCCTATTGAAGATAAGGTGACAGAAGAGATTATGAACTGTATTTCTAGTAAGGAATATGAGTTGCTCATGGAATTGCTGCTAAGAATAAACAATCATGTAGATCAAATAACAGATGGAGAGTAGGAAGGCAAGTTATGTTAGAACAACAAGAACTACGTACGAAATTATGGACCAAATCTTTTATTGCTTTAACGATTAGTGCTTTATTTTTATTTATGAATTTACAGATGTTGTTATCTTCATTTCCGTCTTACGTAAAAAGCGAATTTCAGGCCGGAGATATCATGGTCAGCCTCGTTACCAGCGTCTTTGCATTAACTGCGATCGCTTCACGTTTTATGACCGCTTTTCTGATGCGAAAGGTTAGCCGCAATGTATTATTATATATTGGTTTAGCAATTGCCGCCGCTATTACCGGCCTTTATGTTGTAGCAGATTCTATCGGATCACTGCTGCTGATGCGTGTGGGCTATGGGATTGGATTCGGGATTGCCAGCACGATTATCCCAACGATTGTTTCACAGATTATTCCAAGCAAAAGAATGGGTGAAGGGATAGGTTATTTCGGTTTATCCACCAGCCTGGCGATGTCGATCGGTCCAATGATTGGCTTGAATGTGATGAAACAATCAGGTTTTGGAACACTGGCTATGATCGGTATGGTAACTTTACTTCTTGCTTTTCCAGTACTTTTATTTTCTCGTTCACTTCCAGCGCAACCGAAAAAAAAGCCTACCCCAACTCAAAGCGAATCCACCAAACCTCTCAAGGTTCCGTTTAATACAAAGTTAGTATTGCCCGCCATTCTAAATGTCATGTTGGCAATTACCTACGGGGGATTGCTAAGCTTTATCGCTTTATTCGGCGAATCAGTTCATCTGGAGCAAGTGGGTTTGTTCTTTTTATTTAATGCGGTTACGATCATCATTATAAGACCTATCTCCGGCAGATTATTTGATAAAAGAGGACCAGCTTCTGTCCTAATCCCGGCGGCGGTTTGCGTCGTTGCAAGCTTAACTGTGCTTTCTTATACTACCTCTATGCCAATGCTCATCGTTTCTGCACTGCTATATGGACTTGGCTTCGGCGCTATTCAGCCAACGATCCAGGCTTGGATGCTTCGCACCTCAACTCCAGCACAATATGGTATGGCCAACAGTATGTTCTATAACTCAACGGATTTGGGTGTAGCCAGCGGAGCCATTATTCTGGGGGCAATCTCGGCAGCAACTGATTATGGGATAATGTATCGTTATTCGGCTGGGTTTATGGTGTTGTTCCTTATCGTGTATGTGGGAATTCAGATTAACAAGGCTAGAGTGAATCCATCAACCTTAAGTCAATAGGGTTCGGAGATTAAGCCAATCTTTATCTGCTATTCATATTATTTTAAGCTAAGAGGGTTATAGTAATCACATAACCCCCTTATAATATAGACTTTGACCCTGCCGGACGTTGGCAGGGTCCTTTTTTTGTGTATGAAGAGAAGAAGTACATTATGTCGATGCACTTTTCTGGCAGGATGGATTATGCTTAGAAGAATAGGAATCGAAGGGGGAGAGATTTGCGGATGAATATGACATGGAACTTAGATAGTTTATATCCTTCCTTTGAATCGGAGCAGTTAAAAAGGGATCGCAAGCTACTGGACCAGCATATACAAGATTTAAAGCGGTGGGCTGAGCACCATTTGAAAGTAAAAGACGTTACAGCCATGTCTGTGGAGGGCTTTTTAAGAATTTATAATGATTATAAAAGCATATATGTATGCTTGTTAGCTTATGCAGAGTTAACACTCAGCGCAGATCGTGGCTCCGAGGAAGCCATGAATCTTGCTGATGATATTGAGGAGGCCAATTCAGAAATCATCGGGGTAGTTGTGGCTTTTAAGCGCTGGTTTAGCACTTGTGATCATATGGATGAGCTTATCGTTAGCTCACCTTATCTAATGGAGCATCAATTTTATTTGCGAGAACTCCTGTTACAATCCCGCTATGAGTTAAGCGAAGAACTTGAAATGGCCATAGCCAAAATGCAGAGTACAGGATCCAAAGCATGGAGCAGACTGTATATGGAGAGGACTTCAAGTGCACTTGCAGATTTAGTGGTAGATGGGGAAACTAGACAAGTGACACTTGCGGAGCTAAGAAGTATGGCTTATGAGAATAATGCCAGCTTAAGAAAAGCTGCTTATGAAGCAGAGGCAGAAGCCTGTAGTCTTATTGCTGAGGTCTGCGCAGCCAGCTTAAATGGCATTAGTGGTGAGGCGGTGACGATTTATGGCATGCGGGGTTATCAATCTTCTCTGGAAAAAGTGTTAATCGCTTCGAGAATGGACAGTGAGACTTTAGCCGCTATGCTCACTGCTCTTCGGGAGAGCCTGCCAGCCTTTCATACCTATTATCAAAAGAAAGCCGAGCTACTGGGACATCCGGCAAAGCTGCCTTTTTACGATATTTTTGCACCAGTCGGTGTAGAAAACGGGAAAATTACATACGCTAACGCCAAAGATACAATCATCTCGAGCTTCGCAACCTTTAGTGAGGAACTGGCTTGTTTTGCTCAGAAGGCTTTTGATCAGCAATGGATTGATGCAGAACCTAGATCAGGCAAAGGGGGGTATGGACTTTGCATTGATATTTTTCCGATTGGCGAGAGCAGAATTATGACCCAGTTCACCGGAAATGCCATAGATATTAGTATCCTTGCCCATGAGCTCGGCCATGCCTATCATAGCTCCTGTCTGGCTAATGAAACGATGCTGAATACGGATTACCCGATTCCGATTGCTGAAACGGCTTCGATTTTTTGTGAGACGATAGTGAACCATGCCATAATTACAAATTCAACGGAGAAGGAAGCTCTGCTTATTCTGGAGAGAAGTATTTCTGATGCCGGTTATTATCTTGTAGACTTTTATGCCCGTTATTTATTTGAGATCAAATTATATGAGAGAAGAGCATTAGGCCCGCTGTCTGTTCAAGAGCTAAATGAATTGATGATTGCCTGTATGGTGGAAGCCTATGGTGAGGGCATTGACCCGGGTACAATCCATCCGTACATGTGGATGAACAAAGCTGGATATTTTATGGCTAGTAATGAATTTTTGAATTTTCCGTATTCCTTTGGTTTGTTATTCTCTAAAGGGCTGTACGCGGAATATTTAAAGAGGGGCGAAGAGTTCGCCCCTAAGTATCGCCAGTTCCTTAGGGATACCAGCAAACATAATATTGTTGATGTAGCAAAAACAATGGATCTAGATGTTCATTCCGTCGACTTCTGGAGAAGTGCGTTGAAGCTGATAGAGAGCGATATTGGGGTGTTCATCGCTAAAGCCTAAACAACTCTCCAATTATGGTCACAGGTAGCTTCAATTTGGCCATGCTTTTCAATGTAGTCCGTGACAATTTCAGATATGTCGATCATAATTTCTTGAACAATCGTTTTACCCTTATACATCTCATAATCTCCGCCACCGCTGGCTCTATAATTGTTCATAACAACCTCATATTCTTTAGAGTCCTCTATAGGCTGTCCTTGGTACAGCAGATGGAGGACTCTTTCGCCTGCAGGTCTAGCGGTATCAAGCTCGTATTGTATTCCTTCCCACATATCATAATTGTAATGCTGCGGTTTAGGCTCGATGTAGGCGGGGTTAACGATTATTATTCCGTTTTCGTCTTGTTGGAAATAGTTAGCGGTTTGTTCTAAGGCCTCTCTAATATCTTGTCCTGTCAGTCTTAGGACGGTTAAGGTGTTGGGATAAATGAAGTTCGATAAAATGTCTCTGCGTGTGATGGTTTCGCTGAAACCCTTGCAATCGTTACTGAGTAAGGCTGCTGTAGAAATATCTACGCCAGTAGCCTCCATTTGTACCTTATTCATAAATTCTATAAAAGGGTGGTCAGCTAAGCGGCATTCATCAGCACTGGAAATAGACAGGTCCCCGATAACCGTTCCTATTCTCTCATCCAGCCAAGTTTGTGTTTCTGATTCAAGAGTACTGTTCAGCTCTAGGATTACATCATCTGCAGCTGTTGTCTCATTAGCGTTAAGGAGCTCGGCATGTTTACGCTGAATCTTCCAGTGTGTATTTTCTTTTTGGAAAATAACCGAAATTTTACCGAGGGAAAGTCCATTACAACCAGGTTGTATGATTGTAACACCGTTCAACTCCCCAGCTATGGAGCGGTGCTGATGTCCGGTAATTAGCACATCTATGCCCTCTACCTCTGTACACATGGCGTAGGCTTGATTCTCCCCCGTTAGTCTTTCTACAGGTTCTCCACTGCTTAGATCGCGTTCGAATCCGCCGTGGTAAGCTACAATGAGCAGATCAGGCTGCTCTTCTGCCCGTATAATGGCACACCAATGCTTTACAGTCTCTAGCGAATCCTCAAATTGAAGCCCTTCAATATGGCTAGGGTTCTCCCAGTGGGGGATGTAATGCGTCGTAACCCCTAGAACGGCTACTTTGATTTTATCTACCCATTTGATGATATAGGGTTTACCAAAGGCGGGTTGATTTGTCGTGTTATCTATAATTCCAGCTGATAACCAAGGAAAGCGGGAATCCTGAACGGCTTTATTCAGCAGAGTTTTGCCAAAATTGAATTCATGGTTGCCAATAATTGCAGCGTCATATTTCAATTCATTTAGTGCAGCTATGCCCGGATTCAGCTCATTACTATAATGTGTAGCTGCATAATAAGTTAACGGTGTGCCTTGAATAAGATCACCGTTATCTATAAGGATCAGCTCAGGAGTATGGGATCTTTCTTGTTTAATGAGGGTAGCAATTGTTGCTAAGCCTGCTGGTCGTTTCTCCCCCGTGCGGTAATCGACGGGCCCAAAATGTCCATGTAGATCACTTGTTACGAGGATTTCACAGGTTATTGAATTCTCTTTATTCATAGGTAGCCCCTCCTGATAATAAGTTCAGACCTCATTCTAGCAGATAATTGGCTAACTTTAAGAGATTGGAATAAATTTTACATATATTTGATGCTTGGTTGCTATTGATTTAATAAAACACATCTATAGTTTAGAAGTACTCAAAAATAAAAATAGAAAACAGTGGAGGTCTTTCGTTTGAGAAAAATCAGTAAATTCGTATTGCCGCTAATGATGTCTATTACATTGCTTAGTGGTTGTGGCGCTAACAACACTACAAATAATGCAAACCAAGGATCGACGGACGGGGCAAATGCACCGAAGGAAACGGCAGCTCCTGTAGCAGAGGGTTATGTTCCAGAGAAGCTTACTGTACAATTTGTTCCTTCTCAAAATGCAGATACGCTCGAAGCTAAAGCGAAACCTCTTGAAAAATTACTGGGTGACAAGCTCGGTATTCCTGTAGAAGTAAGTGTCTCTACTGATTACAACACCGTTATCGAAGCTATGGCCTCTAAAAAAGTGGATGTAGGTTTCCTTCCTCCAACTGCTTACGTGTTAGCTAAAGAAAAAGGAGCAGCTGAGGTTATTCTTCAGGCTCAACGTTTTGGTGTAAATGATGAAACCGGTGGTCCAACAGATGAATTAGCGGATTTCTATAAATCTATGATTATCGTCAAGAAGGATTCTGCGATCAAATCGGTTGCCGATTTGAAAGGTAAAAAAATTGCCTATCAAAACGTTACATCCTCAGCAGGTTTTGTATGGCCGGCTGCAACACTAATGGATGCAGGACTTGATCCGCTGAAGGATGTACAAGCCATTACGGTTAAAGGTCATGATCAGGGCGTGCTTGCTGTGCTGAATGGTGACGTAGATGCAGCAGCTATTTTCCAAGATGCCCGGAACACGGTCGTTAAGGATTATCCAAAAGTGTTTGAAGATACTCAAGTTCTCGCCTTTACTGATAAAATTCCTAACGATACGATTTCGGTCCGTTCAGATATGAATAAAGAATGGATAGAAAAAATCCAGCAGGCATTCATTGATATCGCAGCTGACACAGAAGGCCATGAGATTATCAAAGACATTTACTCTCATGAAGGTTATGTGAAATCACAAGACAGCAACTTTGACATTGTTCGCGAATACAACAGTAAAGTAAAAACAGAGTAGAACAGGCCGTTCAAGGATACAACGATGTTGGTGTATAACAGGCATTAAGGATAGCCAGCTCCGGATTCCCCCCCGGATCTGGCTATCTCTTTTATACGAATATACGAAAACACATAAAGGGATGATTTCATGATAGAGCTTCGTAATGTATCCAAAACGTATCTAAACGGAACCAAAGGATTAAACAACATTAACCTGACCATTCCAGCCGGAGAATTTGTAGCTATTGTTGGTCTTTCGGGAGCAGGGAAGTCGACCTTGCTGCGTTCCATTAACCGGCTTCATGATATTTCCGAAGGTAATATTCTTATTAACGGGCAGTCCATCACGAATGCAAAAGGAAGCCGGCTACGAATGATCCGTAGGAATATCGGAATGATCTTTCAAAGCTTCAACTTAGTGAAACGTACGACGGTGCTTCGTAATGTTTTGGCAGGACGGGTGGGCTATCATTCCACACTGCGGACGATACTTGGCAGATTCCCACAAAAGGATATCGATTTAGCCTTCGAATCCCTTGATCGGGTAAATATCGCCGAGAAGGCCTATACACGTGCAGATCAGCTATCTGGAGGTCAGCAGCAACGTGTTGCTATTGCCCGTGTTCTTGCACAGGAGGCACAGATTATCCTCGCAGATGAACCTGTAGCTTCACTAGATCCGCTCACAACCAAGCAGGTTATGGATGATCTAAAGAAGATTAATATGGAACTCGGGATTACGACCATTGTGAATTTGCATTTTATTGATCTGGCTAGAGAATACGCTACCCGGATTATCGGGCTCCGGGCAGGAGAGGTTGTCTTCGATGGTCCTGTATCAGAGGCAACTGATGAGAGGTTTGCTGAGATTTACGGCAGACCGATTCATCAGGATGAGTTGTTGGGTGAGCCTGTAGTCGGAGGCGTGTGAGATGAGTGTAAATGCAGAGAAGCTACATCCCAAACCGCCAAGAAAGATAAAACATTATTTCACAGCCATTATATTAGTAGTATTACTGTGGAGAAGTGCTGTCTTAACCGATTCATCCTTCGGGGAGCTGATCTCCGGTCTGCCGAATATGCTTGATTTGCTTAAGGAAATGTTTCCCCCGAACTGGGGGTATTTTGACAACATTATAGATGCGATGCTGGAGACGATCCGGATGGCGCTGGTTGGCACAACGTTTGGTGCCATTCTTGCGGTTCCGGTTGCGCTGTTGTGTGCAAGCAATATTACGCAAAGCCGTTGGCTTCATTATCCGGTCCGTATGCTGCTGAACCTGATCCGTACGATTCCCGATCTGCTGTTGGCTTCTATCTTTGTGGCTATTTTCGGCCTCGGTGCGCTTCCTGGGATATTTGCATTGACGATATTTTCGTTGGGGCTGATCGCTAAGCTTACCTATGAAACGATGGAGACGATTGATCAAGGACCTTTGGAAGCAATGACTTCAGTGGGGGCTAATAAGATTCAACGCATTATGTTCGGAGTCATTCCACAGGTACAGGCTCATTTTATGTCTTATGTCCTATATGCCTTCGAGATTAATGTTCGTGCTGCGGCGGTTTTAGGTCTGGTAGGAGCGGGTGGGATCGGCCACTATTATGAAGTCACCCTAGGCTTTTTGGAATACGATAAGACTTGCACCATCATCTTGTTCACATTAGCAGTAGTACTGATTATTGATTATGTAAGCACTAAGCTGCGGGAGAAATTAATATGAGTAAATCATGGAATACCCTTGTCCCTAAACCCCGTAAAAATCGTTTTCGTTGGCTGATTTATGTAGCCCTAGCCGCGTTATATATTTGGGCTTTTTCGGGAGTGCCGTTTAATGGATTCAAAGAAACCGCCGGGATCATTACTAAAGCAATTTTTGCCGGGATATTCTCACCTGACTGGGCCTTCGTTTATTTACCAGATGGGGAGGATCTCCTGCGGGGATTGCTCGAGACGTTAGCTATTTCAATCCTAGGCACTTTTATCTCGACCTTTTTATGTATTCCTTTTGCATTTTGGGCTGCAGTTAACATGAGCAAGGGAAAGGTAATTTCAGGTTCCGGCAAGCTGATGTTGAGCTTTATACGAACCTTCCCTGAGATTATTATGGCTTTGTTATTTATCAAGGCTGTTGGACCGGGTTCTTTTGCAGGTGTGCTGGCTCTGGGACTACATTCGGTGGGCATGCTCGGCAAATTGTTCGCGGATGAGATTGAGAATATCGACAACGGTCCACTCGAAGCTTTAATTTCTTCTGGTGCCAGCCGCATGCAGGTATTGTGGTTTGCGGTGTTGCCGCAGGTGCTGCCGGGATTCTTATCCTATACCTTATATAGATTCGAAATTAACGTTCGTTCGGCTACGATTCTAGGTGTGATTGGAGCAGGGGGGATCGGCACACCGTTAATCTTCGCGCTCAGTTCACGGAATTGGGACCGCGTGGGGATTATACTGCTAGGTATCATTGCGATGATCACAATTATTGATTTGATTTCCGGCAAGATCCGGAAGAAGCTGGTGTAACCGAGTTGCATAATGATATGTGAGACAAAGACCTCCTTAGGGTATGAACCGAACCTAGGGGAGGTCTTTTATGATATGATCCATACTATATTGGACCATTCGAAAATGTATGAAAAAGTAATAATTATTTTTTCTGAAACATATGTTGGTCTATCCGACTTGTACCAAAGGAGTTGAAGGTTTGGAATCTGCGCTTATTGGCAGCTTTGTATCGGCAATGGCTACCGTTCTTGGAGCATTTCCGATCCTGTTCGTGAAGAGGTTATCCGAGAAGTGGAAAGATATCCTCGTAGCCTTCACTGCGGGGATTATGGTGTCCGCCTCCACGTTTGGACTCATGCCGCAATCGATCAAAGAATCGGGGATCATCGCTTTAACCTTGGGCTTGATTACCGGAGTGCTGCTGCTTGATTTAATTGAAAATAACATCCCGCATATCGATGTGGAGAATAAGCCCGGTTATACCAATATGGATTCAAAAGCGCTGCTTGTTATGATTGCGCTGTTCATCCACAACATACCAGAAGGCCTCAGTACAGGTTTCAGTTATGCCAGCGAACAGGCCAGTTTAGGTCCTACCGTGGCGATTGCCATTGGCGCACAGAATATGCCGGAAGGTTTGATTCTTGCGGTCTTTCTGATGAATTCGCGAACTAGCAAGCTAAAAGCCTTAGGAATCGTTACACTTACCGGCTTGATGGAGATGGTATCTGCGGTGATCGGGTATTTTACTGCCAGTTACCTGCATAATGTTGTGGGTTATGGTCTAGCTTTTGCAGCCGGGGCTATGCTCTTTATCGTCTACAAGGAGCTGATTCCGGAGAGTCATGGCCATGGTTATGAGCGGCCTTCGACGTATTCTTTTATTTTTGGATTATTGATCATGGTGTACATCACGCAGATATTTGGGTGAGCAAATAGAACTCTAATCTATAAAAAAGAAGACCAATGAAATGCCAGAGCAGCTTTAAGCTGCCTGACCTCATTGGTCTTTGTCTTGTTATAACTAAGCTTTATCCCCGCAGAATTGCCTCAATTTGCTCTAGTTCTTCAGCGCTAAGCTCTGGGGCATTTAAGGAAGCGACGGCATCTTCAATCTGGCTTACCTTACTTGCGCCGATCAATGCAGAAGTTACTTTGTCTCCACGGAGTACCCAAGATAACGCTAGCTGAGACATTTTTTGTCCACGTGCAGCAGCAATCTCGTTCAGTTTGCGAACCTTGCCGATCGCCTCTTCAGTAATGGCATTCTCAGACAGGAATACACTTGGGCCAGCGGCACGGGAATCAGGAGCGATTCCGTTTAGATAGCGATCGGTTAGTATGCCACCTTGTAGCGGGGAGAACACAATGGAGCCGATGCCTTCTTCAGACAATACATCCTGCAAGCCATCTTCAATCCAGCGGGACATCATGGAATAGTTTGGCTGATGAATCAGGCATGGCGTGCCAAGTCGACGCAGAATTTGTGCCGCTTCGCGTGTTTGTTCAGGTCCGTAATTCGAAATCCCGACATACAACGCTTTACCTTGGCGTACCACGAGGTCCAGCGCAGCCATGGTTTCTTCCAGTGGTGTATTTGGATCTGGGCGGTGGTGATAGAAAATATCAACATAATCCAGTCCCATACGTTTTAAGCTTTGATCTAGGCTGGAGACGAGATATTTTTTGGAGCCCCATTCACCATAAGGACCAGCCCACATATAATAACCAGCTTTAGTAGAGATAACCATCTCATCACGATAAGGGGTCAGATCCTTTTTAAGAATTTGGCCAAAACTTTCTTCGGCGGAGCCTGCGGGTGGACCGTAATTATTGGCAAGGTCAAAATGAGTGATTCCAAGATCAAAAGCTCTTCTTACCATGGCGCGGCCATTCTCAAATAAGTCGTTGCCGCCAAAGTTATGCCATAGACCAAGCGAGATCGCTGGCAGGAGTAGACCGCTCTTTCCGGTGCGATTATATTTCATATTGTCATATCTGGTAGCGCTTGCGTTATACATGATTTATTCCTCCTATAAACACTTATTACTTAGTACGTTACGTCCTTATTGTAGCGAAAGATCGCGGACAAACGTATGTCAGCAAGGAAGAAGTTTATAGTACAATGTCATTTTCGAGATGACGGCTACGGTATTCTTTTGGCGAACAACCTTTCACCTTCTTGAACATCCGTGAAAAGAGTAAGGGGTCCTGATAGCCCACAGAACGTGAGATTTCACCAATCGTGCATAAGGTCTCTGTCAGCAGCTCGCACGCCTTAGCGATGCGGAAATTTAATAAATACTGCTGGGGTGGCATACCTATTGTCCGTTTGAACAAGGAGGATAAATATTTGCGATCCAGCTTGAGCGAAGAGGACATCATCTCAACCGAAATATTTTCACAATAATGTGTATGCAAAAAGTGCAGGCATTGCTCGACGTAAATACTCTTTTGACGTGGTAAAGGAAGTACATCTGGAACTGCTGGCACCGCTCGAAGTAACAGAGAAAAGAACTCATACATAATTGCTTTTAGAGGTAGATCCAGACTGTCCGAAGCTTCAGCTGCTTGTGTCAGGAGCTCGTATAAATTCGGCATAAGCTGCTCATCCATTGGAAAGATCGGGTGCTCAGGTGACAAGGCGGTTTTGGCCAAAATATAATCAACCTGCTCCCCGGTAAAAGCTACCCAAGAATAGGCCCATGGATTTGCTATGTCTGCTGTGTAGGCAGTTACGATATGCGGATAGGTGAGAAAAGCTTGTCCTGGCTTAAGATAATGGGTCTGTTCACCCACAGTAACTTCACCTGTTCCTGCATGGATAAAATGTATTTTATATACGTCACGAACCCCAGGCCCAAAAAAATGCCCGGGAAGACACTGCTCCCGCCCCCAGTAATGGAGATGCAGGTCGGGATTGCCTCGGAAGGGACGCTCAGAATTATAGTTAAATATCGCCATGGATGATTCCTTCTCTTTCTTCTATAGAGTTAATCAAGGTAGTTGTACCCGCTTACTTTTATTATACAGCATATTTTAGAAGGAATATTAACTCGGAATTGCAGACAATTCAAAGATCGTAGTTTATCCCTGTCCAGTTTGGTTAAGTAAGCTATGAAGCTGAACGTATGAGCTAACTACATCAATAGGAGGTAATGGAGATGAATAAGAGAATAGTGGGTGTCTTTGCTGCCGAATACGAAGCTTCGCGAGCTATTGAGGAGTTGAAGCGTCAGGGCTGTAGGACAGAGGATATTTCGATTATCGCGAGAAATAAAGCGGATGAGGAAACTCTTAGAGACGAGTCGGGAACCGTGGCCCCGGAAGGTATGGCTACAGGTGCAGCTACTGGTGGTCTGCTGGGTGGAGTAACAGGGCTGCTGATGGGAATTGGCGCTTTGGCTATTCCTGGTATTGGACCTATTATTGCAGCCGGACCTCTTGCGGCAACGCTTGCCGGAGCGGCGATAGGCGCAGGCAGTGGCGGGTTAGTCGGCGGGCTTATTGGCCTTGGCATCCCTGAAGAGGAAGCAGAGAGCTACGATAATTACGTGGATGAAGGTCATATTCTAGTAATGGTGGATGTGGAAGGCGAGCAGAAGGAGCAAGAAGTGAAACAAATCTTTGCAAAGTATAACAGCCTGAACGCAGAACGCTTTGAGAAAGTTGCTAATATAGATCCATTAGCGAGTGAACGTATTGGAAATAAATAAGAAGCAATTAGCATTCAGTGTAAAAAAACAAAACAGGTTATCTCACTAGCAAAGGATACTGCTAGTGAGATAGCCTGTTTTTTGTGGTTTTATAGAGAGACAGCATTTTGCCTAACGGTTAGCGCAGTCGGTATTTCTTTTCCTGGCAGGAAATGAATGCTGCGGATATAGCGGATCGTCCCGCTCTGTGCCCGCATAATTACCGAATGTGTCTCCGCGCGTTCTTTACCGATGAAACGGACGCCGTTCAGGAACTCACCTGACGTTACACCCGTGGCGGCAAAGAGGACGTCGCCCGTGCCAACCATGTCTTCCATGTATAGCACTCGCGTTGGATTGGCAATTCCCATGCGTACACAGCGCTGTAGCTCTACTGGTCCATCCGGGAGCAATCTGCCCTGCATTTCACCACCAAGGCATTTCAGTGCAGCGGCAGCAAGAACACCTTCGGGTGCTCCACCGGAACCCATATATAAATCGACATCGCTGTCTGGCAGTGCAGCCGCAATAGCGCCAGCGACATCTCCGTGACCAAGCAGCTTAATTCGTACCCCGGCTTCACGCAGGCTATTAATCAGCTGCTCATGCCGTTTACGATCCAGCACCATTACGGTTAACTCGGAGAGGGATTTGCCAGTGTAATGGCAGGCTTTTTGCAGAGTGATCTCTACAGGGTCCTCGAGTCTAAGCTTACCGGCAAGCTCGGGCCCGCAGGCTAACTTCTCCATATAAATGTCCGGGGCATGCAGCAGGCTGCCTTTATCTGCTATAGCAATAACAGATTGCGCATTATGCAGGCCGCAGGCAACAACCTCAGTTCCTTCGAGAGGATCGACGGCTACATCGACAGCGGGACCTTTTTGGTTCCCGACTTTCTCACCAATATAGAGCATTGGAGCATCATCCATCTCTCCTTCACCTATCACAACAGTTCCGTCGATGGACACAGAATCGAACATGGAACGGATCGCAGTCGTGGCTGCATCATCTGCCGCATTTTTATCGCCCCGCCCAATCCAACGAGCCGAGGATAAAGCACCTAGTTCAGTTACCCGTACAATCTCAAGGGCCAGTTCGCGCTCCATTCTAATTCCCTCCAGTGCATTCTATATATTTTGTAAACTGAAATTTAGATATAACCCATAATAATACCAGCGGTTTCTTCTATAGCCTTGTCGGTAATATCAATTACAGGACAGCCCAGCTTGTTGAACAATGAAGCGGCGTATTCCATCTCTTCGGTGATCCGCTCCAGACTTGCATATTGGGAGCCTGTCGGTAATCCGAGAACCTTAAGCCGCTCAGAGCGGACCTTCAGCATGTACTCGGGTTTCATGGTTAATCCGATAAGCCGGTTCGGCGGCAAGCTTAATAGTTCTTGCGGAAGACCAATCTCCGGGATAATTGGATAGTTAACGACTTTTTTTCCTCTATGGGCCAAAAAGATGCTAAGCGGTGTCTTTGAAGTACGGGACATGCCCAGCAGAACGATATCGGCTTTGAGCATGGCGCCCAGATCACGGCCGTCATCACAGGCGACGGTGAATTCTATAGCTTCTATGCGGCGGAAATAATTCTCGTCTAGCTGGTGGAGAAGACCTGGCCGCTGCTGAGGAGCATCGTCGAAGGTATCAATGAAGGCCTGCATCATAGGGCCCATGATATCAACGATCCGCAAATCAAGACGTACCGCTTCCTCGCGGATCATTTCTCTTAATTCTGGCTGCACTAATGTATAGGCGACAAAACCTTGATGCTGAGCTGCTTCTTCCATAAGCTTGCGTAGCTCGTCTTCATGCCTAATATTGCCGTATCTTTTAATGGTGACCTGCTGATTCTGAAATTGGTGAATAACGGCCTGCACGACAGCCTCTGCCGTATCTCCTATAGAATCCGAGCATATCGTTATTAAGTTGGAAGATTGCTCGATGCTCATGGGTTCCTCCTGTTATCCTTTGGCTTCAAGTTCGAGGAGTAGTTTGATGATGGAGGTTTTTGTTAAACGTCCTACCACATCCAGTTTTGTAGCGCCGTCTTCAGCGGCGCTGGGAACAACCACCGGCAAACTGTCTACCTCGTGAAAAATCATCTTATGTGCAGCTTCAAGCACCGGTTCATCCGGTGAAGTTGTGACCACTTTGGGCTGGCGCGTCATTACCATGCTTACGGGCATGGAGACTGCACCGGGGTTGCCCAAGGTTACCTTTAGGAAATCCTTACGTGAAGCAACGCCCGTGAGTTTACCCTCTTCGTCACAAATAATAAGAGTGCCTACATCCTGTAGAAAAAGCGTAACTACGGCATCTTGAATAGTTGTGGTCTCGCGGATAACTATAGGTACACTTTGAATTTCTTTGACCATCGTTTCCTGCAGCAGATAACCGCTTCCCTGACGACTGGATGATTTCAATCCTGGGAAGTACCCGACCTTCGGCTTGGCGTCGATATATTTGAGCATAACCAAAACAGACAGATCCGAGCGAATTGTAGGCCGGGTAAGGTTCAAACTTTCGGCAATCTGTTCGCCGGTAATCGGAGCTCTTTTGTTAACGATATCGATAATCTCTATTTGACGTGATGTCAGTTCGATCACAATTCCCTCCACTTCCGATAAAAAAGGCATTCCTCTTTAGAAGAGAAGCGCCGTTAAGCGAATCCTCCTTTCATATATGAGTCATATTTAGCTGTGTTTAATTTAACTTGTTTATATAATACGCAATAGTGGTCATAAATGCAATATATAGTACGTCATATATTTGATTTTTTTAACGCAACAGTGTTGATCTTCTTTTTTTGCAGTAATTGCTTTAGAGCATCAGCATTCACTAGGATTGTTCCGGCAATGATGGTGAACACTCCGAGAATCGTAATCCAAGATACGGACTCCTTGTAAAAGAAAAAGCCTACACCCACCGCAATCGGTGGAGAAATATAAAGCCAGGTAGAAGGAAACACTGGGTTGGTCTTAGCTACGAGCCAGTAGAACAAGGTATGGCCGACCATGGAGCCGATAACTGTGAGATAGAGCAGTGAACCTGCTGTTTCGAATGAGAAGAGAAATGCAGGATGTACTTTTTCCGTGGCAAAAGAAAGAATGAATAACAGCGCACCGCCATACATCATTTGAGCCGCATTCAGCGCAATCGGTGAGACCTCAGGCATACTGTTAATTACTTTTTTGGAGTAAATCGCACCTACAGCATAGCAACACTCTCCAATTAGGACTACGGCGCAACCGATGAGCCACAGTGGTGAAATATCAACGGCGAGATTGGGGAGAACCAGCAGCAGTACGCCAGTGAAGCCGATGATGCAGCCATATAGGGAGATGGCGGGTGCTTTTTGCCGAAGAATAGAGGTTTGGAGCAGCAGGATCATGATCGGTCCAGTGGCAGAGAGTACAGCTGCAAGCCCTGAAGAAACATATTGTTCAGCCCAGTAGAGACCCGCGAAGGTGCCGAAGGTTAGAGCAGACCCGGTGAACAACATTTCTTTGCGCAACAGCAAGGAGAAGCTGGCTTTACGTTTCCAGACCATCCATAGGAATAGAACAGCGCCCGCGACAAAAAATCTTAAGCCCGCTGAAAAGAAAGGAGGCGCACCGGCATCTACACCGATTTTGATAGCTAGAAAGGTCGTGCCGAAGATCAGACATACAAGTGCATAAGCAAATAAGATCATTTTGAAAAGTCCCCTTTTGTGTGCTTTATAAAATATAAGAATTTATAAGCTGGCATTTTGTTAATCATATAGGGGAGAGGACAGAACAGATTGCCTTGTGTAGAACAGATTAATTCAGAAATCGTGTACAATATGATTACAAGGTTGTTCGGAGAGGAGTTGTAGCCAGATGAAAAAGGTTGTGGGAGCGGAGCATAATCATCCTTTGTTTCGGCAGGTCTATGAATTTCTATTAAATCGCATGGAGCGAGGGGAGTGGGTCGCACATGATAAGCTTCCTTCTATACGGCTGCTGGCGGAGGAGCTTAAGGTACATCGACTGACCGTATTCAAAGCGTACAGACGGTTGACGGAGGATGGAAAGGTTTATGTAAAAGATAAATCAGGATATTACGTGGCACCCATAATCTCGCTTCCTGCTATTGAAGTAGGAGCCGAAGTATCGGCTTATGCGCTCACTAATCCGCTGTCTGATATTCAGAGAGTGCCAGTTAAGTATCAGTTCTCGCAGGCGCTGATTGATCCGGGGCTGCTGCCGAATCTTTTTCTATCTGACTATGTCAAAAAAGTGTTCGATCTATATCCCAAGGTAATGGGAACGTATGCCTCGGTCCAGGGGGATAACGAGCTGCGTGAGACGTTAAGCCACCACTTTCGGAAGCAACATCGGCTGCAGTTAACTTCGGAAGAGCTGCTTATTACCTCGGGTGCGCAGCAGGCGATCAATCTGATTGCCCGGATTGTGCTTGGTCCTCTGGATACGGTGCTTGTGGAGCGGCCTACTTATAGTGTTGCTATGGATATTTTTCGCCGGGAGGGGGCACGGTTGGTCCCGGTAGAGATCACTCCGGAGGGATATGATCTGGAGGAAGTAGAAGCTTTGATGAAAAAGCATAAGCCGCGTATGTTCTACATTAATCCAACGCATCACAATCCAACTGGATACACGGTGCCTGTGCAACAGCGCAAGCTGTTGGTAGAACTGGCCGAACGTTATCGCTGTTTACTGGTGGAGGATGACCCGTTCCGCGATATGTATTTTGATGAGGAGCCGCCGCCGCCCTTTTTTGCTTATGATACGGAGGGGTGGGTGATCTATATCAGCAGCTTCAGTAAATATGTAGCCCCTGGCTTACGAATCTGTGCGGTGGCCTGCCGATATCCATTTATGGAACGTCTAATCACGGCCAAATCACTCGCGGACAATGGCACTCCGCTGCTGAATCAAAAAATATTTCTACATTACTACACCTCCCCACGCTTGCAACAGCATCTGGGTAAGCTGCGCATTGCACTTCAAGTGCATAAGGAAATTGTAGAAGAGGAGCTGGCGGGGACTGGCTGGGAATGGACGACTCCGCAAGGCGGATTAAATCTATGGGTGAAACTACCGGAGCATCTTACGATGGATCGCCTGTTTGCTTCAAGTATGGCGCAGTCGATCGCTTTTGTTCCTGGGAAGTTATTTGATCCACTGGGGGAAATGAAGTCAAGGCTTCGCCTAAGTTATTCCTTTGCAAGCGAAGGGGTGCTGCGCGAAGGAATACAGCGTTTGATTGGGATCGCGCACAGTTTGTGAGTGGTACAGCAGGTATGGGGGATTAATGAAGAGGATATGAGGAGTTAAAGAAGATTAGGGTAATTAAAGAAGAGGATTAGAGGAATTGCTACCGGATAAACTTGTATCACTTATTTGGGAATTCCTGTAACACTTTCCACGTTTGCTCCGTCTGTAAGGTAAAGAAGGGGGTTATCAAAGTGCGAAAGATCAATTTCCGAAAGTTCAATTTCCGAAGTCCAATGATGATATTTCTAGGTGTCCTATTAATATTTACGGCTTTGCTGACGGTGAGGCCCTCAGTCACTTATGCATGTTCCTGTGTTATGCCTGCGGAGCCACTGGAAGCTCTTGAGAAAAGTACAGCTGTCTTTGTCGGGAAAGTAGTGGACATGAAGGAGCCGTCACAGGGGAACATAATTTCTTCTGCTGATCCAGTAAAGGTAACCTTTGAGGTGGATTCCAGCTGGAAAGGGGTCGAGGGAAACCAAGTTACATTGACTACGGCTTTATCTTCTGCAAGCTGCGGCTTTGAGTTTGTGGAAGGGGAAAGTTACATTGTCTATGCTTATGCTAGAGACGGCGGAGACTCTGGTAATCTGGAGGCTAGTTTATGCAGTCGAACTAAGCGGCTAACCGCTGACTCAGTGGATCTAAAAGAGCTGGGACCGGGTATTTCGCCTACAACGCCTACCGCTTCTCCGGAGGTAACCCCGAATAATTCACCGGAGTCAGGAGCTGGGAGTAATGAGCCTGATCAAACGGGGAACCCCGCTGGGGACAGTGATTCCTTTCCACTTGTTAATGTGGGGATTAGTGGAATAATTATCGTTCTAGCAGCTATAGCTGGGGCTGTTCTATACCGTCGTAGAAATGATGGAACGCGCAAAAAATGACTCTAACTGTAGAGTCAAGTCATGTAATGTAATGGTGGGATCAAGTTAGGACGTAAGAGTATATAAGGGGTTGTGATAAAATAAGCGGTCGCTCGGGATAAACATCCGAGCGACCGCTTATTTGTTTGAGAAGACCTTGAGTAACTGGTGTTGGGCTGTGTTGGTGGACCAGTGGTGGAGTATGTTGGTGGGCGAAAAGGTACTGATGCTAATGCTGGTGTGTGCTGAAGGGCGGCGTAGGTCTAGAGTTGGTATGTGTGGAAGGGCGATGCAGGTCTAGTGCTGGTGCTGGTGCTGGTGCTGGTGCTCAAGTGTAGCTCGGAATCATCTAGAATCAATAATTAGGGAAATCCTCCCTGATTTTATCGTGTTTTACTCATTATTAGCGATAATTGGGGAATTGCTCCCTAAAATTCTGCGGAAATTGCCTTTTTTGCCTATAATCGGCTAATTATTAGGGAGAAATTCCGCAAAAAGTTTAATATGTGCTTATAAAGTTCGATTATTAGGGAGGGAGAAATTCCGCAATAAGTTTAACGCGCGCCAATAAAGTTCGAATTTGAGGGAGAATCTCCTTAAATATCAGTTCAAGGAGGGCAGAATTTTGTGAAGCAAGTTGAACTTTAGATGTTGTAAGGTAAAGTAAGGTGAATTCCGTGTAGCAAGGTTAATTTGGGTGATGTGATTAAGGTGAATTTAGTGAGTTAATGATGAATTTTTGCGATGTAAGTTGAAATCAGTTGAAGTGAGTTGTGAAGTCACTTGAGTTTAGATCGCAAGCCTACCTCGTCACACCCACCCAAATAACCGGGCAAGCTGAGCGACAGCAAAGGTTACTCCGATGGCGATACCCAGCGGAATGACTGCTGAGAGAACGGCCCATTTCATGCTTTTTGTTTCCTTGTAAATGTTCACGAGTGTCGTACCACAAGGATAGTGGAGCAGGGAGAACAGCATCATGTTGAGTGCGGTCAGCCAGGTCCAGCCATGTGAGAGAAAGACATCTTTGATACTGCCTAAGCTGTCGATATCAACCATAGCGCCTGAGGACATATAGCCCATAAGCAGGATAGGCAATACGATTTCATTCGCAGGAAGTCCAAGAATAAAGGCCATGATGATAAAGCCATCCATGCCAAGCAAATGTGCGAACGGATCAAAGAATGCAGCCATATGATTCAGTACAGAATCGCCGCCAATAAACAGATTGCCTAGAATCCAAGTGATAATCCCGGCAGGGGCAGCAACGACGATAGCCCGAGTAAGTACGTTAAGGGACTTATCTTTGGAGGAAATAAGTATGGTCTTCCAGATTTGTGGACGGCGGTAGGGAGGAAGCTCCAATGTGTAATGTGTGGGAACCCCACGCAGCGCAGTTTTGGACATGACCCAGGAAACGGTTAAGGTAACAATGATGCCGATTAGAACCATTCCCATTAGGACGGAGGCAGTGGTGAATGTACGAAGCGCGCCTGTCGTAGCGGCTCCTGCCATAAATAAGGAAGACAATAAAATCAGCGTGGGCCAGCGGCCGTTGCAAGGGACAAAATTGTTGGTCAGTATAGCCAGCATTCGTTCACGCGGCGATTCGATGATTCGTGTGGAGAGGATAGCGGCCGCGTTACAGCCGAAGCCCATGGACATGGTTAAAGCTTGCTTGCCATGACCACCTGATTTTTTGAACAGTCGGTCCATGTTAAAAGCAACGCGTGGCAGATACCCGAAATTCTCAAGCAGAGCGAATACGGGGAAAAAGATCATCATCGGTGGCAGCATGACACTGATTACCCATGAGGTGCCTCGATACAAGCCAAGCACAAGCACGCCGTGCAGCCAAGCTGGGGCATGGAGAGCCTCAAATCCCGCTGTCAGATATCCTTCGATGAAGCCAAAGAAGGAAGCGAGCCAGCTAGAAGGGTAGTTAGCCCCGGCAATCGTAATCCAGAATACGACACCGAGAATGGCGAGCATGATGGGAAAACCCCAAATTTTGGAGGTCACGATATTATCCAGCTTGTAAGTGCTGTTCAGTTTCTTCTTATCCCGATAAGTAACTGCATCTCCGCAGATGCCTGCGGATACGCCATATATACCACTGACAATCTCATCCCGAATGGCTCCGCCGTCAGCGAGCTTTTTTGCGGTGGACAATAGGGAATCTAGAGCGTCAGATCCCTTAGTGATAGGCAGTGACTCCATGGCCGATGACCTCCTTTGCTTCGGGTAAATCCTTGCTTTTCATATGCTCTTTAAGTGAAGTAAGCAGGCTGTCATCACCGTCCAATAAGCGCAGTGCAATCCAGCGAGCGGGATATTTGGTACCGATGGTTTGCTCTACCAATGGTGTAAGCTCGGCAATTCCCCGTTCGATCTCTTCGTTGTAACTAATCCGCAGCGGCTGCGCTGTGAATGAGCCTGTAGCCACTCGCTCCACTTGATCCAATAAGGCATCGATCCCTATTTTATTGCGTGCCGATATCGCAACGACGGGTACGCCGAGACGTTTGGAGATACTCTTCAGGTTGATGTCGATGCCCAGCTTACGTGCTTCATCAATGAGGTTGATGCAGACAACCGCCCGTCCGGTAATCTCCAGCACTTGCAAGGCAAGATTGAGATTACGTTCCAGCGAAGTAGCGTCAAGCACTACAAGTGTCACGTCTGGCTGTTCAAAAATAATATAATCTCTAGCCGCTTCTTCATCCGCGGAATTTGAGTATAGGGAGTACGTTCCTGGTAAATCTACCGCGAGGTATGAATGGTTATTGTGTTTGAATTCGCCTTCGGCAGTAATGACGGTTTTACCTGCCCAGTTTCCAGTATGCTGTCGCATGCCGGTTAGCAGGTTGAATAGTGTACTTTTTCCGGTGTTAGGGTTGCCTGCAAAAGCGACGGTGAACTGACTCATGCTTCTACACCTCCAATTAATTCTCCGAATATTAAAGAACTTTCTTCTCTACGCAGTGCAATGGTCGTATTGCTTACCCGAAAAGCTATAGGATCTCCTAATGGACTACGCCGCAACACCTCTACGATATTCCCGACTACGAACCCGAGGTCCAGTAATCTTCTTCTAAGCACTCCTTGAACTTCAATGTCGCTGATGCGCAGCGTGCTACCCTTTGCAGCCTCTGATAAAGGAATAGTTGTTCCAGTCATGAGATCCCTTCTTTCATTTATATTTTTACCGCCTACGGTTTTTATTTTGTGTATTAGAACATTTCTTGTAGTCTGGCACAACATTAGTATATGGCAACAACTTTGTCCCTGCAACAAGAATGTTTCCCTTAGGCAAAATAAAATTAAGCAAAAAAAGCCCCTGACGAAAGAGGGCTTGTACGCTCTTTTCCGCAGGGTTGAGCTTAATTCCTAATTAACATAAAAATTACGACCAGCTGCCAAAATCAAGTGTACGTCCGGTCTCGACCAAGGTTTTAATATTACTCAGAACCTGCCACCAGGCGTTGATACTGCCAGCATATGAAGGATCATCAGGATGCCATTCATCGTGGATAAGCGTAAGCTTAGTAGTTCCACCCACCGGTTCAAGCAGCCAAGATATACGCGATTCATATCTTTCTGTACCCTTATGATAGGAGGGGCCGACCTTATGCGTGAAACGAAACGCTTTTTGTGGAGTGAACTCCAGCAGAGTCCCATATACATGTATCGTTTCATCGCCATCTGCACCGGGACCAACATATTCAAGCAATTCACCTTCTTTAAAAGTTGATTGGATTACGCTCCCGTAGTAAATCTGTTTAGTACCTTCGGGAGAGATCAAAGTCTCCCATACCTGCTCAGGTGTTCCGCCAATATAAAATTCATAGTGAAGTTCTTTCATTCCTTATTCCTCCTTGGTTTGTACAATCATTTATTCCCTTAGACTTATTTACACTATACAAAAGGATCACTGACAACTACGGTCAGTGATCCTAAAATAATCATTTTAAGTCTTATAATAAGCTGCCAGATCGGTAGCTATAGCGGACAGCTTTTGTTTCAGAGCTAAAGGCTCTAGGATTCGTAGTGTTGATCCATAAGGCAACAAGAAGTAAGGCGCATAAGTCAGTAAGGAGGTCTCATCGACTTGAAAACGGGCTTGTCCGTCAATGCGCTGGACCAGCGTATGTCCAAACAGCCAATGACTGCATAGATCGTTCAGGATTCCTTCATCGGCGGCGATGACTACTGCTATGAGTTTCTCTGGAGTATTTGGTGTGGGCAGCAAGCTTTTTAATAAAAAATCCCGTGCAGAGAAGTCAGCAGGACGGGCAAACAGAGCTTCTGTGCGGTGCAGTTCAGTTATTCTATCGACTCGGAAAGACCGAATTTCTTGCCTCTGATGGCAATAAGCAACGGTGTACCATTGCCCTTTCCACAGGACAAGTCCATAAGGATCAATAGCGCGGGAAGAAATCGTCTCCCCGTTTCCCTTCCGATATTCCATCTGGAGGGTATGTCCGTTCGCCGTCGCTAATTCAAGCTCTTGCAGTAGTTGGGGAAGCGGCGCAGCAGGGGAGTGGATGGTTTCTATCCCGCACTCATGACGCTCCATCTGTTCTAATTGCTGCGCATTGCTGTATCGTTTCAGTTTGGCGATTGCTTGATCTAGAGCTTCTACATAAGGATATCCAGTTCCCCGCGCAAAGGAGGCGGCTTGCAGGAGGGAACGTTGTTCGTCGGAGTCAAAGAATAACGGGACCTCGGAAAAATGCTCCGGAAGGCTATAGCCACCACCAGGTCCACTATCCGCGATAATGGGTACGCCACTGATGCATAACGCGTCGATGTAACGATAGACAGAGCGGACACTGATCTCTAGCGCTTCTGCTAGTTCCCCGGCGGTTCTTCCCCGTTGCTTGAGCATCCAGAGAATGGATATCATGTGATCAGCCTTGGACATAAATCAGGAACCTCCTTGCTTCATTAATTAGTAATAGTTCACTAACTATAGCAAATTGCCTATTGATCAGCTAGAGAACCTTTTGGTGCTGCCATAAGTTCCAAGCCGCGAAGTACATCCAGGGTTACGATTCTTTTCGACATATCGTTACACCATTATTTTCTTGAGACTATGAATGTAACGTGATCTCGCAATAAGGAAATAGATAGTTTGCACAACCAGAAATACAGCAGATGTAGTAAGGACGGGCACAGTTACATTTGTGATATTAATCTGTTTCAGTATCGGGCGTATCACGACAAGGGTCTGAATGGTGGCAATAATAATCGGAATATAGAAAAGCACAGAAATCTGTTTGGTAGCAGAAGCTGACATTTCTTTAGTACTTAAACCGATTTTGGACAAAGCATTATACATTTGCTTATCTGTGTTGAGCTCAGTATGAAGTTTAAAAAAGAGAAAGCTGGCCGATGAAAGCGAGAAGATCAGTGCGATAAAAATCCCTATAAAGCTAAGCATGGCGGCCCCTTGTTTGGTCGATAGATAGCTGTCTGCTCGCGATCCCAGTATAGAGCTGTATTGATGGTTAGCCTTGTTAGCGGCTTTATTCCATTGGATAAGGTCTCTGGTGACAACAGCTTCAGCTGAGCTGTCATTAGGTGTAGGACCGTCCCATGCAGGGATTTTGTATAGATATTTCACATAAGGTCTCGTGTACTTCTCTGTTGAATTAGAAATCTTATGATATAAGTTGTCATCTACGATTAGAAGTGAGGTGGCCATTGGATCTACTGGATGTACCTTTGGTGTTCGTAATTCTTTTAACATCAGTTCCTCATCTTTTTGAACCTTCAAATGAATCGCTCGATTAGCAGCATAATTCTGTGAATCCATATGTGGGTTCAGCAGTAATACAGATTCTTTTTCAGACAAGGGTCCAACCTCGGACACATCCATCTGTAAGCCCAGTTGATTGAACTGTGAGCGGGAGATCAGATCAATTCCAAGTATTATTTCCTTATCGATTCCTTGAATGGAAGCAGAGATTAGATCTACTTTATTCTCTGTATACTCGACTTTAGCATTCTTTAATTTAGTGTGAATGGGCTCTAAATCTGGTGTTTCATCCTTCGGATCATAAATCGTATAACTCACAGCGAATGGGGATTTTTTATAGAGGTCTGAGTTCGCTTGATTAATCGATAAAAGAATTCCCGAAGCCATACAGGCAAGCGAGGTAACCACAGTTACAAGGAACAGCATTCTTGCATTGTCTTTAATCTTATAACTCATCTCGGAAATCCACAGCAGATTGGTTCCGCGCCATAACCGTTTGCGTCTTAGTTTTAGTAGGCGAATGCCCAATACAGATAACTGAGAGTAGAAAAAGTAGGTTCCAGCGATACCTGTGACAGCGGCGACTAACAGTGAGGACGGGGACAATTGCTTCCGAATCGCGAGAGCGCCGACGGTCAACAGTAGAAGCCCAAAGAGCGAGAACAACAAGGAGACACGGGGTTCTTTTTTAGGTTTAACATTTCCCTTAAGCAGTTCAAGAACTTGATGTTTACGAATGAACAATAATGTGAAGATCGAAATGACTAGAAATAATGAAATGAAAGAGATAGAAGTAATCATTAACGCCTTCATTGGCCAATAAAAGGGCAGTGGCTCCATGCCCATAATTGTCGTGCTTAGCAGCAAGAATAACTTGGATAAAAGCATGCCGAAAGACACACCTGTTACTATAGAGAGCAGTCCGATCAGCATGTTTTCTATAAGAATCAGCTTGTTGATCTGGCCAGGGCGTGCGCCTAAAATCATCAGTATGCCGAACTCCAGATTACGCATTTTCAGAAACGCACTAATCGAATATAGTACGAAAAAGAACGCAAAGATAAACACAATGTAAGAAGCAATTTGCATGCCGGAGGCTGAATTCGCACCCAGCGCGATGTTGGTAATACTAGGGTGATAAATAAAGACTGAATAAGAGAAAAAGATCATGACCATAAAAGCACTGCTTAAGAAAAAAGCAAAATAAGCGCGCGAATTACGGCGTACGTTATTAAACGCGAATTGAGGAAAGTTCATGACTATTCCCTCCCCAGAACGAAAGTGTATCGATAATCTTTTGGAAGAAGGCCTGACGGTTATCTCCCCGGTGAATTTCCGCTGCTAGTTTGCCGTCTTTTATAAAAACAATTCGGTTGCAGTAGCTCGCTGCCAGTGGATCATGTGTTACGAGCATTAGCGTGGTGCCTTCTTTGTGGTTAATATCCTCCAGCGATTCCATCACCATCCGCGAAGAATTGGAGTCAAGCGCACCCGTAGGCTCATCGGCCAATATAATCGAAGGAGAGGTGATGATCGCCCGGGCAATTGCGGTCCGCTGACGTTGTCCCCCTGAAATTTCATAGGTGCGTTTGCTCAGAATATCGGTAATGTTTAAGCGTTCAGCGACTCTTTGAAGCAAGATCTCCATCTGTGAGAGCTTACGGTTATCCAAAGTCAGGGGCAGCACAATATTTTCGGCGACGGTTAACGTCTCAAGCAGGTTGAAGTCCTGAAACACAAAGCCTAGCTGTTTTCGGCGAAAGTGGGCGAGCTCTTTTTTATTCAAAAGATAAGGGTTGCTGCCATTGATATTCACTTCGCCAGAGGACGGCTGGTCGATTGTGGATACCATATTGAGCAGTGTTGTTTTACCGCTACCAGACGGTCCCATAATTCCGACAAATTCACCTTTTTCAATATTAAGATGAATATCGGTGAGGGCTTGGGTCACTATTTTGCCGGGGTATACCTTATGAAGTCCTTTGACTTCCAATACGTTCATATCATTCATTCCTTCCAATACAAAAATGATTTCATCCGCCTTATTCGGGGAATGGGTTATGTATATAATTTATAAGATCGAGAGATTAGCTGCTATGGATTTACCTTAAGGTTTCCTTACAGAGACGTTAAGGTTATGTTCGCCTTTCTCCTTGTGGAGAATGGGTTGAGAGATAAGTAGCCTATAAAGAAGAAGGAGGCTTCAAAGCCATGAATAATGACGACGAAGTCCCCTCAATATTATTTCTGTAGATGATCACTGTTGCTAAAAATAAGTCGCACGCGGGTTCCTTCCCCGAGCCGGGACTGAATATCCACCTTGTGTTCGAGCCTGTTGCAAATCTCCCGGACGAGATACAGTCCCATCCCCGTCGATTCATGATAATGTCGTCCGCGGTCACCCGTAAAGTAGGGATTAAAGACCCGCTTCAGATCCTCAGGAGAAATGCCGATCCCTTGATCGGTAATATCCAGAATCGTGTCGGTGCCTACACGCTGAGCTGAGAGGGTAACGGTCTTGCCAGTACCGGAGGTATAGTTTACGGCATTGGTTAAGATTTGGGCCAGCATAAACATTAACCATTTAGCATCGCTATATACCGCGAGATTGGCATCCACCTGTACATCTACTTTTATACCCCGGCGTATGAATAGTCTGCGATTTTCGGCTACCGCCTCACTAACGGTTTTGCGCAGAAGTAACGGTTCAACTTGAAAATCATTTTCAAATCGGTCAAGTCTTGAAGTGTAGATAACCATCTCCAGCCCTCTGCGCAGACGTTCCAGTTCCTCCTGAATACTTGCGGCAGCCTCCTCTTCAAGATCCTTTAGCGTAAGCTGAATTACAGAGAGCGGGGTCTTCATTTGATGAACCCAGCGATTCATGAATACGATATGCTGATCCATCTGGCGCGCATGCGCATTCACTTGCTCCTGATACTGGCGGTCAATCAGCTGCAATAACTCATGGATAGCTTCTGAAAGAGGAGTGTCTCCTAAGGAAACAAGATGTTTTTGGAGCCTGTCCATAGGTTCGCTTAATGCTGCATACAATCTCCGGTGCTGAACGTATCGGTAGCCTAGATATAGCAGTAGAACTACGGTACTCAAGGCGATTCCATAAAGCATGATAGAGATCGGTCTGTTCTCACCAGACAGCCAATACAGCAAAGGGATAAGCAGCATCTGAAGCAGATAGAATAGGATCAGTGAGATCTGGTCTCTCCAAAAAAGCCTCATGGCGTATCCTTAGAAACATTAAGCCGATAGCCAGCGCCTCTTACGGTTTCCACAATGTCGCCAAGACCGAGATCCTTGAGCTTTTTGCGGACACGGGTTATGTAGACATTTAATGTATTGTCATCTATGAAATGCTGATCCTTCCACATGAGATCGAGCAGACGCTCCCGGTTAACCACTCGTCCTTCCTTAAGCAGTAAAGCTTCCAGTAGAACCGCTTCCTTCTGGGTTAGCTCACTCGTGTGCCCGTCGTAGTGGATCATATATCGTTCAGGATAGAGGATTAAACCTCCAGATTGGAGTTTATTCTCTTCTTGAGTCTGTGAGTATGAACCGTATGCTCTACGTATGTGGCTGCGGATTTTGGCAAGTACAACCTCATAGTGAAAAGGCTTAGTGATATAATCGTCCCCGCCATTCTCAAGCGCCATCACCTGATCCATTCCACTATCCCGTGCAGAAATGAACAGAATCGGGCAGAGTGAGAGGGTACGAATCTGGCGGCACCAGTAGAACCCATCGTATTTAGGCAGATTGACGTCCAGTAAGATAAGGTCAGCCGAGCTTTCATTAAAAGTCTCCAGTACCCTGTTGAAATCTTCTACAATAATTGTATGGAACCCATATTTCGATAGGTACGTGCTCAGCAAGCTTGCCAGCTTGGCATCGTCCTCTATGATTAGAATCGTCTCCATATTTTCACTCCTTTGTTCAGTTATACAGTAACATGGACAAGGAAAATTATGCAAAAAGAGTACTCTTATTCGTGGTCAACGTAAGAATCTAGCTAGACTTACCGAAGGGGAATTTGGCTGATCTAAGCCTAGCTGATCTAGCTCTAGCTGACCTAGCTGTAGCTGGCCTAGCTCTAGCTGATCTAGCTTTAGCTGATCTAGCTCTAAGCAATCCAGATTTCGCTCAAGCGGATTATCCAGACTTAATTGCACTTTGTACACTTATTTCTGCGTAGATAGTCCCTAGAAGCCGTTTAGTTGCACTTCGTGCAGCTAAAAAGGGTGAATTCGGTGCAATTAAAGGAAAACCGGAAATTTAACTGCACGAAATACAACTAAACTAACTTTTGAAGGAGCATTCTGAGGAATAGTTGCACTAAATGCAGTTAACGGATGCGTGGAGCTCATAATTATCGCGCCATTTAGTTGCACTTCGTGCAGCTAAAAAGGGTGAATCTAGTGGAATTAAAGGAAAACCAGAAATTTAACTGCACGAAATACAACTAACTATTTTTTTAAGTAACATTCTGAGGAAATAGTTGCACTAAATGCAGTTAACGGATGCGTGGAGCTCATAATTATCGCTTGAAAAAGCTTGATCAGTGACTATTTCCTCCGGAAAAAGATCGCCCACTCCAAAACTTACTCTAATTGCACTTTGTACACTTATTTCTGCGTAGTTGGTCATTATAAGCCATTTAATTGCACTTCGTGCAACTATAAAGGGTGAATCTAGTGGAATTAAAGGAAAACCGGAAATTTAACTGCACGAAATACAACTAACTATCTTTTTAAGTAACTTTCTGAGGAATAGTTGCACTAAATGCAGTTAACGGATGCGTGGAGCTCATAATTATCGCTTGAAAAAGCTTGATCAGTGACTATTTCCTCCGGAAGAAGATCGCCCACTCCAAAACTTTCTCTAATTGCACTTTGTACACTTATTTCTCCGTAAATAGTCCCTAGAATCCATTTAATTGCACTCTGTGCAACTAAAAAGGGTGAATTCGGTGCAATTAAAGGAAAACCAGAAATTTAACTGCACGAAATACAACTAACTATCTTTTGAAGGAGCATTCTGAGGAAATAGTTGCACTAAATGCAGTTAACGGATGCGTGGAGCGCATAATTTTCACTCAAGAAATGTTTGTTTTGTGAACGTACGGATCATATTCGGTAGTATAAAATAATAATAACTAATTATGATATATGCTTCATTTTTACATCTCCCTTAATATGAAATTAAAGAGAGGGGCGTGGAAAATGAACATTAATTTTAGAAGCTACCGTTCTGAAGATCTGCTAAAGGTACGTCATTTTCTTATACAAAGTTACAGTAAGCTAAAGACTCCAAATACCTGGCTTATAGACCGCTGGGAATTTGTTATTTTTTTTCAGGAGACGAGAAGTGGAACGCTGGAGCAGTGGGAACAAAAAGTGGGCTTATGGGAGTATGACAATGGAGAGCTTGCAGCTGTAGTGTGCAGGGACGATGGGTTCTATTTTCAGTGTGCTGAGATGAATCCTCCGGAAAAATTACTTGAAGAAATGTTTGCTTTTGCTGAACAAAAAGCTGAGGAAGAGAACGGTGGTTACGTAGAGCTGTATGTGCCAATACCGGAGAATATGACCTCTGCGGCGGAGGTTGCTCGTAAGAGGGGGTATCATCAAACGGGTGGTAAGGAAAGCGTAAACTCCTTGCGATTGGATAAGGAATTTCCTGTGGAGCTCCCCTCTGGCTTTAGAATATGCAGCGGAGATGAGATCGAGGTTACTGCAAAAGCGCTCGGACATATCATGGCCTTCGACTATGCAGAAACGGCGGAGGCAGAGCTCACGCTGCTACATTATGGGAATATGAGTAACGCTCCAAGCTATAATCCGCAGCTCGATCTTAGCGTTGTGAATGACGCGGGCGAAGTGGTTTCCTTTTGTAATATTTTTTGGGACAGCAGCAATAGAATTGGTGCTCTGGAGCCTGTAGGCACATCCATTAATTATCGAAAGCTGGGACTGGGACGGGCGGTTCTACACGAAGGATTTAACCGTTTAAAACAACTCGGAGCTAGTAAAGTTTACGTAGGTTCGATGCAGCCTTTCTACGAGAAATTGGGCTTTACTACAGAAGTTTGGTTGCAGGTGTGGGAATATTCAGGTCACACGGATTAAGTTGCACCGGCTGCCCCTAACATTGGATCTGTCAGCAGTATCTAAACTGGCAACGTTTTATGAAAAATCCCCTTGATGGGTAAGTCATCAAGGGGATTTTTGGGTTTGAGCTCGGCAATCATATGCTGCACAGTAATCTCATACGTCGCACAGCAATCATACCGCCATAGCAATTATGCGCTGCAAACTGCCTCTGATTGCACTTTGTACAATAGAATCGTATATTCTTAGTAGCCGAAGCCGAGCAGTAGCTGAGCCGAGCCAAATCACAAAGCTCAGCACTCGCAACTAGCCGTCTGGCCCAGAGATTTTATTGATATTTGACTACAATTGCATTGCTGATCTGACGCCCAGGGGACGTAAGATATTTGCCGTTGTAGTAGAGCCCGCTGGATGCACCACCATCCAGATTCATGGCTTGATACGCTCCAGCTTGCTTCATCATTTCTGCCAGCTGTGGGATGGTGGCTCCACCAGTGGTCAGTAGAATGAGCTTATGGTCGCGTGTTAATCCGAGCGCGCTGCGGGCTCCGCCGCCGGTTAAGATTTTTGGATCTTTGAAGCCTTCTGCCGCGACATTTAGGGATACCTTGCCGTTCACAAGAAGACGCGGGCCGGCTTGAAGAGCTCCTTCCATAGAACCGGAAGCGAAGCGGCTTGTGAATTCCAGCCCAGGAATCAGTGACGCCAGATGGTTGCTGTCATAGGTAAAAATCGTCCGGCGATCCCCGGAGCTATTTTTAAGCATTTTTCCGCCGCTGACAATGTACCCGTATGGAGCTTTGTATGCTCCTTTTGTATAGGCATCAAAAAATGTTCCGTTAATCGCAACTACGGCATTATTACGTTTAGCCAGACTGCTTAGGTCCTCCACTTTTCCGACCGTATTTCCAGCCAGTACGACATCAAGTTTCACCTTAGGATGCAGCAGGGACACTGTAACCGTCTGGGCTTTGAAGGATCTGCCGCCAACTTTGAAGGTTTTACTAGCGCTGACAACTGGTGAAGAATCCGCTTTGATTAGTGCGCCGGACTGTACAGGAACAGTGGTTGCAATATCATTACTCTTAAGGGTTAATGAAGAGGCTTCCTTATCCCAAGTTAATTGAATGCCAAGCGTTGTGCTGATAAAAGACAACGGGATATATACCGTGCCATTATCACTGAAAGCAAGATCAGTTAGTGTAACCGACTTTTCATTGACGAGCGCAGCGGTTTGACCTAATGTAAGCGTTATGGTGGTGTCTGCATTCGTAATGCTTATACGTTTTTCGTTAGGATTCCATACAGACTGTATACCAGTGAAGCTATTTAAGAGACGCAGTGGTATGTATGAATGGTTATTCTTGTCCACATAGACGGTGTTTTTAGGAACTGGTGTTGCACCAACAGTGGATGGGCAAGTGGCGACAAGCGGAACGAGCAGTAAGAAGGTAAGAAACAGAGTGGACCCTAGCTTTTTCATCATAAACAATTACTCCTTATCTTGTAGCTGTTGTAAAAAACGACAAGGTTTATTATACCTCATGTTCAAAAACTTGGATAACCTTTATTTTTAAATGTTCATAGGGTGAATCTGATAGAATATAGATTATATTATTTATATTAGCACTGAAATTGCACTGAGATTAGCACTATAACTAGCACCATAACCAGCATCACAACTGCCACTAGACTCAATAGCTAAAAGGAGATTTTTATGACTACAATAGGTTTAATTCGCCATGGAAGTACCGCGTGGAATAAAGAAGGCAGAGTGCAAGGGCATACGGATAATTCATTGGATGCTGAAGGCCTGCAACAGGCACAACTACTGGCTGAACGTCTTAGCACAGAACAATGGGATTACATATATTCAAGTGATTTACTCAGAGCGCGGCAAACGGCAGAGGTTATTGCAGAAAGATTAGGCCTTGAGATCACGGGTTTAGCGCCGGGCATTCGAGAGATGTATGCGGGACTTATTGAAGGAACTACGCAGCAAGAGCGGATTGAACGATGGGGAACCGATTGGAAGACGTTAGATTTGGGTTTGGAAACTCCAGAAGCCAGCGAGCTCAGAGGCAGCGAAGTCATTGAAGAAATTGCGGCGAGACATCCAGGCAGTCATATTCTGATCGTTAGCCATGGTGCAATTTTACGCAGTAGCCTTAGAAGACTACTTCCAGAACTGGACGGCACAGTATTATTGAACAATACGTCAATTACGCGAATAACAAAATCCGAATCGGATGGCTCATGGAACTGCGAGTTATATAATTGTGCGCGGCATTTGGAGAAAGAGTAAGTGTTCAGATAATGTTCAGAGCTTTTTTATATATTGGTATCGCAGTACAGTAAGCTAATTATTTGTAGTTCAGAAGGATGTGCGAATTAAAGGTGGTAGAGGTTCAGATTTATTTACAAACGTTAATGTCCATTATCATCGCAGGGGTTGTAGGTTATTTAGTAATGAGATTTTACCGGGATGCTGCTAGTAAGGAACCAAAACAAAGAGCAGTTTACACGGGCCTTTCCATTATAACTATTGTCGTTGGATTGTGGGCAATGCATCAGCTAGGCAAAAAATCCTTAGAAGAAACTATAGAGGTCAATGGGGCGATTTTCACTCCGTTATTGATATACGCGCTTACGATAGCTGTTTTAATGTTTTTGCTTACACGGCTGAACCTTGTTTTGGCGGAAAGAGAGCAGCTTAAGGAACTTGCCTATAAGGATGGCTTAACAGGGCTGTTAAACAAGAATGGAATGGATCACTTTTGGGATCGCTGCAAAGTAAATGAGCAACTAGCCGTATTGTTTATGGATTTGAACCGGTTCAAATCAATCAATGACAGCTTAGGACATCATGTGGGCGATTTACTGCTGCAAGAGGTGGGAGGAAGGTTAAGTCAATTCTCCAGCAAAAGAAAACGCCATATTTTCCGTATAGGCGGTGATGAATTTGTGATTGTAGCTAAAGGCTGCAATCAGAAGGAAGCGGAGCAGTTAGCGGTGCAGATTCTGGAGAAGACGACCAGACATTATCAGCTGGGAGAGCACAACCTCTTTGTATCTGCGAGCATAGGCATCAGCATTAGTCATGGCAAGGTGGATCATTTCAGGCTGCTGCACGAAGCAGATACAGCGATGTACACCGCCAAACAGCTGGGTACAGGTCGTTATTCAGTTTATAAAAATTAGTTTGTTAAGTGTAAAATATAAGCGTCAGCCCTGGACATAAATAGATGTCTAAGGCTGACGCTTTTTTTTAGGCTCCCGGTGTGTGAAACTTGTGGGGGACTTGCTTGCGTCCCTTCATCAAGAAGAGGCAGAGCAGGGCAACCGCCATACTAATCGCTGCTACATAGAACAGGATGGAGTAATCAAAAATATCAATCATTAGCCCCAGCAAAGGTGGCGAGCTGATCGCTGCCAGTGAAGAGACCAAATAATACATCCCTGTTCGAGTACCGATACTCTCCTCAGTTCCCGTTGCAACAACATAAGGATAAGAGTTGATGTTGATACAAGCCCAGAAGATTCCTCCTGTCAGGAGTAACGCTCGAAGCACCAGCAGGTCCTGTGCAAACCCAACAAGCGCAAAGACCGTCATCAGGCCACATACGCCGATGATAATGATCTTCTTTTTCCCGAATCGCCCACCCAGCCAACCGCTCGGAATAGCGAACAGCACAAAGGCAAGGGAGAAGAAGGTAAGGGAGAAGGAGGCTGCTTGTTCACTGAGGCCCAGATGGTTTTTGCCATACAATGTAAACAAGGTTTCGACCCCTTGATAAGCTACAAACCAGAAGAAAATCGCTGCCAGTAGAAAGACTGTAGTACGATCCAGCTGGCCGCGAAAGGAGACTCTGGAAGGCTTAACTATCGTCGCAGAAGGGCTCCCCGCTGTATCGGATAGAAGCGTAGGGCTTATATTCACACCATCCCGTTTTTCTTTGATGAAGCGCGATACGATAAATAGACATAACAGGGTAATCAGTCCAGCAACGAGAAATGGCAGCGCAGGATTTGATTTATAGAGGATCGAACCCACGCCAAAAGCCAGAATTGATCCGAATCCACCCATGAAATTAATTAATCCGTTAGCCTTTGTACGCTGCTCTTCAGGTGTTATGTCGGGCATGAGAGCGACGGTAGGGGAACGGTATAAACTCATGGCTAGATTCATCAGCATCATAAATAAAAGCAGTGTAAATAGTCCGGTATGAAACGGAATCAGCATAGTCAGCACGGCAGCGAAGGGCATACCGATCATAAGATAAGGCATTCTGCGTCCAAAACGCGAGGTCGTGCGGTCACTCCGATTACCGATCCAAGGCTGCAAGAATAAGGCGAAGTAATTATCAATCGTCATCATGAAGCTGATTAGGGCTACACTATGTACATATTTTTCGAGGAAAAAAGGTACAAATGCGTTATACAGACTCCATGTAATGCTGATGCTGAAAAAGCCGAATCCGAGCAGCCAGACTTTTTTCACACCATCACACTCCCTTGTCAGCCAGAAGTCCAGCGAGTACGTCTGGATGATCGGTAATAATGCCTGATACACCAGCTTCAATTAAATATTTCATCCGCTCGGGATCGTTAACGGTCCAAGGATGGTAGACAACGCCATGCTTCGCCGCTTCTTCGACGAATTCAGGCAGTACCGCAAAATGATACGCATGCAACGCAGTCGCTCCAAGTGTAGCTGCATAATCCCAAGGACGATACAGGCCTTCCCCGTACAGAATTCCTGTTCTGATCTCCGGTGCCAGCGACTGACAGTAAGCTAGTGAATAATGGTTGAAGCTCGAAAAAATGACGCGATCGCTCATCTTGAAATCCCGTACGGCCGCGATCACTTTTTCCTCCATGCCCGGATATAAAAAAGTGCCATTTTTAAGCTCGATATTTAGTATGGTATCTCTACCTTGCAGCAGATCTAATAAATCTTCCAGCAATGGAAGGCGCTCATCTTTGAATTCAGGTCCGAACCATGAGCCTGCGTCCACTTCCAGCAGTTCTGCGAGTGTATGATCCTTCACATAGCCGGTTCCGCTTGTCGTGCGGTTTAGAGTTTCATCATGAATGAGGACTAGGCCGCCATCCTTGGTCATTTGTACATCAGTTTCTATTCCGGTTGCACCCAGCTCAAGACCTTTGCGAAATGCTGCCATAGTATTTTCTGGACACACTGCCGACGCTCCACGATGCGCAAAATTAATGATGTTGTTCATAAGTTATTGTCCCTCCAACTTTAGTGTTTGCTATGCCCCTATAGATGGGGGCTACTTGTCATATTCCACAGAGAGTAAAGAAACCCTGTCTGGAATTCTAATTCAGTTGTTCATAGCGCCATAAGGGATTCGTTCCAAAAGTCCAGCTTCATAGATGCTCCGCAGCTTCAGCTCGGGCATATGAATATAACCGATATAACAATCGCATACCTTCATTCGGCAGCTTCTAACCGCAGAGAGACCCTCTAGCCCATCACGGTAAAGATTGCCTATGACACCTCTGTCCTTATAGCAGCGTTTCACAAGCCCAGCGCCCTGTACGTAAAAAACATCTTTTCCTGCATTGCAGGCTTGGCCAAGGCTTTCATAATCCATAGCATTCACAGAAAAATGTGGATCAATCTCGCTAAGGAAGACAAAATCCTCAGCTGTATAATAATCAGGTTTATCTTTGTAAGCATTGACCCATAAGTACACGTTCTCTGGTAACGCAGAACGAAGTGAAGCTATCGCTGAAAAAGCGCTGCGTATTCCAACGCTTCCCACACTAAATGGAACGTCGTTCTCATATAAAGTCAAACATTGCGCCAGAAATTTATCCTCCCGCACTTGTCCGGGGTGGTAGGTGGCCCAAAAGGCCACTTTTTTACGATTCAGCTGGGAGATGAAACCCAGGTTGGCAGATAGGTTGGTCTGAATCGCTACCTTCTCTACATGGTCCATATTGGAGAGGGCAATCATTGCTTCTTTGTACCAGCGATGAATTAGCCCTTCGCCATAGGGATTAAAAAATATAGAAAGCCGATGACCTGCCGCACCTTGCTCAGAGGCCCACGCTACAAAGGCTTCCAGCCCCTGGCGGTCCTTGGCGAGCGTAGCTGCGCTGTCTCTTGTTTTGCCAAAAGGACAATAGGGGCAATCATAGTTGCAGGACGTGAGGGAACCGCGGTAGTAGAGGACCGCATTCATGGCAATACGAACCTTTCCATCTGCTCTCGGATCTCCCCAGAAATAAACCAATCCCCAATCGAATCAGAGTAACCCATCCCTTCGGTGGTAAGGCGCAGGATGCCATCTTCCTCCTGCCCAAGACCGGAATGAAGCAGGTTGGACAGCTCAGGATAATCGCTCCAGAGCGATTGACCGAAACGCTGGCTGTAATCTTCAAGCTTCAGCCCTTCGCTATGTAGAATCGCCTTCAGAATAAAGCGGCGTTTCTGTTCTTCAAGACTCAGCACAATCCCGTAATCCGCAGTATCGTAACGATCCGTCGCAACGTAATCAGCAATAATGCTCTCGGTTGCTTTACGGCTTACCCCATAACGGGAAGCGTAATGCACATGGCGGGTGTAGGATCTTGCTCCGCAGCCCAATCCGACCATTCCTTCTTCTTGGCAGCTATAATCGAGAATGGGTTTAGCTGTTCCTGCGTCTTCCTTGGCGAAACGACGCATGGAGTATTGGCGATATCCTCTCGCTCTAAGCAGCTGCCCAGCGGCTTTGTAGCAATCTAGGCGAATATCGTCCTGACGCTGGATATCACCAGGCTTCACAATCGTATGCTCACGGGTGTAGAGCGGATAGATGAAAATTTCCTCTGGCTCAAAGCTGATCGCTTGATTGAGCGAATATAGCCAAGAGTCGACCGTCTGCCCCGGAAGCCCGTAGATCAGATCTAAATTCAGTATGGGAAAATCATATTTCCCCAGCAGCTCTAGTGCCCGATATACCTCATCCGGATTTTGTGGGCGATAGATGGCCGCCGATTCAGCAGCGACAAAACTTTGGATGCCCATGCTGACCCGATCCACCGTATACTCTTTTAGAATATTCAGCTTCTCTTCGGTAATCGTCTCCGGTGAAGTTTCTACTGAGATGGAGGCTGTATTTGTGTCCAGTCCCATCGTATCAACGGCAATGTGGAACAAGCGGCGGAGCTGATCTGCTGCCAGCAGGGTGGGAGTTCCACCGCCGATCGCAAAACGCGCATAAGGTTTATGTCTGGTGAATTCCGCCCATTGCTTTGCTTGGCGTTCCAGGGCATCCACGTATGTGGCATGAACATTTGCGCGTTTATCAGGCAGGGTAAATAGGTTGCAGAATCCGCAGCGTGCGCCACAAAACGGAATATGCATATATAGAAAGAAAGATTCCGCAGGCTCATCACGCCAGAGTGTTTCTAGCGGCATCGGAGGCTGCAAATCGCTGTAAGCCGTTTTGTGTGGATAGGAATACAGATAAGAACGGTAAGGGTGAGCAGTAATGCTGTCTTTCCACTTGTGAAGCTCTTCTAAAGAGAAGGACGATAACGTCATATCAGTTCTCCATCCTTTCCTTGTTATAAATATTATAAAATAAACTCTCGATAAGGGACGTTCCATACCGTCTCGTGGGCAAGGCGATGCCCCTGATAGCCATCTTCCCCATAAGCGGTTCCATGATCTGAAAAAGCCAGGCAGAAGACCGGATTGCCGCGTTCCCGGAACGCATCGAACAACCGGCCCAGTTCACCGTCCACATAACGAAGAGCGGCGCGCTGGCTGTCTACGGAGTCTTTTTTAGCACCAGGTACAAAATAATGATTTGGTCCGTGAATGGCAGAGACGTTGAGGAACATAAACAATCTTTGCTCGCTAGGAGTATCCTTTAGCAGCTTCAAGGCATGGTTCACCTGATGCTCTGTGGAACGCGGATTGGTCACACCGAAGGTCATCCGCCAGTAGCTTTGCTGGAAATAGCTTGGCAACACACGAGCGAGTGGATTTTTTTTGGTGAAAAAAATAACACCTCCAATACAAACCGTGCGATAGCCCTCGGCAGCAAGTCCTGACACGATATCCGGCGTATCGAACAGCCATGTATGAGGATGCGTCTTCATTCCGGTATTTCGGGAATGGAACATACGGATATGCTCAGTCTTATCCGTTGTAGCTGGAGTAGGCAAGAAGCCGCCGAAAAAAGCGTGATGGGCCGCATAAGTAAAGCTGCCGGGAGTATGTCTTTTCTCCCAGGATCCCGTTCCGCACAGGTTCGGGCAGTTCGCTTCCTCCATAGTAGCTGCATCGTATCGAAGGGTATCAAGTGTGATCATTAGAATGTCATGGGTGCCAACGATAGTGTTCATATCCATTAAGAGGATCCTTCCTTTATAAGCGGTGTTGAGGGATGAGTAATATAGTCTCTGGCGGTCAATACCTTCATTTCCCATTCGTAGGTGCTGCAGCCACGGTATTTCACATCGTACAGCAAATCGCCAAAAGGATTAACATCGGCGACAAAACACTGCTGCGATCCTCCAGATATCAGCACGTCTATCCCGGCAACTCCAGAACGGGGAAATGCCGCCAGCGCTTGCAACGCGGTATTTCGTACCTGCTCCTGTATGAATTCTGATAAACCGGCTTCTGAAGGAGACATCCGCTGGCTGCGTAAATGCAGATTCGTAATTGGGGTGGAACTTACACGAGCAATTGTATGACAGGCCTCACGGAGAACCACGAGCTGGCGGATATCGAAGGCTTTGCCGTTATGGCCGATCTTAGGGATCCATTGCTCGGCATAACCACCATGCCGATAAATCCAGTTAATAATGCCGGAGATCGTGGCGGTATCTGTGTATCGCCGCAGTTTACCGGAATTATAGTAAATGGGCGGTCGGGTGATGTAATTCTCGACCCCCACTGTAGTTAAGGCAATTTCGGCACCTGTAACGGGATGGAGCTGATAGGCGATCACCCCGGAAGCGGCAGAGCCGAAGGCTAGCTTAATGAATACCCGGTGCATTCGCCGGGAGATCATCATCTCACGGAGAGAGGCATAGTCGGTAGGCTGCTGTTCCTCGCCTAATGGACGAGGAATAGGGATGCCTGCCTCACTCAGAATCTGTTGTGCCCGCCGTTTATCGGTCATGGCCGCAATGTCAGCGGGGTCATTTAACCATAGCGAGCCTGGACAAACCTCTTTGGCTTCGCGCTGTAGTCTAGCCAGCATGCGGCAATAACCGCGGAACCATTGCGAAGGATGATGCAGGACACCCTGCATCTCCTTCAATTGATGGGCTACCTTCACACGGAGTGGGCGCGGATCAGGTCTTTCAGCGTAGGGATGCAGCGAATCGTCAACATCAACGGCATCAGGTGCGCCAAGAGCGATTAAGGCACGTTCTACTTCAAAGCTGCTGCCAGGCGATTCCAATCTCAGCAGCGGGGGAGCCGTACTGAGATCTATTCCGTTATAAACAGCCGGCTGGCTGGATAACTGCTGCTTCTGCACTTCCAGCAGATCACCTAACAATTGGCCATGCAGAAATTCAGCGTACGATAAAATGATGGCAGGTGGCATTCCGAGATCGGAACGTGCTTGCTGAATGCCGCTAGTCCGTTTATCCCCAGGAATACCGATAACGATCATCGGCCGCATAGGGGGCTCACTCTGTGATGGAAGGATAACGCCAGTCTTCCTCATCATCGCTTTCCTGTTTGTCGCTGACATCGACAGGTAATCCACTCTGCTGCCACCGGCTGATCATCTCGTCGGACATAAAATGATGGCTTAGATTCAATGCTTTTAGTCCCTTGATTCTCTCGCTGGCAAGAAGCAATTCAGCACCTTCGTCGCTGAGGGTACCCAGAGATAGATCTAGCGTATCCAGCTGATCTAAGATAGGCGCATTTGCTACTGCACCGGCGATTTCATCTTGTATTTCGCTATTTTTTAATCCCAGATAGGTAAGTTTAGGGAACTTTCCTACTTCTATAAGAGGTAGAATATCTGCGAGGCTTCCGTCAAAGCCGTAGTTATCTACGCCAAGATATAGTTCCAGCTTGCGTAAATTCGGCAATTGGCTGGCTGCAATATTTTCAAGTACGGCTTTACTTAAGCCGCCACTAATAATTATCAGTTCCTCCAGCTTGTCATGCTTTAGCTCTGAGAGGCTCAGCTCATTCCCGCCTTGAATCGTGAGTGATTGTAATTCTGGAAAAGCAGGGAGCAGCGGTGATAGATCGCTTTGGGTAATCCATGAAATCTCGCATTCCTCATAGCCCATCTCACCAATAAAAAGCTTGCGTAAAGCAGGGAAGCTGGCGCTATGCGTAACCAGTGCCTCTACAACCTCTTCCGAGCTATTCTCGTAGGCTTGCCCCCAATCACCGATAATTAGGCTGGTCAGCGACGCACCTTCAGGGCTGCTGCTTAACTTCTCAATTGCTTCGCCAATTCTTTGACCTTCTTCGAATTCGTCGTATCCAATACTAAGCTTTACTTCCGTCATGGGTGTTCCCTCCCGGAAAAATTTAACTTCGAAAATACCCTATCATCTGTAGCCGAGGGAGTCAAATAGCTGAATATAACTATAGTTAAACTCTCCATATTATTGAGGTGAAATTTTGTGGTAGGTTTATACTAGAGGCAATTTTATTTTTTTGGAAGGAGTTATTCGTATGAAGAATAAACTTCAGGAATGGATTATTGAGACGGATATAATTAAAATGCAAGAGGCTCTGGAAGCAGGTTTAATTACCTCAGAGGATATAGTTCAAGTATATTTGGAGCGGATCCATAAATACGATATAGACATAAACTCTATTTTAGAAATAAATCCAGAGGTTATACAAATCGCGCGAGCACTCGATAAAGAACGAGCAGAAAAAGGGAGCCGCGGGAGCCTGCACGGTATTCCTATTTTATTGAAGGATAATATAGACACCGCGGATAAGATGCATACGAGTGCCGGTTCTGTAGCTTTAGCTGGATCAATTGCGGCAAAAGATTCATTTGTAGCGGCCAAGCTTCGATTGGCGGGGGCTATTTTACTTGGGAAGGCGAATATGTCGGAGTGGTCTAATTTTATGTCTAGTACAATGCCTGCGGGATATAGCTCGCGGGGAGGGCTTGTACTGAATCCGTATGGACCTGGGACGGTATTTGTCAGTGGTTCCAGCTCTGGGCCTGCGGCAGCCGTAGCAGCGAATCTGGCAGCAGCAGCGATCGGAACGGAAACCGCAGGATCTATTGTCGGTCCAGCCAGCCAACATGCTCTTGTCGGAATCAAACCTACGGTGGGATTAGTGAGCCGTACTGGAGTCATTCCCATTTCAGTAAGCCAGGATACCCCTGGGCCTATAGCTAGAACGGTTACAGATGCGGCAATTATTTTAGGGGCGTTAACCGGAGTGGACGCCAACGATTCAGCAACATTTTCAAACGAAAAATACGCTTATACAGACTATACTTCAAGTTTAGATAAAAGCTTTATACGACAAGCAAGAATAGGTATTCCACGGCATTATTATAAGCATTTAGACGCTGAGAGGCTGCAATTATGGAAGCAGCTATCTTGACCTTGAAGAATGAAGGGGCTACCATAATAGATCCTGTCACAGTACATGTTGAACAACAGAATTGGAATAATGATGTGATTTGTTATGAATTTAAAAAAGGGCTCAACCAGTATTTAGCACAAGTAGATGATTCCGTTCCGATTCACTCTTTGCAAGAATTGATAGCCTATAATGAAAGACATGCTGAGATTGCCCTGCGATATGGGCAAGACACCCTGACGAGATCAGAAGAAGTAACTTTAACTGAAGAAGCCTATCAAGAGAAGAAACAAGAATACAAGGAATTAGCGCTTGAACAAGGAATAGATTATGTGTTGGAACAGTATAGTTTAGACGCCTTATTGCTGCCTGGTGATGTAGATGGCATGTATATTGCGGCACGCTTAGGTTATCCATTAGTTACCGTTCCGGCGGGATATGTATCTCAAGGCATTATTGATGCGGATGGGGATTCGACCAAGGGACCTTTTGGTGTTGTTTTTTCCGGAAAAGCTTATAGCGAGCCTACGCTCATAGCCTTAGCATACGGGTTTGAACAAGCTACGTATCACCGGATTCCACCTCAATTGGAGTAGAATTAGGCTAACTTAGAATAGAAGGAAGCGATCAGTTTGAAGTATTGCCTGGAATGTGGGACAGAGTTAGTAATGAAAGAAAGTGAAGGGGAAGGGCAGGTACCTTATTGCAATGCGTGTGAAATGTTCCGATTCCCTATTTTCAGCACGGCGATTAGTACAGCAGTATTAAACAGGGAGAAAAACAAGATTTTATTAATTCAGCAATATAATCGGCCAGACTATATATTACTCGCAGGATACGTGAACAAAGGTGAAGATGCGGAAACGACTCTCGTACGTGAGGTAAAAGAAGAGGTAGGACTTGATATTGTCGCTTATGAATATATGCGCAGCTTGTACTTCGCACCATCCAATACGCTAATGCTGAATTTTATAGGTGTTGCAGATTCGGAGGACTTGAGCCAGGTGAGTACTGAGGTTGATCATGCTGAATGGTTTACCTTGGAAGAAGCCGCCAGAGCGATTAAAAAGAACAGCCTAGCCGAAACCTTCTTACTGGCGATTATTGAGAAATTGAACGCGGGACAGGTACAGGTCAATCCGGTAAAAGGAACGGTTTAAAATGTAAGTCTATAACTCAAAAGTGTTTATGAAAAAGCAGAAAGGAGCCCGGAGGCTCCTTTTTGTTTTTTCATGCAAGGGGGTACTTAATTAAGCTTATACACACGAGCTTCATAAGGACGAAGCTGAATTGTGTTTAGTTCTTCTTCTGGATTTACTTCGTAGTTGGCAATAAGCAATTCCTTCGCTTGGAATTTCACAGTAGAAGGAAGTTCGAAGGTCGCGGGCTCTCCGAAGAAATTCAATACAACCAGTAGCTGTTCTTCTCCAAGAGTACGCAGATAAGCATATACCTGTTCATTCTCCTCAGCCAGAATTGTATAACTTCCGTATACGATAATCTCATGCTGCTTACGCAGCTCAATTAGCTTCTTATAGTAGTGGAAAATAGAATCGGGATCTGCCAGAGCCTGCTCCACATTAATATCTTCGTAGTTAGGGTTCACAGCCAGCCACGGTGTGCCGGTGGTGAAGCCTGCCTGCGGTTCCGAGTTCCATTGCATCGGCGTACGGCCATTGTCCCGACCTTTGATGTAAATGGAATTCATGATTTTTTCTTCCGAGTGACCGGCAGCCAAGTATTCCTTATACATATTTAGAATTTCAATATCCTTGTAGTCATCGATGGAAGCAAATTGTACATTTGTCATGCCGATTTCTTCACCTTGATAGATGTAAGGTGTACCTTGGAGTGTGTGAAGCAGTGTTGCCAGCATTTTTCCAGACTCTTTCGGGAACAGCTTATCATCCCCAAAGCGGGATAACATACGCGGCTGATCATGGTTGTTCATATACAAGCTGTTCCAACCCTTACCGTCCAGTGCAACTTGCCACTTGGAAATAATGGACTTAATGTCCGCCAGTTTCCAAGGCTGTACATTCCATTTACCTCCAGCACCGGAATCGACATCCATGAGCTCGAAATGGAATACCATGTTCAGCTCGTTTCGATCCTCGGAAACATACAGTGAAGCTTCTTCTGGAGTAACATTAACAGCTTCGCCCACTGTCATGATATCGTACTTGGATAGCACCTCACGGTTCATTTCCTGCATATATTCATGTACGCGGGGACCGTTAACGAAATAGTCTCCACCGAAGTGGTAAGTAGGCTGTTCTACGTTACTTTCCGTAGAAACGCTAGGTAATTCCGGTACTTTGGAGATCAGGTTGATCACGTCCATGCGGAATCCGTCAATTCCTTTATCCAGCCACCAGGTCATCATATCATAGATTTCCTGGCGCAGTTTTGGATTGTCCCAATTCAGGTCTGGTTGTTTTCTGGAGAAGAGATGGAGGTAATATTCTTCCGATTTCTCATCCAATTCCCAAGCCGATCCGCTGAAGAAGGAGCCCCAGTCGTTAGGCGGCTGTCCGTCCTTACCAGGACGCCAGATATAATAATCACGATAAGGATTATCCTGCGATTTGCGGGACTCCACGAACCAGGCATGTTCATCTGAGGAATGGTTGACCACAAGGTCCATAATCAGCTTCATGCCGCGGCTGTGAAGTCCAGCTAGCAGTTCCTCCCAATCGGAGAGCGTTCCGAAATCATCCATAATACTTTGATAATTACTGATATCATAACCGTTATCGTCATTAGGCGACTGGTACACTGGGCACAACCAGACTACGTCGACACCAAGATGATTTAGATAATCGAGTTTCGAGATAATCCCTTGCAGATCACCAATGCCATCCCCGTTACTGTCTTTGAAGCTGCGGGGGTAAATTTGATACACTACGCTTTCTTTCCACCATTTCTTATCCATGTATAACTCTCCTATCTCTCTATATAAATCTTAGTTATTTAATGGATCCAGATGTTAGTCCGCTGATAATCCATTTTTGCGCGAACAAATAGACGATGAGCATCGGGGTTAATGCGAGCAGATATGAAGCAAATGCTAAGTTAAAATCCGTGCTGAACTGGCCCTGGAAGACATATTGTACAAGCGGAAGCGTGTAGGAATCTTGATCTCCGAGCAGAACCAGCGGTAGCATAAAGTCATTCCAAGTCGATAAACAAGACAGGATACCGATTGTTGCACTGACAGGAGCGAGGAGTGGGAAAATAATCTTCCAGAACGTTCCGAAGGTCGATGCGCCATCTACTGTAGCCGCTTCTTCCAATTCATACGGAATGGAGCGGATATAGCCGGTGTATACAAAAACGTTAAAGGCCAGACCATAAACAACGTATAGAATAATAATCCCTACAATATTGTTCATGTGCAGATCCGTTGTCACTTTGACCACAGGCAGCATAATAATCTGGAAAGGGATAAACATAGCACTGATAAAATAGAAGTAAAGCACTTTGAAAAATTTCCGCTTCATATTACGTGCAATAGCATAGGCTACCATGGAGTTGGTAAGCAATATGAACACAACAGTCGTAATAGTAATAATGGTGCTATTTCCTAAAGCATTGAAGAAATTCGTTGCCTTAATCGCATTGGCGAAGTTCTCAAAATGCAGGCCAGTCGGCAGCGAAAAGATAGATTGAGCCATTTCTTCGGGATTCTTGAGCGCGATGGCAATAGTCATGTAAAGCGGAAAAAGAATCAGCAGTGAGCCTAGGGCGATAAGCGTCGTTACAGGCCAGTTGGTTGATTTTTTGATCATAAGTCCATCTCCCGTTTCTGCAGAAATTTAAGCTGAAGGGCGGAGATAACGACGATCACGATAAAATAAATCACGGCGTTCGCCGATTGGTAGGCAAATTCTCCGCCTTGGAAGCCGCCTGTGTAGATTAAGTGGGCAATGGATTGAGTTGAACGTCCTGGTCCCCCACCTGTCAAAGCAACGATTTGGTCGAATACCATCAGGCCGCCCTTCATCGCGAGTACCATATTGATCGTGAAGAAGGAAGCAAGCATTGGAAAAGTAATGCTCCAGAATTCTCTCCAGCGGCTAGCGCCGTCCAGATTGGAAGCTTCGTAAAGATCATGAGGAATGGTCTGCAGACCCGCCAGATAGAGAATCGTGTTATAAGCAATCCCCTGCCAAACGGCTACAATGACGATACCGATCCAAGCCCAGTCCGAGTTACCGAGAATGTTCTGTGATAAAAATTCACTGCCGAGTTTCGCACCCCAAATAGGGAATACATTAGCGAACAAGTAGTTAAAAATAAAACCGACAATCAATACGCTAAGGATATTAGGAAGGAAATATACCCCGCGGAAAAAGTTTTTGGCTTTAATTTTCGCATTTAGTCCTAACGCAATCAACAAGCTGATGATGTTGATAAGAATAGTGGTCAGGATGGCATATTTAAAAGTGAACACATATGAATTCAACACATTTTCGTCTTGAAAAATGTTGACGAAGTTCTTAAATCCTACGTAATCAAAGCTGTCACTAAAGCCGTCCCAGTTTGTGAACGAATAATATATACCCTGCAGTGCAGGAAAGGTATGAAAGGCAAAGAAAAGAAGTAATGCCGGTATAGTCATCAGATAAAAGGCGACTCGGCGTTTGGCCATCATGTAATCCTCCTCATTGTAAAAGCGAAAGAGAAGAGGGGAAGCCCCGTTCTCTTTCGCGGTTCATGTTTGTCTGATCTGGTTATTTCCGGTCAGCTACTTTATCCCATTCTGTATCAAGCTGTTTTAGGTAAGCATTAATATCTTTCTTTTGTAAGAAGGCTTGGTTGATGGTTTCAACTTTCATTGCACTTGGAATGTAGTGGTCAGCAAAGTCAGCGAGTTTACCTGCTTCAAAAGATGCTTTGAATCCGTCCATCGTTGGATCATCCTGTGTTACACCTTGTACTGCTGGGAATGCTTTTTGTTCGTTGATGTATAGGGTGACATTCTCAGGTTGAAGTAGGAAGTCAATGAATTTCTTGGCTTCTTCTTTATGTTTAGTGTTCTTGGAAATAGTCAGTAATGTGTCTACGCCAGAAATGACCTTAGCATCGGCAGCATCATTTGTCGCTGGGAACGGGAATACGCCAAGTTCAATGGATGGATTGGCTTTCACGATTTCTGGAATCGCCCATACGCCTTGCAGGTACATTGCTGATTCGCCTTTAGCGAATGCTGTGTTGCCGTCATTGTAATTCTTTCCAAAGATATCTTTCTGTCCGTATTCCGTCAGCTTAAGCAGTTTTTCGGCAACCTCGTTAAAGCTGTCTGCGAAGGTTACAGTGCCTGCTGTACGCTCCTTGAAGAAATCATTACCTTTAATGATCGTTGAGAGGGAATTGAAAGGTGTAAGTGTTGTCCAAGCATCCTTAAAAGTCAGATAGAAAGCATTCTTACCGCTATCTTTGAACTTTTGAGCGACAGCCATGAACTCATCCCAGGTTGTTGGTACGGTAACGCCCGCTTCAGCGAACATCGCTTTATTGTATATGACCCCACTTGCATTGGAGGAGAATGGAAGAGCATTCAACGTGTCTGTACCCGTCAGGTCTTTCATCATTTGGACATAGGCAGGTTGAATATTCTTAGCTAGCGGATCAGAAGTGAAGTCTTCAAACAGACCGCTTGCGGATAAAGTTTTGTAGGTGTCGGTGGCACCCATACCCACGACATCAGGAATGTCTTTTTTAGCCGCACGAGTCTTCAGCACAGTTTCAGCATCCGGCGGGTTCACTTGAGTGACTACGATGTTCGGATTGGCTTCATTAAATTTCGCGACTAGCTTGTCGAAGGTGGCTTTGGCTTCAGACTTACCTTGGAAGAATTCGACTTTTACCTTTTCACCGGAGGAATTCCCACTGCTATTTGTGCTGTTGTCAGCCGCGTTATTGCCACAGGCGCTAAGCACGGACATAGCCACTAGGCTAACCACTACAGGTTTGATTGTTTTTTTCATGATAATTCCTCCTAATAATTTGTTATTCTGATGATGAAGAGAAGGGTAAACGTTTACTCTGAACATATACTTAAAAGATATTCTGCTACTTATAGGCGGAGGATATACATTAAGATAAAGAGTAAACGTTTACGTTATATTGACAAAAGACTTAGGTAAGTGTTCTTACCGTTTGTCTTTCCACAATTAGGTGGTCGACGATTCTGCTATTCACAGTCTCGCCCGTTTCAATCATTTGGATCAGTTTTTCCACAGCGATCTTACCAATATCGTACAGTGGCTGACGAACTGTAGTTAACGGTGGAATAACCATTTTAGCCATTCCGAGATCATCGTACCCCATAATAGAGATATCTTCAGGAACGCTTAAACCATATTTGATGACAGTGGAAAGGGCGCCAATCGCCATTTCGTCACTAGCGGCAAAGACGGCAGTGAGATCAGGAGCTTGATCCAAGAGAGCTTCCATTGCAATACTCCCACTTTCATAATGAAAGTCTCCAAAAGTTAGATAACGGCTGTCAAAAGGTATGCCATTTGCTTCAAGTGCTTTACGATATCCCTCAGCTCTGGGTGCACCCGCAATAATATCGTTTTGATCTCCGCTGATCATGGCTATTTTTCTGTGACCTTTAGAAATTAAGTAAAGGATAGCATCATAGGCAGCTTGGTAATCATCTACTTTTACGTAAGGTACACTGGCAAATTCCGTTTGGGAAGAGACCAGCACAACTGGGATTTTCATGGTTTCTAGCACATCGTAATATTCTTTCTTCAAGACTTCACTTGAAAAAATAATGCCATCGACTTGCTTCTCTCTGAGCAACTGCAAATACTTCAGCGTTCGCTTACCATCCTGATCGGTATTACAAACCATCACACTGTAATTTCGGTCATTGGCCAATTCCTCAATGCCTTTAAGCAGATTGGAGGAGAAAGCTCCGGAAACACTTGGAAACATTACACCTATAGTCTGCGTACGCTTATTGATTAGGCCACGAGCAATCGCGTTAGGTTGATAACCAATTTCTTTGATCGCCTCATTTACCTTTTGTTTCGTTTTGTCCGAATACCCACTTAAATTGTTTAGCACGCGAGAGACCGTGGCAATGGAAACGTTCGCTTTCTGTGCAACATCTTTAATCGTTGGGTTCATTCCTATGAGCTCCTTAAACTACGGTTATCCTTGAATTAAACGCTTACGTAGTGAATAATGAATTTATATTCATCGAACAACGTAAACGCTTACCCTGAATATAAATCCTGATAGGTATTTTTGTCAACTCTACTTAAATATAAAAAAATGATCAAAGCTACGTAAAACCAAGAGTTCTTTTAATAGAATGAAAGCGATACATATACCAAAAAATTACTTAAAATAATGGAGAGAGCACGGTTTAGTTTTAGGTGATAACTTGATTGTACAGATCATTTGTACATGTAATTGACAAAAGAATATTGGAGGTCTAACATTTAGAGAGTAAACGCTTACGTAAAACTTTTAAATATGGCATGCAAGCCCTGGTTTTAATGATTTACTCGGATAAGGAGTTGTATTTATGAATATTTATCTCGAGATTCCGGATGTGGATAAGCACTTTCCTTACCGCAGTTTACTTTGCAATGGTGATACGTTGTGTTATCCGCATTGGCATAAAGAAATTGAAATTATCTATGTTACCAAAGGAAGCCTGAATCTGGGAATTAATGATACCCCTATTCACATGGAACAGGGCGAGGTTCAGTTTATCAATGGTGGGGATGTGCATTATTTTCTCTCTTCCCCTGAGAGTGAACGGGTAGTGATTCAATTTGACCTGAATTTGTTTCAAGAAGTAGCCGCTTTGAACGGTAATGACTACTCACTTCGTGAGGTCTTTACGCTTATGGAGTATTCCAGTTCTAGATGGCCCGTGGCAACTGCCGCGAAGGTCAAAGGGCTGATTGAGAGTATTTACGAGGAAGATGTACAGCGAAGAGAAGGGTATGTTTTTCTAATCAAGGCTAGATTATTTGAACTGCTGACCGTTATTTTACGTGAGGTACCGAAAAGTCCGATCAATAAACAGCCTAAGTTCTCAGAAGATACACTGAATCAATCCAGAGAAACACTGGAGAGACTAGAGCGGATTTTTATTTATGTGGAGCAGCATTATCAGGAGGCTATTTCGCTGAATGAGGTAGCTAATTATATGGGTTTTAGTCCTTATTATTTTACCAAATTGTTCAAGAAAAACACGGGCATGACCTTTATCGCGTTCTTAAACGAATACCGGCTTAACAAAGCCAAATGGATCTTGATCAATGAAGATCTGCCGATGTCTGCCGTGGCGGAAGCAGCCGGGTTTGGCAGCGTGAAGACCTTCCATCATTTTTTCAAGGAAGCAACGGGGATATCCCCGCTGAAATACCACAAGACAATATTCGGGAATAATACAGCAAGATTACAGGAAGAAAGCCCTTCCTCAGATTTGTATGATAGAGATATCAAAACAGGAATAAGTGGAGGTTAGACCAGAATGACTTTAACAGTAGGAATTATCGGCTGCGGAGGTATTGCGAACGGCAAGCACATGCCAGCGTTAAAAAAAGTAGAAGGTGCGCGAATGGTTGCTTTTTGTGATATCGTCGCTGAACGTGCCGAGAAGGCAAAAGCGGAGTTTGGAGATGAGCAGTCCGTAGTTTACACAGATTATAAAGAGCTTCTTAACGATGCAAGTATAGATGTGATTCATGTATGTACGCCGAACATTTCCCATGCGGAGATTTCCATTGCGGCTATGGAAGCAGGCAAACACGTAATGTGTGAGAAGCCGATGGCTAAAACCACGGCAGAAGCACAAGCGATGATCGAGGCCTCAGAGCGAACTGGGAAAAAGCTGACCATCGGTTATCAGAACCGTTTCAGACCAGATTCAGCTTATCTGCATGCGGTATGTGAGAATAATGAGCTTGGTGAGATCTATTACGCCAGAGCTAAGGCTATCCGTCGTCGCGCTGTCCCAACTTGGGGTGTGTTTTTGGATGAAGAAGCGCAGGGCGGCGGTCCGTTGATTGATATCGGCACCCATGCGCTCGATTTGACCCTGTGGATGATGGATAATTACAAACCTAAATATGTCGTGGGCAACGCTTATCATAAGCTGTCCGGTCGTAAAAATGCTGCAAATGCTTGGGGCCCGTGGGATCCTGAGAAGTTTACAGTGGAGGATTCCGCCATTGGATTCATCACTATGGAGAATGGGGCTACCATCGTCTTAGAAGCAAGCTGGGCACTGAATACACTCGATGTCGGTGAGGCCAAAACGGTACTTTGTGGGACTGAAGGCGGAGCAGATATGGAGAAGGGTCTGCGCATTAACGGAGAAGCCTACGGTAAAACCTTTGAGAAGCATATCGGTCTGGATGCCGGTGGCGTCGACTTTTATGATGGTGCAGGAGATGATCCTGCGGTGATAGAGGCAGCTCAGTGGATTGACAGCATTGTAAATGACACCGAGCCTGTAGTGAAGCCGGAGCAGGCGTTGGTTGTGACTCGCATCTTGGAGGCTATTTATAAATCCTCTGAAACTGGAATGCCTGTGTTTTTTGAATAATCAAGCAAATTCGAGGGTCATAGATAAATATGAACTAGGAGCGTGTCTCAAGTGACAAGAGTAACCGTATGGAATGAATTCCGTCATGAACGTCAGGAAGAAAGAATTCTTAAGGTCTATCCGCAAGGTATTCATGGACAACTGGCAAGTTTTCTTCAAGAGGCAGGACTGGACACTCAGACAGCTACGCTGGATGAACCAGAGCACGGACTTACGCAAGAGGTATTAGATAACACGGATGTACTGATCTGGTGGGGACATATCGCCCATCATGAAGTAAGTGATGAGATTGTAAATCGTGTACATGCGCGAGTGCTGCAAGGTATGGGACTTGTAGTGCTTCATTCGGGCCATATGTCCAAAATCTTTATTAAATTAATGGGCACCAGCTGCGATCTGAAATGGCGTGAAGCTGAGGAGAAGGAGCGTCTGTGGGTCATGGACCCAAGTCACCCGATTGCTGAGGGCATTGGTGAATACATCGACTTGGAGCAAGAGGAAATGTACGGTGCGCATTTTGATGTGCCAGCACCAGAGAGTCTTGTATTTGTCGGCTGGTTCGAAGGCGGCAACGTCTTCCCAAGCGGATCGACCTACCGTAGAGGCAGCGGGAAGATCTTTTATTTCCAGCCTGGTCATGAATCTTATCCAACCTATTACAACAAGGATATTCAAAAAGTTATCGTCAATGGCGTGAACTGGTGTGCACCAACGAAACGTGACTATCCGGTTTACGGACATTCTGAAGCCTTAGAGCCTATTAAAGAAAAGGTGGTCGTATAAATGAAATTAGGCGTATTTGATCCTGTATTTGGAAGCTTGAGTCTTGACGAGATGTTAGATAAAATCGCCGCCGCAGGTTTGAATGCGGTAGAGATCGGCTCGGGCGGTAATCCCGGTAATGCTCACTGTCCGACAGATGAGCTGCTTGCGAGCGAGTCAGCACGTCAAGAATATTTGGAAAAGTTCACGAAGCGTGGCATTATGATCAGTGCCTTCAGTTGCCATAATAACCCGATTTCACCAGATAAAGAAGAAGCCCGCGCCGGGGATGAAATTCTCCGTAAATCGATCAAGCTGGCTTCACTCATGGGTGTTAAGGTCGTGAACACTTTTTCGGGAACGGCTGGGGACAGCGATGAGGCAAAAGCACCGAACTGGCCAGTCACACCTTGGCCTACCGTGTACAGCGACATCAAAACCTGGCAGTGGGAACATAAGCTGATCCCTTACTGGAAGGAAATCGGCAAGCTGGCCGAGGAGCATGACGTTAAGATCGGCATCGAGCTGCATGGCGGCTTCCTGTGCCATACTCCTTATACGATTTTGAAGCTTAGAGAAGCAACCTGCGATGCTATCGGAGCTAATCTGGATCCGAGCCATCTGTGGTGGCAAGGTATTGATCCTGTAGGTGCCATTAAGATTCTCGGTAAAGCTGGTGCGATTCACCATTTCCATGCCAAGGATACTTACTTGGATCAGGACAACATCAATATGTATGGTCTGACCGATATGCAACCTTATGGTGATGTGCAGACCCGCGCATGGACCTTCCGCTCCGTTGGTTGCGGCCACAGCATATCTGAGTGGTCAGATATCATGAGCGCGCTGCGCACTTACGGTTATGATTACGTGGTGAGCATCGAGCATGAAGACCCTCTTATGACGGTTGACGAAGGCTTCCAACGTGCAGTAACCAATTTGCAATCCATTCTTATTCATGACCAGCCTCAGGGTATGTGGTGGGTGTAAGGTCAATTTAGAAAGCCTTGATTCTCTATTTAGAGAATCAAGGCTTTTTTTGTGTGTAGTGGGGATGGGGGGGGAGAGTGGAAGAGCGGAAGAGCGGAAGGGAGTAAAAACGAGCTGACAAAGAGATAGGGGAGATAGGGGAGGTAGGGACGAGGTAGGGACGAGGTAGGGACGAGTAGGAGCTAATAAGAAACGAACTAGAAACTAATCAGAAATGTACTGGAAACAAACTAGAAACCAACTAAAAACCAACTAAAAACCAACTAAAAACCAACCCTAAACTAACTGGTTTGCCAAAGGACTCAGATGCAGCTATTCGCGAGTTTTAGGGTTTTTGGAGCGAGTTTCGGACCCGAGAGACCTTATTGGTCCTAAAAGCAAGGAATTCGAGGTGTTTTGAGCAAATAACTGCGCTGGAGTCCGATAGCATCTCAAAACAGCAAATTTGTTGCAAATAGGGTCTCTGGAGTCCGCAACTAATACGCTAGCTGATCTTCGATGGTAAAAACGTAGTTAGTTTGGTGTTAGAGCGTTAGGAGCGTGGTGGGGTGTGGGAGTAGATAACTGTGCTAACGGACTCAGATGCAGCTATTCGCGAGTTTAGGGTTTTTGGAGCGAGTTTCGGACCCGAGAGACGTTATTGGTCGTGAAGAGCAAGGAATTCGAGGGTATTTGAACAAATAACTGCGCTGGAGTCCGATAGCATCTCAAAACAGCGGATTTGTTGCAAATAGGGTCTCTGGAGTCCGCAACTAATACGCTAGCTGATCTTCGATGGTAAAATCGTAGTTAGTTTGGAGGCTGGTGAGTTGAGCTTCGGGATAATGGGATACGGGCAAATGTGTAGCGCAGTTAGTTTAAGGCTGGAGCGTCAGGAGCGTGGTGGAGATGTGGGGAGTTGTAGTGGAGATTTGGTGGAGTTGTAGTGGAGATATAGTGGAGATGTGGTAGGTAACTGTGCTAACGGTAACGGGCAAATGAGCGGACGCAGTAATGAACGCAGTAATGAACGCAGTAATGTATGAGACGTAGGGCGGAAATGTATGAGACGTAGGGCAGAAATGTTAGAGACATAGGAAAGAGCAAGGTAGAACTGTGCTAACGGACTCAGATGCAGCTATTCGCGTGTTTTAGGCCTTTTTGAGCAAGTTTCGGACCCGAGAGACCTTATTGGTCCTGAAAAGCAAGGAATTCGAGGGTATTTGAGCAAATAACTGCGCTGGAGTCCGATAGCATCTCAAAACAGCGGATTTGTTGCAAATAGGGTCTCTGGAGTCCGCAACTTATGTGTTTATGCGCGTGCTGATCTTTACGTATCTAAAGGTCGGCTTTTTGTCGTGCTTTCATTGGTTACAGTATTGCAATCTCTGCGTCAAGCGGGAGTGGACGAGTTGAAAAGAATAGGTACAGGCTGGTACGCAACATATTTGAAATGATTTCGTCTTTATATAACGGAGGTGGAGCAAGATGAATTTATGCTTTTCGAAAGGCCGGTTTCAAACTTTTTTACAGCGGAACATTAAACTGATGCTTGTATTTGGACTTTTGTTCGCTGCTTGCTTTACAGGAGTTGGAAGGGTGGAAGCTGCTGGCTCAGATCTGATCATCGTGAACAAAAAAACAAACAAACTCGCGTATTTCAGTGACGGCAAGCTGGTGAAGACTTTTCCGGTTGCCACAGGGAAGTCGAAGGAACTGACGCCAGAAGGTAGCTTCAAAATGGTGGTTAAAGTAAAAAACAGACCCTACTACAAAGAGAAAATTCCCGGTGGGGATCCGGCCAATCCGCTTGGCGACCGCTGGCTGGGGCTGGAAGTGAACGGGACCTATGGCACGACGTATGCGATTCACGGCAATAATAATGAGTCATCGATAGGGAAGTATGTTAGCGCCGGTTGTATTCGAATGCATAATGATGATATTCATTGGCTGTATCCAAAAGTAGCCAAGAATACTCGAGTTATCATTACAACGAGCACACTGGCTATGGAGAATATTGCAACTAAAAACGGGTACTCTGTGGGAAGTAATAAGTTTGCGGGGACTTTTGAGATCAATGGGACGACAACAAAGCTGAAGGATCCTTTTATATTGGAAAATTCCCGTGTGTTTGTTCCGCTGAGAGAATCCGTGGCCTTACTGGGTGGTACTTTGCAGAGTGAAGCGGGGACAGGAGCACTGATAATTACGATCGGCAATCGTACGGTGACACATAAGCCATTATCTAATAAGGCTATTGTGAATGGGAAATCCATTACGATTTTACCGTCACGCAATGAAAATAACCGATTACTAATTCCGCTGAGTATCCTGCCTGATTTATTTGCTGTTCAGGTGCAGTGGAATGCGCAGACTCAGGTGGTAAAGATTAAGTTATAATTGTTCTTGGCCTTTTATTTCTGATTTAAATTGTTATATACTGTACTTATTCTAAAATACGGACAATTACGGAGGGCCACCGACTGATGAATAACTAACACGTTTCCTGAAACAGACCATAAAGTTTGTGAAGTGCATATGCACAAGTCACGGAGCACCCGCGCAGGGTGATAACGGTCAGGGATACGTGTGTCGGTCGGGGGTCTTACGATGCTTTTATATGGATAGTTCTATCTATTGTGTTGGTTTACTCTGCATCCAGCAGGTGAACACGGCCGTAGTCTATCCATGTCTGGGCACATTCCCCCTTCATACGCTATTCGACCGCAGACCGTTGGCTGCGGTTTTTTATTTGCAATGAAATCGGAGGAATGAAAGATGACTATAATTAAAGTGAAGAATTTACGTAAGGAATGGAATGGGATCCCTTTATTTAAGGAGGTATCCTTTGAGATAGCAGAGGGAGAGCGCGTGCTTTTATTCGGACGAAACGGGATTGGCAAAACCACACTGCTTAAGGGGCTGATCGGTCGGCTTACTTTTGAAGAGGGAAGTATCTATCATGGTTTACCATCTGAAGAATGGGGTGTGCTCGATCAACAGCTTGAGGTACCGGGGGAAGTAACCGCATTGGACTACGTTCTTTCAGGGTCAGCACAGCTGCCTGAATTAAAACGCCAGCTCGAAGCCCTCAGTCAGAGACTGCAGGAGCAGAATGCTGATAACGAAACTGAATTGGCTGAATATACAGAGGTGTACGATCGTTACTTGCAGCTCGATGGATATGGCTGGGAGGTCAAAGCGGAAAAAAGTCTAAAGCAGCTCAAGCTTGAACATGCAGTCTGGGATTTGCCATACGCCTCACTTAGTGGAGGGCAAAAGACACGGGTGCAATTAGCAGCATTATTAGCCCGGCAGCCCAAGCTATTGATTCTGGATGAACCGACCAATCACATAGATGGAGAAACGATGGAGTGGTTGGAGCATTGGGTGTGCACATACCCTGGAACCGTGTTTTATGTATCACATGATCGTACATTTATTGATCGAACTGCGACGTCTGTGCTGGAGCTTAGTCCGGAGGGATGCCGGCGTTATTCGGGTGGATATACACAATACCGGGAGCAGAAGACTATAGAGCTGAGAACATTGGAGGGACAATATAAAAAGCAGGAGCAAGAAAAGGAGAAGCTGCTGGAGAGCATTAGGCGGTATGCAGAATGGTTCCAGCAAGCGCATCGTGCTGCCGGACAAAATGATTTTCTGCGTTCGAAATCCAAGAAAAATGTGTCTCGTTTCCATGCCAAGGAAGCTGCACTGGAACGGTTAAATAAGAACCGTGTAGAATTGCCCCGTGAGACTGGCAAGCTGAAGATGAAGCTGGAAAGCGAAGAGTTTCTGGCAGATTCTTTGCTGACACTCCGTGAGATAGAGTTTGCCTATGAGGGGAGTGCGCCTTTTCTTAGGGATTTCAGTTTGTCGCTAAACCGGGGAGACCGATTGTCTATTCTGGGTCCTAATGGTGTTGGAAAGTCTACGCTGCTGAAATTGATTGCAGGGATCAATAAGCCTACAAAAGGTGAAGTGCGGCTGCATCCACGGACGACAATCGGTTATTTTGCACAAGAGCTAGATAACTTAGAAATGAACTCTACGATTCTGGATAGCTTGCTTGAACTGCCGGGAATGACCCAGACGGAGGCGCGGACAATTCTGGGTTGCTTTTTATTTACGCGGGACGATGTATTTAAACGGATTGGGGATTTGAGTCTGGGGGAGAAATGCCGTGTAGCTTTCCTCAAGTTGTATTTTGGAAAAGCAAATCTATTGGTCTTAGATGAACCCACTAATTATCTGGACATTGACACTAGGGAACGAGTAGAAGAGGCACTTATGGTGTATCCCGGCGGGTTAGTAATGGTCTCGCATGACCGTTATCTTCACTCTAAAGTGGCTAATCGCTTGGTGATATTAGAGCCGTCTCAGGCACCAAAGTTTTTTCAAGGAACGTATGCTGAATACTTCGCAAAAGACAGAACCCGTCTGCTTACTGGTATAGAACAGGCTCGGGAGGATAACCTTGCCCTGCTGCAGCTGCGTCTGAATCAGCTGATTCAGAGTAGCGGTGTGGATTCTGAGGCGGAGAATGCAGCGCTAGTGGCGGAAATCGTTAATTTGCAGCGACAAATACAGGAACTAAGGGGCGAGGGGAAACCCGCATCCTCCTAAGCTGATAAAAAACACAACCTTGCTCAGGATAAATTTATCTTGGGCAGGTTGTGTTTTTAGGTAGGAGTCGTAAGGTGTAAGGTGTATAATTTGGAGGAATGTGGATTTTTTTTGGCGATAAAGAAACCTTGAGAGGATGGTTGCAGAATTGCTGAAATTGGGCTCTTTTATATTGGAATTACTTCGATTATGTATATTGCTTGTGCTGACTTTATTAGTTTTGGGTTGGGCAGAAAGATTGATCTATCAATTGATATTTGGTCAGCCCGTGTATAACTGGAGTATGGGACTCGGGAATTTATTGTTATTTTTTATGCTGTACCGGAATCATTTTCAGTTTAAAGGCTGGTATAAATCAGAGAAGAATCAAAAGCTAACGCTCCTCACCACAAGAATAATCACCGTAATTTCTATAGGACTAATAATCCTGCCGATAGGGCTAGGCTGAGCTTATGAAGATTAGAATCATTGGAGCTTGCGGCAGCGGCAAATCCTATATCGCCCGGGAGTTATCTAAAAAATACGGTGTAGAGTATTACGAGACTGACAACTTGGTATGGGACAGAAGTGCCGAGAATTTGCGCTTTTCAGTTGAAGCAAGAGATGCCCAATTGGAGGAAATCCTTGATAAACCCTCGTGGATTCTGGAAGGCGCACATTACAAATGGGGACAAGAGAGTTTTAAAGCTGCTGACTTAATCGTTATTTTGAATCCTAATAAAGTGATCAGGGATTTGAGAGTGTTTACAAGGTTTATAAAAACAAGACTGGGTTTAGAGCAAGCGAATTACAAGCAGTCATTTAAGAATCTGTATGTGATGATTTTTGAATGGAACCGTGGATATGATCAGGAGGCCGCACATAGGATTATAGAGTTAACGGATACTCTGTCTGATAAACGGGTAATTGTGAAAAATAACAAAGAGCTGGAGTCCATTATCCAAGAGCATCTGAGGAAGGGATTGTTAAATAGGGATTGAGCGACAAAGTAAATGATAGAGAGAGGAGTGCTTGCATGGATAACATTCTACCCGAGCATTTGGATCAGGAGAATTTTATAGGCTTTTGGAAAAGAGTGCTGGCTTCCATTCTTGATTTCTTGGTCATTGGAATACCTGGGGTTATCGTATACTGGATACTCAATTCATTAGCTGTTTCATTACACTCGGAGATACCTATTATCCTGGAGTACATTTTGTTTATCGCATTTGATATCTTTATGATTGTTAGATTTGGCGGAACTCCAGGGAAGCTGATTTTAAAAATAAAAATTGTCAATGAGCAAGGGAATTACCCTACAGTGAAGGAAGCTCTGATTCGAAATGTTTTCCGAATGATTAGTATGATTCTTTCAATGGTAATTGCGGTCAGCAGCTATGACTTTACCGTTATTTCCGCCAAATTATCCTTATGGTCGGATTTGGCTTTTGACCTCACTCAAATCCTGGGTCCAATCATGCTGGTGGATTACTTGTTGGTTGGATTACATCGCCGTAAACGTGCGATTCACGATTTGCTGGCTGGCACTTATGTTGTTGAGAAATCCGCAATTTGAAGAATGCTTTTCACCAAGCATTCTTTTTTTAATATTAAATATTTTACTATTAAATATTTTAGTGTTAAAATACTTCTATAAGCAGCCGATCATCATGAATGCCAAAGGAGAACCTCTTGGAAAATCCAGATATTTTTAAGCTAATACATGCAGTTGAATTATTTACGAATGAAGTTATTGTCCGATGGATGAACGCATTTGATCACAATATTGGGATATCTCCAGTTCTAGTCTTGGGCGAATTGAATAAAAAAGGCCCCTTGAAGCAGACTATTTTGGCTAAGAGACTAGGATATACGCCGGGAGCAATGACTAACATTGCTAATCGCCTGATTAAGCAGGGGATGGCCGAGCGAAAATATAACGAAGATGATCGACGGAATGTACTTCTATCTATCACGGACAAAGGAAAAGACGTTTTGAAGGAAGCACAGCTTAAGGGACAGGAGCTAAGAGCTGAAATGTTCCAAAAGCTCAATGAGGAGGAACTGCAGCAATTCTTGAAAATCTATGAGAAGTTGTTAACGAGCTTTGATAGCTCTGAAACATAAACCAAGTCATCTTAGAAGCACAATAACATTATAAAGGGGTATGAACATGGGAAGAGTTCAAGGTAAAGTTGCATTAGTAACTGGAGGCGCTTCAGGTATTGGCTTATCAGCTGCCACTCTATTAGCTAGAGAAGGAGCAAAGGTTGTTATTGCCGATTTTAATGTGGAAGCAGCCAAAGAAGCAGCATCTAAGATTAAAAATGAAGGCGGAGAAGCTGAAGGTCTTTTCTTAGATGCCTCCCAAGCGGATTCGATCAAGGAAGCTGTTGACTTCACAGTTGCTCAGTATGGCACCATCACAATATTGTTTAATAATGTAGGTCTAACTAATCTGCAAAAAGACCTTGATGTGGTCAATATAGATTTGGAAGAGTGGGATCGCCTGATGAACGTAAATACCAAAAGTGTTCTGTTAGGCAGCCGGTTTGCTATTCCTCATATGATTAAAGCGGGCGGAGGCTCGATCATTAACACAGCTTCGATGTCAGCATTCGCAGGGGATTCATTGCGTACTGCTTATGGCTCCTCTAAGGCAGCTGTTGTGAACCTTACTCGTTACATCGCTACACAATATGGTAAAGACAAAATCCGTTGTAACGGGGTGGCACCAGGGCTGATCCTAACACCTGCCGCTGCAAGAAATATGCCGCCAGCGGTATTGGATATTTTCCAAAAATTCAACGCGCTTCCTTATCACGGTGAAGCTGATGATATCGGCAATACGGTTTTGTTCCTGGCATCGGATGAATCCAAATTCATCACAGGCCAAACGATTGAAGTAGAGGGTGGCCACTATATGTCTAACCCAAGTATCACGGATTTCCAGAATTACATGATGGAAGCTAAATCTAAATAAAAGATTATGTGTAATTAAAAATCCGGTCCATGCTCGAATTTGTCGAGCGGGACCGGATTTTTGTTTATTTTAATGAATTAGCTTACCTCTAAAACTGCCTGCATAAAGGTCTTCAAAGCGGAGGGTTTGGCATTTGCGATCCATTGCTTTAACTCATCAGTTTGACCATTCACATACCATCCAAGCTTCTCTTTTAACTCTTGGTCAAAGACTTTAGGTTGATTTTTTCGTTCCGCTAACAGTTGTTTAATCATTTGTGGCCAACGGTATCCACTATGACCAAAGCTGTGTTCAGGATAACGCTCAGCAAGTGTCATTACCGAAGAGAGTGATTCACCAGCGTATAATTCTGCCGCCAAAAAGCTGCCAATAAAACGATGGCTATCATCATACTTTAGGGCGATCGCGAATTGTTTACGAGCTTCTTCAAGCTTCCCTTGTTGCATGAGGGCTGTAGCGTTAATAGAAAGTACATAACCGTTAGTATTGGGTCGGTTTAGTTCGTTGTAGTAGGAATAATATTCGTTATACGACTTCCAGTCCGCATGGTCAAAATAGTACTGCGATAATGTGAAGGCATAATTAGTAGAAGGCTGTAGTTGTATTAGCTTTTCGAGTAAAGGAATCGCCTTATCTTCTAATGTTGTATCCTTTGTGAGGGATGATTTTGCCAGCATCAACTTTACTAGCATGTGCAGGGCATGAACATCCTGTGGGTCATCGGCAATATTTTTTTGGTACATTTCTAGTGCCTGATCCGTTTTCTTATCCAGTAAGAGTTGGTCAGCCGTAGTAAGCTCTCTTTCCTTGAGATAAAAGAACGGCAGATTGCCGACGGTGTCTTCGTTCAATCTGTAGCCATTACTGCGGGTAATCAAGTGTCCATCTGCATCTAAGGCTTCAATATTCCAAGAAAAGCGCACTTCGGGATTCATAAATCCGAGAAGGGAGAGGGGATCAATAGATTCCCAGCCATCTCCACTGCTGCCATAGGAAAAACCGCCGCCATCGTAAAGTTCTTCTACAGGAATGGAGATATGGTTATCTACAATACGATCCCGAATTTGTACGCCCAACACGGCCCCCTCCCCGCCACCGCTTAAACGATAGTAAGCTGCACCTTCAACAGCTTTCCAGCGGAAATCTATGGTCTTGCCCGTTAGGGTTTCCTGATTAATGGGAGACTGCAGCTCAAGCAGAGGTTGTAGAACTATGCTCTCATTCAACCTGTCATCTGGTTTAACTTCAATCCAATCGTCATATTGTACAGGCCAAGTCCAGCCGTCGATCTGATCATAGCCAAGTCCAAGCTGTAACTGATAAAAGCCCGGAATCACACCGTGAAATTCGAAACGTCCTTCAGTATCTGTGACGATTCGGTAGGGTTCAGCAGAAGTGATGCTATGGTTAACTTCGCTTTCAGCGCGGAGAAAAATACCTGCCCGCGGAACTGGGGTGCCATCGCTTCGTGTAAGGGTACCGGAGACGACAGCAGTTGAGGTATTTCCCATATCTATAGCAGACTGAATTGCGGTTCGAAGCGATTCCAGCTGTCTTTCAGTATCTGAAGTCCCAGCTTCTGGTGCTGCTGCTGATCCTGTATTGTCTCTGGAGCCTTCGTTCGAACTGCTGGTGGCAGCGTTCATTTGTTTATGAATATCCTGCCAGAATTTTTTGTAGCTCTCCAAGCCATCGTTTACTACGGCAAGTGCTTCCTGTGCTTTGCCTTTTGTAAAGAGTAAACGCCCGGTAAGCCATGCTTTTTGTGCGTTTAGCTCTTCCTGAGACTCGGATGGAAAGGGGGTTTGTTCAAGAATTGTTTCAGCGGTTGTTATATCGCCACTATTTAGGGCTCGCTCCGCTCGAAGGAGCTCCAGCTGTTTAGCTACAGTGGAGTTGCTGTTTAACGGTTTCGCTGCGGTGATTAGCGCTTGATCTCCATCTTCCTTTCGGCCAAGAGCATCATATTCATAAGCTAACTGCTTAGCCGCAAATATACGTGTATTATCCGAAGGCCCCTCAAGGATATATTCCTCAAGCAAAGGTACTATGTCCTCCGGTAACAGACCCGAACGCTGGGTTTCATCATTACTCCACTGGCTCATCGAAGGGCTAACATTAACGTCATATCTGTAGGGATCATAGCTGTGATCCTTATCAAGGATGTTTGTACGGATTAGCTCGATACGTTTACTCCCGGTTGTGGAAGCCAGCTTTTGCAGAAGATCAGTCCTAGCTATGTTAGATTGAATAGCTGTGCTCTGATCTATCTGCGCCTGTGAAGGTAAGAAGTTAAACAGAAGAATAAGCAGGGAGGCAGGGAGCAACACGAATAACACCAGATGTTTGATTTTTATCTTAATTCTCATGTTTTTTCACCGCCTGCTCGTAGATATCCTTCCAATACGTATTTCCTCCAGCTTCGATTAGTTCTCGGTTCGCACGCTGCGGGGTGTTTTGTTGTGGCTGTTGTTTAATCTCTGGCTGATGCAGGGTCAGCGAAACGATTAGAATAATGGCACCGATCGCACCTATAGGTTTGACAGGGATCTCAATTTCCTTATTCCACAGCGCCAATAAACGGGCTCCAAAGGTTGGAGGGTGAGTCTGCTTAATGACCCGGTCGTGTCCAGTGAACTGGAGGTTTTTTAATTCTTCATCAAGCTGCTTTTTGACCACATCGCGTTCTGTATTCATAAGAAATGTCCCTCCTTCACCAAAATCTTTTTTAAGAGCGTCCGGCCTCTGGCGAGTCTGGATTTGATCGTATTTTCAGATGTATTTAATTGCTCGGAAATTTCCCGGATGCTCATCTCATGAAAGTAATATAAAGTTAGACATTCCCGGTATAGATAATCGAGATTTTTCAGGGACTCGGTGAGCCTGACATTATGCCATTCCACCATAAAAAGCTCTTCTGCTCCGGCTGTGAAGTCAGCATCCCCGTTGGTTTGCAGCTCTGACCCTCCCGCCGGGAAAATATTACGCCAGCTCCAAGTCCGTTGCCTCATGCGGCAGCGATTGACCACTATCCGTATTAGCCATGCCTTCAGCCGATCCGGCTCCTGTAACTGACTCATTTTGGCATAAGCTTGAATAAAAGTATCTTGTACCGCTTCTTCGGCACTTTGTCTATCTTTGAGCAGTAAAGAAGCGGTTCGCAGCAGCATATCTCCATATTCGTCCATTAACAGGCGGAGAGCTGACTCATCTTTTGCCACAATTCTCTCTATAATATTCAGATGCAGCTCCCCTCCCTTTACTAATAAGATGCGGCTTGGAGGATTAAGGTTGCGTTTGAATGGAAAATTCTTCAACAAATGTCGCGATTACAGTTCGTGTACTCAGAAGGACGCCAGATGTGGGTTTTGTTGGAATCTATTGCACAGAATGCAATGGATTGCTTTTTTAAGCAGGATTAGCTCCTTTCTATTGTACGTTCTGCAATGAAACCTTCGAGGCTGGGAATGACGTCTAAGGTCATATGGTTCATGAGTTTATGAGCTTATGAGTTCACGAGTTTATAGTTAAATGGAGTTATGTGGAGATTTTAAAAGAGAAACTTACTTGAGTTAGGTGTCGGAAAAAAGGGTTTTATGTAGAAAAATAGAGTGTTTATGAATTTATATTTGTAGATATGGGTAAAAGAGGGTTAGCCAGAAGTATTGCCGCTATCCTGCAACTATTTGATTTTCACCTCGTCTGTATGTTCAGTTTCATTTTTTGCAAGTCGACTTTAAGGTAATCCACTAAGGAGATGACATCATGTCAGTACAGATAAAATTAATAGCAGGCTCTATCCTGCTCACAGGAATGATTGGGCTTGCTGGATGCAGTTCGAACAATGAGGCGGGGAATTCAGAATCCCAGGCAACGGCCCCAACAGAAACGGCTGTAACAGCATCCTCTGAGCCGGAAGTTAGTCCATCAAGCACCCCAGCAGAAACTGCACCAGAAACTGCACCAGAAACTGCACCAGCAGCGACTTCCTCCCCTACGGAGACTGATAAAGATTCAACCAGCTCAAATTCACAAAATAGCGACAAACAGCTTAAAGAGTTACTCGAGCTTGCCAAAAAAGGGAAGGTGCCTGGTGTAAAATATGCCGCTCATACCGGACTCATTGATGAGGTCGAAGCGGATTGGGGCAAACCTGATCAACAGGAGTCAGCGGGAAAAGGTATTTATGCTACCTACACTGACAGACATGTCGTGTTTGGATTTAATAAAGGAAGTTTAATCTTCGATGTTCGTTCAAGTGATTCCGCGCTGCAAAAGCTGACGCTGAAGCAAATTGAGGCAACACTCGGCAAGCCAGACTATACCAAAGTTAACGGAGAGGATAAGATTTACACTTATCAAGCCAATGACCAATACCAGCTGAAATTTATTATTCCAAGCTCGACCGGTACAGTAGATCATATATCCGTATTTAGTGAACAGGATTCTTTTAACAATATGGCTGGGTAAGTGGCATGGGTTAGAAGAGGAGAGAGCAATCATGCAGAGGAATCTGGGGGTTGCTCTTTTTGTATATTCTTTTTTGAGGTGGAGTAGGCCTTGGACGGACTGTTATAATGTAACCAATGAGCGGGTTCGGGGAAAGTGAGGTTCTATCATGCAGCTGGAATTAAATGAAAGTGAATATAAAGTGACCGCAGAAGGGATAACGATAGAATTATTCCCAAAAGAATTTACGCTTTTTCAGTTCTTGTACAAAAATAGAGGGCGTACATTCAGTCGAGAACAACTATTGGATAAAGTATGGCCGCTTGAATATCCGGTAGAGCGAACGGTAGATGATCATATTTATCGGCTTCGTAAAAAGCTAGGCAAGCTTCAAGACTTAGATATTAAGACTGTTCGGGGATTTGGTTATAGTCTGACTATGCAGGAGCCCTCAGCTGCTATGGCCAATCCGACTACATATGACTTAGAGATGCAAAAGACGATGCGGGAAGTATTCAAGAAATATCACCTATATGGCCAAGGTCGCTCGATGTTAATCCTCGCACGCCAACAGGATGTTTTGGGGTATGCGATGGATCCGTTTTATTCGATCTATATTCATTTTGTACAGGGAGATTTGGATTGGCTGCTGAACACAACCGAGGTGGGGATAGAGGAACGGTTTTATTCCTTATTAATCTGTTATGTTCTATTGGGTGATCCTAAGAAAAAACTAGAGTTCTGCGAGTTAGTCCTTGAGAAAAAGATTCTTTTGCCGCCTCAGCATCGAGAAGTGGAGATCCTTAATATTCTGGATTTGTACATACTGGCTGGGCAACCGGAAAAAGCATTGGAACGACTAAAGCTAACATATGAAGTGATTAAAGAGCCGGGGTATGAGAGTTTCATTCCTATTACGGCGACCTCAGAAATGCTTGCACACTTGTGGATGGGAACAGAAGATCACGTAATAGAACGGATGGCAACAGACATTGAAGCGCTTTTGCTGGAGAAACCTTATTTGCGTGAGATCGGTAGTTATAAAGTTACAAGGGGCTTGTGGTTTCTACGGCGCAAGTCTTGGCGTGAAGCCGAGCAACTGTTGGATGAGGCACTTCAGGTGCTTGAGATGTCAGGGTTCGTGCCGATGCGGATATATGCATTGTATCGAATAGTTCATTTTTGTAACGAGTTTCCACCCAAGCCAGCTTTGTATCGCAAATATGTGAATTTATTTGAACGAGAGAAGGAAGAGCGGGGGTTCCATCGGTTAGAACAATCCTTGGATACCGTGCTTACGAACCTTGTGACCGCCCCCTGACTGCCCCCTGATAATTCTCTGACAATTCTCCATTACATTAAGGTCATGCTAATAAGTTCTTAATTGTAATTTGGAGGAATGTTTAATGAATGCTTCAACACAAGCAGGCACGAGCCTGCTTAAGAACAAGGTGTATATGCGTGTGTACAGCGCATTTGCGACAGCGACCTTTGGGGATTGGTTTGACGCCTTGGCGATTCAGGTACTCGTAGGGTACCGCTGGCAGGCCAGCCCGCTAATGCTGGCTTTGATTCCGGTCTCCATAGCTTTGCCGGGAATTTTGCTGGGTTCGTTCGCAGGGGTAGTGGCTGACCGACTGAACAAGCTGAAGCTGATGCGGATGTGTGATCTGCTTACGGCACTGTTAACCGTATTCGTATTATTTGCACCCAGTATGGTGTGGTTGCTCCCATTACTGATGTTGCGTGCTGCCATTTCTACGTTAAACGTGCCTGCTCAGCAGTCGATGACCCGTAGTATGGTTAGAGAAGATCAGCTGCTCCAAGCCACCTCGCTTAATGGGCTTGTGAATCAAGGCTCGAAAATCGCGGGACCTTTACTGGGCGGCTTCGCATTGTCTGTTCTTACGCCACAGTGGTGTATATTAATCAATGCTTGCCTTAGAGGCTGTTCCTATTTGCTTCTACTTACAGTTAAGAAAAGTGATGTAGAACAAGTTCGCACAGAAGGTAAGGGCGATCAAGAGGAACGTGTCCCCCTCCGTACGATGTGGAAGGAAGGCTGGAGCTTTATGCTGCGCAGCAGACTGCTTCTAAACAGCATGCTGTTTGGTTTAGTTGGTGCGTTGGCCATTCAGATGATCGATTTCCAGTTCACTAGTCTATTCAGAATTATTGCACCTTCTGAGGAATCTATGCTGGGCTGGCTTGTTGCGGCAACAGGCGTGGGGGCTGTATTCATGATCATGGTCCTGAACAAATTGAACAGTGGAACAGGCTACGGCTGGAAGCTGGGTACGGGTTACGCGCTTATTGGGATATCGGTCGGAGGGCTGGGCCTGCTTCAGCCGGGAGTCTCCATCCTTACTGTATTGCTGCTAGGATTTTTATTGGGTCTCGGGAATGGAATGTTTATGATCACCTTCAATTATTGTCTGCAAAAAGAAACACCCCCGCACATGACAGGGCGTGTGTTCGGTATTCAGAGTACCATTCTTAGCGGTGTTATGATCGGCGCGCCACTCCTTGGCGGAGTGATGGTGCAGGTTGCTGGGCCTAGCCGTATCTTTTTGAATTTTGGCATCGTAATCGCTCTGATTGGTGTGCTGGGCATCGCATTCAGGCGCGTACTGTGGCCCGCGCAGAAAGAGAAGAGCGATAGCTCTGCGGAGCAATCTAGGACGGTTGAGGTGATGGAGGGGGGCTAGGAGGTAGCACGCTAGTCTAGCTAGCTGGACTAGAAAGCTTGAGTGGGAGAGAGAATCTAGCCGATCTTTAGCGAGACTAGGAAGTTTGAGTGGCAGAGTCAATCTAGCGTGACTCCCTAGCCGATCCCTGGCGGGACTAGAAAGCTTGAGTGGCAAATACAACCTAGCGTGACTCCCTAGCATTTAGTTGCAGAATGTGCAGTTAAATTCCCTTTCAGCGATCGAACTGGGATTTAGTTGTACTTTGTGCAGTTATTATTTGATTTTCTCCCTTTTAGTCTAGGAAAGATGATTTTTAGCTGCACAGAGTACACTTATTTGCTCAGGAGGCCTCTTTTACCGCTTAATAGTTGTATATAGTGCAATTAAGAGTCTCCTTAGTCATAGTCGCCTTAATATGTGACTTCTCAGTGAGCGATTTCTCAATAAGTGACTTCTCAATAAGTGACTTCTCAATAAGTATCTCCTTAATAAGTGACCTCTCAATAAGTTATTACTTTGTGATCTAAAGCAACTTCTGCACGAAACGTTATAAGTTACAATATTACCTAGCCCGATAGGACAGTTTCTCGTCCGTAAGGGCTTTTTTAGTGTGTAGAGGAGATGGGCTAGAACATTAGAATTTGTAGAGGTAAAGGAGGGAAAGGATGGCTACTTTTATTTATATGGTGAGGCACGGTGAGTCGCCCAAACTGCCCGGAGGAACTGAAAGGACTCGCGGACTAACCGCGAAAGGGGAGGCAGATGCCCGCAAGATAACGGAAAAATTACGTCTGGAAGGAATTCAAGTCTTCTATTCAAGTCCATACCTTCGGGCTATACATACGATTTCCGGATTGGCGCAGGAGTTAGGAGCAGAGATTCAAAGTGTTGAAGATCTGAGGGAAATCCATTTCTCGGACGGAAATAAGATTATGTCTGATCAGGAGCTGTATCCATTACTTGCAAAAATGTTTGAAGAGCCGGATTTTGTCCCAGTTGGTGGGGAATCCATTCATGCGTGTCAGATGCGTTCAGTTAGTGTACTGGCAGAAATTCTTAGTAATCACAGCGGTCAAAAGGTTGCTATTGGAACTCACGGTGCAGTCATGACGCTTATGATGAACTATTTTGATGCCAAATATGATCTGAATTTTTTACTTCAAACCACAAAGCCGGATATTTATAAAATGGAGTTCACAGGCGGAACGTTAGTGGGTGTGGAGCGGTTATGATTATTGGGGGCTGCCTACAGGCACCTCGAGCATCATCAACCTGAGACTTACGGACCCAGATGACATTATTCGCAGATTATTAGCCTTTGGAGCAAGGTTTCGGACTCCAGCGTCGTTATACCTTAAAAATAACACCTTATTGGGTATTTTTTATACCAATAGCGACTCTGGGGTCCGTTCTCATCCCAAAAGTGGGGAATTGCTGCATATAAGGTCAGCTGTGTCCGATAGCAGCTTCACACGCGTAAATACGTACGTGAAATACATACATGTAAATGGGTACGTGTAACTACGTATAGGTAAATAAGCGCGTAAACTACGTACACGTAAATACGTACAGATAAATAAGTACGCGTAAACTACGTACACGTAACTATGTATAGGTATAAGTACGTGTAAATACGTGCAGGTATAAGTACGTGTAAATACGTTTGTGGAAATACGTGCAGGTATAAGTACGTGTAAATACGTTTGTGTAAATGCGTACAGGTATAAGTACGTGTAAATACGTTTGTGGAAATACGTGCATGTATAAGTACACGTAACTACATACGCGTAACTACATACGCGTAACTACATACGCGTAACTACGTACACGTAAATACATACGCAAAAATATGTACGCGAAAATATTACCGAATCAAACGAAAATGGGTAAGGGGATCTGGATTAAGTAAGGTCGGCTTGTGACCAGTACTTCCACTATGAAAAATACGGATTCACAAGCTAAGTTGTGTTTATTCATAATGTTGGTCGGGCGTTAGGGCAGGCTCGCTAAGGAGCAGCTTTTCTATCTTCTATGAAGCTATAGAACTATCTACAAGCTATAGAACTATCTACAAGCTATAGACCTATCTATAAGCTATAGAACTATCTACAAGCTATAGAACTATCTACAAGCTATAGACCTATCTACAAAGCTATAGATCTATCTACAAGCTATAGAGCATCTACAAGCTATAAAATCGCTTAGTATTCGCAGTAAGTAACTCTTCCGCTTCGCCGGGGGTGTAACCATGGAGCGCTCCCCAAGCAGCGGCGACTTCCCGAATCATAGACGGATGGGTGATTTTCCCTGCAAAAGGTCCTTCGAACGGCCAAGGACCATCGGTTTCAGCCATGATTAGTTCTGGTGGATAACGGCGGGCAAGCGCCTGTATCTCCGGCTCATACAGGATATCCGGGGTGAAGGAGATATAGTAGCCGTTCTTCATCATGCGGGCAATGGCTTCTTCCGGACCTTTGAACCAGTGGAAGTGGGCATGCTGTATGTTATGTTTCTCAAGGAGATCACAAGCAATAAGCGCATCTTCATAGACAGCATGCAGCACCGCAGGTTTATTGAGACGGGAAGCTAACCCAAGCAACTGATCCAGCAGCTCAATATAGGGCTCCATATCAAAGATTTCGCCACGTTCTAAGGCTTCAGCACGCGAATAGTAAGGTAGCCCGATTTCCCCCACAGCAATATAATCCTCACTAGATTGACTCTCGATCCATTTCAGTAGAGCAGCCAGCTCAGCATCCTGCGGCAAGGGTTGCTCTGGATGAAAGCCATAAGCTGGACGGACCACGCCGGGATTTATGGCTGCAAGTCTTTGGGTGCGTATACAAGAGTCCAAGTTCATAGAGACAGCGATAAGGGCTTTAATTCCCATGTCAGGCAGTTCACTCAGTATTTGTTCGGCAACTTCAGGTTCATATTGCTCTAAATGTATATGGGCATCAATCATAACTGTTCACCCTCCACGTAAGAAGCTAATTCCTCATGAACCTCAAAGCGAATAGAGTCGGGTTCCATTCCATCTTTTCCCGGTTTGTAGGCAAAAGTTAGTGTGCCAATACTCTCCAGAAATCCAATATAAACATTTGTTTCCGCCTTCAGCTTGCCCTCTTCCACTATGTAGTGAGTAACAGCACCAATGCCGGCTTGTTCGCCTAGATTGCCATCCTCAGCACGATCTGGATATCGCAAAGTCACCATGGATGGAGTTGAACCTTTAACTTGAATTTGAATCAGGGCGTCCCCTTTTTCATTAGAAATTTTTGACGTAACCAATGCGGAGGCAGCTTTATCTGCAGAAGGGACAGTGACTTCTTCCCACTGGTTAGGCTTAATCACGTGAAGCTCTTGCATGGACATGCCCGTACCTGTTCCGAACCACAGAATGACAATGACTTCTTCCTGCCCATCCTGATCGACGTCGGCATAATGAATCTCAGGAGGGTAACTTAGGAGTCTGGGTGCTTCCCAATCAAATGTATGCTTGTTACCGTTCACCTCTACAACAAATCCCTCATAGGTACCGCCATCTTTAAGGGCAGCATACAGCTTCACTTGGTCATTTTCTGTAGCAATAGCAAGAGGTTCGCTGGGTGTTCTGACGGTAGTACTAACATCCCCTGATGTTATTAATACTTCAGTTCCAGCTGCATTCAGCTGCGCAGTGGCACCAGACAGAGAGTTTAAGGAATCGGCTGGAATATATAAAATACCGTTTCGTAAAATAGCTGGTCCTTCAAGTGAGGTTTGATAACCGTCAGCTTGCATATACTCATTGTCCGGCGTCAGAACATAACTGCTGCTTCCGTCAGAGATGGTTAAGGTCTTTAAGTTATTATCCCATTTTTGTTCTGAGGTGTAGTATTCCATTAATACTTTTGCAGGTACATAGACCTTATCATCTAGGAAAAAAGGGGAGAGGGTAGGAAGAACGGCTTCACCGTCGACGATTAGTTTCAGTGGTGCTGAAGTAGCTTGTGTTTGGTTAATAGCCATTGTTGTATCCATATCTATGGTTGCCGATGCTCCGCATCCGGCCAAAAAGAGCGTGATAGCTCCGATAGCGATGATTTTATTCATAATTACCTCCAGGATAAAGTCCAGTCCCCTTAAGTATAGAATAAAACAGCGCGTTGTAGGTCACTTTCTATTAACAAAGAGAATACAAGCTTGTTACAGTTCGCTAGTTTTTAATAAAATGCAGGCATCCACGCAATAAACGACGAGTGTAATAGAAAGAAATGAACAAAAGTAAGGAGAGGCAGAGACCGATTGGAAGGCTGAGAATGTTCGGTAAATCATAATCTGGAAAGGCATTTAGTCCTATTCCTTGGATGCCAACAATACCTAGTACACCACCGATAGGTGCAATGATTGCACAGACAACACTCCCCACGGCCCAGACACTAAGGATTGGTACACAGAATAAGATGATGGCTCCTTTGGCGATGTTTTTGAGCACAGTGGCTCCTGACAAATGAGTGCTTTTTTCCATGTAAACTCTCCTTTATGGGTTTAAAAATACAGTTCGGTCAACTTGCGACTTAAGATCCACCGTCAGACTTTTGCTATAGCGGATTTCCCCAATGGTACAACCCGGTCCGACGATGATTTCTTCACCGCACACAAGGTCAGCTGTCGTCCGGTATAACGCTATGTTAGTTCCTTCAATTGTTGTGCAGGTAAGTTTTCGAAAAGGGTGCATCAGCGCATTAATCAACTTGGAAGAGGGTTTAACGATAATGTTACCGTCAGCTCTCATAACCTCGACAGTGCTTCTATTGCCTAAACGGATCTCAATCGATGAATCTGCAGTTAGTCTGTTTATCTTCACAGCACCTTCAGCATAAAAAGTCCCCGCTGCAGCATTTTCTGCTACGGACATGTATCCAGAAGAGCGGAGATTATCTGCTTGGATATTTTGAACGCGCAGACTCCCTAGATTGTTTACCTGATTGGCCTTACAATTGCCCCCAATTGTACAGTCACCAGATACTTTGAGTTTAGAAGTCGAGACGCTCCCTTTGGTACTTAAGTGGCCAAACACATCAACCGTGACCGCATTAATATTCTCTCGAACAAACTGCGAACCTCTTACCTTCAATGGTGGATCGATCATGTCAGTACGTTCATAAGTATTGTTATTATTGGACATTTACAGTACCGTCCTTCGAAATATATTTTAATGATTAAAATATATATTCATTATAATATATAGTCAATATAATAATTTGGGAGTTAAAGCTAAAAAAACACTGCCGTCAGTTTCCTGACAGACAGTGTTTATAGAAAAGAGTATAGCTGATAAGGAGCAAAATGAAGGCTGTTAGTGCATCATTTGTTCCATCAATTTATTTATTTGTTCTAAAGTTCCGGAGATTTTATTCAGATCAGGGGTAGGAAATGCTTCAAATATTGTATGGATACGCTGATCACCTTGTTCTGTAAGGACAATATTGACAACTCTGCGGTCTTCTTTAGTCCGCACCCGTTCAATAAGTCCAGCTTCCTCAAGCTTATCGCACATGGAAGAAGCAGCTCCGGGTGTAACCACGAAGCGTTCAGAGATGTCAGTAATGTTCAAGCTTCCGGTAAGCCGGAGTTGAAACAGCAGCATGATCTGATTGTGAGTCAGGGTTTCCTTTTTAGTGATCATATCAATGAAAAACTGGGATTTCTGCTGCACATTTGCCATAGATTCCATGACCTTATGGATAGCATTTTGTTTCTCTTCCTTTGTGCTCATAACATTGCCTCGCTCCAATTTACTTTAGTTACTAAAATATATAGAAGCTATAATAAGCTTGTCAAGTTGACGGGTTACTGTAGCTTGGTTAGAAAGACTGAAATTAGCGCTGGAACTCTTCTTTTTTTATATCTTGTAATGAAATTGGAAATATATCGTATTAACTGATGAATTTACTTAGCTAAGTGAAAATGTGGTGGGAAAGGAGAGTTCGATTGATGCATGAGCGCGCATTGCTTCATCCTTTTGTAAAAGAGAATATACAGGAAAATGCTGACATAGATGTTTTGTTCACAACGATTTTTGAAACCTACTATAAAAGAATATTTAACTACATCGCTTACCGGGTTAGTTCTCTCCATACGGCTGAGGATCTGACAAGCCTCGTTTTTGAGAAAACGTTGGCGAAACTATCGACCTATTCTCAGGAAAAAGCTCCTTTAGAGGTATGGTTATTCGCCATTGCCAGAAACGTGGTCAATGATCATTACCGGAGTTTTAAAAGGAAAATTTTCTTTTCGCTGGATGCCGTCAAGGAACTGGTTTCTAGCAGGAAAGATCCGGAAAACTTGATCCTCCAGGGAGAACGTAGTGGAAGGCTTAACGAAGCCTTGAATACATTGAGCTCAAAGGAGCGGAATATTGTGGCTCTAAAATTTGGTGCTAATCTGAGAAATAGAGAGATTGCCCAGGTTACGGGAATTTCGGAGAGCAATATCGGTGTGATACTCTACCGGACTATGAAAAAGCTGAAGACTGAAATAGGGAGCGTGGAGCAGCTATGAACAGTAAAGACATACAGCAGAAGTTCTCAGCAGATTTAGATGAAAGTATATATGGAGCGGCAAATGATTTAAAGGGTGCTGGGGAGTACAAGGAGCTGCTGGAGCTAGGCAGGGTTCTGGCCCATAAAGATCTCAGCGAGGGCTCTGACAAAACAGCCATTCTGAATAAGGCACGGAGAAAGTATGCCGGCCAAAAGGAGGAGAAAGGATTGCATACAAAACATAGATTAAGACGTCCTGCTGTTATGCTGGCAACTTTGCTAGTGGTTAGCGTATTAAGTGTAACTTTTGTGCAGCCGTCATTTGCGCAGGAGCTGTTAATGAAAGTATTGCAAACGATAAACTTAGGCCATATTGTAGCCCATGAAGTAGAATTTTCTGCGGATTCCAACGTGATTCCGGATGACTTAAAGGGGAAGATTTTTGATAGCAAAGGAAATGCGCTTGTGACCCTCGACGCTGCTCAAAAGGCAGGTGATATCTACAATGCTGATGGGGAAAAAATCGTCGGAGTTGAAGACGGCAGACTGGTTACGCAATCTGAGAGGGATCAAGAGAAAGCGGAATTGCTGATCGAGAGGGATTCTAGCAAGCTAAACGAATATACGATTTTTGATGTGGGCTTACCGGCGTATTTACCAGAGGGTTATACCTTTGATCGTGCAGAGTTTTATAAGGATAGCAATGGTGATGTGATCAATAGCAAATATATTAATTTATATTTTGTTAATGAAGCTACCGATGAGATCATCTCGATGCAGCAGCGGCACGCTGATTCCGAAACGGCTTATGAGATGTCGACGGATGGCACCATCGAAAAAGTGAAGATTAACGGAGTTGATGCTGTATTGGTTAATGGAAAAGGGTTGGACTGGGAAGCCAATGGAGTGTTATACGGTGTAACATCAGCTAGCTTGGACAAGAATGATTTGATCAAAGTTGCTGAGTCTATCCGCTGACTGATTTTTTAGAAAGATAGGCGGTTACTATTCGAGTATATACGGGTAAGGGGATGATCCATATGGATCTCCCCTTTTTCGCTTTATTGAGGGCACATGCAAACAACGATTGGGAGAATATAGCTGTACTTCGTACAACTATATTTCTGCGAAACAACGCTTCGATGGATATAATTGTATTTCGTACACTTATTTTCACGATTTACACCACTATAGGAGATTTCTCTGCTTTTTAGTTGTATAGAATACACTTAAAATCAGAGTAAACCCTTTTGCATACGGAATAAGTGTACAGAATGCAGTTATCCCATAGATTTCGGCAGGGTCCGGCCAAAGCCGGCGTACAAAGCTGAAGACCAGCTTCCACCTGCGCATAATCTGCTCAAGCAAAGCTGAAGACCAGCTTCCGCCGACTTCATCTACTCCAATAAGCCGCTGCAGAGTAAAAACACCAGGCAGCGATTCTCCAATAACCGGAAAATCGCTGCCTGGTTGTTTTTTAAAATAAATCGAACGATTTATTCTCTATTTACCAATACATAGTGTAAGACCGAAGGAGGGATTGAGAGGGATGAAACATCCAAATGAATATTCTCAGCTCATTGCGCTTACGCTAGCCGGCAGCCGTGAAGCGTACAGTGAACTATATGAAGCAACGATTCGGGATGTGTATCAGACCGTTCATTTTCTCGTTCGCGAAACCTCCGATGTGGATGATGTTGTTCAGGAGATTTATATTCAGGTGCACCGGTCGCTTGAGCAATTTGACGTCAATCGTCCTTTTAGGCCTTGGCTTATGGGGCTGGTTATGCGGCAAATTCATGCCTATCGAAGAAAGAGATGGACGCATCTCCGAATGGTCAAAAAAGTAGAGCAGACTGATCTAAGGATGGAACCTGATTTCACTAGTGATGTTGTGGACAGGTTAGCTAACCACCGTCTACTAGCAAGTGTTGATCGTCTTCCATTTAAGCTGAAGCAGGTGATTATTCTGCACTATTTAAATGAATATTCACAGGAAGAAAGTGCCGCGATACTGGGTATCCCTCTGGGTACGGTGAAATCCCGTATTCATGCTGCACTGCATAAGCTTCGTCAGAAGCCAGAAAATCATACTCTTTTTAAGGGAAAGGTGGAGGACCTGCATGAATTTCAATGAAGAGTTACGGACAGTTCTGCAGGAAGAGGCGAGAAATCTAAGTGCCCCACCGGAACTGAAGGAGCAAATACTAAATCAGACCGAGACTAGGTTAGGGGGAAGACGAATGAAAAAATGGCTTGTAGCAAGCATTTTGGCGGCTGCATTATTAATTCCTACTGGAGCATATGCCGGATATAATTATTTGGCGGATACCCTGTATGGCTCACAAGCAACTGCTGCTACGATTGGAGTAACCCAGCAACAATATGACAGGCTTGAAGCCAAACTGCAGAGCGCGAAGCAAAGTTTTAACGAAGAGGAATTCACAAAATTGATGTCATTACTAGAGGAATTGGGAGCTTACAATCTGCAAATGGCCGATGCTGAAGGAGTCTTTCACCTGGAACAGTTAAGTGCGAAGGATCAAAAGGCATATAACGATTTACAGGTTGAGCTTAAACCTTATTTTGAGAAAATGAATGAAACGGAAATCCCTAAGGCAAAGTCGGCTGTCGTTGATCGTGATACTTTCTGGGATGGCTTGCTGGAAAAAGCAGAACAGAGGCTTACTAAAGAAGAGTTTGCGGAGATCGAACAATTAATAAATGAGTTGCAAAGCTATGATGCCAAGGTATTTGATGCAGATGGAAGTGTTCATATGGATCGGCTTTCGAAAGAGGAGATACAAAACCAAGAGAAGTTAATTGAAGCGCTCGGCCCTTATATAAATAAGCTGGACATGATGATTAAACCTAGTTCTTAGTTGAATTTAAATGCATGTATTGAATAACGATGGATAGAAGTAGCATTAGAAAAGCCACCAGAAAAGGTCTAATACACCTTGTGTTCTGGTGGTTTTTTACATTCGGCTAATTTGTATTTTATACATCACTAATTGAATAAATGTATAATCAATTGAGTCAAAAAAAGTATTTGACCACTGGAATAATTAGACATATTATTATTTAAATACTATTGATCTATATATGAATCATGATGGCGAAAGGTGGCTTTGATCATGAAGCAGATGACCATTCGTGCAGAACTGGCGGACTACCTCAAGAAGAATGGAATAACAATTAATCAATTCGCAGAGGTATCTAAAGTGAATTCAGGCACGATTAGCAACATTATGAATGGGAATCGTCCTATAGCCATGCAGCAATTAGATCGGATTACAAAAGGTATGGGATTAGAGGAAGGCTGCTTTTACGATATGTATGTGGAGGAGTGTTTTATACATTCCAATCCCAATTGGAGACGTCTTCGACCTTTTCTATATCGCTGTGCTGAACTAGATAAGCTGGAATGTATAAGCCGGGTGATTGGAATCATGATGGACAGCCTATCTTATACACACCCGTTGTTTGATACAGCAGAAGATTTCTTTGCACAAGGGAAATATGAAGCTGCAGCGTTGTTATACCGGAGTGTGGCGGAGAGTGAGAAGTATCAGCATTCAGAGCGGCTGGCTTTTTGCCAATACAGATTGTTTACGATTGCTCTAGGGGGCGATCAGGATGTGAATTTGCGGGCAGCGGTGCAGTTTGAGGGCTTTGTAAATCGGCTTGATGAAGTTGATCAGCTTGACGCACTGAAGGTTCTGGCGAATACATATAGCGCTTTGAGGCATTGGGATAAGGTAATGGTAATGACTAAGGAATTGGGCAAAAAAGCATCCATTCAATATAATTATAATAATGAGCGAGCCAGAAAAAACGGGGTACAAAAGGAACCTGCAATGCCCTTATTTTCATATATTTTATATTCTTATGTGTTACGTTCAGTAGTTTACAGAGAGCTTGGAGATTATGATAGAGCATTGCATTATATCAACCTTTACATGGACATGAGCTGGATTCGTGAGGATACGGAGGAAGCTTTGCAACTTATGAATCAATGTATGGGTTGGGCGCAGGCTAATATTTTTTTGCTGAAAATTTTAAAAGGTGATGCAGCAATGCTTCCGGAATATGTAACCTATATTGAAGATAGAAAAGAAGAATTTCTTCCAGGCCTGTTCAAAATCCTTCAGGCAGCCAATCACTATGATTTTAATGTGGATGATATTCTTCAGCGGTTTGAGCCAGAAATATCAGATTTTAGAGATCAGCAGAGAAATCTTAAATGTTATAATCGACAAATTATCGAAGACAGATACACTTTTTTTATGGCTGAAATAGCATTGTATTATATAAGAAGAGGAAAATATGAGCTTAGTATAAAATATATAATGGATAGTTTAGAGAATTCTGTAAGGATTAATAACGAATCATGTATAATTAAGTGTGTCGGAATGTTTGAGCAGCTTCGGCATATTGCATCTTTAGAAACGCAGAAAGAGTACCAGAATCTGCTTAGAATCAATGAAAAGAAAAATTGCTTTGTTATTGACAGTGCTTAGTAGTGATAGTTTCATAGAAGATATCAATCAAGAGAGTTCCCTGATTAAATCTGGAATCGCTTTTTTTGAATTCTAGTAATGCACTTCAATGTAAAATTAAGAATTTGACATATACCTCTAGAATATTTCATTAGGGAGGTAGTGTTAATGAATGATCAGGAAATTATCCAAAAGAGAATAGAGGGTGCTAGAAACAAACTTTATTTGATGGAGAGGCAACATGGAGGGCTTTCGCATCCAAATGTGATCAGACAGTCCATGAGATTAGATGAATTAATTAATCAGTACAATAAAGCAGTACATAGTGATAACGAGAATTGAAGAGAATGGTTAAAACACCCTACATAATGATATTGCAACTTCTGATGAAGTATAGAGCCAGCGCTGTGCGCGGGCTTTTTGGCTTGTTGGAGCCCATAAAATAAATCAATGCTGCACGCTTGTCATGCCCGTCTGCATATTGCGGCCAAGTCCCTCATAGACATGTACTAATCAATGCATTCAAAACAGGTTAAGGGGATGATGTCATGCGCCGGATAACATGGGTACTCGCGATCATTATGAGCGTGGCCCTGGTGATGACGGGGTGCGGGAAGAAGGATGCCGCTTCCGTAGTCAAGGATTTGAACAATGTGGCTGACAAGTTGGAAAGTAAGCAGGGAACGTACCAAGGTTCTGGCACAATGACCCTGTATACCGGGGAACAGCCGCAGGAGTATAAGGTAGAGGTATGGTACAAGAATCCTTCCTACTACCGGATCAGCTTGGCAAATGTTCAGAAGGATATTACGCAGATCGTACTTCGTAATGATGAGGGAGTATTCGTACTCACACCAAGTATGAATAAGAGCTTCCGCTTCCAAAGCGATTGGCCGGATGATCAAGGGCAGGTCTATCTGTATCAGACGTTGGTTCGTGGCATAGTTTCGGATAATAATCGCCAATTTGTGGAAGATGGGGATAACTATGTGTTCGAGGTAGCCGCGAATTATCAAAGCAATGCCCTTGTACGGCAAAAGATTTGGCTTGATAAAAAGACTTATGAACCTAAACAGGTTCAAGTCTCGGATTCTGAAGCGAAGGTAGTTGTAAACGTGAAGTTTGACACCTTCAAATTCGATACGGATTTCACCAAGGATTCTTTTGATATGGAAAAGAACATGGCCTCGGGTAAGTCCGCAGAGAGCACAGTAGCTGAGGTTGATGAGAATGGTAATCCAATTACAGCTCCTGAAGGCCAAGAACCGGCTGAGCAACCAGTGGCTGCAGAGCTTGGAGACTTTGGGATCATTGAACCTGATTATATTCCAGCTGGTGTAGAGTTTAAGGACTCGCATAAATTGGAGGGGAACAAAGACCATGCTGTTCTCATCCGATATGATGGGATTTATCAGTACACTATTATGGAATCCCGTCCACTGGACCGTGCGGTAGCACTGGCGCCTGGAACCCTGAAAGACCTTGGTTTTACATGGGGAGTTCTGAGTGGGGATGAGCAGCAGACATTGACTTGGATGTCTGAGGGAGTAGAGTACCGAATTACAAGTGCCAATCTTCCTGCTAATGAAATGATGCAAATTGCCGCTTCTATGGAGGCACAATCGGGTAAATAATAAAAAGTAGGCGGATACTGCGTTTTGTGGGATTCTTTCCTCTACAACGTAGTATCCGCTTTTCTTTATTTGCCGGGGCTCCAGCACACATTGACAGCCACCTTCTGTAGCATTACCATTGGTACTAAGACAATGATTAATGCAATGCAGCAATGACGTTTTACTACAACGTAAGAAGGTGACTTGAAGTGCAAGCAAGCTATCGACCGACAGTAGCCGAAATTAATCTGGATGATTTGCGTGCCAATTACGAAGCCTTTCGCCGCTACTTGCCGGCAGAGACAAAGTTTATGGGATGCGTCAAAGGAAATGCGTACGGCCATGGAGCAGTGGAAGTGACACGGGAGCTGGAAAGACTCGGAGCAGATTATGTTAGTGTGGCTTTTTTGGATGAAGCATTGGAGCTGCGTCAGGCGGGAATACTGATTCCTATACTGGTGCTTGGCTACACTTCCCCAGAAGGAATAGCCGTTGCCTGGGAGAACCATGTAACTGTAACACTGTTCACACCGGAGGTACTGGAGGCTATAAGACAGCTTCCTATAGATCCGGAACATCGGCTGAAGGTGCATATCAAGATTGATAGCGGGATGGGACGACTGGGTCTTTTACCAGCTGACGCACCTGCATTTATCTCTGAAGTGCAGTCTGTTGCGCAGGCGGAGCTGGAGGGTATGTTTACCCATTTTGCCAAGGCAGACGAACAAGACAAAAGCTATACACTGGAACAGCATCGACGGTTCATGAGCGTGGCGGAAACGCTGCGGGAGCAGAACATTCAGATCCCGATCATACATACGGGCAATAGCGCTACGGCCATTGATTCACCTTATTTATCCAGCAACATGGTGCGTGTAGGCATCAGCTTGTACGGATTTTATCCCTCCACAGAGGTGAACCGTCAACTGGTAGAACTACGTCCGGTATTGACGCTGAAGACGCAGGTTGTATATGTCAAAAGCCTGCCTGCCGATTGGGGCGTCAGTTACGGCACTAGGTACATCACAGAGAGCGAGGAGATTATTGCAACGCTACCTGTGGGGTACGCAGATGGATATTCCCGCATGCTAACTGGCAAAGCGGAGGTGCTAATACGTGGACGCCGCGTTCCTGTCGTCGGAACAATCTGCATGGATCAGTGTATGGTATCACTCAAATCTTTCGCTGCAGAAGCGGAACAAATTAAAGCAGGCGAAGAAGTTGTTCTCATCGGCCGTCAAGCTGACGTGATGATCACGGCAGACGAGTTGGCTCTCCAGCTTGGAACAATTCACTACGAGGTTATCTGCATGTTGGCTCATCGGGTGCCCCGCGTTTATATAAGTGAAGGCACACTTCCTAAATTAGTAAATGCTCTGCTCACAAACTGAAAGTTCTTGACAGTGATGTTATACAAGGGAGAAAATAGAAGGAATTGTATCGTATTAGGAGATGTGACTAAAAGCCTATACGAACCACCATTTCTAGTTTATAATGGGATGCAGCATACTTGATATACTGGCGGCATATATTCCTTGTATAAAATTCCTTGTATATTGTAACACTGGAACACAAGGGCAGAAGGTTTGTGGGGGTGGAAGAGAAGGTGGCTAATTTGCAGAACACCAAAAGAATCATGATCAGCTTGCCCGATCATCTCTTGCAGGAAGTGGACGGAATTGTTCAATTGGAGAATTCCAACCGGAGTGAATTGATTAGGCAGGCCATGAAGCTGTACTTGAGCGAACGGAGGAAACGTTCCATCCGGGAGTCCATGCAGCGCGGCTACATGGAAATGGCTAAGATCAACTTGACCATGGCATGCGAGGCTTTCCTCGCGGAGGAAGATGCAGACAGCACTCTTGGCCGCTTAGTAAGCGGGGTGTAGACATTGATCGTTAAACGTGGCGATGTTTTTTTTGCTGATCTTTCGCCGGTTGTAGGTTCTGAACAAGGCGGAGTAAGGCCAGTTCTGGTCATCCAGAACGATATTGGCAATCGCTTTAGCCCGACGGTAATTGTGGCTGCAATCACAGCCCAAATCCAGAAGGCTAAGTTACCTACACATGTGGAAATTGACGCAGCTGCTCATGGCTTTGACAGAGATTCTGTTATTTTGCTGGAACAGGTTAGGACGATTGACAAACAACGCTTAACTGACAAGATCACCCACCTTGATGATGAAACGATGAAAAAGGTGGATGAATCGCTGCAAATCAGCCTTGGTCTGATTGATTTTTAATCACCCTAGGTTATAGATAACTCATGAGATTGGCGCTCGGGTACGAATCCGGGCGTCTTTTAATATGCGTTTTTGCGTATAGTAAATAAAGAATCGTTAGGTCTTCACTTTTTGAAAATGATCTGATATTATTAGACCGTACGGTCGGTTTAGGAGGTGCTTAGAATCAAAGGACGCTCAGACGGAGAAGAAACTAAAAAAAGAATTGTGCGCAAGGCCACGCAGCTGTTTGTACAGAAGGGTTATGCTGCCGTAACTATGAATGAAGTTTGTGTAGCCTCGAATGTCAGTAAAGGCAGTCTGTATCACCATTTTCCGAGCAAGGATGAGCTTTTTCTATTTGTAGTGGAAGTGGATACGTTAGAATGGCTGCAAGCGTGGGATGATAAGAAACAGGAAATTGTAGGGATCGAAGAACGATTTTATGCGTTAGCCGAACACTACGCAAATGATTTTCAGAATCCATTGATTCATGCGCTCGAGGAATTCTCCAGAAGCAGATGCCACCCGGAAGAGATTAGCAAGCGGCTTTCACTTCTTTATGAAGCAGCCTCACATGCTTGTCGTGATCTTTTGAAGGAAGGTATTGAAACGGGATATTTGGTAAAAGGCGACTTAGAGAACTATGTAATCATCGTGAGTGGCATGCTTGAAGGGATTGGAAGAGTTTCTGAATTCTCGATTCATGAGAAGACCCAGGAGGATATAAAAAAATATTACCGGGAAGCAGTAAATTTATTATTACAAGGGATCCGTACGGGGTAAGATAACGAGGGGCATGAAAAGAAGCTTTACATTCAGGAACATGAAGGCTGAAGCTTCTCAAAGGCACCGGAATAGGAAGGGTTATTTTTTTACTATTATTTAGACCGGATGGTCGGTCTTAACATGCATAATATTCGAAGATTTGGCTTTAAACACACGGAGGGTTAATACAATGTCATTGTTACTTAGAAACAGAGGCGCTATGCTGCTTGTTATGCTTAATATTTTTCTGGCTTTTACTGGAATTGGGCTAGTAGTCCCAATAATGCCAACCTACATGAATGAGCTTGGGATCAGCGGAAGTACTGTCGGGCTCTTGGTCGCCTCCTTCTCGCTTGCCCAATTATTAATATCGCCATTTGCCGGCAGATTATCCGACAGAATCGGTAGAAAAAAGGTGATTGTAGCAGGTTTGATCGTGTTTGCGATATCGGAGCTGATTTTTGGTCTGGCCAATGTACCCTGGCTCTTGTTCGTTTCGAGATTGCTTGGTGGTGCAGGAGCTGCTCTAATTATGCCGGCAGTTATGGCTTATGTAGCGGACACGACTTCTTTTGAAGAGAGAGCTAAAGGAATGGGGCTAATTAATGCAGCCATTACCACCGGCTTTATTATTGGTCCTGGGATTGGCGGTTATCTTGCTGAGCTTGGAATGCGGGTACCCTTTTTCTGTGCGGCTGGTGCAGCTGGAGTTGCAGCTCTAATTACAGTTTTAATCTTGCCTGAGTCTCTGTCTGAAGAGAAACGTAAGGAAGCGACGTTATCAAAAAATAATCAGGAAAGCTTCTTGACGCAGCTGATGCGTTCTTATCGCGAACCGTATTTTTTCGGCTTAATTATTGTATTTGTCATGGCTTTTGGGCTGGCTAATTATGAAACGGTGTTCGGATTGTTCGTGGACCATAAATTTGGCTTTACGCCTAAGGATATCGCTTTTGTAATTACCTTTGGTTCTATTGCAGGTGCGGTGGTGCAGGTGTCCGCGTTTGGCTGGATCTTGAATAAATTCGGGGAGAACAAGGTGATCTCCACTTGTCTTATAGTCTCATCATTGTTTATTCTGCTGACCTTGTTTGTAAGCGGCTTTTGGGCGATTATTACGGTTACCTTTATTGTGTTCTTTGCAATGGATATTCTGCGTCCAGCAGTAGGCACACAGCTTTCCAAGATGGCCGGAGAATCGCAGCAAGGTTTCGTAGCGGGAATGAACTCAGCTTATACAAGTCTCGGAAATATTGCTGGGCCTATCGTCGCAGGGTATTTGTTTGATCTTAGTATTAACTTCCCATATGGGGCAGCCGCGCTCGTTCTGGCTTTGTGTTTTGTATTGTCACTGAGTTCCGGAAAACGGGGAATGGGACAGCGGGCGTAATCGCCGAATCCGGGCTCTGACCACTCTACCATGCCTCGCTTTATCGCACAGCGGTTCAGTACAAAGCGCGCTATTCGGGCTGGTCTTTTGTGCAGAGCCGAATCTGTGATACTATTTTAATTATGAGATCAAGATATGTATAAGCAGATTGTGTACGGGAAGAGGGATACTAATGGCGGTAGATAACAGCAATACGGAAGTCATTACGGATGAGGCAAACGTACAGCGGGAGCAGGAATTGATAACCGTAGCGATTGCCAAGGAATTGAACATTAGTCTGAAACAGGTACGCACTACGGTAGGACTGCTGGATGAGGGAAATACCATTCCGTTCATCGCCAGATATCGGAAGGAAATGACGGGTGAGCTGGACGAGAATGCGCTTCGTGATATTGAAGAACGGCTGGGTTATCTTCGCAATCTAGGCGAACGTAAAAAAGACGTTATACGCAATATTGAAGAGCAGGGTAAGCTGACCAAAGAGCTTCATGAGCAAATTATCAATGCGGTCAAGCTTCAGGAAGTAGAGGACTTGTATCGTCCCTTCAAGCAAAAGCGTAAGACGCGGGCTAGTGTTGCGAAGGAAAAAGGACTTGAGCCGCTTGCTAACTGGATCTTGGAGCAGCAAAGACAAGGGGATCCACAGACTGAAGCATCGAAATATATTGATGTGGAAAAGGGAGTAGAGAGCGCAGAACAAGCGCTGCAAGGCGCACTGGACATCATTGCCGAGAACATAGCAGATGATCCTGCGATCCGCTCTTGGGTTCGCCAGTATACAGCAAGTCAAGGTATTCTTGTGTCTGAAGCAAAGGATGCAGAACAAGAATCTGTATACGAAAATTACTATAGTTACCGTGAACCTGTACACAAAATGCCACCTCACCGCATCTTAGCAATTAACCGTGGTGAGCGTGAAAATATATTGAAGGTAGGCATTGAGGTCGTGACTGATAAAATTCATGCCTATATTGCACGGAAAATTATTAAAGGGCCATCCCCGGTGAAGGAACTGCTGGAAGCAGTGACTGAGGATGCCTACAAACGTTTGATTGCTCCTTCTGTAGAACGTGAAGTTCGTGGAGAGATGACCGAACGTGGGGAGAACCAGGCGATTTCGATCTTCTCTGGCAATCTACGTAGCCTGCTGCTGCAACCGCCAGTAAAGGGACGTTGTGTGCTGGGTGTTGACCCTGCATACCGTACTGGCTGTAAGCTGGCTGTTGTAGACGATACAGGTAAGCTGCTAGAGGTAGCTGTGACCTATCCGACGCCGCCGAACAACAAGAAGCTCGAAGCTGCTGCTAAGTTCAAAGAGTTGATTGCTAAGTACGGCATTCAGCTCATCGTAATCGGCAATGGTACAGGCTCGCGTGAAACGGAGCAGTTTACAGCAGAAGTGATTGCCGAGATTGGCAATCCAGAGCTGGCGTACCTGATCGTTAATGAAGCGGGAGCGAGTGTCTATTCGGCTTCCAAGCTGGCGCAGGAGGAATTCCCGGATCTGGATGTAGCGGAGCGCAGCGCGGCTTCTATCGCCCGTCGTGTGCAAGACCCGCTGGCGGAGCTGGTGAAAATCGATCCGAAAGCTATTGGTGTGGGACAGTACCAGCATGACGTCTCCCAAAAGCATCTGGAGGAGAGTCTTAAAGCCGTCGTGGAATCAGCGGTAAACCATGTTGGCGTGGATGTGAACACGGCATCTCCTGCCTTGCTCTCTTATGTAGCAGGGGTTAATGGAACAATTGCTAAGAATATCGTTAAATTCCGGGAAGAGAACGGCAAGTTCACGACTCGGAAGCAGCTGCAAAAGGTACCTCGTCTAGGTGCCAAGTCCTATGAGCAATGTATCGGCTTTCTCCGGATTCCGGGTGGAGACAACACCTTGGACCGCACGCCTATTCACCCCGAGTCCTATCCGGTGGTGGATCGTTTGTTCCGTGAGCTAAGCCTCGATGTGAATAAGCTTGGCAGCAAAGAAGTGGCCTCACAGCTTGAGGTGCAAAATGCCGAGGAGCTGGCTGTGAAGCTGGATGTCGGCGTGCCTACGCTGCGCGACATCCTGGAGAGCTTGCAGCGTCCGGGCCGCGATCCGCGCGAGGAGCTGCCGTTGCCGATCTTCCGCACCGATGTGCTGAAGATCGAGGACCTGGTTCCTGGCATGGAAATGCAGGGAACCGTCCGCAACGTTATCGATTTCGGCGCATTTGTCGATATCGGCATCAAAAACGATGGGCTGGTGCATATTTCCCAGCTCAGCGGCAGCTTTGTGAAGCACCCGATGGACGTTGTCTCCGTAGGAGACAATGTCACCGTCTGGGTGATGGGGGTTGACCTGAAGAAGGGCCGGGTCAGCTTGACGATGCGTCCGCCGCGTGTTGAGGCGGGAAGCGTAAAGTAGACAGATCGAAGTGATCCTCAAAGAACGACAACAAGAAGCCAGTCTCCATTATTGGGGACTGGCTTCTTGTTGATTATTTTCAGCTGGAACCCTTTTTGTCATTATAGGAGTGAAGGACGTGCACTCTTTGGGTAAGTTTAGAGTAACAGTTGAACTAATGGCTTATTACTAGGAGGAGATAGATGTGGGAAATCCATTGAAAGAATTAAAAAATAGTGTGAATGGCCTGAAGCAATCCCTTGACGGAGTTAAGCAATCAGTAGAGGGGTTGAAAGAACCTATAGATGAGATGAAGGGAAACATTCAGATCACGTTGGAGCAGGCGAAGGACAGATCTGAGGGATTCAAATCGGAGATCAATCGTATGAAGGAATGTGTGGAGGAAACTAAGCTGGTTGTTAATGAGGCGAAGGAAACGGTAATGGAGGCGGGTGAGGTGCTTTACACTCAAAAACGCTATAAAAGATTGTTGAAGAAGCAAAACCGAAAAATGCAGCCTGCAAAGGCAGGCCGCCGTTTACTATAATCAGCCGGAAGTCCAAACATTTACCGCAGTTACAACCCGTACCTTTTAATTATAGGAATGAGAGGGAAGCGCATTTAAAAAAATCTGCAACAGCTCATTTACCGAAGCCTCCATATTGGAACGTTGCTCAGCTGCAAGCCAATCCTCTTGAATGATGATATAGCTGCAGGAGCTGCTTTTTAAATAGCTGTATATTATTTGTGCTTCGTCAATTTCATGGCGGCCGATCGCTGCCGGGGTCTGATTGGGTTCACTGTGAAAAGTGGTCATAATCGCTGACTTTATTGCCGCTTGCAGGTGGGTGATATCCGGTTGATCATATTGTAGCTTGGTATGGGACAGGATACGGTTGCCCTTGAGCAGAATGAGTTTAAGCGTCTGTTCATTCATGACCTCAAGAACTGCAATATTCTGATTCTCTTGAGCGAATTCGATGACCTTCTCTTTGTGAATCAGGAAGCTGACAGCTCCAATATAATCCCTGTATTTGGCGGCGGTTTCGAAGTCATAGTGCTCCGCGGCCACTGCCATCCGCTGCTCCATTTCCTCGAGGATGCTGGAATCTGAGCCGTTTAGTAAGCCAATGACCCGATCAATAATTTTATTATATTGAACAGCGGCATCTCCGCCTGCACACATCCCTATGCATAGGCCAAGCGAATGGTTTAGGCATAGGGAATTTTTAAAGCTAGGGTTGCTGCAAAGGATTTTTGAGCTTTCTTTAATGCCTTGTACTGCCCGTTCAACCGTGCTTCTGCTTGTATAGGGACCCAAAACCTGAGTGCCTTCTTTGACCGCAGGATCATACGTAATCTCTAACGAACGTATTTTTTCATTCGCTCCTATTACGATATAGGTATAAGCCTGCGGATTTTTCATTTTTTTATTGTACATGGGTTTGATCTCTTTAATTAATTTGCATTCCAGCATAAAGGCTTCGAATTCGGTATCCGTAAGGATGATTTCCAGATCTTTAATATTTCTTACAAGCTGCTTAACCTTTGGGGAATGAGATTTTGAGTTTTGAAAATAAGATTGGACTCTCCGTTTTAACTGTTTTGCCTTGCCAACATATATAATATGACCGAGATTATCCTTCATGAGATAAACGCCGGGAGTTAGGGGAAGGCTTTTAAGTTTTTCTGTTAAATGAATGATAACCCCGCCCTCTCATAAGAGTTGTATGATTGATAGTTTTAGTATAAGCTTGCAACCTTCATTTGTTCAAATCAGTCTAAAGAGTGAAGGATCGAAGCTAAGGAGGGATCTTATGTACTTCGCAAAAAAAATCGGTGGGCTGGCGCTGATAGCAGCAATGTTATGGCTTACAGCATGTAGCGGAACGCCAGAAGCAGGGACGGAGCCGAAGCAGACGCCAGAGCAGACACAAGAGCAGACACCAGTGCAGACGCAAAAGCCGATACCCGAGCAGGCACCAGAGCAGACGGAAAAGCAGACGCCAGAGCAGACATCAACTGCACAGTCAGCGGCTACTACGGAATCACCACAGGAGACTGAGACATCAAGTACGGGGCAGCCGCAGGATCTAGAGGGATTGCCGCCATTAGTTGAGGAAGCAGCGACGACGGTTATAAGGTCAATTAAAAACAAGGATATGAAGCAATTAGCGGCATGGGTACATCGGGATAAAGGGCTACGTTTCTCTCCATATGCATACGTGGATACAAAAAATGATCTTGTATTCACCCGGGAGGAAGTAGAAGGATTAATGAATGACTCTACCAAAAGAGTCTGGCGAACATTTGCTGGCTCCGGTGATTTAATCGAGCTGACATTCGCAGATTACTACAAGCGGTTTGTTTATGATGCGGACTTCATTCAGAAGGCCGAAATTGCTGTGAACAAGGGGCTTGGGCAAGGGACGACGATCAATAACTTAAACGAAGTGTATCCTAAGGAGCAGTATGATTTCGTTGAATATCATATTGCTGGTATCGATCCTTCTGTCGAGGGTATGGATTGGCGCAGCCTGCGCCTAGTCTTCGAAAAGATCGGAGAAGACCATGCATTAGTCGGCATTATTCATGATCAATGGACGCCTTAGCTTACGGACTCAGATGACGCTATTATGGCCGCCTTAGCTTACGGACTCAGATGACGCTATTATGGCCGCCTTAGCTTACGGACCCAGATGATGCTATTATGGACGCCTTAGCTTACGGACTCAGATGGCGCTATTATGGACGCTGTTTGCCTGCTTCAACTTATTATTCACGTCCGTTGGTATACGCTGATCCTTACGGACCCAAATGACGCTATTCGCGTGTTTTTAGCGATTGGAGCACAGTTTCGGACTCCAGTGCAGCTATTCATTACAAAAAGGCACATTTATGGTGCTTATTGTGCCAATAGCGACGATGGAGTCCTTTAGTAGTCCAAATGTGCGATTATACTGCGAATAAGGTCATCTGGGTCCGATAGCTACTGCAACCCCATCCGCTGCAAATCCATCTGTTGCACACCTAGTTGCTGCACACCTAACTGCTGCACACCTAGTTACTGAACACCTAGTTACTGCATACCTAACTGCTACACACCCATCTGCTACGTTCGCATACCGCAAACATTGGAGCATCGCTGACTTGTATTTTGTTTTTGGCTACCTGCTTCAGCGGATTTTCATATCCATTGATATACGCTGAGTATTACGGACCCAGATGACGCTATTCGCGTGTTTTTAGCGATTAGGGCATAGTTTCGGACTCCAGTGCAGCTATTCATTAGAAAAAGGCATATCTATGGTGCTTTTTGTGCCAATAGCGACGGTGGAGTCCGATAGTATCGTGAAATTGGCATTTTTCTGCGAATAAGGTCATCTGGGTCCGATAGCAGCTGCGTCCGTGCAAATATGATCTAATCTCGCGAAGTTTGATGTTCATCCCCGTCAAGTAGCTTTATGCACACAAAAATGATCTAATCGCTCGTAGTTTGATAATCATTACTGCCAAGTAATCAGCATTCCTGAGCCTGAGTTAGTTTGCGGACACAGCGACGTTATTTGTAAATTTATTGCGATTGGAGCACAGTTCGGGTCCAGTGCAGCTATTCGTTAGAAATAGGCCCATATTGGATACTTTTTAAGACAATAGCAAATATGTAGTCCGATAGCGGCTGCATCCGTTACCTTATCATTCGGAGTTTGGAGTTGGGATAAAGGGGAAGGAACAACAAACAACAAATAAGGGATGCTTCAGCAGCCATATGATGGCTTTTGAGGCATCCCTTATTTGCTTATAAAAATGAACTTAGATACCTGAGGAAAGGGAAGATAGGCGAAGGGGAACTTTAGAACTGTAAGAGCGATAATGCCCTCCTATAGCTTTCCATAGGAAAGCCATCTTCGTAAGCATAAGCGTCTCCGTATCTCAGCCGTCATAAACGGTAGCTGGAAGTCCAAATATTCACCGCGGCTGCGACTGACCCTTAACTCTAAAACCCTCAAGTTCAATTTATATTATTGTGCCGCGCTAGACGAATAAGAGGCGGAGCCAGTTACAGGTTGAGCGATAGCTTTGTATCCATCTGGCAGATAAGTGGCAACAGATGCTTTTGTGATCACCTGCGCGTACATTTTCCCTGGTTCAGGAGCAGTCACGTTAAAGTAAATCACAGCTGTATTGTCTTTACCAAATTCGATTCGCTCAATCACCAGCCCATACCCGGGGTTAGGTAGATTATTAACGGTAAGGGTGGCTTTATTTACGCCTTCACCCGCTTTGGTCAACGTAACCTCTGTTTCGTAGGTTGGAGTAGTGGGACTGCCATTAGATACAATTACACGTTTAGCAAAAGCGGCTGCATCATAGATCAGAGCGGCTGCTTCAGAGCGGGTAATAGCATCATTCGGCCGGAAACTACCGTTCTTATCGAGTGTGGCAATATGTGTATTCAGCAGGATCTGGAGACTATTTATAACCTCTGTAGAGAGTTTATCGCCATCCTTAATGTCTACATACATCAGCGTAACAGGGAAGTTACCTTTACTTTGCAACGCTTGCGTCAATAAGTGCGCGAACTGAGCACGGGTGATAGTTCCATTAGGATCCACTGTCCGGTCGAGTGAAAGGCCATTTTGCTTGGCAGTCAGGAAAGCCGAAGCATACCAGGCCTTGTCGTTCACTTTATCAAAATAATCACTGGCTTTGGAAGAACTACTACCTGCCGCTGGTTGCGGAGTCAGATTCAGACCCCCAACGATGAATTGTATCCCTTGCGCAAAGCTTACTTTAGATTTAGGAGCAAACTTATCTTTGTCTACTCCGTTTATAATCCCCTCTTTATGCAAAGAGTTGATTTTTGCTTCCGCAGGATCACCTTTCAAATCTGAAAAAGCAAAAGCGGATGCCCCAAAAGACACACTCGCTGCCAAAATGCCGCAGGCTATAGTCATTTTTTTAGCGTTATTTATGAATAATGGTTTTTTCATTTGCGTCACCTCCATACTCTTAGATGGTAGATTAGACCAAAATGTTGCATAGAATTTAAAATATTATAACGGTTCAAGTAAAATATTATCCACGCAGTAGCGATTCGGCACCATCTACATAAATTTCAGTTCCCGTCACATGAAAAGATTCATCCGATGCGAGAAATAATACCAGATTGGCAACCTGCTCAGGCTTACCCGGTGCATTTTCCAGCGGATGATTACCTTCCGGAAATTCCACAGGAATCTTCACTTCTTGAAGATCATCGCTTTTATACGTATTATCTCCAATTTGTGTATCGATTGATCCAGGACAGATGGCATTTACACGGATGCCGTATTGCGCCAGCTCTAGTGCAGCCATTTTCATAAAAGCAACTTGTCCTGCCTTGGAAGATGAGTAAGCGGAAGCGCCAATGTTCGAGAATACTCGGTTGCCGTTAATGGAGCTGGTGATAATGATGCTGCCGCCATTTTCTTTCATATGGGGGATGGCATATTTTACTGTGGCAAAGGTGCTGCGTAGGTTGGTATTCAGTGTCTGGTCCCAATCTTCGATTTCTAGTGTTTCGATGGGAGACCAAGTACCATTAATGCCAGCATTGGCAAAAACAATATCAATCTTCTCGGCCGCCTCCCTAACCTTACGAATACTTTCTTCGACCAGACCTGGATTGGAGACATCGCATTCAATTACTGTTGCTGTACCGCCAATAGATTCAATCTCACGTTTAGTTTTATAGGAATCCTCGGGAGTGCGGTCAAGCATATATACCTTAGCTCCCTGTTGGGCAAACCGTATCGCTGTAGCTTTTCCAATACCGGAACCAGCACCTGTAACGACTGCAACTTTATCCTGTAAACGTTTATCTGTCATGATGAATTTCCTCCTCGGCGTTAGATTTCTTATTTAGTAATTACATACCCGGCATAGCTGAATCTAACCATTTGAACTGGAGGGTGGAACAACGTGGATGGATATATTACTATGGAACATAAGGATGTAAATAATATAAATTCAGATAAATTTAGATAAATCTAGCTCATGATAGGGGAACTATAGATGATTCAGCAGCAGGGAGCAGAACGGATTAATGTGGGGATATTTGCCCATGTGGACGCCGGGAAGACAACAACAACGGAGCATATTTTGTATGAAAGCGGTCGCATTCGAGCGCTTGGCAGCGTAGATACGGGGACGGCATTGACGGATTCTATGGATGTGGAGCGGCAGCGGGGGATATCCGTACGGGCGGCATTGGCTTCTTTTGCTTGGAAAGGTGTGCAGATTAATCTGGTCGATACCCCGGGGCACGTCGATTTTCTGTCCGAAGTTGAGCGGTCTTTGCGGGTGATGGATTGTGCGGTGCTTGTTCTTTCAGCCGTGGAGGGTGTGCAGGCCCAAAGCGAGATGATCTGGAACGCGCTGCGCAAGCTGGGAATCCCCACACTTATTTTTGTGAACAAAATGGATCGTGTAGGTGCTGACCCTGAAGCTGTGCTGGCAGAGGCGCGAAATTATTTGTCTAGTGATATTATTCCAGTTCAGCAACCCATCGGCAAAGAGAAGGAGTACATAGGAGCAAGAGATTTATGGGAGAATGAAGCTGATGCTAACAAGCGAACAGAATTATTAGAGGCTTTAGCTGAACGGGACGAAGAGCTGTTGGAGAAGTATATGTCAGGTAGTCCGATTGATTTGGCTGAATGGAAAAAATATATGAAAACAGCCGCCTCATCAGGTCGCTTTTTTCCGATGGTTTATGGCGTCGCCGCCAAGGGGCTTGGGATTACTGCCTTGCTGGATGCGATGGTTGAGTATTTTCCGCGCGCTGGTGGGAATGTGGAGGGTCCGGTGTCAGGCATCGTATACAATATTCAACGTGATAAAAGTATGGGACGGATGGCGTTTGTCCGCCTGTATGAAGGGACGATCCGTAACCGCGATACGCTGATGAATTATACGCAGGATATTCAGGGAAAAGTGACCCAGATCCGCAAGGTCGAAGGTGGTCGGACCGAGGATGTCGGAGCGCTTGAAGCGGGAGATATTGCTGTTATCTATGGTCTTTCCGGGGTGCGCATCGGAGATGTGCTCGGCCATCCGGGGGCCATTCCGGAGGAGGCGAAGCTGGCTGTACCTCTGCTAACGGTGCGTGTATTCTGGGAACCAGATATGGATGACCATAAGGTTATCGGGGCGCTGCAGGAGCTGGCGGATGAAGATCCGCTTTTGGATGCGCAGTGGCTGCAGGATGAGCGGGAGCTACATATCAAAGTAATGGGACCGATTCAGCTGGAGATTCTGAACAGTGTTCTGGAGGAGCGATATGCGCTGAAGGTTACTTTCGGTCAGCCTTCTGTCATTTATAAAGAAACGCCAGCCCGTGCAGGGGAAGGTTTTATCGCCTATACGATGCCGAAACCGTGCTGGGCGATTCTACGCTTTCAGATTGAGCCTGGACCTCCGGGCAGTGGTTTAGTCTATGATTCGATAGTGCGGAGTTCCGATCTGCTGCCGCAATACCAGAGCGAAACCGCACGCCGTGTACCGGAAGCCCTACAACAGGGCTTGCACGGCTGGGAGGTTACCGACCTTAAAGTGACCTTGACCGAGGGACAGCATCATGTATGGCATACCCATCCGCTGGATTTTGCTGTGGCGACTCCGATGGGAATTATGGACGGACTCGCTCGGGTAGGCACTAAGCTTCTGGAGCCGATTCTGCAGGTTCGCATCGTGGTTCCTGAGGAGAATGGCGGCCGGGTGATGAACGACCTCGTGCAGATGCGCGGCACGTTCGAGCCTCCCGTGCTGCAAGGCGAACGGATGATTATCGAAGGACGTCTGCCGCTGGCAACGTCACTCGATTATCCTGTCAGCTTAAGCTCCTACACGAAGGGGCGCAGCACGTTTACTTCTTTTTTTGCCGGCTATGAAGAATGTCCACCAGACGTATCTGCTGAGCGCACCCGCCGGGGCGTGAACCCACTTGATCAGGCGAAATATATATTAAGCGTGCGAAAGGCACTGCAAGGGTAAATTGAGGTAGAAGGACTATTGAGACTAATAGGCAGGGTGAAGACAAAGGAGCGTGTCAGCGATGTTAGTACTAAGATATACTCAGAAATTATTAAAAGATATGAAAGTAGCTCCAGTAGAAGTAGAAGACATCTCCTCCTTTTTTAGTTGGCATGTGAATATTATGCAGCTCAGAAAAAAACATATTTTATTTGTACATGATGCAAGCCGGTTATGTATATTATTGGATGGAATAAGAAGCGGTCAAGCTGATAAATTGGTTGAAAAGTTCAAAATAGAACTTAAGGAGTATTTATTGCAGGAGGGTTTTAAGAAGCAGCTCATAAATCAGTATTTATTAGAGGCCGGAGAAATCACTATATCCCGTACAAATAATAAAAGTGTACTTGGAACAATGAATGAAATAACACTATACAATTCGGTAGCTCAAAGTGATTTCAGCAGCTTGCTTGAGAGGAATAAGTGGTTGAACACTATTATATATAAACCTATTGATTATAAAGAGCCCATTAATGTCTTTAGAGAATCCTTAAATAGTTACTATTCATAAGCAAGTACTGTCAATCTTGGACTAGCTGAAGCTTTTATCGGAAATCTGAGGGGGAAATAAATTGAAGATTAGAGAAGCAACAGCTAGTGATATAGACGGGATCGCTGTTGTCCACGCTGCGAGTTGGAAAACCACGTACAGAGGGCTAATTTCGGACGAGTTTCTCGATAAAATCACCGTGGAAGCAAGAAGAAAGCTCTGGATTCGGAATTTTGAAAACCCCAATAAAGACGAGGTTATGTATGTGGCTGAAGATGGGGCTGGGACGATTATTGGTTTTGCAAATGGAGGAGCGCGAAGAGGGTCAGATCTCTCTGATCTCTATGATGCGGAGCTATATGCACTCTATTTGCTTAAGGAACAGCAAGGAAGGGGTCTTGGAAGGCAACTCATAAGAAGCGTAGCACAGAATTTATTGGAGAAAAATTATAGCTCGTTCATGACTTGGGTGGTAACAGGAAATCCCGCGATTCATTTCTACCACAAAGTGGGTGGGCAATCTGTTGCGACAAAAGAAGTGAAGATTGGGAATGAGATTGCTGAAGAGATCATGATCGGGTGGAGGGATATTGGGGTTGTTGGGGATTAAGAGCCAAGGAGAGCGATGTGCAGAAGCTTTTAACTGTATTTTGTACAACTATAATCCTGCAAATAACCCGCCAAAGGATATAACTGTATTTCGTACATCTATTTTTGTGATTTATTACTCTATGGGCACATTTTATAGTTTTTAAGTGTACAGAATACAATTAAAGTCCTGATGATCCCCTTTGGATGCGGAATAAGTGTATGAAATGCAGTTATTTTACGAGTTCATAAAGCTCCGTGCACAAAACTATCTAGAGAAGGCCAGGTTTTTTTCGCTAAAAAATAGGATGAGTTAAAGGTTGTGAGAAAGTGAGTGATAAACAAGCACGGCTATTACGTATGGAGCAACTGAAAAAAAGAGTGAAAATAGAAAACCCACTAGGTTCTCTTTACAGTGAGTGTATCGAAGCTTTAGGTCCCAACACAAGAATATATAGTTTAGAAAAGTCGTCCGAGATTGTATCTATGATGGAGAGTATAGTTAATTTCACACAGTGGGCGCGGATTGACTGGGAATCTATTGATCAAAAGAAATCCTTTAACACGCCGGAAGAATTGAAAGACATAGAATCTATTTTATTGCGTGATAACTATTTTATTGTGTGGAATGAGATCAATCTTCCGGTAGTGGAAACTAATTTAAATAATATTATAAATAACTTCAATGATGTTATTGCTGTTGGATTTGATACATGGATTATAAATATGGATAAAGGAATTATCATTGAAAGCTATCACGAGGGGGATCTGACAGTGGGTTGGATCACGCCTCCCTCACTACCAGCTTAACCATAGGCTCTAATGGATGCATAGAGAGTGAAAAATGTACGTAATTCACACTGCGCTAATAACCTCAAGTTTATTCTTCCTACACGGAACAAGCTTACATTAAGTATAAGAGTTTTAATATAAACTATTAGCCTATAGACTCTATTCCCCCTCAGACTCAGCCTTCTTCCGCGCCCGGAAGCGCCGCACCTTCATAAGGTTGCCACAAGCTTTGTCATCGCAGTACCGCTTGGAGCGGTTGCGTGTATCATCATAATAGACCCAGAGGCAATCGGGATTCTCGCAGATGCGGAATCTTGTGGGTTCTTTTTCAAGCAATGCTACGGCAAAAGACGCCGCAATCTCCGCCATCACCTGTTCCCAACCGCTATGGATTGGCAACAGCTTTATTTCCGCTTGCTCGTCGCTTTTCCATACAATTCGCCGTGTAACAGGACCCTTGTCCAAATAGATATTGAGCTGTTCAAGCATTTCTCCATACACCGAGTTTCCTTGCACAATAGCCTGTACCCAGTTCCATAGTAGTGAGCGAAGCTTTTTAAGCTGCGCCATTTCTATCGTGTTCGGCATCTGTGTTTCTAAAAGAGAATACTCCTTCAGCCATTTAAAAACCCATTCTTCTTCATCGAGCCTGTCCCGATCTTTATTCTTATCTCCTGTTCGCCAATCCCGCCAGTAGCTGTTAATGAAATCCTCCCACAACACGGTCTGTTCATCCTTTCCGATTCAACGCTCATTACAAATCATTGTAACAGTTAAAAATAAGTTTAGCTAGTTACTTGAATACAATCTGGAAATATGCTACATTTCTTTTGTAACCACTATATTATGGTTTAAGTAGTTACATATTAGTTCGCTTTGAAGTAGTTCTTTTTGAAGCTACACCATGAAGTTTATGTTTACACAAATTTTTAGGAGGTTGAACATGCAAAATAAAATCAGTGAGGTCTTGCTCCAAAATTGGGATTATTGCATGGATATCGAGGATTGGGCTCCGCCGCTTAGCGATGCGCTGGAAGGTGTGGATAGCAAACAGGCTCTCTGGAAGCCAGAGGGTGGGGCGGCCAATTCTATCTGGGAAACGGTTAACCATCTAACTTATTATAAGGTGCGTTTGCTGCGAAAGCTAAAAGGGTTGCCCAAACAACCCGATGCTGAAAGCAACGATGATACCCTTACTGTAACAGCTGAAGGAGAAGAAGCATGGGCGAAAGCCGTTGCAGACCTGAAGGACGTGCATGCTGCTCTTAGAGAAATCATTGAAGCGTTGGAAGAAGGCGCGTATGATTGGGGCGGTTCGGGTCATGCGCCAGGAGAAGAGGTAATGAGCCTTATCCTACACGATTCTTACCATACTGGACAAATTATTATGCTGCGTAAATTGCAGGGTTCATGGGTGTCCAACCGTAGTTTTAATTAGAACCTCCACATTTAAAAATACAAGCCGTACACTGCTATTCCGGTATACCCGGGTCAGCGGAGGTACGGCTTTTTTTGTGCAACTCTGGTAGGCACGAGTATATATTCTATATTGTTTTTTTTGGTTGATTTGGATAAATTAAAACGCGATATGGATATGGGCTCAGAAACTAATCACTGATATCATATAATCCAAAGGCTGAATTAACAAATAACTAGAGCTGCAGATGATTCCTGAAGATTTAAGGGTCATCTTTTTTGATGAGGAATCAAGTTTATCAGGCGGAAGGGAGTGTAAAGATTGACGAGGTTTGGACAGTTAAACACATTGCGTAATCAAATTTTCCTGGGTTTTATGTTTGTCATGGTGATCGTACTAGCCACGGTTGGTTTTTTTATGTACGGGCAAGTTTCGGTTCTATTACGCAATAGTGCGGAGAAGCACATTGAACAGACTGCAGTTCAGGCAACGGGCAAATTGGATGTACTGATCCGGCAGATTAATACGTTGACGGCGCAAGTGGCAACCAACGCCTCCATTCAGAGATTGCTCGCTCAAGAGGCCGAAGGAAAGCCGATCAGCTTCGCCGAACGTCAAACCATCCAGCAGGAAGTACGTAAATATGAGGCGTATGCGACAGGGATTCGTTCCATTGAGCTGTATGCAGGTGATTATCAGAAATTACTTTCGGTTGATGACGCCAGCCTGAACAATCGAGTATCCGAAGAATGGATCAGCCGGGTGGACGAGGGCAAAGGACGTCTCGTATGGTTTGGACTTGACCCGCGGAATTCGGATATCGTCATTGCGATTCGTAATATTAGGCTGATTGATCATTCATTCACGAAAGCTGGCTATATTATGGTTCAAATTGAGAAAAGTTACTTCCAGCTTACGGATGAGGTGGACAGCTCACAGGCGGAAACGCGTGAATTAATGAGATTATTTGATGAAGCGGGACGGCAAATTTCTTCCGATTTTTCCGTAAATGTCAATGCAAATAAGATACTGGATCATGGAGGAGAAAAGGTTGAGGTTGGCGGAGAAGACTACATTGTAATTCAGAAGCAGTCCAAGGCAACAGGTTGGAGGCTAGTAATCCTTACTCCAGTTGACTATACGACAGAGGGGATATCTGTCCTTCGTACAGCGATCATCGTATCTGGTGTTGTTGGCAGTTTATTGTTTCTCATCTTTACTTTTATTTTATCCACGATGATTACACGGCCCATACTGAATTTGATTAAAGTGATGCGTGGTTCGCGATTTGGAACCTTGAAACCGATTTCAGTCACTTCTACCACTATGGAGATCAATGAGCTCAATAATACTTACAACCAGATGGTTCACTCTCTGAATGAACTAATTGAAGTCGTCTATCAGAAGGAGATCGTCCAGAGTCGCACAGAATTAAAGGCACTTCAGGCTCAAATCAATCCGCATTTCTTATTTAATACATTAGAAGCATTCTACTGGGCCCTCGATGAAAAAGGTGAGGAGGAATTAGCCCAAATTGTGGTTGATATGTCGGGGCTTTTTCGTTATGTCATCAATCGAACTGATGATGATGAATGGGTGACTATCGGCGATGAGCTCGACCATGCCGAAAGATATTTGAAGATTATGGAGATGCGTATGCTCGACAGGTTATCCTGGCGGATTGAGTCAGATGAAGCTTGCCGAAGTGTCCCGCTACCGAAGCTGTTAATCCAGCCTCTTGTCGAAAATGCGATTCTTCATGGCGTAGAGCAAAGGGTTGGACCGGGGACAGTCATGCTAATTGTCAGACCTTCAAGTCGTCCGGGATATACATTGGTTACGGTAACTGACGATGGTCCAGGGATGGATGCAGCAAAGATATCGTCTATCTATCACACCATGGAGAAGGGGAGCATGAGGTCTTCCAAAGGGACTGGGATTGGTATTGCTAATATAGAGCGGAGACTGAAACTCAGTTACGTAGACAATACGGACGGGCTTGAAATACGAAGTGAAGAAGGTTATGGAACTAGCATCTCTTTTGAAATACCGAATGAACCTGGAGAGGGGAAAAACACGTGAAAACTATACTCATCGTAGATGATGAACCGAGAACAAGAGAAGGGGTTCGTAAAACATTAGAAGCCTGGTCATCCGGTCAATATCGCATCGAAACCGCAGCAAGCGGTGTTGAGGCACTGGCATGGCTGCAAAATAACGAAGTTAATCTACTTATTACCGATGTGCGCATGCCTGAGATTGGAGGGCTAGAATTAGTTGAAAAGCTGAACGAAATGCCTCATCCTCCAGTGGTTATTGTGATCTCCGGCCATCCTGAATTTGACTATGCACAGAAAGCCTTGCAGTTTGGTGTAGTTGAATATTTACTGAAGCCACTCGACAAAACGAAGCTGGTCCGAGCAGTGGAATTAGCATTGAAACGCAAGGATGATATTTATCGAATCGAACGAATGGAGAAGCTGATCGATCCCAAGCTTATGGAAACGGTACAGCAGGAGAAAGTGTATAGCACTCAAGTGCGTGAGGCACTCCAATACTTAGACGAACATCTTCACGAATCGATATCCATGCGTGATATAGCGGATCAATTACACATGAATGCCAGCTATTTCAGCGTCCTTTTCAAAGAGCAGACGGGACTGACTTACAGTGAATATGTAACGAGAAGGAGAGTACAACGAGCCAAAGAACTACTGGTGAGCACACGGTTGTCTATTGCTGAAATCGCGGAACAAGTAGGCTATCAAACAGCCAAATATTTTGTGAAGGTATTTCGTGCACTCGAAAATGTTAGTCCAGGGCAATACCGGCAGAACGTCATGACCACGGAGGAAAGAATCCAATAATAGTGGTATTAGTCCCAATCCTTATGACCTTACGACATCATGGGATCCAAGCTACAATCTAGTTAAGCGGTTACAAGGCCGCTAGACAACAATAGAAAAGGGGTTGTAAGCGTGCGCAATAAAAAATGGACAATATTGTTCTTAACGATGTGCCTCGTTCTTGTCACAGCTGGTTGTGGTCAAAAAGATAACAATGCAGGTGAATCTAAAGGTAGTGCAAATGGGGGAAGCGACAAAGTCACCGTTAACTTCATGCATTTATGGCCAGAAGGTGTTTCTGCCGGACAAAATAAAATTGTTAATCAAATCATTAAAGAATATCAAACAGAGCATCCCAATGTTGTAATCAAGCAAGAGGTTCTGGACAACGAGCAATACAAAAATAAGTTGAAGGTATTATCTGCTTCTAACGAATTGCCAGACGTTGGGGTAACTTGGGCCGCTGGCTTTTTGCAGCCTTACGTTGAAGGAAATCTGTTCGCACCTGTAGATGACTTGTTGAATGGTGAATTAAAAGACAAGTTCGTCGCAGGAACTACAGAGGCTTATGCTATTAACGATAAAACGTATGCGCTTCCACTTGAGTTTAACATCGCACCTATCTACTACAATAAAGCTATTTTTGAAAAGTATAATCTTGAGGTTCCACAAACCTACGATCAGTTTAAGCAAGTTGTAAAAACACTATCTGATGGGGGCATTGCACCGATTGCTCTCGGCAATAAGGATCGCTGGACAGGATCGCTTTGGTATATGTATCTGGCTGATCGGATCGCAGGCCAACAGGCACTTGCAGGTGCGATCAGTGGATCAGGCTCATTTATGGATGAAGGATTAGTAAAGGCGGCATCAGAGGTCCAATCACTTGTAGACAGCAATGCATTTGTTAAGGGATTCAACGGTTTATCAAATGAAGAGGCAAAATCAGAGTTCGTAAATGGCAAGGCGGCAATGTACATGATGGGATCATGGGATCTGCCAAACTTCACAACGAATGAAGAAATTCCACTGGAATTCCGTAATAGTGTTGGTTTCTTCAAATTCCCGACAGTGGAAGGCGGGAAGGGAGACATTAACAGCTGGGTAGGTGGACCAGGTGTAGGATTATTTGTTGCTGAGAATTCTGAGGTAAAAGAAGAAGCAAAATTATTCGTCGAGTATTTCGTATCCAAATGGGGAGAGCAATCCGTAACTGGAGCAGGCGTTATTCCAGCTACGAAGGTGGACACCGCCACACTGGATCTACCACAGCTCTACATCGATTTGTTTAACGAAATGAACAAAGCTAGCAGCATCACTTTATTCGCAGATGTTCAAATGCGTGCCAATGCAGCAGAAACGCATCTGAATATGATCCAGGCTCTTTTTGGCAAAGCGGTGACGCCAGAGAAGTATTCCGAGGAGCATGACGCGGCCATCTCCAAAGGCAACTAAAGCTTCGACAACTAGGCGAAGGGGACAATTAGCTTATCCGGCAGCGTGATGCCGGATAAGCCTTTCCTCAAACGGTTTATGAAGGAAAGGAGTCGGACACTTTGGATAAAGTGATGTCTAACAAAAAAATAATCGCGTTATATGTATTTCCCGCCTTGCTTCTCATTCTGGCTATTGTATATATTCCGATTGTTCTAACGGGTTATTATGGACTGAATAAATGGAATGGCATAGGTGCTCTGACTTTTATCGGATTTGATAACTATAAAGCTTTGCTAACAGACCAAACCTTCTGGAATAGTGCTTGGCATTCTCTGCAGTTAGCGTTGTTTTCTACCCTAAGTCTCATTATTTATTTGGCAATTGCTATGGTATTAGCCGCCCGGATCAAGGGAGCTAACTTGTTTCGCAAAATATATCTGATTCCGATGCTGCTATCGTCCGTTGCGATTGCGCAGCTTTGGCTAAGAATTTATCATCCGACGAACGGAATTGTGAACAGCTTATTAGTATCCATTGGTTTTGCTAATCCTCCTGCATGGCTTGCAGAGCCTACATTAGTTTTGTTTGCTTTATTTATTCCCATTCTGTGGCAATATGCTGGTTTCTATATTCTGATCTATTACGCAGCACTCAAGAATATCCCGACCTCTCTGGAAGAGGCAGCAAAGATTGACGGAGCCTCTGCCTTACAAATCGCTTGGAAAATAAAGCTTCCACTCGCAATGGAAGTCATTAAAGTTACGATTGTTCTGGCCGTTGTAGGTTCTCTGAAGTATTTTGACTTAATCTTTGTTATGACGGATGGAGGTCCTAATGGCTCTAGTGAAGTGATGGCGTCTTATATGTATCATCAGGCTTTTCGGGCTTATGATTTTGGCTACGGGAGCGCAATTGGTTTCTTCCTGCTCGTCATCTGTCTCGTCATTACTTGGGTCATTCGCAAATTAACTGCTACGAAAGATTCGATCCAATACTCATAAGGAGGGGCGCTTCATGATGTCTGGAACTGCAGGAAGGCTAGAAATCGGGCCAAAGCCAGGCGGCGCAGGTGCGGAGATCACACGTAAATTAGGCTACTCATTGCTATATATCGTGTTGATTGCCGTTGCTGTTCTGCAATTGTTTCCGCTTGTATGGCTGCTGTTTTTCTCATTAAAAAATAATCAGGAAGTGTTCAACCTTCCTGCTCTATCGTTGCCGATGAATCCTCATTGGGAGAATTACGCGAAGGTCTGGAATGTAGGGAACATCAACGTGTATTTCTTCAATAGCGTATGGATTACCATCGTGGCTACGGTGTTAACGGTTATCTTCGGGAGCTTGGTTACGTATGCAGTTACCAGGATGAAATGGAAGGGAAGCTCGTTCGTACTGGGATTGTTTATGGTAGCGATGATGATTCCTGTTCACTCCACGCTTATTCCGTTATTTAGTATATTCAATAAGATTGGCTTAACGGATCACCCTTTGTCACTTATTTTGTCTTATGTCGCTTTTAACATGCCGATAACGATTATGATTTTGCTGGGTTTCTATTACGCACTGCCACGCGAAGTGGAAGAGGCTGCAGTAATTGATGGTTGTTCCGTGAACAGAATGTTTTTTAGAATTATACTTCCTATGACAAGCTCGGTGATCGCGACTACAGCCATTATTAATATGATCTATAACTGGAACGAATTTATTTTTGTAAACACATTTATTAGTTCTGATTCTTACAAGACGCTGACCGTGGGGGTGCAAAACTTCATTGGTCAATATACGACGGATTGGGGTGCGATCGGGGCAACGCTTATGATCAGTATTTTGCCTATCCTGATTACATTCCTGTTCCTCAGTAACCGTATCGTTGAGGGAATTGCGGCGGGTTCGGTTAAAGGGTAAGTAGAAAGAAGACCTGAATTTCTCAGCTCGAAAAGCTGAAGAGAATTCCGGTCTTTTTTTTAATCCAATCTAGAATTTTGATTCAATCTTGAAAGCCTCGGGTTAATGGAGGCTATCAAAGATGAACATTCGAAAGGAGAGATTGCTGATGGAACCGGGCTATAAGGATAGAAGTGTTGAAGTGGAGCATAGGGAGGTACAACGGAAATCGGATTCCAGCGTTGTCGCATCTACCTTTATTAAATATGCTGCTTACATTATTATATTTTTTGGTTTTCTGTTCTTTTTGGTTAAATATGTATTTCCTAAGTTTTAATAAGGATTGATTCTTAAGGCGGAGTCTTATTGTTTCTCTGCGATGATCTTTTTTATTACTGCTATAGTTTCTGGTGCAGCATTCTCCAGCATAAACTCAATTGCAGCGAACTGCCGCATAACGTATCTGTGCTCAAGCTTTTCTAAAGGGTTGAAAAAGCCTTCTGGATAATCGATAATCTTCAGATCCCGCTCCGTGACCTGTCCTATGTATTCAAAGGCGTATTCGAATGTACCTTCCGAAATATATAAATCGACGATTTCTTCAATTCGCTTGCGATCAATATGATCCACGACAGTTAGATAATTAGGTGCACTCCAGTAGGCCCCATTTAGACAAGCACCACTTTGGATGTAGTCTTGTCGGATCGCTTCGATGTTCTTGAAGGTGTAGAAATCCGATGCCCAGCGGGAGCGGTCAGGGAATGTGACTATGACATAGAGATTATAATTATCCTCTTCCTCAGTCTCACTTTCCGGAGACAGCTGTATATGTCTTGTTCTACTGATCATGATTATAAGTCCCCTTTCTTAACAAAAGCGGATACCGTCTTTTTAAAAGACGATATCCGCTGCTTTAAATATGACCTAGATCTTAATCATCCGAGGCTATAACTTCATCTCATTACTCGATTCCGCAGAATTACGATAAAAGAACCAGCACTCATTCAGCAGCTTGATCTGACGGCGGTCTTTTTTGTAATAAGCTTTCATTAGCTGATGGCAGAGCCACTGTGGCAAGCGAATCCCTCCTCTAACAACTTACGTAAGTTAGAATATGGAGAAATAAGCCTAAAGGTGCGGATTACAGTAGGCTTTCTGCTTCCTCTTCGTACCACTGCTCCAATTGAGCCTGTAGTGCTCGTATCTCAGTAAGCAGGGAGATCAGTGGGTAGTTCTTCTGCTCTTGAACAGAGGCGAAGGCTTGTTCCAATCTATTGATATAATCCAGACCGGACTCCAGGGAGTAATCCTCACGTAACAGATCCAGCGAATCGCACTCGGCGATGGCTAAGGGCAGATCCGGAACATTATCGGCTGTCAGCTTGTCGATTTCTTTGTTCAGGCGTAAATTGAGCGCACTTAGTTGGTACGCATATTCCTCAGGCATTTCCACGAATTGTAATTCTTGATTTTGCTGCAAAATTACATACCGCATTTTCGGCATTGTTCATTCTCCCTCCGTACTTGTCTTCCTTCTTGACAGTTTAGCCTATGCACAAGTTACAATTCAAGTAGAGATCTTATTTCCCGTGGAAAGGACTTGTGATAGAACGCTATGGAAACTATGAGCAACGAAGAGCTACAGCTGTGGATTGAGCAGGTATCACGGGACAGCTTTGGCGTGCCGTTTAGGCATAAGGCCAGCTTTAACAGCCGGTTGTCCTCAACGGGTGGCCGATATTTTACCAAAAGCCATAATATAGAGATTAATCCCCATCAGCTTGCCATGTTTGGCAGAGAAGAGACGGAGCGGATTATAAAGCATGAGCTCTGCCATTATCATTTGCATTTGGCTAAGCGAGGGTATATGCATCGTGACGCTGATTTCAAAAGCCTGCTGGCGCAAGTCGGCGGAAGCCGCTACTGTCAGACACTGCCGGGTGCAAAAGCTCGGAAGCCGCTGCCCTATCGATATAAGCTTGTATGCAGTGCCTGTGCCATGGAGTATCCGCGTAAGCGAAAAGTAGACCCTAAGCGTTATCGCTGCGGTAAATGTTCGGGCAAGTTGAAGTTATTTATTTTATAACCAAACCTAATAATCCGACAAAAGAAACAGCTTGCTGAGGCGAAATGATGCATCCTTCTAAATCTTTGATATCCACGATCAAGCCACTGAACTCGCAGTCACTAAGGTCGATCCCATTAAGCTTTGATCCTGACAATGTGGCTTGATCCATATTACACTCGCTGAAGCTGATTTTTTGGAAATTTGACTGATAGTAGTCGGAACTCATTAATGAGCTGTTCTCAAAAGAAACCTGCTTCAGATTAGCGAATCGAAACGTAGCAAAATCCCCGATACAATCTACTACACGAACATTCTGGAATCTGCCTCTTGTAAAGTCTGTGCCAATGAGCTTGCAGTTTCTAAATTCAGTTCGATGAATAATGCCATTCGTAAAATCCACATTAGATAGATCACAGCGATCAAATATCACGTCCATAAGCTCGATCCCAGTTAGGGAGCACTCCGTAATCGTTACATTTTTAAAAATCACGCGATCAAAGCTGACCTTATTAGCCTCTTGATTATCAATAACCGTATCGCTGATGCTGCAACAGCTGAATTCGTCCTTGGTTTGCAGCGAATATATTTGCTCAGGAAGAAGAGAGTCTGGATCTGCTATTTTTGGCGAATCAATTTTGAAATTCATATGTACCTCCGTTTGTTTACTCCTTGCGGGTAGCTAAAACTAACTATCATCGCGTTAAACCGATTTGTCAATCTTCATGAAGGTTGTAGGGATTGGATATCCGTACAAATACACCTTTTTCTGGATAAAATCGCACATCGTTTTGTAAACGTTCCCAAACTAATATGAAAAGGAAGTCCATATTAATTAGAGGGGGCACATGTATGAAACGAATCAGGTCCGCAATGGCGGGTCTGCTCGCGCTGCTGCTGATTTTTTCAAGCTTGCCTGTAATGGGAACCGGTAGTGGTTCCGTGGGAGCAGAAGGGGTTGGAGGAACAGGCGCTGAGCAAATTCCATCAGGTACGGTACTCATCAAGAATAAGTGGAAAAACAACTTTTTATATGAGACATCCGCAGGAATCGTGCGTTATGGCATGACCAATCCAGCCGATGCTTCAGCGCATTGGACGGTTGAGACGGTGAACGGGCTGTCACGAATCAAGAATGTGAAGACAGGCCATTACATTACAATGGCTGGTAACAACGGCAAAGAGGATTCACTTAAGGCGGCAGAACGCCAAGGTTCAGGAAGTGTTGCGGATCAGTGGCTAATCGATACTTCCAATCGCAATGGATACATGATCATCCGAAGTGCGACTGTGCCAGAGGGGAAATTGGTTATCCACGAGGAGAATCAGCTTGGTTATGCGCAAGTAAGCTCGGATATCAATGTTACGTTTGAGAGTCCGCAGTGGGCTTTTATAGATCCAAATGCAGCACCTGTACGGCTAGAGAGTCGTCTCCGCCCCGGTCAGGTAATGTATGAAAGTGAAGGGAATGTTCTTTACGGTAAACAGCCTGTCAGCAATGAAGCGGCCCAGTGGTATCTTGAATCAGGGACGGATGACGGAACAGTAATGATTCGCAACCGTGCGACAGGTCATTATATTAAGCAAAATGAAGTGACCTGGGCTGGGGTTTTTTCGCAGGAAGTCGATATGGATCATGTGAAGCTAAGTGAATGGGTCCAAGAGCATGCACCAGGCCCTGATGGGACGGGCTTCATTACCCTTCGTAACAGTGCTTTAACTGAAGAGGGGAGTCCATTATGGCTAAATCCACAATTCAGCGATGACAATAATGTGCGATCTAACAGCTGGCCGGGCTCAGCCTCTAATCCAAGCGCGCAGTGGAGAATCGTGCCTATTTCCGAATTACAGCCTGTACGTCTGGCAACTTATACGGATGCACAAGTGGCTACAGATTTCTTATATGAATCCGCAAACGGCGAGCTTAAGCATGGAATTATTACACCAGATGCCGCTAACACCTCTGACTATCTATGGTATATAGAAGATTATGACGGCAATAAGCGTATTCGTAATGGGGCAACCGATCATTATGTTTCTTATAGTGAAGGTACTGCAAAGGCCTTGCAGATTAGCGGAAGTCAGCCGTCGGATCAATGGATTTTTAATGATTCCGATGATTATGATGATTACCAGACGCTTCAGAATCTCGAAAGCACAGGCATTTATTTGTCTACATTGGGTGGAGAACATGCGGGTGCGATTGGGGATGCGACTTCTTTGAGCGCTCAGTGGCAGCTTTTAGATCCTAACACACCGACTGACGGCACAGTGCCCTATTACCGGATTCAGAATGGCTGGAAGTCATTTTATTGGTATGAGAGTGTTGATGGTCTTTTAAAATATGGAAATATGCAGAAGGACGGCTCCGATCAGTGGCTCGTGGAGAAATATAACGGCCGCAAGCTGTTCAAAAACAAGAAAACAGGCCATTACATGAACACGATGAATATGCCAAATGGCCATCTTCAGGTCACAGAGCTTCCAGACAGAAATCATGTGGAACGAGAATACATCTGGACAGGCAAAAATGTTGGGAACAACACCTACGTAATCAGTAGCGTTCTCGACAAGGAACCTAATAAAATCCCAGAGAAGTATATTTCACTTCAAAACCTCACTAAATATGCTGAGTACGGAGTGATCAATCCAGGTTGGGGCAGTCCGCAGTGGAGATTTGTTCCGGTCACCGAGAAAAAACAAGATTTGTTCCGTTTTCAGCTAGATGCTGTAAATGGAGAAGATCAATATCTTAAGGATGGTCCTTTGCTGACTTCTTCAGCCGCACTAGAGGAATTGCCAGAATCCAAGACGGTTACTGAAGCTGTCTATGCTGACCTGGAATCTGCACACTCTAACGAAAATCTTGCACCTCTAGCTGCTGAGAACGAGGATGTAACAGTAGGCCAGGCTACTTATGGTCCACTTGATTTGAATGACGATTCCTTTGTCTGGCAGCTGCAAGAAATAACCGGCAGCAATGGATCGGTGAAGATAAAAAATAAAGGCACTGGACGCTATCTCTCCCTTGAGCATATAGGTGGGGCTGTAGATGAGATTGATCCTAAAGTTAGCGTTCAGACTTTGCAAACAGTGTACGATGTATGGGCCAGCATTAAGTGGAAGGTTGATATGCAGGCGTCCGGTGTGACTACCATTATGAGCTCATGGGCTGGTCACTATATCTATGGTGCGCCGGATGATAACGGCAACCCAATTCTCCGAATCAGTAAAGCTGCAGATACAGCGGAAAAAAGCAGTGCACATTTTACTGCTGAAGCGGTTGAAGCGATTGCTCCGCCATTGCCTGATTACCCTGTAAGATTCAAGAATGCAAGCAGTGGAGAGTATTTATACGAAAATGAGCATGGGGTTGTTCTGTACGGGCAGCCGTCAGCAGACAATGGATTTTCGCACTGGAATGTATCTGTGCAGGAGGGTAAACAGACGATCACCAACCGGGCAACAGGTCATTTTTTAACGCTGAATGGTGATTATTCATATTTGGAGAGCAGTAGTACAGATCCTGCTGTAGACGGAGCATCCGCCTGGGAAGTAAGCTTGGCTTCCGATTATACACATTACACCATTCGTAGTCTCTTTGGAGAATACGACGATGAATTAATAAACATTGCCAATAAGACAGGATATGCTGAACGTGCGCTTTTGCTAGAAAGTGAGGGTACGGCACTATGGACACTTGAGGCGGCTCCACAGGAGTTTACTACTCCATCTGGAGAACTGCGCAATAACAATACAACAACTCCAGTTCAAAATGATACCAACATCATAACCATTGTACCGAAAGGCATGGCTGGTAAAGTATTGGCCGAAAAAGAGGGGGCTGTCCTATATGCAGATGCTTCCGATGTGGCGGCTCAATCCCAGTGGCTGGTGCAGGAGATAAACGGACGCAAACGAATTATGAATGTTCAGACACAACATTATCTTTCACTCAATGAATCGGGCCAAGTGGTCTTGTTAGCTGCTGGAGATACAGAAAGATCCCAATGGAAGCTGGAAGAGAAGTTAGGTTATGCTGTTCTGCTAAGTGCGAATGGAACAGGTCTTCTTTCTCACAGCGCATCGGCTGTTCAGCTTGGTTCTGCTGCAAATGGAACTGATAGTGAGCTCTGGAGCTTCTTACCTATCCCTGCTGATGCAATTTATGCAGGAGGAGAAGCATTCAAAGGGGAACGTGTTATACGGTTTGCAGTCAACGCCCAGCAGGCTGGGGAATACGATGCTGTTATTCGATACAAAAATACCGCTGCTGCCGCAACGGATCTGGCACTAGAGGTGAATGGATTAAACGAAGGGGGCAAGGTTAGTCTTGGCAAGTCTGCCTCTTGGAAGACTGTAGCGGTAAAACTGCAGCTTCGTGCAGGCATCAACACGGTTTCTCTAAGCAGTGACAACGTGGATTGGAGTAAAGTAACCCTTGATAGCCTGACCGTAAAAAACAGCGTAAACAAAACATACCGTGGAGCAACGGTTCCATATATCAGCTATGAAGCTGAGGATGCGGCAACAAACGGAACGTTGATTGGTTCGTCGCGGAAATATCTCAGCATGGCTTCCGAGGCTTCTGGACGACAAGCGGTGGCCTTAAAGAATACGGGAGATTATCTAGAGTTCAAGCTTGCAGAATCAGCTAACTCCATCGTTCTTCGATATTCTATTCCTGATAGTCCAGATGGGGCTGGTGCGGAAGAAACCTTGACTCTATATGTGGATGGAGTTAAGAAGCAGCTTAAGCTGACATCCAAATATGCTTGGGAATATGGCAGCTACCCATGGTCAAATGACCCTCGCCAAGGCAGTGGACACCGCTTCTTTGACGAAATCCATGCTCTGATCGGCGATGCTCCTGCCGGAGCAACTATTCGCTTAGAGAAGGGAACAGGAGACAACGCAGCTTCTTACGTCATTGACCTGGTGGATATGGAGCAGGTTGCCCCTGAGTTGGCTCGCCCGGACGGATTTATTTCCGTAACGGATTTTGGAGCGGGAGCGAATGATGAGGGAGATGATACCGCAGCCTTCAAGGCAGCCCTTGCCGAAGCGAATGCGACAGGTAAAGGTGTGTGGTTCCCGGCGGGTACCTTTAATGTCGGTGAGGGTCTGCTGGATCTGGATACCGCTGAAATACGTGGTTCCGGCATGTGGTATACAGTTCTGAATGGAGCTAAGTTTTATGGTCACGGCGGTAAGGTTGGTGTTTACGATCTGATGATTGAAGGCGGCATTAACGAACGGGATGATGAAGCGATCACCAACGCTTTCCATGGTGCTTTTGGCCAAGGTTCGATTATACAGAACGTTTGGATAGAACATACCAAAGCAGGCTTGTGGTTAACTCAGCCGATGGGTGAAAAGGCGCGTACGAATGGTCTGTACATGGCAGGTCTGCGGATCCGCAATCTTATGGCAGACGGAATTAACTTTGCCGTAGGGACTGGCAACAGCATGATGGAACAAAGTGACATCCGCTATCCAGGGGATGATGGAATCGCAATGTGGTCGTTTACTGACGGCAAGTTGACGGATGTGAATGGTACGGAACGTACACCGAGCTATAACAACACGGCACGTTTTAATACGGTATCCTTGCCTTGGTTAGCGGATAACATTGTAATCTTTGGGGGGAAAGATAACAAAGTCCAGGACAACGTGGTAAAAGACACTGTGACTAATGGAGCCGGGATTGCAGTCTCTACCCGTTTCACCGCCGAGCCCTTCCAAGGAACAACGGTTGTGGAGCGAAATACCTTGCTTAGAACTGGCAGTTACGATTCCGGTTACGGCGTGAATCTGGGTGCGTTATGGCTTTATGCTGGTGAGAGTGATCTGAAAGGAAAAGTACTCATTCGCAACAATACGGCACTGGACAGCACTTATTCGGGGTTGATTGCTCAAGGTGATCTAGAGGGAGATACTCTCACTTCCATTGATGGAGTTGTGCTGACGAATAATGTATTGGATGGCGCAGGTACAAGCGGTATAGAAGTTACGAAAAATCTGAAAGGGAGTCTGTTGGTCGACAACATGATTATTCGTGGTGAACGGATGAACCTACTGACCAATGCCTCTCCTGACTTAAGCATTAAAGAACAAAATCAAGGAATAGCCTCAGCCATTAAACCGTTCTCTATCAAACTAGCAGATGGACAGAGCGGGCCTGTGATATTAGAGCAGGGTAAGTCAGCTACGCTTAAGGTACTAGATAAAGAAGGCAGAGATCTTACCGCACAAGCTACTCTAAATATTATGAGCAGTGAGATTGCTACATTTACCAACGACAGTCTTAATGGAATTCAAGCGGGAATCACAGACTTCACGGTAACTGTGGGCAACGAGAAGAGGGGATATACAATTGAGGTGCTATCACCTGGCGGGACAGATCCTGTAGACCCGATCGATCCTGTGGACCCAACAAGTACTCCTAGTCCGACGAGTACTCCTAGTCCAACGAATACTCCAGAACCAACAAGTACTCCTGGTCCAACAGACCCTACAGGGTCAGTGAACCCTATTCAAACCGGCACACCGACCGCTACACCAGCACCTACGCCAGCAGCTAATCATGATGCGCTGCTAAAAGCTAAGGCGACTGCTGGGCAAGCTGTTATCGAGATATCAGCTAACGGTGACGGCACAGCCCGGTTTAGTGCAGATGCTTTACGTAAGGCGGCGGCACTTAGCCCGAAAGCTGTGCTTGTTATTGAAAGTGGAGGGATGAGCTACCGCTTCCCGTTAGAGCTTGTGGAGAGTGTGCTCAAAGCCGCACAAATGTCGACAGGCACACTGGAGTTCAATGTAAATTCGCTAAGCGGAAAAGGATTGGAACAACTGCTTGCCAAAGCTAAGCAGCAAGGCTTTACTGTGCAAGGAACACCGGCTAATTTCACTCTAAAGGTAACGGATGGAAAAACCTCTGTAGCAGCAAGCGGGTTCGGCACCACTTATGTAGATCGTACATTTATGCTTAAGGAGGCGCTGGATGCGAAGACAGGTGTAGTCCTTATTTACGATGAACAGACGGGTTCCTTCCGTTATGTACCTGCATTGTTTGAGCCCGTTAATGGGATGACCAAGGTTACTGTTAAGAGCAGTATTGCGAGCGGTGTATTTGTCGCTGCGCTGCACCCTGTGACTTTTGGGGATATTGCTACACATTGGGCGAGAAACGAGATTGAGGGACTTGCTAGCCGACTGATCTTGACCGGACAATCCACAGATACCTTTGCACCGCAGAAATCTGTCAGTCGTGCTGAGTTCGCAGCTATACTGATTCGATCGTTGGGTCTTGTAGCTGCGAACACGACGAAGACCTTCAGTGATGTGTCCGATTTATCTTGGTATGCAGCGGACGCCAGAGCTGCTGCAGCCTTAGGACTGGTTCAAGGCTATGAGGATGGAACCTTCCGTCCGAACGCCCCTATTACACGGGAGCAAATGGCTGTTATGGCAGCCAGAGCAATGAAGCTGCTGAATCTAAAAGCTGAAGGATCTAGAGCAATCGTTGCTACAGATGTTTTCACAGACGCTTCAACTATTTCCTCATGGGCTAAAGAAGCAGTGTCTGACCTGGTTGCAAAAGGCATTATGAAAGGTCAACCATCAGGCAGCTTTGCACCTAGCAGTGATACTAGCCGTGCAGAAGCCGCCGTAATTCTTGTACGGTTGCTTAGATCAGCTGAATTATTGAATTAGCTACCGTAGTAGAAGCTACAATATGGCATAAGTAAAAGGACAGCAGAGCAGCGATCCTCCGGTTATTGGAGGATGGCTGCTCTGCGTTTTTGACGATGGCTGGCCTGCTATAAAAGCTTATGAGCAAGCGAAAGCTCATTGACTTTGAGTAACCCATTCACTTGCATAAACACCTGCACCAACATCGCAGAGCTATCATTGGCTGAGGCTTACGGACCCCAATGACGCTATTGGCAAGTTTTTAGCCTTTTGGGCAGGGTTTCGGACTCAAGTGACGCTATTCGTTCGAAAGAGGCTCATATTTGGTGTTTTTCGTGCCAATAGAGGCAATGGGGTCCGATAGTATGCCAAATATGCGATTATGCTGAGTATAAGGTCAACTGGGTCCGATAGTAGCTTCATATCCGATTCCGATACAGACTTATTTCAGTTTTCCCATCGATAGATTGACTCTGTAATTTCCGAACTTCAGCAGTTCGTCGAGAAAGCTATTCAACTCCTTTTGGCTTCCGGTACGAACACGTATCCAGTAGCAGCCTTCTCCGCTGACCCTATGTATTTCTTTTACACTATCATGCTGCTTTGCGAATGTCTGAAAGGCTGGGTGAACCGTATTCGAACCCAAAAAAACAGTAATAAAGGCATGAATAGTCTCCCCAACCTTATCCGGATTCCAGCGGACCGTGTAGCCTTCAATCACTCCGGTGTCCTGCATTTTGCGAATACGTGCGCCCACAGCCTGACCGGTCATATGCACTTGCTGCCCAATATCTTTGTGACTGATCGTGGAATCTTCAATTAGAAGCTGCAGGATGCGAAAATCCACATCATCTATAAAATAAGAACTCATTATTATCTAAAATCCTTTCTGCGTGAAAGTAGAACAGGCCCATCTTTTTCCAATCTCAATGTATTCTGTTTTAAGGTCCAACTATAATTAATTGTAGCAGAAGATAACTGAAAGAAAGAAGGGCTTCCGATGAAAATACAGCATATCCGCAACGCGACCCTATGGCTAGAGTATGGTGGCAGTACATTTTTAATTGATCCTATGTTGAGTGAACAGGGTGCTAATCCGCCTATTTTTAATACTGAAAATGATCGCCGCAATCCGCTCGTTCCTTTGCCGGGAGCCGTAGAACAATGGCTGAGTCCTAATGCAATTCTTGTCACACATCTTCATCAGGATCATTGGGATGCTGCTGCCATTTCTTTGTTGCCGCATGATCTACCACTATTATGTCAGGAAGGAGATGGAGATAAATTAGCGAAGCAGGGGTTTGAGCATACCACGGAAATTAGCGGTTCACTGACGTTTAATGGAATAACTATAACACGTACTGATGGACGGCATGGCACTGGAGTGACTGGTAAACTTATGGGTAAGGTATCCGGGTTTGTGTTTCAGGCGGAAGGCGAACCTGTTCTATATGTGGCTGGGGATACGATTTGGTGTGATAAGGTGAGAATGGCATTGGAGGTTTTTAAACCTGAGGTGACCGTTGTGAATGCTGGTGGTGCGCAGTTTTTAAGCGGATGCCATATTACAATGAATGAGCAGGATGTCATAGACCTATGTGAATATGCTCCTTCTACTAAAGTGATTGCTGTGCACATGGACGCCATTAACCATTGTTTGGTTACCCGAGATAAGCTAAAAGCTCATTTAGAGAAGGAATCGTTGGGGGATCGGGTACAGCTTCCGCAGGATGGAGAATGGTGTAATCTATAGACGGAGAGGGATGGAAATCTCTTTAAAAAATCTAGCAAGCGGCCGAATAATAGCATAAATTTGAAAACGATCACAAAAATTATTTTGCCCGCTTGACTAGACCTTGAAATCATGATAAATTAATTCATGTTCACTTGTAATGTTCCCTGATAGCTCAGTTGGTAGAGCACTCGACTGTTAATCGAGTTGTCACAGGTTCGAGTCCTGTTCGGGGAGCCATTTTCATGGAGAGATACCCAAGTGGCTATAAGGGGACCCTCTGCTAAGGGGTTAGACTGCGTAAGCGGTGCGTGGGTTCGAATCCCACTCTCTCCGTTCTGAATTACATAAGAAGAGCTTCCATTCTGGGAGCTCTTTTTTGTTGTGTGTGAATTTATTTTTCGGTTGCTATATGCGATTCTGAGAAACGGTGTATTCAATATTTTGGAAGGGGAATGGTGTGGAGGGATCGAATGTTTAATTGATAAGTGTGAAGAGTTTAAAGGAGGGAGCATGAAAACAATAAATCAAATACAAACAAAACCGTCAAGCCGATATGATAGTTTTGATCCGGATCAAGAGGGGAATAAAAATACTATTTTTGCCGACGTAATAATTGATGGTAGATCTCTTTACCAAATGTTAAAAAAATATGATAGGGTTCCTTCCCTCGGGTGGGGTAGTGAAGAGCATCAAAGGAAAATGATTAATTATTTTTTGTTAAACGAAATGCATGAATATTTGTACTACAGGTACCCAATATTAGTCTGTCCCTGGTGTGGCGATGAAGAGTGTGGCTTTATATCCGTGTTTATTGAGAGAGAAGAGGATCTTATTATATGGAGAGATTTCAAATTAGAATCCGGTAATAAGACTATTGATATAGGCCCTTTTTGCTTTAAATGGGATGAATACGAAAAAGTTATTAAAGAGACATTTGGAACTGCGGGGATTCAATAAAGTAAACCTGAAAACCCATGGAAGAGATGTGCTCAAATAATTTATATGGGAAAGATCTATGAGTGAATCCAATAACTACATGATCAAAGGAGTGGAATCAACATGGAACTGTTTAAGCAGATCCCCTTGTACAGATTTTTGGCATTATGCAATGAAAGTGGTATGGAAAAAAACATATTAGACTGCGGAGCGGGAGGGGATTCACCTCCACTAAGTTTGTTTGCAAACTATGGATACAGTACATACGGTATTGAGATGAATGACGAACAAATTAAAAGAGCTAGTCAGTTCGCAACTGAAAGAGGACAGAATCTAAATATACAACAAGGCGACATGAGACAGTTGGTACTAAGTGATGAGTCGATGAGTTTTGTGTATTCATATAACTCTATTTTTCATATGAGAAAACAAGATGTGGAAAAAGCGATAAATGAAATGAAACGCGTTCTAAAACCTAATGGATTATTATTTGTGAATTTTTTAACCCTAAAGGATTTTAGAGTCGGCGATGGAGTTGATTTGGGGGATAATCAGTTTGAACAAATGGAAGACGATGAATTCGTAATACACTCATATTATGATTATCATGAGGCGGATTCTATGTTTGATGATTTGCAGTTATTATACAAAGAAGATCGAGTACTGGAAAGAAAGTTTGAAGGCGAATGGATACGACAAGGATTTATCGATTACATATATAAAAAATAGCTGGATGCTGAAGAACATATTAGTAGCTCCGAAAAAACTAGATATCTGCGAACAATACGTTCACGCTGTGGACCACGAGGTGTTGGTTCGATAGAAGGTAAAGGTTTGAAGAAGAGTTAGCCAGGTGGACAACCCCACGAGTCTAGTGCAAACGACTGTTTCCTAGGGTGATTTAAGCCGCTTGAATGTCAATCAGCACTTGATGCTTGTTCGCAACCATTATACTTCGGGGGGGGGATTTCAGATGGATGTAATTATAAATAACTCAATGATTCAGTTGATTCAAGGAGATATAACTAAATTAGATGTTGATGCTATCGTCAATGCAGCAAACACAAGCTTGATGGGTGGAGGCGGAGTAGATGGAGCTATCCATAGAGCTGGTGGAAAAGTGATATTAGAGGATTGCATGAAAATTCGTAATCAAATGGGAGGTTGTGAGGTTGGAGAAGCGGTAATAACAACAGGAGGAAATCTGAAATGTAAATTTGTTATTCATACCGTTGGTCCTGTTTGGAATAGTGGAAAGAATAACGAAGAAGAGAAGTTAAGGAATTGCTATAAAAATTTATTAATATTAGCTGAATCTAATGAAGTAACAAGTATTGCGATACCTAATATAAGTACAGGAATATATAATTTTCCGAAAGATCTTGCTTGTAGCATAGCTATAGATGAAGTTTCAAAATATATTATAAATAATAAGTCGGAAATAAATAAGGTTATTTTTATATGTTTCGATGAAGCGAACTATGAACTATATAGGAATGAATTAAAGAGATTTTGTTAGAATTTTGATGTTTACCAGAAAAGGAGATGTGCCAATGAATAACAGATCAGATTTGCTAAATCAGTTTAAGGAATGGAATGGATTTGTTCTAGAAATTATTGATTTAGATTGGAAAACACCCATCGCTGAAGGAAAATGGACCATTCACGATGTTGTTAGTCATATTTTGTTATGGGATAAATACTTCTATGAATCGACGATCGAACCGATAGCATGCGATAAAGCGATAACACTTCAACTTATTGATTTCGATCAATTCAATAATGATGCTGTTATATATGGTAAGACAAAAACCAAAGACGAATTAATAGAATTGACTGTGAAGTATCGTAACTTAATATTAGATTGTATAAGTAGTCTTGAGGAGGGAAAATACTCAGGCAAATATGTGGACGGAAGGTTTTCCTTTGAGTCCTATTTAAAGGATTTTATATCGCATGACCTACATCATATGATGCAGATTAAAGAATTAAACAAGAAAATGATGAGTAATTGACTCGTGACGGAAGTGCAAAGAATGGAACTGACCACCCTAATTAGCTTTCTCTCACTCGATTATTGTGTGGGACAGAGCTTTTTTTGCGCAAAAATAGAGAAACAACTTGACCAGTAACTCATAATAAACTCGAAAAACACATATCCAAAGAGACAAATGTTATATTATTTATCATTAAATGCAATCTGTAGGTAAAATCAAAGACTCCCCCTCTGAAAATCAAACTTTAAAAATCTCGATAATTCTCCTGTTTTCTTCTTTTTACCAACTTTTTATTTCTATACATCCCAAAGTATTAACTCAAAGTGTTATGTAATGTAACATTAAATATTGAATATTATAGTAAAAACCACAAATTTTACTGACGCATGTATAGTACTGTGTTAATATAAGTGACATAAAACGATGAAAATGAATGTAAGCTAAAGAAAGGTGTTTTTAAAAATAAATATGGGGGATTGGGGGACGGCGATGGAGTATTTCATTCAACAGTTAATTAACGGGATTTCTGTAGGGAGCATCTATGCTCTGATCGCACTTGGGTACACCATGGTTTACGGGATTATTAAATTGATCAATTTCGCCCATGGGGATGTGTTTATGGTTGGGTCGTTTATTGGATTGTTCAGTGCCAGGAACTTGGCTTCAGCAGGGCTTCCTCCGATACTGGTCTTACTTATCTCATTGGTGATTTCTATGACAATCAGTGCGTTGCTGGGGATGTCAATCGAACGGCTAGCATACAAACCTCTACGAAAAGCTTCGCGAATCGCTGTGTTGATTACTGCAATTGGCGTTTCTTTTTTGCTGGAATACAGCGGTGTGTTTGTGCTTGGTCCTCAGGCTAAAGGATTTCCGGAGATTCTTAATAAGCAGCAATACAACTTGTTTGGTTCCTCGATTCAGGTGGACTCCAATCAAATCATGATCTTGGGGACGACGGTTATTTTGATGATCATCCTTCAGTATATTGTGCACCGAACAAAGATTGGTAAAGCGATGCGGGCCGTTTCTTTTGATATGGAAGCAGCACGGTTGATGGGGATTAATGTAGATCGGACCATTTCAGCCACCTTCGCTATAGGATCTGCACTTGCGGCAGCAGCAGGCGTTATTTTCGGAATGACTTATAATTCAGTGGATCCGATGATGGGGGTGCTTCCGGGGCTTAAAGCTTTTGTGGCTGCGGTTCTAGGTGGCATTGGCAGTATTCCTGGTGCTCTGGTAGGGGGACTTCTGCTGGGCACAGTCGAGACAGAGGTTTCATCTCTGGGATACTCTTCTTGGCGTGATGGTGTGGCATTTGCTGTACTCATCCTAATCCTTATCTTTAAACCATCCGGGCTATTTGGTAAAAATGTCCGCGAGAAAGTGTAGGGAGATGCCTATGAAGAAGATAAACAAGTCATTTTGGATAGGCATTGTATTTTCTGTCATGCTATATATCGTCATTCAAGTTCTTCTAACAACGGGAATATTTGATGATGTTATGGAGTCTACGCTAATTCTAATTTGTATAAATGTCATGCTGGCGGTGTCTTTGAATCTGATTAATGGGATAACGGGGCAATTCTCAATCGGGCATGCTGGATTTATGTCTATTGGTGCTTACGTTTCTTCCATTTTAACTTTGAACTTTGAGATGCCATTCGTGCTGGCGCTAGTGATCTCTGGACTGGTTGCTGCATTTTTCGGTGTACTTATCGGGATTCCGACCTTGCGGCTGAATGGAGACTATCTGGCGATTGCTACGCTGGGATTTGGTGAGATTATCCGGATTGTCCTGCTCAATACAGAATATGTGGGCGGAGCTTCAGGCCTAAGCGGCATCCCTAATCAAACGACTTGGACGATTATGTTTCTGTTCACATTGGTCACGATTGTTGTGATCAATAACTTTATACGTTCCACTCACGGCCGGGCTTGTATAGCGATTCGGGAGAATGAAATTGCTGCTGAAGCGATGGGGATTAATACAACCTTGTACAAAGTCATTGCTTTTTCACTTGGAGCATTATTTGCGGGAATAGCGGGTGGTCTCTCTGCTCATAAGTTCTACGTCATCAATCCTGGCAGCTTTAATTTTCTGAAATCATTCGAAATTCTAGTCATGGTAGTGTTAGGTGGGCTAGGAAGTACAAGCGGGGCCATCGTGGGTGCGATTGTACTGACGGTGCTCTTCACGGTGCTTCAGGAATATCCGGAGCTGCGGATGATTATTTACTCGGCGATTCTAATTCTGATGATGATTTTTCGGCCTAAAGGGCTGCTTGGCAGCACGGGTTTTTCTTTCTTGAAATGGTCTAAAAAGGAGGTCAAGCCAAGTGACAGCATCAACAGTGGAAGTGCTTCTTGATGTTCAACAAGCAAGTCGTGCATTTGGCGGGCTTAAGGCGCTTAACGAGGTATCTCTCCATATTAATAAAGGCGAGTTGATTGGGCTCATCGGACCTAATGGCGCGGGAAAAACAACCCTTTTTAACTTGCTGACAGGTGTATACCCGCCTTCCAGTGGCGATATTATCCTCAGCAATCAGGCAGTAGGCGGGATGAAGCCTTATCGGATTAACCGAAAAGGGGCAGCGCGGACATTTCAGAATATCCGTCTATTTACTTCTATGACGGTGCTGGATAACGTTAAGATCGCATTTCACCAGCATGCCAGACATTCGATGTTCACTTCCATGCTTCGTCTGCCTAAGCATTTTGCAGAAGAAAACGAAATTACGCAAAAGGCTATGGATATTCTCAAAATATTTAATCTTGCCGATCAATGTGATGAATGTGCCGGGAATCTTAGCTATGGAAATCAAAGGCGTTTGGAAATTGCGCGCGCGCTTGCAGCAGGACCTAAGCTTTTGCTATTGGATGAACCAGCCGCAGGGATGAACCCGAATGAAACTCGGGATCTAATGAATCTTATTGCCTGGATCCGTGAAGAGTTTGAGCTGACGATCCTGCTTATCGAGCACGATATGTCCCTGGTTATGGGGGTGTGTGACCGGATTTATGTGCTGGATCGCGGAATGTTGATTGCTGAAGGTACGCCCGTTGAAATACGGAATCATCCCAAAGTCATAGAAGCCTATTTGGGACAGGAGGCGTAGTGGACCATGCTTAGCGTACAGGGGATCAATGTATATTATGGGGCTATTCATGCCTTGAAGGATTTAAGTATGAATGTAAAAGAAGGCGAGATTGTAACTCTAATCGGCGCAAATGGAGCAGGCAAGTCCACGTTGCTTAAGACGCTTTCGGGACTGCTGAAACCCAAAACAGGCAGTATAGATTTCATGGATAAATCTATTACGAATCAGAGTGTTCAGTCCATCGTAAAACAGGGGCTTATTCATTGTCCGGAAGGCAGGCGTGTATTTGCTAATATGTTTGTGGAAGAAAATCTGGAGCTAGGAGCTTTTTTACAGGATTCAGGCAGCTTAGCTGCTGATTTTGCCAAGGTTTACTCCACCTTCCCGCGTCTTTTAGAAAGAAAAAAACAGCTTGCCGGCACATTATCCGGCGGGGAGCAGCAGATGCTTGCTATGGGGCGCGCGATGATGGGGCATCCCAAGCTTTTATTATTAGATGAACCCTCGATGGGGCTTGCTCCATTGCTCGTTCAGGATATTTTTCGGATCATCCAGGAAGTAAATGCCTCTGGAACAACAGTGCTTCTTGTAGAACAAAATGCCCATCAGGCGCTTAAAATTGCTCATCGGGCTTACGTTCTTGAGACGGGCAGAGTGGTGCTTGAGGGAGATGCCAAGGAATTAGCAGATTCGGAAGAGATCAGAATGGCTTATCTGGGACATTAATTCATCGGCTAGTTCACAACAGTATCACAGAAAGAACCTATAAAATATTTATTTTGGGAGGCTGGAAGAGGATGAAGAAAATCGGGGCCATATTGCTGACTGCATTGCTGGCTGGTGGATTGCTGGCAGGCTGTGGGAACAAGACAGACAACACTTCTACTGAAGGTGGGAATGCTGGTGGAGGGACCATCAAGATTGGAGCAGACCTTGAGCTTACAGGCGGCCAGGCTTCCTTCGGTGATTCTGCACTCAAAGGGGCAAAGCTGGCGGTAAAAGAAATTAATGACGCAGGTGGAATACTCGGCAAAAAACTTGAACTGATTGAAGCGGATAATGCCTCCAAGTCGGAAGAGGCGACACGCGCAGCGCAAAAGCTGATTACTACCAATAAAGTTGTAGCTATTATAGGTGCAACTACATCTACGAATACACTCGGGATTGTTCCCGTTGCTCAAGAAAAAGGCATCCCGCTGGTTAGCTCCTCAGCCACCAATCCCAAAGTAACAGTTGATGAACGTACTGGAGATTTGAACGAATGGGTATTCCGGGCCTCATTTATTGATCCTTTCCAAGGCGAAGTAATGGCTAACTTTGCTAAGGATACACTTAAAGCGAAGACGGCTGTTATTTATACGGATGCTTCAAGCGATTATTCCAAAGGGCTGCAGACCTTCTTTAAAGCAACGTTTACTAAGAACGGTGGCTCAATCTTAAGCGAAGAATCCTATCAACAAAAAGATTCTGATTTTAAAGCCGTATTAACACGTATTAAAGAAGCTAATCCCGATGTTATTTATCTTCCAGGCTATTATGAGGAGGTCGGCAAAATCGTAAAGCAAGCTCGCGAAATGGGGATCACCGTTCCGTTTATGGGCGGGGATGGCTGGGATTCACCTCAGCTGGCTGAGATTGCCGGAGCGGATGCCCTAAACAATACGTTTATGTCCAATCACTATTCACCTGAAGATAGCTCGCCAGAAGTAAAATCGTTCGTAGATGCCTTCAAGGCTGCTAACGGTGATCTTGTTCCAGATGGGATGGCTGCGCTTGGATATGATGCTGTGAAACTAGTGGCAGACGCGATTACACGTGCGGATTCCACAGAACCTGAGAAGCTGAAGGATGCACTGGCGGGGACAAAGGATTTACAACTGGCCACGGGTAAAATCACAATGAATGAAACGCATGACCCGGTAAAAGCAGCTGTGGTGCTAAAGTTTGTAGATGGGGTACAAACCTTTGAGGCAAAAGTAAATCCATAAGTGTTGTGATTAGACGCGCGTACCTTTATTGGTGCGCGTTTCTTTTAGTTTAAACTTTTTTTAAAAAAAGGCTTGTCAAAATTCTTATGGTTTGATATACTCATTTTTGTTGTGACAAGAAAATAACTTGTAAAGCATGGCCCGTTGGTCAAGGGGTTAAGACACCTCCCTTTCACGGAGGTAACATGGGTTCGAATCCCATACGGGTCATATTATGCGGTAGTGGTGGAATGGCAGACACGCTATCTTGAGGGGGTAGTGGGTGTATACCCGTGGAGGTTCGAGTCCTCTCTACCGCATACAAATAAAAAGTAAGAAACCCTTTGTTCGCAGAGGATTTCTTACTTTTTTTTATAAGATTAGAAGTGAAATTCAGTGACGTCAGGTCATCTCTTAAAAGCCCCAGCATACTGGGGATAGAGCTGTCTTATGCAGTCTGGGCAGATATCATGAGTGAATTGCAAAGAAAGCTGATGCTTTAAGAAATGTTCAATGGTGATCCATTCATCCTTGGGATTACGAATACATTTACAGGAAGCACAGATTGGGATTAGCTCAAAAGATGATGGTAAGGTTGAACGGAGGTTTATGATCTCCGGATGAAGAGGTTCTTCTTTATAGGGGCCCACATCATATAGTGAAATTATAAAAGTGGCTTCTGGGTGCGGATCTGAGAGAAATGGGTAGATCTCCAAACGGAAGATTCGTTTCCCTTTATTAGCGGTTTGTATGGAGAATTCGGAAGTATAAACCTGATGCTCTCTGCGGAGTATATATTTCACTGATTCATAAAGCTTGGCCCATTGATCGGGATCGACAATCACATCTTGCATGAGCTCTGAGTAATACGCGCCAATCCATTTCTTATTAGTAGAAAGACCATATTCATGACTAAAGGTCTTCCACCTACTGTTGGTGAACTGGATAATCCCATGACTGTTGATTACCACCGCATTGTGCGGTAAAGCTTCAAGTGAATGGATAATGGAAGATGATAAGCATTTTGACAAAAGTCACCGCTCCCTCCTAGAGATCATTCAGGATGATAAGTTAACAAAGGGGGCCAGACGGTATTCTACAGATACTTGTCACCTGAGTCGCCTCTTATCGTCACTCCAGCCATATGATATAATCGGATAATACATAACAATACTAATTATATACTTTTTTACGTTATTTTGCAATAGGTAATTACGTAAATAAGTAATTTATTTTTAGATGGAGGGCGATTCACCGATGCAGACCATATACGAACGTATAGAATACCTGATTAAGCAGAAAGGTTTGACCAAAAAATCATTCTGTGAGCAGTTAAATATCAGCACAGGTAATATGGGAGATTGGAAGCGGGGGAAGACTACTCCAGGAACACATAAGCTGATTGAGATCGGTGATTTTTTTCATGTTAGTCTGGACTGGCTCATTCTCGGCAAAGATACACCGGATACTGTACGAGAGAGCGGCGTAGACTATGATTTGAGTGATGTTCAGCTATCGGAAAGCCGAGTAGATGAATTACTTCCAGCAGAAAAGAATTTTATCAAGGAATATATAGCTTTTGCTGAATATCGTAAACAGAAAATGGTCGACGAAGAATCTTAAAATCTGCATCTTTACTTTTGAGAAAAGTACATTTATAATAATGAATGTTGACCTCAAACAAATTTATGTTCTATGTTTAACACACCGCGCGGTAGTGGTGGAATGGCAGACACGCTATCTTGAGGGGGTAGTGGGTGTATACCCGTGGAGGTTCGAGTCCTCTCTACCGCATACAGAATGAAGAAAGAGGCCTTGCGATGCAAGGCTTCTTTTTTTGTTCAATCCTCAATCACACAACCTACTTCTTTACAAGCGGCACGCATAGATTGGCTTCGAATCCTTCATCATCCGGACCGGACTTTTCCGTGTATTGGATGTAAAAGACTCCATCAGGGTTGAACTTATAACCGGAATCCGGCAGCCATTCATTATATATATAATTCCAGGTATGTTGAAAAGCCAACTGAGGGAATCCGTTAGCAGTAAATATAGCATAGGTAGACGCAGGAAGTTTCTTATGAACAAGGCCTTCAGGGATACAATCTAACTGCTCGACTTCAACACAAAGGAAAAAATCAATATCCCATGCGGTATGCTCCCACAGTTTAGGCACGGATGTACGGTTCTGAAATAGACCGAGATAACAACCGCTGCTTTGAACTTTTGTGTGTATAGTATCAAATTTTGTATCAATATCCAGCTCGCCAAAAACATATTCCCAAAAATTCGCGTATGGCTCCCCGGATGAGTTTACATTTGCCCAGCCAATAACATTTAGTTCGGGTATATCAAGCAGTTGAACAGTCACCGATTGTCCCTCCCAGAAAAAATATTTCAACAATATTATAAAATATTCCAAGAGATTAAAGGGTGCTGATATATAGCGATATTATGACGTTCTTTCTAGTTAAAAAGGATACTTTACCGCATAACAACAGGGGGCTGTGTGATGTGGTGAGTATCCTTTTTCTAATGAATTATTTCAAAAGCTTGGAGATATCGGATTCGATCTGCTGTGGAGTGGTTTTAGGAGCAAACCGTTTTAGAACACGGCCATCTTGGTCAACCAGAAACTTCGTAAAGTTCCATTTCACGCTTTTTGAGCCTAAGACACCAGGGGCTTCTTTGGATAAGTATTTGAATAATGGATGTGCTTCATCGCCTTTTACGTCAATCTTCTCGAACATAGGGAAGGTTACCCCATAATTAATCTCGCAGTATTCCGCAATTTCATCACTTTCGCCAGGCTCTTGTCCAGCAAATTGATTGCTTGGAAATCCTAAAACTTCGAACCCGCGGTCCTTGAATTTCTCGTACACTTCCTGAAGACCTTTATACTGGGGAGTAAATCCACATTTGCTGGCAGTATTCACAACCAGGAGTACTTTACCCTTGTACTTTGACAATGATTCCTCTTCACCCTTAAGAGTGTTGACCTCAAAATCATAAATACTCATGGATGACACCTCCATAGCTAATTTAAGTTTTTAACAATTTAATTGTACACTATTTATGGTCTGGAGCCAAATAAGAAAGTATTATGAATCATTCCTCATCATCGTTTCAAATCATACCTGTTGTTTAAAGTATAAAGTATGAGCATGACCAATACAGCTTGATGAAGGAGAAGATGACTCATGAAAGCATTATACACAGCAACTACAACAGTCCATGGCGGTCGTGAAGGCTCCATTGAATCCTCGGATGGCGTGTTAAAGCATAATCTAAGCATGCCTAAAGAGCTTGGAGGGCCGGGAGGTTCCGGTACCAATCCAGAGCAACTATTCTCGGCTGGTTATGGAGCGTGTTACGAGAGTGCACTAGCGAATATCGCCCGTAAAGAGGGCGTGAAACTCCATGACGTGGAGGTAACTTGTAATGTGTCCATTGGGAAGGATGACAGCGATGGAGGCTTTAGACTTGCTGTGAGAATGGATGTGAAGCTGCCAGGGATTGAACACGACAAAGCAGAGGAACTGGCGAAGAAGGCTCACGAATTCTGTCCTTACTCCAAAGCAACCAGAGGTAATATAGAGGTTGAATTAAAGATTGTCGATTAAATGTATCTGTATATATTTTATGGAAATAATGGCTAAATAGAGACGTAAATCATAAAAGAGTAATAAATAGCTGCCGTGTTAGGCGTCTTTGGTTGACATCACCCTTAAAATTCTTTAATATGTCTAAGTATCTGAGAATGTGCCTGCGTGTGCAATTTACAACCAAAAATTTAAATAATGGGTGATGAAGATGTCTTACAGACCGAATATTACGAATGTGACCAAAGCCAGCAGCAACGATAAGGAAGGATTGTACGAGTTCATTATCAAGCTTGCTGATGGAACGGAGTGCCGCGCGTTTTATCATCGGTTTCCGGAATGGAAAATGACGAACATCAGCCGCCTGCTTAAAACTCCATGTCCAATTTGCCGCAAAGATTTCATCTGCAAATGCATGGAGGCATTCACTGCTGATTTCGAAGGGCAAATGATCGGGGAACAATGGATTGAAAAAGCAATCGCAGAATAATTAAAGAACGGCACTTGATGGCGCGGGAGGATATCCCGCGTTTTTGTTTACCCAAAAAAGCAGAAATTTACGCCTTTATGTCGGAGGGGGAGCCATGAACGAAGAACTGAACCTTATGAAAGATAAGTCCATTGTGTTGATAGACGGAGTGTGTCATCTTTGCCAGGGGGTAGTTCGTTTCATTATCCCGCGTGACCCCGAGGCTAAATTTCTATTCGCACCTTTACAGAATGAGATTGCGGCAAAGCTAATGAAAGAGTCTGGACTTCAGCCTGGACAATTAAACACGGTGATTTTACTGGAGAACGGAGTGTATTATACAGAGTCGGCTGCTGTGCTAAGAATTGCCCGTAAATTGAGATTTCCTTGGCCTGCCGCATACGTGTTCATCTTAGTACCACGCCCATTGCGCAATGCTCTTTATCGGTATGTAGCTAAGAACCGCTATCGTTGGTTCGGACGTGATGAGCAGTGTATGCTCCCTACCCCAGAGATCAAACGGAGATTTTTGTAAACCATAATCTGGGAGAATGTTATAATGAAACTATAAATGGGTACAGTTTTTTCATATTATCACTAGGGGTGAACGAATAGTGAAACGGAAAGGGCTTCTGCTTTTTATAGTCATGTTGTTATCTTTAAGTATGATCGGTACGGTCTCAGCTGCCCCCAAGCTTCGCATTATGGTGAACAATTCAAGTGTGGATGTTGGTGTGCAAATCGTGTCGGGGAAGACGCTGGTTCCGCTGAAGGCTTTTGAAAGATTCAAGAATACTTCTATTCAATGGGATGCCAATACCAAGCAAGCTACGATTGCTAGAGATTCTATGAAGATTAAGCTTGCGGTTGGCTCACGGACGGCTTGGAAGAACTCGGATGCTGTACAACTGGATGTATCGGCCAAAATAGTGGATGGAAGAGTAGCGGTACCCCTGCGGTTTATCGCGGAGGCTCTTGGAGCGAGAGTAACAGTAGATGCTGCTACGAATACAGTCTGGGTTCAGGAACGGGCCAATGCTAAACTTGTGCAGAATTATAATAGTAATGACTTAGTTGTTTCCCGCATAGCTGCTTTGCAATTCCCGGTTGAAGAAAGAGAACCCTCCAAATTGACGGGTGATAATGAAGCATTGTCTATGACGTATTATTTTCCTGAAGGCAGATCTGATGATTATTTTATATTGTATGGACATTTCGTAAAGTATTATGAGATCAAGGATAATATTGTAAAATTAGTTTGGGAAGCTGATCTGGATATGTCCAAGGAGGCTACAAATAAAGATTTTACCGCGATATTCGGTTACCCAGTTGCGAAGGAATATGGTAAAGCACCTGTTCTAGCTCCATCCTATGCCTCTTTTTATACGAGTGTTTGGGGAAGTCAGATTATTTATGGAATGGTTAATGCGGATGGAACTACTAAAGTTTCAGGACAGTCTCTGTACTGGGGGAATAATGAACCTTTTGTCGTAGCTATTCCCGGAGAGACTAAGCTTTAAGCAATATACAAGTCATATAAATATGGAGATGAATTATGAACAAGGGGAAGCCTAAAGGTTTTATGCGTTTTGATTGGCCTTATCATTTTGTAACTATGCCGCTAGCGCTGATTATATTTGTGTGGTCGGGAATTTATGTCGTTCAGGTGTTACGTGATGATGGTGCTTTAACAGTGCCCTTGCTATTATTTGGTTTATCTCTATGCCTGTTATTTGCGATTACTCGAATTCGAATTTATGCCACAAAAAATCAGGATCGAGTAGTGAGGGTGGAGGAGCAGTTCCGGTATTTCCGATTGACAGGCGAAGCATTAAATCCAAAGCTTGAATTAGCTCAGATTATTGCACTTCGGTATGCAGGAGATGAAGAGTTTCCGGCACTATGTCAGCGGGCGGTGAAGGAAAAGCTTAGTCCTGCCGATATCCGGTCTGCCATCAAGAATTGGCGTGAAGATACGATGAGAGTCTAAAAACCACTTGATGTGCGAAAAAACTTATTGCTGCCTTCTTATATATATGCTACTATAGCTGTAAATTAAAGGGATAGTAACGGAAGCACCGTTCAATGTACCGTATCCACGGTTATTGTCGGTGCTTTTTTGCTGTCTTTTTTTTGACAATATTTATAAATTTCTTGCGAAAGGAGAGAGGTTTTATGGCGGCAAGGATTGTACTCGCAGTGCGTGAAAGCCAATATATCGAACCATTGCTACACTATCTTCATCATAGTGAGTATGGAGAAATGCTGCGAATCACGGCTTTTAGTCGGCTGGATGCTTTTATCGATTTTATGAGGGGAGAGGATATGCCGGATGCTGTTGTAGGTGACGCTACTTTTATCGAGGCTTGGCTTGTGGAGGGAAGAACTAAGGTGCCTTGGGCAGTTTTGAGTGAGGAGGGAGCTTATCTTAGCAGGAGTTCTAAAAGCCTGGCTGGAGGCATCATGATTGCGAAATATCAGGCACTGCCTTCTCTGCTGGGAGCATTTATTCAACTATGTGAAGTGAAACGAGCTAGAGGTTCCTCTGTATTAGATGAAACGCTGCTGCTCGGTATCGTCTCCTCAAGCGGGAACACGGGCAAAACCACAGTAGCTATGAATATGGCTAAGCAGCTAGGTGAATTGGGGCTTTCGGTCTTTTATTTGAATCTTGAAAGTGTGGACAGCAGTGGATTATTTTTACGGCCCCCTGCAGGAAATACGCCTGGGCTAGAGCGGCTCCTTTATGAAATCAAAGCCAGCCGGGATAAGGGCGGAGCCGATACGATTGATTTGGGGCAATACGTGATTAGGTATGATCACCTTCGAAGTGCTGCTTTTAGGCCAATTATTAATGTAAAAGAAATGCTGCAGATGACTACGCAGGATACGCTAGATTTGTTGGCGCTGTTGGTTGCGGAAAGAAATTTTGACGTAGTTATAATAGATACCGGCAGTATTGAAGAAGAACGTGCCAAAGCTGTGTTACATAAATGCGGAATTCTATTGTGGGTAGTTAGAAATGACGAGGTAAGCATTCATAAGACCATGAGATGGCTATCCCATTGCAATGCTCCTAATTCTGGTATGCCCAGCCAAGTGATGGACAAAAGTAGATTTGCCGTGAATTTTGCCGCAGAGGGTTTAGAGGTGTGGGCACCTCCGGAAGGAATTACCGTTGAAGGTGTACTTCCGTATATCCCATCTTGGACGCTGCAGCACCGTGAGGAGCTTTTTCTGAACTCACCACAATTCCAAAAGGAGATCTTACAGCTGTGCAAGCAGATTATAGAACCGTCGCTTCCGCAAGTATTCACTGGTAAGGGTTTACATGAATGAGGAAATGTTTAAGGCACTTCGCAGTGACATCCGGGCAGGATTAGATGTTACTTCTGCAGTTGGAAATCGTGAACTCACCCAATATATTGAAAGGACAATTTTGGACAGCGAAAATCTGCGTTATTTAACAGCACAGGAGAAACATGAGCTCGTGAAGAGATTGTTCGATTCTTTTCGAGGATTGGATGTACTCCAGCCCTTAGTGGATAATCCGGCGATCACTGAGATTATGATTAACAGCCATACTGAGATTTTTGTAGAAGAGGAGGGGCAGATTCGTCGTCTCCATTTGGAATTTGAGTCCAGCAGCAGGTTGGAGGATATTATCCAAACGGTTGTATCCGGTGTGAACCGGGTTGTAAATGATTCTTCTCCTATCGTTGACGCTCGGCTAAAAGACGGATCGCGTGTAAATATCGTGCTTCCGCCGGTAGCTCTGAAAGGCCCGGCGATGACCATTCGGAAATTTCCTGAAACACCGATGACGATGCAGGATTTAGTCCGTCGTGAAGCCTTAAGCTTGGAAGCTGCAGAGCTGCTGCAAATTTTAGTGGCTGCTAAATACAATATTTTTATTAGTGGCGGGACAGGCTCTGGAAAGACTACTTTTCTTAATGCATTATCTCAGTATATCCCCCCACAGGAGAGGGTCATTACGATAGAGGATTCCGCTGAACTGCAGATTGTAACCGTGCCGAACCTTGTTTCACTGGAGACCAGGAATGCTAACACGGAAGGTAGAGGGGAGATTTCCATCCGAGATTTGATTCGTTCTTCTCTGCGAATGCGCCCTAACCGGATTGTTGTGGGGGAGGTACGGGGAGCGGAATGTCTCGATATGCTGCAGGCTATGAACACCGGGCACGATGGAAGCTTGTCTTCCGGCCATAGTAACAGCGCACACGATATGGTCAGTCGACTGGAGACGATGGTGCTAAGTGCTGCGGAGCTTCCGGTAGCTGTTGTTCGCCAGCAAATTTCATCGGCAATTGATATCTTCGTACACTTATCACGTCTCCGTGATCGTTCCAGGCGGGTGATGGAGATCAGTGAGGTTGCGGGGTTGAAAGACGGGGAAGTGATCTTGAATCCCTTATATGAATTTCAAGAAGCTGGTGAACGAGAGGGAAGGGTGCAAGGGGGGCTGCTTCCCTGTGGTAACCCATTGTTGCATACAACGAAGCTTAGGATGGCTGGTGTAAACTCCTATCCATTGGCTCAATAGAGATTCAAAATTCCAGAAGGGGGGAGGTCATGCTTAAGTTTAAATTTGTTGCTGCAAAGCCTGTAGAAGCAGATCCTGACGGTCCTTCGTTATTACCAGATTATAAGGTATACGAATTGACCTTGCTGCAGAGGATTCTGACCCTTACTGCAGGTGGACTGCTGATGTATGGAATTGGATATCTTTTTTATCATCATTGGCTGCTGTCGTTGCTGCTTATGCCTGGCGGAGCTTATGCCCCGCATATGCTGCGTAACTATCTACTGAAAAGACGTCGAAATGCACTGAATTTACAATTTAAGCAGACGTTATTTTCGCTGTCTTCCTCCCTTTCAGCTGGGCGTTCGGTGGAGAATGCATTCCGAGAGGCGGTTCAGGATTTACGTATGCTCGACCCGGAGGGAAGCAGTGATATGATCTCCGAGTTAAACATTATCTGTGCACGCATGGAATATGGACAGCCTGTGGAAGAAGCGCTGCGGAACTTTAGTGAAAGAGCGGGAATGGAGGACATCGAGCGATTCGCGGATGTGTTCTCGGTCTGTAAGCGTACTGGTGGTGATCTTGTAGAAGTGGTGCGCCGTACATCAACGATTATCGGTGAGAAGCTGGATATTCAGCAGGATATTGCTGTAAGTATTGCTCAGAAGAAATTTGAGGCTAAGGCACTGCTGATATCTCCGCTGATCATGGTGATGTTTATGAGTTTGACGGCTGGAGAATATATGCAACCTATGTATACAGGAGCGGGTATAGCCATATCGACATTAGCGCTTGTTGCTTTATTCCTATGTTATCTCTGGACTACTAAAATAATGGACATTCCACTGTGAAGGGGGTGAAATCATGCGCTGGCTATGTGCGGTGGTTACTGTTATTTTGCTGATAGTCTGGGTTCTACTGCGAATTCAATGCGGCAACAGATATGTCGCGTTACGCAGTCTTCCTATGGAAGGATTACGGCTTCGGAATTTAGGCGAACCGTTATTACTGCTTATTGAGAAGAGTGGTAACGCCAGTCGGTTTCCCTCACTGTTGTTCAGAATTCAGCGTTCTCTACAGCGCAGTTATGGGATGCGTTATAGCGCAGAGCGGACCCTGCTGTTCATGGGTGAGATGCTAAGTTACAGCTGGCTGTTGCTTGTAGGTGGAAGCTTGATTACAGCATTTAGTGGCGAACAGGCAGGTATGATATTGGGTGTGTTTTTGGCAATTGCTCTACCAACCGCTATGGTCAGTGATCTGCACAAAAAGGTGAGAGTTAGGGAGCAGAATATTATGCTCGAATTGCCAGAGCTGCTGAACAGTATTGTGTTGTTGGTTGGCGCAGGAGAGACCGTGCAACGAGCTATTATTCGCTGTGTGGAAAGCCACCGGGGGGATACGAATCATCCTCTGTATAAGGAGCTAATGACTATGACTAGTGAATGGGAGGGCGGATATTCTTTCCAGCAGGCATTTGAAAATTTCAGCAAGAGATGCGCTGTGCAGGAGGTATCGGTATTCACAACGACAGTTTTGCTGAATTATCGCAGAGGTGGAGCGGATTTTGTGCTATCGCTACGTGATCTGTCGCGGATGTTGTGGGATAAACGAAAGGCTCTTAGCCGGACGCGCGGAGAGCAAGCATCCTCTAAATTAGTTTTTCCGATGGTAGTTATCTTTTTAATAGTAATTGTACTGGTGGGAACGCCAGCATTTTTGATGTTAAAAATGTAGGAGGCTGAAGCTGATGGTATCAACAATGTTGGACAGTATGAGTAACTTTTGGGAAGACGAGGAAGGTTTAGGAACTTTGGAGATGATTTTGATTATTGCTGTCTTGATTGCAGTTGTTCTTTTGTTTAAGGACAAAATTCAAGAGGTAGTAGAAGCCTTAATTAAAACGGCGGGTGAAAAGAGTCAGGAAGTATTCGATTGAACAAGTTTAAGGGTGATCAAGGCAGTTTTACTATTGAAGCGTCACTTCTATTGCCGATCGTCATGTTTATTACGATGCTTCTTTTGTTTTTTTGCTTGTATAGCTATCAGAAGTCCATGCTGTTGCAAGTGGCCTCAGGAGCTACTGAGCGGGCGGCTTACAACTGGGACAACAGTCACAAGGAGGTCTCTGGTTCTTACATGGCTGGTGAGTATGACTCCCTTTATTGGAGAATTGGGGATGATGCCTTGTTAGCCTCATTATTTGGTGGAGAAGCTGGCAGTGCTGGCGTGACAATAGAGTTGCCCGGTGAAGTATCAGAGAAGAGTGAATTGCCAGTGCTTAAACTGGGCCATTCGTCTACTATGATTCCGGACAATATGCCAGGAACTATGCGTTATGCTCACAGTCTTACAGGACGGAGAGTAAAGGCCGAGCTAAATCGTCTACTGAGCTTGCCTGTGCTTGATAGCGTTCTATCGGATGAGGCTAACCCAACTGTTGAAGCCCAGTCTATCATTGTCGAGCCTGTTGAGTTTATTCGTACGGTCGACCTGATGCGTTATTTTGGAGCTAAATTTAAAGGGGGCTCTGAGGGTAGTGGATCTGCAGTTTACATGGATAAGAAGGATGCTTCTGCTATGCTGACCAAGCTTCAGGATAAGTAAAATCTCTGTTCAAGGGAGGGGGTTTTAATGAAAAGTATAATTACGGGTTGTCCTGCTAAGGGCAAAACAGAAGGCTCAGTTACAATTTTTCTAATCATGGTGCTGGCTTTCGTCTTTCTATTTACTGCTGTGCTGATTGATTATGCGCGAATCGCTGCGTTCAACGTTCAGGAGGAACGATTGGCGAGAGCCAGTATCCGCTCTGTTATGTCTTCATATCATGTTGAATTGCGTGAGAGATACGGTTTATTTGCATTCGGTGATAGTGATGGTGATATGCTGCTGTCCAAAGTGCTCAATGAAAATTTGCATAAAAGTGGGCGGGGGGATACGTTCAATCTCTTACCCTTTGCACTGGAATCCTCCTCTTTGGAATGGAGCCGGCTGCTGGGAAGTTATGATGTTTTTCGTCATCAAATACTGGAAGAGATGAAATATAAGGCTCCGGTTGATTTCGCCTTGGAGCTGGCAGGTAAATTCAAGCCGCTGTCGGGCGTAATGGCAGAGGCCTCAAGAGCTACTGAATTACTTAGTAAGCTGCAACCTTTATATGATGAACGTGAAGAGAATTTGGATCTAATGTTAGAGCGGAGAAGCCAAGCGGCGGAGAGTGGAAGAAGAGTACTGCTATGGATTATGAATCCGCCCGGAGACTCTATCTCGGCCCATTCGCTTGGAAGCATGCAAGCAGCCGCGGATATACCAGCACAGTATAATGACTATCTTGGCAAATATTACGAAGATCTATATCGTGATAGTAAAAAGCCTGCAAAGTACACTTATCAGTTGGCACTTTATCAGAGCCGAACTTCAGAGATGTTGTCGCGGCTCCCATCCTTATTAACAACCTTTCATGAAGAACATGGACAATCAATGGAGGAAGCGAAGGATGCGTTAAACAAAGCGCAGCAATTGAATGACGAGATGAGAGATGTTTTGGCAGCTTCCCGAATAAGTGGCGTAAATCTGGCAGACGATCCTGCTAAGGACTGGGATATTCCGGGAAACTCGGGGGAAATAAGCGCTGAGCCACTTAAAAAGCTGCATGAACAGGAAGATGCCTTGATCCTCTCTTCGGCTGACATTAGTAGTATGGATAATAGTTTATTTATGCAGCAAAGTGTGTACGAGTCCATTGAACCGACGGTAACAGGATTATCAGGAGTGTTGCATGAAGCTTTGGGAGTCAACGGCGATTCCTACCAAATGATTTCCTCTGTTCTAGGGGCTTCGCATGTAGTGGACAACTATTATAAAAAATACGGTAAGAAGGGAAGTGTTATAGCTAGTGATTTGGCTTTTCTTGAAGAGCATCGCAGCTCGGATAAAGCACGTAAGCAAGTAGAGTGGGAAGCCAAATCCAAGCTGGGCGAGGTTAGAGCACTGCTGGACAAAATTAGAATGCTAGGTAGCGGAGCGGCAGCTTCGATGGAACGTTATCAAATCCTTCATCAATTTTTTGAGGACAATGTTTCATTTAACAACGGATTGGAGTCTCAATCCTCTGATAAATCTGAAGTATCCTCAGATCCCTATGCTGCTGGAAGCTCGGCGATGAAGGATATTGACGGGATTTATGAAGCAATGAGTGGCATTATGGGGGGCGCTAGAGACAGGCTTTTTCAAACGGAGTATTCCGCGCTTTATTTTCAGCATTTTGATGTTTCAAAGTTAGCTAGTCTGGCACTGAATTCTCTGGAAGACACTAGTGAGCTCACAGATCAGCTTGATCCTCGCGCTCAGGAGCTGGAATACATTTTATACGGATTTCATAATCCCGCAGGGAATGTGGCTGCAGCCTATGCCGAAATATTCGCGATGAGGTTGTCCATTCGCACGATGGAAGGTTTTATAGAGAAGGCAACCTTGGGAAATCCACTGGCTGTTCTAGCGGCGGCACTGTTGTATGGAATCCAGCATGCCATTCAGGATATGTTGCAGCTTTGTGAGAAGGATGCCATTCCTTTATCCAAATATATGCCGGCGCAGCTGACTTACCGTGATCATCTGCGACTGTTCATGATAATGCATGGAGGCGGGGAAGTGCAGCTATCGCGGATGCTGGCTCTGATTCAACTTAACACAGGAATAAATCCAGAGGAAAGAAACACCTATGTATCATCGGACATTAAGCTCCAAATGCAGTTATGGTTTCTGCCAGGTGTAGTTAAAATGTTGAATTATACTGCTGCTTTTCCGGGAGAGGTACAAGGGAATAAGTATCTGAGGGCAGTAAAAACTGATTATTCTTATTAGCGGGAGGTCGGTAAGGAGATGGAGGATGGGTATGGAATCAGAGGGAAGGACAAGGAAGAAGGTAGCATGGTAGTAGAAGCGGCGATGGTTCTTCCGTTCTTCCTGCTATTCGTCCTGTTCCTGATTTCTATCGTACAGATGACCTTGTATTCGACAGCTTTGCAAAGTACAGCATCAGACACTGTAAAGTCTATTTCAACTCATATGTATCCTGCGGCTTTGGCGGTGCAGAAATGGGGAACATCCAGCGAAGTAAGTGATGATTCAGGAGGGGATGACAGTGATCATTCTGCTGGCCTGAATTGGACTCTTCCTCGCTTGTCACTTACTGATTGGGGCGATAGTTATGCTGAGTCTTTACCCAAGCCGTTAAATGAGTGGGTTATGTCGGCTTTAGAAAGTGGTGAGGGACCGTTGCAGAAGCTTCAGGCAGAGACCAGTGAAAGTGTACTCGATCTTGCGATCAAACCTTTATTGAAACCATACCTGACATCAGATTTACTGGATTATGAGCGAATTCATGTATCTAATGTTATGGTGCCGGAGCTAAAAGAAGGTACTCGTCCCTACCTTGGGCTAGTGGTTAGTTATAAGCTGCCGATGAAAGTCCCTTTTCTAAACCAAAGTATTGTTTTAGAAGCAAGTGCTGTTGAACGTCTCTGGATCGGGGATACGGGAGAAGGCACAGCCAAGGAGGGGAACGGTACTGGCCAACCAGAAGAATTCATTGAAATCTTAGAAAAGCCGAACCCGGCTGTAGCGAATAAGCAAGGCAAGGTTCGTGCCAGAATACCGCCAAATGCTTCTGCCAGCTTGTCCGTCTTTTATAAGAGCGGGGGCAGTACTGCCAAATATTTAGGTTGGAAACAAGCGGATGCAGATGGATATATCGAGTGGGAATGGAAAATTGGTGTAAATACCACACCGGGCTCGTGGCCGTTTGTTATACAACTGGATGACGGTAGATCTGTTGAGGTTATGTTTACAGTAGTGAAATGAAAGGGTGAAAAAAGGAGTGTAATGAATGGCAGAGTGGGCATTTTGGGGATGTCTACCGTTTTTAGCAGCGGCACTGATTACAGATTTGAAGTCGATGAGAATACCAAACTGGATCACCTTGTCAGGCTTGCTCACCGGTCTGCTTGCACAAGGGGTGATCAATAGCTGGCATGGACTGCTGAGGGCTTTCGGGGGAGCTGCTGTAGGATTTACAGTCCTTCTGATCATGCATTTATTAGGGGCGGTTGGCGCGGGGGATGTTAAGCTTTTTGCTGGAATCGGAGCGTGGACAGGGATGTTGTTTACGCTGCAAGTCGTCATGTACTCCGTACTATTTGGTGCTTTAATAGGCTGGTTAATTGTTTTAAAGAGACGGGAGGCGGTCAGTCGTTCGCGTAAGATCATCAGCAGAATTTCTGGATTTATTTTATGGAAGAGCCCGTTTCTATTAAAAAATAACGATAGTGAACTGTTGAAATTTCCCTTCATGCTGGCAGTAATTCCTGGTTCCATATGCGCTTATCTATACTTTTAGTTCGGGAGGTGATGTTTGTTGTTCGGATTAACCCGTGATTTTATACAACAGGATGGTATATATATGATCCTTGGTGAACCCGAAGGAATACCTGCGGAGAAGCTTAATTTGATTCAGGCACGCATGCTGATGAACACCGACATTCCTCATCATTTGAGGCTGTTACTTAGAGAAATAGATTTGAAGGTTACTATGGAATACGCTGTTTTACGTAAAAAAATGCTTAGTCATCTACTCAAAGGAGAGAAGCTAAGTATGAACTCGTTTTTCGGGTTATTGCTGCAAATTGCCCAAGGCATGGAAGATGGCAGGTTATATATGCTGCGGGCGGAACAGTATGCTTTGCATGCAGATTACATTTTTATTGAAGGGTCGTTACAGAGCGGTAAAGTATACCTGACCTACATACCCATTCAGGAGAATAAGTCTGGTTCAAAGCTTGGAGAGTCACTCAAGTCACTAATCATGGTGTTAATGGCATCTATCACAGAGCTTACTGGCAGTGGTGTGCAAAGACTATTGCAATATTGCAGTGAAGAGGGATTTACTCCAGCTGGCTTAAAGATTCTTTTATCAGAGTTGCTGACAGAAAGAGAGCCCGTTACACCTGAAAGACAGCTTCATGAAGGCGTAAAAGAATATCTAGTGAAAGAGGCAGCAGCTCCACCATTAAGAAAAATATATGAGCATCGCGAAGATAAGGGATTGGAGCAGCCGACTGCTACTCCTTGGATCAGCAGCTATCCTAATCTTAAGATAAAAGAGGAGGAGAGCCTGTCTCTAAGCTTGGAGGATGAACAGGTAACGAATCCGCAAGCCTCAAGCTCAAGAACCTATATAGTGTTAGGGTGTCTATTAGGCGATGCACTCCTGTGGAAGTTTCTATATTTGGATAGTCCAAAGCCGTTATGGCTTGCCGTCTGTGGAGTTGTGACGATTGTATTGGCTGTTTTAAGCTGGATGGTTTGGAGCGGAAGGCTAAAGGTTGGTAAAGAAGATGAGGATTGTCTGAGTGAGGATTCTGAAGATACTAACTGTAATCCGAGTCGGAAAGAATTGGAGTGGAATTTTGGCAGGAACCCTGTGGCTTCTACGCGTCCTCCAACATCAATTCCAAAGATAACTCCGCAATCCTCAGATTCAGCAGCTAACGTTCCGGCAACCCGTCATGAATCACTAGCAGAGGAACATTGTTCTGTTAAAGCACCAGAAGCCATAGCACCAACAACTTTATTATCACGGGAGAAAATGCCTGAGCAAGGACGACAAATCGAAAAGCTGGATCAGAGTATTCCTTATCTTCAAAGAAGCGGTGAGGAGGGTGAAGAGGCGGAAATGATCGAGTTAAATCGAACTAGCTTCATTATCGGCCGATCGGCAGAGGTCGCTCAATATGTGGAAAGATCAGAAGGAGCTTCTAGAGTACACGCTGAGATATCTAGAAGCACCAGCGGATATATTCTCAAGGATCTTGACTCCAGAAATGGAACGCTTTTTCAAGGTGAAGCCATGATCCCGTATAAAGAGTATCCACTAACAGAGGGGACCACATTTAAAATTATAAAAGGAAGCTACACATTCCATATAGTATGAAGGTGAGTTCCAACGATGAATGTGGCTCTACAATTTTTGTTTTTTCAAATCTTCTAAAGCGACTTGAAGTGTAGGGAAGGTAAAGTCAAAGCCATGATTTAATGCCGCTGCGGGCAGGACGCGCTGACCTTTGAGTAAGATTTCGGATAATTCTCCGACTGCTGTTTTTAACAGGAAGGCTGGCAAAGGGAACCAGTGCGGCCGTTTGTAGACTTTGCCAATCGTCCTGCCGAACTCTTCGTTCGTTACCGGATGTGGAGCAGTCGCATTAACAGGTCCGTTAATCGTGGGATTTTGCGTACAGAAATCAATTAGACGGACGATATCCGTCAGATGAATCCAAGAGACCCACTGCTTTCCGGAGCCAATGTTACCGCCAAAACCTAATAAATAAGGCAGCTTCATTTTGGGGAATGCTCCGCTCTCATTGCCGAGCACAACTCCGGTACGCAGCTTGACCACGCGGATACCATGGTAAGTTTCATCTGAAGCCTCTTCCCATGTCTTAACTACTTCTGAAGGGAAATCCATGACCTGGGCTGGTGAGGACTCACTAAAAGTATCCTCTAAAGAGGTACCGTAAATCGCCACGGCGGAAGCCTGAATGATTACGGAGGGCTTTTGCTTCATTTGATCTACTAATTTAGCTGCTGCGGAAACGGTTGCAAGTCGGGACTGCATAATCGTTTTTTTGCCACTTGGACTCCAGCGCTGGCTAAGGGAAGCTCCGGCGAGATTAATTAGGGCAGCTGCATTTTCCACTGGAGCGGGATTAGAACTTAGACTGTCCCAGGTGTGGTAACTCAGCTTAGGATGAATTGTTGTTGCGTCTTTTGGTAAATTCCGACCTACAATAGCAACTTCATTACCTGCTTGCAGCCAGTATTTTGCTAGTTCGCTACCTATAAAACCGGTGCCGCCACATATCACATATTTCAAAGGAGGGCCTCCGTTCTAAATCGTACAATTCATTAAAAATTACTTAAACAAATGCTGGTAAGCAGAGTAATCGATTTTATTCTTTTCGAGAAAATTGACAAGAAAACGGTTATCGCGCCGCGGTGTGGCAACTATGTAACCTTTAATGCAGTGATCGCGAGTAACTTCTTTTGCATTACTCTCGACGGCGATTTTTCCGATCTCGGCAGCAATAGAATGCTTCGCAATATCACGAAATGGACCAGGTACAGGCTGAACAAGCTGGTCCAAAAAGGCTTTTGTTTCGTCACTCCAGAGCGGGCGGCTACGTTCCACCCAGTAATTTTGCCAGTCTAGCTTTGACTTTCCATCAGCTTTGGGCAGGACCTTTAGGAATTTGCGGAACATAAAAAAACCGCCGATACACATGGAACCAAGCAGCATAAATGTCCAGAAAGCGATAGAGTTCATAAACCAATTGCTCGGTGTGGATAATAAACCAAGTCCTGATTGGATAAACATGCATACACCACCTTTTGGCAATGAGGATTCTCACACGAATTATTCTCATATTAAAGTATAGCTTATTTCCAAAGTTTTGCGAAGCAGAACCCGGCATATTGGCCTCGTCTAGATTTATTTTTCCGATCACGGTAGAATAGGGGTTAATTCGTGAAGGAAAGAGGGAAGAAGTATGCTGAAAATAGGTTCACATGTGTCTTGCTCGGACAAGGGTCTTTTGACCGCAGCAAATGAAGCAAATGAGTATGGTTCCAGCTCGTTTATGATATATACAGGAGCGCCGCAGAATACGCGCCGCAAGCCGATTGATGCCATGTATCCCAACGAAGGGAAGCAGGTTATGAAAGAGAATGGTGTAGAGGAGATTGTTGTCCATGCACCTTACATTATTAATCTCGCTTCCTATAAAGAGAATACGTATCAACTGGCTGTTGATTTCCTGCAAGAGGAAATTCGCCGTACCCATGCACTTGAGGTCAAGCATATTGTATTACATCCAGGTGCGTTCACTGATAAAGATGCTGAATATGGTATTCAGCGGATTGCAGATGGCCTGAATGAGGTGCTTGGAGGCACGAACGAAACGGAAGTGCATATCGCTTTAGAAACTATGGCTGGTAAGGGAACAGAGATCGGCCGCAGTTTTGAAGAAATCGCTTCTATTATTGCAAAGGTCGAACATAATGAACGTCTATCGGTCTGTCTTGATACTTGCCACATTCATGATGCTGGCTATGATATCGTTAATGATTTGGACGGTGTTCTCAACAAATTTGATGAGACTATCGGATTGAACCGTCTTGGTGTAATCCACATTAATGACAGTAAAAATCCATGTGGCGCTCGCAAAGACCGTCACACTCCAATTGGCTCGGGTTGGATTGGCTTTGATACGATTAACAAAATCGTACATCATGAAAAGCTGGAAGGTCTGCCTTTCATTCTGGAGACCCCGTGGATTGGTAAAGATGCTAAGACACAACGTCCGATGTATGAGGTGGAGATCGCTTTGCTGCGTGGTAACGTAGCTGAACGCTTTGGACCGGAATTCGTGCAGGATGTTGAAACATTACGTGAATTTTTTGCCAAGCAGGAGATTGATTCCCGTCAATATGTACTTAATGTCTGGGAGCTGCTGAAGAACGATGCCAAAGCTAAAAAAGCTGATCCACGTGAACCACTGGAGCGTTTATACGATGAAGTTGTCGCTGCCCAGCTGTTCCCGCAACTAAGCGAGGAAGCTATTAATCATCGTTTAATTGCTTGGTTAGCAGGCAATTAAGCTCGTGAACGCTTAAGCTATACTTCAGATTGCGTATGTAGATGAGAGGATGGGAAGAGGGTCATGGAATTACACGTAAAAAGAAACAATTCGTCGGGTGTCGAGCATTATTCCAACCGGGCACGTATGCTTATTTCCTGCCCTGACGGACCGGGAATTGTGGCGGCTGTATCACACTTTCTGTATCAGCATGGCGCAAATATTGTGCAGTCGGATCAGTATACGATGGATCCAGATGGTGGAATGTTCTTTATGAGAGTCGAGTTTGACCTACCTGAATTAGGCGATCGTCTGGAAGAGATTCGCTCTCAATTTGGCGGAGTGGCGGAGCGTTTTAAGATGGACTGGAAGATCTTTAATGTTCGTCATAAGAAGAAACTTGCCATATTCGTCTCTAAAGAAGACCATTGTCTTGTTGAACTGCTCTGGCAGTGGCAAGCGGGCGATCTCGATGCCGATATTGCCCTCGTCGTTAGTAACCATTTGGATATGAAATCTTATGTCGAGTCGTTTGGCATTCCATTTCATCATATTCCAGTCACAGCGGATACTAAGGCTGAAGCAGAAAAACGCCAGTTAGAGGTCATCGGAGACGATATCGATGTGATTATATTGGCACGGTATATGCAGATTATCTCGCCGTCCTTTATTGAGCATTATCGCCATCAGATTATTAATATTCACCACTCTTTCCTGCCTGCCTTTATTGGCGGCAATCCATACGCCCAAGCGTATCAACGTGGGGTGAAAATAATCGGGGCAACCGCTCACTATGTTACTGAAGAACTAGATGGTGGACCGATTATTGAACAGGATGTGCAGCGGGTAAGCCACAGTGATGATGTTATTGAGCTGAAACGGATTGGACGTACCATTGAACGTGTTGTTCTGGCTCGTGCGGTGAAATGGCATATCGAGGACCGGATTCTCGTCCATCAGAATAAAACTGTAGTATTTAAATAAAGGTATTCTCCGGTGAAAGCAACGGTTATGCCCGAGGGCTTTCACCGGAATCCTTTAATTTAATAGTTCACTAAATCTCTATCAGGTAAAAAAGCATTTTACCAGCAGCTTGGCTATTTATGCCAAGGTGCTTTTTGTCGTTCTCAAAAATCATGTAGTTAAGGAGGTGGAAGGTTTGGCGTTACAGCGGGGACGTTTGTTAAAACGTAATTATTTTTTCGCAAGTCTCATTTTGATTACTGGATTCGGGGGATTGCTAGGTTATGATCTCTATTTCAAGCCCTACGTGCTTTCCCAAACCGTGGTCAAAGTTAAGGTGCGAGCTGGGGAGTCTCTACCTAAAAATTATGAGCTGAAAGCAAGTGATTTATATCTGGATTCTGTTCAGACCAAGGACATACCCTCTGGTGTAATTACGGAAATCGCACAAGTGGAGTACAAAATTACGAATGTGAATCTGACTAACGGTAGTATTTTGACAGCATCACTGGTGGATGTTAATGATTTAGAGCCTTTGCAGGATGAAGGTATATTTCCTATTCCGAAGGAGGCTATTTATGCCATCAATGGTTCGTTGCGAAGCCGGGATAAGGTAGACATTTATCTTGTAGAAGGTGAGCGAGAGAAGCAGCGAGAGGCGCTTGGTTCAAATACAGTTAAAAAAGAAAACGAGGAACAGGTGAAAGAACAAAGCTTGCTTAGCGATCCTGCTAAAGAGATCTTTTTATCTGGAGTTACCGTGAACTATGTGCGAACAGAAGACAATAATGATGTGCAGGATTCTGAGAAAGGCAACAACAATAACCGATTCACTTCTACTGGCAAGGTAGCGACACCAGAATTGAAGCTGAAGAAAAGTGAGGGTCAACGGCTAGGGCAATTCTTGGAGCAGGGCAAAAAGCTGTGGATCGTACGGGTAGAGTAGGGGGAGATTGCCTTGAAAATATTTAGTCTGGGCATAGATCAGTTAACGATTAATGATATCAAAAACGCGGGATTTAATGTAGTTACACAAAACGTGTATCCCGATCCGGCGCATACCGAAGGTCATATGTTAATGGTTACTAGTGACCAGGTACCTGTTCAAGCGCTTAGCGAGCTGCGATACAAATATCCAAGCTCTATGATCCTGTATTTATATCTGCAAAAGGGAATTCGCGGCTATCAAGCTGTGCATATGTTATGTGAAAGCTTAGGTTTATATTTTATTCCTCCTCGTTCTACCTCGTCAGCAGTGATAGAGAAGATTCGTTTTATCCTGGAAGAGGATGTCGAGGAACGGAGCAATTTGGTTGGCTTTTTTGGCTCAGGTCCAGGCATTGGCTGCACGAGTGTGGCGAAGCTGTTCGCAAGACGAATTGCTGCGGCAGGTCTACGTGTTCTTGTACTTGGTTTGGATTTATATGACCCCGGGTATGACCGCAAAGCGACGATAAGTCTAGACAAACTGCGCCCCAAGCTTACAGGGAAGATGATTCATGATGAAGATTTCGAGCAATTGATTAGGCAGGATGGCTATTTGTATCTACCGGGGAATTACGACTACTTAAGTGTCCAGGATTATCTGGAGGAGGAGATCGAATATTTCTTGGCTAGAGCTGGAGCAAATGCGGATGTGGTTATTGCTGATTTCGGTTCAATTCCCGAGAGTGCTGCGTGGTATGTCGGTATGCAAAAGTCGTCGTTACGCATGATTGTCACTCATCCTAAACATGAACACAGATTAGAACCTCTATTCGAGCTTGCGGGGCATATAGATCTGCGTCCGCATGATTTCCAGCTGATCATTAACCGCAGTAATGTGGAGGAAATATCTTCGTCCAAAAATATGGCCCTTAGATTTGGCACTGAAATCTTGCTGGAGCTACCGTATTACCAGCCCTTGCAGGAAAGCTTGCCTCTAGGCAAAAAAGAGCTACAGCATGTGGATGATAAGGTACATTCTCTATTGGTGTCGATGGGATTAGCGCCAGAGGCCAAAAAGAAAGGGATATTTCTATGATTGAAACTCTCGCGAGTCGTCCACTCTTTTCTCTAAAACAAAGCGTGCTGCGCACTAGCAAACCGGGCAAGGAAGATTTTTATGCTTTTTTACAAAAAATGAAAACCGAGATGAACGAAGGGTTAGAACGTGAGGATGACGCTTACTTCGAGCTAAATGCAAAGGCATTAATTGGCGATCCGCAGGCAGTTAGCTTTTTTATGAATGAGATTGAGAAGTACTTACGAAAAACACCTTTTACTGGAAAGGTTCCAGAAGCGTACCGAACGGCGGCAGAGGCCCTGTATCACGAGTGGAAGGGTTTTGGACCAGCGTATCGTTGGTTTACTGATCGTGCATACAGCGAGTCAACCGGATTACAAATGATTGGGAAGCAAATTTTTTATAACCATAAAGGTGAGTTTATAGCTTACCCGTATGAGATGCCTTCACTGGATCGGGTGGAGCAGCTGAAGCGTTCCTTGCTAAAAAGTGATCCCAATAAAAAGCTGAACAAGGATAATCCTTCGGTGGAGTTCAAAATGGATGATCCGCTCTGGCCAGGTAGATTTATTCGGCTTGCGATTTGGGTATCACCTAGGGTCTGGGAGGGTTTTACTACGATATCACTGCGGCGACAGGTTGTGGAATTTCTGGATTTGGAGGATCAAGCGGGTACGGAATGTATTCCTGCCGAGGCGGTTGAGTTCATTCGGGCGTTATCGTCCACGTTTCGCAATACCATTATTGCGGGTGCTGTAGGGTCAGGAAAAACAACCTTTGCCAATACGATCGTTGGTGAGCAACTGCTTGGCTCTTCATCCTGCATGGGAGTAGTGATGATAGAGAAACATCCGGAATCCATTTTACCGTATCAAATTAAAGGGCATCGAATTATTCCAATTCAAGCTGCGAATGAGGAACTGATGGAGGTGGGAGTAGAGTCGCTGCGGCATGACCCAAATATTTTGTATATGACAGAGATGCGTTATAACGAGTGGGAATTTTATTTGTGGAGTGGGGAAAAAGGATACGACGGGATCACCGGAACCTTCCACACCGTGGATTCGGAGGACATTCCTTATCAAGGTGCGTTTGCTGTGTCGACAAGAATTGGCGGGAGTCTAAAGGGGCATTTGATTTCTGCGCTGAAATCATGCGAGCTGGTGTTTATTTTGGAGAGTGTCCCGAACGGGAAGAAGCGGCTGGCGCGAATATCAGAAATCTTTTACGAAGAGGATAGAAATTCAGTGTTTGCTAATGATCTTATGCGCTGGGAGCCGGAGGAAATGTGTTGGTCTTATAATGACAAGCTGACGAAAAATCTGATGCTGAAAATGACTAAGAAAAATGCACAAGCTACGCGGATTCTCCAAAAAGAGCTGGGACGACTTGCTTCAACAAAACCAATGGATCAGCCGCTTAAAGAAAGCTTGAAATCTAAGATAGTACTTAATGAGTGAGGAGGTGCAGATATGGATTTACTATTTTATATTTTTCGTTTTGTTCTTCATTTATGGATTGTGTGGGGACTGTGGTTACTCACCAAACTGCTCATCGAAAGGCATTTACGGCAGGTAGTCCAGAAATTCGATTTTCGAATTAAACATAAGATGAGCATTTTTGGAAAAAGAGTTAGCTCGGTTAAAAAAAGGCTGTGGCTCTACCGCCATCTGGACAAGCTTCTGTATTTCGTACACCGGAAGTATGAACCGGGTATTAGCGTTATGCGTTTTGTTATGCGTACAGCCATTTTGTTTATTGCGGTTTTCTTATCAGGACTACTGACACTTAGTGAGCTCCCTGGAAAGTTGAGTTTTAACAATCCTTTTTTGGAGGGGATTACTTTTAATGAAGGACAGCCGATTCAGGGGGCGTGGAGATTTCCGCTTTTTATAGCTGTAATATCTGCGACGATTCCTTATTTTCGTATGAGATACATCTATGCACAGCGGAAGGTACATGGAAGCTACGATCTCCTCGATGTAGTCAAAATCTCCACCAAATTCACACATTTGTCGGTAGATTCGATCCTTGATCGGACAGCGGATTTTCTTACAGATAAAAATGTACTAAAGAGCCCTCTGAAGCTGCTAGGTGCCGCATTTTCGAATTACAGTAATGAGAAGGAGCTTGTTGAGGAGGCAGGGAGATTCTCCAGCGCGATTGGCACCACCTTCGCTTTAGAGTTTATATCAGATTTGCTCTATGCCGAGAAGGAGGGAACCCGTTATTTAAAAAGCTCGCTAATGCTGTTGAATCGTTCTATGGAGCAGCAGAGAGAGACGATTTTAACTGTAAAAGCAGGAAGCAGAGATGCGATCAGCCTTGGCTTATATGGGAATCTTCTGGTGCTGGTATCTACGGTTGGAACCTTTATGTATATGCTGAAGCCCGATGTCTATTTTCAACTGCAGTTCGAAACTACGGTAGGCCTTTCCTTTTTGATGGTGATCGTCTCCGGCCTTTTTATCTCTTTTGTGATCAGTACTATTCTTGCCAGGCCCAAACTGGACTACCACTAAGGTGATGAACTATGGATAGATTATTACTACTAATTACAGTGATCGGGATCGTGTATGTCGCATTACTTGTGTTTGTGAGCAGCAGCAGTAAGCAGGAACGATATCTTGTCCGACTGGGCATCCGGTGGAATTCGCTGGGTGAACACGTGCAGAGTGATAGATTTCAGCAATTGTTGAATGAATGCGGTTTATCAATTTCGGCTCGAAAAGTTACTCTATTTCGTTATTCAGCGGCAATCATCTATTTATTTAGCCAAGTCGTCAGCGATTTCATCCGATCTGTTCCTTTTTCATTCTATGACCCTCTAATTGCTCTAATTGCTCTACTTATTCTCGTAATCAGCAGTCCGATGCGTTATCTTCCGCTTGGTTGGGTGTTGGCGTGGCTTCACCAAAAGACGAATATTCAAAAAGATGGCGAGTTGATCTCCTTCATTCGTCTCTATGAGAATAATCGCCTACGTAAGCGCGGATATGTGCAGTTTGGTGCTTTTTGTGGGAGTACAGCGGGACATTTTCAATATATACGTCAGGACTTGTATGAGCTGTCAGAACGGGCAGTAGATGAGGGTGTGGAGGGGGCGATTGAATGGTTTTGTGCCAAATTTCCGGATAACCATCACTTTATTAATGACATCCGGTCCATTTTACTGGCGACAGAAGGCATGGATGATGACACGGAAGCTGCAAACTATTTGCGTGAACAAGGCAAGATTATCTCCAAAATCTCCAGCGATCAGTATTTGAAAAAATGGTCTTTCATCGGTGATCTATCGACGATTATTAATGTTATTCCATCGATTGCTACTTTTTTGATGATCGTTGCCATGGCGATGCAGTACATTTTGCTAATCAAAGGAAATTTTAATGGAGTCGGCATGTTCCAGTGAAAAATTGTATATTCAACCTTATTTTTAAAACCTAAAATAAAAAGGGAGAAATTAACAATGAAAAAAGACGCTATTTCTACAGGTTTGTTTATCGCTATCGGTTTTTTGTGTGTGGCCATCGTAATTGCCATTTTGATTCCTTTGGTGCGTGACGTGATTAATGCTGCCGATGATAATAGACCGACGATCCCGGGGGTATCTCTAACTCAACCGCTGGATTCCAGCCAGACTACATTAACTATGTCCATGACTCACGTTTTGGTATAAGTCAGATGAAAAAAGACTCTATTTCCGTCGCTATGTTTTTGGCCATTGGCTTTGTAATTGCGGGGATGTTTGTCACGGTAGCTACGCATATGATCGGCAGCAGTCAGGACGATATCATCTCACATACTAAGCAAGTGGAACAGTATTAGAAGGAGGCGTGTCTAATGAAGGAGACCGTCCTCCGGGCATTGTTCATGTGGCTAGTCCTGTTTATTATCCTGCAGCCTATCTTCACCTACATAGATTATCTGCTAGATTTACAGGTCAAAGCTAATACGTCCTATATCACACAAAAAGCAGCAACAGAGGGGATGGTTACAGCTTCTATGCGGAATGAAGTAGTTTCAAATCTGAAGGCGATTGGATTTTCTGAAGCATCGATAGAAATTACTAGCAATACAGACACCGTTCAAGAGCGAAAGCAACGAATTGATGTGTATGTAACCGCGCCGCGGATAAATCTGTTTCCTTATAATTTTTCTACGGTTTCGCAGCCGACTCGATATTATGGGCATGGCTCAATTATGAGTGAGTATCTCGATTGACTAAGGGATGAGCGTAATTTATGGATTACATTATTAAGCTGGCATTTGTCCTACTGATCTTTATCTACTCCTGGTTCTTTCAGATCCAGAATCAGGAGTGGGACCAGCTGCGCAGCATGTTAAAAGACGCAAATAATATCGCTGTTCACGATGCCGCACAGGAATTAGATGAGACCGAATTGACTCGTGGTCGTCTGATTATAGATCCTACAGAAGCGTACGATACTTTTCAGCAAACCCTGCAGAACAATCTAGGCCTTGATAGCGGCCTTTTCCCCCAAGGGAGCAGTCGTTTTAAGACACAAGTAAAGATTGTGAAATTCGATATTATTGATGATTCCGATGGTGTGACGTTTCCACTTTTATACGCGGATAGCGAATATGGCATAACCAAATACATCGCAGGTCCTTCGGTTATTGCCGTCATTGAGACGGAACACCCGGTTCTGATCTCAAGATCCAAAACACAACAGCCCATCAGGGTGCCAGCAGTTCAGGAGTATAAGTTCAATAAGTAATAAAATGCCAATTAAAGAAAAGGGAGAGATTCAGTGATGAAGAAGACCATTGTAAGGGCAGTTTTGACTACGACAATGTTATTTAGCATGGTATTGGGGCAGAACGTGATTACTAACGCAGCTGCGGTTACACCATCAGCTATAGCTACAGCAAAACCTGCTGCTACACCAGCACCCATTATGAGGGATAACTTAAGTAAATATGGTTTGAAAAAGGATTTAGAGTTGCCGGTTACGGTTACGGCGGGTGGGCTTAGTTATACGCTGGAGAAGTTTATGATTTATGATTTCAAGTCAAAAGATGCACAAAATTTAGTGAAAAAATATGATTATGATTCATTCAGTGCTATGGTTAGTAATCCTAGGTACCTCATTTGGACTAAGATCACAATTATAAATAACAGTAAAAAAACAGTAAAAAGAACATTGGATGATCGTAAAGAAAAATGGACTTTAACTCTGCAGAGATTTGGGCAAATAGATGAAATTTGGCCAAAAGCAAACGTGAAAAAATTAAATAATAAAGAAGCTTATTATTATTATACCCTTAAGCCAGGAGAGCAATTAACTACTTACCAAGCTTATTTATATGATAAAGACATTAATTATTTTATTATTCGGTTATACCATGACGGTGGATTTGATGAAAAATTTGTAGTCAAATCTCCGGAGTAAGTAAAAATGAAAAAAATAATCATCTCATGTCTATGTTTTTTATTGCTTATTCAGCTTATGACACCTATTTCAGTACAAGCAACTGAGACGAAATTGACCTCGATTACTGTTCCTATTACCACTGGTTTGCAAGGGTCAAACAATGCAGCTAAAGATTTTTATTTAGAACTTCCTAGTGGAGTGTCTAGTTCATCAGTCAAGACAAGTACTTTAAAATACAGTGGATCTAACGAAAAAACAAGCCTATCTTTGGAGAACGGGAAGATTAAAGTTACGTTAAAGGGAGTCTCTAATCAAAAATATATTAAAGGTGTGCAGGGGTATAGAGCTTCTTTTGAAGCACTGTATAAGACGATAATCTACAATTCAATTTGGTTATACTCAGACGGTAGAAGATGGCAAATTAATGAGTACAGTGAAAAAAAAGATATTATGTCGACATATGATAAGCATGCAGAGGATGGATATCCCTCCAAGAATCCACCTGTAACCTCAGTAACTGCAGGTCCCTATCAAGAAAAAGAATATCTAAAATGGTATAACGGATCTAAAACTGAGATTATTGAATCTCAAGACATTATTCAATCTACTATAGAACCTAAATACACCGGTAAACCCTCATATGCCCAAGATCCAAAATTTATAAATGGAAGAGTAATTATAAACTATTCGATTCCTAAGGGCGTCCCATGGGATCCTGAAAATAATGATGGTTTAACTGGAAAGGCAGAAGGACGAAGATATCTAGCATTCGCAGAATATTATTACACTGCAGACGCTAAAGTCACCACCTACAGCTACGGGGGAACAGTCAGCTTTGAATATGGTCTCCCAGATGAAGCTACACTCACAGGTTCTGCAATTCTAGAACAACCTAATCCAAACCCAATTAAGTTTGATAATAAGAATGTTTCGGTTAAGATCGCATTGAAGGGTGATCTGCTATCCTATAAAGATATTTCGAATATTTCAGAATGGATTTTTTATGCCAAAGAGAAAGGCAATGACAGTTCACTCCAGACAAAAAAGGTGTATACCAAAACCCTAACGGCAAACGAAACTTTCAAGTTTGAAATTCCGAAGGAGAAAGTGGCAGGTAAAAGTAACTACAGTCAAGAGTACGAACTAAGTATAGTAGTGAGATTTAAGAATGAAGTCGTGACCAAAAGAAGTAAGTTCGATTCGTTAAAAGAATCTTTTACAGTCAAAGCAGGAGTGTATACAACCTCAGGTCCTCCGGGAGGAGGGTTTCCAGGTCCTACATCACCGCCAGAACTACCGAGAGAGTTAAAACCTCCAGTAGCTCTTATAAATGCACCGAAAACTGTAAAAGCAGGACAAGAGTTTGTAGCCAGTGCAGCAGGGTCGTATGACCCCGATGGTTATATTACGGATTACTTTTGGGATACCCCTAATGCTAAGGGAGAATTGAGCACTTTGCCAAGGGGAACGGTTTGGTATGATAAAGACCATTTGGGGGAACAAACACTTGCTTTGACTGTAATGGACGATGACAAAATGACTGGAAGTACTAGCACTGAGATTAATGTCATCGAGCCAAAACCTGATGCATCTATCAGGGTAGATGGTACATTAAAGCAAAATCGAAAGGTTATCATACAAAGTTACGTTAGTAGCCCGACCCACTATCCATTAGTAGATGCTAAGACTAAAATCACCATCACAGCCGTATCAGGTGGAACGAATTCTGATATTAAATATAGCGGATCGCTGAACGGAGTATATAGCAAAGATGCGCTATTCAAGAAGCCAGGGAAATATAAAGCAACCATTTATGTGGAGAATACATTAGGGCTAACTGCGAGAAACGAAACAACTTTTGACATAGCTCCAGACCAGAAGCCTTTTGCATACTTTACGATGGCTGGAACAGTGTATCGCAATCCTTCAGATGGTAATCAAGCGACCCTATCAATAGATGATATGTCGTACTCACCAGACCAAGATATGGTGGCTCGAAGGCTTTGGGAATACCGCTACGATTCTGATAACAACGGAAATTTTTCGGGTGAACCATGGGTTATTTTTAATAATCAGAATTTAGATCGTTTGAATCTCAAGGTAAAGGAAGTCGGAAAATACGAAGTAAGACTAACTGTATTTGAAGAGTTTAGCCAGCCGACCATCGAGGAGTTTGTGACGCAGGCTGATCGGCAATCCATAGATTCAGAAGTTACACAAAATGTGATCGAACGGATCTTCACGGTTAAAAATCAGGCACCTGATGTCGATTGGTCATGGTAGAGAGGATTAGAGATGCAGAAATTAAAAAAAACAATTTCAACGTTTATGGCCCTTTTATTACTACTTCTTTCATTCCCTGAATTTTATTCGGGGAGTGCAAAGGTAGAGGCGACAGGTGACCCAAATATCATCAATTTTATGGATATCCGTCTTGAAGGATTTAATAAAACAACTCCTTGGGAGCCAGCTATGGGGAATATAGGATCTTTAAGTTTGAATATGCCTGCTATGACCCTAACCAATATTACTTTTGATCTAACAACAAGAATACTGCGCTACGATTATGTACCTGATGCGCCTGTAGTTTTAACATCAGGGGATATTAATTGGTACTATGATACGCAGCGTACTAGATTTCTTAATATTTACAGTTATATGTACAGGACAGATGGAAGTGGTAATACTGATTATGCTACTGATGCCTCATGGAGAATTGAAGAAATGCCACCTGTGAAAAGTTCGGATAGTCTTCAGTTTAACCTTGATAGAAATACAACCGCTTTTTATGAAAGTTATGCTTATCCAGCGAAGTATGGCATTCCAAAAGCCCTTAAAGTCGCACTAAGAGCAAGTGATGCGCAACACCAACCTAACGAATGGATGAATGGTTGGCATAACAACGTATATTATGATTGGGATAACATACCTCTAGTAATAAATTCAGCACCTACGCTCACAGTGACTACACCAAGCGAGCAGCAGCTACTGAATGAGCCAGGATTCAGTGGTATGAATATCGAAGGATATGTTCGAGATGTGGACAATAATGATCTAGTCGTTAGTGCTGAAATTCCTAATGTGTTCTATAAACAAGTCAATGTCCAACAGGCACTGAATAATAAATGGTTTTCCATCCCAATAGATGTTTTGGCAGACGGAATTCCTCCCGGACGACACAATATCATTATCAAGGTTGTGGATCCCTATAATTATAAGGATGAGAAATCGTTGGTCGTTAATGTATCCTATAGGCTTAGGAATAAATCCTTTATATTGATTAACACTCCTATAGACTTATCAACCACATACAAGGACTATGAAGGAGATTCTAAATATCAAGAACGCTATAGATACGACCATAACCCGTATTTCTTCGATAATTCGATGGGTATCATTTCGGATAGTGGGTTATGGCGTTCAGAAAGGTATACCTCCTTTCCATATAGCGGACTCTATAACGCAACCTTTCAAGCACGAGATAATCCTAAAAACGATGACAGATTCGATGTCTATCGTTTATGGAGCCGAGATAATTTATCTTCAATGACCTATCATGTTCATCGAAAGCCAATTGCATTGTTTGCTGCCAAACTGGCGTGGGGATCTCTTCTGCTAACAGATAGTTCCTACGATTTGGACCACATCACGGCTGTTAATAAGGGACTTATAGCTTGGCAATGGCAGTATAAAAAAACTGATTCTGAAATATGGACAGATGGTCAACCGCCAGCTCAATTACCGAGTTCTGTACAATATGACATACGCCTTAGAGTACGTGATGTCGATGGCGAAAATGGGTTGGGGGTCTGGAGCGACTGGTGTGTAAGGACGGTGGGGGCTGCAGGTAATCTACCTCCCGTAGCGTTATTTAGTGTTGATCCTAATATTGTTTCCTATCGTAAAGCTACTACCATAACAGACAAATCGTTTGATCCGGATAATGATCCATTAGATGTGTATTACTGGACGGTTATCAAAGACGGTTGGAACAAAGTTTGGGAGCATTGGGGTGGAGCTACAACGCCACCTAATATCGCAGCTTTTGGGATCGGTAATTATCAAATTAGTTTACAAGTGCATGACAACCGAGGTTTATGGTCAGATTGGTATCGCCAAAATGTCCAAGTGATTAATCACCCACCCGCAGCAGCATTTAACATGCCAGCTGAAGTATATCGAGACACTGTAATTACAATGGATAATCTAACACCAGAGCCTGATGAAGATGGAGATTCGCTTGCTTATTTATGGTACGCCAAACTCAGCAATAGTCCTTATTATTATGCTGGCAGTAACCGCAACCAATCTTTGACGATACGAGATCTTATTGCTGGAAACGGAATTTCACCGCAGCAGGCTATATCAGAAGGATGGGAAATGCGCCTTAAGGCAACAGACGTACCTAATCCCTCAAGTATTGGAGCTTTAAGTTCCAATGCAACACGCGTATTTACTGTTAAAAATCATGTTCCAACAGCTGCTATTAATGGTCCATCGGCAGTATTCCAATATGATACCCGACAATATACATCTTTTGATGAGGATGGAGATCCCTCCGACGTCGCTAGTCTGCAATACTTCTGGAAAGTAACAGATAGTGATGGCCTTACGCAATGGTTTCGAACTCCTAGTATTGATGTTAATTTTCCTGAGTCCGGTATCTATACATTGGAACACTGGGTTATCGATCAGATCGGTGATAAGTCTAATATAGCTACGTTGAAGGTGAGTGTTACTAAAAATCTAGCGCCCTCAATGACGTTGATAACCCCGGCGGGAACCGTAACCAATCCATCCGTTATAGATGCCGAAATACAAGGAGATCCATTAATTAAATGGAATTATACAGACCCAGAGAGTGATCCGCAGGAGAAGTACCGTTTAGAATTTTTTTCAAAAGACGGACTCTTAGTTAAGACAGTTGAAAACCTTGACACCACAGGTCAGCTGCGGCAGTATCAACTCCCTAACCATACATTTAATCGATTTGAATACTTCACCGTATATGGGCGGGCTTATTCCAAATTAAGCTGGTCAGAAATATCTAACGAAAAAACGTTTATCATCGACAATCCGCCGCAGCCCGGATTCACACTTATCACGGATACAGGCAGAGATGCTGCCAAAGAGCCGATTTATCGCACGGATCTTCTAAATATCAAGAGCAAAGCGACGGATCCAGACCTTCCAAAAGGAGATACGATCAGCCATAAGTATGATTTGAAATCATCTAACGGGACGGAAGGATTGGCTAGTACTCAAGCTGAATTTACGAAGAAATTCACCTCAAATGGCGTCTTTACCTTGAAACAAACCGTTACGGATTCTCTAGGACTGTATCGAGAGCTATCTCTGAGTATCACTGTAGCCAACCGTAAACCGACCGTAACGATAACGTACCCAACAAGTACTGACTCAAGTAAGCCCATGATCGCAAGTACGCTTACACCAATCATCAAGTGGGATTATCAAGATGAGGATGGAGATGAACAACAGCGGTATAAGGTACAAATTATCAACTTGGCGACAGGGATGGTTAAGGTTCAATCTGGCGAACAAAATTCAAGTGCCAAACAGTGGCAAGTGCCCGCGGGAATATTGGTTGAGAACGAAAAATATGCCGTGGAAGTGGAAGCTTTTGATGGTTATAACTGGAGTAATATCTCAGCGCGTAAATATTTCATGGTTAATCTACTGAGTATTAAAGGTGGGGTCCAGCACACAGAGGAATGGAATAACAACCGTAAAGGCTACAATTTGAACAAGAGCGGTAATGAGGAGAGTCCAAGAGGCTACAATGTGTTTTGGGCAGGTGAGCGATTTATTTTGCAAGGGATAGCAACCGGTCTACCTGATACTGTTGAGGTAACGATGACGGGAGGTTATTCTACGCAACTAAATCCGACGAACAGTGACAAAACCTTGTGGACAGGCGAATTATATGATCCAGCATTAGTGAAACTTCCCGATGGTCCAGTGAAATTTACCTTCACAGCTAAGAATGAGTACAATACCAAAATAGATACAGTTACTGTTGTGATCGCTGGCGATTGGTCCGAATATTTTCGGAACCATCGTGTGAAGTAATGATACATCTACGACTTTATCCTTTTTCCATCTAAAAAGGGCTACGCGGAAATACGACCCGCATAACCCTTTTTTACGAGCAACAACTTATATAACTCCTTCAGTCCGTTCTTCATTCATTCTCATCATTCTTGTCGCAACGGAAGGGGTATGTAAAGGTATATTCGTCGAACGTGCAGAGGCTCTTTGAGCTCTACGCACATAATAGGATAACTTACCGCTGAATATTTTATGGGAACAGAGTGAAAGAGCGAAATCCTCCGGGGTAACAAAGCAGGAAGGCTTATTCACAGGCTGAACTGCGGTATTTTCAAATAAGGAAGCAACAAAATGAGAGCAGAAATAAGCGTTCTCTCGATCTATTTTAACATTTAGAAGTACGCCGATCAGGCCTAAAAGATGGTATTTATAACGTTCCTGATTTTTCATCATCCCTTGGACATGATTGTACATGGCATCGTATTCTGTTGCACTGACACGTAACTGATAAATAGAGCAATTTGCGCTGCTATAGAAAGGGTGAATGAAATTTTCTTGAATCAGACCCGCGACGAATGGATTGTGCATTTTTTTTCTTCCGAAGCTGTACACCTCACGTAGTTCACTATCAAAGGCGATCGAAGCATGGTTCAGATCAGCTTTTGTAAACCACTTAATGAAACCACTGAAGGCTGTACCTGTACCGGTAAGCACAATATAAACATCCTTTTTCGAAGTCATGTTCAGAATTCCTTTCCACTTGGAGATATTGGATAATGAATGAAAATTTTACTTGTGTAACTCCATCTTACTTTATATTCGAGCATTGTAAAACAAACTTTAGTCGCAATAGAAAACTAGACCATAGGCTAAGTAAAAACCCGTCTCATGACATAGTTACTTTTGCGTATATAAATGCGTAGATATTGCAAAACATAAGCTGTCAAACAAAGAGTTTTTAAAAACAATTGGAATTGCTTCCACACTAGTGATACAATAAGAGTCAAAATGACATTCTTGAGATTTCAGAGGAGGAACTATTAAATGAGTGAACAAGAACAAGCGATCCAGAAGGAAGAAAACTCAACAGTAGATAACCTGTCTATCACAACAATTCGTACTTTGGCTATTGATGCTATCGAAAAAGCGAATTCCGGCCATCCAGGTATGCCAATGGGTTCTGCACCAATGGGCTACCAACTGTTTGCAAAAACAATGAATCATAACCCTGATCATCCAACATGGGTAAACCGCGATCGTTTTGTATTGTCCGCTGGACATGGTTCCATGCTTCTGTACAGCTTGCTGCACCTTAGCGGCTATGATCTTCCTATGGAAGAATTGAAACAATTCCGTCAATGGGGTAGCTTGACTCCTGGTCACCCGGAAGTTGGTCACACAGCTGGTGTTGATGCAACTACAGGTCCGCTTGGACAAGGTATTGGTATGGCCGTTGGTATGGCTATGGCCGAAGCTCAATTGGGCGCAACCTACAACAAAGAAGGACATAACATAGTTGACCACTATACTTATGCTATTTGTGGTGATGGTGACCTTATGGAAGGGATCTCTTCTGAGTCCGCTTCTCTTGCTGGTCATTTGAAACTCGGAAAATTGGTTGTATTGTATGATTCAAATGATATTTCCCTTGATGGTAAATTGAATCTTTCTTTCTCCGAAAATGTAGCTCAACGTTTTGATGCTTATGGTTGGCAAGTTCTGCGCGTAGAAGACGGAAATGACCTTCCGGCTATTGAAAAAGCTATTGCTGAGGCGCAAGCTGAGACTAGCAAACCGACTTTGATCGAAGTGAAGACAGTTATTGGTTATGGTAGCCCTAACAAACAAGGTAAAGGCGGCCATGGCGGTACTCACGGTTCCCCACTTGGAGCAGAAGAAGCTAAGCTGACCAAAGATTTCTACAAATGGGTATACGAAGAAGATTTCTATGTGCCTGATGAAGTTCGTGCACATTTTGCAGAAGTGAAGAAAAACGGAATCGCAGCTAACAAAGCTTGGGACGACAAATTTGCGGCTTACAAAAAAGCATATCCAGAGCTAGCTGCACAATTCGAAACAGTAATCAATGGCGATCTTCCAGAAGGCTGGGATGCTAACCTTCCAACTTACACTACTGAAGATAAAGCAGTATCGACTCGTGTCGCTTCCGGTAGTGCGCTTAACGGTCTGACTGCTGGCGTTCCTCAGCTAGTGGGTGGTTCCGCTGACTTGGAAAGCTCCACTATGACGCATTTGAATGGTTTGACATCTTTCACACCAGAATCTTATGATGGCCGCAACATTTATTTCGGCGTACGTGAGTTTGGTATGGCTGCTGCAATGAACGGTATTGCTCTGCACACTGGTCTTAAAGTATTCGGAGGAACATTCTTCGTATTCACAGACTACCTGCGTCCAGCAATTCGTTTGGCTTCGATCATGAAATTGCCAGTAACCTATGTACTGACACATGACAGTATTGCAGTTGGTGAAGATGGTCCTACGCATGAACCAATCGAACAATTGGCTTCCTTGCGTATCATCCCAGGTCTGACTGTTATTCGTCCGGCTGATGCTAACGAAACCTCTGCAGCATGGGCTTATGCTATGGAAAACAAAGAGAATCCGGTTGCTTTGGTTCTGACTCGTCAAAACTTGCCAATTCTTGCTGGAACCGTAGATGGCGTTCGTGAAAACATCAAACGTGGTGGTTATGTTGTCTCTGATTCCAAAAATGGCACTCCACAAGCACAACTTATCGCAACTGGTTCTGAAGTACAGTTGGCAGTTAAAGCGCAAGCTGCTTTGGCAGAAGAAGGCATCGATGTTCGTGTAATCAGCTTGCCAAGCTGGGATCTGTTCGAAAAACAAGACAAAGAATATCGCGATTCCGTAATTCTTCCAGGAGTCAAAGCCCGTCTTGCTATCGAAATGGCACAAACCTTCGGCTGGGAACGTTACACTGGTGACCAAGGCGATATCCTAGGCATCACTACTTTCGGAGCTTCCGCCCCTGGCGATAGAGTTATGAAAGAATACGGCTTTACTGTAGAGAACGTAGTTAGCCGTGTGAAAGCACTTCTGTAATTAACTGAATAATCATTAGGGGGAGAACAAGTAATGAGTCAGTTTAACAACGCAACGATCGAAAAAGCAGCCAATGTATATTATGGCGGACAAGTAACCAGCCGTACGGTAATTTTGCAAGATGGATCTAAGGTGACACTGGGTATCATGTTGCCGGGTGTGTATGAATTTGGTACAGATGGTCCTGAAATTATGGAGATTCTGTCCGGCGATCTTAAAGTGCTGCTTCCCGGCACTGAGGTATGGCAGGAGATTAAGGGAGCGTCAACGTTCAATGTTCCTGGCAACTCTAAATTTGCGTTGGAAGTATTTGAAGTAACTGATTATTGCTGTTCTTACCCGGTTCTATAGAAAACAGACTTTTCTAAGGGCTGTCCTATAAGTTGCTTTTTTCTATGAGTGAGACGACCCGGATTCAATTTAAAAATCGTAAAAGTCAGCAAGGCAGCGGTTCTCCTGTTATTGGAGGATCGCTGCTTTTTGTGTTGTTGGTTGGTGATATTGCTTGATGTTCAATTATGTATTCATCATTCTATTTTGAGGCTTAAGGACTCAAATGACGTTAGGGCTGAATCGGATCATCACCAAATTAGCACTGAGTCATAACCATCCCCACCGCGTACGGACCCAGAGGACGCTATTAGCAAATTTATAGCCTTTTGAGCAAGTTTTCGGACTCCAGTGCAACTATTTCATAGAAATAGGCTCATAATTGGCGCTTTTTATGCCAATAGCGACTATGGAGTCCGATAGCATGCCAAATGTGGGATTATACTGCGAATAAGGTCAGCTGAGTCCGAAGGTGCTGTGTCATCACCAACTTGGCACCTGGTTAGCGCCAACCCACCGCGTACGGACCCAGATGGCGTTAGCGCTGGAGCAACACCAATTTAGTACCGGATCACCACCAATCCTACCGCTGTAGCACCTGGTCACCACCAATCCTACTGCTGTAGCACCCGGTCACCACTAATCCTACCGCGTACGGACCCAGAGGACGCTATTAGCAAATTTATAGCCTTTTGAGCAGGTTTTCGGACACCAGTGCAGCTATTTCATAGAAACAGGCTCATAATTGGCGCTTTTTATGCCAATAGCGACTATGGAGTCCGATAGCATACCAAATGTGAGATTATGCTACAAATAAGGTCAGCTGAGTCCGATGGCGTTGTGTCATCACCAACTTGGGCACCCGGTTAGCGCCAACCCACTGCGTAAGGACCCAGATGGCGTTAACACTAGATCAACACCAATGTAGTACCGGGTCACCACCAATTCTACCGCTTAAGGACCCAGCTGACGCTATTAGCAAATTTATAGCCTTTTGAGCAGGTTTTCGGACTCCAGTGCAGCTATTCCATAGAAACAGGCTCATAATTGGCCTTTTTCATGCCAATAGTGACTATGGAGTCCGATAGCATGCCAAATGTGGGATTATACTGCGAATAAGGTCAGCTGAGTCCAATAGAGATAGCTGTGTACCGCAGAGGTTACTTAGTTAAAGGAGCTTAAGGTTTGGAGCGAGGGAGAGGTTCCAGAAAATACGGGATATACCGTAGTCATCAAGCGATCATCTTGGTAACCAATTTGCAACTAAACAGCAGCTCACCCAGTGACTCCTCCAGTAACTAAGCAGCAACTAAACAGCAGCTCACCCAGTGACTATCCAACAATTTCTCCAGTATCTATCCAACAATTCAGCGCTCCTTCAGTAACTTTTCTGAAATTATCTAACAACTCATCCAGTAACTTCTCCAGCACTTACCCAACATTTCAGCACTCCCTCAGTAACTTTTAAGCGACTATTTAGCAACTCATCAGTAACTCCACCAGCACCAATCCACCGTTTCATCACTAATACAGTAACTTTTGCGAAAAACCAGTACTTCGCGACCTTCTTAGTAACTATCCCACCAACACCACCACAACGTTCTGAGTAACTCCACAGCAACCAATATTTTCTTGCACTACAACTGTTAATTTAGTATTATAAATACACAAACAAACGTTCGTATATTTGGTTTGACAATGGGATTGTCCATAAAGAAAAGACCGCATCGCAATATCATGTGCGAGGCGGTCGTAAATGTTCTTATGAAGTAGGTTTTGAGCTCTTGGATTTATTTATTGGATACATTTGCACCCATCTTTTGGCCGATCCACTCTTCGTAACATTTCACTACGGCAGAGAGATCTTCTTCACCATAACCTTGGGTGAATCCAGCTTGGAACATGCTTTTAGCCAAGCCCAGCATAGGAGAAGGAACGCCTGTTGCATCGCTATGGGCAGAGGCAAGCTTCAAATCCTTAAGCATTAGAGCGAGGGAGAATTGATTGCTGAAATCATCTTCTATGATTTTACGGCCTTTAAGCTCAGCTTGTTTGCTGCCCGCAGAACCAAGTTGTACCAGTTCCAGGAACTTGTCTGCTGGTACGCCTGATTTAACAGCAATGGCGAATCCTTCGGCTAGGGCAACATTATGAATACCAACCATAGCATTGTGAGCCAGCTTGGCCACAGCGCCGCTGCCGTTCTCACCCATATGTAGCAGCTTCTTACCCAAAGTATCAAAGATATCACGATGTTGTTCTATGACCTCAGCACTACCGCCGACCATGAACACTAAGGTTCCTTCAATCGCTGCTGGTTTGCTTCCAGTTACTGGCGCGTCTAGGAAATGTCCACCGCGCGCTTCTACAGCAGCGGCAATCTCACGAACTAGTCCGGGTGAAATTGTGCTGGAATCAATAATTAGTCCACCAGGCTTCACAGCATCAAGTATACCATCTTGACCATAAAACACTTCACGAACCGAATCATCATTGCTGATCATGGTAATAATAACATCCTTACCCTCAGCCGCTTCGCGGGGCGTGAGAGCAGTCTGGGCACCTTCTGCTTCAAGAGGTTTACACTTGGCTGCCGTACGGTTGTATACCGTAACCTGAAAGCCGCCACGTAGTAAATTGGAGGCCATAGGCGCACCCATTGTTCCGAGTCCGATAAAACCGATTTGTTTCATTTATATAGCCACCTTCCGTTTTCTTTATTCTATCACGGCACTTTGTCCAGCACCACAGCACACCTATGTCTTTTGATACAGGAAACGCTTCCAAGGAACTTTGGAAAACTTGGTTCTAATGCCCTCTATGTGCCCTAAGACCTTGCCAGTCAAGGCAAATTAAAGTATCCTAATTATAAAGTTGTAACAAGCGGTTTTAAATTTAAAGAGATAAAACAGGAGGTTACCATTACCGATGTCTAAGAAGATTAATTTTGACTACACAAAAGCTCTTTCGTTTTTTAACCAACAAGAAATCGACAACCTTGCCGCCCCAGTTAAGCTAGCACACGAACAGTTGCATAACAAAACTGGTGTAGGTTCTGACTACCTTGGATGGATCGATCTGCCGACAGCTTACGATAAGGAAGAATTCGCTCGCATTCAACAAGCTGCTAAGAAGATCCAAAGCGATTCCGAGGTACTGATTGTAATTGGTATCGGAGGTTCTTATCTGGGAGCACGCGCAGCTATTGAGGCGCTATCGCATTCTTTCTACAATAACCTTTCTAAAGATAAACGCAAAACTCCAGAAGTTTATTTCGCTGGTAATAACATTAGCTCTACATACATCACGCATCTGCTTGATCTAGTAGAAGGTAAAGACTTCTCCGTGAACGTAATCTCCAAATCTGGAACTACTACTGAGCCAGCGATTGCTTTCCGAATTTTCCGCGCTGCTCTGGAGAAGAAATACGGCAAGGAAGAAGCTCGTAAACGCATTTACGCTACTACAGACAAGGAAAAAGGTGCCCTTAAGAAATTGGCAACTGAAGAAGGTTATGAATCCTTCATCATTCCAGATGATGTAGGCGGACGTTACTCCGTATTGACACCTGTAGGCTTGCTGCCGATTGCTGTAGCTGGCATTAACATTGAAGAAATGATGCAAGGTGCTGCTGCCGCTGCGGATGAGTTCAACAATCCAGATGTAGCTACTAACCAAGCTTATCAATATGCTGCAGTTCGTAACGCTCTATACCGTAAAGGTAAAACAACTGAAATCCTCGTCAACTATGAGCCTTCCTTACACTTTGTATCTGAGTGGTGGAAACAATTGTTTGGCGAAAGTGAAGGTAAGGACTTCAAAGGAATTTATCCTTCTTCCGTTGATTTCTCCACAGATCTACACTCCATGGGTCAATTTATCCAAGAAGGTAACCGCAACATTTTTGAAACGGTTATCCAAGTAGATCAAGTAGCTCATCATGTTACGATTGAGAATGATCCGGATGATCTGGACGGCTTGAACTTCTTAACAGGTAAGACTATGGATTTCGTGAATAAGAAAGCTTTCCAAGGTACAATGCTTGCACATACAGATGGTCAAGTACCTAACCTTATCGTTACTATTCCTGATCAAACACCATACACCTTTGGATATTTGGTGTACTTCTTTGAAAAAGCCTGCGGTATCAGCGGATACTTGCTCGGTGTTAACCCATTTGACCAACCAGGCGTAGAAGCATACAAGAAAAACATGTTCGCATTGCTTGGCAAACCAGGTTACGAAAAAGAAAAAGCAGAGCTGGAAGCAAGACTTACTGAATAGTATTGCAGTAGGTTTTACAATGGCTATTAATCACAGAACATTCATACTAATGTAAGTCACCAGGAGCAGTCCATAGGTAATCCAATACCGGGACTGCTCCTGACATTATATGAAGACATCATATGTAAATAAGGACTGGAATAATTATGTTAGAACAATATCAAACGGTCCGCTCTTCCGGCTCAAAGGAAGTTGTGATCCGTAAATCCCGCTTCATTGGTCATGTTATGCCAGTGGAGAATGAAGAAGAAGCTTTGTTGTTTATCGAGGACATCAAGAAGAAACATTGGAACGCAACGCATAACTGTTCTGCTTATGTGATTGGGGAGAGAGACGAAATCCAGAGGCAATCGGACGACGGGGAGCCGAGTGGTACAGCCGGCAAACCGATTTTGGAAGTAATCCGCAATCAGGGAGTTAAAAATGTCGCAATCGTAGTTACCCGTTATTTCGGAGGCATTATGCTGGGTGCTGGTGGGCTGATTAGAGCTTATACGGATGGAGCAGTGCTTGCGCTTGAAGCAGGAGAAGTAATCACCCGTGTACTAAGACGAGAGGTATTCGTAGAGATCGAGTACACTTGGCTGGGCAAGGTTGAGAACGAACTTCGAGGAAGAGGGATTCAGACTGGCGAGACTTTGTTCACCGACAAGGTAACGTTGTTATGTTTGCCGCGAAATGATGAGGGTGACACTTTTATGGCATGGATGACAGATCTAACCCAAGGGCAAGCCCTGATAACAGAAGGGCGGCGGATTTACTACAGCGAAGGGGATTAGTATATGGCAAGGAGAGCAGTGGAGCAGGAGTTGTCGAGGGAAAGGATTCTAGAGGCCGCTAGGCATCTGTTTATAACCAAAGGGTATCGGGCGATTTCAATGCGAAGTATTGGTCAGCATTTGGGATATAGCCACGGCTCTCTCTATTATCATTTCAAGGAAAAGGCGGAGTTGTTCTACGCTATTGTTGTAGAGGATTTTAATCATGTGGCTGCTTTACTCAGCCAAGTAATGAATAAACCGCCTGAAGAAGGAATGACAAGGGTAGAACAGCTGATTATGGAATTTATTAGATTTGGAATAGATCATCCCTATCAATATGAAATTATGTTCATGATTCGCGATGAGGAATTGCTAGCTTATTGTAGAGCAGAACAGGGACGATGTTTTGATTTATTCTCAAGTATTGTGCGCCGTCATATGAAGGAAGAAGGATATGTGTCTGAGGACTGGCAGAATGTGCCGTTAACAATGTTCTTGTCTGCACACGGATTTATTTCTTATTATATCCAGGATAAAGTATCATTTGACGATGTGAAAGAGGCAGCGTTAGCTCATATAAAGGTTTTATGTCGCAGCCTTTAACATGCTGTTTTTTTTATAGATCTTCACTTTAAAGCTGTGCATTGGTATAACACTGCTTCTCTGCTTGATGAAAGTATTACTAGACTCTAGTTATAGTCTAAATGGCCGCTCCGCAGCGATAACGGAAGCGGCCATTTGTATGTTTATTATCCCTCTACTATTTTTAAGAAACATTGCCGGCGTCTAGGGCCATCGAACTCACAGAAATAAATACCTTGCCAACGACCGAGAATTAATTCACCTTCGTGGATGATCAGGGTCTGGGAAGGCCCGGTAGTAATAGATTTAAGATGAGAGGCAGTATTGCCTTCCGCATGCCGATACTTCGGATGCTCCCAAGGGTAGACCTCATCCAAACGCATCAGAACATCATGCTTCACATCAGGATCTGCATTTTCATTAATAGCAATACCAGCAGTGGTATGAGGACAATAAACTACAATCAATCCATCTTGAATTCCACTTTTTTTTACATAAGAAATGACTTCCCGAGTAATATCACGTAATTCATCCCGCTTTGTAGTAGTGATCTCCAGAGTATGCAACATAATCATTCCCCTTCCTGTAAGGTGCCATTTTTTAGTGTACCTTTGATACATATATTTTAACCCAAATTCACTTGAAAGTAATTGACGGCGGTGAGAAGGATTTGGTAAAGTAGTAATAATATAAAACCAAGTATATAAATAGGAATAATTAATGAGGATTTTGGTTAGTATACCGACCGGTTATCCGGAGGTGGGAGGGCAAAAATCATTGAATTCGCTGCTTAGACACAAAGGCTGGACTTGGGGTTTCCGAACTACAATTTTGCTCTATTTTGTAGTATTAATCGTGTTGCCCATACTCGGGGTCTATTACAACTCTTTTTCTCTTGGTTTTGGCAATTTTGTGGAAAGCGTCAGCGACCCAATTGCTTGGAAGTCGGTGCTGCTAACCTTAAAGCTGGCGATTATCGCTACTTTAATTAATGTCTTCTTAGGAACTATGATTGCTTGGGTCCTTATTCGTTATCAATTTGCTGGTAAAGCGCTGCTAAACAGTCTGGTCGATTTACCTTTTGCACTTCCAACAGCGGTCGGAGGTTTGATGATTCTACTGCTGCTTGGACCAGGTAGCCTTATCGGCAAAGCAGCTGAGGCACTAGGATTTGAAATTGTTTTTCATCAACCGGCTATCGTAATTGCTATGGTGTTCGTGACGTTTCCATTCGTGATTCGAGCGGTTCAGCCCTTGCTGGAGGAGTTGGATCCATCCGAAGAGGAAGCAGCATATACAATGGGTGCCAAGGGGGCAAGGGTATTCTGGCAAGTTATTCTTCCATCAATGGCGCCTGGGATGATCAGTGGTGGGATGCTCGCATTTTCAAGAGCGCTTGCGGAATTTGGTGCAGTGGTCCTCGTCGCAGGTAATATTCCGGGCCGTACGCTTGTATCTTCTGTTTTTATTTTTGGTGAAGTTGAAAGTGATAATCCAGTCTCCGCCGCTGCGGTTTCTGTTATTCTCTTGACCTTATCCTTTCTTATTCTTTGGCTGATTAATATGCTGCAGATGCGGGGGAGACGCTCATGAGGAAATTATGGATTGCTCTTACTTATTTAGTGTTTTTTCTGCTGATTGCTGCTCCATTAGGGAAAATGGCTATGGGTGCTTTTAGTGAAGGATTTGGTGGTTTCTGGAATGCTCTGACTAGGCCCGAAGCGCTGCATGCGCTTATGATGACTGGGCTTGTTGTGATAGTAGTTACGTTATTAAATACATTGTTCGGTATTATGATGGCTCTGTATCTTGTTCGGGCGAACTGGATCGGCAAGCGTCTAAAAGGATTATTGAACAGTATTGTGGATTTGCCTTACGCGGTATCCCCTGTAATCGGAGGATTGATGATTGTCCTGTTGCTGGGTCCCGATAGTACCTTGGGAGCGATTTTTGAGGGGATTGGACTAAAGATCGTTTATGCGATTCCCGGGATGATCATTGCCACTTTATTTGTTACCTTTCCTTTAATGGTGCGTGAGGTTATGCCGGTGCTTCAGGAGATTGGTTCACAGCAGGAGGAAGCGGCTTCGACATTGGGCGCTCGTAGCTGGACTATTTTTTGGAAGGTAACTTGGCCTTCGATTCGTTGGGCGGTTGTGTATGGTGTCATTCTTACGGTGGCACGTTCACTTGGAGAGTTCGGCGCGGTGCTCGTGGTTTCGGGGAATATTATGAACAAAACCCAGACGGCGACAACTTTAGTCTATCAGGATGTTGAGAATTTTAATGTGACGGCTGCTGGAGGAATAGCGCTAGTTCTGGCTGCATTTTCCGCAGGTCTGCTGCTGTTGATGGAATGGACCAAGAGAAGAAAGGAAGTGCAGTAATATGCATGTAGAAGTGCGGGGGTTAAACAAGCATTTTGGAGATTTTCATGCGGTCAAGGACGTCAATTTCACCATTACAAAAGGTCACCTGATTGGATTGCTCGGCCCAAGTGGAGGCGGGAAAACCTCAATTCTACGTATGCTGGCGGGACTGGAGTCACCGGATACCGGAGAGATTATTTTTCATGGTCAGACGGTGAACAATCTTCCTCCTCAAGAACGTGGGATCGGCTTCGTTTTCCAGAACTATGCACTCTTCAAACATATGACTGTATTTGATAATATCGCTTTTGGCTTAAAGGTTAAAAAGGCAAACAAAACAGCTATCCGCGATCGTGTTATGGAACTTGTGGAGCTTACAGGGTTAAAAGGGTTCGAGAAACGTTATCCGCATCAGCTATCAGGGGGACAACGTCAGCGTGTGGCTTTTGCACGTGCGCTTGCGCCTGAACCACAGCTGCTGCTTTTAGATGAACCTTTTGCCGCTATTGATGCGAAGATCCGCCAGGAGCTGCGCGCTTGGCTGCGTGAACTGATTGAGCGTGTAGGTATCACCTCTATTTTTGTAACCCATGACCAAGATGAAGCGATTGAAGTAGCGGATGAAATTATGATCATTAATCAAGGACGTTTGGAACAAAAGGGTACCCCGTGGGATATTTACAAGGAACCCAAAACACCGTTCGTGGCAACATTTATCGGCGAATCTACGCTGATTGAGAACGCTTCTGAGGTTAAAGGCTTTACAGGTGCGGGGGACGGAAAACCTACCAAAGCGCTGATTCGTCCTGAATATATTGAAGTGGGTAACCTGCATGAGTTCAAGATGGCTTCTGCCACGGAAAAAGGTGTTGTGAAACATCTGCATTTCCGCGGCAGCGAATGGCTCGTTGAGGTTGAAGTAAATGGCCACAAGCTGGTCACCTACCGTTCGTTGGAGAAAGAAACCTTGCAGCCGGGTCAGGAAATCTCAGTACTGGTACATCGGGCTTATCTGTTTAATGATGAGCGCAGCTGGATCCAGGAGAACAACCTGAAAGAAGATCCAATGCCGATTTTTATTTAAAAATAAATAAAATGATTTTCAATTTTTTTTGATAGTAGCGAATGTGATTCGCTAGGATTAGAGGAACTGATGTGAAGGCCAGAAGTAATGAAGTGGAAGTTTGGAACTGTAGGAGCGGAGCGACCGCCTTTGTTTCCGGATTTAATCCGCTGAGGATATAAAATTAATAAATCTGGGAACAACAGCGGCCGAAAGTCCAAACATTCCGCGTAATTACGGCAAATACCGAACGTTGGATACTTGAATTTTAAGTTTCAGCCATAGAGCTACTTTCAAGGAAATATTAAAAATCATTACCTCGAAGGATGTGGGCCGCAATGAATATCAAAAGGAGCAGACAACTGCACGGATGTTTTGCTGCCCTAATGCTGGCCATACTCACGCTGACAGTAGTCGGTTGCGGGAATGAGAAGGCAGCTACGACGATGGCAGAGCCTTCGAAGCAAGGGGATGTTACGCTGGTAATTGGCGCATACAGTGTGGCTAAGGATGCGATGCAGGATATTTTGCCGTTATTTGCTGCCAAGTGGAAGGCAGATACGGGTCAGGATATTAATTTTCAGGAGTCTTATGAGGCTTCAGGGACACAGGCGAGAGCGATTGTAGGTGGATTTGAAGCGGATGTGACGCTGCTAGCCATGGAAGGTGATGTCGAGAAGCTAGTTAAGGCTGGACTCGTAGCGCCAACATGGAAAGAGCAGGGTGAACAAGGCATGGTAACACGTTCAGTAGTAGCTCTTGGTACCCGCGAAGGAAATCCCAAAGGCATTCGCGATTTTGCGGACTTAGCCAAGCAAGGGATTAAAGTGTTATATCCAAACCCGAAGACCTCTGGTGGTGCGCAATGGGATATCAACGCGATCTATGGGGCTGGTCTGAAGCTGTCAGAGGAGCAGAAGGGGGCAAAGGATCCAGCAGCAGCCAAAGCTTTTTTGGAAAGCATCCATGCCAATGTAGAGTCTCTGGATAAGAGTGGCCGCGCTTCTATGGCAGCCTTCGAGTATGGAGTGGGGGATGTAATTGTCACCTATGAGAATGAACTGCTGGCTCGGATTGCTCAGGGAGTCAAATACGAAGTCATTATTCCTAAAAATACAATTCTGATTGAGAATCCGGCGGCTGTTGTAGAGAAATATGCGGATGAGCATGGGACACGCATAGCATCAGAAGCACTGGTTGATTTTTTGATAACCCCACAGGCACAAGAGATCTTTGCAAAATATGGCTTTCGTCCCGTGGATAAACAAGTCTATGCTGAGCACAAAAGCGATTACCCTGATCCGGCGGGCCTCTTTGATATTAACTATTTAGGAGGCTGGGATGAGGTGCGAAGCTCACTTTATTCCAAGCGTGGAATTTGGTATCAGGTACTTGCCGGAATATAAGGTAGAGGTATAACAAAAGAGTCATCCCAGCAGTTCATCTGTGGTGGGGATGGCTTTTTTTGGTGGGTCTCTTTAAGATAGAGAGAGGGTAATTTAGATATATTACTTCGTTGAAGAGAACCTGAAGGAGAGATAATAGATGGATACGTTGGTATTTTTGGGTACAGGAGATGCCATGGGGGTTCCTCGGGTATATTGCAGCTGTGAGACCTGTACAGAGGCAAGGGAACAGGGTGAAAATATTCGCCTGCGCTCTTCTGTACTTATAGATAATGGCAGTGACTTTTTAGTGATCGATTGTGGGCCTGACTGGCGGCGTCAGATGGAGGCGCAGGGAGTACGGAATATGCGCAGACTGCTGGTGACACACGCTCATTTTGATCATATTGGTGGGCTGCCGGAATGGGCGGATTCTTGCCGCTGGATGGGATATAAGGGCCAGCTCTTTGCCCCAGCAGAAGTGATCCCGATAATAGAGCGGCAATATCCATGGCTGCGCAATCAGATCGAGATGATTCCTTGTGATGAAGGCATAGAGCTAGACGGCTGGACAATAGATACCTGGAAAGTGAACCATGGCAAGAATGGATACTCGTATGCTTTTCGTCTGGAGAAGGAGGGCTATGTATGGGTGTATTGTCCAGATTCCATTTCTCTTGGAGCTGAAGAGATACGCCTGATGCATGGAGCTGACTTGCTGGTATTAGGTACAAGCTTCTATTACGAAGCAGCGGAGTTATCGACTCGTTCTGTATACGATATGACGGAAGCAGCGGAGCTGCTGCAAACTGTGAAGCCTCAAAAGGCAATCTATACCCATATGTCGCATGATGTGGATATGAGAAAATCATATATTTTACCGGAAAATGTTACGCTGGCCGAGACGGGGATGAGAATACCCTTAGGATCTTCGGAGATCAGCTGAAATTTAGATAAAAAGAAAACTCCCTTTTGCTGGAAGGGAGTTTTCTTGATCCTATTTAACCTGTTATATTCCGCCTTGTTGAATATGTTTAATGAACTCTTCAAGCCAATAAATGGAGTGGTCCGCTTTAGTTGAGATATTCACTAAATCAAAAAGGGACATCATTCGGGCAACTTCAGCCTGTTGATGTTCCTTTTGTGATTTCTATTGCATTCAGTATTCAGATCCCGATATATACTATATAATCAAAAAGCATATCGTATTATTTTTACATATTTAGAATAATTATCATCGCCAGAGGAGGAGTATGAAGTGGCTGACTCCAAGGATCCAATCCTGCTTGATTTTCCCGAGAGTTTTGAAACAGAGAGGCTGCTCATTCGTGCCCCTTTATGGGGAGATGGAGTTAGCATGAATGAGGCTATCCGTGAAAGTATAGATGAATTGAGACCTTGGATGGCTTTTGCTCAAGTAATACCCACATTAGAAGAATCAGAGAAAGTTACTAGAGAAGGCAGACTGGAGTTTCTAAAAAGGGATAAGCTACATATGCGTATTTTTAGAAGGGATACGGAGGGTTTTATCGGCTGCATTAGCCTGCATCATCTAAACTGGGAACTCCGCAATTTTGAGATTGGTTATTGGATCCGGAGCGCCTGTGCAGGCAAAGGATATATGACAGAAGCCGTAAATGAAATCACCAATTTTGCCATACGGGAACTAGGGGCGAATCGTCTCGAAATCTTTTGTAGTGCACGAAATACCAAAAGTGCCGCGGTAGCCGAACGTGCGGGTTTTACACTGGAAGGGATCCTGCGCAGTGCGAGTCTTGGGTATGACGGGGAACGGCATGACAGTAAGGTGTTCGCTAAGGTTAGAGGTATAGAATTTTAAGTGAGAGGGCTGGTTCTTTGAAGCAGAAAGGCGTATTTTCAAGATTAAGTACATATATGTTAAGGCACAAGCTCTTATATACGATTTTATTATTTACGACTTTATTTGGGATTGTTCTGGATTTAACGATTGCTTGGCTGCTCTCAGTAATTACGGATGCTGCGGTTAGACTCGATGTGAAAGCTTTTAAAGGGCTGGTTATTTTCGGATTAATCTACTTATTAGTGAGTGCAATTAATGGTTTCATCGATCGATATCTCAAAAATAAAATCGCAGCTAAGATCAGAAATGAGCTGCGGTTGGATATGATGCGGCATGCCTTAGCTCTTCCTCAGTCTTATTTTGACCGTAATCATTCCGGGGATTTATTGTCCCGCTTTACTAATGATAATCAATCTGTTGGTAATGCTACAGGCGAGGTAATGATTGATCTAATCCGTAACCCTTTACTAGCCCTCGCGGCATTTGGTTATTTGCTCTATATTAACTGGCTACTGGCATTGATCTGTTTTGCAATGGGGCCTTTGATGTTCCTTACGGGAAAAATCTTTGGTTCAGCGATGCGTGAGAACAGTGTGAAGATTCAGACTAATATGAGCAAGATTACTTCCTTTTTACATGACATTCTAGGCAGTAGTATGGTGTTTAAATCCTTTAGCATTGAACGCAGACTAATGAAGCAGTATCAGGAGCATAGTGAGAATATTACTTCTGAAGAATTGAAGCGGGGAAGAATTGAGGGAGCTACTGGCTCATTCTCCTCTTTTTTGGGAAACTTTACGTTTCTTCTGGCGCTGGTCGTGGCTGGTTATTTTGTGGCAAAAGGATCACTTGAGGTCGGTGCGATGATTGCTTTCATCCAGCTCATGAATTATTTAGTGATGCCGTTCTCGTCATTGCCGGGACTGATCAATTCGATGCAGCAATCACTTGGGGCGGCGGGACGGATCTTTGAGGTGTTGGATAGCCCGGTGGAGGTTGAGACCCTTCCAGAAGTGAAGACTAAGCAACCAGAATTTGAGAGTATGGTTATGTCGTCGATCTCATTCTCGTATCCGGGAGCAGAGAGACAAAGTATAAACAAGATCAGCTTAGAGCTTCAAAAAGGAACACAGATGGCGGTTGTGGGACCGAGTGGTGGAGGTAAATCTACGCTTTTCAAACTATTGCTGGGATTGTATGAACCCGATGAGGGCGAAGTAATAATCAATGGGCAGCGGATCAACGAGATGAGTCTGGCTAAGCTTAGAAGTTATTTTTCCTATGTGCCGCAAGAGGCAGGTCTTTATACAGGAAGCATTCGTGATAATATCCGGAATGGAAATCCAGAGGCGGATGAGCAAGAAATTCTGGAAGCTTTGCGAAAAGCGAATGCCTATGATTTTGTAATGAAATTGCCTGAGGGACTGGATACTGATATTGGTGAGGAAGGCTCACGACTGTCCGGGGGACAACGTCAGCGGCTTTCCATTGCAAGAGCAATTCTGAGAAACGCTCCTATTCTACTGTTGGATGAAGCTACTGCTGCACTTGACAATGAATCAGAAAAACTGGTGCAGCAGGCCATTCGTAAACTAATGGGAGACAAAACTACACTTGTTATCGCGCACCGTTTATCTACGATTCAGAACGCTGATATCATTCTCGTGATGGAGAATGGTGAAATTGTGGAGAGTGGAACGCATGATGTACTGCTTGCTGCTGAAGGAAGATATAATGATTTGTACTATTCTCAGCTAGAGCAGGAAGAAGAGAGTGGAATGGGACCCGAGAAAGTGGAATTAGCTTCTACAGGAGTTTGAGTTTTGGAATAAAAAAGGGTGCAACAACGTCATGAAATATGGCGTTGCTGCACCCTTTTGCTTAAGGAAGTTTAGTTCACTTTATTAAGAATGAATTTATCAATCGCATATTTCACGCCATCGTCATTGTTGCTTAAGGTCACGAAATCAGCAATTTCTTTCAGAGCAGGAATAGCATTCTCCATAGCGACGCCAAGTCCGGCAGCTTCCAGCATCTCATGGTCGTTCCAAGAATCACCTACAGCGATGGTCTCGGAAAGCTCACAGCCGTAATGTTTGGCTAGGAATTCAAGTGCAATGCCCTTGGTTCCTTCATGATGCATGATTTCCAGGAAGTGTGGTTTGGATTTGGTAATATGCACGGAATCACCAAGCAATTCATGCAGGATTGGAGCCAGTTCATCCAAGAAATCAGGATCATCGATAATTAGCATTTTTGGTGTTTTTTGCGGGACAAGCTTTTCCCAGTCAGGCTCAATAAAATATTGCGTTTTATTCAAGTCCGTATAGTCTTTGATCTTTTGGTTGTCTTCACGGGCATATAGCTTGTCGTCAATGTAAGTTTGCAGATGCAGATTATGCTCCACGCAGTAAGTGAACAGCTTGCGGACTGCATCTTGCGGGACGTAACGCTCATACAGTACTTTTTCATCGAGCAAGTTCTTAACGAGTGCACCCTGGTAAGTAATGATAGGTACGTTTAGTCCAGTTTGACGGGCAATGGCTTGAGCGGAAGCGTAAGCACGGCCTGTAGCAAGGGTTACAACAACACCTGCGGCAACAGCCTCTTCAAGCGCAGTTTGGGTAGCAGGTGTTACTTCCTTGTCATCATTAATCAGAGTGTCATCAATATCAATCGCGATCAATTTGTACATTTGTCTCTCTCCTTATCTCTTTCTAAATAGATGTAATTTGGAAAAATAACTCTTCTTATGTTGATTCTGACCCGGTTCCGGGCTCAGCTCTGCCATAAGCATAGCCCCCAGAATACAACCACAACCGAGCAGAGCGGACAACCCGAGTGTTTCCCCGCCAAAGGCTAAACCCGTCAGAACGGCAAATACCGGTTCTGTGGCATAAATAATGGCTACCCGTGATGGGGTAGTATATTTCTGACAGGCGGTTTGAATCCAGAAGGCAAAAGCGCTGGTTGGCCCGATGGAGATCAGCAGAGCCCAAAGCACATCTGGGTCCTTAATCAGCTCCCCGCTGTGGGCGAGCGGTGTTGCCCCTTCAAAAATAAGCGAGGCAGCAATACTGAACAGCCCAACGAAAGCAAGCTGCAGAGTAGCTAGCGGCAACGCCGGATAATGAGGTGCATAAACGCCAGTATAGGCTACCTGTAACGCAAAAGCTATGGCACACAGAAGAATCAAGGCATCGCCTTTATTCAAGGATAATGCAGAGCCCGTGAAGGTCAACAGATAAAGCCCGATTGCGGCGAGTGCCGCACTGAACCAAGTGTATCGTGAAATCGCATGCTTCAATAGGGCAAGAGACAGAAAGGGAACTAGGACAACCGATAGCCCGGTAATAAAGCCGGTATTAGAGGTTGTTGTATATAGAAGTCCCATCGTCTGAAAGCCATAGCCCATAAACAAAAAAAGGCCAAGCAGCAGAGAATCGCGTACCATGCGGAAACTAAGCTGTTTCCAATCCTTGCGGTAAAAAATAACTGTGATTAGAGCCAGCAACAGGGCAGCGCCCATAAAGCGGATACTATTAAACGCGAGCGGTGGCAACACCTTGACAGCATTTTGTACAATCAGAAAGGTACATCCCCACATCATCGCCACCAATAGCAGGCTAAAATCGGCTATACGGGAACGCTTCACTACTTAGGTCATCCTTTCTTCAGCAGCTGCCGTCTCTATGTAGACGACAAGGTCAAGTTGTCCAAATTGTATCGTATATTCATGGGGAGGACAAGATAGAAATCGCGTAAAGGCTTATATACTAAGCGATTTCAGCGTTTTATGTAGACAAAAAAACCGGGTCTTGATATACTTCGATAACCGCACATTTGTTCTTGTTTTTGCATCTTAGAAAGGAGCGGTTTCACTATGATGGGCAGATCCCATTTAATTATCAGCACCGGGGTTACCCTATCTGTAATGAGTTTGATGGCCCATGAGATTACAATCCCGGTTATTGCCGTCGCCGCATTAAGCTCGCTCCTGCCAGACATTGATGAACCGAATTCGTTACTGGTACGCAAGGCGATTCCTGACTTTCTGCTCAGGGTACTACAGGTTGCTTTGATAGGAGCAGCGATTTATCTTTATTTTGCAGGAATCGTTGAAAGTCCTTGGAATATTGTACTGGCCCTACTTGTGGGGAGTGTGACTTTCCTGCCGGGAAGAAAGCTGCGGCATCTGGTGATGGTACTAATCGCTACTGCGGTATTTGCATACGGAGGGGCATATGACCCTTGGAACTACATAGTAGCTTGTATACTCGTAGTTACATCACTTGTCCCGCATCGTGGATTGACTCATACCTTATATGCTGTTGCAGGCTGGAGCACTTTATTGTATTTTGCTTCATCGGGTATACAGGATGGTGGCAGTCTATGGATAGCAGGCGGCATGTCTTATGCGCTTCATCTATTAGCCGACTCTCTCACCCAAAGGGGAATTACGCCCCTGCCGCCCATTCCATTTAAGCTGCGTCTAAAGCTAATGAGTACAGGCACGAAAAAAGGTGGAGCTGTAGAGAATGTTTTTATCCTGCTGACACTAGCCCTAGTTGTATATGTATTTATACTTTCTCCTTGAGATTTACGGATATGAAGCACATAATGAATTACCGCTAGAACACACAGGAGGCGGCTGTTATGCGGGGGGATTCCTTAGTGAAGTGGTTTGGAAGATTGCAGATTCGTAATAAAATTATCCTTATTTTTATACCGTTGATCATTTTTCCATTGCTTGCTTTAGGCTTGCTCTCAGGACAGATGTTCAGCCGTTCGATGATCGAAAAGGCTAAGTACAATTTTAAAGATGAATCCAAGCTCATCATGCAGCAAATAGATACGATTGTAAAAAATACGGAGAGTAGTGCTAACATTATAACTACCGACATCCATCGGATGTATGCTGAACGTCCGTTGTTATCCTCGACAGTGGAGCAGACGCGGTTTCGCAATTTAATGCAGAGCCAGCTTTCTATCGATCTGATTATTTTTCCGGATGTTGATTCTGCTGTGTTTGTGGATACGGAAGGCCAGATTTATTCCTCTTACGCCTACGGTAATCCTAACGAACAGAAGGTATTCACCAGCGATATGCTGGAGAAGGCTAAAGAAAAAGGCAGCTACGGGGTTAACCGTTGGCTTCCCATGGAACAGAGAGATTATCTGGTTAGTGATCCGGCAGTTCCGGTGCTCACACTAAGTAAAGTCGTGTACAATCTTAAAACGGGCAACCTAATAGGTACATTATTTGTGAACGTAAAAGAAGATGCTCTCTCTGCTTTTCTGGAAACCGCTAGAGAAACCTCTTCGGACAAGAAATATTTTGTAGTAGACGGAACGCAAAGGACCGTGTCTACACCTGATAAATCAAAGCTCCTACTGAAGCCTGAGGACAGACTGAACGATAGTCTTAGGAAGACGGGAAGCTCTGTCTCGGAAATTATCGGCAGGGGGAGCGGGCGAGAGCTGGTCACTGTGACGTATTATGATAAGCTGAATTGGAAGCTTGTGAATACCATTTCGCTGCAAAAGTTAACCGCTGATATTCATCGCAATATAACGTTAACTATATTCGTGGGAATAGGATGCCTGTTACTGTCTCTGCTGCTTGCAGGAAAGCTGTCACAGATTATCGTAAATCCGCTTCTTCAGGTGACGAAGGCGATGCGTAAAGTAAGGGAAGGCGATCTGAATGTCACCTCACCAGTGACTACAGAGGATGAGACGGGGCTGATCTCCACCGTATTCAATTCCATGGTTGGTCGTATTCAGGAGCTGATGCGGACGATTACGAATGAACAAGTCCGGAAACGTGAATATGAACTAGCTCTGATTCATGCCCAGATTAAACCACATTTTCTGTACAACACACTGGATACGATTTATGTACTCAACGATTTGGAGCTTAATGAAGCGGCTCGGGATACGACCAAGGCACTGGCAGACTTCTATCGGGTTGTTCTTAGCAAAGGAAACGAGGTTATTCCACTGTCCGAGGAAGTATCAATTGCAGCTGATTATTTGGCTATTATGCAGGTTCGCAACCCCGACGTATTACGTTACGAGATTAATATCCCGAAATCTCTCGAAGGAGTCAAGGTACCCAAATTGTCCCTACAGCCACTCATAGAGAATGCAATCTACCATGGATTAAAAACAAAGGGTAGTCAGGGGCTTATCTCAATAGAGGCTTATACACACGGAAGAGAAGTTATCATTACCGTGGAGGATAACGGTGTTGGCATGTCCGAGGAACAGGTGTCCCGGATTGTAGAATACCGCTCACGAGAAGGAAAACCGGCATCCATTGGTATATACAGCGTTCATGAACGGATTAAGCTGTATTTTGGAGAACCATATGGCCTATCGGTGGAAAGTAGACTGGGAAAGGGTACTGTTATGAAAATGACGATTCCCGGAACGGAAGCGCAGGGGGGCAGCATAGATGTATAAAGTGATGGTTGTAGATGACGAGCCGCTGTTTCGTTATTATATGCGGACCAAGCTGGATTGGAGTAAATATGATTTCAGTGTCTGTGGTGAAGCGTCAAATGGCAGAGAAGCGCTGGAAGAAGCGGAACGGACGAAACCTGATTTGGCTTTAGTGGACATTAGCATGCCCTATATGGACGGTATGGAGCTGGTTACCCGGTTACAGGCCAATGCTCCTGATATGCTGATTGTTTTTGTAACAGGGCACAATGAATTTGATTATGCGCAAAAAGCGATTCGCTTAGGTGTACAAGATTATTTATTGAAACCGTTTAACCAGCAAGAGTTTAACGAGATGATGATCAAGGTGAAGCAGCGCCTTCAGTCACATAAAATAGGTGCACGCAAAGCTGGTAAGCCGGAAATAATTGCAGAAGGGACGGCTTCTAGTAAGCTCTTTCCACTCCAAATGGACGAGCAGAATTCCTCTGAAGGGATAGAGGAGTTCTCCTTTCCATCCAAAGAAATCACTCATCTTGGAATTCAGGATGCCATGCTGATGGCGTTAAAGATGGGGGATGGCGATGCAGCGGCGAAGGACATAAGCAAATTAATTGAGATTCTACGACGCCAGAAAGGGGGAGGCAGCTATTCCTTTACTCTTTTAATGAGTATAGTATCCCTTTGCCTTGCCTATGCTGGAGAAAGAGGGATCAATCCGGAAAGTCTCTGGAAACCAGCAGGTTCATCAGAGCAGCGGCTACGGGAGATGGATAACTGGGATGAGACCGAAAGCTGGATAAAAGGCTTGTACAGTAAAGTCATTGATCAAGGTCGTGAGCACCGCCCCTCTAAGTCGTACAATTTATTCATTGCCGCCAAAGAGTACATCCGGGAGCATTATTCCGATTGTGAGCTGACGGTTGACCAGGTGGCGAATGGCGTATATGTAGATACCAGCTATTTACGGAAGGTTTTTCGAAAAGAAGGTGGAATCTCTGTACTTGATTTCATTACCTATACTCGTATGAAGCAGGCCAAGGAACTGCTTGCTGGAGGAAATGTGAGACTGTCTGAAATCGCCGGTAAAGTGGGCTATAATGATCCGAATTATTTCAGTAAATGCTTTAAAAAACACTATGGCATGCCGCCGTCTGAATTTGAGCAGCTGGCTGCCCGTTCCCGCCATATTGGCGTTAATAATGAAATTTAATAAACAAATTTGGTGGCGGCTCTCTGGTGAGGCCGCTTTCATTTTGTCCTGTTTATTACCGATTGTGCCCGATATGGCTCTTTTTGGGTCTTCAAGGCTCAAATATAATAGAAACAGGACGATGAAAACGCTAACAAATAGCGGATTCAACTAGCTCCACTAAATAGAGCATCAGAAAGGGGATTCATTATGAGCAACAAGCTATTCAGAACACTGGGGGTTGCAACTGTTTTATCCTTAGCTTTCTCACTTACAGCCTGTGGTGGTAACAATGCCGGAAACGGTGGTTCAACCTCTGAAGATTCCAATACGACCGCTGGGAACACCGATAAGAAAATTCAAATAAAAATTTATGCACAGCATTTTGACGAAGATACTTCAAAGCCATTTGATTATGCCGTAGAGGAATTAAAAAAGGAAATGCCGAGGGTGGAGATTGTACTGGATGAGGCTGTTCAAGACGGCTACCAGAAGCTGAAAACATATGCCGCGACTGGGAACATGCCGGATATTTATGAAACAGACTGGCCTACGCTGCAAACCTTCGCCAAATCTAAAAATGTCGAGCTGCTTGATGAATACCAAGCCACCAAAGATTTCAAAGCGAATCTAAACACAGGGAATGAGTCCCGTCTGATTGCCCCAGACGGTCATGTATACGCATTCCCATATACGGGAATCGAATTCCAAATGTTGTTTTACAACAAGGATATCTTTAAAGAGGTAGGCATCGAGATGCCGATCAAGACGATCGATCAGCTGGCTGAAGCGGCTAAGAAGCTTTCTACAGCAGGGTATACACCGCTCTCAATTTTCGCGAAGGAGAAATGGATCACTACTTCTTTTTATAGCGGACTTGTGACTCGTGAGGAGACGAAAGGGTTCGGCCCACTCGAAACGAAGGGAACGACAACATTGCCTTCGCCTTATGTAACAGCAGCAGAACAAATGAAGAAGCTGGAAGAAGCAGGCTTGTTCGACGTCAATGCTACGAATACCAATTATGATCAAGCTTCATCTTTGTTCTACCAAGGAAAAGCTGGCATGTTCGTCAACGGTCAGTGGGAAATCTACAGCAGTGCTGAGAAGCTTGGGGATAAAGTGGATTGGATGTACTGGCCAGCTAAGGACGAAGCGACTTATGAGAACAACAAAATGTACATTAACGGTGCAGGAGGTCCTGGTGGCTTTGCCGTTTCTCCTAGCAGCAAGAATGTTGAGACCGCAGTGAAAGTAGCTAGTTTTATCGCACAAAAATATAGCGAATACAAATATACACAGCTGGGTAGCCCGATCGTAGCGACTAAAGTGGATAAAGAAATGACCGGTGAAGTGCCTGCCATGATGAAAAGAATCGCTGAAGAAGTGCTGCCAAACGTGAAGGGTTACGCCAATGCGGTAAGCAGTGTTCAAATTAAAAATGCACTGGACGACAATACACAAAATATGTTGATCGAAGGATTCTCGGCTAAGCAGTTCACGGATAACATGAACCGAGTGCTGAACAAAGAAAATAAATAATTAGAGAAATAAAATAAATAAAAATTGGTCCATGCCCTGCAGCTCACCCGGATCGAGCCCTTATATCGGGTGAGCAGCTTGGTAAGGAAGGAGTGGAATCTTACCGCATGCATAAATACTTAGGTAATAAGAAAGCCATAATGCTGTTTCTGCTTCCCGCTCTGTTGATTTATAGCGTAGTGATTATCTATCCGGTGCTTCAATCCTTTTATCGTAGCTTTTTCGAGTGGGACGGGCTCAGTACGGCTACTTTTAACGGATTGTCCAACTATGTAGAGATGTTTGATGATCCATTGCTTTTGACATCCCTTCGTAACGGCCTTATTTTTGCACTGGTGCTCGCTGTATTTCAGATCGGATTGGGAACCATTCTTGCGCTTGCCTGTGCCGATCCGCGAATCAAAGGGCGTAAGTTGTTGAAAACAGCTTATTTTATCCCCGTAGTTCTGTCGGTTACGGTTGTTTGTCAGCTATGGATTGCCATCTACGATCCGAATAACGGATTGATCAATAGACTTTTTGAAATTTTGCATATTCCTTATCAACAAAACTGGCTCACTTCTCCAACCACATCCATAATTGCGATTGCCTTTGTTAATGCCTGGCAGTTCATGGGTTACCAGTTCAGTCTTTTATATGCGGGGGTTAAATCTGTCCCTGAGCAGTACATGGAAGCTGCCACGATTGACGGTTGCTCCAAGTGGATGGCGCATCGTAAGGTGACGATTCCAATGATGAAGGAGACGTTCAAATTCTGTCTGATCATTGCCATTACTTCAGGAATCGGTGCTTTTGTACAAATGTTGATTATGACTAACGGCGGACCGGGAACGAGCAATTATACGCTTACCTTTATGATTTATCGTTATGCTTTCTTGGAAAGCAATTACGGCTATGCCTGTGCGGTATCGGTTGTGCTTGTCCTTCTGTCGCTTCTGGCCACCATTATTATCAACAAGACATTTGACCGAAATGAAGCATAAGGCAGTACGCCGGAAAGGAAAAGGAACGTTATGAAAAAAGTGAGAGCATTGCTCATACAGCTTCCCTTATGGATTTATTTTATCATTTCCATCTATCCGCTATTATGGATGATTTCTTATTCTCTGAAAAATAACGATGAGATTTTTGTCACCAACCCTTTCGGATTTCCGACTAATTTCCGGATTGAAAACTATGTGGCCGCTTGGTCACAGTTCAATATACCGCGATATTTTACGAATAGCTTGGTAGTCTCTACGATTTCAACGCTACTTATTATCATATTATCGCTGATGTTCTCATTCGCAATTTCCCGGCTGCGGTGGAGATTCCGTGAAGGGGTCAGATTGTATATGACGATCGGAATGTTCATGCCGCTGCAGGTAATTATGATTCCACTTGCTATACTCGTGCGGGACTTACATCTGACTAATACCTACGGTGGACTGATTGTTCCTTATGTCGCCATTGGATTGCCGTTCTCTTGTCTGGTATTCTACGGCTTTATGAAGGGTATTCCTGGGGAGCTGGAGGAATCCGCTTGTATGGACGGCGCGAATGTATACCGGATGTTTCTGCAGATTATTGTGCCGGTTGTAACGCCAGCTGTCGCAACAGTAGCCATTTTTCAATTCCTGAACAACTGGAATGAATTTTTGCTGGCTTATATTCTGATCTCTGATGAGGGGATGAAAACACTGCCGCTGGGTCTATTGTTCTTCCAAGGCCAATACAGCACTGACTGGGGTGGCATGGGGGCGGTTATGACGATGGCGAGTCTGCCAATGGTTATTGTCTATTTGTTCTTTAGTGAGCAGGTAGAAAGAGCAATGACAGTTGGATCTGCTGTAAAAGGATAAAGCGAAGAGTATTAATTCATGCAAAAGAGGACTTCTGGCGAATGCGCAGGAGTCCTCTTTTTGATTCAAATCATGACCAGTGAATTCATCCTATTCCTCTAGGAAGACCAATCCGATAAAATCCTCCGGCTCAATACGACCGAAATAATGCTTCAAATCGAGATCAGCTAATGCTTCTCTAACCTCAGCCTCGTCATAACGTTTGCCACGAAGTGCATTTTCAACATCTACTACGTCACCGACTCCGAAGAAGTCACCATAGATTTTGATGTCTTTAATGAGGGAATCTTCAATATCCATCCGAATATCAATAATTCCGGCAGGGAATTTGCGCGTGTGCTTAACGTTGCTTTTTGGTGACAGACCGTAGTTCCAGTCCCAGTTCTGGTAGTGCTCCTTGGAGATCTCATTAATTTTGTCCCAGTCGGCTTGTTGCAGCTTGTACTGAGGAACCTCAGAAGGATCCATACCAAAGATCGAACGCAGCAGGCCGGCGCGGAACTCCTCGATCGTCATATCTGTACCCAGCAGCTCTTTGATATTCGCTACACGACTGCGTACGGATTTGGTGCTCTTTGATTTAAACTTCTCTGGATTCACTTTTAGAGAGGCTTGTACATCATCTAAATTAAGATTGAACATCAAGGTACCATGGCTGAACATACGTCCGCGTGTGGAGAACTGAGCGTTACCGGAAATCTTTTGCTCACCAACTTGCAGGTCATTCCGTCCGCTTAGCTCGGCGTTAACACCCATGCTTTGCAGGTAATCGATGACCGGTTGGGTAAATTTCAAAAAGTTATGAAAGGATTGGCCGTCATCCTTGGTAATAAAGCTGAAGTTCAAATTTCCAAGATCGTGATAAACAGCTCCACCGCCGGATAGACGACGTACGACCTGAATATTATTATCTTTTACATACTCTTGGTTAATTTCTTCGATAGTATTCTGATGTTTCCCTATGATGATGGATGGGCTGTTGATATAAAAAAGCAGGTAACTCTCGTCCATCGGCAAGTGCTTCAGCGCATATTCCTCAATCGCCAAATTGATGGATGCGTCAGTAATCCCTGTGTTATCAATAAAAAGCATAGTGAATTCCTCCGTCGCAGCAAAATTGATTACAACCTTCATTTTAAACCAAAAGCGGTTTTTTAACAAAAGAGATCACATTGTTGAGATTCATGTCGGTTTGAGGGAAGCGGGGGATTTAGCTGATTCCTTCTGCGAAAGCATTGACGTTCTTCCGGCAAAGAGGCAATAATGGTGGCAATGACATACATATCGTGCTAGAGAAAGTAGATAGAGGGAGTGTAATTATGCTTGAAAAATATGGGCATGGCGGTGATTTGCTGACGGCAGCGGAGCTCTATGGAGAAGCTGGGGGCACATTTCTCGACTATAGTGCCAACATCAATCCGCTCGGTCCCCCACCGCAAGTTTTGGAGCTGCTCAGAACAGCACTGTCAACGGTGGTGGCATATCCGGACCCTGGACACCGATGCTTTAAACGCCTACTGGCGGAAAATCTTGGCGTAGATAATAGCTGGTTAACCGTGGGCAACGGAGCAGCGGAATCTATGGCTTTGCTGCTGCTGGCGATAGCTCCGCAAAAGGTTGGCATCGTGGAGCCTTGTTTCTCTGAGTATCGGCAGCTTTCCATACAATTTGGCGCTGAAGTATTATCGGTTCAGGGGACAAAGGAACAGCATTTCCGCGCTGGAGTGGAGGAGATTGCCGGGCTGCTGGAACAGGTGGAACTGTTATTTCTCGGACAGCCGAATAATCCCAATGGCGTTCAGTATGCTGTGGAGGAACTGCGCTTGTTAGCGCAGAAGGCTGAAAGCTGCGGGACTTATTTAGCTGTGGATGAAGCTTTTATTGACTTTATCCCGGAGTCAGAGCGAAATACACTCCTGCCGGAGCTGGAGCGGTTTCCGCATACGGTTCTGGTGCGGTCGATGACGAAGTTTTATGCGATTCCCGGCTTGCGTCTCGGGTTTGCGATTTCACATCCGAAGCTGGCGAAGGCGATGAGCGGAAAGCAGGTCACCTGGAGTGTGAACGGCTTGGCGCTGCTCGCAGGGGAAGCCTGCCTTACAAGTGGACGTGACTATGAACAGCGTACGCGTGAGCTTATTGCAGCAGAACGCGAAAAACTGCGGCAGGGTCTTATGCAGCTGGGCTGCGATGTCCCACCGGGAGAAGCCAACTTTCTGCTCTGTGGCTTGCCATCACCGTGGAGCGCGGCTGAGTTTCAGACTAGGCTTGGCCGCGTAGGTATACTAGTGCGCAGCTGCGCTATGTATGCAGGGTTAGGTGCTGAGCATATTCGAGTTGCCGTTAAGGGACATGAGGATAATGCCCGCCTTTTGCTGCAGATGGCGGAGATTCTAGCGACTAAGTGACAGGTGCATGTAGTCTTTAATGACTCTATGTGCGGAGCGAGCTGACAGTGCGATTGGCGGGGCATCCTTTCGCGGATGGTTGTAAGTATTCAATGAAAGAAATGAGCGGTGAAAGGAGCGGGATCGGTTATGGTGGAAGTGAAGATTCCATTTAATCTTACAGGGGGAATCAGGGAGTATCGTCCGGCCGTCTGGCCAGGGCTTGCTCTGCAATGGAAGGATAAGCATCTTCTGCTGGAGCTGCCAGCAGAAGCCGATGGTTTATCGAGCGCGTTCTACGGCGGAGGAATGAATCGGCTGCAGCGAGCCGTCAATTTATATGTAGATCGCAATTACGAATGTAGTGATCCTGTCCAGGATATGGAGAATAAGCTGCACGATTGGGGTTATCCTTTATCCGGCTGTGCTGGTCTGATGACGGCTGTGCCGCTAGAGCATGCAGCGGTAGCTGAAGAGGACACGGGTTCAGCGGGGATTTTTGTTTGCGTTACAGCCGCCGCAGGAAATGCTGCGCGCGCAGGTGTGGAACGCAATGTGCTGGCTGTGTATCGGCCGGGTACGATTAACATCATGCTCTGCATTGATGGCCGCCTGACACCGGCGGCCATGGTCAATGCTGTGCAGACAGCTGTCGAAGCCAAAGCTGCCGCGCTGGCAGATCTCGGGATTACCGATCCCGAGAATGGCCTGATCGCAACCGGCACGACTACGGATGCTATTGTACTCGCTGTGAGCCAAAGCGGGCGATACAGCGCCGAGCATGTATATGCCGGCACAGCAACCGATCTTGGAGGCGCTATCGGCCGGCTTGTATATAGCGCTGTGACGGGCAGCCTGCTGTCGGTGCAGGCAAGGAAGGATAGCTAATGAGAATGGATAGCTGGAGAAGTAGAAGCTTGTTCAGAGGTGATTGCTTGTGACAATCGCTTTGGTGTTGCTTGCAGCTTATGTGATTGACCGGATCGTAGGTGATCCGCGTAACCTGCCTCATCCCGTAATTGGTATGGGCAAAGCAATCACGGCTCTGGAGCGGGCGATCCGTCGTTTATGGTCCCGCCCGCAAAGCCTGCGCAGAGCAGGGGTGTTACTTCCGCTATGTGTGGCGGGCGGTGCTTGGGCACTGACAGCCATCCTGCTATGGCTGCTGTCATATATCTCACCGTGGCTCGTCTGGATAGCCGAGGTTTGGTTGATTTCAACCACGATTGCCTCCAAGGGACTAAAGGATGCAGGAATGGCGGTGTACGTGGAATTGCAGAAGGGCGATATCCCTGCTGCCCGCAAGGCGTTGGGGATGATCGTGGGACGTGATACGACTTCGCTAGACGCCCCGGAAATTGTCCGTGGAACGGTGGAGACCGTAGCAGAAAACATCGTCGATGCGATTATTTCTCCACTTTTCTACGCGCTGATTGGCGGTGCACCGCTTGCTATGGCTTATCGGGCGGTCAATACACTCGATTCAATGGTTGGTTATAAGAACGATAAATACCGTGATCTCGGCTGGGCATCTGCCCGGCTCGATGATGTTGCTAACTTTATCCCGGCACGAATTACGGCATTGCTTTTGGCTCTATGTGCAGGGATGCTTCGTCTGGATTGGCGCAGATGCCTGCAAATGGTGAAGCGGGATGCACATCTACATCCAAGCCCTAACAGCGGTTATCCAGAATCAGCTGTGGCTGGCGCACTCGGCATCCGACTCGGAGGCGAAAATATGTATCATGGCGTCGCTTCTTTTCGGGCTTATATGGGTGATCCGGTACGTACGATGGAACCGGATGATATCATCCAGACCTCGCGGATGATGATGCTCTGCTCTTCAATATTTGTAGGTCTTTGCGCGGTTGTGGCATGGATATGGATTGGAGGCTGAGCGTCGGTATGGCAATTCCCTCTATAGAGCTTGAGCTAGTGCTTATCCGACACGGGCAGACGAAATGGAATGTTGAGCATCGTTACCTGGGACATACGGATCTTCCATTGCTTCCTGAAGCAAGTGAGCGGCTATCCCAACCTCAGCAGCAGATCTGCCTGCAGACTGAGTTATCAGGTGGTTTTTGGCGTGTGTTCTGTTCCGATTTGCTAAGATGTCGGGAGACCTTGGCTTTCGTAGCACCTTCACTAGAGCAGGACGCTGTTTATGATCAGCGGCTTCGTGAAATGAACTTCGGAGCTTGGGAAGGCTGCACTTATGAGCAACTGAAAGATAACTCTCTATATAGACGTTGGATTGATGATCCTTCAAAGGTTACACCGCCAGAAGGAGAATCGTGGACAGCATTCGATGCTCGGTTGCGTAGTTTCCTGTTGGACCTAGGTCAAGCTGCTGTGGCTGCATTTGGATGCTGTGCTATCAAGGAGAAAAAAAGTGAGGTTACATCGAATAGAGTATTGGTAGTGACGCATGGGGGTGTTATCAGGAATTTACTTGCACAGTTAGTTCCTGGTCTCACATTCTACAGTGCAGTGGCTCCTTCTCCAGGGAATGTAATGGTACTAAAAATACTCTGGCAGCATGGACAATGGTCAGCTGATAAAGCTCATATTTTGGAAAAAGGATGATTACATGAAAAAAGGTTTCCACGTCATTAGGAAAACCTAATAGGTGGAACCCTTTATGTTTGAACTATCGTTTGCTGTCAGCAGAATAACATGGTTAATTAGATATTAGGTAATAGGTAACCATTCCTTATAGGTATCTGCACGTGATTGTAATTCATTATACAGCATGCTGGCATGGTAACCGTCGCACACGGCATGGTGGAATTGCCCCGAGATGGGTAATAGTATTTTTTTGTCTTGCTGAAAATATTTCCCTATCGTAAAGATGGGAAGTAGGTAGGTTCCTTCGTTATACACGTTCAGGTTAAAGCTTGTGAAGCTGACCCACGGAATGCTGGAAATAGGGAAGGTGTTCGGCGGTTCGTTTGCTTTAGCGATAAATTGTTTCACGCTTCCGTACATTTTCATATCATCGAGATAACGGTTATAGAAATCATTAAACTGTTCACCGTACGAAGTCCAGATGCTTGAGAAAGTCTTATCATCATCATGGAAAATTGTAAAACTAGGGGACAAGCTATCCCAATAACCTAATCCACCTTCAGAATCAAAACATGTGCGGAATTCACTATGACGGTTCACCACCGTAGTTATCATGTGGATTAGTGCTGGGTACAGCTTAATCCCCTTTAGCTTGAGCTCTGACAGTAGAAGGGTGATATCAATATTTACGGTCATGCTGTAGGTGCATCTGACATTGTTTAAATAATGTTCAAAATAGGGTTTTCTACTCCAGTTATCAATGACAATCGGGTTAAAAATCATTTATTATGACCTCCTAAAATTATTTCGTTTTTCATTTTAGGAGGTCTGCTGGACTGATTTCACCATATCCTTATCACAATCCCTTGAGAAAGTATTTTGTAACGATGAGTATACCATCAATTGGAAGGGAGATGCATTTATAATGCTGACCGAAAAGTTGGTTATTGAAAAATTGCTTCAGCAAAAGAGTACGAGTGTTGCTTCCAGCGTAGTGATGATGTGCGGTGTAGCGGGGTCGGGTAAAACAACCTTTGCTAAAAAGCTGGAGAAAGAGGGATTCGCCAGACTTTCGATAGATGAAGATATTTGGGCCACGCACGGCCGTTTCGGGGTGGATTATCCAGAGGACAATTATGAGTCTTATAAAGAAGAGTCGGAGATAAAGCTGCGGGGGGAGCTGGTGCATCTGCTTCAGGCAAAACATCATGTTGTTATCGATTTCAGCTTCTGGCAACGTCAGAGACGGAACGATTACAAGCAGCTCATTGAGAGTTATGGTGGCGTGTGGGAACTGATTCACTTAAAGGTTCAGCCGGATGAATTGCGTCAGAGACTGCTTATCCGGAGTGAACGTTTTGACGCCAATGCCGCATTTCCGATTACTGAGGACATATTAACCCGGTTTTTAAATGGTTTTGAGATCCCTTCTGGAGAAGGGGAGCTTGTGATTGAGCATAGATCTGTAACTTGATTTTTTTGGCATTTGTCCTCCTATAGAACCACAGCCGGATTAAAATCCCATGGCTGTGGTTCTTTTTTTAAGCGAGTGATTGTGCCATGATAGTCATGGGGGCGATTGAGAGATGTTTAAGGATTTTAAGCTCATAGCCGGACGGCCGGTGTATATACAAATTAAAGACTATATGAAGCACTTAATCATAAAAGGCGGTCTGCAAGGCAATCAAAAGCTGCCCTCCACACGAGAGCTCAGCACATTGCTTAAGGTTAGCCGCAACTCCGTAATCTCTGCTTATGCAGGGCTTGAGGATGATGGCTTTGCTTATGCTGTGCAAGGGCAAGGAAGTTATGTTGCTGCTACGCCGCCTGGCAGTGAAACGATCTCTTCCTGGACGATGGACTGGAAGTCACGTCTCAATGATCACGCGGTGCTGGCAGAGGAACTGGATATCATGAAGCGCGGGATTCGAGCGGAGAAGGGGACGATCTCCTTCACCAGCATAGCGCCTGATGAGAGTCTTTTTGATCTGGATAATGTGAAGCGGTCCTTTATGGATCGGATGTCGGTAGAAGGCAACGTTCTGCTAAATTACGGCTATGCCAAAGGGTATAAGCCTTTAATAGACTATTTGAAGCAGTATATGGAGCACAAGGGCGTTGAAATGAAAGGCAAGGATATATTGATCACCAATGGCTTTACTGAAGGGTTCGATATTGTATTGTCTGCTCTGAGTAAAAAAAATGGTTCGGTCATTTGTGAGAATCCGACGCATCATACAGCGATCAAAAATTTGAAGCTGAACGGTTTTGAGATCACCGGGATTTCGATGGAGCGTGATGGGATTGATTTGGCGGAGCTGGAGAAAGCATTGCAACAGCAAGCTTTTGACTGTGCATACTTCGTCCCTTCTTATCATAATCCGACCGGAATTGTAATGTCTCCAGAGAAAAGACAGCGGCTAATGAAGCTGATGAATCGCTACCAAGTCCCGGTGATTGAGGATGGTTTTAACGAGGAATTACGATATTCGGGCTCACATGTGGCTCCACTTATCGCAGCAGCAGGCAGCGGCAACAGCGTGATTTATCTCGGCAGCTTCTCCAAGGTATTATTTCCGGGACTACGTGTAGGTTGGGTGCTGGCGGATCAGGAGTTGATCAATTCCCTCGAAAGCGTCAAGCGCGCCCGTACCATTCATACCTCGACGCTGGATCAATCCATTTTGTATCAGTATTTATTGGGTGGTCATTTAGAAAAGTATTTGAAAAAAGCCAGAGCGGAATACAAACGAAAGTATGAATTAACCCTGCAATGCTGCAAGGATTGTATTCCTTATACGGCGCTGTCAGGGGACGGTGGCCTGCATCTTTTTGTAACCTTCGCGGAGGGCTTTAATACAAGGACGCTGTTGGCGGCCTGTCATGAGCAAGGGGTTATTTTTACAGCAGGAGATATATTCTTCACAGACGGTAAGGGTCAAAATACGATACGGATCGGTTTCTCCAGAGTGACGGATGAGGATATCCGCAAGGGGATCGAGATTATTGGCAGAACAGCTCGACAACTAATGGGATAAAGAGGTGCTTGAGATGAAGATGAAGGTAGGCGTAATTATGGGCGGGGTATCCTCAGAGTATGAGGTATCCATGAATAGCGGTAGAGAAATATTGAAGAATCTAGACCCCAATAAATATGAAATTATTCCAATTGTGATCACCAAGCGTGAGGAGCTTATTGAGCAGGCAAAAGGGATCGATGTCGCACTGCTTGCACTTCATGGAGCTTACGGCGAGGATGGTACGGTTCAGGGAACGCTGGAGACGATGGGGATTCCGTATACGGGCAGCGGGGTTTTGTCTAGCAGCATTTGCATGGATAAAGATCTCTCCAAAAAGCTTATGCGCTGCGCAGGCGTCAATACAGCAGATTGGCTATGCTGGGACAGCATGAAGGATTATTCGGCTGAAGCGGTGGAACGGCTCGGATATCCTGTTATGGTGAAGCCATGTTCAGGCGGCTCGAGTATCGGAATGGAAAAAGTGAGCAGCAGCGAGGAGCTGTTGTGCGCAGTGCAGAAGGCTTTTGCCTGTGATCAGTCGATTTTGATTGAAAGCTACATTCAAGGCCAAGAAATCACCTGTTCTATTCTAAACGGAGAGCTGCTGCCTATTCTGGGAATAACCTCAGCAAATGCCGAGTGGTTCGATTACAGTGCTAAGTATGAAGAAGGCGGAGCAGATGAACGGGTCATTGAATTGCCTGCTGAGGTGCATGAGCGGGTACGCGAGGCTGCCTTGAGCTGTTACAAAGCACTAAAATGTAGCGTGTATGCACGGGTTGATATGCTGCTTAAAGAGGGGATTCCTTATGTGCTGGAGGTGAATACGTTACCAGGCATGACGAAGGCCAGTCTTTTACCCAAAAGCGCGCAAGCGGCAGGCTACACCTTCAGCGGACTGCTGGACGAAATCATCTCCCTTTCCCTAACGGAAAAGAGTGCAAAAGAAGAGGTGTACAGCCATGCATAATGAATGGATTGCTCCACGTGTGCGGGAGATTGCACCCTCGGGGATTCGGGCTTTTTTTGACCTAAGTGCGGGGAATCAGGATATTATATCGCTGGGTGTAGGGGAACCGGATTTCGTTACACCGGAGCATGTAAGAGCTGCCTGTATTCGTGCCTTGAATAATGGGGAAACGATGTATACGCCAAATTCCGGTTTACTGGAGCTTAGAGAGGAGATCGCTTCTTATCTGCACACAAGTTTCAAGCTTCGCTATGAGCCAAACGATGAGATTATGGTTACGGTGGGAAGCAGCGAGGCTGTGGATTTGGCATTACGAGCTTTCATTACACCTGGGGATGAGATTATCGTCCCTTCTCCGAGCTATATCGCATATTCGCCGATTACCCATTTGAACGGGGGGGTTACGGTGGAGGTAGAATCATCGGCCGAGCAGGGGTTTAAGCTTACTGCTGAAGCGTTACGGAAGGTGATTACTCCGCGTTCCAAGCTTCTTATGGTGAATTTTCCGACTAATCCTACAGGTGCAGTAATGACTTATGAAGATTGGCTGCCTATTGCACAGATTGTAAAAGAGAATAACCTACTGGTCATTTCAGATGAAATTTATGCCGAGCTTACGTATGACAGTCAGCATGTCAGCATCGCCTCTCTTCCCGGGATGCTGGAAAGGACGATTGTGATTAGCGGCTTCTCCAAAGCTTTTGCAATGACTGGCTGGAGAGTGGGTTATGCTTGTGGCGATCGAGAATTAATTGCTGCGATGCTAAAAATCCATCAATACACTGCGATGTGTGCCCCAGTGCTCGGTCAAATTGCTGCGATTGAATCATTGCGCAATGGAATGCAGCATAAGGAACATATGAAGCAATGCTTCGATGAGCGGAGAAAGCTGCTGGTTAGTGGATTTCGATCCATAGGACTACCTTGCCATGAACCTGCGGGTGCATTTTATGCCTTTCCTTCCATCGCTCACACCGGAATGAAATCAGAAGACTTCGCTTTGCAGCTGCTCAGGGAGGTCGGTGTCGCTGCGGTTCCGGGTCATGTGTTTGGAGCAGGCGGAGAGGGTTATATTCGCTGCTCCTATGCCGCTTCCTTACAAAAATTGACGGAGGCGCTGGAGAGAATCGAAGATTTTATGAAAGTGAAGTTGTAATTCTAGAAGTCCCCCTCTATCATAGATGGGGGCTTTTCTGCGAATATGAGATAGAATAGGTTATACGGATACATTTAATAGGAGGTCGTAATTATATGCTTTCAGATATTCAAGACGTAATTAAACAAATCACTCCGGCTGATGATCAGTCCATCCTCAAGGCGGAGCATCGGCTGAACATTCTGACCAAACCTCCGGGCAGTTTGGGACAATTGGAACCTCTGGCCGTTAAGCTCGCTGGAATTTCGGGTACGGAGCAGCCTAGTTTCACCAAACGAACAGTTGTTGTGATGGCTGCTGATCATGGGGTGTGCTGCGAAGGGGTTAGCGCATTTCCACAGGAAGTCACGCTACAGATGGCCCATAACTTTCTCAGCGGTGGAGCGGCTGTGAATGTATTGGCACGTCAAGCTGGGGCAGAGGTACAGTTTGTTGATGTCGGCATAAACGGCGATCTTAGTCATGTCGATCTGATTGATCGTAAAGTGCGCCGGGGAACGGATAATATGGCTGTGGGACCTGCGATGAGTCGTGAGGATGCCATGAATGCTCTTCTTGTTGGGATAAGAGTTGCGCAGGAAGCGGTTAAGAACGGCACGGAGATTTTTATAACAGGCGAAATGGGCATTGGGAATACTACGGCTAGTGCTGCCATTCTATGTGTTCTCAAAGGAATAGCCCCTGAAGTAGCTGTGGGACGAGGAACGGGAATTGATGATGAACGTTTACTACATAAAATTGCAGTGGTGGAACGCGCCTTAAAGGTAAATCAGCCGAATTCAGCAGATCCGTTGGATGTGTTATCTAAAGTTGGCGGACTGGAAATCGCTGGCTTGGCGGGACTGATTCTTGGTGCCGCTGCTAATCGGACACCTATCATTTTGGATGGTTTTATTTCGGGGGCGGCAGCGCTTGTGGCAAAAGCCCTTGCACCTGAATCCATCGCTTATATGATAGCGTCTCATGTATCAGGAGAACGGGGACACAAGTTAATGCTGGAGCAGCTTGGGCTTGAACCGCTGCTTAACCTCGGTCTGCGATTGGGTGAGGGAACAGGGGGAGTATTATGCCTTCATTTAATCGAGGCGATCTGCCGCATTTTGAGCGAAATGGCAACCTTTGAAAGTGCAGGCATCTCTGGAGCTGGTCAACGATGAGCATTCTTGTAACGGGAGGCGCACGTAGCGGGAAAAGTGGTTTTGCAGAAAAACTGATACAGTCACTGGCAGATCAGGCCTTCTATGTAGCAACCGGACAGGCTTTTGACGACGAAATGAAGGAACGGATTGCTCTGCATCAGCATCAACGAATGGAAAGTGGTTACGCTTGGGAGACGCTTGAGGAACCGTATGATTTACCAGATCTGCTAAAGCGATTATCGGGTGAAAAAGCGGTGCTCGTAGATTGTTTAACCTTATGGTTATCCAATGCATTATTGGCTGTGGAAGGTTTTGAAAATAGACAAGAGCTTGTTGAGAGTGAAATAACAAGGCTTGAAGACAGTGTGCGTTCTTTTCAAGGGACGCTTATTCTGGTCACTAATGAGGTTGGCGACGGGATTGTTCCGGAGTATGCGCTTGGCCGATTGTATCGTGATCTGGCGGGACGAATGAACGCCCTGATCGCTCGGCAATGCGAACAGGTCTTTCTAGTAACTGTTGGAATTCCAATTGAGCTGAAGAGCAGGGAGTATCGTTTATGAGGGAGCGTAGGGATGCAGCCGTAGCTGCCTTTCAGTTCTTATCCCGATTTCCTGTAAAAGGTGATCCGGGATTCTCTCCTGAACTGCTGCGCCGGAGTGTAATCTTCTATCCCATGGTAGGCGCAGCAATTGGGCTGTGTGTAGCTGCTGGAGCAGCCCTGACGGGATTGCTTTTACCTGCTTGGCCAGCAGCTGTGCTCACTCTGATTCTGTGGGTAGGCCTCACTGGCGGGTTGCATCTTGATGGCTGGATGGACAGCGCGGATGGTCTGCTCAGCTATCGGCCACGGGAGCGAGCCCTGGAGATTATGAAGGACAGCCGTGTGGGTGCGATGGGCGTACTCGCCTGCGTGCTGCTCCTGCTGTTTAAAGCATCTTTGTTGGCAGCTCTAATCGAAGGCCTCGCCTACTACGAGCTGCCGCTGCTCTTGGTACCAGCGGTCTGGAGCCGCTGGTATATGGTACGGGCAATGGTGCGTTATCCCATTGCCCGTGGAGACGAGGGGCTGGCCGCGAACTTCGCCGGCCTAGCTTCCTCGCATGAGCGGCGCGCGCTGGCAGTCGCCGCGCTGCTCTCGCTGGCCGCCGCCGCTGCGCCACTGGCGCTCGGCGCTGGCTTAGCCGCGTGGCCGCTGCATCTGGCGGCAGCTCTGCTGCTGCCGGTCGCGGCCTTGGCCTGCGGCACCGCGGCTGCACGGCGGATCAGCAGCCGGCTCGGCGGGCTCACCGGCGATGTGTACGGCGCGCTGAACGAGCTGCTGGAGGTTGTGCTGCTGCTAGTGTTATTGCTGCTCCAGCACAATTTAATGTGAGCTCCACGGGGGAACCTTGAGTGGTTTGTTGTAGGAGCTCTACGGGTGAACCTTGAGTACAATTTGTTGTGAGCAACCTTTGCGTTTTTATGAGATAGATAGGGAAGAGGGATGACATGTTATTTGCCATTCTGCTGTTTATAATTGCTGGGCTTGCTGAGATCGGTGGCGGATATTTAGTATGGTTATGGTTGAGAGAATCACGGCCACTTTGGTACGGTTTAGTGGGGTCTTTGATTCTGATAGCGTATGGGATTATCCCTACGTTGCAGAAATTCCCTTCCTTCGGTAGAGTGTATGCGGCTTACGGCGGGGTGTTTATCGTACTCGCGGTCTTATGGGGATGGCTTGTAGACAAGAAGACACCAGACGTATACGACTGGGTCGGAGCTGTTATTTGTGTGATCGGTGTATCGGTTATCCTCTGGGCACCGCGGCACTAGGTTGAGTGAGGTTTGCTTAGTCATAAAAGCTGAAAAAAGCTGAGTAACCTAGTTTTTACTAAGTGAGTAACTTGGCTCCGGACTCAGGAGACCTTATTTGCGATAAAAGGGTTAATTTGGAGCGTTTTCGGACATCAGAGGCGCTATTTGAACAAAATAGGCTGAGTCTGGGTTGATTATGAGGCAATAGCGTCTCTCGAGTCCGAAAAAGCCTCCAAATGGCAGTTTTTCGAGTAATAGCGGCATCTGAGTCCGCAAGCCAGCAGCAAATGGCGTGCTGAGTCTAAGTGAGAGCTTCGCGCAAGCTAGCGCATGTAGCCGAGTCTATTGCTGTAGGTAGCATCGACGGATGAACTTTGAGTAATTTGCTGTAGGTAGCATCGACGGATGAACTTTGAGTAATTTGCAGTAGGTAGCATCCACGGAGGAACTTTGAGTAATTTGCTGTTGGTAGTGCCACGGAGGAACTTTGAGTAATTTGCTGTTGGTAGCGCCACGGAGGAACTTTGAGTAATTTGCTGTAGGTAACTTGGCTCCGGACTCAGGAGATCTTATTTGCGATAAAAGGGTTAATTTGGAGCGTTTTCGGACACCAGAGGCGCTATTTGAGCGAAATAGGCTGAGTCTGGGTTGATTATGAGGCAATAGCGTCTCTCGAGTCCGAAAAAGTCTCCAAATGGCAGTTTTTCGAGTAATAGCGGCATCTGAGTCCGCAAGCCAGCAGCAAATGACGCGCCGAGTCTAAGCGAGAGTATCGCGCAAGCCAGCAGCAAATGACGCGCCGAGTCTAAGCGAGAGTATCGCGCAAGCCAGCAGTAAATGACGCGCCGAGTCTAAGCGAGAGTATCGCGCAAGCCAACGCCAAATGACGCGCCGAGTCTAAACGAGAGTATCGCGCAAGCCAGCAGCAAATGGCGTGCCGAGTCTAAACGAGAGTATCGCGCAAGCCAGCAGCACATGACGCGCCGATTCTAAGCGAGAGCTTCGCGCAAGCCTAGCGTATGCCCCCAAGTCTAAGCGAGCCATCGCAAACTAAAAACCCCCGTTCAACACTTTCGTGTGAACGGGGGTTTTAATTTACAAGCGTTAAATCTTAAATTGCTGCACAGCTTCTTGGAGTTTCTTGGCTTGCTCATACAGATGTTTAACGGTTTCTGCATGGCCTTCCAGTTCGACGCGCTGCCGCTCTGAGTTAGCAGCGAGTGTGTCCGCACTTTCTTGCGATCTTGATGTAATTTGTGCAGTTTCTTCGACGGAAGCACTGACTTCTTCTGTACTTGCTGAGATTTGCTGTGTAGCCGCAGATACGGATTGGATGCTGTGATTGATGCTTTGGATAAGAATCAGGAGGTGATTAAAGGCATCACCTGCTTCTGCTACTTTGCCGACTCCAGAGGCAACCTCAGAATTCACGTGGTTCATCTCGGTAACGGAGCGGCTCATATCTTCTTGAAGCCCAAGTAGGAAGTCACGGATCTGTTCGTTTGCGTTACGGGATTGTTCAGACAGCTTGCGTACTTCTCCCGCAACAACAGCAAAGCCGCGTCCATGCTCTCCTGCGCGTGCAGCTTCAATTGAAGCATTCAGCGACAGCATTTGGATCTGTTTCGTAATTTCAGTAATACTGTGAACGACTTCTCCGATCATTACTGAACGCTCATTCATGATTTGTAATTGATCCAGCGACTGTAGGGAAGCACGTTCAACCTGGCGCATTTGCAGCACAGCGCTTTGAGCAATTTCATTACCGCCACTTGCTTCAGCGGAAGCCTCACTGATTTGCTCCGTGACTTCATTCGCTGCTGAGGCAATACTTTGAATGCCTAAATTGATTTCTTCCATTGCTCTCGAGTTATCTGATGCACTGCTAGCGATAGTCGTACTACCTTTGCCGATTTCTATTACCGATGAGCTGGAGTGTTCCGCCATATCATTGAGAACCTCAACACGTTCTTTTAAAGAGTTGGAATCCGCAACGACAGTATTAGAGGTTACCAGTACATGTCCAATCATTTCTTTCAGGCGTTGGGTCATCGCTTGGAAGCTTACGGACAACTGTGCAACTTCGTCATTTCCTTTAACTGATAATTCTTCGGTGAAATCTCCCTCTGCGAGCCGGGCACTATAAGCTGCCAGTTTTGAGATTGGACGTGTTATACGCACACTCATGAACCATGCACCAGTTAGGCCGATGATCAACGTCAGAAGTGTGATTCCGGCACTTGTCCATAGAATACTGTCTGTTTTTTCTTGAATGAAGCTTACGTCACTGCTTACACCGATAACCATCGTACTTCCGGGAATACCGATATAAGCTGTTTTATGTATACCATGTGCGTCGCTATATGTATCGCTTAGTCCAGTTTTTCCTTTAGAGGCTTGTTGCATTGCAGAGGATACGGTGACACTTTCTGCCCGTTGCAATTTTGCATCGTGATCTGCGGATAGAATCTCAGCTTCTTTCCCTTTCAGATTGACCAGAAAAATGGTTTCCACTCCATGTTGTTTCCTCTTTTCCTGAAAATAGAACTCGAGATTGGTGGCAGACTGATCGTTCTTATTTAGGGTTTGCTGGGCGTGCATTACGTTGAGATTCTTATATACGTCCTGAGCAGCGGCAGTAAGGATTTTGTTAATCTGCGGCATAACATAGCTGTTGAAGATACTGATAGAGATAAAATAGAAGCTGGTGCTTAACAAAAGAGACGTGAGCAACAGAACAACAAATAATAAACGCGTAAATTTGCGACTGATCGAATGCTTGATACGAAACATATCGTTCTCTCCTTTTTTTATGGACGGTGAGGTCATTTCTTTTTTGGTCTTCACTAGATACTCCATGCCAACTGCTGGAAATTGGCGACCCGAGATATATTCCATAGTTATGTCATATTTCTACTAAATGGATCGGGAATAAGGTGTTTGATACTATTCTATAGAATTAACCTCTGGATGAATAGTGAAAGTTTTGTCCTATAGAGCATTTTTTTCTGAAAAAAATGAATTATTGCTGACTATTTTAGATAATTGGCGAAAAAAAAGAAATGGAACTACCAATTTCATATAAAAATATTATTTTTATGGATTGTTAAGCGCTATTGTGATAGAGTATTAATGTTTTGTTCCGAAAATTTAATATTGTAAGCCGCGGTTCGTAACCATCCCGCGTAAACAAAACTAGGAGGAATTTCAGTAATATGTTTAATTTGCTGTGGGGAGTTTTATTTGTTATTGTCAATTTTGCTTTTTTTCTACTCTGTTACCGCTTGTTCGGGAAAAGTGGAATGTATGCCTGGGTAGGTATTGCTACTGTAATTGCTAACATTCAGGTAGCTAAGACGATTGCTATGCCATTTGATATTGTGATGACACTCGGAAATACGATGTATGTCACTTTATATATGACCAGCGATTTACTTAATGAGAAGTACGGAAGAGCGGAAGCACGTAAAGCGGTCTGGTTTGGTTTCTTCACCTTGCTTATGACTACTGTCATTATGCAGATGGTATTAGTATTTAAGCCGCAGGAGACCGATATCGCTCAGTCTTCTTTGGAGACGATTTTTGGGCTGATGCCTCGACTAGCTTTGGGTAGTCTTACTGCTTACTTCATTAGTCAGTTCCTAGATGTTCGGTTGTACTCTTGGATTCGTAAATATTACAGCACCTCAAGTCAGCTGTGGATTCGTTCCAACGGTAGTACGATGATTAGCTCCTTTGTGGATACACTTATTTTCTGTACCATTGCGTTTGCGGGCTTGTATGACTGGAATGTATGGCTTGAAATTTTGCTTACGACTTATCTAGCGAAGTTCTTACTAACCGCAGTAAGCACACCTATCTTATATATCGCCCGAACCTTTACTTTTGCTGAAGAGGGTTCACCATCATCCGTTCAAAAGAAGGACTAAACAACAATACAGCCAGCGCGTACCGATCATAATCGATGCGTGCTGGCTGTTTTTTCGTTGTAAGATGGACTTAATCGTTACATGAAAGATGTGTACATAAAAATAATATAAAGCTAAAATAAGCTATCGTAACAATTCTAGCGGGTTAGTTTAACAGGAGCGCCTGCGATGGCGCTTATCACATATCCTTTAGTTTGGGCTGGACTTGCGGGGCAGTCCGATTGAAGAGAATGTATATAATCGGTAGTCACAGAAATTACGAACAGGTGTGATCAGGATGAATCTAGTAATTCCTATACTGCGTCATGCAGCACAGCAGCCCGACAGCATTGCCTTAACCCATGACCAAGCAAGTCATACCTATGCCACATTAGTAAAAACGATGCGGAGAATCGCGAATGGCTTACAGCAAAAGGGTCTGAGGCATGACAAAATCGCGATTTTATCTACGAATCGTATTGAATTTGTTGAGGTTTTTTTGGGGGCGATTTATGCGGGCTGTGTTCCCATTCCCTTAGATCCCAAATGGAGTGCTAATGAACTGCAGGTTATTATAGAGCAGTGCCAGCCGACAATGATTTTTGCCGAGCCGGAAGCCGCAAAGAATCTGGTTTTCAAGGATCAAACGATCCCAACTCTGACCTTCTCAAATGAACGAACAGGTTCCTATGATCAGTGGCTGGCTGCCCTGAAGCCGGAGGCTGAGTTGGATGAGACGAATGAATTATTATTTATTGGCTTTACTTCAGGCACAACCGGATTGCCCAAAGGTTATATGCGTACCCATTTATCATGGTTAAAAAGCTTTGAGGTCTCGAATATTGCTTTTGAATTGGACGCTATGAAGGATGTTTTGGCACCAGGTCCATTTGTGCATTCCCTATCCTTATTCGCCGTAATGCAGAGTCTATATGGTGGAGCAACCTTTCATATCACACAAAAATTTAGTGCCACGCAGGTGTTAGAGTTGTGCCAGCAAATTGCGGGCGTGGTGCTGTTCGTCGTACCAACAATGATCGAATCCATGATGCAGCAGGCTGTACCTGGGCAGATACAGATTGATGCGATTATTAGCTCAGGTGCAAAGTGGTCGGAGTTGTCCAAGAAAAGGGGCATGGAAGTGTTTGGTGGAGCGCGGCTTTATGAATCCTACGGTTCTTCAGAAGCGAGCTATATTAGTTATTTGGATGTTCTGACCGAGCATAATCCGACCTCTGTAGGCAAACCTTATCCCGGGGTGCAAATTTCCATTCGTGATGACCAGTTCCGGGAAGTCCCTCCTGGGGAGATTGGGCAGCTATATGTGCGTAGTGATATGATATTTTTAGGCTACCATCAATTGCCTAATGAGACAGCAGCAGCTTTTAGAGAGGGATGGCTTGTTTTAGAAGACTATGTTTATCAGGATGAAGCTGGTTATTTATATATGGCGGGACGTTTGAAGAATAAAATCATATCCGGAGGGCTGAACGTTTATCCGGAAGAAATAGAGAGGGTGCTGGAGTTTCTTCCGGAAATAGATGAAGTGATGGTGCTTGGCGTGCCTGACGATTACTGGGGAGAACAGCTGATAGCCCTCGTGAAGTGGAGCGGAGAACAGCATTTATCTGTCGAAGAAATTAAGAATTATTGCCGCCAGTATTTAGCGAGCTACAAAGCGCCGAAGCAGCTGCTAACCGTGGATGAATTTATCTATACAAGTAGCGGGAAAATTGCCCGGCAAGCGATGAAAGACTATGTGAAAAGAGCGATGATATGATAGAAGCAGTAATTGTCATGGCAAAACGTACACCGGTTGGCAGAATGGGTGGCTTATTAAGTACACTTGAGCCGGAGGCATTACTGGCGCCGCTTATTCAGCATATTGTAGCCGAAACGAACTTGCCTAAAGAACTGATTGATGATGTCATTATTGGGAATGTTGTGGGCCCAGGAGGTAATATTGCCCGGGTAGCTGCGCTTGAAGCGGGGCTGCCTGTTTCGGTTCCGGGTGTCACCGTGGATCGTCAGTGCGGATCTGGGCTAGAGGCAATTAATATAGCAGCAAGACTGATTCAAAGCGGCGCTGGTGAGATTTATTTAGCAGGTGGTGTCGAAAGTACGAGCCGTGCTCCATGGAAAATGGCTAAACCACAGACGTTAATGGGGGTTCCACAGCTGTATACCCGTGCACATTTTACGCCTAGCTCTTACGGTGATCCGGATATGGGAATTGCTGCAGAGAATGTAGCTAGGAAATACGGGATTTCTCGAGAAGAGCAGGATCAATATGCCTTAAAAAGCCATCAAAAGGCGGTTCATGCTCAGCAAAGTGACCGGTTTCAGCAGGAGATAGTACCTCTTCAGGTAGAGGGGCAGTGGGTGAGCACCGACGAATGTCCTCGGGCAAATACGAGTCTGGACAAGCTGCAAAAGCTGCCGCCAATTTTTGAAGAAAAGGGTACCGTCACTGCTGGAAATGCCTGTCCTATTAATGATGGCGCAGCGCTTCTATTAATGATGTCTCGTGAGAAATGCCAGCAGCTTAAGCTTACCCCTATTTTGCGGGTCGTGGATGCGCAAGCTGCGGGTGTAGATCCGAATTATTTGGGTATGGGGCCTGTACCAGCTGTGCAAAAGGTGTTAAAACGCCAAAAGCTTACCGTTGCCGATTTAGATATCGTAGAGTTTAACGAAGCTTTTGCTTCACAAGTATTGGCATCACTGAACGAGCTTCAAATTCCACAGGAAAAGGTCAATCTTGGCGGGGGGGCATTAGCAATAGGCCATCCATACGGAGCTTCCGGGGCTATTTTAATGACTCGCTTATGTGCTGAAATGCAACATGCCCCTTACCAACGAGGGCTTGCTACTCTGGGAATCGGCGGCGGGATAGGTCTGGCAACACTCGTGGAGGTTATAGAATGAACAGTGTCCGACATCAGATCCATATGACTGCTGAATGGATTTCGGACTACGCACAGAGTATTGAAGCACCCTTGCAGACGATAAATGGAAAGCTGATCGCTCCTGCGACGATGCCTATTATTTTCTGGCAAGACTTCGATATTCCTTGGTTAATCATCGGTGAACCCTTGCTTCACGGCACTCAGAAATTTTCATATCAAGCTCCGATTACGGCGGGGATGATTTTGGATTGTGAATTAGCGTTAACGGGCGAGGTGCAAAAAGAAGGCAGACAGGGTAAACTGACTTTTTACACACATACGCTGGTTTGTAGGTGTGAGGGTAAGCTAATAGTCACCGCAGAAACGGTGTTAATTCGGGTAGGTGATGATCATGATGAAAAAGTGCATAACAGCTGAGGCTATCCGGCAATATGCAGCTGCTTCCCAAGATTTGGAGCCTATACATCTAGATGCAGAGGCCGCAGCCAAGGCTGGTTTGGAGCGACCCATCGCACATGGGATGTATCTTATGGGATTAGCCCAATCTTTGTATATTGCTGAGCACCCTACACAGTGGATCACTCAATATGATATGAAATTTCATAAGCCAATAGAGGTCGATAGTGTCGTGATTTTTGATTTTGCAGCGGACGATTGCTTTGTGAAAGTGATCCTTACAACAGAAGCTGGCGATGTTATTGCTGCGGGAGCTTTTGCAGTGAAAGAGGTGTAGCGATGAATAAAGTGGCCTTAATTACTGGAGCAACAAGAGGGATCGGACGTAGTATCGCCATGCAGCTTGGCAAGTCAGGTTATATAGTGGTTGTAAATGGTACGAAACAAGTCTTAATTGATGAGGTTGTGCGCGAGATCCGCCAGGCAGGCGGAGAGGCGCTAGGGTACGCTGCTAATGTAGCCGATTCCGTCGCAGTCACTGCCATGGTAGATGAGGTCATTGCCCGATACGGTCGTATCGAGGTATTGATAGCTAACGCGGGAATTGTGCAGGATCAGAAATGTCAACGTATGACGGATGAACAGTGGAAGAATGTTCTGGATGTGCATTTAAATGGCACTTATTATTGCATTCAACGAGTATTACCACATATGCGTGAAACAGGTGGGGATATCCTGTTGATGACCTCTGCTGCTGGACTAGCAGGTTCCGTAGGTCAGGTGAATTATAGTGCAGCCAAGGCTGGAATACTGGGCATGATGTGGACGCTCGCAGCAGAGCTGAAACGTGACCAGATTAGGGTCAATGCGATTTCTCCAGCGGCATTAACGGATATGACCAGACCTATAATTGACCATTTGAAGGAGAAACATGCCAGTCGTAATGAACCTTTGCCTGATTTTTGGAGAATAGGTGACGCTGAGGCTATTGCTTCCTTCGTGACTGCATTGTTGAGGGAGTCCGACGCGGATTTAACCGGTGAAATCTTTGCTGTGAATGGATCAAAAGTGACAAAATGGGAGAAGCCTGCACCTGCATTTTCCGAGAGTAGCATTGAGGCATTTTTTGCTGCTTGGCACCGTCAAAAGGGGACTGAATAAATGCTTACCTTCGATCAAGTTTGTTTTTATTATAAAAAAGGACAACCTCTTCTGGAGGATATTAGCTTTACGATAGACGCAGGGGAGTTTGTGGCGATAGTCGGGGCGAATGGTTCTGGCAAATCCACTATTGCAAAGCTCATGGACGGACTGCTGCTGCCGCGAAAAGGGACTGTACAATTTAAGAGCTTGGACACAGCAAAACCAACGGATCTTGCGGAGATTCATCAGCAAATCGGTTTTGTTTTTCAGAATCCAGAGGATCAATTTATCACCACAACCGTTATGGATGAGGTGCTTTTTGGTTTGGAGAATATCCGTGTGCCGAGGGAGGAAATGCGCAGCCGATTGGATCATGCCTTACAGGCCGTTCATATGGAGGATTATCTGGAAGCTATGCCACATCAGCTATCTGGAGGCCAAAAGCAACGTGTCGCTATCGCAGCTATATTGGCGATGCGCCCGCAAGTCATTATTTTTGACGAGGCTACCTCAATGCTTGATCCCCAGGGAAGACAGCAGGTTCTTTCCATCATGCAAGAGCTGCATCGTCAAGGCCTGACGCTTATTCATATCACCCACCATATGGAGGAAGTGTTTGCAGCAGAACGCGTATTGCTCCTGCACCAAGGACGACTTGAGTTTGATGGCGATCCACTGACTTTTTTTGAAACCATGCCTGTTGCGGACTATCAATTACAACTGCCCTTCGCAGTGCGTGTACATACATTGCTCCATTCAGCAGCACCGCTAACAGCCGATTGGAAGGGGATAATTCGATCACAATGGTCTACCAATTAAAAAATCTAAGTGTGAACTATGCCGATCATGTGGCTTTGCGCAATATAAACTGCACTATTCCTGAAGGCAAATGGATTTCTATTATCGGTCCAACAGGCGCAGGAAAGTCTACCTTTGTCAAAGTGCTGAAGGGCTTGATTCCCACCGCAAAAGGAGATTATTGGATTAACCAGCAGCCTGCCAGCAGAGATGCTAAAGGACGCTTAAAGGTTGTCCCCGAGTTGGGTTTCGTTTTTCAATATCCGGAGCATCAGCTATTCGAAACAACGGTGCATAAGGAGCTTGCTTTTGCTCTGAATCAGCAGGGTGCTTCACGTCAGCAAATTACAGAGGCGATTGAAATGATCTTGCCGCAAGTGGGTTTGCCAGAGGGGATTCTCCCGTTAAATCCATTCCAATTAAGCGGTGGAGAAAAGCGCCGTGTGGCCATTGCCTCCGTGCTGATGACAAATCCGAAGCTGCTGATATTGGATGAACCGACAGCGGGTCTCGATCCAGCTAGCCAAGTGTCTTTGCTGAGGCTACTAAAGGAATGGCAGCAACAAGACAATCGCACCATCCTCTTCGTTTCGCATCAGATGGGTGATGTTGCCGAATTCTCAGATGAGGTCATGGTTTTTCATGAAGGTCAGTTAAAAGGGCATCATGATACCAGAACATTGTTTCTGGAAAAGGAAGAATTACTGCTGGAACTTGGACTATCCTTGCCTGAACCCGTACAGCTCTTGAAGCTAGTGGAGGAATTATCTGGTCAGAAGATTGAAGTTGCCAGCTGTAAAGAGCAGGATATCTTCGAAGCGATTTTGCCGATTTGGCATTCGAGGGGGCAAGGGCATGGCTGATTCCGTATTAGTCGGTCAATATGTGGAGACGCATTCGATTGTTCATCGTTTAGATCCTCGTACAAAGCTTGTAAGTATCGTGATGCTCATGCTTAGCTTTATGATGCTTGGTACGGGGCTTAGTTATGTTGTTGCAACCTTTTTTGTATTGGGATTGTTACTACTGTCTAAAGTTCCTGTGCATTTTTTTTGGCGAGGGCTACGGCCGGTATTATTTATTTTATTATTTACTTTTGTTTACAATGCTGTGTTCACCAAGGGGACGATTCTCTGGTCATGGTTTTTTATCGAGGTGACTGAAGAGGGATTGCGGATAGGATTACGTTTTGTATGGCGGATTATATTGCTCATCTTGTTAGCCTCAATTCTGACATTAACTACTAAACCGCTAGACTTAGCTTATGGTCTGGAGAAGCTGCTTGCCCCTCTGTCCAAATTGGGGGTACCCGTAGAGCAGTTCTCTTTAATGATAGTGATTGCGATCCGTTTTATCCCTACCATCAAGGAGGAGCTTGATCGTATCCTTCTCGCACAAAAGGCTAGAGGTTATGATCTCACAGTATTATCACTGCCTAAACGGATATATGCGTACATTCCGATCATTATTCCTCTGCTCTTCACAACGATTCAACGTGCTGAACAGCTGAGCTATGCAATTGATGCGCGTGCTTATGGGAATGGTAAAGGAAGGACTTCTTTTAAAAGACTGCAATTTCAGCAAATAGATTATCTGGCAGGGGGAGCTGCCCTTTTAATTGCCGTGATTCTACTTTGCTTAAAGATAGGAAAGGTGTAGATGAAGATGAAATGGAATACCCGTATTACGGAGTTATTACACATAGAATATCCTATTATTCAAGGAGGACTTGCTTATTTAGGTTATGCAGACCTTGCGGCTGCGGTTTCAAATATCGGTGGACTGGGTCAGGTCACGGCAATGAGTCTTCCGGATGCGGAGGCCTTACGTGCAGAAATACGTCGGGTACGAACACTAACGGACAAACCATTTGGTGTTAATTTTGCTATCGGCATGCATGGGATTGGTTATGAAGACCGGGTGCAGGTCGCCATCGAAGAGCAGGTTCCCGTGGTGAGCCTCACTGGAGGGAATCCAGCCCCTATACTGGAAATGTTACAGCCCACCGATATTAAAACACTTGTGCTCGTCTCCTCACGCAGACAAGCCCAAAAAGCTGAACAATTAGGGGCTTCTGCGGTTATTGTTGTTGGGCATGAGGGAGGGGGCCATTTAGGGCGTGACGATGTTGGAACCATGGTGCTCGTTCCGCAAGTGGTTGATGCGGTTAATATTCCTGTGATTGCTTCCGGAGGGATCGGAGATGGCCGTGGATGGATGGCTGCTCATGCACTTGGGGCTGAAGGAATCGAAATGGGCACTCGTTTCGTTGCTACAGTGGAATGTGTTCATGCGGCCGCTTCTTATAAAAAAGCTTTAGTAGAAAGCTCAGAGTCGGATACGGTTGTAATCAAACGTTCTATTGGAGCACCCGCACGAGTGTTACGTAGTGACTACATTGATCAAATTCTTGAAATCGAGCGCGTGACACCGACCTATGAAGCATTAAAAGAGTATATCAGTGGTGCAGCCAACAAGCGCTGGATCTATGATGATATCAAAGAAGAGGGCATCGGCTGGGCAGGTCAAGTGACAGGAATGATCCAAGATATTCCTACAGTCGCGGAGCTGATCGGCAGGATGGTGAAAGAGGCTAAGTTGGTTCGCGGGATGTGGGGAACACAGGTTTGAATTTAAAAAAACACAGAGCGGCGATTCTCTCATTATTGGAGGAATCGCTGCTCTGTGTTTTTGGCTATGGCTTGTAATTCTTTTCTACAAATGAAGAATAGTCAGTTCCTTAGGGAAGCTTGTTAAGGTCTCTGCACCTTCAGCTGTAATAATCAGATCATCTTCGATACGTACACCCGCTAGTCCAGGCACATAAATTCCCGGCTCAACGGTGAACACATTGCCGATTTCGATAATGTCGTCGTTCTGTCCGTGAAGTGATGGATATTCATGAACATCCATGCCCAGTCCGTGTCCGACACGGTGTAAGAAATATTCTCCGAATCCAGCTTCTTCAATTACATCACGTGCAGCTTTGTCGACTGAGCCGAAAGGTGCTCCAGGATTGGAGGCAGCGATCCCAGCTTCGTTGGCAGCCAGCACAGTGTTATAGATAGTGACTAGCTTGTCGTCTACGGATTCAATAGCAAAGGTACGTGTAATATCAGAAGCATAACCATCGGCATACACCCCGATATCAAACATCAGGAAGTCGCCGGGTTGAATGACCCGGTTGCCCGGAACACCGTGAGGCAGGGCAGTTTTCGGACCAGAAAGCACCATAGTGTCGAAGGAAGGGCCGGAAGCGCCAACCTTTTTCATTAGATATTCTAGCTCCGCTACTAGATCGTTTTCTGTAACGCCTGTTTTTACGTGGGTAAGAACGCGGCGCAAGGCTTCCTCAACTAGCTCAGCGGCATGTTTCATGCGCTTAACTTCATCCGGGGTCTTTTTGGAGCGCATGCTGCGCAGCAATGGACCAATATCACTAAACCTTTCAGCTGGAACAGCAGCGGTTAGGTGCTCAAAACGGGCTACTGAGAAATGTTCTTTTTCTATGCCGAGAGTACCTAGCTTACTGCTGCCGAAACAATCTTTTAGCAGGTTATAGGGATTATCAGTGTCAGTGTGAGTTAGGATTTTGGTGACCGAAGAGGCTGCTTGAGCTGCTTCTGCATCCAATGCAGGCAGAATGAGCATAGGCTCTTCTCCGCGTATCAGCAGCAGACCGAGAAAACGTTCATGCGGATCGCTGGCGAAGCCGGTTAAGTAGTAGACATGCTTGGGATCTGTTACGAGCAGGGCATCCAGACCTTCGCCCGCCATTTGCTGCTCTAGGCTTGTCAGAGCATTATTCATAGTTGGTGTTCCCCTTTCAACTTCACGATTAGAACTGCAATATTCCTATTATAGATCAAAAATAGACCAGACGCACCTGACGAACTATAACTATCGTTGGCTAATCATGACATGAAGCTTTTCTTAACCCTACTAGTTGGTGTAACATATCTTTAAATATACTTCTCCTAAGGTTAGGCTGAAGCTTATTCGGGTACGGTTGTTGAGAGAGGAGTGATTCTTGCAATGAGAGGAACAATCGCACTTGTTACCGGAGCGAATTCCGGTATGGGGCTGGCCACAACAGTTGAACTGGCTCGCAAGGGAGCTAAAGTTATTATGGTTTGTCGTAATCGCCAGCGGGGAGAAGAAGCACTTGCTGCCGCCAAACAAAAGAGCCACTCCGAGGATATCGAGCTCATGTTGTGTGATCTGGCTTCACTTGAGAGCATTCGCAGCTTTGCTGAGGAATTCACTATGAAATATCCGATGCTAGACATACTTATCAATAACGCCGGGGTAGTCACGATTAAGCGTCAGCTTACGAAGGACGGCTTTGAGATGGATCTTGGCGTAAATCATTTGGGGCATTTTCTACTTACCAATTTGTTACTTAAGTCGTTGCAGGCAGCAGAGCAAGGCCGTATCATTGTGGTTGCCTCCGGTGCTTACAAGATAGGTGCGCTCCATTATGAAGATCCAACCCTCGCTCGCCGTTTTAATCCTGCAAAAGCCTATGCCCGATCCAAGCTAGCCAATATTCTGTTCACGCGGGAGCTGGCTTCGCGTCTTCACGGAACAAGGGTGACGGTGAATTGCCTGCATCCAGGAGCAGTGGGGACGAATATAGGTGTAAACCGGGAGACTGGTTTTGGCAAGTCGGTACTTAAGTTACTCTCATACTTTTTCTTAACACCTGAACAAGGTGCCGATACAGCGATTTATTTGGCTACAGATCCCGATCTTGGAGAGGTAACCGGTCAATATTATTATCGAAGAAAGATTAAACAACTGTCTCCCAGAGCGCAGAATACAATAGAGGCCGAACGGCTGTGGCAATGGAGCCAGGAGCAGGTCGGCCTGAGTTAATTAACACATTTGGAGGAATTAAGGGATGAATTGGGAGAACAGCAGAATTGAAGATGCAACATCTGCAGACTTAGCAGCTATTGTAGATATTTATAACTCAACGATTGCTGGGAGGGTGGTAACTGCAGATCTGGAACCCGTTACTGTTGCAGACCGGGAGAAATGGTTTCTTGAGCATAATAGCCATCACCGTCCCTTATGGGTACTGAAGCAAGGAGATGAAATTGCTGCATGGTTCAGTTTTCAATCCTTCTATGGTCGTCCAGCGTATAATGCAACAGCAGAAATCAGTGTATACGTGAATGAAAAGTTCCGTGGTGGTGGTGCGGGCAGAATTCTTCTGACAGAGGCCATTGAGAAAGCCCCTAGTCTCGGAATTAAGAATCTAGTCGGCTTTGTGTTTGGACATAATGATCCAAGCCTTGGTTTGTTGAAAAAGTTTGGTTTTGAAGAGTGGGGAATGCTGCCTGGTGTGGCTGAACTTGACGGTATAGAGCGTGATTTAGTCATTGTCGGCCTTAAAATCTAATGCCTCATATAAAACGCTTACATTTTGAGAGTTGAATTTAGATTATCGGTGTCACAATCGACCCATTCTTTGGACCAACTCTGTAAGTCTCGGATGACTGATTCCAGGGCAAGACCTTTATCCGTCAAAGAATATTGGATCCGCACGGGGGTCTCTGGGAACACTTCTCGAAGAACGATCCCTTCCTGTTCCAGCTCTTTGAGCCGTTCGGAGAGCAGTCTTCCACTGATGGGCAATGCCGCTTCAATTACATTGAAACGTTGGGGTCCTTGAAGGAGCTGGTAGATAATTAAACCAGTCCAACGCCTGCCGATAATATCCATACTTTTTTGTAGCCGGGGACATAAATCATTGGACTTCATAGGGCTCACCTCTTAGTAAACATTATAAACGAAAAGACCAATAACTTAAACAAATTCCAATTTAATTCAGTACTAGAAAGGATGATGGACAGTGGCTAAAAAAAAGAAAATGCCTACCACACCAAGAGCCGCTACGAATGATGGCCCTGCTACGTTAAAAGATCTGCTAAGCAGTGATGTTCTAGGAAAGCTGAAGGCGCAATCTGATGCGTTGAAAGCGGAGGAAAATGACCGTAAAGAAGCTGCCCGTAAGGCAGTGGAAGATCAGCGCAAGGCTGAGCAGAAGCGGTTGGATAATGATTTTGCACATCTGCTGGAGAACAGTAATCAGGATTGGAAGAAATATAAATAAATCCTATAGCTTAGCGCTAAAAATATGGCAGAGATTAAAGAGGCACCCGTTAGGGTGTCTTTTTTTATGTAACTTAAGCAGATAAGCCTAAGTCTTAATTATTTTAAATTTAAGTATATGAAAGGGTTGACCCTCAAAGTGGGCTTAGGTATAATTTAAAACATTGCGAATGAAAATCATTATCATAAAATCGCATGTGTAAACTATTAAACAGATAAGGAACAACTCATGAAACTAAAATATTTGTCCCTACTTCTAATAGTATTTTCATTTATATCTTTGTTTATAGGCGTTAAAGATATATCCCCATTAGATCTCTTTCATCTTACGGAATCTCAAGCACAGACCTTGCTGGTAAGCCGGATTCCCCGGTTAGCCGCATTGATTATCGCTGGAGTCAGCATGAGTATTGCCGGATTAATTATGCAACAGCTGTCACGCAATAAATTCGTCTCCCCGACTACGGCAGGGACGATGGATTCCGCGAAATTTGGTATTCTCGTATCCCTCATGTTATTCACAGGCGCAACGCCAATGCAGAAATTGCTGGTTGCTTTTGTTTTTGCACTATTGGGCACCTTTATTTTTATGAGAATCTTGGATCGGATCAAGTTCAAGGATAGTATTTTTATCCCGCTGGTCGGACTCATGTTCGGCAACATTGTAGGCTCGATTACCACTTTTTTTGCGTATAAAAATGATTTGATTCAGAATATCTCGTCTTGGATGCTTGGAGATTTCTCAACGATTATCAAAGGCCAATACGAATTGATTTATATCAGCATTCCACTTGTCATCCTGGCGTATCTCTTCGCTAATAAATTTACGGTAGCCGGTATGGGCGAGGATTTCTCCGTTAATCTTGGCATGAATTACAAAGCGGTTGTCAACGTGGGATTGGTAATTGTAGCGTTAATCTCTTCTGTTGTCATTTTAACCGTAGGTACGATTCCATTTCTGGGTCTGGTAGTACCTAACATTGTAACGTTGTACATAGGGGATAACCTCAAAAAAAGTCTGGCGCATACAGCCATTCTCGGAGCGGTGTTCCTCCTGTTCTGCGATATTCTGGGCAGGCTCATTATCTATCCATATGAAATATCAATCAGTCTCACGGTAGGCGTCATCGGTAGTGGTCTGTTTATCTACTTGCTGATGAGAAGAAAGGCGAACTAGAGATGAAGACAAAACTAACTATATTATCTATAAGTGCTGTTGCCCTCATCGTCTTGTTTATGACGTATCATGCTTTGGGAAATTGGGACTACGTTCTGCCCAGCCGGGGAAGAAAGCTGGCGGCCATTCTGATTACCGGAGCTGTGATAGCTGTCTCTACCGTAGTTTTTCAGAGCATCACGAACAATCGTATTTTGACACCAAGTATTCTCGGGCTCGATTCCCTGTACATGTTAATCCAGACGTTCGGTGTATATGCCTTAGGTTCATCGAATATGACCTTTATGAATAAAAACATCAACTTCTTGTTCTCTGCGTGTCTCATGGTCCTGTTTTCAGGCGTATTGTATAAGCTAATGTTCCGTAGGGAAGGACAAAATATTTATTTCCTGCTGCTGGTAGGGCTGATCATGGGGACGATGTTCCAGAGCGCGTCTTCTTTTATGGAAGTGCTTATTGATCCGAACGAATTCCTGATTCTACAGGGGAAAATGTTCGCCAGCTTCAACAATGTCAGCAGTGACCTATTGATTCTTTCCACCATTGTTCTGACGCTAACTACGTTGTATTTCTTGCGATTTGTTAAGTATTTGGATGTTATTTCGCTTGGAAAAGATGAAGCCATTAATCTGGGCATCAATTATGACTATGTGGTCAAAAGGCTGCTAGTTATTGTATCTATCTACGTTTCGATCTCGACGGCTCTAGTGGGGCCAATCACTTTCTTAGGTTTGTTGGTAGCTAATGTGGGACACCAGCTGTTCCGTACCTATAAGCATGCCTATCTGATTCCTGGAACGATTCTGCTGAGCATTGTTGCGCTTGTCGGCGGGCAGTTCCTGGTCGAACGTGTTTTTGGATTCAATACTACGGTTAGTGTGATTATCAATTTTGCAGGCGGCGTCTACTTCGTCTATCTGCTGTTAAAGGAGAATAAGTCGTGGTAGAAGTTAAAAATTTAACCAAACGTTATGGCGGAGTAACCGTCGTTGATGATGTGTCCTTGTCCATCAAAAAAGGCGCAATCACCTCGTTTATCGGACCAAATGGTGCGGGTAAAAGTACACTGCTCTCCATGATCAGCAGACTTATCTCCAAAGACGCGGGAGAGGTGCTGATCGAAGGTAAGGAAATCGGTACCTGCAAAAGTAATGAGCTTGCTCGTAAAATATCGGTGTTAAAGCAATCCAATCATATTAGCGTACGCCTCACTGTGAAGGAGCTCGTTTCTTTTGGGAGATTCCCGTATTCACAGGGGAAGCTGAGTCCGGAGGATCGGGCGTTCGTTGACGAAGCGATTGCTTACATGGATCTCCAAGAGATGCAGGATAAATATATTGATCAGCTCAGTGGAGGACAACGCCAGCGGGCATATATTGCCATGGTTATGGCTCAGGATACAGAGTACATTCTGCTCGATGAACCGCTCAACAACCTTGATATGAAGCATTCCGTCCAAATTATGAAGGTGCTTCGCCGTTTGGTGGACGAGAAGGGGAAGACGATTGTGCTCGTTATCCACGATATTAACTTTGCATCTTGTTACTCTGACTACATTGTTGCGCTTAAAAATGGAAGAGTAGCTTCCTCGGGTACAGCGGATGAAATTATAGATTCTGCAGTTCTTAAAGAGGTATATGACATGGACATTCCTATTGAAACTATAGGAGGCCGAAAAATCGGTGTCTATTTCTAAAAAGGTAACTATTACTATGTGGATATTATTATGACGTAACGTAAGAAGTGAAAGGCGCCAGCTTCTTAACGCATACGCGAATAATTCAAATAGCTTCACTATAAAAATTAGGGGTGAATACATTGAAGAAGAACTTATCTTTACTGATTATGACAGTATTTCTTGCGGTAATCTTGGCGGCTTGTGGCTCCAATAATGCAGCAACTTCAAATAACAACACAGCAGCGGCAGGCAATTCGGAGGCTACTACTGCACCAACAACGGAAGCTACTACAGCACCGACAGAGCTTACTTTCAAGCATGCGCTTGGCGAAACAACTATCAAAAGCAATCCGCAAAAAGTGGTTGTTTTTGACTTCGGTACACTGGATACGCTGGATAAACTGGGTGTAGAGGTGACTGGAGTGCCTCAAAGTAATGTACCGGCTTATCTCTCTAAATATAACGATGCTAAATATGAGAATGTTGGGGGTTTGAAAGAGCCTGACTTCGAAAAAATAAACAGTCTTTCTCCGGACCTGATCATCATTTCCGGCAGACAACAGGATTCTTATGAAGAATTCAGCAAAATTGCACCTACTCTGTATGTGGCTGTAGATAATGCAAACTACATGGAATCTTTTACGAATAATGTGAAAATGCTGGGTCAAATTTTTGGAAAAGAAGCAGAAGTAGAAACTGAGCTTGCGACTATCAATGATTCCATCAAAGCTTTGAATACGAAGGCAACAGCTGATGGCAAAAAAGCACTTGTTATTCTTGCGAATGAAGGAAAAATCAGTGCTTACGGTGCAGGTTCCCGTTTTGGGATTATCCATGATGTGTTCGGATTTGCACAGGCTGATGATAAAATTGAAGTATCCACTCACGGACAAAGCGTATCCTACGAATATGTAGCGGATAAGAATCCGGATTATCTGTTTGTAGTGGACAGAGATGCGGCTGTGAAGAGTGATGGCGGCGAAGCCGGCTCAGCTAAAAAAGCAGTTGAAAACGATCTAGTGAAGAACACAAATGCCTTTAAAAACGGTAAAATCATTTACTTGGATCCTAACTACTGGTATTTGTCCGGTGGCGGTTTAATATCCGTTAGCGAAATGCTCAAAGAAGTTGAAGTTGTTCTGTAAGCAGAGTAACTTGGTGAATTAAAAAGCCTGTTGGCAGGAGTAATACTCCCTGCCAGCAGGCTTTTTTTCGCTTTTTTCCATGGAATTACTGGTATATTCATACTAGTTGCTAAATTTATCTGTAACTTTTCAGGCTGGGATACGTGGTTAGGTTAAGGGGGGAGTGCATGAAGCGAAAGTCATTGGATGAAATATATCAGATGTATGTGATGGATATTTACCGCTATTTGCGCTCCCTTTGTGGTGATCATTATGCGGCTGAAGATTTGATGCAAGAAACCTTTTATCGCGCTTATCTACATTTGGAGGATTGTAAAGAAGAGAAGATTAAGCCATGGTTGTTCCGTGTCGCTTATAACGCCTTCGTAGATTACAAGCGAAAGGAAGGCCGCAGTACAGTTCAGAGTGAGGATTATTTCAAAAAGCTTGCTCATCCAGATACCACAGAAAGCACACTGCTTCATCAGGAACGTTGGGAAGAGATGAGGATAGCAGTAGGTGAGCTACCGGACAATCAGAGAAATGCACTGCTGCTGCATGATTTTCATGGGCTGAGTTATCGGGAAGCATCGGACATTATGGATGTGGGCTTGTCCCAATATAAGATATTGATCTTTCGGGCCAGACAGAAGCTGCGTGAGGCAGAGCGGAGGAGAAATGAACATGAGTGAAGAGTTTAAGGAGAAGTTAAGAAGGTATGGTGAAGGCACTCTTGCTGATAAGGATAGGGATGAGGTTGAACGTGAGCTAGAGAAGATGGAAGCTTACCAGGCTTATCTGGATGAACTCATGAGTGAAGAAAAGCCGGCTTCAGATGAGGAGAAGAGCATAAAATTCGGAAAGGGTAAAAGAAACAGACCCGGCAAAGAAAAAAAGATCATCCGCCGGGGCAAGTGGAAAGCACGCATATCAAATACTTTGACGGTGATTTCTGCATTTTTGATTTTTTTGATCGTCAGCAGTATCATCACAGCGGTATTTTATGGCACTGGAGAAAGAGGAGAGACTTACCGTGATGTCGTTTCTTCCGCAATTGCTGTTTCACAGCCGAATACAATCGTCCATTTGAGTAGCGATTCCGGACCGTTTTTTAGTATGAATCTGCAGGGTGAAATAATAAAACAAATTGGTGATGCGCGGATTAATGTTGGAGATTATTCGATGAAGTTTCTATTGGGCTGGCCCAGAATATATAGTTATTCATGGACATATGAACGCAGTGGGACAGGTAATTACTTTATCTATCCCACTGAGAACCAGTCTGCAGAAAATAGGATGGATGACAGCAGTGAGTGGGAAAAACTAGAAAAGCTCCCTGAAGGTACGGTAGGAGAAGCCTATTTGTCTTTTGAACAATTTTTTACGACAGATGAGCTATTGAAGAAGTTTCAGCATAAAAATCTTGAGCTTTTATGGTTCGCAGCAGATACAGGTCCAAGGACACAAGAGCCAGTAATAAATGATCCCTTAGGATTTCCAAGTACGCCCATCTGGCATGCCGATGATATGAAGGTGACACAAGAGTCAAAGAAAAAGTGGGGTTGGTTTGGAGGGGTGACTAGCCGCACGAGTGTTTCTCCATCTGTTGACTCATATGGGGATGGTGAACTTCGTAATGCGAACTTCCTTAAGACACTGCACTTAATGCAGGAGCATAAATCGATCGCCAACAAGGTAATTCCGTTTATTGATCTGGATGACTCCATTAGTTATCTGGAGAAGAACGGAGTTAGGCTGTATGGAGCTGTCGTAACCGGTCCGGTTAAAGAGTTGCTCAAGTTAAAGGAAGAAAAATGGGTCAGTAATATTCATGTTGAAGAAGTAAGATTATGGAATTGGCAGGATAGAGAGAACTGAGTTGGGATGCTAAATACTGTAGAAGGTAGTAAGCATAAATGATTTCTTTGGAATTACTTAATGGCAGCCGGATATGCCCTGTGTTAGTGGGGTGTACCCGGCTTTTCTATGTGGGAGAAGTCACAGAACTTGCTTCTCGTTTAAGCAAATCGTACAATTATTTGAATATGAGATGAGTATGATAGATTAGGAGCTGAGTTATATGAAAGTAGGCGTGGTATCAGATACACATATGACAAGAATGGCTAAGTCTCTGCCCAAAGCACTTGTTGCTGAATTCCGGAATGTAGACTTGATTCTACATCTTGGAGATTGGGTGAGTATGGGAATCTACGATTTGTTGGCTGAATTGGCTCCAGTGGAAGGGATTGCTGGGAATAACGATGGAATAGAGATCATCGAGCGTTTCGGGGAGCGTAAGCTGCTAACGCTTGAGGGAGTCCGGATCGGAATGGTCCATGGTCATACGCCACACTCCCGCAAAGGAACGGACGGGAATGCGTTGCTTGCTTTTGCGAACGATAAGGTGGATTGTATTTTATTCGGTCATTCGCATCAGCCTTTATTGCGGGAAGAGAATGGGATTCTGCTCTTTAATCCAGGATCGCCAACGGATAAACGACGTGAGAAACTGTATTCCTTCGGAATTTTGGATATCGAAGTGGGTAAAGTCAGTGCCCGGCATGTGTTCTACGATTCCAAAGAATAAGAATAATTGTCCAAATGATCTGGCGTTCGCTCCATGGTGCACGGTACGGCTGAAATATACAATAACGTTAAAACGGCCCAAGCCGGAAAGTGAGCGTTGAGGATGAACAACTATCGTATTGAACGTGTGATCTATGATGATTTGGAACGGCTTATCCCATTGTTTGATGAGTATCGGGTATTTTATGGGGCAGTCTCTGATCTGGATGGTGCACGTGCTTTTTTATCAGATCGATTGAAGCTGAACGATTCGGTAATCTTTATTGCGGTGGAGGGAGAAGGCGAGGAGAAACGAGCGTGGGGCTTCACCCAGCTCTATCCCTCTTTTTCATCGGTCTCTATGGAGCGTCTCTGGATATTGAATGATCTATATGTAACTACGGAACTGCGAGGTCATGGGCTCGGCTCCAAGCTGCTGGAAAGTGCCAGAGCTCATGCGCTCGCAACGAATACGAAGGGCTTGTCCCTGACAACAATGACGGCGAATGTGGGGGCACAGCGTTTATATGAAGCGCATGGCTACATTCGGGATGATGATTTTTATACCTATAACCTTTTTTTCTAAAGCTAGAGAGAAAGACGAGTAAGGGGCGTTAAAGTGGATACAAGTAATAAGCTGGCAATCTTTTTTGACCTTGATGATACCTTATATGATCATTTGATTCCTTTTAAAGAAGCGGTGCGTCAAGTACTTAAACCGGATGAGAGCAGTCTGGACTTTGCGGAATTATTTTATAAAGTAAGACATCATAGTGATGTATTATGGCCTATGTATTTACGTGGAGAAATTCCGTTGGAGGAGACTAGGGTACGCCGATTGGAGCTTGCTTTTGCAGAGTATGGTTTACAGCTCGATCGTGATCAAGCCACGGCGGTACAAGCGGCTTACATTGGCCGTCAGTACACCATTCAAATGATAGATGGAGTCCGGGAGCAATTGGAAAGGTTCATTACTGCTGGTCATAAAGTAGGCATCATTACGAATGGACCCAAGGATCATCAAATGAAAAAGATTCGCGGATTAGGTCTGGATCAGATGATCCCCGAGGAGATGATTTTTATTTCTGACGCTGTAGGTCTGGCCAAACCAGATCCGCAACTCTTTTTGCATGTAAATCAGAAGTCTGGTACTTCACCAGACCATTCACTTTATATAGGTGATACCTGGGCTAATGATGTAGTAGGAGCGCTTGCGGCTGGCTGGAAGGTCTGCTGGTATAATCCGAGAGGCAGACAGCCGGCTACGGATGATAAGCCTAGTTATATTTTCACGAATTATAAGGAATTTAGCGAGTTGCCTTTGGTGCTGCAAAAATCTTGATCAGGAATTAATTAGGGAAAAACTCCCTGAAATTAACCGGTTAGAGCGCGAAATTGAGGTTATTGGGGATTTCCTCCCTAATAAAACCTAAATAAGCACGGTTATAGCCATATTCGAGTGATTTTCAGGGAGGTTTTCCCTAATCGAAGGTTTACCTTGAAAAAATCTAATGATTTTAGGGAGGAATTCCCTAATTATCAGGCTGCTGGGCGATAGTATTCCCTCAGCCACGCCAAAGAACCTTTATCCACAACAAAAGAGCTTGCCTCCCAAAGCCAATAATGGCTTTATGGGGGCAAGCTCTATTTCATTTAATCAGCGAAGCTGTACGTAGGGTCAGTCAGATTCATTCTTTCTTTAATGCCTGGTGTGGCGTAGATTTTGTTGTCATCGGTAATAAAGAAAGCTTCTACATCTTCAGGTAACGACTCCAGATATTTCATACCTTCTTCGATCCCCATCAAGAACACCCCAGTGGACAAAGCGTCCGCATCTGTTGCATTAGGGCTCATAATGGTCAAGCTTTTGAGACCGTTCTGAGAAGGATAACCTGTGCGTGGATCAAGAATATGGTGGTAACGAACATTGTCTTGCATAAAATAACGTTCATAAACACCAGAAGCATCGATGACCTCATCCGCGATTTTAATCGTTCCTAGCTGTGTGCCGCGGCTTTGGTCAGGGTCTTGCAGACCAATATTCCAATCCGTTCCGTTTGGTTTCGTACCTAACGCAATAATACTGCTGCCACCGAGGTTGATCATTGCACTGTTAAGGCCTTGCTCTTTTAAATAATCAGCGATACGGTCAGCAGCATACCCTTTGCCGATACCTCCAAGATCCAGTACCATATTTTCCTTCAATAGCTTCACGGTCTTAGCAGCTTCGTCAATTTCAACGTCCCTGTAATTGGTTAGGCTCTTGGCTGCATCGATAGCTACTGGATCAGGGACTTTATCCCCGCCACTACCGATGTTCCAGAGGTCGATCAGCGGACCAATCGTGGGATCGAATAGCCCGTCCATTTCTTTTGCATATTGCACCGATTGTTTTACAACATCTAAGGTCTCGTCCGAAACGACAACCGCTTCTTTTCCTGCTGCTTGATTGACTGCGTAAACCTCGCCGCCTTCTTTTGTACGGCTAAGCTCCATATCCATTCGCTCCAGCATTTGCTGGATATCATCCATATTTTTTTGGGCTACATTTTCTCCGAACACTTTGATATTCACGACCGTGTCATAGATATAAAAGGTCTGTGAGAGTGACTTGGCTTCGCCTTTTCCTGAAGCTGTTGCGCCACCCGGTGTTTCCGTCGCTTTGTCATCCTTATTTTTAGTAATTAGCCAAGCGCCGACAGCTATGACGACGATGAGGATAACAACGAGGATCAACGTCGTTTTTTTGTTCTTGAACATATTCCACCATCCATAAAGTTAGTTTCTAAAACACATTATTACTATCATACCCTAGATCAGAAGTTGATGGAAATTAATTTCATGGCATATTTAGGTACAACTCCGTCTGCACGAAAAAAAAGCCCCGCAATCTTATTCGGAGCAACGCTGTGGATATAGAGGTAACTATTAAGCTAATCTAGCATGTATTCACGGTATTTGTTTTTACGAGGATTCATTACGAAAAGGATTCCCTTGGCATAACCGCTAACGGCTTTGAAATTTCGTTTGAGAGTTTCTTTGCCTGTCAGACAGGTTAACGTCCAGATCAATGCGGCATAATTCATAGGGGGTGCTTTACGTAAGTTGAGCAGATAATAATGATTGATGGCAGTAGCTCTTGCAACAACGCCCGCCTTATCCCGAGAACCCGGCGACTCATGATGAATGATTTTCATAGCCGGGTTAATGACAAGCTTGCCATAACGGCTAGCCAAATGGGACAAGTAAATATCTTCGGCAATGGAGTAACTTGTCATCCAGGGATAGGGTTTCATATCTTGTAATGCTGAGCGCCGGAATGACATATTACAGCCGTGAAAAAAATCTGTCTCAAAAACCTGCTCCTTCTCTCCCCACAGGAATAGGGAGCCTGCAAACATGCTTGGGGATAATCTGCCCGGGGATCCGGACATTTGTCCGGTCAGCATGCCAAACAGCCGGCCCGGTTTGCTGCTGCGCATGCCTTTTGCCACACCGCCTACACCGACAATTGAATCGTCCGCTGCATAAGTATCAAGTAATCGTCGAATATATAAGGAATCATCTAATTCTGCATCATCGTCTAAATGAAGCACAATTTCAGCATTTACTAGTCCAAGTGACTCATAACGGGAAAGCCAGAGTCCCGGATTAGTCTTACGATGATATCGAAACTCAGCCTGTGGCAATTTGTTCAGTATGTTACGATAATAGGTTAATCTTTCTTCAGGAATCTCACCGTCATCCACAATCCAGAGCTCGATGGAGACATTCTCTAGCTGTGTCTGCTTGCTAATAGACTCTATGCACACTGTAAGGTCGTTTATACGGTTACGGGTAGGTATCACTATAGATACATCATGCATATGGGGATCTCCCTTCGGAATTTCTGGTGTTAACTTTATTCTATCTGCCCTGAAGGGGAGCGTATATACCACTTTCGTTTACTTTTTGCTTTAACATTCACGTCTATAAATGTTATTTTAATAAAAGTTAAGTTTGTAATTTTGAGTTTTTAACTATATAATAGTAAGTGACGTGTATTTAGTTATTACTCTTATATAGCAGCTACAAATTATCAATAATATTAGGAGGTTTTTTCGTGAGAATAGATATCTGGTCCGATTATGCATGTCCTTTTTGTTATATTGGCAAAAGACGTTTGGAGAATGCGCTAAGCCAATTCCCGAACCGTGATCAAGTGGAGGTAGTATTCCGTAGCTTTCAATTGGATCCACATGCAGAGGTAAGTACAGACAAGAGTATTCATGAGCTGTTGGCTACCAAATACGGGATGACCGTTGAAAAAGCAAAAGCAATGAACGCACAACTAGCGGAGCAAGCTAAAGATGTGGGTTTGGAATTTAATTTTGATACAGTGAAGCATACCAACACTTTTGACAGTCACCGACTGAGTCATTTTGCAAGCACAAAGGGAAAAGGCGCAGAAATGTCCGAACGTCTGCTGCGCGCCTACTTTACGGATTCATTAAATCTTGGAGATCGCAGTGTACTGGCTTCACTCGCTGCTGAAGTAGGTCTGGATCAAGCGGAAGCTGCGGCAATGCTGGAAACGGATGCTTTTGCGAATGAGGTTAATGGCGATATTGAAGAAGGAAGCCGTCTTAATATTACCGGTGTACCTTTCTTTGTATTCAACAATAAATATGCTTTATCTGGTGCACAACCAGGTCCTGTATTTACAGAGGTACTGGATACTGTGTGGGCGGAGGAACAAGCAGGGCCAACATTACAAGTGGTTGGTAAGGGGAATTCTGAAGTATCCACCGATGATGGCTGCGCAGATGGATCTTGCAATATTTAAAGTTTAGATTCGAGTAAAACAAAAGAGCTGAGGGAGCCCTCAGCTCTTTTTTGTTTCGATAAAACTGTTCTTTTTTTGCTTCCCACACTCAAAAACAAGCGCTCCCGATATCCGGAAGCGCTCGCCGCTGATTGTTGTTTTATCTGAAAGATGTAACAAAGCTTGAGAATAGTGTACGTACATCGTATTGATATTGGTTGATTGGCTCGATAGGCCGTTCGATACCAAGTAGAGTATATACCGCAATTCTCGCTGCTCTCACGGAGTATTCTTCAGTGAATACAACGTCATCTGGAATTTCACAGAATTGTCCAATAAAGGCCAGGTTCGTGGAACCCTCAGGGACAACTTTTGGTCTGTCACTATTGAGTCTAGGCATGAACTGTGAAGTGATATAAGGCATCATGCAAGGAATACAGTTGGCGGTAGCCATGATCTCGTCCTTATGTTCTTCAAAGTGAAGATGACCGATCAATTCTTGCATGATTTCTTCGCCGGTACAATCACACATTCTCTTTTTCACGAAATCCCCAACTTTGTCTGGATACAGTCCGTAACCCCAGAACACTTTAACATGCTCAGGTTGATTGCGGAAATGCGGTTGGTAGGCCAGTACAACGGACATAAACCAGCTCGAATCCTTGAATGTGACCAAAGCGCCTGTGCCGGCACGGTTACGTGTGAAATTTTCCATCAGATCGAAGAATTTGGAGTCATGGAAAGTTACAGTAAAGGACTCCCATTTCGAACCGTCTACATGATCATCGAACGAAGAAGGATTGCCAAGACTTGGTTTCTTGGAAGCGATGTTTTCCCATAATTTCCACGAGCTTCCCTTGCCGTTAAGGAGTGGAGCAGAAGTCATAGAACCAAGGCTGGAGCCTTCGGTCATAGAACCGTTTGTGATAATCACAAGATCATCTTCTTTTACATCAATCACATCTTTGACACCTTCGCGCACTACATTCATTTGGGTTACGGTAATTCCGTCACCTTTTTTGAACTGCAGATCAGTCACTGTACATTTCAGTGTGAAATCGACACCAAATGGTTCAAGATATTTGTGCAAAGGCAGAATGATGGAATCATATTGGTTATATGGAGTGCGGGTTACACCTTCCAGTGTTTGAATTCTTGGGAATTCATGGAAGAAACGGAGCATATATCTTTTAAACTCTACAGCGCTGTGCCAAGGTTGAAATGCAAAAGTAGTAGCCCACATATACCAGAAGTTAGTTGTGAAAAAGTGAGGGGCGAACCAGTCGTTGATACGCGCTTTCCCCATTTTATCTTCTGGTGTAATAATCAGCTTGCCCATAGCGAGACGATCAGCCATATCAAAACCCATGGACAATACATCTTCTACTTTGCCGTCTTTATTTACTAGTCTGGCGTTTGAGTGTGTTGGATTAGCGGTATCAAAAGCAATAATTTCATCCCGCACAGACAACCCCGGACGGTCGACAGAAGGAATCGTTGTTAATAGTTCCCAGAGATTTTCATAAGCTTCATCGTTGAGCATACGGCCGCCGCGGACAACGTAACCATGTTCAGCGTCACCTGCGCCGTCATTGCTACCACCAAGAATCTTCATCTCTTCAATAATGTGAATGTTTTGTCCCGGAAAATCACAGTCTCTGACCAGGTAAGCAGCGCCCGCTAGGGATGCAATTCCGCCACCGACAAAATAAACCTGTCTATTACCGTACTCTTTTTTCACAATGGTCGCCTCCAAGTAGTTGTTTAAATAATCACACTCTTAATGTAAACCAACTCCTATTTTGAAGGTATAATCAAACTCTTTAGAGTGTCTGGATTTTTGTCATTATGGGTGATCTGTCTAGTTTTTAGACAAAAAAAACCGCTGCAACCAAAGGTTACAACGGATGGTTCTCATATTTGTGTAAAGCTTTCAGAAAATTTCCTTCAATTAGATCACTTAGCTTCTCAATCATATGGTGCGGTTGTTCCTTCATGCCTTCTCTCATCCACTGAATGATTAGGCCTGTGAAGGCTAGCGTATAGAAATTGGCTATAAAATGCTTGTCTTCTTCGCAAACCTCCATCCCGGAGGACAGCTCGTTTATAACCCCCATGATGAGATCGTTTGTCACCTCGTACAGATATGCATCCAGGTGATTTCTGCCTAGTGAATTTAGCGTGTTACAGCAAAAGGATTTATTCCGCTCAATATAGCAGAAGATTCTATAAAAACCGTCCGTCCAAGTGCTGTAGCTGCGATACTGGGCGAGGCTTTCGACAGCCTCAGTCTTATAGATCCAACCTAGCAAATCAAATATATCCTGAAAATGATAATAGAAGGTTTGTCTGTTTAGTCCGCAATGGTCCACTAGTTGTTTAACAGTAATTTTATTGAGCGGTGTATGCTCCATTAGTTCTTTTAAAGATTGGGACAATGCATTTTTGGTTAGAAAAGAATTGGACAACAGCGTTTCACCTCTTCCATTCAAGACTTCGATGCTCGCGTATACAGCAGACGAATACCTTCCGCTAATAAACCCAGTGCAAATCCGGCACATGAAAATAAGGAAAATGCGAGGAAGCCTGCGAGATCCTCCCAACCGGACATCTCTTTGTAGGTGTAGCCCAGCATAAATGCCGCGCCTATGATTATTCCCGCCGTACTAAATACCCAGAGCAGACGTGCTCCGAGCCAGCCTAAAGTGTTGACGATGCCTGCCACTACTACGGAAAAAAGAGCAAAGCGCAGTAAGAGTGTAGTATCCATTTCTTGGGCCAGCATCACAAATCGGTGCAGAGGGAAAAGAAGCCATAGCAGAATGGCATAAACGGTCATCCAGAGAAACCAACGTTTACTTTTGGCAGCAGGCAGGAATTTCATTTCATGCACACCTCTTTTCCCATAGTTCGAACGTTAAAAAGTAGGAATTATACCGTGAAGGATTCCAGTTCTTCTGCACTTTGCAGCAGGTGGCTTAGCAGGTTTGGAATGTCCTCCATTTGTTCTTCTGTAAGTTGTCTTTTGAATTGCAGCTCGATGCAGTTATTGTAAGTTTCACTTTCCTGGCCATATATGAAGCTTAAAGATTGCACAGGCTGGAAATCAGGTCCCCAGATCGCTTTTAGAATACTGTCTATCGCCTGACATTCGCTAGGAATATCTTCGACTTCCATATAAAAACGAAGTGAAAGATTACAGCCGGGATCCGTATTAGGAACCTCCATGATTTCATCGCTGAGATCTTTCGTGGTCGAAGTGAGCAGGATTTCGGCGGTTACTTTCCTGCCTGCAGTTAATTGGAAGGAGAGACTGAACTCTCTGGACATCAGCGCCATATTCAGAAGGTCGGAGCGATCCGTAACCACCAGTATTCCGTCTAAATTATCGTAGTCATAAACCTGGTTCTCAAAGGCGATCTTAATATTATCGAAAACAGTAGGATGGAACAATAAGGGCACCTTCTTTGTTTATTTATATTGTAACATGATGTGATAGGAAGTTAAAAAAAGACGCCCAGGACCAAATGGACCGGGCATCTTGTGTAGAAGTTACGGCTTCCTATAAGCGGGAAGGCTCGTCAGTCGTGGGTATACGTTCAATTCTTAGTTTGTAGGCGCAGGCGCAGTATATTTCAGGAACGTCTTCGGAATCGGGCTCTCAAAGGTCATTAGTTCTCCAGTGGTTGGATGAATAAAAGAGAGCACTCGAGCATGTAGGCCAAGTCTTCCTACCGTTTTGGTCTCTGCCCCATATTTCTTGTCACCTGCGATAGGGTGGCCGATATCTGCCATATGCACCCGAATCTGATTTTTTCGTCCGGTTTCGAGCTTAACCTCTAGCAAGGAAAAATGGCGGTTAGCCTGAATAAGTTTATAATGTGTAATTGCATGTAGTCCATCGCCTTCATGAGGACTGGAATACATTTTAAGGGTTGAGGTTTCTTTGAGCCAAGAGCTTATCTTGCCTTCAGGTCTTTTAACCGCGCCTTCGACGAGCGCTACGTAAGAACGTTCCTTCACAGTATCTTTCCACGTAGTTTGTAATGCCTGCTGAATCCGTTCGCTTTTGGCAAACATCATTACGCCTGAAGTATCTCTGTCCAAACGGTGTACGACAAAAATCCGATTTTTTGGATTGCTAACACGGACATGCTCCATAAGCTGGCGGTAAGCCGTCAATTCATTTTCTTCCGCAGTGGCGATAGATAGCAGTCCAGCATCCTTTTGAACAATAATCAGGTCATCATCCTCATGAACGATTTTAAGTCCGATCATCTCTGCTGTTTGTACAGGCTTCTCTTGATCAATAGTAACGTTTTGACCCGGATGCAGTTGGAAATTATGCTGTGTAACTACCTTATCATTCACCGACACTTGTCCACGCGATAGGATGGATTTAATCGCATTTCGTCCTCGACCCGTGACGTGGGTGAGTAAGAAGGGCAACAGTTCAGAAGGTTCGTTTACAGTAAAAGACTTGGGTGCTGCGGTTGTTTTAGTTTTATGGTTAAGCTTGCCAGTAGGCTTGCTGTGAGAACGAGTACCTCTTTTGGCTGTTTCTTTAGGATTTCTTCTTGAGTTCATGGGTGCATTCTCCGTCCTTTAATATTGTACTCCTCAATATACCATGGGCTGTGAAGAAATACTATGGAGAGGGCAGGCTTGCTGGTTTGGTTTGTAAATGCTCATAGATAGAACAGCTGGGCTAATCCAAGAAGCAGGAATAAACCGAGATATACCCAGCCTAATATGCGGGCATATTTCTTTTCCCGGTGCATGGCATTGACTGCATATATTTTAGTATCCACAGTAAGCAACAGAACACTGGAGATCAGCAGCGCAACAATTACGTAGGTTAGCTGGTAATAGAGCATAGTAGAGCCTCCCATAAACGTCATTTAATTTTGTTTAAGACCTACTCTGTCGATGTGAGTTTTCAACTTAACTTCAACACTGAGATTGGAATACTGCTGCTCCCAGTCATGTTTGTCACGAATATTGGCTTTCCAGTAGGAGGGAGCATATGCACGAATATATTCACCCATGCCAAAGACATCGGAATGCGCTTGTTGAGTTTCTTCGATAAGGTGGTTGAAAATACCGATCACTCTCTTTTGAAAAATATCTTCAATCTTTTCTAAAGAACGGCTGGAATCGATAGGGATATCACTACGTAAATGCTCATCTAGAGCCGCCTCTAAAGTGAGGTTATAAGTGATGTGAGGTTTGCCCTCTTTGAAATGAACCTTCACCCTCGTGAACCGGTCGTTGACCTTGAGCATCACCGGACCGAATTCATCAGCATAAAAAAGATCGGAGTATCCCCCGGGATTAATGCCCTTCATGGACATATATGCGCCAATCTCAATCGGAATCGTCGATCCGACCATCACTCCACCACTAAAGTAAGCTAGGCCTTTAATCATGATATTGTCTTCCTGATGTAATGAGACGTAAGGCAGATAACCACTTTCGCCCCATTTGGATTCTGCTGACCAGAATACACCTATATAATCAGCGGGGAATTTTCCTGATGTTACTGCTTTTTCCATGGTGGAGAGGATGTAAAGGGTCGGCACTCGCTGGAGCGGAGGATTAATATTCATAAATTTAGCAGCCTCCCCTTCGGATACTAGCAGCCAGGTCCGGCGACGAACTTCTGGATTTCGCCGCAAATAATCATTTAAGTCATTCATGCTTTTTTTTGCGATGTCCTCACTAATAATAATCACTCGTAAATGAATTAGATAACGTGGATCAGAAATTTGCTGCTGTAAATTGTTCATGGCGTCATCTAAGGTGTACCCGTACACTTCTACGACCCATACTGGATTTTGATTCACGCCTCCGCCTTCACCCCCGCTGCCTGGTCCGAGTGGAACTCTTCCCGGAACCGCAATTTGGGCGGTCACACGGATTTTGGGAAGGTTAATATTTGCGCTTTTAAGATGAGTGGTTTGATCATCATTTATTTTGCTGTCTGGAGGGACGGAATCAATGGATAACCCTAGTACCAATGCACGGTCTTCTATTTCAAGCTGGTCCCAGCACCCTGAGAGTAAGCCAGACATGAGTGAGAGAATAAATATAAGAACTACACGCTTGTAAATTTTTTTATTCATGAGAAATGGCTCCTTTATTTCGGATTAGAGAGACTAACCATAATAAAAGAGGATAGAAGGTCAAAAAAATCAAACCGATTATCGCTGTAATGCTAGCAAATGAATAGACCTGAAATATATTTCTCGGCAAAAGTGAAAAAGTGATGATAAGTGGAAGTAAGAAGCTGGATATTAGGCGGTGATCCTTGTGCCGCAGCACTTGTTGCAGAGAGTATGCAGCTAAGTAGTAGTTCGTAAAGATGGAAGTGAATATAGAAACCACCCAAATTATTATAAAAAGAGCATCAAACCGTTCTAAAAGTCCTGCGCCGATGGATATGGAGCGAGCTGCTTCTAAGGTTGGATAGGAAAGTAATTTGGTTTCTTGAGCTCCAAACATGCCTAAAGTGACCCAAACGATCATTACATAAATGAATCCAATGATACAAAGCGCAACAGTGCCTGCTTTAAGGATCTGTTGAGGTTTTTTCATTAAAGGAACCAGCAGGATGATGACAAAGGTGCCCTGATAAAGGCCAGCAGACGTAATCGTTCCTTTGGAAAAGCTTGAAAAGGTGGTGTGATTTCCGGTGAGGGGTAGCAAGTTTAGAACGTCAACATTTTTCATAGCTACCAAGGCAATTGCTATAACAGATAATAGAATAAAAGGTAAATAGAAAACATGAACATAAGTGAATTTCACAATATTTCTTCGGATTGATAAGGCAACCAGTAGGAGCATTAAGAGAATTACTGCTTCGATGGGTGTCTTTTTAAAGACAACTGCAACACATACTTCTCCGAATTGGCGCATGGTGATCCCGGCAGAGAAAGCAAAAAACAAAGAAATAAAAATGGAGAAAATATCCGCGAGCCCAGTTCCGAGAAGGCGGCGGCTGAATACGAACAACGTTTCGTTCGGGAATTTTCGGCAGACAGCTGCTGTAAACCAGCAACCCAAAAAAGCAACAGGTACACCAGAAGCAGTCACGAGCGGTGCACCACTGTCTCCGGCTTCAGCCATATAACGAGGAATACTTAAGATTCCTATTCCTATAATCGTACTAACGATTACAGCCATGACTTGGATCGTTGTTATGGGGCGGTTACTATTCATCAGCTTCACTTTTCTCCTTAAAAATCAGATCGGTATGCATTTTCGGAATATCCTTCGCAAGAAGATCAGGATCAGGTGTATTAAGAAAGCTTGGGCGGCTTCGCATCCACCATAAAGGTACCCGAACGATACTATCCTTAAGGTCCTTCCATATCGTAGGGACAAAGGGGGTCATGTAGGGAACGCCAAAAGATTCCAGGAATAATAAGTGGTTGATAATAACAATAGTGCCCAGCATTACTCCGTACAGGCCAAAGCAGCCTGCCAATATGATCAATGGAAATCTAAGCATTCTTGAAGAGATTGCGGCATTGTAAGCGGGTGTGGCAAAAGACCCTATGGTCGTTATAGCGACAACAACTACGGTAGTTGGACTCGCCAGACCTGCTGCTACGGCTGCCTGACCAATGACAAGCACACCTACAATAGAAAGAGCCCCGCCAATCATTTGCGGTAGGCGAATGGTTGCTTCGCGCAGCACCTCCATGAAGACTTCCATAATCAGAACTTCCAATACGGCTGGAAAGGGTACGCCAGCTCTTGCACCTGTTATTGCTACGGCGAACTCTGTCGGCAGTAGCTCAGGATTGAAAGAGATAATGGATACATATAAGGCAGGGAAGAAAAGGGAAAATAATAATGCGATCAGGCGGATCATTCTTAGGAGGCTTCCTACGATAAAACGTTCCGTATAGTCATCCATCGTCTGAAAGAATTGGTTGAAAAGTGCCGGGACGATGAGGCAGAAAGGTGAGCCATCTACAAGGATGATGACTCGTCCTTCTAATAAAGAGGCTATAGATTTATCCGGACGTTCGGTTGGCTGAACCTGTGGAAACGGGGAAAGGGGATGATCCTCTATAAATTGCTCGATATACCCCGCATCAAGGATGCCGTCTACATTTATTGCTGATAATCTCTTCATCACCTTTTGAACTAGCCCTGGATCGGCTATTCCTTCGATATAACAAACAGCTACTTTTGAGCGCGTCCGTACGCCAAGAGGGGCAGTTACTACACGAAAATCCGGCGTTTGTAGTCGATAGCGAAGCAAAGAGATGTTGGATTCTAAATTCTCTATAAACCCATCACGCGAACCGCGTATAACTTGTTCAGTTTGAGGTTGCTCAATGCTACGATGCTCAATCTTACGCAGATTGAAGTAAAGTGCCTGATCCATTCCATCTATGATTAGAACTACATTTCCATCCAACAAGACGGAGACTAGAGTATTTAGGTCCTTAGTGCGGTTACCTTGTGTGACTTGTACCGTCATACTCCAGATGTAATCAGGTAAATCCTTTAGATCTTTTGGAATTTCTGAGTGGTCGGAGGAAACATTCATTAATGGCTTTAAAACATAGTTCTGAATTTGATTCTGGTCCACCACAGAAGAAAAAAAGATAATAGCCGCATCATATCTACCGTATACCTTGAAGTTACGGACAATAAGGTCGCTGTCTTCTCCAAAGACTTGTCGAATGAAGCTTATATTGCTCTTCAGGCTGGAATCCAATGGCTTTACCGGACGATTGTCCTGGGCAGAGGACTCTTTACGTGCAGGCTTTTGTTTAAAGGAGGTATATTTTTGTTTCCAATTTTGCACGGTCGCTCCACCTTTCTATGAAATCACGCTTATTAAAGCTTGGCTTAAAAGAAGACCTTTTATGTAAATATTTCAAAAGAAGAACAGGGTGATGATAGTTAAGAAGTGTTGCTCATTACACCATTGACCGCTAAACTAAAGATAGAAACGCCTAAGGAGTTATGAGAGATATGAAGATGCAAGCACCTACTATTGAACAGGCGCAGGCTGAGCTGCAAAAATATTACGGTTATCCAGACTTTCGGGATGGCCAGAAAAAGATTGTTCAGAACTTGCTGGAAGGACGCGACACACTGGGAATCCTCCCTACGGGTGGCGGGAAATCGATCTGTTATCAGGTTCCTGCACTGCTCCTGCCAGGGCTGACACTGGTGATATCACCACTGATCTCGCTGATGAAAGACCAGGTGGATGCGTTAACTACTGCGGGTATTCCGGCAGCCTTTATTAATAGCACGTTAAGCGGAAAAGAAGTGAATGAGCGGATTCGGGCTGCCCGGCGGGGCGATTTGAAGCTGCTCTATGTTGCGCCCGAAAGACTTGAGCTGGACTGGTTCCGTCTGGAAATGGCTGAGCTGTCTATTTCCTGCGTGGCTGTTGATGAAGCGCACTGTGTATCCCAGTGGGGACATGATTTTCGGACAAGTTATCTGTCGGTATCTCCATTTGTAGATGAGCTGCCTAAACGTCCGATCCTGGCAGCATTTACCGCCACGGCGACGCCGGAGGTTATGGAGGATATGGTCCGGCTGCTGCGCTTGCGCGAGCCGGGTATTTTCATGACGGGGCTAGGAAGAGATAATCTGGCAATGTCCGTGCTGCGGGGAGAGAACAAGCGGGAGTTCGTTATGGATTATGCGGCTACGCATTCTCACCAGCCGGGGATTGTATATGCGGCAACCCGCAAAGAAGTAGATGATCTGTATCAGAGGCTGCAAGCTTCGGGCATAGCGGCAGGTCGCTATCATGCGGGTATGAACGACCAGGAGCGGGCAGATAGCCAGGAAGGGTTCCTCTATGACGATATCCGGGTCATGGTGGCTACGAATGCCTTTGGGATGGGGATTGATAAATCCAATGTCCGGTACGTAATTCACTACAATATGCCCAAAAATATGGAAGCTTATGTTCAGGAAGCAGGTCGTGCTGGACGAGACGGGGAGCCGAGTGAATGTATATTGCTGTTTAGTGCGCAGGACATTATGACGCAAAAGTTCCTGATCGAGCAGAATCCACAGGATACTGACCGTAAAGCTAACGAATATCGCAAGCTTCAGCAAATGATTGATTATTGCTATACTACTCGCTGCTTGCGCAGTGCCCAGCTGGATTATTTCGGGGAAGAGCATGGGGACAAGCCATGTGGTATCTGCAGCTCATGTACGGATGAACGAGAGCTAGTGGATATGACCGTCGATGCGCAAAAGATCTTCTCCTGCATCCACCGCATGCGGGAGCGTTATGGTGTAGCGTTGGTGGCATCTGTGCTGAAAGGCTCGCGCAATCAAAAGGTGATGCAGTACGGCTTCGATAAGCTGCCCACACATGGGGCGATGTCGAGCCGGACGGAGAAGGAAATCTCAGAGAGTATCAATGTGCTCATCTCAGAAGGGTATCTTGCCTTGTCGGAAGGCCAGTACCCTGTAGTACGGCTTCAGCCTCTGGCTGCCGAGGTCCTGCGCGGACAGCGTGAGGTGATGCAGCGTGTGGCACGGCCTTCGCGGACAGGTACAACATCTGGTACGAGAGTTCGTAGTCGGGGGCATGACCTGTCGCCATCAGCCGTCAATGAGACTGTCTTTGAGCAGCTGCGTCTTATCCGGCGTGAATTGGCAGGACGCGAGCATGTGCCGTCGTACATTATTTTTAATGATGCTACGCTGCGTGAGATGAGTGTGGTTTGCCCGCAGACCGAAACGGAAATGCTGAGGGTAAAGGGTGTTGGGGAAGTGAAATACCGGAAGTACGGTAAGGCATTCTTAGAGTTTTTTCAAAATGAAATGTAGAAAAGGTCGTGTAGCATGAAAATCGTCCTGACCACGTTAAACGCCAAATATATTCATACCTCACTCGCAATCCGCTTGCTAAAAGCGTACAGTGAGCATGAATTTAAGGATATTCATTTGGCAGAGTACACCATCAAAGATCCCGTGATGAATATTGTGTCCGACTTGTTTCAGAAACGGCCAGATGTGATTGGTTTCTCCTGTTATATCTGGAACATCGAAGAGACGCTGAAGCTGATTGGTATTCTTAAGCAAGTGATGCCTGAAGTTACGATTGTTCTCGGAGGACCGGAAGTTTCGTATGAGCCGCTTCATTGGATGAAAAGAGAAGCTGGCATTGATTTTATAGTTAATGGAGATGGGGAAGAGACGTTCCACCATTTGCTGCAGGAGCTAAGGGATGATCGTAAGTTTCACTTTGTGTATGGAGCCGCTTATCGCAAGGGAGAAGAGATCATTGTCAATCCACCACGTCCCAAAAGCGATCTGAATACGCTGCCTACGCCGCATCGTTTTCCTGAGGATATTCCAGATTTGAGTAAACGTATTGTTTATTTTGAGACAAGCCGCGGGTGCCCATTTAACTGCCAGTTCTGTTTATCTAGTATTGAGGTAGGCGTACGTTATTATGATATTGAACGAGTGAAATCTGATCTGCTCTATTTAATACAGAATGGCGCCAAAATCATTAAATTTCTGGATCGTACCTTTAATATCAACCGCAACTATGCGATGGAAATGTTTCAATTCCTGATCGATAATCATCAAGGCTGCGTGTTTCAGTTCGAAATTACCGCAGATATCATGCGGCCGGAAGTTCTGGATTTCCTATCTAAGAATGCGCCTCCGGGTATTTTTAGATTTGAAATTGGGGTGCAATCTACCAACGATGAGACGAATGAGCTTGTTAAACGCCGCCAGAATTTCAAAAAGCTGTCCCGTACCGTAATGAAGATTAAGGCAAGCGGCAATATCGATCAGCATCTGGATTTGATTGCCGGATTACCTATGGAGGATTACAGCACCTTCCGTAAAACGTTTAATGATGTATTCGTTATGGAGCCGGAAGAGCTACAGCTAGGATTCCTCAAAATGCTGCGGGGAACGGGGCTGCGGGCGCAGGCGTCTAAATATGAGTACACGTATATGGAACACGCACCTTATGAAATCCTTAGCAGTCATATGATGCCTTTCTCAGACATTATCCGTTTGAAGCGGCTTGAGGATGTGCTGGAGAAATACTGGAACAGCCACCGGATGGACCATACGGCCAAGTACTTGATCCGACATGTATTTGATTCGCCATTCGATTTCTTTCAGGAGTTCGGTGACTATTGGGAGGAGAGAGGCTGGCAAAAGATTGGCCATCAGCTGGAAGATCTCTTTACCCGCTTGCAGTCCTTCCTGATAGATCGCGGGACGCCGTCTATGGATGTTATAACTGGCTTGATGAAGCTGGATTATTTTCTTGGACACAAGTACAAGCCGCGCAAAATCTGGTGGGATTTCGTGCTGGATAAGTCGGATTGGTCGAGCTATTTAAAAGATATCGCGGCTAATCCGGGTCAAATTTCTGCCCAGTTAGCAGAAGCAGGACTTAACGAAAGAGAACTGCAAAAGTATACTGTGCTGGAAGTATTGCCATTCTCGCTGGAAGCGGTGCTGGATTCCATCAGCGGCATGCGTGCCGATGAGGGCCTTGAGGATGGTGAAGCTGATATGGCTAATCCGGAGGCTTTGGCTTCGGCAGACTCGTCATTACAGGGAGCAGCGAATAGTAGTTTAGAAGAGACTGCGCAAGCAGCAAGCTCGGCTGTAGCTGTAGCGGAGCCCGCTTCCATTAGGGAAGGGCGCACGCTACTAATCGTAATGTATCAGCAGAACGAGAGCCAACGCGCTCAGTACTACACACTGCCTTTGTAATAGGCGGGTGGAAGGATAGACCGTTCCTTTATGGGACGGTCTATTTTTTTGTCTTGGGCGATAGCGTCATCTGGATTCACAAGTGGCTGGGAAGGGGATGAGGTGGAACTAGTGGCGATTGAGTCCGCATGTGGTGGAGGAGAGAGATGGTGGGGATATTGACAACTGGGTCCGAAAGCGGTGAGTAACCCGACACAGGCGGACCCAGCGGACCTTATACGTGGAATTATCTTGTTTTTTTGATGCTAACGGACCGCATAGTCGCTATTGGCACGAAAAACACCCAATATGAACCTGTTTCGCATGAATAGCTTCTCTGGAGTCCGAAACCTAGCTCGAAAGGCTATAAATCAGCAAATAGCGTCAACTGAGTCCGGAAGTAGCGGGGAGAGTAATGATGTGTGGTTAGTGTCAATTGAGTCCGAAGCGGAGGAGGAAGATGATGATGATGTGTAGCTAGTGACAACTGAGTCCGAAAGCGGTGAGTAACCCGACGCAGGCGGACCCAGCGGACCTAGTACGTGGAATTATCCTGTTTTTTAGGTGCTAACGGACCGCATAGTCGCTATTGACACGAAACACACCCAATATGAACCTGTTTCACATGAATAGCTGCACTGGAGTCCGATATCTAGCTCGAAAGTCTATAAATTAGCAAATAGCGTCATCTGAGTCCGGAAGTAGCGGGGAGAGTAATGATGTGTAGTTAGTGTCAACTGGGTCCGAAAGCGGTGAGTAACCCGACGCAGGCGGACCCAGCGGACCTTATACGTGGAATTATCTTGTTTTTTTGATGCTAACGGACCGCATAGTCGCTATTGTCACGAAAAACACCCAATATGAACCTGTTTCGCATGAATAGCTGCACTGGAGTCCGAAACCTAGCTCGAAAGGCTATAAATTAGCAAATAGTGTCAACTGAGTCCGAAAGTAGAGGGGAATGGTGATGATGTGTAGCTAGCGACAACCGAGTTTGTACGTGGAGGGGGAGAGCGATGAGCTGAAGACAGCGTCAACTGAGTCCGAAAGTGGTGGCGGAAGTTTATTTACTAAAGTTCAGATGCGCGGAGGAACTGGAGATTGTTAGATTGAGAAGTCTGCTGAGATAAGTTACGCAAACCGCAAAGAAGCGATCTCCCAAATACCGGGAGCATCGCTTCTATGTTCTCTCATTTCTCGTCTCATAAATTCACTAACAACTGCGCTTTTTTCTTAACTTATCTTAGCAACCTCTGAAGGAAGGTGGCGCTCTAACCAGTTGAGCACATCGGCTGTGACTTGATCTCGATTCACTTCATTTAGCATTTCGTGTCTACCTTCTGGATAGAGTCGGAACTCAACGTCTGACACTCCTCGTTTCTTATACAACTCCGCAAGACGGGGAATGCCTTGACCGTTCATACCGACAGGGTCCTTATCCCCACCAAATATATAAATGGGCTTACCTGTACACAATGTGCTAAGTGATTCCTCAGTATGGATCTCTCTTAAGAGGTGGAAGAAACCACGGAAAAAGCGTGTTGTACAAATAGCTCCGCAGAATGGATCGGAAATGTACTTATCTACTTCCGCAGTATCGCTGCTCAGCCAGTCAAATGTTGTTCTGACCGGGGAAAAGGCGCGGTTATAGCTGCCGAATACCAGACTGTTCAGCAGTACACTGCGATGATGCTCACCCTTTAGCTTAAGCTGCGCGCTAGCCAGAGATTCTCCAATACGCAGCATACTGCGTGGACCGTTTGTCCCGCTTAGGATAAACCCTGAATAGATTTCGTTGCCTTCTTCGCACATGAGTTTTTGACCCAGAAAGGAACCCATACTGTGTGCGAATAAAATGATGGGCTTTCCTTCATGCTTGGAGAGTGCTGCGGCACCTACCTGCAGAAGATTACGCCGCATCCAATAAAATCCGTCCTCCCCAACATCACCAAGCAGATTGACTTGACCAGCGGTTCTACCATGTCCCCGGTGATCATTGGCATATACTGCATAACCAACCCCGGTTAAAGCTTCCGCAAAACGAGCGTAGCGGGCAGCAGTTTCACACATCCCGTGTGAAATTTGCACGATTCCTCTAACTGGCACATCGGACTCAGGTAACCATTCATAGACATGGATGGTTACACCTATGGGATCCGTTAGAGTAAAGCTGTTTTCCTTCATGGTCCATTCCTCCTAAAGGTTCTCGACTTATGGTAAATAAGAGCGAAGCACAGTAGAATGACCCTCGATAGTATAACGGCCTAGGTTGGAAGGAATCAGATAACATTCCCCTGCGGCATAAGGCTGGGAGCCGCCTTCCCAAGTCAGATGTCCGCTGCCTTCGCAGATAACCAGAATAGTGAAGCTGTCTTCTGAAGTGGTGAGATCCCATGAACCATTTACGATCCCTTTTTCGACAATAAAATAAGGTGAAGCGGCAAGCTGCAGCCACTCTCCAGGCACTGCATGATCGGTCTTCATCGAAGTAGCGCCAGCGCCTTCATAAGCTGTAACATTTAGAGAATCCTCAATATGAAGCTCGCGTGGTTTTCCATCTAGACCTGGACGGTCGTAGTCATAAATACGGTATGTAGTGTCGGAATTCTGTTGGATTTCCGCTACAACGACACCAGCGCATAGAGCATGTACCGTTCCGGCAGGGATGTAGAAGGAATCGCCAGCGGAGACAGATACCTCTTGAAGGCTATCCATAACCGTGCCTTTTTCCAGTGCTTCGCGTAATGTTTCACGGTCTACGCCTTCTTTAAGGCCGTAGATGATTTTTGCATCTGGCTTAGCGTCTAATACGTACCACATCTCTGTTTTACCCAGTTCACCTTTAGGCAATCCTACATAATCATCCGTAGGATGGACTTGAACGGAAAGGTTGTCGTTGCAATCCAACAATTTGATCAAGAGTGGAAATCTTCCACCAGCTTCTGATATTCCCTTGCTTCCGAACCACTCGTGACCAAATTGCTCACGAATTTGATCCAGACCTTGTCCAGCTAATTCTCCATTAACCACCGAAGATGTTCCATTCGCATGATCGGCAATCATCCAGCCTTCACCAATATGGCCTTCTGGTAGATTCAGGCCGAATTTCTCCAGCGCGCGGCCACCCCAGACACGTTCTTTAAACTCCGGTTGAAATTTTAAAGGATATGGTTGTGTCATTCGTAATCTTCCTTCCCAATTACAAGATAGTTTGATTGTTTATAAAGCTTAAGATGGGGAACCTTTTTTCTTCTCGAGGGCAATTACATAAGGTGCGTCCGTGCGCTGCAGCTGGCGGTATACAATGCTCTGCGCTACCTTAGGGGAAACAGTCGCAGCCCAAGCTTCAACAGCGGCGGCTTCGAGATCTCCGCCTGCATGGCCAGGATACAGTACAGCCGTAATAATTCCCCCCGGACGCAGCAGCTGGAGTGAAGCTTCCAGGGCTGCAATAGAGCTATCCGGCTCAGTAATGATATTCTTGTCGGCATCGCCTGAAGGCAGATAGCCAAGATTGAACATTACAGCACCAACGGTGCCTGGCCAGTTAGCCGGGACGGCTTCTGCCATTTCGGCATGGCTGCGTTCCAGTAAGGTAACGGCAGAGAGTGAGGAAGTGTCCTCCCGCGCAAGCCGGAGACGTTCTTCTGCCAGCTTCAGCGCCGCAGCTTGAATGTCAAAGCCGTAGACTTCGCCACGAGCTCCGGTTGTTTTGGCTAGAAAAAGCGTGTCAGCACCAGTACCTACAGTTGCATCAATCGCACGGTCACCTAAAGTTAGCCGCTCAGAGATTAATTTATGAGCAAAGCTTAGAACGGACATAAAGCCCATTAGCCCTTCCTCCAATACTTACCCTGCCAAGTATCACGAGCAACAAGCTCATCGTCAATGGCATTTAGCACTTCCCATTTCTTGAGACTCCACATCGGTCCAACTAAGAGATCCCGTGGGGCATCTCCAGTCAAGCGATGAACAATCATCTCAGGGGGCAGAATTTCAAGTGAATCAGCAATCAGCTTCACATACTCGTCCTGTTCCATGAATCGGAGCAATCCTGCTTCATACTGCTTCACCATTGGTGTTTTCCGCATGAGATGCAGAAGGTGAATCTTAATTCCCTGCACATCCATGCGAGCTACAGCAGATACCGTTTCAAGCATCATTTCGTGCGTCTCCTGTGGGAGACCGTGAATGATATGGGTACAGATTCGAATATTGTGACGGCGCAGCTTTTCCACAGCCTCCACATAACACTGCGTATCATGCGCCCGGTTAATAAGCTCAGAAGTGGAGTCATGTATAGTCTGAAGACCCATCTCTACCCAAAGATACGTACGCTTGTTCAGCTCTGCTAAATATTCGACCACATCATCCGGCAGACAGTCAGGGCGGGTAGCAATAGACAATCCAACGACACCAGGCTGCTGCAAAATAACTTCGAAATATTCTCTCAGCTCTTCGACCGGAGCGTACGTATTAGTATAGGCTTGGAAGTAACCGATATATTTAGCATTTGGCCATTTCAGATGCTGTCTGTCACGGACGTTATTGAATTGTGTGACTAGGTCATCTCGGCGGCTTCCGGCAAAATCACCAGAACCTCTGGCACTGCAAAATGTGCAGCCTCCCTTAGCAATGGAGCCGTCACGATTGGGACAGGTAAAGCCTGCATCAAGCATAACTTTGAATACCTTGGTGTTCATGTGTTCACGCATTTCGTAATTCCAAGTATGAAAACGTTTATCTCCCCAAAGTTGCGGAGGAGAAGTGTATTGAAGATTAGACACGAGAAGCCCCTTTCTGAAAATATAATTATGGATAAGATTCCTTATCCTTATATTTTTCTGAGACAGATGGCGTCCTTATCCCAGAGAACGCACAGCCGTTTCTTATAATCCAATACATTGTATCAAAAAACCGAGCTCGGCGTAACATTGACTCCTCATAACGGCATGAAAAATAGGCAGGAAATAAGGCGCTTTCAGCTTGAAAATGCTTACATAGTATGTTATATTCAGAGTGTGAAAAGCTGCTGTGGCATAAAGAAATTCATCCAAGAGTTCATAATTTCGTGTCGTCCGATCCATAATAATAACCGTGAGGTGATAGCAATGAATTCTCAAACGGTATATGCTGAGGGTAAAGATTCGATTGAAGTCCACTTAACACCAGATGAAGCCCTTGCACTAACGGGCGTGGAATTTAACGGCAACCCTAAGATCAAGACAGATGCGCAGCGCAAAATTCGTAGCGCATTCGAAAAAAAGACATTTGCCACAAACACAAAGTAAATCTTGATTTGCCAGACAAGAACGAAATCTATTCCAATATACAACAACGAAGGAATTCCTCTGAACAGCTCATTTAAGAGCTGAACCAGAGAATTCCTTTTTCTTTTTTTACCGCAATCCCTTTACTTTTTGGGACAATTTCGGCACAATATTGCAAGTGACAGTTATCGTATAAGAGATAATCGGAGGAATACCTATGCGTTTACGCGGAAGAAAAGGAATACGTGAAAGTTTGGAAGAACAGACGGATTTAGTCATTCTAGATCCTCGGAGTTATAAAGGTGAGTGGTCCAAGCTGTTCGGTAACGATCATCCGATCCATGTGGAGTTCGGAATGGGCAAAGGACAGTTTATCAGCCAAATGAGCTTTAAATATCCTGATATTAACTTTATCGGAGTGGATATGTATGATGAGCTGATCCGCCGTGCTGGAGATAAGGCTAGAGCAGTATGGGAGCCGGCAGGACATGAAACACCGCCTAACCTGAAATTGGCACTTGCAAATATCGATTATGCTGAGGAAGTATTTGCTCCGGGAGAGCTTGAACGGATTTATCTTAATTTCAGCGATCCGTGGCCTAAAAGCAAGCATGCCCGGCGTCGTTTGACACATCCACGTTTTCTTGACAAATATCGCGGTTTGCTTAGCGATCTAGGTGAAATTCATCTAAAAACAGATTCCCGCAGTCTTTTTGAGTTCTCATTAAATGCCTTTGCGGACTTTGGCTTGCAGATGAAAAATATTTCTTTGGACCTACATGCAGATGGCATCATCAACGAGGATCATATCATGACAGAATATGAGACGAAATTTGTCGGACGTGGCGTGAATATCCATCGTTGCGAGGCAATTGTAGGTGCAGAAGCACTCAAACAGTATCAGGCTACCCGATTGGATAAATATCGGCTGTAGTTACAAAGCACTGCTTCAAATGGCATGCTTCAATAATAAAGCGGCAACTCTCCAAGTAAAGTAGTTTGGAGGCTGCCGCTTTTTTAATTAACTATTCCAATAATTCGATGATACTCTGAGCACATTGTAAAGGATGGTAGCGCGCAATTTCTTCAAGATGAAGTTTGCGCTTGTTTTGCACATCCTCATAGTTGTTTAAGAGGCGCTCCATCCACATTTCGACAACCTCTAAAGATTCGATGGGTTCTCCGAAGCCGGCTGCAGTAAAGTAGCGGCAATTCTCCTCCTCCTGCCCGGGAAGAGGGTGATGGAAGAGCATCGGAATACCTTTTGCAAGCCCTTCACTGCAGGTCATTCCTCCCGGTTTTGTAACCAGCAGATCGGACACCTCCATCAGCTTGTGGATTTCACGCGTAAAGCCGAGTAAGGAGATATTAGGATGATTATAATGCGGGTCTTCTTTCATTTCCTTTAGCAGCTGTTCGTTATTGCCGAGACAGAAAACAATCTGAATCTTGTCACGCCATTCCGCCAGACAAGCATTTACGACTTGGTCGTTCATGATTCCCCAGCCGCCGCCCATGACTAGAACGGTTGGCATCTCCCGCAGATTGAATTGCTCTCGAATCTCCTGCTTTCCGGGATGCTTCCAAAAATTAGGGTGTATCGGTATACCTGTTACCTGAATTTTCGTGGCAGGAATATTTCGGCTGCGCAATTTGGATTTAACCTCAGGTGTTGAAACCAGGTAAAGGTCTACCTCTGGGCTAATCCAGGTTGCATGCGCATCATAATCCGTTATGACGGTGACGAGCGGCACATTTAGGGTAGGATCCAATCTCTTTAGGCGGGACACTACAGCACCTGGAATAAAATGTGTGCAGACAATTACGTCGGGTTTCAGTTGCCTCACAATATTTTTGGCATGCGTATAAAATATACGATGCAAGGCAAGCGTGGTAAGACGATTGAATGATTTCTGGTGACGGTAGACATAACCCATCAATTTTGGCTGTGTCGTTACCGTCTTTCGGTAAGCAGACAGAATAATAGGTGCCATCTTGGGGTTTAAAAAATTTCCAAGTTCTAGCACCTTCGTTTGTAAATTAGGCGATAATTGGCGCAGACTGCTCGACAACGCATAAGCTGCTTGTGTATGTCCGGCGCCAAAACCTTCCGAGAGTATTAAGATTCTTTTTTTACGCAATGTTGATTCACCTATTCTCAAGGGTTTTCCCGGTTATTAACAATAAATGCTTTACATCCATAAGGCTATAGTACCAGCTGCTACGCAGGAACCGATCACTGCGCCAGCTATAACATCTGATGGATAATGCAATCCAAGATAAATACGAGAAAATCCGACAATACAAGCTAGCGGCAGCAGAATAACGGTCAAAGCAGGAAACGCCAGCATATAAGGGACCGTAGAAGCAAAGATAGCTGTAGTATGACCAGATGGAAAAGAATGATCCTTTAATGGATTACGAAAAGTATTGGTTTCCGGTAACGCCAGATAAGGACGCATACGCGGGTACAGTTTTTTGGCGATAGCTACGGGTATATGGCTGACAGCTAGTGCTGTCAAGGCTTGTAAACCTGTAGTTCTCCAAGGCTCAGGAGCTAATACCCATACCAGTATATTGATAACAATCGTGCTTGTAGCTCCACCCAAATGAGTAAGGTAAAAGAGCCAAAAGTTCAAAAAACGATTATGCATTCGTCCGTTGATCCACTTAAAAAGATTCCGCTCCCAGAGATGTAGTTTCATGAATAAATGTCTCATATCTAATTCCCTCCGCTAGTCCGGCTACCGTTAACAGATGTTAATGCAGTAATCCGTTCTATAGCTTAGATCTGTCTTAATCATACTTTTTAAAGGTAGTTCATTTCAAGGAAAAGCTCAGGTTTACACGAAATTTGCCAGTTTTGACTTAGAGCACTATTACGCTTTACAATGATTCAAGCAGACTAAACCTGTTTAAAAGGGTAAGAGATAAATAAGGATTCAAAAAAAGGAATCCATAGAATTCTTTTAAACAGCATATATAAAAATTGTGAAGTCTGCCGAGAATAAGAATACTCTTGGTCTATTGTTAAGGGATGCAACAAAAGGGTCAGAAAGAACGTCAAGCAAGCTAGAGAGAAAAAAAGAACACCAAGAGTGAAAAAAGGGGGCATCAAAAGGTCATGACAGACGCACTGTTTGTTACGCTCCAAGTGATCTTGGCAGCAATCGCAGTCTATCAGTTTACGTTTTCATTATTCGGGCTGCACAGGAAAAAGAAAAAGACGCAGTATAAGCCGGAAAAATCTTTTGCCGTACTTGTTGCCGCACATAACGAGGAAGAAGTTGTCGGCGCATTAATGGAGAATCTGAAGCAGCTTAATTATCCATCAGAACTGTACGATGTATTTGTAATTTGTGACAATTGTACAGACGGTACAGCTCGCATCGTTAGAGAACACGGCATGAACGCCTGTGTCCGCACCAATGCAAATCTGAGAGGTAAAGGCTATGCAATAGAATGGATGCTTAAAGAGCTGTGGGCTATGCCCCGGCAATATGATGCTGTTGTCATGTTCGATGCCGATAACTTGGCGCATACTGAGTTCCTGATGGAGATGAATAATGATCTTTGTTCAGGTGCACGGGTAATCCAAGGTTATATCGATACCAAGAATCCAGAGGATTCCTGGATTACAGCTGCTTATGGTATTTCGTACTGGTATATTAACCGTTTGTGGCAACTTTCACGCCATAATTTAAATATGGCTAACTTCCTTGGCGGAACCGGAATGTGTTTTGAGACCACACTTCTTAAAGAAATGGGCTGGGGAGCTACAAGTTTGGTCGAGGACTTGGAGTTTACGATGCGAAGTGCAGCACATGGTGTATATCCTAAGTTCAATTATGATGCAAAGGTATTTGATGAGAAGCCGTTAACCTTCAAGGCCTCCTCAAGACAGCGTCTGCGTTGGATGCAGGGACACTTCACTGTTGCTCGCCGTTATTTTTTTCCATTGCTTTGGCAAAGTATTAAAGAACGCAGCTTAACGAAGTTTGACCTCGCGCTTTATGGAGCGAATGTATATATTGTATTGCTCACTTTTTTAATGACGGCGGTAATGTGGGTGGATATGGCGTTCTTTAACGGACCGAATATCGCTAACATTTACGGCAGCTTGCCGATCTGGCTCAGCTTCCTGGCTATTGGCGCCAATCTGGTGACTTTTGGTATTGCGATGGCATTGGAGAAGGTTACGTTCAAGAAAGTATATGCTTATCTTGTATTCTTCCCGATCTACTTGATCTCGTGGTATCCGATTACGTTCTATGCGTTCTTCACGCAGAACAATAAGCAATGGAGCCATACCAAGCATACTCGCGTAGTACGACTTGAAGAAGTACAAAGTAAGCAGGTATAAAATTCACGAAATTTCTGCATAAAAGGATTGACACCCCGAATAGTGTGGTGTATAGTATTCAAGTACGCAAATCATAGGGATTGCAAGAAGAAGCACCTGCTTCTCACCTGACTGGCATATTCGCCGGCTGGTTTTGATCTCAATGCTTTATGAATGTTAATGTTCATGAACGTTGATCAAACACGGGGTGTCGGGTGTTACCGGCACCCCTTTTTTATGGAGTTACGTGAGAATAGTTGTTAAAAAGATCCGGAGGTGGAGAGTTATCAGTAAGGAACATATGATCAATGATGAAATTCGGGCCAAAGAGGTACGGTTGGTTGGTGCGGAAGGTGAGCAAATCGGAATTAAACCGATCCGCGAAGCGCTGCAAATGGCGATCGATCTTAATCTGGATCTAGTCAATGTAGCACCACAGGCTAAGCCGCCGGTATGCCGCATCATGGATTACGGCAAGTTCCGTTATGAAACGCAGAAGAAAGAGAAGGAAGCGCGTAAAAACCAGAAGGTCGTTGATATCAAGGAAGTCTGGTTCCGTGCTAACATTGAGGAACATGATTATCAAACTAAGTTCCGCAATGTGATCAAGTTCTTGGGTGAGGGCGATAAAGTGAAGTGCTCCGTACGTTTCCGCGGACGTGAGATTACACACGCGAATATCGGCCAAAAAATCCTCGAACGAGTGAAGAACGAAGTGGCTGATATATCTGTTGTTGAGCGCCAGCCAAAGCTGGAAGGCCGCAGCATGATTATGATTTTGGCTCCTAAAGCTCAATAAATCTGGAGTCACTTGCTTATCTGCAATTTGGCGCCGCATAATATTCAAGGAGGAAACACCATGCCTAAGATGAAAACACACAGCAGCCTGAAAGGCCGCTTCAAAATTACCGGAACTGGTAAAGTAACACGTTACAAAGCTCACAAAAACCACTTGCTGTCCCACAAATCTAAACGCGCTAAGCGCGTTCTGAACGGAAATCCAGTAATGGCCCCTGGGGATGTAAGACGTTTGAAACAAGGATTGGCTAACTTGAAATAGTTTATTACACATTTTTGGGAGGTTTATTAATATGGCAAGAGTTAAGGGCGGATTTGTAGTTCGTCGTAAACATAAAAAAGTGTTGAAATTGGCAAAAGGTTATTTCGGTTCTAAACACCGTATTTTTAAAACAGCTAAAGAACAAGTAATGAAATCGATGGTTTACGCTTACCGCGACCGTCGTCAAACTAAACGTAACTTCCGCAGACTGTGGATCGTTCGTATTAATGCAGCAGCTCGTTTGAACGGTCTTTCTTACAGCAAGCTTGTATACGGCCTGAAATTGGCTGGTGTAGAAGTTAACCGTAAAATGCTGGCTGATCTGGCTGTGAATGATCTTAACGCATTCAACTCCTTGGCTGGTATTGCTAAAGAGAAAATCAACGCGTAAGTGTTGTAATATAACCGAAAAGCACCGCCTGCGGGTTGCCCATGCAGCGGTGCTTTTTTGTGCGGTAAGATAGGGATGAAGCAGCGTTGGAATTCCCTACATAAAAGAAAAAGCTCTGCATCTGCAGAGCTATTCCCAGTACTTTATGGTGTTTAATTGAGCGGCGAGTTTTTTGCTGATATTGCGGCGAACTTTTCGTAGCTCGGAACGTTCATTAGCAGATTCGTTGATCAGCTTCTCTTCGTCTGTCTCTGGGATGATAGCTGGAACCGGAGTAGGTGTGCCATCCTCTTCGACTGCGACAAAGGTTAGAAATGAAGTAGCAGCGACAGCGCGCTCTCCAGTATATAGATTTTCTGAAATGATCTTCACAAACACCTCTATGCTTGTCCGTCCGGTCCAGGAGACGAAGGATTCAAAGCATACGGAGTCCGTAGGGCGAATGGGTCTCAAGAAGTCTACAGAGTCTGTAGAGGCTGTGACGACGTTAGTTCGACAATGGCGCATAGCTGAAATGGAGGCTACTTCATCAATGCCGCTCATAAGCTTGCCACCGAATAATGTTTTGTGATTATTGACATCATTAGGGAAAACGCGTCCGGTTTTGAAGACACGGGATTCACGGCAATATTTGAAGGCCGGTGTTGTTTGTGGATTTATTTCTTCGGTCATGATCTGATAACTTCCTTTCAGTGCAATTACTAAGGAATCATAATAATAGAAATCACTTAAGTGTGCAATAATATTTGTAATGTGTTGGAATACTATACAGAGTAAAATCAGGGTTTCTGACATTAACCAGACATAACTGTAACATGCTATGTCATGGAAAGCGGTTACTTGCTAAAAAGTGCAAATTATTATTGACCTGAGGTCATTTATGCACTGGATTTTAGATTTTATTGCAGTTATAATTTGAACTAATGGAATGTCCAAGCAGAACACAGAAGACATCCAATATTTTAAGGGGGATTACATTCAATGAAAAAAGGTTTAAAGCTATCTCTTGCAATGTTGCTGTCTCTTACAGTCGTTTTGACAGGCTGTGGAAACAACAATAACAACGCCGCTAAAGGTGAAACTAATGCAGGAACCAATGCAGGAACAAACGCACCTAAATCCGATTTCAAATTTGGTATGGTTACTGACATTGGTGGCGTAAACGATAAATCGTTTAACCAATCCGCATGGGAAGCATTGCAAGCTCTTGAAAAAGAAACAGGTAGTGGCGTTAAGTACTTGCAAAGTAAATCAAATGCTGACTATGAGCCAAACCTTAACTCCTTCGTTAAAGATGGATACAACTTGACTTGGGGTATTGGTTTTGATCTTGGCGACGCAATTAAAAAAGTAGCTACTGAGAACCCAAATGCTAACTTGGCTATCATTGATAGCGTAGTTGAAGCTCCTAACGTAGCTTCCGTTACTTTCTCCGAAAATGAAGGTTCCTTCTTGGTTGGTGTGGTTGCTGGTCTGACTACAAAAACTAACAAAGTTGCATTCATCGGTGGTCTGGAAAGCCCTGTAATCAAACGTTTTGAAGCTGGCTTTAAAGCTGGTGTAGCAGCAGTTAACCCTTCAGCTAAAGTAACACCTACTTATGCTGGTGGTTATGACAAACCAGACGTTGGTAAATCTCTTGCGGCTACATTGTATAACGACGGAAACGACATTATCTTCCCTGCTGCTGGACAAACAGGAAATGGCGTATTCAACGAAGCTAAAGCTCGTAACAAAGCAGGCGGTACTAAAGTATGGGTTATTGGTGTAGATAAAGACCAATCCATCGAGTTTGGTACTGACGTTACTTTGACTTCCATGATCAAACGTGTAGACGAAGCTGTTCTTAAAGTTTCTAAAGAAGTAATTGACGGTACGTTCAAGGGCGGTACTACAACCGTTCTTGGTCTGAAAGATAATGGTGTAGGTATTTCTGATACTAAGGACAACGTTTCTGAAGAGATCCTAGCTAAAGTTGAAGAATACAAAAAACAAATCATTGATGGAACAATCACTGTTCCTTCCGAGTAATAGTTAGTCTCCATTTATTGCATTACAATAAGGATCAAAGAATAAGGCCGGTGTTGTGCTGGCCTTATTCCTTGTTAAAGCACTGGTTATGATAAGAGGAACATAGATATACCGCCTTACAAAGGGCGGTACATCCGTGTCTATAAGGTAGTTATATATTCTGTGATGAGGGTGATTCCATGAGTGCTGCGGCTCCTGTCGTAGAGTTGAAGCAAATCACAAAACGCTTTCCCGGTATTGTTGCTAACGATTCCATTAGCTTGACGCTTAAAAAGGGTGAAATCCTTGCATTGCTTGGTGAGAATGGTGCAGGCAAGTCCACTTTAATGAACATTGTATTTGGATTGTATCAACCGGATGAAGGCAGTATTGAAATCGACGGGAAACCGGTTATTATTGATAACCCCAATAAAGCTATTGAGCTTGGTATTGGTATGGTTCATCAGCATTTCAAGCTTGTGGAGCCTTTTACGGTGACCGAGAATATTGTTCTTGGGATGGAGCCGAAAAAAGGTCTTAAAATTGACTATAAATCCGCTGCGGAACAGGTTCGGAAGCTATCGGAGCAATATGGCCTGCAAGTGAATCCAAATGCCGTTATTCATGACATTTCGGTAGGTATGCAGCAAAGGGTAGAAATTATGAAGACCCTGTACCGTGGAGCGGATATTCTCATATTTGATGAGCCGACCGCAGTACTTACGCCTCAAGAAATTACGGAACTCATGGCGATTATGAAGCGGCTTGTTGCAGAGGGAAAATCCATTATTTTGATCACGCATAAGCTTAAAGAAATCATGCAAATATCTGATCGGGTCACCATTATTAGACGTGGGAAAGTAATTGATACTGTGAATACCGCAGAGACCAATCCTAATGAGCTAGCTGAAAAAATGGTTGGGCGTGGCGTAACTTTTAAAGTGGACAAGAAAGCTCCTGAGGTTGGCCAATCTGTACTCAAACTGAAGGATGTCAGCAGTAAGAGTAAAGACGGGGTCTCCGTACTGGATGGTCTTAGCTTTGAAGTTAAAGCAGGGGAAATTCTCGGGATTGCTGGCGTAGATGGCAATGGACAAAGTGAGTTGATCCAGGCCATTACAGGTCTGCGCAAAATTGATTCGGGTTCGATAACCGTTTCTGGCAATGAAATTGCTAATTTATCACCGCGGAAGGTTTCAGAGATGAATGTCTCTCATATTCCTGAGGACCGCCACAAGCATGGATTAGTGCTTGATTTCACCATGAGTGAGAATATGGTTTTGGAAACCTATTATAAGAGTCCTTACAACAAAAATGGCTTTTTGCAAAATGATGTCATTGATAAGTACGCAGCGAAGCTTATAGAGCAATTTGATGTACGTACACCTTCAATAGAGACCAAAGCCCGTTCTTTATCCGGCGGAAATCAACAGAAAGCGATTATTGCGCGGGAAATAGATAAAAATCCGACATTGTTAATTGCCGCACAACCTACGCGCGGTTTAGATGTTGGGGCTATCGAATTTGTTCAGAAGCAACTCATAGCTCAGCGTGATCAAGGAAAGGCTGTTCTACTTATTTCCTTTGAATTGGACGAGATTATGAACGTCTCTGACAGAATCGCTGTTATCTATGAAGGGAAAATTGTCGGTGAAGTGTTCCCGCAAGATACGAATGATCAGGAACTGGGTCTTATGATGGCAGGCAGCTTGCAGCGGGGAGGTAAGGCAGTTGAATAAGTTCAAAAAAATCTTCACAACTGACAGCTACATCGTTCCTCTGGTTGCCATCGTGCTTGGTTTTCTTGTGGGAGCAATAGTTATGCTTCTGGGCGGTTATGATCCGATAACTGCTTACTCCGCACTGTTCAAACGGGTGTTTGGTAATTTGTATAACTTTGGTGAAGCTGTGCGCGAAATGACACCATTAATGCTCACCGGGCTAGCCGTAGCTTTCGCATTCCGTTCAGGGATGTTTAATATCGGGGCAGATGGCCAAGTAATGATTGGTATGACAGCGGCAACAGTGGTGGGTATTAAGATGGCAGGTCTGCCATCCTTCCTGCTTGTCCCGCTTGCTGTAATTATTGCGGGTGTCTGCGGTGGTTTATGGGCAGGGATTGCCGGTTATTTGAAAGCAAAACGTGGGATTAACGAAGTTATTACCACAATCATGTTAAACTGGATTGCTCTTTACCTGTCGAATTATATCGTTAGAAACTTTTTGTTGCTTCCAGGACAAAATCGTTCCGAGGATATTCCGGCCTCGCTTTCCATGACCTTTTTGAATTCGATATTTGATAATGCACGTCTACACTGGGGTACAGCTATTGCTCTTGCTGCAGCGGTATTCTTCTATGTGTACTTATGGAAGACCAAGCAGGGCTACGAAATGCGTGCAGTTGGTTACAATCCACATGCTGCCGAATATGCAGGGATGAATGTTGGACGTAACGTTATGAAGGCAATGTTCATAAGTGGTGTATTCGCCGGTCTGGCCGGAGCAGGAGAGGTGCTTGGTGTATTCCATTATCAAGCTATTTTCGCGGCATCGCCAGGATATGGATTTGATGGTATCGCTGTTGCTCTTCTTGGTTTAACACATCCACTTGGTGTTATTCTGGCTGCGATTCTCTACGGTACGCTGACTTATGGTTCTGCGGGTATGAGTTTTGCTGCAGATGTTCCACCAGAGCTTATTCGTATCGTTATTGGTTCAATCATATTCTTTATTGCGGCACAAGGGATTGTGCGCTGGGTGCTTAAGCCCTTTTACTTCAAGCGCAAGAAAGAGAAGGTGTTATAGATGGATCTGCAGACGTTAGGTCAACTGCTTAATACAACGCTTGTTTTTTCCACAGCGCTCATTTTTGCCTCACTTGGCGGCATCTTCTCTGAACGTTCCGGTGTCGTAAACATTGGACTTGAAGGTTTGATGATGTTTGGTGCCTTTGCGGCAGCAGTAGGCGGTTATTATGCTCAGGACGCTGGAATGGGCGAATGGGCTCCTTGGGTTGGTGTACTCTGTGCTATAGCTGTTGGTGTGCTAGGCTCACTAATTCATGCGGTTGCATCTATAACCTTTAAATCTGATCAGACGATTAGTGGTACGGTTATTAACTTTTTAGCTGCAGGAAGCACGCTCTATATGGTAAAGCTCCTGTTTGATGGATCTGCTGAAACTCCGATCATTGATGGGTTTAGCAAGGTTGCAATTCCTGGGCTCTCCAAAATCCCAGTGATTGGTGAAGGGATTTTTAATTCCTATCCTACAACTTATCTGGCCATAATACTGGTCATCGTTATTTATTTGGTTCTGTTTAAGACGCCATTTGGATTGCGTTTGCGTGCAGTAGGTGAGCATCCAAGTGCTGCAGATACACTGGGTGTAAAAGTTAATCGGATGAGATATATCGGTGTAATGTTGAGTGGATTGATGGCGGGTATTGGTGGAGCTACAATCACTTTAACAACAACCGGAACCTTTGGACATAATACAATCTCTGGTCAAGGTTTTATCGCCATTGCAGCGATGATCTTTGGGAAATGGAATCCACTTGGTGCCTTTGGTGCAGCGGTATTCTTCGGATTCTCCCAAGCGATTCGCAACTATGTTCAATTGTATGAGTGGTCACAAAATATTCCTCAAGAGTTTATCTTTATGATCCCTTATGTACTGACTATCATCGTGCTGGTAGGGGCTGTAGGCCGTTCCTCTGCTCCTAAGGCATTAGGACAGCCATACGATCCTGGTAAGCGATAGACATGTAACTATTCAAAGCCGTATTTCCGGTCTTTTCCCGGAAATACGGCTTTTTTATTAGGATCAGCAAGGATAAACATTGAGGCAGGAGGGCAAGTGTACAGGCGAAGGTCCTTTCCATCGAATAGACTGTTTTGTAGATGATGCAAATGAGAGGCGTACAAAACATTTAGGAGGGGATCATATGACTAAGCCAGTTACGAAGAAGCAGGTTATGAGACTCGTGGGTAAGCAGATCATTGCAGTAAAAAAGGACGGTACTCAGGTGACAGGGAAACTGCTTCGTGTATCCGGAAATCGTCTGATATTACAACGCGTAAGTGGTAAAAAAGTACAAACCAAAGCAATCATTCCTTTAGTGTTGTTTGATTTGCTAGCCATTGGTACAGCACCTTATGCTTTTGGTGGTGGCTATGGCGGTGGAGCGCCTTATGGCGGAGGTCCTGGCTATGGCAATCCTTATGGAGGTTACGGGTACGGAGGCACACCCTATCCACCTTTCGGATTCTTTTAAGTTCAGTTGAAATTTGATTTAACTAGATGAACCTTTTCTCCAATTCGTAACAGAAGCTTAGGGATTGATAACGGGCTACGCTGTAGCCCAATTTTTGATAAAAGGCAAGAGCTGCTGTGTTTCCTAAATCGACGGATACCTTAGCCCGATGACATCCGCGTGATAGTGCAAATCGTTCTGCTCGATCCATGAGCATATTCCCCAAGTGTTTGCGCCGTGCTGCGGGTGCTATGGCTAACATATCGATATAAAGTAAATCACCATGCAGCAGGAAATGGACAAACCCCATTGGATCACTCTCATAGTCGGGACAGGCGACTAAGGTGATACCGTGTCCCAGACGACGGGGGATATCTTTTTTGATTTTGGCAATTTCAGTCTTTGGTAAATGAGATAATGGTACAAGCTGTCGCTCGATTAAATCAAGGATAATGACGTCATCCTGCTTGGGTCGACGATAACGGATCATAGAGCGCCCCCTTTCTACGCATTGTCGTACATCATATGTCGGGAGCGTGGTGGGGGTTCCCAGCACGTAGAAGTAGGAGTTGTGACAATATTAAAAATAAGGGTATTGACTTATCCATGTTAGGAATCATATAATGTGTCTAAACATTTTATCGAACATACATGTATCGGCAATGATGAGGACGAAGTTTTAAGGGCTCTTTTGCTCAGAGAGTGTGAGGATCTGCTGCAACCTCCACCGAAATCCCTTATATACGAGCTCACCTCGGAGCTGTTTTCCTGAAAGGTCCACTGGCTAGAGTGGTGGAATTATTAGGGGGAATCGTTTAGTCCGCGTTAGGGACTTCAGGTTACAGAGATTAGGGCCCTTGCCTACATCGATGGATTTTTGTATACCTGATAAGGCGTTGCATCGCGAGATGTAATGCAAACATGGGTGGTACCACGGAAGATCAACCTTTCGTCCCTCACGCGCTAATACTGTGCGTGGGAGGCGAAAGGTTTTTTTGTTTTATAAGGAACCATTTGCTGATGTATAAAGGACGGTCCGTCATTTGCATAATGAATGTTAAATATCGGAGGAGGAATACTGATGAGCGCGCAAATACCGGAATTACGGTCTACTGAGCAGTTAAAAGAAAAATGGATGGAGCCGGAGGTCATTTCCGGTTCCGAGATATTACTCCGCAGCCTTGTATTAGAAGGTGTAGACACTGTATTCGGATATCCGGGTGGAGCTGTACTGTACATCTATGATGCATTGTACGGTTTTACGGATTTCAATCACGTGTTAACACGTCATGAGCAAGGTGCTATTCATGCAGCTGACGGTTACGCTAGAGCAAGTGGCAAACCAGGGGTATGTATAGCTACCTCAGGTCCCGGAGCAACGAATCTTGTAACAGGTATTGCTACAGCATATATGGACTCCACTCCATTGGTTGTAATCACAGGTAACGTATTCTCCAGCCTGATCGGTACAGATGCTTTCCAGGAAGCAGACATTACCGGGATAACGATGCCAATCACTAAGCATAGCTACTTTGTAAGAGATGTTGAGGATCTCCCCCGTGTTATACATGAAGCTTTTCATGTGGCGAATACCGGTCGTAAAGGTCCAGTGTTGATCGATATTCCGAAAGACGTGTCAGCAGCGAAGACGTTGTTCACACCAGTGAAAACAGTGAATCTTCGGGGCTACAATCCTTGTACAGTTCCAAACAAACTGCAGCTTGATAAATTGGTTCGTGCGATTGCGGTTGCTGAACGTCCGATCATCATTGCAGGTGGTGGAGTTATTTACTCCGGAGCACATGAAGCTATGTTCGAATTCGTGAAACGGACAGAGATTCCAATTACTACAACCTTGCTGGGTCTCGGAGCTTTCCCTAGTGCAGAAGAACTTTGGATGGGAATGCCGGGTATGCATGGTACGTATACCGCGAATAATGCGATCCAACAGTGCGATTTGCTCATTAATATCGGTGCACGTTTTGATGACCGTGTTACTGGCAGACTGGACGGCTTCGCGCCAAAAGCCAAAATCGTGCATATCGATATCGATCCTGCAGAAATCGGGAAAAATGTATCGCCTGATATTCCGATTGTAGGCGATGTGAAAACGGTATTGGAAATGCTGAATCCTGAGGTTGGCCGCGCATCTAATGCTGATGCTTGGAGAACACAGATTGCTCAGTGGAAGCTAGATCAGCCGCTTCGGTATAAGGATTCAGAAACAGAGCTTAAACCACAATGGGTGATTGAAATGATCAATGACACCACTAAAGGTGAAGCGATTGTTACAACGGATGTTGGTCAGCATCAAATGTGGGCTGCACAATACTATAAGTTCAATCATCCGCGTTCATGGATTACTTCAGGCGGTCTTGGAACGATGGGCTTCGGATTCCCGTCAGCTATCGGTGCACAGATGGCACATCCTGAACGGTTGGTAGTATCGATTAATGGTGATGGCGGCATGCAAATGTGTTCCCAAGAGCTAGCGATATGTGCGATTAACAATATACCAGTCAAAATTGTAGTAATTAACAATCAGGTGCTTGGCATGGTTCGCCAATGGCAGAATCTTATCTATGATAAACGTTACAGCTTTACAGACCTCGCAGGCAGTCCGGACTTCGTTAAGCTGGCTGAGGCCTATGGTGTAAAAGGTCTACGGGCGACGAATAAGGAAGAAGCACGTGATGCATGGCAGAAAGCACTGGAAACACCGGGTCCAGTATTGGTAGAATTCGTTGTTCCAAAAGACGAGAATGTCTACCCGATGGTAACTCAAGGTTCAACCATCGATCATATGCTGATGGGGGATGAATAACAGTGACAAGACATACGATTTCTGTACTCGTAAATGACCAGCCGGGTGTGCTTCAACGGGTGTCGGGTTTGTTCGGTCGCCGCGGATTTAATATTGAGAGTATAACGGTTGGCCAGTCTGAAGAGGTTGGATTGTCCCGGATGGTTATCGTTACTCTTGGAGACCAGCATACGCTTGAACAAATCGAGAAGCAGCTCTACAAGTTAATTGATGTAATTAAAGTCGTTGATCTTGGATCTAAGCCCATGGTTGCTCGTGAGCTGGCTCTGATTAAAGTGAATGCTGATCCAAGTGAGCGTCCGGAAATTATGGGCGTTGTAGAAACCTTCCGGGCTTCAGTTGTTGATATTGGTAGCACTACATTGTTAGTACAGGTAGTTGGAGATACAGTGAAGATTGATGCGATGATCGAGCTTTTGAAACCTTATGGAATCAGAGAACTGTCTCGCACGGGTATTACGGCTATGGTACGCGGTAACTCTTAAATATTTTATTTTGCGACTTTAACGGATTACTGCTTGATTGCATTAATCTGATATGATATGAATGAACTTCCCGCTAAAGAGCGGGAGCTTGAGGAGCAGCTAGATCTTCTATGATTCCAGTTCTCTTGAAGCACCCGCTCTTTATGATGGGTCTCAAATTAAAGGAGGATATTGACAATGGCAGTTACAACGTACTATGAACAGGATGCAGAACTTAGTGTATTAAAAGGAAAGACAATTGCGGTAATCGGGTACGGTAGCCAAGGACATGCCCAAGCACAAAACCTGCGTGACAGTGGTCTTCAAGTTGTCATCGGTCTTCGTGAAGGTAAATCTTTTGAAACTGCGAAAAATGACGGTTTTGAAGTATTGCCAGTAGCTGAAGCAGTATCCCGTGCAGATGTTGTGCAAATCCTAATGCCAGATGAAACACAGGCTTCGGTATATAAAAATGAAGTAGAACCAAACCTTAAAAAAGGCGCAGCTTTGATGTTCTCCCACGGCTTTAACGTACACTTTGGACAAATCGTTGCTCCTAAAGATGCAGACGTGCTGCTTGTAGCACCAAAATCTCCAGGTCACATGGTTCGTCGTACTTATGTTGAAGGCTTTGGCGTTCCTGGCTTGATTGCTATCGAACAAGATGCAACTGGAAAAGCTAAAGAAATCGGTCTTGCTTATGCAAAAGGTATCGGCTGTACACGCGCAGGGGTTATCGAAACTTCCTTCCGTGAAGAAACCGAAACTGACTTGTTCGGTGAACAAGCTGTACTTTGCGGTGGTGTATCCGCACTGATCAAAGCTGGCTTCGAAACATTGACAGAAGCAGGATATGCTCCTGAGATGGCTTACTTCGAATGTCTGCACGAATTGAAGCTGATCGTTGACATGGTATACGAAGGCGGATTGTCCAGCATGCGCGATTCCATCAGTAACACTGCTGAGTACGGTGACTATGTAACTGGACCGCGCATTGTAACTGAAGATACTAAAAAAGCTATGAAAGCTGTTCTGACAGATATTCAAGAAGGTAAATTCGCTCGTGACTTTATCCTTGAGAACCAATCCGGACGTGCTTTCCTTACCGCTACTCGCCGCAACGAAGCTGCTCACCCAGTAGAAGTTGTAGGTAGCCAATTGCGTGAAATGATGCACTGGATTAAGAAATAATCATAATCATACTTATGATTAAATAGTATTACCTTCAAATGCGGCCGTGACTTTGCGAGCCGCATTTGAGAGTTTCAGCACAATTTTTGGGAGGTGCTTAGCATGCGGAAAATTTATGTGTTCGATACGACACTACGAGATGGAGAGCAGTCACCAGGTGTGAACCTCAACACGCGTGAGAAAGTGGAGATCGCTTATCAGTTAGAGAAGCTGGGAATTGATCGCATGGAAGCGGGTTTTCCTGCAGCTTCTCCAGGTGATCTAGCTTCTGTTAATGCGGTGGCAAGAGCTGTGAAGAACGTCACGGTAATCGGCCTTTCTCGTTCTAGAGAGACAGATATTGATGCTGTAAAAGAAGCACTACAGGGAGCGCAGGACCCTTGTATTCATATTTTTCTGGCTACATCTCCTATTCACCGCCAGCATAAGCTACGGATGGATAAGGCTCAGGTGCTGGAAACTGCACAGTCTGCTATCCGATACGCTAAAAAATATTTCCCTAAGCTCGAGTTTTCATTAGAAGACGCGGGACGTACAGAGTATGATTTCATGGCTGAAATGGTCGGCATGGCTATCCGGGAAGGCGCTAATGTTGTTAATATCCCGGATACTGTAGGTTATTTGAATCCTTCGGAGTACGGAGCTATCTTTAAATATCTAAAAGAGAATGTGCCTGATATTGAACGCGTACAGCTTAGTGCCCATTGTCATAACGATCTTGGTATGGCTACAGCAAATACGCTGGCTGCGATTCAGAATGGTGCAGATCAGATCGAAGGAACGATCAACGGTATCGGTGAACGTGCCGGGAACACAGCGATTGAAGAAGTTGCGCTAGCGCTTGAGACACGGGCTGAATTTTTTGGTGCAAAAACATCGCTTACGTTATCTGAGATCTCTCGCACAAGCCGTCTGGTCAGCAAGCTTACAGGTATGGTGGTTCCAGGGAATAAAGCGATTGTAGGAGCTAACGCATTTGCTCATGAATCGGGTATTCACCAGGACGGGATGCTAAAAGAGAAAACTACCTACGAGATCATGACACCGGAGACTATTGGACTTAAAGAGAGCAAGCTGGTACTCGGCAAACACTCTGGACGGCACGCTTTCCGCGATAAGTTGAGTGATCTTGGGTATGATTTGTCCGAAGAAGAGCTGAACACCGCTTTTTCTAGATTTAAGGATTTGGCAGATAAGAAAAAAGAAGTATCAGATGAAGACATTTTGGCTTTGATTGAAGAGAAATTAATTGATACGCCAGAAGTCTTTAAGCTGCAAACGATGTTCGTTACTTATGGTAATGAAGCTGTTCCAACCGCCAAGGTTATTATTGCGGGTCCGGAAGACCAGCCGATTGTAGCTGAGGCCGAAGGTAATGGTTCAGTAGATGCCATCTACAATGCTATTGATAAAGCCACGAATGAGGAAGTTACCCTTGGAGATTATTCGATTAAATCGGTCTCCCGTGGTAAAGATGCGCAGGGTGAGGTTCATGTGGTGCTTTCGCAGGGAGAAGTAGCTGCACAAGGCCGTGGACTTAGCACCGATATTCTAGAAGCAAGTGCCCGCGCTTATATTGATGCGCTGAACAAGCTTCTGGAGAAGCGTAAGACTTACACCAAACGTGATCACGCTAGTCTATAAGATGTACAATGTTATTTTTATTTTCCATTAAGTAGTAAATACGACAGGGATATGCGAGTTATTGCGCATATCCCTGTTTTTTTTTGCAATAAAAAGATCTCCAAGACTGTAATAGGACGCTGTTCAGATTATGTATAGATGGACTATTTACAATAGTTGTTAGGTTGCAAATTTATATCATGAGAAAGCGTCAAGGAGGTTAATGCGGGGGAGTAGAGTACGGGATTCAAAGGATAAAGCTTAGGAAAAGCACGATAAACGGAGTGACAAAGGAGGCATTTTTAATAATGTTATCAAAAAAGAAAATTAGCGCATTGCTCGTAGTATTCTTGCTTGTGACGCAATGGGCTTACAGCTTTGGCTTTGGAGTCAATTCGCAGGCATATGCGAGTGGCAACGGTACTGTAATTGGAGATGACCTCATTACTAGTGTTACGCTTGCTGTATACACCGATGATAAATACACAAATACGGTTACAGAAAGTGTATATGAACTTGATTCCTATTCGGAATTGAACTATACATGGTCACTTCCAGATGGGCATGGATATAAGGATGGGTCCACCTATACCTTTGATCTTCCAACACAGTTTGAACTTTATAACGATCTGAATGGTGATCTTATTTTTGACGATGAGCCTGTAGGGACTTATACAGTCGACAAAAATACTAACCGCGTTATATTTACATTTAATGCTTATATCGAAACCCACGATAAAGTGGGAGGGACTTTCTCCGTTAGGTCGCTTTTGAGCTCCAAGAAAATTACAGGCTCCACGAAGCAAACCCTGATTTTCCCGATACAAGGCGGTACTCAGACCATTGAGCTTAATTTTAAGCCGAAGGTTAGCTCTACTATAGAAAAAGACGGTTCGCCTAAGCCGCAGTATTATAACCCAACAAGCATCGCTTGGACGGTTGATGTGAATAAGGCACTGGAAAGCGTAAAAAATGCAGTGGTCACAGACACACTCCCTGCGGGATTATCACTGAATACGGTATCTATTGCTGTTTATGAGCTTGATGTGAAGGTCGATGGGACTGTGAGTCTTGGCAATCTAGTGGACAGCAGCAAGTATGATGTGACAGGATCCACTTTGGGAGAGTTAAAGCTGAAATTTGCGGATAACCCGCTTACTAAAGCTTACCGGATTGGCTTCTCTACGGATATTACTGGTACTGGTGTAGATGCGAAAACCTTTTTGAATGAGGCAGTCTTAACAGGAGATAACGGATTTTCTAAAAAGGCTAGCACTACAGTTACAGTAGGACGTGGCAAACCACTATCGAAAGAGTCCACCAATTACGATGCAGCGAATCAGGTGATTTCCTGGGCTGTTAATTTCAATTACAATGAAAAAACAATTTTAGCGGCAAATGCTATTTTGAAGGATACATTCAATAACACTCAAGATCTAATTCTCAACTCGGTTAAAGTTTATCCTGTAACGATCGACAGTAATGGCAACGGGGTTAAAGGCGCGGAAATCGCTTCAAGCGAATATACAATAACTCCAACAACTGCAACGGGATTAAATGGTTTTGATCTGAAATTTAACAATGATATAAATTCTGCCTACCGTATTGAATATCAGACAAAGGCAAACGGCAGAGTATTTGTTGATGGTCAGATTACGAACAAGATTACTTATGATGGAAAAACAGAAACGGGTTACAGTGATATCAAGCAGCAAATTCTCCATAAAAATTATAGTAACGTTAATTATGCGACTAAGACCCTCGATTGGACTATCCAAATTAACGATGACAGCAAGACTATGGAAAATCTAGTGGTGACAGATACTTTTGGCAATGCTGGATTAAAGCTTGTCCCGGGTACATTAAAGGTTCAACCAACTAAAGGTGGAACTGCTACCGTCCATAGTGTTGTTTACAATGCGCATGATCCGGTTGCAGTAAACGATGGATTTGTGATTACTTTTAATGCGCCGATAAATGAGCCTTACACAATTACTTATACAACAAGCTTTAACTATGATTGGCTGGCTCCGGGCAAAACTCAATTCACTAATACAGGTGCACTCGATTGGAAAGAAACGGTTAATGGGGTGCAGGAGTCTAAGCATAAAGAAGCGACCGTAACCTTTAATCCAAGAGATGAGGTTAAAAACAATGGGAAGAAGAGTGGTTCCTACAATGCTGTAACTAAGGAAATCACTTGGAACATTGGGGCTAATTATAATCAGAAAACGTTAAACCAAGCTCAACTGGTTGATACCATTTCAGCTGGCCAAGTTGTAAATATGGATTCTGTGAAAGTGAATAAATGGGAGTATGGAAAGGATGGAAATCCTTCTCCTCAAGCTAGTGTGAATTCCGCGGACTATAAAGTGGAGCTGGATGGCAGTGAGCTGAAGGTGACATTTAATAAAACGATTAATTATGCGTTCTACGTCACTTTCAAAACAACGTTCGCGGATCAAGCGATTGATTCAAATGAAATTAAAAATACAGCTACGTTATATGACGGTGCGAAAGTAGAGTCCGCTAAACTGCAAGCTTCTGTTAATATCCCTCAGGGCGGGGAATACGTTAACAAAGAAGGTGCGCAGGATGGCAATAAAATACATTGGACGGTTTACATCAACCGTAACCAATCTTTTGTAAAAGAAGCGGTAATTACGGATATTCCAAGCGATAATCAAATCCTGCTGTCCAATACATTCCATGTCTACAAAACGAAAGTTGCAAGCAATGGGGATGTAACATCGACCAACCAAGAATTGGTGAGTGGTACAGATTATAAGCTGGAAATCACTACGGATAATGACGGAAAAGAAAGCTTTAAGCTTAGTTTCCTGAAGGATATTTCCGAAGCTTATATTTTGAAATATGACTCCCTGATCACAGCACAAAACAATGATAAGGTAACCAATCAGGTTAGTTTCGATGGTAAAAACATCAAGGTAGTTCCAGGTGTAAGCACCGAGGAAATTATCGTTAAGCTCTCTAGCGGCTCCGGCACAGGAAGCGGCGTAAGAGGACCGTTGACGATTACCAAAGTAGAAGACGGGAATACGAGTAAGGTGTTAAGTGGGGCCGTTTTTGATCTGTATCGGGTAGTTGATGCCGATAAGATCTGGATTAAGGAAGGCACTACGGATACAAACGGGATACTTGAATTTACCAAACTGACAGGTGGGAAATATGTATTAATTGAGAAAACAGCGCCTGCTGGTTATGTTCTTGATCAAACACCACATGAAGTGACTATTTCTTCGACGACAGGGATAAGCCTTGAGGTAAAAAACAAAGTTCCGACACCAACAGCAACGCCTATACCGACCGTAACGCCAGCACCAACGGTAACACCAACGCCAGCACCAACGGTAACACCAACGCCAGCGCCAACAGCAACGCCAGCGCCAACTGCAACACCAACGTCGACGCCGACAGCAACGCCAACGTCGACACCGACAGCAACGCCAACGTCGACGCCGACAGCAACACCAACGTCGACGCCGACAGCAACACCAACGTCGACGCCGACAGCAACACCAACGTCGACGCCAACACCAACATCGACACCAACAGCAACACCAACGTCGACGCCAACAGCAACACCAACGTCGACGCCAGAGGAACCGACAGGTCCTATCTGGACACCATCACCGACACCGGAAGTAGTCGTTACTTCTACACCAACAGCAACACCAGTTGTGGTGGCAACACCATCGCCAACACCGATGGTAACGCCAGTGTCGACGGCAACACCAACGGTTACGCCAACAGCTACTCCAAGCCAGCCTGTGGCAACTAGTACGCCTGTTGTTCCGCAGGTAACTCCACCTGTGCAGAAAGAGATTACCAATGAAGATGTTCCTATTGAAGGTGAAATTCCACTTGGGGGAGTGCCAAGCTTGGGAGATGAGCCGGGACATGGTAAAGTGACTATTACTAAGGATGGCAAATGGGTCTACACACCTGATCCGGGCTATATTGGTAAAGATAAGTTCACCATTATTGTTACAGATGAGAATGGAAATGAAGAAGAAATCCTCATAGAGATTGATGTGGAGGAAGTACCAAAGGGTACAGTTACTGAGCCAGGAAATAACAGCAATAAACCGACTCAGCTTCCGAAAACAGGAGAAGACAGCGCGTTTCCGATCTACTTGGCTGGTGGAAGTCTGGTGCTTTTAGGGTTTGTATTAACAAGACGATTCAAACGTAATAACTAGGAAGGTAATAATAAAGACACCCGGTTTTATCCGGGTGTCTTTATTATGTCTTGATAGGTTATTTAGCTCATCGCACTCTATGGTTAAGCTGTTCCCATTGCTCGTACCATTGCTCAACGCTGGCTGGAAGATTAATGTTAAGCTCCTGCTGGAACAAATCCTTGAGCAGCTTGTACTGCTCTTCCACAGCGGAACGTTCTCCAATGCTGTCGTAGACCTTCATTAATCCTAAATGCCCTTGTTCAAAATAAGGCTGTAGCTGCACTACTCGTTGATAGACAGTAACGGCCTCGGCAATTCTGTTGCTTTCTATATAAAATTGGGCTATGCCCATTGCATGGTGCAGCCAAATGGTACGAAGGCGTTGCCGCTCACTTTCAGCCCATAAATAATCATAATCGTCAAAGTAATCTCCAGAATAAAGCTCGAATAAAACTTGATGCTCCGCACAATTAACTTCACTGATGGTTTCCAGAGCCAGGATACCCTGTTCCCACTTATCTACATCAATCAACATTGATCCGGTTTCAAGGGTATAGCCTTCCCCCCCGCTAAGGTTGCTGATATGCAGGTCGACTTCATTCTGCTTTAAGCATTGCCGGACTTGATAAATTGTTGTATAGAGATGGGTAGAGGCCTTTTTCAGATTGAAGTCTGGCCACAGCAGTTCAATCAGCATGTCTTTACTTACGAAGCGGTTGCGATTATGGAGCAAAAAGGCAAATAACTCTTGGGCCTTAGAGGTTCTCCAACGCAGATTATTCAGAGATTGTCCGCCTCGTTCAAAACGAAGCGATTGAAGACAACGAATGGTTACCTCTTCTTTTGCAATTATGAGTTTTGGTGCAAGTGCTAATCTTTCTTCTAACCGCTGGACAGCTTTCAATAGTCGGTCATTTCGCACAGGCTTCAAAATATAATCGAGCGCATTAATCTCAAAAGCTTCCACAGCATAATGGTTATACGCGGTGACGAAGATAATATTTGCATTTGGACAGGCCTCTTGGAGCATCTCCGCAGCTTGAAGACCATTAATTTCAGGCATTTCAATATCAATAAAAATAACGTCAGGATGATAAGACGGAGCCTCTTGAATGGCCTGTGAGGGGTCCGTATAGGAAGCGGCTATATGTAAAGATGGTATTTTTTTTAACATAAACTCTAATTTCACAAGGGCAAGCCGTTCATCGTCAACTAATATTGCCTGAATCATTATTAATCACCACTCAGATATAGTATTTTAGCCAAAATACGTCGAATCCTTACTTGATATTTCGGTTCACAATAGTTTGTCTGTTAATCAGAAAGTTTTCGAAGCGGATTTTTTTTGTCAGAAGGAATAATAAAACTCACAGAAGTTCCTTTCCCTTCGGAGCTTGTAATCTGCAGCCCTTTTCCGTAGACCCGCAGCAGCCGTTTATGTGTATTTAAAAATCCGATTCCTCTTGCATCATTAGACGGATTGCTGAGCAACTGCTGGAGTTGTTCGTTTTTCATGCCTTGGCCATTGTCTGATATCGTGATTTCAATATCGCCAGCTTGTTCCTTGATGGTTATGGACACCGTTCCTCCTTGGGAGCGACTCAAAATACCATGCCGGACAGCATTTTCAACCAGTGGCTGTATAGTCAGAGGCGGCAGCTGAAAATGCAAGCTTTCCTCATAATCCCAAAGAATGGTCATCCTATCTTCAAAGCGCTCCTTCTCTATGTAGAGGTAGGCATGAACAAGCTCAAGCTCTCGTTCAATCGGTATCATAGGCTCAGCATTCAGGAAATTGAAGCTTAAACGCAAATAAGAGCTGAAGGCATCCACAAGGTGACTCATTCTATTAATATCAAAAGAAGCCAGCGCGGATATTGAATTTAATGTGTTGAACAAGAAATGTGGTTGTATTTGCGCTTGAAGATAGGCAGCTTCCACACGAAGCCGTTCGTTTACGGACTGTTTTAGATCTGTTAAGGAGCGTACACGGGCCTTCAGCTCTATTGCATTCATAGGCTTCATTACATAGTCATTTGCACCTGAAATAAAACCGGTATAAATATCTTCCGCTTGGCCTCGTGCCGTCAGAAGCAGAATGGGAAGCTCAGCAATGGTGTAACGTTCACGAATTCTATGCGCCAGCTCATACCCGGACATTTGTGGCATCATTACATCTGTAATAATTAAATCCCACTGAACGGTATCCAGCAATAGTAAAGCATCGTTTCCGCTGGTCACCGTAACGATTTCATAGTCCTTGATGGAAAGTACGTTGGTAAGTATTTTTAGATTAACCGGATCATCATCTACAGCCAGAAGCTTTGGTCTCCTTCCATGGGCTGATGAAACGATACCCGGTGCGGTTAATTTGGATAAAGTGATCATAGATGGCGTGTCTGAGAATTCAGTCATAGAGGGCAGTTCTGAACTCAATACCCGGCTGGTTGAATCGTATAATGGCATTGTGAATGTAAAGGTAGTACCTTCTCCAAGTGTGGAGACTACACTTATTTTCCCGCCGTGAAGTTCAACTAACTGCTTGCTGGTGCTTAATCCAAGCCCGATGCCACCGCTAACTTCGTTCATGCTGGAATCGCCCTGTTCATAGGGCTGGAAAGCTCTGAGCAACGTCTCCTCGTTCATGCCAAGACCCGTATCCGTAATATGAATCTGCGCCGATTTTTTATGAATATCTGCATGGATTCTTATCGTGCCTACAGTCGTATATTTAACAGCATTTTGAAGCAGATTGAACAAGATCTGAATGAGTCTTTTTTCATCAGCCACAATAGAAGGGAATGAATCTGGTATTTCTGAGACTAAGGATAAAGATTTCCCTTCCGTTAAGAATTTGAGCATATCAAGCACACCCACTGCGAAGGATTGGATCTTAAGTTCTCTGAGCTGCAATTGTATATTGCTTTCACGGAGCTGGGATTGATCCAGCAGATCGTCTACCAGAAGAGACATACGTCTTCCAACGGTAATGAGCAGTTTTAAATTCTCAGCATTTTGATGCGTTACAGTGTCACGCTCGCTGCCCAGGACAGTTTCGGCAATGTTAATGATACTGTACAGCGGATTTTTTAATTCATGTGAGGTGTTAGCCAAAAAAGCATCCTTTTGTGTAACACTTCTCTGCAGGCTGTGCGCCAGTTTTTCTGTCTCCTTAGTATTCCAGTGATATCGCTTAAATCCAAAAGTCGCAAAGCACAAAAAGGCGATAATTAGATCAAAAGGATAATAGGTAACGTTAACCCAGTTATAATTCTTGAACATTCCCCAAAGTGTGCTGTTAACGATGGCAAACATAGATAACAACAGGAAAATAGAGCCTTCGTAATTTTTAACAATAGATCTCAGAAAAAGAATTACGACACCTAATGCTAAAACTAATAAATTTATGCCGAAAATCAGTGTGTGAAATTCATAATAGTGAACAACGGGTCCAAATAATATGAACAGGATGTCTACTACGGACAGGATGGTTAGGATACGAATACTTTTTATTTTTAAATCCGTGAACAAAAGATGTTTGCTTGTCTGCAGGATAAAAATAAATACAGCAATATAAGAGATGTAAAATAGTTTGAAATTCCATTGATAGTTCAAGGGAAATACGTGCAATAGAAGCCTGTCATCATCTATGAGTACGGTAGTTATAGCGGATATTACCAGTAGAAAAAAATAGATCAACATCTTTTGCCGCAGCCCAATTATATATAAAATAACAGCATATACAGCGTGCAGTATTAGAACAACACATAATAGCAACTGTAGGCTAATAGAGAGCAGTCTTTCCTGTGTTAAAGCTTTTTCGCTGCCAAATACAATCGTTTTAGAAATTCCTCCCGTTTGGGAAAAGGAATAGTTGGCTACATGGATCACAATTTCAAGTTCACTTTTATCGGTTGTAAAGGATACTGAATAAGGCAGTATGTACGGAATATAGTGTTCTTTACTCTCAGCAGGAGTGCCAGAGCTGTCCAGCCGTTCACCGTTGATATACACTTCTGAAGAGGACCGAGCTCCGGAAATTAGAAGACTATAGGATTGCTTCTTATGATTATCTGTTAGGACACGTAGCCGATAGGAGCCGTAGCCATAAGCAGATTTATCGCTATCGCTAAGGGCATCTTTCCAGTTCCCCGGGACTTGTATATATTTTGCAGGAGCAGCATTTACAGATTGTTCGTTGAATGAAGGAAGCAGCATACCCGGATAGAACTCCCACTGCCCATTTAAAATAAGGAGTTTGTCCTGATTCCATTGTTTATCCCGTAAATCCAACACACCATTGATCAGTGGTGGTTGTGTGGTGTGCGGAGAAATCTTTACCCATAGGATACGGAATCCAGTGAGTATAATAAGAAACAATGCGATAATTAAGAAGAGTTTTCTTTTAGTCATAGTAGTTAAACATTATTCGACAACAAACTATATATTCCTCTCTTCAGCCTATTTCAAAAAAACCAAAAAAATTTATGTATAGGTTGCAGGGGAGAACGATTGGTTGGCGTCTAACGTTATGAAGGTGAAGGAGGGGAGAAAGCTGGAAGAGGCAGAATGGATTGCTGCTGTGCTGAACGGTCAACATCAAGCCTTTGGGCATTTGGTGACACGTTACCAAGGCATGGTATACAGAGTATGTGTCAAAATCACAGGAGAAGCCGAATCGGCCAAAGATATGGCCCAGGAGGTTTTTATAAAAGCATATAAAGCGCTCCCCTCTTTCAGAGGACAATCCTCCTTCTCGACATGGCTGTATCGGATTGCCTACCGAACCTGTCTGGACTGGAAACGGGCCAACGATAGGGAGTGGAAGTACCGAAGTGCAGCTGATTACACAGAAAATGATTGGGTAACGTCTCAAACTCCGGAGCATGAGGTACTTGAGCAGGAAACATCAGCTGAATTAGGAGAGAATGTGAACAGTCTGGCGGAACCGTACCGGTCGGTCGTCCAGCTGTACTATTTTCAGCGCAATTCCTATCAAGAGATTGCAGAGCAAAAGGGAGTTTCCGTGAAAACAATCGAATCGCAGCTTTATCGAGCCAGACAGATGATGCGTAAACAAAGGGAGGAATGGCGATGAATTGTGCAATAGTGAAGGAATGGATGCCACATTATATAGACGGCCTACTGTCTCCAGAGATGGAGCTGAGTATCCGATTGCACATAGAGTCATGTCCTGATTGCGCAGAGTGGCTGGAGGAAGCCAAAGCAATGTCGGAGCTGTGGTCGGAAATGGATGCTGACAGAGAACAGTTGCAGGCGCAGATGGACTTCCCGGATCTCGCAGCAGATGTTATGACACATATTGAGCAGCTCGAAACAGGGCGCAGATCACGAGCGACTAAGGCAACCAATGTAAGACGTCGTTCTGCCCCAAAAACCTCATGGATTCATTATGGAGTGGCTGCTTGCCTCAGTTTGTTATTGTTGCAGTTTGGGGTATTTGAGAATTTAGCCTATGGCATTACCGAAATAAACGGCCATATGTCGAATTCAGTAACCCAGTGGTTTGGTGGCTTTGGGAGATAGTAATAAAATAATTGATCATCAATAGATGTTTAAATTGGCTAAAGTTTTGCTACCCAAATTTTAGGAGGATGTATTATGATTAAGAAGAGACGTTGGCTCACTTTTATGCTGGCTATGATACCTGGAGTAGGTCATTTGTACTTAGGCTTTAAAAAGCAGGGTTTACAGTTTATGATCGGGGCCTCCTTATGTATAATGTTTATTCCGTCCGAGCCCTTGATCTTCCCGTTTGCCCTGGCGGCGCTGTGGTTTTATCAGTTGTTTGATGCCCTGCAGAAGGCGGCTTGGATGAAAATAACGGCTGCTGAACACGAACGAATGATGTTTCATCCAGACAGCTTCGGAGCCCCTTGGACCATGGGTATGTCCTCTATGCCTGGATATCCACATGAAGAGATCAATCCAGCTTGGGTGGGAATCGGCTGTGTTGTTGCTGGGTTCCTTATGTTGGTAATCACAGCTTTCCCTACCCTTTGGGATATGCTGACTGAGATCAACATCGGCACGATCTTATTATCAGTGGGTCTGATTGCGTACGGACTGAAGATGTTAAGGAACAATACGAGAGCATAAGAAACGGGGATTTAACTATGGGGAGATGGAAAATAGGAAGTTTCACAGCAGCCTTGGGCTGCATTGCCCTTGGTGTCATTATCGTGATGGCTCAGTATGATATGATCAGCTATGAGGTGCTTGGTTTTTTATGGCCGGCGTTGTTGGTCTTATTCGGACTTGAGATGTTGATTAGACTTTTTATCAAATCCGATGTCAAAAGCCGTGTAAGCGGCTGGGCCATCCTGTTAATTATTGTGCTGATCGGAGCAAGTGGTGCTCAGACAGTAATGGCCGGAGGTTCACTCAGCAATCTGATCGGTAATACACATCTAACTCCGCTTAGTGGGAATGTGGAAGTGAAAGAGAATATTACGACGCTCAAAATCGTACTTCCAAGTGGAAAAGTAAAGGTTGAGGGTGTAGCTGGAAGCTCTTTGGATTATGAGGGAAGTTTACTGCTGCCTGGAAAATCGCAAAGTGATGCTGAAAGTGCATTAGAAAAGAAATGGAAGGTTAGTACTGAAGGAGATACACTGATTATGGAGCTTGATACCGATCATAATTGGTTCTCTAACATTCAGTTTGGATTCAATACCAAAAGTCCTTATTTAAATATAAGTGCACCCAATAACCTTGCTGTTGAGGTTGAGACAAGTGATGGCTCTATAGAAGCCTGGAATCTTAAGTCAGGTATAGAGGTTGAGACAAGTAATGGTGCATTAAATATTCATGATATTGTCGGCGAAGTGGATGCACATACCAGCAATGGGTCACTATCCGTACAGAATATCCAAGGTGAAGTTGAACTTGTGAGCTCTAATGGAGCCATAGTATTGGATAACATTGATGGGGCGTTGTCAGCCAAGAGCAGCAATGGCAAAATTACAATAAACTCAGCAGTGACCGGAAACTGGAAATGTACATCCAGTAACGGAAAGATTATAGTGGGCTTACCGGCCGTGTCGGATGCGAAGATTATTGCAGATACAAGTAATGGCTCGCTGAAGGGGAATGTACCCTGGGATCGGGACGGCGATAGCTATGGTACCGCTGTGCTTGGTAAAGCCACGTATACTGTGGATTTAAGCACGAGTAATGGAAGTGTGACCGTGGACACAGCTGAATAAGTATGAGTAAAAGGGAGCTGAGGCTTCAGCGAATGGATTCTGCTGAGGCCTCAGCTCCTTTTATGATAGAACTTACCTACCAAGCATAGGCTTTAGGGGCTTCACCGCCGGGTCCAGGGAATATTTCATCTAGTCGTTTAAGCACAGCTTCATCTAGTACAATCTCAAGACTGCGCAGCGCACTCTCGAATTGCTCCAGTGTGCGGGGGCCGATAATAGGAGCTGTTACAGCAGGATTAGCCAGTAGCCAAGCAAGAGCGACATTATCCTGTGGTTCTCCTAGCTCCATACATAAGCTGGCAAAAGCCTCAAGCTGGCACTTGTGCTGCTCTACACGATCTGCATTTCCGCCACTTCGGCTGCCCTCTATTTTTTTGAGTGCATTTCTTCCGAGAAGACCTCCATCGAGTGGACTCCAAGGAATAATACCTAGCCCCAGATGGCGAGCGGCTGGCAAAACTTCAAGTTCAGGAAGCCGACAGGTCAGACTGTATTTATGCTGCTCTGAGACTAGTCCAAGAAAACCACGAGCCTTAGCTTCTTGTTGAGCTACGGCGATATCCCAGCCTGCGAAGTTACTGGAACCGACATAACCAATCTTGCCTTGATTCACAGCCAGCTCGAAAGCCCCCCAGAGCTCTTCCCAGGACGTACTGCGGTCTATATGATGCATCTGGTACAATTCAATATGATCGGTCTGAAGACGCTGCAGGGACCCTTCAAGATGGCGGCGAATGATATATGAGGATAATCCTTCTTCATCATTAGGACCATCAAGCTTATCATTCATGGCTCCATAAACTTTGGTGGCTAGTACAACCTTTTCCCGCCGCCCGCCGCCTTGTTTAAACCAGCGTCCGATAATGGTTTCAGTCAGGCCAGAATTTTCGCCCCAGCCGTAAATGTTAGCGGTATCAAAAAAATTAACACCTGCATCCAGTGCAGCGTCCATGATGCGGAAGGCTTCTTTTTCATCCGTCTGTGGGCCAAAATTCATCGTTCCTAGACATAGGCGACTGACCTTCATGCCGGATTTGCCAAGCTTTGTATAATGCACTTCGCATTCACTCCTTTGATAGATGACTTCATAGTAATTGTAAACATCTTCAGAACTAAGAGCAAATATGCTCAGCATTCACGGTAGTAGTCTGATTCTCACTGTTTATAGGCTATACCTATCAGCTCAATAGAATCTATATCTTTGTCCTTTACGACTGGGTATGATACAACAATATAAAGAAGAACTATGTCTGTTAGAGCAGAAAACTTGAGGAGTGACTGAGATGAGTGAAGTTAAAAAAATCGCCGTTATCGCAGGGGACGGTATTGGACCAGAAGTTGTAGCAGAAGCGGAAAAAGTATTGAAAGTAACAGAAGAAGTATTCGGTTATGCCTTTGAAACAGAGCATGCATTATTTGGCGGTATCGCTATAGACGAGAAGGGCACTCCGCTGCCGGAAGATACACTTGAAATCTGTCGTAGCGCAGATGCTGTGTTATTGGGTGCTGTTGGTGGACCGAAATGGGATAATAATCCAAAGGAACTTCGTCCTGAAACCGGACTGCTCGGAATTCGCAAAGCACTGGGGTTGTTCTCCAACCTGCGTCCAGCTGTCGTATTTGACTGTCTTAAGGATGCTTCGACTTTGAAGCCTGAAGTCCTGGAAGGCACAGATCTTATGGTAGTTCGCGAACTGACTGGCGGGATTTATTTCGGAGATAAATTGCGCCGTCAAGGAGAACATGGTGAAGAAGCTGTGGACACCTGTGTATATAACGTAATGGAAGTAGAACGAATTGTCCGCCAAGCTTTTGAAATTGCCGGCAAGCGCCGCAATAAACTGGCGAGTGTTGATAAAGCGAATGTACTTGAAACTTCACGTTTGTGGCGTGAGGTTGTGAATAAGATCGCTCCAGAATATCCGGAGGTAGAGGTAGAGCATGTACTGGTTGATAACTGCGCAATGCAGCTGCTGCGCCGTCCATCTAGCTTTGACGTTATCGTTACTGAGAACATGTTTGGTGATATCCTGAGCGACGAGGCTGCTATGCTGACAGGTTCTATCGGTATGCTTGCTTCGGCTTCGATGGGTGACGGCAACTATGGTCTCTACGAGCCCGTTCACGGCTCTGCTCCTGATATTGCCGGACAAGGGCTTGCGAACCCGATCGCAACAATCTTGTCGCTGGCCCTTATGTTCCGCTTAACCTTTGGTTATGAGGATGCTGCTGCTGCAATCGAAGCTGCAGTTGCTGCAGTATTGGATGCAGGGCACCGTACAAGTGATATCGCCGTGGATAAGAGCAAAGCGATCAGTACAACTGAAATGGGCGACCTGATTGTTGCAGCAATCCGCACAGCTTAATTATTAGTTTATAATGATTACAAATAAATAATTGATCTAATCTTGACTTTGATTTTGTGCGATGATACCATTTGTTTAGTAGACAAGATATTATCGATTTCTGCAAATTTCAATATATTTCAGTATATTGAGAGATACAAATGGTACTTTTTCTTACATAATCAGAGGGAGGATTCTAGCAATGGCGGAACGTTTAGTAGGTAGACCGGCTCCCGATTTTACTATGGAAACCGTATCAGGTGATGGTAAGGATTTTGGTAAAGTAAGCTTGTCTGATTATCGTGGCAAATGGCTTGTATTCTTCTTCTATCCGCTTGATTTCACATTTGTATGTCCAACTGAAATCACAGCTCTGAGTGACGCAGCAGCACAGTTTGAAGCACTTGATACAGCGATTCTCGGCGCAAGCATCGATTCGATCCACAGCCACAAAGCTTGGATCAATACCCCTAAGGATTCTAATGGCCTGGGTCGTTTGAATTTCCCGCTTGCAGCTGATATTACGAAACAAGTCTCTAAAGACTATGGCATTCTGATTGAAGAAGAAGGTATCGCATTGCGTGGTTTGTTCATAATCGATCCTGAAGGCGAATTGAAATATCAAGTCGTTAACCACAATGATGTAGGCCGCAGCGTGGAAGAAACACTTCGTGTTCTGCAAGCCTTGCAATCTGGTGGTTTATGCCCAATGAACTGGAAGCCGGGAGATAAGAATCTGTAAATTTTAGACCGTTATCATAGTGATCCTTGATATTCTGATTTCTACCTCCTTGCAGAAAATTTTCTGTAAGGGGGTTTTTTGCTCCAAAAGATCTTGTATATCTAAATAGATTTGAAAATAGGCGCGAAAAGTTATATTATGTCCTCGAGTGGAGGAATCTCCATTGGGGTAATGTAATACAATAATAAACAATCAAAGGGTTATTTCTAAGGAGGGCGAACAAATATGAGCTTTTGCTGTGGAGCGAGTATGGTAGGAACAAAGGGGACCCTAAAACATTATCGCACGCAAGTCCATAATGTTCCCCTGCTTTTTTGTCCGGTATGTCATCGTGTGGAGGTTCACTACAAGGTCGAGAATGAATATGAGATCTTAGCGGAATATGCACATGGAGATGGTGTTACCGACGTGGACTTTCAGGACTATGTCATGGAAGACGAAACTGCAATATTCGAGAACGTCATTAACGTCGAGAGTGAAGATCCTCTAGCCGTTGTACGCAATCAAATCGATATGGCGCTTGACCTGCTAGCTGTAGCCAAACAGATTGAGGATACCAAGTGGGAACGGGAATTGAAAAAAAGGTTAGCTGTGATGAGTCAGCGCCGTCTACGCCTGCAACAAAAGGCATAAGTTTATTACTAATTTTTTGGGCATGCCCCATTTTTCCATGTAAGCCTCCGCAATCGCGGGGGCTTTTTAGCTTTTTATAATCCTTTTTAGTTTTTCGTGATCCTTTTTAGATTTTTTTAAATCATTTAGGCGAATAAATAGCGATAAATATAATTTGATGTGATGTTTCATATGTCTTTGGAATCATTTTATGAATTTTTTTACCATTCGACAGTTTCTCCGATTGCGTTGTCTAGTTCTCTTGGATATGATTGGAATATAATTGAACCGGTTGGAAAAAGTGCAACGATTACCGAATGTTCTGGCGGCTTCGTCATACACTCAAATACATAGTAATTTGATGTCGCTTAAGCGTCTTCGTCAAATGCAGTAAAAGGGGGAACTTCGTATCGTGATTAGCCAATATCAAGAAAGTCTTCTATTACCGGGAAGAACCTATCAAACTGGACCTGTGGATACTACATACGAGGATGTTCTAGAGAATATTGACAGCGGAATCATGCTTTTTGATGAAGAGGGAGTTATAAGTTTTGTAAATAAGCAAATGTACGGGATGCTTGAGCTTACCCGTCACTCTCTTGTGGGCTGCACATTTTCCCATCTGCTGTCTAATGTTCGACTGAGCCGTTCCAAGAAAAAACAAGTACTGCAGAGCTACAGAGAGATGGTATACAAAGGAAAATCAAATTATGAGTTTCTAGACGAGTATGGCCGTTACTGGAAGGTTACTTTATGCTGCGGAGAGCAAATGAAAGGCTGTTATTTGTTCACTGTCAAGGAAATCTCGGATTATAAGTTAATCGAACAAACGGCTTACCAGAACGATAGCTTGGCTATGCTAGGCAAATTATCCGCATCTATTGCCCATGAAATCCGCAATCCGTTGACCGCGATCCGGGGATTTATTCAACTGCTTCATCCATACTTGCATCAACTGGGGAAAGAGGAATATGCCAAGATTATATTGGCCGAGATCGATCGTGCGAACGATATTATCCATGAATTTCTGTCCTCCTCTAAGCCGTCAGTTCCGCAGGTGGGGATGATACCCGTGTCCGCATTGCTCAAGGAGGTTGTTCTCCTTACAGAGAGCGAAGCTTTAATGAAGGGCTGCCAGATCAATCTTCATCCTCTTCAAGAGGACATGGTGATTTCTGGCGATGTCAAACAGATGAAGCAAGTTGTGCTTAATATGATTAGAAATGCAATGGAGGCTGTAGCGGATCGAGAAGATGATTCGATGGGGAAAATCGAGGTTGGTGCCCGCAGAGAAGGCTCTGAGGTCCGTATGTTCATATCTGACAACGGTAAAGGAATGGATATTCGTACACTGGACAGGTTATTTAATCCTTTCTTTACTACCAAAGAGAATGGTACAGGATTGGGTCTTTCCGTAAGTGACCGCATCATCAAAAATCATGGCGGATGCATTTCTGTTAGCAGCAGAGTCAACGAGGGTACTCATTTTGTGATCTCTTTGCCATTAATCCATTAGAATAAGTAATAAGAGGCTGATCCCTGCGGATAATACAGATGCGGAGATCAGCCTTTGCTTATGTTACAATGGGTGTTGGTTTGGGGAAACAAATGGAGGGAATCACAATGAATATAGAATACAACAGTGGTGTTGCCAACAATGTGCAGGGTGATGCCCTTATCCTTATTATTTCTGAGTCTGAGGTCGAAAATGGAGGCTTTTCCGAGGGCTGGGATGACAGAATTCGCCTATTGGGAAAGGCAGGTTTATTTAAAGGCAAGCTTAATCAGACTTATGTACTACCTGCTGAGAATTCATCTGGTTGTCCTGTTGTTATTTTGGTTGGCAGGGGGGACCAACTTCTCACGACTGAGGATCTAAGGCAAATGGGGGCTCAGACAGCCCGTGCAGCACTTCGTTTGAAGGCGCTCAAGCTGGTATTTGAAGTGCCGGAAAAATTACAGGAGCTTACCGTAGAGAAGGATGTGACTTCTATTGCTTATGCGCTGACGGAGGGGCTAATGCTTGGTTCCTATCGTCGGGCTACCTATAAGCAGGTGCAGTCTTTTTATACAGGCCCAACAGCAGTTGTTTTCACTATAAAAGAGAAATTAGAGGGTACTGCCGGGCGGGATTGGACTCAAGGCATTCAGAAGGGGCTAGCTTTCGGTGAGGCCACGAATTTGGCGCGGAGCTTGACCAACATGCCTGGTAATCTATTGACTCCCTCAGACCTTGCTGTGGCCGCTATAGAGGTTGCTGAGCGATATGGCTTTCCTTCTGAGGTGCTGGATGAACGGGAAATTGAGCAAAAAGGAATGGGCGGATTGCTCGCCGTCGGAAAAGGAAGTGTAAACCCTCCACGAATGATCGTCATCCGTTATCAGGGGACAGGGAATTGGGATAACGTAGTGGGGCTTGTAGGGAAGGGAGTTACCTTTGACACCGGCGGGATCTCCTTAAAAAGAGCATCAGGTATGGAAGAGCTGATTAGTGATATGGGAGGGGCAGCGGCAGTACTCGGAGTAATGGAGGCACTTGGCCGCTTACGTCCACGAATTAATGTCGTTATGGTTATTCCTTCTGCGGAGAATATGCCATCGGCCAATGCTTTTAAGCCTGGAGATGTTATTACCTCCATGAGCGGACGAACGATAGAAGTGTTGAATACCGACGCTGAAGGCAGAATTGTCCTGGGAGATGCTCTGACTTATGCTAGGGAATGGGGAGCGAAACGTATTATCGATGTAGCTACGCTGACAGGCGCTGTGTTGTCCACTTTGGGAGATATAGCAACGGGTGCTGTGACTAATGATGAAGCGTTTCTGGAGCGATTTCTGGCCGCTTCAAGCTATTCAGGGGAAAAGGTCTGGCCGCTTCCGGCATACCCGGAATTTCGTGAGATGCTAAAGAGCGAGGTTGCCGATATCCGTAACACTGCTGGAAGATATGGTGGAGCTACTACAGGCGGATTATTTGTAGGTGAGTTTGCTGAGGGCTTGCCATGGATTCATCTAGACATTGCTGGCACTGCATATGTATCTAAAGAACGTGGAGTTAATCCTAAGGGAGCAACAGGTGTCATGGTTCGTTCTATCATTCAGTGGCTGCTGAGCGAAAGCGAGATCTAAACATCCGGGGAGCTGTCCGTTCTAAACAACAAGGGGTGTTCCCTAAACCAGAGTCTGGTTTAGGGAACACCCCTTTATTGAAATCCAAGAGCAGAAGCTTAAACAGTACCACTGGATTTTTTTGCCTTCGATTGGGAAGTGTAGGATTGAATGCCGTTCATAATTTTATCGCGAGTTCCCTTATTCTTCAGTAAATATACTGCTCCCAATGCGACTGTTGTAAATAATGTCTTTTTGGTATTCATAGGAATTACCTCCTTGGTATTGTCTGTAGTTGCTTATAACAAACATACCCGTTAGTTAAGGAGGCTAAACGATAAATCTCTATTTATTGCTCGTTTTACAAGCTTACTTCTTGTTGTTAACCGGTGTTGAACAACAAGAAAGAGGGGAATCCATCGATGCTGCCGAGCAGCTTTTTCCTTTATCACAGCCTGCACAAGCGCCCTGCTTCCCCTTTTGCACATGTCGATAGATGGTCCAGCCAGAATAACCGAAAATTAAGGCGACAATCACAACATTTATCATAATGGTACCCCACTTTCATCATGAGAATCTTATAATTTACAAGTCTACGACCATCCTAATAACCGTCCGCCTTGAAAAATAATTAAAGATACGATATACGCCAGAACGAGAGAATACCCCATGGAGAAGAAGGTCCATTTCCAAGATGCTGTTTCTTTTTTGATCACCCCTACAGTAGCCAAACAAGGAATATATAGCAGGATAAAGGCCATAAAGCTGATCGAACTCAATGGTGTGAAGACTTGAGAAATTTGATTTTCTAAACCAGCAGCATCTGGTGCATGATAGATGATATTCATGGTAGAGACTACGACCTCTTTTGCCAAAAAGCCCGGAACCAATGTAGAGCCAGCCTGCCATGTTCCGAAACCAAGCGGTGCCAGTAGCGGTGCGATCATACCTCCAAACTTAGCCAGGAAGCTGTGATCCATGTCCACATCAAACCCGCCAGGACCCGCATAAGACATAAACCAAATAATTGCTGAGCCTGCAAGAATAATAGTTCCAGCTTTTCGCAGGAAACCTTTGCCCTTTTCCCAAGTGCTGCGCGATAAGGTCTTGATCTGCGGCATACGATAAGGTGGAAGCTCGATCATGAAAACTGAGGATTCATTTTTGAATAAATATTTAGAGAATACCTTACAAAGAATCAGCGCAAACACAATACCCATCACATACATGGACAGAACTGCTACGGCCTCTTGCGCCGGGAAAAATACTGCTGCGAATAAAGCGTAAACAGGCAGTCTCGCAGAACAGGACATCAGTGGCATTAGCAAGGTGGTCAGCATTCGGTCTTTGGGCTGTTCGATGCTGCGCGCCGCCATTATGGCAGGCACATTGCAGCCGAAGCCAATGATGAATGGAATAAATGCTTTTCCGTTTAGTCCCATACGTTCCATCGTGCTGTCCATTAATAAGCAAACCCGAGCCATGTATCCTGAATCCTCCAAGAAGGAAATGATCAGGAAGAGAATGAAGATTTGCGGGACAAAGACGAGGACGCCCCCTACACCGCTAATTAATCCATCGACGATCAGGGCATGCGTGAAGCTGGATGCTCCAAGCGTCTGTAGCAGGGAATTGGCTCCATCACTAATCGGTCCGGAGATCAGGCCATCGAGGAGATCTGATAGAGGTCCGCCAACCCAGTCAAATGTGGTCTTAAAGAGAGCATACATAAAGAAGATAAATAAGGGCAGTCCTAGAAAACGATGCGTCAATATGGAATCTAATCTTTCTGTTAAGTTATGAGGCTTCTGCGTTGTTGTATCAAGTACAACCTCACAAATGGAGTGGATATAATCCATCCGCTGTGAGCGAATCCATTGGGGGAGCGTCAGGGCCAGCTTTTTGATCTGTAGCTCACTCTGACAGGATTCACAGATGTTTAGCAGGCGAGAGGTGTCCATACGTGTCTTTAGAAAATGAAGAATAACCGGATTCTGCTCCATAAGCTGTAGAGCAATCCAGCGGTGATTGGGTAAGTCCTTGATAGGAAGTAATTCCTTTTCTATAGAAGATATCGCATGCTCTACAATCTCACCATAGTTCAACTTGAACTTTACAGCGGGAATCGCAGAGGATTTCTCTAAAATACTGAGGACTTGTGCGCAGCCTTTTCCCGTTCTTGCAACAAGCGGGAGGACAGTTATACCCAGTCGTGATTGTAAGACTTCATGATTGATGCGAATTCCACGTGCATTGGCGACGTCAATCATATTCAGTCCGAGTAAGGTAGGTTTGCCATACTCAAGTAATTGAAGCGTGAGCAGCAGATTTCGTTCCAGCTGTGAAGCATCCACGATATTAATTAAGGCTTCAGGAGATTCTTCTATTAAATACTGGGCAGCAACTCCCTCATCACGTGAGAGTGGGTGCAAGGAATAGATGCCCGGCAAATCAATGAGCTTGCCAGCGCCGTTCTTCAGGCTGCCGATCTTCTTTTCTACCGTTACCCCTGACCAGTTACCAACATATTCGTATGAGGAGGTCAATGTATTGAAGAGAGAGGTTTTACCTGTATTGGGGTTACCTACAAGTGCTATTGAACTCAAGACACGTTCACCTCAATCAATGAAGCTTCCTTCCGGCGGATGGCGAACAGTTGTCCATTGCATTCCAAGGTAATAGGTCCTAAAAAAGGTCCTTTTCCTTTCAGGCGAATGCTCACACCCTCGGACACTCCAAGATCAGCCAGACGACGACGCAGGATGGGGTTGATTCCTTCTATTTTATGAATATATCCGGTCGAACCCGGTTGTAGTCGCAGTAATGAGCAAGAGGTAGAAGCCATTTTTATCCCTCCAAAAGAGACTGATAATCAATCTCAATGATTTTCTTGTAATGTAGCATTTTTAGGGCTTATTTACTGTGATCATTGTCGCTGACACGATGTGGTAATAGCATTAAAGAGAAGAAGATGAAATTCCTTTACATTTTATTCTTCATTAAAGTATGATTATACGATATAAATTGCATAGTAAAGCTATATTCGCGGTTATAATGATTGCAATAGTTGAAGGGAGATAATTATGAAGACTAATCAATGTAAGATTGTTGACTGCACCATCCGAGATGGGGGCCTAGTGAACAACTGGGATTTTAGTGTGGAATTTGTACAAAACTTATATGCCGGCTTGAATGAAGCTGGTGTTGATTATATGGAAATCGGTTATAAAAATTCACCAAAATTGCTCAAAGGAGCAGAGGGTGCCGGACCATGGCGTTTTCTGGACGATGATTTCCTGCGTAAAGTGATTCCGCAAAAAGGTCACACCAAGCTATCTGCTTTGGTTGATATCGGCCGCGTGGATGAGAATGATATTTTGCCCCGCAGCGAAAGTATGCTGGATTTGATTCGTGTGGCATGCTACAGCAAAGATGTAGAGAAAGCCTTGCAATTGGTACAAACTTTCCATGATCTAGGCTATGAGACAACGATCAACATTATGGCTTTGTCTAATGTTATGGAGAATGAATTGTTGGAAGCTTTTGAAATGATCCGTGAGAGCGTTGTTGATGTGGTATATATTGTAGATTCATACGGCAGCTTGGATCACAATGACATGAATTATCTGGTTGAGAAGTTCAAGACACATCTGCCAAACAAACGTCTAGGCGTACATACTCACAATAATCTTCAGTTGGCGTTCTCCAACACGTTGATTGCTGCTGAGAATGGTGTAGAGTTACTGGATGCTTCTTGTTATGGAATGGGACGAGCTGCAGGAAATTGCCCTACAGAGCTGTTAGTAACTCATTTGAAGAATACACGTTACTCCTTGCGCCCTGTGCTTGATATTATTGAACGCCTGATGATTCCTTTGCGTGAGAAAGAGGAGTGGGGCTATATCATTCCTTATATGATCACAGGTACACTTGATGAGCATCCACGTTCAGCAATGGCACTTCGTGCATCTGCAGACAAGGATAAATCCGTTGATTTTTTTGATAAGCTTACAACACCAGAAGTAACCTTTGGTGACAAATAAACTTGAGTTTCTTAGAAGCACTGAACCCTTTCGTAGGGGGAAGTGCTTTTTTGGTTGCCTGCTAGCAGAAAATGGTTTATATTTATGCAAGATTTATGAATATATAACTTATAAACGCGCCTTCCATTTGAATGCCCATAAAAGAAATGTAACTTAAAAGTCCTATCCCGCCGATATTTATACATAGGACATAACTATACTTGAATGTTAATTAATAGATATTATTTTCAGACGCGAGGGACTTATGAGACAAGAAGAGAAAAAGACAATTCAAGCAGCTGCTGTAGGCGCCTTGCTGTTCCTTTTAATTCAAATTTTCCATACATCGCTTAACCGATTGGACGATTGGGATATTATTTCTTCTCTCTATCTCATTGTCGGCTGCTGTAATGTTGCTTTTGGATTTGCAATATTTGCACAGGGCTGGTTATTCTTCTCTAGCAGATTATCTAAAGGAAGATTATATGCCGCTGCTCTTTTTGGTGGAATATGTATTATTGATTTCTTGCATACACTGGGTTTTGTCGGCGTCCCGTTGATTTCATCATTCATAACTTTTGAAGAATCGTTGTGGCTGCGAACCCTCTCACGACTAATCAGCGGTTTAGGAATGTTGTTTATTTTTAGCAGGGAAGATAAGCCCGTGTCTGTCTCTGAAAAAAGAAAATTGTTTAGAATAGCCTTCATGTTGATTGTGCTTTCCATTGTTTTGTTTATTTTCAGCCACTCGGCATTGCCTCAGTTATTAACTAAGCCTTGGATGAATCCATTGAAGCAGATTGCTGATTTAGCAGTTCTTTTTGTTTACTTGGCAGGTGTTGCGGTTATTGTATTTCCTGAAAAAAGTGAAAAGTCAGCCTCACTGCTTATTATTATTCGAGCACTTATCTTTTTCTCTTTGGGCCAAGCCTTTTTTATGAGTCCATTCAGTAGTGGCAATATAGATGATCTTTTTGGAATGGTGTGTAGCGGAGTTGCTTACTACTTGCTGCTTACCGGAGTATATCGTCTGACGATTGAAGAACCTTTTTACGAAAAGCAGTTGGCTGAGGAGCGGATCAATTATTTAGCCTATCATGATGATTTAACGGGACTTCCCAATAGACGTCGTCTGACGCAGCGTGTAGAAGAGATGATTATTGCTGGAGAGAAGAAAACGAGCGATAAATTCTCAGCGTTAGCTATTATGAATATTAATCATTTCAAGAATATAAATGACTCCCTGGGCCATTTTGCCGGAGACCATTTACTGAAGCTGGTGTCTGAGCGCCTTGTGAATGAGGCCAAATCTACTGAAGAGCTTTATAGTATGGGGGCGGATGAGTTCGCTTTTCTTATGATGGAGAGAGCAAGTCTTGGAGAATGTTTGGTACGAGCTACGGAGCTGCATCGATTGTTTGAGGTACCTATTGCCTTAGAGTCGGGGGAGTACCATATTTCGCTTAGTATGGGGTTAAGTATTTATCCCGGTGACGGTGAAACTGCGGAACATCTAATTCAGAATGCTGATACGGCTGTACATAATGCCAAGGAACAGGGAGTGGAAATTCGCCGGTATATCCCAGCTATGCAGATGAAAGCAAAGGAACGTCTAAAGCTGGAAAATGACCTCCGCAGAGCGCTTGAACGCAATGAATTCTTTCTGGTGTATCAGCCAAAGGTTTTATTGGAGACGGAAGAGATCGTAGGAATGGAAGCTCTGCTCCGCTGGAATCATCCGAAACGTGGTCTGGTCTCTCCGGCGGAATTTATCCCGTTAGCTGAGGAGAGTGGACTCATTGTTCCGATTGGGGAATGGGTACTCAAAACAGCTTGTCTGCAGAATAAAAAATGGCAGCTGGCCGGCTATGTGCCGATTTGCGTCTCCATCAACCTATCTATGCGGCAATTCCTTCAGCCTAATCTAGCAGGGAGGATTCATACCATCTTAACCGACATTGGATTAGATCCGTGTTATGTCGACCTTGAGATTACTGAGAGTATGACCTTGGATAAAGAAACAGCCTTTGATCAGCTGAAGCGTCTGAAAGAGCTTGGTGTCTTCATCAGTATTGACGATTTTGGTACAGGCTACAGCTCCCTGCATTATCTAAAGAACATGCCGATCGACAGATTGAAAATAGACAGGTCGTTCGTATCAGAGGTTATGGAGGACAGCAACAATGCTGCTATAGTCTCTACAATCACTTCTATGGCGCATCATTTGAAGCTGAAGGTTACGGCTGAGGGTGTTGAGAACAAGGAGCAGCTGCAGTTTTTGCGTGAACAGCATTGTCATGAAGCTCAAGGATTTCTGTTCAGCAAACCTATTCAACCAGCAGAGTTTGAGGCGATATTTTTAAAAAAGGCACCCCTCGGCGCTTCCCTGTAAACTAAAAAAAGTTGATTTTTACTTGTAGAGATGATACAATAACTCTTGTATTCACTTTCTAGTGCGGGTGTAGTTCAATGGTAGAACTTCAGCCTTCCAAGCTGATAGCGTGGGTTCGATTCCCATCACCCGCTCCATAATTCAAACTTCCAAATCCTTGCGATGCAAGGGTTTTTTTATATCCCATCAGCCTATTAATGGTTGGTGGGATTTTTTTGTTTATACTATTTGCCTAATGGAAAAACTTTAATATAGCGTACTTTTAAGAAAAGGTTGTGAAACTTTTGAATGGTGCAAAGATTGCGTTCCTATCTGTACTTAGCAATACATTTATCGTTTCTTTAAAGCTTATGGTCGGAGTACTTACAGGTTCAGTAGCAATTATCTCGGAAGCGATCCACTCCTCCTTAGATTTAGTTGCTTCGTTGATTGCTTTTTTCTCGGTCCGATGGTCGAGTCGCTCTGCGGATAAAGCTCATCCTTATGGTCATGGCAAAGTGGAGAATATCTCAGGGACGATTGAAACGTTGCTTATTTTTGTTGCTGGAGATATTACATGAAGGATAATAATTGTGATTAAGCACAGAGTTTCTCTGCTATTTCAATATTTTGTATTAAGTGATATGGTGATTATATCTCTTTTATATTCATTCTATATGGGGGACGGATAATGATCGCTTATTTAAGACCTTTAATAATAAGTAGCTCAGTTAAAAGCCTGATTTTTCTTTTAATAATAATGGTGATAGCAATGGTATGGTGGTTTTATAAATGGACTAAGCAATGATGCTCTTTTGTTTGACCGCATACTAAAAAGCCAGGCTCCCAATTTAGGGAACCTGGCTTTAATTGTTTGTAGGGAGCTTATACAGTCTTTAGGAACTCAACAATGGTGAGTAATCCCTTGTCGAAGTTCTCCAGGTTGAAATGCTCATCCGGTGCATGCAGGTTCTCATCATCGAGACCAAAGCCCATCAGAACGACAGGTGCTTCCAGTACACGGGAGAAGCTCTCCATGATCGGAATGGAGCCGCCGTCTTTGGTGAAGAGGGCACGGGTTCCATATACTTTGCCATATGCGTCTGCTGCAGTTTGCAGAATAGGATTCGACGGATCGATGTTAAAGGCACGTGCCTTCTCCATTTGCTTAACATGCACTTTCGCTCCGGTCTGAATATTAGCCTTCAGATGTGCTTCAACGGCATCGAGGATATGCTGTGGATCCTGATCGCCAACTAGGCGGCAGGTAATCTTCGCATGTGCTTCTTTAGGGATAACCGTCTTACTGCCTTCCCCTTGGAAACCGCCGTATACGCCGTTAAGCTCAAGCGTAGGACGAGCGCCAATCCGTTCTACAAAGGAATAACCTTCTTCCCCGTATAACGATTCCAATCCAAGACCTTCGCGGATTTTATCTTCATTCACACCTTGCTTCACGAATTCTTCCCGCAGCATTGGGGAAAGTTCAGGAACACCATCATAGAATCCGTCTACAGATACACGTCCTTTGTCGTCATGAAGCGAGCTTAGCAAAGATACTAGGGCATGCAGTGCATTCGGAACACCGCCGCCGTAAGAACCGGAGTGCAGGTCTGTCAAAGCGGTAGTTACATCAACTTCAAGGGAAGCTAGTCCACGTAGCCCAGTGCAGATGGCAGGACGACCGCGTTCCAATAGGGATGTATCGGAGACTAACACCGCATCCGCAGCGAGCTTTTCTTTATTGGCCTCAAGGAACGGAGGCAGATTCACACTGCCGATTTCTTCTTCACCTTCGATGCAAAGCTTGAGATTCACAGGAAGAGTACCTTCTTGTTTCAGGATCGCCTCAATGGCTTTGAGGTGAACGAATACTTGTCCTTTGTCATCTGTTGCTCCGCGTGCATAAAGCTTGCCATCACGAATCTCTGGTTCAAATGGAGGTGTGGTCCATAGGTTTAATGGATCTACTGGTTGTACATCGTAGTGACCATACACGAGAATGGTTGGTTTGCCTGGAGCATGAAGATAATCGGCATATATAACGGGATGTCCCGCTGTCGGATGCAACTCAATGTTCTCAAGTCCGGCTTTTTTCAGGGTGTCTGTCAGCCAATGGGCTGCCTTCAGTACATCGTCCTTATGTTCAGATAAGGCAGAAATACTTGGAATTCTGAGCCATTGTTTTAGTTCTTCGAGATGTTCATCCCGGTGGGTTGAAAAATAAGTTTCGTATGACATAGTGAGTATGTACCTCCTTAAGTTTTGCTGCGCAAAACCGGCTTTGTAAGCGCCTGGGCATAAGCTTATTGGCCATGCGTGACCGTCTTGTTTAGCATTCTATAGGAACCATTATACTGGAGAACTCACTATGGATCAAAAGCGATGGGGCAAACCTCTCACCAGATGATTGTAGCCGGTGTCACACCTTGGGGAAAAGTATCCTCAGTTTTGCTTTTGTCCATATACATCTCATACCAAACATCAGCGATGAGTCCTGGATCTGTAGCGGTGCCGGGTTTAATGAATACACCAAGTGCTAAATGACCTACATAGATTCCTTGTGGAGCCAAATCTGCATGCAGGTTAAGTGCGTAGTTTCTTAATCCGCTAAGCGCAATGCCAACATTACCCATCATCTGCATGGGATAGATGGAGGACAATCCGGTTGTGAACAGCAGTGCGCCGCTGCGTTTCTCCAGCATCTCAGGCAATACCTGTGCTACGCTGCGGATAGCGGCTACAACCAGTGCCTGAAAGGCATCCTGTGCATTTTCTTCGGTTACTTGTGAAGCAGGAGTAGGAGGGTAATTTCCACTTGTCGGGCTGAATTCGAGCACATCGATAAAGCCGTATTTTTTCTTGATATTATCGAAGGCTGTGGCTACTTGTTCTTTATTGTATACGTCGGCAGGAAAAGCAGCAGCCTCGATATTCAGTGCTTGCAGTTCCTGAACAAGGGTGTTCAGCTTCTCTTCATTTCGAGAGATTAATGCCACTTGAAATCCGTTGGCTCCGAATTTTTTGGCGATTGAGAGTCCTAGGCCGGGTCCAGCACCCATGATGGCAATGGTCTTTTTCATGATTTATTAGTTCCTTTCCGGTTGTTGATTACTAACAGTAACCATGATAAGCTGAATAGGCTTGAGGGACAAGAAGGCACTATTACATGCTTAAGTTACATGGAGGTAACCACAGTTGGAACATTCAAAGGAAGAACCCACCCGGTTCATGCCGATGCTGGAGGATTGCTCCATTACCCGCCAGATTCTGGACAGGGTCGGAGACAAATGGAGTGTGCTGATCATAGTCAATTTAGGTATTGAAGCTTTGCGGTTCAAAGAGTTGCAAAGGCGCTCTGGAGGGATATCACAACGGATGCTGACCCAGACCCTGCGCCATTTGGAACGGGATGGGTTAGTTTGGCGTAAAGCAACGCCTACAGTCCCATTGACTGTGGAATATGGTCTGACGAGCATAGGAGAATCATTGTTGGGACCTTTAACCTCGCTTGTGGACTGGGTCAACAAAAACAATGGGAAGATCGCCAAAGCGCGTATAGATTATGACCACCAGCACGACACACAGGAGTAACAAGACAGCAGAACAATTCACTGGGATAGAGGATGGATTATATTGCATAAGGAAAGTGGAACAAACACATTTATTTATACTTACACCTGTTCAGAGGACGAGTTATCGCTGTGTCAGATGGAGCTGCGATGTCTTTTTGGCGAGCAGGTGCCGACTGCTCTTTTTAAGAGTGAGGTTGAAGTGGATGTCAGCCGCAGTCCCTTCATTAAAGAGCGGATTGATGTAATGTATGAAGGGGATAGTCTGCCTGAGATTTATGATCAAACGGAGCAGGTGGAGCTTGGCGGCAAGACGTTTAAGGTTATTTTTGTGAAGACCAACGATCTGGGCCCTGCAGACAAAATAGAGTATGATGAGCGCAGAGTGATCGAGCGGGAAATTGGGTTGCGGATTGAAGGAGAAGCGGATGTTAACCATCCGGAGCTGGTATACGGCATTGTTACGCTGGGTGGACGCTGGTACTTCGGATCTTATCATAAAAACAAGGCAACTTGGTTCCGCCAAATGAAGAAGCCACGCAGCTATTCTATCGCGCTTAGTACACGTGTTGCCCGTGCCGCGGTTAATATGGCTATTCCGAATCCTGAAGGTATACGTGCTATAGATCCTTGCTGTGGTATTGGAACTGTAATGGTAGAAGCCTTGTCAATGGGAATCGACATGGTTGGACGTGATATTAACCCTATGATTGCTACCGGTGCGAGAACAAATATTGCCCATTTTGGATTCACCAGTGAGGTAACGCTTGGGGATATTGCGGATATCACTGATCATTACGATGTAGCCATTGTAGATATGCCATATAATCTATATTCTAGTATTACACCTGAGGAGCAGTTCGCGATTCTAGTGAATGCGCGCCGGATTGCAGATCGGGTGGTTATCGTTGCGATTGAACCGATGGACGAGATGATCACTGAAGCTGGATTTACAATCATAGACCGTTGTGAAGCTAAAAAAGGAGCCTTCTCGCGTCATTTAATGCTTTGCCAGTAATCCTAATCAAGGTACCGAAAAAGGGGTGCAGCAATGGAGCAGAAATGGTTAACGTGGGCCAAAGAAATTCAGGCCATCGCACAGACTGGATTAACTTATGCTAAGGATGTTTATGATATAGAACGGTATCAAGCTTTGCGGGAGCTCAGTGTAGATATCCTCGCTAATTATACCTTCGAAAGCAAGGAGAGAATTAGACTCTCCTTTGCGGGTGAAGGGGGTTATGCTACTCCAAAAGTTGATGTCCGTGGTGTTGTATTCCGGGAGGATGAAATTCTACTTGTTCGCGAGAAGTTGGACGGGAATTGGGCGCTTCCTGGTGGTTGGGGAGACATTGGACTGTCCCCGAGTGAGGTTGTTGTGAAAGAAATCAAAGAGGAATCGGGTTTTGAGGCAGAAGCAGTTCGCTTACTGGCTGTATTAGATAAAAAATTTCATAACCATCCACCGGAGCCTTATCACGTGTATAAGTTCTTTATTTTATGCCGCATTGTGGGCGGAGAGGCAATGGAAGGGGTAGAGACAAGCGAAGTTTCTTTTTTTGCAGAAGATAAGCTGCCTGAGCTCTCAGCAGAGCGGAATACAGAGGCACAGATTCGGACGATGTTTGAATATTTACGAAATCCGGAAAAAGTAGTAATATTGGACTAAGAATCTGCATATACTGTATGACTTCCGCAAATTTAAGTTTTTAATTATTCAAAATTTGGTTAATATCTAATATGTAAGCACTTACAACGGTTTGGCCGCTGAGCCTTTATATCTACCAAAATTCAAAATTTTAATTTTTTGGGTCGAGCGGTCTACATTTTTTCCTCTACTGTGACGATAAGATATTTTAGGAGGGGATCGCATGGAACAAGAAGAATTGAGCATTCCATTGAAACAGGAAAATGTGGTGCGTCCTGCAGAAGGCAATATTGCCACTGGGCTGGTTTGGGGTATCTTAATCAGCATTCCGTTATGGATCTCTGTTATTGGCTGGATTTTGGGATTTTGGCACTAAACCATAAATTAATGAGGATCTAATTCTGTTGAATTTATAGTATACACAAAAGGCTGTCCCTTCCTTGTGGAAGAGACAGCCTTTTGCGTTTTCTGAAGATCTTAGCCTTTTGTATATACCACTTTAAAATTCTCACAAACAACTTTCATCTTTGGATCAAAGGGTTTGTTTAAGAATTTTAAGGATTCTCGGGTGAAGAACTGCTCATGATCATGACGCCATGACTTAAGCGTCCGGTCACCCTCTCCTTCAGTATAGGCAAACTCAGCGCTAACCTCATCAAAAGGTATAATTTGTACCTCTGTAGTAATAATTATTGCCTGCGGATCACCAGAACCATCCAGCACGATACTGTGCCCGCCAACTTGCGGAAACGTCTCGTCACAAGTTTCAAATATATCATAATTTGAAGCAGTTCCTGTCTTGATCCCACGAATCACCAGATCGAGCAGTTTATCGGCCATTTGGGGACTGTCACCAAAGGCCCAGGCGTCATATTTATCCGCTGTTTGTGGATGAAGCTGGGTATATTCTTTCCATAACAACTTAATTTTCTCTTTGTTGCTCATATGCTCATCTCCTTATAGATCAATTTATAGATCAGTTGTCTCCATCCATCCTGTATAGAGCTCATCCAACTGTTCCTGTATCGCATCACGTTCTTGTTGCAGTTCAGCAAGTTCAACTGCATCGCTGCTGATCAGGGGCTCTAACATCTTGGCATCGATCACGCCAAGGCGTTTCTCTACCTCTGCAATGGCCGTTTCCCAGTCGAAGGTGGTGTTTTTCCTACGGGAACTGGAGGATTTAGCGTTGGTTTCTTTCCCTGAATTGTTAGATTGAGGCTTATCAGAGCCTGAACTTGTTCGTTCTGCAGAGAAAGGTTTAGCTTGATCCGCAAAAGAGGGAGCTAATAATGCTTTTTCAGCTTGTTTTTCCTTGTAATATTCATAGTTTCCGTTGAACACTCCAAACCGCCCGTCTTCAATGGACCATAGTTTGTGAAATAGACGATTGATGAAATAACGGTCATGAGATACCGCCAGAACTGTGCCTGGAAACTCCTCTAATGCTTCTTCGAGTGCTTCACGAGAATCTATGTCCAGATGATTGGTCGGCTCATCGAGAATCAGCAGGTTTGGCTTGTGATGCATTAGTACAGCGAAACGCAGGCGGGTCCATTCACCACCGGACAGATTCGTAATGTCTTTGAATACATCGGGACCATAGAATAGGAAACGTGCAAGTTGCCCGCGAGCTTCACCTTCTTCAAGTCCAGCTTCTTCGCGGAAGTAGCGGAGTATAGACTGTTTGTTATTTTCCGGAACAGCCTCTTGTGCGAGGTAGCCGACCACAGTTCTTGAGCCGAGTGTACAGCTTCCGCTGTCCGGGGTTTCCTGCCCTAAAATAATTCTTAAAAGTGTACTTTTACCTGCCCCGTTACCGCCGATGAGTGCCGTAGTCTCTCCGTAGCGAAGCACTTCGTTTGCCTCTGTGAAAAGGCTTCGCTGACCATATGCTTTTCCGATATCCTCCAAAATGACAACCTGATTACCGGAACGGTCATTTTGCTGTAGCTGCAAATCCATCGATTTGCGCTCCAGAATAGGACGTTTAACCTTCACCATACGATCCAGTGCTTTTTGCATGGATGCTGCTCTCCGGTAAAAGGAAGGGTTAGGAGGAGTCCCGCGATTGCCAAATTCAATGAGACGTTTGATGCTTTCCTGCATTTGTTTTATTTTTTTCTGCTGCTCTTGATAATCAGCAAATTGTTGAAGAAGTCGTGTTTCCTTCTCCACTTGATAGCCGCTGTAGTTGGTGTGGAAGGTAAAAGCCTCGCCATCTTCAATCTCAATGACTTTCTTGACTACAGCGTCCAGAAAGTAGCGGTCATGGGAGATCGCCAGCACTGTTCCATCATAACTCTGTAAAAATTGCTCCAACCATTCGATGGCATTCATATCGAGATGATTGGTTGGTTCATCCAGTAGAAGGATGTCTGGACGGCGCAGCAGCAGCTCCGCAAGTCCGACTTTTGTTTTTTCTCCTCCTGAAAGAGAGGCGAACAGTCGGCTGTATTGTCCGGTTCCGATCCCGAGACCCGAGGCTACGCGCTGAATAGAGGATTCGATCTCGTAACCTCCGGCGGCCTCGAACTTATCCTGCAAGCTGCCATATTCTTTTAACAGCCGATTCCAGAGGTTTTCATCCGTTCCGCTGTTAAAGCTGGACATTTCCAGCTCAAGCTCCCGCAGGCGGTGCTGCCATTGCAAAGGTTCAGCAAAGCTGCGCTGTAGAACATCATATACGGTTTCTTTTTCGCTAACTTCTTGTATTTGAGCCAGCAGGCCTACTACGCTACCTTTGCGTATTGAAATTTGCCCTTCATCCGGACGTTCTTCCCCGTTCAGCAGGTGGAATAGTGTCGTTTTGCCACAACCGTTGCGGCCGATCAGGCCAATTTTTTCCCCTTGGCGGATATCGAAGGTAATGCTATTCAGCACGAGTTGTGCCCCGTGGTATTTTTGAACATTTTGGCATTGGATGATCATATATATTCTCCTTTAAGAATGCCCTTCGCACCGCCAGTACCCTAAATGGCTCCGAAATCCTGTAAAAAACCATAAAAAAAACCGTAGGGAAATTTCCCCACGGCCTTATCATTCTCCGGTTAAATGATCCGTCCGGGTGATGGCAGGAAAGGCATTTCACAATTGTGTAGTGTTATTAAATTCATACAAATGGACAGACTTCTCCCGTTATCGCCATTTACATGAGCAATGCCAGCTATCGCTTTAGGTAGCCGACTCATAACACTGTTGGTCCAATTGTGATCCATTCCTTCCACACCCCTCTCTTAGTAAATTTAATGACAGTGTAATCAAAAATCAAAAAATAAGCAAGTAAAAAGATGTCAGAGAGTATTTTTACACAGCATAGAATATGAAAAATAGAATAATATGGTTCTGTAGTGGGGGGCAAGTGGCTAAATTTAACGGATGAAAAGAGGAAGAGATATGGCACTTTTTGACGGGTTAATGGGCAATGCATCACAAGTAAATCTTACGGAGGTCCAGCGGGAATACGCACAAATTCTTGCCCCTCAGGAGAAAATTGAACGCGCCTATAAGCTGATTAGAGATATGTTCATTTTTACGGACAAGCGGCTTATTTTGGTGGATAAACAAGGTCTGACGGGCAAAAAAACAGAATATCATTCGATCCCTTACAAAAGCATCTCGCATTATTCCGTGGAGACGGCAGGGCATTTTGATCTGGATGCGGAGCTATGTATCTACATTTCCAGCAGCACGCTTCCGGTGAAGAAGACCTTCAATAAATCCGTAAATATTTACGAGGTGCAGGCCGTGTTATCGCAATATATTTTAAAATAAATTGTTTATTCGGTGTTCCAAAGCACAAGCCCCCCTCTAAGTAAAAGTGGCTAAGATTACTAAGGTTAGATTCAGCTAGATATATCTGAGATAGGCAGCCACAAGACATAACCGAGATAGGTAGCTATATGGCGGCAAAAGGTGACTAGACATATTCGAGATAGGTAGCTATATGGCGGCAAAAGGTCACGGTAGTACGCCATGGGTGTATGCAGCTCCATGTAATTAAAATGATTTTATAATATTCGTAGGCGTGAATCTACAAGGTTAAACAAAGAGGACCTCTTATTTGTGCATAGCTCACAAAAAGAAGAGGTTTATTTTGCGTTTCAGCGTAACCGATTGACAAAGGATTTTCGTGTAATGTTAAATGACACTAATTAAACCAGAAGATATAGGGGGCTCGCAGAGGAACCTGCCGCAGAATATAGGAGATTGAATATGTTGAAGAATCCCGCCGCAAAAAATAAGGAGTTGGGACATGGCGGAGAAACTCGTAAAACATAGGGGGATGGGCATGGTGGAGGGGAGAAACCCGTAAAACGTAGAGGGATAGGCATGGCGGTGAAACCCGTAAAACATAGGGGGATGGGATATGGCGGAAAAACCCGTAATAGGCACAAAAACTATGGTAGTTAGTCCCCATTATTTAGCTTCGGCTGCTGGTGCACGTATGTTGGAAAAAGGGGGGAATGCCTTTGATGCAGCGGTGGCGATCAGTGCGACATTAGCTGTAGTATATCCGCATATGACGGGGCTAGGCGGAGATTCCTTTTGGTTGACCTATAACACGCAAGAGGCGCGTGTTCGGGCCTATAACGGAAGCGGGCGCTCCGGATATGGAGTCCGCAGAAGCAGCTACGCCGGGGAAGCTTTCATCCCACGGCGGGGGATTCGCAGCGCCATTACGGTGCCGGGGATGGCAGACAGTTGGGATGCCATACTGAGTAAGTATGGCCGTTTTACGCTGGCGGAAGTACTGGAGCCTGCCGTTGGTTACGCTTTGGAGGGGTTTCCGCTGTCTCCGGATCAGCGGAATAACACGGCTGTTGCGGGCTTTGCGCTGTCGCCGGAGGCGGCAGCGATTTACACGCCAGGCGGCGTGATTCCTTGTGCTGGATCGCGATTCCAGCAAAAACAGCTGGCGGCCACCCTGCGGACATTGGCGGCGGGTGGGCGGGATGCTTTTTATAAGGGGAAGATTGCGGAGGACATCTGTGACTTTATGCTGGCAACTGGCGGGTATCTGACTCGGGATGACTTTGCGGATCATCAGGGCGAGTGGGGCGAGCCGCTTCATACGGATTATCACGGGCATACGGTGTACCAAGTGCCGCCTAACTCTCAAGGTTTCACAGGACTAATGAGTCTTAATATGTTGGAGTATTTCAATTTTGAAGCAATCGAGCATGGATCGTATGAATATTATCACCTGCTTGTTGAAGCGTTGAAGTTAAGCTTCCGCGATCGGGATAGGGTGCTTACGGATCCGGATTTTAGTGCTATACCTTTGGAGCAGCTGCTGGAAAAACGTTATGCAGGACAATTAGCGTCTGCGATTTCGATGCAAAAAGCTACACAACTGACAAGTCAGCCTATCGGCAGTGATACAGCTTATGCTGCAGTTGTGGATGAAGACGGGAATGCGGTCTCTTTTATTCAGAGTCTGTATTTTGAATTTGGTTCGGGCGTGATCGCTGGGGATACGGGGATTTTGCTGCAGAATCGAGGTTCGTTTTTTTCGCTGGATCCCGGGCATATCAATATGCTTGAGCCGCATAAGCGCAGCTTCCACACACTGATGCCAGCGATGGCCTGCCGCGAGGGCAAACCTGTGATTTTGTATGGGACGCAAGGTGGCGAAGGTCAACCACAGACTCAAACTCTGCTGCTCACAAGGATGCTGCATTATGGCATGAATCCACAAAAAGCTGTGAATGAGCCACGTTTTGTGTGGGGGAGAACGTGGGGAGAGCCTACGCAAGAACTGAAGGTAGAGAGTAGGGTAGCTGATGAGGTGCTGGCAGATTTGGCCGCAACCGGTCATATTGTCCGGAAAGTAGATGACTACGATGGGGTTATGGGGCACGCTCATGTGATTTCGATAGATGACAATGGATACCGCAGTGGGGGAACGGACCCGCGCTGCGATGGTGCGGCGATTGGGTGGTAAGTATAGGAATGATGGAGCGGCCGGAAGGACTCTGAAGGAATCGTAAGAGGGAGGATTAAGAGGCTAACGGGCTATGAAGGAGTCGTAGAAGAAAGATGAGGGGTCGAAAGGAGTGGAGGGGGGCCTAGGTGGAAAGATCAGGGAGCGAAGGGACTGCTGGAGCAATCGTAGGCGGGATTGTGTGGGATCTGAAAGGCTACTAGAGGGATTGTGATAGTAATGGTGAAGGGAGGAGGAGTAATTATGGTTTTGGATAATCGGTATGGTGCGTTTATAGATCCTGAGCTTACGGTTGAGAGTTTAGGTAGCGGGATATTGGATGGACTGACCTTTGCAGTAAAAGATGTATTCGCTGTAGCTGGACACAGCTCTTCTGCAGGTAATCCTGATTGGCTGCATAGCCACCATCCGTCCACGGAGCATGCGGTGGCTGTACATCGTTTACTGTTGTCGGGTGCTACACTTCGTGGTGCTGCCCATACGGATGAGCTGATGTATAGTCTGGGCGGCGAGAACCATCATTTTGGAACGCCGATTAATCCGCGTGCTGTAGGTCGTATCCCGGGCGGATCTTCAAGTGGTTCGGCAGTAGCGGTAGCTTCTGGTAGTGTTGATTTTGCGTTCGGTACGGACACTGGTGGCTCAATTCGAGTACCTTCCTCCTATTGCGGAGTATATGGCTTTCGACCAACGCATGGAGCTGTGGATTTCCAAGGTGTTATTCCATTATCTCCGGCTTTTGATACCATTGGCTGGATGTCAGATCGTTTGGATGTGCTCCAGCAGGTAGGGGAAGTGTTGCTTGTGGCTGGGAGTACATCTGTGAAGACGGCGAAGAAAATAGAAAGTAGTATAGAGGAAACTGTAGGGAAGAGCATAGAGAAGAATGTATTGGAAAATTTAGAGAACAACTTAGAGGGAGACATGGTGAAGACTGATGAAAATAATTTAGAAAAGAGCCAGAAGGAAAGTTTAGAAACGATTTTGGAGAAACGTATTGAGAAGAGTGCTGAGAAGAGTACGGATAAAATTTTAGAGATCGGCCCGGAGAACAAGGTAAAAAAGAATATGGAAGACAAAAACACAATGGGTACTTTATTTGTTGCTACTGACTGCTGGGCTTTGGTTAATCTGGAGAATGCAGCTATTTTATCGGAGGGATTAAGGTGTTTGCGATCCGGGGCAGATCATCTCATGGAGATAGAGATTGCTTTGGAGGGGTTAAAGGTCTGGATGGATGTTTTTAGAGAATTGCAGGGGAATGAAATTTGGGAAACTCATGGCGCTTGGATTGAGAACGAGAAACCAGTCTTTGGACCTGATATTGCAGCGCGATTCTCGTGGGCTGCCAGTTTGGCGGAAGTGGATCATAGTGTTGCGAAATGTAAGCAAAAAGAGATTTCTAATCAGATGCGCTTGCTGCTAGGTGAGGACAATTGTCTTGTGATTCCGACAGTTCCGGGACCAGCGCCGCTGCGTGGAGGGAATTTGCGCCAATTGGAGGAGAATCGTAGCGGTGCGATGATGTTGAGTTGCATAGCAGGGTTGGCGGGTTTGCCTCAGGTAACAATACCTATGCTCTCCACAAGTGGATTGCCACTGGGATTATCCGTTATTGCCGGACATGGTCAGGATCTCCGGTTACTCTCTTGGGTGAATGAAGTGTGGCAGCAGTCCTGAGATGCTGGGTGCAGTGATCTTGAAAAAGTGATACTAAACAGATCGTAGCTACTGAACAACATAGCTTGATGATACTTTTCTAGTTACTGTTAACCGGTATTCCTCCATTACCCTCTAGGAATACACTCTAGAAATACACTCTAGGAGTACACTCTTGGAATACACTCTAGGAATATACTCTTGGAGTACACTCTTGGAATACACTCTAAGAATATACTCTTGGAGTACACTCTTGGAATACACTTTTGGAATACACTCTTGGATTACATTCTAGCAATACACTCTAACGCCACACTCACTTATTCATTCACAAATTAACGAAATGCACATGTTATTCCCTCCTGCTTTTAGTTTTATTGACACCGGGGAGCCTAGTGGAGTTGCTTTTAATACTAAGGTAGTTGGAGTTGGCTTAATAGTGGGGGAGTAGAGTGAAAAAGATAAATTTAGCGCTCGATTATGTGGTGTAAGGCCAGTGGAATTAAGTGAATACGTCGCTGGAGAGAAAAGAACGGTATAAATCCCGCAGAAATCGGAGAAATGGCTAAAGAAGCTAAAAAGAACGGTATAAATCCCGTAGAAGTCGGGGAAATGGCTCAAGTAACTAAAAAGTACAGTATAAATCCCGTAGAATCTAGGAAAGTGGCTTAAGTAACTAAAAAGAACGGTATAAATCCCGCGGAATGTGGCGAAGACGCCTATGTAGCCAAAAAGAAGGGCAAAAATGCCTCACACCTCGGCAATTCCGGCCGAATAGCCAAAAAAAAGGGCAAAAGTGCCCTTCACCTCAGCAATTTCGGCTGGATAGCTGGAAAGAAGGGCAGAAGCGCCCTTCATCTCGGCAGTTTCGGCCAAACAGCCAAAAAGAAGGGCAAAAAAGCCCTCCACTTCTACCAGCAGCAGTAGATCTATAAGCGCTTGTACCTCCGCCACAGCTACAGTGGGGTGGTATTATCTCTACTCGTACGGATCTCCTACACCGCTCAATTCCCCGTCTTGCAGCGCTGGTGTGCCTGCGACTTCGATCCGATGGCCAATGCGAATGGCCCGAGAATACCCTCCCATCAACTCCCATGTTGAACCCGTAAAAACTTGTTTTTACTCGAAAGCCCTCCCTCAACTCCACCTACTATTTTCCAATCCCCTTATACAGTTCACATGAACGATATGAGCTAAAGTTCAATAATTCATCATTCATAATTAATAATTCATCATCCATGTTCATTTTGTGTTAAGTTTATTTACATACAATCATGAAAATTTAACTTTCCTCTATTCAACACGGTTCATTTTAATTATAATGTTACATAAAATAACATTACAAATCAGAAATGGTTCTATTGATCCTAATAAGGAGGGGTGGCATGCATCTTACGGTTGAAGAAGCGTTGTCCATTTATCCTTTGTCCGAGGCGAAGCTTATCGCTGGGTCTAAAGGGAAACATCGAATTGTGAAGTCAATTAATGTGATGGATGCCCCCGATATTTCGGATTGGATCAAAGAAGGCGAGATGCTGCTAACGACAGCCTATTTGATAAAGGACAATATGGAGGAAGCCTCTGCCTTGCTGCAGACTTTGAATCGCCGGGGATCTTCAGCCTTGGGCATTAAGCTGGGGCGGTTTTGGGATGAAGTACCAGAGCAATTGGTCGCAGAAGCGGAGAGTCTTAACTTCCCTCTAATCCAGCTGCCGTTCGAGTTTACTTTTTCGGATCAGATGAATGGTCTGTTTCGCGCCGAGCTTAGCCGCAGCACTCACGTTTTGCAGAGCATTATGGAGAAGCAGAAAAAGCTGATGCAATTTGCCTTAAGATCTGTCCGCAGCCGTCCGTTGTTTGACTCGGTGTCTGAAGTGATTGGCCATTCACTTGTGGTGGTTAGCGCACGGGGGGATGTGATCTACAACAACTCTGAATACTATCCTTCAGAGCTGCTGGAGGGGTGGCCATGGCAGAAACGGAATCAGCGCTTTCGTGTGGGAGATCATGTGAGCTACCGTACGCCACTTTTGCAAGGAGAGAAGTGTTCCGGATATCTATTGTTTTGTGCCATCGACCCTTTATTGCTCCCAATGGAAGAAAGTTTGTTCGTTCAGGGAGCTGAACTTATTTCATATCATATTCATTCAGGATACGAAGATTATTTTGAACAGGCAGAACACAGGGAGTTTAGCGGATTGCTGAGACGTTGTTTGAGTGGTAATTTATCTTACACAGATTTGGCGCAGGCTGCTCTCGATTTGGAGATTGAGCTGCTTCAATCACCATTTTGTCTCTTATTGACCGATACAGCTGCGACTGGGGAAGAACGCCAAGGGGAGCTGCTCAGGCTAAAAGAAGAATATCTTGAACATCCCGGGCTGCGGGAAGTAAAGGGAATTCATGTGATCATAGATCAAGGACTTTTGTCTATATATCCGGGAGATCGTCAGCGTCCTGAACAATTTCGGGATCTAATCCAGGTTTGTTTTGACAACATGAAGTTTGATAAGGGATATTATCCGCGAGCTGCGATAAGCAGTTGTAAAGCGAAGCCGGAGGGGCTGAAGGAGGCTTTTGCCGAGGTAAAGGATTGTATGGGAATGCTTCAGGGCGGGGGAGTAAAAGGGAGTGTTGTGCATTACCGGCAGCTTGAGCTTAACCTGCTGCTCGGGCAAATTCCGGCAGAGGTTATGGAGAAATATTGTAATGGAAGTCTAAGAGGGTTGCTTAGCCGAGAACCGGAGTATGTCAGGGAAATGCTGCGGACGCTGGAAGTTTATCTAGAGAACGATGGTCATGTTAATGAGACGGCTAAGAAACTGTTTATTCATCGAAACACGGCTACCTACCGGATCGAGAAGCTTAGTGAGCTGCTGGACGTCGATTTTAAAAAAATAAATGATCTCATGAGGTTGAAGTTAGTATTCATGTTTCGGAGGATGCTCGGACGGGACTAAGGTCTAAGTTCTAAGTTCTAAGTTCTAAGTTCTGGGTTGAAATGCAAACACGGAGGAGGGGAACCTCGTGAATACACATGAGATCGCAATGCATATTCAAACCCATCAGGCGCCTGCGGTGCTGGCAACGCTAATAGAGGTGGAGGGACACTCGTATCGTAAAGCCGGAGCGGTGATGTTGTTTTTTGAAGGAGGTACGATTGGGAGCCTGAGTCCAGGTTGTCTGGAAAACGATCTGCAGCTGCGGACTTCTGAAATCTGGGAACGAGGGCTGCCCGAAATTGTGGAATACAACATGCTGTCTCCGGATGATCTGTCCTGGGGTGAGGTTGTCGGCTGTGGAGGCAAAATCAAAGTAGTGCTTGAACCCGTGCAGGGTCAGCTCTACAAGCTTTTAGTGCAGGCGAGTGACAGATTGGCTAGGGGAGAAAAGCTAATTCTGTTCCGCGAAGCAGTGGAGAACGATTTTGCCTATAAGCTGGAGCTGGATCCAGACAATGAACTGCCGCAGAGCAAGAAACATCCGAAATTATCCCACTCGGCAAAAGAAAACCTAGCGGCAGGTCGCTTTATGGCCGCTCCAGCAGAATTGACAGCATTCCATACGTCTTTCGTGCCAAGACCGCGGCTTGTGATTTTTGGCGGGGGACGTGATGTGGTTCCAATTGCGGAACTTGCTGACAGAGTTGGCTTTCGGGTTGCGGTTGCGGATTGGCGCGAAGGAAGCTTGCACAATAAGTTTCCTCGGGCTGAACAAGTAATTTGTTCCCCTATGGAGGTTGTTCAGCGATTGGGCGTAGCTCGGGAGGATTATGTATTGATTTGCAGTCATCAACTTGGGCGGGATAGACAGTTCCTGGAGAGTGTGATTCCGCTTGCTCCTCTATATATAGGGATTATCGGTTCGAAGGCGCGAATATCTCTTTTACTGGAAGGGTTTGAGGCTCCTGCATCTTTGCATGCACCTGTAGGGTTGCCGATTGGAGGAGAAGGTCCGGAGGAGATTGCGGTCAGTATTATAGCAGAAATTATTCAAATTAGAAGGGTGGGCTCACGAGAGCTGCCCAAAGGAGCGGATAGTATTGAAGGTAGCAGGAATATATTTGGCAGCGGGGCAGAGCAGGCGGATGGGCGTGTCCAAGGTTTCACTGAAATTGTCGCAGGAGGTCTCCCTCGGGAGCGTCGCGCTTAGTGAATTGGATCGTTGCAATCTAGAACCGCTAATCGTAGTAGTGCGTGCGGATGACAACTTGGAATGGCTGCCACCCGCGATTGAGCCGCAAGGCTCCAGACGTACCGAAACTTGCTTAACCGCACATCTGGGATTGTCTTTTTCACTGCGCTGCGGCCTTAATGCGGTATTACCTTTGCAGCCCGATGCAGTAGTTGTGGCGCTTGCGGATCAGCCATTTATTACTACAGCATTAGTGAACCGTCTAATACAAACGTTTGAACAATCTCCGGAGATGGACTATGTCGCTAGCGTCAGCAATGGGTCGGCTATGCCCCCGGCTTTGTTCTCGAAGACGTTGTTTCCAGCACTACAGGGATTAGATGGAGATCGAGGAGCGGCGGGGATATTGCGTTCACCTGATTATAAGGGGATTGTTCTGGAATCTGAGTCTGCCCATTATTTCATGGACGCAGATACAAAAGAAGATTTTGGTGAGATTCAGGAGCAATGGATTCTGAGAAATGGAAAGTGAAGTAAAGAATAGTCTGGAAAGTAATCTGAAACAGTGTTCCTTTTCCACCTTTGGTCATATAATATGACACGCAACTCACCTTCCGAAAACCAATTAGTGCATTACACACAAAAAAAGTTCTGATTCTTATATTCCTATACAAACGTATGTTATATAAATTTACGCCAAGGCCACCTCTAAGTATAGTAGAAGTACATTAATGGTTGCAGCCATGATGAGAGATGATTTGGAGGAGGAGAATTATGAAAAAAAGGGGTCAGTTCATAACATCTTGTCTTGCATTAATGGTTCTAATGACGGTGGCTTTGGTGGGGTGTGGCAGCAATAATAATACTTCTACAAATGCAACGGAGGCACCAGCGACAACTACAGCGGCAACAGAGGCAACTGCAACAACAGAACCGGCTGCAAAGAAACCGACGGTTGCTTTTGTTTATATCGGACCTCCAGGGGATGGCGGCTACACGTACCAACATGATCAAGGACGGTTGTATATGGAGAAGGAGCTGGGGATTAAAGCTGACTTTGTAGAAAATGTCCCTGAAAGTGCTGACGCCGAACGAATCATCACAGAGCTTGCGCAATCACACGACATCGTGTTTACAACGAGCTTCGGATATATGGATTTTACATTAAATGTAGCGGGCAAATTTCCCAACGTGAAGTTCCTGCATGCTTCGGGTTACAAAACCGCAGAGAACATGGGGACCTACTTCGGGAAAAACTATCAGGCCAGCTATCTGAGCGGCATAGCGGCAGGGAAAATGACCAAAAATAATCAGCTGGGTTATGTGGGCGCTTTTCCGATCAGCGAAGTGATCTATAACTTGAATGCTTTTACCCTTGGAGCACAAAGTGTCAATCCTGATGTAAAGGTGAATGTGGTATGGACGAATACATGGTATGACCCGACGACTGAACGTCAAGCGGCAATCAGCTTGCTGGATAAGGGTGCGGATGTGCTTTTGGCCTATCAGGATTCACCTGCAACCCTGCAGGCTGCTGCTGAACGAGGGGCTTTTGCCGGGGGAAATGACTCGGATATGAGTAAATACGCTCCGGACAATTATTTGACGAATCCGGTATGGAATTGGGGGCCGTATTACGTAAAAGCTGTGCAGGCAGTTATGGATGGAACCTGGAAGAGCGAGCAATATTCCGGTGATATGGCTGACGGTATGGTGGAGCTGGCTCCTTTCGGGAACAAGATCCCAGATGATGTGAAAAAGCTTGTCGAAGACGCCAAAGCCAAAATTATCAGTGGTGAGCTTGAGGTTTTCACAGGTCCGATCTCAGATAATCAAGGGAATGTGAAGGTTCAGGAGGGTCAGAAGCTGACCTTGGAGGAAGTGCTGGGCATGAACTGGCTCGTAAAAGGTGTGGAAGGAACTATCCCGCAATAATGTTTAAAAATAGGGAATAAGATGTGCACAATCTATGGGTGGGGTGGGTTCCGTTAAGCGGAAACTTCCCCACCCGTACTACAACTTGAAGGAAGGAGGGGTTCAGGCCATGCGGGGAACTTCAGTTGAAATGCGGGGGATTGTGAAAAAATTCGGCTCGGTAACCGCCAGTGATCAAGTCGACTTTTCGGCAAATGCGGGTGAGATTCATGCGTTGCTTGGGGAGAATGGGGCCGGGAAGAGCACGGTGATGAGCATGCTGTCAGGGGTGTACAGAGCAGATGAAGGAGAAATCTTCATTCATGGGAAAGGTGCTCAGATCCGTTCTCCTAAAGATGCTGCGCAGCTGGGTGTAGGTATGGTGTTTCAGAACTTTAGGCTGGTGCAAAGCCTCACAGCAGCAGAAAATATCGTGCTTGGCGAAAAGTCGTCTTTCTGGCGCGGCCGTAAGTGGATGAAGAACAAACGCGAGGAGATAGAGGCATTAGCGGAACGGTTTGGACTGAATTTCCCGGTGGATCGCCCGATCTGGCAGTTGTCCGTGGGGGAGCAGCAGCGTGTTGAAATCGTTAAGACGCTGTATCGCGGGGCTGACATTATTATTCTGGATGAACCAACCTCTGTATTGACCCCGGGAGAGGTGGAACAGCTATTTGAAACGCTGCGGGTCATGAAGCAGGCAGGAAAAACGGTCATTATGACTACTCATAAAATGAAAGAGGTTATGGCGTCCTCCGATCGGATTTCCGTCATGCGCAAAGGGAAAATGATCGCCACACTGACCACGGCAGATACAGATGAACTGGAGCTGGCTCGTCTGATGGTGGGCAAGGAAGTAACCATCACTCGTCAAGAACGGGAAGCCACTGAAGGGGATTCTTTATTAGAAGTGAAAGATGTGGACGTATATGCCGATCACGGGCGAAAAGCACTGGATCACTTCTCACTGAACGTATGTAAAGGGGAGATTGTAGGCGTAGCTGGGGTAGCTGGTAACGGGCAAAAGGAACTGGCTGAAGTGTTAACAGGTCTTAGAGGCTGGAAAAGTGGTGAAATCACGTTTGATGGAAAAACGGTGAAATCGGCTTCGGTTAGAGGGGCAATTGATTCAGGAATCTCCCACGTGCCGGAGAACCGGATGAAGAGCGGTTTAGCTGGACGCCTCGGATCGGTGGATAATCTTTTGTTTAAGTCTTACCGCTCAGAGGAGCACTCCAAATTTGGTTTCTTGAAGTCCGCGAAGAACCGTTTGTGGTCACAGGAGCTGGTCCAGCGCTTTAACGTCAAAACACCTGAGCTGGAGACGCCAGTACAACAGTTGTCAGGTGGTAATCAGCAGAAGCTGCTCTTTGCACGTGAAATCAGTCATCGGGCTAAGCTGATGGTCGCCGTTCATCCGACACAAGGGCTGGATGTAGGTGCCACGGCTGGTGTTCACGACCTTCTTATGGAGTTGCGTGGTTCAGGTAGTGGCGTGTTGTTAATTTCGGAGGATTTAGATGAATTGCTTCAGTTGTCCGACCGGATTCTAGTGATCTATAACGGCTCAATTATTGGTGAGAGTACACATGAGGAAGCGAATCGAGAGAGCATCGGACTACTAATGGCTGGTATTCATAATAGAGAGGAGAGCGCCGTATGAGCCCGGAGAATGGAAGAAATACCGCAGCAGCTGTACTGGAACCCCTCCCCTCCCACTCCGGAAAACGATTCTCTCTACGTTTCGAATACGATGCCAGCCGCATCCGTTCTCCTTGGTGGACACCTATTGTATCTATAATTTTAGCGCTATTGTTGTGTGCCCTATTTATTGCGGCGAATGGCATGAATCCGGTGCTGGTCTATGAAAAAATGTTCCGTGGCGCATTTGGCACTGCGTATGGGCTCACGGAAACGATGGTTAAAGCGATCCCGCTACTCCTATGTGGGCTTGGGATTGCTGTGGCTTACCGCATTTCGGTATGGAATATTGGAGCAGAAGGCCAGTTAACCGTTGGGGCTATGGCGGCCACAGCGGTCACGATTTATTTTCCTGACTTACCTTCATTCTGGTCCCTGAGCTTAATGCTACTGTTCGGGATTGCCGCGGGTGCGCTTTGGGGACTATTGACTGCTATTCCGCGGACGCATTTTGGAGTGAATGAGCTAATCACTTCATTAATGCTGAATTATGTTGCCCTATTGGCGCTCGATTACGTGGTATTCGGACCTTGGAAAGATCCTAAAGGTTTTAATTTCCCGGGATCACCTATGTTTACTGCGGCTCAGTCGCTGCCTGTTCTCGGAAGTACAAGATTGCATATTGGATTGTTATTTGGACTTATCGCCGTTGTGATTTATTACTTAATGATTCGTTTTACCAAGTGGGGTTACGAGCTCCGTCTGATTGGGGCCAATCCTGTTGCAGCCAGATACGCGGGGATTCCTATCAAGCGCCATATTATTATCGTCATGCTGATCAGTGGGGGGCTCGCCGGGATCGCTGGCATGGCGGAGGTCTCCGGTGTTACACACAAGCTGATGCAGGGCATTTCACCGGGTTATGGATACACCGCCATTATTGTGGCTTGGTTGGCCAAATTGAATCCACTCGGTCTAATCGTTACTTCTATTTTATTCGGTGGCTTAATTGTTGGCGGATATAGTGTTCAAACCATCGGGCTGCCCTCATCGATATCAGAAATGCTGCAGGGCTCCATCCTGTTTTTCTTGATTGCTGGCGATATGATCTATCGTTTCCGCATTCGTCGTAGCCGGGTTCAGCTGAAAGGGGGGAGATAGGCGATGGATTTTACAACACAGCTACTTATTGCCGCTATTTCCGCAGGGACCCCGCTGCTGCTGGCTACGCTGGGAGGCATTCTAAATGAACGAGCCGGCATTATACAGCTTGGGGCTGAAGGTCTGATGCTGATGGGGGCGGTCACCACTTGTATCGTGTATATTCGCTCCGGAAACCTGTTGCTGGCTCTGCTGGCTACCGTAGCTGTAACGGCTGTGCTTGGTTTGCTGCATTCTTTTCTCTGTGTGACCTTGCGGGCGAATCAAACGATGTCCGGTCTTGCGATGACCTTGTTCGGCAGTGGGTTGAGCGCTTATCTTGGTAAACCGATCAGCGGCATTCCTTTGCCGGGAACCTCCCCTAAGCTGCATCTGGCTTGGCTGGAAAATGTACCGTTCATCGGAAAAATATTCGGCAACATGGACTACCTAACCTGGTTCAGCCTGCTGCTAGTGCTTGCTCTGCATCTGCTAATTCACCGCACTTCATGGGGCCTGCATTTGCGGGCAGTCGGAGACAGTCCGGCTACCGCAGATGTGATGGGGATCCGTGTGCAGCTTATCCGCTACAGCTATGTGATCACCGGTGCTGCTCTCATCGGTCTGGCCGGAGCGGATATGGTATTGGCCTATGCGCCAACCTGGAATGAAGGGCTGACAGCCGGTCGAGGCTGGATTGCGGTAGGGCTAGTGATTTTTGCCAGATGGAATCCGCTGCGCGCCTTGTTCTGCGCTTACTTTTTTGGGGCATTGGATTCACTTGGCTTCCGCATTCAATTGCTGGGCAGTGCAGTTCCGCCCTATTTTCTCAAAATGATTCCGTACCTTGTGACCATTCTGGTCCTGATGTACCTGGGGTACCGCAATCGCAACAAACCATCCGGTACACCGGAGGCGCTCGGAGTTCCTTATATTCGGGAACAAAGGTTTTAAGGCAGGCTATACGAGAAGGGAAGCGGCAATCTGGTACTCAAAAAGGGAGGCGGAGTGTATGGGAGTTATACGGGAAGAGGATGGAAGACTACCTGAAGTAATTCAACCCCACAGCCTGCACGAAGCTTGGGAGAGAAAAACGGCGTTTGGAGACAGTTCCCGATATGTCGCAGGAGGAACATTGCTGAGAACAGGGTGGGAAAATGGAACGGATCATATGCCCAAACAGCTGATTGATCTTCGGCAAATCACAAATCTCGGCGACATTACCTTAACGGAATTTCACTTATCTCTGGGCGCTCTTGTTCCACTCTCCCAGTGCCGCAGTAATGAGCATTTGCAGGCCGTGGCTCCTGCGCTGCAAGAGGCTGCACGTTGCATAGCGGCTCCGTCGGTGCGTAATCTTGCCACGCTCGGGGGCAATATCGCTTCTGGCTTCGGAGATATTCTACCTGCGTTACTGGTCTATGACGCGGAGTTAATCTCCTTTGACGGCAAATTTATGACGGCACTACCTTTGATAGAGTGGCTAAACAATCACTGGAGCGGGATAAAACCTGCGGCAGATCTTGTGGCTGAGATTCGCATCTCACCTACTCGCTTAGAGAGTCCGTTAACGGATAGGCTAGAAATTTTTCGTAAGGTTGGCCGCAGGGAAGTGTTCACCCCTTCACTTGTAACGGTAGCAATCTCAGCATCAATCGATGAGGAACTCCGTTTCCGTGAGGTGCGTATCGCCGCAGGTGGGGGCTCTGGGCGGCCGCAGCGACTAAGTAGAGCTGAAGTTATGCTTGAAGGTGTGAGGTATACAGAGGAGCTGTTGGCTTCTTTATATGAAGAGGTTGAGAACAGCTTTGAGACGTATAGTGATCCCTTTGCAACAGAACTTTACAAGAAAAAGACTGCTGGGAATTTGGTTGTATCTGAGCTGTGGAAGGCTATGAATATACGGAGTTAAGAGGTGAATAACCCGACGAAAGGAGAGAGGGAAAATGCTGCTGAATAAGGAATCCAGCGGTAGCCGCTGGCGTACACGACCCGATGGAGAGGGCAAGGTATCCGGTAAGCTGCAGTATTTGACCGACATGAGGGCAGAAGGAATGTTGATCGGCCGCGTGCTCCGCAGTGAGCAGGCACATGCTCGTATTTTGTCCATACGCATTGAGAAGGCCGTTGAAGTCCCTGGTGTACACGCTGTAATTACTTATGAGGATGTGCCCGGACTTAACGGCTTTGGCATAGCTTTGCCGCATCAACCGGTATTTTGCAGTGACCGTGTGCGTTACACTGGCGATGCGATTGCGGCAGTCGCGGCAGAGACGGACGAAATTGCGGAATACGCCTTATCTCTTATCGAAGTGGATTATGAGCTTCTACCCTTACTCGAGAACCCGGAAGAGGCGATGAAAAAGGACGCAATTCTGCTGCATGCCGAGGGAAACGTGCTTCATCATACGGAATATCGGAAAGGGGAGCCGGAAGCGGTATTTACGGATTGCTGTCATGTGGTAGAGGAGACTTATTATACACCACGCCAAATGCACACTTATATGGAGACTGAAGGTGGACTGTTTATCCCAGAGGATAACGGACGGCTTACCATATATTCAGCTACACAACATGGGTTGATGGATCGCCTGCAGCTATCCAGAATTCTGGCTATTCCTCAAGAAGATATTCGCGTCATCTCGAGTCCTATCGGCGGGTCCTTTGGAGGAAAAGACGAGCTGAATGTACAACCGTATGGAGCGCTGCTCGCCTTGCGGACACTCCGTCCGGTAAGACTGCATAATTCGAGAGCTGAATCGGTACGTGCAGGACTAAAACGCCATCCCATGAAAATCACCATGAAAACTGGCTGCGACCCCGAAGGAATCATCAGGGCACATCAGGTCAGAATTATTTCGGATACGGGAGCTTACGCAACACTGGGGGCGGAGGTGCTCAACTTTGCGACAGAACATGTGATGGGCCCCTATATCATCGATCATGTGGATGTGAAGGGTTTTGCTGTATATACCAATAACGGTGTATCTGGTGAATTTCGCGGTTTTGGCGGCAATCAGGCGATTTTCGCTTTGGAGGGACAAATCGATCGGTTGGCTGAGCGATTGCAGATCGATCCGTGGGAAATGCGCCGCCGCAATTTGCGTAAATATGGAGATCTGGGGCCGCTGGGTCAGGAAATTGCTCAGACCGATGGTGCCTTTCAGGTGTGGGAAGCGCTGGCGGGTTCGCCTCTTATGACTGATGCCGCATCTACAGACAGTGATTCAGGTGTTGTGGAACCTTGGATCGTAACTGGAACGGGTGCTGCTATAGCTATGCATGGTGCAGGACTTGGCTATGGTATTCCCGATCCGGCGGGTGGCAGGCTCTCTTTGACGCTAGAGGGCAAGATTGAGGCGGTGTTTGGTTACGAGGAGTTTGGTCAGGGGTTAATCGCAACAATGGAACAAATGCTGATTGAACAGTTTGGCTTGGCGGCAGAGGATCTAAGCATCGTCATTGGCGATACGGATGTTGTGCCCGATAGCGGATCTAGTACGGCTTCCCGATCAACCAGCATGATGTGGATGGCCTTAAAACGGCTGCGTCCAGACTTCACCGCTCGAGTGCTGCAGGCAGCTGCGATGATAAAGCCAGAGCTGGATAACTATGAAATGAAGCTCGGCCCTGGCGGTATTTGGCTAAAAGACGGCGGTCTGCTTCTGACTTACAAGGACTTGGCACAGCGTATTTCAGAACCCATTGTCTGTAATACAAAGTTTACTTATCCAACCACACCCTTTAAAAGAGTGGGGGCACATTTCCTATACACCTATTCCGCAATCGCGGTCCGTGTGGAAGTTAATCTGCTTACAGGACGTGTTCGTGTACTGGATCAATATCATGCGGTAGCGGCGGGACCGGTGGCTAATCCGCAAGGTTATCTTGGACAGATCGAAGGTGGCAGCAGTATGGCGGTCGGTTTCACCTTGTCAGAGGATGCTGTGATGTCTGGCGGCAGCTATGTCACCAAAAATTTAGACACCTATTTGGTGCCGACCATTGCCGATATGAATGGCAGCATTCAGGTGCAGCCGATAGAGGATTTGCCGGATCATGACACGTACGGTCCTCGCGGCATTGGAGAGGTGGGTTCCGTCAATTTAGCTCCGGCAGTCGTGTCGGCCATATTTCAGGCTGTAGGGAAGCGGATAACCAAGCTTCCCATTGATCCCGAATGGCTGCAGTCTACACCGTTTATTCCACAAAAGGTGGTGAACATCCATGTCGAGCCATAATTCAGATGCGAATCTAGATGAAGATAACCTTGCCCCCTTATCGTCTGAGGAAGCCTTTGCAGAAGAGAGGTTCACCTTTAATTGCAATCTTAATGGCAAAGCGATATCCACGGAGATTCCACCCTCCCGCCGGCTTTTAAAGGTCATACGTGAAGATTTGGAGCTGACCGGCACAAAACGTTCTTGTGAGATTGGCCGCTGCGGGGCATGTATGGTGCTGGTGGATGGACGTCCAGTGAATTCATGTCTGGTCATGGCCTATCAATGCTCAGGTGCGGAAATTACAACGATTGAGGGTCTTAGTGAAGTAGGCCTGCATCCCGTTCAGCGGGCTTTTTTAGAAGAGGGGGGGTTCCAATGCGGTTATTGTACACCAGGGATGGTTATCTCGGTGGTTGCTCTGCTGGAAGAGAACCCGCATCCTACTCAGGCTGAAGTGGAAGAAGCTTTATCGGGTAACATTTGTCGCTGTACGGGGTACGGTGGCATTTTACGAGCTGTTAACAAAGCTATTGGAGGTTGAGTGGATGGTCGTTTCTGAAGGCAGGTTTGCGTTGGAAGAGATAAATGCCATGAGTATAACGGATTTTGTGAAGCATCTAGGCGGCATTTTTGAACATTCACCGTGGGTAGCAGAGGAGGCTTATAAGCAGATTCCGTTCCATTCTTTAGAACATTTGCATAGCACAATGATGCAGACCGTACTGAGTGCTGACCGGAGCCGAATGGAGGGACTATTAAAAGCTCACCCGGATTTGGCGACTAGGCTTCAAGTTACGGCTTTATCTGCTTCTGAGCAGCAGGGAGCTGGACTGGATCGGTTAACAACGGAAGAGTTCAATCTATTAAATGATCTGAATCGAAAGTATACGGACAAATTTCATTTCCCTTTTATTCTAGCTGTTCGTGGCAAAAACAAAGATGACATTATCAGCGCCATTGGCGTGCGAGTTGAGCGTTCCCCTCAGGAGGAATGGGTTCAAGCCTTTTCTGAAGTCGGTACAATTACGAGATTTCGCCTAAGTGATTTAATTATTTAATTATTCATTCATTCATCATAAACGGGGAGGGTGTCAGCCATGCTGGAACCAATTAACGGACGTACAATATTTTATGGAAAAAGTGATGTGCTAACTTATCGTACCTATGCTAAACCACTGGCCGTTACCCCCGTTCCCGAATCTTCCTTCACGGGCTGCGACAACATTATATTCGCACATAATATTACATTCGCGGTCACGGGTGAGGCGTTTCTTCCTTCTTTCTCAGAGGGGGATAATTCCATGGTTGTTGCTACCGATTCTATGAAAAATTTCATCCTGCGCAATACCGCGGACTACACTGGAAGCACAACGGAGGGGCTACTGCAGCTTCTAAGCAGCCGTTTTCTCGATAAATACGATCATGTCACCGCAGTTTCAGTTTCCGCAGACCGGTTACCTTTTGAACAGGTGATGGTGCCCGGGGTTGAGGGGCTTAAACAGAGTCATTTAGTACTGCGTCACTCCAATAATGAATCTTATTCGGCTTCGTTAACTATAAAACGTGGAGAGAATGGGACTGAGGTTATCGCTCATGAATGCCGATTGAAGGATTTACAGCTGATAAAAGTGAGTGGAAGCTCGTTTTATGGATTCGTCCGTGATGAGTATACAACATTGCCGGAGAGCTTTGACCGTCCGCTTTATATTTTTCTGAATATTAACTGGACCTACAGTGATGTTCAGCATGCTCTGGATGGAGATCTAGGCCAATATGTGGCATCGGAGCAGGTTCGCGATATCGCCTATAACGCTTTTCATGAGCTGAACAGTCCATCAATCCAATCGTTGATTTATCAAATTGGGCTGCGCGTATTGTCCCGTTTTCCACAGCTGGCTACCGTTTCATTTGAGTCCAATAACCGGACTTGGGAAACCATTGTTGAGCCTGAAGAAACTAAAGGTGGAGTCTTCACCGAACCTCGTCCACCCTATGGTTTTCAGGGCTTTTCTGTCAGCCGTGCAGATCTGGCCGGAGAGACAGCGTAATGAGCGGGCGTCTTACCACCCATGTGTTGGATCTGTCGCGGGGGATTCCTGCTACAGGTCTGACGCTTCAGCTCTGGAAGCTTACGGATGGGATGAGCAAGCTTCTGTGTGAAGAAGTCACGAACAGTGACGGGAGGCTGGATGCTCCGCTGCTGGAGGGAAACGAAATGGAGTCTGGATGTTACGAGCTGCTGTTTATGGTTGGCGATTACTACCGTAGAGCGGATGCCAAAGCGTCAGCAGACACTCAACGTGAGATGCCTTTTTTTCTAGAACAGATACCTATTCGCTTTCATATAGAGAGCTCCATGCAACACTACCATGTACCTTTGCTAGTAGCACCTGGTGGATATAGTACGTATCGGGGAAGTTAAGAGAAAGTTGACGACCGGAGGAGGTGGCAGCTCATGAAGGAATCCTATGAACTTGTGATTAAGAACGGGAATGTAGTGCTGCCCGATCAGGTACTCAAGCTGGATATTGCAGTATCAGAGGGTAAGATTGTCGCACTTGGAGAGGAACTTTCGCTTGCGCCGCTAACCAAAGTCATCGACGCAGATGGGTTCTATGTGCTCCCCGGTATGATTGATATGCATGTCCACTTTAATGAACCAACGTTTGGACATTGGGAAGGCTTTCGCAGCGGTTCTGCGGCGTTGGCAGCTGGCGGCTGCACAACCTATGCAGATATGCCGCTTAACGGCAATCCACCTACTGTGAACGAGGCTGGGCTTCGTCAAAAGGTAGATGCTGCGGCTGGAAACTCTGCCGTTGATTATGTGCTGTGGGGTGGGCTCGTTCCCGGCAATCTGGATGATTTAGAAGTTTTGGCAGCCGCTGGCGTCACTGGGTTTAAAGCCTTTCTCTCCAATCCTGGAGGGGAGGGCGAAGGCAGATTCCGTGAAGTGGATGAGGATACACTCTATCAAGGGATGCAGCGAATCGCTTCTCTGGGCGGGATTCTGGCGCTGCATGCAGAAAGTGAGGCTATCACGGCGGTGTTGACCGCAGATGCAGTGCGAAATGGCAGAACCAGCGCAAGTGATTTTGCGGCTTGCCGCCCTGCTGAAGCAGAGCTGGAGGCAGTGTCCAGGGCGCTGCTGTACAGTGAACGTACGGGCTGCCGGTTGCATTTTGTTCATATCAGCACGGCCGCCGCCATTGAGAAAATCTATGAAGCTAAGCTTCGAGGTCTGGACGTTTCGGCCGAAACCTGTCCACATTATCTGGTCCTCACTGAAAATGATATGAAGGCTTTAGGCCCTGTGGTGAAGTGTGCACCTCCGCTGCGAAGTGCGATGGAGCAGGAGAAGTTATGGGAGATGCTGGCCCAAGGCAAAATCGATCTGATTGCTTCGGATCATTCCCCCTGTCCAACGGAATTGAAGGTGAAGCCGGACTTGTCTTTTTTTGCAGCTTGGGGTGGGATCTCGGGTGCGCAGAGCAGTCTGGAGCTTATGTTCCATGAAGGCGTGAATGTGCGGGGTTTGGATGTTACATTAATTTCCAGTCTGCTTGCAGGGCAACCCGCAAAACGTTTTGGAATAGAGCATCGCAAAGGCGCTATAGCTCTAGGTCTAGATGCCGATCTAGTTCTGATGAATCCAAGCACAACCTATACGCTGACTGCGGAGGATTTATTGTATCGCCACAAGCACAGCCCCTACATCGGAAGAACTTTATCCTGCAAGGTAGTTGCTACGATCTGTCGCGGGAATGTGATCTATACCTCTGAAGAAGGAGTGATCAGTGAGGGAGGTGGACAGTGGCTGCGAATTAGGAAGGAGCAGTACAGCCTATGAATGATTGCAGAGTTCAAGCATCGACTCAGAAACTGTTGGAGCTGCTGGAGGAGCTGGCGGCATTCAGCACACCTGGGCCAGGAGTTACTAGACTGCTATATACGGAGGAATGGAGCCGGGCGCAGATTTTTTTGCAGGAAAAAATGGCTGGGCTCGGCTTAGAAGTTTCCATAGACAAGGTTGGCAATGTATATGGACGATTGAGTGGATGCAATCCGCAGCAAAAGGTTATTTTAACCGGATCGCATATTGATACTGTAATCAATGGCGGAAAATATGATGGTACGTATGGGATCGCTGCGGCTATGATTGCGCTTCAAGATTTGCAGAGGAACTTTGGCCAGCCGCAGCGGACGCTTGAGGTCGTATCTTTTTGTGAAGAAGAGGGGAGCCGATTTCCGCTTGCTTATTGGGGTTCGGGCCATGTCACGGAAAGGTATGACGGAAGCGAGGCCGAGACCTGTATGGATGCAGAGGGCGTGACGTTAAAAGCAGCAATGGCACAATCCAGCTTCTTACAGGACATAACGGAGGAGAAAGCTTCTAAGCGGACTGGAGTCAGAAATGATATTGGTGCTTTTGTAGAACTGCACATCGAGCAGGGGATTATTCTGGAGAAGACGGACACTCAGATAGGCGTAGTTCAGGGGATTGTTGGCCAGAGACGATATGTGGTCAAGGTCAGTGGTATTGCTAATCATGCAGGCACGACACCGATGTTTATGCGGCAGGATGCACTGGCTAGTGCGGTTGAAATGCTGTACGTGCTTGAAAGTGCTGCTAAAACTACTGGTGAACCTCTTGTAGCAACCTCGGGTAAGCTTGAGGTGTATCCGAATACGCCAAATGTGATCCCGGGTGAGGTTCTTTTTACACTAGATATCCGCCATAGTGAAGAGGACGAACTGGAACGTTTCTGTGAGAAGCTTCTTGCGGAATGTAATGAAATTGCTGTTAAACGTGGGGTGACTCTTGAGGTTACATCCGTGCTCAATACAGTCCCTGCGCCTATGGATATGAAGCTATCTGCAATGCTGGAAAATATCTGCCGCCAACAGGGGAAGACGTACCGCATGATGGTAAGTGGAGCGGGACATGACGCCCAGCTGTTTGCGCCGCGTTGCCCTACTGCGATGATATTTGTGCCAAGCCGAGCTGGCATCAGCCATTCTCCGGAAGAATATACTTCCCCTGAGCAGCTCGTTGCTGGGCTTGAGGTTCTGACTGCGATGTTATATGAGTTAGCTTATTAAAAAGAGTTCGCCGAACTTTTAAGGGAGGATCATCATGAAGCGTTACGAAGATTTGTCGCCGTCCCAACGCTGTATTATGACTCCGGGTCCGGTCGAGGTAGATCCGCGTGTACTGCGGGCGATGTCTTTTCCGGTGCTGGGTCAGTTTGATCCAGAGTTCACCTCTATTATGAATGAAACGATGGAAATGCTGCGGGAGCTGTTTGCTACTCGTAATTCATGGGCTTACCCTATCGATGGTACCTCCCGTTCTGGAATTGAAGCTGTGATGGTTAGTTTGATCCTACCGGGTGAGCGTGTGCTGATTCCGATCTTTGGCCGCTTCGGACATCTATTGCATGAGATTGCTGAAAGATGTGGCGCTGAGGTGTTCGTGCTGGAAAAGCCATGGGGGAGTGTGTTTGAGCCGGATGAAGTGATAACAGCTATGGAGACTTTTAAACCACATGTGGTGGCAATGGTTCATGGGGAGACCTCTACAGGACGTGTGCAGCCACTCGCGGAAATTGGTAGAGCTTGCCGCCGGATGGATACTTTATTCATAGTCGATGCAGTTGCAACCATTGGGGGCATTCCTGTCGAGACAGATGCTTGGATGTTGGATGCCGTCGTTGGCGGTACACAGAAATGCCTGTCCGTCCCTTCCGGAATGGCACCGATAACGTATAATGATCGTGCTGAAGCTAAGCTCATGACCCGAAAACGAGTAGAACGCGGGATTAGAACAAGTGATGTCCAGCCAGGTGACTTATCTTTTGTCCGCAGCAATTATTTTGATCTCAGCATGCTTCAGGATTACTGGAGTCCACAACGTCTCAATCATCATACAGAGATGACCTCAATGCTTTATGCACTGCGGGAGGGCTTGCGGCTTACCCTTGAAGAAGGGCTGGATGCCCGATTCGCCAGACATATCCTCCATGAAAAAGCACTTGTAGCTGGATTAGCAGCTATGGGTTTAGAACTATACGGGGATCCTTCCTGCAAGCTTACTGTTGTTACCTGTGTGCTGATCCCTGAGGGGATAGATGGGGAAGCTGTCCGTTCGCTGCTGCTGGGGCGGTTCGGAATTGAAATTGCCAGTTCTTTTGGACCGTTAAAGGGAAGGATCTGGCGCATCGGTACGATGGGTTTTAGCTGTCGTGAGAATAACGTGTTGCGGCTGCTTGGAGCGCTGGAAGCCGCATTACAGCGTCATGGATTTAAGGGGCCTTGCGGGTTTGGGGTTCAGGCAGCACTTGACGTATATGAGGCAAAAGTAAGATAATCGTTGGAATAGAGCGGATGGCGGGAGAGTAAAAACAGGGGCATGTCCGGATGGTTCGGACAATCTTTGGGAATAAGTAAACGGCTATCATCTACAGGGATGATTGAGCCGTTTTTTCTTACAAATACAGACCTGCGCAACTATATTATCCTAGGCTTAATAGTTAGGCAATCCTCTATGATTACGGATCTATTCACTACATCAAGACAACACTTGGATACTAACGGGGGAGAGATGAAGATGACAACTTTTACAAGAAAGCCTTTAGCGGATTGTGTACCTGAGCTTGTGGCTACGGCAAGAGGCGATAAACCGGCAACACTGGTAATTACAGGTGGAAAGCTGGTCAACGTATGCTCTGGTGAAATTCTAGAAGGAATGTCTGTTGGTGTTCAAGGTGGACGAATTGCTTATGTTGGTAAAGATGTGACACATATGATTGGCGAAGGAACGCAAGTTATTGATGCGAACGGCAAGTATATAGCTCCGGGATTGCTCGATGGCCACTGCCATATTGAGAGCACCCAGCTAACCGTTACTGAATTTTCCCGCGCTGTTCTGCCGCTTGGCACAACAGGTGGTTTCTTTGATGCACATGAGATTGCTAATGTATTCGGGCTGAAGGGTATTCAATTGATGCTGGATGAGATGCGGGGGACGCCGTTAGCTGCTTACATGCAGGTGGCTTCTTGTGTGCCTGCGGCAGGTGCGGAATTCGAGACAACGGGTGCCTCAATTGGTCCTGAAGAAGTTGCCGAAGCTTTTACGTGGGGCAAAGATGTGATTGCTCTGGGCGAAGTGATGAATTTCCCTGGCGTTGTTTACGGCGATGAAAAAATGCTTGGAGAGATTCAAGCTACGCTGCGGGCAGGCAGATTTGTTGACGGTCATTTCACATGGCCTTCCAGCGACTGGAGACTGCCAGTGTATGCTGCGGCAGGGGTGACTGGTGATCATGAGTGTGTTACAGCAGACGATGTGATTGAGCGCGTTCGACTGGGGATGTATGCCAAAATGCGCCGGGGCTCGGCTTGGCATGATGTTGCCAAGACCATCACCGCTCATACAGAGCGTGGACTTGACCCGCGTCGCATGATGCTGGTTACTGACGACCGCAGCTCGGAATCGTTACGGGACGAAGGTCATATGGATTTCGTTGTTCGCCATGCGATTGCTCAAGGCGTGAAGCCAGTAACAGCCTTCCAAATGGCAACTATTAATACGGCAGAGCGTTTTGGGTTGTCTCAGGATATCGGATCTATTACTCCAGGTTCTTTTGCGGATATTATTCTGCTGGACGGGAATTTGGCCGATGTTCACGTGGTACTTACGATTGCCGCGGGTGTAGTCGTTGCCGAAAACGGTGTGATGACGGCAGAGCTTGCTAAATTCACATATCCAGAGGAAGTTTTGGCTTCGGTTCATTTGCCGCAGCGTCCTACCGCCGAAGATTTTATTATCGCGGCTCCAATTGAAACAGGGGAACTTACTACAAGAGTTATTAAAGTAAGAGAAAATCATGTGGAGACCATTGAACGTATGGTTTCGGTACCTGTAGTAGCAGGGCAGCTGGATGTAAATGCTGTAGAGGGTCTATGTAAAATCGCTGTGCTCGAACGGCATAAAGGAACAGGAAATAAATCAGTGGCTGTTGTGGAAGGCATCGGTTTTAAAGAACCGGCTGCTATCGCAATGACTGTTGCTCATGATAGTCATAATGTACTCGTCATCGGCAATGATAATGAGCTAATGGCCAAAGCTGCGAACGCGGTGGCGGACGCTCAGGGTGGGGTCGCTGTAATTACATCTAGTGGAGAAACGTTATTCCCGTTGGCCATTGCAGGCCTAATGTCTACAGAGCCATTTGAAATTGCTGCTGAGAAATCAGCTGCGATCAGCAAAGCGTTGTATGATGCCGGCTGTACTTTGAATTACGCGTTTATGACTTTATCGCTGCTTGCTTTGGCGGTTATCCCAACGTTACGTATCACAGATAAAGGACTCGTACGGATTTCACCCGAGGGAATACAGTTAGTGCCATTGTTTGTTTAAGTAAATTAACTGAAGTATAATCCTAATGCAAAAAACTGTTCTGAGGTCGTAATGACCCTTCAGAACAGTTTTTTTTTGTTTAAATATAAGAAAGCAAAAGCTTCACATGATGCGTAATCTTTATACATCTTATTGTAATGAACAATAATATTAAACAGATTTTTAGAGAATGAAACATTTTTCTGAGCAAAATCCTAAAAAAATATAAATAAAGCATAGTCAGGTGACGATAATAATGTTAAATTAGATAAAATTAAAGTGAATTAATGGAGTTAATTTTACATTAATGGCATATAAAGAATTATAGATAATGGCAGGTTTCGAATAACCCAACTAAGAGGGACGAGGTGCATGGAGAGATGATCAGACTAGAAACGCAAGATATTTTGAATATTAGCATGAAGCAAATTGCTACTATTTTTAAGATGAAGCCGCTTGAACTGAGATTTGTCACCGATTTTCAGGGTGAGAAATATCTCTTAACTAATGATAAGTTACACCTCAACAACCAGCAATATTGGGCAAAGGTTATGGAATGTGTCTTTGATGATCATGTTAGACCTGTGTTAATGTGTGAGGTATTATATTTCCTTCGTAATGAATTTCTGGAAAGTGACATTAAGTTATGTTTTTCTTATGATTACGCAGAGGATGGGAATGGCGCAGCTACAGCTACGGCTGAAGTATCCTTTAATGACTCAGCAGATTTACAGCCGAGTGAGATTGCCGAGCTGATTGATTTTGCGTTGACCTTGCAGGACAAGCAGTGGTTCCATGAACTGACTACGAAATATAAGCAGCTTACAGCATAAGTATCCTTTCGATTCTTCATGCTTAACAATTGATATAGATAACCGTCTTGTCTGCAACAGAAATGATCTGTGGACAAGACGGTTTTTTTTGATTTACCATCCTTGGGCGTTTTTTTCTACATGTTCAGCCAAAAAATCAAGCCAATCCTCATGGTCATTCAAACAGGGGATTGCCATAAATTCCTCTGCTTGTCCTCCACCAGCCTCGAATTGTTCTCGTCCTTCTATGGCTAGCTCATGCAGCGTTTCCAGACAATCGGTCACAAGACCCGGTGAAAAAATCAGAGGCTTACGTATTCCTCGTCCGGCAAGCTCTCCCAGAACATCCGCAGTAGAGGGTCCTACCCATTCTTCTCGTCCGAAACGTGATTGAAAACTAAGCTGCCAGCGTTCGGGCTCCCAATTCATAGCAGAAGCAAGAAGATGCGCGGTTTCCATACATTGCTGCGGGTAGGGATCGCCGGTATCCGCATACCGTTTGGGAATCCCATGGAAGGTCAGTACAAAATAATCAGGTTCTTTGCTCAGAATCTCCATTTGACGCAGTAGGTGTGACTTCAAGGCTGAAATATAACCGGGCTCATTATAGTAGGCATCAATAAATCTTAGAGCCGGAATCAGACGTTTAGTTACAGGTCCAGTGGAGCTTTGGCGACCTAAGGCTGCAAAGCTGGCCTGATCGAATACGGACGCGGTAGTCGTGGACGAATATTGCGGAAACAGCGGCACAATGATAATTCGGGTAACTCCGGCGGTGTCGAATTTCGCCATCGCTTGCTCCATGCTGGGTTCGCTATAAGCCAATCCAAGCTCTACCTGATACCGTGGACCCAGCAGTTCTTGTAATCCAGATTGCTGAGCTAAAGAGTGAAAGAGCAATGGTGATCCTTCGGTTGTCCATATTTGACTGTACAGCTCAGCGGACCGGCGTGGACGTGAACGCAGAATGACACCTCGCAGCAAAGGCTGCCACAGCAGAGGAGAATAATCTATGATTCGGCGATCTGATAAAAAACGTTTCAGATAAGGCCGTACAGCTTTTGCAGTTGGTGCAGTAGGGGTGCCGATTTGGGCGAGTATAACTCCAATAGGTGGCTGTTTGCTCAAAGCACAGAACTCCTTTCCCATATAAGAGATCGTTCTAAAATAGCATAGCTAGCCTTGAATGCACAGTTATTGAGATCACTTTGCGCGTATAAATTAAATTTAATCGCAAATAGTGATGTTTCTTATAGGGTGTGTGATTTTCGATACAGAAGAACCGCAGAAAGGTCTGGTAGTATCAAACCAGAAATTGATGGAAAACGGGTGTAAGTGTTTTTATAGTAACTTATGTGAATTATTTCACCTTTTATATAGCTTTGTGTTAAAAGGAAGAAATGAAATAGATTCAAGCTATTTTTTATTGAAAATCGAGCGTGTAAAGGCATGAGAGGGGGGATGAGTTCTTATGAAGAGAGAAGTTATGCTTCATAAGAAGAGAAGGGGCATCGTAGGAAAAAGGTTTGGTTAACAAAAAGCTACATATCACTGGGGTTTGGTAAAGGAGAATTTTCATTGAAAAAACTAATTTCTTTAACGGTTAGCGCGGCTATATTGTTAGCGCCGTTTGCTTACACACTTAATGTGCCTGCTGTAAACTTGAAGGTGGATGCAGTATCGGCAGCCTCCGAAGAAGCGGATGCACCGGCAGCAAAACCAACAGCAAAACCCACGGCAAAACCAGCAGCAACACCAAAAGCAACGGCAAAACCAGTAGCAACACCAAAGCCAACGGCAAAACCAACAGCAACGCCAAAGCCAACGGCAAAACCAACAGCAACACCAAAGGCAACAGCCAAACCAGCAGCAACCCCAAAAGCTACAGCAGCACCAGTAGCAACCCCAAAAGCAACCGCTGCACCAGCAGCGACAGTAGTACCGGCGGAAACTGTTAAGCCTGTGGCTACAGCAAAGCCTGTTACAGTTAATGAAAACGTATACCAAGATGGAGTTTACGTAGCTTATGGCGATGCATACTCCAAAGGCACGGAAGGTGCCAAGATCGAAATTAAAGATGGTAAAATTACTAGCATTGAGCTTTTGAGAACCAGTCCTAAGCTGATTGATAGAGATGCTCGTAACAATTATAGTGCTTTATGGCAAGCTTATGGATTGATGAAGGATAGATTGCTTGGCAAAACAAGAGATGGAGCAGCGGCAGTTGATGCTGTTTCGGGAGCTACCCGCTCCAGTAATGGCTGGAAATTGTCTGTAGATAGAGCGTTTGAAAGAGCTCTGACAGTGAAAGATACAAATGCCGTTTACTTTGATGGAGTTCATATGGGCGTAGATCCTACAGGTAAATATTCTGTATTCGCGACCTACGAATCCAACAAGCTTACAGATGTTAAAGTGTATCCTATGAACAGCGCTGGTGATTTCATTGAGGAGAAAGCTTACACAGCTGAGCAAGCGGCAGCGGTTGCAGCTATAGCTCCAGCCTTGCTGGCCAAAGGAACAGAGGCACAGCCTGTTGCAGGTCTTGAAGCCGACTTTATAGCAGCGATTAACGCTTTCTGGGATGCTGAGCAGAATGCAATAATCAACAATACATCTGCTTATGTAGACGGATTCTATTCCTCTTATGGTACGGCAAGAAGTGTTGGCGTTGAAAGAGCCGACATCGTGATTCGCAACGGTAAGTTGGTTGATGTGAAGCTGTTTAGACTTGGCAACAACCTGATTGACAGAGGGGCAACAGCTTATGCGGAAGTAGTAAAAGCAAATGCTCCTATGACAGCTAAGCTGCTAGCGAATGGTTCATATATCGCTAACTATGATGAAAAGGTTGACGGAATTTCCGGAGCTACGGAAAGCAGTCACAGCTGGAACCAAGCTGTAGAAAGAGCATTTGAGAAAGCGCTGAAGGTTCCTGCTGAAGGTCAATATTTTGACGGCAAATTTGCCGGAGTAGATAACCAATCAAAAGTACTGCTGCTAGTTGATGTTGATGCAGATGCGGTAACAGGCATTAAAGTAAGTCTGTTTGGAGCTGACGGCAAGCTGATTGCTGACGATAAACTGAGTGCAGAACAAAAAGGATGGGTAGCTACACTCACATCCGGGCTGTTAGAAAAAGGTGTGCAAATGGCCGATATTACAGGCCAAGAAGCATTGTCGGCAGCAGCTAAAGCAGCACTGACAGATGCTTTGAACAATGCATCCAAAGTCCAAGGAACCTATAAAGACGGAACCTTTACTGCATTTGGTGATGCTTATGATAAAGGAACGAACAGAGCGGACGTTACCCTGCGTAACGGCAAAATCGTAAATGTAGCCTTGTACCGTGTAGGAATGAACCTTGTAGATAGAGGGAACGCTGCTTACCCTGAGGTGGTAAAAGCAATTCCTCAGTTGACGGCTAGCTTCCTCGCAGCAGGGACTAGAGAAGGTGTGCAGGAAGTAGATGCTGTGTCTGGTGCAACTAGCAGCAGCGTGGCTTTGAAGACTGCGGTGGATAGAGCATACGGAAAAGCTGAGGTTGTAGAAGCTAATAAAGCGGCTTATTTCGATGGAATCTTCATTGGTGTAAGTGCCGATAAGCTTGTAAATGTTATGGTGAATGTAGAGTACGGTGTTCCTGTCAAAATGCTTGTTTATTATTTGGATAAAAACGGAAGTGTAAGAACAATCAATCAGTTAACGGACGCGGAGCTGGCAGTGAAAGGTGAAATCGAGTCAACATCGACCGGATACAGCCTGCACAAATATGGTTACCGTCCAGCAGCCTTCGGAAAAAATGATGCAGAAAAAGAAATATCCGCTAAAGCGGTAGAAGCTATTAAATCAGCGCTTGAATCGGCTGGTAAATAATTATCGTTTTATAATAAAAGGAGGATATTCCAGTGCCAGAATATGGCCGGGGAGTAGCCTCCTTTTTCAAATATTCTTGGCTTGTACATAAATATGAAAATAGATCGTATAGTGATTTAAAGGGATTTTGGAGGTGAGTGTCTAAAGTTTAATATAGAGAGCAGGCCAAAAGCCTGTTATTAATAGGAGGCTCCAACATGACACAAATTAAACAGCTCGCTCCACAAGATGAATTTGTTGGCTTTTATCTTTTAAGAGAGCTGGCAATTAAACAAACGAACGGCACTCCTCCAAAAGATTATTTTGACATCGTTCTGGGGGATTCCACTGGACAATTATCTGCGAAATATTGGGATGCCAGCACAACCGATAAAGAAACTTTTTTTCCTATGGCGCTTGTGAAGGTACGCGGGATTGCTCATACTTATCGTGAGAAATTACAAATAAAAATCACTAAAATCAGGTTGGTTAACGATGAGGATGGTGTTGCACTTACGGATTTCATCCGTTCTGCCCCAATTCGTCCAGTAGACCTTATTCATACGATTAAAGGGGTTATGGCAAGTATTTCAGATCCGGAAATTGCTTCGATTGTCTCTTTTTGTGTGGGTAAAGTGGAAGAGAAATTGATGCATTATCCGGCAGCCAAAACACATCATCATGCTTATTTTGCCGGACTTGCTTATCATATGGTGCGTATGCTGGAGATTGGTGATTTTCTGTGCAAGCAGCGTCCGTTCTTGAATCCAGATCTAATGAAGGCAGGAATCATTCTGCATGATATCGCGAAGCCGGAGGAGATGGTCTCCCAGCTTGGGATTGTCTCGGAATACAGCGTTCAGGGCAAGTTGATTGGCCATATCTCGATGGCGTCTAACTGGATCACGGAAGCGGCTATCCGTTTAGATATTGATTTGAATTCGGAAAAGGTTATGGCGTTACAGCATCTCGTATTGTCACATCATAATTTGGGCGAATGGGGTAGTCCTGTTCAGCCACAGACAGCTGAGGCAGTCGCTCTGCATCATATCGATGCGATGGATGCGAAGCTGCAAATGGTGGAGGATGCTTTGGATACCACACCGGAGACCGAGGAATGGACACCGTTCATCAGAGGTCTAGAGAATAAGGCTGTGTATCGTTTGAAGATTTAAGAGATACCCTGTAAAAAAAAACCCCAATCAGCAGAAAGCAGCTGGTTGGGGGTTTTTGATGTTCTTTGGTTATTTGGACAAAGTGGCGCGGCTGCTATAAATGGAGGGTTTATGTTTAGTGCCTTGTTTCTTAGCAGGCTTTTTCGCGCGAGTGGAAAATGGGGTATACCCGCCGGCAAACATCGTTCCGCTAGTATATCCTTGACTGGCAGAGAGCAATAGAGGATCATAGTGCTCCTCCTGCTCCATAAGTTTTACTAGAATTGCAGCGGCTGCGCGTGCGTCATCCAAGGCATCATGGTGTTTTAGCGTAATGCCGAAAAACTCGGAGACTACATTAAGTTTATGGGAGGGCAGGTCGGGCAGCATTTTTTTGCCTAATAAATAGGTACATAAGTATTGAAAGCTTGGGTAGCTCAGGGACATTCCATCGAGACAATAACGCAGGACACTCATATCAAAAGCAGCATTATGCGCCACGACGATTTGTCCGTGTAGTAACGGTTCAACGGTGGGCCACAGTTCTTGAAAAGTAGGTTGCCCGATTACCATTGATGGCGTGATGCCGTGTATCGAAATGTTCATGCCATCAAACCGCTGCTGCGGGTCAATTAGCCAAGAATGCTCTGCGGTTATATTTCCAGCTTTAACTTCCACAAGTCCCAAGGCACATGCACTGGATCGACTGGAGTTCGCGGTCTCAAAGTCAATTGCTATAAAGTCCATTCGTAAAGCTCCTTATCTATCATATATACGTTTCATATTAAAGTAGTAAAATGATAAATACAATCTAGTGAATCACAATGAGCTGTTCAGTAAAAATAAGGAGATGATAGAGTGCGGCTTATAAAGGGGCAAAAGGTGGATATTACGAAAGGGAGAAACGTGAACAAGCTTTTGCTGAAATTTGGGTGGATGACTGCTGATACTAGAATTGGCATAGACTCTGCTGCTTTTTTACTGTCAGAGCAGAACCGTTGCGAACGCGATGAGAACTTTATCTTTTATGGTAATCCGTTGTCTATAGACGAAGCTGTAACTCATTCTGTCTTACAACAAGGGGATAAAGAAGCTATCGCCATTACATTTTCTCAACTTCCTAAGGATATTACTAGAATAGCTTTAACTTTAACGATCTATGAAGGAGAAAAATTAGGACACTCTATGAAGCAAGTAAACTCTCCTTATCTACGCTTAGTGGATGCTGCTAGCGGTGAGGAATTATTCGTTTTCGAGTATGGCTCTGACCTGTCGACGGAGACAGCTATTGTGGTTGGAGAGCTATATCGCTATGGCCCAGAGTGGAAATTCAGTGCTATTGGTAGTGGCTTTGAGGGAGGATTGGCTGCGTTATGTACAAACTATGGGCTCGTTATTGAAGAAGACGAAGGGAACCCTGAGGTAGCGGCCACAGCTGAGTTAACCCTGCCTTTAGAGACGATCCGTTATGAAGAGAAGAATGTACTGTCCTCTATTGATTTACGTAAAAAAATTGTTCAGATTACCTTAGAAAAAAAGAATCTGACAGGAGTCATCGCAAGGGTAGGTGTTGTTCTGGATATTACAGGATCTATGAGAAATCTTTATAATAATGGAACCGTTCAAGAAGTAGTTGAGCGTATATTAGCCGTTGCCTGCAAATTTGATGATAACCAATCGTTAGATGTTTGGGTGTACGATACGGAGTTTAGCCGGCTGCCACCTGTGACAGAGCAGGAATTAGGAAGATATGTGTTTACACATATTTTAAATAATCGTACCATTCATAAGTTTGGCCGCAATAATGAACCGCCAGTAATGGAGGATATCATTAAAAAATATACGGAGGAAGAACCCGATTCTACACCAGTATTTATCATATTTATTAACGATGGTGGTGTAGTGAAATCCACTAAAAATGTGATTATGGCAGCTTCGGTCCAACCGATTTTCTGGCAGTTTGTCGGAATCGGTAACTCGGATTTTGAAGTATTGAAGCAACTTGATACGATGAAGGGCCGTTTGGTGGATAACGCCAATTTTATTCATCTGGACCACATTGAAAAGGTGACTGATGAAGATCTGTATGATCAGCTGCTGAATGAATTCCCCTTGTGGCTAAGCGCAGCGAAAGAAAAAAGAATCCTGCGAGCATAAAAATACATTACTGAGAATGAATAAGCCTGTGCGCTACAATAGGCCATAACCACCTATCTTAGGAGGTCTTATGGCTTTTTTTATTTTCGCTATCTTGCTATTCTATTCAACAATCCGTACACTGCCAAATAGGTATTGTATATTAGGATTAGGGTCATCACTATCAGATACGGGAGGAAACACTTTGAGCAGCGTAATTACTAAGTTTTTTGATTATGGGCAAGAAGACATAGATTATCTCCGAAGTGTGGATCCAGTACTTGGCGCAGCTATGGCACGGATGGGCAGAGTGGAACGTGTAATTATACCGGATCTTTTTACTGCGCTTATCTATGCTATAGTAGGACAGCTTATTTCAGTAAAAGCGGTTCGGACCATTTGGAACAGAATGTTGGCTCAGTTCGGAGACATCACTCCGCAGCAGTTAGCCTTACATACGGCGGATGAGATTCAAAGCTGTGGGATGACGATGAAAAAGGCACTATGTATCCATGAGATTTCCAATTTGGTCGCTCAGGGTGATTTTAAGCTGGAGGAATTGCCTGGGTTATCAGATCAAGAGGTTATACAAAAACTTATGACGTTAAAGGGCATTGGCAAGTGGACGGCAGAAATGATGTTAATCCATTCTATGGAACGACGGGATGTGGTCAGCTGGGGAGATATTGCGATTCGTCGGGGGATGATGAAGCTGTATGGACTTGATAAGCTTACCAAAGATCAATTTGAACAATACCGGCTAAACTATTCTCCTTTGGGTTCTGTGGCTTCTATATATTTATGGGAAATTTCATTTGAATAATGGACGGGTAAGGAGTACTACTATGGAAAAAACAATAAGAGAACAGCTATTGAATTTGGCAGATGTGGACTACCAAAAGTTTTCTGCGGCCTTAATTCCGACGATAGATAATGTTATAGGCGTCAGGCTACCGGAACTGCGCAAGCTTGCCAAAATCATTGCAAAGGGTGATTGGAGAGCCTATTTGGAGCATGCCGAGACAGATTATTTTGAAGAAGTGATGCTGCAAGGTATGGTGCTTGGCTACGTGAAGACAGATCTTGAAGAAATCCTACGTTATATCGCTGACTTTATTCCCAGAATCGATAACTGGTCGGTATGCGATAGCTTTTGCACAGGCCTGAAGTTTACCGTAAAGAATAAAGAACGGGTATGGGAGTTTATAATGCCGTACTTATCATCAGATAAAGAATATGAGATCCGATTTGCTGTGGTAATGCTGCTTAATTTCTTTATTGAAGAAACGTATATCAGCCGGATTTTATCATTGCTCGATAAGGTCAGTCATGAAGGCTATTATGTAAAAATGGCGGTTTCTTGGGCGCTTTCGATTTGTTATGTGAAATTGCCAGAGCCTACGATGAGTTATTTGAGAAACAACAGCTTAGATGATTTCACTTACAACAAGGCTTTGCAGAAAATCACGGAGTCTTATCGCGTGGATCCGGAAACGAAAAAATGGATTCGCGGGATGAAAAGAAGTAAAAAACAAACCCCTTATTCAGCACAATAGCTGAGTAATAAGGGGTTTATTGTCCTATTTATTTTTTCTCAGTGTTTACTTCAGTGTTAGTTTTACGGTTGCGGATTCGCTCGATTTCGATGTCAACAGCGCTACGCAGGTTAGGATCGATGGAAGGACTTATTCCTGTACCTGTATTGAATTTATTTTTGGAGTTTTCCGCCAATGCTTCCCACTCGAAAATCTTCTCTTCCATACGTTCGAAGCCTTGCGAAGCTGATCCTACATGTAGACCTTTCGTAGAACTACGTGGAGCTGAGTGGAGTGTTTCTGTGGCTTGTTGAGCGCGAGCGATAAGCTCAGTTCTTTTCGCTTTGAGATGTTCACGCTCTTCTTTAGCTCTAGCGATATTGATCTCAAGCTCTGCCAGGGATTGCTTAGTTTGTACTTGGCTATTTATGGACTCTTCCAGCTGTTCCACGTACCGTAACTTGGCTATGAGTGCCAGGCGAGCTCTTTCTTCATTTCCTTGCTCAACTGCTTGAACGGCTTCGGCTTCACTTTGCTCTACTAACTGAGTATATTCTTGCTTGCGGCGTTCCAACACACTTGCTGTAACTTGCAGATCACGCTCATTGCGTTCCGCCTTAGCAATATCATTTTCAAGATCACGTAAATACTGACCTGTCAGCAATACCGGGTTTTCTAATTTATTTAGACCTTCGTGTAGGGCTGCTTTAGTAATTGTGGAAATTCTTTTTAATAGACTCATGTTCTATCTCTCCTTTTTTATGGCTATATTAGGGCTGGCTTGTATTGAACGACGATTAATTAATAGAAATCATGTCCATCTGAAAAGCTGTTAAAAGGTTCTTTAGGAACGATGATACTAGCGATGACGTAGAAGATAAGTACTGTTCCGAAGCTGAACAATGCTGCGGCAACAGCAACAAGACGGATTACTGTAGCATCAATACCAGACCAACGAGCAAGACCTCCGCACAAACCACTTATCTTCTGATCACTTTGGGAACGATATAATTTTTTCATTTATTGTTTTCTTCCTCTCGTATGGGTGTGATTGTTATTGAATCCTGCAACCCGTTTGCTTATGTACTCATTCTAATGTCTTTTTGCATGCGAAAAAACGGCCTGAAGGCGGTTTTGTATACCAGACCTGAGTCGAGGTTCGTTCCCGCAGGAAGGCGGGGAAAGGGTTAGTAAATCGGTTATAGGCTACAAACCATGGACGAAGTTAGGTACAATAAAGAAAGGAATACTTCTGGCGGTGTCGAAATATGCTTATATATGACTACTACGGAATTGGGGGCTGAATATGAGTTTTTTTAACAAAGTAAAAGCAGGGGTAAGCGAGGCTGGGAATAAAGCAAAAACAGTGGTGGAGATTAACCGGTTGAAGCTGCAAAATAACGGTAAGCAAAATGATATTGACCAGCAGTATCAGGTCATGGGCAAACTGTTATTTGAAGCCGTAACTCAAGGTGCAGGACCACTGCCAAGTGAGCAAATCGAGACTAATATCAATCGTATTCTCGAATTGAAGGCGGAGATTGAGACGAACCTTCAGCAAATAGCTGAGTTGTCCGATGTAAAGCATTGCAAAGCATGCGGTGGGAATGTGGCGATCGAGGCACGCTTTTGTCCGGCCTGCGGATCCACTTTTGAAGTGGCAAAAGAACCTGTCAGTGATGTAACTCCATCGTCGTTTTCTTTGGATAAGAAGGAATAGAGTTACTTCATACAAGAAACTTATGAACAAAGAGGCTGTCTCAAAAGTAGTGAATACTACTTATGAGGCAGCTTCTTTTTTAGTAAATAGTCTATAAGCGGATTCTTGCTTTAGCCAATAGACTATGGGCTACGCACACAAAGTATTCTATGCCATTAGGTTGGGCGGCGGAATATTCACTTTGTGAATTTCAGGGAGAAATTCCCCAATTATTTTAGTGGAGCGTAATTAGATCATTAAGCGGGATTCGTATCTACAATCTTAATTTCACTTATTCACAATCTAGTGTCGTTTAAACCTTAGAAGCGTGGCGTTTCTTAAATTTATACACAACTAGCAATATAAGCGGCAGAACAAATGCACAGGTGAAATCCCAATCTACCCAGTAGGCGGGGATCTCCTTCACATAGAAAATGATGTCTTTGGCAATCAGCTGTGACATACCGAATAACAAAAATCCAGTGGGGATGATCAGAGGACGGTGGCTTTTGAGTTTAAATAATTGGGCTGTACCTAAGGTTAAAGCATAGTAATAAACTGCAGTTTTGAAGTATGTGCTGATAATCCATGCTGTAGCCATAAGCGCTTCAATACGTTGCAGAGAATTAGCAATATTAATTTTTTGAGCAAGAATATAAGCGGCATAAAATTGATGTTCAGAAGCGTAAACACCTAGAACGGTAAGGGAAAACAATAAGATGAGGTTAAGGCCCAGAGCTCCGATGATCAAGGCTATGAAAATATCCCGACTTGTTTTGCCATTTTTCTGAGCATAAGGATATATCATTAGAAACACGCACAATTCGCCAAAAGGATAAAAAACACCATACATCAAGGTATGAAGCATGTCCGGTACTGGTGTGTTCAAGATGGGGTATAAACGTTCCATTTTGACATCGGGGGTCAGCAGGAGCAGCAGACCGATTAAAAAAACTGCAAATAAAGGGAAAAAAAGCTGAGCTGCCCGGCCCAAGGTTTCTAGGCCAAGTCGTACCCCATATACCAGCAGGAAAATGGCCATGAAACGAATAACCCCACCGGGTGTTTTCTCGTAAATCTGTGTACACATGAAATCTTCAATTTCTCTTATGTAAGTGGCGGCGGCAATCAGGAAGAACACTAAATAGAACAAGGCTACAGCAGATCCGATCCATTTCCCTAAAATTTGTAGGCTAAGCTCGATAATATTCTTGTTCGGCTCAAGGTCTGCTAAGCAGAGTAGCAGTTTTATGGTCACTAGACCCAAGGGAATACTAATCAAAGCAGCAATCCATGCATCTTGTTTCGCTCCTGATATCATTAACGCCGGATACACAAGCGCCATATCCCCAATAAATGTGAATAGCCCGAGTATAATCATTTGATTGGTACTAATTCGATCTTTCTCCAAACTCATATACCCCCTCAAATTTATTGGACTAGTTTTAGTATGGTTGTAGTTACCAGAATTATGCCATCCCGATTTTTTAATCCGAAGGAATAATTATCATAATTAACATCAAACTATACTCATCTATCTGTGGAGAAGTGGAGGCTGCATCATGAAAGATACGGAGATTGGTACATTATCAAGCCGGTTGGAAGTTAATATTGCTAATTTGTACCAATTGATGGGTGAAAGCTCTGATGTAGTGATAAAAGAGTTGCAGATAGAAGAGAACACTCATATTTCTTTGATTTACATAGATGGTCTTGTGGATACTCAGGTGCTGCATAATTCAATTTTGTATTCCTTGCAGGAACACATTCCTTACGAACAGCTGAGGGGGCTTTCTCCCGAGCAGAAGTTTGAGATGATTAAGAAACAGATATTAATAGCCGGCGATATAGCCGTTATTGACGATTACAGCCAATTTATTCATCATTTATTGTCCGGTAATATAATGCTGCTGCTTGACGGGTTATCCAGCGCTCTGCGGATCGGCTTACCAGGCTGGGAAGATCGTAATGTAGGGGAGCCTAGCTCACAGTCGGTTGTTCGGGGTCCAATGGAAGGATTCACTGAGAATTTACGGACGAATACGGCACTGGTTCGGCGAAAAATCAAAGATAGCCATTTATGGCTGGAAACCGTTCAGATCGGAAGGGTGACTCAAACCAGCGTATCCATTATGTATCTAAGTAACATCGCGAATAAGGAACTGGTGCAAGAGGTAAAGCGCCGTCTGAATAAAATAGATACGGACAGTATTCTCGAGAGTGGATATATTGAAGAGTTTATTCAAGAGACGGCAGTTACACCTTTTCCTACCGTATACAACAGTGATCGTCCGGATACGATTGCAGCGGGTATTTTGGAAGGAAAAGTGGCCATTCTTGTTGATGGAACTCCTTTTGTACTGCTTGTGCCCACATTTTTTGTGGCATTTTTCCAGTCAGCTGAGGATTATTACCAAAGGGCCGATATTGGAACATTGCTGAGATTAGTTCGTTTTATTTCATTTTTTATTACTTTGCTTGCCCCTTCATTGTATGTTGCGATTACTACCTATCACCAGGAGATGATACCGACCAATCTTGTAATCAGTTTAGCTGCCCAGCGGGAGAGTGTTCCTTTTCCTGCTTTTGTTGAGGCGCTGATCATGGAAATGACTTATGAGATTTTGCGGGAAGCCGGGGTGCGGATACCCAAAAATATTGGTCAGGCGATTTCCATTGTTGGAACGTTGGTGATTGGACAAGCCGCGGTAGCAGCGGGTTTTATTTCATCCGCAATGGTCATTATTGTATCGCTAACAGCCATTTCTAGTTTTGTTATTCCGGAGACAGGAATGTCTATTGCTGCGCGGATGATCCGTTTTGTGCTTATAGCTTTGGCTGGATTCATCGGATTATATGGAATTCTCTTCGGTATCTTCATCATCGTATTGCATTTGTCGAGTCTGCGTTCTTTCGGAATGCCTTATATGAGTCCGCTCGGACCGTATAATTCCAAAGATTTAAAAGACTCTATTTTTCGCTTTCCGTGGCCGTTTTTAAAGACAAGGCCTGCTGAGAATAAGACGCAGAACCTGTTTCGTCAAAGCACATCCAGTGATAAGGAACCAACCAAATGAATAAAAAATTAGTTAGAGGCGTTCTTCGATTAATGATAGCTCTCCAATTTACGTTAGTGCTAAGCGGCTGTTGGGAAAGAAATGAGCTGAATGAGATAGCTTTTGTCTTGGGGATAGGGATTGACAAGGCAGAAAAAGGTTATACCGTTTCGATGCAGGTCGTTATTCCATCTGCGATTTCCTCCCAAACGAATGGAGGAGGGGGAGGCAGTGGAGTCCCAGTGGTTGTATATAAATTTACTGTACCTACGTTTTATGATGCGCTGCGTAAGCTGAATCTGGATAGCTCTAGGTCAAGTTATCTCGGTCATATCCGGGTGTTGGTGATTGGGGAGGAGCTTGCCCGCACCGGAGTGGGTGAGATACTCGATGTATTTAAAAGAAGTCGGGAACCCCGGATGGATTTCTACGTTATGGTTGCCAGAGATACAACCGCCAGCAATGTCTTGAATGTCCTTACACCTATGGATAAATTACCAGCGAACAAATTATTTAGTTCCTTGGATAATTCTTATAAAGATTCAGCAAAAACAGTCGCTGTTACACTGGATGATTTTATTGAGAATTTATTGTCTGAAGGCGAGAATCCTGTGCTAACCGGAGTGAAAATTATAGGCGATCCCAAAGATGGAGAGGACAAAAGCAATGTAGAGCGAACAATGCCTAAGGCAAGATTGGAATACCATACTGTAGCTGTATTCAAAAAAGACAAGTTGATCGGTTGGCTAACCGAGGGAGAAACGATTGGTTACAATTATATCAACGATAAGGTAACCGCACATTCTGGCCCGATCGCAGGGGAAGACGGAAAGCCCATTGTAATCGAAGCGATCCAGGCTACAACTAAACGCAAAGTGAAAATCATTAATGGGGAGCCGCATATTTACCTTAGTGTTAAGACGCTTTGCAATATTGAAGAAGTGCAAAGTGTAGAAAATTTGGAATCGGAAAGTACTATAAAACGTTTGGAAAAGGAAACAGAGGAGCGGATTATAGAGCGGATGCAAAAAACTGTGGAGCATGTAAATGATCGTTTCAATGTTGATATTATGGGATTCGGACAATCGATCTACCATGCCAGCCCTAAAGCTTGGGCAAAGCTACAGCAACAAAAGGGTGACGATTACCTTAAATCATTGCCCATCCATTACAAAGCCTCAGCAGTTATTAACCGCGTGGGTCTCACAGATAATTCTTTTCTTGAAAAAATCAAGGAGTGAAGTCAGATGCTAGTACTGTTATTCTCGGTGATTGCTGTAGGTTGTATGGCACTTGATTTGCCTAAATTAATGCGAAAGCGCCGAGTGCCTGATCTTAGCGTATATTTTATTTTTTGGATTTTGGGTCTTGGTGCGACCTTCTGCTCGTTGTTAAAATTGAACATCCCCAGTCCGCTGTTTCTTATTATTTTTATCTATAAGCCAATAAATAATTTATTTGGATTATTGTTTCATTAACAAAGAAGCTGCAAATATCGCAGCTTTTTTTGTTGCATCATCTAGAAGTTTTTTCCTTAAATTTAAGAATATTTCATGGGATGAAAAATGAGAGGTTGACCATATTTGTCGGTGGGGCATATGATTTGGAATGAACAATTTTTAAGTAAGCTTACGGCTTTACTTGTATAGAAGCTTGCTCCTTGTTGGATGTATTGTATACTAACAAATGGAAAGAAAACGGTTACAAGGGGGAAGAAATGAAACCAATATTCAAAATTATGATTGTTGATGACGAGATGCTTGTAAGACAAGGAATCAAACATCTTTTGGATTGGGAAAATGAAGGGTATCGAATTGTTGGTGAGGCTGCTAACGGTCTTGAAGCACTAAATATGATGGATGAGGTCAGTCCCCATATCATCATTACAGATATTGTTATGCCAATAATGGGCGGAGAGAAACTGGTTAAGATTGTTAAGGAGAAATACCCTCATATTGAAGTAATCGTCTTAAGTAGTTTCAGTGAATACGATTATGTCCGATCCACATTTCAAAGTGGGGTAGCGGACTACATTCTAAAGCCAAAGCTGGAAGCTGACTATTTGTTATCCATCCTAAATAAAACCACTGCTAAATTGGTAGGGATGGAGATGTCCGATCAAGGAACGGATCCTGGTGAAAAGCAAATTTTGCTAGTTATCGAGAAGCTTATGACCGGATATGAGTCTGGGCTTGAACCTGCTTTGCTTCATGCGAAGTTTCCACACCCACTATTCGCTTTCTTCGGAGCGGATATGAGACATATTAAAGATTCTGGGGATAGGTTAACTTTCACACAGAAAATAGAAAAAGGGCTTAGTACGCTCCCTTTGGGTGATACAGTGTTTATTCGGTTGAAGTTTGTCAATGATTCAGTTATTTATTTGCTTAATGCAAACCCGGAACAGTGGGACGAGCTTGTTATAGAGCTCCGATATCTGGTCTCGGAAATGGATCATTGGGCGAGAGAAACACATTTCGTTATCAGCCAAAGCTTTACGGATTTTAATAAGCTGGGAGAGATTTATCGAGACAATTATTTAAAGCTTACACGATACAGTTTCTACTTGCCGGATCGAAGCTTAATTGAAAACGATCATTTGCCCAGCCTTCCAAGAGCCTATCAGGAATATGATATGGGCGAATTAATGGAACAACTGAAACGTAAGCAATACCAGAAGGCATTTACTGGATTTCTGGAATATGTTCATCTCCGTTCGATGGATTATCGGACCGATATTTTCGAATTCAAATCGTTATTGGGGAATTTCATATTTAACGTAACGACCACACTTGGAAAAATGAAGTACGAGACTGGAGGCTTGGAGGCATCCAAATACGACTTCTTTCGAAAAATAGATGAAGCGATGTATGCCGGAGACGCAATCGCTGTTGCTGAAGCCTTTATTCGCGAAGCTGAACGTGCGATTGGTGAGACGAACCTAACGATCAATCCCAATATGACCCGATTGCTTGAATACATTCAGACTCATTACGCTGATCCCATCACGTTGACTGGGGTTGCGCGGCAGTTTCATTTCAACGCTTCTTATTTATCGAGCCATTTCACTGCTCAGAATGGTGAAGGATTTAATGAATATTTGAACAAGGTCCGGTTGGAGAAAGCCATGGAGTTACTCGTGACGACGGAAAAAACAATTTCTGATATCAGCGCTAGTGTGGGGTATTCGGATCAGAGTTATTTTACTAAAGTGTTTAAGAAACAGGCTGGTATTTCTCCGAGCCAGTACCGAAGACGGGACGTAGAGCGACCATGATTGGAACTATCATTAACAAGATTAGAAAGCAGGGCCTATTTCTCAAGCTTTTTCTTGTGACCCTCATAAGCATTGTTGCTGTATCCCTGCTGACTTTGTCCATTACCATCCGTATGTCAGAAAATTTATTCTTAAAGACCTTCAGCATAACGAATGGCAAACTACTAAATCAGATGAAGACAAACTTGGAGTCCTACAACAACGTTGTAGCTACGGGTGCTACAATGACAGCTCAGAAAGGTGCCATCCGCAGCTATTTGTCTGGGGGAGAGACGGATTCATTGACACTCGCTATCAAAACCTACCAGATGACAGAAAGCATGCGGGCAGTCCGCTCCAACCTCAGTGCTTTTGATGTGGGGATTATGATTGTAGGTGCGAATGGCAGAAGTTACTCAACTGACCCTTGGTATTGGTCTGCTACTGCTGAAGAATTGAAGAACCACCCGATTACGAAAGCGACAGTGGCTCATCCGCAGCAAATTCTGTACCAGCTTTATCAAAAAGAGGATGGTCAAACGCATAAGAAAGAGATCATGTTAGTGGCTTCTAAAGCTCTATTTGATCATTCGACCGGCAGTATCTATGGCACTATGTACATTGCAATTCGTGATAGCGATTTCAAGGCCTTCTATGCCAATTTTACGAGTGAAGGTAATGATGTTGTGTTGCTGAATGCAAAAGGGCAAATCGTATCCAGCAACAGGACAGAGCTGATTGGGCTGAACGATCAACAGCTGCTTCAAGAAGTAGTTGATGAACAGAGCACAGGAGACAATGGAGAATCTGTCTATGTGATGGGGAATGAACGGGTAGTATTCTCAGAATACTTGCCTGAATTTGATGTTTATTTGGTGAATCTGATCGATAAAAAAGCTGTGACCGGGCAGATGGTTAATGCCAAAGCAGTGTCGTTGACGATCATGGCTATCGTAGCCATTTCGCTTATTATTGTATTTTTAATTACAAGGAAAATGACGAAGTCCCTGCGTGTACTCGTTGAACAGATGTCGAGTATTCCTAAGGGAGGATTCGATAACCACGTGGATGTCGCCACTAGTAGTTATGAAGTTAAGGAGCTAGGCAATGCCTTTAATTTTATGCTTGATTCACTACATGATTATGTTGATCGGTTGATGGAGACCCAGAAGCAGCAGCGTAATGCGGAGCTGGCCGCCCTTCAAATGCAGATCAATCCCCATTTTTTATACAATACACTGGCTTCTATCAAATTTCTGGTGCAACAGGGCAACAAGGAAAAAGCAGCTGGCACGATAAATTCGCTAATCTCACTCCTCCAAAATACTGTCAGTGATGTTCAATCCACTATACCTGTTAGTCAGGAATTAGAATCGCTGAAGCATTATGTATATATCAATCATGTAAGGTATGGCGAGAAGATCCGCGTGAATTATTTTGTGGAGCCTGAAAGCTTGGATTATCATATGCCAAAGCTAATTCTGCAGCCTTTTATCGAAAATGCGTTCTTTCATGCATTCAATCTTAAAGATGAGGGAAGAATTCTAATCATGATCGCCGTTCAGGAAGATCAGCTTGTATGCGAAGTTGTAGATAATGGTGACGGGATGGACCTTGATCCTAATTTTCTGAAAGAAGAACAGTTGCCAGCCTCGAAGCACAAACGCCAATTGTTCTCCGGGATCGGTATACGGAATGTGGATGACAGAATCAAATTACTGTACGGAGAGAGTTACGGTATTAACATTACAAGCAAACGAAATGAAGGTACGAAGATTATAATTACGCTTCCATTGTTAAAAGGCTAAAAAATTTACAAAAATCTAAAATTAGTACCAGTGTCGATCTCAGAGGGAAAATAGAATCCAATAATAACACCAAAGCTAACAAAGATACTGCCAAAGAAAGCGAATACAAAATGATAATATGGAATTGTAGCAGAGAAAACGCTTCCATCTTTATTATTTTACAGATTAACAAGGGGGTTACGAAGTGAAAAAATTATTATCCGTGATGCTGGCTAGTGTGGTTCTACTTTCGGCATGTTCCTCAGGTGGAACGAAAAACGAAACGGGCAACTCCGGAAGCGAAGGTAGCAGTAAGCCACAAGAAATCACAGTTTGGGCTTGGGACCCAGCGTTTAACATTGCAGCCATGAATGTTGCCAAAGAAGCTTATGCGAAGGTCAATCCAGACATAACGGTAAACGTCGTAGAGAACGCGCAGGCTGATATCGTGCAAAAGCTGAACACAGGGCTGAACTCTGGATCTACGAAGGGTCTTCCTAACATTGTATTGATCGAGGATTACCGTGCGCAAAGCTTTTTACAAGCGTATCCGGATTCCTTTTATGAATTGACTGATGTTGTAAAAGCCGCTGATTTTGCGGATTATAAGATTGGCCCGACCAGTGTTGACGGCAAGCAATACGGTGTTCCGTTTGATTCTGGTGTGACTGGAATGTATGTACGGACAGACTATCTTGAGCAAGCAGGCTACAGCCTGGATGCACTACAGGATATCGACTGGAAGCAATATATCGAGATCGGTAAAGCTGTAAAAGAAAAAACCGGCAAAAGCATGATCACACTGGATCCCAATGATCTTGGACTTATCCGGGTCATGATTCAATCGGCGGGTGCATGGTATACAGGTGAAGACGGTCAGATTCCGACCATTGCAGACAACGCTGCTTTGAAAGAGGCACTTGTATTGTACAAAGAAATGATGGATTCCGGCATCGTGAAAGTTAACTCAGACTGGAGCCAATTTGTAGGCGCATTTAATAGTGGTGAAGTGGCAACCGTGCCGACGGGTAACTGGATTACCCCTTCAATTAAAGCCGAAGCTTCCCAATCCGGTAAGTGGGCAGTAGCTCCACTTCCTAAGCTGGCAGCAACAGCAGGCTCCGTCCATGCATCTAACCTTGGGGGCAGCTCCTGGTATGTAATGAATGTAGATGGTAAAGAAGCCGCTGCGGAGTTCCTTGCAAAAACATTTGCTTCTGATGCTGATTTGTATCAGACGTTGAATACAAAAGTTGGTGTTATCGGCACTTTAAAAGCTGCGGCAAGCGGAGAAGCTTATTCAGCAGCGGATGAATTTTTCAAAGGTCAAAAGGTTGTATCAGATTTTGCGGCATGGACCGAGCAAATTCCTAACGTCAACTACGGCATGAACACTTACGCAATAGAGGACATTATGGTTGTAGCAGTGCAATCTTATCTTGGTGGAAAAGATGTAGATACTGTTCTGAAGGATGCCCAGAAGCAAGCAGATACCCAAGTTCGCTAATCACACTTAGGCTGTACAATCTAAGCCCTTGCTTCTACTTCTCCTGTAAATTGGATTTCTACAGAAGGATGGGTAGCAGGGGCTTTCATCTCTAATAAATCAGACAGAAGGGTGTGAAGTGGAGTGGAAAATGTAAAGCCAGGGCTAAGCTCTCAAAGACATAAAAGCTCTAAGGGTCAACGGCAGATCCATCTGACAGGTTGGTTATTCGTTATTGTGCCGGTAATTATGATCAGTATTTTCTATTTCTATCCAATGATTCAAGCTTTAATTCTATCCTTCAAGACAGGTAGAGGCAATAATCTTCATTTTACCGGCCTTGATAATTATATTCGGCTGTTTAGCGACACCACTTTCCTTACAGCCGTCAAAAACACTTTTATTTATTTGATTATTCAGGTCCCAGTTATGCTGGTGCTGGCGCTCTTTATCGCTGTGCTGCTAAATGACGAAAGACTGAAATTTAAAGGGTTTTTCAGAACGGCCATATTTCTGCCAACGGTAACTTCACTTGTAGCCTACTCCGTTGTTTTCAAGTACATGTTTGGAGCCGAAGGTATCGTCAATAAATTTCTGGTGAATCTGCATCTAATCAGCGAACCGATTCAATGGATTACTGACCCCTTCTGGGCCAAAGTCACTATCATTATCGCTATCACTTGGCGCTTTACTGGCTATAATATGATTTTCTATTTGTCCTCACTGCAAAATGTCGACAAATCAATATATGAGGCTGCTCATATAGATGGTGCGAGTGCATTTACACAATTTTTCAAAATTACAATTCCCCTATTGAAGCCGATTATCTTGTTCACGACGATCACATCGACCATTGGTACCCTTCAGTTGTTTGACGAGGTGGTTAACATCACGAAAGGTGGACCCGGCAATGCAACCATGTCGATTTCCCAATATATTTATAACCTTTCCTTTGAATACACACCTAACTTTGGATATGCTGCAACTGTCTCCTATTCGATTGTTGTAATGGTGCTCATTCTGACGCTTATTCAGAACAAAGTAGGAGGGGATAAGAGATAATGAAAACCAAACGCATGTTTACTTACGTATTTCTAATCATCGCTGCGCTGATCTCTATCTTTCCATTTATCTGGATGGTTATAAGCGCCACGAACCAGTCGGTTGATGTAACCAAAGGGACATTGCTGCCGGGTGCACATCTAGTGGAAAATATAAACAATCTATTTAGTTCAGTGGATATGTGGCAGGCTCTCTGGAACTCTGCAAAAATCTCTGTGGTGACTACTGTGCTTTCACTGCTAGTCGCATCGGCGGCTGGATATGGTTTTGAAATGTACCGCAGCCGGAGTAAAGATATCGTATTCAATATTTTACTTGCTTCAATGATGATTCCATTTGCGGCGATCATGGTACCTCTATTTCAAATGTTCGCAAAAGTATCTAGTGTAGTGCCTTTTCTGGGCATCGATACAGCATCGGCGGTCATTCTTCCGACATTTACAACAGCATTTCTAATTTTCTTCTTTCGTCAAAGTACAAAAATGTTTCCTAAGGATATGATGGAGGCTGGGCGCATCGATGGTCTTTCGGAATTTGGTTTGTTCTTCCGCATTTATATGCCAACGATGAAATCAACTTACGCTGCCGCAGCGATTATCACATTTTTAAACAGCTGGAACAATTATCTGTGGCCTTTGATCGTATTGCAATCACCAGAAAATATGACTGTGCCTCTTCTTATCTCGAATCTAGGCTCAGGTTATGCCCCTGACTATGGTCTGATCATGTCTGCGATTGTCATTACAACCTTGCCGACAGCACTAGTGTTCTTCATGATGCAAAAGCAATTTGTAGCTGGGATGACGGGTTCGGTTAAATAAGTTAGCGATCATGTTATGAATAGAGGAGGAAATATAGATGAAGCAGCAGGTTGAACGAAACCTCACTCCAAGTCTGGAATGGTTATCAGACCCTTCCATTTATGCAATAGGCAGAGTGCACGCGCATTCTGACCATCGATATTACCAAACGAAAAATGAAGCCGAAGCGCTTGGAGAAATGCCCTGGCGCCACAGCCTGAACGGCAGCTGGAAATTTAGCTATGCCCAAAATGCCATGGAACGACAGGTTCATTTTTATAAGGAGAACGTGTCTTGCAGAGGCTGGAAGGATATTAAAGTTCCCGGTCATATCCAACTTCAGGGTTATGGGCAGCCTCAGTACGTGAATACGATGTACCCATGGGACGGTCATGAGCATCTTAGACCTCCGATGATCTCTGAGGACCACAATCCTGTAGGCAGCTATGTCAAATATTTTGAAGTTCCTGCGGGCTGGGAGCAACGTCCGGTGTATATATCTTTTCAAGGAGTTGAATCGGCTTTTTATATATGGCTAAACGGGGAATTTGTTGGCTATAGCGAAGATAGCTTTACACCGAGTGAATTTGATTTAACATCGTACTTGACGGAAGGTGAAAATAAGCTGGCGGTCGAAGTCTATCAGCGCAGCACGGGGAGTTGGTTGGAGGATCAGGACTTCTGGCGCTTTTCGGGAATCTTTCGTGAGGTGTATCTATACACCGTGCCGGATGTTCATGTGCGGGATCTCCACGTTCAAACCGATTTGGATGAAAAGTTTGAGCAAGGAACGCTGACGGCTGTCATGCAATTGATAGGTAATTCTGCCTCAAAAGTGCTCCTTGAGCTAAAGGATAGAGCAGGTAATCTTGTAGCTAGTGGGGAAAGTGAAGTTTCAGGAGATTCCCTTTCGCTTACGCTTGCGGCAACAAAGGTGCAGCTGTGGAGCGCAGAAGCTCCTAATCTGTATACCCTTTACGTCTCTGTTTACAACGCATCCGGGGATCTTGTAGAAGTTGTGCCGCAAAAAATTGGTTTTCGGAAATTCGAAATGATAGATAAGATTATGCACTTAAACGGCAAACGTATTGTATTTAAAGGTGTCAACCGACATGAGTTTAATCCGCGCTTTGGACGCAGCATTACAAAAGAAGATATGCTATGGGACATAAAAACCTTAAAGCAGGCGAACATCAACGCTGTGCGGACATCGCACTATCCGAATATGACGCTCTGGTATGAGTTGTGTGATGAATACGGAGTCTATGTCATTGACGAGATGAATTTAGAGTCGCATGGATCATGGCAGAAAATGGGGGCCATTGAGCCGTCTTGGAACATCCCCGGCAATAAGCCTGAATGGCAGGATATCGTGATGGATCGTGCGATTTCCATGGTAGAGAGAGACAAAAACCATCCCTCCATTCTAATTTGGTCCTGTGGGAACGAATCTTTTGCAGGAGAAGTAATTTTGAACGTAGCCAATTATTTTCGAGAGAAGGATCCTACTCGTTTGGTTCATTATGAAGGGGTGTTCCATAACCGTGAATATGATGATTCGAGCGATATGGAAAGCCGCATGTATGCGAAAGCGGCAGATATTGAAAGATATTTAACAGAAGATCCGTTAAAGCCATATATTAGCTGTGAATACATGCATGCGATGGGTAATTCCGTCGGGGGACTGCATAAATACACAGAGCTAGAACAGAAGTATCCAATGTATCAGGGTGGATTTATCTGGGATTATATGGATCAGGTGATTATAAAAAATGATCGATACGGTAAGCCCTTCATGGCTTATGGAGGAGACTTTGATGACCGTTCAACCGATTACAACTTCTCCGGTAACGGAATTGTGTATGCGGATCGGAGATGGTCGCCAAAAATGCAGGAAGTGAAATTTCTGTATCAGAACGTCAAGCTGCTCCCGGACAGTCAGGGTTTTACAATCAGAAATGAAAACTTATTTGTGGGCTTGGATGCTTATGAATTACAATACGCTCTGAACTATGAGGGTAGGGTCATCCAGCGTGGAACTGTATTCGCTCAGGTTAATCCAGGCGAGGAAAAATATGTAGAAGTTGATCTACCCGATATCAAGAATCAGTCTGGCGAGTATAGCTTGGATGTTTCACTTGTCCTGAAGGAAGATTCATTATGGGCGAATAGCGGTTATGAAATCGCTTTTGGCCAGCATGTTTTTCAAGTGGCCAATACGTCAGCCGAGGAGTCTTTAACAGATGCTAAAATAACATCTGTCGTGAATGATTTTCGCGTGGTTGAAGGAGATGTGAATATTGGTGTACATGGTCGTGACTTCTCCGTAATGTTCTCAAAGCAGGCGGGTACATTAATTTCTGTTAAATATTCAGGACAGGAAATGATCTCTTCACCGCCGGCACCACTCTTCTGGAGAGCAATGACAGACAATGATAAGGGGGCAGGAATGCATTTCGACTCTTCCCCTTGGTATGCAGCAAGCTTGACCCGTAGAACGTTAAGCTTCGAGCTCGTGGAGGAGAAAGATCGTGCGACCGTGACTTACGTGTATAAGCTTAGTGTATTAGAGGAGGTACGTGTACGTGTAACTTACACAGTGTTCTCCGATGGAAGCATACAGGTGAAATCAAGCTACCATGGAGCAGCGGGTTTACCAAAGCTTCCACTCTTCGCTTTAAGCTTTAAGGTGCCAGCGGATTATCACCAGCTGAATTGGTATGCAAATGGGCCGGAAGAAAATTATATCGACCGTGCGTGTGGAGCAAGATTGTGTCGCTTCCAGAATCATGCGGTGGATAATGTGTCGTCCTATTTGGTGCCGCAGGAATCGGGCAACCGCACAGGTGTGCGCGAAGTATCCATTAAGAACGATTATGGTCAAGGCATTATAATATCGGCACCAGCTACAGCCCCTGTTGAAGCCAATATCTCGCCTTACTCGGCAATGGAGCTGGAGAATGCGACACATCATTATGAGCTGCCGAACGTTCACTATACCGTTGTTACCATTGCTGGACGTCAAATGGGCGTAGGCGGGGATGACAGCTGGGGAGCTCCAGTTCTTGATGAATATCAAATCAATCCATCCTTAGATATGGATTTTGAATTTACAATTCGCAGAGCATGATGATAAAAATTCAACAGGCTCGGTTCAACGTTAAATTTGAACCGAGCTTTTTTTTATGCTCGTTATAATCCCGTATAATTTGAGCTCAGTAAAACCTTATAAAGTCCTTAGATTTGCTATATATGATCAACGTATAGCAAATGAGAGGATGATATAGGATGGGAGAATATATTTTACAAACTAATAATTTATGCAAGAATTTTAGGGGGCAGTGTGCGGTTAATGATATCAGCATAACCGTAAAAACTAATTCGATTTATGGAATGCTAGGCCCAAACGGCGCAGGTAAATCGACGACCCTAAAAATGATAACAGGGATTCTTCGAGCGACGTCAGGACAAATTTTATTTGACGGTCATCCATGGACACGTAAGGATTTACTACACATTGGAGCGCTGATTGAGTCCCCGCCACTTTACGGGAATTTGACTGCTGCCCAAAATTTGAAGGTACATACGACAATATTAAACTTACCGGATTCTCGGATTCGGGAAGTTCTTGAAATTGTTGATTTAACAACAACAGGCAAAAAAAGAGCGGGACAATTCTCTATGGGCATGAAGCAACGTCTCGGGATTGCGATCGCCTTGTTAAATCAACCTAGACTCTTGATTCTGGATGAACCGACAAATGGGCTTGATCCCATTGGGATTCAGGAATTACGTGAGCTTATACGCTCATTTCCTGCACAAGGGATTACCGTCATCTTATCGAGTCATATTCTTCATGAGGTGGAGCAAATTGCCGATCATATTGGGATCATTAGTAATGGTGTTCTAGGGTATCAGAATGCAATATATCCTGGTGATGATTTGGAGAAATTGTTCATGGAAGTCGTGACTCGGAACAGACAGGAGGTAACAAGATGATCCACTATCTGTTATCCGAAAATCTTAAATTCAAACGAACATTTTCGAGAAAATTGATTGTCGTGGTGCCACTGTTTTTTCTTCTATTTTCATTTTTCACACAACAGAACCTGCAAACGGAAGACCACTATTTTATGGAAATGGTATTTAATTGGTGGCCGCTGTTATTCATGACCATAGGATCTGCTTTGTTGTCTACACTATCGAATAACAAGGATCGTAAGGCTGGAGGGTACCGTAGCTTAAGCAGTCACGGAATTAGTATCGCTAAACTTTGGCTCAGTAAAATAATTGTGGTGTCATATTATTTGCTGCTGTCTTCGCTGCTCCTAATTGCAGTAATGTACCTATCTGGTCTTTTGTTTCCTTTGGGTGCAGCACCCTTATCTGAAATTACAACAGCCGCTATTGTTGTTTGGTTGACCTCTTTGGGGATGATTCCAATCTATCTATTCTTAGCCGAACAATTTGGGGCGGTAGTATCTATTCTTGCAGGTCTGTTTGGGATGATTGTGAGTGTACTAGCAGCGGATCAACCTTCATGGATTTATGTTCCGTGGAGTTGGGCTTTAAGGTTAATGTGTCCCATTGTTGGTGTGCGTCCCAATGGTGTGGCTCTTTCAGCACAGGATGCTCTAAGAGACTCTTCGGTTATTTTACCTGGAATTGTGGTGTCGCTTGTATTCTTTTTGGTAACCCTCACCTTAACTAGCTGCTGGTTTAGTAGAAGAGAGGTGCGATAGAGATGGTGATACTCCGACTATTACAAGCTGAATGGTTGATGACTAAGCACACTGCAATTCGTTGGTTGATATTCCTTGTTCCTGTTCTATATCCGATGATGGTACTTTGGTATTTTTCACAGCGTGCGGATCAGCTTCACATCTATGATGGTTATTTTTCATTACTAGCCTTTGGGTTGCCTGTTGGGATAGGATTATTCTCTGCTTTAATGAGTGGTTTAGAGGAGGGGGCAGGGGGATTCTATAATCTATTAAGTGCTCTTTCACGTCCGAAGTGTTATATAAGAAAACTAGGGTTCATAATCTTGGCGATGATATGGATCGTATTCGGTTCAACATCAATTCTAATACTGGGCATGAAAAAAATTTTGCATATAGAGCGGATACAATATCTAATATTCTGGCAAGGAGCTTGTTGGGTAGTAGGCACTGCTCTAATCTTAATGATCTTTCATCTCATCTTAAGTTATGCTGGAGGCATGGGACTTTCTCTAACGGTGGGTAGTGCAGGTACGCTAATTGCAGCTATCGTAGGTGGAACAATTGTAGGCGATAAAGTGTGGTTATACATACCGTGGGCATGGTCGATGCGGATAATTCAACTTCCCTTATTTTATGCACAACCCAACGGGCTCATTGAAACGGAAGTATTGAAGCTGCAACTTCTTCATTCCGTACCTGCTATACTTATTAGTACAATGGTAATGGCAGTGTTAGGCTTGATATGGTTTCATTACTTTCAGGGTAGGAAATCATATGAATAAATAGGAGTGAGGTCACTGGCTAATATTTTAATAATAGATGATGAACCTGATATTTTGGCGCTAGTAAATAATATTCTTAGCAAAGATCACCATAGGGTTACGATAAAAACAAGTGCACGACATATGCCTTTGAATGAGTACTCGACATTTGATTTAATCCTGTTGGACGTGATGATGCCAGATATCGATGGTTTTGAGCTCTGTACTCAAATCAGGGATATCGTAGACTGTCCGATTCTGTTTCTTACAGCTAAATCAATGGAAACGGATATTATGTTTGGACTTAGTGTAGGTGCAGATGACTATATCGTGAAGCCTTTTCGCGCAGGCGAGTTGAAGGCTCGGGTGAACGCTCATTTGCGGCGTGAAAATCGAGGGAAAAATCATATGTTAAGCGCATCTGGAGTGAAATTCAATCTCTCGGCAAAGGAGATTTTTGTTGATAAAGAGAAAATAAATCTCACTAAAAGTGAATATCAGATATGTGAATTTCTTGCTAGAAATAAAGGTCAGGTTTTTTCCAAAGAACAAATTTATGAATCGGTTTATGGCTATGACAGAGAAAGCGATAGCTCAACTATTACAGAACATGTGAAAAATATCCGCAATAAGCTGAGTGCGAGGGAGGTTTCACCGATTGAAACCGTTTGGGGGATAGGTTACAAATGGGTGTGAAACGAATACGGCTCCGTACAGTCTTCATTCAATATTTATTATCATTAGGTGCGTGTACTCTATTATTGGCACTTCTGTGTTTAGGGGTATTTACTCTCTTAATGCAGTATGGAATGATTGTTCCAGCAAACCATACCGAGCAATCCATTGCAAAGTCTTGGGATGTTTTGCAGCGTGCGCCACAAATTACGGAAGAAATGATCCCTTGGGGAGCGGAATATGCGGTATTGGATCAGCAAAAGAACTATATTTCAGGAAATATTCCTAAAGAACGTGCTCTAGATATATTGCAGAAGAATCTAAGCAGTTGCAATCTCATGGGTACAAACTGCAGCGATGTGATTGAGCGGGAGCATGAGGTTATCGTACTGCAATATGCGATCGTACCGCAGTTCACCTCGAATTTTCTGCATAACACGCTGCCTAATCCGCAATTAACGCTATTGCTGTTTTTTGTAGTTCTGATGTTACTGGAAGTTATTCTGATTTCTGGATTTTTCGCTCGAAGACTGAGTCAAAAAATGGCTTCCTTGCAGGAAGCTGCACATCACATTGAAGCTAAGAATTTGGATTTTACTGTCGTGTATTCTGGGGTCAGTGAAATTGATGAGGTGCTATCATCCCTGGAACAGCTGAGAGAGGAATTGAAAAAGTCGCTAGAACAGCAATGGAATCTGGAACAAATGAAAAAAGAGCAGATTTCTGCGCTTGCCCACGACATTAAGACTCCTCTTACGATTATTCAAGGAAATGCAGATTTGCTGATAGACTCAGATTTAGCAGAGAATCAGCAAGAATATATAGGGTATATTTCCAAAAATGCAGATCAAATCGAACAATACATGGCAACACTCATTGAGATTTCTAATACAAGAAAACAAATTTCTCCCCGCTCTAAATGGGTTGCAACGGATGCCTTTATCCAGCAAATTCGTATGCAGTTAGATGCGTTGGTTGTCCCTAAGCGTCTTCAGATAGAATTTCACCAGGACAATAATCTGCCCCCTGAGGTGTTGATTGACGATGAGCTACTTCATCGGGCTATGATGAATGTACTCGCTAATGCGGTAGAGTATTCCCCCTATGAGAGTGTGATTTATTTGCAGGTTGAGGCAAAACAAGATCGGTGGAGTATAACGGTAACAGACAGTGGATCAGGATTTACAAGTGAGGGACTCCAATCAGCAGTTAAGCAGTTTTATCAAGGGGACAGTAGCCGTACCTCCAAAAGTCACTATGGATTGGGACTTTACATTGCCGACACCATTGTCAGGCAGCATCAGGGTAGTCTGCATATTAGCAATTCTCCCCTGACGAGTGGAGGTCAAGTTCGAATCGACGTCCCAGTTCGTGGAGTTAGGTAGAGGTTTATTACACCTCTTAGAATAACATTGGATAAAACTTCTGGTTTATCTGATGAAATTCTAAGGGGTGTATTTTTTATGACGATCAAAACCAAATTCTCAATTGTTGGAAAAGTAGATTAAAATATTGATTGCTATATACAATTAAATACAATAAAGTTGTCATATAGAGGATAATTTTGTCGATTTTTCTGCAAAAATGTTCCAATCCACATTGTATCAGGTGACATTAGGGTCTATGAGGTTCAAATCCTCTTCCTGAAAAAGACATAAGAAAGTGGTGCGCATAATGAGTAGCAACAGATTTGAAAACAAAGTAGTTATTATTACGGGTGCTGGTACCGGAATCGGAAAAGCTACAGCATTGAGAGTAGCAAGAGAGGGTGGTACTGTAGTAGTTGCCAATCGATCAGATGCTGGCGCTAACACAGTCGAAGAAATCAAAGCTTTAGGTGGAGAAGCGCTGTTTGTGCGGTCAGACGTTTCAGTTGAAGCAGACTGCAAAAATATCGTAGATCAAACCTTAGCAGCTTATGGAAAGATTGATTGCCTTTATAATAACTCAGCAATTACAGGAGATAATGCGGATGTTACAGAATATGATCCGATATTGTTTCAAAAGGTGATTCAGACAAATCTTAATGGCCAATTCTACATGTTGCATTATGCATTACCACATATGAAATCCGGTGCTTCCGTTCTAAACTGTTCCTCCTTGCATGGTATTTTTATTGGGATGGCAAATGATGCAGCTTATTCAGCAAGTAAACACGCCATTGTGGGCATGACTAAATCGGTTGCTAAAGAAGTGGGTCACCGTAATATCAGAGTAAATGCTATTTGCCCTGGTCCTATTCCTACACCAACCATGAACAGATACGAAAAGTTGTTGTCTGATGATGTAGAGATGCTTCAATCTCTTATCGCTTCTGGAACGGCTTTGGGCAGATATGGTACGCCTGAGGAAGTAGCTGCTTTTGCATGTTTCCTTCTAAGTGATGAGGCTTCATTTATTACAGGTACAGCACATGTGATTGACGGGGGCTACTCCGCAACTAAGTAATTAGACGGATTAATTTACTTATATAAGCATCTAGTATCGAAGGCTTTGCGGCGTATTCCTGTTCGAAAATCCTGTAGGATGAATGGACTGGAGTTGGAAGGCGCACGCAGAGCCTTTTTTAGTTGTTTCTAAATGATAACGGAATTACACAATTGTGAATGAAATTAAGGCAAATATAACCATGGATATGTTGGAATTTGTAGAAATTTGTATTTTAATATAAATAAAAAAAGAAATTTGTCGATAATAATATAGGTAATAGGTATGAGTTAAAATATATTAGAAAGGATGTTGCAATAAAACGATACAGGAAATAGATGTCATTAACTATTGATTGTAACGATATGGCATCATTTAAACAAGGCAGTTTGTTCCAAACCCAGTTGCCAAAAGTAGAAGTTACTGAAAAGCCTGGGCAGAAATTTTTTGTCTGTTGGAGTTACATACATTACTTTCTATTATTAAAAAATAACTATTAAAACTTGGAGGAATACAATTATGTCATACACAATTAAATACAACAAAAGTGAAAACCACATCGATGTAGTATCTATCGATTTTTCTGCTGAGGATGTTCCAGGATACTTGAAGGATTTTGAGAATATCATGAAGCTTGTTAGTCCTAAATTTACAGGTACAACTGATGTAACTGAATCTGCAAGTGTACTTTCCCCTGAAGTTGCAGCAATGTTGGCTCCAACAGGTGAGATGGCGAAAGCAGCTGGCCAAGCAGGATGGGCTTATGTAACTAAAAACCCAATTTGGAAAATGCAATTGAAACGTATTTTTGGCAGAGATTTTGCTGATGCTTACGATACCTATGAAGAAGCTAGAACAGTACTGAAAAAATTGCAATAATCTAATAAATAGAGTTAGCAAAAAGTGCGGAGAGCTTTCTCCGCACTTTTTGTTTTATCTATATTTAAAATTGAAAATCTTCATCCTTCAGTGGCTCCACATTAAGCGCCCGGACATATCCGTTGCCTTTCTTCGAGAAGAAGTCATGCTGCTTGGTGTGGGTGCTGATCCCGTTCTGAACAATCGGGTTGATCTCTTCCTCGTCAAATAGCGGATCATGGCCCAGATTCATCATCGCTTTATTGGCATTGTATCTTAGAAAAGTCTTAACCTCGTCCACCAATCCGATAGGGGCATAGATCTGCTCGGTATAACGCTCTTCATTCTCATGCAGCAGTCGAAGCAATTCTACCAGCGTATGGTGAAGTTCGCGTTGCTCGTCTTCTGGGAGCCCGTCAAAGATCTCCTGTGCCAGCACGCCGACATATACCCCATGGATGCTCTCATCCCGTAGAATAAGGTCGATGATCTCACCGCTGCAAGTCATTTTGCCCTGCCCAGCCAGATATAGGGGATAGAAGAAACCACTGTAGAACAAGTAGCTCTCGAGCAGCACGGAGGCTGCCATGGCGAGGTACAGGTCTTTTGGTGAGTCTATGTTTTTGTAATATTGTGAGATGGTCTCCGCTTTGAACTGGAGGAAGGGGTTCTCTTCTACCCAGCGGAATACACTGTCGATCTCCTCTGTAGAGGACAAAGTGGTGAAAATACTGCTGTACGATTTGGCGTGAATTTGTTCCATCATACCCATGAAGCCCAGTACGGCTTTACGTTGAAGGCCTTCGACATGCTCCATAATCTGTGGCATTCCGACTCCGCCTTGAATCGTATCCAGCAGTGTCAGACCGCCCAGCACCTTCATATAGGAGTCCTTTTCTTGCTCACTGAGCGTGAGCCAGGACATTTTATCATCGGATAATGGAATTTCATCGTCCGTCCAGAATTGCATAATGTTCTGATTCCAGAACATCAATGAGAAATCGTCGTCGGGACGGTTCCAGTTAACGGCTTGGATAGCGGTCATAATATTGCAATCTCCTTTTCTGCGGCTATAGCCTTCCTTTTAGATCGAGCAGGTGAGGCATTCCTCGACGGACAGCTTTTTGGTCCGTGTGTAATACAGCGACTTCAAGCCTTTATGCGCCGCATACAGGTAGGAGCGGGCCAGTTCTCTGGTGGAAACATCACTGTTAACATGCAGAACGGTCGAGATACCCTGGTCGATATGGGGCTGAATTTCCGCGATCAGATCGATTACCTTGAACTGGTCCATCTGGTAAGCCGATTTATAGAAAAACACATTGTCCGGCCGCAGGTACGGCATCGGATAATAAGTAGTTGAATTAGCATAAGTCCGAGTCTCAATCTGCTCAACAATCGGCATAACGCTTGAAGTGGCGTTTTGGATATAGGAAATGCTGGCCGTTGGCGCAATCGCCAAACGGTAAGCATGGTATAGGCCATTTGTTTTTACCGCATCCCGCAATTGTTCCCAGTCTGCTGGGGATGGGATATAAATATCTCCGAATAACTCTTGTACCCTTGGGGTAGCTGGACGGTAATCAGTAGTCAGGTAACGCTCGAAATAAGCTCCCGTAGCATAATCAGAAGCCTCAAATCCATGGAAAGATCGGCCCGTTGCGGCAGCGATTTCCATGCTTTTCTCTAGCGAGTGGAAATTCATAGTCATAAAGAAGGTCCGGGCAAAATCGCGGGCCTGCTCGCTTTCATAAGCAATGTTGTTCTTAGCCAGATAGCCGTGCAGATTCATGACGCCAAGACCGACAGAGTGCATTTCCTTGTTTGCTTTGGCTACGCCTGGGGCATTGGAAATACTGGTCATATCGCTAACAGCGGTCAGGGCGATCATGCCCTCATGTACGGATTCACGGATTTTGCCATGTTCCATCACGTTAACAATGTTCAAGGAAGCCAGATTGCAGCTTACATCGCGGCGGATTGTACTCTCCTGTCCGTAGTCGGCAATCTCTGAGGTCTCCTGCAGCTGAAAGATTTCAGTACAAAGGTTGGACATTTTGATCTGACCGACGTTTTTCAGGGCATGGGCCGCATTGGCATTGCTCTTGTTCATGATATATGGATAGCCAGATTCCAGCTGGATCATGGCAATTTTGGTCAGCATATCCCGTGCGCTCATAGCTTTCTTCTTTTTGACACGTGGATCGGCCAGCAGCTTATCATACATGTCATCCAGATCCATATCGTCGAGATGCGTGCCGTAGGCTTTGTACACACTGTAAGGAGCAAATACATGCAGCGCTTCATTGTCCTTCGCCAGCTTATAGAAGCGGTTTGGAATAATCAGGCCGATGGACAGGGTTTTGAGTCTTGTTTTTTCGTCGGCGTTGATTTTCTTGCTGTCGAGGAATTCCAGAACGTCCCAGCCAAAAATATTGTAATAGGCTGCTCCTGATCCTTTACGTTGACCCATCTGATCTGCATAGGAGAAGCCGTCTTCCATCAGCTTAAGTACAGGTATAATTCCCTTCGCAGCATCCTCAACACCCTTGATAGTTTCACCACGGGAGCGTAGCTTGGATAGGTTAACGGCCACACCGCCACCGATCTTCGACAACTGCATGCAGGTATTCAGCACATAGTTGATGGAATTGAGCGAGTCGTCCATTTCGATTAGGAAGCAGGAGACGAGCTCACCACGCCGGCTCTTACCGGCATTTAAGAAGGTTGGTGTCGCAGGTTGCAGGCGCTGTTCCATCATCGAACGGGCAAGTACCCCCGCAGTATCGGCATTGCCGCGTCCCAGGTGAAGGGCGACTGCCGCCACACGGTCCGGGTAATGCTCCAGATATTGTTTGCGGTCATTGGTTTTTACAGCGTAATCCGTGTAGAATTTCGAAGCTGCCATATAAGATGGAAAACTGAAGTTGTAGGCGTGGGTAATCTGGTAGACTTCTTCAATTTCCGCCGTGCTGTACTGTTCATAAAAATTCTCGTAGAAATCCTGTTCAATCATATAATCAACCTTGGCTTTTGTATTCGCAAAAACCAGACTCCGCCGCTCTACATCCCGCATAAATTCGGCTACTGCCTCAAGATCTTTGTCTAGCTGAAAGAAGCCACTTTCGTCTCTCTTCATCAACATGTTGTTTAATTCAATATGCCGCAACCCGGCTCACCTCCTGTTTAATCCGTTCTACATCGCCAAATGTACCCGATAACTCAAATTTACCGATAACGGGCACGTTATACCGATCTGCAATCAAGTCCGCGCTGTGCGCGAACAGCTCGCCCCAGTTCTTATTGCCGCTGGCGGCGATGCCCTTCAGATTGGCATTATTGTTCTTCAAGAAAGTAGACACCTTTTCTGGAATCTGTCCAAAGCCGGTGGTATATGTAATAAGCACATAGGGCTCATCAATCGTCATATGCTCCTCAATCTGCACAGCCGGCAACTTAAGTTTGCTGATGAAGCGTCTGACATTTCCTGTTTTTGAATCATACGCGACTAGCATGGTGTCTGTCCCCCTGTAAATATTAAAAACTATTGAAAATAGTATGAAAACTGAATGGATAAGCTATAAATACTGAAAAATCGTATCTATACTATATTTAGTGTGCGTTGTTTATTTTAATTACTATATGTTGAAAAGTCAATATGGGAACAGCAGTCTTAATAGCTGGGAAAGTGTCTCGTAAGCGGTTTTTTGGTAGACTTTTAGGGCAGAAAGACCGGAGTATTAGCATTTTGCTAGTTTAAAAATAAAAATAAAAAAATTGCAGGAATAAGGGTGATACTTAGGGATGCTGCTGAGGGTGATAGCAAGCCAATAAATCTGCAAGGAACAGAGCCTGCTCCTTGCAGATTTATTGGCTTTATTTTTGCGAAGTGGGATTATTCTTAATAATCTCTTGATCTCAAGAACGGTTGTTCACTCCGAGGCTTCGGTCAGATGGTGAATCTGCTTTAAGTTGCTGCATGTATTCCCTGGGGGAAATTCCGGTTACCTTTTTGAAAACTTTACTGAAATAGAAGGCACTCTCATATCCCAGCTTCTGTGAGATTTCGTAGATGCGACCTTCCCCACGTGCCATCATTTCTTTGGCTGTCGTGATTTTGATCTCCGTGATATATTCCACATAGTTGACCTTGGCAACCTTGGAGAAAAGGTGGCTTAGATAGTTGGGACTGAAATTGAAGACATCAGCCACTTGATTGAGCGAGAGCTTAGTTCCGAGATTTCGTTTAATATACTCTTGGACATTTTTGACGAGCTGCTCCTTGTAGCTTTGTCTGCGGGTAGAGAGGATGTCTGAGCAACCGTCCCGGAACTGGATCAGCCAGCCAGCGATCTCTTCAATCGTATGCATCTGGTAGATAGCCCGGTAGCCCTCCGGTTCATTTTCGAAAATTTGTTCCACAATGTTCTCACCGTCTGCGAGCAGTGAAGTGGCCATGTACAGAATGTTGCAGGCGGCATCAGTGGCGGGAACCAGCAGGTCGGCCCGGCCGTCGAAGATTTCGATCATTTTGGAGATAATGGCGTATAAAGCTTGGGTATCCATTTCTTCAAAAGCACGGCGGATCTCTGTACGCAATTCGGAGAAATCAAACAACAGATGATCCTGCTCCAGCGACTCTCCTTCGGCAAAAAACACAAACGACTGTGCTTTAACCGCAGCAGGAAGCGCTTTTCGCGCAGCGAGGTAGCTTTCCCGCAGCAAATAAGGATCCTCGACCGCAAAGCCGATCGCGCCGATGATCCTTACATTGAAGTAGTTATGGAGTATGGAGGCCATATGGGTCAATAGCATTTCAATCTCAGGCATCCATTGCCGTGAATCCGTCCCGTTGACGGGCAGGGTTACAGCAAAATTGCGCAAGTCCAGACTGCTCACATAACAAGGTCTTATGGAAGTAAGCGTATCTTTGGCCATTTGGACGGTACTTGAACACAGAGCAACCATTTTATCGCCGCGGGGCGGGACACTGTCTGGCCCCAAAATACGGCAAGTGCAGACTAGATAAGCAGGTTCCTTGAGCTCAAGGTTTAAATCATCTCTCTGCAAAAGGTACTGGTTTTTATTTGCGAATAAGTTATTGAACAGGCGGATGAAAAATTTATCGCGTTGAGCTTGTAGATTGCCTCTATGAGCAAGCATGGGATAGCTGTCTAGGGTTTGAAAAGCCTCCAACTGGGAAATTGCTTTCCGAATCGAGGCATCAAGTGCCTCTGGTGTCAGTTCTAGCTTCACTAGATAATCTGTGGCTTGCACTTCAATCGCTCCACGCGCGTATTCGAATTCCTCGTAGCTTGTTAAGATGATGAACAGCGGAAGCCGGCCGTGTTTTTTGCGTACCGCATTGGCAACTTCTAAGCCGCTTTTAATTGGCATTTTTATATCGCTGATTACGATGTCAGGACGTAGGGTGTCAATCATTTCTTCCTCTTGAGCCCCGTTGTGTGCAATGCCGACAATTTCTATATTATATTGCTCCCACTTCAGCATGGACTGCAAGCCGATGCAGACCAGCGCCTCGTCATCAGCAATTAACAACTTGATCAATTCCATCACATCCTTGCTTGATATGCTACTCTATTCCTTTTGCAGGAACGGCAGAAGAATCTTCATCCGGGTATATTGGCCCGACTCACTCTCAATCGAAAGACCGTAATTATCCCCAAATGCCAGGCGCAAACGTTCATTTACGCTGCGGAGTCCAATATTCTCGGGCATTTCTTTGCTTCCATCACCTGGATTCGACAGAATCGTGGAGATTTCTTCTTCCTTCATCCCTACACCATTGTCTTCAATCGTAACTAGAATATCGGCGAATCCACTTTTGGTCACCTTAATGAGAATTTCTCCTCTGCCTTTGGGCTCGATGCCATGGAAGATGGCGTTCTCGACCAGGGGCTGGAGCGTGAATCGTGGAATTAGGCCGGTTAGCAGTTCCTCGTTGTCAATCTCCTTTACCATAGAGACCGTACTGCCATAGCGGTATTTCTGAATTAGAAAATAATCATCCAGCAGGCTCAGCTCATCTTTCAACGGCATTAGTCTACGGTTGTCTTTGGCGATGCTGCGCAGCAGTCTGGATAGTGAAGTGGTCATTTCCGCGATGCCGGTAGCATTCTGAATTGTAGCCATCCATTTGATCGAATTCAGTGTGTTGTACAGGAAATGGGGATTGATCTGACTCTGCAGCATCCGGTATTCCAGCTCCTGCTTCTGTTTCTCGTCAGCGAGCCGGCTGTCCATAAGCGCTACGATATCTTGGGACAGGCGGTTAATGCCCCGGCCGACATCGCCAAGCTCGCTGTTCCATTCGATATTGCGGTCCAGCAGGAAATTGCCCTGGGCGATCTTATCAATCCGCTTCTTCAGTTTTTCCACCGGAAGACTGATGGTACGGGTCAGATACAGCGTAATGATAGCGCTTAAGACAATAACCAGGAGACAGACGCCGAGCATAACCAGAATCCATATATTTGTCTTGGGAGCGAACAGGTCATTGGATAAAGTCTGTGACAGAATGACTCCGCTGCGGACGGGATAAGATACCACGATATGGCTCTCTTTCTCGTCCTCGAGCTTGACCATGGACAGCTCAGTTTGCGGACCGACAGGTTTATCATTGGTATAGGCCACCGGTTCATACGGCTCTGCAATGGCGATGACCTGATCGCCGATGAGCTGATAATGATGATTGCCGAGCGTCAGCAGCAGCCGGGAATTCTTCGGCAGGGAGTACCCTTTCAGCTTGTCGGTAATAACAGTGGTATTTGCTAACAGGTACACCGTTCCAACCCGGGAAGCCCCTTTGCCGTAAATAGGAAAAACAAATGGAATCCCGTTCGTATTAGACAGCGGGTCCTTGATCACCCGGTCCCATTTCTCCTCGGCATCATTGCTAAGGCCGGTAATTTGACCGATATTGTGTATGGTAAGCGGAACAGAGGTGCCGGTTTTATCCACCTGCAGAAACTTTCCGTTGCTGTCCGTAACAATCAGACGGCGGGCATAGCTGTTGGAGCGGTTGTTCAGGAAGTCCTGCTGCATCGAGTTGAATACATTAACTGCTTCCTTAGAGCTAGCCTTAGGTGAGCTGAAGTAGTCTGTAATCAGGGTATTAGTAGAAGAGTTAGTGCTGCAGGTCATCGCCAGCGATGACAGATCAATTAAATCCTGTTCAATAATATGGGATACCAGCTGCAGATTGAACTCGGTCGCCTGGATGGTTGTTTTACGCTGATAATAAGTAATTAATTCATAGCTAAAAAAAGACAACAGCGACGCTATCAGCAGTGCGAATACGGCCATGAGCAGAATAATGCGACTTTTAATGGTGGATTTTCTTACCGTATTTAACACTCCTCTACAAAATGTGAAAACATATAAAGCGTTTTCATATACCATAGCATATTCCTGCGTTCCGATACAGGGGGAGGTACATAAGCTGAATATTTTACATGTTTTAGATAGAAAATTACAGGTTTGAACCGGAGCAGGAAAGAAGAACACAGAAAAGTGAATGAACTTTGTTTGATAATGCATGCCATTCTTGCGAAAAAAGCTATAAACTTTGAACTAAGCTCAGAAGAGCCGATCGTAGTTACACAATCAGAAGAAAAGGGGATATTTAAATGAAACTGAAAAGATTCTATGGCATAACCCTCGCCACAGTATTCTCCATGAGTCTGTTGGCTGGATGTTCTGGTAATAACAACAACGAAGGTGCTGCTGCAACGACAGCTCCAGCAACGGGGAATTCTGCAAACGCTTCCGCTGAACCGAGCCAGGAGCCTGTGACTTTGAAATGGGCCTTGTGGGATTGGGAAGCTACCGCTTACTACAAGCCGCTAATCGATGCCTATAAAGCTGAGCATCCGAATGTAACAATCGAATATGTCGATCTGGGGTCGACGGACTATATGACCATGTTAAGCACACAACTGTCCGGTGGCGCAGATCTGGACGTACTTACAATTAAAGATATTCCGGGCTACTCGAACCTTGTGAAACAGAATCACCTAGAGCCGCTTAAAAGCTTTATGAGTGGCAACGCTATTGATCCTTCGGTATATGGAGGTACTGTAGAACAAATCGAAGTGAACGATGAGGTGTATGCGCTTCCTTTCCGCAGCGATTTCTGGATTCTCTACTACAATAAAGATTTGTTCGACAAAGCAGGCGTGGAATATCCAAGCAATGATATGACATTCGAGCAATATGATGAGTTGGCCAGAAAAATGACTTCCGGCAGCGGTTCTGAAAAAGTGTACGGAGCTCACTACCATACTTGGCGTAGTGCGGTTCAACTGTTCGGTATTCTGGACGGCAAGAACACTGTTGTTGACGGAAACTACGATTTCTTGAAGCCAACCTATGAGCGGATCCTGAAAGAACAGGAAGACGGCATCGTAATGGATTACGCCACACTGAAGACTTCAAGCACGCACTATTCTGGCGTATTCTACAATAATTCCGTTGCTACTATGAACATGGGCAGCTGGTTTATCGCTACACAGATTGAGAAAGTGAAGAGTGGCGAGTCCCAATCGGCTAACTGGGGCATTGCGAAATACCCTCATCCGGATGGTGTGGAAGCCGGTACAACCCTGGGTACAATTACTTCCCTAGCTGTAAATCAGAAATCCAAACATAAAGAAGCCGCACTTGATTTCATGAAATTCGTGACTGGTGAAGAAGGCGCTAAAGTCATTGCTTCCACCGGAACCATTCCAGCGATTAAGAATGATGAAGTTATCAATTCCATTACTTCCATCGAGGGCTTCCCTACGGATGAGAACAGCAAAGCGGCACTGACTACTGTTAAGACTTATCTGGAAATGCCTATGCATGAAAAGAGCGCAGACATCGAAGTTATTTTGAATGAAGCGCATGACAATATTATGACTAAAAATGCTTCGATTGACGAAGGTTTGGATGATATGAATGCTCGCGTACAGCAGCTCTTGAATAATTAACCTTAAGAGAGCCGGTTCTAAGGGCGGGTGAAAGCCCGCCTTTTATATTAAAAAGTATAGATTTGTGGGGAAAGTTTTAGAAGGTTTGGAGGAGAAAGAATGCAGAACGAAACCATATTGGGTACAAAAAAGATCCCTAAACGTCATTTGTCAAAAGGTGTCCGGGAAAACCTGGTAGCTTACAGCTTCATTGCGCCGAACTTTATCGGATTTGCCCTGTTTACACTGGTACCTATGTTTTTTGCCTTTATCCTTGCTTTTGTGAAATGGGACGGGGCCAATCCAATGAAGTTTATCGGGCTGGACAATTTCACCCGGTTGATCAGAGATACAACATTTCACAAAGCATTATGGAATACCATTGTTTACACTATTGGCGTAGTACCGTTCACCATGATTGTCGCGCTGGCGCTGGCGATTCTGCTTAATCAGAAGATAATGGCCCGCAATTTCATGAGAACCGTATTCTTTTTCCCTTATGTAGCATCCCTGGTAGCCGTTGCTGCCGTATGGAACTTTATCTTCAGTCCTACGATGGGTCCGATCAACAATATCCTGCATACCCTTACCGGTATCCCGCTGGAGGATCTTCCCCGCTGGGCAGCGGATAAACACTGGGCGATGTTCACAGTAATACTGTTTACAGTGTGGAAAAACATGGGTTATTACATGGTTATTTACTTGGCAGGTCTTCAGGGCATCAACCCTGAATTGTATGAGGCTGCTGAACTTGATGGTGCGGGCGCGTGGAGAAGATTCCGCAATGTGACGGTCCCTCAACTGGCGCCTACCTCTTTCTTTGTTCTGATGATTCTAGTCATCAATTCGTTCAAAGTCTACGATATCTTTATCAACCTATTTGCCGGCGCCGATAACCAGTTGAATGATTCTACAAGGGTTATGGTGTATCAAATCTACAATACGGCGTTCCGCTCGCTTGATTACGGATATGCCAGCGCCATGGCCATTGTATTGTTTCTGCTGGTACTTGGCATCACCATCGTCCAGTTCCGCGGCGAGAAGAAATACGGACAATAGGAGGATTCAAAAGATATGGTTGGTAAAAGTAAAGGACTTCGAATCAGCATTATGGTTCTTGTGTATATTTTGTTGTTTGCGACAGTACTGGCGATGCTGGTTCCGTATATATGGATGTTGTCTTCTTCACTCAAGATGAACAAAGATGTCTTTTCCTTCCCAATGCAGTGGATTCCACAGAATCCGCGCTGGGAGAATTTCGCGGATATCTGGACACGCATTCCGCTGGGCCGTTTTATTTACAATACGGCGAAACTATCGATTATCGTAACGATTCTACAACTACTGACTTCCAGCTTTGCTGCGTACGCGTTCTCCAAACTGCATTTCCGGGGAAAAAACATTCTATTCCTTGGATATATTGCAACGATTGCGATCCCTTGGCAGGCTTACATGGTGCCGCAATTTATCCTGATGCGTTACATGGGACTTAACAATACGCATTTGGCAATCATACTGCTGCAGGCATTCTCGGCATTTGGAGTATTTCTGATGCGCCAGTTCTATCAAGGTGTTCCGGATGAATTATGCGAAGCTGCCCGTATTGACGGCTTGAGCGAATATGGAATTTGGGCGCGAATCATGCTGCCGCTGTCCAAGCCAGCCTTGTCTACATTGACGATCTTCACCTTCGTCGCCACCTGGAATGACTTCCTGGGGCCAATGATTTATCTGACAGATACGAAACTCAAGACTATCCAAATCGGACTAAGAATGTTCATCTCGCAATATTCCGCCGAATATGGCCTGATTATGGCCGCGAGTGTGGTGTCCATTATTCCGGTTGTAATTGTTTTCCTGGCTCTGCAAAAGTACTTTGTACAAGGTGTTGCAGCATCGGGCATTAAGGGCTAGAACCGTATTTGACCTGGCAGTTGCATGCTTCATAGGCTGCCAGGTTTTTTTATAAGTCAAAGGGATCTGTATAACTCTAGTAATTATTCATTTAACAATAAAATGAATACGCTTTCTTTTATTATTGGCCATCAAAGGAGGAGAAGAGAATGAACAGAAAGCACTTTCGAAAAAGGCTTTTCTCAATAACGATGACTACTGCGCTCGTAGTTGGGATGTTTCCGGCATTCACTCTGCCTGCAGCCTCTGCTGCTACCGTAAATTCTATCTACGCTGCCGCCCATATGGGGGCTACAACAATTGCAGATACAACGCTGCCAGCCAGCATTGATATCGGAGGCCAGAGCACAGCAGTGAACTGGAATATTGGAGCAGATACCTTTGCCGTGCCATACGATGCCGTGACCGTCAGCGGTACAGCAAACGGGGGGCCGGTCGTAGCCAGTGTTGAAGTTATTCCGCCCGCAAGTAATCCGTTGGTTTACTTTGTGGATAGCGGTAGAGGGGGCGATTCCGTAGGCAATGGGCCTACTTCCTCGCCGCTGTACGAAGCGGTCCGCACGCTGAGCGGCAGCGATTTGCTCAACCAGTCACCCGACCAGAAGTATATCAGCGGTACGGCGGACTGGGGATTTGATGATTCCGTAAACAAGGTCAAGAATTCCAAAGACGGGGGACTTACCGATCCAGCCACCGATCCGTCCCTATGGACTGTCGGACTTCGTGCCGACCCTGCCAGCAATCATATCGTGTATAAATTAAAAGCGCTTGAAGCTGGAACCTATACGCTCAGCAGCGGTTTCCATGATTGGTACGGCAGCCGCTCCCGTGTAATACGTCCTCAGATCGAGTATAAGGATGCTAGCGGGGCAACCAAGAACATCTTGTTTGACCAGTTCAACACTAATGTGACTAAACTAATTTCCGGCGAATTCACCATTCCTGGAGACATTGACGTTAGTAGTCCAATGACGTTGACTTACGCCTATGTTGCTGACGAAAAACCTATTTTGAGCTGGTTCGCCGTTGCCAAGGGCGGAATCAAGAAACAGATCGAAGAGGCTACACAGAGCGCAGCTTCTATGGTCAAGGTTCTGCTTGACGGCAACGATATCCAAGCTGACAATGTCAACGGCCTCACATTCAAGGGATTTGGCGTACTAAGCGCTAACAGCACCAGTGCGCTTTTGATGGACTATAAGTCAGAGTATCCAGAGGCTTATGCAGAAATGCTACAGATCTTGTTCGGTGGAGAACATCCGCTCATGACGCATGTGAAAATCGAGATGGGCAATGACCGCAATAACTCCACGGGACCTGACCCGGCGACTATGCGTACGGCCGATGAAGAGGCAAATGTTACCCGGCATCCCGGCTTCCAGCTTGCCGCAGATGCCAAGGCAGTGAACCCTGATCTTAAAGTGAGCATCCTGAGATGGAGTGCTCCGGCCTGGGCGAATAACAACGACAAAATCTATACCTGGTACAAAAAAACCATTCTGGCCGCTTATCGTGAATACGGTTATATGGCCGATTACGTTAATCCTTATATCAACGAGCACGCTCCAGATTTGGCGTGGACCAAACAGTACGCTGAGAGAGTCAAGACTGACAGCGAAGGCTTCAACAGCACCGAAGAGCGGGAACTGTACAACCGGATCAAGTCTGTGATATCCGATGAAGTCGGGATTGGCAGCTTCGGTGCCAGTATGGTGAGTGATCCTTCTCTGCGGGAAGCTGTGCCGATCGCTGGATACCACTACAACACGGACGACGACAGCGCAGGCAATTTCAAAAAACTTGCAGAACAATATGATATTGAGGTTTGGAACAGCGAGGCGCAGTCTACCTTCAGTAATTCCTCTTTCCGTCCCAACAACAATATGAAAGATCCTACAGTGGCAGGAACCGGCATTGGTGGTGTCGGCAGTCCGCTGGAGATGAGTAACACGATTATTAAAGGATTCGTTAACTCCCGCCGGACACACTTTATTTACCAGCCAGCCATTGGTTCCTTTTATGAAGGCGGACAATATTCCTTCAAGGAATTGGTCAGCATGCGCGATCCGTGGTCGGGATGGATTCATTATGATGCGGGTCTTGTCACTCTGCAGCATTACAGCTGGTTTGCGAATGTAGGCTGGGAGAACGAGGATAATACTGCTGGGATCTGGCGAGCGGTTCCTCAAGCCAGCTCTACAGGTGCGACAGGCACCAATCCGGTCAGCGGCCGCAACGGTTCCCCTAGCTATATAACCCTTGCAGCACCTGATAAAAAAGATTTCTCGACGGTTATCGTGAACGATAGCGAGTATTCCAAAATCTACAAGCTGCAGACAGTCAATATGGCTTATACGGGTAATCCATCCATGGAAGTATGGGAAACCCGTGCCGCTGATGCAGGAGAAGCGTTCAACAGCAATTATATGCAGTATCTCGGTGATGCCACTGCTGATGGCAGCGGGGTGTATACCGTTAAGGTTAAACCGTATTCGACCGTGACTGTGTCTACTTTGAAGAACAAGGACAAAGAAGAATATAATACACCGCTGCCTGTAGAAGGCGAGCGTACCGTACTGGATACTGATGCTACAGGAGCAGGACACAGTACTGGGGACAACATTCTGTACGCTGATGATTTTGACTATTCCAAGCAGACTGTTGTGAAGATTGGTGCAGGCGGTCAATCTGAGGGTACCCAGAGCTATATCGAATCCCGCGGCGGTTCCCAAAGCGTTATCCCGCGTTATACCCATGACCGCAACGGGGCATTTGAGGCCTATCTTCCGGACGGTTCAGACAATTATGTCCTGCGGCAGCAGCTGGACACGGGAACCATGGGGCTTGGCGGCACATGGAACAGCGGAGATCCCGTAACGGCCATCGGCGACAACCGGTGGATGAACTACAAGGCCAGTGTTGATGTATCGTTCGAAACAAACAATACTCAGGGCGGAGCCAATTATGCTGCGATAGGCGCCCGTTATCAGGGAGGTGGCAGTTCCCACTCCATAACCGGTACACCGTATGTGCTGAAATTCTGGTTCGACGGCGGCTGGCAGCTGCTGGTCAACAATAGCGCAGTTGCGAGCGGAAATGCCGCGAACGGTTCCGGCGGCGTGAAGATCGACGGATTCGATACCGCATATGACGCATGGCATAATATTGCCGTTCAGGTTGCAGGTGATAAAGTGACTGCCTATCTGGATGGGGTGAAGCTGGCTTCCTATACCGACCCTACTCCTGAATTGTCCGGCCGGGTAGATCTGGCCAGCGGCTACTATCACGTCCGCTTCGATAATTTGAAGGTGGAGAAGGTTGAGGGCTACACGCCGTATTATTCAGAGCTTCTAGACAATCTTGAGATGTATGACCTGGCAGCTGCTCCGAACCCTAAACTGATATATACCGGGTCGTGGAGCCATATAAATGGAGCGGGCATGTACATTTACCAGCGTTCTCTTTCTACCAGCCAGGCTGTAGACGCTGCAATGGAATATACGTTTGAAGGCACCGGACTGGATATTCTAGGAGCGAATAACGGATCGGCGAAGCTTGAGGTAACGGTGGACGGAAAAGTTATTGCTCTATTGGCTGATACAGTAGCTTCCAAGGAGCTGTACCAGACGTACGCACTCCGCGGGCTTAAATATGGCCAGCACCATGTGCAGATAAAGGTGGTAAGCGGCACCTTGGTTGTCGACGCGGTGGCGGTTGTTTCCGGGGAAGTAACTGGTACTGTAGATACTGCTGCTCTTCAGGCGGCGGTAACAGCCGCGAAAGAAATGAACAAACAGGATGAATATTCGGACAGAGACTGGCAGCTCTTCGTAGATGCACAGAGCGATGCACAGGGAGCACTGGATAATCCTATTTTATACAAATTGGATCAGGAAGGAGTTACTCAGCTTGAAGCACGCCTGATCTCCGCCCAGAACCAGTTGACTACGGGAGATATACGGGAGCTTGTCGCTCCTCAGGATTTGGCTACTTATGCCGGAAAACTGCCGGATCTTCCAGACAAGGTGGAAGCCACTCGGGCAGACGGATCCAAATTGCTGGTATCAGTAAAGTGGAATGTAAATGCGGCCAGCTTCAACAATCCGTATGAACGGGTAGCTGTAACCGGCACTTATGGAAATCTGAAAACAACTTGTTATGTGGAAGTGGTGCCGGAGGGGCTCTTATACTTCCTCGATGCTGGTGTATCGGTGGACGGTATCACGCCGCCGTATACATTAATCAAGGATTTTGTAGGTGACAGCTTGCTTAATAACAAGGCGGATCAGCCTTCGACAGGCAATGGGGTATGGGGGCATACCAGTACTAAGTACCTCCTTAAGGGGCTTGGTGGTGCTGTAGTTCCTTCTGATAAAAGTCAGACAGGTGTTTATGGTTCGGATACAAAAAATAATCCACTTGTATACCTGCTCCCTTTGAACGCAGGCAAATATACGATTACGTCATTCCATCGGGACTGGTGGAACAACACCAACCGCACGATGGATATTACGCTTAGCTATATCGACGCTGAAGGGAAAGAAGTGACCAAATCGGTCCGAACCGGACTCGTCGCAGGTCCTAGTGGCGCTATGATTAACTATGACTTCACGCTTCCGGTGAGCGGTACTGTGAAATACTCAATAAACAATACGTATTCAGGCAATCAGGCTGCATTGATCAGCTATGTGGCTGTAGCTAGAGATAAAGCCAGTGTTGCTAATGAGCAGGCTGTAAATGAGGCTAAGAGTATCATAGAAGGTGCGGTATACAGCGTGCAGAAGGAAGTGGCAAACAGCGAAGAAGCTGTCCAGACTTGGCTGCTGCAGACGATAGGCGCTCTGCCCGGTCTCAATGATACCGGAGTTACGATCGGTGAGATTACCTTGTCTTCCTTCCAAGAAGCAACCGATGAGACTAACGGCAGCTTCAGCTTTACGGTATCACTGAGTAAGGGAGAGGCCACAGCGGACAGTTCGGTGAGCGGAACAATCAAGCTGCCGGAACCGGATACTGTTCAGCCTTTGATTACTCTGTTAGGTGATGCAATAGTGAATTTGCACATCGGTTCTGAATATACAGATGCAGGAGCGACTGCTTATGATGACAAGGATGGTGATATTACAGACCGTATAACTACAACAGTTAGCAGTGAAGTATACGGTTTGACTGCTCTCGATACAGCGAAAGCTGATATTTATACCTTCCATTATAATGTCAGCGATACTGCGGGCAATGAGGCTGAAGAAGTGACAAGAAAAGTAGTCGTTGCACTTGATCCGGATGTAATGAAGCCGGTGATTACACTGCTTGGTGAACCGTCCATTCAACTGGAAAATGGCGCAAGCTATATGGATGCCGGAGCCACAGCGGTAGATGACCGTGACGGCGACATTACGGAGCTTATTATAGCAACGATTACGAAGAATGAGGAGAATGTGCTGGCACTGGACACTAAGGCGGCAGGCATCTACACCTATCATTATAATGTGAGTGATGCGGCGGGCAACGCGGCTATCGAAGTGACTAGAACCGTGACAGTGGGCGAAGCAGAGCAACCTCCGGTAGTGACGCCAACACCAACACCAACACCAACACCGACATCGACGCCGGAACCGGAGCCAACAACAGCACCAACATCTACGCCGGCGCCAACGGAAGCACCAGTGTGGACGGTAGCACCGACACCAGCAGTCATCCCGTCCCCAACGCCAACACCGCTGCTGCAGACCGAAAAGGTTCTTGATCGAAAGGATTTCACGGCACCGGTTGGAGGAGTAATAACGGTTCAGCTCACTGAAGCTACAGAATCCGTGCTCCTTCCAGCAGGACTATCAGGAATCATCGGAGAGAACACTCTACGTCTGGCTTGGAGTAAGGTTGCTATCGATCTGACCCCAGAAGTGCTGAAGAGCATTCAAGAAAAAGCTACTGGAGGTCAAACGGAGGGGGCGCGAATTAAGCTCTCAGCAGTGAAGGTATCCAGAGATGCTGTGGAACAGTTAATCAATAATCGGGCTGTTAATGGTTCCGTACATTTATCTGCGGCAAGTGATGTGATTAACTTCAGCTTGGAGGTTGTTGCTGCCAACGGCACTGCTGTAACGGTAACTGCTTTTGATAAACCGTTGACACTTACGTTCAACGTAGATCCGGATGCCAATATAAGCTTGCTCGGTAGCTACTATGTTTCTGCAAATGGTGCGCTTGAATTCATGGGCGGAACGTTGACTAATGGTAAATGGACTGCTGAAATACGGCATTTCAGCCAGTATGCAGTCCTGGAATACGATAAGCTGTTCACAGATGTAAGCAGTGACAGCTGGGCCAGCAATGTGATTAAGACCATGGCTGCGAAGCATATTATTGAAGGCATTTCCAGTACGGAGTTTAATCCGCAAGGGGATGTAACTAGGGCACAATTCGCTGCTATGATTGCACGCGCGCTTGGGCTTAAGGCAGGAAGCCATTCAACATTTGGTGATGTGGATTCCAAAGCCTGGTATGCCGAAGCCGTTGCAGCTGTTAGCGGAACGGGTATCGTGCTCGGACGCAGTGCGGATTCGTTCGCCCCGGATCAGAGCATTACCCGCGAGGAAATGGCTGTGATGATCGTTCGTGCTTATGAATATTTGCAGGGAAGCGAGACCAATGAACCTGCTGTAGGATCGTTCAGTGATTATTCCCAGATTCATGACTGGGCGAAGAACGCAGCAAACATCGCCGAACAGTCGGGACTGATCAAGGGACGCGGCAATAAGCAATTCGCGCCACAAGAGACGATGACCCGTGCCGAAGGTGCGCAAGTTATCTCCAATCTGCTGGGATATTTGTAAGTAGCATTTCAAAGAACCTGGCAGGCTGCATTAAGCGGGCTGCCAGGTTCTTTATAGATTTGGAGAGGCGGGGGAGTGCTTAGGAAAACAGCGGCCGGAAGTCCAACTATTCACCGCAGTAGCGATTGCATCTTTTTTGAAGAATCCTTGAATTTGAGTTTTAAAGCTCAGCTTCTTTTACTATATTTTCCGGGTGGAATGCCCGTGATGTTCTTGAAGGTACGGATGAAATTGGCATAATCGTTAAAGCCGGACAGATAGCAGGTATCGGATACGGAGTTCCCGGCGGACAAGAGCTGCTTGGATAACGCAATTTTTTTGAGCAAGACGTAACGGTAGATGGTTCCGCCTGTCTGCTGTTTGAACAGATGGCTGAGATAATATTTATCGACGTTCAGTTCTCCAGCGATTTGCTCCAGTGACAGATTTAGATGCAAGTGGTTGTCGATATAGCTCATGGCTGATTGAATATGTGAGGAAATGATGCTGGGCACGGTAGATCGGGTGCGGCTGTACAGCTCATTGATGAGGACGAGGATCTGAACCAGGTAGGTCAGAGCCAGAACTTCGCTCCCGTACTGCTGATTCTCTAATGTCTCAATCAGGCGGGAAGCAAGGGCTGTATACTCTGCAATCAGCGGTTCATCCATTTGCGCGAGATTATGCTCTCCGGGCTGGCGGTTCTGGAAACAAGCGAGCAGATTTGTAGTTGCGGTACAGAAGGGATAGACAAGTGGAGCTTTGAAATGGATTGTCAACCGTTCATAGGGCTCCGGAGATAAATTGATGATTTTATGAATCTCGTGATTGTTGAACAACAGGACATTGCCCCGCTGCAGGGGATAGCTGAACTGATCTACAAAACCGTTCACCTTGCCGCCGAAGAACAGGAAAATTTCATAGTGGTCATGGATGTGAAAATCCCTGGTAGGTGAGATCGGCGAATTTCCGATACCTGCCAGAATATCTCCATCGAACGGCTCATAATACTGGGCATGCTTCATTGGAACTGCCCCTTTCAGATTGATCACAATATACGCAATAAAACATCATTATTCGCAAAGACATTGCAATAATACAACACTAAACTATAGTAGAAGATTACGCAATATAACAAGATTCAGGCGGTAGGCAAGAGAAGTAGCTGTAGCTGATTAGATGCAATTGAAAGGGTGGAATTGTGCATGAATGGGAAGGAACAGCGTAAATACTGGCTGGATACAATGCTGCTGATCGGGGGGCCTGTGCTGAATGCTTTGGCTGAGCGGAAATTAAAGGAACAGTTGCCTACTAAGTTTCATAGTGACCGGAGCCAGTTTGCCCATTTGGAGGCTTTTGCGAGATTGGCATGCGGAATGGCCCCTTGGCTTGAGCTAGAGGGACTTGAGGGTGAGGAAGAACAGTTTAGAGCCCGTTATGCCGGGCTAATGCTGGAAGCCATTGATGCCGCTGTTGATCCGAATTCACCTGACTATATGGAATTCAAGACTGAAGGCCAACCGCTGGTTGATGCGGCATTCTTGGCACACGCGCTGGTGCGTGCGCCAAAGCAGCTTGCCGGCAAGCTGAGTGCGCGGGTCAAAGGCAATGTAATAACAGCGCTGAAGCAGACACGCCGGACAGCGCCAAGCGGCAGCAACTGGCTGCTGTTCAGCGCGATGGTGGAAGCCGCTTTGTATATACTCGGCGATCCTGAATATGACCGGATGCGCGTTGGTTATGCGGTCCATATGTTCATGGATTGGTATAAGGGCGACGGAGTTTACGGGGATGGCAAGGACTTTCACTGGGATTATTACAACAGCTTTGTTATTCAGCCGATGCTGGTGGATGTGGTAGCACTTTTTGAACAGGAGTCTGAGCAATATTCCGCATTGAAACCGCTGATTCAACAACGGGCACAGCGATACGCTACTGTTCTCGAACGGATCATTGCACCGGATGGAACCTTTCCCTTTATCGGGCGTTCGATCGTTTACCGTTTTGGGGCATTTCAACTGCTGTCGCAGGCGGCGCTGCAGCATTTTTTGGAGGAAGCATTGCCTCCTGCACAGGTACGCTGCGCTTTGACAGCTGTGATTACGCGAATTATGGAATATCCGGGTACGCTTGATGAGTCCGGATGGCTACGTCCGGGGGTATACGGTTATCAGCCGGAGCTTGCGGAGAGCTATATCAATACAGGCAGTCTTTATTTATGCGCCTCCGTATTCCTCCCGCTGGGGCTGCTCCCTTCTGATCCATTCTGGTCAGGGGAAGAGATGAAATGGACTTCACTAAAAATTGCAGCCGGTGAGAATGTTTTGAGAGATCATGCCTTGGAATAAAAAGTATTCAGCCATATTAGTGATGAATAAGATGCTTCGCGGATCTGACTGACCTATAAGGAGGAAAAAAGGCATGAATAAACAGATGCTTTTGGAAATAGTGCATGAAATGAAGCCAGTCGATCTGAGCTTGTATTATCCAAAGGGGGATGCGGCTGCTTTTTGGAAACGGGCGTTATCATCAGGAGTACTACAGGCAGATATCAGCGAGATCCGCGCGGAGGCGGTAAGGCTGGACGGGCAATCTATACCTGAACTGTCGTATACGTTATTTTCCATTTATTCGCGTACGGGTTCGAGGCTGGAATATGAACGGGTTTATTTTGAACGGAGAAGAAGGCTGAATACTTATGTATTTCTGGCTTTGCTGGAGCCGGAACATCCGGAAGTACTGGAGAAGCTGGAGGACATCCTCTGGGCTATATGCGATGAGTACACCTGGTGTCTTCCGGCCCACCTCCCAGCGGATCATAATGCAGCTGATATCAACCGGTATATTGATCTGTTTTCTTCCGAGACCGGATTTACTTTAAGTGAAGTTTTACTTTTGCTCGGGGAACGACTTTCGCAGCTTCTGAGATCCCGAATCCACCATGAAGTAGAGCGGAGACTGTTTCGTCCATTTCTTGAAAATGGTCCTTATGATTGGGAGACAGCGCGGCATAATTGGGCAGCGGTCTGTGCGGGATCAATCGGGGCTGCTGCCTTGCTGTCTGTGGAGGACCCAGCCATGCTTGCGGATATTCTGCTGAGGACAGAGCGCGCCATGTTGTATTACCTGGAAGGGTTCGGTGAGGACGGTGCCTGTCTGGAAGGCCTTGGGTACTGGAATTATGGGTTTGGTTATTTCACTTATTATAGCGATCTGCTCTGCTCCAGAAGCACAGGCAGACTGGACTGGTTCAAGCAAAAGAAGGTAGCACAAATCGCGCGCTTCCAACAAAAATGTTTCATTGACGGAAGTCATGTAGCCAATTTCTCTGATTCAGTGCCTCAGGTGCTAGTACATATGGGATTGTCTCATTATCTGGCGGAAGTCTGTACGGATGTCGAACGCCCCCCATCCGCTTTGCGCGCTCCTTACACTGAAGATCATTGCAGCCGCTTTGCACCGGCTTTCCGCAATCTGATCTGGACCAGGGCTGGCAAGGAGGACGAAGCTTGGCAAGCCGCCAGCTATTATCTCCCTGATGCCGCTTGGCTTGTCTCGCGTTATGTGTCAGAGGCGGGTTCATTCGGATTCGCAGCCAAGGGCGGGCACAATGCTGAACCGCATAACCATAATGATCTGGGACATTTCATTCTGAGCGGCCGGGGAGAGATCTACGCATCCGATCTTGGAAGCGGAGAGTATACCGCTGATTATTTTGGGGCTGGCCGTTACCAGTATGACTGCAATGGATCGCAGGGCCATTCGCTGCCGATCATTGATGGCCAGTATCAGCTGGCCGGTCGGGAGTTCAGCTCCACAGTGCTGCATGCATCGGCGGAGGAGAATGATGAGCTGACATTGGATCTGACACAGGCGTATCAGGTAACAGGACTACAGTCCTTAATCCGTTCGTTCGTCTGGCATAAAGAGGAATGTCCACGGCTGGAGCTGACAGACACTTACCGGTATGCGGGAATTCCGGCGAGCTGGACGGAGCGGTTTGTCACCTGGCGTGAGCCTAAGCTCCTTCATCCGGGTACCTTGCTGCTGCCGGGGACTACGGCTCGCGGCGTTGAAGTGACATACGATTCGCTGAAAGTTGAGCCGGAGATTACTGTGCATATGTACCGGGATCATTTTGGCATGGAGAAGCTCTGGTATAGTCTGGACTTCCATGTGCTTCAGCTTGGCGCGGTGGGCAAACTGGCATTCACTTTTCAATTTCTATAAAAGATGGGTCTGAGCTTATAAAAAATCCTCTATCAGAGGGTAGAGGCTAATTCGAATAAAGGCGGGATTTAGATGAGTAGATTAGTAAAGCAAGCTTGGGTAGACGAGGCTTGGGGCAAAGCCTTGGAGAAGACTAGAACGAACAGCCGGAGAATCGGTGCAGAATTCCCCCATGCCAGTCAAGGCGGCAAATACGTGCTTGAAGCACCAAACTGGTGGACGGCTGGCTTTTGGCCGGGAATGCTCTGGCAGCTCTATGCTGAGAGTGGTGATGAGGATTTGAAAGCGATTGCTGAGCAGTGTGAGGAACGGCTTGACGAGGTGCTGGATGGTTATGTGAAGCTGGACCATGACCTAGGTTTTATGTGGCTGTTGACCAGTGTTGCGAACTACAAGCTCACGGGCAGAGAAGCATCACGAGTCCGGGCGTTGAAGGCAGCCAACTATCTGGCGGCCCGCTTCAATCTGAAAGGACGCTACATCCGGGCCTGGAATCCATGGAGTGAAGGCGAGGATAACAGCGGGGTAGCCATTATCGATTGCTGCATGAATACCAGCCTGCTTTTTTGGGCCTCCGAAGTAACAGGGGATCCACGTTATCGGCATATCGCTGAGGCGCATATGGATACGGTGCTGGAGCACTTCATCCGGCCGGATGGTTCGGTTTATCACATCGTCAAATTCAACCCGGAATCGGGCGAAGTGGTTGAAAAGCTTGGCGGGCAAGGTTATGCGCCCGAGTCGGCTTGGTCGCGCGGGGCAGCCTGGGCGCTCTACGGACTGTCATTGGCCTATCATCATACGGGCAAACAGAGTTACCTCAATGCATCCAAGCAGGTCGCGCATTTCTTCTTGACCCGTCTGCCCGAAGATCACGTTCCACATTGGGATTTCCGTGCTCCCGGTGAAGTTGGCGAGATTCGTGATAGCTCTGCTGGTTCCTGTGCAGCGAGTGGCTTGCTCCTGCTGGCTAGCCAGGTGGACGACTCGGAGGCTCATGTGTATCGGAACGGGGCTATAAGAATTACTGAATCCCTTTATCGGAATTATGGAACTTGGGACAATGCAGAAGAAGAAGGATTGCTGCTTCATGGTACGAGTAACTATCCTGAAGATCGGAATATAGATGTTCCGCTTATCTATGGTGATTTCTTCTATGTCGAAGCGCTAGCCCGGCTAAAAGATGCCGGACCGTTCTACTGGGAATAGGGGGCATATAATGCAGACTGAAAAGACTTTTACGACTATTGCTAAAAATCCGCTAAAGACCCGGGAGGATCTGGTCTCTGCTCTTGAACAGCTTACAGATCCGCTTCGGCCGCTCTACAGCAGAGGCGGCGCACGGCTGGCAATCGGCGGAACAGGAGCCAGCTATTCAGCAGCAACTGCAGAAATGGAAGGTTTCTCCCGGGTATTGTGGGGCTTAGTGCCCCTGCTCATGGGAGGCGGAGAAAACGGGCTTTGGGATACTGTGCTGGATGGCATACGCCACGGCACGGATCCTGCCCATGAAGAATACTGGGGTGAAGTTCAAGATTATGACCAGCGTCTGGTAGAGATGGCGGTCTTCGGTTTCGCCTTAGCCGCCATTCCTGAACAGATCTGGTCACCACTTACCCAGAAGGAACAGGAGCAATTGTACAGCTGGCTGAATCAGATTAATTCCCATCCTTGCTATGACTGCAACTGGCTGTTCTTCAACGTGCTAGTTAATGTCGGATTCCGCAGAATCGGCCGACCCTACGACGCGGAGCAGCTAGAGAACAATCTGAAGCGAATGGATGATTTTTATCTGGGTGATGGCTGGTACAGTGATGGAATTAACGGGCATAGCGATTATTATGTTCCTTTTGCCATCCATTACTATGCGTTACTGTACGCGAAGCTGATGGAACAGGAGGACCCGGAACGTTCACAGGTGTTCAAAGAACGGGCCCGGCTTTTTGCCACCGAATTCTTGGGCTGGTTCGCTCCGGACGGATCTGCCCTTCCTTATGGAAGGAGCTTAACCTACCGCTTTGCCCAGTCTGCTTTCTGGAGCGCACTCGTCTATGCAGGCGTTGAAGTATTCCCTGTAGGTGTGGTCAAAGGATTAGTACTGCGCAATTTGCGCTGGTGGTTCAGCCAACCGATCTTTGATGCCGGAGGCGTTCTGACGATTGGTTATACCTACCCCAACTTGGTCATGGCGGAGAATTATAACGCTCCCGGTTCGCCCTACTGGGCGTTAAAGACATTCCTGCCATTGGCTCTCAGCGCGGAGCATCCATTCTGGAAAGAAGAGGAACTGCCGCTGCCGGATATTCCTGCAGTTATAGTCCAGAAACCTGCGCATCTTGTCATTGTCCGCGAACCTGCTTCCGGCCATGTGGCTGCCTTCAACAGTGGTCATCTATATACGAATGAGCATACCCACACGTCTGCCAAGTATGAGAAATTCGTATACTCAACAGGCTTCGGGTTCAGCGTACCCCGCTCCGAATGGGGATTGTCTCAAGGGGCATTTGATTCCATGCTCGCTCTAAGTGAGAGCGGGGACAACTTGTATCGGGTCAGACGGCGGAATATGGAGTCAAAAATTGTGGACAATGTGCTGTACTCCGTCTGGAAGCCATGGACTAATGTGGAGGTTCGGACCTGGATCGTTGCTGGGCTGCCCTGGCATATTCGGATACACCGGATCGAGACCGGACGACCGTTGGACGCTGCAGAGGGCGGCTTCGCACTTGGTCAGGAAGCGGGGGTGGAACAGCAGATCGGCCTTACAACCGCCGCAGTATCTACAGCATGGGGAACAAGCGGAGTCAAGGGTTTGATCGGCTATGAAAAGGCTGAGCTAATTTGGCCTAATGCCAACACAAACCTGCTTCATCCCCGGACTGTTTTGCCTACACTGACGACTTTCCTTGAGCCTGGAATCCACTGGCTGGCTTCGGCTGTATACGGTGATCCGTCGGGAGATTCTTGCGGTGGTATTCTTGAACAATCACCTGAGTCTATTTTGAAGGTTACTTTTGATAAGGACATCATAAAGGTTCTTACGTCTAGTGAAGCGGAATTTATTATCAGAAGAGAGTGAGAATTACCGCTAACAACATTGTGTTAAAAAGACAAGTAATTGAGTAGAGTATGACTGATTTCTCGTATGAAAAATAAATTTCTGTGGTTGTACAATTTCCCCCGTACAGGCACTTCTAGGCGCACGCCCACATACAATAAGGATGACCATGAACCCGTAAGGCAAACAGATCGGTTTCATTGTACAAGTGCGGGAGGTGTCGCCAAGTTGCCTGGATTCTTAAGCACGATTGCGTTGCTGATCAAAGAACTGACGCTGCTGGTATCATACGTAAGGAATAATGCATTTCCACAACCGCTCTCGGAGCAGGAGGAAAGCCGATACTTAGGGATGATGGCTGAGGGAGATGCCAAGGCCCGCAATTTGTTGATTGAGCATAATTTGCGGCTCGTTGCCCATATAGTGAAAAAATTCGATAACACCGGAGAAGACATGGAGGATCTGATCTCCATCGGCACCATCGGCCTGATTAAAGCTATCGAGAGCTATCGCCCGAACAAAGGCACAAAGCTAGCCACTTTTGCTGCCAGATGTATCGAAAACGAAATTCTGATGCACCTAAGATCCTTGAAGAAAACTCGTAAAGATGTATCTCTGCACGACCCAATTGGGACTGACAAAGAAGGTAATGAAATTACACTCATTGATATCCTCGGTTCGGAAGCGGATGATGTCATTAAAGAAGTAGATCTGAAGATCGAAAAGAGTAAGATTTATCGTAACCTTGATATTCTGGATGACCGGGAAAAAGAAGTTGTCGTGGGGCGGTTTGGATTGGATACAGGTGGAGAAGAGCGGACACAGCGGGAGATTGCTAAGGAGCTTGGAATCAGTCGCAGCTATGTATCGCGGATAGAGAAAAGGGCACTGATGAAGCTGTATCATGAGTTTTATAAGGCGAAAAGATAAATTTAAAGTCACAATGCGTTATTTGTTAACAATAGAGCTTTTATAAAGCGACTTGTCTGCGGATAAGTTGCTTTTTCTTTTAATAAACATGCATTTAGAAAGGATAACGATCATGTCACCCTGTTTGCACTATCATTTTGTGTCCATGATTCAGAAGTTTCTCGTCTTTTACCCGATTGGTCGGTTCTCAATTATATGAGTTCAGTCTATATAGTTTAATCAGGGTAGTAATATTTTTGTGGGAATAGAAAATTGTACTCGAACCTAGTGTCCACACCTTGAGATAAAATTTGAATACTCTATGTAGAACATGAACTCTACATACCTTTGAGAAGGAGGGACCAAGTAAATGGCTATTCTATCAACTGGACCGATAGAAAATAATTTGGTCAGTGGTGTAAGGCCAACACAACAGCTGACCATTAAAGCTGATAATACTGACTCTGTTAATGTTGCAAGTATTTTGATTCAGGGTTTCTATCTAAGCGGAATGAGAGCTTTATATGTACTTGAATTAATTAGTTTAAATCCAAATGAAGCAATAACAATGGATTATTTTGCAGACCTAGATGCTTTTGAGTTTGTCTTCACAACGACCGGTTTAGCAGAACAACAAATTGAAATTTCAGTTTGGGGAAAAAATGCCGCGGGACAACTTGTAACTCCTCATCGAATCGTATCTTCTGAATTGTTAGGAGCAAGCACAGGAGTAACCGGAGCCACGGGTGAAACAGGGACCACAGGAGTGACCGGAATAACAGGAGCGACCGGAGCGACGGGTGAAATAGGTGCCACCGGGGCAACGGGGGCTACCGGAGCCACGGGAGTAACCGGAGCCACGGGTGAAACAGGGACCACCGGCGTCACCGGAGCGACAGGTGAAACAGGGGCAACGGGGGCTACCGGGATCACCGGAGCGACGGGTGAAACAGGGGCAACGGGAGCTACTGGCGTCACCGGAGCGACGGGTGAAACCTGGGCAACGGGAGCTACCGGCGTCACCGGAGCAACAGGTGAGACGGGAGCCACGGGGGCTACCGGGATCACCGGAGCGACGGGTGAAACAGGGGCAACGGGAGCTACTGGCGTCACCGGAGCGACAGGTGAAACAGGGGCAACGGGAGCTACCGGTGTCACCGGAGCAACAGGTGAAACGGGAGCCACGGGGGCTACCGGGATCACCGGAGCGACGGGTGAAACAGGGGCAACGGGAGCTACCGGCGTCACCGGAGCAACAGGTGAAACGGGAGCCACGGGGGCTACCGGGATCACCGGAGCGACGGGTGAAACCGGGGCAACGGGAGCTACTGGCGTCACCGGAGCGACGGGTGAAACCGGGGCAACGGGAGCTACCGGCGTCACCGGAGCGACGGGTGAAATAGGTGCCACCGGGGCAACGGGGGCTACCGGAGCCACGGGAGTAACCGGAGCCACGGGTGAAACAGGAACCACGGGTGAAACAGGAACCACCGGCGTCACCGGAGCGACGGGTGAAACCGGGGCAACGGGAGCTACTGGCGTCACCGGAGCGACGGGTGAAACAGGGGCAACGGGAGCTACTGGCGTCACCGGAGCGACGGGTGAAACCGGGGCAACGGGAGCTACCGGCGTCACCGGAGCGACGGGTGAAATAGGTGCCACCGGGGCAACTGGGGCTACCGGAGCCACGGGAGTAACCGGAGCCACGGGTGAAACAGGAACCACCGGCGTCACCGGAGCGACGGGTGAAACAGGGGCAACGGGAGCTACTGGCGTCACCGGAGCGACAGGTATAACCGGGGCAACGGGAGCTACAGGCGTCACCGGAGCGACAGGTATAACCGGCGTTACCGGAGCAACAGGAGCCACAGGAGCTACCGGCGTTACCGGAGCAACAGGAGCCACAGGAGCTACCGGCGTTACCGGAGCAACAGGAGCCACAGGAGCTACCGGTGTTACCGGAGCAACAGGAGCCACAGGAGCTACCGGCGTTACCGGAGCAACAGGAGCCACAGGGGCTACCGGCGTTACCGGTGCAACAGGAGCCACAGGAGCTACCGGCTTCACCGGAGCGACAGGTGTCACCGGTGCAACCGGAACAGGTGGCACATTACAAAACGGACTATTTACTGTTAATGTAGCATCAGTAGTAAATGGGACGGCAATTTCGTATGCGACCTCATTCATTAATGGCGCTAATATTTTGCATCCGTCAAATACGACCTTTGTACTGGCCATAGGACACATTTATTTAATTTCTTTTACTTTCAGGGCAACTAGTTCAGTAAATGGAAATGTTACTGTTACACCAAGATTAAATCTAGTATTTCAAAGTCGTTTTTCAGGCAGATCAGTTACTGGAACTGTAGATGCTAATGTGAGCGTATCTGGTACGTTCTTAGTGGACACTACCTCAACTGCTATTACGTTAGATTTTCTATATAATGGGTCAGCAACAACTACATTTACGGATGGTTCTGTTTCAATAATTCAGGTTCAGTAAAATAGTGAAATGGATTGGAATTTTGATTTACTGTATCCAAAATTTTGAGGCAAAGGAGAATCGAAGATATGGCTATCCTATCAACCGGACCGATTGAAAATAATCAGGTCAGTGGTGAAAGCCCAACACAACAATTGACCGTTAAAATCGAAAATCGTGATTCAGTCAATAATGCGAGCATCATGATCCAGGGATACTACCTAAACGGGACCAGAACGTTATATATACTCGAAACAATTATTATAAGCCCAAATGAGGTAGTAACGAAGAATTATTATGCGAACTTTAGTGCCTTTGAGTTTATCTTTACAACCAGCGGTGTAGCAGAAGATCAAATTGAAATGTCCGTTTGGGGGAAAAATGCTTCAGGGCAACTTGTAACACCTCACCGTATCGTATCTTCAGAATTGCTAGAAGCAACAAGTACTATCGATCCTAATGCAACCATAGTGGGAGTAGGGCCAAATGTTAGCTCTCAATTTAGCGAATTAAGAACAAGTGAAAAAACCCCGATTATTGAACTGACCTCGGTATATGGATTATCTAATCTAAGAGACGTTGTTGCCACACTGGGCAGTGCTACAGTTGGAAATACCAACACGGAGTTTCAGTTAACTACGACAGCATCGGGCGGAGATATTGCCATCCTCCAAAGTTCGGAGAGAGGAAGGTATGAATCAGGTCTAGCTGCCGAAGCAGGTATAGGCATCCGTTTACCGGTTGCGCCGACAGGAAGCCAAGTGGTGAGATGGGGTGCTTTTGACGATCAAAATGGCTTATTCTTTGGTCAGAGTGTAGCGAATGGAATATTTGTAGCAATTCGAAGAGCAAGTGTTGACACTGTAATTCCTCAAACATCCTGGAACGCAGATAAATTAGATGGAACGGGGCCAAGCGGGATAACGCTTAATTTATCGGAAGGTAACATTTTTCAAATGGTATTTACTTGGTATGGGTATGGAGTCATTGAATTTAGAGTAGTGCTTCCCAATGCTACGACTTTAGCACAAGAAGTAATTACAGTTCACCGGTTCTCACCTAGCGGGCAGACAAGTCTTGCTGATCCTAATCTTCCCCTGCGTGCAGAAATATTTAATAATGGCACAGCAGCTGAACTCAATTTATTTGTTGGAGGAAGACAATATAGTATTTTAGGCAAATATAATCCAGTCTTCAGGGTAACTTCCGAAAGAAGAACAGTAACTGCGTCAGGAACCCTTACACCTGTTTTGTCCTTTCAAAGAAAGGAGATTTTCCCGCCAGGTTCAAGTAGAGCAAATTCAGTCAGTGTAAAACTCGAAGCGATTGATCTTGTAACTTCCGAAGATATTTACTATCAACTCATACTCGGTGGAACGATTGATGGAGCTTTTACAAACTTCCCAACTGTGACTACTAATATCCCCTCTTCAGAGACCGCTCTTCTAGTTAATAATACTCTAACGACAATATCAGGCGGTCAGGTCCTATTACAAGGGTTAGCAGCTGGAGCTGGAGGTATGGCTCGAATTTCAGCATCTGCTTCATTATTGGATTTCCAATTGCCTGATAATGAATTTGTCTCACTGGCTGTAGCAAATTTAAGCGGCGCTACTAATTCTGTTACTGCTACTTTTAGCCTTACAGAAGAATGGTAATTAATGATGCCATCTTTATCTGGTTAGGTTGCAATGAAAAGATGGAGACTAACTTGGCGGATATCTAAATAAATCTTAAGCACAGAATCGCGTAATAATTTGACATCGTATCGTGTCCACAACCTCAAGAAATTCGATAACACTGGGGAAGACATGGAGGATCTGATCTCCATCGGCACCATCGGCCTGATAAAAGCTATTGAGAGCTATCGTCCGAACAAAGGAACCAAACTAGCCACAATTGCTGCTCGTTGTATTGAAAACGAAATCCTGTTGCACCTGCGTTCGCTCAAGAAAACACGTAAAGACGTATCCCTGCATGATCCAATTGGGACGGACAAAGAAGGTAATGAAATTACTCTCATCGATATCCTTGGTTCGGAAGCGGATGATGTTATTAAAGAAGTGGATTTGAAGATCGAGAAGAGTAAGATTTATCGTAATCTTGATATTCTTGATGACCGGGAAAAAGAAGTTGTGGTTGGGCGGTTTGGATTGGATACAGGCGGGGAAGAGCGGACGCAGCGGGAGATTGCTAAGGAGCTTGGCATTTCGCGGAGTTATGTTTCGAGGATAGAAAAAAGGGCGCTCATGAAGCTGTATCATGAGTTTTATAAGGCTAAGCGGTGAGACTGATGACAATTACACAGTAATAATCCATTAATAATAAAACTTGAAAAGCGACTTGTCTACGGATGAGTCGTTTTTTGTGTGGATAGGGTTAGCCCTACTTATGATACGGTTCATCGCACTATCTGTAACGGCAAGTTATAAGGCCATCCCTTTCGGGATGGCCCTTCCTGTAAACGTGGTTACTCGAGTACTCTGTCATTTTTAATTGAATTTCTTTTAATTAGTAGTTTCTAGTAATCTGGAAACAATTGCTGCAAACTCTGCTCTAGTAATATCTTTTTCAGGCTTAAATGTACTGTCTGCGTATCCTGTAATAATATTATTGGATGCGAGTGCATCGACGGAATCATAATACCATGCATTTCTTGTAACATCTTTGAATGATGTGTTTCCAGTACCAGTTAGCTTAAAAGCTCGAGTGATTAGTACCGCTAATTCACTACGGCTAATCTTCTCATTTGGACGGAAGCTTCCGTCGCTATATCCGTTCATCAAGCCTGATCTAGCAGCTGCACCAATAAACTTATTCGCCCAATGAGTTGGAGATACATCTATAAAGTTACTTTCTTGTCCTTCAAGTCCCATATAAGTTGCAATTACTTTAATTGCTTCGGCACGAGTCAAACCTGAATTTGGGCGGAATGTTCCATCGGAATACCCCGTCAATAATCCCTTAGCAATTAGTGCGTCAATGCTTGTTTTTGCCCAATGATTCATTGTATCTACAAAACTAACAACTTTCGGTTTATCTGCTGGTATTATTGTTTCTGCAGGTGACGGTGTTTCTATAGGCGTTGTTATTGCTGGAGGTGTCACCGTACCTCCTCCAGTATTTGGATGGGGTGGTCCATTATCTGTGTTTGGATCAGGATTAGTAGAGTTTGAAACGTATTGAAGTGCTGGAGCAAATGTTGTAAGTAGTCTAGCTTGACTTTGTTGCTCAAGAGCGTAGCTCATGCCTAAAACTTTTGCATCGTCCCATGCTCTACCAACCAGTTGCATAGAGATAGAATATCCGCTGTCATTCGTTCCTACAGGAACAACTACCGTAGGTAGACCCATAGTAGAGGTTAATACGCCTGTGTTACGGTCTGAACTTAATTGAGAAGCTGCTGCGTCATTGTTATATACGTCACTAATAAAACCTGCATAAACAACAGCATCAACGCCATTCGCGTCCATCCAGCTTTTAATAACATCCTTATAGTCAGTTCTATACTTAATGTAATCTTGTACAGCCTGTTCAGTCATACGAGTTGGGGTACTATATCCTCTTTGATTATAGATAAGCACTTTATCTGAAGCTAGTACACTTGCTCCATCAATATAAGGGAAGTCCTTATGCAACTCAATATAACGTGCCCAACCTTCAGTAGATCCATTAATACCTGAAGGACGACTAGGGCCTGATGGTACAGCTGACATTTCAACCATAGTCGCACCCGCTGCTTGAAGCTCTGAGAACTTATCCATCACTGCCTGTCCAGTATCATCATCAGCATATGCAGATACAAAGGATGCAGGAATGTATCCAATTTTCTTTCCTTTCAATGCATTAACATCCAGAGATTCCTTCCAATCCACTGGACGCTTATGATCTGCATCAGCAGTGACTGTGAAAATATCCTGTGGGTCCGTACCCGTTGTAGCATTCAATATAATAGCTAGGTCAGTTACTGTTTTAGCAATGGGACCTGCATAATCTTGTCCCCAAGTGAGTGGCAGTACACCTGTAGTACTTGCCATACCGTCTGTACCCCGGAAGCTTTTTAAGCTAGCGCCTGTAGTTGGTGCATAGAGAGATACCCCTGTTTGCGATCCCATTGCTGCTGCTGCAAAATCAGCTGCAACAGATACTGCAGACCCGCCGCTTGAGCCAAAAGATGTTTTCGATGGATAGAGTGCATTCCATGTTTGCTGCCAGCCGCTTTCACTAAAACTTCCGCTGTTAGCAAACTCAGAAGTATTTACTTTACCAATAATTACAGCTCCAGCTTCCCGCAGTTTTTTCACTTGGAATGCATCAGAATCAGGCTGCCAGCCTTCAAGAGCTTTACTGCCACCGGTAGTAGGCATATCCTTTGTATCATAAATATCTTTTATCGCAATTGGAATACCCAATAAATCACCTTTTACACCTTGGGCACGGGCATCGTCAGCAGCTTTTGCTTGGTTAAGCGCAGTTTCAGATACATGCAGGAATGCATGGAATCCCAATTGTCCCTCATCGTATACCTTGATTCTATCTAAATAGGCTTGAGTAATTTGTACAGAGGTAGTTTTGCCAGTAATCATATCCTGTTGCATTTCTGCAATTGATTTATTCTTAACATCATACGGCGATGAAGTTACTAATTCTTTAGGCGCAGGAGCATTTGGTATAACCAGATGATCTCCAGTATCAAGTCCCTCTATAGCAGATATATCCCAGTTGCTAATTGACCGAATTTGTGCGTTTGTTAATCCTGTTACATCCAGAAGACTATTAAGTCCATCTAGCATAGCAACCAGATTTTTCAACCCTTCTTCACCAGCTTCTCCAACTTGTACATAATTTACTAGGGATTTCGATTCGCCCGGGCCAATATTTAGTGAATTAATGAACCCATAGAAATTCGCTTCATTTCCATACTCAGCTAATGGTATTGTGAATGGATCCTGTTGCTGATTACCTAGACCGGTTAATCCATTATCAAACGGCTTTGGAGATCCCACTGCAACGCCTAACGGCTTATTGTTTTTGGCGCTACTATCTACAACAATCCATGAATCATCTGTAGTTACCTTTAGATCGCCTGAATAGGTTGCCTTAACTACTGAAGCATTTGTTGTTGTACCATATCCTAAAGAGCCACCGAATGATACATCAACTTTTATTGCCACATCATTTTTATTAGTGAAAGTATCAAAGAATCTCGTTCGATTATGAATAGTATCCACATACACCTCACGTGTTACAGTTACATTTCCTAGATTTACAGATTGAGCCGAAGTAAACTTATTAACGCCGTCATATTTCAAGTCAAACCCACGCATCATTTGACCATTCATCAGCGGAGCTGAAGGCGAGGACACTTTAACAAAGATATTGCCGAAACCTTGTACTTGTGTAGAACCAACTGTACGTAAACTTCCTGTGTCTAAGCTAGGAGCAAAAACATCGTGAATCTCCCATACTGTGCCACTTTCTGAAGTAACTCTAGTTAAAGCGTCAGCTGTTTGGAACGGAATTACACTCGTAGCAATAACAGATAACACAATTGAAGTAGCTATAAATTGCTTTTTACTCCAATTTTTTTTTGCTGGTGAATATTCAGATCGGGTGGAACCAGAATGCTCTCTTTTAGTTTCACGTAGACGTTTGAACTTATTCATGTGCGTAATCTCCTTTTCCTGTATGTATTTTATTATTTAATGTTAGGAAATATAACACTAGTATTTGTTTCAGTCAATGAATATTATGAATTTAATATATTTTGAGTTTGTGAAAAGGAAAAACCGGCTCTTTTAATTATTTTATGTAATGTATATGTAAAGTATAGTATTAAATAGATTACAATTTATGATAGTTTTTTGAGAATCCATAGGATATTGAGTATCATCATTTGGCTGCATCACCAAAAACCTTGAATTTCACTTATCTTTATGTGAATTTGACGAAATCAAAAAGAAAAGGAACAGCTAAAAATTAACGGAGAATATTATGTTTTTCATTTCATGAAAGTGGAAGATTCTATATCGGAGCATGGCATAAAACAGAATCACTGATGATTCCAGATGCATAGCCGCAAGATCACTAATGGGCATCCTGAAAAGAGTAAAGTTTCTGCTGGGAAAGAAGCCATAAGAATAGCCAGGTAGTGTATCTGGAATAAGTGGGATTTCATTGTGGAAACCATTTTAGCGGGTGATAACGTTATAAGGCAGATGAGGGATGCAAAGGAACAAGGCTTTGAAATTATTGTGTTTTATGCGGGATTAGCAGATGTTCGGCTAAATATTGAATGTATTGTTCTACGTGTGAAAAACGGTGGCTATCATATTGAAACCGAGGATATTGTTAGACGCAATTTAGCAAGTATGAATAATCTGATATCTCACTTAGAGTTGATTGATCAAGTAATTGTTATTTAAATGGATTACCAGGATGTACACAAAAAATCAATCGGAAACTACAAATTAAATTTAATATGCAAAAGGAAACCAATTCGAATCAGAATCGATCGTAATTGGTTTATTTTTTGCCATCACATCGTGTCCATAACCTCAAGAAATTCGATAACACTGGGGAAGACATGGAGGATCTGATCTCCATTGGCACCATCGGCCTGATAAAAGCTATTGAGAGCTATCGTCCAAACAAAGGAACAAAGCTAGCCACATTTGCAGCACGTTGTATTGAAAACGAAATCCTGATGCACCTGCGTTCGCTCAAGAAAACACGTAAAGACGTATCCCTGCATGATCCAATTGGGACGGACAAAGAAGGTAATGAAATTACACTTATCGATATTCTTGGCTCTGAAGCTGATGATGTCATTAAAGAAGTCGATCTGAAGATCGAAAAGAGTAAGATATATCGCAACCTAGATATTCTGGATGACCGGGAGAAAGAAGTTGTGGTGGGTAGGTTTGGGCTGGATACAGGTGGAGAAGAGAGGACACAGCGGGAGATTGCTAAGGAGTTGGGGATCTCGCGGAGTTATTTTTCGAGGATAGAGAAGAGGGCGCTCATGAAGCTTTATCATGAGTTTTAAAAGGCTAAGCGGTAAACTCATAATCACAAGGTAGTATCCGTTAACCGGCATACATAGAAAGCTTCAAGGACCATATTAGAATTTTTTAGAGAAGATATAGTTCAGCGAATTTTTGTATTAAACCAACTCATAAAAATACATGAGAAAGGGAGAGAGCAAATTGTTAAGTGGTGCTCTGAAGAGTACATATATCCAGTCATCTTTTGCGATTATCCTGGGGATTGGGCATATTGCATTTTGGCTGTGAAGATATTTAGCTATTGTTGCAATTAAAAAGAAAGGTACGGAAATCTTTAGTTAAATACAACACAAAAGCTTATTAAATATAACTAAATTTGAGTATCAAGCGAAATAAAAAAACCACTTATGCTCGGAAATCCCAAGCTTGCTTAAGTGGTTAATCGTGCTTTTGAATCTTATAACAACCTTAAGTTGTCGGGTTAAATGCCCCTTGATACTCATCCATTAAATTGTCGATAATCTGCTGTACGGACAAAATCTCTTTAATCTCATGAACTCTGGACCCAGCAAAAACCAATCCGTTCTTAACATCTCCTCTAAGGGAAGTGAGCAGGGATTCCATTGTACAGAAGCGATGTGAACAAACCTTTAGACAATTATAGCATTTGACTATCTTTAATTTGGCATCATCACTGATCCGGTCCGTAAATTCATTCCGAATCGCTCTACCTTCTAGACCCACAGTAGACTTGATTAGGACAGTATCTCCTTGCTGAGCATCTACATACTTTTGCTTGAAGGCTAAGGGAGCATCACACTCAAGGCTAGCCACAAAACGGGTACCCATTTGAACACCAGATGCGCCGATCCGAAGGGCTTTTGCGATATCATCCCCTGTTAGAATTCCACCCGCAGCAATAACAGGAATCGAAACGGCCTCTAAGACTTCAGGAAGGATATCAAACATGGATCTGTCTGTACCTAAATGGCCTCCAGCTTCGAACCCTTCCACAACGACTGCGGAGGCACCAAGTCTTTCGGAAATTCGGGCTAATTTGGCGGATGAAACAATAGTTACGACAGGAGTACCATATTCTTTACCCCAAGCATAAATATCTCTAGAGATTCCGGCTCCGGAAATAATAAAGTCAACCTTTTCCTCCAAAGCAATCTTCATTTTTTCGGCAAAGTCCTTCACTGCGAATAGTACATTCACACCGATGTAGCCATTTCCTTTAGAGAGTTCTCTTGTTTTGCGAATATGCATTCTCAGCTCATCAGGAGTGATCCCTGTACCAGAGATGGTGCCGATCCCGCCTGCATTAGCTACAGCAGCGGCTAGTCCACTTAAGGATATGCCTACACCCATTCCACCTTGAATAACAGGAACTCTCGATTTAATATGTCCGAATTGGATTGTTGGAAGTTTCAATTACACACCTCTTTTGCAAGTTGTTGACATTATTAATACTCCTCTAGAGTAATAAGATATATCGTAACACAGCTAATTCTTTCCTGGATGTGACTGTAAACATGCTCAAACTATGTTAAATATCATGTCTTTCAACTGTTAAGTTGTTGATATCAAGTGAAAATTTAAGAAAACGAAGTGACTATTAAAAAAAAGGACAATGAATAACAAAAAAAGAGCCATCCATCCGGTAAAACCTTCATACTTCTATCAACGCTTTTCTATCAAGAAAGTGGATTTTGACATCGTATCGTGTCCACAACCTCAAAAATTCGATAATGCCGGAGAAGACATGGAGGACTTAATCTCCATGGAACCATTGGCTTGATTAAAGCCATCGAGAGCTATCATCCGAACAAAGGAACCAAACTAGCCACATTTGCTGCTCGTTGTATTGAAAACGAAATCCTGTTGCACCTGCGTTCGCTCAAGAAAACACGTAAAGACGTATCTCTGCACGATCCGATTGGGACAGACAAGGAAGGTAATGAAATTACACTTATCGATATCCTTGGCTCTGAAGCTGTATCATGAGTTTTATAAGGTGAAGCGGTGAGGATATTAGATAATAACTTAAGATTCACTATAGAGTGTTTTAAAAGCGACTTGCAAAAAGGGAGTTGCTTTTTTATGTGCGCCCAGCATTGGCGATCTATAGGGTTGAAGTTCCGCATACATCGTACAAAAATGGCAGACCTTGCGGCAAGCGATAGAAGAAAGAACCTATGAACCGAGCCCTTCCCCTACATAGAATTAGAAGGAATAACGGAATCGTGCAAAAAGTAACTTTCTTTGCTAAATAAAAATATCCATCATTCTTATATAATAAAGGTGACAAGGTATCATAACAAGGAGCTTGGATCAACATAAAATAACCTCTGCGAGTGAGAAGGATAGGATGGATGCATCATGAAAAGGTACGGGGCGGTCGTGATAGGCTGCGGTTATATGGGCTCTCTCCACTTGGACGCGATATCACGACAGGTGCGGGTCCGGTTGATCGGCGTGGCGGATTGGAACCGGGACAGGGCCTCCTTAGTGGCAAGCCAATACGGAGCTGAGTGTTGGAGCACGGATTACCGGGTCTTGATAGAGCGTGATGATGTGGATCTGGTCATTATCGCCACGTACCCGTCCTCCCATCTGGGGATCGCAAAAGATTGTCTCGCTGCAGGGAAGCATATCCTATGCGAGAAGCCGATGGCGGGCAATGCACGGGAAACACAGGAATTCATGAAGCTGGCCCGTGGAGCTAAAACCAAGGTGCTGATCGGTCACATCCTTCGCCATAACACTACGTACCAGGCGGTTATGAAGATGATCCGGGAGGGCGCCATCGGCTTCCCTTTGGTGATCCGGCTATCCCAATTGAAGCCCTCCAAAAATTGGGCTTCCCACTTATCCCTGCTCCGGGACGTCTCGCCGATCGTGGATTGCGGCGTCCATTATATCGATGTGATGCGTTGGGCTACAGGGGCGGACGTAGTAAGCGTCAATGGGATCGGGCAGCGTCTCTACGAAGAAGTCCCGCCGTATACTTACAATTACGGACTCATGACCCTCCGTCTGTCGGACGGCTCCATCGGCTACTTTGAGACAGGGTGGGGCAAGGGGCTTCCGACTGATAACCGGAAGGAATTTATCGGACCGGCAGGCCGGATTCGCATCATATACAAGAACGAACGACCGCGAGAGGATCAGCATCTGGGGAATCTGATCGAGGTCGAAGACTACCAGAAAGGAGCGGTCCGGCAGATCAATATGGACTTCTCCGTAAAGCCTACGGGTGCCCAGCTGGACTATTTCCTGTCCATGCTGGAGAACAACTTGCCCCCTATACCGGCAATGGAGGAAGCCTGCCGGGCGATGGAGATCGCTCTCTTAGCCGACCGGGCGATCCATGAAGGAATTACGTTACCTTGCGCGAAATAAGGGTTGACCAACATGGTGATGGTAACAGGGGATGAACCGGTGCATGGTGTACACCTGCTGAGGAATAAATTGTCCACACCCATGCAAAGTACGGCAGCCGACATCAGTCAGTCGAACTGAGGGATGTATACGGTGCCGTCGGGTACCACCCGCTGGATCATCAACGGATTGCAGGGCTAGTAAGCTCCGGAGCCATATTCCGGGAGGTTCCATTCGGCGAGGTGAAGGTAGATTTCGACGCATTGCAGGAGAACGGATACGGGGGGATCTGACCATCGATCGGGAAGTGGGGGATGCGCCCGAGGGGATATAGAGTGTGCAGTTCCATCATCCGCCAATACAGGTAACGGCAGACGGCCGTGCGAAATTTCGGGGATCGAGACTGCGTATTGGAAAACCGGTAAGTCGCGGGTCTAAATAATCAAGTTAATTAATAGGGTTGTTTTGCTGTGTTAGCCTAGTGGGATTTCCAACCGAAGGGAATGAACCATGGAAAGAAAATTAGAAACCTTAGTGATTTCCCGCCTGATAAATCAGACGGATGTTTCAGTTACAGAAGATTTCCAGATCATTAAACAGTATCAATGGCTTAAAGGATATAACCCGGTCGTTACAGCAAGATTAAATTACAGTCAGGAGGATCTGAAGCTTCAGTTTAAGGTTTACGAACAGAATCCAATACGAACATATAGAAACATGAATGATCCTGTGTATAAGGATAGCTGCATCGAGTTCTTTTTTCAACCTACTCCGGATTCGGACCAGCGCTATATGAATTTCGAATTTAATGCGAATGGCGCAATTCTCTTGCAGATAGGAGCGGATCGGTATGATCGCTTCCCAATCACTATCAATCCAGCACTTTTCCAAGTCCTATCCACCACGGATCAGATTAATGATAAAGGGGAAGCGTATTGGGAATTAAGCTTTTCGATCTCATGGGCATGGGTACAATCTTATTTTTCGGATTTTCGGGCAGTGCCGGGAAAAAGGATAAGAGGAAACTTTTACAAGTGCGGCGATGAAACGGTTTATCCGCACTTTGGAACATGGAGCAAAGTTCATTCGAACAAACCAGAATTTCATAGAAGCTGTGATTTTGGGATTCTGTACTTAGAGTAACTGCGAAATGCAGGTTAATGAATAACTTCCAAAGCCGCATATACGGGGTTGGAGGTTTTTTTGTCGTAGTAGACACATCGAACAAATGTCATATTGGCAGCGCAAGGATACTATTATTTTAAAAAATCACCTGTTTTTTAAACTTTTAGAAGGGAGTGTCGTTATACTGTTCGACAATCTACTCGTGCGCACGGTAGTTGGCCAAGTACGAATGGAGGCAGGTAATGATGCATGTAGTTATCCAGCAATTGTGCAAAAAATATGGCAGTAAACAAGTACTGAACGGAATTAACCTGACATTGGGTACGGGTATGTTCGGCTTACTCGGTCCCAATGGGGCGGGAAAATCGACATTGATGCAAATATTGGCAACAGTAATACCGAAAACATCAGGGGATGTACAAATTGGACATTGCAAGCTTGGGCGGGATGAACGTGAAATTCGTGGCTTGCTTGGCTACCTGCCACAAGAGTTTGGCGTATATCGCAAGTTGACAGGCGCAGAATATCTCGATTATGTCGCGTCCATGAAGGGCATTACAAATGGAAAAGCCCGGAGGAAAGCAGTAGCCGAAATGTTGCGCCGAGTCAATCTGGAGGAGAAGCGCCATGTGCGTATAGGCAAATATTCTGGCGGGATGCGGCAGCGCATCGGTATTGCCCAGGCGTTGCTAGGTGATCCGCAGTTCATTATTGTGGACGAGCCTACGGCAGGGCTTGATCCCGAAGAACGCATGCGATTTCGTGATATGCTGACTGAGCTGGGTAAAGATCGTACTGTGCTACTGTCTACACATGTCGTCGCCGATATTGATAATAACTGTAAGAGTATGGCGATTATGAGCGGAGGGCGCATCGTATTTCACGGTACGCAAGAACAATTGCTCCAGCGTGTGCAGGGACAAGTGTGGACGGTCCAAGTGGGTGATGAGAAGCTTGCAGAGCTCAAAGAAACTGCAGCCATCGTGACTGCAAAGCGTTCAGGAGCCGGCTATGAGGCGCGTGTTCTTGCCAGTTCTGTCCCATTACCTGGAGCAGTCCAGGCAAAGGCAGGACTTGAGGACGGATATATCGCGGTCATGAGAGCGGGGAATAGCCAATGAGCCTGATTCGCTATTACAAAACAGAGTGCAAGCTACTGCTGCGTGGCCCAGGCTTGTATCTAATGCTGGCAACTGTGGTCGGCATCCTGTATTTGATGTTTCAGACCGCCGATGCCAAATTGGATCGTGCAGTATACGTGATGGATATTTCTGAGGTGTATTGCCTTGTAGCCCTCATTATTTTGCCTTTGCTGGCAACAGCGATAGCACGGCGGGATGAAGAATGGAAGACAGCAACCATGATGGCTACCTTTCCGTATCGAACATGGGAAATGGAGGCTGCACGCTTGCTCTGTGCTGTAACCCTTCCGTTAGCAGCTGCGCTCGTGCCGATGGGGGCTTATGTATGGTTGGTCGTAAATGATGGCATCTCATGGGGAATGCGTGAATGGTATACCTCTGCTGTATTGGCTTCCTTTGCCATCCCGATGTTATTTGCAACTGTAATTGCCTACTTAGTAGGTATCCTTATCCGCAAGCGATACAGTTACTTGATCAGCTTCGTCCTGTTGCTTAGCTTGGCAATTATTTTACCGGAATTTTTTAAGACCGATCGCCCTTCTTTTTCATTACCCCCTCATACGCAGATTTGGTTCGATTATTCACTAGTTAAATATATTGGTAAGTCTTACTCACGTATGTGGGGATTTATATATGATCCGGCATTTTGGCTGCATCGCGGCATCGTTGCAGCTTTAGCAGCAGGAATGGTCATGACTGTTCTACTTGTAGTATGTAGACGCAGGCGGGAACGGGTCAAGGCATGGCTGGTCTATCCCACGATGCTGATTCTAGGTGCAGCATTGTTATGGGCAGGTAGTGCGATGTACGGATACCTGCAGGAACGGGCAGATATTGCGGATGCCAATGAACGTTTCTATCGCGAACGTCTTACTTCAGCCAATGATATCACGCAACAGCGTGAATTGGAGCAACTGCTCGTTGCTGGAATTGCAGCGGGTAAATATTCGGAGGCGGATATTGAGGAAATGTCTCGGATCACCCTTAACACAAACGGGAATACCAGCAATCCGCTCTCGGTATCGCATATTAAAGATCTGCTTGTCGGAATGAAGTTCCAGGATCTACACATTAACAGCTACAAGCTGAAGTTGGAATTACTGCCGCGGCATGGGTTAGAAATACAGGCGACGATGCAAGCAAGCAATGGACAAGCGGCAACACTAGAGCGATTCCCAATCATGCTGCGACATATCTTTGATGTACAGGAACTGAAGGTGAACGGTGCTGCTGCTGCCTATGAGTGGGAAGAGGCTACAGATGTACTTTGGATCAAGCCTGCAACGGATGTTATGCCAGGGGAGCATCTGGAGATCGAGATGACATATAGAGGTACCCTAAATGATTGGCGGCATTATTATTCCGTCGCTCCTAGCAGGGATAGATGGGAGCAGATCGCTGTTGTCGACGATAACAGGATTTTCCTGCCAGCTTTCTATGGCTGGTACCCTGTTATCGGCAATAGCCGGCTATCGGAATTGCTTACCGATCACTACGAATGGGGGCGTCACGCTACAGATATTCTGGACACACAACTGCCGCGCCCTATGGCGGGCTTTGAAGTTGCTATCACAGGGCCAAGTGGCTTGAAACTGTTCTCCAACGCCTCTGTCATTACTAGTAAGATGGCTGGAGAGAAGGGAGCGACCATCACGCGCCTGGAGCTGGATGAAGCAAGCGGACTTACATTATTTGGGGGCGATCTGCAACTTGCAGAAGCGACGGCAGACGGCAAGACGTTGCGTCTGTTGGCATCTGGTCAATTGCCTGCCCGTTCTGTCGAAGAAGCAGCACAGTTCGCAGCCAGGCATTACGCCCAAGCGGCGCGTACTTTGAAAAAGTTGGATGGAGAAGCTGCAACGAGTTTTCCCCAGACGGTTACTATGGCACTTGCCGATTATCCGTATTATAGTTTGAATATGGTGAGTATGAGCACCCTTGGCATGGTAGATGCATCAGTTGGAGGTCCGGAAGCTCGCGATGTCCACTTTTTGTCTAAGGTGTCTGTGTCAAGTTATTTTGGGGCGGAAATTGATCGAGGGAAAAATGGGAATATCCAACTGAGAACGGGGCAGTACTGGCTTGATTACAGTGCCAAACGTAGAGAGATTAGAAATGCGAGAATGTTAAATTTAAACGCCCAATATACACTGAATAACTTTTTTCAGGCTTATAACGAGCTCAAGCTGGTCGGAGGGAAACTGCCAGATCGACTGTTCGAACCTGTTAGCAGCTATTTTTTGAACGGTACACCGAATCAGGTTTATGACCTTATGAATACCATATACAGCCAGTACGGTATTGAAAGTGTCTACGATGTCATCAAGCTTGTCTTTGACAGTATTGGCACAGAGCAGCTAATCGAGGACAGTGATGAACAAATGGAAGCGCTTCTGCGAGGCTATTTGCAAAGGAAAATGGAGGGAGGACAATGAAGGTTGCCCTCATTCTTTTGTCCCGTGCAAAATATGCTTGGCGCATCCTATGGGGCGGCTACTTGCTAGCTATAGCTATTATTGCGGCGCTGATAGCAGCTGGTTGCCTCATGCTGCCAATGATGATGCCCTCTCCTGGTTTTTATCATGTCAAAGTGGCTTTTATATTTGTGCTGCCTTTACTTGCGATTGCCTTGAGTGCTGCCTTGTTCGCCGATGATTTCAGTGAGGGTACTTTTGCCCATCATTTCAGCTATCCATATTCACAATTACTCGTGTTCGCCGAGCGAGGAGCGGTCGCTGCGCTATTGCTAGTTATCTATGAAGCAGCGTTGCTCTGGGCAATTGACCGCTGGGCGATCGTTTTAAGTACGGCACAACTAGCTTACATAATTAAACATAGCCTCAGTGTGAATATGTTCCTTGGCGGTCTGGCGGCATTGGGCAGTCTGCTAGGGCGCAATATGGCTGTCGGGCTAGGAGTGGGGGCAACGGTGTGGCTGCTGGAGTATTTTATGTCCAGTATGCCGCTCAATCGGTACTATTTATTTCAAGCCGTCTGGCCGGTGAGCCGGTTCACAGATAAATCGCATAACGCTATCGCATTATTTGCAGCAGCTGGAATACTGCTTTTCTGCTGTATGCTTCTATTGGGGAAAGGCAGAGGTTGGCTCGTGTGCAGGCAATAGTGCTGAGCGAGAAAGGAGAGAGTCAAGTGAACAGCAGGGCTGTTGTTACGGATGAGCAACTGCTCGAGCAATACAAGCAAGGAAATACAGCCGTGCTGGAGTTGTTCGTCTATCGGTATCATCAGACCATCTATGCGTATTTATACCGACTGACCAGCAAGCGTCAGCTCGCAGAAGATTTGGTGCAAGAGTGTTTTGTCAGAGTATTCACGGCTTTGCAAGCTGGTCGGTTGCCTGAACGGTTTCGACCATGGATTTATCGAATTGCGACGAACCTGTGCCGTGATGTATGGAAGTCCGGAGCTTATCGTTATGAAGTAGCGGCTAAGGATACCGGAGTGTATGATGCGGCAGATGGCGGTAAGGATACGGTAGCGTCTTTTTTAGACAAGCAATATGAGCGTGAAGCAGTCATTGCTGCCCTTGGCGCTTTGCCTGAGGAGGAGCGGCAAATTGTTATTTTGCGTTTTTATGAGGAGCTCAAGCTGGATGAAATAGCCGAGTTGCTGGAACTGCCGCTTGGAACGGTCAAGTCCAAGCTGTATCGGGCGTTCAGGCGACTGGCCCATACATTGCAGAAAGGAGAGGATCAGGATGAGTTACATATCCGGAGCCGGTAGCGCCGATAAGGCTAGTCGCGACAGTCAACTGCACAGGGAATTGCAAGAGCAGCGGCAACTAGAGGAAAAGGGTGAAGCAGCAGCGGATCGATGGGAGCATGACCAGATCGGAGCCGTATTTAGCCAACTGGATCGCTATACCGTCGATGGTCCCAGCGGCCAGCAGACGGAATCTCTGCTGGCGCTTGCCGCCACATATGCCACACAGCCTGAGTGGGCGGTTGCTGTACCCTCTTCCAAGCTAGTGGCAAGACATGACAGACCTGGGCGGCAAGCAACAGTCGCTATATCTTTACCAGTAAGGCTTATGCAACGCATGGCAGCTCAGGTAAGGACGATGCATTGGCTGTTTTGGCTTACATCAGCGCTTATGATTGGCATAGGAGCAGTCGTTGAGGGGCTGGTAGCAAGTGAATGGTTCAGTAGCTCTGCCAAGCCGGATGTATTTTTATTTACGATTCTGTTGCTTCCTGTAGCCAGTGTGGCCTATTCACTCCGATCCATGCATACGCCAATGAGTGAGCTTGAGGCGACCTTTCCTGTTACACCCGTACAGCTTATGGTAGCCAGAATAGGAACCATACTGCTATATGACCTCCTTCTAGCGCTGTTGTTTTATGGAATACTCGTTATGACGGGTACCAGCGGTGAATTCGGATCTAACACTACTTTACTGATCACAGATCTATTACTGCCGATCTGCCTGAGCGCTTTTGCAGCGCTGGCTGCAATGCTTCGTTTCGGGACATGGCCTGGTACCGCGGTTGTCCTCGCAGTGGGCGTCATCCAGTTTTCCGCTGGCGAGAGGCTTGGCGTATTTCAATTGTTCAGCGAATACGGGTCCGAACACTGGCTTGCAAGCAAGCTTGTTGCTGTTAGTCTGGCAATAGCGCTTGGTGTTATAACAAGTATTTTGCTGCGCCATCGGCATTATTACAAGCAATATGGATAGGAGGGAAGAGTGGTGCGAGGAGCTGAACTAAAACTTACCGCGGTTGAACTTCTTGCAGATAATGGTCACCTGCTGCTAGGGGATGTGAATTTGGCATTGCCGCCAGGCTGGTATGGTCTGGAGGGCGCCAATGGCAGTGGAAAAACAGCATTGCTCAAAGCGATAGCTGGTCTATACCAGCCTGTACGCGGCCTGATTACCTATCAGCTTCATGGCGTGACGTTGTCAGGCAATTCTTTCAAGCCTTATCTGGGCTACAAGCCACAGCAGGCAGCGTACTATGACAATATGAATGTCGAGGCATACTTGCGTTATGTGGGTGAGATGAAGCTGATGCCACGGGCGACCATTGAAGAACGATCTCGTGAGCTATGTGAACGGCTCGGGCTTACTGCCGAGTGGAAGACGCCCATTCAGCGGTTGTCAGGCGGCAACAAGCAACGGCTTATGATTGCTCAGGCGATGCTTGCTGATCCATGGTTTCTGCTGCTGGATGAGCCTCTCTATGGCATGGATATCGAGATTCGTTTCCTGCTGCTAGACACGTTGTACGAAATGACACCTGGCACAGTCGCAATCTTTTCAGGCGCTTTGGAGGGCCTACAGGGAGGTTGGTTGGATGCTGTGATCAAACTTGAAAATGGTACAGCGGCGCTGCACTGATGCAGCGCCGTTTTCTATATTAAATCATCCTGCTGCGGCTGCGAAACTTGCCTGGCGGATAGCCAGACATTTGTTTGAACCATTTGCTGAAGGGGTGGATAGAGTCGGCCTCTAGCTGGCTGGCAATGGAGACTCTTCTACTCTTATCATTGGCAAAGAACGGGGAGTTTTGAACACAAATAAAATAATGAGAAGTGACAGATTGCTTGGGTAGTGTTGGGATAATATCAATAATTGGCGAACCAGCCGATGGAATCAATGGCGTGATTTTCTCTTTGATTGGAGATTTTTTGGTACCTTATTGTCAGTACAATCATACAGAGCAAAAAAAGGAGGAGAACCCAGAATCATGCACACCAAGAATAAGGGGAAGTACAATGATTTTTCGAGATATTTACCTGGATAGCTAATTGTTGCGGAAGAAGACGAAACACTTCCCTTGGCTCATCCTGATTTGATGTTGTTTTTGCTTAACACCACAAATGTAATTGATAGTGTTGATTATAGACTGTTCAAAATAAAGGAAACAGCTATCGTTCAATTTTTTGTAACGGACGCATTTAAACAACTAGTGGAACTCCATGACCTTAAGGGCTTAGATTTCTCAGAGGTATACGATTCAGCTTTTACTGCAGAAAAAGAAGAAGAGCAAGAACGTAATTACCAAGCTGCCCTTGATTTCATAGAGCGCAATAAAGGAATTGAAGTTTCATATGATGAGGCTCGTTTCCTTATGGAGCAGGAAAAAGTTGTTGCCAGCGGAAAGTGGAGAATGCAACTAGATGAGAATGGGGAGCTATGGCTTGCGAATTTGACACCTGATTTGATTTATTGCTGGGGCCAGCCAATTTATATTCCTCCTGTGTTAATGCTTTTTCAATGGCATGAAGTAGAGAAGTCTGAAATTAACTTATAGAACCCGGTGGAATGAAATATACTCTTATGAAGCTTTATCATGATTTTTAAAAGGCTAAGCGCTGAGCTTAAAGTCATAAGTTAGATCTGTTAACACTAAAGTTTTACAAAGGCGACTTATCTGCGGACGGGTTGCTTTTGTTTTTTTCAGTTCCCATCAAAACAATATAGTCCTGAGCGATCTGCTTTTCCAAATCATTGAATACTATCAATAAAGATAACCGTCAAACAATAGAATATATGATATAATGACGTGGTTGTTATAAGGTGCAATTTTAATATGAAAAATAGGATGGGCAATATGAAGGGTTATCTTTATAACGTGGATAAAAAACGATTGATTATTATGGTTATCGGCAATGTATTTCTGGGCATGGGAATTAGTATTTTTAAGCTGTCCGGCATGGGGAATGATCCCTTTAGCGGCATGGTAATGGCACTTGCAGAGTGCGTGGGTATAACATATGCAAATTTTCTGATCTTGCTGAACCTGGTATTGTTTGTAATCGAATTCATAACCGGACGAAGGTATATTGGAGCAGGGACTTTTGTAAACGCAATCTTTTTGGGGTATATCGCTACGTTCTTTCATAGTACTTGGCTATCTCTGTTAGGCGAACCTCAGCTGTTATGGCAGCGGGTGGTCGTCGTAGCGATTGGCGTGGTGGTATGCAGTTTTGGGGTATCCCTGTATCAGACATCGGCTGTGGGAGTCGCTCCTTACGACAGCCTGTCCCTGATTATGAGGGATAACGTCCCGAAAATATCTTATTTTTGGCACCGGATGTTTACGGATGCTCTTTGTGCTTTGATTTGCTTCCTGGCAGGAGGCGTTATAGGCTTAGGTACTCTAGTGTCCGCACTTGGTTTGGGACCCATTATTCATTTTTTTGATGTGAATTTTACGGAGAAGCTGCTGGCAAAAAAGCGTCCAAATTAAGAAAGGCGGGGCAGACCAATCTGCCCCGCCTTTACTGTAATTTGAAGGTCCATTTTTAATGAGTAAATGCACTCTTAATGTTATTTTTTTTATGAACATCTTCCGTGCCGCTATCCAAGGCGGTCTTGTAGTAGAAGCATTTATGGTCTATGACTTCCATCGTTTTTTTCAATTCTTCCATCTGTGCTTCTACAGAAGCTTTCCGTTCCAAGAACATGTCATATCTCTGCTGCAAGGTGGAGTCCCCTTCAGAGCACCACTCAATGAAATGTTTTATTTCCTTAATCGGCATCCCGGATGACTTCAGGCATTCAATTACTTTTAAAGCGTCCATATCCGTTTCTTTGAAAACGCGTTTCCCGCTGGGGGTTCTTTCTATAAAAGGCAAAAGTCCCTCCTTGTCATAGTAACGCAGGGTATGTGATGTCATATTAAAATATTCTGCAACTTCACTTATGGAGTATGTTTTCATCATCTATCTCCAGTCTTAATTATATTTTGTGCTTGACTTAGAGTTAACTTTAAGTAATAACATAGGTTTTGTAAAGTCGACGTTACAGCTTTTTATATTAACTAGAAGAGAGGTTTCACTATGATAAAAGTAAATGCACGTGCTACATTCAGTCAGGAAGGTCCGTTCAAGCTAACTACAATTGAACGCCGGAATCTGCAGCCGCACGATGTTCTTATTGAGATTAAATACGCTGGCATTTGCCACTCGGATATTCATACAGCCCGCGGGGAGTGGGGACCGGTTAAGTATCCACTTGTTCCAGGGCATGAGATCGCCGGTATTGTCAGCCAGGTCGGTTCCGAAGTTACAAAGTACGTAGTCGGCGATCGTGTAGGGGTTGGTTGTATGGTTGACTCCTGTGGAGAGTGCAGTAATTGCCAGAAAGGTGAGGAGCAGTATTGCCTGAGTGGAAATACGGGCACCTATGGGGCTATCGACCGGCACGGTCACTATACACAGGGCGGGTATTCCACGCACATCGTTGTAACAGAAGACTTCGTAGTCCGGATTCCTGACGCTATTCCGCTTGACGCAGCTGCACCGCTTTTATGCGCAGGAATCACCACCTATTCACCGCTGCGCCATTGGGGAGCCGCTCCCGGCAAAAAAGTAGCTGTAGTGGGTCTTGGCGGGCTTGGGCACATGGCTGTGAAGATTGCTCATGCCATGGGAGCTGAGGTTACTGTGTTATCACAGTCACTGAAGAAGAAGGAAGACGGATTGCAATTAGGAGCGGATCATTATTATGCGACCAGCGATCCGGAGACATTTAAGCAGCTTGCCGGTTCATTCGATCTTATTGTGAATACAGTAAGCGCACAAATTAATATTGATGCCTATCTTTCACTTCTGGCATTGGATGGTACATTAGTCAATGTCGGTGCGCCCGCTGATCCATTGGCAGTTAACGTATTCTCGCTGATCGGCCACCGCCGTTCGTTTGCCGGGTCGATGATTGGCGGAATCCGTGAAACGCAGGAAATGCTTAATTTCTGCGCTGAACATAATATTGCTTCTGAAATCGAGGTCATTTCTGCTGACCGGATTGATGAAGCTTGGGAGCGTGTGCTTGCTTCAGATGTCCGTTACCGGTTTGTCATCGACATCAGCACGATGGGGAACGAATAAGAGACGTCCTCTTTCTTGACGTCGGTTCGTGGCCACAACCTCAAGAAATTCGATAACATAGCGGGAAATCACTAAGGAGCTGGAGATCTCACGCAGTTATGTTTCGAGAAGAGAAAAACGGCGTTGCTGCATACAGCAGTGTATGTGTATAAATGCTAAATAGGCAGAGCAGTGCTTCTACCAGTGGGGTAGGAGGGCGGCTCTGCTTATTGTCGTTACTGCAAGTGAATATTTTGGATCAGCTGATTCTGCCGTTTTTATGAAAAAGATGATTCTTTAAAGGTTGGAATTTTTAAAAATCAGGTTGAAAAATGCTATTTTCCCTAAAAGAAAATCATGACACAATAATAATAAAGCGCTTACTTCATTAAAACATCCCAAGTTCATGAAGACTCTATACCACTTTTTGAAAATATTTACGATATTAAAAGTCGTATCTGCTGGCCGAAATTGCGGATTCCAAGCAAAGGTTGAAATTATTAAAAAAGTTGGTACTAAACGTTTAACTCAATAACTTAAGGGGTCAAACGGTTAGACATATCTATGTAATTATGAAGGGGGAGAGGGAAATGAAAGTAGGTAAAGCATTCGGGGTAGGTATTCTTTCAACTGCACTAGCGTTAAGTGTCATTGGCTGCGCGAAAGACGAGACAAACACAGCAACCAAGGCATCTGATGCACCCAAAGCATCTGAGAACGCAACCTCCAAGCCTGAGGAGAAGGTCAAGATTATCTATTCGATGTGGGGAAGTGCGGAAGAGGGAAATGTAACCCAGGGAGTGGCGGATAAGTTTAATGCTTCTCAAGACAGAATTGAAGTAGAAGTACAAGCAATTCCTTGGGAAAACTACATGACTAAGCTGAATACAATGGCTACGGCAGAGCAATTGCCTGATACAGGGATGCTCAGAGAAGATGGGGTCGTTCAGTGGTCTACCCAAGGCATGCTGAATGATGTAAATACAATGTACGAAGGAAGCGACAGCAAACCACTGGATAGCTTAGCCTACAAATATCAAGGGAAAACCGTAGCCTACGCGGCTGCCAATGAAATCTTACTCCTCTATTACAACAAAGATATGTTTGACAAGGCCAATGTACCCTATCCCCCAGCCGCTTTAGACCAAGCGTGGACATGGGACGAATTTGTAATAACAGCAAAGAAGCTGACCCTTGATAAAAATGGTAAACATCCTGATGAGAGTGGCTTTAATGAGCAGAGTATCGTACAGTTTGGCGCATCCGTTGAAAACTTACCATGGCAGCTTGAGACCTGGGCGCTTGGTAATGGTGGAGGGTTCTATTCGGGTGATGGGACTGAGGTGAGAATTGGAGAAGACGCCAGTATAGAGGGAATTCAGAAGGTTGCAGATCTTTACTTGAAGGATCATGTTGCTCCGTTGTCTGTCGGACAGACTGATGATGGCATTCAACGAACCATCATCGCGGGAACTGTTGCCATGGCTACTAACGGTGCGTGGAACGTGGGAACTAGTCTGAATACGGCCAAGAATGAAGGCTTGAACTATGGCGTTGCAGTATTGCCTTACATGAAGGAAAAGGTTACCCTCAACACGGGTGGCGCCAATGTCGTCTTCTCCCAGACTAAGCATCCAAAAGAAGCGATGGAATGGCTGAAATGGTACAACTCAGAAGAAAATAACTGGGGCCTCATTAGCTCGGGGATCTGGATGCCGACGCTGGAGAAGTGGTACACGGATGAGACCCTTACCCGTAAATGGGTCGAAAATCCTAACTTCCCTGTTTATGACGAATATAAATCTGCAGTAGTCGACTATGCGCAATCACCTGCTGTGAAGTCCGCAGCGTGGTTCTATACGAATCATACGACAGAGTTTAACACCTTGCTCGGGTCGGTTCTAGGGGATGTATGGACTGGAAAGACGACCGCTAAGGATGCTATTTCTAAAAATCTCGATGCGTTGAAAGCAGCCCATTCAGGCAATTAGTAAAGTTCGTAAAAGACTGGCCGCTGCCAAGCTCACACACGCGGCGGCCATATTATGATCTTCAGGTGGGGAGATAGAGATGGAAATGATTAACAAATCTCCGAAACGTCGTTCACATATTCATGCAGGTGAGGCACGAGCCGCGTATATATTATTGATCCCTGCCTTCATTGGGCTGATCTTTCTAACGTATCTACCTCTTATTGGGGTGCTCGGGATCAGCTTAACGAATTGGACGGGACTTTCAGACCCCAAATTTGTTGGCTTCGAGAATTATATTAATCTATTTACCACTGATCCTTATATTAAAGATTCTATTATCGCTACGGTCTACTTTGCCGTCTTATCGGTAGTTGGAGGCATGATTTATTCACTTTTTATTGCGATGCTACTGAATCGTAAAATTCCGGCTAGAGGGTTTTTCCGGGCTGTGTTCTATGTACCGTACGTTTTGCCGGCAGCCGCAATATATGTAGGATGGTCCTGGTTATACGAAGCTAATTTTGGATTTTTTAACTTTATTCTCTCTGAGATGGGTTTGAACAAAGTTTCTTTTATCGCGGATTCCAGCTATGTCATTCCATCCCTATCCTTGATTTCGGTTTGGCTGTCAGGTAACTTAATTGTTATTTTCTTAGCTGGGCTGCAAAATGTTCCGGTCGTCTACCATGAAGCGGCTGAAATGGATGGTGCGAATGGATGGAAACGATTCTTGCATATCACTTTACCGTGCATGTCGCCCATTATCTTTTACAATTTGCTAATGAGCTTGATTGCCAATCTCCAAATTGTTACGCCGGCTCTTTCATTAACGAATGGCGGCCCGGGTAATTCTTCACGCTTTTTAACTTATCTGATGTATGATCAAGCTTTTGTAAATTATAAATTGGGGTATGCTTGTGCGACAACAGCCGTTATTTTTGTTATTCTTGCAGGCTTTACTGGTGTATTATTCAAAACCTCCAATCTATGGATCTTTAATGAAGGAGGCGATGACAAATGAGTGTAGCCTCATACGGAAGATTAAAGAGCAAAAAACGTAATAGTCAATGGATGAACCTGATCTCGTTTGTCGTTGTTATTTTTTTTACTATACTCGTGCTCTTTCCAATCTGGTGGATATTTCGCACGTCGCTCATGTCGAATGCCGAGATATACCAATATCCGCCTTCACTGCTGCCAGGAAATTGGTTGTTTTCAAACTATGCAGAAACGCTAGAGATCTTTAAGTTTTGGAAATATTTATGGAACACTATGATTATTATTGTACCCGCCTGTTTGGCAGGAACCTTTACAGCGACTTTATGCGGTTATGCCTTTGCAAGACTGCGTTTTCGGGGCAAAAAATTGATTTGGGCTCTTTGTGTCGGTTCGATGCTTCTACCTGCCATGGTTACACTTATTCCGCTATATATTGGGTGGACGAGAGGTTTAGGAATTCATGACAGCTATCTGCCGTTGATTTTGCCTTATTTCTGTGGTGGCGGGGCTTTTAATATCTTTTTGATTAGGCAGTTTATCATGTCTATTCCGAGAGAGCTTGATCAAGCAGCAACGATCGATGGCGCTGGATATTACCGCATTTTGTTCAGCATTATTATGCCGGCCATTAAATCTGCGATGATCGTCGTCGCATTATTTATCTTTATCGGTTTATGGAATGATCTACTTCAACAGATGATTTACATAAACTCAAGCGATAAGTATACGATAGCCTTGGGACTAACCGCCTTTAGAGGCCAACTAAAGCAGGACTGGTCGCTGACGATGGCGGCTACGTGTATGTCCTTTGCGCCGGGCGTCATTTTTTATCTGATTGGTCAAAAATATTTCGTAGAAGGAATCACGTTGACGGGACTGAAAAATTAGCTTCAATGTACACCCATCCGTTAAATTAAAGAGCCTCATCATTTTCTTGTATGCCACTTCAAGATAACACTGGTCATTGTATTGAAAACGAAAACCTGATGCACTTATCGATATCTTTGGCTCCGAAGCTGTATCATGAGTTCTATAAGGCGAACATGATAAAGAAGCAACTTATCTGCGGATAAGTTGCTTTTTGGCGATACGTCATTCTTTAGCTAGTTCGGCTCTTTTATTATTCAGAGCGGTTCTGCTCAATCATTAGGTTGTACCTCTTCACAAGCAGCTTGTTGAAAAAATAAAAACATAACCCGTTAAGGAATCCTATTACGGTTGAACTGAATGCCGAGATTAGATATCCTTCATTTTCTACATTTGAAACAAGATTAATGACAATAATTGAAAGAATTAGACTGAAAGCAAAACCTCCCAAGGAGAAATATAACAAATTGAGTAGAAAAACTCCTCTTCGCTTCTTAATCAAGCTTTCAATAAAATCATTTAAATAGATAATAAGTAAAATACCATAAACTAATAATAGGGCAATAAGCCCATAGAAACCAGCAGGTGGTGGCTTATCCGCAAGAGCAAAAAAGATGACAGTCCAAAAAAAGAAGAATGTGAAGAAATTTATCGTTTTAATTTTTTTTAACAGCTTCAGGTCCATAACATTGGTAAACCTCGCTTTTTAGTTTTTTAACAAGGGAACTGTTTATTCTATTATTACCTGTCTATTTTATCAAAACAACATAATTATTTCTGAAATAGATTCATTTTTTTAAAACATTTTCATGAATTTGCAAAATTAAGCGATGAATTAATTTCAGTTATTCAAAACTCGTGTAAATATTGTAATTATTTTCTGAAAAAATTGTAAATGTTTCAGAAAAAAATGGGAGTATAGTGTGATAGTACAAAAAACAGCTGACTGTATTTCTATTCTCCGCATCATTGGTTTTAGTATTCAGAGAGTATAGCTTTTCATTATTTTCAGGAAGGATTTGATTAATGATGAGTAAAAGTAATTTTTTTAGATTTGAGCGTAAAAATGATGATTTTCCATTCTACAGTGAACTGCAATCCCCTACTCTAAATTTGAAAACCAGCCTAATATTTCTGATAGCTGTTGCTGCAGGTTTTGCATTGTTTCTTATTGGGTTTGGAGGTACTTATGGACATCCTTTTATAAATGTGATTTTCCCATTAGCAGCAGTTATCTTTGTTGCACGGAGTCAGTGGACATTACTTTTCAGAAAATTAGTTGCTAAAGATATTATATTAATTCTTGGGACGTACATTGTAAATCTTATTGTGACCTATGGTGTTGGTTTTATTATTACGAAATTATTTAATTTTAGTGCAAATCCAGTGAGTGAAGGATTCAATGGTAATTTTTCCGATACAATTACGACGTTCCTGACAATGCTCCCGATGCTTTTTGGAGAAGAATTAATAACGATCCTTCCATTCTTAGTCATTTTGTACTTAGGAGTAAAAAAACTTAAACTGAACAGAAAGTCTGCGATTATCTTAGCGTGGATTGTAGTATCCATTATTTTTGGCGCATACCATTTACCAACTTATAATTGGAATATTGCACAAGCCATTCTCGGTATCGGCATTGTACGGATTGTTCTGCTCTATCCATACATTAAGACTAAAAACATTTGGACATCGTTTATAGTGCATGTGCTAAATGACTGGACACTTTTTGGATTTGCCTTTATGGTTTCAATGCATCATTGATTAGCGAATTCCATGTAAAAATTGTAATCTTTTTCTGAAAATACTGTAAACCATCCGGGAAATGACGGGATTATAGTGTGATAGTAAGAAAATGACTAAAAGGAGATCTTCAAAATGGAAACTCAAGTTAAAAAATTCACAACTAAAAAGCGGATGTCCGTACTTTTATTGTCAGCAGCACTGGCTGCAGTTGGCACAGCGGCGGCTTTACCCGTGTCTGTCGGATCAGTTCATGCTGCATCCACTACTGCAACAATAACCTCCAGGGTGAACGTCCAGGTTAAAGGTAAAGCAATCGGGACTCAGGCTTTCCTAAGCCCATTAGGTAATACACTCATTCCGCTTAAAGACGCAGCGCAAGCATTAGGCGCAGCTGTTAAATACGATAACAAAAATCATAGTGTAGAGCTTACCCTGGGAGAGAATACTGTAAATTATTCAAAGGATATCGACAGTACACTTGTAAAGTTAAATGGAAGCGGTCTGGGACAAAGATACGAAGCTCAGGTAATCGGAGGAACTTCTTTTGTTGCAGTGCAAGCCTTGGTTGAACCTTTCGGATATTTGGCCCAATGGAACGGACAAACCCGTACTGTCAATATCACGAATGCAGGAATGAATGAACTGACTATAACTGCCGGTAAACTCCAGTCTTCTAATTCCCATAAGGATGTAACCATCAATATCGTATATCCAGTTGTATCGCAGCTTGCGAATCAAAATGCCGAAGTGGCAATTAATAAAGCGGTGAAAGCTCAGGCACAGAAGTTTCTAGATGCCTCGGAAAAACAACTGGCTAAGTCTGGTGCTCCAGCGGAAGGAGCGACATACGATTTCGAACTGGCCTACAAGGTGACTTACAATCAAAATGGAGTGATTAGCTTCCTGCTTACCAATTATCAATACCTCGGCGGAGCTCATGGAGGCGGCTCACAAACAGGTCTTACTTACTCTCTGCAGGATGGTAGGACAATGAAGCTGGGAGATTTGCTGAAATCCAACAGCAATTACAGTCAGGTTATTAAGAAATCACTTCAAGAACAAGTCCAAAAAGGTACTGAGTCTTCTATCTACTCTATTGACCTGTTCAATAAGTTAACTAAAGATTCTAATGCATACCTGGATAACTTCTACTTGACTAATGCAGGATTCACTGTGTTTTTTGTTCCAGGTGATATAGCAGAAAGTGTTGTAGGCAGTCCTGAATTCAAATTCACATGGGCTCAGTTCCTTTCGAATAATGCGGATCCGTTCGCTGCTTATTAGGTCGGTTTTTGACTTGACTTCAATCGTTTTTTTTCATCGTTACTTTATCACAAAAGAGTTTTTTTAAAAGCAACTTGCCAACTGGGAAGTTGCTTTTTTTGTTGAGTTAAGTAGGGGGGACTAAATGATTGCCTAGCATTCAAAATTGACCATGCACCGGAAACTTGCGGAGCCGCGACCACTCCTGCTGCAGTTTTTTAATAGGAATGGAAGAGAGAGTGGGCTATTCCGGGGAGATTTATATAAATTCAAAGATAAAATCCTATATGAGATAGAAACAATCCTTTTTGCGGTAGTTGCTAGCCAACATGTCTTATAGACTAGTTAATGCAAGGAGTCCCGTATAATTTTTGAACGAGGACTTTGCATATTCAGTCAAAAGAAGGAGAGTAAATTCATATTATGAACACAGTAACACAGATAAACAACAGCAAAGACAAGCAGACGCATTTTATTCTCAACGGTAATCTTTGGAATATTATGGTCCAGTTATCATGGCCCGCTATCATCGCAATGGTCCTCTATGGCTTAAATGCGGTTATTGCCGCTGTATTTGTGGGAAGATTTGTCGGAGAGGAAGCACTGGCTGGGGTATCGGTAGCTTATCCTTTAACCCAGATCAGCTTGGGACTGGGCTCCTTGATTGGGGTGGGTGCCGGTTCTGCTTTAAGTTTAGCCCTCGGCAGGCAGGACAAAGAAATGCAGAAGCGTTTGATGGGGAATGTTAATTATCTGTCCATCCTTGTAACGCTTATCTATATGGTATTGGGTTTGCTTTTCTCTACACAGCTGGTGCGAATCATGGGAGGAGAAGGGGAAACTCTGGCTCTTGGAGACAGCTATTTTAGAATTACGGTGATTGGTTCATTTTTCTGGATTTATGGACTGGCTGCCAACATGATTGTACGTGCCGAAGGGAAAATGAAATCGGCAGCCGTGGTAATGGGCATTGGACTGGCAGTTGATGTATTGTCCAATTATATTCTGGTAGCCTGGCTGGATTTTGGAGTAGAGGGTGCTGCCTGGGCTACAAATATCGGGATGCTGGTCTACACCTTGCTGGGATGGATTTATTTTGGCAAAGGATTTGCCTCATTCCGAACGAATGTCTTTGCAATCTATCGGGATGCTGCCACAATCAAATCCATAATTGGTCTGGGAATGTCCTCTTTCATTATGAACTTTATGAATCTGGTACAGGCTGTTGTAGTATTTAATGCACTGTCGAGATACGGGACTACAGCAGATATTGCATTTTATGGTGTGGTTTTTCGTGTATTCACCTTCCTGTTGACGCCGATATTCGGATTAATGCGCGCCTTGCAGCCAGTCATCGGCATAAATTTTGGAGCAGAACAGTATGAGCGCGCCATCAAAGCCTATAAAATATTCACCCTTGTCTCCATGCTGCTGACTTTGCCTTTCTGGATAATTTCCATGATCTCGCCGGCTTCCATTCTGGGGCTAATGCTGCCGGATCAAATCTTTAAGACCAGCGAAATGTTATATTTCCGGTTGAACATGGCGGTTCTGCCGTTATTGTCGCTCATTTTTATGGCCATGACCTTTTTCCCTGCGATTAATAAAGGGAAGCCGGCAGCCGTTATCGGCATCACCAGACAACTTGTTTTTTATGTGCCAGTGATGCTTGTTTTGCCAAGATGGTTAGGCGTCTCCGGAGTATATTGGGGTTCGCTTGTAATTGATTCTGTGGTTGTAGTGTGGACGGTAATCCTGGTAACTAAGGAATTCACCCGGCTCAGAGCTAAGCCCAAGCTAGCCAGGACTTACAATATGTGAACGCAAAATGCTGAAACTTCTGCTTTGCCTGGTGGCCGATTTAATAGATATACCCTAAAAGAGCCTTGGAATTATAAAGGCTCTTTTTTGTGCTACTGGTTGACATTATAAACAAAAAGAAAGTATGATATTTTAAATCGTAATAATTACGAATAAAAACAATGTGTATTTGAATTGATTTGTGGATAATGAATGGTCACAAGCGGACTCTATCGTTCCTCACGAGAACTTCGAGCGGCAATTAGAGCAGGTTGAACTGGATTCAGAAAGGATCTTTTGGATTTCTTGAAAATAACCATTTTAAAGGAGCTTCAATAAATAATGAATAAAAGCAGCACCAATCAACGTCTACCCAGAGCAAAAGGGATTGATATGGGTACCTATTATACACCCAAAGAATGTGCCAAAAAGGTTAGACATCTCGTCCTACCCGATATGAATCGAAAGATTGTCGAAGAATTCATCACAATCTTAGGTATGAGGGAAAGATTTGAAGAACATCGAGTTCCCATTCCCAATAAAGTGGTTATGTATGGTCCACCGGGCACAGGGAAAACACTGACGGCATTTTATATGGCTCAAATGCTGGAGCTTCCACTTATCCTGGTTCGACTTGATGCAATTATTCACAGCCATTTGGGCGAGACTGGAAGTAATATCCGGAAAATATTTGAGTATGCCAAAGCATCTCCTTGTGTTCTTTTCCTGGATGAGTTTGATGCCATTGCAAGAACACGGGAGAGTAATGACGAGGTTAAAGAAATGGCTCGTGCGGTGAATACACTGCTGCAATGTCTCGATGATTTTGGTGACAATAGCATTTTTGTAGCAGCGACGAACCTAGAAAATGAACTGGATAGAGCTATTTGGCGAAGGTTTGATACAAAAATGATTTATGCTAACCCGGATGAATCAAGTAGGCGTCAATATGTCGAACTGTTAATTAATGACTTTGAAAGTGAAGCTGGGTTGATGGAGGAGGCATGTGAACGTCTTTCCGGTTGCAGTTTTGCTGATATTGAACAAATTGTCCTGAAAGCGAAACGTAAGGCGATTATAGAGCATTGTCTGCTAAAACGAGAGCATATTGTTCTATCCTATGAAGAATACAATCCTTCCTTAAACTAATTGTGGGATTATAAATACAGGACATTGTAATTGGAACAATTCAACGAAAAAAAAGAACCCCAGCGACGGAATTTTTAATCGCTTGGGTTCTTTTTAAATCCATCAACTGATATTAGGTGTAGATTCTCTTAGGATGAGTTTGGTATAAATATGAGAAACCTGATAGGGTTGCTTCGGATCATGAATTCGGGAAAGTAGCATTTCAGCTGCTTTGACACCCATCTGATTACTATAAATATGAACAGTAGTGAGATGGGGTTCTACAATGCTTGATTCAGGACCATTATCAAAACCACAAATGACGAGGTCATTAGGAATGGAAAGCATATTTTTGAGTGACTTCATAAAGGTAACCGCAATATAATCGTTAGCACACACGAAAGCAGAAGGAAGCTGATTGATTTGGCTTAGCTTAGCATCTGCCCACTCCGGACTCGAAAAAAATAGTCGATCGTCATCGAGAATACATTGTGAGAGATCGAGATGAATCCCAGATTCTATCAATGCGCGATTAAAGCCCACCCATCTTTCATTAAAACTCCTACAGTGATTATAGTCCCCGATGAACCCCAGTGATGTGTAACCGCCATCAATTAACTTTTTTGTAAGTTGATATGTGCTGTGTTCGTTTTCCATGAGAAGTACATCTGCTTGGAATTCAGGGTAGCAGATATCTGCAGAACAGTCGATGAAAATAGTTGGAATGCCTAGACTTGTAATCAGCTTACTATATTCGGAATTGAACAACTCAATACAAATAATTCCGTCTACATTGGCGACATCAAAATTATTTGGAAGAGACAAGGACTCCTGATCAATGTCTCTTATAATGTGCATGGATAAATTATATCCTTCCGCGCTGATTCGTTTCTCCATGCCACTGATCAGTTTCGATCCAAAGTGGGAAGTGTTAGGTAAGTTTTCTGTTAATAAAGCGATATTTCCAGAGTTTCTTGGTTGAACACTCTCGGTGTCCATAAAAGCAAATTGTTTATATTTTAACTCTATCGCTTTCTTTATAACCTTGTTTCTGGTTTCATCAGGTATACCATTCGTTCCATTTAAGGCTTTGGAAGCTGTATTTCTGGAGATTCCTAAAGCATCCGCGATGTCTTGTATGGTTACTTTTTCCCTGGCCATCTATGTAATTCACCTCTATATTCTTGTTCTTAACCTTCGCCACAAATAGTGTACTATTTGTCATGATTCCAACTCTCTTTAATGTATATTAGTTTACTCAAAATAGCAATATAATATTTACAAATGCACAATTTAGTTTACATTTTACCAGTGGGTAAGTGTGCGAAAAAGGTAGTTTTGTTTTCGTATTAATGAGAATATGTTGACTTTAAAGTATACAATCCTATTTAAATTGGCTGTATTTGTAATTTTGTAAAATTTAAAGCGTCATTTATGAACAAAATATTTTGTCATATGCACATAAATATTTTTACAAAATGTATTGACGAACGATTAAGTGTTTGGTAAATTGTAAAAGCAGCAGGACATAAGCCAATTGAAAGCCCTTACTGCATCAAGATATAAACATTGATAAGAACGGAGGTAAAGGCATTGCAAAACCTAATAGAAGCTGAACACAGAACAATGGTGACCAAACATAAGAGCTCCTTACTAGACTATCTAAAGAAATACTACTTTCTTTATATTTTGCTCGCACCAGCTGTGATCCTGACCCTGATTTTTAAATACGGTCCTATGTATGGTGCGATTATCGCCTTTAAAGATTTCAGCCCAATCAAAGGGATTATGGGGAGTGAATGGGTAGGCTTGTACAACTTCGAGAAATTCCTGTCATCCCCCAACTTCGAAGTTATCTTTATGAATACGCTTAAATTAAGTTTTTTCGGATTAATTCTGAGTTTTCCAATCCCAATCCTGCTTGCGTTGATGTTAAATCAAATTCGCCGTGCAGGCGTCAAAAAGAACATTCAGTTGTTCTTGTATGCACCTAACTTTATTTCTGTTGTCGTTGTGGTCGGGATGTTGTTTATCTTCTTGTCCCCAACGGGACCGATTAACCAGTTTTTTACCTGGCTTACAGGTGAACCAATCATGTTCATGTCTCGTCCGGAGTACTTCCGTTCGATCTACATTCTGTCCGATATTTGGACCGGAGCCGGTTGGGCATCCATTATTTATGTAGCAGCACTTGCTAATGTCGATCCTGAGTTACATAATGCAGCCAATCTTGACGGCGCTAATCTTCTACAAAGAATACGCCATATCGATTTGCCAACCATTCGTCCAATTATGGCTATCGTATTTATCCTTGCAGCTGGTGGGATTATGTCCATTGGTTTCGAAAAAGCCTATCTCATGCAAACGGCGATGAACTTGCCAACCTCAGAAATCATTCCGACTTACGTTTATAAAATTGGTTTGCAGTCGGGCGATTATGCCTATTCAGCCGCAGTAGGGTTGTTTAACTCTATCATCAACATCGTCTTGCTCGTCACCGTTAACTTCACCGTGAAGAAACTGAATGAGGGCGAAGGTCTTTACTAAGAAAGGAGCAACAAGCTATGCCCATTAAACATTCCGGATTAGATCGCTTTATCGTCGTGCTGAACGCGATCTTCCTGACACTGGCCGTACTTATCATTGTACTTCCTTTGATTTATGTAGTGATTGCATCTTTTATGGATCCATCAGTTCTGCTCAGTAAAGGATTATCATTCAACCTTTCGGACTGGTCATTAGAAGGGTATATAAAAATTCTTTCTAATCCGGCCATGATCCGAGGTTTTGGAAACTCTGTTTTATACTCTGTTTCATTTGCTATGCTTACCGTTCTCGTCTCAATCTGTGCAGGGTACGCACTGTCTGATGACAGGCTCAAAGGAAAAGGATTCTTCATGACCTTGTTTATTATCACCATGTTCTTTGGGGGTGGGCTTATACCTACATACCTGCTCGTTAAGAATCTTGGTCTGCTTGATACAGTATGGGCGGTGATCATTCCAGGAGCAGTCAATGTATGGAACATCATTCTCTCTAGAACTTTTTTCAAAGGAGTACCGAATGAAATGAAGGAAGCCGCTAATGTCGACGGAGCCTCGGAGATGCGGATTTTCTTCAGTGTCGTATTACCGCTCTCCAAACCGATTGTTTTCGTGCTCGCTCTTTATGCTTTTGTGGGCCAGTGGAATTCCTACTTTGACGCCATGATCTATTTAGATAATCCGAATCTTCATCCACTGCAGCTCGTGTTGCGGTCGATCTTGATCCAGAATCAGGTAGATCCGGGCATGATCAGCGATCAACTCGCCATGGCGGAAATGAAACGATTGTCTGAAATCATCAAGTACGCTGCCATTGTTGTTTCCAGTTTGCCACTTATTGTTATGTATCCGTTCTTCCAGAAGTACTTTGAAAAAGGTGTTATGGTCGGTTCCCTTAAGTAGGAAACAGGCTGCACATAGATAAAGATTAATTCATTCATATCTAATTTGGAGGTCATACCCTATGAAAAGAATTAAGAAATCAAGAGTATCAACGAAAGTAGCTTCTGCATCTGTACTTGCTTCGTTTATGTTCCTTACTGCATGCGGTGGCGGCGGAGGAGGGGGAAGTGCAGCTAGTAAAGAACAGGACACCAGCGGTAAAGTAACTTTGAACTTTATTACGCAAAGCTCTCCACTTGCACCCGTTGATCCAAATGAAAAACTGATTAATAAGCGTCTTGAAGAAAAGACGAATGTTCATATTAATTGGAAGAATTTCACGAAAGACGTATTTGTTGAAAAAAGAAACTTGGCTGTGGCAAGCGGCGATCTTCCTGATGCAATTTTTAATGCGGACTATAGCGACTATGAGCTGCTCAAGCTTGCTAAAGATGGTGCCATTATTCCGCTGAATGAGCTTATCGAGAACAATATGCCCAACTTCAAAAAGGTGCTGGAAGAAGCACCGGAATACAAGAGTATGATTACGGCACCAGACGGTAATATTTATGCCTTTCCGTGGATCGAAGAGCTGGGCAATGGCAAAGAAAGAATCCAGGCGGTAGACAGTATGCCTTGGATCAATGTGGAATGGCTTGAGAAGCTGGGCCTTGATATGCCTACAACAACAGAAGAATTAAAAGAAGTATTAATTGCCTTCAAGACAAAAGATCCAAATGGCAATGGTAAGGCTGACGAAATTCCTTTGTCCTTTATTAACAAGCCTGGAGCAGAAGATCTGGTTTTCCTATTTGCTTCATTCGGATTGGGGGAGAACCCCGACCACGCGGTTGTAAGCAATGATGGGAAGGTAATATTTACGGCGGCACAAGATGATTACAAAGAAGCCGTTTCTTTTATTAACGAGCTGTATAAAGAAGGACTCATTGATATTGAAGCCTATACTCAGGACTGGAGTACTTACCTTGCAAAAGGAAAGGATCAGAGATACGGACTTTACTTCTCATGGGATAAAGCTAACATCACTGGAGCAAATGACATTTACGAGGTTATGCCTCCACTTGCTGGACCAGATGGTGAAGTTAACGTAACAAGAACGAACGCGCTTGGTTTGGGCAGAGGTAAGATGGTTGTTACTAGCGCCAATAAGAACTTAGAAACGACAGCGAAATGGGTTGATCAACTCTACGATCCGATTCAATCTGTACAGAACAACTGGGGAACGTATGGAGACGATAAACAGCAAAATATTTTCGAATTTGATAAAGAAAAAGAAATGCTGAAGCATTTGCCGCTGGAGGGTGCAGCTCCTGTAGAACTACGTGAGAAAACAAGTGTCGGTGGACCCTTAGCTATCCTTGATTCCTATTATGGCAAATACACAACCATGCCGGATGATGCCAAAGGCAGAATGGATATTATCAAGAACATCATGGCGCCTAAAATGAAAGCAGAAAACGTAATGCCGAGTGTATTCCATTCCATTCAAGAACTTGATCGCCTTACGACAATTGAGACGGATCTTTTTGCCTACGTGCTTAGAATGCGTACTGAATGGTACCAAAACGGTAAAGTCGAAGCGCAGTGGGATGAATATTTGAAAGAATTGGACCGTCTGGGCTTGCAAGAATGGCTTGAAATTAAACAAGGCGGCTATGACAGAGCAAGCAAATAATAAACTATAAATAATATACGGTAAAGACCGTGTTCGGGAGTAAAGGAGAAAACAATAATGTCTACGATTGCGAAACAAAATTACCGCGGAGTGTATCATTTTTCCCCTAAGGAAAAGTGGATGAATGATCCAAACGGAATGGTTTATTTTGAGGATGAATATCATTTGTTCTTCCAGCACCATCCAGGTGGAATGACTATGGGCGCTATGCACTGGGGCCATGCGGTCAGCAAGGATCTGGTTACATGGGAGGAGCTGCCTATCGCTCTTGCTCCAGATGAGTTAGGTATGATTTTTTCCGGCAGTGCCGTAGTTGACTGGAATAATACGACTGGATTTTTTGAAGATAAACCAGGTCTAGTAGCGATTTTTACACACCATTTGGATATGCCGGAAGGCAAGCCAGCCATTCAGCGTCAAAGCTTGGCTTATAGTAAGGATAACGGAAGAACCTGGACGAAATATGATGGAAACCCGGTGCTTGAACATGATACATTCATTGATTTCCGTGACCCGAAAGTATTTTGGAATAAAGATACTAATCAATGGGTGATGATTGTAGCTTGTGGTCAAACGGTGTGTCTATATCATTCTCCTGATCTGATGAACTGGACATTTGCCAGTGAATTCGGAGAAGGAATCGGTTCTCATGACGGGGTATGGGAATGCCCGGACTTGTTCCCGCTGGCCATTGATGGCGATCCTTCGAACACGAAATGGGTGATGCTAGTGAGCATCGGTGCGGATCCCGCTTTTGTGGAAGGATCAAGAACACAGTATTTTACAGGGGGTTTTGATGGAGAAGTGTTCACGCCAGATGAAGATTCGATAAAAGTTCGCTGGCTTGATTATGGAAGAGATAACTATGCAGGTGTAAGTTGGTCCGATATACCGGCGGAAGATGGAAGAAGGCTATTTATCGGCTGGATGAGCAACTGGATGTATGCTAACAAGACGCCAGCAGAAGAATTCCGTGGCGCGATGACAATTGCAAGAGAACTTCAGCTCGAATCAAGACAAGGGGGAACCTTTCTTGTGCAGAAGCCGGTACAAGAGTTGGAATCAGCTCGTGTACAAGTCCTTTCTATAAAAAATGCAACGGTGCAAGAAATCAATACTCTTCTTAAAGAGATTCACTTGGAATCTTATGAGATTATAGCTGAGTTCGCTCGGGGTAAATCTGTAGGTTTCAAGGTAAGAGTTGGTGCGGATGAACAAACAGTGATCGGTATCAACGGTGAGACAGAGGAACTTTATGTAGACAGGAAGGCTTCGGGCCAGCATGATTTCCATGAACATTTCGTAGGACATCATTCAGCCAAACTCGCAGCGCTTGATGAGTCAAATGATCTCCGTATTTATGTGGATCGCTCTTCCGTTGAGGCGTTTAGTAATGGAGGCCAGGCAGTGATTACGGATCTTATATTCCCTGGACTAGAATCTAAAGGTATTGCTGTGTTTGCAGAAAATGAGAATGACTTGCTGATTTCCCTGGATATCTATGAGCTTACTCTCTCTGCTGAGCAAGACAAGAATTAGTCACCGAGAGGAGTCTTGTATATGCGTATAGGAGCGATTGAAGCTGGCGGAACGAAGTTTATATGTGGCATCGGGAATGAAAATGGGATCATTGAAGATCAGATCAGTTTCCCGACAGAACATCCTGAGTTGACGTTGCCCAAAGTTATTCAATATTTTCAAGACAAACCAGTAGAAGCTATCGGAATTGGATCGTTTGGTCCAATCGATATACGCCCAGATAGCCCGACGTATGGTTACGTTACAACAACACCAAAACCAGGTTGGGGAAATTACGATATGCTGGGCACTTTGAAAAGAAACTTTTTGGTTCCCTTTGGCTGGGACACGGACGTCAATGCAGCGGCATTTGGTGAAGCCAAATGGGGCGCAGCCCAAGGGTTATCCAGCTGTTTGTACTATACAGTTGGCACAGGTGTTGGTGTGGGAGTGTATTCAGAAGGCAAACTTATTCATGGTCTTGTGCATCCTGAAGGGGGTCATGTTCTTACAAGACGCCATCCTGAAGATGAATTCCCAGGGGGATGTCCCTATCATGGGGACTGCCTAGAAGGGATGGCGGCAGGTCCTGCTATTGAAGCAAGGTGGGGGAAGAAGGGACATGAACTTCCTATAGATCACCTTGCATGGGAAATGGAAGCATTTTATATTGCGCAGTCGATTACGGGTGCTATATTGCTTAACTCTCCTCAGAAAATCATTCTGGGTGGTGGTGTTATGCAGCAGTCACAATTGTTTCCACTTATTCGGCAGGCCGTGCTACAGAACCTGAACGGTTATGTCAGCTCAAGTACTATTTTGGAACACATAGATGAGTATATCGTTCCACCAGGACTAGGCCAACAGGCGGGATTATGTGGTGCTCTCGCTCTTGGACTCACAGCACTGGAAAGTCAGAGTTCTGCTCAATTGTAAAAGAATATAGAGAGGAGGTCAGTGCAATGAATTGACCTCCTTCTTATTTTACAATAAAAGAAATGATTGATGATAGAAAAAGAGGGTGAAGAGGATGGTTAATAAGGGAAAAGTAGTTTTATCCTTTCTCATGGCAACAGGATTTGTTATGACTTCCGCAGGCATATATGTAGCCAATCCCGGTATGGGTTGGGCTGCGCCCGCTGATCAGGAGGTAAGTAAACAAGCTAAGGAGGGGCTTTCTATTTTTGAAAGCGTAACCAAAACAAACACAAACTTGACAGGTTGGCAAATAAAAGGAAAAGGTAAGTTGGCGGATACTGTGGAAGGGATTTTACTGACTTCTGATCCACAAGAAAATGTAATGGCAATTTCCGAAACGGTGTCAGAGGATTTTATCTATGAAGATGATGTCATGATCAAGGATATGCAAGCGGACGCGACCTTATTGTTCCGTTCTAATGAAGATGGCTGGAGTTCCTACATGCTCCAAATTGTTCCGAATGCAGGTATGATCCGCTTACGAGACGCAAGTGATGGTGAAGGGAAATTAAAAGAGGAGCGGAAGGTTACTATTAAGGCAGGAGAGATCTATCATCTCAAGGTGAAAGCAGAGGGTTCATCACTGAAAGTATATTGGGACAACGAATATAAACCTTTGATTGAGGTTCAGGATGATGCGTATCGTACTGGTAAGCTGGGACTCAATGTATGGAATGGTTCTGTTTTGTTCCAAAATATTTTCGTGAGCGACCTGAAAGGAAATTTGGGTGCTGTGGTTACAAATAAAGGACAATGGCAGCCTAATATCAACGGCAAGAAAGGAATGGTAGTAAACCAGAGTAAGTCACAGCAAATTTATAACAAACAAGCTACTGATTTTGTATATGAAGGAAATCTATCTCTTCGTCCTGATTCTGTTGCAGCGCTCGCCTTTCGTTCATCGGCTGATGGAACAAAGGGATATGAAGCAGCCCTGACAAAGGAAGGAAATCAGGTTCGTGTAAGTCTGACGAAAGCTAACGGAACAACAATTGCAAGTTCACAGCATATCTATCCAAGTCAGACCGGAGCAAAACATCATGTAGAGATAAAGGCGAAGGGAAACAGAATTCAGGTCTTTCTAGACGGATACACCCCGGCCGCAATCGATCTAACAGATAAAACCTATACCGATGGATATGCAGGAATCGTTGTTAAACAGGGAACAGCTTACTTCCAGGATACCTATGTGACGGATGCCAGCAATTATTATAGTGAAAAATATCGTCCTCAATACCACTATACGCCAATTCGTGGTTCTGCCAGTGATCCGAACGGACTTGTCTACTTCGAAGGTGAATATCATCTATTCCATCAGGACGGAGGCACTTGGGCACATTCTGTCAGTCAGGATATGCTGAACTGGAAGCGGCTTCCGATTGCGCTGCCGTGGAATGATCATGGGCATGTCTGGTCTGGATCAGCTGTGGCAGATCTGACGAATGCATCAGGTTTGTTCGGGGATTCAGGAGGTAAAGGTCTAATTGCCTACTACACTTCCTATAATCCCGATGGCCCGAATGGGAATCAGCGTATCGGTCTTGCATACAGCAAGGACCAAGGTCGTACTTGGGAATATTCCAAGACGCGTCCAATGGTTATCGGAAATCCAGGCGATAATGGAGGGGAGCCGGGAGGCTGGGATTTCCGTGATCCGAAAGTGATTCGTGATAATGACAATAACAGGTGGGTAATGGTTGTATCCGGTGGAGACCATATTCGTTTCTTTGCTTCAACGAATCTACTTGATTGGAACCTGACAGATAGTTGGGGATACGGGGACTATGTTCGCGGCGGTGTATGGGAATGTCCGGATCTGCTTCAGCTTTCGGTAGACGGAACATCACAGAAGAAATGGGTTCTGATGATTAGTACAGGAGCGAATTCAAAAACAGGCGGATCAGATGCTGAATATTTTGTGGGTCATTTAACAGCGGATGGTAAATTCGTTAATGATAATCCGGCAGGGAAAGTATTGCGAACAGATTTTGGAAAAGAATTCTACGCTTCAATGTCTTTTTCAAACATGCCAGATCATCGCAGCGTAATGATGGCGTGGATGACAAACTGGGACTATCCGTTTGCTTTTCCAACAAGCCATTGGAAAGGCGTACTGTCAATCCCAAGAGAAGTCTCATTAGTAACGACAAAAGATGGGATTCAGCTCGCTCAAAGCCCGATCAAGGAGTTGGGATCGCTGCGTAGTCAGCTGTATTCTACTGCTAACAAAGAGGTGAGTCCTTCTTCTCAGAATCTATTGAAAGGGGTTACCTCTGGTGCATACGAAATTGAAGCTGAAGTAGAAATTCCAGCAGGTAGTCAGGTTAGTGAATTTGGCTTTAACGTTCGTGTAGGGGGAAGTCAAAAAACGGTTGTTGGATATAAACCTGGTGAGGGTCGGATTTTCGTGGATCGGTCTGCATCTGGTTTGACGGATTTTTCGAGTCTATTTAATACAAGACATGAAGCGGCAATGCAAACGGAGAACAAGCGAGTTAAGATGCGTATCCTTGTAGATGAGTCTTCTATTGAGGTTTTTGGCAACAACGGTAAAGTTGTTTTCTCTGACGTCATTTTTCCGGATCCAGCCAGCAGAGCTTTGAGTTTTTACACCAAAGGAGGCAACGTAAAAGTCGTATCTCTGAAGGTGAATCAGTTAGGCTCTGTATGGAATCAGGAGACGGGCTCAGCTACCAAGATAATGATGGATACAAGTGATCGCGAACTGAGCAAGGGGCAAAGCGACATACTTTTGGCGATGGTAGAGAATGGTACCGGTAATGGGGCACAGCCGCTTAAATGGAATTCCAGTAACAAGGATGTTGTTGAACTAAACGTGGTGGATAAATCCCAGGCAACCCTTGTAGCTAAAAAAGAAGGCGAGTCTATCATTACCGTCTCTACTCCAAATGGGAAGACATCGGCTAGCTTATTAGTTAAGGTATCTGGGGGTGAATTTCATACGAACTTAAGTGGGTGGACTAAAGATCTATCTGCAGCCTCCTGGGTCATTGGTGAAAATGGGATTCGTGGAAATTACTGGAGTGACGCGAATTATATCGCAGAGAAGCAGGCAGGAGATTTTACTTATGAAGCAGAGATGATGTTAGGGAAATCCGGAGGAGCAGGCTCTATGTTGTTCCGTGCCAGCGAAGATGGACGCAGCGGATACTACTTAAATCTGGATCCGAATATGAAGTCCATCCGTCTGTTTTATAAAATCGACGGCCGTTTTGAAGAACGTCAGATTCTAGCAAAAGTTCCGACGTTCATTCAGCCGGGTCAAACCTACAAAGTGAAAATCGAAGCGAAGGGCCCGCATATCGTGGTTTATGTGGATGGGCAGAAAGTGATCGACCTGCAGGACGGCACATTTGCAGAAGGCCGCTTTGGACTACATGTATTTGGCGGATATGCTTCATATCAAAACGTTAACGTGAGCGGAGAAACACCTGCCGATCTATACACTTCCAGTCTAGTAAATGCAGAACTACAGAAATCCCTTTATACAGCAAATCTCGCAAATGGTGAAGCTGTTACACTGAAGGCTGCGAATGATTTTACGGATCAGGAGTGGGTATTCGTGCCGACGGGGGACGATGCAGGCTCCTATTCTATTCGTACAACAGCCGGTCAGGCGCTTGATCTAGACACAGGGCAAAATAAAATCCAGTTATACCCTTATCTCGGATATAACAATCAGCGTTGGATTTTTCACAAAAATGATGATGGTACCGTAAGTATTATTTCTGCTCATCATAAGAAAGCGCTGGAAGTATCAGCGGATGGGTCGACACTGTCCCTTAGCGAGCTTGATCCTACTCTTGATCGACAAAAATGGGTAATTACCAATTAACCTGAGGATGATAGAAGCAATGGAAGGGGGAATAGCGTGTCTAAAAAGCAACTTGTCTGCGGATGAGTTGCTTTTTGTTTTGGCTGCATTTTATGTATTGACGGATATTGGAAATGTAAGTAGAATGTAAATTAGTTAAAACCTTAAAACTTTTGTAAAGAATTTTGGTGTTCTTGATAAAGGCAAAACTGACATTCAGTGTGCAATTTTCAATCAGAACATAGAAATATCACGAAAGGTAAGGTTTTTTTATTTACCTAAAAAGTTTAATCGTTTAAACTTTCGGGTGACGGAGGTATGGAAGCTAAGATGAATATACATGATGTAGCCAAAAAGTCGGGACTCTCTGTAGTGACCGTATCCAGGGTGCTTAACAATTTACCCTCTGTACGGGAAGCTAATAGACAGAAAGTGCTGAAAGCTATGGAGGAATTAAATTATCAGCCCAATTCAGCAGCGCGGAGTCTTGTGAGAGGCAAAACGGGAGTCATCGGGATGTCGATTACCAACTTTAACGACTCTTTCTATGACCGGGTTATTCGCGTGGTGAACCGGAAGCTGGCGGCGCAAGGGTATTTTTTAGCCCTATCGATCGCCGAGAATGAGGATGAAGGCGATAATTTCCTGTTTCAGAAGGATCGCGTTGATGGAATTATCCTGTTGTCCCCACTTGAAGAAAAGGCATATGTAGAGGAACTGAAAAGAAAAAATATTCCGTTTGTATTGCTGGATAACCAGTTTCAGCATGAGGATGTGCCTAGCGTCGTGGTCGATAACTATCAAGGCGGGTATGAGGCTACAAAGCACTTGCTCGATCTTGGGCACACTCAAATCGCCTATATTGGCGGCCCTTCGGTATTTCTAAGTGTAGCGGAGCGTAAGCGCGGTTATGTCCAAGCGCTCGAGGATGCCGGGTTAACGCCATTCGGAACGGAATACTGCAGTTTTACAGTAAGCGGCGGCTATGAGGTGGCCAAGAGATGGATCCGCGAAGATAAGCTGCCGACAGCTTTTTTTTCCGGGGACGATTTTATTGCTCTTGGAATGGTTCAGGCTCTCCGGGAAGAGGGAATTCGAGTACCCCACGATATCTCAATTGTTGGATTTGATGATCAGCAGTTCGTAGGTGAATTTTACCCGCGGTTAACGACGGTCAGACAACCTGAGGCACAAATGGGCAATATAGGCGTTGATTTACTACTAAAAATGATCAACGGGGAGGTGATGCCGCCCGCTGTAACGAAGCTTGCTCCGCAGCTACTCATTCGTGAATCCACCGCATCTGTTAGATTACCTTGAATTTTAGGAGTGAAATCATCCGTGAAGTATTTTTTGGGAGTTGATGCAGGAGGCAGTAAAACCCACGCAATGATTGCAGATGAACAAGGGAAGGTCATCGGAGTTGGCAAGGGTGGGATCGGAAATCATCAAATAAACCGTGAGCAGGCGGTGAACAGTTTGCAGCAGGCCATATCGGAAGCAATTATGGCGTCAGGGCTGACCAAGGATCAGCTGGATTACTCCTGGTTCGGCTTAGCGGGAGCGGACAGAGAGGCTGATTTCCGGATTTTGCGACCGATCATCAGCAGCTTTGATCTTCCCCAAACTGAGATTTCCTGCGACACCTGGATTGCCTTGCGGTCAGGTACAGAGAAGAACTATGGGATCGTGCTGATTTGCGGATCAGGCGTGAACTGTAGTGGTAAAAATCCGTTGGGTGCTACATACCAATGTGGTGGATTCGGCTACCGGTTCGGGGATTATGGCGGTGGCTATGATTTAAGTATTGAGGTATTCCGTAGCGTCCTTCGGGCGGATGAGGGAAGAGAGAAGGAGACGGTCCTAACCGAACGCTTAACGGAATTGTTGGGCTATTCCAATGTTTCGGAGCTAAGAGAGGATTACCTGGATCATTTCAGAGACCTGCCTCCCCATATTGCTGAACTATTGTTTCAAGCGGCAGAGGAAGGGGACCAGGTTGCCACCGAGCTGCTGGTCAAGCAAGGGGATGAGCTGGGTTTGGCCGCGGCATCGGCCATCCATCGCTTGGGCATGGAGGAGGACTTCTTCGACATCGTACTTGCAGGCAGCCTGCTGACAAAGGGAGACCGCTCAGGCATCATCCGGCGGGCCATTGAGAGAAGAGTGAAGTTGTCGGCTCCGAATGGCACTTTAAGGATTTTGACCCGGGAGCCGGTTGTAGGATCGGTCGTTCTGGCTATGGAAAGCAGCGGTATGCGTGTAGATCAGAAGGTTCTAGATAATCTATCACAGGGGAAAGTACTGAACACAATAGGCTAGTTTTTATAAGACCAAAATGAAAAAGATGAAGGAAGGGTCTATCATGGAGGAAACATTGAAGCTGGTTGTCATCGGAGCGGGATCATCGTATACGCCTGAGCTTATTGAAGGCATCATCCTGCATCACCAAGAGCTTCCCATTCGCGAAGTATGGCTGGTGGATATTGAGGAGGGAAGGGAGAAGCTGCATACGATTGCAGAACTGAGCAAACGCATGATTGCTGAGTCCGGACTGCCGATTACCGTGGTCCAGACACTTGAGCGCAGGGAGGCCATTGCCGGAGCGGACTTTGTATGTACGCAAATCCGGGTAGGCATGCTGGAAGCGCGCAAATGGGACGAATTAATTCCGCTTCAATACAATGTCATCGGCCAGGAGACGACAGGTCCCGGAGGGATGATGAAAGGTCTACGGACCATCCCGGTCATTCTGGATATTTGCAAAGACATTGAGGAGCTGGCTCCGGATGCCTGGTTGCTGAATTTTACGAATCCGGCCGGTATGGTGACTGAAGCTGTTCACAAATACTCATCGGTAAAAAGCGTAGGCTTGTGCAACTCGCCGATTGGTTTTCAAAAGTGGCTCTCCGAATTCTTCGGACTTCCTATGGAGAAGATCTACGCGGAGTTTGTCGGCATCAACCATCTGCACTGGGTATCCGATATCGTGATTGACGGTAAAAGCAAGCTGCAGGAGCTCATTGATTACCCGCAGAGTTACAAGGCGAGCAATGTGCCGTTTGATTCCTGGGACTACCGGTTTCTGAATGCTTTGAAAGCGATTCCCTCTTATTACCTGAGCTATTACTATATGACGGACGCGATGCTTGCGGAACAGAAGGAAGCAGCAGCAACGACTGGATCGCGCGCTGAGGTAGTGAAGAAGGTGGAGGAAGAGCTGTTTGAACTGTACCGGAACGTAGAGCTGAAGGAAAAGCCCAAGCAGTTGGAACAGCGCGGCGGAGCCTACTACTCGGAGGCGGCAGTGCTGCTGATGCGCTCCATTTATAATGATTCCCGCGATATCCAGACGTTGAATGTAAGGAATAACGGAATGATTGACTTCTTGCCGGACGATGCCTCTATTGAGGTGAACTGTATGGTAACCAAGCAAGGCCCGCTGCCGATTCCGCTGCGTATAATTCCTCAGCCCATCAAAGGCTTGCTGGCCGCGGTCAAGCAATACGAGAGCCTCACCATCGAGGCGGCTGTGCACGGAGACCGGGATATAGCCCTACAGGCTATGGTTCATCATCCGCTCGTGCCTTCGGTCACCGTAGCTGAACAACTGCTGGATGAAATGCTGGAGAAGAACAAATCGTTGTTGCCGTTGTTTCACTAGAATCGTCCAGAGGAGGAAAAGCGGATGAACACGGCCGAGAAACCGCGTAGATGGAAGAAATTTATCAGTCAATTGGATTTGCAGTCCATGGTTTGGCCGGGAATTATCTTTGTATTCATTTTTAGCTACATTCCGATGTATGGCGTGGTTATGGCATTCCAGCAATACGATATTTTTGGCGGCATTATGAAGAGCCCCTGGGTTGGATTTATGCATTTCAGAATGTTCTTCGAGGCGCCGGAGTTCTGGAATGTGATGCGAAATACCCTTGTGATTAGCTTGCTTAAATTGATTATCTCTTTTCCTGCCCCGATTCTTCTTGCACTGATGCTGAATGAAATCGGGAATATGGGCTTTAAACGGATTATCCAGACCGTCAGCTATTTACCTTATTTCCTGTCCTGGGTTATTGTATCCGGTTTTGTATTTTCGCTGTTATCCGTTGATAACGGAACGGTGAACTATTTGCTGGAGCGATTCAATTTGGTAGGGGAGCCAGTTAACTTCTTGGCGTTACCCAAATACTTTTGGTCGATTCTAGTAAGCGTAAATGTGTGGAAAGAGGTCGGATTCGGGAGCATTGTCTACCTGGCCGCGATTGCAGGCATTGATCCAACCCTATATGAGGCCGCTTCTATAGATGGAGCAAGCCGGTTTAAGCAAATTCACTTGATTACACTCCCCAGCATTACCCCCATTATCATTATCTTTATGATTCTTGCCATCGGCAGTCTGCTCAGTGCGGGCTTCGAGGACATTTTGCTGCTGGCAACCAATCCAATTCTGCGACCCTACTCCGATGTTATCGACACCTATGTGTACCGTGTTGGGATTTTAAATGCCAGATTCTCTTATGCGACAGCTGTAGGGCTATTCAAGGCGGTGATCAGTGTCATTCTGCTAGTGACGGCCAACAAAATCGCTCGCCGGGCAGATGTTAGTCTCTGGTAGTACTACTACTCATAGCGAATGCTTCCGATGCTCCATAAACCTTTTAGGAGGAGTGAACAATGAGACTAAGCCTTGGCGACAAAATCATGCAGCGGAGTATTTATACCCTTTTGACGCTGCTGGCGTTACTCATGCTATACCCGTTTTGGAATGCGTTGGTCATTTCCTTTAATCTAGGGAGCGATACGGCGCTCGGCGGTGTAACCTTGTTACCGAGAGCTTTTACCCTGGAAAATTATTATATTGTGTTTCAGGATCAACGCCTGCTGAATTCTTTTCTGATCACCATTCTTAGAACGTTAAGCGGCACGGCATTGTCTGTCTTTTTCACGGCACTGTTAGCCTACGGAATGTCCAAGAAGACATTGCTTTTTCGAAAACAATATATGGTGTTCTTCATGATTACGATGTTCTTCAGTGGGGGGCTCATCCCTAGTTATTTACTAGTTCGCTCTTTGGGTATGCTGGACACCTTTTGGGTGCTGATTATCCCCGGCATCATCAGTGTCTGGAACATGATTGTCATCCGCACCTTCTTCCATGCTCTGCCGGAGGGTTTGGAGGAATCTGCCAAAATCGACGGCAGCAGCAACTACGGCATTTTTTTCCGAATCGTCATTCCGGTCTCCGGCCCGGTGCTGGCCACGATTGCCTTATTCACCGCAGTAGGTTATTGGAATGACTGGTTTACGGGAGCGATCTATATTACAAAGGATCACTTGCTCCCTATACAGACCCTGCTGCGCCAGATTATGAACTCCAACATCATGACCCAAATTGGCTCATCGAATGCTATCGCGCTGGATCATATGAACCGGAATCGGACGATTACCACGAAGTCACTGACTATGGCTACGATGATGATCGCTACCATTCCAATTATCCTGACGTATCCTTTTCTCCAAAAGTACTTTGTTAAGGGCGTAATGATTGGTTCGATGAAAGAATAGCAGTCTCCATATTATGTAGAAAGAAGGGAAAAGATGCGCAATCGTATGAAATGGGTATCTCTTTTGCTGACTTCACTGGTGCTTCTTCTCGCTGCCTGTAGCGGAGGAGGAAATTCTAACACTTCACCAAACACAAGCGAGAAAAATCTGAATACTGAGGCCGCCACAGATGACGGCAGCGGGATCAAGCCCGTCACCTTCAGCTTCTATGGAAACTATGACTGGCTTACGACATCACCCTGGGGGGATAATGAGGCGACAAAATGGATTCAGGAGAACCGTAAGGTTACTGTTGAACCCATACAATCCGGAGGAGCGGCCGGAGAAAAGCTCAACACGATGATCGTCGGCGGTGATTTACCGGATGTCATTTTTACTGACCGGGGATCCTCAGTGGAGCGGCTGGTGCAGGCAGGACAACTCGTTGCGCTGGATGATTACTATGAGAAGTATCCGAACTTCAAGAAATATGTGAAGGAATCCACCCTGAATTTGCTCCGTTCAGAAGACGGGAAAATCTATCAAATCCCGAACTGGTATACATCCGGGCAATTCGGCAACGGCGGATGGATGGTGAATAAAGATATTTATAACGAACTCGGCAGACCGGCGCTGGAGACCTTTGATGATTTGTATCAATATTTGCTTAAGGTGCAAGAAAAGTATCCGGATGTAGTACCTCTGGAGGTTGGGGAGAAGGGGGCAGGTCTGGAAATTATGTATGGTGGTTTTAAGGAGAACTCCACCAGTAAGTTTATTTCACTCATGGGATATCCGGATGGCGACAAGCTGTCATCTATCTTGGATGATCCTGCTTACGAAGAGATGGTGCTGTATATTAATAAGCTGTATCGTGAACGGCTGATTACGCAGGATGCACTGCAGCAAACCCAGGATGCGGTCAAAGAAAAGGTCAATACCAACCGGGTAGCAGTCATGGTCGAATCCAATATCACTACGTATGGAGCCGAGGGACACCGGGCACTGACAGCGAACAATCCGGACAGCGGTTATGAGATTATATGGCCGATTCATAAATCCGGACTAGACAAAACACGAGTGTTTGTAAGCGGCTTTGAGACGCTGGGTTGGAACGTTAATGTCATTACGAAAAAGGCCAAGGATCCAGAGGCCATCTTCGCTTATTTTGACTGGATTACGGGTCCGGAGGGGCAGAAGGTGCTTTTCTTCGGTCCTAAAGGCTTGTACTGGGATGAAGAGGATGCGGACGGAGCTCCAATCCCGAACGAGAAATACAAGACGACTCCTGCTAACGAGCGTACGGAAACGATGCGGAAATTCGAGGACTTTAACTGGGCGGGAAATACGACCTTTATTGATACGGCGAAAATGAGCCTCGAGGCGCTGCTTTCCGCGAACCAGAAATCCTGGGAGACCGTGGCGCAGTCCACGGTGACCTGGAAAACCGCGTTGGATATCACAGAGTTTGTAAATACCGATCCGATTCCGGATACGGAGATCGGCATCATCGCACAGAATATCGGGGATATTTATACCCTTGCTTACGCCCAGATGGTTCAGGCGAAGTCGGATGAAGCGGTGCTGTCGGCGCTAAAGACAGCTAAAAAGAACACCGAAAAAGCGGGGCTTGCTAAGCTGCTTGAATTCAGAACCGAAAAATGGCAGGAAAATGTTAAGAAAATCAACGCGACGAAATAAGACTATTTATAAAATCTTATAATTGTGGAGGCGAGATTATGGCATTTGCGTTGAGATCGAGGTTCATAGCACTGTTAAGCATCGTGTTGGTTTCTTCGATAGCCGGTGGTTCCGTTCCTGTTATGGCCGAAGAGGAGAGTAACCCCCCTTTCGAAACGGAAGTTATTGTACGGACCGTAAACCAGTTTAAGAACATGGCGGATGTCCAGAATTTCATCGCGCGCTCTACAAGCTATGGCGTCGATGTTATTAGCATGAACGTGAAGCAGGATGAAGATGATGAGGTTCCGTCTGGAAGTGTATTTTATCAGAGTGATATCGCACCAATTGCCCAAGGCTACCAGAATTTCGATGCCCTGCAGGCTGTCATTACGGCAGCCCATGCTGTAGGAATCAAGGTTCATGCCTGGATTCCGCAGTTCCATGATCAGCAGGCTTTCCTGGAGCACGATGAATGGCAGATGCAGGCGCTGGTTGACGGGGTTCAGACACCGTTTACAGGTTCTAACGGCAACGAATACTTCGTCAATCCGATTCACCATGAAGTGCAGGAGTATGAGCGTTCCATTATTCAGGAAGTAATCGAGAATTATGATGTGGATGGCGTTGTGCTGGATTGGATCCGCTTCGACAATTACAACATGGACGTCAGTGATTACACGGCCCTGAAGTATCAGGCGCAGTTCGGGTATTCACCGCTCAGCATTGACTTCGAGACAGATTCGCCTCAGCGTGAGCAGTGGAATGAATGGAGAACCGAACAAATCGGACAGTATGTGGGCGATATCCGTCAGGATATCACACAGTCCTCGAAGCCGGATGTGCAGCTCGGCGTGTATATTTTGCCGCCAGAATTCATTGAAGTTGGGCAGAATGTAGCCAAATTCAAGGATGATATCGACTTTGTTGCACCAATGGCGTACTTTGATGACTGGGAGTTCAACAGTGATTGGGTATACAGCACTTCCTACGGAATCCTGAAGGATACGAGCGACCGGATTAGCGGCAGTGACGTGGAAATTGTTGCGACGCTGGATAATGACTGGACAGATGATCAATATCAGGAGATTTACAAGGGAATCCGCGAGAATTATCCAGGTGTGAAGCGTCTGTCGTTCTTTGCTTACGGGGCCTGGCCAGAAGATGAGCTAGCCAATATCAAAGAACGTGAAACCTGGCCTACGCCAGGCTGGACGCCTCCGGTAGAACAAGACTATCCGGCTCAATTACCAGCAGGGTGGAAGGCGCGAAATATTGGTTCCATGCCGGGGAACGTTACCTACAATTCTTCCAATAAGCAATTTACACTCAGCAGCAGCTCTACGGATATCTGGGGAAATGGAGATCAACTGAATTATATATACCAATCCGTGCGGGGCGATGCGGAGATTATTGTTAAAGTGCAGTCCACTAGCCGATTGGACGGCTGGGCCAAGGCCGGCATTATGATTCGGGAGTCGCTGGGTCATAATTCGAAGCACGCAGATATGATGCTTACCCCCGAAAATGGGGCCACCTTCCAGTATCGTGCAGAGACTGCGGGCAATATGGTTGATCAGACTGCGGCTGCCTCGGCTCCAAGATGGCTAAAGCTGACCCGAAGTGGAAATACCTTCAAAGGGGCTATTTCGACGAACGGGAATAACTGGCAAACGGTCGGAACTGTTCAGATTCCGATGAACCGCAAGGTGTACATTGGCATAGCACTTAGCAATCCCGGGGATGACTCGAGGAATAAGGCTGTGTTTGGAAATGTGAAGATTACGGATTAAGCCTAATACAAGGGCACCGGTTCTTCTTTATCCGGGGGAGTTTTCGTTTATCAGGTTAACCAGAAATATTTGGTTGACCTTTTTTTGTTTCCGTTTAAGGTGATGGTGGGGGATATATCCAATTGAAATCTGAAATGAATTTAAAGCTGCTAAATCCGGTGGTATATTTAATGCAGCTAATTCTATAATATAGCTAATTCTATAATGCAGTTTAGCTTATTAATAATAGTCTTTGAGAATAACTTATACAGAATAGGAGAGATACGATGAGCGAGCGTATACCCTGCCAAACCTCAGGCTGCAAGGGAAGCATACTTCCTGCAACTGCTTTAAAGACGGGGGGGATCTGCATGCCCTGTCATCAAAGGAAGCTTGCGCTGGAGCAAAAGGCTTATATTGAACAAAATCGAAAAGACATTGATTTGTACGCAGGTGTGAATGATCCGGTTGAAATTCTTAAAATCATGCACAAACCGCGGAGATGGAGCCCGCTTGAACACGAAATCTCCTATCACAAAACCGCGCAAGAATTGTATCGTCAACTGACTGAAAGCGAAAGGGAGGGATTGGAATCCTACGCCATTGAATTGATGGAAGAAGATGATTTTGACCAGGCTGAGGCTATTTTACTGTCGCTTATATGTTTTTCAAGTGCGTGCATTGAACGGGGGCTGGAGGTTTTTTTTCACAAAGGGAAGTATTATCCCGGTATTCTCTATAAAGAAGCGGGTCAGGAGATCCGCGATATGATCATTCATCAGTTAGAGCATGACTCGGAAAACCGTAATCATTTGCTGCTTGCATTGGCCTGGATTGGCGATAAAGAGGTTGTACGGCAGTTCGAGACATGGCGGCAGCATCCGCCTCGATGGACATCGGAGTTAAATGTGGCTCCGGAAACCTATGCTCACGAAGCAGGATGGGAATTAGATCCCGACGGTGGGAAAAGGCTGCTCTTTTACCCCGAGAGTTATCATTTTGAAGTAAACAGGGACGGAAAAAATGGGCTGGATCGGGATCATACGGCGGTAGCGGCGCTGCAGGAGGGTGAGCATTCCTGCCCTTGGTGTGGCGGTAAATTGACAGTGCTGTTTGATTACGATTTGCAGAATCCACTGGTTCAATTTATGAAGCTTTCCGGCCAGCGGTTAAGGGTTGCAGCTTGCATGCATTGTAATTGTTATGGCACCGTGTTTATGAAAGCGGAGCTGGATGGCCAATATTCGTGGAGTGAATATAATACCGTTCCTGATTTTTTGCCTGCAAATGAAGACAGGGAAGAAATAGCATGGCATGCCATGCAGCTATCGGAACGGCAGATGGGAACCTATGAAAATTCGTATTGGATGCTTGAGGCGCCTGCGTCGCAGATTGGAGGACATCCGGCTTGGATTCAGGATGCGGAATATCCTGTGTGCCCTTGCTGTTCGACGACGATGAAGTTTATTGCCCAAATGGACATGGAACAGGCCGAGGACAGCGAGGGGATTTATTATGCATTTTTGTGTGAGGGTTGCCGGCAGGTAGCTGTGAATTACCAGCAGACTTAAAAGAGAAAAATGCTGCCTTAGACAACTAAGGACGGCATTTTTTTATTTTGTATAAACATGATGATCAAAGTACCTTGACTGTCACAGTAGTATGATATACAATGCGATTATGAGGTGATGAAATGAGTGAGAACAAAATCACATCCGATCTGCTGCGAGGACATACCGATACGATGGTATTACGGCTCTTGTCCGAAGCCGATCGTTATGGATATGAAATCGTCAAATTGATTGCTGAGCGTTCCGGAGGCGAGTATGAATTAAAAGAAGCTACGATGTACTCCAGCGTCCGGCGGCTTGAGGCAGACGGTGACATTGAATGGTATTGGGGGGATGAGTCTCAGGGGGGACGACGGAAGTATTTTCGGATTACCGAGAAGGGGAAAGCTGTTTACGCCAATAACAAGACTAATTGGGAGTACGCAAAGCGTGTGCTTGAAAACTTATTATAAGGAGACTTGATAATATGAATGAGAAATTAAACATGTATTTAAATGGCGTATTCGCACCCTATGACGGGATAAAAAGCGTTGCTGAATTAAAGAGTGACCTCCTTTCCGATTTGCAGGAGCGGTTCAGTGAACTCAAGGCTGAAGGCAAGGATGATGAAACGGCGTTTAAGATGACGATAGACAGCATCGGCGACATTGAACAGACGGTGCAGGAGGTTGCCAATCTCTCCCGTTCACTTGAGCGGCAGGTGGTGACGAGCTTTAGGGCGAGCAACTTATCGAAGAGTGATTTTGCAGGCGTTACCGCCCATAAAGGGGATTTTAAAGTGAGCGCGTTGCGGGGTTCCGATTTTACAGGCGCTGACTTGACCGGCAGTTCTTTCGCGGGCAGTGACGTAGGCGAGGCCAAGTTCGACAGCGCTAATCTGACCGACTGCAATCTGTCCGGCATTGAACTCGCAAATGCGAGCTTTCACAAATCTATTCTTGTTCGCACCAACTTTAGCTCATCAGGACTTACAGGGGCGAAATTTATCAGTGCAAGACTGACCGACGTCAAGCTGTGTACGACTGATCTCACGAAAACAATCTTTGAGAACTGTATCTTTGACGGTGTGGAATTTAAAACCTCTGATCTGCGGGGATTATGTTTTGACGGCCAGACCTTTATCGGGGTCAAGTTTGAAAAGTCGGCGCTGAACGATATTTCGTTTAGAGGTGCGACGTTAAAGAATGTGTCATTCCTCTCCGGGTTTTCGTTATCCAAGAAGTTTTATCGTGCAATCAAAACGATCAACTTTGATGGTGCAATGATGGATAAGTTGACCTTTGCTGCGCTCAAAGGCATGGAAGCTGATTTGACAAAGGTTACAGTTCTATAAGCCTGAGCTTCCGAAGTGAGTTTTGCGGGGAGAATTCCATAAAGATATGCTAACAAAACCTTGAGGAGGGAATGCAATGAACAAGTCCATTAAAGTGGTTGGGTTGGAAAAGTCCTACAGACAGCTTCAAGTTTTAAAGGGGGTGGATTTTGAAGTGGAGCAGGGCAGCGTTTTTGCTCTGCTGGGCTCCAATGGTGCAGGCAAGACCACCATTGTCAAAATCCTCACCACTTTGCTGAATCAAGATGGCGGGACTGCTACAGTGAACGGATTTGATGTCGCCACAAAGCCTGATTATGTACGCCAGTCCATCAGCCTGACGGGTCAATTTGCTGCCGTGGATGAGATTCTGACCGGCCGGGAAAATCTGATCATGATTGCGAGGCTCCGCCATGAGAAGCATCCGCGTCAAGTTGCGGACGATCTGCTGGAACGCTTCACTTTGACCGCTGCCGCGGATCGCAAGGTATCCACTTATTCAGGCGGGATGCGCCGGAGATTAGATCTCGCGATGAGTCTTGTTGGAAAGCCGCAGATTATTTTCCTCGACGAACCAACCACTGGACTTGATCCTGAGGCAAGGATTGATGTATGGAAGATGGTTAAGGAGCTTGCCGACGGCGGTACGACTGTCTTTTTGACGACGCAGTATTTGGAAGAGGCAGAGCAGCTTGCTGATCAAATCGCCATTCTACATGAAGGTAAAATTATTGCGAGCGGTACACTCGAAGAACTAAAAAAGCGTTTTCCGCCCGCAAAAGTTGAGTACATTGAAAAGCAGCCGACGCTGGAGGAAATATTCCTCGCAATCATCGGCAAAAAGGAGGGAAAGTAAATGGAAATGATTAAGAAGCACTTTTTCAGTGACATGAGTGTAATGCTCGGACGCTCTATGCGCCATATTCTCCGCAGTATGGATACCATCATCACGGTAACTATCATGCCAATTGCATTTATGCTGTTGTTTGTTTACGTGTTCGGTGGGGCCATCCAGGCGGGTACGGATAACTATGTGAATTATTTATTGCCCGGGATCATACTGATCGCTATTGCCAGTGGTGTAACTTATACGGCTTACCGCCTGTTTAATGATGTGCAAAAAGGGATTTTTCAGAGATTCCATTCTATGCCGATTGCACGTTCTACCATGCTGTGGGGACATGTGCTGACCTCCCTGATATCCAATGCGATTTCAGTTAGCGTCATCATTCTTGTTGCATTGATTATGGGGTTTCGTTCATCGGCAGGAGTGCTCTCATGGCTGGCGGTTGCCGGCATCCTGATATTGTTTACGCTGGCTCTAACTTGGGTCGCAGCAATTGCTGGACTATCCGCAAAATCGGTGGACGGCGCGACTGCTTTTTCCTACCCGATTATTTTCCTTCCTTTCATCAGCTCGGCCTTTGTGCCTACCGAATCGATGCCGCCAGTCGTTCGCGCCTTTGCTGAAAACCAACCCGTTACATCTATAGTAGAGGCGGTTCGCTCCCTCCTGATGGGGCAGCCTGTTGGCAATGATATTTGGGGAGCCATCATATGGTGCATAGCCATTCTAGTAGTTGCTTATTTAATAGCGATGCGGGTATACAAACATAAAGTAGTTTAATTGCTAGATAACGTTATAGGGTTTAGAAGCGACTTGTCTGCGGATGGGTTGCTTTTTTTCATCTCTCTACGTATCACTAAGCTGTATCCCTTTTTCTTTCACAAACTTCTCCAGAACCTTGAAATCCTCAGTAACCTTTTTAAAAGGTAAGGCTTCCAGTACCTGATCCCGGTAATCCTTTTTGGCGGCAATGGACAGGCGGGAATCAAGTATGCTGAGCACACCAAGGTCAGTTTCACTGCGGATCAGGCGCCCGGTTCCTTGTCTTAACCGAAGCAGCATGTCCGGTACAAAAACCTCTTTCAAGGGATTCTTTGCCATCGAAGTCTTATATTCATAGACAGGATCGGCAGGAACAGGGAAAGGCAGACGGAAAATGATTAACTGCGACAAATCGGAACCTTCGATATTCACACCTTCCCAGAATACACCGGTACTAAGTAGAACGCCTTTACTGCCCCGAAAGTCAGCGATCACCCCGTCCTGGGACGAACCTTCCCTTTGAACATGCAATGCCCATGCAAGCTTCTCAGAGTTTAATTTCTTATGAATATACTTCATATCCTCTTTAGCTGAAAAAAGAACCAATGTCCGCCCGTCTGTTAAATTACAGAGCCTCATCATTTCCTTGTATGCCGCTTCAAGATAATCTTCCCGCCGCTGATGGTTATAGTAGGGGATGTCCTTGGCAATATACAGCATGGTGTGGTTATCATAATCAAACGGTGAAGCTTGGCGCTCCATATAATCTCCCCTGTAACCGAGGGACTCAGTGAGATAAGCGTATTGTTCCTCCAGCGTTTCTCCGTTTTGACACATCGTTGCTGACGTTAAAATAACAGAGGTTTTCCCGTTAAATAAGGTATATTTCAGAAACTGGCTTATCCCTTTAGGGCAGATACTAAGGGTACTCTCCCGCTGAGTATTGCTTGCCCAGATCAGATAGTTATCCTCTACTCCGTCGAGTACATCAAAGAGGTCGATAAGTCCGTTCATGGCTTCGAAAATATTGTCAATCTCCCGCTCATGCCGTGAAGTTAAGACGGAAAGGATGAGATTAAAATCTTTTAAAACCTGAGCTGCTCGTTTTAAGGGGATTCCTGTGATCTGCGATATTTTTATACGGTCATTGTCCTGCTTGGCTGTTTGCAGTAAGTCTGCCTCTACTTGTTTGAAAATATGGCCAACGCATCTTTTTATAAATTTAAATTGCGGCATAAGCTCCGTATCGGCAGATTGCTTGAAGAGAATCTGTAAGGCGTCATCCAGAATACGGCAGGTTCCCCGGTATGTAAATTCGACCGTTCTTGCATCTCTAACCTTTGCTTCCAGATTATGAGCTTCATCAATTACGATCAGAGCCGGCCGTTCAGTGATTAACCCCTTCGTTCCTTCCTTTTTCTTGATTAAATCACGGATGAGCAGATCCTGGTTTACGATAATAAAATCCATATCGCTCGCGTTGGCATTAATTTTAGCTCTCATCTCATAAAACGTACATGTACTTTTATAATGGCAACGTTCAAATTTGCAATCATTCACACAAACGTTAGACCATACTGCATCACTAACCCCGCCCTTAATATCCGCCCGCTCATCAATTTCATAATTCACAATCTGTTGAGCAAGCGCAGACAGAGGGGTGTTTGAATCATCCGCTTGGAACAGATCTGCTGCCCTATACCGGCAAGCATACTGCCCCATGCCTTTTCCAACTACCGAACGTACCCTTGTAAATCCGAGCCGACTTCCGATGAATCTCAGATCTTTATGTATTTGTTCTGAAAGTTGTATGGAGGATGTCGCAATAATAACCGGTTGCCTTGAGATTTGGTTAATAAGCAGGCTGGGAATGAGGTAGGCAAAGGACTTGCCGATGCCGACTCCAGCTTCAATCATCGCGTTACGACCATTAATATAGGCATCAGCGATATCTAGAGACATATCCTGCTGGCCGATCCGCTCTTTAAGTCCAATCCTGGGAAATTTATCATACATGCGAAAGATAGCATTGACTAAAGAGGGCTCGATGTCCTTCTTTAGCTCCTGCTTCTGTAATTTGTAGAGATCACTTAACCAGCTAATGACGACCGCCCCTTTTCAAAATCAATGATCTTCCTAATTATAGTTTTTTTGGTTTTTTGGTGAGGTTGTAATTATCTTCGATGCCACTCTAACAGTCAAGTCCAGAATATAATATGATGATTAAAACAAAGTGAATTACTGTGTTTTTGAAGCAGGAAAATATACACATATCTTGAATACAAACTACAAAGAAGGAGGATGACAATGTCATACAAAGAAAATGAATTGCGTTCGTCATTAATCTTAGCAGTTCCAATCATTTTAAACAGGCATTATCATTCCATGACTATGAAAAACATCGAATTCTCCTGGTTTGTAGAGACGCATAAGGAATTGTTAGATTCATCATTCAGTACGATATTAATGAGTATGGTAGAAGCCTTGTTTTTTGATTCTTTTGGTTACGATCAATACTTAAACCTGCTAGAAAAAGAGGGGGCTGAGCAAGGGGTTTATACTGCAGAAATATTCGGTGATCATTTTGATATTTTACTTGATATGAGCAAGGATTTAAATTTAACCGCTCAGAATATTATGTTTAAGATCATTGAAGAGTTTGTAGATGATTCCGCGATCCGATTGTTTTTTTATAATCGTTTAATGGAATGCAACTGGACCCGTTTTACTGGCTTTGCACAAGGTTATTTGTCTAATAAAAATCAACAGATTGACAATTTACATGAACAAAAAATTGCTGTTATGGGACAAATGGCAGCAGGAATGGCGCATGAAATAAGAAATCCGCTAGCTTCGATTAAAGGTTTTGCTCAGCTTGTAAATATCAGGCTAAATGAGCCGGAGATCAAAGCGGATGAATTGCGTGCATATCTGGATATCACCATCAAAGAGATTGATGCTCTGAATGGATTAGTAACGGACTTTCTAATACTGGCTCGAAAAGGTGACAGTACGAAAAATAACGGCGTAGTATTTAACGTTATGGAGGTTATACATAGAGTTAATAACATTGTGAATCAACTCATACTTAGTGATGATATTATACTTTCAGTAGAGTGCTCTTTAGAAAAAGTACTAACGTTTGGAAGCGCCTCTCAGCTAGAGCAGGTAATTCTTAATATTTTGAAAAATAGTATCGATTCCTTCACAGCTTTTAGAGGCAGAATAGATATTTCTGTTACCACAGCTGCTGAGACAAACGAAATTATTCTACTCTTTAAAGACAACGGAGAAGGAATTCCACAGGATAAATTAAAACGGATATTTGACCCTTTCTTTACTACCAAGCAAAAAGGGACAGGGATTGGATTATCGATTTGTAAACAATTAATTGAAATGTATGGGGGGCATATTAAGGTAGATTCAGAGGTTCAGGTTGGAACTAGCGTGATGGTTATTTTGCCTTGGGTTTATGATTATCATATTTGAGATGCTGCTGCATCTAATGAATGAAGGAGCGACTTGCCAACAGGGAAGTTGCTTTTTTTGTTATGGTTCTACAAAAAATCAGGATGTGCGTAAGATCACAAAGCAATTATTGGATACGTTTATACTCAATATATCAATTAAATTTGAAATATAAATTACATAAGCAATTGGAGGCTACTGGCATGGATCAATTTACTTTTACAGATATGAAAAAAATAAAGAGAAAAAATTTAGGTAATGTCGTACCTTTGGAGCTTTTCAGAACGATTAGACTTATTGGTTTATATCAAGCGTTACCCATGAATGGTAAGGGTACAACGTTGACTATAGGAAGAAAAATTGGGGAAGAATTTGGTGTTACCTCGGTTAATGAACTATTCGAGTTATTCGAACAATTGAAGATAGGGATTCCTATAATAACCCATGAAGATGACAAGGGGATGACGATTGCAGTACACGATTGTTTCTGCGAAGGGTTACCTATTATGGAAGGGAAAATGGTTTGTGACCTGGAGGGAGCCATTATCGAAGGAGCACTTACTAAAATTCGTGGAAAGCGGGTTTCCGTCCGGGAAATAAAATGTAATGTTAATGGGGATGAATATTGCGAATATATCGTCAAATATTAAATTCATATATAAAAGCGAGTAAGCGACCTTTCGATTTTAAAAGGTCGTTTTTTTATGAAGAAGTTGTGATGGAATTAACATTCATTTAACATGCCTCTTATGCTGAAATGATATAACAGTTACAAATAGGTGAAAAGGTGGCTGTTAGATGAAACTTAGCAAAGAGGAAAAATCATGGATTTTATATGACTGCGGGAATTCAGCCTATTCGATGGCGGTTACAACTGCATTATTGCCTATTGTATTTGGCATGTTTTCAAATGTTAACAGCAGCATGGATTTAGGGTACTTTAACTCCATTGCTAGTATTCTTGTGGCTATCCTTAGTCCGATTTTAGGCACGATCGCAGATTACAAGGATAAGAAAAAGCGCTTTTTCTTATTTTTCTCTTTGATCGGTGTGCTGGCTACGGCTTCGTTGGCATTCGTTGCACCTGCGAGCGGGCAGTGGCAGTTATTGATTGTGTTTTACATCCTGTCTGTCATAGGTTTTGCCGGAGCCAATATTTTTTATGACTCTTTTCTTGTGGATATAACCACTGATGAAAGGATGGATAAGGTATCCACAAAAGGTTTTGCTTATGGATATATCGCCAGCGTCATTCCATTTGGCATCAGCCTGCTATTGATTCTGTTTATGGGGATGGATAAGTCGATCGGTTATCAGATTGGGTTTATCATTACTGCTCTTTGGTGGGGGCTGTTGACCATACCCATGATCAGAGATGTAAAGCAGAGATATTATATTGAGCCTGAACCAAGACCTGTAATCAACAGTTTTAAAAGACTGGGGGACACCTTTAGGAATGTTAGACAGCATAAAGTTGTATTTGTTTTCTTAATTGCGTACTTTCTTTATATTGATGGGGTAGATACGATTATTAAAATGGTGGTGCCCTATGCCACATCGGTTCTGGGTGCGGATGCTTTTGACACCTTTACCTTACTGGGGATATTATTAGTTATCCAGATCATCGCTTTTCCTTGTGCAATCCTGTATGGTAATCTCGCCAAAAAATACTCCGCCAGGACTTTGATCATCGTGGGGATTGTTACATATATCATTTCCTGCATCGCAGCTTTTTTTATCACTTCAGTGTGGCATATATTTATTCTAGGTGCGCTAATTGGTTCCGCTCAGGGAGGCATTCAGGCGCTCAGCAGGTCTTATTATGCGAAGATCATTCCAAAGGAGAATTCCAATGAATTCTTTGGTTTTTACAATATTTTTGGCAAGTTCGCGGCCATTGTTGGTCCTGCTGTAATGTCTTTAACAACAACCTTAACAGGTAATGCTAAATTTAGTATTTTAGCGATTATCCCACTTTTTATTATTGGATTATTCGTATTTATAACTTTACCTAAAGAGCAGCCTGAACATGACGAATCTAAGGGGCTTATTCTATGAAGTCAATTAAAGCACAAACGGCTATGGCCAAGCATTTGATCGTCATCTCTTACGATGCCTTTTCAGAAGACCACTGGGCATTGGCCAGCCGGCTTCCAAACTTAGCGGAATTAATTAAAAACGGAGCCCACAGCCATAAATTGAAAAGTGTGTATCCCACGCTCACATATGTAGTGCACACCACCATAGCAACCGGTGTATATCCGGATAAGCATGGCATCCATCACAACAATCCGTTTCAACCCTTTATTAAGGAAGAGGAGCAGAATTGGTTCTGGTTTAGAAATGCGATCAAGGTGCCAACGATTTACGATGTTGCGCGCGAGCATAAGATGAGCACCGCCGGAATCCTATGGCCAGTATCGGGTAAATCCTCCATCCAATACAATATACCTGAAATCAGAGCCATCAAAAACGAAAATCAGGCACTGAAGATATTAAAAAGCGGAAGCCCCTTATACTGCGTGGATATGGAGCTGAAATATGGCCGGATCCGCAAAGGGATTGAGCAGCCCTATCTGGATGACTTCACGACCAAATGTGCTATAGAAACGATTAAGCGCAAAAAACCTAATCTTCTAATGATGCATCTGATCGATCTGGATGATGCCAAACATGCTTATGGAACTGACAGTGACGAAGTGATGCAGGTAATCACACGTATGGATAAAAGGTTAGGCGATATTATGCAGGCAGTGGATGAAGCGGGGATAAAGGATGATACGATTTTTTTAATTTTGGGGGACCATGGCCAGTTTAATGTTAGGTACAAGGTGCATTTGAACAACCTTTTGCAGGAAAAGGGCCTGATCTATGAAGAGAACGGCGAAATGAAGTGGAGAGCTTACTTTCAGTGTGGGGGTGGAGCGGCTTACTTGCATATCCGGCAGGGCGATGAAGAAGCTGAGCAAATAGCATTAGCTGTTATTGGAGATAATATGAGAGATGAATCTTCAGGTATAGAGAAATTGTATGCTAGAGATGAACTGGATTATTTTCATGTGGGCCAAACCACAAAGTATATGCTTGAGGCTAAGAGAGGTTATTGTTTCGACGAAAGTATGGATGAACCAACGATTGTTGATTTGGACAAACAAGGCGTTAAATTTGCCACGCATGGCTATTCTCCTGATAAAGACGGCTATAGATGCAACTTGGTTGTCTCCGGGGAAAAGATTAGAAATGGGCATCATATAGGGGACATCGAAATGGTAGATATAGCCCCCACGATGGCAAAGATTTTAGGGATTGATTTTAATCCAGGTGACGGAAGACCTTTAGAGGAAATTTTTATGGACTAAATTAAGCAATGTGAAACGGAGAAATTCAATGATTGAAACGCGAAAACAGAAATCAAATAAACTCAAGATATTCACAAAAGTATTCATGATTATTATTGGGGCGCTAATAGCTGCCTATGGTCTAGAATCCGTATTGATACCCAACAACGTCTCAGATGGAGGTGTCACAGGTCTAAGCATCGTTGGCTCTGAACTGTTTGGCTTACCGCTAGGGCTGCTAATTGGCATAATTAATATCCCTTTTGTGTGGCTAGGATATAAGCAAATTGGTAAAAGCTTTGCTCTTTATTCCGTTATCGGTATTGCTTCACTGGCTGTTGGCACTAGTCTTATGCATCATGTACCGACGATTATAGAAGGTGATACCTTATTAATTACCGTTGTTGGCGGGATTATTATCGGTTTTGGTATGGGTTTAGCCTTACGTAATGGTGGAGCATTAGATGGGATAGATATGTTAGCTGTCTTACTTTCACGAAAATTACCTTTTGGGACCAGTGATTTAATCTTATTTCTAAACATGTTTGTCTTTATTGTTGTTTCAACAGTATTTGGCCTACAAGGGGCTATTCTATCAGCGCTTGCTTATTTTATTGCTTCTAAGGTCATTCATATTATTGAAGAAGGTTTGAGTGGCTCTAAAACGTTTAAAATCATCACCATTCAACCGGAAATCATGGTCGAGACTATTCGTGACCGATTGGGTCGTGGAGCCACTTATACAGATGCTTATGGCGGCTACTCCAATGAACAATTCAAAGAAATTACTTGTGTAATTAACCGTCTGGAAGAAAGTAAAATAAAAGATATTATTCGTGAAATTGACCCGAATGCCTTTGTAGTAGTCTACGATGTTGCAGAAGTTAAAGGTGGCAGTTTCAAAAAGAAAAATATTCACTAACGACTATAAAACGTGTTGGAGAGAAGCTAATTATGCTCTTGCCAGCGCGTTTTTTTGTTTTCTTTGAAGGAGAGGAAAGGCTTGGTATAGATTTAATATAATTAAAGTTGGAATACCTACTCTAACAACATGCTTATACAATAGAATTAATAAGGTTGGAGAGGGGACATGGATATGGATGCTGTTCATAAAGAAAAGATCTTAATCAAAAATGAAAAGCTTATTAGCATGGTCATTGAACGGGCTAAGAGAGATTTTTCTGATGATATTGCAATTATTGGGCTTACAGGTTCTTTTAGTACTGGGGATTTTCATGAAAAAAGCGATCTTGATCTAATCATAATTAATAACACAGAGCAAGGCTGGGGAATATCTTCGTGTTTTATTTTGGATGATATTGGATACGATCTATATTGTACGCCATGGGAAACAAGGATAGAAGATCAAGCCAATCTCGAGAGTCCAATGATTTCATGTCTGGTGGATTTACAGGTGTTATACTGTGCAAAACCCGAATATTTGGAAAAGCTAAATTTATATAAACAGAGAGCACTCGATGCTCTGGCAATGCCTATAGGGAGAGAATGTATCAGTAGAGCGAAAAAGTGTATAGACATAGCAAAACAGGAATATGCGAATACATTACTTTCTGAAGATATAGGAGCAGTAAGGTATGCTTCAAGCGAAGTTTTATACAATTTGTTAAATGCGCTAACTCATTTGAACAATACTTATTTCAAACGGGGAATGAAAAGATATTTGGAGGAAATAGCTACGTACCGTTATGTTCCTGATGATTTTGAAAAGACATATATGGCTGTGATAGAGGCGAAGACTATCGATGAAATCAGAAGTGCAGCATATAAGGCACTTAAAAACATCAATGATTTATATAATAAAATGTATAAGGATTTTGTAGTGCAGCCAGTCCCAAGCTATGATAATCTTGGCGGAACTTATGAGGAGTTATGGTGCAACTACCGCAATAAGATTATAGCAAGTGTAGAATCGGGTGATAGATCGTATGCGTATCTAGCAGCAATGGGCATACAAGGTTTTCTTGATGAAATGACAGAATGGAAGGGAACCAAAAAGTTTGATATCATGCAGTATTTTGATTCTGACCATCTTCAAGTCTTTAAGAATGAGTTTCTGAAGGTCATGGATGAATATCTGGAGGAATACAACAAGGTAGGCAGGAAAGTCGAACGATACAATACTTTCGAGCAATTATATAACGAATATATGAAGGTATAGAAAATAGCTCACTACCAATCTTTGGATTGGAGTGGGCTATTTTTTTATTTGACAAGAAAACTTGGCGTATTATAATAATGATGACAAGTTTTCTTGTCATCATCTTTTCAATCTGAAAGGAGAAATTTTTATGAAAAAGGAAGAAATATTAGAAAAAAGCAGAAATGAAAAAGGAGACGAAGGAAAAGAATTTGTTTTTGCTAAAGGCAGAAAAAGCGGATTCATTGGAATGTTGATTGTATTTTGCATTCTGAGTGTCTTCAATTTATATAATCATAGTCAGGAAACAAATTTTGCATTAAAAGCTATGATAGCTATGTTTTTTGGATATTTGGGCTTTGAAGGTCTTGGAATGTATTCTGTAACTAAGAAAAAGATGGATTTACTCAAATTCATTTTAGGATTAATTATAAGTGTTTATTTTTTGTTTATTTACTTTTATGGAATGAGTGATTAGTATGAGTGAACATTTGGTTTTAAAAAATAAACTGCGCGAAGCTAGAACAGAACAAAAATTATCGCAAGCACAATTGGCAGAAATGGTGGGTGTCTCAAGAAATACTATAAGCTCGATTGAAACCGGACAGTTTAACCCTACTGCAAAATTGGCTTTGATTTTATGTATTGCGTTGGATAAAAAATTCGAAGAATTATTTTATTTTGATTAAAATCAACAGAAACTTTTCTAGGTTTAACTCTAGATGTCAGAAAAACAGCGATACTCCATCATTGGAGAATCGCTGTTTTGTCTTTTCGGTCGATTATAGCTTACTCAGGAATTTACAGGGTTCTGTTCAACAGATTTGGGTGTAAAAGCTCTTCGAACAACCTTCGTTAATTCCATTAGGATGAGGGAGCCGAGGGCTAAGCCTGCTGCAATCAGCCACTCTGACATTCCAAATGAAGCCGGAATCGAGAAGATTTCTCTAACCCCTGGCAGTACCGCAATGCCGTAAAAGGCAAAGCAGACCAGAACGGCTCCGATGACGTATTTGTTGCTGAAAAGGCCAGCTTCAATAGCAGTTTGACTGTTCGAACGGGCGGCAAAGGTCTGCAACGTACGAGACAAGATCAGGGTTGTGAATGCCATAGCTACGCCCATATCAGGCGAATCCTGAAGTCCGATATACAGGGATATGATTACAGCTATACCTATGAGTAGACCACGAGTGACAATCGCCTGCATCATTCCTCCTGCGAATATTCCTTCCTTGAGCTCTCTTGGTTTTCTGTTCATCACATTAGGTTCAGGTTTTTCCATCCCGAGAGCAATGGCGGGCAGAGAATCATTCGCCAGATTGATGAATAGAAGCTGAATCGCTGTGAAAGGATTAATCCAGTTGAAAATAAGGGCAAAGAGGATGGCGATAATTGCACCCAGGTTACCTGAAAACAAATAGGCGATCGCTTTTTTGATATTGTCAAATACCGTTCTGCCCACAGATACAGCATTGACAATAGATACAAAATTATCATCGGTCAAAATCATGGCAGCCGCATCTTTGGCAACATCGGTTCCACTGCCCATGGCAACTCCGATATCTGCTTGCTTCAAAGCAGGCGCGTCATTTACACCATCACCGGTCATGGCTGTTATTTTGCCTTTCCGCTGCCACGCGCGGACAATTCTGATCTTGTTCTCCGGGGAGACACGGGCGTACACACCAATCTGTTCGAGTTTTTGATCAAGTTCCTCGTCAGACATGGCATCGAGTTCTTGGCCGGTTACGGCAATTTCATTCTCAGTCATCAGACCGATATCGCGGCCGATCGCTTGTGCGGTTGTCTTATGATCACCGGTAATCATGATGGTTCGGATGCCAGCCTTCTGAGACTCTGCGATCGCGCCGTAGACAGCTTCCCGAGGTGGATCAATCATAGCTGTCAAACCTACGAGCACCAGATTTTGTTCATCCTCTAATCCTACTTCAGTAACCGTATTTGGTACGGTTTTGTAGGCATAGGCAAGTACACGTAGTGCTCTGCTGGAGAACTCCTCATTGGCTTCGAAGAAGCGTTCAAGAACTTCTGGTGTTATCGGTACTTCTTTTCCACTTAACAGTACATGCGAGCATAGACCAAAGAGCACATCGGGTCCACCTTTAGTAATCATTGCTTTTTGCCCGTTAAAAGTATGCAAGGTCGTCATTAGCTTGCGATCCGAGTCAAAAGGTAGCTCGGCTTCGCGCGGGAAATTATCGCGTATTTCCTTATAATCTTTATTCTTGCTGTTGCTGAAGGCAATAAGTGCTACCTCTGTAGGATCACCCAGCTCTTTACCATCCTCATTAATGTTAGAGTCGTTGCAGAGCACGGCTATATGCAGGAGCCGCCGGGCTTCTTCAGACCATTCTTCAGGCGCTTGATTGAATTGATCACGGTCCCCTTCTGGCAAAAAGTAATCTACAACAGTCATTTTATTCTGGGTGAGGGTACCGGTTTTATCTGTACAGATGACACTGGTTGACCCAAGGGCTTCGACAGCGGGTAGCTTACGAATAATCGCATGTTGCTTAGCCATCTTGTTAGTACCTACGGATAGGACAATAGTTACTATTGAGGAAAGAGCTTCGGGAATCGCAGCAACCGCTACAGCGACTGCAAACATTAACGCATTCAGGATAGCTTCTGTTGTATCCACAGTATCATTTGACAACCAAACACGTCCGGCCTGGATGGCAAAGATTACAATGGACAGGAGTATAATTGCTACCCCCAGCTGCTTGCTGAATGTTTCGAGCTTGCGCTGCAGCGGCGTTTGCTTAGCTTCGGCGCTTTCAATGAGTTCAGCAATTTTTCCGATCTCGGTAATGAGTGCAGTTCCCGTTACTACCAGGGTTCCGCGGCCATATACAACTAGTGAACCGCTGAACGCCATATTACGCCGGTCTCCAAGCGGAGATTCTTTCGCGATGATATTCGTATGCTTTTCCACAGCTTCGGATTCTCCGGTTAGCATACCCTCATTTATTTTTAAGCTTTCCGATTCTATAATCCGGCCATCGGCGGGTACGAAATCGCCGGCTTCCAGCCATACGATATCACCGCGTACAAGTTCCCTTGCCGGGACGGTTTTTAATTCTCCATCACGCAGCACTTTGGCCTCGGGTGCTGACATCTGCTGCAAGGCATCAAGTGAACTCTCCGCTTTACGGGTCTGGATGACACTTATAACTGCATTGAGAATCAACACGAGGAAAATAATAAGCGACTCCATAACTTGGCCCATAACAATCTGGACAATGGCGGCTATAAGCAGTACGACTACCATAGGGTCTTTGAAGTTTTCAAGAAAAAGCTTCCAAACAGGATCTTTTTTCTTTCCTTTTAATTCGTTAAAACCATAGTCTTTCAGACGTTTGTCGACTTCTGCCGAAGTAAGCCCGTTAGCTGAACTCTGAACATCCTGTAAACTGTCGGCTACATTGTTGCGGTAATATTCCACTAATGATAGCTCCTCTCTGCTGTGCTGTGTCTTTGTTCTTAAAAATTACGGTTCAAGCCGGGACAAGTTTCAAAATATCGAGCTGCCGAAACTGTTTTCACATTATAAATGTGTCTTTTGAGCTTGAAATTGGACGGAAAAATATATGTAAATCTGGTTTCTTCATTATGTTTTTGGCTCACCGAGCACAAGTTTACTATGGGCGCTTTATTTATTATCCTATTTATGAATCGAGTTTATCCCCACCTTGAAGAGTTAAATAAAACTCATAAAGAGCTGAGGCTACGCATTAAAATAACAAAACAAGACCCGTCTGATGACAGGTCTTATTTGTCTGCACTTTCCTATTTGTTAGCGCCCGAATTAGCCGATTCCTGCAATTGCCCTGACTCACGGTGCTTCCGACTCATGAATACCAAAGACAATGCAATTACCGTGAGGATAACCCCAAGGACTTGAAATCCCTCGAAGCTAAACTTACCTCCCATTATGATACCTATTAACAACGAAGAGAGAATGGTTCCCAGGTATCTCGATGTATTAAATAATCCGGAGGCTACACCGATTATTTCTTTTGGAGAACTTTGGAACAAGGCTGCTTGCAGGCCGACATTGTTCAATCCGTTGCTAATACCGAATGCAGCTAAAGCCACACATACACTGATAACTGGTGAAGTCTGATTTAAGGTCACAAGCCACACTGATCCCAATGTCATCAGGACCCCGGACACTAGCAATGCTGGCCGGGGTCCTGATCTATCGATCCAGCGTCCTGCTATTGGAGCAGTAATCAGTGAGCATAATCCCAGCGTTAGCATGAGAATTCCTGTTTGGAATTCACTGACATGACGTACCATTTGCAAGTAGGATGGGATCCCGAAAAAGAGTGAGTAAAAAAGTACATTAACGAGCATGAATTCAACATTAACCCAAGTCATTGCCGGGTATTTGGCAAATGTACGTAAAGGAATAAAGGGTGATGCCGCTGTTAGCTCATGCCGGACGAATACTCCTAGCAGAACGAGTCCTGTTAGCCAGGTAATGACATGTATTAATGAGATATGTCCGGATGATTTTGCTGAAAGCAATCCAAGGAGCACGGCAATCAGCCCCACAGTGAAGAGCAGGATTCCTGACGCATCAATCAAATCAAACCATTTGCGCAGGGACATTCCCCGGGTAACGGTTGTTGACGGTTCGTCCTTGGGGATATGCCTCCAAGATAATAGAAAGCTAGCCACCACGAATGGAATATTGACGAAAAAGATAGCTGGCCAGTCCCACCAGTGAATAATAACCCCGCCAATAAAGGGACCAATTGCTGCCGCGCCGGATAGGAAGATGGATAAAACAGATAGTGCGGTCGCTTGTTTCTCCGTAATATGAATCCGCACAATGGCCATTCCAACGGCAACCATCATGCTAGTTCCAATGGCTTGCACAATACGGAACACGATGAGACAGCCAAAGTTTGGGGAGAAAGGAGCTAATAAACCTGCAATGAAGGATACGACAAGCCCGGTAAGAAATATTTTCCTCCGGCCGAATAAATCGCTGGCCTTTCCCATGACAGGTTGAGCGATGCTACTTGCAATGTAAAAAGAAAAAATAATCCAGGAAACACCTGTATAGTCAAGCTGGAATACATTTTGCAGCCTTGGAATAGCCACAGACACCATTGAAGAATTTAAAGGGTTCAATAAAATCCCCAGACCTACTGAAATCATTAACCACCTGTTGCGAACACTCATTTTAAATCCCCCTAAAGCTTATTAATGTCATCGTACTTGAAATCGATTATTCATTCCAACGCATTTTATGTTATGATCTCATTGACTTGAGGGAATGAACGGAGGTGCGAATTGGAACTTTTGCAACTGCAATATTTTCTCGCGGTAGCTCGGTTGGAACATATGACTGAAGCTGCACGAAATCTACACGTTACTCAATCTTCACTGAGCAAAACGATTCAGCGTTTGGAGGAGGATCTGGGGGTACCTTTATTCGATCGGGTAGGAAGAAAGCTGCGACTGAATGAGTCCGGAAGCCGGTTCCTTCGCCGAGCTGAAAGGGCATTGTTTGAATTGGAGCAGGGAAAACAGGAGCTTAGCGATTTATCCAGTCCTGAACATGGCACACTCGAATTAGCGGTGACGACCGCAAGCACATTACCCAATATCCTGCGAGAGTTTCGGAAAAAGCGGCCTGATATTCAATACCATGTGCAAATGCTGACCACGCAGGAAATGGTTACACTTCTTAATAGAGGAGAGGTTGATTATTGCTTATCCTCACCTCCAATAAAAGGGGATGACATCGAATGTCAAATCGTCTTTATCGATCCAATTCTTGTGGCTGTTCCAAAGGGGCATCGGCTGGCCAATCGAAGCAGCGTATCTTTGATAGAGCTAAGGGATGAGTGGTTTGTCGGGGTAAAGAGTGGCTATGGTACTCGCGATTTAATAGACTCTGTATGCAAATCAGTTGGATTTGTGCCTAAATATGTGTATGAGGGAGATGAGCCCGCAAGGCTTAGCACTCTTGTGGAAGCTGAAATTGGTTTAGCTTTCATACCAAGCACGGCACGGAATTCACGGGAAGATATCCAATACCTCCAAGTAGAGAATCACGAATTGGAAAGGGAGATAGCTTTATTGTGGCACAGGAGCCGGTACATTTCGCAGGCCGCTTTGGAATTTTGGGAGGTAGTTGTAGAATATTTTGGAGCGTTATCCAAACAGACCATTTAATTATGCGGCAGAACAACTAACAAACCAATTCCCCGTTACCTTCCGTTACGTTCAACGGTCCGTAAGTGGGGTTTTCTTTTTGGGTTAAATTTGTAGAATCTTTAATCATACCTATGTTTTCCTATAATTATGGGGGGTAACACCTTTAATATTAGCGTAGTAGTGCGTAGCAGCGAGGCTGTAAAATAGTGTGAGTAGACATGAAAGCGTTTACATAAAAGGAGGGGATCTGTAAGTAAAAAGATTCATTTGTGATGATGTTCTACTGCTCTTCGGGATGATTGTACCACTGTTGAAATTAAGGATTTAGCAGGTAAGGAAATTAGCGTGGGAATATAGGGCTGGTGCTAATAAGGTAGGTCATTAACTGATTTTTATGAAAATCACTAGAGGAGGAATGCATTAAATGAGTAGAATGCTTAAACAAGTAATCTCGATCTTACTCGCAGCTGCCTTGCTTATTCCGACAAGCTGGATCGCTCCGGTTACTGAAGCTGCGGCGCAGGATACGACAGTATCATCAGATAGGGTAACGGTATATCATGAAACTTTTGCGAGTGGCAAGGGGATTGCAGCTCAAGCAGGCAGTGCTAGCCTTACACCTGTGAATGATAAAGTTTTTACTGGCAATGCTGACGGCGCAGCTTTATATGTAAGCAACAGAGCGAATAACTGGGACGCGGCTGATTTTAAATTCAGCGACATGGGCCTAGAGAACGGCAAAACCTACACGGTAACTGCATCCGTGTATGTAGACGCTGATGTGATTGTACCTAGCGGTGCCCAAGCTTATCTTCAAGCGATAGGCAGCTACGCTCTTTTGGCAAATGCGAATTATGAAGCAGGCCAAGCGGTCATATTGACGAAAGAATTTACCGTGGATACGGACAAAGATACAACACTGCGTGTTCAATCCAACGATGACGGGAAAACGGTTCCGTTCTACATTGGGGAGCTTCTCATTACAGCAAAAAAAGCAGTGACGGAAACGGATAAAGAAATCTATCACGAAACTTTTGCGAGTGGCAAAGGTTTAGCCTCACAATCAGGCAGCGCTAACCTAACCCCTGTCACCGGAAAAGTTTTTGCGGGCAATGCTGACGGGGCAGCTTTATATGTAAGCAATAGAGCGAATAACTGGGACGCGGCTGATTTTAAATTCAGCGACATGGGCCTAGAGAACGGCAAAACCTATACGGTAACTGCATCCGTGTATGTAGACGCTGATGTGATAGTACCTAGCGGAGCCCAAGCTTATCTTCAAGCGATAGGCAGCTACGCTCTTTTGGCAAATGTGAATTATGAAGCAGGCAAAGCGGTCACCTTGACGAAAGAATTTACCGTGGATACGGACAAAGATACGACACTGCGTGTTCAATCCAACGATGACGGGAAAACGGTTCCGTTCTACATTGGGGATGTATTGGTCACAGAAAAGGTGGCTACCGTAGAGCCAACTCCAACACCAGAAACACCTAGAGACCCAGCTTTACCTTTTACCACTGTTACTTTTGAGGATCAAACAGCAGGTGGTTTTGAAGGCAGGGCAGGTACAGAAACGCTTACGGTTACTAATGAAGCGAATCATACGGATGATGGTTCATACGCTTTGAAGGTTGAGGGAAGAACCAGTACATGGCATGGGCCGACATTACGTGTGGAGAAGTATGTGGACAAAGGCTACGAATATAAAATTTCGTTATGGGTCAAGCTGATCCAGCCTGCAAGCTCGCAGCTCCAGCTGTCCACGCAGGTTGGCAATGGCAGCAGCGCCAATTATGTGCAGCTCGCACCTAAAACCATCAGTGCAAGCGATGGCTGGATTCAGTTTGAGGGATCCTACCGTTATAACAATGTAAGCAGTGAGTATTTGACCATTTATGTGGAAAGCTCCAGTAATAGCACGGCCTCTTTTTATATTGATGATATTAATTTTGAAAAGGTAGGCTCTGGCCCGGTAGATATCGAAAAAGATCTTATACCGATTAAGGATGCTTATCAGAATGATTTTCTGATCGGAAATGCGATAACCGCTGAGGATCTGGAAGGTGTCAGACTTGAGCTTTTGAAAATGCATCACAATGTTGCTACGGCAGGTAATGCCATGAAGCCGGACGCGTTGCAGCCTACGAAGGGTAATTTCACGTTTACCGCGGCAGATACAATTGTAGATAAAGTACTGGCTGAGGGCATGCAGATGCATGGACATGTATTGGTATGGCATCAACAATCGCCTGCATGGCTGAATACAACAACAGACGCAGCTAACAACACGATACCCTTGGGACGGGATGAAGCTCTTATGAATTTGCAGACCCATATCCAAACCGTTATGGAGCATTTTGGTGACAAGGTGATCTCCTGGGATGTTGTAAACGAGGCGATGAGCGATAATCCATCCAACCCAACAGATTGGAAAACAGCGCTGCGATCCGCCCCATGGAAAAGTGCCATTGGAGCAGATTACGTAGAGCAAGCCTTCCTGGCGGCAAGAGAAGTACTGGACGCGCATCCAGATTGGGATATTAAGCTCTATTACAACGATTATAACGAAGATAATCAGAATAAAGCGCAAGCCATCTATAGTATGGTCAAAGAAATCAATGATAGGTACGCGCTGACTCACCCTGGCAAATTGCTTATCGATGGTGTTGGTATGCAGGGGCACTACAGCATTAATACGAACCCAGAGAATGTGAAGCTTTCCTTGGAAAAGTTCATTTCCTTGGGTGTCGAAGTAAGCATAACTGAGCTGGACATTCAGGCCGGAACCAACTATCAGCTCTCTGAAAAGCTTGCTAATGCGCAGGGTTATCTATATGCGCAGTTGTTAAATATCTTCAGGGATCACGCTAATTCTATCAAACGTGTTACCTTCTGGGGAATGGATGATAACACAAGCTGGAGAGCTTCATCCAATCCGTTGTTATTCGATAAAAATCTGCAAGCCAAGCCGGCTTACTATGGCGTTATCGATCCTGATACCTTCATTGAAGAGCATGAGCCTGAATCAGTAGAAGCTAATCAATCTACTGCTAAATTTGCTGCACCTGTTATAGACGGAACAGTTGACGAGATCTGGAGCCAGACCGCTGAGATTCCGGTCAATCGGTATCAAACCGCTTGGCAAGGAGCGAGTGGAGTGGCAAAAGCACTCTGGGATGATCAAAATTTATATGTCCTGATCCAGGTGAGTGATACACAGCTTGATAAGAGCAGTGTGAATGCACATGAACAGGATTCGGTCGAAATCTTCGTGGACCAAAATAATGGGAAAACGACGTTCTATCAAGATGATGACGGCCAGTACAGAATCAATTTTGACAACGAGACTTCATTTAATCCTTTAAGTATCGCAGCCGGTTTTGAATCGGCAACCCAGATTTCCGGAACAAACTATACGGTTGAAGTGAAGATTCCACTTCAAGGGATCACTCCGGACAACGATAAAAAGCTTGGTTTTGATGTACAGATCAACGATGCTAAAGAGGGCTCACGTCAAAGTGTCGCGGCTTGGAATGATACGAGTGGAACTGGGTATATGGACACATCCGTTTATGGTGTGCTTACTCTAAAGGGTAAATCTACGGGTCCGGAACCCACTCCAACGCCGACAACAGCACCGACACCGACACCAACGAGCCCAACCGATCCAACTGACCCAACCGATCCAACCGATCCAACCGATCCAACCGATCCAACCGATCCAACAAACCCAACGGAACCATCGGCAACCCCGACACCTGTTCCAACAGCGACGCCAGCACCAACAAATGCGCCAACGGGTAGCAGTAACTCGGGTAATGTTGTAGCAACTCCACAGCCTGGAGCCATTACAAACAAAGATGGTGTTGTTACGATTAAACTGGAGGTAAAGTCCGACAACGGGCGTGCTATAGGTACCATCTCCAGCGACAACATGAAAAAAGCGCTTGAGCAGGCTACTGTAGCGGCAAACGGCAAGAAACAAATTATCATTGAAGTGCCAAAGCAAACGGACGCGAAAGGGTATGATATACAATTACCGACCCAAAGCCTAACGGGGAAAGAAAACTTTGAACTATGGCTTAAGACGGAAAATGCCACAATTCAAATTCCAAGCAATATGCTGTCCAACGTAACAGACAATGCTGAGCAAGTATCTATACGAATAAGTAAAGTCACCACGGACAGCTTGGAAGCAGCTACCCGCAATATGATTGGCAACCGTCCAATTATCGGTCTAAGCGTAGTAGCAGGTGACAAAGTTATTCCTTGGAATAACCCTAAAGCACCTGTAACGGTAGCCATTCCTTACGTGCCGACAGCGGAGGAGCTAAGCCTTCCCGAGCTTATAGTCGTTTGGTACATCGATGGCAAAGGCAACGTACTGCCGGTTCCGAGCAGTCGATATGATGCTGCAACCCAAACGGTTGTCTTTCAAACAACCCACTTCAGCACTTATGCAGTAACCTTCGTAAAGAAAGACTTCGGAGATCTGCAGAATCTGTCTTGGGCAAAACAAGCTGTAGACGTTATGGCGGCTCGCGATATCATTAAAGGAACGTCCACGAACAGCTTTTCACCTGCAGATTCAATCAAACGAGCGGATTTCATTACTCTCCTCGTAAGAGCGCTTGAACTGAAGAGAACGGGCAAAAGTGCAATAATGTTCAACGATGTCCAAAAGACAGACTACTATTATGATGAACTGGTCATCGCGAAGGAATTGGGAATTGCTACAGGTTTTAAAGATGATACGTTTAGACCCAATAGCAATATCTCCAGACAAGATATGATGGTGCTGACAGCACGAGCGCTGGCGGCAACCGGTAAGCAAGTTAAGGCGAGCGGCGTTGTAGCTGCTGCTTATCTTGATGAAGCAAGCATTTCCAGCTACGCAAAAGACAGTGCATCATTGTTGATCCAATCCGGAGTCGTAAACGGAAAGAACAATAGAATTGCACCGAACGATAACCTTACCCGTGCAGAAGCGGCAGTCATTCTGTATCGTATCTGGAAGTAGTAGTCCCGGCAGCAGAGAAAAAAAGTCTGAATTGACTCAAGGCCATATTTAGTCTGAAGAGTGGAAATACGTGTGCAACCATCCCTTGCGTTCTTCTGTTTTAAGCATCGCTGCTCACCTCCCTGCGGAGAGGAGCAGCGATTTTTTTGTGTGTATGTTCCGTTAAGTTGAAACTGAAACGGAAAAAAATGTCACGAAACAGACCGCTCAAGTGTTATAACTGTACTGATAGTAGAAAGGAGACAGTCGTGGACTCTATTGAAGAGAAGATAAAGCGGGTACAAGCGGGAGAAGTCTACCTTTTTTCAGATATTATCAGACTCTACCAACAACGGATCTACCTCTACTGCTTTCGCTTGTTGAACAATAAGGAAGAAGCTGAGGATGCGGTTCAGGACATATTTATTAAGGCTTACCAGAACATCGGCCATTTTGAGTCTCAGGTAAGTTTTAACTCGTGGCTCTACAGGGTTTCCTATAATCATTGCCTGAATCAATTGCGCCGGAAGAAATTTCAAAATCAGCTGCGAAAATTACTCAGACAGGATGTAACCACTAAAAGCGCTGAACAAATGGTGGAAAATCAGTTGTTCAGTGAATCCGTGGCCTCTGCCCTGGCAAAGCTTAGCGTGGAGGAACGTAATCTGTTGATTTTACGCATTTTTGAAGATAAATCATTTGCAGAAATTGGTGAAATTCTGGGTAAAAGTACGGTCACTGTTAGGAAACGATACGAGCGGACAAGGTGCAAGCTCAGAGAAGTCATTGAAAGAAAGGAGAAACAACTATGCGCAAGGACGAATTGACTTCCGAAGAGTTGTTTCTGAAGGAGGGGGATAATTCTGCCAAACTTCCGCTGGTTGATGTTCATGATTCTGTAATGCAAGCCATCGGGCTAGGTAATGGTCGCCTTGCTGTTAAGCCTGTACCTCACCAGCAGGAGGGGGACATCCCAGATATTATGCATAGAGTGGAGCCAGCAACCTATGCCAAACGATGCCGTAAGCGCATGTGGAGCAGGCCTGTAAGGAGATGGGCAGCGGTGCTGATCCTGGTTGTCTTGGTAGGAGGCAGCTATTCCTTGTTTAAGGAGAGTCCCTGGCAAGCTGCCAAATTTCAATATGAAGTGCTGCCATACGAGCCGCTTCTTGCAACGAAGGAAGGGGGGACGATTGAAGTATCTAAGAATCCGTTAGTTCCCTCAAAGGTAAAAATTCCTCAGAGAGTGGCGACCAAAGAAGAAGAGCTGCTGAGTGAAAAAAATTTAGAGGCATATAGAGTTGTAGAGAAATTATTACTACCGGGAGAGGGCGCTTCTTACGTGTTAAAAAAGGAAGGTGCTGGAGATGAACGTCCTCAGCTTGGCAGAGTTATTCCTGCGATGCTATTTAATGATTATTCTAGTTATTTAGCCAAAGCAGAGGAGTATAAGGCGCCATATTTGCCACGCCCGGAGTATCTGCCAGAAGGGTATGTTTTTGATCAAGCATGGATACAACCTGATTTTGAGGTCAACGAGAATGAACTGCTTGCCCTGACTGATGGTATAAAGCTGGAAGGCGGTTACCGGGTTATGTGGAAAAAAGAACCTACGGCCAGAATTAATTATGAATATTCGTCGATGAGATACAAAAAAGGAGAGAGTATGGTAAGAATTAATGCCAAACACATCAAGGCAAAGACCGGAACGGTGGAAAGCTTATTAAGGACTAACACTACAAACGTAGAGAATATTCTTGTTAACGGAACCCAACTGATCTATACGGAAACTACAAACATTGAAATAAAGTTGGGGTATAGATACAGACTTGTCTGGACGGATCCAGAACAAAATGTAGTATACGATATGACTGCTGCACCGGAGTCTTCTGCTTTAACCAAAGAGGAGGTTATCCGAATTGCTGCCGACATGATGAAATAAGTATAGAAATTTGATGTCACAAATCCGGTAACGTAAGTGTTATGTAAGAGTACTACATATACAGGAAGGTGAGGTATTTTAATGAATAATAGAAAAACACTCATTGCCATGACCAGTATGACCCTAATGTTCGGTTTAGGTTATGGCTTCAAAGGAGAAGCTTACGCCGAGAAGTCTGTTGCTCAGTCTGTGGAAGAAACCGCCATTAAGGCGGAAGTCAAATATATAGCTCAGGGCATCGATGAAGCTGCCAAAGCGAAAACAGATCAGGAACAAAAAAAATTCAAAAATCTCAAAGATCTGCAGCAGAAAGCATTAAGTGAAGAGCTTAAACCTGGAGAAATCAGATATGTGTATATTAATGACAAGGAATATCAAGCCTATGCTAAGGGATCACCCACTGCGGGTGCATATTATTCCCTTTCGTTTAATACGTATAATGAATATGTGGAAAAGTATGCTGCCGGCAATACCTTCATGCCACTGCAATTGCAAGAGCCTCCGGAAGGCTACAATTTTTTCAGGGCAATTGTTTCTCCATATATGACGAAAAAAGAACAGGATAAGATATACTATCAAGTGATCGCCGAGGGTAAGGCGTCCGATAAGAAAATCTATGTAAAGAAATTGCAGGAGAAGCGTACGGCTATCAACATCATCTATAATATGACCACAGAGAAAAATGGTAAAAGAGGAGTTCTTGCCATCGCTGCCGAACCTGCAGGACCTAAGGATACGACTGTTGAATCCGAACCAGCAAATGCACAGTCGCAGAAGCTAAAAGTGAGTGGCCAAGAGGTGGTATACACACCTATTGATAAGATGGAGTACAAGTCAGTTGCATGGATGAATCCAAAGACCCGTGTCAATTATATTATTCGGGAAACCGGTGGACATCTGACCAAGGAGGATTTGATTGCTTTGGCAGGACAGATCATTGAAGCTTCGGCGTAGAATGATTCTAAGAGACTTACTAATACATTTGATCAAGGCAGCCCCCAGGGCTGCTTTTTGATTTGAGTATAAAGATTTATAGTATTCATGCTATTTAGGAGATTAGAAGTGAAATGTGGCGTTGGGCAATGGAAATGTGTCTTTTTTAAGTATTCACAAATAAAGAACGAATATCCTATCATTCCAATATTTACAAAATTCGATATAAAGTGATATAATTTTCGAGATTCATATACATAAACATGAAAGAAGAGTGTAAGATGCTAAAGGTAACAAGCAAAAAAGTCATGTCAATTATTACAGTTAGCTCAATGCTGTTGGCTGTGGGTGCAGTCGCTTATGCAGACACGACATTGAAGAAGATTTCTGCATATCAGAATGCGGCCATCAGCATTGAAGTGGATAATCAGAAAGTGAACCTGTCAAGTAGTGAAGGAACAATGTACCCAATTATCTATGAGGGACATAGCTATGTATCCGCCAAGGCTGTATCTGAAGCACTGGGGGCAACCGTGAAATGGGATAACAGTCGTCAAGCTGTTGTGATCACATCGGCGAACGGCGGAACATCTACATCCGTTGTCCCGGATAAGGACAATACTGTTGCACAAGCTACTGCGAAGCCTGCAACCGTATCTACTCCGCCTGCAACCGAGCCCACTCCGCAAGCAACACCAAAGCCTGCTGCATCATCTTCCGCTACGACTTCCAGTAACAGCGGCGCTTCGTTTGCAGATGCAGTGAAGTTGGGTACTTCTTTTACTTATACGGACCTTGATAACAATTATAGCCCTAAGGGTGATTCAACATCTGCTCAATATACTTTCACTATCAATAAGGTTACGTCGACTACTCTCGGACAATTACATGCTCTTGGGTTTGAGGAACATGTCACTGATCCCGATGTAGCTGTAGATTATGTCCTGCTTGATGTAACGCTTAAGGTGAAAAACGCCACTCTTGTAAAAGGTAGTGAGGACCAAGGGCGGAAGTTCCTTTCAAGTTTTACACCTACCATTTGGGGGGTAGAAACATCCAGTGGACAATACTATATTGGTGGCTCTAGTGATTATTTTGAGGGATCCCTCGGAGAAAATATCGAAAAGCTGTTGGCTGATTTTCCTGAAGTCACCCCAAGTAAACCGGGTTCTTTTGAAGCTTCGGGTAAAGTTGTTCTGCCAATAATCAAAGGCAAGGAGAACACCCTTATTCTTTATAGAAACGATAGTAAGCTTGAGTCCGACAAAAGATCCATCTATTTTAAACTGAAATAGTTATGCAAGTTAGCAGAAAAAGAGATCAACGATGTTATTCATCGTTGATCTCTTTTTTTATGAGGCTTACACAGTGCTGATAACTTCTATATATCAAGCTTCTTTGGCAATGATTTTTTTGAGCTTCACCTTGGGTTCTTGCTCAGGGTCAGGCGCTTGCCCAACACGTTTAATAAAGAAAGATAGCAGCAGACCGAGGATACCAATTCCCACAATCACTAGATAGGAATCATTGATCCCTTGAATGGATGCTTCCATAATCATATGTTCCTGTGTTCCGTTCTGTGTACTGCCAGAGGCCAGCATATCCTTCATATGCGTTGTAGTACGGCTTGTCATTACGGTGACGAGCAGGGAAGTCCCAACGGCGCCAGCTACTTGTCGAATGGTATTCGAAATCGCTGTACCATGCGCACTAAGCTTGGCGGGGAGTTGATTTAGACCCAGAGTTTGTATAGGCATGAGGAGCAAAGCCATCCCGATCCGGCGGCCTGTTGACATGTATACCAGATACATGTAGCTGGTTGAGTCTGTTAAATTTACAAAGCTTAGAGTCGTTGCAATTGTAATCAGAAGACCGATAATAGCGAGCCATTTTGCTCCGAACCGGTCGAACAGCTTGCCGGTTACCGGCATCAACAATCCCATTACGAGTGCACCAGGAAGCAGCAATAAGCCGGACTCCATCGCTGTAAAACCGCGGGCATTCTGCAGGTACAAAGGTAGCAGCATCATATCCGCATACATCACGATTGTAACTGCGATACTGATGACAGTTGTTAAGGAGAACATATTGTATTTAAAGGCCCGGAGATCAAGTAGTGGATTTTGGGAAGCCAACTGTCTCCAAGTAAACAAGCCAAGGGAAAGCACACCTGCTGCTAAAGACAATAACACTTCTGCGCTCGACCAACCCGCACTGGCAGCGCGGCTGAAGCCATACAGCAAGGTTCCAAAACCGATGGTAGAAAGAGTTACGCTAACAATGTCCAACTTGGGAAAGATGCGTTCCGATACATTTTTTAAATAAATAAATCCGCATATGATTACAATGACGGTCAAAGGAATCATGCCATAAAACATTGTCTCCCAAGAATAATGTTCCAAAATATATCCAGCCAGAGTAGGTCCAATCGCAGGTGCGAAAATGATGGCTAACCCTACCATCCCCATGGCAGCCCCTCTCTTTTCAGGAGGGAACAGGGTCAAGATGACATTCGTGAGCAGTGGCATAATAATCCCGGCACCAGCTGCCTGAATCATACGCCCGGTCAACAGAACAGGGAAGTTTGTCGCGACGGCCGATACGATCGTTCCAGCCAAAAATATAAACATAGAAGCTTGAAAAAGCTCCCGCGTCGTAAACCGTTGCATTAGATAAGCTGTAATTGGAATTAGAACACCATTAACCAGCATATACCCCGTTGTCAGCCACTGAGCTGTAGCCGCCGAGATATTAAAATCATGCATTAACTCCGGAACGGCAACGCTCATTACCGTTTGATTCAGTGTCGCAAGAAAGGCGCCCAAAATCATAATGAATAAGATGGGGCCCTTTTTCACGGAACTGCTTGTTACTTCTCTCTTTGTACTCACTCCACTCCATCCTTTCAACTCGTCGATCATGGACTAAATTTACAGTGTGTTGTATAGTTTACAATGCATGAATTAGATTATAAATGAAATTTTCATGTAATCAAGCAACAATTTGCGAAAAAATGTAAAGTAGTTTACATTCTTTGTGAAAATGTAGTTTTTTCTTTTTAAAAAACAACAATTATCTAAAATATGTAGCTTACAATATGAAAGTAAAAGATTGGAGAGTAGAAGATGAATAACACAACGCAACGTACAGATCCCCGGGTACTTCGGACACGTCAATTGCTTAGAGATGCTGTAATTGAATTGCTTGAGGAAATGGATATTGAGAAAATATCCGTAAACCGTATTGCAGAGCGGGCTAAAATCAATCGTGTTACTTTTTATCTGCACTATCGGGATCTCCCGGATATGTTAGAAAAGATGGCGGATGAGATGGTGGAGGACATTCTACAAGTGGTGAACAACGATGGCAACCATGATGAATCGGTTGATGAAGAGAATCTGAGGATATTAGAGAGTCTGCTTAAGCATATTGCGGAAAATGCAAAATTCTACAAAGTCATACTCACATCGAAACGAAGCCCGATTTTTACAGATCGCCTGTTTAAGTTGATGGCGGAAATCATTTCTGCACACCAGAAGAAAAAGGAGGGGGCCGTTGATCATTCAAAGGTACCGATACAAAAGGACATTGCCGTTTGGTACGGTTCAGCAGCTCTAATTGGCACGGTTATTTCTTGGCTCCGAGATGACATGCCCTATACGCCTGTGTATCTTGCCAGACAAATTAGCATGCTGCGTGCCAACTAGCAACGGGTTCCGACTAATGAACGGAGAGGATTTAAATGAACACGGGCAAACAGCCACGCATCGTTGCGCGGATGTTTGCCCGTGTTTAGAGCAGGTAAATCACTGCACACTGAGATTATCCCAGTTGATTTGGAATTCCTTCAACATCCCTTCTTTGGTCAGCTTGCCGCCGAGATACCCTTGAATGCTGCTGGATAATTCCTGTGGCATCCCGTTCGGCAGGCGGGTCCAGTTCCAGGTCAGCGCTTGATCTTTATCGGTATAAGCCAGCACCTCAGCACCTAGTGCTCCAAGATCTTCTTCGGTTCCCTTAATGTTGTCGAGCGCAGGGATGAATTGGAATTCCTTAGTGATATATTTTTTTCCGGTCTCGGAGGTGACAAGCCAATTCAGGAAGACCTTGGCCTCCTCCTTAACGGGAGAGTTTTTATTGATAACCCAATTGCTGGGTACACCTACATAAAGCTTGTCGTTGTCTTCGGGAGTGTCGTCAATGGGCATGGGCAGGATGCCAAGGTTTAGATTGGGATCGATGCCGTCGATCTGTCCTTGTGTCCAGTTACCCTGCTGCATCATCGCAGCTTCTCCGCTCGCTAGCATAGTGACTTGTGTATTATAGTCGGTTGAGAGCGGGTTCTTATTGCCGTACTCAACAGTAAGGTCAAGTAGATCGATCCACTTGGAGAAAATAGGGTCTCCGGCGAAGGTTTTGGAACCGTCTGTAAGTCCGGCGATGAATGCCTCTGGATCAGGTTGCTGGGCGAAAGGCACGTTTACATTATGATTGCCAAGCACGAACCATTCTTGGTAACCATTCGCAAAAGGGGTGATGCCTGCCGCTTTTAACTTCTCGGAGGCTTCGCGCAGAGCGGTTAGAGTTAAGGGTTTCTCGGTGATGCCTGCTTTCTTAAACAGGTCCTTATTATAGATGAAGCCGTATCCTTCCAGATTCATCGGCATCCCATACAGCTTGCCGTCTATAGTCATTTGTTCTGCTGCGAGTGGCTTTACATCCTTGGCCCAAGCTTCGCCGCTCAGATCCTCCAGATATTCCAGCCACATATCACGTTCATTGTTGCCGCCGATGGTAAAAATATCCGGTTCATCTCCGGAAGAGAATTTGGCACGCAGCGAGGCGCCATAATCAGTCCCGCCACCCACGCTTTGCACCTCAAGCTTAATATCGGGATGTTCTTTCTCGAATTCGGTCTTGAGCGAAGCCAGCGCTTCAGATATTTCAACCTTGAACTGGTAGATGTGTACGGTTTTGACTCCATCTGCATTGTCGCTGCTGCGTCCGCAACCGGCTGTCAGGGCAGCCAGCAGCAGGGAGCATGCGAGGAGAATTCCACGTTTTGTTCTCATATTTATTCATCCTCTCTGGCTGAAAGCAACATGTATCATTAGCCCTTCACGGAGCCCTGGGCAATGCCTTCAATAATATATTTTTGCATCACTAGGAAAAAGATGACCACCGGCGTAATCCCGAGTACAAGTCCTGGAAGCGCCAAATCCCACTGCTTCGTATATTGTCCGAAAAAGCTATAAGTGGCAATAGGGATGGTGCGAAGCACCGGATCCTGCAGAATAAGCGATGGCATCAAGTAATCATTCCAGATCCACAGGGTATTCAGTATGATGACGGTGACGATAATCGGCTGCATAAGCGGAAGTACAATCCGGAAAAAGGTACCATAAGGACTGCTGCCATCTACTCTTGAGGCCTCCTCGATATCGAGAGGTACCGATTTAACGAAGCCGTGGAATAGAAAAACAGTCATCGGGGCGCCAAACCCAAGATATGCTAAAATCAAACCGGCGGTTGAATCCATGACGCCCAAACCGCTGACGACCTGCACCAGCGGGATCATGATAGATTGAAATGGGATAACCATGGCGGCTACTAATGCAATATAGAGCACACGGTTATACAAGCTGTTGTTGCGGACCATTTTGTAAGCGCACATAGAGCAGAGGAACGCTAGCAGAATATTACTAATCACCGTGATGATAAAAGAGTTCAGGAAGGCGCGAGGGAAATTGGTAGCTTTCCAAGCTTCCGCGTAGTTGCTCCACTGGAGTGCGGAAGGCAGCGCAGCAGAGTCAGAAAGTATTTCACTATAGCTTTTCACTGAGTTAGCCAGTAAAAAGTAAAAGGGCACTAAAAATAGAAGTCCCAGCAGGATTACAATCACTTCGATGAGAAGAAGGGGGACATTAAATTTCTTGGCGGTAGTCTCCATTACAGCTCCACCTCTCTTTTCTTGGTTGCTCTAACCTGTAGTAGGGAGATCACGGCCACGATGACGAAGAAAACCATCGCTTTAGCCGAGCCCATTCCGAACCGGCTGATGGTATAGGCTTCATTGTAAATATTCAAGGCTACAGATTCGGTAGCTTTAAAGGGTCCACCTTTGGTCAGCGACAGGTTGAGGTCAAACAGCTTAAAGGACCAGGAGATAGATAGAAATAGACAGACAGTTACAGCAGGCATGACCAGTGGAAGAGTGACATGGCGCAAGGCCTGAAAACGTCCGGCTCCATCCACTTTGGACGCTTCAATTAGGCTTTGGGGAACATTGTTGATAGCAGAGATGTAGATCACCATCAGATATCCCGTATTTTGCCAGACAAATACGATAACAATCGCCCAGAATGCTGTTCCTCCGGTGCCTAGCCAGGGAAGATTAAAGAAGGACCAGCCGGTGGCCTGCCCGATAGAGGAGAATCCTCTGACAAAAATAAACTGCCAAATAAACCCGAGCAAAAGTCCGCCAATCACATGCGGTACAAAAAATACAGTTCTCAGGACATTACGTGTGAACAGTTTGCGCGTCAGCACATAAGCGAGTGCGAAGCCAAGCAGATTGGTCAGCACTAGACCGAAGAAAGTGAACTTCGCCGTGAACCAGAATGAATTAAGAAAGGAAGGATCCTTGGTGAAAATATGTAGATAGTTCCGTAGTCCGGTCCACTCGACATGCCGCGAGATTCCGTTCCAGCTGGTAAATGAATAATAGAGTCCCAAAAAGAAAGGAATCAGCACAATAATAAAGAAAAACAAGGAAGTTGGCCCGACAAAAATAAACTGCTGCATCAGGCGTGATCTTTTTCTATGGTCCATCGTTCCTCACCCCTTTTGTTAATTTAAACTTTTCATTCTATAACCGAATTGGTGATTAACCGAAACAAAAAGTAATATTACTTACCGAGTATTCTTAACCAGTTGCGGCATCGGGAGAGGCCACAAAGCCTTTGATAACGCCGAAAGTGTGCGATTTGGAGAAAAGAGAGGCCACAAAGCCTTTGATAACGCCGAAAGTGTGCTATTTGGAGAAAAGAGAGGCAAAAATGCCCATGATAGCGCCGAAAGTGTGCGGTTTGGAGAAAAGAGAGGCAAAAATGCCCTTGATAGCGCCGAAAGTGTGCGATTTGGAGGAAAGAGAGGCAAAAATGCCTTTGATAGCGCCGAAAGTGTGCGATTTGGAGAAAAGAGAGATAAAAATGCCTTTGATAGCGCCGAAAGTGTGCGGTTTGGAGGAAAGAGAGGCAAAAATGCCCTTGATAGCGCTGAAAGTGTGCGATTTGGAGGAAAGAGAAGCAAAAATGCCTTTGATAGCGCCGAAAGTGTGCGATTTGGAGAAAAGAGAGGCAAAAATGCCTTTGATAGTGCCGAAGTCGGCTGAGCTTTCTCTGGATAATTTTCATTGGCCCGGAGCGATTTCTTTTCGGGCTTGACAGCCTTTTCAAAGAATCGGTATGGTGGATTTGTCAGACAAATGGGAGGTAGGGTACATGCCAGGATGGCTGGGGAATCATTTTGTTACGCAGATTGGAATTTTGGTGAATGATGTTGAAAAGGTAAGCACGGCTTATGCGGAGTTTTTTGGACTGGAAAAGCCGCGAATTATCGTTACAGATACAGAAGATCAGGCGCAGACTCGGTATAATGGCGAGGCGACGGTGGCGCGGGGGAAGTTGGCTTTTTTTGATATGGGCTCCCTGCAGCTTGAACTGATTGAGCCAGACCAGCAGCCCAGTACATGGCGTGATTATTTGAATGAACATGGTGAGGGACCTCATCATATTGCTTTTGTGGTTGAAGGAATGAAGGAGAAGATTATGCTGCTCGAAGGCAAAGGGTTCCCACTCCAGCAAAAGGGCGAGTATACCGGGGGGCGTTATGCTTATATGGATACGTTCAAGGAGTTAAAGGTGATTGTGGAGCTGCTGGAGAACGATAAAGATAAAGATAAAGATAAAGATAAAGATAAAGATAAAGATAAAGGAGAGGATGTATAGTGAATATTCTAATTACTGGTGCCGGACGTGGACTAGGTTATGAGCTGGCGGCTGAGGCATTGAAGCGGGGACATGGAGTCATTGCCGGGGTTCGCCGTTCCGATCAGGAACAAACAGCACTATCTCAGCTCGCTGCGACCTACGGGGAGAAGCTGACTGTGGCCCAGCTGGACGTGACGGATGAAGAAGGAATCGCGGCACTTGCTGCAAATCTGCAAGGACAAGGCCGGACGCTTGGTGCTATTATCAATAATGCGGCCGTACTGACTGCAAGGGACACACAGATTGAAGAGCTGGATTTCCAAGATATGCTTACCACGATGGATATTAATCTTTATGGACCGATGCGAGTGGTTAAGCATTTCTTGCCGCTACTCACTGAACCCGAGCTTTCGATCATCAACATATCGTCGGAAGCAGGCAGCATTTCTAATGCTTATTCCGGAGACTATCCTTATTCCATCTCCAAAACGGCACTTAATATGTTCTCACAGCAGCTGCATGTATATTTAAAAGAACGCAGGGTACAAGTACTCGGCGTACATCCCGGCTGGATGCATACGGATATGGGCGGGGCAGAGGCGCCAACGAATCCAACCCAAAGTGCTGAGGGCATCATGGACTTGATCGAGAAGCGGACTACACCGGAAGGTCAATTCATGTTTGTAGACTATACGGGTAAGGATATGAAGATTTAATAATGAGTGTTCTAACTAAAAGAGGTAACTCAATAGCCATTTATGGCTTCTGAGTTACCTCTTTTTGATTTTCTATATGCTTATTTATTTCTTAATCAATAAATAAGCGAAATAAGGTACGCCGATCAACGCTACCATGATCCCAGCCGGGATGCCATCAGGGGAGACGAGATTGCGGCCAACGGTGTCCGCGATCAGAAGCAACCAGCCACCCAGCAATACTGCGACGGGAATAAACATCTGATTGCGCGGACCGACCAACGATTTCGCAATATGTGGTGCCATCAATCCGATAAAAGCGATTCCACCTGTTACGGATACCGCGGAGGCGGCAGCTGCGACGGCGACAAGAATCAGGACGATACGTTCGCGCTCCAGATTCAGACCGACACCAATGGCTGATACCTCACTTAGACTGAGCAGATTGAGTCGCAGCGATTTGTACAGGGTAAAGGGAACTAGCAGCAATAACCAAGGCAGTAAAGCCCAGATGAAGGGCCAATCTGTACCCCAAATATTCCCGGCAATCCATTTTGCGATAAAATCAACTTTGGCACGATCTGCGGATGAAATGATTACGATCATAACTCCCGACAGCGCTAGGGAAAATCCAACCCCGACCAAAACTAGCCGAATAGGATCAAGCCCTCTAGTCCGACTATATGAAAAAAGATAAATTAATGCTGCCGTAATTATAGCCCCTATAAAAGCAACCAGCGGCAACGCATAAATGAAGGTTCCAACGCTAACCGGGAAATAGAGAAAAAATACAGCGACAGCCACACCTGCCCCGGAGTTAATCCCAATAAGACCGGGGTCTGCTAGATCGTTTCGGGTAACACTTTGCAGAATCGACCCAGATAAGGCCAAGGCCATTCCTGCCAGTAGCGTAATTAGAATACGTGGCAGTCTCACAGAAAATAATACAAAGTCCTCTTTAAAGGTTCCATGACCGAAGAGAACGGGAAGCAGCCTGTCAAAAGACAGGGAAGAGTAGCCGATTCCCATACTGGCAATAGCCGTAAGCAGGATCAGTCCGGTGCATACCCACAGGATAAGACGTTGTTTTCGTACTGGAGCAGAGGAAATCATGAGAGTGTTTGACCTCCTTTACGAACAACGAACAAAAAGAAAGGCAGTCCTAGCATAGCCACGACAGCAACTATCGGCGTTTCATAAGGGGCATGGATTGTACGTCCAATGGTATCTGCAAGTAGCATGAAGGATGCCCCAGTGAATACTGAAATCGGCAGAATATAGCGGTAGTCGGTGCCGACTATTTTGCGGACAATATGCGGAATCATTAGCCCTACAAAAGCCATGTCCCCAATTAGAGCGACCGATGCGCCAGTCAGCAGAATAATGAGCGTGAACAGAATCCCTTTAACCAAAACAAGGTTTTGTCCTAATCCGATCGCTACCTCGTCACTCAAGCTAAGAATAGTCAGCTGGTTAGAAAATATTAATGCCACCACGATCCCGATGAGGATCACAGGTGCAATGGCCTGAAGCTGGCCCCAAGTTGCGCCGATAAGCCCACCGGCAGTCCACATGGATACATCTTTGGATATCTTGAAGGCAATGCTGACACCACTTGCGATAGCATATAGGAATGCAGATACCGCAGCACCAGCGAGTACGATACGGATCGGAGACAAGCCACCTTGGCGTACGGAGCCGAGAATAAGAACCAGAACGGCTCCCAGAGCAGCGCCGAAGAAGCAAGCAATCATGGTGCCAAAATAGTTCAGCCCCGGCATAAATACGAAGGTAAGCGCCAGTGCCATATTAGCTCCTGAAGTTAACCCCAGCAGGCCGGGATCGGCTAACGGATTGCGCGTAACGCCTTGCATAATAGCACCGGATACGGCAAAGGCGGCGCCGATCAGCATGGCGGCCAGTTCACGCGGCAGCCTGATCTCACGGAGAATGAGGACATTGTCTGCCGTTGAACTTGAAGTGATGGCAAGCCACAGATCATGGAGGGTGGTTTCTTTAGCCCCGAATAACATCGCGATCACGAGGCAAATAACCATTACCAGCACGCTACCAAGCAGCTTATAAAAGAATGGAATGGAAGTTTGCTTCGTAGTCATCTTTATTATTTTCCTAGAAAGCTTTTTTCAAAGAATTCCAGTTGATATTCTAAGCTAAGCGGATCGTTAAAATAGAATGCTTTGGCATCAGCTTCGTAAACATGATTATTTTTGACAGCAGGGATGCTCTTGTAGATTTCTGTATCCTGGAAGGAATTATCTTCATCCGCATTTTTACTAAAAATAACGTAATCGCCTAGATAATCCTTCAGCACTTCTGTTGAGAGGGCCACGTAACCATCTGTTTTGGTGCCTTCCTTTACTGTCTCCGGCATATCGAGCTTGAAGTCCCCATAGAGGAGTTCAGTTCCGCGGCCAAAGTTATACCCGTATACATACAATTGCTTATTGAAGGTTTCAATGACAGAGACAGTTGCATCCTCGCCGATCTTCGCTCTGATTTCCTCACCCGCTTTTTTGGTGCGGGCACTAAAGTCATCTACCCAAGCTTGGGCTTCTTTTTCTTTGTTCACCAATTTGCCGACTTCCAGCTGTTGGGTTAAGTAATCAACTTTATTATAAGTATAAGTAACCGTTGGTGCGATTTGCTTGAATTTATCGATGTTCTTAATATCGGAGAGACCGATAATCAGATCCGGCTGCAGCTCAATGATCTTCTCCAGACTTTCATCACTTACAGCTTCTACATCTTTCAATTGCTCTTCAAAGCGCGGATTGGTTTTGGACATTTCATCTACGCCTACAACAGGTACACCTAGAGCCATAACATTACCTGTTAAAAATCGAGTGAGGACAACGACACGCTGAGGATGTGTCGGAACTTCAACAGGTCCATTTTCCGATTCATAAGTAAAAGTCGCACTTTCTGACTCCGCAGCAGGAGCCGAGGATGGGCTGTTTGTAGGACTAACCTCATTCTTCGCCTGATTTCCCCCACAAGCACTAAGGGTAAGCCCTAAAATAAGTACAAACGGAATAAATATCTTTCTCATTTAAATAATTCTCCCCTTTTAATGACTATGTTTCCGTGAATAATTCCATTATTTAATGAATCCCAGGCTGCGCCATAGATTGATTATGAGAATCATTCGCATTTGTAATCATTATAGGGATCACTTATGTGCCTAACCATGCCTTTTTGTTGGAAAAAAGACTTGGACTATTATTGGCCTTCGAATAATGCAACCGCACGTCCAAGCTGCAAACGAATGGAAACTGGATTATAAGGCACCCATTCATCCAGATTAAGCAGATGGATCTTCTTGTTCTGTACAGCAGAAAGCTGGTTCCAATAAGAGGAGTGGAAGATTTCTTCACTGTGTGCAGTGGAGCCTTTTGCGTCTGGAAATACAGTGACTAACAATCGGTCACCGGCATAAGCCTCCAGCTCAGAGACGTCAATCACAAGGGAATGAAACTGGTCGCCGAGTTTATTTATTTGATCCTCAATCAAGGCAGGAGCCTTGAGACCTAGCGATTGATAGATCACATACCCAACATTTCTTGCCCCGTATACTAATAGTCCATCTGGTTTAATGACCAGAAGGGTTACAATCTCGTTAGCCACCGCGCTTTGCTGCACCACGGCCCGAGCTTCCAGCTCCTCTTGTTCAAAATCGTCCAGCCACTGCTCAGCACGTTCGCTACGGTGAATGGCACGGCCGATCAAGCGCAAGTGGTCTTTCCATCCTAGTTCCTGCCAAGAGATTTCAACAATAGGAGCGACCGCCCGCAGCTGCTCAGCGTTCAAGCCGAATTCTTCCAGATGTTGTGTGGCTGCAATAAGCAATTCAATGTTTGCTTCCAGTAATAACGCTTTTATCTGCTCAGCCGAGCTGTTCGTATGGATGAATTTCATAGACTGTGGTGGTTCCTGGTCAGAAAGATTTAAATACTCGCTGCTCTCTGAAATGGTAACTGCAGGTTCCAGGCCAAGCAGCAGCAAATGACTGGCATAGGGAGTGAGCATCACCGCTACACGTTGGAAAGGGATAAGATTATAGCCTGAAGGAGATGCGCCGGTCTGCTGCTTAAAGCGCCGACTAAGATAGAACTCATCCTTGTAGCCCACCTTTAAAGCAATTTCTCTTAGTGTGCTTGAACTATTAAGCAGTAGTTCCTTCGCTCTGTGAACTCTCAACCTGGACAGATATTCATTAGGGGTAAAGCCCGTAAATTGTTTAAATAGCGTTGAATAATGTGAACCGCTCACACCCGCAATTGCAGCTAATTGCTCACGTGATATTTTTTCACTGAAGTGATTCTCTAAGTATGTGATACTGCGTTCCATTGAGGGCTGCTCACTCACTTCAAATCTTGTTTCCTGCTGCTCCAGCAATTGAAGAAGGATCTGATGGAACAGGATCTGGTTCTGCACATGACGTATTTCACGATCTGGCAACCGGTGAAGATACAATTCCTTCATATTAGATACAATGGCTGGTTCATGAGGAAACAACAGCATATTTGAATTGGATGTCAGTTGGCTTGTCCGCGTCATAGCACTGGAGGGCAGTGCTCGTGTCTGTTCTTGAATCCGGATTGAAAGCTTATAAGCATGAAGCGGCTGCTGGCGATTTGTAATTAGAGAGGCGTAAGTATTCTCGGGGAGAAGGACGACAATGCCTTCCATTAGCTCATAAGTCTGATGATTGACCTCAAGCATACCCTTACCAGCAGCAATAGCTAGTAGGACGGTTGAATGCTCATGAATCTGAAGTCTTGGCAGATTTGAGGTTCCATACATCGACTGAATACTATCAGCGGTATATAAAGGGAAATGGGACTCCGCCCATTCTGGGACTACGTTATTCAAATCTTAAGCCTCCGTTACCTATAATTCTATGAATGGTATTATATTCTTCACTTCTATGGGACTAATTATAACATCTCTCGTTTGGGACAAGCCGCATAAATGACCACAAAGTAGAAGAGAAACTAATCTCCTAGATGAATCCATTGGTCCAAGAGTCCCTAAGGTCAAGCGAATATAAATACTACTATGATCCTTCATCCATTTTAAAAGAGGTGAATCTAAGATGAAAAGACAGGTGAAACCTAGTAGGAAAAGAAGACCTGCCTCCAGACTGCAGCCTAAACGTAGTTTAATTCTTAAAGCAAAAGCGCAAATCATTAACTTTGCGGTTATTGGTGATAGTCATGTGGGGTATGGAAACAGCTCAAGCATTTTTAGTAATCTTTTGCCTAAAGCTGTGAATAACGGGAATAAGAGATTTGTTATTTTTGGAGGAGATAATACGCAAGCGGGAGCTAATCATGGAAATAATGCGAATGCTTACTACAAGGACTTCAAGGATACGGTAACAAGCACGCTTGGGAGTATTCCTTATAAAGCATCTATAGGAAATTGGGAGGCAAGCACACAGTCCTTATTCACACAATATTTAGGTGCTGTTGAAGGTCAAATGAATTTTCCGGGTACGCAGGGGAAGGTCAAGTATGTATGGCTTAATTGTGCGCTTGGACGGTTTACTCCGGGTAGTATAAATTTGTTGAGAAATTTAGATGATAGTTTTTATTATATTATAGATTTTCATTGGCCTCTCAAAGTAAGTGGGATTACGGTGGACCCAACCCATGTATTAAGCGCATCGGAGACGAATAAGTTTTTTTCATCCATTCCTACAAAAGTGAGAGATAAGGTGTTAGCTATTTTTACGCATCATGGACATCTGTTTTACCGAAAGCTTAGTAATATATATCCCGGTTACAACAAAACTAAATTTTTCGTATGCGGATGTTCTGGGGAATATAAATGCAAAACAAATGGTGATCGGGGTTATTACAATGCCACATTATCCATCAACGGGACAACATTTAATGTAGATGCTTTTAAGGTAGCGGTAATTTAGTGAAAACTAAGCTGAAGCTGATTTTCGGGAGAAACCGGGTTCAGCTTTAGTTTTTTTAGCAAATAGTTAATAGAAACTCAACAATTCAGTCACAGGATAATAGTAAGCTAGCAGGATTATTTAATATATTTGTATAATAGTTTATATATGTATTAAATGAATCATATTGGAGGGCTACCGATGAGAGGGTTAGTATTTAATTCTTTAGAACAGGCGGGTGTCTCGGCTTTTGGTGTGGAGCGTATTCGTACAGCCGCCGCACAAATGGTTGAAGACAATATCACACCTGCGCAAGTTATTGTTGCTGCGAGAAAGGGGACGCTGCTGGTCCATCAAGCGAATGGAAAATTCGGACCTGAAGCAGACGCAGCAGATTTAACAGCGGATGCTATATTTCCACTCTGTTCCATCACAAAACTATTTACTGCAACCGCTATTATGATGTTAGTGGAACAAGGGAAAGTGGGCCTAAATAGGCCGGTTTCTGATTACATCCCCGAATTTACAGGGGAGAACAAAACAAAAGTATGCGTACATCATTTGTTGACACATACCTCTGGAATTGAGGTTAATGGCGGTTATGATGCACCACTAAGCCACGAGCCAGGTACTGTGATGTCTTACTGTGGATATGGTTATGAGCTGTTGGGTGAAATTATACGGCGAGTTAGTGGACAAGCTTATGATGTATTCGTAAAGGAAACCATTTTTAAACCGCTTGGAATGGAAAATACATATTATCGTGTGCCAATGGAAGTGCGGAACAGAGTAGTTAGACGTGCCCCTGAGGCAGCATGCGCGGAATGGGTAGACAGCGAATACAATTTGAATTCTGTATCTGCGGGGGGCGGCGCTTACTCAACGGCTATGGATTTGGCTGTTTTTGGCCAGATGTTCCTTAACGGCGGAATTTATAACGGAGTACGATTGCTTAGTCCGGTAACAGTAAAAGAAATGACCCGCAATCAAATTCCGGGCGTATCCTCACAATATAGAGACGAAGTTTTCCCTGAAGCGTACTGGGGGTACGGATGGGCGATTAATGGCACGAAGCGTGACGGCGGAGATCTGCTCTCTGCAGATGCCTATTCACACTGGGGGGCGGCAGGTCCTTTCCTCTGCGTGGATCCGATTTATCAGACAGTGACGGTTCATTTATCCGTAGAACTGGATCACCAGAAGCCATTTAAAAATATGTATGTTGATTACTTCAACAATACTGTTCTTGCAGCAATCACAGAGCTGTGATGTCGGCTGCTATTTTCATATCCATTTAGAATTTTTGTTGTGTCTACTTTTCTTAAAGTGTGTTTTCCCTGTTTGTTCTAAATTGTTTAGGGGTGATTCCGGTATATTTCTTAAACACTTTGGTAAAGTAGCTCTGATCATTAAAATGTAGGCGTGAGGCGATGTCCGATAAGCTTATCTCTGGTACTTCTATTAGTCGTTTTGCCTCTTCAATCCGCTCCAATTGAATAAAATCGCTGATGGTGATGCCGGTCTCCTTCTTAAATAATAGGGAGAGATAACTTCTATTTAATCCTGCAACCTCAGCCAGTCTATCTAAGGAAAGTTCCTCATATAGGTGATTGAAAATATAGTTCTGACAGAGAGCCACGGTGCGCGACAGTTTCGCCATCCGGCTCTCTTTGACATGGTCTGCGAAATCGCAAAGGGCATTAAGAACGGCATGATCTACAGCGGGAATATCTTTTAGTTCTTCGATATGCTGGATATGAAAGTCGCTTAGGGTATAAGAAATTTCCCAGTACAGCCCTCCATCTATAGCTGCACGTGTAGCGAGTGTAATACATGAGATTGCCAGATTCTTTTTGTTACGTAATTGGCTCCTTTTAGAGAGAAGCCCGTAACTCTCTTCGGAGAACGAAGCTTGAACGCGTAGCAGCTCAGTTTTATTGCCTTTTTTGACATAGTGAAAGAGATTTTTTTCTAGCATGGGCTCGTGGTGCAGCCACGTATTCTCACGGCGATAAGAAATATCCAAATCCAAACTGCCTGAGGGCAGTTGTTTATAGGCAAGAATGCGGGAGTCCAGCAGTAGTTCGCTAAGGGTCAAGGTTTTTCCAGTAACGAGCGAGTATAGCAGCATAGCGGTATGGTATAGTCTCATTTTATTTAACACGGTCAGGCTGCGGTAATAGTTAAGCCATTGCTCCTGAAACTTAAGCGGAACTTCATGATCACGCATCAGACTTACCACACTATCCTCCGTAGGTTGAGCATACAATGAAGGGCCAATCACAATGCTTCCCTCGTTACTGTTGTCTGAGGGTAAATGGAGAATGATGTAATTCTCTAGAAAATTTGTGGTACGAACGATGGGTATGGTAGAAGTCCGTCCATTGCCATTAGAGTTGTTTTCACGGTTAAAAGATTTAGTAATTTCAGAAAGTGGCTCATTAAGGTTATGAACCCAAGGGGCGCACTCGAAGGAGGAAGGCATAGCAAATTCAATTTCCCGAGTGGCGTCGAGCAGGAACACGGGAATTTGCTGTGACTCATACATCACTTTACAGATATATTGGACTCTTTCCTTATCCTCCAAATGATCTAACATGTTATGACCTCCTCACCTAACAAGAATACCAAAAACACAATAATAATGCCATAAATCAAGCATGAAGTATATTAAAATGGGGATAGTATACATTCAGAGGAGGCATTTTTATGAAAACCAAAATTCATGAACTCATATCACAATTGACCCTTGAGGAGAAAGCGGGACTCTGTTCAGGGCTTGATTTCTGGCATACCAAGGGGATTGAACGACTCGGAATCCCTTCTTTGATGGTAACGGACGGACCCCATGGTTTACGCAAGCAAAAAGAGAGTGCCGATCACCTCGGGCTTCATAACAGTGTTCCCGCAACTTGTTTTCCTTCAGCAGCAGGGTTGGCTTCTTCGTGGGATCGGGAACTAATTGAGCGAGTGGGGAAGGCGCTTGGTAAGGAGTGCCAGGCAGAAAACGTTGCTGTTCTGTTGGGACCGGGGACGAATATTAAACGCTCTCCACTGAACGGTCGTAACTTTGAATATTTCTCGGAAGACCCGTATCTTTCTGCCGAGATGGGGGGGAACCATATCAAAGGTGTGCAAAGCGAAGGAGTAGGAACCTCGCTTAAGCATTTTGCCGCCAATAATCAGGAACACCGGAGAATGTCGGTAGATGCGGTTATTGATGAACGGACGCTGCGGGAGATTTATCTGGCTAGCTTTGAAGGTGCAGTTAAGAACAGTCAACCTTGGAGCGTAATGTGTTCTTACAACCGGGTTAACGGTGAATACGCTTCTGAGAGTGAAACGCTTCTAACGCGGATTCTTAGAGATGAATGGGGTTTCGAAGGATTTGTAGTTTCGGATTGGGGTGCGGTCAATGAGCGAGTGAAGGCGCTGCAAGCAGGGCTGGAGCTGGAAATGCCGTCAACGGGAGGACTTGGCGATGCCAAGATTGTCGCAGCGGTGCAAGGTGGGGAACTAGCTGAAGAAACGTTAGACCTTGCGGTGGAGCGGCTGCTCACTTTTATTTTTAAGGCGGTAGACAATCGTAAAGATAATACTTCATTTAATGCTGAAGAGCATCACCAACTGGCACGGAAAGTGGCGCGGGAAAGCATGGTGCTTCTTAGAAATGAGGAGGAAGTTCTACCCTTATCTAAACAAGGTACTATTGCGATCATTGGGGAATTTGCTAAAAATCCGCGTTATCAAGGTGGGGGAAGCTCGCATGTGAATCCAACTCAATTGGATGATGCTTTTGAAGAGATGAGAGGTCTTGCGGGGTCTGCTGAGCTGCTATATGCCCAAGGATATGAACTGGAGCATGATGAGATTAATGAGGTTTTGCTGCAAGAGGCACGAGAAACAGCGGCAAAAGGTGATGTAGCGGTGTTGTTCCTTGGACTGCCGGATAATTATGAGTCAGAGGGTTATGATCGCAGCCACTTGTCTCTTCCAGAGAGCCATAAAGCGCTGATCGATGTGGTAGCTGAGGTGCAGAGTAATATCGTTGTTGTACTCAGTAATGGCTCACCTGTAGAGATGCCTTGGATTGATAAAACAAAAGGAGTCCTTGAGGGTTATCTAGGTGGGCAGGCGTTTGGGGGTGCCGTAGCAGATTTACTGTTTGGAGAGGTCAGCCCAAGCGGTAAACTGGCAGAGACGTTCCCCATGAAGCTGAGCGACAATCCATCCTTTCTTAATTTCCCGGGGGAAGGGGATAAGGTAGAGTATAAGGAAGGTTTGTTCGTAGGTTATCGTTATTATGATAAAAAAGAGATAAAACCGCTGTTTCCTTTCGGCTTTGGTCTCAGCTACACAGAGTTTCAATATAGTCATTTAACAATTTCCAAGAGCAGCATAAAGGACACCGAGACTGTTCAGGTTAAGGCTACCGTTAAAAATACGGGCACTCGCGCAGGAAAAGAAATCGTTCAGCTCTATGTTAGTGATGTGGAGAGCAGCGTGATCCGTCCACTGAAGGAACTAAAAGGCTTCCAGAAGCTAGAGCTTCAGCCTGAAGAAGAGCAGGAGGTAACCTTTGAGTTAGATAAACGCTCCTTTGCTTATTACAACGTTAACATTGGTGATTGGCATGTGGAAAGTGGAAATTTTGAAATTGCTATTGGCTCATCATCGCGGGATATTCGTCTGACAACTTGTATCGGAGTGGAATCGACCAATCCGCTTACGATGCGTTATCATCGGAATAGTACTATTGGTGATTTGCTGGATAATCCACGGACAGCGGAAAAAGTGAAGAAATTCAGCAGTGTTTTTGGCTTAGAAGGTGCGATGGACGATAACCCGGAAATGTACATGGCGATGATGAAATATATGCCGCTGCGGGCAATGATCGGTTTCGGCCAAGGGAAATACACGGAAGAAGATTTAGCCAAGGATCTGCAAGAATTTAATACATTGGCTACTAAGTAGAAGTAAGCCAGTGGCACATATTAGTCCTATCTAATATGCACCACTGGCCTTATTTGTGTAAATTTCTTGTCTGGACACTTACCCATTAACTCGATAGGTGTGCCTCAACGTTTCCTTGAAGGAAATCCGTAATCTTTAGCGCGCCACGCTACTAGCAGCGCAAGAATCAATAGTATAAACATTACCCACGGGAAGGAGCGGACACCAAGTGTTTCAATAAGAATTCCGCCTATCACTCCGCCACCGCCAATAGCTAGGTTCCATGCCGTCACCAGCATCGATTGGGCCACATCTGCACTTTCGCCAGCGGTTTCGGCAACGGCTGTCTGTAGCAAAGTAGCTGCTCCTCCGAACGTCAACCCCCATACACCAACCACTAAATAGATCACTATGGGCTGGCTGCTACTAATGCCTAGTACAATGGATGACAAGGCAAAAGCAGCTAGGCTGATCAGAACCAATGGACGCAGTTTGCGGTCGATCAAAATACCGATGACCCAGATGCCAACAAGCGCTGTAATGCCGAAAACAAGCAACACCAAGTCAACCCGCTGGGTTAGCCCGGCCTGAGTAAGATAGGGGGCAATATAGGTATACAAGATGTTGTGTGCTAGTACCCATACCAGAACGACAAACAATACCGGCCGTACCCCCGGAATAACAAAAACCTTGTAGAGAGGGAGCCGTTTTTCAGGGGCTTCTCCTGGATAGTCCGGTAGCTTCCAAAATACCCAAGCGATCAGCATGAGAGCTAATAGCGACATGAACCCGAAGATAGAGCGCCAGCCTACAAGGGTGCCAAGAAGGGTTCCAGCAGGGACACCGAGTGCCAGAGCGAGAGGTGTGCCAACCATCGCTACCGCCATTGCTCGTCCCTTGAGTGACTCCGGCACCATGCGCCGGGCGTAACCTGCTATCATGCCCCATAAGACTCCAGCGGATACGCCGGCGAAGAACCGAGCTGTTAGCGTAAGTATATAATTGGAAGAAAAAGTGGTGACGGTGTTGAATATGAGAAAACCAAGGATGCACATTAGTAGCAGTGGTCGCCGCCGCCATCCACGCGTCACGGTAGTTAAGGGAATCGCGGCCAACAGGGAACCAAGAGCATACAAAGTGACAAGTTGACCGGCAAGGGCCTCGGAGACACCAAGCCCCTCACCTATTTGGAGCAACAAGCCTGCCGGAATCGTTTCGGTAAGAATACAGATAAACCCCGTCATAGCTAAGGCGAGTAATCCAGCCCATGGCAGACGTTCAGAAGAGGGAGTGCTGGAGGCACTTTGTGTGGCAGAAGATGTGTTTTGGCTCATAGAGAAGCCCCTCTCTTATATAATTTTAGCAAACTCAATGATATAGACGACGAATAGGGTCTACTGGACAGAGAGCCTAGGCTGGTTCATTCCGGACCCAGGCTTCTTGTGTTCATGCTCTATTTATTACGTCTATCATAAATGGCATCACAAAGATCTACAGTAAACTGACCCGACATGCCTTCCAATGCGGTATTAGTGAAAGCGACGACACTGAGGCGTTGCTTGGGATCTACGAACCACGAATGACCATAAGTACCACCCATGCGCCAAGTACCCGGAGATTCTGGAGTGTCTGCGGCGACAGGATCCTTTAGTACCGTGATGCCTAGGCCAAAGCCTCGTCCTGGCCAGAAGGCCATTGGCAGATCACCGATCTGGTTGGTCGTCATATCGTGAACCAGTGACTCCGGTAGCAGCGGCGCTCCGCCCTTACGTAATGTTTCCAGCAGTTGCAAAAAATCTCCGGCGCTGCCGACCATGCCAGCTCCTCCAGAAGGATAGGCAGTAGTGTCAAGTGCTCGGCTAGGGGCAAGCAGGAACCCAGCCGTTCCCTCCACAAAGGCAATACTGTCGGGATCAAGTAAGGGCCGTGGCTCTGGAGTATCATTGGCATAGGAAGTGGCCAGCCGTTCTCGATCGACTGCAATAAAACCCGTGTCGCTCATGCCAAGCGGCTTGGTCACGAGTGAATGTACAGCCTCACTGAGCGGTGTTTTTGTGACCTTTGCAATTACTGCTCCCAGCACATCTGTCGCGATGGAATATTTCCACTCGGTACCTGGCGTATAAAGGAGGGGGACAGAGGCAAGACGGCGCAGGTTCTCTTCCAATGTGATGCCGGACTGATCCATACCATCTGATACCCCTGCTGACTGATAGGAACCCTTCTCTTCTTGGAAAAATCGGTAAGACAGGCCCGCGGTGTGCGTCATCAAATGACGAATCGTCAAGAAAGCGAACTCGCCATTCTGCAAACGCGGCTGAAACTCTGGAAGCCAACGATCAACGCGGTCGTCCAGTTGTAGACGACCTTGCGCAACTAATACTAGGGCTGCCGTTGAAACGATAGGTTTAGTAACTGAAGCGAGCCGGAATAAGGCATCTTCTCGCATAAGTCGGCCTAGCTCGCGGTCGGCAAAACCGGCAGCACGGCTATAAACCAGTTCCCCATCTATCGCCACTTTAATGACAGCACCGACCAAGCGCTTGTCAGCGAGGGTTCGATCGATTACTCTATCGATGCGACCTGATAAACATTCTGTAATTATTTTATTTGAATCCAATATACTCAACGGTCTTCATCCCTTCGGAATAGTTAAAGTCAAGAACACTTTACTATTGTAGGGTTATTATATATAACAAGTTATCTTGATTACATAAGGCAACTAAGCTAAATTAGCTTTATAACGGTTAATTACAATCTAGTTAATATAGAAAACCTTAAATTTAAAGGAGGCGATTTTGATGGACCATGTTGATAAGCAAATTCTTTTCCATCTTCAAAATCAAGCAAGAATTTCTATGACAGAGCTGGGGAAATGTGTCGGTTTATCGCAACCTGCGGTTACGGAGAGAGTTAGGCGTATGGAGGAAAAAGGCATCATCAGCGAATATCGCACCATAATTTCTCCTGAAAAGATTGGGAAACAAGCAGCTGCCTACATGTTATTTCATTCTAGGGATTGTAATGCATTCCTTGATTTCTGCCGCTCAAGTCCTGATGTCGTCGAATGTTACCGTATAAGTGGGGAACACAACTACTTATTGAAGGTAGTAACCAACTCTACACGAGCCCTCGAGGAGTTCGGAAATCAATGTGACAAATACGGTACTTACACGATTCTGATCGTGATGTCATCACCAATCGATCATAAATTTCTTATACCCTCGCTTGAAGAAGCAAGCCTAAACTTGCTGAGTTAGATTTTAAACATAATCCGTTAGCCTGTCGTAACAAAAAAAAGACTCTTCTATATAAATAGAGGAGTCTTTTTGGTTTAGATATTTTAATAAAAATGATTGCAGCTGCTCCTTTTTCGTAGATACATCATGGACTTTCTATCTTATAAGTCTGGCGGTATTTTAGTGGAGAAAGCCCGGTGATTACCTTAAATACCCGACCAAAGTGAGTCATATTATCAAATCCAACATTTTCAGCTATCTTGGCTACTTTAAAGGCAGTATTGATTAACAAGGCACGAGCTTCCTGGTGGCGATAAATATAAATAAGCAGCTCAAACATAAGTGTTTTTAAATAGAATTCATAGCCGGGAGGTTGCTTCGTAAATTCAGAGACCATTTTATTGAATAATTTCTCGATAAAGTTTTGTTCAGAACCATGAACCTGAACGGGTGGGAGATCAGTTCGAAGAAGTCCGGAAAAACCTGCAGGCCATTGGCTATCGGGAATGAGCTACCTTCCATAAACGGGTTAGAACAATGGTTAGTCTAGACCAACTATAAAATGAATTAAGTAGCTAAGCTAATGCCAGCATCGCCTAGTTTCCAACGGCAGGTCATTATCAGCTTCTCACCCTCCAGTTCGGCTGTCAGCGTGCCACCCATTTTATTCATTAGACTTTTGGCGATGGAGAGACCCAGCCCGGAAGCTTGAGAAGATCGGGTACGGTCTGCGGTATAGAATCGGTCAAATAAGAGGTTAATATCGCTTCCGACTAGTTCCTTCGCATCGTTTACTATTGTTAAGTCAGCTGTTTCCTGCTGTCGTTCGAAATGGATTTCTACATACCCGGTCGCATGTTTGACCGTATTGACAAGTAAATTTTCGACAACTCTCCGCACAGCGGATTCATCGGCGTATACGGATACATTTTCCTCAGGTAGCCGTATATCCGGTGTAATATTGCGTTCGTTGAAAGAATCGTAAAATCCGACCAGTATTTCCGAGAGTAGAGCCCTCATCCCAAGCTTTTCCGTATGTAGAGGATAATCTAGCGATTCGATCAAGGAAAGCTCAAAAAAATCATTCAGCAGCGCCTGCAGCCGTTTCGTCCGATTTTTAACGATGGCAACATATTCAAGTTTTTCATCAGGGGTAATTGACTCATCCTCCAACAGTTGAATATAACCGAAGATGGAGGTGAGGGGTGTACGGATATCATGTGAAATATTCGCCACAGCCTGACGGAATTCTTGTTCGACACGTTTTCGCTGGGCTTCCGCTTCGACGATTAAATCAGATTGACGATTGATTTGTCCCGCAAGCGCCTCAAGCTTCTGGTCGAATAGAGCCACATCAATTTTTTTACCGGATGCTCGCTCGTTGTAGGTATGCAATTGCTCTGTTATCCGCCCTAGTTCTCGCCTTAACATTAAGAAACGGAAAAGCAGGAGAGCTCCTGCCGCAAACAATATGATTGTCAGAATAAGCAACACTCTCCTGCACCCCCCATTTGTTATTTGATCTCTTTTCGGTGGAATACGAGAATACCGAGTACCCCGGAAACGGCTATTGTCAACAACGGCACGAGTAGAAGCGCTGGCCAATCTCCGCTGTCGATACTGGGCTTACCGATATCGCTCACCCGTTTGAAGATGGAATAATCGTACAAATTACTAAAGAAAGAGATCTTCGAACCTATACTAGCCAAAACCGTATCGATCATAAGGAAGAAAATCATTGAGAAGCCGATAGTTTTTCCGCTGTCGGTTAGGATTACGGTGAACAGCGCCCCGATGGCTGCGTAACCAGCCGTGTACAATAACGTTAGCCCGAGAGCTCGCGGTATGAAAAGTGTAGTGCTTCCTTCCGGCAGATGACCGAAGCCCGAAAGCAGCGTGACTTCGACTGTGCTGACAATAGGAAAGACGAGCGAAATCGCCATGGCTCCAACTGCGAATACGATTAGTTTTGCTGCGAACAGCCGCCCTCTGGTGTTGCCCGAAGAGGCGATCGTCTTCATGACCCCTGTGGAATATTCGTTAGAGATAAAGAATCCAGCCAGAATGGCTACGCCGAATTTAATAATGTAGGCATTGCTTGAAATAAAGGTAGTCAGAAATTCAGCGCCGGTGATCTGAGGTTCCCCATTGGAGCGATGATCAAAATAATATAGCAATGGGTAAGCAAGCGAGAGAACGGAAAGTGCCAATAGAAAAGTCCAAAATGATCTATTCTTACGGAGCTTGAAAAACTCCACTCTGATCAGATTATACATTTGGGTTCCCCCCAATCCGCTTTGTAAAATAACTTTCCAAGTCTTCACCCATAGGCATAAACTTCTCGATCTCGAGGCCAGCAGAGAATAAAGCAGTTGATACTTTGCCTGGCTGCTCAATACGGCTATACAACTTGATGGTTCCATCCTGCATCACTTCGAAATCGGCCGTACCCAGCTCGTTCTGAATGACGGCTGTTGCCTTGCCCGGATCATCCACTTTGATAAATAAATACTGCTGACATTTCTCGTTTAATTCCTCCGCAGTGAGTTGTTCAAGCAACTGACCGTGATGAATAATGCCATAATGACTTGCCATTAAATGCAGCTCACTTAGAATATGACTTGAGATCATTATCGTAATGCCTAGCTCACGGTTTAGTCGCTTGAGCAGTTCGCGCATTTCGACGACACCCATCGGATCCAACCCATTAGTTGGCTCGTCCAGAATCAGAAATTCGGGATCTCCCAGTAAGGCGATGGCAAGACCTAACCGCTGCTTCATTCCAAGTGAGAAATTTTTGGCTTTCTTCTTTCCGGCGCCCTGCAGTCCAACTTGCTCTAGCATTCTAGGAACACAATCTTTGCCGGGAATACCACGTAGAATCCGGTTTGCTTCTAAATTTTCACTCGCAGTCATATGGGGGAATAAAGCGGGACTCTCGATAATCGAGCCGATTCGCTTACGAGCCTGGATCAGGGCTTGCTCTTCACTGGCTCCGAACAGCTCGATCGTCCCCTGAGTCGGAAAAGCAAGTCCGGTCACAATCCGGATTAATGTTGATTTTCCGGCTCCATTTTGTCCAATAAAACCATAAATAGAGCCTTTACGGATTGACAAATTGACTTTGTCCAGCGCTGTATGGCCCTTGAACTTTTTGGATAGCTGATTTGTTTTTAATACATACTCGTACATCTCGTCTTGGCCTCCTTTTCGTGATAGACCAAGTATAGAATTGAAAACATAAGAAGAGCTAAAGCCAAATCTTAAGAATGTCTTAAGGCTTGAGCCGATAACCTATGCCCCATACCGTCTCGATAAATTCGCTTCCTGGTGCGGCCTTGGTTAGCTTGCTGCGCAAATTGCTCATATGGACATTGACCGTATTATCGTCCCCGTAATATGGTTCGTGCCAGACTCTTTCATACAAATTCGCTTTCGTAAACACCTTTTTGGGGGCTGACAAAAGTAACGAGAGAATTTCAAACTCTAGAGCTGTGAGCGTCAGTTCCACACCATTTGCCGTAATCGACATCGCCTCTCGATGAAGCACAAGACCCTGATGCTGGAGCACGTTAGGCAAAGCCGATTGCGTAATCCGCGAATACAAACGCAGATGAGAATCGATCCGTGCAGAGACTTCCTCAACGTCGAAGGGTTTCGTAATGAAATCATCCGCCCCCGCCCGCAGGGCAGACACCTTGGTCTGGGGCTCACCCTTGGCAGAAATGATAATTACCGACATATCATCCCGCCCGGCAATCTTCTCAAGTAGTTCCTCACCCGACATGCCTGGCAGCATCAGATCCAGTAGCAGCATGCTCCATTGACGTTGCTCCAGATAGAGAAGTGCCTCCGTTCCCGAGTAAGCAGGTTGGGGAATATAGCCGCTTTTCTTGATAATGTTGCACAGCAATCGGTTGATGTCGCTGTCGTCCTCAGCAACAAGAATATGTATCGGGTTATTCATTTAATCTCCTTTTTTTACCTGAAATAGGTCGTTGTTCGGATGAATGCCTATTAAATAGGATAGCAGGTTTTAGATTCTGTATCCAGATCCAGCCAATTTCTGCATTTTGGTTATTCAAATCTATATCACCGATTCTCGTGAGTTCATTTTTATATAAGAAAGAGACTCTTCTATTTAAATAGAGGAGTCCCTTTGCGATGTTAAGGTATTTAGATAAATAGATTATGACCCGACTGATCGGCTTGGCCGAGGTAATAACCAACGCCGCCGATTCCGACACCGTCAATCAGTTCTTCACGAGTGATGCCCATAAGATCCATGGACATTTGGCAGGCGACGATTTCCACACCTTGGTCGATAGCCATCTGAATCAATTCCTCCAAGGAAGAGATATTTTTGCTCTTCATAAGAGAGCGGATCATCTTCGAGCCCATGCCCATCATGTTCATATTTGAAAGCGTCAGCTTCCGGCTGCCGCGTGGCATCATGGCACCGAACATTTTTCCGATAAAGTTTTTGTTCACAGGCACCTTCTCATCCTTGCGGATAATATTGAGGCCCCAGAAGGTAAAGAACATTGTGACTTTTTTGCCGCTGGATGCTGCTCCGTTGGCAATGATGAAGGAAGCGATCGCTCTATCCAAATCCCCGCTAAAAACAACCATTGTGCTTGCATTGCTAGTTTGAATTACTTGTGCGCCTGCTCCGGTTGGTGCTGATGCTGAAGTCCCGATAACTCCTTTGCGCAGATAAGCTTCGATCATGCCAGTAGGCAGCTTTGTGAGCTGCAAAAGCGTATTGTTGGACATACGAGCCCAAGCCTTGATATCCTCATAAAATCCGGGATCGGAAGCAGTGACCTTCAGGACTTGCCCGTCCAAGAGCGGGTCCATGCTCATTTTAACTTGGATCAGCGGCCCTGGGCAGCACAGTCCGCAGGCATCAAGCACGGAATCAGGTGCTGTGAAAGCTGCAGCGTTAACGGTTGGTGTAACTGTGCCAGTTCCAGTCTCTGTCCCAGTTCCAATCCCAGTTTCAGTCTCAGTCTCCGTCATTGCTCCCGTTGCTGCGATTTCTTTACTGGCTGCTGGTGTACCAACGTTTGGCGTCAAGTTATCTTTTTTTTTAGGCGTAAATTGGATCATCTGATAGGTTTTATAACCGCCGGTCAGATTGTTCACACGGTAACCTTTTTGCTGTAAAATCCGGGAAGCGGTGTAGCCTCTGAGTCCAACTTGGCAATACACCCAAATTTCTTTACTAGAGTCAAGCTCGCTTAGCCGACTACGCAGATCATCCACAGGGATGTTAATAGACCCTTCAATATGACCATTAGCATGTTCGATTTCCGAACGTACGTCAACTAAAATGGTATTGTTTTTGTCACGACCTTCTAAATCCTTAGGGACGAATACCGTAGTCAAACCATGCAAAATATTTTCAGCAGCAAAGCCAGCCATATTCACCGGATCTTTAGCGGAAGAATAAGGAGGGGCATAAGATAGCTCCAACTCCGTCAAATCAGTGACCGTACCTCTAAAACGAATAACTGTAGCGATATCGTCGATACGTTTGTCTACACCACTGTAACCTACAGCTTGTGCTCCTAGCACCGTACCTTTTGGATCAAAAATCAGCTTCATAGATATCGGGGTTGCCCCCGGATAATAGGTTGCGTGTGAGCTTGGATGTATATAAATCACGTGATACGGCAGACCCAAACGTTGTAATGTTTTTTCGTTATTTCCGGTAGAAGCACCTGTGACTCCAAAAACCTTAATAATAGAAGTCCCTTGTGATCCTTTGTAAGTTGTGCCGAGACCACTGACGTTGTCCGCAGCAATCCGCCCTTGCTTATTGGCAGGACCAGCTAATGGAATGGCAGTTTTTGTTCCGTTTACGAAATCAACCACCTCAACCGCGTCACCTACAGCGAACACTTGATCCAGATTGGTCTCCATCCGCTCATTGACTAAAATATGGCCACGGGGACCGAATTCTAAGCCACTGTCCTTCAGAAAAGAGGTATCCGGAGAAACGCCGATAGCCAGCAGAACCATATCACTTTGCAGTACAGTGCCACTTGCTAATTGCACCTGTATTTGTTCTCCCACCTCAGCAAACCCTTGGACCATATCGGAAAAAATAAGATTAACGCCATGCTCGTCAAGTTCTTTTGCCAAAATAGAAGACATTTCAGTATCGAATGGAGCTAATATTTGTGGTCCTGCTTCAATTAAGGAAACTTCCAGACCAGCTTCTCTAAGATTCTCAGCCATTTCCACACCGATAAATCCACCACCGATCACCACGGCCGAACGTGTGCCTTCCGCAGCGACTTTAGCTTTGACTTTGTCAGTGTCGGGAATGTTACGCAACATGTGTATTTGGGAACTCTCGATACCGGGCAGATTCGGACGAATCGGTTTAGCACCTGGCGATAAAATAAGCGCATCATAACTCTCTTCATAGGAGCCTTTTTCTATGCTTTCTACTCGCACTTTTTTGTTCACAGGGTCGATAGACACTACTTCACTTTGAATCCGAACATCGATGTTAAAACGTTTGTGCATCGCCTCCGGTGTCTGCACCAGCAGCTTGGAGCGGTCCTGAATGGACCCGCCGATATAATAAGGAAGTCCACAATTGGCAAAAGAAATGTACGGATCACGCTCAAACATTACAATATGCGCATCTTCATCTAATCTCCGAAGTCGAGCGGCTGCTGACGCGCCTCCTGCAACACCGCCAACAATTAATACTTTTTTACTCATGATGACTTATTCCTCCCCTAAAAATAACTGAATCAGATGTTTGATTTTTTCGTCTTTAACAGAATAGTTAATCTCCAGCCCATTACGTTCGGTTTCAACGATGCCTAGTGATCTAAGCTTCTGTAAATGCTGGGACACCGTAGATTGTGGAAGATCGAGGCAGTCCTGCATGAAGCTCACGTTGCAGCTGCCCTTTTCCAGAAGTCCTTTAATGATGCACAAGCGCACGGGATGAGCTATAGCCTTTAAGGTTTCGGCGGTTTGGTTATAGGCTTTGAAATTTTTGTCCATGGTAACGAACACCTCGCTTTACAATATCCTTATATCGTAATATTATGATATAGTGATATGAAAATCAAGTTATTTTTATAAAGGTGAAGGAGAGATGCTCGATGTCTTTTGAAATTTCAAAGGAAATTACCCCACAGCAAGTGGCGGAACGCTTGAAGAATGGCGAAACTCTTACCATGTTGGATATACGCGAACCCGCCGAATGGGTGGAGGGACATGTAATGGGTGCTAAACATATTCCGCTTGGACAGCTATTGATGCGCACAGATGAACTGGATTCTCATGGCGAGATAATTGTGATGTGCTTAAGTGGTGGCCGTAGTGGACTGGCTTGTGAGCTGCTGAGTGAAAAGGGGTATAACGTTGTGAACATGACGGGTGGATTAGGCGCTTGGACGGATGATTTTTTGGTGCGGGAGTAATGATATGAGCATGATGGTTCGGATCCTACTGAGTATTTTAATTGTCTTTAGTATTGTGAGGTTTTTGCGTTATGCTTGGCCTGTTCGTTCACTTACTTATATAGAAGTCCGTGAGGTTCGCGAATTAGCGGATCAATCATTGGCTATGAAAATGCTCGATGTCAGGGATGCCGTTGATTACCAGAAGGACAGTATCCGTGGTTCGATAAATATTTCGCTGGGGCGATTACCCTATGTCTGGCAGCACTGTCTATCTCCGGGCGACTCGGTTCTAATTCTTGCAGGAAGTTACTACAAAAGAAATAAAGCCGCGCGAATTCTTTATAAGCAGGGATTTCGTAAGCTATATGCGGTAAATGGTGATTTGTTAGGGAACAAAAGAACGCTCTCCGACATTTCTGTGAAAGGTTGTTGTGAAGGATAATGGATAATGGATTTAAGGTCATTGATTTCCCGTCTCGGGTTGAAGCTGGGGTGTCGAAGTCAGGGTGACGATGGAATGATCTCTTTTGATGCCTATGGGCAAGGCGCTCGGCCTGCACATTTGCTAGGTGAGGGAAGGCAGTGAAGAGGGAGCAATATGTCACTCTAGTTGAGCCGCTATATTAATGTTGCTAAGTTATGATGTTGTAGCTAGATCAATAAATTAATGTTGCTAAGTCGCGATGTTGTGGCTAGGTCGCTATATCAATGTAGCTAAGTCGCGATGTTGTAGCTAGGCCGCTAAGTCAATGTAGCTAAGTCGCGATGTTGTAGCTAGGCCCGCTAAGTCAATGTAACTAAGTCGCAATGTTGTAGCTAGGCCGCTAAGTCAATGTAGCTAAGTCACGATGTTGTAGCTAGGCCGCTAAATCAATGTAGCTAAGTCACGATGTTGTAGCTAGGCCGCTAAATCAATGTAGCTAAGTCGCAATGTTGTAGCTAGGCTGCTAAGTCAATGTAACTAAGTCGCAATCCAGTCAGCCTCATCTCGAACTCAGTTTTAATTGCATTTTGTGCAGTTAAACTTCAGTAGTTTTAGGAAAAGTAACAGTTAACTGCACTTTGTACATCTAAATTTGATCATTTACGCTTAACTACCTAATGTTTCCCTTTTTAGTTGTAGAAAGTACAACTAAATGGACTTTTAGGGGGATAAGAGTTAAATAGTTGCATGAAATACAATTAAATAGAAAAAGCACAGGTCGATAGCCAGTGAATAGTGGAGAATGGGAGACGATTTCGGACAATTTCAAAAAGGTAGGACGAATAATATTATTCTAGCGGAACTTAGTCAAACCGAGATTACTTTAACTGAACCTACTATACAAAACCTACCTATATTGAGCTAAATCTAGTCGTCTAACTCAAATGTAGTTTACTTAACCAAGATTGCTCTTGCTGAGTTAATTCTAACTGAACTGTAGTGATCTAACTGTAACTGAACCTTGTAATGAACTAACTCTAGCTGAACTAACTATAGTGATCTAACTGTAGCTGGACTACTGTAGTGATCTAACTCAAGCTGAACTTACTGTAGTGATCTAACTCAAGCTGAACTTACAGCAGTGATCTAACTCTAACTGGACTTACTGTAGTGATCTGACTCTAGCTGAACTCACTGTAGTGATCTGACTCTAGCTGAACTTACTTTAATGCAATATACTTTAACCAATGTGATTTTTTAATAGGTAAGCAAATTTATCTCGAGTGCTATCGTTGAATGTAGAGTGTCATTGACAGCATAAGAAGGCGAATACTATACTTCTGAGTAATAGGACGAAGTACGTCCCGCATCCATAATTGGGTGCGGGATTTTTTTATGCCAAGGAGGAGGAGAACGTTATGGGGTTTACGGAAGAACATCGTAAGTGGGTGGAAGATCATATTAGTCGAAGAACGGGAGAAAGACGGGGGAGATTGGAGCGGGGACATGGGCATGGTGAGCGAATGTTTGCGGAGAAGGTCTGGTGGCCAATGATGGGTCATTTTAATGATCTTCATCCTGAATATGAAGTGTTGGATTGGCGGGGATGGCCTTATTTTGTTGATTATGCGTGGAAGCCTGGGCAGGTTAAGTTTGCTTTTGAGGTAAAAGGTTACGGCCCACATGTGCAAAACACAGATCGGACGCGTTATCGGCAGGAATTGAATCGAGAGACTTATCTACAAATCGCGGGTTATCGGGTAGTGGCGATACCATATGATGATCTGGAAGCGAGTCCTGAGAATACTATTTTTTTGTTGAGATCATTACTGATGCCGTACCTCGCTTTAAGGACAGAAGAGAAGGAGGCGTTTAGTCGACTGGAGCGTGATATTTTGCAAATTGCGGTGCGTTCGAACGGGGACATTCGGCCTGTTGATTTGGTGAGAGAGCTTGGCATTGATCTGCGTACAGTTAGGAAATGTATGAGGTCACTTTGTGAGAAAGGTAAGTTTAAGCCGATAGTTTCCCAGGTGAGTGGGAGGGTTTGTCGCTATGAATATGTACATTCACTTAACGATATTCAGCTGTGGTGAATAAACGGTATAAATCCCGTAGATTGGAGGCGTGCAGCGGGAATCGAGCAAATGAACGGTATAAATCCCGCAGATTGGAGGCGTGGAGCGAGAATTGAGCAAATGAACGGTATAAATCCCGCAGATTGTGGGTGGGGAGCGGGAATCGAGCAAATGTGCGGTATAAATCCCGTAGATTGGAGGCGTGGAGCGAGAAGTGAGCAAATGAACGGTATAAATCCCGTAGATTGCGGGCGTGGAGCGAGAATAGGGCAAATGAACGGTATAAATCCCGTAGATTGCGGGCGTGGAGCGAGAATAGGGCAAATGAACGGTATAAATCCCGTAGATTGGAGGCGTGCAGCGAGAATTGAGCAAATGAACGGTAAAAATCCCGTAGAGTGTGGGCGTGCAGCGATAATTGAGCAAATGAACGGTAAAAATCCCGTAGAGTGTGGGCGTGGAGCGAGAAGTGAGCAAATGAACGGTATAAATCCCGTAGATTGTGTGCGTGGAGCGGGAATTGGGCAAATGAACGGTATAAATCCCGTAGATTGTTGAGATGGAGCGAATAATGAGCAAACCCATGCACTCACACTCACATCATCCCCCCCTAAATCTCTAATTATGACCTGATTTCTATTTAGATTGTTAAGGTGTTGCGGAGGAGGGGAATCTTCTATGATTAGATGGATAGGACGTATGGGTGTTTTTTCGAAGGATTGTCCTCGAGAATGAATGAAACCGCTATCAACAAGAGACGAAGGAGCGATTTTGATGGGAACAGATATAGCTAAATATCCATTTCAACAGATTGATTTACCTTTAAATGAGCGAGTGCAGGATCTGATCTCCAGACTAACACTTGATGAAAAAGTAAGCCTGATGCCTCAGTATCAAGCTGCCATAGAGCGTTTGGGTGTTGGGGCCTACAAGCATGGTACGGAAGCGGCGCACGGGATTTCTTGGCTTGGAAAAGCAACTTCTTTTCCTCAGCCGAGCGGATTGGCTTGTACTTGGAATCCAGAGCTGCTGAAGGAGATTGGTTCGGCCATCGGAGATGAAGCTAGAGCCTTTTACAAAAAGAATCCAACGGTGAACGGTCTGACGTTATGGGCGCCAACGGTGGATATGGAACGTGACCCGCGTTGGGGAAGAACCGAGGAAGCTTACGGCGAAGATCCAGAGTTGACCGGACGCCTCAGCACCTCACTTGTGAAGGGAATCCAGGGTGATCACCCGGTCTATTTGAAAGCGGTAGCAACGCTGAAGCATTTCCTCGGCAACAATAATGAGATTGAACGCGGGAACTGCTCCGCGAGTATTGATCCGAGAAATATGCGGGAGTATTATCTGGAAGCGTTTAAGCCTGCTTTTCAAGAAGGTGGCGCACAGTCCATGATGACCGCTTATAACTCGGTGAATGGCGTACCTGTTATTCTTCATCCGGCAGTAATGGATGTGGTCAAAGGCGAATGGGAAATGGATGGCTTTATCGTAAGCGATGCCGGCGATCTTTTTGGGATTGTGAAGGATCACAAGTATTATGAATCTTTTGCACAATCGATGGCTGAATCTATCAAAAATGGAATTGACAGCGTAACAGAAGAAACCGCAGAGACAATCAAGGTTCTTCACGAAGCACTAGACCAAGGCCTCTTAGCAGAGGAAGATTTGGATCGTGCGCTTGCCAACACTTTCAGAGTTCGTTTCCGTCTGGGAGAGTTCGATCCGGCTGAAGGGAACCCATACGCAGCAATCGACGATTCCGTTATACTTAGCAAAAAACATACCGCACTCTCCTTGGAAGCAGCGAAACAATCGATAGTATTGTTGAAGAATGACCAAGGTACATTGCCATTGAACAAAAGCAGTCTGAGCAAATTGGCGATTATTGGTCCGCTTGGTGATGAAGCCTTTAGAGACTGGTATTCTGGCACTTTACCTTATGGAGTGACTCCGCTGCAGGGGGTTAGCAAAAAGCTGCCTGGTAAACACGTTACTTTTGAGAGTGGCGCAGATCAGATCATTCTTACTTCAGCCGCAAACGGCCAAGCCATTGGAATCACAGGTGAGGACGGAAGACTGGCTGTACAGCATGACATAGCGGAGCACGGAGAATTGTTCCAACATACAGCCTGGGGCTGGACTAGCAATACTCTGAAGGCGACAAGTCGTGGCCAGTATGTAACTTTAAGCGAAGCAGAGACTCTCACAGCATCTGCTGATGAAATTTACGGCTGGTTTGTAAAAGAATCGATTAACATCGTTCCGGAAGGCGAAGATACGGTATCTTTGCGGACCTGGAATGATAAAATGATCTCGGTGAATCCGGAAAATGGAACGCTGCAAGTGGCAGATCAGGATGCCAATGCGCAAGCAGGTCTTTTTAAAAAGAACATCGTAACTAACGGCATAGAGGCTGCAGTAGAAGCTGCCAAGGCTGCTGAAATCGCTGTGGTTTTTGTGGGCAACCATCCACTCCTTAACGGAAAAGAAGAAATCGACAGACCGGATATTGTGCTTCCAGAGGAGCAAGAGCGACTGGTCAAGGCTGTCTATGCAGCGAACCCGAATACAGTTGTAGTCATTGTCGGCAGTTACCCGATAACTTCCACTTGGATTGACGAGAACATCCCGGCTGTATTGTATACCTCCCACAGTGGACAAGAGCTGGGCAATGCGGTGGCAGAAGTTCTTTTCGGCGATTACAGTCCTTCCGGCAAGCTGAACATGACTTGGTTCCGTTCTGTAGAACAGCTGCCTGAGCTGATGGATTATGATATTATCAAAGGCAAAAGAACATATATGTACTTTGACGGAGAGCCACTGTATGCGTTTGGACACGGCTTAAGTTATGCCCAAATTTCCTACAGCAACCTAAGCCTAAGCGCTAAGGAGCTGCAAGCGAATGAGACGCTGAAAATTTCTGTTCAAGTAGAGAATACAGGCGTTGTTGATGGGGACGAAGTGGTGCAGCTTTATGTGCAAGCTCTGAATTCCCGGGTCAAACGTCCGATTAAACAGTTGAAGGGTTTTGAAAAAGTAAACCTAACCGCAGGTCAATCGCAAACCCTAGAGTTTACGTTACCGGTTGCCGAGCTGGCATTCTGGGATGTTACCCGTGAGCAATATTGCGTGGAAAATGGAGAGTACATGGTTCTGATCGGCCGTTCATCTGCTGATATCCAATTATCCGCTCAACTATCAGTTCAAGGGGACGTTATTCCGTCGCGTAATCTGTATATCAATACCAAAGCAGAGAATTACGATGACTACGAAGGCGTATATCTGGACGAGTGCAAAGCAGGCGATGCATCCATACATCCGGTAAAAGATGGCGCTTGGATTGCTTTTAAAGATGTATTGTTCGAGCAAGGGGCAGGTGCTTTTGAAGCCTTGGTATCCTCTGCAAAAGGAGGCACCCTTGAGATCAGAACGGGCAGCCCAGCAGGGAAGCTGGTTGGATCTGTGACTGTACCGTCGGGTGGCGTGTTGCAGCAGTGGAACACACTTACTGGTGAAGTGTCCGTGGAATCTGAAACTACCGATGTTTATCTCATCTTTAATGGTGAGGTACTGCTTAGCCGTTTTCAATTTAATCAATAAGATAAGCTAGAACGCTCCGTGCCGAAAAGTTATTAAGCCAAACTCAAGCTAAAATTCTCAGTATCATAAATGAGCATTAAAAAAAGGGCATTCCTGAAGGATCAGGAATGTCCTTTTCTTTTCGTTTCTTTTCAATTAATCACAACCGCCCCCGCCAGCATCTCCACCCCCACCGAAGTCTCCACCGCCACTATGTCCGCCGTCTCCACCCCAGCTATGCCCCCCGCTGTCAGGTCCAGAATGGTGATGCGAGTGATCTCCGTGGTGATTATGGTGGTGGTTAGAATGATTAGAGTGGTTTGGATCCAGCAGATCCGGATGACTGGCAGCCATAAAAGACATGTTGGCGGCATCATTTTGCCTATTTCTATCAAAGGTACTTTTGTTTGAGCTCGAGCCATTACGTATTACGGCTTGTATAATAATAAATACAGCAACACCTACAAATAGTATCCCAAAAACCATAACGAACCGCTCCCTTCAACTCCAAAAATTAGTTACTAGCTGCTTTCGTCAAAAACTCAAGATTTCTGTAAAAAATACTCCCATAATTCCAGCCCAGATAAGGCTCGGGAATTTGTATATGGTTCACATTCACATTCATGTCTTCGCGTATCAATGATTCGCTAATATGGATTATATCATTTATATACCGTTTTATTTGCTGTAGATAATGTTTTTGAGTAACGGGCCCATGACCGGGAACAATTATGTTCACATCTAAGCGCTCGACATAAGTAAGTGCCTCCAACCAGGATAAGGGATTACCGTCTACTACTAATGGATGATTATCAACTGCGACAATATCTCCAACAAAAGCTAAAGAATCGGATGGAGAAAATAGAATAGAATCGCATTCCGTATGGGCAGTACCCACCGATAGGAGTTCAACGGTCCTTGCCGAGCCATGTATAGTCATTTTGCGGTCATAAGTTAGTTAGGGAAGGGTTACTTCAAGCGTTAGTATAGACTCTTTGATTTCTTGTAAATAACCTATTTGCGAAAGGAGCTCTCGTTGTTTGGAATCGTTCAGTTTGAGCTCGAGAGATGTATTAAGCTTCGTAAGATCTTCTTCAAGATTAGGAAGCAGTTTCTTCATTCGGGCAAGCCAGTCTGGTTGAGTTTTTATCATGAGCTCTCTAGTTCTACTGGAGGATATGATTACTTCATCCGAGAAGAATTGGTTCCCTCTAACGTGGTCTCCATGCCAATGGCTGTTGACGATGTATCTGATAGGTTTATTAAAATAATACAGAGCGGCATCCCTAAGATCTTTGCCAGCTTGTGGAGTGTTGAATGTATCAAAGATTAATGTGTAATCACCCATATCTATCAAACCGGCATTACTCATGGCTCCGCCTTGCTCCTTCGCTTCAAGGCAATAAATGCCTTCCACTAGAGGGACGCAGTTAAAATGTCTGGAAAGAAACATGAATTAACCTCTTTTCCTAGATAATCGAATGAAATTTATATCTATTTTATAATTTTATGGAATTTTATACTGTGATTTAATTACGCTCGGAATAGAAAAGGTTGCTTTTATACGCCCGATTTGCTACCATACGATGTAACTTAATCATTTATTTGTTTTCTAGGGTTCCGCAGCGGGTGCACAGCTGGTCTGGTCCGAGGGAAAACGCACGAACATTAAGTTTGTGTCTACACGGAGGGATAAAAGCCCGGGAGGTATCGCCATTTGGCGATGACCTTCCGGGCTTATTTGTTTGTCCGTGGGCAATCATAAGTTATGGAGAATTGAAGGAGGGCTTGAAATGAAAAAGAATTCAGAGTGGCTGAAGGTAGTTGGCGCTGCGATTTTCGAAGTCATGTGGGTCATAGGTTTAAAGCATGCTTCAAGCGTGTGGGAGTGGCTGATCACAGTTGTAGCCATAATCATAAGTTTCTATGTCATTATTTCAGCAAGCAGTAAATTACCGGTGGGTACCGTATATTCTGTATTTGTTGGGCTGGGAACCGCAGGAACAGTCATTGCGGACATGGTTTTATTCGGTGAACCCTTCAAGCTAATGAAGCTGGTACTGGTGGTTATTTTGCTGGCAGGAGTTATAGGTCTGAAAATGGTAACTAACGAAACCAAAGATATCAAAGAAACTGAAATAAAGGGGGAGTCTTAAATGGCATGGGCATTTTTGGTTGTTGCAGGATTGTTTGAAATGTTCGGAGTGGCTATGATCAACAGGTTGAATAAATACCGGAATCTGCAGTCGTTTTTGCTGCTCTTCCTTGGTTTTGGAGGAAGTTTTCTTTTTCTATCATTTGCAATGAAAAGTTTGCCTATGGGCACAGCTTATGCGGTATGGACGGGGATCGGTGCATCCGGTGGAGCAATTTTGGGGATGCTTTTATATGGGGAGGCCAAAGACTGGCGGCGGGTTATCTGTATTTTTATGATACTGGGAGCCGCAGTGGGGCTGAAGTTGATAGCGTAGTTAGCAACCAATTTGTTGCTTTTTCTCTCCTAAAGGAAAGATAAGTTATAAATTAGACACGATTCAGATGTTTCGAAAGGGTCATAAAGGTCGTATAAAGTAAGTATACAATTTATCGGTAAGGAGATTTTTACAATGACTAAGGATTCAATCGAGCATTTGGCTGAAATTGTGAAAGTGAACCGAGCTAACCGCATGCTGCTTCCAGACGGTACCTCTGTGCCTAGAATAGGACAGGGAACTTGGAATATGGGTGATGATGCTTCCCGTAGAGAGGAAGAAATTGCTGCTCTTAGATTAGGCGTGGAATTAGGCATGGATTTGATAGATACGGCGGAGATGTATGGGGAAGGAAACTCAGAGCTTTTAGTAGGTGACGCTATTAAAGGAATTCGGGATGACGTTTTTCTGGTATCCAAAGTATACCCACATAATGCCGGCAACGAGAATCTTATTCGCAGCTGTGAAGAAAGCTTGCAACGACTGAATACGGATCATCTGGATCTCTATTTACTGCACTGGCGGGGAGATATTCCGCTTGAAGTGACTGTGGAAGGCATGGAGAAACTGGTCTCTCAAGGTAAAATAGCAAGATGGGGTGTATCGAACCTCGATGTTGACGATATGAAAGAGCTGCTTAGTATAGCTGGGGGGACTCACTGTGCTATGAATCAGGTGCTGTATCATTTAGGGTCGAGGGGCATCGAAGCTGAATTGCTGCCATGGCAGAAAAGTCACCGCATGCCCGTAATGGCGTACTCTCCGCTTGCACAAGCAGGCGCGCTCCGCAAAGGGGTTATCGAGAGTGAGGCAGTTCAGGAAATTGCCCGTGTTCATAACGCAACCCCACTACAAATTATGTTAGCTTGGACGATCCGCGAGGAGGACATCATTACGATTCCAAAAGCTTCTTCACGTGAGCATGTAATTGAGAATGCTGCTGCAGGTTTAATTACGCTGAGTGAAGAAGAAAGATGGAAGCTGGATGAGGCTTTCCCGATACCTTCGTGGAAAGTGCCGTTGGATATGAGTTGATATAGCTGTCTGAGAATTGTCAAAGAGCTCGCCGTTGAGGCGGGCTTTTTTTATATGAAAAGAGATAGGGGGAGTCTCTATAGGACACAGATGATCTTAAACGCAGAATTATGCCACTTTTGGAGGAATATCGGACACCATAGTCGCTATTAGCATAAATGACACCGATTATGAGCCCATTTCTCTGGAATAGTGTCACTGAGGTCCGCAACTTTACTCAAAAGGCTCTAAATTAGCAAATAGCGTCATCTGAGTCCGGAAGCAACGTTGGGAGCGTAAGCAATAAACAATGTGTCGCCGTAAGCAAGCAACTTGAGAGCGTAAGCAATAAACCACGTGTCGCCGTAAGCAAGCAACTTGGGGAGCGTAAACAATAAACAACGTGGGTTCGTAAGCATCATGGGTCCGTCGTAGTACCAATGGCGGGATCAGCGGGCAACGGGGTTCATAAGCACAATTGTTTTTTAGAAGTAATATCGGGGTTTGTAAACACCACTGGGGCGCAAGTGACACAGGTCCGTAAGCCCCGACCCAAAAAAGAGCAGCAATCCTTCAAAAAGGATCGCTGCTCTTTTAAAAATAAGAACTTAGCTGTTCTCAATAATCGTTTGCAGTGTAGTGCGGTCGAGGCCTTCTACCAGTTTAACTAACAGCTCTTTAGCAGCTTCGTAGTCATCGCTATGAATAACTGATGAAGCAGTATGAATGTAGCGGGAGCATATTCCGATGACTGCGGAAGGAACGCCGATGCCACTTACATGAACCTGACCTGCATCTGTCCCACCTTGGGAGACAAAATACTGGTATTTGATCTTGTGAGTATCCGCTGTGTCTTGTACATATTCGATTAAGCCGCGATGTGTAACCATCGTAGGATCATAAATGCGCAGTAGAGCGCCTTTACCCAAATGGCCAAAGGCTTGGCTATCCCCGGTCATATCGGCAGCAGCGCTCGCATCCAAGCCGAAGAAAATGTCTGGGGACAGAAGATTAGCGGCTGTACGTGCTCCACGAAGTCCGACTTCCTCTTGTACAGTAGCACCAGCATAAACAGTATTAGGCAGCTTTTTGCCGTGTAATGACTTAACCAGCTCAATGGCGAGACCTACACCGTAACGGTTATCCCACGCTTTAGCCATGATTTTTTTAGGGTTGGCAAGCGGGGTGAACGGACAGATCGGCAGTACTTGTTGACCTGGTCTGACGCCAAAGCTTTCCGCCTCTTCACGGCTGTCTGCACCGATATCAATATACATTTTGCTAATTTCGCCCGTCTTGCCGCGTTCTTCTGCGCTTAGTAGGTGGATAGGCGTGCTGCCAACAACACCGGTCAATGTGCCTTTTGGTGTAATGATTTGGAGACGCTGGGAAGCAACAGCAGAAGCAAGCCATCCGCCTAGCGGTTGAAAACGAATCATCCCGGTGTTAGTAATTCCGGTGACCATAAAGCCCACTTCGTCAAAATGTCCAGCGACCATAATTTTTGGCCCGTTTTCCTCACCGCGCAATACGCCGAACAGACTTCCGAGACGATCCTGCACGAACTCTTCGGTATAAGGTGTCATAGCATCCTTGACGTAAGCGCGGAGTTCGCGCTCAAAGCCCGGGGCTGCAGGGAATTCGGTAAGTGTTTTGAATAGATCCAATGTTTCTTGATTCATTTGAAATCACTCCTTTATTAAAATATAAGGACGTATAAGCTTTGCGTTATACATCATCCTTATAGTTCTACGAGAAACGGTTGCCATCCAAAATGGACGACAACGTTATTTCTTCCTGCCACTTAGTATGAACATTGTGAGCTCACTTGTCCATGCTAAAGAGACAAATGAACACCCGGTGAACGCTCCGCGAATACAATGCAATAGGGGCTCTGGTGGCAGGAGCTTTAGAAAGGATGCGAAGGAAATGAGGGTAGCAGGTAGTGTACCCAAAAGAAGGGTGCAAGGAGGATACTCCAAAAGAAACCTAAAGGTTAGCGGAGCGCGCAGACGTTACTGGCGCCACAACTCTCTGGAAAAGGAAGCAGTGCTTATTCTTGTGCTGTTCTTGCTGCTGATAGTTGTGTTACTGTATTTTTCCTGAATTGGAGGGACATAACGAAGCGGGGTATGGCAAACAATAAGGAAAACTTCTAAGCGAAGAAACAACTTGAGGGGCTCAAAGTGAGTACTACTATGATGCTTGTCAGCCCCCTTCGCCTAACTTTCAGGAGGTGCCCTCAATGCCGGCGAAAACGAAAAAATCGGGTGTCAAGCTGAAGCTTGATACCCTGACCCCGCAAGATTACGAGAAATTGTCCAAGCCCTTTGTACCCGCTAGGCCCGTATTCAAAAACTGTGTGCGAGCATTTCTTGCTGGCGGCCTAATCTGTGTAATTGGACAAGGGATTCAGGAGGCTTATATGGCAATATTCGATATGACCTCCAAAGAAGCCGCAAGTCCAACTGTAGCGACGATGATTTTACTTTCTGTAATCCTGACCAGCTTTGGCGTGTATGACAAACTGGCGCAATGGGCCGGTGCAGGAACTGCGGTTCCGGTTACTGGTTTTGCGAACAGTATGTGCTCAGCAGCTCTTGAACATCGTGCGGAAGGACTTGTGCTGGGTGTGGGCGGCAATATGTTCAAGCTGGCGGGTTCAGTCATCGTATTTGGTGCCGTTGCTGCTTTCATAATTGGTATCGTCTATCTCTTTTTAGGCGTTGGCGGAGGTGCACATACATGAAACAGCTTGGCAGTCAGACTTGGGAGTTCACGAGCCGTCCCGTTATTTTAGGCTCTTCCGCTGTAGTGGGTCCTGAAGAGGGAGAGGGTCCATTAACGTCAGATTTTGATTTTATATTTGATTCCTTGGAAATGGGTGAAAAAACATGGGAAAAGGCTGAGCGGGCTCTTTTCGAAAAAGCCTCCCTATTGGCACTGATTAATGCAAACCTGGATAAGGAGAAGCTGGAGTTTTTTGTTGGCGGAGATTTGATGAACCAGATTATCAGCAGCTCCTTCGCGGCAAGAAAATTAGGTGTGCCTTATCTTGGAGTTTTTGGTGCTTGCTCCACTTCTATGGAGAGCCTTGCAATTGCCTCTATGATCGTTGATTCCGGAGGCAGCAAATACGTGCTCGCGGGAACATCCAGCCATAACTGTACGGTGGAGAAGCAATTTCGTTATCCTACCGAATACGGTTCACAGAAGCCGCCAACGGCGCAATATACGGTCACAGGCTCGGGCTGTGCTGTAGTAGGTCAGAATGATGGGACTGGCAACAATCCGGTAGTGGTCTCGGCTACCCTTGGACGAATAATGGATCTCGGTTTGACAGATCCTTTTAATATGGGAACAGCGATGGCACCGGCGGCGGCGGATACGATCACTGCGCATTTTCGGGATACAGGACTATCCCCCGGGCATTATGACTTAATTGTTACAGGTGATCTTGCATCTGTAGGCTTGCCCATTGCGAAAACCTTATTAGCTAAAGAAGGGATTCCAATGGAGCAAACAACCTTTGATGATTGCGGTTTGCTTATCTACGATTTGGAGAAACAGAAGTATGTGATCGCCGGAGGAAGTGGTTGCGGGTGTTCCGCAGTAGTGACTTATGGTCATATACTCAAGCGTATTAAAAAAGGTGAACTAAAACGGGTGCTGATTGTGGCAACTGGAGCCTTATTATCCCCATTGTCATACCAGCAGGGAGAGAGCATTCCGTGTGTGGCTCATGCTGTTGCTATAGAAAGTGGAGGTGGAGTTTAATGATGATTTACTTATGGGCTTTTCTGATCGGAGGAGCCATTTGCGTTATAGGCCAGCTGATGTTTGATGTATTGAAGCTGACACCTGCACATACGATGAGTACATTAGTTGTAGCCGGAGCGATTGCTGATGCTTTTGGCATCTATGATCCACTTGTGAAATTTGCGGGTGCGGGCGCAACCATTCCAATCACAAGCTTCGGTAACTCTTTGGTCCATGGAGCATTGACAGAGCTGGAAAGGGATGGCTGGATCGGTGTAGTTACAGGGATTTTTGATATCACGAGCGCAGGGATTTCGTCAGCGATTGTGTTCTCTTTCCTGGCTGCATTGGTTGTTCGGCCTAAAGGATAATGGGATTTTAGCGATTTAGATTAGAACCTGCGGGACATTTTGTCCTGCGGGTTTTTGGTTTGTTTACACTTCGTAAGCTTCAACAATGTACTTTGGGTCCCCTAATCATGTAAAATATAAATATTACTGCTTATTCTGACCTAGGAGGATCATATATGCCCGTTCGTCAAGAATCAATGCACATCATGAATGCTGTCCGTAATAATCTAGAATCCTGCATACTTGGAAAATCATTTGAAATACAATTGCTGCTAACAGCGCTGCTTGCCGGTGGTCATGTTCTGATCGAGGATGTACCGGGAACAGGAAAGACCCAGCTTATTCGCGCACTTTCCAGATCAATGTCCGGAGAGTATCGCCGGATACAATGTAATCCGGATATTCTTCCGAGTGATATTACCGGTGTATCTGTGTATCATCCGAGAGACGAGATGTTTCATTTCCGCCCAGGTCCAGTGATGACGAATATCCTGCTGGCCGATGAAATTAACCGAGCCACCACAAAGACACAATCCGCCCTTCTGGAAGTGATGGAGGAACGAAATGTAACCGTAGATGGGGAGACCTATCCGCTGCCGCATCCATTTATGTTGTGCGCCACCCAGAATCCGATAGATTTTGAGGGAACCTACACGTTGCCGGAAGCTCAGTTGGATCGGTTTATGCTAAGAATTAGTCTTGGTTATCCTGATGCAGCAACCGAAAAAAATCTATTGCTGAGCCATCAAGAAGGTCAACCAGTGGACAGGCTTACGGCTGTCACTAGTATGGAGCAGATCGCTAGTATTCAGGAGGAAATTCGTGAGATTTATATGAGTGATCCTGTACTGAATTACTTGTTAGATATTGTGCGCCAGACAAGAGAGCATCCGCTTGTATTGCTCGGTGCAAGTCCACGAGCTTCGTTATCGTTTATGCTGGCTTGTAAAGCTTATGCTTTCTTACAGGGAAGAGATTATGTGCTTCCAGATGACGTAAAGGTGCTTACTCCATTTGCCTTGGGTCATCGTATATTGCTGCGTCCAGAGTCGCGCCTAGATAATGTTAGCGTAGATTCACTGCTTCAAAAGCTTCTGCAGAGCATTCAAGTGCCTGTTACGATGAGGCAATAATATGAGACGTTATTTGTCTACGGTGGCAGCTCGCATTCAGCCTACTAAGTTCGCCAGCATCCTTGTAATTTGGAGTATTACTCTCTTATATGTACTATTTCAGGGCGGTAAAACTGCATTTATGTTGTTTATTATGGTCTCTGTACTTATTGCATATCTGATTGCTGGAGGTTTGGGAGGCGTTCGGCGGGCTAAGGGTGTTCGCAGTTTTTATGCCGAACAGGATAAGGGAGATTTGCTCTCTGCCGGTGGGTATCTTCGTGTAGGTCTGAAGGTCACAATCCCGGGGATTTTGCCTTTACCTTATGTAGTTGTTAGGGAAGTTCTGAAACGGCATAATGGCGAATCCTGGGTATTTGAGGAAAGCCTGATTCCCAGCCTCAGAGGACTTGGGGAACTGCGGTTTCAGACACCAGTTCTCGAACGGGGCACTTATACATTTTCAGATACGGATATCATCAGCCAAGATATTTTTGGCCTTGTTGAGCATAAAGGTACTTTTCTGGCTGAAGGCCAGTTTCAGGTGTTGCCTCGTGCAATCTATGTTCCGCGGTGGCAGTTATATGAAAGAAAATCCCGTCTTTCTGGGCCACAGACCTCTGTTGTTCAATCACGACGTGAGACTACCCAAATTAACGGTGTACGCGACTACGTATATGGCGACCGCCTAACACGCATTCATTGGAATGCAACGGCAAAGACAGGCTCGTGGAAGTCCAAAGAGTTCGAGCATGAGTCGATTCCCAAGACCATTCTAGTTCTGGACGGCTCTGCTTCTGCTTATACGAATTCGAATCAATTTGAACTCGCAGTCTCCGTCGCAGCCTCACTACTTGGATTCGGCATTCGAGAGCGAATTGGGATCGGTCTTTGCTGTTTGGATAAGACCACGAAGGTATTTGCACCTGTTGAAGGTGCTGCTGAGCGTCAGAAAATGATTCAATATTTGATCGATCTTAACGCCGAAGGGCACGGTCCACTCATATCCCGTTTGGAAAAAGGTTACCGTATGTTCCCTAAAGGCTCATACTTCGTGCTAATTAGTCCTCAACGTGGTCAGCCTGTACTGGATGCACTACGTTGGGCTGACAGCAGAGGGATGACTCCGTCGCACATTCATATAGGGAATTTATCAGAAACGAATAGCAGCACAGATTGGACAGACGTTCTAAGATCACGGGGGATTACAGGCTACAGCATTAGCTCACTGCAAGAGCTTCCCATAGTATTAGGAGGGGAAGTCTGATATGAGAAACTGGTGGAATCAGATGAAATTCTCCTGGCACCGTTCTTTAGGTCTATTGTGGCTTTTGATTATAGCCCACCAGTGGGTCTCTTATACGGAACCTATCTGGTTAAGACAGACAACTGCTGTTGTGTGGGCTGCATTAATAACGATCACTGTTATTGAAATCATAATTCCTGTAAAAGTTCAGATAAGGCTCTTTATTGAAGCGGCAGCTATTATTTATATCGTTTATCGGATACTTATCAATTATGGTATATACGTTGCTGATCCTTGGGCAACAACCCTCCCGGACAGACTGCAGGATATTGCAGTTCATATGGTGCCCTATATCTGGTTTGCTCTCGGAGCCTCAGCCCTGCTGCTGTTGTCGTCTTGGTGGGTATCCTCAAAAAGACGTATTTTATGGTTTATAGGAATGAACATAGTGGCCTTGGCTGCCTTGGATTCCTTTACATCTATTGTTTTGTGGCAGGAAGTAGCCTGGACGGTATTTGCGGGGATGGGCTGGCTGGTCAGCCAGCATCTGAGAAGCTTCCAGCTTCAATATCCGCGTGGTTGGGTGCATCTGCTGAAATATCCCACGAAAATAGTCATTAATATTGCCATCGTCTTCTCTTTGGTCATCCTAATTGGAGTGAATATGCCTGGGGTAAGGCCTACCCTAACCGATCCTTATACCGCTTGGCAAGAATGGAATGGGATTGGGAAGTCTTCTGGGAAGGGCACAGTTGGGACCACGAAATCTGAGATGGGTTCTGTCTCCCCTACTAACAATACTTCGTCAGGCTACAGTCTGAATGATGATCAACTAGGTGGCGGCTTTACCTTCGATTATACACCGGTGATGACAGTGGTTTCTGATTTGCGTATTTATATGCGGGGAGAAACGCGCAGATTATATTCCGGAAGAGGTTGGGTCGATAGAGATCGGTTAAATCGGGGACCTCTAGAAGCGGTGGATGTAGGTGAAGCTTTAGAGAGCAGTGTGGGTTCTAAAGTAAATACACGAACACTGAAACAAACAGTAACCGTGCTTAATAATAATGAATTTCCCGTACTATTTGGCACTTATTCAGTATCTTCGGTGGATTCTTTAAATGGGGAAAAAGTTGGAGATGGACTCTCCTGGAGAAGCCGAGACAGCGAGCTGATCTGGGATGTGGATGGGAAAAAACTCGCTTATCCGTCTACTTTTGAGGTGACGTCTGAGGTTCCTGTAATTCCTGTTCAAGAATTGACAACAAAGACGTATGAGGAGCTATATAAAGGGAACGATTTGGAGAAAATGTTTCTTCAACTGCCTAACGATTTTCCTAAAAGAGTCAGGGAGCTGGCTGAGGAAATCACGGCTGAAGGAAAAACGCCGTATGAAAAAACAGCGCTTTTGCAACAATACTTACAACAAACCTTTCCATATACCAATAATCCAGATATATCACGTGTCACAAGCAACGATTTTGTAGAAGGGTTTTTGTTTGAGTTAAAGGAAGGTTACTGTGATTATTATTCTACGGCACTGGTTACTATGGCGCGCTCTCTGAACATCCCTGCACGATGGGTTAAGGGGTACGCACCTGGGGAACAGCCAGAAATCCCAATGAATCCGGCACAACAGCAATCCGGCACAGTGAATAATAACTATACAATTACCAATGCGGATTCCCACTCTTGGGCTGAGGTTTATTTTGGTGATTATGGTTGGATTCCAGTTGAAGCTACACCTGGATTTAATATTCCGCTTCTAACTCAGAGTGAGCAAACCCCTGAAGTCGAGCCAGAAGATCAAGAAGAGCAGGCAGAACCTACACCAGCGCCTGTGAATAATGCACAAGAAGATCAAGGGTTTCATGTAGGTCTATGGGTTGTTGTGGCAGCTGTAGTGGTGTTGCTGTCCTGGGCGATTTTTATAGTTTGGCATAGACGCTTTAAGCTTCGCTTCTTCATGCAACAGCTGCGCAATGGCCGGCCTTTAACGCCAGATCAGAAAGTAGTGGCGGAAACTGAACGTTGGGTAAGGTATTTGCATCGCAAGGGAATGTTAAAAGAAGAGCACGAAACTTTACGTGAAGCCGTAGATCGCTGGAGTGGAGAACGGCCGGCAGTGGCTGATCATCTATACTCACTACTAACAATGTTCGAAAAGGCGAAATATAGCCCTGAGGTTATTGAAGACAAAGACTGGCAGAGCGTGTATACTGAAGCTTTGTGGGTGCGGAGAAAAATGAGATCCAAGAAATAACACTTTGCGTGAAAGTATAGCTACAGATTTATTTGCGATGCGCAAGGAGTATGTTATAGTTTTTTGTATGAAATCGAGGTGAACGTATTGTTTGAAATGTTAGTTCCCAAACTCCGGGTGAATACGGTATTCGATATTGCTCTGGACGAGCTGTATAGACAGGGATATCGCGGAATCATCACGGATCTGGATAACACACTGGTCGGTGCCAAAGCGCCTGTGGCTACTCCGGAGCTGTTGTTATGGTTCGAAAAGGTGAAGGAACTGGGCTTTAAGCTCATCATCGTATCTAACAATAACATGGAACGGGTGTCCCGCTTTGCAACACCGCTTAATATTGAATTTGTGCACCAGGCTCGTAAACCGAGTAATGCTCCTTTTCTCAAAGCGATGAAGCAGATGGAGCTGCCCCCTGAACAAACGATTGTGGTGGGAGACCAAATGCTTACTGATGTATACGGCGGCAATCGCCTTGGCCTGTATACTGTTTTGGTACTGCCAATCTCCGTCAAGGACGAGGGGTTCGGCACAAGGTTTAATCGCCGGGTAGAGCGGGTTGCTCTGACACGGCTTCGCAAAAAAGGATTGTGGCACGAGGAGGATAAATAGTAATGAACGAACAAAGCGAAACACAGCGTCCTGAGAAGTGCAGCGGTTGCGGCATCAAGCTTCAGACGGAGCATAAGGATCAACCAGGATATCTTCCGGAGGTTGCACTTGAACGGGACCCGGTGATTTGCCAACGCTGTTTCCGGATTAAAAATTATAATGAGGCTTCATCTGTTTCGGTGAATCAGGATGAATTTCTTCGCCTGCTGAGTGGAGTAGGAGAGAAGAATGCGCTTGTTATTCATATTGTCGATATCTTCGATTTCGAAGGCAGTCTGATTTCCGGCCTGCAGCGGTTTGTTGGCAATAACCCTGTTATTCTTGCAGTGAATAAATGTGACTTGCTGCCGAAGGTTACAAACTGGAACAAGTTGCGTAACTGGATGCAGCAGCGCTGTAAAGAGGAAGGCTTGCGGACGGCTGAAATCGTACTTTGCAGTGCGAAACGCAATCAAGGTTTTGACCGTTTGCTGGAAGCCGTAACGGAGTTGCGCGGTCAACGCGACGTATATGTAGTAGGTGCTACCAATGTGGGCAAATCCACACTTATTAATCGTCTGATTTCGGACTATAGCGATTTAGAGCAGGAGTTAACGACTTCACGTTACCCTGGCACAACACTCGATACGGTCAAAATTCCACTGGATGACGGCCACTACATTATAGATACTCCAGGGATTGTGTATCCTTGGCGTTATAGTGAATTAGTTGAGCGTCAGGATCTGGATGCAGTTATGCCTGCCAATCCTTTGAAGCCGACAGTCTATCAGTTGAACGAAGGACAGACTCTTTTCTTCGGTGGATTGGGACGTTTTGATTTCGTACAAGGCCCGCATCAATCCTTCACTTGCTTTATTAGTGGTACTTTAAAAATCCATCGCACGAAGCTGGAACGCGCAGATTCCCTCTATCAGGATCATCGCGGTGAAATGCTGTCTCCACCGGGAAGTGACCGGATGGACAAGCTGCCACCTTGGCAGCGGCATGAGTTCCGGATTAACCGGGGCAGCAGAACCGATCTATACATTTCGGGTCTGGGCTGGATTAAGGTTAATGGGACTGAAGGTGCAGTTGTGGCCATTCATGTTCCGCGTGGTGTGAAGGTGCTTACCCGCCCTTCGATGATTTAACGAGGGAGGATAATCTATTGTCTACAACTGCAGTCGAAGGCTACAATAACGGTAATATTCTACTCGGTGTAATGGGAGATCCAATTATACAATCCAAATCTCCAATTATGCATGAAGCAGCGCTGCAAGCGCTGGGAATTCCGGGTGCTTATGTACCGCTTCACATCCTCCCGGAGAAGCTGGGCGATGCAGTGCAAGCGATCCGTACGCTTGGTTTCCGTGGAGTGAATGTGACGATTCCGCATAAGGTTGCAGTGATGCAATATTTGGATGTATTAGATGAGAGTGCAGTAGCTGTTGGTGCAGTCAATACGATTGTTAATGATAACGGAGTGCTCACCGGATATAATACGGATGGGATCGGTTATGTGCGTTCGCTCAAAGCGGAAGCTATTTCTGATTTGTCTGGTGTGAAGATTATGGTTATCGGGGCCGGTGGAGCAGCAAGAGGAATTGTTGCCGCACTACTTCAGGAGAAGCCTTCTTCAATCATTATTGCTAATCGTAGTGTTGATAAGGCAGAGGACTTGGCGACACAGTGCCGGAGCAAAGGGAATGTCATCGGGATTAGCATGAACGAAGTAGCAGAAATGCTAAGTGGTGTAGACGTGCTGATCAATACTACCTCCGTAGGTATGTATCCTCATATGGATGAGACACCGATAGATCCTGGACTGCTTCGTGAAGGAATGGTCGTAAGCGATCTGATTTATAATCCGCTGCGCACGCGGCTATTGTTGGAAGGACTTGAACGGGGCTGTACGATTCATGGAGGCCTTGGTATGTTTGTCTATCAGGGAGCTTATGCACTGGAGTATTGGACAGGGCAGCCTGCACCTACGGAAATCATGCGGCAGACCATTCTCGATTGTTTGGGTGGAAATGAGTAAGAAATGGATTCATCAAGTTAGGGTAATAATAGGTAATAATATATGTTAATTAAGGAGTTATTCATTTATGTTAACTGGTAAACAAACACGGTATCTTCGTTCATTGGCGCATCATCTCGATCCTATTTTTCAAGTAGGCAAAGGTGGAGTAAACGATCACCTCGTACGCCATATTGAAGAAGCTATTGAGAAGCGCGAGCTTATGAAGATTAGTATACTGAGCAATAATATTGAGAATCCCAAGGAAATTGGCGCTGCTCTGGCTGAACAATCGGGTTCTGAGCTTGTGCAAGTGATCGGTAAGACTGTCGTTCTATACAAAGAATCACGTGATAACAAAACCATTGAGCTGCCGCGTTAATAGCTGTAAGTATACCTTACCGAGGAGGTCGTCCTCTTGAAAGTTGGAATTATGGGAGGTACCTTTGATCCTCTTCATATCGGTCATATGATGGCAGCGGAAGCCGCAAGAGATACTTATGGGCTGCAAGAGGTATGGTTTATGCCTTCACATATCCCTCCTCATAAACATGAGGCGGGTGTATCTGGAGAAGACCGACTAGCCATGGTGCAGGAAGCGGTGAAGAATCACGAAGCTTTTTGCACATTAGATTGGGAAGTGGTCAGAGGTGGCGTCTCCTATACCTATGAGACCATAAGACGTCTGCAAGAGGAGTATCCGCATTTCGATCTATATTTCATCATTGGAGCGGATATGGTCCAGTATTTGCCGAAATGGAACGAGATTGAAGAACTGGTGCAACGGCTTACATTTATTGGTGTGGGTCGTCCGGGAACACCTCTTGATCTGGATGCATTGCCAGACTTTATAGCAAAGAAGGTGTTGCTTGCAGATATGCCACTGGTTGATATTTCGTCAACGATGTTAAGAGAACGGGCGGCAGCAGGTAAATCTATTCGTTATATGGTTCCAGAGGCAGTGTTCGATTATGTTCAAAGGAGTGGATTGTATGGCATACAGCCGCGAAGCGCTGATTGAAGCGGTCTCCGCACAGATGCCTGATAAGCGCTGGAAGCATACACTCGGCGTGATGGAGACATCTATTCAACTGGCGAAGCAATATGGTGCTGACCCTGAGCGTGCAGAGACAGCAGCAATTCTGCATGATGTGGCCAAGTATTGGCCGGTTGAGCGTATGAAGGAGATCATTGAACAAAATCAATTAAATTTGGATCTTCTGGTGTATGACAAGCAGATGTGGCATTCGGAAGTAGGCGCCTTTGTAGCTGAGAAAGACTATGGGATTACGGATCCTGATATTATCAATGCGATTCGTTTCCATACCTCAGGCCGTGAAGACATGAGTTTACTTGAAAAGATCGTCTGCTTAGCTGACTACATCGAGCCTGGGCGTGATTTTCCCGGGGTTGATAAGATACGCGAGAAGGCACAAGTAAGTTTGGAAGAAGGATTAGTCGCTGGGTTCGATTCTACGATTAGTTTGTTACTGGAGAAACGCCGGGTGATTTTCCCCTTAACGGTACTGGCGCGTAATGATTTAGTTAGAATATTGGAGGATAAAATATGAGTGTACAACCAAGCAAGCTGTTAGAACTGGCCCTTAAGGCTGTTGAAGATAAAAAAGCAATGAACGTCGTGGCACTAGATCTACGTAATGTTTCACCAATCAGTGATTACTTTATCGTATGTCACGGTAACTCGGATATTCAGGTACAGGCGATCGCTACCGAAGTCCGTAAAGTGGTTCATGAAGCAGGCGGAGTGATCAAAGGGATTGAAGGCATGGATTCAGCACGCTGGGTGCTGATGGATCTTGGCGATGTTATCGTTCATATATTCCACCGCGATGAGCGTGAATATTACAATATCGAGCGTCTGTGGTCCGATGCCAAGGTTGTGGAAACTGTATGAGCCTGATTGCAGGAACTACGGTTACACTTCATGTAGAGCGGGAAGTTTCGCCATACGGATTTTTTCTGAATGCTGGAGACCAGGATGTTATGCTGCATTATACGGAGCTGACAGAGAAGGTAAAAGCCGGCGATAAAGTTGAAGTTTTCATTTTCTTTGATACCGAGGACCGTCTTGCGGCAACGATGAAAAAACCATTTCTGACGCTGGGCGAGATGGCGTTATTGGAAGTGGCTGATATTCATCCGCGTCTGGGCTGCTTTTTGGAGATGGGTCTTGGACGTCAGCTGCTGCTGCCTATCCGTGAGCTTCCAGAGCTTCCAGAGCTGCGTCCGCAGGTTGGGGACTATGTGTTTGCGATCATGGAGCATGATAAACAGGGGCGTCTGCGTGCCAAGCTGGCCGGAGAACAGGAGCTTGCTCCTCTAGCTCTGCCTGCACCTGAATCTTGGATGGGACAGACTGTAACAGCCCGAGTGTATAAGCCGCTGCAAATGGGTACTTTTGTACTTGTGGATGCGGGTGTGCTAGGCTTTGGGATTATCGGTATGGTCCATTCCTCGGAGCGGAGCCGTCTGCTGCGTCTTGGTGAGCAGTTTGAAGCACGTGTCTCTCATATCCGTGAAGATGGACGTGTTAACCTTTCTATGGGTCTTCGTAAAGAAGTGGGGATGGATGTAGATTCTGCCGCACTTTTGGAGTTCTTAAATGCTCGTCCAGGTGGAGCGATGCCTTATTCGGATGCTACGCCGCCAGATATTATCAAACAACGGTTCGGAATCAGTAAATCCGCCTTCAAGCGTGCACTTGGGAAGCTGATGAAGGAAGGCCATATTACTCAAAAAGAGAACTGGACGTATCTTGTTGCTAAGGATAATGAAGAAGGAACAACCGAAGGGCAAGAAGAAACGACGGATTAAGCTTACGATTCAATAGACGGAATTTATAAAATGTTGTTATAGAAAGCGGTGTAATTGTGTCTTCCTATGGGAAATTTGCTTATGTATACGATGAGCTTATGGCAGATATGCCGTATCCAGATTGGATATCCTTTGCTGAAGCCGCATGGAGTAAATACGGCAAACCGTTAACTGTAGCCGAGCTTGGCTGCGGAACAGGAAGTATTACAATTCCTTTGGCGGGTTCAGGATATCATATGACCGGAATCGATTTATCTTCTGACATGCTCTCAGTGGCACAGCGCAAAATGGAGGAGCATCCCCAGGGACGGCGCTTTTTGCGCGAAGGCAGTGTTCGTTGGATTAGACAAGACATGAAGGAATGGGAGCTTCCGGAGCTGGTGGATTCTGTAATTTCCTTTTGTGATTGTCTGAATTATGTGTTGGAAGAGGATGACATCAGCGCTGTTTTTGCCAGTACCTATGCAGGATTAAAGCAAGGCGGAACCTTCCTGTTCGATGTGCATCATCCAAACACACTAATTCGTTATGAAGAAGAACAGCCCTTTATTCTGGACGAGCCATCTGTTTCTTATATTTGGACTTGTGAGATGGATGTTCCACGCCGCGAAATTGAACATCATCTGTCCATTTTTGCCCGTGAAGACGGACATAGCGATCGCTATCGCCGATTCGAAGAGACCCATATTCAGCGCGCCTACGATCCTAACTGGATGAAGGAAGAACTGCTTAAGGCTGGGTTTAGTGATGTGAAGATCTACGCCGATTTCGAGTGGGTAGAGGCAGAAGATGATGCTGAACGATTATTTTATGTAGCTATAAAATAATTATTCAAAATGCTAAAAGGGGCTGTCCCATAAGCTATGAAAATAGCTGCTGGGACAGCCCCTTTTTTTGACTTTAGCTTATTGCTGGCGGAAGCGAGTGGAATGCTGCTGTTAGAAGCACATAGGTTGACGCTGCCGGAAACAAGTAGGTTCCCGCAATTGAATGCTCATGCATTGCCGCTTTGCGGAAGCGTGTAGGTTCCCGCAATCGAATGCTCATGCATTACCGCTTTGCGGAAGCGTGTAGGTTCCCGCTATCGAATGCTCATATATTGCCCATTGAGGAAGCGTGTGGGTTGCCGCTCTCGAATGCTCATGCATTATCTTTTACGGAAGCGTAGGTTCTCGCTCTCGAATGCTCATGCATTACCGCTGTCGTAAACATGTAGGTTTTCACTACCCAACACTCATGCATGCACAACTACCATCAGATGTACGTATTAGTAGTAGCGATCGGACCCAGCAGACCTTATACGCAGCATTTTCCAATATTTTGGGTGCTATCGGACTCCATTGCAGCTATTGGCTTGAAAAACGTCCAATATTGGTCATTTTCCAATGGATAGCGTCACTGGAGTCCGAAAACATGCTCCAAGAGCTAAAAATATGCAAATAACGTCATCTGGGTCCGTAAGCCACGTAAGCCGCGTAAGCCGCGTAAGCCAGTAAGCCGCGTAAGCCACGTAAGACACGTAAGCCGCGTAAGCCACGTAAGCCAGTAAGCCGCGTAAGCCACGTAAGCCACGTAAGCCAGTAAGCCACGTAAGCCACGTAAGCTACGTGAGATGATGGAGACAAGGTTGGAGCAACCAGCCAGCGCCCCAAACATAAACAGCGCTTCTCTCATATCAGGAGAACCGCTGTTTTTTTATGACGTCATCCGTTGGAGCAGCTTGTAATTGCGCCAACATAAGAAATACAAAATAAACCGGGCAGTGTTCATACCACCCGGCATCTTCCAATCCTTACCGATGCTCAAACAGATCAATGGCACCCAATACGACATGAGCCAGACCAAATCCAAGTACGCCTGTTGCTGCCATCTTATACTTGCTTCCAAGAAAAGCGGCGCTAGAAGCGGTTACGACGGTTCCAAGAACAGCGGGAATTAGACCTTCACGCATTCGAAACACTCCTTCTCGGTGGTTTGGGAGACAAAGTTATTATGGTTCAATATCGAAAAAATATACGAAGCACAAAAAGACCCTAAATCAGCGTTAGCTGAATCTAGGGTCTTTTTATTTAAGCAGGGTTGGTTACTCTGCTATTATAACAGCGTTACGAGGGAGGCCCTCTCCAACTTCATGTACATCATACAACACACGTGCCAGTAGGTCCTGGCTATAATTGCCGAAATGTTTTCCGTAAATCGTGAGTCCGCGTTTGTTTGTAGGCTTGTCGGTTACTGCGATACGGAATGTGAGTTCACTTTTGTAATCCAATTGGATATCATCAAGGGTCACGTCAGAAATCCGACAGCCATCAATAAAGCTGCCTTCATTATTGATACGGATCAGCTTCAGCATACCGTATTGGTTTAGGTGCGGAGGCCACCAATCGGGGTTAAATGTTCCCCGGGTATCTCCGAAATCGCCAGGGCTAGTCCAGAATCCGATTTCAATTCCATTTAAATAGAAATAAAGGTCGGACGGATAGTTATCGTTAGACCCAGGAGCTTCAGAGCCGATCTCCATCGAGAACTGAATTTCGCGGAACGTTTGGTTGGCTTTAAGGTAGTTCGGAATTCTATATTCGAGGAACCCTTCGGCCATCCAAATAATTTCGGATTCAATTCGCTGCGGATCTGCAAAATAACGCGGCTCGTCGAAATCCCCGATGATGCTGTCTTTGGTAGCCAGTCCACAAGTTGGAACAGCCTGATAGTTGCTGTAATGACCTACTTGAATTTCTACTTCGTAAAGATTATCAACATCCTTGCTGCGAAGGTCAACAATAAGCTTGTCCTTATTTAAATAGCAGACCTTTTGAATACCGTGTTTACCCACTGATGTGTTTATCTCAATGAGACCGCTTTCTTCTAACTTTTTAATATGCATGGTGATGGCGCCGTTGCTGAGGTTCAGTTTTTTGGCAATTTCATTAAGGTTCAAGGCTTGATTGGTGGCAAGGAGCTCTAAAATGAGGATTCTGATTTCTGAGCTTAGTGCCTTAAAAATTTCTAATCCACTCATTAAATCTTTAATATAGATCATTTTATCAATACCTTCTTCCGATTACGTCATAAATTATACTATTTTATAAAATTATAAACTAATAAGGCATATAAATAAAGTATACTTCCTTATTTTGTAGAATGTACGAATATAAGAGGGGTTTTTGGCATGATTTTTATTTGATTTAGTAAAATTTAAACGAATGAAGAATTAATCTAAAGAAAAAGGCTGTTATTTCGCCATAATTCATTTATTTCGAGTTTAATTTTATATAAATATAAAAAGGTTTATAGAAATATATTTACAAGGCTTTTTATATATGTTATTTTATATTGTAAGCGAATACATATATTTTCATTTTAAATTTAATATTTATTGCTGTTCAATCTGTTGCTATTTCTGAGGTGATAATTTAATGGTAAAAAAAACATCAGATCTTGTCTTTCCAAGTTCCCCGGGGAACATGCCAATGTATGATCTATCAGTGATTGATATCGAGTCTTTATGGACGATTCACAACACACATGATCCAGGCATTATTAAAACAGATGAGGGTTACTATGTTTTTTCTACCGACATAAGAGTCGGAGGAGAATTACGTCCAGGCGTAATGGTTCGGAAATCACAGGATCTTATCCATTGGGAATGGGTTCATTATGCGCTGCCGGGAATTCCCCAAGTTGCGAAGGAATGGGCAGGGGCGACTAATTTATGGGCACCCGATGTGGTGAAATACGGTGAACAGTATCGAATGTATTACTCGGCCTCATCTTTCGGAAGTAGACAATCGCTAATCGGTCTTCAAACTTCTTCTTCTATTGAGGGACCTTGGACCGATGAAGGTGTAGTGATTCAGACGCGTGCTGAAGATTCACTGAATGCGATTGATGCCAATGTGCTTACGGATGCAGATGGGCGAATGTGGATGGTGTATGGTTCTTTTTTTGGTGGAATTCACATCATTGCGCTGAATGCGGAAACGGGCAAACCGAAGCAAGAAGGTTTTGGTACGCTGATCGCTAAACGGGATAACACCATTAAAGATGGAGCAGTTGAAGGACCGTACATAGTGTATAACGAGCAATTCAAAAAATACTATTTGTTCGTCTCCTATGACTCCCTGTTTGAGGATTATAACGTTCGTGTCGCTCGTGCAGATACTATTACCGGCCCATATGTGGATTATAACGGACGAGATATGACTGATAGTGCGCATCAACCCCGATATGAGGTCGGCAATAAAATACTGGGTGGCTATCGCTTTGGACAAGATCCAGGTTGGATAGCTCCCGGCCATAACTCAGTTCTTCATGAGGATGGCAGCTATTATATAGTTCATCATGCACGTGGTGAAATCGATAAACATTGGTCCTATTTACAGGTTCGTCGAATTCTGTGGACAGAGGATGGTTGGCCTGTTGTATCTCCAGAACGGTATGCGGGTGAAGTGGAACAGGATATTCCAGAACAGCTAATCGCAGGACAGTGGGAATGGATTGTAATGGACCCCTCAGCGGATGGCCAGATTCAGTCTGCCGTCATAAGTCTATCCTCTGACTTTAAGCTGGAAGGTGCGAATGGAAAGGGAAGCTGGTCTTTTGATGGATGCAGAGTCCTGACCTTGGTCTGGAATGATGTTGTCGAGGGTGAAGGCCGGATAGAGAAGGTGCAATTGCTTCCGTCATGGGATTGGGAGAAAGAAACTCAGACCCTTGTATTTACTGGATTAAATGAAAATGGAATTTCCATCTGGGGTAAGCAAAAGAATGGAGAAGAGAATAGATGACTACGATCAAGCTACATGCAGGTAAAGGAATTAATAAGATCAGCAAATATCTATATGGTCATTTTGCCGAGCATTTGGGCAGATGTATCTATGACGGGATCTATGTGGGGGAAGATTCACCGATTCCGAACACCAAGGGCTTCCGCAATGACATCCTAGCAGCACTCAAAAAAGTTAATATTCCTGTCCTTCGTTGGCCGGGGGGCTGTTTTGCCGATGAGTATCATTGGAAGGATGGCGTCGGTCCAAAAGAAACCCGTAAGCGGATGGTGAATACGCACTGGGGCGGTGTCGTCGAGAATAATCATTTTGGGACGCATGAGTTTTTTGAATTATGTGAGTTGCTGGATTGTGAACCGTATATCTGCGGGAATGTTGGCAGTGGCACTGTTCAGGAGATGTCGGAGTGGGTTGAATATATGACCTTTGAAGGCGAATCACCGATGGCGGACTGGCGTCGTGAAAATGGGCGTGAAGAGCCGTGGAAGTTGAAGTATTTTGGTGTAGGTAATGAGAACTGGGGCTGCGGCGGCAATATGCGTCCAGAATATTATGCAGATTTGTACAGACGTTACCAGACATATGTGCGCAATTATGGTGAAAATCAGATCTATAGAATCGCTGGTGGCGCCAACGTTGATGATTATAATTGGACGGAAGTGCTAATGCGCGAAGCTGGACGGTTTATGGATGGTCTCAGTCTTCATTCGTATACGATTCCTGGAAGCTGGGAAGAGAAACGTTACGCTTTAGGTTTTGACGAAGCCGAATGGTTTGAGACTATGCAAAAAACCTTGCATATGGATGAATTGATTACTAAACATTCAGCGGTTATGGATAAATATGACCCGGATAAGCGGGTTGGAATGATTATAGATGAGTGGGGAACTTGGTTCTTAAGTGAACCTGGTACGAATCCAGGGTTCCTGTATCAGCAGAATACACTCAGAGATGCATTGGTAGCAGGGGTAACGCTGAATATTTTCCAAAAGCATAGCAGTCGTGTGCAAATGGCGAATTTGGCTCAAGTGGTCAATGTACTGCAAGCCCTTATCCTGACGGAGGGCGACAAGATGATTCTAACGCCTACCTATCATGTATTTGAAATGTACAAAGAGCATCAGGATAATGAACTGCTTGAAGTTACTATTGAGAGCCCTGATTATACGTTTGGGGAGCTTACAATTCCACAGATTAGCGTTTCTGCATCTCGTGATACGAATGGCAAAGTATATGTTTCACTCTGTAACCTGAGCCATAAGGACAGCGCATCGCTAAGTATTGGTATTGAAGAGGTTAGCTTTAGCAAAGTGACAGGTCAGATTTTAACGCATTCCGTGCTGGGAGCGCACAATACGTTTGAGGCACCGGATACAGTTACTCCAGTAGCTTTTGAGGGTGCGTCTTTATTAGGTGAAAAGCTGAGCTGCGAGCTTCCACCTGCTTCCGTGGTAGTCTTGACTCTGGAATAACATCATGTCAGAGAACCAAGAAAAAAACCGTCGCTGCAAAAGCTGTGATGAGAACATGAGAATAAGCCCAGAAAAACTGGAGCGTTTAATAGAAATAGCCACTAGAGAAAGACCTTTAGCGCCGGAGGAGCAATATTTGCAGCGTATTGAACATTGCCGAGATTGCTCTGGCCTGCAATTTGGTAGCACTTGCCGTTATTGCGGCTGTCTCGTAGAGGTAAGAACAAGATTGCAGGACTCTACTTGCCCCTATCCCTCGGCACCTCGCTGGGAGTGAATACTAAGTTTCTGAAAAGGACGTGAAAATCATCACACAAAATTTGTTAGCTGCTACGCCCCCGATGGGCTGGAATAGTTGGGATTGTTACGGAGCCAGTGTAAATGAAGAAGAAGTAAGAGGCAACGCAGAATATATGGCTACCCATTTGAAGGACTTTGGTTGGGAATATGTAGTTGTGGATATTCAGTGGTATGAGCCTGGAGCAAATTCTTCGCAGTACCGCAACTTTGTACCGCTGGTTATGGATGAGTACTCCAGACTTCAACCTGCTGAGAACCGGTTTCCTTCCGCAGCGGGAGGCAAAGGGTTTGCGCCACTCGCTGAATATGTACATGGATTGGGTTTGAAATTCGGCATACACATTATGCGCGGAATCCCGCGTCAGGCTGCTCATGCAGCCAGTGCCATTCTAGGATCTGAGCAAACCGCACGCGATGTGGCTCATCCAAATTCTATTTGTCCATGGAATACGGACATGTATGGAGTAGATGCTTCAAAAGAAGGCAGTCAGGCATATTATGACTCGCTGTTCCAGTTGTATGCCAGTTGGGGTGTGGATTATGTGAAAGTGGATGATATTGCCGCTTCTCGCATTTATGGATATCACAAAGAAGAAGTTGCTATGATCCGTAAGGCTATTGACCGCAGCGGTCGCGAGATGGTACTCAGTCTTTCGCCTGGACCTGCTCCAGTGGAAGAGGCTGAACACTTAGCCGGACACGCTAACCTTTGGAGAATGACCGATGATTACTGGGATCATTGGCATTTGCTGCGCGGGATGTTTGAGCGCTGTGAGAAATGGGCTCCTTATGTGCAGCCGGGCCATTGGCCGGATTGTGACATGCTGCCGTTAGGTCATCTGGGCATTCGTTCTGTAGATGGCGGGGGAGACCGGTTCACGCGGTTTACTCATGACGAGCAGGTCACCATGATGACACTATGGAGTATTTTCCGCTCCCCGTTAATGTTTGGAGGAGAACTTCGGGACAATGATGATTGGACATTATCTTTATTGACCAATAAGGAAGTGCTTCATCTGCATCGTTATGGTAAAGGCGGCAGTCAGGTAGCGCTAAATGAGGCGCATGCGATCTGGACATCTGAGGATGAACAAGGTAACCACTATGTAGCTTTGTTTAATCTTAGCGATGAAGATTTAACGCTTCAGGTGTCGTTCGAGCAACTTAAGGTTTCAATTCCTAATACTATACGTGATCTATGGCAGAGCCGCGATTTGGAAGTGGTTAACGAAGGTATTTCTCAAACTCTTCCACAGCATGGTTCTGTATTGTTAAAGTTTAAATAGAGGAGAGAGATTATGAATACGAGTGTAGAATATAAAAATCCATTGGTGGAGCAACGTGCTGATCCATGGGTATATAAACATACAGATGGTTATTACTACTTTATTGCTTCTGTTCCAGAATACGACCGGATCGAAGTACGGAGAGCAACAACAATCGAGGGATTGGCTGCTGCAGAACCGGTTGTAGCTTGGCGTAAATATGAGACGGGTCCGCTTAGTGCAAACATTTGGGCACCAGAGCTCCATTATATTGACGGGAAATGGTACATTTATTTCGCGGCGGCGCGTACTACGGAGACGAAGGATGGATTATTCGATCACCGTATGTTTGCTCTTGAGAATGAATCTGCCAATCCTTTAGAAGGAACATGGGTAGAAAAAGGCCAAGTAAAAACCGCTTGGGAATCCTTTGCATTGGATGCAACCACCTTTCAACACAAAGGAAAATTGTATTATGTATGGGCACAGAAGGATCTGAATATTGAGGGGAATTCTAACCTGTATATTTCGGAAATGAGTAATCCATGGACGCTAACCGGTCCTCAGACCATGATTGCTACTCCTGAATATGACTGGGAGATTATTGGGTACAAGGTAAACGAAGGAGCTGCAGTGCTTAAACGTAACGGCCGTATCTTTATCAGCTTCTCGGCTAGCGCTACGGACTTCAATTACTGCATGGGACTTTTGGTTGCAGATGAGGACAGTGACCTGCTGGATGCCACTTCATGGACCAAACTGCCGGAACCGGTATTCCAGACCAATGAAGAGAATGGACAATATGGACCGGGTCATAACAGCTTTACTGTAAATGAAAATGGGGAAGATGTACTCATCTACCACTGCCGCAATTATAAAGAAATTACCGGCGATCCGCTGTACGATCCGAACCGTCATACTCGTGCTCAAGTCTTCCATTGGAATGAAGATGGTACGCCGAATTTTGGGGTTCCCGTTAAGGATGCAGCTAAACGATAATTCGTTAAGCAAATAAAAAAGAGGGTTACTTATAAGCCATGTACATGGCTGCTGAGTAACCCTCTTTCTTATGTTGCACCTTAAGGTATATATTGTTGAACGATAGAAGTAATTACGCCGTCCTGAATGGTGATGTGATACGGGAACTGGCTCAAGTCGATGACATCCGTTTTATTAAATTGATCCATAAATTGCTGTAAGGTGATGGACTCATTCCAGTTGATATCCAAGTCATCCATATTGCCAGTGTGATCAAAAATTTGCATCGTCACTGTGGCGTTATCCGCAATCGGATAAGTTGTCAGAGTATCAACATCATTTACAATATAATAACTGTCTGGAGCTCCGCCTATTTCTGCTGCAGCTTCTGGATCTCTTTCAGCAAAGATTCGATCGGCATCAGCACCCTGATACCAGTTTATTTCATCGGTCGTACCGGAGAGCTTGCCATGGTCGGATTCAATAGTATGAAAGTAAACTGTTTGATGCTGGGTCTTGTCACTATCTTGCGCATCTACCCGTGTTCCAACGGTACTTGCAGAAGTAATGAGGGAAAGAAACAACAGAACAACAACCGGTAACACATACGCTGACTTTTTCTTAAACATTATTAATCTCCCCCTTGAGATATGTAAGACGTTGTATAAAACTTATTACCCGCTCTGTTTTTTCTTAAACGGGTTTTATATTACTCTTTACGTGAGAAGAGCAGTTTTTGTTGCATTTTTTTAAAAGTTTTTTTAAAAAGCAATGAGAAGTCATGAGTTCCCTAAAATGAATAGTAAAAGCTTGTCTCCTCGGGCATATTAAAATATCAAAACATGCAGATTAGGGGGAGCAGCGAATGGGCGGAATACTACGGATTTATAGGAACGATTGGCGTAACTTATTCAGAGTTCCTGTGGCCGTATTGCTGGTTGCCGCATTGGTGGTATTGCCCTCCGTGTATGATTGGGTGAACGTTGCGTCAGTATGGGATCCTTATAGCAATACTTCTGGCATTAAAATTGCTGTTACCAGCTTAGATGAAGGTACTAAGGTGCAGGAGAAGGATTTTAATATCGGCAATGAGGTCATGGAAAGTCTTCGGAGCAATAAAAACTTGGGCTGGACCTTTGTAGATGCAGAGACTGCACATAATGGTGTCAAACGCGGAGACTACTATGCCAGTATTGTTATCCCTGCTAATTTCTCCAAACGAATGACTGGAATTCTTGAAGGAACGATTGTGAAACCAGAGATCGAATATACCGTCAATGAGAAAATAAATGCGATTGCTCCTAAAATCACGGATAAGGGCGCCACTTCAATCACCACACAGATCAGTGAGAATTTCACGGAAACGATTAGTGAGACGGTATTTACTGTTTTAAGTCAAATTGATAAGGAATTTCAATCTGAATTGCCCATTATACGCAAGGTAGAAAAAGGATTGTTTAAATTAGAGGCGAGCCTGCCAGAAATTGAAACCGCAGGTAAACGAGTATTGAAAATCCAGGAAATTTGGCCGCAGATTCATGCCTCAGCAGAGCGTATTTCCACATTGGTGAATAAGCTGCCAGAGGTGGAAAAAGCGGGTGAGGCTTTAGAGAAAATTGCTGAGCATTGGCCGCAAATCGCGAGTACCTTAGATCATTTAGGGGGGCTACAGGACAAGCTGCCCAAGATTGAAGAAGCGGCACAGTTAATCGTTCAACTTGATAACCATTATGGTGAAGTTGAACAGATCATGGCTCAGGCCTCGCAAGGTCTTACGGAAGCGCATAAAATCGTTAATGCTGCCTTAACAGCACTGCCTGAGGCAGAAAAGATTGCCACTGCCGGAAATGATTTTGTTCTGGAGCTTCAACAATTTTTGGAGAAGAGCAGTGCTGCATTTGAAGCTGTTCCAGCAGCTGTCAAACAGAATCTTAATCTCCTACAGCAAACGGAGAGCTCAGTGGTCAAGCTTGCTGAACAGTTAAAGGGAGAGGATAACGAGCCACAAGCTGTACGTGAGCAGTTGGAGTTACTCTCAGCACAGTTGGCTGCAGGAAGCAGCGTGATTGAACACACACTTTCTATGTTAAATGCATTGAACACATTTTCACCTGAAACAGTGTCTATTGCTGATCTTGCGGCATTGAAAGGTGTAGACAGTGTTTTGAACAGTCAGAAGTCCTTGGTAAATGCTATGGCGGCTGACCTTCAGAATAAGGATACCGCTGATTCCAGTGCAATTAACCAATTGTTCCTAAAGTCTGGTCTTGGGAAGCTGGCAATTGCGAAGCTTATCTCAGGATATGATTCGTCGACTATCCCTGCCATAAAAAATAAACTGGAGCAAATAACTTCGGCGGCAGATGTCACAGCTACCGCATTGCAGCAAATGCCAGATCGTTTACCCGCGCTGGGTACTCTACTGGAAGAGACAATGTCGGCGATTGAGTTCGGGCAGACAAGCTTAGCTAGTCTGCAGCAGGATTTGCCAGCTATACGCGAAGCGGTCCACACAGCAGCCAGTGGGGTTGCCGATCAGACCCAGGGCTTTGGTGCTTTCATCCGAGATACACTTCCGCTATTGGAGAGCAGCTTACCTACTGCAGGGGAAAAGATACAGCAAGCTGCGAATTTCGTGCGTCAGGATCTGCCTACTGTAGAAGAGCGGGTTCATCAGGTCTCGGAGCTGATTCGTACAGGACTCCCCCGTGCAGATAAAGGAGTGGCGCTTGCCGCAGATTTGGTGAGAAATGATCTTCCAGTACTGGAAGACTCGATTCGAAAAGCCGCCTCCACGATCCGCCAAATTAAAGAAGAGATTGATCTGGGGGCAATTGCGCAACTGCTCGGAGGAGATATTAAGAGCAAAAGTGATTTTTTGGCCAATCCGGTAGTGTTAAAAGAGAATAAGTTATATCCCATTCCGAATTACGGCTCAGCAATGACTCCTTTTTATGTCGTACTTTCCTTATGGGTCGGAGGCACACTGCTTGTCTCTCTTCTCCGCACAGGTGTGGATACGGGGGGGCTAACGTACAAAAGATATCAATTGTATTTTGGCCGCCTGCTGACCTTCCTTACGGTGGGGATTCTTCAGGGGCTGGTGGCTGTCCTGGGCAACATTTTTATTTTGCACTGTTATGTGGTGAATAAGGTGTGGTTTGTACTTTTTGGAGTGTTAATCAGCATCGTGTTCGTAACCATTGTATTTACGCTTGTCGCTGTATTTGGCAACCTGGGAAAAGGAATAGCAATCGTGTTCATGGTGCTTCAATTCTCTAGCTCCGGCGGTACATTTCCGATTAGTACGACTGGGCGTTTTTTTCAAATATTAAATCCGTATATGCCGTTTACCTATGCAATTAGTCTGATGCGGGAGGCGGTTGGGGGAATTCTGCCGGAAGTGGCGATTCGTGATGTGATTTATTTGATTATCTTCGGTGTGCTGGCACTCTTGCTGGCATTACTCCTCAAGAAACCACTGGAGCCTTTTATCCATAAGGCTTCTGAACAAGCCGAAGAGTCTAAATTGATTTCTTAAAGAAAAAGAGGATGTGCCTAAGCCATGGTGATGGCTTTTGGCACAACCTCTTTTGTGTACTATATGGCAATTGTGCAAAAGGTTATCTGGCAGGAGCAAAATCAGCTACCGGCTTAAGAATCTCCTCGATTTGCTGTAAAGTATCTGCGGAGAGTACCGTATCTACAGCTTTAGCATTTTCTGCAACTTGCTCTGGTTTACTGGCACCAATTAATGCTGAACTTACACCAGGCTGGCGTAGAATCCATGCCAATGCCAATTGCGAAAGCTTCAGGTCTAAACTGTGAGCGAGTTCATCCAGCTGTCCAACCACAGACAACACATCATCACGGAGGTAGCTGGAGATCACACCATTAACTGAATTATCCGCTGCACGGGTTCCTGCTGGAGGTTGTTGCCCCGGTTTATATTTGCCAGTCAGAATTCCTTGCGCTAGAGGAGAGAAGACCACTTGGCCCAGCCCCTCACGCTGGGATACTTCAAGGACCTCATCTTCAATATAACGTTCGAACATATTATAGATGGGTTGATTCGAGATCAGTGGACGCAGGTTCAGTCTGCGGCTGATACCAGCTGCATTGGAGATTTGGGCTGCGCTCCATTCGCTAACAGCGGAGTAGAGAATCTTACCTTGAGCCGTCAGATCATCCAGCGCGCGTAGAGTCTCCTCTACAGGGGTCTCTGTATCAAAGCGATGACAAAAATATACATCAATATAATCGGTGCCTAAGCGGCGGAGGCTGGCTTCACATTGCTCCATAATATGCTTCCGGGACAAACCACGGTTATTAACATCGTCTCCCATGGGGAAAAAGACCTTTGTACTTAGCACATAAGATGATCTTTCATAGGAGCGTAGAGCAGCACCCATCGCTTTTTCGCCTTCACCACGGTTATATGCATTAGCCGTATCAAAGAAATTGATACCGCATTCAAAAGCTTTGCTGATACAAGCATCGGCTGCCTTTTGTTCTGCTGCTGTTCCATATGTAAGCCAACTGCCTAGTCCGATCTCACTGATTTTGAGCCCTGAATTGCCTAGTCTTCTATATTTCATTTTTCTCTTTCCTCCTTGTATTCTATATGATAACTTTACTTGTATTATAGGAGACATTCAAGTTGAATGATTAATATACTAGTAATCAAGGAGATGAAAGATTCAATGACTAATCCAGCTACTAAAAAATCAAAAGTGATCTTATTTCAGGGTGACTCCATTACGGATGGGAATCGGGGTCGTGATGAAGACCCGAATCATATTCTTGGACATAGCTATGCGTATATCATCGGAGGCAAGCTAGGGAATGAGCGGGCAGAAGATAATCTGGTATTCTATAACCGCGGAGTGAGTGGAGATCGAATCTCCGATTTATATGCACGCTGGAATGAAGATGCAATTAGCTTGCAGCCTGACATCATTAGTATATTGATTGGGGTTAACGATATTTGGAGAATGATGAAAGGGGAACCAAGTGGAGTTACAGACCGTTTTGAACGCGCTTACCGTCATGTACTTGAAGAAACACGTGAAGTTCTGCCACATACGAAGCTGATTTTATGTGAGCCTTTTATTTTAAATACCGGAGCTCCAGCTGAACAGTGGTCAGAATGGGAAGCGAAGATTAGACATTATCAGGGAGTGGTTAAGCAGCTGTCTGAGCAATTTGATACGGTCTATGTACCTTTACAGGATGCTTTCAATGCAGCTGCGGAGAGAGCAGAAGCAGCCTACTGGCTGTGGGATGGCGTTCATCCGACGACTGCCGGGCATGATCTGATTGCTGGGGAATGGCTGAAGGTCGTCTTGGAAAGGGGTCTTTTAAACAACTAAGTTATAAAGTTATTATCTCTCTTTATCTATGCACCTGCTGATCACTCAGCGGGCGCATAGATAAGAGATACATGGTAATTATTTAAGAAATCGATCCATTCCTCAGAAGGCTTCTGATCTGTAACGATATAATCCACTCTATCAAAGCTGAACAACTTAATGAACGCAGTCCGGTCAAATTTGGAGTGATCTACGAGCAGAACCACTTTATTTGCCTGCTGCTGCATAAGCACCTTCAGTTCACTTTCTTCTTCATTTGAATCACTTAGCCCGCCTGTCATGGACAATGCTTTACAGCTGAATATAGCTACATCCACATTATATTTTCGAATCGTCTGTGAAGCGGTATTTCCAACAAAGGAGCTGGTCTCGGGGCCTAAAATTCCACCTGTGGAAATCAGCTTTTGACCGGAGTGTTGAAATTCGGATAATACCACCAGAGAGTTCGTAATAATTGTCAGATTGTTTTTCTCCTCAATAATTCTACGCAAGGCTTCAAACACCGTTGAGCTCGTATCTGTCACCAAGCTGTCTCCATCATTGATTAATTGCAGTACATTATCGGCTATGATTCGCTTTGCTTCAATATTGACCTGATGTCTGCTGATGTAGGAAGGATCTTCATTGGTATGGGCGTTGAGAATGGCTCCACCATAATTTTTTTTGGCAAGACCTTCTTTGTCCAGTTTATCTAGATCCCGCCGAATGGTCTCTTCCGAGACGTTGAATTTTTGCGCTAGCTCTGCGACATGGACCTTCTTCTGTCTGTAAAGCTCTTTAATAATTAGATCCCGTCGTTCAAATGCTTTCATTCATTCACTCACCTTTATATATAAATCGTCTGCTTTCTAGTGTACTACATTGTTGTTTAAATCTAAAAATAATTACATATTCACATAAAACCACAATATATAATAATTATATCACATAAAACCACACTTTTGTTTAGGTAATATGTTGTTTTGTGTTGACTAAAGCGCTTGCAGATTTTATGATGAAGGAGAAATAGATCTATTAACGATGACTCTAAGATGATCTTGAGGAGGAACGGCATTGATAGAAAACTATCCGAAAATTGGTATCCGCCCAACCATTGATGGCAGAAGAAGAGGCGTTCGTGAATCACTGGAAGAGCAAACGATGGGCATGGCTCAGCGGGTGGCTAAGTTTATTGAAGCGAATTTAAGGTATCCGAATGGGAGTCCTGTAGAGTGCATCATCGCCGATTCTACGATCGGTGGAGTTAAAGAAGCTGCTGCTGCGGCTCAGAAATTCTCCGGGGCTAACGTAGGGGTGTCGATCACCGTGACGCCTTGCTGGTGTTATGGCTCAGAGACAATGGATATGGATACATCCATTCCGCATGCCGTGTGGGGATTTAACGGAACGGAACGGCCGGGTGCTGTGTATCTAGCTGCTGTTCTCTCGGCGTATGCTCAAAAGGGAATTCCTGCGTTTGGTATCTATGGTGAAGATGTTCAAGAGTCTAGCAGTGAAGAGATTCCAGCGGATGTGCAGTCTAAATTGCTGCAGTTTGCTAGAGCAGGCTTAGCAGTTGCTCAAATGAAGGGGAAATCATATTTATCTATGGGTTCTGTTTCGATGGGGATTGCGGGTTCCATTGTGAATGAACAGTTTTTCCAAGAGTATCTGGGCATGCGCAATGAATATATAGATATGTCTGAATATGTCCGGCGCTTTGAAGAAGAGATTTATGATAAAGAGGAATTTAAGCGTGCGCTAGCGTGGACTAAAGAAAACTGCCAAGTTGGCGCCGATAATAATCCGCCGCATCTGCAAATCAGTGCAGAAGAGAAAGAGAAGCAGTGGGAGACCTGTGTGAAAATGACATTGATCGCCCGCGACCTGATGATCGGCAATCCGGTTCTCGCTGAGCTTGGTTTTGAGGAGGAAGCTAACGGCCACAATGCAATTGTTGGCGGTTTCCAAGGCCAGAGACAATGGACGGACCATTTCCCTAACGGCGATTTCATGGAGACGATGTTGAATTCTTCTTTTGACTGGAACGGCAAACGTGCACCTTATCTCGTAGCGACAGAGAATGACAGCTTGAATGGGGTAACGATGCTGTTCAATTATTTGCTTACGAATACAGCACAAATCTTTGCGGATGTCCGAACCTTCTGGAGTCCCGATGCTGTGAAGCGAGTGACGGGTCATCAATTGGAGGGAGAAGCAGCTCACGGAATACTGCATCTGATCAACTCTGGTTCGGCAGCGCTTGATGGTACAGGTGAGCAAAGGATAGAGGGTAAGCCTGCAATCAAACCTTTTTGGGAGATTACAGACGAAGAGGCTGAGGCTTGTCTAAGCAATACACAATTCCGGCCAGCTTCTCAAGAATATTTCCGGGGAGGCGGCTTCTCTACCGATTATTTAACCCAAGGCGGAATGCCGGTTACTATGGCTCGTTTGAACCTGGTGAAGGGGCTTGGACCTGTTCTTCAGCTTGTTGAAGGTTACACTGTAGAGCTGCCTGAAGAGGTTCATCATACTTTGGATCAAAGAACAGATCCGACATGGCCGACGACCTGGTTCGCTCCTAAGCTAACTAACAGTGGTTCATTCCAATCGGTATATGATGTCATGAATAATTGGGGCGCGAATCATGGGGCGATCAGTTATGGCCATATCGGGGCGGATCTGATTACGCTGGCGTCGATTTTACGCATTCCAGTAAGTATGCATAACGTTGAGGAATCACGTATTTTCAGACCACGGGTGTGGTCGTTATTTGGGACGGAGAATCTGGAAGGAGCAGATTACAGAGCCTGTCAGAATTTCGGACCGCTATATTAAAATCTTCTTGTGGAGCAGGTGTGCTTGAAATGGGTGATACGATTAAGCTTCTGGCTATGGATCTTGGCGCCAGTTCCGGAAGAGTGATGTTGGGATTGTATGACGGTAACACCCTTCGCATAGAAGAAATTCATCGGTTTGCTAATACGCCGGTGTATGTTGGCGGGCATTTGTATTGGGATGTTTTGAAGCTCTTCCACGAAATGAAAAAAGGAATCCAGAGAGCTTATAGGGCGCATGGAAAATTGAGGTCTCTAAGCGTGGATACGTGGGGAGTCGATTACGGTTTTATTGATAAAAGAGGGATGTTGCTCTATTCCCCCCATCATTATAGGGATAGGAGAATGGGAAGTCATCGTCTAGGGTTGGAGGCGCTGCTTCCACCAAGGGAGCAATTTAGCATTACAGGTATTCAACCGAGCTTAATTAATACAGTTTATCAGCTGTTTGCTGATTTTCAGGATAATGATTCTCTGCTAGAGATCGCAGATACTGTTTTAATGATGCCAGACCTGTTCCACTATTTATTCTCTGGTATCGCGGCAGCAGAAAGCACGATTTGGAGTACAAGTGGCTTAATGGACGCTGTATCTGGTAAAGTCTCCACTGAAGTATTCAGCAGGCTTAATATCCCGGTTGGTCTAGTGCCACAACGGGTTCAAGCGGGAACGGTTATTGGTTCTATCCTTCCGGTAATTCAAGAGGAGCTTAGCGTAGGTTCAATGGAGGTAATTGCGGGTGCTTCTCATGATACGGCTTCAGCAGTAGCTTCTATTCCTTATTCTCTAAAGGAAGATGCAGCATTTATTAGCTGTGGTACATGGTCGTTAGTGGGCATGGAGACGCCTAAAGCTGTCATTACAGAGAAAAGCTATGAATACGGATTCACAAATGAGCAGTGTTACGGCCAATCTAATCGTTTGCTCAAAAATATAACGGGACTATGGATTTTGCAGGAGCTGCAAAGGAATTGGGCCGAAGCGGGAAAATACGTCAGCCAAGGCCAAATGGTTGAGCTAGCCGAAACCATAAATCATGCTCCAGCAATTATTGATCCGAATGACGAGCTGTTCAGTACACCCGGTGTGATGACCCAACGGATTAGAGAATATTGCGAACGAACAGGCCAGCAAGCCCCTTATACGAAAGCTGAGATTATACGCGTCATACTTGAGAGCTTAGCAGAGTCCTATCGCCATACGATTGACGAAATGGAAGAGATCACCGGCAAAAAAATCAATATCATTCATATGGTCGGTGGTGGGATTCAGAATGAACTGCTCTGTCAGCTTACCGCTAATATTACGGGGAGAAAAGTTGTAGCGGGGCCTGTGGAAGCCAGTGCAATTGGCAATATAATTATTCAACTGGCTGCCCTAGGGGAACTGGAAATCTCCGGGGGCAAGCAGGTAGTGGAAAGATCTTTTGCCTTTAAGACATATCTGCCTTCTTTGGTGAAGGTTTGTGAAAAATAGGATACGAGGAGAGAAACCCTATGGATACCTTAGAACAAAAATTACGTTTGCAGATTTGTGATATCGGGAGAAACCTGTTTAATAAAGATTTTATTGCGGCTAATGATGGGAATATTTCTGCTCGCTTATCAGAGAATGTAATTCTGACTACCCCCAGAGCGGTGAGTAAGGGATATTTAGAGCCTCATATGCTTGTAAAAGTGAATCTGCAAGGTGAAGTCCTTGAAGCAGCTGAAGGCTACAGACCCTCAACGGAAGCAAAAATGCATCTAAGAATTTATAATGAGCTGCCAGAGATGAAGGGTGTGGTCCATGCACATCCCCCGTATGCTACTGCATTTGCCATAAAAGGTGAGGCGCTCGACAAGATGATGATGCCAGAGTCGGTGATTATGATCGGAGATATTCCGTTGGCGGAATATGGAACACCATCGACGGAAGAAATTCCAGATTCACTGATGCCTTTCCTGGGCAAAAAAACTGCGGTCCTGCTCGAGAATCACGGAGCCCTTACTTGGGGAGAAGATGTTATGGAAGCATATCTGAATATGGAGCGGCTTGAGTATACCGCCAAGCTCACCTTCATTACCCGGATGATTGGCGGGGAGAGAGAATTGCCGCAGCATCGGATTGATGAGCTGGTAGCGTTGCGATCATTTTATGGGAAGTAAAGAGGTGCCTTATGTTAAAAGGAATTCCTAAGCTGCTGTCTCCGGAGCTGGTACGCATTCTGATGGAGATGGGTCATGGGGATGAGCTTGTATTGGCTGATGCGAATTATCCCGGACATTCGTTGAATCCGAGGGTACTGAGATATGATGGCATCGGTATTCCCGAACTGCTGGATGCCATCTTAGAGTTGTTACCTCTGGATCATTACGCAGAGCAACAGGTGGCTTTTATGGCAGTAGTTGCAGGAGATCCAACTGTGCCGGTTATCTGGTCCACATACGAGACAATCATCGCCAAACATGATGCTGAAGCCACGATTAAACATGAGGAACGTTTTGATTTCTATAACCGTTCTAAGCAAAGTTATGCAGTTATAGTTACTGGTGAAGAAGCGTTGTATGGGAACGTTATTCTTAAAAAAGGCGTTATTAAAAGTTAAAATAACGGAAACGAAGCCGCTAACCGCTTGGGTGACCAAGGAGTTAGCGGCTTTTTATGCTGCAAGGATAAGTATTTATAACCGGATTACTCGGTACTCATATGCACCAAGGGAGAGGGGGCCGCAGGCCACGGATTTGCCTGAGAGAACATCATGTCCGTCCCGCGGGAGTGTGAGACTTCCCCCGTGTCCATCCATATTTACAAGGGTCCAGACTTCGGCAGCTTGGTCATCGCTTCTAGGGCAGACAAGGGTTCCCTTAGTGACATCACTGCGTAGGGTAACACCAGCACGTTCTGCATAATGATCAATGAGTTTACATAACATTAGGTTGCCTTCTTCACCGGCAGGCATTGAACCCAGCATAACAATAGTGCCTTGTCCGTAAGGCTGCTCCGTCAGGAAGGACAACCCCGGCGTCACCCCCTCCGTAATCATTCCGATACTGGAAACGGACTCTGAAACGGGTTCAAAAACAGAACTCCACAAGGACAAGGGAGCAGATACCCCAAAAGCGTGTCCAATCGTGCCTGTTGATTCCAGCGGATAGGTAAACTTAGTTTTGACGCCTGCTAACCGCTCCAATTCCCCAAGTCCGGCATTCGTGTGAAGGGTATGCTCCTTCGTTCGTCCTCCGGTAAGAGGACCGACAATCCAAATCCCGCCAGCTGCTGTGAAGGCCAGGGCACTTTGCACATACTCGGGGGACAAATAATGTACGAACGGAGTGAATAACAGCTTGTATCCGGTTAAGTCTCCGCCTTCGGGCAGCAGATCCCTGTGAATGCCCATATGAAGAATTCTTTTGTAGAAATCGCCCAGCAGACTACGATAATTTAGCTTCCGATGAGGTTCAGTTGCGAGATAAGCTTTGGTTCTGTCCGAATAGGTAATCGCAACATCTGCCCGAAGGGGCCGGGTGGAGAGCATAATTTGTTCAATTTCCCGCCGTGCTTGATTGGCCTCCAGCACATTAACGTACCCTAGAGCTGGTTCTCCCCAGGCACTAAGGATCGAGCTATGCGTTTGTTCACTTCCGGAAGTATGCTGGCGCCAGAGCCAATAGCAAAATGCACCTGCACCCAGCGCATAGGCGGCAACTGCTTCTGCTTTCAGATATCCATTCGGATGGGGCACACCAAAACTGACTAGAGATGCGGCAAACGAGGGTCCGGTCTCCATTATCCAGAAATCTTTTCCCGGCTTGAAATTTCGCCACAGATCACAGTTAAGCAGATAAGCATGCATATTTTCCTGTGAGGCATAGGTGTCGTAGGCAGCAAAGTCGAGATTTTGAAATAGCCGCTCATTATCTAGATGAAAAGCGACACTGCTGTTGTGGGTAATTGGCGCAGTGGAGTGGCGGCGGATAATATCAGCCTGCTCATCGGCGAATTCAGCGATCTTTTCCATTGAAAATAAGCGATACATCGTCCGCAGGGATGAATTGTGGAGGAAAGGTGCGGGTCCTGGCTGTGGCACCTGATCAAAACGTTGATAAGTTTGGCTCCAGACGGCTGTTCCCCATGCCTCATTCAACCTTTCAATGGAGCTGTAGCGCTGCTGCAACCAGATATGCCATAAGCCTTTACAGGTCTCACACATACACTCCGCCACATGCGCTTTGAATTCGTTATCGAGCTGCCAGGCGGTTAACCCCGGCAGTGCTCCGGTCTCCTTGGCAATATGCTCCGTAATAATGGCTGCACGCTCACGAAAATAAGGATTGTTCGTACAGATATGCTGCCGTGCTCCATGTCCCATTACCGTTCCGCTTTCATCCACATAACAGCGCTCAGGATGTCCATGAGTAAGCCAGATGGGGGGTGTAGGTGTCGGCGTACACATTACTGTGTCAATTCCGTTTCTATGTAACCTTTCGATATATTTCACGACGGGCCCGATATCAATCTTATCTTCTTCTGGCTCCAAAGCAGACCAAATGAATTCTCCGATTCGTACGATATTAATCCCCGTTTCTTTCATTAGAAGGATGTCCTGCTCAAGCACCTCTTCACTCCATAGCTCGGGATACCAAGCAGCACCGTAGTATAGCTTGTTCTTCAATTCAGTTCCTCCTTTAAGGCAAACATTTGCTGGAAATCATCACTTGGAATCATAGGTGCTTAATGTCTTACGGACAATAGTAAACTTTTGCGCGGTTTGGACTTTTTAGATAAAATGGGATTTTTAGCTTATATAGAGCGTTCAAAAAAGTCCGATTGCTGGAAAAAATCACTAGCAGCATAATAGGAGTCGCAGTAAGGGTGATTGCAGTAATCCATGGCTACAGTAATCGCGAGCTGTACATGACAAATGGAGGTGAACAGGATGAAGCACGTAACAGTTCCGGGAACTGCAGAACAACAGCCAAAGCCGCAGACCTATCGAAATATCCGGGTAAGAAGATGGAAACGTTTTAAACGTGATAAATGGTTATATATTCTGCTGCTCCCTGGAGTCCTTTATTTTCTTGTTTTCAAATATGTTCCGATGTGGGGCGTGCTGCTGGCTTTTAAGAATTACCAGCCGTTTCTTGGTTTTCAGAAAAGTGAATGGGTAGGTTTTGAGCATTTTCGTGTTTTTTTCCAGAATCCCGATTTCTTTATGTTGCTGCGCAATACGTTATTGTTATCGTTTTATAATTTGATTTTCTTTTTTCCGGCGCCGATTATTCTGGCACTGCTTCTAAACGAAATACGGCTTTCCTTCTATAAAAAGACGATACAAACGATGATTTATGTTCCGCACTTTATATCCATGGTCATTGTGGCCAGTATGAGCTATGTATTTCTAACTACGGAAGGCGGGACTGTAAATGAGTTTTTGTATACGTATACAGGCAGGAAAATTGACTTTCTAGCTAATCCCGACTGGTTCCGTCCATTGATTATTCTCCAGACGATCTGGAAGGAGTGCGGTTGGGGGACAATTATATTCCTGGCAGCGCTGGCCGGTGTAGATGTGGAGCAATATGAGGCTGCGGTAGTAGACGGTGCGAACCGGTGGCGGCAGATTTGGCATATTACGTTGCCTGCTATCCGCAGTACTATCGTTATTTTACTTATTCTTCGGATGGGAACGATTTTGGATAACGGTTTTGAACAAATTTATTTAATGATGAATGCTCTTAATCGTGAAGTAGGTGAGGTGTTCGATACCTATGTATACGCACTGGGGATTACCCAGGGAGCTTTTAGTTACAGCACGGCTGTTGGATTATTTAAATCAATAATCGGTGTGACGCTTGTGCTCGGGACGAATTGGATCGCCAAAAAATTTGGTGAATCTGGACTTTATTGAGAAGGGAGAAGCTTGCTGTGGCCAAACAATACAAGAGTACGGGTGGAACTGCATTTGATATATTCAATTATATATTTTTAGGGATTATTGGAATCGTAGCGATTCTCCCTTTCCTCTTTGTGGTTTCGGGCTCCTTCGCTACAGATGCGGAAATTACTAAACGTGCCGTATTCCTGATCCCGACCACGATTTCATTTGACGCCTACCGATTTATCTTTTCAACAGATACGATTATGCGCAGTATAGGGGTTTCTATTTATGTTACGGTAATCGGAACTGTCGTTAATTTATTCTTCACGGTAACTATGGCTTATCCGATGGCAAAACGATATCTGATGGGCCGTAATTTGGTACTCAACCTTGTTATTTTTACGATGCTGTTTGGTGGAGGAATGATTCCAACCTATCTCGTCATTCGGGAACTGCATTTGCTGGATACACTCAATTCCCTTATTTTACCGGGAGCAATTAGCGCCTTTAACCTGATTATTGTCAAAAACTTTTTTCAGGAGCTGCCTATAGAAATGGAAGAAGCGGCGCGTATTGATGGTTGTTCTGAGCTGGGCTTGTTGTGGAAGATAGTCCTTCCTTTATCCAAACCGGTTCTCGCTACATTTACGTTGTTCTATGCTGTGGGACATTGGAACAATTTCTTCTCGGCACTGCTCTATATTACGGATCCGACAAAATGGCCTTTGCAGGTGATGCTGCGACAGATCGTAATGTTGTCCCAATCTGCGGCTGGCGATATGAGTTCTATGGATCCGAGCTTTGTGCAGCCACCGGAGCAGTCGATTAAAATGGCGGTTATTGTAGTAGGTACTCTACCTATTTTATGTGTGTACCCATTTCTGCAAAAACATTTCGCTAAAGGGGTGATGCTGGGTTCTGTTAAAGGATAGCAAACTTAACTTATTCCAATTTGGAGGTATAATAATGGAAGCTAATCGTTCGGTAAAAAAGAAGCGCTGGTTGTTACTTTTACTTGTGGCTATGATGGTTACAACTGTTGTTGCAGGTTGCTCAGGTAATGAATCTGCAGGTTCTAACAGCAAAAGTGAGGGGAGTAGTAATACTGGAGAAGAGAAAAGCGAGTCCCCGCTGGATCTGACCCTCATGCTGCCGATATTCAAAACAAATTATCCGAAGGATGGCAGTCCGGTTGCTGCTGAACTGGAGAAACAGACCAATACAAAAATCCACTTTGAGTGGGTCCCGAACGCATCTTATGCAGATAAATTTAATATTACGCTAGCTTCTGGGAAGCTGCCGACCATTATCTACGTGGGGGATGTTAAGGCTTCTAGTTTTGTGAACGCTGCCAAATCGGGTGCATTCTGGGAAGTAGGGCCTTACCTTAAGGATTATCCGAATTTAAGCCAAGCGAACCCGGTTATTCTGAAAAACTCGGCCATTGATGGGAAGAATTACGGGATCTATCGGGGGCGTGTACTCGGCCGTAACGGTATGGTTTTCCGCAAGGATTGGCTGGAGAAGGTGGGGCTGCAAACACCGCAGACGGTGGATGATTTCTACAATATGCTGAAAGCGTTCAAGGAAAAAGATCCAGACGGCAATGGTAAAGAGGATACGTATGGCATGGTGCTTGTCAAATGGAGCGGCCAGTGGGCCAGCGGTTTTGATACCATTAAGTTATGGTTTGGAACACCGAATAAATGGGGCGTGCAAGATGGCAAGCTGGTGCCTGAGCATGAATATCCAGAATATTTGGAAGCGCTTAAGTTCATGAAGAAGCTGTATGATGAGAAATTGATCAACTCCGACTTTGCTGTAATGGACAGTGCCAAATGGACAGATCCGATCGTGAACAATAAGGCAGGGGTAATCGTCGATGTGGTCGATACAGGCGCCCGGGTGGATGATAAAATTCACGCTGCGCTAGAAAAAGAAGGCAAAGACGAACCGGATAAACATTATGTAGATGTAAGCGGGGGCGTAACAGGTACGGATGGCAAGCTACACACATTGCCAACCTCTGGTTTCTCGGGCATGCTGGCTATTCCAAAATCATCTGTGAAGAGCGAAGAAGAACTGAAACGGGTACTGGCTTTTCTAGATCAAATCAATAATCCGGAATTACAAACGATGTTAGGTTTTGGTTTGGAAGGTACTCACTACACTATGGTGGATGGTTTTATTGAACGCTCCAAAGACACTGTACTTGTGGAGTCAGAAGTGGAAGGTCTAAACCAAATATTGGCTTATATTCCTGAGGATAAGTCCAAGACTGTAGCACAAACGCCGCTGCGCCTTAAACAAACTGAAGTTCAAAAGGCAAATGAAGCTTCCATCGTGGTTAATCCGGCAGAGGCCTTTATTTCCACAGTATATTCGCAAAAGGGTGCTCAACTCGACAATGTAATTAACGATGCACGCATAAAGTATATTGTAGGACAAATTGATGAAGCTGAATTGAAATCCGCATTTGACGTATGGAGAAAAACAGGTGGAGATGATTTAGTAAAGGAAATGAACGAATTATACGCTAAGGCTGACCAATAGATCCTTCCTAGTGCTTTTATCCGGCTGGAAAGGATCTGAGGAGCAAAACGAATGTGGTTCGATTGCACTTCAAATTTATCCGATTCGGCTGGTGAGAGCATAGTGATGAGAAATGTGGCGAAATGGAAGCGTTATACAAAAGGCTGGTCAGGCTGTAAAGGCCGGTATTATCGGAAAAACCTGATCATTATGCTGGTGGTGTCATCCATTCCGGGGTTTATTATTGGTGCGCTTGTCTACTGGATGGCAGGGGGACGCCTGGAGAGCGAGCTGCTGCAGATGCATAACAGGCAGATTGAACAGCGGGCGGCTAATATTGATGATCAGCTGTCCAATCTGGAGCTGATGCTGGCACATTGGGCTTTTGATCCCAAGTTTGATTACAGCTTGAATGGCCTTGATTTTATTCAGGATCATGAGCGGGCTTGGGATATTACGAAGACACTCGTAGTGATGCAGGGCTCGAACACGATGACGAGTAACGTTGAACTCTATCTATCAGGAGATCATCCATTACTATTTAATCCCGAATATGGCACGATTGACTCCAGCATGGTTTCTGGTCAATATGACAAATTGATTGATACTGAACAAAGCACCTATTGGACGCAGTGGGCATTCGATCCCAATAAACCAAATGTCAAAGAATTAACGCTTATCCATCATATTCCGGGCGGAAGCTTGAAGCCCTTCGGGGCTCTTTTGCTCCGCATGGATACGGAGAAAGTAGCTGCGATGCTACGAACTATGACACCTTATAATAGCGGCGAGACATTTTTGCTGCAGACGACGGGGGATTTGTACGTATCTGCTGGAGACAGTGCCGAGGATTCTCCCTTACTTACCGCATTGCATAATGAGATTGTGGAACGGGGCGCGAACCATGAGTCAAATCTTGAGTCCTCTTTTCTCTTCGACTGGGGTAAGGCTACATATGCAGTGACTTACGGTGAGTTTTCCCGACTCTCCGCAGACTGGCTCTATGTGTCCGCTTCACCGATAACCAGCATAACTTCACCTGTCGTCTTCATTTCAAGACTGATATTTTTAGTTAGCTTTAGTGCTTTGCTGCTGGCGGCGATTCTGTCTTGGTTTGCTTCCCGTAAAATCTATTCACCGATAGGACGTTTGCTGCAGACTTTGTTGCCTGACCAAGCGGCGGCTGCGAGTAGGGAGGATGAGTTCATTCTGATTGAACGGCATTGGCAGAACTTGCACGGGGAGAGCCATGCCCTGAAGTACACTCTTTCCGAGCAGCTTCCACATGTGAAAGAAAGCTTTCTGCATCAGCTGTTTCAGGGGTATTTATATTCTTATTCTGAGCAGGATCTGCAAAGCCGGATGCGGCGCTTTAAGTGGGAAGTAGAGGATTGTCATTATATTATTCTTTATATTCAGCTTACAGGCATCTCCAGCCAGGAGGGGAAGTTCCGCAACGGTGATGAAAGTCTTGTATCATTCGCCGCCGTCAATATTATCGGAGAATTGTCTGCCGAGCACTTTAAGCAGGCTGATATTATCAATTTCCATGATCTCACGGCAGGATTACTTCTTATCGAACCCGTTGCGAATCCATCGCTGGAAGTGGTGCAAGCCTTTAGCGAAGAACTGACAGGAACGATTAATCGCATGTTAAAAATGAGGGTAACAGTGGCGTTTAGTGCACCGGTTGGAAGGATATCCGGTATTCCGCTAGCGTTCGAGGCTGCGAAGCAAGCCGCTAGTTATCGCCAGTTTGGTGGTGAGAACCAGATTATTAATATGGAGCTACTGGATCGTGAGGGGCAAAGTACGCCTGAACCGCAATATTCGTTCACTTTGGAGCGCGGAATGATTCAGGCCCTGCGCACAGGAGAAGCGGAAGAGGCTTACCGGCTGTTGGAGGAATTTCTGGAGGCACTGTGTGCCAATGGGGCAAAAGTGATTGATGTGCAGCAGGGCATGCTTCATTTGTTAGGCAGTATTCAGCACGCCATTATGGTCTCAGGCATTCATCCAAACCAACTGTTCAAAGGGGCTAATCTGTACGCGGCACTGTCGCAAATTCATGAGCCGAAGCTTATCCTTGCCTGGTTTCAGGAAAAGGTAGTCGCACCGTATCTGACGGAGCTGAGTGAGCGTTCTGATGCCGGAATCAAACGGACGATTGAGCATGCCATGATGTATATCAATGAGCATTATATGGATAATATTTCGCTGGATGGATGTGCGGATTATACAGGGATCAGCCCATTTTTACTGAGTAAATCATTCAAACGGGTCACCGGGAAAAATTTCATCGATTATCTGACCGAATTACGGCTTGATAAAGCCAAGGAGCTGCTGCGTGATACCTCGCTGCGAATTAACGATGTAGCTGAACAAGTGGGTTATCAGCATAGCTATTTTAACCGGATTTTTAAGAAACAAGAGGGAATAACTCCAAGCCGCTATAGAGAACTAAGCCATAATAATGAAGCTCTTTAAAAGTAAAGAGGACGTGCGGCGAAGAACGTATGAAGGAGATGGTTGTTGTGCCTACGGCTCTGCCGATTGGCCTGCATTGGCTAAAAAAGCCCGCTATTGATGTGGGTGTTACCTGGGGGGTTCCTTGGAAAAAAGGAGCGCTCGGCAGGGAATCGTTAAAGAATCTCTGCTTAAGTATGCCGAAGAACGAAAAGCATGTGCCGCTGCAAAGCTGGCCAGCAGCTTTTTGGCCAGACGGGAGCATCAAATGGTCCACGCACTCGGTAGTAAACAAAAATTCGGATATTCAGCAGGATTCCTTAGTGACAATGACAATAAATCAAGCGACTCCAGCTACGGAAGTGACAGAGCGACTAACTGTGCAGGAAACAGAGGAAGCTTTCATTATAGATACAGGTGTTATTATTTGCACGGTTAACAAGCAGGGGAAGGGTCTTATCCGCAGTATTGTGCGCAGAAATCCGGCGGACACGGAAGGAACCGAAGTATGCAGTAATGGCGAGCTTGTATGTATACGTGAACAGAGAGATGAGGGTGCTGGCACCCTGAGCATACGTGAGGAGCGATTCGCAGGACGAACGTTAAGGGCCATCCTTGAACAGGGCGGACCTGTTCGCGCAGTGGTGAAGCTAGATGGACTTCACCAAGCTTCGCACAGTGCTCGTGAGTGGCTTCCCTATACGTTACGTTTATATTTTTATGCTGGGCTGGAGTCTATTCGATTAGTTCATACGTTTCATTATGACGGTAATCCACAGCAGGATTTTATTAAAGGATTGGGAATAGAATTCACAGTGCCGCTGCGTGGACCTCTTTACAACCGCCATGTTCGTTTTGCCGGAGATAGCGGCTTGTTTAGCGAGTCTCCTAAGACGTTGCATACACGGCGAACCAAAGGTAAGTACCGTGATTTATTCCTCGATCAGGTAGCAGGATGTGCTGTGAAATTTAATCCAGAAGAGGATGCCTATTTCCTTAATTTATTGGATGACTCCGCCACTTGGGGCAGCTTTCGGCTGGTTCAAGATTCTTCCGAGCATTATGGGATCTGGAAGCGGACAGAGGATGGCTGCGCTTGGATCAAGGCAGCAGAAGGCCGCCGGGCAGGTGGGCTTGGTTATGTTGGGGCAGAGGGCGGAGGGCTAGCAATCGGGATGAAGAATTTCTGGCGTAAGCATCCGGCAGGAATGGAGATTGGTTCCACTGCCACTGACGCGGCAGCGCTTACTGTCTGGTTCTGGTCACCTGATGCGGCAGCTATGGACTTGCGGCATTATGATACGAAAACACATGTGGAATCCTCGTATGAAGGTGCAGAAGAATTACGGGCCACTCCATTTGGTATCGCTAATACTAGCGAGCTAACATTCTGGTGTACGGCGCAGACTCCCGGGCCTGAATTGTTGCAGCGGATGCAGGCAGAAGCTGAAGAACCTTCATTGCTGGTTTGCGAACCAACTTATTATCATGAAGCGGGTGCTTTTGGTTTCTGGAGTTTGCCTGATCGGAGCACGCCAGCCAAGGCATATCTGGAAGAGCGGCTGGACGGGATCATCTCCTTTTACCAGGAAGAGATCGAGCAGCGCAAATGGTATGGATTCTGGGACTATGGAGATTTCATGCACAGCTACGATCCGGTCAGACATGTATGGAACTATGATCTTGGCGGCTGCGCCTGGCAGAATTCCGAGCTGGTGCCAAATATGTGGTTGTGGGTAACGTTTCTCCGGTCCGGGAGAGCGGATGTGTTCCGTATGGCCGAAGCTATGACCAGGCATACGAGTGAGGTAGATGTATATCATTTTGGCGAATACGCCGGACTAGGCTCGCGGCATAATGTCATCCACTGGGGCTGCGGCTGCAAAGAGGCTCGTATCGCCATGGCGGGTCTGCATCGCTACTATTATTATCTGACCGGAGACGAGCGGGTCGGCGATATTATGGACAGTGTAAAGGATGCTGATTATTCAACAGTTACTCTGGACCCGATGCGGGCGTATTTTCCGAAGGATGAATTCCCGACTCATGTTAGGGTCGGTCCGGACTGGGCGGCCTTTAGCTCTAATTGGATGACCCGCTGGGAGCGGTTCGAGGATACCGCTTATCGTGACAAGATTATATCAGGCATGGATTGTATCAAAAGGGCAAATTTACGGCTATTATCTGGTCCCACATATGGTTATGATCCGGCAACTGGCCTATTGTCGGGAATGGGCGACGATAACTGGGGGCGTCATCTAGCGATTAGCATGGGAGGTCCGCAGGTGTGGTTCGAGCTGGCGGCAATGCTGGAGGACCCGGACTGGGAAGATATGCTGGCTGAGTTCGGTGTATTTTATAATTTGCCACAAGAAGAGAAGGACGCATTTACGGGAGGGTTGATTTCAGGAAAACTCCGTTTTGAGCATCCTGTACTCAGCGTAGCCATTGCTGCATATGGAGCATATTACCGCAAGGATCCAGCGACGGCAGAGCGGTGCTGGTCGATTTTGCTGGAGAATCCGTTTGGTTGTGTGAATCTACAGGAGGAAGCTGATCGGGTCACTTATATGACTGAGTTAAATGAGATCGATTGGATGAATACAAATGAAGCCTCGCAGTGGTCTTTAAATACGATCATTGCCTTGGAATTAATCGGTAGTGCTTTACCGGAACGCGCGAATTAAAGGCTTCATTGTGGGGAGGAATGTTTTATGGCTAGGCCGATGCAGGACACGGGTATAGGTGGTTTGATCCCTGAAGCATGGAAACCAATCTACCATAATCCCCTCGCTTCAACTAGTGATATCGCTGGATTCCAGATGGAGGGAGCGGGAGCGGTTTCCTTCCCTTTGCAGCGAATGAGACTGGAGAGTACTATCCATGCCGAGGCCGGACAACAAGCAAATGTCGTTCTCTGGTGTCCAGAAGAGTTCCCGGCAGACCTCGCCGTATCTTGGAATTTCCGCCCATTGCGTGAGCCGGGGTTGGCGATTTTGTTTATCGCGGCCAAAGGAGAGGGTGGGAAGGATTTATTTGATTCCACGCTTGCTCGCCGTACGGGTGAATATGATCAATACCATCACGGGCAGATAGATACGTATCATATCTCGTATTTTCGCAGGCGTTGGGTGGAAGAACGTGAATTTCATACCTGTAATTTGCGTAAAAGCTATGGTTTTCATCTGGTTGCGCAGGCAGCTGATCCGCTTCCGGACGTCAGCGACATGACTGAGCCCTACCGGATGTTAGTGGTGAAGCGTGGTCCTATGCTGTCTTTTGCAATCAATGAACTGCCGATTTTTACATGGATAGATGATGGTGAAACCTATGGGCCGCTACTGACAGGTGGGAAAATTGGGTTCCGACAGATGGCACCCCTGATGGCTGAATACTCAAATCTGACGGTTTTTGGACAGTAATGCGAAGGAGGCTTCAGATTGATGTCTATTATTTATTATTGTTACCCTGAAGGCAGACATAAGGCGCTTACAATGAGCTATGATGACGGCAGACGGGCTGACGAAAGATTGGTAAGACTATTTAACCGCCATGGGATTAGAGGAACATTTCATCTCAATTCTGGCCTGCTGGGTGAAGGTGATCGTATTGCGGCAGATGAAATAACTGAGCTGTACCAGGGACATGAGGTATCTGTTCATACGCAACACCATCCGACGATGGCCCGTTGTCCGCAGGAGCAAATCATCCATGAGATTATGGAGGATCGAAAGTGTTTTGAGACGCTGCTCCAGGTGCCGATACGGGGAATGTCTTATCCTAACGGTTCCTTTAACAAGGAGATAAAGAAGCTTTTGCCTCATTTAGGCATGGAATATGCCCGTGTGGTACAGACCACTGGCGGCGGCTTTGGGCTGCCGGAGGATTGGCTGGAATGGCGGGGGACTTGCCATCATAATGATCATTTGCTGGAGCATGCGGAGCAGTTCGTGAAGCTGCATAAACGGCAGTATTTATATCTGATGTATGTGTGGGGCCATAGTTATGAATTTGATAACGATAATAACTGGGAGCTGATGGAAAGCTTCTGTGAAGCAGTGGGAGGACTAGAGGAAATCTGGTACGCGACAAATATTGAACTCGTTCATTATATGAAGGCTTGTGAAGCCCTTATTTTCTCCGCTGCTCGGGATTTTGTATATAATCCGGGAGCGGTATCTGTCTGGCTGGAAATCGACGGTGTGATTATAGAAGTAGCAGGCGGACAAACCGTCCGTTTCCCAGAGATCTAATCGAAGAGAGAAGACAGGAGGATTCTAATGAAAACGAAGGACACACAATTAGTCTATCAGCTGGCAAAAGTAGATATTTCCGCTGCCGGTCCACGCTGCAAAATGCTTATTGGCGATCTGAATGGGGATGGACGTGCGGAAATGCTGCTGGTTCAGCCGGATAATCGCCAGGATGTACGTTATATTCCCCATCAGGTGCAATGCCTGACTGCTTTTGATATGGATGGCAAGCTGCTGTGGCAGGTGGGCACACCCGATCCTGACGCTGGCAGCCAAGGCTCGGACTATCCAGCGCAAATTTATGATTTAGATGGTGATGGGGCGCTGGAAGTATTATGTGTAATGGATGGACGGTTTCATATTCTTGAAGGTTCAACAGGAACGGTTAAGTCGATATACGACTTACCTGCTGAACATGCACATGATTGTATTATCATCGCCAATCTAACAGGGCAAGAACACGCTTCCGACATCATTCTGAAGGACCGTTATCATCAACTGTGGGCCATGGATCAGGATTTCAATTTATTATGGACGCATAAAGGCAATGTAGGACATTATCCGTGGGTTTACGATCTTCATGGAAATGGACAGGATCAAGTGATGGCAGGTTATGATCTGCTTGATTCTAAAGGTGATTTATTATGGAGCTGCCATGATCTTGACGACCATGCGGACTGTATTTGGGTTGGCGATGTGAATGGAGATGGCTATCCTGAACTGGTTGTCGGCGGAAGCGTAACGGTGATGTATGACCGGGACGGACAAGAGCTTTGGCGTTATGATGGCTCCATCGAGTCACAGCATCTGGCGTTAGGCCGATTCCGGCCTGAACTGCCTGGCCTTCAGGTTGCCGGGCTGGACCGAATGATCCGCGAAGATGACGGCAAAGGGCTGAAGGGCAAGGATGCGTTGTTTCTTCTAGACTGTAATGGCAAGGAACTTTGGAAAGAAGAACGTACAAGCGACGGTTGGCTGACTATAGTTGAAGCCGTGAGCAACTGGCAAGCGGGTTCTCCGGATTATATTCTCGCGTACCGCCGGGGAGGCGGAGTATATCCTGCTTTGTACGATGGACATATGCGGGTTGTAGCTGAATTCAAGGAGGAAGGTTATGCCGTTCACGGCGATCTTCTGGGATGTGGCAGGGAACAGGTTGTAATTTATAATGATGAGTCCGCAACGGTATATTCAAGCGAGTGGATAGATATTAGTACCTGTGCCTCTGAGAAATCGTTACCTCAGCCTAAAAGATTGTACAACTCGACGCTGTATCCCGGTGGAGAAATAACGGTGTGAAGGAGGATACGCTTAGTGAGTACTTATATTACAGAATACTTTCCTGATCCTGATTGTATTGCCAAATATAATGGGGGCAAAATCGAAAATGTACTGGCCGCTGTGGCCAGCCGTTTTATCGGTGCCTATCCCCCGCAGCCTCCGGTGTACCGGGTACATTCGCAGAGTGGTTTCAACCGGCTCCGCGACTGCCGTTACGATATGAATCTGGAAGAACGACTGCCGGAGCTAGCGGCAGGACAATTCGTATATGTATGGGGAAAGCTGTGGAGTGACAATGAGGTAGATGCCCCTTTCTCAGTTAGTTGCTATAGTCCAGTTAAGGTTTACATAAATGGACGGCTGGTGTTTAGCTCCAATCTAAATGATGATGTGTTTCCGGACAGAAAGACGTTTTTTCGGGCGAGCATGGATAAAGGCTGGAACCATCTGGTACTGGAGTATGTTGCAACAGGTACAGGTTGCGGAGGGGTTTTTGGAACGGGCAGTGTCAAAGGTGCACCAGTACACTTTCTTATTCCGACGGCACAGTTAAGCGGTTGTGAAGGTTGGATTTATAGTGGACCCCAGCAGACATCTTGGGCAGCTTGGCTGGAAGCTGAATTCACTGAAGAGCAAATGACAGCTCGCTGCGTTTGGTTTCTGACACAGCAATGGTCGCCACAGGAACAGGCAACTGGCAACTGTTCACGCATATTTGGGGAAATGCTGGGAGCCAAGGCGTATGCTTGGTGTAAGCTGGAAGTTAACAGCCTACAGAAAGACGACATTCGTCTGCAAGGTAGCTATCGTGGAATGGCTGAAATCTCTATCTATGTGAATGGGAAACTTGTAGCTGAGTATCAGAACGTGAAAGGTATGCTTGATATCCAACTGGAGCTTGGTTATGGACTACATGATCTGGTCGTGGAGTCCATCTGTGGAGAGGGGAATTGGGGATTTGAACTGGACGTACGGTCTGGTGGTGTTCAGAGTAGTCTCGTGCAACCATATCCCGTTGAAGGATTAACTGATCCATGGTTGTACCTTGGATTGTTCACCAAGGAGGCAGCGCCGAAAGTCTTAGAACTGACCTCTATGGATACTTTATTTGGGGAAGCGGATGAAGTAACCTTTTGGCGTGTAGACCAACCGAATAGCTGGGTTAGGCCTTATTTGGAGAGTGTTATGTTTGGGCGCTGGAATTACCCTCTAGGCGTAACCCTGTACGGATTGCTGAGAACAGGAGTAGAGCTCAAGGCCCCCCATTATGCCGAATATGCACAACACCATATTGAGCAATGTACAGGGCTGCATAAATATGCCTTATGGGACCTTGGACGTTATGGCGCTCCGGGCATCAATCATCAGCTGGCGCTGATGGATTCGCTGGACGACTGCGGATCCTTCGGGGCAACGATGCTGGAAGCACATAAGCTTCGTCCACTACAGGGCGCACCGGAAGCTGCTGCTGAAATTGCCAATTACATTACTAAAGTGCAGAGCAGGCTGCCTGACGGAGCTCTGTATCGGACCAGTGGCACAGTTGATTTTATGCAGCAGACGATGTGGTGTGATGATCTGTATATGAGCACGCCATTTCTAAGTAAATATTATGAATTGACCGGAAATGCGGCTTATCTTGATGATGCGGCGGCGCAGTTTTTACTTTACAAGGAGCGGCTGTTCCAGCCGGAGCTTGGCATTATGCATCATGTGTATGATTATAAGTTTAATAAACCCAATGGCGTGCCTTGGGGCAGAGGTAATGGTTGGGTGATTTTCTCGCTGACTGAGCTGCTTGAAGTTATGCCTGAGCAACATCCGTTGCGATCTGATTTGCTTGATTATTTCCGCGAGCTTAGTAAAGGCTATCTTAAGCTGCAAGATGAGCGGGGCCTATGGCATCAAGTGTTGACGGATCCTGAGTCCTACGCGGAGGCTTCTTGTACCTCTATGTTTATTTACGCTTTTGCTAGAGGCGTACGCTGCGGTTGGCTGCTGGAACCAGACTCATACGTAACCTCTGCAATCAACGGCTGGAGCGGCTTAACCCGTCATTGTATTGACAAACAAGGCAATGTTTACGGTGTCTGCCGCGGTTCGGGTTATTCGTTTAACAAACTGTATTATAAAGATGAATTGACCTGGCAATTAAACGATACACATGGGATTGGCATCGTGCTGCTGGCCGGAATTGAGGTTCACAGGCTCGTACGAGATTTGGAAATGAAATCACATGACGAAGCAAAACGAATGGCATGATGAGGAATGAGACGACCGTATTAATCACAAAATGCCAGCTGAGCAGCGATACTCCATTAGTGGGGATCGCTGCTCTTTGTTGTGCGTTACATTGCTGCTTAAACCCCCGAAACCCCGAACCCCCCGAACCCCCCCGGCCCCCCCGGCCCCCCCCGGCCCCCCGAAACCGCCGATTACTCCTGCTAGACAAAGTTATGCGGACTCAGATGACGTTATTTGCAGATTTATCGCCTTTTGGGGCCATTTTCGGACTCCAGTGACGTTATTCCCTCGGAAACGGTCAATATAGGTAACTTTTTATGCCAATAGCGACTATGGGGTCCGATAAAATTCCAAAATAGCGATTATGCTGCGAATAAGGTCCACTGGGTCCGATAGCCTCATGAACTTTGTTCGCACGAAAAGGTAATCTAGTGACGAGATATTGTTGTTGCTCAGATGCTCCCGGTGCTCCCGATGCTCCCGATGCTCCCGATGCTCCCGATGGTCCTGATGCCCCCGATGGTCCTGATGCCCCCGATGGTCCTGATGCCCCCGATGGTCCTGATGCTCCCGATGCTCCTGATGCTCCTGATGCTCCTGATGCCCCCGATGCCCCCATATGCCGACAACATTTCATATGTATCCTTCCGGGCGACGGAGCGGCTACATAGAGAATCGGTTGTGATTTCTAGCTGTGGATCAGCGGTTTTGCTTGCGATATTGCAAAGGCGAACGTTTAACGATTTGTTTAAACACACGCCCGAAGTGGGCGATGCTGTCAAAGCCGGTATCCTCGGCGATGTTCGTAACTTTAGCGTTGGTGCTCTGCAAGAGACGTTGGGCTTCCTTGATCCGAATGTAGTTTAGATATTCTACGATGGTGAAGCCAGTTGTCTGCTTGAACACACGGCAGAGATAGGTGCTGCTGATGAAAAAAGTCTCAGATAGCCGCTCCAATGTAAGCTTTTCAGCATAATGTGTTTGTAAAAAATCGATAATTTCGTAGACTTTTAGCTGCTTCTCACTGCTCTCAGGGGCAATGGGCTCGCGGCTTATTTCCTGTATTCTGTTCATTTCAATAAATAGTTGGATGAGCAGCGTCTGCAGATAGGGGATTTGCTGTGTCCGTGGTTCTGTTTGTTCTTTTAGCATGCTGAAAAGAAGATATTCAATGGCCCCCTGTTCATGTGCTCCGGGCCGCAAAAGCAAGCTTTGGGTAGCCATAAATGGAAAATGCAGCTCGAAATGTGCCAATGTCTTTTGCAGAAAGCTTTCCTCAAAGTTAATTAAGATCCGTTCATGGCTTGCAGAGCCTTTAGAGGTGGTACGATGGAGCTCGTTCTTGTTAATAAAAATCAGATCACCTTTACGCAAGGTGTAGATCAGATTGTTAATGTAATAACTGCGTTCCCCGGCGAGTAAATAATAAATTTCATAAGTATCGTGATAATGGTCGGAATCCATGCTGAATGGACCGGCTCTTTTTATTTGCTCAATTATAAAAGGAGGCTGAGGCTCCTGTTCCATACTAAATCTGCTCCTTTCTGATAATGAGGATAATATTTGCAAAGTTTTTGTTATTTCTGCTAAGAATCGCTTAGATTAAGATATATTTTATACTATACACTATAAGAAGAAAACGCTTTTAAATCAATAAGTGATGGAGTGATCCTGATGTCCAACAAGAAATATGCTTTCGTAGGAACCGGCGGCCGAGCGGAGTTTTTTTATGGTGAGATCACCACGAATTATCGTGAAACCTCTGAGATTGTAGGCTTTTGTGATGTGAATGGAGCAAGAATGGATTATGCGAACCGTTTGCTGGAGGAAAAATATAAATATCAAGCGGTTCCTACCTATAAAGCTCATGAGTTTGACCGTATGATTGAGGAAACCAAACCTGACACGGTTATTGTCACGAGTATTGACCGCACGCATCATCGTTACATTATCCGGGCGATGGAGCTTGGCTGCGATGTTATTTCGGAGAAACCGATGACAGTGGATGAAGAGAAATGTCAGGAAATTCTTGAAGCGATTGAGCGGACTGGGAAAAAGCTGCGTGTGACCTTCAATTACCGCTATGCCCCACACAACACCAAAATCCGTGAACTCATTATGGACGGCGCGATTGGAGAAGTGCTTTCCGTCAACTTCGAGTGGCTGCTAAATACGCAGCATGGGGCGGATTACTTCCGCAGATGGCATCGTGATAAACGGAACAGCGGAGGTCTGTTGGTTCATAAATCCACACATCATTTCGATTTGATGAATTTCTGGCTGGGTTCGCGCCCAGATACGATTTATGCGATGGGTGATCTAAGATTTTATGGCAGAGAAAACGCGGAGAAGCGCGGGGTGACTGAGTTTTATCAGCGTGCTCATGGTAGCAGTGCGGCGGAAAATGATCCGTTTGCCCTGCATCTTAAAGATAATGAGCAGTTAAAGCAGATGTATCTGGATACGGAGCATGAGGATGGCTACCTGCGTGACCAAAGTGTGTTCGGTGATAATATCAGCATTGAGGATACGATGGCGGTTATGGTCAAATACAAAAATAAGACGATTATGAATTATTCACTTAATGCTTATCTGCCTTGGGAGGGTTTCATTGTGGTATTTAATGGGACCAAGGGGCGGATGGAAGTAAAGGTCGTCGAACAGTCTTATGTAAATGCCGGAGGAAATAAGGAAGATGAAGGGGCGTTAAAAGACAAGCGGATCACGGTCTTCCCTCATTTCGCAGCACCTTATGAAGTGGAGATTGAAGAAGGAGTTGGGGGGCACGGAGGCGGAGATCCTGTGATGCTGCGTGATATTTTTGAACGTCCGCTGGAGGATCGCTTTAATCGTGCGGCATCCCATGTGGACGGAGCGTTGTCTATTATGACCGGGATTGCGGCAAATCGTTCAATAGCTACTGGACTTCCAGTTAAGGTAGATCAGTTAATAAAATTGTAGTAGCCCGTTTATGAACAAGCGGCTTTGGGTTCGTAGGGAGCGTTTCTCCAGAATCCCGGAGGGCCCTCCGCTCTGTCCACATGTTAAGCCAACTTCTACTCTTAGATTGAGCTAAAAAAAGTGAAAATAAAAGGCTGTCTCCAAAATCATCGTAGATGACTAAGAGACAGCCTTGTTTATTTTAGCTAAAACTCAATTATTGTTTGACGACGTTAAAGCCATCTTTTTGCAATTGGGTCACGATACCATCGTCACCGAGCATATGCAGCGCGCCAACGACGACAAGGTAAGTCGCTTTTTTATCACTATTCAAATATTCTTTTACATGCTTCACCATGTTGACGTTACGATCCGAAACCAGGCCTTTATAATACTCTGGCTCTTGCGCGACCGCTTTTGTCATCGCTACGAGCGACTGCTCATCACCTTGCATCCACATTTGGGATAGTGCATCCAGCGAAGCTGCTGCGGAAGTATTGTCCGTTTGATTGAGGCTGCCGAGTGTGTCGACAAGAAGCTTTTCTTGCAATCCATCTGAGAACTGGTCGAACATATTCAGCTGCAATTGTGTGTTTTCCAGTTCAATAATAGGTTTGTTCAGCTTGCCTGCTTTTTGTAAAAAATATAAATCAATGCCGGTATCCGCCGTATAACTTGTAACTTGCATCTGTAGACTTGAGACACCTTGGGTAACGACCCACGGTTTGAAGGAATCGAATGCATTTTCCGCCAGACCATTTGCTTTTAGCAGCTGAGTTACTTTGTTATATGTATCTGCGGATACATGATCCTTGAGCTTGGTTCCATCTGTATAGGAGCCTTTTTCCAAAATAAACTTTTGGATCTCAGCTTGATCAATCTTAGAGATATCTACTTCGACACCTAAATATTGCGAGGCTTCAAAAGCAGCTTCAATCTCCGGACGCAGCGGGTACATTTTGTCGTTAGCCACATGGATAGAACCAAGCAGATAGACGGTGTTGCCGTTGTTCTCCACTTTCCATAAGAATCCGGTGCTTCCGGCAGCTTGAGTATTGGCCACAAAAGTGATGGTGCGCAGCGCTGGACTCCACTCCACCTTATAGCCGATCGTTTCTCCTATAAAGCGGACAGGAACATAGGTGACATTGTTGATGGTTTTAGGAGCCACCTCTAGTTTTTTCTTCTCCCCATTTACCGTTGCTGTTGTGCTGCCGATGGTCAGTGAGAGGGCCAGTCCATTTTTGGTTCCTGTTACGGTTTGGGTTTTTTTATTCCAATTAATATTTACATTAAGCTTCTCTAGCAGGGGACGCATAGGAACTAGGGTCGTTCCTTTTTCTACAACAGGGTTAGAATTGCCTAACTTTATTTCGGTTCCATCAATCCATACACCGACAGGCTTTTCAGCAGCATGCGCAGTGGTAAATACAGACATAACCATGAAAATGGATAAAAATAATGCACCTAGCTTTTTCATTAATAGGACACTCCGTTTCTAAAAAAGAATGAAAGATGTAAGTCACTCTCTGATTTTAACGTATTTTCCCATAAACAGTTATACCTTTTGTTACTATATTGATTTGATGCCTATGATTGGAAAGTAAACTTACAGTACTTCACGTCATTCAAAAGTCAAAATAATGCACATCAAAGCAAAAATCGCCCCTATTAGATCCTGTTCACTCTCCTTATCATGAAACGTAAGAAACGAAGAGCCAGAAGGGAGCAAGGAACTTATGTGGAGCAGTGCGATTGAAGATGCGATAGAGAAGGTACGTAAGAACATAGACCGGTTCGGGGGCAGTTTCCCTCATGTCAGCAGGAATGGAACTTATCAGCTCAATAACAACGACGACTGGACTAACGGATTTTGGAGCGGCATGTTGTGGTTGTGTTATGAATATACGCGGGATGACAGCTTCCGTATTGCGGCATCCCATACCGTAGAAGATTTCCGCCGCCGTTTCGCGGCAAAGACCGTGCTTGATCATCACGACATTGGCTTCCTGTATTCGTTATCCTCTAAAGCCCAGTGGATTATAGATAAAGACGAATCAGCGCGTCAACTGACATTGCAGGCGGCAGACCTGCTGCTGAAGCGCTGGCGTACAGCTGGCGGTTATATTCAGGCTTGGGGACCGGAGGGGGATACTCAGGAAGGCGGGCGGATCATTATTGATTGTCTGTTAAATCTTCCCCTTTTGTATTGGGCAGAAGAACAGACCGGTGATTCCGAATACAGGGAGGTGGCGGTCATGCAGGCGGAGAAAACGAGACGGTATCTGGTACGGGGAGATGACAGCTCTTACCATACGTTTTTCTTCGACCCGAAGACCGGAGAGCCGATTGGCGGCGCCACTCATCAGGGCTTTACTAACGGATCGACCTGGACGCGCGGGCAGGCTTGGGGTGTTTACGGTTTTGCATTATCCTACCGCTATACCAAAAATCCGTTGTATTTGGAAACGTCCAAGCGGATGGCCCGCTATTTTCTGGAGCATTTGCCGCAGGATCATGTCGCTTACTGGGATTTTAATGCTCCGGTATCTCCGGATACTTACCGGGATAGCTCGGCCTCAGCAATAGTAGCAGCCGGACTACAGGAACTGCTGGAGCTAATGGATGGGGAGGATTCTGAGCGGGCTTATTTTCAGCAGGGATTAGTGCAGTCGATGACTTCGCTTGTGCAGAACTATTCCACGCTCGGTGAAGAGGCGGAGGGGCTGCTGAAGCATGGTTCTTACCATGTGCGCGGCGATCTGTCTCCAGATGACTTCATGATCTGGGGAGATTATTTCTATCTCGAAGCATTGATGCGGCTGCAAAAAGGCAACAAGGGGTACTGGTATGAACGCTGATGGCCGACAAATCTCCCCCTATGCCGTCTTTGCGCTGCTCGACCTTGAGTTGCCCGCTTTAGCTCTAGTGAAGAATGCGCTCAGCCAAGCGCGGCAGGACGATGCGCTGACTGAATTACATCGGTATTTGACCCGACGGAGCACGCCGGGCTGGCGGATAGAGGATAACCGGAAGCAGCAACTTATTGACTATGTACGGCTTTATTGTGCAGACGAGCTGGAAGCTGTAATGAAGACAGCGGATGAAGTTGTGGAGCAGACGTTTCTCTTTCGTTTTCCCTGGGATATGGAGCGCAGCCGCATTCCGGTTACCTTTGAGGAAGAAATTGACTGGCGTCATGTTCCGGACAAGGATGTAGAATGGGCTTATATGCTGAATCGCCACCGCTACTGGGTGGCATTAGGACAAGCGTATGCGATAACAGGTAAAGAGAATTATGCGAGGGTATTTTGCTGCCAGCTTGAAGATTGGATAGACCGTAACCCCGTTCCAGACAAGCCTATGAATGATTCGCTGACATGGCGCACAATTGAAGCGGGCCTTCGTTGTGCTAACTGGATTAAAGGGCTGTCTTATATACAGAATAGTTCACTGCTCACACCAACGCTGCTGGCCAAAGTGATGATATCTCTGCATGAACACGGCCAATATTTAGCTTTATCGTTTACGGGCTGGAAGAAGATCAGCAACTGGGGGGTGCTGGAGACTTGTGGTTTGTTCCAAACTGCGCTCCACTTCCCTGAGTTCACTAGCGCCAATAACTGGCGACAGCTCAGTAAGGAGAGACTGGGTGAGACGGCTCGAATCCAGATCATGGCGGACGGCATCCACTGGGAGCAATCGCCCACCTATCACCATGAGGTTTTGGTATGTTTTCTCGACTGCATCCGCTTAGCCCGATTGAACGGACTGGAGCTTCCGGAAGAATTTCAGCAAAAGGTTCAGCAAATGGCTGTCGCTTCATTATATTGGGCCAAGCCGAATCACCGGCAGCCGATGCTTGGCGATAGTGATGACAGCGATATCCGTTCGCTTTTGACTTATGCGGGCTGGTTATTTCAGGATGCTGTACTCCGTTTTGGCGGATACGATCAAATGGATTATGACAATGCCTGGTTGTTTGGGATAAATGGAGTTGAGGGCTATGAGCGGCTGAATGCGGAGCTACCGCCAAACTTGTCACGCTCCTATGCACATTCCGGCCATTATGTGATGCGAACGGGCTGGGACGAGCAGGATTTGTACCTATATTTTCACTGCGGACCGCTTGGGGGTGGACATGGGCACGCGGATCTGCTACATTTCGATCTGTATGCCTATGGGCGGGATCTGCTTACCGATCTTGGCAGATACAACTATAGTGATCATACACCACTTAGAAAAGCGCTAAAAGAAAGCGCTGCCCATAATACGACCACTGTCGACGGAATTGGATTTACCGAAGTCACGGATACATGGTCCTTCTCTCAGATTGCGAAGCCAACGGGCTGCCAATGGATCAGCCATCCGGACTTTGATTATGTAGAGGGCAGCCATGACGGCTACCGTCATTTGGATGATCCGGTCAACCCGTTAAGGAGGATCCTATTTATTAAGCCTTTTTACTGGCTTCTGGTGGACAGCTTCAGTTCCCGGCAGGAGCATACATTTTCCCAGCATTTTCATTTTGCACCCGGAACGGTTCAGATGGAAGACGGAACGCTAATATGCCGTACAAAAAATGAGCGGGAAGCCAATCTTTGTATCCTTCCTGTTCATGTTGATGGTCTTCAGGGCAGGGTTGATGCTGGGGTAATCTCCCGCGAATATAATCTGCTGGAACCCAATCAGTATGCTGTGTACTCCCGAAAGGGGAAAGGAACGGTCTCGATCATGCAGGTGCTGTACCCGCAGTCTTCGGGTGAGTTGTTCTGTCCGCTGGTCGAACAGGTGCCGATTTACCGCCATACGGGTGAACCGGTGGCTGCTGCACACGCGGAGGCCTGCCGCATCATCCTCCCCGAAAGGAATGAGGAGCATATTATCGTGATCAGCCACGAGATTCCATCCAGTCACTTAGATTCCTATGTAGTGGAAGGCGTACAAATTTTTGGAGAAGTAGTGCTTATTGTTTCTGCAGACGGTCAAAAGAAGGTCACGGTAATCAGATAATGTATGAATACTGGACAACGGGCTGATAGAATAAAAGAAAAGAGCATGAGAGAGGCGCGGAGAAAACATGTTCAAATTCACTTACTATAGACGTATCCAGGTTTCATTTCTTTTGCTGATTTTTATCCCGCTGATTGCAGTATCGATCATTTCCTTCGTGCTCATCCGGGATACGATGGTAGAGAAGCTGCAGCTCAGCAACGATAACTTCCTGAACGTTATGATTGACGAATTAAACAAAACTATTGATGATGTGACGTTCGCTTCCCATTTTATTGTAAACGATACCAATTTTCGCGCTAATCTGAAGTCATTTGCGGATACTGAGCGGCTGAATAGCTATCAGGATTACGTACATTTTACGCAAATTCAAGATGTGTTTTCGCTCATCAACTCTAAGCCGTTGAATAATAATATCCGCATGTATTTGGTCAACCGGAAACACTTTGTGATCTCCTCTGGGACTGAGAATTTATCCGTGATCAATGCCAACCTGGACAAGCTGATGAGCCGTGTCAATATTCACGAACCGGAGACCTTGCAATGGCTTGGGATGGCTGATAGCGGTTCCGGTAAAAGCAGCAGCTATTATATTGCCAGAGTTATCTATGACAGCCGGGAGAAACGGCAGGTGTCCGTGCTGCTTATCTCAATTCCTGAATCCTATTTCAATAAATTGCTCGGACCCGTCGAATTTGGCAAGGTTGCGTTATTTGATTCGGGAGGAGGCTTGATCGCTGGGAACTCAGAATTGGCTCCAGAAGGCAAGGAAGCAAGAGGAAGCGTTCGTACGGCCAGAGCTATCGACAAATCCAATTGGCAGCTGATCTATGAAGCTTCGGAGAAAGAATGGTCAGGCCAGATCTCGCGGACGTTTTATAGTGGCATTGGCTTGGTACTCCTCTTATTTATTGTCTTTTCGGCTACCTCCATGCTGATTGCCAAAAGATTGCATAGTCCGATCATGAAGCTGCAGCGCGTTGTGCGCCAGTTCGGGATGGGGAATCTTGATGTCAGGCTGGAGGTCAAGGGCAAGGATGAAATCGCTGAGCTGGGGCAGACGTTGAATACTATGCTGGACCAGCTGCAAGGACTGATTCACGACATCGAGCTGGAGCAGGAACAGAAGCGGGTGATGGAGCTGGAGGCGCTGTTTATGCAGATTCGCCCCCACTTTTTGATCAACACGTTGAATTCGATTAAATGTAGCCTTATTTTGACCAAAGATAAGCTGCATAGCGGGATCATCGATTCATTAATGAGTCTGCTCCGGGCCTATTTGAAGGTCAATGAACCGGCTACCTTGCGGGAAGAATGCAAACTGCTTGGCCATTATATCGATATTATGAAGATCCGCAACGAAATCCCTCTTGAACTGGAGGTCGATCTGGAAAAGGATACAGAGAAGCTCATCGTCCCTAAGCTAATTTTGCAGCCCCTTGTAGAAAATGCAATCGTCCACGGATTGGTTGACCACCCGGCACCGCGTATTGTCGTTCGCTCGCGAACGGTCCCTGATGGGATCATGATTGAAGTTGAAGATAATGGCTGCGGTGCAGGGGCTGAAGTTCTGGCGGGCCTGAACCGCAGGTTACTGTATAAGGACGATGAACAGGATGAAGCTTATCAAAGGGTCGGGTTAATGAACGTAGTTCAAAGGCTGAGGCTGACCTATGGGCAGGATACCCGCTTGTCGCTGCATAATCTGCCGCAGGGTGGGGTGTCCGTTTCTCTGTATTTGCCGCAAGGCAATCATCAGGTTAATCTGTCAGAGAGAGAGGGATATTGATGTATAAAGTGATGCTCATAGACGATGATGTTCCTATGCTCAAAGTGCTTCAGCAGATGATTGACTGGGAGGCACATAGCTTGCAGATTGTCGGCAGCACCTATTCCAGTGCCAAGGCGTTATTAATGTTTGAGGAAGTGCAGCCTGACATTGTGATCACGGATATTGGTTTGCCGCAAAAGAACGGGATTGAGCTAGCCGATTGCTTCACCCGCATGAAGCCGGAGGTCAGAATTATTTTCCTGACCTGTCATGAGGATTTCCATTATGCTCAGCAAGCGGTAAAGCTGAAAGTGGATGATTATTTAATCAAGGACCAGCTTACAGAAGAGCAACTGGAGAAAAGCCTTGCCAAGTCCGTACACTTGCTTAAGTCGAAGATCGGGTTGATCAGCCATGGGGAGACAGGCTACAACAGCCAGCTCTTCCGGCAGAACCTGCTGCAAAGGGTGATTGGCGGTGCTCCGCCTGAAACCACACTGGCCTATGCGGCGCAAATCGGCATATCCTGGACGTATCCGTGGTTTATGCTGGGCACGGTCAGTATTCATTTTTCCAGCTTCGACAAGCGATACAAGCAGAGCGAGTATCCACTTATTTTATATGCTATTTACAATATAGCCTTGGAACTGTCCGAAACATGTGAAGGGATTACGCCTTTCTTGGAGCAAAAGAATATTGTGATTTTATATAATTACCGTGTGAATCTGGCGCAGAATGCCAGTCTTCATTTTCATGATTATTTACAGCGGCTGTGTTCCGAATGCTCCCATCTCCTAAAGATTCAACCGGGCATTATTGCCGTCACAGAGAAAATGGAGCTACAGGCGATCGGCCAGATCCATCGGCAGATTGTTCAGGACAAATGCGAGTTCTATGCAAGTGCGGATTACACGGTTCTGGATACTCTGCAAATCGCTTCTCCACGTTTCCAGCCTGCTCCCCAAGGATTTCTGGACAGCTATATCCCGCAGATGGAACGGGCCGTGATTAAAAAAGACCTTGAAGCCATCCGTGGCACTCTACAGGAAATCGCTAGGACTGCAAAAGCAATGTCTATTCATCCTGGCGATTTCGCCCGGGATTTATCCTTTATGCTCCGCGGCATCGAGTTAATGTTTACGAGCCTGATGTTCGATGAGGATCTGTTCGTCTATCTTGTGCAGACCCGCACACTTGAAGATACGATGGAACTGGTGGAAAGAAAGCTTGTACAGATTACAGGCAGCAAGCAGCAGGTGACAGGAGCTTCTCCGCAGGAGCCCAAGCTGCAGCTTATCCAGCAGTATATCGACCAGCATCTTGGCGATAATATCACCTCAATTGATATGGCACGTTATCTGTTTCTGGATCCAAGCTATTTTTCGCGTTATTTCAAGCGCATGACTGGCCTGACCTTTACGGACTATGTACATCAGCACAAGATGAAGGTCGCTACCAAAATGCTGAAAATCTCCAGCCAGAACCTGGAGTCGCTGGCCGTCGGCCTGGGATATTCGGACAGAACCTATTTTTCAAAAGTGTTCAAAAAATATGTAGGAACAACGCCAAGCGAATATAAATCCAAACATTCGGTACGCTGAGAAGCACAATTGTTAATGATATGAACAGACGCGCCGCCCCTCTAGGGCGGTTTTTTGTTGTCGGCGGACAAAGGTCAAAATCTTGCACATTCCGGGTCATAATCACTCCTTCTTGCTGAAGGCGGATGTATTACTATAATGACAAATCAAATTGTCGAGGTGATACAACGTGGAGGCTGCAAAACAACCTGTGCCAAAAATTCTGCAAGAGAAGCGGAAATTCTGGACTCCGCAACGGAAAGAGGCTTTAACCGGGTGGCTGTTTTTGGCACCCGAAATTGTCGGGATGCTTTTTCTTAATGTATTTGCGCTTGGATTCTCACTTTATTTGAGCTTCTCGAAATGGGATCTATTGTCGGGAGTCAAAGGAATCGAGTTCATCGGATTGGATAACTATATCAAAATGTTCCATGATCCGAGTATCATTCAAGCTTTGAAGAACAATGCTTTTTATATGATTATGACCGTGCCGATACCGATTGCGATTGCGCTGGTGCTCGCGGCATTGATTCAAAACAGTGTGTTCCTCAAAAATTATTTTAAAGTGGCTTTCTTTATTCCTTATATTTCTTCGATTATTGCGATAGCTGCCGTATGGAGTGCATTGTTCCATCCGTCTCTTGGACCGATCAATCAGTTGCTGATGGAGTTTGGAATTTCCAGCCCTCCGAAATGGCTAGTTGATCCAAAGACGTCACTGTTATCCATTGCTATTATCAGTTCTTGGGCGAGTCTTGGCTACACCATTATTATCTATATGGCTGGCTTGACGAATATTTCCGATGAAATCTACGAAGCCGCCGAAATAGATGGCGCCAGCGCGCTGAAAAAATTCTTTGCCATCACAGTTCCGATGCTGCGTCCGACCACATTTTTCCTGCTTATTACCATGCTGATTGGCTCGTTTAAGGTGTTCGACATCATCGCCTTTTTGACCGAAGGCGGCCCGAATAATTCTTCTACCGTGCTTGTGTTCAGGATCTATGAGGAAGGGTTCAAATACTACAACATGGGCTATGCTTCTGCAATTTCCTGGCTGCTATTCGCTGTTATCGGCTTGATTACCGCGGCCACTTGGAAAATGAGAAATGAAGAATAAAGGGGGGAGATTAATATGCAACTGATTAGAAAAAATATGTCCAGAGTGATCACTACCTGCATCATGGGGGCTTTGTCCATTGTATTTCTTATTCCGCTGATCTGGATGATTTCCGCAGCCTTCAAATATGAAAAAGATGTAATGCGCTTCCCGATCCAATGGATTCCCGAGAAGATCAATGTAGCGTATAATTTCAAGATGGTTTGGATGGGACGGGTACCTTTCTCCCATTTCTATTTAAACTCCTTTAAAGTTGCGATTATTACAACCTGCATCACACTGATCATTTCATCTATGTCGGCGTACGCCTTGACCAAAATCAAGTTTAAAGGACGGAATATGGTCTTTCTGGCGCTGCTGTCGTTCATGATTATTCCTGACCAGGCCACGCTGATTCCGCGTTTTCTGCTGATTCGTTGGTTCGGCCTCTATGATACTCATGCTGCTATCGTATTAATGAGTATGTTCTCCATTTACTTCACGTTCTTGCTGCGGCAATTTATGATTGGTATCAGCGACGAATATATTGAAGCGGCGCGAATTGATGGTGCAGGCCATTTGCGGATATTCTGGTCTATCATTGTTCCGCTCTGCAAGCCGGTGCTCGCTACCGTGGCGATCATTAAATTTATCTGGACCTGGAATGACTACCAGAATCCGCTGATCTTCTTGTTAAACAAGAATCTGTACACTATCCCACTCGGTATGACACTGTTCCGAGACGATTATTCGAACAACTATGCGATTATGATGACGGCAGCCGTTTCGGCGATCATCCCATTGGTCATCGTGTTCATTGCCCTGCAAAAGCAAGTCATTAACGGAATCTCCTTGGGAGGGGTAAAGGGCTGACTTGCGGGTATGCAAAAGAGGGTAAAAGTCAAAAATGTGATCCTACTACAGCAAAATTGTGCACTTGGCCTGTACAGCGGGTGCCTATAATAAGAAATGAACAAGGCACTATACTTAAATTTCAGTGCGGGGGGAAGTAAAATGAAAACAAAGGGCAAAAAAAGATTATCCGTTGTACTAGGCTCCATGCTGGCGGTTTCCTTAACGTTAAGCGCTTGTGGAAATTCCGGAAATTCAGAGAAGAATGGCGGTGCTGAAGCCAGTACGAATGCCGGGAACACCAAGGTGGACAAGCAAGTCGCCATCAAATATTACAACTGGGACAATGAAGCCCAATCAGCAGGCACGGATGCCATGCTGCAGGAATTTATGGATCAGAACCCAAATATCAAGGTAGAGCATGTGACACTCGTTCCCGGTGATTCTGTGGAGATGCTGAAGAAACTCGACTTCCTGATTTCATCCGGCGAAGCGATTGACGTTGTTCAGGTACCAAGCCTTGGAGGCGTACTTGAACGGGCGACCCGGGGAGCACTTGCCCCGCTGAATGAATTCTATGAGAAGGATAACCTCGTTCCTGAGGATGAATATTATGTGAATGCTAAGGTAGACAACAACTATTATGGGATGCAATATACCAAGAGCAGCAACTATGTAATGCTGAACAAAGATGCACTGGATGAAGCGGGTCTGCCTGTACCTACTTTTGGCTGGACATGGGATGACTACCGCGACTATGCAAAAAAACTGACCAAAGGTGAAGGCGTAGACAAACGTTACGGCACATACTTCCACACCTGGGAGTTGTATATGAACGCACCGGCCCAAACGATGATGAAAGATCCATTCGTGTATGATGACGGGACGACCATTTTCGCGGATCCAACCTATAAATACTTCTTCCAGCTGCGCAAAGATATGGAGTCTGCTGATAAATCTGCGAAAACTTATGCAGACGCTTTAGCGGCTAAGCTCAATTACCGCACGGAATTCTTTAATGAAGAAGCCGCTATGATTCTGGCTGGTAACTGGACGATTGCTGATCCGGGCAATACAGAGCAGTATCCGCATGATTTCAAGACAGCTTTTGCTCCGGTACCGGTGCCTCCGGCAGGATCGGAACCGAAAGAATACGAGGGCAAATACTTCACCAGCGGCAATATGCTGGCGATGGGCGCTACTTCGAAGAACAAAGAGGCGTCTTTCCAACTGATGAGATTTATGTCAACGGCTGTTAGTGATAACAGACTGGAATTCTCCGGTTATAAAAAAGCGGATAATGAAGCCTTGCTGACCAAACTGGTAGCTGGCAAAGAGGATATGTATGATATGGATTCACTCAAATATACACTCTTTGACAGTGCAATCCAGTTCCTTGATGGTGCGCAGGTGATGACGACGGCAACGTCCGAATTGACCAAAATAATCGATGACGGCTTCAGCAGATTTATGCTTGGAAATGAATCGATTGATAAGGTGCAGCAATGGATGGTTGATGAAGCAACAAAAATTATCAACGAAAAAGGTGTCATCAAATAAACAGGGAATAAGCAAGTATCACAAGTTGTGGACGAGGCTTTGGAAGGTCATCAACTGGCTTTCCAAAGCCTTATTTATATATTGGGTCTACACAAACATATGGGAGAGTGTAGAAATGATGGAAAGCAGATTTTCACAGAACAAGCCGGAAGAGAAATTGGCGCTGCCTTCTAGGGAACAGCTGGAGTGGCAGGACCTGGAGCTGGGGATGTTTTGCCATTTTGGCATCAATACGTTTTGCGATCAGGAGTGGGGAGAAGGCAATGATTCACCTGCGGTCTTCAATCCGCTTCATTTGGATGCCCACCAATGGGTTAGTACAGCCAAAGAAGCTGGATTCCGTTATTTTATACTGACAGCTAAACATCATGATGGCTTCTGCTTGTGGCCGACTGCGACAAGTACTTATTCTGTGGCTTCTAGCCCATGGAAAGAAGGGCGCGGCGATGTCGTGAAGGAATGCGCGGAGGCTTGCCGTGAACTTGGAGTTGGCTTCGGCATTTATTTGTCTCCGTGGGACAGACATGAGCCCTGTTATGCAGATCCGCAAGCGTACGATGATTTCTATGCCCTGCAATTGCAGGAATTGCTTACGGGCTATGGTCCGCTTACGGAAATTTGGTTCGACGGCGCAGGGTCGGAGGGCCGCAATTACGATTGGCAGCGGATTATGGATCTGATCAAGCGCCATCAGCCAGGCGCCATGGTGTTTAATATGGGGGCACCAACGATCCGCTGGGTTGGCAATGAGGATGGCGTTGCTCCTTATCCATGCTGGAACACTGCGAATTCTGCACGGGGTAGCATGTTCAGTGAAGCTTCATTGAACTGGCTTCCCGGAACGCCGAGCTGGGTGCCTGCGGAATGCGATGTGCCCATCCGTAAAGACCGCTGGTTCTGGCATCCTGAGGAGGAGCATCTGCTGCTGTCTCTGGAGCAGCTAATGGATATTTATTATCGTTCGGTTGGACATGGGGCAACTTTGCTGCTCAATGTAGCCCCTGACAACCGCGGGCTGTTTCCGGAGGCTGATGTGCAGCGGCTGCTGGAATTCGGCAAGGAGATAAGACGCAGATTTGACAAGGCTCTGGCGGTAACAGCAGGTACTGGAGATATTGTTGAACTGGAATTGCCAGCAGCTACTGTGATTGATCATGTCGAGATTATGGAGGATATCGCTTACGGCGAAAGAGTAGAAGGATATATGCTGGAAGCGTACAGCAACGGAGCGTGGCTGGAGTTGAAGCGTGGCAGTTCGATTGGCCATAAGAAAATCGACGCCTTCCCTCCGGTTGTCGCAGAGAAAATCCGCTTACGGGTGTCAGAAGCTGCCGCAAGCCCCAAGATCAGACGGCTTGCCGTCTACCACTGCGGGGAATCGTTAGAATAAATATTAATAAAGGAGGTTGTCGATAATGAGCCTGCTCACCTGGAACGACGGACACTATTTGCTGGACGGACAGCCTTATCGTATCGTATCGGGAGCCATTCATTATTTTCGGGTTGTGCCTGAATATTGGAAAGACCGGCTGCTGAAATTGAAAGCCTGCGGATTCAATACCGTGGAGACCTACATCGCCTGGAATATACATGAACCTAAAGAAGGGGAGTTCGTATTTGATGGCATGGCCGATGTGGTATCTTTTATCGAGCTGGCTGGGGAGCTTGGGCTTCATGTTATTGTCAGACCGAGTCCATTCATCTGTGCGGAGTGGGAGTTCGGAGGCCTGCCGGGCTGGTTGCTAGCTTACGGGGAACTCCAGCTTCGCTGCTGTGACCCTCTTTATTTAAGCAAGGTAGACCGTTATTACGATGAGCTAATTCCTCTGCTGGTTCCGCTGCTCTCCACACATGGCGGACCAATTCTGGCCGTTCAGGTAGAAAATGAATATGGCAGCTATGGTAATGACAGTGGCTACCTGGGCTATATGCGTGATGGACTGGTCAGCAGAGGGATCGATGTGCTGCTCTTTACTTCCGACGGGCCAACTGATGAGATGTTGCTCGGCGGAACACTGGAGGATGTGCATGCGACAGTCAATTTCGGCTCCAGTACAGAGGAATCCTTCCGCAAATATCGGGAATACCGCTCTGAAGAGCCGCTTATGGTGATGGAATACTGGAACGGCTGGTTTGATCACTGGATGGAGGATCATCATGTACGCGATGCCGGGGATGTAGCAGGTGTTCTGGATGAGATTCTGACCCAGGGCTCCTCATTTAATATGTACATGTTCCATGGTGGAACCAATTTTGGTTTCTATAATGGTGCGAATCATATCGTCACCTACGAGCCAACGACTACAAGCTATGACTATGATGCCCCGCTCACGGAATGGGGAGATACGACGGCGAAATTTGAAGCTGTCCGGTCGGTACTCAGCAACCATGGATTTGCCCCGACTTGTCCACTCCCTGAGCCGATTCCGAAGATTTCTTACGGGAAAGTCGCTTTGACGGAAAGAGCGGAACTATTCACGGCTTCCAATCTGGAGAAGTTATCAGAGACGGTGAACAGCGTGTGTATACAGCCGATGGAGAAGCTCGGACAATCCTATGGTTTTATATTGTACAGCACTTTTGTGCAGGGACCGCGGTCCAGACAGAAGCTTTACATCGAGGGCGTGCGCGATCGGGCCCAGGTCTTCCTGGATGGACAGGTGCTTGGGGTGATTGAGCGCTGGAATCCGCTGCCACTGGAACTTTCCATCCCCGCTGGGGGAGCGCAGCTGGATATCCTCGTCGAGAACATGGGACGAATCAATTACGGGCCGCTCATTCGCGATCCGAAAGGGATTCTGGACGGGGTTCGGATTGATAACCAGCTGCAATATAACTGGACGATTCGTACTTTGCCGTTGGAACAGGAACAGCTGGCTTCACTAGCGTACAAGAAGCATCCGGTGGAGAAGCAGCAAGCTGCGCCCCTTTCGGGTCTGCCCGGATTCTACCGGGGCAGCTTCGAGGCGGAGGAGATTGGCGATACCTTTTTACGATTCGATGGATGGAATAAAGGGGTCGCCTGGATTAACGGATTTAATCTGGGCCGTTACTGGAACGTTGGACCGCAGCGGGCGCTATATATCCCTGGTCCACTCTTGCGCAAGGGGTGCAATGAGCTGGTTCTTTTGGAGCTGCACGGCCGTGCGGAGACTTGCGAGATTGAGCTTGTGGACCTACCTGATCTGGGAAGAACTTCGGCCGTCGATGACGCCGTGTTGAATTTTGTGCAGGATGATAACTTGTAGATGCCTTTAGCTTTAACCAATTCTAAGATTGGGGTGAACAAATGCGTAAACCAAGTCTATTTTTAGTATTAGTTCTCATTGTTGATCTTTTTTCTTCCTGTGGGGGAGTTCTTTATCCCTCGTATAGCAGGGCATCTGCGGCTGCATCAAATCTTATGCTTAACGGAAGCTTTGAGAATACAACGACAGCCCTTGACTCAACCTGGACAGGGGTTACAGACGCTGCTCCGGTGGGCTGGAGCTTATGGGTCCCTACAGGTAGCGGGAAAGGCACGAATAAAACAGCGAATATCAAGATAGACGCTGGCACTGCGCATGAAGGAACCCGGTCCATGCTGTTCGATGCCTTTGCCACAAGCAGGATTTCCATCAATCAGGGGGTAACTTCGGTTATCCCCGGTAAATCCTACAGACTTAAAGTCTGGCTAAAGACGGACAACGTCACTGGACAGGGAGCCTACTTTAGAACACAGTATTACAATACTGCCAAAGTGGGAGATGGACCTTCCTCTCCCAAAATAACAGGCACACAGGACTGGAGTATGCAGCAAGTACTTCTAACTATGCCGGCTAACGCGACGAAGCTAGTCATCGAGCCTTTTTTGGAGACCGGAAAAGGAAAGCTATGGATAGATGATATCGCATTGGAGGAATATGCGGGTCTTACAGGAATTGCGCTAGACCGTACGGCCTTTTCTATGGTCAAAGGGGACACGGTTGCACTTCTGCCGACTTTATCCCCTATAACGGCGGTGGATAAAACGGTAGTGTGGACTTCGAGCAATCCAGAAACTGCGACTGTGGACGCACTTGGTAATGTAATGGGTACGGGGATCGGCTCTTCGACCATCAAGATCGCCACACCGGATGGTAGCCTTGCAGCCGAATGTCTGGTTACTGTCGAAGCTCCCGACACGATACAGGCCTACAATAAACTGAGGCTGAAATGGTACGACCGATTAAGTGGTGGTCAATACGATGGGAGTGATCCTGATATAGCTGCTAGTATTAGCGCTCAGGCTGCATCGGCTGCTGTACTTTGGGAGAGTATGGATAAATCCTCCGGCCGCACCTCCTTGTGGAGTGATACCGCGAGCACTACAGATTCGCAGTTTATTACAAGCGCTTACAATCGCTTGAAGACTATGGCATTGGCCTATTCTGTGGAGGGATCGGAGCTTTACGGCAACAGCGTTTTGGCGAATGATATTGTAAGCGCAATCAATTGGATGTATACAAACCGCTATAATCCGAGCAAAAGCGCTTATGGGAACTGGTGGGACTGGGAGATTGGCACGCCGCAGATTGTGAATGATCTTATGGTGCTCATGTATGACCATCTAACACCGCAGCAAATCAATCAGTATCTTGCGGCTATTGATGCCTTCTGTCCAGACCCCAAAGTAGGGTCGGTGCTTGGCGTTAAGGGCACGAAGATGACGGGAGCAAATCTACTAGATAAAGCGCTTGTGGTCACGGTAAGAGGCGTGATTGGCAACAACAGTGCAAAGATCATTCAGGGCCGTGATTCCATTGGCTCCGAGTATGTGTACACGACTCATGGTGACGGTGTGTATAAGGATGGTTCCCTCGTTCAGCATAATAATATTGCCTATACGGGAGGATATGGTTCGGTCTGGCTCAAAGGGACGGCGGACATGTCTTATCTGCTGACCGATTCTCCATGGCCAATAACGGACCCGAATGTTCTGAACATTTACGAATGGGTGGCTCAGACTTACGAGCCGGTGATCTACAACGGTCATTTTATGGATTCGGTAAATGGCAGAGGTATATCTAGAAAAGGAAGCGGCAGCGCAAGAGGGTTAATTGTCACCTTGCTGCGGATGGCTGAAACTGCTCCGGAGAATATTGCAGTATCTATTAAGCAAGCGGCGAAAGAATGGATTTCAGCGAATATGACATCCGGCAATTATTATGAAGGGTTGTCGCTTGCCGATATAACGATTGTGAAAAAGCTGATGAATGACGGGAAGATCAATCCAAGAGGAGCTCTCATTAAGAATCAGGTATTCGCCGGCATGGACCGGGTGGTTCATCTACGCGAAGGTTACGGCTTCAGCTTGAGTCTGTTCTCGAATCGCATCTCGGCGTTTGAGAAAGGGAACAACGAGAACCTGAAAGGATGGTATACGGGGATTGGGATGACCTATTTATACAGTCAGGATCTGACCCAATACCGCAATGACTTCTGGCCTACCGTCAATTCCTACCGCTTGTCTGGCACGACAACGGATGGATCGGGGCAGGGAATGGTGCCTGTGGAATGGAAAAGTTACATGAATCCGAAAACCTGGGTGGGTGGATCGTCGCTGGAAGGCCTATACGGTGCAGCAGGTATGGATTTCTCACTCTCCCAAGTGACCGGTAGCGATTTGCAAGGCAAGAAATCCTGGTTTATGTTCGATGATGAGATTGTGGCGCTTGGTTCGGGAATTTCCAAATCAACTGCCGGCCCGCAGTCTGTTGAGACGATTATCGATAACCGGATGCTTAACGAAGTGGGAAACAACAAACTTCTAATCAACGGAGCTGTAGAACCGTCACAGTCCGGATGGTCAGCGACGTTAAAGAACGTTCAATGGGCCCATCTGGAGGGTAATGTGCCAGGTGCCGACGTGGGCTACTATTTCCCTGAAGCTCCAAGTATACTGGCGCAACGTGAAGCCAGAACCGGCAGTTGGAAAGAGATTAATGCCACTCAATCCGATGTTCCCATTACGCGCAACTATTTAAGCCTGGCAGTTGAGCATGGAGATACGCCTACGAATGGCTCATACTCCTATGTTCTGTTGCCTAATCGTGACATTTCAGGTACTGAGGATTACAGTGGCAACCCGGATATCGAAGTGCTGCGCAATACAGAGGATGTGCATGCGGTCAGAGAGAAGAAGCTGGGCATAACCGCCGCTAATTTCTGGAATCCAGGAACGGTAGATTCCATCAAGGCACTCAATCCAGCTTCCGTGATGATTCGGCAGATCGATCAGGAGCTTGTCGTTTCGGTGTCTGATCCTACTCAGTCGCAAAACCTATTGTCCCTGGAACTGGATATACCGGGGTTGACACTGCTCAGCAAAGATAGCAAGACGGATGTAGTGCAAGCTTCGGGAAATACAGTTATAACGGTGGATGTGAAGAATTCTATAGGGGCAACGCATGTATTGAAATTTAATATTACTGAAGGAGAGACTCCAAAAGACGAATATGACGAGCTTCGTGGAAGATGGGTGGAGTATTTGACCGGAGGGCAATCCTTCGACCCGAATAACCCGGACATTGCCAAGTCTATAAAGACTTTATCCGATAAGGTCAGTAATCAGGAGCGAACTGGATTCTGGGATACGATGAACAAGCAAATGAACCGTACTTATTTATGGAGCGATAAGCCGGGCAGCACAGCGGATGCTTTTGATACGGCAGCCTCTTATAACCGGTTGAAGGATATGGCTATTGCCTTTTCGACATCCGGCTCACCATTGTACGAGAATATGCAGTTGAAATCAGATATTCTGGACGGTTTAGATTTCTTATACGCGAATTGGTATAACGAAACCAAACTGGAGAAAGGCAATTGGTTCGAATGGGAGATCGGCATTCCGCTTGCATTGGGAGATACGATGGCCTTAATGTTCGAGTATTTGTCAGCCGATCAGATTACCAAATATACCAAAGCCATTGATAAATTCTGCCCGGACCCGACCAAACGGACCAATCAACCCTCGTTGATGGAAACCGGCGCGAATCGGCTGGATAAAGCACTGGCAGTGGTCTTGAGGGGCATTTATAATCGTGACAGCGCGAAGATCAAACAAGGGCGGGATGCAGTTAGCCAAGTATTACCCTATGTGACCCGCGGAGACGGATTTTATGAGGACGGCTCCTTTATCCAGCATAATAATATTGCTTATACCGGCAGTTATGGGGCTGTATTGCTTGGCGATATGATGAAAATGATGACTTTGCTGACAGGGTCCTCTTGGCCGCTGACTGACACCAATATGAAGAATGTATACAACTGGGTAATGGATTCTTATGAACCTCTTGTCTACAGAAAATTAATGATGGATATGGTGTTCGGTAGATCGATAGCCCGGGGAAACCGGCAGCTCGTGCCTTGGTCGCATATTTTGCGGCTGGCTTCTTCCGCGCCACCGGAGCAAGCGGCCCGATTTAAATCGATGGTGAAGTATTGGTTCGAAGCCGATACGGTAGTAGAAAGTTATTACGACGGTCTAAGAGTAGCCGATATTGTTCTGCTCCAGACGCTTATGGACGATCCAGAGGTGCAGCCATCAGGAGACCTTACTGTGCATAAGCAGTTTTCGGCTATGGACCGGATTGTCCACCATCGGCCTGGATATGCCTTTGGGATCAGCATGTCTTCGGCCCGAATTGCCAACTATGAAGCGGGCACAGAGAATCTGAAGGGCTGGTATACAGGCGAAGGCATGACCTATCTGTATAATCAGGATCTGGATCAATATGCAGATGCATTCTGGCCGACCGTGAACGCTTATCGTCTGCCTGGGGTTACATCGGATGGGGCAAGTCGCGGTGCAGCCAAGACTACATCTAAAACATGGGTGGGAGGATCATCCATAGACGGCCTTTATGGAGCGGCCGGCATGGATCTGGATCCGGATAACAGCACATTGTCCGGTAAAAAGTCCTGGTTCATGTTCGATGATGAAATCGTAGCACTTGGGGCAGGCATTACAAGCACGGATAACCGCAAGGTGGAGACCATCGTAGATAACCGTAAGCTCAAGGCGAGCGGAGACAATGTACTTACGGTCAACGGAGAGGCCAAGCCATCCGCGCTGGGTTGGTCTGAGTCAATGAATCAGGTGCATTGGGCACATCTGGAAGGCAATGTTCCCGGCTCGGGAATCGGTTATTATTTCCCTGATGCCCCAACGATAGACGGTCTGCGTGAGTCTCGGACTGGCGCATGGAAGGATATTAATCAAGGGGGATCAACGGAGCCGATTACGAGAAATTATGCCAGCCTGTCGATTGCTCAAGGAACGAATCCGGTGAATCAATCGTATTCGTATGTGCTTCTGCCGAATCAGGATGAAACGGCGACAGCGCGCTACAGCAGTAGTCCTGACATCGAAATTATAGCCAACACGGATAGTGTGCAAGCCGTCAAGGAACAGAAGCTGGGACTTACGGCTATGAACTTCTGGGTACCGGGAATGATCGAATCCGTGCGCGCCAATCATCCAGCCTCCATTATTATCAAGGAGTCTGGAGATGAACTGACGATAGCCATTTCGGATCCGACACAGTCTCAATCTGTGGTGAATGTGGATGTCGGCAGAACCGCGCTGGAAGAGCTGATGAAAGATCCAACCGTAACGGTACTGCAGACCTCACCGAGGATTGAACTCGCAATTCATACCAGCGGGTCCAAAGGAAAAAGCCATGTTGTCAAGTTCAGAATTGATCCGAATGCCGAGCCTTCTGAGCCTTCCGATTCGGAACCAGACGAAGCGGCAATAACGAAGCTGTATGTTTCTGAAGATGCGTATGTCAATGGAGGATCGAAAGCTGCAGTCAATTATAGTTCGGTCAATTACTTGCAGATCAGAAATGGCAGCGGGGACACAGACAGAAGGGTTTATCTAAAATTCGATCTGAGTCCATTTCTCGGTGAAGTTGGTTCTGTGAAGCTGAATGTGTTCGGAAAGACAAATGACGGGGCAGGCACTTTGTCCGATATCGGTGTATTTGGAGTCCAAGATGATGATTGGACGGAGGCAACGCTAAATTACAATAATGCTCCAAAAATCGGTACTCAAGCTGCACTGCAGACTTTTTCCGGACCGGAGCAGTGGCGGCAGTTCGATATTACCTCATGGGTTGGCACGGAGTTCCCTTCCGATCCGGTGATAAGTCTGGCTCTTAGGCAGGTAGGCTATAATCTCGCCACAGACATAAGAAGCCGTAAGAATGAGAATGGCAAATATGCCGCGTATCTGGAAATTTTGCCGAAAGATACAACACCTCCAGTCACGAAGGCTACCATACTTGGAGAAACAGGAGAAGGGGGCGCATATAAGGGCAAAGTTAATATCACTTTTGATGTCACCGACCAATCCAATGGGGGAGCTGTCGGCTGGGGAGTCAAGCGGACAGAATACCGGCTCAATGGTGGTTCATGGAATACGGTTACTCAGAGCGTATATATCGAGAACCCCGGAACCTTCGGGATCGATTATCGTTCGGTGGATAAGGCTGGAAATGTAGAGCCTTTCCGACAGCTTCAGGTGACAGTCATGGAGCCTACAGAAAGAGTCTCAACGGCAATTAGCGGCCCGGAAAGCCTGGCTGTCGGGGAGACCGGAACGGCGGTTACTTCGGTAGTGTACAGCGATGGCAGCCGTTATATAGTAACCGAAGGTATAGTCTATGAGAGCAGCGATCCTAACGTCGCAAGTATAGGCAAAGATGGCCATATTGAAGCTAAAGGACCGGGCGTTTCGGTTATTTCATCCGTATATGACAACATGACCGCTTCCTATTTATTAAAGGTGTATGGACAACTGCCGGAGCTCGTCTCTATTTCGTTAAGCGGTCCGACATCCTTGGAAATAGGGCAGAGCGGTAAGGTGGTCACAACGGCGGTATATAGTGATGATAGCCACCTTACGGTAACCGAGGGTGTGATCTACGAGAGCAGTAACAGGAAGGTAGCCACAGTAACGGCAACGGGGCAGCTGCAAGCACTTGATCCGGGCATGACTGTGATTACTGCAAGTTACGGAGGACGGCAGAGCAGTCTGAGGCTTCAGATTCTACAAGCGGAAGAGACTACTTCAACTGTTCCGAGTCCGCAACCACAAGTGCCTTCCGTACCGGAGGTAACGGCGGGGCGGCTGCAACTAAACGCAGCTTCGTTGAACGATCTTTCGGAAGCCATTGTCTACGAGGGTAAATTGAGAATGCTAGTATTGCCGGGGATGGCAGCAGACATGCTCAAACAGAAGCCGCTTCGGGTAGAGGCTTCTAACTTTAATGTGACCCTTCCGGCAGCGGTGCTTCAACAATTGCGGGGTTTGATTCCTGCGGAGCAATTGGCCGGCAGCCAGATCTTTCTGGAGGCTTCTGAGGTGAATGGGGAAGCGGCGCAGAGAATACTAGCTAGCGCAGAGAAGAAATCTGGTGCAGTGCTAAACCAGGCAGGAGAGTTCCTTCTCTTTAACCTGTATATTGTTGCTGGTGACGGTACAAGAAGCATACTTCCCCAATTTGTTGAGCCCGTTACATTAGAGCTTAACGCCTACCCTGAGGCCAAAAGGAATTTGCTCGGCGGCTATTATTTTCCGGATTCCGGAAATATAGAGTATGCGGGCGGTTCCTGGCTGAAGGGCAAGGTGGCTCTGCGCACCGAACACTTAGGCACATATGCCGTGCTGGAATACAACAAATCGTATGACGATGTTCCTTCTGGACATTGGGCGGCGGCGGTTGTACAAGAGCTAACGGCCAAACATCTGATTCAAGGAGTCGGACTTCGGAATTTCGAGCCGAACCGCTCTGTGACCCGTGCAGAATTTACAGCTATGCTGATCCGCTTGCTGGGACTTGAAGGGAAACCATCTACAGCATTTGCGGATGTATCTGCGGATGAGTGGTATGCGGAGGAAGTGGCGCAGGCTGTAGAGGCGGGGATAGTCCATGGGGTGAGTGAGACTCTCTTCGCTCCAGAAGCCCCTATTTCCCGCCAAGAGATGGCGGTCATGGTGATGCGAGCCTACGAATATGTCAGCGGGAAAAAGGTGGAACCGAAGCCTGTAATCCAATTCGGTGACTTGCGTGCGGCTGCCTCATGGGCCCGTGAATCGATCATTGCAGCCCAAGCCCTTGGACTTATCCAGGGTCGAAGTGACCAGCAATTCGCTCCGGGAGGCTCAGCAACTCGAGCTGAGAGTGCAATGGTTCTATACAATCTTTTAGCAATTAAGACTGAAAAGTAGGAATTTGAAGCCAGGGCTTTGGGAAGGTTCAGTAGAACCATTCCAGAGCCCTTTTGGCGTTTAGAGAAATCGGCAGGTTTGGATGGCAGAGCTTTCGTCGAGGTTTCATTTCTACTCGGTTTGTGAATAATGGAGGATTGAATAGGAAGGGAGCATTAGAGATGCAGGTGTATATGGACATTGTGCTTAGGGCGTTTGTTGCTATGATCATGCTTTTGCTGATCGCCAAAATATTGGGAAAACAAACGTTATCTAACTTGACCTTCCACGATTTCGTGACGGGTATTATATTGGGCTCAATAGCCGCGAACTTGGCGTTTAATAAACAGCTACATTCTTCCTACATGATCCTGGCGCTTATAGTCGTTACCGTTACATCTTTTTTACTATCTATCATCGCTTTAAAAAGTCGTAAAATGAGAAGCTGGATTTCAGGTTCACCCACTGTACTTATTGAGGATGGGAAAATTCTTGAGCAAAATATGAAAAAGGTAAGGTATTCGTTGGATTCTTTGGATCAGGCCTTGAGAGAAAAGGAAATTTTTAATCTAGAGGTAGTAGAATACGCTGTGCTGGAAGATAACGGAATGGTGTCTGTATTAAAGAAACAAGAGTACCAATATGTTACCCGAAAAGATCTAAAGCTGTTGTCCGTTCCTCAGAGCTTTCCCGTTGAATTGATTATGGATGGAATAATGCTCGGTGATAATCTCAAGGATAATGGCCTGACCCAAGAGTGGCTGGAGAACGAGTTAAGACGTAAGGGGAAACAAATTTCTGATGTGTTTTACGGGGTAAGAGGAACGCAGCAGCAGCTGATTTTTGACTATTATGAAGACGGGATAAAGAAACCTATTGATAAAGAATAGCTTTTGTTCATATTGGAGATTGACGGATACCTAAGCAGCGTCTTATAATGTTTATATAATTATTAATTAGTTAATAAAAATATAAACGTTGAGAGGCGGTATTTAACCATGGCAGAACGTGCGATCCTTAATACTGACATTCGCAAAGGGACGATTAACAGAAATATTTACGGACATTTTTCTGAGCATCTTGGCCGTTGCATTTATGAAGGGATTTGGGTTGGAGAAGATTCAACTATTCCTAACACCAACGGTATTCGTAATGATGTCGTGAAAGCGCTTAAGGAAATTAAAATTCCTGTACTACGCTGGCCAGGTGGCTGTTTCGCGGATGAATATCACTGGAAAGATGGTATCGGAGCCCGTGAAGGTCGTAAACGTATGATTAACACTCACTGGGGCGGAACGGTTGAGAACAACCATTTTGGTACGCATGAATTCATGGAATTATGTGAGATGCTGGAATGTGAGCCTTACATTAACGGTAATGTGGGCAGTGGTACCGTTCAAGAGATGTCCGAATGGGTGGAGTATTTAACCTTTGGAGGCGTATCTCCAATGTCCGAGCTTCGCCAGCAGAATGGTCATCAAGAGCCTTGGGCTGTGACTTATTTTGGCGTGGGGAATGAGAACTGGGGCTGCGGCGGGAATATGCGTCCAGAATATTATGCAGATCTTTATCGCCAATATCAGACGTATGTACGAAATTACGGGGACAATCGTATTCACCGGATTGCTTGTGGTCCTAACGTGGATGATTATCACTGGATGGAGGTTCTGATGCGTGAGGCAACACGCTTTATGGACTCGATTACCCTGCATTATTATACAATTCCTGGTCCAGCATGGGAGAATAAAGGTGCAGCTACAGGCTTTGAAACGAGTGAATGGTTTAGTACATTAGAGAAAGCCCTTCGCATGGATGAGCTGATCACCAGACATGGCGTTATTATGGATAAATATGATCCGGATAAAAGAGTAGGTCTTATCGTAGATGAGTGGGGAACTTGGTATGATGTAGAGCCGGGGACGAATCCAGGATTCCTGTATCAACAAAATTCAATTCGGGATGCTCTTGTAGCAGGCGTGACCTTGAATATTTTCCATAAACATAGTGACCGGGTACGGATGGCAAATATTGCGCAGACGATTAACGTACTTCAGGCAGTTATATTGACCGAAGGGGAAAAGATGGTGCTGACCCCAACGTATCATGTATTTAATATGTTTAAAGTCCATCAGGATGCGGAGTTGCTGGATTTAGCACTGGAAAGTGGCACTTACAGCTTTGAAGGCCGTGAGATTCCTGAAGTATCTGCTTCGGCTTCCGTAACTGCTTCTGGAATCATCCATGTCAGTCTTTGCAACTTGAACCATGCTGCTTCTGCTGCTGTTCCACTTGAGCTTCGTGGTCTTTCCGGGAAGAAGGTTGAAGTGACAGGCACAACACTTGCCGGTGATAAAATTGATGCTCACAATACCTTCAGCCAACCGGAGGCGGTAGTGCCGCAAGCCTTCACTGCCTTCACTCTGGAGGGCGATCTTCTTAATGTTGAACTGCCTCCAATGTCAGTAACTGTGCTGGAGATTACGCCGAAGGCTTAAGGTGGTGTTACCATGTCAACAACATCAACATGCAAGGGATGCAGAGAGGATTATAAAGTTACGCCAACGCAGATTAATCGGATCTTGTCTTCTTCCATGTTTAAGCCAGAGTTTTGTGTTCCGGATGAAGTTTACGCTGAACGGGTTGCCCTTTGTGGGACTTGCCCTAAGCTGCACGAAGGGGTAACTTGCGTCGCTTGCGGCTGCATCATCCCCGTAGTAGCCAAGCTTAAGGAACGTAGTTGTCCATTGCCGGGGGGTGGCTTGTGGGGTCCCTTTATCGAAAAGAATTAAGCTAAAATAAGAGCCGCATTCGACTCTCCAATGGGAGGTGAATGCGGCTTTATTCTTGGTTATCCGTATAGAACAACTCAACGATTAGATCTTCATTATAATTTCCAAAACCTTTGCCAAAAAGAGTAATCCCGCCAATATGCTCGGCATCTTCATCTACGGAAAGCTTGAAAGACCACTGTTTGTCACGGATATTCACTTGATCAAGGGTAACTTCTGAGAGCTTCAAACCATCCATAAATGTACCTTTTGCTGTAATGCGCAGCTGCTTGAGCAAGCCGTATTGGTTCGTGAGTGCTGGCCACCAGGCCGGTGTATATTTACCACGGCTATCCCCGTAGTCACCGGGACTTGTCCAGAATCCAAGCTTCACTCCGTTCAGAGTGAATGTGATATCCGAAGGCCAATTATTATTAATGGAAGGTGCTTCGGAAGCAATTTCCATGGTTATAATCAGTTCCTCAGGATGCTGGCTGGAGAGGAGGAAATTAGGGATTTTATATTCGATAAATCCTTTGCCGAACCAAAGAATCCCCGCATTCATACGCTCAAGATCCCAGAAATAGCGGGGATCATCAAAACTGCCGATCACTTTCTCAGTAGTTGCAAGACCACAGGTTGGCTCGATCAGGAAGTCGGAGTAATGTCCAACCGGAATTTCCTTGCGATAACTTTTGCGCTCATTGATCTGTCTGCCTGGGAAGGTGATTTCTGCTCCTTCAGCAGCTAGAGTACAGATCTTTTGCAGACCACTTCGACCAGGTGCCATATGCGTCTGGATCAGTCCGGCAGCTTCCAGCTTACGCACATGCATAGTCATAATGGCGCTGCTCAAATTTACTGCTGCGGCCAATTCCTTAACATTCATAGGATTTTCGGCAAGCAAACGCAACATATGCAGGCGTACTGAGCTGGCTAAAGCTTCATAGACGGGAAGGGATTCTTCCGACAGGTCAAGTTTCATAAATGGCCTCCAATTAAAATTTATGGGCTAATCGCCGATGATTAAGAAATTTATTAATAACAATATAAAAATCGACGTTTATTTCGGATGTATAGTTAATGATTATATTAGTTAAATACTTTTTTTACAATATGGGACTTTAAAAAAAGAACGGAGCCTGTGGCTCCGCTCTCTTTTCAAATCAAATCTTGCTTAATCTACGTTCGAGCTATACTCTGCCTGTACTTCATCTGACTTGAGCGCTCTGCTGTAAATCTTCAGTTCATCAATCATACCCTTAAATGGTGCATCCCAATAGTTGACGCCTAGAGCGAAAACGCCGTTCTTGTTCTTAAAGACATTCGGGAAGCCCTCACCAGAGAACTGCTCTACTCCGTTGAGGTAAACTTTTACGGTACCATTGCTGACCGTAAACGCAACATGTGTCCATGTATTTACTGGAATCTTCATGGCAGAAATAGCATCATACCAAGCTTCTCCGGACCATAACAACGTTTTACCGCCACCGTTCTGAGGAACGAAGCTAATCCAGCTATTTTTAGTGGCAGCGCCGAAGAAAGTAGTTGTTGCATCTGTAAGTTGTTCAGGATTTAGCCACATAGATACGGTGTAGGTATTGCTGTCAATTAATCCATCAGGCAAACGGATACCGGAGGTACCGTTGAATATTGCAGCTTGGCCGAGGACACCGTTACCGTATGTGATATTGCCTACTGTTGGGCTATCTACTTTTGCTCCTGTAACTTCGCCTTTTCCGTTCAATTGGAAGGAGTCATCCAGGTCGCCATCAAAAGCATAATGAGCTACTTTTCCATCAGTTACATTTACTGTGTAGCTGGCTGAAACTTCGCTTCCATCAGTCGCTGTTGCAGTAATTACAGCTTGGCCACCGACAGTTAGTGCTGTTACTATTCCGCTCGCTGCGTCAACAGCCACTACGCTGGAATCGCTAGAGCTCCAAGTTAGCGCCTTATTTCCGGCATTGGTTGGAAGCACACTTACTTGAGGGGTGAAAGTATTTCCTACAGCTACTGATTTAACAGCTTCACTGAATGAAATATTACTTACTTTAATGTTCGTATCAGGCTCACCGTTTACAAGCCAGCCCACAGCTTCCGCAGACAATGCTCTATCATACACGCGGAATTTATCAACCAAACCTTTGTATGGTGCATCCCAGTAGTTCACACCAAGAGCAAATACACCGTTTTCTGTATCAAAAATATCTGTGAATCCTTTTCCGGAGGATTTCAATATACCATTTACGTACATATTGACTGTTCCAGCATTGTAAGTGAAGGCAATATGCGTCCACTGGTTAACTGGAATTTGTAAGCCTGTATCAGCATCTAGCCAAGTATCGCTACCGAACCAGAGTCTGGTGGTTGCTCCACCGTTTCCATATGGCAGGAGACTGAACCAGTTCGTTTCGGTTTTAGCACCGAAGAATACAGGAGTAAAAGCTTTTAATTCGGATGGGTTCAGCCACATCCCTACCGAATATGCGCTACTTTGAATTAATCCGTCAGGTAGACGAACACCGGATTTACCATCAAACTTGGCTGCCTGACCGTCTTTACCAGCCTCAAAAGTGATGTCTCCATCCTCAGTGTTGTTGATCAGATTTCCGGTGACTATGCCGTCAGCTGTGCGATCCCCATTTTCTGCAAGGTCGCCATCAAAGTCAAAGGCAGCTACTAAGCCGTCTTCCAATTGCGTGCTCTTTTTTTCCATAACAACGGCGGTGAAGGTCTTAGTTACTGCGACTTCACCTAGCTTAATTGTAGCAGTCAGTTCAACTGTAGCGTTTCCAAGTCCAAGTTCAGGACGAGTAACCTTACCATTGTTAGCAATTACAGCCTCATTGGAAGAGGACCATGAAATTTCTGCTCCGCGCAAGCCTTCCGTAGGAAGGGTGATGTCATCGTATATTTTTCTTGTGTCACCAATACTCAAGCCTGCAGCAATATTGTTCAAAATCTGCTCAACGCTCATCGATTCCATCTGGCTGCCCCAGATAGTGATCCCTTGATCTGACATTGCGGTGAACGTCATAACATGCTGTTGGCGTGAGGAATCCCATTGCTTCACAAATACACCTTTGTAGAGATGTTGTACGGTGCTTCCATTTTCCGTTTCGTTAATGAGCAAATGAGCGAAGTACTCATCCTTCAATTCCCAAGTTCCGGTTAACGATCCAACGATCGTTCCGTCACTTTTTAGCTCGATATCTACTGTAGGTTTGATAATGCCTGAAACATCCTTGCCGTGGTTAACGAACTGATAAGAGCCGACAACATTATCCCGTGCTACAGCCCCAATAGTTTCACCCGTGTAACGATGTACGGCAGTTACTGGCCAGCCATCTTCGTTAGTGAACATTTGATGCACACGAAGTTCATGGGTTTCACCACGGAGTGGGAAACGAGTGTGGAAGAAGTTAAATATTTTACCCGTTTCATCATCATATTGTACCGAGTTATGTCCTGAGGACACATAACCATACGTTTGGAAATTCGGGTCTGCATTTTGATTTGTAAACATGAAGTTTCCTAATAGCTTATTACCATATGGTGTGTTGTCACCATCGGTAGTTAGAACAGCATTCTGTCCTGCTGCATCCGTATAAGGGCCGTCCGGATTTGTTGAACGGAACTGCCGCATGCTGTAACCGCCTTTGGAGTCAAGTCCACCGTAAGTTACATACAAGAAGTAGTAACCAGTCTCCTTGTCGTAAACGATATACGGACCTTCACCCGATTTGGTCATTCCGCCAGAAATATGGGTTCCGAAATAGCGGTCGATAATACGTCCATCAGCGGTCTTTCCATCTTTGCCTGGATATTTAGGTTCTCCGGTAGCTGGATCAATCTCCAGAATGAATATACCACCTGACCATGAACCATAAGTCATCCAAAGCTTGTTGTCTTTGTCGTAGAAAATAGTTGGGTCAATTGCATTTGTATAGGTTTTGTTTTGATACAAACCACCTGCATTAAACCAATCTGGATTGACACCTTCCAACGTTCCATTGTCGATAAGGTCCTTGATATTTGTATTGTCCCATTTCTTATTTACTTTACTGTCACTGTCATAAGCCTCTTCCTTGGTGAAACCGGAATAAATTACGGTATTTCCATAAGTATAAGGCCCTTCGATATTTTGCGAAGTGGCGTAGCCAATCGCCGAACGGATATAAGTAGAAGAAGCGCTGTAATACATCATATAAGCGCCAGTTGTTCCATCAGCGTTCTTATAATCGTTATTCCAGAATACGTCCGGTGCCCAGATGGAGAATCCGCCTTTACTGTCCGAATCGTTCTCGCCAGCCCATTTAAAGGATTCTGCCAGATTCTTGGACAGATCACCAAAAATCACGTTGCCCGGTGTTGTATAACCATTAGTGAACTGTGTCCAGTTCATCAGATCATCTGATTTGGCCGCATCGATATGGGAGCCAAATACATAATAAGTTCCATTATCCACTACCACCGATGGATCATGTACCGAGACATTGGTGAGTGCTGGTGCAGTTGCTCCCGGACTAGGTGTAGCCGTCGGACTAGGTGTAGCCGTCGGACTAGGTGTAGCCGTCGGACTAGGTGTAGCCGTCGGATTTGGTGTAGCTGTTGGATTTGGTGTAGCCGTTGGATCTGGTGAAGCCGTTGGAGCCGGAGTAGCTGTAACTTCCGGAGCCGAAGTAGCAACAGAACCGCCGTTAGATCCACCGGTACCAGTGGTTGCCGTAGCCGTTGGAGTTGGTGTTTCAAAATGGATTAACTGACTGTACTTGCTATCAAAGATAACCTTACCCGTGCCTTGAATGGTTAGGATATCGTTGAAACCAAGGATTAAATTCTTGATTTCTGTACCTGCCTCTACACGCAGCTTGGCTTTTTGCTTCAGTGTAACTTCAGCAATACTGCCTGCTGTCAGATGGAGTGTAGGCTCTCCCAACGCTTGAAGCTCAACGGAATCAAAGCTTCCTTTCAGCTTGAGGATGGAATCCTTAGGCAGCGTATTCTCAACAATAACCCGGCTGAAACCTGCCCCCGTTAGTGCATCTTCCTCTAGTATTGCGCCGGAATGTACACGTACGTTTGGTACGGCACTTGTGCCTCTAGTAACGACTCGCAGCTTGCCGTTATGCTTATCTACTACCATTTCAGCAGCATTGGAGTCGCTTAGTACGACACTGTTTTCACCGCCACCAGAAACGAATACTTTTCCCTTAACAGTGACATTATTCAGTGTGACATCGCCCTCAGCAATACCTTCGGTAAGGTAGAGATTCCCTGAGATTGTGGAGTTTTTCAACTCTACGCCTGGGCTGCTGATAACCATATTCCGAGTGTTAATCCCCGAATAGCTTCCGCTCTTAGGCGTGATTTCTCCGCTAAGCTTCTCAATCATGCGCAGTGCTTCCGCTCTTGTTACAGCCTGAGTTCCTTTAAAGCTGCCGTCAGTGTAGCCTTGCAGATAACCTTCACCAAGTAAAGACAATACTGCTTCTTGGCTCCATTCTGGCAAATCAGCAGCATCCTTTGGTGCAGAAGTGCCAACAGATGAGTTGAGTTGGAACAGTCTAAATAACATTACTGCAGCTTCTTGCCGACTTACTTGCTGTGCGGGTCGGAAGGTGCCATCGCTGTATCCTGTTACATATCCTGCAGCGGTTGCTTTTTGGATATCTCCGTAATAAGCACCTGTCGTGGAAACATCCGTGAAGCCTATATCGGCTTTTTCCTGCAAATTAAAGACCCGATTAACCAGAGTAACCCACTCTGCACGGTTGATTTCTTGATTTGGCTTATATATTCCGTTTCCGTAACCCAGAATCAAGCCCTTATCTACCCAGGTTTGAAAATCTTTTTGTGCCCAGTGGCCGGAATAATCGGCAGTTTGTTGCTGAGTGGATAATGCGACTGCTTTGGAATCGCTTGCAGAAGCAGCAGAAATTAATGGAGCAGGCACTAATAGAGTGAGGGCAAGCAGGGAAGCGGTTAGTTTACCAGTAGTTTTTCTCAAATGTATGATCCTCCGATTCTAGTGATGTAGAGCTTGTACACGCGTATTTTTCCAATTCCTCCCTTCTTTACTGAAAAAAATGTAAAACGCTTACATAATTAGCTACTAAAAAAACGCTTTCGAATATGAAAATGGTTTTAATTTATGTATTACTAAACCATAATACGGAAAACGTTTTATAATGCTCTCATTTTAAGCATGATATCAGCAAATAGTCAAACAGAAATTTAATGATTTATGAATCTTTTTATATTTTTATAAATTATAAATTCAAAATAGAGGCAAATGATTTAACTACTGGTGATTACTGCTGAAGTGGATAAGAGTGAAATACAGTGAATGGATGACTAGGCGGGATATATCAGCAAGATAAAGAGAGGGGATAGGGCATAACAGGTGGGGGGGAGCTAAAGAAGAATAGCTAATTAGTTGTTCACCCCCGCAAAAAAACCAGTTTTGCTTAGATCATAAATGAAAAATTTACAGATAGTACAACTTGAAAATGATATCTTGATCATGGTTTCCGAATTTTTTTCCGAAAATCGTTGCTCCTCCTACGTGTTTTGCATCTTCCTTCACTTCGATCCGAAAGGTCCAACGATCACAATTCGTATCTAAATCCTCAATCGAAACCTGAGACAGCGGGTCACCGTCAATATAAGTTCCATTGTGGTTTGTAATTCTAATCGTTTTTAGCAATCCGTATTGATTGATATTGTGTGGCCACCATTCCGGTGTGAATTTACCTCTAGCATCAGCGAAGTCTCCGGGGCTCGTCCAAGTCCCTAATTCCAAGCCATTCAAAGAAAAGGTGATGTCTGAAGGCCATACGTCATTAGCAAAGGGGAATTCGGAAGAAAGCTCTAAGCTAATTTCAAATTGCTGTAAGGTTTCCTCTTTTTTTAGGAAATTAGCGATATTATATTGCACATAACCTTGCGTGAACCAGAGTATCTCTGCGTCCACTCTTTTAGAATCCATGAAATATTTAGGTTCGTCTACTCTGCCGATAAACTCCTTATCCGTAGCAAGTCCGCAAGTAGGTTTCAGATCATAATCGGTATAATGACCAATCGGCACTGATGTCTCGTAGGAGGCAAAGGAGTGAAAGATTTTTTTCGGGAAGTTAATCTCAATATGATCCACCCTAAGGATTGAGATTTTTTGCATTCCTGATTTACCAGGCACCTTTTCAGTTTTTATGAGCCCTGCATCTTCTAGTTTTTTAATGTGTTTGGTAACGATAGGACTGCTTATTTTAAGTTCTTCTGCCAAATCTTTGATGTTCATCTTATTTTTGGAGAGCAACTGAATAATTTTGATGCGTACTTCACTCGCTAAAGCTTCGTAAACAACAAGAGAGGATTTGTCGATTTCCAACTGCATTTTACCCACTTCTTTCAAAGTTATTTCATATACTGTAAAGTTTATTAATCTATATATAAAGTAACATGAAAGGTAACCGAAGTAAATATAATATCGCTTTCATCTCCGAGAGATGAATCAAAAGGTTAATTAAACGAAAAAAAATTCTGTTAAGTTTATTTAAATGTTATTGACTACGCTTTCACAATGAATGTATACTAATCTCAAGTTAATCGTTTTCAAAGAAAGTGAACATGAATGGTTATCTTAACATTACAGCTGCAGGGGGAGAGAGTAATGAAAAAGAAATTTGGAGTTTTATTAGCAACGGTTCTAACATTATCGACAGTTTTGGCAGGATGCGGTGGTAAAGATGATAGTAAGACGATTACGTTCTGGACACCGCTGACCGGTGATGACGGTGCTTATATGGATCAAATTGTTAAAAACTACAATGCAACGAATCCCGAAATCAAAGTAAAACATGTTATTACGGCTGATATGTACACAAAAATTTCTACAGTTTTGGCATCTAGCAAAGGTGTTCCTGATTTAGCAATTATCCACGCTGACCGTGTTCCTGGGTTTGTTAAACAAGGTGTACTGGAATCCATGCAAGATACCGTATTGCCAGCACAACCTGAACTGAAAGCTGAAAATTACTTACCACAAGCTTGGAACACTGGTAATATCGATGGAACTCAATACACAGTTCCTCTTGATATTCATAGTAACGTAATGTATTACAATAAAGATTTGCTGAAAAAATATAACGCTGAATCCTTCTTGGATGATAACGTTGTTACTATTGATGAAATGCTTTCCTTACAAGGTAAATTGGATGAAGGCGATTACGTAGTTAATGATGCCTTGCTGGGCTGGGTTATCTTGGCTCAAATTCAAGATTTGGGCGGGGATATCCAAGTCGATGGAAAACCGGCTGTTAATACCCCTGTATTTAAACAAGCGTTTGAAAATGTTAAGAAAATCGCCGATGCTGGCCTGATGACTCCATTTGGTGAAGACGGTTACTTGATGTTCCAATCTCAAAATGTACTTTTCTCGACAGACGGAACTTGGAGTTCTACAGCACATGCTGGGGTTGAAGGCTTGAACTTTGGCGTGACCAATGTTTATTCTCCTACTCCTGATAAATTCACCAACAGATCTTCTTCTCACTTGTTCGCTATGTTGAAAAATGATAAGAGAACAGACGAAAAAGAAGTGGGTATTGCTAACTTCTTGGAATATGTTCGTACGAATTCGATGGAATGGGCAAAAGCTGGACAAAACGTAGCAAGTAACGTAGTTAACCAAAGCCCTGAGTACAAAGACTTTATGCAATCCTTCTTTACATCTGATGAAAAAGAAATCGAATCCCTATACATTTACACCTATGAATACTACCCATACATTGCGGAAGCTGTAGATACTTACTGTGCGGATATCGTGCGTGGCAACGTTGATATTGATGAGACTTTGGCAACGATGCAAAAATTTGTTGAAGATAAAATTGCGGAAAGCAGCAGTGCAGCAAAATAAAGCAAAATAGAATAGATTGTACGAAGTAATGTGCCATGTTATGGTGCATTACTTTGTGCAAAAGGAGAAATGAATTCCTATGAAAAAGAAAATCAATTGGGCACCTGCTTTCTTTGTAGGTCCGCATGTCATTTTGTTTGCTGTCTTCATTTTATTGCCAACGATTTATGGGATTTATGCTTCATTTACAAAATGGAATTTAATGAGTGATCCGGTATGGGTAGGCTTTGATAACTATAAGGCTATTCTTTTTGACAACAGTTCAACCTTTCATACTCAATTTTTCAGAGGCCTAAAAAATACATTGATTTTCGTTGCTATGTCTGTTCCGTTGCTGATTATTATTCCATTAATGGTCGCGGTGGCGTTGGAACATAAAAAAGTTAAAATGAAGAGCTTAATTCAATCTATTCTTTATATTCCTGGCTTGATTTCAATTTCTGCGGCCGCACTGATTTGGCTTTTGATCTTTAATAAGCAACTTGGAATCACTGGTAATCTATTTGGATCACAAATTGCTTGGCCTGCAAATCAACCCTATGCGTGGATTATTATCATTGTAATTACTTTATGGGGTGGTATTGGGGGCAACATGATTATCTATCGTGCTTCCTTAAGTGGCGTTTCTCAAGAGTTATATGAATCGGCTGAGCTCGATGGTGCGGGTTCTATTAAAAAATTCACTAGTATTACCTTGCCATCTATTCGTTTTCCATTAATTTATACCTTTGTTATGACAACTGCGGGTGCCTTTAATGTATTCGGCCAACCGTTAATGATGACCGATGGCGGACCTCGACAAAGTACACACGTTCTAATGATGTATATTCGTCAATTAGCTTTCGGTAACGGTGAGTCCATCGCCGGGATGGCATCAGCTATGGCAGTTTTATTGGGATTAGTTATTTTGGTGATCTCAGCGCTGCAATATTTTGTAATGAACCGAAATGCTTCATAGGTTCGCAGAAACTAATTGACTAACAAGGAAATGGAAAAGGTAGGTGTACTAAAATGTCAAACCAGGCAGTAAATCCAGTTGTAAATACAACAGGCAAAATAAAAGGCTCCTCCAGTGTAAGTATTTCAAAATATATTTCCTATATATTTCTAGGTATCCTATGTGTGATTTGGATCATTCCTGTTATATTCGGGATTTCCACCTCATTTAGATCACAAACGGAAGTAGTATCCTCGGGCTTTAGACTATTTCCTAAAGAGTGGGTCTTTGAGAACTACGTTACGATCCTAAACAATACTTCTACAGCTCCAATTCTACGTTGGTTAGGTAACTCATTGTTTATTGCCACATCTCACACCATTCTGGTTGTTATTGTTATTTCGATTACAGGTTTTGGTTACACCCGTATTAAGTTTAAAGGAAGAGACACATTGTTCTTCACTTTGCTGGGGATCTCCTTCTTTCCGGGTGTTGTTAACTTGATTCCTTCTTATAAAATCATTGACTCCTTTGGTTGGGTGAATACTTCCTGGGCTATGATTATCCCTGGTCTTGCGGGTATGGGTAATATCTTCTTGGTCAGACAGTTTATGAACGGTATCCCAAAAGAATTAGATGAATCGGCTAAAGTTGATGGTGCTAGTGACTTTAGAATTTTCGCGCAAATTATATTGCCGTTAGTTAAACCAATATTGATTGTTTGCGGATTGTTCTCCTTTACTGGATCTTGGAATGACTTCCTCTGGCCGGTTATTGTGTACACAGATGTAGACAAAATGCCAATTACCGCTGGATTGCTCTTATTGCAAGACATCTACGGAAACTATCGTATGATCGGACAATTAATGGGCTCGGCAATCATGGCGATTATTCCAACATTGCTGCTATTCGTTTTTGCACAAAAATACTTTGTTCAATCCATCAACCTGAATTCGGGTATCAAAGGTTAGATCGAATGAACTTAAACTTAAATACACCTTGACTTCTTATAAGGAAGGGTGTGTTTTGGTGACCTGCAAATATAAAAAAAGAGATAAATATAGGAGTTGTCATTGTGAGAGAATTTAATGTGAAAAATCCACTAGTTGAGCAACGAGCAGATCCTTGGATCTATAAACATACTGACGGGTACTACTATTTCATAGCTTCAGTTCCAGAGTTCGATAGAATTGAGCTTCGCCGTTCTGAATCCATTCAAGGATTAGCTGAGGCTGAAGGGAAGACCATTTGGGTTAAGCATGAAACGGGCTTGATGAGTGCTAATATCTGGGCGCCAGAGATTCATTATATTGATGGAAAATGGTACGTGTATTATGCAGCTGCACATACCTCTGATACGAAAGATGGTTTATTTGATCATCGCATGTTTGCACTAGAAAACTCATCCGCAAATCCTTTAGAGGGTGAATGGGTGGAAAAGGGTCAAATAAAAACAAAATGGGAATCTTTTGCCTTGGATGCAACAACTTTTGAGCATAAAGGAGTTAGATATTACGTTTGGGCACAAAAAGATCCTGCTATCCCTGGCAATTCAAATATTTATATTTCCGAAATGGAGAACCCTTGGACACTAAAAGGCGAGCAGGTGTGCATCACCACTCCTGAATACGATTGGGAAAAAATCGGATTTTTGGTGAATGAAGGCGCGGCAATCCTTAAGCGTAATGGACGCATTTTCATGACTTTCTCAGCTAGTGCAACAGATCACAACTATTGTATGGGATTGTTGACTGCTGATGAGAATAGTGATTTGATGGATCCAAAATCATGGGTCAAGACACCTGAACCTGTGTTTACGACTTCTGAGGAAAACGGCCAATATGGTCCGGGACATAATAGCTTCACTGTCTCTGAGGATGGCACACAGGATATCCTTGTTTTCCATGCTAGAAGCTATAAGGAAATTGTCGGTGATCCGCTTTACGATCCGAATCGTCACGCACGTGTGCAAGTAATCCAGTGGAATGAAGACGGAACGCCAAACTTTGGTGTACCTAGACCGGATACGAAATAAAAAGGGATTTGTCGCATAAAACAACAGAGCAATGATTCTCCCAGAGGTGGAGAAACACTGCTCTGTTGTTTTTTATAAGAGTCATAGTTATAACCCTCCTGAGGCTTAAGGACTCAGCTGACGCTATTTGCAAATTTTTGGACATTTGAGGAAGGTTGCGGACCCCAGTGCAGCTATTCCTTTAGAAAAGGTTCATTTTTGCTGTTCTTCAAGCCAATAACGACTTTAGGGTCCGTTAGGTACACAAATTTGTGATAAAGTTGCATTTAAGGTCAACGCTGTCCGATAGTTGCTTCGGGAACGCGTAAAAGCAAGATGATCAAATGAGGTACTCTTATAATGGAAGATCCCGTCTTCTGAACAGCTCTACTCCCAAGGAAAAGGTGAACACTCCGATCAACAGCAGCCAACTGGAGACCTGAATAATCTCCACGTTGCCCTGAACGATTTCCCCGGGTTGATAGAAGGAGAATAAGGTTAGGAAACGCAGTCCTTCCAGTTTGTCGCTTATTTTACCGAGTAGATCCAGAGTGAAAAATCCGAAGGCGATGGCGCCGGAAATTCCGAGCGCTTTTTTCTCGTCATTACATACAGAGGACACGAGAAAGGTAAGGCCGCCTACCGCAAAAAATAATAAAAACGCCACGGTATTCAGCTGAGCGAAGCGACCACTGTTAAAGTCATATTCACTGCCAAGGAACCATGCTTTACCTAATAATCCGGCGAGGGTGGTTACACCCATAATTAAGAGTAATGCTGTAGTGAGAACAAGTGCCTGCGTGGTAGCGACTTTTCTCCGTGTAGTTGGGGCTATGAGCAGATAAGCCATGGCGCCGCGATCCACGAGTCGAGCCATAAGCTGCGTTGACATTTGCACACAAACTATGGAAAGAATCAGAACTAGTATAAGTCCATAATATTCTCCGGAGATAAAAGCTTCAGCACTGGTAAATCCGCTATTTAATCCAAAGGCTTTACCCACACCCTCTGGCATCGCCTTAATAAGGTCATCAATTGCTTGTGTGCTCCCCGCAATCCCAGGATAAAGCCAGATCATAAACAGAATATAGAAGGCAGAACCAAAGGCGTAATTCAATATTCCTTTCAGGTTCACTCGCATCATTTCCTTATAGAGCGGAAGATTCATTGCACTGCCCCCTCGCGGTCATAATAGTCCATGAAGATGTCCTCCAGATTCTGCGTGAATACGTCGATGCTGCGGACATTGTATTTTCCAGTTTCCCGGATGAATCGGTCATAATTGCCCTGCACAGCTATGCGGACCCTATTTCCCTCGTGAGCTTCCACTTGTAGGCCGGAGGCGGCAAAATTCACTGCATCTTCACTATTCGCAAAAATGACCTCAAACAGCTTCCGTTGCATCGATTGCAGTTCATGAATATTTTTTACGGTGATAATCCGTCCGTCTTTGATAATTGCGGCGCGGTCACAGGTGCGTTCAATTTCCTGAAAGCTGTGTGAGGACATGAGAAAGGTAGTTCCGGCTGATTTTTCCTCCAGTACCAGATCAATAAATACCTTTTGCATGAGCGGGTCGAGACCCGAGGTAGGTTCATCCAGAATAATAACGTCAGGACTGTGCATAAAAGCAGCGACGATTCCGACCTTTTGCTTCATTCCCTTTGACATTTTTCGGATCGGAGTGGTGGCATCAAATTGCAAACGTTCAATCAGCTGCTCGCGTTTGGTAGTATTTTTGATTCCCTGCATGGCTGAGATAAATTTAAGGAAAGAAAGACCCGTCATCCCATCAAAAAAGTTGATTTCACCGGGTAAGTAGCCGATATGCTTCTGGACTGTCCCTTGTGCCTTCCATACATCAAGCCCATGGATACTCGCATGCCCTTGATCTGGTTTCATAAAACCCATGATATGCCGTATGGTCGTCGATTTACCCGCACCGTTAGGACCCAGAAATCCAAAAACCTCGCCTTTATTTACGGTAAATGTTACATCTTCGATTCCTTTGCCATTCGAAAATCGTTTAGTTAAGCCTTCTACTACCAGCATGCTGCCACCCCCGCCGCAAAATAATGAACTATTATGAATCAGATATTTCATATGTTATATTATTCCTAGTGGTTAATGAAGTCAATATAATTATGAAATAATTGAAATGGAATATTTCATTAAATTTGAATATGCATACTTAATAACGAAGTTAGGGTGGAAGCTATGAATGGATTTGAGAAGAGAGCAGCACAGATTAAACTCAAAATTATGAAAACTACCATGGAGATGCTCAAGAACTGGGAACCGAAACGTCTACGGATCGCTGATATTGCGAAAGAAGCAGGGGTCTCTCAGGTGACGATTTATAATTATTTTGGCAGTAAGGAAGCGCTGCTTAGTGAGTCTTTTAAGGACTTTGTTCAGAAGGAAATTCAGGAATTTGAAGATTACATTTATCAAGAGCATTCTCTAAAGGAGATTATTGGTTACATTCTAACCATGGAGAGGGAAACTTACAGCGGTTTATCTCCCGCAACTGTGAAGGAGCTTATGGTTGAGGATCAAGAAATGTTCCATTATATTGAGGAACGATATGCGAATGACATTTTGCCGGTGCTGGTGAAGATGGTCGAGGATGGGAAAGCGCGGGGAGAAATCTCAAATAAAGTATCCACCAAAGGGATACTTTCACTAATGGGGATGTATATGCGTAATGCGGGTGAACTTCTAGATGAAGCTAGCAAACAGGAAGATATGGATGCCTTCATCGAGGAAGCCATCCATATTTTCTTCTATGGCATTTGCGGGAAAGAGTAAGGGGAGCTTGAGCTGCGAGAGCATCACCCTTAATTGATCAGGTGAACAGCGGATTTCCAGTCATGCCGACCCAAAGAGCGGATTGTTCAAGCTGGGCAGCAAGCTGAAGCAATAAATCTTCACGGCCTTTGTTCGCCATGACTTGAACGCCTAGCGGAAGGCCATTTGCTGACTTATGGACGGGCACGCTCATTGCAGGCTGGCCTGTCAGATTTGCGAGCTGTGTGAACGGTGTATAGGTTAGGCTTGACTCAAACATCTCGTAAATTAAGCGGCTCTGTTCTTCTTTTGGCAATTCGTTTACGTGCAGCAGCTTTGCTATCTCTGCAGGTTTATGCGTTAATTCACCAATTTTGGGAGCAGAGTTTGCATTCGTAGGTGTTATATATAAGTCGTAATGATTAAACAGTTCCGCCATTTGGGCGGCTGCAACGTCCCATTCATCCAGACTATGTACGAATTCGGCCGCTGAAACATTTTTTCCGGTCTCACCAAGGACCCACGTAATGATATCGACATCGTAAGCAGTTATGGAACGTCCCATATTTCTCTCCAGGGAGACGAACATCGCTGCTACCTCTCCGGCATTCATCGTATAGTAGTTCTCCATCAGTCTTGTGCCATTCACAGGACTTTCTATTTCTTCAACCGCATGTCCTTCAGCTTCGAGCCATTTCACGGTTTTGAGAACAGCATTTACGGTCTCTTCAGAGACAGGCGTACCTACTGGGGAAGCAGTCGTAAATCCAATTCGTAGTTTACGTTGCGTAGGCTTAAACAGATCATCCAGATATACGCCCGGGTATAACGGGGTCTGGAAGGCGGCTTCCGGCTGCACAACCTGCAGCAGATCTAACATAGCAGCGCTATCGCGAACGGACCGGGTTAAGGCAAAATCAATAGAAGCCCCTTGCCATTGACGGCCGACTCCGGGTCCTACTGGTGTGCGCCCGCGCGTGGGTTTAAGTCCGAATAGGCCTGTGAATGAGGCGGGAATACGGATGGACCCACCACCATCACTGGCTCCCGCTACTGGAACAATACCAGAAGCTACAGCCGCCGCGGCTCCGCCACTTGAACCTCCAGGAGAATATTCGAGATTCCAAGGATTACGAGCAGGGCCATGGAGGACATTCTCTGTAATGTTTTTTAAGCCGAACTCGGGTGTATTCGTATGTCCAAGTGGAATAAAGCCGGCTTTCCTAATCCGTGCAACATAATTTGAATCCCACCGTGCGACATTGTTCTTCATCAGCATAGCCCCACAAGTGATGGGCTCGCCAGCGATAGATTGGGAAATATCTTTTAATAGAAACGGAACGCCAGCAAACGGCCGAGTGTTATCCTGAACAGGCATCTCGTCGGCTTCTCTAAGAGCAGCTTCACGACGGGTGCGCACCACCGCATTTATGACTGGATTGACCTCATCTAACCGAGCAAAGGCGGCTTCGACCAGCTCACAAGGTGAAATTTCACGTGCTTTGACAAGTGAAGCAAGTCCTAGAGCGTCATAGGTAGAGTAAGAAAAGGACAAATTAGATACCCACTTTCAATTTAGGATGATTATTATATTATACATCCCATTAGTTATTTTTTGAAAATGGGTAATCTGACATCTATCAATTCTTTTTTACGTCATATTAGGCTATACTTAGTGTTAAATGATTTTATGGGGTGTACTGATGAACGAAGAGAAATATCAGAATGTGGATGGTTTAATGGAGGCTTTCCAACAATTCGCTAGAATGAACTGGCGTAAAACCACGATTTGGGGCTTGAAGCCAAGTGAGGTCCGGATGTTGGTTTCTTTAAAGCTTGGTAAAGAACGGGAAGGGAAGAAGGGACAGACGGTTTCGGAGATTAGCAAGTTTCTGAAAGTCACCTCTCCTACGGTTACCCAAATGCTCAATAGTCTGATTGCACAAGGATATGTGGTGCGTACTTCTGATGCACAGGATCGCCGAGTTAGCGAGATCACGCTTACGGAAAAAGGGGAGCATCTGGCTGAGATGGCTGTAACGAAATCCCGGAATACCTTTAAAGGTATGATCGATTACATGGGCAAAGAACAGACGGATACGTTAATGGAGCTGTTAAACGGAGTCTATGTTTACTTCGAAGAATTGAACGATCAACCAAACGAATCCTAGCCCTTCATATAAAAAAAGAGATGCCGCACAGCCTAAGCTGTTTACGGACATCTCTAATGTAAGGTTATTTGTGATTAATGTGCAGCAGGCACAGATTTTTCGAGTTTTTTACTCCCGTTTTTATCCTCTGCATGTGTCTCCATTTTTTTCTCTCCACTACGTAATGGAATCTCTTTAAGGAACAGAACGAGCAGTGCTGCGATAACTAACAGCGCCGTACCACTTAAGAACACAACTGTCAGGGAATCGCTTAGTGCGTTCCGCAGCATCTCAATCAATTGATTGAAGAGCGGCTGAATTTGCTCTGGCAGTGTTGCATGCAATTCTTTAAGCTTAGGCTGATCTAGCAGCATTTGAGGATTCATAAAGGCAGAAAGCTGTTTAGCGGATTCAGGATCAAGTTTGGATAAATCCGGACCTTTGCCAGAGGACACCGCTGCCTCTAATTTTTTCGTTAATGAGGAGTTCATAATGGTACCCATGATGGCAATACCTATGGTTCCACCTAAATTACGGAATAAAGTATTTGTAGCAGTAGCAACACCTAGCATTGAAGGCGCTACAGCATTTTGTACGGTTAGAGTAAATACAGGCATTGATAGTCCTAACCCAACCCCGAAGATAATCATGCTGACTACAGCCGTAGCAATGTTACTCATAAAGGCCATTAATATCATGGCTACAACCATGAATGGCATCCCCATTAGAGCATAACGTTTATATTTTCCTGTTTTGGAGATCCATCTTCCCACTAAAGTACTTAGTACAATCATAGTAAGTGACATTGGCATATTGATGAAACCAGATTTAGTTGGGGAGACGCCCTCTACCCCTTGCACGAAGAAAGGCAGGTAGATCATTGCGCCCATCATACCGGCATTCATCAGGAAGCCGACAATCATTGAGATGGATACGATGGAATTTTTAAATAAGGATAATGGCAATACTGGGCTTTTAGCTTTACGTTCAATCAGAATCAGGATAATCAGACCCAGAATGGAAGCCCCAAACAAGCCGAGAATCTCCGGAGAACCCCAGTCATATTTTGTTCCTGCCCATGAAAAGCCGAGCAAGAGCGCAACAATGGTCAGGGAAAGGAAAATGGAGCCTAAGTAGTCGATGGACTCAGATGTAGAACGCGTGGTTTTAGGGAACATTTTCAAAATCATAAAGAAGGCCACGATCCCAAAAGGTAAGAAGATCCAGAAGATCCATTTCCAAGCCATGTGATCTACCATGAATCCACCAAGGGTAGGACCAATTACACTGGAGAAACCAAATATCGCCATCATAATTCCAGTCCACTTGGCTCTCTCTCTTGGAGCGAACAAATCACCTACAGCGGTTACGGTAGCCGACATTAGAATCCCGCCGCCTAGACCTTGAATCCCGCGATAAGTGATCATTTGAAAAATGTTGGTCGACAATCCGGATAGGAAAGCACCTATAATAAAAATGACAATCCCTGATAACAGGAAGGGCTTTCTTCCGTAAATATCGGATAACTTACCGACAAGTACGGTAGCAATGGTTGAGGTGAGCATATAGATGGTAATTACCCAGGTATAATGTTCAATACCTCCAAGCATAGCAATAATTCGGGGCATTGCTGTGCCCACAATCGTCTGGTTGATTGCTGCGAAAAACATAGCCGCCATTAAAGCAATCATAATTGTAACTTTCTTTTTCTGAGTGAGATGCTCCAGAGCAGTTCCTCTCCTTTAACTTCTATATATTGTAGTTTGGGAATTCATGTCGTAATAATTAGGTAGCCAAACTATCATTTATGTATAATACACAAATTCATCAATTAGCACAACAGGTTAATTATTAAATTTTAATTTAAAGAGAATTTGAATTTGACTTGATTTTTTGGGAATAGGTAAGTAATCTAATTAGATTGAGGTATATTGGAGGTGCCCTATGGATACCCATGACAATCAAGAGCAGAAGCTGATCATAGCCCTTGAAAATATAAAGCGTCTGACTGCTCGCCCCTACTCGATTGATGTAGTATCGTATAGAGAGTTTGTTATGATGTACGTCATTCACACTGTTATGAAGCAAAAGAAAGCGGCTGAAGGTGACAAACAGCACCGGGGAGTTATGATTTCTAAATTAAGTGACCTGCTCCAGATAAGTAGACCTACTGCTACGCAAATGGCAAATACTTTGGAGGAAAAAGGTTACGTAGTGCGTACAACATCCGATACAGATCGTCGGGTCGTATATATCTGTCTGAGTGAGCTTGGAGAGCAGATTTATAGCAGGCAGATGGCATCCTATTCCGGCATTTTGAGTGAAATCACGCAAAAGGTCGGTAAGGAAGAGATCGACCAGCTGATCTTTTTGTGCGATCGTTTTCAAGAAGCGGTGCATGAGGTCAGAAGCCGTCATTTTTTTCCACAGTCGGATGAGGAGCCATTAGTTATAGATTCAGTATAGAAAGCCCAACATCAAAAGATATTCCTGCAGACCTGCGGGAACATCTTTTTTTGCATCTTAGAGCAAGGAGTGATTATCATCAGAATATTAGCAATTAGTGACATTCACGGAAGTTATGTAGAATTCAATGCCCTATTATCAAAAGTGAATTATCGCCCGGCGGAGGATAAGCTTATTTTAATGGGAGATTATGTGGATAGAGGTCTGGACAGTAAAGGAATTGTGGAGCAAGTGATGACTCTGCAGCAAGAATGTGGAGCGATAGTTCTCAAAGGAAATCACGATAAAATGGCTTGCGATGCGCTCACCAGCGAAGATGATAAATTGGATACCCATTGGCTAACTAACGGCGGATTTCATACACTGATGAGTTATTGCGAGGCGGGCTACGAAGGTTTGCAGAAGGATTTTGGCTGGAAGGATTATATGCAGCTAAAAGAAAAAATTAGGCGGGACTATAGACATCATATAGACTTTCTGAGCACATTGCCGCTTTATCATGAGACGGAAGAACATATTTTTGTTCATGCAGGCATTAATCCATTAATAGAGGATTGGAAACAGCAGGACCCTTATGATTTTATCTGGATTAGAGCCCCCTTTTATAAGAATCCGGTAGTTAGCACTAACAAAACGGTTGTTTTCGGTCATACTTCGACGATGGATCTGCATGATTCAGAAGAAATCTGGTTTAGTCCACTGGGAGATAAAATTGGGATAGATGGCGGCTGTGCATATGGCCAACGACTAAATTGCTTGGAGATTTCCGCAGGGAAATACATAACGCATTTTGTTCGGAATGGTGAGACGCTTTGAGCGTTCTCCCATTTTTTTTAGAATAGTAATGAATTAAACGTTAACTATGTATAAAATAAAGATAGGAGGGGTGCAAATAGGTGAATGCGAACAACAAATATCATATCCTCATGCAAGGGGCCATCAGCAAGAATGTGAGCGAAACCTGTAAGGAGTTTGGCATTTCCCGGACGATCTATTATAAGTGGTCTAAAGCTTATCAACAACATGGAATGGATGGACTTGGGGAGAAGAAAAGAAAGCCGGTAATGCCTAATAAAGTAGATAAGAGAACGGAAAGATTGATCTTGGAGTACGTCGCCAGATTTCCTGAGGATGGGCCTAAACGCATCTTTTATGAACTGCAAGATGAAGGTATGCAAATAGGGGAATCCGGTATTTATAATGTACTACGTCGAAACGGACTAAATAAACGAATAGAACGTGAAGCTTACGCCAATCAAATCAAAGCAAAGAAGAGGAATGGCGCACAATCCACTCACACTAAAGGATTTAAAGAGAAACGGAAAATACTAGATTATAAGATGAAGAATCCGATAAATGCTCATCCCGGGTATATGTGTCAGCAGAGTATTAGCTATTTGGGAGTTTTCCCGAGGGTCGGAAAGGTATATCAATATGTAATTTATGATGCCTACTCCAGACTAGGTCTAGTTAAGCTATACAATCGGAAATCTACCATTCATTTTATAGATTTTATGCATCTGAAAGTTCTCCCATTGATGAAGACATTAGATTTTCATATCGATAATCTGGTTACGAACAAAAGCCGTGAATTCATTACGAACTGGGACAGAGGAAAACATAAATATAGTGAATTTTTACATAAGAACAATATTAATCAAGTAGCTATAACGGTAGACCAAACAGAGATAATTCAGCCCTTGCAGCAATTTGCGGCGGTGTTGGCCAAAGAATTCTACCAGCAGGCTTGGGTAGATGATACGATAGATTCTTTTGAAATTTTAGAAAAGCGCTTACATGAATACTTGAGAACCTACAACTTCAACAGGCAAATTACAGACGGACCTAATCAAGGTAAAATACCATCGGATGTCGCACTTGCCTATACGGGACAACGAGAAACTTTGCCATTATGGTTATTTACAAGGAGATAACGGATGATGACAAACACGAAGAATAAAGACCGAATTGGAATCATCGGTGCAGGGATTTCTGGGGTTACGGCTGCTTATGAATTAGCGAAAAAAGGATATACCAACATTACCCTCATGGAGAAGTCGGATAGAGTAGGAGGAAAGTGTCATTCTATTGAGTACAAAGGAAAAAGTTATGAAATGGGGACGCTAATCGGCCTGCCTACCTATAAACATACGATGGATTTTATGAGAGATTTTGATCTTATGGATAGGGGACCATTGTTAGAACGTGGATTTTTTGATAATAATGGGAGAAAAACTTCACAAATTCCCATGGAGCAGATAGAGGCGTTTACACAAGAATTCAAACGATTGCCGGATATTCTAAAACGCTATGAGTCTCTCCAAGAACCGGGTTTTCTCCACTTACCGCCAGATTTATGTCAGCCATTTTCGCAGTGGTGTGTAGAGAATAAGCTGTCTGTCCTTGAGCAGGTCTACATGCATTATTTTAATACTTTTGGATTCGGTGGTATCCATAATGTGCCCGCTGCATATGTGCTGAAATTTCTAAGCTATGATAATCTGTTGTCGTTTATTGAAATTACTCATATGATAACCTGGCCTAAGGGTGTTACTGAGCTGATTAGACGAATGGCCGACCAAGTGAACGATCTACGCCTGACTTGTGAAGTGCTTTTTATGGAGCAAGAACAAGATGGGCAGGTTCGAGTAGAGACGAGTCAGGACATCTTTTATTTTGACAAGGTCATTTATACAGCAGCTTTAGAGCAAATGGGCGATACAGTTAGCCTGTCAAGTGAGGACAAAACTTTATTAGCGAATATAACCTATGAATGGTTTAGGGTATATGCGTATAGAGTGAAGGGGTTGCCGGAGCTTTCTGGCTATATCCCCCGGAATATGTACCCTGAACGTAAAGGGCATATGATGGCATGGTACTATCGGTGGGCAGATATGGGAACTACGGATCTAGTTACGGTTTATGTAGCAGAGAATGAAGCTATGACTGATCTGGAAATGCGAGAGACGGTAGAAAATAAACTTCGCGAGCTGGGCGGAGAGAGCATTCGACTATATATGATGAAGCGTTGGAGGCATTTCCCACATGTGGATTCTAATGCGCTACATGAGGGATTTTATGAACGGGTTGATCAGATGCAGGGGAAAAACAATATCTATTTAGCTGGAGAAATCATGAACTTCCCTACACTTGAGAATTGTATTATATACGCGAAACACTTGGTTGAACGATTCTTTTGAATAACATTAATGAGGAACCTTGTCCACAAAGAAATTTGTCGACAAGGTTTTTTTACATTCAAGTTAGGTTTGCAGTATATAGTTCTATAGACATGTATTCTAATAGATTTCTCAGAAGAAAGGTAGAAAGTTTGGCGAATTCTAGTGCTAGGGTTGTGTAAACTCAACTTGAAATGAAACTAAAAAAACACTGATAAATCAACGTTTTAAGCGATTTGATCGTTTAAAGAGGGATGGGCTATATTGGACCTGAGACACAGATTACATACACCAACCTACAAGGAGGAGTAAAACATGTTTTTATTCGAATCGATTCCCTGGTACTCTGCGCTAATGTGGTTAGTAGTACTAGCAGGATTAATGTTTGTAAATGAAATCGCACGGAAGAGCAAGTGGTTCTCAATCATTCTGTTTATAGTTGTCCCTATTGTTCTTACCATAGCGGTTTGGCCAAATACGGCAGGAGAAGGCTCCAGTACTGGAACATGGTTTCACTGGGTAAAAGTATATTCTGCTTTGGCAGGATGTATAGGGTTTATGGCTATCCGTTATGTTAAAGGATGGGACAAAAATAAATATATATTAATGTTCCCGGCTATTATCCTTGCAGTTAACATTCTTGAAGCAGTTATTCGTGATTTCCAAGTGTACAGCTTGCAAGGTATGGTGGATGGCGTAATGATGGTAGGTGGTCCTTGGAACATTATGAACGGGATCGCAGGTATTCTGAACATTATTACGATTTCTGGTTGGATGGGTATTGTGATCAGTAAAGATAAGAGTAAAGATATGTTGTGGCCTGACCAGCTTTGGTTCTGGATCATTGCTTATGACATTTGGAACTTTGCCTATGTATATAATGCAGTTTCTGACCATTCCTTCTATGCAGGTGCAGCATTGTTGATCTCTTGTACCATCCCGGCGTTCTTCTTTAAAAAAGGGGCATGGCTGCAGCATCGTGCACAGACTTTGGCGATTTGGATGATGTTTACGATGTCGTTCCCGGCGTTTGTTGGCGAGTCAAAGTTCTCTGTACAATCCTCTCATAGTGAAACCGCTCTGTGGATAGTAAGTGCATTATCTTTAGCTGCTAATATTGCAGTGTTTGGTTATCATTTCTATAAAATCATCAAGCATAAACGCAATCCGCTTAAAGAGGAAGTTTATACGGATTTAGCTGCTTATAAAGCTATTGCAGAGGGTGCGAATTAATAGAGACATTATAGTAATAGTGATAGAAGTTCCTCCTGCTTAAAGGGGGGAACTTCTTTTTGTGAATAATTAAAGTTCTAATTATCAGAGCCCCATATCCGCCCGTTGCTGCGCACGAAATGTTTTCCTTTTTATACAAAGCAAAAGACAGGTCAGTAATAAGACACATAATAAAGTTGCCGTATATGTGAAATTGCTGTTCCAAAACACTATCTGAATATTCATTAATGAGTGAACGCCGATCACGAAAAATAAATTTCGGGTTAAGATATAGAGTAGAGCGAATATAATTCCTAGAATTAGAAGCATGATAAAATCATAAACAAACTCCATTCCAACTAATCCTGAGTAAATCCGGTTTGGGATATGTATGGCGGCAAAGATCGATTGTGAAATTAGCATTGCAGAGATCATCCGTGTAGTTTTGTTGTTGATTTTTTTTAAGCATAGATAGATTTGAACGAGCAGGAAGCCGCGAAATAAGATTTCTTTCAATAAAGCATTTCCGAAGATTTGACCTAGAATTTCACCGAAAACTAAATTTGAATGGCTGAAGATAGCATTGTTAAGTGTTAGCTCTGAGTGATTCAGGTGTACCATACACAAATCTACTATATTTATAGCGAGCCAAAACAGAAAGGTACCCAGCAGTCCGGCTCGTAATTTTTCTATTTTTAACCCAAAATCCCGGGGCGAAACTTTAGCTATCAGAATCAAAAAAATAATTACTTCTAAGAGAAGCCCAACTAGATTGGCGGCTAACGTTTCATTGATCCAGTGGTTTGTGTTTTTGGCAATAAAACTTAAATATCCATGCTCAAAAAGGATGAGATTAACCGCAAGAGTAAAGATAATATGAATAAAAATGAGGCTCGCTATAAAAAGGTAGTGTGTAGGCTTTGCTTCAAAAATCGATGATGGATTGAACTCCTTGGCGTGAAGCATCAATGGCAGCCCTCCTGAATACAAAATATTCCAAATTAACCTTAGATTTCACTATATCCTTTTTGAGTCCAAGTTTACTGTTACAAAAATCATGTGTTATTCTTCACATTCGCCCATCCCCAGATTGACAGAAGCAAGGGCACTGGCTATACTTGAAATGTTAAAATGCAAATCGGACAAATCGTTGATGAAAATGAAGTACACCGGAGGATGGCTTGATCAGAGAAAAGGTTCCTTTACGAAACGTTTCGTAATGGCTGTGAGAACCTTGAAGATAGGCCGGTGGAAAGCTAATTTCGGAGTGTGAGATCAATGCTCACCGGGGGCGCCCGTTATCAGCCGCGACAAGGCGATCGTCTGCAATTGTCCCATTAGTGGGGTCAAGGCGATAACCAGGGTGGTACCGCGATATTAATCGTCCCTGAATTATTCAGGGGCGTTTTTTTGTTTTTATTTTTTAGGTATTTTGTAATTTCCGGTGTAAATGCCGAAGTAAAAAGATGAGACGGGAGCTGTAAATGATGAAAGCAAGTGAAATTCGTTCCAAATGGCTTAAATTTTTTGAAAGTAAAGGTCACAAGATTGAACCAAGTGCGTCCCTCGTTCCTCACAACGATCCTTCGCTTCTGTGGATCAATGCGGGTATGGCACCTTTGAAAGTGTACTTCGATGGCCGGGAGGTTCCAGAAAATCCGCGCCTGACTAACTCACAAAAATGTATTCGTACCAATGATATCGAGAATGTGGGTAAGACACGCCGTCACCATACATTTTTCGAGATGCTGGGTAACTTCTCCATCGGCGATTATTTCAAAGAAGAAGCTATCACATGGGCTTGGGAGTTCCTAACCGGCAAAGAGTGGATCGGCTTTGACCCGGAACGTATTTCCGTAACGGTGTACGCAGAGGATGAAGAGGCATTTAAGCTGTGGAATGAAAAGGTTGGCCTGCCTGCTGAACGCATCATTAAGCTGGGCGACGATAATTTCTGGGATATTGGCGAAGGCCCATGCGGTCCTTGCTCGGAAATCTTTTATGACCGTGGTGAAGCTTACGGCAGTGATATGAGCGATCCGGAAATGTATCCAGGTGGAGAAAATGAACGCTGGTTAGAAGTATGGAACCTGGTGTTCTCACAATTCAACCATAACAAGGATGGCAGCTATACGCCGCTTCCGAATAAAAACATTGATACAGGGGCTGGCTTGGAGCGTTTTGCATCCATTCTACAGGATGTAGATTCCAACTTCGACACTGATTTGTTCCAACCTATTATTCAAAAGACAGCACAGCTCGCGGGTGTAACTTATAAAGATAACGTTGAGCAGGATATCGCGCTTAAAGTAATCGCTGACCATGTGCGTACCGTTACTTTTGCAGTAGGGGATGGAGTACTTCCTTCTAATGAAGGACGCGGTTATATTATCCGCCGTTTGCTTCGTCGTGCTGTTCGGTACGGAAAGACCTTGGGTCTGGATCGTCCATTCCTGTATGAGCTGACTGAAACCGTTGGCGAAATTATGGGTGTCTACTATCCATCCGTTGTGGACAACCGCGAATATATCGCAAAGATTATTCGTACTGAAGAAGAACGTTTCCACGAAACATTGTCTGACGGATTGGCTATTTTGGGTGAGATCAGTGCTAAAGCAAAAGCAGAGGGTCTCAGCAATATTGCTGGAGCCGATGCATTTAAGTTATATGATACTTATGGGTTCCCATTTGACCTGACCGAAGATTTCGCAGCAGAGCAAGGATTAACTGTAGACCGTGAAGGTTTTGATGCGGCTATGCAGGAGCAACGTGACCGTGCGAGGGCTGCACGTCATGATGGCGGCAGCATGAAGATCCAGGGAGGCGCACTAGCAGACCTGACGATTAAAAGTGAATTTGTTGGATATAATGACTCGGTAACAGAGTCGAAAATCCTGGCTATTGTTGTGGGTGATGAATTGGTAGATGTCGCCGGTGAAGGCGCAGAATGCCAAGTTATTCTTGATACAACACCGTTCTATGCTGAGAGCGGCGGACAAGTAAGTGACACGGGTGTGCTTACTGGGGGTTCAGTTACAGCTAAGGTAAAAGGACTCTTTAAAGCTCCACACGGCCAACACGTACATTTGGTAACTGTGGAAGCGGGAGAATTGAAAGTGGGCGAATCCGTTCGCGCGGAAGTGGATCGTGCGGAGCGTGAAGATATCGTGAAGAACCACACAGCTACCCATTTATTGCACAAAGCGCTTAAAGAAGTTCTTGGCGGGCATGTTAATCAAGCGGGATCTTTAGTGGAAGGTGCTCGTTTGCGGTTTGACTTCTCCCATTTTGGAGCGATTACTCCAGAAGAATTGAGCGATATCGAACATCGCGTAAATGCACAAATCTGGCGCGGTCTAGATGTAGTGATTGAGAACAAGCCGATTGATGAAGCTAAAGCAATGGGAGCAATGGCACTCTTTGGTGAAAAATACGGTAATATCGTCCGTGTCGTTCAAGTGGGCGATTACAGCCTTGAGCTTTGCGGTGGTTGTCATGTATCCAACACGTCGCAAATCGGAATTTTCAAGCTGCTTAGCGAAAGTGGCATTGGTTCCGGAGTGCGCCGCATCGAGGCGGTTACCGGACGTTACGCTTACCAGTTCACTGAAAGTCAGCTAGATTTGCTCAAACAATCAGCAGGCCTTCTTAAGTCTTCTCTGAATGACGTTCCGAAACGGATCGAAGCGCTGCATAACCAGGTGCGTGAGCTTTCGCGTGAGAATGAGTCCTTGCAATCCAAGCTGAGTGCTACTTTTGCTGCTGAACTTACAAGCAGTGTGAAGACAGTTGGCGCAGGTACGCAGCTCCTGGCTGTTGCTGTTCAAGCAGGCAATATGGATGCTTTGCGTTCCACAGCGGATGAATTGAAATCCAAGCTTCCGGATGCAGTGCTTGTATTAGGTGCAGCGATGGATGATAAGGTAAACTTTGTAGTATCTGTACCGCAAGACCTGGTGAAGAAAGGTTTCCACGCTGGTAAACTCGTTAAAGAAATTGCAGCAGTTTGCGGCGGTGGTGGCGGTGGGCGTCCAGATATGGCGCAAGCCGGCGGTAAAGATGCTTCTAAGCTAAACGAAGCATTGGCAAAGGCTGAAGAATTGGTAGCTTCCTTAGCCTAAGTTAAAATTACGAAACCATTTCTCTAACTAAACGTATTACGAGAAAACATAGCGGTACTGAGAGTTTGATATCAGTACCGCTACTCTTTATTAGCAGGATGTTAGATATTCATGAATAATTGTGCTTGACAATAGCTTAAAAGCCAAAAATATCATAATTTTTGTAGAGAAAATGCCAAAAAAAGCGTTAATAACGGGCAGGATTTCCTCGTTGGGGCATGAATATGTTATGATAAAGGAAGCAAGCGAGCTGCACAGTAGCAACTTTGCGAAGCCGTCCCAAAAGGCGATTTTGCAGAAGGAAGGTGTCACAAATGGACTCCATGGACAAAACGGTCAAATTCAATGTGAAGGGCGACGAAAAGGAAGCTTCTCCCCAGGAAATATTGCTAGCAGTATACGATGCACTGGTGGAGAAAGAGTATCATCCGATCAATCAGATCGTAGGGTATCTTCTTTCCGGAGATCCGGCTTACATTCCGCGCCATAACAATGCGAGAAGTTTGGTCCGGAGAAAAGAACGTGATGAGCTGATTGAAGAGCTGGTTAGATTCTATCTCGTCAATCACAGGGTGGACAATCCGAAATGAAGAAGAAGTTAGGTTTAGATTACGGCGACCGTAGAATCGGTGTAGCCACAAGTGATGTTTTTGGCTGGACGGCACAAGCTCTTGAAACGATTGAGCGCCGAGGTACGGGTAATGAGTTCGAACGCATTCGTGAACTTGTTGCAGAGCACGAAATTGGAGAGATTGTAGTTGGTCTACCGAAGAATATGAACGGCTCAGTAGGACCCCGGGGCGAAATCTGTATAGAGTTCGCTGATAAGCTACGGGAAGAGTTAGAAATGCCCGTACACCTTTGGGATGAGCGTCTGACGACGGTATCCGCAGAGCGGGTGCTGATTGAAGGGGACGTCAGCCGGAAGAAACGCAAGGGGATTGTGGATAAAATGGCTGCAGCCCTGATTTTGCAAAATTTTTTGGATGCTAACAGTAAAAGGTGAGGGGTGCGAGGATATGACAAACGAACAGATTGGCCAAGAGGAAGAACCGGAAATTATCTATATTCCCGATGAGGAAGGTAATGAAGAGGAATTCGAGGTCATTATGAAGTTTGAGGTTGATGGCTCGGACGCTAAGTATATGATGGTGGTTCCGCTAGACTCCGAGGACGAGGAAACCGATGAGGTATACGCGTTCCGTTATGTGGAAGAAGGCGACGATCTTCAATTGTTCATGATCGATAATGACGAGGAGTGGGCGATTGTCGAAGAGACTTTCAACACACTGGTCGACGAGTTGGACGGAGGATCGGAGAATGACTGAGATATCCGCTGATCAAGCGGTATGGACTTCACGGCTTAAAGAAGCATACGGAGAAACTGTAGAACTGGAAGATGAGCAAGGCAAATCTTCCATTTACGATATTATCGCCGAATTTGAAGTCGGTGATCGCGGATATGCAGTGCTGAAAGGCTCTGGCAAAGACGTGGAGTATGAGATCCTGCGTATCGTTGTCTCTTCTGACGGACTTCCGGAATTGGAGAGCATTATGGACGATGAAGAGTGGGAAGACATCTCTGAGCTATACGATGAGATGACTTTTCCAGCAGATGGCGCTGAATAAAACTTAAACATGTACGTTACATTTATGATGGGCACGGAAGAGGGCGGAGAATTCCGCGCTCTTTTTGCTTGAAATGCGAGCAATATCCTATATACATCAATCTAAGGAAATATATATTGAATTTTAGGCAATACACTTTTATACTTTATAGTCGGAAAGTGAGGAACCAGACTTGAAATCCGCAATCCGTACTGTGTTAATCATTATTCTTTTGCTGGTAGCAGCAGGAGGTGGGGGCGCATGGTACATTTGGAACGGGATGCAGCCGGTAGAGCCTGCAGGTCCTGCTGTAACATTTACGATAGAGAAGGGCATGGGAAGTGCGGAGATTGCTGATCTGCTTGAGCAAAATGGCATTATCCGTAAGAGTCTTTTTTTTAAGGGATATTTGAAATGGACTAAAGAAGGCTCTAGCTTCAAAGCAGGTACTTATATCGCTAAGCCCGGTGACAGCTATGATGAACTCATTGCAAGATTAAATGCAGGTGATGTAGTTAAGGAAGAAACTGTGGTCTTTACTATCCCCGAAGGATATACTGCTGAGCAGATCGCTAAGAAGCTCGCTGAAGCCTGGAATCAGGATGCGGCTACTTTTCTTGAAATTATGGATACTGGTGCAGGTTTGAAGGGGATTGATATTCTGGGTATCCCGCAGGATAAGAATCTACGCCACCGTCTCGAAGGATATTTATTCCCCGAAACCTATGAACTGGCCAAAGATAGCACGCCCCAGGAAGTTGTAGAAGCACTTTTGGATCAGTTCCAGAAGAAGCTAGATACGATTCCTAACTGGCAGCAAAAGCTAGAAACGCGTGGATTGTCTCTGCATGAACTGTTGACCGTAGCCTCGCTGGTTGAGCGGGAAGTTGTGGTGGATAGTGAACGTCCGCTTGTGGCTGGTGTTATTTATAACCGCCTAAAGAAAGAGCAGAAGCTGGAGATCGACGCTACCGTTCAATATTTACTCAATAAGCAGAAGGAAAGACTTTTGTATAAAGATTTGGAAGTTGATAGTCCATATAATACGTATAAGAATATTGGACTTCCTCCGGGACCTATTAGTAATCCGGGGCTGGAGTCCATTCAAGCGGCACTCGAACCAGAAGCTTCTGAATATTACTTCTATGTGACCAAAAAAGATGGTACACAGGGCCATTTATTTGCTAAGACCTACAAGGAACATTTAGCCAATATCGAAAAAAGTAAGCAAGAATCGAAATAAACTATTAAAATGAAGAGTGGTGCGGTTGAAATAACTGTACAAGTAGGAGGTACAACATGACTAACAAACCGGAATTGCTGGTGACGGCAGCGTCCTTGGAGGAAGCTGCTGCTCTGCTGGATGCCGGAGCAGATGCGTTGCTCATTGGGGATGACCGTTTCGGGATGCGGCTTGCTGGACATTTCTCTCTGGAGGATACAGCGACTGTCGTAGAAATGGCACATTCGCGAGGCTGCAAAGTGTATGCAAGCTTGGGTGGGCTGATGTCCAACCGTCTGCTGGATGAGCTTCCTGCCTATGTGAAGGCTTTAGGTGAGCTTGGCATTGATGGTGTTGAATTCGGGGATCCAGCAGTGTTAACCACAGTGAAGAAAGAAGCGCCAGCAATGAAGCTGCACTGGAATGCGGAAATGACTTCCACCAACTATGCGACCGCGAATTATTGGGGACGCAAGGGGGCTTCTCGCGTTGTGCTGGCCCGTGAGCTGAATATGGATGAAATGACGGAAATGGTTCCGCTTTTGGAGATTGAGGCACAGGTGCAGGTTCATGGAATGACCAATATATACCATTCCAAGCGGAAGCTTGTTGAAAGCTATATGTCACATCAAGGCCGTCCTAGTGATGGAGGAAGTCTCGGGAAGGAACGCGGACTATTTCTGATTGAAGAAGAACGAGATGACCAGAAATTCCCGATTTATGAAGACGAGAACGGCACTCATATTATGAGCTCGGATGATATTTGTATTTTGGAGGATCTGCATATTCTGATGGCTGCAGGTATACACAGCCTTAAGATTGAGGGACTCTTGAAATCGATAGCGTATAATGTAACGGTTGTGAAGACTTATCGTAAAGCTATAGATCTTTATGCGGCTGATCCGGAAGGTTATGCCTTCAATGAGGAATGGATGGATGTAATCAGAACGGTGCAGGACCCTGAACGGGAGTTAAGCTTCGGATTTTTCTATAAAGAGCAAGTATATTAAGTTTGATAAAAATAAAGAGGTTATAGGTCCCCACGAAGATTAGGTACAGCATTTATAGCATGTGACTTAGCTTTGTGGGCGATGGAGGGGAGAACAGGAATGGGAACCATGACAAAGCCGCAATATAAGGGCAAACGTTACCGTCTGGACAAACCGGAGCTCCTCGCTCCGGCTGGTAATTTGGAAAAATTGAAGTTCGCAGTACACTATGGTGCGGATGCTGTTTATATCGGAGGACAACAATACGGCTTGCGTTCCGGCGCAGATAATTTCAGCTTCGAGGAAATGCGCGAAGGTGTTGAATTCGCCAAGAAATATGGCGCTAAGGTATTTGTTGCAACAAACATTTATGCTCACAATGAAGATGTCGCGGGAATTGAAGAATACCTGCGTAACTTATATGAAGCTGGCATTGCTGCTATTATCGTAGCTGATCCAATCATTGTAGATACAGCACGCCGGTTAGTGCCTGGTCTTGAAGTGCATTTGAGTACACAGCAGTCTACGTTGAACTGGCAAGCGGTGTCCTTCTGGAAGGAAGAGGGGCTTCCGCGTGTTGTTTTGGGCCGTGAGACAAGCCTGGAAGAGATCGCTGAGATTAAAAAACATGTCGACATTGAAATCGAAAGCTTCATCCATGGTGCAATGTGTTCCTCGTATTCGGGTCGTTGTGTATTGTCCAACCATTTCACCGACCGTGATTCCAATCGCGGGGGCTGTTGCCAGTCTTGCCGCTGGAAATATGATTTGTTTGAGGATGCACGTCCGGAAGGGACTTGGGTGTCTGAGGAAGAGCAGGCTGAAGCGAAATCTCCAGCTCCTTTGCTTCCAGGGGTAACTCAGATTCCACTGCATCAGCAAGGAGATAATCCCTTCTCCATGGGCTCTAAGGATTTGTGTATGCTGGAAAGTATACCTGAACTGATTGAAGTGGGCATCGACAGCTTCAAGATCGAAGGGCGAATGAAGTCAATCCACTATGTGGCTACTGTCGTTAATGCATATCGTAAAGCCATTGATGCTTATATGGCAGATCCGGAAGGGTATGAATTGAAGCAGGAATGGCTGGATGAGCTTAATAAAGCCGCTAACCGTCCGCTAAACACAGGATTCTTCTATGATACTCCGGATCATGAAGATCATATCTATGAGCCTGAAGAAAAAGCAGCTCCGTATGATTTTGCCGGACTTGTAATTGAATACGATGCTGAAAGTGGTACGGCACTAGTTCAACAGCGCAATCACTTTAAGCCAGGTCAGGAAGTAGAATTCTTTGGACCTAACGATACGTTCTTCAAGCAAACGGTTGGTGAAATATGGGATGAGAAAGGCAATTCGCTTGATGCCGCCCGTCATCCACTGCAACCTATTCGCATGAAGGTAGATCAACCGGTTGCATACTTTGATATGATGCGTAAGAAGAAGTTTTAATAAAAAACAGGGAAGCCTTTGGTCATCCAAGAGCCTCCCTGTTTTTCTTTTTGACAAAGCAAACAATAAGTTATATATATTAGGGATTAACAAATATCTCCAAGAGAGGAGGTGCAGCAAGCTATTTATTATGTTTAAACATACATAGGTTAAAAGTTGTAAAAAAAGTCTCGTAAAGCTAAGGAAAAAGACCTAATACGCCGATATATATATTGGTTAACGCTTTCATGCGTATTCTAATATTAGCGGGTAGGTGATCAAGATGGGGGATCCTGATCAAGATAGTATTAGTGAAAAGCATAATGAGAGAAGGTTTAGCATGAATAAAAAGAATAAGAAATCGGCGATCACAGGAAACAAGGAAACAAGCAAGATTGAAGGGGCAGTTAAGACACCTAAGTTTAATTTGAAGAATGGGATAGATTTGCGTGGACAGATCAAAAGAGTTAATCCTATGGAATCTGTTGGCGTGAAGATATTCCTGATATTTTTGTGTGCAATTGTAATTGTGGTAATGGCACTTGGACTGCTATCTTATTCAAAAGCCAAGAAGACAATTAAGAACAACGTATCGGAAGCCTACCGTCAGACTATTATTCAGACCTCAGAAAAGTTAGATATTACTTTGAAACAGTACGAGAACTTGGCTTTACAGCTTTATTTTGATGCGCAGATGCAAGAAGATTTGAAGTCTTTAGTGACTGCACAATCTTCCTATGAGAAATTTGAAGCTACAAGCGCAGTAAGTAAAAAGTTATCCAGTCAGATTACAACGGATTCTAATATTCTTAGTGTTTCTTTGATCCCGGAGTCGCCTGATCAAGATATTGTTACAAGTGGCAGTGGCGGCATTAAGTTAGATAACATAAGAGAACAAGAATGGTATAAGAAGATTGTCGACAACACTGCATCTTATGAATCCTACTATTCTAAAGGTGATGGTGATGCAGCCAAGAACATATGGTTCTCGACAGCTGTTCAAGGTGATGGAGACAAAAATATTGCTATGGCAAGATCTCTCAAAACCCTGGGCTCAGGTACAGGATACATAGTCATCCTTGTGTTGAAGAATACATTGCTGGAGGAATCATTCGCAAGTGTACAGCTGGGAGATGGCTCTCGAATTCAACTTGTCACTCCTGATGGAACCGTAGTAGCTTCTTCGGATTCAAAAGACGATGGTAAACCTTCAGAGTTCGCTTTTATTCAGGCAAGTAAAAAGGATAACAAAAGCTTGGATGAGAAGGATACAAACGGGAAAGAAATCCTTGCTGTCTTTAATCCAATGATCCGGGCGGATTGGAAGTTGGCAGGGGTAGTCCCAACAGATGAGCTAGTAAAAGAAGCACGTCCGATTCTGTTGACTACTTTTATTGCGGCTGCTGGTGCGGCTCTGCTAGCCATAGTAATCGGGATCTGGATGGTGCGTATGATTGCTCGCCCTCTAGCACGCTTGAAGGATCTTATGGTACAAGGTGCAGGTGGTGATCTAAGTGTACGTACAGAATATGTTTCTAAAGATGAAATTGGCCAGCTATCAGCTTCCTTTAACGTGATGATGGAGCGTATTACTGAGCTTGTATCGCAAACGACAGAAACCGCTCGGGATGTGCTGGAGACCGCTGGTGAGCTTGGTGAAGCCTCACGGAAGACAGCTATTTCTGCGAAGGAAATCGCAGCCGCTACGGAGGAAATTGCCGGTGGGGCAGGCAGTCTGGCGCTTGAAGCTGAACGAGGTAATGAGCTAACAGATGTGATTGCTACGCAAATGCAGACTGTAATATATGCCAACACTGAGATGGATGAAGCAGCACGTGGGGTTGGTGAAGCTAGTGCTCAAGGCGCTAAGCAATTAACTGACCTGCTGGATCAGACTAGCCGCACTGGAGAAAAAACAAGTGCACTTGTCGAACGTGTCAACCACCTGAAGGAGACAGTATTCTCCGTAATTAAGGTGTTGGATGTGATGAAGAGTATCACGCAACAGACGAATATCTTATCGTTAAATGCAACAATAGAAGCCGCTCGTGCAGGAGAAGCTGGTAAGGGCTTCATGGTAGTTGCGGGTGAAGTGCGGCAGCTTGCTGACCAATCGAAACAATCTATTGCCCTTGTTGCTGGAATTACGGATAAGATCATGGCGGAAATGAACGAAACGGAAGCTGTATTATCCGAAGTAGCACCACTGTTTAAAGAACAAGTAAGCTCCGTGAAGAGTACAAGTGATATCTTCCTGTCCGTAAAAGGACAGATGGATGAATTCATAACAAGCCTGGAATCGGTGACGACAGCGATCAGCAGTCTGAATCATTCGCAAGGTGTGTTGTCAGAGGCTATGGGGAACGTTAGCGCCGTAGCTGAGCAATCTTCAGCAACTTCCCAAGAAGTAGCTTCACTCAGTAATGAACAGCAAAATGTAAGTGATCAACTCGTTTCATTATCTGGCAAGCTGGAAAGTGCTTCAGGTCAATTGAAGGACAAGCTGTCATTATTCACTATAAAATGAGTGGATTCATCACTAATTTCTAAATTGTTTACCTAACAAAACCGCTTCTTCAACATGAAGAGGCGGTTTGTTGTTGTGTAATGAAGAACTACACCGTATAATAACTTTGTTAGGTATTTGTTATAATTTAATAACAAGTTAGGTAAAAAGTATTAAGGAGAAGGACCAAATGAAAGGTAGACGCATCTCTGGCTGGTGGTCCGTTATCGGGGACATGAGCATGGAACGCAAGCTGCTCCTCGTCTTTTTAATTATCATTACCCTCCCGCTATCCTTCATCAGTGTATTTACCTTCAAGAGCTACTCAGAATCTATTCAGGGGAACACCATTGCTTATTCTGAGAAATTAATCGATCAAATGATGGATGGAGTAGACGATTATATCGAAGATATGAAGCGTATTTCATCTATGCCCGCCTATGTGAATGATATCAAACAGAATTTAATACGTTCGAACAACTACCATGAGCAGAAAAAGATTATGGGAGGCGCAACTGGGAGTGCTGCTTTGTCGCCCGGTGATTTTGATCTTCTGTTGTCCATTCAACGGGGGATAGAGGGTAACATTTCGTTTATTAACAATATTAAGCGAGGTGCGAACTCAGTTTATATTTTTGACGCTTACGGAAATGGTTATTATTCTGCGAAGGATGGTGGCGTACGACTTGATCTCGAACAAAGCTATAAATACTGGAGCCAGCAGACTAAGGATTCCAGCGGAGAAGCATTATTGTTCGGTACTCAAGCGTATACAAGTAATCTGCAGAGCACCCGATATGCTTTTACCGTTGTTCGCAAAATCGTGGATGGCTTGTTAAATCCAATCGGGCTGATTGCGGTTGAAGCAAATATTAGCAATTTGGAGAATCAAGTTAAGGAGCTGGATAAAGTCACCCATGGGAAGTCGTTGATTGTGGATGAGAAGGGAATGGTCATCTACGACAGCGACAAGAAGCTGCTGGCCACAGATATTTCTGATTCAGACTTGTTCAAAAGAGTTGGAGGCATTTCTGGAAGCTTTTATGATACAGTCAACGGAAAAGAGCGGTTGAATATTTACTCTGGCTCTACCAAAACCAATTGGAAGGTAATTATCTCTATTCCTGTTGATGTACTGATGCGTGATGTGAAGCTGACCCGTAATACAACACTTGCTGCTACATTAAGTATCATAGTACTAGCGTTAATTATTTCGATTATTCTTTCCGTTGCCCTTACTAAATCGCTGACTCAAATGATTCAATTGATGAAAAAAGTTCAGGGCGGCGATCTGGATGTGATGTTCAGAGTTAAACGGCGTGACGAAATTGGTCTGCTGGGGCATCAATTTAATCGTATGTTAGCCCGAATCAGGCAGCTAATTCAGGATATTTACCGCATAGAAGAACAGAAAAAGGAAGCAGAGCTTCATGCGCTGCAGAGTCAAATCAATCCTCATTTTATCTATAACACACTGGAGTCCATCCGAATGACCGCCGAGCTGAATGATGATGTCGAAGCTGCGGATATGATCTCTATTCTGGGCAAACTGCTACGGTACAGTACAAGCGATCTGAGTGGCAATACGACATTGAAGCAAGAGCTTGGATATGTGCGTAATTACGTCGAGCTGCTGAACTATCGTTATCCTAACCGTTTTTTACTGGATATCGATGTGCCGAAGTCGTTAGATAATTACTCTATTATCAAGCTGGTCTTCCAGCCTATCATTGAGAATGCAGCTTACCATGGCTTAGATGATAATAAGCCGCAAATGCATTTAAGCATCCGCTGCGAGATTACAGAGCAAATGCTGTTGTTTCATATTAAAGACGACGGGATCGGAATGGATGAGAAGACTTTGGAGAAATTGAATGATGGGCTGCAGAACGAAAGTCCTCCTAAGAAAAGCATTAACGGGGGGATAGGCATGAAAAATGTACAACAGCGAGTGCGTCTTCATTATGGAGCGGCATTTGGGATCCAGGTATATAGTGAGCTTGGACGAGGGACCGATGTTATTTTGTCGCTGCCATTACTGGAGCAGGAATTAATTAGCTTACCTGAGTAACGAAATAAGAGGGGGCTGTCCGTTGAAGGGGTTGAAATTAGAATGGACTATGCGGACCATACTGTTACTTCTCTTAGTGTTATTGAGTAGTAGCTGTGCCAATAACAATAAGCAGACGGAATCCACTCCGCCTCCAGTTGGAGACGAGGTGAAGTCTGACTTGTCCGGCACCATAGTCATGATGACCAATCGAATAGATCTGATTGAGAACGGAACTTTTCAAGCATACGCGGACCAATTTAAACAGAGATACCCCGAAGCCAATGTGGAATTTGAAGGCTTGTCCAATTATGCAACGGATATTCTGGTACGGCTATCCACGAAAGATGCCGGTGATGTACTGTTGCTTCCGGTGAATCTTCCGTCAAAGGAACTGGATTATTTTTTCGAGCCGCTGGATGAAGAAACCGCCGCTAGTGAGAGGTTCACCTCTTTTGCTACGTATAACGGGAAACGATATGGGCTGTCCACGGGGACTACTACGGTTGGGATTGTCTATAATAAAAAGGCATTCGAAAAAGCAGGAATAGCTACTGTTCCTAAGACGCTGGATGAATTCTACGAAGCTTGTGCGAAATTAAAACAAGCGGGTATTATCCCCCTATATATGAATTATGGAGCCGTCTGGCCTTTACGTGAATGGGGAAACAGTCTGGTTAACTATATGACAGGTAATCCAGAGTATCTAAATAATATGGTAAATGAGGATAGCCCGTGGCAGCTTGATAATGAGTGGGGGAAATCAATCTCCATTGCTCGAACCTTAATTGGTAAAGGCTATGTTGAAGATGAACTATTCTCGAACAATTGGGAGATATCGAAGACTAAGCTAGCTAAAGGTCAAGCAGGGATGTATTTACTGGGAAATTGGACGATTGGACAAGTCCTTGATGTGGGGGCTGCCCCGGATGATATTGGATTCTTCCCGTTTCCGTATGATAATGGCAGCGCTCATTATGCGCCGATCAATCCAGATTGGTTCATGGGGGTTAGTAAATATACCAAGAACAAAGAGCTTGCTATGGCGTGGTTGAATTTTTTTGTGAAGGAGACTTCCTATCGAGATGATTGGGGATTCCTTCCGGCAGATGGAAGCTTGAATCCCTCTATGTCGCAGTATCGTGAGTTTTTATCTTATAAGCCTAAGCTACTCGATGCTACTGTACAAAGTGATGCGTTCATCGAGCTGGCGAATAGAGCCAAAATGTCCTTTTGGTCCGGAGATTATATTCAGGAGTTACTGGCTGCGCCTGATTTACAAAAGGCTTTTGACGAATTAAATGCAAAATGGAAGGAAGCGCGGGCAGGAGCGCCACAAACTTCTCAGCCTTAAAGTTAGTACTACATAAATTTGATGACATTCTCTGGAGGGTTATATATGGCTAAAAAGGTCACCATGCAAAAAATCGCTGATCATCTCGGCGTATCCAAATTCGTTGTCTCCAAGTCACTTTCGGGTAAAGGCGGCGTTAATGAGACGACAAGAGAACGAGTGATTCAAGCGGCATCGCAGCTGGGTTATTTTACGCAAAAAAATGCTTTTGTCCAAGGTATAAAACGCACGCCTCCGGTAGGTGGCGGGGATCGGAATAAGCAATCCGTGCTGGTGTTAATGCCGAATATTCGTTCTCAGACGCAGGATTCCTTGTATTGGGGAAAAATTGTGGATGGTATTGCGATTGCGCTGGATCAGGAAGGGCTTGGGATGGTCATTATCTCCGAGAACCGTGCGGATAATTTCGTTAATATTTTGAATCCCAATGGAATCCTTGGTTTGATAGGTGTGGGCCAAATCTCTACTTCCTTGCTGCTTGAGGTACACCGTATTGGTTTGCCGATGGTGTTGATTGACCATGAAGATCCGCTAATTCCAAGTGATACCGTGTTTGCGAATAATGTGGATTCTATGGCTCGACTTACGAATCATTTGATGGGCACAGGCCATACCCAAATGCATTTTATCGGCAATATTGGATTCTCACGCAGTTTCCGCGACCGGTGGATTGGCTTCCGGAGTGCGCTGGAGGAGAGCGGAATAAGACTGCCTTTGGAAGATGATGCGAATCTTTTTCTGGAAGGGGTGGAGGAAGACTTATTTCAGGAGGATTTTAAAAACTGGGTGAATAAGCGTAAAAAAGCCAGAACACTCCCGACAGCCTTGGTTTGCGCTAACGACTCCACAGCCCTTTCGGTCAGTGACATCCTCAAGGAAGAAGGGTTTAATATTCCGGAGGATATCTCGGTTACTGGCTTTGATAATATTGAGGATGCCTTAAGAGGCGTTCCACCGCTTACAACTGTTCATGTTCCTAAAGAAGCGATGGGCCGAGCCGCAGTGGAGAAACTTCTGAGCCGTATTCATAATCCTTCTGCACCGCTTGAGAAAATCCTTATCGCAGCGGACATTGTTCATCGTGATTCCGTGGATAAGCCGCGAGACTAGAACCTTGTTGATTTAAAAAGTATATAAAAGCCATGGAATCTAGTTTTGCTTGAGTAAGGGGGAATTTAGTTATGACAGAACCAGTTGCCATCCCAAAGATTGATGGCGAACAGATTCAACTACGTGGTGTGCAAGCATCCGATCTGGAGGCTTATTATAATTTTTTGCTTGATGTTGAGATGGGGCAATTAACAGGATCGCAAGGAGATTTCTCTCGTGAGCAAACGGCAGCTTGGATTCGTAAGATTAGTGTTCCAGCCGAGGATCGTGTAGATCTTATGATTATAGTAAAGGACACGGGTGAGCTCATTGGAGAAGTGGTACTAAATGAAATAGATCCGGACAATCGTAGTGCAAATATCCGGATCGGCATTTGTGGGCATGAACATCGGGGTAAGGGTTACGGGACTGAAGCTATGACTCAAATGCTACGATATGGCTTTGAAACTATGAAGCTGCATCGCATCCATCTCGGTGTATATACTTTTAACCCCAGAGCCGTTCATGTCTATGAGAAGCTTGGTTTTCAACGCGACGGTGTGGAGCGGGATGCTCTTTATGTAGACGGAGAGTTTCATAACATGATTCTGATGTCCATGCTTGAGGATGAGTTCCGCAGTTTGTACAATTAAAAAAAGTGAATCTAGGGTAAGGAAGATTGTAAGTAACTTCCTCACCAGATTCACTATGAATATTAGTCTGTAATGTTTCCAGCCATTTTGAGGCGTTTGGCAATTTCTTTAAAGTCTTCGGGGGAGATTCCGGGAGCGAATTCCTCTTCGACTGCCGGAGCAACGGGGATCGGAAAGCCTTTAGGGGATCCTTGAATAACTTCAAGCGGAAGATTATCCTCTGGGTGGGTTCCCTTCCAAATCTGATCGATGGCGCCGAAGTCACTTTCACTCCAGGTGTATAGCTTGGTATGCACGCCTTTTTCTTCATATTTTTTTGCTTCGCTGAATGATTTATTATTTAACGAAGGAATCGGCACGAGCTTAGTTACATTAACACCTGTTGCCACTTCGATGGCTTTGGCATAAGCGACCACGTGGACACCACCACGGACTAAAAGGAATCCGACTACAGCGCGTGCAGCTGGATGGTCTGTCATTTCGTAGACCTTCATTTTATGTGTTCTGGCTCCGCATTCGAGGAAGAAGTTATGTAGCAGATCTTCCACTAGGTTGCCGCTATTAAAGACGTTTGCTCCGGTCCACGGGTTCCCCGTTGAATCAAAAGGCATAGCCCCTTGTGCACCAGCCAGAAAGTGATAGGATAGACGCGCATCTTTTGCGGACCCTAGAGGGGTGGAATCGGGCTCTTTATAACTTGTTGACCCTCGAAGACATTTGTTGATGGCATGCGAAACCAGCTCGACATGGCCAAGCTCTTCCGCTGTTATGCTCATCACCAAATCATAAAAAGGCTTCAGTTTGTCTTTTGAACGGAAATTAAAGGATTGAAAGAGGTAATTGTTAAGGGTCGACATTTCTCCGAACTTTCCGCCAAGTAATTCCTGAACAGCGGCAGCAGCATTGGGATCGGGCTTCTCAACTTCAGGAATCTCAATCATGATTTCATCCATACGTTTGAACATTAATATCTCAGCCTCCTTGGAGTTAGGGGTTACTGACCTATTTTGAGCTTAATCTATAGGAATTACTCATGAATGGGCTGAAAAGTATGGATGTGCGTCATGTAAAAGGCTTTTTGTGTCGAAAAGGCAAACGGCAAATACTATCAAATACGCAATTAAAACCACAATCAAATACGCAATCAAATACGCATAGTAACCCGCTAACGGACACAGCAGACCCTATATGCAGTATTATCCGATATTTACAATGCTAACGGACTCCAGCGCAGCTATCGGCCTAGAAAACGCCCCAAATGGGACTCTTTTCAGGGAATAGCGCCCCTGGAGTCCGAAAACTTACTTTGAAGGCTAAATACATGTGAATAGCGTCATCTGAGTCCTTAAGTTATTCTGGATGATTGATATTCGCTTGAAGCAAACAGTGAATGATCAAAACGCAGAGCAGCGATCCTCCTAATATAGGAGAATCGCTGCTCTGTTGATTTTTAGGGTTTATGAACTTTTTTTACAATGCTAAATTACGATCAATAAGAGCAATACGTTGCTGTACACAAGCATAAGAACGAAGGGGATCCTCTGGAGTGTTCAGCACATAATCTAACATTTGGTCAACGGTAGTTGTAGCCACATGGATACGAGTGTCGGAGGAGGCGTAGTAAATATAGATTTCACCGTTATCACGTGCAATCACGCCATTACAGAACACGACATTGGAGACATCACCGACACGTTCTTCACCGTCTGGTGCGATGAAATGACCGCCAGGTGAATGAGTAACTTTGTTTGGCTCATCCAGGTCAGATAAGAAAGCATATAGCACGTATCGGAGTCCAGCAGCTGTGTTGCGTACACCATGAGCAATATGCAGCCAGCCTTTTGCAGTTTTGATTGGAGCTGGACCTTGGCCATTTTTAACTTCCTTGATGGTATGGTAGTAGCGTTCGTCCATGATAGTCTCGCTGGTAATTACGGCATCTTCAATTGTATCCGAGAGTCCCCAGCCAATACCGCCACCGGAACCTGCATCGATAAAGCCATCTTGTGGGCGAGTGTAGAAAGCGTATTTTCCATCTACAAATTCAGGGTGGAGCACGACATTACGCTGCTGAGCAGAGCCTGTTTTGAGATCCGCCAGACGTTCCCAGGTCTTCAGATCTTTGGTGCGAACAATACCGCACTGTGCTACTGCGCTAGAAAGGTCACCATGTGGGGCTTCTGGATCTTTGCGTTCTGTACAGAAGAGGCCGTAGATCCAGCCATCTTCATGGCTTACGAGGCGCATGTCGTAGACGTTGATATCAGGAACTTCTGTCTCCGGCAGCACAACTGGATGATCCCAGAAGCGGAAGCCGTCTACGCCATTGTCGCTTTCTGCTACAGCGAAAAAAGATTTTCGGTCATTGCCTTCAACGCGAGCAACAAGATAGAATTTGCCATTCAGTGCAATAGCACCCGGGTTGAAGACGCCGTTGACGCCAATTCTTTCGGCAAAATAAGGGTTGGTATCTGGGTTAAAATCATAACGCCAGATTAAGGGCGCATGCTCAGCAGTTAGCAGTGGATGAGCATATCGGTCATAAATACCATTTCCATAAGGAAGCTTTTCGTTCTTGCGAGCGATCAGGGCTTCATAACGTTCTGTTAATTGTTGTTTGCGTTCTTGGAATAATGATGACATTAGACAGTCTCCTTTATAGTTGATTTCAGTCGTGCGATCATTTCGAAGCAGGCTCTGCTGTTATGATAAGGACATTTCCAGGCGCTAACCTTTGATCCGTGAGGCAGGGGCTGAAGGTTCTCGTCCACGCCCCAGTACCATTCACCCAGCTTGTGATCCACCATGTATTTATCGATAAAAGTCCAGGAGGCTTGGGCAGCCTCATTAAATTTGCTGTCACCAGTCAGCTGATAAGCATTATAGAATCCAACAACCGCCTCAGCTTGCGGCCACCAATCTTTATCTTTGCTCAGCAGCCCGCTTGGGTCAGCTTCATTCCATATCCCTCCATCGCTATCAATACCTTCCGCAAGAACGGCTTCTGCCATGGAGACAGCTACTGTTCGCACACGCTGCAGCAGCTGCTCTTCTCCAAGGGTTTCAGCAGCTTCCACCAGCAGCCAGCTTCCTTCGATGTCATGTCCGTAGGAGATAATATCTGATTTCACATTCCATGCTTCATCTAAGAAAAGATGAAAATGCTGGCCTTCCTGATCAATGATATGATCCAGCATCGTTTCGATTAGCTCAGTTAGCGTGCTCTTTAGTTCCTCCGACTTCCATACTCGATAGAGACCGGTATACGCTTCCAGAACATGCAGATGGGTATTCATAGATTTTTTTTCATTCATATCCTTGCTGCTGAGACTGAGGTTATCAGTGATTTGCCATTCCCGTGATAAAGCTTCGACATAACCTTTATAAATAGAATCATAGCCGTATTTCTCAACTAGCTGGAATAATTGAATCGCATCCTCTAAGACCTCTGGACGTCCGGTCGCATGGTAGAATTCAGCCAGTGCGTAGATAGCAAAGGATTGGCCATAGATCTGCTTTTTCTCTTGAGAAGGTCTGCCCTCAGCATCCACCATCCAGTATAATCCGCCATACTCTTTATCAATGAAGTGTTCCATCAGATAGGTATAAGCACGTTCTGCCATCGCCAGATATTCCGGTTTACCGTAGATCCGGTAAGCGCTCGCAAAGGACCAAAGAATCCGGGCATTAAGCACAAGGCTTTTCTCTGCGTTAGGAGTAATGTTCAGCTGATTGTCGATTTCACCTATAAAACCGCCGTTCACTTCGTCCTTCGTCTGTTTCATCCAAAAACTAAGAATATTATCCTTCAGCTCATCCTCAAGTTGGGTCAACCATAATTCTGGTGAATTAATCATTGTAATCAGTCACTCCTCACATTATTTGGTGATTTTTGAGGTGAAATATTCGTTGATGATCCCAGCGGCTTGCTTACCGTACATACAGTAATCATCATTCTGTGCTGCTTCTTCAATTGGATAAAGATGAGTAGGCCAATCCCAGAGCATAAAGCCCTGAACCCAATCTCTGTGCTCACAGCCTTGAAACATTGCCTGATAGAATTTACTTTGTTCTTCTTGACTTGGTTCGCCCTTTAAAGTCCAATCATTGGGAATCGCAGCGCTCCCGCTCCGGCTTGGGCAACCTGCTTCCATGAAAAAGAACGGCTTATTCTGTGAGCGCACCACTTGCTCAATCCGGTCGAGCTGAGCCTCCCAATCACTAGCTGGATAATACCCACTTGAAGAAATCACATCGAGCGCATCCCACCAGGTTACGTTATCCTCCTGATACTTATCGCAATTATAAGTAAGAATACCTGAGTAGACCTTCCGCACCTCGGCAATAAGCGAACGCCATTCGGCTTCGCGTCTATCCGTCTGTACAAGCTCACAGCCAATACAGAACATTTCACAGCCTGTTTCCTCAGCGATAGCGGCATAGTGCAGAATAAATTTAGTATAAGAGCTGAACCACTCAGACCATTTAGGCTCGCAAGGGACATCCTTATCAAAAAAGTTAATATGGGCACGCCAAGTTCCGTCGGCACAATTAACAATCGGCTTCAGGCATACTTTTAGCTGGAGTGACTTCGCTTTGCTGATAGCCCATTTCACTTCTTCGTCGCTAACGGTTGGAGCCTCCCAGTAGGGAATTTCCGTAGAATGAGCGGTAGCTTGAAGCGCGCTGAGCGCAATGGCCGTCCAGTTCGCTCCGGTGACAGAGGACATTAATTCCAGCGAACACTCAGCTTCTTCTGTTGTCCATGAACCACGTCTACCCGAGAAACCCCAGGTTACGCCTGCAATGTATTCGTTGTTTAACATCATCGAGAATCCTCACTTTACACACAAAAATAGAAAAATTAGCAATCTTCATTTTGTTAGATAGTTATTATCGTTTTGTTAGTTTATAATAACAACTTAATTTAGTTATATACTTTTTCGCAGATGATTTCAAGGACAATTTGTAGTTGAAGCTGGGAAATTTGAATAACTTTAGTTATAGTAAATATAAGACTATAAAAGGGCGCAATCGTACATTGACGTAATACATGGGGAGATACTATTCGTGATGATAGCGCAATCATAATAACTGGCGGATACAACTGGAGGGAATTACTCAAATGATAAATGTTATGATTGCGGACGACGAGGAAGTCATTCGCAGGGGGCTCGAAAAAATCACATCCAGAATGGAAATAGACGTACATGTAATTGGATCTTACGGCAACGGGTTGGAAGCCTGGGAACATTTAGAAAAGTTATCCCGGGAGGATATAGATCTGCTTATTACAGATATCAAAATGCCTAGAATGGATGGTTTTAAGCTGATTGAACAGGCTAGAGACCATATGGAGGATATCCCTATTGCTGTCCTTAGCGGTTTTAGTGAATTTGAATATGCCCGTCGAGCGATCCGTCATGGGGTGATGGATTATTTGCTTAAACCGATTGATAAGACTCAGCTATATGAACTGCTTAAGAGAGTAGAGGATGTAAAGAAAAAGACCGTGACGGAGCATGAGGAGATTTTCTCACAAGCTGCGGATGGTGGAGAACATTATGTAGTTGAGCAGACAAAAAGTATTCTGGAGAGAGAGTATGATCAGAACTTCGAGCTTGAACGTCTAGCGGAGATGGTGGGCATGAATGCGAGTTATCTCAGCCGTTTGTTCAAATTAAAGACGGGGCAGACGATCACAGACTATCTGATTCGGATTAGAATTTCTAAAGCAAAGGAACTGCTAATGGAGCATCCTGACCTGAAAAATTATGAAATTGCCGAGAAGGTGGGTTATAGCGATCCGGTATATTTTAATAAATTGTTCAAGAAAATGTGTGGTATGACACCTAAGGATTATAAAAGCGGCTGTAAATTCCCGAAAATTGAACGTGAGTTTTAGGCATATATAGGAAGTTATTTATTAGGAGGGCGAAAAGCTCTCTTTTTTTGTGGATGTTTTTATAAATTAGATAACAAAATTATTATAAGTAAAACAAAAATAACAAATACAAGACCAGAAAAAGCAATTGAAACCATCGTTTTGCGTCGAAAATAGATTTATAATGGGTTTGTAAGCGATATCATCACTTGTTTTCAAGAGTAATTCAGATAATCCGGTATTAATGGCTACTCTTTCAAGTTATGAGTGATGATAAAAGTTATTATTTTTGTTATTTACCTAAAACTAGAGTTGAATTGAAGAGAGGGGTCGTAACAGCATGAAAAAAGGCAAAACAATGATGGGCTTGATGGCACTAACACTTGTGGCGGGATTGTTTAGCGGTTGTTCCTCAAACAACAACACTAACAATGAAGCTGCTAAAAACACAGGAAACAATGGTTCTTCAGCAGAGGCAACTGCTCCAGCTGATGGTACAGCAGCTAAGGATATCAAAGGGGATATCACAGTCATAACGCAAAGAACAGATATTGTTGATACCGTATTCAAAGAGTATGCGGCTAAATTTAATGAGAAATATCCTGATGTAAAGGTGAACTTTGAAGCGCTCGCTACTTACGAAGATCAAATTAAAATTCGTATGAGCACTAGTGATTATGGCGACGTTCTTTTGTTACCTACTAGCATAGCTGTAAAAGATATTCCTGATTTCTTCGAACCCCTTGGCAAGCTTGAAGAAATGAGCAAACAATACACAGGGCTGGAAGAACGTGCAGTAGACGGAGTTGCCTATGGTATTCCGATGACTATCAACTTTAACGGGATTATCTATAACAAACAAGTCTTCAAAGATGCCGGAATTACAGAGGTTCCCAAAACCCCTGAACAATTCTTGACTGCTCTGCAGACTATTAAAGACAAAACACAAGCTGTTCCTCTTTACACAAATTACGCAGCAGGCTGGACATTGACACAATGGGAAGCGGATCTGGCTACAGTAGCTGGTGACCGTGATTATGTGAACATTGCTCAAGTGGCTAGCGACGACAACTATGTAGCGGGTCAACCACACTATGAATTGTACAAAATTTTGTACGATGCAGCACAAAAAGGTTTGATTGAAGAAGATCCAACTACAACAGACTGGGAATCTTCCAAAGCTGATCTGGCCAACGGAAAAATTGGGACTATGGTGCTTGGATCTTGGGCAATTGGCCAAATCAAAGGCCTGGCTACAAATCCAGACGATGTTGGATTTATGCCTTTCCCAACCAATGCGGATAAAATCCTTGTGCCGCTTGCTGGGGACTACAATCTGGGTGTCAGCGTGCACAGTAAAAACAAAGAAGCTGCTAGAGCTTGGGTGGATTGGTTCATCAACGAATCTAACTACCCTACAACTGAAGGCGGCGGTATGAGCCCGGCTATCGGTGCAGAGCTTCCAGAAATCCTGAAACAATATGAAGGTACAGATGTAACCTTTGATACTCTTGCTCCTGCTAAAGCTGGCGAAGAAGGCTGGTCTGATGAAATCGACAAACAAGCTGAAATCGGTGCTTGGCAGCCAGACTTCAAGAAACGGATTATTGAAGCAGCGATTGGCAACAGAAAAGAATCCTATGATGACATCATGAAAGACCTGAACGACAAGTGGAAAGCCGCTCGCGCTAAAGTCACAGCACAGTAACAACTATAAGCTTCTTAGATGCTATAGGTGGTTAGGCGGTAGTGAATGTGGGAGGGGATATGCTAACAAGCATTTCCCCCTTCACATTTAAACGAGTCATAAATAATTGAGGATGCTTTTTCTGGAGGTGTATCGGGTGTTTAAGTTTTCAAATTTGAGCTATAAAAATCAAAGAATCGCTATCATCATCTTATTCTCATTAGTGCCGATATTGTTGCTGCTCACATTCGCTTATTATCCAGTCATCAGTATGTTTCGGTACAGCTTCACCAGTTGGAATGGATTGAGCAAAAATATGGAATATGTCGGTTTAGAAAACTACAAGACCATTTTTACGAAACCTGAGTATTTTTCTGTGTTTAAGGTCAGCTTGTATTATTTCTTTACCACCTTTATTCAGATGGCACTTGCCTTGTATTTTGCAACCATCTTGAGCTTTAGTGTTCGCATGAAAAACTTGTTTAAAGGGATTTTGTTCTTCCCAACCTTGCTAAACGGTGTAGCAATCGGTTTTATCTTCCTGTTCTTTTTCAAACCAGATGGAACGTTAGATACGATTCTTAATCTGATTGGGCTTGGCAGTCTGCAGCAGAAATGGCTTCTGAATCCTAACTTGATCAACTTCTCGCTCGCAGGTGCGTCACTGTGGAGATACATGGGAATGAACTTCCTGATTTTCCTCGGAGCTATTTCTTCTATTGGTAAGGATATCTATGAGGCCGCTGAAATTGACGGTGCAAACAGATGGCATCAGTTTATGCATATTATTTTGCCAAGCATTAAACGTATTCTGCAATTGAACTTGATTCTTGCGGTTAGTGGCGCCATTGGGGTATTCGAAATTCCATACGTCATGACAGGCGGATCTAACGGAAGTAGTACATTCGTAATTCAGACGGTCGATGTAGCTTTCAAATACAGCAAGGTTGGTTTGGCATCGGCGATGGCCGTGGTATTGCTGGGTATTGTTATCATAGTTACTATTTTGCAGCGCGTACTGATCAAGGAGGAGAAATAAACTATGCATTCTGTAAAATATACCACTGCTAGTATATTCAAATATCTCACCTTGATTTTGGGAGCACTTGTAGCTTTGATACCTATCGTGGTCGTGTTTTTCGCTTCATTAAAAACCGGAGCCGAATATGCTTCTACCGGACCGTTAACGCTGCCAGAGAATTGGTTGAATTTCTCCAACTACACTAAGGCTTTTGTAGACGGAAAAATGCTGCTCGGTTTTAAAAATACTGTCATTATCGTTGTGATTTCTATTGCGGGTGCTACGTTGACGGGTTCGATGATGGCTTATATTTTATCGCGCTTCAAATTTAAAGGCAGTAAGATCCTAATTAGTATGTTCCTGATTGCTACCCTGATTCCAGGCGTAACTACACAAGTAGCTACTTTCCAAATCATCAATCACTTAGGATTATTTAATACCAGATGGGCACCAATTGTTATGTACTTGGGCACGGATATTATCGCTGTTTATATCTTCATGCAGTTTTTGGATTCGATCTCCGAGTCACTGGATGAATCCGCGATGCTGGACGGAGCTTCTTATTGGACGATTTATTGGAGAATTATTTTGCCACTGTTGAAGCCGGCGATTGTAACTGTAGTGATCGTGAAGGGTGTTAATATTTATAACGATTTTTACACCCCTTTCCTTTATATGCCGAAAACAGATCTGCAAACGATCTCCACAGCACTCTTTAAGTTTAAAGGTCCATATGGATCGCAGTGGGAAGTAATATGTGCGGCGATTATGATCGCAATTATACCGACATTGGTTGTGTTTACCGCCTTGCAAAAATATATCTACAATGGTTTTTCACAAGGTTCTGTAAAGTGAGCTCGACAGTAAATTTAATAACAGTACTAGATAAAATAGCATACTGAAAAGTTGCATACATTTGGAGGGAAAACTAATGAGTGAAGTAAAATTGGTTGGAGCAAGTGCAATTAACATCCCGAACATGCCTTGGCAAGAAAAGCCTGCTGGCTACGAAAATCCGATTTGGAGACATAATGATAACCCGGTTATCAAAAGAAATCCTGCAAAAGGTGTAGCCCGTATTTTCAATAGTGCGGTTGCTGCGTATGAAGGTAGTTTTATTGGTGTATTTCGTGTAGAAGATAACACTACTCGTCCGCATCTGCGTATGGGACATAGTGTGGATGGTTTGGATTGGAAAATCGATGATGAGCCGATCCGATTTATAGATGAAGAAGGTAATCCTTATCAGCCGCGTTATGCTTACGATCCACGTCTGGTGAAGGTTGAAGATACATTTTATATTATCTGGTGTACAGATTTCTACGGAGCAGCTATTGGGGTAGCAAAAACACAAGATTTCAAAACATTTATCAGCTTGGAAAACCCATTCCTGCCATTCAACCGGAACGGCGTACTGTTCCCTAGAAAAATCAACAACAACTTCGTGATGTTGTCCCGTCCAAGTGACAGTGGCCATACGCCATTTGGTGATGTATTCCTTAGTGAGAGCCCTGACTTCGTATATTGGGGAAAACACCGCCATGTAATGACCAAGGGTGGTCAAGGCTGGTGGCAAAGTGTCAAAATTGGTGGCGGACCAGCGCCGATTGAAACTACTGAAGGCTGGTTGATGTTCTACCATGGCGTAACTGGAACGTGCAATGGTCTTGTGTATAGTATGGGAGCGGTTATTTTGGACATCAATGAGCCCTCGAAAGTAAAATATCGCTCGAAGAACTTTGTATTAACACCAGAAGAATGGTACGAGGAAAGAGGTTTTGTGAATAACGTCCTATTCCCATGTGCTACTCTGCATGATGCAGAAACCGGCCGTATCGCCATCTATTATGGCGCGGCTGATACTTATGTAGGCGTTGCTTATACAACGGTTGATGAAATCGTCAACTATGTCATCGAAACCCATGAAGAGGTTGGCGATGATGCAGGTTTAGGCAAAATCTAATTGGACTTAATAACCTATATTTTCAGTGGGTTTGCTAGAGTTCCGGAGAATTGCGTAGCGTAGAGTTCGAAAGAAGTGTGTTGGTTTTGGTGTGTTGAATGTTGTTGGGTGTGCTCAGTGCGGAGGTTGCCTTGTGCGACCTCCGTGTTCTGTTGCAGAATGTACAACAGAACAACACATTATCGCCTGTAATAGATAAGTAGCGGGTGAGGGGGGAATTCGGCTCTGTTGGCGATTCTGATCACTCTGTTGTTTAGTCACTCTGTGGCTTGGTCACTCTATGGCTCTGACGTAAATAGTTGCACTTTGTGCACTTAAACTAACATTTCTTTGGTTACTAGGCGATATAGTTGCACTTCGTGCAACTATATCAGCGAAGTAACCACCAAAAGCTCCTTTTGCCGTTTTTTAGTTGTACAAAGTGCAACTAAGATTAGAAACAAATATATTTCAGCTGTAATAGCTGCACAAAGTGCAACTCTATGGCCCTGACGTAAATAGTTGCACTATGTGCACTTAAACTAACTATACCTAAGGTGCTAAGCGATATAGTTGCACTTCGTGCAACTATATCAGCCAAGTAACCACCAAAAGCTCCTTTTGCTGTTTTTTAGTTGTACAAAGTGCAACTAAGAGGAAAACACACATATTCAGCTGAAATATAGCTGCACAAAGTACAACTATCCAGCCAGAAGCTGTTACTGTGCCGATTATAAAGAAGTTAATAGGCGAGATGGAAATGTGGGTGTTGTGAAGGCAACAGGAAGGTAGCGGATAAGTGGAATGTGAGTGGTTGTAGAGGTAATAAGAAGGTAGTAGGTACGTGGAGTGTGATTAGTTGTGAAGGCAATAAGAAGATAGCGGATAAGTGGAATGTGAGTGGTTGTAGAGGTAATAAGAAGGTAGTAGGTACGTGGAATATGATTAGTTGTGGAGGTAATAGGCAAGCAGCGAGTGAGTGGTGAATGTGGCTCAGTTGGCGACCTCAGTCAGTCTGTTGCTAAGTTACTCTATGGCTCTGACGTAAATAGTTGCACTCTGTGCACTTAAACTAACATTTCTTTGTTTACTAAGCGATATAATTGCACTTCGTGCAACTATATAAGCCAAGTAACCACCAAAAGCTCCTTTTACCGTTTTTTAGTTGTACAAAGTGCAACTAGGAGGGAAAACACACATATTCAACTGTAATAGCTGCACAAAGTGCAACTATCCAGCCTCGGAGCTGCGACTAAACTATCCAGTCGCAGAAAACGCAACTATTGCATCCCACTCCATCGCAACTTTTCCATCCCAACTATCCCATCCCACTATCCCATCGCAACTATCCATACATCAACGGAAAACCCATATTGGGTTTTCCGTTTCTATCTAGCATAGTAACTCTAACGTTGCTTCGCGGTTACGAACAGCAAGCGAACAATTTCGTTACATAACTTAAGGAGGAATAATATTTTGGGAAGCGACATGAATTTGTCACAGTTAAAGGAATATAACGGAAGTAGTCCAAAACCGGATGATTTCGAGCAGTTTTGGGAGCGGGCATTGCGTGATCTGGATGCACAGCCGCTGGATTATGAACTGGAACCAGCGGAGTTTGTCAGTGAACTTGCGGAATGTTTTCATTTGTATTTTACCGGAGTTGGCGGTGCAAGAATCCATTGCAAATATGTAAGACCGAAGAACAGCGTACATAAAAAAGGTCCCGGTGTAGTGATGTTCCATGGATACTCCTGTGACAGCGGGGATTGGATGGAGAAGGTGGCTTATGCTGCTCACGGGATTAGCGTCCTGGCGATGGATTGTCGCGGCCAGGGTGGCCTCTCCGAAGATAACCTTACTGTAAAAGGGACTACGATACGCGGACATATCATTCGAGGGATGGATGATCCTAATCCTGATAACCTTTATTATCGCAATGTGTTTTTGGATACGGCACAGACTGCCCGAGTTCTGATGTCTATGGATGAAGTTGATCCTGAACGTGTAGGTGCCTTTGGACTATCTCAAGGTGGAGCGCTGACTGTGGCTTGTGCAGCATTAGAGCCTCGCATAAAAATAGCCCTGCCTGTATATCCCTTCCTTTCAGATTATAAACGTGCTTGGGAGCTGGATATTACCACTTCAGCTTATGAGGAGATCAACTATTATTTCCGGTTTTTTGATCCCTATCATTTGCGTGAGGATGAGATTTTTAATAGGCTCGGTTATATCGATATTCAGAATCTTGCCGAAAGAATACAGGCCAAAGTACTGTGGGTTACCGGGTTATCCGATACGATTTGTCCACCTTCAACTCAATTCGCCGCATACAATAAAATACTAGCGTCCAAAGAGCTTATGGTTTATTATGAGTACGGTCATGAGTATTTACCATATCTTGCCGATCGGGCGTTGGAATTGTTCATGACCTTGTAAGAGATAAGCCAGCAGGCATAACTGAAGACAACGGTGGTGAACAATTGATGAAGTCGCAAGTGAAAAAAGAAAAGGCGCATTTCCAGCTGCACCCTGCCAAATCGATTGGGGTGCGGCTTTTTCTCATCTTCTTCATCTCAACAATGGTGCTCGTTCTCTCACTTGGCTACATTTCCTATTCCGTAGCTAAGCAAACGATCGAGAATAACGCGCTGTCAGCCAATCAACAGACAGTCGTCCAAGCTGCAGAGAAGTTTGATGTTGAATTATTGCGTTATGAGGATGGCCTAGGAAGAATTCTTTACAACAATGAGATTCAGGATGCACTCAAACAAGGGAATAATCCCACTACAAGTAATGAGGAACGTAATTTGCAGTCCAACCAGATTAGCGCCGAGCTAAATGCCTGGCTGACCGCATCAAAGGGGGTAGAAGCTGTATACCTCATCCCGATGAATCAGGAAGTCCCTACTTCGTCAGCGGGATCAAAAGACAGCGCTTTTATCAAAGAATTCAGAGAGTCCTCATGGTTCAAGCAGCTTGAGGAGCAACCACAAACATTGTGGATTCCCCGAACAGAACAGGGGCAAGCCGGAAATACTTCGGGTATGTTTCATTTGGCACAATCGATAGCTGGGGATACACAAAGCCCGGGATACATAATTATCTGTGATATTAGAATTAGTGAATTAGAAAATCAGCTTCGTAAAGTTGATCTCGGACCCAGCTCTTACATGCAATTGCTGACGGATAGGGATGAATTGATCGCATCGTCCCAGCAAGTGGGAACAGATACTTATCTCAGTCTGGGAGGGACTCTTCTTCATGGTTTGGAGCATGAGGCTGGGTCATTGCCAACGAAGGATGAGAAAGGAAAATCCATTCTGGCTGTGTACGGGACGATGGAAAGCTCCAGCTGGAGATTGCTTGGTGTTGTTCCGGCTGAGAATCTTACGAAAGACGCACTTCGTATTCTAAAAACTACATATATTATTGTTGCGGTGGCTGCTATTGTCGCCATTCTAATTGGTTACTGGATGTACAGAATGGTATCTAAGCCCTTGACCCGACTTAAGGATCTAATGTCTCAAGGGGCAGATGGAAATCTTGGAGTACGTACGAATATTACCTCACGAGATGAAATTGGTCAGTTATCGGGTTCCTTTAATAGGATGATGGAACGGATCACAGAACTGGTAATCCATACTAATGAAACCGCGAGGAAGGTAATGGAAACTGCCGATGAACTTAGTAGAGTATCGCGTAAGACAGCGATGGCAGCCAAAGAGATTGCCGCAGCAACAGAAGAAATTGCCGGAGGTTCAGGCAGCCTAGCTTTGGAGGCGGACCAGGGTAACGAGCTTACGGGGCAAATTTCGGTGCAAATGAACAAAGTGAACTCAGCTACGCATGAGATGGATCATACCGCACATAGTATCGGCGTGCTTAGTGAAGAAGGTTTTAATGAGTTAAAAGAGCTGCTTGGTAAAACCAATAAGACGGGTGACATGACGAATAAGCTCGTGTTGAAAGTGAATGAGCTGCAAGACACCACATCATCAGTGATGAAGGTGCTTGATGTTATGCAGAATATTACACAGCAGACGAATATTTTGTCTCTAAATGCAACGATAGAAGCGGCAAGGGCAGGGGAGTCCGGCCGGGGATTTATGGTAGTGGCCGATGAAATACGCCAGCTTGCAGATCAGTCCAAAGAATCCATTGCTGTGGTGGCTAATATAACTGACACTATTATGAAGGATATGAACGAGACCGTAGGTGTTCTCTCGGAAGTAGCCCCTCTTTTTAATCAGCAGGTGACTTCAGTGGAGAGCACTAGCGATATCTTCGTATCTGTACAGGATCAGATGCGTCATTTTATTACACGCTTGGAATCTGTTGCTTTATCGATGGATAGCTTGAGCCAATCCCAGAAGGTGCTGTCAAATTCGATGGGCAATATCAGCTCCATTGCAGAAGAATCATCAGCAGCTTCTCAAGAAGTGGCTTCGCTTAGTGGGGAGCAACAAAGTGTGAGTGATCATTTAGTGGAGCTGTCTGAGCAGCTTGAGCATGCGTCCCGGCAGTTGCAAGAAAAACTGTCCAAGTTTAATTTGTAACTTTGCATAACCTAAGTAAATATTTTTAACTACAAAGACCAGTCTCCCATTATTTGGGACTGGTCTTTGTGCTATTCAAAAGGCTATAAATTAGCTAACTAAGCATGAGTGTAAATAATCCAGCGGGTGGGACATAATAAAGGCTATGAACGTCAGTCAGGAGGAATGGGATTGCACAATAATGTCCACAGACGTATACTCGGCGGACTGATTATTTTATGTTCAGTAGTAGCCTTGTTGGTCCTTAGGCTGGCGTGGATTCAACTGTTTATGAAGGAACAGACGGTCCCTGGAACGAAATATACACTTGCAAAAATGGCAGAAATTCAAAGCGAACGGGAGACTGTATTGGACACTGGGCGGGGGCGTCTGTATGACCGAAAGAGTGAACCCCTTGCCGGGGAAACCATTTGGACGGCTGCGTTTTTTCCTCAAGAGGCGAAGGCTAGGAATACCGTGACGCAGGTCGTATACGAAGAAGCTGAGTCCATGCACCGGTTGGCAGCTATCCTTGGAGTGAGTTATGAGCAATTGCTAAACAAGCGCTCTTCCCTTAAAGAACCATTGCTTTGGCCATCCTCAGTGGGAAAAGGACCGCTCGCACTTACATCCGCACAAGCAGAAGAAGTGAGTGCATTGGGGATCGACGGCGTAGGCGTGCTTCCTTTTGCTCGCAGATATGATGGGAAAGCAACTGGTCGGCAGTGGCTTGGATATTTATCGGAAGCGATCCCAAACACTGGTGGGAAGGCTTCCCCATCGGGGCTGAGAATTCCGATGACAGGAACGGACGGGTTAGAAAAGACCCTGGAGCCGTTGCTTCGAGGTGTAGGGCATACTGAGGCATACGCTCAGGTTGATGCGCGCGGGCAACGTGTCCCGGGCAGTCCCATTCAAGTACGAGCCCCGGGCAATCCGTATTATCCGCTGTCTTTATATACAACGATTGATAAAAAGCTTCAGGAACAAATAGAGGAGTTAGCTGTTAAAGCTGGAATGAAGGAAGGAGCCGTGGTGGTGTTAGACACCGGAACGGGAGATATTGAAGCCATGGTATCTTTACCTTTTTACGACCCAGAGAAGATATCCCCTGAAGGGGGAGAGTGGAATAACCGGGCGTTGCAGGCTGCCGTACCTGGATCAATTTTCAAAATCGTCACAGCAGCAGCAGCACTAGAAGCGGGGGTCACCTCAGCGGATGAGCTCTTCTATTGTTCAGGGCAATATGAGAAATATGGATTGTCTTGTCTAAAAGGAAAAGGACACGGTCCCCTCACGCTGGCGCAAGGGTTCGCCGTGTCCTGTAATACTGTATTTGCTGCGCTGGCAGAACGTTTGAGTGGGGCGCAGCTTCAAGCGACAGCACTCGCGCTGGGGCTTGGAAGAGATATTAGCTGGCAAGCGGAGAATACGCTTGGTTTTCCAGTTCTTAAGCCACTGTCCGGTGAGCAGAAGGGGACGATCTTTACTTCTTTGCTGCCGGATGATCCAGGCGCCAGAGTGCAGACGGCCATTGGGCAGCGAGATGTGCAAGTGACCCCACTTCAGGCAGCGAACCTGGTGGTGACGTTACTGCATGGCGGGGAAGTGAGAGCGCCAAGAATTCTCCAGCGTGTAACCTTTGCAAATGGGCAAAAGCTAGAGGATCTGCCGGGTCATCTTTCCCCTTCAACTGCCGGGAGGATCTCAGAATCTACAGCCCGCCAGCTGCTGTCCTGGATGCGTAAAGTAGTTACGGATGGAACCGGCACAAGTCTGCAGAGCACGAAATGGCCGGTTGCCGGGAAATCAGGTACGGCACAAACCCTTGTTAAGGGTATGCCGCGTAACAATCAATGGTTTATCGGCTACGGGCCGCTGGATCATCCCAGATATGCTGTGTCGGTAGCGGTGGAGAACGTCGCTCCGGACAGCTCACATCTAGCCGTTAAGCTGTTCGGTCAGATATTGGATTTATTATCATCGGTTCCCTCTGGAGCTTGAGGTTCAGGTGGTGGCGCAGAGCTGGTCTGATTGGAAGCTGGAGCGTTAGCTGCAAAGGGCGAAACGATAAATTCCTCTTGCGGGAGATAGATCCAGCTCTGAAGATACCCTTGTTGAATCAGTTCTTTTATCAGAATAAGCAGAATCGGCGACAGAATCAGACCAGCCATACCGAAAGCAGATGTGGACAGAATGACGAACGACAGCATAAGGAAGGCTGAGGATACGCCAATCGAATTCCCGGTAATCTTCGGCTCAAGCAGCTGCCTAACAATTAGTACAATGGCAAGGAGGATAATTAATCCAATAGCCAGTGATGTATTGCCCACGATGAACAAATAGATGATCCAAGGGACTAAAATTGTCGTCACGCCAAGAAGCGGCAAAACATCAAATACCGCGCAGACTAATGCCATTGTGATTTCGTTGCCGGTTCGCAGAATAAATAAGCCGACTAGAACTATGGCAAATGTAATGCTGATCAGAATAAGTTGTGCTTTTAAATAGGAACCGATAGCTTTAAAAACATTGCCTTGCAAAAAGGCGAAGGCGTTCTTAAAGGTTTTTGGCATTTTGTCATGCGCGATTTTACGCCAATCTTTGATTTCCATGCTAAGAAAAAATGCCAAAATAATGGCTATCCCGAAATTGGCCATGAAGGTGGAGAAGGAGCCTAGAATACCGGCCATGTATTTTAGAAAAGTAATCAGCCATCCTGTTAGAACATCCGTGGCATCTTTAAAGTACCCGTTGACCTTGTTCGTAATATCGGGTGGCAAGTTATCTATTTTTTGCTGCAGGTAGGTCGTGGTCTCCACAAAATGCTGCTGCACCACATATGTATATTTAGGGAGGTTCTCTTGGAAGTGAAGGGCCTGGATCGTAATCAGTAGACCGGCACCAAATAATGTACCTAACAGCACAATCAGAAAGAGCAACACTGAAATGGCGGAGGCAAAAGGTTTACCAAGACCACGGCGGTTCAAGAAGCGGGCCAAGGGTTCGATAAGCAAAAATACAAAAAAAGACAGGAATACAGGTGCAGCTAACTGATACAGCTTACTAAAGGAGAACATAATTAGATAAACCGTGAGGACAATTAATCCGATGTCAAAAAATGTGCGCCAATATTTTTTGTATAACGGCAGCATAGATATAAACAACTCCCTTTTTTTATAAGTGGATACGCCAGGTTGATTACATTGTACATGATTTTACTTTAAAAGCGTCTATTTCTTTGATACATGTGTTAAAATAGGGGGTAACGTTTTTTTATTCTACTTCACTTGGCCGTTTCACGGGTTCTGCTTGCAGACATTAGGCGAGCCAAAGTCAACTCTGGAAAAGCGGGGAATTAATATGCAGACTTTGCTGCTCTGGTTATTTTACATCTCATCATTTTATGCTTTTATCCCTGGTATGATCAGCCGGATTTTTGGTTACCGTGTCTTTCGTAAAGGAACTGGGCGAAATGAATTCGCACTGACCTTCGATGATGGACCTGATCCTCGATTTACACCATTACTGCTGGAATTACTGAAGAGGTATGATGCAAAAGCAACCTTTTTTGTAGTCGGCTCTAATGCTGAACGTTATCCTGATCTTATTCAGCGTATCCATGATGAGGGACATCTCATCGGAATTCATAATTATGTTCACAAGACGAACTGGCTCATGCGGCCAGCAACCGTCCGCCGGCAGATTCAACGTACGAATGATATTATCTATAATATTATTGGCGAACGCAGTACGTATTACCGTCCACCTTGGGGTATTGTCAATTTATTTGATATTTCCAAACGACGCCAAGTTGAAATTGTGCTTTGGTCGGCAATGTTTGGCGATTGGCGTGAGAAGCTCGGCGCCGAAAAACTCACTGAGAAGATGCTGGCCCGTCTAAATCCTGGGGAAGTGATGTTGTTGCATGATAGCGGCACAACGCTGGGTGCAGATGCGGATGCTCCAGGGAATATGCTTGTGGCTCTTGAGCAGACTCTGGAGGAAGCCCGTAAACGGGGACTACGCAGCATTCGGATTGATGAGATGATTAAGATGGCTGAGACGTCACCTATCCGGCGCTTATCTTTTGGTAAACGGGTGCTTGTAGGACTTTGGTTAGCTTGGGAACAGGTATTTCAAGCTCTTTTTCATCTCCAAACGATTACTCCGTCAGATCCTTTCCTGCATTATCGGATGCGGAAATATCAGGGCGAACCGGTTGAACTCGAGGGTGGAGAGCTGCTGCGTAAAGGCGACAAAGTCATTGAGCTGCACATCGATAATAAACAGTTGTTCGAATTAGGAATTCATTCACGTTCTTCCGCTCAACTAGCGATTCGAATGATCCGCAGAATGGAAAAGGATCTGCCCATTCTTGCTGAGATCATTGCCAAAGATGTGGATCTTGCAGAAGCCAAAGCGCTTTACGGAGTCAGCATGATTAACCGGGGACCGGAGAAATTCGGCTTTACCGTACGTGATTTGCCAGATGGCTTATTCGCACGTTCCTCCAAATTTTACTTAAGAATCCTGTTAAGTGTGATTCATCCAGCAGGTGGGGCAAGGCTTAAAGAACGGAGCGAGGTCCTTGTGCCGAAGCTTATCCTGATGCCTGTTTCAGAGCTGCTCAAAAAGATGAATCAACAGCTGCCTCATCATCCGAAAACTGCAAAAAAACGCAAATCGCAACAGGAAGAATCGTTGTCACTTAATGATTCGGTTGCGGATGTAGAAATGCCAGGTGCGACAGTAACCAATTGATTCATGATCTTATTGATAAATATTTTACAGTGGACATGTAAAGAGATGTTCTACAATCCAGCGATGGGTTGTGGAACATTTTTTTATTGGGATAATTAAAAAAAGAGCAGCCCGCCAGTAGAAATACTAAGGTGGGACTGCTCTTGCTTGTTTTAATATTCTTTTTTGCTAAAGGGATTAGATCTTCAGCACTGCGCCGTTACTTGCATTGGTTACCATTTTGGAGTAACGAGCCAGGTAACCAGTTTTAACTTTAGGTTCGAATTCTTTCCAACCCGTACGACGAACTGCTAATACTTCTTCTTCAACCAGCAATTCAATCTTCCGGTTGTTGAGATCCAGCTCAATGATGTCTCCGTCCTCAACAAAAGCGATCGGACCGCCTTCAGCTGCTTCTGGAGAGATATGACCGATACTGATTCCGCGGGAAGCCCCCGAGAAACGACCGTCTGTAATCAGACCGACCTTAGCACCTAGCCCCATACCCACGATTTGTGAAGTAGGCGCCAGCATTTCCGGCATTCCTGGTCCGCCCTTAGGACCTTCATAGCGGATAACGACTACATGGCCTTCTTTAACTTTACCGTTCGCGATACCTTCCAGTGCAGCTTCTTGGGAATCAAAGCAGATCGCAGGACCTTTATGATATCCACCTACTGAAGCATCAACTGCACCAACCTTGATGATAGAACCCTCTGGAGCCAAGTTTCCGTAAAGTACGGCAAGACCGCCTCTTTCGGAGTAAGGGTTGTCGATAGTATGAATTACGGAAGTATCTTGGATCTCGTGTCCGATTACGTTCTCAGCTAATGTTTTGCCGGTAACGGTCATACATTCCCCGAACAGAGCACCTGGTTTCTTCAGCAGTTCATTCAATACAGCACTAACGCCGCCCGCACGGTCCACATCTTCGATAAAGATATCAGAAGCTGGAGCCAGCTTAGCCAGATAGGGAACACGGTTTGCAACTTCGTTAATGCGTTCAAGCGGATAATCGATACCTGCTTCTTGAGCTAATGCAAGGGTGTGCAGCACTGTGTTAGTAGAACCACCCATTGCCATATCCAGTGCAAATGCGTTATCAAGGGATTCTTTAGTTACGATATCTCTTGGTTTAAGATCCAGCTTAATCAATTCCATCAGTTGTGTTGCGGATTTGCGAACAAATTCTCTACGCTCATCAGCAACAGCCAGAATCGTACCGTTACCTGGCAATGCCAGTCCAAGTGCTTCTGCAAGGCAGTTCATGGAGTTGGCAGTGAACATTCCGGAACAAGATCCACAGGTTGGACAACCGAATTGTTCTAATTCAAGCAGCTCTGCATCGTTGATTTTGCCGACTTGGTGAGCACCAACGCCTTCAAATACCGAGGTCAGAGAGAGCTTATTACCTTTACTATCTACGCCGGCTTTCATTGGGCCGCCGCTTACGAACATGGTTGGGATGTTAACACGCAGTGCGCCCATCATCATGCCCGGTGTAATTTTATCACAGTTAGGGATGCAGACCATGCCATCGAACCAATGCGCGGAAACTACAGTTTCCAAGGCGTCAGCGATGATCTCGCGGCTTGGCAGTGAATAACGCATGCCGATATGTCCCATAGCAATCCCGTCATCTACGCCGATCGTATTGAATTCAAAAGGAACGCCACCAGCTTCGCGAATCGCTTCCTTAACGATTTTACCGAACTCTTGCAAATGCACATGCCCTGGAACAATATCAATATAGGAATTGCAGACCGCAATAAACGGCTTTCCGAAATCTTCTTCTTTTACTCCGGCTGCTCTCAGGAGACTACGGTGTGGAGCACGGTCAAAGCCTTTTTTAATCATGTCTGAACGCATTTTCTTGGCTGCCATAATGACATTCCCCCCTAAATGAATTTCAATCAAATATAGTGTCGCATTAACGCAATGAACTCCAAAGACCTGCGTATATACGGTTTATAGAAAGAACGGGGACCTGCTTCCTCAATAAGAAAAGCGATGCCGTTTCTATAAAAAAAGCCGCTGTTTTGGTATAAACAGTTACCGCCTAAAATGAACGGAGAAGTCATTGTTATTAGTGAGTCTATCACAAAGAGCACGTTTTTTCTACCGGACAATGTGAAGTTTGTCGATTGACGCAAAGCGTGGGAAGTGGAGGAAAAGCTCATTTTCGAAAGGAAAGTGCTTTATTTGGAAAATGGAACAGGGTTCGGATGTATCTATTTACCACTCTAGACAACTTTAGGAGAGCTGAGTATGATGGGAGTTATTATTTTATGGGAGGTGCTGGAAAATCGGGATTTGTCTATTATTATCGCCGCGGTGGATCGTTTTTACGGGGATGAAAAGCTAAGGAGGGAAAGGGAATGTCACAGCGTACAACTTTTTTAAATCCAATTGTAGCAAGCTCAGGAGACCCATGGGTATTCAAACATACCGATGGCTATTATTACTTTATGGCCACAAAAGCTAAATGTCTGGAGCTGACGAGATCTAGAACCTTGACCGGCCTTGCGGAGGGCGACAAGAAAGTGATCTGGTCTCCCGAACCGGGGGGCAGCTACAGTTACAATCTGTGGGCGCCGGAAATTCATCATTTGGACAACAGATGGTACATTTACTACACTGCGAATGACGGAGGAGGCGACGATTCACGGCGGATTTGCGTGCTGGAGAATGAAGCGGCGAACCCGCTGGAAGGACAGTGGGTATGGAGAGGTACTTTGCAGACACCTGTTCCAGGGTTGGATGGAACAGTAATGTCTTTGCGGGATCAGCTGTATTTTCTGTATGCGGGATATGGTCATTTTCCTGATTATGGGTCGGCTATTTACATTATGCGAATGAGTAATCCTTGGACCTTGGAAGGGGAGCATCACCTGCTTACCGCTCCAACTCTGTCATGGGAGAAGCAAGGTGGCATGGCGATTAACGAAGGTCCGGTAATTTTGCAGCGACACAATCGTATTTTCATGGTTTATTCGGCAAGTACGACTTGGTCTGAGGATTATGCACTAGGGATGCTCACCATGAACGAAGCGGCAGATCCTTTGCAACCGCTGTCATGGGAAAAATCAATGTCGCCTGTATTTTGCAAAAGTGTAGAGAACGGGATTTTTGCCACGGGGCACAATAGCTTCACACATTCTCCTGATGGCAAGGAAGATTGGATAGTCTATCATGCGCTTCCTTCCGCTGGAGCGGATGTGTCTTTGCGCGCGACCCGTATCCAGAAATTTGGGTGGAAGGTGGATGGGACACCAGATTTTGGGATTCCTTGTAGGGATACGCTTGCTCAGACCGTACCGTCGGGAGAATAAGAATAAAACAGGAAATCAAGACTGAAAAGGCCATTCATTACATAAAAACTGTAATGAATGGCCTTTTCATGTAATTCAGATATTTTTATTCGCTGTCGATAAAAATTGACGAAAAACGCCTGTTTTATAAGGGGTTTTTCGCCAAAATACAAGATGGTTAGTACGCTTTTTTAATAGGTTTGTAGTTGGTATAGCCATATATTTGTTTGAGAAAAGTTCATAAGATTACAAAATTATTGTATGAAAGCGTTGACATATTAATTTTGGATGCTTATAATTCGATCTGAGATACAGAAAAACTGTATTAATCAAGGGGAGTTATCTACAGGTCAAAAAGGAGCGTGGTTCCAAGCTTTGGATTTGCTTAAGGCGTTGTGGCAAATATTTTATAGTGGGAGGTTAAGTATGAAGAACAATGCAAAGCGTTATTTTAGTCTTTTATTTGTGTTAATACTGATCATTTCGACTGTAACAGCATGTAGTGGCAACAGTGCAAACAATGGGGCTGATAAGGGTGTCTCCAACAACAAAGAGAACGAGAGCACAGCCAAAGACCCGGTTGAGTTTACAGATATCAGTGCAGACATACGCGGCAATACAGCCCCAACGCAAGAGCAAATCGACGAAGTTAATCATTCCTTGAATGATACATACCTCGGCGACGTCTTCGATGAAGTCATTCCAAATGATTACTCAGCTTATCCTGTTAAAGGTGATGTGGTTCTGGATGTATGGATGCCTGCGAATTCCAATATTCCGGATATGAACAATCATGCTGTCCAGAAGCAGGTGGAGCAATTAACGGGAATCAAAGTAAACTTCATCACGCCGCCAATCGGCCAGGAAGCGGATGCCTTCACGCTGATGATCTCCTCCGGTGAACTGCCTGACATTATCATTGAGCCGGGACGTTATCCGGGAGGTTTTGAAGCGGGCGTAAATGACGGCGCTTATATAGATCTGACAGATCTGATGGAGAAAAATGCTCCGAACTATACGAAGTGGCGCAATTCGGATGAATCAAGAAGAAAAACCACGGTCACGGATGACGGCAAGCTGCTCGGCTTCTATGGCATCGCCCCATATTCAGAGTGGACTTGGTTTGGAACATTGATTAAGCAGGAAGCGCTGGACAAAACAGGGCTTGAAGTTCCAAATACGATTGATGAATGGCATACCTTCCTGACAAAAGCAAAGGAAGTCGGATACAAAGCACCGCTTAATTACGGCTCTACTTACGGCCAGATTTTTACCGGCATCATAAATGGCGCATATGGAGTATGGGATTGGACGTTCCTTGATGAGAATGGCAAAGTGGCCTGGGGGCCAGCACAGCCGAAAGCTAAGGAATATTTGACCACCATGCAGCAATGGAACAAAGAAGGATTATTGAACCCGGACTGGGCAACGGCAGACTTTAACCAGAGAATGGCGAGCGCCATTTCGGGAGATACCGCGATGATGATGGACTCTCCGGATACGATGTGGAGTTATTGGAAAGAGCAAAGCGGTATCGACTTTGTGGGGGCACTGAACCCGGTTCTGAACAAAGGAGATAAGTCCGCAACCACGTACAAAAATTTCAAAAGAGCGGGTATCGAAGCTGCGATCACCACGCAAAGCAAAAATGTAGAAGCGGCAATGGCTTGGCTTGATTTTAATTACAGTAAAAAGGGCTGGGAATTGATTAACTTTGGTGAATACGGCACGGTCCACCTGATTGATGAGACGGGGATGCCTTATTATCCAGAGAACAGTTATATCTTTAAAGACCCTGAAGGTCAGCCCGTATCGACAACCTTATGGAAATACCGGATGCACAACTGGCCGGATATCCGGGATGAGCATCATTCCAACCCGCTGATCGCTGCCAAAGGAAGTTACTCGGGAGACATTCGCAAGAATTGGACAGAAAATATGGACACCAGTATGGCTATGCCACCTATTTCCTTTACCAAAGATGAAGCTTCGCGGGAAGCCGAGCTTGGAAACCAGCTGTCGACACTGCGTGGAGAGTATTTTGCAAAAATCATAATGGGAGACCTGCCGGTAGATGCCTATGATAAATTTTTGAAAGAAGCTCAGAGTATGGGACTGGAAGAGTTTTTGAGTATCCATCAGGCAGCCTTAGATCGATATAACAAACGATAGGTGGTTGTTTTATGGAAATATTACGAAAAAACAGAGCGATAAAGCCCATTCCTCAGGATGCCAAACCTAAAAATACCAAGTTAGTGATTAAGAAGGATTTGAAAAAGAACTGGTTTGTCTATCTGTTGGCTGTCCCTGTTGTAGCGTGGTTCCTGATTTTCTGCTACGGGCCGATGTGGGGGGTTATGATCGCCTTCAAGGATTTTAAACCCCTGCTGGGGTTTGGCCAGAGCGAGTGGGTAGGGTTTAAGCACTTTATTGATTTTTTCCAAGGGCCTTATTTCTGGCGGGTCGTTAAAAACACCCTTCTCCTCAATGTTTGGGGGATTGCCTTTGGATTTACAGCCCCGATTATTCTGTCCTTGATGCTGAACGAAATCCGTGGGGTTAAGTTTAAAAAAGTGGTCCAAACGATCACCTATATGCCGCACTTTATTTCCCTGGTGGTGGTATGCGGGATCATTCATATCTTTGCCGCAGATGAAGGAATTATCACGCAAATCCTGCAATTTATTACCGGAAAAGAGTACTCTTCACTGCTCGGCTACTCTTCGTTCTTCCGGCCGATTTATACCTTCTCCGGCATTTGGCAGAGCATCGGCTGGGATAGCATCATCTACCTTGCGGCGATGAGTTCCATCGATACTTCATTATATGAAGCTGCTGAAATTGACGGAGTGGGACGGATTAAAAAAATGTGGCATATTACGCTGCCGCAGATCAGCCCAGTTATCATCATTCTGTTTATTTTTGCCATCGGCGGGTTGATGTCGTCCGGGTACGAGAAGATTATCCTGCTGTACAATCCTCTGATCTATGATACGGCGGATGTTATTGCCTCTTACGTGTATCGTCGCGGTTTAAGAGAAGCCAGTCTTAGTTATTCCACGGCTGTGGGCTTGGTCAGCTCAATCGTTAACTTCGGGCTGCTCTGGATGACCAATACAATAGCCAAACGCAGGTCCGAGGTCAGCTTATGGTAAGAAAGAGGGACAGCTATGAAAGATAATTTGCAGCGTAAAGCGAAAAAAAGACGAAAACATAAATCCATCGGTGACAGAGTATTTGACGGCACACTTTATACTCTGCTGACCGCATTAACCTTGGTGTGTTTTTATCCGATCCTGCACATCCTGTTTGCCTCCGTCAGCGACCCCGGCATGTTGATTGCTCATAAAGGCATTTTGCTGAAACCGCTGGGATTCACTTTGGATGGCTATAAGCTGGTATTTAAAGATAACAGTCTGATCAACGGCTATAAAAACACGATTATATATGTAGGACTAGGCACATTAGTCAACATGATCATGACCATTCTGGGAGCTTATGTATTATCCAGACGAGGATTGTATTTCAAAAACTTCATCATGATCCTGATTACAATCACCATGTTTTTTGGCGGCGGGTTGATTCCTTGGTTCTTATTAATGAAGGATATTGGTCTGTACAATAATTTGTGGGCCATGATTTTGCCAAGTGCTTTAAGCACATGGAACATTATTATCCTACGAACTAGCTTTCAAGCCATTCCGCAGGAATTGGAAGAAGCGGCTACCATAGACGGGGCAAGTCAGGCCCATATTTTAACGAATGTGATTCTTCCGCTGTCCAAAGCTACGCTGGCCGTAATCTTTTTATACTATTTAGTGGGGAACTGGAACTCATGGTTTAATGCGATGGTGTTGTTGAAGGACAGACAGCTGTTCCCACTGCAGCTATTAATGAAGGAAATATTAGTAGCTAATGATGCAACCGCAACCTCGATCGGCAGTGCAGGCGGGGTAGTCATCGATAGTGCCCAGAGCCAGACGGCTTTCCGCGAGCTGGTTAAGTATTGTGCGATCGTCGTTTCTACGCTTCCTATATTAATGGTATATCCTTTCTTGCAAAAATATTTTGTTAAAGGTGTTTACGTAGGTTCGATTAAAGGATAGCGGGCAAAAAAACAAGTTCATCTTATATAGAAATTATTTAATAGGAGTGAAGTACACCATGTTGACAGAAGCAAGCAGCACATCCGTTCCACGTCCAGAATATCCAAGACCCCAATTTGCCCGTAAGGATTGGCTTAGCCTAAATGGAGAATGGGATTTTACGTTTGATGATGAAGATGTCGGTGAGGAAGAACAATGGTATCGGACGGACACAAAGGGTTTATTTTCACGGGTTATTCAAGTGCCCTTTGCGTTTCAGAGCAAGCTGAGCGGGATTGAAGATCCTTCATTTCATGATGTTGTGTGGTATAGAAGAACTTTTGAAGTTCCTGAGGGTTGGAATGGGAAGCGGATTGTCCTCCATTTCGGCGCCGTTGATTATTTGGCAAAAGTCTGGGTGAATGGTCAGCTGGTGGCCGTGCATGAAGGCGGACATACACCATTTCAGGTCGATATCACTCCTTCGCTGCTCAAAGGAAGGAATACCATCATACTGCGCGCAGAGGATTTCAGCCGTGATGTCACCTTGCCGCGTGGCAAGCAATATTGGCTGGAGCAGTCTGCTGCCATCTTTTATACCCGCACAACCGGAATCTGGCAGAGTGTCTGGCTTGAACCGCTGTCTGCAGTGCATCTGAGTAAAACCATGATGACACCAGATATTGACCGCAATGAAATCCGGCTTCGGACCTTTCTGCAAGGATTTAAGTCTGCTGATCCGCTCAAGCTGCGCATAACGGTATCGTATGACAGTGAAGTAATTGCGGAAGATCAATATATGGTCATGAATGGTGAGCAGCTGCGCACTATCGGCTTGGGTGATTTTGCGGATCATGGTCTTGGACGTTTATGGAGCCCTGAGCATCCGAATTTGTATGATATTCAATTTCAATTGCTTCGGAATGAGGAAGTAATTGACGAAGTGGCGAGTTATTTCGGCATGCGCAAGGTGTCGATTGAAAATGGCAAGCTATGCTTGAATAACCGCCCATATTTCCAGAGACTGGTGCTTGATCAGGGATACTTCCCTGACGGGATACTAACCGCACCTACAGACGAAGAGCTGAAACGTGATGCCCAGCTGACGAAAGAAATGGGCTTTAACGGGGTAAGAAAACATCAGAAGACAGAAGATCCCCGGTTCCTGTATTGGTGTGATAAGCTCGGCCTGCTGGTATGGAGTGAGGCAGCCAATGCTTACGAATATTCCGAGGAGTATGTCCGCCGTTTCACGAAGGAATGGCAGGAGATCATCGAGCGCGACTATAACCATCCTTGTATCGTGACCTGGGTTCCGCTTAATGAGAGCTGGGGTGTTCCCAATGTCCAGATTGATACACGCCAGCAGCAGCACGGATTGGCTATGTATCATTTAACGAAATCCTTGGATGAGATGAGACCTGTTGTGTATAACGATGGGTGGGAGCATATGACTACAGATTTGGTGACTATTCATGACTATGAGAGCCATCAGGCAGTGCTGGAGGAGAGATATGCCACGGCAGAATCTTCTGTAAATGCGATGCCGGCCAACCGCAAAATATTTGTCGGTGGAGCTTCGTATCAAGGCCAGCCGATTCTCGTATCCGAGTTTGGTGGAATTGCCTTCAAGAAAAGTGAGTGGGAGGGCTGGGGTTATTCTGGGGCAGAGAATGAAGAGGATTTCCTGATGAAGCTCAAGGCTGTGGTTGACCCAATGTTCACTTCCCCGGTGATCCAAGGGTATTGCTATACCCAGCTGACGGATGTCGAGCAGGAAATCAACGGACTGCTCACCTATGATAGACAGCCCAAAGCTCCGCTTGAAGCGATCCGCAACATTATGATGCATATCCAATAAATAACATTTACTAAAAGGAGTTACACCATGACACAACAAGCAACGCTTCCGCGTCCTGAATATCCCCGCCCTGACTTTGTTCGACCAGAGTGGATCAATCTGAACGGCCAGTGGCAATTCGAAATTGATCATGGCAAAAGTGGGAAGGAGCGCGGATACCCTGTTAACGATCATAATCTCTCAGGGACAATTACTGTGCCCTTCTGTCCGGAAAGCAAGCTGTCCGGTGTAGAATATAAAGATTTTATGGCTGCTGTATGGTATAAAAGGGAGTTTACCGTGCCGGAGAGCTGGACAAATGGCAGAGTTATCCTTCATTTTGGCGCCGTTGATTATATGGCGGAGGTCTGGGTGAACGGCGTATCCGTAGGTACGCACCGCGGAGGATATACTCCGTTTAGCTTTGATATTACTTCTAATCTTTTAGCGGGCAGTAATGTGATTACTGTATATGCTGAAGACGACGTTCGATCGGGACGACAGCCACGGGGCAAGCAGAGTGAACAGTTCCATTCTCACGGCTGTGATTATACACGCACTACAGGAATCTGGCAGACGGTATGGCTTGAGCAAGTCCCTGAAACCTATCTGTCTAATCTGAAAGTTGTCGCTGATCCCGACAATGGCTGTGTGCACCTCGAAATGAAGGTACAAGGGAACGCAGCGGGGGACACGCTTAGGGCCACTGCTCTTTATGGCGGCAAACCCGTTGGGGACAGCAGTGTGATCGTTTCCGGACCCTCTATAAAACTTACGATTCCACTATCAGAGATTCACTTGTGGGAAGTTGGAAACGCCAGATTGTATGACCTGAAGTTGTCCTTGCATAGTCAGGGACGGGAGAGTGACGTGGTCCATTCTTATTTTGGACTCCGCACGGTACGACTGGATGGGATGGCATTCCGGATCAATGGGAAATCCGTATTTCAGCGGTTAGTTCTGGATCAAGGTTTTTATCCGGAGGGAATCTATACCGCTCCTACTGATGAAGATCTGCGCAGAGACATCGAAATCTCAATAGGGCTTGGCTTCAATGGCGCGAGGCTTCACGAGAAGATCTTTGAGCCGCGTTATCTTTATTGGGCTGACCAATTAGGTTATCTTGTCTGGGGAGAGCATGCCAATTGGGGGCTGAATATTACTGGAGCGGATAGCCTGACTCACTTCCTGCCGGAATGGCTCGAAGGTATGCAGCGTGATTTCAATCATCCCGCGCTGATCGGCTGGTGCCCTTTTAATGAGACCTGGGACCGGGACGGTGCGAAACAGCATAACCCCGTGCTCCAGATTGTTTACGACGTAACAAAACGTATGGATCCAACACGTCCAGTAATTGATACAAGCGGCAACTTCCATGTGGCTACAGATATCTTCGATCTTCATGACTATGACCAGAATCCGCAGACGTTCCGGGACAGATATGAACCGATGAAAAGTGGCGGAGAAGTATTCAATACCTTCCCGGATCGCCAAACGTATGAAGGTCAACCTTACTTCATCAGCGAGTATGGCGGAATTTGGTGGAACCCGCAGCAGAAAGATGAAAAATCATGGGGGTATGGGGACAGACCGACCTCAGAGCAAATGTTTATCGAACGCTACGAGGGGTTGACGAATGTTCTATTGGATCATCCGCTGATGTTTGGATTCTGCTATACCCAGCTGTACGATGTGGAGCAGGAAGTCAATGGACTGTACACTTATGACAGACAGCCGAAGTTCGACCCCGAGCGAATCCGCGGCATCAATGCGCGTAAGGCTGCAATTGAAGATTAGAGGCGCTACGTAACTATTCATTCGAAAGGAATGTGATAGATTATGAAAGTGAATTTCCGGCAAAAATGTCTGGTCGCCTTAAGTGTTCTTCTTATTCTTCCAATGGGGAAGGTGACCCTTGCAGTCTCTGATCATAATGACTTTTACAACGTGGTTATGCAGGACGGGGCGGACCCATGGGTGTATAAACATACAGATGGCTTCTATTATTTCACCAAAACAACAGGTGGCAATGTTACCCTCTGGAAGTCAGCCCAGTTGACCACTATTGATGCAGCGCCTACTAAAGTTGTCAACACGGGCGGTAGCGGCATCTGGGCGCCTGAACTACATTATATAAACGGAGCTTGGTATATCTACTATGCGATGGACGACGGAGATAACGTAAACCACCGCATGCATGTAATGGAGAACACAGCAGCAGACCCGATGCAGGGAACTTGGCAGTACAAAGGCCAGATCACAGATTCAAGCAATAAGTGGGCTATAGACGGTACTGTGCTGCAAGTGAACGGCGAGCTGTATTTTATCTGGTCCGGCTGGGAGGGGAATGTTAATGTGCGGCAGAATCTCTATATCGCGCATATGAGTAATCCCTGGACCATTGATTCCGAACGCGTAGAGATTTCAAGACCAGCGTATAGCTGGGAAACGAATCATTCCCCAAATGTGAATGAAGGACCACAGGTGATTATAAATGGAGAAGTCATTAGTTTGGTCTACTCGGCAAGCGGAAGCTGGACTAATGATTATTGTCTGGGACTGATCACCGCAGACATCTCCAGTGATCTGTTGAATCCGGCATCATGGAATAAACGCAATCAGCCTATCTTTTCCTCAGGCAATGGACTTTATGGACCTGGACACCATTCGTTTACAAAGTCTCCTGACGGCCAAGAGGATTGGATCATGTACCATGTCGCCAAATACAATAACGCTGGCTGGAACCGCGAGGTGCGGATGCAGAAATTCAGCTGGAATGCTGATCATACACCTAATCTGGGTATTCCCGTTGACCCTAATCTTCCGATAACTTTGCCTTCAGGTGAAACCATGCATACCCGCTACGAAGCGGAAAAAGGGACATTTGGCGGCGATGCCTATGCCTCTTCGAGTCCCAAGGGCTCGGCTGGACTTAAGGCGGGTCATATTGATACGCCGGACAGTTACGTGGAATTTTCGGTTGATGCGGCAGCCGCAGGCGAGTATATTCTTTTGGCTCGAACGGCGAATGGAACGTCTGGCGGGAATTGGTCGAATTTTCAGCTTAGTGTCAATGCAGGACCTGCCAGCCCATTCTATATCACCAATAAAGGGTGGGAGAATTGGGGGCTGTCCACAGCCCGGGTTCAACTGAAGGCAGGCATGAACAAGCTTCGTTTTACCAAAGGCGAAGGTTACGGAGAAATTGATTTCATTGATATTAAGCCATTGTGAATCGAACAAACCTAAGAGACATATGAAATGGCTTCCGGTTTTCCGGAGGTCATTTCTAGGTGAAAGGGCTTGTAGGTGTAATTGTTTTTCATCTCATTAAGAAGTAAGATTAGGATAATTATTAGGATACAAGGAGAGCTGATTTGTGCTGGAACTTAGCTTAAACGACCCGGAAAAATTAGTCACAGTAACGCATGCTTTATCAACTCGTTCTAGGGTTGATATTCTTCGGCTCTTAAACTCCAAAAACTTAAATATTATTGAAATCGCTGAGAGGCTGAAGCTTCCAGTGTCGACGGTAGCAAGCAATATTAAAGTATTAGAAGCAGCAGAGTTAATTCATACAGAATTGCTTCCGGCTTCACGCGGGGCAATGAAAGTTTGCAGCCGGAATTATGATGATCTTCATATTGCCTTGAATTTGAAAGAACCGATGTCAAAGGGATTAACTCATGTCTATGAAGTAGAGATGCCGATCGGCCATTATAGCGACTGTGAGGTATCTCCTACTTGCGGAATGGCTAATAGCGAGGGTCTTATTATCAAAGAAGATGAACCGTCGAGCTTTTATCACCCTAAACATGTCAACGCTCAGCTGATCTGGCTCCGCAAAGGATTTCTGGAATATTTGCTGCCTATGGATATCCCCTCCGGAGCACAAATTGAATCGCTGGAATTATCCATGGAGATCTGTTCGGAAGCTCCGAATTATGACCAGAACTGGCCTTCGAACATCTCTGTATGGGTGAATGGATCGGAGATCGGCATGTGGACCAGTCCCGGTGATTTCGGTGACCGGCGGGGCAAGCTGAATCCGAACTGGTGGTGGGATGGATCTACACAATACGGGTTTCTCAAGACCTGGCGTGTTGACCATGAAAAGACGACACTTGATATGGAGAAGGTGTCGAATGTTTCCTTAAATGATCTTCTGATTAACCGGAGCCCCAAATTGCGGCTGCGCATTGGAATCAACCCTGATGCAGTTCATCAAGGCGGACTTAACCTGTTCGGGCGCCAGTTTGGCGATTATGAACAACATATTATGATGAAGGTAAAATATACCATGGATCAGGATGAAGTAGAACTTTAGCTTAGGAGATGAACAAAGCAAGGCGGTTCCTCGGAAACGAATCTTCGTATCCAAGGAACCGCCTTGCTTTGTTTGTTCTGGATGTAAAGCTAGAGTGTGCGCCGTAGGGCGGCACGCTGAAGGGTGATCATCCAGTCAACGGACGGCTCAACCAGCGGGTGAAAGAGCCGTTTAACGGACGGCTGAGCCAGCAATACGGTGAATAATACGGCGGTGAGCAGCAGGACTACTGCCCCAGCAGCATTGCCAATATAGGTGTAAATCCCGGAAACGGCAGCCAGACGAACGATAAAACCATGAAGCAGGAAAACATACAACGTGCGGCGCCCCCAGTCGGTCATGCGGCTCGCTCCGTAAGGTACGAGGCCGAGGAAAGTGAGTGAAGCGACAATTTGTAGTCCGTACAGTCCCAGACGGTATACGCCTGCATACCATACATTGGCATCAAGCTGCATATAGGTCATGCTGCCATATAACCAGCCAAAGGGAAATCCTGCCCCCCATGCGGCCATGACGGCAAGGAGTAGAATGGAGGCGGCTGCTGCAAAGATTTTGATATATTTCTGATAGAGCTTGACGAAGGTTTCGAAGGAGAAATGATAGCCGATAATGAAAAAAGGCAAATATACAAAGGTACGGCTGATGCTAAACCATACACCGTCCAGCTGGAGATATCCGACAGCCACCCCCGCTGTTACAGCGAAGAGGAGCTTAGCGGTTATGGACCATCTGCTCATACCGAGCATCAGGAGGCGCCAGCAGGCATGACTGGCCAGAAACCATAGGAGCAGATAGGGTGCGAAAATGGAATGCTGGATGTTGCTTACATGAAAGAGGGAAACGTCGAGTGCGGAATATAAGCTTTGAAAAATGAGGTATTGCAATCCAATTTGCAGCAGCATTTTGCGGCCGGTAGTTCCGGCAAGGCTTTTTCTGGCGAAATAGCCGGTCACCAGTACGAACAGCGGCATGTGAAAGCTGAAAATCCACATATATAATCCGTGTATTCCGCTCATTTTGTTAATCAGAGGTTCAATTGCATTACCGGCAAAAACAGTGATAATAAGCATAAAACGCAGGTTGAGAAAAAAGGTTTCTCCGCGCGTTTCCAGCGAGTTTTCCCCTACCATGATTTAGCCTCCAAATTATGCTGTATGCAAATTAATTTAATTTTAAAATACTAGATTTTCTTTGATTTAATTGTGAATTAAGTCACAATAGAAAGCGTTATCATGTGTGCGAAATGTGGCGATGTGTTGAAGGTTGTTAGAATAGAGGGATTCCACTATAATTTTTATATGCATTAACATCTGGGAGTGGAACATGTTGAAGAGAAGAATAACTAAGCGTCGCGTCGCTATTTTTGTATTGATTATTTTAGTGGTAGCCGGGTTGCTGATATGGAAGTATTTAACGCCATATGCACCGGCTCAAGAGGCCGAAACCGCACTGATTTCAAGTGGTGGAGTTACCGTCGAACAGAATGATAATTGGATCTCGTTCGAACCTTCCATTACTAAAGGCGCCTCGATTATATTTTATCCCGGGGCTTTGGTTAAACCGGAAGCTTATTCCCCTCTTGCGAAGAGCGTCGCTGCTGCAGGGCATCCCTTCTACATCGCCAAAATGCCGTTTAATTTAGCCGTTACGAAGGGGGATGCCGCAGAAGAGATTATTCGTGTGCATCCGAAGCAATCTTTTGTGCTGGGTGGACATTCACTTGGGGGTGTCATGGCCTCACGTTACGCAATTGAGCATACGGACCAGCTGGAAGGTGTATTTTTCTTAGCCTCTTATCCAGATGAAAAGGGCAGTCTGCGAGAGACTACTTTGTCAGTGTTATCGGTTGTGGGTACTGAGGATCAAGTGATTGACAGAGACAGCTACAACAAAGGGCGCTCCTATCTGCCAGATAATACAGTTTATAGTTCAATTATAGGTGGGAATCATGCGCAATTTGGCAGCTACGGGCCTCAGAAGGGGGACGGCGAAGCCACAATATCCGAGGAAGAACAGCAGAGTCGCACAGTAAGTGCCCTGTTGGATTGGCTGGGAAATCTGAGGTAGTTACGGGTCGTTCAACAGAGGGAGGAAACAATTCATGCCCATATTACACATTAACGATGAATGCGTTCCCTGCTCCGGAATATTGTTTGATAAAGACGGGACAATACTCGATCTATTAGCCACCTGGGGGAATTGGGCGGAGCTTGTGCTGCGTGGACTGGAAGATCAACTTGCGATCATGGGAGCGGGATTTATTGTAGAGCGCAGCAAGGTGCTGGGTACGCAACATGATCCGCAAGGGAAGTTAATAGGGTACGACCCGGCGGGGCCGCTTACCATGGCTACAGAAGAAGAAAGTTACGGTGTACTCGCATGGCAGCTATATGCAGCAGGAGTTCCTTGGAATGAAGCGCTGACCCGTGTGAAAAGCATAACTAAAAACGCGATGTATGAATTACGCCGACGCCGTATGGCACAGCCTTTAGCGGGACTTCATTCTTTTTTGGAGCAATGCTCTGCGGCATCCCTTAAGCTTGGCGTGGTTACCTCCGACGGGGCAAAGACCACCGGAGAGCATTTGGAATGGCTTAATGTGGCAGGCTATTTTGATTCGGTAGTTACTAGGGACAGAGTAAAAAACGGAAAACCAGCTCCTGAAATGGCTGAATTGGCCTGCCGGGAGTTAGGGCTTTCGCCTGAAGAGACGATTATTATTGGGGACAGTAATGCCGATATGCAATTAGGTAAAGGTGCAGGGCTTCGCCTCGCAATCGGGATTTCCGCCAGTGGTGATGGGGAGCACCTTATAGATGCAGATGTAATCATTTCCGGTTTCAATGAGCTTCGGATCACTTACTGATCAGCTAATAAAAGGAAAGGATGTGCTACTTAGCATGGATCAATTGCAGACACTTGCTTCTTGGATCAAAGAAAGTGACAATATCGTTTTTTTCGGAGGGGCGGGTACGTCTACAGAGAGTGGAATTCCTGATTTCCGCTCCGCAGCTGGATTATATCAAACTCAGCACAATTCACCTTATCCACCTGAAGTGATGCTGAGCCGCACTTTTTTTATGTCCTCACCGGACATTTTTTTTGATTTTTACCGCAGTAAAATGATTCATCCAGAGGCCCGTCCGAATGGTGCGCATCAGCTACTAGCGGAGTTGGAACAGCAGGGGAAGCTGAAAGCGGTGATTACGCAAAATATTGACGGCCTGCACCAGCAGGCGGGCAGCCGTAGTGTCCTTGAGCTGCATGGTTCGATCCATCGCAACTATTGTATGGACTGCTCACGGTATTACGGGCTGGATCAACTGCTGGAAATGACTGAGATCGTTCCTCGCTGCCCGGAATGTGGCGGAATTATCAAGCCGGATGTGGTTTTATATGAAGAAGAATTGGATCACTCCGTGCTTATGGGCTCTGTAGCAGCGATTGCCTCTGCAGATATGCTTATTATTGGTGGGACCTCGCTAACGGTTCAGCCTGCGGCCAGTTTGGTGACTTATTTCCGGGGCAAACGTACGGTGCTGCTGAACGGAGATCCCACACCTTATGATGATCAGGCGGATCTGCTGATTACAGATCGAATTGGAAAAGTAATGGGCAGTGTCAAGGATCTATTAAGCTAGAAGGAAAAAGCTGTCCTTTGGTTTCTCTTGCCAGATTATTATTACGCTCAGAAGTTTAAAGATAAGGTAGGCTCACAACAGCGTGTAATGAGAGGCAGGGATAAGCAATGGTATATGTAGCAGACGATAAACGGTATGACAACATGCGTTATAATCGTTGCGGGAACTCAGGTCTCAAGCTCCCAGCAATCTCATTAGGATTATGGCAGAATTTTGGTGGGATCGATAATTACGAGAACGGCAGAGAAATGATCACTCGTGCTTTTGATCTTGGAATTACCCATTTTGATCTGGCCAATAACTATGGTCCACCTGCTGGTTCAGCAGAAGAGCTGTTCGGTAAAGTTCTTGCCAATGATATGTTTCCTTATCGTGATGAAATAGTGATCTCTACAAAAGCAGGGTATAACATGTGGCCCGGCCCTTATGGCGAATGGGGTTCACGTAAATATATGCTGGCTAGTCTGGATCAGAGCCTGAAGCGGCTAGGCCTAGATTATGTTGATATTTATTACTCTCATCGTCCAGACCCGGAAACACCGCTTGAAGAAACCATGCAGGCGCTGGATTATGCGGTACGTTCTGGCAAAGCTTTATATATAGGACTATCCAACTATAATGCGGAGCAGACGGCTGAAGCCCTCAGTATTCTAAAAAGCCTGGGCACACCGCTCTTAATCCATCAGCCTAGTTATTCTATGCTCGATCGTTGGATTGAGGGCGGCTTACAGGATGTACTGGAACATAGTGGTGTAGGAAGCATCGCTTTTACACCCCTGGCTGAAGGCTTGTTAACCAACAAATATTTGAATGGTATTCCAGAAGGGTCAAGAGCTGCCAAGCCGTCTGCCGCCTTGAATGAGAGCCGGATTACACCGGAGGTGCAGCGGAGGATTCGCGCACTTAATCAGCTTGCGGTTTCGCGAGGACAGAGTCTGGCTCAGTTTGCACTGGCTTGGACACTCCGGGGTGGCAAGGTTACTTCTGCCCTAATTGGAGCAAGCAGAGTGGATCAGATTGAAGAGAATATAGCTGCTTTAGCTAATCCTGATTTCAGTCCGGAGGAGTTAGAGCGGATTGAAACGATTCTAAAGACAGAACTATAGCATATTGAACACAGTAACAGCCCGGTTCCTTACGTTAAGGAAGGCGGGCTGTTGTTGTATAGTGGATTTATGGATTTATGGATTTATGGATTAAAGGGCAAACTAACTTTCAGGTTTCTCTGCTTGTCTCGTTGTAGTCATCCGGTAAGCCGTCGGTGACTGGGCACAAAACCGTTTGAATTGGCGAGAGAAGTATAAAGCATCGGTGAGCCCCACAGATGCTGCTACCTGTTCCACGGACAGCTCCGGTCGTTCACGCAGCAGTTGTCTGGACTTTTCAATCCGCAGCTTCAGCAAGTAGGTCACCGGAGATAATCCGGTCTCTTGCTTAAATACACGGGACAGGTAGGCTCGATTATAACCCAGCGTATCACACATTTGTTCAATAGAGACCGGGTGCGCATATTGAGAAGCCATGTAGTGGATCATTTGCTTCACAGTACGCTTAACCTGTGATTCTGCGCCGGGAAGACGAGAGAAGGAAGAGAGCAAATCAGCTGCTTCGCCGACAATGAGATAGAGATAGCCAAGCGAAGTCAGATGGGCACTCTCTTTGTTGGCGTTGAAGGCTTGCATGATGCTGGACAGGGCACCTGGAATGAGGCTTTCACCTGTTGTAGTCACCACAGGCTGTTGGGGTGTGAACCCTGTCTGCAGCACCAGATCGTCAGCTTCGCTGCCAGTAAAAGCTGCCCAGCGATAGCACCAGGGCTGGTCTTTATCCGAGACGTAACTGACTAATTGTCCCGGATGGATCAAGAAGCAGTCCCCTTTACCCAACTCATATTTATGATGTTCTGTACGGAAAACGCCCGAGCCAGATTCTATGAAATGCAGCAAATAATAATCATAGATCTTGGGTCCAGCCTGATGCATGGGCAGGGTCTGACTCTGGCCGGCAAACAGTACATGAAGGTTCTGTTTATCGTAATACACTGGATTGGATCCTACGGAATAAGTATGCTCCATTTGGGACAGCCTTTCTTGTGTTAATGTCATTTAATGGCTTATAGTTTAGAGAGTAACAGTAATATATGTAATTATTATATTATGGGAAGTCACATTTATCCATACATTACACACATGATTGCATTATCAGAGGATGAATGAATCTATTATAATGAGTACATAAAGAACGCTTTACTAATTCCCACTGGCTGAAGCAGCGAAAGGATGGAGTGGCATTAATGAGCATACAGGAACTTAATAACAAATTTATTGAAAAATATGGGGTGAGCGGGGAAGAGGCTAAGGTGTTTTATGCACCAGGTCGTGTCAATCTCATCGGAGAGCACTTGGATTATAACGGCGGGTATGTACTTCCCGCAGCTTTGGAATTCGGTACAACGCTGATTGTGCGTCCACGTAGTGACAGCAAAGTGAATTTTGCATCAACTAATTTTCCTTACGAAGCTTCTATTGATTATAGCGAAATTGGCAAGGCCAAAACGGGTGAATGGATTGACTATCCGATTGGGGTAATGGTTGAGCTGGATAAGAAAAGCACACCAGTATCCAAAGGGTACGATCTGCTGTTCCATGGCGATATTCCGAATGGAGCAGGCTTGTCCTCCTCGGCCTCTCTTGAAGTCGTTACTGCTTATGCGTTCCTGACTCTCGAAGGTGGCGATACAGACACTGTTGAGATTGCACTTTTGTCCCAGCGTGCTGAGAACCAGTACGTAGGTGTAAACTCCGGAATTATGGATCAGTTCGCAGTTGCTAACGGCAAACGCGATCATGCGATCCTGCTGATGTGCGACACACTTGAGTACAATTTGGTACCGTTCATCACAGGTTCATACAAATTGGTTATCGGCAACACGAACAAACGCAGAGGGCTTGTAGATTCCAAATACAATGAACGCCGTCAGCAGTGTGATGAGGCATTGGCTATTTTGCAAAAAGAAGTGCCTTCACTAGCTTATCTGGCACAGCTTAATCGTGAACAGTTCGAAGCACATCAAGATAAAATCACAGACGAAATTGTAAGACGCCGCGCTCGCCATGTTGTAGAAGAGAATCAACGCGTGCTAGATTCCGTTGAGGTATTAAAAAACAATGATCTGAAGCAGTTTGGACAGTTCATGAATGATTCGCATGCGTCCTTGCGCGATTTGTATGAAGTTAGCTGTGCAGAGCTTGATATTATGGTTGAAGAAGCTGGTCGCATCCCAGGTACACTCGGTTCCCGTATGACTGGCGCGGGTTTCGGAGGTTGTACAGTATCTTTGGTACATGAAGATGATATAGAACGTTTTATTCGTGAAGTTGGTGAAGCCTATACCACAAGATCTGGTTTGGTTGGCGAGTTCTACGTTTGCGGCATCGGTAATGGTGTCCAAGAATTGAAGGGAGTGTAATCAGATGGCGATTTTAGTAACAGGTGGAGCAGGGTATATTGGGTCTCATACTGTAGCGGAGCTGCTGGATCGTGGCGAAGAAGTGGTGGTCCTCGACAATCTGCTAACAGGGCATCGTGAGGCGTTGCTGGGTGGCAAGCTGTACGAAGGTGATCTGCGTGATAAAGAACTGCTGGGTAAGCTGTTCGCTGAAAATGAGATTGAAGCGGTTATCCATTTTGCTGCAAGCTCTTTGGTCGGAGAAAGCATGAAGGACCCTGTAAAATATTACGACAACAACGTATATGGTACACAGTGTCTTCTAGAAGCTATGCAAAAAGCGGGCGTGAACAAGATCGTATTCTCGTCCACAGCCGCAACCTACGGCGAACCGGAAAAGGTGCCGATTGAAGAAACAGACCGCACTGAACCAGCCAATGTGTATGGAGAAACTAAGCTGACCATGGAACGGATGATGGCTTGGTTTGATAAAGTACTGGGCATCAAATACGTAGCATTGCGTTACTTCAATGCAGCTGGCGCACATGCCAGTGGCAAAATCGGTGAAGACCATCGTCCAGAAAGTCATTTGGTGCCGCTGGTATTGCAAACGGCCTTGAAGCAACGTGACAGTATCGCAGTTTTCGGAGATGACTATCCTACAGAAGACGGTACTTGTGTGCGCGACTACATCCATGTCAGCGATCTGGCTGACGCCCATGTTCGTGCGGTAACTTACCTGCGCAGCGGAAGCAGCAGCAATATTTTCAACCTGGGCAATGGACTTGGATTCTCGGTAAAACAGGTGATTGAAACGGCGAAGAAGGTTACTGGACTTGAAATTCCTGTAGTCATTCAAGAACGCCGTGCCGGCGATCCGGCTGTGCTGGTAGCTTCCTCCGACAAAGCGCGTAGCGTCCTTGGATGGAACCCGCAGCATGCAGATTTGGAAGATATCATTCAAAGTGCATGGAACTGGCACTCTGCCAATCCGCAAGGATACGGAGAATAAGGGACTTTAGGTTAGCTTATCTTGAACTTGAGACCCTACTTAAGGAGAATTAAAATGCACAACGAGAATAAGATTACACCTGCTGGCCAGAAAGCATTACATGCGATTGAGCAGCTTGTTCTGTTCGCACTGCGCCAGCAGCTTATAGCTCCATCCGATGAAGATTATAGCCGTAATGTGCTGCTCGAACAGTTCGGTTTCAGTGAGCCGCATGTAGGTGACATCGATCAAAGTCCATTGGAAGGGCCGCAGGCTCCACTCGATGCACTGATTGATTATGGTTTTGAAATCGGATTGATCCCAGAGAATAGTGACACTTACCGTGACTTGCTGGATGCCAAGATTATGGGACGTCTCATGGCCCGTCCTTCGGATGTAAATGCTGAGTTCTATAGTCTGACCGCTGAAAAAGGCATCTCCGCGGCTACAGACCGTTTTTATAAATTGAGCATTGATTCGAACTATATTCGGATGGATCGGATCTCGAAGAATGTCTACTGGCTGCAGGATTCGCCGTACGGAGACATTGAAATGACGATCAATTTGTCCAAGCCTGAGAAAAATTCGAAGGAAATCGCAATGGCTCGGCTGCTCCCGCCGCCAGTCTATCCGAAATGTCTGCTGTGCCGTGAGAATGTAGGTTATGCCGGACGGATCAATCATCCGCCGCGCCAGAACCTGCGTATCATTCCGCTTAACCTGAATAATGAAAAATGGTTCTTCCAATACTCGCCATATGTTTACTACAATGAGCACTGCATTGTATTCCATCATGATCATGTGCCAATGAAGCTTACCAAGGATACCTTGAAGCGGCTGCTTAGCTTCGTGGAATCATTCCCGCATTATTTTATTGGCTCAAATGCAGACTTACCGATTGTTGGCGGCTCTATTCTGACGCATGACCATTTTCAGGGCGGACGCCATACATTCCCGATTCAAAAAGCGCCTAAGGAAGATATATTTACCCATGCATCTTATCCGGGTGTCAGCATTAATATCGTAAAATGGCCGATGTCCGTATTGCGCTTAAATGGAGAAGATCCTGCGGTTCTATTGGAATGCGGAAATGCGCTTTATGAAGCTTGGAAAGCCTACAGCGATCCAGAGGCGGAAGTGCTAGCCTTTAGTGAGGTTGACGGTGATGTACAACCTCATAATACCGTTACTCCTATCGTACGCCGGGCCGAGGACGGCAGCTTCGAGATGGATCTTGTGCTGCGGAATAACCGGACTAATGAGCAATATCCTGAAGGGATTTTTCATCCACACCGGGAAATGCATCATATCAAGAAAGAAAACATCGGCTTGATTGAAGTTATGGGACTGGCGATTCTGCCAGGCCGTTTGAAGGAAGAACTCGATTCCATCGCAGGTATTCTTGCAGGAGATCAAGCGCTGTTAGAAGCGGTGAAGAATGACCCTAGTCATTCTCTTGCGCAGCATGCGGCTTGGATTCAGGAGCTGGTGGAGCGATTCGGAACTGCACTGCAACACGAGGAAGCGCTCAAGATTGTGCAGAACGAAGTTGGCATCAAGTTTACGCATATTCTTGAACACGCTGGCGTTTACAAACGGACTCCAGAAGGTCAAGCGGCTTTCCGCCGTTTCGTAACAAGCTTCGGCGCTTTGTAGAAGTGAATTTGGATTTAAGGATGTCCTCTAGCCTATGGGCTTGGGGCATCTTTTTTTATTCGGAATGACGAAACGCAGCCACCTAATTTGAATGCAGGTAATCAGAGGTTTATAATACGAAGGAGTAAGACATTATGAATTAACTACTGGAGGTTTACACATATGCGTAAATTTGAATTTTATAATCCTACCAAGCTGATTTTTGGACAGGGTACCCTTGAAGCCTTGAAGACGGAGGTGCCTAAGTACGGTAAAAATGTGCTTTTGATGTACGGTGGCGGCAGTATCAAGCGCAGCGGTTTGTACGATAAAGTAGTTGCTGAGCTGAGTTCAATAGGCGCTACAGTGACTGAACTCTCTGGAGTAGAACCCAATCCACGTCTTTCCACAGTACATAAAGGCGTAGAGCTGTGCCGGGAGCATAATATTGACCTTGTTCTCGCAGTAGGGGGCGGAAGCGTATTGGACTGCGCAAAAGCTGTTGCTGTTGGAGCCAAATATGATGGTGATATGTGGGACTTTGTAGAGCGTAAAGCAGCGGCCCAAGACGCGCTTCCACTGGGCACAGTGCTGACAATGGCTGCTACGGGATCTGAAATGAATAACGGCTCCGTAATCACAAACGAGGTTACTAAGGAAAAAATGGGCTGGGGCAGCGTGCATGCCTACCCGGCATTCTCGATTCTTGATCCAGAGAACACTTTTTCTCTGCCACGTGATCAGACCGTTTATGGCATGGTGGACATCATGTCACATGTACTGGAGCACTATTTCCATACAGACGGCAATACACCGGTACAAGACGGGTTCTGTGAAACGTTGCTGCGCACTGTAATTGAAACCGCGCCGAAGCTTATCGAAGATCTGAACAACTACGAGCTGCGTGAGACCATTATGTACTGCGGTACGATGGCGCTTAACGGAATGGTCAGCATGGGTTTTGCCGGGGATTGGGCGACTCATAATATCGAGCATGCAGTGTCGGCTGTATACGATATTCCGCATGGCGGAGGTTTGGCGATTCTGTTCCCGCAATGGATGAAATATAACCTCAGCACAAACCCTGCGCGTTTCCGTCAGCTTGCAGTAAATGTGTTCGGAGTTGATCCTGCTGGCAAGACTGATGAAGAAATCGGGCTGGAGGGTATCGAGGCTCTGCGTAATTTCTGGGATTCCATCGGTGCGCCGAAGACGCTCGGTGATTATGATATTGATGACAGCGAGATCGGCAGTATGGCTGACAAGGCTGTTCGTTTCGGAGCATTTGGTAATTTCCGCAAGCTTGAGCGTGAAGATGTAGTTGAGATTTATAAAATGGCTTTGTAAGTAATTCTTCTACGAAAAGAGACCATTTCTCTTTATTCTAGAAGCCACAATAGAATGTCAAAGAAGCGAATCCTCCGTTATGGAGGAATCGCTTCTTTGTATTTATGGTCTAGTGTGACTTGCTCCTCTTGCTATACTTTTCTGTCGCCCTCATCCCAAGGTTTCGCTGCCGCTGACCGAACCTCCGCTGCCGCTGGCGAACCTCCGCTGCCGCTGGCGAACCTCCGCTGCCGCTGGCGAACCTCCGCTGCCGCTGGCGAACCTCCGCTGCCGCTGGCGAACCTCCGCTGCCGCTGGCGAACCTCATCTATCACTGTTCGCACCCGTAATCTAATCCGTCGACCGTCCTCGAGAGTCTTACGGACCCAGCTGACGTTATATGCGAATTTTCAGCCTTTTGAGCAAGCTTTCGGACACCAGAGACACTATTACTTCGAAATGGTCTTATATTTGCTGGTTTTCATGCCAATAGAGACTATGCGGTCTGATAGCATACCAAATGTCGGATAAATCGGCGAATAGGGTCTGCTGAGTCCGATAGGCCGAGGCGTAAGCAGCATAGCCTCTTCATACGCGTGAGAGTGTTACCTAACCAACTAGTGTTTGTAATCCCCCCTCACAACCGATTCCTCTACCAATACACGCCTACCCGACGGACCCAGCTGACGTTATCTGTGAATTTTCAGCCTTTTGAGCAAGTTTTCGGACACCAGAGACACTATTGCTTCGAAATCGTCTTATATTTGCTGGTTTTTATGCCAATAAAGACTATGCGGTCCGATAGCATACCAAATGTCGGATAAATCGTCAAATAGGGTCTGCTGAGTCCGATGGGCCGAAGGCGCGTAAGCAGCATAGCCTCTTCATACGCGCGAGAGTGTTACCTAACCAACTAGGGTTTGTAAGATCTCCTCACGACTGATTCCTCTACCAATACACGCCTACCCTACGGACCCAGCTGACGCTATATGCGAATTTTCATCCTTTTGAGCAAGATGTCGGACACCAGAGGCACTATTGCTTCGAAGGGGTCTTATATTTGCTGGTTTTTATGCCAATAGGGACTATGCGGTCCGATAGCATACCAAATGTCGGAAAAATCGGCGAATAGGGACTGCTGAGTCCGATAGGACGAGGTGCCGAGGCGCGAAAGCAACATAGCCTCTTCATACGCACGAGAGTGTTACCAACAAAAATCCGCGCTCCACCAACTATTGGACGTCCTTTAGGAAAGCCCCAGTACATGTAATAAAATAGTGCCAATGTGAGCATGCTTATCCTCTGAATGGAACTTATTTGGGTGAATATCCAAAGATTGTGAAACCAAGGACCTACTTTGTACGTTTAATGTAATATGACAGTCCTGATTGAAGACAGGAGGAAATAAAAATGCAAACGCTGTATTTAGGCTGCTTGGCGCTAGGCGTCATATTTGCCATAGTCAGCGTCCTGGTGGGCGATGTGATCGGAGATGCCTTGCATGGGGTCTTTGATTTCGTATCCGTAGATTTTCTGAATCCCACCGTACTGGCAGGAGGAATAACCGTGTTCGGCGGAGCGGGCATTCTTCTAACCCGGTACAGCGCTCTGGAAGCTGGGGCGATCATTGCTTTGTCTTTGTTAGCCGCCGCTTTTTTGGGAGTACTTATGTATCTAGGGGTGGTTAAGCCCATGGAAAAAAGCGAAATGTCCAATGGTTTCTCAATGAGTGATCTGCCTGGCAAGATCGGGGAAATCACAATTCCTGTTCCCGCCACTGGTTATGGTGAGATTATGGTAAAGTTTGGCGCCGGCAATAGCCTGCATACGGCAGCAAGCTTTGATCATGAGCTGCTTCCGGCAGGGATTAAAGTTGTTGTAGTGGAGGTTAGAGAAGGCGTTGCATTGGTGTCAGAATTCGAAAAGAGAAGAGGAGTGGATCTTTAATGTTCGGTATTCCTGAGTATTTGTTAGTCCCTGCAGTTGTCGTTGCTGTTTTGTTTGTGCTAGGTATCGCATTCTGGGCACGTTACAAAACGGTTGGACCCGATGAAGGGATGATCGTAACGGGGTCGTTCTTAGGGAAAAATCATATTTCAGACGATGGTTCTGGTCGTAAAATAAAGATTGTACGCGGGGGCGGGGCCTTTATACTCCCAGTCTTTCAGAAGGCTGAATTTATGTCGCTTCTTTCTCATAAACTCGATGTGACGACCCCGGAAGTATACACCGAACAAGGGGTTCCGGTTATTGCCGACGGCGTAGCGATCATCAAAGTGGGTAGCTCAACGGAAGATGTGGCGACAGCTGCTGAGCAATTTATGGGCAAACCGATTGAAGCACTGAAGAGCGAAGCACAAGAAGTTCTTGAAGGTCATCTGCGGGCCATTCTCGGTTCGATGACCGTTGAGGAAGTATATCGTAACCGTGACCGCTTTGCGCAAGAGGTTCAAGGCGTGGCGGCACGTGATCTTAAGAAAATGGGTCTGCAAATTGTTTCCTTTACCATCAAGGATGTGCGAGACAAACATGGATATCTAGAGGCACTGGGTAAACCGCGGATAGCTGCTGTGAAGCGGGATGCAGAGATCGCTGAAGCAGAAGCAGTGCGGGATGCGAGAATTCAAAAGGCAAACGCAGAAGAGCAAGGGCAAAAAGCTGAGCTGCTGCGGGATACGAATATTGCCGAAGCCTCCAAGGAAAACCAGCTTAAGGTGGCTGCGTTTAAACGGGATCAGGATACAGCGAAAGCGGAAGCCGATCAGGCTTATCATATTCAAGAGGCACGTGCAAAGCAGACCGTTGTTGAAGAACAGATGAAGGTTGAGCTGGTACGTAAGGAACGTGAAATCGATTTGCAAGCCAAAGAAATTCAAGTTCGCGAGAAGCAGTATGATGCTGAAGTGAAGAAAAAAGCAGAAGCGGATCGTTATGCAGTAGAGCAAGCGGCGGAAGCCGATAAGGCGAAGAGAATGCGTGAGGCAGATGCCTTGCAATATAGTATTGAAACGCAAGCTAAAGCGACATCTGAGCAGAAGCGTCTTGAAGGTCAAGCGATGGCGGATGCAGAGCTGGCTAAAGGTACAGCGGATGCTGAGGTTATCCGGTTGCGCGGTCTAGCGGAAGCAGAAGCCAAAGAGAAACTGGCGGAAGCTTTCCAGAAATTCGGCGAAGCAGCGGTGCTTGATATCATCGTCAAAATGCTGCCTGATTTGGCTGGCCAAATTGCGAAGCCGCTGGCATCTATTGATAAACTTACCGTTGTAGATACCGGTAACGGGGAAGGTGCAGCCCGGGTCAGCAATTATGTGACTCAGCTAATGTCCACCGCTCCAGAGATGTTGAAGAGCGTCTCAGGGATTGATGTAGAGGCACTGATCAAGGGGTTGACCTCTAAAGCTTCCGGAAGCAAAGGAGCATCAGTTACACCAGTCGCACAAGTCGCACCTGTTGCACCAGCTACACCTGCAACTTATATTCAGCCATCAGTAACATCTAGTACAGCCAGCGAGACTTTAACTTCTGTGCCTGAACAAAAGGAAAAATAGTTTAATGCAATTTATATTGATTTAATTTACTTAAGGTATGACTGGCAAAGCTGCTGGTCATACCTTAATCTTTATGTTTTGATCTGTTTTGATCTAAATTAGACAACATGATAAAAAGCTCATGCGTTTACAGGTGATTTTTGATGAAGCTTATAGCTTATCGGCATCCCGTGGGAATTATTGTATATATAGACATCGACGCTTTCACTGGTGTTTAAAGATTTTTTCAGGTAAAATAAAAGCCTTTAAGGCTGTTCACTCGATCTACTAGCTTAGTAAGGACACAGAGTGTTCTTCTAATATGCAATTCTTGGTGTTATGATGGTAGCAAAGCTTGTATTCATCGTACGATTTCTTATTGCGTATGCTGCTGGAAGTTAGGTGTTTAGAAATAAAAGAGGTGTCAAAAATGAGTAGCATAACAGTGGCGAAGGTGTTGAATAACAACGTTATCATTGCCCAGCATCCTCAATATTCCGAGGTTGTAGTTATCGGTAAAGGGATAGGGTTTAACCGCAAGCTGCGGGATCAGATTAATCTATCCTCCGTGGAGAAGATGTTTATTCTTCGCAGCCAGGAGGAACAGGAACAATATAAACAGCTTCTTCCCCAAGTGGATGAGAAGTTGATTGAGGTCGTTCAAGAAATAGTATTACATATTATGCATTGTAGCCGTCAGCCGCTTAATGAGCATATTCACATTGCACTTACCGACCATATTTCTTTTGCTATCCGTCGTTTCGAACAAGATATCCCAATTCATAATCCATTTTTGTATGAAACTAAGGAGATTTATCCTGAGGAATATAAGATGGCAGAATATGCGATTGGAAGGATTAATGAGGCTATGGGCGTGGAATTGCCGGTGGATGAGATAGGTTTTGTGGCTCTTCATATTGTCAGCGCACTTAGTAATAGGCAAATTTCCGAGGTTAGACAACATTCTCTCTTGATTGGAGAGCTGGTTGGGTTAGTCGAGAATTACCTGGACTATCGAATCCCACGTGATTCACTTGATTACTCAAGACTGGTAACCCATCTGCGATTCGTTCTAGAAAGATTACGCCGTGGAGAGGCGGTACAAGAGACCTCAACCCTGGATGGACTCATGAAACGGGAGTATCCTGAGATGTATTCGTTGGCTTGGAAATTAACAAAAATTATCGAACAGCGTGTGCGAATTCCCGTGTATCAAGCTGAGGTAAGTTATTTGACGATTCACCTGCAGCGTATTGCTCAGAAAAAAGTGGACGAACAAGATATGGACAAGAATGGTGAAGCTCCTTAAAGTGCAAAAGTTGTAACAAATCATGGTTTCAAAAAAAACGCTTGCCACTTAAAAAAAACGATGCTACAATGTTCACTGTCATCAACAAAACAGAATATCGAGCGTGTAACTGATTCGATCAGGCATGAGTGAATTACAGTATTTTGGTTGTTAACCCCCTTCTTGGGGCAATCTAACGATAGCGTTAGATTACAACTCCTATACTGTGTTGCTCATGCCTTTTTTGGCATCTGTTTTAGTGAAATTAATGAAAGGAGTAACCTAAATGTTTAAAAAGTTGTTTGGTGTTTTACAAAGAGTTGGTAAAGCTCTGATGCTTCCAGTAGCTATTCTGCCTGCGGCAGGTTTGCTTCTTGGAATAGGAAACATGCTGGTAAACCCAGACTTCCTGCAATATGTTCCAGCACTGGAGAACCATGTTGTTCAGGCTGTTGCCAACGTATTGATGAACTCAGGACAAATTGTATTTGATAATCTAGCCTTACTCTTCGCGGTGGGGGTTGCGATAGGTTTAGCCGGCGGTGAAGGTGTTGCGGGTCTAGCTGCCATTATCGGTTTCCTCGTAATGAACATTACGATGGGTACAGTTATTGGCGTTAATGATTACGTCCTGAGCCAAGGCGACTTCTCGTATGCCAGCGTATTAGGGATTCCAACACTGCAAACAGGGGTGTTTGGAGGTATACTCGTCGGTATATTGGCTTCGGCCATGTACAAGCGATTCTTCAAAATTGAGCTTCCTTCTTACCTGGGTTTCTTCGCAGGTAAACGTTTCGTACCGATCATGACGGCGGTAACAGCTCTAATCTTGGGCTTGTTACTGACAATAGTATGGCCACCTATTCAACATGGTCTGAACTATGTGTCACAAAGTATGATTGATACGAACAAAACGCTTGCAGCGTTTATCTTCGGAACGATCGAACGTTCGCTCATTCCTTTTGGACTGCATCACATTTTCTACTCTCCATTCTGGTATGAATTTGGTACCTACGTTGATAAAGCTGGAGAATTGGTACGTGGTGACCAACGGATCTTCATGCAGCAGCTTCGCGATGGAGTAGACTTCACAGCAGGGACATTTACTACGGGTAAATATCCATTCATGATGTTTGGTCTTCCAGCAGCGGCTTTGGCTATCTATCATGAAGCTAAACCTCAGAATAAAAAGATCGTCGGAAGTTTGATGATTTCCGCGGCATTGACATCGTTCTTGACAGGGATTACTGAGCCGCTCGAATTCTCGTTCCTATTCGTGGCTCCATTGCTGTTCGCTGTACATGCTGTGTTTGCAGGTCTGTCCTTTATGACTATGCATATTCTTGATGTTAAAATCGGCATGACATTCTCGGGTGGTTTTATCGATTTTGTGCTCTTCGGTATTATCCCGAACCGTACAGCTTGGTGGCTGGTCATTCCGGTAGGTCTAGCCCTTGCCTTAATTTATTACTTCGGCTTCCGGTTTGTAATTCGGAAATTCAATCTTATGACACCGGGTCGTGAAGAAGATACGAATGAAGAAGAAGAAGTGAATACGGAGTCTGTCTCCAGAGCCGGTGATGATCTACCGCGGAACATTTTGTCCGCTCTAGGTGGTAAAGAAAACATCACTCATCTAGATGCTTGTATTACCCGCCTTCGTGTTGAAGTTAAAGATAAGGCAGGCGTAGACAAGAACCGTCTTAAGAAACTTGGTGCATCAGGTGTGCTGGAAGTGGGTAATAACGTTCAAGCGATTTTTGGAACACGTTCAGATACGATTAAATCGCAGATTCAAGATGTGATTAACGGAAAGACACCTGCGGCTTCAGCAGCTCCAGTAGTGGTTACTCCAGAGCCAGAAGAAGAACAACAGGCAGGTGAAGCTGGTGAAGCGATTATCAAGGAAGATATCGTATCTCCAGTAAACGGTGAATTGTTGGATATCACAGAGGTACCAGATCCAGTATTCTCCCAAAAAATGACGGGCGACGGCTTCGCGTTCCTATCCGAAGATGGGAAGATTGCTTCACCGGTTTACGGTAAGGTATTTAACGTGTTCCCGAGCAAACATGCCATCGGTATTATGTCTGACGGAGGCAAGGAAGTGCTCGTTCATATTGGGGTTAATACGGTTAAGCTTAAAGGTCAAGGCTTCACGGTATTAGTTGAAGAAGGCGATCTTGTAGCGGCTGGGCAACCGATTATGGAAGTGGATTTAGAGTATGTAAAAGCACATGCACCTTCTGTAATCTCACCTGTTATTTTCTCGAATTTACCAGAAGGCTCTTCTGTAACATTGAAGAAGCCGGGTAAGGTTTCTATAGGAGACCAAGACATCATTACGATTCAGTAAAAGTGCAAGGGCCGATGCTTCCTTGTTCATACAAGGAAGCGAAGCTTTCACTATAAATTTAAAATACTTTAATAACAGAAAGCGAGTTGGATAATATTATGCAAAAAACATTCAGAATTGTCGATGAAGATGGAATTCACGCACGTCCAGCAACTGCCTTGGTAAATACAGCAACAAAATTCAAAGGTACAGAAGCATATGCAGAAGCTAAAGGTAAAAAAGTAACTTTGAAATCCATTCTTGGCGTATTGTCATTGGGTCTTGAAGCTGGAGATACTTTGTCTTTGATTACTGAAGGAAGCGAAGAAGCAGAAGCTTTGAACGCTCTTCAAGAAGTAATGATTAAAGAAGGGCTAGGGGAAATCCATGAATAAGATTTCAGGAATCGCGGCTTCAGCAGGGATTGCAGTAGCCCGTGCTTTTATCCTGAAACATCCGGATTATACGATTACGAAGACAAGTATCAGTGATACTGAAGCAGAAGTCGCTAAGTTAAATGATGCACTCGCCAAATCAAGAGTGGAGCTGCAAACGATTAAAGAGCGTACTTTGGCAGAGTTGGGGGAGAAAAAGGCTGAGATTTTCGAATCACATCTGCTTATTCTTGATGACCCAGAGCTGATCAATCCTGTAATTGATAAAATCCGTGAGGAATCGGTTAACGCGGACTATGCGCTAAACGAAGTGGCTACGCAATTCATTGAGATGTTTGAAAATATGAAGAGTGCCTATCTGCAGGAACGTGCAGCTGATATGCGTGATGTTACCAAGCGCTTGCTGAACCACCTGCTGGGCATTCATTATGTAAGTCCTGCAGAAATCAGTGAAGAAGTAATCGTGATTGCTCAAGATCTAACACCATCGGATACAGCACAGCTTAATCGTAAGTTCGTTAAAGGCTTCACAACGAACATCGGTGGACGGACTTCTCACTCTGCAATTATGGCCCGTTCTTTGGAAATTCCAGCGGTTGTTGGAACTAAAACGGTTCTGTCAGAAGTGAATTCTGGCGATTTGGTGATTGTCGATGGTCTGAACGGAGACGTTCTGATCAATCCTAGCGAAGCTGAAGTGGCAGAGTACACTCGCAAGCAGGAAGCTTACGACTTGCAAATCGCAGAATGGAAGAAACTTCGCGACGAACCTACAGTATCAGCAGACGGTAAACATGTTGAACTAGCTGCCAATATTGGTACACCAAATGATGTGAATGGTGTCATTGAGAATGGTGGCGAAGGTGTAGGTCTGTACCGCACTGAGTTCCTTTACATGGGTCGCGATAAGCTGCCTTCTGAGGAAATTCAATATAACGCCTACCGTACTGTACTTGAGAACATGAAGGGTAAGCCGGTAGTCGTACGTACCCTGGATATCGGTGGCGATAAAGAGCTGCCTTATCTTGACCTTCCGAAGGAAATGAATCCTTTCCTTGGTTTCCGTGCGATCCGTCTTTGCCTGGATCGTCAGGATATTTTCCGTACTCAATTACGCGCATTACTAAGAGCAAGTGTTCACGGGGATCTTCGCATTATGTTCCCTATGATAGCTACGCTTGGTGAATTCCGTGCTGCACGTGATCTTTTGCTCGAAGAGAAAGCTAAGCTTCGGGAAGAAGGTAAGGAAGTATCAGACAACATTCAGCTTGGCATAATGGTTGAGATTCCATCAACTGCTGTACTGGCTGACCAGTTTGCTAAGGAAGTTGATTTCTTCAGTATCGGTACGAATGATCTTATTCAATATACAATGGCTGCGGACCGTATGAATGAACAGGTATCTTACCTGTATCAGCCTTACAATCCAGCCATCCTGCGTTTGGTCAAAAATGTAATTGATGCAGCCCATGCAGAAGGTAAATGGACGGGGATGTGTGGTGAAATGGCTGGTGACGCAACAGCTATTCCGCTGCTACTGGGTCTTGGTCTCGACGAATTTAGCATGAGTGCAACTTCCATTTTGCCAGCGCGTAGTCAAATATCTAAATTGTCGGCTGCCGACATGAAGGATTTGGCTGCAAAAGCGTTGCAGCTTGGCACGGCTGAAGAAGTCGCTGCGCTTGTTCAAAGTATCGCTAAGTAACTTTTTACGCATGCATTAATCCGTTTTAGCGTTCTACTGTTTTTCCAACTACTATTGCCGACTTCCGATGGCTGGAGGTCGGCTTTTTTATGTTTTTTAACCTATAATTTTCTATAATTCGACCTCATTTACTGTTCACTGTTTATTTTCTTTATTGCGCAGATGTCTATACCGATAGTATTAGTAATGAGCATAAAGTCGATAAGGAACCCAAACCTATAAATATGTCGTACATATAATAGTAAGGATCCATAGAAAGTTTATACTCCATTTGCCGACTTGCAGCGCTGTGCAAGTATTAATATGAAATGAATTGGTAATATATGGACTTATAAGCAACCCCACAGGTTAGGTGGGGAGCCATAGGATGGTGTTTATTCATGAGTAAAAATTATATAAATGCAGAATTGATGATGGAAGTCTACGAGGGCAAGGATTTAGGCTTGACGTATTCAACGGAGTACAGTGTATTTAAAGTCTGGGCACCTACGGCACTTGCTGTGTCCCTTGTACTGTACGAAACAGGTGGGCATCAACTGAATACTGAGTCACCTAAGAGTGCTATGGACAATGGTCGTATTGTATATATGCAGCGTAGTAATGGTGGAGTCTGGCAGACCAAGTTATCAGGTGATCTAAAAGGGAAATATTATATGTACCGTGCTGTTTTTGCAGATGGCAATGTGACGGAAGCAGTAGATCCTTATGCAACAGCGGTATCTGCAAATGGTTTAAGATCAGCAATCGTTAATTTGCAGGATACGAATCCAGAACATTGGGATCAGGATGTAGCGCCTCCGTTACAGCATCCTGCCGACGCAGTGATTTATGAACTGCATGTTCGTGACTTCTCCTCACATGAGAGCTCAGGTATGCATTATAAGGGTAAATTCAAAGCATTTACCGAATTTGGATTAAAAGATTCGGCAGGAAATACAGTGGGGATTGATCATCTGGCTGAATTAGGGATTACCCATGTACATCTGATGCCGGTATTTGATTTTCAGACCGTGGATGAGCTGAAGGTGGTCAATCGGGGTTCCTCCATAGCTAATGTGGACTACAATTGGGGGTATGATCCCCAGCATTATAATGTACCTGAAGGATCTTACAGCACCGATCCTGCCAATCCTGGCTTGCGGATTCGTGAATTTAAAGAGATGGTGCGGGCCTTACACAGCCGCGGGATCGCGGTAATTATGGATGTCGTTTACAACCATACGTATGCTGTGGAGAATGGCCCCTTTGAGCCGCTTGTCCCAGATTATTTCTATCGCCGCGATTTTACGGGACGTTTGTCGAATGGCTCCGGGGTTGGCAATGAGCTGGCTACAGAACGTCCGATGGTCCGTAAATTTATTAAGGACTCCTTATCTTATTGGGCTTCGGAATATCATATTGATGGTTTCCGGTTTGATCTAATGGGACTGATGGACAGTGTTACCATGCGGGAGATTACCGAAGAGCTTCGGCTAGAAGTGAATCCGAATCTGTTGCTTTACGGTGAACCTTGGACGGGTGGAGATTCTCCGCTGGCCACTAAAACGCTAAAAGGCGTACAACGGGGCAAGGGCTATGCTGTTTTCAACGATAACTTCCGTTCAGCGATCAAAGGGGATAGTGATGGTTTCGGAAGAGGGTTCGTGACAGGCGAATACGGCAAAGAAGGTGCTATTGCAGCCGGAATTAAAGGAGCAATTCATGAGTTTACGGACTCGCCTGTGGAATCGGTGAACTATGTAACTGCCCATGATAATTTGAATTTATGGGATAAGATGCTTATCGTTCAAGGAGGGAGTCAGGAAGCTGATTTTCCGGTAATCGCTAACATGGATAACGAAGATCTGGAAGAGGCAGTGGCCCTTGCCAATCCATACGTGAATGTAGATCAGGAGAATATTCTCGGTAATGAAACTGTACGTCGATCCTTGCTTGCTAACGGAATTATTCTGACCTCGCAGGGGATTCCTTTCCTGCATGCTGGAGATGAGCTCCTGCGCAGTAAATTTGGAGATCATAACAGCTACCGCAGCGGTGATGCGGTCAACTCGATCCGCTGGAATATGAAAAGTGCATTTAAGCCCGTATTTCAATATTATAAAGGCCTGATCGAGCTGCGGCGTACACATCCGGCATTTCGTCTGCATGGCCGCCAGGAAATTGAACGCTCCTTAGAATTTCTGCGTTGTGATGGCGGAATAGTATCGTATCTGCTTAGAAGCCATGCAGGAGGTGATCTCTGGAACAATATTACCGTTGTCTTCAATGCTAATAATGACCGGATGTCGGTATCACTTCCTGAGGTTGCTGATAGTTGGAACGTAGTAGTAGACCATACCCGTGCCGGGATAGAAGCCATCCGCAGAATCGAAGGCAATGAGGTAGAAGTGGAAGGGTTGTCGATGATGGTCCTTTATGATAAATGTGGTGAGACAGCCCCACGCTCTAAAATCATCGAAATACACTATGAACGCCCAGATCAGAATTACCAAGGCTGGAATCTTTGGGTTTGGGATACAGGAATCCAGGATGGACAATGCGATTTCCGTTATATGGAGAACGGGCGTGCAGTAGCCCGCATCGAAGTGCTGCCAGATACCCAAACTATCGGATATATTTTACGGCTTAATGATTGGGAAGAAAAAGATGGGGACGGAGACCGTTTCATTGATTGTTCTACGAATGGAGAGTTAACCAAGGTCTTAGTTCGGGATCGTGATCAGGAGATTGACGAAATTTCAGAAGATCATCTTCGGTTAAGCAGTTAGAGGCCATACAAAAAAAGCTGTTTCAGGGTTGATTTTTCCTGAGACAGCTTTTTATTTGCTCTTATGGTTTTACAATGGTCTGGTTAGCTAAACCTTCGTCCACAAGCTCGTAGTAGAGATTGGCTTTATTGCCACCATGGTCTTTGGAGCGATACATCGCCAAATCGGCGGCACGCAGCAGTTCATTAATACTGCTTCCGTGTTCAGGAAATAAAGCGACTCCGATACTCGCGGAGGTATGGAAGCTGGACCCGTTATCAACAGACCAAGACTTGTTGAACAGTTTAAGTAACCGCTGCAGTGTTTCATCAAGCATCTCTGGAGAAGTGAATCGATGAAGTACAACTGCGAACTCATCTCCGCCGATCCGGAAGGCCTGACCTATTCCTTTAACCGTATGCTGAAGTTCCCGGGAGAGCAGCTGAAGAAATTCGTCTCCAGCCAGATGGCCTAAGGTATCATTTAGCTGCTTGAATCTATCACAGTCCAGCAGGGCAAGCGCAATATTTTGCCTCCGTCCTTCGGGTTGGGTGATAAGGTTCTCCATATACATTTTGAAATGAGCCCTGTTGGGAATCGCTGTTAAATGGTCATAGAAGGCTAGCTTATGTAGTCGTTCTTCGTATTGTTTTCGCTGGGTAATTTCCCGAGATAACAGCATGAATTGTGCTGGGAATTTACGGCTGCCGAGAACAGGTGACACCTTAGTTTCAAGCCATACCCATTGGCCTTCTGCTCCGCGCATGCGCAGTTCAGAAATACGCGGAGTTCCCTGAACAACACTTTTTAATTTAGCCCAGGCAATTTCCGGTTCACGTATGTAGTTGGATAACGGATCTCCTTTTTTAGGCACATAACCTAGAATACTGGAGTGTGAGGGAGAAGCATATAGAATCAACCCGTTGGGATCCGTCAAAATAATGAAATCAGACATGGTTTCACCGATAAGCTGATAGAGTGTTTGTTCTTCCAGCATTTCATTCTGGAGCCAGATGATTTTGCGTCCAAGGTAAATAATAACTAGGAGAAACACAAATAAGAGGAGTGAATAAAGAGAGAACAAAGCGCTTTTTTTATCTCCAAATCCATCCGTTACTTGCAAGGCGTAGTTGCCAATCAAGTCCTCTGCTTGGTCGAGATGTGCCCTAGCTTCATTGAATTGCGAGTTTAGGGTGAGCGCAGAATATGAATCTGGGTTCCAGCTGCTCTTCGTCCGTTCTGTTATTAGCGTATACCCTGAATTTTTCCATTTGATAATGGTAGTTTCGAAGGAGCTGAGCTCGTTTTTTAATTCGGAAAGGATAATTCCACTTTGTTTCATATCACTGTAAGGGTTTTTTATAGAGTAGATATTTGATCTTGCTAGACTTACTCGTTCCTGCGCTTGAAGATTATTATCTATAAACTCCTTAGTGAACTGTTCACCTTCTGCGGCTGTTAGGTTTGAACCCATTGCGATTTGCAAGGCTACAGCGGCTTGATGCAGATCACGATCCGCGCTCAGTATGAGCTTAGAGTTCTGATATATATCATCATAAAGAGAATCTGACAATCTATTAATCGTGTAATTTAAATAGAGTAGCGAGGCGACGCTGATCCCAACCAGAAGGACGGAGATTGCAGCGAAGACATAGAATAGTTTGCGTGTTACCTTGAACTCAAAGAATCCTGCCACAGTCATCTTCTCCCTGTATAAGATGATTAAGAAAATCTATTGCTGCTTAAGTAGAACCTGCAGAACGCAATCTATGGTCAGGCGTAATTTAATTCATTCACTGATGTTTTAAGGTGCTTTTGGGATAAAAGAGGTGTTGTATACATTGTGGAGAAACATAGGAAAGTGTACGTGTGAGTAAATGGTAGTTTCTAGTATATCAAGTATATAGGACGTGCTGCTTATAGAGCAATCTTTACTCAGATAATAATCAAAAAGACAAAATTTAAAGTTTAGTGTATGGGCCTATTGAATTATCTATATTCAAACCGATGGTTCCTATTACCCAACTCGATCATAAATGATACCTTTTACAGCTGCTGAAAAAAAACTGCCCTTAGTCATCTTAATGACTATAGGACAGCTAATCATTCATTATTCGTTACGCAGTGCGTGAATGGGGCGAAGTCGTGCGGCTTTGTTCGCAGGCATCATTCCAAAAATCACACCGATGAGTAAGGAGAAAATAAAAGAGATCAGTACCATATCCCAAGCAATCGAAACTGTAAGTGCTGAGTATTTACCTAGCAGCCAACTGCCCGCGACACCAATGCCAACCCCGAGCACCCCACCCAAACCGCTGAGCACGATGGATTCAATCATGAATTGAGCGAGGATATCGAATTTTTTGGCACCAATTGCTTTACGGATACCAATCTCACGTGTTCTTTCATTGACAGATACGATCATGATGTTCATGATTCCGATGCCGCCGACAAAAAGTGAGATGCCTGCTATGCCTGCAAGCGCCATGGAAAGTGTATCTGTTGTGGAATTAACGGTTTCCAGCATTTCCTGAGAGTCAAACACGCTAAAAGCATTATCCGCATAATTGAATTTAGCATCAAGCGTACTTTCCAGTTTTTCTTTTGCGGCTGCTACAGTATCTGCTGAAGTTGTCTTAATGGTGATGGAACGTACGCCTTTGCTTTTTAATTGGCGTTCTGCCGTGCTTATAGGAATTAGTATGATATCGTCGTTGGAACCACTTAGACTGGAGCCTTTTGTTTCTAAAAGCCCAACGATTTTATAGCTAATCCCGTTTAACTGGACCTTCTGCCCTACAGGATTGTCTGTACCGAATAAATCTTCGGCCGTACCTGAACCGATCAACGCTACCTTTTGCCGGTATTCGTTATCAATATCAAGCAAGAAGCGGCCTGCCTGTACATGAAAATCCTTTACCTCCTCATAAGAGGGGGTGATTCCTTCTACAGTTACACTAACGTTGTCTGTTTTATTCTTGGCTGTAGCATTGCCGCTGATCACAGGAGCTACATTTGCTATACCCTCTATATTCCCTAGAGCAAGGGCTTCCTCATAGGTGAGAGAGGTAGTCGCCCCACGGCCAGTAATGTTTACAGTGAGTTGGTTTGTGCCTAGTCCGTTTAGCTGCTCTGTGATCTGTGAAGTAGTTCCTTGCCCAACAGAAACAAGAATGATGACCGAAGAGACTCCAATAATAATCCCAAGCATCGTTAAAAACGCTCTAACCTTACTGCTGTTGATGCTCTTCAGGGCCATTCGCATGCTTTGGTACAATTTCACCCCGCATTCCTCCGATCTTCCACGAGGTTGCCATCCTGAATACGAATAATCCGCTCCGCTTGTTTAGCTATTTCCAGATCATGTGTGATAAGGATGATGGTATGCCCTTGCTTATTTAACTCACGTATCATTTGCATGACTTCCTGCCCCGTCCGTGTATCCAGTGCCCCGGTTGGTTCATCGGCAAGTAGAATAGGGGGAGATCCCGCCATAGCCCGGGCAATCGCTACCCGCTGTTGCTGTCCTCCCGAAAGCTCAGAAGGGCGGTGATGCATCCGATCCTCCAGCCCTACTTTAATGAGTGCTTCCTGTGCTAGTTGTCTTCTTTCCCGATGGGAGAGGCCACGATAAATCAATGGCAGCTCCACATTTTCAATGGCTGACAGCTTGGGGAGCAGGTTGAAATTTTGAAAGATAAAGCCGATCTTCTCATTGCGGATCGTTGCGAGCTTATTGTCGGATAACTTGCGAACCTCTTGTCCATCTAGAAGATAACTTCCTTCATCGGAGATATCGAGGCAACCAAGCATATTCATGAGTGTTGATTTACCAGAACCGGAGGGACCAATAATAGCTACGAACTCCCCCAGATCAATTGTAAAGGAAAGGCTATTTAAGACCGTCATGGTTTCTCCGGCCATTGTGTAGCCGTGGGACATGTCGTGAACTTCGATCAGAGGTGCTGAAGCACTCATCTGCCGCCACCTCCGCCACCACCTGGTGCGCTGCCCATACCACCAGCGCCACCTCCGCTGAAGCCGCCACCCCCACTAAAGCCACTGCCGCCGAAGCCAGCGCCACCCATACCGTCCATACCACCTCTAGTTTCCGTTTCCGTGCTGGTTGTTCCGGTTTTCGTAGAGATTACGGTAGGAATGATCACCTGGTCCCCTTCATGGAGTCCGCTGACAATTTCAATGCTGCTCTCATCATGGAGACCCACTTCGACAGTGACCATCTGTCCTGAGCTATTGCCGCGATTTCTTCCACCGGCAGCGCCGCTGCGAGCGTCAGGAGCCCCGCTGGGCATAGCGCCGCCGCGGGCATCAGGAGCCCCGCTGGGCATAGCGCCGCCGCGAGCGTCAGGAGCCCCGCTAGGCATTGGTGCTTGGCCCTCGCCAGCAGTTTTGGAAGTTGCGGCTGAACCCGCTGCTAGAGGAATAGAAACTGTGTATTTTCCGTTTCTTTCTTGTACAGCTTCAATAGGTACTGTTAATACATCCTTTTTCTCAGCAGTGGTTACTGAAACTTCCGCAGACATTCCGACAAGAGCACCTTCGGAGCTTGTTAGACCTATGGTAACATCGAAGAGGGAAACACCGTTTGAGGCGGTGCCCTCATTAGCTATTTTCGTAACCGTGCCCTTGAATTCCGTATCAGGCAGAGCATCCAATGAAATAGTGGCAGGCATCCCTAGCTTTACAGTAGGAATATCAAGCTCATCCACCTGCACAACTACACTTAAATTAGCATAATCGGTAATGTCGATGAGTTCAGAGCCGTCCATGGCTTTTTCACCGCTTGCAATATTAACTGTCGTTACAGTTCCGTCAATAGGAGCCGTTAACGGATCAGGAGGAAGCATATCTTCTTGGACAGAAGCTATTTTTTCCTGTTGCGCCGAAATGTCGGTTTTGGCCTTTTCAATCGAACGTTTGGCATTTGCCAGCTCATCTTCTGCTGCACCTGATACGGCCAGCTTCTTATATTGCTCCTGCTTGTCCTCAAGATCGGTCTCAAGCGAGGCAAGTGAAGTTTGCTCCTGCTTGAGATTGTCACTCAGATCATTGCCTTCAAAGGTAATCAAAGTCTGGCCTTTTTTCACGAGATCGCCCTCTTTGACAAGAACCTCAGCTACGGTCCCGCTGTCCTTCGTTTTTACTTTACCAGTTTCTGTAGCAATCACGGAGCCGGCTCCGGATACACTAACTACGATATCGCCCTTTGTAACGGTAGCTGTATTAACAGGCGCTTCAGCGGCTTGACTGTTCTTATCAGGTAACAATGTATAAACCAGCATTCCTGCTGTGGCTACAACTACTACTCCAAGAGTCCAGAACACTATTTTTTTCTTCTTCATTTCTATCCTCCATATCTCATCATATTAATTGCCGGATGTATTGCTGGTGTCTGGATCTGTACCAGAAGTAGAGTTGCTGTTCGAAGTCGTTGATGCCGCCTGATAAGTGACAACATAGGTTTGTGTTCCCAGCAGATTTCGATGGCCTTGGAATTCGTCGTATAGATTCAACCGGATTGCGCCGCCACCCAGTGTTTTGTACAGGCTGCTTGTGAAGGTTGTGGTGTACGACTTGAAGTTACCTAATTGTAGATCTGTGCCAAGCGTTAATGTTTTTTCCATGCTTTGTCCTAAGGGGTCAATCAGCTCCAACACCAGTTTGTGCTCATAGGTGCCTGATTCATAAAGCGTGCTGGCTGACATGTTGTAGGTTAGTGCAGTGCTGAGCGTATCTTTACCAGCGGTGACGGTGGCGACTGCATTTGTAACGGATAGAGTATAAGGAAACATTTCCACGTTCAAAAGATTGCCTTTGGGCTCCACCCCCAACTGGTTCAGTCCAAGCGATACCGTATTGATGTAACCCGTCGATTGACCGCCAGGAGCGGTAAGCTTGCCTTCAGAAACACCCTCCCCGATGTAAAGGACAAGGTTCGCTGGATCTATACCGAGAGGGAGCTTACTCCAGAGGGTGACCAGACTTTTTCCGTTAGGACTGGTGGAGGTTTTGGACTGGGTGACTTCGGCTTCATAATATTGATTGTCTTGTGTTTTGTAATAGGCTACGAGCTGAGCCTGTTCGGATTTACGCGATTCCTCACTGTTCATTTCTAGTTCTGTGTACAAGAGATTTGAATCTGTACCTGGGTACACGAGGGTCCGGCGTACAAGTAATTCCGCTTTTTTACCTTCAAGCTCAAGATGGAAAGAATTTTCAGCTGCAACACTCTGTACTCGGCTGTCCAGTTGGGTAGTACTTAGAGAAAGGAAGTTAAGCTTGCTTTCACCTGAAGTTTCTTGCAGGGTGATTTTTAATTGATTGAAAGTATAGCTATAAGGAACATTGGCTACGACATACACAGCAGCCGATTCATTTGGACCGAGGATGGTTTGCGTACTTTCTGAGACAACCTGGGAAGTGCTGCTGATGTCACTTTCTCCAGCTTTGACGACACTTGTAAGCGCAGGAAGCTGAACAGAGGTTGATTTAGTGTTACGGATGTTGATTTTAGCCACGATCTGGTCTTTGTCAGACCAAGGGAGTCTTTGAATGTTTGCAATTTTGACAACAAATGTACCGTGACTGTTCTCAATGGGGTATTCCGTGTCCTGCCAATTGTTAGTTTGCAGCGTGTAAGGGATCTGATAATAGGCGGTAGGAAAAATGATCTTGCCCTCAGCAGCCGGCTCAGTCATTTGCAGCTGCAATGTTTCTTGATTGAGTGTGAGTGGTACATCTGCGCTGAGTTCAATAATCTTTTCTTCAAGCGGTTTCAATGTTAGGCTGGCAAAACCCTTCGTATCTACCGGAAAGCTATACCCTTCAGCGGCTTTAATAGCAAGTTCATAGGCAGGCACATTCACTGCTTTGTTGCCGCTATTTTTGATGCGGAACTGTAGTGTCCACTTTGCGTTGCCATTGTCAGCATAGACGTTAGCCGTTTTCAGCTGTGTTTCGACTGTATTATTGCTGATTGTAAGCTTCTTCGTGACATTGCTGGCTACGACAAGATCCGGTGTTGTTGCAGCGGGGAGATTGTAGGCGACAACCGGCAACGCTATTTTTAATGAGGCATCTTCTCCGGCAAATTGCAGCGCCATGTTGTCTGTCTTCATATAAGAAGGGATTTCCGTCAAATAGTAGATCGTCTTCTTTTCCTGAGGCTGTACTTTATAGCTGGTGCTGGTGTCATCAAGTGCGAGTTCAAATACAGATCCTCCAGCGGAAGCGAGGTATCCTTTAAGTCCAGTATCACTGAGTACCTTGGTTCCTTGATTAGTGAAGCTAACGCCAACCTTGGCATAGACCTTACCGTTATATTTATAAATTTGCAGGCTCTCTGCCTTGGTGGTTACAGGGAGATTGTTTAGGGTGATCTTTTTACTCTGCCCTCTGGCGACAGCTTGTGAATATCCTGTTGGTACGGTGAAGTTCCCTAGCTTTTTTTGATAATCGGTGGTGTTGAAGTCCCATCCGTACAATGAAATTTTGACCCCGTTTAAAGAGGTGGCTTTGCCGATGTTTACATAGTAGGTGATAGATTGACTGCTTTTCGCGGCAATGGATTTGATGGTTGCACTGCTGGTAATAGGGCTTCCTTGAATAACTGTACCGCCGCTAGTAGTTACTTTGGAGAAAAAGTCCACCAGATTGAGGCTAGCGTTGCTTCCATTAGAGTAGCTGAGTGTGTATGTAAGAATATTTCCAACATCCTGAGTTAATAAGCTGACATCCGTCAGCTTTGCGCTGATGTTAGTCTTCAAGGCTATGGAGCCGAGTTTATCCAGAGCGGATACAGTAGCTGTTGTTGCTACTTTGGTGGATGTAGTCCCGGCCGAAGCGGCATGAGCTCCATACGCTGCAGATTGGCTAAGCACAGCTGTGCTTAGCAGCACCGCGGCTACTTTTATTCTCCGTACATGCATTTGATTTCCTCCCAATAGGATAGTTAATAGTCTGCGAAGGTGCACCTGAGTGGATAAGCAAGCCTTCCTAGTAATGGAAATTATCAAGCCCCGCTGAATGTTAGCTGAAAAAAAGTTGGGAAAATGGCTCTGAAGCTTAAAGCCAGCTTAAAAGAAGATAAAAATTAGCCTAATTTTGTCCAGCTTGTCAAAACGACAGATTTTGCATATAATAAAGAGACATATCTCTTGTAGTAAAGAGATACCTGACAATTAGCATGAATTGTGAAATGCAGTGATGGAGAAGAGTACACAGTGCCTGACTTACAGGGAGGATACGCCGCGGATTGAGAGCGTTTCTAAGAAGCAGAGCTGTCGAAGTTCACTCCGGAGCAGTTCCCTGAATTCCTTAAGCTATCTAATAGGGAAGGGTAGGGGATACCGGTCACAGACCGTTATTTCTGTATAAAGTGAGATAGGTATCTGTCCAGCCAAAAGAGGGAATGAAGCTCTTAAGGGGAACAGATCAGCTTGTCTAACAAGGGTGGTACCACGGTCTTTTCGTCCCTTACCGGGAGGAAAGGCCTTTTTTTGTTGAACTAGACAATGATTGAAGGGGGCTGTACACGGCCATGAAAGAGAAGTTGGAAGCATTGAAGGTTGAAGCGCTGGCTAAGCTGCAGGAGGTTATGGATCCGCAGGTACTAAATGATCTAAGAGTGAAGTATCTCGGTAAAAAAGGTGAGCTTACAGAGGTTCTGCGCGGTATGGGAGGACTTAGTGCTGAGGAACGTCCGGTAATCGGGCAAGTAGCGAATCAGGTTCGCAGTGCTATTGAGGAGATTATCGGCGCGAAGCAGGAGGCTTTTCAAGAGCAGGAAACCCAGCAACGTCTGCAGGCTGAAAAAGTAGACGTAACCTTACCGGGTCGCCGTATGCAGCAAGGGGGCATTCACCCGCTTAGCAGAGTCGTACAGGAGATTGAGGATATTTTTATCGGCATGGGCTACCGTGTAGCTGAAGGCCCGGAAGTAGAGACCGATTATTATAACTTTGAAGCTCTAAATCTGCCTAAGAATCACCCGGCACGTGATATGCAGGATTCTTTCTATTTAACGGATGACCTGTTAATGCGCACACAAACCTCGCCGGTACAGATTCGTACTATGCAGGCTATGAACGGTGAAGCTCCGGTAAAAATCATCTGCCCGGGTAAAGTATTCCGCCGTGATGATGATGATGCAACGCATTCCTTCCAGTTCCACCAAATCGAAGGTTTGGTCATTGGAAGTAACATTCGAATGAGTGATCTGAAGGGCACCCTGCAACAATTTGTGCAGGAGATGTTTGGACCGAATACAGGCATTCGTCTTCGTCCGAGCTTTTTCCCATTCACTGAGCCAAGTGTTGAAGTAGATGTAAGCTGCTTCAAATGTGGCGGCGATGGCTGCAGACTATGCAAGCAAAGCGGATGGTTAGAAATCCTTGGCGCAGGTATGGTGCATCCAAATGTACTGAAAATGGGTGGCTATGATCCTGCTGAGTACAGCGGCTTCGCTTTCGGAATGGGTGTAGAGCGGATTGCAATGCTTAAATACGGCATCGATGACATCCGACATTTCTATAGTAATGACATGAGTTTTGTGAAGCAATTCAAGGGCGTTTAGTTTTTGTGGGCGCGCTGGCTGATAGTGGCGGAGAATGGCTTTGGAGCATTCTCCCACAGGAAGCAGCGCGAACGACAGTGAAATAAATACATCTGAAACATAAAGGAAGTGAGCGGATATGAAAGTATCAACCGGATGGTTGGCTGATTATACATCGATTGAAGGAGTAACCGCCGAACAGCTAGCGGAGAAGATTACCGCTGCCGGCATTGAGATTGACGGCGTAGAGCGCCGCAATAAAGGCATTTCCGGCATCGTAACCGGCTATGTGAAATCAAAGGAAAAACATCCTGATGCAGACAAGCTGAACGTATGTATCGTGGATGTGGGCCAAGATGAGGAGCTACAAATCGTTTGCGGCGCAAAAAATGTAGCTGCAGGTCAAACTGTACCTGTAGCAATGGTTGGCGCAAAGCTGCCAGGACTGGATATCAAAAAAGCCAAGCTGCGCGGTGTCCTGTCGCAAGGAATGATCTGCTCGGCCAAAGAATTGGGACTGAATGATAAATTGCTTCCAAAAGAGCAACAAGAAGGTATTCTTGTGCTGCCTGAAGGGACAGAGATTGGTCAGGATATTTCCAAGGTCCTCGGCTTAGATGACGAGATTCTGGAATTCGATCTGACTCCGAACCGTTCAGATTGCCTCAGCATGATTGGAGCTGCTTATGAAGTAAGTGCAATTCTTGGGCGTGAAGTTAAATTACCTGATCCAAAAAGCGAAATGATTGAGATCAGTGGTCCTGCTGCGGATTCCATTTCCGTCAAGATTGAAGATGAAGAATACTGCAGCCATTATGCAGTTCGTTATATTGCAGGTGTTAAACCTGCACCATCACCGCTGTGGATTCAGAATCGTCTGATGGCTGCTGGGGTTCGTCCAATTAATAATATTGTGGACATTACCAATTATGTGATGCTGGAATATGGACAGCCGCTGCATGCTTTTGATGCAGATAAAGTACAAGGTGGAGAACTCGGCGTTCGTCTTGCCCATGAAGGTGAAGTTTTGGTTACACTTGACGGTCAAGAGCGTAAGCTAGAGCCGCAAATGCTCGTTATCGCTGATGGAGTAAAAGCTGTAGGTCTGGCCGGAGTAATGGGTGGACGGGATACAGAGGTTACTGCTGAGACGGTAAACCTTGTTCTGGAATCTGCTAAGTTTGATGGAGGAACGATCCGTAAAACCTCGCGTCAATTGGGACTTCGCTCTGAAGCCTCCCTTCGTTTCGAGAAGGAAGTGGATCCAAGTGCAGTTATTCCTGCATTGAACCGTGCAGCCGTACTGATTGCACGTTATGCTGGCGGATCGGTCCATGAAGGCATCGTGCAAGCAGGAACTGACGCTGTTCAAGAGAAGGTTCTCACCTTGTCCTTAGAGAAACTGAATCGTTATCTGGGAACGGATTTGTCCTTGTTGGAAGTGAAGACATTGTTTGGCCGTCTACATTTCAAATGTGGAGATACCGCACAAGGGCTGATTGAAGTTCAAGTCCCAACCAGACGTGGCGATATCAGCTATGATGTTGATCTTATTGAAGAAATTGCCCGCCTGTACGGGTATGACAATATTCCAACGACTCTAATTGAAGGAATTACAACGCCAGGAGCACTAACTCACAAGCAAGCGCTCCGTCGTGAACTGCGTCGCCTATTGTCACATGGCGGTTACCAAGAGGTGATGGGTTACTCCTTCATCCAGCCGCAACAAAGCACAATGTTCCCTGAGTTATCAGAAGGAGCAGTAGCGGTGAAGCTGGCTATGCCGATGAGTGAAGAACGCAGCGTACTGCGTACCAGCCTTCTACCACAACTCTTGGATATTGCCAGCTACAATACCAATCGTCGTCAAAGCGACTTGGCATTGTTTGAAATCGGCAACGTCTTCTTCACGGATGAAGAACAGTTGACTCGTCAGCCACGCGAACTGCCGGTGCTGGGGCTGCTGCTTAGCGGAAGCTTAACAGTGAAGCAATGGAATGTTTCGGCACAGCCTGTGGACTTCTTTGATTTGAAGGGTGCGCTGGAAACGGTATTTGCTCATTTAGGGCTGACCGATAAAATCGTCTATGTAGGAGATAGTCCAGAAGGATATCATCCTGGGCGTTCCGCGTCGGTATATTTACTCGGAAACGAGGGTCGTGTGAAGATCGGAACGATGGGACAGATTCATCCGGATCTGCAAAGACAGCTGGATCTGGTGGATACTTATGCGGCAGAAATTTTATTGCAGCCGTTATATGAAAGTGCGCAAAGCCGTTTGCAATATAATGAGCTTCCGCGTTTCCCAGGAATGGAGCGGGATATTGCTGTGGTCGTGGATTCCGCTGTACCAGCGGGCGATCTGCTAGCTTCCATCCGCGATAACGGAGGTTCTTTGCTCCAGTCCGTACAGGTATTTGACGTTTATACTGGTGGTAAGCTGGAGAATGGAAAGAAGAGCATCGCGATCTCACTGCTGTATCGTCATAGTGAACATACACTGACTGATGAGGAAGTAGGAGAGGTGCATGAGAAGGTATTAGCATCTCTTCAACAAACTTTTGGTGCAGAATTAAGAAAGTAGCAGGAATTGTGTAAAGCCGCAGCGAATCCATTTAGAAACTGAGATTCGCTGCGGCTTTTTCTAGGTAGAGTGCAAAGCGGAGAATATCAGCCATAATCTATTGAATATTAGGGATTTTGCCAAATGCTTACCAAAAAAGCTACAATAGAAGAAGTGAAACTAGCTTAGAATCCGCACACATACAAAGGAGGGCACAACTGTGGCTATGGACCGGACACGTGTCGCCGTGGAGATATACGGAACTTCCTATAAACTCGTCGGAAGCAGTACTGAATATATGAAACAAGTGGCCCGTTATGTTGATGAACATATGCGCACGATTTCTAAATCTCACACCAGACTGGACACACCGCGTATAGCGGTGCTTGCAGCTGTACATATGGCGGAGCAGGCTATTCAGGTTCAGGACTTCAAAAATGAACTAAACATGATGACAGGTGAACGCAGTGAACTGCGATTGGAAGTATCTCGCCTGCTGGAGGTACAGCGGGAGCGGCAAGAAGAATTCGAGCGACTAGAAGCTGCGGCCAAAGAAGAGGCTGGGCGACTGATTGCTGCTGCGGAGGAAGAACGTAAGCGGCATTTGGAGATTCAGGAGAATGAACGCAAGGTACATGAGGAACAGCTTCAGGAGGCAGTGCAAGCTGTGGAAGCTGCACGCAAGAAGCTGGAAGAAGAATTGCTTGAGCGCGAGATAGAGCTGCAAGCACTGCGGACAAGCTACGAAGAAGAGCAGGCAGCTAGTCGTGAACACCAGCGGCAGGAACTGGCGAAGGCGGAAGCCATCCGCTTGCAGCAGCTAGAGGAGCAGAAGGCTGCTCATCTGCAAGAGCTGGAGAACATCCGAGAGACGCTGACCAAGGAGAAGGCAGATACGCTGTCTGCTCTGCAGCTTGAGCTGACCGAGACCAAGTCAACACTGGAGGAAGAGCTTGAGGTTACCAAGTCTACATTAGGTAAAGAACTCGAAGATACCAGATTGACGTTAGGTAAGGAGCTTGAAGATACCAAGTTGACCTTAGGTAAAGAGCTTGAGAGTACCAAAGCGAAGTTGGGCAAAGAGCTGGCGGAAGAACGTGAAGCACTGCAGCGGGAACAAACCAAGAATAAGGAACTGCGGCAGTCACAAGGCACTCAAGAGCATAGACATAAGCAAAATATTCAAGAGCTGGAAAAACAGCTGGCTGAGCTTCGTGGTGGGACAGGGCAACTTCAGTCCAGATTACGTGCGGCTGAAGCCAGTCTTAAGAGTGAACGAGATGCAAGACAGACGCTTCTTGGACAATATGAAGCGATTGTTAAACGTGAAGAACAGCTCAGTGAAGAGCTTCACACGGCTACTGAGCTGGGCACACTGTTGAATGAGGAGCTGGAAGAGTTACGCCAGCGTTATCAACAGTCACAGAATGAAGCTACAGAGCTAAGAGCGTCACTACAGGAGACGAGTGAAAATCTGCACCGTGTTCAGGAAGAGCTTGCGGGATCAGCAGCAGAGGCGGCTAACTGGCAGGAGCTTTCGGATAAACGCATGGAAGATATTGGTGAACTGGAAATGAATCTGCTGGAGTCTGAGGAGAAATCCGTGTTGCTCCAGAAAGAGATTGACACGCTACGTGGGCAAGCCGATGGATTAGTACAGCAGCTGGATCAGGAGGTTCAGCTTCGTACAGATGCAGAACGCGAAACAGCGGTACTTCGGGAGCAAGGTGTGCAGGCTCAGAAGGAATTGTCTGCGCTTCGTGTTCGTTATGAGGAACTGATTGCTCAATACGACGATGTACTGCAAGAAGGAGAACGCCTGCAGGAAAGATATCAACTGTTGCAGGAAGAAGGGGAAGAGGCAACACGACGCTTAGAAGAGTTATCTGAAGCTAGTCGTGAAGCTGCTGCTACTGTTGCTGAGCAACAGGAAGTGCTGAAGGAAGCAGAGGCGTACGGAGCTTCCTGGAAGCATAAGTACGAGGAACTATCCGATCAGCAGCTGCAGTGGACGGATCTCGAAGCAAAGCTGCGTGAGGAGATCGACATTTGGCAGCAGGAAGCCGGTGAGGCTGAAATGAAGCAGGAAGCTATTGATCGTGAACGTAGCGAAGTGCTTCAGCAGCTAGGTGAAGTTGGTGAAAGCTATGAAATGGTTCAAGGACAGCTTCGTTTGTTGCAGCTCCAGTTTGAAATGCGTCAGGAAGAGCTTGACAAGCTGACAGATGAGCATCGTAACCTTAAAGAGGAATATGCCAAGCTACAAAATGAATATAATGAATGGATTCAACTGATCGAGCAAGACAGTTGAGTGCCGGATGCAAGTAAAAGAGCTGACCTGATGAGTAGAGAGATCTATTTCGGGTCAGCTCTCTTTATTAATGAGCTCAAATTAAAAAAACAGCCGATCTCAGGGGGAATCCCTAATAATCGGCTGTTTATGTGTAATCTATTCCACGATGATTGTAGCTCTCATTCCGCTATGTCCGGAGCCACACATAATGGAGCAGGTCATTTCGAAAGTTCCAGCTTCCTCGGGTACGATCACCTTTGAGGATTTTTTTTCATTAAGCTGCAGCTCGAACTCTGGAATAAGGATACCGTGATTGCCGTCATCATTTTTAAAAATGATTTTGACGGGAACACCCTTTTTTAGATGATATTCTTCCTGATCAAAGCTGTAATTTGTAGCTGTAATTATGAGTTCTGTTTCTGCCTCGATTTCCGGCTCCGATGTGTTAGTATTGCCAGCAGCACTATCATTGTTGTTCCCACAGGCTGTAAGTGCTATAACGAACACCATTGAAAGTAGAATTGCAAATTTTTTAATAATCTAAATCCCCTCCCAAGAAGTCCAAGCATAGTGAAAATGTGACAATTATGTAGACATCATAACTTAAAATTTAAGTAAGCGCTTTGATGAAATGTGAAAACTATGTGAACAGGCAGACTGTTCAAACTTTGTCGTAAATTGCAAAAAAATGATGAAAATATAACTAAAATTTATTATAATGAAAGCTATTACATTAACGTATAAAAGTAGGGGATACATATTACAAGTATTAATGATGCGCTAAGTACGGAGGTTTGGCACCGTAGAATCTTACAAGGCTATTGGATGGTAGTCATTCTTTTATTAATCTCACAGTTGCTGTTTTTGTCGAATATTGACCGACTCCAAATAAAAACAACCATGGATACGAATCTATGGCATTTATTTATAGCCTGTAATTTACTAATTGTGATCCTTATGATTACCGCGGAGCTGTGGCTGCGTTATAGTAAACAGTCCCCTAAATATGGGGTGGTTAGCTGCGGATTTTTAGTGTCCTACCTTATGTATTTTGTATTAGAGCCTTTTGTTGACGGTGCTCAGATGACACTTATGATGCCGATTATGGTTGCTCTTATTTATTTTGATCGTAAGCTCCTGTACATAATGGGGTTATTTAGTATTGTGTTTTATGCCGGGGTATATTTTGGGTTGGAACGGCCATTCCTACATAAACCGCTGCTTGAATTCTTGATGGTAGAGTGTGTATTTTTGGTATTTGTGCTGATGGCTATTGCAGTAATTATTCGTGCTCGTGAAGCGCGTATTAATTTAGAAAGATTAACCAAGGCGGGCCAAGATCTAATGGTGGAGAGGGCTATTTCGGATAAGCTGCTGAAGATAGACGCACTCACTGGACTCTATAATCATAAAACCTTTCATGAATATTTGGATTCATTATTGGAGCAATGTGAAAGCAACAACCTTCAGCTACAGCTGGCTCTTTTCGATATTGATAACTTCAAGCAAGTGAATGATACCTACGGACACAGGGTTGGAGACCTTGTACTTAAGGTGATAGCGGACAAGGTAGGCGGCATGATTGAGTTAAATGATTTTGCGGCTAGGTATGGCGGGGAAGAGTTCGCTGTGATTTTTACAGATAAAAGTTTCTCGGAGTCCTATGAAGCAGTAGAGAAATTACGGAAAAATATTGCTCAAATTGAACATTTGCAGGCTGGTAACAAGCCGATCACCGTGAGCATTGGAATTTGTGATTATCAGCTTGGGGATGGAAAAGAGCTTCTCTTTCGTAAAACAGACAAAGCGCTCTATACCGCTAAAAAGCAAGGCAAGAACAGAGTGGTCAACTGTGCGGAGAGTCATAAAGAGGAGATTGTGTCTTTTGCATAAAAACAACACAGAACCCCTTATTGCCGGAGAAGAACCGGAATAGGGGGTTCTGTGTTGTGAAGAGCTTTTGTTACTTAGCGGCCTCAAATGGAGTGGATACCGGCAGAAACAGGTCGATAATCCCAATGACAAGAGCTGCTAAGATGGCACCCAGAATGGATACGCTGACTCCGCTGACTACGAATTGAGCGACCCAGATTACTACCGCACTGACAATAAAGCCGACGATACCACGACCGAAAGGCGTTGCTTTTTTGCCGAAGATTCCTTCGACTACCCAGCCGAGTAGCGCAATCACCAGTGCAAGGATTAAAGCGCTCCAGAACCCACCAACCGTGAACTGTGGAACAATCCAGCCAACAACCATCAGAACAAGCGCTGCGACCACAAAACGACCAACATGACTTAAGAAATTCACTGTACTAACCTCCTTTGGCCCATGCTAAGGATATGTGCAGTTCTTATTGTGACCTTATTACGTGATTCTATGCTTAAAAATAAGACCCAAATAGCGAAATTGACCTGAATTCTGTATAATGGAAACATCTATGAAGGGAGCTGTGACTGTAATTGGACGACAAAATTTTGCATACGCTTGAATATCGCAAGATTTTAAATAAATTAATGCAATATACGCAAACCCCCATGGGAAGATTGGCTGCGGAGCAGCTAAGGCCCTCCGGCGATTTCGAAGGTGTGAAGAAGCTGCTTCAAGCCACGGATGAAGCGGCTAATGTGGATCGCCTGAAGGGCATTCCTTCGTTCGGCGGGGTAAGCGATATTCGAGCTGCACTAAAACGTGCCTCTATCGGCGGAATGCTGGGAACAACTGAGCTGCTGGCCGTTGGAAATACCATTGGCGGCGCACGCAGAGTCAAACGTTTCCTGGCAGCTATGCATGAGGAAGAAAAGATTGAGCTCCTGTTCTCACTGAGCGACGTTTTATCGGAGCAAAAACATGTGGAAGATGCCATCCGTTTATGTATAGACGAGAATGCTGATGTACTTGATACAGCTAGTTCTGAGCTGGCTAACATTCGCCGTGAATTGCGCGGAGGAGAGACCAGAATTCGTGAGAAGCTGGATTCGATGATTCGTTCGTCTTCTGTAGCGAAAATGCTGCAGGATCAGCTGGTGACCATTCGTGGTGATCGGTTTGTTATTCCCGTAAAAGCGGAGTACCGTGCCCATTTCGGCGGTATCGTACATGATCAGTCTGGATCAGGAGCGACTTTATTTATCGAGCCAGAGTCTATTGTGGCGATGAATAATAAACTTCGTGAAACACGGCTGCGTGAGGAACGGGAAATCGAGATCATTTTACACAGGCTGACGGCACTTGTAGCCGACATTGCGGAAGAAATGACCTACGATATTGATATTCTGGGAGAACTGGACTTCATCTTCTCCAAGGCGCGTCTTGCTCGTGATATGAAGGCTACTCAGCCGCGTATGAATGACCGCGGTTATCTTAAGCTGCGCAAAGGGCGGCATCCGCTTATTCCAGCGGAGCATGTGGTTCCTTTGGACGTGGAGCTGGGCAATCAATACAGCTCAATTATCGTAACCGGACCGAATACCGGTGGTAAGACCGTTACCCTCAAAACCATCGGCTTGTTGAGCTTAATGTCGATGTCCGGCTTGTTTATTCCAGCAGAGGAAGGCAGCCAGATGTGTGTGTTTGATGCCATTTATGCTGATATTGGCGATGAACAGAGCATTGAACAAAGTCTGAGTACCTTCTCTAGTCATATGACTAATATTATCTCCATTCTGCGTAGAATGACTCCTAAGAGCCTTATTCTGCTTGATGAGGTGGGGGCTGGAACCGACCCGGCAGAAGGCTCTGCGCTGGCAATTGCCATTCTGGAGCATATTCACCGGATCGAATGCCGGATGGTCGCAACAACACATTATAGCGAACTGAAAGCATACGCTTATGAGCGTAAGGGAGTCATCAATGCCAGTATGGAATTTGATGTCCAGACCCTTAGCCCAACCTATCGCTTATTGATCGGCGTACCCGGACGAAGCAACGCCTTTGCGATTGCCGAGCGTCTAGGCCTGCCTCATGCGATTCTGGAGCATGCCCGCGGCGAAGTGAAGGAAGAAGATCTGCGCGTGGAGCATATGATTGCTTCTCTCGAAGAGAATCGGCTGGGAGCGGAACAGGAGCATGAACGTGCAGAGGGCATCCGCCGCGAAGTGGAGGAGCTGCGCAGCAGACAACAGCAAGAGCTTGAGAAGCTGGAAAGCCAGCGTGAGAAACGCCTCGAGAAGGCTGAGAAGGACGCCAGCGCGATCCTGGACAAAGCGCGTAAGGAAGCTGAGGAAATTATCAGTGATTTGCGCCGCTTGGCTATGGAAGAAGGAGCTTCAGTTAAAGAGCATAAGCTGATTGAAGCGCGGCGACGTCTGGATGAAGCTGAGCCATCACCGCGCAAGAAGGCTGTTACCCGCAAGACTACCAAGGCTCCACGTACAATTGGTCCTGGAGATGAAGTGAAAGTCGACAGCTTGAACCAAAAGGGCTTTGTGGTGGAGCTAAGCGGTACTAAAGAGGCACTGGTGCAGTTTGGCATTATGAAGATGAAGGTAAGGCTGGATGATTTGGAATTGCTCTCCTCGAAAGCAACAGCTGCGCCAACGGCCCTTCGCCATGCGACAACCGTCAAACGTTCCCGTGATGAGAACATTCGCAGTGAACTGGATTTGCGCGGGACTAACCTGGAGGAAGCTATCATGGAGACAGATCGGTTTATCGATGAAGCCTTTTTAGGTAATCTGGGCCAAATCGCCATCATTCACGGTAAAGGAACGGGTGTGCTGCGCACAGGAATTCAGGAATATTTGCGTAAGCACAAGCATGTGAAGAGTTATCGGCTCGGGAATTATAACGAAGGCGGCGCGGGCGTAACTGTGGCTGAGCTGCAATAGCGGGATTTCCCGGCAGAAAGAAGGGGAAAGCGTGCAAGAAGATATTGATCTTTTGCTGGGTCATCCGCTAGGTGCCTTGCTTGGCTACTTTGCAGTGGCGATTCTTGGGCTGGTTGTATTTCTGTCTTTTTTTGAAATGGTAACGAAATATAATTGCTGGGAAGAAATACGTAAGGGAAACCTGGCAGTGGCAATGGCCACAGGCGGCAAAATCTTCGGAATTTGCAACGTACTGCGTTTCAGTATTGAAGCTGGTGTTTCAATTTACGAGACAATGAAGTGGTCCGTCGTCGGTTTTTTGCTGCTGCTGCTTGCCTATTTTTTATTTGAATTTCTGACCCCTGTATTCTCTATTGACGAGGAGATCGCTGCGGATAACCGTGCTGTTGGACTTATTGCCATGCTGATCTCGGTATCGTTGTCTTATGTAATAGGTGCGGCTATTTTTTAAATCCGTCCTTATAAGGACACCCTGCAAAGGATTATGGATCTGGACAAGCTTTGAATTGAGCAGTCCCACTCTTTGTGGGGTATCTTAGGAGGAAATCATGAAGATTCTCACCCGAGTTCTGTTTCTGTCAGCGATTGCTTTTATAGCAGCCGGTATTATTTATTTAATGATGAATTAAATTTAAAAGTGAAAGTGTGAAGGAGATTAAAAAGATGGAAACAACTGTATGCCCTTGGTGTCATACTGAAATTGTATGGGACGAGGAATTTGGACCTGAGGAGAATTGTCCTCACTGTAACAATGAGCTTAGCGGATACCGTACGGTCACTGTTGGGATTGACGGCATCGAAGAAGAAGTAGTAGAGGAAGTCGTAGAGGAACCCAAACAAGAGGTTGTTAATGACGATGATCTTTGGGGAGAGCCTGATAAAGACAGCGTAGTTCCAATCTATAATACGCTTAATCAATTCGGCGATGATTATGACTTGAACAAGTACGAAGAGAGTGTCTCAGCTATTCTGGCCATTCAGGAGGAAGCTCCGGAATGTACTCAATGCCATGAGCTCACTATCCTTGCGGGTAAGCAGCCTGTGAGCAGCTTTGAGCCGTCTGCTCCAGCTACATTAGGTAAGTCGGTATTAACCGCTCCATTCTCACTCAATGTTTACGTATGTCCTTCCTGCTTCCATGTTCAGCACAGTCTGGCGCAGGAAGATCGGATTCAGCTCGTACGCAATTTGAGCAACGCTCAGGCGTAAGAATAAGTATATAAAAAAAGGGGCGGTCCCGTAAGCTAATAGCTGCTGGGGGCGCCCCTTCTTTTTTTTGGACCTTACTTGACCGTTGTCCGTTGTCCGTTGTCGAAAGCGTGTGTATATGAAATCACTGTCGGAAGCGCTTATTAACCCGCTAACGGACACAACCGACCTTAATCGCACCATTATCCGATATTTGGAATGCTATCGGACTCTAGTGCAGCTATTGGCCTGAAAAACGCCTATATATGGGCCTCTTTCCAAGGATAGCATCACTGGAGTCCGAAACCTTGCTTTAAAGGCTAAAAACATGTAAATAACGTCAACTGAGTCCGTAAGCTCCATGGGCTGATGGATTTATGATTGAAGCAGGGAAAATAAAAAGCGGGGTTGTCCAAAAAGCAGTGAAGCGGCTGCGAGGGACAGCCCCGTTTTTATTTTCTACAAAAATCAGTTCTGTTTCATCACGTCCAAACTCTTAGAAGGAGAGGGTTTGGCTGATCGGGTGAGTGAGAATAAATCTAACTCAGGCCGATGTTTGCCGGCAATCGTATCCGTTAACAACTCCGCAGCGATCATACTGTACACCGTCCCATTGCCTCCGTAGCCCTCGATGAAGTAACAGTGAGGGAACTTTGGATGTGGGCCGATATATGGAAGTCCATCACGAGTAGAACCGAACACAGCACCCCAGGAGTACTCCAGCTCAATGCCTTTAATTTCTGGAAATAAGGCTTCAAGCTCTTCGAGCAATTTTTGACCTTGAGAAATCACCCGGACCTCACGACGTTCGGGGTCTGTCAGCTGCTCATCCTTACCTCCTGCAATAATCCTGCCTTCAGGGGTTGTCCGAAAATATAAATAAGGGCGGGCTGTCTCCCACAGCAGGCTACGCTCATGCCACTTTGGAAAATCCTTTAGAGGTTTGGTCATCACTGCATACGTGTTGATCAGCTCAGCGCCCCGGTCTTTTTTGAATTCCTGTGTTTCATAACCCATTGCAAAAATAACATCCTTGGCAATAATCCGGCCACTTTCTGTATGGCAAATCACGCCATTCTCAGTAAACTCATAATGTTTCGCTTCGCTCTGTTCAAAGACGCGGACGCCATTCGACGCTGCCTTGGCGATTAGGCTGTGCACCGTTCGATAAGGATTCGCTTCGGCATCCCCACGTGAATAAAGTCCTGCTGGTTTTGAAAAAGAGTACAGAGCTGCAATCTTATCCTCTTCCCAGAATTCAGAATCGAAGCCATTAGCCACGAGATTCTCATATTCTTCCCGCAATGCAGGTACATCCGCAGGAGTGCTGGCATACAAAAGACTGCTGCGAGGAATGATCTGCGGATCGATATCGAGCTTGTCCGGCAGGTCCAGAATGTTCCTTACCCCAGCCTGGCATAACTGATAAAAGAGCAAACCGTTCTTTTGCCCAAAGGTGTTCATACATGAGGTTAACGATTTATCGTTGGAAATCTGCAGGAGTCCAGTGTTAGCATGCGAGCTGCCGCTGCCGACCCGTCTTTTTTCGATCAGAACAGCATCCGCTCCACTTAAGGACAAGCGATAGGCGGCCATTGCCCCACCCATTCCGGCGCCTACAACCAGGCAATCACAATGAATAGTACCTTCTAGAGAGGGGTAAGTTGGAGGGTTCTGTAAAGTGCTTGACCAAGGTGTATTTCCACTATTTAAATTCATGAATTGTTCGCTCCTTCATTCGTGCCGTGATTTAGTATTGGCGGCATTTTATCGTCTCATTCGCGGTATGTTCTTATTTCTGTCATAACTCTCTAGTGCCTTTCGGCAAATAAATCGCGGGCATAGGCGGCATACTAAAGCCTGTATGAATCAACTACAAGGAGGGACTACAACAAATGCAATCAACGCAAATGCAAGCGCTAAGTGGTAAGGAATTGGAATATATCGCTGACTCCATCTCTAATGAGGACTTGCTTCTTAAGCAATGTGCAGCAACAGCTGCGACAACACAGAATCAACAAGTTCGTCAAATTTGTATGCAGCATATGCAAAATCACACCAAACACATGACTGAGCTCACTCAGTTAATCCAACAACATCAACAATACGCGCCAACAAGCCCACAATAATTGCAATATTAATTCTAAGGAGGTTATTTAATGAACGCGCAAAATACTGGGGCATTTATGCCGGATGAGGATTTACTAAACACCATTTTGTGTGATTTGAAGCGGACCGTACGCGAATATGCTACAGCTGCTACAGAATCAGCATGTCCAGCCGTTCGTAGGGTTTTTAACACTATGACCATGGACACTTTGCAACTCCAAGGTGATTTATACACGCATATGTCTCAACTGAATATGTATCCTGCACCTGCAAAAGCATTGCGCCAAGATGTGGACAAGCAGCTTCAAACCGCACAGCAAATGCAACAGCAAACCGGGCAATTTGTTCAACAAAAAACCGGGCAATTTGGCGCATACGCTCAGAATGCTCATATCCCGGCTAACGGACAACATCAGCCTTCTCATTTAATGTAACCATGATGGTTGGCGAATGAAGCAAATCGCTTCATGTGTGTGGAGATAACGCCCGTTTTTACTGGTTAAATCCGGTAGAACGGGCGTTTTTTCTATTTTTTTGTGTATGTTCTATGTAAACTCTGCCTTTCATGGAAGCTCCTATGGGGTTATTTTGTTTGCAGAGATGCACATTTCATGTCATATTAGTATTAAACTCTTTTCGCGGGGCGACGCATTAATAGCGTACCGTCATTGGCGAACTATCCGGAGGGAAGGCATGAAGGAAATGAACGAGCTTAAGAGGAAAGTGCTGGAACTGCTTAAGGAAGACGCGAGAAGATCTACTGCACTCTTAGCAACGCTGCTTGGCGCGGAAGAAGAAGATGTGAAGACTGCGATTGAGCAGTTGGAGAAAGATCATGTCATTGTAAAATATGCCGCCGTTGTAAACTGGGATAAAGTGGACGATGAGAAGGTAACCGCACTGATTGAGGTGCAGATTACGCCTGAACGAGGGCGTGGTTTTGAAGGGATTGCTGAGCGAATCTACTTGTATCCACAGGTCAAATCAGTTTATCTGATGTCTGGTGCTTATGATCTTCTGGTGGAAGTGGAAGGCCGGAATTTACGTGAAGTGGCCAATTTTGTATCTGAGAAGCTGTCTCCAATTGATTCAGTACTTTCAACCAAAACGAATTTTACCCTTAAAAAATACAAACAGGACGGGATCATCTTCGAAGAGCATGAGGAAGACAACCGTCTGATGATCTCTCCATAAAGGAAGTAATCATATGATCACGAATAAATCGCAGCTAACTGGAGAAGACAGCAAATCAATGGATTCTTATTTGGCCCCGTTGGTACAGCAAATTCAACCTTCGGGTATCCGCAAGTTTTTTGATCTGGCTGCAGGCAGTAAGGATATCATCTCTTTGGGAGTTGGAGAGCCTGACTTCAAGACCCCATGGCATGTCAGAGAGGCTTGCGTCTATTCGCTGGAAAGAGGGTTTACAGGGTATACATCCAATGCAGGGATGCCTGAACTGCGGGAAGGGATCGCGAATTACTTACACAGCCGTTTTGCTGTGGAATATGATCCTGCCAATCAAATTATAGCAACCGTTGGCGGAAGCGAGGCCATCGATTTGGCACTACGTGCGCTGATTTCACCGGGGGATGAAATTCTGATTCCGGAGCCTTGTTACATCTCTTATTCGCCGATTACCGCGATTGGTGGAGGGATACCTGTAGGTATTGAAACGGTTGGTGAGAATAACTTTAAACTTACTGCAGAAAGCTTGGAAGCCAAAATCACTCCGCGCTCCAAGGTTCTGATTTTATGTTACCCAAGTAACCCTACGGGAAGTGTAATGACCCGAGAAGATTGGGAGCCGATTGCTAAGGTAGTAGAGAAACATGATCTTATAGTGATTTCAGATGAGATTTATGCAGAGTTGTCTTATGGCATTAATCACGTCAGCTTTGCCTCTTTACCAGGCATGATAGACCGTACGATTCTGGTTAGCGGCTTCTCCAAAGCTTTTGCAATGACCGGATGGCGGATGGGGTATGCTTGTGGTCACCCGGATCTTATCGCTGCAATGCTTAAGATTCATCAGTATACTGTGATGTGTGCTCCTTCTATGGGACAGGTGGCTGCACTTGAAGCGCTGACCAATGGGATGGAAGAGAAGGACCGGATGGTGGATTCCTATAACCAACGGCGGAGGTTGATCGTCAAGGGCCTACGCGATGCGGGGCTGGAGTGCCATGAGCCGCAGGGCGCCTTCTACGCTTTTCCAAGCGTGCGCAAGACAGGGCTGACTTCTGATCAATTTGCTCAGCGGCTTTTGCTTGAATACAAGGTTGCAGCTGTGCCTGGAAGTGTCTTTGGATTAGGTGGAGAAGGTTACTTACGCTGTTCCTACGCCACATCAGTATCCCAACTGAACGAAGCAGTAGAACGCATTGGTGCTTTTGTCACAAAGCTTACACGTGAGAGAACGGATTAGTGAAAATTGAACTATAGCCGATCATACAATCCTATGGTATTATTTTACTTTGAGAGTAATTAGCCCCTATAATAGAACTTAAAAGGATTCATTTACTCTGGAACTAAGGCGTTGCTTTGAAGTTGCTTTATTTAACTTTTATGCTCTTTTGCAGCACGCGCTCAATAATACTTTTGGGAGGGATGATTGTGCTTAGCGCCGATTATTACTTACCTTCCTATGGTGGGAAATGTTTCTCTGGAAATGGGAAAATACCCCCCAAGGGTGATGCTTCTGCTCGCATACTCTCTCTGGAAGATGAAATTAGAATACTCCGCAGCAAGATGGAGCAGCTTTTCCTGCAGGAAAAATCATTCACTTCGGATAATGTGATTGAAATTAGCAGTTTATTGGACCTCAAAATAAATGAGTACATGAAGGGGCGTCCAGCTGGAAAATAGTGCTGCTGAATGCTCTTGAGAGGACCCTAGGGTCCTCTTTTTGTTGTGCACTCTTACTAATGATGGTGTTTTTGTGTATACTCTTAATTTGCTATCTTTATTGCCTTCCTTATAGCAGAAAGCTTAAACTATCAGTATATGTTTTTTAAGAATGGATAGGAGGCTTAAACCATGGCGATTTATACACGTACGGGTGATGCAGGTCAGACCTCAGTGATTGGCGGCCGGGTCGGCAAGGATGATGTCCGCGTCGAGGCCTACGGAACGATCGATGAGCTGAATTGTTTTGTAGGGCAAGCACGAAGCCTGATGGAAAGTGATAATTTCGACGATGTCCGCGAGCAATTGCTCGAAATACAGCATGAGCTGTTTGATTGCGGCACGGATTTAGCATTTGTTAGACTTGCTGATGGTGGTCAATATATGGTGACAAGTGAGATGGCTCAGCGGCTGGAAGGCTGGATAGATACTCTACAAGAGGAGAATCCGCCACTTGAGAAATTTATCCTGCCAGGAGGTAGTCAGCTGGCTTCGGTTCTACATGTATGCCGCACGGTTTGCCGTCGTGCAGAACGCCGGGCGGTTACCTTAGGGCGAACTGCGGACATTAACCCAGAAGCGGTGATTTATCTCAATCGATTGTCGGATTATTTTTTCGCTTTGGCTAGAACGGCTAATACACGGTCAGGGATTACTGATGTAGAATACATCCGCAGTAAAAAGGTGTTCCGAGACTAATATGACAAGCTATTATTCACCCATTACTTATATCATACCGCCTGAAGAGGATGACTTCCTGCTGAAGACCATCCTGCACAAACGGATGGATGTCTCACGCAAGCTGCTCTCTCGCCTGAAGCAGACGGAGCAAGGCATTACATTAAACGGTGAACGTGTATACATTAGTGTGCATGTAAAGGCAGGAGATACCGTGCAGATTCGCATGGAAACGGAGACTTCGGATGATATTTTGCCGCAGCCGATTCCATTTGAGATTTTATTTGAAGATGAACATCTGCTAGTGGTTAACAAGGCAGCGGGAATTATAGTTCATCCCACCCATGGACATTACACCGACACGCTTGCCAATGGCGTGGTTTATTATTGGGCACAGAAGAATGAACGCTTCCGTTTCCGGCCTGTTCATCGTCTGGATCAGGAGACCTCCGGTGTGTTAGTGATCGCCAAAAATCCTTACAGCCATCAGCATATTTCCGAGCAGATGATCGCCGGTACTGTGGATAAGCGTTACGCTGCATTTGTTCACGGGGTTCCTGCGGAGTTATCCGGCGATATCGACGGCCCTATCGATCGTGATCCTGAGGAGCCACATCGGCGTATCGTGACACCGGATGGATATCCTTCCCTAACCCGATATGAGGTTAAGCAGGTGTATTCAGCTGGCTCTAGAGTTGAACTAAAGCTGGAGAGTGGGCGTACGCATCAGATTCGGGTCCATATGACCTCAATCGGCTGTCCGCTGATTGGGGACAGCATGTACCGTCATGAGCTGTACAATCTACCAGAATTGACTTCAACTCAAAGCGAGCAATTAGAGACCGTTGCAGCACTCGATGCTTCCATACCGCGTCAGGCACTGCACGCAGTCCGTCTGACGTTCAAGCACCCGGTGCTTCTGCAAGAAATGATTTTCGAGGCCCCGTTGCCACCTGATATGGCAGACTTGGAGAAAATATTGGAGCAAGGTCCGACAGCGGATTTGTGATAAAATTATAATTCAGGCGATGGAGTGGCGAAGGGGAAGCTTGGAACTGTAGGAGCGATAGCGACCGCCCTTGTCTGCGGATTTCAACCTCGTTTAACGGTGAAATTGAAGAAATCTGTAGACAACAGCGGCCAGAAATCCAAACATTCCCCGTAGTTACGATATTATTAGCCGATTATTAAAGGAGCACAGCATGAGCAAATTAAAAGTATATCAATATCCCAAATGCAGCACCTGCCGCAGCGCAGTGAAATGGTTGCAGGGACAAGGTCATGAGCTGGAGCTTCAGCACATCGCAGAGCAGCCACCTACGGTGGACGAGCTGCGTGAGCTGCTCGCGAACAGCGGCCTTGAGCTGAAGAAGTTTTTTAATACAAGCGGTGAAGTATATAAATCATTAGGTCTGAAGGACAAGCTGCCCCAGCTTACGGAACAGGAGAAGTTAGAACTGCTCTCAAGCCACGGGATGTTGATCAAACGTCCGATTGTCACCGATGGAGTTAAAGTTACGGTGGGATTCAAAGAAGACCAATATGCCAATACTTGGGCTAATGTTTAATATCAATACAACGATCAAGGGAGAGGTTTATAAGTGAGAACAGATACAACGGGCCGGGTAATGCTTGTAGATGGAATGGCTCTGCTGTTCCGGGCCTTTTATGCGACCTCTTATGGAGGATATATTCGCAAGACAAAAGAAGGTTTACCGACGAATGCGGTATATGGATTTTTGCAGTATTTTTTTGATGCAGTAAGTACGTTTGAGCCTTCTCATGTCGTATGCTGCTGGGATATGGGTAAAGGAACGTTCCGTACCGAGAAATATGATGGATACAAATCCAACCGGATCGAAGCTCCGCTGGAATTAATTCCGCAATTTGATCTAGTAAAAGAAGTAGTGGCTGAGCTAGGTGTGCCAAACATCGGTCTTGCCGGCTATGAAGCAGATGATTGCATTGGTACGCTAGCATCCTGTTACAGCGATAATTCTGAGGTTTACATTCTGACGGGTGACCATGATATGCTGCAGCTTATTGATGAGAATGTTAAGGTCGTCATTATGAAAAAAGGACGCTCCAACTATAAAGTTTATGACCTTGCAGAATTGCTTGAGGATAAAGGTCTAACCCCTAGACAGGTTATTGACCTGAAGGGCTTTATGGGCGATACAAGTGATAATTACCCTGGTGTAAAAGGGATTGGTGAGAAAACCGCGCTGAAGCTGTTAACGGAATACGGTACAGTTGAAGGTGTAATTGAGAATCTTCACTTGCTCCCTAAAGGTGTACGGTCCAAAATTGAAGCCGACCTTGATATGCTGCATCTATCAAGAGAGCTGGCTGAAATCCGTTGTGATGTGCCTGTGGTCTGTGAGCTGGCGGAAGCTTTATGGCAATTACAACGGGAAACAGCCGCGCGTAAATTTCAAGAACTGGAATTTGGCAGCCTGATGCATTTGATCGCTGAGGTGCAGGACGAACGGGGAATTGTACAGATTGAGTTAGGTGATCTGGGTTAAGGAGAGTGGTTCTCTTCTGATGAAAAGGTGAATAAACATAATGGCAGGTCAAGGTTACTTTCCTTGATCTGCTTTTTTTGTTGTCGAATTCATGTGGAAATTTATCAATATATGTCTTTTTTTGACTTAATTACAAATTAAGGTTTCTAATCATGGATATTGGTTTAATGAAATTTCAAAGGAAATACATAGGGATTATTTTCCATAGTAGGTGATGATGAGATGAAGATACTTTTGGTCACGCACAAGTTCCAGAAGATAGTAGGTAATTATTGCAGGCGGACCATAGACGTAGTGAACGAGTCTGAATTAGTCCTTGGAGGTATTTTGGAGTTTTTGCAAAACATCAATCCTTCTATAGACAGCATATTAATAACAGATGATGGATTATCTCTGAGGATGGAACAGAACAGGAGTGATTTAAATAACCTAATCAATTGGCTCTTATATAATCAAAAGTCAAATGTAAAGATTTTAATCCTCACCAGGCACATAAGGAAAGATAAAGAATGGGAGAATCTCAGCTATAGATATCCGAATCTCCAAATTAAGAATTACGAATACATACGCATTACACCAGTATTATTTCAGGAAGCTCTTGAGCATTTATCCGATACCAAACCTCAATTGAAACAACATTCCAGACTTCACGACGATAAGAGCAATCAAAAGAGTATAGACAGAAAAGGGTCGTTTCTGGATCGCTTTAAACCGAAACTGAAAGCCCCAACTGAATTACAGGCTACAGATACCCTTACTAGGGAGCTTGATAAGATTAGCCGAGGGATTAGTCGTATTGTAGCGATAACCGGCCATAGTGGATGCGGAATTACTAGCACAACTATCAATGTTGCAAGTGAAGCGAGTAAACGGGGTCTGAATGTAATAATCGTGGATATGGACATCGAATATCGAAGTACGAATATGTATTTTAGCAGCTTTCATGAACGAACCAAGCGGGATGAAGATATAAATGCATCTCTCATCCGAACGTTAGCAAGACCTCAGGATTGTTTGACTACGGCTTTTCATTTGAAAGAAAATCTATGGCTGGCTGGACTGGGTTACAGCTTTTCCGACCCCAAGTTAATCGAGCAATTTTACACCAGCTCTAAACTTGTCGGTCTGTTGTCCTTACTCCGAAACAAATTTAATTTGATCCTATTGGATCTACCACTGAACTTATTAGACAGATTTCGAGAAGCATTAATCCATATCGACAGCTTTGGCCTCTGTATTCCCAATAATCTATATGCTGTTTTAAGCACTCTGAGGAATGTGGAAGAGACACTGAATAAGGAAAATACGGCCTATTTGAATGCTAAATCAAAAGTAATTGTCACCAAATATAATGACCGTTCCAGATTTCAAGGTGAAATTTTCGTACCAGATAAGGTAAGTGCAATTGCTACATCCGGTCTTTTAGAAAGCTTTACATACGGAATGAAAGTGGCAGGTCATGTCTCTTATGACACGGACTTTGATACTCAGATTGAAACCGATGTGCCGCTTGTATATTCAAACAAAGACCATGAGCGGGCATATGGAAATATACTTCTTAGATTACTGGAGGGGAGTAGTTAATGGATTTAAGCGGGCTTAAAAACGCGACACCCAATAAGCAAATGTTCAAGCGGATTGCAGCATTGCTCTTTAGTCTATTGATCATCGTGGTTTCATATATGTTCATTACGAAAGCCAGCAAAGATGCCAGCGATGTGGTAGAGGTGTTGCGGGTGAAGCAGAGTGATGGTATTCCGGCTTACGTAGTCATTACGGAACCTATGATTGAGAAATACAATATTATCAAAAAAGAATACACGGAGGACATGGTGTTGTCTGAAGATATAGATTCGGTGAAGGATAAACTGTCCGCATATTATCTTCGAGAAAACAGCGTGCTCTACAAAGATCAGTTACTGGATGAAAAACCGCAAAAAAATGAATGGCTGTATCAAGTGAATGAGGAAAATGAGGTCTTGACGCTTCCTTATAATTTTCTGGAGGTTGGTGGAGATATTCTAATGCCAGGAGACCGTGTTCGTATCCGTGTGTCCTATGAGGTAGAGGAGAAGGATACCGCGGGTGGCAATCCAAACGCTATTTATTCCGAGTCCACCAATACGATCAAAAAAACTGAAGTATTGTTTGAAAGCATTGTTGTGAAGGATATGCTCAACGCAAGTAGTCATTCCATCTACGAAGTATATAAAGAAGTGCAGAAACTGGATGAGGATAAGAAACAAAATGTTATGAAGAGTAAGGATTTCTTAAAGAACATTCAACCTAAAGCATTACTTCTCGAGGGGACGAGTGCACAAATTAACAACTATGCCAAATACAAAGGACTTAATGGAAATTCATTTCTGATTACCATACTGAGCAGAAAAAGTAGTGATGTCATCATTGACCAATTGCCCACTTTGGAGAAAGAGGTGGAATCGTGGATCGGAAAAGAGGATTAGGAATCGACAGCATTTTTCAGAAAATATCATCTAAGGATCTCGTCGGTGCCGAACTTCAAGAGAATAATCTGATTTATAGTGTAGTAGGTTTTATACCTGCTTGTGATGGTGTAGATAATGCCATGCTCATAAGCAACTTAGGATATTTGTTATCTCAAAAGGGTCTAAATACTTGTGTGGTTGACCTTAAGGTGTTTTATCCAAACTTATATCAATTTCTAGATGTCCCTGCACATAAGAAGGGGCAAGGATTAATTAAGGTGTTGAAAAGCGACAAGGTAGATTTCCGAGATGAATTACAGCGGACCAAATACGAGAAGCTGTTCCTGTTATCAGCTAGTCCACAGGATCTAATGGAGGAGTATTTTGATTTTGAGTTTGGAAATTTAGAGCGTGTAATTACTACACTTAAGCAGATGTTTGATATCGTGCTGATCGACATTCCCAACAACCCTCCATTGGAATTTTGTCTGGGTGCCATGAAGTATTGTCACATAGGATTCTTTACGGCAACAGAGAGGATGGAAGCTACAATAAATATGGTGAAGCTGCTGGACTATGCTAAATCGGTGGGGATAAGTACGGCTAAGTTCACCAGTGTGGTGATGATGAATATTCAGCATGTTGAATTTGATTATAAGGTTATGAAGGATATGGGTTTTAACATAGTTTCTGTACTGCCACTTGTGAAGGATGCCGTAGTTCGTGCACATGAGGGCAGGCTGTACATAAAAGATAACCCCCTAATCAATAAATATTTCAAAAAAGAGATCCAAAAACTGGCCGATCGGTTGGCGGATCAGTAAAGGGGAGAGCGATTTGCTGACACGTGCGAAAATTAGCGATATGCAGCAAAAAGTACTGCATCAGGTAGGGCCGAAGGAGAACATGGAGGATCTGGCTAGTAAATATACGACCATAAGCTTTGATGAGGCTTTGGAGTTATGCCAAAAATATATTACGAAAATAACGACACATGCCTATAGGCGAGAAAGCGACCCTGCTCGAAAACGTGAAATGACGAAGGCTTACATAAATGAATTTGTAGATGCACAGAAACCTTCTGTCGAGGGATTTTATGACCTAGCAGAGTTGAAAAACGCACTCACCAATGAAATCACTCACTATGGTCCTATTACCAAGGCTATGGAGGACCCTGGTATAGATGAAATCAGAGCCAACGGACCTGATCAAATCTTTGTGGAAAGCGGCGGAAGAAGCCTGCAGTGGGATCAACATTTTACAGATCGTGATCATATGGAACGGATTATCGCCAAGCTTATAGGTATCTCCAAGGTTCGGCTGATTCCAAAGATACCCATGGTAAATGCCAGAACGATTGAGGGGTATCGTGTGAATGCCACTCATGCTGAGATCTCACCGTATGACCAACCAGCGTTTGTGATCCGAAAGTTCAGCAAGAAGAGTATTGTTCCGAAAATGCTTATTGAGAATAAATCCTTCTCCTCAAACATGTATAAATTATTGTCTTTGATCCCGAAATCAGACTTATCCTGGATTACAGTGGGACCGACAGGAAGCGGAAAGACAACGCTAAATGAAATTCTTGTGAAGGAGATCAATCCTCTATCAAGGATCATTACCATTGAAAATCCTTCGGAGATGAGATTGATTCAAAGAGAAGATAACAGCGAACACGGTAGAGTGCTGAATGATGTGTTGCAATACGAGTCGGTCCCTGATGATGATGACTCAAGCCCAGCGACTATGGAAAATTTGCTTATTAATGCGATGAGACAATCACCTCACTGGATTGGACCAGGGGAGCTTCGAACACCCGGTGAATTCGCCACAGCGCTCCGAGCAGCACAGACGGGACACTATTTCTTTTCCACACTTCATGCAGAGGGGGATAAGGAAGCGATCTTCAGATTTCTAACGGCCTATCTAATGGCCTCTAATGAGCCAGCGGAACTTGCTCTACGAAATATCTGCAGTGCTGTAAAATTTGTAATCTTTCAAGAGAAACTGGCAGATGGTACGCGTAAAGTGACTTCAATTTCAGAGATTTTGGGCTCAGATGGCTTGAATCCACTGATTAATCAAATCTATAGATTTGATTGTGATGATGTTATTGAAGAGATGATTGAAGGCAAGAAGATGATCAAAATTGTTGGCAGACATTTACGTGTAGGAAAGATCTCGGAGAATATACAGCAGCTAATGCTCAAGGCCGGAATTAAGAGAAGCAGGTTTGAGTTCTTTACCAAGGATCCGTTGGAGGGCGAAACAGAGGTGTACGAATTCGATGAATACAACTTTAATCATTAGTCTACTTCTTGGTACGGCTGCATTTGTACTATTTAACGCCATCTTTGAGGTCAAGTTTTTTCAGGGGTCTGTAAGATATGTTCTCGACGTTATGGATACCCTCGCAGAGTACCTTGGCAAGTATAACACAAAGCGTTATGTCGACCGGATCAAGAAGGAACGAATTGTCAGGCAGAAGGAAAATATTTATGCGAAATACAATCGAATGGTAGAGGGTCTAATTTTAGATTTTAATATGCCTTTTACACTGGAGAGCTTCACCTCAATGCTTTGCATTTGTTTTGCTATTATAGCTCTGCTAGTGGTTCTGCTTATGAATAGCATTACGCTTTCGCTTGTGATCACGATTTCAATCTTTGTAGGCTTGTTTACTTTTTTCGTGATGCAGTCTAGAGCCATCCAAGCAGAACGGCTGGAAAATATAATGGATGCCGAAGATGTAATTTGTCCGTTAGCCCGTGAAGGTGTACTAGTAGCCATTAAAAAGGTGATGGAGAGCGATGAATATATCAGTCCTAACCTTAGGCCCTATTTCCAGCAGTTTATAGATAATTGTGATAACAACGGCTATTCCTTTAAGCAAGCTATTACGCTGTTAAATAGACAGCTTGGTCCTAAATTTGATAATTTCACAAAAAAAGCAGTGGTTTTCGAATATAACGAAAGAAAAGGTATGGCAGACATTTTCCTCGATATTGTAGATGAAAATGCCGTGCTGCGCGAGATTAACTCTAAAAAGGAACGGATTTTTAGAAAGATGAATCGAGATTTTATGTTTAAAACCGGAATCATTGTGCTTTTTTTCTTGTACGCATAAACTGTAAAGGATTTTAGAGAATTTATGCTTGTAAGTAATGTTGGGAAATTGATCAACACAATATTGATTAGTGTCATTTGTTTAAGCTTTGCACGCAGCCAGGTACTCCAAGGGAACGTCGGCATGGGTGGTGAGCGCAAATGATATTCCTAGTTAAGCTGATAGCCATGCTCTCCATCCTTTATTTGATCAAGATATTGTTATACCCCTTCTTTAAACCTGTGAGCAGAAAACAGAAAAAACGTGCACGTCAATATATCAAGCAGCGTAAAAATGCGGCGTTAAAAGAGAAGTTCAACCAATATAAACGAAGAATTGCAATGAAATATGTTAAAGGGTTATTGGGAAGTGCTGAAAGGTTAAGATTCAAGAAAATCATTGACCGACTTGATCTACAAAAGACTCCAGAGGAAATACGGACCGAGCAATTCATGTACTCGCTAAGTGCTATTGTGATTATGTTGTTGCTATGGAAGGTGAACATCCTGCTTGGCTGTATCTCTGCCATCTTCATCATGCTGGGCTGGCTCTATCCGGTGGTCGAGTTGGAGAAGATTATCGATAAGAAGAACAAAAATATATCCCTGGATTTCCCAGCCTTTTATAGTATGGTCTATTACCAGTATATAAAGTCGGTCAACATACATTTCTCGGATGTGCTTAAGGATTACATTCCCAGTGCAAATCCTGATATAGCCGAGGAGCTTGGTGTGATGCTGGATAATATTGATTACGGAGAAGAATTCGCTTTTAAGCAGCTGAAGAAACGGATTCCAATGCATTATGTGATCAAGTTCTGCGACATTATGGAGACTAGGCTTAAAGGATACGATAATGTGTCTCAGATGGCATATCTCAAGAATGAATTAGATGGCTTCAGAATCAGGGCTTTGGAAGAAGAACTGGAGAGCAGGCAGCGCAGCAGTGCAAGAATCCAATTTCTACTGATTATAGTGTTGGCCATTTATATCGTTATGTACTATTTATTTACCATTCTGAGTTCGATGAAGATGTTTCAATAAGCCAATTTTATTTATAGGGGGATACACGAATGAAGACAGATCTAAAGGAATTGCTAGTGGAGGAAAAAGGGGAAGTAGGCATCAAGCAAATCGCGATTACGGTCGGCGTTATTATATTAATTGGTGTGGTAGTCACTTATTTAAAGGGCGGAGTACTGGCAGGATGGGTTGATGATATCTGGACATTTTTATTCGATGATTTGATCAAAAAGATGGTTAGCTAATTTGGGGTGAAAATACAATGCAAGGGATAGCAAAGGCAGTATTACTTACCATACTGACTTCGGTTACGATTCTGCTGTTTGTGAATTTGGCTTTCTTTTTCCCATGGTATTTAACGCTAGTCACAGAGACGTATAGTGTTTCGCAGATTGTAGCTGGTGATAACTACTTGAAGGAATCGTATTATGAGGATGCTATGGAGAGATTACAGGAGCGCCCTATTTACCGAGATAAAGCCGATGATATTGTCATTACGGTCACTAATGCAGATCATGATAATGCGATTGGTAATGATGATGAAACCTCATATTACGATGAAGGGAACGAATGGAATAAACCTTATCGGCAAAGAGGCGAACCACTTACGGTTGAGATTAAAGCTGTGTATCCTTTCTCTATCACTTTATGGGGAAAGAAGCTGGAACGTGAAATTCCGGTCCACTTCTCCATGTCAACGACAGGCCTGAAACATTATAAGGATCTGGACTACTATATAGATTGATAGGATGACTTTTGGTGAAAAATATTGCAGTAGGAGTATTGTTGATTATTCTAGTGTCAATTGTTGTGGAGCCTTTGGTGGAGATGAGCATTGTATTTAGAGAGAAGGTAGTGCTGAGCACTGCGATCTCAAATGCTTGCCGGGCAGCTAAGGATCGGAGTTTGGAGTATGAACTGCTACGTGGACTGGATGCGGTGATTAACGAGGAGAGGTTCAAAGAATACTTTTCAGATGCGTTCGAAAGCGCTCTAAATGTATCGGAACAGACCGATGATGGCAACGTGCTTACATTTACATCCAATGATGATAGATACAATGATTTTACGGTAAGTTTAGATTTTTCTAACATGGAGAATGCCCAAACCAGTCAAAGAGTATCAGAAGTTAATGTGAAAGCACAGGCAACATACAAATTTAAAACCAGATACTTAAAGCTCGCTGAAGAAGCAGACAAAGAAGTAGATTATCAGTTAATTAGCGAGAGGAAATATATTCTCTCCGTTAAGAATTGATGAAAGGAATAATCGGAATGGATTATATAATGGTTACTTTTCAAACGGATACAGCTCTAAGAATGGACCTAAAAGTTCCGGTGTTTGTGACTATAGAAGAACTGTTAGACATGTTAATGGAGTCCTTGAGCTTAAAGGAGAGAAGCGGGGCCAAGCTTCAGGCTGAGCCATTAGGCAGAATATTAAGTAATAGTAAAACCTTGGATCAAGAAGGTGTAGCCCAAGGCGCACTGCTCACACTTATCTGAGAAGGGGCAATGAAATGAATAGCAACCTGCAAAGTGGCGGATTAATCCTAAAGGCTGATGAATCTCTTTTTATTACGGATATTAAAAATTATTCAGGAACCTATTCTTTAGATAGAGCGAATGATCAAGCAGTGCCTATTCATTATGAGGGTTTGTTCTGGTTCATGAATGAGGCTGGAAATTTCCTTTATTACAGTGATCAGTTAAAGGGGAATGTGCTCTGTAAGCTTGATATTGTAAAGCGACATACAGAAGTATTGTTAGACAAACCTTGTTATCAGCTTCAGCGACATGGAGATTGGATATACTATATTCACGAGGAGGACCATCGATTGTATCGCTGTGCTACTAGTGGTAAACGTGATATGAAGCTGATTGATGAGCATGTGGAGAGTTTTCTCTTGTATGAAGGACAAATCTACTATGCTACACCAAATGGGATTAAGAGGAGCATAGAATCCGGTGAGGCTAGTGAAAGGATTAGTGAAATGGTTACAAGTTTACTGATCCGAATAGGAAGTAAACTGTGTTTTTCAGATGCCGGGAATGGACACCGCTTGACGCTGCTTGATGTGGAGCGTGATACGGTAACTGTGGTAGACAATATAGAGGCCCTTAGTATGAGCTCGGATGACAAATATATTTATTGTGCTAACCGATTAAATGACAACAGTATATATCGAGTGGATCCATTGCATGGAGGGAGTATTCGAATATCTGGGGAAAGCGCGGACTATTTACATGTTCTGGACAATGATCTTTATTTTTGCAGTGGTCGTGAATGGCATCGAATCTCTCTATTTGGTGGAGAGGCGGAGACAATAACCTTTATAGGAAGGTAGATCTAATGAGCTATGAATTCAGTCGTCAGCCCCGTTTCCTACCGGATATGCCCCGGGGAGAAATTGATGTTCCTAATCCACCTATGATTAACGAGAAACCAGAAATCTCTTGGTTCGGAATATTGCTTCCACCTATCGTAATGTTGATTATTACCGTATTAATCGCAATGACTTCACAGTCTATCTATTTACTGATCTCAGTTGCGACTACAGTAATGACACTGATTGGGTCATTGACAGGAGCAACTTCTCAGATTCGGAAATATAAGCTAAAGAAGAAGGAACGGGAAGAAAAATATCTTCAATTTATAACCGATGTCCGCAGCGAATTGTCGATAGCTCGCGAACAACAGGTAAAAGCCATGAATGAAATGAGCCCGGAACCTGCGGAATGTGTGCAACGAATCCTGCGCAGGGATAACAAGCTATGGGAAAAAACGCCTTCACATAATGATTTTCTGGCTCTGCGGATCGGGGTGGGAAGTGTACCGCTGGAACTGCACATCAAATACACCAAACAGGCGATCATCCTTGAAACGGACCCGCTGTTGATGGAGCCGCAGAGATTGGCCATGGAATTCGAGAAGGTCTCGAATGTTCCCATAACGGTTAATCTGGTGACTTCCGAAATATGCGGGATTGCCGGTGAAAGCGATAAAACAGCTGTGCTAATAAAGCTGATGCTGCTACAGCTTGTGACTCATCATGGTTATGACGATGTCAGGGTTATTGTTCTTGCCGCAGAGGATGAATTGGAGAAATGGGATTGGCTGAAATTTGTACCCCACCTATGGGATGACGGGTTTAATATCAGATTTCTTTTATGTGGTAAAGCTATTGCCCATCAGACCTTGTCCGAGATTTATGGCTCTTTGAAGGAACGGGAGATGAGGTCTTTGAGCGGTGGTGTATTGCCCCATTATCTCTTTATTGTAGAGGACGCTTCCTTGCTTGAGAATGAGCTAATCAGTAAATATTTGTACAACGGCAGTGTAAAGCTTGGAGTATCAACCCTTTTTATCGCCAAGAATTCCGCTTATCTGCCCATGAACTGTAAAACGGTTATTCATTTAAACGGAAAAAGTGGTGAAATGGCCAATCGATTAACCGGAGAGAAGATCGTGTTTACTCCAGACCAGGCAGACATAAATGATTTAGATCTAGTCGCGAGAAAGCTCGCACCGCTTCGTATTAAAAATTCAAGTGCTAGTTTCTCGCTTCCATCCTCCATCACGCTGATGGAAATGCTACAGAACGAAAAGGTGTCTGAAGTAAATGTAATTCTGAACTGGACCCGCAACAAAACCTATATGGGCATGAGCGTACCTATAGGGGTGAGAGCTGGCGGAGAAGCTTTATTTTTAGATATGCATGAGACGGGGTTTGGGCCCCATGGTCTTGTAGCCGGAACAACAGGTTCTGGCAAAAGTGAGTTACTGCAAAGTATCATCGTATCCCAAGCCATTCATTACCATCCCCATGATATTGCTTTTGTTCTCATCGATTACAAAGGGGGAGGCATGGCAGATGTATTTAAAGGAATGCCTCATCTGGTCGGTACCATTACGAATTTGGATGGAAATCAAACGACGAGAGCACTATTGTCTATCAAAAGTGAGCTCATGCGGCGGCAACGTGTCTTCTCGGAATATGGCGTGAACAATATTGATAAATACCAGAAATTATTTTATAGCAAAGATGTAAAAGGTGACATGCCAGCTATTCCCCATCTGATTATGATTGCGGATGAGTTCGCGGAGCTTAAGCAGGATCAACCGGATTTCATGAAAGAGCTTGTAAGTACGGCCCGGGTAGGTCGAAGCCTTGGCGTCCATTTGATCCTTGCCACCCAGAAGCCTGCCGGCGTAGTGGATGACCAGATATGGAGTAACTCGAAATTTAAAATATGTCTTAAAGTGCAGGATGAGGCTGACAGTAGGGATGTTATTAAACGTCCTGATGCGGCCATGATTAAGGAACCGGGACGGGCGTATATACAGGTCGGAAATGATGAGATCTTTGAGTTGTTCCAATCTGCGTATTCTGGTGCTGATTATGATCCGAAAGGCGAACTACAGAAACAGGAGAACAAGCCCAAACGAATCTATAAGGTAGCTCTGAATGGTAGAAGCGAGCAGATCTTTCCGCTTGAAGAAGAGAAAATCTCCAAAAATGAGTCCGCTTCCCAGCTCCATGCCATGGTTGAATACATTACAGAAACCGCCAAGCAATATGGGATTTCTCCAATGAAAGGGCCTTGGCTACCGCCACTGCCTGATGTAGTCTACCTCGATTTATTGCTGCCGAATAGCTTAGCAGAAGGTAGATGGCCGCAGCAGCAGAAACTGCTCAGTGTGCCAGTGGGGCTCATGGATGATCCAAGAGGACAGAGACAGGAAGCGCTGGAGATAGATTTTGCATCTGAGGGGAATCTGTTTGTCTATGGAACGCCGGGTACAGGTAAAACTGTGTTCCTCAAAACGTTATGTTTATCGCTGGCTCTGATGTATCCGCCGGATGACGTCAATATCTATATTATGGATTTTGGCGGAAGCTCACTTAAAGCTATGGAGAAGCTTCCTCATGTCGGTGGGGTAATGACACTGGAGCAAGAAGATAAAATTGACCAATTTATGCGCTTTATGTTCAGGGTTATGGAGGATCGAAGAACGCTGTTTCAAAATAATGGAAGTGAAGGGTTCAATGATTACCGTAGAAGTGGACGAAAACTGCCCGCATTTATAGTCATAGTCGACAACTACTTTGCTTTATCGGAGACCTACGAAGATTTTGACGCTCAAATGGTGCTGCTGGCTCGTGAAGGTTTTAAATACGGTATTTATATGGTCGCTACAGCAACCAATAGTGCTTTGGTCAGATATAAATTTTCGGTTAACTTCAAAATGGCGATCAGCTTCCAGATGACTGAGAAGAGTGAATATGATGGTATTGTAGGACGAACGGAAGGCTTGGAACCCGCAAAGGTTGCAGGCAGAGGATTGGTAAGAGGCAAGCCGCCTTTGGAATTTCAGACTTCGCTTCCTGAATATCAACATACCGCTACCGAGCTCATCTTGAAGAGAATGGAGGCTTTGAATCTAAGTGGAGCCTCACCAATTCCGGTGATGCCTTCTACGATTGATCTGCGGCAGCTCAATAATAATACAGAGCAACTGGCCATAGGCTTGGGCAACAATGATTTACAGCCTGTGTTTATAGACCTTGTTGCAACACCAGTGCTGATGATAGCTGGAGAGGCTATGTCAGGAAAGAGCACTTTACTTGTATCGTGGATGAAGCTGATGAGCGAAAAGCAGGATATAGAGGTATATGCGCTGGATTCATCTGCTATGGGCATTTATGAACTGATACAACAGTCTTACGTAACGGATTTATCGAACGTGGATGATTTGGACAATTTCATTGATGGGATCAAAGAACAATTGGAAACTAGACGCAGTGAAATTCTCTCATGCAGAATGTCCGGTGGTGACGTTGGCGCTCTGATGAAACAGTGGAAGCAGATCATCTTCGTTATTGATCGTCTAAGTGAATTTACGAGCGGAGACAAGTACATGCTGCATGAGCTGATTGAACGAATTGTGAAGCAAGAACGCGGTATGAAGGTAGCTGTTCTAGCGGCAGATAACACAAGTGATCTTACCTCTAATTGGGATTCCTTGGGCAAGACTATCCGAGAAGAACAGACCGGGATTTTGCTAGGAAGAATGAAAGAACAAAATCTTTACAATGTTTCTTTACCTTACGGAACCCAGGAGAAAGAAGGGGAGCAAGGTGATGGCTATCTCATTGTAAAGAATAAATATACCGGATTAAGATGTGCCGTATGGAGTAAGGAGAATCGAGTTAATGCGGGAGTAGGAGTTTAGGATGGAGGTGTAGCTAGTGTCAGTTAGTCCATCAGAAATCAGGGGAAACGCTTCACAGATCCATAGTCTAACTAATGAAGTAAACAGTACTTCAAAAAAACTGCAAAGCGATTATACACAATCGGCCAGCTATTGGACCGGTACGGCTTCTAAGGCATTTCAAAGTGAATACAACGAGCTGGATAGCGAAATGAAGACCCTGCTCACAATGCTGGGTAGGCTCGAAAGTGGGGTCCAAAGAGTGGCTTCAGAAGTGATCCGTGCTGAACAGGAAAGAGAAGAAAAGCGAAGACTAGCAGAGAAGGCGGCGCAAGAGGCACTGAAACAAAAGCAATTAGAAAAACAAAAGCAAAGCCAGAAGTAATGACAGGGTTGTTGAGATATAAATGCTTTGAAAGGAGGTGAATAATGTGGCGGGAAACAATCTTACATTTAATCCGGATCAGGCACTAGGTGTAGCTAAGTCTATTAAAACCAAAGCAAATAATGCAGATACTCTTATCAAACAATTGCAATCTGAAATTCATGCCGTTAGCGGTTGGTGGCAAGGAGAATCACAAACAGCTTTTATACAACAATTCGATGGACTTATGCCTAGTTTTAAGGAAATGGTTCTCTGTGTAGAGAATATCAGTAAGAACCTAACGCAAATTGCTAACATCAAGCAACAAGCCGAGCAAGAAATGGCAAGTAAACTGCGTGGAAAATAATGCTGGCATACATAACAAGGCAGATTTTGAGCCATCTGCCTTGTTAGTATGATTTTAATGTGAATTTATTTGGGGGGATCTGTAAGTGAAGCTGACCGAACAACAATACATAACACTGGCATCAGTTGTAGAAGCAGCAGACGGTCTCGAACTGACGGATAGTCTGGCTTTTGCTGGAGCAGCAGCCTATGCCTATAGAGATGAGCATGATGATAGATTAATTATCTTTACATATAAAGGAAAAGATTGGCTTGCGGATCTGCAGTCTCTGTTAAGCGGTCAGAGCAGCATGCCGGAGGAAGCATCAAGATTTTTATTAAAAAACAAAGGGGAGAAGGATTGCCAGGTTACTGGTTATTCCATGGGCGGTGCCTTAGCTCTTTATGCAGCAACGGTTAATGAGGGGATTGGTGGTGTGGTATTCGACGCACCAGGTATAGCAAACATTCTGACTGTGGAGCAAAAGGGAAAGCTTCAGGTTAAAAATATTGTGGCTTATAACAGTCTTGTATCCGCGTTAGGCAAACACAACGAAGAGATTGTATTTGCTAAATCGGGTATAGAAGAAACGGAATTTCTAATTCCTGATTCGCTTTGGCAGCGCTATACCTTTGACGCTGAGGGGAATGTGATTATAGGTGAAAAAGGGAATGCCTATGCTTTGCTATCCAAGATTAATATCCTAACGGAAGAGCATACGCCTGTTTTTGATGCTGTTATGAGTGGATTTGGGGATACCGTCGGACTAACAGAATCTGCATCGGACCATTTGGGTTACGTGATATTTACCTTAATAGATCAGTTGGATGTAGGAAAAGTGCGAGGTGCACTGATTGAAATTGCCCACAAATATGAACGAATGTTGGATGCGAAGTTCAGCGAGTGGAGAACCGAAATGAATAATATTCCGGAATCCTTCTTATTCGATGACATCCGTGCGAAATTTGAACAACTATCTGAAGCAGCCATGCTAGAGGCAGCGGGAATAGCAGAAGAGCTTAATGAAATCACGCAAGCTGTCTTATCCATCCTACTGATTTGCAGTCCGGTAGGGGATAAGCTGATGGACCATGTAGAGGAATGGTTGAATAAACTGACAAATGCCCTCATGGAACGTATGGAGAAACTAACGAACCAAATGACATTACATCTAGATAAGGTGGTTGAAACAACCATGAATCAAATGCTCAAATTTCCAGAATTGAAGCTGGATTTTGAATTCTGATTACTAACTGGAATCGCCATCAAAAAGGAGTGAAGCCAGCATGAAAAAGATTTATACAAGGAAGGTGTTGACTCTGATGTTGATATTATCAATGTTCAGCTTTATGGGATGTGGCTCTAGAGAGGAGAAAAGTGAAAAGAAAATTTTGAGCTCCTTGCAGGAAAAGTATGGCGAGGAATTCATCCTTGATGGCATAGGCGGCGGTTGGGGAACGATGAACAACAATACATTGAAGGCGACTGTGCATCCTAAGAAGGATGACACGATTAATGTACGGGTGGAAATCACGAAGGATTTGGAAAAGGTGTATGACAACTATTTAAACCAGGTGGTAGCAAAAAAAGATGAACCAATGATTCAAGCAATCGCTGCTAGCATTTGGCCTGACAGTAAAATTATCGTTGCCAACGAAACGGGGTTGGTTTACCCCAAGCATAACGATACAAAGCTTTCCTACGAGCAATTTCTGAAGTTATATCCAACGAATACGCTGGTGATTTCAGTCTATTTAAATAGTGATAACTATGTTGATGGTAATGGAGATATGGACCAAGAGGCAGAAATGAGAAAATATATGGATTTTGCAAAAATACTAGCAGAAAATAAATATGTGAGTAGTCTGATAGGGATAGGATACCTCACTCCAGAGGCCTATGGTCGATTAGAAGAGGTCAAAAAGGCAGAGGAAAGTGTTGACATATATTTTAGTGACGAAACTAAAAAAACAGGAATTATTAATATAGTTACAATGGCTGGATTCAAATTAGGAGTTGATGGAAAGATTGTAGAATCTCAAGACAAGATTAGAGAATTCTTTGATATATGGAAAGAGGACAGAATAAAAAGAATGGAACAAAGAGGGGGATTGTAATGGACGATACGCTTACAGAGGTAGAGTTAAAGCAGATCTCGCAACTTGTTTATTTAGATATACTCAACATTAAGGATTTGGAAAAAACTTATGCATTATATAAAAAAATCACTCTCGGCGAAGTTCTCAACTTCTACGCTTCTCCCGCAGGTCAGCAACAATTAAAAGAACGCTTTCCTGACGATCTTAACGGAGTCAAAGAATACAAGCAGTGGAATGATCTCATAGAGCAGATGAATATATCTGATTATCAGAATTGGGAAATCTCCAATATCGTCTCTCATAATAAAAAAGAGGAATCAGGTTTTGTTGCATTTACAGTAGATACCAAGAACGGGGCAAAGGTAGCGGCGTTCCGGGGTAGTGAACCAATGGATAACCCGCTTTACCATAATGACTGGAAAAACAACGGAACAACTGCATATGCCCTTGAATCTTTACAACAGGCGGAAGCTAAAGAATATATGAATAATTTCAAAATAGATGCGGGTTATGAATTGTTTCTGACTGGGCACTCGCTAGGAGGTAATCTAGCCCTATATTCCTCTTTTATATTACCTGAGAATTTACGGAACCAACTAACTTCCGCATCAACGTTTAATGCACCGGGATTTAATGGAACCTTGCTTGATAAACACAGGGCCACTATAGACGAATTGAATGAGAATGACAAAATTAAAGAGTTCAGAAATAAAAATGACATCGTTCCGGCCCTATTTCAAAATCCATCGGCAGGTATTTACATTGATACTGAATCTGAAAGGAATACCGTCCTGCCACATCATTCCTTATTCTCACTGAAGATCGACGGGAACAATGAGTCCTTTCAACGTTCAGAGTCACAGACTCGGGCTTTGGTTCCTAACCTAGTGCATAATATTACAGTTGGTCTGGAAATTGTGCCGGGCCCCCTAAAGGAAGCATTGGTCGAAGGGATTTTCAAAGTATTGGATGGGGAAGTAGATCTGCGGCCATTAGCGTTTGCGGGAGTAGCCGTAGTTGGACTTTTAATGGTGACAGTTGGGCCCGTTGCAGTTGTTACTGCGGCGCTTACTGCAGCGTTAGCTGCGCTCGTTGTCACTATAAAAGCTCTGGTTGCGCTTTATGTGATTGGTTTTGTAATTGACAGTGTGATTCCCTGGATTGAGCAAAGGGTGGAGGATATCAAGGAGAGAGTAGTTTCCTTTTATAATCAAAGTGTTGAATTTGTAACGAATATGGTGACAGAAGCTGTCCGAGTGACTAATTTGATCGGTGATAAAATTGCGGAGTTTTCACAAAAGGTAAAGCACGCAGTTTCTGATTTTATGACGAAAATGAAAGAGGGCTTCAATCGTTTTGTAGAGAATGCCATTCAATATGTTGAAGCTCAGAAGGATTATTGGATTAGTGTAAAAGACAAAGCGATGAAGAAAATGGGGGATATATTCCAAAGTGTAAAATCTAAAATTAAGAAAACAAAGGAAGAATTTATCGCTGGCGCACGCACGATTAAAGATTCAGCGATCAGCAATGTTAAATCGACCGTAACGAAAACCATTACGAAGATTGCAGTTGCATCTGCTAGTGTCATTCAAGGAGCTAAGATCTTGGCGAATATGGATAAACTGGAGAGTCTGCAGAAAAGTCTGGTGCGTAAGGAAGAGAGCATTGCTGAAGTCGTCGAGAGGATATTATCTATAGCTTCTGGAGTAAGTTCTAACGTGGGCAGGGCTTACAGTGAATCTTATGTTCAAGCTCAATTAAGAGAAGTTCAACGTTTAAGCAATGAAGTCCGGACGCAGAAAAATCGTGTAACAACAGCGATAAACGGAAAAACTGCAGGTTTAAGATACACTGTTACAAAATATCGAGAGATTGAATCTAAAATTGTTGCTGCTGCCCGTGCAAGTACTACCACAATACACCTGAACTAATTATATCAGGAAATAGAAAGATAAATTTGAGAGGAGCAATTATATGAAAAAAATAATTAGTTCGCTGCTTTTATTACTAATGGTATCCCTGATGACTTCTGCATTTTCAGGTTTTGCAGCAAGTCTTCCATTGAGAGTAGTAGTAAATGGAGAAAAAGTTATTTTTCCAGACGCCCAGCCTTTTATCGATGCGCAGCAAAGGGTACAGCTACCCGTGCGTTTTATAAGTGAAGCGCTTGGAGCTAAGGTGTTATGGGACAGTAAGGCTAAAAAGGCAACAATCTCGCTTGAAGGCAAAACAATGGGTGTCTATATCGGGAAAAAGAGTTATGAGCTCAATGGAAAAACAAAACAAATGGACACGGCTGCATTGTTCAAACAGTCAAGAACTTTTGTCCCACTTCGATTTGTATATGAAGGACTCGGTGTAAACGTGAAATGGGATGATGCTGTGAAGACGGTCTACATCACTACTCCTTCAGGTGAAATAGCTACCTCTGATAAGCCTGCTACGGGAGAATCAACGAATGGAGCCAAGACCGTAACGATTCATGGGTTTGAAATCCCGTATACCCATCTGGGGGCCAATCTAGAGTCGACTTATATTACCGATTCACAGCTGACAGTATACAACAATGATGATCGGAAAGCAGGTCAGTATCTTTTTCAAATTACAATTACATTTACTAATATAGGCTCTGACCCTGCACTGGAGGCGAAGGAAGCGGAGAATATTCTTAGACAAAACATTGAGGGCGATGTCGTAGATTCGATTATGAAGTATGTTAGAACAAAAACAAAAAGAATGGATGAGCTAGATTATAAAGTCTTCCAAAGCAAAGATTATAAAATTGATGTAGACTCTCCTGGTATGGGGGATATAGGAATCGCAGTATGGCCGAAGTAGGAGAGGTGAAGGTATGAAAAAATCGATATGGCTTAGTATAGTGACAATATTCTTATTCCAATCTATAGCTTCTTCAGTTTTCTCTGAAGAGTCAGTGAATGATACTTCTAACAATCTTCCAAAAACAGCGACAGCTGTTATCGAGAAGATCAATAAAGATATGGCGGAGCTCTATAAAAAATCTAATTATTACACAATGGAGACTAATAAAGGAAAGTTAAGAGAGGATTTGTTACAAAACCAGATAAAATCTAACAATAGTAATTTTGAGATTGTCTATGGTGGAAATCATGAATGGCTTGAGCATAGCAATATGTTTGCTTTTTCCGGGTATTCGATTGATGGGGACTCGGTCTCAACTGAGGGAGCTCCATGGTATGCTGGATGGAGCGGGATTCAAATTCAGAATTTTAATATGATTAAGGAACCTTGGAAGGACTCTGGCGTAAAATCAAGCTACAAAATTAGAAAAAATGATTTTGATGCATTTGTAGGTAGGGATATTGAGTATCTAGTGAATTCCGGCGGGACTTTTGAGCAGGCTATTCTTACTGGACTAAACCTGAGCTATGCCGGTAAGAAATATGAACGGTTCATCTATAACAATCAAGACAAGGAGTATAAAGACAGGGTTGTATACACTCAGAATACTACACCGTCTAAGGGAGGGCGATGGATAGATTATGTTCACGTCCTGCAACCGCCTACCTATCTGTCTTGGGGATCAGGGAGGATTTACATCCAAGGTTCCAACGGAAATATTACTTACTTAGGCATTCCTATCGCACCGTTTATTTTGCAGGTAAATGATTTATCCCCTCATTTCGAAACTTTGCCAACCGGCGCGGTAGCTGGACAAGAGGTAACCGTTGGAATCAGACTCAGATCCAGCTTCGCCACCCAGAAAACAACAGATTACGCTTGGAAGATCACGAGTAACGGAAAGGAAATCCCTGTAAGATACCATGGTCATGCGTCAACGTTAGCAGGTGAAATTATGCTTGCGGCTAATACGGCTGACAATATTCTTTTCGCGACATTTACAATGCCTGATGAGGACGTATACATCCAGTTTAATCTGAACAGGCTGAAGTCACCTAATGAAGTCTTTTACGGAAATAATGAGATTTACGGATGGATTAAGAAGGTCAACTCGATGCCAACAACTAAAGGCTCCTTCGATCTGGATTATAATGTGTTATCGAAAAAAGTGAAATTCGGGTTAGCCGATGGCGCTGCTATAAAGGCTGTTCTACAACCGCAATATTCTGATTTTACTTGGAGTGGGAATGCTACAGGCGCTTTGGAAGTAATCAATAATTCGGATACTATCTATCGTTATTTCCGTGTGGAGAATAATCCGCTGGTTAACGATGCCGCCAGTACTATAGTTAGACAACCTGACATCATAGCTAGTCTACAGCGCCCTGATTTTGGTGATGATCCTGTTAACGGTAAGTGGTACATTAATCCGGCTCCGTATACACCTAATCAAAAGTCAGGTAATATCAGTTTCCAGGGTACTGTGAGCAGAAATTTCACTCGTAATTATCAGGTGTGCAGCACAACAAAGAACGGGGAAGGTAAAGATGTTGAATCTTGTCAAACATATACGGAGAGCGGCAGCACTTCAGCTCCGTTTACACCAGGTGAGGATGTCAAAACCATTCGGACTTATATTTATAATGGGGCCAAACAAATAGCACCTAAGCTGTACAAGAATTCAATAGACAAGAATAAAGCGGATTCTTTGATTCGAAAGCTCTTCTGGACAAGTGAGCCTTACAATTATAATGTAATCCGCTGGATGGCTCATGAAGATGAAAATAAGAACTTACAGGATTGGACGAAAGTAAAGGGGCAATTCGAGCGAATCTTCACACAACAGGCAAGCGGAGATATCGGCTGGAAGGTAGAGAATAGCATGGCTCAAGCTTATAAGAAAGCCAGAGCTACCGCTAAAAAAATGCTTAACGACAAATCTAATTATGATACCGCCGTGTTTGCTACGGATAAGCAACTTCAAGGGTATGATTATCCGATTAAATCCGGATATTATTTTAATCCTGTTGGAACGTATACCTTTACACTGGAGACAGTTACGTTTAAAGATACGGATAAAGACACGAAGGACCATAAGGATCTTGTTGAGGAACTTACGAATTCTTTCCGATATGAAACTGATCTTATGTATATCAATAATGATAAAGTTGCGGTCAATCTGCGGAATGAACCACTGAGCAAAAACGGGAATAACTTTGCAAGAAAGCCAGCGGCTTTATCCGTAGAGGATAACACCGGAGTGAATGATGCGAAGTTGCTGACGGTGGAGAACAGCTTTACTAAAGATGTGGAAGAGATCCCATATTCACAAGAAAGAGAAAGTGATAAAGGCACCCATGAATTCTGGAAGAATATATTAGAGGGTTACTCACAGTCTAGTACACTGGGAAGCTTCAACAATTTCAAATACCGTGAATATGTGGGCTTGAATCAGAATATGTACAAGATCACGGAAAAGTCTACGGTGACGATTACGATTAATAAGGACCATATTCCTGTCTATACTACAGCTGAAATGCCAGATGGGAAGTACTATGTTAAGGCTTGGCTGGCAGATGTGGAGCTCTCCAAGAGTACCAACGCGTACAAATCACTGGGCAAGCTTGTCGGCATTAAGCCGCTGGATCAAATTGAGGTTACGGTAAAAGGCTCTATGTTTGATGACTTAAATAATTAAACATCAATAGTCTCCCTTCATGCAAAAAAGCATGAAGGGAGTTTTATTATTGTGATAGCGCTTCATCCAACGTATAATAAGGGCTGTTGATTGTTTTATTTTATATTAATTTTTATTTTCAAACTGGATGGCGGATTATTGCTTAATGGAGAAGGGAGATAGTTGCTATGAAGTTATTGGGAGCGATTGAAGCAGGCGGAACGAAGTTTGTATGCGGAATTGGTTATGAGGACGGTACCATTCTGGACCGAGTTAGCTTTCCGACAACAACACCGGAAGAAACGATGGGACTCGTAATTGACTATTTTAATGGGAAGAATGTAGAAGCTTTTGGTATTGGATCGTTTGGACCGATTGATCCCGTGCTGGACAGCCCTACTTATGGTTACATAACAACGACACCAAAACCTCACTGGGGACAATATAATTTGGTAGGTACAATGGCTGAGCAATTTAACGTGCCGATCGGTTTTGATACGGATGTGAATGGTGCAGCGCTTGCGGAAAGTAAATGGGGAGCGGCTAAAGGTCTGGACAGCTGCCTTTATATTACGGTTGGGACAGGCATTGGAGCGGGAGCAGTAGTTGGAGGTCAGATGGTGCATGGATTGTCTCATCCTGAGATGGGGCATATTCTAGTTCGCAGACATCCAGAGGACACGTTTGAGGGCTACTGCCCTTATCATGGCGATTGCCTTGAAGGGTTAGCAGCAGGTCCGGGGATTGGCAAACGCTGGGGACAACCAGCAGGCGAGCTGCCTGTTGACCATCCAGCTTGGGATATGGAAGCTCATTATCTTGCACATGCACTTATGAATTACGTGTTGATTCTGTCTCCCGAAAAAATCGTAATGGGCGGTGGTGTCATGAAGCAAAGCCACTTGTTCCCGCTAATTCGTACCAAGCTGCAGGAGCTGCTGAAGGGTTATGTTCAGCATCCAGCGCTAAATACCGACATCGATAATTATGTTGTGCCACCGCAGCTTGGAGATAACGCAGGACTTGCAGGTGCGATTGGACTGGCAACTTTAGCTTTGGCAAGAAACTAGTATAAAAAGATATTGACTGTTAGGAAATATATGGTATTGTAGGATCTAACAGTATAGCATTTAATGAGGGAGCACCTCTTTCACGTTTATCGTGAGAGTGGTGCTTTTTTGCGTTTTCCGAGTCTGACAGTGTGGGATTCACATCAGCGAATAAGTAGCTCAGACCGGTAGGTATAGTGCTTGCTGAAGACTAGAAAGGCAGGGATGAATATGCAAATTGTATTTATGAATCGCTTATCCAGAATATCTGGGGTGGATCAAGAGGTGTTCGCTCAGCTATGGATTGGAGAGGAAGAAGGAGTGTGGAGCCTGGGCTGGCGTGATTTTTCAGGCGGTGAGGAAACCCAGGAGCATTTGTGGTACGCGGGTGGTTCATGGAATGAAATGCTTTGTGTTTACAGGCATGAGCTGGCGGTGAAGATGGGGGATGGCTATCGGCCGTTGATTGATGGCGTATTTCATGAAGAAGACGGCCTTACCGGGCGTAATCAGGAGCAGCTAAGGCTGCAATATTACAGTGAATATAATGGGAGCGAAGCTATTTATGAGGAGTTATGTGCTTGGCGCCGCAGCCGAGCTTCTAGTGAACGGAAAGCCCCTTACATTCTTGCCAGCAATCGTTTGTTACGTTTGATAAGCACTTTCTTGCCACATACACCAGAGGAGCTGCTGCAGATCCCTGGTGTAGGGGAAGGAAAGGCAGCCCAATATGGCACGGATTGGTTGGCTATAACCTCTACGGCTGCAAGGGAACATTCCTTTCCTTTGAATTGGGTACACCAAGAAATTGAGGAGGATTCTTTTGTATCCTGGCTCTATAAACAGAAAGAGGTCAAATATAAGAAACAGCTAGAAAGACTGCGATTACGGCGAATTCTGCTGCAAGGGATCGAGAATGGGTTAGGGTTAGAACAGCTTAAGGTGAACAGTGGAGTGAACCGTCGCGAACTGATTGAAGCGGTAGAGGAGCTGGAAAGAGAAGGTTATTGCGTGGAGAAACTGATCGAGGTAGAACTGAAAAATGTGCCGCAGAATGAGCAGGAGGCGATATGGAATGCCTATGCAGAGGTTGGAGATCTTTTTCTAAAGCCAGTGCTGCATAAGGTGTATGGGGAGGATTTTTCAGCAGCAGAAGGGCTGGATAGCTATTATGAACATCTGCGGCTGATCCGCATTCGTTTCCGGCGGGAGCAAGCTCCTAAAGTGGGCATGGCGACCAGTTTCTAGTAGCTTTTTATCATATCAAAAAGACGAAGGCTTCCTTACACCATAGGGTTAAAGGGCCTTCGTCTTGCCTATTCGTCCGTTTATTTTCATAGCCATTCTTTCTTGCGGAATACATACAGCATCCCACAGCCTAACGTCAACATTAGACCTATAACGGCAAAATAACCGTATTTCGTATGCAATTCCGGCATATGATCAAAGTTCATCCCATAGATTCCGGTAATTACGGTCAAAGGCATGAATATCGTTGTAATCGCGGTAAATACTCTCATAATTTCATTGGCGCGGTTGGCGATACTGGATTGGTAGGCCTCACGTAAGTTGCCCATGAGATCGCGGTACGTCTCAAAGGTTTCGGATATTTTAACTGCATTTTCATAAATGTCGCTAAAGTATTTCTGCAGCTGATCATCAATCAGACGGAGGTCTTTTTTATTCAGGGTATTGATAACCTCTTTCTGTGGTCCCAGCATCTTCTTTAACCATAAGATCTCACTTCGCAGACCGATAATCTCACTCAGATGAGATTTCTTGGTATGCATTAGGATATCCTCTTCAAGCTTCTCAATCCGGGCTTCAATTCGGTCACCTACGGAGAAATAATTATCTACGACAAGGTCGATAAGCAGGTAAAGGAATTGGTCGGGTTCGCTAACCTCTTGTTCCCATAACATGGGCTTCAGGACGCGTAGCTCGTGAATCTTTTGTTTCGTTACAGTAATAATATAATGTCTGCCCAAGAATATATTGAGCGCCCGCAGGAAGATTTCCTCATCATCAAAGCGGATGCTGTTTACAACAATAAAGTAATGACTTTCGTATATTTCGATCTTTGGACGTTGATCCTCTTCACTAAGGCAATCCTCAACAGCGAGATCATGCAGGTTGAACAGGGGCTGAAGCAGCTCCAAATCCTCCACATCTGCATCAATCCAATAGAACCCTTCTGTTGGGGGTGTCAATGTTTCATCAATTTCATCAATAGGTGTAAAAACCCCTGCATTCACCAGCCGGATTTTCATCTGATTCCACTCCTTCTATCCCCGGGTCTTCACCAGGGACTGCTAATTAAGCACAGAGAAAAAATCAGCTTGGCCGGCGTTACAATCAATACAAGAGGCCGAATGACGATTCGAGGGCATGAAGAAGAACTGCTCCCGCCGCCGGCAAGCTGATGATTATCCTGTGTGGTTGCTCATTCTGTACACTTAATTGCGAGCTCGGGTCGCCTTCCATTCTTCTTCTCACCTCTTCTTTTCGTTCAGGTATGAAATACTTGTCTAGTATAACAACGGAGTATGCCTCTTTCAAGCAAATTTATTGTTACTTTGAGGCTACTTCAGCATTGTATGGACTTGACGAAAAGGAGGTTCATGATTTAAAGTAAATTTTAAAGAAATTTAATTGAATACAGCTAAATCTTATCAAGAGCAGGTGGAGGGACTAGCCCTATGAAACCCGGCAACCGGCGTGTGAACGCACGGTGCTAATTCTTGCGGAACTTTGCTGACGACTAAACCTCGTCCAAAAGTTTCTGGCAGATGAGAGAGGCGCATATGACTGTAGATATGACCTTTCTCGTTTTCCGAGAAAGGTCTTTTTATTGTTCAGAAAGCCGCGATGTGACATCATAACCTAAATACAGTTAAGGAGTGGAAAGACAATGCCAATTAAAATTCCCGACAGTTTACCAGCAAAAGAAATACTATCCGGTGAAAATATTTTTGTGATGGATGATAGTTTGGCTTTCCATCAGGATATCCGTCCACTAAGGATTGCTATTCTGAATCTCATGCCGACTAAAGAAACGACGGAGACTCAATTGCTGCGTTTAATAGGAAATTCACCGCTACAGGTTGACGTTACCTTGCTGCATCCACGCTCACATACTTCTAAGAATACTTCTGCTGAGCATTTGAGAAGCTTTTACAAAACTTTTGACGAGATCAGCCACCGCCGTTTGGATGGTCTTATTGTTACAGGAGCACCCGTAGAGCAAATGGAGTTTGAGGAAGTATCCTATTGGGAAGAGCTAAAAGAGATTTTTGAATGGAGCAAGGATAATGTGACCTCGACCATGCATATCTGTTGGGCGGCACAGGCAGGGTTGTATCATCATTTTGGTGTTCGTAAAGTGGCTTTGCCTGAAAAATGTTTTGGAGTATTCTCCCATACGATTAATCAAAATAACATTAAATTGCTGCGCGGCTTTGACGAGGTATTCCATGTACCGCATTCCCGTCATACCGATGTCTCCCGCGAAGATATTGAGAGCAATCCAGATCTGCAGATTCTGGCGGAATCCGAAGAAGCTGGTATGTATCTAGTAGCTACGACCGACGGCAAACAAATATTTGTGACCGGACATTCCGAATACGATCCATTATCCTTGAAATGGGAATATGATCGTGATTTGGAGAGGGGCATGGAGATGGCCTTGCCGAAACACTATTTCCCTAAAGATGATCCAGAACAAACACCTCCTGCAGTGTGGCGTGCACATGCCAACTTATTATTCTCTAATTGGCTCAATTACTATGTATATCAAGAGACACCTTACGATATCGACCCGATTGTTTATTAAGATCAGCGCTACATTACAATTTAGGAGGCATTTATCATGGACGACAAACTTAGGATTGAAAGCAGACTGGCACAAATAGGTTCACAAGAAGATCCGGCTACCGGAGCCATTAATTTCCCTATCTATAATGCTACGGCATTCCGTCACCCGAAGCTTGGGCAGAGCACAGGTTTCGATTATAGCCGTACCAAAAGTCCAACCCGTTCCGTACTAGAGAATGCGGCTGCGGAATTGGAGTCTGGTGATGCAGGTTTTGCCTGTAGTTCTGGGATGGCAGCTATTCAAACCATATTTACCCTGTTTGGGCAAGGCGATCACTTGATCGTTTCGCTGGATCTTTACGGCGGGACCTATCGTTTGTTGGAACGAATTATGTCCAAGTTTGGAATCACTGCTTCCTATGTAGATACGAATGATTTGGATGCGCTTGAGGCTTCACGTCTTCCAAATACGAAGGCGATATTTATTGAAACGCCAACGAATCCTTTGATGATGGTTACGGATATTGCAGCCGTTGCTACTTGGGCCCGTCATCATGGGCTGCTCACAATTGTAGACAATACACTGCTGACTCCATTTTTCCAGCGTCCTCTGGAATTAGGTGCGGACATTGTAGTCCATAGTGCTACCAAATATTTGGGCGGACACAATGATGTACTTGCGGGTCTTATTGTATCTAAAGGAGCTGAATTATCCGCTGAAATAGCGATTCTACATAACTCTATTGGCGCTGTGCTTGGGCCAACAGACAGTTATCAGCTGATGAGAGGCATGAAGACACTGGCCCTGCGTATGGAACGGCACGAGAGCAATGCGCTAGCAATTGCCCGCTATCTACAAGAGCATCCGGCGATTGCGGAAGTGTTCCATCCAGGCCTGCCGGATCATCCGGGATATGAAATCCAGAATCGCCAGTCCTCGGGCAATACCGGAATTTTTTCTTTCAAATTAAAAGATGCCAGATACGTAGAACCTCTGCTTCGTCATATCCGGCTTATTGCCTTCGCGGAGAGCCTCGGCGGGGTTGAATCGCTAATGACCTATCCTGCAGTACAGACGCATGCGGATATTCCTGTGGAAATTCGGAATGCGGTGGGTGTAGATGATCGATTGCTGCGCTTCTCGGTCGGTATTGAACATGCGGAGGATCTAATTGCTGATCTTGGTCAAGCTTTAGAGGCTGCGCGGGCGGAAATCGAAACGAAGTAAAAGTAACGGCAACCCAGATCGGCACCGAATGCTGGGAAATATCGAGGATCTATCTCACCGTTGATTTAGAGCTGGTGTTGGACGCAGGATGAAATAGAGCTGTCTCATAAGCCGGGAATTGGCTGCTGGGATAGCTCTTCTTTTTGGACTTTTTGCTATTGGACACAGCTGACCTTAGACACAGCATTATTACACATTTGGAATGTTAACGGACTCCACAGCAGCTATTGCGCTAAAAACCAGCCTTCATGAGTCTCTTGTCAAGGAATAGCGTGGCTGGAGTCCATAACTATGCTCCAAAGGCTAAATACTAACTAATAACGTCATCTGTGTCCGGCAGCCTCAAGGAATTTTGATTCACCGGGTGCAGGCAGCAATGTAAGGACTCTTTCTGCTGGATGGTATCTTGCTAAGAAAGTAAAAAGTTTTTCAAGCTGTTCAGATTGTGATACGATGAGGAAATGAACTGTTCATTTATTAAAATATAAGGTATAAGTTACATACTATACTTTATCCTTATGTTACTACGAGAAACGGTTGTTATCTCTAAAGGACGACAACGTTATTTTTCTTGTGATTTTGTGAATCTACCATATCCCTAAGGGTTTAAAAGGAGGATGCGAACGATGAGTACGATAGATCTTATTTTGGATAAAGCCCTGCGGGGTGACCGTCTCCAATTGGAAGATACCATCCGACTATTCGAGAGCAACGAAATTGAGAAAATGGGTGCTGCTGCAAACACTATTATGGAACGCTGGCATCCGGACCCGTTAGCCACATTTGTAATTGGCCGTAATATTAACTATACGAATGTATGTGATGTGTACTGCCGTTTTTGTGCTTTTTACCGCAGACCAGGCTCGGATGAAGGCTATGTGCTGCCAGATGAAACGATTTATCAAAAAATTGCTGAAACGATTGCTGTTAATGGTACAGAAATTCTTATGCAAGGTGGAACTAATCCTAACCTTCCATTTAGCTACTATACAGATATACTGCGCGGAATTAAGCAACGTTTCCCTGAGATTACAATGCACTCCTTCTCTCCTGCGGAGATTATGAAGATGAAAGAAGTATCAGGATTACCACTGGAACAAGTGGTTCGTGAAATTCATGCTGCGGGTCTGGATTCCTTGCCAGGCGGAGGCGCAGAAATTCTTGATGACCGTACACGCCGCAAAATCAGCCGGCTAAAAGGCTCGTGGCGCGAGTGGATGGATGTAATGCAGACAGCACATAAAGTGGGTATGAATACAACAGCAACAATGGTGATTGGGCTTGGAGAAAGTATGGAAGAACGAGCTTTGCACTTACTACGTGTACGTGAGGCTCAGGATGAGTGTATTGCCAACAAATATGATTCTGAAGGTTTCTTGGCCTTTATCTCATGGACATTCCAGCCGGACAATACCAACCTGAAGCTGGACAGACAAACGCCTGAGGAATATCTGAAGACGGTAGCGATCAGCCGCCTTGTGTTGGATAATATTAAGAACTTCCAATCTTCTTGGGTCACTATGGGGCCAGAGGTCGGCAAGCTCTCCTTGCAATATGGCTGCAACGATTTCGGCAGCACAATGATTGAAGAGAACGTAGTATCTTCAGCGGGTGCGACTTATAAGGTAAACATCGAGTCGATTACTCAGCTGATTCGCGAAGCAGGCAAAGTTCCAGCACAGCGGAATACACGTTATGATATTCTGCGGGTGTTCGATGATCCTAATGCGAAGATTGATAATGATTTTGTAATGCAGAACTAATATATATTAATTATTAATCAACGCTTGATGCTTGTTAATCCTTAAGTGGATTACTGAGCATCAAGCGTTTTTTTGTAAGGTTAGGATTACGATCATTAGTAAGCCTTATTGCAGAACACATCTGAATCTTCGCTTGTTATATCATCCGCTAGGCGTACGGACCCAGTGGACCTTAATTGCAAATTCAGCGCTTCTTGAGTCGGGGTTCGGACCCCAGCGACGCTATTCCTTGAAAAGAGCCCCATATAGGCTGGTTTTTAGTGCAATAGGGACTGTGGGGTCCGATAGCACAGGGGAAATCGGAAAATGTGGCGTATAAGAGCATCAGTGTCCGATAGAGCTGAAGTATACGAACATTTTGAACTAAGGTTAACTACACAAACGAGGGTTGGTGTGGAGTACGCCTTTTAACGAAGCTTTATATAAATGTGAACATAAAAATATTTTTTTATTTCTTTTTACCCATTCACATTATTATCCAAAAGTGATATCATAATCATATCAAAAGAATATCTAGTGGGGGTGCTTTTATGAAAGAGAAAACGCTTCGTCCTGTCAGTGGATTTTGGGTTCTCGCCTTAATTGCAGTTTGTTTAGCTGGGGGAATTTATGGTGCGGTTCAAGAGTATGTCGCAGTGCCAGTCATTCTGTTCGTTGTAGCTGGGGTATTATGTACAAGTGTTACGGTTGTGCAGCCCAATAAGTCGGTTGTAGTTACCTTTTTCGGACAATATGTAGGGACTATCGTGACAAGTGGCTTGTTTGCAGTCATTCCGTTCAGTTTGCGCAAGACGGTTTCCCTCCGCGTACGTAACTTTAACAGTGTCAAGCTGAAGGTTAATGATGTGGAAGGTAATCCGATTGAAATTGCTGCAGTTATCGTATTTAAGGTAATTAACTCTGCAAAAGCGCTTTTTGATGTAGATAAATATATGGCGTTTGTGGAAATTCAAAGTGAAACAGCGCTGCGTCATGTGGCCAGTAAATACCCGTATGATAACTTCAATGAATCGGGCATGTCCCTGCGGGCCAATGCAGATGAGATTGCTAAAGAATTGGCAACCGAGCTGCAAGAACGTTTGTCGATATCTGGTGTAGAGGTCATTGAAGCCCGGCTCACACACTTGGCTTATTCCACAGAGATTGCCAGTACAATGTTGCAACGTCAGCAAGCATCTGCAATTCTGTCCGCTCGTCAAATCATTGTTGAAGGCGCTGTGGGCATGGTCGATATGGCGATTAAACAGCTTAAAGAGAGTGGCGTGGTTGAGCTTGATGAGGAACGCAAAGCGGCGATGATTAATAATCTGATGGTTGCGATCGTGTCGGAGCGCGGAGCGAGTCCGGTCATTAACGCCGGCTCGTTGTACTAAGGCGGTGCATCATGGCGGCCAAGAAAAGCTTTCCACTGCGGATTGATCCGGATTTACATGAGGCGCTGGAACGATGGGCGGGAGAGGAATTTCGCAGCGTAAACGGACATATCGAATACTTGTTGCGTGAGTCTTTGAAACGTGCAGGCCGCTTACCTGAAAAAAAACGGCGAGAGGAATAACCATAGAAGGGCTGTTTCAGCATCCATGTATTGGCTGCAAAAACAGTCCTTATGTGTGTCTTCTGCCTGCGCTTCTATCATTTTGGACCCTTTTCTGACTTGACTGTCAGAGAGGACAGATTTATAATTACTCCATAATTCACGTTAACAGCATTGACGAAGATATGAGTTGATTGTTCTGGACCGTTCAGAGAGAGGAAACTTAGGCTGAAATTTCCTCCGGCATCCTGCTTTCGATTTACCCCTTTGTAGCTGCGGTTTTGAATTCCCTGCAATGGGATAGTAAGAGCTGCCGGTTCATGGTCGTTACTCCATGCTTACGAAGGATTCAATCTTCACTCCGCTTGAGGATTCAAGGGAGGCTAGAGAGAATCGAATTTGGGTGGAACCACGGGTGTAATCGCTCGTCCCTTTGCGGGACGGGCGTTTTTTTGTGTGCGTGGATATTATTGTTCCGCAAAGGTTAAAGGGCCCTTAGGCTTAATTATATGAAGGAGGAATTAGCAATGTCAGTAAGTATTAAGCTTCCGGACGGTTCTGTCCGTGAATACGCAGAGGGTAGCAGTATTGATGATGTAGCAGCTTCTATTAGCAGTGGCCTGCGCAAAAATGCAGCAGCGGGGAAATTGAACGGTATCGTTGTCGATTTATCTACTCCCCTTGAAGAGGGCGCACTGGTAGAGATCGTAACTTTGGATTCACCTGAAGGTCTGGAGGTTATGCGTCACAGTACAGCTCACTTGATGGCTCAAGCGGTTAGACGTTTGTTCGGAACAAAAGAAGTTAAGCTTGGTGTAGGTCCGGTCATTGAAGATGGCTTCTACTACGATATGGATCTGGAACATCCTCTAAATCCTGAAGATTTGCTCAAAATCGAAAAGGAAATGGACCGCATAATTTCGGAGAACCTGCCGATCGTGCGCAAAGAAGTTAGCCGCAAGGAAGCACTTGAAATTTTCGGTGAGCTAGGTGATCCTTACAAGCTGGAATTGATCGAGGCATTGCCTGAAGATAGCGTAATTTCTATCTATGAACAAGGAGAATTCTTCGACCTATGCCGTGGACCCCATGTGCCTTCGACTGCTAAGATCAAAGTCTTTAAATTGATGAATGTAGCCGGTGCTTACTGGCGCGGCGACAGCAAGAATAAGATGCTTCAACGCGTATACGGCACAGCTTGGATTAAAAAAGCTCAGCTTGATGAGCATCTTCGTCTGCTTGAAGAAGCGAAGAAACGCGATCACCGGAAGCTTGGTAAAGAGCTTGAAATCTTTACATTTAATCAATTGGTAGGACAAGGCTTGCCAATCTGGTTGCCTAAGGGTGCTAAATTGCGCAGTATTCTGGAGCGTTATATCGTAGATCTGGAAGCAAGTCTTGGCTATCAGCATGTATACACACCAGTTCTGGGTAATGTTGAACTGTACAAAACTTCAGGACACTGGGAGCACTATCAAGAGGACATGTTCCCTAAGATGACTATCGACAATGAAGAATTTGTTCTTCGTCCAATGAACTGCCCGCATCACATGATGATTTATAAGAGCTCGATGCACAGCTACCGTGATCTGCCGATCCGTATTGCTGAGCTTGGTATCCAGCACCGTTATGAAATGTCAGGCGCATTGACTGGCTTACACCGTGTACGCTCGATGACTCTTAATGACTCCCATATTTTCTGCCGTCTGGACCAAATTAAAGGCGAGTTCATTCGTGTAATCGAATTGATTAAACAGGTATACAGTGACTTTGGTATTAATGACTACCGTTTCCGGTTGTCCTATCGTGATCCTAAGGATACTGAGAAATATTATGCAAATGACGAAATGTGGGAAACTGCACAGCGGATGTTGCGTGAGGTTGTAGAGGAAGCTGGACTGCCGTTCTACGAAGCAGAAGGCGAAGCTGCATTCTATGGTCCTAAACTTGATGTGCAAATTAAGACTGTATTAGGTAAAGAAGAGACTCTGTCTACTGTACAAATCGACTTCTTGCTGCCTGAACGTTTTGAACTGGAATATATCGGCGATGATGGTCAAAAACACCGTCCAGTCGTTTTACACCGCGGAATCTTGGGTACAATGGAACGTTTTGTTGCCTTCCTGTTAGAGAACTTTGCGGGCTCGCTGCCGCTTTGGTTATCTCCACAGCAGGTTAAAGTAATTCCTGTATCGACAGCGTTCGACGATTATGCCAAGGAAGTTACAGACAAGCTGCGTCGCCGTGGTATCTCTGCTGAAGCAGATCTCCGCAATGAGAAGCTGGGTTATAAGATTCGCGAAGCTCAGCTTGAGAAACTGCCATACATGTTCGTAGTTGGCGAGAATGAGATGAACGCTCAGACGGTTTCCATCCGTAAACGCGGGGAAGGCGACATTGGAGCTAAGCCGCTTCAAGAAGTGATTGAGCTCTTGTCTCAGGAAATTGCTGATCGTGTGATCTCCTAGTTTCTTGTAATTAACAACACCAAAATTACGTCTAAATAAGACCTCTGTTATATGCCAATGAGGATCAACTTCTGATCTTCATGTATAAAATTTTGTGAATCGGGAAACCTTCGCTAATAAGGGGGAGGTTTTTCACATGAACAAAATGGGCATATTTCAGAGGTTTTGGTGTCTTTTTGTCACCATCGTTTTGCTATTGACCGCTGCTGGAATCATTCCAGAATCTAAGCAACAGGCAGTAGGGGCCATTGGGACAGGAGACACTTTACAGCACACGGGTATTAACAAAACGCTATCGAACGAGTTGCAATATACCAAGGCTAATTCTGTGTTTATGAGAACTACAGATGATAAGGTCATTCTTACGACTGGCCGTGCCACACTTATGTCAAACGAGGCGCATTCCGTCGCACCTGTATTACCTGCAACAACAAAAAATAAACCAGCAGCGACGAAGGCACCGCAGAGCACCAAAGCTCCAACCACTAAAACAAACGGTGGCAGCGGATCTTCCAAACAGTTACCAAATTCTATTCCTGTAGCCGCACCTGCGGAAGACCAGATCATTACTTCAATGAAAGTGATGGCGACTGGATATACTGCAGGTTATGAATCTACAGGTAAAACATCTAAACATCCCGAATATGGAATTACCTATTCAGGGGTAAAAGTGCGCAGAGACAAAAATACAGTCTCAACCATTGCTGCGGACCCTAAGGTTTTGCCGCTGGGGAGTATTCTTTATATACCGGGCTATGGATATGCCATAGTTGCTGATACAGGCTCGGCTATTAAAGGGCGGAAGATTGATCTGTATTTTGCTACTACGAAACAGGTGTATAAGGAATGGGGCAAAAAATCAGTTGTAGTTCAACTCATTAAGCGTGGTAACGGGACTTGTACGGAAGTCATGCTGAAGAAGCTGAGCCAAGCGATTGAGACTTACAAAGCAGTACCGCAATCCATGCTCGAAGAATCCATTTAAAGGGATTGAACTTATTTTCACTTGGTCATGCATAATAGTGACATCACCTTGCCATAATACGGACTGGGGCAAAGCAATTGCCTCTTCCGAGATGTTCTCTTAGTAAGCATATTCTATGCTGCATAAGAGAAAAGGAGGTGAATTCCGTGGCCAATAACAAGAAATCTAAAGTACAAGAAAATTACAAAACACCAAATGAAAAATACAATGCTGAGTTTGCTGTTGAGAATGACGGCGCTACTAAGCAAAGTGGAAATACTTCTAAACCAGCTCAGAAACCGCAACAATAATGCGCTGACTGAAGCAGAAGACTGCTGAAAAAAAGAGACTGTCCAATTCAGTTAATTACTGAGGGACAGTCTTTTTTCATATATAATGAAGTAAATAGAATTTTATCCCATTCATCTCAGTCTAGAGACTGAGGGGAAGTTCCTTCTCTCGCCGCTGTTTCTCAGTACTTCATTCCTGTAGACTAAGGCTATAAGATTGAAGAAGAGAGCGTTCCACTACTTTAAAGGGGAAATGAATGATGAAAAGAAGGTTCACCAGCCAGGTTTTAGGCGGCCTGATCCTGATAGGGATTGGAGCTATGTTTCTACTGAGACAATTAGGTTACACTGATTTCAGCTTAGGTTACCTGATTTCGAATTATTGGCCGGTAATTTTGATCCTAATGGGAATGAACCGGCTTTTAGGTACAGGGGATGGACAATCCAAAGGTTCTTCACCTATCGGCGGCTTTTTCTTTCTGGCGATCGGAGTGTTTTTCCTTGGACGGAATTTAGATTGGTTCGATATTTCAGCCGGGGATTTTTTCAAAATGTTCATTCCAGTTATGTTGATTGGCGGCGGACTTTATGTGATTTTTAAACCACGGGGTTCAGTACCACCACCTGTGCCACCAGCTCCATCGTCACCACCAGATCACTTTCCTTCAGGAAAAAGCTCACTAGATGTGGAGCCGCCCAAACCACTGGATTCCACACTTGATGAACAATTTGAGCAAAAATTCGGCAAGGCTTCTGGTCAACGCGACTGGAAGGACTATCTTCAAAAAGATGAAGAAGACGATGAGGACGAAACAGGATCTTATAAGTCCAGCGCTGAAGCACGTTGGCAAGAGAAGCAGGAACGACACGAGCGCAGACGTCAGGAACGTCATGAGCGTCATGCTCATAGACATGGTAAATGGCATGAGGAATTCCATGAATCAAATAATCAAAAGGAATCGACCAATCGCTCTGCTTTTATCGGAGATGTCCACATGGGGCGCGAGCATTTCCAACTGAAGAACACGAATATCTCGCAGTTTATCGGCGATACCGTACTGGATCTGACGAATGCACAGATTGCTTATGGCGAAACGAGGATTAATATTTCCGCTTTTATAGGCGACATTAAAGTGTACATTCCGAATGATATGGATCTTGGCATCTCGGTGAACAGCAGTTCTTTTATCGGGGATATGGAAGTTCTGGATCAGTCTCGCAGTGGTTTTATGAGCAGTGTACAGTGCAAGACTCCTTATTATAAAGAAGCAGGCAAAAAAGTCCGTATAAATGTAAGTGCATTTATAGGTGACATTAAAGTTAAAACGGTGGGTTAGATGGGGACAATCTTCAGTAATACCAAATGGTTGCTGTTGTTTTACTTTTTGCTCACTGGAGCGGTAAGCGCAGGATTGATGTATGCAGGCACTTGCCTTGGTTATATCGAAGTGAAGGATTATCGGATGTGGCTGTACTTATGTCTCGGGATTGTGTTGTTCACTGTAGTTATCGGCTATATGGCAGGCCAGCGGATTCAGCGCCGGATTGATCATCTGGATCTGAATATGCTGCAGGTCGCCAAAGGAAATCTGTCCGTACGGATGCCAGAAAGTGACGATCAGTCTTTTGCCCGAGTGTATCACGAGTTTAATGTCATGATGGATACGGTCGAGAATAAGATGCAGCTGCTACAGCGATTGGGTGAACAAGAGGTTATTGAGAAGGAACAGGCAGCGGAGAGTGCGGTGTTGGAGGAAAGAAGGCGTATGGCCCGGGATCTGCATGATACGGTGAGCCAACAGCTTTTTGCCATCCATATGTCGGCTTCTTCGCTGCCTAAAGTGCTGAAGGTCAATGAAGCTCAAGGTCAAATGGTCATGGACCAGTTGATTACAATGTCTCAGATGGCACAAAAACAAATGAGAGCATTAATTGCACAACTGCGTCCGGTGGAGCTGGAAGGTCGAAATCTGTTCGAGGCGCTGGAAAAATGGTTTCCCGATTATTGCCGCCAGAATGGCTTAAAAGGAATGAAGGAGCTCGAACTTCAGGGCGAGTTATCGGAAGCAATCGAACATCAGCTGTTCCTAATTATTCAAGAGGCGATGGCGAATATTGTGAAGCATGCCGGGGCTAGACTGGTCAGTCTATCACTTCGTGAAGGATCAAGACAAGTTGTGCTGAGTATTAGTGATGACGGTCAAGGTTTTGAACATGTGCAGCAAAAACAAGGCTCCTACGGTCTCACCACCATGCGCGAACGGGCGGAGAAACTGGGTGGGCAAGTGGAGATTATTAGCCGCAAGGGTGCGGGAACGACGATCCGTGTACATATTCCTAAGTTTGTTCAAGGGAACCCAGAATTAGAGCAGAATAGATCGTTAGGAACAGATACACAGGACGAGGAGGAGTAGAGCATGAGTGTCATAAAAGTGTTGCTCGTAGATGATCATGATATGGTACGGATGGGCCTCAAAACTTATCTAATGTTGGAGCCTACATTCGAGGTCATCGGTGAGGCGGCGAATGGACAAGAGGCGCTGGAGATGCTGCGTGCTGGTGGACATGAAGGTCTGCCTGACCTCGTGCTGATGGATTTGATGATGCCAGTGATGAATGGTGCCGAGACCACAAGAGCAGTGCTGGCTGAATTTCCTGGCCTCAAAATCGTGATCCTCACCAGCTTCCTGGAGGATGATCTTGTTGTAGATGCTATAGAGGCTGGTGCAGTCAGCTATGTGCTCAAAACAGTGTCGGCAGAAGAGTTAATCTACGCATTGCAAGGGGCTTACCGCGGCATGCCAGTCATGACGGGTGATGTGTCACAGGCGCTGACCCGTGGTATTCGCCAGCGCACCGTGCAAGGTGATTCCTCCGGTTTAACAGAGCGTGAGAAGGAAGTCCTGCTGCTTATAGCTGAGGGCAAGACCAATAAGGATATCGGTGAGGAGCTGCATATCAGCATCAAGACAGTGAAGACGCATGTCAGCAATCTGTTGATGAAATGCGAGCTTGATGACCGTACCCAGTTGGCTATTTACGCTCATCGGAAGGGCTGGGCTCAGGGGTAGGACTTGTAGACTAAGGTGCATTACTATTTGAAATGGTTTTAGAAGCTCGGGCCGCGATGTTTTTCGCGCCCGAGCTTCTTTTTTTACTTTCCTGCCTAATCTCCTCCCATTTGCCTATATCTTTTATCTGCGCTTAAATTGTTTTTAATGTGACCTTAAGGTTTAAAGTACAAAATAAGAACATGAAAACAAATTAATCCTTGTCACGGCGACAGGAAGCAGGAGGAAAGATAAACATGGACGATAACAAAAACAACTTCAATCGCGACAATGGACCAGCACCAGATCGGGAATGGGACAATAATAACAATAGCAGCAATAATAATAATTCATCTGAAGCAGGATCATCATCATACTACTATTCTTACGGACCTTTTAAATCTTTGAACAAAGACGAGAATAACACTGACGGTGGCGCACAGCACTACAATCGGATGGAGCCAGAACGTGTCGAGGTTACACCTCCACAGCCTGTAAAGCCATTGCCTTATAACACATCGCTTCGCACCACTGGCTATGATGGCAATGGTGGTGGCCGCGGAGGAAATGGCGGTGGCGGTTCTGAAGGTGGCGGCGGCTGGCAATATAATAAAAAACCAAAAAGCTCGTTAAAAACAGTGCTGGTATCATTCCTAGCCGGTATGGTCGTTCTCTCGGGCTCAATGTATATGGCAGACAGAGGTAACTGGTTTACGGGAGATACAGCTACAACGGTTGCTAGCTCCGGAACGAATGGAACGGCGAAGACAACGGGCGAGAGTGCAGGTGTTGCGCCTTCTACTTCTACTACATCCTTGGTGACTGGATCTCGTGATGTGACAGGTGTTGTTGATGCGGTGGGACCAGCAGTTGTTAAGATTGAGACACTAGTTAAATCTAATTCGCGTAATGGAAGCTCATCCAGTCCGAATCTGAGTGATCCCTTCTCACAATTTTTCTTCGGGGATCAATACAGTGGAAATGGTTCTTCCCAAAATGAACAGGATTCCAAATCAGGATCTGATTCTTCATCACAGCTTATCCCTTATGGAATTGGAACAGGCTTCATTTATGAGAAATCCGGCTATATTTTGACCAACCAGCACGTAATTGACAATGCCGATGTAATCCAAGTCACCGTGGATGGCGTAACCAAGCCTTATGAAGCGAAGCTGCTAGGTTCTAGCAAAGATCTGGATTTGGCTGTGCTTAAAATTGAAGGAGATAGTGATTTCCCTACAGTAGCACTGGGAGATTCGGATAGCATAAAGGTAGGTTCAGAAGTGGTTGCTATCGGTAACCCGCAAGGCTTTGATCATACTGTAACTTCCGGTGTTCTTAGTGCAAAAGGACGCAGTATTGATATTAACGAAGAAGATGGCAGTGGAACACGTAATTACAAAAACCTGCTGCAAACCGACGCTTCTATCAACCCGGGTAACTCAGGTGGGCCGTTGCTCAACATGAATGGGCAGGTAATTGGGATGAATGTAGCCGTCAGCACGGATTCTCAAGGTATTGGTTTCGCAATCGCTGTGAATACGATTAAAGAAGTCGTAGATAAGCTGGAAGCCAACCAAGCCATTCCGAAAGAGCCGGTACCTTTCATTGGTGCAACTCTTATGACGATTACAGATGAGGTTGCTAAGCAAATGGGTACGGATATTAAAGAAGGTTCTGTGGTTGCAGACATCATCTATAAATCCCCAGCGTATACCGCTGACCTGCGCCCTTACGATATCATTACCGGTGCGAATGGAACGAAGTATGCAACCAACCAAGATCTGATTACTTTCATTCAAACGTTAAAAGTTGGTGACAAAGTAACATTAAATGTTGTGCGCGACGGTAAAACCATGGATCTTTCAGTTACCATCGGTAACAAAAATGATTTTGATACAACGACTACACAACAAAGTCAGCAGCAATAATACCGGACGGTAAGTCACACGGAAGGGGCGACCCTTCCGTTTTTGTCTAATTGTGATGTAAACTGCTACAATATATAAAAAGAACTGAACAATGGGGGCTGCTTGATGCGACCGAATATTCTAATTATTGATGATGACGAAAAGATTATTTCTATGCTGCGTAGAGGTTTAGCTTTTGAAGGTTACGATGTGAAAACAGCGGTGAATGGAGCGGATGGATTACGGGCAATCTTGAGCAGTGATCCGGATGTGGTAATTTTGGATGTAATGATGCCTCAGGTGGATGGTTTTGAAGTATGTCGCCGCTTGCGGGAAGGAGGCAGTAATGTTCCTGTTCTCATGCTTACCGCGAAGGATGAAATTGAGCACCGTGTAAAAGGGCTTGATCTGGGTGCGGACGATTATCTGGTTAAACCTTTCGCGCTGGAAGAACTGCTTGCACGTGTACGTGCGCTGCTTCGGCGTAAGAGTGAGCAAAACGAAGGTGGAGAGCAAGCGGTTTCTTATGAAGATATTACGCTGGATGTGGATTCACGTGAGGTTACCCGCGCCGGTAAAAGACTGGAGCTAACAGCGAAGGAATTTGAGCTGCTTCATCTTTTTATGCAAAATCCGAAACGTGTGCTTTCACGGGATCTGATCATGGATAAAATATGGGGTTATGATTATAGCGGTGAATCTAATGTGCTTGAGGTATACATAGCTATGCTACGTCAAAAGACGGAGGAGCATGGCGGTAAACGCCTCATTCAAACGATCCGGGGTGCCGGTTACATTCTAAGAGGTGACAACTAACATGTCTATAAGATTGCGGCTGACTGCTTGGTATTCAGGGATTTTGGCCGTTATGCTGCTGGCCTTATCAGCCGCAATTTACGGTTTTGTTTATTTTAATACTTATGGGGACTTGAAGGATCGTATACAAAAACAGGGTGAGCAGCTTGTAACCAATCTCAATCCTAACTGGGCGTATGACGGTTCATTGCAAAGTGTGAGCATAAACCCCTTCTTCGGTAACAAACTGGAGGAAGCTAATATTTTGGTGCAAACCTATATCTATAATAATGAGAACCTGCAAAAGTCAGAGAACTTGCATTATCTAGATATCCAATTCGATGTTCCGAAACTGGAAGATATTGATAAAGCTCACGGGTTCAAACAGACTACGCTTGGCGGATATCATTTGATGGTTTATCAGATACCGATATATGACTTGAATAAGAGTCCTGTGGCCCTTCTGCAGGTGGCAACACCGTCAAATTCGGAAGACAAGCTCTTGGAGCGTTTAAAAAATATACTACTCGTAGGTTCTTTTGCTACTCTGATCGCGGCATTTACCTTCGGCTTGTTCCTTGCGCGCAAATCCATGAGTCCAATCGGCAAAGTAATTGAAGCTGCGAATGGGATTCAGACGGGGAATGATTTAAGCTCGCGGATTGAATACGATGGGCCGCCAGACGAGATAGGAAGACTTATTGAGACCGTTAATAGTATGCTTGGGCGTATGGAAGGGTTCTACACAGAGCTGGAGGATTCGTATGCGGCTCAGCGCCGTTTCGTTTCAGATGCTTCACACGAGCTTCGGACACCGCTCACTACGATTCGCGGAAATATTGATCTGCTGCAAAAGGTTTGGGAGATGGAACCCGGAGAAGGGAAGATGAGTGAAGCTGAGATTCGCCAGCTATCGCTTGAATCGGTGCAGGATATCGCAGACGAGTCTAAGCGTATGAGCCGCTTGGTAGCGGATATGCTCTCGCTCGCGCGTGCGGATACTGGACGTACTTTTGATATAGAGCCCGTGGCACTGGAACCGATGATGAATGAGATTGCGCGCCGCGCCTCTTTCCTGCCCCGTCAAGCCGAGTGGGTTACAGGTGATATGTCAGTCTTAAATGGCAAATATATAGTTGGGAATAAAGATTATCTACAGCAAATGCTCTTTATTTTTATTGATAATGCCTTTAAGTACACACCTTCAGGCATCGTGAGTTTGGATACCCTCTTCTATCAGAATCAGATTGGCATTCGGATTACTGATACAGGGATTGGTATGGATAAAGATGAGGTTCCATATATCTTTGACCGTTTCTATCGTGCAGATGAATCGCGTGGAATTACGGAAGGGATTGGGCTTGGCTTATCCATTGCTAAGTGGATTATTGACGAGCATGGTGGGTCTGTGGAGGTTGTTACACGCCAAGGTGAGGGTACCACTTTTGTCATCTGGTTACCGCTTCTCTTTGCTCCGCCGCTGGAATAGGGTATAATTTAGAAGTGTCCTATTACAGAGGTCAATGAAAGCAGAAAGCTGGTGAACTCATGGAAGTCATTAAAATCTCTCCCCGGGGATATTGTTACGGAGTTGTCGATGCAATGGTTATGGCACGGCAGGCTGCGCAAAATCTCGATCTTCCCCGGCCGATTTATATACTGGGTATGATTGTTCATAACAGTCATGTCACGAATTCGTTCGAAGATGATGGCATTATTACTTTGGACGGACATAATCGTCTGGATATTCTGGATAAAGTGGATAGTGGGACCGTTATATTCACTGCACACGGGGTTTCTCCTGAGGTGCGCAAGATGGCTAGGGACAAGGGTCTGACTACGGTCGACGCCACCTGTCCTGATGTCACGAAGACCCATGATCTTATTCAGGAAAAAGTAGATGATGGTTATGAGGTCATTTATATCGGCAAAAAAGGCCATCCGGAACCGGAGGGTGCTGTGGGTATTGCCCCTGAGCATGTGCATCTGATTGAAAAAGAAGATGAGATTGCTACGTTATCCATCTCTTCTTCACGTATTGTCATTACGAATCAGACTACTATGAGCCAGTGGGATATTAAACACATCATGAAAAAGCTTCTAGAGACCTTCCCAGGTGCTGAAGTGCATAATGAGATATGTATGGCTACCCAAGTACGTCAAGAGGCTGTGGCGGAACAAGCGGGGCAATGTGATCTGGTGATTGTTGTCGGTGATCCGCGAAGCAACAACTCCAATCGTCTGGCACAGGTGTCGGAAGAAATCGCTGGGGTTCCTGCCCATCGTATTTCTGATGTGTCTGAACTCCAAACAGAATGGCTAGAGGGTGTAAATATCGTCGGGGTCACTTCTGGCGCGTCCACACCTACACCTATCACCAAAGAAGTGATTAACTACTTAGATCAGTATGATTCGGCTAATCCGGAGACGTGGGAGATCAAACGTACAGTGAATATGGCGAAGCTGCTGCCACCGGTTAAGAATAAGAGTGCAAGTACTACTTAATGTAATGGGCTAGGCTCGAACTTATATATTATGAACGCTGCAACAAGAGCGCTTAACTTCGTCAGTCGAGGTTAAGTGCTCTTTTTTATCGAAAGAACGCTTCCGGCATAGGAATCTAGAATATAGATTGACTATAATCGTTTTTTGAGGTAAAATTGCTTTAGTGATTAAAAGCATAAAAGCTTAAAAGCGAACACGCGTCGTAGCACGATAGTATTTAGCGGAATTATTATAAATTTTAAATGTAGAGAGGGAGTTATAAATATGATCGTCATTACATCAAATCAAACACCGGAAGAGCAGGTTAAAGATATAATTGCCGTAATCGAAAAAGAAGGCTTGCAGGTGCATCTCTCCAGAGGAGCAGATCACACGGTGATAGGTTTAGTGGGAGTCGTCACTCCTAAGCTCGCCGAGCATTTGCGGCAAATGAAGGGTGTAGAGAACGTCGTGAAGATCTCCAAATCCTACAAGCTGGCCAGCCGGGATTTCCATCCTGAGGATACGATTATTGATATCAAGGGTGTGAAGATTGGTGGAGAAAACCTGGTGATCATGGGCGGACCTTGCGCCGTTGAGTCTCCAGAGCAGATTGATGAGATCGCCCGGCTTGTTAAAGCGTCTGGTGCTCAGGTACTTCGTGGAGGCGCGTTTAAGCCCCGTACAGGACCGTACAGCTTCCAAGGCGTAGGTGTGGAAGGTTTGACTATGATGGCTGAAGCAGGAAAGCGTCATGGGCTGTTGACCATTACAGAGGTTATGACACCAGAGTATGTTGATATCTGTGCGGAGCATGCGGATATTCTGCAGGTGGGTACACGGAATATGCAGAACTTTGATTTGCTGCGCAAGCTGGGGACCTGTGGCAGACCTGTTCTTCTAAAACGTGGCTTCAGTGCGACCTACGATGAGTTGCTCAATGCAGCGGAGTACATTTTGGCAGGCGGTAATAAGGATGTAATGCTCTGTGAGCGCGGTATTCGCACATTTGAGACCTACACTCGTAATACGCTGGATCTATCGGCTATTCCAGTTCTACAGAGCTTAAGCCATCTTCCAGTAATCTCTGACCCAAGTCACGGAACCGGTCGTCGTGAGTTAGTTGAGCCTATGGCCAAAGCTTCTGTTGCTGCTGGCGCAAATGGTCTAATTATTGAAATGCACACAGATCCGGACAATTCCATGACAGGTGATGGTGTTCAATCGTTATTTCCTGATCAGTTTGATAACCTGCTAAAGGATCTGGAAAAGCTGGCTCCAATTGTTGGACGTAAGTTTTCAACTTCGCCAGAAACGGTTTCGGCTCTATAAAATTTAATCTAATAGCTTCCTCGGAAGCCCTCTTAACCCGCGACCTAGTGGGAAAAGAGGGTTTTTTTGGAGTTGGATAAAATAAATGTGACATGAAAATATGCGAAAATAACAGATTTCACGAAAGCGTTAGAATATCTTACATTGCTGAAAGAAATACCTGACATAAGCATTGACGATGTTAGGTATGAGATTTATAATTACGACAGCAAAAAAATTAAAACAAGAACATTTGCATACTGTGAGCGGCCTAATGTTCGGAACTTGGGGGAGGAAAAATTCATGTCGGTTGAAAAAGTGTTGCAAACAATTAAAGAGAACAATATCGAGTGGGTAGATTTTCGATTCGTAGATTTAGGTGGTCGTGCCCACCACATCTCTCTGCCAGCTTCTGAAGTGGAAGATGAAACTTTTGTAAATGGGGTAGCATTCGACGGTTCTTCCATCAAAGGTTTCCGTGGTATTGAAGAATCAGACATGGTTATGATGCCTGATCCGAATAGTGTATTCATAGATCCGTTTACAGCTCATCCAACGCTGAACGTGATGTGCGACATTTTCACTCCTGATGGCGAACGTTATGAGCGCGATCCTCGCGGTATTGCTGTGAAAGCAGAAGAATTCCTGCAAAAAAGCGGAGTAGGTACATCTGCATTCTTCGCGCCTGAATCAGAATTCTTTATCTTTGACGATGTTCGTTACGAAAGTGGCATGAACAGATCCTCATTCTTCGTAGATTCTGAAGAAGCGGCTTGGAATACGGGTCGTAAAGAAGAGGGCGGCAACTTGGCATTTAAAGTTGGCGTTAAAGGTGGATATGTTCCTGTAGCACCAGTTGACTCCCAACAGGATATCCGCAGTGAAATGTGCCGTCTGCTTGCTGAAGTTGGACTACGCATTGAACGTCATCACCATGAAGTAGCCACTGCAGGTCAAGCGGAAATTAACTTCCGTTTTGATACCTTGAAGAAAACTGCTGATAATCTCATGACTTATAAATATATTGTACAAAACACTGCACGTCAGTATGGCAAGGTAGCAACCTTCATGCCAAAACCACTGTTCGGTGATAACGGTAGCGGAATGCACGTGCATCAATCCATCTTTGACGGAGACACTCCTTTGTTCTACGAAAAAGGCGCTTATGCTAACTTGAGCGAAATGGCTCTTCATTATATCGGTGGTATTTTGTACCATGCACCAGCATTGATCGCTTTGACTAACCCAAGCACCAACTCCTTTAAACGTCTGGTTCCTGGCTACGAAGCACCGGTTAACTTGGTTTACTCCAAAGGAAATCGTTCTGCAGCAGTTCGTATCCCGGTAGCAGCTGTGACACCAAAAGGCTGTCGTATCGAATTCCGCACACCGGATTCCACAGCTAACCCTTACTTGGCATTCTCCGCAATGCTGATGGCAGGTCTGGACGGAATCAAGAACAAGATTAACCCGCAAGAACTGGGTTATGGTCCTCTGGATAAGAACATCTATGAATTGTCTGATGCAGATAAAGAAAAAATCCGCAGCGTTCCAGGCAGCCTGAGCGAAGCGCTTGATTCTTTGGAAGCTGATTACGAGTTCCTAACAGAAGGCGACGTATTTACTAAGGACTTCATCGATAACTATATTGCTCTGAAACGTTCTGAAGCACAAGAGGTTGCAATTCGTGTTCATCCACATGAATACGCCTTGTACTTCGATCTATAAGATTCCTGCTATTATAATCTTTATAATAAAAGAAGCTGTCTCAAAAGTAGTGAATTCTACTTGAGGCAGCTTCTTTTTTTATGAATCAGGAAAAGTAATGGGTTTTACTGTGCCCTATGACTATATGCTAAGAAAGACTACACTAGCCCCCGTTCAGGAGCGCCGCAGGACTCTCTAATGATAAGCTCGGGCTCCACGCTGAAAGAACTCGTACCGGATTGGTTGTTTATTAGATCATATAGCATTAGCGCTGCTAGGCGGCCGATCTTATCTTTATTTTGGCGGATGGTAGTCAGTAGGGGGGTTGTATAATTGCAGGCCTCGATATCATCACAGCCAATAATTGCGACAGTTTCAGGAACGGCGATAGAAGCCTCTTTAAGGGCACGCATCGCCCCTATAGCAAGCTGATCCGACGCCGCGAAGATCGCTCTAGGTAAATTTCCATTCTCAATCATTCTACGCATCGTCTCATACCCGCTGGCCTCAAAGAAGTTACTTCCGTTTAAGAACCAATTCTCGTTAATAGGCAGTCCTAAATCTTCAAGAGCTTTGCGATAACCACTTTCGCGCATATTGGAGATGTCTGAATCTGAGGAACTGCCGATGTAGCCAAGCTCTCGATAGCCCAGTAAGTAAAAGTGTTCCACCACTTTGGAGGACATTTTGAAATTATCCGACATGATAAAACCAGAGTTGTCACCGGTCAGCTTTAAATCTACGCCGATACACGGAATTGCACTGTTGTCTAATTCGCTGATAGAGGTTTCTAGCTCCTGTCCGGATAGAAGCACACACCCATCTACATTAAAATGCTGGCAACGGGCAAGATAATCGTTAGTATCGCCACTTTGGAATTTTTCATTGGAAAAAAAGATAAGGTCGTAACCTAGTAGTCCCATTTGTTTTTTAAATGAATTTAGCACCTCGATGAAAAAAGGGTGGGTAAAGTCGACATTCAGCATTCCGGCAAAAATCACTCCGATTAGATTGGATGATTTCGTAGCCAATGTTTTAGCTGAATTGGAGGGGGTATATCCAGTTTCTTTTATAATTTGTTGAACCCTTGTCTTGGTATCTTCCGAAATATCACTGTAGTTATTAATGATTTTGGATACTGTCGAAACAGAAACTCCAGCAATTTTCGCTATATCTTTGATGCTGTAGGCCAAATTAAGTCCCCCTTATAGTGAAAAATGTTCCGTAATATATGTTTAAAATCTACTCAAGGCTATTTTTTATGACTTGAATTTATGATTTACGAAATAGTTTCGTTACTTATTTTATAGTTCAATAAGATTATAGTCAATGGAATGTTTACTCTTAAACTAGGATTATGCTTGGTTTTAAAGGTTTTTTTGAATATTTGGTTCAAAAAACGTTCAAAAACGAACAAAGAAAAAAGACTTTACAAAGACAAATAACGATGTAATAATAAAAACACCGAAACCGCTTTCTGTGATATCGTCCTTACTGTTTCGTGATTTTCAGAAATTAACATGTGGTTTCGTTAAAAGGGTCATAACAAATTATCTGGGGGGTAACAAAATGGTAAAGAAGCTTTCTGCGGTATTGTTGAGCTCAGCGCTAGTGCTCTCATTAGCAGCATGTGGAAACAGCAATAACAACGCGAATGGTGAGGCTACTCCGGGCAGCGGAACAAACAAGCCTGCATCTGGTGATAAGAAAGTGATTAAGATCTTACACTGGAAACAAGAGAATATTAACAAGGTCATTACAGAAATTAATAAAAAGTTTGAAGAAAAATATCCGGAATACAAAGTGGAGTACACAACCACGGGTCCGGATGATGAATTCAAACAAGCACAAAGAGCAAGAATTACAGCTGGTGACGTAGATGTTCTTGCCGATCTATCCGGTATGAGATTGTCCCCGAAAGATTGGACACCAGGTGCGAAAGTGCCAGACTGGCAACAATGGATTGATTCCGGACTGATTGCTGATCTGAGCAACGAAGCTTTCGTTAAAAACTACAATGCGAATGACATTGCTAAAGCCGGCACTTATAAAGATAAAGTGTATGCAATCCCAACCGGTAAAGTAGCAATGTCAGGATTCTTCTATAATAAAGAAATTTTTGAACAAAACGGTCTGACTGTACCTACAACTTGGACAGAGTTCATTAGTGTTCTAGATACATTGAAAGCTAAGAGTATTGTTCCAATCGTAGTGGCTGGTAAAGACGTATGGCCATTGAAACTGCCAGTGTTCGGTTTGCAAGCTAAGATTCTGGGTGGCGGCAACCAACAACAATGGATTGAGGGCGTTTGGAAGGGAACTTCGGCATTTAACGATGCTGAGGCTGTAGAAGTATTGGAGAAAATGAAGACGCTTCAAGATAACTACATCATCGACGGTTTCTTGGGTATCGACTATGCAACAGCACCTTCGTTTTTCGCAACAGGAAAAGCAGCTATGATTGCTGACGGAACTTGGGATGCTCCTACGATCGCGGCAGCAAATCCAGATGTGAAATTTGGTTACTTCCCAATCCCAGCTACAGAAGATGCTGCTAAGAATAATTCTCTTGTCGGTAAATACGATGTAACTTGGTATGCAGCAGAAAAAGGCCCGAACAAAGAAGGTGCTTTGAAATGGCTGGAATTCTTCTCTGAACCAGAAAATTACACAGAATATGTTAAAGCAGCAGGATTCTTGCCTACACAAGACAATATTGCCACTGAAAGTGATTTTATTGACAAAGAACTTGCTCCATACATGACTGGAGATTTCGAGCTTGCTTATGAAATTATGATGATTAACCGTGACAACGTTGGTGAACACATTGCAGCTGAAGGCGTTCACACTGAGTATTTGGCACCAGGCGGCGAGTTTAAAACCGCTAAAGAGCTTGCAGATGTACAACAAAAAGAATGGGAAGCAGCAGCACCTAAATAAGTAGCTATCCCGATAAATAAAAAAGAATCTACAACATACTGTACACCAAACATGTTTTACAGCTTCGGGGTCTGTTTTGTGCAGGCCCCGATCATTTTATTGAATTAGGATTGGGTAGGTGAGAGAAATGTATCCGTTCGGGAAAGGTTTTAAACGATATATACCGCTTCTGCTGCTAATGATTCCATTATCATTGTATGTAATTTTCTATTTTGGCCCATCTATGATGACGGTCATCTATTCATTTACAGATATCACTAACGTTCCTGGAAGCAAGATGAGTTTCGTAGGCCTTGACAATTATTATGATGTATTTTACTCGGGAAATTCAGGCGAGCGTTGGGATTCCATTATACGTACTATTTATTTCATGGTCATTGTAACCATTGTACAGAACGGTGTCGGTCTGCTTATGGCCGTAGTTATCAATCAGAAGCTGAAAGGCGATTATTTCTATCGCGCGGTATTCTTTTTACCGGTTGTGCTTGGTGTGGCGGTAGTTGCACTGGTATGGGGCATGATGTTCGATCCGCTGAGTGGTCCGGTTAACCAACTGTATGATTCTTTGTTCGGTTATAAAGATATGTTCTTTGGAAGCTTCACTCATGCGTTCGGTTATATTATATTTACGCAAATTTGGATGTATATGGGATATTCGATGTTGATTTTCCTTGCGGGACTACAATCCGTACCGAAAGATTTGTATGAGGCTGGATATATAGACGGAACTACGAAGTGGCAATCTTTTAAAAATATCACATTCCCACTTATCGCTCCATCCTTTACGATTAACATTATTTTGTCTATTATCGGTGCGATGTCCACCTTTGATATTATTCTCGCAACTACGGACGGTCGCTTTAACACAAGAACGATGGCATATGACGTTTATAAAGAGACGTTCCGTGGTTCTCTACAGATGGGACTTCCTTCCGCGCTTTCCGTGGTTCAGTTCCTTATGATTCTGGTGTTTGTAGTATTTGCAGTGAAACAAATGCGTAAGAGAGAGGTGGAATATTAATGAAGGATTCCAAAACCGCCAAAACTCTCTCTTATATTCTGATTGCAGTGTTGCTTGTTTTGTATATCATGCCGTTGTTATTTGTAATCAATATTTCATTCAAGTCCTTTACAGAATATCTGCTAGATCCTATCGGTCTCGTAAAAAGTATTCAATGGGATAATTATAAAGAAGCTTGGCTACAGGGGAATTTCTCTAATTATTTCTTAAACAGTCTGCTGTATACAGCCGTAGCAACAGTGCTGACCCTAATTGTTTCGTTATTCGGGGCCTTCCCGGTGGCGAGAAATTATGTGAAGTGGAGCGGATTTATTTATTTGTTCTTCTTGATGTCTCAGTTCCTGCCGAATCCAATGGTCGCACAGTTCAAGCTGATGCTTACCATGAAACAGGAGCTAGGATTTGTAGGTTATGACACGAAGCTGGGTTACATTCTCCTTAAAACAGGCGGAACGGGTATCGTGTTCATGATGTTTGTAGGTTACATCAAAGGAATTAGCCGGGAGATGGATGAAGCAGCAGGTATGGATGGTGCTGGATATATGCGTTATTTGTTCCAGATCATCATGCCACTTATGAAACCAGTAATTGCTACAGGTGTTATTCTAACAGCTATTAGTATCTGGAATGACTTCGTGGGGCCGGTCATGTATTTACCGAGTCCAGAAAACTATCCAATCACCTTCGGGCTTAAAGAATTCCGCGGTCAATACGGAAACAACTGGCCTATGTTGGCGTGCGGGATCATGATCGTATCTGCACCGCTTATCATCCTATACACCTTCATTCAAAAGTATATCGTTGACGGTGCATTGGCAGGTGCGGTTAAAGCTTAAGTAGTTGTGTAAATGAGAGGATGGAGAGAATGGATCGTAATAAAATTCATGGCTTCGAATTCACCGGAAATGATGGGGAATTCAGGCTTCAGCAACCGGATCGCAGCAGTTTTCTATATTTCCCTCTAGTGAATGAAGGGGGAATGATGTCGACAGTAACTCCAAAACTTCATGGTCAGGTTACCACAGGTCATAATACATTTTTGACACCGCCATTATCGGTTGAAGATTTGCATAATTCGCGGGCTTCCCGCAACTTCTGGGTATACGTAGACGGCAAGGGAGCTTGGTCGGCAGTGGGGAACTCCGCTAAGCAAAATGCCGATTTTTATACATCGTCTACTGATGAAGCGGTACTAGAGGCTGGTTTCTTGTGGCAACGCGTAACGCGTTGTAACGCAGAGATGGGTGTTAAAGCTGAAATCACCAGCTTTGTGCCAAGTGGTAATGATAAAATCGAATTAATGAAGGTTAAGTTGACCAATACAGCAGCAGAGGCTACTACGCTGACACCGACAGCGGTAGTTCCGATCTACGCGCGTTCGGCGGATGATCTGCGCGATCATAGACATGTAACCTCTTTGCTTAACCGGATTTATACTTCACCCTATGGTGTTGAGGTTCAGCCTGCCCTCTCCTTTGATGAGCGGGGACACCGCATCAATCACACTTCTTATGGAGTATTTGGTGCAGAGGGTGACGGCAGTCAACCTGCGGGGTTCTTTCCGGTGCAGGAGGAGTTCATTGGAGAAGGTGGAAGCCTGGATTGGCCAGAAGCTGTTATCCTGAACAACACGCCGCAGATTGGCAAGGGCGGAGGCGTACAAAGAGAGGGATATGAGGCTATCGGGGGTCTTCGTTATGAGACGCTTACTCTGTCTCCTGGTGACAGCCATTCTTATATAGTAGTTATGGCGATCCATAATGAGAGAATAGACGTGGATGCTTTGATGAACAAATATGGTACATCTGAAGCTTTTGATCATTTGCTTGAGGAAACTAAAGCCTTCTGGGCAGATAAAGTGAATATGGTAGAATTTCATACCGGTGATTCAGATGCTGACCAATGGATGAAATGGGTTACGATTCAACCCGTGCTGAGAAGACTTTATGGTAACTCCTTCTTGCCTTATCATGATTATGGAAGAGGCGGACGTGGCTGGCGGGATCTTTGGCAGGATTGTCTAGCACTCCTTATTATGGAACCGGCTGAAGTGCGCAGCTTACTGCTGAACAACTACGCTGGGGTAAGAATAGATGGTAGTAATGCCACTATTATCGGTCAACAGCCTGGTGAATTTATTGCCGACCGTAACAACATCCCGCGGGTGTGGATGGATCATGGAGCTTGGCCGTTCTTAACTACTATGTTATATCTGGATCAGAGTGGTGATCTTGATTTCTTATTGCAGGAACAGACGTATTTCCGCGATACCTTTATGAGTCGCTGTAAGGAACGCGATACTTCATGGGATACCTCGCTAGGAAGTGATCTCAGAACAACTTCTGGTGAGGTTTATAAAGGTACGATTCTGGAGCATATCCTGCTGCAAAATCTGGTTCCGTTCTTTAATGTTGGAGAGCACAATAATATCCTGCTGGAGGGCGCAGACTGGAATGATGGTCTTGATATGGGCGCAGACCGGGGTGAGAGTGTAGCTTTCACAGCATTCTACGCAAGTAACTTATTGGATATTTCTCGTGTGCTGCGTACGCTAAAGACTTCTAAAGGGCAAGAGACAGTTGAATTGGCAGAAGAAATGAAACTATTGCTAGATTCGCTTGGTGAGCAAGTGGATTATGAATCTGTATCAGGCAAGCATGAAAGACTTAATCAATATTATGCTGCCGCTCCGAACAAAGTTAGCGGTATTCGTGCAGCACTCGACATAGAGACAGTAGCGGACGATCTGGAACAAAAAGCAGAGTGGATCTTTAATCACTTGCGCCGCAATGAGTGGGTGGAAAGTGAACAAGGTGGAGGCTGGTTTAACGGTTATTATAATAATGATGGAGAACAAGTGGAAGGGGAATTCGCAGAAGGCGTTCGAATGACGCTTACAGGTCAAGTATTCCCGCTGATGGGTCATGCAGCTGCGCCAGAGCAAATTCCGCATATCATTGCCGCCGTGGATCGTAATCTACTGGATGACAAAATTGGGTACAGACTTAATTCCCGTTTCGGAGGCATCCAGCAGAATCTGGGTCGCGCCTTTGGCTTTGCCTTTGGACATAAAGAGAACGGTGCTATGTTCAGTCACATGACCATCATGTATGGAAATGCGTTGTATAAACGCGGATATGTGAAAGAAGGACATAAAGTATTAGAATCTCTGTATAGCTTAAGTACTGACTTTGCAAAAGCCCGCATATACCCAGGAATTCCTGAGTATATTAACGAGCAAGGCAGAGGGATGTATACGTATTTAACAGGATCAGCGAGCTGGCTGCTGTTAACTATGGTTACTGAAGTATTTGGTGTAAAAGGTAAGCTAGGTGATCTTTTGTTGGAACCGAAGCTTGTTAAAGAGCAGTTTGATTCCGAGGGAAAGGCCTCTATTAAGACAATCTTCGCGGATCGCGAGTTTGAAGTGGTCTATAAAGCCACAGGAAGCTTAAACTACGGGGAGTACCAAATACACGCTGTTACCCTGAATGGCAGCGAGGTGACGCTGCAGCGCGGCTCAGGAAGTGCGATTATTCCGCGTGAAGAGTTGCTCTCTCTGCAGACAGAGAAATGCCACTTGATTGAAGTGACATTGGCGTAGCTTTATACGATATTTTAAGACGTCTGCACCGTTATTCATAGCGGCTGCAGACGTTTTTTTCAATAATGAATATTTATTCATTGTAACAATGAACGAAAGGGCGCGTTAGGTATGGGTTGCAGACTGTCAAATGGCATATTAACTGTCGATATCGCTGATATCGGAGAGTATAAGGGCACTCGTTTTGACTGGACAGGATTTATTACACAGGTGACATTAGAAGAGGGGAAACATACGTTTTGTGTGCCGGAAAGCTTGAAGCCAGGCGAAGGAACTGGAGGCAAGGGACTTTGTAATGAGTTTGGCATTTCCCGGGCAATTGGATATGATGAAGCACCAATCGGAGGCTGGTTTCCAAAAATCGGAGTCGGATTATTACAAAAAGGAACTTCCCCATTATACAGTTTCAATGAGGAGTTCCCCTTAACCTCTTTTAGTAAGGATATCGAAGCAGGGAATGATGCGGTCACATATACGATCCACCCAATGGAAAGCAACGGATATGCTGTGCAGCTAACCAAAACGATTTCTTTACAGGGGGATCAATTAATAATTGCATATGAACTGCATAACAAAGGGCAAAAGCCTTTCCTTACGGAGGAATATATTCACAACTTCATCGGAATCGATGGGTTGAATATTGGGCAGGATTTCGAACTGCGTCTTCCGAGGGAACTCAAGGTAGTAGAACCAGAATCCTCCTATACGAAAGAATTGCTAGAGGTATCCGGGAATACCCTTACTTGGTCAAAGGAACCGGATAAACCCTTTTATTGCAAGTTGAGCGGTTGGGAAGGTCAGGAAAATGAGTTCACCTGGGAGTTGGTTCATAAGCCTAGTGGAACAGGCGTGCGAGAGAGTGGGAACTTTCCAGTAGAACGTATGGCCCTGTGGGGAGAAGGTCATGTAGTCTCTCCTGAAGTATTTGTGAACATTAGTCTTTTACCGCGTCAAAGCAAGAGCTGGCGCCGATCTTACCGGTTTTTCACTGCGAAATGAGTACCGTCTTAACCTTTTATGTGAATAATTATACTTGCTGGTGCGGGAGAATATTGCTATCATAACCATATCCATATTGATAGGAGAGAAAGGGTGGGGAGCAGTTTTGAATAAGAGAGCATACAATTTTAATGCCGGACCGGCAGCATTGCCGCTTACGGTACTGGAACGCGCACAAGCGGAGTTTGTTGATTTCCGGGAAAGTGGAATGTCTATCATGGAGATGTCGCACCGTGGTGCAATTTACGAATCCGTGCATAATGAAGCGCAGGAACGTCTGCTTTCGCTCCTCGGCAATCCGAAGGGCTATAAGGTATTGTTCGTACAAGGCGGAGCAAGCACACAGTTTGCAATGATCCCTATGAACTTGATTTCCGAAGGCCAAGTAGGTAGCTATGTAATGACAGGTAGCTGGGCAGATAAAGCTTATAAAGAAGCTAAATTGGTAGGAGGCGCTCATGTTGCTGCTTCTTCCGAAGATAAGAAATTCTTGGCTATACCTGAATTAAGTTCGATCAAAGCTGCGGAGAATGCTGCTTACCTTCATGTTACTTCCAACGAGACCATTGAAGGAACGCAATATGCAGAATTTCCAGATGCAGGCTCGATTCCTTTAATCGCGGATATGTCTAGTGATATACTTTGCCGTCCAATCGATGTGAACCAATTCGGAATGATCTATGCCGGAGCACAAAAGAACCTTGGACCTTCAGGCGTGACTGTAGTTATCGCGAAAGAAGAATTGCTTGCAGAATCACCTTCTAACATTCCTACTATCATGCGTTACAGCACTCATTATAAGAATAACTCTCTTTACAATACACCTCCATCTTTCTCTGTATATATGGTGAACGAAGTATTAAAATGGATTGAGGAGCAAGGCGGCTTAGCTGGCATCCATTCCAAGAACCTTGAAAAATCGGGTCTGTTATATGATCACATCGATGGAAGTGACGGTTTCTACCGTGGTGTTGCAGAACAAGGCAGCCGCTCTATTATGAACGTTACTTTCCGGATGCAATCAGAAGAACTCGAAAAGCAGTTTGTCAAAGCTGCTGAACTGGAAGGTTTTGTCGGCTTAAAGGGTCATCGCAGTGTTGGGGGCTTGCGTGCTTCCATCTATAATGCAGTTCCTTACGAAAGTGTAAAAGCACTATCCGATTTCATGAACCATTTCCGGCAAACTCAAGGTTAATGAATTCTATCTATAACCTTCCGCCTTCTTGGTGGAAGGTTTTCAGTTTGTTTGGAGAAGCTATGGTTAGGCACTAGAGTAAAACATCTGGCTATTAAGCCTTTAGAGAGGAAGGAACCATATAATGGCACTCCATATCGTATTAGTCGAGCCGGAAATTCCGGCCAATACTGGCAACATTGCGCGTACTTGCGCCGCTACCGGCACTCATCTTCACTTGGTTCGTCCACTCGGATTCCGTACAGACGATGCTACATTAAAAAGAGCAGGATTAGACTATTGGCATGCTGTTACTATTGAATATCACGACTCCTTTGCTGAGGTTTTGGAGAAATATAGCGAGGGGCGTTTCTTTTACGCAACGACGAAAGCAGAGAAAAGATACAGCGACTTTAAGTTCCAAGATGGCGATTTTTTTGTTTTTGGTAAGGAAACGAAGGGGCTTTCTGCAGAGATTCTAGAAGCAGGTAAAGAAACAAAAATACGCATGCCAATGAGTGATGCTGTGAGATCTCTGAATTTATCCAATTCGGCAGCAATTATTGTGTACGAGGCGCTTCGACAATTGGATTTCCCTAATCTTATTTAAAAAAAGACAAATTTTTTATTTTTTTCAGCAGGATTCGACAATTAGGTAACGAAATATATTGAAAGAGCCGAAATAAGTAGTAGCTACTAAATAATTTTTCTTGAACAGGAGAGGTGTACGTTAGTTATGAAACCTGCTGGTGTAGTTCGCAAAGTGGATCAGTTGGGTAGAATTGTTCTGCCTAAGTCCCTGCGTAAAAGGTATCAGATGAATGAAGGCGACCCGGTTGAAATTTTGGTACAGGGTGACCATATCATCTTGGAGCGTTACCGTCCAAAATGTGTTTTCTGTGGATCGATGGATGGTGTAAGCGAATATAAAGATCGTTATATTTGTTCTGCATGCCTTTCGGAAATGACTCAATTGCCAAGACATGCCTAAGAAGTACATATTTTGAATTTTGACAGCCAAGAGCTTATAAAAAACTGTCCTCTTCGTAGAACTCTTCTACTTGGGGGGCAGTTTTTTTATGTATACAAAAAATGCCCCCGCACCAAGTGGCTGCAGGGACATATCGGCTTTATAGGCCTTTTGTTTTGTCGTCGTTGTAAGATGAGGTAAGGATGCCGACCGTAAATAACACAAATACGAACATTACGATCCAAAAGGTTAATGAGAACGACATACTGGCACCTCCAATAGCGAATGTATTCGTTATCAAGATTATAACCTGCAATTTAATAAAAATAAACGCAAATGTGATATGTTACATAGACAATTTACTATATTATTTAAAAAACAGAAAATTCGTTGGCACAGCTCTTAGATTTCCATCAGATGGTTTATTGATAACTCTTCCGTTAAAGATCAATGAGGAAGAGCCACCACCATCTAAATTATAAGCATCTACGAGACCCATATTCGATAATTTGTTCTGAATCTCCTCCAGCTGTGCACCAGAGCTGCCATACTCATTATATCCATCCGCTACAAAAAGCAGGATCTGATCATCTTTATATTTGCCGATCACGGTACGTGGTGCCCGATTAGGGGATGTTTTCCACTTTTCGGGTATGGGTGTTTTGATGTTGTTTTTAAGGAGGACAGGCACAAAGGTGGCGCCGAATACCGGATCTAGCTGATCTAATTGTGCGCGACTGTAGAATTTCCCTCCGATTAATTGCCCGGATTTGTTCAGCCCAACAAAACTTAGGTCCTTGTACGTGGGCTCAAAACCGTATAAATACTTTCCATCCACTACAGTTGTGCTTAAGGGATAACGTTTTCCGGATTGATCTGCAAAGCCGCCCGCATTAATACCAGCAATGGCACCATTACGCTGTACGGCATGCATAGTAGTTTCCGCACCGGAGGCTGTCTCCGCCAAGCTCATCTTCATAGCGGTCGGGTCCTTCAATTTGATTTTCAACGCATAAGCTTTGTAGTTTCCTGGATTCAATCGATATAACTCAACTCTTATACGGTCGCTAGTAACGATCTCTGAAGGTATACCAAGCTTGGCTGAAATCCTGCGGTTATAGATCAGTTCAGGCCGGGTCGCCTGAGTCTGTGCTGTTTCGACCAGCTTATTCATCGTAGTGGTAGTCTCTTTATATAGCTTGGCACTAGCGCTGACAGCATCAATGGTGTAAGCTGCGGAGGCCTCTGCCAGCGTCAGCTCTTTTTTTAAGGAAGCTGTTTCATTCACTGGCCCAGCGCTTGGTGTGAATTGTCCTACATCAAGGTCTAGCTGTAGCGGTGGTCGATACCACGACATACAAATAACCAAGCCTATGAACGGTGCAGTTAGAAGCATGAAGAAGCGGTTTACTCTTTTGACTGGCGTCATCATTTGATCAGATCCATTTCTTTCTTCAAAGCTTCTAACTGTTTGCTTACCTCACTCAATTGCGTATATAGCTTGTTGCTGTTATCTGTCTTGGCACTAGCATTATCTTTAGTGAAGGTTAATAGTTCGTTAAAGCTTTGCACTGTATTCTGCAATTCCTTCACTTCTTCAGAGAGAACGGCAATTTTTGCTTCATAGTCGGTCTTCAAAACGGTAAGCTGCTGCTGGCTCTGAGTGCTAAGTTCGGTAAGCACCTGTTGCTTCAGATGGTTCGTGTAGCTGTATACAGCATATACGCCGAGTCCGATCATCATAATCCAGAACAGTAAAAACCATTTTACGGAAGGGCCGTTTCTCGCAGTAGTAGAGCGCGAGCGTACCGGGGACGTTTCCGCTAGCGGTTGCATTTTATCACCTCGGGTTGGTCATTTTTTCAAGTCCCCATTCTATCAGACTTTGACAAGATTCGCAAAAATGTAAGAGAGTATGAAAACTAGAAAAAGTAATTGCATCCTATTAAACTACTGCGATACAATTTCTATAGATTGGAATTCTGATAGACGTACACAAGGTAACCAGCTAGAGATTATACAGACAAGTCATCATACAGCCTTGCTTGCGTTTTAACCGGAAACGCTGCGGCGCTTTCCTTTCTAGATGATTATATATAGAGCAGGGGGTCAGGGCATTAATGATGAAGGTTTGGCAGGTGGTCATTGTGGGGTGTCATCCTACAAGTATGCTGGGGACAAAATTGATTTTGGAAGAGGAAGAGGGGCTTAAGGTTCTGGGAATGTATTCCACTTGGGACGAAGGCGCTACCATCGTAAGGGAAAAAAATCCCGAGCTAGTGCTAGTAGATTATCATATGCCTGAGGGGAATATTGAGAGTGTGCTGTTAAATATGAAAAAAAGCTCACCAAACTCACATTTTGTCGTGATGACAGACGAAGACGGGCGAGAACTGCTTCAGCCCCTCGTAGAACTAGGAGCCAGCGGGATATTCTCGAAGGGAGCTTCTCCCCGTCAGCTTTTACAGCTGATCCTGGGTTTACGGGAGGGTTTTCTTTCAATGCCGTTGGAATGGATTGAAAAAGGAGCTTGGCCGATTTCGACATTTAAAGGATTAGATGATGTTTTGCAACTGACGGAGACAGAGATGTTTATCATGGAGCGAATCGTTCAAGGGATTACCTACGATAAAATTGCGCTTGAAATTGCGGTAAGCCGTCGGTCCATTGATAATTATTTGCGCAAAATCTATGTAAAGCTCGATGTTTCGACCCGGGCACAAGCGATTGAGAAATTCGCGCTCTTCTCAAGACAAAACAGGCAAATCTACGCCTAACCCACGCTTTACGACATAATGACGTATGGGGTGGAATATTCTTGGAGTAGAAGTAAGAATATCATGTTGAATGGGTAACCATCCCATCCTTGGATGAGGATGACGAAGCCGTTTCTACTTGGTAACAGGGAAGGGGGATTTCGCATGATTTACGAATTTTCTGCTCGCGCACACACATTGTTGTCGTCATCGCTTCTTAGTATCCGCACCCAAACACGGAGAAGCTCCATGATATCGCTAGCTGAAGAATTACCAGCGGAAGAACTATTCCCATTGTCACTGCTTGCTGAAGCAGCATCTACGGTGATTTCAGCAGATGCGGGAGCACTGCAATATGGTGATCCTGCAGGGTACGGACCGCTTCGGGAGTGGCTCGCAGGGGATTGGCTTAAAGAAAAAGGGGTAAATGTTGTTGAGGGTGGAGTTCTGCTAACAACGGGTAGCCAGCAAGCCATTGATTTGTTGTCGCGGGTGTATATTGATCCAGGAGATCGTGTATTAGTAGAAAATCCGACCTCTCCAGGATTTTTGCAGACTCTTCGGATGCAGGGGGCCGTTATTATTCCTGTACAGGGTGATTTGGACGGGCTTGATCCGGAGCATTTGCGGAGCCAGATCGAGCTGCATAAGCCGAAAATGCTGTTCGCAACCCCTAGCTTTACCAATCCAAGCGGCATTTTATGGAGTTTGGAGAGACGCCGCGCAGTATTGGATTTATGTATCGCATATAACATCTTGATTGTGGAAGATGATTCTTATGGGGATTTGCACTTCCAGAAGCAGGGTGAACACAAGGCTAAAAGATATCCGTCTTTGTATGCACTGGAAAATATCAGCGATGGCGGACACGTGCTTTATATCGGTTCGTTCAGCAAGACCGTTGCGCCTGCGCTGCGGACGGGCTGGGCGGCAGGCAGCCGAGTCTTGATCAGAATGATGTCTGCGGCTAAGCAGATGGCCGATTGGCAGTCGAGCGCATTAAATCAGCGGCTGCTGCATCATTTATTGGATGTGTCTGCGTTTGATCTGCGTGAGCATATCGCGCAGCTGAATCGAGAGTATAACACCCGTCTGAAGCTTATGGTGGAACTGCTCAAGCGGCCTGCTTGGAAGGGCAGCTCCTATGACCTTCCATCAGGAGGCATGTTCCTGTGGGTCGCACCACCAGAGGGAATGGATGTTATGGCGTTGCTCAAATGTGCGCTAGGTAAGGGAGTGGCTTTTTTGCCAGGTCCGTTATGTAGTGTAGATGGAGTCAGCAATCACCTTCGCCTTAACTTTAGCCATCCCGGCAGGGATGAGCTGCTGCTTGGCATGAATCTGATGAGCGAAGCGGTTAAGGAGTTCACAGCACGGAGTTAGGTAGTGGAATGAAAGTTGGGAATGAAAGATTGAAATGAATGACATGATGAAAACACAAGACACTTTTAGAGCTAAAACAAGGACAGAATTACAAGTCGGGCAAGACGAAGTTCGTGATGTGAGATTAATTAGGGAAATCCTCCCTAAAAATGGTCGATTTGAACTCTAAAATGGACTGTTTAGGGAATTTCTCTCTAAAAAATCAAGGGATTCCCCGTTTTAAGGGTAAATCTGGCGAAAATCAGGGAAGATTTCCCTAAAATGCGGTTTTTAGCGTGTGAATCGAAGAATATTGGGGAGGATTTCCCTAATAACTTAGTGTGCCTTTTTCGGAATGGTGTTTTTAAAGCTTATTTTGCTTTGAATGATTCAGCAAGAGTAGCTTGTTAAAGCAAGAGTAGAGAAAATAGTAATTAGTAAATAAGGCTCGTGTTCGAGAGTGTAAATAAGTTAAATAAGTACAGGCACTTAGAGCCGGATGAGGTACGCAGAGATATGAACGTGGTAAGAGCGAGTTATGCACGTGGTACGAATGAGTTACTAATGTGATGATAATGATTTACGAACGTGGGAAGAGCGAGTTATGCACGTGTAATACGAATGTGGTATGTATAAGATAGAGCATGGTACGAACGAGATTCTAGTGTGTTAAGAATGCAATCTGAATGTGGTACGTATGAGATACTCATGAGATATGAGTGAAATAAGACATGACACGTATGAGATACTAGTGTATTAAAAATGTAATCTAAATGTGATATGAGTGTAGTAAGAGCGTGGTACGCACCAGATACTAATATGTTAAGTGTAAGTTAAGAACATGGAATGCACAGAGATAGGATTTAAATAAGATTAGTCATACGAAAAAGCATCCCGTAGTTGGGATGCTTTTTGGCGTTATTTACACATGTTATGTGTGCATCAGAATAATAAGTTTAAAGTCTGAGTAAATGATTAGAACCGAGCTAAAAGAATAAGACCCGACTAAAAAGAAATAGTCGATAGAAGTACTGTCCCGGCTAGGTTAGCTAATTAATGGGATGATTGCTGTTATTGGGTACGCCGCTTGTTATCGCGGCATATTCCACCAGCGCCGCATGACCGGCTGGGGTTAGGGTGTAACGCCCACGGCTTACCCGGTGAAACCAGCCGTAGTAGTTGTTCTGAAGCATAGCGGCGGCGGTGGGTACGCCGCTACGCTTCCGCAGCTCGGCCGGAGTGATGCCGGCCGAGCGGGGAGCGCTTCCTGCGGCCAATACGGCCGCTGGAAGCGTGCTTGAGGCAGCGCTAGGGGCACCGCTTCGCGTGCCTGCCGCCGCTGCCTCCCGTGCTGCCGCGTCCCCGGCAGCACGGCTCTCCGGCGCTGAGCTCAGCGCCGGAACCTGTTCGGCGGCGTCCGCCTCCGCTGCTTGCAGAGAAAGCGCGACACGCAGCGCTTTCTCGCGGTAGGCTGTCACGAGCTTGACGCGCGTGCTGCCGCCGGTGTTGTAGTCTCCGCTGCGCTCGCGGAACTCATAGAGCAGGCGTTCGCGCCGCCGCTTGTTGCTGCGCTGCGCAGGCGGCTTCTCGTCTGGCTCTACGAGCACCTCGACCAGCGGTGCTTTGGTCTTATAAAAGATAACAGTGATCAGCCCAAGACCGAGCCGTCGGCATAATCCGCTAAGCTCGCCCCAGCGCTGGTTCACCGCTCCTTTTTTATCACGGACACGTTCCACTGCGAGATAGACGGTAGGACTGAGCTTCAACCGTTCTACCCCTTGCAGCAGCAAGGCGAGATTGAATGATTTTTTCATCTCCACAATCAGAGGATGCTCAATGTCCTCCCGAATCCCCACCAAATCGCAGGTCCGAACCTCACCTTTGATGCTGTAACCCTGCTTTTCAAAAAAAATCTTCAAAGGAGCATACAGCTCCGTTTCATGTCGTACCGCCATCTTGTCACTCCCGTAGGCTTTTATTTTCGGGTTTCCCAATAAGGTTTTACAGCCATTTTCTGATTCTCTATTATAGCACAGTAAAAAAGAGGTCAACTATTCCGCGCTTGCCGCATAGGTATGTAATACACTTTTTAACGCTATAGGAGAGCAAGTAGAAGAGCAAGTAGGAGCGCAAGAGGAGGCAGCGAGCAATGGACATTTTTGAGCGTATAGCTTCGTATCGGGCTGAGAACGACCGGTTGGCGTGGAGCGGCACCTTCAAGCAGTATATAGAACTGTTGAGAAAAGACCCCTCTCCCGCAAAAACCGCTCACTCCCGCGTTTATGACATGATTAAGTCGCACGGCGTAGAGGACATAAACGGACGCAAACGGTATAAGTTTTTTGAACAGGAGATTTTTGGACTTGATCGTGCAGTCGAAAAGTTGGTCGAGGAATATTTTCACTCTGCAGCACGTCGGCTTGATGTTCGCAAACGGATTTTGTTATTGATGGGACCTGTCAGTGGGGGGAAATCGACCCTGGTCACGCTGCTTAAACGTGGTTTGGAACAGTACTCGCGGACAGATGCGGGTGCGGTATACGCAATAGAAGGCTGCCCGATGCATGAGGACCCGCTGCATTTGATCCCGCTGGAGCTCCGTCCGGAGATTGAGAAGGAACTTGGTGTACGTATTGAGGGCAACTTGTGCCCATCCTGCCAGATGCGTCTAAGAAATGATTATGCTGGTGACATTGAGCAGGTTAAGGTGACGCGTGTTATTTTGTCAGAAGAAGAGCGGGTAGGGATTGGTACTTTTAGTCCATCTGATCCGAAGTCTCAGGATATCGCCGATTTGACAGGAAGTATTGATTTTTCGACCATTACTGAATTTGGTTCGGAATCTGATCCGCGTGCCTACCGTTTTGATGGTGAGTTGAACAAAGCTAACCGTGGGCTGATGGAATTTCAGGAAATGCTCAAATGCGACGAAAAGTTTTTATGGAACCTGCTGTCACTGACGCAAGAAGGCAATTTCAAGGCTGGCCGCTTCGCGTTGATAAGTGCGGACGAAATGATAATTGCTCATACAAATGAAACCGAGTATAAGTCGTTTATTTCTAATAAAAAGAATGAAGCGCTCCAATCCCGTATGATTGTTATGCCTGTTCCGTATAACCTCAGAGTTTCGGAAGAGGAAAAAATCTACGCGAAGCTGATCGCCCAGAGTGATATGAGTCATGTGCATATTGCACCACATGCGCTGCGTGCCGCCGCTATTTTTTCTATCCTAACCCGTCTTAAAGAAAGCAAAAAACAAGGTATGGATCTGATCAAAAAGCTGCGGATGTACGATGGCGAAGAGGTCGAAGGCTATAAAGAGGCCGATCTTAAAGAGATGCAAACGGAGTATTTAGATGAGGGCATGTCCGGAATTGATCCGCGTTATGTTATCAACCGCATTTCCAGCGCTCTGATCAAAGGAGATCTGCAGTGCATGAACGCACTGGATGTCCTGCGGGCGATAAAGGATGGCCTGGATCAGCATCCATCGATTACAAAAGAGGAGCGGGAGCGTTATTTGAACTTCATCTCCATTGCCCGCAAGGAATATGATATTTTAGCGAAAAGCGAAGTACAAAAGGCATTTGTCTACTCCTTTGAGGAATCTGCGAAGACACTTTTTGAGAATTATCTAGATAATATCGAAGCTTTCTGCAATTGGTCGAAAATTCGTGATCCGCTGACGGATGAGGAAATGGAGCCGGATGAGCGGTTAATGCGTTCGATTGAAGAGCAAATTGGAATCTCTGAGAATGCAAAAAAAGCGTTCCGTGAAGAGATCCTGATCCGGATTTCCGCGTATTCACGCAAAGGGAAGAAATTCGAGTACAACAACCACGACCGCCTGCGGGAAGCGATTGAGAAAAAGCTGTTCACAGATCTCAAAGATATTGTCAAAATCACCACCTCGTCCAAAACACCTGATGAAAGTCAGCTCAAACGAATTAACGAGGTATGCGCCAGACTTATTGATGGACATCACTACTGCCCAATTTGCGCCAACGAGCTGCTGAAATACGTGGGAAGTCTGCTTAACCGTTAAAAAAGAGTTCATTTATGCGGGGTGTTCCAAAAGCCATGAAAATGGCTGTGGAGCACTCTTTTTTTGCCCTCCCATGTTGTATTTTCTTCCTTTTACCCTCCTAATGTTAATCTAAACGCCGCAACCCGTCTGACTAATTTGGCTGTTGTGCGTAAGAAGTTGCTAAAGGACACAGGTGACCCTAAACGTAGATTTTGAGCATATTTCGCAGGCTATCGGACCCCATGGTCGCTATTAGCAGGAAAAACCCTAAATATGAGCCGTTTTTGACTAATAGCTGCACTGGAGTCCGAAACTCCGCTCAAAAGGCGATATTTTTGCAATTAACGTCATCTGGGTCCTTTAGTCAGTCGTTGGGAGCAACAGAACTGAAGAGTAAGTAGTTACGTGGATCCAGCGTTGTCTACTTCGAGGCTTACCCAAAATGATGGTGACTAAGAATACGCAGAGTTATGATCCTTTTGTAAATGGAGGATCACTGCTCTGTTTTTTTATACAGGCAATAATGCAGCTCAGCAAAACAGGAACAGTCCATCTCCAGCGCAGTTGATATAATGAAATCACCGTACGGGGAAAGGCTGGTGCTGCACTTGAATTACAGTAAAGATATAGAAAAATGTATTGAATATATAGAAGCTCATATCAAAGAAAATATAACGGTGGAAGAAATAGCGACGGAGGTCGGATATTCGGTGTATCATTTTTGCCGAGTGTTTAGCTTGTGCAAAGAAATGTCTGTGATGGAGTATGTGCGGAGCCGAAAATTATCCTTAGCCTCAATTGAATTATTTGCTGGAAAAAAGATCATTGATATTGCGCTGGACTATGGTTTTGAAACACAAAGTGGCTTTACTAAAGCTTTTCGCAAAACCTTTGGTTATAGTCCGACACAATATGCAGCGCGGATGGATGGGTTTAGTAAAGGAAATTCAATATTTGATATCGGAGGTTATATTATGAATCCTGTTTTTGTTCGTAAGCCTGCTTTTAAGGTGGCAGGTTATGGTATCCAAACTAATGTTGCGGGTAGTATGTACACTAAGGATATTGCTTCTTTTTGGAGCCATTATGAGGGTGAAAACCTGGAGTCCAAAATGTATAAAATACTAAACCCGCCTAAACACGGAGAAGTTGGTTTATGTATTCCGTCTTCAGATAACGGTAATGCCACCTATCTTTTGGGTGTTATTGTTGAGGACTACTCCAAGGTAGAAGCTGATATGTTGACGATGGATGTCCCAGAAGCCGAATATGCCGTGTTTACAACACCTCCAGTGGATACTTCAACGGATACAGAGCAAATAGAGTTTGCCCAAGTCATAAAAAGCAGCTGGAAGTACATCTTCGAAGAGTGGTTTAAGGACAGTGGTTACGTTTATGACGAGACTAAGCTGGATTTTGAGTTTTACGATGAGCGCTGCCATTCGCGGCCAGATACAGTGATGGAGATTTACGTTCCTGTGAAAAAGTTGACTGAATAGTCGATAAGGGCAAAGACCGCGCGGTGATAATTGTAATTTCAGAAATGTTTGGACTTTAGGTCGCTGACAAAGGCGAACGCTACGCGCCTACATTTTCAAACTTCCTAACGTTACGTTCACCTGAGCATTTGCCATGTGCAGTTATTAAGTTGATATGAGGGTGTCGATGGAGGTCCGCAACGTGTTACCGCTGTGGGTCTCCTTTTTTAGGAACTCTCATATGGAAACCAATGATAATTTTGGGGTGTTTTTTTATCTAATCAGTTTATGTTTGACGAGTATGATCTTCCGTAGTGTAATAGAGTCAATAAGTAAGGTAATTCGAAAATAACAGGGAGTGAAGCAGATGATTAGAGAAGCGAGAGCTGATGACTGGAAAGACATAGCGGAATTATTAGAACAGTTGGGATATCCGGATACAGAAGTGTTCATGCAAGAAAAAATAGAAAAGCTAATCCTACATCCGGACGAGGAATTATTGGTTTTTGAGGAAGATGATCAAGTGGTAGCTTGTATTTCCATGCATTACATACCCCAATTAGGTCTGGTAGGAGAGACTGCAATTATAAGTTATCTTGTGGTGAGCAATGCCATTAGGAGCAAAGGTATTGGACGAAAGCTTGAGGAGTATTGCGCTGATTTAGCTAGAAAAAGAAACTGTGATAAAATTCAGGTTCATTGTCATTCCAGAAGAACTGATGCGCATAGATTTTATGCTCGACAAGGATTTGTTGAGGCTCCAAAATATTTCTCGAAGTCGTTAAAAGAATCTGAATCCTCATTTTAGTCATAGCAAAAAGCGGCAGACCAGGGTGTTAATACCCGTTTAGGTCTGCCGCTTTTTTTAGTTTAAATAAACTTCCGCTGCACCTTTTTGCCATCGTATGAAAAACGCGCCTTTTTGTCTTCCACAACCGTCTGTAGATGAACCGTCCGCCCCCATAAAGAGTAGATGTGAGGGAGTGTGCGCTCCAGATACTTCAGATCCAGCTCGATGCTTTCATAGCGATGAGTTATAAATAATTCACCATTCTTCTCGAAGTCTGCGTCCTCAATGACCAAGTAAGGAGACCCGCCATTGACCCGGGCGAGCACCAGTTGATCTCGTACATTTTCCCATGCTTTATCGGTGATTTTCCATTCGGGGCCTTTTTTCTCAAAAACATAAAGATCGAGGTCGTTCACCAATTCCTTCGACAGATAGCTGCGGATAAAGGAGGTATCGGATTCCAACTCACGTACTTCAAAGATTTTCTCACGGTCCCAGCGGCGTTCGATGTCTTCAAAGATTTTCAGCCCCAGATAGTAAGGATTCAGGCTTTGCCGTGAGGGCTGCACGACGGATGAATTTAGTTTTGCGTATTCCACTGTTTCCTCTTCGGTCAGATCTAGTTCGCGAACGATGCGCTGATGCCAGTAGGAAGCCCAGCCTTCGTTCATGATCTTCGTCTCCATCTGCGGCCAGAAGTAGAGCATTTCGTCATGGAGCATCGTCATGATATCGCGTTGCCAATCCTCCAAAACAGTAGAATATTGCTGGATAAACCAGACCATATCTTTTTCTGGCTCAGGGGGGAAAGCACGGTTTCCAGAGGGTGCTTCCTGTGGCCCAGTATTGCTTTTATCTAAATTCCATAATTCGTCATAAGGATTGGATGATTTCGTGCCGCCTGGAGGGGCATCTTTAAGCTCCTTCATCTTAGCTTCCAGTAGGTGAGTTTTGCCCAGCTTGCGTGGCTGGATCAGACTGGGGTCTATATGCTCCTGGATAGCCAGCACTGAATCGATGAAGCTCTCCACAGCATCAGTACCGTAGGTTACAGAATAACCGGCAATCCGATCTGCTGTAGCTGACATACTCTCGACCATATCTCGGTTGGACATGGAGAAACGCATATTATTTTTGAAAAAATCACAGTGCGCTAGCACATGGGCAACGATCAGCTTATTCTGAATCAGTGAATTTCCATCCAGCAGGAAGGCATAACAAGGGTTGGAGTTAATAACGAGCTCGTATATTTTGCTCAGTCCGAAATCGTATTGGGATTTCATTTTATGAAAGGTTTTTCCAAAACTCCAGTGTCCAAATCGTGTAGGCATTCCATAAGCGCCGAATGTATAAATAATATCTGCGGGGCATATTTCATAACGCATGGGATAAAAATCTAAACCGAAGCCAGTGGCTATTTCCGTAATCTCGGCAATGGCCCGCTCTAGCGCATTAATTTCTTCGCTTGGCATGAATCTTTCTCTCCCTCCAGCTTGGGCTTATGCTGCAACCTATTCTGACAAGGCTGCAAAGGTTCCGCGACAATGTCCGGGACTGTTCCATTTAAGTATATGGGAGAGAAGATGAGTGTATGACGTTCTGAATTTCTGAGTGAAGATAATGTGATTTTGTATACATTATTGGAAGGAAGCACTAGCTTTTTTGTATGCGAATTCTATCAACGGTATCCTTCTCGGTGAATTCGGACTCAGATGACGTTATTTGCAAATTTCCAGCCTTTTGAGCAGGGTTTCGGACCCCACAGACGCTATCCCACAGAAAGAGGCTCATATGTGGTGTCTTTCTTACCAATAGCGGCTATGGGGTCCGTTAGCATACCAAAAGTGGAATAATACTGCGATTAGTGTCATCTGTGTCCGATAGGTGCCCAATAGGTACCCGATAGAAGCTCCATATGTGTTCGAAAAGTATTCCATAGGTACCCATAGTACTCCACAAGTATCCGATTAGTACTCCACAAGTGTCCAATTAGTACTCCACAAATTCCCGATTGCTCACCACACAAGCATAAGCAGTCGAGAGAACGTAACCTTCCCCAGACTACCCAAACCCTCAATAGACAAACCTCCGTTGCGCCCAATAGCTGAAAAGGAAGATTGAAGCCTCGGTCAGTAGCTTGGCGGCGACAAGCGGAATAATCAGCTTTTCATTATAGAAATAGAGTAGCCCATAGTTGAACAACAATGCGAGGATCACCAGCGCAAAATATTTGGGAAGCGAAGCCTGAATCTTGGAGCGTTTGCCGCCTGTGAAGACGTATTTTCGGTTCATAGAATAGTTAAAGACAGAGCTGCACAATCTCGCGGCCGCGACGGACAGGAATAGGTTATGGCTGAGCCTCTGAAACAGGAATAAGAGTGTGAAGTCGAGCAGGGCTGACAGCAGCGAAGAAGTGCTGAACATCAGTATCGGCAGATAAATCCGGAAGGAGTCCATCAGAGGCCGGAAATGGGATGATTTATTATCGTCCAGATAGACGGTATCGATGTACTCTTCCGTAATGGTGTACCCCTCTTTATGGGCAGTCAGCAGCATGTTCATTTCATATTCAAACCGTTCGCCGGGAATCTGGCATAGCCAATCAAGCATTGATAGGGGGTAGCCGCGCAGCCCAGTTTGTGTATCATAAATCTTAGTACCTGTAGTTAAGGAAAAGACCGTCCGGGTTACAGAGTTGCCGAAGCGGCTGCGCAGAGGAATGGTTCCGGTGAACCGGCGGCTGCCGAGTACGATTCCCGGAGTAGTCTGGTTCCGCAGAGATTCAACGATCCGGTTAATATCATAAGGCAGATGTTGGCCGTCGCTATCCGCGCAGACTACATAATCCGGCAGACCAGTCTCCTGAATATACTGGAACCCTGTCTTCAGAGCACGTCCTTTTCCGAGGTTGACTTCATGGGTTAGGACAGTGCAGCCGAATGCTTCTGCCATATCGAAGATTCCACGGTAGTGCGGGCCGCTGCCGTCATCCACAAGAACAATAGGTTCGAGCTGGAAATTATGCAGCTGTAAAATCAAATCGAGCAGTCGTTCATCTGGCTCATAGGCTGGGATCAGTATAGTCATGATGTTGCACCCTCCTTGATATAAAGAATGTCGCTGACGCCCCGCTCCTTGTTTTTGCCCTGCGGATTATTTACGACCCGTCCCATGAAGTACATAGTGGATGAACCACCGCCGTCCAGATTGTAGGCTTCTGTGGCACCAAGGTCGGACATTACATCGGCTAGCTCAGTAAGGGTCATCCCACGGCTGTACCCTTCATTGCGCCCGTCAACTACGACAAACACATAATGGTTTGGTGCGATCATACCAACTGCGGTGCGGGGATTCGCATTCTGTATGGAATGGTTGCCGAAGTTGGTATCGATTTTGACATTGCTGAAATCACTGGCAATCTCCCCGTCCTGAATCAGAATCGGACCAAAGGAAAGGGTATCGGTGGCCCCTTGCGCCAGCAGTTCAGAGGAAGAAATCTCTTCCTCGTTATAGGTTTGCATTGTCCCATCATCGAACAGCGCCATTGCATCCCGCACAGGATCATCACGATACACCGTGCCGTTACGGATAATCACTCCGTCATTGCGGAAGCCATAGTAATCACCGTTGATGGCAAAAATCGCATGGTTCGCGGAAGCAATGTCCGAGGTATCCTCAGTGATGTTTGTTCCAAAGCTGTTGTCGGCAAAGGCAGTGCGCAGGCTGCTCGCTTCCTTGAGGACGATATCAGCGACAAAATAAGTGATCTGGTCTGAACCGGAACCGGTCTGCACTTGGTCGATCTGGATCTGAATATCATCGCTGGAGTAATTCCAGTCGTCAGAGGTTGCGTTAACTTCGGCAGTTGTAACGGCTGTAGCTCCTGAGCTGCTAGTTGTAGCTGCATCATCCGCAACTACGACTTCGACATGTTCGATTAAGTAACGATCTGCCAGACTATATATCACTGTGCCGAGAAGCAGGAGGACAATGATCATCACGATCAGCAGCTTTCGTTTGAAGCTCCAGGCTTGCTTACTTCTCTTGTTCAACATTGAAGCATCACCTCATTTTGTAAGTTGTTAAGGCCATAATACCTGGGCTACCTTTAATGAAACTGAAATAAAAGCTGAAATAAAAACCGAAATAGTAAGAGCTCCGGGAAATTGGTATAATTTAACGAAGAGGTTTTCGACTACGGGGAGGTTTGGACATGCCACAGCGTGTGCTGCTGATTGAGGACGACGAAGCAATCAGTGAAATGGTCAGGTCTTATTTGGTAAAAGAAGGTTATGAGATTGAAGCTGTATTTGACGGTGAAGTAGCGGAGAGAACATTTCGGACCGGTGGTCCATTTGATCTTGTGCTGTTAGACCTTATGCTGCCGAAGCGAAGCGGGACTGACATTCTTCAGACTATCCGTGCGGGGAGTCTGGTTCCAGTGTTGATCATGTCCGCTAAAGACAGTGATGTAGATAAAGCGCTTGGGTTAGGCTTTGGGGCGGATGATTATATTACGAAGCCCTTTTCTATGATTGAGCTAGCGGCTAGGGTGAAGGCAGCGATCCGTCGTGCAGGTTATGCATCTCCCAGTATCCAAGTGGAAGATCAAGCTCCGGTGAAGCAAATGATCTCCATTGGCCGATTGACTGTAGATTTAGATAACTTCTCTGCGTTGAAGAACGGGGAAGAAGTAAAGCTAACGTCGAAGGAATTTCATATTCTTAAGCTGTTTGTGACGCATCCGGGCCGAGTATTTACCAAAGCGCAGATTTATGCGAGCGTATGGGAGGATGATTATTTCGGGGATGAGAACGTCATTAATGTACATATGAGAAGATTGCGTGAAAAAATAGAAGACGATCCCTCCCATCCCGAATACATTAAGACGTTATGGGGCATCGGGTATAAGCTGGGAGAACAGCTATAATGATAGCGGTGCTAGGTGTTGTCATTGTGCTCTTACTCGCCGTCATTGTGTGGCAATATCAGAATTCGCGTAAAGCTTCTAATGATTTGCGATATATGCATGACAAGTTAAGCAGCATTATGGAGGAAGGCTCACATGAAAGATTGCTGCTGTTCAGCGGTAATTTGGAGCTGCAGAGCGTGCTGATTGACCTGAACCGGCTGCTGGATATCAATCATAAAGGAAGCATTGAGCGCGTTAGGCTGGAGAAATCCATGCGTAATATGCTGTCTAATATTTCTCATGATCTTAAGACTCCGCTAACGGTTGTGCTTGGTTATATTGAGACCATTCAACAGGATGAGCATTTGCCGGCCGGGGAACGGGAACGAATGATGAAGATGATTCATCAAAAAGCCAATGAAGTGATCCAGCTGATGAACAAGTTTTTTGATTTGTCCAAGCTAAAATCAGGGGATCGGGAAATTGCGCTTTCACGAGTTGAGGCAGGTGAAGTATGCAGACGCAACATCCTTTCTTTCTATGATATCCTCAGCGCTAAGGGCAGTGAGGTGGAGATTGAGATTCCGGATGAGGCTGTTTACTTCATGGGAAATGAAGAGGCTCTTGATCGAATATTGTCCAATCTGTTGTCGAACGCAATTTCTTATGGCGACGCTGGGGGCGTATTAGGATTAAAGCTCTATAGTGATGAGAACAAAGTATACATAGAGGTGTGGGACCGGGGAAAAGGCATCAGTGAAGTACACCAGGATAAAGTATTTGAGCGTCTGTATACGCTGGAAGACTCAAGAAATCGGGCTTATCAAGGCAGCGGTCTAGGTCTGACGATCACCAAAAGATTAACGGAGCAAATGAATGGAATGATTACACTGGTTAGTCAGCCGTATGTGAGAACGGTGTTTACCCTTACTTTTCGCAGATTACGCTTCTAAGGAATAGAATTGTGCGCAGCTTAAGATTTTCGTAAGAAACGAGTAATAAAAAAGAAAATTCTGCTGTGTACAATAAGAACTAAGGAAGACGAGACGAAAACAAAGGGGAGCGCGGAATTGACTACAATACTTCGGACAAGAAATTTAACGAAAACCTATCAAGGTAAAGAAGTCGTCAGCAATGTGAATATGAATATTAAGCAAGGTGAAATTTACGGGTTTCTTGGACCCAATGGTGCTGGCAAAACTACCGTGATGAAAATGGTCACGAACCTCGTTAAACCTACGAGTGGAGAAATTGAATTTTTTAATGAAAAAATGACTGAGCATTCTTACGAAATGCTGAAGCGGATGGGCTGCATCATTGAATATCCAGTGTTTTATGATAAATTGACAGCCAAAGAAAATCTGATTTTGCACGGAGAGTACATGGGCTATTATGATCCGCAAGCGATTGGTGAAGCGCTGGAGCTGGTAAAGCTCACAGGTGTCGATAAAAAGCCGGTGAAGCAATTTTCACTTGGGATGAAGCAACGTCTGGGTATTGCCAGAGCCTTCATGACGAAACCTGAGCTGCTCATTTTGGATGAGCCGATTAATGGGCTAGATCCTGTGGGAATCAAGGAGATGCGTGAAGTGTTCCGGATGCTTAGCCGTGAATATGGAATGACGTTACTTGTATCTAGTCATATTCTGGGGGAAATAGAGCAGATTGCTGATACGATCGGTGTGATCCGGCAGGGTGCTCTGGTAGAAGAAGTGGCGATGGATTCCATTCGTGGCCAAAATACTGAATATATCGAAGTGGTTACGAATGAGATTAATAAAGCAGTGTATGTGTTGGAGCATAAGCTTGGGCTTAATAATTTCAAAGTGCTGGACCATATTACAGTTAGAATATATGACGGTGGAATCTCACAACGTGATCTGAATAAGGCGTTAGTGCTAGCAGATGTGGAAATTGAAAGTATCAGCAAAAAACAACATACGCTGGAAGATCATTTTCTGCAATTGATTGGGGGTGAAGGCATTGCTTAAATTAATATCTTTGGAGATTCGGAAGAATAAGCTAAAAACGCTTCTTACAGGTGCAGCAATCGTCAATCTTGCGATTCTTGCGTTTATGATTATGGTTTTATTCGTTGATCAAAATGAGAGCGAACCGTCATTTGCTTCTTATGCAGAGTTGTTTGAGGGCGTGTTCGTTTTTGTAAAGGCTGCTTATATTATTTTCGCTTCGGTTATTATTAGCAAGCTGGTGATTGATGAGTATAAGAACAACACCATTACTCTTCTCTTCATGTATCCTATCTCACGTAAAAAGCTGATGACTGCGAAAATATTGATAGTGTTCGCCTTCACATTTGTGGCCATTATCGTGGCAGATATTGTAGTCGGCGCTATCCTAGTAGGATTCAATTCCTTTGCAGGGCTTATTCCGGGTGAACTGACCCTTCATGTAATCACTTCAGAGCTGATTAAGTTAGGCGCAAACGCTTTTTACGCAGCGGGTATTGCTCTAATCCCATTGTACTTTGGAATGAAGAAAAAATCGGTCCCTGCCACCATCGTCTCAGCTGTGTTAGTTACCTCCCTAATTTCTGGGGGATTTGATCAAGCTCGCTTAGGTAATTTAGCGGCGGTGTCGATCTCACTTGGTTTGCTAGGAGCAGGTATTGCCTATATGGCTATTCGCAACATTGAACATAAAGATATAGCCTAATAGATTCGGAATTCACCCCCTTTTATAACCCTTTTGTAACGATGAAAAAGCATCGTGATTGGGTTATAAAGGGGGAATTTGACGTTTATCTACGACTGATTTCCGTAATTTTGATATAATAGATATGAAATATATTTTAAATTTTAGATGAACATTGCTCGTTTAGGGGTAATGATAATGGATGAGAGAGCCTGAGGGGATGTGAACTGTGGATAAAGACTGGACGTCCATTCTGAGACGGTTGCTTTCGGAAGAGAGCGCTTATAAATCGTTATATGACCATCATCCTGATTTGATATTCGTTCTGGATAGACAAGGTCGCTGCGTAGGAACCAATCGAACTTTTCATCTAGGCTTGAGCGCAGAAGCGAAGTTGCAAAATACAAGTCCGATATCAGCAAAGAGAAAAAAACTTGGCAATATTGCTAGTTTTGAGGCTGCTCTGCAGGGGAACTCCTCAAGCTTTGAGCTACAAGATTTAGAGAATCCCAAAAAAGGCTCAGATTGCGTAGGCGTTAAACTATTACCGATCAGAACGGAAGAAGGGATCGCCGGGGTATTCGCGATTACTCAAGTGGCTAACGGAAGCGCTCTTTTACATGCAAAATTGTTACAAGACTGGCTAGATGAATTAGCGGACACCTTAGATACTGAATTACCTATCACGGGCGAAGTGGAGATCAGCTCCAAAGATACCTCAATAGTAGCTGTGAAGGATCAACAATCGAGTCTCATTCTGAATTCCGTCTCCGCGGGAATCTTTGTGCTGGATACAACGGGGCGCGCTCTATTTATTAACCGTGAGGCAGCGGATATGTTAGGCTACCAACCAACAGAATTGATGGGTTTGAAGCTTATGGATTATATCCATCATATCCAAGGTGATGGTTCGCGTTATTCGACACCTGATTGCCAGATTAGTCTTACGATAGAGGATGGAATCATCCGTAAGAAAGATGATGAGATCTTCTGGCGTAAGGATGGCACCAGTTTTTTTGTTAATTATCGGGTAGCACCTCTTATTGATGAAGGGCTGATCGCCGGTGCGGTTATTGCCTTCAGTGATATTACGAATGAGCGAGAAATCATTCGTGCGAAAGAATCAGCAGAGCAGGCAGCGCAAGCCAAATCTGATTTCTTAATGATGATGAGCCATGAAATTCGGACGCCGATGAACGGGATGATCGGAATGGCTGATCTATTGTTGGATACTGAACTTGGAGAAGAGCAGCGAGGTTATGCCGAGATTTTACGCAGCAGTAGTTATACGTTATTGCAGATCTTGAATGACATTCTTGATTTCAGCAAAATGGAAGCAGGTAAAATGTCACTACAATCCGAGAAGTTTGATCTCCGCGAGATGATCTCAGACGTCATTGATTTATTTGCACCGAAAGCGGAAGAGAAGAAGCTGGCATTACGTTGGTGGATGGATACTAGCGTTCCAACCATAATCATTGCTGATCCGATCCGCTTGCGGCAGATTGTCGTGAATCTGGTAGGCAATGCGCTGAAATTCACGGAACGTGGGAGCGTGACCCTATCGGTGAAGAACATTCCACTATCTGATGAACAAGAATTTTTGTTGGAGTTTTCAGTGCGGGATACAGGTGTAGGAATTGCCGGTAACAAACTCAATCTATTGTTTCAATCTTTCTCACAGCTGCATCCGTCCATAAACCGTAAATATGGAGGCACAGGCTTGGGACTGGCGATTTGTAAACAGCTTGTGGAGCTGATGGGTGGGACGATCTTTGTAGAAAGTGAAGAGAATCAAGGTTCTACGTTTCGTTTTATGTTGCCTTGCAGAGCAGAAGATATAGAGCTGGAAGTAACTTCAAACTAGGGGGGTTACACACAAATCTCCGGTCCATTTGCTTAAGAAGCAATGGCCGGAGATTTGTGTGTTATTAGTCCTGAAGCATATACATGAGACCTACAGTATGCGGCCCACAATGGCTGCCAATTACACAACCCGCATGGAGGATTGCTATTTCATTAACTTGAGTTTTCTCTCGTAGTGCTGCCTCCAGATAGAGCGCATCTTCTTCCGCCAAGGTATGGACCACGATGAGCAACTCATTATCCATTCGATCGACATGAACCAAAGCGTTCTGGAGCATTTGTTCCACAGCTTTTTCTTTTTTGCCACGGATTTTGCTGGTAGGTATGATGCTCCCATCTACCAGTCTAAGAACAGGACGGATTTTGAGCAGACTACCGATGAAGTTCTGCATGCCTGAACAGCGTCCACCCATATATAAGTAATCTAGCGTATCCACAACGAATTCAGTTTCCACAAGGCTGCGGCTGTGCTCCAGCATGGCTGCAATCTCTACGGCAGAGTGGCCCTTTTCAGCAGCTCTGACAGCCTTCATAACAAGGAGGGCAATGCCTCCGCACAAGGTTTGCGAATCTATAACCTGTACGCGTCCCTCAGGAAATTCCCCGGCAGCCAAAAGTGCATTCTGATATGTAGAGGATAGTGAGGAGGAGAGACTGATATATACAATATCTTGTCCGCTGCTAATCACGGGTTGAAATGCAGCAATGAAATCTGCTGGCGAAGGTGCTGCCGTTTTCGGCAATACTCCACTAGCGGCTACACGGCGATACACTTCCTCGGGTGTAATATCTTCACCATCTTTGTAGGTACCTTCTTCAAATACAACATAAAGAGGAACGATGCCGATGTCATAAGTATCCTTCCAGTTTTGAGGTAAATCGGAAGTGCTGTCTGAAAATATTTTTACAGTAGACATGAAATTCTCCTTCACCGATAATTCGGATGACAATATTCATTATAGAACTACATAATCTATTTATTATACCAAGACTATGCCAATTCTCAAAATGAAATAGTAGGCAATCACAAGAAAAAAGACTATCGGGATTTCGATAGTCTTTTTAGTTCTATTCTTTTTTCGTAACAGGGATCCATATCTCACAACGATAGTCCTCTGCGTCTGGTCTCCCTGGAAGATATAGCTCAAACTCAGGTCCGCCTGTGTGCTCGTAGCCTGTGGAAGGGAACCACTCCTGGAAAATGCGTGCCCATACCTGCTGGATCGCATCAGGCATCGGCCCTACTGAGGTGAACACAGCCCAACTTGCAGCTGGAATTGTTGTAGAAGCAAAGCCCTGTGCATCAGTCTCTGGAGTAGCTTCGACAGCGATCCAATAGGAGAAGGTTTCTTTATCATGGTTCATGTCAGAGCAGATGCCTAATAAATCCTTATCTTCACCGAGCTCAATCAGCTTATCCGACGTACCATTTTCATTAGCTTCTATCCACAACTGAGGGATGCGGCGCAGATTCTCCCCATCCTTCGTTGTCATTTCCTCTACTAGTCCGATAACATTAAAGGCGTCTCTTTTCTCAATTCTGTAGTCCATTTCTTTATCTCCCTTCAGTGATAGATGGAAGGAGAGTCTAGGGAAAGCCTTGAGCTGTACCCCTGACTCCCGCGCAGCAGAAGGAGTAATTCCATGTGCCTTGCGGAATGCTTTGGCAAACGACTCGGGCGAGTCATATCCGTATTTCAGTGCAACATCCAGCACTTTAACTTTAGAAATAGCAAGCTCCTGTGCAGCCAGAGTTAATCTGCGCTTACGGATATAGTCTTTAATAGATATTCCGGTAAGCATATTGAACATGCGCTGGAAATGAAAGGGGGAGGAGTAAGCAACCTTGGCGATTTCTTCAATGGTCACAGATTCCTCCATCTTGCTCTCCATATAATCTAAAGCTTCTTTCATGCGGATAAGCCATTCCAAGTCCGTCATCTCCCTTTAAGTTCATACTATCAGGCTGCATTTGCAAAATCCTGTTATTCCGTGCTCTCTAATGACAGGTAGCAGGCAGAAGGATAATCTCATAAAAAATCATCCTAAATAGTATAACTCAGGAAGATAGACAAAGTTAGTCTTTCAATCGATACACTCTTGCTTCATAAGGTCGTAATAATTCCCGTGTGGGTGCATCATCAGGGTAATTTCCAATAATAAGTTCCGTAGCCTTACTTAGCTCTGCGGAAAGATCAACAGTCTGTGGAACCTCATTGAAATTGAGCAGCACCAGCCACTTCTCGTCATCCAGAGTACGCGTATAGGCATAAATATCCTCATGCTCTGGCAAAAGTAGCTTGTATTCGCCATAAGCCATGATCGGATTTTTTTTGCGCAAAGCAAGCAGCCTTTGGTAATAATAGAAGATGGAATCCGAATCCGCCAGGGCCTGCTCCACGTTAATTTCCTTGTAGTTCGGATTAACTTTGAGCCACGGCTCCCCTTCAGTAAAGCCGGCATTCGCAGAATCATCCCATTGCATCGGAGTGCGCGCATTATCACGGCCTTTGATATGAATAGCGTTTAGCACGCTGTTAGGATCAGCGCCGCCTTCGGTAACCTTTTCGCGATACATATTGAGGATTTCAATGTCTTTATAATGTTCAATGGCTGTGAACTTTACATTAGTCATCCCGATTTCTTCGCCTTGATAAATATAGGGTGTCCCTTTCAGCGTGTGCAGTAAGGTAGCGAGCATTTTGGCAGAGATCACACGATACTTACCGTCATCCCCGAATCTTGAGACCATACGTGGCTGGTCATGATTGTTAAGATAAAGACTATTCCAACCCTTATCCGCCAGACCCACTTGCCATTTATGAAGAATATCGCGCAGCTTCGACAACGTCCACGGGGCTACGTCCCATTTGCCGTCAGGACCCGAGTCCACATCCATATGCTCGAACTGGAATACCATTTGCAGCTCTTTGCGTTCCTCGTCCGTGTAAAGGATGGCATCTTCAACTGTAGCGCCAGGAGTTTCGCCGACAGTCATAATGTTATAGTTGGATAACACTTTGTCATTCATTTCATGTAAAAAATCATGAACACGTGGTCCATTCATATAATATTCGCCACCCCAAGCAAGTTCCCCGGGAGCAAGGCCGTCTCTATGAGAGGAAGGGAGACCTTCCACCTTGGAAATCATATTGATTACATCCATTCGTAGACCATCCACACCCTTGTCGAGCCAGAAGGTGATCATCTTGTATAACTCCTCACGCAGCTGCGGATTCTCCCAGTTGAGATCCGGTTGCTTGCGCGAAAACAGATGCAGATAGTATTCACCAGTGGTTTCATCCAGTTCCCAAGCCGGGCCGCTGAATACAGAACTCCAATTGTTGGGGCGCTCACCATCTGGTCCACCCGGACGCCAAATGTAGTAATCGCGATATGGATTATCTTTTGAAGAACGGGATTCTACGAACCAAGGATGCTCATCTGAGGAATGATTGATTACAAGGTCCATCATCAGTTTTATGCCACGGGCGTGCAATCCAGTCAGTAATTCTTCCCAATCCTGCAATGTGCCGAACTCATCCATAATATCTTGATAATCGCTGATGTCATAACCGTTATCGTCATTTGGTGATTTATATACAGGTGACAGCCAAACTACGTCGACACCTAGCTTTTGCAAATAATCCAGACGTGAAATGATTCCTTGCAGATCTCCAATCCCGTCACCATTGCTATCTTGAAAGCTGCGGGGATAGATTTGGTAGACAACGGCTTCTTTCCAAAAGGTTCTGTTCATTCAAAATCACTCCTTATATAAGTTATCTTCCTAAAAAATAAAGAGACCCCAAAAGCATTAAGCTTCAAGGATCTCTTGGGTGTAAGTTTTATACTGTGACGGAATTGCTATCAGCAGTGATGCTGCTTAGTCCGTTTACGGTATATTCTTTGTCGTAGATAGTAATAGAAGCAGGGATATCAGTTTCATTCGTAACAGTAACTTGTGCATCCGTAACGCTTACTTTCAGACGGGAGCCGCGGAACATGATTTTAAAAGAGTAAGCGGTCCAGTGACCTGGGTTAGATGGGCTCAGTGTCAGTCTGCCGTCATGCACGCGGAGTCCGCCGAAACCATGTACGATTGACATCCAAGTACCAGCCATGCTAGTGCTGTGCAAGCCGTCTTCTGTATCATTGTTATAGTTATCAAGATCCAGTCTTGAAGTACGCAAGTACATTTCATAGGCCTTATCCTTATATCCCAGCTCACTGGCTAGAATGGAGTGGATACAAGGGGAAAGGGAGGACTCATGAACAGTGATCGGTTCATAAAAGTCGAAGTTACGTTTTTTGGTATCGAGATCGTAACGGTCACCCAGGAAATATAATCCCTGAAGAACGTCTGCTTGTTTAATGAAGCAAGATCGCAGGATACGGTCCCATGACCATTTTTGGTTAAGTGGCAGATGCTCACGTTCCAGATCTTTGACTTGAATGATCTCTTTGTCCAGGAAGCCATCTTGTTGTAAGAAGATACCCAGCTCTTCATCCGCAGGATAATACATCTTAGCAATGATGTCTTTCCATTTTGTAGTTTCGCTCTCTTGCAGCCCTAGTTTGTCAACTAGCTCAGCATAACGAGTAGGCTCATTTTCTTGCAGGTATGCCAGTGCTTCCATGGTGTATTCCATAGTCCACGAAGCCATACGGTTCGTATACCAGTTATTATTAACGTTATTCTCATATTCATTCGGGCCCGTTACGCCGAGCATTACGTATTTGTCTTTTCGTGATGCATAGTGAACACGTTCTTCCCAGAAGCGGGAGATTTCCACGAGAACTTCAAGGCCATATTGTCCCAGATAAGCTTTGTCTCCGGTGTAGTTCACATAGTTGTAAATGGCGTAGGCAATGGCACCATTCCGGTGAATTTCTTCAAATGTAATTTCCCACTCGTTGTGGCATTCTTCACCGTTCATAGTAACCATTGGGTATAGCGCACCTTTTTTGAATCCAAGCTTACGGGCATTTTCTTTAGCTTTCTCTAAGTGCTTGTAACGGTAGATCAACAAATTGCGGGCAATGGAGGAGTCCGCCGTACTGAGATAGAAGGGAACGCAATACGCCTCTGTATCCCAGTAAGTGCTGCCGCCGTATTTTTCACCGGTAAAGCCTTTAGGGCCAATGTTCAGGCGGTCATCTTCACCATTATAGGTTTGATTGAGTTGGAAAATATTAAAGCGAATCGCTTGCTGAGCCGAAACGTCACCTTCAATGATGATGTCGCTTTCTTTCCATTTTTCTCTCCAAGCTTCAATTTGTTCGGTCAAAAGAGTTACAAACCCGGCTTCCTTAGCAGCTTGCAGAGCAGTTTGGGCGGCGTCGACCAATTGTCCCAGACCGTGATTCCGAGAAGTAACATTGGCTACATATTTATAAATGACGATTTGATTGCCCGCTTGTGCGGTTACGTCCAGTTTGCTGGCTACATATTTCTCTTGTTCGATGACTTCGGCTTCGGCAGTTACCTTCTCACCATTGACAAGGATATCAAAAGCCATAGCAGAGGTGACATGGAAGTCGAGTTTCTTAGTCTTTAGAGTGAGATGTCCATGATCAGGTCCCGCTTGTTTCTCAACTTCATTCCAGAATTTCTCGTCATAGTTGGAATCCTTGTTCTTCACATCACCATCAAGATAAGGAGTAATCGTAATCTTGCCTGAGAAATTGACAGGAATGATGGAATAGCGAATCGCGCCGATTTCTTGACGAGTCATGCTTACGAACCGGATACTTTCTACTTTAACTTCCTTACCATCTTCGAGAGTGGCAGTGAAGCTACGGGAGAGCGTTCCTTCTTTCATATTAAGTACACGGCGGAATTCGGAAACGGTGCACTTTGCCAGGTCAAGGGGGGTACCCTCGATATCAATGTTAATACCGATCCAGTTCGTGCTGTTAAGTACTTTGGCAAAATATTCAGGATAGCCGTTTTTCCACCAGCCGACACGTGTTTTGTCAGGGTAGTAGACGCCAGCCATGTAGCTGCCTTGCAGGCTGTTGCCGCTATATTGCTCTTCGAAATTGGCCCGGCCACCCATAAATCCGTTACCAAGACTAAATACGCTTTCAGAAATTTCTTGCGTCTGTGGATCAAAGGATTCCTCAATAATGGACCATTCATCAATTGTTAAATATTGTTTCACGATAACCGCTCCTTTAAATATGTTAGGGGGATATATAAAATGAACAAATCTTTTGTTAAACTTCCAGTGATATAAAAGTGACTGCGATGAATCTTTGGACTTTCGATCGCTGTTATAATCAGATTTCTATATTTAAACCACATTTTGCGGATGAAATCTGATTATAAAGGCGAACGCTAAGCTTCTACAGTTCCAAAATTCCTCTCCGTCACTTCATCACCAGAAAGTTAACGATTAATTATTAGTTCATTTAATCTCTGGTAGGAATGTCCATAACAACTCAAATCAGTACTATTTGAGTTCATTATGTTCACTATATTTATGCAAAAGATTCTTTGAGCACGGACACACTCATATGAGCGAGCGATGGAACCACAATATTCGCTGCACTGAGGGTTTCCGGCGAACCAATGCCAACACTGAACATACCGGCCCGGGTAGCGGCCTCAATTCCCGCTTCTGCATCTTCGAAGACTACACAATGTTCAGGTGCGGCATCCAGTGCTTTGGCTCCTAACAGGAACACTTCCGGATCTGGTTTAGCAGCACTAGTGTGAGTTCCATCGATGATTGCATCAAAGTAAGGGGTTAATCCGGTATTATTCAAGATCGTCATTGCATTTTTACTGGCAGAACCGAGAGCGACTTTGATGCCATTCGCGCGGCACTCTTTTAGGAAATCAAGCGCACCTGGGAGAATCTCAGAACTGTCCATTTTCGCAATATATTCGACATACCGATTATTTTTCTGTTCCGCAAGCTTAGCTTTCTCTTCTTCATCAATCGTTAGTCCGCCGATTTCCAGCAAAATATTTAGTGAAGCCGTTCTGCTGACTCCCTTAAGGCGTTCGTTATCTTGTTCTGTGAAAAGAAATCCCAGACCATCTGCAAGCTCTTTCCAAGCGATATAATGGTATTTTGCTGTATCGACGATTACTCCGTCCAAGTCGAACAAGCAGGCTTTAATTTCCGGCATTGTAGTACCTCCTAAAAGTTTTGACAGCGTCGTGATCCAGCGGATGCCGTATTAGAATCTTATTAAACCGTTTAAACTTTGATTAAGATGTGTAAGTTTATCCTAACCTAAGATCCTAGAAATCACCCATAAAGAACTGGATCATTAAGTATTGTATGATTTAGCGCAAACGTTTGTACAGATTTTCAAAAAATAAATGAAGCGAATAAACGCTTCACTTATTCATTCGGTTTCATGCTTTGCGAGAGAGTGCATGGATGACTCTCTCACGATCAGACGATGGGGAATAACAAATCGGTTAGTATGACCTGAACCGTTATCCGGACTCTTGATATTTTGGATAAGTACTTGTGATGCGGTGTAGCCAAGATGATAAATTCCTATATCAATACTGCTGATCGGAGGACTAGATAATTCAGATAATGGAATATTGTTAAAGCTTACAATGGCGAGATCGTCTGGAACCTTGTATTTCAGTTCGTTCAACCCACGCAAAATTCCGAACGATACCATGTCATCCACCGCTACCAGCGCAGTGGGTCGATTCGGCAAATTCATGAAAAAGGACATCGCTCTGTAGCCGCTATCCTGTAGAAATTCACCCTCTACAATCCATTCATCCCGCATTTCTAAACCGCTATTCTGCAATGCTTTACGATATCCGGCGAGACGGTCACGAGAAACGATTAGATTAGGTGGTCCACTTACGAAGCCAATACGTTTATGCCCCATGGAAATGAGGTGGTTCGTAGCATCGTACGCTGCCATCACATTATCATTATCGACTGATAAAATATTCTCATATTTATCACTTCGGCCAACAAGCACGAATGGATAATCGTTGCTCTCTAGAAAATCAATAACGGCATCATCCGTACGAGAGTAAAGCAGAATAACGCCGTCAACACGGCGACCCTTCAGAAGTCGTGAAACGGCTTCCAGTTCTTCTTTCTCGTTCGCTCCGGAACTTATCAGCACATCATAACCGGAACGGCTGGCTTGTGTAACGATCCCGCGAATTAATTCCATAAAAAATAGATTAGAGAACAGCTCTTCAGCAGGTTTAGGAAGACTGAAGCAGATGCTGTTAGTAGTTTTCGACACCAAGCTCTTAGCCATCATGTTAGGGGTATAGCCCATATCCTCCATAATAGCTTTAACTTTGCGGGAAGTTTCCAGGCTGATTCTGGGATGGTTGGACAATACCCGGGATACCGTGGAGGGAGATACTCCCGCTTTCTTGGCCACATCCTTAATGGTAACTGTCATTGAAACCTCCTTATGGAACCGTTTGCTTTACACAGTAATATTAATCTAAGAGTTCTAAATTGTAAATAGATAAAGTCATTCAAAAGGAGGAAATTGCTACTTTTGGAAGGAACACAAGAAATTTCAATGTAATATTGTTGCTTTTCACCAAAAAAGTATGAATGATTCGGGAATTTTGATCTTAATATGTATAAATGCGGTCTGAATTTTGCGAAAAGAGCATTCGCTGAATGCAAACGTATGGCTTAAAGGATGCAAGAACTTAGCTGAAAGGAAGGGAAGAACAAGTTTCGTTTTTATTGCGGCTTTAAATTGAGCTTTTATTTTAGAAAATACTGGTTGACAATACCGTAAATTCGGCATTAGTATGTAAATCAAAATACAGCAAGCGTTTTCATTGGGTATTTTTAGGCTGTAATCAGTTGCACTAACGATCGGGTTTTATGGACTAGTGTTTGTGCATAGCTTTTTGCAAACGATTGCACTAATTTTGACATGATGTATCAAGCTTTTACTTTGATAAAAGGATGGTGACAGCGTTGATTTGGCTTGACGAGCCCTACATATAGACCTTCTTCACCTTCAGAAGGAATATGCATGATTTATAATCTCATAAATTGGAGGGGTTTGTGAAATCATGTATCCGCTTGCAAAAAGGGAATTCATAATTATGGGAGGTTTTGCAAAAATGAAAATAACTTTATGGGGGAAGAGGGCATTTGCGATCTTTATGATCATTGCTCTCGTGTTCTCTGGTCTTGGACTACATCCTGTTAATGTTAAAGCAGCAACGACGAAGGTTGTATTGGTTGGGGATCTGCAGTCTAAATTTACATCGACAGGTGCGGAAGCGCCGGGTAAGGATTGGGATGAGACATCAGTAGTTACCCAAATGACCTATTCAGATAATGGCCTATATTCTTTTACAGGCACTCTGCCAGCAGGAGAATATAACTACAAGGTTACTCTAAATGATTTATGGGATGAGAATTATGGATTCACAAGTTACACCAATCCTCAGGGGACCAATGATGGGGAGAATATCCATATCAAGCTGGAAACAGAGACTGCCGTAACCTTTTATTATAATGACTTGACTCATAAAATAGCTGATTCCACGTATTACACACCGATTGCTTCCGCTAAACTACCAAGATTGACAGGAAACCTGCCGGCAGAAGCACTTACTACATTATCTGATCCTGATTTTGATGATGTTTACAGTACGGTGGCTACCCTTCCTAAGGGAGATTACACCTACCAAGTTTCTGTTCCAGGAGACGGTGAAGCCGGGGATCAATTGTATCCCGAAACTGCTAATAATCTGAGTCTTCCTTCAGATCTGCCGGTTACCTTTAAATTTAATCCACTGGATGGCAGTGTGACAGCCGAATATAAAATTCCTTCTGAACCTGTTGAGGTTACCCCTGTTCCGGCTGGACACATCCGTATTCACTACACTCGGACAGCTGGTGACTATGAAAATCAGGGATTATGGACATGGGATGATGTTCAATCCCCTTCCGCAAATTGGCCAACAGGGGCAACTCCATTTCCTGAAGGGCAAATTGATTCTTATGGTGCTTATGTTGACGTGCCAGTGAAGGATGGAGCTAAGAAAATTTCGTTCCTTGTGGTAAACCGAGTCACTCAGGCTAAGGATGAAGGCGATAAACTCTTTGCCATTAACACGCCTGAGACGAATGAAATTTGGATCAAGCAAGGGTCAAATGATGTAACACCGTATGAACCAGTTGCACTTGCTCCTAATACAGTGCGAATTCACTATACCAGAGCTGATACAAATCATGATCAATACGGACTTTGGCTGTGGGATGACGTCGTAGCCCCATCCGAAAATTGGCCGTCTGGTGCCACTCCTTTTGTGGCAGATCAAACAGATCGTTATGGTGCATATGTTGATGTTCCACTTATTGAGAACGCGAAGAAAATCGGCTTTATTGTGATGAAACCTTCGAACGGTGATAAGGACGGTGACAATAAAACCTTTAGCCTGCTGGATCGATACAATCAGCTATGGGTTAAAGAAGGAGACAACAATGTTTATGTTTCTCCGTTTGGAGAGACACCAATTGGCTTAGTATCCGCAGAGGTGTTGTCGACGAGCAAAATCCTTCTCGGCTTCACACTGACTGACGGTTTGGATCCAGCTGCCTTAAAGACAGCAATTACAGTTAAGGATAAAGAGGGTGCTGCAGTCCCGATTACTGCGGTAACCCTTACAAGCAAAACTTCAATCGAAGTGGATACAGAAGCTTTTGATTTGGAAAAAGTTCCGCTTAGCGTTACTTATTCAGGTAAAACAGTCTCCGCCGCAAGTGGCTGGAGAATGCTTGATGAAATGTACAATTATACAGGAGACGATCTTGGAGCTACGTATAATGCTGACAAAACAGCCACATTGAAATTATGGGCACCTAAAGCAAGCGGAGTCGTTGTAAATCTTTACGATAAGAATGACTCTAACGTGCAAGTGGGTAGTGTTGCTTTAACACTCGGCGAGCAAGGGGTTTGGTCAGTCCAGCTGAAGCCAGCTGATTTGATAGGCACAGCGGCAACAGATGTAAGGGGCTTCTTTTATCAATACGAAGTAACGAATGACGGTGTAACCCATAAGGTCCTTGATCCTTATGCTAAATCAATGGCGGTATTCACTGTTGATACCACAGGTGCTGCTGGTGCCGGCGGGGATACAGTGGGCAAAGCGGCTATCGTTGATTTAAGCCAGACGAACCCTGATACCTTTGGGTATGCTGATATAAAAGGCTACGAAAAACGTGAGGACGCCATCATCTACGAAGTCCACGTGAGAGATTTTACGTCAGATGTATCGATCGAGGATAGTCTGAGTGGGGAAAGATGGGGTTCTTATAGCGCTTTTGAAAAGAAACTTGATTATATTAAATCTCTTGGTGTAACGCATGTTCAGTTGCTTCCTGTGATGGCTTGGTATTACGGGGATGAGACGAAGATGGGGACTAGAGAGCCAGAGTATTCCGCAAAAAACAATGAATACAACTGGGGGTATGATCCTCACAGCTATTTCTCTCCGGACGGGGCTTATTCACAGAATCCTGCCGATCCAGAAGAGCGGATTAAAGAATTAAAAGGTTTGATTGATGCCGTGCATGAAGCTGGAATGGGTGTCGTTCTGGACGTAGTGTATACTCACATGGCTAAAAAAGAATTTTTAAACGACATCGTACCTAATTATTATGCCTTCCAAGATGCAAACGGCAACTTTATCGGGGGGTTCGGCAACAATTTAGCCACCAACCATAAAATGGCTGAGAAGCTGATGGTTGATTCGGTAAAATACTGGTTTGAAGAGTATAAGATTGATGGAATGCGCTGGGATATGATGGGCGATGCGACAGCTGATGCTGTTCAGCATGCTTATGATGCCGCGGCAGCAGTGAATCCGAAGGCACTCTTTATTGGTGAAGGCTGGAGAACATTCGGCGGCGCTGCGGCTGATCCTTCTCTCGCTGGGCAAGGTGCAGATCAGGATTGGATGGACAAAACGGATAGTGTCGGTGTTTTCTCCGATGAATTCCGTAATGAATTGAAGTCTGGTTATGGTTCCGAAGGTCAGCCTAGATTTATTACCGGTGGAGCACGTCCGATCGCTACAATCCTGGACAATATTAAAGCTCAACCTTCGAATACACCAGCAGATGATCCGGGTGATATCGTCCCATACATCGAAGCTCATGATAATCTGACACTTCATGATGTCATAGCACAATCGATCAAGAAGGATCCGGATATTGCTGAGAATGAGCTTGAAATTCAGCAGCGGATCAGATTAGGAAATATGCTCGTATTAACTTCTCAAGGTACAGCCTTTATCCATGCCGGTCAGGAATATGGGCGGACTAAGCAGTGGAAGGGCACAACGGATCCTGAGGATAAATTCACAGAGATGTTCGACAATAACAACCAATCGTTTGGCTATTTCATTCATGATTCTTACGATTCATCGGATGCAGTTAACATGTTTGATTGGACCAAAGCAACGGATGAATCTAAGTTCCCGGTACAGAACACGACAAGAAAATATACGTCGGGTCTGATGGAGCTGAGAAAATCAACGGATGCCTTCCGATTGGGCGATAAGGATTTGGTTGACTCTAACATTAACCTGATCCCTGCTCCAGAAATGAAGGATAACGATCTTGTCATCGGTTATTCCAACAAAGCAACAGATGGTACTGGCATCTATTATGTCTTCATGAATGGTGACAGCACAACTAGAAAGCTGACCTTATCTGAGGATTTGACGGGTGGTCAAGTGCTTGTGGACAACGATGAAGCTGGTGTTACAGCGATACCGGCTGCGCAGCAGACAGGTTTTATTTTGACAGCAAATTCAATTACATTAGAGCCTTTGACGGCTGTGATTATTCAAAAGGAAGCTGCACCAGTTACGCTTACCTCTTTGGAAACAGATAGTGCAAGCTACACGCTGGCAGCAGGCAATACGCATCAAACCGCTGTTTTTGCGAAATATGATGACAATAGCAGAAGTAATGTTACTAAGAAGGCTACTTACCTTTCCAATAAACCTGAAGTGGCTACAGTAACTGATAAAGGTCTAGTCAAAGCGGTTGGGCTAGGAACGGCAACCCTTACTATCTCTTATGAGGGTGTTTCCACAACCGTCACCGTTAAAGTTACTGACAAACGATATGTTCAATTCACTTATACCCGTAGCGATAAGGACTATAAGGATTGGAATATCTGGGTTTGGAACACTGGAGCTAAAAATGACCAGATTGATTTCACAACCTTTAAGAATGGCACAGCGAGCGTTCTGATTGAGGTTGCGGAGAATGCAACAAGCGTTGGATTTGTCCTGCGCAAAGGTACGGATTGGAACACGGGAAAACAAGACTATCCGGACGATCGTGTCATACCGTTGACCCCTGGTGAACCGTTCACTAAGGTGTATGTAACCAGTATGGTTAAAGAGCTTGATATCAAACCAAGTATTAGCGGCCCTATTTTAAAAGATGGAACGATTACTTTCAGATACCGCGACGACGCTTTGTTCCGTAATGGAAATATGGACGCAATAACAGCTGCTAAAGTAAAAGTGAACGGCACTTCGTATCCAATGATCTATGATCCGGCTAACGAGTGGTTCACTTATACACTGGCTGATTTAAAAGAAGGTATGTATAAATATACTTTCTTGATTACTAAAGACGGCGTCACTACCGAAATTACAGATCCAAAGAATACGGTGAATGATGAATCTGTTATTGATTATCATCAACCTGTCGTTACGATTACGGCATCCGTAAGTCCAGAGGCAGTCACATCCAATCAGAATGCTGTTGTAAGCATCAACGCTTCCTCTTCGGAAGAAGTAACTTACTCTGAAGCATATATGGATTTAACCAATCTTGGAGGACCTAGCAAAGTTAAGCTGGATACGGAACTCTTGAAACAAACGGTTGCTGTGAAAGACACGGTGTCAGCGGGCATCAAGGATATTCCGATTACGCTCGTAGACCAATACGGCAATGCACATAAGGAAAAGGCTACACTTGAGGTAAAAGCAAGAACCTATACAGGGGATAAGCTGGATTTTGATTGGGATGAGGCCCGGATTTATTTCGCGCTTACAGACCGGTTTAAAGACGGTGACCCAACGAATAATGAGAATGTAAATAAAGATCATCTGGAAGCTTATCATGGTGGAGATTTCCGAGGGATGATCGACAATCTCGATTATTTGCAAGAGCTAGGAATTAACACGTTATGGATCACGCCAATCGTAGATAATATTGATTTTAACAAAGGCGTTGACTTTGGCAGCGAACAATATGGATACCATGGGTATTGGGCAAAAGATTTTACCAAGCTCGACGAGCATCTTGGCGATATGGCAACCTTCAAGGAGCTGATCGAAAAGGCGCATGACAAAGGGATCAAGATCATGGTTGACGTTGTACTCAATCATACGGGTTACGGTCTGAAAGCTGAGGATACCTATCCGACAATTACAGCTGAGGATAAAGCACGTTTCGAAGGGATGCTGCGCACGGATGGTGTATCCGCAGATACAGATCCAATTAAGGGTGAGCTTGCTTTCCTGCCAGATTTCAAGACGGAAGATCCAGCCGTTCGTGAAAAAATTATCGCTTGGCAAACAGGCTGGTTAGACAACGCACGTACGGAACGTGGAGACACGATTGATTATTTCCGTGTGGATACAGTCAAGCATGTGGACGATACGACTTGGAAAGCCTTTAAAAATGCACTGACAGCGATTGATCCAAACTTCAAAATGACCGGCGAATACTTCGGTGGAACCATTGATAACAATGGTGGAATGCTCGAAACTAGCCAGATGGATGGTCTGCTTGATTTTGGATTTAAAGATGCAGCCAGAGATTTTGCAAATGGTAAGGTAAACAGTGTGGATGCTTATCTGCAGGAACGTGAATTAAAGATCGACAATACGAAGATGATGGCTCAATTCCTGAGCAGTCACGATGAGAATGGTTTCTTGTCTGATTATGTGGGAGGCGATAAAGGCAAGCTGAAGATTGCTGCAGCTCTGCAAATTACCGCCAAAGGACAGCCGGTAATATACTACGGAGAAGAACTGGGGAATTCCGGAAGCAATGCTGGAAATATGTCTGAAGGTCAATTCAGTGAGAACCGTAAGGATATGCCTTGGGATCAATTGACGGCAGAGAAGCCACTACATGACCATTATCAAAAGCTGTTGAATATCCGTGCGAAGTACTCCAAAGTGTATTCCAAAGGTGTGCGCACGAAGCTCGCAGGTTCAGATGATTCAGGTTATTTGGCTTTCAACAAATCTTATGAAGATGAGAACGTAGTGACGGTAATCAATACTAAAACTAGTGAGAATTCTGTAACGATTCCAGTACCGTTTGCTGCCAATTCATCGGTAACCGATGAATACAGCGGTAAAACATACATGGTTTCCGAAGACCAAAAGGTAAATATTGATCTGCCAGGCAGAGATGATGGAGGCACGGTTATTTTGGCGGAAGTATCGGATGTTATACCGACACCAACGCCGACACCAACGCCGACGCCGACACCAACGCCGACGCCGACACCATCGTCGACGCCAACGCCGACACCAACGTCGACGCCAACGCCGACGCCAACGTCGACGCCAACGCCGACACCAACGTCGACGCCAACACCGACACCAACGTCGACGCCAACACCAACATCGACGCCGACACCAACGCCGACTCCAGAAGTAACACCGTCGCCTGAGGTGACACCAACATCAACACCAACGCCAGAAGCCACAGCGGCACCAACCTCTGGAGTTGTTGTTAACCCTAGCCCTACACCGCCAGCGGATACTCAGGTTGTGAATGAGGATAGCTTGAAGAATGGTAAAGACGGCAAGGTGCAAATTGATGTTGCTGCCGGTAAGACAGAGGTACGCTTACCTTTACAAGCTGCACAAATACTAGGAACTAATGATCTTGTATTTAAAATGGGGGATCTGTTAGTTACTATCCCTAGCCAGCTTTTAAGTACAATGCCAAGTTTAGCTTCAGGTATTGATGGGGTAGGTGCCCAAATCTTGCTTGAACTGAACCCACTGGCGCAGTCTGCTGCGAAAGCCATAGTAGACGGTTTAAATAAAGACAGTGCTCATGTTAGCTCTCTTTCCGATTTATTTGAATTCAGACTTAGCGTGCTGATGAAAGACGGTACTCGGATTGTAATTAAGCAGTTCGATGAGCCGATTACGATCTCATTCAAGATTAAAGGGCAATTCAACAAGGACTTAATCGGAATCTATTATTTAAGTGATAATGGCGGGTTAGAGTACGTGGGAGGACAGCTGAATGGAGAGGTGATCACGGCACAAGTCACACATTTCAGTAAGTATGCTGTGCTTGAAATCGATAAGTCGTTCAAAGATGTTCCTGCAACCTATTGGGCATTTAAGGCGATTCAATCACTTGCCGCCAAACAAATTGTGTCAGGGGTCACTACCTCTGAGTTTGATCCAAAAAGTAATGTTAGCCGTGCGGAATTTACAGCACTACTAGTACGTGCACTTGGCTTAAAAGCGGAAGGGCAGGTCCTGTTTACTGACATCAGGTCAGATGCATGGTATGCCTCATATGTAGCCACAGCTACTAAGCTGGGTATTGTTAGTGGACGGAGTAATAATAGTTTTGCGCCGAATGCATCAATTACCCGTGAGGAAATGGCTGTTATGGCGATCCGCGCACTTGAAGTGAAGTCTGGTAAGAAGCTTGAACCTGTAGCAGCCTCTACGGCATTTACTGACGCTTCAAGTATTAGCAAGTGGGCGGAAGCCTATGTGAAGACTGCAGCAGACTTAGGACTCCTGCAAGGCCGAGAGAACAATCGATTCGCTCCAAAAGCATGGATGACCCGCGCAGAAAGCGCACAGGTTATTTATACGCTGCTGAGCAAGTAGGCTAAACTAAGGTGTGCTGAATTCTGGCACCCCTTAGTTTGAGCAGCGGTTAGCATTTTAGTATGCTCCAAAAGAAAACAGGGTATCCCGAAGCGATTATCGCTTGCGAGATACCCTGTTTTGTTATGCTGTATGGCTGGGCAGTGGGAAGAAAAGAAATCTTTTAGATGATTGCCTTTAGGATAGCGAATCCATAGGCTGGCATTTTCACGATCAGCTTGCTGCGTTCTGTGCGCATTGTTTCGCCTGTAAACAAGTTCTCCCAATCCCGCTCGTCTACGTCAATACGGAAGGTCTGAGCGGTCTCTTCACTGTTGATTAGTACCACAATCGTCTGCAGATCCAGCCGGCGCTCATAGGCTAGCTTGCTGCCTTGTTGTCCTGCCTCAAGGAAGGTAAATGTACCTGTGCGGAGAGCAGGGTGGTCATTGCGTATTTTAATAAGCTGACGATAGAACTCGAAGAGCTCTCGATCCTGCTTTTCAGGGTTCCACTCCATGCATTTGCGGCAACCAGGGTCACCTTCACCGTCCATGCCGATCTCGTCACCGTAATAGATGCAGGGAGTGCCCATAAAGGTGAATTGGAACAGTGCCGCTAATCGCATCTTGTTTTTGTCTCCAGCAGCCAGCGTAAGCAGTCGTGGAGTATCGTGGCTATCCAGCAGATTAAAAGCAACTTCACTAGCCTGCAGCGGGTAGCGTGATAACTGTTTACCAATGGAATTGGCGAATCCTTCAGCATCAAGAGTGCCATGCACAAAGAAGTCAAGGACGGCGTCAGTGAAAGGATAGTTCATAACGGCATCAAATTTATCGCCTTCCAGCCAAGGTGCAGATTCATGCCAGATTTCCCCCAATATATAGGCCTCAGGATTAGCACGTTTAACCACCTTGCGGAATTCCCGCCAGAAATCATGATCCACTTCATTGGCAACGTCCAGACGCCAGCCATCGATCCCGACTTCTTTGATCCAGTATTCTGCGACTTTCAGTAAGTATTGTTTAACTTCAGGGTGTTCTGTGTTTAGCTTTGGCATTAGCGGTTCAAAAGCAAAGGTGTCATAAGTAGGGACACCGTTTTCAATCTGAAGCGGAAACTTGCGAATATGGAACCAATCTTTAAAGGCGGAAGCCTCTCCTTTTTCTTGAACATCTACAAAAGGAGCAAAGGTTTTGCCAGAATGATTGAATACGGCATCTAGCAGGACACGAATCCCACGTTTATGGCAGCTATCGACGAGCTTTTTTAAAGTCTCAATATCTCCAAAATGCGGATCGACTTTCATATAGTCTTCTGTATCGTATTTATGATTAGTAGTTGCATCAAAGATAGGTGTGAAATAAATAGCAGTGATCCCAAGCTCGTTAAGATGATCTAAATGATCAATAACCCCTTGCAGATCGCCGCCAAAAAAATTGGTTGGTGTTGGTTCGGAGCCCCATGGCTGAACATTTTCCGGATCAAGGCTCGGGTCACCATTTGCAAAGCGTTCTGGGAAGATCTGATAAAAAACAGCGTCCTTTACCCAGGCAGGCGGAGCAAATACATCAACGCGGTTAATGAAGGGGAATTCGAACAGCTTGTTTGGGTTTTCCGGCCGCACCGTTTGAAAGTCACTTTCGGTCATCCAAATTCGTTCGTTATCTTTTTGAAGTAAGAAGCCGTATTTCAAGCGGCGGTAGAGAGGTACTGAAGCACATTCCCAATAGTCAAACATAGCATCGGAGGTGAAGAGGGTCATGGGAATTAGCTCTTTTGTGGTATCCCAAGCATATTTATCTCCAGCAAAGGCGAACACTTCGGTTAAATCCCCTTTTTTAGCGCGTAGACGCAGGTGAATCGTACTTTCATTATAGGCATAAGACCAATTTAACCGCGGACGATGATACACTGCTTCCAGTAACATGATAAATCCTCCTAAAGTTTTGTTAGCGTTACTTCCTCGAACACTTCGGCAAAACCACATCGAAAGCATAGGCTAAGTTTTGTTAGCGTTACTTCCTCGAAAGCATAAACTATTCCCGGACGATACTCCACAGAGCGCGTGGAATGTAGAATGTCGCTATTGTTATTGGTTGCACAGTTTTTTATGCAACATGCACTAAATCAGTAGCAGAGTAGCACATAACAAAGAGGCACAACCACCGCGAAGTAGCTTGCCCGAGGTTGTACCTTTGATAAGTAACATTGCCTTTTAATTATATAGAACAGGAGGCAGACAAGGGATGTTGTGCTTCATGCTGGACAGCCTCTTAACGTTTTGGATTATAGCATGGAATAAAAGGGCTTTCAATACTCTTGTTCAAACCATTGCACTAAATTTCACTAAAGTAAACGAGCATTGTGAAGGGCAATTTATGAGAAATCTCTTGAAATAGAGAAAATGTGGCATATTAGGGGCAAATAAAATAGATATTCCAATAATAAACACATGAATTATCGACTAATTAAAAGATATCATGTGAAAAATGGAGATATATGCCTATAATGTATATCAAATAATGGAAAATGACCCAATACAGTATATGCAAACGTTTTTAAAAACAATCGTTACTGTTGTATGATGTACTCATGAATGAAGCGCTTTCTTACCTGTGAAATGCAGATACAGAAGGAGCAAGCTAAAAGAAGAACTTTTTTTTTAGCCTTTCTGAAATCGTTTGCGCAGATTGCAGCACTACTATTTTCCATCTTACGTTTTTAAAAATTGGGAGGGGTTAAAGTAATGAAATTGAAAAAAATGATGGTTATCACCGCAGCTTTCTCAATGGCTCTGTCCGTTACAGCATGCGGTTCCAACAACAACAGTACGAATAACGGGGGCAACAACGCAGCAAAAGCTACTAATAATGCTACTACAGAGACTGCAGCGCCAGAGAGCACAGATGCAGCAGCAACAGATGAAATTGTACCTGAAGATGGCGCAACTCTAGTGGTATGGGAAAGTAAAGAAGAAAGACCTTTTGCAGATGAGATTGCTAAACAGTTCACAGCAAAATATAACGTTCCAGTCAAGGTTGAAGAATTGGCACCACCAGATCAAGTAACTAAACTTACTCAAGATGGTCCTTCAGGATTAGCGGCAGACGTTATTCTTATCCCTCACGATAACTTAGGTAAAGCGGCAAGCGCGAGCTTGGTTCTTCCTAACGATGTCTTCGGTGAAGAAACAAAAGCTAACAATACTGAAGCTTCGATTATCGGATCTTCGTACGAAGGCGAATTGTATGGTTACCCAAGAGCAGCAGAAACTTATGCATTGTTCTACAATAAATCGCTTGTTAAAGAAGCACCTAAATCATTTGATGATGTTCTTGCATTCAGCAAAACATTCACGGATAAATCGAAAAATAGATATGGGATTATGTGGGAAGTAGGAAACTTGTACTTCAACTACATGTTTATCGCTTCCGATGGCGGATACCTCTTCGGTAAGGATGGTACGGATAAAGATGATATCGGTCTTGCTAACGATGGCGCAATTGCAGGACTTAAAGAATTTGTGAAACTGAAGGAAGCATTGCCAATTAAGAGTGGTGATATCAACAGTGATATCAAACGCAGCTTGTTCAACTCTGGTGATGTAGCTATGGATATCACAGGTCCATGGGAGCTTGGAGGATACAAAGAAGCTCTTGGTGACAACCTTGGTATTGCTCCAATCCCTACAGTGAATGGCAAAACAGCAATTACATTCTCTGGTATTAAAATTTTCGCAGTTAACTCGTTTACTCAATATCCGAATGCTGCTAAATTGTATGCGAATTTTGCTTCAAGCAAAGACGCTCAGCTGTTACTGAACAAAACGATTGGTTCGGTTCCTACAAACAACGAGGCGCTTCTTGATCCACAGATCTCTAGCGATCCATATGTCTCTGTTTTTGCAGAACAAGCTAAGAACTCCCAACCGATGCCTTCTATTCCTGAAATGGGTAACGTATGGAGCCCAGTGAATGCTGCCCTTCCAGAAATTTGGGATAAAAATGGGGATCCAAAAGCAGCAATGGACAAAGCTGTACAACAAATCAAAGATTTGAATAACAGTGCATCCCAATAAGGATCATAATTCACTGTCTTAACAGCATACAGTGAATCAAGCTGCCCGCCGCATGTTTAGCGGCTGGCAGCTTCTTATTTTCACTCGGAGAGGAGAACGGAAGCGAAATGCAACGACATCGCACGAGGGCCGCAATACTGTCGACGATTTTTATGGGATTGGGACAAATATATAACCGCCAATTCGTTAAAGGAATATTATATTTAGCCGTAGAAGCTGTAGCCGTTTTTTATTTTATTGAGAACCTTGCCAACTCTTTATGGGGCATCGTAACACTAGGAGAGAATCCGAGTCGTCTGGTTAAAGTGAAGGGGATCGCCAAGATGGTTACCGGTGATCACTCGATTTATATCATGATCCAAAGCTTGATCACCATCCTTATTCTTATTCTATTGATTATCGCCTGGTATTTGAATATCAGAGATGCTTACAAGATTGGAGAAAAACGTGATAACGGTCTTCAGGCAAACACTTTTAAACAAAGTGTTCGTTATATCCTGGATTACAAGTTTGCTCAAGCGTTTCTAGTCTTGCCGGGCATTGGTGTTCTATTCTTTACGATTATGCCAATTATCTTTATGATCCTGTTGGCCTTTACGAACTATTCCGCACCTGATCATCTTCCACCCGCCAAATTGGTGGACTGGGTTGGATTTCAGACCTTTCGTAATTTATTGGTCCTTAAAACATGGAGCCACACTTTTTATGGTGTATTAACATGGACAATTATATGGGCAGTTCTTTCAACCATTACTACATACTTCGGAGGACTGTTGGTCGCTTTGCTGGTGAGTCAGAAGGGCATTCGCTTCAAAGGAATGTGGAGGGTAATTCTGATTGTGCCTTACGCGGTGCCACAGTTAATCTCGCTTCTGCTCATGCGCAACTTATTTAACGGTCAATTCGGGCCTATCAATCAATACATGGGGTATTTTGGATTGGATGGATTACCGTGGCTGACTGACCCATTCTGGGCTAAGGTTACCGTAATTATCGTTAATATGTGGGTAGGTATTCCTGTTTCTATGCTGCTTATCATGGGCGTTCTGACTACTATCCCACGGGATATGTATGAAGCTGCTGAGGTGGATGGAGCCTCGGGTTATCAGAAGTTCCGTATCGTAACGTTGCCGATGGTATTGTTCTCTACAGCACCAACCTTGATCACGCAGTTTGCAGGTAACATCAACAACTTTAACGCGATCTTCCTATTAACTGGTGGTAGTCCGGTAAATGGTGACTATCAATATGCCGGTTCTACGGACTTGCTAGTAACCTGGTTATACAAATTAACGCTAGATCAGAATAAAAACAACATGGCTTCGGCAATAGGGATTATTATCTTTATCATTGTCGCTTCATTCTCCCTGTACAATTACCGCCGGACAAAGTCATTTAAAGAGGAGGATATGATCCAATGAGCAGAAAAGTCGCGAACATTATTCGCTTAGCAGGTAGTTATATTATCTTGATTGCTTTGTCGATAGCTGCACTCTATCCTGCCCTTTGGATTCTTTTAGCTTCTTTCCGACCTGGTAAATCATTGTACAGCAAAACGTTTATTCCCGAGCAATTCACTTTATCACATTACAGAGAATTGTTCACATCACCCAGCTATATGTTTGGGACTTGGTATGCCAATACCTTGAAAATAGCTGTGTTCTCGATGCTTATCGGGGTAGTTCTTACTTTGTTAACCAGTTATGCCGTATCCAGATTCCGGTTTAAAGCGCGTAAAACAGCGTTATCCACCGTATTGATTCTTGGTATGTTCCCTGGTTTTATGAGTATGATCGCTATTTATATGCTGCTTAAAGAGTTTAATTTGCTGGATACACATATTGCGTTAATTATCGTTTATGCGGCTGGGGCGCCGCTGGGGGGGACCTTTATCGCCAAAGGGTTCCTCGATACGATTCCTCGTTCCTTGGATGAGGCCGCTCGTATTGACGGGGCGAGCAATTTCGGAATATTTATGCGAATCATCTTACCTTTGTCACGTCCTATGATCACATATATGGCGCTGACTCAGTTTGTTGGACCATGGGTGGACTTCATTTTTGCGAGACTCATTCTGCGGACTAAGGAGAACTGGACAGTTGCAGTGGGGATGTGGGATATGGTTAACACCAATCAAAACACTAACTTTACCTTGTTCTCTGCGGGTGCGGTTTTGATCTCCATTCCAATTATGATTTTGTTTGTATTCTTGCAACGTCTGCTAGTAGATGGCTTGACAGCAGGAGCTAGTAAGGGGTAAACCCATTCGCTCGCTTCATGCTAATAAATGATCAGGGTACAGCCTTTATACAGAAATGGAGGGCTGTACCCTTATTTCGTCATGGGGAGTGAACTTAATGAAAAAGTCCTGGACTCTATATTTTAAATCTGTTGGAGTTAAACTGTTCGTTATTTTATTTAGTTCTATAGTTCTCTTATCCTCCGTGCTAGGATTGACTTCCTATTTTGCCGCTAAAAATATCATTACGAATGAGGTTGCTGCAGCCTCCACACAATCTGTAGTTCAGGCAGCGGACAAGCTGGATTTTGTGCTGGCAGAGTATGAGGCACTATCAAGGCAGTTTGCACTCGACTCTGTGTTAAAGGGTGATTTAGAAAAAATAAATAGCGGCGAGCTTACAACTGTGGCCAAAGCCGGTGCTGAAGATCGGATTCGCAGAAAGCTGGACTTGGTAAAAGGCTCTGATGAGCGGATGTATGGCGTCAGGCTGGTATCCAAGAGCTTGGTAGACTCAGAATCTTATAAGTCTGCTGGCATAAGTGGGATTCGTAGTGATGAAGGCATTTCCGCAAGATTAGAGCAAATTGCCGCAGCTAAAGGAGAGCCAGTCTGGTTTCCCGTTCGTGAGAAAGGCTTTTTTGATGCTTATACTGAGCCCTCCTTAACTATGGGGAGATTGCTACGTAATCTTTTACATCCCGAAGCGGAGTATTACATGCTAATCGAAGTGAAAGGGAAGGCCATGACTGAAATGCTGTCTAACCTTCAGATTGGGATGACCGGTGAAATTCGTATCTTGAGTGCGGATGGCAGCATTGTGTATGGTGCGGATCATGCCAAGCTGGGTCAACCCTCTTACATAAAAGTTTCAGAAGAACAAGGGAAAGAGCAAAATCATTCATTTACAGCGGAGGATGAGAACGGAAGTTCTCAGCTTGTTGTATACCAACCCCTGGCGACTGCCAAGTGGATGCTTATGGGGTATGCTCCTGTCAGTGATTTTACTAAGTCTGCGGACAAGCTTTTATATATCACATTTTCTGTGGTGCTGGCGGCAGCCTTAATAGCACTACTAATTGGTTATATTCTTGTTCGATTGGTAGGGCGCCCGCTGGGTAAGCTGGCAATCTTGATGGAGGAAGGAGAGCGTGGGAACCTACAGGTACGAACCAATTTCAAGGGCAAAGATGAGATTGGCCGCTTGGGTCAAAGCTTCAACAAAATGATGGAGCAGATCTCCTTACTTGCAAGGCAGAGCGGGAATTCGGCAGATGAGGTCCTCCTTACTTCGGAACAATTAGTACAAGCATCAAGTACAATCTCCCTCCATGCCAGAGAGGTTGCGACCGCTACCGGTGAGATTGCAGCGGGGTCAGCCAGCCTCGCTGTTGAAGCCGAACGCAGTTATCACAATGTTGAGATTATCGGCAACAAAATGAGTGAAGTGACGGAAATAAATACAGTGATGGACCATTCAGCAGAACGGGTCATTGAGGTTAGCAATCAAGGTACAGAGCTGATGAAGCTGCTGGTAGAGCAGAGTGAGTCTACGGTAGAGGTGATCAATCGAATTCAAGATAATTCTACTAAGCTCAGAGAAAGCACTCAATTAATTCGCAGTATACTCAGCCCTATGATTGCTGTGAATAAGCAGACCAATATTTTGGCACTAAATGCTACCATAGAAGCAGTTAGAGCAGGTGCGGCAGGTAGAGGGTTCATAGTGATTGCTGATGAAATCAGGCAGCTCGCTAACCAGTCGAATGAATCGATTCAATCGGTCTCCAAGATCACGGAAGAGATTGGTCTACATATCGAGAACACCGTTAAGGATATCAATGAAGCCGCTCCTAAGTTCCGTGAACAAATCTCTTCTGTAAGAGAGTCGTCAACGATATTCGCGAGTGTCAAAGAGGAAATGGAACATTTCATGAAACATATTAGTGAATCTTCTGCTTCTGTCCTCGAACTGATTGAGTTCCAGCGTCAACTCGGTGAATCCATGGCCAGCGTAAGCTCCATCGTCCAGCAAACCACTGCTTCGACGGAGGAGGTAGCTTCTATGTCATCTCAGCAATTCACGGTTAGTGAGGAATTGGTTGCCCTATCGGAAAAGCTGGAGGGCTTGGCAGCCGATCTTAAGCACTCTTTGGTTTCTTTTCAAGTATGACAATATTATTCTAATAGAGACGGGCAATTTTCCAATATAATGGAGAGTTGCTCGTTTTTGTTGATTTGATTGCTATCGGACGTTATCTTGTCTTCGAAGTGGCTAAAGAGATACACTTGTATTAAGTAATAAATGAAGAAAGTAGTGATCCATTGACGAACTTAAATCTGAGCCCCAGCGGGAGTCTTTTTCAGCAGGTTTTAATCGAGGGAGATTATAGTCCTCATTTTTTTGCTTACTATTATAAACAGTGGAATAACTACAATATGTCTTACCATCAGCATAATTCAACGGAAATCATGTATTTGATCTCAGGAAGTTGTATCGTGGATGTCCGTCCAAGCTCAGGAGGAGAAGAGAGAGTTCGGCTGAAGCGGGGAGAATTGATCATTTTAGACGCGAATGTTCCGCATAGGCTGATTGTTGAAGAGGGGGCACCTTGTCGGATGCTAAATGTGGAATTTGGCTTCATGGAATATAGAGGGGTTGCACCCTCTGTTGGCAAGCTAGCCCGTAAAGAAACGGCGCTCGCAGAAATGCTGCAGCTTCCTTTTTCCAGTTTAGTAATGCCTGATCCGGAGGAAATCTATCATGTTCTAAAGGGACTTGTGTTAGAGCTTGATCAGAGCGGCGGAAAGGGTGGAAGTATGGTTGATTTATTATTTTGTGAGCTTCTGTTGCGGTTATCCAGACTTCGGCAAGAGCAGCTTCATACCAGCCAACAGCCCTCGCAGCTTTATGTGCGCCGGAGCATTGAATTCCTGCATCAGAACTATGACCAGAACATTCAGGTTAAGGACATCGCTGCCGCAGTTAATCTGCATCCCGGATATTTGCATCGAATTTTTAAGAGCCATACGGGTCGGACGCTCAGCGATTACTTGAATATGCTGCGAATGGAGAAAGCGAAGATGCTGCTTGGGCAGAGCGACATCCCGATTGCTGAAATTGCAGATTACGTAGGAATTAGCAGCAGGCAATATTTTCACCTTCTTTTTAAAAAATACGCCGATTGCACGCCTGTAGAATTCCGCAATTCCATTGAGCGTCACGCCTGGAGTTATGAAGAGTATGATTTTCAGTAGATAGGTTAGGATTTTTGACACCTTCTTTCAAAAGAGGTCATGATATTGGTTACGCTTTCCTTAGGTCCCTTGCTACAATGGACAGGAACAACCAATTCATTACCGGAGGATGATAACCATGTCATTTAAAGTGTCTTTTATAGGGGCAGGCAGCATTGGATTTACCCGTGGATTGTTGCGGGACTTACTAACTGTACCGGAATTTAAAAATATCGAAGTCTCATTTATGGATATTAACAGCCACAATCTGGAGATGGTCACGGAGCTATGCCAGCGTGATATTAAGGAGAATGGTTTAAATATACAAATTCAGGCGACAACGGATCGCAGAGATGCACTGAAGGATGCTAAGTACGTATTTTGTACTATTCGGATGGGTGGGCTTGAAGCCTTTGCTACGGATGTGGACATTCCCTTAAAATACGGAGTCGATCAGTGTGTGGGAGATACTCTGTGTGCGGGTGGCATCATGTACGGGCAACGCGGAATTGCGGAGATGCTGAATATTTGCCGTGATATTAGGGAGATGGCAGCACCGGATGTACTTTTGCTTAACTATTCGAATCCGATGGCTATGCTGACCTGGGCCTGCAATAAATATGGTGGTGTTCGGACCATCGGTCTATGTCATGGTGTACAGCATGGGCACCAGCAAATTGCAGATGTGTATGGTCTTAAGAAATCCGAAGTTGATATTATCTGTGCGGGCATCAATCACCAGACCTGGTATATTTCAGCAAGTCATGAGGGGAAGGATCTGACCGAAGGTCTTTTAGAGGCTTTTGAGAAACATCCGGAATTCAGCCGTACGGAAAAAGTGCGCATCGATATGCTTCGTCGCTTTGGCTACTATAGTACAGAATCCAATGGACACTTAAGTGAGTACGTGCCATGGTACCGTAAACGCAGTGATGAAATTATGGATTGGATCGATCTGGGGAGCTGGATTAACGGAGAAACAGGCGGTTATCTGCGTGTCTGCACGGAAGGTCGAAATTGGTTCGAGACCGATTTTCCAAACTGGATGAAAGACCCGGCACTGGAGTATACGAAGGAGAATCGCGGGGAAGAGCACGGCTCTTATATTATAGAAGGGTTGGAAACGGGACGAGTGTACCGGGGGCACTTTAATACAGTGAACAATGGCGTAATCTCTAATTTACCAGAGGACGCCATTATCGAAGCACCGGGATATGTAGACCGGAACGGGATCTCCATGCCATTGGTAGGTGAATTGCCGCTTGGACCTGTCGCCGTATGTAACGTGAGCATTTCAGTGCAACGTCTGGCGGTTGAAGCAGCTGTACACGGCGATGATAAGCTGTTACGTCAGGCATTTATGATGGACCCACTCGTTGGTGCCGTATGCAATCCAAAAGAAATCTGGCAGATGGTCGATGAGATGCTCGTCGCAGGGGAACAGTGGCTGCCTCAATACAGCGAAGCTATTGCTAAAGCCAAGGAACGTTTGGCTTCAGGAGAGCTTATCCCAACGAACGCTAACAACGAGGGCGCTGCTCGCCTGAAGGTGAAGTCGGTGGATGAGATGATGCAGGACCGGGAAGCAGCGAACAAAAATGCTGGTGAGTCTGATAAAGGCAAGGATAGAGAGAAGGTTCAATAAGGTGTAGCATTGAAAGCTTTTTAACTATAAATAACCTCCACATTCCAGAGTTTGGGATTGGAGGTTTTTTTAGGATGGAAGTCTAAGAGGGGGAAAAACAAAACAGCAGTCATAGCTTACGAAAACAAGCTGACATGGGTGGGGAGTACAAGTTTATCGGTACCGATCCAAATTGTGAAATTAGGTTTATAGTAGGAGTTATTATGTAACTGAAAAAAGAAAGTTAGTTTAATTTCACTGGCTTATTTTTTTATCTATACCGTAGCGCCGAGGGCTACAGTAATCCCACACAGTTGCCCTACATACTATACTGACGCATTCCTCGATACTTACGGACTCAGATGAGCAATTTGCCCATCCCCGATACTTGTGGTCCCATATGACGCTATTCGCCCATCCCCCGGTATTTCGGACCCAGATGACGCTATTCGTCCATCCCTCGATCTTACGGACCCAGATGACGCTATTTAGCAATTTATCGCCTTTGGAGCGTATTATCGGACTCCAGTGCAGCTATTGCTCAGAAAGAGGCTCTTTTTTGGTGTTTTTCATGCCTATAGCGGCTATGGGGTCCGATAGCAAGCCAAATATGCGATAAAGCTACGTATAAGGTCATCTGTGTCCGAAAGCGCCGATCCCCCAGTAATCCCTCAGTTGCCCTAATTGGATTTCCAGCGCATTCCCTGATACTTACGGACCTAGGTGACACTATTCGTTTATTCCCCGATACTTGCGGACCTAGATGACGCTATTCGCCCATCCCCCGATACTTTCGGACCCAGATGACGCTATTCGCCCATCCCCTGATCTTGCGGACCCAGATGACCCTATTTGCAAATTTATCGCCATTGGAGCGTATTATCGGACTCCAGTGCAGCTATTGCTCAGAAAGAGGCTCTTTTTTGGTGTTTTTCGTGCTAATAGTAGCTATGGGGTCCGATAGCAAGCCAAATATGCGCTAAAGCTACGTATAAGGTCATCTGTGTCCGAAAGCGCCGCCCCCCCAGTAATCCTACAGTTGCCCTACATACTATTCTGACGCATCCCCGATACTTACGGACCCAGATGATGCTATTCGCCCATCCCTCGATCTTACGGACCCAGATGACCCTATTTGCAAATTTATCGCCATTGGAGCATATTATCGGACTCCAGTGCAGCTATTGCTCAGAATGAGGCTCGTTTTTGGTGTTTTTCATGCCTATAGCGGCTATGGGGTCCGATAGCAAGTCAAATATGCGATAAAGCTACGTATAAGGTCATCTGTGTCCGAAAGCGCCTAACCCCAGAATCCCACAGTTGCCCTACATACTATCCTGACGCATCCCCGATACTTACGGACCCAGGTGACGCTTTTTGCCCATCCCCCGATACTTGCGGACCCAGATGACGCTACTCGTCCATCCCCTGTTCTTACGGACCCAGATGAAGCGATTCGCCCATCCCCCGATACTTGCGAACTTAGATGACGCAATTTACGAAGTTTGTTGTTTTGTTCAAGAAGGAGCAACACCAAAAACGCGGATGTCCCATCAGCCATTTTTGGCTTTTGGGACATCCGCGTTTTGGAGTGGGGGATTAAGAATTAACCGTACCCTTTGGACTAAAGAAAGTCTTCAGCGCCTGATACACTTCTTTTTTGTCTTTAATGACGTAATGCATGAATTGTTCATGTTTCAGATGGCGATAAGCTGACATCAAGGTACTGCTTCGATTGTATTGGTTCACCTCACCGTAGCCGAACATATTGCTTCGTTTCAGCAGTTCTCCGATCAGCTTCACGCAACGTTCGTTGTCGGAGGTGAGATTATCACCATCGGAGAAGTGAAATGGATAAATATTGTACTGCGCAGGCGGGTAGCGGCTATCGATAATTTCAATCGCTCGCTGATATGCCGAGGAACAAATCGTTCCCCCGCTTTCGCCACGGGTGAAGAAATCATGCTCACTGACTTCCTTAGCCTCCGTATGGTGGGCGAGAAAAACAATCTCTACCTTCTCATACTGGCGGCGCAGAAAACGGGTCATCCAGAAGAAGAAGCTGCGGGCGCAGTATTTTTCAAATGAACCCATCGAACCTGACGTATCCATCATCGCAATAATGACCGCATTGGAATGAGGTGTTCTAATATCATCCCATGTTTTGTAGCGCAGATCATCTGGGCTGATACTGTGAATGCCGGGATTTCCGCTGCTTGCATTGCGTCGAAGATTTTCCAGCAGCGTACGTTTTTTATCGATGTTGGACATCATCCCTTTTTTACGAATATCGTTAAAAATTATGGATTTGACCTCGATCTCTTCTTTATTCTTAGGCTTCAGATGTGGCAATTCCATATCCTGAAACAGAATGTCCTCCAGATCTTCCAGATTGACCTCTGCTTCCACGGTATCTTGGCCCGGCTGATCGCCTGCTTTTTCTCCTTTACCGGGCTGTGCCGATTGTGAATCGCGCCCAAGCACATCGCCAACCTGACTTTCCCCGTCGCCCTGTCCTACATGCTTCTGTTTACGGAAGTTATAAATAATCCGGTATTCATCCAGACTGCGAATCGGAACCTTCACAATCTGCTTACCGCCTGACAAAATAATATTTTCTTCGGTAACGAGGTCAGGCAAATTATCCTTGATGGCTTCTCTGACCTTTTGCTGATGGCGTTCCTGATCCTGATGACCTTTACGATGAAGGGACCAGTCTTCTTTTGAGACTACGAAGGAAAAGGGACCGGATGATTGCGACAGGATGACCACCTCCCATGGAATATGAAATGTTGATTGAGGCAATTTTTTGCAAAGTATATATTTGGATCCCCCGCAAAGCACCTGAGTACGCATAGAAAGCAAAGCCTCACTTTGTGGGGATGTTTTGGGGTTGTAACTAAAGTATATTCATGGGGATGAGGGATATGTGATTTCTTATTCACTGATCTCATCTACGGTCAGCACATAGCTGTTAGATTGGCTTTCGCCAGAGTAGTTACGTCCATCCATATTGAAAGAGTATTGAGCATTTACGGAGCCCTTAAGGAAACGACCCATTACCTGTTCACTCACCTGGACAAAATAATGAATGTTAACCATAGATGCAGCATTAACTACCCCCAGCGGCAAGGTGCCGGCAAATGAAGATTGTGGATTCGGAACTCCATCAATCACAATGCTGTTGGGATCAAGAAAACATTTTTCCGGGGTTAGCCGATTCAGAGATATTTCCGCAGGCCAATTTCCGCTATTGGTTAGTGAGATCCAGCATTGAACTCGCTCTCCTGCTTCTACGATAGTTGGTTTTGCATGGACTACGAGTGAAATGACAGGTGTGACTACTAGGGTGGTAACTGTATTGGAACGAGAGGTTTGTCGTACGGTCCGTCCGTCTGGAAGCACAAAGGTATACTGAACACTACCATGGTTTTGTACGGCTGCGATTTCATGAATGTTAATGGCTGCAGGTATACTCACTTGAAAAACTACAACTGCTGTAGTTCCGCCTCTTAAAGTACCTAACTGAATGCCTTCCGCTGGTCGTGCGCCTTTCTGCAACACACCATTTAAGAGAACACTATCCCATACGAAAAGAGTACCTGAAGGTATGGCATCTGTTAGGACTGCATTTACAGCCAGATTCCCGTTGTTCGTTACCGTAAGCTCATATCTCAAATTATCGCCCGGAGCTGCTGTAACATGATCTACTTTTTTGCTAATGGTGACCCCCGCTTGGACAAGTGAGACGACCGCAGTGTTACTTTCGGTCGTAATTGTATGCTCATCGACTGTATAGGTGACAACCGCGCTGTTGGTTAAGGCCAAAGAGGGAGAAAACTCTGTTACTCGGACACGAAAAGTAATATCAACGCTTAGGTCTGTGTCCAGCGAACCGAGTAATATCCCCTGCGCCGGGTCCGATTCTGGGTAATAAATCCCACCTGCAATGACACTCCCCGGTATAAACACCGCCCCGTCCGGAATAGAAATTATTGCGTTGATTTGAGTTAAAAGGCTGTTGCCTTCATTTGTAAGCCGCAAGGTGTAAGTGACTACATCCCCTATAAAAGAAGTCGGAGTACTTGCAGACAAAGAGGTCGAGAGCTGGTAGGAGCGTAAAGAAACCTGTACGGAATTTGAAAATAGATCTCCTTTAACGATTCTTCCCTCCGGTGTGGAAAAAGAAAAACGGCCCAGCGCTTTATTTTGCAGCACTAGGGAAGACGGCAGGGAAATGATGACGACTTGAAAGGCGATGCTCACTTGACTCTGCGGTGCAATAGAACCAAGGGGGATGCCTGAAGACGGTGTAGCCCCCGGAAGAGGCACACCGTCTCTGAGCACACTGTTGGAAATAAAGGATACACCTTCTGGAAGAATGTCAAACACCGTCAAAAAAGCATCTGTATTTCCATTATTACTGGCTTTAAAGGTATACACCAAAGTGTCGCCTAAAGAGGCGTGGAGTTTATCTGTACTCTTCAGCAATGAAAGCACGGGGCCCACGACCGGGGTGTTAACGGTATTGGAATAGACAATTCCGTCAACACCCGCTGCCGAGTTGAAGAGTACCATGGACTGATTGGTTACGACAGGTTGGGTACGTGAGCCGGGAATCATAACGCTACTACCTGAACCTGGAAGGTAATGGTTGAAGAAGCACCTGCAGCAATTGTACCAATTGCGATTCCCGAAGCCGGACTGCCACTAGGACGTGGGGCTCCATCTACGGTAATGCTTCCCGTTACGAACTGGCTGCCAGCTGGAATAGGGTCAACCATGATGACATTATTAACTGGTGAAATCCCTAAGTTGGTGACAACAATCGTATAGGTGATGATATCGCCCACAACCGCATCAATAGAAGTAGTGCTCTTAACCACACTTACGTCTGGTGAAGATACAGGGATAATTAGGACGTTTGAGACAGAGGATCCCGTGAGTGAACGTCCATCTGGTGGTGTGAATGTGAAATTTGCTGTAGCTTGATTGACTAACTGTTGTGGCGAAGGGAGGGAAGCAATAGTAACCTGCAACGTAATGGTTACTGTTACTGTACTTCCCGGAGCTACCGACCCAATACTTAAGCCAGTAGCCGGATCTGATCCTGGTTGTGGTACCCCATTCACGAGCACGCTGTTTGGAACAAAGACAGCTCCGTTCGGAATGGTATCGGTAATAACTACATTTGCTATGAGGTTACCAGTATTTGTCACATTTAAGGAGTAAGTAATCGTATCTCCGACAGTTGCGGCGGTTCTGTCCGCCCCTTTGACAACTACAATGATAGGTTGATATACCGGAATAACAAGTGTATTTGAGAATGAAGATCCTGAGAATGCGCCGGAGGTGAAACTGACGGAAGCTTGATTACTAAGTGTTGCAGGATTAGGCAGCACATTGACAATCGTGTTGAACGAGACTTGGAAAGATGCTCCCGGTGCAAGAGTACCGAGCGAGATCCCGTTCGCTGGGTTGGCGCTAGGGCGTGGAGTGCCATCTACGGTCACGCTGCCTGCGACAAAGCTAGAGCCCGCAGGTATTGGATCACTGAGGTTAACGTTACTGATATTTGCTATTCCACTATTGGTAACAGTGAGGTTATAAGTGATGGTATCGCCAACAACGGCATCGGTAGCTGTCGAAGATTTAGTGACGATAACGTTCGGTGAGGATACTGAGATTGTTGTTGTATTGGAATTGATCGAATTGTTAAATGTCCGTCCATCTGGAAGTGTGTATGCAAACGCGACGGAAGCTTGATTGAGCAGCTGTTGGCTTGCCGGCAATGTTGTGATAAGCACTGAGAACATTACAGATAGGCTTCCATTCGCGGAGATTACCCCCAGTGGGATCCCGGCAGCTGGGTCTGCTCCTGGAGCAGGAGCGCCTTGAATGAGTACACTATTTGGAATAAACGTTGTACCCGCTGGAATGGTATCACTCAGGGTTGCTAAAGCTCCGTAGTTACCTGTGTTGGTCACATTTATAGTATAAGTAATCGTATCCCCAACGGTAGCATTGACTGAATTAGAGCTTTTTGCTGCTGCAAGAATAGGCAGATAGACAGCCGTCGTGACGATATTTGAGAAGGCTACATTTGAGACAACACCTGAGGTGAAGCTGACTGTTGACTGATTATTTAACAATCCGGTAGGCGGCAGTGAAACTACATTTACGGTAAAAGCAACAGTTACGGTTACACCAGGTGCTATGCTGCCTAGGGTTACTCCAGTAGCTGGGCTGACTCCTGTACGAGGCACACCGTCCACAAGCACGCTGCCTGTCACAAAGGTGGTACCGGCAGGAAGGGCGTCTGTGAAGACCACATTATTTACAGTGGCAATCCCGTTATTAGTTAAAGCTATGGAATAAGTGATCGTGTCACCGACTGTAGTTGATGTTGTGGTTGTAGTTTTAACTACAGCAATATTAGGTGAGGAGACCGGAATAGTGACGGTGTTAGAGAGTGCAGACCCATTAAGTGTACGTCCGTCGGGTAAAGTGAAGCTATATGCTGCGGTTCCTTGATTGACCAGTTGCTGAGGACTAGGCAATGAAGTGATGTCAACCGTGAAAATGACTACGGTCGTTCCTCCAGGCTGTATTAATCCAGCTGCAATTCCGGTGGAAGGATCCGCTTGCGCTAAAGGGAGGCCGTTGATGAGCACACTATTCGGAACGAAAGCCGTACCTGCGGGAATATTATCCGTCAGTATTAAATTAGCAGCATAGTTTCCTGTGTTACTCACTGTCAGTGTGTAGCTAACGGAATCGCCAACCGTGGCATTGGCTGTACTAGCACTCTTGACTACGGCAATGTTCGGCTGGAACACAGGGACTGTAACGGTATTAGAAAAAGTGGAGCTTGAAATAACGCCTGAAGTGAAGGTAACGGATGCCTGATTGATGAGTGAAGCTGTAGGAGGGACGGAGGTAACAGTAACACTGTAAGTAACCAGCGCTGATGCACCAGCTGCTAGAGTGCCGATAGATATCCCCGAAGCGGGGTTCGAATTCGGGAATGGGACTCCGTTGACAGACACGCTGCCTGTTACAAAAGTACTTCCTACCGGTGTAGGATCATTGAGCAAGACGCTAGTAACAGATTCTATACCATTATTAGTTATATTGACGGTGTATGTGACTGTTTCACCAACAGCAACTGATGTTGAAGTAGTGCTCTTGGTAGCGACAATGTTAGGAGCAGAGACTTGCAGTGTGACAGTGTTAGACACAGCAGTCCCAGATAACGGTCTACCGTCAGGCGGAGTAAAGGTAAAGCTTGCAGAAGCCTGATTACTAATCTGCTGCGGTGTTGGCAGGGAGATGATATCAACGGTGAAGCTGACTGCAATACTGGCACCAGGAGCCACATTTCCTACAGCTATCCCTGTATCTGGGGCTGATCCGGGTTGAGGCATACCACCTACAATGACACTATTAGGAACAAAAACTGTACCTGCTGGAATGTTATCAGTTAGCGTAAGATTTGCAGCCAGATTACCTGTGTTGCTAACAATCACTGTGTAGATGACAGAATCACCGACGACTAAAGCATCGAAATCGCCGTCTCCATCAGCGGCACTTTTTACTAAGGAGATTTGGGGCTGAATAACTGGTGTAGTTGTGATATTAGATGAAGAAGAACCGGAGAATACACCGGATGTAAAACTGACAGATGACTGATTGTTAATCTGTGATGGTATCGGCATCGTTATCCTCACCTCGAATGTTACGGTAGCTGTGGCGCCAGGGCTCAAACTACCGATTGGAATGCCGGCGAACGGAACTGCTAGCGGCAGGGGAGTGCCACTTACAATTACGGTTCCGGGAATAAAAGCGACATTCTCAGGCAGAGGATCACTGAGAATGATATTGCTTACTGTTGCAATACTATTGTTGGTCAATACAGAGGTAAAGGTAAGGATATCACCAGTAACAGCAGTAGCAGCGTTTACGCTTTTTACAACACTGACGTTAGGGGCAGATACTGGGACAGAGAGCGTATTGGACACTACATTTCCTCCGAGCTGACGCCCGTCTGGAAGAGTAAAGCTATATGTCGCTGAAGCAGAGTTTAGCAATACTTGTGATGGAGGTAGGGCTGTGATTGTGACCAGAAAACTTACGGTGACACTATCACCAGGAGCGAGCGGTCCAACTGGAATGCCAGTTGCCGGATTATATCCGGGCAAAGGTGTTCCTCCAATAATGACACTATTCGTGTCAAACACGGCTTGGGGTGGCAGGATATCAGTTACTAATAGAGTAGCTGCAATATTCCCGGTGTTGCTGATCAGGATGGAGTATGAGAGAGATCCCCCTACAGATGCCTGTGCTGCATTGGCGCTTTTGACCATATTAAGGATGGGCTGAAATACAGGTGTTACTATCGTGTTTGAGAGCGAAGAACCGGTGAACGCCCCAGAGGTGAAGGAGGCACTGGCTCTGTTTGTAAACTGTGCTGGACTTGGCAAGGAAGCAACATTCACTCTAAAAGACACCGTGACAGAGCTGCCCGCGGCGATACTTCCGATTGCTATCCCTGTACTTGGGTTAGCCGCTGCAACCGTCGAACCGTTGACAGTCACACTGCCTGCTACAAAAGCTCCCCCCGTAGGAATAGGGTCAGAGACAACAACATTAGTGACAGTGACGCTGCTTGGGTTGGACACTATGACTGAATAAGTAAGATTTTCTCCAACCGCTACATTAGTTAGATTTGCAGTTTTGGTTAGTGTAATGTTTGGAGCGGAGACCGGAATGGTTAGGGTATTGGATAGACTGGTCCCGGAGAATGATCTTCCACTTGGCAGTTGGTAGGTGTAATTGCTACTGCCTTGATTATTCAGAACAGGTGGAGCAGGCAGAGATTGTACAGAGACAAGAAAGGTCACAGGAACAGCTGCCCCTGAAGCTAAAGTGCCTAAGTTAATTCCTGTAAGTGGAGAGTCAGCAGGTCTAGCAACACCGTTAACAGTTACACTTCCCGAGACAAAGGCGCTTCCTGAAGGAATATTGTCGCTCAGGGTTACAGCCGCCCCGATATTTCCAGAATTCTGAACATTTAACGTATAAAGAATATTGCTCCCTACAGTTGCACTGGATACGTTCGAGCTTTTTGCAATTTGGATTACAGGCTGATACACGGGAGTTGTAGTCGTGTTTGAGACTGAAATGCCAGTAAAAGCACCCGAGCTAAAAGAGGCACTAGATTTATTCAATAGCTGAGCGGGATTTGGTAATGAGATAACGTTGACTTGAAAAGTGACGGCGACGGAGCTTCCGGGAGCGATGGTACCGACAGCAATCCCTGTTCCAGGATTAGCTGAGGGTTGTGATACACCGGCGACGGTGACACTTCCGGGAACCAGCGATGTACCCGCAGGTATGGTATCTGAGAGTGAAACGTTGGTAACTGCTGCAATTCCGTTGTTACTGATTACTGAGGTGTAGAGCAGTATATCTCCGACAGTTACGTCGGTGAATCCAGCGCTTTTGACTACGGTAACATTGGGTGTTGTAACGGGAATAGACAAAGTGTTGGACGAGGCCGAACCAGCTACCGTTCGCCCATCTGGAACTTGAAACGTATAAGCGGCGCTTGCTTGGTCAACCAACTGCGGCGGTGAGGGAAGACTATTCACGATGACCCGAAATTGAACAGTAGAACTGCCACCGGCGGCAACCGTACCGATAGCAATCCCTGTGGCAGGGTTACCAGCGACAGGATTTCCATTGACGGTGAAGCTGCCTGCGACATAAGAGCTGCCTGAAGGAATATTATCCGTAAGTGTTGTTACCGCGCCGATATTTCCTGTGTTCGTGATTTGAAGAGTATAGGTAATTTGATCTCCAACCGTAGCATTGGTGGTATTGGCTGATTTCACAATGTTAAGGACGGGTGAATATACAGGTAAGGTTACTGTATTAGATGGAATGACCCCCGTCATGATAGGGCCTCCGGCTACACTTTGAAACGTAAAGGCAGCGTTGGCAGTATTTGCGATATTTTGTGGACTTGGCGGCAATGAAGTGACTTTGGCTTGATATGTAACCGTTATTGAACTGCTTAAAGCTAATGAGCCTAATGGGATTCCTGCTGTAATATCAAAAGTAGGCCTTACGACGCCAGCAACGACTACGCTTCCAGTTACAAAAGTGGATCCTGCCGGCAGCGCATCTGATAAAACGACACTTGCTGCTCCCGCTGTTCCTGTATTACTGACAGTCACCGTATAAGTTACCGTATCACCGACTATGGGGCCGGCTACATTAGCGCTTTTAGTGAGGTTTATTTTAGGAGCATTGATATCAACCTGTATGGCATTACCGTTGAGTACATAAGCATCGCCTGAGGTGGTTAATTGTAATACGGCTGAAGATTGATTGTTTATCAGCCGTGCGGAGACGTCAACATTGGTAATGTCCCAGCCTTGACGGCCACCGATAATGTTGGTCCCTGGGTTTCCATTTATTTGATTGCGGTTTCCAAAGGTACCTGTTGTGTTTAGATTACCTGCATCATTGTTAATCTGTGACGCAAAAAAGTTGTTGGCAAAGTTATTAGGTCCCGATAAAGCAACAAGTGTAGCTGAGGTTGGACCAAATAACGCTTGATCCCCCGAACGGTTGGCATCCCCCTCCTGTGCGCTGAATAACGCTCTGCCGCCAAGCGCACCTGTAATTGGTGTTGCGAAGCCTGTGATCGTAGTTGAAACTGGGGCTGAGTTTGCCTGTACAAGTATTGCACCTGCCCGTAGGGACATATTGCGAAAAGGTAAGGCTGTATTTTGGTAGATTACGCCTAATGTCCAGCCAGCATGGTTGGCCGTGGAATCACTAGGGATAACAATCGTACCCACTACACCGCCAGTGGTGTAGGTGCCGGCGCCGCCTTGTTGGATAATGCTGGTCACGTTGGCGGAACGAACATATGCTGATGCACCACCTCCCAAATCGACTACGTTGCTCGTTGCTGAATCGGGAGTAACGCTGAATGTAGTGCCAGCAGGAGTTATGAAGGAGACAGGGTTGTTAATGGCCGAACTGAGGTTAACGGTTCCGTTAATATAGGTACCGCCCCATATCAGTTCTGCATACAGCACTGTGCTGCCAGATGGTAGGACTAGTATGGCTGCTGAACTGTTGCTTGTATAAAGACTAGTAGTTCCGCTAGGATAGGAACCAAATGTCGATGAAGTATTAACAGTAGTAAAGCCACCGATGCTGTCTAATGTCCCTGGCACTCCGATCGTATCGGAGCGGCTAAGTCCAAGCGTGTTGCCGGTAAATGTGATAGCACCGGTCGCATTGATCGTTGCCCGTACGACTAGTGGAATGATTCTCACCTCCTTCGAGGTTGATTTTGGCCAAAAGTGAACCGTCCTATAGTTAGGACGGCACAGTTAATACCTGTATGTTAGCCTATGATACAAAATGGGTATTAGTGTATGTCCCATCTTAAAATTATAGAAAAAAATGTCTGTTTTGTGATTTAAGTCTTCGTTCGACAAGAACATGAGGTTCAGGATAATGACTTCTGCTCATCAGCTCCAGCTCCTGATCAGTGATATTGTGCTTGACTACGACAAAATGGTACATGATTTCATGCACTACATTTGCTTGAAGGGTCTTTAGTATTTCTAGTTCTTCAGTTTCGTAAAGCGGATCTTCATAAGGGTGTTGATAGAATAACTCCATCCGCAGCAACCGATAATCGAAGGGTGGTGCGGGTACAGGGTAGTCTGGAATAGCTGGGCATACTGGACCGGATGGGGGTTGGAAGAAGGATCCCGTAAAATGCCGGGGGGTATATTCGTCAAACTTCTGCTTAAAGGAAGGATTGGACATATGGGCAAAGCTGTGGGCATAGGGTGCTAGAATGCAAACAACTGCTTTATGGATGCTAATTCTGTGAATTTCCGCCATGGCTGCGAATAAATTGTCCACATAAGGCAGGACACGGCTAGCCATAACAAATTCAGCACTATTGTCAGGGAGAGGAATCTCTTGGCAAATATCACAGACAATATCTACAACAGGACCCGCGATCCGATCGATCCCGAGATAACCTGCTTCCTTATTAGATCCACAGCCGATATCGATTTTCAAGGGGCTCACTCCTTTGGGATAAATCAGGCTCACACTATTGTATTAATAACGCTGTAGCCTGCATCCGACGGATGCCTAATAGAGGCTGGAAGTTATCTAAAATTACTTCATATGAAACTTTCATAGAGTGGTTAACGTTATAAGAGTATACTTATGAAAATGACTTTGAAAATAATCGCCACATAGAGGAGGCACTCAACATGAAAAAACAACGTTCATTACCCGCCATAGCAGCGATTGCTGCCTTAACATTTGCCTTAACCGCTTGCGGTGGGAATAATTCGGCACAGACTTCAGGAGAACCGACTGCAACACCTTCTCCAACACCAACCGAGAGCGCAAGCACTGCTGAGCCTACTGAAGCTCCAAGCACTCCCGTACCCACTGAGAACCCAAGTACAGCCACACCAACCGAAAATCCGAGCACAGCTAAACCTAGTTCTACTCCAAAAGCAGAAGGTAAAACAATAAAAATGACGGCCGTTTATATCGGACAAATAGATAGTCATTCCGTTGAGATTGCGACAAAAGAAGGCCCAACCGCTTTTGAGATTTCAGCTGGAATGGAGAGTATACTTGATACTTTGAATTCAGATGATTCCGTAGTTATTGAATACGTGGAAAAAGCAGTGGAGGGCGATCCGTCCGTCAAGCAACGTGTGCTAACAAAGCTGGCTCTAGCAAAATAATTGAAGGTATTGATTTGTAAATAGAGGGTGTCTCAGCAATCATATAGTGGTTGCTGGGACACCCTCGTATTTTTTAAGCATAGTTCTTGCTCAAAACACTAAACTTTGTTTGATCGATCACAGTCCGCATACCTAGCACCATTATGGATTAGGAGCCACACTATTGGAACTAGCAGCACCACTAACGGAACTAGTAGCACCACTAACGGAACTAGCAGCCCCACTATGGATCTAGTAGCCCCACTAACGGATCTAGCAGCCCCACTATTGGATCTAGCAGCACACTAACGGATCTAGCAGCCCCACTATTGGATCTAGCAGCACACTAACGGAACTAGTAGCCCCACTATGGATCTAGCAGCACACTAATGGAACTAGCAGCACCACTATGGATCTAGTAGCCCCACTAACGGATCTAGTGACCCCACTATTGGATCTAGCAGCACACTATTGGATCTAGCAGCACACTAATGGAACTAGCAGCACCACTATGGATCTAGCAGCCCCACTAACGGATCTAGTAACCCCTATATTGGACTCAGCATTATCGGACCCAGCAGCCCTTAAACGCAGCTTTTCCCTACATTTAATTCGCTATCGGACCCCATCGCAGCTATTGCCATAAAAAGAGCCCAATAGGATCCTTTTTCGATGCAATAGCGACACTGGGGTCCGAAACTATGCTCCAAAGGCGAAAAAAACGTAAATAACGTCTCCTGAGTCCGCAAGCCGCGGATGAGGGATAGGATCCAGATTATCGGAATTAGCATCATCGGAATCAGCATTATCGGACTCAGCAGCCCTTAAACGCAGCTTTTCCCCACATTTGATTCGCTATCGGACCCCATCGCAGCTATTGCCATAAAAACCGCTCAATAGGATCCTATTTCGATGCAATAGCGACACTGGGGTCCGAAACTGTGCTCCAAAGGCGAAAAAAACGTAAATAACGTCATCTGAGTCCGTGAGCCGCGGATGACGATGAGGACTCCCTGATGCAGATTTTAGCTTCATACATAAAAATGAGGGTATCCCCACAACTCGCTCAAAGTTGTTGGGATACCCTTTTTAATGAAGTTAGCATGTTTAAAAGAAGCTTAAAGCGTTCCAGCATTGACTAGGAAGGTTGTAATAAGCAGCATAAAGAGTAAGATAATAACACCATTGACTATCGTGCCAATAATGCCAAACACCTTGCGGCGTTTCCGAATGGAAAGCCCAATGATGCCGATGACTACACCGATTACATTAAGAGCAGCCAGAATAATAACCGTTAATCCTAGAAGCATTATGAATTGCGAGGACTGGCTTAATAGTTCGGAATTCTCATTAACCAATGAAGAAGACTTCATTATAATAGAGATAAAGATGGCTGCATAGCCGATGATCGACACGAGACAGATAATGAATGAAGCAATACCAGGTCCAGAATGTTGAAGATCATGTTCTACTTTTTGATGCGTAGATGATAAATCAGCGCTTGGGTAATCCGGATGAGGGTTGGGATTTCCCACCTCTGCCGCAGGTACGTCTGATTTTGACAGAGAATTTAAGTCCATGGTTTGCACTCCTTGAGAGATTAGAATGAAAATGTTGTTAATATCCACTTTTTCATATTGATGCTAAAAAAGCAACCCCTGAATGAGGCAAAATAAAAAATGACTGCTGGAAATAGGAACGGGCATTACGTTATGATAGAATGAGTCTAAAATTAAGGGGGTGTAATCATTTGCAACGGAAATTTATGGCCTGGGGGGCTGTGCTAGCAATGCTGGCAGTAGGAATTGGTGCTTTCGGTGCCCATCTACTAAAACCAGTGATCAGTGAAGACTATATGAAGGTATATGAGACTGGTGTGCAGTATCACTTGGTACATGCGCTGGGGGTAATTCTCATCGCACTGGCTGTGGGCCAATGGGGCGAAAGTGTCCGATTACGTTGGGCGGGCCGATTGTTAATTGCAGGTACCATTTTGTTCTCTGGCAGTTTGTATGTTCTGAGTATCTCCGGAATTAAGGTGCTAGGAGCGATTACACCTATCGGTGGGGTATGCTTTATAATTGGCTGGTTATGCCTTGCGATAGAGGGATTTTCACGTAAAACGTCGTCTTAGTTGTTAAAAAAAAGAAAGACCAATAAGCACCTGTTCCCCAAAGAGGGAGGGTGCTTATTGGCTTGTAACGCATGCGCTTACAGAAACTCGTCGATTTCATTTAGATTAAAGCTGTACACCTGCTTCTCATCCACATGGTAGACACTTATAGAGTTGGCTGCTTCATCAAAGTTTAAAATACGACAGGGCATGGACACTTGTTTCCCGTACCGGTTCGCTCGTAAACGTACCAATTGATTATTCTGAATATACTGACGAATCTTCCCGTATGCATCAGCTGGCGTCTCAATGGCCGTTTGCTGTGCAGGCGTTTCTGCCTGTTTTTTTATCGGTGTATCCAGCTGCTTCTTCGTAGATTTTGGAGGCAGCTTTAATGAAATGGGAGGAGCAGAGTTTTGATTCAAAGCTAGTTTAGCGGAGCGTAGCAAGCTGTCAATGGTTCTCCCTAATTCAAGACCGGAGTTAATGTTGAAATCTGTGATATGGTCATTATTGTTCAACATTTCGAGCAGAAATTGCAGTGCAAGCGGGTTGGTACGGGCATTAATCAGGATGTCGACGTTAAATAAATAATTGCCGTCTGTGCGTTGTAGTTTCTCGTCCATAAATCCCCCAGCTTTTCGTTTAGAACATCTCTGAATGGTTACAGGAATGTAATTAACTATAACATTAAACATGCAATATTCATATACCCAGGACTACTGGAATAGGGACTATTATACTGCATTTTATACTAGGCATAGGACTACCGTCAGCACACCCACAGGAAAATTAGCATACATATACAACGTGGATAGTGAAAAAAAGGAGGTGCTGCTATTGGTTACTATGGAGCCTATTACAGTAGGTGAACATACGCTGATCGGGGTAGAGGTTAAGCTTCCCAAAACTACACTGCTCTCCATCAGCACGAACCGAGGTTATATTATGTGCGGTGCACTGGATGTCGGTCTCCTTAATGAAACACTTAGTGATCGGCATATCATCGCGGCTCGTGCGGTGGGTGTACGGACACTTGCCCAGCTTTTAGCTGCCCCGTTGGAGTCTGTAACGATAGAAGCAGAGAGTCTTGGCATCGTACCAGGTATGACGGGTGCGGAAGCGTTACTTCTTATGGTCTGACCGGAAATTTAACAATTCCAAACAAACGGGGCTTAGGCCCTTTTTGTTTGTGTGCAAGTATTCACATTTAAGCATAATCGGGTGCGTCTTTGCTCATGCTAGTACAAATAAAGGTGTTATGGAAGGCTTCTCCTTGTTTCGTATTACAGGTAAAAGGGTAAATTAAGAATAGACAAGTTACTACCGGACGAAGGAAATAGTAACCGGTAAATATAATGGATAAGGTAGGGATCATCTCATGGCTAAAGCATCGAATAAAGTAAATACAACTTCACTGGAACAGATCATGAATCGTCAGGTTGCTAACTTAAATGTCCTGTACGTAAAAATTCATAACTTTCATTGGTATGTCAAAGGAGAACAGTTCTTCTCCCTTCATGTGAAATTTGAGGAATTATATAATGAAGTAACCCTTCACATGGATGAAGTAGCAGAACGCTTGCTAACCATCAAAGGCAGTCCGGCAGCAACATTGAAAGAATATTTGGAATTAGCTACAATTCAAGAAGCTACAGGTAAGGAAGATACACGGGGAATGGTTCAGTCTCTGATTGAAGACTTCGCCACCATCTCTGAAGAGCTGACAGAAGGCATCGAGCTTGCCGAAGAAACCAAGGATCAGCCAACCTCAGATATGTTCATTAAAATCCGTAGTGATCTGGAGAAACACCAATGGATGCTACGTTCGTTTCTTAGCTAATCATTAAGCTGTTTGAATAAGGCTTCCTGCGGGAAGTCTTATTTTTGCGTAGTCTTATGTTTAATGAAAATCTTCTCTGAGTCACAAGTGATTAGCTAAAGAGAAATTTGTAAAAAAACAAGGTTTGATATAAAATTAGTGAGAATCATTGATAATCATTGTGATTCAATTTATAATAATTATAATGTGATAGAAAATCTAATTGTGCTGGGAATCAGGATTATCCTGTTTCAATACAACTTTTGATTTCGCAAATCGATCAATGGAGGGAATAATATTATGGCAGCAGAATTTGTCATTGAGGGTCTTAAAGCGACGATTGAGGGAAAAGAAATTTTGAAGGGGATTAACCTTCAAATGAAAGGTGGCGAAATTCACGCCATCATGGGACCAAACGGTACAGGTAAAAGTACTTTGGCTTCGGCGCTAATGGGTCATCCTAAATATGAAGTAACTGATGGAACTGCAACTCTTGATGGTGAAGATCTTCTGGAGATGGCTGTTGATGAACGCGCACGTGCAGGTCTTTTCCTTGCAATGCAATATCCAAGCGAAATCTCTGGAGTAACTAACTCCGACTTCTTGCGTTCTGCCATTAATTCCCGTCGTGAAGAGGGAAGCGAAATCTCGTTGATTCGTTTTATTCGCCAAATGGAAGCAAAGATGAAAGAACTAGATATGAACCCTGAGTTTTTACACCGTTACTTGAACGAAGGCTTCTCCGGTGGTGAGAAGAAACGTAATGAAATTCTACAAATGATGATGCTGGATCCAAAAATCGTGATCTTGGACGAAATTGACTCCGGTCTTGATATTGATGCTTTGAAAATTGTAGCTGAAGGCGTAAACTCCATGCGGAGCGAAGAACGCGGCTTCTTAGTTATTACCCACTATCAACGTCTTTTGAACTACATCAAACCTGATTATGTTCACGTTATGATGCAAGGTAGAATCGTGAAATCCGGTGGTCCAGAGCTTGCACAGCGTCTGGAAGCAGAGGGTTATGAATGGATTAAAGAAGAACTCGGAATTGAAGATGAAACTGTAGGGCAAGAAGCGTAAGAAACGCCAGGAAGGAGGAGACCACTATGACGACACAGACCATTCTTCCGGTGGATGCCGAACGCTTGAGCGAATTATCGCACAGCAGCGGCGAACCGGGTTGGCTGAAAGAAAGCCGCTTGAAGGCACTAGAATTGGCAGCTACTCTGACACTGCCTAAATTAGAGAAGACACGGATTGATCGTTGGAATGTCAATAATTATGGTAGCTATAAAGCAAGTGAACCTTTTGCTTCGCTAAGTGATGCACCTGCATCTATTTCTTCCTTGATCAAGGATCAGGAGGAAGGCAGCCTGATTATTCAACGCAACTCTGGTGCAGTATATACACGTATCGCTCCTGAGCTTGCAGAACAGGGTGTTATTTTTACTGATCTACAGACAGCTGTTAAAGAACACGGAGATTTGGTTCAACGTTACTTGCATAAAGCCATTCAGCCAGACGAACATTCTATCGCAGCGCTTCATGCTGCATTGTGGAATGGTGGAGTATTCCTCTATGTTCCTAAGAATGTTGTTATTGAAACTCCGCTTCAAGCAGTGCTGTTAACGGATGATGCGGAAGCTACTTTTGTTCCACACATTCTGGTCGTAGCTGATACTAACAGTTCCGTAACCTATGTAGACAACTACGTATCGGATAAAGAAGAAGCTGGACTACACAATGGTGCGGTAGAGGTATTCGTGGGCGCTGGCGCTAAAGTTCGTTATGCTACAGTGCATCAGCTTGGTGTAGATACTACAGATGTAACTTATCGCCGGGCTGTTGTTGAGAATGACGGAGTCATCGAATGGATCGTTGGTGAGATGAACTACGGAGATACTGCGAGTGATACCAAGTCTGTGCTTAAAGGCAACGGTTCTAGCTCCGATGCTAAAGTAATTGCAGTAGGTACGGGATCACAGAAACTGAATTACACCACTCAAGCTCAGCATTTTGGCAAAAGCACACCAAGTGACATGATCACTCGTGCAGTTATGCGTGATTCTGCTACTTCTATCATCAACGGAATCACCAAGATTGAGAAAGGTGCTACTAGAGCGGACGGCCAGCAAACGGAAAAAGTATTGATGCTGAGTCCAAAAGCCCGTGGTGACGCCAATCCGATCCTGCTTATTGATGAAGATGATGTTACAGCCGGCCATGCCGCTTCCGTAGGTCAGGTCAATCACGAGCAAGTCTTTTACCTAATGTCCCGCGGAATTACACGGCATGATGCAGAGACTCTGATCATCTACGGCTTCTTGGCTCCTGTTGTGTCACAAATTCCACTGGAGGGACTGCGCAATCAGCTCCAATCTCTTGTGGAAAGGAAGTTAGTGCAATGATTAGCAACGCCATCCGGGAGCAATTTCCCATACTGAACCAAAATGTGAACGGACATCCACTGGTCTATCTGGACAGTGCTGCTACTTCACAGAAGCCTCGGAAAGTAATTGAGGCGGTCAAGTCGTATTATGAGTGGGATAACGCCAACGTACACCGTGGCGTCCATACTTTAGGCAGCCGAGCAACCGATGCCTACGAGGGAGCCCGGGAGAAGCTAGCTAAGTTTATTAACGCCCGCAGCACTAAAGAAATTATCTTTACACGCGGAACAACTACAGCCTTAAATCTTGTGGCCTCTTCTTACGGACCCTCTGCTGTGGGTGAAGGCGACGAAATCGTCATCACCTTAATGGAGCATCATAGTAATCTGATTCCATGGCAGCAGCTCGCTAAGAAGACAGGTGCTACATTAAAATATATACCGTTGCAACCTGATGGAACGGTTACGTTGGAAGCTGCCGAGCAGACGATTACGGATAAAACCAAAATCGTTGCTATCGCTTATGTATCCAACGTTATGGGAGTAACTCATCCTATTAAAGAGCTTGCGGCTATTGCTCATCGTCATGGTGCAGTAATTGTCGTAGATGGTGCACAAAGCACACCACATATGAAGGTCGATGTGCAGGATCTGGATTGTGATTTCTATGCACTATCTGGTCATAAAATGCTCGCACCAACCGGAATTGGCGCTTTGTATGGCAAGAGAGCACTTCTCGAAGCCATGGAGCCCGTCGAATTCGGTGGCGAGATGATCGATGATGTGGGTCTTTATGAATCCACATGGAAAGAACTGCCTTGGAAGTTTGAAGGCGGTACGCCGATCATAGCTGGTGCTGTTGGTCTAGGTGCAGCCATTGATTTCTTACAAGAAATCGGTTTGGATGAGATACACCGCCATGAGAAAGCTCTTGCAGCGTATGCAGAGCAACGTCTGTCAGAGATCGAGGGTCTGAACATTTATGGCCCTCGAAATCGAGAAGTCGGCGTTGTCACCTTTAATCTGGGTGACGTTCACCCGCATGATGTCGCTACAGTGCTAGATGCGGAAGGGATTGCCATCCGCGCCGGGCATCACTGCTGTCAGCCGCTGATGCGCTGGCTGGAAGCCAGCTCTACAGCACGTGCAAGCTTTTATCTGTATAATAACGAGCAGGATGTAGATCGACTGGTGGACGCTTTAATCAAGACAAAGGAGTACTTCAGCTATGAACTTGGATGACTTATACAGACGCGTAATTATGGATCATTATAAAAGTCCTCGAAATCGCGGTTCATTTGAAGATGATGCTCTAAAAATTGAACTGAATAACCCAACCTGTGGTGACCGTATTACTCTTCAGCTTAAGGTAGAGGATGGAATCGTAAAGGATGCCCGTTATAATGGTGAAGGCTGTTCGATCAGTATGTCGTCGGCTTCGATGATGACTGAGGCGATCAAAGGACAAACGGTTGAACGTGCACTTGAACTAGCTGATAACTTCTCCTTACTGATGAAGGGTGAAGACGTGGATTTTGGAGATTACGAAGACATTGAAGCCCTTTCGGGTGTGAATAAATTCCCTGCGCGGATCAAATGCGCAACACTGGCTTGGAACGCACTTCGTAAAGGAATTGACGAAGAAGAGCAACATAAATAACAGTAGAACAAGGAGGCTGACACCATGGCTAAGAAAGCGCCTGATATGGAAGAATACCAGTACGGGTTCCGTGATGAGCATAAGTCGATATTCCAGTCTGGTAAAGGTTTGACGGCCGAAATTGTTAAAGAAATTTCAGCAATCAAAAATGAACCACAGTGGATGCTTGACTTCCGCTTGAAATCTTTGGAGCAGTTCCGTAAAATGCCAATGCCTACATGGGGCGGCAATATGGATGATTTGGACTTCGAGGATATTCAATACTATGTAAGACCTTCAGAGAAGCAAGGGAAGACTTGGGAAGAAGTTCCTTCCGAAATCAAAGAAACCTTTGATAAGCTGGGAATTCCGGAAGCGGAACAGAAGTTCCTCGCCGGCGTATCGGCACAATATGAATCTGAGGTAGTCTATCACAGCATGCAGAAGAGCCTTGAAGATCAAGGGGTTATTTTTACAGATACCGACACTGCATTGCGTGAGCACCCAGAGCTTCTGAAAAAATATTTCGGGACGATCATCCCTCCAACCGATAATAAGTTTGCCGCACTTAACAGTGCAGTTTGGTCAGGCGGCAGCTTCATCTATGTTCCTAAAGGTGTGAAATGTGAAGTTCCTTTGCAGGCTTACTTCCGTATTAACTCTGAGAACATGGGACAATTCGAACGTACTTTGATCCTTGCTGATGAAGACAGCTTCGTGCACTACGTAGAAGGATGTACTGCTCCAATCTATAGCACGAACTCTCTGCACAGTGCGGTTGTTGAAATCTTGTGTATGAAGAACGCCCGCGTTCGTTATACCACAATCCAGAACTGGGCTCCAAACATCTACAACCTCGTTACGAAACGTGCGGTTGCAGAAGAGAATGCTACCATGGAATGGGTCGATGGTAACATCGGTTCCAAGCTGACCATGAAATATCCTGCGGTTGTTCTTAAAGGCCGTGGTGCTAAAGGTTCAGTACTATCCATCGCGGTAGCAGGTAAAGACCAGCATCAGGATGCGGGTGCCAAGATGATCCATTTGGCTCCAGATACAACATCCACCATTGTATCGAAATCCATCAGTAAACATGGCGGTAAAGTAACTTACCGTGGTCTAGCTTCCTTCGGCCGTCAAGCAGAAGGTGCGAAATCGAACATTAAATGTGATACGCTGATTTTGGATAATGAGTCCACTTCGGATACTATTCCTTACAATGAAATCATGAACGATAACATCGTTCTTGAGCATGAAGCAACCGTGTCTAAAGTTTCTGAGGAGCAACTGTTCTACCTGATGAGCCGTGGCCTCACAGAAGCAGAAGCGACTCAAATGATCATCATGGGCTTCATCGAGCCGTTCACAAAAGAACTGCCGATGGAATATGCGGTCGAAATGAACCGTCTGATCAAGTTCGAAATGGAAGGTTCAATCGGTTAATAAGAGCGCTTATGAATGGAGGCCCGTCCTCCTAACGCTTATATATTTCTTCAAAGCATCCGTAGATATTTTTCTGCGGATGCTTTTTTATTGGCACAATTGAAAAAATCCCCGAATGCTCCGGGGACACACCTTTAATATTTTTAATTATCCATTTCCGGCAACGGCAATTCCACTGAAGGATCTGGCTCCCAGAGATGCCGTTCTAATCGCTGATGCTACAATGGTGTATTGGATCTGGCCGGTAAGCACATCGGTCGAAGGCGGATAGTCGACAGCGGTTATTCCAACCATTTCATATTGGGTCATTGTATTATTAATGTTTCCGGGGTAGGTTGTACTAAAAATTAATATATTATTGCGGTAAATACTAAAAGTAACATCATTCTGAACTATAATGCTGACATCAACACTAAGTCTGGCAAAAGCATTCAATGTGACTCTCACTAAACCTGCATTGGCAGGGGTAACATTTACTGTCTGAAGTCCAATGTCACCGAAAATTGCACTTGAACGAACTAAATTAAGACTTTGTGAATCCATAGTACTGTCCTGTGAAATCCGCATATCAAGAAACTGTATACTCATCCAATTCACCTAACCTCTCATTGTTGATTTTACATTTTATGAGAGAAAGAATAGAATGGCGCCAAATCATTGGCGGTTTTTTTATATATATAGTAAAGGCTACTGTTTTACCAGATCATTCACTTCTTTACTAAAAGCCTCTGAATATTGATTGAATTTACCTGCATCAAGTTTTAAGCTGTTATCGTTTGCTTTTGGAGGTGTCTCCTGGATCTGTTTATATAAAAGATCAATTTCTGGGGAAAGCTTGGACCATATTTTTTTTATAGAATCATACTTTGTATCTAACTCATTCATATATGTATCGTATTCTTTTTTCTCTTCTATGGCTTTGCCAAGCTGTTCGATCGTAAAGTCAATGTCCATGCTCGCTCTTGTACTGCTTGTACCACTTCTAGTGTATGAGATAACATCTACAAACCCCACATTCCAAATGTCAGCAATAACAAAATTGCTTATTTCTCTTAGTATTTTTTCAGGTGAGGGTGCTGTATCAGTTTTTGAGGAGATTTCCCCGAAATTAAACAAGTTTTTAGATTCGTTGATCGCTGTGTTTGCGTCCGTAGGGTTATTGTTATTTGTATTGCTACACCCTGAAAGAAGGATAATGGCGATAATACAAGATAAAACAAGCTGCTTTTTCAATATAGTTCCCCTCCATAATATAAGTAAAAAGTGTTGTATTACTATATTACGGTAAATTGTGGTAAAAGTTTTACATCTGAAGCAAATTTAAGACGGCGAAAAAGTGAACTCTTCGTATCCCGGAAAAAATTCCAATAATTATGCAAAAAACCGAATAAAGGTCCTCCTAATATTACACGATGATTACAATAATCATGTAGATTCTTAATTCATCAGGATTAAGGAGGAAACACGAGCATTTTAAGATAACGAGGGTCCTTTATATCATGTAGATGCTGCTTTTTTCCGAAATAACCGCAAAAACGCGCAATTCTCCCCTTTGCCGCATTAAATTATGGATGATACACTGCTTAAAGTCACTAAATTGTAAGCGCTAAAAAAAGCTAGCTTACGATGTAACATTTGCTTTATACAAAAAATTGCTTACTAAGTAAGCCTTAAGGAGGAGAGATATGGATGTTCTCAGGCAACTGCGCGGTTATTATCGGGAGAAGCTGCATTTTCTGATTCTTTCGATTATATGTTTGGCCGCTGCAACTGCAGTGGGGCTGATTACCCCCAATTTGTTAAGAAAGCTGATCGATGATGTTATTGTGCCACTTAAGTTTACAGAGGTGCCAGTGCTCGCATTGAGCGTGTTAGCTGTAGTAATAGTAAAAGCATGCCTGCAGTTTGCACATGGATTTTTTGGAGGACGGCTAGGTAACTTTCTTGCATACCGGCTGCGTAATGCTTGTTATGAGAAGCTGCAATTCCTATCTTTCCGTTATTATGATACCGCGAAAACGGGAGATTTGATGTCCCGGCTAACCGGAGATTTGGAAGCGATTCGTAACTTTATCGGTTTCGGTTTTGCTCAGTTGCTGAATGTCTTTTTTATGGTCATTTTTGGTTCGATTATGATGTTCTCACTCAATTGGCAGCTTACTCTAGTAACTTTGATTACGATGCCCATCCTGGCGTTTATTGCGCTAAAATTCGAGTCTAAGATTCACCCGGCCTTTCAAGAGATGCGTCTTGCACTCAGTTCTCTGACAACGGCTGTACAGGAGAATATCACGGGTGTGCGCACCGTCAAATCATTTGCGAGAGAGGCTCATGAAGTAGAGAAATTCTCACACCGCAACGAACGTTATAAGAATAACCAGATTTTTGCCGCTGAGCTCTGGAGTAAGTTTTTTCCGGCGATGGAGTTTTTAGCATCGATCAGTGCAGCTATTCTGCTTGGAGTAGGTGGAACGTTAGTTATTAAGGGGAAAATGTCACTAGGCGAACTGGTTGCTTTTTTCAGCTTAATTTGGTACATCATTGGACCGATTTGGGGTCTTGGATTCCATATTAATAACTATACACAGTCCAAAGCATCGGGAGAACGTGTATTGGAAGTACTTAATCAGAATATTGATGTGAAGGATAAAGAGAACGCCCGTGAACTGGTACCTTCTGAGGTTAAGGGAGATGTAGCGTTTAATCACGTCACATTTGCTTATGGGAACAAAATGCCTGCGGTTACAGACATTGATTTTGAGGCCAAATCTGGTGCGGTTATAGGGTTCCTTGGAGGTACGGGCTCTGGTAAATCGACCATTACACAGCTGATGATGCGTGCTTATGACGTTAATGAAGGCAGCATCACACTGGATGGGATGGACATCAGAGAATACAATGTTCGCAGCTTGCGTTCACAGATCGCGACGGTCTTTCAGGAGACCTTCCTGTTCTCCTCCTCAATTCGCAACAACATCTCCTATGGGTTGAAGAATGTAAGCATGGAAGAAATTATCCGAGCTGCACAACTTGCCAAAGCCCATGATTTCATCATGGAGATGGAAGACGGTTATGACACTGTGGTGGGTGAGCGCGGAATGGGTCTTTCCGGTGGACAAAAGCAACGGATTGCCATCGCTAGAGCCCTGCTTAAGAATCCGCGGATTCTTATCCTCGATGATGCGACCAGTGCAGTCGATATGGAGACGGAGCACGAGATTCAAGCCGGATTCCAAGAGGTCATGAAGGGGCGCACTACACTTATTATTGCCCATCGGATCTCCTCCTTGCGCCATGCGGATCAGATTATCGTCATGAACGAAGGTCATGTGCAGCAGCGTGGTACCCATAAAGAGCTAATTGAAGTGCCGGGTCCTTATCAGGATGTATACCGGATACAGTATGCTGATTATCTGGCCAGAGCGACCGGAAGAGGGGAGGAGTGAGGCATATGAAACTTGAAGCCAAACCAATGACCGCTACGGGAGCAAAAAATAAAGCAGCCGAGCAGCAAGAACTGGATGAACGTTTTGTATATAAAGATGATGATGTCATCGATAAGGCTTTTGACTGGAAGCAATTCACCAGACTGTTCGGGTACATGAAGCCTTATGCAAAGCAGATGCTTCCATTGGTGTCCATCATGATGATTCTGGGAACCATCACGAAGTTGACCGTCCCGTTCCTAACAAGTTTAGCCATTGACCGTGCGATTGCGCCAAAGGTAGGGAATCCCAGCTTATCACTGCTTTATTCGCTTACAGCTGGGGTAATCGTCTTATATCTGATTCAATGGATTGCGGGAGTGTACCGGATTAAATATACGAACATCATAGGCCAAAGAGTGATTTATGATTTGCGCTCAGATTTGTTCAAGCATATTCAGAAGCTCTCCTTTAACTTCTTTGATAAACGACCGGCAGGTTCGGTATTAGTACGGGTAACCAATGATATCAACTCTCTGCAGGATCTGTTCACAAACGGGGTTGTCAATCTGATGATTGACTGCGTGCAGCTTATGGGGATTACCATTATTCTGCTAGTGATCAACTGGAAGCTAGGTCTTGCAGTAATGGTCACGGTTCCGATTATGTTCTTTGTTTCAACTAAGCTGCGCCAAAAGATTCGGATCGCTTGGCAGGACGTGCGGATGAAGAACTCCAGAATTAATTCTCATTTAAATGAATCGATTCAAGGAATCAGAGTCACACAAGCCTACACTCAAGAACAAGAAAACATGAATTATTTTGATGTTATGAATACCGACAGCAAAAAATCCTGGAACAAAGCCTCTGCGATGAACCAGGCGTTCGGTCCGATTATTGAGGTCACAGGTGGTTTTGGAACAATGATCCTCTTTTGGCTGGGGGCTTATCTGATCCAATCTGGAGAACTCACAGTAGGTATGCTGGTAGCATTCAGTTCTTATGTCAGCAATTTCTGGGACCCGATTAATCGCCTTGGGCAGATGTACAATCAGCTGCTTGTGGCAATGGCTTCCTCGGAACGGATCTTTGAATATTTGGATGAGCAACCGGCGGTGCAAGATAATCCTGGTGCTAAGCCAATGGGAACGATTCGTGGGGATATTAACTTTGAAAAGGTCATTTTTGAATATGAAAAAGGCCGGGCTGCACTAAAAGGTATTGATCTGGATGTTCAAGCAGGACAGTCGATCGCGCTCGTAGGTCATACAGGTTCTGGTAAAAGTACGATAATTAACCTGATTGGCCGGTTCTATGATATTAAGAGCGGCCGAATCACGATAGACGGTGAAGATATCCGCGGGGTTACGTTAGACAGCCTGCGAAGGCAGATCGGAATCGTGCTGCAAGATACCTTTATTTTCTCGGGAACGATTCGGGATAATATCCGTTTTGGCCGTCTGGAGGCTACAGATGAAGAAGTGGAAAATGCCGCAAAAGCCGTGGATGCCCATGACTTTATTATGAAGCTGCCCGGAGGGTATGAGACTGAGGTGGAAGAGCGCGGTAGCGCATTGTCGATGGGACAACGTCAGCTGCTCTCCTTCGCCCGGGCGCTTTTGGCAAATCCGCGGATACTAATCCTGGATGAGGCAACTGCCAGCATTGATACGGAGACGGAGCTGAAGATTCAGGAGGCACTCAAAATCCTGCTTCAAGGCCGAACCTCCTTTATCGTAGCGCACAGACTCTCTACCATCCGTCATGCGGATAAAATAGTCGTCCTCGATCACGGAGAGATTAAAGAAGAAGGAAACCATCATGAGTTGACATCCCGTGATGGGGTATACAACGGTCTGATCGAAGCGCAATTCCGCTTCCTATAGACCGACAGAACGGAACAGAACACAACAGAACACAACAGAACAACAGCTCATTCCAGTTGCTTAGGCAAATGCGGGGTGGGCTGTTTTTTATAGGGATATAGTGATTAAGGTGGCCGGGGCTTGGTGGATCAGAGTAGAGTGGAATATGGCAGAGGTATTACGGGACAAGGCAACCGAAGAACGGAAGAACGGAAGAACGGAAGAACAGCAGAACGGCAGAACGGCAGAACAGCAGAATGGCAGAACAGCAGAATGGCAGAATGGCAGAACGGAAGAATGGAAGAACAGCAGAACGGCAGAACAGCAGGACGGCAGAAAATAATATAGCAGGGTAATATTTCTATTCAGTTACTTGGGGCGTTTGGATACCCTGCCCGTCACACGCAGCTCAAACATTTGTGCACAAATATCTTGATGCCATTGTAGATCAGCTGTCTGTTCCGCTAATAGGAATTCATTTTGCAATCGGGCCATCTCATAGCAGTAGGTAGCGTTAATTTGCAGGCACTGCTGTTGCTCCGTTTCCTCAGCAGCAGTAAGCTGCCGTCTACGGCTCAGAGTGAACAACTCGGCAAGGCGTTCATGGACAGGAAGCATGCTTTTTTCCTCCTATAGCAATTTAAAACCACATATTAGTCTCGCCATTAGAAGAGGAATTCAAACGTTACGTCAGATAATTAAATTGAGGGGCCTTACTATGTTGAGGGTAGGAGGAACTATCTTCGAAGTCAGAAGGAAACAATAGAGGTGAGAGAGGTGAGAGAGGTGAGAGAGGTGAGAGAGGTGAAAATCGAGGAATGTTTAGGAGTAATCTGGAAACCAATCTTTAGTTGCAGTTTGTACAATAGAAACCATCATTCTCGTTATAAAAATACTGTTAATTGCACTTTGTGCAGCTATTTTCGAGAAATGTGCTTATAAAGAGCATTTTCCTTAATTCTAGTTGCACAAAGTACAACTAAATCAGAATTTGGCTTGCTAGACGTGGATTTAGTTGCACAAAGTACAACTAAATCAGAAGTCAGCCTGGTAGACGTGGATTCTGTTGCACAAAATATAACAAAATCAGAAATCGGCTCGCTAGACGTGGGTTTTGTTACACAAAGTACAACTAAATCAGAATTTGGCTTGCTAGACGTGGATTTAGTTGCACAAAGTACAACTAAATCAGAATTCAGCTCGCAAGACGTGGATTTTGTTGCACAAAATACAACAAAATCAGAAATCGGCTCGCTAGACGTGGATTTAGTTGCACAAAGTACAACTAAATCACAATTCAGCTCGGTAGACGTGGATTCTGTTGCACAAAATACAACTGAAAAATCCCCCGTAGTTAAACCGGGGGATTTAGTGTACAAACAGCAGCTCTGAACCTTCTGCTAAGCAACGCAGGACCTCAAGAAACGCCCTAGTCCATGTAGATTTCCACAATCGTAACGTTACGTTCGCGGGCTAGATCGACAAATAATCCATCGATCTTTACCAGCGGACGGAAAATATCAACTGGATTGTTCATGATAATCACACCTGTATCACCCGTGTTCAGTAATACTCGCTTGCCGATAAAGTTGGGCATTAAATGTTGTATAAAGGCTTGAACCGTTCTGCCGTTCAGCTTACCAAAGCTGAGGTCATTTAGTTCACGTAGGACAGAAATAAGCTCTTGCTTGGACTGATAGACGCGTTTGGAAGTCATCGCACTATAGATGTCAGCTACAGCAGCAATTTGCGCATAAGGATGAATCTCGGATTTGGTTAGATTACTAGGATAGCCAGAGCCGTCCTCACGTTCATGATGCTGTAGGGCTGCCAAGGCTGTATGTGAGTCATCCATCGAATTGCGGATAATTTCGTAGCCGTACTTAGTATGTAGTTTAACTTCTTCGAATTCTTCCGCGGTTAATTTTCCAGGCTTATTTAATAGAGCAGGTGAGATTCTACATTTTCCAATATCAATTAAATATCCAGCTCGTCCAATCTCATAGCATTCTTGTTTGGAATACCCAAGCCAGATTGCAATATAATAAGAGAGCATACCTACCTGCAAAGAGTGATTGTAGGTATAATTATCTTCGCGATCGAGCAGAAGCAGGAGGGAGACTACATCCTTTTGCTTGTCCAACGATTGAAGCGAAGGCTGAAGAATGTCGTTAACCACGGATTGGTTAAAGCTTCCTTTTAATAGTGCTTCCATATAAAGATTCTCAAAGCCGTCAATCATGGTATCAAAACTAGTGGTCACCGTCTGAATAATTGAAGGTCTGCTTAATGGGGCAGGTGCTTCCACTAACGTCTGGATATCAACATAATCAACTCCATGCTGCATCAGCTTGGCGATATCATCTATCTGGAGCAGCGATCCCTTTGGTAATACATGCAGACCTCTTGAACTATAAGCGTCTGAGTTGAGGTGATTACCAGGTTTTAGATCCGAGACGTGTACTCTCAATGCCTATGCCACCTTTTATCCGATTTTATCCAGAATATCAACAAAGTGCAGATTTTTCAATGAAAAAGGAGTGAAGATTAATTGTGGAGGGAATCGGCAGCCTTTTGTTCAGAGCCTACCCAGTGCTGGCCTGATTCATTGATGTCTTTTTTCCAGATAGGGACGGTCTGTTTCAGCAGTTCAATGGCCAGACGACTAGCCTCGTAACAGGTATCGCGATGAGGGGTAGAGACAGCAATGATAACGCTTGCTTCCTTAAGACCAACAAGCCCAATACGGTGGGAAATCGCGCAGCGTGCATTCCAGCGATTCTGTACCTCGTCACCAATTTCTTTCAGCTTATTTAAGGCCATAGGAATATAGGCTTCATAGTCTAATGCTGTTGTGCGTTGTTCTCCGGTCATTTCGCGTGTAGTTCCTACAAATAATAGGGATGCTCCATGATTGGCATCGAGGACGGCATCCAGAAGCTTCTCAGCATTTAAAGGCAGATCCGTTATGCTATAGAGACCGTCAGGAGTGCTCTCATATAAAGAACCATTCTCTCCCCCGGAAACGGGAGGGATTAATGCAACTTCGGCAGACTCGGTGATGAGGTCTTCATCAGGTGCATATTCCCGGTCAATAGCGACCAAAGAAGTTCCAATTAGGGATGCTGCATCCGGATAAGAGGTTGAAAGGAGTTCTTTTAACTTCCCAGCGGTTAAGGGATTCTCCGTCGCATGAAAGGTCAGAGAAGATGAACCGATAATCTCAGCCAAACCCGCGAACAGGCGGATTGTGATATGCATACTTATTCACCTCTGAAATATGTTGTAATGTCTACAATATACCATAATGAGCCTGAAAATGTTATGCTAGGCTCTATAAGATCATGCATCGGCTGCTTCATTAAAGAGCGGCTCAACAGGTAGGAGGAATGTTGCTAATGGGGCATGTGCCGCAAAGACTGACCATACTTCATACCAATGATATACATAGCCATTTCGAAATGGTGAGTCCATTGGCAGCAGAAATCGAGAGACAAAGAGCTGCAGCGGGAGAAGAGCCTGTGCTGCTGCTGGATATTGGCGATCATATGGATCGTGCAGCCGTCGAGACAGAAGGAACTATGGGTCAGGCTAACATTGATGTACTTAATTTAACAGGATATGATGCTGTAACCATCGGTAATAATGAGGGGTTAACATTCTCACAGGAGATGTTATCCTCTATTTTCTCCGGGTTACAGTGTCCAGTGGTATGCTGTAATTTTGTGGAGACTGCAACAGGGGAACCTCCCCACTGGATGAAGCGTCATGCCATCTTGGAGAAGGACGGAATCAGAATAGGAGTGACTGGAGCGACAGCGGCATTTACTTCGTTTTATTCCTTGCTGGGCTGGGATGCTCTGGATCCCGAGACAACCCTTCGGGAACAATGCCTTCTTCTAGCTCCTCAGGTGGACATTCTAATCATCCTTTCTCATTTGGGGCTTCCCGCAGATCGAATTCTGGCAGAGCGGCTGGAAGGTGTGCATGCTATTCTAGGTGGACATACACATCATATGCTGGAAGAACCGCTCATGATTAACGGAACAGCTGTATGTGGAGCCGGGAAATTCGGGCGTTACCTCGGGCGGCTTCAATTTGAGCGGAGAGAGGGACAACCTGGATTTAGCCTGGTGGCGGGTGAATGTATTCCGATTGACCCAGGACTGAAGGAAGAGATTGTAGGTCCTGCCGCTACTATTCATTTGGAGCGTGGTCGTGAGGCTCTTCAGCAGACCGTTGCGATCACAGATCGTGAGCTTCCTTTGAATTTGCAGGGAGAATCCCCTTTCGGCAATCTTTTAGCCCAAGCTGTACGTAGATTTACAGGCACTAGTTTGTCGATAGTTAACACAGGCCAGCTTCTAGGACCTTTGCCTGAAGGGGAGGTTACAGCGGGAATGCTGCACGCCCTATGTCCTTCTCCCATTAACACCTGCGTAATCAAGCTGAAAGGCCTAGATATTCGCATAGCTTTGGAGCAGAGTCTTACTGAAGAATTTTATAATAAGGTGATTTTTGGGTATGGCTTTCGCGGGAATTATCTGGGCAGCTTAGCAGTAGATGGGATAAAAATCTTGTACGATCCGCAGAAGATACCGTATGATAACAATATTGCAGTTTTTGTCGAAGGAAACCCGCTGGAGGATGATAAAGAGTATAATGTTGGTACGCTGGACATGTTTACTTTCCGTGCAGGCTATGAGACGATCGCCAATGGGAAGGATCCTGTATTTTTGCTGCCTCATTTTTTACGCGACCTGCTTGGGATGGAATTGCAGCGTCCGGACAGTCTTGATGAATGCATGCTCACTCGGTGGGAGATCAAGTCTGAGTAAACCTGCAGCTCACAAGATATACTTTTTGATTCCATTTAAACAGTGCTAGATTCCCGAAAAATAGGAGGAGATTATGGACACGATTACAGCTATTATTTTAGCAATTGTCGAAGGGATCACTGAATTTATTCCTGTTTCTTCTACAGGACACATGATCTTGACCTCGAAGCTTCTGGGCTTTGATGAGCAGGATTCGATTATGAAGACTTATGAAATCGTTATTCAGCTAGGGGCAATATTGGCGATTGCGCTTGTTTACCGCGAGCGTGTGCTTAATTTGCTGGGCATTGGGCGTAAGAACTCAGGAAGAGGCGGTGTGATGCCGGCGTCTCGTTTGAACTTAATCCATGTAATATTTGGGATTGCCCCAGCACTAGCTGTGGCATTTTTTGCCCGCGATTTTATAAAAAGTCTCTTTGGAGCCACGACTGTTCTTTGGGCGCTTGTCGCCGGCGGGATTCTAATGATTATCGCAGAATGGGTAAACAGACGCAAAATTAGAATTACAGCGCATGAGCTGGACGATCTTTCTTACGGACAGGCGCTGGCTATCGGGATGTATCAGATTATTTCAGTGCTGTGGCCAGGATTTTCCCGTTCGGGATCTACGATCTCCGGAGGGATGTTAAGTGGGGTTAGTTATAAAGCGTCTGCGGATTTCTCCTTCCTTATAGCCATTCCTATTATGTGTGCGGCTTCCGGATATGAAATGTTGGATTCTTATAAGAACTTCACTAGTGAGACGATTGGCTATTTTGTAATTGGATTTCTGATTTCTTTTGTAGTGGCTTATGTAGTGGTTATTTTGTTTATGAAATTGATTCAAAAGATTAGATTGACGCATTTCGCGATCTACAGATTTATTCTTGCTGCTATATTCTGGTTGTTTATTATGCGTTAATGCCCATAGGCAAAGACCTAGACACACCCGATGTTCTTCATGGTGCACCTGTCTGATCTCTACATAAACGGTATAGACAAAGCGTGTGACCCAAGGATTTCAAAACAGAATAGCATTTTACCGTTAAAGGCAGGAGTGAGCTAAGTGCGTTTAGTATCCGTGAATCAGCTTCAAGCAGGCATGAAATTAGGTAAAAAAATATATAATGATGAAGGTCTAACTCTCCTCGCGGATGGGGTGGAGCTTACTGATGCATTGATCAAAAGGCTTTCAAGAATTGACATCGGTTATATTTACATAGAGGACTCTGTCACGGACGATGTTGAAATTATAGGTATGCTTCAAGATGAGACACGTAATCAGGCACTGAAGGTGATTCGTAATCAGTTTCAGCAAATGACAGGCGCTTCAGGAATAAGTAAGGGATTCTACCATCTGGATAAAAAATTCTCAAAGATCATGGATAGCATCCTGGATGATTTGTCTTTACAAGAAGATCCGATGATCATGCTGCTTGATATGCACACCGCTGATAACTACTTGTACGTCCATTCCCTGAATGTCTGCTTGTACACTTTGGTGCTTGGCATTGCGCATGGGTACAGCAAAGAGGAGCTTCGAGTGATTGGTCTGGGTGCGCTGCTGCATGATATTGGCAAGACCCAAGTCCCGATAAAAATCATTCAAAAACCCGGTAAGCTCAGTGAAGATGAATTTCGCCATATGCAGGCACACACCGAGATCGGGTATCAGATTCTCAAGGAAGAACCGAATATCCCGCTGCTCGCGGCTCATTGTGCGCTTCAGCATCATGAACGCATTGACGGATCCGGATATCCGCGGGGATTAAAAGGGCCTCAAATTCATGAATATGCCAAATGGTTGGGCGTGGCTGATTCCTACGATGCCATGACCTCCAACCGGGTCTACAAAAAGGCTATGCTGCCACATCAAGCCGTTGAGGCGCTTTATGTAGGTTCTGGTACATTGTATGAGCAGAAGCAGCTAGAGTTATTTAGAGATCGTGTGGCTATCTATCCTCTTGGTCTTACGGTGAAGCTCAGTACGGGTGAAAGTGGAGTTGTTGTCAAAATAGACCCAAGTACGCCTCACAGACCGATTGTACGTGTGCTTACAGGGCCTGAAGGAGAGAAAGTCGTACCGTTCGAAAGGGATCTAGGAAAAGCCCTCTCCGTTGTTATCGTTGACGTCGCAGATCAAGGCGATTCTGTGGGAACGCCAAAATATTTATCATAGCAGCGAAGAGAGAAGATTAGGCTTGTCCGCATAACTCGCGGAAGCCTATTTTTCGTCTCGCTGCTATTATTTTTTACAGTGAAAAAGCTTGTAAGGTCAGTCTGAAAGACATCCGAAGTGCAGTTTTTCTGACTAACGTGGTATGATATAGGATAAGACACCGTTCAATCTTCATGATTATGGGTTAATAATAGGAATAAGATTTAAAGGAGCTAGTACAAATGAATGTTTTAAGACCATTAACATCTTCACCGAAGGAGCTGTCGCCAAGCTACGATCCGTGGGATCCCATTACTTCTTTACGTAAGCATGGACGCCATGTGCTAACGAGTGTGGAATTCACAGTAACCAATTTATGTAATATGCGGTGTGAACACTGTGCGGTAGGTGATAGTTTAACCTCTAGAGAAGGGGATATGCTGCCGCTTAAAAATATGTTGGACCGTTTAGATGAAGTAGAGCATCTGGAGACGATTAGTATTACCGGCGGAGAGCCTATGTTCTTGGCTGGAACGGTGGATAATATCATAGTGCCGCTCTTAAAGTATGCCAAAGAGCGGGGGATTAGATCGCAAATTAATTCTAATCTGACGATGCCGTATGCTCGATATGAAAAGCTGCTTCCGTATTTGGACGTTATGCATATTTCTTTTAATTATGTGAACGGAGACGATTTTCATGAAGTTGGTTTTGCCAACAGCGGGCATGCAGTTTCAAAAGAAAGTGCATATCGGTTATATAATGCAATGATTGAGAATTCTCGACGGCTAAGTGAGGATGGTATGCTAATTTCTGCGGAAACTATGATTAATTACCGTACACATACTAAGCTGCCTGAAATTCATAAGTTGATTCTCGATATGGGCGCCAAACGGCATGAGGTACATCCTATGTACAACTCCAGTTTTGCTTCGGCTTTGCCAGTGTTGTCCTTGAATGAAATGCGGACGGCAATCCATAAACTACTGGATACCCGTGATCCGGAGATTTGGATGCTGTTTGGGACCCTTCCGTTTTTTGCTTGCAGCTTCCTGGAAGAAGATCAGAAGCTGATAAGCAGAATGCGCGGCGAGAAGAATGTTACCCTTCGCAATGATCCGGATGGCCGGAACCGAGTGAACGTAAACATGTTTACTGGCGATGTTTTTGTTACAGATTTCGCTGATATCGCAGCCTTTGGCAACATCGAGAACCAAAAGCTGGATGATATATTTATCGATTGGCAGACTAAACACCCGCTGAACCAAAAGGTGAACTGCCACTGCGATGCAGCAGGCTGCTGCGGACCTAATCTGTTAGTGGCTGATATGTATTATCCGGAAGTTGACTTCAAAACTAGAAAAGCGATCAATCTGTAGAAATGAGGCGTTGTTAAGTGGTGCATACGGAATTTGAAGTAGGGAGATTATTGCTTAATCTTTTGCTGGTTCTGGTGCTCGTATTATTGAACGGTATTTTTGTAGCAGCGGAATTTTCATTAGTTAAGGTCAGGCAGTCCCGCCTGACCCAACTTGTCAGTGAAGGTAATAAAATGGCTGGATATGCTCTGAAAGTAAATAAGAGACTGGATTCCTATTTATCCGCCACTCAGTTTGGGATAACACTTGCGTCGCTGGGCTTAGGTTGGGTTGGAGAGCCCGCGATTTCTGAGCTGTTGGTCGAACCTTTAATGTACCAGATGGGGATCACCGATCATACCCTGATTTCTACCGTATCTGTGATTATTGGATTTTCGATCATTACATTTTTACATATTGTACTTGGGGAGCTTGCTCCTAAATCGCTCGCGATTCAAAGAACAGAAGGTTCGGCACTGTTGTTATCTGCACCCCTGATGTTCTTCTATAATGTGTTCATGCCTTTTATCTGGGTGCTGAACGCTTCAGCCAACGCGTTGCTTCGGTTAGTCGGTGTGGAGCCTGCAAATGAAAGTGAAGCAGCACACTCGGAAGAGGAAATACGTATTCTGATGAATCAGAGCGCCAAGAGTGGTGTCATTGACAAAGATGAAATGAAACTAATGGATAATATCTTTGAATTCTCAGATCTGCTTGCACGTGAAGTCATGCTGCCTCGTACAGATATGGATGTGCTTTACAGCAATCTTTCGTTAGAAGAAAATATGAAGATTATTACCGAAACGAGACATTCGCGTTATCCGGTTGCTCTGGAAGATAAGGACCGTATTATCGGTTTTATTCATATTACCGACCTGTTGTTTGCTCCACCGGAGCAACAGAATGATCTTACAACTCTGGTTCGGCCTATCCTTAACGTTCCGGAATCGATGGAAATCAGCCATACTCTTCGTTTTATGCAGAAGAATAAGGCTCAGCTGACGTTAGTTGTCGATGAATATGGCGGCACAGCAGGTTTGCTGACAGCAGAAGAGATTCTGGAAGAAATCGTAGGCGATCTGCATGACGAGTTCGAAGATGAGCGTCCAAGTGTGGAACATAACGGGGAGTACATCTCTGTTGAGGGCCGGATGCTGATTGAGGATGTCAACGATCTTACGGGTGTTGTGATTGAAGACGATGAGGTGGATTCCATCGGCGGCTGGTTGTTTAAGGAGCTGGAGGGTAATCCAACCAAAGGAAAACGTGTCAAAGTAGAAGATGTTATTTTTGAAGTCGAGGAATCAACAAGATTGCGTATCACTAGAATTAATATCCACCGGGAACCACGAGTCGAGGACGAAGAAACCTCAGCAGAACTGAATGAGGATAAAGAATAACCTATTGAAAATTATAACGTATTGTTCCGGTTGATCAGGGATATAATGAACTCCTCCTGCAAGAGCTGTATGGCTCATGACAGGAGGAGTTTTTTGTGGACACATAAAGGACATAACGCTCGTCTATGCTAATGTTTATTAATTGTTTGAAAGCGGGGTCTAGATTGAAAAAGAAACTTCTTCTCGTTGAGGATGAAATTCGTATTCGTGAACTGGTATCTGATTATTTCTTACAGAATGATTGGGAGGTACTTGAGGCGGATAATGGAAGAGATGCATTGGTTTGGTTTGATTCACTGCTGCCGGATCTGCTGATTTTGGATATCATGATGCCTGCTATGAATGGCTTTGAAGTGTGCCGTGAAGTTCGTGAAAAATCAGCGGTACCCATCATTTTGTTAACAGCCAAGTCCACAGATGACGACAAAATCTACGGTTTTGAATTAGGAGCCGATGATTATGTTACAAAACCATTTAGTCCAAAGGTGCTAGTAGCCCGGGCAAATGCACTTATGAAACGGGTTGAAGGCACCCATCAGCCTGAGTCTAGCATAATAAAATTTGGTTCCGCGATGTTCAATCCCTTGGCTCATCGGTTGGAGGTAGAAGATGCGGAAGTGGAGCTTACCCCTAAGGAATATGATCTTTTATGGCTTTTAATACGAAATAAAGGGATTGTTATTTCAAGGGATACGATCCTCAGTCGGATCTGGGGAATTGAATTTGAAGGAGATTCCAGAGTTGTGGACAGTCATATCAAAAAGCTGCGAAGTAAATTGGGTTATGAATCACGTTTTATTCGTACGGTAATTGGCACAGGATACATGTTTGAGGAAGAGGCATGAGAAGACGGGGAATTACTTTTAAACTGTTTGTGATGACCGTTATCTTTTTCCTTTGCTTCTATGGCATGGTGATTCTAAGCCAATTGCTGTTGTTTGACAATTTCTATCAGAAGCAAAAAGAGCACCGTGTGGAGAAACACCTTAAGAGTTTTGCGGCAAGATATATTAGCGAACCATGGGGAAGCACTAGAACCTCTCAGGAGCTTGTCCGGTTTATGCTGCGGAATAAAACACAAATGGTTATTTTGAAGCTGGATGGAAGGATGAATTCAGAAGATCCATTTCATATAAAGCTAATCGATGATGACGGGAAGAGTATGGTTGTTTCTTTATCCCTATTCATGAATCAGTACGGAGATTCACTGAGAGCAGCAAACATTAAAGTAGATGATCAGTTGAGCGTGGAAGGCGAACTTCTGGATGAAGACAGTGCTTCACCCGTTATACTCTACCCCATAAGCATTACAAAAAAAGGGGGCGGAACCATAGGGGAGACGGGAGAGACTGGGACGATTCATGCATCTGGTACTGTTGCAGAAGTTGTACTGCCTGATTTAAAAATATGGAATCCCCGCCAGGGAATATTGTTTGAGGCTCTTGAGGAATGGTTTCCTTTGACACCAGCGCAGATAGAAGACTTTAAAAATTTGAAAATACAGAAGCAAGACTGGGTTGCTCCCTGGAGTGGGAGTCGCAATTCTGTGGTTATTCTGCCCCTGAAGCAAAGTAACGGAGAAATTGAATTACTATTCACAGTCACTTCATTACAGGAAGTTAAGGATTCGAACGATGCCTTACGTTGGTTCTTTTTATATCTGGGAATGGGTGGCTTTGTCCTGATTCTGGTGCTTTCTCTCTTTTTCTCGAAAATGGTAACGCGTCCGCTAATTAAGTTAAACAAGATAGCAAAACGGATGGTTTCTCTGGACTTTACAGGGGACACATCGATTCGGCAGAAGGATGAGCTAGGCAGCCTTTCTAACAGCATGTTCACCTTATCACTAAGTCTGGACTCTGCTTTAGGGGAGTTAAGAGAGGCCAATCAGCAGCTAGTTGAGGATATGGAGCAGAAGCAAAGAATGGAGATCATGCAGCAGGACTTTTTTGCCAACGCCTCCCATGAATTGAAGACACCCCTCAGTATTATCAAAGGGTTTGCTGAAGGTTTGGAAGACGGCGTTAGTGCCGGCAAGCAGGATCACTACATTAAGGTGATTATTGAGGAAGCCGATAAAATGGAGTTTCTTGTTAAAAATATGCTAGATCTAGCGCGGTTGGAGTCGGGCACGATTAAACTACGGAAATCTTCCTTTATGTTAAGTGAACTGACGGAAAAGGTGACAGACAAGCTGGTCCACTTGCTGAGTGAAAAACATTTGGAGGTCATCATTATTCCTGCGAATGAATTACCGGTCTATGCGGATGTGAACTGGATCGAACAAGTTATGCTAAATTTTATGACCAATGCTATCAGGCATGCGGAAGAAAGAAGTTCTATCACTGTCAATATTGAGAGTCATGCCCAGACTATTGTATTCACTATTCAAAATATAGGAGAATCAATCCCTGAAGATCAGCTGGAGCAGATCTGGGAACGGTTCTATCGGTCGGAGCCATCCCGCAGTCGAATGACAGGCGGTACGGGTCTGGGGCTTTCCATTGCAAAGCGAATACTAGATATGCACGCTTGTCTTTATACAGTGAAAAATACGGAGAACGGTGTCAGCTTTACTGTGACCTTTGAAGGTTAAACCGAATCAACAGAAATACTGCTATGAAAGGGGTGAAATTGTATGAAATTGAACTGGTTGCCTTCAACGTGCACACTCGGAAACTTGGGACTAGGATCACTATCCTTGTATTTTACGATTCAAGAACGATATAGCCTAGCTTTATTAATGATATTGCTCGCGGCAATATGCGATGTACTGGATGGATTACTGGCAAGAATATTGCAATGTACTAGTGAATTCGGTAAACAATTGGACTCATTGGCGGATATTATATCATTTGGTTTAGCGCCTACCTTCCTTATCTTGTTGTATAGGTTAGAAGATGCCGACTGGATTGGACCTGCAGCTGCAGTTTTCTTTTTGATCTGTGGCGCACTTCGTTTGGCCAGATTTAATCTGTCGGCGCCTTCCAAAGGGTTCGTGGGGATGCCCATTACTGCTGCTGGAGTCATTCTGTCGATGATTTCTTTACTAGATGAACGGATGAAACCAGGACTGGTCATCGGATTAATGGCATTGCTGTCCGTAATGATGATCAGCCGTATCCCATTTCCGTCCCTTAAAAAATCCTTCAACAGGAAGTGATACACCCATGCCTTGGATTATAGAGTTCATTTCACAATACGGATATTTAGCCATATTTGGCCTTATGGCACTTGGGATTATCGGACTTCCTGTGCCTGATGAGGTGTTAATGCTGTTTGTAGGCTATTTATCCTCCGTTATGGTTTTGGATTTTTCACTTTCCGTATTGGTTTGTTTTATGGGATCCATCACAGGAATGCTTATCAGCTATACCATTGGTTTAAGGCTAGGACAACCTGTGGTAGCTAAATTCGGCAAGTGGGTTGGCCTTACACCCAAGCGTTTTGCCAGTATGAAAAGATGGTTTTTGCGGTTCGGAAACTGGGCGATTTTCATTGCTTATTTTATTCCAGGTCTGAGGCATGTATCGAGCTATATCTCTGGAATCAGTGCTATGTCTTTCAAAAAGTATATACTCATAACGACTGCAGGAGCGCTAACCTGGTCACTCCTTTTTGTTTCCATCGGCTTTTTTGTGGGGGCTAAGTTTTCCTTTTTATAGCCATTGAAGTTTAACATTATTAATCGCAATTGAATGGAGCAAGATCAATGAATGTATTCAAGCGATTCTACGCGAATAGTACTTCCAGACGCTTTTTTATTCTCGCACTTATCGGGTTGCTGCTGTACATGGTTCGAGGGATGCTTAATCTGGTGTTGCTGACGTTTCTGATTGCTTTTGTCATGAACAGCTTTCAGATTGTGCTCAGTAAACGAATTGGTAAATTCATGAAGGTTAACAGTAAGGTGATTATTGTCATTTTATACCTTGCTTTAATCGCATTGATTGTACTGGCCCTTGCAAGATATCTTCCTAAAGTATTGGAGCAGATTAAGCAATTAGCTATCTTCCTCACCAATCTCAAATCAGAGGATCTTCCGCAGAACAAGATTACATTATATTTGTATGATATGCTCAGGGACCTTAACTATCAGTCCTATATCAAAAGAGGCATCGATTATGTGCTGCAGGTTAGCAACTGGGGTGCAACTTTCGTTCTATCAACCATTTTAAGCTTTGTGTTTATTCTGGAGAAGAACCGGGTCGTCAGTTTCACTTCTAGGATGAGAGAGAGCAGGATTGCCTGGTTTTATATAGATCTGGAGTATTTCAGCCGAAAATTCATCGTTTCCTTTGGGAAAGTAATTGAAGCGCAAATTCTCATTGCCATGTTCAATACCTGTCTTACTGTTATTGGCTTGTGGTTGCTTAACTTCCCGTATTTATTTGCCCTAGCGATTTTGATTTTTCTGCTCAGTCTCATTCCGGTAGTTGGTTTTTTGATTTCGCTCATTCCGCTTTTAATAATTGGTTACAACATCGGCGGTCTGATAACAGTTACTTATGTGCTGGCGATTATTGCGGTGTTGCATTTTATCGAAGGCTATTTCTTGAATCCTAAGTTGATGTCCACAAAAATGAATTTGCCGATGTTTTTCACCTTTAGCGTGTTGTTGTTCTCTGAGCATTATATGGGTGTCTGGGGACTTATTCTTGGTATTCCTATCTTTGTATTTATGTTGGATATCCTTGAGATTACCCACGAAGATTCGTTCAAAAGAGCGAAGCCCTAAGCTGAATACTAAAAAACCCAAGTTATAAGCTGTTTTCGGTACTTTTCCGGAGACAGCTTATTTGTCATGCACATTGCACAAAAAAAATTGCTAATGGGCTTTTTTTGTGAATAACGTTTTATATTGTGTCCTGCTGTCATAAGTTAGCTAAGGGAGTAATGTTCAGAGTCTTTAAAGAAGGAACAGGAACAAAGGAGGTACAAAAAAGATGGAATCACAGCTGCGGAGGTATACCCCCTTTAGGGGCCCGTTTGATCCTTGCCCACCGGTGCCGTTCAAGACGTATGTAGTTCCACCCAATCAATTTATCACCTTTCAGCCGCCCGATTTGCCACAGTTTAGTTTGCAGGAGGCTCTGAAGTATGGAACGCTCTGGCCAGCACTATTTAGTCCGTATGAATCCAAGTGCAAAGGAGGAGGAAAATAGACTATGGAGGCAAATCCTTGCGACCAACGTTATTATGAATTGCTTGAACAGTTGCAGACCCTTGATTTTGCCTTAGTGGAGTTGAACTTATATCTAAATACGCATCCTGACGATCTGAGAAGTATTGAACAATTTAATCAGCTTACGCTGGAACGAACTAAGCTAGCGAATCATTTTCAGGAGTTATATGGTCCGCTGCAGAATTTTGGCCGCGCTTATTCTAAATGTCCATGGGAATGGAATCAACCCCCTTGGCCTTGGCAGGTGTAAGAGGAGTATAACCGTAAGGAACTATTTTTCTAGAGGAGGGAAGTTCCCGAATGTGGATATACGAAAAAAAACTGCAATATCCGGTACGGGTGGGTAAATGTGATGTCCGGATGGCGCGTTATTTGAGTGAGCAATACGGAGGCGCAGATGGCGAGCTCGCCGCTGCACTACGCTATATGAATCAAAGATACACGATTCCAGATAAAGTTATTGGCGTGTTGAACGATATTTCTACTGAGGAATTCGCTCACCTTGAGATGATTGCCACGATGATCTACAAGCTGACGAAGGATGCTTCGGTATGTGAATTAGAGGAAGCGGGATTAGGGCCACATTTTGTAGCGCATGATCATGCCTTGTTCTACACGGATGCTAGCGGAGTTCCATTCACCGCAGCCTATATTCAAGCTAAGGGTGATCCGCTGGCAGACCTTTATGAAGACATTGCGGCTGAGGAAAAAGCCCGGGCTACATATCAGTGGCTGATTGACATGACGGATGACGTGGATCTGCAGGATAGCCTTAAGTTCCTGCGGGAGCGGGAGATTGTGCATGCATTACGGTTTAAGGAAGCGGTGCAGATTATTATTGATGATCGGAATCAGAAGCGGGTGTTCTAAGGATTTCTGTGAAAAAGACATTTAAAGCCGTTCTCTTTTAAAAGAGAACGGCTTTTTTACGTTAAAAAATATGGAGGCTCCGCAGGAATTGATAGAAGAAATACCCGCCAAAGCCGATTAATACAACACCTGCGCTGATAGTCACCCATTTAATAGCCGTCCGGTTCATTGCTTTTCGTGTGGTGGATACAATCGTCATCAGGCCAATATCATGGAGCAGGATACCAATCAGGATACCTAATCCTACGAGCAAAAAGCTGCCCGTATTAGTACGGTCAAAGGAGTCGGACAATACGGTACCAAAGACACTAACCCAAAATACCAGGTTTCCTGGTGAGATCGCCACTAGCAAACCATTTTTGTAAGAAGAGAACAGCGATTTGGACGTCTTCTCTCCTCCAAGGGAAATATCATGATCTGCATTCTTGATGCTGTCATATCCAACGTAGCATAGGAAGAGAGCCCCAACTAACCACATGATTACTTGTATGATAGGCATGGAAAGAATAGAAGCTAGACCCAAGTATAAGCCTAGAATTAGGAAGAGGTCGATAGTCATTCCCCCGAGGCCAACAATCCAACCATGCATAAAGCCATTTTTCAAGCCTTGTTTGGTCATTTCAATGGTAATGGTACCTACGGGGAGAGCGATGGAAAAGCCGAGCAAAACGTATGTAAGAAATAAAGCCATTAAAATTAAAAGCCCCCTTTATCAAATTAAACGAAAGTATATTTTACACCATGAAGTAATAGGGGGCAATTCTTTTGAGTGAATTTATCTATTACAAATTTGCTCTAAAATTTTCGACCGCTCTAATAGAGACGGTCTTTTTTATTTATTTGAGGATCGTCAGAGATGAATATTAATGGTCTCGATTTTCTTTACCGATGAATTATTGCTCGAAAATTAAAGGGTGACATGAGATGAAAAATGTGATTTAGTTAGGTGAAAGTTAGTATATAAGCGATTATTTGAAAAAAAAGCCTCATTAGCTTCGGCTAACAAGGCTCTTAATACTGTTACAAGTTTTGGATTCCATTATTTAATTGTTATCTTTATCGGTTTGCTTGATCAGTTCATAAGCGATATACCCGATCATTCCCAAGAACAACCCTGTGCCTGCAATAATGTAAACGATCGTAAATATTTTTCCGAGTGCTGTCTGGGGAACAAATGTTGGATGACCTAATGTACTAAGCGTTGCAACGCAGAAATAAATAGCATCCAGGACAGACAAACCTTCCTGTTTGACATAAAAAATGGTTCCGGACAACAGCGTCATCAAAACTAATAAGAATAATGCTTGGAAATTTTTACGTTTGAGCGCTTTCCATAAGCCCGAGAATAAACGTTTTAAAGTTAGTAAAAATGATAACATGCAGCTCCACCCTTCATTTATATTAGAGCATACATAACAAATTAACGTCAAATTTAAAATAGATTTGCAGGAAGAAACTGAGGAGGTTGTGGGGAACTTAAATTTCTAGCATTCAGAGCTGAAACTGGTCACACTCCATTCAAAGCTAGTCTAAGCTATGTTATTATTACCTTATATTTTCCTATAAATAACAAATTATAGAGTTTGGAGGTTTAAGAATGAAAAGTAAGCGTAACTTGATAATGCTGTTATTGTTTGCTTTGACGATTATACTTTCAGGATGTAATGATAAAAAAGCTGCGATATTATCCATGGATGAAATACGAGATCTAGCTCAGCAAGGCGAGGCGTTGTCGTGGAAGGATTTTGAAGGTCATCCCTTTGAAGACGTTGGTTCAGGTTTGTACATCCGTAAATATGAAATTAATGAAAACTACCATGTGCTGGTGGGTGGCGGAAGTGTTGATGCAGCTCCTCTGTATATAAATCTTATCAAAAGAAACGGAGAAAAGATCGATATCCGTTATGATGACATCGATCATTTTATCCTCAATTAAATGAGGGGTTTTTAGGCTATTCAAATCTTATTCCGTTAGATAATTCATCCAGACGCTCCCAGTCGAGTACAACAATTTCTTGCTTAACTTTATATAAAATTTCCATGTCGGTGAGCCGCTGAATGACACGGTTTAAATGGCGGGGAGTAGTCCCAATCAAAGAGGCTATATCTGGGATATAGGGTGTCTGAATTTCTTTTCCAAACTCACGTTGGAGTTGAATGGTCAATAAATAACTTGCAAACCTTTCCTCTACAGAGCCCAGCAAGTTCGTTCGGGATGCGGATGTGCAGGTTAGAAGCTTGTAGGAGAGATGTTTCAGCAACAAGTCTTTAAACCTGTGGTTATCCATTAGGTCAGACTCAACCTTTTGTTTCGGGATAAATAAGAGGCTGGTTTGTTGTACCGCTTCAACTTGGGATTGGATCACAACTTCCTGCACGTATTCAATATCCCCGAATAATGACAAGGGTGAGCAGAAACGTAATAACAAGGATTTTCCCGTCCCCACACTAGAAGAAACCTTGGTACGCCCCTCCACTTGAAAATAAATTCCGTCCAGCTCATCCCCCTCACGCAAAATGATTTCATCCTGCTCATAGACAAGTAACTGGATTAAAGCATGTGTTGACGTTGTGAATACTTGGTCTAGATTAAATTGTGTAATGTAATGTGATATCAGATTTGGATCGTGAATAGATTTCATCGTTTACTCCTTTTTGGACATCGGTCCTTTCCATTATATCTGAACTCGTTAATATAGAGAAAAAGGGGAGGTTATTAACTGTGAAATTTATTTTTGATTTAGATGGGACGATTTGTTTTAGCGGCAAACCTTTGAGTGGATTTATTGTACAAGCCTTGGATTCTCTAATTGAAAAAGGACATGAGGTTATTTTTGCGTCAGCCCGGCCTATTCGTGATTTATTGCCTGTGTTGCCTGCTCATATGCATCATTTTTCTATGGTTGGCGGGAATGGCGCGTTTATTGCAAAGGGTGGGGAGGTTATTTCGACGATACATTTTGACCCACAGACTGCGGACAACCTCCTGAATTTGATTGAAGAATTTGATGCAACTTATTTGATTGATAGTCACTGGGACTATGCATATTCGGGTTCTGCAGACCATCCCATCCGGAGAAATGTAGATCCAGAACAACGCGCCAAAAATGTAACTCCATCAGAGCTGGATGAGATTGTGAAGGTAGTTATTTTGAGCAGTCTGAACGGGGAACAACTTATACATAAGCTGCAAAATCTGCCGATTGTGATCTACCAGCATGGACAAGAAGATATTATGGATATAAGTCCACAAGGTGTGAACAAATGGACAGGACTAAAGAGGTTAGGCATAGAACCGCAGCAATTTATTGCATTTGGTAACGATGCTAATGATATAGAAATGTTTAGACATTCCGCACATTCGGTTTGTGTTGGCGATCATATATCTTTGGGAGAAGTTGCAACGGAAAAGGTTAGTAGTGGTGAAGAGCAGATTGTTAGAAAAATAATGGAGCTGGCGGAAGGACTAAGATAATTGTTGGGATGGTGATCACCAGCTCAGAGGTCATTATTGCGGACTGTATAGTCGCTATTTCAGGATTTAGCTTCATTAGGCGGAGTGTTCGGACTCAGGAGGCGTTATCTAGTCAGAAGACAGCGGTTTTTGCACACAAACAACTCAATAACGACTCTGGGGTCCGAATAACCTCATTTCTGTCTATTTCGAAGCCAATAAGGACATTTGAGTCCGATGGTAGGAGGTTGGTCGCTATTTGCAACAAAAAACCTGCCAAAAAATCAGCAGGTTTTTTGCATGGATGAGCAGAAATAAGTGTGATAACTATTCTAGATAAGTTCTTGGCGGTGATTTAAATAACGATATAAAACACAACCGGATATCGCGCATATAGCTGCACATAAGCCGATAAAACCATACCCAGCTTGAAGACCACGTAGCAAGCCAGTTTGTGTTTCTGCTCCGTAAAGCCTCTTTACACCTTCGATTACTGCACCTATGGCATAGTTGCCAATCACGCTACCGACTCCCATTAGTGTAACTGTAAAGGTGATGGCAGTGTCACTGCCATGCGGATACCTTTTTGCGATAAACGCCATAACGGTCGGATAAATCATAGCGATACCTATGCCTGCTGCTGCGAATAGAAACGCGAGCTGTTCCCCACCCAAAATAGCAGCAAACGTACATAAGGCAGAGAAGGCTGAAAAGATGATAAGCGATAGATTGAAACCAATCTTATCTGTAACCGGCCCCAGCAGGAGCCTTGCTAGCGAGAAGCAGAGAAAAAAGGTGGACAACATACCAGAAGCTGTAACTGTATCCCACAAGTATGCTTTTTCCAAAAAATTCACTAGCCATCCACCTACTGCAAGCTCTGACACTACACCGAAAGAAAGAATAAGCACCATCAGCCATAAAGCGGGATCGCGGACCAACGTTTTTAAAGAGATCCGGTCCTCTTGCGGAAGATCGTCACCCGGAAATGTACTGCGCAAGGCAGATAGAATAGGCAGTAAAGATAAGCTTAGCATAATCAGATACATTCCGCGCCAGTCGAGTGGATGGCCAAATATACTTACCGACATGAGTCCTGTTGCCAGCAGTGGAGCTAAGGTTGAACTAAATCCGTAGAAAAAATGGGATAAGTTCATCATCGTCCCGGTATTTTTTACGAAGATGCGTGCTCCCAAAATGGCAAGACCAATCTCCAGCATTCCGTTTCCGATGTACATCAGGAAATAAGAAGCTGAGAAGAAGGGATAGCTGTGGGAGATATAGATTAACACTCCTGAGAATATCATGGATGCAAAAGCAATGATACTGACAACCTTGATCCCCCACTTCCGAACCAATACAGCTGTAAAGGAGCAGGCGATCAAATAACCTAATGCATTTAGGGATAAAAGGGTGCCGAGCTGTTTCTCGTCCAGATTAAAGTCGAATTGGATTCGCGGAATGGCAGGTCCTTTAATATTTTCCGATATGCCAAACACTATAAATCCTAAAAAGATGGTTGCCAATTGCATGGCGTAAATCTTGTTAAATCCCCCGAAGCGCTTTTTCAAATTGAGATCCTCCCAGAACGGGTTACTTTATTGCTCAATGTCTCTGTAATACTCTTCTTTAAGTTTTTCCCAGTGTTGCTTATCGTCGTCGGTGATTGCTCTTAATACCTTGCATGGGTTCCCCACCGCAATTACATTGTCAGGGATATCCTTAGTCACGACTGAACCTGCACCGATGATTACATTGTTGCCGATTTTTACCCCAGGATTAATTACTGCGTTTCCACCAACCCACACGTTGTTTCCGATGGTAATCGGTGTACCGAATTCAAGCATACTAATACGCACGTCCGCATCTATGGGGTGACCAGCAGTATATACGCCTACCCTAGGTCCAAAGAGAACATTGTTACCAATCGTTACTTTAGCTACATCAAGGATAATGCAGTCAAAATTAGCGTAGAAGTTATTGCCAACGGTAATATTACTGCCGTAATCACAACGGAAAGGAGGTTCAACATATAATGACTCTCCTGTAGACTCAAATAATTGCTTGAGTAGTTCTACTCTATATTCACCTTGTTCTTCCGTCGTATTGTTAAATAAACGAGTGAGCATTCTGGATCTTTTGTTATCCTTTGCTAATTCTTCACCGCCTGCCATATATAGCTTTCCTGCAATCATGTTTTCTTTGTTTGTTGCCATTCGTAGTTCCTCCTGAAGTGTATGTTAGTTTTATGTTTTACCGGCGCTTCTCAACCAGCTGCAACGAGTAGGTTAAGCTTTCCAGTGTGATCGCAATTAATCCGTTCATGTAATGATCATCAGGTTGATCCAGCACAATTAAGTGAGGCATATGCTCCTCTGGAATCACTTCCAGACAACGTTGATAAATCGGCCGCACATTCTCTTGTTTGACTTGCTCTCCTGTGAGAGCTATGGTCTCTGGATTAATAATTGCAATCAGGGACGATATAGTGTGAGCCGCCAAAGGGATGAAGGTATCCGTGTGGTCCAAGCTACTCAATTGCTGTTCACGCGAGATTCCAAACGGTAAAAAAGAGACTTCACCAGCAAATCTGGTATTACCTTTGTGGATATGCCCGTCGATCATCATCCCGGCGCCTGGAAACGCTCCTTTGATAAAGGTCACCACGACAATAGTTTTATCCTCTTCATAATCCTGCTGTTTATAGAACCCGTAAACGGTCAGATTCATATCATTTTCAATCGTGACTTCAAGCTCGTATTTTTCTCTGAGTAGTGATTCTAAGGGAGCATTAATTAACTCTTTAATGTCACAGATATTAATGACACCTTGGTGAGCAAGGCCGGGAATCCCAATCCCTACTGCCTTGATGTTGTTATATTGTTGGATAAGCGTATCCAGCAGATGGTCGATGGCTGCAGCATCTACGTACTCTAATTCCATCCATCCATGATCCACACGATCACCAACTGAATTGGTCACCGCATAGGTTATGGATTTCTGGCCATCCTCAATTTTGGCATAGATACATGCAATATAGGAGAAATCAGCGTTATAGATAAATCGTCTGGCCGGTCGGCCTCCATTTGAAGCCTCCAGTTCAGTCTCAATGACTTCACCAGTCTCCAGAAGTTCATTCAGGATATTTCCGCAGGTAGCAATACTTAATCCGGTGGCACTTGCAATCGTGGATTTGGTTCCTTCCTTCATCGATTTCAAGGCCTGCTTGATAAGCTCCTGATTTATCTTTTTAACACGAATAGAATTGTTTGCGATTTGGTTTATTTTATTCACCTCTAGACTTTTGAAAATGGTTATTAAAAGTATTATCAATACTATAACTTGGCTCTATATAATTGTCTAGCAATCGACAGTTTTTTATTATGGATTTTTTTGAACGGACATGTGGCTTTTAATCAACCTGCGGTGTCTAATTAAATGTAAGGTCAAGAGGAGGTTCTTACAATGTCTGGAGCTCATGACAAATCCACTGTTTATCCGGATGAACAGGGAGACAAGCAAAGCTTTGAAATCACTTATAATCAATATCGCGAAAGAATCCATAAATATCTTTCGTTGAAAGTAAATTCGGGTAGCACGGAAGACTTAACGCAACAGTTTTCTTAAAGGCCTTGGAAAAAATTCATACATTTAAAGGAATTCGAGCTTATTCACTTGGATCTTCAAAATCGCACAGAATATTGTGAAAAATGAATATTGGGGCTTTTATTTCATTGCGCTTTTTTGTAGACTGCACCTTGTTAGAGATCTCTAAGATTGTTGGAATGCGAGAAAGTGCGGTTAAGAAACGATTGTACCGAGCATTAGAGAAATTAAGAAGTGAACTTAAAGAATGGGGTGACATTACAATTATGTCTATTCAAGATAGGATATCTATTGTTAGCAAAAGCGATACGATCGTCACGAATGATAGTATGGAGAAGGTACACCGTGACTTATTTAATGATCTCCCAACTTTTCATCAAGCTGTTGGTGAAGTAGACGCTCCTAATTGGTTCATTGGCACTTTTGAGGGAAACAAATTGAAAATTGTTTCTCCTTTAGATCCAGGGCCAAAGCATACGTATGAAACTATTCTTAAATCCACGCTGCACTTGTTTACAATGTGGTTAATCGGTGACATTAATCCACTTGCTCCTAAATGGCTATGTCAAGGGATTGCAGGATACGAAGTAAAACAAATGCCTGATGAGTTCATTAAAAATTCGACTTCAGAGCAAATTCATAATCTTGTTATTCCTACTTTTCAAGAATTAAATTCCGAGGGTTGGGATTTCGAAACGATGAATGGCTTTCAGTTCTCTTATTTAATCGTTGAATTATAGTTTTTATTATAAAAGGGTCACATTTACCATGTATTTGAGGCTATTGTGACCCTCTTAATTGTCGGGCTAGAAACTATTAAAAGAATATACAGCATCATTTGTTTCATCGAACAATAATCCACCATTTACGAAGATTTTCACAAAAAGACCACTTGTAATGAGTGTGCACCATGGAAATTAATAGAATCAATGTTATATAATTCACTAAGATACAAGCTAAAAATGTTCACTCACAATTTGAACCGGGGACATAATCTAGGGAAAATTTATATTCGGCCAGCCAGAACCTTCTGGTTGGTCTTTTTAATGTGATGCGTCTACTTCGTAGGCGATTTCGTTATATTTAGTAGATTGGTAGATTGGTAGATTGGTAGATTGGAGGGGAATTAAATCGGGGAGGACAAATGGGTCACAGAAGCGCAGCAGGGCAATGAGGCAGCGGTGGAATTATTAATTCGGCATACCTATAGTGATATTTATCGATTCATCAGATGGAAAATACATAATGACGAATTGGCCTGGGATCTTGCACAGACGGTGTATGAAAAAGCATGGGCCAAGCTTGACAGCTATCAAAATAAACAGGGGAGTTTTCGAGCTTGGTTGATGGCGATCGCGCAAAATGTCTGCATTGACTATTTTCGCAGCAAAGGTGCTCGGCAAGCAGAGTTGAATCAAAGCTTATCTGATGAAATCACAGTCGAAGGAGATTTTCTTGAAGGAATATTAATTCGTGAAGAGGTTAAGCAGGTATACGCCGCGATTTACTCACTGCCAGAGGAACAGAGGGATGCGCTCTTGTTAAGGTATAAATATGAATTTACGTTTACAGAAATAGCTGCCGTAACTGATGAACCTGAATCTACTGTGAAGTCAAGGGTAAGCCGATCGCTGATTAAATTACGTGATTTACTAAGCTATTCCAAGCAAGAGGACATATCCCAACCCCTAAAGAAAGGAGCAGGAAAATGAGGGTTAAACGTAACCATCAAGATTACCTCAATCTGAATTTACAGGATGAGATGACAGCAGAGTCTGTAGAGGAGATCGTGAATTATATCAGGTGCATTCCTGAACCGCCACGCCTTGACGGTTTTGCAGAAGAAGCCATGAGCAGGTGGAGAAAATCCAAGCGGGCTTTACCTGCGCCAGTACCACCCGTTCCTCTATTTGCACGGCAACAGCTGAGGATTCTTTTTTCACAGGGATGGTGGAAAGAGGTTGTGCTTGGTGTGATCTTGTTTGTAGTAGGATATTTGGTGCTGAGTGTTATGGAGATTGTTAGCCCTATGTTCATTCTGTCCATCGTGGGTTGTATTCCTTTACTGGTGGTCGTCTCTCATACGGCTCGGAATACGCTCTGTGGAATGGGAGAACTCGCACGTAGTTTTAGAATTCCGTTGCATCGGTATGTGCAAGCTCGGTTCCTTATGGCAGGGGTGATCTCACTACTGATTAACGTTAGTGTAACTGCTATGGTAACCCCGGTAGGGGGAACGGAGTTTATGCTGCGTATGACCCTGCTATGGTGCATCCCGATCCTAAACAATGCGGCGGTAGCGTTAGTATTATCCACGCTGATACGTAATTTTAGACAATTAACGACCGTACTCTTCATGTTGCCTCTCTTTTGGATGATTTTATTTTCCGGAGAATTTGCAGTGAGATGGACGATGTCGGTCGAGTTATTTTGGTTAATGGGACTGGGCGTTCTGTCGGCAGTGGTATTTAGCCTAGCCATGAGGTTTCAATCCAGAATATTGAGCAGGGGAGGGTTTCTGATTGGAGCTTAAACTATGTAATATTGTACATGATTTCGGCAAAAAGCGAATTTTAAATACGATCAACCTTTCTATGTCACCTGGTGTGTATGGTCTTCTAGGACCTAACGGAACAGGAAAAACGACATTGATGCGTATAGTTGCAGATATTCTGTATCCGACTCGTGGAAATGTACTTTTAGATGGACAAAACAAGGATGATATGGGGGATCAGTACCGGGCTCAGATAGGTTATTTACCGCAGGAACTGGGGATGTACAATCATTTTTCAGCTCGCGATTTCTTGTATTATGTTGCTGCCCTAAAGGGGTTGACCAAGAAGGAGGCGAGTGATCGTATAGAGGTTCTTGCTCAAATGGTTAATCTATCCGGAGAAATGGATAAAAAATGTGGTAAGTATTCCGGCGGAATGAAACGTAGACTCGGTATCGCTCAAGCATTGCTTAATAATCCGGGCATCCTCATTCTGGATGAGCCCACAGCAGGACTTGACCCCTCGGAACGCGTAAGATTTCGAAATTTAATTTCTGAAATATCAAATGAGCGCATCGTTATTTTGTCTACTCATATCGTTTCTGATGTTGACCATATAGCTAAACAGGTGCTACTGATGGGGCGAGGAGAGTTACTTCGTCAAGGAACAATTAAGGAGTTGACCAATGAATTGCAAGGAGAGGTTTGGGAGGCACATGTCCCCGGGCGGTTGCTGGCTCAAATCGAAGAGAATGGAACTGTAGTGAATGTGCAGCAGACAGATACTGGACTAGTGGTTCGGGTAGTCAGCAAGACTTTGCCAGTTGAGAATGCACTGATGGTGAATCCTTCATTAGAAGATGTATATATGCATTATTTTCGGAGGGGATGACACACATGAAACGTCTGGTGATGTTTGAATTACGTAAAATTATGATTCCCAGAGTCTGGATTTCTATAGCTGGAAGTATTGCATTAGCCATTTTTTGTTTTGTTAGTTTCTACCCATCCGGTACGGATAGTCTATTGGTTGTAAACAAGGAAAAGCCTGAAGCTATCGCCGCTCATCTAGGACCGATTCAACCAGATTTAGCTTTGAAATACGCACCTAGACTCAAAGAAGAATATGCTGAAGACAGCGCTTGGCCCAAAGAGGAGAAGATGAAACGAATTCTGGAGCAACACTATGCTGGTACAGCTTATATGGTAGATCAATTCAACAGAAATTTAACAGAGCTGAGAGAGCAGAAGGTTTTAATGGAGAGGCAAGAACCAGGATCTTATGCGCTAAGAGATGTTACTAAAAAGCTCTCCATGCTGGAGGAGGGAAAACCACGGGGGTTTTATGTAACTGAGGACTGGGACTTATTACATATATTTTTTTCGAGCTCGCCTGGCGTCGGGGATCTTTTGATCGGTCTTATTCTAGTATTTGCACTGGCCTCCCTGTTCTCCGGCGAGGAAAACTATAGAATGGATGCACTTATTCTATCTAGTAAATACGGAAGGTTGAAGATTGTTGCGGCAAAACTATTAGCTGGATTTATAGTTACGTTTGTCTGGGTTACTCTTTTTTACGGGATTTGCACATTGCTGGCCTGTTTACCGTTCGGCTTCGTGGGCTGGAATGCCCCGCTGAATAGTTACTTTTATTTTGATGAGACTCCATATGCCTTAACCCAGCTGCAGGGATTTGCCGTGAAATATGCTGTAACCTTGCTGGCTGCATGTGGTCTTTTGTTATTGACAGCGCTGATATCCGCTTTGTGTCGGAGTAGCTTAAGCAGTCTTGGACTGGCAGCATTCTTAGTTATTCTTCCCCTTTTCTCTTTGCCTGGAATGTTGGGCAAAATAATCTCTTTTTTGCCGTCAGGTGTAATGGTTAGCAGATCCTTAATCGAAAAATATGTATCCTATAACATTTTTGGCATCCCTATATTACATCTACCCTTGTCAATCCTTTCGGTGATAATTATAGGTATAATTGCTATAATGCTTATCCCCAAAGCTTTCGAACGTCGATTAAAGGTCTAAGTAGTAGGTAGGTTAAGATCGTTCCCGCTATGAAGGGGAGCGATCTTTTTTGGCTTTTCTTGTGAAAAAGGAGAGCAGTATATTTACGAATCAGACTTTTTACCCGATAGTTAAGATAAAGGGTTAATCACGATAAACCTGACAAAGAGAGCAGGAACCCCTTACCGATAAGAACGAAAGGGATTATTAAATTGAAGATAATGAAGCTATTGGTACTAGGTCTTATCTCAGGGACAATTGTAACATGCGGCAACGTGAGTTATAGAGTTCATGCTGACACGACAACGTACGAGAATACAGGGACATATGAAGAAGTGGAAGAGGACGGTGAGGAGGATCCGGCATATTCACTGTTCACTGACATTCAAGGTCACTGGTCCGAGCCTTGGGTGCGCTGGGCGTTGGGCAACCAATTGATGGTTGGTTATGATGATGGGAGCTTTCGACCGGATCAGTCGATTACGGAAGCAGAATTTTTGAAATTATTTTATCTTTCTTTCGGCTATCCAAAGGCTACTAGCATAGGCGAAGAATGGACAGCAGCACCGTATAGAATGGCTAAGTGGTGGAATCATCCAGTTACTGGACTACAATATCCAGTGGCAAGATCGGCTCCAATCACCAGAATGGCCGCCGCAAGGTTAGTTGTATCTGGTCTAGGGATGAATTACAACGACACGGATTCCGTGGTTTATTTGCTGGGTAACTCTCTACTTCCACTTCCCGGAGAGCCAACGCTAGTAGGTTTCAAAGGAAATCTCCCGCTTACAAGAGCAGAGGCTATACAATGGATGAGAATGCTCAAGCTTAAGGGAATATATACTGTAATTTCTCGTCCAGAAGAACGATCGGATCGGAGTCTATTACCGTCATTACCGGAACAGGGTACAGGCTTGAAGGATTTTATAGCGGTTCCGGTTACCGATCGTGATTTCGGAATAGCGGATAGTGGACGTAATCTTTTTATTGATTTTGGGAGTTCAAGAATGTTAGTAGAGGAACATTACGGGGATTCAACAGGTCAAGATGTATTCAATAATGAAATGTATAAAGAAGTATCTGTACATTATGATACCGAAGGTCGGCTGAACGCTTGGAAAATAGACAAAGATAATGAGCGCATTGATCCAATCCACATAGGTACATTGAACAATATTCGACCTGGGATAAGTACATTGGAAGATGTGCTAAAGGCATACGGTACATACGTTGCAGTGGATAACGAATACGGGATTATAGTGAGTTACTGGTTTGAGAACAAGGGTGGAGTGTATGAGCCCCGATTGTCACCTTTTGAAATGGATAATATGGAGGGTGGGTTCTATATAGGCTTCATTATTGACAAACAATCTCTGAAAGTTCAAACCATACTCATATCTACAGCTCAGCAGGCAATGAATCCTACGGATATATAGGAATTGTACTGGAACCTTATTCATTCTTTAAAATGTGACGGCATGTCTTTCTGAGGCAGCCGTCTTTTGTTTTATAATTTTTTTCACCTCATAAGCTAACATTCCGAGAACTTTATCGTTATACATACGAAGGGAGGTGCAGGATGAAGCCCGGGCAGCTACATCAGATACTTCAACCTAAAATGTTAGAAATTCAAAAATACTTGATTCGTCTCGGGGCACCTGCAGCCGACGCTGAAGATATCGTACAGGATACGGTGTATAAGGCTCTTTTGTATATTGATTCCATTGATGAGAACAAATTCAGTGCATGGTTATATAAAGTAGCGATCAATCGCTACTATGATCTGTGCCGCCGCCGCAAGCGGATAGTCATTCCTATTGACTATGTAGATGTGCCGGATATGGAATTGCCAGAGGATCATGTGCTGTTAAAAGAGAAACGGGAAGACATCGAAAGAGTGTTGGATGAGCTTCTACCGCTCCATAAACAACTCATTATTATGAAGTATGAGCTGGAGCTGTCCTATCAGGAGATAGCTGAGCTTCTGGGAATTACGACAGATACAGTCAAATCGGCATTGTTTCGTGCCCGCAAGCAATTTCAAAAAAAGTATAGAGGTGAAGCGGAATGACAGCTCCATGGGAACAAAAGGATGATCAGAACCTTTCAAAAGTAATTAAGAAGGCAAAACGAAAAACAATGATTCGAAACACAATCATTTCTCTAGTGGTGACGGTTATAGTATTATTCGGCGGGATGCTGGGTAACGCCCATCTGACAAGCTGGTTGGCGATGCGTGGTTTGGATGAAGAGAGGATCATGATGAAGATTAGCAGTCCTAACCTTCAGGAGTTGAGAACTGAGCTTGATTTAGGGTTTCTATCGGGTAAAGTTGAACTGAGCACTTACAAAGTTGTTGAGGGTGTGCCCATCGTATGGGATACTAAAAAACTGTATTTCGATATGGGCAGCCGGTTTTCTCTGCTTAATAGGGGATACTCTAGTATAAATGTTCCTGACCCGGTAATGACACAGCAAAATTATGAATACTACCGAGGATATAACAGTCAAAATGGTCAGCGGGAAATGATGTTTTATGTGCCTGGAGTGAATTATAACGAAAAAGTGCTGAATGACCTGCCTTCACTCGAACAAATGGAACCTGGCAAGCTCGTAGAAATGGCTGTTTCTTTTGATAAAAGCTACACTCAGGTAGAGGTAGAGAAGATGCTGCCGGCGGGTTTGACACAGACTTGGTATTGGGTAGATACGTATGACAATAAAAAGAACCTTGAGTTTATTAGGAATGACAGCAGCCCGAATAAATATGCCTTACCGGAATCTGCTAGACAAGTATATGGCTACGGTGGGGAATGGGAAGGGTTATTTAAGCCGAAACCAGAGGATTTTTTACAATCCTTAACCTATGGGCTTCAGATGAAGGGCAAGCATTACGGAGAGTTTGAGCGAATCTCGAATTACTTGAAAAAGGATAAAGCGGCGCCGGACGCCAGTGATGTACAGCTATTGGGAGTTGTCGTTACTGGAACTGCGAAAGAGCTGCAAAGCCTCAAAGGAAAACCCTATGTAAATACGGCAGTTCTCGGCGCGATTGTGGATAAATATTAGATCAATATAGTAAAAATGCTGGAGGGGTTATTCTATATGTGGATTTTCTACGAAAAGAGACGATCTCTCCTTCATTTTCAAAAATGCAAGGGTCAAAAGAGCAGCGATTCATCCTCCTATTGGATCTTCGCTGCTCTGCGTTTTTGATTATCCGCGATCTGCTTCAGTAGTAGATTGAAGGCAAGGCAAAGCCTGCTGACCTCAAGTGGTAATTTGTCTATGACGCGATCGCAGAAATCGCAGAAATCGCTGGTATCTCCGGTTGTTTTCAGTTGTCCAAATACGCTTCCGACTCTATAATTAGGGGATTTCTCCCTATAATTCTTAGATATATGGTCATCTAACTTATAATTAGGGAAAACCTCCCTGTAATTTACCTGATTTGGTGAAAAATAAAGGAATCACCTCGATTTTTAGGGAGAAATCCCCTCATTATGCTCTTTTTTAGCGAATTTCGGCTATTTTTAGGGAGTATTTCCCCAATTCATACATCGCACATCGCACATCGCACACCGCACATCGCACATCGCACACCGCACATCGCACACCGCACGCCGCACGCCGCACATATCCCATGGGTTAAGTAAGAATCCATCCATTGTATAGCCTATTTATAAAAAAGAAGCTGCCCTATAAGTAGAATTCTCTACTTTTTGGACAGCTTCTTTTTTCATCGGTCACAATCTGCTCAAGCTAAGTCCATTTCGCGGACCACAGCTTCATTTCCTTCAAAATTTGATGTAAATCCTCACCTTTGGGAGTAAGCGAATATTCTACCGTAACAGGAACAGTCGGAAATACGTGACGTTCAAGCACACCATGCTCCTCCAGATGGCGCAACGTAGTGGTTAGTGCGCGGGGAGAAACATTAGTGATTTTTCGTTGCAGTGCACCAAAACGCTGCGTGCCGTCGAATAGCTCTCTGAGGACAAGAAAGGCCCATTTTCCACCTAATACTTCAAGTGTTTTTTCAACATTACATTCAATAGTAACAGGGGTTTTGGGGATATAATTATTAGTAGATTTAGCTGTCTTCAAGGTATCTCCTCCTGTTTGTGAAGCTACTATACTCTAGTATAGTAACTACACTAGAGATCATATAATAAACTAATTTTCACTTCTTTCTATTATATACAAACTATTCTAGAATGAATATGAGTGCTAAGCAACCTGCCAAAATCAAACACGGAACTATGGAGAGGAGCAGTTATTATGAAATATCGCAGATTAGGTGGAACCGGTTTAAAAGTCAGTGAGATTAGTTTGGGAAGCTGGCTGACATACGGAGGCTATGTGGAAAGAGATAATGCTGTTAATGCCATTGAAACCGCTTACGACTTAGGCGTAAATTTTTTTGATACTGCAAATGTTTATGAAAAAGGTGCTGCCGAGAAAGTACTAGGTGAGACTTTACGTAACTACTCTCGTGAGTCCTATGTATTAGCTACTAAAGTATACGGGGAAATGGGCTCGGGACCTAACGACCGTGGACTATCCCGCAAACATATCACGGAACAGTGTCATGCTAGCTTGAAACGTCTCGGAGTAGAATACGTGGATATTATGTATTGCCACCGTTTTGATCCGGAAACTCCAATTGAAGAGACCTTACGTGCGCTAGATGATCTGGTTCGGCAAGGCAAGGTATATTATGTCGGTGTTAGTGAGTGGACGGCGGCGCAAATGACCGATGCGTTAGCTGTAGCAGACCGCTATTTGCTAGATCATATTGTTGTTAATCAGCCGATTTATAATATGTTTAACCGTTATATTGAGAAAGAGATTATTCCGCTCGGCGAGCGCCGTGGGATTGGACAGGTGGTATTTTCTCCACTGGCTCAAGGGCTGTTAACTGGAAAGTATAACACGGACATCCCTGAGGATAGCCGTGCTGCTAAGCTGGATCGATTAAAAGATTCGATTACAGAAGAAAAGATTGAAAAAGTCCGCCAATTGAGTGGGATAGCCACGGAGCTGAATATTTCTGTTGGGAATTTGGCTTTGGCTTGGATTTTGCGTCAACCTAATGTAGCTAGTGCGCTGGTGGGTGCCAGCCGTCCGCAGCAGGTCGAAGAGAATGTTAAGGCTTCAGGTATTGAGCTTTCGGAAGAGATTTTGAAGCAGATTGAGGAGATTCTGGAGTAGTTGTTAGCTTCATAAAAAAGGAGACACACTCATGGCGAAAGTAGTTGTTACAGGCGGCAGTGGGATGTTGGGCAGATGGGTGGTCCGGCATTTTGTAGAGCAAGGGTATGAGGTTGTGAATGTAGATACGCAAAAATCCGCAGATTCTTTGTGCCCAACGATGATTGCTGATTTGAATAATTTGGGTGAAGTATATGGTGTGCTTGCAGGCGCTGATGCAGTTGTACATTTGGCTGCGATCCCAGCTGCAAATATAAAGACAAGTGAGGTTACCTTTCAAAATAATGTAGTATCTACCTATAACATTTTGGAGGCTGCAGCGGGTCTCGGGATTCGGAAAGCAGTGATTGCTTCCAGTGAATCCTCTTACGGAATCTGTTTTGCGGTTAATCCTTTGGGGCCGAAGTATGTGCCTATGGATGAGGAGCATCCACAGTTACCTGAAGACAGCTACGGTCTGTCTAAGGTTGTGAATGAGCAAACCGCTGAGATGTTCTATCGCAGAAAGGGTATACAGGTCGTTTCCCTACGAATCGGAAATGTTATTGATCCATCGGCGTATGAACGTTTCCCTTCCTTCATTCATGATCCAGCGCAGCGCGATCGGATTCTATGGAGTTATATAGATACACGGGATGTAGCAACAGCTTGCCAATTGGCAATCGAAACGGATGGATTGGGAGCGGTTGCTCTTAATATATGTGCAGATGAGACCAGCATGGCTGTTCCTAGCAGAGAGCTAATGGCCGCACGTTATCCAGAGGTGACGGATTTCCGCCAGCCACTGGAGGGTCACGAGTCGCTACTCAGTAATGAGAAGGCCAAAAAGCTGCTAAATTGGCAGCCGAAGCACGTATGGCGAAATTTTGTTAACCAGTAAATAACGAGCGGATTCACTATAAGGAGCGTGCAAAATGAAGGTCTTATTTATCGGAGGTACGGGATTAATTAGTCAGGCTGTATCCCCGTTGGCTGTAGATCAAGGAATCGAGCTGTATTTGTTCAACAGAGGACAGCGGGATGAATTCGTTCCAGAAGGTGCAAAAGTAATTAAAGGAGACATTCGTAATCCGGCAGAAGCCGCATTAGTATTACGAGATTACGAATTTGATGTAGTGGTAGACTGGATTGCTTTTACACCGGAACATGTGCAGGCAGACATTGACCTGTTCACAGGTAAAACGAAGCAGTACATTTTTATCAGCTCAGCCTCTGCTTATCAGAAACCGCAGCGTAATTATGTAATCACAGAAGAGACACCGCTGGAGAATCCTTATTGGGAGTACTCGAGGAATAAAATTGCGTGTGAGCAGCTGTTGATGGAAGCTTACAAGGCGAACGGATTCCCGGTTACGATTGTTCGTCCTTCCCATACCTATGGAAATACAGCCATCCCTGCGGCACTCACGAGTGGCCAGCATCCTTGGTCACTGATCGATCGTATCCGCCGTGGCTTACCTTTAGTCATACATGGAGATGGAACCTCTTTGTGGACACTGACACATAATTCGGATTTTGCCAAAGGTTTCGTTGGATTGCTTGGACATCCGGAAGCGATAGGCGAGGCCATTCATATAACTTCCGACGAGGTATTAAATTGGAATCAGATTTACGCGGCCATCGGACAAGCGGCAGGTGTGGAACCTAAAGTGGTGCATATCTCCACAGACTTTATCACAGCCTTTTCCCCTCCAGGGACAGCGGATGGTTTGGTCGGTGATCAAGCGGTAAGCAGTGTTTTTGATAATAGCAAAATCAAACGTTTCGTGCCTGACTTCCAGGCTACTGTGCCTTTCTCCGAAGGGATCAAGCAGTCGGTTGCTTGGTTCGAGGCTCATCCTGAGCAATGTACGGTCGATGCAGAATGGTCTGCGTTACTTGATAAGTTGATCGAGAGACATGGAATTGAGGCCAAACCTCTCTCATTCTACGCATAAGGTTTATACAGTTATATTTAAAGACGGTCTGTTCCTAAGGGAGCAGCCGTTTTTTTAGGTTTGTCTCGTTCAATGTAAGGTTATGGAATGAATCAGCAAATCATGAATATACTCTCACTACCTAAAATTCCGTTGAAAAAGGAGTCCTGGCCATGCCAACCCATCCCTTTGTCTCGCGTTTTTTCGTAAATTCAGATGCACGTCGTGAGAAGTTAATTTATGATCTGCCGGAATCATGGTGGAGCCGTCCCTTTGAATATGAGTGGTGTATTAACTTTATTTCTCCGCATGGTGTTGTGCTGGATGCAGCCTGTGGGATTCCTCATCCCTTGAAGTTTTATTTGGCAGGGGTTTGTGCAGAGGTCTATGCCTGCGATATGGACAGTAGGGTTATTTACCCAAAAGCTATCCAAGAATGTATTGAGAGTGAGATTGGGGAAAAAGCGGCGAAGCAGGTTATCGCTAGAAGAACAAACAACCTGCATTTCGCTCAAGCTAATCTGACGGATCTGCCTTATGAGGATGAAAGCTTTGACACTGTTTTTTGCATATCGGTATTGGAGCATTTGAGCTTTGAGGATACGGTCGGTACTTTACGGGAATTTCACCGGACGTTGAACGAAGAAGGATTATTGGTATTGACATTTGATTATCCAACGGTAAATCTGAGTCTTATGAATGACCTGCTGCTACAAACTGGATTTCAGTATTGGGGGGAGACAGATTTTGAATTGCCTGCGGATGCTGTGCATACGGATGCATGGGGTGGATTAAATTGTTTTAGAGCCGTTCTGAAAAAAGCAAAGGAATAACAGGTCTTTCTACTCTTAATTTAGTAACCTCTTTCCAGTATGCTAGGATCATAGCTAACAAAAGATGAGAGGAGGCTGTATTTTTTGAGATTAGGATCGAAGGTTTTGCGTAGAATAGCATTCATTACACTTATGTTATCACTAATAGTTCCTGTGACATCTGCTTCCAGTGCAGCTTCACTATCTTCAGATCCTATAAAGCTTGCTTTTGCGGGTGATATCCTTTTGGACGGTTTTGTTGGCGATCAGATTGCTAAATATGGGGTGGATTTTCCGTTTGTAAAGGTCGCACCTACGCTGCAAAAGGCTGACATCGCCTTCGCCAATCTGGAGACGCCTGTGTCTATCCGAGGGAAAGCGGCAGAGAAAACCTTTGCCTTCAGATCCAAACCAGCAACGTTGGGCGGCTTAACCTATGCAGGGATTGATGGAGTGTCCTTGGCGAATAATCATATTTTGGATTATGGAAAAGACGCTATGCTCGACACGCTGATCCATTTGGATCGAAACAAGATTGGCCATACAGGCGCTGGCAAAGATGAAGACGAAGCGTTCAAGCCTTATACTAAGACGGTAAAAGGGAAAAAGATCGCCATCCTTGGTGTTAGCCGTGTGCTTTCAAATCCTTCATGGTATGCCGGCAAAAACAAACCGGGAGCCGCTTCAGCTTACACCTCGCAGCCTATGCTTAGCGCCATTCAGAAGATGTCCAAGGAGAATGATTTCACGATCGTATATATTCACTGGAATGAAGAGTTTAAGGATTTCCCTGAAAAGTACGCTCGCACACTAGCTAAACAGATGATTGATAGCGGGGCGGATTTAATCCTTGGCGCACACAGTCACTGCCTTATGGGCATCGAATACTATAAGCACAAGCCCATTTATTATTCACTTGGGAATTTTGTGTTTAATCGCTCCACACGTGGTGGGGAAAAAACACTTAATTCTATGCTATTGAACGTTGAGATTAAGGACTCCAAGATGACCAGCAAGATTACCCCTGTCAAAATCATTGGCGGACAGCCCAATTTTATGGATGATTCCTACAATAGGAAAACGATTAAGCTCCTGAACACCCTATCTTTTAATGCCAACATAGATGCTAACGGCAGGGTCACGGAGAAAGAGCTTTAATAAATACAAACTCTGATTAGCTATTCACGGATCGCGCTCGATCTCGTTAGAATACGAAATGTGTGGAGTAACTGTGGAGTCCGTATGGGGTGGCATAAGTATGTATGGAGCACGTATGGAGTATGTATGGAGTATGTATGGAGTATGTATGGAGTACGTATGGAGTATGTATGGAGTATGTAAGGAGTACGTATGGAGTACGTATGATGTGGCGTATGGAATACCTATGGAGTGCCTATAAAGTATCACCGTTGTGTTTGTGAAATAACTGTATTCTATACACCTATTTTATATGTAAAACGGACCATTCTGCTTTTAAGTGTATTCTATGCAACTAAAAACTAGAGAATCGACCTAGAGGGCAATAAACCAACAAAATAGTTGCACGAAATACAGCTATATCCATCAGCCGAGCGAGTTGCAGGGTTATAGTTGTACAAAATACAGTTAAACTACTAGTTAGTATTGGAATGTCTGCATCAAAAGCTGACCGCAGCAGTATGTAGAGTATTGGAACGTCTGCATCAAAAGCAGACTGCAGCAGTATGTAGAGTATTGGAGCGTCTGCATCAAAAGCTGACTGTAGCAGTATGCAGAGAGTACCAATGGAGTACCAATGGAGTACCAATGGAGTCCGTATGGAGTGCCTATAAAGTATCACCGTTGTGTTTGTGAAATAACTGTATTCTATACACCTATTTTATATGTAAAACGGACCATACTGCTTTTAAGTGTATTCTATACAACTAAAAACTAGAGAATCGACCTAGAGGGCAATAAATCAACAGAATAGTTGCACGAAATACAGCTATATCCATCGGCCGAGCGAGTTGCAGAATTATAGTTGTACAAAATACAGTTAAACTACTAGTTAGTATTGGAACGTCTGCATCAAAAGCTGACCGCAGCAGTATGCAAAGTATTGGAATGTCTGCATCAAAAGCAGACTGCAGCAGTATGTAGAGTATTGGAGCGTCTGCATCAAAAGCTGACTGCAGCAGTATGTAGAGTATTGGAACGTTTGCAAAAAGGGGGAGATCCATATGGATCTCCCCCTTTTTATGCAGAAGCTAAGGTTGGGAATCAGATAATCAGCCCTTCACCGCCCCCGCAACAACACCCTTAACGATATACTTTTGCAAGAAGATGAATACTACGATTGATGGCAGCACCGCCATGACCATAGCTGTCATCGCATATTGCCAATCTGAGGTATATTGGCCCACGAAGGTGTAGGCAGCCAGTGTCAGCGTTTTGGTATCTGGGGAGCCGTTGACCATGAGCAGCGGGAGCAGGAAGTCATTCCAGATCCACATTACGTCGATAATGACAATGGTTGTTGTGACTGATTTCAGGAGTGGGAAGATGACACTGAAGAACAGGCGGAAGCCGGATGCTCCATCAATCGTGGCACTCTCATCAATTTCAACCGGAATACCCTTGACGAATCCATGGTAGATAAACACGGCGAGTGGAGCACCGAAACCCCAATATAACAACCCAAGTCCCCAAGTACTCTCAGAGAGATTTAAAGTCTTAGCCGTTTGCAGAACGGTCAGCATGATCGATTGGAACGGAATCAGCATCGGCATAATGCAGAGGAAATAAATCACCCCGCTCAGTCTGGATTTCGTCCGTGCCAGCTTGTAGGCTGCTATGGATGAAATGAACACAATACCCAGAAGACCTACACCGGTAATGACAAAGTTGTTCAGGAACAGCTTCGGATAGTTGATAAACTTCCACACGTAGGAATAGTTGCCGAAGACCAGATGTTTCGGCAGGGCGATGACATCCGTCATGACTTCGCTAAAGCTTTTTAACGAGTTGATAATCGTCAGAAATAGCGGATATAGAAATAGAAGAGAGAGGATGACCATAACAACCTCTAGAATGATTCGGCCTGCTTTGCGGTTTGTATTCATTATGCCTCAACCTCTCTTCGTTTGAAGAATGCTAACTGGAGAATGGTTACCACCAAGACGGCTAGGAACAGGATAAGCGCTTTCGCTGTACCGTATCCATACAGATTGTTCTGGAAGGTATCCCGGTAGATATCGTAAGCGATACTGTAGGTAGTTCCGCCAGGTCCGCCCCCGGTTAATGACAGGATGACATCGAACACCTTGATCGAATTGGTCAGTGCCATGAACACAGAAATCGTAATGGATGGAGCGAGCAGCGGCAGTGTAATACTGAAGAATTTTCTCATGGGACCAGCGCCGTCAACTGTGGCTGCTTCTTTGAGATCCTCAGGTACAGATTGCAGACCGGCAATATAAATGACCAGATAAAAACCAATCGACTGCCAGATGGAGACGGCCAGTATGGAGACGAAAGCAAGTCCCGGCGTCCCTAGCCAGCTTAGACCAAATATGGACCAGCCTGTACTTTCTCCGAGTGAGTTGAAACCTTGCATAAAGATAAATTTCCAGATAAAACCGACAATGACAAGACTGAGGATATAAGGAATAAAGAAAGCGGCTCTCAGCCAAGGGGTGCTCTTCAGCTTCATGTCCAGAACCAGTGCGAGCAGAATGGCCAGCACGTTAACGAGAACAATGTACAGAATCGCATACTTTATGGTGAACCAGGCTGAATTGGCGAAGTTGGTGTCGCCCATAAAGATTTGTTTGAAATTATCTAGTCCGACAAACTTAGGGTGTTTCGAAATTCCGTTCCATTTGGTCATCGAATAGCGGATAGTCATGGCAAACGGAATGTAGAATGCTACAGCGATACAGATGAGGACTGGGAGAGTGAATAATCCGAATTCTGTTTTCTCGCGCCATCTTTTGCCGAGTGATTTTAACATGGATGCACCTCTTCTTGATTTGTTGGGTGGTAATATCGACTAGGCTTGCCACACATAACCATTCCGGTTAGTCTATATTGTGTATTATAGAGCAGTACCCTATACTCAAAAATGGATTTAAGAGTACAGTTAGGGGTAAAAAGGTGAACTGAAATATTTATAATTAAGCCTGTAAATCGTGGGGGAGGTTGCCGGTTATTATTAAAAAGTGGATCATAAAGCGGTTTGAACCCGTGCTGGAGCTTGTCTCACGCAGGTTGGCGAACAAGCTTATTTTGCTGTTTACAATCATCATTATTTTGGTGGTGACCTCACTGACGTTCATTTCATACGGCATGCTGCGAAAAGAATCGGTGGATAACAGCATCGCCAGTACGAGCAACAATCTGTTGCTTGTCGGCCGGAATCTGGAGAGTTATTTGGACGGTATCGAGCAATTATCCCTGCCGCAAATATCGTATGACGAGATCGCCTATGCGATTTTGCATGAATCGGAGGATTATGCCTCGAAGATGTATGTGGAGGACTACTTGAAGAACCTGTACTTCTCCCGCAATGATCTGGAAGCTATCTACCTGTATGTGATCAAGGAGCACAAGTATTATTATGTCACCAAAGAGAACTACAATATTACCGTGCGGGTCGCCGAGCATCCGTCGATTGAGAATCTTTCCTGGTATAAAAAAGCGCTGGCCAGCCCGTTTAACCGTTCTTACCAGTCTTTTGTAAAAAACCAATCCTCGATGATCGATAGCTCCGACTACCCTATAAATAAGGATAAAAGCTTCATGGGCTACCATCGATTGCTGCGCTCCATAGTCTCCAGGGAACCGCAGGCGGTGCTCTCCCTTTATTTCAACTCTTCGGTTACGGACGAGATTATGAAGGATATTCCCTTCAGTAAAGGGCAGCACCTAATGTACGTCAGTCCCGATAATGAACCTTTTGTGGTGGATGACCCCGGGTTTTATCAACAGAGCGAACAAGCGGGACTGCTTAAGGAGCTGACACCAGCCTCAGGAGGACGCGTGACGTGGTCGGATAAAGAAGAGAAGTATCTAGTGATTTATGACATCAGCAAAAAAGAAGGCTGGAAGCTGATTAAGCCGATTCCCTACAAAGAAATTTATGAAGCGGCCACAACAACACGCAAATTGAACTATTTCATAGGACTGTTATTTTTAATCGTTTCGGTCATCTTGGTCAGCTTTATTTCGAACAAAATAACAAACCCGCTAAAGAATCTGTCGCTGCAGATGAAGCGGTTCAGTACAGGCAGCTTTGACGCTGAAGCACAGGTTGAAGGAAAGGATGAAATTGCCTATCTGTCTCGCCACTTCAATAAGATGGTGGAAAAGACGAATGAGCTGATCAATGAACGGTACAAAATGAAAATTGTCGAGAAAAATGCTGTACTCAAAGCACTGGAAGCTGAGATCAATCCGCATTTCTTATATAATGCCCTGCAAGCCATTTCCACCAAGGCGCTGAAAAACAACAATGATGATATTGTTGATATGGTCGATAATCTTGCTATGACGCTGAGATACTGCATTAGTGGCAAAGATGTGGTCCATGCCAGAGAGGAATTAAAGCATATTGAACGTTATTTAGCGCTGCAGAAGGCCCGTTTCGGAAATAGAATGCAGGTGGCCTACCAGTGGGAAGACCCTTTGCTGGAGCTGGAGATTCCGAAGCTGTCCATTCAGACCTTGGTAGAAAACTGCATCAAGCATGCGCTGGAAAAAGTATCCACAACGATCACAATTACCATTGAAGCGCATGTGACGCCTAGCCATACTGTTATTTCAGTGACGGATGATGGACCGGGGTTTAGCGGGGAGCGGCTGGAGCAAGTGAGAAATTCTCTTCAAATCCAGTGGGAGGATCAGGGCGGAGAAGACGCTGTAGAAAGTGACACGGAAAGCATTGGACTGAAAAATTTGAACACGCGGCTGAAGCTTTTGTATGGTGAGGCTGCGGGTTTGGCCATTACCAGTGATGCTGGCGGAACAAAGATGGACATGCGGTTACCGCGGGGAGGGATTAACCATGTATAAAGTACTGATTATAGATGATGAGGAACCGTTGCGTGAGGCGATCAACATCCTGGGAGACTGGAAAGGACTAGGTGTCGATCAGGTACTGGAGGCTACGGATGGAAGTATGGGGCTAGCCATGCTGCGTGAGCAAAAGATCGATCTCGTATTGGTCGACATGAAGATGCCGGAGCTGAACGGAAGTGAGCTGCTGCAGATCGTGGAGAAGGAGTTCCCGGAACTGCTGACGATTGTAATCAGCGGCTACAATGATTTTGAATATACCCGCCAGGCTATCCGTTCTAAGGTAGTTGATTATTTATTAAAGCCGGTCAACCGGGGGGATTTGAATGCGGCCTTACGTAAAGCTATCGATGTGCTGGAGGCTAAACGCAAGAAAGAAAGCGAGTTCATCAACAGGAACATTACGCTCAACATGTCTCTGCCGAAGCTAAAGGAGAAAATCTATCTGTCGATCATTGAGCGCAGCTTCAAAAATCAGTCCAACGAGGCTTTTCTGCCGTTGATCGGCGCCGATACGACCGGAAACTATTTTGCTGCGGGTGTACTGCGGGTGCTCAATTTGGAACAAGTGCGTCGTAATCGCTTCCATGAGGACCGGGATTTGCTGCATTTTGCCGTCACAAATGTGATTAATGAGAATAGCGATGAGCATTTTCAGGCTTTCAGCTTCGCCAGCCATAAGGGAGAACGCGAGTTTATCGCCATCTTCACGATGAAAGGCGGCTATGAGGAGGACGCAACTTTCCGCTCTTTACATCATATGAAGAAGTTAGTCTCGACGCTGAAAGAGCTGTTCGGAATTGTTGTTGCCGGAGGAATCGGACAGCCCTATGGTGACATCATGGCGCTTGCTCAATCCTATGAGACTGCCAAAGCCTCTCTCGACGGGATTGACCTCCTGACGCTGAAGGGAGCGATTGTCACAAATAGCAGCAACGATACTTCCCAGGGGAAAGATAATCCTTCCTTGACGGGACGTATGCCCTTGATTCGCAACGCACTGGAGAGCGGGAACATCAATCATGCCAAAAGTATTTTAAGCGAATTCACGAAGAAATGGGAGGCTTCCGGACGTTTTAATCTGGGCGAGGCTGACCGGCAGATAGAGGAGTTTATTATTTTGCTGAACGATATTGCCACGGAGCTGGATGCGATCCCCGAACGTATTCGCGGCGGTAAAGATAAAGGATTGCGTGGGCTAGGCATCGGAAGCGATTTTGCTTCCTTTGGCGAATTTGAGCGGGTGCTGAGCGGAATTCTAGATTGCTATGGCAATGAAATCAGCAAAAGCCTTGCTGGCAATCGCCCCAGCGTACTGGAAAATATTAAAGCATACATTGATAATCACTATTTTGAGAATATTAAAATATCGATGTTCACGGATAAATATTTCCTGAGCAGAGAATACTTGATGAAACTTTTTAAAGGGCAATATGGTTATGGCATACATGAGTATGTACAAAAGGTAAGAATGGACAAGGCAAAGGAGCTGCTATCCACCCCCGATTTGAAAATCCAAGACATTTCCGAGATGTTGGGGTACAAGGACAAAAATTATTTCAGCAAGGCGTTCCGTAATTATTATGACTGTTCACCTTCTGAATATCGGGTTCTGCTATTGAACGGGGAGTAGTGAAGCGGTTACATGAACACACTTTTTTACCCTAATAAGTTCACTTATGTACATTCTTATCCTTTTTCTTTTTCTTTAGAATTGTCTCAAGACCACTAGATGCATGAGGAAAAGGGGGCAACATCATGTTAAAAAGATTTATGGCTTTATCTGCGAGTCTGCTGCTCGTCGGCGGATTACTGGCGGGTTGCGGCGGAAACAACAATGCCGCTAACAATAGCGGAACAGGGAATACTCCTGCCACAGATTCTGGCAAGCCGGTCACGATTAATATGTTCACCGCATCACCCGAGTACACTGATGCTTTTAACGCTTATATTGCCGAGTACAAGAAAGTTAAACCGAATGTGACGATTAATCTGGAGATTATGCAGGCTGACTACAATACGGTGCTCAAATCGAAGATTGCTGCGGGAAGTACACCTGACGTATTCCAGACCACAGCGGGCGGAGATATTGATACCTTTGCGGAGTATAGTGCTGACCTAACTAATGAGCCACTGGCTGCGGCGATGACCGATGCAGTGCGTTCTAACATGAGTTCTTCGGACGGTAAAGTGCTCGGTCTTCCGGTAAAAGGAAATCTATTCGTCCTGATGTACAATAAGAAACTGTTGGCTGATGCTGGGATTACAGAAGTTCCTAAGACAACAGCCCAAATGGACGATGCGATTACTAAGCTTGAAGCTAAAGGCATTACTCCTTTTGCCAACGCCTATAAAGAGTGGTGGGTATGGAAACATATCTTCCAACACTTCGTAGATGCGGCAGCCCAAGATGCAGGTACGGATGCTAAGACACTAGTAAATGATTTTATTGCCGGAAAAACCACGATCAAGGATCACCCGGTGCTGTACAATAACTTCTTCAGCTTCGTTGATACTACTGTTAAACATGGCACAGACAAACCGCTTGAACGGGACAGCAATGCTGAAGTCAGCGACTTTGCATCCGGCAAAACAGCGTTCATGACGGGTAAAGGCGCATGGGATGAAGAAGCCATTAAGAAAATCACACCGGACTTCGACCTGGGCATTATGGGTTACCCAGTCAGCGACAAGGCTGAACAGTCCCAGATTATTACTGGTGCGGATCAAGCCCTGCGTATCAATAAGGATTCTGCTGTAGCTGGTGAGACTATTGAATTCTTCAACTGGCTGTATACTTCTGAATACGGTAAGAACTGGTTCTCTACAGTAGCTAAGGTTATTCCTCCAATTAAGGATGCTCCTATGCCTGACCTGCAAATGCCAAAAGAAATGGAAGAAATCCTCAAAACAGAGAAATCCGGCGACCTGTCCGTGAACTATTCTCTGGATACCTTCCACCAAAAATTTGGTGAGCTCATGCAGGCTTACATCGGCGGCAGCAAAACTAAGGATCAAGCCATCGATGAAATTCAAAAAGCTTGGATTCAATTCGGATCGGCAGAATAACTAGGTTCAGATCAGGGGGCGGGCTCCAAGGTAAGATTCACTTACTGGAGAACCGTCCCTTTTTTATATGTTATATAATCATAAGAAGATACTGAGACAAAGTCAGGAGGTACATTATTGTGAATAGCAAAATGATTGAAATCATTGAAAATGGACTATATCTTACGATTGAAGTTACGGAAGATCAGGATGTTCGGCTATTGCATTTTGGAGCGGCACCTTTGGAAGCAGTCATAGCGGATAAGAACAAGCAAGGCTTCCGGCTGCTGGAGCTGCAATTATCGGGTGAAGACCGCGCCGAATATCACGGGCGTACACACCGAGCATCCTATCCGGGTCTTCGGATGGTATATGCGGGGCACAGCGATACAGTGAATGTGCTCGGACGTAAACTGGAGTTTAGCTTGGCTGATCCGATTTCGGGAATCCAGGCAGTGCAGCATTTTCAGTTCTACAAGGGTGTGCAAATCGTTCGAAGCTGGACAGTGCTAAAGAATGCTGGAGAAGCTGAGGTGGCAGTGGAATACATCTCCTCCTTTGCTCTTACAGGTGTAGACAAAGAGGGGGGCGGGGAGCGCAATGATAAGATTGAAGTAACCCTTGCTCACAGCGGATGGCAGAGTGAACTTCAGTGGCGTACCTACCGCCTGCCTGAGCTTGGGATGTATCATTTGGCAGACCGTGGCTCCAAACGAATTGCCGCAAGCAATACAGGCTCTTGGTCAGCAGCGGAACTTCTGCCGATGGCAGTTTTGCATAATAAGGAGAGCGGGACAAGCTTGTTCTGGCAGATTGAGCATAACGGCTCTTGGCATTGGGAGCTGACGGATCAATACGATCAGCTTACCCTGCTGGTCAGCGGACCTACAGAACATGATAACCATTGGTGGCTGAAGCTAGCTCCCGGTGAAGAGTTTACCTCGGTGCCGGTAGCCGTGGGTGCTGTGCAGGGAGGATTCCAGGGCGCGGCTGAACAGCTTACGTCATATCGCCGGATGATCCGCAGACCTAATGAGGATAATGAGCTGTTGCGGATTATTTTTAATGACTATATGAATTGCCTATGGGGAAGCCCAACGACTGAGAAGCTACTGCCTTTAATTGATGCTGCCGCAGAAGTAGGTTGTGAATATTTCTGTATTGATGCTGGCTGGTATGCACCCGGAGAGTGGTGGGATGGTGTAGGCCAGTGGGAGCCTTCCAGCGAACGGTTTCCGGAAGGAATTAAATATGTGCTCGACTATATCCGCAGCAAAGGGATGATTCCCGGACTATGGCTTGAGCTGGAGGTTATGGGCATCAACAGCCCGAAGCTTGCGGAGACTGATGACAGCTGGTTTTTCATGCGGCATGGTAAAAGGGTTAAGGACCGTAGCCGCTATCAGCTAGATTACCGCAACCCGAAAGTCATTGATCATGCAAACGGTGTTATTGCGCGTCTGGTTGAGCAGTACGGTGTAGGATACATTAAAATGGATTACAACATCAATGCAGGCATTGGGACAGAAACGAATGCGGACAGCTTCGGAGATGGGCTGCTACAGCATAACCGCGCTTATCTGGCTTGGTTGGACAGTATCTTTGTTCGTTATCCGAAGCTTGTTATCGAGAACTGTTCCAGCGGGGGAATGCGCATGGATTATGCGATGCTCAGCCGACACAGCATCCAGTCTACTAGCGACCAGGAGGATTATGTACAGTATGCGGCCATTGCCGCAGGTTCTCCGGCAGCACTGACACCGGAGCAGTCCGCAGTTTGGTCTTATCCGCTGCGCGAGGGGGACGATGAGGAAGTCATCTTCAATATGGTTAATGCGCTGTTGCTTCGTGTACACCAGAGCGGTCATTTGGTGGAGCTTGAACCCCACCGCAGAAGTCTAGTTAAAGAAGCGCTGGATTATTACAAAACCATTCGCAGTGATATCCCACACGCCACACCTTTCTGGCCACTCGGCCTGCCGGACAGTGAGGGCGAATGGGTCAGCCTTGGCCTGCGGCGCGGCGAACGACGGTATGTCGCGGTATGGCGGATTGCCGGAGAAGCTGCGAATGTCCAATTGCCGATGGTAGAGCTGAAGGGACTTGATCCGGCGATCACCTGTGCCTATCCTCAGCAGCATAGCTCAACCTGGAATTGGGATAAATCGGCAGGGGTTTTGACGGTGGCGCTCCCACCAGGAAAAACAGCGAGATTGTTTGAGATTACTTCGTAAAGCTTGCGGCGGGCCTGCTCTCCTAGTATCTAATACTTGGGAGCGGGCTTCTTTGTATTTCAATTGGAGAAAACACTGTAAATACAAATTCAGGAATCCGATATATTAAATGGATGCTTCAACCGCCTAGATCGAACTAATACAATTTGCCGCATTCTACAGGAAAAAAGAAGAAGGGAGTTGGTTTAAGTTGTTGAATGTAGCTTCACTCAGTAGCCTGAATCGTGTGGAAACAACAAAAGTAAGCCCAAAAAATCAGAATTCAGAGATTTCTTTTCAAGATGTCTTATCGACAACCCATGCAGAAGCGGTTTTGACACATTTGGAAGAAAAATTCGACATTAAGATCAACGTGCAAGCTATACCCAAGAGCAAAGAAGCGGTAAAGGGTGTTTACTCCAATTGTGCAGGCAAAGGAAATGTAACCATTGCTCCAAATATACTGAATCAGTCGGCAACAGATCCACAACTGCAAAACAAAGTAGAAGCGATCATACAGGATCATTTTACTTCCAGTGCTAATGATAAACCCGGTGATGTCAGTGGTGTCGTTATACATCCGGATGGAACAGCTACATTTTGGGTGATTGGTGATTACTTGACACCTGCCGAGCGGGAAAAGATTCAAAAAGAAGTAGAGGCAGACAAAAAGAAGCGTGCAGACCAATTGGACTCGTTAAATAAAGTAAGCAGTAATGATCCCATATCACAATTTGGGTTACCCACAGAAATATCCAGTGGCAGCGAAGAAGAAGATAGCATGAATTTAAATAGTATCCGTCAAGCTAGTCTAGATTCAATGCTGCGAAAAAAAACTGTTAATTAAATGATTAAGAACTTTTTATCATAATTACCGCCTGGGTCAATGCGTTTGTGACCTCTTAGGCGGTTTTGTTTTTTTTCACCAAAAGTCCACATTTAAGTTTGACTTACTAAACATCTGGGTAAATGACGGAGTAGCGTTCTTGCTAGTTTTCGACAATTTCCTACTTACTGTGATTGCAGATAAGCGGAGTGACAAGATTTACAAATAGATTAACGAAGGTATTTTAGGGTAGAATTGTCATCAAGTAGGGTTACATTCTGGGTGAATTTCGACATTCCAGAGAAGCCCCTATTTTTTTGTGTTCTGACATGGCTTCAAATCTTGGTGCTCAACAGATATCATACATTGTCGAAATTTTGTCGAATAATATCATATAATGTAGAAAAATAATTGACAGGAAATGAATAGAACTTTAGAATTAGGTAGTAGCGTAATCATTACTATCATATAGAAGCGTACATAGCTTTTAGCAAGAATGATTATAAATGTGACTTCAAGGGAGGATGTACGATGATGAAAGCAACAGGCATAGTAAGAAAAGTGGATGAATTGGGACGTATCGTAATTCCTATTGAACTGCGTAGAACAATGGGAATCGACATAAAAGACCCGCTCGAGATTTTTGTAGACGCTGAAAAGATTATCCTTAGAAAATATGAGCCAACTTGTATCTTCTCCGGAAGCTCAGAAAACCTGATCAATTTCAAAGGTAAAATGGTAAGCAAAGATGTTCTTGATGAACTTATTGCAAGCTTTGATAGAGCATAATCCATATACCACATATGATTTCAAAAAAAAGAACCGGTATTACAAGCACAAGATGTGCATGTAATACTGGTTCTTTTTTTATGGTGTACTTTGGAAAGCGGGTTTTATTTAGACTCTAGCACACTTTGGATTTTTTTGATAAAAGCATCATATTGTACGAGGCCTAGCTCCATGCACAACTTCTGGTAGGAAGATAACTTGTAATCTAGCTGGTTCAACTTCTGTTCCAGATCGTCGTACATTGCCTGCTTTTCTATCAATGCTTGCCGAAGCAGATTATCTATGTTCTCTTTGTCCGTCTTTTCCCCAAAATACAGGTGCATAAAAAAGTCAGAACGCAGAACATCTTTTTCGGCTGGTGATTGTAGATAAGCGTGGAACTGATCCAAGCCGGCAGAGGTAATGGTGAATACATTTTTGTCGGGTTTGCCTTCCTGTCGCACAGATTCTTTAGTGATCAGATTCAGCTTTTCCATCTTGCTTAGGGTAGGATAGATCGTGCCATAGCTGGCATCGAAGAAAAATGAGAAGTATTCCTCGAAATGTCGTTTTATCTCGTAACCAGAATGAGGTTTTTCGCTTAAAATCCCCAGAATAACATCTTGTATGTTCATAAATCATTGCCGCTCCTTTCTTTCACTTCCTACCATATCACAACTGCATATCGCTCTCAATTTGAAATGGCATAGCCGGAGTGGCAAACTGTATAATTACGCATTTACTGGCACGGGCTCTTGTTCTCGTGAGATCCGAGTTTCTTTACGGAGGAAAGTGACAAGTACGCTTAATACAGCAATTGTTGCCCCAATACAGAGTAAATAGAACATATCCTTCCATACCCCGTTACCCCCGATAACCAGGTCGAGCATACCATTAACTGCATAGTAAGCGGGCGAAAAGGGACCGATCCAGTTATAAAAAGGTGAAAGCACATCGCGTGGAATAGTTGCTCCGGACGCTAACATTTGCATGGAGAGAAGCGCAATATTTAGCCAGCCGCCAGCATCCCCTAGGAGCAGCAGACTAAACTGAGCAAGGATCATACAGGAGAGAATTACCGTGAACTCGAACAGCCACATAAGCAGAAAGCCACGATTAGAGTGGATACCGAGTGAGTTAACCATGATAGTTCCCACTAGTGAGATAAGCACAGCCGTTCCACCCATTATGACAAATCGGGCTGCAAAGCGATTCCATTTACTGAATTGTCCAGACAAGTTGGAGGAAGCTTTATGGAGATTCATCGCGAGTAACATAGCACCGGTAAATGAGGCGGTAACGATCATTAAGGGTACCATAGTTTGTGCAAAATTAGTTGTAGGGTTAATGATTTCGACGTTGGCGGAAATGCGGCTGCTTGCAGCACTTTTGATGATCTCCGCTTGTGCCTGCGGCAGATTCATAGCATCCAAGGTGTGGCTTAGTGCTGAATTACTGCTTTGAGTGTTCATTGCAGCCGTGACTTTAAGTGCTACCGACTGCATCACATTGCTGACCATCTGCGGATTAGATTCATTTAAGAAGTAGTGGAGTTCAGTCTTTGCAGATGGATTACTGATCTGTCCAGTGAACCCTTGGGGAATATTGATAATCATGCGGATTTCTCTATGCTCAAGTGCTTCTTTTGCATTTTCTAGTTGGAGATCCTGTCTGGTTACGAACTGAAGTGATCCTGCAATCCCATCGACTATAGGCTGGGCATTTGTACCATCCTCATTAACAATAGCAATGGGCAGCTGATCTACCCGATCCGTTACATGATCGTACCCTGTAATCCAAATTAAGCTGAAAAAAACTTGGAACAACAGTGCAGTTATAATTCCAATGATGGTAGCAGGCTGCTTGAGGAAGCGCATGATTAATTGATTTGACATGGTTATTTCTCCTTTATATTTCAAGTTGTAATATTACAGATTGAAATATAGCATAACGAAATATAAACTGCAACAGAAAAAGTTAAGAGCATGGACATTACAAAGCGATTTCATATATCATAGGGCTTGTACTGGAAATATCGCACAGATGAATGTCTTACCTGAAGCAGAACAGAATGGGGAGGAACAACAGATGAGTAACGAAGTACATGGAACGGAACAAAACGTGGTTCATGCGAAATTGAACAAGCCAGAAGCGATTGTATTTGATATGGATGGAACATTGTTCCAGACTGAAAGTCTTTTATTGCCTGCATATCATAAAATGTTCGATATTTTGCGGGAAGAGGGACTATACGTAGGACCTACACCACCAGAAGAACGTATTCTAGGCTGCTTAGGGATGTTGCTGGCAGACATTTGGAAGAATGTTATGCCTGAAGCAGATGAAGCCGTGCACCGCCGGGCGGATGAATTGCTCCTGCAGCTGGAGATTGAAGGGCTTGAAGCCGGAGGCACACTACTGTATCCACAGGTGGTTGAGACACTGACAGCGCTTAAAGAGCGCGGAGTGAAGCTGTTTGTGGCTAGCAACGGGCTGGAGGATTACATTCATAGCATCGTTGTGGTGCATGAGCTTAAGGCGTTGTTCGAAGGCTTGTATAGTGCGGGAGGTCAAGGCACTGCGACTAAGACCGAGCTGCTACGTATTCTTTTGGATAATCATGGTATCAGCAGTGCCTGGATGGTTGGGGATCGTTCTTCTGATGTTCAGGCAGGTAAAGGAAATGGCCAGACCGTAATCGGCTGCGCCTATGCAGGCTTCGGACGTCAGGATGAGCTGAAGGGCTCTGATGTCATTATTACCTCCTTCGACGAATTGGTTGACTTATACGATAACGCAGCGATTAGTGAATAAGAACTTACGATGGGGAGTTTGCTTAGCTTACAAGCAAGCGCTTGATCACATAAGAGACAACCTTCTTGAAGAAGGTTGTCTTTTTATTGAAGTCAAAAAGATGGTGCTTCAGTTGAAAGAAATCGGTATCGTCGTCAGGCAGCAAAGATATATACATAAATAAAGGGAGTAATCCGATAAAACATGTTTTTAGTTATAGGTATAGTCTTTTCTATTGGTGGAGGACAGGCAATTCTTTATGTACTACTGGTTATTGGCTTATATCTTATCTTATTAATACAATTTATTCTGACTTTATATTATTTAATCAAAGTAAGAAATGAAATTTAAATAATATAAAGGGTTCTAAATGTTTTGCATGCCTAATATGTAAACCCTTTATGTTAAACTATCGTTCTCTGTTGGTTAAATTACCAATCGGATTCATTTACTTTAAAAGAAGTGATTCAATAAATGGCTCTATGTCAAAGGGTTCAGTCGTTGTTTCGTATCTACCGTATACATGACCGTTTCTATCGATTAAAAACTTTGAAAAATTCCACTTAACCCCATCTCCGGCATATATGTCCGGATACTTTTCCTGCAGAAAATCCTGCATCCATTTACCGCCTGATGTCTCAGTATCGAATCCTTGAAATGGTGCTTGCTGTGTTAGATATTGAAATAAAGGATGGGCAGACGGTCCCCTAACCTCAGCTTTCTCAAATAATGGAAACTTAACTCCAAAGTTGCTCTCACAATATTTATGTACTTCCGAGTTGCTTTCTGGCTCTTTCTCGTTGAATTGGTTACAAGGAAAACCAAGTATTTCAAACCCTTGCTCATGGTGAATTTCGTAAATTTTTTGGAGATCAGGTAATTGGCGAGAATAGCTGCACCTACTGGCAGTGTTCAGAATAAGCAGAACTTTCCCGCGATAAATGGACAATTCAACAGGCTCATCATGAATTGACTTTGCTTGAAAATCATAAATAGACATCAGACCATCCCTCCACGTTATTATTATAAATCACATAATAGCGCTATTGGCGTTTATTGGTCTAATATATAATAAGAATAATGTTTATAGTATTAAACTATAACGAGTATATCTCCAGTATAAAATGCCGCTTAAATTTTATTTTTGCGCTTTTAACCAATGAGCAGTTTCCCTCTTATCCTTCAAGTTACTTTGAAAATAATTCTAAGAGTATCAGCAACGAAAATTCCCCAAACGTAATCATTTTGATTGAATTATCCTGCTCGCCGTCGTATTGATTCAAGGTTGGCCATTATACCGCTTTCACCACGGCGTTCGAAGGCCAAAAAGCGTGCTCCTTAATGGAGACACGCTTCTTGAGCTGTATGATAATTGCCGCGGCGGTGCTTACTGCTGCTTAGCGTACCATTCGGAAAATTGTTTTTGGTATTCAGCGATATATTTGTCTATTCCCGCTGCTTTTAGTCTGTCTAGCGCTTTGGGAAAGGCGGTGTCATAATCACTGAAGCCACTGCCGATCGGAGCGAGGTATTCAGTGAATACACCGTTCAGCTTCGTTTCTTCATTCTTGACGGGTGTATTGTCAAAGTTGAAGCCGGCACCTTTGGAAATGATGGCTCCATCGTCCCAAGCTTTATATTCTGCAATAAACTCATCCGGTACCATGTTATCGAAACGCATGAAGTTTTTGTTCATCAGCAGCCAGTCAGGAATCAGCGAATCAGTGGTTATTTTGGTCAAACGCCCTTTTTCATCCAGCGTATAGTCAGTTCCTTCTATCCCGTAGGCGAACAAGTCGTACAGCTCCTGGTTTTTTTGCAGCAGATTGAAGAACATAATATAACGTTCAGGGTCTTTAGCTGCGGTGGAGACAAAAAAGGCGGTGCTGTAAGTGCCGCGGCTGATTTTTGGACGGCCGCTGCCGAGGAAATAGTTGACCAGTTTGGCATCAGGCACTGCTTGTGAGATGGTTGCCGCACCTTCGAATGGGCGTGCTGCTGTTCCGGCCCAGAACATCGCTTTTCCGGAGTTCCAGTCAGACTGCAGCTGTGGGACATTGGTGGCGGCATATTTTGGAATGATTCCTTTTTCATACCAGCCGTGCATAAGGTTCGCATAACTCTTGAACTCTTCGGTTTCAAACCAGCTAATAATTTGATCATCCTTCACAGACTCATCCAGGGCAATAAAATCATTTTGCCAATAGAGGTTTTTGTCCGTGTAATTATATTGTAGGAGTCTGCGTGCATCGGTGTTAGCGTACCCGATCAGTTCGGGATGAATGGCATGGACCTTATCATAGAACTGCTCTAGTTCTCCCAGTGAAGTGACCTGTGTCATGCCGGCTTCTTCAAGCAAATCCTGTCTAACTAGCGCACTGTAGAATTCCGCAGAATTCGGTTTGTTGCCGACGGGGATCGCATACTGCTTGCCTTCCAGCTGAAAGGCTTTGAAGGAGGCCTCGTCCACATTTTTACTCAAATCAGCGGCTGCATCGGCATACGGAGTGAGGTCGGCATAAAGCCCCTTTGCCACAGATTTTACCATGTAATTGGCATCTGTATAAGTTGCGAAGTCTTCTCCCGTAGACAGCATTAAATCAGTTTTACCGCCGCCATATTCGGTCCAAGGAAGAAACTGGAATTCAACCTCAGCATTGATTTCTTTCTTAATAGTGTCGTAGAACGATGTCTTCGCTAGTTCCTTCATCCGGTTGGACTCATCCCCGTACAGCACAATTTTCAATTTGGCAGGAGCCAAGGCGCTGCCGTCTTTACTACCGCTATCCGTAGAGGAAGAGGTACCTTCATTTCCAGTTCCAGAACTAGGGGGAGCGCTTTCATTGTTGCCCTGAGCACAGCCACTTACCAAGAACACCGCAGCGAGGAGCAAACTTAACCAACCTTTTTTCTTTTTCATGATGAACCCTCCTGAAATAGAATCATAATGTTTGAGGCATCTATTGCAAAGGCCGTGCTCCCTTAAGTCCCATTGTACATCAAGAAGTAGGGGAGCATAAACCCGGTGCAACCGAACATAATATGGCATCCTTGCTGGAAATTAGCCTTTGACTGAACCTACGATAATGCCTTTGACAAAAAAGCGCTGGAGAAAAGGATATAATATGGCGATTGGCAAAACGGTCAGACAGGTCATTGCCATTTTGGCTGTCTCCAGTGGCGGTGCAATGATAGCTCCACCAACTTGAGCAGCATTGCCGGAAGCCAGGAACTGAATGTTCGCCATCATGTTGTACATCAAATATTGGATCGTATAGAGATCCTGATCGGTTACCAGCATTAGTGGCAAATAGAAGTCATTCCAGAATTGCAGTGCGTAAAAGAGCGAAATGGTGACCAGTCCGACGCGGCCCAGCGGAATCATAATGCTAAAGAAGATCCGCAGATGTCCGGCACCATCGATTTGCGCAGATTCCACGATTTCATGCGGGATGCTGCGGAAATAGTTAGCCATGAGAAACATCAGAAAGACGCTTAGCACATAAGGGATGAACAGGCCGATGAGCGTATCGCCCAAATGATAGTATTTGGTGCTAAGCAGATACCAAGGCAGCGTTCCTCCGCTGAACAGCATTGTAAAATAGGCGAAGAAGGCGAAGAAATTTTTGAGCCGGAAGCTTTTAACGGAAATGACATAAGCGTAAGCGGTGGTCACCAATACGGCCGACACGGTACCCAGCACCGTAACGATCACCGACATGGAATACGCCCGCAGAATCTGCTGTGCCTTCGAGCCAAACAGGAATTCATAGGTTTCAAAGGTAAAGCCTCTGGGCCAGAACGAATAGCCTTCCGCGGCGATTCTGGATTCGGTAGATAATGAGCCGGATACTGCCAGAATAAACGGTGCTAGACAGATTACGGAAAATACGGCAATACAGATGTAAAAGAAAATGAGCAGGCCTTTGTTTTCGGTAGATTGCATCTTATCAGTCTCCTAAAATAGTTTGCTGTCTTTGTCATACCAGCCGGCTAATTTGTTGGCCACCAGCACCAGAATGAAACCAAAGACGGATTGATAGAGCGTGATGGCTGAAGCAAAGCCGAATTCTCCGGAACGGATGGCTGTGCGGTATACATACACATCGATAATGTCGGTAGTCGGCAGAAGCAACGGATTCAGGAACGTTACCCCCATAATCATACTGAGATCGCCTTTCAGCATGCCCCCGATGCCCAGCAGCGTCATCAGAATGATCGACGGAATCAGCATGGGCACCGTAATTTTGGTGATAATCTGCCATCTGGAGGCACCATCGATTCTTGCAGCTTCATAATAGGAAGTGTCGATGCCTTGCAGCACCGCATAATAGATGATGGCACCGTAACCAGCGCTTTTCCAGATATTCGCTAGCACGAGAATGATTACGAACAGCCAAGGGCTGGAATACCAGTCAACCTGGGAGAAGCCGAATGTCTGGAGCAACTGGTTCATAATGCCTTTGTCGTAATCCAGCAGGGAGAACAGAATGGCTCCGATAATAATCCAGGAAATAAAATACGGGAAAAACATGACGCTCTGCGTGATTTTGATAAACCATTTGCTGCGCAGCTCATTTAGAATAATGGCGATGGCCACTGAAAAAAACGTGCCGGTTAGCATATACAGCGCATTTAACATCACCGTGTTACGTGTAGCCCTAAGAGAATCTTCCATACTAGAGAAGAAAAACTCGAAATTAGAGAAGCCGGCCCACGGGCTGCCGAAGATTCCGTCGTTGAAGTTGTAATTTTTAAAGACGAGAATCAGACCACTCATCGGCAGATAAGCAAAAAGAATTAGAATGATGATTCCCGGAAGAGCGAGCAAATAAAGCGAGCTGTCCTTCCTTAGGGATTTACGGAAGCTCTTGGCTTTGGCCGTCCTGATTCCCGGACTTGGCATTCCTTGTGTCTTCGATGTAGCCTCTTGCATCATTAACAGTTCACTCCTTTATACTAGCGTTGTCATTTCCGTCCCTTGTTTTAGGAGAACGCTTTACATGAAAATCATAAATCCGCCCGGAATGTAAACGCTATCATAATAAACGAAAAAAAGTTAAAAAAAGCGGAAAAGGGCAGCTTAAAAAAACGAAAAAGACAGAACTTTTTTGTTTTTAGGGTGCTCAAAAGCCTGATTTAAAGGGGGATTTCATAGTATAGGCCGGCGCGAGGGTTATTCATTGAAAGTCAAAAAGGGGATGTCTCCGGCTATGAAAATGCTGCCGGGACATCCCCTTTGTTCCTTACTTTTAGCGGGTCAATCAGGAAGATTCTGTTTCTGCAAAATATGATTCATTCTCCATTTAGAAGGTGTAACCCCATAACGCTTTTTGAACTGGGTTGTAAAATAGGTGCTGCTGTTGTAGCCCACTTTCTCGGCAATTTCCCGGATATCCAAGCCAAGCTCAGTGACTAATAACATCTGCGCCTGCTCCAGACGCAGCAGGTTAACGAAATCGGGAAAGCTGCAGTTTACTTCGTCGGCAATAAGTCTACTGAGATAAGCGGGACTTAGCGATAGCTTGTCAGCAAGGGCATTAAGGGAGAGCCTGGAGTCATCATAATGATCTCTGATATAACAAATGGCTTCACCAGCAATGCTCTTGGTCTGTACAGCGCTCATGCTGGCAATACGCTCGTGGGCGGTATAACAGCTGTCTACAATCCAATTCCATAGCTTGTCATAGCTTTGGATCTGCCAGATATGCTGGTAATTATCTAGAAAGCCGGAATGCTGGACGTCTGCATTAAGCTCAGCCGTGCGACTGAGTTCAAAGACCAGTCTCGATAAAGCGATGGTGGCAGGCTCGACGCGGTAACTGCAGGCTACTGCCAGCAATCTCTCCACTGCCTGCGGAATATGGTTCGAGAGTTCCGTCTGCTTAACGGCTTGCAGTACCGGTTCAAGGGCACTGTCGGGCATTGGGCTGCTGTTCAGGTGGATCGTATCATCAGCAAAGATGATGTTCTGCTGCACATGAAATTTAATATATTGCAGACTGTCCGCAGCCTCATTGTATTTAGCCCTCAGTAGGTTTAAATCATCCGTCAGCCCGCTGATTCCGAAGGCGCAGCAGGCTCCGGAAAGCTGTAGCTGAGCGGCGGTTTCTTCCCATTTACCGCGGTACAAAGCGTAATCGCCGAAGCTGCCGCTGTGAAGCTCGCTCAGAATAAGTACAGCAGTGCCTTGATGTGGGCGGAAGGATTGAATGGCTGCAAGTTCACAGAAGGCATGTTCAATCTGTTGTATGTTTTCCTCAAAAGTATGCCGGAAGTCGGAGTCTTCAGGTTGTTCGGGCTCCAGAGTGGTCAGTACGCATACACAATATGCTCCCCCAGAAGCGGCTATGCTCATCAGGGGTGTCCCGCTGTTCTCTGGTGTTCTCTGCGGGGAAAGCAGCCACCGCATCAAGGCGCTATCATCGCTTTCTTTTTTTAGCTGCTCCAGCTTAACGCCAATCTGTTCGAGCTCCTGGCTTACGGTATCGAAATCGCCACCGGTTTTCAGCGCTTCTTCATTGCCAGATAGATGAGCGATATTGCCGAAGAGCCGGCCGATTGGCTTATACATCCGCCGCGAGATCAGGTTGGCGGTTATAGATGCGGCGGCAATCAAGGCCAAGCACAGGCCAGTCATCAGATTACGGGCATTGGAGATATCACGGATGCTATCCTTGTAGGAAGTCTCCGACACAAACCACAGCTTGTCCGCTGCAGAATATACATAGGTAATCAGCTGTGGCTCTTCACCTCCCTTATAGACAAAAGAGCCTCTTTCTGAGGTGGAGGACACCACCTGCTTTAACATGCCCTCTTCCAGAGGGATGTCAGATAATGCACTGTGCATGAGCACAGATGCTTTTCCGTCAAGCACAGCGTAACGGGTGGCTTCGCCTTCTTTTTGCGTAAACAGATTATTCTGCAGCTTTCCCAAATTGACGGTCAGTGCTACCGCACCATTATATTCGCTATCCGCAAACGCCCGGTCATTATAAAACACGGTGAGCAGGGTAATGGGGGTACCGTTATTCAAGGTTGCCTCCCACAGAAACGGTGATTCAACAATGATGTTATCCCGCATTCTCGAGAATAGCTCCAGCTTGGATTCAGGGCTTAGCGGAAGGTTTTCGAACATGGCAACAGGCTCATCCACTCCCATGATGTAGGCGTTCTCCATATATTGGTTCACAACCAATGCTCCGCGGATTTGGCTTAAGGCACTGTACAACTGGTCGCTCCAGCTGGTATCGCCATTCATCATGAGCGCGTTGATGTTTGGATTCCTATAGAAGTCCATAGCGTAGTTCTGGACGATCTCTTCATAGTTTGTAAAAACGGTTTCAGTATTCACCAGTACATTTTGGTTCGCCTTGTTGACATTATCTATCGTAATATTCCGGTACCAATAAAAGATCACTACAGCCAGTACTAGAATACAGCAAACTGAAATCGCGGTTAGGCTCATAAAAAAGCGGGAGTACAATTTCTTTCTTTTTCCCAAGCTGCTCACCCCTTCAGGTAAATCCTATTACACCCATTCTAGAGGGAAAGGCTATTCGCTGACAAGGAGTGAAATATGGGCAATATAGCATGAAAGTATAAAAATGAAGAAATAGAACATAGAAAATACAAGAAAGTTAAACTTATACGAACTATAATTGGTGGTGCTTACATTTGAATTGTTTTGAGGAGGATTACTTTTAATGAGAACATTCCGCAATCCAGTGCTGCCGGGATTTTATCCTGACCCTTCCGCTATCCGTGTTGGTGAAGATTATTATCTTGTGACTTCAAGCTTTGAATTTTTCCCAGGCGTTCCTATCTTCCACAGCAAGGATCTGGTCAATTGGCGCCAGCTTGGCCATGTACTGGACCGCCCGTCCCAGCTCAATCTGGATCACTCGATTCCCTCCATGGGTATTTGGGCACCGACGCTCCGCTATCATGAGGGAGTTTTCTATATGATTACCACTTTTATTGACAATGACAAGAACCAGCATAATTTTTATGTAACAACAACCGATCCGGCCGGAGACTGGTCTGACCCTGTATGGCTGGAGGATGCACCCGGTATTGACTCCTCTTTGTTCTTCGATGAAGACGGCAAGGTGTATTATACCGGCAACCGTGTTCCGCCGGAAGGGCAGGCTTATCCGAAGCATATGGATATCTGGCTGCAGGAGATTGATCTCAGCCAAGGGAAGCTAATCGGTCCGAAGCATAGTATTTGGCAAGGCGCACTCAAGGTAGCTCATGCGCAAGAGGGACCGCATATTTATAAGATCGGCGCTTGGTATTACGTGCTGATTGCCGAGGGCGGAACCGGGCATACTCATGCGATTACGATTGCCAGAAGCAAGAGTGTGACCGGTCCTTATGAGGGCCATAAAGCCAATCCGATTCTGACGCATCGCCATCTTGGCAGAGCGTATCCTATTGTTAATGTGGGTCATGGAGAGCTTGTGGAGACTCAGCATGGTGACTGGTGGATGTTCTGCTTGGCTTCACGAACCAGCGGTGGTTATTACCGCAATCTGGGACGTGAAACCTTCCTGACACCGGTAATCTGGGAGAATGAATGGCCTGTGGTCAATCCTGGCAAAGGAGTGCTGGAATTTGAGACGGAGGCTCCGGATTTGCCAGAGACAAAATGGCCGGAATTGCCTGCGCGCGATGAGTTTATAGGTAATGAGCTGGCACCGATCTGGAATTTCCTGCGGACACCGCGGGGTGAATTCTGGAGTCTTACCGACAAGCCTGGAGTTCTGCGGCTTCGCCTGAAGCCAGAACGGCTCTCGGAGATTGCCAATCCATCTTATATCGGTAGACGCCAGCAGCATTTGAGCTTCAGAGCGGCAACTGACATGACGTTTAATCCCGCTGCAGAAGGGGAAGTAGCTGGTCTTGTTCTCCTCCAAAATGCGGATCACCACTTCCGTTATGAACTGGGGCTAGAGGCAGGCGAACGTGTATTACAGCTGATTCATCGGATGGGTGGCAGCGAGCAGCTGCTGGCGTCAGTGCCCTATCTACAGGATCAGGTACAACTTAAGGTGGAAGCCAGAGGACAAGAGTATAGCTTCTATTACAGAGCTTCTGAAGCCGCCAAGTGGACAGCCTTCTGTGAACGGACGGATGGCAGAGTGCTCAGCACCGATCTGGCCGGAGGATTCACAGGAGCATACCTCGGGATGTACACAAGCTCTCAAGGCGCAAAGAGCGAAAGTTATGCCGATTTCGACTGGTTTAGCTATGAAGGACTTGAGTAATAGGAGGAGGTGAAATTCAATGAGCAGCAATCTTGTAACTAACACGTATCCGATTCCCGAGCTTCCCCAGATTCCCGAACGGACTTTTGCAATCACGGATTATGGGGCAGAAGAGGGGGGATTAACGCTATGTACCTCTGCTATTCAGGCTGCACTGGATGCCTGCGCTGCGGCGGGAGGCGGAAAAGTTGTTATTCCAGCTGGCATCTGGCGTACAGGACCCCTTACTTTGCATAGTCGAATTAATCTGTATGTAGACAAGGGAGCATTGGTGCAGTTTGACCCTGATCATACCTTGTATCCGTTACTTTCTTCCCATTATGAGGGGAATGCCGGCTGGCGCTGTCAGGCTCCGCTCGATGGAGAAGGTTTAAGCGATGTGGCAATAACCGGTGAGGGAATATTCGACGGCAGTGGCGAAGGTTGGCGCCCAGTGAAGCGGTTTAAGATGACCGAGAAGCAATGGGAGCGTTTGATCGAATCTGGAGGAGTGCTTGATCCGCAGGGCGAAGTATGGTGGCCTTCCCGGGAAGCCATGGAAGGTGAGGACTTCTGCCGGAAGCTGTGGGACAAGGGAGAAACTAGTATGGAGGCTTATCTGCCTGCTCGTACGTATCTTCGTCCGACGTTGCTTAGCCTGCGCAATTGCCGGCGGGTGCTGCTGGAAGGGCCGAGCTTCCAGAATTCACCTGCTTGGTGTCTTCATCCCATTGGTTGCGAGCAGATTACCGTACGAAATATTCAGGTACGTAATCCTTGGTATTCGCAGAACGGGGATGGCCTTGATTTGGAATCCTGCACGCATGCTCTAGTTGAGCACAGCAGCTTTGATGTGGGTGATGACGCCATCTGTCTCAAGTCAGGCAAGGATGAGGAAGGCCGTAAGTGGGGAATGCCCTGCCAGTATATTACCATCCGGAATTGCACGGTATATCACGGACATGGAGGCGTTGTGATCGGCAGCGAGATGTCCGGAGGTGTCCATGCAGTTCGAGTTAGCGACTGCCTGTTCATCGGCACGGACATTGGCCTGCGGTTCAAAAGCACCCGGGGAAGAGGCGGTGTGGTGGAGGATATTTTAATGGAGAATATCAACATGACTGGCATCATCCATGAAGCTGTATCCTTTCATATGTTCTATGCAGGGGTTGAAGGATCGGAAGGGTATGACGAGCAGTTATTTTCGGTTACAGAGGAGACTCCGCAATTTCGGAAGATTACCCTGAAGAATATTGTGTGCCATGGTGCGGCAACCGCTCTACTGGTTAACGGGCTGCCGGAGATGCCGCTTGCTGATCTAACCATCGAAAAATTCCACGCAGTGAGTGATCGGGGAATTGTGCTGCGGCATGCCACGGGGCTCACGCTGGATCGTATCCGGTTGCAGACTTCGCAAATGCCGAAGATAACAGCGCATAGATGCAGCCACGTCACGCTCACTCATTCCGAAGATTTGACGATTACAGATAGATAAAAAATTCTATGGATGATGGAAATCCGTCTTGAACTTCCGTGGGTGTGACCTTGCTTCTTTTCGGTATTGGAGCGGGGTCAGACCGGTTGATTTTTTGAATGTTTTATTGAAATGGGAAAGATGTTCAAATCCGACAGCGGAGGCGATCTCCTGGATTTTGCCTGTAGATCCGACAAGCAGCCGTTCGGCTTCCCTTACGCGGACATGAACGATGTATTCCCGAAAGTGAAAACCCGTCAATCGGTGAAATACCCGGCTCAAGTATGAAGGACTAATGTAAAAATTACTCGCAGTCTCTTCCAGAGTAAGGGCCTCACGGTAGTGATCACGGATATAGGTGGCTACATCCGTTACTAGATGATGGAGCGGATGTTTCGTCCCTCCAGCTTGTGAGATACTCTCTGAACGCTGGAGGAGAATCATCAGCTCGGAGAATAAAGCGATTACGCTGGTTTCGTAATACGGGCGCTGCAACCGACATTCTTCCAGCATCCGGTTCATTAGGATTTCCGCTTCGTCCTGCTCGCGCAGGGTCAGCTTGAACAAGCGGTACCCGCGGTCATGAAACCAGATGGCTTCATTCTGCAGGGATGGCGGTAGAAGAGCAGGATCATAGTTGATGAGAATCCGCTCGAACTCGGCTACTTCCGAGCTTGCTGTGGAATGAAGCTCCCGGCCGGAAATAAGAATAAGCTCACCCTTATGAACCGTAATGACTCGGTCGTCCACAAAGTATACCCGCTCCCCTTGTATCAGATAGTACAGCTCGGCTAAGTCATGGCTGTGGGGACGTGGCATAGCAGTGATGCCTTTACGTTTCATATGCTGGATGCTGTAGCGGTCTTCTTCAATATGATATTTGTGATTGGGGCTAGTCAGGCTAGTCATAATTCTCCTCTTCTCTTACGAAGCGTTACGGTTATTATAGAATAAACTCAGGTTGATAGGAAAGGAGCCGCAGATGTTAATTACAGTCTCTAAGAGTGTCGACGAAGGATTCAGTAGTCTACAGGCAGCGTTGGATTCAATTCCACAGGAACACAAGGAAGAAGTGACGATTCGTATTAAACCCGGCATTTACGAGGAAAAAATTACAGTGAAACAGGGAACGCCTCCGGTTCTGCTACTGGGGGAAGACACGAATTCCACCATCATTACCTGGTCAGACAACGCGCACACTTTAGGTCCGGACGGAGAGCCGATTGGCACGTTCAAATCCGGTACCCTGAATGTATTCGCTGAGCATTTCACCGCTGAAAATCTGACCATTCGAAATGCATCAGGTCCCGGCACTGGTCAGGCGGTGGCTGCTTTTGTTGATGCTGGTCATGCTGTATTCCGGCGTGTACGCCTGCTGGGTGATCAGGATACTTTGTATACAGGGCAAGGAAAGCAATATTATAACGAATGTTACATTGAAGGCGATGTGGATTATATTTTTGGCGCGGCTACGGCTTTGTTTGAACGTTGCCGGCTGCATAACAAACGTTCCAGAGGATATATAACAGCCGCATCAACGCCTGAAGGCGCACCGTTTGGTTATGTATTCCTCGATTGTGAAATTACTGGCGGTCAAGGTGTAAGTGAAGTGTATCTTGGCCGACCTTGGCGCCCTTATGCACATGTGGCTTTTATCCGCACGGTCATAGACAGTTCGATTATCGGCGAAGGCTGGCATAATTGGGGGCAGCCGGACAGGGAGGAAACTAGCCGCTATGAAGAATATGGCAGCAGTGGACCGGGAGCCAATCCCGAAGCCAGAGCTGCATGGTCGCGGCAGCTGATTCCACAGGAAGCTGCGGAGTATAGGGTGCTGACCGTGCTTGATGGCTGGCATCCTGAAGGATATTAAGGAAGGAGCACTTCGAATGGAGCCTCTGGAACAATACATGAAAGAACTAGCTGGTTCAGCACAACGTAACTCGGCTTTCAGCAAAGACATACCCTTTCAGCAATGGCGTGATGAGCTTAGCGCAGCATTTACGAAGCGGTTAGGTGGCTTTCCAGAAATAGCTGAGGAGCTGCAACCGGTTCTGCTGGAACGAACCGTCTGCTCCGGGTATACCCGTGAACGTATAGAGATAACTACCTATGAAGGGTTGCGCATGCCGCTGTATCTTTTGATCCCGGATCAGCCGTTCTCTACCCCTGTTCCTGCCGTTCTTGCCATTCATGGACATGGCTATGGAAGCCGGGAGATCGTAGGCTTGAACCCGGACGGATCGGATCGGCAGGGAGATCCCGGGCTGCACAAAGACTTCGCTGTTTCACTGGTAAAACAGGGCTTTGTAGTGGCAGCCCCGGAGCTGCTCGGCTTTGGGGACAGACGATTGGAAGAAGACCTAACAAGCGGGGAGCCTGGACGTAATTCCTGCTTCCGCCTGTCATCCGCATTGTTGATGGTTGGGAAGACAATGGCCGGCTACCGTATCTACGAAACCATGCGGGCACTGGATTATTTGCAGACAAGAAAAGAAGTTAAGGATGAACGAATTGGAATTATGGGTATTTCCGGCGGGGGACTGGTGGCTGGCTTCACAGCTGCACTTGACGAACGAATCGCTTGTGCGGTCGTAAGCGGGTATGCCAATACTTTCGCAGACAGTATTCTGACACGCAATCATTGCCTTGATAATTATATTCCAGGGATTTTGCTGGAAGCGGAGATGCCTGACCTACTGGGCCTCATTGCCCCTCGTGGCCTGTTCCTCGAATCGGGAGATGCCGATCATCTGTTTGGCCCGCGCGGAACAAAATTAGCTTTAACCCAGTTGCAGACGATTTACAGGTCGGCGAATCATATCGGACAGGTAGAAGCGGACTTCTTCACCGGAGGTCATGAGATTCATGGTGAACCAGCCTTTGCCTGGCTGCGCAAGCAGCTCACTTGAGCATAAGATTAGACTTCATATGGATGACAAACGAAGGAGGAATAAGGATGTCTATAACTGAAGCAACAACCGTTCGCTTGTCCAGTAAAATCGCGAGTACGATTCTTGGAGGGTGCAACAAGCAGGGAGAGCATGAATATGTGCTGGAAAGATGGGCTTATGTTCCGGGCATGCTGCTGATGGCAATGGCCCGGGCGGGTGTTCAGCTCGACCAGCCTGAGTATGTCTCCTTTATGGAGCGGCATATGGACACATTTATTGGAGAGGATGGTTCCATCCGTACCTACAGGCTGGAAGAATACAATCTGGACCAGATTAACGAGGGGAAAAACCTGTTCTTGCTATACCAGAAAACCGGAGAAGAACGGTATGCTGAAGCAGCCCATTTGCTGGCCGCACAGCTTATTGGACATCCCCGCACCTCCGAAGGGGGATTCTGGCATAAGAAGGTATACCCTTTCCAGATGTGGCTGGACGGGCTGTACATGGCATCGCCATTCCTAGCGGAATACGGCAAGGTTTTTCAACGACCTGAACTGATTGACGAAGCGGCGCATCAGCTGCTGCTGGTTGAGCGGCGGACCCGTGATCCACGGACCGGTTTGCTCTATCATGGCTGGGATGAATCCAAAGAGCAGGAATGGGCTGACTCTTCTACCGGATTGTCCTCTCATTTTTGGAGCCGGGCGATGGGCTGGTATGCGATGGCTGTGGTTGATTGCCTGGAGCATTTTCCGCTCACTCATCCGCAGCGGGGGACGATCATTGGCATTTTCCAGCGGATGTGCGGCGCGCTTCTGGAGGTTCAAGACAAGGAGACTGGCCTCTGGTACCAGGTGTTAGATCAAGCGGGGAGAAAAGGCAATTATCTTGAAGCTTCCGGCTCGTGCATGTTTGTTTATGCGATGGCTAAGGGACTAAGATTAGGTTATCTGGAATCCTCTTTTATAGAGGCGATGTTGCAAGGGTATGAAGGCATTTTGACGCATTTGACTGAAGAGGATGAACAAGGTGTGCACTTGCACCAGATCTGTCATGGAGCGGGTCTGAGCAAAGACCGTAATGGCTCATACGATTACTATATCTCTGAGGACGTATTGTCGGATGTGCCTATGGGCGTCGCTCCATTGTTATTAGCATCACTTGAGGTGGAACGGTACCAAGCTGAAAAATAACAGAAGCCCAATCATTCCCTCTGAAATGGAATGATTGGGCCTTTTTTTGCTGCCAGATATATATTTATTAGCGTTTCAGCAGATCCTCGCGGATAGGTGTGAAGACATCGAGCAGCGCAGAATCTGCTTCCAATGCGGTTACACCGTGCTTTGCATCTGGCGGTATGGCAATACTTTGCCCCGCGGTTACCTTATGCTTCTCGCCGTCAATACGAAATTCAAAGCTTCCACGCAGACAGTAGCTCATCTGCTCGTGAGGATGGCTATGCTCATAGCCCTCGGCTCCCTTTTCGAAATGAACCTCCATCATCATCAGACTGGCTGCAGCGTTCAAGATACAGCGTTTAACTCCCGGTTCTGCTGGTTCCCATACTCCAAGATTGCTCATGTTCTAATCTTCCTCCTTGTATATAGTTATCGGGGCATGGCGATGTGAATTCTGCCTGCCTCAATTCTTAATTGGGTTGCTTCAGGTTGCCCGGATGTTGACTCAGGTTCTCCGAACAGCCTAAGCGGTCCGAGACCCGGAACAGTAACAAGGTGTTCCTCCTTGGTGCCGTTGATGGCGGCGATAAACCATTTCCCATCCGTACGGGATATTCTGTACAAGCGTACTCCTTCGATAGCCTCTTCAAAATCAAGCTGTTCAAGCTGTAGTGAAGAAGCATCTTCTGTCCGGGGATGAAGCAGAATGACGTAATCGCTTTTACCACCATAAACACGAAAATGTTGCTGCTCTGCCAGCGGATAATTCCCGGCTACAGCGCCTTCTCCCATTGTAATCACTGGAAGTTCTGGTTCGGCGATATAAGCGCTTAGGTGCTTGCCGTTCAGGCAAGCTGCATCAATGGATTGCTCCATTATACTTGCATCAGTACTGAGTGTATGCAGATTCCAGACGCTGTTCGATGCTCCCTCAATTCGATCCCATATCAAGTAGACGTTAAAGCCTGCTTTAATGAACAAGAAATTCCGCTCATATTCCCTGGCGTTAGCCTCTGGAATAAGACTGCTGGCATGATCTAACTCTTCTGAAAAGCGTACTTCCTTGCATGTGCTTTGCAGTGGCCCATTGGCAAAATTTCCGAATGAATCGGTAAATTGAACAACATTATGAGCTGCGCTGGACACATACCAATGCCGATCCCCGTTATAATAACCTCCCGTTCCAGAATCAAGGGTTACTGGAACACCATCTGCCCAGATGGAGAAGTGCCCTTCATCATGATGAGCGTGATAAGTCAGCGGAGACGCCTCGTAGATTGCATAATGCTGAAGGTTCTGTTCTCCGTTGCGGAAGATGACATAACCGATATCGGGATAATGTACGGAGTCGAGTGCAGGCCTTTGTTCTGCTAAATCGGGCTGTGGATATAACAGCGCGACCAGAGGCAGAGGAAATGCGCCACTATCCTCAATCGGTTCTCCGCCGTGCTTCCACGTCCAGAGCATTTCCCCGGCAAGCTGGGGGTCTTCGTCCATATAGAATGGGGCCGCATATCCAAGCAGGCGAAACCATTTTTCCTGCACATTGGCATCGCCGACGGCTGGTGTAAGCAGGATGGGGGAGCCAGAAGAGCCGCCTTGAATAATATCTGGTGCAGTCACTGTTCCGATTAGGAAACGGTACATGCCCTTTACCTTCTCATGCTTGAAATAATCAATGCCCTTCAAACGCTTTAATAGGACGAAGAAGAGAAAATAGCGATGCAATACTGCGCCATGGTAGCGAATATTTTCTGGCCATGCGCCGTCTGAATCAACCACTTCTGCCAGCTGCCAGTTGATGACAGAGAGGGCATGATCAAGATATGCCTCACTTTGTTTTTCATTGGGAAAGAGGAGGGCATATACACCCAGTCCGGTTGCCCGGTCGGCATTCCAATTACTGCGTTTTCCTCCCTTTTCATCTGGGAAGGTCTCTAGATCAAACCGGTAGTAGTGGGTATCCATCATCATGTCTGCGATATAGCGGAAATGAGCGAGAAGTTCGGTTTCTTCTCCAGTGAGGAATACACTGCTGCCAGCAATCTGATCGTAGATTACCGAAGCAGCAGCGAGCCCCCTCCCGATATGCACCGCGCCGTAAGTATCATCGTCATGCCAGCCGTCTCTACGGAAAATATCCATGCCTACCCGCATATCGGCAAGCATGTACTGGAGCTTTTGCTTGGCTCGAACCGCAAATTCACTTTCACCCGTGATCATATACATATTGGCGTCCGCTCCCGTAGCCTCCAGCAGGTAGGCCCAATTGGTAAGTGTCGGCCGATTAAAAAGCGGGGAGAGCAGCTCAGTTCCTAACGGCTGCCCCGCAGCATTTAGAAAATGGACCCCGATGCAGATTCCTTCGCCTAGAGGAGCTTCCAGACTGAGCGCCGTCTGCACGCTGTAATGATCACCTTCATATACAGGTATGGTCTCTCCATAATGAAGGATTGTCAATCCTTTCACTTCCTCATTACTGATGCAGATACATTGCAAATCGTCTGCCAGACTAGCGCCAGATGGGGTTACACCAGATGGCTGGAGACCTTGCTGCCAGCTGGCCAATTTCTCTAGATATACTGTGCTTCCGTTTTCTCGGTCTTGACTCCACCCCAGCATCCCAGATTCTAGACCGCCATTCGCTAGTTCAACCGGCAAGCCAAGCTGCGAATGAGTCAGACGCAAGCCCCCGATGCGCGCCGTGCCCTTTCCCCGAATCTGTACAGAAAGCTTGAGGAAGGCCGTTCTGGGAGGGGTTTTAAAAACAAAGGGTTCTACCCGGAACACCCCGAGTTTATGGAGGGGCGCAGCAGCTTCTCGGCTGGCAAATTGTTCAGACAGCTGTTGTTGTCTTTCGTACTCTTGCCGGACCTTGGGAAGCTGTTCGATTCTAAGGCGTATGCCCTCAAGCTCTCCTTCGGTATAACATCCGAAGGGGCGTGTACCGCCACCATATGCTGAAATCATCGGTAGTTCTAACCTCCTTGTAAAGTAGTCATGGTTCGTGGGTGAGCTTTCTCTTAATTAGTATAAACGTGGCTTTACGAAGGACGGGATAGATAAACAAATGAAGGAAAGGGGACAAAGCAACTGAAAAAGTGAAATTCTCCCCCAAGCGCAGTCGCTTTCTCCCTAACCGTTACGAACGGATAGAATTATCATTAAGGACATAAGCTTAGTCCAATGGACAGGAGGAACAATAAATGAATTTATCAAAACGTCAAATTAACGCCTGGACCTTCGTTGCTCCCAGTTTGATTCTGACGCTGGTTTTTGGAGTATATCCGATCTTTTGGGCTCTGAAGTACATGTTCTATGATTACCAGGGTTTCGGCGAACCCCTGTTTATCGGACTGGAGAATTTCGAGCGCTTATTAAGGGATAAGGAATTCTGGAAGTCAGTGGTCAACACCTTTATCTACGCTGGAGGCAAGCTGCTCATCACCTTGCCATTATCATTTTTACTGGCGGTTGTCCTCAATCGTGCTTTGAAAGGGCGGCAGCTGCTAAGAGCGATTTACTTTATGCCGACCGTAATCAGTGCTTCGGTTATGGCCATCGTATTCTACGTTATCTTTAATTCATACAACGGGATGGTTAACCAGCTATTGGTCGGCTCTGGAATTATTTCCGCTCCGATAGATTGGTTAGGGCCGAAATATGCCTTACTAACCGCTATTATGATTGCGATATGGGGGGCTATCGGTAACTATATGCTGCTCTTTATCGCTGGTTTACAGAACATTCCTGAGGATCTCTATGAGGCGGCATCTATAGATGGAGCTGGACCTTTCAGAAAAATGTGGAACATCACCGTTCCCATGCTCGGACCTGTATTGCAAATGATCATTATGCTCGCTATTACCGCCTCCCTAAAAGGCTACGAGAGTATTATGGTGCTTACCGAAGGCGGTCCTTATGGCAAGACGGAAGTTATGTACCTGTACCTGTATAAGCTGTTCTTCCCTGTATCCAGTGGAGGTACAAGCATTCAGCAATTTGGCTACGGTAGTGCGGTTGGTTTTGCCACAGCAGTTATTGTAGGTCTGATTACCTTAGTCTACTTTTATGTATCTAAAAAGCTAAATGATATCTATTAAAAGAGAGGAGAATGAACAGTGAGTACATTACATGCGGAGACGAAGAACACTTCGGTCCAGCCTGTCCGGTCCTTCAAGACCCGAGCGGTGCTGTCCCGGACCTTGCTGTGGATTTTTCTACTTATAGTGGCGGCTTTTGCGTTGTTTCCGATTATTCTGGCTTTTTTCGGATCCCTTAAGACCAATCTGGAGTTGACGACAGGAACCACCTTGCTGCCTAAGTCATGGCAGATTGGAAACTACGCGCAGGCTTGGAATTCGGCTAACTTTGCCCGCTTTACATGGAACAGTGTGTTTATCAGTATCTTTACCACCTTAGGCACTCTATTCATTGGAACGATGGCCGCATATGCGGTAGCGAGAGTCGATTTTTACGGGAAACGTATATATGTTGTAATTCAGTCCTGCACGCTGTTCATCTCGATCGGTGCTGTGGTGCTTCGGCCGCAATTTGACCTTATGGTAGCGCTTAATCTACAGAAATCGTTATGGGGTGTCATTATTATTCTGATTAGTGCGCATGCCACGGCATTTTTTATGTTGATTGGTTTTGTACGAGCGATTCCGAAGGATCTGGATGAGGCTGCTTTTATTGACGGCTGTAATTTCTATAGCGTATACTTTCGAGTTATCTTACCGCTTCTGACACCCGCCCTTGGAGTCACGGCGCTCTGGACCTTCCGCGGAGCATGGAACGAATATATTCTGCCGCTGGTTTTTACCATGACACAGCCAAAATTACAGACACTCACCGTAGGATTGGCGGGGCTAAAATATGGTATCGGCGATGCGGCGCAACCTCAATTGATGCTCGCGGGTGCATGTCTGTCCATGTTGCCAATGATTGTTGTCTATATTTTCGCTAATAAATCGTTCATGCAGATGACAGCTGGCTCTGTAAAGGGCTAAATTCGGGGCGGGCTTCGGACAGCTATTCAAGAAGGATGTGAATACATGCTGAAGGCCTGGGTTTATCGTACCTCTTTGAAGAAAAGAATATGGTTATCTTTTACCGCACTGACGGTATTCTGTATTTCTGTCACCGGTTTATTGGCTTACTCCATCGCTTCTCGGGCGATGGAGCGTAACTCTGTCGAGTTAAATCAAAATGTGCTGACTCAGTCAATCAATGTCCTGGACCAGAAGTTAAAGCAAATCATTGTGGCTTCCTCCACGATGATGTTGAGCGAAGCTTATCAGCAGACCATCCGGGATATTAAAGCTCATAATATGGAACGTTTTTTTGCCAATTTTTCTATGCTGCAAGCGCCCTTCACGCAGGTAGAGTTGACGGAAAACTCCATTGAATCTATCTTGATCAGTACGCCGGACGGGGATTTCTACTCTACCAGCAATCAGCGCAGAACCTTGACCCCATTTCTAGAATCTTCGCTGTATCAACGGATTAAGGAGAAACCTGAAACCAATTGGGTGGAGAGTCATCGGGACGAGCTATTTGCCGGGAAACACCATGTTATTTCCCTAGTCTTGCAGCCGCTTACAGACAATTATGTCCCTGATCTATTTTTGATCGTTAATGTAAAAGAGGACATTCTTGAAGATACTGTAAGTGGAGGCGGGAGTCTTGGCTCCGCACGTTTTTTACTGATCAATAAAGAGGGAACAAGCGTCTTCGGAGATGGGAGACGTCCGGAATGGTCTCGGGACTCTGTGTTTTTGGACAAACTGAGGGAAGCAGACCGGGGTAATTTTGAATATTCTGCTGGGGATGGGCCAATGCTGCTCAGCTATGCCAGTTCAGGGTACGCAAAAGACTGGGTGTTGGTCAGCTACCTGTCCAAAAAGGAACTGCTGCAACCTGTTCGGAGTATTCAATGGCTGGTGTTGATGATCATGGCGGCATGTATCGTCATCGCGCTTTTCCTTGCAAGGTATCTGTCCGCTTTGCTACTGGGACCGCTGCTGAAACTGCAACGGACGATGTCTCGTGTTGAGCAAGAGGATCTCAGTGCACGCTTCCAGAGTCCTTTCCAGGATGAGATTGGGGAGGCGGGACGCAAATTTAACCAGATGTTGGACCGGATTGGTGAGTTGATTGCTGAAGTCAAGGATACAGAAAAAGAAAAGAGAAAAGCGGAGATCAAGGCGCTTCAGGCGCAGATCGAGCCTCATTTTTTATATAACACATTAAACACGATTTTCTGGAAATGTGAGATGGATGAATATGAAGATGTGAAACAGATGGTCATTTCGCTGTCTGCACTGTTTCAGCTGGGACTGAACAACGGGCAGGAAATTACGACCTTAGGCAAGGAACTGGAACATGTCCGCCAGTATCTAAACCTTCAGCAGCAATGTTATGAAGGGTTGTTTGACTATACAATTGATGTCGGAGTGGAACTGCTGGAGCTTCCTGTATTGAAAATTATTATTCAGCCCTTGGTGGAGAACTCAATCCTGCACGGCCTTAAGGAATTAAGGGGAGGGGGAGTGATCCGGATCTCTGTAGAAGTAGCCAAAAACACACTGCTCATCCGGGTTACCGATAACGGAACCGGCATGAATGCGGAGAAACTCAATGCCTGGCTGAAGGAGCCGAACGGCAGTGGAGGTTATGCTCTGTCTAATATATGTAGCCGACTGCAGCTGTACTACGGCAAAGAAGCCGGATTGGTCTTTCGAAGCAGTCCGCGTGTTGAAACCGAAGCTGTTCTATCCATTCCTGTGGAAGGGGGAATAAATCCTGAACGCCCATTCAATTAAAATATGTATTGTTGATGATATTCCTGCAGTGGTCCGCGGATTGTCGCAGCGGATTCCTTGGGAGGAACATGGGATTGTGATCGCGGCCACCGCGGCAGACGGGGAAGAAGGTCTGGAGCAGATCCGCAAGCATCGTCCTGACATCGTATTGACGGATATCCGAATGCCTTTTAAGGATGGTTTAGAGATGATGCGGAGCATCCAAGCCGAGCAGCCAGGCATCAAACTGATTTTTTTGACGGGTTATTCTGATTTCACCTATGCCCAGGAAGCAGTTAAGCTGGGTGCCTTTGATCTGATTGTAAAACCGTATACCAAGGTTCAAGTGCTTGAATCCGTGTTGAAGGCCAAAGAAGTGTTGGAGCGGGAACGCAGTCAAGCTGAGCAGATGATGGGCATGGAACAAAAGCTGCGCGAGAGCTTACCTTATTTGCGTCAGGAATATATGCGTCTGCTCATCCGTTACGGAACTAGGCAGCAGCACTTGAGCCAGCAGTGGGATTTTTACAATATCGAGATGAATAACCATAACTTTTGCGTGATGGTAGCGGAAGTGGATTTTTTTGTGGAACGTACATCAGAACTTACGGTTTCCGAGGTGGAATTAATCCGCTTTGCCGTACAGAATATTTTGGAAAATACAATATCCGAATACACTCGGGGCATTGTGTTCCGGGAAAATGTGAATCAGTTCGTTATTGTGATGAACCCTCTGGCGGAACCGAATATGGAGCAACTTGCAGAGAAATGCCGGGAAAATGTACATCGGTATACGTACCAGACGGTATCCATTGGACTGGGTGGAGAGGTGGAGGAGGTAGGGCAGCTTTCTGCTTCCTATGCGCAGGCGCTGTCTGCACTTGCGAACACCTTTCTAAATGGTGGGAACAGCGTGTACACCTATGTTGAAGATGCAGTCGTGAATGCCGTGCTACCCAGATACTCATATGACAAGGAGAAAGAATTGCTTTATTGTCTGCGTTCGGCGAATTTGTCCAAAGCAGAGGAGCAGCTGGATCATATTTGGCATGATTGGATTACTGCACCGGCAACGCCTAACCCGTCCATCGTTAAGACGTTATGTCTTGAACTGGCTCATTCTATCCATCGGATTTTTTCGGAAAAAGCAACGGATTCGGAAGTTAAAACTCTGGAAAATAAGCTTGCAGACATGAGCAGTGCAGTCTCTTTTGAAGATCTTAGCCGCCAGATTCGGGAATTTTGCCGTTTGGGCTGTACGTATTTGCAACAACGCCAATGCAGTGACGCGCGTATGCTTGTGGATCGGGCCATCACTCATATCAATGGAAATCTGCATCGAAATCTATCCGTCGCCGACTGTGCACGGGAGGTGCATCTTAGTCCTAGCTACTTCTCCAATCTTTTTAAAAAGGAGACGGGGATGACACTCGCCCAATATATTATCGGAAGACGAATGGACAAAGCCAAGGAGCTAGTGTTGGAAGGCATACAGGTTCAGGATATTGCCATCTCTTTGGGCTATGAGGATCGACCCTATTTTACAGAGCAGTTCAAAAAATACACCGGAATGACGCCGACTGACTTTCGTGCAAAATATAGCTTGCCTAAAGTGGAGGGAAACAGTGATTTCGTCTCCCATTGACAGTTGTTTTCTCCTTCACTGATAAAAGGGCAGTGGAATTATAATTTTCTTAAGAAATGAATGCGATTTCAAAAGAAAAGGGAGGCATTTTAGATGAAAAGAAATAAATGGATATTAGCTGGGGTTTCGCTGATGCTGGCTGGCTCGTTGGCCGCCTGTTCATCATCCGAATCTAATACGGAGGTAAGCAGCAGCAATACAAACTCCGACAAAACAAAATTGGTCTACTGGACCATTGATCGTCATGATTCTGATTTTATTGAGCAAAAGATCAGCGAGTATGAAGGTCTTAATCCCAATATCGAGATTGAAATGAAGGTTATGGCAGAGAACTATACGCAGTCGGTGGATATTGCCTTCTCCAGCATGCAGGCGCCTGATATTCTCCGGGTGGATACTTATAACGTGCCAACATGGGTCAAAAGAGGGTATCTGGAATCTTTTGATAGCTACATTTCACCAGAGATGAAGAGCCGGTTCGAGAACGTACTTATCAACGAGAAAAATACCGTTGACGGCAAAATATATAGCCTTCCCAATATCGGTCAGTTCTGGCGCCTCATCTATAACGTAGATTTGTTCGAGAAGGCTGGCATTACAGAGCCGCCTACCACACTCGCAGAGATGGTCGAGGATGCCAAGAAAATTACGGCAGCGGGAAAAGATATAGGCGCTTACGGCTTCGCGGGTAATTTCAAAAGTACCAGCGGATTTGAGCGTATCGCTTATCCAATAACAACACTTAGCAAGACTAAGGGCACAGAGGGCTTCGACTTCCAGACCGGGCAATTTGATTTTAGCGTATATAAAGAGGTTGCTGAGGCGCTGCGGCAGATTAAGGTGGATGGAAGCATGATGCCAGGATCGGAATCGCTTGATATCGACCCGCTGCGTGCGCAATTTGCTCAAGGCAAGATCGGTATGTATTTCAACCATTCCGTTGAGCCGACGGTCTACAAAACCCAATTCCCAACTGAAATTCGCTGGGCAGCTGCGATTCCTCCAACCATTGACGGGGAGCAGAAGGGTGTCAGCCAAGTTATTGCAGGAAGTTATTTGGCTATGAGCAAGGATTCGAAGCATAAGGAAGAAGCTTGGAAGTTTATTGAATGGATGTACAGTGATGATGTGCAGATTGCTTACCAGGAAGCAGGGTATGGGGTTTCGGTTATCCCATCGGTTGCTACTGTTGCCAAGGCACCAGACATTGCAGGAATTGAAGATTTTCTGCCTACGAAGTTAGACGGGATTTATCCAGCGACTCCGATGGTTATCAGTGAGGGACGTCTGGAAGGACTAAAGAAGGTTGATGTCTTCAATAGATACATTTTTGGTGGTGGAGATTTAGATAAAGAGCTTCAGGACTTGAATACTCGCTATAATGCGGCACTTGAAAAAGCCAAAGCCGCAGGTGACACCGATATCGAAGCACAGCCGGACTTCGATGCAGGTTCCCTGCAGGGATCATTGGCCAAATAAATCGAAAAAGACGCCTCTTAGGCTCCGTATTAATACGAGCTAGTGGCGTCTTTTTTTGATGACTACTATGATAATTTTTATTCCTCAGTCGTTTTAGCTGTGCTCGGGGTTCCTTTGTTATTGTAGAGCCACAGCGCGTATTCCAGAGGGCGAATCAGGGCTTTGCGGTATGTGGTTCCGTCACCTGATCTTGCGAACACTTCACGGGCGGGCTTGGGATTAACCTCCAGCACGTAAATTTTACCTTCGCGATCAATGGCGAGGTCCAATGCAAGCTCACATAAGGCTCCGTAACTTTCTTCCAAGAAGGCTGCGGCATCAAGGCCCAACCTCTCGGCAGTCTTCATGACCTTATCGGTTTTATCCTGACTGCCCAGCCATTCCTTCAGCAGCGTTTCCGCTCGAACGGCATGACCACCGCCATGAAGATTGGAGGTTACACTCCGCGCTGCACCGACACGTGCAGCCATACCTGTCAGTTCCCAGACACCTTGCCCGTTCTTTTGAACGAGCATCCGGTAATCATGGAAACGTCCGCCCGGCAGACGTAATGGAATCCCCTGTTGGATAAGGAAACGCCCGCCGATGCACCATTGCCGTACGATGGAATCCAGCCGAGTAGAAGAGACTTTACGGGTGGGAATGATTCGGCGATCCTGACGACGGCCTTGAATATCATATACCCCTCGCCCATCCTTCATTCTCTCAATTCTGAGGATGCCACGTCCGCCTGTGCCGTTTGCCGGCTTGATATAGACTACTGAATTGGTTTTCAGCATCCGGCGCAGGTCGGCAGAGGACTGATAGAGTAATGTTTCTGGCATATGCTGCCGGAAACGGCTTTTTTGTGAAAATGTTTGGTGAATGGTCCATTTGTTGCGCAGTGGACGATTCAGAAATAACAGATGATTGTAGCGTTCTCGGAAACGAAGCAGTTGCTGAAAGCGTGAGCTGCGCTGAATACGGCAACGGTCATAAATCATATTCGGAAAAGAACGCCATTTGCGTGACCATTTTCCGCTCTTGGGATCAAAGACAAGGGCATGGATCTGCTCTTTGCTGGGATGAACATCCATGGGGGTAAACACAAAGACATCCAAGCCAATTCGTTTGCCCTCGACGATCATTCTCCGGTACACGGCCTTTTCTTCAAGCTGCTTGGCTTCGTTAATATATAAAGTAAGAATGCCTAAGACGGGCTCTGGCACAGGAGTTCACCTTCTTGTGGAGAAATAGTAGTGCTGCCGGTATGATGGGGTGACCGGAGCAGTAATGTTGGCTTGCCGGTAGGACCAGTGGTAAGTGTGTCGGCAGCAAGGCCGATATTGAAGCACATCTTTAGGCTAGCAGTATTGTCGCAGGCAACACTGCATTGCAGATGCCCGAGGCGTTTCAGCTGGGCAGCCATTAAGGCAGTGCCGGTATGTCTATTCCGGTAGAAGGGGTGCACAGCGACAAGACAGGCTTCTGCACCGAAACCGGATACGAAGCTGACTCCTGCGAGCTGGCGCCCATTCTGACCGCGTACGGTGGCGACAAGCAGCGAGATACCCGGCTCTGACAACTGATCCGGTGTTAATCGGGCCAGTACTTTGCAAGCTTGGTTTGTGATTCGCTTCTCCCCATGCGCTCTTATAAACTCAAGCAGTCCAGCCAGCCGTGATTTCCACTGTTTGGCATTTGTGTCATAGATGGAGGATATCTGCATGCTGTGTCACATCCTTTTAATGATTTCTATTTAAACTGGCGCGCTAAATGCTGGCCGTAGTGAAAGATTCGCTCTAGGGACAGCTTGCGGATCGCGGGTTCATCAAATTTCATCGGCCGGGAGTTGGCCTCAAAGAACCAGAGTCCCCCTTTCTCATCTACACCCAGATCCATCGACATCTCTCCGAGCATAGAATCAGAAGCTCTTTCAATTTGTCTAGCGATAAGAAGGGCGGTTGTAGGCACACTCTTCAGGATCATGGCTGCTCTTTCGGTTCCAAATGTACTTTCCAGCATGCTGGCAGGCTCTTCAATACTACCGCCGCGTGGTACATGTGTCGTTATACTTCGGGCACCGGCGAGGCGTGCACCTATTCCGGTGACTCCCCAGCCGCCTCTGCTGTTTTTTTGCAGCAGCACCCGCAGATCAAACGGTCTTCCCCGATGAGTCGCCAGTTCAATAGCCTGCTGCACAATATAACGAGAGATTCCTTTTTCTTTTCCGATTCTTGCCCAGAGCCGGTCCATGGAAGCTGCTTTGTACGTCACATTTTTTTTGCCGCTTTGAATTTGGAGCCGGTAAGGCAAAGCGGTATCTGCACGATATTTTAGGCGCATAATTCCTTTTCCTGCTTTGCCATTCTCTGGTTTAAGGTAGAGGCTGGTATGCTGGTTCAGCATGGCAGTAAGGGTGTTTGCACTGCGTAAACGCCTCGTTTTTGGAACATGCTTTGAGGTGGAGTGCGAACCCCTTAACCATTCGAATAGACTCCATTTATTGAAAAAGTATGGATTATATAGCTTAATGCCTGGATGTTCCAGGCATTGAGCTATTTTACGTACCACAGCAGGTTTTTCCTCATCCTCACGGGTGGGAATTCGGTTATAAATGATTTGTGGAAGAGGTACAGGAATGCTGTACCAGATTTTACCGCTGGACGATGGGACATATCCGTTCACCATCCGTTCCTCAAGCTTGAGGTCACGGACAGTGATGACGTAGACAAGAAATCCCATTTCTTTGCCTGTGCGAATAATGTCCCGGAAGTTGCTGCGGTTGCCATTAAATTGCCGTACTTTATCGCTGGTTGTCAGTATGGCAATAACAGGTTTTGTATCTTCCGGATTATGGGTGCTCACATCTCATCCCTCCTGCGGAATTTGCTGAGGTATAGACAATGCTCCAGAATGTGCTCGATGGAAGCTTTGCCCTCAGCGCGCAGGGAAGGGTGACGGAAGATGGAACGACCTGGTTTGGCGTTGGCCTCGAACATCCAGATGTCTTCATCCTGATCAATTCCGAGATCAAAGCCAATTTCACCGAGCAAATGACGATGCTGGACTTCTAGTGATTCTGCCAGCTTGATGGCTGTAGTCTTTGCACGCTGCAGTACTTCATCAGCTCTTGCGCCGAATACACGTCCGAGTGCTTGCTGAGGTGTGAGCAATGCTCCTCCATTTTTAAGGTGAGTGGTGACACTGCCACGGCCGGCTTTTTTAGCGCCTATGCCGACTACAATCCACTGATTACTGCCGTTTTTATGCATATGGAACCGGAAATCAATCGGGCAGCCATCTATTTCAATGAGACGTATTCCCTGCTGAACTATATAATTTTGCAGATTTTGACCGTGACGCGAACGAAGCATACGCATAAGGGCTTCAAAGGTGGTAAAGCGTAAAAGAACGTTTTTTCCACCGCGGCGGTAGCGGGCAAAATACCCCTTTTTCGGGAGATAGGTAAGCCGATAAATTCCGTGACCCAGACTTCCCGCAGAAGGTTTATAGTATACAAAATGATGGTGATCCAGCATTTCTCTCATTTTTTCCGTGGACGGATTGCTGTGGGTTTCAGGTACATATCGATTTGCCGCCCCATCATTTTCTAAAAGCTTATAGATATCGGATTTATTGAAAAAGCTCCAGTTAAAGTATGGAATTCTTTTCCGCATAAATCGTTCGCGAAGTTGGTTGATATAGGGTGAGGTCTCAGCTCTCCGACTGGGCAATCGATTATAGACAACATCAGGTAGAGGGACCATTTTTCGTTCAAACTTACCGCTTGAAGTCAAAAAATATCCATAGACCTGTTCCTGTTGCCAGTTGATGTCACGCGGCATAAAGGCAAATATATAACATTTGTTGCTGCCTTCCCGCAGTAATTGCTTGATGAACCCTGTGCGAGAACCGAAGGGCTGAGACGAGGAAGCAGGACCATCGGACAATATGCCAACTAAAGGTCCTAGCTGCACCTCGTCATTCTGTAGATTGCGTAAATAGACACCACCTGATTTCGGAACCTTGATAGCGCTTTTTACGCCTGAGGCGAGATATAGGTGATTTCCGGCGCGCTTGATGGGCTTGATCATGGTCGGGGTGGCATCTTTACCGAGCCTTAAGCGTATATTTTTTTTCCCCGTTAACTTCAAGCTTTTCATCAGTGCACCTGATACATATACAACTCTTTGGGGCTGCTTAGTGAAATGCACATTGCAAAAAGTGAGACTCATTTATGAATCCTCCTTAGGAACCATTGTTATCATTCTCCCGTTTGTAACGGAGCTGCCCGTAGATAGGGATGGTATCCGTCGTTGTGTGAGCAGTAGATGGCGCGCATAAGACAGTGGATTCTCGGCGGCGAGCTTAGCAGCCCGGCGGTCGCCCGTCAGCCGGAATACCGTGCGCCCTGGCTTGGAATTTGCTTCTAGTAAATGAATCCGACCGCTCGAATCAATACCGAAATCAAGGCCGAGTTCTCCAAGCCTGCCGCATGCAGCCTCCAGTAGGGGAGGTAAGTATGCAGCTTCTGCAGCAAGCTCACGCATGATGTCTTTTCCACCCTGACCATATTCAGCAAGCAAAAAAGGCAGGGGAGAAACAGCTGTTCCGCCGCCATGCAGGTTCGAAGTCAGCGAACCTTGGTTACCCAGCCGTACGGCCATGCCGGTAAGAGTCCAGCGGCCAAGGCCATTCTTTTGCATCAATACACGCACATCGAACGGTTGCCCCTTACTATTCGTTAGGTGCAGGAAAGGCTGTATAATATAGCGGCGTGAGCCGATAAATTCATGAATCCAGTTCAGTCCTTCAGCCTGTGAGTCGAAAACATATTGAAAAGGTGTATTTGTACCGTCACGCCCTCGTACTCTCATGCCTCTGTTTTGCAGTATGGCATGTAATGTACGTTTGCCATGGGTGCCGGCCTTGGGCTTTAGAAAGACTCCATATTCTCTTTCAGCAAGCATTGTACTTAACCTGCGGGTACCGGTATAGAGTACAGTTTCCGGCAGTATTGCCGCTGCTCTCCGGTCGCGCTTCAATATCTCATGTACACCCCATTTATCTGGCAAACCTCGAGACCAAGGCAGGGAACGATGAAGAGTAGAGAGAGCAGCGGAAGCTTCTTTTCTTTCTTTAGGACCTTCGTAAAAGCAGCGATTATAGACAATATCTGGCGGTGAAGAAGTGGTATTCTGCCAGCTTCCATCTTTCCAGGTATAACCGGTAATGGAGGACCCGTCTGCCGCTACTCCGTCTGGATGAAATACGAGGACTTTTAGGCTGTATAGAGGAGCTGCCCGGCATAAATGACTGCAAAACTCTGGCTCGGCGATCGGTGGATTCCCGTTGCGGCGGCCTGTCATAATGCCGAGGAACCCCACTTCTGTTTCAGTCATCGTGTCCTCCTTATAAACCGGCCAAGTAGCGGCAATATAAAATCATTTGCTTGACGGACGGTCTTATTTTTTGATCGTTTAACGGTGTATTATCGTTCTTGGAGGGCTTGGAGTTAACCTCTAAGAGCCATATTCGTCCTGATTGATCCAGTGCCAGATCGATTCCGAGCTCTCCGAAATGAGCGGGGATAAAGGTTTCGACCCCTCTTGCAATGGCAAGTGCTGCTCTGGGCAGCTGAAGCTGAACGTTTTCTTTTGCGCCCGGAGGAAGACTGCTCTTGCTAACCGCTTCTTTTACAGTGCTGAGACTGCCACCTCTAGCTAAATTAGACACGAAGTGATTGCTTCCGGCGGTGCGGGCGACAATGGAGGTAACCCCCCATTTTCCGCTGCCATTCTTCTGAACAAGTGCCCGGAAATCTACAGGCCGCCTTCCTAGCTCCATCAAAGGCAATCCCTGCTGAATCTGGTATCGAGTAGTCTTCATTTTGGGAGCGATGGACTGGTACAATTTAGCGAGAGTGGTGTAGCTTTGCTTGCGTGTACCTATGGAGGTAGTAGACAACAGACGGTAACCTCCGCCTTCTTCTTTAGAGATACGAAGTATGCCTTTGCCGAGACTGCCTCGTACAGGTTTCAAAAATACACTTGGGTAATGGCTGCACATCTTCTTCATTACGGCAAAGCCGTTCAACGCATGCGACTCAGGTAAATACCGCTGCAGGGAAGGGTCTTGCGCTAAAGCTTCAAATACCTCTGTCTTGTCAAGAAATTTTTCGTTGAAGAAATGCGTTCCATATCGTGATTTTACATCCGCCAAAAAATGCTGTACGCTAGGTTTATTCTCCACCTTTCGCGTCGTTAACCGATTGTTGATTACATCGGCAATGGGCAGACTCATTTTTCTCCAACCCTCGTTGTATACCCAGCCCTGAATGGAAGAACTGCGTGTTTCCAGCGCTTCCGGGGTAAAAAAATATACATAGGCGCCTTGTGTGTGGCAGGCATTTGTCAATTCCCGGCAGAACATGGTAATGGGTCCAAACAACCTGTCGAGATTATCTGGATGGTCACGACTGACGAGCACGCCGATCAACGGTCCAAGCCGCAAGGTGCGGCTTACAGAGCTGTAAGAAACGTTGAGGGTTTGTCGGTGTTTCCATCCGGTCCGCTGCGCCAGTCCTTCGCTTACACGCAGGATGTCGGATTTGGGAGCCGAGATAATGGTAACCTCCTGCCGGAAAGAGCCGAATGCCAGCTGGAGTGTTCCGTGAGACGGGATTTTGAGTCTTTTCATGGATTTTTCGCCAAGCATTATAGCGTTTTCCTGCAGGATGCCCGAGTTGACCGTATGGACCGGGATCTTGAATTGGGACATCGTGGATCTCCTTCCGGTAGGCAGCATGATGCCGGCAATTTGGTAGCTAAGGGTTACATATCATTCATCATATGGAGACAGATGACCCTTGGTGATTGACCTAACCGCTAAAAACCTTGCCCAGTCATTTCATAAGCTCGGCCCAAGAAGCGAAACAAGTATGGAATGAGCGAATATTGGAAACTGAAGCGACGTGGATTCAGGAAGCAGCTGCTAACAAAACTTAAGCGTATGTTTTCGGAGTGAGTTTTTAGAGCAGAGTAGATTCAGGAAGCAGCAGCTAACAAAACCTAAGCGTAAGCTTTCGAAGTGAGTTTTGTACGAAGACGATAGGAAGTGTACGCTAACAAAACTTAAGCGTAAGCTTTCGAAGTGAGTTTTGTACGAAGACGATCTGAGGAGTGTACGCTAACAAAACTTTTAGGAGGAATCATAATGAGCATTCACGACAAAGCACATGAATTGGCGAAAGCCATTAAAGAGAGCAGCGAGGTATCGGATATCAGAAATGCCATGAAGGTCGTAGAAACGGATCCTGAAGCAAAAGCGATGCTGGACAATTTCCGCCAAGGTCAGATGGAGTTGCAACAACGGATGATGAGCGGAGAAATGCCTCCACAGGAAGAAATGGAAAAGATGGAGAAGCTGTTCGAGGTGCTTAACTTGAATCTTGGCATTCGTCGTCTGTTCGATGCGGAACGCCGTCTGAGCGTTGTAATCGAGGATGTAAATAAAATTATCACCGAGAGTTTGTCTCAATTGTACGGCGAATAAATTTCAACAATGAAAATCAAAAGAGGGTGTTCCCGAAGCCGGTGGCTCTGGAAACACCCTCTTTCTTATGGATGTGGCTATATGGCTAGCCCCAACCTCAACCTCAACCTCAACCTCAACCTAATCTTGTTTACCTTCGACTGCGCAGAGAAGAATACCAGCTGCCAAACCTAAGCGGCGATCAAGCTTGCCTTTTCGATCCTCCGAGAAGTCAGCCATAATTTTGGTGACAAATGGATTGAAATTTTGCTTGAAGGCAGGGATCGTAGTATCATCCATCTCGATATTATATTTCTGCGGAATAATAGCGATGAAGCGGCGCAGTAGAGCCATCGCGGTGCTGTCTTCCTTGATTTTTCCGATTTCCTGATCATGACGGTCAAGAATAATCCATTCATCCTTCAAAATAGATTTGAGACCCTTACGGCGAAAAGAACCAATATGCTCACCGGACTCTGTATCGTGTACATCATAAGTAGCGCTAAAATCAACTACATTGCGGGCTTTTATGCGCAGAAGCTCCTTCTGCATGGACTCATCCGTATAAAGTGCAATGTCTTCTTTAAGCTTGAACGCTTTCATTTGCGAATAGAGCACAAGCTGCTCAGAGCTATCAAAAATATGAAGTTTCGCACCCATGATCGAAAATACTTTTTTGCGAATTATGTATTCGGTATGATTATAAGCTGCATTCAATTCAAAAACGCCTCCCTAAATGAAATCATCATCTCATATATAAGCGTCTCTTGCTATATAAATGCTAACCTTTTATACATAATTTTGAAAAGGTATATATTTTTTAATGGACTTGTCTCATATTACGGGCCTCATGTTCATAGAGTAGAGATATAGATTCAATCGAATATCCTGTCTACGAAGGAGCTGTTATTAATGAGAAAAAGAAACAAGTTCAAACATGGTATCTATTTGTTGCTGGCGTTGGCCATGCTTTTGTATGCACTGCCGAAGCTTTCGCTTGCGAATGGACCGAGCTGGGTGTTTGGTTTTGGAGTCGTCTGGTCACTTTTTGCGTTTATGGTCATTGCGGCACATTTGCATTTTATTATCGGGGTTGATGAAGAAAAGTCCAAACGTTTGGAAGCTGTGCGAAAAGCAAAGCTGGAGCAATGGCAGACAAAGTGGAATGAAGAAACTAGAGTTTCGCAAAGATAATAGAGTTGGCATCGGATACTAAAAAGCTAGATTAGCTTCAGGTCTCTCGAATAAGCGCGGCAGTCGTGCAAAGAGAGGGTAAAAATGCCTTAGAATATTGCGCAAAGCGTAGAAGTGGCGCAAAGAGAAGCAAAAATGCCTTAGAATGCTGCGGAAAGCACAGAAGTGGCGCAAAGAGAGGCATAAGTGCCTCAGAACGTTGCAGGAAGCGCAGAAGTAGCGAAAAAAAAGAGGCAGAAGTGCCTCAGAATGCTGCGGAAAGCGCAGAAGTGGCGAGAAGAGAGGCATAAATACCTCAGAATGTCGAGCAAAACGCAAAAGTGGGGAAAAGAGAAGTATAAATACCGTAGAATGCCGCGCAAAACACCAAAGTAGCCAAAAGAAAGGTATAAATACCGTAGAATGCCGTGTAAAACAACAAAGTAGCCAAAAGAAAGGTATAAATACCGTAGAATGCCGCGCAAAACACCAAAGTAGCCAAAAGAGAGGTATAAATACCGTAGAATGCCGCGCAAAACGCACAACTAGCCAAAAGAGAGGCAACAATGCCTTAGAATGCTGCGGAAAGCGTAGGAGTGGCGCGAAGAGAGGCAAAAATGCCTCAGAATGCCGCGAAAAGCGCAGAAGTAGCGAAAAGAGAGGCATAAGTGCCTCAGAATGTTGCGGAAAGCGCGGCAATGGTGCGAAGAGAGGCAAAAATGCTTTAGAATGCTGCGGAAAGCACAGAAGTGGCGAAAAGAGAGACACAAATAACGTAGACTGCCGCGCCAAAAGACACACTCATACGAAAAAGCCCACTAGCCTAAGCCAGTGGGCTTTAATATGTTCCTGCATTGCTAGCAGGGGGCTAAATGTTATTTTCCACCCGTAAAAGGATTGATCTCATTCGTGAGATCTCTTCCAGCCTTCTTTTCTTCTGCAGATATCCGTTTACCGAGAGCCGCGTAATACCACACTGCAGGAAAGAGAACCGCGAGTATAACAAGAAATTGCATAAGCTCAGCTCCTTTCACGTCGATATTATAAACTTTTTTCCTGATCGTAGAGAGGATGGATATGATCCTACCATCATCCCACCCACTTGTTGCAAAAACAATCCGACTACTTTTTACTGACCGAGCATTCTACTTCAAATACATAACTGGCGCTTCCCTGAGGCCATCTTGCATGGATGATATACAGATGTCTGCCTCTACCTGCTGCGAGTTGAAAACTATTTTTGTCCACGGAAAGGGCTTCGTCCGGTCGTTCCTCACGGGGAAATGAAGCCATAACCTCTATCTCTTTGGGTGCATATGAGAACTCGAGTTCTACCCGATCACCGCTGATGGCTTTAGGATGTACCTTTTGTTTGGAAACCAATTCATCGTAAGAAGCCATATCCACACATACGCCTTTGCCATTGTCGTTCCAGCAATAAGAGCCTTGAATAGCCTCGAACCGCTCACCGCCAACAGTAACTTGAACACTTGGGGGCTGTGGGTTAGCAGTGTCTTCTGATGAAATCTTATCTTTAAAAGTTGATTGAAACAAGTCCAATAGATCTTTTTTGCTGGTATCTGACAGACGATAGTGGCCCATTTGTCCGGATTTAATGAGTAACCCACTGTTACTTCCGTCGATCCAAAAAGAGAACTCATAACTTATGCCATCCTTCATGTTCACAGTGGTGCTGTAATCGCTGGAAGCAATATCTAGTTGTCCTCTATCATATTCAGCAGTAGTTATGGCTTGAACGAAACGTTCAAACGAGGATGGATCCGAAATAGTGGCCATGGGCTGTTTTTTTTCAATTAAGTTAATAGAAACTATATTATTTGCATCCAACTCAATCTGGCCTGCTTGTTTTACTTCGTTTCCCGTATTTCCACAGCCGACCAGTCCTATAAAAAGCAAAGTAATAGTAAGTAGTAATAAAGCGGTCTTGTTCATCTCTTCAATGCTCCTTTACACATTCTTTAATTCTCAGACTATAAAAAAGAGGAAAAGGTTGCTAAATAAAGGCAGCGAATGTTTAAGGTCAGCTTAAAACGCATCAGAGATATTCAGTTTCAAAAAATTCGATTTTAAGGTGGTTTTCAAACTTACTATGTGGCAATACCTACCTTAATCGTAGATTGTGTAAGGAGAGTGAAATTCGAATTCGAAGCTTATGAATCGGTTGTACTGAGCCATTCTATCCGTGTATAATAGGTACAGTATAGTACAGATCGGAGCATGGGGGTGTAACAGTTGGAAGGTCAAGGCGATGCGATTACTAAACACGAGCAACTGCTGCAGCATATTGAAGGTCTTAAGGTAGGCACCAAAATATCTGTTCGCAAGCTCGCCAAAGAAATGTTAGTCAGCGAAGGGACTGCTTACCGTGCAGTGAAGGAAGCTGAGAATCTCGGGATAGTCATCACGAAGGAACGGATTGGTACAGTTCGTGTAGAAAAGAAACCTCGGAACATTTCAGAGCAGCTGACGTTTGGCGATGTAGTTGATATTGTTGAAGGGCATGTGCTCGGCGGAGCAAGTGGACTAAATAAACATCTGCATAAATACGTGATCGGGGCGATGAAGGTCGATGCGATGATCCGTTATATAGACGCTGACAGTCTGTTGATTGTAGGTAACCGCGATGATGTTCACTCTCTAGCGCTGGAGCAGGGTGCGGGGGTTCTGGTGACAGGGGGCTTTGGGACGAGCCGTGAAGTGAAGGCATTGGCAGACGAGCTTGATCTTCCCATTATTTCTTCGAGACATGACACGTTTACCGTCGCTTCAATGATTAACCGTGCCATTTTTGATAGATTGATAAAGAAAAAAATTATGCTGGTAGAGGATATTATCGACAGCAAACCGCGCCTGAATACGTTGAAAATCTCTAGTACCGTCGGCGAGCTACGACAGGTTTCTGAGGAAACTGGAGAGCAGCGCTTTCCCGTTACGGATGAATGGAATCGAGTCATCGGCATTATCGGTCGCCGCGATGTAGAGGAATTGACGGAAGGCCAGATCATTGAAAAAGCGATGATTCGCAGTCCGGTTACGGCTGCACTGCAAACCTCACTAGCCTCCGCGGCCCAGATCATGATGTGGGAAGGCGTGGATTTTCTGCCCATAGTGGACCGTAACCGTAAACTGGTAGGCTCCCTAACCCGTAAAGAAGTACTGCAAAGCTTACGCGATGTCCGGAATCAACCTCAGCTGGGAGAGACTTTTGATCATCTCATTTGGAATGGTTTTGCGGATGAGCGGGACGAAGAGGGACGATTGTTCTTCCATGGCTTTATTACGCCGCAGATGGCTACGGATCTTGGGACGATTTCTGAAGGAATATTGTCTACGCTTATGACGCTCTCGGCATTTAAAGCAGCTAAGGACATCACAGGAAATGATTATGTACTAGATAATATGTCCACTTATTTTATCCGACCGGTACAGATCGAGCATGCGATCATTGTAATGCCGAGACTGCTCGAAATCAGCCGCCGTACCTGTAAGCTTGAAATTGAGATCAGCCACTCGGATACTCTGGTAGCCAAAGCTGTTCTGATGCTGCAATCCATTGATCATGGCTAAAAAATGGTTTGCTAGCTGGATAGCATACGGTAAATAGGATCGTATACATGCTAAATAGACTGCCCTCATCATTGAAAGAGAGGGGAGTCTATTTTATTCTTTCTATTCCGTCAGAACAGCAGCTAAGCTTTCGACTAGTGTTGTTCCTGGCTACGGCTGCGACTACGGCTGTAAAAACTATAGCTGCGTAGCCCCGAGAAGATGTTGAACGCACCAATCAGCAGAAAGGCAGCTTCAACAATGATATTAACGGTAGAGCCGCGAAACAAAAACATGGATATCAAGGACAGCGTTACGAGCATAGCACCGAGCATCACATTCATGACGGAGCGTTTCAGCCCTTTATCTTGGGGATTTAAGGCACGGCGGGAGGATATGCTGAACACAGCGGCACCGATTACAAAGATCACCAGCAGGATAAACAATAAATACTTGATAAATAAAACCATGGACAGCCAGCTCCTTTATCGTGTCTTGCAGTAGCCAAGAAGTAATTTCCACGTCTGTCCATTATTGTATCACACGATGGCTGTCAGCTGCGCTTAAAAGGACTGATTTCTACCCAGATTTGCAGGACGCCTTCCATGACGAGCATGGTTCGGATTTTGACAGAGTATTCCTTGTCACGCACAATGTATAGCTTACCATCCAACAGCAGTCTAACCAGTTTGCTGTCTGTATCAATATCGAACATGCTGCGGCCGCGCATCGGTTCCAGATCTGAGCCCATTTGGCTTATGATTAATTTTACAGTTACGGGGTCAAGTGGGGTATCTTCTTTGGATTTGCTTTCCTCCGATCGAATTTTGATTTCTCTGATCACGGTTGAGGTATTATTGTATTTTTTGAGTGTCTGAATATCTTTTTGATATTGCTCGATCTGTACACGCAGATCTTGATTATGCAGCCATAATACGTTATATCCTACATGGTAAATAGCATTGTATATGACAGCTCCTACGACGATCCCTAGCATGAATATAGCGGAGATCTGGGTGAATCTGCGAAAACGACTGAATGGTGGAACTCTCACTGGCGTTACCCCCTGCCGCACACCCATTTTACTAGCTCACTGCCCATATGGGCTCCTAGAAAAGCGAAGGCAAGATACATGATTTGTTTGATGGCGGGGGAGAGGTTGCCTCCAATCATGTTGCTTTCAATGACCCGTAAGGGGTCCATAGTACCTCCTACAGCGGCTGCTAGTGCCCATATTTTAATCCGATCTGCCACATCCAGCATCGTTTGCGTCGGCGGTTGCAGGGATACAACGGCGCCGATTCCGCCGAGCATAGCTCCGCCAAGCACGATGCCGAAGGCGATAAAGAAGTCGAGGATAGCTTTGCTCATAAAAATGCTCATACAGGCCCCTTCCCGGACGAGGCATTTACAAGCTTTGCCTGTCCTTATGCTCTTAATCCATTCTATGGGCGGGTCCCCCTTTAATATGATAAAATAGTTTCATCTTATGTTTGATTTTTGCAGTAGAGAGGAAGTGGGGTTATGAGCCCTTTCGTGCATTTGCATGTGCACAGCGAATACAGTTTACTGGACGGGGCGGCGCGCATTACCGATCTCGTGCGCCGGGCCGGCGAATACGGCATGAAGTCGCTGGCGCTTACGGATCATGGAGTGATGTACGGGGCCATCCCCTTTTATAAAGCGTGTAAAGAGAATGGAATCAAGCCGATTATTGGCTGTGAAGCTTATTTAACCGCGGGTTCACGCCGTGAGCGGGGCAGTCGAAAAGATCAACCGATCTACCACTTGATTCTGCTCGTCAAGAATGAAACCGGCTACAAGAACCTGATGAAGCTGATCTCTATCGGCCATCTGGAAGGCCATCATTATAAACCACGAATTGATATGGAAGTGCTGGCAGCTCATTCAGAGGGGATTATCTGCCTAAGTGCTTGTCTGGGCGGAGAAGTGCCGCAGCATCTGCTGCATGGACGTGATGAGGAGGCGCGCAAGGCTGCGCTGCGATATAAGGCGATTTTTGGCGAAGATTTCTATCTGGAGCTGCAAGACCACGGGATCTCCGAGCAAAAGAGAGTCAATCCCAAGCTGATCGCCCTTGCCGAGGACTGTGAAATTCCACTTGTGGTGACGAATGATGTCCATTATTTAGCGAAGGAAGATGCTGAGGTTCAGGATGTGCTGATCTGCATCGGAACAGGCAAAACGGTGGATGATGAGGAACGTCTCAAGATCGGAACAGATCAGCTGTTTCTAAAAAGCAGCGAGCAAATGGCGGCATTGTTTCCACATGTGCCGCAGGCTATCGCCAATACCTTATTGATCGCAGAAAAATGTAATTTGGAGCTTACCTTCGGCAATCATATTCTGCCTGCCTATTCTCCGCTCCCTGAAGGCATGGATTCCGCTGCTTATTTGCGTGAGCTGTGCTGGAAGGGGATGGAGGAACGATATATAGATACACCGCAATGGACTACACCTGAGCAAAGAGAGACGGCTGAGAAGCGTCTCACCTATGAGCTGGGTGTTATCGAGAGTATGGGCTTCAGCGATTATTTTCTAATTGTGTGGGATTTTATTGCTTATTGTCATCGTCAGGGAATTGCTACGGGACCCGGACGGGGATCCTCCGCGGGTAGTCTCACCGCATACTCTTTGCGAATAACTGACGTGGACCCATTGAAATATAACTTGCTCTTTGAACGTTTTCTAAATCCAGAACGGATCACCATGCCGGATATTGATATCGATTTTAGTGATGAACGGCGTGATGAGGTTATTGGTTATGTAGTGGAGAAATACGGCAAAGAACATGTGGCGCAAATTATTACTTTCGGAACTATGGCTGCACGGGCTGCCGTTCGTGATGTAGGCAGGGTGCTGAACTTGCCTTATAACGAGGTAGACAAAGCTGCCAAGCTTATACCTGGTCAACTAGGGATCAGCCTTGCCAGAGCGCTGGAGAGTACACCAGATCTTAAAGCACTGTATGATAGCAATCCAAAGATAAAAGGGCTGCTGGATATGGCTATGAAGGTGGAGGGCATGCCCCGCCATGCTTCGACACATGCCGCTGGGGTTGTTATCTCGAAAGGTCCGTTGACCGATGCAGTCCCACTTCAGGAAGGTAACGAAAGTACGGCGTTAACCCAATACTCTATGGAGCATTTGGAGAGCGTCGGGCTGTTGAAAATGGATTTTCTGGGTTTGCGCACGTTGTCGATTATCGAACGCTGCATGAATTCGATTAGAGAAATGAGCGGAAGTGTTCCGGATTTCCGTGTCATCCCAGATCATGATCCAGCTACGTATGAAATGCTTGGGGCTGGTGAGACAACAGGGGTCTTCCAGCTGGAGTCGGCGGGCGTTAGACGAGTACTTAAAGATCTGAAGCCTAACGGCTTTGAAGATATTGTATCGGTTCTAGCGCTGTATCGTCCGGGTCCGATGGAATTTATCCCGAAATATATAGCAGGCAAACACGGTGAGATTGAAGTAGAGTATCCACATTCTGATTTGAAGGCTATATTAGCGGACACCTATGGGATCATTGTGTATCAGGAACAGATCATGCAGATTGCTTCTCTCATGGCGGGCTTCTCGTTAGGAGAAGCGGATCTGCTCCGTCGAGCGGTCTCAAAGAAAAAACGTGAGACGCTGGATAAGGAACGGAGCCATTTTGTTCAAGGCAGCTTGCAGCAGGGGTATAATGAAACGGATGCAAATGCTGTTTATGACATGATCGTGCGCTTTGCTGATTACGGCTTCCCGCGTGCTCATGCCGCGGCTTATGGAGTATTGGCTTTCCAGACAGCCTATCTCAAGGCGCATTATCCGGTGCAGTTTATGGCGTCTATGTTGACCGCTGTAATGGGCACTCACCGCAAGGTAGCGGAGTATGTGCTGGACTGCCGCCGCACAGGCATCGGCGTGTTGCCGCCGGATGTGAACGAGAGCGGCGTATTGTTTACTCCGGTTCCTGGCGAAGGAACCGGAACCGGGCATATCCGCTTTGGACTCGCAGCCATTAAGAACGTCGGAACACTGGCAGTGGAAAACATTATGGCAGTCCGCAAGGAGCGGCCGTTCGACAGTCTGCTAGATTTCTGTCGACGTGTGGACCTACGGGTCTGTAATAAGCGGGTAGTGGAATCTTTGCTGCAGGCGGGAGCTTTTGACTGTCTGCCGGGTCACCGCGCCCAGCTGCTGGCTATGCTGGACGAGACGGTTGACGCTGCGCTGAAATGGCGCAAGGAGCGGGATGAGCTGCAAATCCAGCTGTTCGACGATTTGGTGGAGACACCGAACTGGGAGATCCGCTATCCGGATATCCCTAAGTTCACCATTGGCCAGCAGCTGGAGATGGAACGTGAGCTGCTGGGGTTATATCTTTCGGGCCATCCGCTTGATGATAGCGCGGAACTGCTTGAGGAGCCCGGTATGCAGCGGCTGATGGATCTTGGTGAAGCCGCGGATGAGAGCCAGACGGTTACGGCCGGAATGGTAGTATCCGTTAAGGAAATTACGACGAAGCAAGGAAAATCGATGGCCTTCGTCGAATGGGAAGATCAGATCGAGCGCTGCGAGGTCGTGCTCTTCCCTGAGGTGTGGAAGCGAAGCCGCAGCTTGATTGCCAAGGGCGCGCTGCTGGCCTTGCGCGCTAAGGTGCAGCAGGAAGACGAAGGCTTCAAGCTGCTGGCCGAGGAAGTGGCGCTGCTGTCTGCGGAGGCTCTCCGCGGGCTGTTGCAGCGCCGCAGTGCCGCCGCGTCCCGCTCGTACAGCGCGGGACGCTCGGCCTCGGCAGGAGCGCCGCCACGCGGCGCAGCTCCTGCTTCCCGGACCAGCGGTGCCGCCACTGGTCCGGCTGCCAGGCCAGCAGGCGGCACAACGCCGCCTGCAACACCTGCACAGGTCGCGCCAGCAACAGCGGCGACCTCAGGCCAGCGTGTCTTTATCAAGATCACGCCGGCCTCAGAGAATGCAGCGTTGCTGTCGCGCCTGAAAGAGCTGCTGCAGAATCATCCCGGTCCTGCTGCGACGCTTCTGTTCTATGAACAGGATCAGAAGCTCCTAGCTCTTAGCGATAATTATCGAATTAAGCCGTCCGAGGAACTTTTCGCGGCGATCGAGGTTATGCTGGGTGCAGGTACGGTAAGAATAAAATAAGAACAATTCTCCCCTTTTCCGCATACATTAGGAAACCACAGGGCACATCCCTGTACGGAAAGGGGAGTCGCAGCATGTCCTATCAAATGGCAGTAGATCTGTTGGAACGCAGAGGTGTATCACTTTCCTCCATTGCTGAAATCGTATATATTTTACAATCGGTTTATTATCCTGGTTTAACCAAGGATGAATGTCTGTCCAGCGTCAAGTCTGTTTTGGGCAAAAGAGAAGTGCAGTATACTTTAATGACAGGTGTTGCTCTTGATGAATTAGCCGAGAAAAAACTGCTTCCACAGCCGCTGCAGGCGGTAATGGAGGCTGATGAATCCCTCTACGGAGCGGACGAGACTCTGGCACTTGGTATTACAGGGGTATATGGGATGATCGGACTGACAGGTTTTGGGTATTTGGACAAAATAAAGCTTGGAATCATTGGTGAACTGAACGATGATAAAGGTAGGATTCATGTATTCTTGGATGACCTTGTTGCCGGTATTGCTGCCGCCGCTTCCGCCAGAATTGCTCATCGGCATGAAGGGGCAAAAGTATATCCTTTAGGCACGGACAAGGAATAATTGAGCCCCTTTATTTCGTTTGAACAAGTTCCTCAGTCTTGCTTCCTATGCCCTACTCCTGTTGCGGGAAAAAAGAAAACTGTGTTATCATAATTCCATTATACGGGATACGGCTGGGAATTAAGATTGGGGAGGCCTTGCAGGGCATGTGGACGGTAATATATATCGCGCCGACCGCCAGAGTGGCGGATATGATTAAGAGTAAGCTGACAGAAGAAGGTTTTTTGGTAGAATGCCGTCCAATCAATATGTCCAAGCAGCAGTTTGAGATATTGGTTCCTTCAGGTGAGCTGGAGGAAGTACAGGAAGTCCTTAATCTTATTCTGCATCCCTGAGTTTCTTACAAGACAAAAGTCATGACAGCGGCAAGCTGCATAACGCAAATAAACGGCTGAAGAGGTGCGGGTGTGTTCAAAGATTTATTTCAGAAGAAACGGAAGTACGCGACTATTCCTTCAGAACGTCTGGAGCGGAGCGGCGGGCCTGCGGAAGGCGAACGCCCCAAACGTGAAATCCCTGAAGGATTAATGAGCAAATGTAATAAATGCGGAACGATCCAGTATAGTAAGGAATTAGAGAAGAACCTAAAGGTATGTCCTAATTGTGGTCACCACTTGCGCCTAAATGCTGTGGAGCGCATTGCAATGACATTAGACCCTGAGGGCTTTATTGAGTTTGACAGTGAAATGTATTCTATCGACCCGCTGAAATTTCCGGGTTACGCTTCCAAAGTGGAGCAACAGCAGCTGAAATCTGGACAAACTGAAGCCGTAATTACGGGTCAGGGTTCCATTGGTGGCCATCCAGTCATCGTAGCTGTGATGAATTTTGAATTTTTCTCAGGCAGCATGGGCTCTGTAGTAGGGGAGAAGATCACCCGTGCGATAGAAGAGGCCACAGAGCAACAGCTTCCACTCCTTATTTTCTCTACTTCAGGTGGAGCGAGAATGCAGGAGAGTATTCTTAGTCTAATGCAAATGGCGAAGACCAGCGCTGCGCTGGCTCGTTTTAACGAGGTTGGAGGTCTTTACATCTCGATAATTACGGATCCTACTACCGGTGGAGTATCTGCGAGTTTTGCCAGCCTTGGTGATATAATTATTGCAGAGCCTGGAGCGGTATTTGGTTTCGCAGGACGTATAGTCATTGAGCAGACCATTCGCCAGAAGCTTCCGGATGATTTCCAGACCGCTGAATTTAATCTTCAGCATGGGTTGCTTGATATGGTCGTGCACCGCAAAGAAATGCGCGCTACATTGACTAAAATTTTGGAGCTGCATGACGTGAAAGGGGGATTTTAGGTTGGCAGGAGAGTTGCCTTTTGAAATGCCTCTGGTAGAAATGCGCAAGAAGATTGCTGAACTGAAGCAGTTTGGCGAAGAGAAGGGTATTGATTTTACGGACGAGGTAGCTAGGCTGGAAGAACGATACCGTGTGCTGGAGGAAGAGATATATTCTAATATTTCTCCTTCGCAAAAAATGCATTTGGCTAGACATCAAGGACGTCCGACTTCCCTTGATCTTATGGGGCAGATCTTCACTGATTTTATTGAACTCCACGGTGATCGGATGTTTGGGGATGATCTTGCTATTGTAGGCGGCATCGGTAAACTAAATGGGTTGCCGGTTACAGTTATTGGCCAGCAGCGCGGTAAAGACACCAAAGAGAATATTTTACGATTCTTCGGCAGTGCACACCCTGAGGGCTTCCGTAAAGCGCTGCGTCTGATGCAGCAAGCGGACAAGTTCAAACGTCCCATTATTACCTTCGTGGATACGAAAGGTGCATACCCAGGCAACACAGCCGAGGAAAGAGGTCAATCCGAAGCGATTGCCCGCAATTTACGCGAGATGTCTCAGTTTGGTGTCCCTGTAATCTGTGTGGTCATCGGTGAAGGCGGAAGCGGTGGCGCCCTGGCATTGGCGGTTGGAAATAGAGTGCTCATGCTGGAACATGCCATTTATTCGGCGATATCTCCTAACGGAGCGGCCTCTATTCTGTGGAAGGATGCTTCGAAGGCTGATCAAGCGGCAGAAGCCATGAAGATAACGGCTGCTGATCTGCTTGAGATGGAAGTTATAGAAGAGATCGTACCAGAGCCTAAAGGCGGCGCTCATCGGGATTACGAAGCAACGGCAGCGGCGATTAAGGATGCATTATGGCGGCATCTGCAGGAGCTTACCCAGATGAACTCAGTGGAATTGAAGGATGATCGATACCGTAAATTCCGTAAAATTGGTGAGTTTGCAGAGGCTCAGCAGGAACAAATTTTTATTGAAGAAGAAGTGAAGTCAGAAGTGTAAAAGTGCAAAATCATTTGCACTTTAAGACATATAGCTATACTTAGTGGGTCTTTTGGATATAGTGTAAAATATACAATTTATTGGAATTAAAATAATCTCGATCCACTAACGGGATTATTTTAATTTTTTTTATGTTTACAGAAAATTCGACTTAAAGTTACACCCAAAAGTGCCTACAACATTGATTTTGTGTCTGGTTTGCAGTAATATTCATAAGGGCGTACTTAAAGGCACATGTGACAAAGTTCCTATTTTATTAGTTAGCCTTGTAGTAGATTTTGTAGTTGGAAAAAGTGAGACAGAGAGAACGAAAAAACGGAGGAAAACCTAATGCGGAAAAGTAAAATTGTATGTACGATCGGACCTGCGAGTGAATCGTTGGAGAATATCAAAAAATTGATTTTGGCTGGTATGAATGTGGCCCGTCTGAATTTCTCCCACGGCGATTTCGAAGAGCACGGTGCTCGGATCAATACGATCCGTCAAGCATCTAAGGAACTGAACAAAACAGTTGCTATCCTGCTCGATACTAAAGGACCGGAGATTCGCACAGGCAAGCTGGAAGTAGAACCGATTGAACTTGTTCAGGACGAGTACCTGACACTGACTACGGAAGAGATCCTTGGTAATCAAGATCGTATTTCCATCACGTACAGCGAACTTCCTAACGATGTTCAAGTAGGATCCACAATCCTTATTGATGACGGTCTGATTGGTTTGACAGTTGTCGACATTCAAGGTACAGAAATCAAGACCCGTATTGTAAACGGTGGTACGATTAAGAGCAAGAAAGGCGTTAACGTACCAGGAGTAAACATCTCCTTGCCGGGTATTACGGAAAAAGACACCAACGATATTCTTTTTGGTATCGAACAGGACATCGATTTTATCGCCGCTTCCTTCGTTCGCAAAGCTAGCGACGTTCAGGAAATTCGTGAGCTGCTTGAGAAAAACAACGCTTCTCACATCCAAATCATTTCCAAAATCGAAAACCAACAAGGTGTTGACAACCTTGATGAAATTTTAGAAGCTTCTGACGGCCTGATGGTTGCTCGTGGTGACCTTGGTGTTGAAATCCCAGCTGAAGATGTACCTTTGGCTCAAAAATTGATGATTCAAAAATGTAACGTTGCTGGTAAACCAGTAATCACAGCTACACAAATGTTGGATTCCATGCAACGCAACCCACGTCCTACTCGCGCTGAAGCAAGTGACGTAGCAAACGCTATTTTAGATGGTACAGATGCAATCATGCTTTCCGGAGAAACTGCTGCTGGTAAATATCCAGTAGAATCCGTACTTACAATGTCCCGCATTGCTGAGAAAGCGGAATCCGCTCTGAACCACCATGAAATCTTCATGAAACAACAAACTGCACAAGAAACTACAGTTACAGAAGCAATCAGCCAATCCGTTGCAATTTCTGCTTTGGATCTGAACGCTAAGGCTATCATTTCTTCGACTGTAACAGGTCATACTGCACGCGTTGTTTCTAAGTACCGTCCTAAAGCACCAATCATTGCCGTTACAACACAAGAAAGAACTATGCGTCAATTGTCCCTCGTTTGGGGCGTAACGCCAGTGTTCGGACAAGTTGCATCTTCCACAGATGAGCTGCTGGAAACAGCAATCAAAGGTGGTAAGGATTCCGGTCTGGTTCAAACTGGTGACCTAGTTGTGATTACTGCAGGAATTCCACTTGGACGTTCTGGTTCCACTAACTTGGTAAAAGTAAGCACAATCGAGTAGTTCTCGATTGGCTTCACCTGTTTAACAGGTTCCATAAAGCTTAATTAAAGGGTTGTCTCAACTGTAGTGAAAATCTACAAGCGAGGCAGCCCTTTTTTTCGTGTTTATCAACATATTCGATTGAAGATTATGTTAAATCCATTTATGCTGTTAGTAACAAATCTTGAATGATAGGTTCGAGTATTTTTATTTGGGGTATGTTCGTTTGACAGTAAAAGAATCCCCACGATGGTTTGGACAAGAAGGAACGGCGATAGTAGCGTTATTTTGCACCATGATTCCTCCCATATTGAGAGTGAGCCTCGGACTTTTGCCATTAATTCGACAGCAATAGAAGCAAGTAGGGGAGACACGCGCCAGCTTTGCGATCGAGCCGTCTACCTCGGGAGCCTCCATAATCCATTCACCAGAGGTTTGTGGTCCGGTATATCGCTGTAATGTTCGAAAAATCCAATTTCGGCTCAAATTGCGGAGCGTAATCGTCCATTTGTTGCGGCCTACCTTCGTGATGTTCGCTTTTATATGGTCTCCAGGGCTCACTGGAAGGGGAATTACCGTTTCGACATCAGGAAGGATTTCCCACCAAGCGTAATACCGGGCACGGCCATTTACGAATTCATGGCCTGTACCCGTTTGGATCAGGCTGCTGTTCTTGAAACCGTCAATACCAATCCAAGCAGAGGAATAGGAAGGTTTAGAGGTTGGTTTTACATATGGAACGATCCATTCACCGGCAATGCGGTTAAAAGCCCCCTTTTTTCCAGTGATCGTATATCCGCTCCAGTTTGTTGAAGACCAGCCGAAGCCGGAGCTTTGAAATTTGTTCGCATTAGATTTGTCTTTTAGACATGGATGATTGACCCGATTAGAATTTTGCTTATCATTCAACTTGTCCACCGCCTTTATAGTACTGCTATATTAAATGCGGTGATTACATAGGAAGTACGGGTGTTCTGCTAAAATATAAGAGAGTGCAATGCTTGATTTAAGAAGCTGGAGAGGATTTGTAGCTTAAAATGGAAAAATTATCGAAGCTGCGTGGCTTTTATCTGTTTTTAGGATTGGCCGGCGGTTCATTTGGCTCATATCTAACGCTGCTGCTTGTCCACAATGGACTTGATAGCGGGCAGATAGGTATACTAATGGCAACAGGCACGCTAATTGCGATCACGATTCAGCCAATATGGGGAATTGTCTCGGATCGGTATAATCAGACGCGTTTGGTACTAATCCTAAGTGTGGCGATACCGGCTTTATTAGCCGTCTTTTACCGTTCGGAATATTTTATAGTGTTACTGCTGGTGTATACCCTCTCTACAATCTTTTCCTCGACACAGGCGCCTATAGCCGATTCTTACGCGATTTCAGCGGCGAAGAGGGCTGGGGCTACTTATGGCAGTATAAGGCTTATGATGAGCATTGGAGCGGCTGTGGGAGCCTATTTAGGCGGATTGTATGTATCGTCCTTCTCTGTATCCACGATATGGCTGCCCTTTCTTATGTTTAATCTGATTGCGGTTCTTATTGCATTGACGCTGCCGAAGCAGGCAGAAGAGAATCATATGATGCGGCAATCGTTTTCTCAGGGGGTTAAAAAGCTGCTGGGGAATCGGGTGTTCCTAGCGTTTTTGGGTGGCAGTTTTCTTGTGAACCAGACGATGACTGCTTTTGGAACCTACTTCGTCATTGCGTTTCAGTCGGTTGGAGGTTCAACTCGTTATGCAGGAATTGCGCTTTTCCTCGCATCTGTAACGAACGTGCCCTCCATGCTGTTTGCTTCCAAGGTAATCAAAAAGCTGGGGCGCGAGCGGACGCTGCTCCTTGGCGCACTTATTTATGTCTTGCGGTGGGGTATTCAGGTGGCTTTCCCTTATCCATCCGTAATGATTGGAGTGCAGGTACTGCATGGTCTGTCATTCGGGTTCTTTTATATTGCTGCCGTTGAATATGTATCTCAGATCACCTCTAACGAGATGCAGGCGACTGGGCAAAGTGTTTTTAATATGGTGTTCTCGGGTTTTGCCGGTGTTGTAGGCAATTTATTAAATGGATTCTTGCTCAATCAAGGCGGCGTAGAAGTGATGAACCTGTCTTGTATGTTGAGTTCAATTGCAGGAGCGATGCTGTTATTTTATGTCGCCAGAAGCTCCCGAAGCAAACTATCGACGACAAAGCTATCTTCAGACGGGGCCCGGGCCTAAGCTCTCCCTGCTGCCTATGCCGAAAGGAGTATTTATAAATGGAATTACAGCAAGACGGCTTGCGAAGCCGATGGTATGAGTCTACCCTGCGTGTTCGATACCAGGAAAGTGATCAGATGGGCGTAGTGTATCATGCGAATTATTTGAACTGGTTTGAGTCTGGCCGTACGGAGTTGTTACGTCAGCTTGGCTTTACTTATCGTGAGCTTGAGAATCAGGGAGTGCTGCTGCCTGTTACCTCAGCCGATTTGCAATTTAAAAGTCCGGCGCGATATGATGATCTTATCTCCGTGTATGCGCGAATGACTACCTTTTCGGCGTTAAGAGTCGCATTTGAGTATCAGGTGCGGAGGCTCTCGGAAGCAGAAGGTAGGAATTTAGAGGGTTCAGCGGCTACTTTGGGACAATTGCGGTCGATGGACCTCCCCGGGGAACTGCTGGTTACCGGCTCGACAAATCATGTTTGGGTGAATCGAGAATGGAAGCCTGCCAGGCTGGATAGAGCCCTTCCGGAGCTGTTTCACGCGATTAAAGGAGCGCTGCGGGAAGAAAGGGGTTCTGTATGATTAGAAGCAAATGGTTGTGGGCTGCATTATTTATCATTCCTGCCGTGGAATTATTCGGCTTTATCTTTGTAGCAGATCAACTTGGAGCATTCAAAACGCTGCTGCTTATGTTGACGACCTCGGTTATCGGACTATTGATGATGCGTTTCGAAGGGAATAAAGTGCTGCAAGACAGCAGAACACATATGCAGGAGGGACGCGTTCCTGGCCGGACGATGCTGGATGGCCTATGCATTTTTTTCGGTGGCTTACTGCTGATCTTACCTGGCTTCATAACGGATATTGTAGGTTTCTCCTTGGTGTTTCCGTTGACTCGGCCTTTGTATCGTATATTTTTGCTGAAGTGGATTGAGAAAAAGATGAAAAACGGCACCTTCACCTTTTACCGCCGCTAGTCATAATCAAAACAAAAACAGAGCGGGCACCTGTCATTGATAGGAGCCCGCTCTGTTTTGCTATTCCAAGTATTGTAGGGTATTGTTTATTATCTTAGTCTTCCGCTGACAATATAGCTGTGTAATGCGTGAAATACACCTGCTCGGTTAAAGGCTACAAGAATAACTAGAATAACGGGACCGATGATCAGCCCAAGCATACCGAACAGCTGCAAACCTGCAAACATGCCGACCAGCATAGCAAGGGGATCAAGCCCAATGCTGCTGGCGAGCACTTTCGGCTCAAGCACTTGGCGGGTTACAAGGATAACGGCATATAGGATAGTAAGTCCGATCCCCAGTGCCAGATTGTCTGTCATGTAAGAGTATAACGCCCAAGGAATCATTACGATTCCAACCCCTAAATAAGGCAACAGATCCACAAAACCAATCATTAAGCCAATAGCGAAAGCAGATTTTACACCCAAGAGCAGCAACCCGATCACGACAATGACCGCTGTAATGGAGATCAGGATTAGCTGAGCCCGGAGATAGCCGAAGAGAGCTTTTCGCAGATCCCGCCAGATACCCGATACCGGCTTTAAGAATGGGGCTGGCAGCCAGCCTGTGAGTTTGGCATTATGTCTTTCCCAGCTAGTACTAATAAAAAAGGCAGCGAGAACGACCACGATAAGAATTGTACCCATACTGGGTAGAGCGGAGATCAGCTTTAAAATCACATTAAAAAATCCGGTCACCACTTGCGTAACTGCGTAACCAACGGTTTCCGTTGTTCTGCTGATATTGCTGTCAATGGTGGCGTGATAGTCAGGATTGTCGCGGTAGAACTGATTTATCTGGTTAATGATATTCTGTATGCTTGCATTCTGGCTCAAGGACAGCAGAAGCTCTCTCCATTGGTCCGTATGAAGATTAAAGGTCTGCAGCAGCACGATCAATTCTTTCACTAGCCTTGTAATCATCGCGGTCAGTACAAGTGCGGTTCCGCCTATGTAAAATAGCAGCGAGAGCGACACCGCCAGCCACGCTGGGAGCTTAAGGCCTTTAAGAATCAACACTAGTGGATGCATGATATAAGCGAGCAACCAAGCGAGCAGGAGGGGGTATAACAGCGGAAGCAATAAATAGATTGCCAGCAGGAGGATAGAGGTAGCCAGAACGACCCACAGGCCGCGCAGCAGTCTTTTAAATGCTAATCGGTCCATACGAAGATCTACACCTCCTTCATTCCTGCGGATGCAGGGGAATAAAAGCTCGTCTTCATATATATTCATAGAACCTATTTAAAGACTAGGAAACGGGATAAATATTGGGCTGAACCGGATGCTATAAACTAAAATCTCAACTGTGAATCAAGGGTTTAGAAGTTTTTTTCTATCTCTGTGATAAAATCATTTGATGCGCTGCAAAGCTTCCACATTGTTCACATAACCGACAAAATCCAGTATGATGAATAAAGATTCGATTACGAAAGTCAGACAACATCCTCGCCGGATATGTCCTTGAACTGCACTCCTTAGATTTTTCAATGCTTTAAATTGGAAATGTTTACATGAAACCGAGAATGCTTTTTATACCTTGTTGGCAAAGGAGAGATATGCTATGACAGCTACCAAAGGCTTGGAAGGTATCGTTGCAACAACTTCATCCATTAGCTCTATTGTGGATGGGGTACTCACTTACCGTGGTTATGATATTGATGATCTCGCAGAAAATGCTACCTTCGAAGAAACCGCTTATTTATTGTGGTTTGGCAGTCTACCAACAACACCAGAGCTGGAAGCGCTCAAACGGGATTTCAGTGCTTTCGCACGGATTCCTGAGCCAGTCATCGAGCAAATGAAGCTCTATCCAAAAGACACCAACACCATGGCAGCATTGCGGACTGCTGTATCAAGCCTTGCTCTCTATGATGAAGCGGCTGACGATATGAGTAGAGAAGCTAACGAGATTAAAGCAGTAAAACTACAGGCACAGCTCCCGACGGTTGTGGCGGCCCTATCGCGTATTCGCAAAGGTCTGGAACCTGTGGCTCCTAAAGAAGGCGTCTCGATTGCCGAGAACTTCCTGTATATGTTATGGGGAAAAGAGCCTGACAGTGTATCTGTTAAAGCGCTTGATACCGCACTTGTGCTTCATGCGGACCATGAGCTGAATGCTTCAACTTTTGCAGGCAGAGTTACGGTTGCAACCTTGTCCGATATTTATTCCGGCGTGACCTCCGCTATCGGCGCACTAAAGGGTCCACTTCACGGTGGGGCGAATGAAGCCGTTATGAAGATGCTTGAAGAGATCGGAAGTTTGGAAGCGGTTGAACCTTATATTCGTAAGAAGCTGGATAACCGCGAGAAGATCATGGGCTTCGGCCATAGAGTATACAAAAATGGTGATCCACGTGCTAAACACCTGATGAAAATGTCACTTGAACTTGGCACAATGAAAAATGATACTACGCTGTATGATATGTCCGTAAATATCGAGGAATTGATTACCGGACAAAAGGGACTTAAACCGAATGTTGATTTCTATTCGGCATCAGTTTATACACAGCTGGGTATTGAACGTGAGCTGTTCACTCCTATCTTTGCAATTAGCCGGACTTCAGGCTGGACTGCACATATTCTGGAGCAATATACAGATAACCGTATTATCCGGCCACGTGCAGAATACACAGGTATGATTGAACAGAAATACGTTCCAGTAGACGAAAGATAGAAGGGCAGCCTTGCGGGCTGCTCCTAAAGTTTAGTAGAATGAACCCTAGAATATATGCAATAATGCATATTCATACGTAGAGAGTTTTGTTCGAGGCTTGTCCATGAGAAATTAAATCCCACAAAACTTTAGGAGGAATACACTCAAATGTTGAAACTAGAAAAATTCGATCTGCCAACAGAAGGCGAACAAATCACAATTAAAGATGGTAAACTGCAGGTTCCTAATCATCCAATCATTCCTTTTATCGAGGGTGACGGCACAGGCCGTGATATTTGGAAGGCCTCCAAACGCGTACTTGATGCAGCAGTAACTAAAGCTTATGGCGGCACAAAGCAAATCGCTTGGTACGAAGTTTTTGCTGGCGAAAAAGCCTTCAATACATATGGCGAATGGCTGCCAAATGATACTTTGGAGGCAATCCGTGAATATTTTGTAGCTATTAAAGGTCCACTTACGACTCCAATCGGAGGCGGTATTCGTTCATTGAACGTAGCTTTGCGTCAAGAGTTGGATTTGTACGTATGTCTGCGTCCAGTTCGTTATTTCGAAGGGGTTCCTTCTCCTGTTAAACGTCCTGAGTTGGTGGATATGGTTATTTTCCGTGAGAATACGGAGGATATTTATGCAGGGATTGAATATCAAGAAGGTTCTGCTGAAGTGAAGAAAGTCATCGAATTCCTGCAAAAAGAGATGGGAGTTAACAAAATCCGTTTCCCTGAAACTTCTGGTATTGGTATCAAACCAGTATCCTCCGAAGGTTCAAAACGTTTGGTACGCGCTGCTATTGAATATGCGATCAAACACGGACGCAAGAGCGTAACGCTTGTGCACAAAGGAAACATCATGAAGTTCACTGAAGGTGCCTTCAAAAACTGGGGTTATGAAGTTGCTGAGCAAGAGTTCGGAGATAAGGTCTTCACTTGGAATCAATACGATGTGATTAAAGAACGTGAAGGTGAAGCTGCTGCCAATGCTGCTCAGAAGGATGCTGAAGCTGCGGGCAAAATTATCATCAAGGATGCCATTGCGGATATCGCATTGCAACAAGTTCTGACTCGTCCGACTGATTTTGATGTTATTGCTACCTTGAACCTGAACGGGGATTACCTGTCTGACGCGCTTGCTGCGCAAATCGGCGGTATCGGTATCGCTCCTGGAGCGAACATTAACTATATTTCTGGACATGCGATTTTTGAAGCCACTCATGGCACCGCACCTAAATATGCAGACAAAGATGTTGTGAACCCTGGTTCCGTGATTCTGTCCGGCGTAATGTTGCTGGAGCATCTGGGTTGGCAGGAAGCAGCAGATCTGATTTATAAAGGTATGGAAACAGCTATTAATAACAAAACCGTGACTTATGACTTTGCCCGCCTGATGGAAGGCGCAACTGAACTGAAATGCTCTGCATTTGCCGACGAGATTATTAACCACCTCTAAGATAGGCTGGCTCAACCAACTGAATATATTGAAGTTTAGCTAATACAAGCTATACCGACACCGTTCTAGGAGGAGAATCCTTGGCAATCAAACGTTATAAAATTACAGTTGTAGGTGCCGGTTTTACTGGGGCTACTACAGCTCTTATGCTTGCTCAAAAGGAGCTTGGTGACGTTGTGCTGCTTGATATCCCACAAATGGAGAACACAACCAAGGGGAAGGCACTAGATATGCTGGAAGCAGGTCCTGTACAGAAATTTGACAGTCAAATTACAGGAACCTCAAGCTATGAAGATGCTGCGGATTCAGATATTGTAATCATCACTGCAGGGATTGCCCGTAAACCTGGAATGAGTCGCGATGATCTCGTGAACACCAATGCAGGTATTGTGAAGTCGGTATGCGAGAACATAAAACGTGTAGCACCAGATTCCATCGTAATCATTCTGAGTAATCCAGTTGACGCTATGACCTATGCGGCATTTAATGCGCTGGGTTTTCCGAAGAGTCGCGTAATTGGACAATCCGGAGTGCTGGATACAGCCCGTTATAACACGTTTATTGCACAAGAGCTGAAGGTATCTGTTGAAGATGTACGTGGTTTCGTATTAGGCGGACACGGCGATGATATGGTACCGCTCGTAAGGTATTCCAGTGTCGGTGGCATTCCAATTGATACATTGATATCTGCGGAGCGTATTGATGAGATTGTGCAACGTACACGTGTGGGTGGCGGAGAGATTGTTAACCTCTTAGGGAATGGTAGTGCTTATTATGCACCAGCGGCTTCTTTAGTTCAGATGGCGGAAGCTATCTTGAAGGACAAAAAACGGATCATTCCGGTTATCGCTTTGCTCGAAGGAGAATATGGCTACGATAACCTGTTCATGGGTGTTCCGGCGTTACTTGGTGCCAATGGTATCGAGAAAATTTTTGAACTGGAGCTTACAGCTGAGGAAAAAGCGGCTTTAGATAAGTCTGCTGAATCCGTGCGTAGCGTAACAGCTGTGCTAACTGTATAGATTGTGACAGAGGTATGAAGAAACCCCCATTTTGTTCACTTAAAATGGGGGTTTCCTTTTCTTCTTAAGCAATAATGGGTATAATTAAATGTAACTATTATCACAGTTAAATCGGAGGAGATATGTTATGGATTGGAACGTTTTGTTTTTCTTACATATGATCGGAACCTTGGCACTTGGCTTCTACCTTGTGCTACCCTTTATCCTAGGACGTGCAGAGAAACTGTCGTCTGGGGCTAAAGAAGGAACGTTAAGTGCAGTAACCGGATTTAATCGTTTTGCGCAGTATGGATTGGTGATCCAACTCCTTACAGGCGGTTACATGATGACCAAAGGTGATTATTCAGTAGCGTGGATGATTATTGTTGTTGTGTTACTGCTAGCGATGTTTGCGCTTGGCGGTATTATGAGCAAGCCTTTGCGTCTTGCAGCAGCTGGAATTCGTGAGAACCGCGACGTTAGCGCAGAGACTGGCAAATTGCGCACACTTAGTGCACTGCTTACGGTGTCATTGCTATTGATGGTATTCTTTATGGTGTTTAACGACATAGTTTAATTTACAGCGAATTATACCCGCCTCCGTAATGGAGAGCGGGTTTTTCGTATGTTCCGGTAATTTATCTTCATTCCGTTAATCCCTGATAGGATCCGTATAAGACTTCGGCCGGTAATTTAACGGAGAAACACCCGTCCATCGTTTGAATTGTCGGCTGAAGTGGCTCTGGGAAGCAAACCCGAGTTGTTCAGAAATCATCTGTATTTTTAAATCGGTATGAAGCAGCAAATGTTTTGACTTCTTTAATCTTAGATTAGTTATGTACTGCCTAGGAGATATCTTATATACCTTTGTAAACAACTTATGGCACTGCACCCGACTTAAGCAAAGCTGCTCAGCAATCAAATTAACCGTGAGCTCCGGCAAATGAATATTGGCTGCAATATATTTTTCGATCTGATGAGCAGTTTCCACCTCGTACAAAGAGTTTGCTTGTCGCGCTGCGTTGGAATTCTCCGAATTCGAGAGCTGTACATCAATGAGTTCAGTCAAAATCATCAGGATGATCGCTTGCAAACGAAGCCTTTCTTTTACAAGAATCATTTCTTCAATTTCCTCGGGAAATCCAGTGGAGGCCGTCGTGGCGAGAATATTGTTCTTAATAAATTCATCCAAATGTTCCAGTTGGTGATTTAATCCCGAATGCTGCATTTGCTGGTTATTCCATTTCTGTACAGCTTGAGACTGAAACCAATCACGAAACTTTAAATCGTCAATATCGAAATGAAAGGAGAGGTAGATATAGTTGCTCAGGCCAGAATTAACTACATAATGACGTAAGCCAGGTGGAATAATTAACCAATCTCCTTTACCAAAGGCAATGGAACTTCCTTCTACATATTGATGGGAGTTGCCGTCGTAGCAATACAATAGTTCGAAGATTTTGTGATGATGATCAGGGTATGCCCACCCAGGTTCTGCTACACGATAATGAACACCGATCAGCTGCAGTGTACTCATAATGTTCGGAAAGCTGACTTTGTAAGCGATAGGAGTTCTCCTCCTTAGGATCAATAGGGATGTTCTTAATTATATCAAGGATACCTATACATATGACCGTTTTGCAGTGCGAGCCGTTGATCATTCCATAGTTTTCTTTACAAAAGGTCAAAAAAAAGAATGAAATCATCATTTGAATCACTTTAGAGAACAGGGATAATGGAGGAACCTAGGGAAGTATTTCGAGAAACGGAAGGAAGTGTAATGAAGTGGGAAAGTTGTGTAGGAATATACTAATCTTATCTTCTTTACTAATGGCTTCATTGACTCTTACTCACGGTAAAACAGAGGCATCCCTATTAAAAGATGGGGCAGAGAGGCAGCCTCCAACCCAAATTGCAAGCGTATACAAGTTTAATTTTACAAACCAAGTTAAAACAGGATATCAATCCGTTAGGTATGATCCTAATCGCGGTGCACAATTGTATGACTCATCTTTAGGTTATGGTTTTGTTCAAGAGACCAACGCTTTACCCGCCAGAGAAGTGCACACCGACTCAATTACATCCGATGGAACAGGTTTTTTCATCACAGAACCTATTTTTTTTGCTGAACCTAAATCTGAGAAAGATAATTATAACAACTACGGAATGGCGTTTCGAATGGATGCTCCCCCTGGAACCTACAACGTATATGTAAAAACGACTTCTGACGCAGAGGATGGGATCGTGTCAGTATCAGGAATGCAGACCAGCCGCTTGTTGAAAAGTGGACATTGGGACGCTGCAAAGCTTGTACCCGTCAAGCATACGGCTGTAGCCAAAGGGAAAGAGTGGACTTATACGTATGTAAACGGCCGTGACCATATAGATATTGAGATCGAACCGAACAAAGTGAACACAGCTGTGGGGATTGAGGAGATCATACTGGAACCGATTTTGCCACAGCATAGAGCAGTTGGTGCTCTTCCGAATTTATTTATACTTGGAGATTCCACGGTCAAGTCCTACACCTTCGACGAAGCACCAATGAGTGGTTGGGGCCAGATTATTGGCAGTATGTTTAATCAACATAAATTGAGTGTAACTAACTATTCCATGGGAGGACGCTCGTTTAAAAATGCCTATACAGAAGGTCGACTGAACGACATTTTACTGAATGGCAGCATTGGAGATTATGTGTTTATTCAATTCGGACACAATGATGAGAGCGCAGATGAGTTCAGACGTTACGGCAGAGGTTCGACAGAAGCAATGTATGAAAATTACCTTAAAGAAGTCTATCTCCCTGCGATTCAAGCCCGGGGCATGATACCAGTACTGGTAACCCCAATGTCCAGAATTAAAGGGAATGCAAGTCCGGGATATATCTATGAAAATTCTTTTAAATCAAGAAAGTTTGTAGATATTCTTAAACGGGTCGCAGATGAATCTGGAGTTACACTTATTGACCTTAACTCGGAAAGTCTGAAATATTATAACGAGATCGGTGTAGAAGCAATAACATCCCTCTTCATGTCAATTGAAGCCGGAGAAACGCCAGGCAAAACAAATGACGGAAGTTACGCTAACGGGCATCCTTCAAAGAAAGTCGATGGGACTCATTTTAAAGAAGCGCTCTCCAAACAATTTTCACGGATGATTGTCACGGAGCTTGTAAAGAAAGGTGCTACTGGCGATTCTACTGCTGCCTCCATTACTCCTTACCTTAAAGGGAACGTTAAGCATGCGGCACTAACAGGGAACTGGGGTAAGATTTTTCCGGAAATAACGAATGATACGACGACTGGGGAAGCTGCTTATTACCGTAATCAAATTGAAAAATTAATCCAGCTGGGAGTAATGGGCAAAGACCGTCAAGGGAATTTTAATCCGGATACGGAGATGACAGTTGCTGAATTCACACGCAGTATTTCTAAGTTAATGAAAGTGGAAAGATCAGATCTTGCCTATTATCCGAAAGGTAAGCTGTCACGTGAAACGATGGGTGCTATTCTCTATGACGTTTACCAAATAAAGTTTGCTAATAAACCTAAGTACATGACTGATTATAACGGCACAGCAGTAGTGCCAGGAGATCCTGGCTATGATTCGAATCTGGAGCCAGGAGCTAGAGGTGCGATGTACTATCCTCTTGTATCCTGGACGCAGCTTGTTGATACAGCGGACATTTCTCCTTATTTAATTTCAAAAGTGAAAAGTGCATATGAATTAGGACTCATTAGATCTGAAGTGGGGATTGCCAGAGGCGAAATGGTCAATGGGACAGAACTAGAACCTAAAGCTATAGTGACCCGGGAGAAAGCGGCCAAAGCTCTGTACTTTATGTGGGTGCTGGAACATGAAGTGAATGCAGAAAATCATGTTTCTTCTCAAAATAGTCAGGGTGAACAATTCAAGGCACAGCAGCGATGCTGTGTCTATTTGTATGCAGTGAATTCCTCTCCACTTACAGCAGTGTATCTCTCACGGTTGTTTATTTCTACTTTCATTGTGGTAAGTAAGATTCGTAAAGCGATTTAAGAAAATGACAAACCCAGCGTATAAACGTGCATAGTTGTGCCATCCTAAGACGATCAGTTAACTATCAATTTGCTTAACGAGAGGAGATAGGGAAGATGTCAGGCAACAATAAACAAGCTACAAAAACCTTACCCCCACAGGAGCAGCATCATCAGCCAGGGATTGAGAGTGAAATGACGCCGCTGCCCAAATACGAGCCGGCAAATTATAAATCAGCAGGTAAACTGCAAGACAAGGCGGCGTTAATTACCGGTGGAGACAGCGGAATTGGGCGTGCAGTTGCTGTGCTTTTTGCTAAAGAAGGCGCTGATGTGGTCATTTCATATCTTAATGAACACTCAGATGCAGAGGAAACTAAACGTCAGGTCGAGCAGGAAGGCCGCAAATGTATCCTAATTCCAGGTGATATCGGTGACGAGAAATTCTGTAAGGATCTTATTAAACAGACGGTGGAGGGCTTAGGAAAGCTTGATATTCTCATCAATAACGCGGCAGAGCAACATCCGCAAGCTAAGATCGAGGATATTACTTCCGAGCAGCTTGAGCGTACTTTCCGTACGAATATATTTGCGATGTTCTATTTAACAAAAGCAGCTATGCCTCATTTAAAAGCAGGATCTACAATTATAAATACAACTTCAATTACCGCTTATCGCGGAAGCCCGCAGCTGCTGGACTATTCATCAACTAAAGGAGCTATTCTTAGCTTCACACGATCCTTGTCCACGAATCTGGCAGAGAAGGGCATACGGGTAAACGGTGTTGCACCAGGTCCAATCTGGACACCGCTGATTCCCTCTACCTTTGATGCAAAACAGGTTAGCGAGTTTGGAGGTACACAGCCTATGAAACGGCCTGGACAACCAGAAGAGCTGGCACCAGCCTATGTATATCTGGCCTCTGACGATTCCAGTTATGTGACTGGACAGGTTATTCATGTAAATGGTGGCGAGGTAGTAAACGGTTAGATCAGTACAGCTAATGTGAATAAATGGGTGTATTTCAATAAAAAAATATGTTACTATAAACCACGTTAGCATTTTAAAATTGTATATTTATGTCACTAGGGGTGCCGATTGGCTGAGACGGAATGGATTTCCGGACCCTTTGAACCTGATCTGGTTAAGACCAGCGTAGGGAAGTGGAGAACGAATTTCTGTTGTCGGGCTATTTGTAGTGCCGTCTATATACAGATTCTGACTGCCTTCCTTACGGGGGGCAGTTTTTTTGTTTTTTACTGACCTATAGGGAAGTGAGAAAGGAGATCGTGATATTGCAAGCTGAGATCCATCTAATATCAGACGGCAAGCTGCAACTGAGACATTTTGTTGAACTAGCTGTCACGGTGCAGATATGGGTCGATTATATTCACCTGAGAGATAAGCAATGTCCTGCACGCGAACTACTCGCTGCGGCACAGGAGCTGTTGGCTGCCGGTATGCCCGCTACCAAACTGATAATCAACGACCGGATCGATGTAGCCTTGGCAGCTGGTGCCGCGGGGGTTCAGTTGGCTTGGCACAGTCTGAGTCCGGTTACAGCCCGGCGAATTGCACCTCAGCTTCGGCTGGGGAGATCGGTTCATTCTCCGGAAGAAGCGGCGAATGCCTCAGAGCAGGGAGCTGATTATTGCTTGTTTGGTCATGTATTTCCCTCGGATAGCAAGTTAGGGCTGCCCGCACGTGGGTTAGAGCTGCTTGCAGAAACGGTGAAGACCAGCTCTATTCCTGTAATTGCGATTGGCGGAATTAGCCCCGCTAATGCGGCGCAGATCATCAGGAAAGGTGCGGCAGGAGTTGCTGTGATGTCCGGTATTTGCGGAGCGGATGATCCTTATGAGGCCGCCAAAGCTATTCATAAGGCGGTTCATTCATAGCCTGGAGGTAACAGCACGGGCGAAGGGGGTGATTCAGAATGAAGCTGTTGATTAACGGGAAATCCGCAGAGTGTTCTGGTGGTATTCAAACTATAGCTGATTTGATCAGTCTTCCTGAGTGGTCAGGTCGTCTGATGATCATTGAGCTGAATGGAGAAATTGTCAGTAAGGAGAATTATGAAAGTACTGCTCTGAGCGAGGATGATCGTTTGGAACTGGTGCACTTTGTTGGTGGGGGTTGAGATGGAGCGGTATAGAATTTTGAGAAATTTATAAGAACCAAAGGGAGGTAATTTCATGCATGACCCGTTACATATTGGCGGCATCGAATTAACCAGTAGATTATTTATCGGAACCGGAAAATATAGCCGGAATACGTTGATCCCCGAAGTGATCGCAAGCTCTGGTTCTCAGGTGATTACTGTAGCGCTTCGCCGAGTGGACCCGCAAGGTGGAGCAGAAAATATCATGAACCACATTCCCGGCCACATGACTCTTCTGCCTAATACCTCAGGAGCGCGTACAGCGGAAGAGGCAGTCCGTATTGCAAGATTAGCAAGAGCTGCGGGACTGGGGAACTGGGTCAAGATCGAAGTGATCAATGATCAGAAATACCTGCTTCCAGATAATCTGGAGACCATACGAGCTACAGAGATTTTAGCAGCGGAGGGTTTTGTAGTATTGCCATATATGAGTCCGGACCTTTCGGCTGCTTTACGTCTGAGAGATGCCGGTGCTGCTGCTGTGATGCCGCTTGGTGCGCCGATCGGGACGAATCGCGGCCTGCGCACCAAGGAGCTTGTGCGTATTCTTATTGAAGAAGTGAATTTGCCGATTATTGTAGACGCCGGGATTGGCAAGCCCTCGGAAGCGGCGGAAGCAATGGAGATGGGGGCCGCTGCTGTTCTGCTTAATACGGCTATCGCAACGGCACGTAATCCGCTCGTCATGGCGGAAGCGTTCCGCGAGGCGATATCCGCTGGCCGCAAAGCTTATTTGGCAGGACTGGGTCCTGTAGAAGAAGTTGCTTTTGCTTCGTCACCGTTGACTGGATTTTTGAACTGAATTTGATAGGTCACGAAAGGAGGGAACATTAGCATGAGCTTTTTTGACACACTGGCCCGCTTGGAGCAGTATCCTTATGAGCAGCTGTGGAAGGAGTTCCGGGAGGATGACGTTAAGCGGGCGCTTGGAAAAGACAAGCTGAACGAAAATGATTTGCTGGCATTGCTTTCTCCGGCAGCAACGCCGCTGCTAGAGGAGATGGCGTTGGCTGCACAGCGACTGACCCGTGCACATTTTGGTTATTCGATGCAGCTGTTCACACCGATGTATCTTGCGGATTTTTGTGTGAATCATTGTACCTACTGCAGCTTCAGCTCCATTTATGATTTTCCGCGCAAAAAGCTGTCCTTGGAGGAGGTCCGCAGGGAGGCTGAGAAGATTGCAGCTACAGGTCTGCGGCATATCCTCATTTTGACTGGTGAATCGCGCCGGGAGAATCCTGTCTCATATATTAAGGATTGTGTAGTTGTACTTAGAGAATTTTTTTCCTCCGTCAGTATTGAGATAAATCCTCTATCAACTGCAGAATATAAAGAGCTTCTTCAAGCAGGGGTGGATGGATTAACACTATACCAAGAGGTGTACCACCAGGAGACTTACAGAAAGCTGCATGTTAAAGGGCCTAAAAGAAACTACCGGAATCGCCTGGATGCACCTGAACGCGGCTGTCAGGCAGGTTTTCGTTCTGTGAATATTGGTACGTTGCTCGGGATGTATGATTGGCGGCAAGAGGCATTCCAAAGTGCCATGCATGCCCGCTATTTGCAGGATCGGTATCCAGATTGCGAGATCAGTCTGTCACCTCCACGGTTTCGGCCTTATTTAGGGGAATTTAACCCGGAGTGTGATGTTACCGACCGATCGCTAGTGCAGATTATTTTGGCATACCGGTTATTTTTACCCCGTTCGGGCATTACTTTATCTACAAGAGAGCCTGCCTCTCTACGCGATCATTTAATTCATCTAGGAATAACTAAGATGTCAGCCGGGGTCACTACTGAGGTGGGCGGTCACACTAATGCAGGGGGAACTCCGCAATTCGAAATATCCGATAGCCGTAGTGTGCAGGAGATTACGGAAATGCTATATACGAAGGGTTTGCAGCCCATTTTTAAAGACTGGGATATCCTGACCGAATCAGCAACGAACGCTTGTATTATCAATTATTAATCACTAAATGGACCCCTGCGAGATTTATGCGGAGGTCCATTTTTTATTGTATAGAGGGTGTTTAGTTTCCGGCAGAGAGCTCATCGAGAGACATTTCGAAACTCGGTGCCATATGAGTCAGAAAATAATCCACTTCCTGCAGGCCAAACCCACGAAGTTTTGCTGCTGTCTGCTCCTTCGCGGCGGCGAATTCTCGGTTTCCTGCAGCAACTTCCCATACGCATTTCAAATAAGCATCCAGCCGATCAGCGGCTTTCACATAGCTGTGCAGCAGAATGTCCTCCGAATCGGGAGGGCTGTCTTCCGGTCGTATAAGCTGAGTGTAGATGCTTTTCAGCTCTGATGGAATCATTCCAGTTAAGCGATCAGCCGCAACTTTCTCCATTTCGCGGAAGCTGGTGAGCAAGCGAGGATTGTTGTATTTTACCGGCGTGGCGATGTCACCTGTGAACACTTCGCTGGCATCATGGAACAGAGCTATGGTTGCTGCTCGTTCCGCGTTTAGTGAACGTCCAAAATGAACATTACCGATGGAACAGAGCATATGTGTGAGCAATGCAACATGAAAAGAATGCTCAGCGACGTTCTCCGGTGCGGTGCTGCGCATCAAGCTCCAGCGCTGAATATACTGAAGACGATATAGATAGGCAGAAAAATGGTAGCTCAATTTTAAAGTAACCCCTTTCATGCGGTGCTAGGTATGATATTATTATACTAATTGTATCAAACTTTAGATAACCTGGAACTGCCGAGAGGAGCTTGAATGAAGATGCAGCATTTTGAAGACAGTATTTATAACCTTATCGTAGAAACTTCCACGAATTTGCCGGGAGATGTACGCCGGGCAGTTGCAAAAGGTCGCGCGCTGGAAGACAGGGCTACCCGGTCCGGTCTTGCTTTAACCACGATTGCGCAAAATATCGGAATGGCTGAGCAGCAAGTGTCTCCGATCTGTCAGGATACGGGAATGCCTACATTTATCATTCACACCCCTGTGGGAATCAATCAGATTGAGATGAAAAAAGATATTCATAATGCCATTGTACGAGCGACCAAGAATGGTAAACTTCGTCCCAATTCTGTAGATTCATTAACAGGTGAGAATAGCGGAGATAACTTGGGTGCAGGCACACCAGTCATTCATTTCGAACAATGGGAAGAGGATAAAATAGACGTTAGACTTATTCTGAAGGGTGGAGGCTGCGAGAATAAAAATATTCAATACAGTCTCCCGGCAGAATTAGAAGGACTCGGCAAAGCGGGCCGGGATCTGGACGGAATCCGTAAATGTATTTTACACGCGGTATATCAGGCGCAGGGACAGGGCTGTAGTGCCGGTTTTATTGGCGTGGGTATCGGCGGTGACCGTACGACTGGCTACGAGCTGGCTAAGAAGCAGCTGTTCCGCAAAGTGGAGGATGTTAATCCAATAGAAGACCTTAGTAAGCTGGAAGACTATATTATGGAGAATGCTAACAAGCTTGGAATTGGCACGATGGGCTTTGGTGGTGAAGTATCGCTGCTGGGCTGTAAGGTTGGCGTAATGAATCGTCTGCCAGCTAGCTTTTTCGTATCCGTTGCTTATAACTGTTGGGCCTTCCGCCGCCAAGGGGTGCTGGTTGATCCATCCACAGGCAATATAGAGGATTGGTTGTATGAGAGTGGTACAGGGATATCTGTAGATGATGAAGGGGCACATGAATCTGAAGCAGTAGTTGCTGAGGGAGCTAACAGCCCGGCCTCTGAGTCGCGGGAAGTACGTCTTACAACGCCGATAAGTGAAGAGGATATCCGTAGTCTGCGTGTTGGAGACGTGGTTATTTTATCCGGTGAAATGCATACAGGCCGTGATGCTTTGCACAAATATTTAATGGATCATGAGTCTCCGGTAGATCTGGAAGGGGCTGTGATTTATCATTGTGGTCCTGTGATGATGAAAGATGAGGAAGGCTGGCATGTAAAAGCTGCGGGCCCAACTACGAGCATTCGTGAAGAGCCTTATCAAGGCGATATCATCAAAAAATTTGGAATCCGTGCAGTCATCGGAAAAGGTGGTATGGGTCCAAAAACGTTAAAAGCGTTGCAGGAGCACGGCGGGGTATACCTCAATGCGATTGGTGGAGCCGCCCAGTATTATGCTGAGTGTATTAAGAAGGTCAACGCTGTTGATTTTATGGAATTTGGTATTCCTGAGGCGATGTGGCATCTCGATGTGGAGGGTTTTGCAGCGATTGTGACGATGGATGCTCACGGCAACAGTCTGCATGCGGATGTGGAAAAAGATTCTGCAGCTAAATTGACTCAATTCAAGGAGCCAGTGTTTAAATAAATGGGGTTACAACCGGTGGATAAGTCATGAGGAGGGCAGATTCTCTGAATGGCTTTTCCATGGGTTTTAATCAAATTATAAGGATTTATATGTCCAGACTATAAATGATCCTTAAGGAACGCCGAAGGCGTTTTTACCTGTCTAAAGGAGGACAACGAATGGCACCACATTATATTAGAAATGGGTTTCTTAACGTTACGCCGTATTTTATTGCGGAAGATGCAGACCAATTGATAGATTTTGTTGTGCACTGCTTTGATGCCAAAATTATTGATATGCTGCGAAATGATGAGGGAAGGATTAGGCATGCCGAGGTCAGAATCGGTGATTCCATCATTGAGATTTCCGAAGCGAATGAAAAGTATTCACCGGTACAGCTTGCCATTCATCTTTATGTAAGAAATGTTGATGAGACCTACCGCAAGTGCCTGGATGCCGGGGCTTCTATTATTGAAGAACCACTGGATAAATCCTATGGAGAAAGAGGAGCAGGGGTTAGAGACCGTCAGGGTAATCAGTGGTTTCTTGCCACCCGTACAGAATAAACTCATGTGTTTTTACAAAAGTAATACAAAGTAACAGTCCAGAGTTAATCAACTCGGGCTGTTATTTTTATATAATCTACTCTGGGGGGCTTATGTCACGGTCATAGTCGTACTGGTATTTTGAAGAAAATGAAGTTAGGATAAAAGATACAATGATAAAGGGAGAGGCAAATTTCAGATGAAACCGTTTCGCGCTCGTCTTACGTTTATACTTATGGCCTTAATCGGTATTTCCATGATTGGTACTGGATTTACGATGGCTCATCTGTTTAAGAGCTCCCATATAACTGCTCTGGAAGAGAATATGTCCCGGGAAATAAGCTTGCTCTCAGGCACACTGGAATTTGTTGATATGAATTCTTCGAATGCGATCCCGTATTACACTGAACAGGCGGAGCATATTTCTAAACTTTTAGATTCTCGGATAACGTTTATTACAAAGTCGGGTAAAGTAATTGGCGATTCTGAGAAAAACCCCTTGGAAATGGACAACCACTCCAATCGTGAAGAAGAGATAGGGGCTGCGAAAGAGGGAACTGGACGGGCAATCCGTTACAGCGAAACTCTAAAGCATGAGATGTTATATGTGGCTGGAAAGGTAACTTCTGATCAGGGATTTGACGGCTATATTCGGGTCTCAATGGGACTTGATGCTGTAACGCAAGGTCTTAAGCATGCTTGGATGATCATGGCTGCAGGTCTAATTATCTTGTTCTTGTCAGCAACTATTGTGAGCTATAAAGTAGCTTCAAGCATGACTTCCCCGCTGGAGCAAATCACAAGAGTCGCCCGGCGGATTACCGATCTGGATTATGATGCCAGAGTTCATTTGAAGCGTAAAGATGAAGTTGGACAGCTGGCTACAGCGATTAATGCGATGGCAGACAGTCTTCAAGACCAGCTTAAGACGATTCGTGATAATGAGGATCTGCTGCAAAGCGTGCTGGATAATATGACTGGCGGCATCATAATGATCAATGCGGAAGAAGAGATTGCGCTGCTTAATCGAGCTTCAGAGCGAATGCTTGATGTCAGTAACGGTGAAATGGCGGGTCATTCGTACAAAGAGTTAAAACGGCATTATGAGCTAACCCGTCTGCTTGAAGAAGGGGTGTTAAGCCGGGAGCCGATTCATGAAGAACGAAGTATTTATAACCCAAGAGAGCGAATTGTACGGATGGACGCGGTTCCGATGATCCAGGATGGTACGTACAGAGGTATGCTTTTCCTATTGCAAGAGGTTACGGAAATTCGCCGTTTGGAGCGGATGCGTAGTGAATTTGTAGCTAATGTATCACATGAACTCAAGACTCCGGTTGCAGCGGTCAAAGGGTTTGCCGAGACCTTACTGGGAGGCGGAGTTAAAGATGAGAAGACGGCGAGATCCTTCCTGCAAATTATTTATGATGAGAATGAGCGTTTAAATCGCTTGATTGGAGATATTCTGGAATTATCTAAAATCGAATCTAAACGGGTGCAGCTCGATTGCTCACCGGTTCATATCATTGAATTCTTTGATTCCGTGCTGGGAACCATCAGTAAAGTCGCTGAGAAGAAAAACATTAGTCTTAATGTAGAGGTTCCTGAGGAGCTATTCATTGAGGCGGATGAGGATAAGCTGCGTCAAATCTTTATGAATCTGTTCTCTAATGCGATTAATTACACACATGAAGGCGGAAACGTAAAGGTCTACGTTAAGAGTCTACTGAAACCAGACGGCTCCGAAAATGTTCAATTTACTGTTAGCGATACAGGTATGGGGATTCCTAAAAAAGATCTTCCGCGTATTTTTGAACGTTTTTACCGGGTGGATAAGGCAAGATCCAGAAGCTCCGGCGGAACGGGATTGGGGCTGTCTATTGTAAAGCATTTGGTAGATATGCACCATGGAGTGATTTCAGTTGAAAGTGATCTGGGAATCGGCAGTTCCTTTGTGATTGAATTGCCTTTGCTGCAGGAAGAAAAGACCGATTAGATTTTTGTAAATTCACTTTTTTAATTTTACACTAAGTTAACATTACGGTGATATGATGGTTTTGTTGCTGTTTTGTAAAAATCAAACTATATGGAAGACGGGGGAACCTATGGCTCAACGATTGCTTGTCATTGAAGACGAACCGACACTAGCCCGGCTGCTGTCCTATAACTTAACGCAGGAAGGTTACGAGGTGACGGTAGAGGATCATGGAACGGCAGGATATGATCGTGCGACGAGGGAACCTTTTGACTTGATCGTATTGGATCTGATGCTGCCAGGAATGAATGGCATTGACATCCTTGATAAATTGCGTGGACAAGGTATCCGCACACCTATTATCGTATTGACTGCTAAAAATGCTGAAGAAGATGTGGTTAGAGGGCTGAAATCCGGTGCTGATGATTATATAACCAAACCTTTTGGGGTATCCGAATTGCTTGCAAGAGTGAGCGCTGTATTGCGGCGGATTTCCGGTCTTGCTGAGGAGGCTCCACAAGAGACACCTATATCTGCTTCTACGATCATTCTGGGACAACTAGAAATCTATCCTGAGCGGTATGAAGTTTCCTTAGGTGGACATAGCATTAACCTGCGACCGAAAGAGTTCGAGGTATTGTTATATTTGGCTCGTAAACCAGGGGTAGTGCTGACAAGAGATGATCTTATGAACGCTGTATGGGGCTTTGATTATATTGGTGGACAGCGCACCGTTGATGTGCACGTAAGTTCACTTCGTAAAAAGCTTGAGCTAGATCCAGAATCCGTCCATATCGATTCCATTCGAGGTGTAGGTTATAAATTAGTTGTTAACAAAAAGAGAGCTCCGGTCATTTAGCATGACTGGAGTTTTCTTCTTTATCCCGTTCATAAACAAGATTCAGGTGAGATTACACGCCGAATTGTAGGGAATACTATCACGTGGACTAATTCATCTTCACCAATTTTACATTGCGTTAACATTTCTCTCCAACTGTATTTACATTAAAAGCTTATTATGGAGAACGAAGATGATGAGAAGGAGACGTAAATACTAATGAAATCCATCATTGACATAGAGAAACTTGATCTCTACTATGAGTCATTTCACGCACTGAAGAATGTGAATCTGCAAATTCCGGAGAAACAGGTTACTGCTTTTATTGGACCTTCCGGTTGCGGAAAATCCACTCTGTTGCGCACGCTGAATCGTATGAATGATATGATTCCTGGTACACGTATTGAAGGAACTGTAAACATCGGCGGCAAAAATATTTATAGTGACGAGGTAGAGGTAGAAAGCCTGCGTAAGCAGGTGGGCATGGTATTCCAACAGCCCAATCCTTTTCCGAAGTCGATTTACGACAATGTAGCTTATGGTCCTCGCCTGCACGGCATTCGTTCAAAGAGCGAACTGGATGAGATTGTAGAGCAAAGTCTGCGTCATTCCGCGCTGTGGGAGGAAGTTAAAGATTTTCTGAAAAAATCTGCCCTTAGCTTGTCCGGCGGACAGCAGCAACGGCTGTGTATTGCCCGAGCTTTGGCAGTACAGCCGGATATTCTGCTCATGGATGAGGCAACGTCTGCACTTGATCCTGTGTCTACGCTCAAGATAGAGGAGCTTGTACAGGAATTAAGAAGTAAGTATACAATCGTTATGGTTACTCATAACATGCATCAGGCGGCACGTGTATCTGGTCGAACCGTGTTTTTCTTGAATGGTGTAATTGTAGAGGCGGCGGATACAGAGGTGTTGTTCTCTACTCCTAAGGATTCCCGCACCGAAGATTATATTTCTGGACGTTTCGGCTGATACGGGCTACAAGGGCGCTCGTCCTTGGAAATGGCAAGCTGACCATACATTAATGAGGAGGATCGCTCTTACTATGATTCGCAGAAAAGAATTTGATAAAGATTTGGAAGAGCTGCGCAGTCTGCTGCAGCAGATGGGTGAACATGTAATAGATGCTCTTGGTGGAGCAATTGTTGCTTTACAGAATCTTGATACTGTGCGCGCTCAGGAAATCATTAAAGCAGATTTGCAGCTGAATGCCATGGAAGATAAAATCATGGAAATTGGCTCACGGCTAATTATTACACAGCAGCCTGTAGCAAAAGATTTGCGCCGCATTATCGTTGCTTTCAAAATATCTAGCGATTTGGAACGTATGGGTGACTTGGCTATTGATGTTGCGAAAGCAACTATGCGCATCCATGGACAGCAGCTGATCAAGCCGCTTGTAGACATTCCACGTATGGCGGAAATTGTGACGACCATGATTGATGAGGCTATCCAGTCTTATCTGGATGAGAACACGGATCTGGCTTATAGAATGGCACAAGATGATGATCAGGTCGATCAATTATATGGTTCGATGATCAATGAGCTATATAGTTATATGGTGGCAAAACCGGATTCTGTATCCCAAGCTATGTTATTAACGCTGGTAGGCCGTTATATTGAACGGATTGCCGATCATGCGACTAACATTGGTGAGAGTGTTGTTTATCTGGTCACAGGCAGCCGTCCGGACTTGAATCAGTAATTTGCACTTACACAGCTTTTGTTATATCTTTAGTTAAACTAAGTAGCCGCCCTTTTAAAAGGGCGGCTACTTGTTGTATATCCTTAACATATCAGCTTATCCCACTGTTTAGGTTGGTAAAGCCGTTTCTACTTGTACAGGGCATATGGTAAGATGTAAGGAGTAAGCATGAAAAAGGCGAGGTGCACTATGGACAAGTTGATACTTATAGATGGAAACAATATTATTTACCGTGCTTTTTTTGCGATGCCCCCGCTGACGAATACAGCAGGGCAACAGACAAATGCGGTGTACGGATTTACAACGATGCTGCTTCGTTTAATCGAAGAACATAAACCGACACATATGATTGTCGCTTTCGATGCAGGGAAAGTTACTTTTCGGCATGAAGGTTATCAAGATTATAAGGGCGGCCGGCAAAAAACACCGCCGGAACTCTCCGAGCAGTTCCCTTTGTTGAAGGAATTGCTGACTAATTTAGGTGTACCGCAGTTTGAAATTGGCAATTATGAGGCTGATGATATTATTGGCACCATTTCACGCCAGGCGGATGAAGCGGGACGGCAGGTTATGATCGTGTCGGGAGACAAGGATATGTTGCAGCTGGCCTCTGAACATACGACCGTTGCTTTAATCCGCAAAGGGGTCACCGAAGTTGAGCTTTATGGGCCGGAACAAATCCGGGAGAAATATGACCTAACCCCTGAGCAGATCATTGATCTTAAAGGGCTGATGGGCGATGCAAGTGATAACATCCCGGGAGTACCCGGCGTAGGTGAGAAGACAGCTTTGAAGCTGCTGCATCAATTTGGATCAGTGGAAGGTGTCTTAGCTGGAACCGGTGAGCTAAAGGGTAAAATGAAAGAGAAACTGGAAACCCATGCGGAAGATGCGGTGATGAGCAAAAAATTAGCGACCATCTATCGTGAAGTACCGCTTGAGCATTCGTGGGAAGACATGGTCTTTAATGGAATTTCAGCGGATACAGCCGGACCAGCGCTTGCCAAGCTGGAATTTAAATCATTGTTGGAACGTTTGTCGCTTAGTGCTTATGCTCCTGTTACCGAGGGTGAGGAGAGTGCAGCTGAAGTAGAAGCTGCGGCACTTGATATTACGATCGTAAGTGAAGAAGAACTTAAGGAGCTCAGTGAAGCCCTGGCTGGTATTTCGGCGCTGCATGTGGAATCGTATGGAGATAATCCGCATCGTGCCGAGGTAATCGGAATAGGATTGTCCTCTCTGGAGCGGCATTACTATGTGCCGTTTGAATTACTGCATAAACCGGCCGCTGCGAAGCTGCGTGATTGGCTAGGAGATGAAAAGGCTCCGAAAAGTGGATATGATCTTCACCGCGCTGATTTGGCTCTACACTGGCAGGGAATTGCTTTTGCAGGTGCAGCCCATGATGTGCAGCTGGCGGCTTATTTGCTTGATCCTACGGAGGCTAATCAGAATCTAAATGATCTCACTGCTAAATACGGCTTGCCGCGGCTCTCTCCTGATGAAGAGGTATTTGGTAAAGGTGCCAAATACAAAATCCCTGAGCTTGAAGTTTTAGGAAATCACGTTGCACGAAAGAGTGCAACGGTTCTTGGAATCGCACAGAAGCAACAGCAGGAGCTGGTGGAGACCGCAATGACAGGGCTATTCGAGGATCTGGAAATGCCTTTGTCACGGATTTTGGCGGATATGGAGAAACAGGGGATTGCAGTCAATGCTGGTGATCTTAAAGAGCTTGGAAAAGAATTCGAGGCGCAAATTTCTAAATTGGTCAGTGAAATATACGAGATTTGTGGCACTGAGTTTAATTTGAACTCACCAAAGCAGCTGGGTGAAATCTTGTTTGTAAAGCTAGGTCTGCCTGTCGTCAAGAAGACGAAGACGGGTTATTCCACGGATGCCGAAGTGCTTGAGAAACTGGCGCCATACCACGATGTGGTGCGTTTGATTCTGCAATATCGCACAATTGCAAAGCTGCAATCTACCTACGTAGAGGGGCTGCTTAAAGAAATTTCCCCGAACACAGGGAAGGTGCATACATTCTATCGGCAGACAATTGCCGCTACAGGACGGCTTAGCAGCCAATTCCCGAACTTGCAAAATATCCCGATTCGTCTAGAGGAAGGACGCAAAATCCGCAAGGTATTCGTTCCGTCCGAACCGGGCTGGTCCATCCTGGCAGCCGACTATTCGCAGATCGAACTGCGTGTGCTGGCACATATTTCCGGCGATGAGCGGATGAAGGAAGCCTTTCTGCATGATATGGATATTCACACGAAGACAGCGATGGATGTGTTCGGTGTGACCGCAGAACAGGTGGACAGTAATATGCGCCGTGCCGCAAAAGCCGTTAACTTTGGGATCGTCTACGGGATCAGTGATTACGGTCTCTCGCAGAATCTGAATATTCCGCGTAAGGAAGCCGCGCAATTTATTGAGCAATATTTTGAGGTTTATCAGGGTGTACGCCGCTATATGGACGATATTGTAGTGGAGGCACGGAAGTATGGTTATGTGACCACATTGCTCGAACGTCGCCGTTATCTGCCGGAGATTAATGCGAAGAACTTTAATCTGCGCTCTTTTGCGGAGCGGACAGCAATGAATACACCTATACAGGGAACAGCAGCGGATATAATCAAGCTGGCGATGGTGCATATGGACAAGGCGTTATTTGATCGTGGGCTTAAGAGCCGTATGCTGCTTCAAGTACACGATGAGCTTGTATTCGAGGTGCCAGAGGATGAAATGGAGCTTATGAAGACGCTTTTGCCGGAAGTAATGGGTGGAGCCCTAAAGTTATCTGTGCCGCTTAAGGCAGAGGTCAGCTTTGGAAGTAACTGGTACGAGGCGAAATAGACTCCCTTTAAGGTGTGCATATCAGCTATAATGTAGTTGAGGTGAAGACATCATGCCGGAATTACCGGAAGTAGAGACAGTCAAGAGAACACTTAATGAGTTAGTTAATGGAAAGCAGATAGAGAATGTAACCGTCCGGTTGGCGCGGATTATTCAGCGTCCGGATGATATTCAGGCTTTTGCCCACCTGCTGGCAGGTCATAGCATTGTAAAAGTTGAACGAAGAGGAAAGTTTTTGCGTATTGTGCTGGATGGTCTGGTGCTTGTGTCACATTTACGGATGGAAGGCCGTTACGGACTTTTTTCAAATGATGACCCACTGGACAAGCATACACATGTGATTTTTCATTTTACGGATGGAACTGAGCTGCGTTACACGGATGTTCGCCAATTCGGGACAATGCATCTTTTTCAGATGGGAGAAGATCTTCAGCTGCCGCCTTTAAATAAGCTGGGGCAGGAGCCGCTGGAGCCTTCTTTTACACGGGAGAGGTTTAAGCAGATCGTGTCCGGTAAAAGCACCAAAATTAAATCGCTGCTGCTTAATCAGGAATATATCGTCGGCATCGGCAATATTTATGTAGATGAGTCGTTGCACCGTGCGGGTATCCATCCTGAAGACAGCGCCAAAGCGCTCACGGACAATCAATTGGACAAGCTGCATCATGCTATTGTAAGCACGCTGGCCGAAGCGGTTAACGCCGGAGGTTCATCTGTTAAGTCATATGTTAATGGCCAAGGTGAGAGCGGTACGTATCAGCAGCAGCTATTGATTTACGGTCGTAAGGATCAGCCGTGTAGTAACTGCGGAACGATGATTGAGAAGACGGTTGTAGGCGGTCGTGGCACGCATTATTGTCCAAATTGCCAGCGTCCGACTGTTCACTGAATTTGTTGAAATAATAAGGTTGGCACCCACTACTTGTCCCGCCCATATACTGTGTGAAGAATGCTTAATAGAGAACGGAAGCTGAAACGATAAAATTTCAGTTTTCCGGTTCTTCACAGGAGGGATTGCGGGTGCTCAGCCCATTATTTTCACTGCTATTGCTAGCGTTTGCCTTGAGTTTGGATGGTTTTGGTGTAGGAATTACATATGGGCTGCGTAAAATGAAAATACCACTGCTCTCCGTTCTGATTATCTCGCTCTGTTCGGGGGTAGTTATCTGTGTATCGATGCAGGTTGGGGTTTTGCTTGCCAAGGTAGTGTCTCCGAATGCAGCTTCTATAGTTGGTGCGGTTATACTTGTGCTAATGGGATGCTGGTCGCTTGTTCAGATGCTGATGCAGAAAGAGAAAGATGCAGATGGCGGACGTAAAGCTGAAACGGTAGATAAGGGCTCATTATCCGAGCAGGCTTGGGCAGAGGTAGCTGCTGATTCTGAAGCGGGTACAGAACCTGTTATGAATGATGAACCGTTGAAATCAGCTGTTTTTTCACTTGAGCTTCGCCGTTTGGGGATTGTAGTACAGATCTTGCGTACCCCGTCTTCTGCGGATATGGATGCCTCAGGAAGCATCTCTTCGATGGAAGCGATGATACTGGGGATTGCGCTCTCTCTGGATGCTTTTGGGGCTGGACTTGGCGCAGCGCTGCTTGGCTTCAATCCGATATGGACATCACTTACAATAGCTTTGTTTAGTGGTACATTTCTATTGCTGGGTATGAAGACAGGACTTAGATTTGCCGGGAACTACTGGATGAAGCATGCTGCCGCATTACCAGCGTTATTATTAATTGCAATGGGAATACTGAAGCTATTATGAGGTGAGTACATGATTATAGGCTTAACCGGAGGAATCGCATCCGGAAAAAGCACAGTGTCTGCACTGCTTGTGAACAAGGGAGCGAGGCTGGTTGATGCCGATGTGATCGCCAGAGAAGTTATGCTTCCCGGGCATGAAGTGTTGGCGGCTGCTGCTAAGCAATTCGGAAAAGAGATCCTTTTTCCGGATGGAACACTGAATAGGGCCAAATTAGGTGAAATCGTCTTTCAAGATCCTGTGGCCCTACAAACCTTGAACAATTTGACGCATCCTGCTATCCGGCAGGAAATCAAAGACCGTATGTACAGCATGGAGCAGGAAGAGCCGAAGCGGCTTATTATTGTGGATATTCCGCTTCTTTTTGAATCAGGGCTTGAGACCCTGTTCCATGAGATTGTAGTAGTCTACGTTCCCCGTGAAATGCAAATTGCTCGATTAATCGAACGTAATAGGCTCTCTTTAGAAGAAGCAGAAGCGCGATTGAATGCACAGATGGATATTGAGCAGAAACGTAATAAAGCGGACTACATCATCGACAACAGTGGCGATCTTGCGTACACTGAGCAACAGGTTGCTGTTTTTTGGGACAGGCTGGGTTTATCATGAAATGGCTACGTAAAAAAAGAGTACTGCTTCTGCTATTTGTGGGTTTTACGGCAATATTGTTTCTGAGTACTAACTGGATGTCGTGGTTTTATCCCATCCATTTTAAAGATGAGATTCGCAAGCACAGCATCACTTATGAGATAGACCCGTTTCTTGTAACCGCGATTATTCGTGTAGAAACGAACTTCAAAACTGGACGAGAATCCAAAAAAGGCGCACTAGGGCTGATGCAGCTTATGCCGGATACCGCGAAGTGGGCGCTGGAAAAGGCCAAGCTTCCAAACGTATCTATGGAAGAACTCAAGCATGAGCCTTCGGCTAATATTGAACTGGGTACATGGTATCTTTCAACTTTATCCCGTCAGTTCGAAGGTAAACGTACAGCAATTATCGCAGCCTATAATGCTGGACCCGGAAAAGTTCAACGCTGGTTGGACGAAGGGATCTGGGATGGGACAGATGCAACCATTAAAGATATTCCCATTGGTGAAACCAGGCATTATGTACAGCGCGTTAATTATTACTATGATCAGTACACGGACATTTACAAAGAATTTTAATTTCTACCGTGTTATGTATAAAAAGAAGTATTAAACGACCTGTAGGTCGTTTAATACTTCTTCAAAAAGCTTATGTTGGTCAGGTTATTTGTATTGACCTGCCAGTTGTTGTTCTGCCAGGGTTACAAGACGTTTAGTGATGTAACCACCGATCGAACCATTTTCATAAGAAGTTTTATTGCCTTGGTAACCATCTGGGGAAAGCGTGATTCCTAGTTCTTGGGCAACTTCGTATTTAAGTTGTTCCAAGGCACCGCGGGAATTTGGAGCTACAAGGTTATTGGAGTTGTTGCTTTGGCTCATTGCTGTTCACCTCCTCTGTTGGTAACTGTATTATGTGCCGGACTTGCCATTATCATTACAAGAAAAAAACGGTGATTTCTGGAAATAATTAAAAAGCCGTTCAAAAGCCGGATTTATAACGTGCCGGGACCCATACCATTATGTAATAGGAAGTGATGAAGCTTATGAAATGCCCTTACTGTGATCACACAAATACTAAAGTGCTGGACTCGCGACCAGCGAATGAAAATAAGTCAATCCGTCGTAGGCGTGAATGTGAGCGTTGCAGCAAACGTTTCACTACTTTTGAAATGATTGAAGAAACGCCACTCATTGTAATTAAAAAAGACGGCAGCCGTGAGGAATTCAGTCGTGATAAAATACTCCGCGGTCTCATCCGTGCTTGTGAGAAACGGCCGGTTTCTGTGGAACGTCTAGAAAAGATCGTGTCCGAGGTTGAGAAATCTTTGCGCGGCATCGCCGTTGCGGAAGTGGAAAGCCAACAGATTGGTGAATTCGTGATGGAGCAGCTCTACCCAGTAGATGAAGTGGCTTACGTTCGTTTTGCGTCCGTATATCGCCAGTTCAAGGATATTAATATGTTCATGAAGGAACTCAAGGGGCTGCTGTCCAAGAGTACGGGAGAATTAGAGGGATTATAGGGTTTTGTCCAGTTAGGGCGTTACAGCCAATCCTAGGGTCTGTTAGGAGTGCTTGTACTGGTTTGTTTCCTCTGAGTTTTGAGCGGGGAATTTGAGTGGAAAAATGAATTTTAAAAAAAGTGTTGACATAGAGGGCGATTTTTTATATTATATAGAAGTCGCCTACGACGCTTGAGCTTATCGGAACAACTCAATTACGACCAAACTAAAATTAAAAAATGTGTGATTACATACATCTGAAATTTCAGTTTGGGGCCATAGCTCAGCTGGGAGAGCGCATCGCTGGCAGCGATGAGGTCAGGGGTTCGATCCCCCTTGGCTCCACCAAACATCATATGGACTCTTAGCTCAGTTGGTAGAGCAGTAGACTCTTAATCTATTTGTCCAGGGTTCGAGCCCCTGAGAGTCCATCCTAAAGAAACGGCAGAAATGCCGTTTTTTTGCTGTTTGGGGAAGAGTGACTTTTTATTTGGTTTTGATCGTGGTATAGTTTGGGTAGATAAAACGTACAATGCAAAGAGAGTCGTGCGGAAACACGACTCCCAGTGCAATAGCCGCTTTTAAGGGCGGCGGCTTCGGAAGTTTAGTCAGGAAATAGACCGCATTCCTTTGCGAGAGGGCGGTCTATTTCTTTTTGAGGTAGTTGAGCAATGCAATAATGAACATGCCGAACATGAACATCAATGACAATTGCTGACTCCAATTACAGACAATCCATATCTAAAGAAACAGCAAGATGCTGTTTCTTTTTTTTGTTCCCATTTATTAATTATCATTAAATCCATTAAACTCCTGAAGCATTTGGATAAAGGTTTCAAGCTGTTGATTATCCCATTGGGCTATGCGCTCATAAAATATGAACTCCTTATCCTGTAACGCGTCAAAGGTTTTTTGTCGTCCAAGATCAGTGAGAGTAAGAAGGATCGCTCGACGATCATTAGGAGAGTCTTCTCTTCTAACATAACCCAAATTCTCGAGTTGCTTGATGAGACGGCTGACTGAACTACGATCCATAGCCGTTGATTCTGCCAACACAGAGGCGCTTGTTGGTCCATAAGAGTACAGCCAACGGACTATATGGAAAGCAGCAGGCTGTATAGATGAATCGAAAGCGGCAGCAGTTCTGACATTTAGGGCATGCGAAGCACTAATGAGGGCACTAATTTGTCCACCTAGCTTCAGTTCTAATTGCCCTCTCAACGTGTCTTTACGTTCGGCATTCATTGTTTTGACCACCTAACCTTGTATTTTAAAGTTGTCATACATCTATTTAGTTGACATATGTCAATCATCAACATATAGTTGATATATATCAATTATATGATTTGGACAATACGCTGTCAAAATGAAATTGCCCCTGATGAATTCCTGATATAAAGGAGAATGTAGATGATGACAAAGCCGATTATTGTAATTACTGGAGCTACAAGCGGTTTGGGACAACTCGTTGCACTTGAAATGGCTAAGCGAGGTGCCCATCTTGTTCTGACTGCAAGGAGTAAAACGCGTTCGGAAGCAACTGGAAAAATGATAAAGGAGAGCGTACCAGCAGCCGAAATTAGTTTTTTTTACGGAGACCTATCCTCAATGAGGGATGTCACTAGGTTAGGACAAGAAATATCTAATGTTTTTCCGAAGATAGACGTGTTAATAAATAACGCAGGGCTTCATGGGTTTGAACAGCGGATAACTGCCGATGGATTCTCAGAAATGATGGCTGTGAACTATTTTGCACCATGGTTATTGACACATACCTTAGAACGTTCTTTGAGAGCAGCAGGAAGTGCAAAAATCATAAATGTTGCTTCAGAAGCTTCACGCCGTCATGGAGTGCTAAAGTTGCCAGAAGATTTGCTCAATACAGCTTCTTTTACTTCCAGAGGATCTTCTGAGAATTATGGGAAAACCAAACTGTTAAATATTATGTTTACCAGTGAGCTTGCACGCCGCTGGGCGGGAACGGGAATCAGTGTTCATGCATTGAATCCGGGTTTTAACGTTACAGGTCTCGGGCGTGAACTTTGGTTTTCTTCGATGCTTAAGCACTTATTGAATTTCTTTCGTATTGGCGATCCTCGTAAAGGAGCGGAGATCATTATCCGTTTAATGACCGATCCTAAGTATCAAGAGAGCAGTGGGGGATATTTTAACGTTGGGACAGGCAATCCCATTGTACCCGTACAACCGGGAGGAGATAAGGTAATGGAAAATAAATTATGGAACGATACGCGAGACATTTTGCAACAGAAAGGTTTCTTTGGAAACTGATTTAATTAGTGAAACTAACCTCATGTCCGTTCGAATCACCCATTCATGATCCTGCGGACTGTATAGCTCTTATTTTCTTTATTTAGTGAAATTAGTCGAGTGATCGGACCGTAGCGCACTTATTTCCTCTCCAGTAGCAGTATTTTGCTTTGAAAAGACTAGATAAGTGCGTAGGAGTCCGATAGCTTGGGAAAATGCCCCATAATGAGAAAATAAGAGCACCTCGGTCCGTTGTATCTCAACCTTCCGCCAGTCCGACATTTTATAGTACTACGATCAGAAATAGACCGATCCCTTGTGAGAGAGGGCGGTCTATTTTACCGTTCCCGTTAGTTACCGTATTCCTTCAAAAGCGTATCTCACCAACTGCTGCACATAAGCATCGTCTATGGGTTGGCCGGTCACCAGCAAGCGGTAGAATATCGGCCCGTAAATAAGATCGGTAACAACTTCAATATCGAGATTATCGTTCAATTCCCCGCGCTGAACACCCCGTTCCATAAGCAGCCGTGCCTCAAGCCGACGAGGCTGGAAATATCGGGTCCGATAAGCTTCCGCCAAGCCTGAATCCATCTGTCCTTCTCCAATGATCTCCGTAATGATTTTACCCTCTCGACTAATCAGGAACCGGGATAAGTTCGTTGCATGCATGAGAATATCATCGAATACTGAACCTGTGTCAGGTACGGGCAGTCTGTCCGCAGCGGAGGATAGGAATCCATCCATCACCACGGCAGCCTTGTTAGGCCACCATTTATATATCGTAGCTTTGCTGACCTTGGCACGATCCGCTATTTTTTCCACCGTAACTGCTCCAAAACCATTTTCCAATAACAAATCATAGGAAGCGGAAAGAATAGACTTCTCCGTCTCAACATTACGCGGACGTCCTCGTTTACTCTCCATCTGAAATCACCCTTTCGTTAATCTGTCTCCAATCAAAATATAAACTATACGTTCAGTATACTAAAAAAATCCGGAAAAATAAATCACCATCGCCTATTTACAAAACGATACGTTCAGTATATCATTTAAACATGAATTAGTGAACTGAACGTATAGTATTTAAATTATTATGACCATCTGAGGAGGATTCACATGCAAAAAGAACAAGCGGCGAAAGAGAACCACATATCAAGTTGGATGATGTTTATGTTAGCAGCGGCATGCGGGCTTATCGTGGCCAATCTTTATTATGCTCAAACCCTTGTCGGACCTATCAGTGTCTCGACAGGACTTTCTTCTACAGCCGCAGGCTTGATCGTCACTTTAACTCAAATCGGTTATGTTGTAGGTTTGTTATTTATCGTGCCGCTGAGTGACATTGTTGAGAATCGGCGTCTCACGATAATCACGTTAATGGTTGCAGTGGGTGCATTGCTGGTTGCAGCTTTCGCAGCTAATGCGCCTTTGTTCCTGACAGCATCTTTGTTTATAGGAACCGGTTCTGTGGTAGCTCAAATCCTGGTGCCTTATGCCACCTATTTAGCGTCTGAAGAGCAGCGTGGGCGTGTGGTTGGTAATGTTATGAGTGGACTCTTACTTGGTATTATGTTTGCCCGGCCCGTGGCAAGCTTTATCACCAGCATCTGGGGATGGCAAGCCGTGTTTATTTTTTCAGCGGTCGTCATCACGTTGTTAGCCATTCTGCTGTCGCGATTTCTTCCTGAACGTAAACCTGCACCTTCGGTAAGCTATAGTAAATTAATTGTCTCTTTAGGCACCCTTTTAAAACAAACGCCTATATTGCGCCGACGTGCCTTATATCAAGCTTGTTTATTTGGAGCTTTTAGTCTCTTTTGGACGGTGGTTCCGTTGCGGTTGGCGGATGATTTTGGAATGTCGCAGCAAGGTATCGCATGGTTTGCTTTAGTAGGTGTTGGTGGGGCTGTAGCCGCGCCGATTGCTGGAAGACTGGCAGATAAAGGTTGGAGCAAATGGTTAACCGGGCTGGCCATGATCATTGCCACCTTGTCTTTTTTACTAATTCATCTTTTCCATAGCCACTCAACTTTTGCTCTCATCCTGCTCTTTATTTCCGCGATTACATTGGATATGGCCGTATCCGGAAATCTTGTACTCGGACAGCGTGTGATTTATTCATTGGGAAGTGAAGCGAGGGGACGTCTTAATGGGATCTTTATGGCGATTTTCTTCGTGGGTGGAGCCGTTGGATCATCTTTGGGTGGTTGGGCTTATGCCTATGGGGGATGGACCTTCGCCTCACTCATCGGAGTGATCCTGCCGCTATTGGCTTTGGTTTACTTTTTCACTGAAAAAAGATCAACTAAAGCTGTTGAATAAATCCTTGTTTTAAGAGTGGGGGTTAGGCTTACGGCAGAATAGACCGCTACCTTTGGTTAGGGCGGTCTATTTCTTTTTGAGGTAATAACGCTTGATAAACGTTAGTTATGCTCCGCTAACTGCACCTCAAACCCGTCCGGGTCCAGGATATAAAAGAACCGCAGGTGGGGATTGGGTGCGATTGGTCCGCGCGCTACTGGGATACCTTGGCTTTTTAAACTCTCCATCGCTTCATCAAGTGACTCCACTTCGAAACCCACAGAAACGCCACATTCCGGCTTCAAAGCCGGGTCACTTCCCTGAATAAGCTCGATCTTGGGTTGCCCCTCCAGACCTAACATGACGATCTGTTTTCCACTGCTCTCAAATCTACGCTCAATGGGTAGCCCCAGTATCCGGTTATAAAAATGAAGGGAAGCCTCCAGATCGCGGACCCGAAGCGTAATCCAATTCATACTCAATTTCATGGTTTTATAGTCTCCTCTGATGAATATTCTATATCGTATATTATACGCTATCATCTTGCCCGGAAACAGGGAGAATGGGAAATCAAGAACGTTTAATGAGGATAAAAGCCCGCAAAATCAGCTGTGCAACCAGTGGTTGACAGTATGTAAGGGGAGATAGGTAGTCAATTACAGAACGTTATAATATGATGAGCATGAGGTGATGGGGAATGGACTTTGCAAATAAATTGCAAAGCTATAGGAAACAGAGAGGAATGTCCCAGGAGAACTTGGCGGAGGTGATTGGTGTTTCGCGGCAAGCCGTGTCTAAGTGGGAATCAGGTCAATCCTATCCCGAAATGGATAAGATGATTAGTTTAAGTGAATTATTTCACGTAAGTTTGGATCATCTGGTGAAGGATGCTTCAAGCGATACCAGAGCAGAGCATGTCGCAAGCCCCGTATATGTAGATCTGAATTCCTTGTTTCATTATGAGTACAAAAGTAAGAGAACATGCTTTGGAATTCCTCTGGTTCATATCCATATCGGACGGGGGCTATACGTTGCCAAAGGGGTTATTGCCATAGGTAATGTTGCGATTGGTGCGGTATCCATTGGTATTGTTGCTTTGGGCGGATTATGTTTAGGTGCGCTTGCTCTAGGACTCATCAGTTTCGCAGGTCTGGCTCTAGGGCTTTTGTTAGCCGTTGGGGGCATTGCGGCGGGTACAATGGCCGTTGGTGGAATAGCATTGGGAATATTTGCTGTTGGAGGTTTAGCTGTAGGTATGTTCTCCTTGGGTGGTCTCTCTATCGCTTCCCATATTGCAATGGGTGGGTATGCAAGCGGGCATATAGCTATAGGGGATACCGTAAAAGGTGCTTATACCTTTATTACTCAAGATAATAATTTCAACGACATCAAGGGGGAGGAGGTAAGAAAGTTAATTCAGCAAGAATATCCACATCTTTGGAAACCCATTGTGCAGGTAATTATTTCAATTTTCAAATAGCTGATTAATTTGCGGAAATTTCTTTACGGTTGTTTCATATGGATATAATTTGGGTAATAAACGACTGGCGTTTGTCATATATTGATCCGGCAAAAATACTTGTTGCTCAGCAACAAGTATTTTGATTTTGTGTTGGATATTTGTGAAAATATAAAACCTGATATTAGATTTTTTGCTGAAAACCGAAATTTTTACAGAGGAGTATTTATTTGAAAAGCATTCATAAGCGCTTATTATTCTTGCTGCTTGTGTTTATAATTCTACCGTATTTTTTATCCGTGTTGTTGATCTATCGGCAGACGAAAGAGAATGTGGAACGACATGAACTTGAGAACAGCCAAGAGCAAATTCAGCAGGCGTCAGCCGATCTAGAGCAATATTTTGATGAAATCATTAATCTTCCATATATTTTATACCGAAATCCAGACTTATTCAGGGTGTTTGAAGAAGGGTTAGAAGAAGATTTTTATTACAAGCAGCTTGAAATTAATAAGGGTATGACTAACTTCTATCTCATGAGGAGTGAAATTCGTCAGGTCCGTCTATTCATAAACGAAGGGAAAAGCTCATTTACAGTTTATAATGCCATGTTAAGTTCCCGTAAAAGGAATCCGGATTTATTACAGCAAGCTTCCATTCAGAAGCTGATGAGCTCTAATAGCAATGATCTTATTGAAGCTCCGCATCCGATTGAGAACTATAACGATACCTCCATTATGCCTCCTTCGGATAAAACGATGGTCTTGACGGTTCATCACAAAATTGTGGATGTCCTAACACAGGAATTTCTGGGCGTCATCACTATAGATATTGATTTGGACAAGATTGCTCATATCGCTAATCATTTTCTACAGAAAAATAAAGAGAGCGTATGGCTTTCCGATGCGGAGAATCATGTCATTTACGCAAGTGATGAAACATGGATAGGCAAAACCGTTCCCGATGAACTGCAAAGGAAAATAAGTCCAGCACAGGCAGCTGCTAATTCTCCAGAAGGAGATATTGTGTTTACTAGAACATTGCAGGAACCGATAAAAGAGTGGCATTTTGCTAAGGTAACCCCGAGCTCTTTTTTATTTGAAGATGTAAGGAAAACTGCCTATACAAACATCATCGTAGGTGTGGTTGTAGGTGGACTGGGCTTGATAATGATAACAATCATTTCTTATGGATTTACACGGCCGATAAAACTGCTTAGTCAAAAAGTCCAGCGTATCGAGGGGAGGAATATGAATGCCCCATTCGACGATATGCGGGAGGACGAAATCGGTATTCTAGAAAGACATATCAAGGAGATGATGAATCGGATCAACCGTCATATTGACCGGGAGTATAAGCTTGAGATAGAGAACAGGAAAAATCAGCATAGGGCGCTAAAGTCGCAAATCAATCCGCACTTTTTATTTAATTCTTTACAATCCATTGCTGCTGTTGCCCTACTCTCTGAATCTCCAAAAGTATATCAACTGATTACCTCTTTATCCAAAATGATGCGGTACTCGATTCGTGTGGATCAGAAGGCGACGGTTCAAAGCGAAGTGGATTATGTCCAGGCTTATTTGAATCTTCAAGCGGAACGTTTTCAGACTGATTTTAGCTATTCCATTGATGTACCTAAAGATATTCTTGATATTCCGGTTCCTAGTATGATCTTGCAGCCGCTCGTTGAGAACTTTTTTAAGCACTGTTATGACGAGGGCTATGAACAAGCTTACATCCATATTTATGGTGAAATACAAGGTGAATATTTGAATCTAGTCGTAGAAAATAACGGAAACAGCGTGACGGATGATGAACTTGAGGCATTAAAAAATAATCTCTACACATCGGTTAACGAAGGCAATCCTTCTTTTGCACATATCGGGTTAAAAAACATTCATGATCGCTTGGTTCTTCATTTCGATCAGACAGCGGGAATCAAACTAGATTCGATGCAGGGACAAGGGTTCACTGTACGGCTAGTAATTCCACTCTACCTAAAGGAGAAGTAACGTTTATGAAAGCTCTTATTGTAGATGATGAGTCTAATGTTAGAAAAATCATCCGTTTTTTGGGACGGTGGGAACAATACGGGATTACCGAAGTGCTGGAAGCCAGAAATGGTCTCGAGGCTAAGGCGTTAATTGAGCAGAAATCTCCAGAGATCATAATGACAGATGTCAAAATGCCCAAAAATAGCGGGATGGAGTTAATCGAGTGGTTGGCTGCTAAAGACTACCCGGGAAAAGTGATTATGATTTCAGGGTTTGACGATTATTGTTTTATGCGTAAAGCGTTTAAGCTGGGATGCTTTGATTATTTGATGAAGCCAATTGAAGAGAAAATGCTGAATGAAACTTTAGAAGGGGCGTTGAGAGCCTGGGAACAAGAAGAGGGAGAACGTCGCAATATGGAGTCCGGATTTTATGAAGAGGTAAAAATGTTTCGCTTAAACAGGGAGATTACTGCTGCTTGTAACGGTGAAGCTTTTGATGCAGGCGAAATTGCCTCGGCTCTCCCACAGGCAGACGTATACGACTTCACCATGATGTATTTTTACCAATCTCATTATTCGGAGCCATACATTCAGCTTTTGACCGAAGAACTGGCTACACGGGAGTGGGGAAATGCATTTACACTTGAAAATGATCCTAATGTCTGTGTGATTCTGTCCCTTCATGGACAGTTTTTCCCGATAGAGGAATGGATTACCCAGCATTTTGATATACCTGTTCGTTTGGTTAGTGGCCCCTCCATCCAATCGCTCGCAGAGATATCGTTATCTTTTCAATCTGCACAAAGGTCTATGGCTGAACAAAATTTTAGAGCAATCCATCGTTTGGCGGATTTAGATGATGTTAGGCGTATGAATGATATTGTCGCATTTGTTGATGAGTATTATATGGAAGAGCTAAGTTTGGACAAATTATCCACCCGTTTTTTTCTGAGCCGAGAACATATCTCGCGGAGATTTAAGCAAGAAGTAGGGATGACTCTTACTAACTACGTCATTCATTTACGAATAAATCAAGCGAAACAGTGGTTACTAGAATCGGATGAAAAGATGTACTCGATTGCCTTAAAGCTAGGGTATCAAGATGAGATTTATTTCTCTAAGCTATTCAAAAAAAACGTCGGTATGACGCCTGCTGAATATCGTAATTCACAGGGAGCAAGAGGAATAGACTCGGAAGTCAGGATAGCCAATACATAAGTTCATTGTTGAATGCATCTGGGGGAATTATGAAAATAAAAAGGGTTCAAATGATTATCGTGGGGTTGATTACGCTAACGCTTTCTTCATGTGGTGCGCATACACGTCCACTGAAGGAAGCGGATTTGAAGGTAGCGGATAAGACAGTCACTTTGGAGGTACTGAATCCTAAAGTGGAAATTTCTATAGAATTCGAGCAGATGGTTAAGGAATATGAAAAGGAAAACCCGAATATTAACGTGGAAATTCTAACCTTTGGCGGAGGAGCTAACTACCTTGATGAGCTAAAGGCGAGGTTTGCGGCCAATGTTGGTCCGGATATTTTTCCAAATGGCGGTTATGAAGAAGCGAAGGCATGGAGTAGATATCTTGAGGATTTATCAGATCAACCTTGGGTGGAACAGGCTTACGACGAGGCGCTAGAACCGATGAAGATGGACGGGAAAATATACGGGATGCCGATCAATTTTGAAGGCTACGGTTTTATTTATAATAAGGATTTATTCGCAAAGGCTGGGATTACTCCTCTCCCAACAACGTTTACGGAATTAAAAGAGGCGGCGAAAAAGCTGAAGGCTATAGGTGTGACTCCTTTTTCTGTTGGGTATTCCGATCATTGGTTTTTTGTCCTCCTGTTGAATATTGCTATTGCACAACAGGAGGACCCGGATGCTTTTATTCAAGGGTTAAACAACGGAACACAATCTTTTCGAGAGAATAAGGAAGTTAAAGATGTCATTCGGATGCTGGATTTGACCGTACAATATGGTAATGAAAATTTTTTGACAACAGATTATAATTCGGAAGTTGAGTTATTTGCAACAGGGAGAACGGCGATTCTAAAACAAGGGAATTGGGTTCAGTCTAAAATTGATCAAATATCGCCGAATATGAATATCGGTTTTTTACCCATGCCTATTAATGATAGTGCCGAAAACAATGCGTTGCCAGTAGGGGTATCTAATAATTGGGCTGTTAATAAAGAATCTTCGCCAGAAAAGAAGAAGGAAGCCAAAAAGTTTTTGAACTGGATGGTTTCCTCGGAAACAGGGAAAAAGTTCATGAAGGATCGCTTTCATTTTATTTCAGCTTTTAAAAATATAGAGACGGACCGTTCGGGAGCGCTTGTAAAAGATCTTATGCGATACGTCGATGAACAGAAAACTTTATCTTGGAATTGGTTCAAATTCCCTCCCAGAGCAAGAGAGGAGTTTGGCTATCTTATGCAAGCTTATGTAGGAGAGCAAATTAATCGGGATCAATTGCTTCAAGAACTTCAAAAATCGTGGGATACCCATGTGAAGTAATAAAACCAAATCAATATAACCCTGTAAATGCATCAATTCACGACATACTCATAACGTCTACTCTTCATTAGAATTTAAAAGGGGAACAGCACAAAGGAAGATCGAAACCCAAATTTAAAGTATAAGAGGAGTTAGATGATGAATTTCAAGAAAATGATTAAACAAACAACAATCCTAACCTTTACAGCTGCTTTAATGTTAGGTGGAGCTACTCAAACCTTTGCGAAAGGAAATAACAAGCCGAACAAGCCGGAGTACAATGACTATGGTTTCTCTCATATCACTCGCGCTGACATGTTGAAATTACCCAAACAACAAAATAGTAAACAATTCCAAATCCCAAAATTTGATGCTTCAACGATTGAGAACATTCCTGCAGCCGTTAAGTTCGATGAGAATGGAAACAAAATTGAAATGGATGTTTGGGATACTTGGCCGCTGCAAAATGCAGATGGAACTGTGGCCAGTTATAAGGGGTATCAAATTGTTTTTGGTCTGGCAGGCGACCCTAATAATGGATCAGACACATTTATTTATTTGTTCTATAAGAAAGAAGGAGACAACTCTATCAGCAGCTGGAAGAATGCCGGCAGAGTGTTTAAGGATAGTGACAAACTTGTTCCTGATGATTATGTTTTAAACAATCAAGCCGAAGAATGGTCCGGTTCAGCAACCATGACATCTGATGGCAAAGTTCGCTTGTTTTACACTAATCGTCATCCTTGGGATCCAGATCGCGGATTTTACGGGAAACAAACTTTAACTACAGCTCAAATTAATGTCTCTGCCCCGGATGGGGATACCCTTAAGATTGATGGCGTAGAAGATATGAAATCCATCTATGACGGTAATCAAGGTGAAATTTATCAAAGTGTTGATATCACCGGTTTTAGCAAAGGCGATTACGACGATAATCATACCTTAAGAGATCCTCACTATGTGGAGGATAAAGGCCACAAGTATCTTGTGTTTGAAGCAAATACAGGGACAACTACGGGTTACCAGGGTGAAGAAGCTCTCTTTAACAAAGCTTATTATGGTAATAGCAATGCCTTCTTCCAAGCGGAGAAAAAGAAATTACTAAGCAGTGCTGACAAAACATCTGCGGAAACTGCGAATGGTGCGCTCGGTATCATTGAATTAAATAATGATTATACATTCAAAAAAGAAATGAAGCCGCTACTTGCCTCCAACACCGTGACAGATGAAATTGAACGTGCGAACATATTTAAATTGAATGGCAAGTGGTATCTGTTCACAAGCTCAAGAGGTTCTAAAATGTTCATTGATGGCATTGATGATGAAGACATCTATATGCTCGGGTACGTATCTAATTCTTTAACCGGACCGTATAAACCATTAAATGGTACAGGACTTGTCCTCCATCAAGATCTTAATCCTTATGATATTACCTGGACTTATGCTCACTTTGCGATTCCGCAAGCGAAAGGGAATAATGTAGTCATCACAAGTTACATGACGAATAGAGGTTACTTTGGGGATCATCATTCCACTTTTGCCCCAAGCTTTGTGCTGAATATTAAAGGCTCCAAGACTTCAGTTGTACCGAACAGCATTTTGGAACAAGGGCAATTGACGCTTAAAGGTAACAAACCGTATTAATCATTTACAAAGTAAATGCCAATGTAGTTGGCGTTTACTTTTCTTTTTATAAGCTAAGATTAGCAATGTGAAAAAAGCGAGGTATATTTTGAATAAGAAAAAAATGATAGGAATCACTATATTAATCCTTTGTTTAATTTGTTTTGTGACGATAGTATTAGTAACTTATGACGCTGGAGAGAAGAAGAAGCCGGGGACCGACGTTCCTGATCATAAACCTACCACTCGGGCTAGCTATCATTTCACTGTACCTGAGCATTGGAAAAACGATCCGCAGAAACCCATTTATTTTGATGGTAAATATCATTACTATTATCTCTATAATGCTGATTACCCGGATGGAAATGGTACAGAATGGAGACATGCCACATCAACGGATTTGGTGAGCTGGACAGATGAAGGCGTTGCGATTCCAAAATATACAACACCCAATGGTGATCCCTGGTCAGGATCTGTTGTTGTTGACGATAGCAATACAGCAGGTTTTGGCGAAGGGGCTATTGTGGCGATTTTAACACAGCCCTCTGCAGAGACGGGGAAGCAAGAACAATATTTATGGTTCAGTACGGATCGTGGGCTGACGTTTAAATCTTATAGTGATGATCCTATTTTGCCAAATCCGGGCACGGAAGATTTTAGAGACCCGAAAGTAATATGGGATCAACATTCTCATAAATGGGTGATGACGCTAGCCGAAGGTACGAAAGTGGGCTTTTACGAGTCTGACAATTTAAAGGATTGGCACTACACAAGCGGCTTCGAAACAGAAAATATCGGAATTGTGGAGTGTCCTGACTTCTATATGATGCGGGCGAATGATGGCACTTATAAATGGGTTCTTGGGGTCAGTGCAAATGGTAAGTCGATAGGTAAACCCAACACGTATGCCTACTGGACTGGAGATTTTAATGGGAATGAATTTATCACGGATTATCATGAACCACAGTGGCTAGATTATGGATTTGATTGGTATGGTGCTGTGACTTTTGAAGAAGGAAAGGACAAGGATCAATACAATCATCGATATGCTTTGGCCTGGATGAATAATTGGGATTACCCTCATGTTACCCCCAATCTTAACGAAGGTTTTAACGGAATGGATTCAATCGTGCGTCAAATAAAATTAACACGAGATGAAGAGCAGTCGTATCAGTTAGTATCACAGCCCATCGAAGCATTAGATCAAATGGTAACTTCAACGGATTCCTTGCAACAAATAAAAGTGAACGGCTCGTCAACACTTGATATCACAGGCGAAAATTACCAGCTCGATGCAGATCTATCTTGGTCAGAGAGTACCAATGTAGGCTTAAGACTTCGTGAATCCGCAGATAAGACGCGCCACGTGGACGTAGGAGTGTTTGTTGAAGGACAATATTCTTATGTTAATAGAGCCTTCACTGGACAACCTGATGAGAGTGACAGATATCTTGAAAGCAAGGCCCCCTTTGATGTGAACAAGAAAAAAGTGCATCTGAAGATCCTTGTGGATAGAACAAGTATTGAAGTTTTTATAGATGATGGTGAAATTGTATTTTCTAATGAAATCTTCCCGGAAATAAATGATCAAGGCATTACCTTGTTTTCTGAAGGTGGCACCGCGATTTTTAATAATGTTGTAATTAAGCATTTTGGCAAAGATTAGAATGAATAGACAGAATTTTTCTAATTCTTGCGCAATAAGAGGGCACTCCAACCTATGGATGTCCTCTTTTTTTATTATAAGTACGTAATATTAAACCTAATTCACGAAGGAATACATAATTGTTAAACGCTATCTTGAATTCTAGAATGATGTTATTGGCATCACGTTACTTTTTTGGTTTCAAAATCATTCTGGGAGGTTGTCCTAATGAAGCGAAGGCCTATTTATGTTGTTCTTATTCTGTTTATTGTATTAGGTTCATGGTTGCTGCTGAATCACCGGGAAAATAACAGCGCCTCGGAGAAGCAAGTGCAGGAAGTGCTGCCTACGAGTACTGTTGATACTAACACAACAATGGCTAACGTTACTGTAAATAACAGAGAAACTCCGGTGCAGTACTTGGATCCCGCATATAAAGTTACAGTGAAACACGATATTTTGTATGCAAGTAAGAAAAACGAGACGGATGCTGAAGAACCGCTGAAGCTCGATTTGTACCAGCCCATTGGAGATGAAACCAAGCAGAGGCCAGTATTTATTTTTATTCATGGCGGAGGTTATACCGGAGGGGATAAGTCTGATGCAGCAGATTTTTCCGAAGGCCTGGCGAAACGGGGGTATGCTGTTCTCACTATTGATTATAGGCTAAAAAAAGATCCGTTTTTCAATTTTACTCGCACACTTAATGATGCTAATGAGGATATAAATGATGTGATCAAATGGATTAATCAGCATGCGGAGACTTATGGATTGAACAAGGAACGTATAGTTATTGGCGGAGATTCAGCAGGAGGTCATCTGGCCATGAACTTTGTGAATCTATCCTTAGCAAAAGATCCCTCCCTGGTTAAGTCTGTATTTTCCATTATAGATATTTATGGTGGTGAACTGACAAGAAGTGCTGACAACAAGCTGCCGCCTGTCCTAATTATTCATGGAACGATAGATAAAATGGTGCCGTACCAGCATAGTGTTGACCTAGCCGCTCAATTGAAAGAGAAAGGTATTTACCATAATCTGCTCACGATGGAGGGAGTCGGACATGATTATAAAAATGAAAAATACATCGATGAAATTATGGAGACAACAGCACATTTTCTGTGGAATGTCATGAACAGTTCGGACCTTGCGAGTCTTCCGGAAAATTCGGGGATCACGGTTGCTTCTGGTTCTGCTTTTGATATTAAGCTGCCTGAAGCTTATCGCAGCGCATCGAAGGAGCCGGTTAATATCGATTTGCCAGAGGGATGGCTGCTTAGTGGAGAAGACGAAGGTTCGCTGCGGATACAGGTTCCGGAAAGCTTGGTGCGCGGAAACGATTCGCTGTTCGTCTCTCGGGGTGCAGATCCTACAGTGGCATCAAGCTTCACTGTGAATATCAACGTAATCGATCCGCTGGCAGTGTATTACGAGACTTTTTATGAGGAGTCTACTAAGGAGATAAAAACCTACATGGATGTTACTAATCAGTCTACAAGCAATTTCAGCGGTTCAGTGGAAGCTGATTATGAGACGGGACGATCTACCCGAGGTACTTATGCTTCGACTGTGGAAAATCTGGAGCCGGGTAAGAGCGTTCGTCTTGAGATTCCTGAGCTGGCAAGAGGCCAGCGGTCGCTTAAAGTTTTTAATGATATAGGTACCTTATTGCAATCGACAGTTGATTCTTTTAACGTGCTTCTGTTGCCGAAACTCAGTCCGCCTGTCCAAATCGATGGCAACTTGTCGGACTGGGGGAATCAAGCTCCCTTTGATGTGAAGGATGTCAAAATCATGGGCTGGCAAGGAGAGCAGGATCTCAGCGCCAAGGGTTCCTTAGCATGGGATGCCGACAATCTTTACCTTGGGGTAGAAGTTATCGATGATTATCATGCACAGTCAGCATCAGGAGATGCCGTCTGGAGTGGGGACAGCATGCAGATTGGAATTGGCATTGCCAACGGGGATGGAACGGTGCCTTCTGAGTACCATGAACTCGGTGTGGCTCGCGGAGATACGGGCGAATTACTCAAATGGTGCTGGTTGGCACCAAAGGGGTTTAATTTGGGTGATGCTATAGAATTACAGTATGCCGTGGAACGTAAAGATTCAAAAACCAGCTACGAACTAGCCATTCCCTGGCGTGAACTAAAATCCGACGATGTACAGGTGAAGCCAGGAATGAAGCTGAAATTTTCGTTATTGGTCAATGACAATGATGGTGAGGGGCGTAAGGGCTGGGTGGAATATAACAGCGGCATTGGTTCGGCTAAGGATGTTGATGCTTTTGGTGATCTATTTGTGCATTGACATATTATGCTGTTAACACTATGATATGAATGAAAAAATAATTATTCATTCACGGAGAGACGAAAAGTGGAAGACAAAAAAACAAAGATATACGAATGTGCGAAAGAGCTATTTAGCAATAAAGGCTTTAAAGACACGAATGTTTCTGGCATTACCACAATGGCTGGAATAGCTGTAGGAAGTTTTTACAACTATTATCCCTCCAAGGAAAAGCTTTTTATGGATATTTTTTTAGAGGAAAACGAAAAGCTCAAAAAAAGCTGTATGCAATCGCTCGATATGAGCCAAAGCCCATTAGCACTAATACGGCAGATGATGGTGCTTAATTTGGAAGGTATGATAGCCAACCCCATTCTTAAGGAATGGTATAACAAAAGTGTTTTCGCAAAAATCGAACAGTTGTACCGGGAAGAAACCAACATTCAGGTAAACGACTTCTTGTATGATAGCTTCCATGAAATCATTAAGCAGTGGCAAGCCGATGGTAAAATGCGCAGCGATATGGATAGTAAAATGATTATGATGATCTTCGGCGCAATGATTAATGTGGAAACCCACAAGGAAGAAATCGGGCTGGAGTATTTTCCACAACTTTTGGACAATATGCTGGAACTAATTATGAAGGGTTTGACAGACTGCCCCTAATACACTTATGGTGCAGTTTTTTTTTTAGTGAAATGAATGAATTATAAAATATTCATTCAAATTTTAAATCAAAAGGAAGGAGGCAAGCAGGTGAGTAAGAGAAGAGGAAAAAAGCGAAAATTCAATAAATGGATTATTGTTCTCAGCATTCTATGCGGGATTACAGTCATAGGTTGGATAGGTGGTATTCTCTTATCTGCTCCGGGAAGGCATGAAGTTCAGCAGCTTTCTATCAACGCCATAGATATACAGAAACTGCGGGAGGGCAGCTATGTGGGGGAATACGTTGGCATCAAAGATCATTCCAGAGATACCAAGGTGAAGGCCACAATATCTGCTGGACGGCTGTCAGATATCAAAATACTCAAAGGTGCCTTGGACAAAACAGGGAACCCTGCTGAACTGAAGGGTGGGCTAAGCATTGGTGATTTGTTTGGTCATGTGATTGAATCGCAGTCTCTTCAGGTGGACGTTATCAGCGGGGCAACGCTTACCTCTAAAACACATCTTAAGGCACTCGAAAATGCCCTACTGCAGGCGGAGACGAAATAATTCATTTTAAGGAGAATTTATATGAACATTGCAGTCATTTCGTATTCATTCACAGGTAATAATGAAGCATTAGCAAGGAGTGTGGCGAAAGCGTTGTCGGCTGAATATATCCGAATCTCGGAAGCTAAACCCCGAACACTCGGTAGGATTACCTTTGATATGATTTTTGACAGGATACCGTTGGTTCAACCGAAGCCTGAGCAAATAGGAAAATATGATATTATCCTATTTTTTGGACCGGTTTGGATGGGGAAAGTGGCCACACCGCTCCGTGCCTATTTAGAGTACTTGAAGAAAAATCCGCAAAAGTATGGTTACCTTTCAATCAATGGTGGAGCTGACGGTCCAAATCCGAAGGTGCCAGGGGAGCTTAGAAAAAGAACTGGAGCAGACCCTGTTGTATTCATCGAGCAGCATATCGCAGATCTGATATCAGCAGATCACAAACCTGCACGTAAAGATACCTCAGCTTATAAGTTAAATGAGGGCGATATTAATCAATTAACTGGAAAAATAGTGAAGAAAGTAAGGGATATGACCTAGCTTTTAAGCTCCAGCGAGACGAACAGAGAAACGGCAAAGCTGCCGTTTTTTTTGTTTTCTCTGCAATCTGGTAGAAATTGTTCTATTATAAAGTGTTCCTTCAATTCGCTAGATGGTATGATAGGTATGGGAGGGAATTATAAAATGAACAATGAGACGACTAATGAAAATGAAATAACAAATGAGAATGAGGAAGTAAATGATAATACAGAAATGTCTGAAGAGGATATGGCGCAGCTGCTAAAGGCTGTTCACCATAACGGCCTTGTAGCGTTGAGAGTACACTTTAAAGATGTTGAAGGACAAGTATTGAACATGGAAGCCTACGGCCCTGTTTTTGTTTTTCACGTGAAAACTGAATTAGATCAGGTGTATTCCTGCGGATTTTTTCTGCGCGAGTTAATTGCAAGATTCCAGTCGGGTAAGGATCCGGCAGCATGGATGGCCTCATTCTTCGTTGAGCTGATGAAAATTGAGGGAGGCAAAACACTTCCAAAACCACCAGCAAGTGAAGAAGAAGCAAAAGGGATTATTGATAATGTGTTAGTTCCGCTTTGTATTGAGGAAATTACCCAAGAATTTGCTCCAGAAAAAGTGCATGTCGGGCTAGCTTGGAACGAGAAATTGGGACCAGTCTTCGAGGCTGGATTTCCAGCGATCACCGATGGGAATAACGTATGCGCATTCCCGCTTCATCTGTTGCTGACTCATTTGCAATTGAACCGGGATCCATCCGAACTGCTTGTTCAAGGCATGTATAACATCCGCAAAGAACATGGATTGGAGTAAAACAGGCTCTGAGCCCTGACCATCCATAACCCAAAGAAACGGCAGAAATGCCGTTTCTTTTTCTTTTGACATTCAAAGAGTAGATCCTTGCTTGATGAATTCATTCATATCTACTTTGAGCTGATAGCTTTAAGCTGATAACCTGCTGCTTGAAGGTTTCGTTCACATCATCTACGGACTGTATAGCGCTTATCTTTGCTTTTTAGCTCCATTTACCGAACTCGCGGACCGTATAGCCCTTATTGTCTGTTTATTGCCTATAAAAGTAGGAGGATTAGCCAAATAGTTGCATCTCAGTCCGTTAACAGAAGAATTCTCTTGAAAATGAACCAATAACGTCTCCTCGGTCCGATAGGCCTTGGTGTTCCTGGATTATATAAAGAAACTGTAAATACTTTTCAGATAGTTTAGGATAAAATTTCATTTACTGAATACGTTTACGGACCAAGCTATATGTACAGCACACTATACTTTTTTAGATAAATAAACGAAGGCGTGGTAACAAGATGAAATATCTAGTTTCAATACTACTAATTGCTGCAGTGATAGCATCTGGTTGTTCCAATTCCACTCCAATCCCTCATCCAACTTCTAATCAGGAAACTTCTCCTTCTCCTGATCCTTCAGATAACCGCAGAGAAGATACTGTGTTCCTCAACAAAAATATAGGTTGGAAAACAGTCTATCATTTTCAAGGAATGTCACGTGAAGATATGGAGCTTTATACAACTAGTGATGGGGGAGAGACTTGGAAGGAGATTGGGGATAGCTTACAAGCAGGAAGTACTCTTCCTAGCGGGGTGAAATCGGGACTTACTTTTGTTAACGAAAAAGAAGGCTGGATTACAACGAATGCTCCATGGCAGGGAAAGGTTGGTTTATATAAAACAATGGATGGTGGAGTTACCTGGAGTGAACAGACAGTCACAGTGCCGGATGAGTTAGTAAACTCGCAAATCTATGCTTATCCTCCCCTCTTTCTTACGAAGGATCAAGGAATCTTAATTACTCGGCCCGCTGAAAATGAACATACATTGTTATATATAACGATAGACGGGGGACAACATTGGAAATCATTCCTTGACGATCAAGAGGACCAGTATGTTGGTATCGCATGGACGCTCTCAGAGAGTATGGCGACGGTAAAAGACGCAGAGAAAACCTGGACATTAAGCATGCAGAACTATGGAAAATGGTCCCTTTAATCGAAATGTTGGCATATTGCGTTTAGAAAAGACGTACACATCAAATGAAGCGAGGCGTTAACCTGACTCTGGCTGTTATAGCTGTTTATGGGATAACGTTTTGTTTTATCCATTATTCGAAACCGGTTTCAAATGTGCGAGCGCGCCGCGCAATGAAATCAGTAGGAGGAAAAGACGATGTTACGAAAAGGAAAAATGTTAAGTCTATTTCTGCTGTTCACCCTCTTAATTGCTTGGGTACCTACAGGGAGTTCAAGCGCGGCATCAAGCTGGAATTTGGCATGGAGCGATGAATTTGATGGAAATTCTCTGAACACTAATAATTGGTCGGCGGAAATAGGTACGGGTAGCGGGGGTTGGGGAAACAATGAGCTTCAGTATTATACCAGTCGTCCGCAGAACCTGCAGGTAACGGGTGGGAATTTAGTGATTACTGCACAAAAGGAGTCGTATGGGGGGATGAATTATACCTCTGCACGGATCAAAACACAGGGACTCAAAAGCTTCACCTACGGAAAAATCGAAGCTAGAATCAAATTGCCTTCAGGACAGGGACTCTGGCCAGCATTTTGGATGCTTGGGGCGAATATTGATTCAGTGGGTTGGCCGAAATCTGGGGAAACGGACATTATGGAGCGTGTGAACAATAATGCTTTTGTTAACGGGACGGTACATTGGGATGCCAATGGGCATGCCGAGTACGGTCAGGTGTCTGGTAACCTCGATTTCTCACAGTACCATGTGTACAGCGTGGAATGGGATGCGAATTATATAAGATGGTTTGTAGACGGCAACCCATTTAATGCTTTTTATATTGAGAACGGAACCGGAAATACGGAGGAGTTCCAGAAACCTTTCTTCATCCTGCTAAACCTTGCCGTGGGTGGAAATTGGCCGGGAAGTCCAAATGCTTCAACTGCTTTCCCAGCTCAAATGCTGGTTGATTACGTACGTGTGTATCAGGCTGCGCCTACCTCAAGCATTGTTAGTGGTGGGATTTACACTTTAGCTGACAAGGCTAGTGGTAAGGTTCTGGACGTAGTAGATGTATCCACAGCAAGCGGGGCGAAAATGCAGCAATGGACCAATTACACTGCCAATAATCAGAAATTTAAAGTGGAGAGTACAGGCGACGGTTATTACAAGCTTACGGCGGTGCATAGTGGAAAAGTGTTGGATGTGCCGAACTCATCAACCGCGAGCGGTGTACAGCTGCAGCAATGGGATGACAATGGTACCAACGCTCAGCGATGGAGCATTATTGATGTTGGAGGGGGCTATTATAAGCTTATTTCAAAAGTGAGCGGATTAGCCATGGATGTATCCGGAGCATCAACAGCCGATGGTGCAGCAGTTCAGCAGTGGACGGATAACGGGAGTGATGCTCAGAAATGGTTTTTTACGAAAGTGAACTAAAGAAATGCCGCCCCATATCAAATGGGGCTTTTTCTAATCGGTCTAATCGGTCTAATTTGTTTTAAATCGGCTAAAAGAATAGGGGTTAAGTTCAACTGAACAATTTTTATTTTCTGCTTGTTTCTTTTTCGGGTGAGGTGTGGTTTTAAAGGGCTGCTTTTCCGTTTTCTTCGTCTGGTTTTGGCTCTGGTGATTCTCCAAGGGGTTAGCTTTAGGAATTGCTGATATAGGGATGAACCCGCGGAATCTTTATTCCAGCATTTATCATCTCCGGCAAAATGGATGATTTTGTTAGTGAAATCATGGTCCGGAATGTTTGTGTTGAACGAATTAAAACGGATATCAAGGGGGAGGTAATTCCCACCAAAAACTGCATTCAGAACATCCTGATCTGGCATGGTGACATCAGGAAAGGTACGTAGGAAGGTTAGCATTTCTTCGTACCAGTTGGTATTCTGGCGGATATTATGCAAAGAAAATAAAATCACTCCGGAATTAAAATAAAGATCAGGATTTAATCCCTTAGCGCTCACAATATGAGCAACCTCTCTAATTCCCTGGTCCCAAATTGCAGCCAAATACTTGTCATTCAGTTCAACCTGCCATAATTCAGTAATGTCCATATTCACTAATACATCGCAGTCCAGATAGATGATTTTGTCCACGGGTATTAGTGCAGGAAGAAGCAATCGATACATACATGCCTGCGTCCATACATTAATGGAGTTAACATTGGCTAGCACCTGAGTTAGATCATCAGGCATAGTGATTGAATAAAAGCTAAGGGTATGATTATGTTTTGTAGTTAATGCGCTAAGCCTGCGCTTATTAGTTTCACTTAAAGAAACATCATGTAAAATATGAATATGAATTGGGGAACTCGTATGATGAAAAATTGACGCTAGAACGACTCCGGCATGTTCAGCATATTTCCCATCCTTATCTTGAAAAGCCAAGGCGATATCGATCATTTGATTTATCCTCTCTTCACGTTTGTGTACGAATGTACCACAGTATACGTTCGCCTTGATCAGAGGACAGAGACATTAAACCCAGAATATTCACCCAATTTCATGTGAACACCAAAAAACCAAGTGCTGAATCTCAGCAACTTGGTCGGCTAAGGACTTCAATCTTTATTTTCGCAGCTTAATTTGATCTACGTGATGATTGTTGTCCTTATGCATTATAAGATCCGCACGATTTCGGGTGGGCAGAATATTTTGCTGCAAATTAACGTAGTTTATTTCTTTCCAGATCCGCTTTGAAATTTCAATAGATTCCTCTAGAGACAGCTGTGCATATTTTTTGAAATAAGATTGTTCATCTTGGAAGGCAGTATCTCTGAGCTTAATAAACCGATCAATGTACCATGTCTCGATATCGTTCACATCAGCATCCACATAAATAGAAAAATCAAAGAAATCAGATACAAAATAGTTAGGCATATTATGATTATTTGTAATCGCAGTCTGAAGAACATTTAAGCCCTCAACAATTAGAATATCCGGATTCTCAATCGTAATATATTCATCTGGCACAATATCATAAGTTAAGTGAGAGTATACAGGGCTTTGGACCCGCGGCACCCCAGACTTCACATCCGTTAAAAAAGAAATTAAACTACGCGTGTCGTAGCTTTCAGGAAAGCCCTTTTTCGTCATTATACCGCGCTTTTCCAGCTCTGCGTTGGGATGTAGAAAACCATCAGTCGTAACTAAATCCACTTTTGGATGGGAAGGTAATTGTGAGAGGAGTTTTTGTAGGAGTCTGGCCGTAGTGCTTTTACCAACAGCGACACTTCCCGCGATACCTATGATAAATGGACCTTTTTTTAGATCATTGTTCAGAAAGTGATTTATAGACTCATTAAATTTATGAGCAGATAGAAGTTGCAGATTTAGTAAATTGGACAGAGGAAGATAGACTTCGTTAACATCCTCGCTGGAGATTTTTTCATTAATACTTTGGACTTCCATAAGTTCTTCTTCTGATAATTGGATAGCGGTGAAATCGCTTAGTTTTTTCCAATCCTCACGTAAATAAAGTGTATATGCTGAATTATTCACCATTAAATTTTCCACATCCCTGAAGTTTTTAGAGATTTCTTATGCACTTAGGTATTATAACCGTTCATACAGCTTCATTCCATTCATTGTAATCGACATAATTATGGACATTAAGGAGATTGCATTTCAGTAAATGGGAAAATCAATTAAAATATAGAATATTAGGAAGGATGGGGTGGGGCAATGGGAATTTTTCGAAAAGTTGAATTATTGAAGGATTACACACGCACGGAAACGTTCCAAGAAGAGTCAGAGGGAAGGAAAATAGTTATAAGTATTTATTATCCGGATACAGAGGGTGTATTAAATAAAAACGCATCTGCAATGAAATATATGGAGCTTTTCGGGCCCTGTGAACAACAGGCGAGAGAGCTTCTACAAGATATTGGCATGAACATGGAAATCATAAATACATTATCTACCTCAATCAGCGATCGGACCTTTCAAAGCAAATCCAAACGCTCCTATCCAGTCATCATCTACTCACCTGCATTAGGTTTAGATAGAGATATGTATATTTATAATATAGAAGCGCTGGCCAAGCAAGGTTTCATAGTGGTAACGGTCAGTGCTGCGTACGAAGCTATGTTTACTGTTTGCCCTAGTGGAGAATTTATTAATCAATCCGAAGCCATGAGGCAAATAAAAGCTGCGGATTATACCGATTTACATAACTTAATTTCCATTCGAAAAAAAGATATCCAATACGTTCTGGATCACCTGTCCACGCTTAATTCTATGGATAAAGATGTGATGGGCTTATTTGATATGAATAAGATTGGTATTATCGGCCATTCCATCGGCGGTGCTACTGCATTAGATTTAACTATGGAAGACGATAGAATTAAAGCTGCTATTTTATTAGATGCAAGCATGCACTTATATATTGAGAATGAAGAGAAGAACAATACTGTGCCGCTTCTTGTATTAAGGCAAAAGGCCTCGACCTTAAAATCCTTAAGTAATATATTACAGGAGAAACTGGCAAATGATTTCATCAAAGGACAAGAGGCGCTTTTTCAGAATTGGAAGGGACATAAATCTTTTCTAAAAATACGAAAGGCTACACATATGTCATTTAGCGATCTGCCCCTTTATGAGGAAGGAGAGACTTTAAAACAAAGAACCTGTGAAATTCATACTTGCCTAAATGAGCTTATAAGTAAGTTCCTTTTGGAGCATCTTTTAGATCAGGGGCAAGGTTATTCGGCATTAATTAGTAGGGTTCATAAAGATTTTTGCGAGATCCATGGTAGTGGAGAAGAAATTCTGTGAATTAGCAATAAACTCTCCTTTGTTTATACCGATAAACATATATAAGGGAGGGAATTATGAATGCATTCTGCTCATTCTAATGAGAAAATATGTAATCATATTGAAAAATACATAGGTGTTATTGATAATGTTTTTAAAGAAATTATTTCAGGTGTTCTGTCGATAGATATTCTAATTCTTGATCCGACGCCTGAGCGGAACTTCTATACTTTAATTACCTCTGGAATGAGCGAATTACCGATGACGGTGCCAGAAGGTGCAGAAGAATATCAATATGCTGAGCTAATGATTTGTCTCCCTCCTACCTGGAAGCTGTCGGATGAGGCGTTTAAGGATGAACGGAATTATTGGCCGATTCGAGCCCTGAAAACAATGGCTAGGTTTCCGCATGAATATAATACATGGCTTTATATGGGGCATACGCTTGTGAACGGGAATCCCGCCCAGCCTTATAGTGAGGATACAGGATTTCAAGGGATGTTCGTTTGGGTTCCAGATGTAAAAGATAAAGCCGGTTTCTTTAATTTAGAAATGACCCGTGAGAAAGTGGTGCACTTTTATACGTTAATTCCGCTCTATGGGGAGGAGTTAGATTATAAAATCAAGCATAGCGAGGAAGAGTTACTACACAAGTTAAATAAGATTGGGGTTACGGATGTTTTGGATCCTTCCCGTAAAAATAGTTGTAAGAAGTTATGGGGACTCTTTTAAACACAAGAAAAAACGGCTGAGAGCCGTTTTTTTTATTTTTTGATTCCAAAAGCAATCCAGCGACCATCCACATCTTCAATCACAAATTCCTTGTTATTATAATCGGTGTTTGATAAAGAACGAACAATATGAACACCGGCGGCTTCGAACTCCTTCTCCAACTCTTCTTGCTGCTTCGTAATAAAATAGGCATCGTATCCATAACCGTACAACTCTCGATTGGGAATGACCTTTTGTCCATGGGATTGCGTAAGGATAATCTCTGTATCGTCACGATACAAACAAAGATGTGGTTCTTGTGTATCTAAATAGGGCACAGCTTTAAAACCTAAGTACTGGCTGTAGAAGGCAGCGGTTTGCTCAATATTCAACGTAGGGAAAATACTATGTGATTGTAAGAGCTTTTTGTCCACGAGTGAGGTCATCCTTTCAAAGAAAAATAGATATCCATATATTACCTTAAGATAGAAGTTTCAACAATACACGGAGTTTCCATTTAGCAGAAGATTATTCACGGTTGACATCATCGCTATTCTATAATAATATACATGCATGAGCATGCATTTATAAATATTTTATATAAGATGAACTTAGAAACTCATGTTCACTGGAAGCATTGATCATACTATACTTAGTTTTTTATAAAGAGGAGAGATATCATGAAGGACTTGTTCACCCCGTATGAATTGAAGGATTTGAAGCTGAAGAACCGCGTGGTTATGCCTCCAATGTGTCAGTATTCAGTGTCTAACAAAGACGGAATTGCTACGGATTGGCATTATAATCATTACGTAAGCCGCGCTGTTGGCGGAACCGGATTAATTATTATTGAAATGACGGACGTGGAGCCTGATGGCCGGATTACTGATTTTGATCTTGGTATTTGGTCTGATGAGCAAATTCCTGCACTGGCCAGAATCGTTGAAGCTTGTCATTCTTATGGCGCTAAAGTAGGTATTCAAATTGCACACGCCGGACGTAAAGCAGAAGATGCAGCAGTTCCTGTATCCTCCTCTAACGTTCCTTTTGATGCTGACTCCAAAACACCACGTGCCTTAACAACTGAAGAAGTGAAAGCTATGGTTGAGAAATTCCGGTTGGGCGTGAAGCGGGCGATACAAGCGGGATTTGATGTTATCGAGCTTCATGGAGCGCATGGTTACCTTATTCATCAGTTCCATTCCCCTCTAACCAATCAAAGAACAGATGAATATGGCAAGGATTTAACACTGTTTGGTACAGAAGTCATTCGCGCAGCAAAAAGTGAAATGCCGGAAGGAATGCCATTGATTATGCGTATCTCCGCTCAAGAATATGTTGAGGGCGGGTACGGTATCAAAGAAAGCTTGGAATTTAGTAAAGCTTACAAAGAAGCAGGCGCAGATATTTTCCATATCAGTGCAGGTGGTGAAGGTCCTATCGCAGCTGCCGGGAAACCAGGGACGCATGCAGCTTATCAGGTTCCTTTGGCCAGAGAAATCAAATATGGCTTGAATGTTCCGGTTATTGCGGTTGGCAGATTGGATGAGCCTGTACTTGCTAATGCCGTGATTGGGAATGAGGAAGCTGATCTTGTTGCCGTGGGCCGGGGCATGTTGAGAAATCCATACTGGACGCTGGAAGCAGGGGTCGAGCTTCAGAAAGATGCGGGTATTCCCAGACAATATTCTTTCGGGTTTCCAAGAATTAATGGATAAAGATTAATTTAAATGGTGTGAAGTCTAAACAAAATAATTGTAAAGTGTGGAGGGGCCGGCTTCTTGGAGAAACGGTCTCTCCTCTTTTTTAAAATAAAATAAAGTATAGTATCGAACCTATACTTTATGTATGGTTGTGGATTGTAGTACTATTATATAGAAGGAAAAAATCATGAAAAGCCATACACCCGGGAGATGAATAATAAAATGGGCGACATTCTTAACAATGAACTTATAACGAGTTGGTTGACGTTAACGCATATACAAATGAATGTGACGAATGAATTGGAAGCTAATCTACAAGCCAAACATGGCTTATCCTTAAAAGAATTTTATTTGCTGTTATTTTTGTCGGAAGCGCCGGAGAAGAAACTGAAATTGCAGAAACTCGAAGCTATGGTGGGTTTAAGCCAGAGTGCAGTTTCCCGACTGGTTAGTCGGTTTGAGGCCAAAGGCTGTGGCGCTTTAGAAAGAAAAGCGTGTGATGCTGATCGCAGAAGTATCTATACTGCCTTGACTGCCATTGGCGAAGACAAGCTCCTTCGTGCACAAGATACCTTTCAAGAGACCCTGCTTGCAGCTTTTCCAGAAAAAGATGTGAAAGAGCTTTTGAATCAAATGCTTCGCATGAAGCAACAGTCATGAATTCACAATAAAACCTCTGTTTTGGTAAATGGACCGAATCTCCATTTCCCATACAGAGGTTTTTTAGTGTGGGGCGCTATTTACATCCTACCTGTTCATTCCACTGTTGCTGGGAAAGCCGGTAATAATTATAGTCTTCATGTTCAATCGTAATCTCGTCAAGAAGCTCGAAACCACATTTTTGAATGACTCTATTAGACGGGATATTGTGCTTCAGAGCAATGGCACTTAATACATCGGTAGAGCTATTATCAAACAAATACTTAATTAATCCCTTGGCAGCTTGAGTAGTGTAGCCTTTACCGCGATGATCCTTGGATATGGCATACATAATCTCTCTGTTGGGAACGGGCAATTCATCCTTAATTCCTGTACAACACCAACCAATGAACTCACCGGACTCTTTTAAAATAATGCCTAAACGAAGACGAAGCTCTCCGATATCTCCGCCCGCTGAGATCGCTTGAAGAAACTGCTGGTTCTCTTTTATTTCATAGTTTATTAACCAGTCCAATCGTTGTTCTTTAGGAACATTCCAATCCGGCAAGAATTCAATAATTTCAGGCTGTAGAGTAAGTGCATGAAACTCCTCTAAATCCTCCACGCTATACTCCCGCAAAAAAATATCTTTACAATCAATCGTAAATAAATCACTAGAATTGGCCTTATCATTCACAACCTCGCTCACTTGTACCACTCCTTTATTAACTAACAGATATTTTACCATGAAACAAATGATTGATTTGGTAATATTTGATTATAAAAATTGTTTTCTTTTATTTCACATAAATATTAATTGGTTAATATATTAATTGACTATAAAATATGTTATTATGTTTCGTATAAACGGCAATGAACTAATATTGTTAGGTTTTTAAGATTTCTACTATAAAGATAACAGGTGATCTTCTATGAAAAATGACAACGGTAACAAATTTATTAATGGTAGTCTAATTGCGCATTATAAGTTTGATAATCCAGAGGATGTTGGTCAAGATTTCTCGGGGAACGGCAATGATGGAACCGCTTCAGGTACGAAGCTGCCGGCTATTAAATCCGTAGCAGGTAGACAAGCTGTTTCGCTTGCTGGGGGAGAACATGGCACATCCTATATTTCATTACCTAACGATCTGCTTAAAGAGGTCAGTGACCATACAGGAATTACGATTTCGACCTGGATGTATGTAAGCAAAGCTTCAAGCTTATGGGAAAGAATTTTTGATTTTGGTAAAGGTGAAACAGGACCTTATCTTTTTGTAACCCGCAATTTACGGGGCACTTGTTTTGCAGGGGAAGACTTAATTGCAGATCCAGGGAAATCCTTTGCGACTGATGAATGGGTACACGTTTCCTTTGCAGTTACAGGCACAAAAGGTGGAACACTAAGCAGTGCAGGTCCTGTGATGTATGTAAATGGTGAAGTAGTTGCGGATGGAATGATCAGCCAAACCTCGAGTGGCACATATGCTAAGCTGCGCACATGGTTTGCTACTTTTGAAGACCAACTGAATTATAGCAATAATACAATCGGGAAATCCCAGTACGCGGCAGATGTTGATTTTGGCGGCTATATTTCGGACTTCCGTGTATATAAAGCAGGCTTAACTCAAGATGAAGTGATTGAAATTATGTGCGAATCTTTGACGGATGAAGATATCGTTAAGCTTGCAAAAGATAAATACTTAACCTTCCCAAGCTCGATTATTACCAAAGATATCGAATTGCCAGCTTCGCTGATGGGCGGGAAAGTTGACGTATCTTGGGTATCCAGCGATACCAAAGTTATTTCTAATGAAGGCGTTGTGAATAAAGGAGTTCAATCTGCTCATGGTGTAACACTTACAGCACATTTGAAAAAGGGAGCTAGTACAGTAGAAAAGAGCTTCACGGTGTCTGTGCTTCCGGAAGATTTGCCACCTTACACTTTAACGATTGACGGCAATCAGGAGATTTTGGATGTTAGCCAAATTCTATATGGTTTATTCTATGAGGACATTAACAATGCAGCAGACGGTGGGATCTATGCAGAGCTAGTGCAGAACCGCTCCTTCGAATCTTTTGCTTTTGACAGCTATTCGCATGTATGTGGTGTACATGGTGCTTCCACCGGAAGAAATTATACACCTCTTCACGCATGGTCTGGGGATACAGACCAAATGACTGTCCATAATACAGGCGGATTAAACGATTTCTTCGGCATCGATGATAAAGATATGAATGCGCATTATGTGACGGTAGCGGATGGCGCGACGATTAATAATAGAGGTTTTGCCGATTCCAATCAGCACTGCTCGATGTTTATTCAGGAAGATGCCAAGTACAACTTCACGATTTGGGCGAAGGCAGAAGCAGCGGGCACAATTACCTTGCAATTGCTCGACAAAGACGGTAAAGCCATCAGCGATACTGCAGTTGTTGAAGTAAACGGTGACGGCAGCTGGAAGAAGTATGGTGTCGATTCAAAGCTTGTATTAACAGGATCTGAAACTGTGCTTGGTCAGCTGGCTTTAACCTTTAACGGTGAGATCTCCATTGATATGGTTTCCTTAATTCCTGATGACGTTTGGGGCGCTGGTGAAGAGGAACGTTCTGCTACAGCTCATGCTAACTATAAAGGAAATTCAAACTATAGATTGCGAAAAGACTTAGTGAATGCACTCGTTGATCTTCATCCTACCTTCCTGCGTTTCCCTGGGGGTTGTATTTCTGAAGGTTCTCACATTTGGGAGAACGTGTACGATTGGAAAGAGTCCGTCAACGATATCGAATTGCGCAAAGAGAACTATAACGTATGGGGCTACATGATGACCATGGGTCTTGGATATATGGAGTATTTCCAATTAGCCGAGGATTTGAACGCAACACCACTTCCGGTTATGGCCTGCGGCGTACTCTGTCAAGCTCGTTCGGATTATGCGAATCCAGCTGGCGGTGCGTTAAGAGATTATTATGTGAAGAACTTTACGGATCTGATTGATTTTGCGATTAGCATGGATTTTGACAATAATGAGTGGGCTGCATTGCGTAAAAAGATGGGCCATGAAGCAGCGTTTGATCTGCGTTATTTGGGTGTGGGGAATGAAAACTGGGGTACAGAGTTTTTCGCCAACTTCGAATATTTTAAAACAGTGATTGATGAGTATATGGTGAAGAACTATCCTGATCATGAATTGACTATTCTCTCTACCGTGGGTGCACAGGCAGATGATGATGCTTACCAGCAAGGTTGGAAATTCCTAAGCGGAAATTTACAGGGCTCGGAAAAAATCAGCTTTACGGATGGTACATCGAGCATCGAAGAGACTGTTACCTGGTACGAAAAACAAAAGAACTACATGGATACCATTGCGGATGAGCATTACTACCGTTCCAATGAATATTTGTTAGAGAATGCTGATCGTTACAACTACTATTACAGAGCCTATAAGGAAGACGGCAGCTTGGATGAGGCTGAAACTTCAAAGGTTTTTGTGGGTGAATATGCTTCCACAGATAAAAACACATTGGCAGGAGCTGTTGCTGAGGCGGCGATTATGTCCAGCTTCGAGAATAACTCTGATGTGATTAGATTGGCGGCAACGGCACCGTTGTTCAACAAGGTTTTGACAGATGGCACCTATAGATGGACACCGGATTGCATCTGGTTCGATGATGAAACCGTATGGTACACACCGAACTATTATGTTCAGCAGCTGTATGCTAAATACCTGGGAACCAAAGTGGTTGGCACCTCATTTTCGACTTATCGCAACGGGGAGAAGGTAGACCTCATTCCTCATGGAGGAATTGAAGTGGCTGCGGGGAAATCATCTGTGATCGTGAAACGGGTGAAAGTGACTTCGAATGTAGATGGCAGTGTATGGTTGGATCAAGATTTCACGCAGCCGCTGGATGAAGCTTGGAAAGTGATTCCTGGCTCTGCCGGATATACGATGGATCCTTCCAAAGGTCTGGTATTGAAAGCGCAGAATGGCGGATTGAATGGATTGTATATCCTTAATGACGCGTGGACTAATTATAAAGTAGAGGTTGTAGCTGAAAAAGCTTCTGGCGAAGATGGCTTCTATGTAGGCGCAGGTCTGACAGAAATCTCACCGGAAAATAAAGATGTTATCGAATATGCGATTGGCTACAATGGCGATGCCACAGGAGTCAAGGTGTACAAGCAAGGGATTGAGGCTTATACTCTCGGCGATTATTCCTCTAGTACCGCTGCTGGTAACCTTAGAGCCAGTTGCTATGAAGAGCTTGCGGATCATACGGAATATACCATCACCGTTAATTATGGCGGAGCAGATGGCAAACATTTGATTTGCTCTTATACAGATGGCAAGGTAACAAGCAAAGTACTGGATTATAAGCTTGAGGCTTATAACAGAGAAGTATACAATTCCGTAACTAAAGATGATAAGCATCTTTATGTGAAGCTTGTAAATGCGGATAGTGTAGAAAAAGCAACGAAGCTTGATCTAAAAGGCTTAAAAGTAGCTGCTACGGGTAAACGGATTACTTTAACCGGAGACGCCTCACTGGTTCACACACCTAATGTGAACAGAAAAAATGATGAGAAGGTTACACCAGTTGAAACGGAAATCGTAATTGATAAAGACACGGCAATTGTGAAGCTAGCTGCCAATTCCGTGAATGTGATTGTTCTGGATCTGATTTAATAGAAAATATGCTGTTCAACACGCGCCGATCTTTTTGTTCGGTGCGTGTTGTTGTTTAACAAGCCTCTAAATCGGTTGATGATTATATAGAGAGAACTGCCCACTTGCTTGATGAATCTCAGAATCTATCTTACACTGGTGAAAGTACAATCACCGACTGACCCTCCAGCCCGCGATCCTCCCAGATGTTTTATCCACAGTTGCCTTCATTACTCCAGAATACAGTGCATACCCTAGCCCCTAAAAAGGAGAACGATAAAATGATGAAATCATTCAAAACGGACTGGAAAGCAAATCTGAAAAATCCTCAAACGATTATGGCCTTGTTTACTTATCGTTATGGAAATTGGGTGTATTATCGAGTGAAGAATGGCATCGTGCGAAAACCTTTGTGGCTTTTGTATCGGATAATGGATGTGCTTTTTGTCCGTATTCTTGCGAATGGCGAGCTTCACGCTCAAGCTCAAATTGGTGACGCGCTTCATTTACCGCATGGTTTAAATGGGATTATCATTAGTCCTAAAGCGGTGCTTGGAAGCCATGCTACTATTTTTCATCAAGTGACTATTGGCGGGAGAAATAACTTAGGAGAGCCAGTGATTGGAGACAGAGCTTTTATTGGAGTAGGCTCCAAGATTCTTGGACCGGTTGTCATTGGTAACGATGTTAATATCGGGGCCATGTCTGTCGTGGTAAAGGATGTGCCGGATAACGCTTCGGCTGTAGGTATTCCTGCTAAAAATATATTGCGGAGTGAACCGAAACCAGAGAATACAAGATAAAGACGTTAGGTTCTAGTACATAGGGTACGCGTGCGCTTTATTTTAATATCTTACAGGGTATAATTAAAGCATCCAAGTAATCTTGTAATAACCTTCTAGAGATCGGAGTAATGAAATGAAATATAGCAATTTAGAAGAGTGTGTTAATGATTTAGAGAAACACGGACATTTAGTTCGTATTCATGAAGAAGTGGACCCTTATCTAGAGATGGCGGCGATTCACCTAAAGGTTTATGAGGCTGGTGGACCTGCATTATTATTTGAAAATGTAAAAGGCTCGAAGTTTCGGGCCGTATCTAACCTTTTTGGAACGATAGAGCGCAGTAAGTTTATCTTTCGGCGTACTTGGGACTCCACACATAACGTAATTGCCCTTCGCAACGATCCCGTAAAAGCACTCAAAAATCCATTTAAATATGTTGGTACCGGATTATCCGCGAGAACAGCATTGCCTATTAAAAAGCCAGGGGGTCTGCCAAGCGGTTTTCAGGAAATTAGTATCTCTGATCTTCCGCTAATCACACATTGGCCGGGAGATGGTGGTGCTTTTGTAACTTTGCCGCAGGTGTATTCAGAAGATCCGGACAAGCCGGGCATTATGAATTCCAATCTGGGAATGTACCGTGTGCAGCTGACTGGAAATGAGTATGAATTAAATAAAGAAGTGGGCATTCATTATCAAATTCATCGCGGCATTGGCGTACATCAGGAAAAAGCGAACCGCCAAGGACAACCGCTTAAAGTAAGTTGTTTTATCGGTGGACCACCCGCTCACTCTTTATCGGCGGTTATGCCTTTGCCTGAGGGAATGAGTGAGATGATCGTTGCAGGATTACTTTCAGGACGCCATTTCAGCTATAGCTATGTGGATGGTTATTGTATCAGCAATGATGCGGACTTTGTAATAACAGGTGAAATTCACCCTGGTGAGACGAAGCCGGAGGGGCCTTTTGGCGACCATTTAGGCTATTATAGCTTGGTTCACCCTTTCCCAGTAATGAGAGTACATAAAGTGTACGCCAGAAAAAATGCAATCTTTCCATTTACGGTTGTCGGCCGGCCGCCACAAGAGGATACCGCGTTTGGTGAGTTAATTCACGAGCTGACAGGTGGGGCTATCCGCCAAGAAATTCCGGGCGTTAAAGAAGTTCATGCAGTCGATGCTGCGGGTGTTCATCCCCTGCTGTTCGCCATTGGCAGTGAACGTTATACGCCTTATCAGCAAGTAAAGCAGCCAGCAGAAATTCTGACCATTGCTAACCGGATTTTAGGGACGGGTCAGCTTAGTTTAGCTAAGTTTTTGTTTATTACAGCAGAAGAGAATCAGCCTATCAGCACACATAATATCGAGGATTTCTTGACGTATATCTTAGAGCGGATTAATCTTCATAGAGATATTCATTTCTATACCAATACCACGATTGATACACTTGATTATTCCGGCACAGGATTAAACAGCGGAAGTAAAGTGATCTTCGCAGCAGTAGGGGATAAGAAAAGAGAGCTATGTACAGAGGTGCCAGGCCTGCTGAAAGAATTACAGGGATTTGAACATGCACGAATGGTGATGCCTGGTCTTGTTGCCCTTCAAGGCGCTAAATTCACAAGCTACGCTGAAGCAGCACTGGAAATGAACAAGCTTAGTGAAGCTATTCAGGAGCAAGGGTCACTTCCTTCTTGCCCAATGATTATTTTGTGTGATGATAGCGAGTTTTTGAGTGAAAAGATCGACAATTTCCTATGGGCGACGTTCACCCGCAGTAATCCATCTCATGATATCTATGGAGTGAACAGTTCTACTGAGTATAAACATTGGTCCTGTGATAACGTGATTATTGATGCTCGGGTAAAACCCCATCAAGCCCCGCCACTGATCCCAGACCCAACCGTTCAGAAGCATATCGAACGATTATTTGCGTCAGGTGGCAGTTTAAGCAGAGTTAAGATATAGAGAAACATTCATCGGCCTTCTTGGGAATCCAAGGAGGCCTATTTGCTGTTTGTGAAATGATTTTGCTCATATGAAATAAAAAAGGAATAGGGGTATTATGGGGTGTATGGTATATATTTACTATTAATATTAGGGAAGTGTTGTTCTGATGGAAATTATGGAAACCGAACGTTTATGGATTAGAAGGTTCTCAGCAGAGGATTGGAAAGACCTTCATGAATATTTGTCGCAAGAAAGTGTTGTGAAATATGAGCCCTATTCCGTGTTTAATGCAGATGAATCTCGCACTGAGGCGCTCAGACGGTCATCGGACCGTGCTTTTTGGGCAGTCTGTCTTAAATCTACGACAAAAATGATCGGCAACTTATATTTTCAAGCGAGCGAACCAAAGGTTTTTGGCGTTTGGGAATTTGGATATGTTTTTAACCCTGATTTTCAGGGAAGCGGGTATGCTACAGAGGCTTGTAATCAAATGTTAAACTATGGCTTTGATAATCTGAAAATGAGACGTGTGATTGCGAACTGTGATCCCGAAAATACACGCTCATGGAAACTGCTTGAACGATTGAAGCTTCGTCGAGAAGGACATTTTTTGCAGACGGGTTATTTTAAATACGATAGTAATGGAGAGCCAATCTGGCATGATACTTATTCCTATGGATTGCTCAGAAGCGAATGGTTAAGGATGAAGGAATAGCAAAACTGTTGTCGTAATCTCAAAAGCGGGTGTCCCCTCACTGATTCTTCTGTCCTAACTTCTTCCCAAATCGTAGGTTTTTATAACTATAGGCGAAGAAATTGAACGGTTTAGTGTATGATAAAATCTGTTTTTTAAATGTTCAGAGTGACACTTAGGTGGTAGTATCGTGTTGGATATGAGTGAAACTGGAATCATCTACCATCCAGCTGCCTGAGCAAAGAGGAGGGGATACGCGCACGAAGTGAACTTATATTTGAAGAACGAATGACAACGAAGCTTATTGTAAGCGTTTACTACAACGGGGCTAGATGCGTACTAAGTTCTTTCAATCATAAGAAAGCGGGTGAAGCACGGAAGATGAAGAGGAATAAACTTGGAAATAAAATATTTATGGTGTTATTGTCGTGGATCTTCATTTGTTCATCAATACTTCCATCTACAACATTTGGGGGGCAACAGGCCAGTGCAGCTTCAGGCCCAATAACCTTGCAATATGATTTTGGAACAGCAACAAGTCCTGTTATGAGTGGTTATACAGGCGTGCATGAATCTGAATTATATACGAATGAGCTAGGGTATGGTTTAGATCAGGCGGTTGCTTCGAGGAATCGCTCGGGTGGAGACGATATGACCAACGATTTTGTATTGGGACTGTCCTATTCTTTTTTGGTGGATCTTCCTAATGGGGATTACGATGTGACTGTATACTCAGGAGATTTACTAGCGGGTACAAGTACAACCAAAACTACGATTACTTTGGAAGGTAGCACGGCTGGGTCGATAAGCAGCAAGCAAGCTGTAAATCAAGCTACCTACCGGACGACTGTTCAAGATGGTCAACTGACCGTCGGCATTACGGGTACAGGGGTTGGCGGATATTTAAATGGACTAATTATTCAGCAGATTGTACCAGGTCCATTGAAAGCCCCTGAGGGATTAGTGGTTCATAATATCACTCCCACTGAGGTATCTCTAGGGTGGAGCAGCGTGACCGAAGCAGTCTATTACAATATTTATCGAACGGTTCTTCCTAGTGGAAGCCTTCAAGCCATAGGTCAAGCTGCTGCTAACAGCTACGTGGATTCAGATGTAAATGAAGGCAGTGGTTACATTTACAATGTGTCAGCAGTAAATGGAAAGGGTGAGGAGTCTGCTTTGAGCGCATCTGTGACCGTAGACAAAATTCCGGGGGTAGAGGTTCCCGCAGCACCAACCGGTCTTTCAATTGTCAGTGTCGGTGTAAGTTCTGTTCAACTGAATTGGAACAGTGTGGCTGGAGCTAGCCGCTATACGATCTTAAGGTCTGATTCAGCAGATGGAACATTCCATGAGATTGGTCAGTCAGAGAAGACGACATTTACGGATGCCTCAGCGGACACCTCAAAACAGCAATATTATGTGGTGAAGGCAGCCAATGACCAAGGCGAATCAGAGCTATCTAACAAGGTGGAAAGCGCCGTGTATACGGCTCCTGGAACTTTGCCAGAAGGGGATGTTTATTCCTTTGATTTTGGTCCGGGTGCTGTGGCTGAAGGTTATCTTAAGGTAGATGCAGGGGTATCTTATTCCTCTGAGGTTAAATATGGATTTACAGATATATCGAGAGTAACTGGGGTAGACCGAGGAACCTCAGATCCTTTGCGATCAGATTTTGTGGTCCCTAAGGATGCAACTTTTAATGTAGATTTACCGAATGGCGATTATACAGTGTCACTTATCGCTGGTGACAGCGCCGGAGATACAGAGATTGGCATCAAAGTCGAATCCATTCAAAAAGTTCAACAGACGAGCAAAACAGCAGGCCAGTATTTGGAAATGAGCTTTGACATTGCTTTGGTGGATGGACAAATGAACTTGGTGTTCTCTGGCACTAAGCCAAATATCAATGCACTGGTGATTACTAAGCAGCCAGACCGTCCTGCTAATGAATTGCCAACGGTTTATATTGCGGGTGATTCAACCGTGCAGACTTATGATCCTTATTGGATACCACAAGCAGGCTGGGGACAAATGATTCCTGATTTCTTTAGTGAGGAAGTAACGTTTAAGAATCACGCTATCGGAGGCCGCAGTTCTAAGTCATTTATTGTCGAGGGAAGGCTGGATGAAGTGCTGCGTAAGATCCAACCGGGTGATTATTTCCTGATCCAGTTTGGTCATAATGACGCAACGATTAGCGTTCCAGACCGATATGCTTCTCCAGCCGATTACAAAGTTTATTTAAAAACATATGTCAATGGAGCTAGGCAAAGAGGAGCAACTCCGATTCTGGTGACCCCCATGGGGCGCAGAGATTATAATGCTGCGAGCGAAAAATTCAATGTGAGCTTTCCAGAATATGTGCAGGCTATGAAAGAGGTAGCAAGTGAACTTGATGTTGATTTGGTCGATCTTAGCGCACTCAGTGTAGCTTTTTACAATTCTATCGGTTTTGCAGCTACACGCTCTGTATTCCTTCACCTCGATGCAGGGATATATGGTGCTTTCCCAAATGGCTCGACAGACGATACTCACTTTCAAGAATACGGAGCCATTCAAATGGCCCGTCTGCTGGCCAAAGGAATAGGGGAATTAAATATTCCACTCTCCAGCTTTGTGCAGGACATCAAACAGCCGGAAACGGTGCCTGTGAAGCCTGAAGGTCTTGTAGCTGGGAGTATCAGTAATGCAGGTGCAGTACTGAAATGGAATAAAGTAGAAGGTACAGATATCTATAAAATCTATCGTAAGCTAGCGGCAGAAGCCGAATCTGCTTATACATTAGCGGGAACTTCAACTGTCCCTTCATTGACATTAAGCGGGTTGGTTGAAGGTCAAAGCTACTCGGTAAGAGTGACTGCAGTGAACGGGCTAGGAGAGTCTGAGCCTTCAGATGAAGTGAAGCTGACTACGAAATCCGCTCAGTATCGTTATGATTTTGGACCTGTTGGTTCACCCGTTGCTGCGGGTTATACGGAAGTGAATGTGAATGTCCTGTATACCCCAGAACGTGGATATGGTTTGACCTCGAGTGCAGGGATGATTGATCGGGATCGGGGAAATGCGACGGACGATCTGCGCAGAGATTTTGTGATTTATTTTGGAGGATCGTATGAATTCAAAGTTGATTTACCCAATGGTTATTACTCTGTTAAGACCTATACAGGAGATTGGATTGGATCTGCCAAGACGAATGTAGCCATTGAAGGCAAAGATTACGGAACAGTCTCCTCAGGTAAGGAAAATATTGCTGAGAAGCTGTATAACCAGATTGCTGTCAAAGACGGGCAGATGAATCTTGTCTTTAGTGGCACAACCGCTCATCTCAATGGGCTGGAGATCACACCGTTATTATTAGCCCCAACGAATCTGAAACTGGGTAGCCTGGATTTAAACAGTGAGCCTATCACTGCTAATCTTTCTTGGGATAGTATGGAGGGTGCGCTGAAATACCGTGTATATCGTCAGGCTACGGTTGCGAATAGTGCAGAGCTGCTGGGCGAAACAACAGAGCCGCTCTACACAGATACCACTGCGGATATTGGTATGGAATATATCTATACGGTAACTTCGGTCGACAGCACGGGACTGGAATCCGTAGGCTCCAATGCGCTAAAAGTGTCTATGATTGACCCCTCCGTAGCAAAAGCAGCCGTACCTAGTGGTCTAGCTGTACAATCTACGAACAAAAATGATGTGACCTTTACTTGGAATGAGGTACCGGATGCACGGATGTTCAACATTTATCGTGCGAAATCCGCAGACAGTGAGTTCATCCTGATCGGCAAATCATTCGAAGCTTCGTACACAGACACGACCGTTCTGACTACCATTCCTTACTATTACAAAGTAGACTCGGTAAATGCAGGCGGCATCTCTGATCTATCCGCTACGTTGGAAACCTCAGCGGTGACAACATTATACCGGAAGATGGAGGCGCTGGATCGTGCGCCTGTAGCGGTTAAGACAGATGAGGGTGTTTATATCAGCTGGCGGATGTTAGGTCTGGATCCGGAAACGATAGGATTCAATCTGTATCGTGGCGATAAGAAACTTAATGATTCGTTGATTACTCAAAACACGAACTATCTCGATACTAAAGGCACGGAGAATGCCAAATATAGAATCACATCAGTAATCAATGGAGTCGAGAAATCTGCTTCGGAACCATTCAGCGTATGGCAGAAGCAATATCTATCGATCCCTTTGCAAAAGCCAGCAGATGATTACACCAAGGATGGTCAACCGTATACGTATAGTGCGGGAGATGCAAGTGTAGGTGATTTGGACGGTGATGGTGTATATGAAATCATCATGCTGTGGTCACCTTCGAACAGCAAGGATAACTCTCAAGCTGGGTATACTGGACTTGTCTATATGGACGCTTATAAATTAGATGGAACTCGCTTATGGCGGATTAATTTAGGGCCTAATATTCGTGCCGGCGCACACTATTCTCCATTCCTGGTATATGATCTGGATAGTGATGGACGTGCCGAAATTATGATCAAGACGGCAGATGGCACAGTGGACGGTCAAGGAAAAGTCATCGGCAATGCCAGTGCAGACTATCGTAACAGTTCGGGTTATGTGCTGCTGGGCAATGAATATTTAACGGTGTTCGAAGGGGCAACAGGCCGGGCATTGGATACCGTTGATTATGATCCGCCACGTGGAGATGTTGGCGCTTGGGGGGATACCTATGGTAACCGTGTAGACCGCTTTTTGGCAGCTGTAGCTTATTTAGACGGCGAGCAGCCAAGCGTGATTTTTAGCCGCGGTTATTATACTAGAACTGTACTTGCAGCTTACAATTATCGCGAGGGCAAGCTCGAGAAAGTATGGCGTTTCGATTCTAATGATGAAGGATATGGAGACTATGTTGGTCAAGGAAACCACAATCTTTCTGTAGGCGATGTGGACGGCGACGGCAAGGACGAAATAACCTTCGGCGCGATGGCAATCGACGATGACGGATTGCCGCTGTATAATACAAAGCTTGGCCATGGTGATGCAATTCATTTCGGGGACCTTGATCCTACCAGACCCGGGCTGGAAGTCTTTGATGTTCATGAGCATACCGATTCGAAGTATGGGATTGAAATGCGTGATGCAGCTACAGGAGAAATATTATGGGGTGTATTCACGGGGATTGATACTGGACGGGGAATGTCAGCAGATATTGATCCGCGATATGCTGGCGAAGAGGTATGGGCTGCAACGATCACCAACGAGGAGCATATACCTGTTACGGGCCTATACAGTGCGCAAGGGGAACTAATTACTAAAAAACTGCCTTCCTCCACGAATTTTGGTATTTGGTGGGATGGTGATCTTTTACGTGAATTACTGGATGCGAATCGAGTGGATAAGTGGGACTATACCAACCAGACAACGGTTAACTTATTGACGGCTGTAGGTGCTTCTTCAAATAATGGCACCAAGGCGAATCCAAGCTTGCAGGCAGATCTGTTCGGGGATTGGCGTGAAGAAGTGATCTGGCGGGCAACGGACAGTTCTGAACTACGGATCTACACAACAACGGATATGACAGATTATCGTATTCGCACATTGATGCATGATCCGATCTACCGCCTGGCAGTAGCTTGGCAAAATGTAGGCTATAATCAACCTCCGCACCCTGGATTCTTTCTTGGTGAAGGGATGGAACAACCAGCGGCTCCAAAAATTCAATATGTAGGCTCACCGGGAGAAACTGAAGATACTACACCACCTACGATTTCTGGTTTACCTTCTGCTCAAATGAGTGAAACGGATGTATTGAAGGTGCAGGTCGTAGCGGAAGATCCAGAGTCTGGTATTCGCAGTCTGGATATTACTTTTGATGGTAAACCTGTCGTTTATGGAGATGAGATTCCACTCACAGGGCTTGCGGGAGCGCATACGTTCATCGCAACAGCCATTAATAACGCTGGACTTTCGACGACAGAACAAGTGATTGTGTTCGTAAGTGGACCTCAGAAGGCTACAGGTGTTCCGGGGCAATGGGTTCTATCCAATAATAATGGGCAGGATACAGGACTTTTGGACGGGGATTACCAAATCACAATGAATATGTGGTGGGGCAATAATGGTACGGTCTACAAGCTATATGAGAACGGTGCCTTAATCGACACGCAAACCTTACGTGATGATTCCCCAGCTGCACAGACTGCAGTGACTAATATTACCGGAAAAGAAAACGGAACCTACACCTATACGGCTGAGCTAACCAATTCTTTTGGCACAACGGTGTCTGCTGCTCATGTGGTTATCGTGAAGGATGCTGCACCAGCTAAGCCGGTGTTGTCCAATGACAACTGGGATGGCGATGGAGAGTATAAAGTGACCATGAATTTATGGTGGGGGATGAACGGCAATGAGTATCGCTTGTATGAGAACGGAATACTGATCGATACTCAGACTTTAACAGCGGGCACCCCAAACGCACAAACGGCTTCTACTTCTATCACTAACCGTTCTCCAGGCGTCTATGAATACCGGGCTGAACTGTTGAATGATCAAGGGGTAAATGAGAGTGCGATCATGAAAGTTACGGTAAAATAAGTGAATATTTGTTAAAAAAGCGCCTAAGTCGGTGATATCCGGCTAGGCGCTTTTTTAAGATTATCTAAGATTTAAAGGATTCTGCAAGACTAATTCTCCTATCAGCCTCATATGAATCTAAACAACGAATGATAGGGGGATTGTAAATATGGATTTGACGCATATGATCTCAAAGCTTGTGGTAGTTATACATGTTATAGCATCCATAGTGGGAATTGGACCAGCTTTTGTGCTGCCAATACTGACAAGCTCAGCCAAGACAGGTAGTCAGCTTCGTTTTGTATTTGGTCTTATGAAGAAAATAAACAGATTCCCTAAGACAGGTGGGATCACCCTGATCGTTACAGGTATTTTGTTAATGATCATAGATAAAATGGGCTTGTCGGTGTTGTGGTTAAATCTGTCGTTATTATTTTTTATCGTGATCGAAGTGATTATTATTGGAATGGTTGAGCCCCGATTGAAAAAGCTAACCCAGCTCGTAATGAGCAGCGAAGGGGAAGAAATTCCTGATGGTTACACTACCGCTATGAACAAGATCGCTCCGCTAGAAGCGGCAGTTCATGTACTTACTATCGTCATTATTATATTAATGGTAGTAAAGCCGGTATAAGATCATAACGCCTATTCTCAATGATCTCTTCATAATCGCGGATGAGTCCATCAAAAATATTCTCCCAAGAGCGGTCGAGTGCCAGCTGTCGGCCTTCATGCCCCATAGCAGCTAGCTTTTGAGGGTGCTCTACATATGCACAAATCTCACGAATAAAAGCATCCGGGCAGCGGGGCTCGACAATCATTCCTGTGCGGCCGGGTGTGACCAGATCCTTCACCCCACCTTCATTTACTGCGAGGACAGGCAGTCCTGAGGCCATAGCCTCTAAGACAACATTACCGAAGGTTTCTGTACTGGAAGGGAAGATGAACAGATCTGCGGAGGCATATAATTGGGCAAGCTCGTCACCATGTTTATAGCCTGTAAACGTGACATTATGCGGCGCCTGTGCCCGCATTTCCGGCAGAAGGGGACCGTCTCCAACGACCAGCCAATGAACCTGAGATTGCGTAGATTCGGGCAATTGCTGCATGGCGAGAGCAAGCGTCTGTATATCTTTTTCAGGGGCGATTCTTCCCACATATAGAAGCAGTAACGGTGCGGTAATTCCGTAGCGCTCACGGACCTCATGGCTGCGTTTTTTGGGGGTATACTGCTGGCAGTCGATGCCTCTGGACCATAGCTTCAGGCGATGAAAGCCTTGAGCTTGGAGGGAATCGAGGGTTTCGTAGGATGGTGCAAAGGTGGCATCACAGGAGCGGTGAAACCACTTCATGTATTTCCAATAGAGCGGAGCGATTTTTTTCATCCGGTAATATTCAAGATAGCGGTCAAAATGGGTATGATAGGAGGCTACATGGGGCAGATCATGTTTGCGCGCATAACGAAGGCCGCAGAGACCAATATTGAACGGAGTTGCCATATGAAGCAGATCGGGACGAAAAGCTTTCAGCTCTGATTGGATAGAGGACATATTGGGCAGTGCGAGTCTACATTCAGGGTATAAGAAAAAGGGGATGCTGGTAATGGGACGTATGGGATCGGCATAACTGTCTTCAGGAGCAGATTTTGGTGAGAAAAGCAGATGTTCAATACCGCGCTCTTTCAAATGGGTGGTTAATCGTTGAAGCGTACGTGAAACTCCGTTGGTTTGCGGAAGAAATGTGTCCGTGAATAAAGCAAGACGCATGGAACCCCTCCCAGGTACTCTTGATGCCCTGATCATAACAGGCGATTATTTGATGGAGGTCAAACGGATGTTAAACAGAATATAAAAATCCACTGCACCAGGTAAGATAAAGAGGTGTGCAGTGGATTTATTAGTTTTAATGGGATGAAGCCCTACAAGGATTCGTATATCTGTTGCAAAAAGGTAATGCTTTCTCCTAAATGTGACTCAGGAGTGCTTTCCAGGATTCCTTGAATATGAGGACGTTCATATTTCATATAACGAAGGATCGGCTCAAACTCTAGCCACCCTTGACCTACAGGGACTATTTTTATGGCACCTTCTTGGACGATAAAGTCTTTTAAATGAATGACAGCAATTCGATTTCCTAGAAGCTTCAAAGCCTCCGTAATAATAGCTTCTTGATGCAAGTAATTTGTAGGCGACATTAGATTTGCGCAATCCAATATGACCTGAAGATTGTTAGAAGGGACTTCATCCAGAAGTCGGCGGGTTAAGGGCGCGGTGTACAGCGGATGATGAAGTCCTGCTTCGATTCCTACCGTCACACCAAAACGTTCGGCCTCCGCCACCATGGCCTTAACTGATGCCACCACCTCTTGGAAGGCTTCTTCTGTAAAATTATCTATGGTATACCCAAGTCCCACACTTCCGGTTTCCGTACCTACCAGACTAGCGCCGAAATCTCTGGCCAAGCGCAGATGGGTATTAAACGCGGCTAACGCTTGCGCCCGTTTGTGAGGATCGGTGTCTACAATATTTACATAGCAGCCCAGAACCGCAATCTGAATACCTGCCTGTCTAAAGGCATTGCCATAATAGCTGGCTGTTCCAGGGCTTATAGCCGTCAGGCTAGGGGCACTATCAGGAAAAGATTTCTTAAGTGCGAACTGGATATGAGTGAAATGATAGGACTTAATCTTCTCAATTAACTCTTGCAATGGAACTTGTGTGAAATCATGTGCTCGAACACCTAGTTGAAGGGGAATGCTCATATGATCGATCGCTCCTATTAGTATTGTTGTTTGTGAGGTGCTAATTTGTCCCAGTCAAAGGTAACACCAGTGCCCGTTACTTCTGGCGCAACTGCCATCCCATTGTCTTTATTAATCACTAGCGGACGTGTAGTGTATTGATCGATAGGGAAGCTATGCATTTCGAGATAACCTGCATTTGGCATAGCTGCTAACAAACTAACGTGCAATTCCTGCATTCCATGTGTGGAAACGGAAAGGTTATAGGCTTGTGTTAAGTGAGCTACCTTTAACCAGCCCGTAATTCCGCCTATATTGGAAGCATCAGGTTGAGGAAAATCAACATGACCATATTGCAGCATGTGATGGAATTCGGTTAATGTGCGCAAGTTCTCTCCGCCTGCAACGGCCATTCCTGTTTCTTCAGCAATCCGTGCATAACCGGCATAATCCTCCGGAATCGTTGGTTCTTCTAGGAAGAGAATGTCGTATTTCAAAAATTCACGTGCGGCTTTTATCGCTTTTTCCACACTCCAGCTCATATTGGCATCGACCATAAAGGCTACATCCGGGCCGACCAATTGGCGTACCGCAGCCACTCGTTCCACATCTTCAGCTAATGTTTTTTGGCCTAGTTTAATTTTGACAGCCTGGAGGCCCATATCTAAGTATTTTTGATTGTTGCGCAGGAGCTTTTCTAATGGGAAGTTTAAATCAATCGCTCCACCATAACATTTGACCTCATTGCTTGCGCCACCCAGAAGTTTGTAGAGAGGTTCATCTGCTTTCTTTGCACGTAAATCCCATAACGCAATGTCACATGCCGCAATGGCGAAGCTAGCCAAGCCCCCGCGAGCAACATAATGTATTCCCCAGTTCATCCGCTCCCAGATACTTTCCACACAGCTGGCGTCTTTGCCAACTAAGATATGTGTTAATTCATTAGCAATTAGTGAGCAGATCGCTTTGCCGCCAAATCCGCCAGTATAGGTATAACCTACACCTTCACGACCGTCATCCGTTCTAATTTTGACAATGGGAACTTCAAAATGAGTATGCAAGCCATGTTTAGCATCCTCCATGATTTCTGGCAAAGGGATACGATAGTATTCCGTAATAACTTCTTTAATTAGAGACATCTTGGATCACTCCTTATAAAAGTTGTTGTAAGTTTGATAGAGATGAGGCTGTATTTTGTTTAAGAGCTTGAACCACAAGTTTAGCAATTTCCCGGGCACCTTCATCTGAGAAATGAGTATCATCCGTAACCCCATTTGGGTAATTGGGATGTGTTTTCGCTGGCAAATGCATGAATAACTTCTTGGATTCCTCTTCGCCTAATGAACGATAGAGCGCTTGCGAGGCTGCGAAAATATCAAGTAGCGGAGTGTGCGTTTCTTCAGCCACTTGTCTCATTACCTCGGGATAAGCACCTACAGCAAACGGGTCCAGCTCTCCATCGGCGTTAAAGCGGCGGCGACTTACAGAGGTTAACAGAACCGGAGTCCCCCCTAGCTGCCTAGCAGCATCTATATATTGAATGAGATTATGGCGATATTCGGTTTCAGGATCGGTGTAACGTAATGGATCCTCTTTTTTCTCATCGTTATGTCCAAATTGAATAAACAGGTAGTCGCCGGGTTGGAAGTCTTTTCTGATAGCATCGAGGCGGCCGTCTGTTATGAACGATTTGGTGCTTCGACCATTAATTGCACGATTCTGGATTTGAATAGAAGTCCGAAAATAACTTTGCAGGTATTCTCCCCAGCCGGTCATAGGTTTTTCTCCAGCGCCTTTAATGGCCGCAGTGGAATCGCCTGCAATAAATAGTTGTTGTCTCATAAGGTCTTCTTCTCCTTTAACGTATTGGCGTTCCCTTAACCAATTCTCAGCAAGGGAAAGCCATTGCTGGCAATGAGGGTGTTCTTTTGCAAGCCCTAAACCATGCCGCCCTTCTTCAAAGATATGTAATTCAAAAGGAATTCCCTGATTGGACAGGGCAGAGGCGAACAACAGACTATTCTCCACGGGAACGCTGGCATCGTTCGCTGTTGTCCAGATAAAGGTTGGAGGTGTGAGTGAATCCACCTGGGCTTCTGAGGAAAAGGAGTCAAGCTCCGTTTGTGATGGGTTGTCTCCAAGAAAATGTAGCCGGCTTCCCTTGTGGGAATGGGGCTCTTGGAAAGTGATTACAGGGTAACCTAACAGAAGAAGGTTTGGTTTCTCTGCTCTAGTGGTAGAAAAGATGGAAGCTAAGTGTCCTCCTGCCGAGAATCCAATCATCCCTACTTTGTCTGAGATCACATTCCAAGCTTTGGGTGCTCCCCTAATCCATTTGAGAGCTTCCTCAACATCATTTAATAAAGAAGAGACGTTGAAATCTCCGACCTGATAATCTAGTACACCTGCATGAATACCTAGACTGTTTAGCCATTGAGCCACAGGTTCTCCTTCATGGTTGGCTAAGTGCTGATAACCTCCACCAGGTAATACCAATATAAAAGGACGGGGGTGATCCGTCTCGAGCGGATAGAGGGTGAGCAGTGAGGATTCCTGAGAAATCGCATCTTGTTCTACACGGTTAGTATTTAGACGAAAGTTCAACATTGCGTTCAAATTCCTCCCTAAATGGTTATATGCACACGTTAACATATTTTCCGAAAAAAAGAGAGACTCTTTTTTTTTAGATTCGGCCTTGAACGATTTTTTTGTGATTTTTACATAGATTCGTCAAATGTTGGTTTGGATTTAGTGCCTGTATTGTTATCCCGGTACTGTCCAGGGGTCATCCCTTCCTGTTTACGGAAAGATCGAATGAAATTTTGAGAATTGTTGTATCTTAATTTGGCTGCAATATCTTTGATCGGCATATCGGTTTCCTGCAGCCATTTTTTTGCCATTTTAAATCGGTACATCGTTAAATATTCGCTGAAATAGTATTGGGTCTCCTTACGGAAGACACTGCTGATATAGTTGGCGTTGTAATGCAGCCGTGAAGCGCATTCTTCCAAGGTTAGATCCGTATCATATTCATGTTGGATCAGATCAATGATTTTCTCAGAGATGTTTTGGTATTGGGCATTTTGCCTGCTGATAAAAATTTTGATCATCGGGTAAATGACCATGCTCCAGAACCAATCCTCAATCTCAGCCACGGTATGAAGGTCATGTAATTCCTCAAAAATTGAGCCATTAGCATGATAGATCTGATTTAAGCTAATGCCCGATTCCTGCATCATAATGAGCAAGTTATTGAGTAAGCGGGTCAACGGGATTTGATATTCCTGTGGTGAAAGCTCTAGGGCAAAGATAGATTTAAAAAGCAAATGAATCAGTTCCTTGGCTTTATCCGTTTCAGCCAGCTTGATCGCATCCATTAGATCGTTTTCTTTATGCGTAGGGTAGTTCAAGTTCAGATAATGTTTGCCGGAGTTAATGTTCTCATATTGAATAATAACGCCTTTGCCAAGCTTAATGCGATGCTTCAGTGCTTCAAGACCTTCTCTGTAGGCGATGGCTAGTTTATCGAACGCGTTGAAGGGAAGGCTTAGCCCAATACTCACCTGCACCTTTAGATAATTGTTTATTTCTTGCTGCAGCTTCTCCGTTAATGAGTACAATGTCTTATGAAAAGACTGGGTATCGCAGTCTGGACTGCCCAATAATACGACTACCGCATGGTCCATGATCACTGGAGCCAGCCGTTGTTCAGGACAGATTAATTCTTCGATCATATTGTGGGCAGCGAACAATAAGAGGCTGAGATCTTTTTTCTCATAGCTGGAATCCTCGGCATAATCAATAGACAACGTAATTACTGCCATGGTTTTCCATTCTTCAAGCTGGGTTTGGTAGCCGAATTGCCCTAATTCTTCGAGTAAATCACGTTTCTTAACATTGCCGTGGAAGGCATTGATCAGAAAAAATGTACGAACCTGCTGAAAGTGTTGCCGGACTTCTTTTTCCAGCTGTGATTTGGATTGGAACAAAGAATGAACTTGTTCTCCTATAATCTGAAATTCATTGCGATGTCTCGATTTAATATCCGGTTTGCGTTGGCCCATCTGATTAAGCAGTCTTTCGATAGGGGTGTACATACGTCTGGAGCCGATCCAGGCCAGAAGAATGGAGAACAAGAGCATAATGGTACACACGATTATCGTAAACATACCGATTTTATTGGACTCCTTCGTCAAGCTTTCCATGGAAGTAACCGATAGATAAACCCAGCCATTTAACTGAGAACGCATGAAAGTGACGGAGTAATTCTTTTTGTTGATCACAGTCTTGAACTGTCCGGATTGTTTAGAAGGATCAGAGATTAAAGGGACTTCTTTAAATCCGCCTTGCTCTTTAGGTTTTCCGATTAAGCTGGTATCCGGGTGGAGCAGGAAACGGCCAGCTTGATCCAGAACGATAATATCGTCGAGTGGCTGCACATCTGAATTAATGAAATCCTGAAGACTGCAGACCGGAATATTAGCTAGGGCAAGCCCATATTTTTGCAGCTTATTGGTGGGAAGCTTTTTGATAAGACTGATGCTGTAATTGCAGCCAGTGACGTTAATGCTCTCCTCGCTATAAAATAAGGACGATGGATTCAAAATCCATGAAGTATCGTCAGCTATATTCATTAGATTAGAGAGTTGCGCGTGGTTTTTGTATTCATTCAGACGGTAGACGCCTGAATTTTTGATCATCCAGTTCTGCTGCTGATTGAGCAGGATGACATCCTCAAGTTTCGTATCGAAGGATTGCATATTACGGATTTCGTTTCTTAAATCATTATATAAAATGAAATCGGTTTCACTTAAAGGGTTATTTAGTGCTTTTTTTAATACACTAGAGTTGATCACTTGGTTTAATGTTTGATTGACAGTTGTTAACTTATGTTCTACATTTGAGGTGATTTGTAATATAAGTTCCATTTTACTGTTGTTTACGTTCTTTTGGATCTCATTAGATGATGTGAAATAGGAAAAAGAACCGATGAATATCACCGGCAACGTGCTAATTACAAAGGCAAAAATCGTTAATTTACTTAAAAAGCTTAATGGTCTCACGGGACTCAGCACCTTTACTTATGTAGAAGTAGACACTTGTTCTTAGTGTATGAAACCTGGTGGAAAATAACAATAATCATCTCGTTCTGCAATAATCATTAACCCTAATTATGACTACAAAATGGAAAATCTTCAAGCTGTAGGGTGAAAATCCTTACAATACCTTAGGAGGCTGTAGAAATGTTTAGACAATTTATGTGTAGAAGGGCAACGTTTTGTTGCTGCTTATTTTTCATGCTTGTTTTCCCTATGTTAAGCGCTTGCAGTGATGGAAAGTCAGCTGGTTCTGTACTGCAAGAAGCTCGCCCGAGCATCTCCATCTTGGCCCCCCTTCATTTTCCACAGCAGCCTTCAAAAAATATTATGGCTGAGATTGAAAGATTAACAGGGGTGGAGCTTGATATCACGTGGGTGCCTGAGGGTGTTTATACCGATAAAATGAACACAGCGTTGACCACTAATTCCTTGGGAAAAGTCACCTTTGTGAAGTTCTCAGACTATAATCTGGTGAAAAACGCCATCCGTTCTGAAGCATTTTGGGAGATCGGCCCATATCTTCAGGAGTTCCCCAATCTTAAAGCACTGGACCCCGCTATTCTTAAGCAGACAGCTGTTGATGGTAAGATCTACGGCCTGTATACAGAACGCCCTTCCTCCAGACAGGGTGTCATAATACGTAAGGATTGGCTGGACACTCTTCATTTAAGCAATCCACAGACCTTAGATGACCTATATGAAGTAATGAGGCAATTTACATATAACGATCCGGATCAGAATGGCAAACAAGATACCCTTGGATTAGTCGATCGTAATGATCTTGTTTATGGTGTATTTAAGACACTAAGCTCTTATTTTGGCACACCAAATAATTGGAAGCTAGAGAATCATCAATTTGTTCCGGAATTCGTAACAGCGGAGTATATGAACACAATGAATTTTATGAAGAAATTATATGATGAAAAAATCATAAATCAGGACTTTGCTCTTACCAGTAAAGAGGTCCAACGCGATAAATTCATTAACGGTATCGCTGGTGTGTTTATTGGCAGCATGACTGATGTGCAGCGGTTGTCAATTGAAGCTCAAGCATACAATCCAAAGGCTGAACTTACGCTGATCAATCGTATCGAGGGGCCTGATGGATATAAAGTGTGGTCTATCCCCAATTACAACGGACTGTATCTCTTTTCCAAAAAGTCCATTGCCACAGAGGAGGAGCTTCGGCAGGTGCTTGGATTTTTTGATCGGACCATGGATAAAGATGTAGCCAATATAATGATGTATGGCTTTGAGGGGCGGCATTATAAGCTTGAAGGCGGCAAAATTATCCTTCCCGAGGAAACCTCACAACTGCGGGTACAGGAAGTGAATCCGCTATATGCTTTAATGATCGCGGACATTAGTAATAAAAACATTATGGAAGTGGCTCAGAAGGAGCAACTAACCTCTCTAGCAGATCAGCTGAGTAAAGATAATGAATCTTTTCTGGTTGATGACCCTACAGTTTCTCTGAGCTCATCTACTTTTGATGAGAAGAATATGGAGTTATCTACAATCATTGTGGATGCTACATATAACTATATATTAGGTAACATTACCGTCGAGGGATTCCAGCAAGAGGTTGAGAAATGGAGAGCTCGTGGAGGCAATCTTATTATTAAGGAATATGCTGAGGCTGAGTTTGAGACAGAAAAGTAAATAGGTTAAAAAGGTTTTGATCCACTGCGGATAATGCGGTGGATTTTTTTTGTGCTGCGATATCACGATAATCATTTGCTCAGATCCCTTTCAGAACGCGCCGTTATGGGGAAATGATTGTTTTCGTAACCTTGCCGACGATGTAACGTGGAACTCGTAACCAATACAAATTATGGAGGTCAAAATGGTATGAAGAAGAAATCCTTCACCATGTTGTTAACAGCACTGTTAACATTCAGCACATTGTTAGCTGGATGCGGTGGTAACAACAATAACAAAGAAGAAGCAGCAGCCCCAACTACAAGTGCAGAGAACACTACGAAGGTGGAAGAGACTGAAGCACCTAAAGAGGAACCTACAGAAATCAAAATCATGCTTCCATTGAATACATCAGAGACTCCGCCTGATACGATTAAGAATGAACTTGAGAAATTGACCAACACGAAGCTGACTTATCAATTTTTCCCGGCTGATACTTATGAAGAAAAACTGAATTCATCTTTTGCAACGGGTTCATTGCCGCAAGTAACATATTTGAAGAATCAGACAACCTTCATTCAGATGAAAGAAGCGATAAAAGACGGACAATTCTGGGAAATCGGTCCACTATTAAGCGAATTTCCGAATTTGAGCAAATTGAAACCAGAAATTCTTAATAACACGAAAGTAGATGACAAGCTTTACACCCTATATATCGGGCGTCCACTTGCACGCCAAGGGATCATTTACCGCAAAGACTGGGCAGATAAATTAGGACTTGCTGCACCAGCTAATGTAGATGAATTATTTGAAATGGCTAAAGCCTTCACAGAACAAGATCCAGACGGTAATGGAAAGAAAGATACTACCGGTATTATTGACCGTAATGAGTTGACCTATGGAGCTTTCAAAACTGTTTCGTCTTGGTTCGGAACACCGAATACCTGGGGTGAGAAGGATGGCAAATTAGCGCCTGAATTTACCTTCGATGAATATTTCGACACAATGGATTTTTTCAAAAAAGCTCGTGATGGCGGATACATTAATCAAGATTTCGCTGCCACCAGTAAAACGGATGCAGTAAATATGTTTAAGGCTGGAAAGGGTGGACTCTATATTGGGGGCTCCATGCAAGATATTGATTCCCTCAATAAAGATACTATTAAGAATAACCCTGACGCTGTTTTGGATGCGCATAGTATGGTTGCAAGTCCAGATGGAAAATATGCTCAATGGATGATTCCAGGCTATAACAATGTTGTCTTGTTCCCGAAATCTGCTGTCAAGGATGAGGCAGAGCTGAAGAAGATTCTTGCTTTCTTTGATCAAATGATGACCCCAGAAGTAGCTAATTTGATGTATTGGGGAATTGAAGGTACTCACTATACCGTTGAAGACGGTAAAGCAAAAGCTACTGACGACAAAGAATTGATTGAACGTGAAGTAAAGGGATATAAGGACAGTGTTATCGGCGAAGCTGAAACCAATGGAATGTACGAGAACTATAACACGCTGCCAGGAAGAATTCATGCAGATCAATTGGTTCTTGAGAATGTCAAAGTTGGTGTAGCGGATCCAACAGCTGCTATGGATTCGGCTACCTATACAGAAAAAGGCGTAGAGCTTCAACAGATTATTACAGATGCAACCTATAAATATATTTATGGTCAGATTGACAAGGCTGGATTTGAGAAGGAAGTAGAGAACTGGAAGAGCCGTGGTGGAGATAAGATTATTGAAGAATACAACGCCTTATACAAAAAATAGTAACCCGTACTCGAATAGTTAAGCGACAAATTGTAGCTGAAAAGGTTGTTGATCTTGTTTCAACAACCTTTTCTATTCCTCACTGGGTTCAGAAATATCGTGTTTGAATAAAGAAGGAGAAAGGAAGAATATCATGCAGGAAGTCACCGCACAGCCCAGCTCAGCTCCTCAAATGAATCCTAAGCCTGAAATTTATAAAAGCAGCAGCGAACTGAAAAAGCGGCTGTGGAGAAATAAATGGCTCTACGTCATGCTAACTCCGGGAGTACTGTATTTTTTGATTTTTAAATATCTTCCAATGTACGGATTAATTATCTCATTTCAGGATTACAAACCCTATCAAGGGATCAACGGTAGTGACTGGGTAGGGATGAAGCATTTCAGCAGGTTGTTCACAGAGCCGGATTTCTTAAATATATTAGTGAACACACTTATTCTTTTCGGATTAAATATTCTTATCTATTTCCCGATGCCGATTATTCTTGCCCTGATGTTAAATGAACTTCAAGGCAGCTTTTTCAAAAGAACCTTTCAGACGATCTTCTATTTGCCCCATTTTCTGTCATTGGTTATCATCGTCTCCATTTCTTATGTAATGGTTACGATGGATGGAGGGATTATCAACGAGCTGCTTGTCTATTTTGGCTTTGAACCAATCAATTTCCTGCTTAATCCAGGGTGGTTCAGGCCCATGTATATTATTCAGGTGATTTGGAGAGAAGCAGGTTGGGGAACGATTATTTATCTAGCTTCCATAGCTGCGATTGACCCAGGGCTTTATGAAGCATCGCGTATGGACGGAGCAGGAAGACTTAGACAAGTCTGGCATATCACTCTTCCAGCGATTAGAGGCGTAATTATTACATTATTTATTCTGAAAATTGGTTCCGTTCTTGATCTTGGATTTGAACATGTATATCTGCTACTTAACTCCATGAATCGAGAAGTTGCGGAAATTATCGATACGTATGTATATACTGCTGGTTTGAGACAGGGGCAGTTTAGTTACAGTACAGCTATTGGATTCTTTAAATCGATTGTAGGCTTTGTAATGGTGATGATGGTGAATAAATTATCCAAGAAAATGGGAGAAGAAGGCGTTTATTGATATTTTGTGGGAGGAATCGAAATGGTAGAAGATAAAACAATCAGTGGTAGAATCTTTTCTGCTATAAACTTTACGCTGCTTGCGATCATTGCTTTAATTACTGTGCTTCCCCTTGTTCACGTTGTAGCAGGCTCTTTCACAACGAGTGCAGAACTAGCTTCTAGCAAATTTGTACTGATTCCAAAGGTATGGAGTCTGGAAGCGTACAAGTTCATCTTTTCGACGAATACAATATTTAAAGCCATGGGTGTTTCCATTGGTGTCACGGCAATTGGTTCTATTTTTAGTTTGTTTATAACTTCTTTGATGGCCTACGCTCTTACCAGAAAAGATCTGGATGGTCGTAAAGTGGTTAACTTCATGGTTGTGTTCACCATGCTTTTTCATGGTGGGATGATTCCAACGTTCCTCGTGGTGAAGGAATTAGGACTAATTGACACGTACGCATCACTGATTCTACCGTCAGCGATTAGTGCCTTTAATATGATCATTCTGAGAAACTTTTTCCAAAATATACCTGAAGGTTTGGAGGAATCGGCCAAAATTGATGGTTGTAACGATTTTGGAATATTATTTCGGATTGTATTGCCACTATCCTTACCTGCGTTAGCGACGATCGGATTGTTCTATGCGGTAACGTATTGGAATACCTACATGAATGCGATTCTGTATTTGAATGATAGTGCGAAATGGCCAATACAGGTTCTGCTCAGACAAATTGTCGTCCTTGCCAGCGGTATGGATCACAGCGCTACACTGGATGCTGCTGTTCCACCGCCAGATCAATCAATTAAAATGGCTGTTATCGTTGTAGCTACCTTACCAATAGTTTGTGTGTATCCGTTCCTGCAAAAGCATTTTGCCAAAGGTGCCATGTTGGGTTCTATGAAGGGCTAGCAAGAAAGAGAGAGACTATACTTAGGGGAGGAGCTTCGAGATGACTGTACAGATACCTACAACGCCGATAGAGTGGGCAAAAAAAGCTTGCGATTCACTAATGGATACTTACAGGGCGGGAGAGCTTCCCCCCGCGCATCGATGGCACTATCATCAGGGTGTATTTCTGTGTGGCATGGAGCTTTTGTGGAATGCTTATCAAGAAGACCGTTATATCAACTATATTCAGGAATATGTAGATGATTTGGTGGATGAATACGGGAACTTTTATTTTGCACGTGATGAGCTGGATGCGGTTCAAGCAGGACAGCTACTATTCACTCTTTATGAACGGACAGGCAAACTAAAGTATCGTATTGCAGCAGAGAAGCTAAGGAATTTACTGCTCACACTAAATAAAACCTCTGAGGGCGGGTATTGGCACAAGGATAAGTACGCCAACCAAATGTGGTTGGATGGACTTTATATGGCAGGCGTATTCTCCTTGAAATATGCTAATGTCTACGATGAACCAAGCTTGCGTGAAACGGTCCTTCATCAGGAAATGTTAATGCGCAAGCATATGAAGGATGAGACAACGGGTTTGTTATACCATGCCTGGGATGAGAGCCGGCGGATGCCTTGGTCGAATCCGGAGACGGGTTGTTCACCGGAGTTCTGGAGCCGATCATTAGGATGGTATGGTCTCGCCTTATCGCAATTTCTGGATCTGTTACCTTCCCATGATTCAGCCCGGACAGAGCTTTCTACTACACTGAGAGATTTTGTGGATGCACTTATTCGTTACCAAGATCAAAAAAGTGGACTTTGGTATCAAGTCGTAGATAAGGGACATGAGCCAGATAATTGGCTGGAGACTTCAGGGTCATGTTTGTTCGTCTATACGATTGCCAAAGCCGTGAAGCATGGCGTTGTAAGTGATGTGACTATCGCTACAGCTGCCGCTAAAAAAGGATATGAAGGGTTAACCAAAGTAATCCAGTGGGATGAGCATAACCGATTAGTTCTGCCGGACATTTGTATCGGTACCTCAGCTGGAGATTACGAGAGTTACGTGACTCGGCCTAAGGTTAAAAATGATCTGCATGGTGTGGGCGCATTGGTGATGGCTTGTGTTGAAATACAGTCAATGCTTCAAGAGTGAATCGCTCGGTATCCTTACTAAACAATGACTTGATTCTCTGAGATTGCAGAGAATCAAGTCGTATTATTTTATGTGCAAAGAATCCTTAAATCGGCTGAACCTATTTTTAGTTTTTGAGCTCTTAAATTTATAAATATTTTGGGGGTTGGGATGAAGAAATCACAGTGGGCAATTCAAACGGCAGACTCTATTATGGCGCGGACACCGAAGCTTTATGAAGATAAAGGCTACAAAGGAAGCTGGACCTACGATTATGGCGTGGTATTGAACGGTTTTGAATGGCTTTGGAAGCAGACCGGTGATTCGAAGTATCTGCAGTTCATTCAAGATAATATGGACTACTTTATTCAGGAAGATGGCAGTGTCAAGGGCTACCACCTAGAGGAGTATAATATCGATCATATTAACAACGGAAAATTATTATTGACTCTATATAAAGAAACGAAGCAGGAAAAATATAAAAAAGCGGCTGCTTTACTTAGAAAGCAACTTGAGACCCATCCGCGAACCTCGGAAGGTGCTTTTTGGCATAAAAATATATATCCCTATCAGATTTGGTTAGATGGACTTTATATGGGCGCTCCTTTTTATTTAGCCTACTTGCTAGCTTTTGAAGAAGGGCAGGGACTTGAGGATGTAACCAAACAATTTATCTTGTGTGAGAAGCATACGAAAGATCCGGTAACAGGTCTGCTATATCATGCATGGGATGAACAGCGTATTCAACCTTGGTGCGACCCTGAAACAGGACTTTCGCCTAACTTTTGGGCCCGTTCACTTGGCTGGTATCTCATGGCTTTAGTTGATGTTCTGGCATTGCTGCCTAATGAGCACTCAGATTATCCCGAGCTGGTACGAATACTAAATGATACCTTAACTGCGGTGAAGACATATCAGGATAAGGAATCCGGGGTCTGGTATCAAGTGATGAATCTAGGGGAACGCAAAGGAAATTATCTTGAAGCCTCTGCTTCAAGTATGATCGTGTATGCCATGGCTAAAGGTATCCGATTAGGCGTGTTAAACGCTGGATGGTACGAAACATTAGATCTGGCTTACCAAGGACTTATCTCGGAGTTTGTACTTGAAACCAAAGAAGAATGGGTCAATTTAAATAAGAATTGCCAAGTAGCCGGATTAGGTGGAGTGGACCAACGTGACGGTACTTTCGCTTATTACATTAGCGAGCCTATTGTCACTAACGACCAAAAAGGTGTGGGTGCTTTCCTACAGGCTTGTGTGGAATATGAACAATTAAGAGGCTGGATCTGATATAGAACAGGGGGGCTTATGAATGTTGATCTACAATATTGAGGATTTTGGAGCGCTTAAGAATAGTAAAAAGTTAGCGACTGAAGCGATAACGCGTGCGATTGAAGCGGCAAATAAAGCCGGTGGAGGAACCGTTTATGTACCGGCTGGTACGTTCTTAACCGGTGCAATTCATATGAAAAGCAATATCGAATTGAATTTAAATCCTGGTGCCATTCTTTCATTCAGTACGAACCCGGAGGATTACCCTGCAGTGGAATGCAGATGGGAGGGAGTGAAGCAGCAGGTTCATTCACCTTGTATTTATGGAAGAGAGTTAGTTAATGTATCGATCACTGGCAGCGGAATGATTAACGGAAATGGTGAACTCTGGTGGGATAAGTTTCGGAACCGCCGGGAAGAGCTGCAGTATCCCCGGCCGACTCTAATCGGCTTGGATAGCTGTCAGCGGGTAACCCTTAAAGATATCGCGCTGGTCAATTCTCCAAGCTGGACCGTTAATCCGATAGGCTGTTACAATGTGACTATTGATAATATTTCCATTCTGAACCCGGCCGACTCTCCGAATACAGATGGCATTAATCCAGAGTCTTGCACCAATGTGCGAATTAGCAATTGCAATATTGATGTCGGTGATGACTGCATTGCGATCAAGGCAGGAACTGAGGATACCAAAGAACGAGTTCCTTGTGAGAATATCACGATCACCAACTGCACTATGGTACATGGACACGGGGGTGTCGTACTCGGTAGTGAAATGAGTGGAGATATTCGTAATGTCACGATTAGTAATTGTGTGTTTAAACAAACCGATCGTGGAATCCGGATGAAATCAAGACGGGGACGCGGGGGAACGATTGAAGATATTCGGATCAGCAATATTGTAATGGAGGACGTTATTTGTCCGTTTACTCTAAATCTATATTATTTCTGTGGACCACGCGGGAAAGAAAAATATGTGTGGGATAAAAATCCTTATCCGATTACAGAGGAAACGCCGTGTTTTAGACGCATTCATTTTGCCAATATTACCGCACGTAATGTTCATGCCGCAGCGGGTTTCTTATACGGGCTTGCTGAGCAGTATGTATCCGAGATTACGTTTACCAATGTGGACATCTCCATGGCGACGAATGCAATTCCCGGCCATCCAGACATGATGACAGGGATCGAAAACATGAATAATCGCGGGTTTTTCCTCGGGAATGCAAGAGATGTTCAATTTCATCAGGTGACGATTGAGAACCATGAAGGGCCTGCTTTTTACATTGAAAATGGAGAAGCTGTAGAGATCATAAATTGTCGATCAAAAAACACGAAGAAGCCGGAAAAATTAGTAGAACAAGCTACAGTGTCACCTGAAGCACAGAATGTCTGTCCATAAGAGAATCATCAATTTATTGAAAGGAAAAGAATCCACTATGCTTGTTGTAGGGAAAGAATCCTTTTGCGCTTATCACACGATTCAAGAGGCGGTAGATTCACTAGAGCAGGGGCCATCCGGTCAAGCGGATACGCTTTATATTTTGTCAGGGGTCTATAAAGAGGCAGTGCGGATTTATCGTTCTAATCTTACGATCATAGGGATTGGCTACGTGGAGATTGTTATGAATCGTTACGCGAAAGAGCGTGATGAAGCGGGCGAAGAAATCAATACATTCTCTACACCAACGTTATTTCTGGGCGGGAGCCATCTGGTCTTGGAGAATCTGGTGATTTCCAATAATGCAGGGCAGGGTGAAAATATCGGGCAGGCGGTAGCCGTGTATGCTAATTGTGATCAAACCGTATTCAGAAATTGTACTTTAAAAGGGTATCAGGACACGTTGTTCACGGGACCTTTGCCACCTGCACCCAAAGAGCGATCTACGTTTGGAGGTATACCATTGAGAGAACACCATGCCCAATATCGGCAGTTGTATCAGCATTGCTATATAGAGGGAACAGTGGACTTTATATTTGGTGGGGCTACAGCATATTTTGACAGATGTGAAATTCGCAGCTTGTGTCATAGTGAGAATCAAGCAGGTTATATTACGGCTGCCTCCACACCTGAGGGACAATCGTATGGTTATATTTTTAAAAATTGCTTTTTAACAGCAGCTCCTGATATTGCTCCGGTGTTTCTGGGCCGTCCATGGCGTGAGTATGCTAAAACCGTATTTGTAGATTGCCAGTTGGGTGCACATATTCATCCACTTGGCTGGGATAACTGGGACAACACCGCTAATGAACAAACCGTTAGTTATCAGGAATATGGCGTGAAGGATGCAATTCTCTTGAGTAAGCAACGTGTGTCTTGGGCAGATTGCTTTGAAGATGGCGACGAGACGCTGGATAAAGAGTTTGTTTTTGCTGGAACGGATTTTTGGAAATAGATAATTTAATTAACGAGTACACAAGTAAAAAACGGTAGTCTAGACAGAAGCATAAAGTCTTAGACTGCCGTTTTATTTAAATGTTGTATCACTTTATTTTTAATATGATCTTTCCTTTAGCTCTGCCCGATTCGGAATACTCCATCGCTTTCTGCGCCTCTACAAAAGGAAACACTTGATCAATAACAGGTTTTATTTGTCCGGATTCAATAAGCTCTGAAATGATTTCTAATTGACTGCCACTTGGTTTCATGAACAGAAAGCTGTATTTGACCTTGTGTTTTGCCTCTAATTTGCTCAGCTTCCGGGTAATCAAGCGAAAAATATTAGTTTTTATGAACCCAGCTCCATACTCTTTTCCGAAGCGTGCATTAGGCAACCCTGAAACCGATACAATTTGTCCTCCTTGTTTGACTGTTTTAAAAGCTTTTTCTAATGTTTCACCGCCAATGGTATCGAATACTCCATCATAATTTTGTAAAATCTTATCAAATGCTTCGGTTTTATAATTGATAATTTGATCGGCTCCAAGTGACTTGACCAATTCTGCTCCAGCATCGCTTGTAGTAGTAGCCACGTATATCCCCATCGCTTTGGCAAGTTGGATAGCAAAGGTGCCAACACCGCCCGCTCCCGCTTGAATCAATACCTTTTGTCCTGCTGTTAGCTGTAATATATCATGTAATGCTTGATAAGAAGTAAGCCCGACTAATGGGAAAGATGCAGCTTCCTCAAAGGAAAGATTGTGAGGTTTGAGCGCTATATCCTCTTCATGTACGGAGATATATTCTGCGAAGGTTCCGATTCTATCTTTTCTGGGCCGTCCGTAAATCTCATCACCTATCTTGAATTTTTTAACATTCTTTCCTACTTGGATGACAATCCCTGAAAAATCATTTCCTAAAACTAGGGGCATGTTGTATTTCAACAGCGTACGTACTTTGCCATCCCGCACTTTGAAATCGATAGGATTAATACTTGCTGCGTGGATCTCTGCCAATACATCGTAATCACCCACTGCGGGTGTTGGGATGTCGGCTAGTTGAAGAGGAGAATTCCCGTATTTTTTTATGATCATTGCTTTCATCCTAAAAACTCCAATTCATTAATTATTCATTTTTGCTGATCCAGAAAAATAACTCATCTCAACAGGGGAGATGTTTTTTGATTTCGATTTGTCCTCGCTTTTATCTGAGCAGTCTCGGCGATATTTCCCTTGTTCCAGCTTCATATCAATAAAATCGACAACCTGCTGCAGCGAGGAGATTTGGCTGACGATGTTTTCTCGATGGTTTCTTAAATGCTCCACCAGTTCAGGATAATCCGCGGGATCAGCGTCGGCGGAGACCGCCAAAAATGGCTGCATTTCCTGCAAGGGCATGCCTGTTTTTTTGAGGCAGGATAGCAGCAGGATTGTATCTATGTCTTCCTGCCGGTAAACGCGGTGTCCGTTGTCCTTCCGGTCTGCCCGGGGAAGCAGCGCGATCTTTTCGTAATAGCGGATTGTATCCTCGGATATTCCGGTTTGCACGGCGGTTTCTTTTATCGTAAACGTTTGCTCTGCCTTCATACTGTACCTCCTGGAGATTGCTTTGTGTGTGCATTATACAACTTGGAGCTGACTCCAAGTCAAGACCTTATCTCTGGGACAAAATCTTTTTATTACGCCTTGACTTGGAGTCGACTCCAATTAATAAAATGTGCGTTATAAGAAGAAGATATCCCGAATTCAGGAGGAGATTTACAATGAGCACACAGCAACGTGAAAATATCGCATTGATTACAGGCGCTAACGCCGGGATTGGATTGGAATTAACTCGAATATTGCTAGCGGAGGATTGGCAGGTGGTTGCTTTGAACCGTTCCGGTTTTCCAGCCGATGATGAGAACATCCAAAAAGCCATCAAAAACGGCTGGCTTCGTATTTATAAAACAACCGATCTCGCGGATTTTGCCAGCTTGAGAGGGACACTGGAAGAGATCAAAGGCAAGGAGCAGCGGATCGATATTTTGTTCAACAATGCCGGCGGGAGCTTCCCTGAACTGAGCTATTCGACACAGGGGCGCGAAAAGCACTATGAGTTGATGACCGTTGTGCCGTATATTATTTTAATGGAATTGAAGGATATCCTACAAAAAGGACGCTTAAAAACGGTGATCAACACCTCATCCTCCGCGCTTAAGTTTACGAAAGAGTTTACGATTGAAATCCTGGAGCGTCCCACCACCTTCCGCAAGCTGCTTGGTCCTTACGCCACCTCAAAGCTGGCATTATCGTTATGGACACAGGCCGCTGCGCCGCAGCTTGCTAACGAGGGCATCATGATTCGCAGTGTTGATCCGGGTAGCAATAACACGCTGCGAAAAGGAAAAAATTCTGGACTGCCTCTAATAGTTAAACCGTTGATGAAGCTGTTTTTCTCTCCGCCTACCCACGGCGCCGACCAATTGTATGAGGGTGCTCTGGGAGAACACCGTGGGGAGACGGGGGTGTTTCTTTGGAAAGGCCAGGTTGCGGATTTGAAATTTAAGGATCAAGCCCGGAATGTTTTGGAAAGGATTAGTGATATTTACGAAAATGAGTATCTTCGTTATTAATCAGATCTTTAGTTGTCTCTAATTATTTTTTGTAATTCCTCCAAACGTATGAGATAATAGAGTTTTTCCGTTGATTCTATTTTTCATGGCATGGTAGAGATGCCTGATCAAATATTGGAGGTAGGCTTGTTGGCGAAACAGTATCCTTTTGAATATGATCGGACCAAACCTTTTATGGAGCAAGTAGGGGAATGGGTCGGAGATGTATTCTATGAAATTCTTCCTGAGGCTGGATTTGAAGTACGTGATGAACAGATATATATGGCCTTTCAGGTAGAGCGGGCTTTTGCCGAGAAAAAGACGATTTTTGCTGAAGCAGGGGTCGGAACAGGCAAGACATTAGTGTATTTGTTGTATAGCATTTGTTATGCGCGTTATATGGGCAAACCTGCGATTATTGCATGTGCGGACGAGTCCTTGATTGAGCAGCTTGTGAAACCGGAAGGCGATATCGCCAAGCTTGCGAAGCATCTGAACATGAATATTGATGCCAGACTAGCGAAATCTCCGGATAAATATATGTGTCTGAAAAAGCTGGATCAGGCTCGGAACCATGATGATGAAAGCTTACCACTGGAGAGCTTGTACAGTACATTACCTGATTTTGTACATTCACATGCACCGATGCAGCAATTCCATGCTTATGGAGACCGCAGAGATTACCCTGATCTGAATGACGAACAATGGAACAAGATTAACTGGGATACGTTTCAGGACTGCTTTACTTGCGATATGCGTCACCGCTGCGGGCAGACCTTGTCCCGTGATCATTACCGGAAATCAAGTGATCTGATCATTTGTTCCCACGATTATTACATGGAGCATATTTGGACCTATGAAGCGCGTAAGCGGGAAGGGCAAATCCCTTTGCTTCCGGATCACTGTGCGGTTGTATTCGATGAAGGACATTTATTAGAATCAGCGGCCATGAAGGCGCTTGGCTATAAGATGAAGCATGTCGTCTTTGAAGAATTGATTTCTCGCCTGCTACAGAATGAAATCCGTGAAACGCTGGCGGTTCTGATTGATGAAGCGATCATGCAAAGTGAGCAAATGTTCAAAGCGATTCGCCGTCAATGCCGAAACATACCGGGATCAGATCGGAAAAGCATTGCGCTGAATGCTTCATTGATTCGTGAGGTACACCGGATGAGGAGTGTAATTGCTGCTATCGAAGAAGAATTAGTATTCGAAAGCGGACTCTACACGATTGATGAATATCAACTGCGAATTGTGGAGGAACGTTTGGAGACCATAGAAATCGCTTTGCGATTGTTTGAGGATTCAGGGGCTCTAATCTGCTGGGCGACAGAAGAAAGCGATGGTCTAACGCTGTCGGTCATGCCACGAAATGTCAAAGAGGTACTTCAAGACAGTCTGTTCACGCAAAAAATGCCAATCGTATTCTCATCGGCTACATTGTCTGTGGATAAATCATTCCAATACTTGAAGGACAGTCTTGGGATACAAGATTTTTTATCCTTCTCTGTAGACTCACCTTATGACTATGAGCACCAGATGAATGTCTATGTGCCAGAGCTTCAGAGTGGGGATTTTGCTGAGAAAATGGAAATTTCCCTGAAGCTTATTCAGCGGACTGAAGGTAGAGCACTGCTACTGTTCCGTACTCGTGAAGAGCTTCTGCAGTTCAAGCAGCTTAACTCGTTAAGACCGGAAAGCAGTTCATATTCATTTTTATATGAAGGGGATCAAGAAATCAGCTATTTAATTTCGGCGTTCCAACGGGATGAGCATAGCGTGTTATGTGCGGTCACCTTATGGGAAGGGCTGGACATTCCTGGACCTTCATTATCTAATGTGATCATATGGTCGCTGCCGTATCCTCCGCTTGATCCAGTGTTTATGGCAAAACGGGCGGAAACCTCCACTCCCTTTGAAGATGTGGATTTGCCTTACATGCTGTTAAGACTCAAACAAGGGATGGGGCGGCTGATTCGAACCGGTACAGATCAAGGAATTGTAACTGTACTTGCGGAAGAGGAAGGGCAACATCCGGTACACGAATATATAACTTCTGTACTTCCAAAAGGGACTCGACTACAGAAGCTGGAAGCTTAAATATCACTAACGATTATAATTGCTCCTTTGGTGAGGCAGATGCTACGGCATTTATGTTTCACTCGAAGGAGCTTTTTTGTCTAAAATTAAGCATAAGTATTCCTAATCTTACGGATAGGATATTGGTATTTAACTTCCGGGCGGTGTCGTATTATTGTTGAGTCATGGGATGTATTTATACAGCATCATCTAGAGATTCATCAAGGAGTGTATACGACATGGGTCAATCAGAAGGTTTGTATCAACCAGATCACAACAAAAAGGTTGGGTTTGCATTAGGGATAGGGCTAACCTTAGTTATCGCATTATTGGCGAAATTTTTAGCGGGTTTTCCATTCCTATCTATTATGGGGCAATTGGTCATTGCCATCTTAATCGGGATTATTTGGCGAGCTACGATAGGAGTGCCAAATAGCATCACACATGGCACCGATTTTTCCAGTAAAAAACTGCTTCGTCTTGGGATTATCTTGCTCGGTATGCGGCTTAATCTAAAGGATATCGTTGCGGCAGGACCCCGGGTATTTCTTTTGGCAGTCATCGTCATTATATTTGCGATCTCCGTTGTATACGGGCTGGCACGACTGTTCAAAGTAGATAAGCGCCTCAGTATCTTAACTGCCTGCGGAACTGCGATTTGCGGTGCGGCAGCGGTGGTTGCCATCGCTCCACAGATAAAAGCCAAAGATGACGAAACTGCCATTGGTGCAGCTATAGTAGCTATATTAGGCACAATATTTACACTGCTGTACACATTTTTATATCCTTTTCTCGGCTTATCAGATTTAGGTTATGGGGTATTCTCAGGAGCGACTTTACATGAAATTGCTCACGTTATCGCGGCTGCGGATGCTGGTGGAAATGCTGCCCTTGATATGGCGGTCATCGTTAAATTAACCCGGGTGGCTTTACTTGTGCCGGTGGCTATTTTAATTGGGATTTGGTCCAATCGTGAAGAAAGAAAAGTGCAAGGTGGAGCGGCAAAAGCTTCGTGGAAAAGCATTCCAATCCCTTGGTTTATTCTAGGATTTCTAGTTGTCAGTGGTGTGAATTCGTTAGGAATCGTCTCCGCATCAGTAGCCAATGGGATCGTTACGATTGCTTATATGTTAATCGCTATGGCGATGGCAGGGCTTGGATTAAACGTTGATTTGGCGGCATTTAGACGGCTTGGAATGAAGTCTTTTGCAGCGGGACTTATAGGTTCGGTCATGTTATCTTTAGTTGGATTTATGTTAGTTCACTTACTTGCGCTAGCGTAGTTAGCATGTACACCCTGAGTATGAAATGAGTTACTTCATATCCAAACAGCATCCTTCTCTTTATCATTTAGTGTGGTAGGATATGCATGAAATGAATGGAGGGACTTCAAGTGAAGTATTGCATAGGTGAATTTGCTTCCATTCTCGGGGTAACTGCGGATACGCTGAGATTATACGAGAAACATGATATTGTTAGGCCTACAAAAGATAACAGCAATAATTATAGATATTTTAATGATTTAGATGCAAGGGATCTGTTAATGAGCAGATGGTATCGCAGTATGGAAATTCCATTGCCCGAAGTGGCACTTCTGATGAAGGATTCCTCTATTGAGCAAGTTATGGGATTGATGCAGCAGTCTCAGCAGAGTTTAGAAGAAGAGATTAAGCAAAAGACGATGCTGCTAAACAAGATGAATGAAATTCATAAAGAGCTTAAGGAAATAGAGTCCTCATTATATATATGTAAACTTAAACAACTGCCAGGCATGTACAGGCTTAAGCAAACGGATAAAAATGCATTATTAAAAAATGATATCGTAAAAAGCCTCGTCAACACTTGGATGGATAGGCTTCCTTATGCGTTTTATTCTTTTAAGATTGAGGACGCGGGGGTGTTATCCGGTGATAATAACTTTGACTATAGCTGGGGGCTTACCTTACCCGAGGAGGAAGTGCAGAAATTTGCAATGGATATCGATGAATATGTAGAGTACATTAGCCCGAGTACCTGTATCTCTGCTATCATGTTATCTACGGATGGACATTATATCACGAAGAAATCTTTGCAGTTTATGATAGATTACATCGAAGCAAATGGTTATACCATAGCGGGTGATGTGGTGGGTAAATTAATGCTTACTGAAAAAATAGAAGGCAATAACCGCTCATATTTGGAAGTGAATATTCCAATTGTATAAGTTTATTTTTATAAACACCTGCTCTAAGAGCGGGTGTTTTTTCTTTTTGGACAAGAATTGGACATTGACCTTGGTGCTGCACCAATGTTTATACTTCGGTATATAGCTTGGCAACGTTCGGTAGATATGTATAGATATGAATGTGAAAAATATCACGTTATTGGCGAGCTATAAGATATTAGATACTGGGGGAGAAGAGAATGCGCAACAGAAATTTCACCAAGAAAATGCTCATGTTAACTTTTTGTATGGTGCTGATCGTTTCCATGTTGAGCGGATGCAAAGGAAATGGGGAGTCGGCAAATTCGTCATCATCATCTTTTAAAGCCGGTACATTCGCAGGGGAAGCGGAAGGCAAAGAGGGCGTGATTAAAGTAGAAGTCACTATGGATGAGCCAGATAAAATTAAAGATATTAAGATCGTAAGCCAGTCAGAAACGGGTGGTCTAGGCGATAATGCACTTGAAAAAATAAAAGATCAAATTCTGGAAGGACAAACCTTGGCAGTAGATGCTGTTAGTGGTGCGAGTCTTTCCAGTGAAGCAATGCTCGCGGCAGTTGAAGATGCCGTAACCAAAGGTGGAGGAAATCTGGAAGTCCTTAAAGCCGGTGGCGTGCAAAAAGCAGGTGAAGGTAAAACGGAAAAGCTTGAATCAGACGTAGTGGTAGTAGGCGCCGGTGCATCTGGTGTGTCCGCAGCGGTAACCGCTGCTGATAAAGGTGCCAAGGTTATTATTATCGAAAAAACAGGAGTTATCGGGGGAGCAAGTAATCTATCCTGGGCCGGTAAGTTCTATAATTCTTCCGCAGCTACTGACAATAATCTTAAAGTAAATGTGGAAAAAGAAATTGCCGATTGGATTGTCAACAATCACTGGAGAGTTGACGCTGCAGCGATTAGACAATACGTAACGAAATCCGGCGAAACTTATGATTGGTTAGCAGAAAAAGGGTATAAAACCAGCTTCCTAAACTTCTTCGGAGAGCAGCTGCATGTGCTGCCAGCTTATGAAACCCGGGAAGAGACCCTTCGGAAAATGTTGGCTGAATCGGTTGAACAAAAGGGTGGACAAGTGATCACCGAAACCACTGCCACAAAGCTGATTACCAATGAAGCAGGAGAAGTTACAGGTATTGTGGCTGAGAAATCGGACGGGACTACTCTTGAAATCACAGCAAAAAGTGTCGTAATGGCAACAGGCGGTTATGCCGCAAATTCGGAAATGGTTAAAGAAGCTTTTGGTTTTGAAGGGGTTAACGGAGGACTAGGTCAGAATGTTGGGGAAGGTCTGAAAATGGCTTGGGAAGCAGGAGCCAAGGTTCCTGATAACTTCGGTGGACAAATGCTGCACCAAACATTAGCCAGAGCAACACAAGGACTAAAAGCACAATATGAGCCTTTTGAAGCAAGTTATCCGCTGATGTTGACGTATCTGCCTAACTTCATGAATGTCGGTTCTTCCGGAGCACGTTTCAGAGATGAAGCAGCTACATTAACATCGGTCGCAGCAGCTAATACGAGTGCATTTAATGGTGCTTATCATATGGTTATCGTATCAAAATCTCAATTGGCTGCTCTTCAGTCCAAGGGGATGAAAGGTGTTAACGCACCAAGCCTGCCAGGAATGCCACCAGAATTTTATGCCGAATTTGCAGATCAATTCACGTTAGAGAATCCATGGGTAAATGCAGAAAAGGTGTTTGATTCTATGGTAGAAAACGGAGATGGCTTCAAAGGAAATACAATCGAAGAATTAGCAACAAATGCAGGTATGGATGTAGATGTGTTTGTAGAAAATTACAATAGTTATAAAGAAGCTACAAAAACTGGTGTGGATACTGAATTTGGTAAAGCTGCTGATTATTTAGAGCCAATGGGCGAAGAAGGACCGTATTATGCCATCGTCGCTGAAATCAACAACTTGGGTTCTGTGGGTGGCTTGCTGGTAAACACTAAGTTCCAAGTGCTAAATGATAAACGTACACCAGTAAAAGGATTGTTTGCTGTAGGGCTTGAATCGGAAGGCGTATTATTCAATGATACCTATGTGGGCAATGGGGTCGGAATTGGTTATTCCTTTACCTCAGGTCGTCTAGGTGGAGAGAGCGCGGCAAACAGTGCTTTGAAAGCTAATTAACGACAATTTCCCGGAAAATAATTCAATCTTTTTAAAGCCGCAGAGTAGACAGCTCTGCGGCTTTTTTTTGCTGGAGATTAGAGCCAATCTTCTTTTAGCAAAGATTTAAGAAGCTCTACATTTGTTACTCCCAGCTTGGCAGCGATCTGCTGCTCTAATTCAATTTTGGTGATCATCATTCTGTTATTGCATTCTATACCCTTTGGAGTGAGGACAATATTTTTGTCACGCTGATTTCCTTCGACTTCAACGGCTTGGACATAACCACGGGATAACATGCCTTGAATGCTTTTATGCGTGCCCTGTCTTGAAATATGAATTATTCTACTGATTTCTGAGATCGATAACATTTCTCGGGCCTCAAGAACTGCAAGAATGTGGGATTCGGTCTTATTGATTTGATCCGGGTCTTTGTCTGTCACTATTTTACGTAAAGCTAGATGCTTCTCACTGAGTAAATCAATCAGGTTCATTTTTTGCAGCTGCTTATTCATTAGAACACTCCTAAATGATGGCTCGTTTATCCCAGTATAAGTCATTTGCGATTATTGTCAACTTGGTTGACTTGATTTGAGGATTTGTGTTATTGTAATCCAAGTTGACAATATAGAGATAAAAGGAGCTTGAAGATGGGAAGAAACAAAAAAGAGGCATTTTTATTTACGTTCATCATGTGTTTTTTGATGGTGCTGGGGATGAGTATTTACAATGTAGCACTAATGGAGGGTTGGTCAGGCACGTTAGTTAAGGATGTGATTGTCGGCTACTTGCCTGCATTTATAGTTGCACTCATTCTAGATGTGTTTGTTGTAGGCAAGGTTGCGAAGGGGATCGCGCATAAGCTGGTTAAAGAAAATGATCCGATGATCAAAAAAATCATGTTCATATCCTTTTTTATGGTGACCGGAATGGTATTGTTCATGTCCTTCTATGGCGCAGTTCTCCATGTTGGATTTTCTGCTGAGCTACCAAGAGCTTATCTGTCTGCCATAGGTAAAAATTTTATTTTTGCACTTCCACTGCAAATCATTTTAGTTGGGCCGCTTACACGATTTATTTTTGTGAAAATTACTCCAGCTGTGTCTGCGTAGGGAATAAATCAATAGAAGCAATATACAACAAAACGCTCTCCGTCTGCCCGAATAAGCAGAAGAGAGCGTTTTTTTTAGATGAGAAACGTTTATCTATGGCTCGCTCGTTTACGCAAGCGCGTGAACTCTCTTTTTTACAGGTTCGAGTAGATTTAGGGCATACTCATTTCCGCTACCTTTGGGACTATCGTTACGGATATGCTCCTCCAGACATAATCTGGAATTTTGATCCGCTTGATAATCAGGATGAGTATCCAGATACCCCATTAGGGCTTGCCATGAGCCGTAGATATCATCAGTGCTTTCTGTCAGAGCATAGAGGCCGCCGTCGAGCCGCATTTCCTTTAGATGAGCTGGTATCTTCACATTTTCCGGAATTGAGGCACAGAATCCATATCCATAAGGTTTATTCTCACCACTTGGATGCGGGTTCGTATTGCCGCCAAACAGCCGTGCTGTGCCTAATAGTTGACTAGCGTCCAGCCAATCATTAACTGGAATCATAGCTTCATCTTCTGGAGAGGTACTAACCGCAACATTGTAGGCAAATCTCATAGCTGGGAGAGTAATGAATCTTACATGAATAGGGGTAGAGTGATTAATAGTTGGCATAGATATAACCTCCTCAGTTTTAGTCATACCATCCGATGGACTGCATGACTTTTCGTTTAGTTCAGATAATAATTGATTTGTAATGGGTTCCTCGAGATGGGCGGATATCCACTGTAAAAAGAGATGGATTTCACCTTCTCTATTTGTTAGTTCTGTTTTTTGATTGTGAATAGAAGCCGCTTGCTGGCTGAGCGCTTCGTACATGGACTGAACGGACATATTTTTAAGCACGGTTCCAATATCCTTGATGCTAATATCCAGCTTTCTTAATAATGAGGTAACCCGAATGGCGAGTATTGCTTTCTCATCATAAATCCGCCAGCCAGAGCTGCTGTCCCGCTTACTTTCAAACAATCCTTGAGCTTCCCAGTGACGCAGAGTCCGACTCGTCAGTCCGAATTGCGCAGAAAGCTTATCAATGGTAACAAATCCGCTCATAGACAACTCCCATTTCATAGTTTGATAAGGCGCCTTATGTGGATTATTTTAGCATTTAACGTTACGTCAATTGCAAGGAGAATTAATGATTGGGTATTCGAGATAATTTACATTTCTCATACAAAACATTGTCCAGTATTTAACGTCCAGCTTCTACAATCAAGATATTGGTAGAATGTACCTATTGCAATATGAGGCTTTATACGGAGGATGATATTGTTGAAAGCTAGGTCTATGCATCTAACTATGAAATGGAAGTTGATTTTGAGTTTTTCCGCCGTTGTTCTTTTCTTTTTGGGAGTAGCGTTTTATCAAAACCATAAAATCAGCCAAGTGGAGATTTCTATGGAAACGCAAAAAGCTGAGATGGAAAAACGAATTACCGTGTCTATAATTACGCAACTGCTGCAGGAAATGAATGCGGTAGAATCTTCGTTAGCGGGTTCGAGTGATTTGGAATTCGTCCAACCTTTTAAGGACAAGCAAACAAAGCTGACTAAAGAGTTGGCGACGGTGAATTTTGCGGCAGATTCGCCGGCATTTAAAGAGTTAGAACAATTACATAGTCAGATTGGGGAATATACGGGATATTTTGACGAATTGGTAAAGACCATAGAAGACGAGCAGCTTGATCCCATGAGTGTGCTGGAACAAATCGATGAATTACATACGAAGGCTACAGCGTTGAGTGAAGTCATGCTAGTGACTAATGAAAAGTTGTATACGGCAGCAGCAGAAAATGCAGAAAAAGCACAGGATTATTCTTTTGATCTGCTTAATCTGACCACCTCTATAGTTGCTTACGCAGCTGTGCTAGTGTTTATTTTCACATTAGTGATTGCGGTTATGCTCATACGTTCCTTCCTGAATCCTATTCATAAACTGCAAGTGGCTCTGCGAAAAATTGCCGAAGGAGATTTGCGTCAGCAGATTAATTCACCTTACAACGATGAGTTGGGCAGTTTGAGTCATCATTTTGATCATATGGTGGAGCGGGTCCGGGAAATGCTTCAGCATACCCAGTCAGTAGCCTCTTCGCTGGCAACTTATTCGCATTCTTTTCAAGAATCTTCATCTATAACGGCGCATACGAATCAAGATATCGTAAGCACTATACAGGAAATCTCGGTAGGCGCAGAACAGCAGGCAGGACAATCTGAGCAGAGCGCTGGCCTGATTCAGGAGCTGGAACGTGAAGTGAATGAGATCACGGAGTATACCGAGGTTATGCTGGCTACCAGTCAAACGGCTAATCACAATACTCGCAAAGGATCTGAATCCGTCATCGCCCTCCGGGAGGTGTCTGAGCATTCGCGAGAATCTGTTAATAAAGTATATCTGGCTTTAACCAAACTGAGTGATCAATCAAAGGACATCTCGCGCATCACTAAATCCATAACAGATATTTCTAATCAGACCAATATCCTCTCACTTAACGCAGCAATTGAAGCAGCCCGGGCAGGTGCCTACGGAAAAGGGTTCGCTGTCATCGCTGATGAAGTAAGACAATTATCTGTGCAGACCAAAGAGTCCTCCGTACATATCAGTCAGATTATTAGCGAGCTGCAATCCGGGATGGATGAATTCCAGCAATATATGCTGGTGACCAAAGGAAATCTTGAGGAACAGGATCATAAAGTGGCCGAAACGTTGTCCTCTTTTGAAGCGATTGATCATTCTATTGTGGAGATTAGTAAACAGATTGGGCAAATTCACGACAAAGTGGATATGACTCAGACTATGAACCGTAGACTCGCGGAGTCTGTTCATGCCGTCGCGGCCATCGCCGAGGAAACTGCAGCAGGGGTGCAAGAAGTGAACGCCTCCAGCGTACAGCAGGATCATGCAATCCGTGATATAGCCCGTCAAGCCATTGAGATTAATGAAATTTCGCAGAATTTATTCAAAGAAATCAACATTTTTAAGATTGATTCGGATGGGGACGATGGGGTCAGATATGAAGGTGACAGGGATACAAACCATGCTGGCAATCCAGAAGCCGGGGACACATTAGGAGACGCATTAGGAGACGCATTAGGAGATGATACATTAGGTGCTGGTGATCCTCCAGATGATGGCGGTACTCCAAATGATGGTGGTACACCAAATGCAGACGGTTCTAAAGAGGGGTCTTATCTGACAATCTCTGCTTAGCTCAGCGGGAATTAGCATTAGTAGCGTAAGGTGGAGTAGAGAGTAGAGAAAAGAGTAGGGAGTAGGGAGTAGGGAGTAGGGAGTAGGGAGTAGGGAGTAGGGAGTAGGGAGTAGAGAGTAGTGAGTAGGGAGTAGTGAGTAGAGTTTAGAGATGAGAGGCTAAAGTTTAGCGCTTAGTGAGGTTCTACCTGCCGTTTTGATTTTAAGTGTATTTTATACAACTAAAAAAGTTTGTATTTAGCTTGATTAGGGTTTAGTTGTATTTAGTGCAGTTATTTAGAGGCGAAATGACGATAACGGTGGTTTGGTGGGGATATAATTGCATGAAATACAACTAAAACCAGATGGGAGTGCACATACCTGAAAATAGTTGTATAGAGTGCAATTAACTCAACGTATAATTGTGTTTGGTTACATGAAGAAGCTGGCTCATTCGTGGGAGTTGTCCACGAAAAGCCAGCTTTTTATCGTAGTAACATAGTTAGTAATTAGTCCTCGTACGTTTGATTTAGGGTGCTAACTAACTCTGGGAGCCAGTCGCTTAGAGTGAGAAACTTGTATCCCTCCGATTGAGCTTTAGCTGTATCCATAAACCAGGATTGTGTGATCCCGAATGGAGAATTATGCGCATCCGCTGTTTCGCTTTGAATGACGGCTTGTTTTCCGGTCTCTTTTTCAATCAGCGAGATAAGGTCTTTAATACTAACGGTACCGTCTGAGCAAGCGTTGAGAGGACCCGTCACCATCGAGTTGCCGAGCCAATATAGAAAATCAGCGGCTTCGTCCGAACGGATAAAACAGATATTTGCATCTGGATTCGGAATCCCGATGGGCAGTTCGTTACGTACATGTTCAATATGAAAATGGAGTCTTCGTGTATAATCGTCAGTTCCCAGAACAATCGGAAAGCGGACAGCGGCTACCGGGAACGTAGCTTGTTGGATAAGGACGGCTTCCGCCAGTCTTTTCCCCTCCTGATAGGTGAAATCCTTTCGTCCTCCATAACGAATTGGGTACGTTTCAGGATCGAATATCTCTTCTGTCAGCGCTTGCTCACTGAAATCATAGACAGATAAACTTGAAGTCAGTATGTAACGCGTGGTTTTGCCGTCAAAAATACGGCGCGCCTGATCCGCTTCATCAGGTGAAAAACAAATATTATCGTAAACCACATCCCAACTCGTATCACCTAATGCTTGAGCGAAGGCCTCCGGTTGAGACCGATCTACCTGTATCCGGTGAACGAGATCGCCAAAAGGATCGCTTGTTTCCCCGCGCGTTAATATGGTTACTTCGTTCTTAGAATCCTCAAGCAGACGCTCGACCAAACGTTTTCCAAAAAAGCGTGTGCCGCCTAAAATAAGAATCTTCCTCATCAACCTCACTCCTTGATTGCTATTAATGGTTATTAAAACGACTGTTTATTGGTTTATATAAAGCTTCTGACTCATTGTAGATAAGCAGCGGGATCAGCCAGATCAGCAGCAATGTATTGAGTTTTGAGTGATACAAATTGGACTAAAGGGAAAGAGTTAGTTTGATTGTACCTCGTGCAATAGAATTCGTATTAGAGTGGAGAAAATTTGATCCTATTGCACTCTATACAATCAATGGATGAGCAAGTGGCATTAAACTAACTTTTCACTAGAATCTATTGCAGAGAGTGCAGCAGATTCAATTTTTGCGGCCAGGACGGCGGATTCTGTTGCACAATATGCAACGTTTGTAGCTAGTTACCACAAACAGCCCAAATGTTAATTACATATTAAGCGCACTAATCACAATCATATCTGTTCGTTTTTAACGTAACGAGACACTTAGCTGCCCGAGATCCAGCTTAACGAAAAACTACGCCACCATACACATTCCTGGCGTGGTATAGTTCCAGCTGTTTGAACTGAATCCACCAGCTTGGAAGGTCTGGAAGCCTTGCAAGCTTTGGCTCGATACCGCCATTACAGGTTCCTGGCTTTCGTCCGCAAATACAAGCTCGATCAGCTCGTCAATTTCCCCATGTTCATACGCGGCTGCAAGGCGGCTCAAGACGATCTGCATGGCTGTGTCCTGTGGTAAGGAAGGACCATCGGCCTGAAGCAGCTCTTGTCTTACGAGAGGAAGGGCTTGCCGGGCTCGGTGCAGAGCGGCTTTTATTGCCCCTTCTGTGGTATCGAGAATCTCGGCAGCTTCCATTGCAGAGTGTCCCAACACATCTCGAAGCAGGAACACCGCCTGCTGCAGCGGAGATAAATACTCCTGTAGTGCTTGAAAAGCAGCTTCAATCTCAAATGAACCATACTCCGCAGAGGCCTCAGTGGGGGACTGATCCAGCTCCAACACTCGTGACAAGGTGGCTTTACGCCGCATGATATCAATCCATGTGTTTCGGGCAATCCGAAAAAGCAATGCCTCAGGATTTGGGTGATTTGTAGAACTTGTATGATGAGTAGAATTTGTAGGAATCGTAGAATGCATTGCAGATTTTGTAGACGGTGCAGTCTTAGTAGACGTTGCAGTATTAGTAGACGTTGCAGTATTAGTAGACGTTGCAGTCTTAGATGGCGTTACAGCCTTTGCAGACGTTGCAGTATTAGCAGCCGTTGCAGTCTTAGATGGCGTTACAGCCTTGGCTGACATTGCAGTATTAGCAGCCGTTGCAGCCGTAGAAACCATATAGTTCATTTGATTAGTTTGATTAGTTTGATTAGTTTCAAGTTTTTGATTAGCTCTATTAGCTTCATTAGCTTTATCATTTTCAATGGTTTCTTTATTTTGTTTAACTTCATTCATTGAACTGTTCCCATTATTTGCGCTCGTTGAGTCCGAAGTCTTCATATAACCTAGGGCCTTGACCCATGTATCCTGAGCTAAATCATCGGCATCCCACGGGGATTGTGTCAATGCAAGACAATATCGCTTCAGAGCTATCTGCAAAGACCTGGTGTTACTTTCATCCGGCGCATCTCCGGTGCTAAGCTTCTCAAGGATGATCACTCTGCATAACTCCTTTTCCAGTAAGGTAATTTCGATTACTTCTAATAATAAACGAATGAGTAGGAAATTAAGATACGCAATTTTAAAAAATAAAAATTCTCACGCCTAACGTATCCTATCCCCATACTAATCCGTTTACAGGGTAGATTTCAAAACTCTAAAACAGATGGAGGTCGAATACGGATGGCGTACGTTCCTTATGTAGTCGAACAAACGAATCAAGGTGAAAGATCTTACGATATTTATTCGCGGCTGTTGAAGGACCGGATAGTGTTCGTAGGTGCGGAAATTGAGGATCAGCTGGCTAACAGTATTGTTGCCCAGTTATTGTTTTTATCAGCAGAAGATCCGGATAAAGATATACACATGTATATTAATTGTCCAGGTGGATCTATCACCGCAGGCTTCAGTATTTATGACACGATGCAACTTATTAAGCCGCCGGTGAATACCATTTGTACAGGAATGGCGGCTTCTTTTGGTTCTTTGTTGTTATTGGCTGGGGCCAAAGGGAAACGTTATGCCTTGCCGAATAGCGAGATTATGATTCATCAGCCGCATGGTGGGGCGCAGGGGCAAGCTAGTGACATTGCGATCAGTGCCAAACGTATTTTGAAGGCAAGGGAAGTGCTTGTGCAAATTACAGCGGACCGAACTGGGCAGACGGTAGAGAAGGTACTGCAAGATATGGATCGAGATTATTTCATGTCAGCCGATGAGGCGGTTGAATACGGAATTATCGATAAGGTCATCACAAATCTCTAAGACGAAGGAGTGAAGAAGGCTATGCTGGAGGTTTTGCAGGGAAAAGAGGTAACAATCTATTTTGTGGATGGCTCCAACGCTACAAAAGGAGTGCTGGAAACGGTAAGTGAAAAGTTCGTCAAATATCGGACGGATTTTGAAGAGTTTTATATTCCAATCAGCTCGATCTGTTCTATCTCTCTAGATACCAAAACGCGTGAACGAGCCAAAGTAGGATTCACACAATAACATCAATAACATCATCTGTATAAAAATGGGCTAGGAGTTCCACAGCTCCTAACCCGTACTTTCCCGAATAGCCAAATAATGAGCCACATTTGCATGATGCGGCACAACGGTCTCCCCTTTAATCAGCTTGATTAAGGTTCGGGTGGCGGTCATCCCAATCTCCGTTCCTGAGTATTCAACCGAGGAAAGCTTAGGTCGAACGATAGAGGCAATGAAGCTGTTATCAAATCCGAACACGGCAACATCAGCTGGCACCCGTAGACCGTTATCGGTTAAATGATTCATGGCTCCAACTGCCATCCAATCTGTAGAGCAAAACACCGCAGTAGGTAACTCTCCGCTATCCATAATTCGGCGCATGGCGTCGCTCCCATCTTCGACGGCCATCGCACTTTCTACTACCCATTCTTTTCTTAAGGTTATGCCTGCATCCATAAGGGCTTGTAGATAGCCTTTATACCGATCCCCACCCACCGCATTATCTCCCGAGCCGCGAATCATAGCGATTTTGCGATGACCTTTTTGAATCAGATAAGTAACAGCTTCATAAGAGGCAGTTATATTGTCCAGATGAACGGAAGGAATCGTATCCACCTGCGATTGTTGCCCGACAAGCACGCAAGGTGTATTTGAGCTGCGGATGATCTCCAAATGTTCATGGTTTGGAATAGAACCCACAAATATATTTCCTTCTGTCCCCATCCGCTGGAACATCTTCAAATAATGTTGTTCACTTTCTGCACTGCCGTCCGTTAATCCGACCATAATGTCGTATCCATACAAATCCGCGAGATCGCGAATGCCAACATTGAAGTCATCCAGTACAGTGTTGCTATTCTGCGGAATGATCACACCGATCAGTTGTGTATTAGCTTTGTCCGTTTCAAGGCCGATGACATTCGAACGGTAGTTGGTTTGTTTAATAGCTTCCAGTACTCGTTTACGGACATCATCGTTAACTGGTTTGCTGTTATTGATTACCCTGGACACCGTAGAGATCGAAACGTTCGCCAATTGGGCTATATCTTTTATCTTTACCTTCAAGAAGATCACCATAACTTTCCATATGATTCACTTGGTGTTTCAACTCTCGCAAGCATATCACGGATAGCTTCAAGAATCCAAAAGATTGTTGTTGACCTAGGAAATAAAAGGTCCTATAATGATCGCTGAAGGAAAATTATTTCCTTGAAAAAAGCTTGTTTTGAACGATAAAGTTGAATTTTTGCTAAAAACAATAACTGAATTATTAATTCTAATGAATTTCGGGAAAATATTTTCCTGTGAAGGGTATATGAATACGAAGGAGCTGCATGCATTGAACAGAACATGGTGGAAAGAAGCCACAGCGTATCAAATTTACCCACGGAGCTTTATGGACAGCAATGGTGACGGTGTAGGCGATCTGCAGGGAGTCATTTCTAAACTTGATTATTTGCAGGAGCTTGGCATCAATGTCATTTGGATCTGTCCTATTTATAAATCCCCAAATGATGATAATGGTTATGATATTTCGGATTATCAGGATATTATGGCGGAGTTCGGCAGCATGGCCGACTTTGATCAGCTGCTGCACGAGGTTCATGCACGAGGCATGAAGCTGATTCTGGATCTAGTGATTAATCATACTTCGGACGAACATCCATGGTTTGTTGAAGCACGTTCAAGCAAGGATAATCCGAAGCGGGATTATTATATTTGGAGTGATCCTAAGGACGGGAAGGAGCCGAATAACTGGGAGAGTATTTTCAGCGGTTCGATTTGGGAGCTTGATCCCGCCACAGAGCAATATTTTATGCATGTATTTTCCAAAAGACAGCCAGACCTCAACTGGGAGAATCCTGAGGTGCGCCGTGAATTGTATAGCATGGTCAACTGGTGGCTGGACAAAGGAATCGACGGCTTCCGGGTGGATGCCATTTCACATATTAAAAAAATCACCGGACATCCCGATCTGCCGAATCCACAGAATCTTCCGTATGTTCCGTCTGGCGATGGGCACATGAACCGTGAAGGGATTCACGATTTCTTGCAGGAGCTCAAGCAGGAGACGTTTGACCGATATGACATCATGACAGTTGGCGAAGCGAGTGGTGTAAATGTTGATCAGGCGGAGTCGTGGGTGGGTGAAGAGCAAGGCAAATTTAATATGATTTTTCAATTCGAGCATTTAGCTCTTTGGAATAAGAGTGTGACAGGTGGATTGGATGTTCTGCAGTTAAAATCAGCGCTCTCCCGTTGGCAAAAAGGTCTTGAGGGCAGAGGCTGGAACGCATTGTTCATCGAAAATCACGACCAGCCGCGTTCAGTTTCTACTTGGGGAAATGATGGCCAGTATTGGAAAGAGTCAGCTAAATCGTTGGCTACGATGTATTTCCTGATGCAGGGAACACCATTTATTTATCAAGGTCAAGAAATTGGGATGACCAATGTAAGATTTGAATCAATGGATGATTACGATGATGTGGCGATGAAGAACTTGTATCGTTTGGAGACTGAAGCCGGTAAATCACATGAAGAAGTCATGGAGGTAATCTGGAAGAACGGTCGGGACAACTCTAGAACACCAATGCAATGGAGCGACTCTGAAAACGCTGGTTTCAGCAGCGGCAAGCCATGGATGAAGGTGAATCCGAATTATACGGAAATCAATGTGGAGCGGGCGAAGCAGGACCCTTATTCCATCTATCATCATTACAAAAAGCTTATCGCTCTTCGGGCTGCTAATCCCGTTACTGTTTACGGGACATATGATCTCATTTTGCCTGAAGATGAACGTATTTATGCTTATACGCGGACGCTTGGAAATAAAAAACTGCTGGTCATGTCTAACCTGACAGCAGAGGAAGCACTGTTTGACCTTCCATTTGATTTGGAGTTTGATACTAGTGAATTGCTCTTGCATAACTATGAGGTTGATCCTGCGGAGCCGATTGAGACTGTCGCATTACGGCCTTACGAGTCCCGAGTGTATATGCTGGTTAACGCACCTGTAGAGCAAGAGGGTAGCAGTGAACTTGTACCTGCACAAGAGTTAAGTGAAGCTTCTTTTCCAGAAACCGTTTAATATATTTATTGTAATTCAAAGCGCCCAGTTATCCGGGCGCTTTTTTTGTTGCGTTAGTGTAGGACTCTTGCACAAAATGAATGCGCTTACCTAGGCAAGTCGTATAAAAATATTATTTTTTCTATTATTTTTGTTCCCAAAATTAATAGAATACTATATTATGTTATGAATACAGATTCATATAAGTGTATATTCATTCAATTTAGGGTGAAAGTAGACAAAATTATAGGAGGTAAAAAATGTCCAAGAGAATACTATCTTTATTACTAGCTTTTACACTTATGATGTCGGGTCTGCTTCCAGCTGCATATGCAGGTGAAGTTGCAACCGAAATTAACCCGCAGGCGGTTGTTGCTCCGGTTTCTACGGAGAACACAGCTGATCCAGCGGTGCTTTCTTCAGAACAAACTACGGTAGCGACTGCTGTCTATGAACAAATAGCGGCGACAGTTTCCACAGAAGTATACAAAGCTTCTATGACGGAAGCTAGAACATTAGAATTGACTTTAGAGCTTCCTGATGGGGCATCGCCTCAAGATATCATCTGGAATTTTGGCAGAACGGCGGAAGAGATGAAGCCGCTGGCAGAGTGGAAGAAATGGAATAAAGATGCGAAAGATTATTCAGGTAATCCTTTCGTAACAGTGACCTATGAGCCGATCTCAGGTTCAAAAGTAAAGGCTTTAATTCATTTTGATTTGCTGTACGGAGAGAATCTTTCATTAACGGGTATACGTGCAGAGTACGTCAAACGAGTGGGAATTTATAATCTAATCGGGACATTACCTGCTGGAGATGTGCTGGTAGAGCAGCAAGTCAAACTAAATCCATATGAAACCTATCATACATATGATGAGATTAAACCAGCGATCGATAGGATTACTGCTGAAAGCAATAATAAATATGATCGATATGTAGAGTATCAGCAAATTGGGACATCATCTCAAGGTCGTGCCATTCATTTCTCTATTGTTGCTAAGGATAAGTCCTCAGTAGATCAATATTTGAACGAGACCTTACCGCTTATGATGAATGATCCTGAAGCCCTGCAAAAGAAAATTAACGACGGGGATCTGCAGGATTATAAGGTACCTATCTGGTTGAACAACATTCATGCCGATGAAGCCAATGGTGTCGATGTAATCATTAAGTTTTTGGATACGCTGATGACACAGCAAATTGTCACCTATGATACCACTGATGAGAATGGAAATCCGAAAAAGGTAGTTCTGAACATCGACGAAGCGCTTGACCATGTGATTTTCCTGCTTGATTATGTAGAGAATCCTGACGGTCGCGCGTTAAACACGCGTCAAACTTCAACACTGCTTGATCCAAATCGGGACAACTCTTACCAGACCCAGCCTGAGACACAAGCGGTAACTGCACAAATTGCTAAGTGGACGCCGCTTACCTTTTTGGACATGCATGGATTTGTAAGTGGCTTCTTGATTGAGCCTTGCACACCACCTCATGATCCTAACATTGAATATGATCTTGTAATGCCAAGTATGCTTGAGCAAGCAAATGCCATGGGGAAGGCGGGAATTGCTAATACTAAATATGATTCCTACCATATCCCTTATGAAGAATACGAAAAAACACAACAGGATCCGAACTATAAAGGAACGAATGCAACAGGTTGGGATGATGCTTCACCAGCCTACACAGCTGTATATGCCATGCATCAAGGAGCACTTGGGCATACGATTGAAGTGCCTGAATTGAATGAAGATTCACTGGATGCCTTTTATTATGCGGCTTTGGGGGCAACCGATTATGTGATCAACAACAAGCAGGAACTGTTCCTGAATCAATTGGAAATCTTCAAACGGGGTATCCAAAATGAGAATACTAATGCTGCTGTTAAAGATTATCTAATCAATGCACAGAATGAGTCCATTGGACGTCCAGGGGTAGATGAGAATACGAATTTCTTCCCTGAGTATTACATTCTTCCGGTTGCAAAAGATTTGCAAAAAAATGATCTGGAAACCTACAAAATGGTTCAGTACCTACTGCGTAACAATGTGAAAGTAGAACGGACAACAGCCAGTGTAACTGTAGATTCTGTAGTCTATCCGGCTGGAACCTATGTGGTGAATATGCATCAAGCCAAAAGAGGTTATGCGAATCTTGTCTTGTATGATGGACTAGATGTCTCGGATTTTAATGAGATGTATTCAGATACGGTACAGAATTTCTCGGCTATGCGTGGTTTTGACCGATATATTAGCCGTTCTGTTGGAGCATTCACTGGGAAAACAGAACAGGTTAGCAGTGTAACGATCCCTAGTACGAATCTAGATCAATCTCCGTTCGAGCAAAATTATGTGATTAAAAACAGCAACAATGATGCGATAAAAGCTGTGAATGAGCTGCTAGCCAACCATAAGGCAGTGACACTGCTGGAGAATGGGGGGACGGGTTACGAGAAGGGAAGTTTCCTTGTTTCCAGATCCAACCTTAGAACGGTATCGTCTAAATATCTGCTGGATATTGTGCCGTTTAGTGCTTCAGAGAACAGAACGGGTAAATTGCTTAAGGCTCCTGAGGTAGCTATTGCAGGAGCGACTGCATTTATGCTGAAGGATCTTGGATTTAACGTAACTACGGATACAGTGGCAGCAGATGTTCTAATCAATTCGGGAACGAATCTGATTGCTACAGGTAAACCGTTTATCGGTTATGGAAGAACGATGCTGAAAACTGTTAAAGGGCTTAAGGTCCTCCCTGGACTGGACTATTCAACTCCGGTCAATAAGGATGGCAAAGAAGATGCTCATGAGGGATTGTTTAAGGCTGAGGTCTCTCAGGACAATGTAATTACAGCGCCTTATGCCGATAGCGAATACCTCTACACGGTTTCCGCGGCTTATATTACAAAAGTGCCTGAAGGCGCAGAGATCTTGGCGAAATACGGATCAGGCGCTGACTTTTTCAAAGCAGGCTGGTGGCCGAATAACGAGGCTGCACAAGACCAAGTATTGGCGCTTACTTACAATACAGACAACATTCATGTGACGTTATTTGCGAATGATCTGATGAATAAATATCATCCGCAAAATCAATTCAGATTGCTTGCCAATTCAATCTATGCTGCCGCTCCAGCGGCGACTGAAGAGGATGGTATGGATAACGGGGTGAATGAACAAGAGCCAACAATACCTTCGACACCGTGGCAGCCATCTGTAACATCAACACCTGCACCGACCGTGCAGCCGTCTGCAACACCAACGCCAGCTCCAACTCCAACTGTGCAGCCGTCTGCGACACCAGCCCCAATAGGTTCTAACTTCACGGATCTAGGTAAGGTGGCGTGGGCAGCATCGGCGATTAAAGAGCTGGCGGCAAAAGGGATTCTGCAAGGGGTGAGCGATAATACCTTTGCTCCGCTTAAAGAGGTGACGCGTGCCGAGTTTATTACCATGATCGTGCGAGCTTTTGATCTGCTTGATGTGAAATCATCCGCTGCCTTCAGTGACGTGAAAGCTACTGACTGGTCTTACGGATACATTGCATCCGGGGTCAAGAACGGATTGATTAACGGTGTAGGCAATGGAAAGTTTGATCCTAACCGTGCGATTACACGCGAGGAAATGGCAATCATTGTATCCAATGCACTTAAGAAATTTAAAGGCAAGTCGGTAAGTGATACAAATGCCGCTTTGGCTAACTTTAAAGATCAGGCTACAATCGCTGCTTACGGTAAAGAAGCGGTGGCATTACTAACTCAGGAAGGTATTGTGCAAGGTCTGACTGCGGATACCTTCGGTCCTAAAAACATTGCCAACCGTGCTCAAGCAGCAGTGATTATCGATAGGATGTTGAAGCTTAATTAAGTTTTAGATTCTTATAAAAAATGCAAAAATGCCCCTCAGCTATTTGGCTGAGGGGCATTCTTTTTATAGTTACTTTGCATCATCCGTAGAGGGTAAATCCGGCAGTTGTTGAATGTAGCTGTTTGACATATTTAGAAGCCGCTGAACGGCGTCAAATTGTTCTTTTGTCGAACCGCCCTCTGTTTCTGAGCCATCGATTAGATTAAAGTTGTCTCCATCGTCGTAATCGACACCAGTTAAATACATGCTTGTGTCATTAATGAAAGAGCCGGTAGGCAAAAAGTGTCTGACAGGCAGCATGTTGGTCTGTTGGTTCATCAGGTCTTCTCCGAAGTGGAGCTGGTCTTTCATTGAAATCCCTAACAGGTTAGCTACAGTTGGCATAATGTCGATTTGGCCGCCAGTTTGGCTGTACACGGCAGGTTCACCTACACCAGGGGCATGAACGATGAAAGGAACATTGAACATATCGGTATAACCATATTCGTGGCCGACCATTTCTTCCATTAACGATTTCTCGTTGCCATCAAGGGAATATAGCGATACACCCTGATGGTCACCGTAAAAGACAATGACGCTATCATCCCATAGACCACTGGACTTTAATTGATCCAGGAATTGTCCCATTGCATAATCTGCGTAATTTTGAGCTAGAATATAGTTGCCAACTAGGGTGCCTTCATACCGTTTAGGCAGTGTCATTTTATTTTTTAACTCTGGCATTTTATAAGGGTGATGAGCACTCATAGAAATGACCATCGCGTAAAAAGGATCATCTTTAGCATCCATTTTGACTAATTCAGGAACAGTCTTGGCATAGAGTACCTCATCTGAAGCACCGAATGCGATATGATCGTCATCCCCATAGAACGCTTGATCATAATACTTATCAAAGTCTAGTACTTTGTATAGGGTTTTGCGGTTCCAGAATTCTACGCTATTGGTGTGAAAGGTTGCTGTGTTATATCCATTAGCTTTCATCAACTTAGGCAGGCTCGGAAGCGCCTTATCCATATAATTGGATGAAGTGGCTACCTCGTGGTGGGGAACGTACAACGAAGTATTCACTACAAATTCAGCATCCGAAGTTGTTCCTTGCCCGGCATTAGTATAGAAGTTATTGAAATAATGTTCGCTTTTCAAAAGCTTATTTAGATTGGGTGTTACTTCCTGCCCGTCAATGCTCAGGCCCAGCAAAAAGTTCTGAAAAGATTCCATTTGTACCACGATTAGATTCTTACCTTGAGCTGCCGCCCAGTACTTCGGTGAGACAGGCTCTGTAATCCCTTTGGTCTCGTTAATGGATGGTTGCGTGATTTCTTTGCTGTCGATTATTTCTTCTGTTTCCCTTGTATCGGCAAAAATAGTATAGACCTCGTAATTAAGAATCCCCATACTCTCCGCTTTTTTGTTCTCGTTCATACTGGCATGATTTGGCCAAACATTAAAGACACAGACCGCCAAAGAAACACTGATGATTCCAAACAAAGCAGTCCGGTTCATGCGGCGGTTCATACCTCTTTCTTTCCAGATCGCAATATATTTCGGACGGAACATAAAAAACATGAAAACTACAATATCCACAAAAATGAACAAGTAGTAAGGGTCCAGCAATGAGTATGTGCTTTCTCCCACCTTAGTTACTTTATCTGCTTGTTCCAAGGCATGATAAGTAGCAATTACACCGTAATATTTGTAATACATTAGCACGGCAAAATATATGACTGAAATCAATAGGTTGGCTATCATGTAATACAGAAACTTTCGTTTGGAAGCCATCCATTCTATGAGTCCAAATACGATAAAGAAAAATGGGATCTCTGTCAGCAGCATACTCCAGTTAGGACCGTCGCTAAAAACTACGAACCAGGCCACTGCGCATTTTAGCAGCAGGACGAAGCTAAAGACTAGGAAGGGTTTATTTTTTATATCAAAATCTTTTTTCACTCGTTATCATCCTCTCTGATGCAATTACACCAAGGTCCTGCATATACCTGTATTTCATGGAAATCCGTTGCAATATGCCGAAGCTTATTATGCTCTCGAAGTTAACAAGTGTCAAAAGGTGGACGAGAGCCCTAGAGCGAAGCAACAGGCGATTTATGCCGCATAAGCAGGTAAAATCAACGCCAATCCCAAACTACAGGGTCCTATGCGTATAAAATGATTTTAATAATTTCCAGTATCCCGCAACTTTGTATAATATTCCTCAGTCTAAATATAGAGGAGTGATTAGAGAGGCGGGAATCAGATGACTAAGCGGCAGTTTGTAACGATGGTAACGATTTGTTTTTTTGTACTCTTAAACTCTGGATGTAATCAAGGGGAGAACTCCATAGGTGTGGAACCTACTGCCTCTATAGCTTCAACGTCTGTACCACAGGTAACGCCAACATCTGCTCAAGTAACTATGATTCCCGAAGACTTTTTGCAAACACTGGATTATAAAGTTCAGAGCCATCCGGAGGCATTTGCAGTTGAGGTACCGCAGAACTGGGAGGTTAAGCTGGGGGAGTATCCAGTGGGACTTTACTGGCAATTAGCGAATGAGTTCTCTAAAGATGCAGGATTGGATTTGACACTGCTGAAGGGGACCACGGTAGAGGTGCAGCGGTATTCCTTAGTCGATGGTTTACCTGGTTCTGGCGAACAAAAAGAATTTTCTTATCCCTCCAACCTCGTTTTGCTTGTGCAATCAGGGAATACCGTTGGTGCGTGGCTGGAATTTAATATTCAAAGTATCGGCCCGTCTATTAAGAAGCGTAGCTTGACTGACATTACAGGACTTACATTTGAGGAGTGGACGGAGAGAGAAGGTTTGTTTGCTGAGGAAGGAGAGAATAGTGACTTAGCCTCATTAGACCATTTCGAGCTGCTGGATGCTTTTTTTCAGGCTATTCAGGATGGTAATCATACCCGTGCCCGCGCATGTTTGAATCCTAATGCCTTACTCACTGCATTGACGGTTAACCGTCAAGCGCATCAACTCTATAACCCGGGTTTTGGTGGTGAAAATGCTCTCAGTGAAAGTATTGTTGAGGCTAAGCCTACCTCTTATAAAGTGATGGATTATGATACTGGCTCAGAAATTAAAGACATCGGTGACCGCACAACGTTAAATATTGTGGTCGATCTGTATATGAAATCACTAAATCCCGTCTTCAATACCCCAGATGGCCGGGAGACTCGCTTCGCAGTGTTGACCAAACACGCTAACGGCTGGAAGATTGGAGGTTTTGGAACGGGACCGTGAGTTGTTGCGTTATCTATTTTTTAATAAAAGGAGTGATCTCAAGTGTTTAAACAAAGCTTGATGTCAAAAGTGCAGGTAAGTCGGATTTGTAGAGTTGTTGTCGGGACTGTTCTTTGCCTGACTATGGTCTCACCTTTAGTGGCAGCAGCAGATAATGTGAATTCACTTGAAGAAAAGAAATTATTGTCTGGCATCACCCAACTGGACGCTGGTGACAGAAGTGCGTATGCCGTCACTGCGGATGGAACAGCCTGGGCGTGGGGTGGTGGGTATGGCTCTATTGGTAATGGGGCGACCACACCAGCGTATACTCCCGTCAAAATGCATATCGATCATGTAAAGCAAATCTCAGGTGGTTATCGCCATAACTTGATGTTGAAGGACGATGGTACAGTGTGGGCGGTAGGGGGGAACGAGCATGGACAACTTGGCATTGGAACACAGTCTTCTAAGATTCTTGTAGAGCCTGTTCAAGTGCAAGGGCTAACAGATGTGAAAGCTGTTTCTGCGGGGGGCACCTTTAGCTTAGCTCTTCTTAAAGATGGAACGGTCTGGGCGTGGGGAGGCAATGAACAAGGAGAACTCGGTGACGATTCGCGGAAAAACAAGCTAACCCCGGTGCAGGTGAAGGGACTACCCACCGTCCTGTCTATAGCAGCGGGATCGAATAATTCAGTGGCTCTTGGTAACGGCGGAGAGGTATGGGTGTGGGGATCACAGCAACCACTGGGAACTCAGAAGGGCGTAATCTTAAAGCCTACGCTTATTAAAGGAAGCGGAGAATATAGAGCGGTTGATATGGATGGAGCCTATGGACTTTATGGGGCGGCATTGAGATGGGATGGCACAGTATGGATTTGGAATAATTACATAGATCCATATCTGGGAGAAGCTCTAAAGCCTGTTCAGGTTCCAGGACTTACAGACGTCATTTCGCTGACAACAGATTCCGCAGTGAAGGCGGATGGGACCGTGTGGCAGTGGACGGTTGGCGATAAGAACAAGATTAATGTTACACAGTCTAAAGGCATCCAGAATGCAGTTTCCGTTTCTAAAGGGAGCAGAAATCATTATGTACTCTTAAAAGATGGTCATGTCCTTGCCTGGGGGGCAAATGAATTTGGACAGACGGGTCTGGGGGTCAGAGAGATCGAGGTGAGTACGCCTCAGCTGGTGAAAAAATCTATTCAAGTGTTGTTGAATGGGAATGAAATGGAACTGACTATGCCGCCGTTACTAATCAATAATTCGACATATGTTCCTTTAAGAGGAGTCTTCGAGCAGATGGGAGTTAATGTTCGTTGGGATGTTCCATCGAGAGCTGTGGTTGCTGTGAAGGGATCTACAACGCTGATCTTGAATTCGGTAACTGGACAAACGACTGTTAATGGAAAGATTATCGCAACAGATCAAAAACCGGTCTTCATTAATGATAGCGTTTATGTACCCCTCAGATTGATAAGTGAAATGTTGGGGGCACAGGTAGAATGGGATGCAGATGCTTATGCCGTTCGAATAAATTCTAATAAATAAGTTGACTATATATTAGAAGCTTTAGGCTGAACTCTCCTTCAGGGGAGCTCAGCTTTTTTGCGTGGAAGGCAGAAGATTTAGGGGGATATGCAATGACCGTAAACAAAGCGTACGCGATTTTGAAGAATGTGTGCGGGAATCTTTTCGAGGATTCTTTATACGGATGATGATGAATATTGGAAAAATGGGACAACTTATAATTATCCCAATGATCGTTCAATTATGGGCGCGAAACGGATGGGCATAGCAACAACGATTAATATTGGGACAAAAACGGGTAAGAGTATATATTACGGCCTCTTTGTATTTGCTGCAGTGCTGTTGATTGGAATGTGTGGAAACCGAACTTCTTTAGGCGGAGTTGAAAGGGTGGTGAGATTTTTCATTGATTTTAAAATAAATCGTATGAAGTATAACCCTCTTGTGATAGAATAATCTAGTTGCCCTAGTTTCTGAAAATTCACTCTGTTCCAACTAAACACCTGATCTATAAACGTGGATAATCGAGGAAATATGAGCATTTAAGAGTATTAACAAGATTTCTTAGAGATTTTACACAAAACACATCATTTTTTGTCGGTTTTTATTGATTTATTCAAAAATATTATGTATAATCAGCCTTGTTGATTTTGCAAATGGAATTTTAGGAGGTTTTTATTTTGGGAAAAGCGTTAATTATTGGCGCTGGCGGCGTAGCAAGTGTTGTTGTTCATAAATGCTGCCAGAACCCGGATGTATTTGAAGAGATCTGCATTGCTAGCAGAACTGTCGCGAAATGTGACGCTCTGAAAGATAAATTAGCCGGAGGCCGCACGAAGATTTCTACTGCTCAGCTCGATGCAGATAACACGGACGAAGTCATTGAACTGATCAAGAGCTTTGAGCCGGATGTCGTTATTAATGTCGCTCTCCCATATCAGGACCTGACGATCATGGATGCGTGCCTGGCAACAGGAGTGCACTATGTGGATACTGCCAATTATGAACCACAAGATACAGCGAAATTCGAATATTCCTGGCAGTGGGCTTACAAAGAAAGATTTGAGAAAGCTGGCCTTACCGCTTTGCTCGGCAGTGGATTTGACCCAGGAGTAACTGGCGTATTCACGGCTTACGCGCAAAAGCACTATTTTGACGAGATCCATACCATTGATATTGTTGACGCCAACGCTGGCGATCATGGATATCCATTCGCTACAAACTTTAATCCTGAAATCAATATTCGTGAAATTACAGCTAATGGCCGTTATTTCGAGAATGGCGAGTGGATTGAAACTGCACCACTTTCTGAGAAGAAAGTTTACGATCTTCCGGAAATTGGACCTAAAGATATTTATCTTTTGTACCATGAAGAGCTGGAATCCTTGGCTGTTAACATCAAGGGCGTGAAAAAGATCCGTTTCTGGATGACTTTCTCACAGAACTACCTGACTCACTTGAAAGTGCTTGAGAATGTGGGTATGACTTCTATCGAGCCTATCATGTACGAAGGTAAAGAGATCGTTCCTTTGCAATTCTTGAAGGCAATGCTGCCTGACCCAGCTTCCCTGGGACCAAGAACAAAAGGTAAAACTAACATTGGATGTATCATCCAAGGTACTAAAGACGGTAAGCCAAAAACTTATTATGTATACAACGTTTGCGATCATGAAGAATGTTATGCAGAGGTTGGCTCCCAAGCCATTTCCTATACTACAGGCGTTCCTGCAATGATCGGAGCAATGTTAATTATAAAAGGAATCTGGAAGAAACCAGGCGTGTACAACGTAGAAGAGTTCGATCCAGATCCATTCATGGAAGCTTTGAATAAACATGGTCTGCCTTGGCAAGAAGATTTCTCGCCAACGCTGCTAGACTAAGGCGCGATTGATGGATATTGATATCAGCGTTGTCCCGTCACCATGTTACCTTGTAGATGAAAGATTGCTTACCCGCAATCTTGAGATTATGAATTCTGTACAAGAACGTACAGGAGCTAAGATTTTGCTCGCGCAAAAAGGCTTCTCTATGCACTCCTTGTATCCGCTAGTTGGCAAGTACTTGCATGGCGTAACTTCCAGCTCCTTATTCGAAGCCAGACTTGGCTATGAAAAAATGGGCAAAGAGGTTCATGTCTACGCACCAGCTTATGTGGACAGTGAATTCGATGAGCTTCTTGAATACTCCGATCACATTGTGTTCAATTCTTTTGACCAGTGGAATCGATTCAAGGATCGTGTGAAAAATGCACCGAAGCACATCAGCTGCGGCATTCGAGTGAATCCGGAGTATTCCGAGATCGAAGTTCCGCTGTATGATCCATGCTACAATTATTCCAGAATGGGAGTAACTCTCCCTAACTTTAGACCTGAAGAGCTTGAGGGGATTGATGGATTACACTTCCATACCATGTGCGAACAAAATTCTGACACACTGGAGCGTACGCTCAAGGTAGTCGAAGAGAAGTTCGGACCTTATCTCAAAGGGATGAAATGGCTTAATTTTGGTGGCGGTCATCATATTACACGTCCCGATTATGATCTGGAGACCCTTGTCCGCTGCATTTTGCATATGAAAGAGACTTACGGTGTGGAAATCTATCTGGAGCCAGGTGAGGCCGTTGCGCTTAATACTGGATATTTGGTAGCTACCGTTCTGGATGTTATGCATAACGGAATGGACATTGCGATTCTCGATACTTCGGCTGAATGCCACATGCCAGATGTACTGGCTATGCCATACCGTCCGAACATTATCGATGCTGGACAACCTGGGGAATATCCTTATACGTACAGATTAGGTGGAATGACTTGCCTAGCCGGAGATGTGATTGGAGATTATTCCTTCAAGGAGCCTTTGAAATACGGCGATAGACTCGTATTCCTAGATATGGCGCATTATTCCATGGTGAAGAACCATATGTTTAACGGCGTGAATCTGCCAGCTATCGTCAGCTACAATGACGAAGAAGGAATTAAAGTAATCAAACAGTTCGCTTTCGAAGATTTCAGCGGACGTTTATCTTAATAGAATGATCTAAAAAGGTGTCCCTTCAGGGACACCTTTTTTGCTATGGTTCCAGTCCTTTGAATGCGCGATTACATCTAGGAAAAGAGAAGTGAAGCTAAGGACCGTATAGCAGCTATTGGTATTTATTAGCTTATTTAGCTAAGGTTATGGACAGTATAGCTCTTATTGGCCGGATAGTGACTATTATTAGGGCGCATTTGGTAGAATTGCTGCAACTGAGTCCGATTGTATGCTGATACAGCCGATTTTTCGGAAATAGAGTCTCCTCGGTCCGCTTCATGCTCGTGGGGATGGGGAGAAGATAGATATCGAACCGTTTTTTCATAGGGATCCTTCTCTTGTTATTGGGTCTAGCTTACAGTTGTATACTTGTATTGCTGGAAAAGTTTCTTCATAATTAGCCGCTCACAAGTAAGGTCTCATGTGATACAATAATTTAGTCTGTTTTTAAAAATAGTTATTGAAGGGTCCGTATCTGAGGAGGAAGTCAGCATCAATGAAACATGCACCGTTTATTGCAGTGGAAGGCCCGATCGGGGCTGGAAAAACAACATTAGCTTCGATGCTTGCAGAGGAATTAAACTTACCGATTATTAAGGAGATTGTTGATGAGAATCCGTTTCTGGCTAAATTTTATCAGAACATGGATGACTGGAGCTTTCAACTGGAGATGTTTTTTCTCTGTAATCGGTACAAGCAGCTTGAAGATACAGTAACTCAATACATAGATAAAGGTAAACCGGTGATCTCGGATTATCATATTTATAAGAACCTTATCTTTGGGGAACGAACGCTGAAGGGAACGAAACGAGAAAAGTATCGACAAATCTATCATGTGCTGACGGATGACCTGCCGAAGCCAAATATTATTCTCTATATAAAAGCGGATCTCGATACCTTGTTAAAAAGAATCGCCAAACGCGGACGCCCTTTTGAAGGGGACATGGATACTGCGTATTTGCAGCAATTGATAGAAGATTATGATGATGCGATGGCCTCTCTAGCGATTCAAGAGCCGTCTACCGCTATTATTACCATAGATGGAAATGCAGTCGATTTCGTGGAGAACCCAGAACACTTCGTCGAAATTGCCTCTCACCTAAAGGAGCTAATGAAATGAATCCATATAACATCCCAGATAACGCCATAATTACCGTGGCAGGAACCGTGGGGGTAGGAAAATCCACTTTAACAGGTGCTTTGGCTAAAAGGTTGAATTTTCAAACCTCGCTGGAGCAAGTTGATCATAATCCTTATCTTGAAAAGTTTTATCATGATTTTGAGAGATGGAGTTTTCATCTACAGATCTATTTCCTAGCCGAACGTTTTAAAGAACAGAAGAAAATGTTCGAAATGGGCGGTGGTTTTGTTCAAGATCGCTCGATTTATGAAGACACTGGTATTTTTGCTAAAATGCATGCGGATCAAGGCACGATGTCCAAGACAGACTATGAAACCTATACAAGCTTGTATGAAGCTATGGTTATGACACCTTATTTCCCGCACCCTGATGTGCTGATTTATATTGAAGGCAGTCTTCCTTCTATTTTAGCGCGAATTAATGAACGTGGCCGTGAAATGGAAATACAAACGGACGTGTCCTACTGGGAACATATGCATGGCAGATATTCGAAATGGATCAATGAGTTTACAGCTTGCCCAGTGCTCCGACTGAACATTGATGATTATGACGTGAATGATTCGGCATCAATGGCGGATATTCTTACGAAGGTAGGCAACACCATTCGTAAGCCTGTTGATACAATATAATAGTTGATGATTAGCAGCTCCCGTGGTTTGGGGGTTGTTTTTTTATGTGCTCAAAAAAAGACCCAAATCTATGATTTGGGCCTAATAGGGAAGTGTCAGTTGTCCTAATCATAAAATACGAAAAGTAAATTAAAATGGTGTGGACATTGTAATGTGCTTAAGGGCCACCTCCTATTTTATTAGCCCTTTTTTATAAAAATAGGTTCCAGTCTAATAGAAACTAGTTATTGGTCCATGTCTAAAATTAATAAGATGCGTACACTGAACTATCTTTATAGGGAGGTGTACGCATTGAGTTGTCCAGACGATAAAAAGTGTCATAAGAAAAAAGTCGCCACTGTATTTCCTTCGAAAAGAAAAAGAAAAGAACATCGCCGAAAGGTTATTAAGAAGATTGTAAAAGTAACCTGTCCTCCACCAGAAGTGAATGTTACTACTCCGACAGTTGTTGGTGCTACAGGACCGCAAGGGCCGCAAGGAGCACAAGGACTCCAAGGAATACAAGGGGCCCAAGGCATTCCCGGAGCTCAAGGAGCACGAGGATTCCAAGGAGCTGAAGGACCTCAAGGACCTGCCGGCGGACCTCCGGGACCCCAAGGACCTCAAGGTGAACCCGGGCCAGCGGGAGCGATTGGTCCTCAGGGTGTAGCGGGCCCCGTTGGTCCTCAGGGTGCGCAAGGCGTTCCGGGTGCCCAAGGAGTTGTAGGTCCTCAGGGATCGCAAGGTTTACCGGGTCCTGCAGGAGCTATAGGACCACAAGGTTTTGTAGGAGCAACCGGAGCGCCGGGAGCGCCGGGAGCACCAGGAGCACCGGGAGCAACCGGAGCAACAGGAGCACCGGGAGCGCCGGGAGCGCCGGGAGCGCCGGGAGCGCCGGGAGTAGCTGGAGCAACAGGAGCACCGGGAGCGGCCGGAGCACCGGGAGCAGCAGGAGCACCGGGAGCAGCAGGAGCACCGGGAGCAGCAGGAGCAACGGGAGCAACCGGGGCGCCGGGAGCAGCAGGAGCACCGGGGGCAGCAGGAGCCGCGGGAGCAACCGGAGCACCGGGAGCAGCAGGAGCAACGGGCGCAACCGGGGCAACAGGAGGCGTATTAGGTTTTGCTGATTTTTTTGCCCTAATGCCTCCTGATAATGCAGCAACTGTAGCACCGGGCACAGACGTAAGTTTTCCTCAAAACGGACCTACTAGCGGGACAACAATTGCACGAACAGGTCCTAGTTCTTTTAATTTAGCGGCAATAGGGACTTATCAGGTGTTGTTTCAGGTTAGTGTAACCGAAGCGGGACAACTAATCTTGACTCTTAATGGCGCAGATCTCGCTTATACCGTAGTTGGACGCGCAACAGGTACATCGCAAATCGTAGAAATGGCTATAGTGCAAACAACGGTCATTAACACCATCCTGACCGTTCGCAATCCTGCTGGTAACTCTACTGCACTTACTATTACTCCTCTCGCTGGAGGAACAAGATCTGTTTCAGCACATCTCGTTATTACACAATTAGCGTAACAAGGTGTATTTCGTATAGATAAGTTGGTCACCTTAATATTGGTGATTTTACTTATGATTATTGTAAAGAGGAGGACGAACGAAGGTCCTCCTCTTTATTCAGAGTATTTACTATTAACATTCTATTGTTTTTCTATCGTCTAACGACTTGAAATTAATCATCTATTTATGTGAATTCTTTTGATTCTATCTTAAGATGCCATATCGGTTTCCTCATGATACAATAAAAGATAAGTTTATAAGGATGAGGTGACTTTAGTTGAAGTATGATTTCGATCGCGTAATTGACCGCCGTAATACTAGCTCTTACAAATGGGACCAATCCGAGAAGTTGTTTGGTGAGAAGGATATTATGCCGCTTTGGGTGGCAGACATGGATTTTGAAAGTCCTCCCGCAGTGAAGGAAGCCATTCTGCGCCGCGCAGAACAAGGAGTTTACGGTTACAGTGTACCTAGTGATACTTATAAAGAAGCCATCACGTCATGGTTTAAAAGACGGCATGATTGGCAGATCAAACCGGAGTGGATTTCAGATTCTCCCGGAATTGTAACTTCCTTAAGCCTCTCTGTTGAACTGTTTACTGAGCCTGGGGACGAGGTTATTTTACAATCGCCAGTTTATTATCCCTTCTATGATGTCATCCAGATGAATGACCGGAAGGTTGCCAAGAATCCGCTTATCGTCCGTAATGGGCGCTTTGAGATGGATTATGAGCAATTGGAAGGGTTGATGTTGGGTGGAGCGAAGCTGCTGCTGTTATGCAGTCCGCATAATCCAGGCGGTAGAGTATGGGAAAGAGAAGAGCTGTTGAAGCTCGGTGAACTGTGCTTGCGTCACGGAGTGACAGTTATCTCTGATGAGATCCATTGTGATTTGGCGCTTCCAGGTTATGAGCATATTCCTTTTGCGTCCTTGTCTGAGGAAATTGCCAATATTACGTTAACCACCCTTGCTGCGACCAAAACCTTCAATCTTCCGGGGCTTCAATCCTCTTTTATCGTGTCCTCGAATCCGGAATTGAAACGTAAATTTGATCAAAAAATGAAAGCCTTGAGCTTACATATGGCTAGTTTCTTCGCGCAAGGAGCGGTACAAGCCGCTTACAATGACGGAGAAGAATGGCTGGATGAGCTGTTACAATATGTATCAGATAATGTGGATTATACGGTCAGCTATTTGGCGGAGCATTTACCACAGGTTCATGTGATGCAGCCGCAAGGAACCTACCTGCTCTGGGTGGATTGCCGCGAACTGAACTTGGAAATAGACGGTCTGAAGCAGCTGATGTACAAAGAGGCTAAAGTGGCTTTTAATGAAGGTTCTGTTTTTGGAACAGAAGGCAAAGGCCATCTACGGATTAATCTGGCTTGTCCGAGATCCACATTAGTTGAGGCATTGGAACGCTTTTGCAAGGCAGCCGCAGCTTATACAACGAAATAAACGGTGATTACTGAAGCTTGATGATTCCGCTAATGGGATCGTTAAGCTTCTTTATTTTGCAATAGGGTAAAAAGAATAATAAAATAGAGTCCATTACGAAAAGCAGGAGGACTGCAAATGAAATGGGTAGCTCAGCTTCCGTATTATAAGATACAACGAGAAATTAGGGATGGAGAACAACGAAGTGTTGCTTCCAATCGGCTAATGTATCTGTATCAAGATAGAATTGTAACACGCCATCGGGAATTCCCGCTAAAAGATATTTTCGATATGTCTTATCGCTCAATGGGGGATATGGGCGGCATGTTCTATCTCCACACGAGTAAGGGCGTGTATGCTTATTTGATAGAGTGCGATCCTGAGCGGTTTATTGAAGCCTTTAAAGAACAGGAATTGAATAAAAATTGAGCGACCCTCGTTGGCCGTGATATGATAGCTTTTATGAAAAAAACATAATGGGAGAGAACATAAATGAGCAAAACACGAATTATTATTGATGCAGATACAGGTATTGACGATGCACTGGCGATTCTATATGCCTTACGTGCTCCAAACGTAATTGTAGAAGGAATTACAACCGTTTTTGGAAATATTGAGGTCGAAAAGGCGGCGGACAATTCACTGCGGCTAATTGAGCTTGCTAAGCCCGGTTATGAGATTCCTGTAGCGATCGGAGCATCCAAGGCGCTTGTTCGTGAACACTCAGGCTACGCCACTCATGTGCATGGTGAGAACGGTATTGGCAATGTGGAAATTGCTCCATCCAGCCAGCGTCCCATTAGCGAAACTGCATCTGAGTTTATTGTTCGGATGGCTAATGAGAATCCCGGAGAGATTGTATTAGTCACACTGGCACATCTAACCAACCTTTCAATGGCGCTTGATATGGACCCTGGTATTAAGAATACTTTGAAAAAAGTAGTGGTGATGGGCGGTACGATCTTCAGTCCCGGCAATAGAACACCGGTTGCGGAAGCGAATATTGCCGGGGATCCGGAAGCTGCTGATCATGTATTTACATCTGGGCTTCCTGTTATGATGGTGGGTCTAGACGTTACGCTTAAGACGCGGATTACACAAGAGCATATCGATTTATTAAAACGTTTTGGACGTGAAGAAAATAAAGCGATCATTTCGTTTATGGAACAATCGCTTACTCATTATTTTAATTTCTATCGTGAAGCGAACTTTTTGATCAACAGCGCACCGCTGCATGATCCACTCGCACTTATGGTTGCGCTGCAACCAGATCTAGTAACCTACAAAGAGATGAATGTTCGTGTGGAGCACAAAGGTGAGTTTACATCGGGAATGGTCGTAGCGGACTTGCGGGCTCAGCCAAAAGTGGGTAAACCCATACAAGTTGCAGTGGATGTAGATGTTGAACGAGCAGTGGGAACCTTTTTGAGCGTGTTTATGTAATTTTGCCGACCTCTTCTAATATGACAAATAATTTCGCAGCTCATAGATGACAATCTATTAATTTTACAATTGGATAATCTTTGGTAAAATGGTAGAGGACATATAAGAGTTTACAAGATTAGACTGCATATCATAGAAGAGGGAGACTTAACATTCATGAATAAGCGAATCGGTAAATTAGTATTATGTATGGCTATTTCGCTAGGAGGCACCACGGCGTTATTCCAAAATACTACACAGGCAGCCACAGCTGCTGGAGTTAGTATTGTGCTGGATGGTTATCCACTACCATTTCCAGTAGAACCTGTTGTGATGAGCGGAACAACGATGGTGCCATTCCGAGCTATATCTGAAGCTTTGGGAATTAATGTCGAGTGGAATCAAGCGCAGAAGAAAATTACGGCTACCAAAACAGATACTGCAGGGACCAAAGTGGTAACCCTGACCCTTGGCAGCAAAAATGCAGGTGTTAACGGCGCGGTTGTGAAGTTAGGAGTTGCTCCGCAGACGATCCGGGATACAACGATGATTCCCCTTAGCTTCTTCGGCCAGCAGTTTGGTGCGGGTGTAGCTTGGAATCAATCTACGAAGACCGTATCTATTACTTCGCCGAAGACTGAGCTGTACACTCTTGGTTTCTATGCTCTGAGTTCTTATAGTGAGATTTCCTTACTTCCTAATTTTGATGCTATGGCCTTCGGTTGGAGTGGGATTGATAAAAGCGGGCAATTCACCACAACGGGGACTGATTTCAAATGGCCTCAGGCGGCTGGTGACGTAACACCAGAATCGATTGTCACGAATGCAGCGGCAGGTGGAACAGCTCCTTATCTGATGGTCTTCTCTGGAGATACCGCATCAGAGTTAACTAAGAACCTGGAAGATAAACAGCTTCAAGAACAGACGATTACTGGAATCGTAGATCTTGCAACGCAAAAAGGATTCCAAGGCATTACCCTGGATCTGGAGGGCCTAGGTCTAACAGGTGATAAGGCGAAGGTGCAAGCGGATTACAATGCTTTTGTGAAAAACCTATCACAAAAAGCACATGCAGCAGGACTTAAACTTACCGTTATTCTTCATCCATTAAATAGTTCTTATAAAGGTTATGATTACAAAACTTTAGGAACACTTGCAGATGATTTGGTCATTATGGCGTACGATTATTTACAAGAGAAAAAAGTTCCAGAGCCGATGAGTTTAGTTGATGAAGGCATCCGGCTTGCGCTTCAGCAAGTGAGTAAGGATAAGCTGATTCTCGGGATCTCTGTGTATAGCGAAAACGAATCTTCAGTGAATTCGAAGGTAGGACTTGCTAAACGTTATGGCCTTAAAGGAATTGCGATCTGGCGTTTAGGTCTGATCGGACAGCCTGTCTGGAACGAGATGGGGAAGTCAGTAGAGCTGTAAGTGGAATTTGTATTGACAGGGAATAATTACTAAATATATACTAGGTCAAAATACAATACGGAATAAACGTAATGATTGGGAGTATTAAGGAATAACTACTGCCCAGAGAGCTGCCGGTTGGTGCAAGACAGCGGAGTAGGTTCCCCAACTCACCCATGAGCGGTAAGATCGAACCTCAGTAGATCTTAACGGCTAACCCTCCGTAATCGGGTTCTAAGATTCGTTGTTTATTATAAGCAATATGCAACGATCAAAAAGAGTGGTACCGCGAAGGTTAAACCTATCGCCTCTTTGGAGGCGATAGGTTTTTTCTGTTCTCTACAGAAAAAAATACAATTGAAGGTCGGTGTTTTGGTAATGGGCAATATTATTGATTATTACTCCCAATTTGATGAGTGGGGAAGATTGGATAGGGAGCCGCTGGAGTTCATCATTAATCTGCATTATATAAAACAGTATTTAACTAACGCACAATCTATACTGGATAATGGTGCTGGGCCCGGTAAATATGCCATGGAGCTGGCGAAGCTCGGCTATAACGTAACGTTATCGGATCTTACCCCTAAGTTAGTTGAAATAGCTCAGCAGAAGGTTAATGAATTAGGATTAACTGAGCAATTTAAAGGTTTTCATGTGCTGAATGCAACTAGTTTAGAGGGAATATCAGACGAGAGCTTTGATGCTTCTCTGATGTTAGGCCCTTTATATCATTTGCAAGAAGAAGAGGATCGGATTTTAGCAGTTAAGGAATTGTTTCGTGTGACAAAGAAGAATGGCATCGTATTTGTAGCCTTTCAAAGTCGGATGAGAATGACGCTTACATCCTTACAGTTCCCACAACATTGGAAGCCTAATGACAACATGGATTCAATACAAGAATTTTATGATAGCGGGATTTTTAATCATAAAGATGATGGTAGGTTTACGGGAGCTTATTACTTCAATATTGAGGACATAAAATCTTTCATGGAGGAGAATGGATTTCAAACCATTGATTTAATTGGTTCTTCTAGCCTCGGAGCATTACTGACAAATGAGCAGAAACAATACTGGACTGACCGGGGTGAACATGAGGAGCTCTTAGAATTTCTCATTAATGCAGCAAAGGATCCATCCATTTTGGGGATTTCATCTCATCTGTTGTATATAGGGCGAAGAAAATAAATAAGAAAAAAATCATTTAATCATCACGGGATTGAGGTAGGTCTAGTGAACAATGATTACAGGGTGCGTATTCAGACGGTTCTTCATTTTATTGAGGACAACTTAGATCAAGAAATAAATCTAGAAACGCTAGCTGAAGTTTCTAATTTTTCTAAGTATCATTTTTCTAGAGTTTTTTCTGCAATTACAAATAAAACACCAATGACCTATCTGACGGAAAGACGTCTACATCACGCGATAACCTATCTTGAAACAACCCATAAAACCATGCTAGATATCTCAACTCTATGCGGTTTTAATTCCATCTCAAGTTTTAATTCATCCTTTAGGAAACTGTTTAAGACAACCCCAAGCGAGATGAGAAGGTCAAGGCAAGAACATAGCAATTATCAGTTAATGTCCAGCAATAATCAGGAAGAATTGTCTCCTTCTAAAAATTATGATGTGAGTATCAACATAAATAATTTTTTAAGGAGAGTATGGGAAATGAACATTGAGGTTAAAGAACTTCCAAGTTATCAAGTGGCATACGTAAGGCATGTTGGCAGCTATCTTGAAACGTATAAGGCATGGGGAACACTCAGCAAGTGGGTTGAGAAAAATGATTTACCTTCAACAGAATACTTCATTGGTATTTCTTTAGATGATCCCAGCGTGACTGACGAATACTCTTGTAGATATGATGCCTGCATAACCATTCCAGAAGAGTTTGTTAAAGAGGGTGATTCGAGCGTAGAGTTCAAAACTTTATCTGGTGGTCTTTATGCCTTATATTCGTTTTATGATACGATCGACAAATTGGCTATTGCCTATCAAAGTGTGTACGGTCAATGGCTACCTAACAGTGATTATGAACCGGATGATCGGTATGCGCTCGAATTTTGTATGAATGATCCATATACAGACCCTGAAGGTAAAGCAAAAGTTGATCTTTATATCCCTATAAAAAGTGTCGGTGGACATCACCAGTTTGAAGATAACCTGTAATATACATGCCTGAATGCGTATCGGTTTATCCATCACTCCACGAGGCTTTCGGACTCGGATGACGTTATTTGTATGTTATCAGCTATCAAAACATGATTTCGGACTCCGCTGACGCTATTCATTGGCAAAAGGCTCATATTGGGCGTTTTTCCGGTCAATAGGTGCACTGGAGTCCGTTGGCATTCTTAAAATAGGATAATTTTAGGTTTAGGGTCAGCTGAGTCCGTTACAGGTTACTATGCGTATCTGAAAGTGATTACGCATGCGCTTCCGACTAATTCGTTAATCAAACCGTACACTCGAATGTTATAAAACTCACATTAACCTAAGCCATAAACCTATATAATCTCTAAGGTTGAACTTTTGAACTAAATTCATTATTTTTCAGGAGGACTTTAGAGTATGAGATATAAAGCATTAGAGCTCGACAAACCGCTTACTTATGAGCTGGAAGGGTTAGAAATAGGGGTAACTTCGAACTGTAATTTCCGCTGCGATTATTGCTGTGCATATAATAGAAATGATGGACAAAGCATCAAAGCCAAAGAGGTCATCCGCATTCTGGACGAACTTCCAGGCCTTAAAAGAGTACGCTTATCAGGTGGAGAAGTGACGCTGAAGTTCGATGACTGTGTGGAGATTGTAACCTACTGCGCATCCAGAGGGATTCAGACACAGTTAAATTCCAACGGCAGTCTTTTAAATGCTGAACGAATTGGCCAATTGGTCTCCGCAGGATTAACGACTATACATATTTCCTTCAATTTTACTACTGCGGAAGCTTTCTCAAAATATTATAATATTCATCCAAGCATCTATGAAAAAATAAGAGAAAATATTACCCTATTCGCTGCAACAAGTGTGGATACCGTACTGGAGACGCTGCTGTTCAGTGAAACCCAGGATAATATGAAGGAGATCAGCGATCATGTCTACGCAATGGGCGTGCGCACACATGAAATTCAGAACAGTATTATCATGGATCATACGGGTTGGAAGTCTATAGCTGCACGGGAACAATTAAAGAATGCAGTGAGTGAGCTGATCGCACGGAAGAAAGAAGATACGATTCTGTATTTCACCTGTATGGACCGCTTTATGGACGCCCTTGGGTTCGAAGAGCAGCCGGGTGTGTATTTTCCTCACTGTATCGAGGGGAAGAAGCAGCTTCATCTGCATGGAAATGGCGACATTTTGATTTCAGAGCTTTGCCATCCGGTGATTATCGGCAACATTTATCAAGGAACTTCACTAAAAGATTTATACAATAATATGCCAGCGCCATTGGCACAGTTTTTGGATAAGCAGCCCTGCCCAGCACTGGATGCATTGTTTCCACAAGGCATAGAAGTTTAACACTCTATATAGATTACTTCGAGGGACCAATTTAAGAATTGGTTCCTATTTTTTTATGGTAGACTTAATAAAAAACAAAGATAAGGGATGTATGAGCTTCATACATAAGGTGTACTGCCAAGTGTTTGCTAATATAAGAAATGGACTCATCAAATCTAATGTTGTTCTAGAAAAGATTATGCCGTTATTAACACCCACGGCCATCGTGGTCGGCGTACTTAACGAAAGCAGACTGCTGCCGTTCACAGGTCTCGTGCCCTGGATTTTCGCTGTAATGACGCTGATAGGGAGCTTGAAGTCCAATCTAAAGGATCTGCTGGGGGTACTTCTGAAACCTCAGAAGCTGATTATTCTAATGGTAATTTTACATATTGTAATGCCGCTGATCGGCTGGCTTGCAGCCATGGCTTTTTTTCCGGGAGATCCATATACAGTAACTGGTTATGTATTGCTGTTCGCGATTCCTACAGGTGTTGTAAGTGTGGTATGGGTGTCGATGTACGGAGGGAATATTGCGCTGACATTGGCGCTTATTCTGATTGATACGCTCTTGTCGCCAATTGTTGTCCCGGGTACCTTATATTTGCTGATGGGAGCGAGTGTTGAAATTCAGCTAGGCGATATGATGAAAGGGCTGCTATGGATGGTAGTCATTCCTTCTGTAGTTGGGATGCTGCTGAATCAATGGACAAAAGGGAAAGTAAATACGGTATGTGGACCGCCGCTTGCTCCGTTTGTTAAAGTCGGATTGTTTGTAGTTGTTTCTATTAATGGGGCCAGCATTGCCCGTTATCTGAAACATCCGGATGGCAAATTAGCGATCATAATTGGAGTGACCTTCATAACCGTTGTGCTTGGCTATGTAATCGGAGCTTTGGTGTCACGCCGCTTCCGCTTTAGTTATGAAGATTCCGTGGCTGTACAGTTTAATTCGGGTATGCGGAATTTAAGTGCGGGAGCTGTATTAGCGGTGAAATATTTTCCTCCTGCTGTTGCGCTTCCAGTAATTTCGGGGATGTTGTTCCAACAAATACTCGCTGCGATGTCTGGTCTATTTTTACGTAGTAGAACTAAACGACTGTTAAGTGAGGGTGCATTAATGCAAACGAATACTGTCTCTCAGCTAGAACCACCTAGTTCATCTAGGACAGATGACAGGCCTTGTTAACCACCTTATGAAGGATATATGACCTAAAAGCTGTGATATTTTATTCATTTACATGAAAAATTTCGACATTTTATGATATATTTCTTATTTTTGCGCGATTTATATTCACTATTCAACTTTGCCACCCGATAGTAATTGTATTATTTACAATTTCATTGTTCGCAAATGAACAAGCAGTCGGAAGGATGAAAAGAATATGAAGATTCGCCTAAAGTTATCACTTGTTATGATAGGTGTGACCCTTTTATGTATTTCTGTAATGGGGATATTTACGTATTTGAAATCAACTCAGGCGATTGTGAATCTTACTGAGAATTCTATGAAGCAGGTCAATACGAACAAAGCTCAGACCATATCAGCCATGATAGCAAAAGAGCAGAGAAGCACAGAGCTTATTGCGAGCCGCTCGGAAATTGTTAATCTACTGCTGCAAGCTGGGAATGGTGGAGTTAACAAAGGAGATAAGCTTCAGAATGAGGTGAACGCCAGTCTTCAAAGCATTGTGGAGGAGGCCGGGAACCTTGAGCACATTCTAGTCAGTGATATGAAAGGTATTAGTGTGGCTGACAGTGATACTAAGCTTATAGGGACAGATTTTAGTGAAAGAGATTATACGAAAAGAGTAATGGAGACGGCTGAGCCTGTGATCAGTGAAACGCTGAAATCAAAATCCACAGGAGCTTATGTAGTGGCTTTTGTACAGCCCGTAAAGAGTAATGGAAAGATGATTGGATTTATTGCGTCAGCTGTTTCCGCAGATAGTATGATTAAGTATTTGGCGGATACCAAAGTGGTAAACACGACGAGCTCTTACGCTTATTTACTGGATGAGAACGGCAATAAATTATATTATCCGGATAAAACACAAATTGGTCAGCCTATTGAGAATACGCAGATCGCAGCTGTTATGGAGCGTGTGAAATCTGGTGAGAAGGTAGCGGATGGCCTGCTCAATAATACATATAAAGATGTGGAAAAAAAATCAACCTATACAGTTTTACCTGAGACGCACTGGTTGCTTGTATTAACCGCAGACCTCGATGAAATCGTGAAACCTGTCACTGATATGAGAAATTTCAACTTATTTCTTGGTGTGGGAAGTTTGATTATTGCCTTGCTGATTGCTCTTTATTTTGCTAAAAAAATCTCTTCTCCGATTGTTAAACTAACGGACATGATTAATAAAACGGCAGAATTGAATTTGACGCATGACTCAGAGTATGAGTATTTGACTAAAAACAAAGATGAGACAGGGACGATCGCCAAAGCGATGTTCAGCACTCGGGCTACACTTCGTGAGATGGCTGGAAGCTTAATTACGATCTCGTCCAAAGTGCTTGAAAATGCAGAAACGCTGGAGAAGCTGTCTATAGATGTGCGGGAAAATGCCCACGATAATTCAGCGACTACGCAGCAGCTATCGGCAGGTATGGAAGAGACCGCAGCCTCCACAGAGGAAATGACAGCAGCAATTACTGAAATTGATAACAATGTATCCGGGATCACCAATAATGTGAAGGAAGGCGCTGCCGTTTCTAGACAAATTAGTGAGCGGGCGCTGGCTCTCCAAGATGAGGCAACAGAATCTACGACGAATGCTAAACAAATTTATGAATCCGTGCGAATCGATATGGAAAAAGCGATTGAACAGTCGAGCGCGATTGCAGAGATTAATGTACTGACGGATACGATTCTATCCATTGCCAGTCAGACCAATCTGCTGGCCCTGAATGCAGCTATAGAAGCGGCAAGAGCGGGTGAGGCAGGCAAAGGTTTCGCGGTTGTAGCTGGTGAGATTCGGAAGTTGGCTGAGAAGTCGTCTAAGATTGCGGCTGGAATTCAAGGTGTGGTAACAGGTGTATATTCCTCTGTTGAATCCATGAAGGAGAATTCTGAGGCATTACTTTCTTTTATTGATCAGAATGTTCTAGCAGATTATGAACGATTAACTGAGGTAAGTCAGCAATACAACAGTGATGCTGCTACTGTAAATACGCTGTTAAAACAATTCGAGAGCGCAGCCGATCATTTGAGTATGGCCATATCGAGTATTAATATTGCCGTTAATGAGGTAGCTGCTACAGTAAACGAAGGAGCTATAGGGATTCAGGATATCGCGGTGAAAACGGCGGATATCGTGGAAAAAACATTCCTGGAGGTTACTATGGCCGATGAAAATACTCAAAGTGCCAAAGAGCTTCAGGGGTTAGTAGATAAGTTTAAGATCTAAGGGTTTGAAATGAATTAAGGGAATCCTTATCTCTTTTTCATAAAATATTAAGCTTGCAGGGTTATAGTACATGTATAACCTCCCTTATATATAGACTTTACCCCGCCGGTCGCCGGCGGGGTCTTTTTTTTATGCGAATCTTTCTAAAAGAATATCAGGCAGTAGTTTATTCAGTAATAAGGTAGATGGCTTCATCTAATGGAACTATAACCTCTGTTTGTTCCTTCATATCCTTCAGCCGCACCTTATCCACACTGGATTCACTCTCGCCGATCAGAATAACGTAACGGATTTTTTTGGATGAGGCTGTGGCGAGTTGCTTTTTAAGTTTTCTTTTACCGGATACCAGAGTGGTCCGGATAGAACAGGCACGGAGCTCGGCGGCTGCAATTAAAGCCTGTGGGAGCGTCTCGCCAATCGGAATGACCATAACCTCTGCTGTCTTGCGCTCTTGGATAGGACGTTCTGCAAGGAGCGCCATGATAGACTCCATACCAAAAGATAAGCCAACCGTAGGATATTGAATATCCTCTCTGCCCACTAGCTGTCCGATGATAGCGTCATATCTGCCTCCACCACCCAAGCTTGAGGTAAAGGAACCGGATGCATCAAAGATCTCGTAGACGGTTCCAGTGTAGAAAGAAAGCCCGCGGGACAAGAAGGGATCGAAACGGCAAGTCTGTTGCAGCTGAATGTCTTGGAGCAGCTTTTGCAGGACAAGAACCTCCATTGCTCCCGGTTGTCCGGTAAGACTATATTTTTGGCATAACTGCTCAAAGCTTGGATTGTCCATTTCAATAAGTTCTAGAATAGCAGCGATGGTTGTAGGATCTATTTCCTTGCTGATCAATTCATTTTTCACTCCGCTGAGGTTGATTTTTTCTAATTTATCCAAGGTTAGCATAACGGACAGTTGGTTCTCGGCAGGTACACCCAGCGATTCCAGAATCTCACCGAGAAAACGTCTGTTGTTCCATTTTAGGATGATCGGGATGTCCAGCTTGCGAAAAGCTTCTGTGGCCAGCTGCATCAATTCAGCTTCCGCCTCAGGTCCTGAAATACCAACAACATCCACATCGCATTGCAGAAATTCACGCAGGCGCCCACGTTTCACGGGACCATCACGGAATACTTTTCCGATCTCATAACGCTTGAAGGGAAACACTATTCCAGGATTTAAGGCGATCACTTTGGCAAAAGGGATGGTCAGATCATATCGTAAGCCCAGCTTGCGGTTGCCTTGATCGGTGAGTTGGTACATCTCCTTGAGAATTTCATCCCCACCTGCATATTTAGAGGTTAATAACTCCAGTTCATTTAATAATGTGGTGTCCATGGATTCAAAATCATAGAGTTCGAACAAATCCTGCAGCGTATTTTGAATGTTCTTTCTGAGCGCCTGCTCTTTTCCGAAGTAATCATAAGTTCCTTTAATGTTTTGCATCGTTAGTAGCTCCTTTGAATTGGCATAGTTTAGAAATAAAAAAACGCGCAGGACCTCATGGTCCTGCGCGTGATCTATGCCGCAGGGAGGCCAACGCGAGTAGCGTTAGCCTCCCTGAGAATTTCAGGGTTGCTAACGCTGTTTGTGATAATAATGAAGTTGATTCAGCATGATTGTTATGGTGTTCATCAGAATCAATTCCCTTCGACATTTTGATTACTGCCGATTATAGCGGATCATTTGGAGTCGTGCAAGTAAGAATTTGTTATAACGAAGATTTTTAGTAGGCGAATGGACAGGCAATCAGCTATAATAGGGCTTCGATATTTCATAGGCGAGGGGAGCTTGTTGACGATGAATCAACCTTTAATAATAGCCCGGGCGGAAGAATTTGTGAAAGAACAACTGGGACAAGATACTACGGGGCATGACTGGTGGCACACCCATCGGGTCCGCAGCACGGCATGTGAAATTGCTGAGATCGAGCGTGCGGATGTTTTTATCTGTACGATGGCAGCCTTGCTGCATGATGTTGCAGACGAGAAGCTTAATCCGTCAAAAGAAGCAGGTCTGCTTAAAGTCCACACTTGGCTTACGGCAAACCTTACAGAGGAGGAGCAAATTCGTCATATCATGCTGATCGTTGAAACGATGTCTTTTAGTGGTGGTGGAGGAGAACCTATGCAGACTCTGGAAGGTCAAGTGGTGCAGGATGCAGATCGACTAGATGCACTTGGCGCGATTGGCATTGCCAGAACCTTTATTTTCTCAGGCGCAAAGGGACGTCCGGCTTATGATCCGGAAGTTTCTCCACGCGAGGAGTCGCTGCAGAAGGAATACAGGGATTATAGCAAAGGGACGGCTGTGAATCATTTTTATGAGAAGCTGTTGAAACTAAAATTCTTAATGAATACGGCTTATGGACGCAAGTTAGCGGAAGAACGGCATGATTTCATGTTGAATTTTCTGGACCAGTTCTATAAGGAATGGAATCAAGGACGCCAATAACTGTTATAATGATAAGTATGCACAAGATGGAAGGATCGCGGAGTTTCCGCTTTAACCAGAACAATCGGCATAGAAGAGGTTGAACGATGAGTGAATTGCAATTTAGAGATTATGAGTTAGACGAAGAGATAATTAAAGCACTGGATGTTCTGAAATTTATGACACCTACGGAGGTACAGAGCAAGGTAATTCCTGTGGCTTTGCAGCAAAAGGATCTGATTGTGAAATCGCAAACAGGCAGTGGCAAGACGGGAGCTTATGGTATTCCGCTTTGCGATCTGGTGGATTGGGTGGAGAATAAGCCGCAGGCTTTGATTCTTACGCCAACTCGGGAGCTTGCGATGCAGGTGAAAGAGGATATTACGAACATCGGACGTTTTAAACGGATTAAAGCAGTTGCTCTTTTCGGCAAGCAGCCCTTTGCCCCTCAAAAGATAGAGCTTACGCAAAAAACACATGTTGTCGTAGGTACGCCTGGACGCGTATTTGACCATATTGAAAGAGGCACACTTCCGCTAAATCGAATCAAATATTTGATCATCGATGAAGCTGACGAAATGCTGAGCATGGGCTTTATTGAGCAGATCGAGAAGATCATTAAGCAGCTGCCCAAAGAGCGAGTAACGATGTTATTCTCAGCTACCTTACCCGAAGTCATTAAGAATTTGTGCCTAAAATATATGAGCGATCCAACGGATATCGAGATTCAGGCAAGTGGAATTACGACGGCTACGATTGAACATGCGTTGATTGAAGTGAGACAAGCTGCCAAATTCTCTTTGCTAAGCGATATCATAACGGTGGAGAATCCGGATAGCTGTATTGTTTTTTGCCGTACGCAAGAGCAGGTGAATGCTGTATTCAGAGGACTGGCGGATCTGGAATATCCTTGTGATAAGATCCACGGGGGTATGGAGCAGGATGAGCGCTTTGAGGTCATGAATGCTTTTAAAAGAGGGCAATTCCGCTATTTAATCGCTACCGATGTGGCGGCTAGAGGGATTGATATCGAGAATATCACCCATGTGATTAATTACGATATTCCACTGGAAAAAGAAAGCTACGTGCATCGTACAGGCAGAACCGCGCGTGCAGGCAAGACAGGTAAAGCGATCACTTTTGTCACTCCGAATGAGCAGAAGTGGGTAACTGAAATCGAAAGCTATATTGGCTTCAGCATTCCGCATATGAAAGCACCTTCGGACGACGCAGTGGCCTACGCAAAGGAAGCGTTCGAGCAGAAGATTAATAAGCAGCCTGTCCGCAAAAAGGACAAAAGCGAAAGCTTAAACAAAGAGATTATGAAGCTATACTTCAACGGCGGCAAGAAAAAGAAGCTAAGAGCCGTGGATTTTGTCGGCACAATAGCAAAGCTTGAAGGTATGTCCGCCGAAGATATCGGGATTATCTCGATTCAGGACAATGTGACCTACGTGGATATTTTGAACGGTAAAGGCGCAATGGTGCTGCAAGCGATGAGAGAGACCACCGTGAAGGGCAAGCAGCTGAAGGTTCATATTGCGAAAAAATAAATCAAGGATGACAGCTTATTGCTAAGCTCCTTGCAAATATGCCGCTACTGATGCGGTTTATATGAAGAGGGAGTCGTGTTCACAACACGGCTCTTTTTTTATTTGTTGTTGTATCTCAGTATCTCCAAGGAATGCCGAAATGAACGGTATAACTCCCGTACAATTGGTCGATTCAGCTGGAAGTGGCGAAATGAACGGTAGAACTCCCGTACATTGTGCGGATCCCGCTGGAAACGCCGAAATGAACGGTAAAAATCCCGTACAATGCGTTGATCCAGCTGGAAATACCGAATTGTACGGGAAAAATCCCGTACATTCAGCCAGCATGTTATGTAACCCAAGAGACAACACCATAATGGTGTCGTCTCTTGGGTTTTTTCGGCGCTAAATAGATCTGATAATGCAGATCCGTTCAGCTTAAGTAAAATAAGATCGAAAATAATTAATTTCAGTTCCATAAATGGAAACATATGTGATATTATGGCGATATAGAGCCCATACTTCACGGATGACCTGCCTAGCTTGGTTCCTCCTGAGGATAGGCTCTGATTTTTTTATGAGGAAGGTGGTGTGGCCCGAGCGGTATCGGGGACAGGAAGAAACGAAGCCATAAGGTTCGAACCTAACTCAGAAGGGAGAATCGAAGCGATGAAAAAAGGAACTTTTTTGAAAGCGCTTAATTTTGTTTTGGTTTTATGTTTGCTTGTACCTGCGTATTGGGCTGCACCCGCACATGCGGAGAACACGCTTATTCAGCAAAGCGATTTTGAAGATGGCACTGTTCAGGGTTGGAGTGGACGTGGGGAAGTTGAGGTGCTTACAGCCAAAACAGATGCGGCACGCAGCGGCACATATGGCCTGGAGGTAAGCGGCCGAACAAAAACGTGGCATGGACCTTCACTGGATGTGACTAGCCAGCTGGAAGTGGGACAAACTTATGTGTTTATTGGATGGGTGAAGCTGCCTGCCGGATCATCTAACGCGAATATCTATATGTCACTGCAGCGGACATTACCTGCTACCATTCATTATGACAATTTGACCTTTGGAGCAGTGACAGCGAACGGTTGGGTGAAGCTTCAGGCGCAGTACAAGCTATTGGAGCCGGCAGATCAACTTTCTATTTATTTTGAAGTGCCGGGTAGCGCGACAACTTCTTTTTATTTGGATGATTTTCGATTGGAAAAGCTACCGGATCTCGGTCCAATTGTCATCGAGGATGCGATTCCTTCGCTGAAGGATGTGTTTGCAAACAAATTTCTGATCGGCTCGGCGTTTACGAATAGTGAGCTGCTGACAGCTCCGGATCGGCAATTGTTGGACAAGCATTTTGATAGTGTAACGCCAGGAAATGTTCTGAAATGGGACAGCACGGAGCCGCAGGAAGGTGTGTTTAATTTCGCTGAAGCTGACACGGCAGTAGCTTTTGCTACCGCAAATGGGCAGCAGGTACGTGGACATACCCTGGTCTGGCATTCGCAGACACCGGATTGGGTGTTCCGTGACGCCAGCGGTAATTTGGTCTCCAAAACGGTGTTATATGAGCGGATGAAGAGTCATATTAAGACTGTTATGGAACGTTATAAAGGTGAAATCTATGCTTGGGATGTCGTCAACGAAGTGATTGACACTTCGCAATCTGATGGCATGCGCCGCAGCCTGTGGTACCAGATCGCGGGTGAAGAGTATATTGAGAAGGCGTTCCAGTTCGCTCATGAAGCTGATCCTAACGCAAAACTGTTCATCAATGACTACAATACCCATGAGCCAGCCAAAAGCCAAGCGCTATACAATCTGATTGTACGACTTCAGGCTAAAGGGGTTCCTATTGACGGAGTAGGGCATCAAACGCACATCAGTTTGTATTATCCTTCGCTCTCTGAAATCGAAAATTCGATTATCAAGTTCAAGGCTTTAGGGCTGGAAACTCATATTACTGAGCTGGATATTAGTGTGTATTCTGATAATTCTCAAGCCTATGAGACCTTCCCTGATAATTTGAAGCAGCGCCAAGCGGCTTTATACAAATCATTATTTGAGATCTTCCTGCGGCACACGGATACGGTCACGAATGTCACTCTCTGGGGGAAGGATGACAGTAATACTTGGCTGCGCACTTATCCGGTAGCCCGTAACAATTGGCCTTTATTATTTGATGAGCGCCTTCAATCTAAGCCGGCCTACTGGTCCGTATTGGAGACAGTGGCAGCTCCCGTAGTTCCAGCAGCTCCTGCTAACTTGAATGCAGCTGCAGGCAATGGGCTCGTGAATCTTAGCTGGAGCACCTCGGCGGGAGCAACTTCCTATACGGTGAAACGGTCACTTACGAGTGGTGGCCCTTATACCACTCTGACTACGGCTACCGGGACGAGCTATAGCGATGCGGCGGTTAGCAACGGAACGACTTATTATTATGTTGTGAATGCTGTCAATAGTGCGGGTACGAGCAGCAATTCTGTACAAGCGATGGCTACACCGCAAGGCTCGGGGCCTGTCGAACCGGTCACCGGGCTTGCAGTGGCGTATCGGACAGCGGATACTAACCCAAATGACAACCAGATGAAGCCCTATTTTAATATTAAAAATAACGGCACAACTGCAGTCGATCTTAGCGAGCTGAGCATCCGTTACTGGTATACGATCGATGGAGACAAGCCGCAATCCTTTTTCTGCGATTATGCCCAGATCGGCAACAGCAAGGTAGCAGGCAGTTTTGTAAAGCTGGACACGCCTCGAACGGGAGCAGATTACTATTTGGAAGTGAAATTCAACGCAGGTGCGGGCATGCTTGCCGCTGGAGGAACTTCCGGGGATATTCAGACCCGGATACACAAGACAGATTGGAGCAATTTTAACGAGGCCAATGATTATTCGTTTAATTCACTTCAGACCGCTTATGCGGATTGGAACAAGGTGACCCTTTATCGGAACGGAGTGCTGGTATGGGGAACAGAGCCGCAATAGCGAAACTAGGGGAACTGAGCTTTAATTGTGCCGTTTTTAATTTTTAGGAAAACCTCCCTGAATATAGCTGATTTATGCTGGTTACTTAGCTTTTCAGGGAAATCCTCCCTAAATATCGCTTGAATTCCACTATTATGAGCAAATTGGGGTGAATTTGCGGGAGGTTTTCCCTGATTGCAAGGATTAGAGCAATAAACCAAAGAAAATCAGGGAGGAATTCCTTAATCAAGCATCACGTTTGCTGCAAATAGAGGAGTTACGTGAAAAAGCAAGCCTAGTCGCCAAAAACATGGTGACTAGGCTTGCTTCATTTTTGCCCAGCTGTGGCAAATTACTTTTTAAAAGTTATATTGTGCCTGATGCAGACGGCTGTAAATTCCACCAGCATGGACTAATTCCTCATGTCTGCCTTGTTCAGCGATTCCTTCTTCATTCACGACCATAATCCGGTCGGCATTTTTGATCGTCGTCAAACGGTGAGCGATGACGAGTGTGGTTCTGCCTACGGACAGATCAGCCAGGGATTGCTGAATCGCGGCTTCGGTCTCTGTGTCCAGCGCGGAAGTAGCTTCATCCAGAATCAGAATCGGCGGATTCTTGAGGAACATGCGAGCGATAGCCAGGCGCTGCTTTTGTCCACCGGACAATTTCACACCGCGCTCCCCGATGACTGTCTCCATTCCATCTGGCAGATTCTGAATGAGCTCCTCCAGATGAGCACGTCGCGCAGCTTCCCAGATTTCAGGCAGCTTTGCATCCAGTTTCCCATAGGCGATATTCTCGCGAATTGTCCCGGAGAACAGGAAAACATCCTGCTGCACGATCCCGATTTGTTTGCGCAGCGATTCCAGCTTCATGTCACGGATATCGATGCCATCAATCGTGATGGCCCCGGCTGTGACATCATAGAAGCGCGGAAGCAGGCTGCAGATTGTTGTTTTGCCTGCGCCGGACGGCCCAACAAAGGCAATGGTTTCGCCAGCCTTTACGTTAAGGCTTATATTTTGCAGAACCGGACGATTCTCTTCGTATCCAAAAGATACATCCTGGAATGTAATATCACCGCGCAAAGCGTTGATCTCCACGGCATCCGGTTTGTCACTGATGTCAGGTTCCGTGTCAATGATCTCCAGATAACGTCTGAAGCCGGCAATTCCTTTAGGATAACTTTCGATCACGGCATTGATTTTCTCGATAGGGCGGAAGAAGATATTAGACAACAAGATAAACGCCACAAATTCACCGATTTGCAGCTCGCCATTGATAAAGAACCATGCGCCGCAGATCATCACCAGGATAGTAATGAGGCGGGTCATCATATAGCTGACGGACAAGCTTCTAGCCATGATTTTATAAGCCATAAGTTTTGTTTTGCGGAACATTTGATTATCTACTGCGAATAGTTCTTGTTCATGCTGCTCATTGGCAAAAGATTGCACGACCCGAATCCCGCCGACATTGTCTTCGATACGGGCATTGAAACTGCCTACATTTCCAAATAGCTGGCGATAAGTTGAAGTCATATTGCGGCCGAAGTAGATGATTACCCAAGCCATAATTGGAACGATAATAAAAGTAATAATCGCCAGCTTCAGATTAATATCAGCCATTAGGAGAAAGGCTCCGACAAGGGTCATGATTGCAATAAATACATCCTCAGGACCGTGATGCGCCACTTCGCCGATATCATTTAAGTCATTGGTGATTCTTCCGATTAGATGGCCTGTTTTATTATTATCAAAGAATCGGAACGAGAGTTTCTGAATATGGTCAAACATTTTTTTGCGCATATCAGTTTCGATATTTATGCCCAGCATATGACCCCAGTAGGTGACAATATACTGCATCACCGTATTTAAGGCGTAAATCGCCAGCAGCGCAACACAAGCGATAAGAATAAGCGGCCAATCTTGACCAGGAAGCAAATCATCAATAAATTTATTGACGGCTACCGGAAAAGCCAGTTCTAGCAGTCCCGCAAAAACAGCGCAGGAGAAATCCAATATAAATAATTTTCTATACGGACGATAGTAGGAAAAAAACCTTCGAAGCATTCTGTTCACTCTTTTCTGTGGTTTAAATATGAGTTCAAATGAAATTGATTCTCAACTACCCGATGATATGGATACTAAAGATGGTCAGCGGTTTTGTCAATAATTCGGGTATAAAATTACTTAAGGGTTGTAACTTCTAATAGAATAGTAGATGATGGTTCATAGTGTTTAAAATATTTCAAATCCTTGACAAGCTCTGTGCTTGGCGGGGTTATTTGTTTGTAATTTAGGAGGATACACGATGAAAGCTTCACAAAGCGAAGGACACATTCAGAATAATAGCTTAATGGACAGCAAATATGATCGCTGGCTACTTGTGCTGGGAATTATTTTTATCGCTGCAGCGCTGCGGGCTCCATTTACTTCTGTGGGTCCATTAATACAATTGATTCAGGATGACCTCGGCTTATCCAATACTCTAGCAGGAGCTATTACTACTTTACCATTATTGGCTTTTGCCATCTTGTCCCCGTTTGCTCCAAAGCTGGCCCGCCGTTTTGGTTTAGCTAATGTGTTATTAGTTGCCATGGTCATGCTGGCTATGGGAATTCTAATTCGCTCGGGATCTGGAGCAGGTCTGTTGTTCACAGGTACTGCTATACTTGGATTATCCATTGCCGTGTGTAATGTACTACTTCCAGGTCTTATTAAAGGGAAGTTTCCTCACAAAATCGGGCTAATGACAGGTATCTACACGGTTTCTATGAATTTATGCGCAGCTATTGCCTCAGGAATTAGTGTACCGCTGGCAACGAATGCTGGATTCGGTTGGAGAGGGACCTTGGCCATCTGGTTTATGATCGCAGCTCTAGCAACAGTGTTCTGGATTCCGCAAATGCGTAAGCTTAATCAAGGAACCGGCTCTAAGAGTGCAGCCTCAAGCAAAAATATGTGGCGTTCATCTCTTGCTTGGAAAGTCACGATCTTTATGGGCTTACAGTCACTGCTTTATTACGTCTTTATTGCCTGGTTTTCGGTTCTCCTCGGTGAACGGGGAATGTCGTCGAGTAATGCGGGTTGGTTTCTCTCGCTCATGCAATTGGCACAGCTACCCTTTACTTTCTTCGTACCGCTGTGGGCAGGCCGGATGAAGAACCAACGTATTCTAGTTATAATCACTGCTGTTCTTTATTTCATCGCATTAGGTGGCATCTGGCAAGGCAGCGGCGCTTTAATGGCTGTCTGGGCGGTATGCTTTGGTATTGCCGGAGGATTTGCCTTCGGTCTTGCGATGATGTTCTTCAGTCTAAGAACAAGAAGCACGCAAGAAGCGGCGGAGCTGTCAGGAATGGCCCAATCTGTGGGTTATGTACTGGCAGCAATGGGACCGGCATTATTCGGCTGGCTGCATGATGTAACGAACAGCTGGACGGTGCCATTGATTTTACTGCTGGGTGCAAGTGTACTGTTGATGGTTGTCGGGCTTGGCGCTGGCAGTGATCGGTATGTTGGAGACAGAAAATAGGATCCCGTGTAAAAAAGAGTGTACTAGCGCGTATTAAGCGCCAGTGCACTCTTTTTTTGACTATTGAACATGAGAAGTATTTCTTATCTATTCTAGCTTCGTTTGTAAGCAACAATCCGGATTCTGCGATAATCCATTACCCAGCGGCCGTCCTGATATAGCTTGGATTTCAATTTCTGTTCCATAGAAGAGAGAACTTCTGCGCGTTCGGTCGGTGTGAGCACACTTAAGATTCCATCGGCAAAAGTATTCAGCCACCGCTGAAATCCTTGCTCCAAGCCTTCCAGTGGTGTTGGCCGGTCAAAACAAAGGGCGAGGTCCACGGTCAGTCCGTGCTTCTCTAGTAGAGTTGCATACTCGCCAACGCTTGGGAAGTACCAGGGCAAATGCAGCTTATGACTACAGCCAATGGCTGCAAAAGCTTGTGGAAGGCCAGCGACGATGGAAGCAATATTGCCCAGTCCACCGAACTCGGCCACGAAACGGCCGCCTACCCGCAGGCTGGCAACAATGGACGCCGCCGCTCCGTTTGCGTCTGTTAGCCAGTGAAGGGCAGCGTTGCTGAACACAGCATCGACTGGCTGTTCCGCGACATAAGTTTGCCCATCAGCTAAGACAAAGCTTAGATGGGGATGCTTGTCACGGGCTGTCTGAATCATTTCGGCAGAGGCATCAATACCTGTCACAGTGGCGCCCTTAGCAGCAATGGCTGCCGCCAAATCCCCGGTTCCACAGCCCCAATCGATAATCTGTTCGCCTGGCTGTGGGTGAAGCAGCTCAATCAATGATTCTCCAAACTGAGACACAAAGGCCATATCAGTATCATAGGTTTGGGTATTCCACTGCTGGTTCATAAGTATTCATCCTTTCTATTGATCGATTATTCCGACATCTCCGTCATAGCGCCTTACTTTATCTATGTTGTACCATATGAGGATTTATAATAGAAATATATAAACTGAATAATATTGATTGGTTATACCTATGAGTCTATATGAAGCCTATTTCAATAACACAAAAACCTTGCGTTTTAAATGCAGAGGGAGTATAGTATTATGTACAGGCGGTTTTGGTCGCCAGTTACATAATATGCGGTCATGGCGGAATTGGCAGACGCGCTGGCTTCAGGTGCCAGTGGTAGCAATATCGTGGAGGTTCGAGTCCTCTTGACCGCATCCTATCAACAAAAACAGGTTTCTGATTTACCTATTCAGGTAGATTGGAAACCTGTTTTTTTATTGAATCAGGTTCGAGTTCTTCTTCGAGAAAAATACTTACTTAGCTAAGTATTGATATTCATCGATTACTATGTTATTATTTTCACAATCTTAAGGAGGAGGTAATACATATGTTAACTACTTTTAAAGCGACAGCTAAAAAACTGCCTAATGGAATGCAAGTTGAAACCAATTCTAGAGGTTTTAAGATTATTATGGACGAACCAGAGGATTTGGGGGGGACCGATGTTGGTTTGAATCCCGTCGAGGCGTTATTGTGTGCCTTTGGTGCATGTCAGTCCATTGTCGCTAGTGCCTTTGCAGACGCTAACGATTTTAGCTTCGAAGAATTTTATGTTGAACTTGAAGGAGATTTAGATCCGGATGGTTTCATGGGTCTTGCAGATGTGAGAAATGGTTTCCAAGAAATTCGTTTTGTTATGCATTTTAAAACCAACGAAAGCCAAGAAAAGGCAGATGCTTTTGCAGACTTTATCGAAAAGACATGTCCTGTTGGAGATTGTCTTGCTAACGGTGTGAAGCTGGTAAAAGCAGGCGTAGTCATTCACTAATACATTCGCTTGAGGGGGCTCTTTATGAGTCCCCTCAAGGATATGAGGAGCATAACGATGGAAATAAAAATGTCTATGATTCCAGGTGGCAAAAAGGGGAAAGCAGGCAAGATAAATGTAAATATCGGAGACAAGATATCTGCAGGAGATACCTTGGTACAGATTGAAACTGGAAAAGGCAACAGATCGATTGAAGCGGCAGAAGAGGGTATTATTATCAATATATTATTTGAAGAGGGGGGCGAGATTGCCTCAAATCAAGTCTTATTTGAAGTAAATCCAATCCAGGTGGAGGCTCCGGTCCAATTATCTGTCCCACAACCTGCAGTCGCCGTGCAACAAACTCATGCTATAAACCCTGACTTGCTTATCATTGGAGCAGGACCAGGAGGTTACGTTGCCGCTATTTATGCAGCAAAAAAAGGACTTCAGGTAGCGATGATTGAGAAAGAAGAATTAGGAGGTACCTGCTTAAATGTTGGCTGTATCCCTACAAAATCTTTAGTCAAATCATCTGAAATCTGTCATGAAATAAAAAACTCCTCTTTGTTTGGTATAACAACAGGATCTGATCTTCAAGTGGATATGAAGCAGGTTATTCGTCGTAAAAATGAAGTCAAAGAGAAATTGGTCTCCGGCGTTGGTTATTTAATGGAAAAAAACGGTGTTCAGGTTGTTCGCGGCCACGCTTCGTTCCTATCGGCGCATGAAGTGAAGGTAATCGGCGAAAATAGTTACCGTATTTCAGCAAAAAATATCATTGTGGCAACAGGCTCGAGGATTTCCAAGGTGAATATCCCAGGAATTGATCTGCCATTTGTAATGAACAGTACTGAAGCGCTCGCCTGCGAAGAGTTACCAAAGGTAATAACTATCATCGGTGGTGGGGTTATCGGCATGGAATTCGCCTTCATTTACCGTAACCTAGGAGTTGAAGTTCATGTTGTAGAATTTATGGACCGTCTGCTAACGATGCTGGACAGTGATATTTCGGTAGAAATTATGTGTTTAGCTCAGCGGGCTGGGATTCATATTCATACCAACTCCAAAGTTTCCAAAATCCAACGTGCGGATGATGGTCAGGCGATTGTAACCTATGAGAATAGTGAGGGTGAGCATCTGCTAGTTAGTGAAAAAGTATTGGTCGCTATTGGACGCGAGCCTAACCTAGAGGGTCTGGATATCGAAAAAGCAGGTATTCAACTAAATGAACGTGGTAAAGGTATTGCCGTTGATAAACAAATGCGTACGAATGTAGAAAATGTGTATGCGATTGGCGATGTAACTAACATTATTCAGCTTGCTCATGTTGCTTCACATCAGGGCATTACGGCTGTAAACACCTTACTCGGTGAATCCCAAGATATGCATTATTCCGCGGTACCGAATGTAATTTTCACCTCTCCAGAGATTGCCAGCGTCGGGCTGTTGGAAGATGAATGTAAGGAGAATGGGCTGGACTATCGTGTGAGTAAGGTATCTTTTGCAAGTAACGGAAAAGCATTGACAATGAATGAACCGGAAGGTTTTATCAAATTAATCAAAGATAATGGCTCCGGACAGATTGTGGGAGGGTCTATCATTGGTCCCGATGCGTCTTCTCTGATTAGTAGTCTTACACTTGCGATTGCCAATGGGCTTACGGAACAACAGATTACACAGACAATCTTTGCCCATCCAACTACTGGGGAAGTAATTCATGAAGCAGCATTCGGTTTAGGAATTGGGGCGTTGCATCAAGGATAAGTTGTTCTAAGTATCTCGGGAGACGGATCCTGCTGCAGCCTAAATAAATGAACTATGTGATCACTTGAAAAGTATGTTCAGCTTCCTTAATATATTTTGCTATAATAAATTAGAAAAGAGTTGATTATTTTAAGATAAAACAGTTGGGATTGGTTGGTGTAAACAGTGTTTAATTTAGATGACTGTATGGCCTTTATTGCAAACCGTAGTGCAAAAATATTCGCGGAAGCCTTAGAAAAGGAATTTCGGCCATATAATATGACCCGGAGCCAATGGATTGCGATGTATTACATCTATACCAGTGAATCCATTACCCAGAGAGAACTAGCAGATAAAATGTCTATAAAAGAGCCCAGCGTAGTCAGGCTGCTTCAAAAATTAGAATCTGAGGGGTTCTTGCATCGCTCTGGCACCCATGCGGATAAGCGAGTCAAGCAGTTGGAATTGTCAGATAAGGGAGTACAGATCTATCTCGATTTACTGCCGGTTGCCGAAAAGTTTAAAGATGATACGATCACCAATATTTCCGAACAGGATCTTCAAACGTTTAAAAATGTATTAGGTGTCATGGTTCAAAATGCCTCAAAAGAGAGACCATAAAAAACTATGCAGAACAAAATAAAGAATAGGTCAGGTTGGGTATGTTCCTTTTTTACATATCCTATCTGGCCTATTTTTTGTATAGACTTTTGTAGTTTTAGAATCTGTACGAACAGTTTCAGCTAACGGACCGTATGGCCGCTATTATTGATTTTTGGCACATTTTACAGAGGTTTCGGACTGCATAGCGCTTATTGCTAAGGAATCGTGTGAAAAGCGAGTGTTTGGAGACGAATAGCTGCATCTGAGTCCGAACGTAAGCTGAAACACGCTATTTTTCGGAAATAGCGGCATCTCAGTCCGATACTTCATAATGAGGAAGGAATAGGTGCCACGGTGGGAGTATCTAGCTGCTGAGTAGCCCCCCAACAAATCCGTCCTAGCTAAGTGCTAGGCGTTTTTTTGTTGCGCTCATGATCGCTGCGATTGAAAAAAATGGGTGTTTTTGTATTGACAATTATATCGGCTTCCGTAATAATGATATTACGTAAGCCGATATATCGACAACAGTAATAGAATGGGGATGAAATGATGCCTGAAAGCACAGAAAGAGGCGCATTAACTGAAGCTGTATTTTATATCTTATTGTCTCTATATACAGCAATGCACGGATACGCAATTATGCAGAATGTGAAGGACTTAAGTAACGGTCGGGTTGATCTGGGCGCGGGCACTTTATACGGAGCACTTAACACTTTACTGGAAAAAGGCTGGATAAAAGCAGTGGAAGGGGAGCAAGGTTCCCGTAGAAAAGAATACGAAATTACCGGCTTAGGAAAGTCAGTGATTCAGGGAGAGATCATCCGTCTGGAAGAATTGATAGCGAATGGGAAGAGAATAGCTGGAGGTGAGTCCAAATGAAACATGTGGTTCGCAAGCTAATTTGGGATTATGAGAAGGAAGAAAAGTGGCTTAATGAAATGTCTGCGAAGGGGATGGCTCTATCAGAATTATCCTGGTGCAAATATGTGTTTACAGAGACCCCCAATAATGAGTACACGTATAGAATTGAGCTTTTAGATAACTTGCCGGATCATCCGGATAGCATCAAATATCTCAAGTTTTTAGAGGAAAACGGTATAGATTGTGTGAGTACTTACATGCGCTGGGTTTACCTTAGAAAGAAGTCAGTGGAAGGTCCGTTTGATATTTACACAGATCTGGAATCCAGAATAAAACACTATAAGCGAATCAACAGGTTATGGAAATCTGTAATGTGGTTAGAGTTGATTTTAGGCCTATTTAATGTGATGATTGGTGTAATAAATTATTCTTTTTCATCACAGAATCTCAGTATGATAAACGTAATAATGGGCGGAATGTTGATTTTGTTAGGTTTTGCTTTTTTAATTCTTGGTGCACCTATCCGTAAGAAAATTAAGAAGCTTCAGCTGGAAAATTTGATAATAGAATAGGACTTTAGAGTTGTAACATGCACACACGGCAAGTTTCCTTTTCAGAGGGAGACTTGCTGTTTATTTTTGCGGAGTTTTACTGCGAAAGTTACCAGTCTATCATTTAGGACTCAACTATCAAGCTTATTTACCGAAAAAAAGGTATACTGAAATTATTACAAGTTTGTTAATATAGTCCCCCATTTTCAAAAGAGGAGGCTTACAGGTGTCTGATTTTCTTTTTAAACAGCTATACTTACGGTCTTCTATCGGGATTGCGGTAGTCTCTCCGAAGGACGGGACGTTATTACAATCGAATCTTGCGCTATGCCAAATGTTTGGTTATGCAGAAGAAGATCTTTTGAATATAAATTATCTGGATCTTGTGTATCCGGAAGATAAAACTAATAACGATCATTCCGTTATCCTGAACGATTTGCTAGCTGAGCCTGGGACTGCATTGGAGAAAGAACGGCGGTTCTTGCGTAAGGATGGCGATATCATCTGGGTAGCCCAACATATATTTTTAATCTATCAGGAGAACTCCAGTGAACCCTATGTCCTGATTTCTGAGTTAACGGATATCACTGACCGAAAACTTGCTGAACAAAAGATTCATGAAGATGAGCAGTTATATAATTTGATTACGCAAAATACACCGGATATGATTTCTTTTGGCGATCCTGACGGGACACTGCACTACGTATCTCCCTCAGTGGAGCTGCTATTAGGTTATTCTGCACAAGAAATGATAGGTACCAAAAGACCCGAGTATTATCACGTAGATGATGCTCTAGAGATGATTGAACAAGGTAAGATATATTCCGATACGGACGTATTTACTCGTAGAGCCCGTCATAAAGATGGACATTATTTGTGGATCGAGAGTTCTTCCCAAGTGGTACGTGATGAGCAGGGGAACGTTAAACAGATATTAACCATTGGTCGCGATATTACTCAGCGCAAGAAATACGAGGATATGCTGGCTAAAGCGCAACACCTTGCGAAGATGGGATCCTGGGAATGGGACATGACAAAATCACGGCTGACGGTTTCCAGAGAGATGCGTAATATTTTTGGCTTTTTGGAAGATGAGAGCAATCATTCTTATTTTGATTACAGACGTGTTTTTGCTTGCATTGATCCTGACGATTTCATCAGACTTGAACGGTTAGTACATCAATCCATGGAGAATGGGACTAATGGCGAAGTAACGGTCCGTATTCATAGTGCGGATGGAGAGCTGAAATTTCTGGATGCGCACTGGGAAGTGATTACGGATGAAGAAGGAAGACTGCTGCAGATCAGCGGGATAGCCCAGGATGTCACCGAACGTCAACGAATGGAAGAACAACTGCGGGAAAGTGAGCAGAACTATCGTCTGATCTCAGAAAATTCTATGGACTTCATTTCACGTAATGCAGCGGACGGGAGCTTTACCTATCTGTATGCCTCACCCATCTGCCAGACTATGTTTGGCTATGCACCAGAAGAAATGTGCGGAACTAGAGGGATTGATTACATACATCCGGAGGACAGAATCAAATTAACTTCATATCTCAGCAATTGTATGGAGGGGAAGAAGCTTGAGCCTGTTATTCTCCGGTTTATTTGCAAAGACGGAACCTGTATTTGGACAGAAACGACACTGCGGTATATTTACTCTGAGACCTGCGGGAATCAGGAGCTTGTCTGTGTAACCCGCGACATTGGGGAACGTACGCGTCATTTTGAAGAAATACAGAAATTAAGTAACGAGTATGCGCTGATCTTGAATTCGGTCTCTGAGGGCATATTTGGGATGAACCTTGAAGGCAACACGATGTTCATTAATCCAGCAGCCATTACTATGTTGGGTTTCGATCCTACTGAGTGGGGAAACAGCAAATTTCATGCGATTCACCAAACCTGGCTGGATAACGAGTCTTTTACAGGAATTCAGAAGACGCTGCTTCCTTCGCGCTCCAATAATCTCACTATTGAAGATAGGGAGGGTGTGTTTTGGAGGCAGGATGGTTCAAGCTTTTTAGTCAGATATCGAATGACCCCACTGTTTGATGGTGATGAACGGATTGGGGCGGTTGTCGTCTTTCGTGATATCACGGAGGAGAAGGAGATTGTGCGGGCGAAGGAGTCTGCCGAGGAAGCGGACCGGGCAAAATCGGAGTTCCTAGCGATCATGAGCCATGAGCTGCGTACGCCTATGAACGGTATTATTGGGATGGCTGATCTTTTATCGGGGACGGAGCTGGATGAAGAGCAAAGCTACTACACGCAGATCATTAACAAAAGCGGAGAGGCATTGCTTCATATTCTGAATGAAGTGCTGGATTTCAGCAAAATTGAAGCAGGCATGATGACGCTTGAACTACAAATGGTGGATTTGCATGAAGTGATACAGAACGTTTGTGAACTGTTTTATCCGAAGGTTAAGGAAAAAGGGCTTTTACTTACTAGCGAGTTATCTCCTGAGCTTCCAGCCGTCATCATGACTGATGGGGCGAGATTGCGTCAAATTCTCGTAAATCTGGTTGGGAACGCAGTGAAATTTACGGAGACAGGTGAAATCAGTATCTCTGTTATGCTAGAAGCCTCAGAGGCATCCGGAAATCTTATCGTGAAATTTGTCGTAAAAGATACTGGGTTGGGGATTCCAGTTTCCAGCCAAGGTCTATTATTTCAATCCTTCTCGCAATTGCATCCGTCGATCAATCGTAAATATGGCGGAACAGGGCTTGGACTTGCCATTAGTAAAAAGCTGGCCGAGCTTCTTGGCGGATCTATCGGTGTCAATAGCTGTGAGGATGAAGGCTCGGAGTTTTATTTTACAGTGGAGGTCTCTCTACCCAAAGAGGAATGGGATCAGAAAGTGACCGTCAACGCCTCAACAGATGTGGTCAGAAATGATAAATCTGCTATTAAAGAGTTAACTACCGGTGAGTATGGACCGATGTCCATTCTTATTGCTGAAGATCATCCTGTGAATCAGCAGCTTATGCAGGCGTATCTGAAAAAGAGGGGATATGTTCCTGACATCGCTTTAAATGGTGAGGAAGCGGTTCGGGCTGTGCTTTCCAATCATTATGATCTGGTATTTATGGATATTCAAATGCCTATTATGGATGGAATAGAAGCAACGGGAATCATACGTGAGAAGCTTGGGCTGACTCCAATTATCATTGCGGCTACAGCTTTTGCCAGAGATGAAGATAAGATGATGTGTCTTAGTGCTGGAATGCAGGATTTCATTTCTAAACCCATCTCGATAAAAGAGCTCGACCGGGTATTAAGAGAATGGTCTGCCCAAATTCGTTTAGGTGAGCATCATTGACAAATAGGATTATGATTAATATATTGATATTAATCGTAATCATTACGTATATTATTTGTCATGAAAGGATTCTAACCTTGTTAACAATGAAGCGCGGGGATATTTTAATTATTGTGATAGCCTTGTTAGCTGCGGGCTTGATTTATGGCATGAAGTGGTGGGACAGCAGCAATGAGCAGTATCAGCAAGGGGATTTGAAAGCTATAATTACGGTGGACGGTAAAGAGTACAAAACCGTTTCTTTGACTAAAGAAGAACAAATTATAGATATTCAAACGAAATTCGGTCACAATACGCTAAAGGTGTTTGATTATGGAATCCAAATGACCTATTCTGATGCTCCCTTAAGAATTGCTTTGGAAATGGGGTTCATCTCAAGACCCAAACAGCAAATTATCTGTATTCCAGCTCGTATTATGGTAGAAGTATTTAATCCTAATAAGTCTGAGAATGATGAGGATGAGCTAGATACGATTATTTAGTAATCTTAGTTGAGCCTTCTAGCTCCTTCCATGCGGTGATAGAGTCAGGACTGGTGTAGATGTAAGGTGTTACGGGTTGTTTGATAGGTGTAATAGACTCTGCACTAATTTGCATAATTTCTTGACCTTTATAGGGAACAACTTGAAGCTTGCCCCGGACCTCTATCCAGGTATCGGTAGGCAGGCTTTTTAGCTTGCCGGAATCCACTAATATCCCAAAAGGTGTAGCATCGGCAGTACAGCATTGGACCAGAAATCTACCTATGGCAAAAGAATTCTCTGAATGTTCACCTTGATCACGATATAAAAAGCCGGTAATAGTAATTTCTTTGCCTGCAAATTGTTGTTTGTACAGCTCAAGCGCACCTAAAGTTTCGGAGAAAATCGCCGAATAAACTGGGACCACAGGTTGTGCATAAAGGATCTTGGCCAGCTCGGTAAGCTCTTCATGGTAAGGATCAATGGACTCGAATCTCGCGGAATTTTTAGCTTCAGTGGGCAAGGAGGATAGGGAGATTCCTTTTTTAGCAGCAGCCATACTTCCCAATGCGCGATCAGGAAGAAGAAATCCGAGCAGCAATGGAAAAAGGAATAATCCATATAGCGCTGTACTTTTGAAAAAAGAATGTGGGAGCCGATGCTCGCAGTCACAGAGAACACTACCTTTGCCAAATAAAGCCTGTATGGTCAGACTGAGCGCCATAAGTGTCAGCGGGATTGGGCATAATTGAACCCAGCGTGCCAGTTTAGGAGCTACATAATAATGCAAAGCGTCCTGCTGTACCAGATGCCCGATATAGAGGGCGAAAACGAGCAGAATGACCGCCCTTAACAAATAGTGAAACCGGATGCTACGAGAGTCATTCATGCTCTATCCTCCTACCCATGTTGTAAGCAACAGCTTACCACCTCTATGAATTACAGCCACAAGGACATGAATACCGCCCCAACAAACACGCTTGCGAAGATCAGAAAGAACAAATAAAGAGCGAATTTGGTCTTAAACAGTGAGAGCAACATCAATGAATTTTTGAAATCCAGCATGGGTCCGAATACCATAAAAGCGAGCAGAGCCCCAGATGGAAAAGAATGTACGAAGGTGGAAGCTACAAAGGCATCTGAGGTGGAGCAGAGCGAGAGCACAAATGCCAGTCCCATCATGAAGAAATATGACCCCAGCGGCTTAGCTCCGATCGCGGCCAGACTGTCTTGAACCATAAATGTCTGAATACCAGCGGTTAACAAGCAGCCGATAATTAAATATTTCCCCATCTCAAAAAACTCATCTGAGGTATGGACGAAGACAGCGGCTATTTTTCCCCCGCGAGAATTTTTGTGATGAGCTTCCCCCGTTTCACGCTGAACATTTAGGCGGATGGGAGATTTTTTGACCGTTGCGTAGATTATCAAGCCTATGAGACAGGCTACAACAAACGCCAGACCCATACGGGCATAGGCCAGCTCCGAGTGGCTGCGAAATGCTGTCATGGTCGCCCCATAGACGACAGGATTTAGGATCGGTCCGGACAAAATAAAGACGATAGCCACGTAAACAGGCATACCTTTATGGATAAGCCGGCGGACGAGCGGGATCATTCCACATTCGCAGACCGGGAAAATAATTCCGAGCAGACATGCGAACAGAATGGCCGGAAGAGGTCGCCGCGGAATCCACCGGGAAATCATTTCATCCGGGATAAAGACGCGAAGCAGTGAAGATAACAATGCTCCTGCTAATACAAACGGCAAGGCTTCCAGCAATATACCGATAAAAGCGGTTTTGAAGGTGTCGATGTACGCATTATCCAACAGTTCCAGATGATACGGCAGCCATAAAAAACCAATGATAATCAGGAACGAGATCGGGAGGAGCAACGGCAGTATTTTTAATGGTGAAAAGGTAGTCAAAACTCGAATAAGGCGGACCACCGATCTGCCAGCTGTTCTTCATCTATATTCATCCCGATGAACACTACATAAGGCATACCAGGATAACGAGAGGCTTCCCAGGTAGTACGCATCCCCGCATATTGAACAAGCTGAACCGGCTCCTGTTCGGACAAAAGAATATGCCCCTTGGCACGTAATAGGTTGTCACCCCATTCTTGGAAGAAGGCCTCTAGGCGTTCTTTAGAAGGCATAGTTGTCCTTACCTGCGGAATGGTTAACGTGATGGCTGTTACCTGCGAGAAAGAAGCATGCTGCTCCTCATGCAGCTCTTTTACAGCGGTTCCCCCATGCTCTGAATGCATTTGTTTCAGTGATGCTCCTTTGAAGGTTTGAGGCGCTCGCTGCGGAGCCGGAGCTATGATTTTACGTGGGATAATTCCTGACAATATCGGAGACAGGTTGATTTCACTGTAATGGGTGTACACAATTTCAGCCTCCGTATTTTGTTTGCGAACTCCCTTTTCAATTCGCCATAAGGTTTCCGGTTCTACGAGATCACTTTTATTAACGACAATAAGATCAGCTGTGGAGAGCTGCTTACGCAGGGTCCGAACGAGCTGTTTGTCAGAGGAGAGTCTGCTGTTATATTCCAGAGCATTTTCCGCATCTAACAGAGTGATGGTATAGTGCAGCTCCACCAGATCCTGTAGAGGAGTTTCCTGCAACGTTTTGGCGATTTCTTCAGGATCGGCGACGCCGGTCAACTCCATATAAATGGCATCTGGACGTCCTCTCAGCAGCACCATCAGGCTATCTGCCAAATCCTCTTTACGGCTACAACATACGCATCCGTCCAGCAGTTTAGTTACAGCTGTACCGGTATGCTCCTGCAAAATATACCCGTCCACATCTCGTTTGCCCAGTTCATTCATTACTACTCCTGGATTCAGCCCTCTTACCTTGCTCTCTTTCAGCAGGGACAACAGCAGAGTTGTCTTCCCGCTCCCCAGAAACCCGCTCAAAATAATTACTGGTATCTTCATGATCTCCACTCCTGCCTGATTCTCTAGGAATTACAAGAATCATATTTTTTATAATTCCATCTATACGTAATTTGTCCACCAGAAAGACCACAAAATTAAGAGAGTTGAAATTTTTACAAGATCATAGTTGACAGATTGTGAATAAACCGTGTACGATGTGTTAATCGTAATTATTACGATTTAATCAAAAGGAGATGGAAACGATGAGAGTAATCATAACTCTGGCATGTACGGAGACAGGAGATCGCAACTATACCACTACCAAGAATAAACGAAATCATCCAGGGCGTATGGAAATGAAAAAATATTGTCCACGCCTAAAGAGAGTAACCTTACATCGCGAAACCCGTTAAGGGCGGATGTTTTTAATCTTGATTTTATAAACGATAGGAGTGGTATAGTTGAAAAAGCTCCCTGTTACCGTGCTCAGTGGATATTTGGGCTCTGGGAAAACAACATTGTTGAATCATATTCTGCACAACCGTGACGGTCTTAAAGTAGCTGTTATTGTAAATGACATGAGTGAAGTGAATGTGGATGCGAATCTGGTGAAGTCCGGAAATACGCTTTCCAGGACTGAAGAGAAATTGGTTGAGATGTCCAATGGTTGCATCTGTTGTACACTTCGTGATGATTTGATTGTCGAAGTACAAAAACTGGCTGCGGAAGGGCGATTTGATTACATCCTGATTGAATCCTCAGGCATTAGCGAACCAGTACCAGTAGCACAGACCTTTACCTATGCCAATCCCGAGTTGGATATTGATCTGACTTCGCTTGCTCAATTAGACACGATGGTGACTGTTGTGGATGCTGGGCGTTTCTGGCATGACTTCTCCTCAGGTGATAGTCTGATGGACCGCAACCAAACGGCTGGAGAAGGGGATTTCCGCGATATTGTGGATCTGCTTATTGATCAGATCGAAACTTGTGATGTCTTGCTGCTTAATAAGTGCGATCTGTTGAAAGAAGATGAACTCAATAAGCTTGAAGCTGTGCTGCGTAAGCTTCAGCCGTCTGCTAAGCTGATCCGTACAATTAACGGCGTAGTAGATCCAAAGGAAATTCTAAATACCGGATTGTTTGATTTTGAGAAAACAAGCTTATCCTCTGGTTGGATCGCGGAGCTGAATAAAGAGACCCATACCCCTGAGACGGAGGAATACGGGATTTCTTCTTTCGTCTATCGCCGGAGAACACCGTTCCACCCGCAAAGATTAAGTTTTTTCTTTAGCAACTGGCCGGAAGAGGTCGTTCGGGCAAAAGGGGTGGCATGGGTAGCGGCAAAAGGTGATCTTGCAGCTACTGTAAGTCAGGCAGGACCTTCCATTCAGTTCGGACCTGCTGGTTACTGGTTGGCTACAATGCCTAAGGATCAGCAGCTGGAGGTGCTGGAAAGCGAACCTGAGCTGCGGGCAAAATGGGACGAGCAGTGGGGCGATAGAATAAATGAAATCGTATTTATCGGTGTAAATATAGATCAGGCACAACTCGAAGCCAGATTGGACAGATGTCTGCTGACAGCGGAGGAGCTGAAGCAGGATTGGACAAAGTTCAACAATCCACTTCCGTGGCCTGTTGAAGAACTCCTTGCGGCTGCTGAGGAATAGATACTTAGTAAATTAACGGTGGAAATCCGGAATCCAGAAGGTGGGATTCCGGATTTTTGTTGTATTCGAAAAAGGACTAATAGTTATTATTACGATTAATTTTCAGTTTTGGGTTTACAAATCGTAATGATTACGATATTATCAAATTTGTTAAATCGTAAAACTTACGATTTAATCCGGGTTGGACATAATATCAGTCAGAAGGGAGGCGAGGCATGATGATCCTATCATCCATGCGGAATGTAGTGTTCGGGTATGGGGATGAACCTGTTCTTGATGATATCTCATTAGATATTCATACCGGACAGTTTATTGGTATAACGGGACCCAATGGTGCTGCTAAAACTACCCTGCTGAAGCTAATGCTCGGCCTGCTTCGTCCATGGAGTGGAACGGTTCAGTTGAATAAAGAGTTATCAGATAACGGAAAGATGGTTATCGCCTACGTTCCACAGCAGGTAGCTTCTTTTAACGCAGGGTTCCCAAGTAAGGTGATCGAACTGGTTCGCTCGGGTTGTTATCCAAGGCTTGGATTATTTAGACGCTTTACACCTGAGCAGGACGAGATCGTTGAGCGAAGTTTAAAGCAGGTGGAGATGTGGCATTTGCGAGACCGGAAGATAGGAGAACTGTCAGGCGGCCAGAAGCAGCGGATTTGCATCGCTCGAGCATTGGCACAACAGCCGCAGATATTGGTTCTCGATGAACCTACTACGGGGATGGATCTGGACAGTCGTATTGGGTTCTATAAGCTGATGCGCCATGATGTCAGTGAACACGGCCGGACCGTAATCATGGTGACGCATGGCCTGGAAGAGACCAGCTCCTATCTGGATACGTTGATCAGCCTGGAACGAAAGGAGAATGAGGGTTGGCAATGTTTAGTTACGAATTCATGCAACGTGCATTTTGGGCCGGTGGATTAATTGGCATTATCGGTCCGCTACTCGGGATATATCTCATGCTTCGCCGTCAGGTCCTAATGGCGGATACCCTATCTCATGTTTCGCTTGCAGGAGTAGCACTAGGCTCAATACTACAGCTTAATCCGGCACTAAGTGGCTTCATGGTAGCGATTCTCGGTGGTATTGTCATCGAACAGCTTCGACGTTCTTATCGTACATATAGCGAGCTTCCGGTAGCGATTATTATGACCTCTGGATTAGCATTGGCAGTTGTACTTATGAGCTTAAAGCAGAATTTAAGTAAAAGCTTCAGTTCCTATCTGTTTGGTTCCATCGTTGCGGTCAGCGACACTCAACTAAAGATTATCGCTGTGGTTGCTGTAATCGGTCTGATCTATTTTATTGTGTTACGCAGATCCTTATATAATCTGACCTTTGATGAAGAGACCGCTAGTATCAGTGGAGTTCATGTGGGCTGGTTATCATTTTCGTTTGCTGTACTAACTGGAATGACAGTCGCTGCTGCGATGCCAGTTGTTGGAGTGCTGTTAGTCTCAGCGCTTATTGTTTTGCCAGCTTCGATTGCTTTGCGTATAGCGTCTGGTTTTACGACAGCTATATTGATCTCAATCGGCGTAGGATTACTCGGCGTTTTTAGTGGCCTAAGTGCCTCGTATTACATCAATACACCGCCTGGTGGGACGATTGCTCTTATACTGCTATCGTTCTTATTAATCGCAATTTTGGTACAGAAGCTGATCCGACTAAGAAATCGTCGGCGAATTCATAAAACTATTTCCAGTAAAGGAGTTACACCTCTCAATGAAATTTAGAATCCATCATTTAGCCATTTTGTCCCTGTCCGCGTTACTTATTGCCGCCGGTTGCGGTAATAATGCTGTTAATTCTTCTACTACTACGAATGCTTCTGGAGCCGCAGAAGCTACTGTCCTTCCGGAGTCATCTAAATTAAATATTAAAGTCAGTTTCTATCCTATTTACGAGTTTACCAAAAATGTGGCAGGAGATCTGGCGGACGTGGAAGCACTCATACCAGCAGGAATCGAACCCCATGATTGGGAACCGACAGCAAAAGATATGGCAGAAATCTCAGATGCGGATATGCTGATCTATAATGGCGCAGGAATGGAAGGCTGGGTAGATCAGGTGCTGGAAAGTGTATCTGGCACTCCGTTAATTACTGTAGAAGCGAGCAAGGGTCTGGACATCATAGAAGGCACGGAAGAGGAAGAGGCTGACCACCACCATGAAGAAGGAGAGCATGCTCATGAAGAAGAGGAGCATGCTCATGAAGAAGGAGAACATGCTCATGAAGAGCATTCGCATGATCACGGTGGATTAGATCCGCATGTGTGGCTCAATCCTACATTAGCCATTCAAGAAGTGCGTAACATTGAAGCAGCTTTAGCTGCTGCCGCACCTGAACATGCCGAGGATTTTAAGACAAATGCAGATGCTTATGTAGCTAAGCTGGAGCAACTGGATCAAGAATTTAAGGACGGTCTTAAGGATACTAAACGCAAGGATTTTATTACTCAGCATGCGGCTTTCGGATACCTTGCCAAGCAGTATGGATTAACTCAGGTCCCGATTGCCGGACTATCTCCGGAGCAGGAGCCTTCTGCCGCAAATATGAGTAAGATTGTGGAGTTTGCGAAAGAGCATAAAGTGAAGACGATTTTCTTCGAGACACTTGTATCCTCCAGTGTGGCAGACACAATAGCAAAAGAGATTGGTGCCAAAGCAGCCGTTCTAAACCCAATTGAAGGATTAACAGAGGAAGATCGCAGTCAAAACCTGGATTATTTAGGAATCATGCGTCAGAACCTGGAAGCCTTGAAGAGTGCATTGAACGAGTAGATTTAAAGGATGGAAGGAGAACGAACATGGCCAAGAAATCTAAAGTTGTGAAAGAATTGAAGAGACAAGCACTAGTCGCCAAATACGCTGTTAAAAGAAAAGAACTAAAGGAACAGGGGGACTATATGGCTTTGCAAAAGCTGCCACGTGATTCCTCCGCAACTCGTCAAAAAAATAGATGCCAAGTGTCTGGCAGACCTCGAGGCTATTTGCGGAAATTTAATGTTTCCCGAATTGTATTCCGCGAATTGGCGCATAAAGGTCAGATTCCGGGCATTACCAAGTCGAGTTGGTAAATGAGAACGGCTAATCCTCCGTAGTTTAGAGGATTGGCCGTTTTTGCTGTTCATCCATCATGGGCTTTAGAAAATTCGGCTATGCTTAGAATAGGAAAATGATTTATCATAGAAGGAATATATTTCTATTTAAGATGGAGGGGATGCAAATGAGCTATACCGATACTTTTATTCGTGTAGCAGAGGACTGTCCTGAGGAAATAGGAGTTCCTCCGATGTCTTGCCGAACGCTCCCGCCTGCACATGTGATTCAATATGAACTGTTAATCAATGAGCCCTACAAATACAATCATGAAGAACTTCTGTACGAGGTTCATGTGCGCCATAAACAAATTCCACAGGAAGAACGTTTGGCCCGTAAGGAAGAAATATGGAACGAACTATTTTCCAAAAATCATCCTTGTCTAAGGGCTTCACTGTTGCCGAAGCGTTTTGGTTGGGGTGTTCATTATAACGGTGAGGGGAAAATAGCTCTCTATGGCAAAGAGTCTCCCGAATATGACTATTTCACCTCCCAAGGGGAGGGAGCTGTGAAATTACTGCCTGCGATGCGTAACAAACGTGCTTCAAAAGGAGCGGATTAAGCTGTATAAATTCATAGAAGAAATCACACTTAATACTTGGCCGGCGGAGCAAAGCGTTCTCCTGCAGGGCTGGATTCTACGTTCGGCAGCTGGTTATACAAAAAGGGCCAATTCGGTCAATCCATTATACGGGGCTGACAGCTCTCAGGTTGAACTCACAGAACAAATCAAGCTTGCGGAGCGTTATTATGAGCATGCTGGACTACAGTCCGTGTTCAAAATAACCCCCTACATCCAGCCGCCAAAGCTTGATGAGATTCTTGCAGAGCGTGGCTATACAATTGCCGAGCCTTCATCTGTAAGGCTTCTTGATCTGGGGGACTTAGCGAGCCCCGATCTGCGTTATACGGTTCAGATACAGGAGAGCTTGACTGAAGAGTGGCTGCACACCTTCAGTGAGCTTACCGGCTTGTCTGATAAGAACCGGGAAACCTTAACTAGAATGTTGTCTGCATCACATTTGCAGCAGGGTTATGTCCTGTTGTTTAATCATGGTGTTCCTGTCACCTGCGGTCTTGGTGTGATTCAGAACGGGTACTTGGGTCTGTATGATATTGTCACTTCCCCTGCTCATCGTAGAAAGGGAATGGCGGAACAGCTGCTGCTAGCGTTGCTTAATTGGGGGAGAGCAAAGGGAGCAACAACTTCCTTTCTGCAAGTTGTGCAAGCGAATACGGGGGCTTCAGCCTTGTATGACAAGCTGGGTTTTAAGGAGATCTATCAGTATTGGTATAGAGTGAAAAACTAGCTGAGGAGGGGATGCGGTGAGAAAATTAGGATTGAATCTCCTGATCATTATTGTGTACTGTTTTCCATTTGTATATTTCGCGATGGATAAAGATTTCAATAATGGTTCAATGGTTGGTTATTTAATGATGATCGTCATAACATTACTAATAGCTTTTTTGGGAAAATGGTCTAATAATATAATTGCTATAGTCATTGGGAATATCGCTTCTGCATTTGTCTCTTATTATTTTATTAGCAACTTGTCAGGGGAAGGCGGTTGGGACGGGACGTTTTTCAAACCACTTGGACCTACAGGATCGTTTATATTTTTTAGTATGCTAAACCTGATCCCTCAGTTCCTTGCGATGAAATTAGCGAATAAATTTAAAAAGAAGGTCTAATCTATGTCCGAATACTGGAGTCGAAGATTTGCTCAGGAAGGAATGATCTGGGGGAGTGAACCTAGTCCTACAGCTCAGGCAGCAAGGGATATATTCCGGCAACATAACGTGAAATCAGTTTTAGTCCCGGGTGCGGGATACGGAAGAAATACGAAGGTGTTCTCAGATGAGTTTAAGACCTTAGGCATTGAGTTGAGCGAGGACGCGTTAAAGATGGCGGCAGAATGGGATCCCAAGAGCCATTTTATCTCAGGTTCTGTATTAGATCCTATTTCTGAAGTACAGGTTGATGCTGTCTACTGCTATGACGTATTGCATTTATTTCTCGAAGAGGATCGCCGCAGGCTCGTAGCTAATTGTCTGGAACAGCTGCGGCCGGATGGCTTGCTCTATTTTACCAGTTTTTCCGATGAGGATGCGAACAACGGCTGTGGAACACTTTTGGAACCGGGAACCTACGAATACAAAGAGGGAAAATACGCCCATTTTTTTAGTGAAGAAGATTTAAGACAACATTTTGCAGGTACGAAAATAATTACGACCGGCTCATGTGTGGAGACTTTATGTGGGCCGCTTGGAAAAAAACATCAATACATACTGAGATATATCGTCGCACGTAAATCTGCACTAAGCAAGTAATTTAGGGAGGAACTCCCTATAATTTCGTTGAATATCCGTAGAATCGGCTATATCAAATGAATTATAGGGACTTTTTCCCTAGACCTCTGTGCGCTGATCAGGAGTACCTTTTTTACACAAATTTACCTTGACCCGGTAGCGCCATTTCTTTGAAATTTTTGCACAAATGAGCAAGCTGAGTAGACAGCTCCTCACCTTCCATGGGTACTCCATGTCCCGAAAGAACAAGATGTGGATTCAGCAAGGCAAGGGTACGGACCGATTTCTCAGCAGCTTCCCAGTCTGTCGTGAAATAAGAGGGTGGGCCATGCACCACCTGATGCTGCGTAGCCACTGCAAATACAGATTCCTGTTTGACCGTAAGGAACGTATCACCTGCGATCAGAACTCTATCCTCAGGCCTGAACAGGGAGATATGTCCGGGACTATGTCCAGGGGTATGGATCCATTCCCAGCCCTTCGCACCAGGGACAGTCCTGTCTTCCGGCAAGGCATGAACGGCTGAACCAAGGTCAATGCCATGATGTGAAAATAAAGGGGAAATCATGCTCATAAGCCCGCCGCCTACGGCCGGATCGGCTGGAGGGTAGTCTTCTTTACCTGTCAGAAAAGGTAGTTCTAGAGGATGAGCATATACAGGCACATTCCATTCCTCAACAAGCCTTTTTACACCCCCAATATGGTCAAAATGCCCATGCGTCAGGATAATTGCCACCGGAGGTTTATCATAATGCTCCGTAGCAAAATCAATAATATTGCCTGTATATGAGCTAAGACCAGTATCTACAAGAACCCAATCCGAAGAGGGCTGGCCAATTAATGCGACATTTACAAACATAGTGCGAAGTCCAATGACACCAGGGGCCACTTTCCAAGTATCGGTATAGCCCTTTGACAGAATTCCGTTAAGTTTCATCTTGCGCCTCCTGACCCGTTCTTTAGTACTAGACAATATATTTACACACAGTAGTATGACCTCTTTTTAAGAAAAAAAGGTATGGCAAATAACCCTTCTCATGATTTCTTGAAGAAGGGCTGTGTTAGACGTGTTTTGTGAGAGGATTGTATTAGAGCGTTCCGCAGTCTGCAAATAGAATATGGCGTGGAATCCGAAAGAAAGCTTCGGCTTTTTCCTGCAGAGCAGGGGTCGGCAGATGGCTGTTGTGGAGCCATTTTCGAAATGTTCCAGGATGGACGCCTATCCAGATACTTACATCCGTTACTGAGAAATCGTAAACCATACAAAGTCCGGTCAGGATAACATTGCTGCGCGGTGAACTGGTAATACTTCTTTTCATAAAACGTGAAGGTGTAGGCTGACATACAATGGGGCTTTGACGAATCAATGCTTCATTGAACAGAATGTGGGGTGGGTACCCCAATAGGCGGCAGGTCTTGTCAATGTTATTGTTGGAAGGGATACGACCTTCGTATACCCAAGCGCTTACACTGCGTGAGGATATACCAAGCTCTTCTGCGAGTCGTGACAGCTTGATATCCTTAGCCATCAATACAGCAAGCAGCACACGGTTTCTAATCTGGCTGCGCTTTGGACGGCGAAATCTTTTGACTCGAACGCCTTGTCCAAGGTATTTGCGATTGATCAGAGACCACGCCTGGATATTATGAGTTTCTTGTTGGTTATTAGGCATAATTCCTCCGATTTTTTAAAAATATACTACAACACTTTCTGGTATATCGGCAATGGTTAATGCTGCTATTTCTGACAACACCGTTTAAGTTTCTTTCAGAACAGCTACGCTTATGATATATTTTTAATATCTAATTACAATATTACATTAGGGAGCGATATAGAATGATCAAACATATTGTGTTTTTCAAATTAAAAGATCGGTCCGAAGAAAGCGTAGCGGCAACGGTAGCAGTACTGCGTAATATGGAAGGCAAGATCCCGCAGCTTCTCTCCATCGAGGTGGGTGCTGACATCATTCATTCCGATCGTTCCTTTGATATTGCTCTAGTCACAGAAGTGGCTTCTCTAGAGGATTTACAGGCGTATCAGGTTCATCCGGCGCATAAAGAAGTTATTGCTCACATTAATGAAGTCAAAGAGCTCTCGATTGCTGTAGATTACGAAATTTAAGCTGCTGCTTGAATATAGTATCATCATTTTATACCGGAAGCGGTGACAGGAATGCGTGAGCTTGAGTATCCAATGGAAGCGTTAACTTATTTAGTCGTTTTTCTCGGAGCATGTTTCGTAATGTTCTTCTGGCTGAAACGCCGTGGCAAACGCGGTAAGTAGAGATTAGGACGGTTCTCTAACAATTATAGACATGGGGGTATTGCTGTGTATTATGTCAACCGCAATCAAATCGAAACCATTCTTGCTCAAATCCCTGATATTACCGCTGGTCTTCGGACTGTAGCAGCTTCCTGGGATGGTACAACATTAACCGGACTAATACAGGAACGCTGCCTCCATCTGGCAATAGAGGTTGTAACAGACGTTGGTAGCTGTCTCATTGACGGGTTTATTATGCGTGATGCTGGAAGTTATGAGGATATAATTTCTATTATTCATGAAGAGAAAGTGCTAGGTCAAAGTGTGATTTATGAGAGATTGATAGAATTAGTTGCTCTGCGTAAGCCACTCGTTCAGGATTATTATGCTTGGGAGAGAGGTGATCTGCATCCACTTACCCCCATTCTTTCGGAAGTACTTGAGCAGTTTGCCGTTGAGGTACGGAAATATTTGGACCAGGAGCTTGGAGCCAGCGTACCGCTATAATAGCATAGGATAGAATTACATAGAATAGGCGATAGCCGTGAAAGAGAGGGGTTCCTTTATGATGAAGATGGGGCAGGAAAACGGATCGACAAGACAAATGATTATGACGCTCCTGAAGACGAAAGGAACACTGACCATCGGCGCGCTGGCAGAAGAATTGGGAATTACAGAGATGGGTGTCCGTCGTCATGTGCTTCAGCTGGAGCAAGAAGGGCTTGCAAAGACAAAAGTGGTCCGGCAAGCGATGGGGCGGCCTTTACATATGTACTCATTAACGGAGAGAGCCGAAGAATATTTCCCAAAAAGTTATCACAACTTGGCTTTGGAGCTTCTGCGTGAATTGGATTACGGCAGTGGACTGGATGCTGTTAATACATTATTTGAAGGACGCCGCCGCCGAATGCTCGCTCAGTATGCTCCGATGATGGAACGGCGGAATTTGGAAGAACGCGTCGCCGAATTATCTTCCATCCAAAATGCCGGTGGATATATGGCAGAATGGAACCGCGAAGAGGATGGCTCATATGTCATAAAGGAGTACAATTGCCCGATTCGCCAAGTGGCTACCCAGTATCGTAAGGCTTGCCAATGTGAGCATAGTCTTTTCGAAGAACTGCTGGATGCTAAGGTAACACGTAATGAATGTATGGCAGAGGGCGGACATTGCTGCCGCTACGCTATCGTACCCAAAAATGTTACAGACAAAACTTCTGAAAAGTTATAATAATTAGTCACAAGACAATCCCCTGCTGCTTATGATATAGCAGATATAGGCATTAGCCCGGTAGAGCGGGGAGCAATGAATTTATAAGGAGAGATGAAACGATGAAAAAGGACACCAAAGGCTTATTATGGGGCGCTTTAGTCGGCAGTGTGGTTGGATCGGTGACAGCATTGCTGTTCGCACCTAAACCAGGTAAAGAGCTGCGCAAGGATATTGCGGAAGGAACTGCCGCTGGTATTGAGAAGGTTCAAGAAATTGCCGTTCAAGCCGGAGACAAGAGCATTGAGATTTATGACAAAGCAAAAGATTCGATTGGGCATGTAGTGCATGAAGTTCGGGAATGGAGCAAATCATGTGCGAATGCTGTTGATGAAGAAGAAAAAATCACAGTAACTGTAAGCGGTATTGCTACAGAAGATGCTGTAGAAGCAGTTGACGCTGTAGAAGCTGCTGAAGAGGCTGCTGCCACTTTGGAAATGGAAACTGAGTTGGTTGAGGCCACTATAAGTGAAGATGTAAGCAAAGAAGTTAGCCTGGAAGAAGTCGTTCAAGATGACAAGGTTGATAAAGAAATTCTATAATGGGACCGTGGTTTAAATCCTCTGTTTCAGTGGTAAAAGAGTACTCATTCTCTTATAATAGAGCCGCTTTTTCGCATTGGGCGGAGGGTGGCTTTTTTAATTAGTTTGCACCCGCTTGTTAAATGATGGAAGAAGACTAGTCTTGAACTAAGAGGGCAAAAGGAGTAATATCTGCAATTGGGGCTGAAAGCCAGGTACATTTTGTTTTCACCTTACATAAGCTACACAAAACAAGTAGAAGGAAGCGGTGTGTTCGTGCAGCAAGCTATAGCAATATTAGACTCAGGTGTGGGAGGGTTAACAGTTGTCAAAGAAGTGATGAGGCAACTCCCGCGGGAGAAGATCATTTATTTCGGAGATACTGCCCGAGCTCCGTACGGACCCCGTTCGACCGAGGAAGTACAACTGTTTACTGAACAAATTGTAGATTATTTGATCCAGTTTAATCCTAAAATGATCGTTATCGCTTGTAATACCGCAACAGCTGCGGCACTCGATTATATCTCAGCCAAGGTCTCCATCCCTGTAATTGGGGTGATTCATCCCGGAGCCCGCGCAGCAATTAGCGCAACCAAAAGCGGACATGTCGGCGTGATCGGTACGGTAGGAACCATCAACAGCGGAGCTTATACTAACGCATTAAAGCAGTTGTCCCCTTTTGTTGAGGTTGTAAGTCAAGCCTGTCCAGCGCTTGTCCCACTTGTCGAGCAAGGCAAGTTCCGCTCAGAGAAAAGTTACGATATCGTAGAAGAGGCACTCGAAGGCATTAAAGACACTAACATCGATACTTTAATTTTAGGATGCACTCATTATCCATTTCTTGTAGAACCCATTGGTGAGACTATGGGATCAGGAGTCAAGCTGATCAGTTCTGCAGATGAGACCGCTCGTGAGATCAGCACAATTTTATATGACAAAGGCAAGCTGTCCATCGGCGATGAAAGTCCAATTCATCAGTTCTTCTGCAGCGGTGATGCTGAGATGTTTCAAAGCATCGCGCGAGACTGGCTTGGAGAACAAATTAGACGTACTCCAGTAGTGTGGCAAGTATCCACGTTATAAGCAGGAGCAATGTTGAATTGAATAGGGACAAACTCCATGGGAGTGTAAAAAGAAAAACAGACTGGGAAAGCACATTTCCCAGTCTGTTTTTTGAAATATAAGCATTTATACGCTGCGGATCTGTAATATCCTTATTTTCATGAGAAATGGTTGCCATCTATAAAGGGCGATGACGTTGTTTTTTCTTGTGATTCATTTCTCCTTCATGCAGGGTAGTGGCGCTTGCATACAATAGAGTTAAGTGCTGTATGCCGCTGTTTTTGTATTGCTGTATCAGCAATTTAAGGCCGAGAGGATGAGACCTAATGCGACAATATATTGCAAACAGGGGAGATACCGTAAGCCGAATTGCCGCTCTACATGGATTAACTCCTGAGCATGTTATTCAAGGTAATCCATGGGTTGGGAGGCAGTCTTATTTATACCCAGGCCAGGTTTTATTTCTGCCATCTTCGCCGCGTAAAAGGTATGCTGTGCAGGAAGGGGACACTCCAGAACGGATAACCTCATTATTTAATGTGAATTTAGAGGATTTGGAGAAGCTTAATCCTGGGGTGACCTCAGGGCGCTGCTGTACACCTGGAAAAATACTTGTCATTCCACCCCCGATTCCAGACCGCGTGGTGTTTCTGCGCGGGGAGTACGGTCCGGCTGATGTTGAGAGTGACATTGACGGCTTGCTTGTCCAATACCCGTTTATACAAGCAGCCACAATAGGCACGAGCGTACTCGGCAAGCCACTCCATGTACTCAAGATCGGGAACGGCCCTCGTCATCTGCATGTTAACGCCGCTTTGCATGCCAATGAATGGCTGACTTCACCATGCTTGATGTCCTTCATAGAGGAGTATGCAGCAGCTTATGCTGAAGGCTTGGAATGGAATGGACATAACCCTGAGGTTTGGTTCCAAAACTGGACATTATGGGTCGTGCCTATGGCTAATCCAGATGGTGTGGAGCTGGTTCAGGAAGGGGTTTTGCCTGACCATCCGTTTTATGATGACCTCATGAGATGGAATGGTGGACGAAGCAGCTTCCGGCATTGGAAAGCTAACATCCGCGGTGTGGATCTTGGGGATCAATTTCCCGCTCATTGGGAAGAGGAGCGGGAACGTCGGGGAGTAAGGCAGCCCTCACCGCGGGATTACAGCGGCCCTGAGCCGCTGAGTGAGCCTGAAGCAGCTGCTCTGGCAGCCCTGGCTGAGGAAGCGCCTGGCGAAGCTGCAGTGTCTCTGCATAGCCAAGGAGGAGAGATTTATTGGAACTACCGCGGGTATGAGCCTCCCGAGAGCCGCGAATTAGCCGCGCAGCTGGCAGTTGCGAGCAGTTACCGGGCAGTGGAGCTGACGGGAAGTGATGCCGGATATAAGGATTGGTTTATTCAGACCTTCCGCAAACCTGGATTTACTGTGGAGCTTGGGATTGGCAAAAATCCGCTGCCACTAGCAGATTTTGAAGATATGGCCCTGGAAACAGGACTTATATTAGCAACGCTCCTTTCCAATGTGAAATAATTATGAAACATTTGCAGTAAACTTGCGTAAAATAAACCATAGGGTATGGCCGCTGTCGTCACTACACGTTATCCGCGGCTGTATCCTTTTTACTTGGGAGGAGGGTCACCATGAAACTGAAAAAAATACTGTCACTAAAACAATGGTCCCATATCTTCAGTAGCTCCTGGCAATACATCCGCTCCCCTAAAGTAGCAATGGGGGACAAGCTGTTATTTACAATTCCAGTATTGCTCTATTGGGTCTTGCCGGACTTCATGCCATTTATTCCGATCGATGATATTGGAGTGACCATGCTGCTAATGGGCTGGTTCGTGTCACGAATGGGCCGGAAATATCCTACCCTTCAGCAGGGTGAAGGATAGCACCGCACATTTTCGACAAGAACTTCAGAGCTAATTAGCCAATATAGTTGCTTTTAGATGTCATTTACCTTTAAAATAAGTAATTGAGTATTTAATTTTCGGACTAGGAGATGGAATATAGATGAAGGTCAAAATTACCCGTAATGCGGCTAAAGTGATAAAGAAACAAATGGAGCTGGAAGGAAACAGTGAGTTGAAGCTGCGCGTAGCAATTACACATGCACACGGTGATCATGCTCACTACGGACTGGACTTGGACACGCCTAAAGAGAACGATGTTGTAGTATCGACAGATAAGGAAATCGATGTTATTCTTGATCCGAGCCAACCACTCCTTGATGGCGTGGTCGTTGATTATTTGTATCTTCCACAAGAAGGTTTTGTCATTACGAATCCCTCTAAAGGTAATCACGGCGATCACTAAACATTCGCCTGTAAATTTCGAACACAAAGAAGGGTTGCTCCATGGCTAACGAAATACAAGTGTGCGATGAATGTAATTTCATGAAGTTGAAAAGTATTATCCCTAAGCTGCAAAAAATGGCACCTGATGCCGAGATCAAGGTCGGCTGCAAGTCGTACTGCGGTCCATGTGGCAAACGGGCTTTTGTTTATGTGAATGGTCGTTATGTGAGTGCTCCAACGGAGGATGAAGTGTTGAAGAAAGCGGAAGCTTTTATCAAACAGCCCTCCGTTCAGAAATAATACTGAGTTCTTATCAACTAAGATAATAGGGTCGATCCCTCTTCATTCTCAGAATAAGTAAAAGTAAACAGAGCAGCGATTCTCCTGTTAATTTGGAGGATCGCTGCTCTGCGTTTTCTGGCCATTGACGGCTTACTTCAATCGTGCCCATCATCCCATCATTTCTCCGTCTCATCATCTCATCGTCCCACCATCTCACCGTCTCATCGAGCCCACCATCCTATCATTCAACCATCCCACAGGGGTTACGGACTCAGATGACGTTATTTGCCTGTTTTTAGCCTTTAAAGCAAGATTTCGGACCCCAGTGACGCTATTCCTTAAAAAGAGGCTCATATCGGCGTTTTCTAGGCTAATAGCTGCTCTGGAGTCCGTTAGCATTCCAAATCTCGGATAATGCTGCGTTTAGGGTCAGCTGTGTCCGTTAGTGAGATACTTTACGTATCTAAGTCGGAAAACCAAACGTGCTTCCAACAACGATCAAGTGGTAAATGTCCAACATAGAGAGGATATCGCAGCAGCCCTTTTCGATAGTTTTTTGGGCAGTCTCTTCGTTTACCCGGATGTAAGCTTAAGGTGCAGATTGTGTGTTCTTGAGCTTCTTGATTCCATCATATTTCATGATATCGTCGGAGATCTGTAGGCGGAGCTTGCTGGTCTCATACCCGATGCTGCACTCCCCTACGTCAACGGCTTCCCGGCTTTCGAGACTATAACAGGTTCCGCTGGCAAATTGCCCATTTTCGCTGGGGAGATAAGAAAGCTTTGCATCGGCATAGGCGCCGGATCGCAGCGTTACAAGACGCTCATGCCCGCTAAACAGATTATTGCCCATGAGATAATAAGGATCACGTGAGATCCCCAGCAAATGGAGCAAGGAAGGTGTAAGATCCAACTGACCAGCTGGAGCTGAATCTAGGACAGAGGCGTTAGAGCCTGGCAGATGAATGAGCAAGGGTACCTGATGCATTATTTGCTGCATATCGAGTGCGCTAAGGCTTTTGCCGAGAAATTGTTCGTAATAAGAGGTCTCCTGGATCGAATTATCATGATCTCCATAGAAAGCAACAATGGTATTATCCCACAGCCCACGCTGCTTCATCTCTTTGACCATTTCCCCTAAAGCTTCATCCGTATAGTGAACAGCCTGCAAATAATCTCCGAAGATCGTGCCCTTGAACTCTCCAGTATCAAGCCCTTGTTTATCTGCAGGGAGAGAATAAGGATGATGGCTGGATAGTGTAGTCAAAAATGAATAAAAAGGCTGCTGTATCGTTTCTGAAGTGTCCATAATATCGAGGGATTGCCGCAAAAAGGATTTGTCACCCAGAGACCAGCCTAGAGGTTCGTCTATTGTATAGTCTTTTTTGTTATAAAAATGGTCATAACCCATCGCGTTATACATAATCTGCCGATTCCAGAAGCTGCCTTCGTACGCATGAAAAGCATTGGTACTGTAGCCCTTTGATTTCAAAATAGCAGGCAGCGTGTCAAACTGATGATCCGGGTAACGGACAAATACCGAGCCGGAGACCAGCGGGTACAGGGAAGCGTTGGACGTGAAATCCGCATCGGAAGTTCGTCCTTGTGAGGTCTGATGGTAGTAATTGCTGAAATAGGTGTTTTCTTTGATTAGAGCGTTCAGATTAGGCGTGATCTCCTGGCCGGATATTGAGCGTCCAACTACAAAGTTCATAAAAGCTTCAGCTTGAATAACAACGATGTTGCTTCCGCTGTATTTTCCAAAGCTGTCATTATTGGCATTTTGCTCAGTGTTTTGTTCATTGAACCAGAGCTGCATTGAGGTGGCTTCTTCTTGCGAAAGCTCGGGCTGCGGACCTAGATGATCTTTAGCATATAAGTAAATATCATAACCGTGAAAACCGATTAGTCCGGTTACGTTATACATCGCCAGACTCCACCAGTTGCCAGTGAAAAGATCTTTAGCCCAGGTAGTAGCGTAGGTGTGGATAGGGCCAAAGGTCAGCGCGCAACCTAGCGCCAGAGCAACGATGCCATTCACGCTTCTTTTTAGCATCCTGCTCAGGCGTGAAGAGCGGCGGGAATAACCGTTTTGAGAATAAGAGTGAGATTGCCCATAACGGCGAGGGGCGGCATTAGACAAGTATGTATGGGTTTTCCGGTGGTAGAACCCTATTCCGATTCCATAGGCAATAAGCAGAAGCCAGTCAGCGAACAAATAAAGATCGGAAGGACGCAGTAGAGCGAAGATACTTCCACCAAGCGCATCCATCTGTCCAGCCTGAAACAATACGGGTACCGTGATAAAATCCTGAAAATAACGATAGTAGACGATATCCGAATAAATAAGCAGTGTCAGAAGCAAGTTTATACTTAACAACGCTATCGTCTGTCCCCGGCGGGGAAGCCACAGGGTCCAAAAAGACAATAACATGACTGAACCTACAGCAATCCAATTGTCCTGCCGGTTCATATCTATATTGGGAGCATGCAGCCCACTATGCAGAAATAATAACTTGGCCAGCATGATACCAAGAAAAAGGAGATAACCGATATATCGGGAGCGAATCACGGCAGCTATTGTACTTGTTACGGTTCTGTTGCTCCGAATTGATGGAAAGTCAGACATTATAAAACCTCCTAACACAGAAAATAATTAAAACCAGAATAAACAATGTTGTTGTCTTTTTCAGATGATAAACGTTTCTCATAGAAATATATGAGCGAAAAGTTATAGGCGCTAAACTAAAACAGTCTTATACTCGGAGAAAAACGGACACCCTCCTCATACGAGGTAGATGTCCGTTCTGCATTCAAAGCAATGGTGATCCTAATTATTTCGGATTTCTAGGTGGAAGTGGACCCAAGTATTGATAATATTGACACTCGATACGTCCGTTATACAGTTTGCGGCGTTTGTCTGCCTTACGACCGTAAAATTGTTCGAATTCCTTGTATGGGCTGATCGCAAAAAATGACCATGTTGGCAGATATATCATCATTTCACCAAACTGGCGGGTCAGCTTTTCCACTTCTTTGTCATTACTGATCCGTTCTCCATAGGGAGGGTTGGTAATGATACAACCATATTCTCCTTCAGGTCTTGCTTTGGCAGCAGCCATCACTTTGAAGGTGATTTCTCCGGACAGTCCAGCACTCTTGGCGGCAGCTTCAGCAATTTCAATCGCTTCTGGATCGATGTCCGTACCTGTTAATTGCAAAGGATAATCATCGCGCACAGCATCGAAAGCTTCTTCGCGAGCCTCTTCCCAAAGATGTTTGGGGATGACTGGCCAATGTTCAGATGGAAATGAGCGGCGTAGTCCTGGAGCAATATTCCAAGCGATCATGGCAGCTTCAATTAACAGTGTTCCCGAACCACAACATGGATCGAAAAGCGGCCGATGGCCATTCCAGCGGCTAAGCTGGATTAGTGCAGCAGCCATTGTTTCCTTCAGCGGAGCCTCTGTTGCATGTCTGCGGTAACCCCGTTTGTGAAGCGCGGGTCCTGTGGTATCTAATGTGATCAAAGCGATATCATTTAATAAAATCACCTCGATCACATATCGAGGACCGTTCTCCGGGAACCAGTCTGTATGATACGAAAGCTTCAGCTTCTCGACGATGGCTTTTTTGACAATCCCTTGGCAAGCGGGTACACTCGTTAGTTGTGATTTATGGGACCGTCCTTCAACCGGGAATTCTCCATTCTCTGGAATCCAATCTTCCCAAGGCAAGGCTTTAACCCCTTCGAATAACTCGTCAAAGGTTTTAGCAGGGAATTGGCCCATTTTAACCAATACGCGGTCAGATGTACGCAGCCACAAGTTACAGCGACAGATATCGATGTAATCACCGCTGAATAATACTCGTCCGTTCTCGACCTTGGTCTCATAACCCAGTTCGTTTAATTCGCGCGCTACCACAGCTTCTAAACCCATAGGGGCAGTAGCGATTAATTGTAATTTGCTCAAATACTCTCAACTCCGTTTAACTTGTAGATAAATACTAAAAGCCAGTACAATAAGAAGAGACGACATTGTCGTCCTTTAAAGCATCCATACAAGTATAGGGGAATGTGGGACACTTCACAATGCCCGGCATTCCATAAATCATAAAATGTTCCCCGTCATCCCTTACTATGAGCAAACGGGGGATCCTCAAAGGAGAATCTTTATGCTTACGCAAGAAGAATACAGTGAACAACTTTATACAGAGGACGAAATTCTGCTTCGAGTAAAAGAAGCAATCGTTCAAGCAGGCATGCCGCCGGTGTCTGTCGAGCCGGGGTACGGAAGACTGCTCACCATGCTAGTTAGACTGTCTCGCTCTAAGCGTATTTTGGAAATTGGCGCACTTGGCGGTTACAGCGGAATTTGCTTATCCCGCGGTTTCTCTGAAAGTGGCACACTGACTTCGCTAGAGCTGAGAGCCGACTATGCCGAGCTTGCCCGCCGTAATTTAGAGCTGGCAGGCTTCGGGGATACTACGGAGTATAGAATAGGACCCGCAATGGACAGCCTGAAGGCACTGGAAGCAGAGGGCGCTAGGTTCGATTTCTTTTTCATTGACGCAGATAAGTTGAACTACACTAACTACTTGGAATATGCCATCAAGCTGGCCAATCCAGGAGCGATCATTGCGGGTGATAATATTTTTCTCCGTGGACGGACCTTAAATACAGATAGAAATGGTCCTGCCATCCTGGCTGTGCGCCACTTCAATGAGATGATCGCTACGGATGAACGTCTTATCAGTACATGTCTGCCTGCCTATGATGGACTGGCACTAGCGATGGTCAAATAGCTGATTAGCGAAATAACCGCGGTGTTGTTACTTTGTACAGCTTCAATCGAACCCAAATCGTATTAACCAGCAGCAAGCAGCCGGATATAATGAAAAGCCCCTCAATTCCGATGTAACCTGATAGAAAGCCGCCCAAGATAGCTCCCAGCATATTGCCTAGCGCCAATGTACTGCTGTTGAAGCCGAATGCGCGGCTTTCTTTTCCGTCAGGGGTATAGGAGCGGATAAGCGCATTAACGCTGGGCAACAGTCCGCCCATGAAGACTCCCATTAGGAAACGGACTATAATCAGCTGCCAGACGCTAGTTACGAATGCCTGCGGAATTAGGAAGAGTGAAGCGCCAATTAACGCATAGGTCAGAATACGATGTGCGCCGACTTTGTCACTTAGCTTCCCAAGCAAGGGCGAAGCCAGCATATTGGAGATCCCTGTAACCGCACTGACCATCCCGGCCAAGAAGGCTATATTCTCAGCGGGTCCATTTAATTTTTCTACATAAAGTGGCAACAAGGCCATAGGACTAATCATTGCAAATTGCAGCAGAAAGGTTACACCGAATAGAGCTGGAAGCTGAGGGATTTTGATTAATTCCTTCAAGCCTGCGAGTACAGAAACCTGTGGCTCTTGTGCGGCTTCAGCGCGGTCGAATTTTTCTTTAACAAGAAATAATGCCAGCAGAGAGGCGATAAAGAGCAAGGCTCCAACGACATAAAAAATCGGCCGAAATCCGATTAAATCGGCAAGTAAGCCACCAATCAGTGGCCCTAGAATTGTCCCTGCAACAGATCCTGATTGCATCAATCCCATGGAGAAGCCCATACGTTCTTTGGGGGTAGTACCTGACACCAGTGCGATGGAGGCGGGATTGAAGCCAGAGATTGTACCGTTTAAGAGACGGAGCAGGAGCAGCTGTAAAGGGGATTGTGCGAAGCCCATTAATACCATGACAATAGCCATCCCAAAGCTGGAACGCAGCAACATGATTTTGCGTCCATATTTGTCTGCAAGCTTGCCCCATAATGGCTGGAATATGAAAGAGGTTAAGAAGTTTGCGGCAAAAATAAGTCCCGCCCAGATTCCAATTTCATGTTCACCCTGGACACCAAGATCCTTCGCAAGGTACAAGGTCAGGAAGGGTGTAATCATTGTCATTCCAGCATTCACCAAAAATTGCCCGAACCAAAGCACTAAGAGGTTGACCTTCCAGGTCTCCCATTTCTTCATAGTGCTTTCACATCCTTTCAAAGAATTTCAGAGAATATATGATTCACGGAAAAAATGCCATTTTATCAGTATATCATTTTTTGCAGCTTCATGTGTGCAACACATGTCATAGTAATGTCATAGGATTGTCATTCCAAACCCTTCGTATTAGTTGTTACAAGCTTTTAAAAAGGGCATAATAGTAGATATGCCGATTAAAAAAAATCTAATAAAATATAATGGAGATCTTATCATGACCTACAATGACACTTTTATCCGCGCCTGCAGAAAGCAGGACACGGAGCACGTTCCCGTATGGTACATGCGGCAGGCCGGCCGTTATGATCCCGAGTACCGTAAAATTAAGGAAAAGTATTCGTTGCTTGAAATCTGCAAGCAGCCTGAGCTGGCGGCAGAAGTAACCATGATGCCCGTTCGCAAGCTGGGTGTGGATGCGGCCATTTTGTATTCCGACATTATGAATCCAGTTGCTTCAATCGGAGTGAAATTCGATATCGTTAAGGATATCGGTCCAGTGATTGAGAATCCGATCCGTAGTGCAGCTGATGTGGAGAGACTAAAACCCATTGATGTGGAGGGTGATCTGAGCCACATTTTGGAAACGATTGCTATTCTGGATAAGGAACTGGACGTTCCTTTGATCACTTTTGCAGGCGCGCCGTTTACAATTGCCAGCTATTTGATCGAAGGTAGACCTTCCAAAGGATATATCCGTACGAAAGAGCTAATGTACAGTGAACCCCGTGTCTGGGAAATGCTGATGGACAAGCTAGGCGATATGATTATCACTTACCTCCGAAGTCATGTGCGGAGTGGAGGCAAAGCCTTCCAATTGTTCGACAGTTGGGTTGGTGCGCTTGCTCCACGCGATTTTGAAACGTACGTGCTGCCGACGGTTTCTCGTATTTTTTCCGAATTATCTGATCTTGATGTACCTAAAATATACTTTCCTGGCGTAAGCTCTGGAGAATTGCTGCCAAGCCTTACGAAGCTTCAAGCAGACGTAATCGGGCTGGATTGGCGAGTTAGCTTGACTGAAGGCCGACGCAGAATAGGCAATAAATTTGCGATTCAAGGAAATCTTGATCCATATTTGCTTACAGCTCCGATGGACCTCTTGAAAGAACGCGCGAAAGCACTGATCGATGAAGGGGTGCTTGAGCCAGGTTATATCTTCAATCTGGGCCATGGATTATTCCCGGAGGCCTCATTAGACAAACTTAGAGAATTGACGGAGTATATTCACGCTTATTCTCAGGAAGTATTACAAGAAACGGCTAAGCAACGTTCGTAAAAATATAAGAATTTATTTGTTCCACGCTATTAAATTGTAAAGGGGACGGAATCCGTGACAGTAAAAATAGGTGTTCTCGTCATGTCGTATGGCACTCCTAAGAGCCTAGAAGATGTTAAAGCTTATTACACGCATATTAGACGGGGGAACCCGCCAACAGCAGAGCAGCTTAAAGAGTTAACCGACCGTTATGAAGCAATCGTCGGGGGGGTATTCCCACTGCGGGAGAATACAGACCGGCAAGTAGAAGCTTTACAAGCAGCATTAAATGCGGATAAAGCGGGAGCAGATGTTGAATTTGTCTGCTATCAAGGCTTGAAGCATGCCAGTCCCTTTATTGAGGACGGCGTGGAGGCTATGGCGAAGGATGGCATTACTCAAGCAGTGGGTATTGTTTTGGCGCCACACTATTCCAGTATGAGTGTAGGGAGCTACATCAAGCGTGCGCAGGAAAAGGCTGATGCATGCAAGATTGACATGGGTTTTGTGGAGAGTTACCATATGCATCCTGAATTGATCGATGTGTTAAGCCAAAGAGTGTCGGCGAAGCTGGATCAATATATTGAAGCAGGTGCGACCCGTGATGAGATTCGCGTATTATTCAGCGCTCATAGTCTTCCAGAACGTATTCTGGCTATGGGTGATCCATATCGGGATCAGCTGCTGGAAACTTCGCAGGCAATTGCAGCTCAAGCAGGCGTAACCAACTGGCAGTTTACTTGGCAAAGTGCTGGCCGCACAGCTGAACCGTGGCTTGGTCCAGATATTCTGGACACGCTGCAACAGCTTAGTAAAGAACAGGTGGAATACGTATTGGTGGCCCCTATCGGATTCGTATCCGATCATTTAGAGGTACTGTACGATCTCGATATTGAGGCAACAGCCGTAGCTGCAGAGCTTGATATGCGTCTTATGCGGATTGACTCACTGAATAGTGATCCCGCATATATGTCTGTATTGAGCGATGTAATTCGTAAACGACTGGAGCAGATGAAGGCCGCTCAATCATGATTGGCCCCACAAGAAAAATTGTTATCATAGGCGGAGGGCTGAGCGGACTCAGCGCCGCCTTTTATATTCGTAAATTTTATAAAGAAGCGGGTATTAAGCCTGATATTGTCTTGCTTGAGAAAGAGAAAAACCTCGGTGGAAAGATTGAAACCTTACATCGCGATGGTTTTGTGATTGAAAAGGGACCGGATTCATTTCTGGCGGAAAGGGCGGAGATGTGCGAGCTGGCTAAGGAATTGGAATTGGATCACGAGCTGGTATCCACTAACCCTCTTGCTAAGAAGCGATATATCTTGCAGCGGGACAAGCTTAATCCTTTGCCAAACGGTCTTGTACTCGGTATCCCTACCGAACTGAAACCTTTTTTATCAAGTGGGTTAGTTTCGTTTGGGGGCAAAATACGTGCGATGATGGATTTTATTCTTCCTCCGCGGCGTAATGATGAAGACGAATCGCTTGGTGAGCTTATTGAGCGCCGTCTAGGGTCTGAAGTGCTGGAGAACTTAACCGAGCCACTCCTCTCTGGCATGTACGCCGGAGATATACAAAAAATTAGCCTGCATGCTACTTTTCCGCAATTTGGACAATTAGAACAACAGTACGGCAGTCTTATTCGTGGAATGCGCACAGGGCGAAAGAATAAAAAGGCACAGGAAGGTACTACACAGAGTACCTTCTTGACGTTCCGCAAAGGGCTGCAAAGTCTCGTGCATAGTCTGATTTATGAGCTGCATGATGTAGAACAACGGACGGAATCTAACGTAGTTTCTATTCAGGCTGTTGGGAGTCCTTCTATTTATGAGGTAGAGCTGGAGAATGGCGAACGGTTGCTTGCGGATGATGTATATATCACTACGCCTAACTTTTCGGCTGCTGACTTACTTCGTCCCCATATGGAGGTTACGGCGCTGGAAGCGGTGGATTATGTTTCAGTAGCGAATCTAGTCATGGCTTTTAACAAAAAGGATATTGTTAACGAATATGATGGATCAGGTTTTTTTGTGCCTCGTAAAGAAGGGCGAAATATTACTGCCTGCACATGGACATCTACGAAATGGCCGCATACGGCTCCTGATGATAAGGTGCTTTTACGCTGTTATGTGGGTCGTTCTGGTGATGAACAGAATGTTCAGCTGCCTGATGAGGCTTTGACGGAGCTTGTGCTTAAAGATTTACGAGAGATCATGGGCATTACTGCGAAACCAATATTTACGGAAATCACCCGCTTAGAGCATTCCATGCCGCAGTATCCTATAGGACATCTTGATAATATTACCGAATTCCGCAAAGATTTAGCGGCTTCGCTTCCTGGTGTGTATGTCATTGGCGCCGGATTTAATGGCATAGCAATGCCAGATTGCATCAAGCAGTCCAAGCTTATTGCGGAAAGCGTTGCTAAACAGCTAATGAATGAAATGTGAGTACGATGACTAAATAAAACAGTGAAGCGAAGCATGAGGCGCTTCACTGTTTTTCTTTAGTTAGTAAAATTTTCTATTTCTATCGACTCTCTTATTTGTAGGGTGCTGTGATAGATATGCTATAATAAAAACAATTTGAGAGTAGAGGAGATCACAGAAACCATGTATCCGCCGCGATCGCGTTCTAGACAAAAGAACAAACATAAGAGCAAACGCAAGCGCAGAACGGCCTGGGCTTGGATCAATGCAGGTCTTCTTTTGATGATTACCGTGTTATTGACTTATAGCTTTACGAATGACCCTGACAAGAAAAGCGCCTCACCGCCTCCGGTAGCAGAAGCGACAGCTACGCCTATACCAGAGAGTAGTGATCAGCCTCAGACAGCACCTCCGGTGGTTGCAGTTGCAACGCCTGAAGCTACAGAGACGCCAAGCCCTTCTCCTACGGCAACTCCAGAGCCAACGCCTACACCGCAGGAGGAGCCCGAAGAGATTATTGAAACACAAGCTCCTGAAGCGACAGCGACCCCTGCGAAGGATGAGGATAGCTCGGAAGCAGCAAATAATGATGCAGTGTCTGGTCTGCCGTCAGATGATAACGCGTCTGGTAAGACGGTAACTTTGAATTTTGGTGGAGATGTTATATTTTCCGGGAAAGCTGGAGAACTGCTGGAGAAGAAAGGTTATGATTATTCGTATGCCGCATTGGAGGGTCTGTTCAAGAAAGATGATCTTACGATCTTGAATCTGGAAACTCCAGTGACCACAGGTGGCGTAAGTGCCACTAATAAGCAATTTGTATTCAAAGGATCACCACTCGCTCTGGATGCGCTTAAGTCAGCGGGTGTGGACGCAGTAAATATGGCGAATAATCACACGCTTGATCAAGGAGAGCAAGGCTTGCGGGATACCCTTAACCACCTTGCTGAAAGAGGAATTCCTTATGTGGGTGCGGGGCTTAACAGTAAAGAAGCATATTCGGCGCAATATTTTGAACGTAAGGGCATTAAGATCGCTTTGCTGGGATTCACCCGGGTGATTCCTGCGTCGGATTGGATGGCAGGGAAAAATAAGCCGGGGCTTGCCTCCGTATACGATAGTGCAGAAGGACTGAAGGCTATTGCTGCAGCCAAAAAGAAAGCCGATTTGGTGGTCGTAGTGGTCCATTGGGGTAAAGAACGGGTAGAACAATATGATAAAACGCAACAGTCGCTGGGCCATAGATTTATCGATGCAGGAGCCGATCTTGTCATTGGCGGCCATCCACATGTGTTGCAAGGCGTGGAGCCATACAAGGGCAAATGGATTGCCTACAGCACCGGGAATTTTATTTTTACGAGATCTACAGTGCCTGCCACTTGGGAAACTGCGGTTTTTCAGGCGGAATGTAGTGTAAAAGGTCAATGCTCCTTAAAGCTGAAGCCTATGAAAGCCGAGCTAGCACAGCCTGTGCCAATGAACGAAGTGGATGGAAAGCTCTTGTTAAAAAGAGTAGAAGCTCTATCCGCAGGACGGGTAAAGATCGGCAGCGACGGTAAAGTCACTCAAGTTACCAAATAGGGTTCCTGGGAGGTCCTTATGATGAACAATTTGTGTGTAGCCCATCGAGGGTTTTCCGGTAAAGCTCCAGAGAATACATTGGCAGCCATTCGGATGGCGATTGCCATGCCCTTTGTGCACTGGATGGAAATTGATGTCCAGCTCTCCAAAGACGGCGTTCCTGTTGTCATTCATGATTATACGTTGGACCGGACGACCAATGGTCATGGCAAAGTAAAGAACATGGACTGGGAATATATCCGGCGTCTGGATGCGGGGAGCTGGAAAGGGCGTGTTTTTCAGGGCGAGCGGGTGCCTTCTTTGGAAGAGGTGCTGTCACTAGCCTCTGGAAGATTGCGTCTGAATATTGAACTGAAAACAGTGGGAGATATGTATCCTGGCATTGAGAAGACGGTGACGGATCTTATTTCTGCAAAAGGTATGCGGGACGACGTGATCTTGACCTCTTTTGATACTGGAGCATTAAAAAAAGTCAAGGAAATTGATCCCCGTTTTCGTACCGGATTGATCTTTGATTCCAGATTTGGCAATCCTGCACGCAGGCTGCATGAACTGGATTGCTCTTTACTTTCGATTAGCTTCTCGCGTCTGAATCCTAGACTGGCTAAGCTTTTGTCCGAGCGTGGGGTGGAAATTATGGCTTGGACTGTGAACAAAGCGAAAGAGATGCGTCGCTTAGCCGACATGCATTCTGATATAATGATCTGTACAAACCGCCCGGATATATGGGGCGACACCTTTCTGAAGGTATAAATAATCCAAATCGATGGGAAAGAGAGCTGACTGTTTATGTGCGCTGCTGTTAATAATCTATATTGTGTTGGACGCAACTACAAGCTACACGCGGAGGAATTGGGTAACAATGTGCCCATTGAGCCGCTCATCTTCATGAAGCCCTCACATGCGGCTGTTTCCCTCGATAAAGCAGTAATTAAGCTGCCAAAGGATGCGGGTCAGATTCATTATGAAGGTGAACTTGTACTGCGTATTGCACGTGATTATACACCAGGCATGAGCGTGGAGGATCTGGTAGATGTAATGGCACTGGGACTGGATTTCACGCTGCGTGATGTGCATAATGATCTGCAGAAGAAAGGTTTGCCGTGGACGCCAGCTAAAGGCTTTAAAAATGCCGCACCACTCACCCCTTACATAGCGTTTCCAGATAAGGAAGAGCTGGAGGGAACTGATTTTACAGTGGTGAAAAATGGGGTGGAAGTACAACGCGGCAATGTTAAAAACATGATTTTTTCACTTCAAAAAATTGTTGATTTTATCGCCGAGCGCTACGGGTTAGGGAAAGACGATGTGATATTTACAGGTACTCCGGCAGGCGTGGGTCCTACTGTAGCTGGCGACGCTTTCGAGCTGTACTGGGGCGACAAGCTGATGGGGACTTGCCTGATCGGTTAATAGATCTGTTGGAGATGAATCTATGCAGTGGGTTATTGGCGCTTTAGGCGCTTTGATTGTTGCGGGAGCGGCATATTGGAAGCAGTCTTTAAGTCTCTCTGGCATGATTGCCGCGGTAGTGATGGGCACTATTTATTTTGGTGCCGGAAATGCTTTTTGGTTTGGGATATTGCTGATCTTCTTCATCACTTCAAGCCTGCTGTCCAAACTTCATCATGATAATAAAGCAGAATTAGAGCTGACGTATGCTAAGACGGGCCGCCGCGATGCCGGGCAGGTTTTTGCTAACGGTGGACTTGGCATGGTTCTGGTTTTTCTGAATGCGATCTTCCCGAATGAGCTATGGGGGTTCCTATTTATTGGTGTAATGGCTACAGTAACCTCGGATACATGGGCTACGGAGATCGGAACACTGAGCAAGAAACCGCCTCGTTCTGTCCTTACGGGTAAAGTTCTTCCTGCCGGAGCTTCGGGCGGTGTATCCAGCTTGGGTACGCTGGCGGCAGCAGCAGGAGGTGCACTCATCGGTGCGTCAGCTTGGCTGCTGCGTATGATATCCGGCATGCCGGATCACTCTTTCGTGCTGCTTACCCTAGCAGGACTTGCCGGAGGATTAGTCGGCGCCTTTGCCGACTCTATCCTTGGTGCAACCGTGCAGCAGATGAACCGCTGTACCGTATGCGGCCGCGAAGTGGAAGGTTCACAGCATTGTGGGGCTCCAGCTGTACACGCAAGAGGCTGGAAGTGGATGAGCAATGACGCAGTCAATGCCATCAGCTCTATCCTCGGCGGTGCAGCTGCCTTACTGCTGAGCATGATCATTTAGCATTTGAATTTAAGCTTTGAACGGCACAGTTTAGGGAGGGACCGATGAGTAGCGCATCCAATCAAAAACATACTGCTATTCTGGATGCCGCATACGAGCTCTTCGGTTCAGGTGGATTTTACGAAACGAAGATGTCGGAAGTGGCGGAGCAAGCCGGGATAGCAAAGGGCACCGTTTATTTATACTTCAAGAGCAAGGAAGAATTATTCATGGCAGTGACGCGCCGCGATTGTGAGGGGTTTCTCCTGCAATTACAGGAAAGGCTGAAGGCTAGTGATACTTTGGCCGGTAAACTTTCGATCATTGCTAAACATCACTTGAATTATTATTATGAACGCAAGCGGCATACGAAGCTCTTTTTCCGTGCCCCTAACAATAATCCTGAATTAGTGGCGTATATGACTCAATTTATGGAGCAATACATGCAAGATGTGGTCAAGGTATTATTAGAAGGTGGAGCATCCGAGCCTGAGCTTATGGCACAGTCCTACATAGGGATGCTGGATCGTTTGAAGATGGATATTTTATTTGATCCGTCTTTTACGGAGGAGGACGCGTATAAACGCGCTGATTTCGCTGCTGGTCTTTTTATTAGAGGGGCCATGATCACCTGAATTTTGGATAGGATGATAGACCGGATAAATAGCATTGGTTAGATGCGGGCCGGTTTTATGAAAATATAAGGCAAGCGAGGAAATAGCATGAATATTATGACCGTGGAACATCTTTCCAAGAGTTATGGCGAGAAAGTACTCTTTAGCGACGCTTCATTTGGTATGGACGATCGGGATAAAATTGGCTTAATCGGTGTGAATGGAACGGGTAAATCAACCTTTTTACGGATTATTGCCGGTCTGGATACTCCGGATGGTGGACAAATTGCCATCGGGAATAATGTAAGAGTACAATATTTGGCGCAGAATCCTCCTTATGATCCTATGAATACAGTTTTGCAGCAAGTGTTCGCCGGGGATGATCCAGACCTTGCTACCATGCGTGAGTATATGGAGACTATGTCCCAGCTTGAACAGCAGCCTGGTAATGCTGAACTGGAAGGAAAACTAGTAAAGATTGGGCAGGCGATCGACGCTGCGGGAACATGGCATTTGGAGAGTGAAGCCAAAAGCGTGCTTACCAAGCTAGGCATCTTAAAGTTTGATGCGTTAATGGACACACTTTCTGGTGGACAACGTAAACGTGTGGCTCTGGCAGCTGCACTGATTACCCCCTCTGAACTGCTGATTCTTGATGAGCCTACCAACCATATTGATACGGATTCCGTGGCTTGGTTGGAGCAATATTTGCAGAAACGGCGCGGCGCTCTTTTGATGGTGACGCATGATCGTTACTTCCTGGAGCGTGTGGCTAGTGTCATGCTAGAGCTAGATGGTGGCCAGCTTTATCGTTATGAAGCTAACTATTCACGGTTTCTAGAGCTTAAAGCCGATCGAGAAGAACGAGAAGCCTCTGCCGAACAGAAGCGTAAGAATCTGTTGCGTACAGAGCTGGCTTGGATTCGTCGCGGTGCCAAAGCCCGTTCAACAAAACAGAAGGCAAGAATCGACCGCTTCGAGAAGCTGAAAGAGAGTACGGGAAGCAGCTCGAACGGTTCATTGGATATCTCTGTGGCTTCTACACGTTTAGGTCGCAAGATCATTGAAATTAATGACCTGTCGAAAGCGTTGGATGGTCGTCAGCTAATCAAAGATCTCAGCTATATCGCTGTACCCCAGGATAGAGTGGGCATCGTCGGCCCGAACGGCAGCGGCAAATCCACACTCTTAAATATGATTGCAGGTCAGCTGCAACCCGATAAAGGTGAAGTTCAGCTTGGCGCTACGGTTAAGCTTGGTTACTTTACACAAGAGCATCAGGATATGGATGACAGTATGCGTGCCATTGAATACGTGAAGGAAGAAGCAGAAGTGATACGGACAGCAGACGGCAGTGTGATTACGGCTGGTCAAATGCTGGAACGCTTCTTGTTCCCTCCTGCGATGCAGTGGACACCGATCTCCAAGCTGTCTGGTGGCGAAAAAAGACGCTTGTATCTGCTTCGTGTATTGATGGGAGCGCCTAACGTATTGCTTTTGGATGAACCTACGAACGATTTGGATATCGGCACATTGGCTGTTTTGGAAGATTATCTGGATGAATTTCCGGGTGTCGTCTTTACCGTATCCCATGACCGTTATTTCTTGGACCGTACGATAGATAAGCTGATTGCTTTTGAAAATGGCGATATCCGGATTCACGTTGGCGATTATACGGAATATGAAGAATGGCTGGCCAAAAATGTACCGTCACGCATTGGAGAACCGAACAAAGAAGGAAGCTCAAAGCAAAAAGAGGCCGCGGACACTGCCAGCAACCCTGCAGCTTCAACGGCTCCCAAAACAAAACTCAAATTCAGCTTCAAGGAACAGCGTGAATATGAGGGCATTGATGAGCAAATTGAGCTTGCAGAGCAACGTTTGACGGATATTAGTGTACAGATGGAGGCGGCTTTTGCTGACTCTGGAAGGCTGCAGGAGCTAGTAGAGGAGCAACGCCTAGCCGAAGCAGAGCTGGAGCGTCTTATGGAACGCTGGACCTATCTGAACGAGCTTGCGGAGAAAATCGCTGGTAAGGCTTAAACCCGTTGGATAGCTTTGAATGAAAATAGGGGAGGGCTCTGTGTGGAAGATAAACTTAAAGCTGCCGTAGCCCTACGCAACGCTGGTAAAGCGGAAGAAGCCCAAATGATGCTGTTTGAGCTATATGAGCAGAATGCTGGGGACGCTGAACTTCTATATCAATTGGCCTGGACGCATGATGTGCTGGGTTTGGAGCGGGCGGCAGTACCCTTTTATGAGAAAAGCTTGGCGTTAGGATTACCTTCTGAGCAGAGAGTTGGCGCTCTATTGGGACTGGGCAGCACCTACCGGACACTCGGAGAATACGAGAAGTCAAAAGGTCTTCTGATGCAGGCTGTTCAGGAGTACCCGGAGAATAAGGAATTTCCGGCGTTCCTAGCCATGACCTTGCACAATCTTGGAGAGCATAGTCAAGCGATGGAGCTGCTGCTTAAGCTGTTGGCAGAAACCTCTGCGGATGAAGGGATAAGAAGTTACAGTAAGGCCATTTCTTATTATTCAGATAAACTGGAGCAAGTCTGGGATTGAGGCTGGCTTTTAAATCACAGTGATTCTTACAAATCACTACCCGGACACAGCTGACCTTAAACGCAGCATTATAACCCATTTGGAATGTTAACGGACACCACAGTCGCTATTGACACTAAAAGCACCCAATACGTTCCTTTTTTGCGTGAATAACGTCGCTTGGGTCCGAAAGAATGCTCCAAAGGCTAATAATTTGCGAATAACGCCTTCTGGGTCCGTAAGCACCAGCCGAAAGTGATGACCACCGGAAATTCCGGCAGTGTCTGTTGAAGAACAAGTGAACCACCAATAAACAAAAAAAGAGTAGGATCCTCCACTAATTGGAGAATTCTACTCTTTTATTTTTCTACTTATTTATTTCGTTCCGTCCACAGCAATCATTTGTACTACAGACCGAGAATCGCCGGGTACAATGATTTCCTTCGCATTCATCTGGGAAGAGCCATCTCCGTCCAAGAAGATGCCTTCCAGACCCTTAGCAGGAACTGTCTGGAGGATCGCTGAACGGAACTCTGCCGCTGTTGAGAGCGTTGGGGTAACAATCAGCCAGAGCTTTCCTGTGTTGTCATACACCATGCCTGAGCGCAGGCGTTTCTCATCAGCGTAAGGAAGATGCTCTTCAGCTACTGCCGCTTCCCATAAGTCTTCGTGTCCCAGATTCATACTAATGCCACCTTGCGCAAAATAATGCTGGCGATCAGTAATCTTCAATTCTTCTCCAGAAGAGACAACCTGTACGGAGAAGCTACGGCTGGCACCATCCCAGACAAGGGTTCCACGTGCGTATTTAGCATTGAACCAGCCAGACCCATAACCCTTCTGGGCTCCGTTGACTGGAGTATCATTCATGATAGCCATGGATAAAAGCGCATCTTGATAGAAAAAACCACCGTTAATCCCATATGCATTAACTTGCCGTAAAGGGACACCCGCGGCCCTGAGCTTAATATCCTCAGGTGAAAGTGACATCATATAGAGCTGCACGTTATCTGTACTCACTGTTTCCAAAAAGCTATAGGCGTGAGGAAGACCTTTAAAGGGATCTTCCTTATGATTTCTAAATACCAGAAACAACGATAGCGCTAACCCCACTATCAATAACACCAGAAGTGAGACGATAAGTCCCTGTCTGCGCCTCCAGAGCTGGTTCAGCTTGCCAGAGCTACCCTCAGTTTGTCCCCACATAAGCAGCGAGAAGCTTAGCAGTGTTCACTACAGCTTGCTTATGCGTACGTTCCATGGAGTGAGAGGCATGTACACCTGGGCCAATCAATGCTGCACGGATATTGTTTCCGCCTCTGAGCGCTGCGGAAGCATCGGAGCCGTACATAGGATAAATATCAACGGCATAAGGAATTGCTAGTGCTTCTGCCAGTTCAATCAAACGACCTGTCATAACATAATCGTAAGGGCCGGAAGAGTCTTTAGCACAGATGGATACATCGGTTTCTTTACAGCTGAGATCATCACCCATGGCGCCCATATCGACGGCAATCATTTCATTGATTTCACCAGGAATCCAAGCTGTACCATGTCCCACTTCCTCGTAGTTAGAGATGAGGAAAGAAAGGTTGTGGAGAGGTTTCCAGCCTTCACGTTTAATACTTTCCAGCAATCCGAGAAGGGCAGCCACGCTTGCTTTGTCATCTAAATGACGGGATTTAATGTAACCGCTAGGCGTAATCACTGCACGTGCATCGAAAGAAATGAAATCTCCGACGGAAATGCCAAGCTTGAGTACGTCTTCTTTAGAAGATACCAGCTCATCAATACGTACTTCCATGTTCTCCTCTGATCGTTTGAAGTCACGAGCGTCTGGATATACGTGAACAGATGGATGGCTGGTTAAGATGGTTCCTGTATAAGTTTTGCCGCTACGGGTATGGATCGTGCAGTATTCATTCTCAATGCTGTGCATGGCGAAGCCACCCACAGAGGTCAGACGCAGTGTACCATTAGCTTTAATCGAGCGGACCATGGCACCAAGTGTATCCACGTGAGCGCTGATGCCAATAGTACGAGAGGGATCTAGGCCAGGGACGTTAAGAATTACGCCGCCTTTTTCATTCCAGCTTAAAGGTACGTTCAGCGCAGCTGCTTCTTCAGCAACTAGTGTCATTACCTGTGCGGTGAAACCGCTTGGGCTGGGGGTGTCGAGTAATTTTTTTAGGATGGAAAGTATGTAGTCTTCATTAGGTTGAATGGTAATCATTAGTTAAGCCCTCCTGTTAAGCCATCATTGTCTGTGTTAAAAGAATCCAGTGAAGTGTCGGCATCACGAAGCTTGGTAAGCTCAGCAGTTAAGCTTTTAATTTGCTTTTGTAGTTTGTATTGACGAAAAATGCCGTAAGAGCCCACGATGATTCCGCCAATTAACGCGCAGCCAAGAATAACGAGTATAAGTGGTATATTAACCACATCAAAACCGAAATTGACTTGAACGGGATCAACGTTGATGACTGCGAATATGGCGGTTAGCAGCGCGAAGATTAGACCCGCAATTAGTGACCATTGAATTCTCATTGAATTCTTCCTCCTCAGGGGGATATAACAATATAAAATCCCCTGCCCAGATAGGGCAAGGGATTAATGTAATACTAAGCTCTCTGCCTTATTTGGTCAACTGTTCCATTTGCTCGATAACACTTTCGAACACACTCATCGCTTCGCGAATCGGCTCAGGAGACGACATATCAACGCCTGCTTTTGACAAAATATTGATGGAGTAATCACTGCCACCGCTCTTCAGGAAGCCGAGGTAACGATCTACCGCCGGTTTACCTTCTTCAAGGATTTGTTTGGCAAAGCTAGTCGCTGCCGAGAAGCCTGTTGCATATTTGTAAACATAGAAGCTGTTATAGAAATGCGGAATTCGTGCCCATTCCATCTCGATATCCTGATCCACAACCATTTCTTTGCCGTAGTATTTGACATTCAGGTCGTAGTAGATACTCGAAAGATCTTGTGGGGTAAGCGAATCGCCCTCTTCAACACGCTGATGAATGATCTTTTCGAATTCTGCGAACATTGTTTGCCGGAAAATCGTTGTCCGGAACTGATCGGCATAGTAAGTGAGCAGATACATTTTTTCCTTAGGATCTGTAGACTTTTTGAGTAGATAATCCATAAGCAAAGCTTCATTGGTAGTTGAAGCAACCTCTGCAAGGAAAATGGTATACTGTGCATCCCGATAGTTCAGAGCGTTGTCTGAAAAATAAGAGTGTAGAGCATGACCCATCTCATGTGCCAGAGTAAACATACTGTTCAGATTATCGTTATGGTTCAGCAGGACGTATGGGTGTGTGCCATAAGGGCCCCAGCTGTAAGCTCCAGAGCGTTTATTCTCGTTCTCATAGACATCAATCCAGCCATTGTCGTAGCCTTTTTGCAGCACATTCAGATAATCTTCACCCAGCGGTTTGAGGCCTTCTTTGGTAATTTTCTTCGCTTCTTCGTACGTGATATCCAGCTTATATTCATCTACTAGTGGTGCAAATAGGTCATACATATGTAACTCATCCACACCAAGCAGCTTTTGACGCAACTTCATGTAACGGTGCATTAAAGGAAGACTCTCATGAATCGTATCGATCAGGTTGGTGTATACCTCTTTTGGAATGTTATCACCGTAAAGAGACATTTCCATTACAGATGGATACTTGCGGACGTGTGAGAAAAAGACGTTTTTGTTCACATTGGCGCTAAGCGTTGCTGCGATGGTGTTTTTTTGCTTACGATAGGTGTCATAGACTGCTTTAAAAGCATTTCGGCGAACCTCGCGATCGGAGCTTTCCAAGAACTTGATATAGTTGCCGTGAGTCAGCTCGACCTCTTTGCCATCTTCATCTTTAATCTTAGGGAATTTCAGATCTGCGTTGTTCAGCATACTAAAAATATTCTGAGGCGCTTGTGCTAGGTTTCCAACTTGGGCAAGCAGAGCTTCCTCAGCCTTGGACAATACATGCGCTTTCTCACGTTTCATCTCTTTTAAAGTGAAGGTGTAAGCGGACAGTTCAGGATCAGCAATAAATTGATCCAGCTTCTCAATAGGCAGTGCCAAGATTTCTGGGGTTACAAAAGAAAAGGCTTCGCCTGCTTCGATCCCAAGCTTCTTCGCTTTGGAGGACAAAGCTTGATATTCAGGATTAGCAGTGTCTTCATCCTGACGCATATGAGCATAGACAAAGAGTCGCTCAGTGGAGACGGACAGCTTGTCATCCAGCTCAAAACATTGTTTCACAGCTTCTGCGGAATCAAGTTTACCTTGGAAATCAGCAGCTTTTTTGATCAGTGATTTAGCTTCAGCATATTCTGCATCCCAATCCTTCTGAGAGGCAAATATATCTTCAAGCTTCCAACGATTCTCAGCAGGTACTTCACTTCTCTTCAATAATTGTTCCATAGAAACCCTCCTAGAATGATGAGATGTAGTAGGCATAATCTCCCTCGGCAATACTGTGGATGATATTTCACCCGGTAGCAAGCTGAGCACAAGTAGAAGAGGGATGGACTTGAGTGTAATAGGCATGACGTCCTCCTCTTTGAAAAGTAGAGTCAGCTTATTATGTCCTGCTAAGTCCTGATTATTAATATTTAGTCTTCTTTATATGGTAGTTATGCCAACAAGCTATAAATAACAAAGATGAAAGCAAACAGAATCATTACGACCGCAGCCATGGCCATGCCCCGCTTTAGTTTCGGCGGGACACGATCCTTGGTCATAATTAATACTGCGCCTAGACAGAGGACTAGGACAACATAAATCGTGAGATTTTCGTTATTCATTTCCTGTTATACCTGTTTGAAAGCTGCAATGATGTTTTTGTACTCTTCTTCATTGTCTTTATAAGATTCTTTGTTGAAGCGGTTATTCACCCATTGCATCATCGCTGGACGACTCAGGAAGGTATGTGTTTCTTCTCCCCATTGATCGGAAATTTCGCGGAGTACAATGTAGCGGCCTTGAACTTCTACCGTCATCATATTCCATTTGTCTGTTTTGTATATTTCATGTTTTTTGATCATTATCATTACCACCCTGGCGATTTTTGGCTTTTGGCTCAATGATAACGCACTGGAGAAGGGAAAAGCAAATTAAATCATATATTAAGGGTTGGGTTTGATTGATTTGAACAGAAGATTGCAGTATACTATAGTTATACGCCATATATGGCGGTTATTTTTAGGAGGTTGTTCAATTGAAAGGTACAGTAAAATGGTTTAACGCAGAAAAAGGTTATGGTTTTCTTCAAGTAGAAGGCGGCGAAGATGTATTCGTACACTTCTCAGCAATTCAAGGTGAAGGATTCAAGACTTTGGACGAAGGTCAAGAAGTAGAATTCGACATCACTGATGGTAGTCGCGGACCGCAAGCTGAAAACGTAGTAAAATTATAAGAAACAGCAGGACAGTTAAGCTGTCTGCTACAAATATATAATTTACTTGGCAAGCCCTTGCAAGAGTGGTTACCAACTTACAGAACACAGTTCTTTCGGGAACTGTGTTTTTTTACGCCCACTATAGATGTTCTCCTAAATGAAAAAGGTCGTTTCACTCCAGTGAAGGGGAGTGAAACGACCTTTTTGTATTATGGAATAACACCAACCCTAATTATAGGGAGGCTTTTTTGTTCTTTTTTCTGAAATAATTGATCGGCTCCAGGTTGGATTTCAATAAATGCTGTCCCAGAAACCCTGCAAAAGCAAGCAAGCTGAAACCCGTAGCCACTATATAAAAAATATAACGCCCCGCCTCTTGATAAATAATGCCGCCAAAAGTACCGCTAAGCAGCCCAGAGGCACTTGACCAAACGACGGTGAAAATGGCAAGACCTGTTGCCCGAAGGCGATCCGGGATAATCCGGGTGATATAACGGACAGATGTTACATAAAAAACACCAAATGATATACTGTGCATGGCTTGAATGGCAATCATTGAGCCTGGATGATCCGCCAGGGACATCAAAAGAAAACGCAGAGCATACATCAGACTCCCCAAGGCCAGCAAGGGCAATTCTTTGAATTTGTCGCCGTATCTGCTGAGGATAAATAATACAGGGATCTCACTAAGAGCTGACGCGAGCAATGCCCAGCCAATGATTTCCTCACCTGCGCCTAGTTGTTTTAGACTGATCGTCAGAAAGGCTTCGTTCATTCTATGGCCTAACGCGAGTACAAACACACAGCCGAAGAACCACAGCACCTCTTTTTGCAACAATATATCTTTAAGTCCATTTTTGCTATTATCAGCTTCAGCTGTGTCCTTATCTTGATTCGTTGTTTCTATAACAGCAGGTCTCTTAACATCCTTAAGACCTAGGGTAATTAAAAGTGCAGCGATAATGATGATGATACATAGGGTCAAGCTCCAAGTAGAGCCCAATGCTCTTAATGCATAGCCAACGGTTAGAGCAAAGAAAGAGTAGCCTAAGGAGCCAAAAACGCGAATGGTAATGAAGTTCCGTCCGTGCCTTTCGGCAACTTTGATAGCCATTGTATCGGCAAGCGGAAAAACTGGGTAATAGAAGAAGTAGAAGAAGGACAAAATAAGCATGACAGATGAAAATTCGGCCGCTCTGGCTAATAGAAGACCAGTTACTAATTGACCCGCAAGTAGTATGAACATGATCTTTCGAACGGTGCCTAACTTATCGCTTATCATACTCCAGAATAGATTGGATAGGATGGAGATAAGGGGGCCGAGGGAATACAAGTAGCCTATCTGAGAACTGCTAAACCCTAAATGTGTGTAGAATAAAGGAAAGTAGGATACTACAAGGACGCTGGTACCATATATGGTAAAGAGAAAGGAACGCAGCCAGTTTTGATCACTGTAAAGGCTGCCGGTCCGTTTTGAAAACATGGATTGCACTCCTCCGAAATTGAAATATGCCTAGTATAGCATAAAGCAATGGGGAGATGTTTTTAAAAACTGCTGTATTTCTGAATCTTTCATGATTTTACGAAAGTGATTTTGTTGTTTGTACAAATACGCCTGATCATATTATAATAAGTGGTGATTTGGATAAGGAGACAACAATGTGGAGGCACTGTCATTGAGTGAATTAGAGCAAGGCCGTTACCTTAGCCCGCGTGGTCCACTGGGACTTATGAACAGGGTCTATAAGTACGTGCTGCCGGAAGTGAGAGAATGTCTCCATTTCTGGCGCCAAGATGCGAACGGGATTCCCGATCCCGAGCTCCGGAAGCAAGCACTTGCCAGCATTGAAACTAAAGAGTTTCATTGCATAGGCGGTGGTATTTATGCCGCCGGCAATTTATCGATGAAACATATACTGATTCCGCTAATTGTTGCTTATCAAACTATCAGTGATTATCTGGACAACTTATGTGATCGCAGTACTTCGCTTGATCCTGCAGATTTCAGGCTGCTGCATCAATCTATGCTGGATGCTATTGATCCAAATGCTGAGCCAGGTAATTATTATGCGCTTCGAAGTGAACAGAATGACGGCGGATATTTGTACAGGCTGGTTCGTAAATGCCAAGAAATGATTTCTTTGTTGCCAGGTTATTCCGCTGCTGCAGCGGAGATTCGAGAACTGGCTGTGCTCTATACAGATTTACAAGTGTATAAGCACATCCGCCCGGAACTCAGGGAAACAGCCCTGAAGGAGTGGTGGGAGGAACAGGGCAGTCGAGCGCCGCATCTGCAATGGAATGAGTTTTCGGCTGCAACGGGATCAACACTAGGTGTATTTATGTTATTTCTTTCCGCATGTGATCCGAAGCTGAACCAAGCTTCTGCGGCTTCGATTCGAGCTGCGTATTTTCCGCATGTATGTGGTCTGCACATTATGCTGGATTATCTGATTGATCAGGAAGAGGACCGAGCAGGCGGTGATCTTAATTTCTGCAATTATTATGATGACACAGATACCATGCTGAGTCGGATCGCTGCAATGGTTGAGTGGGCCCGTAAGGATGTTCGAAATCTTCCAGAGTCTTCGATGCATCGTATGGTGATTGAGGGATTGCTGGCACTTTATTTATCTGATCCCAAAGTTAGCGAACAGCGGGAAGTTCGCTCTGTATCTAAAAGCCTGATGAAAGGCAGTCCGCTTACAAGACTGTTCTTCTTCGCTAACAGCCGTTGGATACGCAAACGCTTTTTGTAACCATGTCGCGAAGTTGTTTTTATAAGATGTATCAGGCTTCGCACAATTTTAAGGAGGAACAACAGAATGTCTAAAATTCAAAAAATCGCAGTATTGACTAGTGGTGGAGATTCACAGGGAATGAACGCCGCTGTTCGTGCGGTTGTAAGAAGCGCACTTTATTTCGGTATTGAGGTATTTGGGGTGCAACGTGGTTATCAAGGTCTGCTGAATCGCGATATTTTCCCAATGGATCTTCGCAGTGTAGGGGATATTATTCAACGTGGCGGTACTGTTCTGCAGTCTGCAAGATGTCTGGAGTTCACGAAACCGGAAGGACAACAAAAAGGCGCGGATATCCTTAATGAACTGGGTATCGATGGTCTAGTAGTTATCGGTGGAGATGGTTCTTATAAAGGAGCTAACAAATTAAGTAAACTTGGTATCAAGACTATGGCTTTGCCAGGTACGATTGATAACGATATCTCCTTCACAGACTACACTATCGGGTTTGATACAGCGGTTGGCGTTGTTGTAGACGCTATTAACAAGTTGCGTGACACTATGTCCTCCCATGAACGTTCTTCGATTGTAGAGGTTATGGGACGCCACTGTGGCGATATCGCGCTGCATGCTGGACTGGCTTCCGGAGCAGAAACAATTCTTGTGCCGGAAATGCCGTATGATTTGAATGAAGTTGCTGACCGGATGCGCGATAACTTTATCAGAGGTAAACGTCACAGTATCGTAATTGTTGCCGAAGGCGTTGGCAAAGGTGAAGATGTGGCTCAAGCTCTGAAAGACCGTCATGCTTCTCTGGATGCACGTGTTACTGTACTCGGACATATCCAACGTGGTGGAACACCAACTCCTGGAGACCGGAATCTGGCTAGCCGTCTTGGCGATTTTGCCGTACGTAAGCTAATCGAAGGTGAATCCGACAAGGCTTGTGGTATCATCAAAGGTGAATTAACTCTTACAGATATTGATCTCGTTGTAAATACGAAAAAGGGCTTTGACCTGGAGCTGTACGAGCTGGCTTCCCGTCTTTCCCAATAATTAGCGACGCTATATATAAAAAGGAACAGCTGCGAGATGCGCACTGTTCCTTTTTTGTGTAATATGGATCGTTAACTCTGTGGTTGTTCCTGTGTGTATTGTGCGGCATAACGCCGTTGAACTTTGATAAGCCGAGACAATAGCAGGGTCGCACCGATGGCAAGACCGGTGATAAGACCAATCCAGTAGCCGAATGCTCCTAGATCTGTATAAGTTGCAAGTACATAACCTGTAGGTAAGCCAATTACCCAATAGGCAATAAAACAAATGATAAAGGCTGGGTTAACATCCTTATATCCGCGAAGCGCCCCTTGAGTAGGTGTAGCAATTGCATCTGAGATTTGAAAAAAGATTGCATAGATCAGGAAATGCTGAATCAACGAGATGACATCGGGTTCATCTGAATATAGACCAGCTACATGATTTCCGGCAAACAAGAGTAATAAAGCTGTGGCCAGCGAAAGGATTGCCGCCAGCCCGATACCCATTATGGCATATTGGCGTGCATCCTTTTGTCTGCCAGACCCGGTCTCGAAGCCGACGAGGATGGTAAGGCTGATGCAAATACTGAGCGGAATCATATAGAGTGTTGTTGCAAAATTAATTGCTGCCTGATGCGCGGCAATTGTTACGGTATCAAATCGGCTCATTAACAAGGTTACAGCGGAAAAGACAGCCGTTTCGAAAAAAATCGAGAAACCGATGGGTACTCCGATTTTAAGCAAATCTTTAATGCTGTTTAACGATATGAAGTAGAAATTACGGAATAATCTGAGATTTACAAAGGCCTGAGAACGATATATGAACAATAGAGCAACGGCAAATATAACCCAATAGGTAATGGCTGAAGCTACCCCTGCACCAACACCCCCGAGACGAGGGAATCCGAAGTTCCCGAAGATGAGCAAATAGTTCAAACCTACATTTACAGGCAAAGCTATTAGTGTAATACACATGGATACGCGTGTTTGCCCTAAAGCGTCTATACAGCTACGAAGTACCGTATATCCAAACAGGGGGATAATTCCGAACGAAATAGAACTGAGGAAGCGGAAAGCAACATCTCTTACACCAGGCTCCAAGTTCATAAAATTAAGAATAGGTGACAAGGCAAAGCTGCCAATCAGCAAGACGATGATCGAAACAATTAGTGACAGCCAAATACCTTGTGTGACTTGAAAGGCGACATCCTTATCTTTTTTGCTCCCGATGAGCTGTGAAACAATAGGTGTGATCCCCATAAGAATACCGCTGAGACCGGTTTGGATTGGAATCCAAAGACTAGTTCCTATCGCAACTCCTGCCAGATCGACGGTCCCGAATTTACCGGACATATTAGTATCAAAGAAGGTGATCGCGGATAAAGCAATTTGTGTAACAAGGATTGGGAATAAAATATGAAAAAATTGTCCTGCCTTTTGTTTTAAAGAGGTGGTCTGTATCATAATTCTGTGCCTCATTCTTTATGATTTTTCATGGAATAGGTTAAATAGTTCAATAAGTTTCCGTTAAAAGACCCGGCAGACGCCGGGTCTTTAGCATACGTATATCAGATCAGCTATAAATAATAAGGGCTGTATTCATTGTTTTTCGTAATCAACATCGGCTGTATAGCGATTGTTGGCGTTCCAGAGAAGGAACTCATCCACATTCTCATCTTTCAAAGCGCGGATTTGATCTTCCACCTGTTTTTTACCATATTTCACATAATGACCACTTCCGAGCCAGCTTGCTGTAAAGTCTTGAATCCAAGGCCGAATAACGGGTTTGTAGCTGCCCAGTGGATCAAGCTTCTTATGTGTATCAACCATGGAGCCTTTGATTGTAGCGTAAGGATCTAAGTCGGGCTCTTTCACGCCAAACCATCCCGTTGAATAGTGACTTGGATAAACCATTGGACTGATAACATCCACATTCTTGGATATTTTAACAAAGTCTTGGCCGATACCCTCAGCAGGGGCAGATGCGGCATATCCAAAAATATCTACGGACACACGGACACCAAGTGGAGCTAGTTCTGCTTTGGCATATTTAACAAAATTAGATACAATTTCTACGCGTGAATCACTGGTTTTAGTGTATTTAAGGGTTTCAGCGCGTTTTTCGAATCCTTCCGGAAAACGAACATAGTCGAACTGAATTTCTTTGAAGCCGAGCTTAACAGCTTCCTTGGCGATATCCACATTGTATTTCCAAACATCTTCATTATAAGGATTAACAAAGCTGTCGCCGCCTTTATTCTTCCATACAGTGCCATCAGAATTAACAAAAGACATCTGCGGGTTCTTCTTGGCAAGAATGGAATCTTTAAAAACAACAATCCGGGCGATAGGATAAACATCATGTTTCTTCAAACGTTCCATTAACTTGCTGATATCTCCAATAAAAGGCTGAGGGTTACCAAGCTTCTGAAGGTCGGCATTATCGGTCTTATACGTGATATAACCCGCATCGTCCTTAATGTCTATAACCATTGAGTTAAGTTCGGTTTGGTCAAGCAATGTAAGCAGCTTTTCCATTCGTTCCCCACCAGCACTGTAGGCGGTAACATAAATGCCTTTTACTTTGGGTGCATCTGGCTGTGGATCGGTGTGTAACATACTTTCTGAGTTTGTTGCTTCAGGTGAAGCGCTTGGAGCTGGAGTTGCTACATTCGAATTGTTGTTTTGTTGTGCAATGATGGGGGGATTCATGGCGGACTTCAAAGCGATCGCCACTTCAGCGTCATGTTGGTTCTGTTGTACGCCTACGCTTCCCAAGGCCATCATCAGTAGAGCCCAGGTGATGTTCATTCGTTTTTCTCTCCCTTTATGTACTTTCCCCTAAATTATATAGGAACGGTTGCTCCCAAAAAGAACAGTGTTGTAACAATATTAGCTCAGATTGGGAATAAAAAACCGCCTTTGTTGTTTATAAACGAGATGTATGGATTCGAAACGGTATGAAAAAAGTAAATGCCGCCTTAAATCGGCAACAGGGCCGAACCCAAGGCGGCAACTATCAAGACTTCTCTTGCGGCTTGCTCATTGAAGATACGCAGAATTCTGATGTTCACAGATGCTGTAATGGATAATATCCATGGCATCTGCAGGTTCCAGAATACTTAGCCCGTCTCGCAGAACGATTACTGAATTTAATTCGTCCTGTTTGAGAAACGGCATCATATCAGGATACCACCTCATGACGATTGCTGACAGTTTTACCGTTTCCATTTCCACAAAAATCACCCTTTCCTTTTTCGATAGTTCTGAATAGATTCAGTGTTCATCGGAAAACGAAGTGCTTTGGAAAAAAGAGGGGTAAATCTCAATCTTTATGAAATTGTTAGGGTTCTGCGTGTGTATAATATATCATAATTCTGAGTTTGGTGCATTTTCCAATACTAGGAATTTTTATTTCCTCATTTTGTCTTTCCGGAAGGAGCCCATGACACCCACTGTTTCAACAATATTTACAAAAGCTTGAGGATCTGTCGTGCGGATGATACGTTGCAGCTCTGCAAGTTCGTAGCGGGTTGTTACCGTCATTAGCATGTCCTTTTCAACGTGAGAATAAGCGCCTTCTGTTTTAATCTTTGTGACACCTCGTTGAAGGCCTATCAGATGTTGCAGTAATTCATCTGTACGGTTTGTTACAATATATACGGTTACTTTTAAGTGGCTGATATGAATCATATCCAACACTTTACCTGTTACATATATAGATACCATTGATGAAAGTGCTAAATTCCAGTTCTGGTCAAGATAAGCGGCCGCCAGGATAACTAGTCCATTTAAACTTACCACTACATTACCGACCGGGAAATCACGGTATTTAGTGATAATTGAACCCAAGATGTCAAAACCTCCGGAAGAACCTCCTGCACGAAAGGAGATACCACAGCCAATCCCAACAAGAACTCCGCCAAATACAGAGGACAGCAGCATATCTGTAGCCACCAGATGCTCAGGAATCACCGTTAAGAACCAGGTTGTAAACACAACGGACAACATGCTCATAATAATAAATCTCCGGCCTAACTGGAACCAGCCTGCAGCCAGCAGAGGAATATTAAAGAGCAAGTATAGGAGGCTTATGTTTAATGGAGTGAAATAACCCACTAACATGGAAAGCCCAGATACGCCACCACTTAGTAAACGGTGTGGAATTAAAAATAGATTAAATCCACTGGCGATTAGTGCTGCCCCTAAAAAAACAACCAAACAATTCAAAATCTGTCTTAACAAGTAAATCCACCCTTATATATATATTTAAAAAAATAAAACATGAAAGCAATGAAAAGAAAGGAACCCACTGGTATTCTCACATGTGTTTGTGATATAATGTATAGGATATTCTTGAGTAGAACGTTACAATGGTATTTTTGCATTGCATCGGATGTAAAGCTACAGTTGCTCAGGTACAACAAGGTACCTGATGATTAGGGAGGCTTTTCGTCCCAAAAGCGCTATATCATGCAGAAAATAGAGCATGATTGGACAGCCTATAAATGTGTTTACCGCTACTTAAGAATACAGACAAGCATGTGGAATGTCCACTGTATAGAAGGAGCATGAATAATTTGAAAACATTCGCAGAATTTGGCTTGGAGCCAAAAGTGCTACAAGCAATCACAGAGTTAGGATTTGAGGAGGCAACACCGATACAGGAACAGTCGATCCCATTAGCATTGACTGGGTCGGATCTGATCGGTCAAGCTCAGACTGGTACAGGTAAGACTGCTGCTTTTGGTATCCCCCTCATTTCGAAGATTAACCGTGAAGACGAAAAAATCTTGGCCCTTATTATGGCACCAACTCGTGAGTTGGCCATCCAAGTATCAGAAGAAATTGGTAAGCTAAGCCGTTTCAAAGGTCTTCGCTCGTTGGCGATTTATGGCGGACAGGATATTGGACGTCAAATCCGTGGATTGAAAAAGAAACCACAAATCATTATTGGTACACCTGGTCGTTTGCTCGATCACATCAACCGTAAAACGATCCGTTTGGATGATGTTCAAACCGTTGTATTGGATGAAGCAGATGAAATGCTGGATATGGGTTTTATGGAAGATATTCAGACTATCTTGAAGCTCGTTCCTGTAGAACGTCAAACCATGTTGTTCTCTGCTACAATGCCACCAAACATTCAACGCCTAGCTCAACAATTTCTTAACAACCCGCAACATGTCTCCGTTATTCCGAAACAAATCAGTGCCCCACTGATTGATCAAGCTTATGTGGAAGTGCCTGAGCGTCAAAAGTTTGAAGCTCTTAGTCGTTTGATTGATATGGAATCACCTGAATTAGCTATCGTATTCGGACGTACTAAGCGCCGGGTTGATGAGCTGGCTGAAGCTTTGCAAAAACGCGGATATTCTGCTGATGGATTGCATGGTGACTTGTCACAGAACCAACGTGATGCTGTAATGCGTAAATTCCGTGATGGCAGCATTGACGTGCTGGTAGCTACTGACGTAGCGGCACGTGGTCTGGACGTATCCGGCGTAACTCACGTAATTAACTTTGACTTGCCACAAGATCCTGAAAGCTATGTACACCGTATTGGTCGTACAGGACGCGCAGGTAAAGAAGGTACGGCTTGGTCATTCGTTACTCCACGCGAAATCGATCACCTGCATTTGATCGAACGTGTTACTCGTCACCGGATTACTCGTAAACCTTTGCCAACAATGGCTGAAGCTATTGAAGGTAAACAACGCGTTACTGCTGAGCGTTTGCTTGAAGTGGTAGAAAGCGGAGAGTTGAACGAGTACAAAGGAATTTCTATTCAATTGCTTGAGCAATATGATTCCGTACAATTGTTGTCCGCAGCTATGAAGCTTCTCACTGGCGACAAGAAGGATTCCGCAATTGAATTGACTCCTGAAGATCCAATTCGTGCTAAACGTCGTGGTGGCAAAAATGATATTCGCAGTGGCCGTAAACCTAATGGTGGTTATGGCGGAAACCGTGGTACTTCCGGTGGCAGCGGTAGCGGTGGCGGATACCGTGGTAACCGTGATAATAACGGTGGCGGTAGTCGTGGTGGCTATAGCAGCGGTGGCAGCAACTACGGTAGCGGCAGTGGCGGCTATGGCGGTGGCTATAAAGGCAACCGTGATGGCGCACCAGCTCGTGACGGTGGTGCAAACCGCAGCGCAGAGCGTAAACCATACACTCGTCCAAGCAGCACGAGCACTCGTCCTGCAAAACGTGAAGATTTCGATAATTAATACTTCGTCCAGATACCAAAGAAGACGAGATGCCGCATTGCGGTTCTCGTCTTCTTTTTGCTGAAATATAAGGATGTTTGGTGAATTGTTGTGTCTTTAGTAGGGCGCGAATTTGTTTTGTGAGATATTAGTATCCGAATGTACGAGTGATGATAACGAGCAAGATAAACAATACGAGGATCGTGCCTGTAGAAGTCCAACCGCCGAAGCCAACAGGTGTAGACATGAGATAACCTCCTTTAGAATGTGGGGATTTTGGTATTTCTTATGGTTACAATCCTAATATATGGACTATAAAGGCTTTACGTATAGACGATAGTCTATAATTCAGAAAGTTGGGCTATGGAAATGAGGAGGTCAAATGAGGTATAGTTAAGATATGTAGTATGTAAGAGACAGAGGAGGAAGGGAATTGGAGTTTAAAGGAGCAATGGGCGGCTTATACCGCGTCACAGAATGGATTTCACGTATCGCAGGAAGTAATATCTTATGGGCACTATGTTCCGCCCCGTTTTTGTTTTTTGGTGTTTTAAAGATGATTATGTTAGGGACAGGCGCAGGTGGAGCGAACGAGCAAATTACATTGAACTGGGCAATGGGGATTCTAGCGCCCTTTACGGTGTTTCCAGCTTCAGCCGCTTTATTTACTGTAGTACGTAAGTGGGTAATGGGGAATACGGATGTAGGAACTTTTCGTACATTTTTTCAGGGGTATAAAGAGAACTATGTAAAAAGTATGCTCGGAGGAGTTATCTATACATTGATGTTCGTTGTTATGTACGTTGATGTAACAGTTTACATGACACAAATGCCTAACTTCAGAATTGTTGGTATTTTGATGTTGGTGCTGATGATACTTTTGTCGGTATCCATGTTTAACTTCTTTTCCATTGTGGTTCATTACCAAATGGGCTTCAAGCAAGTGATGACCAATTCTATATTGCTGACTATAGCACGCCCAATTCGTGTGTTCTCTACATTGATTGCAGCCGCGGTTCTTGTTTATATCGGTCTTAGATATCCGGCTCTGTATTTCATTTGTATTCCAACGTTGATTGCAATGGCGGCCTTCTTTAACTTCTACGCTACTTATAATAAGCTACAGCTGCAAGTAGAAAAGAAGAAACTAAAAGAGCAGGAAGAAGCAGAAGCAGCAGCATTGAACAATCGGGCGGATGAATACGACGACGATGACGATGACGATGACTACGAGGATGAAATTGATGAAAAGGACACCAAACGCATTTAACAAAATGCTGGATTAAGCGTTGGATATTTCCAGGTAATTAATTCCTGTGTAAAAATAAAGCGCATACAGGTTTACTTTTTCGTTAAAACGCAATATAATAATAACAAATCCTGCGATGTACGTTACGGTTACTCGTTGTTTTGAACCAATGATAATGTCTTGGGAGATCTACACGAAGCGCAGCTGAACCGCCCTGTCTATATGACTTGGGGAATTCAAAAACGTTTTCTGCGATCACCCACCTGCTCTAGCAGGTTCAGAAGACACTGTAGCCGGACGGCATAAGCGGGTTTTCTCTTGTTTAAGCCAAGGCGCCCTGTTTCCCGTGAATAATGGGAGCGGGCGCTTTTTTGTATGTCTGGAATAAAGGGAAAGTGAGTTATACCCTTTTGTTCCTGAGACAAGAGTGTTACACTTATAATAATGAACTTGGGATTTGTAGAGGGGGAAGAATTTTGTCGTTAAAAAGAACCTTGGTTGGCTTATTCCGCAGTCATGATGGAACAAGCGACCGCGCCAAAGATCCGACATTAAAAACGCGTTATTACAATCTAACTAAAGACAAAGCATGGGAAGAAGTTTCATCAACTTTAAAGAAAGTTCCTGGATTTAAGGTGCTTCACGAAGTGGAGTCTGTAGGTGAGATTACTCTTGAGAAAAGAACGGCATTTGGCCGTACGCTGGACATTACGGTATCGGTGCTAAATACGACGCCTGTTCGTTGTGGTGTAGACATGTATTCTGCATCTAGAGGTTCACTTGGTGATCTCGGGGCGAATTACCGTGTGATTCAACGCTTGTATGCATCTTTGGACAAAAAATTAGGAAAATACAAAGCAGACTGATTTTTAGAGGCCCGTCAAACCCTTCTTGCTTAGGGATAGTATGAATGCGTTTACGTAAACGGTGAGCTGCTCAGTGTGTTATCGATAAATCTTTCTATTACAAAAAAAGCGGGAGAAGGATGGACCTTCTGCCGCTTTTTTAACAGAGATAATTAAGTATTGTTGGAATAACCGCTACTGATTAAAGAATTAGAGCAGCTTCTTCACAGCAGCAATAGCATCTTCATAGTTAGGGTGCTCGGTCATTTCACTCAAATATTCAACATATACGATCTTGTCGTTCTTATCCAGAACAAAGATGGAGCGCATATCTAAGCGGAATTCTTTAATCAGCACACCATAGGCTTGTCCAAATGAGGTTGCTTTGTGGTCGGATAGAGTAATTACTCGATCGATACCGGCAGCACCGCACCAGCGAGCTTGGGCAAACGGCAGGTCCGTGCTTACCGTGAGAATTACCACATCGTCACCAAGCTCTGCGGCTTCACTGTTGAACCGGCGGGTCTGTGCGTCACATACCCCGGTATCAAGAGAAGGGACAACACTGATTAGCTTGATTTTACCGGCATAATCACTTAGAGACACGTCTTCTAGAAGATTCTTGCTCAGAACAAAATCGGGTGCAGGATCACCAGCTGTTAGCTTAGGTCCTACGAGAGTGATGGGGTTGCCTTTAAAAGTAGCTACGCCTGTTTTTTCTTGCGTCATATCCTTGTTTTCCTCCTCGAATTATAATATTGGATTCTTACTGCCACAATAAATTATAATCTTAATAGCAGGAAGATGTCCAACCGGACAAGATATATATGTAAAGGGATGGGTGTTATGATATTTATTCGGTACGAAAATTGGAAAAGTTATGTCCGGTATTATCCGGTAACCTGTCTGCTCATATTGGCCAATGTGATCATGTTTATCCTGACGGTAATTAACGGAGGATCAACAAATATTCAAACGCTTATTGATTTTGGTGCTATAGTTGATGTAAGTCCGTACAAAGAGGAACTGTGGCGCTATCTGGCCGCTATTTTTTTACATAATGGGTTTTCCCATCTGTTCTTTAATTGCTTCGCTCTCCTGGTGTTTGCACCGCCTCTGGAGCGATTGCTGGGCTGGTGGCGTTATGCGCTGCTCTATGTGGCGGGTGGATTTCTGGCAAATCTGCTTACAATTGCGATTAGTGCTCGCTCAGTAGTAGAGGTTGGTACGGTTTCGGTTGGTGCTTCTGGAGCAATCTACGCCATTTATGGTGCATTTTTATACATTGCCGTTATTCAACGGGCGATGATGGATGAGGGCTCGCGTAAGACTTTATACGGATTGCTAATGATCGGGATCATTATGTCGTTTGCTACACCGAATGTGAATTGGGTTGCACATCTCGGAGGTTTGGTTTCTGGCTTTTTCGTATATGGGCTAATTATTCGTATATTCAAAAAAAGCCTAAGACAGGGGCGATGATGGAGTGGAGCTAAGACAGCTGCAATATTTTTTAAAGGTAGCTCAAAAAGAACACGTAACAAGAGCGGCAGAAGAGCTTCATGTAGCGCAGTCTGCGGTAAGCCGTCAGATTCATCAGCTGGAGCAAGAGCTTGGGGTTGATCTATTCATGCAAAAAGGGCGCAATCTGCAGCTTACCCCTGTTGGGCAGCTCTTTTGCAAGAAGGTTGAGAGTATCCTTAAGGAGCTGGAGCATTCGGTAAATGAGGTGCATGAATTTCTGGATCCCGAGCGTGGTGAGATTCGGATTGGATTCCCGCATAGCCTTGGCACACATCTCATCCCGACTATCGTTGCAGATTTTCGTAAGTATTATCCTCATGTCAAATTTCGTTTTAAACAAGGATCTTACCCTTCTTTGATAAAAGACGTATTGTCTGGCGAAGTGGATTTAACTTTCATTTCGCCTTTTCCGGAGAATGATGAGCATGTTTCGGGGGATATTGTAATGACTGAAGAGTTGTTTGCGATTCTTCCTCAGAATCACCGGCTGGCAGGAGAATCTGAAATCCGGTTGGAACAGCTGCAAAAAGAGAAGTTTGTTCTATTCAGCCAAGGCTATTCGTTGAGACCTATCGTTTGGCAAGCTTGCTTGCAGGCGGGATTCCAACCGCAGATTGCTTTTGAAGGCGGAGAGACCGATACCATTCGTGGTTTGGTGGCCGCAGGGATGGGTGTAAGCTTGCTTCCGGAGATGGCGTTCTATCAGACGAATCCTCTTCAACCAGCCCAGGTGAAGGTTGTGGAGCCTGCGGTGACGAGAACGGTTGGCTTGATCTACCGTACAGATAGTAAATTACCGCTGGTGGCACGTTCCTTTCGGACTTTTTTAATCTCCTACTTTAAAGCTAGGCAAAATAATACCCCGGTCGGCTCTTAGCCTTCCGGGGTTTTTGTTGTTTAGAGGTATGCGATATTAGTCGCGGTTGCCTAAAAAGACGGTGATCAAGCGAAGCAATTCAAGCAAGGATACTAGAGCAGCGGCAACATAAGTTAATGCAGCGGCGTTGAGAACCTTTGCTACTCCACGTTCTTCTTCGTTGCGGATGAAACCTTGTTCTACCATGACCTGACGAGCCCGGTTACTGGCGTTGAATTCTACAGGCAGCGTTACGAGCTGGAATGCAACAGCTGCTGAGAAGAAAATGATACCCAAGCCTATAAGATTAAAGTAACCGAAGATGAAACCTGCCATCAGCATGAAAGGCGCGATGCCTGATGCGAAATTAACTACCGGGAACATCCGGTGACGAAGTGTCAACATAGGATAACTTACTTTATGCTGAATCGCGTGGCCTACTTCGTGACAAGCGACAGAAATTGCAGAGATGGAACTTTCATAATACACAGGCTCTGATAAGCGTACAACTCTGTGGATGGGGTCATAATGGTCTGAGAGTGTGCCTCTTACAGGTTCAATCGGAACATCGTGTAAGCCATTAGCATCGAGCATACGTCTCGCGGCTTCATATCCAGTCAGGCCGTTCGAATTAGCTACCTTTGACCACTTGCTGAAGGTTCCTTTGACTCTAAACTGTGCCCACAATGAGAAAAGAAAAGCAATAATTACTAATAGGTACATAAACATAGATGCATTCCTCCACTGTATTGTAAATATGGTATTTACATTGGCGGTCCTTGCGTAAGCAATAGCCGGATCGCTTCCATGCAGGCTAATCCCTGAGGGAGCAGATTTGAAAGTACGCGACTGGCCTGTCCTGGCTTCAAACCACTAATAAGAGGTTCAAGGGCTTTTACTTCCCGTTCTAGCCGCTGCATTTGCTGCTCTAACTCAACTAATTTATCAGAGACGTCAGTTTCTGGTGTTGCCTCGTTCCATTTGCCTAGCATAGATTTGATTTCTTCCAATGAATACTTGTCATGCTTTAATTGAGTAATACGTTCTAAAGCAGCCAAGGTTTCATGGCTGTATAGCCGATAATTTTTGGTGCTTCTAGATTCCGGGGAGATTAATCCCAGTTTCGTGTAATAATCAATAGTTCGTTCACTAATGTGAGCAGCCTTAGCTAATTCTCCAATTCGATACAAAATCATATCCCCATTTAATCTCGCCTCACTAATTGAATACGACTGCCGATAAGTGGCGGTCATCTCCTAAATTGATGGTTTCTTATGCTATCTGTAATGATAACAAACTGGAAACCATACAGTCAAACGTCATACTTTCATAAAGTATATGCAGTAAAGAAGGGTTAATTCATGAACGGTGATCTGTAGTTTCTATACAATACACTCAAACTCAAAGGGATATCAAATTTGAAGAATGATTGGGGTTGAAAACTATAAGTTACCCCAATACATAACATTAAATGTTATGTATTTTGTGGTTTTGGTAAAAGATGCGTTCAATTATCAGGTAATATAAATGAGGTTGTGCGCGTAGTTATTTTAATGAAAATGCAGCTAGAATCAGGCCTTTAGGACCTCTAGTCCATTAGTACTGTGAAAATTTCGTGTGCTCAAATAAAATAAAATAAAAACATTCCTAAAATAGTCTTGTCAATTTACCTGACTTCTGATTATAATGACATTAAGAGTTTCACGCTTTGTTAGAAAATATAACATTGGGGAGTGGGGTAAAAATGAAAAAGAAATGGTTGATGATGTTACTGGCCATGATTACACTGATGATTTATCCGGTAAGTGCTTTTGCAGCGGACGGTCCGACGAACGTTGACTTACAAGTCGGATTGGACACAGCGTTTACCTTCCTGGCATTCATTTTAGTATTCTTTATGCAAGCAGGGTTTGCAATGCTCGAAGCGGGTTCGGTTCGGATGAAGAATGCAGGGCACGTAGCAGGTAAGACAGTACTTACTCTGGCTATCGCAAGTCTTTGCTTCTGGGCTATCGGCTTTGGACTTGGTTTCGGTAACGGCAATGGCTTCTTCGGTACTACAGGCTTCTTGTACGGAGGAGATTCAACCGCAGCTTCTTTTGAATCACTTGCATTTTCTGATGTTACTTTAAATGTTAAATTCTTATTCCAAATGGCCTTTGCAGCAGTTTCCTTGGCTATCGTATCTGGTGGTATGGCAGAACGTGCGAAGCTAAGTGTGTATATCATTTTCGGAATTTTGTTCTCCGTCGTAATTTATCCAGTTGTAGCTCACTGGGTATGGGGCGGTGGCTGGTTGGCTGAGCTGGGTATGCAAGATTATGCAGGTTCCACGGTTGTCCATCTTACAGGTGCAACGGCAGCAGTCGTAGCAACCATATTGCTTAAGCCTCGGCTTGGTAAGTTTAATAAAGAAGGTAAACCCGTGATCATTCCAGGTCATAACCAAGTATTTACTGTACTCGGTGTTATTATCCTCTGGTTTGGTTGGTTCGGATTCAATCCAGGTAGTGCTTTGTCCCCAATGGGCGGTTTCTTCGGTCACGTAGCCCTAACAACGAACATCGCAGCAGCAGCAGGTGGTTTGGCAGCATTGATTGCTTCTTGGTTGTACTTTGGTAAGTCTGATATTCCAGCAATGCTGAATGGTGTTCTGGCTGCATTGGTTGCTATCACAGGAGCGTGTGCTTTCGTTGATCCATGGGCAGCAATCATTATTGGTTTTGTAGCCGGTGCTTTTACATTCATGACTTCCCAATGGCTGGAACGTGCAGGGCTTGATGATCCAATCTATGCTTTCTCGGTGCATGGTATTGCGGGAATGTGGGGTGCAGTTTCAACGGGTCTGTTCGCTGTACCTGAGCTTATTACTAAAGGCGGCTTGGTAGGTGAAGCTGGGTTGTTCTACGGTGGCGGTTTCCATCAACTAGGGGTTCAAGTGCTTGGTGTGGTTGGAACATTTGTTTTCGTAGCCGTTCTTTCTTTCATCATCTTGTATGTAATAAAGGTAACTATCGGACTTCGCGTTACAGAAGAAGAAGAATTAATGGGTCTGGATATCAGTGAGCATGGTACTTACGGATACCCTGAGCAAATGAAATTGATCGCAGATTCGGAATCCAAAACCCTTAAACAATAACATTTCAACTCGGACAGGGAGGCGGACCGTGTGGCATCGATGGAGTTAACAGATGAGTATAATGAAGAAAGCTTTAGGACCATCGTATTGGCCGGTTCGTCAGAGGAGCTTAGGGAGAGGCGTGTTGCCTGTCAAAAAGTACTTCTCGAACAGTTGAATGTTATTCCTATAGAGGAATGGATGTTCCGTGTGAATACTATGCATGATCTTATTGCCCAAACCGCAGTACTCATATGTGAGGCGCAGATGAAAGAGGCGGGCTATGGCCCGCCTCCCTGTGCTTATTCCTTTATTGTGTTTGGCAGCAGTGGGAGGCAGGAGGCAACGCTTTGGAGCGATCAGGATAATGGCCTGATAGTCGAAGGAGAGCCTGATGGGGAAAAAAATCGCTATTTCGAATTTTTCGGAACTTTGTTATCCGATATGCTTGAAGAAGTAGGATATGAGAAATGTGCGGGGAAGGTAATGTGCTCCCAAGTCATGTGGCGTAAGACATTATCTGAATGGATAGAGCAGCTTGATAGCTGGAGAACTCAGTTGGAATGGGAGCCGATCCGGTATCTTATTATCTCTTCTGATATGCGTCATGTGGCAGGAAGCGTGAAGTTATCAGCGAAGTGGCAAGAAGCTTTCTATGAAGGCTTTGAGGAAAATGAGCAGCTGTCTAATGCTGTTCTTCGCAATACAGTACGCCACAAAGCGACTTTGAATTTACTGGGACAGGTGTTAACAGAACGGTTTGGTGATTATGCAGGCGGATTTGATGTTAAGTATGGGGTCTATATTCCGTTAGTGAACATTGTTAGACGGTTGTCATTACTACATGGCATTAGAGCTGGCTCGACATTAGAGCGGATTGAAGCGCTTGATAGGCTTGGGAAATATCAACATTTAGAGGATATCCGCAGAGCTTTCTTATTAGCAATGCGGTTGCGAGTGAACACGCCATATAGTGTTCAGGATGGATTGTTAATCAGCAGTGATTATGTAGCTGAGAGTGAATTGAAGAATAAGCAGCTGCTGTCTGAGCTGCGTGAAAGCCTGCTGCTTGTCAGACGCCTTCATCGGGCGCTGCAGCGTCAGCTCCGCTCAGCGGAAAGGTGGCGGTCATGAGGGAGCCGAACAAAAGCGGAGGATTCTGGAGTAATCTAAGACAAGGTGGAATGCCCTCGGCAATTGCTTCGATGAGAGGTGGAGAAACTGCACAACAGACTGCGCAGCAAATGGCCTTTATTAGATCTTTGATGCGAGAGAAACGGCGGCCTGAGGTGCTGCATACCCCATTGTCTGAATTAGAGACAGTGATCTTTGATCTAGAGACTACAGGCTTTTCCCATCAGCATGGGGATGAGATTATGTCTTTCGGAGCCGTCAAGGTTGTTGGAGAGCAGATCAAAGAAGAGGAATGCTTTTATACACTGGTGAACTGTCAGACGGCTATTCCGGAGGATATTACAAGGCTGACTGGGATTACGGAAGAAATGACACAATCCGCTCCCTCCTTAATGGATGGCCTTCATAATTTTATGTCCTTTGTAGGTCAGAATGTGCTGGTTGCACATGCAAGCTCACATGATAAGGCTTTTCTTAATGCTGCTTTATGGAAAACCTCTAAAGTTCAGCTAACACACCGTGTGCTGGACACGATGATGTTAGCGCGATGGCTTGAGCCACAGCGAAGTAATTATTCGCTGGATGAGCTGCTATATGTACATGAAATTCCGATTCATGGCCGTCATCATGCCTTGGAAGACGCAAAGATGACAGCACAGCTGTGGGTGATCTACCTGCGGGAAATTTCGGAGCGCGGCCAAGTGGATACCTTGGGTGAGCTTTATGCTTATTTAAGTAGAACGTGAAGCGGGGCTTGAGATAAACCCCGGAACAAATTACCGCCGCGGTCATCAGGCAAACGCTCAATATAAAATCCGTTCAGAATGGGATTGCCGCTATCTTTGGTGTTGGGAGAACCTATAAGATAAAGCGCAAACTCAGGTCCTAGTGCTGTTAGTCCTTTATAATCGGCAACTGAAGGGATAGGTGCTGAATGTGGGTGGGAATGAAATAGTCCGATGATAGTTGGTTCATTGTACAGTGCATTAATCCACTCTTCAGGGTGGGGAGTAAAGGTGTGCAGCGGGTCTGGCGCTACGTTGCGCAAGGGTACGTAAGTATCTATGAGCATGCCACCCGCTGCGGCAGCACCCAGCAGGACTCCGCATGCTTCATGCGGATAACAGGACAGCAGGTGCTTCCCCAGTGCTTGCTGTACGGAATATTTCAGTCTAATAGGCTGGACATTTCCCTGGAATGCTGCCATTTGTTCACCCCTCTCTCTTCATTAGGGTTTCGTCGCAGACGAAACCCTCTTTTTTATTATAAAAGTATATATTATTGTGTAAAAAATGGATGGTTTGAAATTTAACCTATTGAGGGTACAATAGTAGAAAACTATTCCAATCGTAAAGGAACAGATGACTATGAAAGCAAGTAATAAATTAAATATAACAGTATTACTCATAGTTGTATGTGTTGCTGTGTTTGCGGTGTGGTATAATCGTGAGCCAAAAGCAGAAGCTGTGCTTGCGCAACAAAATGAGCTGCCGATGAAGAGCGGACCTAAGGCTGGACTGCGTGCACCTTCGTTTTCACTTCAGGGAACAGATGGGACTACCTATGTTGTTGATGGCCCCAGAGATAAAGCGGTAATCCTTAATTTCTGGGCTTCATGGTGTGATCCCTGCCAGCAGGAAGCTCCTGAACTTAATACCATGGCCACTAAGTATAAGGATGTTCTAGATATCTACGGTATTAATGTGAGCAGTCAGGATTATAAACCCAATGCTGAACGTTTTATCAAGAAATACGGTCTTGTGTTTCCGGTTATGTTTGATGTAAAAGATGAGGTGTACAGCAAATATAATGGAGCTGTTTTTCCCACCAATGTGCTCATTGATAAGAATGGAGTGATCTCTGAGATTATTCTAGGTATTCTTAGCCCTGAAGAGTTGGAGGAGAAAATAATCAAGCTTACCGAATCATGAAGCAGGCTGTCCCATGTGGAGACAGATCTGCTTTTTTCTCCAAACAGCAAAAGTCTACAGATCAGCGATTCTTCTTTTTGGAGGATCGCTGATCTGCGTTTTTGGTCAGCCACGATTTGCTTTAGTTGACCCCAAGCATTAATTTCACTATACCGTGGAGCAGAAATGGTTTGAACCCCGAAGGAAGCCGAGTTAGAACAATTGGGGAATTTCTCCCTATTATTTCGAGATCTCGGGTCATTCAACGAATAATTAGGGAAAATATCCCTCTAATCTAGCTGTTTTGGTGGGAAATAATGAAATCACCCTGATTTTTAGGGAGGAATTCCCTGGTTCTGTTCATTTATAGCGAATATCGGCTATTTTCAGGGAGTTTTTCCCTAATTACTCTACCGCACCCGCACCCCGCACTCGCCCCTGCGCATCCCGCACCGCACACTGCCCATTGCTCACCGCCCACCACCCAAAGTCTATGGGCTAAAGCAATAGTCCGTTATACAGCCTATTTAATAAAAAGAAGCTGCCCTATAAGTAGAATTCTACTTTTGGGAAGCTTCTTTTTTGTCTTACAAAATTCTATAAGTGATCAATTAATGATTGACCAGGCCTCTAGGTTCACTGCTGGTCGTCTTCTCATTCTCCAATGAGAGCTCATTGAGAAGCGCGTAGCGCATACTGTCAACAAGAGCCTCCCAGCTGGCTTCAATTACGTTACTGGAGACACCAACCGTACTCCAGGTGTCTGTGAAGTTCTTGGATTCAATCAATACCCTTACCTTCGCTGCAGTCTGATCCTGTTCATCTATTACACGGACTTTATAGTCGGATAGATGCATTTCCTTTAATTGTGGGAAATAGGTCTGTAATGCTTTACGAAGCGCGTTATCGAGTGCGTTGACTGGACCGTTACCTTCAGCAGCGGTATAAAGATTCTCACTGCCAACTTTCAGCTTCACGAACGCTTCAGATACTACTGGATGTTCTGCGGTTTTCTCAACTAACATCTTGAAGGATTCAAAGGTAAAGGTTTCATTCATCTCGCCGGTAGCTTCCCGAAGGAGTAGCTCCAGTGAGGCATCGGCACCTTCAAATTGATAACCTTGATGTTCCATCGTTTTAATCTTCTCGATCACCCGGCGAGCCTGCTCGCTGCTTGGATCCAGATTTAAACCCATGTCCTGTGCTTTGGAGAGTACATTGCTCTGTCCGGCAAGTTCGGAGACCAGCACACGCTGCTTGTTCCCGACAAGCTCAGGAGCGATATGTTCATAGGTCCGTGAATCACGCATGATGGCGGAGACATGGATTCCACCTTTGTGTGCGAAAGCTGCATTTCCGACATAAGGCTGATTTACCGGCAGATTAACATTAGCCACTTCACTAATATAGCGGGCAGTGTTGGTAATCTGCGATAATGAATCGCCTGGAATACAGTGATAACCCATTTTGATCTGTAGTGTAGGAATAATAGAACATAGGTTGGCGTTACCACACCGTTCACCGTAACCATTAATGGTACCTTGTACTTGCCGTGCTCCAGCTCCGATGGCGCTAAGTGCATTGGCAACCGCTAGCTCACAGTCATTGTGAGTGTGAATTCCGAGATTGGCTCCGGGCAATTGTTGATTTAGAGCGGTAACAATCTCATGAATTTCGTAAGGTAAGGTCCCACCGTTGGTATCGCACATTACAAGCCAATCTGCTCCGGCTTCCCGGGCTTTGGACAGAACAGCTGCTGCATATTCAGGATTATTCTTGTATCCGTCGAAGAAATGCTCGGCATCAAAAATCACTTCAAGGCCTTGGTGTTTCAAGTAGGATATGGAGTCGCCGATCATGGCGAGATTCTCCTCAAGCGTAGTCTGTAATGCAGTGTGTACATGGAAATCCCAAGATTTTCCGACGAGTGTAGCAGCAGGAACCCCTGCGTCAATCATACGTTTTAAATTGTCATCGTTTTCGGCCAAGGAATTCTTCCGCCGAGTGCTGCCGAACGCTGTAATTTTGGCGTTCAGATGAAGCTCCTTGACTCTTTTGAAAAATTCAATGTCTTTATTGTTGCTTCCCGGGATGCCACCTTCAATATAGTGCACACCCAGATCATCGAGTTTCTTGGCAATCTTCAGCTTGTCGTCAGCCGACAGACTGATGCCTTCACCTTGGGTGCCGTCGCGTAATGTAGTATCGAAGATGGAGATGGACTTAGACATGAGAGTCCTCCTTATAGGGAAATGAATTTATATATTATAGCATTTTTACGCGGGAATGTAACAAAGAACTTTACAGCCTCTTAAGTTGACCTAACCGCAGCGGAGAGTTATTCTAAGTTGGACAATAGAAAACCTGAGGATAAGAAGGTAGATATTGTGCAGAATGTTGATCAGTATTATCCAACGAGTGGCAGGGTTATCCTGCATGTTGATATGAATGCTTTTTACTGCTCTGTGCATGAGGCAGAGGACCCTGACCAATATAGAGGCAAAGCTACTGCGGTTGCGGGTAGTGTTGAATTGCGGAAAGGGATCATAGTGACTTGTTCCTACGTCGCCCGCAGAATGGGGATTTCGACGGGAATGCAGGTTCAGAAGGCGCTTCGTATTTGTCCATCGCTTATCGTTATTAAACCGGACTTCCATTTATACCGCAAATATTCTAATGCTTTTATGCAGATTGCATATAGCTATACTCCGTTACTGGAAGCAGTGTCCATCGATGAATGTTACCTTGATATAACTGGCTCCAGACAATTCGGTACACCCATGGAAATAGCGGAGACGATTCAGCGCCGTATAATGGAAGAATTGGGCTTGCCATGCTCAGTGGGGATCGCTCCCAATAAGCTGCTTGCGAAGATGGCTTCCGATTTAAAAAAGCCAAACGGTATTTCAGTGCTGCGACTGCGGGATGTGCCTAAGATTTTATGGGACAAGCCTTGTAACGAAATGTTCGGCATTGGTGGAAAAACAGCAGAAAAGCTCCGCAAACTGGGCATTTACAGTATTGGTCAATTAGCAGCGGCTGATGAAAATATGCTGGTTGAGAATTTCGGAGTTATGGGCTCATGGCTAAAGCGTGCTGGCAACGGTATTGATCATGGGATCGTTAATCCTGAGCGGGAGCAGAGTAAGTCGATTGGACACACCACAACATTGCCGCGGGATGTCATAGGTCTTGCTGAGGTACGACCGATTTTGTTGAATTTAAGTGATCAGGTAGCCCGGCGCTTGCGTAAGCAAGGTCTTGTTGCCTCAGGGGTGCAGCTGACCATTCGGACACCCGATATGAAGACCATAACCCGTTCGCGTCAGCTAGAGGCTCCTTCGGAGAGCGGGGAGGATATCTACAAGTCCGTCTGCGATCTATATGTTCGTCATTGGAATGGGGAGAAGCCTGTGCGGCTGCTGGGTGTGACCCTGCAGGGCTTGATTGCTAAAGAGGATTCTGCCATTCAGCTTGATTTGTTCGATTACGAACGTCAGCCTAAGAAAGAGTCTCTTAACAAGACTATGGACATGCTACGTAATAAATTCGGTGAAAATGCAGTGTTGACCGCCGGGATGTTAAGCGATTCTCACTCTGCAAGGCTCCGCAATCATAAAGAACGTGGCACTTCGTTGCAAAAGGATAATCTTCTATCTGTCGAGTCTGATAAAGAGTAACAAGAACATTCTATGACATGTCAAAATAGATGCCGTAGAATGCGTCAGAAATGCAAACGTATTGAAAATCGATTGAAATTGTATTCTTTTTATATTAATATGAGAAAATATAAGACGCTGGTACAACAGCGCTGTATTGTTCAACGGGAGGCAGAGATAAAATGGCTAAGTACACTTGGGTCGAAAAAGACACTTGTATCGCTTGCGGTGCATGTGGCGCAACGGCTCCTGATATTTTTGATTACGATGACGAAGGTTTGGCAGAAGTTATTTATGAAAATGACGGAAACCACGGCATCACAGCGATTCCGGATGATTTGTTTGATGATCTCCAGGATTCTTGTGATGGATGCCCAACCGACTCTATTAAAATTGCGGATGAGCCTTTTAACAAAGAGGGCTAATTAGCCGGGATTTTGTAACTTCTAGCACAACATAAAGACATCTCTCGCGAACTTTTGTTCAGCTAGGGATGTCTTTTTTGCGATGTCTGACCGATATTAATGTAGGAAGGAATTATAAAATTTCGGAGGTTCCGATGAAAAATTCTCAGCACCTCAAAGCATATGTACAGATGCATCCAGACAATAAGATGGCATGGTACTTGCTGGGTAAGGAATACTATAAGAACGGTCAACAGGGGAAAGCTAACTATTGCTTCAATCAGGCTGGAGAAGTATATGAAGCTTTCGAGCATAGTAAGGTGCCTGCGGAAACGCTACGGGAATATGAGGAAGGGCTGCTTCAGGCAAGCCGCCAGCGGGACCGAAGGCAGCAAAGATTCCGCTACATTATGCTTGGGCTGATGCTTCTATTACTGGTTATGGTGCCATCGGCTGTGGCTCCGGGTCTAGATATTGCGGAAGATCAGGAAATGGTCCAAGACACGGTTGCTTCTGAAGTCAAAGATCCGCTTGACCAAAAAGATGTTAAGAAGGAACCCGTTCTAGAGGCACGAAAAATGATGTATACAGCGCAAGAGAGTGGAGCTTCGGCTTCGTCAGGGAAGCTGATGGCAACTATGCTAATGCGCGAGGAACCGTTTCAAGCTGCTATTTTGGGCATGGAGCGGGAAGGGAAGTGGCTGCTGTGGAAAGAGAAGCTTCCGCTTAATTCCACACTGCAGAAGAATGGGAACGGACGGTTGGTATACCAATCCTATGATCCAGCGGCATGTGCATGCGAACCGCCAGAGCAAGGGGAACTTGCGGTGGATGCAGCTAAGTGGCAGGGGGATCAAGAGGAGCTAGCTACATTATGGAGTGCAATGAGGTCTTATCAGAATCATAAAGGCAAGCTTCCGGCTTCTCTGGCGGAATTGACCAGACCTTTTCCGGAAAATTGGATTGGCGGGACGACACCAGTTATGAAACGTGAGTTCAAATCTCTTAAGGAAATAGCAACTGCTAAGGCACTGGGTACACCGGAAGTTGCGGGTGAGCCTCCAAGCTCAACTGCTGAGGCGGGAATGGGCATACCGACGGCGTTAAGCGAGAGTGGAAGTAGTGGAAAGGGCGTTCCTTTTTTTGACCAGCCGCTTAGAGTGATTGTGGATAAACAAAAACACCGCTTGGCAGTAGTCAGCGGCTCTGTTATTCTACGAAATTATGAGGTAGGGCTTGGGGGAGACAAGACCCCGGAAGGCAACTTCATCATTACAGATAAAGTGGTCAATCCAAACGGTCATGATAATGGGGAGTTCGGAAGCCGCGGACTACAACTTTCAGATAGTAATTATGCTATTCATGGCACCAATGAGCCAGAAAGTATCGGCAAGGATGAATCCCTTGGCTGTATTCGGATGAGTCGAGAAGATGTGGAAGAACTATTCGCTATGATTCCAAAAGGAACAAAAGTGGTGATTAGTAAAGGGGTTCTGCCTGACAAGCAGCTGCTGCCGGCGAAACGCTTCAACCCTGCTGCTCCATATGATCAGACCAACCCCCACAAAGTATACCACTGGCTGAATTAGTTCCCGGCAACTATAAACAGAACGATGATGAGAAGAATTAGTAAAGTTAAACTTACGCCGATCCACATTAGCGCTTTACGATTAACTTCTTCTTTCTTTTGCTGCAAAGTTGGTGGTTTACGTTTAGTTGACATCCAGCATACCTTCTTTCTCTCTTAATCGCTGATTACCCCTATATTGTAATGCGTTTACAAGAAAATTACTATACTTTGGGTTAAGCTCTCTGCACACTTACAGGGTAAAATGCTTTTCTTTTGTTCAAGAAAAGGCTAAAATTAAGAAGAAACCTACAGAATCGGGTAGACACGTGGATTAGTGAAGTACCCCTTAAGGAGCGAGAACGGTGTTGTATCGTAATTTTGGTAAACCAATTTTCTTTAAGCTGGACCCTGAGAAGGCTCACCATCTCGTCATAGGTGGATTGGATAAATCATCGTCAGTTCCAGGGGGAAGCGCGGCATTGCGTTTAATGTATGGCGTTCCTGAAACGGCAGATTTAGCAGTTGATCTGTTTGGCATACATTTTCCGACTCCAGTTGGACTGGCAGCAGGCTTGGATAAGAATGCCGAGGCTGTTTCTGGATTCTCTTCGATCGGATTCGGATTTATGGAAGTGGGGACGGTTACCCCTAAGGGTCAACCGGGAAATGATAGCCCGCGTTTGTTCCGTCTTCCCTCTGATGAAGCTCTGATCAATCGTATGGGCTTCAATAACGAAGGGGCTGACGCTATGGCAGAGCGTCTAAAAAAATTAAAAAATCGCAGAGTTCCAATAGCAGTAAATATTGGACGGAATAAAATAACTAGTAATGAAGCGGCTCATGAAGATTATCGTCAGTGTATCCGTACGCTTTATCCGTACGGTGATTTTTTTGTGGTCAATATCAGCTCACCAAATACACCGGGGCTGCGCAGTCTCCAGCATGGCAGCGAATTAGCGTTCCTGCTAGCACAAGTAAAGGAAGAAATGGAGATTCAGCGTAAAGCCACCGGCATGAATAAGAGCTTGTTGGTTAAGATTGCTCCAGATGTAAGTGACTCTGAATTGGAGTATATGGTTCAATCACTGACAGAAGCTGGTATGGATGGTATTATTGCTACGAATACTACATTGAACCGGGATGGACTTAGTCATGAAAAGGCTAATGAGACAGGTGGATTAAGCGGTAAGCCACTTCGTGACCGGTCAACGGAAATCATTCGTAGGATTTATCGCCAGACTGAAGGGAAGATGCCGATCATAGGTTCAGGGGGCATATTCACCAGTCAGGATGCGTATGACAAGATAAGAGCAGGCGCAAGTCTGGTCGAAATTTATACAGCACTCATCTACGAAGGACCGGAGGTTAACCGCAGGCTGCATGCCGGATTACGGCAGCTCTTACGGCGGGACGGATTCAGTCATATCTCTGAAGCAGTGGGTGCTGATCATCACTGATTGAAGGAGTCGAAAGGACAGGAGGACGAAGGCGATGGACGGCAGGGACTGGGGAACTTTTTTGCTTCCATATGAACAGACTGTGGAAGAATTGAAAGTTAAATTCAAAACAATGCGTTCGGAGTTGAAGAAAAGAGAGGAATACACGCCGATTGAATTCGTAACTGGTCGTGTAAAGCGGCTGTCAAGCATTTTGGAGAAGGCTAAGCGCCTGAATGTGAAGATGGAGGATCTGGAGACAGGCATTGAAGATATAGCCGGGATCCGGATTATGTGCCAGTTCGTGGAGGATATCCGCAGAGTGGCCGAATATATCCGGGCTCGTAAGGATCTTGAAGTCCTGTATGAGAAGGATTACATCACCAATTATAAAGAGAGCGGGTATCGCAGCTTTCATATGATTATTAAATATCCTGTGCAGACAGCTCTGGGACAAAAAATAGTGCTCGCAGAGATCCAAATTCGTACACTAGCTATGAATTTCTGGGCAACCATAGAGCACTCTCTGAATTATAAATATCGGGAAAGCTTACCGGATGAAATGCGAGTGCGCCTGAAAACCGCAGCTGAAGCAGCCTCCATCTTGGACAGCGAAATGTCCAGTATTCGTGATGAAATCCTGGAAGCACAAAAGACCTTCGAGGAAAACTCGAATATGACGACTCAAATTCTCAAATCTATTCATCAATTGTATTTCTATCATTTGGTGAATGAGGCTATAGATACTCAGGCTCGATTTAACGAAATATGGCAGGCTCAGGACATGGAAGCGATGAAGGAGCTTCTGGATCATGTACGGGGACTTCTCTCCGCAGCTAAAAAGGATAGTTTGCCGGATGGCTTATGATCCGTTGTACTTGGCGTATCTAGTGTACTTTAATCGTGACCGGGATTATTTCGAATGTCACGAGGTGCTCGAAGAGCTATGGCTTGCCAAGCAACGCGACCCATTGTACAAAGCACTTCTCCAAGTAGCTGTTGGGTTGTACCATTGCCGCAATAATAATATGCGTGGTGCAACGATTATGCTAAGCGGGGCTGCTGCCAAGCTGGAAGAATATTCAGCAGTGACACTCGGCATTAATTTGGCTAAGCTAGTGGTGGAAGTGAAGGATTATGTTCGCCGCATGGAGTCGTGTGAGCAGCAGCCATTTTCTTATTATGATCTGACTATAGAAATCATTGATCAAGGTCTAGCGGATGAAGTGAACTCTGCGGCTGAGGTGATCACACCGAATAATCCTCAACGACGAGGTCCTCAAAGACCGACCTCTTCTCATCGTAAATAATGATCCTCTATAAATGAGTATTGCCAAAGGGACACCCGTAAGGGTGTTCCTTGAATCTTTAAACACCTAAATTTTAGCAGTACTATCAGGAGGACGGCATCATGGCGGCACAACTGCCCAGTTCTTTCAGCGAGCGTATGATGGACTTGCTGGGAACGGATTATAATCAATTTGCGGATTCGTACAAGGAGACCCCTAACGGAGGCGTTCGTGTTAATACCTTGAAAATTTCAGTGGAGAAATTGCAAGCTCTTTCCACTTTAGAGCTGGAACCCATTCCGTGGTGTCCAACCGGATTCTATACAGAGGATGGGGCCAGACCAGGTAAACATCCACATTATCACGCGGGATTGTATTACATTCAAGAGCCAAGCGCTATGGCACCTGTGGAACTGCTTGATGTACAGCCAGGAGATCGTGTCCTTGATTTATGCGCTGCACCTGGGGGCAAATCCACACAGATTTCTGCCAAGCTCTCAGGAGAAGGCTTGTTGGTTACCAATGATCTTCATCCAGAACGCACGAAAGCCTTAGCCAAAAATCTAGAGCTATATGGGGTGCGCAACGGTATCGTACTAAACGAAAGTCCAGATCATATTGCAGCGGCATTCCCGCTTTATTTTGACAAAATCTTGATTGATGCTCCTTGCTCAGGTGAAGGGATGTTCCGTAAAGATGAAGACATGGTGAAGCAGTGGGATTCAGGTACACCTGCCAAATATGCTGCCATGCAGCGGGATATTTTACGTTCTGCTGCAATAGCGTTGGCACCGGGAGGCACACTTGTCTATTCAACCTGTACATTTGCTACAGAAGAAAATGAAGAAATTATAGCGGAGTTTATTTCTGAACATCCACAGTTTTCGGTGATTACAGTTGGAGGCACTGGCTCATTTGCTCCTGGTTTTGGAGAACTATCAGGGACAGCAAGACTATGGCCGCATAAAGTAAAAGGTGAAGGACATTTCATGGCTGTGCTGCAACATGTGGGGCCAAAGGTATCTGCAGAGGAACGTGATCAAGCCGAAGTTAAGTTGAGTGCAGTTACACGGAATACGAATAAAAAAGGCACTGCTCATATTAAATCCGCAAACAAACCAGAAGCCAGACGAGGGAAAGAAGGTAAGTTCTCTAATAAATCTGCTGCTGGCGCTGAACGTGGCCGTCAAGGTTCAGGAGAAGAGCAAGCCTTGGCTGCATATGGAGATTTTATAAAAGACCAGCTTGGCTGGGAGCCAAAAGGGTATCCGATTTTCTTCGGTGATCATCTGTACATCTCCCCACTACCTAAGGAAAGATTAAATGGATTAAAGGCGATTCGTCCAGGATGGTATGTAGGACATGTCCGTAACGGCAGATTTATCCCAGGACATCCAATGGCTACCGCGTTACACCCTGAAGAGAGCTGCCGAAGTGTCTCACTTTCCAGTACGAGTAATGAAGCTATTTCCTATCTTAAAGGAGAGACATTGTTGATTAGTCAAGAACGTCTCTCTATTAAAATAGGAACTACCCAAAAAGGATACGTACTGGTCTGCATAGATGGTTATAGTGCAGGCTGGGGGAAGTGGCAGGACGGTGTGCTCAAGAATGAATATCCCGCAGGCTGGAGGTGGATGTAAGAATGAGCCTATCAGGGAAAACTGCAAAAAAGCAGCGTTTAGATAAAGTATTGTCCCATATGGGGGTAGGATCACGCAGCGATATTCGTAAACAAGCCAAGCAAGGTTTAATTACCGTGAATGGTGCAGTCGTCAAGGATAGTGGATTTCATGTAGACCCTTATCACGATAAAATTGTGGTTGGCGGCGAGCTTGTTACCTATCGTGAATTTATTTATCTTATGATGAATAAGCCACCGGGAGTTCTGTCGGCAACAGAGGACAAGCGGGATCGGACCGTTCTGGATCTTTTAAAGCAGGAATATGTACAGTTTGAACCTTTTCCTGTAGGAAGGTTAGATAAGGACACAGTAGGGCTGCTTCTGCTCACCAATGATGGAAAGCTTGCTCACGAGCTACTATCGCCACGCAAGCATGTCCCTAAGACGTATGAAGCTACAGTTGAGGGAGACGTAGATGCAGACGATGTAGCGGCTTTTGCGGCAGGTGTCGAGCTGGAAGATGGATATGTTACTTTACCTGCACAGCTAACTATATTGGGAAGAGAACGCGGCAGTAAAGTAATCTCACATATTTCGCTGATCATCACAGAAGGAAAGTTTCACCAGGTGAAGCGAATGTTCCAAGCTGTCGGCAAAAAAGTCACTTTTCTGAAACGAGTATCTATGGGAGAATTGAAGCTGGACGAAAGCCTGCCACTGGGAGCTAGTCGTGAACTTACGCTAGAGGAACTGGCACTCTTAAGTACAGAAGCATTAGAACAATAATATAGAGAAAAAATGGTATGTAAATTGAATTTGGAAACTTGGGATAAGGGAATGGAGTGGCGGAGGGGAAATTTGGAACTGTAAGAGCGATAGCGGCCGCCTTTGTTTCCGGATTTCAACCACTAGTAAACGGTATAAATCAAGAAATCTGGAAACAACAGCGGCTGGAAGTCCAAATATTCACCGCAGTTGCGACTGAAACTTAACTCAAATAGCCAGGTTCAATATATATAGAAAAAGAAAGACAAGGATGGTGGGAGTATGAGATACAAACTGATTGCACTAGATGTAGATGGTACACTGTTGAATGATGATCACCACTTGAGCACTGAGAATAAAGAAGCCATTGCTGAGGTTACACGTCTTGGAGGACAAATCGTGTTATGTACCGGCCGCAGTCCGCAGAACTCGATTCCTTTTATGGAGGAAATGGGGTTGTCTGGTTATGTGCTGGGTCATAACGGAGCTGCAACGGTTCGTGTGAAAGATCGGGAAGTGCTGCATCAATACGGTATGGATGCTCGTGGTCTTGACCCTTATATTGATTATTGTAGAAAGCATGATATTCATTATGATGTGAATACGGCTTTTGATATGTATGTAGATAATGTAGAAAACCTGACCAAAGAAGCCAATTATATGTATGAACACTTCCGTATCGTGCCGGCTACACTGCCAGCATGGGAAGATTTCCGTGAACCGGTTGTTAAGTTTACTGTATTTACACAATCAGAAATCCTTGACGAAGCTGAACGTGAATGGCGCACTTGGACCCATGAGTACAATATTTTGCGCAGTGGTGAATTTTTCGTTGATTTGATGCATCCGGAAGCCTCCAAGGGCAACGCCTTAAAGAATCTGGCTGTGAAGCTGGGAATTCCGCAAGAGGAAGTTCTTTCGATCGGTAATTATTTTAATGATATTTCTATGCTTACATACGCGGGTATGGGCGTTGCGATGGATAATTCTCCGGTTGAGGTCAAAGCGGCAGCGAATGCTGTCACGGGGTCTAACAACGAGCATGGTGTGCGAGATGCGCTGGTTAAATATTGTTTATCTTAATAATGGAAAGCATAAAGCGGACTTGAGTCCGTTCTATGCTTTTTTTGTGGTGAAGGAAATAAAAGAGATACATAAACAGAAATGATTTTATCCATAAATAACCCGCCCTTAGGATTAACTAGAAAGGGCGGGACATAGATTAACTTCCTGTATTAAAGTTTAATTTCCTCGTTCCGGCTAGGATCGCTATATTTATAGATACCAGGGTTCAGTTCGATTTTTTCGTCGAAAGGGATATCTTTGTAGCTATCAATATTAGTTCCTGTAGATATCATGCCCTTAGGTGTAATTTCAGGCACCACTTCTTTGCCATTAATCCGTAACGTAGTTTGGTTAACGCTTTTGAAGCCAGAAGATTTGGATGTTGATTCGACAATCAAATTTTCGCCCTCAGTATAGTAAGTGAATTCAATTTTTAACCCATCGACATCAAGTGAAGTGAACTGCTTTTCTTCTTTAGGTTTGTTTATAGTGATCCAATTCTTAGTAGTATCACGTTTCTCAATGACAGCATCCTTTAATATAAGTTTCATTGGAACATCGGACCAGTCGTTATACCATTCCGGAGATTCGAATTGAAATAAATGCTGGTAGCTTTCGGAATGATCTCCTTTCAAATTCCAACCCCCAGTGATTGTTTGATCACCTATAACCAACTGAGCGGTATTATAGTGGACAATTCCTTTTTTAAGCGAATCATTTTCATCTATTAGAATTTGGATATCCAAAGGGGTAACCACTAGCTGATCTAAGGTTATGCCGGTCTTTTCTTGAAATTCAGGACTGTTATACAGTTTCTTAGTGTAAATCGCCTCACTTGCTTTTTGTCCATCTGCTTTAAAATCGAACTTCCACGTACCTGAAAATCGTTTCGCTTCTTCAATGTAACTAAAATGAAGACTAGCTTCCTTCCAATCTGATTCAGTTATATTGAAAACCTGTTCAATAAATAAATCCGATCCTTCGTTAGGCATGATGGTTGGAATTGCTTCATTCTTTTGACCACCAGTACTAACTACCAAATGTGGATTACCCCGTCCTAAGTCAGATGGTGATGCAGCGACTTTGTAACGGATAATGGTTTGATTGGAAACATGTCGAACGGATTCGATTTGAATGCTTGGATATTGCTTAACTCCAGTATCGATAGTATCCCCTGCTTGATGATTAGATTGTAAGGGAATATTCTGATCACGGTAAAAAATGAGATTCCGTGCTTCAAACCTGTAGTCCTTTTTATCATCCTTTAATGTATCAGGTGTCTCATATACTCCAATGAGTTTCTGGCTTTCAGGATCGTATTCTAAATAACCGTATACCTTTGCCTTGGCACCGGATTCATTAGTCATGATGTTTTCCTCTGTAGCAAATCCAGTATATTTGGATAGATCAGATTTAGTATCAAGTGATAACAGCATTTTCATTTTTTCTCCATCAGTTACAACACCGTTCAAATTCATTGTTACTCCTGAACTGGAAGTTTGAAGATTATACTGTTGACCGATGCCGTTATTTAATGCATTGCTCACACTTCGACCACCAATTTTATCCCAATTAATCGTCATACTAGCGAATACAGGAATGGCTACAAGTAAGAGGCAAGAGAAGACAATACTGATAGGAATAACCTTTTTATTAGACCTAGGAGTATTCTGGGAGGCATGCAGATTTCTTTGACGTTTATAAGCTTCTTGTTCTATGGCAGTCCACATCAAATCATAATCCGGTCGGGGAATATGTTTATCTTTTTCAATATACAGACTCATTACTATTCAGCTCCTTTAGTTGGGTTCCACCCATTCTATTTAGTATTTTAAGTCCCTTGTTCAGTCTGGATTTTACAGTTCCTTCGGGTATGCTCATAACTTTAGAGATCTCGGGTACAGTCAATTCGTTTATAAAACGAAGGACTACTACCATTCTGATTTTGTCGGGAAGCTGACTGTATAACCCTTGTAATTCTTTTTTAGTTTCCTGTCGATCCAAACGTTTTTCTACAGGGTTTGATTCCTCAGACCTGGATAGTAAATAATTACGTACTTCTTTCATCCACCCCGTCTTACGCCTTTTGATCACACTGTTGCACTCATTCGAAGCAATTCGTAAAATCCAAGCTTTCAAGTTTCTTACCTTCGACTTATCCGCTAAGATAACTTTTACAAATACCTCTTGGGAAATATCCTCCGCATCTGCCTGATTTTTCATTAAGTAGTAACAAAAATAATATACTTGTTCTTTATAGAGCTCGAAAATTTCCCGGTCACTCATTTTGCTGCACCCCCTGTCTTTGCTGTTCTCATTAATAAGACTTATAAGCGTATGTAATCGTTCATTTTTCATTTTGATTGTAGTATTTCTTCTGAGTATCATAGCGAATTCGAATGGAAGATAAGTCGTTTACAGGTAATTATAACCATGATAAAATTAGCGGTGGGACATGCGTCCGTAATCTATTAAAACTAATTGAATGTCCGCGTTAAAGGTAAAATCATCGAAAGATGATGACACAAAGCCATGGGTCTAAAACCTTTCGACAGAAGGAAATGATCGCCAGGCCGCCATAGGGATGTCTTATGAAGCATAAAGGATAGCTCTAAGAATATGTAGTCTATTTTGAGCTCTTTTATTATTTCGACCTATACGGCGTTACATTATCGCAAGGGGCCGAAAGGGGAAGTACATGAACAGTTTTTTCAAAACAATAGGTACTAGTTTGGCAGTAGGTGCTTTATTGCTGTCCGGAACGATCGGATGGATGTCTAATCCAGGAGTAGTGTCAGCAGCTACCTCAACAGTAGTAACCGCGGATCAGATGATCAGCAAAGTAACGGCAGCCTCCAAAGCAATAAAGAATTTCCATCTGGATGTGACCAAAAAACAGGATATTCAAAGCGGCGGGGTGCGTATCAGCAACACCAACACTCTGAAGCTGGATATCAACCGTCTGCCGAATTTTGCCGCAGCAGGCACTGTCGCTAGTAGTCTTTTAGAAACATCGTACAGTCTATATGCCAATGACAAGGAGTTTTACTATCTTGTAGACGGAAGTGAACTGATCGATGAATCTGAAGATGAAGGTTACGACGATGACGGGGAGCCAATCGATCCTGATGCACAATATTGGCTTGGACTGGAGAAAACGGAATGGGATGCCTTTTACTCTAAAGGCCAATACGATCCTGTTTCCATGCTTGATTCGGTCAAAAGTTATAAAAAATCCATGAAAGTCAGCACTGCTGGCGCACAAACAGTCTTACAATTCACGGTAACCGATCCGACAGCAGCTAAGGGGATAATCAAACTCTATGACCAGGAGAACCTTTGGGATGGAGAGACAGTTCAACCCAAAAGCGTAACGTGGAAATTATTCGTCAATACTAAGACCTGGCAAACGGAAAAGCTGACAGTCGATCTGAGTTATGTGCTGGTAAGTGATGGAGCCAAAGATACATACACCACGAAAATCGAAGCTAAATATTCCAAAAATAATAAAGGTGCAGCCATTGTAAAACCGGCCGAACTAGAATAATAAGGACGATTCATAACGAGCGAAAAGCGCTGTTCAGCGGAACAGCGCTTTTTGTTGTATCCAACAGCAGTTCTTTATTAGTTGACAAGAATAAATCATTGCTGTAATTTATATGTATGCGCATGTATATAATAATTTATCTAAATATAATTTAATGAAAGTTGGGAAAAAGATGATAGCACTAGACACAGCATTAACTTTTCGCAGAGGGCTGACATTAAAAAACCGAGTGGTTATGGCTCCAATGACCACTCGAATGAGCTTTTATGACGGTGTAGTAACACAAGATGAATTGAAATACTATTCGCTAAGAACGGGCGAAGTAGGTGCGGTCATCACTGCGGCAGCAAATGTACAAGAGGGTGGAAAAGGATGGGAAGGTGAACTTAGTGTTTCCTCCGATGAATTTATTCCTAGCCTCAGCCGATTAGCATCTACTATTAAACGAAATGGAACAAAGGCTATTTTACAGCTATTCCATGCAGGAAGAATGACAGATTCAAAAATATTGCGTGGCGTACAACCCGTCTCCTCCAGCGCCATTGCTGCCGAACGCCCGAATGCAGAAATTCCAAGAGCATTAACAGAAGATGAAATTTTCGGTGTAATTGAGGATTTTAAAAAAGCGACTCAACGTGCTATTCAAGCTGGATTTGACGGGGTAGAAATTCATGGAGCAAACACATATTTAATCCAACAATTCTTCTCTCCACACTCCAACCGTCGTGAAGATCAATGGGGAGGAAGCTTAGAGAAAAGATTTAATTTCATTAACCAATTAGTGGATGCAGTTATTGCTGTCGTTGACAATTCAAAGGTTAAGGATTTTATTGTCGGGTATCGTTTTTCTCCAGAAGAATATGAAGAGCCTGGAATTAAAATCACCGATACCTTTTATCTCATTGATAAATTAGCTGATAAAAAGCTGGATTATCTGCATATTTCATTAGGGGACTTCAAGAAAGTATCTGCATCAGAAGATTTTAAAGAAAAATCAATCCTGCAATATGTGCATGAGAAAATCAATGGCCGTATACCTTTAATTGGGGTAGGAGATATCCGTACCAAACAGGACGCAGAGGACACGTTGACAAATGCTGAATTAGTAGCAGTAGGACGGTCTCTTATCATTGATCCTCATTGGACAAGTAAAGTACTGGAGGGTAAAGAAGATCTCATCAGAAGAGTACTTGCTGATCAAGATAGAGAAGAACTTGTAGTAGAGAATGGTATTCTAGAATTCCTTAAATTAATGATGCCTGATCGTTTACGCTAAACCCAAACACAGTTTTGAGGTCTAAATCTATAACGTTCCGCGGTAAATTCCGCGGAACGTTATTTTTCTGTAACGACTCTATTCCCTCTTTAAGATTGTTGTCGTATGTTTCAACATTCGATTCATGAGATTTCGCCGTTCTGTTTTTATGTCGGTGTCGCTTCTCTTTAATGCGTCGCGGATGGGGATGATCTCTGTAATTTTCCTGCCGCTTTTTATTCTTCGATCTACACAAGTCGGGATGTAACCTACGTTAGTTATACTCGTGTGTCCTTTTTCATCCTTCTTTATTTTAAGCGTAAGAATGATACCGCTTTGTGTGTAAGGAATATTCATTAGTTTAGTCGAAACAAAATTCCCCAATGAGTAAATAACGAATTGTTTTTTTCCACGAAGCGCTAACGGTTGAAGAACATGTGGGTGAGACCCCAGTATGATGTCGGCGCCATTTTTAAAGAAGAGATTGACCAGCTCTTTTTGCCTCTTGTTTGGAGTGTAACGATATTCGCTTCCGAAATGCAGATAAAGCAAGACTAGATCGACTTTCTTTTTTAAATCTCGAATCTCCCGAATGATCTTGGGCGTAGATATCCGGTTAACCAGCCATGGCTTACTCACTGGTACAGGAATTCGGTTGGTTCCTGCTGTGTAGGAGAGGATGCCAATCGTAATTCCTTTGACGTTTTTAATAAGCGTTCTCTTGGATTCTTCTAATGATTTAGCTGTTCCCGTGTGGTCGATTCCATTACGGTCCAGAACTCGTAACGTCCGAACCAGACCCGGGGCACCATAATCCATGCAATGATTGTTGGCCGTTACTAATACGTCGAATCCGGCTTCCTTAAGTGCAGGGGCCAGTTCGTCTGGACATTTGAATATCGGACCGCCTGATCGGGGACTTTTCCGGCATTCGGGGCCACTTCCAGCAAAGGTGGTTTCGAGATTGCCAATCGTCAAATCAGCCTGTTTCAGATAAGGAGCTACTTTTGCAAACAGGGGGCTGAACGAATAGGTTCCGTCAGGCTGTTTAGCATCCGAAATAATATAACGTTTGACCATTAGATCTCCCACAGCAGCTATTTGTATTTCAGTCATGGATATCCACCTTTTTATTATTTTCATTAGGATATGGCATAAAGTTGTTATGGGTTATTCTTTCTTTAAGGCGAAGTGCAAACATTTGTGTGGCTTTTTATTTAAAATGTGACTCAACGCATAATCACTTTATTTAGATCGTCTAAATTTAAGGTATTCATTTTTATCAAACTTTTATAATTTGATTCAAATCCTCTTTTTTGTTTGGCAGCCATAATAAAATAAGGTTGTTGATAAACATTATCAATCAAACATTGGAGGTTAAAGAAATGAGTACACAATTCAAAAAAATCGCCGAGGATACTTACTGGATAGGCAAAATCGATAACCGCCAGGTTCCATTTCACCGCCTGATTCTGGCAAAAGGAACTACCTATAATTCTTATTTATTAAAAACAGGTAAGCCAACTGTCATTGATACCGTAGATATGGAATTCGGACGTGAATATGCCGAGTGTCTGGGTGAAATAATTGATCTTCTAGATATCCATTACATTGTAATTAATCATACAGAGCCTGATCACTCTGGTGGACTGGCAGCTCTCGCTGCCAAGGCTGCAAATGCCACGATCGTATGCACCGAGATTGCTGTTCCCGAATTGCAGGAAATGTACAAGCTTCATAGCCGGAACTTCCTGGTGGTTAAAGACGGAGATAAGCTGGATATTGGCGGGAAAACGCTGCTGTTTAAAGAAACACCGTATCTCCATACCGCAGAAACGATGATCACCTATTGTATCGAAGATCAAATCTTATTTCCTTGTGATATTTTCAGCACGCATGTTGCGGTGGAGAATCTATTCAGCGATGAAGCCGGGTTTGATATTACGGAAGATTTCGAGGGCTATTACGCAGCAATTATTCATCCTCACAGAAGATATGTAAGAACCCTGTTAGAGGCTGTTAAGGATCTTGAGATCCGGATGATCGCTCCTTCCCATGGATTTGTGATCCGGAAGGACATACGTAAATATATCGGGATGTACGCCACATTGAGCCGTGAAACGACGCAAGGAAAAAAGGCAACCATCGTATATACCACCATCAAAAACAGTACCAAGAAGATGGCCAAAATCATACAGGATTGCTTGCAGGAAAATAATATAGAGACAGAGGTCTGGGATGCAGATAAAAGTAGTGCCACTGATATTCTGAACAGCATAACGTCAGCGGACGCGGTCTTTATTGGCAGCTCCACTAAATACGCGGACATGATTGGGAACCTGGAGAACATTCTGAAAGAATTGCACAATATGAATCTGGAAGGTAAACTTGCTGCAGCCTTTGGCTCCTACGGCTGGAGTGGTGAAGCCATTGAAGTCATTCAGGATTATCTGAATGGAACAAACATGACGGTGCAAAGCACATCTGAGGTTATTAAAACCACGGGGATGACACATGTAGAGTTCCCTGTACGAATCAGATTTTCCCCGAAAGAGCCAGAGAAAGTTCAAAAAATTAAAAATGCGGCTGAATTTGTTTCGGATTTGCTGCTGAGTTCATTTTAGGGAGGAGGAACATAGGATGACAAAACATTACGTTATTGTTGGCGGAGGAGTAGCCGCCGTCCATGCCGCCAAAGCCATCCGTGATCAAGACGCAGAATCGGAAATTTCGATCCTCGGGGAGGAAAGTCAACTGCCCTATAACCGGATTAAGCTGACCAAAGGGCTGTTTACTGACCTACACAGTGAGAAGGTGCTGATTAAAAAGGAAAAATGGTACCGCGATAACCGTATCTCCGTAAAAACCTCGACCCGAATCCGTTCTGTCCACCCGGACCGGCAAATAGTTGTGACAGAAGATGGGCAGAGTGTTTCTTATCATAAGCTTTTATTGTGTATGGGAGCGAAGAATCGTGCACTCTCCCTTGAGGGCTTCGCCCTGAACAATGTTCATACCCTCCGGGATATGAACGACGCGGACAGATTGAAAGAAAACCTGCAGGATGGCAGCCATGTAGCCGTAATCGGTGGGGGAGTGCAGGGAATCGAAACCGCTTGGGCGCTGCATGAAGCTGGATATCAGGTAACGGTGATCGAAGCTTTTCACCGGTTGATGGGCAGACAGCTTGATGAGAAATCCTCACAGCTCCTTAAAGAGAACCTTGAACAAGCAGGTGTGAAGGTTATTCTTCGAGCTGATGTAGCGTCTATAACAGGAACTGAGTATGTTACCGGAATTACGCTGCACGACCAATCTCATTTTTCCTGTGACCATGTAGTCTACTCTATTGGTATTGTACCGAATACGAAACTGGTAAGTGGCTCGAATATTCAAGTCCGGCAGGGCATTATCGTAAATGAACAAATGCAAACAAATGATCCGCATGTGTATGCAGCCGGAGATGTGGCTGAAATTAACGGGCATGTGGAAGGACTGTGGGGCGGAGCGATTGAGCAGGGCAGGATTGCCGGCAGTAATATGGTCGCCAATCTGACGGCGTATCGTAGAGCTGTTCCGGTTACCTTGTTTACCGCCTTTGGTATCTCTTTATTTTCGATAGGCAACGTGGATGAACAGTGTTGCGATACGGCGGTAAGCGGAGATGACAATGGGGCGTATACGCGTATCTATGTGAAAGATAACACAATGATCGGTGCGATATCCTGGCAAGGTGCAGCTGCTTCTCTGGGGTATAAAACCGCTGTTGAGTATGGCATCTCCCTTGAGGGGATCGATGTTAACGGGAGTAGCATCGAGGAGATTATGGCTGAAGTACAAACCAGGTTGAACTAAACTATTAACTTTTTAGGAGATGATAAAGATGAAAAAATACATTTGTCTACCCTGTGGTTATATCTATGATCCGGCATTAGGCGATCCCGATGAGGATGTTGTTGCAGGCACTGCATTTGAAGACTTGCCTGAAGATTGGGTCTGTCCGGTATGCGGTGAAGATACCAGTCATTTTGCGCCGGTTGAAAACAAAAAAACTTCTGTATCCTAAAGGAAAGTAGGAGTTGTACAAAAAAATGAACAACAGGGGGGACAGTTATGAAGGAGTATTCTTGCCAATACGCTGCTGAACCTTGTACCCGCAAGGTGCCTATTTTTGCTGCGTTAAGCGATGACGATCTCTCCCGGATCAGCGCTATGATCAAGCATCGTAAGTTTACTAAAGGTCAACCTTTAATTCTGGAAGGGGCGCCGTCAGATACGCTGTACATTATTCAGCGAGGGCATGTTAAATTATCCAAAACAACTCCTGAGGGCAAGGAACAAATTTTGCACATCTTGACGAATGGAGACTTTTTCGGAGAACTGAGCATTTTTAACAGCGATGAGCTGAGTAACTTCAGTGCTTATGCTCTGAAAGACACAAACATTTGCATGCTGACCCGAACGGATATGGAGCAGCTGATGAGGGATAATCCGGATATTTCGCTCAGGCTACTGAAGAGTGTGACCAAAAGACTAGCCCATACGGAAAATCTGGCGCAAAGCCTGGCGACCAAAGATCCCGAAATACGAATTGCTTATATGATCATGGAACTCAGCGACAAATATGGTAAGCAGCGTGGCACTCATATTCATATTGACCTTCCGTTGTCTCGTGAAGAGCTGGCCAGTTATGTTGGGGTCACCCGCGAAACTATTAGCAGAAAATTCTCAAGGTTTGAAGATTCAGGTCTTATTGAGCTAATCGGAAACAAGCAAATGCTCATTATAGATCCAGCCGGTTTGGAGAGTTATATGGGGTATTAAGAGGATTACGGTGTATTGACCGATCTGTATGACACCGTGGGTGCAGAACATACGCTATATGGGGCCAGACTCCGATACTTGTCGTTCCCAAAGGATTTCAGTATGATGAATACTATATAAACTTGTCCCTATGGGCTCGATTAATCGGAAGATGGCGAGGAAACCCAATGCAGAAAAGGAATAGCAGAAAATTTTTCCGTATCAGGCTAGAGGAAATGATTCAAACCTTGCGACATGAAATTCATTCGGGAAGTATAGCGATCGGCAGTTATCTTCCTTCAGAAAGCGACTTAGAGGTGCGCTTCGGACTTAGTAACGCTTCTGTGCGCAACGGGCTTAAGGTGCTGGTGGATGAAGGCTTAATTGAGAAAATTCCGCGTGTTGGCAATCGGGTAATTCCTCCGGTAGAGGAAGGCAGAACGACGATCAAGTTCGGATATGTGAACACCATCCCCAAGCTTGTAGAGATGCAAGAGCTACTGAATGAGTTCGGTAAACGCTATCCGCATATCGACGTTCAGCCGCTCGAGTTGTCTTCAGGAAACTACTCGACATCTTTGAAGGAATATTTGCAGTCGGAAATCATGGATGTCGTACTGATGAATAATAACAATTATCAGGATTTTTTGGAGCAAGGCTGTACGGAGCTGCTGGAGCCGATGGAGGAACAGCCGGACACGTATCGTTTTCTTTCCGACCCGTTCCGGTATGGTGACCGTAATCGCGTTCGCCCCTTCATTTATTCTCCAGTCGTGCTTTGTTATAATAAACAGCACTTTAAGGAAGCCGGCGTATCACCACCAGACAGTAGCTGGACCTGGGACGATTTGTTTGCTAATGGTCGAAAGGTAGCAGAAGGTCAAGACTGGTACGGTTTTTATTTTTATTTGCCTTCTCGTAACCGGTGGCCGTTGTTCCTGCTTCAAAGCGGCACAACGTTTGCGGCAGAACAGGATGACGAAGGGAAATACCGGTTCAGCGGCTCAAAGCTACTCGACAGTTTAGGAACCATCCGAAAGCTGATAGGCATGAAAGATGTATTTCCAGCTGTATTGTCTGAGAGCGATGCGGATGCGGAAGCCTTGTTCTTGCAAGGCAAAGTGTCCATGATAATGACGACCTATTACTTCTTGAATCAATTGCGTCAATCCGATTTGGCATTCGATATTGCTCCATTGCCGCGGCTGCAAAATGCTGATACGCTGCTGATTATAAATGGACTGGCGGTTAACAGCAAATCACAGAACAAGGATGCATCCATGCTACTCGTTGATTTTCTCACCTCACACGAGGCGCAACTGATCATTAGGCGCAAAACACTGAATATTGCAGCCAACCGTTTGGTGATGGATTGGGAAGGTGAGGAAGTGGGGTATCGTCCGGCCCGTTTTCAGCTTTACCGTGAGATCTTCCCTACCTATCGTCTGGTTACAGAGCTGGGTTTAAGCAACCTCCAGTTGAAAGAGATTCAACGTGATATCATGATGTTTGTTTCAGGTCTACTGGACAACGACGAGTTATGCCGCAGACTTGAGGAAATATTGAATGCGGTAATTCAGGAGACTCAGCACTCTTGAAGACTGAAAGTTTATGTGAAAATCCCGGCACAGGTTCAATTCTGAATCTGTGCTTTTTGTTATGTTGAAGTATTTGTTTGTTGCACAAGAGTTGACTCATATATGACTCATAATAAACATAAAAACTTGTTGACTATGCTTTTGTTGTTATTATATGATGCAATAGAAGTCAGATATGAGTTAACGCGAACTCGATTTTATTAAGGTGGTGTAGCTGCAAAGATGGAAAAGGAAGGCGTTTATTTTCACAATGTTTCGGAGCTGGTTCATAAACCCTATCAATCTGGATTGCATCTCCAGCGTTTTCCACAGCATGTGCGCAATGGCTTGTCAGAGAAAGGAAGAACCAAAGCTATACAATCGAACGGCTGCGAATTGCGGTTTGTCACCGAATCCAAGCATGTTAGGGTCACTGTCGGATCGAATGATAGTAACGGCCGCGTTGTGGTATGCAGAGGGGATTTTTTTCATTCTCAGCATTTTCTGCAGGCGGGTACGGTAACCACTCTGCACTTGGAGGAGCCGGAACGTTTTACAGAGGTATCAAGTAAGCGGCTGAATCAGTCTGGATTTTCCTCTAACGTATGGCGTTTGCATTTTGATCGTTTCGGAGCTGTTTTCTACGACGTGGATGCTTTTGGTTGTGAAGTACGTGCGCCTAGACCGGAAGAGGTACCGAAGCTTACGATGCTCGCCTATGGATCTTCCATCAGCCAGAGCGCGGGATCCACGCATCATTTCAATGGTTACTTACAGCAGACAGCGCGCAGACTTGGTGTGGATGTGCTAAATCTTGCGCTTAGCGGATCTTGTTATTGCGAGGACGTAGTTGCCGATCATCTGGCTGAACGTGAGGATTGGAATTTTCTGTTTCTGGAACTTGGTGTCAATATGCGTGCTGTAGTGTCTCCCGAGGAATTCAAGCGTAGAGTGTCTTACATGCTGGACCGGGTTATCAAAAATCATCCTGACAAACCTGTGTTCGTTACTACGATTTATCCGAATCGTGCAACGTATTTTCTTGATACAGGCCATCTTCTTCATGTCCAAGAGGCGGTTTTTAACGAAGTGCTGCTTCGTTACTGTGAAAGCAATAAACATCCACAACTACATCTGCTGGATGGCGCATCAGTCATGCGCGATCTTACCTCGCTGACCTCCGATCTGATTCATCCTTCCGATTATGGACACACGCTAATGAGCGAGCATTTAGCCAAGCTGTTGCGGCCCATGATCGAACCCCTCCGAACTTCTAGTCATTCTACTGAAGTGTCCCCAATTTTATAATAGGGAGTTGATGGAAATGAAGCGTTGGATGCTTACCATGGTGGGAGTTTCATTATTAGCCGTCTCTATGAATGGATGTTCCTCTTCTAATAAGGGGGGAGAAGAACAAGCAGGGGAGAGTCCGGAAAAAACCACTGCTTTCTCCATATCGTTCCGGAGCGGAGACATTTCGTATGCAGACAATCATCCGAATATTAATGATGACAAATGGGTCAAAAAGCTGGAGGACCTTACAAATACAGTTCTTAACATCCGTTTGATGCAGCAGAAAAATTTTGATTCGCAAATGATTCAAATGTTCGCGATCAACGACATTCCGGATGTCGTGCAAGCAAGCTCTGGGCTGACGAACCCTCAGTTGGCAGGTTCCGTGGAAGCCGGAGTATTCATGCCCCTAAATGAATTGCTTGAGCAGTATGGGCAGGATCTTCTCAAGAAAGTTCCGAAGGAGGCATGGGAGAAGGAGACCGATGCGAAAGGTAATATCTATGCGATTCCGGAATGGCTGTCCAATCCGTCACGCCGGGCAACTTGGATTCGTGCGGATCTTTTGGAACAAACAGGGCTGCCAGAGCCTAAAACAGTAGATGACTTCCTGAATGTCATGCGTGCTTTTAAGAAGCTGGGTGTGGAGAATCCTTATATGGGCCGGGAGGACTTTGTATATTCGGATATGTTCTTCGGATCTTACGATACCTTTGCTAATTTCTTTATGAAACAAGGGGATCAAATTGTCCCGAAATTTATGAATATCAAAAATATGCAAAAGACGATCCAAACGTACAAGACAATGTTCGACGAAGGACTGATCAACAAGGAATTCGTCACAATTAATCCCACGAAATTTAAGAACGATATTCTTGCAGGCAAGGCGGGCATCTGGAACATGAATGCGAACCTGTTGATCCAATGGGATCAGCAGCTAAGAGAACAGGTACCTACTGGTAAAATGAAGCTGATTGCCTCGCCCACAGGGCCAGACGGTAAGGGGGGACTTCGTCTTGTCGGTACGGTGCCGCGAGCGTATTTAATTAACAAGAATGCGAAAGACCCTGCCGGGATCGTCAAGTTTTTCAACTGGATGGTTAGTGACGAAGCGGAGAAGTTTTTTACCTTCGGAATTGAAGGGGAAAACTACACTGTAGAGAACGGAAATATTAACTATAACAGACCGAAAACAGCTGATGAAGTTGATGAAGAAACGTTCCGTCAAATCCTGCTGTGGTTCGTACAGGATACTACCTACAATAAAGGTGCGCTTAGTCTCACACCCGAAGGAAAAGATTTGATGAAGCTCTACGACACAGTACTTGCGAATGAGGGACGCGACGGGATTCAATTTGAACCGCAAGTAAAAGGCTATCAGAAAAACCCGGACATCACCCCAGGTGGAGATAAATTGCCACCAGTTATATTGACGCATGTGATCAATATGGTATACGGCAAAAAGCCGATTTCCGACTATCCGAAGGTGGTGGAGGAATGGCTGCAGAAGGGGGGAAGTGACGTCGTCAAGGAAGCAACAGAACGTTATAACAATAACGACGGTGTGATTTTGTCCCGACATTAATAAGCTGCATCTCACAAGAGGTTTGAACTCCATAATGCTTGTGATTACCTATACCATGTCAAGGAGGAATTTATTTGAGAAACGGACTATATAGGAAAGCTTTTCGAGTGGGCATTAGAGTACTGTTGTCTTTGGCTTTGTTATATTCGCCTTTGGAAATGCAAGCGCTTACTGAAGTTTATGCAGACGGAATAACCGATGACTATGTTACGCTCTACGAGGAAAACTTCGATGACCCTGACAATTTTGGATCTACCGGTGGTATTGCCATTCCGGGGCCTTGGCTGCAGGAAGGCGAAGGAAACAGTATGGTGAAAACTTCGGTTTCGTCCACGGCCCCGTCCGTACCGAATCTGATGAAAATCGATGGCAAGGATGCATTGGCGCTGCCAGTGAATTCGACGGGGTACCGCAATCTTCAATTGAGTTATTATACACGGGCATCCTCCTACATCGGAGGAAGCGTCATCGTAGAATGGTCAAGTGACGGAGGGATAAATTGGACAACGCTGGAGGAATTTAAGCTGCCCCCAGGAACGCTGGAACAAAAGAACAGTGAGCCGAACCAACTCAAAGTCCAAAACTTGGGCAGCGGAGCTGACAACAACCCGAACGTCAAAATCCGGGTTCGTGTGGGGGAGCTTATGAGCGCGAATATGTACATCGATAGTGTCGCCCTCAAAGCTCAAACGATTCCCGGAATACCACCCGCAGAGACACCGGTGCCAATCCCTACACCGGCTGAACCTAAGCCGTTTGTGGTTCCTGAAGGCGTTAAGCTGTATGAAGATGTGCTGATTGGGAATGCTGGAACGCGGCCGATTTATACTTCGATTGCCGTACCCAAGATCCTGCCTCAAGCACCCGTGCCAGTGATGGTATACATTCATGGCGGAGGTTGGAATCACGGAGACCGGAAGCAAGCCCTTGCCAGTATCTGCAACTATGTAACCAAGCGAGGATATATCGGAGTATCGCTGGATTACCGCTTAACCCCGGAAGCGCCATTCCCGGCGCAAATTCAGGATGTGAAGCTTGCTATTCGTTACTTGCGCGCGCATGCGGCAGAATACCATCTGGACCCGAGTCGGATCGGTGTATGGGGTTCGTCGTCAGGGGGGCATCTGGCCTCACTGCTCGGTACGACTGGGAACATTAAGTCAGGCGAGACAATCACATTGGATACAGGACATACCGTAAATGTTCCGGATTTGGCTGGGAATGGCGGTTGGCAGCAATATTCTGATCAAGTGCAAGCCGTTGTCGATCTCTACGGTCCAGCGGATTTTACAACAAACTTCGCTAATAGCTATAAATCTGTAAAAGCGCTTTTAGGCGGGAACGACGCGTTCTCTGTGCCAGACCAGGCAAGGTTGGCCATGCCTGGCACTTATGCGTCACCGGACGATCCGCCTTTTTTCATCCGCCATGGGGATGTGGATGCGACGATCCCATATACGGACAGTATTACGTTCTCCAATCAATTGAAGGATGCAGGCGTGAAAGTGGTCGATGTCAAAATTGTACCTAAACAAGGTCACGGTTTTATAGGCGAAGCGGCTGAGCAAGCAAGCGCCGAGGCTTGGGCTTTTATGGATCAATATGTAAAGAATCGAACGGCAACAACACCTGATGATGAGGTTGTATATCGCGATCTAGCCATTCTGGCACCGAGCGACGATGCAGTCATCGACAGCAGCAAGCCCACTGTAAACTTCAATAGCGCGACGGGCAGCAGCAATGGATTGTTCAGTATTTCTTCTGGCGCCGAGAACAAGAAATATGTGTATTTTAAATTTGATGTCTCTTTATATAGCAATCCTGCAAACAGGTATATTTTTAATGTTGCTGCCAAAAAGGGTTCATCCAATGCGGACCTCGAACTTTCGTTATTCGGCCTAAAGGATACAAATTGGACTGAATCGGAGCTGACTTGGAGCAATGCGCCTGTCACGGATCTGACCATTGCTTCGTTAAGTGGGAAATTTACCGTAACGGCAGACAAATCAGGAGCTCCACAGGTTTACAGCATCGATGTGTCCGAGTTTGTCAGAGAAAGATTGTCCGCATCGGGCGGTAATATCGCTTTTCTGCTTGGTGATGCGGCAAGCACTGGAATTTCCCTCAATGTCTATTCGAAAGAAGCTAATGGCAACAGCAACCCCCGTCCACAGCTGGTTGTTCAAGAAGCGGTTGCACCTTCAAGCGACCATGAGAAACCTTCCTGGCCGGATGGAAGTTCTCTGAAAGCTGTCAATATAGGTACAGAGTTCATTCAACTTTCTTGGCCGGCCGCCAGCGATAATCAAGGTATCGGCTCCTATCGCGTATACCGGGATAGCACCCTGTTATCCAATGTTACCGATGCAACGTATACAGCCGTCGGGCTTAGCCCTAGCACGGCGTACAGTTTTAAGGTTGAAGCGGTGGATCAGTCGGGCAATACATCCGTACCGCTTTCTTTTACCCGGTCAACGCTTACAGAACCCATCATTCCTTACGCGATTGCAAACGTGACAGCCAGCGACAGCGATGGCAATATCGCAACGAATACCATCGATAATAACTTGTTCACCCGTTGGTCCGCCGCAGGTAACAGCCCGTGGATCCAATACGATTTAGGCGAACGGAAGCAGATCAGTTATTTAGGTATTGCCGTTTATAAAGGTGACACGCGTACGGCTCAATTGAGTATCGAAACTTCAAATGACGGTTTGGCTTGGACTACCATATGGACTGGTGCAAGCATGTACAGAACCATAGAGATGCAACCTTTTGATTTTCCTGACACAGAAGCCAGATATGTGCGTATCGTAGGTCTTGGGAATTCTGATGGCAGCGCGTTTACAAGTTTATCGGAGATAAACATCTATGCGCCGTTCGCAAATGGCCATACACCTGTAGCCAGCATCCCGAACTACACGCCTAATCCCCCCCGGGAACCGATCCCATTCAAAGCTCCCGGATTAACCGAACCTGAGGGTACGGTGCATCCGGTTCATTCCTCACCTACAACCACTGGGCGCATCTTGAACGTGCTGGACTATAATGCTGATCTCGCCGATAACGACACAGATGACGGTATTGCTATACAAGCTGCCATAAACAGTGCTGAGCCCGGCGATGAGGTCTATTTGCCGTCTGGGGTTTATAATTTGAACTCAACATTGGATACTCTTGTCAATTTGAAGCTCAAGTCAGGAGTAAACCTTCGCGGTGAGGATCAATCAACAACCATCCTCAAGACATCTCTCAATAAGGTAAAAAACAGCGCCCTGATGAAAGTATCCGGACAGCATGATCTGTCCATATCTAATCTCACATTGACTTCTACCTGGAACGGTGTCTACACGACGGACCATAAAGTGAACAACCCGGACGCCGGTGGTCCCGACAGCATGATTATCATCGCAAACTTTGGTGAGGTTCCGTCATACAACATCACGGTTGATGGGGTTACTGTAGAGAAGTATTCACGTATGGGTGTGCGTATCGACAACAGCCGTGATATTGTCGTACGCCGCAGCACGTTCCGAAATGCGACAGATGTAGGTCCGGGCGGTGCTGGCTATGGTGTGTCGATTCAAGGCATGGCCAAACAGGATCGCAACGGGTATGAGAACGACACGGTTTGGAATGTTGTGGAGGACTCCCATTTCGAAGGCCCTTATTTGCGGCATGGGGCGCTGATCCAATTTGTTGCCCATAACAATGTCCTGCGAAACAATCAGTTTATGAATACAAAGCTGGATGCCATCGATCTGCATGGAGAACTCGAATATTTGAACGAGATATACGGCAATGTGATTATTGACATTCCCTACGGTGCGGCGATCGGGCTGGGAAACACCGGGGGTACAGCACCCAGCAATCACAGTAAGTCAGGACCGCGCAACTATATTCATGACAATACGATTCGTAATACAAGAGAAGGAATCAATGTAACTATGGGCACCCCGGATACAGTCATTGAGCGAAATGTGATTGAGAATACAACGCATATAGAGGACGCCAAGGGCATTCAGATTTTAAACGGGCCAGGTACTATCATTAAGGAAAATATCATTCGCAACAATACCGCGTCGAATTATTGGGCTGTATCCCTTGAGCATGATCCCGGCGACAGCAAAGCAAATGATATCGGAGCGGGCGACCCGCAGGACGTTCAATTGATCGAAAATTCGCTGATTGGCAATACGAACGGTATTCGACTTCTTGCTGGAAAAGGGATCATCCTGCAGGGGAATCTTATTGACAGTATAAGTTGCAATTATTTCAAAAATGATCATGTAGTAGTAGAGGGTTGGCCGTTACCGATTATACCCTAAAGAAAACACAAGCTCACTCATAGAAACTCCATATTGCAAGCGCTTTATTGTAGGTAGAATGAGGTTAGATTCATTCACTATTTAAGGAAATGGAGGAAAGCCGATGCCACATATTGAGATTAGGATGTACGAAGGCCGAACGAGTGAGCAGAAGGAGGAGATAGTCACCGTATTCACGCGGGAGTTATCCCGAATTATTGAACGGGAGGAACGATTTATTACCGTCGAATTTCAAGAAATTCCCCTGGATGAGAATGCTCCGGCGAACCTGCTGAAAACAGGACCTATAGGAAACGGTTATGAAAGCTAAGTTAACTGGGGTTGACCTTATTAACTACAAAGCCGACACGAAAAGGTCCTTGCTTTTAAACATGTGGAAATTCAGAGCACTCTATGTGATTGCGATTCCCGGGATCTTGTATTTTATTATTTTCAAGTACTTGCCGTTGGCTGGTTCAGTTATTGCGTTTCAGAACTACAATATTTTTAAAGGCTTTACAGGCAGTGAATGGGTGGGACTCGAGCACTTTAGGACGATGTTCCAATACCAGGATTTCGGAAGAATCTTGAGCAATACAATTCTGCTAGGCTTGTATGATCTTATATTCGCCTTTCCGGCTCCAATATTGCTTGCGCTTCTGCTGAATGAAATTCGGCTTGTGTTTTACAAACGGTTTTTGCAAACGGTGGTTTATATGCCCCATTTCCTGTCTTGGGTAATTGTCAGCGGTATCGCCTTGGGTATCCTCTCCCCAGGAACAGGAATTGTGAATCAGGCTTTACAAGCTTTCGGCTTTGAACCGATTTATTTTCTTGGTGAAAATTCATACATTCGCACGATTTTGATCAGTTCCGGTATCTGGAGGGATTCCGGGTACGGTACGATCATTTATCTGGCCGCGTTGGCAGGAATAAACCCAGATCTTTATGAGGCTGCTGAAGTAGACGGAGCCGGGCGCTGGAAACAAACCTTAGCCATTACACTGCCGTCTCTTATACCGACGATTATGATTTTGTTCCTTCTCCATATCGGGAGATTTCTTGATCTTGGCTTCGAGCGGGTATGGGTATTCCTGAACGCGCTTAATACCGGGAACGGGGAGATTCTGGACACTTATATCTATAAGGCGGGGCTGCTGTCTCAGCAATACAGCTATACAACAGCAGTGGGGCTATTCAAGTCGGTAGTTGGACTCATTCTGGTGCTCATCGGCAACATTTTGAGCAAAAAAACAACCGGTGAATCGCTGTATTAATCGCTCTTTATGGAGGTAGGGATGATGAGAGTACGCTATACTCGCGGCCAGAATCTATTTAATGTGTTCAATCTTTTGTTTCTGACCGCTCTCGCTTTGGCTATGTTTCTGCCGTTTCTGAATGTGATTGCCCAGTCCTTTAGCAGCTCTGAAGCAATTATTAATGGCAGGGTAGGCTTGCTGCCAAAGGAATTTACCGCGATCAATTATCAGTACGTTTTCAGCGATCATTCCATTTGGCGGGCGTTCGGTGTCTCCGTCTATATTACGGTACTGGGCACCGCCATTAATCTGATTGCGACAGCTTCTCTCGCTTATCCGGTGTCCCGGCCGGAATTCGTAGGACGTAAATACATCGTCATGATGGTATTGTTCACTATGGTATTCAGTGCCCCTCTTATTCCAAACTTTATCCTGATCAAAAATTTGGGGCTTATGAACTCCTTATGGGCACTTATGATTCCGGGGGCCATCAGCGCATTTAACTTTTTCGTGATGAGAAGCTTCTTTATGCAGCTGCCTCAGGAGCTGATAGATTCCTCCAGAATCGATGGGTGTGGCGAGCTGCGGATCATAGTCAATATGGTACTGCCGTTGTCCAAACCGGTAATGGCCTCATTGGGGATTTTTTACGCCGTCGGGCACTGGAATACGTACATGAGCGCTCTGTATTATATCAACAAGCCGTCATTATGGCCTCTGCAAGTGATGTTGAAGAAGCTCTTCGAGACGGACGATATCAGCATTGATCCGGCTTCCTCAGTTTATAGCTCTTTGGCCCACACCTCACCTGAGGGCATCAAAATGGCTGTTATCATTGTCGCTACTATTCCGATTATCATGATTTATCCGTTTCTTCAACGCCATTTCGTTAAAGGAATGATGGTCGGATCCGTCAAATCCTGATCTATCATAGTGTGGTAGAATAGGAACGCGTTAAGCGAGACGAATCGGAAGGTGGTATCCATGGATGAGATGTGTATTAATCGTAGACGACGAGCCCATGATTCGAAAGGGACTTTCTATCATGATCCAGCAATGCGGCGAGCATCCGTATAACATTAAGCTGGCCCAGAATGGCGAGGAGGCAATCCAGCTCATTATGGAGGAGCAGCCGGATTTTCTTTTTACAGATATCCGTATGCCCAAGGTAGACGGACTGGAGCTGTGCCGGCGGCTGTCGGAGATGGAGACGGATATTCAGACTGTTGTCATCTCGGGTTATGGGGATTTTGAATACGCCCGCCAATGCGTGTCCTATGGAGTGAAAGAATATCTCCTGAAACCCGTGAGCAAAGGGAACCTTCAAAATGTGATCGCCAAACTGGAAGCGCATAGAGAGAAGTTAGAGAGTTTTGTCTCTGTCGCTAAGCTCGATGAATGGGTCGTGCGTATGGATGATGCCATCTGGACCTTGGATAAAGAAAGGCTGTACCTTGTACTGAAGGAATGGGAAACTGACTTCCTCCAGCGTAAGATGAGCCGAATTCAGCAAAAAGAGCTTCTGGAAGAGGGCTATGCTTTACTCGTGAAGAAGCTGCTTGTCAATTCAGTTACACCCGGTAAAAGCGTGTTAGACTTGTCCGCAGCAGCTGGACCTGAGCAGTTATTTCACTGCTTCGCAGAAGCGTCAGCAGCTATATTGGAAGAGCTTCGTAGAAAGCGCAAGGGTAAAGCGAAGGATCCGATAGAGGAAGCTAAAGCATTTATTGAAAAGCATCTCGCCCAGGAAGTATCGCTGGAAGAAGTGGCGGAAGTGCTTGGGCTAAATGCCTCTTATTTCAGCCAGATGTTTAAGCACTCAACAGGAGAGACCTTTGTACATTACCGCATAAAACGCAGGATGGAGAAGGCCAAAAGATTACTTGCCGATGCAAGCTATCGGATCACCGATATTTCCTATGAAGTCGGGTATGCAGACCATCCTCATTTTACGAAGACGTTCAAAAAGTTCACCGGGCTGGCTCCTTCTGAGTACCGCAACCAGCTGGGGATCGATTGATGAGAAAGAGTCTGTCGAACAAGCTGTTTGCCTCCTTTCTGACCGTCATTCTTCTATCCTTGTCCATGGTTGGATTTATCTCTTATTTTCAGGCTTCGGCTGAGCTGGATAAGTCTTCTGAGAAGTCCATTGCTCAAGTCATCAGAAGTGCGTCTTATCAAACGGATCTGTATTTGCAAAATTATGAAAAGGCTAGCGATTCCATCCTGTCCTACAATCAAGTCAAGGAGTTCTTGGATATGGACCCGGAGGATAGCTTCTCCTACTATCAATATACGAATGACATTCAGAAGTATTTGTTTCGTTCTTTGTTTATTCTGTATCCCCAGATTAATCTGATGTACGTCATCGGTGAACACGGCAAGGCCATTAGCGATGATAACTCCTATCAGGCACATAGCCTGCAGTTTCATCCTCAGGAACGCTACCGTTTCTTAAGCGAACATACGCCGGAAAGCGGCCGCATCACCATTCTCAACACGAATGTGATGAATGAAGGGGATAAGAACATTATTACGATGGTCCGCCGAATCAGAGGGGTCTCTTCCTATCGTCCCAAAGGTATAGTCGCCATTGAATTCAAGGCAGAGGATCTGGCCCGTATATGGGAACCTCTTGATCTGGGACAGGGCGGGTCCTATTTTATCATGGACGAATTCGGCAAGCTCCTTTACCGGGCGGAAGGGAATAATAACCACCCTGGGTTATCTGCTGAGCACATTCAGAACGTATTTCAACACCCAAATGACTCTGTGGTGGAAAAAGTAGACGGGAAAGAGTATTTGTTCGTGTCGAGAAAATCCGAATATTCCAAATGGCAGCTTGTAGTATCCATACCCGTTGGTGAGCTGCGCAAGCCTATTTCTACCATTCGTACGACCACGCTGGTGGTGGGAGTTCTCACGCTTGTCGGCACACTGCTACTTGCAGCCTGGTTCGGACGATCCATCACGAAGCCCATCCTGATTCTTAAGGAGGGCATGAGGGAGACGGAAAAAGGCAAGTGGCGCAGGCTTGAGATGAACGGCCGTCAGGATGAACTGGGGGGATTGATGCGCAGCTACAATCTCATGGTGACCCGGCTGTCCGAAATGATTGAGCGGGTATACGAAGCAGAGCTTACCACCCAGAAGGAGGCTCTGGAGCGTCATCAAGCTGAATTCCAGGCACTCCAGCTGCAGATTAATCCGCACTATCTATATAACACATTAGAGACTATCAAATGTTACGCGGTCGTTCAGGATTCGGATGAAATCACAGAAATAGTGGAGGCCATGGCATTCATGCTTCGCTACTCCATCCAAACTAATCTGGAGGAAATTACGATTGCCAATGAGCTTAATCATGTACTGAGCTACATGACGATTCTCAAGCACCGGATCGGCAGGGAGTTCGAAATTGACGTAGTGATTCCGCCGACGCTGCTACTGGCTAAGATGGTCAGGCTTACACTTCAGCCCTTGATCGAAAATATTTTTCAGCATGCGTTTCCCGAGGGAATTGAAGACAAGCACTATATTAGAATCGACGCCAGAAAAGAGGGAGATCGTTTTCTAGTTCTTGTAGAGGATAACGGCGCAGGGATGTCCCGCGAACGGCTTGATAAGCTTCGTGAGAGGCTGAATCTGAATCAGCTGGCGGATACGGAAGGAGACTCCCTCTATCATAGAGGTGGAATCGGGCTCATGAACGTGCACCGGAGAATTCAAATGGTGTTCGGTGAACAATACGGATTAAGTGTCGAAAGCGTGGAGAATGAGGGAACCCGGTTGATCTTATCCATGCCTGCGGAGTGAGGAAAAAGATGTTTTCAGAAAAAATTACTATTAGGAGGAAATAGGCAATGAAAATTGATTTGACTGGTAAAATTGCGCTTGTTACAGGGTCCAATGCAGGGATAGGCCGACAAATCTTGGAGACTTTGGCTGCTTCCGGCGCCAAAGTGGCGGTAAACTATTTGTTCGGTTCTGCGGAGGAGACGGTGGACGCGATCCGTCAGGCCGGAGGAGAAGCTTATGCTTTTCAGGCAGACGCAACAAGTCCTGGTCAACTGGACAATATGGTGAAGGAAATAGAGGAGCATTTCGGCGGAACCATCGATATTCTCGTCAACAATGCAGGCGGCATGATCAATCGGGTTCCCACTACTGAAATGAACGAAGAGCATTACAACAAGGTGATGGACGTTAATTTTAAATCATGCGTGTTTGCCTGCAAAGCCGTATCCGCAGGAATGATTGCCAAGAAAAGCGGTAAAATCATCAATGTATCTTCCCTTGCGGCCCATGACGGCGGCGGACCGGGCGCTTCCATTTATGCAGCGGGCAAAGCTGCGGTATGGTCTTATACCAAGGGACTTGCCAAGGAGCTGAGTCCTCACGGGATTAATGTAAACGCTATCTCTCCTGGATTTATCGGTCAGACCGCTTTCCATGCTACCTTTACTGCGGATGCGGCAAGACAGGCAACGATTGCGAAGATTCCGCTGGGCCGGGAAGGTGCTCCACAGGATGTGAGCAATGTGGCACTCTTCCTCGCTTCAGAGCTGTCGGATTATCTGACAGGCGAAATTATTGAAATTAACGGAGGCTTGTTCATGCGATGATGAACCTTAAGGAGAAAGCAGATACTTTTTCCTGGGTTGGTCTTGAGGTGGATAAATTGAAAATGGAGCTGGATCCCTTCCGGAGAGAAGAGATTCTGCTCCCGACAGAACCTGGTGGCTGGTGGCACCAATATGTATGTCCCCAGCATCATACTGAGCTAATCTTCGATGTTATGGAGCAAGATGCGGTTGTCTTTTCTTGCCCGAAGGGCTGCAAGCTGGAAGGTGAGCCCTACCGGGGAGCATGGCTGGTATACCGGCATCAGGCAATGGCGCGATACGCCCTGCAAGCTGCCGTGGTATTCGCCGCAGACGGAGAAGAATTCTACAGCAGCTTAGCCCGGAAGATTCTTGTCGGTTATGCGGAGCAGTTTCCTTTGTATCCGGTTCATCCCGATGCTCAACCCTGGATGCTTAGTGGCCGTGCCTTTCATCAGGCGCTGACAGAGGCTATCTGGTCCACTACGCTTATTCGGGCCTATCTGCTGCTTGTGGATCATGGAGTAACGTTCACTGGGGAGGAAGAGGTAAAGCTGCAAGTGTTCTTCACGATGCTGGAGGAGAGTATGGAGCAATACCGCCACATCCTCATTTACGAGAAGAAGAATGCAGAGAACAATTATACCGCATGGCTGAATGCTAGCCTGGCTTGTGTATATGCCGCCAAAGGTACCAGAGAAAAGCTTGCTTCTTTGCTGGAGGGAGAAGGCGGATTCTATCATCATCTGTCCATTGGCGTGAAGCCAGATGGCTTTGAATTTGAAGGCAGCACGTACTACCATATTTTTGTATTGCGGGCTTATCTCATAGCAGCCGAGATGTACGGGCGCTTCGGGGTTGACCTCTATGCTGCCAAAGGAGAACAGGGACAATCCATCCGTGGCATGTTTCAGTTGCTGGCAGAGCTTAGCGGCGATAACGGGGAGCTTCCAGCCGTGCATGATGGTCCTTATGCGCGCGTTCCTTTCGCCCGAGAAATTGCTGAAGTATTTGAAATAGGTATTGCGGTTTACAAAGACCCGAGTCTCCAGCCAATACTGGCGAATGCTTATAGATATCTATACGGGCAGGAATTAAGGACTGGTCTGGAGGTAGTGCTGTATCTAGCAGGTGAGAGTAAGGAACTTCAGACCAGTTACAGGGTGAGAGACTCTGTCCTACTGCCGGATTCCGGATTCGCCGTGCTCCGCCACCCGGGCAATCCGCTGTCCGTGCTGGCGGATTTCGGAGAGCATGGCGGATCACATGGACATTTCGACAAGCTTCATATCACGATTATGCACCGATGGGGCGAGGTTGCTCCCGAGCTGGGTATGGTTCCTTATGGATCTGTTTTGCGCAAGGAATGGTATTCCGAAACTGCGAGCCATAACACGGTCACCATCGGAGGTCGTTCCCAAGCTCCACATACCGGAAGCTGCTGTCAATTTCGCCAGGAAGGCAACGCTACGTACTTATGGATTCGTTCAGACGGCGCCTATGAAGGAGCTGTTCTAGAGCGGCATCTTGTATTGGCCGACGGTTGGCTGCTGGATTGGTTTCATGTTGAGCAAGTAACGGAGCGGAGTCAGGAAGTAGACTTATGGTTTCATCCGACGGGACATTTGCTGTTACCGTTCGACCCTCACCGTGTCCAGAAGGATTCTCCGGCAGTCCTTGGACTGGAAGCGGGTTATGGCTCAGTAGAAGTACTGTCCGCAATGAAAAATGAGACGGACTGTCCGTTAAATACGGAGTGGAATATCCGTTATGATGGAGAGAGCACCTGCCGGGAGTATGAACTATCTACGAGTACTCTACTGGCGCCCGGCTCCACTATGTATGAAATCCGCACACCGGGTAATGCCGAAGACCCGAGTAGATTGCTACGAGGCATTATGCTTCGGCACAAAGGCCCGTCGGTTGATTTTATTACGGTTTATCGGGACGGTCACGAACCTGCTGTACTGAAGCTAGTCAGTCAGGTGGGCGAACCGCCCCAAATCCAAATAGCAACAACTGGGCAAGCAGTGGTGTATTGCCTTGACCCTAAAGCGGGACTGATTCAGGAAAAGTCCCGGAATACGGAGGAGTAGAGATGTTAGAACCTTTATTTCAACCTACCAGCGGCGTACTCGACCTGTCGTATGGGCCAGATGAACATATAGATGTTGGAGAGAATCCTCCGCGGTTTACTTGGATGCCTGCTTGTCTGGAAGAGAGCATGTATGAGCTGCAGATCTCCTCAAAAACTGAATTTGAGTCTGAAGATACGTTGACCTACAGTAGAATTCCCTATAATTTGTTTACCCCGGATAAGCCGTTGGCGCCCGGCTCGTATTATTGGCGATACAGTCTTATCGGGGAGAATGATATCCGTTCCGAGTGGAGTAAAGTAAGAGCTTTTGTGGTGGAGGATGAATTGCCGCTAACGCCACTGCCTTCCCGTACAGAACGATATTCAGCTGCTTCCGCCAACCATCCGCGGCTTTGGCTTCAATCGGAGCAACTTCCGTCTTACCGGGAAGTTGTCCGCCAAGACCCGATTTCAACTGGCTGGGAAGACTTCCTGAAGCATTCCGTTCTACCTTGGACAAAGCGCGAGCTTATTCCCGAGCCTGCACCGTATCCAGATAATAAGCGTGTCGCCACACTTTGGCGGCAGATGTATATGGACTGCCAGGAAGTCTTCTATGCTATCCGGCATCTTGCTATAGCTGGAGTTGTGTTGGAGGACGAGGCGCTTATCGCCAAAGCTAAAGAGTGGCTGCTTCATGCTGCAAGCTGGAACACAGATGGTACCACCAGCCGGGATTACAACGATGAATGTTCCTTTCGCATAGCCGGAGCGTTGGCATGGGGCTATGATTGGCTTCACGGCTCTCTGACGGAAGAAGAACGCCTTAAGGTAAGGCAGGCGCTACTGCGAAGAACCGGGCAGATCGCATTCCATGTCATCGAACGCTCCCGCATCCATCAAGTTCCTTATGACAGCCATGCGATCCGCTCTTTATCCTCTGTACTCGTACCCTGTTGTATTTCCATGTTGGGTGAGGAGGAGAAGGCGCAGGAATGGCTTGATTATACGCTGGAGTACTTCTCCGCCATGTATACCCCATGGGGTGGCAAAGATGGCGGGTGGGCAGAAGGTCCGATGTATTGGACCACTCAGATGGCATTCGTTACGGAGGCGCTCAATCTAATTCGCAAATACATGGCAATCAATTTCTATGACCGTCCTTTCTTTCGCAAAACAGGTGACTTTCCGCTCTATTGCTTCAGTCCGGATACCATGAGGGCCAGCTTCGGCGATCAATCGTCACTGGGAGATCCGGTCAATCTCAAAACGGGCTTCAATATCCGCCAATTCGCCGGTTTAACCGGGAATGGCCAGTACCAATGGTATTTTGAGCAAACTAAGGAACTGAACCCTGACACCCAGATGATCTTCTATAACTACGGCTGGTGGGATTTCCGGTTCGATGAGATGGTTTATCGCACAGATTATCCGCAGATTTCTTCAGAGCCACCGGTGGCTGCAGAACCTCTGAAGTGGTTTCAGGATGTGGGATGGGTGGCCATGCATCATCGGATGGAGGATCCGCAGGAACATATCATGCTGTTGACCAAGAGCAGCCGTTACGGCTCTGTGAGCCATAGCCATGGGGATCAAAACGCCTTCCTGCTGCATGCCTTCGGCGAGCCCTTGGCTATTGAAAGCGGCTATTACGTTGCATTCAACAGTACGATGCATATGCAGTGGCGCAGGCAGACCCGCTCCAAGAACGCAATTCTTATTGACGGCAAAGGCCAATATGCTGGCACGGACAAGTCGAAGAACATGGCAGCCTACGGCAAGGTGTTGAAGGCGTATAGTACGCCCGGAATCAACTACACGCAAATGGATGCCACCGAAGCCTACCGCGAGAATGTGCCCTATATCAAGCGGTATGTGCGGGAAATATTTTTCTTTGATAGCGCTTACTTCGTTATCACAGACAGTGTCGAGCTGGAACGTCCGGGAAAATTGGAATGGCTGTTTCATACGCTGTATCCCATGAAGCTGAAGGATCAATCTTTTAAAGTACATGGTAAAAAAGCTCAGTTGGAGGGCAGATTTGTCTATAGTTCCTCGGGAGAAATGACACTCAGTCAAAGCAATCAATTTACAGATGTAGATCCGAAAGAATGGGAAGGGCTGCCCGAGCATTGGCATTTGACTGCCTCTACTCAAGAGGCCGTAAGCCATCGGATCGTCACTCTTCTGATTCCCCAAAAAGCAGGAAGCCGGGATTACGTATCGTACTTTATGGACGATCAGGACCATGGGGTTCATGTCTACTTTACGAATCAGGGGATTACCCACCGGGTTGAGATCCCAAAAGCTTATTAGTCTTAAGATATCTTCATTTTACGTATACACCCCATTGTACAAGGAGAGGGTTATATTATGAAAAAATGGATTGGCATCTGTCTGGCTATCGTAATGGTTGCTACCGTTATTGCAGGTTGCTCGAACAAGGACAAAGAAGAGACTGCCGGAGGCGCATCAAATACGCCGCAGAAAACTGAATTCTCGATCTCGATGCGGACGCTGGCTTTTAACTATGTTGAGAAATCACCCGACTTGAATAAGGACAAATGGGTGAAAAAGCTGGAGGAGATGACAAACACAGACTTGGATATTGTGTTGGTTCCTCATAAAGAGTTCGAGCAGAAAATGGTGCAGATGTTCGCTACTAATGATATACCGGATGTCGTTCAAGGTTCGGGCGGCGTAAATGGCAAGGAGATGGCTGGTTCTGTTGAAGCTGGTGTGTTCATGCCCTTGGATGATCTGCTGCAGCAAAACGGCCAGAACCTTTTGAAAGTAATCCCAAAGGAAGCTTGGGAGAACGTCACCTATCAAGGAAAAATTTATGCAATACCGGAGTTTCTATCCAATCCCTCCCGCCGGGCGACTTGGATTCGCAAGGACCTGCTGGATCAAACCGGCTTGCAGGTTCCAAAAACGGTCGATGAGTACTTGACTGTGTTGCGTGCCTTCAAAAAGCTGGGGATAGAGAACCCGTACATGGGCCGTCAAGACTTCAAATATGCGGATGCTTTCTTTGGCGCTTATGATGTTTTTCCGTATCTGACTATGTTCGAGGAAGTAAACGGCCAGGTTCAGCCGAAGTTTATGGATAGCGAAAATATGATGAAGGCGTTACAAACCTACAACACCATGTATACAGAGGGTTTGATCAACAAGGAATTTGCCACCATTAACCCGACCAACTACAAAAATGCGATTCTCTCAGGCAAAGCGGGCATGTGGACGATGAATGCCAACGAGCTTCTGCAGTGGGAGCAGCAACTGAAGGCTACGACGCCATCCGCCAAGCTGGAGATTATTCCTTCGCCAGTGGGACCTGATGGAAAAGGAGGCTCCTACTTGTACGGCTCCGCCACGCGCACCTACTTTATAAAGGAAGGTACGAAGAATGCTACGGATATCGTGAAATTTTTTGACTGGATGCTGAGCGAAGAGGCAGAAACCTTCTTTACCTTTGGGATTAAGGACGAAACCTATAAGGAAGAGAACGGCAAAATCGTATACACTTCTCCTGCGGATTCCGCCGCTATAGATGAGGAGCGCTACCGCCAGTCATTCCTCTGGATGGTGCAGGATACTACTTATAATAAGGGTGTCCTTAACATGACAGAAGAAGGCAGAAGCTTGATCAATGTATACGATACTATTCTGGCTAACGAAGGCCGTGACGGAATTCAGTTCGATCCGCGGCTAGATGCCTTGGTGAAGAATCCAGACATTGCACCTAACTCGGACACGGCTCCTCCGGTACTGCTGACGCACATGGTAAAGATGGTATATGGCAAGGAACCTATCAGCGACTGGCCGAAGGTTGTGGAAGAGTGGCTTTCTAAGGGCGGCAACGATGTCATCAAGGAAGCTACGGAAAAATATAATAACAAAGCTGGCGTCACCATGCCTCGCAGATAAACTTATCCTTCAGGGGAGTTGGAATTCAATTAAGGGCTGCCGAGAGGTAGCCTTTTTAGTTAGGGCCAGTTTACTTTAATGTAATATCCAAAGTATGGATTATATGGTAAGTTAAATGGAGACATTCTAATTCTAATGAACTATATAAAAAGAAATGGAGTGATTTCATGAAGATGCGGAATTCAAAACTTTTATATTATCTTGTCTGGATCATAGTGGGGGCGCTCTTATTACATTATGGAAACTCGCTAATTAGTCATTACACTGAAGAGGCACAAAAGAACTATCAATTAGAAAATACTGTATGGATCACGGCTATTGTCCCGTTTGTCTATGGAATCTATCTGGCATTATTAGAAGGATTACCTAAAGCTTTTGTTGTTAATTGGCTTCTGTTGTTTATTGTGTTTCTTCCAAGTTTTCTTCTGCTTATGTATCCAACTTTAGTAATGTATTTTAACATTTCGAATATGGAGATCTACAAATTCGCAACCATACATGATGGAATAGTATTTGGTCTGGTTAGTGGAATGGCACTAGTTAAATCTCTAACGACAAACCGTTAACGAGATTACAGCATTACTGTTACAGAATTATTGGAGCAGTATAAAATAGTTATATGTAAAATCACCCTTTCAATTATTTGGGTTTTATTGCAAGATATTTATGCATCATGTATTTTATTGAATAATAAGGGGGAGTGCGAATAATGTTATCATCCACAGAGCTTAGCAAGCTGAACGAAGTGAATTACAGGGAGGACCGTTTAGAGGTAGTTAATCATTTTTATGAGGATCTCTGTGATAAAAAAGTAGTCGATGGTTATATTTATTCTCTAAGTCGTTACGGGAAAATCTTTGCTAGTGCTGCCGGAGGACGTTTCAGTTACGAAGAAGAAAGCACCCAGGAAATGAAAACGGATACAATTTTTCGTGTTGCTTCAATTACGAAGCTGTTTACGGCGACAGCGATTTGGCAGCTTGCGGATAATGGTAAGATTTTTATGGGGCAGCCTGTGAGTTCTATTCTTCCAGAGTTTGATGCCGACCCTTTTAAGCCGATTACCATTGCACATTTACTGACTCATACCTCTGGCATCGCTCCTGATCCTGGCACTATAAGTGATACTTACTATAAAAGTGCATGGTGGTATATTTTTGAATCAGAGCTTGGAAAAGAAAACTGGATTAAAGCCGGTCTATCTAAAGGGATTCATTTTCCGGTAGGGACTCAATGGATGTATTCATCGTTTGGATACGCGATCTTGGGTGCAATTATCGAGAAAATAACGGGTGTTTTTGCAGAAAAATACATAATGGACCACATTGTAAAACCGTTAGGCATGAAAGATACCTTCTTTGATATACCAGCAGAAAAAGCTGGTAGGATCGCCATTCGTTCGGAAAGGGCTAAGGAATATCTTCAGAAGCTGCAAAACGGGGAAATTACGGATGCGGGACAAAGGTCTGAGGAAGAAATCAACGTTCCGGAAACTGGTGGTGGGTTATATTCCACAGTTGCTGATCTGCAAAAGTTCGGAATTATGCTGCTTAATCAAGGGCAATACGAAGGGAGTCATATCTTAAGCCGAATGGCTGTACAAAGAATGACCAAGCGGTTTAATTCTGAGAAAATTCCAAACTACGCATGGGGAGATGCAGGAGCGGATCGACCATACGGACTGGGACCAGACCTTCGCTATAATGTGAGTACTTCTTACTCTGAAGGCACTTTTTTTCACGAAGGGGCTGGGGCCTGTGCCTTATTCGTTGACCCGGTTGAAAAGCTGATTGCCGTTTGGTATCTTCCTTTTCACAAAGGGGTATGGGACGGTAGAGCGGTATTTGGCACCCACAATGTGATCTGGTCCGGACTCGAATAAGAAAAAGACTTTTTTTATGTGATATCTATAGATAGGCAGGATGTGACTTATGTTTGAGATGATAAAGCACCGCTTTCGCATTATGAGGGCGGTTGCTTTTGTTACTTATAAGGAATGGAGTGCGTACAGGACGCATTCGATGGTTTCTATTTTTGTTGGCCCAGTGTACTTTTTAGTGCAGTATTATATATGGAGTGCTGTTTATAGCGGGGAATCTTACATCAACGGGATGTCTCTCTCCCAAATGCTTTCCTATTTTTGTGCTACGATGTTGATCAACTATTTGACGATGGATTTTGCCGATTGGAATTTACAAATGCTTATTCGTACCGGGAAATTCATTACGTTTTCGTTAAGACCGCTAAATCATATGTTCTTTGCTTTGTCTCAGAAGGCAGGGCATAGGGTACTTGGGCTTTTATTTGAATTTTTACCCTGCTTTATGATCTTTTTCTTTATTTTTCATATTGATGTCTTACCCGCAAATTTACTATACGCGATTCTTTCGATAGCTATGGCGTTTATGATGAATTTTTTCATTCATTATAGTATTGGAATGGTCGCCTTTTGGATGGAGCAATCCTCTAGTATTCGTAATTTTTTTAATCTTTGCGAAGGGATATTTTCAGGATCGCTGATTCCATTAGTATTTTTCCCAAAATCCTTACAAATGGCGTCCTTTTTCTTACCCTTTCAATACACGGCCTTTCTTCCCGCAATGGTCTATACAGGTAGCTATACTTTAGCGGATATAACCTTACCTATTCCTCAAGTGTTATTGCTGCAGCTCATAGCGGTAATTATTGCCGGAGTTATCTGCCGGGTGCTGTATGCGGTGTCGCTTAAGCATTTTACGGGGGTGGGCGCATGAAACGTATGTATCAAATATATAAAACCTGCATGAAGGCGAATATTGCTTCTGCTATCACTTATCGTGTTAATTTTATTCTTAATAGTCTTATCATGCTCATAGGGAATGTGCTGTTTCCTCTAGTAACGGTATTCATTTATAATTCGAATGCTTCATTTGCAGGTTGGACCTTTAAAGAGGCGCTGTTGATTCAATCCGTTTTTATTCTGTCTACGGCTTGTGCCGGGATTTTTTTTAACGGAATTATGTGGAATACGATGTCTCATGTTGTAGAAGGGACTTTGGAAGTGGTATTAATTAAACCGACCTCGAGCCTTTTTCTGCTGTTGGCCAGATCTTTTGAGTTCGAAAGTATCGGGCTTTTAGGTGGAGGAGTAATCATGTTCGTATACGCACTTAGCGGAATCGATGGGATGACCATCGGCTCTTGGTTATTGTTCCTGTTGTTGTTTGGCGCAGGGCTGCTTGTTATGTTCGGCGTGGCGCTTATTGTGGCAGCGATTTCCTTCAAATGGGTAGCGAATTCCCGCTTGCCGGAGATGTTTGAGAGCATTAAGTCTTTTGGACGTTATCCAGGGACGATTTTTCCTAAAGCAGTCGTAGCCGTGAGTTCTTTTCTGTTTCCGGTTTCCATGATTGCTTACTTTCCAGCATCTACACTGATTGGCCGATGGGAACCCTATTTTTTTATAGCGATTATCCCTTGTGTGTTATTTGCTGCCTTCGGAATTTGGCTCTATACATACATGCTTCGCAGTTACAAAAGCGCCGGAGGATAAAAGATTAGTTTAGCTCTAAGAAGGAGAATTTCACTTGGACATTATTACCGTCAAGAACTTAACCAAGCAATATGAAACCTATCACCGTGGACAAGATGCAAAAAGTGTATTTAAAAGTCTGTTTCACCGTGAAAAATCGATCATTACCTCTGTAGAAGATCTTTCGTTCAGTGTTGGAAAAGGAGAAATCATTGGGATTCTGGGTCCAAACGGTGCGGGGAAATCTACGACTATTAAAATGCTGACAGGCGTTCTCTATCCTACATCGGGCGAAATAAATGTTCTAGGGTACAACCCTCATAAGCAGAAAAATCAATATGTAAAACAAATCGGGGTATTGTTCGGACAGAAATCGCAGTTAATATGGGACATTCCCCCATTGGATAGCTTTTATATGAACAAGGAAATCTATGATATTCCTACGAACGACTTTCGTACAAGACTAGACCGATTTGTAAACATGTTTGAGATTGGCGATATTATTACTAAACCCACACGAACCCTTTCCCTGGGAGAACGAATGAAATGCGAGTTTATTATGGCGATGCTTCATTCACCACCTGTGGTTTTTTTGGATGAGCCGACGATCGGGCTGGATGTGATAGCTAAACAAAGAATCAGAGAATTCATTAAGCAAATGAATCAGGAAGGCACCACATTTATTCTGACAACACATGACTTGGAAGATGTAGAGCGTTTGGTTCAAAGAGTACTTATAATTCATCAAGGGAAAAAAGTATATGACGACAAGTTCTCTGAACTTCGACTGCATCTGGGCGCCAAAAAAGTAGTCAGGCTTTCAGCCGCCACAACTATTGGAGATATTGATCTGCCTGGAACTCTGATATCGGAAAGAATATCGGATTACGAAGTGGAGCTGCTGATCGATACCGAGCAATGTAAAATGGGTGAGTTTCTGCATATTCTTAGCGAAAAGGTAGAGATCCTTGATATATCTATTAAGGAGATTCCCATTGAAAAAATCATCAGCTCCATTTATGAGATGGATATGGGAGAACATTTTCAAGCTTGAGAATGGATCATTTGCAGATTCAGATCTAGCATTGACCATAACTTTTCAGTAATTTCTTTTGCAGAACAAGGATTACTATGGGTAAACCACCATTCAATCACTCCGACAGTCGCCGAACTCAAAAATTGTACGGATATATCCTTACTTAACTTATCTAGGTTTAAATTGTTTTCTAAGAATTGTGTTTTGATTTGATTATTTATCATATCTTGTAATTGGTTTCTAAAGGAGAGCAAAGCTTTGTTTCTTAATAAAGTCTTATAAAAGAGAGCATTCTCCTCCAATTGTTCCAGCGTGCGGAGTAATGATGCCTTAGAGGGATTGGGTTCGGTTTCATCCTCCACTGCGGAGCAGCTTTCGATTAGTTGCTGGAGCTGAGCCGCCAGGCATTTATCCATCAGATCATATTTATCCACATAATGGGAATAAATCGTTCCGCGGTTTACATCAGCGCGCTCTGCGATTTCGTTAATCGTTATTTTTTCAAAATCTTTTTCAGCCATTAGTTGAATTAATGCATTCATGATGGCTGTTTGGTTTTTTTTAATTCTTCTATCCATGGTAATACTCCCTTTTTATTAAACAATGTATTGTATTTTGTTGAAAAATCAACAAAACCGATCAAACTAACGATTGAACCCTACCGGAGATGTGATAATCTGATTTTATCGAACAGATGATCGAAATTCAACAAATGTCTAAAAAGGGATAGAGGAGTTAAATATGAGAATATTAGTTTTCGGAGCGGGAGTTTTAGGCAGCTATCTTGCACATGTCCTGGTGCGTGGGGGAAACGATGTCACAGTGCTTGCCAGAGGGAAGCGTGCAGAGCAATTGACGAAAGACGGTCTTGTACTTCGCCATTATTTTCAATGTAAAAACACTATGGATTCTGTAAAAGTCATCTCAGAGCTTCAACCGGATGATCACTATGATCTTATTTTTGTTGTTATGAAATACAATGATTTTCCGGCCGTATTACCTATTTTAGCTAAAAATCAGAGTCAGAATATAATACTTGTGGGTAATAATGGCGATGCTCAAGAAATGCAAAAGGATCTTCAGGAAATGAGCGATGTAAGAAAAAATATACTCTTTGGATTTCAGCTTAGCGCAGGAATTCGTGAAGCGAGCGGTCGAGTTATCAAAATACATGCAGGTGGGCAAATGGTACTTGGCAGTCTTGACGGTGAGATCCCAATAAAACACTTACTGGAAAAAGCGTTTGAGAACGCTAAGTATAAGCTAACTTATCATGAGGATATGGATGCTTGGCTCAAAAGTCATATCGTGCCTATAGTGGCTTTGAACTCCCTTAATTATCTTCATGACGGGGATTTGAAAAAGGTATCTAAAGATAAGAAGCTATTAAAACAAGCCATTTCAGTAATGGACGAAGGGTTTCAAATGATGGAGAAGCTAGATTATACGATCACTCCAGCAGGGCAAGTTGACTTTATTCGAAAACATAAACAGGGTGTATACTATGGTCTGAAAATAATTCATAAATTACCCTTTATGAAATTTGTAGATGGTTCTTTCAGCGAAATTGCTGCTTTGTTTAATTCGTTTGATAAGTTGAAACAACAAGCAAACATTGCGACGCCCCATTGGGATCAACTTCAAAAACAAGCGATCTCGAAGTTTAATGCAAATGTATAACAATCTTTTTTGGAGGTGTACAATCGATGGCTATATATTTTATACGGCATGGAATAGATGATGAAGGCTATCGTGGGGGTTGGAGTCAACGTGGGCTTGTAGTAGAGGGCTATAGACAAGCCGAACGACTTGGTTGTTATCTTAAGGAAAATCAGTCTAGCTTTAACATCACTCGTATCCTTAGTAGTGATTTGCAGCGTGCGTTAGATACAGCAAATGAGATCGCCAGAGCGCTAAGCTTGCCTGTTGAAAGCAGTCAGTCTTGGAGAGAAACGAATAATGGTGTAATCGCTGGAATGCCCCATGAAATTGCAAATGAACGATACCCGGGTCTCTATTTCTCAGAATTAAGAATGGATGAGAGATTTCCAGGAGGAGAGAGCCCACAGGATTTTTTTACGCGAATTAATACAAGTTTCTCAAAACTATGTAATGAACTGGAGAGTACTGATCCAAAAGAAAATGTAATTGTGGTTACGCATGGTGGCGTAATTAATATTATTTATCATATTTTAAAAGGGCTAACGTGGACCAATAAGAATGACCATTTCCCGACTTCATATACAAGTATTCATAAAATAGAGTATCAAGTAGATAAGTGGGTAGTTACAGCTGAAAATCTTACGGAACATATATCAAGTGATCAGGCTGCTGGTTTGTCCAATTGATTGGGAGGTACAAATATGGGATTATTGAATGCACTGATCGATCAAGCCAAGAACCCGAGAGGATTCGTGGGGAATATCATGATCAAGATCATGAACCAGGCACATTCCAGCATAACAACGTGGGGGCTTAAAAAAATAGAAGTGATGAACAACGCACCTATTTTGGACATAGGCTGTGGTGGCGGTCAAACTATACATATGCTTGCAAAACATAATAAATATCAGGAAATCTACGGCATAGATTATTCTCAGCAAGCTGTGGAGACATCCAATCAAAAAAACAATAAGGCTGTTGCCGCAGGTAAGGTGAAGATTAGTCAGGGAGATGTGTCGGCGTTACCGTACAACGATGGATTTTTTGGGACGATCACAGCGATTCAGACGCATTATTTCTGGCCGGACCTCGAACAAGATATAAGTGAAGCATTTAGGGTGCTGATAGCAGGCGGTACATTTGTTATTATTTCTGAGATCTATAAAATCAATTATCATATGAAGCAATTCACTAAGAACGAAGAGATGGAGCAGTTATTATGGAAATCGGGCTTTCAGACGGTAAATATTCACGAGAATAACAAATGGAGATGTTATGTCGGAAAGAAATAAAGCGGCCGCACCGCCCAAAAAAGGACGACACAGCCGCTTCGTTTCACCAGCTAATTAAGCCGGGAAGGTTTTAAACAAACAACGAACGGGAAATGATGACCAGCAAGATGAAAAGTACCAAAATCGCTCCGGTCGAAGTGAAAGCTCCTCCTTGAAATTCACCCATGATTTATTCCTCCTCAACTTATGTCTTCTTCTCAATTGCTGTGACTGGTGTCGCAGCTTTCTGAGATAATGACATCATATGCCGAAGAGGGCCTGTTGCACTGGTCTATGGCCTATTGCTCGTCAATATGGGCTTTTAGGATACGTAATCCTTTAGGGAGATGATTTTTAAGCTGGCCTAAACTCGCCTTGCCCCAACTAATTGGCAAACCATCTAAAGTTACAAGCGTCCATCCATGTAATTCGCTGGGGACAGGCAGGCTTTCACCGCGGAGCCAAGCATGTATTTCCGGGCCCTCACTGCTGAGATCAAAGCTTCGTGATGCTTGTAGGGGCTGAAGTGCCATAGCTAATGCATGAGCAGGTTCAATCCGATTTTTCTTCAAATGGGCAATATGTAGTCCAGCTCGTGGAATACGCAGTCCGTCCAGCAGCCCGGTATGGAGGTTGCCATTAAAGGATTCTGGCAGCAAATAAAGAGATTCACCGAAGAGCAGGGGTACACCTTGGCATGAAAGACCAGGCAGTTCTACCGCAGCCCAGTCTTGAAAAAGCTGGTAGGCATCACGTACAGAAGAATTAGTTTTTGGGTTGTTTTTGCTTCGGCGTTTTTTGGCGTTGCGGTTGGCATCGTCATTCACGGATACAGTGTCAATTTGCTTACGCAGGAGTGCAACAAAGTGACCTTCGCCCTTTTCTAAATGCGGCCAAAGGCGTTTGCAGGTGAGTAGTTCCATATCGGGGTAACTAGCCGTCAATCGAGCAATGGTTTCTTCATTCTCTTGACGGTTAAAGGTGCAGGTAGAGTAAGCTAAAGTACCCCCTGGTTTAAGCATAATGTAGGCGTCTTGCAGGATATCCCATTGTCTCGCTGCGCACATAACTACATGAGCAGGAGACCATTCTTGAATGGCTTTTGGATCTTTTCGGAACATGCCTTCTCCAGAACAAGGAGCATCCAGCATAATTCGGTCAAAAGCTTGCGGGAAACGCGCAGATAGCTGTTCTGGTGTTGCACAGGTTACGAGGGTATTCTTAATGCCCAGACGTTCAACGTTCTCTGCTAGAATTTTTGCGCGTTCCGGATGGATTTCATTAGAGATTAAGAGGCCTTGTCCCTGCATTAAACCAGCGATATGCGTAGTTTTACCTCCAGGGGCTGCTGCAAGATCGAGGACGGTTTCACCGGGTTCAGGTGCCAGCAGTTCAGCTGCGGACATTGCGGAAGGCTCCTGAATATAATATAGTCCAGCTGCATGGTAAGGATGTCTGCCTGGTCGAGCGGGCTCATCATAATAAAACCCGCCCTGGCACCATGGGATAGGCTTCAAATTAAATTGTGAGACTGTACGGTCCACCGCAACTTGGCCTATGGCTGAGGTGCTTTTTAGCGGATTAAAGCGCAGTCCTTGAGTTCGTGGTGCTGAATAACTTTCTAGAAAAGCATCTGCCTCTTGCCCCAGCATTTCTTTAATAGATGCGGTGTAAGAGGCAGGCAGCTGTTCTTCCTTCATAGATCATTCTCCTTTTTCTTAGTTGCTGTTTCATGTTTATACCGATAAAATCAAGGTATGGGGAACGTAATCGTACCTGAAATTCTACATATATTCAACTATATCATAATTGCCGAGTCTTACAGTACACAGGGCAATTGTAAAGGGGATGTACCATATGAATTTGCTGCAAGCGCTCTTCTTCCCGCCGGAGCAACCCGGTGGTGTATCATCTATGATCCCTTATCTTCAGGAAAGATTCCGTTCAAGCCGTTGGGAGATGGATTTGTTTTGGCTGCCTAAGCGGATTCGCAATAAGGGGCATGAGGAAGTAATATTCGAGACGTTTGATTGGACGCAGTATGGAGAAAGTCCGATCGTTCAGAAATATATTCAGACCTATCGTGATTATTTATGGTGGACAAAACTGCGGATGAGTAAGCCTTATGATCTTATTCATTCTCATCATCCGATTGCTGGCTTAGCGATGAAAAAAGTGTTCCCTGATACTCCGTTAATTCATACCCTGCATTCCAGTTACGAGCGAGAATTGATTCTAAATGGAGCGATTTCCGAGGATGGCTTGGAGCATCGTTTTCTAGTCTCACTTTATCGTGAACTTGAGCATGTTAGTGATCGATTAATGACGGTGTCGCGATCTTTTGCAGAGTATGTGGCCCCTTATATTATTGATCCTTCTAATATAGGTGTTATACCGAATGGTTTTGATGAAAAAAGATTTAAGCCTGTTCCGCATGATAACGCTATTCCGCAGCTAGTGACCGTGACACGTCTGGTTCCGGCCAAAGGAATAGATATATTACTCAACGCTTGCGCGGAGCTTAAAAATCGCGGCCATGAGTATGTACTGCATATTATTGGCGACGGTCCTTCACGTGCAGATCTGGAAAAGATGGCCCAACATTTAGGGATCTATAATGAAACGATCTTTTACGGATATACGCTGCACCCTGAAGAATTCATGCCATTCTTTGATATTTTCGTATTGCCCTCTCGGGCGGAGGCGTTCGGTTCAGTGTTTGCGGAAGCGGCACTTAGCTGCCTGGCTTTAGTGGGGACAAATGTGGGCGGAATACCGGAGCAGATTGAAGATGGTGTGAATGGTTTATTGGTCAGTCCTGACGATGAGATTGCTCTTGCTGACGCATTAGAGAAGGTGATATCTGATCCGGCTTATCGTTATGAGCTTTCACGTTCCGCATGGGATAAAGCCAAAAGCCTATATTCGTTGACACGAGTTGCTAATGAACTTAAAAAAACCTATTTACAGTATCCTTCAGGAACGAAAGGGTGAGCACCTATGATTCCATTTCGCTTTCTGCATACTGCTGATTTACATCTGGATAGCCGTTTTGCCGGGCTGGCGCATATTTCGCCAGCCATTCGTGCTTATTTACGTGAGTCTACCTTTGCCGCCCTCGGGCGGCTTGTCCGCGTTGCGATCCAAGAGAATGTTGATTTTATTGTTATTAGTGGAGATGTGTATGATGTTTCAGATGCATCATTACAGGGACAGCTGCGATTTCAGGAAGCGCTCAAAGAACTCGGTGAGCACGGGATTCACGTGTTCCTGATTCATGGCAACCACGATCCGCTTGACGGACTGCGTCTGACAACGGAAATGCCAAAGCATGTTACCGTATTTGGCGGAGAGAAGCCAGATCACGCTACAGCTTGCCGCCGTATAGATGGCCAAGAAGTTGCCATCGTTAGTGGAATCTCTTATCCAACGGCGAAAGTGACGAACAACACAGCTGTAACCTTTTCTCGTAAACCTGGCAGCCGCCTGTTTCATATTGCGATGCTGCATGGCAATGTAGACGGTGATTTGCTGCATGAGACCTATTCTCCTTGCAGTCGCAGGGACCTTATCGAACGGGGGTTTGATTATTGGGCGCTTGGACATATTCATAAACGTAGTGTACTGCATGAGAAGCCTGTGATTGTATATCCAGGCAATATACAAGGGCGCAGCATTAAGGAAACCGGAGCTAAAGGTTGTTATATTGTGGATGTAGATGAGGCTGGAAGATCCACTCTGCAATTTCATGAACTGGATTTCGTTCGCTGGCAGGTTAGAGACTTATCTATAGAAGGATTAAGCAATGAAGCAGAATGGATACAGAAAGTGGAGCAGGTTATTGAAGACATCCGCGCGGAGCTCCCGGAGCTCATGTCGGTGGTCAGATTTCGTCTGATTGGGCGAGGGGACGTACATAAAGTATTGGCTGAAAAAGGGGCAGCAGAGGATTTGCTGTCTGAACTCCAGCGACGTGAGGCGATTAGGGCTGAGCGTAAAGATTATAAAGGGCTTGTCTGGACGGAAGGGTTCGCTATAGAGTCCGGTTTGGCTATTGATCGCCAACGCTTATTGGAAGAGGATAGTTTTCTTGGAGAAATGCTGCGCATTGCAGAGCATACGGAACATTCCCCGGAAGCGCTCGAAGAACTATTAAATAGTGCGCTTAAACCGCTATTGGAGAATCAGGAGCTGCGAAAGCTGTTGTCTATGACTAGTCAAGAAGAGAAATTGAGCTGGCTACGTGCTGCAGCAGAGCAGGGAATCACGATGCTTGGCGGGATGGATGATACTGTTGAAGCGGCGGAAAGTCTTTCGTATCAACAAGCCGGAGGGCAAAACGATGAGAATTGAACATTTGCATATCAATGGCTTCGGGCGTCTTCACAATCGAGAGATTCATTTAACGCAGGGAGTGACCGTACTTTATGGGCGTAATGAAGCAGGAAAAAGTACGACACTGCAATTCATACGCTCTATGCTGTTTGGAATTCCAAGCCGTGGAAATCCCTTGGAAAGGTATGAACCTATGCAAGGCGGATTGCATGGGGGAACCTTGAAGCTACGTGACAGTAATGATGGTTTGTGGACCATTCGCCGTTTTGCTTCAGGTGCTGAGGGATCAGGAAGAAATGAAAAGCTGAACATTACAGTAAATCATCCAAATGAAATGACTCAAGAGCTGGGACAAGCTGAAATGGAACGACATTTACTTGGGGGGATCTCTAGGAGTATGTTCCAGCAATTGTTCGCAGTTTCACTGGACGAGCTGCAGGAGCTTGCTGCCCTTCAATCTGAGGAGATGAGCAGCTTTCTTTTTCATGCAGGTATGGGCGGTGGCGGTGCAATCATGCGTGCGGAACGCCGTTTGGTGCAGGAAGCTGAGAAGCTGTACAAACCTCGTGGCAAGCTGCAAGAAGCAGCAAAAGTTGTGCAAGCCATAGAAAAGCTTGAGCGACAAATGGTTGAGAGCCGTTCTTATCTTCCGCGATATAACGATAATATAGTGGCATTGAGGGTAACGGAGTCGGAGCTAGATGAATTGGAGCAACAGCGCAAGCTCACTGGAGAGCAGCTAGTGATGTTTCGAAAAGCACAGGAAGTCCGTGAGCTGTGGTTAAAGTGGAGCGAGGCTCAGCTAGAGCTGCAAGGATTGCCATTGATTTCAGCCTTTCCTGAAGAAGGAGCAACTCGCTTTCAGGCGTTTGAAGGAGAAATTCGGAATGCACAGGGATCAGTAGTACGTTATGAACGTCTTCTAAGCGAGCTTACTATTGAACTGGCAAAGAACCCTCCAGATGAAGTATTAGCAGCGCAGGGGCCTGTTTTAGAGCGGCTGGACCGGCATCGGAGCAGTTACGAGAACCGTAGAACGGAAAGACAGCGGCTTGAGGGAGAGTTAACGGCGCTGAATGAGCATTTGCGGCGAATTCTGCGCGGCATTGATGTGAGCTGGGGCCCTGCAGAGCTGACTTCATTCTCTGGGACAGCGGCGGATCGTGAAGCTGCACGGAAGTTTGCGGCGGCGTTCGCTAGTTATGACCGCCGCATGGAGGCGGAGGGTGCAACGCGGCAGTCGTTGCGATCCCGTTTGGCCGCTGCCTCAGCGTCGCTCCAAGCAGCAGAACGGGCGCTGGCGCGTGAGCACGCTACCGGCGCGGAAGCTTTTGCGCAGCTGGCTCCGCGCAGCGCCCGTGAAGTGCTGCAGCTATGGGACGAGCTGCAGCAGGCGGCCGAACGCTGGCGCGAAGCGCAGCTCAGCGAAGGGCCAGCGCGCGGCGCCGGAAGTGACGGTCTTGGCGCGAAGCGCATGGCCGCGCTCTACCGGCGCCTGCTGTGGGCTGGGGCAGCACTAATCGTGCTGCTGCCCGCAGCGCTGTGGCTGACCGGTGCTCCGCCGGCCAGCGCCGTGCTTGCGATCGGCCTGCTGGGCGCGGCCGATCTGGCCCTTTGGGCCGGCTTGCGCGGAGCGCGCCGGCCGGAAGCGTCCCCGCCAGAGCATGGCGGGGACGTCAGCGCAGCCGCAGCCGAGATGCTGCGGCTGCGGGGGCAGCTGCTCTCCGGAGCGGAGCCGGAGAGCGTTGTGCCGGGGCGGCGGACGGCCGCCCCGGGGTCCAGCCCTGACGCAGGCGGGCTGGAGGCCTCCATGAGGGAGCTTCGCAGGCTCATGGAGGCTTGGTCAGCTTGGCGGCAGCGCATCGAACGCTATGCCGCCGAGCGTGATACCTGCCGCACGGAGCTGGAGACGCTGGCAGGCCAAGAGAAGCTGCTCGCTGAAGAAATGCACCGGGCGGAGGCGGCATTCACGGAAACGGCTGAGCAATATGAAGGATGGCTTTGCCAACGCAGGTTGCCTGAAGGATTATCTCCTGAAGGGCTGCCGGATATTTTTGCTATGGTTGAACAAGGGAATGAGCTGCTGCGCCAAGAGAATAAACTCTCCTTACGATTGAAGGAGCTGGAAGCAGAATGTAACGTGTTTGAGGAGGAGCTGCTCGCTCTTATTTATGAGTCGGGTGCTGATCTTGGCGACGAGTCTGGTGTAGCGGCAGCTGGCTTTGAAATAGATCCGCAAGAGGGGAAACGAGTATCTGCATTAACCTTACTAAGCTGGCTGGAACTGCGAAAAAGAGCATGGGATGATCTGAAAAAGGACTTGATTCGCCGGGAAACTATGCAGTCAAGATTGCAGGATGTGGATGAAGAACTCAAGGAGAGCCACAGGATATTAGGTGAGCTGAGAGAACAGCGTGAGCTTCTGATACAGGAAGGCGGGGCGACTGGTGGAGAGGATTTCTTACGCAGGTCAGCAGCTGTGCAGCGGCGCAGTGATCTGAATAAATCGATTCGCCAGTGGGAGCTTGCTATGTTCGGTGGTTGGGAGGAAGAACGGGTTACTGCTCTGCTGGAATTATTAAATCATCATGATGCGGAAGCATTGCAGCTGGAGCGGTCATTGGCTGAAGAGTTAATGGAACGGCAGGAAGAGGGTTGGAACAGCCTGCTGGAGCAACGAGGTAAGCTGCTTCAGGAAAGGGAGTATTTGAAGGAGCGCTGCGTGGAGGATTCTGTTATTCAGCAACTGGAAGAGCAGAGAGCAGCCTTGCGGATCGTGGCTGATAAATACGCAGTGGCAGCGATAACTGCCGAACTAATCGGGCGAACTCGCCGTGTGTATGAGCAGGAGAAGCAGCCACAGGTATTACTGCTTGCCTCAGATTATTTCTCCAAGCTGACAGAAGGGGAATATAAAAGGGTTGTTATGACACTAGGGCATAAAGAGCTGAAAGCTGAACACAAGAATGGGGGATTACTAGACAGCGGACTGCTCAGCCGAGGGACGGCAGAACAGCTGTATCTTGCCATCCGGCTGGCATTGGCAGAGACCATGTCACGGCAAGTATCGCTGCCGCTGTTATTCGATGATCTCTTCGTTAACTTTGATGAGTCTCGTCTTCATGCTGCACTTGGACTTCTTGGAGAACTGTCGATCTCCCGCCAGATTGTGATGATGACCTGTCACAAGCATGTGGCGGAAGCGGCAGCACGTATGATTCCTACAGCAGCGGTTATTTCCGTGTAGTTCGGGTGATTGGTTTTACGGATACGATACTGTTCCCCTTCTCCTTTGAGTTCGATGAAGTATTACTACCTGGTGGAGAGGACCATGGTGTTCGTAGCAGTTTGACAGCCCAGACCAGTGATAAACCTCCGAAGATTGGGTAGAACACGGAGAGCAGTGAACTAAAGCCGAACTGGCTCAGTAAATAGCAGACCAACATCAGAAGTGGTGTAATCAATGCGGTTGATAGGGGAAGCCGTTGCTTAAGCTGTACAGCTACTCCATAAATATCGGCGACGAAAGTGCTGAAGATCTCCAAAAAGATCAGCAGCAGATATATAGTTTGCACTACAGTACCCAACCGGACGGCGATGCTGCCCATCGGAATTTCAAACTTGAGAATCCCTGGCATCTGTGAGCTCATTGCGAAATGTGCGGCAATCAACATAAAACCAATCCCGGTACCCCCAATAATACCGCCCCATACAAGGGATTTTTCTTCCTCTGTGTGACGAGCCATAGGGACTAAAACAGCTTGTGCCATCCCTAAATTAAAGGCGGTGTAGAGCAGCGGTGACATCCATGCCCCAAAGAGAGAGCGATCGTTATCAAGGAACAGGAACCGTCCAGCTCCCGGAATTTGAAAAGTATTAAAAATAATGATAAGTGACAGAGTAAGCATTAAAGGAACTACAATACTGTTCATTTGCAGAATACCGGAAATTCCTCGTTTTAGCAGAAAGTATGAACCAAGCAATGTGATAATTAGTCCAGTCTGATAATGAAGTCCGAGATGCTCCTGAAAAATAGCGCCGGCCCCTGCAAGCATAATACTGTTTACTCCGATCAGGACGACCATCGTGAACAAACTGATGGTGCTTCCGACCTGTTCCCCGAAGAGGTGACGGTTAAAGTCCTCATAGGATTCCGCTTCTATTCGCCGAGCAATGACCATCATTTTTGTACCCAGCCATATGAACAATATAGTTGAGAGCAGGATGGTCAGGACTGCCCAGTGCCCGTAACGTGTGAAGAATTTTAATATTTCCTGCCCGGTGGCGAATCCGGCTCCTACAATGGTGCCAATATAAGTGAAAGCGATCTGTAATGTTCGGACATGTGATTTCATGGCTCCCCTCCTAATAGTTTTACGAAGCTAAAGAAAAATCATAATGAGTGCTATGCAGGATAACCTTGTGTACTCTGTATAGTACAGGTTATGATGAGGATCAGTAGGACATGACTTCCGTCGTAATTGCTTTATGATCAGTGATTAATTTGTACGGAATGTCTGCGATTATAAAGGGTATTGGAGGTTCAAAGTCATGGAAGTGTTGAAACAGCGGATTTTGGAAGAAGGTGTCGTCGTTTCGGATGAGGTGCTGAAGCTGGATGCACTGCTAAATCATCAGGTTGATCCACAGCTTACGATGGAAATGGGACGGGAGTTTGCCGGGAGGTTTGCGGACTCAGGAATTACACGTATTGTGACCGTTGAATCCTCGGGCATTGCCGTGGCATTTGCCACCGCGTATGAATTAAAGGTGCCGCTAGTTTTTGCACGCCGCAAAAAAACACTGTTAGCTGATCCGGATGCGCTTTGCGAAAGAGTTCCGTCTTTTACAAAAGGTATCGTTACCGATATTATGTTGTCTCGCCAGTTCATCTCTCCAGAGGATAAAATCCTCTTTATTGATGATATTATTGCCAATGGTGATGCAGCGCGTGGCTTGATTAAGATCATTCAACGTTCTGGCGCTGAGCTAGTTGGTCTTGGTGTTGTAGTAGAAAAAAGCTTTCAGGCAGGGGCTCGGACGATCAGAGAGCAAGGCATTCGTCTGGAGTCACTCGTAAGAATCACCTCTCTAAATGGAGGCACCATCGAATTTGGGGAATAACCTAATTGGCAATAAGAACAGGCCTATTTTTTAAACAACTGCTTTTCACCCTATGGATTTTCCTTTATAATAAAAATTAGACATAGGGAGGAGGCGTCACAATGGGGAAAGAACCGGTGACTGAACAATTTTTTATTGATAAATTAACCGAGGCCAAGGATCATTTCGAGCGTGCGCTGGATTGCAAACACACGGAATTCGACGATCTGTATCCCTATATGATTGAACATCCTCAGTTTTTTTGGTACAAACGCTATGTAGCCTGGTCAGAGCTTCTGACAATCAAAGGTTTGTGCGAAGAGTTATCCTTCCCGTGGAGGGAGAAATTCACAACTAACCAAGTGGAGTATCTGGAGCAACGTGTGATGTCCGCTAAAGTTCTTGACTTCTGGTTTGAGAAGAATGAAGCGCTGATATAAGAATGCTTTAGTAGACATGCAAGTCGTTAATTGCCTACATGAGACCCAGATGATTTATCATTTGGGTCTTTTTTCTGAGACTAAATAGGACAAGCTATGACAGGAGGGATTAATGATGATTAGCGATGAGCAATTGGATGCCTATCGGATTTCCGGTGAGAAAATTCGTGTAGTGCGTGATGGCTTGGAAAGTAACGATGTAAAAGGGATAGTTCTTGCTTGGGATGATTCTCAGGTGATGATACGTCGTCAGAATAGACGAGTAGTGAAGTTGGATCGCAATTATATATTCCAGCCATTTAGTGAACCAAGACAAGATCCGGATAATATATAATCTTCACAGTAATAATTTCCGCAGTAATAATCTTCATAATACAAAACAGCTCTCGCCCTACTGGGCGGGAGCTGTTTCTGTAATGTCATTTGGGACTATATAGTTAGAGCTAATTCAGACGCATTCTCTTCTCTGGAGAGTATGGAGAGTTCTGTGGACAGTCCAAGATACGCGCGCATGCGCAGCATCATTTCTCTACGGAAGCCTGGCCATAATATATTCATCTCTCCTTGAAATCCTCTGCAGGAATATAAGGCTTCGACTCCTCGCTGATCTTGGCGAACGGTAGTAATCTTCAAATCATGGGAGCTCAGCTCGCGCGTAACCTCTTGAAGCATTAGTGACGTCTTCTTAGTGGCACCAGATACGAGCTCCATATATAGCTGAGGGGTCTTAAACAGGCCGCTTCTACTGATTACACGGCAGTCACGTTCGAAAACTTTATGAATAAACGTTAGCAGCAAATAGCTTCTGACCAAGGACAGTTCTTCTTTAGTTACTTCTTCATCAATAATGGATGTGTTTAGCTTAGTAGTCGCCATTATAAATCACCTCATTTATATTATGCGAACTTTTGTTCTCATTATACCTTATATTCGGCAACAAAAGCAATAATTATCCATAAATTAATGAATGATAAGAAAACGACGAAAATATATTGACGTGGAATTCTCAGCGTGGTATGATCTATCTTGTGACCGCAATAAGCGAGTCATTATAATACGCGGTCATGGCGGAATTGGCAGACGCGCTGGCTTCAGGTGCCAGTGGTAGCAATATCGTGGAGGTTCGAGTCCTCTTGACCGCATAGCTAAAAGGATTATAGAACTGCTCTAGTAGCAGTTCTATAATCCTTTTTTTATGTTTTTCAGCAGACGGTAGTGCGAAAGAGGAAGGTATCCTAAGAACCATCACCTGAGGCTAACGGACCCAGATGAAGCTATTTGCTCATTTATCGCCTTTTGAACGTAGTATCGGACCCCAGTGCAGCTATTGCATGGAAAAAGGATCACAATTGGCGTTTTTTATACCAATAGCGACTGTGGGGTCCGATAGGAATCCAAATCTGCCCTAATGGTACGAATAAGGTCAACGTGGTCCGATAGGAATCTAAATGTGCTCTAAAGCTGCGAATAAAGTCAGTTGGTCCGATAGCGTCTCTCCACGCGCAGATTGGAGAAATACTAATTTTTATTTTGCTTCTAAGCTATTCGCCCCGCGGAGTCGTCATCATCACCTGAGGCTAACGGACCCAGATGAAGCTATTTGCTCATTTATCGCCTTTTGAGCGTAGTATCGGACCCCAGTGCAGCTATTGCATGGAAAAAGGAACGAATTAGGCATTTTTTATACCAATAGCGACTGTAGGGTCCGATAGGAATCCAAATGTGCTCTAAAACCACGAATAAGGTCAGCTGGGTCCGATAGAATCCAAATGTGCTCTAAAACCACGAAAAAGGTCAGCTGGCTCGATAAAATCCAAATGTGCTCTAAAGCCACGAATAAGGTCAGCTGGATCCGATAGAATCCAAAATGCTCTAAAACCACGAATAAGGTCAGCGGAGTCCGATAGAGCCTTCGGACGCGCTGATTAGCGAAATACTAATCTGTGTTTTGACCCGTCGATATCTGCAATAGCGACACTGTGTTTGCTTCTAAGCTACTCGCCCCGCAAAATCCGATAGTACCATCGCACGCGCAACTATGCTCGAATCCAATAAAGTTTGTTGTCTAGATCAAAGTCTAAGACACGAAAGAAAACAGGTGCACCCGGCATGGCTTTTGGGACACACCTGTTTTTTTATAGGATAATGAATTACACTGTTGCTCTACGCAGCATCAAAAACGATAAAAGAGCGTATACAACTGTCAAAGGCATGGACCACAAAGCAAGTTCAAATGCGGTATATCCAGCAAACCAGTTGAAGAGGTCTACCCACCACTGATTATAGGTCATTAATAATACACCGAGACTGCACAGGATAAACATAGCCCCTGAGAAAATGAACAAACCGCTTCGGCCAAATCTCCGGAAGATGCTGGATATCATTAGCCCCAGAAAAAACATATTAAGAAAGAGCACAAAATACATCCACAGCTGTTCCATGGCATTACCATCATTTAAAAAGGGCAAATGAAAATAATGTAGTTCCAAACCCCAGCCACCCGTAAGCTTGCTTTCAATGATTGCGAGCAGGTAGAGGAGAATTGAGTAGGTGGCGCTAGTTATAATAGCCATTAAGGAAGTGCCTATGAAATAATCCGTTCTTCGTTGGCTTAAGCCCAGAGCAAAAGGGAAGGTCTGCACCAAAATGAGTATACCGGTGATTAACATATAAATGAAGATGGAGACGAGACCGCCGGTATAGATTGGTTCTTGGATGAAAGAAGCGACGATGACATTTACCAAGAAGCTGGATAACAAGATTACCCAAGGCATATACAACCATAACCACTTATCTCTGAAATGCATTTTTATCATGCCTGCCGTAGGATTCATTACACGGTCACTTCCTTTCCTAGAGTTTTTTTATTTGTGAGATGAACGATTAATTGCTGTAAAGATACAGGTGAGATCTCTAAGCCTAACTTTTCAGCATGTGCGTGATCTTTCGCGTTGAAACCGATAATGGTGGCCGTAAGCAATCCGCCAAAAGACTCGCGGGAAATGACTTGTTTGCCGGCGATAAAATCTTCGATCTTCGCTGTCGCGCCGATTACCGTAACAGCTTGCCCGCGAAGGGCTTCAGCATCTTCGTTAATAATTAGCTTGCCGTTGTCGATGACGATAACATGCTCTAAAAGCTGACTTACCTCATCGATCAAATGGGTGGACAAAACAACTGTGCGTGGATTTTCAGCATAATCTTCAATTAGGCGATCGTAAAACAGGCTTCTAGCTACAGCATCAAGTCCTAAATAGGGTTCGTCAAAAATGGTAAGCGGGGCACGGCTGGCTAGACCTACTACAATTCCTACAGCCGAGAGCATACCTCGGGATAGCTTTTTTATTCTTCTTTTTAATGGCAGATTGAAATCCTTGATTAAAGAGTGAGCATATTCCCGATCAAAGTTTGGAAAAAATAATTCGGATACCTCCAGTACATCGATGATTCGGTACGTGTCCGGATACCTTTGGCTTTCCTTAATGAAGCAAATCTGCCTGAGAACCCGGTTATTCTCGTACGGATGTTCACCAAATACGTTCAGGACACCACTTGTGGGGAAAAGCTGAGCTGTGATCATATGCATTATTGTGGTTTTTCCTGCACCGTTTCTGCCGAGAAGCCCGTATATCTTGTTTTTCTCCAAAGAAAAACTGAGTTCATGGATGGCAGTGACATTTCCGTATGACTTAGTCAATCCTTTGATTTCAACAACTTCATTCATGACTTGTTGTCTCCCCTCTGAATCATAATTGTTAATTGATCCAACGTAATTCCTAATTTTTCAGCTTCACGGATCATGGTTACTACATACTGTTCATAAAATTGTTCTTTTCTCTTCTCCATCAATACTGCACGCGCTCCAGATGCCACAAACATACCGATTCCTCGTTTTTTGTACAATATCCCTTGATCCACAAGCAAATTCACACCTTTCGCAGCTGTAGCCGGATTGATCTGGTAGAAAACAGCAAACTGATTTGTCGAAGGAACTTGTGATTCCTCCAGCAGTGTTTCTTCGATGATGTCATTTTCTATTCGTTCGGCGATCTGCATAAATATCGGTCGTGTATCATCCATTAAGTTTCCCATGTATTCACCGCCAACTTCATTGGTTAGTTAGTTATGTAATTAACCATATATGCAACGAAGTTAATTGTCAATATTTTTAATTATTTTGGGCTGTATCCACATAAATAAAGGCTGCCCAGAATGCTCTGGATAGCCTTTTATTTGCACAACATATCTGCTATGATTTTGTCCTTGGTAAAAAAGAAGGGGGAGTTCAGCTATGAATGATTATGGTCCGGATCTGTTCAAAGATACTGCAAGCTATTACACCAGATATCGCCCGCTATATCCGTCCTCACTGATTCGATATCTAGTGGACAAATTCTCACTTCACGGAGAGGGCCGGTTGCTGGACTTAGGTTGTGGTACTGGGCAGTTAGCGCTAAGGTTTACGGATTGGTTCGAAGAAATCATTGGCGTAGATACTGAACTAGAGATGCTAGATGAAGCAAAGCTGTTATCACAGTACAACAGGGTTGAGAATGTTAGCTGGCAACAGGGGAGAGCGGAAGAACTATTCAATGACTGGGGTTCCTTTCGTCTCATCATGATGGCTAAGGCGTTTCACTGGATGGACCGAGAATCCATACTTGAAGTTCTCTATCATAGTTTAGATGATAACGGTGGTATTGCTGTAATTGATACTTTTAATGAACAACAAGAACCGTTACCTTGGCAACAAAAGGTAGAGGAAGTAGTGAAACGCTGGTTGGGTGACGAAAGAATAGCCGGAAAAAGTACATATAAACATCCCCAAGAAAGACATGAGGATGTTGTAAAGCGATCCAGTTTTAAAGACGTTAAAAGACGGGTATTACCGAGTTATTCCATCACTTGGACTGTTGATTCGATACTAGGAAATTTGTATTCTACGTCTTATGCTTCTAAGCGATTATTTAGAGATAACTTAGAATGTTTTGAAGATGATATGAAATCAGCTTTATTAGAAATAGAACCTACAGGTGTATTTACAGAGGATTTGTCGGTTTCCGTCATTACTGCCTTTAAAAAAGAAGCGGATTTACGATAAAAACCGCGCATTGATCTCACCGCATCCTGCTGTGTTAGGACTTAGTTTAAGGCGATACGTGTTCTTTTTTAGTATGGATTTTACTTGCTTAGGCGTAAGAGAAGGGTTCTTCTGGAGTAATTGCGCGATCACACCCGAGACGATAGGTGTTGAGACACTGGTACCGGACAGCACAAAGTAATCTTTAGCTATCCGCAAATAAGGAAGCTCGCGATCCAACTTGGATCGTGGAGCACGAAGGGAGATGATCGTCTCGCCTGGAGCAACGAGATCTGGTTTCTTCCTTCCTCCCGGTGCGGGTCCGCGACTGGAGAACCAAGTAATTCGGTCGTCCGCTTGTGTGAGCGTGCGACGGTCATCCACTGCACCGACAGTAATTGCTGAAGGACTAATCCCTGGAGATTCGATCGTACTGCGTCCCGGGCCGCTGTTTCCAGCAGCTATTACAACGTTAAGTCCGGCTTTAATTGCTTTTTCTACAGCTTGGCAGAGTGGATCATCTGAACAAGGAAGATTCACCTTACCCCCGAACGACATCGAAAGAATACGAAGATTAAGTCTTCTCCGATTCGCAATACACCATTCAATTCCTTTAATGATTGTGGAGTCATATCCATCGCCATTTTTATCTAGTACTTTGACACCTACTATCCCTGCCTCTGGAGCAGGGCTTTTGTATTTTCCTTTACTCATCCATCCGTTGCCTGCTGCATCCCCTGCGATATGAGTTCCATGGCCGTTATCGTCATAGGGCTGTTTTCTATGATTGATAAAATCTTTAAAAGCAACTATACGGTTAACAGGGCGAAACAGGTCAGGGTGCCGATACACCCCTGTATCAAGAATGGCAATGTTGATGCCTTTTCCGGTAAGCCCCTTTTTCTTTTGGGCGGTTGTAGAACCAATGGATGGTGTGGCTATATTAAGGGATGTTTTTTTGACTTGATCCAAATAAATTTTCTCGATTCCATCCCAGCGGCACATCCGGTTCAAGCAGCTTTTTGAAACTTTGGATGATATCGAATTGAGCAGGTGAAGATGATGTCTGATCGGAAGGTCGTGGGATTTTAAATGCTTTTGTAAAGACTGTAGCTGGGCTGTAGTTATTTTTTGTTTGAATTTAATGATAACTGGAATGGTATTCGCTTTATGCCCTGGAAGATAGGAACGTTGAACTCTTTTTCTCAAGGAATGTTGTATTTTCGAATGATATTGCTCTAGCCATTTTTGACCGTTCATTAGTAATGAATCACCTCTTGAAGGTATTATATGCACTGCAGAGCTAGTGGACACGAAACTATGAAACTAGGATTTAACACATTTTCAGATTTGTAGGTGAAAGAGAGGTCAAACCTTACGATTCTTGCATTTACTAACGTATCCTAAAAAGAAAGTGGTGAAGTAAATGGCAATTATTAAAAAACCAGTTAACAAGAAAGCAGTTATGGCTAGCAAAGTTCTCGCGGCTAAAAAAGCGAAAGCAGCTCCTACAAGAAAAAAACGTAGAATTAGACAGACTCTGGATAGATTTATTGTTGTTGCTATTGGTACAAATGCAACGGGTACACCTAAAGATACTACGGGGTGGACAGCTTCATTGAGAGCTGGAACTACAACAGTTACTGCTGATTTTGACGAATTTGGTGTAGTTAGATTTCCAACAATTAGTACCTTAACATCGGTACCTTATCTTCTCACTTTGAGAGATGAGAGTGGAGCTACTATAAGAAGTTTTAACGTTCCCGCAGACCGCGAATTTTTTGTGGCTAGATTCTAGTTTGGACAAGCCAGGTCAAGTAAACAGCATGCGTCGATTTTATATCGATGCATGCTGTTTTTTTATTTTTCTAACTTTGATTCAAGTGAGTGATTTGTTACAGACAAACAGAATGGGGGGATGCCATACTTTCAGCATCATAATTTTGGGAATATAGTACAAAAATGGACAATATATAAGGCGGGTGAGAGGTTTCGTGAAAGAAAAAGGGAATATATCAGGTATTCAATATTTTTTATTAGGACTGCTTATATTTTTAATGTTAGGAATGGATATGTTCATCATGGGATTAGATCAATGGTTATGGGGGGATTTGTTTAATATAGACGACTTTTTTGTCAGCCCTTGGTACGTACTAGTTGTTCATTGGAGCATAGTTACCCTATTGTGGGCAGTAGGAGCTATGATGTTTCTACTTTGGTTCAGGAAGAGGAAGTTGATTGGACCGGTTATATCTTTGTGTTGGAGCTCTAAGGTCATTCCTTTGTTAATTGTAGCTTTTATATCAAGCTTTTTGTTCGCTGTGTTGGAATTTTGGATTAATGGGGAGAGCATTCCACAGATTTATAGGGAATATGAAAACTTCAAGTTAGAACATGGTTTTATGGGCATATGGGTTGCCTTGGTTCAAAACATATATTACATTGTGGAAGCTGTACTAGTTGTACTATTGGTTGCGCTAATGCAGCGTGCAGGAGAAGTATGGTTTAAGAATCCTTCTCTTCCTTATGGGGGAATAGGTTTAATGCTGACTTGGGGATTAGGTCATTTGACGCATGGTCTGCAAAGCGGCTTGTATATTACTGCTTTTTCTTTGGTATTTGGCTGGCTGTTTGTGAAAGCGGGCAAGCAGTGGTGGCCAAGTTTTCTGTTTATCTGGCTTGTATTTGTTTTATAATAATTAGTTTAACGGGGGGACACCATTGTACAATTCAGAGAAGAGAACAATTACTACTGAAAGATTGATTTTAAGACCTTTTGCATTGTCTGATGCACAGCGTGTCAGTGAGCTCTGCAATAATTATAATGTTTACAAAAGTACATTAACTCTACCTTATCCATACCCTATTGATTGTGCATTATCATGGATTGAAACACATGAAGTTGAGTTCAATAATGATAATTCATATGAATTCGCTATTACTGATAAAAATACAAACGAACTGTATGGTGCTATAGGTTTGAGAAATAACCGGACACACAGAAATGGCAAGCTTGGATATTGGATAGGCGAGGAACACTGGGGTAATGGATATGCTACAGAAGCAACAAAAGCGGTCATTAATTTTGCTTTTACAGAAAAACATTATCACAAAGTGTACGCCAGATTCTTTGCTTCAAATCCTGGTTCGGGACGGGTTATGCAAAAATCTGGCATGCTGAAAGAAGGCGTTTTGTTACAGCATATTTATAAAGAGAATGAGTTTGTAGACCTTATTCATTATGGGATATTAAATACGGGAGCTACTGACTAACGCTTGGATTTCATACACCACTATTTGAAGTCACGCCCATAGGGCGTGGCTTTTTTATTAGAAATGCTAGTTGGCTTCAACGGACAATAATGAAATTCCCTCTTATTTAAAATTAAAATAAAATTCTTGACACTTCTCATTGATAACGATTATCATAGGAATCGATAAGTGAAAATGAAAATCATTATCACTACATAAAACGTATAAATATACATATTTGGAGGGATAGATTTTGAAAAAAATATTAGTACTACTGGTTATTGCAGCGCTTACGGCAATGACTGCATGTTCGTCTACAAATACAGCGGACAATCCAAAAAATGAAGCGGTAACGAATACAACTGCTAATGAATCGAAAGAAGCAAATGCAGCAAAAACAACAGAAGTAGCAAATACAGCGGAAGCTGCCGGCAAGGTGTACAGTCTGGAGAATGATGGTGTAGATGAAGTATTGTTCAACGAAGCGTTAAGCCAATTCCCAGCCACAGTACCGGAGCGTATTGTAACAACTTCTGTACCGTTAACAGAAATGCTTTATTTGCTCGGCATAACACCGGTAGGTGTACCAACTTCAACGAATCCAATCCCTGCTGATTTCGAAACAATTGATCGTATTGGATCACCTATGGCGCCGGATCTGGAGGTAGTAACCAAACTCGAACCGGACTTGCTGCTGGGAGCGGAATCTCTTCGCAGCACGTTGGACAAATCGCTAGAAGGAATCGACCTACAAAAAGCATATTTGAGAACAGAATCATTCGAGGATCTAAAGCTTAGTCTCAAAGTATTAGGCACTTATTTTAATAAAAAAGATGAAATGAATGCTGCTTTAACAAAGATTTTGAACAAAGAAAATGAGCTGAGTCAATTAGCCGAAGGCAAAGAACTGCCAAGCGTGCTGCTAGTAATCGGAACCGCAGATTCCTTTATGGTCATGAGTGAGAAATCTTATTTAGGTAGCTTGGTTAAAAAGCTTGGTGCTGATAACATCGCAACTTCTGTATTGCAAGTTACTGACACTTACTCACCTATCAATATGGAGAACATTGTAGCCGCTGATCCAGACATCATTCTCGTACTCGCTTCAGGCGATCACGGAGCGACTGAGGATAAGTTCAAAAAAGAAATAGAGAAAAATGAAACTTGGACAAAGCTTTCGGCTTATGCAAATAACAAAATCAACATTCTAGATTACAGCGTATTCGGTGTCACTTCGATTATTAACGCGGAGACAGCCTTAACCGAAATTGCAAAATACTTCTATGAATAATTAAAGGAGACAGCAAGTGATAAATACATCTCGTAGCAGAATTATTGTTATTGTAACGTTAGCACTTGCGCTCGTTGCCGCTATAATTGCGATTGGACTAGGCTCAGTATACATTCCTATACCAGACATCCTAAGCACGATCTTTGGTTCAGCGGCAAAAGCGGTGAATGCGACCATCATATGGGATATTCGTTTGCCGCGTGTATTACTGGCGATGATCATTGGGGCAAATATCGCGGTTTCGGGTGCTCTTCTGCAAGCCGTGATGGGCAACCCACTTGCTGATCCAGGATTGACCGGTGTAACGAGTGGAGCGGCTGCATGTGTGCTTGTCATTATGCTTGCAGCCCCACAATATACGGAGTTCATTCCAATTGCGGCTTTTGTGGGTGGACTAATTGCTGCAGGGATTGTATATGCATTAGCGTGGAGAAGAACCGGTATTTCGCCCATCACTATTATTTTATCAGGAGTTGCTGTGAATGCTCTTTGCGGGGGATTAATAGGACTCCTGACCATCATGTACAGCGACAGACTTCCGGCAGCGGTCCAATGGTTAAACGGCAGTCTGGCTGCTAAAGGGAACAATGCCTTGATGATGGTTTTCCCGTATGCCATAGCAGGCTGGATCTTATCCTTTTTCGCGATCCGCAAGGCGAATATTATACGTTTAGGGGATCAGGTAGCTTCGAATTTAGGTGAAAATGTGGACCGAATTCGTATTCTACTTTCCTTGCTGGCAGTATTTCTAGCGGCTATCTCTGTAGCGGCTATTGGGATGATTGGCTTTGTAGGGCTTGTTGTGCCACATATGGCTCGATTGTTGGTGGGTTCAGACTATAAATTTCTTTTGCCGATGAGTATGGGACTTGGTGCATTGGTATTGTTGATAGCAGATACAGGTGGACGTACCCTATTTGCACCTTTAGATATTCCTGCGGGTATCCTTATGGCGGTGATCGGTGGACCTTATTTTCTATACCTGATGAGAAAGAAGGCGTTCTAACATGTTTACTGTCGATTCTATTTCGATTCGGTATGAGCAGAAAAACATTATTAACAACTTCTCTTTTTCCGTAAAAAGGGGTGAAATCGTCTCGATTATAGGACCAAACGGCTCAGGTAAATCTACATTGCTTAAGGCGGTATCACGGCTAATTCCATATCATACGGGTGCGGTCACACTCGAGGGTACGGATCTAAAGTCTATGACTGCCAAACAAGTCGCTCGAAAAATGTGTATGCTGAGCCAGAAGAACCAAGCACCTAATGATATGACTGTGATCGATCTCGTCTCCTATGGAAGGTATCCACATAAAAAATGGTTCGAAAAATTAAATCATAAGGATATGGACATTGTCGACTGGGCACTGGAGAAGACACATTTAAAGGATTATAAGGATCGAGCCGTTTCCTCGTTATCCGGTGGTGAATCACAGCGTGCTTGGATTGCTATGGCCTTGGCGCAGCGTCCTTTGGTTATGTTGCTTGACGAACCGACCACTTACTTGGATATTTCGCATCAGCATGAAGTTCTTGAGTTAGTACGTGAGCTAAATCAAGACATGGGGATGACCGTCGTGATGGTGTTGCATGACCTCAATCAAGCCTCTACCTATAGTGATAGTATTGTTGTGGTGCAGGCGGGTGAAAAAGCGATGTATGGGACACCAAATGAAGTTATGACAACCGATATGATCCGGGATATATACCGAATGGATGCCGAAGTTCAATATGTTCCTACAGAGACGAAACCTCGTATTCATTTGCTAAGTACCGTTCGCTAGATTCGTGGCTAGATTACATAACCTATTAATGGAGGGATTTTATAATGAAGAAGCCTGTAGATGTTGAAAAAAATAAAGAAAACTATTTGCAATTTATTGCGAATCGTAAAAATCTGATTTTGAGCTTGATTGATGACGAAGGAAAACCTTTTATCAGCTATGCTCCTTTTGTTAAGCATGAAGGCAAGCTGTATATCTACATTAGTAAGATCGCCGAGCATTACAGATATATGGAAAATAACGATTTTGTAGATGCGCTTCTAATTGCAGATGAGTCTGCGACGAATAATAAATTTGCAACGGAACGTGTGCGGTGGAATTGCACATCAAGCAATATCGGGAATGACGGGTATGAGGAGATCTTTGAATTGTTTAATGCTGATCATGGGGCGGCAATGGTGAATTTGCTGCGTGGATTGGATTTTTCATTGTTTGAATTGACCCCTGTCCAAGGGCGTTATGTTGTTGGTTTTGGCTTGGCCTTTGACATCGACGTAGATGCGAACCTGTTCAACCATGTGGTGATCGACAAGAAAAAAGACGAAGAAGCCACTGTACAAGGGAGCAAATAATCTATGACTTTCACTTCAGTGTTGCCAATCTGGCAAGCGGTGCAAACGCGATTTCATAAAATGGTGAAGGCTTTGCCGGAAGAAGATCTTAACCTTAAGCTAGGGAACTCTACGATTGGGGGATTAATTCAGCATAATGCGGAGGTTGAGTTTATGTTCGCAGAGTGGTTTTTTGGAAGACCTAATCCTCAAGGCGACAAGGCGGCATATTCTACATTAAGTGAACTCGTTGATCTGCTGACTGTTTCCAATGAGAATCTAACTGCTGCGATGCAGGAGCTTCCGGAAGAAGCGTGGCATGTGAGTGTGGAGTCGGCTTTTGGCACATCTACACCGCTTGAAGCGATAGGCAGACTTATGTATCATACAGGCATTCATGCCGGACAGATTTCGCTCATACAGAAAAATGCAGTTCGAAGTGAAGTATAGTGAATTGGGAAATGATTGATGAGAAAACGGCAGAAATGTCGTTTTTTTTGTGCGTGAATAGGAGTTTTTAAAAGGGAGTTTGGGTAGTTGTTGACGTTCTTTTGATGTCCCTTTGATGTCCTTTTGATGTCCTCTGCAGCCTCTGGATTTGGTATAATGTAGGGGATTCTAAGGGGGCGCTGATTATGACAGAGTACTTGCGAGGCCAAATTGCCAAAATGGCGAATGTGAATATGGAGACGTTAAGGTATTATGAAGAGCTCGGATTAATTAGCACTCCCTTACGTTCGGAAGCTGGTTATCGTCTTTATTCGGATGAGGTGCTTAGCCGCCTTGTTTTTATACATAATGCTAAACTGTGTGGTTTCACTTTAAAGGAAATCAAGAAGGCACTCACTAAATCTGAAAGCAGCGGCATTAGTATTGATGATTTTGTAACTGTTGTGGATAAGAAAATGGATCGAGTTCGTGGCGAAATTGCAAAACAGGAAATAAAACTAACAGCCCTCGCAGATTTGAGGAAAAATTTGTTAGCCACAGATAAACACCCAGGCGTACAGTCCACGCTCGAAATCCTAAAAATGGATTCTTAACTTGACCTTGTAGTCTCCTACAGACTTTACAATCTGAGTTGAAAAGAATTGTAGGAGGGATTTACGAGATGGAAAAGACAAGTACAGAGCAGCTTGCAGCGATCAAAGATTATTTGCGACAAAGCAACCGATGGGATAGCAAGTCTATCGGGCAAATACGGCAGGAGATGGCCGCGACAGCTGCAAACATGCCCAGTCCTACTGATGTTATCGTCGAGCGGGTCATGATTGGAACCTTAAGCGGAGAGTGGATTATTCCTGTGAAATCTGCTTCACCCGCTGATGAAGTGATCCTTTATTTCCACGGTGGGGGTTTTATTTCGGGGACTTGTGAATTTTATCGGGATCTGGTTACACGAATTGCAAAAGCTAGTGGTAAGAAAATACTATTCATTGAATATCGCTTGGCACCAGAGTTTACTTATCCGGCTGCTAACGAAGATTGTATAGACGCTTATCTGTGGCTGCTCGCGAATGGATATTCTGCCGGGAATGTCGTGCTTGGAGGGGATTCTGTTGGAGCCAGCCTTGTGCTGATGACGTTGATTACTTTACGGGATGCGGGTGGAGAACTGCCGGCGGGTGCTTTTTTAATCTCGCCGCATACAGATCTCGTCCATTTGGATGGTGAATCGTATCTGAGCCGAGCGGAGTTTGATCCAACAGGCAGCTTAAAAGGAAATAACCGAATAATTGAATTTTATCTAGGTGCTCGGACAGAACTAGCTCCTATATTATCTCCTTTAAGGTTGGATTTGCAGGGATTACCTGATTTACTTGTTCAAGTAGGTGACCACGAGGTATTGTTAAGCGATGCAACGAGGTTGGCTGAACGAGCACAGGCTGCGGATGTTCATGTAGAACTGGAAATATGGGAGAACATGTGGAGTGTCTTTCACTTTTTAGCTTATATGCTGCCAGAGGCGCAGCAAGCGATTGCGAATGTCGGTAAGTTTGTTAGAACGAGACTAGATCGGATTGAGCAAAAAAGCAGCTGATATTCCCCGCCTTCTTGAGAGATCAAGGAGGTTTTTTGGTGAAATCGTAGGTTAGCAGAAGGTGGATTGCTAGATGTTGGGCTTCTTCATCGTAACGGACCGTATTGCAGCTATTTGCTCAATTTAGCGTGATTGGCTAACTTTTCGGACTGCATAGCTCTTATTAGCACATTAGAATGCCGAAAAGGTGGGGATTTGGGTGAATAGCCGCATTGGAGTCCGATAGCATGGCGAATTACGGTGATTTTTGAAAATAAGGGCTCCTCAGTCCGAATTCATGTAGTACGGGGGCTACGGAAAATAAGATACTAAACTGGGACCTAAGTTTAATAATTGGGTGCGAGTATATACTGATAATGATTTAACGAATGACAAAGTGGTAATATTGTCAGTTCGTTTTTGGACATAATATGCTATGATAATTACCACCAGAGATAGAGCGAGGGGAAAGCGAGGGGAATACATATGTCGAATGATCTTCCATTATCAAAAGAAAACATTTTGGACGCGGCTGAACAAGTGCTCCGGCGTTTTGGCCCGGACAAGACTTCTGTTGTAGATGTAGCGAAGGTGCTTAAAGTAAGTCATGGTACGTTGTATAGACATTTTTCCAGTAAATCTGCTTTGCGAGAAGCCGTAACCGAAAGATGGTTGCAGTATAATATTTCAGAGCCTTTAAAGAATATTTCAGAGCATTTTGATGGGAATGCCAAAGAGCAGCTCCGATTATGGATGGACACGCTGATTCGTAGTAAACGCACCTATGCTGTGGATGATGCCGAAATGTTTGCTATGTACGCAGCTGTAACTTTAGAAGCGGTGGATATGATTACCCTACACGTAGATCAATTAATTGGGCAAATCGCAGGCATTATTGAAAAAGGCATACAATCCAAAGAGTATAGAGTGGTTGAACCAGTGGTAACGGCTAGAGCAATTTTTAATGCTACTTCGCGGTATCATCATCCAGCACATGCTATAGAGTGGCAGTCGGCTACGATTGATCAGGATTTCGCCTCCGTTTGGGATTTGATTATTTCCGGGATTTCTTTGTAACATCTACTTAAAACCTTCTGATATTCAGGAGGTTTTTTTGTGTCTTAAAGAGGTATAAATCCCGTTGATTAGTCTGAATTGAGCAACTAGGGGCAAATGAACGGTATAAATCCCGTTGATTGGTCAGAATTAAGCGACTTGCAGCAGATGAACGGTATAAATCCCGTAGATTAGGCTGAATCGAGGGACTAGCAGTAAATGAACGGTATAAATCCCGCAGATTAGTCTGAATTGAGCAACTAGGGGCAAATGAACGGTATAAATCCCGTTGATTGGTCAGAATTAAGCGACTAGCGGCGAATGAGCGGTATAAATCCCGTAGATTAGGCTGAATCGAGCAACTAGCGGCGAATGAACGGTATAAATCCCGTAGATTTGATTGAATTAAGCGATTTGCTAGCAGATGAACGGTATAAATCCCGTAGATATGATTGAATTGAGCGACTAGCGGCGAATGAACGGTATAAATCCCGCAGTTTAGTCTGAATTGAGCGACTTGTAGCGAATGAACGGTATAAATCCCGTAGATTTGATTGAATCGAGCGACTAGCGGCGAATGAACGGTATAAATCCCGCAGTTTAGTCTGAATTGAGCGACTTGTAGCGAATGAACGGTATAAATCCCGTAGATATGATTGAATTGAGCGACTAGCGGCGAATGAACGGTATAAATCCCGTAGATTAGTCTGAATGGAGCGACTTGCAGTAAATGAACGGTATAAATCCCGTGTGCAAAACCAATTTTTAAATGACAAATATTAAAAAATGTCACTTGTAATTTGTAATCGATCGATTTATAATCAGACCAACAAGAAGGCCAAAGCAATAGGAGGAGTAATTATGAACCAGAATTTAGCTGGAAAAGTAGCATTAGTAACAGGTGCATCGAGAGGCATGGGCCGGGAGATTGCGGAGAACTTGGCACAACAGGGTGCGAAGGTGGTCGTTAACTATTCGAGTAACCCCGGCAAAGCCGAGGAAGTCGTAACCGGTATTAAACAAAAGGGTGGAGAGGCCGTCGCTATTCGGGCAGACATCAGCCAGGTGGCAGAACTTGAACAATTATTCCAAACCACACTAGAAGCCTATGGACAACTCGACATTCTCGTCAATAACGCCGGGATTATGATTACGAAGCCGATACTAAATATGACGGAAGAAGATTTCGACAAGCAGTTTGCGATAAATGTAAAAGGCACCTTTTTTGCTTGCCAGCAAGCAGCTAAATATATGAATGATAACGGACGGATTATCAATTTTTCAACTTCCGTTACGGGTCAAATGTTCCCGACCTACAGCGTCTATGCAGGAACTAAGGGAGCAGTGGAACAAATCACTCGTCAGCTGGCCAAAGAATTTGGACGAAAAGGAATCACTATCAATGCTGTTTCACCTGGACCTGTGAATACGGAGTTATTTACCGTAGGGAAATCGGCGGAAGAGATTGCGACCGTGGGGAATATGAATTCCTTTGGACGTTTAGGCGAGCCTGAGGATATCTCAAGCATTGTGTTGTTCTTAGCCAGCAAAGAATCACAGTGGGTTACAGGTCAGACGATCCGTGTGAATGGTGGATTTATTTAAGCTGGTGGTTAAAGGGATCTTTTTAATAGCTGAATGTGGTCAATCCTTCTAATATGAATGTAAATAAAAGGAGGAGTGAAACCATGACGCAGATCATCTGCTCACCGACTAAATATATACAAGGACATGGTGAAATTCGTAAGCTGGGAGATTATTGTTTGCAGCTAGGAGCGACAAGAGCTTATGCCATTATTGATCCTTATATTTTCTCTGTGTACAAAAAAGAGATCACATACAGTTTTGAAATGAACGAAATGCCACTAGTGATGTGTGAATTCAAGGGCGAGTGTAGCCGTAATCAGGTTAATGAGATAGTTGCAGCACTTGGCTTGAAGGATGCGGAAGTCATTATAGGGATTGGCGGCGGCAAGACCTTAGATACGGCAAAAGCAGTAAGCCACATGAGTAACCTCCCGGTAGTTATTGTACCCACAGTGGCTTCAACGGATGCACCTTGCAGTGCTTTATCAGTGTTGTATACGGATGAGGGAGACTTTGACTGTTATCTTCCACTAAAAAGAAATCCCGATCTGGTTATCGTAGACGTCGATATCATTGCTAAAGCTCCTGCAAGATTGCTTGTTGCTGGAATGGGTGATGCTTTGTCCACTTTTTACGAAGCAAAAGCTTGTCGAGAATCTGGGGCTATTACCCACGCAGGTGGGACTAGCACAATTGCAGCCCTTTCATTAGCTCGTGCCTGTCTGGATACCCTTCTTGCAGAGGGTGAAACGGCATTAAAAGATGTTAAGCAAGGCATCACCTCTCCTGCGGTGGAACATATCATTGAAGCCAATATTTACTTGAGTGGCATTGGGTTTGAAAGTGGAGGACTTGCTGCGGCGCATGCGATTCATAATGGATTGACGCTGCATGAGGAATGCAGGAATACTCTTCATGGTGAAAAGGTTGCTTTTGCTACGATCGTTCAGCTTTTACTGGAGAAAGCACCATATGAAGAGATTGATCAGGTGATTGGTTTCTGCAAAAAAATCGGTCTTCCCGTTACTCTCAACGATCTTGGAATTACCAGTAAGGATATTGATCCATTGATGATGGTGGCGGAAGCTAGCTGTTCTGAGGATAGCCCCATCTGGAATATGCCCTTTGAAGTTCAAGCTGTGGATGTGCTGGAAGCAATTCTTGCCGCAGACGCGCGGGGACAATAGAAAAAGCCCGATTGTAAATTATTGCGAACCCTCCCCGTACATATTTAACCTTCGTGAACCAAACAATGAGAACAATTGTTTAAGACGAAGGAGGCGTTCCTCTTGATGAAGGATAGTCGAAAGTTCAAACGTTTTTTACTAATTTGGATTGCTGTTGCTGCTTTAATGGTTACTTTAATCGTTCCCGTGACACCGTCTGTTTCAGCTGCCGAGTCCAGAGACAACCCTACAAACACACCAAGTGAAGAGAAGACATCTCAACGTAATAAGGTCGTAATTATTATTGACGATTTCGGCAATGGCATGAAAGGGACGGATGAAATGTTTTCGCTGCCAATAAAGCTTACTGTGGCGGTTATGCCCTTTTTGCCTACATCTGTGAAGGACGCCACACGCGCGCATGAACGCGGAGATGATGTTCTGGTTCATTTGCCAATGGAGCCCCGCCAGGGTAATCCTAAATGGCTTGGACCGGGAGCTATACTGGCTAAGATGTCTGATGAAGAAGTGCGTCAAAAGGTGGAAGCCGCGCTCGATAATGTGCCTTATGCTATCGGTATAAACAACCATATGGGCTCTAAGATTACCGGGGACGAACGGATTATGGGTGTGATTTTAGCCGTCTGCAAAGAGCGGGGATTGTTTTTTGTGGACAGTAAGACCAACTACCGTTCTGTTGCTGGCAATATGGCTTATCGAATGGGGCTGCCGCGCGTAGAGAACCATATCTTTTTGGATGATACACACACAGCTAATCATGTGCTGAAACAAATGGGTCTAGTAAATAATCTGGCGAAGGATCAACGATTCTGCGTAACCATTGGTCATGTTGGTGTATATGGAAAAGAAACCGCCGCAGGCATCCGCAGCGGTGTTGAGCAAATAAAAGGTGATGTTGAATTTATAGGCATATCTGATCTCGTTAAAAACGAAATGAAATGGAACTCCAATCCTACACTTCCATAAGATAAGCTACTATGCCGCCAGCAATTGCTTCAGCAATTTCTTGTTGCCCTTTAGGGGTGCACAGCTTTTCGCGATCTGTCGGACTGCTTACAAAACCCGCCTCAACAATTACGGTTGTGGCGGTTATTTTGTTGAGTAAATAAAAAGGTTTACCCGGTCTTGTCTCTGCCTGGATATTATAGAGACTGTTTAATTGTTGCTGAATGGTCTGGGCGAGGATAAAGCTGCGCCCTTCTTGGCGATATAATACAAGCGGACCATGCTTGGATGGTGAAGGTGCCCAGTTAACATGGATGCTGACGACTACAGTAGCTGGTAATGTCTCAGCCAGCTCTTTACGCTGGGCAAGGTCGCGCAGATGCCGGGATTTACTGCGCAGCCAGCGGTTCTCATCGCTTGGGGCGTAATCTCCATTACGATTTAAGGCAACGTCAAATCCATCGCTGCGCAGCAGCAGAAATAATCGGCGTGAGATATCTAATGTAATATCCTTTTCAAGAATGTTCCCGTAGGAAGTTCCTCCGTCGATCCCCCCATGTCCTGCGTCAATTAAGATCATACGGTGACCGTGGCTTAAGAGATGCTGACGTTCATCATTCACTACGGGTTTGGATGGAGTTGCAGAAGCATATGCACTCCCCATAAACAGCATTAGAAGTCCAACTGTGGTTAAAGTAATACGCAAGCTACATATTGCAGCTGCTGTCTTGGAATAAGCTTTATTTCTCCCATTGTTCAAATGAACTCCTCCTTGCATGTGAATAACCTCGTGCCCTAGATTCTTTGTTAGATTGTGCTTTAATAGGTAAACCTATTCGAACAATTCGAGACAAGAGTTTAGAGATATGCTCGGTGGTGCACACTAAGAGCATGGAACGACGCTGGCTATCTTAATTCACTTACAATGTAGGAGGTGTTACAAATGGCTTCCGGCGGCGATGAGCTTGTAAAGTATATCACTGAGAAGGTAGTTGTTTATATCGAGGATCCGCGTGCCATTCATGCTCGTAGAGCGGCTACAAAGCAGCCGTGGTCACAGAAATGGTTCGGTATGCTTCCGCTTGGTTGGTCGATTTGGCGAAGCAAATGGAGCCACAGTGATAAGGATTGAATTTCACAAATAACAAATAACCTTCCAGTGCCTTGTCGAGGGTGGCAGCGGAAGGTTATTTGTTATGTTTAGTTATAGATATTTCTGTCGGGCAGCTTGTGCAGTGTTCCTATAGCCTGCAAGGCAGTGAGTGGCAAATACCGTCTTCCTTCTGGCCCTGATGCTGCATAAACGGTAGGCATGTTGTTTATTGCTTGTGTTTTATTCGAAGCAGGCAACCAGTTTTGATAACCTGTAATCATAAAAGGCGCCCCTACGATATCATTTCGGCCAGCGGCTTGATAAGCAATACTTTCCTTGGGACGAATCAGTGCGGCGATATTGTCACCGTCTACAGCAAGCAGTTTTGGGGAGGTCAACCACATGATATCTTTATAAGGATCATCTGTTCCCCCGCTTTGATATACCGAAAGCGGAGACAAATCAGTAGTTAGGTTAGTGATTACATCCGTTTCTGTCTGCTGTCCTTTAAGCACTTCTTCCGCTTTACTTAGCGTCCACGGTAAAACTTGCGGCACGGAAGCATTGATAAATATTGTCTTATCGTCAATGACGATTTTCCATACGGGTAGAAGTGGTGCATATAAGGCTGTGAGTTTTATTTTTCCTGTATAAGATGAAGGTATAAGTCCTTCCTGCACCAAAAATTGGCGCAGTTCTAATAAACTATAGGGGAGTCCGTAAGTGCCAGCTCCATATTCGCTAAGCATATAACCACCTTGATCCGTAGCGGAAATGATCATGTAGCCGATCCGCTGTTCACCTTTCATAACGTTGACAAGCCAGCTATGAGTACCTGGACCCAGAGGATAATATTCTATTCCTGCGTCCTTCCAGGCTGTAAATGGAGCTTCTGCTGCGAGCTTGTTCAGTGTACTCTTGGCAAATTCTTGGACCGTACCGGGTGAAGGTAAGATATCCATCTGCAGTACAGGTATCAAATCCTGTGTGACTGAATCAACTACACTTACTCTGGAAGCGGCAAGCGCAGAAGAGGAACCGGAGCTCGTTGCGATGAGTCCGATGCATAGAAGCAGGAGGAAGCAGCTTTGACCTGCAAGAAGCAGCCTCCGCCGTACACTTATTTTCATGGCGTCGTTCACCTTTCTTTGTTATGAAATATCAGAAAGTAAAAGCTTCCTTTTTATTGTAGAGGACAAGCTATAAAAAGGCTGTTGCTTGCTGTCGCGCCGGAAGGCGGAAGTTCTCTTGTTTTTTTGCCTGCTTTTAGCGAGTAGGGTCGCATTCTATAGGCTCCGCAGATGAAACAGTCCATAGGTCACCGCAGAAACTGCGATTTGCGGCTCATATTGCCAAATGGTCTCTTGTCGACGCCGATTATACTGCTCTTGAGTCGCTAGGCGTTTTTCTTCGTCAGGCTCCTTCAGCAGCTCTCCATAATAGACATCAATGATGTCCAGTTCAACCCTTAGCCGCTCACGTGCCTGTTCTGCCCAAGTGTAGTCCAGTTCGGCTAACTGAGCGGTAAGATGAGTTTCCAATAAGTCGGTAGCGGCTGCTACTGTCATTTCATAAGGCTGGATATGCACATTTTCCGGTAAGCGTGGCATCATCTCTTTTGTGGAAACTTTTGCATTAAAGTCATCAATGATAGTTCCCTTTGTTAGGGAGATGCCAAGATAATGGAGTTCTTCACGTTTCAAATCGCAGCTCATCTCCACTTTATAGCAGACACTAAGCCATGGCTCGTAAGCGGCAGAGAACAGCGTGTTTCGCTGCCTGCTGCCCGGGTCCTCAAATAAGTAAAGGCATTTCCCTTCGTCCCGAGCGGCGTTCCAAATCTGTTGCAATCGCTTGCTTCCGTAAATAATATCCTCTCTGCGGATCATTCCTGGCCCAATTCGTGGGAGTGCCGGCACAATGCCGAAGTAGCGGGCTAGGATACTTTCCTCCGGGTCAGTAGATGGAGCATTCACTGCTTCTGAGCCCGGGGAGGCGGATTCGAGTAAGTCAGTGCTGGCCTCTGCATCGTTTGTTACACCTGTAGTTAGGCTTCCGGTGACAACTTGATTCAAAATGCCAGCACTACGATTTGCAATGGGGGGAACCTCTACTTCAGCTTGACTGTCGTATTTTTCCGGATCAAAAACAAAGGTGAAAGAAAGGGTCTCAGGATCTACACCTGTGCGCTCCACGAATCCCCAATAATACGGCCGGTCGGTAAGCATTTTGTCAGCTCTAGGTGATAATTTCACAGTTACGTGAAGGGGCGAAGCCTCAATGATGGAGCATTCAGTAGCTTCAAGATAGTCCATCACATGCTTGCGTACTTCCTGTGCGGTGAGGGTCATGTCGCAGTCCCACTTTCTTTTTTAATACCCTGTGTCAACTCACTGAGGGATTCACCAATATGGTCCAGCTCATGCCGCAATTCTTCGTCGGAGCGGGATTCGAGCATGATTTTGTATAAACTTTTCTCCAGTGATTCCTTCTTTTCAAAACGTTCCAGGATTACATCCAGCCCGCCAATCACCATTTCAAACATATTGATTTTTTCATGCAGCAGATGCAGGATATGTTCTTCAATCGTGCCTTGCGTAGACAAGTTGTAGATCACTACGTCATTTTCTTGCCCTAACCGGTGGACACGGCCGATACGTTGTTCCACGCGCATGGGATTCCAGGGCAGGTCAAAGTTGATCATATGGTGGCAAAATTGCAGGTTAATTCCTTCACCACCGGCTTCCGTTGCAATCATAACTTGAGCGCGGCCGCGGAAAAGATCCATCATCCAATCTTTTTTTCCACGGTTCATTCCGCCGGAATAAGAGACACACATCAGCCCATGTTCACGGAAATACTGTAGTAAATACTCTTGAGTTGCTCGATATTCCGTGAAAACGATGACCTTTTCATTCATTTCTTGAATGAGGGCTAAGGTTGTTTCAGCTTTAGTGTTTGTTTTAACGGTACGGAGGGTCTGTAGCAGCTCCATCATCCGGTCTCTTTTTGGGGAATCCGCAGGCAGCTTTTTGATCAAATTAACTAAAGTGATAAAGACGGCATCCCGGCTGCTGCACACCTCACGTTGAAGGGTTACCAGAGAAAGCATACTGCTAAGATTGCCGCCGGATTCCTGATACTGGTCTTTGACAAAGGAAGTAACACTGTTATACAAATCTTTCTCTTCTTGGGAGAGAACTAAGGGGATATTACGGACTTTTCGTTTCGTGAAATTAACTGGACCTTCACCACGGCGATTGCGGATCATGACCTTCGAAAGCTCGTCCCGCAGTTGACCTTCATTCTTGGGCTGGCGTTTATCAACCACGAAATTCGAGGCAAAATCGCCCTGATTTCCAAGTTGCCCCGGCTTCAGTATAGTGATCAGATTAAAGAGTTCGCCCAGATCATTCTGAACGGGAGTCGCGGTGAGCAGCAGGCAATATTTTTTGCGTAATTGCTGTACAAATAGATAATTGGTCGATTTTTTATTCTTCAGCTTGTGAGCTTCATCAATGATCAACATATCGTATTCATTTTCCAGCAAGATTTCCTTATGAGGATCTCGTTTGGCGGTATCCATCGATGCGACGACTATGGCGTTGCCCCAAGAATAGGCTTTTTTCTGAGCGACAGCAGTGATGCCAAATTTCGCATTCAGCTCACGAACCCATTGCAATACTAGAGAAGCAGGTACGAGAATAAGCACTTTGGAGACAAGACCGCGTACCAGATATTCTTTGAGCACCAGTCCTGCTTCGATGGTCTTGCCCAGTCCAACCTCATCTGCAAGAATCGCGCGGCCTGACATTTCGAACAGAACCTTATGCGCTGTATCCAGCTGATGGGGAAGTGGGGACAAGCCGGATAAATGCTTCATACATTGCAGCTCATCGAAGCTCGTTACTAGACCTGTTTCCTCTCCTTGTACGGCAAGCTTAGATAAACGGTAGTCTCCCCATGGGCCGCCCTTTTCCAATTTGAGCTCCAGATCTTGCAACCAATTCCGGTCAAAAGAAAGAGGAACAGGCAGTATTGGCGCGGGTGTTCCCCCTTGCTGGGGTAGAGAATTACGGAATAATTGCGTCATAATGCAGCCTCCTCAAGCTCGGATTTATATCACCATTCGTAAGAGTAGTATGCTCGTAAACGAGAGAATTCATAACCTCTTATTTTTCACGATAGCCTTTAAAAAAGAGAGCAAGAGCGAGAAAAAGCAGCAACGTTTGCGATAATCCGGCAACTTGACTCTATTTTCGAATAAGACCTTCGATACAATATGTGGTATAGTTTAAAAGCTGACGCACACAATATATTGTGACAAAAGCTTGAAAATGTATTTTTTATAGAGTGCTTAGCTGGTATTTGTTATTGACAAGATGAGCTTCCTACATACACCTGTTAAGCAGTGGAGGATGGTAAGGGGGTTTTTGTTGTGGGCCCATACCTTGGACCGGAAACTAATATCTACTACACATGCGGGAGGTTTTTTTATTGAGTAAAGTGGAACGTAAGCAACGCCTTGAAGGGCTAAGTGAAAAAATATTTTTGGATCGTTATGCTTGGAAGGATGCAGACAGCAACAATGCTAAAGTAGGCGATGTTGTATTGGTGCTGACCAAAGATGATCCGAAGTTTCCAACTAAGGAAGTCGGAGAAATTGTGGAGCGCAGTGGTCGAATCGTAACTGTAAAGACACGCAGCGGTGAGTTTGTGAAATCGGATGTTGAAAAGTTGACCCTTAATATAGAAAAAACTCCTGAGGAAATGTGGGACCGTCTATCCACAGCGATGGCTTCTGTAGAGAAGACACCTGAGCTTCAAGCAGAATGGGCGGGCAAATTCCGTTCAATCCTAGATGATTGGAAGCTTGTGCCGGGTGGACGTATTGCGGCTGGTGCAGGTGCTAGTGAAGAATTAACATTGTTCAACTGTTATGTAATCCCTTCTCCAAAAGACAGCCGTGGCGGCATCATGCAGACATTGTCTGAAATGACGGAGATTATGGCCCGTGGTGGCGGTGTGGGCATTAACCTGTCTTCATTGCGTCCTCGTCGTGCGATTGTTAGAGGGGTTAATGGTTCATCCAGTGGTTCCGTATCTTGGGGCGGTTTGTTTAGTTATACTACGGGGCTTATTGAGCAAGGCGGCAGCCGTCGTGGTGCGCTCATGCTGATGATTAATGACTGGCATCCCGATGTTGAGGACTTCATTACCGTGAAGCAAACGATGGGCCAAGTCACTAATGCTAACCTTTCGGTATGTGTGAGCAATGGTTTTATGAAGGCTGTAAAAGAAGATCTGGACTGGGATCTCGTATTCCCGGATACAACCGATCCTGAATATAACGAAATGTGGGATGGCGATCTCGACAAGTGGAAAGCTGCCGGCAAAAACGTTATCCATTATCGCACTGTAAAAGCGCGTGACGTGTGGCGTACGATCATTGAATCGGCATGGAAATCCGCTGAGCCAGGCGTCGTGTTCATGGAATACTATAACCAGATGTCTAACAGCTGGTATTTCAACCCGATTATTTGTACAAATCCTTGTGGAGAGCAAGGACTGCCAGGCTGGGGAGTCTGCAATCTGTCTGCGGTGAACCTGTCCAAGTTCTACGATGAGAAAAATCATGATGTAGATTGGGAAGATCTTGCGACTACAACCCGTTATTCGGTCCGTTTTCTGGACAATGTAATTGATAAAACACCTTATCATTTCCCGGAAAATGAAGCGAATCAGAAAAAGGAACGCCGCGTGGGTCTCGGAACCATGGGATTGGCGGAGCTGATGATTAAATTGAACATCCGTTACGGCAGCCCGGAATCGTTGGAGTTTCTGGACAAGCTATACGGCTTTATGGCTCGTGAAGCCTACCTTGCTTCGGCAGAAATTGCTGGAGAGAAGGGTTCCTTCCTAGCTTTTGATACTGAGAAATATCTAATGAGCGGCTTTATGAAAAATATAGTCGAAGCGTATCCAGAGGTTGGCGAAGCGATTCGTGAACATGGTATGCGTAACGTTACAGTGATTACACAAGCACCTACAGGTAGTACAGGTACAATGGTAGGTACTTCTACGGGAATTGAGCCTTATTTTGCCTTCAAATATTTCCGTCAAAGTCGTCTTGGCTATGATGAACAGTTTGTTCCAATCGCTCAAGAGTGGCTGGAGGCTCATCCGGGTGAAGAGCTGCCTGACTACTTTGTAACTTCGATGGATCTGTCAGCTAAAGATCATATTCGTGCGCAAGCAGCGATCCAACGCTGGGTAGATAGCTCTATTTCCAAAACAGCGAACTGCCCGTCTGACTTTACGGTTGAGGAGACGGCTGAGCTATATGAAATGGCCTTTGATCTAGGATGTAAGGGTGTTACGATCTACCGCGATGGAAGTCGTGACGTTCAAGTTCTGGAAACCACGAAGAAGGAAGACAAAAAAGAAGCTGCTACGGTTGCGGCAGAGGAAGCTACAACTACTGTAGAAGCGAGTACAAATGTTGTAGCAGCAAGCCCAGCGCCTCAAGTGACTACAAAAGAGGCGGATAAACAATACAAAAAACGTCCGCAGGTTCTGCGCGGCGCTACCTATAAAATCAACACACCATTTGGGATGGCATATATTACGATCAATGATCTTGATGGAATACCGGCTGAAATCTTCCTGAATGTAGGTAAAGCAGGTTCTGACGTATTTGCTATGGCAGAAGCATTAGGCCGCGTCTGCTCCTTGTTCCTCCGTTACGGAGATCATGGTGAGAAAGTGGAGCTGTTGATTAAACATCTGAAAGGCATTGGCGGATCAGGAGCTATCGGCTTCGGCGCGAACCGGGTTGAATCCATTGCTGACGCTGTAGCTAAGGCACTGGAATCACATGTGCTGAACAATGCTCATGATGATCATGTACCTGCTCCGATTGCGGCAACTTTGGAGCTGGAGGATTTCAATGAAGCATTAAATGCGGAGTTGAAATCGAGCGTTCCGTCAGCTACGGAAGATGGACATGGTGGTCATCATGGACATAACCATGCTACGGCTTCCCGTGACCTTTGCCCATCCTGCGGCAGCGCCTCGCTGATTAATATTGAGGGTTGTAAGACTTGTGGCAATTGCGGGTATAGTCGTTGCGGGTAAAGGGTAGAGCCGATAAGTGTTTTGTGGGAAAATGTGATTTTTCATTTTAAATGAGAAATGTTTCATTTCAAGCGAGAAAATTGTTTCATTTCAAGTGAGAAAATAATTTTATACACTTAATTGAATAAAAATACATTGAAATCACAACTAGAACACCGCAGCATGCTTAATTATGTTGCTGTGTTCTTTTTTTGTTTGTGCCTATTTAATTTATTGTAACTTAAAAAAGATGAGGATGGTTTAGAGTGCCTAAATATAATATTTATAAAATTAAGGATGGTAACCGAGAAGCTTTACAAAGGAAACTTAGTGCAGTAGGTCTAATTGCGAAAAATGAAAAACAAATTGGTGATTATGTAGCCGAATTTTATTTTTCTGATAAACCTGATTTAGTGAAGATTTGGTGGGTTGATTTATATAAAGATTTCTTAGATGTAAACGAGTTTCCTAAAAATGAGTTATATTTCGGAATACTATTATTAGTCAAAAAAGAAATCTGTTACGCAATCAGTTTTGGCAAAGCGCATTTTTATCTTCGTGAATATTGTGACGGGGAATTTGGTTTGAATTTAGCCGAAAGGATTGTGGACGAAAACAACCTTAGAATTAAAAACTCCAAATTATTTGGAGGAAGAAGATCTAAAAATATTACCTCTTATCAAGACAGGAGTCCAATTGAATATGATAGTGGAGAATCATTTCAATATATAAAAGCTAAAACAATTAATGCAGATGATTGGGGAAGCGTAGTTAGCTTTGGTTCCTCAGTATTATTCAATCTGAAAATATTTCCTTCAGAACTTAATGGATTTCTAGATACTATAGAGCAGAAACTTAGTCAAAAGCCTATTCTTAAACTACCAAGAGTAGAGGAGGTAAAGGATGTAGAGACTAAGCGGCGCTTGGATAGAGAGCTTGCTATATCGTTATTATCTAATACTACAATAGGGACGCTAGCTGAGGAGTTTTCTGTTTCAGGAGTCGACTTTGTCTTTAGTGAAAATAATCAATATGCATTCTTCTTGAAAGGAAATTTAAAACAAAGCGAACTGAAATTTGATGAGTTGTCTTTAGAACGACTTACCTATTTCGTAAATGAAAATGGGATAGATTTGATTGATTCAATCAATGATGTTCGGATTCAGATAAAAAGTGAAAATAGTAGAACTAGAAGCGAATCTTTAAAAAAAGTTTTAGATTATGTTGATGATGAAAGATATTGCTTAGTAAACGGAAGATGGCATCGATTTAACCAATCGTATATTAACTTTTTGCAAAAAGAGGTAAATAAAATAACAATACTACATCACGATACAACCTTCCTTTTATCAAATATTAATGAAGATGATTTTAACAAAGGGAAGGTATATGAGGGTTATTTGAATTTTGATAAAGACTTTTCTTATATTGAAAAGTACAAAATAGAGAAAATGGATCTCTACAAAGATAAAACTCTGTATTTTGTCAAAATGGGTGAGCCTCAGAACCTAAGTTATGTAATAGACCAATCTTTAAATACTGTAAAAATACTCCAAAATAACGTCGAAGATATCATTATAAATCAAATAAAAATTGAACCGGAAAATATGTGTCTTTGGCTCATATTTGAAAGAAAAACAACAATTAAAAAATTATCAGATGTCAGATCGCTCATATTTCTTATGAAATTAGTTGAATGGAAGCGTAATGTAATTGTGGCAGGTTATAATCCCACTATAAACATTGGTTATAAAGATCCGAAAACTGTTTAGATTCTGATGATGTTTCTCATAATAAATAGCACTTCTCCACATTCTGGGGAAGTGCTATTTTATTACACAGTATAAAAAATATAAATCGATATGGAGACTGATAAAAATTTGAGTTTTTAAAGTATAGAATGTGTTTGTTTAGATTAAACGGGTAATTATTAGCAATAAAAGATAGTTGGTCTTTTAAATACAACCTATTCGTAGTCATAGGGTAGTTCAAGAATTCACATATCTCTTTGTTAGAATAGAGAAAAAATTATGACTTATTATTTTATTTCTTATAACTTTCAGTTTAAGTAAATCCTATTAATTGTATATCTATTTTATAGATTGATAATAATAGATTTGAGGTGAGATATGGTAAAACCAGCTAGGAAAATACCACCAAGTAGAGGCAAACACTCAAGATACGAAGTTCCGTTTATAAGAAAAAAATCTATGATTTTATGTGAGGGAAGTATTGAACGTGATTATGTGAAAGTTCTAGATTTTGACCCAACAATAAATGAAATCATTAGTCAACCGATAGCGATTTTTTACTCTTATCGAGGTAAAGTACGTGTCTACTTTCCCGATTTTAAAGTTATTTTAACTAATGGGGATGTATGGATTGTCGAAATTAAGCCTGCAGAAAAGCTTAGGAAAGAAGAGAATTTAATTAAATATGTAGTCGGAAAGCTATACTGTGATCCAAGGGGATGGGAATACAAAGTTGTAACTGAGGTTGAAATAAGACAGGGATTTTTAATGAAAAATTTAAACGATCTTCGTAGTTTCGGTACTACGCAGGTTGATTACAAATTATTAATATACATTACACAAAAATTAAAAGAAGTAGGAACATGCACAATTAAACATTTATGCAATAGATGTATAGAAATGGAAAATGAGGATTTTTACAAGGGGATTTATTACTTAATCTATCATCACAACATTTATATGGACTTAGTTAATCAAGAGTTGAATGATGATTCGGAAATAAGCATCCAACTGGAGGAGTAAATTATGGAGGCTTTCGCTTTAATTCCAGGAATGCAATTTAAAATGGATGATGACAAGTATCTTATTCGTAAATGTCTCGAAAATGACGATATTGAACTTTCAAACTTATCGTACAACAGCGTGGAGATCTTTTCAACAAATGAATTGTTAGAGGCATGGTATGAAAAGCGGCTTATTCCAAAAAAAGAATTAACTATTCAATTGCTACCACGCTTGATGGATCCAGAACTTATTTCAGATGAAGAAAATAAAATCATGGAGAACCGCTTCAAAGTTTTAGAACCAGTTATTAAAGGATATATAAAACCAGCGGATATTGGAAATTACGTAGATTCGTTACCAGTAGAGTTGAAACTTAGTATTAGTTCGGTTTCCATGCTATACAAGTGGAAAAAGAAATATTTAGAGACAGGTGATAAAAGGTCTTTAATTTCTACAGGGCGGTATCAAAAGCGCGGTTTTTATACGGATCCAATTATTATTTCTCTCATTGAAAAAATGCTTCGTGATGAAGAGAGAACAGGATTAACGACAACTATTCGGGATAAACATATCAATTTAAAAGGAAGTATTGAAGATCTCAATAAATTTCGAGAAGAGAAGGACCAGATTAAACCTTGTGGCCTAGCTACTTTATTCCGTATTGTACAAGATAGAACTAATAGTCGAGCAAAAGATCGATCAAGACATGGACCAGTACAAGCAGCACTAAATATGAATGGTTCGACTTCAGAGCTAGTTGTAAAACGTCCATTAGAACGTGTGGAAGTTGACTGGACGCCTATTGACTTACTTATTGTTGATTTAGAAACATTAAAGCGAGTGCGTTATTATCTCATATACGCAATAGATGTATTTAGTGACTATCCTCTTGGTTTTTATATTTGCCCTAATGAGCCGGATACAAAAGATATTTTGCAGTGCCTCCTACATGCAATGTTACCTAAACTTCATCTAAAAAAATTATATCCAGATTTAAAACATGATTGGACGGCTTTCGGTGTTCCCGAGGTAGTGGTAGTAGATAATGCCAAAGCAAATGAATCAGGAGACCTTAAGGAAATATTGGGTTTAATTAATGTCGAAGTGCAATTTTGTCCTGTTAAAACAGGACACTATAAAGGAACGATCGAGAGAGGTTTGCAAACGATTAATCGTATTTTGCAGAAATATCCAGGATCTACCTTTTCAAATCCACAAGAAAGATCCCAATATAAGTCTGAAGAAGAAGCTTGCATTGATATGCTTACTCTTTTAAATATCATTCATATTATTTTTATTGAAAAGATTGCCAATGATTACAGTTTGGCTGTTGGGGGAACTCCTGATTTTGTATGGAGGGAAGGCCTCGAAAAACTAAAAGTTCATAGAAGAATACCTTTTAGTAAAGAGGAGCTAATTATACTTTTGGGTTCAGGAACAGAGTATCGGTCAATTTCCAATAAGGGAATTAAAATTCAATCACAATACTTTACTAGTCCATCGCTTATGGAACTAGCTGATAGAAAAAAACGAAGAAAAGATGAAGAAGATGTCAGAGTACGCTTTAATAAGGCTGATATGAGAATAATCTATGTTTATGATGAAGAAAATCAGCAGTATATTGAGGTGTATTCTACAAAGAATAGTCTGCAAAATAAAAATATTAATGATTTGTATCCGGTCCATTATGAGCAGTTGCATTCTATTTCTTATAATAATGGGAAAAATTATCGTGATTTTGATACATCTGATTTATATCATGCAGATCAAGCCATTAAAAGACTAATTACTGAAAGTGCGGGGAGATTAAAGGTAGTCGAACAATTACCTAAAGATGAGCGTTCAGAAATAATGTCGAAAAATTTGTCAGCAGCCCATGTTACATTTGATGCTCAATTAGCACCTAATGATTTGGAGTCTATCCGTTTAGTGGATGAGGCATCAGAACATATTAAAGATTATAAAGAGAAGTTTAAAAGGAAGAGAAAAAGTAAAGCTACCTCCTCAGACAAGAATACAGGAAACAAAAAGTCTAGTTTTAAAACACCGTCAGTGGAGCAAACAACTATTGTTGATACTTCTTTGGAAATGGACTTAAAGCCATATGATACCATTTATAATATGAATGGTGAAGGGGATGAATAATATGACAAAGATGTTTTTTGAATCACTTAATGGTAAACGGATATCTGAAAAGGAGTTTAATATACGATATGCTCATATAGAATCTTTAAGAGTAGTCCATCCAAAGTTTTCCGAAATTACATCAGAAGTGACTAAAATCCATAATCTCTCAAAAGCCAATGTTAAGGCAGAACAATTATGTATTATAGGACAAACTGGTGCTGGTAAGTCATCTATTATAGAGCTGTATGCATCCAAATATCCACATGTAGAGGAAGACGAACGAACTCAAATTCCGGTTTTACTTGTCAGCGTTCCTCCAAGAGCTAAATCTCCTAGGGTCTTGGCTTCGAAAATACTTCGTGAAATGGGAGATCATTTTTTTGATTCTGGCTCTGAAGAACATATGACTCATCGTATCTGTAATTACGTCGATAAGTGTGGTATTAAGATGATACTTCTAGACGAATTTCATCATTTGATTGATAGGGATACAGATTACGTCCTTGCAAGTGCCTCTGACTGGCTGAAAACATTTATAGACAAGGTTAAAATTCCTGTGGTGCTTGTTGGATTACCTGAATCGGAGCGAATATTCTCATATAATGAACAATTAGATGGACGGTATCCTAATCGCATGGTGCTTCCCCCTTTTTCTTACACCAATAAAGAGGATATAACTGAATTTAGACGATTTCTCGTATCTATTGATAATAAATTACCATTATCAAAGCTTTCAAATTTGTCGGACCCTGAATTAGCAGCAAAAATATTTTATTTCTCTTTTGGTGTTCCAAGATATGTAATGAACTTACTTAAAATTGCGACTGAAATCTCCCTAAATAAGGGGCAGGATCTAATATCTGAGATAGAATTACGAGGTGCATTCAACAGAATTACTCGGTCTACACGTCCATACGCCATAAATCCATTTGAAAATACAAAATTTCATTTAATGGATGAGATTGAGAAAGAGAAAAAACTCCATGAACGGCTTTTTCAGTCTGAGCCTAAGAAAGGGAAAAGAAAATGATTTTCTGGTTATATACTAAATCAAAATGAATACTATTTTCTCTCCTGATAAGTAAGTGAGTAAGTATGTGAGATCCCTACTAATTCTAGTAGGTTTTTTTTGTTTTGTCCTATTAGAATAAAGCATTAATTAATCGGAAATACTAGAGTTAGAACGGTTTTTATGGGGGGAGAATGTTGCGATTTTTATTAAGACCTAGGATTAATGATGAGGAAAGCTTAGTGGGTTATGTTGAACGTATTTCCACTCAAAATTGTTATAAAGATAGTTTGGGTATTTATCGCCTTCTTCATTCTTCCACAAGAGATTTACAAAATAATATGTTTTCTAATGTAGATGCGATAATTTTAGGAGATTTAACTGGTAAACTCATTGATAATTTAACGTCGAAAAGTTATTTTCAATGGATTATTAAGCATCAGTCTAGCAGTAATTATGTTTTGAGGAATCAAATAAAATTTTGCCCAGAGTGTGTAAAAATAAAGGGAATTCATAAATACATTTGGGGATTCCACCCAGTTTGCATTTGTCTAGAGCATCAACGAATTCTTATTAATCTTTGCCCGAAGTGTAATAAAAATATTACTTTAACTGAATTATTAAGATCAGGCGTATGTAAAAAATGCAGTTGTAAAATCCTAATTGATGCTAATAATAAATCAATTCTTTCACCTGAATATATTTCTTCACAGACATTAATTCAACAGTGTTTTCTTGGAGGGAATCCGTTACTTAAAAATACTACTATAAGTAATGCAGAAGATTTTTTTAGCTTAGCCAGAATATCCTTTCATATTCTGGAAGGTCTCCAAAGCTTTTTAAATGAAGAGCATCTCTTAATTAACACATTTACAAATAAGCGAAATGGAAACTTAGATAACCAAAAAAACTTAATTTCGTGGGGAAATTTCGTATGGATGTATGATGATTTTCCTATGAATTATTATCAGGTACTTAATGAGTTTTCAAAAAAGAGTAGGAAGACATTGTATGAGCAGAAAAGCAGGTATGAGGAAGGGCTAGTAAATAAAGAGTTTTCAATAATAAGAAAGGCATATGAAGATTTTTGGATTGGAAAGCTGAATGAGGGAAGTATCAGAAAAGATTTTTCAATTTTTAAATCTAATCAACAATTAATAAAAAAGCGCATTGCTTTAAGAAGAGAAGAAGTTAAACACGCTACGGGAATGGGCTACGGGAAAATGAATAGACTCCAAGAAATCGGAAAGCTTGATTTGAAATTAAATGGATTTGGCAATCAACAAAGGTATATTGTTAACCAAGATTCACTCAATAAAGTAATTGAAGATCGAAATACCTACATACATAAACATGAGGCTGCAAATATTCTTGGTATTACAAGCGATTCAATTACTCTTTTGATTAAAGCAGAAATTCTCCAAGAGTATGCAACTTCATATGCACATAACAAAATGATATTAAAAAAAGATATAGAAGATCTGCTTCAGGAGTTTTCTGGTACTTACCAACGATCTTTTAGGGGAATTCCATTTCACGATGCACTAATCAAGTATTCTGTAATTGGACTTAAAATAGTTGATCTAATTCGTTTTACAAAAGATGGAATTTTACATCCAAGAATAAAGTGTCACAATGGAACACTAGCTGACGTTTCATATTCGGAGTATGAATTGGAAAGATGTATTACATTATTGAAAGAGGAACGTAGGGAAACAAAAGGATATTATTTCTCCGAAATAATGAAAATACTGCATGTAGGCGAGAAGAAATTGAAGTTGTTACTAGTTGAGAAGCAAATTGAACCAGATGAAATAATTATTTTTAGAGATGGACGTAAAAGATATCTGTATTTTCTCTCAAAAATTGAAGAGATAAGAAAAGCATTGAGATGAATATCTGAGGTTTTTACAGAGCAAAGATTCTGATTAAATAATAAAACGTGGGATTGAAATGATTCTTTAGGAGCTTTATGATTTACTTATATATTTGCTATTTACTTACGGGGAAGTATGGCAAATATTAAAGGGATGTCAACTATTACAACAGCAATTCTTTATTGCCTAGGTATAGTTCAGAAGATATTTGAAATAAATCAATTCATTAAAATATGAGAAGAGTAGGGTGTTATGGAAACATGATATTATTGAAGGAGAAAAAACATGGAAAAGATGCTAAATCCATACTTTGTTGTTGATGAAACTATATATTTTACTGATCGAGTTGAAGAAGTATTTGTATTAAAAGCTGAAGGTGGTACACAAGCTAATGCAATCAGCAACTTATTAAATGAAGCATATAACGCTGCTTATCAGGATGGTCTTGCTGCTTCTTTAAGTGAGGTGTCTAGAGAACTTAATCACAAATTGATAACTTTATCAATTGAAAATACTCGATTAAAAAAACTGTTAAAGATGAACGAATAAATTTCACCATCTCAATGAAAAGGCCAATAGGCCCCATTTAAGGGCTATCGGCCTTTCGGTATAAAATAAGGTAATTGATTTTTAATTAAGAAGGATGTGCTGCTTTATCGTATTAAAGCACATTGTTTATCATTCTTTGCCCTCAAAATAATATTAATAGTAGTCGCACCAATCAGGTTGGAATTCTCCAGTTGCTTTTTCAACAGCACTAATCCAATCTGCAATTTCTTGTAATTTGATTTGAAGTTCTTCAATAGACATCTCATCCTCATCAGCTAAGTACCATAGTGTTTGAAATGCGTACCTCACGCCCTCTTTTGGATATTGAATTGAGTCATGATCCAAGTTGTCAATCATGGAGCCAATCCCATCTTTTTTTGAAGAACCATTGATCGATAAATGTGAAACAAACCACCCATCAGTTCTCCGTTCAACAGAATATGTATCATCGTGGCCCCAGCGCCTACTGAATACTCTAAATGATAACCTTTTATTTAAGTTAATATCTCCTTTATAGGAGTTAAATGGAACTATTTTTCCTGTTAAAACATGGTAAAGATCTTCCAAACTATGATAGTGATTATAGTACTCAGAAATATTATCTTCGGGAATCATTCCTCTATTGATCATGATTTGTTCGGAGAATTCTGGAATTGAGAACCAGTGAAGATCTTCAAGAGACGAAGCAAAGGTGTTATAAAAAGAGTCGTACTTTTCACTACTGTCAGATTTAAAGATATTCTTCAAATAATCTTCACTGAATGATTTAAAGAGGTCTATATATTTTTGTGGAATTTCTTTAGAGTTTGTAATCGCATTGAAATGTTTGCTGTTCATTTCAGCAATTTCTTCAGCAATGTTCTTTTTAAATATATAGTTTTCTCCTTTTTTTGCGAAAAAATATTTAAGTGAATTTTGTAAATCAGATTGTCTAAAGAAAAATAACTTTACAATGGCATCTTCAGTGAATTTATCCTCAATTTTGAACTTCTTTTTTGTGTATTCTCTAACCATAATCATTTTTAAATTACGTTGTCTTGCCTCTAGTTTAGTGACCTCTTTTCGCATGTCTTGAACCTACCCTTCATACTTGTCATTAATATATTGTACAAATCCAAAAAAGTCAGGATAAACAGTCATAGAGTTAATGTTGAGACTTTCAAGTTGTTTTCTTATTTTATTTTTATATTCTTTTGGTATTATGAATTCAAGAGAATGAGAATTTAGATTAGTATCATAATTTGTATTTTCTTGTTTCCAATAACTAGCTTGGGTCAACTCGTTCAAGAATTCTTCAGCTTCCCTATCAACTATTATCCCATCTAAAGGGAAAGTTCTTTTGTATGTAGTTAATGCATCAATAATATGATTTAAGTCTGGCAGAGCTATTTTTTTTATTTGATCAATGTCCAATAAGTTTTTATTATTATATTTGTTAAAAAGTTTAGTTGATTTAATAATCTCCTCCCTAATGTATTCTATGTAGTTTGGTCGTATATCTATCTGTAATGAGAACAAGCCACGTTGTGCTTTCAAGCGTTCATTTTCTATGGTACTTTCAATAAAAATTGATTCTGATTGAGCCCCCCTAAAAATAGAAGCCAGAAGTTTAATTGACTGTGAAGTTAGTTGTATCCTATTGAAATCCTCATTTAAGTATGTGGATATCTGTTTAAATTGATCCTGGTCAAACTCGTAAATAATATTAGGTTTATATGCAAATATTTTCCCGTCATTTTTATTATCAGAGCATGCAAAAAATAGTGGAATTAGAGGATTTCTACTCCAATCGAGCAGTCTAGTGGGGATTCCGTAATGTTGCATATGAATTAAATTATCTAAAAAATTCGTACTTGTAAAATCATCAAACCTGTTTTTCCTAATTTCTCTGTAAATATCATATTCCTTATTATGATTATATCCATTCCTAAAAATACTTGCTCTTAGAGACCATGTTTTATCTTTTTGTCCTCTAAAAACAAAATCGGAAGTATCGTTAATTACATCAATGATTTCGATGTAATTAATTAAACTATCTACTTTTAATACACAAATTTCATTCATTGTGCTATTTACTGGCATGTACCTATTTTCTGTGTAAGTGATTGTGTCTAAAAGTGCATTATCAAGAATATCACTACTCAGTAGAGTTCGCTTTAGTGTGCCATTTTTATTATTAAAATAATATACCTCTGACTTTAGGTTTGTATCTTTACTGATATACCAAATTACAGCTTCATTAGTTTGTTCTATAAGCCTTGTAATTGTTCTAGAATTTTTAATTATTTTTGTTGAGATATATATGTATTTTTGCAAGTTATATCTGGCCTCCAAAAACAATGAAATTATGTTCCTTTATAAGGATAATTTATAAATATATTATACAACATTTTACATAGAACGCGGTTATAAAGGATAAACCTATTTTACATCTTATGAATTTGGTAAGGGAAGACTCAATGAGGAAAAAACTAAGGTTATTTAGTTTATTTTCCACAAAGGTTTAAAATTTGAATGATCGTTTATTAATTATTATAGTCTAAGCTTTAACTTAGTGTATAAATGATGTGATAAAAATAACTTGCTCGTTTCCTTAATAAGTTTATGTGATTGGAGGGAAAGATGAATAAGTTATTAAATAAACCACAACCTTTACATCCTACTCCTTATCATGATGAGAGCTTAAGTGGATATTTATTAAGATTTTCATACGTAAACGGTATACCCGCAAGATTTCTGTATGGGAAATTAGATTTATTTAATGAAAAACGAACAATAAAAAGTTATTTTATTGATTTGGATTTCTTAAATAAAATAGATTTAGAAGTTTTGAAGAATATAACAAATAATAGAACTGCGGATATATTAAATATGACAATAGCTAAACATACAAGCCCGGATATAGTATTTTGCGGGAATCGTATTTGTCGTGATGACATTGAGATTGTGCGAGTGAAAATTTGTCCTTTTTGTTTATTGGAAAGAGAATATTTTAGGAAGATTTGGCTCCTGGGTAATGTGACTGCATGTCCGCAGCATAAAGTTGTGTTAATAGATAGTTGTAGTATATGTTCTGAGCAAATATCTTGGAGAAAAGGAAATATATTTTTATGTCGCTGTGGACATCAACATAAAAAAAGTCAGGTGGTTTTAGCCGCAACTGAAACGGTTAATTTTTCCGAATATATCTATTCTATGTGTGATTTGTACAAAGGGAAGTTAACATTTAGAAATAAAAGTGAATTTATAGATTGCGACTTGTTAACTCTAAATAGAATGCATCGGTTTTTAGGAAGAGAAATAACTACTGGGCTGAGTATAGAGAATAAATATAGGCGTGGGGATATTTCACTTTTGGAATATGTACAAGTTCAACTTAATGTAATTCGAATTTTAAAGTCATGGCCCGATGGATATAGAAAATTCCTAAATTCTTTGAATTTGACAACGTATTCGAATTTATATTATTTAGAGAGATCTCTAATGAAAACTCAAAGAGTAAATGGTTACTTAAAACCTCTTATAGAAGAGTATCTATTATATGTACAACCTATAAAAGAAAAAATAGCACAGGAAGAAGAAGAAAAACAAAAAAGTGAAATAAAAGAATTTGAAATGATGGTGGAAAAATTTATAATATATGAAAAAGAACTTTCTTTAAAAAGAAAGACACAAGGCCTTTTGAATATAAACGAAGTTGGAAAAATATTAAAATGTCAAGAATGGCATATTAAGTTTTGGATGATGAAAGGGCTATTTAATAATATAGAAGACGGGCTAGGCAATTTAATTCCTCTAGTAAGCTTGAAAAAATTTAAAAGAACATATATAACCTTGAAAGAAATACAGAAAAAACTTAATACTTCTTATTCTCAATTATCCAGGAAAGGCATTGAACCAGTGTCGGGATTGAAAATTGATGGTGGTAGAATGTATCTGTATCAAAAAAAAGATATAAAAATACTGTTTAAATAGGTGTGTAATTATTGTAAACTATCTATCTCTGGTAGCGTCAAGAAGTTTGTGTAAGAGAGTAGAAGTACCTTCCCGGGTTACGGGTTGGGGGTGTAGGTGTTTCTGGGGGGCGGGGGGACCCCGCCCCCCAGAAACAGGATGTCTCCGCTACTCCTCTTCGGGTGTAGGCAAGGAGGGATAGCGCGCTTCATATAGCTCATGTAGCTTCTTTTTGACGGGTTCCATACCAAAGCCAGGGACTACCCGCTGCGCATGACGCTCATTGTAGTCGAGCATTTCCAGATACACGATTTTCTCGGCCGCATCCTTATTCGTCAAACTGTTCATCGGTTTGAGGCGCTTGCGGATTTCCTTGTTCATTCGCTCAATGGGATTCGACGTGTAGATCGCTTTGCGGATGGACTCCGGGTACTTGTAGAACGTTAGTAGTGTGGACAACTGCTCCTCCCAGGACCTCATTTCCTTCGGATATAACTTGTTCCACTTGGCTTTGACCGTATCAAATGCAGCCTGGGCCACTTCCTCATCCGGTGCGGTATACACCGTCTTCAGGTCTTCCAGGACATCGGTTTTGTGCTCGATTCGGATTTTGGGGAATGTGGCTCGTACTTTGTGCACCACACAATGCTGCACATCCGCCTGCGGATATGTCTCTTTAAAGGCAGCGTCGAGCCCGGGAAGCCTATCAAAAACACCCAGCAGCACTTCCTGCGCTCAGCGGTTGTACAGGTCTTTAAGGACCTCCCGCCAGCCGTTCGAACTCTCTTGACCTCCCACATAGAACCCGAGGATTTGACGTTGCCCCATTTCGTCGATGCCCATCGCAAAATAGACAACCTCTCCACGGACGGTGCCCCGTTTGAGCTTCACGTACAGCCCATCCAGGTAGATCACGGAGTAGCGCTTGCTCAGTGGTCGTTTCTGCCACTGGTGGATATCGTCAAGGACGGTAGCGGTAATGTTGCTGACGGTCGTTGGAGAGTAATGACTCCCGAACATGCTTTCAATAAAACGGGCCACATCCCGGGTCCCCATGCCCGATTTATACATCTGGATCACAGCTTCCTCAAGCCAACCGTCCCGCCTTTGGTACGGCTCAAACATCCGAGTTTGGAAGAGACCCTGGCGGTCGCGGGGAACCTCCAGATCCTCCAGGTTGCCGTATTTCGTGTACAGGTTTCGCGTTTAGTATCCGTTGCGGCTATTGCGTGTACCTGCTTCCTCACTGGACATGAACGCCTGGGTTTCAGCACGCATAATGGATTCCATGTTCTCTTTTACAAACTGAGTGACAAGATTTTCAAATAGATTATTCAGCGGGTTTTCGGGTAAAATAGTCATCGAGTAGGGTTCCTTTCTTGGTGGACTTCGCAATCCCGAGAATACCCTACTTTTTTGTTGCCTGACTAGACTCCAAATCTTGGTACACAACTTACTTTACGCCATCCTATCTCTCAAAAAGTGGTTTAATTTTTGCACAAAGTAAGTTTTAAATCATAATAAAACGCCCTTATGAAGGGAAATAACCAATTACAGGAGACTGATTTACGAGATGCTTTTGACAGAATTACGAGGTCTACCCGTCAATATGCAATAAGCACCTTTGGAAATCTTAAGTTTAATATAACAAATGATATTGAGAAGGAGAAAAACTATTTGAAGACTCACGTAAGAAGGCTAGATGAGATAAGTATATTGGCAATACTAAATAGATAACTCTTCAAAATAATAATTGTTAAAGCTCTGCTATATTAGTAGGGCTTTTTGATATGATTGTATGAATAATTCTTTTCGCATATGGAAAAAATAAATACTAGATTCGGAATTAGGAGGATAAAGGATGCAGTTCTGTTGGGGTCTTAAATAAATAATGAAAAAAGCTTGGTAGGTTATACAGAACGAATTGCTGCCCTAAATCAATATAAAAGCAGTTGAGAATGCGTTATGGACTTTCTATAGTTAAAGGTGCACAACGCGGATCACTTAATTAATTCAGGAAGATGGGAGATGATTTTATGGATAATTCAGGTGTCAAGCACATGATGAATAAACCGTATATTAAAGATGTTATTTGTGAACTTAACCTTTTGGGACATGAAGATAATCGCGCTAAAGAAGTTTAATCAAATATTATAGACCGTTAAAGAGAAGATGTGGTTTTAATCTAAATGCTTATGATTTTGCTAAAGAAATTGATGATCTTCATAGAGCAGTGAGTCGAGAATCCGATTCTTCTGACTCAAATCAGATCTATATAGGGCATTTAAAAAGCCGATTGGAATCAAAAAAATGAAGTTAATGATTCAAATGATATTGATTAATTATTGGGGAGTGTCAGTAAAATGAATTATGATGATGTTTATAAATTACATCTCCAATTACTAAGTGTCTACGAAAAAAACGAGAGGTATTCAGCCTCATATCAACAGCAAATTAATTATTATAAAAGGCAACTATTTATGTTTACTGAAGATAATGTTCAACGGATTTTTGTGTTAAATCAATTGCTGAAAATTCATGAAAAAACTAGAGCCTTGCTCGTTAATCGCTGTGCGGATCATTACTTTGTTAAAGAAAATAATGAGAATAATTAATTTATATAGAATGTAATACTGTAAGTTATAAAGCTAATGGAACAGCATTTCTTTCGAGTTAAAAGATCAGACCGTCAGTTTAGTGATAATTTTAAGATTTCTCAATAGCCTAAAGGTTGTTTGAGTCAGCTTTTTTAAATGTTTAGAAGTAACTATCTAGGCCCCTTTTTAAGGCAACGCAAATAAGGGGTGCAGCACTCCTACAAAGAGAATATGATAGAGGGAAAACAAAGTTCCTTTTAAGCGCGGATTGAATGCTTTTCTGCAGTGGAAGAGAATGTTTTTTCATGCTGGAGAGGAAACCTCGTTACCGGCAAAAGGTTTGAGCTCCTTGTTATCGAATTCACGCCTAATTGCCCGGTGATCGAGCACAGCAGTGTGAGCGATCGCCCTTTATCATGTTGCTCTAATTAACCTTAGTTATTGAAAATCTTATTCACTAGCAGTACTCCAGTTTAATTCTCTTAGTACAATATCATTAGTTAGTTTAGAAAGTAATACTACATTAGCCTCTTTTTCATTAGGTATCAAATGTTGTCTAAGTTCAACTTGATTATTGAATAACTTATTGAATGTTTCAGATAAATTACTAAGATACAAATCATTGTAAATTGTGGTTTTTATAATTAAATCATTTACGTAGCGCTTATGATAAGAGTTATATATATCTTCTATATGGAAAAGATCGTTATTGTTATTAACCTTTTCTTTAAGAGCCCGAGAAGCTTTAGTAGTATTTATTTTGAGATCATATTTGAAGCTTTCACCAATTATTGCTGCGTGATAATCAAGATTATCTTGTTGGTATAACTTTTTTTCAAAAAATACTTCCTCTCCAAAACATTCTTCAAAAGGATTTAAAAATTTGTTGTAATACATCGTTTTAGTGCCCTTGAAATCTGAATTGCAAATTTTACAACATGGAATTAAATTGTGAATAGAAATGGCCAGAAAGGGATAGGTTGCCTTATCAAAATAGTGATCTAAAACAGGACGTGTTTTTCCTTTCTCCGTATTATAATAAAAAACAAACTGTGAATTACAATAAGGACAAATAGTAATATTTAGTTCTTCAACATATTTATAAGCACACCAAAGATTATTCACCCCTATTTCACGATTCACAAACTCTTCGTAGTCTTTAACAAAAATTTCATTGCATTTGCCCAAAAATTCAAGCCATTGATTATCATTGCCCTCAAACAGAAATAGCTTTTTCTTGTTTAAAGCAGTTATTATTCTATAAAGTTCTGATGGATTTCCTATTAAGATAGTGTTTAAGTTTTTATGTAAATAAGTTAGAAGCCTTTTTACCTTGACATCGGTAGTTTGTTCAATTTCCCCCTCTAATTTTTTCCTGCATGATATCCTACGGGTTGTTTTTTCCTCTGTGCCATTTCCGAAAAGCAGGTGTTGATTTAAAATCCCTTTATTCAAAATAAGTTTCATCATTGCTGTAGTTTCCTTAGCTCATCTATTTGTTTTTGTAAGTTGGCAATTTTATCATCAATATTTAATACATCAGTTCCAATTTTATCTTGTAATATGCTTATAATCTTTTTTTTGATAAGTGGCTCTCCAATAATATCAATTTCATTCTTTATGATTGTTTTATTCAATTTTAATTTTTCAATGTCTGTACTTAAAATATAATCGATAAGATTGTTGATTTTATATTTTGCAAAAGATCCACAGAGACCATTCTTAATGAAAAAAGAGTCTATAAGCAAAGTATGTATATTAGAGGCAAAAGTCTGGATGTTTTCATCAAGTCCTTTTCCGGTAATTGTTTTACCTTGAATATCTTTTTTTAGAAAGATGACATGATTTCCTGGTAGATCAGACAACACGAAGGGGGAATGAGTTGTTAATATTACATGTATTTTAGAATGAATAAAGATGAGCGTTATTATATTTATAAATAATAGAAACCATTCCTTTTGCCATTGCGGATGAAAATACAGATCACCTTCATCAATTAAAATTAGTATGTTCTTTTTGATATCTTTAGACTCGGCATGAAAGCGTCCGAATAATGTTAGCAACGCATGCTCACCACTACTTAACTCGGACCAAAAAAAATTAAGATACGAGTAGTTATAGGTCGTCCAATGATATAATTTTACAAACTCTTTTATGTATTCATTATTTGTTCTAATTGTTATTGATAACTCGTTTTTTGGATCTTTTATATAGATTTTATTGAATAGCTTAGTTAATTTATTACGACTTTTAATTAGTTGATCAATTAGTTTTTTGCATGTAACAATTACTTCGACTTTCTTATCTTCTAGTGATTCATACTTTTTTATTTCCTCAATCTTTTCGTGTAAAATTTCTTTAAGAGTTTTATATAAACTTTTATTTTTTTCAGGAAGATGCTCGAAAAATAAATCTTTCGATGCATCCTCAATTGCATCTCGAATAGTGTTTTGTAAAAAAGAAGTTGGAATTAATTTTTTTATTTGTACCAATAAATCTGCAAAAAAGGACATTAGTAAATGCTGATGGAATAGTCTTTGAAAATAATCAAAATTATAAGTGGCCACGATACTTGGAAATTCTTCATCAATATTGCTCACGATGGAGTAATATTGATCGTTCTCTGGATTAATTTCATACTTTTCATCATCTTCATAGTGTACATTAAACTCGTCTATTGAAATTGTAATAAATTCCGGTACATTTAGTTGTGTGTTTGAAATCAAATAATCCTCATATTCTTTTAAGAAAATAAATTGTTTGGTAAAATCAGACTTTAAAGATTCCGCGAAACTATTATATCTAGTACTTATATAATTTGTAGATAAATTAATAGGTTTCATATTAGTATCACTAATTTCGAAAGAGTTATCAATGGCTCTGGCATCATATATGTTTGAGAAAAAGATAACATTACAATCGGAGTTTGGTCTTTTGTTGTGATATAAAAGACCGTTTAAAGTGAAATTGTTTTTGATATTTTGTTTTTGATCTTCAATAGTAAGTATGTGGTTTTCAAGATTCTCAAGGTAGTAAAGATGGTTATCAACGGAATAAATAATTAAATATCTTGATTCAGGACTATGTGTTCTGATAGTTCCATCAAAAACACGGAGGATAAAATCTAGCATTGTTGATTTTCCTGTTCCATTCTCTCCCACTATTCCTGTGACGTTAAGTAAGTTAGCACGGTTTTTTTGATCTATTAAATTGAAAAAAGAGGGTATGAATTTTTCATTAATCATGTAGCTAAGCCTATTATCATCTAAAGAATATAAGTGTGCTCCACCGAAATTACACTGAATTTCCTTCATGTTTTTATAATTTTTAATTATTGCATACAGTATGTTCAATTTGAAGACTCCAATTCCAATGAGTATATGTATTCTATTTTAAAAAGTAATTCCTGTTTTTTCGTCAAACTCCGGCTCAATACCATCAGTGCTTGAAAAAATACTAAGTTCTTAATAGTTCCTAAAAAATGGAAAAAAATCCGCCAATCCTGTATTGTTGTAAACGTTAGTTGAATAGCAGCGGCAGTCTAAGACTTATATCATAAGTCCTAGACTGCCGCTTTTCTCAATATTACTGTCATTAGGTTCCAATGGCTTGTTGAAAAAAAGTGAAAGTTCTTAAATGGGCATTAAAAGAAACTATTGTTATAAATTCCTTGCAATTTCAGCATTCACCGGTTGGACAATTAAAGGATATTCATCCCAAGTTCTGCCCTGCAATAGGCGGCCTGTACGGTGTTTTTGAACCCCACCCCATTGTTTAAAGAAGAATGCCACATTTTGCAGCTCACACTGTTCCTTGATGGATATTACCCACTCTTCCTCCATTGGTCTAGCTCCATATCCAGATTCTCCACCAACAATAACCCAGTTGATACCTTCCAGATTAAGATCTTTTAGAGGTCCAATTAAAGGCTCTATAGAGAGGAACTTGATAAAAGCTGGCGTTTCTCTTAAATGATCAATTCGATGTATTACTTTCTGATTTTCAACACTAACACCTAGCCAAACATTAGGGGGCCATGGGAGTTCAGGAGCAAGTTGCAGCAGACGATCCGAACGTTTAGTTAATACCTGAAAAGTATGCCAAGATGCTTTTTCCATGACCGAAAATACTTGTTGTATAAACTCTAAAGGAACATCGTTATGGAATAAATCGGACATAGAGTTAACAAATATTCTTCGTGGCTTCTTCCATGATAATGGCAGCTCTATTAAATCAGGATGTAAAGTTAACTTAAAACCATTTTCATATCTTGGGTTTCCCATAGCATGGAGGCGTTTTGCCATGGTAGCCGCGTAGCAATGACGACAACCTTCAGAAACTTTTGTGCAGCCCGTTACAGGATTCCACGTGGCTTCAGTCCATTCAATACTGGAAGATGTAGACATTTAATAATCCCTCCTGGGCCAAGTATAGCATAAGTAGAAAAAATTAGGTTGTTAAAAGAGGCGAATTTGCTCATATGTTTCTGGGGGCTTAACTATGTTTGCAAGAAAAGAAGGTGGCAACGAAGAAGTTATAATATTATTCTCAGCGAGATCTTTATGGTCTTTGAAGGCTTTATTTGTTGTCTTAATTAAATTTTTATTAGTCGTAAATAATGTTTTAGCAAAATGAGTGATCGATTTATCATCTTTAACAGAATCAAATAGCAGCGGAGAGTTTTGAAGATAGAAATCAATGATTTTTGCATAGGTTACATTTGGCTTTTTATTAAAGTGAGTAAAAAAATCGCTAACAAAATTTTGATACTCATAAGACTCATGACGATTAAAATCGGAAAATAAATCGTCTTGAAGATGAATAGTATCTATTCGATGTTGAGCAACATACGTATCTTCGGCTTTAATTCGTAATTCTTCGAATTGAACCATCGATTTTTTCATTTCTATTAAGCCTTTACGATTTCGGGTTACAAATACTAAATGGAAGTAAATATTATTATTAATCTGACTATGAATTCTTTTACTTAGTGTATAGACATTAGATCCACATGACTTGACCTGAGTTTTATATAATTCTATGATATCATCTTCTAATTTCAAAAGGTCTTTCATCGTTATATTTGATGGTGTATCAATGTTTAGATTTTTTAAGCGGAGATACTCTGAAATGTCAAGGGGAAGGGTACTAACTCCAAAAAAATTGCATAATTCCTTCTTACTGGATTTAATAGGTAAATTTCTTACGAGGGAATAGCTCATCACATTAATTAAAAGTTCATTAGATTGCTGCTGGAGGATTCGGTGCATATCTGTCATATTGACGCCTTTATATCCAAAAGGGTCAATAAAATAAAGCGTTGGCTTGCCCTGAGTAAAAGAAATTATACTTTCCAAATGCTCTTCAAACTTTCCTGGAAAGTTTTTGATTTGATGCGGATGTGAAGAACGAAGTTTGATTTTTTCAAGTTCATCATAATATTCTGAATTATATTCCACATTATAAATATTAAATCTTAAATTATTTCCGTACTCCTGTTGCAAGATATTTTGAAAATAGAGGAGACGGTTTATTGCAATTTGTGGAGAACCCCAATGCCCATCATCGAAATATCCCCGACCGGCAAACCCATCAACGAAATTGATAGTTCTAATACTCTTACCATGATTTGCGTTTGCAAAAACCTGGCTCCAGTTTTTCAAATAGTCTTCAAGAAGAATGTGTTTTAAATGAGTTTGAATGTCTTTCTGATTAAAATGATTATCCCCTTTTTTAGACATGAAATTCACCTCAATAGGTCTAATTTCACAGATTATACCATGAATAAATTGACTTTGGATATAATCTTTGTATTAAAATGGAAGTGTGCTATAAAGGGGGCCATTTATATTGAAACTGCTTTACTTATGATATTGGTTATACTTTTTGAACCATTAATTTTTCAATGTTAGGAAAATTTGTTATCCAAAAAAAAGGAGAGGATATTCTAATGAACATTATTAATGTCAATGAAGAAAGGGATTTAATGATTGAATTTCAGGGATTGGAAAATATGGATGTAAATTATACCTTTTATTATGATGAAACAAATAACGGTAGAAAGTTTCATTTAGCGGATGGGAGGTTCAATATTTCAATTGATCAGAACTTTATTTTAGGAGGTATTGTTTACGAAGGTCAAAGTAATGATATTGAACCAACTGAGTTATTTCAACGTTTAGATTTACAGAAGACGATAAACGAAGTTAAATTTAAACATATTGCCTCGGGTGATTTTATTAATGTACTGAAATCAAAAAAAATAAATCTGATTTTAAAATGGATATCCTCAAAAAAAATATACTTACATTACACCAATTTGAACCCTTTATATTTTGGAATCGTTGATATTATTGATTCTGCAATAGTGTCTTCAGAGACAACAAAAGCCTTTGATATTGGATATGCAAATCTTGTGAAAAATGAACTTTACATTGCTCTGAATAAAAATATTGAGAAGACTGAAGAAATTTTCTATCAGTATGGGTATCCTAGCATTGATGAAGATAAAATTGTAGAATTTTTGGATGATATTATTGAAATTATAGAACCATATAGATACATTCAAAAAAGTCACTTAGGAATTGAGACGGCAATTCAAATTCTTAAAGCTTCTAGAAGAAATAAAAGCATGCCCTTTATTCAAGATGAAAATAAACATGTTTTAATGCAAGACTATTCTCCATTCTACATGCAACCTTTACGTATGTTTAAAAATTCAATGCATTATTTTGATAGAGAAGACCACATCGAAAAAATACTAAAGCAATACAAATTTGTAGATGAAAAAAAGCAGTTGGATCACTATAGTTTTATTGATTCCAAAAGTAATAAATTTATACAATTATCTGATATTATGATGGGGTTACTTGGGAAATTGTATGCTTTTATCAGACGAAATTCAGAAGAGGACATTAAATACATTATCAGTAACCTTGGAGAGCTAGAAAAAGAAAATTTGAATCTTTTAAATGAAATTACATGGAAATCGCATGAGAAGTGTAAAGGGTTTCTATTAAAGATAACAAGTGATGATGAAAGAATAAAAGAGCAAATTGTGCTGCCATGAAGAAACGTATAGGATGATATTCGGTGTGAATTAACAGTACATATAAAAGATTATGCTGTGTGATTAGGAGTGTTTATTATCAAGTACTAGTCTTCTTAGTAATTGATTAATATCTATTGAGAGGTGTATATATTAAAGGGGATTTGAATATACTTAAATATAGAACCATCGAATAGGCGAAGCTTGCTGCTGAGACAAAGACCGTATACTTGTTATTGAGTTACAGTCTTTGTTTTTGTGTGTTCAAAATTCAATATAATCATTCCGAAGTTACTTGAACTACTACTGATATGGTTATCATTTATGAATTTATAGCGTTACCACTGAGCAATATATGCAAGGATACTTGCTAAGTTAATCATTGAAAAAGATGTTTGTATATATAATACAAACAAATGTTCTATTACAGTGTTTGCTTGTTATTACCAACCTATCCAGTCCAAAGGTTGATGGAATGAGTTGTCCTCATTTTGATGGGAATCTTGTCCAAAGCCCATTATAATGCCGTTTCATAATGCTACTTTGACAGGTCGAAATGTCCAATTTCTTCTGTTTTCTAGCTTAAAAGGCCCCTGTCGGGCAGCTTTGGCCATTTCACCCTACCTGGCGGACATTGACGACTAACTTTTTATGGGAGAATAAGGAAATTACTTGATAGACGCCCCCTTCCGTCCCCCTGGGGGGAACACGCAGGGGCATTCTCCCCTGCACCCCGTTGCTCACCGCGTGGCAAGCCCAGCAAGGGTTTAATGGGCAATGGGATAGCCTCGCAGGTTGGAAACACCCGTCAAGGCTAAGTAAACGCTTCGCGGCCTTGACGGCTTCAGGGTCTCGGTCAACAATTCCAGCTATTCTAGGATAACCTATCCCGTCATATTTTAGACATTATGTGGTAGCAGAAATATTTGCTAAACTGAATGCGTAAATTATCAGGAGGATAGTAGATGATACGAAAAATAATTAAATGGCCTTGGTTTACTTTTTTGACATCGTAAAATGTCCATAACCTCAAGACGTTATGAACAAACTCCAGCGTAAAATCGTTATCTTTTCGGGACTTTTAGTGCTAAAAAAGGTAGGTAGGTATCATCAGTTTGTACTGTTAAAGAACAATAAATAGATTTAAGTGGATGCGAAAGCTCAAGTGGGACAAGCTAGGGCTTTTTGCGTCAGTTTCATAAATTAAGTTATGAAAGAGTTGCGGTAACCAGGTTACATTCTAGTAGAATAAAAATATGAAATGAGCATGTTGGAATATTTCCAATGCACTTTGAGAAAGGATGAGTGGTGTGGGGAAACACATAGGAAATGAAGGAATGAGCTCGGAGCAGCTTGCGAAATTTTTAATGAGATACGGGGTAGATATTACTAGACAAGGAATTGATAGAGAATATGTAGAGAAGGCTAAATACTTTAAGGTAACCAAAAATGAATCCGGAAAAATATTATTTGGTGAAAAAGAAGCGCAAATTATCGCTAAGGTGCGTCTGTTGAAAAATTTCTTGGGGCTTAAAGATGATACAGTCGTGACTATTTTAGGAGTTACTAAAATTGATGTTATTGATGATAAACACTTTACTTATATTTCAGCTGAAAGCGATGAGAGTTGGTTTAACCTATTTCACATGGAATTTAGTAAGTATTATGATCACCGGAAAAAAGTAATTATTAAACGGCTAGAGACTGAAAGGGAACGGCATGGCAACAAGTGGTTTGAACAGGTGAACTGGCTGGAGTTATACGAGCAGTATAACAGCTTTTATCTGCTTGCGGAGTTAGGTCTCCATGATCTTATTGACCGGATTGTTGATGAGATGTACAAGGATAATAAGATATTTCTGAGTGATCTGGCTTATGATATATTTGAACGATTTAATAGTGAGGTTAATCACCGGATAGAACAATTGAGCGCGATTGTGGATAAGCAAATAGAAGAGATGACTGAATTAGGCTTCCACAGCTTTGCTGACTCACAAAAAGTATATCCGGAGTTTATTAAGGAAAAATTCAAATCGGAGAATCTAGCCTACTTCCAAATTTTGATCGAGAAATCATTAAATAAGATCTATCCGGCGGGGAGCATGAGCACACTGCTGTATGACGAGGAGCTATTAGCAACATTATTCCTGAATGAATGTAATGACCATTTGCTGTTGATGGTACTGGGCGACAGGATGATTACAGAAGAGTATAAGAAGAAAGCCGTCCTGGAAGGAACTCTTAGCGGAGAAGCGTTTGAGGCCTATATTCACGATCTTCGTCAAGGTCTTTCTGTTAAAGCATATAATGAAAAATATAATACATATCTTGAAAATAACTACATAAAAATTAAAGCCTGCTCAGTTTACTTACTGAATGAGTATTTGTCTGACAAGGATTTCAAATATTCACTCTCCAGTATTCCCGTTGCAGAGATAAAAAAAGTGGCCGAAGAGAAGTTTGGCTTACAGCCGCCTGTTCTTGTGAAGAAGCGGCCTGAAGTGATAGTAGAAAGCAAAGCACGCAGAACACGAGCCAGGAAAAAATAAAACTTATAACAGTAATGATTAAGGCGATTCACTCCCGGGTATTTCGGAAGGCGGTCGTCTTTTTTTTGTATTCCCTCTTCCCAAGAGTAGATTGCGGTTTTGTATACTGTGCTTAACAAGTAATCAAGACAATAAAACGAAGAGGAGAGGTTGTTATCATGACAACAGGAACCATTGTATTTATGGACATGGACCATATCAAAGGAATCAGATTTAGTGAGTTATTTGGCAAAGAAGAAGTACAAGCATTATCCATTGTGCTAAGCCCCGTACAGGCTAACTTCTTGAACAAGGACCAGTCCGATATTACGCTGGAGAATAAGCAATGGTGCATGGACAATAGAAATAAAGTAATCGTCAAATCCGGGATCAAGGGCGGAAATAAGGATTTTATCGTAGCATGTTTAGCCGGGATGCTGCAGAAGGGAGTGATAGTCATGAATAGAAGTATTTCACTCTCATCTATTGTAAAGGAGTATCATAGCCGAGGTTATGCAGAAAATAAAAATATTATTTATGCATGCTCATTAATTGAGCCGGAGGCAGGGCGGGATTTCATACATGCGGGTCTTAAGTATATATTAGTACGTAGAATAAGGAAGACTACATTCAGAACTAAGTATAATAGCTATAGAGAGTCATACAGATATCCGCTTCAATTCGATCAAGTGCTAGATGAACCAGAAATTATTACTTTATAGGACTGGCTAGTGTTTTATATGAGAGGGGTAATAGTAATGCGTAAGTTGTATATAGCGACCCTCATTTCGGTCACGTGAATGTGATTAAGCATAGTAATCGTCCGTTTGCTTCCATTGAAGAGATGGACCAATCACTGATCAGTAAGTGGAATAGTGTCGTGGAATCAAAGGACCAGGTGTATATTATCGGCGATTTTCTTTTTAGAGCCCGTAACACTCCCGGTTATTATCTGGACCAGTTTAAGGAAAAAAAGCACTTAATACGGGGGAACCATGAACAGTGGACGAAGAAAGCGGATATGGAGAAATATATTGAGAGCGTGAGTACATATCTTGAAATTGACGACGGGGATAAACACATTGTTCTCTTTCATTATCCCATTGGGGAATGGGCGAGATACTATAGAGGCAGTATTCATATATTCGGGCATATCCACAACAGCACGCAAAGCCCCGTATTCAAACAGTATCTGGAGGAGGAAAGAATGCTGAATGCGGGTGTGGATATTAACTATTTTTTTCCGGTTACTTTAGATGAGCTGATCAGCAACAATAATGAGTTTCGGAGGCGGTATCATGATAACGGAGGGCCCGGCATTTGATCTGATCTCGGATGTCCATTTGGACTTTTATGTGAGTAATACCAATGCGAACCGCTTAGAGCAGCGGATTAACCGGTTCGTAGAAGGCATTCTTCCGGATGATCCTGCGGACACACTTGTGATTGCCGGCGATCTGGGTCATTACAATGTGCAGAATGTAATCATGCTGGGAGTGCTGCGGGAATATTATCAACACATTATTTTCGTCCGGGGCAATCATGATCTCTATCTAATCTCTAATAGCCAAAAGGAAATGTACCAGAATTCTTCGCAATCACGCTGGCTTCATATGAAGGAACTGGCAGCAGATATCCCCGGCGTATATGTGCTTGAAGGACAGACCTTGCAGCTCGGTGGAATAATATTCGGCGGCACCGGGATGTGGTATGACTACAGTTACGGTATACAGGTACTGAAGCAGAAGGTCTCATGGATTCATGAGGTATGGCGGACAAGAATGAACGATATCAATTATATTACAGACATGCCTGATTTCCAGCAGGAGCGGGAGCTGCTTGACCCCATTCTCGATAAAAGCGATGTTATTGTCACTCATATGGGACCAGACTGGAGTCAACTTCCGCTGAAACATCAGGAGGATATTATACAAAGCTTCTATTTCTTTGATGGTGCAGCATGGTTACCCCGGTTACACGGGAAGACATGGTGCTTTGGACATTATGGTGCTTACGAGAAAGAGGGCTGTACTTTTGTGAATAATGCACTGGGGTATCCGTATGAACGCAAAAAAGCGAAAATTATAAAGGTTTGGTTAAATGACATGTGTTATGGAGCAGCAGAATGATGAGCTTGTACCTATGTGCGGGGGGGCGAGTTACCTGGAATCATAAGCACGATTGCCCTGCTGAGCTGGAATCCTACGTAAGGAACAACGCTTTTCCCCAGCCCCTATCGGAGTAGGATGAGAGCAAATACTTAGGGATGATGGCCGAGGGAGATGCCAAAGCACGAAACCTGCTAATTCCGGCTTGAAATTGTTATCTTTTCGGAACAGTTAGTGTTAAAAAAGATGGTTAGGCAGCATCAGTTTGTACTATTTAAGGAACTAAATAGCTTTGCAGTGGTTAAAGAAAGCTCAAGTGGGACAAGCTTGGGCTTTTGTTCTGAAAACAGTGGGTATATATACTTATTTTGGAGGAATGTGAAATAAATTGTCGAACTCTATCCTATAGTGGAAAACAGTCTACGAGGAGGAAAGAGTATGAAATTATATAGCTTAAAAATAGAAGGATTCAGAAGACATTTGGAAACAGAGGTGTTATTTTCGGACGCGACATTCTTGATAGGTGAAAACAACATTGGAAAAAGCTCAATACTAAATGCTTTGAATATTTTACTCAATGATGTTAAGAAACTAACTGAAGAGGACTTTTTTGCTCTGCGAGAAGAAGGACTCAGTACCAATACTCGTGGAGTAGACACCATTACTTTAGTAGCAGAGTTCCGCGATATACCAACAGAAGCAAGAGGATGGACTGGATTTAAAGGTCGCATACTCAGTTTCACTAATGATGACGGTGAGCAAGATTATAGAATTATTTATAGAAAGACTTTTAAACCCAACACTGACTGTATTATTGAGATGCGTGAACAATCAAAAACAATAAAAACTGAATTCGAGCAGTGCCAGACGATTCAAGCTTATATTGATGCAGATCTGGACATTTCGAGAATTACAGAGCGAATTGCGCATATAGCTCCAACAAAAAGATTAACTCAAAAAGAGCATGAACTAATAAAAGAAATGGAAGAATTATATGATTTTGATGAGCAAAATGAAGTTTGGTTTACTAATCCAGGTGGAATACCTGCCAATGTATTGATGAGGTTACCTAAGTTTTTACTTATACCGGCCCAAGATAAAGTGGATGAGTTATCTGCAGCGGGAGGTGCGTTGCATACCACTTTAACCCATCTGTTTAATGATGTCAGAGACGCCTCTGATCATTTTAGACAGGCTCAATTACATCTGGATTTATTAGCTGCAGAGTTAGACCCGGAAGATGAGGGAAGCGAATTTGGTCAGATGATGTTTGAACTTAATAGAACCGTTAGCGATGTTTTTCCGAATACTGGCCTTAGAGCGATTACTAATTTAGCAGAAGCGGATAAAGTTATAAAACCTCAATTTAAAATTTCTATGTTCAGTAACATTACAACGGGAGTAAATATGCAGGGGACTGGTATTATCCGTTCAGCAGTATTTGCTTTGTTGAGATATAGAAATATAAGGGAGAATAGAAGAGGGACAAACCAGAGTAGACCTTTATTAATTGGTTTTGAAGAGCCAGAGATATACTTGCATCCGAATGCAGCTAAACAAATGCGGGAAACAATTTATGAATTGGCCAGTGCACCTAATAATCAAATTGTTTGTACTACACACTCGCCTTATATGATTGATTTAAGTAAAAAACCGCTTCAAATTCTAAATTGTCTTTCACGTACTAACGCAACGCTTGCAGTAGGGGAACGGCACCTAAACGTTGAAAGGTTAAAGTGCACATCTTTCAATACCAGTGAAGAGTTCAAAAAACTTCAACATGAAGACAAGACTTACGTTAAAATGCTGCTTAAAATTGATGATTATATTTCAAGAGTGTTCTTCTCCAAAAACGTTTTAATCGTTGAAGGAGATACGGAAGATATAGTTCTTAGAGAAACTATCAATCGGATGCCATCGGTTGTAAAGAAAGATATTGAATGTAATTGGCAGATTGTTAAGGCAAGGGGGAAGGCAGCTATAATAGCTCTAGTAAACTATCTCAGGGCAATGGGGATTAATCCAATTGTTATTCATGATAAAGATGAAGGGGTTCCACGAGCAGAGGTATTTAATGATCCGATTTTAGCAGCAGTCGGAGAAGAAGATAATCGAATTATGCTTACAAATTGTATCGAAGACATTCTTGGTTACCCAGCCCCCTCTAATGAAAAGCCATACAAAGCATATAAACATATCACTGAAAATTGGACGGAGGATTGGGAGTCAATTTCAACTCATTGGAGATTAATCATTGAAGACGTTTTTAAAGATTCATTTAGCCTAATAACACCTACCAATAGGCAAGCTGCTGATATGGCTGCAGCAACTGCAGAACAGCCAGAACAGCCAGAACAGCCAGAACAGCCAGAACAGCCTTAAACAGAGCAGGCTGCTTAGCTCCTTTTTTATGTTCCGAAAATTAGAAGTAAGGGGGAAGCTTAGATGATATTTAGTATTATATCCGAGTATCATAAGCAGTCTTTATTGGATAAACATCATAGGTTCTTATCGTGGGAACATTGCTATAAATTTTTTAAAGACAACCATACGTTCTTTTATGAAGAAAAAGTAGTAGATCATGCTTCCTTACACTTGGCTTTTTATTTGGCTAGTTGGGGTATGCTTAGAGGAGGGACGTTTTTACTTCAGAAAGACTACAAAGTTCATGAATATCTTTTGGAAAAAGTGTTGGAAAATTGCCTTGGGTCCCAATTAAAGGTCAAAAAGCAGGCGTTTAAACTACATGTTGGGCTAAAGGGAGACTGGGGAAATCTGCATAACCTGACGGAAACAACAGGATTTGAAGCGGATATAAACAGTTGCCCTAAACTACTGGACCACAAATATATTTTGCTTGCAGACCGGTCGTATGGCAAATATGAGCTGTTTAATCGCTACCAAGAGCAAGAAGAACGGCAGTATTTTGTGATTCGCCTTCGAAACAACCCAACATTTACGAATCTGGTCCCACAAGAGCGCAAACATCATTTAAGGGGAGCATTGAGCAGGATTTAACTTACCAATTGGGAAAGAACAAGGCCGTCACCCAGAACCGATTTCGGGTAGTTATCTTAAAAAATCCTAAGGGAACCCCCATCTTGCTCGCCACCAATACGCATTGGCACTCCCCGGAAGCATTGTAGGAAAATATATAAAACGGTAGCAGATTGAAGTTTTTTTCGCTGGATTAAACAGCATTTAAACATCCCAAAATTGTTTGGGACAACAGGAAATGCTGTGTATGGACAACTGTATGCGGCCTTTCTGGCGTCATGGCTAACCGATGACGCTGTTCTTCCGTAAGTTTTGTTGGTTGTCCAGGAGAATGATCCATCTCTAGACCTGTGAGCCCTTGAGTTTGCTAGGCTTGCCAATAAATACTGATTGTTTGACGCGCACGGCTAAGTAACTCACCGATTTCGTCAAAGGTGTGTCCTTCGAGTCGAAGGCGAACCGCTAGATATCTTTCATGAAGCCGTTTGTCTGAGATTTGTTTCATTGCTGTATTCAACCGTTCGATCTCTTCGTTGCTCATTTTCATCGCCGCCTCGAGTTTTTTTACTAGGTATTACCCGAATCGGTTACTGGAGAGATTATGTTGGTTTCTTAATTACCTTCTATTTAGATAGGTATTAACTTCATTTTATGTGATATCTAGTTGGAACATCATTAATATCTCTTCTATAGAACTAGATAAAAGGATTTAGAATTATAATGTAGAAATTTGGGAAAGGAATTTCTATTAAGAGAAGTGAAGAATTTCAATTTATGAATTATATAAGATGAGGGGCAATTATATACTCGCTATTAAAATAACAAATTTGTTATTTACTTAAAAAAGTATGAAGAATCCTAAGTTTAATAATTTAATAAGACAAGTAGGAATTCAAAGGAGAAGGTTATGAGCTTTTTCATAGAAATGATAAATGTTAGCATTGGTGAATCTTACATTCTAAATTTTGCAAATGATAAAAAAATGGTACGAATACTTGTTGATGGTGGCTCAGAGGGTAAAGGAAATAGTATAGAAGAACTTATTTTAACAATTAAATCGTCTGAATGGTTGAAATTTGAAGGTACTGAAGCACCTGAAGGGAAGCATAATAAAATTAATGGTATTATTGTAACCCACATTGATGATGATCATATTGGCGGTATTATAAAGTTGCTTAATCACGTTGAAGTAGAGAAATATATCGATTTTAGCCAAGAATGTTTTATTATCTTTAATGATTTGGTTGATTCATCAACAATAAGTTATAAGCAAGGCAAAAGGTTAAAAGAAATCATTGATAAGTATCCGAATCTTACGTTGGTTCGGAGTTTTGAACGAAATAGAAAATTTGATATAAATGGATTTGAAATATTTATACGTAATAATAAACTTAAACCCATTACAAATAATACTAGTAATATTATTTTAATTGATATATTGCTGCCTGAAAAAGAAACATTAAGAAAACTAATGAAGAGTTGGCTAGTTGAAAAAAAAAATTCCAAATTAATTAATCAATCTTCGCTTGTGTGTATAGTTCAGTATGAGGAAAAATCGGTTCTTCTTTCTGCTGATAACTTCATTCCTACTATAGTTGAGTATTTAAAGTCAATTGATTATAAGAATAAGATAGATTTAATGAAATTGGCTCATCATGGTGCTTTTTCTAATAATAAAGATATTCTAGATTTATCTCGTAATATAGGTGTTACTAAATTCTTTTTACCAATTACAATCCCAAATAAATATCATCCGAGTTCTTCGATTTTAAGAAAAGTTCTAGAGGAACAAAATAATGAAATTATTTTTCCAAAGCAAGTTAGATGTAAACTAGGAAAGATTGAATTAGATGTAAATATTAGCAGTCGGATTCTATACAAAGATAAAATTGATATTTGAAAGGAAAATATGATTAATGCTAAATAATATAGTCAAGGTTTCAACATTTAACAGTATGGCGACAGGAATTATTCTCCCATGTAACCTTAAAGGCGATTCCACAGATTCAAATCATATAATAATAACCCCGCTACATTTACTAGGTTCAAATAAAATTAATAGAACTGAGGTGAAAAATAACGTTAATGAATATGTGGATTTAGAAATCTTTGACTCTAAACATAGACCAATAGATAATCATATTCTAGATGTATTCTTTAGTAATTCTTTATTAAAAGAAGATGACATTCTAGCTTTCTTAGTTAAGATAGAGCCAGGCAATATATCATTAAATCAAAAGGTAAGCTTTGAAAATTCATTTATACGTCAAAAAGTTGAAACACTTGGTTTTCCAGGGATTCTTAAAGAAGAAATTAATAATAAGTTAATACTCAAAGGAGAAATGGATATAATAACCATACCTGATAACCCTATTTTATCTTATAGAATAATGGATGATTACCATCATTATTCGGATTTAAAGGATCATCAAATATTAGAAGGATTATCAGGAGCTCCAGTGTATTCGGAAGATTTAACATTAATTGGAATGAATCAATCTATTCCATTTATACATAATGAAGGGAACCCATTTAAAAATATTTACTTTATTACTATTAGACATATTCTTAATTTTTTGCGAGAGTCAGGATGTATTCTATATGAGTATGAGGAGAAAAAAATTAAAATAAGATGGATAAAAGACCAAGATAAACGAAGTGAAGAATTGTCCCTACTAATAATAGGTGGAAGTGGTGCTGGGAAATCCTCTTTTATAACTTCGTTTGCTTTGCATAAAGAAAAAATAAATTCATCAGGTGATGGACAAACGACGAGAACAGAAGTTGAATACAAGTTGAATAGATATGAAGAAAATCCAAGAGCAAATGTAATATTTTTAAAAGAAAATGAATTCCGCGAAAAAAGAAAAAATGATATTTGGTTAGATATTATCTCATTTATGTTTGTTAACGTTTTTAATTTTAAAGAATTGGATATTTATGAAGATCGATTGAGCTACATGAAAGAGTTAAGTACTAAACTAAGATTAGTTAATGAAGAAAGAATTAATAATGGAAAAATAAAGATCGGCGAAAAAATCCTTGGAATAACTATACCGCTAGTAAATAGTAAAGGAGAACTAGACAATAAAACGCTTGTGGAAGAATACTTGAAAATTCTAGAGGAACTTTCCAATATAAGTGATGTAATTAAATGTCCAAATATATTCAATGATGATTATCTGCTTAATCTGGAATTTGAGATGATAAAAAGGAAAGAGATCGGAAGTATATCAAATGACAAAGAAGATTTTGAAGATTTATATAGTCGTAGACTAAAAGAAATTATGCTAGATGATCCAACAGAAAATGAAAAAAAAGAAGAATTAATTAGTCTGATCGTGAAAAAAATATACGATTATCCAATGGGAAATATTGAATTAAATGAAATTGAATTGAAAAATCAACTTATGAGAATTTTATTTGAAAAAAAAGGTTTCTTTTCAATAGAAGAGTTTAATTTTTTATTTGAGAATACTGAAAGTGGTGTTTTGCTAAAGATGGAAGAATTAGCAAAATTGACATTAGATACCGAATCAATTAATTACTGTGATATAATTCATGACATTTGCAAAGGAATGAAAAGCTTAGAGGATAATTTTTTTGAAACTAAGCTTGAAAAATTATTGGATTCTTTCTTTTCTTGTATTTATAAAGTGATAAATGAAAATTTAAATTTCTCAAACCGAAGCGGTAATACTTTAACACTAGAATTTAATGATTGGAGTAAAGAAAATCAAGAACTACTTTCAAAGTCCTTAAAGACCGTTTCATTGCAAATAAAAGATAAAAAACATGGATTACTTACTAACAGAATAGACTCATTAACTGCAATGATTAAAAAAGTGATAATTTACGACTCGTTCTCAAATGATTTTGCTCTTATGTTTGATGATTTAGACATTAAGACTCTAAGCCTCATCGATACGCATGGTTTAGACCATATTGAAAAGGGAGTTAGTAAAAAGAGGTTACTCAAAGATTTCTTTAGTGAACAAAAAGAAAATAGAGAAAAGAAGCTAGGTAAAGCTAAAAAAGCGATTGACGCAGTTTTTTATTTGAAAAAACTAGATTCAGGACGCCCAACTGAATTGGATTATATAATACCGTTAATTTATGATGTGGAACCTCAGGTTACTTTATATTGTATATTTACGGGAATTGACATATTTAATTTGAATAGCAAAGATATCAATACTTCATGGAAAGCGGGAGATATTACCTCTCCTAAAGCAGTACAATATCTTTTTTCCTCAGATTTAGAGGAAGCTTTGGATAAGCGGCTAAAGTTTAGTACAGGTAAAAAGAAGATTATTTATCATACACTAAGGGGCAATATAGGAGCATTTTGTGGTACAGGTAACCCAAAGTTTCATAATATAAATAAGCAACGCATAAAAAAAATATTAATTTCTATTTTGATTAAAGAAATAAATAGCTTAGATATTATCTCAGAAGAGTTAATTGATGCCTTGAATGTGGGAAGTAAGGATTATCAAAAAATAAAGGAAGAAGTAAAAAGTTTGCTTTTAATGTTTTTTGATAAAGCTTCAGTAACTAATTGGAAATCTATGCGCTGGAATACAGTTAAAGCTAACGCTCAGAGAGTAAGCGGTAAGAAAGATAATCAGTTGGGTTACTTAGGAGTTTATAGACATAGATGGGACATGATCTTTCAAGATTCATACAATGAAATATTTTCCGATGAAAGATATATAAAAAATGTGGTAGACATTTTGGGAAATCATAACGAAAAAGTAGAGACTGCCCTTATAACTTCAAGAGAGAATTTTCTCGGACGTAGTCAAGAATTGGCTTTTAGGAAGTCTCCTAAAGATCCAGATTCATTTAAACATATACTTGTCAGCCTCTATGACGACAAAGAGAGAAATCCGTTCAAAAAAAAAGGATCATTTGGGGATAATCAATTGAACGAAAGTGACTATTTAAACGACGTCATGAATTTTCGTAAATTGGTAACTCAAAATAATAATCTAGATAAATTTGCTGATTTATACATTAAAAAATTACAAAAGACTCTTCAAGAAGAGCGAGAGTTAAGTATTCAAAATATTCTCAAATATGATGAGAGTGTTTATTCTGGAATTTTATCAGCGTTTAATGAAATAAAGCGGATTTTTGAAGTCGATGATTTTAAAGCTTATTCAATTTTCAAGGATATGGCTAACAAAGTTATTTCTTTAAATAAATAAAGGATTATTTACTGGGTTATCATTGTATTTTGCTGTATTATATTGATTTGAATAGTTGTCGAAGCTAACGATTTCTCGCTAATTTCTTTGCCGTTAAGCGCAGATTCATATTTATGCTGTGTGGATGCTCATGCCTGCAAAACGATGCATATTGAAGAAATAGAAAAGGACTCCTTAAAAATGCAGAAACGCGGAGCTGAGGATATGAGAAGAAGCGAAGTATATAATGAGATTGTTTTATATAACGACGCATTCACTAATCCTGTTGCTGTATTTTTGCTTGAAACGGAGGATACTAGCGAGTCAAGTCTACGCCAGGCAGAGAGACTAGCCGAAAAATTGAATTTACCGTTAATAAGAATTTAAGTTTTTTCAAGCTTAATGCACCGCAAATCTACAAAGTGTGGATGCATTCATGATAGGGAAATGCTTTCTCGGTAACAAGATTCACGATCCGAAGTAATAGGGATTATGTGAGTATACATAAACCCTCATCAAGCTGTATAAGTCGATGAGGGTTCTATGTACATAGACTCTTTAACCCATCAAGTGTATATTATTTACGAATTTACTGATGAGAACCTCGCTTAAACCCATAATAGCTGTGAAAATGAAATTGCCAAACTGTTCAGGGTACTTTGTTATAACGAATAATACTGCTAAAATAATCAATACTTTAAATAAATCATTTCTCAGTGCCATGTGATTTCTCCTTTTAAATTGTTTTTATAAAATAACGTTGTTTTAATAAAACAAAAATAACATGTTTGATGAATGTTGTCAATGAAATACATCAGTGTTGACTTTTGATGACAACGATTTTATCATAAATATATGAGGTGTTAACATGATGACCTATAGTAAGCTTCTTAAAAAGTACATTGAAGATTCAGGCTTAACGCTAAATCAAATCGAATCTAAGTTGCGTGACAAAGGACTAGCTACTAATAAAGCATACATTAGCAAACTGCAAAATGGTAAATTGCCTCCTGCTGGTGATGAGATCAATAAAGCTCTTGCTGAAGTTTTGGGTGGAGATGAAGAAGAAATTATTTTGAGTTCTTATGTAGAAAAGGCACCCATACTTAATGTAATCATCGATAATTTATTCAATTCATTTAAGTTCATGCTCCTGGGTAATAAAGAACTGTTTCTGGCATTAGCTAGACCGCTTGCGAATAACGTAGAAGAATTAAACGAAAATTATGAATCAACGATCGAGCTTATTATGGCGACTATAAGTCTTAAAGAAAAAATAGAAATGATAAAATCACTTCCGGATACTTTTGGAAAAGGAAACCTTGGAGTGATGACTGATTTTCAAGACGGTGTAATAAAAATAGATCCATCTGTTTTTTTGAGTGAAGTGGAGCAGGAGAAATTTCGCGCTCTGCATCAGGAAACCAAAAATACAGTATTAACAAATCTCACTCCCGGGGAAGAATTATATGTAATTAAACAGCTTGAGCTGTACAGGGAGATGAAGCTTGAGTCTTCACGAGAATCATGAAGAATAAATAGAATTTTATACAGCAATTTATTGGTTTTTAAGTCATATGGGTTATTTTTTATCTTTAAAATCAGTGTATAACATCAGTAATTGAATAGAAACGGGGGAAGAACCTCTGACACTGGCCGGTCCAGTGCAGAGGTTCTTTTTTTGCTTATTGACTAAATACCACAGGGCTTTTGAATCCCGATTAAGTCAAATTAATATCAGGAAGTGATTCTCTACGAATGTTTATTATTAATTAAAAGATTGAATCTCGACAATTTTTTGATCCCTATGCAGTTGCGTTAAATAGTACTATTTATATCAAGTCTACTACTAATTATAGAGAGGGGAATATACAACGAGGCTAAAATGTTGAGTAGAGTGCCATTTAAGTACGTAGAAACAGTCATTCTTCTGAGGGGGAGATCAAAGAAAGAAACATCTAATAGAAACCCTCAACCTGTATATCGAATCATATAAGTTAAGAGGTTTGACGGTAGTTTGTAAGAATAAGAAAACTTTTTTTGTTGTTCGTCAAACATTTGCATACTCTTACCCTGAGGAATAATCAAGTAAGAGGGAATTTCTTTTCTGGTTACTATCTTAGGGTTAACTCAAAACTAGGAGCAGCTTTTCCTAAACCCTTTAACAACAAAGTGTATTTTAACTTTGCTAGATTTTGAAAAGATATATGAAGGTGTTTGATTTAGAAGCTGTATTATGTATAGGGAGGTTTACGCAATGGGGAATTTCACAACAGTGGTGTGTGTATAATTGTTGCTTGTGTACTCATTTTTATAGTCTGAGCAAAGTTAAAAGAACGGCATTTAGAAGACGAAGCGATAGAGCCTACCCTGGTATTGATAGCAATTTACAGATTTCTTTAAAATATCGCACTGGGCCTATAAGGTTCGATTCTCATAAGGTTATAAGAAGGAATGGAAGTGTTACATATCCCACCTCCTCTAAACGATCGGAAGCTTTGATAAAAAATACGCTTATTCATTATGAACCGATTTACAAATTTTTTGTTCTTTCGTGCATGTTATATCCTTGTTTATTTTCACCAAATATATAGAAAAGATAAAAGTAAACCAATCATTAATTTAATTGTTTTTTTTGTTATGAAGATTAATTTTTAAACATTATATAATAAAGGTTATTGTGACTGCAAAGTATACAACAATATTTTACGTATTTAGAAAGGATATTATGAATGTATACTATGCATAATACTGTATAATCGAAAAAAGTACGTTTTCTCATTTAAAATGAAACAAAAGGAGAGTAATAACTAGTGGGACTGATTTTTCTCATTTAAAATGAAACAGAGCTCCTTATTCTATAAGGATTTTCTAACAGTGAATTCTCATTTAAAATGAAACATCACAGAAAATGTGTGGTGGATCACCAAAGCTGCGAAAACGACCAAGAAATCTGCGAAAAATGGCTCATGAAAAGTGAGAAAAATGGTCGGCACTCAATATTTTGTATAAATATTCATTTAGGTATATTTATATGTTGCATTGAATAATTATTCAAATGTTGTTATGTGTTTGATTCAAGCAAACAATTATATTATAACTATACAAAAGGTCCCGATTAGGAAATTTCCTATATCGGGACTTTTATCTGATGTTGGATAAAGCCACTCCACTAACCCTAAGGAAGTATTCCCTCGAAGGGTGTGCATCCACCTGTTTATCCAATACCATACTGTAGTGTATTACAAAAATGCACTGAAGGGGCCCTTCTGAAGTGGGACATCGCTTTAAACAAGGCTTATCAGACTTTGTAGGAGATTAAGGAGGAGCGAAGAGAGTTCTTTACTACCAACCTTCTGGTCCAGCCATCCATCATCCGCGCTATACCAGGCAGACCATCAACTATGTATTGCAACAAAATTTGTACTCGCTGGTTCCACAAAGGGAAATATCCATGTGCGTGGCCGAATCTTGGAAGTCGCAAAGGAACTTCAGAACGCATTCATCATCTGCCGGATAAGAGATTGTGAAGGGAATGAGTGAGGAGTAATATTTCACATTTAGAAAGGCGATGTGTTGCAATCATAATTATTTATACGAAGACCAGCCCGGTTTACTATTTACATGTAGACGACACCCTGTCTTTGTTGAAAATTTGAACTACCACTATGTTCCTTTTTCCTGCTCTGGTGAATGTATAGTCGATTAAGACAATTGAGTCAATCACAAGCTTTTATATAAGCTCTCACAGTCTGGGGGTCATAGGGACTGTAATCTGGAATCAACTGACTTTTTTACTTATTGTACAGACAACACAAGGCAGTTGAACAATATTCCTCCGTTAATGAAGATCACGAAATTGCAAAGCAACTTTTATATGCTTATTTAAACCCTCAGTTGCCTCTTAATGATAAATTAGAGCAAGCAGAGGCGCTACATTAATATTCAATAGAGCATATTTATGCTGAATTTTGCAATGACATTCACTTTGTTTTTCTTTTGTTTCTAAGATTAAATACAATATAGTTTTATTCTCAGAAATTTGTATTGGAAAAATAAATAACTATTCAAAAAGTCCCGATTAGGAATTTCCTATATCGGGACTTTTTGAATGTAATAAATTATGTTTGGCATTTTTTATTATGTCGAATATCTTTATTGGAATTATAAGTAAATGAGTCGATGACTCTCATATTAGGGAGGGAGCAATTAATGCCGCAATTTGCTTTTTTGGAACCGTTTGATGGTTGTGAGCAGGTTATCCCTAGTGGAGAGCTAGAAGAAATAAGCGAGCAGAGATTTATAATATGAGATACAGAGAAAATAACTTCTGTAGAAGTAGCCAATTTGAGCGTCAGAAAAGCCATTTAATTTGCCCAATCTGTGATGAGCGAGATTTTTTCGTATCAATGAAATTTATTGCGGTATTTATATAAGTTGATGATATAAATGGAACATCAAGTACAAAGGGCATTTTAATGATGATTGCTCCATTGGACTGTAGAAACAATTCCTGTGGATGTTTGAGGCTGTCGAGTGTGAGGCTCGAAGATACCTAAATGTATTTTCCCGTCGGCCTGCTCCCTTAAGGGAGCATTTTTTATTTGGTATAGCGTCAAGATATCGGGATTGAAAGGACGCATTACATACCGTATAGAGAAGTTGCTGTGAGTTGCAATTCAAATTATCATCGTTTGAAAAGCACGTATTGGCTTCATTCAAGACATAGTCTCTCTGCGATCCGCAGGCTGAGCGTCAGTTGCAGAACGTTCTTTATCTCAGTCTCAGTCTACTACATATTTTTCAATGCTTATTTTTTCGTGCCCAAAAAGCTGATGAAATCAACTGCTCCAGTTCACCTCTTTATTTTCATAACATTTTTTTGTTTTGCCTGGGCTTACTCTTCACAGGAAAAGCCCATTTATACATATAATGCAGCAATGATAGCAGGGAGGTAAATCACTTGAGCATAAACAGCAATATTGACATCGTACAAAGAAAGATCGCACCATGCACAGGACCTTTGGTCTGTTTTACATTAATCGGTAAAGGTGATTATAAGATCGAAGCTGTAGTTGAGCTTTATTCGCTGAAAGGCAGTGAGGTTGACCTTGCAAGAGTTAAATTCAGGATCGGAACTTCATACATGGTCATTGAAGGATCATCGATTGACCGTGTGCTGTCGGACAATAAAAGTTTGGAGCAATCCACCTGCTTTGTATCCGGGATACATGGCTGTCCGCAAAAGTTCCATGTATGCATCAGTTACGTGCCAGCGGTCGACCGCCAGAGCGGGAAAATATATGTCCAGGGATTACTTACAGACCGATATGGCCACTCTCCCAAATCCGTTTCCTATTTAATCGCAGAATGGCAGGGAATGGCGAACCTCTGTATCACGAGGCTATGCGGCGCTCCTATAACAAGCTCTCCGATATGCGGTCCGCTGAGAATGGATATTGAACTTTCGAAAGATTTTGTGAAGGAGGCTAATTCCTGCCCAGCAATTAATGTGGCTTCCATATCTTTCGTCGATATAGCAACAGGTTTAGGTTTGGTTCAAGCCTACAAGGTGGGAAGGAGACAAAAGGACCCAATCTTTCTGTTCAATCAAAATCTGGAAGAAAAATACGTCGCATTATTTCCGGCAGGAGGCCCTTTTTCAGATAGTGTTGTTAAAGAGATCAGGATTAACAGTCTTCGCATGACCATTCCGAGTGCAGAAGTATATGGGAGCTTATGTATAGATGGATATTACTTAGCGCAAAATAAATGGCATTGCATAGAGCCGAATTTGTTAAAACAATGGACTTAAATATTAGTGAATGAACTCACATCAACGGATGAGGTGATATATCATTGTTTTATAAAAAAATGAGCAGTCGAAGCTTATTTGAGGCCGAGGATGACCCTTCTGTTGGCTGGAGGGGGTATCGACCTCGTGAGGGGACATACGAGCGGGATACTCTGAGTTTGGTTGAAGCTTGGGGCGATAAGGGAATATTCCTGTTTGCGGCAATTCGTCCGCAAGAAAATCAACTTTTAGATGCTTTGGAAGAGTACGAGCGAAACAGAAGAGATTCCGATGAAATCCAGCTTATCTGGCTGAACACTATTGAGCTTGACAAATGTAGTATCCTCAAGATCGTATCTGGTATTGGGGGAATGAAAGTAAAAGAAAATCTAAATGTAATGATAGGAAATGGCGCCTATGAATTAGATATTGATATGAGCGTAAAAGTTAACTTTTTGTACGAGGACATGAGACTTGATTTATGCAATACCACCTCTGCGTTTATTGATTTTATGAGCAATGATAATGCAAGCATTGATGGAGGAGTGATCCATCTACCGTTTGCCGGCAAGGACGCCGGGACCTTTCGATTTCGCATCGAAATACCCTCTGATTCTGTGTTTGATGAGAACGGGAATTTTAATGTCGGACTTAAATATTTTTATGCGCAACAGAATGGGCATACCACTGCAACTGAGGAACATAACTACCCGGTTTTTGAGAAACAAGATGGGAAGTGGCTTCATTATCTGGTGTCTCTGGATGAGCTTGATCCATTTAACCGGAATTATGAGACTCTGCCTGATTTAGGTCTTCGGTCTTATCTAGCCTTTGATCCATCGACGGATGCATTGCCCAGTCATTTCCGAACCCCATTCGGTCATACTATAGAACTCCAACCAGATGTCCGATTGGAACCAAATGTTGAAGGGGTACTGCCGCGACCGTTGCCTGGCAGTGGATTGCTGGTGTTATCTCCGAAATATAAAATAGCGGCATTCGAACCGGCATATACGGTCCCACAAGGGAACTTTTACCTTTCGGTCTCCGATGCAGAACCGTTTGCAGGAGCTATGCGCCTGCTTTGTGGCAGCACTGGAACGGAAACCATTGCTTTTGTACCTCAAGGCAATGGTTACAGAGGTGACCGCATGGAGTTCATACGGGGCAAACCTGCTTTCTGGTCCTCTGATCCAGCCGGTAGCGAAACAGAACAACCTCCAGAATTAACGGATGAGGCTTATACGTCCTGGATAGCAGTACGCCCGAGCGACAACCGTATTTTCGAGGCTCCACCAATCACTTATTCGGCACAGCCTGAGGATGATCCTCATTACCGCCCGGCGGCTGAAAGTGTTAGTCACTTTCATGAACCGGTTATCTTCGATTGGACAAGGGATACAGATAACAGTATACCTCTGGTTCCTCTTCTCGGGGTTCAACGGAATGATGAAATGCAGCTCACACAGGCGCTTACATTGGAGCGGCGAGGAATTGCCCCGAATCGCAAGCAGCGTATGAACCAACTCTCAGCGAGATCAGCCATCAACAGCACTGCCTTTACAGATGGCCTTTCGAGCACACCGCAAGGCTTGTTTGTTCAGGACATCGCCGGACAGTGGTCGGAATTAATTATCGGGCAGAACATCCGAAACGCAGCAGGTCTCGTTCCGGGGGCAGCCGAAGCATGGGACATGCTGAAATTTACTAACCCTTCTGCGACTTTCCGAAACGCCCTCTTGTCCAGCAGGCTCTTTCTTGTCGTTTCAATGAATCCCACGGCTTCGCCGCTATGGGAAAAGTTTGATGACCTGGTGACTATATCGGGTTGGCCCTTCAAACTGACAGTACCGGGTGGTACGAATTACCAGAATATCCTCATCTTCAAATTTTGCCAAGGATCGTTGTTGGATGGCATCGAGCAGCCCGGACGTTGGACGGATGGTGAAGCATTCAATCAAGCAGGGCAATTGGGCATATTATCAAAGTGGTTGAGCGATTACTGTATGGGTGGAGCGGCCGAAAATGAGATTCCCCCAGAATTGGTTCCATTTTACCGGATGTGCCGTGATCCGAAATGGAACGGAATTCTTGCTCTCAATGTGGATATTATACCGGAACAGATGCCGGATGATTTAATAGGTCTTATTGGCGGCATTAAACCAGGAAGCCTGCGCGCACACCATGTGGGCCTCGATTCCAGCCTGGTGGAGTGGGATGCTGTTGCCGGCCTGAAATTGGACAAGCCAAGCTCGCTATTCGGGTATGTCAGGTACGAGGATCTGGATACTGTCGATTGGGACATTCATACTTACAAATTTCGCGTAACCGAGCTGCAGGCCCGATTTGTAAACACAAAAATTGAATTGTTCCACGCCAAAATTGAGCTGCTTGTGCGTACGTTATATGGGAGTCCAGTAATAGTCAGTGAGGATGGTGGCCCTGAGTTCCCAAAGCCTATCCTTACTTTATACGGATCGATGGAGCAGCATGAAGGTGTACCTACCTATGTCTTTCAGACGAAGACACCTGTGCGTGCAACTCTCCAGAAACTGGTTCTCCCACCAATATTACAAAACTTGCGCTTAGACAAAATCAGCTTCCAGACGCTCGACGCTTCGGATAAACAAAATATAAAGACTGTATTTTCCATATACGGTTCGAAAATTTTTCTTGATAAGTTGAACCCAGAGGTTGATCAGGTGATTGATTTGTTTGGCTATGGAGTCGATGAGGGTTTGTTAGGTCTCTTGTTTGGCAACTTAAGGGTCACAATGGATTTTGACATTAATGACCCCGTAAATTCCGGTAAGTTTGCTTTTGATATCTCACAAGTCTCCCTCGATCCCGCCAAAAGCAACGGACGTCCTGGCAGCTTGGGCGCCAACTTTCCGCTCCGTCTTCGCTATCTGGTATCCGTAGAATCTGTGGCTGATTGGAATAAGCTTGGTTACCGTGATGTGCCCATTGCCGGATTGCCAAACCATAATGCTGCAAACGGACCATGGTACGGACTCGGTTTTGACTTCGAAATGGGTACTCTTGGCAAGCTGTTGCCCGAGGGCATGCTTGTCGGCAATTTTATTGCAGGCTGGAATGCAGAGGGGAAGTTTTATTGCGGGCTCAAAATACCAGGGCTTGATCTGGATAAGGAAAAGGGGCTGCTGGCTCTGGAGGAAATGTTGGATCTGAAGTTGCCAAACGATCTTCAGCTTGCTTTGACCAGTGATGGTTATCTAATGAGCACTCAAGCTGCTGTACGATTGTTCGGGACAAGCTACAAGACTCAATTTACGATCTTTCAAGCCAGTAATCAAAAAGGACAGATCGGCTGGTATCTAACAACTGTCTGAAAGGAGAGCGAGAGAACATGAGTGATCTGTTTGCAGGATTAGGTCAGTTTGTTAGTTCTGATGAGTTTAAAGCAGATATGAAGACCAAGGCAACAGTCGATAGAATAAAAGACTTATTTACAGTGATGCATGATGGCCATTTACCAAATGGTCTATTTTATAACCCCAATGCCAGATGGCTCGCCGGTATCCAGTTCAAACCGGTTCCATTCGTTGATCTTTCCGCTTTATTTCAGGATGAGCATAACCGTTATGGCATTTTTGTTCAATTACTTGGAGATGGGGCAGGTCCCTTCGCTGGATTGAACGGTGATTTCAGTTATGAAAAAAGAAAAGGCTCCGTTGGACGGTTCACCGGAGCTATCAGTCTACCTGAAGAACAGCGGCGTATCGAGATGGGCGCAGTAACCGTGATCGTCCCCGAAGTTGCACTCGATCTCTACCGAAACGGAGATTTCAAGATCGATGTCGGGTTTCCGGTCGGCTTGGATTTTAGCCGTTCATTATGCATAGAGGCTCCGCCGTATGTTGGATGGGGAGGCTTTTATTTTGCCCGCTTAAGCGCTGAGACGTCTGCGTATAGCAGAGTTCCAGAAATTAGTGCGACAATAGGTACTTTCAGTTCAATTATTGAGGCCGGACTAGCTGTCAATCTGGGGTACGGCAAATACTTCAAACGGGGAGTGCTGAATGCTGGACTTAGTTTGACGGGGATTGGAATCCTGGAAGGAACGAATGCAACGTTTAACGCGAATTGCGACCCTTCCAAGAATGGAGCAAAGTTCAGCTGGTACCAAGGAATATTGGGACTATCCGGCAAAGTTTTTGGAGAGGTGGATTTAAAGGTACTTAAGGCCGTAGTGGATTGCGAAGTCAACGCAACGGCCAACATGATCATTGAAGCCTATAAGGAAACGAATATCGATTTTGTGCTGGAAGTCCATGCGCATGGAGAAATAGAAGCCGATTTCGGTATCGCAAAGGGGAAGATATCACGAAGCTTTCACGACAAAATGAATATGGATTTTGTAATGGGCAAAGAGACTACAGCTCCATGGGATACATGCTCTCCCCTTCAATCCCCACACCATTCATTGACTACGGACAATCTGGTCTGGTGGCCGGTTATCGTTCCTGCGCTGGAACGGCGCAAATTAACGCTCTATTGTATGCCGCAGCTTTCCGTCGGAGAAGAGGGCGGCAGCAAGAAGGTTCAGTGCTCAGCCATGTTGTACATGATTGACGATCCTCTTCAACCCGACGGATTTAAGACATGGGCTAAGGGGGTACTGCTATGGACGCTGAATGCTTACTTGAACCGTAATTCTAGCTCAGGTACTCCCATCGACAGGTTGCTTCAACAGAACATTACTAAAGAAGAATTAAAGAGTATTGAAAGATACACAACAGACGGCCAATCGCCGATTATCTATAATCAGAGCGGAACGGGTATTGTATCATTTCTGGCCGAATATTTTGAGATTTCGATATGCCATCCGGAAATAGGTTGCAGCGGAACGCCGGAAATCAAACAATTAGTATTTTTTCCGATCTTCCCCGATATCGAACTGACAGTCGAACAGGCACTCCTTGGGGTAGCAATGCCGCAAACCTCAAAAATTGATTTCACAAATAACCAAACGATCTCCACGGATAAGCTTGAGTATATAAGACAACATTCGCGTCAGATGATGGCCGAGCCAGTTCATGAAGATAAGTGTGAAGAAACTAACCCTCAACCCGATCCTCTACCATTGCTTAATATAGAGCTATCAATGGCTACCTTGTGGATTCAGGATGTTGTAACCATGTGTACGCGTGCCCTGGCCAGAGAAGCCGTTGATCAATCAGGCTTAGGTTTGCCAGGGGATATGATATTAATAAGCGATCTTGTCGATAAAGTCGTCGATAATAATGAGCGGATGAAAATAGTCGCGGCAAGCATCTCCCAATTCACTCTGTTCGGGCTCCTGGTGAAGCAGAGTAAGTCTTCGGAGCAAAAATCTGTTTATAGCGAGATTGGGCAGCAATTTCCGTTAGCCGATTCGTTGACTGGGCTTACCTTAAAACTGGAGCTTCTGCCAAGCAATTTGCCGGTAACAATGAACAATTGCACAGAGCCTCACGGTGATCTGTCTACCCTCACGATCATTTTTCCCGATTGCGAATTGGATCGGATAACGGCGTTGCGACATACCGAATTACCGGATGATGATTGGTCATGTGTCCGTCCGCTTACACCCTATGTTGACGTTCCCAACACTTATCCGGGGAAACAGCTGCAGATATGGGAAAACACCCGTTCAGCGACAGGAATCAGACGGAAACTGAGTGTTTTCACGGCAGCGCTTGGTCATAGATTGGCGGCACAGGCAGGAACTTTGGCTTTGTGGCAAAGGGATAAGCAACAAGCACATAAACTAGATCCCGCCAGAGACGAATATCGACTTGCGACATTTGTAGAAATCCGGTTGTGGCCAACTAATGTTCTTAATATGTATGAGCTGAAAGGCGCGAGCGGATACGGACAACTGCTTCTTGAACGGTTAAGCCGGGAGATCGCAAATGAATCAAGTAGAGGTCCGGTAGGTCTGGAGAGTGTTCATGTTCTTCACTTGCGTAAAGAATCGGATGGTCAGGTTATTTGGAGTTCGGACAGCAAGCTGCCTCTGGTTCTCAGCAGTAATCTGACAAAGTTCACTGAACCTCCGGTAAACGGCTTGTCTGCGGTGACAGCCCAAACTCCCGCAACATTCGCACAACTGCTGCATACCAGCGGCACTATCCGATCCGGAGGCTTTTATCTTTGGTATGAGAATCCATTTGACCAGCCGCCAGACCCGGATAATCCTATACTTGCACAGATCCTTTTCCGGTATGTTAACAACGCACCTCTAGGTGCATACGTGAATGCGGCGGATACGGTAATAGGTTCCGATTCGGATGAAGCCTTTTATTTTCTGGATACCCTCCGAAGCAGCAAACCTGCATTTCCTTCCGGTCATGCAGGCATTGAGATATACCGTCCTGCCGACAAGGAGTCAACGGATTTGCAGGCGTATTTGCGCCGGATGTTTTATCTGATCGGTACAAAGCTAAAGGGTAATCTGGCGTTTGCTGAGCAGGATCTTTCAGACGTGCCCATCGCACCGGTTGGGGAAGTAGATGCACTGCCCTGTGATTTACCCACAGATCCCTCCAGGTGGCCGGGACCATGGTATCAGTATCGGCCTGTATTGCCGATTGTCAAGCATGCTATACAGCCGCCGGAGACTGTAGAATGCGATAAGCCCGCGGGTAACCCCTATGCCGGTCTGGGAGAAAAAGTAGTAATAACCCTATATCCACGGGATGTTCTTGGAAATACACTGTCCAAACCAAAACACGATTACATTATACCGGTGCTTTACCGTGATTTTGTTATTCCTCCTCATCAGTGGCCGGGGACAACCCTGTGCTACCGTCTGGATCAGAACGGGCTTGTTGTAACTCTGGCTTTTTTTGCGGACGGTCTGACAGATGAACAAGCCCGTGCTGCCAAAGACAGCTATGCGCTGGCTTATCATCAGTTGTCGCAGGAGTATGTCGAAGTGGGAGTGACCTTGTCGATTGATGAGACGAAGACGCATGATGTGAAGGATATCCTGACTGAATATGCCCTGGAATGCTGGCGTTCACTTTGCAAGAAGCTTTCCGGCGAGCCTTATAATCGGGTGATCAAAAAGTGTGAAATTGATCCTTCAGCGATAACACTCACCAAGGAGAAGCCTCTCTATGAGCTGACCCTTGAATTGACAATATTACGCGCATTCGAAGAGCATATAGATCCTGACATGAAATCCATTCCAGAGACAGTCAGTGGCACCAGCCGCATCCAGCATGAATCGTCAACCAGAATTGCTGGAACACAAACGATCGAAGCGTTCGCCCGATATTTTGAAGTGGCCTTTGATCGAAAGATAGGTGCGGGTGCATGGCGTGATAGCGAGGATAGCAACCGACTCTGGGTTGTCGGTATAGGTACCAAAGCCACAGCTTGCTTGAAAACAGAACGACAAGCCGCTGAATTCTTCTACGGTGCAGCACCGTTTGAGACCATGAAGCGCAGCCGCACATTAACCGTTCAGCCGTATGAATTATTCTCTGCCACAGGCGGTACAGTATTGGCTGATGCTCTGGAGACGGAATCCGTGGAAGACTTGGATATTTGGGTTCAGCAAGTGTTCGCTTTCATTGACGAAATGCTCGACAAGGATTGTCTGAGCGTGATAGGCAAACATGATGGAGCCATACAATTGGAGAGTCTTCGCAAGGCAAAAAGCGAAATAGCCGAAGCATATGCGAGCAAAGTCAGTCATCTGGGCAAGCTGAAGGTTTCCGATATTTCCGATTTGGCCGCTGCACGTGAACGATTCAAGCAGCAAATGCTGGTCCAGCTCGCCGAAGCCTATAAGCAGGATACAGTCATACAGCAGCCGTTTAACGTGGGAATCGCTTGCGGTGATCCGGGTGAAATGGATCAAGTGAGTTTTTATGGGCCGATTGAGGCGGAAAGCTTCATTGGATTGTCTGATGAATGCAAGGCGGAACCGGGAAGTGAGATTTACGTCCAGGCAAGCTTTACTCCGGCTAAACTGTCGCTTCACAGGGGTACACAGCAATTGACCTATTTGTTTAATGTTAAGAACACCGGTCATTTTCCGCGGTATCAAGCCAAAGGTGTGAATTATCGGGTTACACATTTGGAATATGCGCTTGAGGAGAAGGGGGTTGTTTCATCAGCCTGGATATCGTTAATCGTACCGTATGATCTTCCATTGGGAGACATGGTTATCCCTGTAGTGATAAAAGGGCATCCGGAGCCCCCGTTGCTTCTGCGCCATGGTTATATCGACCCGGAAGAACCGGATATTGACAATGCCAGGACTCTGCTTGATTTGACTAAAGAATGGAAGTATACGTTTACGTATAAGCTTCGGCAAGAAATGACAGGACAAGATCGTTTGAAGCATGAAATTGTCTGGAATGAAGAACTGCCAGTTGCTAAGCGCACATTAGCAGATGAGCTTCCTCAGGCTCTTGCCCAGCTCATCCATATCATGCCGGATATACGCATGGCTTTGCAGCCTGAAGCTGATTCAACTGGAGTTTCCAAAGCGGTGGAGTGTTTGAAGAAATGTGTGGAACAGATCGTCTCGAAATGGAATTCCTGGCTCTCCAAGACGGCATTCGGAGTGAACAGCGGCGAGCCCACCACGTTCGATACGTTCGATACTTTGGAGCAGCAGGATAGTTCTTCCCTGTTGAAAGTGATGCTGGATAAGCTTACAGGTCCGATCTCGGTAGGGGATTTTTCCATGCAGATAGGTAAATACCAATCCGAACCCGCCGGCCCGGGAGCATTTCTCTTCTACTTTATGGGGGCAGACGGGAACCGGGAATATCTGCTGTTTGATCAGCGTATGCTGCCGGAAAATACGGAGCGGACTGTTCAAATCGAGAAGTTCAACATTTTCAGACTCCAGAGATCCCGGATAAGTCTTTATGAGACACGCAATGAGAGCTTAATGAAATGTTGCAGCTCCTATGAGGAAGCAACGGCAGAAGAGTTTGTTTACCGGACGCCAAAGGTCAGCCTCACGGAATCCATTGCACCTTGTTTAAGAACGACAAGGGAGATTGATTTTTCAACACTCTCCGGAGCCATGGAACATCCTATTAAAGAGCATGTAGGCACCTTATTGAACCAGCTGTTCGAAGATGGAGGTATTCCATTGCTGTCGCATTCGATAGTCTGCTCAGCATCCTATAAGTATGCGTACCTGTCCGTACACACCTTTCAGGACGACGCCACAGGGGAAATAACAGTTCCGGTCTGTTTTAAACATGCTAACCTGTATAAGGAAAATGAAGGATCAGTTGTGGAATTCTGCAGACAATTGAATGAGTGCATGAAACGAAAGGATGGACCTCTAAACAAACAAGGAAGGTTTGTCATTCAACTCAGCATTTACCCGGGAAATGCAGTAAATGCTAATACACTCCCAGTGTTGGTGATAGAAAAGCTCATATTGCCGCTTAATAAAATCAGCATTGTGGAGTAAGTATAATTAATGCAAGAGTGAGGGGGCTCATAAGCCATGAAATGGCTACTTGGGACACCCTTCTTTTTTTGTAGGGTCAACGTGAATACTCGGGTAGATGCTCCACCAACGGACTGTTATTCTGATCGCTATGCTCTCAAGATTTCTTTCATTCGCCTTAATGGTGAAAATCCGGGGAATAAGACGACATTTCGAATGGTTGCCAGGTGTGGTCAAGATTTTCTCGAAAGTTTTTCATCCCATGCGTCTATCAATTCAATCAATTTATAAATCACTGGAGCTTTCCAGTTGGACTAAATAAAGAAACAAAAACTGTAATAATTATACTTAATGAAAATATTCTTTTCATATTATATTCCCCCTTTATTATTTCTAACGATTAGATTTTTTCTTATTTTGATTAGATAATATAGAGTTAAGATAAATTGTATAATAGAAATACTCCAAGGAAGCAGAAAGAGCATTTCCACTTGATATTTTGGAAAAAATTCAATAGAAACGACAACTCCATATTCACTATCACTGTCATCTTGCATTGCATTGAAAAATAAAAGAAGTAAGAGGCTGGATAGCATAGTTACCAAAAACCAAATGGCATTGTACTTTATCCTCTGAGTCCTTATAAACAAAAAAGAATTAATAAAACATAATAAAAGTGGTATAAAGTACACCTTAAATGAAATATTTAATAACTCCGTTCCCCATCCCTCTATTCTTATCTTTAAAAAATAGATTAAGATCAGATGCAGTCCAACCACCAGTATTACATAAAGAATGGCTTGTAGTCCTGTCTTGAATGACTGCATCTTTCGTTCCCCTTTTCCATTCGTTCACTTAATGCTCTAATGATATCATCACCCTTCATCGAGATTTTCTTCTTACTTCAAGCACCTATATACCACCCCCTGAAATTATATGGATTAATTTTAACTAAAACACTAAATATCCTTATAATGTAATCATCGGGGATTTTAAGGCGGAAATTAATAGTAAACCCCTCTTTCGAGTAACAGTACTAACTCAACCCCGACAATTGTAACTGGACTTAGCAATATAAAAGTCATAACAGCAGGCAATCTATTTAGTTTTGCAATTTCTAAGGATGGAAATGTGTGGGGCTGGGGAGCTAACACGAATGGCGAACTGGGAGATGGTACGAGAATTAATCCAGTTTCATCTGCCATGGTAGCCTTAACTTAAAAGAGACGTGTAGAGGAGTATTTTATTTTGGGAAGGGCAGGGAGTACATTTAAACCAAAAATATTGAGCAAGAAACCTGGTATTTTAACATATGGGATGACACCACCGAAGGCAAGCCAATCACCAGAAAAGATATCAGAAATTGCACAGAAACAGGTTGAAAGACTTAAAAACGTTGATTTAGATGCTTTAATTCTTTACGACTTCGAGGAGGAAGTAGAAAGAGTTGATCATGAAAGACCTTACCCATATTTACCAACGATTGATCTGGCTATTTATGGTGATAAATATCTAGGACAAGTGGAGGTCCTAGGATTTCATTTGAAGGAGCAAACAGTATATTACATTATTACGTTAAATGAAAAGTGTACCCATTTTATTTTACGGTACTCTTTTTAATAGCGCTTTTTCTCATTTGAAATGAAATATTAGATGATTATTAGTTACTGGGGATTTAAATTCTCAATTAAATTGAAACAGTCTCTCTTATTTTATAAGGGTTTTCTGATAGTGAATTTTCATTTAAAATGAAAAATCACAGAAAACTAGAAATGTGACTATGCATAGCTAAAAGCAAGTGATCATCGAGTGGAAGTGTTAACCTTTTATCTCAATGGATCGCTTGTTTTTTTATTATTGATGATGTTCATTGAGAGGTTTTAACTATATGAGTTTTAGATACTATAGAACTACATACAGACTATGATAAAGAATTTATTGAATTTAGGGTAAGAAATGCTTTGGAAATGATAAAGGTAGTATTTAAAGAAAAAGATAAGGTTGGAATTGCGATTTGGTAAGTAACAACGTATTTACGCGGTGTGTCTGGTCTGTGAACTCTGGTTCTGCTAAGCTTTTTAACACAAAAACACGCGTACTTGTCTAACACAGGTACGCGTGTTTTTGTTATTCCACTACGAGAGGAATTATTTTTACATATCTAAATTTTTGAATGCATAAGGCAATAAATCCTTTAAACTCAGCTCTAAGATTTCTTTTTTCTCATTGGTTAAATAGACAGGCATGTCGGGCAAACAGAATTCCGATAATACTTGTCTGCAGATACTGCATGGCGGCAGAAAATCCATTGTGTCACCTGCTACAGCTATAGCCTGAAAATCACCTTTAGTATAGCCCTTTGTAATAGCCGTGAAGATTGCTGTTCTCTCTGCACAATTAGTAGCGCCAAAAGATACATTTTCTACGTTTACTCCATTAATAACATTTCCATCTTTAAGCAATAAGGCTGCTCCAACTGGAAATTTAGAATAAGGGGCATAAGCAGCTTTCTTTGTGTTACGTGCGCTTTCCATTAATTCTTCTTTATTCATAATACTCACCCTTTTTAAATAAGAATGAACCTTTCGGTCCCCTTATCGCCAACTTTAAGGTTGGCAGGACTTCTAATATTATAGTCACACCAAATGGTTGTCAACATGTACTACTCGAAAAGCATCATTAGGGAATCATAGCTTTAAAATATAACTAGATATAGTAAATAGAAGTTACACATATTAAGCCTGCCATGGTAACCTTATCTTAAAAGCGACGAGTAGAGGGGTTTTATAATTTGGGAGCGGCAGAAAATACATTTAAACAAAAAATATTGAGCAAAAAACCGGGTATTATAACATATGGAATGACACCACCGAAGGCAAGCCACGCACCAGAAAAGGTCTCGGAAATCGCCCAGAAACAGGTTGAGAGACTTAAAAACCTTGATTTAGATGCGTTAATTCTGTACGATGTTCAGGAAGAAGTAGACAGAGTGGATCATGAAAGACCTTATCCCTATTTACCAACGATTGATCCGGCTGTCTATGGTGATAAATATCTAAGACAGGTGGAGGTCCCGAAAATAATTTACCGGTGCGTCGGTAATGATACTAGAGCCCAGTTCGAGGATTGGGTTAAAACTGACGAAAATGAAGATAGATTTTCCGTGTATGTGGGCGCTTCGTCAAGTAAACAAGAGGTGAAATTGAATTTACCAGATGCTTATAAGCTAAGTAAACAGCTAAATAACAATTTAACTTTTGGCGGAGTTGTCATTCCGGAAAGACATATAAAAAAGAATGATGAGCATATACGGGTTGTCGAAAAGACCAACAGTGGGTGCAACTTTTTTATTACACAGGCAACTTATAATGTAGAGGCATCTAAGAATTTATTGTCTGATTTATATTATTACTATACAAATAACGGTTTTGAGATGGTTCCTATTTTATTTAATCTTGCACCATGCGGCACCGCGAAAACATTACAATTTATGAAGTGGTTAGGGATCAGTATCCCGGGATGGTTAGAAAACGAGTTAAAATACTCGAATGATATTTTGGATAAATCAATCCAGCTATCACAAAAAATCTTTGAAGAATTGCTAGATTTCGGGCTGGAGAAGGGAATTCCTATTGGTTGCAGTATTGAAAGTGTTTCAACAAGTAAGTTGGAGATTGAAGCATCCGTACAGCTTGTTAAAGATGTGAAGGCTATTTTGGATAAGAAGCTGCCTACCAAATAGAAAAAGATTCCTCAAATTATTGAGAAACCCAGGTCATTTAAAGACCATGGGTTTCTTTTTAGGTTATATGCCACTAGGTCAAATTATTAAACATTATAGCCGAAGCCCAGTATAGTAAAAGACTTGTCCTGATCTTCCGGCACCATTCTGATTTCTACCTGATGCTCCCCACTAACCTCATTTTGATAAAGAATTACCGGATTGCAATGTGTCCAATTATTCTCATGTGGATCAGCGGTGACTACAAGACAACCATCGACGTAAATGTTTGCCTTGCCGAATTCGCTGCTGCCAGAATCCTTGTATACAAGGATGAGATTTTTGCTTGTTATCGTCAGCTTGAAGCTGTGTTCCCCAGACGACGCTGAATGCATCCAATTATGAGGGAATTCCGGAGTTCCGAAAGGATTGGTATCCATTTCTACCCGCTGCAAATCGGTATCGATCCCCGAAAATCCGCCCACCTCGATCCTGCCTGCGTCAATATGGCTTTTGCGGTCCAGCAGGAGGGTTCCCACAAAATCATTCCCGATGACCGGATGTTGATCCAATAGGAGATCATCTTCGTCCATTAGCGTTTTGTGGGTTTCGGAGAATAAATAAGCCAGACAATCAGCCATTACCCGGTGACCATCATTAGTAGGATGATAGATATCATAGAAAAATTGCCGTTTCGAGAGGATGTTCCCCTCATTTTTGCTTAGGCGGAACTGCCCGGATACCGCATCCTTTACACTAACCATAGGAAGATTATAAGCCCGGCCAATGGGGGAGAGCCGTTCCTGCAGGTTCCAGTCATTCATAAACACGCTGAAAAGGAGAACTACTGCCGGTCTATTATCGGCGGAAAGTATTTTTAGGCATAAGCTTTCAAAACAGTTGCCTTTCGTTTCATCCCCTTCGTCGTTTACCGCAAATTCTACCACCACGATATCAGGTGTTACAGAACCTTCCCGGAGAATATCCCTTTCATAACGGATGACCCCAAGCTCGGACGGTGTTCCACCTACCCCAGCCTTCACAAAATGGATGTTCTCACCACCATTCGTACCGAATAATTCCTTAAATCTCAGATACGATTGGTAGGCATAACATTCTGTATGGATCGGCTTAGCACCTGCTCCCTGAGTAATGGAACCCCCAATATAAGCAATCGTGACATCCTCACCTTTTATAGCCTTATGGATGGCCGTTTTTAATCTTTTATTATTGCCCGGATGAAGCAAGGATTGGGTAATGATCTCCCGGTATTCGTTAGAATCAAACGCTACAGGCGGTTCAATTATTAGCTCTGGTACAGAATAACCGTCATGCAAATAAAAAATTATACTCGCGATGGCCAGTTCGCCTTCATGTTTAAATTCAAAAGCGAATTTGCCGAGCACCGCATCCTCTTCAGACCATTCCAAATCCTCTAACTTCAAGAGGACTTCGGAACCGTCGGAGGGACAGGGCACACGTATGCTGCTGCCTGTTTCGTATTTGCTGGTTTTGCCCCAGTTCTGCAATAGAAAAGAGATGGGCTCGTTCTGCTCAGGATCCCTTCTCACAGACACTCCGATACTATGGACTAATTTGCGGAATCCAACGCAGTTTCCTAGCAGCTCCAGTATTGTCTCATCAGTGACGCCGCCAATATATCTGGCCTTGTCGATTAGATAGTTACCTTCCAGATAAACTTCCTGTGAAGGTGGACCTTCGGCCCGGGCTGTCGCCTCAATCGCGGTTTCGTAGACCACAAAAAAACCGTTCCTGCGTTCAGCCGGATCCTTGGGCGCCTTTGGACCTTCAATCTTGCCTCCTGTAATGATCCCGTTATTGTTTTTCATATTGATCATCCTCGCTTTTTGTATAAGCTTTTCTTGTTATGGATGCGCTTGCAAAAAATATATTTTTATTAGAAGGAATACCTGTTAACAGTAACACCAAATATCCAGATTGTTCAACCGATAAACAAAGTTTCATTTAATAATTACAAAAAGTTGCTAGTTTACACATGGATGTTGAAATCGCTTACTTATATAATGTGCCTAGTCATACGAAAATAGGATGCTTAAGGGGAGAATTATCATGCCTACGAAGGAATTGCACCTTGTGAAGCAGGGCAGTGCTGCCAAGATTTACGTGGACCCCAAGGGGAAAGATTATGAGGGATTACGCCGGGTGGCACAGTCTTTTGCAGCAGATGTTAAACAGGTAACAGAGGTAGAACCTGAGATATATACACAATTGAACAAATTGGATGGAACAGTCATAATCGCTGGATCGATAGGCAGCAATGATTTTATCGATGATTTAATCGCGGAGGGAACCGTTGATGTATCGGCCATCCAAAATAAAAGAGAATGTTATAAAATTCAGGTGGTTGAACAACCCACAGCGGGAGTGGACAAGGCGCTAGTCATTGTAGGAAGTGATAAACGGGGGACGATTTACGGGTTATATTCGATCTCCGAAAAGATTGGAGTTAGTCCTTGGGTGTACTGGGCGGATATTGTGCCGGAGAAGAAGCCGGCATTGTCCATTCCTGATAACAAGCTTCATGTGATCTCCAAGGAGCCTTCGGTTAAATATAGAGGTATTTTTTTGAATGACGACTGGCCGTCTTTAGGTTCTTGGGTAACTCAAAGATTTGGTGACTTTAATGAAGATTTCTATGACAAGGTATTTGAACTCATTCTTCGCTTGAAGGGGAATTATTTATGGCCGGCGATGTGGAGCGCCGAATTCAGCCTGAATGGTAAAAGCAGCCCGATTGCCAACGCCAAGCATGCACAAGAATACGGAATTATTATGGGGACCTCCCATCATGAACCCTTATTCCGGGCAGGCAGTGAATGGCAGAAGGTATACAGCCAATACGGAACAAGTAACCTATGGGATTTCGCCCTTAATAAACAGGCGATTACAGATTTCTGGGAAGACGGAATCAAGCGTAATCAGGACTTTGATAACTTGATTACCCTAGGCATGCGGGGGGAAAGTGACTCTGCGCTGGAGGGCTCCGACCAGGAGAATATTGATCTGCTGAAGGACATTATACTTACGCAAAAAGAACTATTGAAGAAATACAATCTTGAACATGCGCCGCAAATTTTGGCCGTTTATAAGGAAGTTGAGAAGTACTGGTATGGCACTGCCGGGGTGGAAGGGTTGAAGGACTGGGATGTTCTGAATGACGTTACGATCCTGCTTGCTGACGATAACTTTGGCAATCTCCGCAAAATCCCGACAAAAAACGAACGTAACCGCAGCGCAGGATGGGGGATGTATTATCATTTTGACTATCATGGTGGTCCGCATTCCTATGAATGGTTAAATACGACCCCGCTTGAAAAAGTCTGGGAGCAAATGTGTATGGCATACGATTATGGCATCCGTGATGTATGGATTGTGAACGTCGGGGATTTGAAGCCTATGGAATTGCCCATTTCCTACTTTCTGGATTTGGCCTACGATTTTGAGGCTTGGGGGACAGGTGCAATCAATCGGACTGTGGAATACACCAACCGTTGGGTAGAGCAGCAATTCGGATATGTGCTGGAACAAGAGACATGTCTGGGAATCGCACAATTGTTAGGGGATTATATCCGGATGAACGGTCGGCGCAAGCCTGAAATTATTTATCCGTCCACCTTCAGTCCTATCCATTACAATGAGGCGCACAGAGTTCTGGAGCAAGCGGTGATGATCGAGAAGGCTGCCGGCAAATACGATGAGCTAATCCCGGAACAACTAAAGGATGCTTACTTCCAGCTCGTATATTTCCCTGCTGTTGCCTCGGCCAATGTGGTCAAAATGCAAATTTATGCTGGACTGAACCATCTATACGCTAAGCGAAATAGTATGTTGGCAAATACTTACGCTGCTCTGACCCGCGAAACCATCGAACGGGATAAGTATCTGGAGCTGGTTTATAATAGCGGAATTTCGGATGGAAAATGGCAGGGAATGATGAGTTCCCCTCATGTAGGGTATATACATTGGAATGCAGAAGGGTGGAAATATCCGGATGTAAACACCTTGACGCCCGCCAGAGGTTCTTTAATGATTGTCGATGTGGAAGGAACGGAACAAGCGTATGTTTCCGGCACAGCTAATCTTCGGGTATTTACAAATCTCCAAAAAGAAAACTATCGCATCACAATCAGTAACGGTGGAGAAGCGGGTTTTGAATATCAGGTGCGGAGCAGCGTAGATTGGATCAAGCTTGAGAAAATACGCGGCTGGATTGAGGCAGGGGAGACGCTTCAGGTTTCCGTAGATTGGGAGAAGGTCAAAGAAGCATCGACGGGCGAAATTACGATCTCCGGTGCCGGGAATATAGTTAAGGTGAAGGCAGCCGTGGATTGGATAGACATTCCGGATATGCCACCGATGACATTCATCGAGACCCATAATATCGTGTCCATTGAAGCGGAGCATACCATAACTCGTGTTTCGAAATCAGGGGTGGTATGGAAGACCATTGACAGCTATGGACGTTCTTTATCCTCGGTTAAAATGTTTCCGGATGCTGTATCTTTTGAACAACCGGAGGATGCACCTTGTCTGGAATATCGGATTCTAGTGCAGCAGGACACCGATTATAGCTTAACCGCGTATATTGCGCCGACAAACAATCTGTCACAAACTAGCGGGTTAAAATATGCGATAGGTTTCGATGATCAGGCACCCGTGATTAAGGATGCTTTACCAACGAACTTTGAAGGCGGCAATCATGATAATGAACCGTGGTGCCGCGCGGTTATGGACAATATTCATGCTGTAACCACCAGCCATGCTTTAACGAAGGGTCTTCATACCCTCCGCTTTTACGGATTGGATGCGGGTCTGGTTCTGCAAAAGCTTGTATTGTCCGCTGCCCAGCTTCCTTATTCCTATTTAGGGCCGGAGGAGAGCTTTTATACTAGCGGGACGGCGTCCATTCTTAGTTAGGTTGAATTAATAGGGCGAACAACTGGGTTGCTTCGGATCCTCCGTTATTTCAGGGCAGATGACGGAGGATAACCCTTTATATTTTTGAAAACGTTGCTGAAGTAGGCGACATCTTGATAACCACAGTGCGCTGCCACTTCGGACACATTAAAACCACCAGCCGATAGAATCATCTCAGCATTGTTCACGCGCACCTTGTTTATAAATTCTTTACAGGTGGAGCCAGTGTTCTGCTTAAACAGCTTACCAAGATATACGGGATTTAGGGCAACCAAATCTGCCAGCTCCTTGATCGTAACTTCCTCCGAATAATGATCCATGATATAGGTCATCACTTTTTGGATTCTTAGATCTATCAGAGGTGTTTCTTGATGGTGGGCGATACTTAATAAGCGGTACACAATCAGTTGAAAGATGGCCCGGGCCTTCATTTTGTAGAAAGGTTGTTTGCCCATCCAGATATGTGAGAATTCTTTAATATCCTCTAGAATCTCTTTAGTTCTCCAATTCCTAGTTACAGTCTCAAAAGGGAGCTGCACATGATTGTCCTCACCCTCCCAGAAGAAATTGAAGGCAAAGGAACGCATGGGTGCCTCCTTGAAAGTCTGAGCTTCCCGAATGCTGCCAGAAGGGGCATAGAGCATATCCCCGGCTTCAACCGTGAATTTCTCTCCATTAATAAAATAGTCAGACTTCCCTTCTACGATGAAGGTAAGATCATGGAAATCAATTTTACTCCTCGTAATCTCCCAATCCGGGAAGGATCGGCGATCAACGAACAAAAAAACACGGGGAACAAGATTTTCGTATTTGGTAATGTCCATTTCTACCATCCCTCTTTCCTTATAAATAGATCCGCGCTAATGCCGATTGGTATATTATACAAAAATGAATCCAATTAAGAAATGGGATTGTAAATTGACTTTGCGCAATCAGAAGAATACAATAGTTTTATGACTATCGAACAATATTCCTTAAAAGATGATGAAAAGCGAGTGAAGATTTATAAAGCATTAGCAGAAGTGAAACGAATTGAAATGATTCGTTATCTTCATCTCCATAAGGAGAACAATACATGTGGGTCCATTGGTGAATCTATGGGAATGGATAAATCCAATGTGTCGTACCATCTGAAGATTTTGTATGAAGCTGATTTAGTAAGTGTCACACGTATGGGGCAGAATAAGATTAGCCAGCTTCGAGAGGATACGTTTAGCGAATTATTACCGGGTTTCTTGGACAGTTTATAATATGTCCGGAAACCTATAATTTTTTCTTGATAGTTTGATAGTTTTATAACTATTTGATAATCATGTACAGGATTTGGTTAATAGTTATAGGTAGCAGCAAAAATAAATATTAATGGAGTAGTGATCTATGAATCAGTTGAAAAATAAACAGGTCCTGTTAATTTCACGTCCTGTAGGCATGCCAACCCAGCAAAATTTCGAGTTCAAAGATATTCCTGTAGTTGAAGCAAAAGAAGGACAAGTTGTTGTACGAACGTTGTATTTGTCAGTGGATCCTTATATGCGCGGAAGAATGAATGATTCTAAATCGTATATTCCTCCGTATCAGCTTAATGAAGTCATCGCTGGAGGACTTGTGGGAGAGATCGTAGAATCCAAATCGGAGCGATTCAAAGCTGGAGATAAAGTCATCGGTATGCTGGGCTGGCAGTTATATAATACTGTAGATGCTAAAGCAGTAACCAAAATCGATGATTCGATTGCACCTGTATCGGTTTACTTAAGTGTTCTAGGTTTAACAGGGCTCACTGCATATTTCGGTTTACTTGATATCGGGCAGCCGAAAGAAGGAGAGACTGTCGTAGTGTCTGGAGCAGCGGGTTCAGTGGGGATGTTTGTTGGACAGATTGCCAAAATCAAAGGCGCTCGTGTCGTTGGGATCGCAGGTAGCGATGATAAATGCGACTATTTGAAAAAAGAACTTGGCTTTGATGCAACCATTAATTATAAAACAACGGAAAATTTAGGCCAGGCTTTGGAAGAAGCATGTCCAAAGGGTGTTGATGTTTATTTTGACAACGTGGGTGGATCGATTTCAGATGCTGTGATGAGCTTGCTTAATGATTATGCACGTATTCCACTATGTGGCGCTATTTCTTCCTATAACAGTACAGATGGAGATATGGGTCCACGTATTCAGAGCAGATTGATCAAAACCCGCTCCCTTATCAAAGGATTCGTTCTTAGTGATTACGCAGCCCGCCAGTCAGAAGGCCTTCAAGAGCTTGGAAAATGGCTAACAGAAGGTAAATTAAAATATGAAGAAACAGTTGTTGAAGGATTCGACAATGTGGTTGAAGCATTCCTGCAATTGTTCCAAGGTGCGAACCTCGGGAAGATGCTTGTTAAGGTGAGCGACTCCGAATTCTAAAACAACACAAACAGCTCTGGTAGAGATTTTTATATATCAGGGCTGTTTGTATTATTACCAATCAAATCCGTTCAGACCATACCCTGTTTGGACTTCATGCATTTAAGATTGTATGTGCGGCCATAGGCTTTTGCATATTTGACGATTCGCTCAATCATGCTGGTGTCATTCAGTTTGGTAAACGGGCACGGATCGGGGGCAGTATTTACTTCCAAGATCCATGGTTTAAGGCGTCGATCCAAAGCAATATCCACACCGATTTCCTGCAGGCCGGGATAGGCTGTGCTCAGCTGTCTGGCTGAGTTCACTCCGATTTGTTGCATGGACCGGATCAACGCGCTACTATTCTCTACGTTTGTGTAGGATTCTAATAATGCCTCTACCGGATAAATCGTTCCCCCTTGGCTCCCATTCGTAACCACTTTGCGAGGATGAGCTACGCGACCCGCAATGCCTGTAGCTTCCCACCCACCCTTAAGATTTCTTTGCACCATAACCCGGATATCAAATGGCCTTCCCTCATAAACCAAAAGCCAAATCCCTTTTTGCACCAAATAGGACTTTCCTTGGGTCTCGCTAGAGATTGCCCGATAAGCCATCTCGTAATCAGAAAATGTATGTTTATGCGTACCGGACTGATAGCTGTAGGCTGGTCGTTTTTTGGAGGAATGATCTTGCGATCTTTCAATCCGGATTACACCCTGTCCCAAAGATCCACAGCAGGGCTTAATGTACACCATTTTATGTTTTTGCAACATCTCATAGAGTACGTTTTTATTCATTTTTTTCGTTACCGGTATATACTTCCTTAGCTCTTGTTTTCTAAGCAGTACCCTTGTTTTCGTCAGCTTATTGGATATCCGCCGTATTGGCTCCTTCATTTTGTTCCTCCGTTCTATATATCTATAGGCTATATTACGGGAATACGCAGTTTTTGCTTGGGCAACCACAGAATAATAGAACACATGCAAAGAATTCTACATATGAATATTGGAGGCATTTATTAAACTTGGGCTGCAGCATGCGGTCAACGGGAGGCGGCTATGATGCTGCTCGGGAAATTGCAGAATAAGGTGCAAGAAGTAATGGACGAATACCCTTGGTACAAGGGGCTGATCGATGGGGAGAAAACGAATTATAACCTGCAGAACTTACCTCTTATGTCTTCGAAAACACTTGAAACCTTCTATTATAACCAACCCATCGATCCTTCTTGGACTGTCTATAGGACGTCTGGTACAAGCTCAGGCCGTAGAAAAGCAATCCTTTACTCTGAGGAAGATGACAAACACTATGTGGATATTAAAACGAAGCTATTCGGCGAGCTTATTGCGGGAAGCGGATGTAACAGAGCGTTGGCGGATATGGGCACTGGACATGCAGCAAATACTGCGCTGACCATTTTTGAAAGGTTAGGATTGGAGAAAAGTTCAATACCCTTTGAACTGCCAATCGAACAGCATATTGAACAGCTTAAAGCTTTTAAACCTGACTTGCTCTATACGATGCCGTCCATCCTTGACCATATCGTATATGCTGCCGGAAACCCGCGTGAATTCGGAATTCGCAAGATTATTTTGGTAGGGGAAATTGCTCCGCCTGAGTGGCAGCGGAATATGGCTGGCTTGTTTGGTATTGATCCTAGAGATATCATCGATACTTACGGCTCCATTGAAATCGGTACGATCGCTTATTACTCCCATGATCATGGCAGGTACATTTTTGCCGACGGAATTTTTGCGGAAGGAATCGGGGTTCAGGAGTTAGACGAAGAAGTAAGGCCGCTTCGGAACAATGAAAGTATTCTGGTGCTTACCTCAACTGTCCGCAAGATGCTGCCAGCTCTTCGTTTTGTTACTTATGACGTTGTAAGGGATTTTAGGCCTGTGATGATAGACGGGGTTGAACAACAAAGCTTTGAGTCCATTGTAAAAAGAGTGGGTCAAGAACTGAAGCACGGTGAGAAGATCAGCCTGTACGATATCGAGCAGGTCGTATACCGTCATATTGAAGATGCGATCATTCGGGTCAAGGTAAAAAACAATGCGCTCTCTATTTATATCAAGAGTAAATCTGTGAAGCCCTCTATTATTCCGGTAATCAAAGAGGAAATCAGGGAGTGTATTCCGGAAATCGGGATGATGATTCGCAACCATCTGCTTGATGATATTGAGATCATTATAGTAGCTAAAGGGGAGTCGCTGGCCAGCGGGCAGGTCAAGAACAAGAAGTTATATTATCAGAAGGACAAAGCTAAGGTGGACATAAATATCCAAGGCGGTATCTTGTCGACTATCGGAAAAACGCCATTAATCAAGCTGAATAATTTGTTCCAGAACAGTGAGTTCGAAGTCTACGCAAAAATGGAACTGCTAAATCCGGGAGGAAGTGCGAAAGACCGTCCAGCTCTGCGGATGATCCATGAGGCATGGAAGGAAGGGAAAATCGGGCCGGGAACTACTATTATTGAGTCAAGTTCGGGAAATATGGCGATTAGCTTGGCGATGATTTGCCAATATTTAGGGCTGCGGTTTATTAGCGTGGTTGATCCAAGAACTACCACAACAAATCTGCAGATTCTGAAAACATTAACTGCAAAAATTGACTTTGTTAGCGATCCCGACCCCGAGACCGGTGAATATCTGCCTGCTAGACTGAATCGAGTGCAGCGACTCTTGGAGGAAATACCGGGCAGCTACTGGCCGAATCAATATGCAAACGCAAATAACTATTTGTCCCACTACCATACGACCATGAAAGAAATCGTGACTGAGCTTGGCGAAGTAGATTATTTGTTTTGCAGCGTAAGTACATGCGGCACGATTCGAGGTCTCGCGGAATATGTAAGGGATCATGGTCTGAAGACTAAGATTGTTGCCGTCGATGCGGAGGGAAGTACTATTTTTGGTGGCAACAAAGAGAAACGGCGGTTCCCGGGACTCGGTGCTGGCATCGTACCCCCTTTCTGCAGAACGGATTTAATCGACCGTATCGTGCATGTCTCAGACTTGGATATCGTAAAAGGATGCCGAGCACTCGCTCAGAATGAATCGATTCTGGCCGGTGCATCCTCAGGGGCTAACCTTGCCGCTGTTAGGCGTATGGAGCAAGAATTGGCTCCAGGATCTGTCTGTGCGGTGATCCTGCATGACAAAGGGGAGCGTTACCTCGATACGGTATACTCTGACCCATGGATTCAGAATGAATTTGGGCAGGAGTTCTCGGCTGACGGTGGAGATGTCCTTGCTTAACGAGCGGCAAAAGGAGGTTGTGGAATGCTGTATTTAAACGATCGGGACATCCGGGAGGTGGGGCTTGATTGGCCTTCTCTCGTGGAATCGATAGAAACTACGGTGCGCATACTTGATTCTGGAGATTACGCGCAGCCCGTAAAACCTTATCTAAGGTATAAAAATCCTCAAAATCGTATTATTGCAATGCCCGCATACGTAGGGGGGAACGTGAACGCAGCAGGGATCAAATGGATTTCCAGCTTCCCGGATAATATCCAGGTTGGTCTTCCCCGCGCGCATAGCATCATTGTCTTGAATGATCCCATTACGGGCGAGCCTATATCCGTCCTAAGCTCTCCGCTCCCCAGCATCGTAAGGACAGCTTCCATCAGTGGACTGATGATTGGCTACTTTTTGCAGGCACGTTCACTTGAACGGATTTATCTTGGCATTATCGGCTGGGGACCAATCGGGCAATATCATTTTCAAATGGTTATGGCATTGTACGGAGATCGAGTTGAACGTGTCCGCATCTTTGATATAAGGGAAGTAGATTTGTCAGACATCTCATCTATATATAAGGATAGGATAGAAGTGGAGGAGACGTGGGCGGACGTTTATCGAAAGTCCAATATCTTTATCACCTGTACCGTATCCAATCATAGATATATCGATATGCTTCCGGCGGAAGGTAGTCTTCTACTGAATATTTCACTGCGTGATTATAAACCTGAGGCATTAGCTTCGGTGAAGTCCATAATCGTCGACGACTGGGATGAGGTGTGCCGCGAAAATACTGACATACAGCAGCTCCATCTGAAACATGGGTTAACTCGTGCCGATACCCGAATGATTACCGATGTCGTCTCGCGCCATTGCCTGAATGAACTCAGAGCCGATGAGCCGATTTTCTTTTGTCCGATGGGGATGGCGGTTTTTGATATCGCAACAGCGGTATACTTCGTGAAGAAGGCTAGAGAAAAAGGGATCGGGACTGAGCTACAGTAAGGTTGTAGGCATACGTTCGCTATGGGATTTTTTATAGATTTTTCTGATGTAACTAGACTATGATCCGTCACTTTTAAGGGTGGATTGCTGTCTAGTTTTTTTATTGTCTTGTTAACGTTCCATTCATAATACTCTGATAATCTCTATAAGTGTTAGGCGGATGATCATCCACCCCAATAAATGATGACTCGGAGGATAATAATGTTGACACCTATGAAAAAAAGGCTGATCGCTGGTCTGACCCTATTGGCTGTGATTAGTGCCGGCTTTGGCGCAAGCTTGGTATTTCCCGGGAAACGGGCCTCTGCTGAGAACCAAACGGGTCAAACCGGACTGCCGGCAGCGCAAATTGAAGCATTTGCCAATCTCGATGATACCTCGGGACTGACTAGCTTCGTTGATGGAATTATGGAAAAAGATATGAACCGGCTGCAAATTCCGGGAGCGGTTATCTCCATTGTAAAAGACGGCAAGATTATTTTGGCCAAAGGTTATGGCAGTTCCAATCTGGAAGAAGCGGCACCGGTTAATCCGACAACCAGCATGTTTCGAATCGCTTCAACAACAAAGCTGTTCACCTGGACAGCGGTGATGCAAATGGTCGAACAAGGTAAGATAGATCTGGACACTGATATTAACACCTACCTGAAATCATTGAAGATCCCTGCTACTTATCCTGAGCCGATCACGATGCGCCATTTGATGACACATACAGCGGGGTTTGAAGAGGGTGGAGTGGGTTATCAAATCACTACCGACCCTGCCAAATTGCCGGGATCAATCTCGGAAACACTCAATAAGCATATGCTGGCACGGGTAAGACCCCCCGGAGAGATGAGTTCTTATTCGAACTTCGGGGCTACTCTCGCGGGTCTGATTGTGGAGGAAGTCAGCGGTGTTCCTTACAATGACTATATACAAAAGTATATTTTCGATCCGCTCGACATGAAATATTCGACGGTGGTAGAGCCTTTGCCGGAGTCATTCATACCCAATCAAGTTGTAGGGTACACGAGTGAGAACGGTAGCTTTATTCCTGGCACACCTACCTTCGAGGGCGGCTTTCGTCCTGCCGGCTCGGGTACAGTATCAGCAGTAGACATGGCGCACTTTATGATTGCCCATCTGCAGAACGGGAAATATGGTGACCAGCAGATTCTTAGAACGGAGACTGCAGAACTAATGCATTCAACGGCGTACCAATTCGATAAACGTATGCCGGGAGTAGATCTGGGGTTCTCTGAGAAACGCATCAATGGTCTTAGACTAATCACTCATGGTGGTTCCGACCCTATGTTTAATACGGAGTTTTATCTTGTGCCTGCCAAGCATGTAGGTATCTTTGTTTCCTATAACGGCGGTCAGGGCGGTGATTCCGCGGCAGGCCTAGTCCATGCCTTTTTTGAGCGCTATTATCCCGATCCTGAAGCGAAGCAGCCTGAATTCTCCACTTCTGCAGAATCTGTTCAGAAATATGCGGGAACCTATCAATTCACACGCCGTAACCACAGTGATATTGATAAATTTTTCAATTTTTTTGCCCAGCTAAATGTTAAGGTAAAGGACAATAAGCTATCTTTGGGAAGTGGTAGTGAACAACAGTTGTATAGAGAAATCGCTCCGAATCTGTTCCAGCTCGAGGGAGGCACCGAACAAATCGGCTTCCGCACAAATGAGTCCGGTAAGGTTACACATATGCTCTTAGGTATGGCACCGGAAATGCCACTGGAGCGTACGCCACTCTTGAATCAGAATAAGTTTTGGCTTATCGTACTTGGCGGCTCGGGGTTGATTTTCATCACTGCATTGCTTGGACTAATCTTCTCCAGACGCAAGATCAAGGCGATGACGCCTCCGGAAAAGTGGGCCATCCGCTTATCTGCGGGAACTGCTGGGTGGGCGCTGCTATCTTTCGTTACGATATTTATGGTGGTTATGTCCATGGATACGATGCAGAAGTTCAGCGGTATCAGTCTTTCGCTTTCTCTCAGTTTAGTTATGCCAATCCTTTTGGTTGGACTGACTTTAGCTTTGCTAATCTCGGCTATACTGGTTTGGAAGAATAAATACTGGACAGCTTTCAAGCGTGTGCATTATACACTAGTGGCACTTTCGGCTGTAGTGATGACTCTGTTTTTCTACTATTGGAACCTGTTGGGTTGGCAGTTCGGATAACTTCGTTTCTTGTCAAGAATATATCATATATAATGTAAGCTTAAGAGAGGAGGACAATCGTGGCTACTATACTTATTGCTGATGATGATGATAACATCCGAAAGCTAATGTCTTTGTTTTTGCGAAAAGAAGGTTTTGACCTCAAAGAAGCCAGGGATGGTACCAAAGCGCTGTCCATTATAGAGAACTCGCGAGTCGATCTCGTCATCCTAGATATTATGATGCCAGGATTGGATGGTTGGGATCTGTGCAGAGAAATCAGGCGCTCTGATGCCAACATTCCCCTCCTCATGGTGACGGCTAAAGGAGAATCTGCACATAAAGTGAAAGGTTTTCAACTCGGCACGGATGACTATTTGACCAAACCGTTTGATCCGCTTGAACTGGTGATGCGAGTAAAAGCTTTGCTTAAACGCTCGCTGGTTGTTTCTTCCCAGTCTGTGCAGTTGGGCAATGTGGTGCTTAACCGCCGCACTTTCCAGGTTACGCGTGATGAAGAACCGGTAACGATTCCTTTGAAGGAATTTGAGCTACTGTTTCTGCTGGCTAGTCACCCTAGGCAAATCTTCACAAGAGAACAGTTGATTTCTCAAATCTGGGGATTGAACTATGAAGGAGACGGCCGGACTGTAGATGTGCATATAAGCCGGTTGAGGGAGAAATTCTGCGGTAACGACGAGCAATTTCAAATCGAAACGGCCCGCGGCCTAGGATACCGGCTGATCCCTGCGCTATGATCAAGACATTGTATGTACGCGTCGTTCTCACGTTTCTAGGCATCATTATCTTTAGTCTGATCTGTTCCTTTTTCATTGGTTTGTATGTCTTTCAGAAACAAATAAGTTACGAGGGACAGAATGAAATGATCACAGTGGGGAAGGAGATCATTCACCGTTATGATGACGCCAAGCCTGAGGATACAGACGAGTTCTTGAATAGTATGGTTAAGGTATCTGCATACCCTATCCACTTGTATAATCATTCCGGGGAATATACCTTTTATAGGCTCAAGGATAGTCCGGCCGTCACTATCACCCCCGAGGCTGTGAAACAAGTGCTGCAAGGAAAACTCTATCGTTCCTCCGCGAAAGATAAGGATACCTTTATCGGGATGCCCTTTATGTTTAACGGGGAGTGGCAAGCAATGTTCTTGCAGTATTCTGCCGAGAACGAAAATATCGTCAATCGGATGCTGCTCTTTGTGCTTTTACTCGTGCTTTTACTGGGTAGTCTATGCATTCTTATTGCCGCCAGATATTTGGTGGAGCCGATCAAAGCTTTGACGAATGCGACAAGAAGGCTGGCCAAGGGTGATTTCGAGGTAGAGCTTAAAGTAAACCGAGTAGACGAAATAGGGGAACTGACACAAAGCTATGTGGAGATGGCCGGGGAGCTGAAGCAGCTGGAACAGATGAGGCAGGATTTCGTATCCAACGTTTCTCATGAAATTCAGACACCGCTTACGTCTATTTCCGGCTTTGCCAAGGCATTGCAGAACAATGATCTAATCGTGGAAGAGGAACGTTCTGAATATCTTGATATCATCATTGCAGAGAGTGAACGTCTGTCGAGGTTAAGTGATAATTTGCTGAAGCTCGCTTCCCTGGATTCTGAACATCATCCCTTTAATGCAGGTTCCTTCAATCTTGACGAGCAGATTAGAACCATCGTTGTGACCTGTGAGCCACAATGGTCAGCCAAAGGCATCGTTATCGATCTTGAGCTGCCGGAAACTGTCAAAATTAAGGGTGATGAAGATCAGCTGAAGCAAGTATGGATGAATTTGCTGAGCAACAGCATCAAGTTCACACCTGAAGGCGGGAACATCCGCATTAGTATAGATGACAGTGCAGCAGATGTATCGGTCACCATCAGTGATAACGGGATCGGGATTTCCCCGGAAGAGTTCAACGCCGTATTCCAAAGATTTTATAAAATAGACAAGTCACGGAATGGAAACAACAATGGCAATGGCTTGGGACTTGCAATCGTTAAAAAAATTGTCTCCCTGCATCAGGGAAACATAGAAGTGGACGGTGCGGTTGGAGCGGGAACGACGATTATCGTCAGGTTGCCCCATAAGTGAAATTAAGGGTTTGTCTGATTCTTGGATTGCCGTACGCCAAACATAATGAAATCCTTGAATTGCCGGTCCATAACCCGATCTTCCTCCGTAACCACACCCCCCCGCTGATGAGTAATAATGACGGCTTTTTGTAAATACATGAAATACAGGTGGGTGGACTTGTGCAGAATGTCCAGCCACTTATTTTTTTCCTCCGGAGCGACTGATATGGACTCAAGGAGAATTAACCGTGAATACCAGCCTTCCATAGCCTGCTTAAAGTCAGGAAGTTCCGCGGGATTTTTGGAAAGCGTGCTGTAGTAAACTCCAAAAATGGCATCATAGTAGATCAGGGCTTCCTGCTGATCTCTTAATGCCAGATATTTATCGAGAATGTTCTCCAATGACTGTACAGGGTGTTCAAAATCAAAATCAAACAGCAGTTGTCCAAACATCCGCTCCAGATTAAGGACATAGATTTGAGCGGCTAACTCTTCCTTGTCTTTATAATGATGATACAAAGTACGCCGGGAGATGCCGGCTTGTTCCGCAATCTGTGCCATATCCGTGCGCTCAATACCTTGAGCACAGAATAAGCTAAGCGCTGTATCCTTAATGATCTCCCTTGTCATTTGCATTTGCTTTTCCCGCAAATTCATTGATTTTCTCTCCTGTCTTGTTGCAACTCTTCCGCTGCTTCTAGCACTATTTCTGAGCTGGCTTCGAATTCATGAGGAATTTGCTGCCCACTGAATAGGGGTTCTGCCGGTTGATCGCATCACCTAACCAATTCAGAAGCTTCACACCATCCTGTTCAGCCTGAAAGAAGGTCTCTCTGGTGGCAAAAGTGTGCGGAGTTGTACCCGTCTTAGCGTTCAGTCCATAGTCGGTGAGATAGTAATAATAATTAGGTAAAGTGGCTGCCAAAGAAGAAACAGATTGCCGCATTTCGTGTGACCACTCATTAATGATACTTTGATCTCTTGGCCCCTTGTAATCGTTGATGTTGTTCTGAAAGTGGATTAGAATCTCGTCAAATACCGAGTAGGATTGCAATATTATCGCATTCGCAGGAAGTAGATGGCCGTTCGCTTTAAAAGCTGCCCCGATGATATCCGCTTCAGGGGCATATCCGAAGTTCTTCACGAAGTCTGCCTGCCATTCCTGCTTCACAACATTTGGCCACTTGTCTGATTTCAAGAAGGAACTGTCTGAATATTGGAAAATCTCGGAGTTCTTGTAATGAGAGGCGATCTCGGGAGCCCAAAAAGCGGACCCGAAGCCACCGGCACTTTCGCCAGCAATCAGTAGTTTGCCGGGTTTATCCACGTTGGCATATATCCAATCGAGGCTGCTTCGCACATTATTGCTGCCGTTATAACGCATAGTAAAGGGGCTGCCGTCATCTTTTTTATATTCAACTTTGCGGTTGCCGATATGGAAGTCACCGGTTGAATAGGGAAGGTAGACCACATTCCAGCCATGAAAAGGATTGGCAGGGTTATCCGTATCCATCATGCCTCTCAGCAATGTCAACATATAGAAGGGGATGTTCTGGAAATAGTTGCCTGTATCTCCACCTTTAATAAAGTTCATAAGCTTGATGGGGTGTGCGGCACTTTGGGCATCCCAGCTGGCTCCGCCACCGGAAAAAAAGATGATCCAGTTATTATTTTCACCCTTTTTATTCCACAAAAAATACTCTGATCCATCACTTGATATGACATTTCCGTCTAGCGTGACTTTATTCCACTTGTAAGGCTTCACTTCCGCAATTACAGGGGTGGTAGTCGCCGGTCTTTTGATTACAAAAGCGCTGATTGCAAACATGGCAATCAAAACAAGGCTGAATAATCCAATACCTGTGAATATTGTGATTTTCCTCATTTTTCTCATATCCATCTCTCCCTTACTCGGAGTATACGTCAAGATCACTCATTACACAAGGTGTATACCTAAAATCATAAAACAATCGTGAGAAAATATATAAAGAGGTGTCCTCGCAGCCTTTGATCCATGGCTACAGGGACACCCCGATTTTTGTATGTTACTTTATTTGTATGTTACTTTATTAATTTAGCTGCTTCAATTTCAAATGTTTTTAGTTCGTAAGGTTCAAGTATAAAAGTAATGACAGGTTCAGTGTGGACTTCCCCTTCAGGACGCTCCATTAGATTACACTCTTGCCACGAAATAATATTCAAGTCGCTAGTCATATCAATTTGCTGACGGCTTCCGGAATAGTCGTGCACACGTACGATTAATTTTTGACCATCCTCAGACTTCTTGATCGCAGAAACCATAACCGTCTGAGTAGAAAGGCGAATAAGCGACTTGGATGCTCCTTCTGCTTGCCCCATGGTGCTCCGTAGAGGGTTGTTGACGGACCAAGCTTGACGGACGGTGTCACCCTGTAACCAATCCCCAGTATGAGGCAGGATAGAGTAGGTGAAAGTATGTTCACCTTGATCCGCTTCAGGGTCAGGGTGCGTTGCCGATTTGATTAAGGATAGACGCATCACATTATCCTTGATGTCATAACCGTATTTGCAGTCGTTCAGCAAGCTAACGCCATAACCACGATCTGATAAATCTGCCCACTGATGCCCCACAGTCTCGAATCTAGCGTAATCCCAGCTAGTGTTCCAATGTGTTGGACGCGTAACATTACCGAACTGGATATCATAAGTGGCTTCGGTAGCTCGTATTGCAACAGGGAAAGCTACTTTCATTAGCTGTTGTCGCTCATGCCAGTCTACCTTTGTCACGAAATCGATACGACGATGGTGTGCATGTAAGATCATTTGCTGCTTAATCCTGGAATCCATATAACTCCATGTGAATTGTACAACACATCGCAGTGAACCCTTTTCTATGACTTCAATGCTGCGGCAGTCGGTGACTTCACGTTTCTTTTGCTGATAGTAGATGTCAATGTCCCAAGCTTCATGGGCTAGGGGTTTATCTTCAAACACTTGGAACACGTTACCGTGACTTCCGTTTGCTAATACTTGTCTTTGTTCATTTATATCATAGATGGATACTAATTGACCTTGTTCGTTCCATTCAATTTCGAAGTGAGGCGTTGAGATTCCTGATTCATTTAGCTTGAATGGAGCGCTTAGTGACTTAGAATTCACATCTTCTACGAAGGAGATCGTTGTGTATCCAAGAGAAGGAATGTTAGATACTTCAACGATCCAGCGGTCACCTTCACGCTGAGCTTGTAGTTGTTTTCCTTCTGAGCTTATCCAATGTCCTGTTTCCATCCCGGCTTCAACAGTAATTTCTACGAGTTCTGTCAGCTCCCAAGCAGCATTGTTCCAGATCGTATATTTACCGGCTTCATTTCCGCTCACAAGTGCCTTACTGGATTGCTCCCAGACAGACTGACCTATTGCTTCTGCTTGTGCATATTCAATAGTACTGTCTTCATATACTTCACGAATCGAAGAGCCCGGAATAATATCATGGAATTGGTTGCGCAAAATAATTCTCCAGCCCTCGTCTAAATCGGTCTGACGATAGTTCGACCAGTCACCTGTCATCACACTTTGCAGTGTATTTAGCCATTCCGCCTCACGGTATAGCAGCTCAAGCTTACGGTTCATCCGCTTATTGTAGGCTTGGCTTGTGTAGGTGCCGCGGTGATATTCTAAGTAAAGCTCGCCATCCCATACATGGACATAACGATCTGTATTTGCAACAGTTTCTTGCAGGGTACGGAAGTAGTCTCCCGCTGTTCCTGTTTCAATCTTCGGCAGACCGGGAAGATCGTTTAGCCGACGGCGCATCTCTAGCATTTCACGGTTCACACCCCCGCCACCATCGCCATATCCGTAAGAAAGTAACAGATTGCGATTCACTTCTTTATCCCGGTAAGTATCCCAAATTCCTTTCACAGTCTTAGGAATAATCCGGCCATTATAAGTGTAGAACCAAGAATCTTCTTCGGACCAAGGCTCAGGCGTTGTAATAAAGTGTGTTAACACCTCTGTGCCATCAATCCCACGCCATTGAAAGGTATCATGTGGCATCCGGTTATATTGATTCCAGCTAATTTTTGTGGTCATGAAGGTATTAATTCCTGATTTTTTTAGAATTTGTGGCAAGGACCAGCTGTAGCCAAATACGTCCGGCAGCCATAAATAGTCACATTCAACCCCAAATTCATTACGTAAGAAGCGAGTTCCATAGAGTAATTGACGGACTAGAGACTCCCCTGAGGTCAAGTTGCAATCTGCCTCAAGCCACATGCCGCCGCCAGCTTCCCAGCGTCCTTCAGCTACACGTTCACGAATATTTTCATAGATTTCTGGATAGTCATTTTTGATATATTCATAGAGTTGCGGCTGAGTCTGTAAAAAGGTATAGTCCGGGAACATTTCCATCAGACGTAGTACGGTTGAGAAGGAACGCGCACATTTCTCACGGGTGTGTTTCAATTGCCACAACCAAGCCACATCAATATGGGTATGGCCAATACAGGTAACTGTGACGGGTGAGGATTTCTCCATTTTGTTAATTTCATCACGCAAATAATTGCGGGCTTCCCCGATCGAAGCGTAGAAGTTGTCTGAACCTGGACGAGACCAGTCGATCAGAAGAAAGGAGCGGTCTACTGTACTCATAAGTTGTGTATATTCTGGAGTTTTGGCATCGAGTACGTTCAGCGTCTCAACTACAGCAAGCGCGGTAAAATAGAAATCATCCGTTGCTTCATCCAGCCAACAAATTTCAGCCATGCGAATGCCATGTGTCTGATCTTTTTTAGGGCCGCCACCTTCGAGTCCCGACCATAACCGGAAGGTCAGTGGAAGCTGAGTGCCTGTCGTTTCATTTGGCAAGAACACTTCGGTATGATTGGAATCCACACCTTGATAGGGTTTGCCGTTGAAAAAGAATAAGGATTCAAATCCGGAGTTATTTCCAGCACCCGTCTCGCCAAAATCAAATCGACCCAGTACTCTACGGCCTGCCCAAGAGGCAGGCACGTCTATATTTGTCGTTAGCCATAAATACAAATCGCGGCCTTTCCAGGTATCTCCAACTCGTAGCTTAGACCATTCTCCATCCACGGGCGGTTCGGCTGCAATTTCACCTTGTTCGTCAATCATTGAGTTGAAAAAAGGAATGTGTATACGATCCCTGTAACGATATTCGGAAATTTCGTTTAGTTGGGAGTTGAGTTTGCGTTTGGTTAGAAACATGAGTAATAGCCCCTCCAATATGTTGATGGGGGACGAGGAAATTAAGATCTATTTGGGTTATTATAGGTTTGTTTGGGGGGTAGAAATCAACTATAGACGATTTTGTGTGAGTTGTAAACTCTCGGTGGAGAGAAAAGGTGGAGCGCTAGAATATATAAATAAAAAAATGCATGCGCTTCCATTGCAGAAAAAGAAGTGTGATGTTAAGCTTCTAATCCTAAAGGTGATATTCAGAAAGAAGGTGGCTTTGTTGAATGTAAAGAAATTTTATCAAAACCATTTGCAGAAAAAACTGTTCAATAAAATTTTAGCTATATACTCTTCGATCATTATAATTACGTTAATTGCCTCATCCATTACCGTATATAAATACTATGAACAGACGATCACTCGCCAACATGTAGATGCCAATCGGGAGGTGCTGGATTATGTAAGTTTGTATATGAATCAGCAGTACGAAAGCATCCAAGTAGCCATCCAGCAAATTTATAGCGATGCCTCTGTCAGTGAGGATTTGTCTTACTTTTTGCAAAATGATTATGGGGATTATCTTAAATACCGTTTAGATCAATATGCAGACATAGGGAGCTCCGTTCCTCATACGTTCGATACTTATTTCAAAACCTATTTGAATCAGAAAAACGGGATTTATGACGTTATTTTATACAGTACAGAGAAAGAATTTTATTATTTATATAAAAATAATACCCGACAATTCTATTTGAGCGACATGGACGGTTCTAAGCAAAAGTTATCCTTACCGAAGAATGGCTGGGTCTCGCATGAAACCAAATTAGTGCTTAAGGAAATAAGAGAAGACAATAACAATTTGTATACAATGACTAGGGAAATTAAAGATCCGATTACACTGAAAACGATCGGGATGCTCATAGTAGATTTTGACGCAGAACTTATTTCAAAATGGCTTGGCACAAAAGTTGCAGAAAATAATGGTCAATTGTTGGTCTTAACCCCAAGCGGTGACGTTATATATGATTCATTGGGAAGGTATATGGGACAGCGATATCCACATCTCGATGCGCTTCATGCGGATGGCTGGACAACACTGGATGGGATCTCCAAGGTTAACTTAAATACAACGAATAGCTCAGGTCTTATTATGGCAGGGATCATTCAGAAGTCACAGGTCAACAACGAAATGAAAACGGTTCGAACTTGGATTATCGGGATTACCACAGCGCTTATTATTACTGCAATGTCTTTTACATACGGAATTATTTTACGTTTTTCTAAAAAAGTGAAGATCATTATCAAATCTATGAAGCGCTTACAGGAAGGTGATTTAAGCACACGTATTCACCTAAATCGAGAAGATGAATTGCAGCTAATTGCCAACAACTTTAACTATATGTGTGAAAGGTTAGAACTCTATATTAATAAAGTGTACATTTCGGAGCTTACGCAGAAAAATGCAGAGCTAGTTGCACTTCAATCGCAGATTAATCCACACTTTTTATATAACACACTTGAGGCGATTAGGATGCGGGCAATTACGCAAGGAGCGAAGGATGTAGGTCAGATGATTTACATTTTATCGACATTATTTCGAACGATGATTAAGAAAAGCATGGTCGTTACAATATCTGATGAGATTGAATACTGCAATTTGTATCTAGAGTTGTTTCAGATTAGACATAAAGATAGGCTCCAAATCATATCACAAATAAGTCCAGTTGCCATGAATTGTTCTATCGTTAAATTGCTCATCCAACCGGTCATTGAAAATTATATTGTTCACGGATTTAGACCTGACCGTTTTGGCAATCTCATCCGTATTGAAGTTACTGAATCTGGCGGGGGAATTCAAATTGCTATAAGTGATAACGGGAATGGAATTACTGCCAGCAAGCTGACAGAGCTACAGCACATGCTTCAAGTCAGTATGAGAATGGATGAACCTCCTTCTTCGGTAGGCCTATGTAATGTGAATGAACGAATTAAACTTTATTATGGGACTGAATATGGATTAACGATCGCTAGTGAAGTAAATAAAGGAACAATAGTCATCATGAATATACCAGTAGTAAGGGAGAGTACTAATAATGCACAATATACTTATCGTGGATGATGAACCTCTTATTCTTGAAGGATTACGTTCAGTGATTGAATGGGAAAAATATGGATTGAGAATCGCGGGACAAGCGTCTAATGGGGAAGAAGCTTTAGAATTTCTACGCAATCATAATGAAGGGATCGACATATTAATTACTGACATTACGATGCCAAAACTTACGGGACTTGAACTGATTCAGCAAATAAAGGTTTTTGATTCAAAAATGAGGTTTATAATCTTGAGCGGGTATGAGCAATTTGAGTATTTAAAAGCTGGAATGAGTCTAGGTATTGAAAATTATATTCTCAAACCCATTAATATACATGAGTTGGAATCAACCATTGAACAAATTGTTGAAGTGCTGAATCAAGAGGATGTTGAACAATTTCATGCTAAAGAGGATTGGCAAGTTCTACGTAACAATATTCTAAACCGCTGGGTAACTGGCAATATAGGCCGGCAGGAGCTACAGCACCGTTCAAAAGTCTTAAATATCTCACTGGACTGTTCATTTTTTACGGTGGCTGCGATTCGGCTTATCACCGAACAGGATGACGATGAGGGCCAGGATAAACTCCATAGGAATCAGCTTATGGATGAATGTTATCGTATCGCTGTGAAATCATTAGAGCAACTTGGAACCGTTATTGTATTTATAGATATGGAAGGTGATCTTGTTCTTATTATTGCTGAGCGGGCTGAAGCTGAGAACAAAGAAGAGCTTTATTGTGTACTGGAGCAAGTGCAATGTGAGATTATGCATGAGTTAGAAAAGTCTGTCTGGATAACGATAGGAAGTAAGGAGCATGCTTTTCAGGAAGTCCCAAATAGTTATAAAAAGGCGAAGAGTTTATATGTTGATCATCTTATGCTACCGGGTTACCCGATTATAGATGTGGAACAACTATCAAAGATGGTTCTGCATGAGGAGAAGCTCGAAATTGATTATGAGGAATTCACCAAATTATTATTATCTGGAGACCGGGAGGCTACGAACCAATTTATCGCAGAAACGTTCGAAAAGCTGTTTGGCTGTGGCATGATTACCCGCATTGATAATTACAACGTAGCGATTGAGTTAATGTTGATTGCTAAGAAAATGGAGAAAAACTCTAATTTTAGTGCCGTGTTTAATCCATTGCTGCGCATACATACTATTGAGCAATTGGTGCACCATGTGCAGGAAAGTGTGAAAGAAACACTGGACCAATTATCATTAGTAAATGATGAGCTCAGTCCGAATATGAGATATATGGTTGATCAAGTAAGCAAACACTATAGAGAAGAGCTATCCCTGAAAACGCTCAGTCAGCGTATGGAAATGCATCCTAATTATTTGGGCCAGCTATTTCAGAAGGAAATGGGCCGTAGTTTCTCTGATTATGTTAATCAATTTCGAATTGAAAAGGCAAGACAATTGCTGCTTCAAACTACGTTACTAACCAACGAAATTGCAGCTGAAGTAGGATATCCGGATCCAGCATATTTCTATCGCCAGTTTAAAAAATCAGTAGGTGTATCGCCTACAGAGCTTCGGAATATGTACAAAAAAGCAAAATCCTAAAATAAAGGAAATGTTCCTGAGTATCACGTTCAAGTACGGGCTTCATGGACGTTGATAACGAGAATGTTTCCTTTTTTTTGCTCAAATTTAAGGGGGAATAGACTTTTTAAATGTCCCTTCTGCTGTGGATCTTTAATTTTTACATCTGATTCTGGAGTTTTTCAACTTTATGAAACCGCTTTTATAGCGCAGAATTAAGGGTAGTTAAAGGGGCGAGGGAAAAAGATCGAAGGGATATATAGGGGTTGTTTGGGGATAGAGAGAAGGGGGATGTGGAATAATGCCTGCATTTTTCAAAAGTTTAATTAAGGATAAAGTACTCTGGTTTATGGTATTACCAGGGACATTATGGTTCCTGATCTTTTGCTACTTACCGATGTTTGGAACAGTAATTGCATTCAAGGATTTCAAGATTCATCGGGATGGATTCTTTGCAAGCGTTTTAAACAGTAAGTGGGTTGGCCTTGAAAATTTCAACTTTTTGTTCTCGACGGAGGACGCCTATATCATTACAAGAAATACGATTCTTTATAACTTGGCGTTGATCTCTCTCGGTTTAGTTCTTGCGGTGGGTATTGCGATCACCTTAAATGAACTTGTGAACAAACGGATGGCTAAAGTTTATCAAACGGCGATGTTTATGCCTTACTTCCTTTCTTGGGTCATTATTAGTTTCTTTACCTTCAGCTTTCTGAGTGTAGATAAAGGAATATTGAATCAAGTGGTTGTTTACTTCGGAGGCGATCCTATTTCCTGGTATGGGGATACTCGCTTTTGGCCATATATCCTAATTTTCATGGGGATTTGGAAATCAATTGGTTATTCAAGTGTTGTTTACTTAGCGGCTATAGCGGGTATCGACAAGTCCTACTATGAAGCAGCTATGATTGATGGGGCCAGCAAATGGCAGCAGATTAAGTTTATTACACTTCCTTTGCTTAAACCTTTAATGGTAACGCTAACGATTTTAGCGATTGGTGGTATTTTTAGATCGGACTTCGGTTTATTCTATCAAATCCCTCGGGATTCAGGTGTTCTATACTCCGTAACGAATGTTATCGATACTTATATTTATCGCAGCATGAGTACGACAGGTAATCTAGGGATGAGTACAGCAGCGGGTCTATATCAATCGATTGTTGGATTTATCATGGTGCTTGTAACGAATTCTATTGTGAAAAAGATCAGCAAAGAGAATGCGATATTCTAGAAAGGAGTTAGTGACGTTATGGCAGTATTCAAACGTAAGCCAAAAGAAATCGACAACAACGCCATTACTCCTTTATGGAATGTGGTACTCAATATTATAATTGGCATCTTCGCTTTTACTTGTGTGTTTCCGTTCTTGTTTGTCATAGCCATTTCTTTTACAGATGAGAAAGTACTTGCTCTAAATGGATTTAGCTTGTTACCCGAAAAATATAGTTTAGCAGCTTATCAGTTTGTTTTTAACACAGGTGATCAATTGCTTCGTTCCTTTGGAGTTACTTTGATGGTTACTGTACTAGGTACGCTCATTAGTTTATTTCTAATAACAACTTATGCGTATGTTCTCTCTCGAAGATCATTTCGCTATCGTAATTATTTCAGCTTCTTCGCCTTCTTCACGATGTTATTCTCAGGCGGAATGGTTCCCAACTATATCGTGGCTACGCAGTTTTTACATTTGTACAACACGATATGGGCTTTAATATTGCCCATAGCGATGAATGCATTCTTTATTCTAGTAATGCGGACCTTCTTCCAGACTAGCGTACCTGATGCACTCATTGAGGCTGCCAAAATTGATGGGTCTGGTGAGTTTCGGACCTTCCTGCAAATTGTACTTCCAATCTCTTTACCGGGGATTGCAACGATTGGATTGTTCTGTACGCTGGGCTATTGGAATGATTGGTTTAATGCCCTGCTGTATATAGATGATGCGAGTCTTGTTCCACTCCAAGCGATGCTGATGCGAATTCAGAATAATATGGAGTTTGTCATTCAGAACAGTATGCAGATGGGATCAAGCTTTGAGATTGCTGCAACCTTGCCAACAGAAACCGTTCGTATGGCGATGGTTGTACTGGCGACCTTACCTATAGCACTAGCGTATCCGTTCTTCCAAAAGTATTTTGTACAAGGCTTAACCGTGGGCTCTTTAAAGGAGTAACACTACTAAGATGTATTTATTCGAATCGCTAGGACAGGAATCGATATAAATAAAGCGTTCATTAATCTAAAGGGGGAAAATAGAAATGAAAATGAAAAAAGGCTTAACACTCGCTCTTGCAGGGACAATGCTTTTTTCTGGCCTTCTAGCTGGATGTGGTTCGAATAATAATACAAATGCTGCTAAAGAAACAAACAATTCAGCGGCAGCAGGGAATTCAGCAGGGAACACATCAGAATTAAAGCCATATGAGTTGAAGATGTATTTAATTGGTGGACCTCAAAAGGATTTGGATCTTGTCTTAAAAGAAGTTAATAAATATACCCAAGAAAAAATTAACGCGACGTTGAACATTACGATGTTCGATTGGGGCGATTACGATAAGAAGATGCAAGTCATCACCGCTTCTGGTGAGCCTTATGATATTGCCTTTACCTCTTCTTGGACAAATGATTTCCGCCGTAACGCAGCTAATGGTACTTTCCTGGGTCTGAATGATCTGTTAGATAAGTATGGTAAGGAAACGAAAGAAGTTTTGGACCCTCGTTTCTTAGAAGGAACTAAGATTAAAGGTGAGATCTATGGTGTTCCTGTAAATAAGGAGCTTGGACAGCAATGGGTATGGCGCTTCAATAAGAAATATGTTGATAAATACAACATGGACATTTCCAATATCCGTACATTGGATGATCTAGAGCCACTTCTTAAAACGATTAAAGAGAACGAGCCGGCTGATATTACACCGCTAGCTGTTCCTAAAGGCTTTAAACCATTTATGCCATTTGACTATGTACTAGGTGATGAGCTACCTATCGGGGTCTATATGGATTCCACAGATGGCAAGGTTGTTAATATTCTGGAGACACCTGAACTTGCAACATCGTTAGATACGATGCGTAGACTTTACACAGCAGGTTACTTACGCCCAGACGTTGCAACACTTGAAGGTATTGATAACATTAAGACCGGTAAATGGTTTGCCGATCGCGAAATTACACAGCCTTATGCAGAAAAAGGTTGGTCTCGTTCAGCAGGTTATGAAATTGTAACTTCGCCTATGCATGAGCCTTATGTATATACACAGTCCGCCGCAGGTTCGATGCACGCGATTTCCGTAACCTCAGGTGATCCTGAGCGCGCGATGATGTTCTTGAATCTTTTGAATACAGATAAGTACTTACGCAATTTGCTCAACTATGGTATTGAAGGAACACATTATAAGAAAATCTCTGACAATGTCATTGAAGATCTGCCAGCTATGCAAGATAGCTATGCAATGCCAGGCTTCACACTTGGGAACATGTTACTGACTTATCTGCATGCTGATGACCCTGCTGATAAATGGGATGCTTTCAAGAAGTTTAATGATTCTTCAAAAGAAGCCCCTACCTTCGGTTTTGCATTTGATCCTACACCTGTAAAAACAGAAGTAGCGGCTATCAACAACGTAACTAAAGAATTTATGCCAGCGCTATACACAGGTTCTGTTGATCCTAAAACATATCTGCCAAAAGCAGCGAAGAAATTTAAAGAAGCTGGACTTGATAAAGTCATTGCAGAAGTTCAAAAGCAACTTGATGAGTGGAACCAGACAAAGAAATAAGCTAATGAACGTAACACGCCTAAGATTAATCACTAAAGGTAACACAAATAGGATTAGTGGAGACGGGCAGCTATGCTGCCCGTCTCTCTATCTATCCCCATTTATTATGAAGGAGTGAGAATATGGAACAATTCCGACTTCCCACCATCTCTATGCCGAAGCTGCCGCTTCCTCAAGCGGTTCAAGAAGTATTGAACGAAGCAGAGGAGAAGTTAGCTCATCGGCCGAAGCTGTTGCAGCTTTTTAAGAACTGTTTTCCCAATACGCTTGAGACAACGACTAAGCTTATGGATGATGGGACAACGTTTGTAATTACAGGAGATATCCCAGCTTCTTGGTTGCGAGACTCTGTGGAGCAGGTTATGCACTACGTGCCCTTTGCTAAAAACGATCCCGATCTTCAGCGGATTATTGGCGGGTTAATTAAACGTCATATCGAGTATATTCATATCGATCCGTACGCCAATGCGTTTAATGAGACAGCGAATGATTGGCATTGGAGCACTAGCGATATTACGGAAATGTCCCCCTGGGTGTGGGAGCGTAAATTCGAGATCGATTCTCTTTGTTTTTCCATGCGTCTGGCTTATGCCTATTGGAAAGAAACCGGAAAGGCTGATATATTCGACGCCGGATTTAAGGCAGCAATGATCAAAATATTCAACCTGTTCAAAACTGAACAGCGCCATAGTGAATTATCTCCATACCGGTTTACGCGTAACAATGGGATTCCTGAAGATACACTGCGTAATAACGGTCTAGGTATGCCTGTTAATTACACGGGTATGGTCTGGTCGGGATTCCGCTCGAGTGATGATGCATGCGACTTTCATTACAACATCCCGGGGAATATGTTCGCTGTTGTTGCATTACGTCATATGCAGGAATTCGCTGAATGGGTATTCCGTGATCTTGAATTTCTGGAACAGCTTAAAGCATTAGAAGCTGAGATTGATCATGGAATTCAATTGTATGGTATTTATCGTCATCCGAAATTCGGTCCAATCTACGCCTACGAGACCGATGGTTATGGCAACTACTGCTTGATGGATGATGCGGGAACACCAGGACTCCTGTCGATTCCTTATCTCGGCTATGTTACCGCAGAGGATGAAATTTATCAGAATACGAGACGATTTGCTCTGAGCAAGGAGAATCCTTTTTATTTTGAAGGAACCGCAGCGAAGGGAATCGGCAGTCCGCATACTCCCAAAGACTACATCTGGCATATGGCATTATCGATGCAAGGTTTGACGGCTTCAACTAAGGAAGAAAAGCTGGAGATGCTTGCGATGTTAGAAGCTACGGATGCGGATACTGGCTTTATGCATGAGGGATTCCATGTTAATGATCCGAATACGTTCACTAGAAAATGGTTCGCCTGGTCCAATAGTCTGTTCTCCCAACTTGTCTATAAAATGATGAAGGAAGGACTACTATGAGCAGCCTGAGCAGACCTGTAATCATATTTTATGATTCTGATTTTCCAATTTCCAGTCCCATTCCTAGCGATGCGATTACATCCATGAGTGAGTTCGGATCTATTGTAAGTGAGAATCAGCTTGCACAAACGCTATGCGAAACGAAAGGCGGCTGTTTCATCAATCTGCATGCACCCTATTTCCCGAAAGCGGCCTGGATAGCCATTCTTGAATACCTGCAAAGAGGTGGCGGGTTGATTAGCATTGGAGGCGCACCCTTCAAACAACCTGTTCGTTGGGAAAATGGCCGATGGCATGTCGAAGCGGAGCAGACTTCCTATCATCAGGAGCTGTATATTCATGAGGCACTTCGTGTTGAATGCTCACGCAACCATTCATTGCTTGCCTTGGATGTCATTCCTCTGCTTAAGGGTCAAGAATCTCTTTTTCTAACGAGTGCGGACACATGGAACCTCGTGCCACATACGACAAAGACGAGTGATTTACCACATCAAATGGGCTCGGCAGGTCCGATGAGCACACGGATTTACCCGCTCTTAAAGGGAATTACGTCCGAGGGTCGAGAAACCGCTGCCCCAGTGGTTCTTTGGGAGAATACGAGCGGTTTGTATGCAGGTTCACGCTGGCTGTTCGTAAATACACCTGCAACAGCTTCTTTTTGGGAGCAAAAAGGTCCTTCCGCGATATCCAATTGGGCGCGTTTCTGCAGCAAGGGTGTTACGGAAATGTGGGTTAAGCCCAATTACGCGTCTTATGAATCAGGAGAACGTGCTTCCCTAACCCTTCAGATTCAGCAGCTTGAACGAGTGAGACCTTCTATGCGAAATGAAGATACATGGAATTTCACAATTCATGTAGAGCATGAATCAGATACCTCTTTGAAGTGGTCTCAGAGTTTGGAAATGAAGGCGAATGCAGAACTAAACATGGTGCGTCTGCCTATTCCTTTGGAGATAAGTAGGGGCCTCTACCAGATTGTCTGTGAAGCAGAAGCCAGTGATGGTGAGGTTCGCATTCTGCGCCAAGGGTTCTGGGGTCATGCTCCTGAGCTGCTGGCAGCAGGCCATCCGGTAACGAGCGGCAGAGATTATTTTATAAAAGATGGGCGTCCGCTACCAGTGGTCGGCATGACTTATATGGCGAGTGATGTGGCGCGAAAATTTCTTTTTCTGCCGAACGTCGGAGTTTGGGATCGTGATATGGGCCAGATGCGGAAGGCCGGGATTAACTGGATCCGTACAGGGATCTGGACAGCTTATCGCAATGTGATGCAAGACGATGGACATGTCTCGGAAGAAGTATTGCGGGCGATCGACGCCTTCATCATGACGGCGAAAAAGCATGATCTTCAGGTGACGTTCACGTTTTTCTCCTTCACACCGGAAACGTGGGGAGGGGTGAACCCTTATCTGGACCCACAAAGTGTGGAAGCTCAGAAGCGGTTCATTCGGTCTATTGTATCTCGTCATAAAGATTCTTCGAATGTAGACTGGGATCTTATTAATGAACCGTCGATGTTTGATCCGGACCGTATTTTCTCGGACGGCCCGAGTTCATGCCATGATCGCTTTGAGCGACAAGCTTTTAGGGAATGGCTACAAGAAAGACATGGTGTAATCGAAGTGCTGCAGGAACGCTGGAATATGACGCCCGCACAGCTTCCGGACTTTGCTTCTGCAGGGCTGCCTGAAGCAAAAGAGATGAACTTCGACGTACAAGATATGCACAGTGCTAAGAGGGGGACACGCTGGTTGGATTATTGTTTGTTCTCTATGGAAATGCATAACCGTTGGGTGAAGCAATTATACGATACCATTAAGGAGCAATGTCCAGCTCAGATGGTTACGGTTGGCCAGGATGAGGGACTAGGAGCGCAGCGTCCTTCGCCGTTTTTCTATGAGGAAGCGGTAGATTACACTACTGTGCACTCCTGGTGGTTTAACGACTATTTGATATGGGATGGCATTTTTGCCAAAACCCCCAATAAGCCAAACCTAATTCAGGAGACTGGCGTCATGTATGTAGAAACTCCAGATGGCCGAGCCAAACGTTCAGAACAAGAGCTGCGGAATTTGCTGGAACGCAAGTATGCTTACGCTTTTGGAACGGCAGGTGCGGGAGCTATTCACTGGATCTGGAATACGAATTTCTATATGGATAATGCGAATGAGTCCCATATCGGAGCGCTGAGAGCGGATGGAACCGAGAAGCCTGAGGCAGACGTATCTTATGATTTCGGGAAGTTTATAGAAGGTATCCGTGATATATTTGGTAATCGGAAATTGGAAGAGATTGCGGTGGTGTTCCCTTATTCGAATGATTTCTCTAATCGAAAGTTGGCTTTTGCGTCTACAGCAGAGCTTACCCGCATTCTGTCTTATGAGCTCAAGATGTCTTTTCGGGGGGCTTCTGAATACCACCTAGATGATTTGGAGAAGAACCCTGCGAAGCTGATTATACTGCCAAGCGCGCATAACTTCGCTGATGCAGCGATGGAACGGTTGTTACATATCGTTGAAGAGACAGGAGCGGTATTGCTTGCCACTGGACCGTTAGGCATTGATGCCTACTGGCGTTCTTCGGATCGGTTGAGTAATATTCTTGGCAAACGTGAATTGCGTAATGTGCGCCGCGAAGAAGTGCTTATGCTTCAAGGTCAAGTACTGCCTGTCTCTTTCGGCCACCGCCGGATAGCTGAGGTGACGAAGGAAACGATCATTCAAAAAAATGGTGGAAGTTCTACTATAGACACTGTCGTGAACCTTCCGCTGGGCAAGGGTCGACTCCTATGGAGTCCACTGCCAGTTGAATTGAGTGAGCGTAGGGATACTACGGCTGCACTTTACCGCTACGCGGTTAATGCTGCTTTTGTGGAACGTGATTTTGAATGGATTAGTGGTGGGGACTTAGCGGGTATCTACGGACGAAAACTGAGCTTTGCTACGGGTGCACTTTTTACCTTCGTGTCGGAATATGCCCAAGATGCAAAGATCGAGGTGAAGGATTCAGCCACTGGCCGAACTTATTCGTTCGTGTTGGAACAGGAACGTTCTGTTCTCTTTGCTACGGATAGTAAAGGAGATTTGCTTGGTGTTTATCGCCCGCAGGAAGTCGAGATTCATGTCAATTATCCACATCTTCTACATTAAGCATCTTGGTAGATAGAACGCATTGCATATAAGGAGGTCTTCACTTTGGAAAGTTCAAAACAATCTATTAGCCCTCAGACAGCCCATATCATTTCCCATACACACTGGGACCGGGAATGGTATCTTCCCTATGAGAAGCATCATGTACGCTTAGTGAAACTGGTTGATGAATTACTGAACCGGTTGGATGAGGATAACGAATTTAAGAGTTTCTATCTGGATGGACAGACGATTATTCTGGAAGATTATCTTCAGGTACGTCCAGAAAATCAAGAGCGGCTACAGAAATATATTACGGAAGGTCGCCTTCTAATAGGACCTTGGTATATTTTGCAGGATGCGTTCCTTACTAGTGGGGAGGCCAATGTTCGTAATATGCAGATTGGCCATCAGGATTCGAAGCGTTACGGGGAACCCTCCAAAATCGGTTATTTTCCGGACACCTTTGGTCTAGTCGGCCAGACTCCACAATTAATGCTGCAATCCGGCATCAATAATGCCTTTTTTGGAAGAGGTGTGAAGCCCACTGGATTCAATAATACGGTGTCGGATGGAGGTTACGAATCCTCATTCTCGGAGCTGATTTGGGAAGGCCCTGATGGATCAAAAGTGCTCGGCATTCTATTTGCCAATTGGTATTCTAACGGAAACGAAGTGCCTGTAAATGAAGCAGAAGCCAAAGTGTTCTGGGAGAAAAAGCTGGCAGATGCGCGGAAGTTTGCCTCTACAGGTGAGCTGCTGTTCATGAATGGTTGCGATCATCAGCCGGCTCAACTGGATTTGCCAGAGGCTATCGAAACTGCGAAGTGGTTGTATCCAGATATGGAGTTCATTCATTCGAACTTTCCTGATTACCTTAAGGCCCTAGAGGGTGTAATGGATCGTAGCAATCTGTCGACTGTAAAGGGCGAACTGCGGAGCCAGCATACCGATGGATGGGGTACGTTAGTGAATACCGCGTCTGCTCGTGTCTATTTGAAACAGATGAATCAGGAAGGGCAAATCTTGCTTGAAAAGTTGGCCGAGCCACTTGCTTCGTTCGCACATTTACTGGGCAAAGAGTACCCCCATCATCTGTTCACCTATGCATGGAAGACATTAATGCAGAATCATCCGCATGATAGTATTTGTGGATGCAGCGTGGATGAGGTACACCGTGAGATGGTCACCCGTTTTGACAAAAGCCGTCATGTGGCAGAGACCATTGTTGAGGATAGTAAACGAGTGATTGCAGAAGCTGTGGATACGTCCGGGTTTACCACATATGGTGAAGACGTGCTTCCATTAGTAGCGATGAATATGACGGGTTGGAGTCGCACGGGTACTGTGAGCGTAGAACTTGATGTGGCGCGTCTATATTTGCGAGAAGGATTCTCTCTGGAAGAAACGGCTAGCCGTATGACTGGAATTGACTTGCACGGTCGTGTGTTAGTAGACGATCAAGGGAATAACATTGCCTGCCAGCTGGAGGACTTGGGGCTTCAGTTTGGTTATGATTTGCCAGATGATAAGTTCCGTCAGCCGTATATGTGCCGCCGGGTAAGACTTACCTTTGAAGCCGTAGAAGTTCCTGCGCTAGGTCTTCGATCATATGCTTGGGTTCGCCGAGCAGATGCAAAACTGCCAATAGCCGCTGAATCTTTGCTATATGGAGATCGGGTGCTGGAAAATGACGTTATCAAGATAGTCATTAATGATGATGGTTCGTTTATGCTAAGTGACAAAACTAGTGGAGTGACCTATAACGATCTTGGCGTATATGAAAACACTGGGGATATCGGCAATGAATATATGTACAAACAGCCAGAGGCCGAACAAGCTTTGACGACTAAAGGACTGAAGGCTAACATTTGTGTACTGGAAAATACATCGTTTCGCGCCGCTATAGAAATTAACCATAACTGGGAGATTCCAGCCTCGGCAGATGATAAGCTGGATGAGGAGCAGCGTGCACTGGTTTACTATCCGGAGCGCAAAGCTCAGCGCAGTAGTGACACAGTCATTCTAAAACTTCGTACTGTAATCACCTTGGAGCGGGGCGGAAAGGGATTGCATATCGAAACGACAATAGATAACCAGGCCAAAGATCACCGGATTCGTATACTGTTTCCAACAGATTTGAACGCTGCCACGCATCGTGTAGATTCGATGTTCGAGGTTGCTGAGCGGAATATTGAACCAGCCACAGAATGGAAGAATCCGAGTAACACGCAACATCAGCAAGCCTTTGTTGATATTAGTGATGGGAAAGCGGGTCTAACCGTCGCTAATTTTGGATTAAATGAATATGAAGTGCTGCGAGATGGGCGTAACACTATTGCGATTACACTGCTACGTTCTGTTGGCGAACTTGGTGACTGGGGGCTATTCCCTACTCCAGAAGCGCAGTGTCTTGGAGAGCACGTTGTTCGTATGGAGCTAATCCCGCACACAGGTGAGGGTATAACTTCTGGTGCTTATGCTGAAGCTTACCAATTCCAGGTTCCGTGGATTGTATGCCCGACAGATGTACATGCAGGCGTGGTTGCGCCGGTGTATACTCCATTTGATTGGGAGAGTAGGGAACTCGCATTTTCTTCACTGAAAATGAACGAGCAGACTGGAGACATACTGCTGCGTTGGTACAACATGAGTCAGCAGAACACCAACCTGGCCTTCCATTCGATTATTCCGCAGCAGTATTTCTATAAAACGACGATTCTAGAAGAGGAGAGCCACCCAGTCACTAGTGATGAGAAAGGTAGCTTTGACTTACAGATCGGTCCATGCGAAATTGTAACGATTGGTATTAGAAAATAAATGAAAAAGGACGGTATCCAGAGAGTCGTATGACTTTTGGATATCGTCCTTTTTGTATAAATGCGTATCTTAGGAAGAAGATTTGCCGCGCGCAGTGGATCCAAGCTGATCAATCTGCTCTTCCAGAACTGCACTTGCTTGGCCTAAAAACTGCGAAATAAGGGCGAGCTCTTCATCCGTATAAGAAGCTGCGAGCTTAACCATGGCGGTATGGAGCGGTTGGTACGTATTAATGACATCATCTTTATTCTCATATAATGGCACAATAATCACTTTACGGCGGTCATTCGGGTCATTTTGTCTGCGGACATAGCCATTTTTTTCGAGCCGGTCTATTAATGCCGTAACACTGCCTGTGGTCAGACCGGTTAATTTAGACAGTTCTCCAGCAGTGATAGGACCTTTCTCCCGTAGAATATCTATAGATAAGAAATCATTATTGTATAACCCAAGTGAGGCGGCTACATTTTGTTGGTACAATACCGTTCGGTTTCCCAAACTGCGCATAAGCAAGGTGAATTGTTCCTGCTCTGGTGTAGGTTGTTCGTGGCTTGACAAAAGATAACGCTCCTTTTAAAATAATTATATCTTGATAGTCAAGATATTAGATTATAAAGTTATTCGAAAATTTTGTGATTTATCAAATACATTCTATCGAAATTAGAAATGTTTTGCAAAATAATTGCAATACAACAGCTTTGGGGAACCATATGGATAGAAGATATAATTACGAACCAGTAGGTTGAGTTGAGAGGGGAATAGATGTGAAAGAGACTATTGTTATTAAAGGGGCAAGAGAGAATAATCTGAAAAATGTCTCGCTCACGATTCCTAAGTATAAGCTAGTTGTCCTGACAGGACCTTCGGGATCAGGGAAATCGACGTTAGCTATGGATACACTTCAGCGGGAATGCCAAAGACAGTATTTGGATTCCATGGGCATGACGTCAGATACGATCAGCAAACCAAAGGTGGAGTCTATTATTGGACTGTCTCCGTCCATTAGTGTTGGACAACATGTCACCAATCGTAATCCCCGTTCGACAGTTGGGACAGTCACCGACATCTATACGTTTGTCCGGTTTATCTTTTCCAGATTAGGCGAGCGGGTTTGCCCTTCCTGTAGTGGCAGCATTCCACCTTCTTTTGAAGCGAGGGGATTGCTGATCGAGGAAGACGAGGAAATGCATGGTCAAACGATGGGTTGTCCGCATTGCGGAGCTGAGCTTGAGAAGCTGGGCATGTCCCACTTTTCTTTTAATAAGCCGGAGGGAGCTTGTGAAGCCTGCGGTGGTGTTGGATCTGTGGCAACTATAAATGAAGCGGCGGTGTTTAATCCAGAGCTTAGTATGCGTGAGGGTGGGGTGGCCTCGCTGAATGGTGTTCATCGTGATATACAGATGCGTATATTAGTGGCTGCTGGCAAGCATTTTGGCTTTGAGTTTGACCCGGATCAGCCCTTAAAAGATTACGGCGAAATTCAGCGCGACTTGTTATATTACGGAGTGGAAAGTGAGGCGTTTAAGCGCCATTTTCCCAATGTTAAGCCGATTCAAGGCACCAAATTTGAAGGCGTCATTCCTGGTTTGTGGCGGCGATACAAGGAGAAGGAAGGAGAAGCTGGTACACAGGAAAAAGACGGCGGATTTTTTCATGAGCAGCAATGCCCAGAATGCCTTGGCGCTCGCCTAAAAAAAGAAGTTCGTCTCGTTCGGGTAGCTGGCGCATCGATTACGGAGCTATCGGATTGGCCATTAAGCGATGTTTACGAGTGGACGAAAGGCTTGCAGGCGGCTTTGCCCGCCGAGGGACTTCATCTGCTTGAACCCATCCTTCACGATATGCCTACCCGACTAAAACGGATTATCGATGTTGGTCTTGGTTATCTTTCCATGAACCGTCAGACGGTCTCCCTCTCTGGTGGAGAGGCACAGCGGCTGCGCCTTGCCTCATTGCTGGGGTCAGGTCTGACTGGAGTGTTATACATTCTAGATGAACCGACGACCGGGCTTCATCCGCGGGATACTGTTGGCCTCATTCGTGTGCTTCAGGAGCTGCGCGATTTGGGTAATACGGTGCTCGTTATCGAGCATGATATTGAGATGATGCGCGCTGCCGATCATATTATTGATATGGGTCCGGGTGCTGGTCTGGACGGAGGGCAAGTTGTTGGCGAGGGCAGCATTGAGGATTTGATGGCAAGCGAGACTTCTGTTACGGGAGCCTATCTTAGAGAAGAGCGTAATAAGACTGCTGCATACGTTCGCCGGAAAGGTGACGGAAAACAAATCACCATCCGACAGGCACAGTACCGGAATATTGATATCCCGGAGGTTTCATTCCCTCTAGATTGTCTAGTTTCTGTAACTGGGGTTTCGGGTTCAGGCAAGTCGACACTAGTCTTTGATATTCTTGCGCAAGGCAGTGCGAAAGAACATGAGCAAATAGGCTGTGCGGAGATTGCGGGCTTAGATCAGGTTGGAAATATAGTGATCTTTGACCAATCGCCCATGGGTAGAATGTTGCGTTCTAATGTAGCGACATATACAGATGTATTCACACATCTGCGCCAGCTGTTTGCTGCATTGCCGGAGGCGAAAAAAAGAAAACTGACCTCCAAGCATTTTTCCTTTAACACACCGGGTGGACGCTGCGAAACCTGTCAGGGTCTTGGGGTGCTGACTGTAGACATGAATTTCTTACCCGATCTGGAGGTTAAATGCCACGCATGCAAGGGGAGAAGATTTACGGATGAGGTTCTCCAGGTGAAATATGATGGATATTCCATCTCGGATCTGCTGGACATGTCCGTACAGGAAAGCTTGCCGATTCTTAAGTCGGAAGCCAAAATGGCGGGGATTATCGAGACATTGTGTGAGGTGGGTCTCGGTTACCTTAAATGGGGACAATCTGTCAAAACCTTATCCGGTGGTGAAGGGCAACGGATTAGACTGGCTAAAGAGCTGAGCAAACCTTCCAAAAACCATACGCTCTATCTGCTTGACGAACCAACAACAGGCCTTCATCCGTCAGACATCAAGCAGCTCCATACCTTATTGAGCAAATTGGTTGATACGGGAAATACTGTCGTAGTTGTGGAGCACAGCTTAGAGCTGATTCGGGAGTCCGACTGGGTGATTGATATTGGCCCTGAAGGTGGCGTTGTGGGCGGTAAGCTTGTAGCTGAAGGTACACCGGAGCAGGTTGCTGAAGTGCGGGAATCCTACACAGGGATGTTCCTGAAACGGATTCTGGCTGAAGGGCTGTAACTTAATAAAAGAGGTGCCCAAAGCCATGAAAATGGCTAGGGTACCTCTCTTTTTTTGAACTTAAACCAAACCTCTGCTCTCAACTCTAAACTTCGTCTGAACGTCTGAACCAATCTCATTCGCGCGTACTTAGCACTTTCGGAATAAGAGATGATCATGAGTCAATGGTGTTTGATCCGCAGATGATTAGGATACGGTAGCATCAGACAGCGAAAGACAGCGAAAGACAGCGAAAGACAGCGAAAGACAGCGAAAGACAGCGAAAGACTATGCTTCGGCGGTATCGGACTCAGCAGACCAGCGAATGATCATTCTTCGGCGTGTCGGACTCAGGAGACCAACGTATGATCATGCTTCGGCGTATCGGACTCAGCAGACGTTATAAGCAGGAAAATCCGCCATTTGGAGTATTATCGGACCGCATAGCTCCTATTGGCGGGAAAATCACCGTATAAGAGCCAGTTTCTAAGGAATAGCTGCACTGGGGTCCGATAAGTTGGTGAAAAGGCGATAAATTAGTAAATAGCGTCATTGGAGTCCGAAAGCCTCAGCAGGAGATCATGGTATCAGTAGCAATAGCAGTAGTAGCAATAGACCCAGCGAATGATCATACTTCGGCGGTATCGGACCCAGCAGACCTTATAAGCAGGAAAATCCGCCATTTGGAGTATTATCGGACCGCATAGCTCCTAATGGCGGAAAAATCACCGTATAAGAGCCCCTTTCTAAGAAATAGCTGCGCTGGTGTCCGATGAGTTGCTGAAAAGGCGATAAATTAGTAAATAGCGTCATTGGAGTCCGAATGCCTCAGCAGGAGATCATGGTATCAGTAGCAATAGCAGTAGCAGTAGCAGTAACAGTAGCAATAGACCCAGCGAATGATCATACTTCGGCGGTATCGGACCCAGCAGACCTTATAAGCAGGAAAATCCGCCATTTGGAGTATTATCGGACCGCATAGCTCCTATTGGCGGAAAAATCACCGTATAAGAGCCCATTTCTAAGGAATAGCTGCACTGGGGTCCGATAAGTTGCTGAAAAGGCGACAAATTAGTAAATAGCGTCATTGGAGTCCGAAAGCCTCAGCAGGAGATCATGGTAGCAGTAGCAGTAGCAGTAGCAGTAGCAGTAGCAGTAGCAGTAGCAGTAGCAGTAGCAGTAGCAGTAGCAGTAGCAGTAGCAGTAGCAGTAGCAGTAGCAGTAGCAGTAGCAGTAGCAGTAGCAGTAGCAGTAGCAGTAGCAGTAGCAGTAGCAGTAGCAGTAGCAGTAGCAGTAGCAGTAGCAGTAGCAGTAGCAGTAGCAGTAGCAGTAGCAGTAGCAGTAGCAGTAGCAGTAGCAGTAGCAGTAACAGTAGCAGTAACAGTAGCAGTAACAGTAACAGTAGCAGTAACAGTAACAGTAGCAGTAACAGTAACAGTAACAGTAGCAGTAACAGTAGCAATAGACCCAGCGAATGATCATTCTTCGGCGTATCGGACCCAGCACACCTTATAAGCAGGAAAATCCGCCATTTGGAGTATTATCGGACCGCATAGCTCCTAATGGCGGAAAAATCACCGTATAAGAGCCTGTTTCTAAGAAATAGCTGCGCTGGAGTCCGATGAGTTGCTGAAAAGGCGATAAATTAGTAAATAGCGTCATTGGAGTCCGAAAGCCTCAGCAGGAGATCATGCATCTAGCGCAGCTTAATAATCTAGCAGACGTCCATTATCATGCCATTGCCCGTACATTTTATTTTCTTTAGTGTTTGCTATGAATTTGTCTAATTTACTCTTAAATAAATCTGGCTGATGTTTATTGCTTTGGATCGTGTCGATCCGAACTCTTTTATAAAGGGCTGGAAAGGCCGTGAAATTCTCATATACTTGCCTGTCCTCTTTTAGCCTTTGCTCTATAATCTTATCTACTATAAAAGAATCAGGGTTCATATCAGGAAGTACCCGTTTTCCTTCAGCACTCATTAACCCCAGCTTTTCGAGGCGGCGGACACGCTCTTTATTCAATTCAGTCCAAGAGCTTTTGTTGCTTCGGGGAGAGAGTCTTTGCGCCAGCTCCGTTTCCGAAATTTTCTTTTTCACTCCATCGATCCATCCAAAACACAAACATTCCTCAACTACGTCCAAATATAGCAACGTTTCTGGGTTTGGCGTCATACTAACGAATACCCAACAAGATTGTTCAGTCTTACAATTCTCCTGCAGCCAAACTCTTAAATCTTCTCTCGTTTTCACTGTAATTAGATTTTCAATCTCCATAATTAAAATACAATTTCCTTTCTAGGTATGGAGTGGAGCGTCTTGCCCATCCGAGATTAAATAGCTTCCGCAGGAACCTGATACCAAAAAAGAGCATAGTCATTCATGGTGGAAGCATGGCCTAACTGCCGTAACATAGTAGATACATTGCCTCTATGATAAGTCCCGTGATTGGCGACTTGCAACACAATTTCTGATTGGCGTGTTTGGCGGATTCCGGCGAATGGATTGTCAAGCAGAATGGTTTGCTCCAAATCGGATTGGTTGTGTAACCATGCTTTGTATTGTTCTGATAGCTGGGCAAAGATATTTACGTATTCATCCACAGAATCTAGAATGCTCAAATTTAGCGGGATACTTTGTTGAAAAGCCTCTGGCATGGCAGTGCCTGTTAATACAAGATACCACATCGTATCAACCGCATAGATATGGCTAAGGGCATGAGCGATGGTGGGAAATGAGCTGTTCACTTCTTGACTTAGCACAGAAGGCGGGAGTTCCTTGATTCTCCCCAGGATAGTTTGGTTTGCCCATGTGTGGTATTTAAACATTTCTACTGGATAATTTGTCATTCGTACATTCTCCTTTTGAATGGTCATGGATTTGTTTTTTGTTACTGTAGTTAATATAAAAGAAGAAGTATGACATCAGACTGTCATACTTCTTCATAAAGTTTGAGTGTGTTTTGAAGCTGCTCTTTTAAAATACCTCGCAATGCAGGGGGTTCGAGGACTTCGGCGCCGCTGCCAAAACTCAGCAGAATGGACCAAAGCCAACGTGCTTCCAATGGCTTATACACAGGAATTCGCATCGTCATGCTTTTATCGGAATGAAATTCCTTGTCGACTTGATGAAACTGATCCAAAGCTTCTGCCAAAGCCTCAGGGCCTACCCGGATCACTATTTCCTCCACCTGATCTGCCCTGTTTGAACAGCCGGCCTCTTTGGGTACCTCATGTTGCGAATGAAAGGTATCCTGCGTCAGGAACAAATTCAGCATCCGGGAAAGTCGGAACTCCCGATAGTCCTGCCGAGCCCGGCAATAACCATAGATGTACCAGTTGCTATATTTAAAATGAAGCTTTACTGGTTCCATTTCACGGGTTGTACGTTCATTTTTTACACTGATGTAATCAAAACGGACAACATTTCGTTCCGCAATAGCCGCACGTAAAAGAGGAAGTGCGTCAGGATCCGTACGCCGGGTTTCAAGATCCACCGCGAGACTAGAGGTCTGTGGCTCCGTTCCAATCGTTTGCAGCCGTTCAATGGTTCCTTGCGTATGCTCATCTTCAAACACGGAAGAAAGACTGTTAAGTACAGTAATCAGAGAAGTGACATCATACGAACGGAGCAGGCTTTTATCCATTTTATATCCGTCCATGATGCCATATCCACCTTTAGTACCCTGATACGATACGACCGGGATGCCAGCGGCACAAATCACATCGATATCCCTATAGATTGTTCGCTGGGAAACCTGAAACTCTTCAGCCAGCTTGGAGGCAGATAAAACTTCGTGGTTCAATAGTTTATAGATCATAGAAATCAATCGTTCCAATTTCATGTGTGCATTCCCACCCATTAGTCCATTTCGTGTTACAGCGTGATTATATCATAGATTTTTTCGGGCTAATTTTGGGCGGGAGGAGTTTTGTTGTTGGTGATGAAGAAATATCCTATGACAGAGTCTGACAGAGCTGATTAATCTATTTACAGATTAAATCCGCAGGCTCGCCTGATAAATCATTAACAGAAATAATAGCATCGTTTTTTTTCACAGGTGGGGTCCAATATTGCTCATTCCCAGGCAGGTCATCGAACCATTCGGCGTCCTTTGGACAATCTAGAATCATAAATTTTCCGTATTCCTGATCTCTGGATTGATGGTATTTGAGATAGGCTTTCCCGTTATCAATGGCGAGAATTTCTATTTTTCCTGAGGTGTGGCTCATGGATAAGCGTACTCTTTTGCCAAGTCCTGAGGTTCTGGCTTTGGCTTCTTCTACAATTTGATAGACTTGCTCGAGCGGTAATACGAAATCTCGGTTTCCGGCTACGGGCCGGTTCACAAAGAAGTAGTAGGGTGTAACGCCAGCCCATGAAAGCCGGTCCAGTAGTTCCCCTAAAATAACGGGATCATCGTTGATGCCTTTGAGGATGGGGGTCTGATTTACGACAATTGCCCCTGCGTTGTGGAGAGCTTTAAATGCTTTTTTGGCTTCAGGTGTGATTTCACGAGGATGATTGATGTGCGCCATAACATAGATTCGTTTGTCTTCGGTAGAGTAAGTACGAATCAGCTCCAGCAGCTCTTCGTCTTCAGAGATCCGCATCGGATTAAATACGGGAATTTTGGAACCTAGTCTAATGATCTTAACATGCTCAATGCTTCTTAGATTTTCAATAATGGATCTTAGCTTCGGTGTGGAGAGAATTAAACTGTCCCCGCCCGTAAGAAGTACGTTGTTAATCTCCGGATTCTTTGCGATATACTCCAAGCCCGGAGAGACATCAGCCATCGCCTCTTTCACGTCATTTCGGAACAGACGCTTACGGAAACAGTAGCGGCAATAAGCCCCGCAGACCTCGGATACAATCAGCAGTGCAGTTGTTCTATACTTGTGCTGACAACCAGGTACCACATAATTCGTGTCCTCATCGGAGGCGTCCCAGCGCCCATATTCCAGCAGTTCACCTTCGTTAGGAATAACCAGCTTACGGATGGGATCATTTGGATCATCCCAGTTAATTAAAGACAGATAGTAGTCATTTACACGAAAAACAAATTTGTCCGTAATTTCTTTCAGATTCTCTTTTTCCAGCTCAGACAACATAGCTATTTTGTTAATATCCGTGAAGTACTTTACCTTTTGCACGTACATCTCTCCTTTGTCTCGTAGTGTGAGAAATGAGGGAGCCTTAGTGTCAAAGGCCAATCTACTGCCAGCAGGGTCCAAAAAAAGCACAAAAAGAGACCCTTAGCAAGGGTCTCTGGTTATGTAAATAACATGAAAAGCAGACCCATCCACTGCTGACGAGGTTAGCTGACGGACTCGGGTAAGATGGTACCCTACATTCTAATGCTCAATGATTCGCCCCAATTAACTGGTTCCCCCGCTTTTCAACTGTAAAAGTTGGAAATTAAGCGTAGATAAAGTATACCCTATGAAGTTTTGAAAAGTCAAAAGAGAATCCTAGATTCACCTTTAATTGCTAGCGCTACTTCCGCCGAGTAGTTTTGGCAACAGCGTTAGCAGCTTCTCCCGGGTTAACGCATCACTAGAGTTCCATTTGCTTCCGTCGAGCAGATAAACATGTTCCTGACGTACTGCCGGGAGACTGTTCCAAAGTGAACTGTCTAGTAATCGTTCCATCGCAGCTCGCGAGTCTTTGCGTTCCGGAATGAGCATGAAGATATGATCTCCGGCGTAGGCAGGCAGTCGCGTTGGATCAACTTCGGCGAACCCTAACTCTTCGTCCAATATGGCCTGGATCTCTTCGGTCGGTTGTAAACCACATGGGGCATAAAGCGCAGTGGAGAATCCGGACATTCCCATAGCATATAGATGATCTCCATGATCATAGACCAAAGCAGAGGCGGTTTCTCCAACTTGAAGGGTTGTCGTGTAAAGCTGCTGCCACATGGCAGCGTTTTTGATTGTGAATGACTCCAGCCATGCTTCGGCTTCGCGCTGTTTACCTAGCCAACTGCCTAATGTCCGCATTCGGTTGTCGAGAGGCGCAAAGGAATCAAAGGTGAGTGTCGGAGCGATACCAGAAACTGCTCTGTAGGCTCTTTCATCACTATTTGCCAAAATGATCAAATCTGGGTTTAGGGAAGCGGTCAACTGCGGGTCCAGTGGAAACCCGACGTTGGCGAGCTTCTTAAGCCGATGTTTATAGACGCTGTTCCGGGCGAACGCTTCATCTCCACCGATAGGCTTTACGCCTAACGCGAGAAGGTCGCCAAGTGTTTCGCCATGATAGACAATACGTTTCGCTCGCTCTGGAATCTCCACCTCATGACCCGTCCAATCCTTGACGGTAAGCTTACGACTTTGCTGATGTGCATATTGTCCGGGTGTAACTCCGGTTTTTTGCCGAAAGCGGCGGCTGAAATAGTATTCGTCCGAGAAGCCGACCAGTCTGGCGATTTCCCGCAGTGGTTCAGTCGATTCCTGCAGGAATCGTTTGGAATGATTAATGCGCAGATCCGTCAGGTATTCAAGCGGCTTTTTACCCGTAAGCTGCTGAAAGATCGGTGTATATTGCCAGATTGATATTCCCGCCAGTTCAGCTAACTGCTTCACGGTGATACTCTCTGTATAATGCTCCTGAATGAATGTTATGGTCTTTTCTACGGATTCCGTAGGACTTGGCAGGTGTTTGGAAGGGTAATTATGCTCAAAAAGTAGCAGCAGCAATTCTTGGAATTTTAATTGTCGCTTGAATTGTTGTACATCATCGGTGTTATTCCTGTTCATGAGCAGGTCTTCGACTAGTCGGATTACCTTGGTGAACGGGTGCACAATTAACTCCCGTCTGCCGGAAAGCAGCTCTCCAGAATATCGTTTAGGATGCTCGGTTGTATAAATTGCTGTAAAGGTGATGAGGTAATAATACAACGTCAGCTCCTGGTTGTCCGTACTATAGGAGATTCCAGGAGATAGTAGATAACATTTATCCGTACTTAGTATCACGCTTTGATCATCGAGGTTCAATTGTCCGTTCCCTCCAGTAAATATGAGAAGGGTATAGTCCTGGGTTGTACGCGTTATAGAGCTTGAATCGGCAGCTTGAATCATCAGTTCGGCCTCGTTTAGCTGAAATAGCAGAGAGTGGAGTGGGGGGCAGGACGATGATGTATGCAGCATGGGTTCAGCCTCCGTTCATTTGGTGAGAATGATTATCAATGAATTCATTGTATATAAAAAAAAGAAGCATATCAACAGCTGTTGACATGCTTCTTGCAGTTTTTTATCAGCCTTGTGTTAAACTCTTCATCACAGAAGGTTATTTCATATTCAATAGCTGTGGAATTTCGCCAAGCAGCCATTCTCTTGTTGTCGCATCACTTGAAGTCTTCATGATGTCTTGTGTATAGACATATCCGTTCTTGACGGCAGGAAGGCTCTTCCAGATAGGGCTCTTTAATAGATTCTCTGTGGATTGTTTTGCTTCTTCTGCCACTGGAGTCAAGAGGAATATCCGGTCTCCGGCATATTCTTTCAGGACTTCCATGGATACTTCCTGGAACCCTTTACCTTCATCAAGGATCTTCTGAATAGCTGGAGTTGCCTTGAAGCCATTCTCCCCATAGAGTACCTGTGAAAGTCCGGTTGCTGCCATTATAAACAGTCTGTCTCCTGGATAATAAGTGAAGACCGCAGCCGATTCGCCCTCTTTCATGCCTGCGGATTTCAATTGCTTCCACATGTTCTCTTCAGCGGTTTTATACTGCGCAAGCCATGCTTCTGCTTCAGTCGTTTTCCCAACAATTCCACCAATGTCCAGCATACGTTCCTGGAGTGGGGCAAAGGTATCAAATATTATAGTGGGTGCAATTTTGGAGAGCTGTTCGAAATCAGCTTCATCTGTGCCCGCATAGATGATCAGGTCAGGCTGAAGCTCCAATGTTTTTTCCAGATTGATAGGGAAGCCTACATCCTCCACACCTTGTAATTGATCTTCAAAAACCTGGCCTTCGCCCATAGAAAGAGGATAACCTACCGCCTGCACACCAAGTGCGAGCAAATCGCCATAAGTTTCTCCAGAATAGATAATTCGCTGCGGATTCACCGGAATCTCTACAGTATGCCCTATGTAATCTGTATAGGAACGAGTAGTCGCTGCTGCTTCATCTGTACTGCTATCTGAGGGTTCTGCTGAAGGTACTGCGGTTGCAGCGGAAGAGTTCCCGGTTGCGTTTGCCGTACTATTGGCAGAGGATTGTTCCTTTGAGTTTCCGCACGCCAGTAGCAATGTACTCAGCAAAAATAGTACACATACCACAGCGAAGGACTGTCGTACCTTGTTCATATCTTATTGCCTCCCTATTATATGTAACGACCACCAATAATGATAATCATTCTCGATTAAAAACTATCATAAATTAAAGCCTCTTTTTACTCAATGGACAAAAAATAACCCCGTAATTTGATTTGTACAATCAAGTAAAAAGGATGTGTTTAAAATTATTTTGAATTATTTTTAGCTGCTTGGAAAAATACTCTAAATAACAGCAATCGAGAGAAAGAGAGGGAGCTTGTCTTCATAATAAACTTGGCAAAGGAATCCCTTGAAGCACATAGGATTGTGGTGTTTTTTTGAATCTGATTACTGTTATGTATTAAGAAGTTCAGGTGATGAAAAAATCCAGGTTTGTCCACATTGATTGTAATCGTTATCATTACGTGGCATGTTATCTACCGTGCTTGACGTCAGTAGAAGGGCTTTGTTATGGTTTTTATAGTCAAACGCAAGCCGAAATAGCTTTTTGTAGAATATGCAGAAGGTTTTGCGTAAGATATTCTAACCAAACATAATACGAGGGAGATGGTTGATTGTGATCAAAGGAATTATTTTTGATTTTGACGGAACGATTATCGACACGGAGACTGCTTGGTACACCGCATTTAACGAGGCTTATGCAGAATATGGAGTGGATCTGACGCTTGAACAATATTCCACCTGCATCGGCACGAGCTTGAACAGTTTTAATCCTTATGAATATTTAATGACTGATCTTAAGCTAGCGATTGACAAAGAAGAGTTCAGTAAGGCTGTTAAACAGAGACACAGCAAACTTATGGAGCTTGAAACAATACGACCAGGCATTCAGCATTATCTTGATTCCGCCAAAGCAGCTGGACTACGCATAGGGCTGGCCTCAAGTTCTTCACTGGAATGGGTGGAAAAATATCTGAATCAATTGGGTATTCGCGAGTATTTCGAATGTGTTCGGACTGCCGACCATGTGGCAAAAGTGAAACCAGATCCGGAGCTATATAACCAAACGTTAGCTTGTCTTGGAATCACAGCTGATGAGGCGGTTGCTATCGAGGATTCACCGAATGGATCTAAGGCAGCGGCAGCAGCTGGCATCCGTTGCATTGTGACGCCTAACGAAATTACTAATTTTCTTGAATTCGATAAGCAGCACCATAAAATTGATAATCTAAGTCTTCTTGAATTTGATCATGTAGTTACTCAACGTTGCTTCGTATAGAGAAACCGAGAAACTAAGTTCAAATTAAAGGGGGATACCAAATTGAGAGCCGTACATTTTGGAGCAGGCAATATTGGCAGAGGTTTTATTGGGCCTATGTTGTCGGACTCCGGTTACAATGTTTGTTTCGTCGGAAGAAATAAGAGTAAAATTGCCCAATTGCAAAAACGTGGGCAATATCCTGTCACCCTAGCTAACAAGAACCGGGACAGCTTTATTGTTGATAATGTTACTGCAATCAATCTGAATGATACTGAGGACGTTACTAGAGCTATAGCAGAAGCTGAAATTGTGACAACTGCCGTCGGAATATCCGCTTTAAAAGATATTGCTGAGACCATTGCGCAGGGCATCGAACGAAGGCTTGAAAATAGCAGAAATCTCAACCCTCTTCATATCATTGCCTGTGAGAATGGGATTGGAAGCAGTCAGAAGTTGAAAAAATCAGTTTATCGGCATATGAAGCAATCCTTCAAGGAACTTGCTGACCGCAATGTCGCTTTTCCCAATGCGATGGTGGACCGGATTGTACCTATGCAGAAAAATACAGATTCACTTGAAATCCTCGTTGAACCCTTCAGTGAGTGGGTTATTCCCCGCAGTGGAATGATTGGTAATTACAATGAAATTAAAGGCGTCCATTATGTGGATTCGCTGGCGCCATACCTCGAACGGAAGCTATATACTGTGAATACAGGTCATTGCAGTGCAGCCTATTTTGGATACCTGGAAGGTTATACTAGCATTCAAGAAGCGATGTCTGATCCCGAAATCAGAGTTCGTGTTCACGGGGTGCTTAAGGAAACAGGGGCCTTATTGGTGCATTTATATGGCTTCAAGCCCATAGAACATGACCGGTATATAGAAAAGATGATGGAACGATTCACTAACCCCAACTTTAACGATAAAATTACACGTGTCGCCCGCTCCCCGCTTCGCAAGCTTTCACCTAATGATCGACTCGTAAAACCGGCAATGCTTGCTCATGAACTTGGTTTTGAGACCTCACATTTAGTCTCAGCTATTGCCTCTGCACTTTATTTTGATCATGAAAAAGATCCAGAAGCCTTACAGCTTCAAGCGGACATCCGAAACCACGGGCTAAGTGAAGTCATTGCTGCACAACTAAAAATCCCCAGGGAGCATCCGCTTCATGGTCGCATTATTTTGGAGTCCAACAAATTACGCGCGAGATATCCTCATAGGACTAGAATGAAGACAATAAACGTCAGGGTACCCTACTTTTAATATAAATCGATGGTTATAAAACTATAAAAGAGTGTTCTCTGCTGGATGGGCAAGAACACTCTTTTTATAGGTTACGAAGGTCTGTAAGTCTCTAATCCAATTCAATCCGCAGAACAACCGGAGTCTCACTGCGAACCGAGGTCGTTTTTATAACCAAGGCTTCATCGGTTCTTTCCCATGCAGGTTGTTCTTCAAAACCTAAGATTTTGATCTGTTTAATCATCCCATGGAAGTGAGCAGAGTTTTCTTTAAGGGATTTGATTTGCACTATTCCGTTGTTTGGATAGACAAGAACAGTAGCGTAAAGATAACTGCCTTTTACCGTAAAGCGGATATCTTCATTGGTGAAAATCTTCGTGATCCCATCTGTAAACTGGCCTTCAACAATCTCCGTAGGGCCTTCCCCGAAGGTGCGCCAGTAGGACGTATCATAGATTGCTTCACCATTCACCTTTAGCCATTCTCCGATGCCAAGCAGAATCTCCTGATCCTGAGCTGGAATGCTGCCGTCCGCTTTAGGGCCTATATTCAGCAGCAAGTTGCCGTTTTTGCTTACGATATCTACTAGATCTCTGATAATTTCTACGGCAGATTTATAATCATTTTCCGGTGTATAACACCATGAATTTTTAGCTACTGCTGAATCCGTTTGCCAGAAATAAGGTTTAAGCCCGGAGAAATGACCTCTCTCAATATCTGGGATTGCTGAGCCAAACATGAAGGCATCATGCTTATAATTGATTGCAACCGGAGTTCCCCATTCCTCTCCCTTATTGTAATAGTAAGCGGCGAACTTTTTGAGATAGGGTTTGAAGGCAGCTATATGAATCCACCAGTCAAAGTAAAAGATTTTCGGCTGATAATTGTCTACCAGCTCGCAGCAGCGAATCAACCAATCCTCCAGAAATTCTTGATTAGGTGGGGAGCCGAATAAATCGTGATGATCGGGTTCGGGCATAGATGGCCAATAGAAATCTCCACATACAAGCGGTTCATGGATATCGGAATCAAATTCCTTGCCATGAGACAGGAAGAACCAGTGCTCAGCTCTATGGGAAGATACACAAAACTCTAATCCCTGCTGCTCAAAAGCGTCTTTCATTTCCCCGACTAAATCCCGCTTGGGACCCATCTCATATGTGTTATAGTGAGAGTAAGCGCTCTTATACATTTGAAAGCCGTCATGGTGCTCTGCAACAGGCATCACGTATTTGGCTCCTGATAATTTAAAGAGATTGGCCCATTCCTCAGCATTGAAATGCTCAGCCTTGAACAAGGGGATGAAGTCTTTATAACCAAAGGTTTTATGCTCGCCATAAGTAGCAAGATGATGTTCATATTCCCGTGAACCCTGGATATACATATTTCGGGGATACCACTCATTGGCGAAAGCCGGAATAGAATAAAGGCCCCAATGAATGAAAATACCAAACTTAGCGTTCTCATACCACGTAGGCACTTGAAATTGACTTAGTGAATCCCAATCGGCCTTGAATCTTCCAGTTGCGATCGTATCTTCGATTACTTTTAAATATTTGCTTTTATCCACCATTTTGCAATCATCCTTTCAAACGTTTATTTCTTCTTCATTGTAGTGAATGGATGTGGGAATCAAAATGTAGGACATTAACTTTTAGATGTACAAAACTAACCTGATAAGGCGGAGTAAGGGATGGATAACCATGTTTTGCTTACTAATTATTTATCCAATTTAAAGGTTGATTTATTTATGGCTGATTACAATCTTTGTGGCCGTGACTGGAGAGATCTCGACTATACACCTGACTATAGTAAATTTTATTTTATTTGCGATGGGGAGGGTTGGTTAAAGATTGGGGATCGAGAATATTATCCGAAGCCTGGTCAGCTTTTTTTGATGCCTGAGGGAGTTAAGCAATCTTATTCTTGCATAAGTGATCAACCCTTTGAGAAGTATTGGTGCCATTTCAGCGCAAAAGTCGGAGACATTAATCTATTCAAAATGTTAGAGTTAAGTCATGTATGCAGAGAAGTAGATCCTCATGTAATCCAAGAGATTTTCAGCAGCCTAACGAGTCATATGAAATCTGATGCGGTGTATGCTCATTTATTAGCCAAAAGTAAGTTAATGGAGTTATTTTCTTATTTTATTATGAACATAGATGTAGACGAAATCACTTTTAAGAATCTAAGCTCGATCGAAAAATTAACGAAAATATTAACGTACATAGACGCCCATATCGAGCGTAATATCACCATACACGAGCTTGCCGAGATTGCGTACATGCATCCTAACTATTTTATCCGGCTATTTAAACAGCAAATCGGAGTTCCACCCATACAGTATATCACCAGAAAAAAGATAACTAAGGCCAAGGAGCTATTGAGGGGGACGCAAAGTTCTGTCGGTGAGATTGCCCATGATCTTGGTTTTAGCGATCTCTATTATTTCTCCAAACAGTTCAAAAAAAATGTGGGTTTAAGCCCTTCGGAATTCAGACAAGGAACAGTAGCAGTGAAATAAATAAAAGAAGGCCGTCCTGTGTGGTAGAAACCAACCAGAGACGGCCTTTTTTATAAGTGGAAGAGATTAGAGCAGTGAGACAGTGAAACGGAAGATGTACGGGCGATTAGCCGGCAGAGTGAACTCTTCGTGGGTTGGTGCGCCCCAGCTGTCGTCCCCGCCAACACCCATTTGCTTGTAGTTGACTCTCAGTACGCTTTTGTTTGAGACTGGCAATTTATAGACGTGGTCATGGGCTTCCAGTTCCTCAGGCTTCCAAGGCAGGGCATTAATTTCGATAGGGTTTGCACTTTCAAAATAGAACCCTGATCCATCGTTGCCCTCTGTAATTGAAGCGAATCTGACATCAGTCTTGTTGCCGCACTCTTGAGGTTTGAGATAAGGCGTGAATTGATCACTGACCTTACCTGTGTAACGTCCAAGTGGGGCTCCGGTTTGCCGATCCCAATAATTCTCATGAGGTCCGCGGCCGTACCAAGACAGGGTATCAAGACTTCCATCTAGAACGAACATCATTCCGAACTCAGGGATTTCCGGCAGTTCGCTGCTGCCTGGACTCAGCTCTTGCGTGATCTCTAAAGTCCCGTCAGCGCGAATCACATACTGGACCCGAAGCGTGGAATCCGGACTTGTAGCCAGAAGGTAGCTGGCATAGACGAAACAGAGAGAGCCTTCGGTTCTAAATGTAAAGCTGATTAAGTGTTGTTTATGCGATGCCTGCTTCCATACTGCACACCGCTGTGGCAATTTATTGCCACAATCATTATCTGTGACTGCTCTCCAGAAGTTAGGTCTTACAGGCTCAAGCAGACGTTCTTTGCCTGAGGAACGATAAGAGTTCAGAGCACCCGTAGTGGTACTAAAGCTCAGTTCGAAATTATCACCTTGTACGTTCAAAACATTCTCAAGCTCGCTGACACGCAGTGTTTCTGCGGTTGTCTTTGAGGTACTGGTTACGAAACGAGGTGACAGAATGAACTGTTCCCAAGCGATTTCGTGATTGGCTTCTGCCCATATAGTTGCTGAAGGCTGAATAAAGGAAAGATTCAGAACTGCTTCATGATTGCCACGCAGTGAATCCAACTCGTAAGGAACTTTGCATGAAATGCTCTCACCTGGTGCACATGAGATCTTCAGCAAGCCTTCTTGCGCAGTTACTCCGTCTAAACGAACTTCCCATTTGAGATCGTATTCCTTTAAGTTGGTAAATAAGAAGGAATTTCGAATCTGGAAGAGTCCTTCTAGGATATTTTCAGCCGTTACTTTAATATTCTGATAACATTTTTTGACCTCAAAGAGCTTAGGAGTAACCGTACGATCAGCAAAAAGTAATCCGTTGCCACTAAAATTGCCGTCATGAGGCGATTCACCAAAGTCCCCGCCATAAGCGAGATATTCAATTCCTTCGGAGGTGTGGGTCCGAATGGCTTGATCTACCCAATCCCAAATGAATGCACCTTGAACAATGTCATATTTGTCGAACAAGTCACAGTATAAGTGCAGCCCACCGCATGAATTGCCCATGGCATGACTGTATTCACAGAGGATATAAGGCTTCTTAGGATTATTAAGCGCATATTTTTCAACATCCTGCGGTTTAATGTACATAGTAGATTCTATGTCACTTGCTGCTTCCGATTCTCTACAGTGAAAGATTCCCTCATAATGAACCGGCCGCGAAGGATCGATTTCTCTCAGGTAGTCGTGCATAGCGATAAAATTGTCGCCTCCGAAAGATTCATTGCCGAGAGACCATATGATGACTGAAGGGTGGTTTTTGTCCCTTTGCATCATGGAGTTGCAGCGGTCAATGACATTGGCCCGCCATTCCGGTTTGCTTCCAGGGACATTCCCGTCATTCAATCCTTCTTGGCTGTATGCCCAGGTGCCGTGCGTTTCCAGATTGGTTTCGTCAATTACATATAATCCGTATTCATCACATAACTCATACCAGACAGACTGATTCGGGTAATGGGAGGTTCGAACGGCATTAATATTATGTGTTTTCATTAATTGGATGTCGCGCAGCATATCTTTTTTGGCTAAAGCACGACCTGTGTCGCAAGAGAACTCGTGGCGATTGACACCTTTGAGCACGATTCTTTTGCCATTGATCTTCATAAGTCCGTCTTTAATCTCAAACTTGCGGAATCCAACCTTACAGCTGACCGTTTCTTGTGTACGCCCTTCGCTGTCATTTATAGACAGGACTAAGGTATAAAGATAAGGGGTTTCAGCACTCCATTTAAAAGGCTGTTCAACCGGGGCAGAAAGCTTGAGCTGTTGAACGCCTTCTTGCTCAAAGGAACCAGTAGCGGAGATAGGAGTCTCCCAAACAGGCTGGCCCTCTTTATTGTAAAGCTGCATTTGCAGTGTATATGGGCTTTGCTCGTTAAAGTAATTTTCCACCTTGATATCTACATTTAAATCCGCATGTACGAAGTTTTCATCCAGATCTGTGTGGACGAAATAATCAGCAATATGAACGGAAGGAGCCGAATAAAGATAGACTTCCCGAAAAATACCGCTCAGGCGCCAGAAATCCTGATCCTCTAGCCAGCTGGCATCACACCAACGATAAACCTCGACAGCTAGTTTATTGTCCCCTGCCACTAAATATGGGGTGATATCGAACTCTGATGGAGTAAATGTATCTTCACAGTACCCGACAAGTTCACCGTTTACCCAGACGTAGAAAGCGGATTCAACACCCTGAAAGCTTAGGTACACCGGTTGACCGTTCCAAGACTCAGGTACAGTAAAGGTTCGCAGATAAGAGCCTACTGGATTATATTTTGTTGGGGCAAAGGGGGCTTTAAGCTCTGGCTCGGATTCCGCCCAAGGATACCGGAGATTTGTATACTGAGGATAGTCATAACCTTGGAACTGCCAGTGAGACGGTACAGGAATGGTATCCCAAGTACTGCAATCGAAATCGGTTTTATAGAAATCCACAATTCGTTGATCCGGTGTTTCGGAAAAAGCGAATTTCCAAAGCCCATTGAGGGTTTGGTAGAAAGGTGAGGTTTTTTTATCGTTAGTTAGCGCTTGGGATAAACTACGGTAAGGGATCATGGAGGCATGTGCATCCAATCGATTTAATTCAAAAGTCTCTGGGTTGTTATTCCATTCCGGATAACCGTTAGCAGGTGGCTGGTAGACAAACTTTGCTCGCATGAGTTGATCTCCTTTATAATCATTGTAATGTTATTATATTCATATTATAAGTTGAAGTAATATTAGGATAAATAAAAGAATTTTAGTCCCAGATAACAAAATATGAAACGAGGACTTTTTATGGAGAGCAAAATTATTTTTTGCCAAACAGAAGATGTAATCATGCTGCCGCTTTATGCTACAACCCTTGGATTTTGGGAGCATCAGCCAGAAACTATACGTCCTGCAGGCTTTCCAGACTATCAAATACATCAGATTCACGAAGGCAAGGGTGAGCTTATCATTCATGAGAACCGATATCTCGTGGGTCCAGGGGATGTGTTCTTTTTGTTCCCGGATATTCCTCATTCGTATGCCCCTATCAGTGGGAAGGAATGGAAGGTATCATGGGTCTCGTTCAATGGCAGAGAGGTTGGTCAAATGCTGCTCTATGCGGGCATCCGCGAGTCTGGTCCTGCTAGATTAAAAGAAGATCAATGGCTCAATCCTCTAAAGCAAATCCTTATGCTGCCAGATAGCAATGAGCTGGAGACTAATTTGGCACGATCTAAACATCTTTATGCATTGCTTCTGGATTTAAAAAGAAAGCTAGTATCGCCTCTGAATGAGGCACATGAATTGGAGCGAATTAAGCCGGTGCTGCGTTATATTGAGAGCAATCTGCATAGGACGCTTCCTTTAAAGGAGCTGGCGGAGATTATTTCTGTATCGCCACAGTATTTATGCAGACTTTTTCAAAAAACAATTCATGATCGACCTGTAACCTATATCAATAAGCAACGTATCAATTTGAGTAAACAGCTTATGTTTAATGGACGCGATAAAAAAATGTATGAAATTGCCCAGCTAGTGGGTTTTGATAATGCTAGTTACTTTTGTTTGGTGTTTAAAAGATTGACAGGGATGAGTCCTGAGCAATTTAAGCAGCTGCATGGTTTGGATTAGATAAACGCTTACTTGTTACCGTCTAGCACAACATGATATAGTTTACTTGAGTTCCTGCGATGTTTTTTTTGCGGCTTAGCCCATACTTTTACTGCCACAAGAATTCAATACATAGAACCAAATTAACGATCTGAAATGACGAAAAGCATCAGGAAGGAGACATCATTTTGAATGAGAAGCTAAAGCAAGCCTATGAGCGTTTGAACTTGCCTGAAGACGTTACCCGGGAGGAATTGAACAAAAGGTTAGATATGCATTTGAAACGCCGTCGATCGAATTCGACTGAAGATGAGGTTGCAGCTTATGAAGAGGAGTTCCGCGCTTACAAAACCATCCTAGATGGCTTGGATCAGAAGGAGATTCAGGAAGCAGAGGACAAGCGGCTGGAGAAGTGGGGAGCCATGTCCGGCGTAGCACGTAAATCGGAGAATTTCTTTCGACTCTACAAAACGCACACTATTATTTCTATTATCGTGCTGCTGGTAGTTATCTTTGGAGGGAAAGCGCTCTATGATCAATGGCAGGAAAGAAAATATGAAGCTACGCTCCCACCGGTAGATGTTCGAATCATGTTCCTAGGCAACTATGAATCTCAGGACTCGTCAGGTAAGAATGAAGAGCTAAAACAAGAAATTATCAAACGTTACCCGGCTTGGAAGAGAGTGGAGGCAGAAATCGTTTATCTACCCTCAACAGGTGGGACGGACGGTGGAGCCTTGGATATGAGCTATATGCAGCGGGCTATGGCGATGCTGGCAGCCGATCATCCGGATATCCTGATTATGGATGATGCTACTTTTGAATGGATTGGCCAGCAGTCGGGACTGCAAAATCTGGAGTCGTTTATTAAATCCGCAGGACTTCCTCTTGATGATAACCGTTTGAAACGTATGACTAACCCGGAGAGTGGTCAAGAGCTGATTACTGGCATAGATATCACAGATACGGATTTTGCTACAGAACTCCCTATCCATTCAAATCAGATGATCGTCGGAACGTTAGGACAAGATGACAGTAAGACTAAATCAACTGATTTTGTTGAGTTTTTACTTAAACAGATCACTAATCAATAAATTAATAGGGCCGATGTTGTATGGATGTTCATACGACATCGGCTTTTTTATGATCTGTAGAGCTTGCGGTACGCGATGGGTGTCTGGCCGACTATTTTTTTGAATACAGCGTTAAAGGAGTCGATGTCACGGTAACCAACTAGCTCGGCAATCATATTAATTTTATGTCCAGAAGTACGCAGCAATTCACAGCTTTTATGCATTCGCAGATTCTTCAAGTAGGTCCCAAAGGACTGGCCAGTATGCTTGTGGAACATGCGCTGAAGATGCCTGCTGCTCCACTGTGAAATACGGGCTAATTCGGCAAGTGTAATCTTTTCCGACAGATTATGCTCTAGGTATTGAATGACTTGCGTGAAGTCTGCCATATCCATCGTAGATTTGTCATCTTCTCCGTATTTTTGCCTGTACACTGCTATGATTAATTGACTTAAGAGGGTGTAAAGCATTGTTTTGGAGCCCATACCGGATACCGACATTTCATGATATAAATTCAGCATTAAGCGCTCAATAGAGCCATCTCGATCTGAGACGGAAAAGTAAGATGAGCTGCTACTCCCAAGAGTGGCTAGGTGCTCCCGGATAGATGGCTCTTGAAGGACGATATTTAATTGCTCCACCATTTGCATATCAAAAAGGCAGTTATAGACGATCAGGCGATTCCCTAAAGTATCAGAAGATGCTGGACGGAACACATGGGGGGCACCTACAGGAATCACGAACAGCATTCCTTTTCTAACGGGAAAGATCTCATTTTCAAGGTGATGAAAACCTCTTCCTTCAGCTACATAGCAATACTCAATAAATTCATGAGCATGAAAAGGGGCATGGAAGTTCTCTGAATAGCGGTTAACGAGCAGATGCAGATCGTTTTGAAAAAAAATTTCATTTTTGAACAACTCGGTGGTTCGTTGCATATTGAATTCCCCCTTCCAGATTCATGGCATGATTGCAGGGATATGATGTCCTTTTTACCGGGTGATGAAAGCGGTAACCCAGCTATAATTATAGGGCAAAGACTAATTTGTCGCTATAGAAGGAGGTTTTTATCTATATGTTCGCAATGACTAAGCTTCGTTGTGAGTACAAAGAAAATCCGCTAGGAATTGATGTGATCAGACCCAGAATCAGTTGGCAGTTAGTTTCAGATGACAGGGACTGCATGCAGTCTGCTTATCAAATTCAAGTGGCGGAGAATATGCTTTTTCAAGGCAAGCTATGGGATACAGAGGAAGTAAAGTCTTCTCAATCGATCCATGTTGAGCTTGAAGGTCTGCTGCTGGAAGCTCGCACGCGTTATTATTATCGGGTTCGGGCATGGAATCAGAATGCAATAGACTCGGGTTGGTCTGAGGTTGCATTTTTTGAAACCGGACTATTAGATGCAGGGAATTGGCAGGCGGAGTGGATCAGCGCTCCTACAGCCTCTTTTTCACAAGATTCTGAGATTTGCCCACAGCTTCGTACATTCGTGGATGTAAAAGGTCCAGTGGAAAGTGCAAGGATTTATGCTACTGCTTTGGGCTTGTATGAACTGCAGCTGAACGGAAGTCGGGTGGGAGATCATTATTTTACTCCAGGCTGGACCAGTTACAGTAAGCGGCTGCAATATCAAACTTATGATGTCACAAAGCTTCTGCATGAAGGTGCGAATGCGTTAGGCGCACTGTTGGGCAATGGCTGGTACAGAGGGTATTTGGGCTGGGATAATCAAAAGGAGATTTATGGATCAAAGACTTCACTTCTGCTGGAGCTTCATATCCGGTACGCAGACGGTTCAAATGAGCTTATTAGCTCAGATCAGAATTGGCAGGCTGCAAAAAGCGCAATTATGATGTCTGAAATTTATAATGGTGAAACCTATGATGCTCGGCTGGAGCTGGATATCACCGATCCTTCATCAGAAGGTTGGCATCCAGTGGAGACTATTAATTATTCCAAAGCGATCATCGTTGCCCAGGAAAATGTGCCAGTGACACAAGTTGAAACCTTGAAGCCGATTGCACTGCTGACTACCCCGCAGGGAGATAGAGTGCTGGACATGGGCCAGAACATGGTAGGGTGGCTAAAATTTAATGTAAAAGGTCAATCTGGTCAGGCGGTAGAACTTCAGCATGCTGAAATATTAGACCGGGACGGAAATTTCTACACGGAGAATATGCGTAAAGCGAAACAGTGCATCCGCTATACTCTGAAAGGTGGAGAGCAAGAGACGTATGAACCGCATTTCACCTTCCAAGGCTTTCGGTATGTGAAGCTTAGTGGGTTCTCAGCAGATCTTCAACTAGAGGATTTCACAGGAATTGTGATGCACTCTAATATGGAACGTACGGGTGATTTTCAGTGCTCAGATCCACTTGTGAATCAACTGCATCACAATATCCTGTGGGGGCAAAAAGGGAATTTCCTCGATGTGCCCACTGATTGTCCACAGCGTGATGAGCGGCTCGGCTGGACGGGGGATGCTCAGATGTTTGTCCGAACAGCCTCCTATTTGATGAATACGGCACCTTTCTTTACGAAATGGTTACGGGATTTGAAGGCAGACCAAACCCCTGAGGGCGGCATTCCGTTTTTTATTCCAGAGCTGAGAGCAGCGCCTCCTGGCGACGGAGATACTAACCATTCTTCTGCAGCCTGGGGAGATGCAGCTACGATCTGTCCATGGACAATCTATGAAATGTACGGCGACAAAAGGCTGCTTGCAGAGCAATACGAGAGCATGAAGCAATGGATTTCATATATCTATGCACAGGGAAGTAACCCTTATCTGTGGAATACTGGCTTTCATTTCGGCGATTGGCTAGCGCTTGATTCCAAGCCAGACAGCTATGTGGGAGCTACAGATCGGGATTATGTCGCCACCGCTTTTTATGCCTATTCCGTTTTTCTTACTTTAAAAGCGGCAATAGCCTTAGAAAAATCGGAGGACGTGGACTATTATAGTGAGCTGCACGCCAAAATTATAAAAGCATTCAGTAATGAGTTCATAACACCTGCGGGAAGGTTGTCCGTCTCTACCCAGACTGCACAGATATTAGCCCTACGTTTCGATCTTGTAAAAGGGGTCGCCAAAGAACGTGCAATTCAGAAGCTCACTGAGCTGCTTGCTGAAGCTAAGGATCATCTGACTACTGGATTCGTGGGCACACCATATCTGAATCCTGTGCTCAGCGAGATTGGAAATAATGAACTCGCGTATAAGCTTCTTTTTCAAAAGGATTATCCATCCTGGCTGTATCAGGTGACGAAAGGTGCGACTACGATTTGGGAGCATTGGGATGGGATCAAGGAGGACGGCAGCTTCTGGAGTGCAGATATGAATTCCTTCAATCATTACGCCTATGGCGCAATAGGTGAATGGTTGTATCGATACGTTGCAGGAATCGGAACAGATGAGTTGGAGCCTGGTTTCAAAATCGTTCATATCAAGCCACAGCCAGGCCCCGGTTTAGATTACGCAGAAGCAAGTCTTGAAACCATGTACGGAAAAGTGGAGTCAGCGTGGCGGAGATCAGAGGATAATGGAATGATGATTCACGTTACGATTCCTGCCAATACCAACGGTATTGTCGTTCTGCCTGGAGCCAATCAACTAGGGTTATTAGAAAATGAAGTTCCTGTAGAGCAGTCCAGAGGCGTGCACAGTATCAGCTTGGTCGATAACGGAGTGAGACTTCAATTAGGTTCGGGCAGCTATCAATTTACGTATTCTTTATAACCTTTACTAGGGGGCTTCCTAGTGTGAACTGACATCGAGGGGGATTCGGTGTCAGTTTTTCGTTTTCGAATTGACGAATGTAGAGAGGAGTTATTATAATGATTTATATTGATATGAACTAAGTAATATAAATATAAATTAAATTTGGATTCACAAGGAGGAAGAGAAAAGAATGAAGACAGAAGGAAAATTGACGATACATACGCAGCAGCGGGGGGCGGAGTTAGGCGATCTATTCGGTATCTTTTTCGAGGATTTGAATCATGCGGCCGATGGTGGGCTTTACGCTGAGCTAGTTCAGAACCGATCTTTTGAATTCGACCCGATTGACCGGGCAGATTATCATGCGCTGATGGCTTGGGAGCCTGTAGAACGTGGAGATGGAAAGGTAAATATCTCTGTAGAAGACAGCAAGCCCTTAAATGATCGTAACCAACATTATGTTGCCATCGATATTGTGACTGAAGGTGACGGCGTAGGCCTGATGAATCTAGGCTTTAACAGTGGTATTCCGGTAAAAGAAGGCGAGAATTATAACTTCTCGGTGTATGCCCGCCGGGAGACAAGCTTTGATGTACCGCTTACCGTAAACATCGAAAGCACAGACGGCACCATTCTTGGTGAAGTGGAAATAGCCGTAAGCAGCTCTGAATGGACCCGATATGAAGCCGTTATTACAGCTAATAGCACTGACACAAGCAGTCGTCTTGTAATCGTTACCAAAGGTAACGGGAAGGTATATCTGGATATGGTTTCCCTGTTTCCTGAGAAGACCTTTAAGAATAGACCCGGAGGCATGCGTGAAGATATTTCGCTGCTGCTCGCTGATTTAAAACCTAAATTTATGCGGTTCCCAGGAGGATGTCTGGTGCATGACGGTTCCTTGGATCCAGATGACAGAGACTCCATGTACAGATGGAAGAATACGATTGGGGATGTTGCACAAAGACCGGCAAGACGCAATAACTGGTCATATAATCAGACGCTTGGGTTAGGTTATTATGAATATTTTCAGTTCTGTGAGGATATTGGAGCTAAGCCGATCCCCGTTCTTCCGGGCGGCTATGACCCGCATCATAAACGGATGGTACCGCTGGATGAATTAACGCCTTGGATTGAGGATGCTTTGGATTTAATTGAATTCGCCAAGGGGGATTCTTCCACGAAGTGGGGAGGCATTCGTGCAGAACTGGGGCACCCCGAGCCTTTTGGGCTGGAGTATGTCGGCATTGGGAATGAAGAGGTAGGTGCACCCTTTTTCGAGAGATATCCTTACTTTCATCAAGCCATCAAAGCAAAATATCCGGAAATCAAGGTCATTAATTCTAGCGGCCCGTTCTCTGCCGGTCAGGAATATGAACGGGGCTGGACGTCGGCAAAAGAAAACAAGTCGGACCTTGTAGACGAGCATTATTACTGTACACCTGAATGGTTCCTGGCTAATCATCATCGTTATGATGACTTCAAAGCGGATGAACCAAAGGTATTCCTCGGTGAATATGCTTCATGGGGCAATACCTATTACAATGCATTGGTGGAAGCAGCATTTATGACAGGTCTGCAAAATAATGCGCATGCCGTTGGCTTAGCTTGTTATGCTCCAATGCTCTGCAATGTGGATTATATCAACTGGAAGCCGGACCTGATCTGGTTCAATAATCATGAAGTGTACGGAACGGCAAACTATTATGTGCAAAAGTTATTCATGAACCATCAGGGAGATCATTTGCTGAAGATGGAAGCAGATGGCTTCACGACACCGAAGGAAAGCAGAAAGGAAGCGATCACTGGAGCCGTCAGTTTCGGTGTGGATGCTTCCGCTGCTCGTTTCTCCGAGATCACCTTAGTCAACAATCTTACGGGAGAAGTGAAGACGTATTCTGACTTATCAGAGGAGGTTTCAAATCTGCCTGACCCTGCTCAGAACAGAACGGCTAATCGGACACTAGAGCTTGGTGAGACAGAGTGGGAAAACTATACTTTGCATTTTAAGGCTACACGATCTGCAGGAAATAAAGGGTTTATCTTCTATTTTGGTAAAGCGGATGATCAGAATCATTTGTACTGGGAGCTGGGTGGCTGGCAGAATCAGGATTCGATTGTGGCCTCAATTATCAACGGAAGAAATTCTGTTCTGACGCATGCTATGTTTACGGTTGAAACAGATGTAGAATACGATCTTAAGTTAGAAGTAGTGGGCAGACAGATCCGTACTTTTATTAACGGAGAACTGGTGAATGAGACAGAAGATAAACTTCCGGTCATCGAACCGCTGTATTACACGGCAAGTGTGGAAGACTTAACGGGGGATATTATCCTCAAGACAGTAAACGTACAAGAGAATAGTGTTTCTGCTGAGGTTGCACTGGAATCTTTGGCAAAAGAAGCACTGACCATCGAAGTCTATGAAATGTCGGGATACCAGCTTGAGGACGAAAATAACTTCGAGAATAAGCAGCAGGTCTCTCCCAAACAAACCAGCTTTAAGACAGAAGGAAGCAGCTTTAGTTATGAGTTTCCGAAGCAATCCGTGACAATTTTCAGAATAAAATAACGAAGACGCCCCCATGAATCTATGGCTTATTAAAGATTCATGGGGGCATTTCTATGACTATTACAAGTTAACTTAGCCGTTCACCCGCAGACGAATCACATTCCAGGAAGCTTTTGCGAGAAGGGCTTTTACATGTCCACTCTCAACAACGGCTTTGCCTTGGCTAGGCATCACGTTATGAGGAATGGATTTGGTATTTACAGCTTTTATATCTTCATGTTCCAGTACAATATGTTCAATAATGTTTACGGAACTGAAGCTGCGCAGATCCACGTCGAGCTCTAGTCCTTCGGATAAATGGCGGTTTACAGCAAAGACGGTTACTTCATTCAGCTCTTCGTTGTATACACTAATGGCTTCCAAGTAAGGCACATCAGTGAAATCTTTGGAATCGTATTTAGGGCTGGAAATCAGTGGGTGAAGTACGGTTCCACGACCATAAAGGGAAGCATGCAGGTACGGATAATAAGTAGTCTGCAGCCAAAGCGGTCCGCCATTTTCAGTCATAATTGGGGCGATTACATTGATCAGCTGCGCTAAGCAGGCCATTTTCACACGATCAGCATGCTTCAATAATGAAATAAGACAGCAGCCCACAACAAGTGCATCTTCAAGTGTGTACACATCTTCGAATTCTGGCGGTGCGATCTGCCAATTTTGTTCGGCACGGCTGCTGCCTTGTGATTTCCATACATTCCATTCATCGAGCGACAGATTAATTTTCTTCTTGCTCTTTTTCTTCGCTTGAACATAATCACAGGTGGCAGCCACACTGCTGATGAAATGATCCAAATCCATAGAGCGGGCTAGGAAATTAGGTGTGTCGTCATTGTTGTTATTGTAGTACGTATGCAGTGATAAATAATCTACATTATCATAAGAAAGATCAAGCACAGTAGCTTCCCACTCGGCAAAAGTGTCCATGCTGCTGCCGGAGCTGCCACAAGCCACAAGCTCAAGCGTTGGATCGACCCAGCGCATAGCTTTTGCAGTTTCGTTCGCTAACCGGCCATATTCGACCGCGGTTTTAGCGCCAATCTGCCACGGACCATCCATTTCATTTCCGAGACACCAGGTCTTAAAAGCATGAGGCTCTTTATACCCATGAGAGATCCGCAGGTCACTGTAGTAGGAGCCGGAAGGATGATTGCAGTACTCTACTAGATTTCTAGCTGCATCGATGCCGCGTGTTCCAAGGTTAACTGCCATCATGACTTCGCTGCCTACGAGCTTAGCCCAATCTGCAAATTCGTTGGTACCCACTTGATTGGTTTCTGTGGTCCACCAAGCTAGTTCAAGAGATTGCTTGCGTTCATGCTTGGGTCCAACCCCATCTTCCCAATTGTAACCGGATACAAAGTTTCCTCCAGGATAACGGATGATAGGAACGTTTAAGGCACGAATAGCTTCGATGGCATCGTTCCGAAAACCATTCTGATCCGCAGTAGGGTGACCCGGGTCATAAATCCCACCGTATACTGCTCTTCCTAAATGTTCGATAAATGAGCCGTAGATCCGCGGGTCTACTTCAGCTAGTCTGAAATCTTTGTCAATAATCATTGTCGATTTAATTGGCATGAGTGTACAGCTCCCTCTAGTTGAATTAATGATTTCACTAATTAAGTAATTGTTTTATGATTACATGATACTGATTTTCGCTTATAATAAGCAATGAATTAATTTAGGATTCGTTAAAATGCTAATTCAATAAGCATAGGAGACGTTGGAATGTACTTAACCACAGATTCTGAATCCTTGCAGGTGTATGAAGCGCTGGCAAGTGAAGTTAGGCTGCGAATTATTGAACTTCTGGACCGCAGAGAGATGCACATCAAAGAGCTGGCAGCGGAGCTCTATCTTAGTAGTGCAATTGTTAGTACTCATGTAGCAAAGCTGCAAAAAGCAGGCCTGATCAGTTCTAAAATGAGACGAGTAAATGGAGGAACCTATAAATATTGTTCTTTGTCTGCGAATTACCTGCAGATTAAATTATCGGGCTCCCGTGGAGTTGCCAGAAAGGTGGTTGAGGTGTCTATCCCTGTAGGGCAATATACCGATATTCAGGCTTTACCTACCTGCGGGATTGCTACTACTGAGAAGCTGATCGGCTATTATGATGATCCGCGTTATTTTCTGGACCCGGAACGGGTGAATGCCGGCATAGTATGGTTTGCGAAAGGTTCTATCGAGTACAAGATTCCAAATTATCTATTTCAAGATCAAGTGGTGCAGGAGATTGAGATTTCGCTGGAAATAGGTTCCGAAGCTCCACATGTAAATGAGAAGTGGCCGTCGGATATTGGCTTTATGATGAATGGACAGGATTTAGGGAAATGGACTAGTCCGGGCGACTTTGGCCTTACTAGAGGACGATTAAATCCCATTTGGTGGCGTTCAGATGTTAACCAATATGGTTTGCTGAAGGTTCTGCGGATTAATGCAGGTGGAACCTTTGTGGATGGGCAGCAAATTTCAGATATTACCCTGAAAGATGTACGAGTAGAGCAGGATCAGTGGACCTTTCGTTTAACAGCAGAGAATAGCGGACGGAGAAGAGGCGGACTAACCATATATGGCCGTGGGTTTGGGAATTACGAGCAAGACATTATGTTTAGAGTGTATTACGAATGATTTCGAGTTTGCAGGTAAGGAGTTTTATAAGATTCTGTAGAAAATTTAAGCTTGTGTACCAATTATTACCTCTGATAAAATAAAAATAAAAAATATATTGTAATGAAAACGTTTTTATGTTAATTTAAATCTATAAAAACGTTTTTATTCGTAAAGGAAGATTGAATCATTATGGAAAAGGTAACGATCAAAGATGTTGCCAGAGAGGCTGGAGTCTCCATTTCTACGGTTTCCAACGCGTTAAATGACGTAGATGTATTGAACCCGGAGACGAAATCACATGTTCTTAAGGTTGCGAAGCGATTAAATTATGTTCCTAACCTGAACGGTAAGCTCCTTAGGAACGGGAAAACCAAAATGCTGGGTTTTTTCACAACAAGTGTGTCGGGTCCATACTTCTATAAGCTGGTTGAGTCCATGTCGCGTGAATGTGATCGGCTAGGTTACGGGCTGAATGTATTTGTTACCAAGGATAAACAAGTGATTATGAGCAATATTCTAGGCCGGCGAGTGGATGGTGTCATTATCTACGAAGAGCTGAGAATAGACGAAGAAGAAATTGCCGCAATGGTGAAAGACAAGATCAAGGCTGTATTTCTGGATCGGCCGCTTAAGAACGACACGATGGGAAGCGTGATATTTGATTCCTTTGAAGCGGGGTTTGAAGCGACCAAATATTTAATCAGTCTAGGGCATAAAAAGATTGCTTACATATCTGGTGTGGATGAGATGTACGACAGTGTTCAGCGGAGAGAAGGATACTTAGCTGCTTTGCGTCAGTATCAGCTACCCACGCATGAAGAGTATATTATACAAGGATATTTTGAAGAAGAAAGCACTTACAACGCTATAAAATCTTTTCTTCACTATAGTCCTGATAAAATACCTGATGCCTTCTTAGCAGGGAACGACTTGAGTGCAATTGGATGTATTCAAGCTTTGAAATCGCATGGATACGAAGTTCCGCTAGATGTTAGTGTTATGGGGTTTGATGATATTGATATTGCGCAATATTTCTCACCGCCTTTAACTACTGTAAGAAATCAAATTGCTAGACAAGGTATTTTGGCTATTAATCACCTCGTTCGTATGATTCAGAAGAAGGAACAGGGCGAGATGATGAAATTGGCGGGTGAATTAGTTGTAAGAGGTTCTAGTCAAGTAAAGATTGGTCGGTAAGAACACATATATGTAATGGGTTCAAGATTTCACCCGATCATTTTTTATAATTTTGTTGTTTTGGGAGGGTTTTTTTTTCAAAAAAATAAAAACGTTTTTATTGTTTGGGGATCATGATTTGGAGGGGAGAAGAAAAAGTGGATAAATTAGCCGTAGTGCCAACAAACGGAAAGAATCCAATGAGCGGGAAAAAGCCTATGGGGCAGAGGGTCAAAGAATTTGTAATTGATTACAAGAGACAATGGGAAATTCAATCCATGGTCATCCCGGGAATTATTTTTATGATTATCTTTTGTTTTATTCCGATTTACGGATTGACGATTGCTTTTAAAAGCTACACCGTAATTGATACGCTCGATTCTGCACCTTGGGTAGGGCTCGATAATTTCAGAATTATTTTATCTGATAAATATTTTTGGGACGCTGTAGTTAATACATTAGGGATCAGCTTTCTGAAATTAGCCATAGGGTTTGTTATTCCTATTATTTTATCCGTTATGATTTACGAATTAAGTGGTGGACGTTTTAAAAAGATAGTGCAAACCATCTCTTATTTACCACACTTTTTGTCCTGGATCGTTCTCGGCGGGATGCTGATTGCCTGGTTTTCCTCATCCGGTATGTTTAATGAGATTATGCTCAGTTTGGGACTGATTTCGAAACCGGTAAATATTTTGCTTGATGCGAATAAATACTGGTGGATTGCAACGTTATCCGATATTTGGAAAGAGGCTGGTTGGGGAACGATTCTCTACTTAGCCATTATGTCGAAAATTGATCCTACTTATTATGAGGCTGCCAAAATAGATGGCGCAAGCCGTATGAGACAAATTTGGAATATCACACTTCCTAACATGAAACCGATTATCAGTTTAAATCTGATTCTGACTGTAAGCGGTTTATTAGGATCAAATCTGGATCAAACCCTGGTATTGATGAATTCTCAGAACCGCGTTAAGGCGGAGGTCATTAATTCTTATGTGTATCGTATGGGTATGACGCAAGGTGACTTCTCTTATGCTACTGCTGTTGGTTTAGGTGTCTCCATCGTTTCAGTCATCCTACTGATTAGCGCCAACAAAGTATCCAGTAAATTAAATGATAATCAATCAGTTCTGTAGAAGGAGGCATTTCTGTGAATCGTACGGTGGCTAAAGAAGATCTCGATAGTCGAATCTTTAATACCTTAAATATTATTTTGCTCTGTATTTGTACAATCATTATTGTCGTTCCTTTATGGAATGTAGTCATATCCTCTTTAAGTTCGGGCAAGGCGCTTGCGGAAGGCGGATTCATATTTTGGTCTCCAGAGTTCTCTTTGGAAAATTATCGTGCTGTATTTCAAGATGAGACCATTGGTTTAGCATTCGTAGTATCGCTTGCCAAAACATTCATTGGTGTCATTACCCACGTATTCTTTTGTGCCATGATCGGTTATGGCTTGAGTAAGAAATACATACGTGGACGTAAGCTGTATGTTGCCATGGGTGTAATCACTATGTTTTTCTCTGGTGGAATGATCCCTACGTATTTATTGATTAAATCATTAGGCCTCTTAAACAGCTTCTGGGTTTATATTATCCCGGCCTTGTTCAGTTATTATGATGTAGTTATTCTAATGAACTTCTTCAGAAATGTACCGGATTCACTTGAAGAGTCAGCCAAAATTGATGGTGCAGGTGACTGGCGCATTTTCCTAAAAATCTTTATCCCTCTTTCCATGCCGGCTATGGCCACCATTGCGTTATTTAACGGGGTTGGGCAGTGGAACGACTTTATGACTACCAAGTTATATATTACCGATCAATCGCTCTACCCGCTGCAGATGAAGCTCTATGAAATCATTGTTCAGTCGCAAACACAATCCATGCAGAATGTTGGTGGATCTGCGATTATCGAAACTACGACTAAAGGGGTTCAACTAGCAACAATTGTCATTACAACTTTGCCGATTGTTGTGATGTATCCAATATTACAGAGGTACTTTATCTCAGGCATGATGATGGGGGCGGTGAAGGAATAGTAAGTAAATCTCCAAGTAGTGAATGCTTACAAAACATTTTAGGGGGAAACAAAAGATGAACAAAGCATTTGGGAAAAAAGGACTCAAACTTTGTACGGCACTTATGGCTGTTGTATTAGTATTTACAGGTTGTGGATCGAAAGGTAATTCTGACAGCTCCAGTAAAGAGTTAAGCTCCATTGAAGGCCGTTATACTATAGATCCGGAAACACCGGCATGGAAGCTGGATACAAAAAAAGAGACAACAGATCTGACTTGGTACGTGAATGCAGACTGGTGGAATACTGATTTCGGAAAAGACCTTGTCACCAAGAAAATTAAAGAGGATTTAAACATCAACATTAAATTCATTACAGGCGATGACACTAAGCTGAATACGATTTTTGCCGGCGGTGAAATGCCAGATCTGTTGACTATTTTTGATTCCAACTCTCCAGTCGTACAAAAAGCTGCTACCTGGGCATTGCCTTTAAATGATCTGGCAGATAAATATGATCCGTATTTCAATAAAGTTGCAGAAAAAGATACGATGAACTGGTTCCAGTTAGCAGATGGCAAGACCTATGGATACCCTAACTATTCCAATACGCAAAACGATTATGATAGCGGTAACATCCCTGCTAAAACAGCCTTTGTCATCCGCAAGGATGTTTACGAAGCCATTGGAAAACCAAGCTTTGGAACTCCTGAGGAATTCAAGAGCGTTATGCAACAAATCAAAAAACAATTCCCGGACATGATTCCTTTTGGTTTTAACTCCATTGGTTCAGGCACTGGTTCTTTGGGAGATGTATTGGAGGATTTCATCGGAGTGCCGATGGAAACTGAAAATGGCGAATTCTACAACCGTAACCTGGATGAGGATTACTTGACTTGGTTGAAAACGTTAAATGAAGTCTACAGAAATGGTGATATCAGTGATGACAGCTTTGCTGATGACGGTACTGCCTTTGAAGAAAAAGTGAAATCCGGTAAATATGCAACAATACTTTTGGATGGAACCCCTCAACAAAGTGGTAACCTGCAAATCTTCATGACAGAAAATCCAGGCAAGGAATATATCGCTATTGATGGCCCACAAAGTACTGTTGGACATGAACCAACGTTGAATCAATCCGGAATTACAGGTTGGATGATTAGCTATGTTACTAAAAAGGCTAAGGATCCTGCAAAAGCGATTCAAATTTACACTTATTTGCTCAGCGACGAAGGACAAAAGCTCATGAACTACGGTATTGAAGGAGAAACCTATAAAGTTAACGACAGCGGTAAAATTGAATTCTTGCCTGAAATCAAAGACCTGCAATTAAATAATGCCGATAAATTCAAAAAAGATTACCGGATGGGCGAATTTATGTTCTTTGGACATGACCGTGATAAAGCGCTGAGTAATGACGCATTCGCAGATTCCATTAAACAAATGCAAGAGTGGGGCAAAGGAAAGCTAAAACCACACTTTATTCTTGAAAACATTAACCCGGCTCAAGGAACGCCTGAAGCTCGCAGTCTTACTGCAATTGATACTACTTGGAACACTACGCTTGTAAGTATGATCCGCGCTAAAGACGATGCTACATTCGACAGCACCTTAGCTGCTTACAAAACATTTTTAAATGATAACAACTGGGATAAGATTGTAGAAGTTCGTTCTGAAAAAATGAAAAACAACAAAGAAAAATTAGGCCTTAAATAAGTTAGAAAATAGAATGTGGCCCCTTCACTGGGGCCTCTTCATAGAAAGATGGAGGGAAACAACATGCCAGAGCTTAAAATTTATCAATCCACCGGGGAGAATACATTGTTTGTAGAGCAAAGTCTGCAACAATTAACTCCAATTGCTGACGCAGAGGCGACCACTACTGTAACTATTGACGAGAATCAAACCTTTCAGGAAATGGATGGCTTTGGAGCATCCTTTACGGATTCATCCGCTTATTTGATTAATCAAGTCCTGGACAACGAACAGAAAAAGGAAGTCATGAGCAAGCTTTTTGACGCACAAGATGGAATTGGTTTGTCCGTATTAAGAAATCCAATGGGGGCATCGGATTATGCTAGAGATATTTATAGCTATGATGATAGACCTGCACAGGAAACGGATACGGAATTAACCCACTTCTCTATCGCACATGATGAAGCAGACATTATCCCTTTGTTGCAACAAGCTCTGGAAATTAACCCTGAGATCAAACTGATGGCTTCTCCATGGAGTGCACCAGGTTGGATGAAGACTAGCGGATCGATGATTGCTGGAGAACTTAAACAAGAATATTATCAGGCTTATGCCGATTATTTTGTTCGATATATTCAAGCTTTTGAAGGGCACGGATTGCCAACTTATGCTGTAACACCACAGAACGAGCCTTTATTTGAACCCAAACACTACCCTAGTATGTTAATGTTGCCTGAGGCGCAAAAAGATTTCATTAAAAACTACCTGAAGCCAAGCTTTGTTAAGCATAACATCGCTACAAAAATTCTCTGCTACGACCACAACTGGGATCGTCCAGATTATCCGTTAACCGTGCTCGATTATGCAAAAGATGAAGTAGATGGTGTAGCTTGGCACTGGTATGGTGGCAATGCGTCAGCGCAATCAGAGGTTCTGAAAGCTTTTGCTGATAAAGAAGTGCATTTTACAGAAGGTTCTGGTGGAGAATGGATTCCTCCGTTTGAACAAGCCTTCTCCAATGTAATGAGAACAGGGATTGATATTCTTAGAAATCATAGTAAATCCTTTGTGTTATGGAATATGGCCTTAGATGAAAAGAACGGCCCAACCGTACCGGGTTTTGGCAAAAGTACTTGTCGTGGTGTTGTGACAGTCAACCAAGAGACCAAGGAGCTTACGTATACGCTCGACTATTATGCGCTTGCCCATTTCAGTAAAATTATTCGTCCGAAGGCTGTGCGTATTGACGCCTCCACCGATCAAGAAGTGATTCGTTCCGTAGCTTTTAAGAATACAGATAACTCTATTGCAGTTGTTCTGTTTAACGATAGTGAAAAGGCTGAGAATGTGGCTTTGAACTTGCCGGGAGCGGATGAATTATCTTTCCGTTTGGCGTCAAAAAGTGCTTTATCCATTTTGATAAAATAATTAGAGGACGTAGCTCAGAAGCACTCGAATCTTGATTTGGGTGCTTTTTTTATGAAAATAATCGTATAAAAAATCTATGTTCGGTAAGCATAGTTTTGAATTTACGGATTTTCAATAATAGTAAATAAAAATGGCAGTCCAAAGCTGAAGTTCAGCGTCTGGACTGCCATTTATTTTTTTGTGTAATTGGATTGCGAGTTCTAACGTTCTAAACGGTAACCACCGTGAAATACAGGACCCACATATTCATTAAACGCAAATCCATTACGAATGGCTGCGGAGACAAAATCTTTAGCTTTTGCAACAGCTTCATGAACCGTTAAGCCATTAGCTAGACCGCCTGTAATTGCTGCGGCAAAAGTACATCCAGCTCCATGATTGTGAGCGGGTTCGATTTTGGCTGTTTGGAATACAGTGTACTCAGAACCGTCGAAGAAGATATCAATCGCTTGATCGCCGCCGAGTGCTTTGCCGCCTTTAACCACGACATTACGTGCACCGAGCTTATGAATCAGACGGGCAGCTTCTTTCATTTCCTCAAGGGTAGTAAGTTTGCCAAGACCTGAAAGAACACCTGCTTCAAACAAGTTTGGGGTGACCACAGTTGCTAGTGGTAGCAATAAGTCACGAATAGCCTCAGCGCTGTCAGGGTTCAAGACTTCATCTTCACCCTTGCACACCATAACTGGATCAATAACTACATTAGTCTGAAGATTTTCTTTGATCGCTTGCTCTGCAACGCGCACAATTTCAACACTTCCAAGCATACCTGTCTTCATGGCATTAACCGGGCCACCAGCGAAAATAGTTTTTAACTGCTCAGCAACAATGGAGGCATCAATTGGATAAACATTATGGTGCCAGCCGTTGTCCGGGTCCATAGTAACGATAGTGGTCAAGGCACTAAAGCCGTAGGTACCATACTCTTCAAATGTTTTTAGATCCGCTTGGATGCCTGCGCCACCACTGGAGTCGCTGCCTGCAATAGTTAGAGTTTTAATAATTTGAGTCATGGTTACGTCCCCTTTATATATGTCTGAATTCATAAACAACGCATTGCATTGATTATAACAAAAAATAGCACCTACGTCTTTCTAAAAGCAAGAGCAAGGTTGAAAATACCTTCCTCTAAAAATTCCCACCCTTAGTCCAGCTTCTCTGCGTTTGGGTCAGCAATGAAGAGCGGTCCATGATTATCTGTAAAGAACTTCATGAGGGTCTCCACTACTTCCTGCTGTGGGGATGTTTGAGCTTGATGTATTCCGATACTGCGGAATAAATAACCCCATTCTCCCTTATCGTAATAGGCAGCACCCTCATCCTGATAACCATTCGCGTCTGCTTGAAGCGTATATCTGACCGTCCTTGCTTCAGCCCCAGCAGTACCTAAAATATGCTGTTCGCTAAACTTAAGCGGATTATTAATGGTAAATCCCAGCGCGTCAGCCCATTCGGCTTTTTCCGGGAAATAAGCTCCGATTGCAGTGATGGCACAGCCTATACAAGTCCAAGCCGTATCTGAATAGTTCATGTTTTGTTCCGGATGGTTCGGATCCTGAAAGGTAACTCCATAAGAACCGTTAGCGCCGACAACCGCAGTAGCCTGCCATCCGGCAGGAGCGAGTAGAAGATAACCTCCACCGATATCAGGACGGTAGACCAGCGTTGCTTCTACTTGGTTTTTCATGTCTTGAGATAAAGCAAAGGTCATTTCAGGTATGGGGGGGATTTCTGTATTTACATATTCGTCACCACTATCAATATTTAGCTGCGCGAGCGTAGTGTGCAGTGGAATGATGACCTGCCCATTATCGGGATCACTGCTAGGAAATTCGAGCATTTCTTGAGTGGAGCTGGGTTTGTTATCTGCTTCATTATTAGTTTGTGCGTTGGTGGATGTGGGTGGTGTGGTAGGTGTACCCCAGTCGAGCCCTTTATATCCAATCAGCAGCACTAGTACAATTACGACGCACAATATTGAAGTTAAGATCCAGCCGTTTCTAACTCCTCTTCGTTTGGATTTCATATATGTTGTACCTCCTTTGATCTTACTTATATAGACCTAAGAATGGAGTGGAAAGTTTCTTAAATAACCTTTATATTTCTGAAGTTCTTCATGATCGGGCGGGATAGAGAGGGAGTCCGTTTCTTAAACCCTGCATATCAATATAGAAAGAATTTCAAACAAAGCGTGTAGGAGGGCGAGTATGGTTACGATTAGTTTATGTATGATAGTGCGAAATGAAGAAAAAAGCTTGCACCGATGTTTGTCTACCATTGCAAGTCTCGTAGATGAAATTGTTATCGTGGATACAGGCTCGACGGATAAAACAAAAGAGATTGCGTTGTCCTTCGGAGCTGTAATTTATGATTTTGAATGGATTGATAATTTTAGTGCCGCACGTAATTTTGCCTTTAGCAAAGCTACTCAGGAGTACATTTTGTGGCTTGATGCGGATGATTATATAAAGGAAGAGGATCAGATTCTTTTTAAAAAACTAAAAGAAATCCTGCCAGGACATATTCACAGTGTGAACATGCAATATAATCTGGCTTTTGACGAAGCGGGAAATGTCACAGCTAGTTTACGCCGCAACAGGCTGGTTCGGCGCAGCTGCAACTTTCAATGGATCGGGCCTGTTCATGAGTATTTAGAGGTAAGTGGTCCTTCTTTTAGTAGTGATGTCTGCATCACACATGAGAAAGATAAGGAATACACAGATCGTAATTTACGGATTTATCAAAAACGAGTTGCACAGGGTGAAGTATTTTCGCCGAGAGACCAGTATTATTATGCGAATGAATTAAGGGATCATGCTATTAATGAAGAGGCTTGCAAATACTATGAGATTTTCTTAGCGGGTGGGCAGGGCTGGATTGAAGATAATTTCCAGGCTTGCCTAAAGCTTGCCGAATGCCGGGAACGGCTGGGGGATAAAGACGGTGCATTTGAAGCGTTATGTAAAACCTTGCAGTATGATAAACCACGTTCAGAGTTCTGTTGCCGACTGGGGGCACTTCTGCTGGAAAAAGGCCAGTTGCATCCAGCCGCATACTGGTATGAGCTAGCGATTCAGCTACCGCGGGATAACGATTCGATGGGGATGAAGAATGGAATCTTTTATACCTGGCTGCCGCATCTTCAATTGGCACTTTGTTATGATCGTCTCGGCCAACACGAGAAGGCAAATCATCACAATGAAACGGCGTTGAGTTTTTATCCATCCCATCCTAGTATGTTATACAATCGCACCTATTTTAAAAATCTGCTTGGCGATAAATATGTAGCGCTTCAGGCTTAATTTAGTAAAAGAGATGCCCCAGCCGTTCTGATTATGACTGCTGGGGCATTTATGTTTTTTTTGGAGCTTGCAAGATTACTGGCAGTGGGGAACCTTCCCGTGATCCCCGGCAAGCTTCGCGGATTAGCTCCAGATTTCCGCGTAGGAAGCAGCTATCGGACCCAGCTGACCTTAAACGTTGCTTTATGCCACATTTGGAATTCTAACGGACCGCATAGTCGCTATTGACCAGAAACACACTCGATTTGGAGCAATATCTCATGAATAGCTGCACTGGAGTCCGAAACTGTGCTCAAAAGGCGATAAATGGGCAAATAGCGTCATCTGGGTCCGGAAGCACCTGAGGCGAGAGTGGGGCGGGTGGTTACTGGCGGAGTTGCGCTGTCCCCTTGATCTCCGGCAATCTTCGCTGATTGGCTCCAGATTTCCGCGTACGAAGTAGCTATCGGACTCAGCCGACCTTAAACGCTGCTATATGGCACATTTGGAATTCTAACGGACCGCATAGTCGCTATTGGCATGAAACACACTCGATTTGGAGCAATATCTCAGGAATAGTTGCACTGGAGTCCGAAACTGTGCTCAAAAGGCGATAAATGAGCAAATAGCGTCATCTGGGTCCGGAAGCAGGGGCGAGAGTGGGCGGATAGTTACTGGTGGTCTTGGATTTTCTATGATCCCCGGCAAGCTACGCTAATTAGCTCCAGATTTCCGCGTAGGAAGTAGCTATCGGACCCAGCTGACCTTAAACGTTGCTTTATGGCACATTTGGAATTCTAACGGACCGCATAGTCGCTATTGACCATAAACACACTCGATTTGGAGCAATATCTCATGAATAACTGCACTGGAGTCCGAAACTGTGCTCAAAAGGCGATAAATGGGCAAATAGCGTCATCTGGGTCCGGAAGCACCTGAGGCGAGAGTGGGGCGGGTGGTTACTGGTTGTAAGAGTAAGCTCGGCGTAAATGACTCCGGTAGTGTAGGAGAAAAGGCGTGGCGGATGATTACCGGGTGTAAGAGTAAGGTATGAGGTGTAAGATTCCCGGTAGCGTAGGAGTAAAGGTGCGGTGGATGATTACTGTGTGCAAGAGTGAAGCGGATAGTTACTGGCGGAGTTGCGCTGTCCCCTTGATCCCCGGCAAGCTACGCTAATTAGCTCCAGATTTCCGCGTAGGAAGTAGCTATCGGACCCAGCTGACCTTAAACGTTGCTTTATGGCACATTTGGAATTCTAACGGACCGCATAGTCGCTATTGACCATAAACACACTCGATTTGGAGCAATATCTCATGAATAACTGCACTGGAGTCCGAAACTGTGCTCAAAAGGCGATAAATGGGCAAATAGCGTCATCTGGGTCCGGAAGCATCAGAGGAGCGAGGGTGGGGCGGGTGCTTACTGGATATAAGAGTAATGTTCGGCGTAAATGACGCCCGGCAGCGTAGGAGTAAAGGTAGACAGTAATTAATATTCAGAAGATATCCCAAAGAGGGTAACCAAGCATCCATGAACTAGATGCTTGGTTACCCTCTTTTAGTAAGCTGGATTGTATTGTTGTTCCTTCTTATAATCGTTTGGAGGGAGACCTACCTCTTGTTTGAAAAGCTTGGAGAAATAGGAGTAGTTGCTATAGCCGACTTTGTTCGCGACGGTATATACAGACATATTTGTGGTTTCTAATAGATGTTTCGCAGCAGCGATTCGGACGTGGATGACGTAACTGCCTAATGAAACCCCAGTTTCTCGTTTGAATATCCTCGCCAGGTAATCAGGATTGAGATAAACAATTTCAGCCAAATCATTTCGGGTCAGGTCATCGCCGTAATGTGAATGAATGTATTGTTTGATTTCTTCTGCGACGGACTTAGGCTGGGCAGCAAAGTCACGATATTTCATGGCTGTAGTGACAAGGTATTTAAGATATTCTTCCATATCCTCGATTGAATCCAAAGAGTGCATAGATAATTTATCATTAGTTTTGCCAGAGTATAATTTGTGCGATCGTATCCCTTTCAGGTTGAGAAATGAATAGACTAGCTGAACTACATCTAAACGGAACAAGCTAAGGACAGAGGTCTCAAGTGTTCTATTGTTAAGCATGACCTTTAAATATTGTGTAACTTTTTCAAGAAAAGCAGTGAATTTATTCTGGTTCAGCAGCTCTTCCAAATAGGCAAGATCCGGTGGTGCATAGCCCGGTTTATCTTGCTGCAGATAAGCCTCCACCAAAAAGGTCTGATTTCTGCATCTCGTAATTTCTTCATCCATAGTCAGGGATTGTTTTAGAACATTCCCTACATTACTCAGTTTATCGTATAAGCCAATATTGCAGCAGACATCACATTTTAAATAAGGATTCGCCTTTTGAATAAAAGAAGAACATAATGCTTCAAGCAGTTGCGTGTCTGGTGCCTGGTTCCATTTTAAAATGGCGATCCAGTTATAATCTTTATATTCCAGAATGCTTTCGATGGTAAAACAAGGGCGTTGAAACAATTCGTACAATACATTTAGCAGGGCAAAATCAAACAGATCCTTTTCTTCTTTTCCCATGCTGCCATTGTAAGGGAATAAGTTAAATATCAAAGGCTGTAGAGTATCGCTCATTTGATAGGAGAGGTTTTGTTCTTCAATGGCATGTGTGATGTCTGCCAACTTAATCGGAAATGATGTACTGCCACTGACCAGCTTCCGCCAAAAATGCTCAAGAATCTTCGCCTGATTTTTTTGCCAAAAGTAACCGCCCTGAATGGCTTTTTCGTTTTTTTGCTGCTCTTTTGCTTGGGTGACCGCCTTTTGGATGATCAACATCAGCTTGTCAAATTCAATGGGCTTGAGGAAATATTCAAAGCTCTGCAATTCGATTGCTTTCTGCGCATAGTTGAAATCTGCATAATTGGTAAGAAGAATAGTCTGAATACTATAATTTCCCTCGCGAATCCATGCTAGTAATTCAAGTCCGCTGCCCTGCGGCATTTCAATATCTGAAATCAGAATTTGAACAGAATGCTTTTCTATTATTTCACGTGCTTGAGCGACATTATTAGCCGTATAAACAGTATCAATGTGGAGTGATTCCCAATCTATTTTCTTTTGCAATGCGGCAATAACATAAAAGTCATCATCAACAAGCAGTACATTCATAGTTTGCTCTCCATTCATTTAGATTTATTAGGAAGCTTCGGAAGATATAAGATTACACTAGCACCGCCGCCCTCCAAATTGGAGAAGGTGACGGTTGCTCTTTTTAAATATAGGTACTCTAGTCTTTTAAGCGTATTCATAATGCCGATTTGCGTACCTTTACTTTGATCCAAGGGCTCTCCAAGATTAAGTTTCTCTAACACCTGAGGTGGAAAACCGGGACCGGTGTCGGTGAGCTGGATAACGAGCATTTCTTCTTCCTGTTCCATCTGTAATCGTTGTACTGTAAGTCTGATCTCGGCTTCATGTTCGCGTGAAATCGCATATTTAATTGAATTTTCGATAAAGGTTTGCAGCACTAACGGTGGAATTTCCACACTGCCTGCCTGATCCTCTTGTTCGATGTAATAAATAAATGCGTCCTGATAACGTTGCTTTTGAATCTCCAAGTAGGTTCGGACATGCTCGATTTCATCCTCCAACCGGACAAAATTCTCGCCATTCTGAAAAATGTAACGGAAATATTTAGAGGTAGACAACGTCATATTTTCAATTTCTTTATACATATGAATTTGCGCCATGCTATAGATGCTAGTCAGACAGTTTAAGAAAAAGTGTGGTTTAATCTGTAGCTTCATATAGTCCAGCTGTATTCTTTGTTTCTCCAGTTCCTGCTCGTACATAGCGATTTTAAAGGTTTTGATTTGTTCAACCAAGCCTTTAAACTGAGTGTTTGCTTGTTCCAGCTCTATAATCTCACTGCTTTTGAAATCTGCGGGTTGCCCAGACTCATTAATGAAAGCAAGGTTATCGGAGAAGCTTTGAATCGGACCTAACACTCTTTTTTTGAAAAAGAGCAGAACAATGCATAACGTGGAGGTCACAATGAAGAACAATAACATAATAAGCAGCTGGGCAATCATGATTTTTTCGAATATGCCATATTTAATGACCATTTTGGTGCTGAAGGTGGTGTCTGAGAATGCGCTGTTGATGGTTGTACGCGATTGCAAAAGATTAGCGAATCCCCCATTTTCCGTTATTAACGTTCCGCTATTGGAGATCGGACTGGTTAAAGGTTGTTCATTCTCATCTACTAGAGAAACATAACCATTGGCGCCAAGATTAATTTGGCGTAGCGGCCGGATCAGATTATCTGCGGAGATCAGTCCAATTAAATAGCGATTGTAATAGGGCACGATATTAATTACATAATAATGGTTGTTCACAAGAATAGGCGTCCATTTGGAATAAAACTTCTCATACATCTCCTTATCATCAATATAAGAAATAATCTTCTTTTTCAGCTCCCTGTAATCCGTATAGCTTACGCTGATCGGTGCACAATTCAAAAAATAGGTCTCATTTTTCAAGTAGTAGAAGAAGTTATACTCATGCCCGTAGTTTTTTTGCAGCTCGGTAAAGCGTTTGAACAGATTATCATTTGCTTTTAAGAACTCGATACTGTTGACCCCGTAAGTATTCATCGTTAGTAAGCTCTCATCGTTCCCAAGCGTCCAGCCCATATAGTGATTAATGTAGGCAAAATCATGATTAATACGATTGATGTAAAGCGCCGCAGTATCCTGCAAATTTCGAGTGGACTGCTGCTTAACGATGGAAATGGAAGCGATGCTGATTCCTAAATCCAGAATAAGGACTGTGAATGAAACCAACATCATGACTTTTATATAATGGCGAATGGGGTAGGTTTTATGTTTCGCTGTTTTTTTGATCATAAAGTCATTATAAAACCTCTGCGTGAAAAAAACATAAGAACTCGCTAGTGATTTCCCTCAAAGTCCGGATAGCACATACAGAAGTCGGGATACTGTTATTAAATCTCCCCAAGTAGAGCATTTAGCTTTTGTGTTTTTTGTAAGCGAATTCAAAGGTCTGGATAACCGTCTTAATGTGTCCGGAATACGAAAAAATAAGAAGTTATTATAAAGCTATTCAGATGCATTTTGATAAATTGAAATGGGGGATTAAGAGATGAGTCAACACAGTAAGAAAAAAACTGCAAAGAAATGGACTGTGGGTCTGCTGGCGGCTGCGATGGTATTTGGAATTGCTGGCTGCGGCGGTAACAACGGGAATAATGCAGCGACAAATGAAACGAGCAGCTATAACAAAGAAGGTCTGCCGATTGTGAATGAGCCTGTGACACTTAAAGTGCTGACTGTCCGTTGGGGGAGTATGGGGGACACCTTTACGCAAAACCAATGGCTGAAGGATCTGGAGAAAAATACGAATGTCAAAATCGATTGGCAAGTAATGTCCTCCAATGACTGGGGTGAGCAGAAGTCGATTATGCTGGCAAGTGGCACGCTTCCGGATATCGTTTTGGGAGATCAAACCTTTGGGGATGCCGATATCGTAAATAATCTGAGCTTTTTCCGGCCGCTTGATGATTATATCGAGCAAAATATGCCTAATCTCAAAGCAGCTATGGAAGAAACCCCAGAAATGAAAAAAATCAGCACATTTCCTGACGGGAAAATCTACTCCCTGCCAACAAGACTTCCTGCACGTCCAAAAAGCTCACGTCAGCCTGTGATTAACAAGACCTGGCTGGACAAATTGGGCTTGAAGGTGCCTGAAACGATTGATGAGCTTTATAACGTGCTCAAAGCTTTTAAAGAACAAGATCCGAATGGGAATGGAAAACAAGATGAGATTCCTTTTATTGAAATTGGTAATGACTTGATCAGTCCTTTCGGAATTGCCGATTTGAATAACAATAATATGATCATCAAGGACGGAAAAGCGATATATTTCCCTATTTCGGAGGAGTTCAAAGAAGGTCTCAAATGGGAAAATAAATTGTATGCGGAAGGCTTGCTAGATAAAGAGGTATTCACTCAGGACGATACGATGAGATCGGCTAAGTTCCAGAATCCGGATGCTCCAATCGTAGGCTTTACGTACCAATGGACTCCAGACGCCGTGTTTGGGAAATGGAGCGATCAATATGTGACGATTCCACCGATTGCCGGACCAGATGGTAAACGTTATACGATCGGGAATCCGATTGGGATGAATCTTAACCGTAATGAGCTGCTGATCACCACGTCCTGCAAATATCCTGAGGTTGCCGCACGTTGGGCAGATCAGTTCTATACTGACGAAGCGAGCATTCAGAATTTCTGGGGTGCGATTGGAACGGTTATTAAGAAAAACGATGATAGCACTTATACATTGATGGATCCACCAGCTGGAACCAGCGCAGATGCTTGGTATTGGGATCAATCGCTACGTGATTTTGGACCGAAATATGTGAGCCCATCCTTTGAATCGAAAATTGTCCTGAACCCTGAAAGTGGAGATGGACTGAAGCTGCAACTGGATAAGCTGGGCAGTGAATATGTAACCACACCTTTCCCTAACGTAATGTACACTTCTGAGGAGTTCGAGGAGCTGCCAACCTTGACTACGGATATCGACAGCTATGTGAATACTATGCGGGCGCAATTTATTAGCAAAGGCGGAATTGACGAGGGCTGGGATGATTATGTGAGTAAGCTTAATAAAATGGGACTTGAAAAGTTAGTTAAGATTCGCACGGATGCTTACAGCCGTTATATGAACGTGAAATAACCTATTCGTCTTTCGAAAAAGGTGCTGCCCTGCAGGATAGCTGTGGGGTAGCATTCTCTATTTTAAATAAGGAGGGGATGTCATGAAATCTAGTCCACTTCATTTCGGGCGGAAATTCGGACAAATCAAACAAAATTGGGGTCTCTATCTATTGCTTTTTCCTGCTGTAGTTCTGACGTTATTATTCGCGTACAAGCCAATGTACGGGGTGCTGATTGCTTTCAAGGATTATAGCCCGGCGTTGGGAATTGGAGGCAGCCCTTGGGCAGGATTCAAATACTTCGAGAAATTCTTTCATTCCTATCAATTTTCATCAACGATTAAAAATACACTGATCATCAGTGTGTACAGTCTGATTACCTTTCCGATTCCAATTATACTGGCGCTGATGGTTAACCAGATGAGACCTAACCGGTTCAGACGTTTTTTCCAGACGGTGTCCTATATGCCGCACTTTATCTCCACAGTAGTAATGGTGGGTTTAATGATGATTTTGTTCTCACCTAGCACCGGACTGCTGGGCAATATATATAGTCTTTTTGGAAAAGAGGCTCCTGATCTGATTGGCTCCGCTGGATTATTCAGCAGTGTGTATGTTTGGTCAGATGTGTGGCAGCATGTCGGCTGGGACAGCATTATCTTTATCGCTGCGCTCTCCGCAGTTGATCCTAGCTTGTACGAGGCGGCAACCGTAGACGGAGCAAGCCGGATGCATAAAATTCGTTATATTGATATTCCGATGCTGATGCCAACAGCGATAACCTTGCTTATTTTGCGGGTCGGTGGATTGCTTGGGGTTGGGTTTGAAAAAGTGTACTTAATGCAAAATGACTTGAACATCACTTCAAGCGAAATTCTTTCTACTTATGTCTACAAAATTGGCTTGCTCAGCAGTCAATACAGCTTTTCCTCTGCGATCAACCTGTTTAACACCGTTATTAATTTTATTTTATTGATCATGGTCAATCAGATTTCTAAAAAACTAAGCGAAAATAGCTTGTGGTAGAAGGGAGGAGCATTGAAATGGGAGGTTTAGAGACAGTTACTAAAGGGAATGTGGGGAAAATAAAGAAGAATCGTTCTTCGGATACTATAATGGAAATAGTGATGTATGTTATATCAGCAATTTTTCTAGTTATCTTAATCTATCCGCTATATTTTATCGTCATTGCTTCGTTCAGTGATCCTTCCGCGGTGGCGGGGGGGCAGGTTTGGTTATTTCCTAAAGGGTTCACCTTCGATGGTTACAAAGAGCTGCTGCGTCATGAAAATATTTGGATCGGTTACTGGAATACCATCATGTATACGGTGGTAGGGACGGCAATCGGTTTAATTGTAAATATTTCTGCGGCCTATGCGTTGTCCAGAAAGGATCTTGTGGGGCGAAAATATCTTTCCCTGTTTTTCATCTTTACGATGTTTTTTAATGGAGGGTTAATTCCGACTTTTCTAACGATCCGTGATTTCCATCTGTACGACACATTTCTGGTGATGGTACTGCCTTTCTCCGTTGGGGTGTTTAACATTATCGTTGCCCGCACCTTTTTTCAGTCGAGTATTCCGGGAGATTTATGGGAAGCTGCACAGATCGATGGTTGTGGAAATCTTCGATATTTTGTACAGATCGTTTTGCCACTATCGAAGGCGATTATTGCCGTGCTGGGTCTATGGATCGCCGTTGGTTACTGGAATTCATATTTTAATGCCTTGATCTATTTGAAAAATCCTAATATGTATCCCTTGCAGCTGATTCTGCGAAATATTCTGATCACCAATCAGATGCAATCGGGGATGGGAACCGGGGAAGCTGCGCAAATCGCACTACGACTCGCCAATATGATGCGGTATTCTGTTATTATCGTGGCAACGGTTCCGATTATGTGTGTGTACCCCTTTGTACAAAAATACTTTAACCAAGGGGTAATGATCGGCGCAGTGAAGGAATAGTACATTCGGCTATTCTACTAACATTCATTCGTAAGGAGCAAGAACGTTATGAAAAAGCAACAAAAAAACAGGATATATAGAACAATCACCGTCATTCTTTTAGTGACAACGTTGCTTGCTAGCCTTACTGCCTGTAAAGGGAGCAATGGGGTTAATTCTGTTGAACCTGAGCCGGGCGGATTTAACAAAGAAGGATTGCCGATAGTGGATAAGCCTGTGACGCTGAAAGTACTCACTGTCCGGTGGGTAAGCATGGGAGATTCTTTTACCGAGAATCAATGGCTCAAGGATTTGGAAAAGAACACGAATGTCAAAATCGAGTGGCAGGTGATGTCCTCCAATGATTGGAGTGAACGGAAGTCTATTATGCTGGCCAGCGGCACACTTCCAGACATCATTTTAGGGAGTCAGACCTTTGGAGATGCGGATATCGTCAATAATTTAAGCTTATTTCGGTCGCTAGATGATTATATTGAGCAAAACATGCCTAATCTCAAAGCAGCTATGGAAGAAACACCGGAAATGAAAAAAATCAGCACCTTTCCTGACGGGAAAATCTACTCGCTTCCTGCAAGATTACCCTCACGTCCTAAAAGCTCACGTCAGCCTGTGATTAATAAAACCTGGCTGGACAAATTGGGTTTGAAGGTACCGGATACGATAGACGATCTTTATAACGTGCTAAAAGCCTTCAAAGAACAAGATCCGAATGGAAACGGAAAACAGGATGAGATTCCTTTTATCGAATTAAGTAATGATCTAATCAGTCCCTTCGGAATTGCAGATTTGAATAATAACTTCATGGTGGTCAAGGACGGAAATGCGGTTTATTACCCGATTTCAGAGGAATACAAAGAAGGGCTCAAATGGGAGAGCAAATTGTTTAAAGACGGATTACTTGATAAAGAAGTATTCACTCAAGACGAAACGATGAGATCGGCAAAGTTTCTAAATCCGGATGCTCCAATCGTAGGCTTCTCTTATCAGTGGACGCCAGACGCTATGTTTGGCAAATGGAGTGATCAATATGTGACCATTCCGCCAATTGCTGGACCAGACGGGAAGCGCTACACCGTTGGGAACCCGTATGGGATGAATCTGGAACGCAACGAGCTGTTGATCACCACATCCTGCAAGTATCCAGAAATTGCAGCACGCTGGGCGGATCAGTTCTATACCAATGAAGCCAGCATTCAGAATTTCTGGGGTGCCATTGGAACGGTGATTAAGAAAAATGACAACGGTACGTATACATTGATGGACCCTCCAACCGGCACCAGTGCGGATGCTTGGTATTGGGAACAGTCACTCCGGGATTTTGGGCCGAAATATGTAAGCCCAGCTTTTGAAAAGACTATCTTTCTAAATCCTAAAACCGGAGATGGACTGAAGCTACAACTCGATAAGCTGGGAAGTAACTACACAACACCACCTTTCCCCAACGTAATGTACACTGCAGAAGAGTTTCAGGAGCTACCGACCTTGACCACCGATATTGATAGTTACGTCAATACAATGCGTGCTCAATTTATAATCTCAGGTGATATTGACGAGCAGTGGGATGACTATGTGAAGCAGCTACGGGGGATGGGCCTCGAAAAGATGGTGAAAATTCGGACAGATGCTTTCAGCCGTTATATGGGCGTTGAATAACAAGAAATGAGGTTTTTACTTGATGGGAAATATAATGAAAGAGCCAACCCCTTTGGCAGCCCAATTAAAGCTGCATTCTGAACCAGGCAGTAATGCTGACGCGATTATTCAGGGGGAGTGCTATCGGTTCACTGTCTTAACTCCGGAGCTTATCCGGATGGAATATAGTGAGGAAGGTTTTTTCGAAGATCGGGCGTCGCAGACCGTTGTGAATCGCAATTTCCCGGTTCCAGAGTTCCGCGTAATGGATCTGGGGAATAAACTTGAGTTGATTACGGAGCGCCTGCATTTAACTTATGACAAGCAGCCTTTCTCCCGGCATGGTCTCAATGTTCGGGTGAGAAACGAAGCGGGTCACCTAATGAGTGTCTGGAATTATGGAGATACAGTCCAAGATTTGGGAGGGACTGCACGTACCCTGGATAATGCAGATGGTGCCATTCCGCTGGAGCACGGACTACTTTCGCGTGCGGGGTATACGTTAATTGATGATAGCACCTCCCTAGTACTGGAAGAGGATGGACGGGTCGAGCTACGGGCGTTGGCTGGCCTCGATGTTTATTTTTTTGGATACGGTCATGATTATTTGCACTGCTTGAAGGATTTCTATCACCTTTGCGGTCGTACGCCCCTATTGCCACGTTATGCCCTTGGCAACTGGTGGAGCCGTTATTACCGATATTCAGAAGAAGAATACAAAGCGTTAATGGAGCGGTTTGAGCTCGAACGAATTCCGTTTTCCGTCGCTGTTATAGATATGGATTGGCATCTCGTCGATATTGATCCGCAGTACGGCAGTGGTTGGACGGGTTATACCTGGAACCGGGAACTGTTTCCGGAGCCTCAAAGATTTTTGGCATGGCTGCATGAAAAAGGACTTCGAGTAACGCTCAACGTACATCCAGCAGACGGTGTACGGGCGTTTGAAGATCCTTATCTTGCCATTGCTGCGGAGATGGGTATGGACCCGGAAAAAGGGGATGCTGTGGAATTTGATATCACGGATCCGAATTTTTTGCGAGCATACTTTAAGTATCTGCATCATCCGCTAGAGAATGAAGGTGTGGACTTCTGGTGGATTGATTGGCAGCAGGGTGGAGTGACTAAAGTACCGGGACTAGATCCGCTTTGGATGCTGAACCATTATCACTATCTGGATAGCGGCCGGCGAGGCAACCGGCAGATTACTTTTTCCCGTTATGCAGGTCTTGGCAGCCATCGTTATCCTGTGGGCTTCTCTGGAGATACCATTGTTACTTGGGAGTCGCTGGATTTCCAGCCATACTTCACAGCCAACGCCGCTAACGTGGGATATGGTTGGTGGAGCCATGATATCGGGGGCCATATGAATGGTTATTTAGACGATGAGTTGGCAATGCGCTGGGTGCAATTCGGTGTGTTTTCGCCTATTCTGCGGTTACATAGTTCTGCTAGTGCCTTTAACAGCAAGGAGCCATGGCGATTCAATAAGATTGCGGAAGAGGTGATGAAGGATTGCCTGCGTTTGCGGCATAGTTTACTTCCCTATCTGTACACGATGAATCGCTATGCCAGCCGCGATAGTCTTCCGCTAATCCGACCGATGTATTATCATCATGCGTTGTCGAATGAAGCCTATGAAGTGCCCAATGAATATTATTTCGGAACGGAACTTATTGCCTGTCCGATTACACAGCCGGTCAACCCAAAGGTAGGCGTTGCCGAATTTAAGGCTTGGTTACCTGAAGGGATTTGGATAGATTTTTTTAACGGAAGAGTGTACGACGGTGGCAGAAAGCTTTCTCTTTATCGTAATCTTGAGAATATCCCTGTATTAGCTAAAGCGGGTGCTATTGTGCCCATGGCAGATCTGACGCAATTTACCTCTTCAGTGGATAATCCGAGGCATATGGAGGTCCGTGTATTTGCGGGAGGAAGGGGTCATTTTCATCTCTGGGAGGATGAGGGCGATACTGCGGAGGATCAGGACGATCAATGGTGTGATACAGAAATGATCCTGGAAATGGGGGATAGAGCGAGCTTCAAGATCCTCTCTGCTAAGGGAAATACAAAGGTTGTGCCTGAGCGGAGATCGTGGAAGCTGTCCTTTGTTGGTTTTGCTGATACGAAGGTACAGGTATTCGCTGGCGGCACAGAAATCGAAGCAAACATGGACTATGATGAGGCTACACATACGCTTACGATCATGATTTCGGATCAAGCGGTAGAGCATTCATTGGAGGTAACGTTCACAGATGCCCGGATTGCGGTGAATTCGGTAGATGATGAGGTGTTCAGCCTTCTGAACCGTGCGCAAATTCTTTTCCAATTGAAAGAACAAATTTACCATGTAGTCAAAGCAGCAGTAACGCCGATGGCAGCCCTGGCTTCTCTTGCCTCGTTGGATCTTGAACATACACTGTATGGAGCGTTATGCGAAATACTGTCGGCAAGACTTTAAGCACTATTTCATTTAATTTAATAAAAAAGGAGGTTCTCTCTGTGCGCTGGCATAAAGAGAACCTCTTTTTTATTAGGAATGAACCGCTGCTACTTAATTAGCAGGGTTTGAATGGCATGAGCCGGAATCATGTTCTCAGCCAGTTCGTCATGGAAGCGCAGGGTGAATGGAAGCTCTTGCTCTGTGCGGTTCATAACGATAACAGCAATAGTGCCATCAGGGTTGCGAAAAGCTGTTGTTTCAAGCTTATCTGTATATTTGGAGAAACCAATGCGTTTAGCACCCGGACGAATATATTTACTGAAGTGCCCGATGTAATAGAAAGAGCTCTCAAAAGTAATTTCATCGTTTTTGGTATCTCCGATAATTGGAGCGTCACAGTAATTTCCTACATGATTAGGTCCACCTTGCTCATCCAAGACAATGTTCCAGTCTGTCCAGCTCGACATCCAGTTGTTCAGATTGCCAATGATATCATGTCCGTAACGTTCACCAGTGTTCCATGAGCCGAGATGAACGCCACCTTCTTGGCAGCCTTCGCTGAAGAACAGCTTTTTATCTGGGAAACGATCATGTACAGCAGAGAGGGCTTCGAAGTGATCACCGGAATACCAATGGAAGCAGATTCCCCATATGTATTTGGACGCTGCTTGATCTTCAAAAGCAACCTTAGCACGGTCATATACCTGTTCTTTGTTATGATCCCAGATCATAACTTTTACATGGCCCAAGCCCGCTTGTTCCAGAGCAGGTCCCAAGTAGTCACGCACAAAATCCTTTTCTTCTTCAGCGGTATACAGGCAGGAATCCCATCTTTGTACAGCTTTGGCTTCATTCTGAACACTGACAGCCCAGATATCAATCCCTTCTGCAGCGTACGCCTCAATATATTTAACGAACATGTTAGCCCAAGCCTCACGATATTCAGGCTTAAGAGCTCCGCCTCCGTTCATTTGCCCGTTTGTCTTCATGAACGCTGGAGGACTCCATGGGGAAGAGAACAGACGAAAATCTTCACCTACTGCTGCGGCAGCATTTTTTATGAGGGGGATAATTGATTCGTGATCTCTGGAAATATCGAATGAACGTAGCTCCGCATCGCCTTCCTCTACATAAGCATAGTTGCCCAGTGAGAAGTCGCAGCTTTGGATGTGTGAGCGGCAAAGGGTGTATCCAATGCCGTGCTCAGGATGAAAATAAGCGTCAATGATTTCTTTTTGTTTAGCTTCACTAAGTTTAGCGATAGTAACGGCAGAGGACTCCGTAAGGGCTCCACCAAAGCCTTCAATTTCTTGATACTCCAGATCATCATAGATATTGATTAGCTCTGATTCGACTCCTGACGTATCGGGAAGGAAAATCAGAGGGTCCTTTTCTGTTAAACGATCCGTGGTTTCTTTAGCGGTTTGAATGACGCGAATAGTTTTACTCATAATGGTTGATAACCTCCTACATATGAATTCTGTCTTTATTATAGAAGGAGATTCACTGCACTTTGAAGAAACTATATGGCTAAGAACCTCAACAATCTGGTCATTGATTATTATAGAAAGAGGAGCAAATGCGATGGAAACAAACAGCGTTCAAATTAGTTTGTGTGGATTTATCCGCCATACTCAGCCTTTTCGGCAACTATATCGCAGTGGGTTGGATACCTATATCATCAGGCTGCAAGCCGAAGGGGAATGTGAAGTCCTCATTGATGGAGAAATGACTACCGTAGTACCTGGGGATCTACTATTATTTAAGCCCTATGATATATATGATCTGAGAATCGGTGAAAAGAAAAGTCCTCTGGGACATAGTGTGGACTATTTTGTAATGTGTACAGGGGAATGGGTGGACCACTGGTGGAACCTGCGTGAGCGACCCAAAAAGGTTAGAATTGCGGATGATGGTAAGCTGCAAAGTATATGGCAACAGCTTGATCTGGAGAATAGAAGACTAGACGGGGGTAGCCCTGAAATACTAGAAGCGCTATTTAAAGCTTTATGTTTGCTGTTAGATCGGGCTATGGAAGAGGCACCTGCATCATCTTCGGCTTCACTTCTACACGGACTTAAGATGAAGAGTTATGTGGAGGAGCATGCTACTTCAGAGATCAGACTAAAGGACGTAGCCGCTCATGCTGGAATTAGTGTGACAAGGGCCGTGCATGTATTCAAAATCCAATTCGGTTATTCTATTATGCAATATGCGGGGCAAATCCGGCTTGCGATGGCACTGAGATTAATGGACAATACCAATTACACCTTAGAGCGTATAGCAGAGGAGACGGGGTTTGGAAGTTATACCTATTTTCACAGGGTGTTTCGGGAGCGTTATGGTGTCTCGCCAGGTATTTATCGAAAGAGAGAGTAGAAGGTTTAGCAGTAAAAAGAAGCTGCCCCATAAATCACAGAATAGGGCTTAGGGGCAACTCCTCGATTAGACGTTAATTATAGTAAGGCCAGCCAGCTGAATCCCATTCGAGATCACTGATTAACAATTTGGGTGCACCATTCTCGGCGACACTGTAAGCATGGCGGACGATAACGTTGGTTCCGTATATATCCTGTCCACCAGGACCCGCCCAAAAACTGTTGCCGCTATCGATGACCGTAGCCCCGCCATTTTTCATATCAGTACCGTCCTTTGCATAGAAAGGACCCAGTACGCTGGTTGAGCGTCCCACTGCAATTTTATAGGTGCTGTTTACGCCTGAGCAGCATTGGCCAATGGATACGAATAGATAATAATATCCGGTATTTGGATTGTAAACCATGCTGGAGCCTTCAATCCCCCCGGATTTAGTGGCAATGCGATAGGAGTTGCCCGTTGGCTTCATGGTTGTTTTGTTGATGGAGGTAATGTAAATCCCGTTGCTCCAGGAACCGAAGGTCATCCATAGGTTTCCGTTAGCATCTGCCGTAATGTTAGGATCAATGGCGTTATAATTGGAGGCGTCATTTGACGAGATAACGACACCTTGGTCCGTCCATTTTCCCCCGGAGATCGATTTAGTAGTTACTAAACCAATAGCAGACACTCTTGAGCCGAATGTGGAGATAGAATAATAGAGGTAATAGGTACCGTTATAGTAGAAAATTTCTGGAGCCCATACATCTAGCCCTTCTTGATTGGGAACGTAAGAGCTCCACCAGGAGGGTTTCGAGTTATAAATCGGGAGGGAGCGAATATAGTTCGTTCCATCGTTTGAAAACATCACTTGGAGACCTGATCCCGTGCTGAATACCCAATGTGTGTTTCCCTCTTTGATATATGAAGGGTCGTGTACATTGGTATCTCCAGTCAGATTCCAGGTTGCTGCATAAGCTTGCGATCCTGCTGAAAAAACAGTTGTAAAAAGCATTAAAAAAGACAACAATAACAACCGATAACCTTGCCTACCTTTTTTCGCCATATTCCTTCTCCTTTTAGTTTAGATTTCCCTAAAGTGTTTCATTATTTTGCAATTGATAACGCTTACATAATATCTTGTATTATTTCTCTAGTCAATGATTCTTTTGGATCAATAAAAAAGCAAATCTCGGCCACCGGAGACTTGCTTTTTTATATTTTTATAATAAATCTGTGATCGCTTGTTCAAATAATCTGACACTATTTTCCCAAGTCCATTTGCGCGAATATCTTTCCCCCTGCTCCGCTAATTTAGTTCTTAAGTTGGGATCACGTATTAAGCGGATGACATCTTCACCGAGCCGGTTCTCATATCGATAAGAGAGCAAACAGTTTTTCTTGTGATGGGCGTATTCCATATTCCCACCCGAATATACACAGACTAACGCTGCTCCACAACGCATGGCCTCAAGTCCCGGTAAAGAGCCTGTATCAAAAATACTTGAGCTAACAAAAATATCCGCACCGTTATAGTGATAGCAGAGCTCCTCATCATTTGCTGGCGTAAAGAACCGATATTTTCCAGTAGCTTTCATTCTTTGGAGAATTTCTGAGGTGTTGAACTCGTCAGGCGGACTGATGAAGTTAATATTTACATCGGGATATTGGCTTTTTACGTAATCCAGCTGTTCTATAAGATAATCTTGCTCACGGTGCCAGGAGAAACCTCGTTCTGTTTTTCTTAATATAGCTGTTATGTTTAGAGGCTCTTGAAGACTGTGACGGATATTCATATTTTTAAAAGAGGAGCTAATGCCAATGGGCACGATACTGCCGGTGATGCCATGATTTAAACGGATCAGCTCCTGCTGCCAACGTGATAAAACGATAAGATGCTCAGTGATGTGATAGGAGGGGAAGGAGCGTCCGTTATCCGGTAAAAAAGGTGGCTCATAACATAAAGACAAACGTACATGAATACCCTTTCCTTGCTCGCTCGCAGCTTGGGCAATGGGGACAGTTGTATAATAATTAGAAACAATGACGTCTCCGGGAGGAAAGTCATGCTCGTGAATATTCATATGTGAGGAGCGGATTACGTTTGCGCGCACATCATAAGAAATAGCGCCATCCACAGGCAAAAGGAGATTGACCTGATGACCCAAGTCTGTCAGCCCATTGGTGAGCTCTACTAGCATACGTTGTGCTCCGCCATGAGATAAGGTCAGAATAGGGAATGTGAATTGCATTGATAATCCCGTCCCTTCCAAGTTAGAGCTATAATATGAAAAAATATGATTCAATCGTTCCTTTTTTTATTTTATTCAGCTCCTATAGAAAAGTACCATTTATCAAGTTTATAAAGAAAAGTAGAAGGAAGAGGGGGGAGTATGAGGGAAGAAAGCCGTTCGGTGGTGGGCAATTTGACGAAGGCTGATCTAGAACAGGAGGTCACCATTAGTTTCCCTGAGGGGGCTGGAATGTAGAATAATACTTGGAGTATTCAAAAGATTATGATCGGAGTGCAGAGCATTATTCCTATCATACAGGTCAAATCGTATATGCCTCTAAATTGCTGCAGAAAGAGGATGATCATCTGCTCAATAACTGGAAGCATTATTTTTGAGCATAGAAAAAGCTGGGGATAGATGCGCAGCTGCTGCTAACACCTATCCTCAGAAATGGATTTTTATTGTGTTATAGGAGCAATCTTCTTCAGTAAAGCAACCGTATCATTAACCTCCAGATCCTTGATATCTTCTAATGACACATCGATCATTGGCTTATATTCTTGGAGTTTGCGCAGGAAAGCCTCGGTATGGAATACTCCGCTGCCTGCTTTTCCGTGGTATGCTTTTTCACCATCTTGATAGATATCTTTTAAATGCGCCAGAATGATACGGTCGCCGAATAATCTGAAGGAATCATCGACAATTTGATCCTGCAAATGCGCAGCCGTGCCAATAAAATTACAAGGGTCCAATACAACACCTATACAGCTTGATGGGACTTCATCTAAGATGCGGCGCATCTTGTCTGGTGTAGAAAGTGTATGTGTGCAGACCCCTTCTAGTCCTAGAAAAACGCCCCATTTTTCAGCTTCCTCTGCAAGTTCTTCTACAGTTGCCCTTAACGTATCCCAGCCGATAGCTTCGTAATGGACCGGATCTTGTGCTTGAAAAGTAGTCAGCGCGCCTGTCTCTGTTGCCACCATAGGTGCGCCGAATTGGCGGGCATAACGAAGATGCTCTTTAAAACGATTGATCTCAGCTCTCCGGATGACAGGATCCGGATGAACAGGGTTGATGTAACAGCCCAAAACACCGATACGTATTCCTGCTTTGTCAAATTGTTCGCCAATATAGCTGGCAAGACCTGGACTTAATTTACCGGTAGAAGTGTCGATGTCCTGAATGGCTTTGGATAATGCAAGCTGAACAAAATCGATATCATAATTCTGAAGGGTTGCAGTTAACGACTTGAGCGGCAGGCAGCCAAATGTGTGGGCTAGAGTTCCGTATCTGATGGGTAACCTCTCCTTTAATAGAGTAAGTATGAGTAATAACCTTCATAATAGTAACGCTTTCATAAGGATGCAAGTGATTTATCATTATCGCCGGTCAGGAAATTGATGATTTCAGTGTTGACTCTATCCGGTTGCTCATGATTAATGCCGTGTCCCGCACGGGGGATGACTTGGTAATGAAACTTTCCATCCTCTAAAATATCTATGAAATCCTTTGATTGTTTTAAAGCGTGTTCTCCTACTAAAAAATAGAGCTTATCTCTGACGGCAACTGCGGCGTTTTTATCGTATTTTTGAAGCTTATGAACAAACATAGCTTGCTGATTATGAGCTCGCATTAAAAGGATTAGATGAGCAGCTGCTTCTGGGTGATTGTCAAATAAAGGGGAGTCAGGCGCACTTAACTTCTTCAGCACTTTCAGTAAATTGCGATCCGTGGGAATCAGAATCTCTGGGAACATCATCATTAGCGTTTGCAGCATGGTTTTGATGGGTGTGGTGACCATTCCGCCTTCCAAACAAATCACACGGTTCACTTTGTCCGGTTGCTTGGTTGCATAATTAAAAGCAATATAGGCGCCATTTGACACCCCTGCAATATTAAAGATGTCTATGCTCAGATGTTTGGCTATTTCATTAATCCATTCCACCTGCTCAAACTTTTGTTTATTAAAGTGCGCATTAGGAATGCTTTTTCCGGGTCCGCCCAGAGTATCAATAGCAACGCAGTAAAAATGCCGCGATAATTCCTCGATGTTAAGGAGCCACATGACCGCCGAGTTATCACCAACGCCATGAAACAGAAATAAAGGGGGATTACTCTTTTGCCCGGTAAGGATACAATGCGTCAGCCCATATGTGGTTGGGAGATCGAGCTCTTCAAGAGGAATAGGCCACTGATCAACTAGCTGTTGGTAGGATTGCCACACTCGTTCTTGCACCTTGGCATTCTTAAAGCTATTTACCATCACAAACCTCCTTAGTGAAAATACAACATCTGTATCTTATTCCAATAAGTATACTACGAGAGTGCGGAAGGAGGAGCGCGCAATAGGAACATTCCTGTGAAAAGAGGGGTGCAGACCAGATAAGTGTATTTCATACAACTAAATTGCTACTTTACTCTCACTACGGTGAAATAGATGTACTTCGTACAACTATTTCTCTCGTATTTAGCTGATTCAGCTAAATTGGGCGAAGTTAATTGCACAAAGTACACTTAACACATTAGGCGTGAGCATTGAAGATCATTTTAGTTGTAGAATGTGCAATTAAATAATGCATGCCGGTCTCTTTTGCGGTAAATTTTGATAGGGAAGTTATTAATAACGTTCTAGGTGGGGATGATTATGCTCGTTGAGCTAAAGGAAGCTAGTGTTTCAGATGGACGCGATATTTTTGAGCTGATTGTGGAGATAGGTCCGGGGGAAAATGGATTCGTCAATAACGGATTTGATCTGGCTTACAGTCAATTTCCTGATTTCATCCAGGATCGGATAGCACTTTCACAAGGTGATAATCTTCCACCACAGTATGTAGCACAAACCAACTACTGGCTACTGATTGACGCTTATCCCGTTGGTGTCGGAAAACTAAGACATTCCTTAAATGATCAATTGAGGAAGTCAGGTGGACACATCGGTTATAGTATCAGACCCAGTGAAAGAGGAAAGGGTTATGGCACGATTTTTTTGGCAGAGCTGTTAAAAAAAGCTGCGGACATGGGGATTGATAAGGTCATGCTGACTTGTGAGCCGGACAATATATCTTCGAGAAAGGTTATTGAAGCGAACAAAGGAATACTACATGGCATTGAGAATGAAAAATGTAACTACTGGATCACCCTTTAAGCTGGTGTGAAAAATAGGGGAGGAGTTGCCAAGAGGCAGCTCTTTTTTGTTATTCGCGATGTTATTGTAGTTCATCCAATAGAGATTCGTCTAAAATGTGAAAAAAATTTAAATTTTTTTTGAAAGCGCTCTATTCAAACACAAACAAATAGTTTAAAATCAAAACAAACAAAAATAAACAAAAAAACAAACATTCAAAAACGGAGGTATTCACAAATGATACAAAACTTATGGGATTCATCTCGGGAAACGAAATTAGACGGGGGATTGGATGCATTAGTGTTCCGCTCTAATCTGCTGGGCGAAGATCGCAGAGTCTGTAACTTTGGCGGAGGGAATACCTCCAGCAAAACGATAGAATTGGATTTTCGCGGGCGTGAGGTAGAAGTAATGTGGGTGAAGGGCAGCGGCTCTGACCTTGCTACGATGAAAGCAGGCAACTTTACCGGACTAAGGCTTCAGGATATTGCCCCGTTATTTGAACGTGATGAAATGCCAGATGAAGAGATGGTAGCTTATCTCGCAAATTGTATGATTGATCCTAAACATCCGCGTGCTTCTATCGAAACGTTACTGCATGCATTTTTACCTTTCAAGCATGTGGATCATACGCATCCAGATGCCATTATCAGTTTATGCTGCGCTCATAACGGTAAGGAAATTGCCCGTGAGATTTATGGGGATCGTTTCGTATGGGTGCCATACATCCGTCCAGGCTTCACTTTATCCAAAATGATTGCCGAAGGTGTGCTCGCAAACCCGAAAGCTGAATTAGTGCTGATGGAGAAACACGGTCTCGTGACTTGGGGGGATACACCTGAATCTTGTTATGCCAAAACAATCTCCATAATTAACGAAGCGGAAAGTTATATTGAAGAAAGAATTGAAGATCAGAACCTATTTGGCGGCCGCAAATCAGAAGCACTTCCAGAAGCAGAGCGGCGGGCTGTAGCGGCGGTAGTGATGCCACTGATCAGAGGCGCGGTCAGCGATGAGCGTAAAATGATTTTGACCTTCGACGATGCGGAGGATGTGCTGCGTTTTGTAGGAGGGGCTGACTCGGAGAAGTTATCCGGTGTAGGCGCAGCTTGTCCAGATCATTTGGTACATACCAAAATGAAGCCGCTTTTTGTTGCGTGGGAGCCAAATACTAATGATATCGATGGCTTGAAGGTGAAGCTGAGCGAAGCGATTAGCGTTTATAAGGAGCAGTACAAAGCGTACTTCGACCGTAATAAACATGAAGGCGATGTAATGTTCGAGGCTGCGCCACGTGTGATCCTGATCCCTGGCGTGGGCATGATCAACACAGGTAAAAGCTGGAGCAATTCTAAGATCAGCGGAGCCTTGTATCACCGGGCGATTGCTGTTATGCGCGGAGCTACTGCGCTGGGAGATTTCGTCTCTCTAAGTGAGAATGAATCGTACAATGTGGAATATTGGCCCCTGGAATTATATAAATTATCATTGGCTCCGGCAGAAGCGGAGTTCTCCCGTAAAGTTGCCTTTATTACAGGTGGTGCTGGGGGAATTGGGAGTGAGACGGCTCGTCGTTTAGTATCAGAAGGAGCGCATGTTGTATTGGCAGATCTCAATCTGGAGGGTGCACAAAAAGTAGCGGAAGAGATTAACGCTAAGTTTGGTGAAAATCGTGCATTCGCCGTTAAAATGGACGTAACTCAGGAAGAGCAGGTAACCGCAGCTTATGCGGAGACAGCCCTTTTTTATGGCGGGGTCGATATTATTGTTAATAATGCTGGGCTTGCAACCTCCAGTCCGTTTGATGAGACTTCATTGAAAGAGTGGAATTTGAATATTTCTGTGCTGGGCACAGGATATTTTCTCGTTGCACGCGAAGCTTTTAAAGTGATGAAGGAGCAAAAAATCGGAGGCAGCATGGTATTCATCGGCTCCAAAAATTCTATTTTTGCAGGTAAAAGCGTCTCGGCTTACAGTTCTGCCAAGGCGCTCGAAGCCCATCTGGCCCGCTGCATAGCAGCTGAAGGTGGAGAGTTTGGCATCCGTGCCAATACGATTCTGCCCGATGCAATTCTACAAGGATCAGCCATCTGGAATTCGAACTGGCGTAATGAACGGGCGGCTGCTTACGGGATTGAGCCGGATCAATTAGAGGAGCATTACCGTAAACGCACGACGCTGCTAGTTAATATTTATCCACGTGATATTGCCGAAGGCGTTGCTTTTTTTGCTTCTTCCAAGTCAGAGAAAACTACGGGTTGTATGCTGACAATCGACGGTGGAGTGCCAGCAGCTTTTACTAGATAAGAAGTAGCTTGAATATAGATAGGGATAACGGAGGGAAATCATGCTGATTGCAGACAGATATGAACGAATCGTAGAACTAGTGAATGAACGTGGCAGCATCCGTGTCTCAGAATTGAGTACATTATGCCAAGTGACCGAAGAAACCATTCGCCGCGATCTGGATCGATTGGAAAAAGCGTCTCGGCTGCTGCGTTCGCATGGCGGAGCAGTTAGCCTGCGTGACCGGCAACCGGAGACTCCTTATGCCGAACGAGAAATCATGAATGCAGCGGAGAAACAGCGGATTGCCCGTGAGGCGGTAATGATGATTAAGCCGGGCGATCGGATTTTACTGGATGCCAGTACAACGGCTTGGTATATGGCTTCGCATTTGCCGGATATGCCGCTCACTGTGTTGACCAATTCTACTAGAGTGGCAGCAGAGTTAAGCGGGAAGGAGCGGATCGAGGTCTTTTCTACAGGCGGGCAACTGAGCCGCAGATCAATGTCCTATGTGGGTCATTTAGCAGAACGTTCGCTTGAATTGTATCACGTGGATAAAATGTTTTTTTCCTGCAAAGGATTTCATCTCGAACGTGGCGCTAGTGAATCAAATGAGCTGCAAGCTATGGTGAAACGAAAGATGATTTCTATAGCGGAGCAAGTGATCTTATTATGCGATTCCAGTAAATTCGGAATTCAAGCGTTCACACATTTTGCGGCTCCTAGTGATGTGGATGTTCTAATAACGGATTACAGCCCTGTTGAAGAACAAATGAAGCAGTTGCAGAAGCTGAACATCGCAATAACGACGGTGTAGTAAATAGTTGTGCAGGAGGTGAAGGCATGAAGGTATCGATGTTTATAACTTGCGTCAGCGATGCCGTGTTCCCGAAGGTCGGGGAAGCCATGGCTCGTCTGCTGGCCAGATATGGCGTACAGCTGGAGTTCCCGGAGGTGCAGACCTGCTGCGGACAGCCTGCGTACAACAGTGGATATTGGAATGAAGCGCGGCAAGCTGCACTTACGATTCTGCAGGCCTTCGATGACAGTGATTTTGTCATTGCACCTTCCGGATCCTGTACGGGGATGCTTCATCATTACCCTAAGCTGTTTCAGGAAGATCCGGTTAATCTGGTCAAGGCGCAGAATTTGCAACGCAAATCCTATGAATTCAGCCAGTTTATGGTGCAGGTGCTTGGCGTAACTGATCTAGGAGCAGTGTTTCCGCATAAGGTTACCTATCATCCTTCCTGTCATGGCACAAGGATTCTAGGGATTCGCGACGAACCAATGCAGCTTATGCAAAATGTGAAGGCGATGGAGCTGGTACCACTGCCTTTTGCTGAGGACTGCTGTGGGTTTGGTGGAACCTTTGCCGTGAAAATGTCTGATATCTCCGGGGCGATGGTCACTGAGAAATCAGATCATGTGCTGGAGACGGAAGCAGAAATCCTAACGGGTCTGGATATGGGTTGTCTGATGAATATTGCCGGGAATCTGCGTTACCGCCGCGAACCCGTTCGAGTTATGCATTTAGCAGAACTGCTATATGAGGGGGTGACTGATAAATGAGCCAAGCCACCACCAATTCCACGGCGAGTTCAGAGAATGGAAAGCCAGCAACAGTAAAAGAGCGTGCAGACTTGGCACTGAATAATGACTTTTTACGCAAGGCTGTTCGTTTTACCACGGAGAGACTGCGTGATGGAAAACAAAAAGCGGCTAACGATCATGGCCACTGGGAAGAGTGGCGTGAACGTGGGCGGCAAATCCGTCTACACACGATCGCCCATCTTGATTACTATTTGAATCTTTTTGCTGACAAGGCAAGAGCAAACGGCACACATATTCATTTTGCAGCAACGGGTGAAGAGGCTGTGAAGATTGCCCTTGAAATCGCGCAGCGAAAACAGGCAGCTTCTGTGGTCAAATCCAAATCAATGGTTACTGAGGAGCTGCATTTAAATAAGGCGCTGGAATCCATTGGTGTGGAGACCATAGAGACGGATCTGGGGGAGTATATTATCCAGCTTGCCGGGGAAACCCCGTCACATATCATTATTCCGGCGATTCATAAGAACCGCTACCAGATTGCCGAGCTGTTGTCCAAAGAGGCAGGGGAGGAGCTTTTGCCTGAAACTACTATTCTTGCTGGATTTGTACGGCGAAAGCTGAGAGAGAAGTTCCTTGATGCGGATATCGGAATGACTGGCTGTAACTTTGCTATTGCAGAGACGGGTTCGATGGTGCTGTTCGAGAATGAAGGCAACGCTCGTATGGTCACCACTTTACCGAAAACACAAATTACCCTGATGGGGATGGAGCGGATTATTCCTTCGTGGAGTGATCTTGAAGTGATGGCTACATTATTGCCTCGTTCGGCAACAGGGCAGAAGTTAACGGTATATATGTCGGGTATTTCGGGTCCCCGCAGAACCAACGATGGTGATGGGCCGGAAGAGCAGCATATTATTATTCTTGATAATGGCCGATCTGAGCAGCTAGGCGATCCTGAGTTTCAGGAGCTGCTGAATTGCATCCGCTGTGGAGCTTGTCTGAATGCTTGTCCTGTCTACCGTCATATTGGCGGTCATGCATATGGGGGAACGTATAGCGGACCTATAGGAGCGGTGTTGACCCCGGCGCTGAATAAAAATGTAGATCAATGGGATGACATCGCCTCAGCCTCTAGCCTATGCGGAGCATGTTATGAAGCCTGTCCGGTCAAAATTCCTCTGCATGATATGCTCATCTATTTACGGCGGCGGAAGGTTGAACGTGGTTATGAGGATAAGGCAGAAGGTCTCGGCATGAAGGGTTTTGGGGCGATTATGGCGAAGTCACAGCGATTTAGTAATGTGATGAAGGTAGGTAGAATCGGGCAAAAGCTGCTCGTGCGAGACGGAGGAATTCCGTCGAAACTGGGGCCGCTGAAAGGCTGGAACAATTATCGGATCGCCCCGAAGCTGGCAGATCAATCCTTCCGTGAGAGCTGGAAGGGGCTGCAACAGGAGCTAGACAAGAACAGTCGCGAAATGGACCCGGCGATACAGAAGCGAATGGAAGATTTACTAGCGAAGCGGAAGCGGGAAGAGCTGGAAGGAGGGGTCGGACATGACTGAAGGGACGCACAGTAACTGGTTGGAACGTATGGAGCAGGATTCACGTGAAAAGCAGCAGGGATTCATGAATGATATCGCTCGCCGCCTGAAGCGGCCGAGAATTACTGAAGCTCCCGCACACCCTTTTCGCGGCGCACCGCAGTACTGGCAGCAATTCAAGTGGAGTCCGGAGGAAAGGATTGAACAATTTACGGCGAATTTTCAAAGCGCCGGTGGCCATGTATTTCGTGTGCAGGATATGGATGAAGCCAAGGCTTTTATCGTCAGCAAAGCGGATGAGATGCTCGCACGGTATATTCTCCGGCAAAATGTCACCGAGCTAGCAGCACTTCGACTAGAGGAGGAACTCACAGATACACGGGTGTCTGTCTGGAATACGGATGATCAGGAGGCATGGAAAGCTAGGGCAGCCGAGGCTGATATTGGAATTGTGATTGCGGATTATGCAGTTGCCTATACAGGCTCCATTACTGTGCTGTCCTCTGAGGATAAAGGCCGTTCAGTCAGCTTATTACCTACCGCATTAGTTGCCATCGTTCCATTGGAGCGGCTGAAGACTCGTCTCGGTGAGGTGCTTATTGATTTTGATGAAGCTGGGCCATCGGGGCTGCCGGCGGGCATCCATTTTATCTCCGGACCTAGCCGTTCAGCGGATATTGAGAATGATCTGACGATAGGCGTGCATGGTCCAGGAATCGTATTCGCTTTGCTAGTAGGCTGATAGGAGATAAGGAGTGTTGTATAGGGATGAATACACAAGCTCATAATCAAATTCAGAATCATATTGCTGTTGATATCGGAGCCTCTAGTGGGAGAGTGGTCTGTGGAACCTTGCAGCAGCCGGGAAGAACCCTGTCTATAGAAGAAATTCATCGCTTCAGTAATGGATTCGCTGAACAAAATGGTAATCTATATTGGGATATAGATTATTTAGTTGCTGAAATCGTCAAGGGCTTACAGCAGGCCAAGGCTAGAGGGATCGAGCGCTGCACCGTGGGCATCGATACTTGGGGTGTCGATTATGTACTTCTCGATCAGGAGGGAGCGCGGATCCATGAGGTTTTTTCTTATCGTGACTCCCGAACGGATGGAGCGATAGAGAGGCTGCATCGTAACATCTCAACTGAAAGCGTTTACGGAAAAGTGGGGATACAATATCTCCCGATAAATACGTTGTATCAACTGTTTGTGCATGATCAGGCGGAGCTGGAAGCAGCACATTCCATCCTGCTGGTCCCTGATTATCTTTATTATCGGCTTACGGGTCGCAAGATTAGTGAAGTGACGATAGGTTCCACCTCTGGGATGCTGAATCTTCACACTCGTGATTACGATGAGGATCTTCTGTCGGTGCTTGGTATTTCAAAAGAGCAATTCCCTCCCTTAACAGAACCTGGGGAACCCGTTGGGAGGTTGACGGAGGACTTGGCGGCTCGCGGTGATCTTCCAGATTGCGAGTTCATAGCAGTAGCCTCTCATGATACAGCATCAGCTGTATTAGGGGTTCCGGCAAACAGCGAGAAATGGGGATTTCTCAGTAGTGGTACTTGGTCACTCATCGGGGTGGAACGGGGTTCAGCCATCACAAGTAAAGAGGCAATGTTACGCAACTATACGAATGAATGGGGAGCCTACGGCTCATTCCGGTTTCTTAAAAACATTATGGGCATGTGGTTGATTCAAAAGGTTCGTGAGGAGTACGGCGGACAATACAGCTTCGGCGAGCTGGTAGAGCTGGCAGCACAAGAAATCCCCTTTAGATCGATCATTTATTGCAATGATGAACGATTTATGAATCCACAGAGCATGATTGACGAGATCCGCAGCTATTGTGTGGAAGCAGGACAGCTGGTCCCTCAAACGCCTGGGGAAATAGCTCGATGTGTTTTTGATAGTCTTGCTTTATCTTATTATTTCTACATTCAGGATCTCCAGCAATTGACGGGTGACAACTTAGAGAGGTTGCATATCGTTGGCGGAGGTGCGAATAACGGTCTGTTGTGCCAGATTACGGCAGATCTGCTGGAGATGGAAATTCACGCCGGACCAACAGAATCTACGGCTTTAGGCAATCTGGTTGTGCAGATGATCAGCACGGGTGCTGTAACTGATCTTCAAGAGGCGAGAGAAATTATAAGTCGTTCATTCCAAGTAACATCTTATATACCGAAGGGGATGGACCCCACGACCAAAGAAGCGGCTTTGGCACAGTTCGCCCGGCTACAGGTCGTTAATTAGTAGCTAAGTTTAGTGGAAAACGAGCGAAAGAGAGGCAAAAGTGCCTCTCATCGAGCGCAATACGCGGAACACGAGCTAAAGAGAGGCAAAAGTGCCTCTCATCGTGCGGCGTATGCGGAAAGTGAGCTAAAGAGAGGCAAAAGTGCCTCACATCGAGCGCGATACGCGGAAAACGAGCCAAAGAGAGGCCAAAATGCCTCTCATCGAGTGCGATACGCGGTACGCGAGCTAAAGAGAGGCAAAAGTGCCTCTCATCGAGCGCAATACGCGGAACGCGAGCTAAAGAGAGGCAAAAGTGCCTCTCATTGAGCGCAATACGCGGAACACGAGCTAAAGAGAGGCAAAAGTGCCTCTCATCGAGCGCAATACGCGGAACGCGAGCCAAAGAGAGGCAAAAGTGCCTCTCATCGAGCGGAGTACGCGGAAAACGAGCGAAAGAGAGGCCAAAATGCCTCTCATCGAGCGCAATACGCGGAAAACGAGCTAAAGAGAGGCAAAAGTGCCTCTCTTTGAGCGGAGTACGCGGAAAACGAGCGAAGGAGAGGCCAAAATGCCTCTCATCGAGCGCAATACGCGGAACACGAGCGAAAGAGAGGCAAAAATGCCTCATCTAAAACACACTAAGTTAAAAATCAGGAGGCTCAAACATGGAGCAGAGTAAAGAGAGCTTACAGAGCATTCAGAACAGCTACAATGAAGCGAAAAAGCTTTACGCACAGCATGGGATCGACGTAGATAAAGTGTTGGAGCAGCTAGCGGAAATTAAGATTTCTTTGCATTGTTGGCAAGGTGATGATGTGAAGGGTTTTTTGAATAAGGAAAAAGAACTGAGCGGCGGGATCGCAGTCACCGGAAGTTACCCGGGGCGGGCCGGGAATCCGGAGGAGCTGCGCCGGGATTTGGAACAGGCTCTAGCACTCATCCCAGGGCAACATAAAATAAATTTACATGCTATTTATGCGGATACAGAAGAGACTGTAGATCTCGACGCGTTAGAGCCTAAGCATTTTGAGCGCTGGGTGAGCTGGGCCAAAGAGCAGGGACTCGGATTGGATTTCAATCCTACCTGTTTTTCTCATGAAAAAGCAAACGATGGCTTCACACTGAGTCACCCAGATCCTGAAATCCGCAACTTCTGGATCGCTCATTGCAAGGCCTCACGTCGAATCGCCGAGTCCTTTGGCCAAGTATTAGGTCAGCCTTGTGTCACTAATTTTTGGGTTCCAGATGGTTATAAAGATACGCCGATCGACCGCTTGTCACCAAGGGTACGGCTTCAGCAGTCACTCGATGAAATCTTCAGCGAGGAAATCGATCAGCAATATAACATTGATGCTGTAGAAAGTAAGCTGTTTGGTATTGGTTCGGAAAGTTACGTGGTTGGCTCACATGAATTCTATATGGGTTATGCGCTAAGCCGGGGCAAGGCGGTGTGCTTCGATGCTGGGCATTTCCATCCAACCGAGACGATTTCGAATAAGCTGTCTTCCTGGCTGCTGTTTGGGGATCAATTACTGCTGCATGTTAGCCGTCCAGTACGCTGGGATAGTGATCATGTGGTAACTATGGACGATGAGCTGCTCGAGATTGCCCGTGAACTGGTTCGTGGTCAGTTTCTGGACAGAACGCATATTGGATTAGATTTTTTTGATGGAAGTATCAATCATGTTGCTGCTTGGGTGATCGGAACACGAAATACATTAAAAGCTTTGCTTCGTGCCATGCTGGAGCCAATCGAGCAATTGAAGCAAATTGAGCTGGATGGAGATTACACTTCAAGGCTTGCCTTGGTCGAGGAATTTAAATCGTATCCGTTTGGAGCCATTTGGGATTATTATTGTGCGAAGAATGGCGTACCGGTCCGGGAAAGCTGGCTAAATGAAGTGAAACAGTATGAGGCTGAGGTTTTATCGAAAAGATAGAGGTAGAAGTAGAAGTGAAGTAGAACGAACTTTAACAATATAAGTAGATAAAAGATAGGCGGTTACCGGCAGGTAGCCGCTTTTTTATGTTTATGAATCGTACATGATTTGAATTCAGCTCTGATCTCTGCTATGTTTTATCCAAAAGAGAGCGAGGCGCAAACTATGAAACAATATGGACCGAACCCGAATACGCTCTATCCCAATGAACAAATTAAAAGTATCTGCTATATAAAAAATGCGATTACAAGAGACAATATCATTGTTGGCGATTATACCTATTATGATGATATAAACGGTGCAGAGAAGTTTGAGGAACGTGTGACTCATCATTATGATTTTATTGGCGATAAGCTTATTATTGGAAAATTCTGCGCGATTGCCAAAGGCATTGAATTTGTCATGAATGGTGCCAACCACCGGATGAATTCGGTTTCGACCTATCCGTTTAATATCATGGCCCATGGCTGGGAACAGGCGGTCCCGGATTTAAAAGATCTGCCGCTAAAAGGTGATACAGTCATCGGAAACGATGTTTGGATTGGACAAAATGTTACGGTTATGCCAGGTGTGCATATTGGAAACGGAGCAGTTATCGCAGCCAATTCTACAGTTGTAAAGGATATCCCAGCGTATAGTGTAGCTGGAGGAAATCCCTGCAAAGTGATTAGACAACGTTTTGATGATGAAATGATCGAATATCTTGAAGCGCTGAAGTGGTGGGATTGGGATGCTGAGCGAATCTTTAAGAATCTTGAAGTGTTATGCAGCAGCGATTTAACGAAAATCAAAGCGATCAATTAACCGTAAGTAGGTTCAGGATACGGACTTTAGTTTATCTTAAAGATATAAACCTCAATTGAGGGAATACTTTAGGTATGTACGTCATATGAACCTTTCGGAGGGAACCGGCAATGAAGAAAGATAAGGTCAAGAATAGCATGGAGCTCACTGCAGAGGAATTTCCATATAGCAAAGAAAATGAGGAAATGGTAACGCAAAATTTTTGGACGAAAACTAAAAAGTTTGCAGGCAAAATTCCATTTACTAAAGATGCTATCGCGATGTATTATTGTGCCGTCGACGCTAAAACACCTTTATGGGCGAAAGGAATTGCTTTCGGTGCATTGGCTTATTTTATTTCTCCTATAGATGCTATACCCGATGCGATTCTAGGTCTTGGATTTACAGATGATGCAGCGATTATCGCAGCAGGCATTAAAGCGATATCCGGTCAGGTAACCAACGAACATAAGGAAAAAGCTGCAGCGTTTTTTAATGGGGAAAAATAAAAGGTGCAGCATTGAGCTACACCGTAATATCTGTACCTTCAGGACAGCTTTCTGCGGAAAGCTGTTTTGTTTTGTACACCTCGCCCCAATCTTTCATGAGTTTAATAATAGGAATCAGTGTCTTGCCGAATTCAGTTAAAGAGTATTCGACTTTTGGGGGAACCTGATGGTAGACCTCACGGTGTACAACCCCATCCTCTTCCAACTCTCTTAGTTGCAGGGTCAGCATACGTTGGGTAATGCCCGGGCAGATCCGGCGGAATTCGTTAAAACGTTTCGTGCCATCAATCAAGTGATAGATGAGAATTCCTTTCCATTTGCCTCCTATAACGTCCAGTGTGAATTCTACAGGGCAAGCTTCTTTGTTGCTTTCCGGGAAATTTCCGAAGCCACCTTTTCGGTCACGCATAGCTGTTCAACTCCCATGGTATCATTTTGTATACTACATAACATTATTGTGCGTACTTTTAAAGAAGTGATATATACACTAATATTAAGCATGTGATCGGCAAACAGTCAAATGCTCGTCGATGCTAATCAAGTAAAGGGAGTGTTACTCATGGATACTTTATCGTTAAACAAGAATGAAATCCTGTCTGCATATCAGTTCAGACATGCAACTAAAGAATTCGATAGCCATAAAAAAATTAGTGAATCGGACTTTCAATTTATTCTGGAAACTGGACGATTGTCACCAAGTTCATTCGGATTCGAGCCTTGGCGTTTTGTGGTAGTACAAAGTCCGGAAGTACGTGAAAAATTACGTCCTTATGCCTGGGGCGCACAAAAGCAATTGGCAACCGCAAGCCATTTTGTGCTTATTCTCTCACGTCTTCCTAAAGATATGGCTGCTGACTCCGATTATATTAAAGGGATCATGGAGAATGTGCAGGAGTTGCCTCCGCAAGGAATGGAAGGAAAACGTAAAGTTTTTGATAAGTTTTTGAAGGTTGATTTCGGACTGATGGAGAATGAGCGGGCAATGTTCGAATGGAGCTGCCGGCAGACTTATCTGGCGCTTGGGAATATGCTGACTTCAGCTGCGTTAATCGGGATCGACTCCTGCCCAATGGAAGGTTTTGATAAAGCTAAGGTTGAGCAGATTCTGGAAGAAGAAGGGATTTTGGATGCTGAGCATTTTGGAATCTCCTGTATGGCAGCTTTCGGATATCGCCTGAATGAACCACGTGGTAAGACGCGTCAAGGTGCAGAGCAAGTAATTCAGTGGGTTTAACGAAATTGAATCTTAATCTTTGAGCCTGTAAAGTCTCTGTATTCTGGGGATTTTGCAGGTTTTTTTGCGATATTTCTTATAAGATTCAAAAATTAATTGAAAGTTTCATGAAAACTCTGATACCCTTATGAAGGTGACTCCATATTAGCGCTATCGCTTTAACTTAATAATGAAGGGATCCTGCATCATGAAAATCATTCGCATTATTATCCAAGTGTTCCTGCTATATTTGTTCTACTTGGCTGGGGACTATCTGCAAAAGCAACTGCATCTCCCCGTTTCCGGGAGTATCGTAGGATTACTGTTACTTTTTGTTCTATTGTTATTCAGGGTCGTGCCTGTGAAGTGGATTGAAGAGGGTGCTACAACGATATTAGCTTATCTTCCGTTATTTTTTATTCCAGCGACAGCTGGGATCGTGAATCATATGGATATCTTTAGTGGTAGAGGTTTACTATTAATCCTAATCCTTATCGTTAGCAGTGTTCTCACGATTGCCGCAGCTGCACATTCTAGCCAATGGCTTACTAGCGTAAACAACAAGCTGAAAGCGGGATGGAGCGGCAAGAGACTAAGCGAAAAGGGGAAGGAAATATAATGTTTTTTATCGCAACAGGTATTGTACTGCTTAACGTAGCTATTTATTTGATGATGTCAGTAGTATATAGACGATTTCGTATTCCTGTACTTATTCCCGCGCTTACAGCAACAGTGATTGTTGTAACTTTACTACTATATTTTCATATTCCGTATGATACATATATGATAGGCGGCAAATGGATTAATCAGCTGCTCGGTCCTGCTGTAGTATCGTTAGCCTACCCATTATATAAACAACGTAATGTGTTGATTGAGAATCTCCCGGCAATTCTGGGCGGAGCCATTGTAGGTCTGCTTATAGGGATGTTTAGTGGACTGCTTTTGGCGGCAGGTCTAGGCTTCTCTAAATTATATGTTTTATCTTTATTACCTAAATCGATCACTACACCTGTAGCGATACAGATCTCGAACAGCTTAGGTGGGGACTCTTCTTTAACCTCTGTATTTGTTATGATTGCTGGATTTACAGGTGCGATTGGCGGACCTTTTATCATCAAACTGTTTAGAATTCGTAGTGAGGTTGGAATCGGAATTGGTCTAGGAACCGCTTCACATGCTCTAGGAACAGCAAAGGCCTTGGAATATGGTGAACAATCCGTTTCGATGAGCTCGGTTGCGATGACTGTTTGCGCCGTAGTTGGCTCTTGTATCGGCCCACTTGTAGCGTGGATGATGTACCCTTAAATTATTCTTTTAATTGGACTATGTTTGCAAAACACTCCATCGGGTAACTATAACTAAGGAACAAAAAAAGCAAAGCACCTGAGGAGGATTTCACATGTCCGATCACACACAAGATGAAGCGGAAATCCGCAACAAGGAAAATAAAGAAGGCGATTCATTAGCTGAAATTAAGAAGATGGAGAACGGTGTAGACATCGAGCCAGAGGCAGATGAGTGGGTAGCCAAACCTGCTGAATCCTCACACCCAGATCCGCTTCCCGATAATTTGGAGTAAATGATTCGGAAGACAGGCTGTCCTTTAGGGGACAGTCTGTTTTTGTTGATGATTATAGTAAGTATTGTATAATAAATAAAAGTACAACCTCATCAGAGTGTTTTCTCCAAGTTCGTCTTAGCTTTTCGCAAATTTCACAGATCTTTGCCAACAGGGAGGAAATGGAATGCGTAGTCGGAATGAGAACAGCCGTTACCGGCAAAAACGTGGTGAGGCTCTCGCAGGAAACTTTGAGAAAAAGTACGGTTCAAACTTTGGCGTACGCAGTGAGCTTAAGATGGATGCACTGAAGAAACAAAACGACGATCAGTTGCTGACGACACCTCATGAAGAAGAGCATAAATAATTAGAGGTAACAAGTGGGAGACTTTTACTCCTGGAATTCTGGAATGGAGGCATAACCTTTTGGGTTATGTCTTTTTTTGTGCGCATATTTCCAGAACGATCAAGACATAATAGGGCCGGATGGACAACTAAGAAAATAATGACAACGGGAGGCGAGATTAGGTCATGATTATTCCTATATTTTCGTTAAGTGGAGATATAGCAGTTACTGTGGTGGGCCAATACTTTTTTTATTTTATGGTCTATTCCTTTTTAGGTTGGGTATTGGAAGGGACCTATAATCTATACAGTAATGGAAGCTTTCGCAAAGAAGGATTTCTAAAAGGTCCATTTAAGCCGATGTACGGCTTTGCTCCACTATTGCTATTGATTGCTAGAGATTTGACGCTGCCACTTCCGCTTTTCCTATTTCTTGCGCTAATCATTCCTTCTGCTGTGGAATTTATAAGCGGTTGGCTGTTAAAAACGGTATTCCATAAGCAATGGTGGGATTACTCAGGAATGTCTTATCAACTGCAAGGGCATATTTGCCTGCGTTTTTCTCTATATTGGTGGGGGCTTTCAGTAGCTAGTGTGTATGTAATTCAGCCGCTTATGGAGCTTTTATATTCGGGTGTTCAGCCTATTTGGAAATTCGTGCTTCCGATCGTGGGGTTCTACTTTATGGCGGATTTATTATGGACCTGCTGGAGCCGGTATCGGATGGAGAAAACCCCTCAATATCAGAAGTAATGGTTTTCTATATGTGTACTACGAGTCTTCTTTTGTGTATCAAGCACAAACATTTCGTGGACAGGCATTTCGATATTGCATATCCGTTTCTAGTCATAAATAATATAGCAATATATTAAATACTAGACGGACTGGTGGCGATAACGATGACAGGGAAGATTCTAGTGAGCGCATGTCTGTTAGGGCATAAAGTACGTTATGATAATGGCGATGTTCCGTGTCTCGATGCCCGATTCCTAAAGTGGTATGAGGAAGGGCGTTTTGTCCATATTTGTCCAGAGGTAGTGGGAGGTTTGCCAACCCCTCGTCCTGACGCACAGCGGCAAGGAGATCGGGTAGTGACGGGGGCAGGCGTTAATGTTACGGAGCCATTTATGAAGGGGGCTCAAGCCACACTAAAGCTGGCTAGGGAACATCAGGTTGCATTAGCTATTTTAAAACAAGACAGTCCTTCATGCGGAAGCCTGTATATTTATGATGGAACCTTTAAAGATACGAAAGCACCGGGAGAGGGCACCACTACGGAGCTGTTGAGGAAAAATGGGTTTAAAGTATTTGGCGAAGATCAGCTGGATGAAGTCGAGCAGGAACTCGCACGTATGGACGGGCAGGGCATTCTTTAAGTAATAAATAGGCTGTAGGATACATAGTGTGTATAAGGGGAACGAAGCAGTGTCCTTGGGAGAGGAAATGCCGTCCGATGAGCCATCCTTCATTTGGGATAGGAGGCGGACGCAGATGAGTATTGATCAGCTCATTGCTTTGCTCGTTCTTGTCATTATGATCGTACAGCTTGCTGGCACAAAAGGTAAACACTAAGACTCACCTCATTGTAACTGCTTCCGGAGCTCAGCATTTTTTGAGTTCGGAAGCTTTTTTTGTCCACGGCTATGCATATTGTGAAATCTAAAGGATTCCTTCATAGTGATGTCTAATATACATATAGTGGGTTTTTGGGAAGTCCAAGGAAAGAATTTAGGGGGAACTATGAAATTTAGAACATGGATAATCATTGTGCAGTTATTTATGATTGCTGTGCTTGTAGGCGTGTTGGCGGCCGATCTAGGTGAGACAGGCTCAGATGAGTCTAAACATGATGATATTTTAATACATTTTGATCAAAAAGATTTAAACAGGATGAAAGAAACCGTTCAAAGGTTTAGTGAAGGTAAAGGAGATAACCTGATGTTGATTGAGCCAACCACGGATAGTGGACGGTTAATTCATGATTTCTATTCTAATGGTAAAGAGCTTCATTGGGTAAAGGATGATACAAGAGATGCATGGAGTAGTAGTCCTGGGAAGATCGAATATGTATGCCAAGCGATTGAACTAATAGAGACAGGTGAGCGGTTTAATGTCGAGTTATCTCAATGTAATGTTCAGCCAGACGGTGAGAAAATAAACGTGATCAGCTTTTTAAAAGAAAGATTATAAACCCATTTACGGAGAGGATGGATGATCAATATGCCGATGTCTGAGTACTATCAAGGGATTCGTGGGAAAGTGGGCTCAGAATTATTAATGATGCCTTCCGTAGCTGCAGTAGTAAGAAATAAAGAGGATGAGATTCTGTTCATCCGCAAGCCAGGAGAATCTTTGTGGGGATTGCCTGCGGGAGCGATTGAGCCAGGGGAGCGTCCCGGAAGAACCTTACGCAGAGAGGTATATGAAGAGACAGGGTTGATGGTTCATCCTACGTCGATTTTAGGTGTTTTTGGTGGAGCGAAATATAGATACGAATATAGTAATGGCGATCAGGTAGAATATACGGTTATTGTATTTGAGTGCTCTATTATCAGAGGAACGCTTAGAGCTATAGATGGGGAGATCGAAGAATTTAAATTTTTCAAAGAGAACGAGCTGCCAGAGATTGCAATTCTTTATCCTAGAGAGATTTTTATAAAAGACCGAGAGAAGACTGCAACGATATTTGAGTGACTGAGAGGAGTGCCTCATGAAGACATACATTTATATGGTTAGACATGCAGTGTCACCTTTTGTATTAGGGAACGAGCGGGAACGGGGATTATCCGAAAAAGGACACGCAGACGCTTATAGAATCAAAGAGCTTTTGGCGGAGGAGAAAATTACATATTTTGTATCCAGCCCATATAGACGAGCCGTAGAGACAATTAAATATTTGGCAGAAGCTTCGAACCAAGAGATTGAACTGTATGAAGAACTCAGAGAACGAGCAATCGGAAGTGTCGAGATTGAAATCAGTGAAGATGATTTTCTGCAGGGCATTCGGACATCGTTCAACGACAAGCAATATAAAATGCCGGATGGAGAGAGTACCCAGGAAGCACAAGAGCGTGCAATTCCTGTTATCAAGCAATTAATTCAACAGCATAAAGGCGGAAAAATCGCATTAGGTACGCATGGGAATATCATGACCATTATCCTGAACTACTTCGATAAGAAGTATGGATATGAGTTCTTTGAACAAACGTCCAAGCCGGATATTTATAAGCTGGAATTTGAAGAATTGGAGCTTACCCATGTGGAGCGGCTGTGGGACTCCGAAGTGCTGAACAGATGAAATATTTTATAAAGCTGAATGCACTAAGCGTACTTTATGCCTTTATGTTGTTTGTTGTAATAGAGCTGCCATTGAATATTTATCGAATCAGCAGAATTTCCGGCTTGGAGCTGGGAAAAGTAGATACCTTGCTGTTTATCTTCAAGCTTGTTTTATTTTTATTATCTTCTATAGTATTTATTTGGCTTACAAAAAAATATTTGAGCGGAAAAAAATCCATGTATTTCACTACGATCCTATGGTTTCCCTATTTGATTCTATTCATTAGTTTATTCGCAACCTGGTTCCCAATCACAGAACCTGCAGATAAACCTGCACCGGTAACAGGACTGATTATAATAGGAGCCATGATTATTTATCCGTTTTATATCGCAATGATTAGTATTATCGCAAGCATTAATTTTAAGTCAGAAGCTGGATAGAGGTTGGAAATGAGGATCAATGATTTGAAAGAAAGACTTTTTTATACTTGTATCTGCCTCGTTGTTATTGTATTGGGGTTAAGCTCTAGAGTATGCACGGATCAGCTGCCTTTGTTTGTATCTAGACATTTCGGAGATGCGCTTTGGGGCAGTATGGTTTATTTTATGTTTCGGGTTCTACTGGTAAATCAAAAGCTAAGGCTCGCCTTTGTATGGAGTTTGGTGTTTAGCTTCGGCATAGAATTTAGCCAGCTGTATCAAGCGGAGTGGATCAACAGCATCCGTTCTACAGTATTGGGTGGTCTAATTCTCGGAAAAGGATTCCTGTGGATCGACCTTGTTAGATATTTAGTGGGCATTGCCCTTTGTTATGGATTGGATCAATACTTTCACCAAAAGGTGCACCGAAATAATAAATAGTGTTTATTGGAGAGGAACCTTTAAATGGTAAATAGTTTGATTGTGGTATGCTTGCTTACGATGATTATTCACACGGCAGAAACCTTATCGTATTCGGTACGATACGCCGGAGTGAAGCTGAACAAGATAGCCATTGCGTTATCTCTCACAGGCATTATTGTTCTCGTCTCAAGAACTGCAAATATGATCCAAGCTCCACTGACGGCTAAATTCGTAGATTATGCCAAAATACATTCCGATTTTCCACTTCTTAATTACTTGAGAATTATATTATTGGCTTCTTCATTAGGGACTTTAATTGCCATTGCTGTGTTCCCTACCTTTGTAGGCTTGTTTGGGAGAATCATCTCTAAGCTTGAAATCGAAGGTTCTATCCCAAAACTGCTTACCAGTGTGACGATCGGGCAACTAAAGAACACCAGAAAATACATAAGAAAACCAAAAGTGAATCTATATAACTTCAGATACCTGGGGATTCCTAAACGTTTTATTGTGATGAATGTTTTTGTGACAGCCTTTTACACCGTAGGTGTCATATCATCTTTGTACGCTGCTCATCTAATGCCTCAATATAGCACGACTGCTTCTCAAGCTTCCGGACTGATTAACGGTATGGCGACTATTCTGCTGACCATATTTATCGACCCACAGCTTGGTCTTATTACCCATAAGGCTACTGAAAATGTAGAATACCGTGATCAGCTAGGAAAAATATATGTGGTATTGATGGGTTCACGATTTGTAGGCACTATATTTGCTCAGCTCCTAATTGTGCCTGCAGCCCAATTAATTAGTATGTTAGTGAAGCTGATTTGAGCCGGTGGGGGCGAATCATAATCATTAGGGAAGTTTAGATTCTGCTGCTCGTAGTGCTAGCGAAGTCTTCTGTTCCCAGCTGTAAATATTCTGCTGCATGGAATGAATTCGTTTCATTTGCTCATAGGATGATTTCAATTCTGTGGCGGCTCTAACTGCATCTCCTTGCTTAACAGCTGCTTTATATTGTTTGTCAGCTTCCGCGCGTACTTTTTGCGTGGCAGCGAGATTCTTACTCTCGGCAGTTATTTGTTTCTTTAAAGCAGTGATGGGTGCCAACGCATCTTTGACGGGTTTAAGCTTAGCAGCGGTTTGCTTGCGAGCGGCTGCCAAAGCGGTTGTCTTTGTCTTAATTTCGGCTCGGGCGAGGGTTACAGCAGCCTTTAGTTTATTACGCTTCAGGTCCAGCAATGTGACTGTTTTCAAGTCTTTAGCTTTCTTGGCTGCGGTAGACTGTTTACTGAGTGTGCTGTATTGTTCCAGAAGGGGAGTATGTTTCTTCTGAACTGAGCTAGCTTCTGAAGATAAGCGGCTTAACAGTGCTTGATCTGTTGACTGTATGACGGTACGAATAGATTTCAGAGCGTCATTATTCTGTTTGCGTAACTTCTGAATTTTTGAGTTATCTGTCTTGAGGGTGGCTTGAAGCGCGGTATAATTACCATGAAGACTGTTAATGTCATCCAGCGCGGAATCCCAGCCAGTAGCAGCAGACACAAGTGTGAGGTTACAGGTTAAGAAAGCTGCTACCAGCATTACTTGAGCCACCCATTTTAAATCCCTAATTCTGAAAATGTTCGTTCTACATCTGACGGTGTTTTTTGGCTTAAACATTCCTCTCAGCTCCTTAATGAATTAGTTAATATACGCAAAAAAGCACCTCCAAGATAGGCATTGACGCCTGTCTTGCGAGGTGCTTCTCCCGCACAGAAATATAAAAGATGCTCTTACTATAACTTGAAATTAATGGATAGTCAATGAACAATAGAACGTTTGTTTGCTTGTTTTTATAATTGTGAAATACAAAGGGGAGTAAATATGAGTTCACATCTAGAGTATGGGCACGATCGAGTGGCCCTGATTACCGGAACCTCCAGTGGATTTGGACTGCTGTCAGCGCTCAAATTAGCTGGACAGGGGTTTAAGGTGATAGCAACCATGCGTGATTTAAGCCGTAAAGGCGAGCTGGTGCAGCAGGCAGAGCAGGCAGGAATTTTAAAGCAGCTTCATTTAATGACCATGGATGTAACTGACAGCGATTCTATAGAGACAGCAATATCTTCAGTACACGAAACATTTGGAAGAATTGATGTTCTAGTCAATAATGCAGGTTTTGCCATTGGCGGTTTCATAGAAGAAATATCTATGGAGGAATGGCGGCGGCAAATGGAGACGAACTTTTTTGGATTAGTGGCTGTGACAACAGCTGTGCTGCCCATTATGCGAGAACAGCAGAGTGGCACGATTATTAATGTGGGAAGTGTAAGTGGATTATCCGGATTTCCAGGTTATGCGCCTTATGCAGCTTCTAAATTTGCTGTTGAAGGCTTCAGCGAAAGCCTGCGTCATGAAATGTCCCCTTATGGAATAAGGGTGGTATTAATTGAACCGGGCTCCTTCCGAACACCGATATGGGGAAAAGGCATGGAGCAAATTCGACGTAAGGAGGATTCTCCGTATAAAGCGCGTCTTGACGCTGTGCTACGATATTCCAAACATACTGCTGAGACAGCGCCTGACCCTAGTCAAGTGGCTAATCTTATCGGTCGTATTACCGAAATGAAGGCACCACGGCTACGTTATCCTATCGGCAAAGGTACGCGAATCTTAATCTTAGGCAAAACGCTGCTTCCATGGAAGTGGCTGGAGAGAATTATTGCGAAAGAATTGAGGTGATAGGATGGAGTCATCCATAAATTTAACAATCATTAAACTAATAGGTTATGTGTCCAGTTTGATGACCGTTTTTTTATGGCTAATTTTTATATTCATCAATCCTTATGCTGAGATTACGAATCGCTCCACTCTTGTGATTAGTATAATTATGTTGTTATTACCGGCGGGGTTATTAGCAATAGGTGTCTTTTTAAACAGAAGTCGGCTAATGCTGCTTGCATTTATCTGGAGTTTTCCCTACAGTTTATATATGTTATTAACACCGGGAATCTTTAGGTTGTTCGGGATTACGAGCCTAATGTATTTACTTTGTTTTGTGTTATTTAGAATGAACAAGATTAGATATTGAACAAGGATAGAGGTGTGCCGATGCTAGAATCGTCCGGAATCCATATCTGCTTCAACGCAGATGGCCGTGAAATAGAAATCCTCGATGTTACTCCATTTGGCAAAGATAAATTTCGAATTGAAGAGACACCGATTTTTAATCCGGCTGTTACAATGGGAGATATTATACAGGTGAAGGAAGAAAATGGAGTCTATTATTACCAAGAGACTGTTCAAAAATCTCCTTTCAAAAGATACGCTTGGCTGCTTAGTAAAGAAGCTGTTGATTCAACGGCCATTGCAGCTTTTAAACATAGAATTATAGAGAATGAAGGCAAATGTGAGTTGATCTTTGGCGGTTTGTTCGTCATTCATATTCCTAAGAATACTTCAATTGATGTTGATGGGGAAATGAATCGAATTATTGAGCGGTTCGAGATTTAAATACTAAGAAAAAAATGCTGCGTCATGAAATGCAAGGAAACTTGCACATGATGACCGCAGCATGGAGAATAGAAGAAACGCTTTTTATTTTATTTCTTCCATAAATGTCTTAAAATTTTCGGCGATTTCTTTTGATTTGGTATGGTGCAGATAATGTCCTGCATCAAGTTTTACCAATTTTCCTTGTACGGAATTTTTGACTTGCTCTTCATGCAATGATATCCAATCTTTTAAGAGAGTATCATCCCCTTGAACAAAGAGCAAAAGGGGGAGATCCTTTGGAAAAGTTGAATTTAGAGCCCCTTTATAATTAGAAGACATATGTTCCACTTCATTTAAGTTAGTGTAATTATAAGTGTTTCTAAGCGTAAGCAATCTCAATTGTTCTTTAGTTTCATCATCAAACGGCAATTCAGCATAGGGATTTCCACTTGATTTAAATAACAATCTGCCCAAGCCTGATTCTCTAAGTAGTTTTAATTTTCCTGTTGGTATTTTAACACCTATTCTGTCTTCCGTTGCAATACTATTATCAATCCCGACAAATGCACTCACTTCGTTTGGATATTTGTTCACATAATTCAAACTGTACATACCGGAAATAGAGTGTGCCATTAGAATATAACGGTCAATATTAAGCTGCTTTACAGCTTCATGAATTTCACTCACAATGTTTTCTGTGGTTCGCTCTTTTTCAGTTCTATCACTTAATCCATAACCGAAAGGCTCAATCACGACAACTTTGTAAAATGGAGATAGTTCATCTATTAACAGCTTAAAATCAAGTCCCGGTGCCACCGTTCCATAACCAGGTAAGAGCACGACTGTCTCTTCACCCTTTCCTTGAATCAAAACGTTCATATTTTTACCATCGACGCTTACAGACTGACCATAGGGTTTTATTTTAGCTTGGTCCGATTTATTGAGGAAAATATTAGCGACAAAAACAGTCACTAGAAAAAGTACTATTGCAGTAGCTAAAGCCCCTAAGGAAATAAGTATAATTTTCAGCGGTTTATTCATCCTTTTTTTAATAACCTCTTCTTCTGGTTTCAATCGCATCTTCTCCTGTTCTAATCGCTTTATTCTAGCTATCTTAATGAGTTGCTAAAGAAAGCTTACCCGATGAAGATGAACTATACATGACGACAATATGAACTGAATATGAACCAGCTAAAAAAAGTTTGACTCTATAAAATGAATGTGAGGTGAGCAATAATGTTGAAATTTATGAAGCAATGGTTGCCGAGTATTGTGATCGCAGTGGTTATTTCTTTGTTTGTTAGAACCTATGTTGCTGAAGCCATGAGAGTTCCAACGGGCTCTATGATCCCAACGATTCAAATCAATGATCGCTTAATTGTTGAGAAAATGTTATGGATGACCACACTGGAGCATGGAGATATTGTTGTATTTACGCCACCTGTAGCTGGTGATGAGAATAAAAGATATGTAAAAAGGCTAATGGGGCTGCCTGGAGATACCTTGGAAATTAAAGACGGCGCACTTTACCGAAATGGAGCGAAGGTTAACGAACCTTACCTCAATGAACAGATGGATTACACTTTTGGACCGGTTACGGTACCCGCCGATCATTATTTTTTTCTCGGAGATAACCGGAATATAAGCTATGATGCTCATTTGTGGGATACTCCATTTGTGTCGAAGGATAAGTTGATTGGGAAAGTAATCGCTGAATTTAGCAATCCCTTTTAGGTAGTGTGTAAGACGGATAAATGTAAGGCTTAATCTCTAAAAATAGATTTAGGGGTGCTGAAGTCGCGGGGGTCTTTTGAACTAACCGAGTGGTTTAATGAGTCTTTAACCATATTGTTACTTTGGAAGAATTTAGCTATCCTTAAGGTAAAATATACCTACATATAGTAAGGGGTGCTGAATTTTGAAAGCTCATGTCACAGATCTCAAACATGGCGATTGTCTAATCACAGATACATTCAATAGTGTTGGCCTACACGTGCTTCCGAAGGGGACAGTGGTCTACGGAGAAGAAATCACCATCCTGATGAGGCATCAAATTGATTATGTCGATATTGAACCACGCATGATGGTGCTGGATAATGAAGAAATGAATGTGGCACAAGGGATAGATGGTAATTTTGATCAAGCCATCCAAAACTATGAATCTATATTTCTGGAAGCACTCAGCAAGGGTAGCTTTACGCAGTCGGATGTTGATAATACGCTGCAGCCATTGCTGGAAAAATTGGATGAACAAAAGGATGTCGTTTCTTTATTATTGCTGCTGGAACGTGATGATATCAGTACATACAACCATTCATTGCAGGTCGGACTGTTATCTTTTTACATAGCGACTTGGTTAGGTCATACAAAAGCCGAAAGATTTGAGATTAGTAGAGCCGGTTATTTGCACGATATCGGAAAAAGCCAGATTGCTCCACATATCTTAAATAAGACGGATAACTTAACTCCCGAAGAATCAGAAGAACTAAAACGTCATACTACGTATGGATACGACATTATCCTTAAATCGATGAATGACGAAAAGACCGCACTAGTGGCGCTTCAGCATCATGAATTCGAGGATGGTACAGGTTATCCTAACAATCTCCGTAAACAGGACTTGCATCCGTATACGCAGATTGTTGCTGTTGCAAATACTTATGTAGGCATGACCTTAGGAAGAGCGAATCAACCAAAACAAGGCCTGATTAACGTTCTGCGCAAGGTACATGAGCTTGGATTTGGCAAGCTGAATGGAAATGCGGTACAAGCTCTAATCGGACATTTATTGCCGAATTTTGTGGGTAAGAGCGTTCAGCTTAGCAATGGTGAGCAAGGTACGATTATTATGAATAATCCGTTGGATATTTTCAAACCTCTGGTAAAAATAAATGAGACTACGTTCAGAGACTTATCTAAAGAGCGTAATTTGACTGTTGAAGAAGTATTTATTTAACGAATATTTTTGTGGCGATAAATAGGAGGCTATCTCCCTGATCCGTAAAATCAGGGGATAGCTTTTTTGTGTTATAATCGAAATTGGGTTAAAAACCCTTCAATATGGAATAGGAGAGTGCTTATCGTGATTATCAAATTCATTCGTTTACGTTAATTTGAGGTGCAATTCAATGATGACATCATCCATTTTTTTGAAAATGTATTGAGTCTTATTTAACTGTGCATTCATTGATAAAATTCGAATGAAATGAGGAATGAACAATGAGCGAAAAAATAGTAAAAGTAAACGGAATTGATATATGTTCGGATAGTTTTGGAAATCCTAGCAATCCTGCGATATTGCTGATTATGGGTGCCACCTGTTCTATGGTTTATTGGGATGAAGAGTTCTGTCAGCGATTAGCAGATACCGGACGTTACGTTATTCGTTATGATAACCGGGATGTCGGACGTTCCGTAGTTTATGAGCCTGGGAGTTCCAATTATACCGTGATGGACATGGCAAATGATGCTGCTGGGTTACTAGACGCCTATAATATAGAACAGGCAAATATCGTTGGAATGTCCTTAGGCGGAATGATTGCGCAAGTCCTTGCTACACGTCATCCGCAAAAAGTTTTAACCTTAACCTTGATCGCATCAAGTTTTTTCGAATCTGATGATAATGATCGGAACTTGCCTCCTATGGATGAGCGGATCCTCGCATTCCATGCAGATGGAGCAACACTGGATTGGTCTAATGAGGAAGAGGTAGCCAATTATTTGGTTTCAGGTTCCGGCATACTCTGTGGTTCAAAACATAAATTCGATGAGAAAAGAGCGTATAAACAAGTAAGGATGGAAATAAAACGTGCCAACAACTTGCTTAGCATGTTTAATCATTCTCTTCTTACAGGGGATGACGACTACGAGGGCAAGGCAAAAAATATCATGGTTCCTACCTTGGTTATCCACGGCACAGAAGACACGGTGCTTCCTATAGAGCATGGCTTGGCGCTTGCTGCGGAAATTCCTAATGCGTCGCTTCTAACCCTGGAAGGAACGGGCCACGAAGTCCACCCGGATGATTGGGAAACAATAATCAAAGCCATTTCGAATCATACTTTAGGCGGTAAAGCTTAACAGGGCTTATAGAGTAAAATAAAGAAGGGCTACAATTCGGTGTTGCCGATTGTAGTCCTATTTTTTTAGGATTACTTCGTCCCTAGGAATTAAATCGCTTCACTAATTTGTCTTTATGTGCAGTAAAAGCCTCTTCTAAAGTGATGCCATATAAGTCCGCTAACAATGCGATATTTCCGAGAACATCCCCGATTTCCTCAATCAAGTCGTTTTTCAGTTGCTCTGGAGTACGAGTCGATTCATCCGGTCGATCTCTGCCGATTTCATAGGAGCGAACAGCTCGCGCGACTTCACCTGTCTCTTCCATTAAGAATCCGACTCTTATAAAAGGACCATAAGTAGTCCAGCCTCGTTCTCCATAAAAATGATTAATCCATTTCTGCACATCATTAATTTCCATATTATGTAGCACTCCTTAATCTTTCACATGATTTATACTCCAACATATAGTATATTAGATAGCGGACATTATCAATATATAGTTTGGAGATGAGATTTTGAAATCAATATGTGTTTTCGCAGGATCGAATTTAGGGTTGCATGAGGATTATAAAGCTAAAGCTGTTGAACTTGGTAATTACATGGCTATGAATAATTATCGTTTAATTTACGGTGGCTCAAAAATCGGATTAATGGGTGAAGTCGCTAATGCTGTTTTGAATGGTGGAGGCGAGGTAATCGGGGTAATGCCTAGAGGATTATTTAATGGGGAAATGGTACATAGAGAGTTAACGCAGTTGATAGAAGTAGAGGATATGCATGGCCGTAAAGCAAAAATGGGAGAGCTGGCAGATGGCTTTATTGCTTTACCTGGAGGGTTTGGAACGTATGAGGAGCTCTTTGAGGTTTTGTGCTGGTCACAAATTGGCATACACAAGAAGCCGGTAGGGGTTCTAAATATCAGGAATTATTTTGATCCTCTGATGAATCTGATACATAACAGTATTCAAGAAGGCTTCTCTAATTCTTCGCATCTCAGTCTGCTAAACGTATCCAACGAGCCGTTGGAACTCTTAACTCTATTGAAGGAGTATGTTCCGCAAACGCTTGAGCAAAAGTGGAAACAGCTCAACTGAATAATGAACTATTAGTTTAATGATCGGGTACTCGGGTACACTGTGATCTGGACGTAAACCAACCGAAATCAGGCATTAGTTTCTCCATGACCTTTACCGCTTAGCGTTCGGACTCAGAAGGCGTTATTTGCACTTAGGTTACTTTGGGTTCTCGCGCGATTTGAACTATCCCCCATGCTTGTGAACACACTTTTCCGATGGATCGGACTCAGCTGACCTTATTTCTCCATTTCGAATGTTTTAGGCGAGCTATCGGACTATATTGCAGCTATTTACTCATAACCACACCGATTCTGCACTGTTACATGGTGATAAGAGCTATACGGTCCGATACTTCTGTAAAAATGACCCAAAAGCTCAAATAGCTGCAATACGGTCCGTAACATATTGAGGAGCTTTGGCTAGTTTGGTTATTTGGGTTAATTTAGTTGCTTGGGCATCATGGGTTTGGTTCTTAGGTTTATCTCCTTTTGAGCAGGGTTTCGGACTCCAGTGACGTTATTTCGTATGAAGAGGTTCATATTTTGTGTTTTTTTGCCAATAGCGATTATGGAGTCCGATAGCATCCCGATTATGGGATTATACTGTGTATAAGGTCAACTGGGTCCTATAGCGACTTCGCAAGTGGATTCGCGGCGCAAAAGGTACGTAATCAAACGAAGTGTGAGGTTTGGATTATGGCTACATTACCGCTGAATTTGAAATTCACTAGTGGATTGGCTATGATAAATATAGAGAAACGCTACAAGAGGAGAAATGAGATAATGACCCCCGAGAATCAAATCGAACAATTTAAGAAGCTTAAGCACGATATCACTCGTTTCATGTTAATTTATAAATTTGCATTGGATGAGATGGAAACGAAGATTGAGATCCTAAAACAGGAGTTTCAGTCTCTGCATGATTACAGCCCAATTGAACATACCAAATCGCGTATTAAGTCTCCAGAAAGTATCATGAACAAGATGCTGCGCAAAAATGGTGAATTATCGCTGGATTCAGTGAAAAATTGTATTAAAGACATCGCTGGTCTGCGGATCACCTGTTCTTTTATCTCTGATATCTATCATGTTAGTGAGATGCTTCAGAAGCAGGATGATCTAACGGTCCTTGAGGTAAAGGATTATATTAAGAACCCTAAACCTAACGGATATCAGAGTCTTCACTTGCTGATTCAAGTCCCTGTTTTTATGTCCGATCGCCAGGAGCTTGTCTGTGTAGAAGTTCAAATTCGTACCATTGCTATGGATTTCTGGGCAAGCCTCGAACATAAAATCTTTTATAAATATAATAAATCAGTACCTGAGAGTATGACTCGTGAACTGAAAAATGCGGCGGATGCCGCTCATGCCCTTGATCTGCAAATGGAGCGTCTGCACCGGGATATAAAGGAAATTAAAGACGATGATGAAGATGATCTTAGCTCCTTCGAGGAAGAGCTTCGCCGTATAGTGGTTCATAATAAGCAGTTCACACTTCCAGCTAACTTTATTAAATTGCTTGACGACAAATAAGCTGTTTTGTCCGCCTAGAGTTATCCGTTTCCTTTCGGGTGACTCTAGGTTTTTTTCTTGTATACATCATTGCCATAGATAACTAGAATAGAGTATTCTCAACTAGAAGAGAATGGTTACTTCAGCTTCATCATTTTTACATAAAAGGAGAATGAAGATGAGCGAGCGTACACTTCGCACCATTACTGTGAATCAAATCGGATATCCGCTGGATGGACAAAAGATCGTAGTATTTACAGGTACTGAGCATGATTTTCAGGTAGTTGATGTTGATAGTGGGACTATTGTGTTCAAAGGTAGTTCAGATACTGGAAGATTTGATAAAGCCAGTGGAGTTATTTTGCACACAGGTGATTTCTCGGAGGTCAATACTGAGGGAAGATATCGGATTGAGCAGGGCGAGGGTCTAGCTTCGGCATCCTTTTCAATCTCAGATCAGCCTTATCATGAGCTTCAACAGGGCTTGCTGAAAGCTTTTTATTATTATCGCTGTGGTGTTGAGTTGACTGAAGAATATGCTGGAGATTGGAAGCACAAGGCGTGTCATACCGCAAAAGGGATTGTATATGGGCAACCGGATCTTCAACTAGACTGTTCGGGTGGCTGGCATGATGCAGGTGATTATGGAAAATATAGCGGTCCCGGAGCGAAAGCTATCGCGGATATGCTGCTTGCATATGAATTATATCCCTCGGCTTTTGTAAGCGCTATCCCATTGCCTGAAAGTGATGGATCTACGCCAGATGTGCTGCTGGAATGCAGGGTGGAGCTCGATTGGTTGTTTAAAATGCAAGACTCCGCAACAGGTGGTGTATACCATAAATTGACTACGTTAAGCTTTCCTGGTCTGGATGTTATGCCTGAGGACGATACAGCAGACCTGTACTTCTCACCATTATCTGCTACTGCAACTGGGGATTTTGCTGGTGTTATGGCTATGGCTGCAAGAGTGTACAAGCCTTTTGATGCTGCTTATGCGGGGAAATGTCTGGATGCTGCGGGGGCAGCATGGGAATGGCTTGTACAGCATCCAGATGTACCCGGTTTTACGAATCCGCCTGAGATTAGCACTGGAGAATACGGGGATGGAGTCGATAAGGACGAGCGGTATTGGGCAGCGGCGGAGCTGTATCGTACGACAGGGAAAGAGGAATATCATCAAGCTGTTCTGCAGCTAGTGCAGCTTGCTTTTCCAAAATACAGTTTAGGCTGGGGTGATATGGGGGGCTATGGCACTATTGCTTATCTGTTAAATGGTGAGGAGCAAGCAGACCGTGGTTTATATGCCTCGTTAAAAGAAGGGCTTGTTGCTGAGGCGCAACGATTAGCGGAACAGAGTCGTGAGGAGGGCTATAGGATCTCCTTAAAAGAGGAGGACTATATCTGGGGCAGCAATATGCTAGTAATGAACAATGCAATGCTGCTGCTGGCGGCTGAATATTTTAGTGGAGACTCCGGTTTTGCGGACTGTGCCTTAGATCATCTACATTATCTGATGGGGCGTAACGTTCTGGATATCAGCTATGTTACCGGGTTTGGGGATCATGCCGTGATGAATCCGCATCATCGCCCTTCTGTAGGTGACCAAGTGGCTGATCCGGTGCCGGGATTGGTGTCAGGGGGGCCAGATCGTGGGCTGCATGATGAATATGTAGTTGAGCATTTACAAGGAAAACCAGCTGCGCAGTGCTTTGTCGATCATGAGCTTAGCTATTCTACGAATGAAGTGACGATCTATTGGAATTCACCTGCGGTGTTTGTTGTGGCCCGTTTTAATCAATAAAAAGCAATAGTTCGAATAGGGAAAGACGTCCTGAAACTGGATGTCTTTCTCTTTTTTATAGCTGAAATGCTATAATACTAGACGGTATGCTATTTTAGCGGATGGTATTAGGAGGTAGGGGATTGAGTAGTATTTTTGAGATTCAGAGACTTGCAAAACTTAATTGGAAAAGTAACGACCAAACTTCGAAATATCTTTTCTCGGAGATCTCCGCAGACATAGCTGAATCGGACCGCATCGCATTGATTGGTGCCTCTGGCCAAGGGAAAAGTACACTCCTTAGAATCCTAGCTCTCTTGGATGCTCCGAATGAGGGAGATATGTTGGTAAATGGGACTTCATATAAAAGTATGGATGCGAGATTATGGAGGATGAAAATAGGGTTTGTAGCACAACAAGCGGTCATGCTGTCTGGCAGTGTGGAGGATAATTTAAGAACTGTCAGCAGACTGCATGACAAACCTTATGATCTTAAACTAGTGCAGCGACTAATTGGGCAATTGGGGCTGGAGCATTTGGATTTAAGCAAAAAAGCGGCAGATTGTTCGGGTGGTGAAAAGCAGCGGATTTCTTTAATTCGATCCTTGCTGCTCCGACCTACGGTATTATTGCTCGATGAAATCACCGCTTCGCTCGATGTTAACAGCACTCAAATGGTTGAGAAGCTACTAGAGGATTGGCATAAGGAAGAAGGCACTTCGATGATTTGGGTCACTCATGATCTTAAGCAGGCGAGCAGAATAAGCACAACTACATGGTTTATGGGAAAAGGCAGGTTGGAACAGCATGTGAGCGAGTCTTTTTTTGCTGAATCTGCGGAAGAATTGGCTAAAAGGTTCGTTCGGCCTTCGGAAGGAGCGTCGTTGTTATGAGTTATACAGCACTAAGTTTCACGCTTCTGTTTGTATTAGGGACAATGTTGGTCTCCGTGTGGCAAAAGCTCGGACTGGAAAAAGATATCATTGTAGGCACAGTGCGGTCGGCCATTCAATTGCTTGCGGTGGGGTATGTGCTGCAATTTATTTTTAAATCGGATCAGGTCATTTATGTAATTGTGATAATACTCTTTATGATCAGTGTAGCCGCATGGAATGCAGCCAAAAGAGGCAAAGGCTTGCGCGGATTAGTCTGGAGAATTGGACTGGCGATTGCTACTATGGAACTGCTCATGATGGGCATTCTGCTCAGCTTACATATCATTGAGGCTACGCCACAATATATCATTCCGATTAGCGGTATGACCATTGGCAGTGCTATGGTGGTTTCAGGGTTGTTCATTAACCATATCAAGCATGAAATTCAGCAGAGCAAAGGGGAGATTGAAACGTTGTTGTCTCTTGGCGCAACGGTCCCACAGGCGATCCAGGAAGTTAGAAAAAGATCTGTAAAATTCAGCATGATTCCTACCATCGACGGTATGAAGACGGTTGGGCTTGTTCAACTCCCTGGAATGATGACCGGAATGATCATCGCGGGTGCTGATCCTGTAGTAGCTGTTCGTTATCAGATATTAATTGTGTTCTCGTTCACTGCCTCTGCTGCCATAACGAGTATGCTGCTCAGTGTACTGAGCTACCGACTCTTTTTCACGCCGGATCTAAGGCTCAAGCAAATAGTGGAGCAAGGCTAAGCCTATTTCTCACAAGCGATTCCGTCTTTGTCACGGTCGCTTTTTTTATTGGCATTATAGAGTTCTTTCGATACGTAGGGTTTGTATTTCGTTTTGCCGCCTTTGTTCTTGGTTGAGCTGGAAATGGCTACTCCACCTTTGTAATCTTTGTTTAGCTCCGTGCAGTTTTTGTAGGTTTTGGCCTTGGATTCTGCGCTAGCTGTATTCAAGGTAGCGACGGATAGAGTGAGTAGCAGGCCTGCTGCTAGACAAATGTTTAAGATTTTTTTCATGGGAACCTCTCCTATAAAAATCTAATGGAATTAATGATTGTGTAGTATCGTTGTATTTTATATTACCAGTTTAATTCATTGAGGTATACATTATTGGTGGATTTGGAAACCGTGTACATATTTATAAGTGAAGTGGGGGAATAATTAGATTCAATTCACATGTAGTGAACAGGCTACGAATGAGGTGATTCTAATTAGCAAAATGAAAATGGCGACTGCCTTAATTGCGGGATTGTTGCTTCTGCCGGGAATGGCTATGGGTGCATCAGCCCCCGTTACTATGACTCACGTTAATGGAGAACTGCTATCGGCTATGCCCAAGCCAGCTCCGGAGTCTAGGCACATTATATTACCTTCTGCAATTCAAGCGTCAGAGCTATACGGGTTCGGATTACAGCATCGGAATGCCTCGATTCAATATTCGATCTTCTCTAAAGATTTCAAAAAGATTATGTATCCGCGGTTTGTCGAACTAAACTGGGTGACGGGTGTCTCCAGCCCTTGGATCACGAACTACGAGGTCACTAAAGAAACGATAATTAACAAGAACTCAGAGGTCATAGAAATGCGTTTGGATACTGCGACTTCAAGTGGACCAGCACCTTCTATACTTTTGACAATTTCACTTGTGCAAGAGAAAAATAGCTGGGTGATTACCGGAGTGACATCGGACCCCGAGCTGCCGCGTGGCGGATTGCCTAGGAAGTAGGTTAGTTATGGATAGGAAAAAGAGCAAGCGTAGTAGGGGGTTCCCATATGCTTGCTCTTTTTTTGATTCGAAAGCACATCGTTCAGTCCACGTGGTCTGTTTCTCCAAATGATCAGTGACAATGTTCGGCCCAGGGTGGCAATGCCAACTCAGCGTCACAAATCATCAGTGGCAATGTTCAGCCCAGAGTGACAATACCAACTTAGCGTCACAAATCATCAGCCTACGTTGCTGATTACTTAAGAGACAGCGCTTCAGACATCGTTACGGACCGTATTGCAGCTATTTTGGCATTATGATCGTTCTGGCGAGAGTTTCGGACTGTATGGCTCTTATTCCCCTAAAATCACGCATTATAGGAGTACATTTGGGCGAATAGCTGCATCTGAGTCCGATAGCAAGGCTAAATCGCCGAAATTATGAAAATAAGAGCTCCTCGGTCCGATCACCGCCAAACTCTAGTGTATTTAGAGTCGTAATGTTCAGTTCAGCGTGGCAATGCCAGTTCAGAGTGGCAAGGCTAACTCAGAGTGACAATGCCAGCTCAAAGTAGCAAGGCTAACTCAGCGTGGTAATGTTCAGCTCAGAGTGGCAAGGCCAGCTCAGCGTGACAATGCCTGCTCAGCGTCACAAATCATCAGCCTACGTTGGTGATTAATTAAGAAACCTCGCTTCAGACATCGTTACGGACCGTATTGCAGCTATTTTGGCATTATGATCGTTCTGGCGAGAGTTTCGGACTGTATGGCTCTTATTCCCCTGAAATCACGCATTATAGGAGTACATTTGGGTGAATAGCTGCATCTGAGTCCGATAGCATGGCTAATTCGCCGAAATTATGAAAATAAGGGCTCCTCGGTCCGATCACCGCCAAGCTCTAGTGTATTTAGAGTGGCAATGTTCAGCTCAGAGTGACAATGCCAGCTCAAAGTGGCAAGGCCAACTCAGCGTCACAAATCATCAGAGACAATGTTCAGCCCAGGGTGACAATGCCAGCTCGCGTCACAAATGATCAGCCTACGTTGGTGATTACTTAAGAGACAGCGCTTCAGACATCGTTACGGACCGTATTGCAGCTATTTTGGCATTATGATCGTTCTGGCGAGAGTTTCGGACTGTATGGCTCTTATTCCCCTAAAATCACGCATTATAGGGGTACATTTGGGCGAATAGTTGCATCTGAGTCCGATAGCATGGCTAAATCGCTGAAATTATGAAAATAAGAGCTCCTCGGTCCGATCACCGCCAAGCTCTAGTATATTTAGAGTGACAATGCCAGCTCAAAGTGGCAAGGCTATCTCAGAGTGACATAGCTCAGCTCACATCGCATAGCTCAGCTTACATCACAAAGCGCAACTGGAGCCATCAGCCCAACTCGCATCGCATAGCCCAACTCACATCACATAGCTCAGCTCAATCACCGGCTCAGCGCCAAAAACCCCAGCTCAAGCCACAACAGCTACCTAGACTATCCAGCTGTTAAACGACTAATCTCTTCCCGCCTTCACCATTAATTCCGCCAGCATTTTGGGTTCGGTTCGAACGGTGGTCATGTGATCTCCTTTGCCCTCGATGAAGCGGAAGACGCCTAAATGACTAGATTGTGTAGGGTGGAATCCGTATGGACCTTGCGGTATCGCGGTGTCCTCCGTTAGATAAAGGTAACTTTTAGGGATCTGGAGACTGTAAAATTTCTTGAGATCAAGCTTTTCGAAAAGTGGACTTGCTGGCTCAGGAGGAGCTTGTTTGTAAAAAGCTTGCGCTTCCGCAAGACTGGCGGTGTTGACGAATGTATCCCGGAAAAGAGGGAAAGGGAGCGTTATGGTGTTATTGCCGGAAGTATCTCTCAGCTGTTCAAAGTACTTCAGCGAATCAGCTGGAAATTGGTCCGCCACACTTTGCCCATCCAGTGGTACGAAGGCGTCGAAGAATACCAGACGTTTGATTCGATCCGGTACTTCCTGAGAGACGGTTTGGATCACCGAACCACCAAAGCTATGTCCGAGCAGAATGATATCCTTTAAGTCTTTTTGCTTGATATAGTCGACAACAGACTGTGTGATTTGCGCATGCGTTACATTATTGTTTTTGTCCCCGCCATGTCCGGCATATTCCGGAGTATAGACGGTGTGTCCTAAGCTGCGAAGTGCGGCGGCCGTTTGATCCCAAAAACCAGCAGTAGCCCAAGACCCATGAACTAGAACGAATGTAAGAGGCGCTTGTTTCGCTGCTGTTTTGTTATTGGCGGCCTCAACTGTGGAGCTAAGATTCATAGGGTGGAAACCCATAATTGTAAAGACAGTGATACATAAAGCTAACACTATTTTTGTGCGAAACGATTTCATACTGTGCCTCCTATGTGGGGTGAGAGTGTAATACTTAGAGGATGCCCCGTTTAGAAAAGAAAGATGAATTTTTATCAGGAGTAGTGAATCTCCGCACCTAGGCATAGGCAAACGCATATCTTGTGTTTAGGGAAAGCAAAAATTTATAGCAACAGAAAGGTAGGAAAAAAAGTGACTTCATACATGGACTATACGTCCCCCAATACAGAGTTTACTTTTGATGTGAACACTAATACACTTTTTAAAAAAGATGCCAACAACTTCATTAACTTGCTGTCGGTTAAACAATTGAATACGCTCGAGAACATATCACTGCTGGATATTTTTCTTAGCAAATCAAATGTGGTTGAACCTCATTATCATCAAAATGCTGCAGAGCTTGTATATTGTATCTGCGGTTCAGCGGTAGTGTCTTTAATCAATCCGTTCACAAATGAACTTCTGCATTTTCCGATTTGTCCGGGTCAAGTGGCAAATGTGCCGCAAGGCTGGTGGCATTATGAGATAGCTACTGTCGACAATACACATCTGCTCGCGATTTTTGACGCACCTATTCCTGAGGTTATCTTAGGTTCGGATATTCTTAGCAAAACCCCGGCAAATGTATTAGCCCATACTTACTGCTTAAATGAAGCTAAGGTAAAAGAAGCTTTAGCTCCAATCAAGCCTGGAACCTTCATCGGCCCTCCTGCTGACTGCTGCGAAGAAGATAAAGTAATGGGCAGCAGCAATATGGCTCCTAATATGGCTCCAAATATGCATCCTAATATGCAGCCAAATATGAATCCATACGCTCATATGCAGGCACAACCCATCCCGATATCTTCACAAATGCCTCCAGCTACACAAGCCTTTAATTATCAGCCATACCCGATGCAAGGGTACTATACGCAGGGTTATGATCAGCATTATCGCCAACAACCCTATGTACAGCAGCAGCCGCATTACCAGTATCCGAATAACCAAGAGTAAACTAAAAAAACCTCCCGGAACTCTAGATTCCGGGAGGTTTCGTTGTTAAACCTAGGATAAACGGACAAGTACTCTTCCTCTAAGGTTTCCTTGTAGAATATCTTCCAATGCTTGCGGTAGCTCGGTTAACGTGACTTCACGATCCACGAGGTTCTCCAGCTGACTTGGCTTCAGATCGCTCGCCATCCGTTTCCAAGCCTTCTGGCGAAGGTCTGCAGGACATTCAACGGAATCTATGCCGAGAAGGTTAACACCCCGAAGAATGAACGGAAGTACTGTAGTTGGAACTGAAGTGCCTCCGGTTAAGCCACTTGCAGCTACAGAACCTCTGTAGGTGATTTTACTCAAAACTGCGGCAAGGGTGTCACCACCCACCGAATCTACTGCGCCTTGCCATAATTGTTTGTCCAAGGGTTTGCTGGCGCCGCCAATGACCTCTTCACGTGAAATCACGTCTTCGGCTCCTATACCTCTAAGGTAATCGGTAGCTTCGGCGTTACCTGTGCTTGCCACTACGCTATACCCTTTTGCGCCAAGCATGGCAATAGCAGATCCACCTACACCGCCGGTAGCGCCTGTTACAAGTACTTTGCCTTTGTCCGGGGAAACGTCATGATCTTCCAGGGCCAGTATGGATAAGGCGGCTGTCAGTCCTGCAGTACCGTAGATCATAGCTTCTTTAAGCGTCAGGCCTTCGGGAAGAGGAGTGATCCAACCTGCGGGAATACGAGCGTATTCGCTAAAGCCACCAAAGTGTGATACGCCAACACCATATCCTGTCGCAATGACTTGCTGCCCTTTATGAAACCGTTCGTCTGTGGAAGATACCACAATACCGGATAAATCTATCCCTGGAATAAAGGGATATGTTCTTAGAATTTTACCGTTTGGAATACTGGCTAAACCGTCTTTATAGTTTACACTGGAGTAAGCAACCTTAATTACAACCTCTCCAGCTGGCAGATCCTCTAGGGTAACCGGTTTAACAGCTACGGAGAAGGATGATTCTGTTTTGTCGACAACTAACGCTTGAAATGATTCTGTCATAAGTGTGAGCTCCTTCAACTACGTTATAGGTAAGACATGTATATAATATTTATTCTGCCCGGTCAACTAGTGATTGTCTATGATATAGCGCAATTGTTTATTAAGGTTCCGTTAAATCACGTGATAGAGGGTGAAGCTTATGAAATGGAAAAATTTAAGGGTTACAGTCTTAGTGGGTATCACATTAGTCTCACTTGGTTTTAATGGATATTCTTTTTATAACAAGCCACCAAAAGAGACTAACCCAACTACCAAGGAGCTAGTTCAAACTATGGGTGAGATTTCAATCCAATCTAACTCTGAGAGCGGAGTGCAGGGTGAGAGTGTGGAGGAACTGAAAAAAATTATTTATAAGTTACCGCAAGTGGAGAAAAAATTAGCTTTTATAAAGGGCGTTATCACAGAAGGGAATACGGTTTATCTGGATCTGGATGAGGTGGAATGGTTCGGTGGAGCGGCGGCAGAAATTGCAGCTAAAGAAGATGGTGTACTAGAACCCGAATCATTGCCTAATGGATTCTATATCCGAAACGCAAGCGAAGAAATTAAGCGGGTTAAGCTGGAGCCTGATGTAACTATAGCTGAACTAAACGGGGCGAGACATCAGCAAGTGGACTATACGAGTTTTATTAGCGAAGAGCTAATGGATAGATTATTCCATCTGACATTTGTAGAAGGTAAGGTTGTTTTGCTAGAAGAGCAGTACAGACCTTAGTGAAGGAGAACAACTAGAAAGGGCCAGTGGAGAAAAGAAATCGGGAGGATGCTCTACAACATGCAGAAAAGGTAATGAAGAGTAGAAGAGCTTACGGTTTGTTTATGCTTACATACACTTAAGATTATGATGAATTTTATTTTTATGGGAAAAATGGCTCTGTGCCCGTAGCTGTCATACCTGATGTATTTGGGTCGGGTGCGGATGGGAATACTGTAAGAAGAAAAATTTTTCGTTGATCTAGTTAATAGGCGGAAGATATGTTTAAATGGGAAAGTATAGTATTTTTTAAATAATAGGATTGAAGAAAGAGAGGCTAATTCATGTCGATTGCGACTACAATGATTATCAGGCTCGAAATTCGGAAATCGGTTGCATCTTTTGGCGATGTTGCTTCAGGAATTGCCGCAGCTGGCGGAGATATTGTTGCTATTGACGTGATACGTGCAGGGAAGGATGTCACTACCCGAGATATAACAGTGAATGTGCAAGACGCAGCTAATGGAGATATTATCTCAATATTATCGAAGATGCCGGGAATTAAAATAATCAACGTGTCGGATCGGACATTTCTGGCTCATCTTGGCGGAAAAATCGAAATCACACCTAAAATGCCGATTAAAAATCGGGAGGATTTATCCTTAGTGTATACGCCGGGGGTAGCCCGGGTATGTACGGCGATTGCTGAAGATCCCAGAAAAGCTTATTCTCTGACGATGAAAAGAAATACAGTTGCAGTCGTTTCGGACGGCACTGCTGTGCTTGGACTAGGGGATATCGGGCCGGAAGCCGCTATGCCTGTCATGGAAGGTAAGGCGATGCTGTTTAAGCAATTGGCGAACATTGATGCTTTTCCGCTGTGCTTAAATACCAAAGATCCGGATGAAATTATCAATATCGTAAAAGCAGTTTCTCCTGGCTTTGGAGGGATAAACTTAGAGGATATAAGTTCGCCACGCTGCTTTGAAATCGAACGCCGGCTTGTGGAAGAACTGGACATTCCGGTATTTCATGATGATCAGCATGGAACATCCGTGGTGGCTTTTGCAGGACTTTTGAATGCGCTTAAAGTTGTAAATAAATCTATTGAAAATGCACGGATTGTTGTTGTGGGTATTGGGGCGGCTGGGGTGTCCATATGTAATCTGCTGCTGGCAGCGGGCGCGCGTTATATTTATGCGGTTGATCGTGAAGGCGTTCTCAGAAAAGATCTCCAATATGATAATCCGGAATGGCAGAAGCTTGCTGCCGCAACCAATCCTGAGGGAATTGAGGGGGGAATAACGGAGGTTATACGAGGGGCAGATGTCTTTATTGGGGTGTCCCGTGGGGGAATTCTAACCGTGGATCATCTCAAAAGTATGGCCAGTGATAACATCGTTTTTGCGATGGCTAATCCTACACCGGAGATTGAACCGGATTTGGCAGAACCTTTTGTTCGTGTCCTAGCGACAGGCAGAAGTGATTATCCGAACCAGATCAACAATGTGTTATGTTTTCCGGGTATTTTCCGTGGCGCACTTGATTGCCGGGCTAGAACTGTGAATCTGGAAATGAAGCTGGCTGCGGCAAAAGCCATTGCATCGGTCGTTCATCCGGATGAACTCAATGAGCAATATATCATCCCAAGTATTTTTAACGAAAAAGTAGTTGAACAGGTGCGCCTGGCAGTAATCCAAGCAGCTATATCCACGGATGCAGCACGCCGGATTCCTAAAGACGTAGCAGCTATAACGGAATAAGATCTATACGATAAATGGACTGCTTTGCTTACTTAGAGAGCAGTCTATTTGTTTTTATACTTGGAGGAAAATTGCCCGAATTGCAACTTTAAATCCACTTAAAGGTGAGGGAGTGTATGAGAAGAATTCATATTATGGGAGCCTCAGGCGTAGGAACGAGTACTTTAGGTTACGAATTAGCTAAAGTGTTGCCACATGTCCAGTTAGACAGTGACGACTATTTTTGGGAGCATAAATTCACTAAGCAGCGTGAGGTCAATGCGCGATTAGCGAAACTTACAAGCGATTTGACCCATAAGGAGCCTTGGATTTTAAGCGGTGCGGTATGTGGCTGGGGAGATGGCCTTCGACCATTATTCGATTTGGTTATTTTTCTAGGACTTCCACCGGAAATTCGTTTAGATAGATTAAGAGCCAGAGAGTACGAGAGATATGGTGATCATATTTTGCCTGGAGGAAGTAAATACGAAGCATATCAGACCTTTATGGAGTGGGCGGCATTATATGATGTTGCTGGAGTTGAAGTCAGGAGCAAAGTGCTGCATGAGGAATGGATGTCCACACTGGAATGTCCTATTTTACGAATAGAGGAAGATTTATCGGTTGGAGAGCGCGTTGAGATCGTGCTGAGATATTTACAAATGGTATAGGAGGAACTTTTGGTCGGCGGAATATATTCAACAGGCTACAGAAGAAGTCAGCAATAATATTGAGGGAGTCAAAGGTGAGTTGAAGTCCGTACATTCTGGGATTGGTGCGTTTGAGCGAGAGGATTCTATCATCAAAGTGGTAGTAGAGTGGGATGGACAGAAAGATGAATTCGAGTTGAAGGAAGTTTGGAATTATGGGCATTACTCTTTATGAAGGTATTGACGCAGCAGTTGATCCAAAGAGGTTATAATGGAAAGCGTATATCTCATCCACGGAATGGTGGACTATATGTGTATGAGCAGGGCTGTTAATTTAAAAGAAAGCAGGATGAACAATCATGGTTGTTATTAAAGAAATAGAAATGGAATCTCTTCCTGAACTGGGGAATTTATATCAAGAGCTGATGAATAAACCGTCTGACCTTAATAGGCTTGAAGAAGTATTTAAAGGGGTCAAGGCGGATAACCGCTACATCCTGTTGGGTGCTTTTGTAGAAGGAGAGTTACTAGGGTCTTTGATGGGGATCGTGTGTCAGGACTTAGTGGGGGACTGCAAACCGTTTATGGTGATTGAGAATGTGGTGGTTTCAGTGCGGGCACGCCGTCAAGGCGTTGGCAAAAAACTTATGAACGCCATTGAACAAGCGGCCCGGGAAAGAGACTGCTATTATATCATTTTAGTCTCCGGTGAGCAGCGGAAGGAAGCGCATGTGTTCTATGAATCGTTAGGTTATAGAGATGAAAAGGTGGAGGGATACCGAAAACATTTAAGCTCCCATTAAAAAGCACACAACTTTCTAGGAGGTTTTTAACCTGCATACATTTTTTAAATATAACTGGATGGTCCGTGAACAATGGTATGAGTGGTGTGGAGATATTTCTGAGGAGGAGCTGCTCGCAACACGTATAGGTGGTGTAGGCAGTATTCTTAAGACGCTTTTTCACATTGTTGATGTGGAGTGGAGCTGGATTCAAGTATTGCAAGGAAAGCCGGATTTCCAAGAGGATTTTGAGCGGTACAAGACTTTGCAGCAAGTACGAGAATTGGATGCAAAATTCCACACAGAGGTGGAACCCTTTGTAACGGCTTGGCATGAGGGGCTGGAGCAGAGGATTTTTGAGGATCACCTTCCGGATGGCAGGATCGTGACCGATGCCTGGGGTGAGGTAATGCGCCATGTGATTGCTCATGAGATTCATCATGTCGGGCAATTATCGGTCTGGGCTAGAGAGATCGGAAAACCGCCGGTTTCAGCTAATCTGATTGGCAAAGGGCTGATAAACAGCCTACCTGGCAAAGCATAGACAAGCTATTCAGCGTATATTCAGATTCATATTTTACAATCTCCTTGAACTGCGAAAACATAAATCTGTACTTCAAGGAGGATTACACATGGTGAAGAAGAAAAATTTGCTGAGAAAGTTCATGGCAGCTACACTAAGTCTTGCTATCGTCTCAACGGCGTTTGGTGTTGCTGGAAACACGCCCGTAGTTAGTGCGGCGGATGCAGGTGTAACGAAAGCGTATGAATCCCTGTTCGCGGGTGACAGAATCATTGATGTTAAAGTAACGATTGATGATGCGGATTGGAAAAGTATATTAGCAAGTCCCCTCGAAAAAGAATACAAAAAAGTTAAGGTTGAAGTTGACGGGAATGTTGTTGAAAATGTTGGATTTTCTACTAAAGGGAATCTGACGTTAAAATCGGTAGCCAGTATGACAGACTCGGACAGATACAGCTTCCGGCTGAAATTTGATAAATATGATAAGAAGCAAACGTTACTTGGTCTTGATAAAATGGTACTGAACAATAATTTCTCGGACCCTTCGTATATTCGTGAATATTTACATTACGAAGCGCTTCGTTCTGTTGGTGTGGATGCACCTTTGACTGTGTTCACCAATCTGTATATCAACGGAGAATTATATGGTTTTTATGTAGGTGTGGAAGCAATAGATGACAGCTACTTAGAACGTACCTATGGAGAAAATTATGACGATGGTGTTCTGTATGATACAGAAGAAAAAAGTTATCTGCAGTACAAAGAAGGCAGTGACTACGAAACGATAACTTATGATACAGGTAAAGAAGATGATAAAGCTTCGTTAAAGAACTTCATCAAGGTGCTGAATGAGATGCCTGCCGGTGAGAAGGGTTCTATTGAAAGTGTGCTAGATGTGGATTCGGCACTGAAGTATATTGCCGCTAATGCTGTATTGGGTAACTATGACAGCTATAACGGGGATAAAGGTCATAATTATATGTTGTACGGGGATGCATCCGGTAAATTTAGTGTACTTCCATGGGATATGAACATGTCCTTTAACGGGTATTCTGGTGGCGGAGGCGGCAGAACAGGGACAACAGATACAACAGCTGCTGCGGGCACAACTTCTACTTCGGCAACAACCCTTGCAGCCAATACCAACGCAGTAACTGCATCAATTGATAATCCAACGCTTGGGATAAGTTTAGATCAGGTCCCAATGATTGCTAATCTGTTGGAAGTGCCTGAATATAAGACTAAATACCTGAAATATGTATCTGAGCTGGTTGATTATTTGGAAGGAATTCAGAGCAGAATTACTGAATTGGCTACCTTAATCAAACCTTACGTTCAAGCAGACCCAACCAAATTTTATACCATGGAACAATTTGAAAGTAATGTTACTTATTCAGCAACAGGTGAAATGGGTGGTAGTGGAGGAATGACTCCGCCAGCTGGGATGGAAGGCATGACTCCTCCTGAAGGGATGGAGGGTATGACACCACCGGATGGAACGACACCGCCAGCACGTCCTGATAATACAGCGACTGCGACTGATGGTAATCCTACACCTCCAACAGGTAACGCTGGAGGCGGGGGACAAGGTATGGGCACAATGGCTGCAGGTTCGATTATGACCTTTGCGCTGAACAGACTCGCTAATCTGCAAGGCCAGCTAGGACTTAACGTCACACCTCTTCCCTCTGTAACTACAACACCATCAACAACGAATCCGAACACGACGGGCACTAAGGGAATATCCGTACTTTTAAACGGAACAGCGGTCAGCTTTGCAGATCAGCTTCCTGTGAATAAGGATGGCCGGGTGCTGGTGCCAGTGAATGCAATCTTTAATGCTCTGGGTGCTACAGTAACCATGGATCAAACGACTAAGAAAATCACCGCAGTAAAAGACAATACAACGATCGTAATGGCCATTGGCAGCAAGACTGCTTACATCAATGGCAAAGCACTCACACTCGACGTTCCTCCGCAAATTATCGGAAATCGGACACTGGTTCCGGTAAGATTTATTTCCGAGGGATTGAATATGGATGTGAAGTGGGATGCAGGGACTTCTACAGTTACAGCTACGACTAAAACAGCAGCTTAATAATTAGCTTTATCGCGTATGCGGAAATCCGGGGCAAGCTCTGGATTTCCGCATTTTTTATTTCAAGCAGATCAATTCGTGCTGCTAGAGAGCAGTGGCGGAAACCAGACATGACGAAGATCGACCCAACCCTGGCTATTGAAGCTAACCCCGCGGACAGAGGGGAGATAAGCTGTCTGAGTCGGCTTTTCATACAAAATATGTAGGTGGTGCTCTTTAATCAGACGGTTCTCGATGATACTGAAACTTTCCGCTCGGGCCACCGGATTAGGTTCGCGCGCGATGGTATATAACCAGCCTTCAATATCCGCTCTAGTGTGCGGTTCAATATGCTTAGAGAGTGTGAGGTATAGATCAAACAAACGAAGTTGTTCATCCTCGTCACGGAATAATGAGAAAACAATCAGGTCTGATTCCAGCCGAATCGGACCTTTAAATTCCTCTGGAGACACGGAAATGACATTGCATTTATAACCTTGTTGCTCTAGTCTAGTGGCAATAAAATCAGCATCGCCAGCATATTGTGGAATCGTAGAGATTTGCAACGTGATTTCTTGATCTTTTATCGCTTCTTGCTCGATGGACGCTGAATCGTCTTTTAAACAGGAGACTATTTTTGCCCGAAGCAGGGGATCGCTTAGCGGTCCCTTTTTTTGCGTATTGCAGGTGACGAATTTCCGAATGGAAGACTCCGAATGAATTCGGCTCCAGGTCGAAGAACTGGCGGATGAGGGATTCTGAATCACGTGAAAAGCAGAACCCGTATCAGAGGATGACGTTTCGGTATCCCACGGGACATAAAGGATTTCAACCCGATCTAAATGAGCCCGTCCTTGAAAATAATAAGGAAAAACCTCCAGCACACAAGTGTCCTCGGTCATATCCACAACCTTAAAGGGGCCAGTCCCCACGGGTCTACGGCCAAAGCTCTGCTCATCCATTCCTTCTAAATCACGCGGTACAATTGCGGCTCTGCTCGTACACAAAAATGGTAGAAATAGTTCATTAGGCTGCTTAAGCGTAATTTGAACGGTAGATGGATTTAATGCGGTGACCCGCTGGATTTCTTTGAAAATATAGCTATAGAGTGTCCGTTTAGAGGTTTGCATCAACCGTCCCAGGGAATAGACTACATCCTTGGCTGTCAGCACTTTTCCATGATGGAATAACACCTCTTTGCGTAGAAAAAAAGTCCAGAGCGTCCGGCTCTCATCGACTTCCCAGGCGTGAGCCAGACAGGGAACAATTTTGTCCTGTTCACCACTTCGTTTCACTAACCCGTCGAAAACATGGCTGGAAACAAATGACTCTGCCAGCAAATTCATATAGAGCGGATCGAAGGTATGGAGTTGCTGGGTAATAGGCAGCCGGAGAGTATCAATTTGCTTGTCACTACGAATTTCAGAATGATGCCCAAAATAGGTCAGCAGCCAACCCTGCAGTGTATCCTGCAGTGAGGTGGAGCTGGCATGGGTTTTGATACCTTCTATAGCGTTGTGGACATCTTTGCGGCTAATCGCCTGCATCATGGATTGAAGGGCAATTTCTTCGGAGGGAACAAGAAATTGCAGCAAAGAGCGGCTTCCCCGCCCACGCTTAGGCGTCCATTTGATCCATTCCTGCAACATCATTTTATTCACAATATGCAGGGCATTGCGGTGTGTACAGCCGAAAATCAATGCCAACTCATCCATCGTCACTGAGATTTCTGTGGCTCCCCCAAAATGAGATTGCAGCTTTAAAAATTGGCTATGCAGCTTCATTGTTTTGGTTCCTTTCGGAAAATAGGAAATTATAAATAAATTCTTTCTCTTTTTTTTCTTATTTTATCACGTAAAATAAGGATGAGAAAGTAAGAAAATGGGGGTAATTACCATGACCGAGGAAATGGAAACGGAAACGGGACTTAGGCTTAATCGATCGCTTGCTGCTTTGCTTGCGGCGTTCTTACTGGCAATAGTTCATCAGTATTTATTTTATGGAAAGCTGGCGGGCCTATCGTATCCAATCTTTGTGTGTCTGTTCTATGCGTTCATGCTTTATTATGCCAAGGCTAAAATCCGCAAGCTCAACAAATTCAGTTACTTCTGGTTTGGAGCGATATTTCTACTTTCATTAACCTATTTATTCTTTCATAATTTTTTCTTCTTTGGGCTGAACCTGCTGGTGATCCCGGTGTTGATTTTATTACATATGACTTATTTGCTTAGTGATAAACGGCCGGCTTGGAGCCGGCTTGGATTAGTGGGGAACACGCTGGAGCATGTGCTTCCACAGAATTTCCGCCATTGGAGCACTGTGTTTACGATCATTAAAAGGACTGGCGGCAGTAAAATGAAGGACGAGCGTAAGCAGGTTATGGGGAAAGTGCTGATAGGACTTGCGATCTCTTTTCCAATATTGCTGGTTGTGGTTACTCTGCTGTCCTCAGCGGACGGAGTGTTTCATCATGTACTGCTGGCACTGCCGAATGTGCTGGATCAGATTTCATTTGGGGAAGGTTTTGTGCGGGTGCTGTGGATTATCCTACTGGGCATGGGCTTGTTCGGCTTAGTGTGGGGGTATGTGAATTCGAAAATCTATGACTGGAATATGCAGCCTAAGGAATATGGTCCAGTGCTGGCGCCTGTAAGCTTTAAAATGGATCCGATAATTATGACGACGATTCTTATAGCCATTAACACGGTATATGTATTGTTTGTTTTCGTACAGTTTTCTTACTTGTTTGGAGCATGGGAAGGGATTTTACCAGAGGGCAGCTCATATGCTGATTACGCACGTAGTGGATTTTTTGAGCTGATTATGGTGGCTGCGATTAATTTCGTGATTTTGCTGCTGGCTTTGGTGTCGGAAGGAAAAAGAAGTGGAGGGCTGCAAAAATTTATTAATGTTCTGCTCTACATTCTGGTTGGTTGCTCGACAGTTATGCTATATTCCGCCTATACCCGTCTGACTCTTTATGAAGAGGTGTATGGCTATACCACGACTCGGTTTTTAGTGCATGCATTTATGATATTTATGGGCTTATTGTTGGTGGTTGCAGCCTTACGGATAGCTGTTCAGCGTGTGCCATTGGCGAAATGTTATATTGTGCTGGGCTTGATCTCCTACGTCGTCATGAACTATATCGGGATGGATGTTATTATCGCTAATAAAAATATGGATCGTTATGCGGCAAGTGGTAAATTGGATGCCAATTATTTGGTCCGTTTATCTCCGGAGGTCATCCCTTCTCTGATAAAGTTTAGTGAACAGGAAGATGGGATGTTGGATGATTTTTTAAAGAATGAATGGAGAGAACTCAATAAGCGTGAGCAGGCATGGCAGTCGTTTAATTTCCCGCAATATCTGGCGCAGCGTGAGCTGGCTGAATATTTTGCACAGTAAAGGTAAGAAGAAGGTGTGAGGTCAGTGAGGAAGAAGCCATTTAAAAGAGGCTGGTCATTTATCATCATTTTTATTACGGTAGGTTTAAGTTACGGGATCTATCATATCTATTTATACAATGCGCCCAAACAAAATCATTACTCGCGTGTTTCCAGCACCCATCTTGAACAGGAAAGTCTGGGCGGCATTCAGCTGCTTCAAAGCCTTGATTCAATCGCTAGGGAACCTAAGCCAAATAATGATATAGAGCGGTATCAGTATTACGATCTGGGTCACGAGACAACAATAGCCACAGCACGTGGTGATGATAAGATCATTCTAATCAGCGTCTATTCCGATCATACGATGAGTACGGCAAGAGATATTCATATTGGAGCTTCAGCAGACGAAGTGATCAAGGCTTATGGCACTTCTTATTATAAAAGAGGGGAGCAAGGGGCTGAGATTATCGGATACGTGGATAAAATCAACCATCGGAGTATTGAATTTTGGCTGCAGGATCAGAAGGTAGATATGATTCGTTATTGTGTGGATTCTGTTGTAATGTAAAGTGTCATAGGAAAACCTTATTAAAAAGGACATATGTCCTTTTTTTGTGGGGTATTCTAAATTACACTGGAGCAAACAATAGAGGGGGCACTACATGCAGACGATAAATGACCGTGAGGCTGTCCGTGCCTTGGCAGTGAAGAACGGTCTGGACGGAATATTTAGCCCGCTGGTAACGCATAAAATGGAGTTGAGACGTTACGCGGATGAAGAAAAGCTGTGTTTGGTTGGCGATCAATTGGATGGGATGTTCATATTGGTTGAGGGCAAGCTCAAAATTCAGACCTTGCTGCCAAATGGCAAATCTATGCTGGTGCGGTTTACAAATCCGATATCTGTGATTGGGGATGTAGAGCTCCTTCACCGGTTCCCTGTTAAGAATCAAGTGGAGTCTGTGGGTGAGAGCTTGATTCTTTTTGCAGGGAGAAGACTACTCCTGAGAGAGCTTGAGGAAAATACAGCGTTGTTACGTTTTCTCGTCGGAGAACTTAGTCACAAATTGCATACGCTCGGTCAAGCCTCCGCACTTAACCTGTTGTATCCTGTGGAGAATCGATTTGCCAGTTATTTAATGTCTTTGTTCGCAGATAAAAACGGTGACCGGCGAGTGGAGGAGATTCGGACCTCAAGTCTTATTGAGACAGCAGAATTGCTTGGCACAAGCTATCGGCATCTAAATCGAATCGTACGTCGTTTTATTGATGAAGGAATCATTACACGAAATCGTGGACGCTTAAGCGTACTGGATGAATCGAAGCTGGCAGAGCTGGCTAACGGAAATTTATACGAATAAAAAGATCTCAAAAGACCATTAGTTCCTGCCCTCGGCCGGAAATAGGGGTCTTTTTGTTTTTTTAAGCAAACATTCAGTTCAAATTCAGAGAGGCTTAAGGGAGAGCTAGTAGGATAAAAGTACCAAATAGACCTACATACATATAGAGATGAGGAAAACCGATGGTGAAAAGTATCCGTGGGAAAATAGTCTTAGGATTTACTGCTGTGATCATAGTCTTTCTAGTGGCGATAGCCGGAAACACATTGTTTCAGGGGAAGGTTACCCAATTGACAGATCAGGTTAATCGTAACTGGGACAAGCTGTCACTTGTTCAAGGCTTAACGGATAAGATTCGTACCGCAGATGAGCTGGGTGCTCGTTATGTGATGAGTAACACAGATGATGAGCGGAATTCCTATCTGGCGCAGTATGAAGAAATGCTCCCATTGATTGAAAATGCTATTACAGAGCTGGAGAATGCCCGATTAAGTGAAGCTGAGTTAAAGGGTGTAGCTGAGCTGAAGAGCAAATGGAATGATTATTTAATCGTTCTGAAGGAAGCTTTTGCCTTAGCTAAGGAAGGCAACTTCCCGGAAGCCCAGAAGAAATTCACGAACCTGTCATTAGACGCTATGATTGAATCTCAGATTGTGTTTCAGAACATGCTCATGGAGGAAATAGAGAATGGACAAAGCCTGGCAAATTCGCATCGTAACAACGCTTTGATTACTAGCTTTGGTGTGACTGGATTGTCGGTAGTGCTCGCGGTGATCCTTGCGCTGCTAATTTCTGGACGGATTATTAAACCGCTTCGTGATGTGAACACTCAGTTGAAGGAAATTGCAGATGGGGATGCCGATCTTACGCGCAAATTAAGTGTTCGTTCTAAAGATGAGATTGGTGAACTGGCGTTTAACTTTAATAAAATGACAGATAATCTGGGCACGATGATTGAACAGGTGAAGTTATCGGCGAATAGTCTCGCGAATTCCTCTACAAAGCTTAGGTCAGATAGTGGAGTGACGGCAGGCGCCACAGAACGAATATCGGATATTATGGGTGAAGTCGCTTCCGGAACAGCCAGACAGATGAATGATTTGCAGACCAATACAATTACAATCTCAGAAATATCACTAGGAATCGGTCAAATTGCTGCCAGTGTCCAGGACATCTCGGAAGCCTCCCATCGCTCTGCGGCATTTGCCATTACAGGAGATGAATCCCTTCAGGCCGCAGGACAGCAAATGGAATCGATTAATCGTTCCATACAATCTTTATCACAGCAAGTCCAAGGTTTTGTGAATCGATCCCAAGAGATTGGCAGTATTGTAGGAGTCATAAAAGGAATCGCTTCGCAGACGAATATGCTGGCCCTAAATGCGACGATTGAGGCAGCTCGTGCTGGTGAACAAGGTAGAGGTTTCGCTGTGGTTGCCGATCAGGTCCGTAAGCTGGCAGAGCAGTCCGCGGAATCCGCCAATCAAATTGCAGAAATGGCGACTGGGATCCAAAGTGAAGCAGATGATGCCATGAAGGTGATGATGAGCAGCATGCGTGAAGTAAAGGGAGGTACGGAGATTATCGAGGAAGCGGGACGTTCCTTCGGTGAGATTCGATTATCTATAGATTCACTCGCCGAACAGGTTCAGGAAGTATCTGGAGCCGTGGAGGAGATTACGGCGGCTGCGGATGAGATTGTAGAGTCAATTCGTAACGTTACGCAAATCTCGGAAACAACCGCTGCGAGTACTCAGCATGTGTCAGCAGCCTCACAAGAGCAAATGGCTTCAGTCGAACAAATTGCATCCTCTGCGAGTGAATTAAGTACAATGGCGCATGGACTGCAAGGGTTGGTAGCTAGATTTAATGTATAACACGAAGCTTCGGAGAGTTAAGGGGCAATATAGTCCCCTTGACCTCTCTGTGGCTTTTTTTGTTGAACGTAATATCCCACATACAAAGCATAGAAATCGCCATCGACGGCCATCTACCTATAACTTATATTATTAGCGTTATTAGTTAGCTTGTATCCGTAATCCATCATTTCAAATGTAGGAGGCGAATGTCTATAAAACTACTGTTTTGAAAGCGCATCCTTTCTGCTGCATAGCTCCACAAAATTTTGGAAGGTGGTTATTCAATGATAGCAGCTTCTAAAAGATTTACAGGGAAGACGGCAGTACTATATTCTTTGATTGTTATATTATTTGTAGGTCAGTTAGGGTTATATCCTTCGGTGAGTTTAGCTGCGGGGAATTTAGCCCAAGGGAAGACTATTACTTCAAGCTCCTTCGGTGATGTATACGTAGCAGCCAATGCTAATGACAGCAGCCAAGGAACGTATTGGGAGAGCGCAAGCGGTGTTTTTCCGCAATGGATTAAAGTAGATTTAGGGGCAGCAAGCAGCGTGAATCAGGTTGTGCTAAAGCTGCCAACGAATTGGGAAACAAGAACTCAAACGTTAGCGGTGCAAGGAAGTACAGATGATGCAACTTACAATAACTTAGTAGATTCCGCCAATTATACATTTAATCCAACGATTGATTCCAATACAGTGACCATCAGCTTTACAGCTGCGAATGTCAGATATGTTAAACTGAATTTCACATCCAATACGGTCTGGCCAGCAGCACAGTTAGCGGAATTTGAGGTTCATGGTAATACAACTACAACTCCATCCTCAGGATATGAAGCGGAGGATGCCGCATTATCCGGTGGTGCCAAGGTTAACACGGATCATACAGGTTATACAGGTACAGGATTTGTTGATGGTTACCTAAATCAAGGTGCTGCGACTGCATTTATCGTTAATGTGGCTTCTGCTGGTAACTATGATGCTACATTAAGATTTTCAAATGCATCAGGCAGTACAAAAACCATTAGTGTTTATGTGAATGGAACTAAAATTAAGCAAACCTCACTTGCGAATCTGGCCAATTGGAATACTTGGTCAACAAAGATTGAGACGCTGGCTCTGAATGCTGGCGCTAACACGATTACTTATAAGTACGATGCAGGAGACAATGGAAATGTGAATCTAGATAATTTGAACGTCACTCCAGCTTCTGCGACAACACCTACGCCAACGCCGACGGCAACTCCGACACCAGCGGCAACACCTACCCCAACGCCGACGGTAACACCGACACCGACAGTAACACCTACGCCAACACCGACAGTAACACCTACACCAACTCCAACGGTAACACCGACCCCGACACCAACAGTTACACCAACGCCTGGGGCGGGTTCCAATCTGGCTTTGAACAAAAGCATCAACGCTTCCTCTTCCGTCTTTACCTTTGTTCCTACAAATGCGAATGACGGTGATGTAACTTCTTACTGGGAAGGAGCAGGAGGAGGTTATCCCAATACATTATCTGTAAACCTGGGTAGTAATGCCGATATTACATCCATTGTCCTCAAACTGAATCCATCATCGGCCTGGTCCACACGTACTCAGACTATTCAAGTGCTTGGGCATAATCAGAATACAACAGCCTTTACTAGTCTTGTGCCAGCAACCGTGTATACTTTTAATCCGGCAACTGGCAATACGGTCACTATTCCGGTAACGGCCACGGCTAGTGAAGTACAGTTGAAGATTACCACCAATACTGGTTCAACCGCTGGGCAAATCGCTGAATTCCAAGTGATGGGTGCACCAGCTGCTAATCCGGATTTGGCGATAACCGGCCTTACATGGTCACCTTCAGCTCCAGTAGAGACCAATGCCATTACTTTAAATGCAACGGTAAAAAACCTTGGAACGTTAGCTTCCATAGCGACTAATGTGAATTTCTACTTGGGCAGCACACTTGTAGGCACTAGCCCAGTGGGGGCATTAGCGGCTGGCGCATCTACGAACGTCACTTTAAATATGGGCGCAAAGGATGCTGCTACCTATACTTTAACTGCAAAGGTTGACGAGAATAATACGGTTATTGAATTGAACGAAGGCAATAACAGCTTCACTAGCCCAAATTCTCTTATTATTGCTCCCGTATCCAGTTCTGATCTAGTAGCTTCCCCTGTTAGCTGGACACCAAGCAATCCAGCAGGCGGCAATGTGGTCAGCTTCTCGGTGGCAATCAAGAATCAAGGGACAGCAGCATCCGCAGGGGGTGCGCATAACATAACCTTGAAGGTTCTGGATGCTACTACGAATGCTGTACTCCAAACCTTAACTGGAACCTATAACGGCGTGATTGGCAGTGGAGTAACAGCGCCTCCTGTTAGTCTTGGCACTTGGACAGCAGCTAATGGCAAATATACTGTGAAGACGGAAATTGCCGTAGACACTAATGAGCTGCCAGTTAAACAGGCCAATAATATTCAAACACAGTCTCTTTTTGTAGGTCGTGGAGCCAATATGCCTTACGACATGTATGAGGCTGAGGAGGGTGTGATTGGTGGCGGGGCTGTGAAGCTTACTGCTAATCGGACCATTGGAGATCTTGCGGGTGAGGCTTCAGGCAGAAGAGCAGTCACACTGAATACTACAGGCAGTTATGTAGAATTCACTACTAAGGCTGACACTAATACACTGGTCACCCGCTTCTCCATTCCAGATTCGGCGAGTGGAGACGGTACGAATGCTACACTGAACATCTATGTGAACGGAGTTTATACCAAGGCGATTAATCTGACCTCTAAATATGCATGGCTGTACGGTTCAGAGATAAGTCCCGGCAATTCACCAAGCGCGGGTTCTCCGCGGCATATTTATGATGAAGCTAACATTATGTTCGACAGCACGATTCCGAAAGGTAGTACGATTCGACTGCAAAAGGATGTGGCAAATACCTCGCAGTATGCCATTGATTTCATCAGTTTGGAGCAGGTATCACCGATTGCCAATCCAGATCCGGCCAAATATACGGTCCCAGCCGGCTTTACACATCAGGATGTGCAAAATGCGCTAGATAAAGTACGCATGGATACGACCGGAAATCTCGTAGGTGTGTATTTGCCGGCCGGTAACTATCAGACCTCCAGTAAATTTCAGGTCTATGGAAAAGCAATGAAAATCATTGGTGCGGGCCCATGGTATACCAGATTTTACGCTCCAACGAATCAGGAGAATACGGATATCGGTTTCCGGGCAAGCGATACCGCTAACGGCTCTACTTTTGCGAATTTTGCTTACTTTGGGAACTACACATCACGTATTGATGGCCCGGGTAAAGTATTTGATTTCTCCAATGTGGCAAATATTACGATCGATAACATCTGGACCGAACATCAGGTGTGTATGTATTGGGGAGCTAATACGGATTACATGGTGATCAAAAACTCCCGTATCCGCAACACCTTCGCTGACGGCATCAATATGACGAATGGCAGCACGAATAATCTCGTATCCAATATTGAGGCACGGGCAACAGGGGATGATAGCTTTGCATTGTTTTCAGCTATTGATTCCGGTGGTGCAGATATGAAGGATAATATTTATGAGAATCTCACTTCAATCTTGACCTGGCGGGCAGCCGGTGTAGCCGTCTATGGCGGATATGCCAATACCTTCCGCAACATTTATATTGCTGACACGCTTTGCTATTCTGGAATTACGATCAGCTCGCTTGACTTCGGGTATCCAATGAACGGCTTTGGCGCTTCACCGACAACGAATTTTGAGAATATTTCCATTGTTCGTGCAGGTGGACATTTCTGGGGGGCACAGACCTTCCCGGCAATCTGGGTATTCTCAGCCTCTAAGGTATTCCAAGGCATTCGTGTCAGTGATGTGGATATCATTGATCCAACCTATCATGGCATCATGTTCCAGACCAACTATGTCGGCTCCACGCCGCAATTCCCAGTGACAGATACCCTCTTCACGAATGTCACAATTTCCGGTGCGCAAAAGAGTGGAGATGCTTTTGACAGCAAATCCGGAGTGGGCATCTGGGTAAATGAAGCGGCTGAGGCTGGGCAAGGTCCTGCCAGAGGGTCAGCCACCTTTAACAATCTGAAGATTACCAACACGGTAACGAATATTAAAAATAATACGTCTACTTTTACGATTAACGTTAATCCTTAAAAATAAATGCTGCCAGTACTGAACAGCCGTCTCCCGCTTTCGTGGGGGGCGGTTGTTTTCAGGTTGCAGAAACTAAGGTTCTGAATCGACAGGAGGTGCTGCTCACGTTACAATAATGGAAGGTACAGAAATGAAGGAGGCTCTAAAATGACATCCTTAGTGGTTAACAATATAACAGAGCTGATTGGGAATACACCGGTTGTAAGATTAAATCGGCTGACTAGCCCCCAAGATGCAGAACTATACGTGAAGCTGGAGCTTTTTAATCCAAGTGGCAGTGTAAAAGACCGGGCAGCTTATAATCTAATCCTGCAAGCCGAGCTAGCAGGTTTGCTGAAGCCGGGCGGGACGATTATTGAGCCGACTAGTGGAAATACAGGGATAGGCTTAGCGATGAATGCCGCGGCAAAAGGGTATAAAGCGATTCTTGTCATGCCTGATAATATGACCAAGGAACGAATCAATATTCTAAAGGCTTATGGTGCGGATGTTGTGCTGACGCCCGCAGCAGAACGGATGCCGGGAGCTATAGCAAAAGCGATTGAGCTGGGAAAAGAAGTGGAGAACAGTTTTATTCCACAGCAATTCGAGAACAAAGCCAACCCGGATATTCACCGGACAACGACCGCTCTGGAAATCCTGGAGCAAATGGAAGGTAAGCTGGACATGTTTGTTGCTTCATCAGGAACTGGGGGCACGATAACTGGAACCGGTGAGGTTTTGCGTGAGCATCTACCTGATATCCGGGTTCTTGTGGTTGAGCCGCAAGGCTCGCCCGTATTATCTGGAGGAAAGCCAGGACCACATAAGCTGGTAGGAACGAGTCCGGGCTTCGTACCCGCCATTTTGAATACACAGGTCTACGATGACATCGTTCAAGTCGCGGATGAGGCTGCCTTGGAGACGGTAAGAACGCTGGCTGCAAAAGAAGGAATTCTGCTGGGTCCATCCGGTGGTGCCACTGTATGGGCGGCGTTGCAGGAAGCGCGTCGTCTTGGGGCTGGCAAACGCGTGCTTTGCATTGCACCTGACACAGGGGAACGGTATCTTAGTATGGGAATATTTTAGTTTCGTCTGGAGGAATGGGAATGAATAAGCTCAGTGTGAGTTTCCTTATTGTTCTACTGTTGGCGGGCTGCTCAGGCTCTAACAAGCCAACCCCTTCTCCAAGTGCAGAGCCGACACCAACGGCAAGTATGCAGCAGCCAGCAGCTTATCTGGAAGCTGAAAAGCTGAAGGCGAATTTTGGTTTTGCAGATGAGTCTGGCAAGAGCATCTTAGTCACCGGGCAGGAAAAAGGGCTGGATGCGCAAATGCAACAATTGAATGAGGCGATCGGCGATCATGGGCAAGTGCTAAAAGTGAAATTGAATAAATGGCAGGAGGGTACGGAGAACAGTAATGGCCGGGAGATGGCTCACAATTTTGTGAATCTGCCAGGGTATCTTTATACGGTTGAAGCGGGGAATGCGACCCCTGATGAGACCTATTACCTGACGGATCAGGCAGAGTTTAATGCGAATGCGCTAATCTCTGTTAAGCCTACGGGGGTTAAGCAAGCCTCGCTAAATGTTGCAGAAAGTGTGCGGCAGAATATTGTTTCTGCGAAAAATCGTGAAGTAGAGCACATTTGGAAACTTGCTGACCTGTCTGGTGATCGGCAGCTGTATCTCGTTCAATTCATTAGGCAGGATCAGGAGATGTTATTTAGTCTCGTGCTGGAAGATAAGGCCGGGCTTACCTTTATGGATTATCCGGCTGTCATTCAAGGCGATGAATTTTCCGTCTGGAGAGTGGATGATGGCGGGGAAGTGATACCTGAGATGTTCTCTATTCTTTTTGCGGCGGAAACTGCTGAAGGTCCATTACTCGGTATGGAGTGGTGGGGAGCGGAAGGCGTAAACACATTTTTCCTGAAAAAAGAGGGAGATGTTTTTAAAGAAATGGACATTCAATACGGACGCTACACATCACCACTATAACTGGGATGCAGATACATCGAAGGATGTATCTTTTTTTTGCTACAATATAAGAAAGTATAAATTTTCACTATATATTGCTTATAATATTATGAAGGATAGCATTATTTTTTTAAAATACTTAAATTTGTAACAATAAGAACTTTAAATAGCCCGATCGAGTCATGTAGCAGAATTGTGACGGTGATATTGTTAATCATTAGATGTACGGGAGGGGACAGCAACGTATAACCGAATCAAGTATATGATCCTGTTACTGCCAACGCTAATGGTAGGGATCTGGGAGGTCGTGCGCCATCAGTTTCTAATGCCTTATATCTCGATGGATCTGGGGAATTATTTGACACCTGTCCTCGTATTTTTGTTCACTCTTGTTTTGCTCGTCCCTTTGTTTTCGCTGATGGAGCGGAATCAGCGGGAGTTGGAGCAGGAACGTGCGCTCAAAGAGGCAATGAAAGCCCGGGAAGGGCTAGCTAAGGAACTGCATGATGGGATGGCGCAATCTTTATTTCTTTTATCTGTCAAAATAGATCGTTTGGAAGCAAGCCGCAGGAATGGGGAAGTCAGCGAAGAAAATGTGGATCAGATCAAAAAGACCGTCCACGAGGTGAACCGTTATGTTCGGCAGGCGATCGCCAATCTGAAGGTACCAGTGTCTGAGCAGCACTCTTTTTCATTGGAACAGTCGGTTAAAGATCAGCTTGCTCAAATGGCTAACGAGATTATGATTGAGGTTTCCTTGGATTGGAGTCTACAGGATGAAGCCCTCTCTCCTTCGGAAAAAGCAGAACTGCTATCTTGTATCCGAGAGGCTATTATTAATGTGCGTAAGCATACAAGAGCGGCGAAGGTTTCTATCACAGGTGCAGGCACTGAGAAAAACTGGAGCGTGGCGATTGTCGACAATGGCGAAGGATTTCAGCATGATCCCTTTGAGGTGAACGGAAGTTACGGCCTTCAGATCATGAAGGAACGTGTCGAAGGAATGGGATGGAAGCTTCAGGTGAGCTCCGGCAATACGGGGACAAATGTGGAAATTACGAAAGGAGGGGGAAGTTTATGAGCCGGTACCGGGTTTTGGTTGTGGATGATCATGCGCATGCGCGTGAGGCGATGTGTGAGATTTTGTCCATGGATGATAGTTTTGAGGTCATTGGTGTAGTGGAGAGTGGTCCTGAGGCGATCGCGTTCACGGCCCAGTGGATGCCTGATCTTATTCTTATCGACATTCAGATGCCGGAGATGGACGGGCTGGAGACTACTCGCCGGATCAAGCAGGAATATCCCTATGTCAAAATCGTTATCGTTACGGTATCGGACGAAATTTCCCACCTCCTCGAAGCATTGAAGCAAGGCGCACAAGGGTACTTACTCAAGAATCTGGCACCTTCCACCTGGATTGAATATTTGCAAGCCATTGTGAATGAAGAAGCACCGCTAAGCCGGGAGCTGGCTTTTCAAATCTTGAAAGAATTTACCGTTCCTTCAGTAACGGACGAAGGAGAGTCATTGACGGCAAGGGAGAAGGAGATTTTAAGCTGTGTGTCTTCCGGATCGACGAATAAAGAGATTGCCATAAGCCTGTCGATTTCGGAGCATACCGTAAAAAACCATCTGAAAAACATCCTTCAGAAGCTTCAACTCCAAAATCGTACGCAGCTGACGCGTTATGCTCTGGAGCAGGGGCTTGCTTCACGTAAACGTGATTTTCCGCGGTAAATATGAGGATAGAGATGAAAGTGAATAATGATAAAATTACTTAAAGAAAGAGGCACTCTAACTATGAACAGATTATCTCGCAAAATAATGACACTCTTCGCACCAGCCGCTGCAACACTTCTGTTGTTCGCAGCCGTGGCTAGCGCGCATGTAACCGTAGCACCAGCACAATCCAGTACCGGAGCATGGGAGACTTACACACTTAAAGTTCCTTCAGAAAAAGATGTGGCGACTGTACAAGTGGATCTACGAATCCCGGCAGGTGCCGAGTTCAAGCAATATGAGGCTACACCGGGCTGGGATGTTACCATTGAGGGGAACAAAGTTAGCTGGATAGCTAATGGAGAAGGAATTAAAGCAGGGCAATTCCAACGTTTCTATTTCACAGCAAAGAATCCTGATACTGCAGGCGACATTGCTTGGGATGCTTATCAGCATTATGCCGATGGCAGCTTGGTGCAGTGGTCTGGTGAGGCAGGAACAGAAAGTCCGCATTCTATTACTTCGATTGTGCAAGCCTCCGGTGGGGATGAACATTCTCATGGTTCCAGTGACAATGGAATGAGCATGGAAGAACATAATGCCATCATGGAAAGCGAGAACAACTCTACCAGTGTCAACCCAATGGTCTATATCGCATTAGGGATCTCTTTACTAGCCTTTTTAATAGCAACCATAAGTATATTGCGCGGGCGAAAAGAGTAAGCGGGAAATAGTTGTGATACAAGAATATAGTGTTCATGCAAGAAGCCTCCGCCAATAAACGACGGAGGCTTCTTGCATGAATTATTTGTTTATGAGGATACTTTTTACTTATCTACAGCCGTTTGCGTTTGTAAAAGGTTATGAATGCAGCTGTTAGTATTAGGAGAAGGATGGCGACGCCAGTTGTGATGGCTTCACTCGTGCTGCCTTTTTGCTGCATAGTACCAGCACCACCAAAGTCGCCACCGCCCATACCACCAGGCATACCGCCACCAAAGCCACCGCCGCCCATGCCGCCACCACCAGGACCATTTCCGCCGCCTTCAGGGAAAGCGGGTCCGCCCATAGCTCCAGGCTCACCACCCGCGCCGCCGTCAAATCCACCTTGAGCAGCTTGGCCATTAGTGTTGGCCTGTTCACCTTGAGCAGCTTGGCCGTTAGTGTTGGCCTGTCCCTCTTGAGCAGCTTGGCCGTTGGTGTTGGCCTGTCCACCCTGAGCAGTTTGCCCTGTTTGTGTAGTCTGCCCACCCGCAGCTGCTTGTGAGTTACTGCCAGGCCCCTCGCCGCCATTAGGGATAGCCGGTCCGCCCATGGCACCAGGTTCACCCCCTGCACCGCCTTGGGCAGTCTGTCCACCCGTAGCCGCTTGCCCTTCGGTATTTGGTGCAGCTGCATTTGCGTCAGTATTACCAGTAGCGCCATCCGCACCTGTGGCCTGCCCAGCACCCGCAGCGCCTTGAGCTGCGCCATTTTTAGCGCCGCCACCAAAGCCACCGCCGCCCATGCCACCACCACTTCCTGATCCGTCACCGGAGGAAGGAATGGTGCCGTCGAGCTGCTGCTGGATACTTGTGGCCATGTTCGACATGAAGGTCTCAACAGCCTTTATCCCATTTTCATACTGTTCGAAAGTGTAGAAGGCGGATGGATCCGCTTTGACATAGCTGGAAATCATCGTGTTCAGCTCATCCATCCGAGCCTGGAACGTATCGTCCGCTAGATAGCCAGTAATCATCTCACTAACAATTTCGTGATATTTCGTTTTGTATTCATCATTAGCGAGCAGTTTCGCAATCAGTGGTCGTTCTGCCAACGCACCTTGGGTAGGCTCGTCAATTAACACATCTGCGCTTCCCATGCCGCCAAAAGCCATATTGTAATCCCACGGCAGAATCGAGAAGACCCCATCGTCTTCATATAAGTAATAATTCTGCTTATTTCCACCTAAATAACTGTCCATATTACCCGTGACCGCATTTAGAGCGATATACTTCAGCGATTCCTCTACGTCGATGTATTTTTCATAATCGGTGCCGTTGTTTAGCTCATTCAGCATGTCGACAAGAATATCATCGTTAGACTTATCGGATTTCATTTCTAGTCCAGTATAGAGGGATGGATCATCGCCCAGCCAAGTCAAATCACTGCCCTGACCGGTCATTACACCTTTATAAAGTGCACCATAAGTGTTGCCGAAATTGCGTTCCAGATAAGCATCACTGATCTGTTCTACTGCAAGATAGAAACCCTTCAGTTCATCGTTTACATACACATTGACGAAGGAATATTTCGGCGTCGGGAGACCGACACTTTCAGCGAGCTCATAAGTCAGAAATTCACGCATATAAGAAGCATCGCTGTAATTATTATTCAGGTTGATCTTAGTAATGCCGAATAAATTCTGGTTAACATACTCATCAAAAGAAATTTTGAAGCTGTAGCGGTCAGAGTCTGTCATCTGTACTACGCTTCTGAGACTGAGATTTCCTTTGGTCCGTACAGCTACATTATCGTATTTCATACCGTTGTACTCGACGGAAGCCATTTTATATTCTTCAGCACTGGCATTATCCAACATATCCTGAAAATCGTCCGGGTCCAAGGTGATTTTGACATCCACGACCTTATCTTTTGGAAAGACCTGCTCGTCTAGCTTTTTCTCATCACTCGAAATGACCTTGTCCTGAGCATCAGACGTTGGATTATTTGTTGCAGACGGACTTGCGTTCTGACACCCGGCTACGGCGATGACCAGCAGCAGGCAGCAAAAACTCAGCAGGATTGACTTACCTCTGGTTTTCATCTGGGGCACCGCCTTTCATCTCGTTGTAATTAAGATACATAGTCACCGCTATAGCTGATCAAGAGTGCATTTTTGACACCTTTTAGGTCAGAGACTGTGTTGACAAAGCCGCCTACTTTATCATCCAGACGAAGCTCCAGCGTCAATTCAATATTGTTTGCGGAGACTGTTTTTTGCTTCACATTGTAGCGTTTTACGGATTTGGTGATATGGCTGTGTACTTCACGTTCACTTTCATCACTGTCGCAGTTAATGACCAGTAAGTAAGGCGTTTCGATAGAAGAGTGTTTGATGAACAGGAACAAAATGAGGCCGATAATGATCGAACCGATAATAGCCAAGGTGAAAAATCCTGCTCCCGTTACAATCCCTGCTACAGCTGCCCAGAACAAGAAGATCAGATCAGTTGGATCTTTGATTGGTGTTCTGAAACGAACGATGGACAATGCGCCGACCATACCGAGGGACAGCACAAGGTTAGAGTTAATCGCGATAATGACAGTAGCTGTAATCATGGTCATGCCCATAAGTGAGACGTTAAAGCTTTTGGAATATAAAACGCCGCTAAAGACACGTTTGTAAAGCAGGTAAATGAAGTATCCGATCAGAAAAGCTACGCCCAAGGTAATCAGCATCTTGGAGATACTAATATCAGATACAAAATTGTCGATCACCGAGTTTTTAATAATGTCTGAAAAATTATTTGTAGTATCTGTAGTCGTTGTTGTAGCTGCTAGCGGTGCTAGTGATGCATTCATAATCAATAATCCTCCCAAGTGTTAGTTTTTAAGAATTTGCGGCAGATCACGTATTTTGAAGCGGACTGCCTATTCAGTCCCTCCAGCTGCAATGCGATTTTAATGTACTCCGGAATATACTCATCGAATTTCACTTCGAAAATTATGAAGTTCTCATCAATCGCCCGAATCGGATGCAAATCCTTATCGAAAATATCCGTAGAGTGCAGGCCCGTACGTAGTTCTTTATCGAACGTTATTCGCACATTGCCGTTGTGGCAAACATAAGGCTCGCGAACATAATCCACGATGACCTTGGGTCGCAGCAGGTTATGGCGCATCTGATCGTATAACTCCATGAACAGCGGACTGTCCGGGACGTTCAGCACTTCGTAGTTGCCCGCCATAATCTCGTCGTACATTTGCCGGGTTAGCGGTTCTTTGATTTTGGCGATATAATCGTCCATTTTAATTTTTTTCTCAAAGTGAATGATGTTGTCTTGGATGTTGTAAATGCGAATCCGGTATTTGGCCCGTTCTCGGAGACCGCCGAGCTTGTCTGCAAGTGCCGTGTTGTTGATATCGTCAAAATACAAACTACGAATGTGGTATTCTCCACTCTCATTAGCGTGTTGATCTTTCTCAATCAAGCTTTGCAATCGCTGGCGCAATATAAGGTATTGATGATAGTTAATGAAAAATTTAAGTTCATGCCGGAATTGAAGCTTCTTATTCATTTTCACACCTCGTTTCTCTCTCTATCTCTGGCTAACCTTCCTGCTTGACTAATTCTAGGAGACAGACCTTATGCTTAACTTAAAATAGACTGAATGTTTGCTGAATGTTTTACACTGCGTTAACAAAAGTCTGTATAAAGATTCGTGTGCAGATTTGACTTCTGACTTTGCAGGGGGCTATCTTATTTAGAAGGCTAGAGAGAAATTTTCATAAGGAGGTACCGTGATGAGAGACTATAAATTTGCCATAATCCTAGGAGTGCTTGTGATTGTGGTTATTTTAGTGGCTTATGGGTTGGAACGATCGAAAAGCGGAAGTAATGCAAATTCACCAGCACCGTATGATCTCGTGACTACCTTTAAGGGAGATGCGAGCACAAGCCGCGCGTTTACTTGGTATACAAGTGATTCGAGTGCAGCAGGCACTCTGGAGATTGTAAAGGGACAGGTGTCCTCTTTTACAAATACGGATGTACAAAGGGTAGAAGCGAAAAGTAGTTCCATCAAAACAGACAATGGCACCAAAGGTGTTCATAAAGTGGAAGCTACGGGTCTTGAACCCGGGACGTTATATACTTATAGAGTGGGTAGTGGCGTTGAAGGAGAATGGAGTCCGGCAGCGGAATTTACAACGGAAGAAGATGGACTGGACAGTGTGTCTTTTATCAACGTAACGGATTCTCAAGGGGAAACGGCAGAGGATTTTAAGCTGTGGGGAAATACACTGAACAAGGCTTTTCAGACATTTCCTGAAGCCAAATTTATTGTGCATAACGGGGATTTGACGGAGAATCCGGAGGATTCGGCAGGCTGGGATGATTTTTTTGGCAATGTGCAGGGCTGGATTTCAGGGATTCCGTTAATGCCGGTAACAGGCAATCATGATGAGGTGGATGAGGATGCAACGTATTATACTTCACACTTCAACCTGCCGGATAATGGGGCAAAGGGTTCAATTGCAGGCACCTCGTATTCCTTCGATTATGGACCAGTGCATGTAACGGTACTGAATACAGAGAGCAATCTAAAAAAGCAAACGGAGTGGCTGAAGGAAGATCTGAAGAACACAGACAAGAAGTGGAAAATCGTTGCGATGCACCGTCCGGCTTACGGGGGGAACTCCTATAAGAAAGTTGAAAATTGGACGGATATTTTTGATACGTATGAGGTTGATTTAGTGCTGCAGGGTCATAATCATGAATACTCCAGATCCTACCCGTTACGTGGCGGAAAAATAGTTCCAGAAGGTGAGAGTTCCAAAGGTGCTAAACGAGGGACAGTCTATGTGGTGACCAACGCTTCTGGAGGGAAATTTAACGAGAAAAAAGAAGATCAGTTCTATCATGCGGTGCATTTTCAGAACAATAAGCAAATGTTTGCGGGCATTAACGTTACCGGGGATACATTAACCTATCAGGCCTATGATGTGGATGGAAAGCTGCTGGATGAGTTTGTGTTGACACATTGAGTTAAGGGAATTGGATAATATTATTTAAATACCTTCTCTGCTGTAAAGGCGGGGAGGTATTTTTTGATTTGCATCGCACCAAACCCAGCGTAAAAGTGTATCTTAAGCCGTTTTTTCACATGTCTACCTTTTCCGTCATATAAGCTGTTAACTTTATAATGATAAAATAGATTTAGTTATATTTGGATTTCATTTGAAGTGAAGGGGAAGTAATATGTTTATCAGAAAAATGGTTTTTATCGGTATCATTTGTATGTTAGGTTTGACAGGTTGTGCAACGAACACTAAATCAGATGCTGAAGGAGAGGGAGATAAGCGTGCAGAGGAGCTGCTCAGCATGTCTCGGAGTGAACTGGCTAAGCAGGAGAGCTATACTATAGAAATGGAGAAACAAGAAGAAACATCCAGCAAATCGGAAAAAAGTGAAGATAAACATTGGTCGAGCGCAGCCTCATTTCATGTCGACTATGTTAGAAATCCTTATACCGTATATCTAAAATCGGAGACTGCGGATGGAAAGGAACGAGAAGAATACATATCGGATACTGAATATCATACAAAGGTAATGGATGATTTATTTATTAAGCAGGACGATTATATTCCAGCGAAAGAAAAACAAATCGCACAAAGATTTATTGACCCGTATGATTATATAGACATGTACCGGATAGAATCTCAGGGGATCGTTGTTTCTGAGGAGGAACAAGAATACATACTTTCGATAGAGATATCGTCTCATGATGCGAGTAAGGAAACGATGAAATTGATGAAGCAGAATTTGACAGACAAGATTAAACTAAGATATACGCTGGATAAAACTACACTTTTGCCGCATAAAGTGGAGGCAGAAATATTCACTTCATTGAAATCAGAAAACTTAAATTCAGAGTCAGTGCTCACGTTGCAAACAACTATCAGCAATTTTAATGTTATAAAAGAGATTGTTATGCCTGTAGATACTAGTGAAGAATAGTTATATCAGAAGCCTCTGGGATTTATTCCGGAGGTTTTCTTTATCAGCAGAATTATTTTCAATCAAAATTTAGTGAAATTGTATCCTGAAGTGTGAAAATGGTACGATTTTTAGAGACAATCTTCTGCAAAATATAACCATTTTCTCTCGATAATGAAAAACCTTACCATTATAATGAAAGCGTTATCAGAAAATGGAGTCTAAGTTCTGAAGGTATGGATTAAGGGGGAGGGAGGAGCAGGGATATAGAGTAAGAAGAAGGCATAAACAAACCAATTATATCGTAGGAGGCGTAAAACGTGATTCGTAACCGTATCCGGAAAACAGGACTTTTGGTCCTGCTTGGCGCGATGGTAGGCTCTTTATTCTCTGCATTCCCAGCTACTACCCATGCTGCCTCAAGTGAACCTTACACCTGGAAAAGCGTTGTAACGGGAGCTGGCGGGGGCTTTGTACCCGGAATTATTTTTAATCAAACTGAACCGAATCTGATTTATGCCAGAACAGATATTGGCGGGGCCTATCGCTGGAATCAAGCTACATCTAGCTGGACATCAATTAGTGACTCGGTAGGCTGGGTGGATTGGAACAAGAATGGTGTTGATGCTCTGGCTACAGACCCAATTGATCCTAATAAAGTCTACATGGCAACGGGTACGTATACTAATCATTGGGATAATAATGGCCAGATTATGCGCTCTAATGACCGGGGGAACACCTGGCAAACTACTCCACTGCCTTTTAAAGTAGGTGGCAATATGCCTGGCCGTTCCGCTGGTGAACGTCTAGTCATCGACCCCAATAAGAACAACATTCTCTATTTTGGAGCTAGAAGTGGTAATGGTCTCTGGAAGAGTATTGATTCGGGTGTAACTTGGTCAAAGGTAACCTCTTTTCCAAACGTAGGAACGTATATTCAGAATCCGACACTTGATTATGGGAATGATCTTGTCGGATTGTCTTGGATCACGTTCGATAAGAGCACAGGTACACTTGGCAACGCTACTCAAACGATATATGTCGGTGTGGCCGATACGGCTAGCAGCGTATATCGGAGTACAGATGGTGGAGTAACCTGGACAGCTCTGGCTGGACAACCTACGGGGTTCTTGCCACATCACGGCGAGCTGTCATCCACAGGTGATCTCTATATTACTTATAGTAATGGTGTAGGTCCCTATGATGGCAGTAAGGGTGAAGTTTGGAAATACAACAAAACTAGTGGGGCTTGGACCAATATCAGTCCTACGACCGGTGAAGATAACTGGTATGGCTTTGGTGGATTGGCGCTGGATGCTCAGCACCCTAACACATTGATGGTATCCAGCTTAAACGCTTGGTGGCCTGATGAAGTTATTTTCCGCAGTACCAATGGTGGGGCTACTTGGAGTCGCATTTGGGATTGGGGCAATTATCCAGAACGGACTTATAAGTTCAGCATGGACATCACCGCTGCTCCATGGCTCGATCATGGAACTACTTCAACATCCCTGGATCCTTCACCGAAGCTAGGCTGGATGATGGGTGATTTGGAAATTGATCCATTTAACTCGAATCGAATGATGTACGGCACTGGAGCAACAATTTATGGCTCGAACAATTTGACCTCATGGGATACCGGAGGCAAGGTAAATATCTCTGTCATGGCAAAAGGTGTGGAGGAAACTGCAGTGCTGGGGCTAATTAGCCCGCCAACGGGAACCTCCCATTTGATCACTGCACTTGGTGACGTTTCCGGTTTCCGTCATGAGGATTTGTCGGTAGCGCCGACTAAATTCCAGACCAGTCCTTCATGGGCAACGACGATGAGTATTGACTATGCTGAACTGAGTCCGTCCTATATGGTGCGGGTAGGCAGTGCAGATAAAGAAAAAACGCCAAGTATGAAGTCCATTGGTATCTCTAACGATGGTGGAGTGAACTGGTACATGCCAAACTCCGAGCCTTCCAATGGAACCAAAACAACGGTTGGCCATGGACAAGTGGCTGTCTCTGCAAGTGGTAATTCCATTCTGTGGAGCACCTCAGATATCGGGGTGTATTATTCCAAAACCTCAGGCAATTCTTGGACAGCAAGTGCAGGATTACCGGCAGGCGCGAAGATAGCGTCTGATCGCGTGAATCCTAACAAATACTATGGATTTTATGCAGGAATCTTCTATGTAAGTGTGGATGGTGGAGCTACATTTACTGCCACCGCAGCTTCGGGCTTCCCGACCAATAATGTGGCTGGATTACAGCCGAACGAAGCCCAAATCAGTATGAAGGCAGTTCCAGGTATTGAAGGTGACATCTGGTTCGCCGGAGGGAATACGGTTGAGAATAAATATGGTCTATGGCACTCCACTAATTCAGGTGCGAGCTTCACGAAGTTAACGAATGTAGAAGAAGCTGATCTTATTGGTTATGGTAAGGCTGCTCCGGGCCAAACTTATATGGCATTGTACACCGTAGCTAAGATTGATGGTGTACGGGGCGTATTCCGTTCTGATGATGTTGGCGCAACTTGGGTTCGTATTAATGACGATGCTCACCAATACGCTAAGATCAATATGGCGATTACTGGGGATCCAAGAATCTATGGACGTGTATATCTCGGTACGAATGGCCGAGGCACCTTGTATGCTGATCCTGTAAATCCACCAGCTACAGGCTCGACCATTACGCCAATAACTGCAAGCTTTGATAAGAAAACAGCAAATCAGACAGACGTCGCTGTAACTATGACGTTGAATGGAAATACGCTGAGTGCGATCAAAAATGGAACGGCAACCCTCGTAGCCGGGACGGATTATACGGTAAGTGGATCAACAGTGACGATTAAAAAAGCGTATTTAGCGACGCAAGCGGTAGGAACGACAACGCTGACGTTCAGCTTTAGCGCTGGAGCTACACAATCTTTGGCGGTAGCGGTAACGGATACTACAACACCAGTATCCAACTCCACGATAACGCCAACAAGCGCGGGATTTGATAAGAAAACAGCGAATCAGGCAGACGTTGCAGTAACTATGACGTTGAACGGAAATACGCTGAGTGCGATCAAGAACGGAACGGCAACCCTCGTAGCCGGAACGGATTATACGGTAAGTGGATCAACAGTCACTCTCAAGAAGGAGTATTTGGCAACTCAAGCGGTAGGAACGACAACGCTGACCTTTGAGTTTAGTGCCGGAGCGGCACAATCCTTGGTTGTCACTCTCTCAGATACGTCAGTAGCTCCTACAGCAGCACTGAAAGTGCAGATGTATAACGGTACAGTGACTGCTTCCGGAAATACGCTAAATCCAAAGTTTAAGCTGGTGAACACAAGTACAAGTGCCGTTGCACTTTCTGATGTGAAATTAAGATATTATTACACAATTGACGGAGAGAAGGCACAAAGCTTCTTCTGCGATTGGTCACAGGCTGGAAGCGCGAATGTAACGGGCACGTTTGTGAAGCTGCCAACGGCTAAAGCGGATGCGGATTATTATCTGGAGCTTGGATTCTCGAGTGCAGCAGGTTCACTAGCTGCGGGTGCGAGCATCGATATCCAAGTGCGAGTAGCTAAAGAGGATTGGTCAAATTACACTCAAACCGGAGATTACTCCTTTAATGCGGTTGATACCAATTTTGTAGACTGGACAAAAGCGCCCGCCTACATCTCAGGTAACCTGATCTGGGGTAATGAACCTAACTAAGAATCTTCACCAATAGTTATGCTGAAGAGGCTGTCCTAAAAGTAGAAAATTCTACTTTTGGGGCAGCTTCTTACTTTAACCCTCAGGCTATAGGTGGTATGTACGCTATGTGCTACGTTCTATGAGAGGGGGTGTGGTATACGTTATGTGGTATGTCGGATGCATTTATGGTTCCTATAGTGTTGGCTATATAATAATTAGGGAAAACCTCCCTGAAAATAGCCGATATTTGCTTTAAATCAACGAAATCAGGGAATTATTCCCTGAAAATCAGGCGAATTTGTTAGTTTCCAGCAAATTAGCCAATAATTAGGGAGGTTTTCCCTAATTATTGGCTGGATGACCAAAAAACTTAGAATTTTAGGGAGAAATTCCCCAATTATGCTATCAACGCTTCACTTCCTCCTGTACGGTACGCAAAAACCAGCTAATGATATTTAAAAGTAGTTCTGACATACCATTTGCTGTTTTGGCTGTTACAATGTTTGTCCGCTATCTATGGTAATGATCTGTCCAGTCATTGCTTCCTGTTCTAGCGCAGCGCAGACGAACTGGGCGATATTCTCGGCGGTTGAAATATGCTGAAGCAGCAGATTAGGGGCTAGTTTATGCATTTGTTCTTCTCGTCCAGACCACCATCTAGTAGCAACGGCTCCCGGTGCTACACAGTTAACTCTAATATGGGGAGCCAGCGCGTGTGCCAGCGATTTGGTAAGACCGTGGACAGCCGCTTTGGAGACGGCATAAGGAAGGGATGAGCCTAAGCCTGTCTGTCCAGCGATGCTGCCGAGATTGAGGATGGCTCCTGAATTTTTTTGGTTCATATACGGTGCAACCGCTCTGGCGCAGAAAAACATTCCTTTCACATTTACATCATATAACTCATCCCATACTTCCTCTGTTGCCTTTTCCAGATCTCCGAGAGCAATATGTTTAGTTATACTGGCGTTATTCACTAGCAGATCTATTGTCCCGAAATGTTGAATAATCGAATCGACCATACTTCGCACTTCCTGATCTTTAGACACATTCGCTTGTATTGCTATAGCCTGCCCTCCTTGATTCAGAATCGTCTTTACGGTTTCATTGGCTTCATCCTCAGATCTAGAATAGTTCACTACGACGTGGGCTCCGCGTTTGGATAACTCCAAGCTTACAGCTTTGCCAATTCCAGTCCCTCCACCGGTTACTAATGCGACTTTATTGTTGAGATCCACCCTCAATCACTCCTTATGTTGGCGTATGTTGTTGTTATAAAGTATTCTATAGAGAAAAGTGGATTTCGTATAATTGAATATAATGGAGGTTTGGTTCAATTAATTTGAATTGAATAGGGGAGGGCACTAGGATGGATCTAAAAACAATAAAAACCTTTCAAACGATCGTAACTTCCGGAAGCTTTAATCGCGCAGCAGAAGAATTGAACTATGCCCAATCTACAGTTACGATGCAGATGCAAAGGCTTGAATCTGATCTGGGATGTCAATTGCTTGAGCGGGGGAAGCAAATCAGCTTAACAGAAGCAGGCAGATTGTTTTATGAAGAGAGCCTACATATTGTTAAAGATATGGAACGACTAGAGAGCCGTTTGGCTGATTTAAAAATAGGGGAAGCTGGCAACGTGCGATTAGGGGTAACGGACCCTACGGCGAGCTATCGTTTGCCGCAGCTTTTAAGTAGGTTTATGGTGCAATTCCCTAAAGTGAAGATCTCCGTGGATATTGCGGGAACCGCCGCACTTAGTGAACTACTCCTGCGTGGTGAAATTGATTTGGCAGTGTGTTCGGCACCAGAGCTCGGTAAGGAGCTGTATTTTGAACCCTTATTTGCGGAGGAATTCTTGTTACTTTTGCCAGAAGAGCATCCGCTAGCATCCAAGGAACGTATCACCCCAGAGGATCTACAGAGTCATCGCTTACTGATTACGGCAGCGAATTGTCCTTATCGTAAAAAATTAGAAAGTGTGCTGCAGGAATCAGGCGGGCCGCCACTAGATACAATGGAGATTGGGAGCATGACAGCGCTGAAATATTTTGTGGGAAGTGGTTTAGGTGTGGCACTTGTTCCTGAGATTGTGCTGAATCCAGCCCCAGCAGGAACTATAGTACGGAAGCTGGAGGGGAAGGTTATTGATATGACCTGTGGGATCCTATGTAAACTTTCAGATTATCCGCTTAAGCAAGCGAGCTCCAGATTGTATCATTTTTTAAAACAGGAACTAACCGTGACAAGGATATTTTGAATTTTAAACGAATTGTTAAGAAATAGAAAAAATAGAAAGGGCGGTGTTTGATGTTTTTTAGGAGGAAATTCAGTTTCTGGCTTTCGATTATAAGTATCATCATCTGTCTGAGTGACTATCTGGGGGTGGGGATCGCGAATATTATTCTTGTACGTTTGAACCCTATTATAGATACATTGATCTTTACAGAACCTTTTGAAAGCTTCATGGTTGATGTAAATAATCCGAGATGGGGAACCAATAGTGCGTTAATCAGCGTCAGATTCCCAACATATATTATTCATTTTGGAACGTTTTTGATTTTGGGTATTCTAATGGATTACCTTATTCGTATATTAAAACAGAAGTAGAAGTGTAGATGAGCCTAGAAGAGGAAAGGTGAGCTGAGATGAGCGGAGCAAAGGGAAAACTTGATTTGGAGAGAATTGTTTTTATTGGCAGAACCTATGAGGAATATATACGTATGTTTGATTTGCTGGAATCAGATCTTATCGGCCAGAGCATTCTGGATTGTCCTGCGGGTGCTTGCTCTTTTACAGCAATAGCGAATCAGTTGGGTGGTGAAGTAACGGCTGCTGATATTGCTTACTATTACTCTGAAGATGAGCTGGCAGACAAAGGGGTTCAAGATATTGCGCATGCGATGTCCGGAATGGAAAAAGTACAGGATAATTTCGTTTGGAACTACTTTAAATCAATCGAGGGACTGACCGAAGCGAGGAACGCAGCGTTAACCGCCAGCACTAAGGATCGAAGACAAACCCCGCAGCGATATGTTCCTGTGATACTTCCGGATCTGCCATTTGCGGATGAAGCATTTGATCTGACATTATCTGCTCACTTTCTATTTATGTACAGCGATCGGCTGGACTATGAATTTCATTTAGAGACTGTTAAGGAACTCATGCGGGTGACGAGAGGCGAGCTTCGAATCTTTCCACTAGTCGACCTCTCTTGTAAAAGGTATAAGCATTTAGACCGCCTTATTGATGATTTGGTGAGGCAAGGATTTACTGCAGAGGAACTAGAGGTTCCTTATGAATTTCAAAAAGGTGCAAAGCAGATGTTGAAGATTAGAAGAGCAGAATTGTTCCTCTGAAATATAAAAAACGAGGGTGCCTCAAGCCATGATGACTTTGGGAGCACCCTCGTTTTTTGTATAAATATCTATAAAGCTTACGCTACAGTTTCTTTCCGTTCTGCTACAAAACAAGCTATGCCTAATACCAGACCAAGGCCCACTAGAACCGCACCGACCCAAGGAAGCGAAGTGATCGCTAGATGAGAAATAACCCAACCGCCAATAAAGGCACCCGCTGCGTTACCGAGATTCCCGGCGGAGTGGCTGGTCGTTGAAGCAAGTGCAGGGGCTGCCTGAGCCAGACTCATAATCCGTATTTGCAGACCTGGCATGACCGCAAAGGACACCATACCCCAGAAAAATATTGTGATTACCGCAGCTATTGGGCTATGCATCGTGAAGGAAAAGATCGTTAGAATCATACTGACTGCAAAATAAAGTCCCACGATAGAAGGCATCAGCTTCCAATCCGCAAGCTTTCCGCCAACGATGTTCCCGATGGTCACCCCACAGCCGAATAAGACTAGAATCCAAGTCACACTATGTTCAGCAAAACCGGTCACTTCTTCAAGCAGTGGAGTAATATATGTGAACACGGTGAACAAGCTGGCGTTCCCTAACGCCCCGATCAATAAGAATAGCAGCAGCTTTGGATTAGCCAGCGCAGCAATCTGCTGGATAACACTCGCTGGTTTCTCTTGTTTAAGCTTTGGAATAAAAATGAGGATGCCGATCAGCGCGGCGACTCCCATGACAGCAATCGCTGCAAATGAGGCCCGCCAGCCCATACTTTGTCCAATAAATGTTCCTAGAGGAACTCCGACAATATTGGCTATCGTTAAACCTGCCATCATAATAGATACGGCTCCGGCCCGCTTATTGGGTTGTACAAGATTGGATGCAATGACTGCGCCAACCCCAAAAAAAGTACCATGAGTTAAAGCTGTAATTATACGAGCTACCATGAGAACGGTATAGTTTGGTGCAAACACAGAGATTCCGTTGCCCAGTATAAAAAGAATCATGAGAAGACATAACAGTTTCTTTTGCGGAATACGCTGCGTGAGAATGGTCAGGATGGGTGCGCCAACGGCCACTCCAAGTGCGTACATTGTAATGAGTTGGCCAGCAGTCGAAATACTAACCTGTAAATCGTTGGCGACATTTGGTAAAATACCCATAATAACAAACTCAGTCATACCAATCGCAAAAGCGCCTACCGTAAGAGAAAGTATAGAGATGGGAAAGGGCTCTTTCCCTGCTCGTTCTTTGCGTGATTGTGCCTTGTTGAGGTTTGGAATTGCGTTCATGATGCCGATGTTCAACCTTTCTTCTGCCTGTAATGAAGCTCCACCTTGGTTAAGATGATAGATCCGACATGTAAGTATTGCTTTTCTATTATTTAGTTTTCTGAAAATATTTTCAAGATAAATATTTTTTCAGATAGTTTTCATTTTTATAGATCATTGAAGGGATGGTTATTTATGAATGATGAAAGCCAAGTCCAAGTGCTTGAATTGCCGGAAATGAAGCGAGAATTTAATAGCAGTTTGCAGAGTAATGATCGTGGATTGGTTATAGAAATCTATCAATTTGCGAACTCTTCCTGGCCCGATGAGACTGAATTGTTCCTTCCTTTGCGATGAGAAAAAATTATAAGCAGGCAGCTTTAATAGCGCTTCAGAACTTTGACCTGGATTGGACGCAGATTCGTTTTAACCAGCTATCGGATACCTGTACCTTTGTAATAGAAACTAATAAAGAGGGAACTTTTTTACTGCGCCTTCATTCGGGGAGATCTAAAGAGGAAATTAACTCCGAAATCGCGTGGCTGGAGCTTTTGAAGAGCAAAATCGATGTCCCCCTGCCAAAAGGTGTTCATGATCGCACGGGTGCTGTAACGTTCAGAGTGGAACAGGGAAATGGAGAAGGTGTTTATGCCTCATTAATGCGCTGGGTTGAAGGGGAACATGCGAAAGAAAATCTTACCGAAGAACAAATTTACAAAGAAGGCGTTCTATTAGCCAAGCTACATAAGGCGGCACAGGAGCTGGAGTTACCCCCTGGCTTTAATCGTCCTGTTTGGGATGAACATAGCTTTCGAAAAGCAATGCTTCGTTTAAAGCTTCATTATCATTGTTTTCTTACGGATGAAGAGTTTGTGCTGTATCAGTCGGCAGCTGAGAAGTTATACAATTGGTTAAGCAAGCAGCATAAAAATAAGAACAGAAGGTCTTATGGCGTTATCCATGGAGATTTACATCAAGGCAACATCATATTTAAAGAGGGTGAGCCTCGGCCGATTGATTTTGGAAGATGTGGTTGGGGGTATTATCTTTATGACGTGGCACATACCCTTCTTGGACTGTATCCATTGCAAAGAGAAGGGGTCATTAAGGGGTACGAAAGTATCGCCAAGCTTGATGGGGAGTGGGTTCAGACTTTAGAGAATTTTACGGTCATGGTTATGATCGAAAATTATTGCCATCACGCATCCGATCCTAGGGAAACCGAGGGTCTAAAAGCAGAACAGCCGTATGCGTTAGCGATCCTGAAAAATTATCTTAAGGGAGAACCCTTTCTTTTTAACAGGATTGAGATTTAACGTATAGAAATAGGGTCTCTTTGGGGAATTTATATAAAGTTCCCTAAGGAGGCTATTGTGATGAAAAAAAGCTGGATTGCTCCCCTTCTTGTCGCAGTGATGCTCGTTCTGACGCCACAACTTTGCTCCGCAAATAGGTTAATTCAACCTCAATCTGTAACACCTTCCAGGTCTGATTCGGGACTTCAACTGCCAGATCAAGATTCTCGCGAACTTAAGTTTCAAGACATGCTGATGTTATTTCTTTTACCCCATATTGAGAAAAAGATTGCAGATATTTATTCGCCGCTTTTGCGAGAATCGCCAATGGTTTATCCTTACTTTGTGGATGTGACTGAGGTGAAGCGGCTCAATGGTTTCCGTGGGTTTGATTTCTTGATTACACTTAACGTATATCCTACAGTTGGTCCACATATTTCAGTTGGAGAAGATACCATGACTTTTAGGATCTCTCCTGGTCCTAAGGTGAAGCTTGAATCGTTCAAGCATCTAAAAGACCCCAAAAAATCAGACTTTCCACCAAATTATCAGAACATCCTGAGATAGTGTAGTTTGGTAAGGCGGGTGGGTGGAAGAGTAGATATTAATATGTGCCACACGTTGAGTTATGAGGCGAGCTATTTTTACATGAGTAGGGAGTTCTGAGGTAATTGTGTTGGGAGTTGTAGGGAAAGGAGTCTTTGGGAGAGGGGATATGAGAGGGTATGAAGGTTGGGTTAGTGGCATGATGAGGTGAGTGAGAGGGTATGAAGGTTGGGTTAGTGGCGTGATGAGGGTGAGTGGAGGGGAGGAAGGTTGGGCTAGTGGCATGATGAGGTGAGTGAGAGGGTATGAAGGTTGGGTTAGTGGCATGATGAGGGTGTGCGTGCGTGTGCGTCTATGCGTGCGTCCGGGGGCGGGCAAACGGGATAGTTGCAGTTTATACACTTACTTGCAGGAGATAAGAAGCTTAGTCACTTTTAGTTGCATTTGGTGCAGTTAAAAGAAGTCTTTTCACACTTATTTGTTAATATCGTTGAATTTAGTTGCAGAGAATACACTTATTTCGCTCGGGCAGCACAATGTATTGTTTATAGTTGTATAAAGTGCAATTAACTCATACATTCCCAAACGATTTTAAGCAAAATAAAAAAATCCATGGGTTAACGTTGCAATACCCAACTCATACCCAACTCATGCCCAACTCATACCAACTCATACCCAACTCATGCCCAACTCATACCAACTCATACCCAACTCATGCCCAACTCATACCCAACTCATGCCCAGCCCACCGCACCGCACACTCCGATCTTTGGGGTGTTTTTTTGTGGTTAGAATTGTGGTGGATTAATGGCGATTATGGTATTATGAAATTAGTGAATATATTGATTTAAGTTACTAAATTCAAATTGGGAGGTGCAAGGGATTGGGTGATCATAAATTCGAGGGCGAACAAAAGGGAAGCAGTATTAGCGAAATTAAAGATAAAGTCACTAGCGATAGCGCAAGTAACAACGAGGATAAAGTCAAAGTAGGTGTAGCTACTAAAGACGGGCAGTTGGGGTTTCTTTTTACAAGGGGAGGTCTTCGGGAAGGTGCAGGTAGAAAAAGCACTGGTGTAACTAAAAAGGTATCTTTGACGTTATCTGAGGACGTTTGGCAGGAGATAGAGCAGGCTTGTGCGGATCAGAACGCATCTCGCTCCCAAGTATTTCGGAACATCATTGAGGCGCATTTTGTAAAGGAATCTAAGGAGAGTTAGGTGAAGTCTTTGCTAATCCATGTTTCAAAAGATTCTCTTAGTACCGCTTTGCAGGCAGCATTAAAAGCCATATCCGCGAATAGCTCCTCACGTGTTCTGTCAGGAATACTTATTCAGGCGCAAACTCTGGGTCTGATATTAACAGCCAGCAATATAAGAATGACCATTGAATATAAGCTCCCTGTGAAAATGGATTCGGTGGTTGTGCACAACACAGGTGAGATCGTCGTTCCGGCGCGTTATTTTTATGAGATCATTCGTAAGCTTGATCCTGGACTAATTAGGCTGGAAATCGAAGAGTCATTGATTTTAAATATTCAATCAGGGAGCACTCAATTTCGTTTATGTGGAATGGATGTGGCAGAGTTTCCAAGAATCCAATACATAGATCATCCAAACATTCAAAGGATAAGCATGAAGAACACTCTCCTGAAGCAAATATTTAAAAGAGTGGTTTTTGCGGTCTCTTCATCGGAAACCAGACCTGTGCTTACAGGAGTTTTGCTGCAAATAGAGAAGCATAATATTCGTGTAGTCGCCACTGATGGCATCCGCTTCGCCCAGCATGTTGTTGAAAGCGTAGATGATTACGGGGCAATTCCTTTAGATGTTGTAATCCCGGGCAGCACCCTGGAGGATCTTTTGAAAATATTAAACGATGATGCAGACAGCAGCACCGATTTAGAAATAGGCCCCAAGCAGATCAGATTTATTTCTAATGGATTGAGGGTTCAGTCTGCTCTTTTAGAAGGAACTTATCCCTCTGTCAATAATTTAATCCCAAAAGCGTACCTCTCCGAAGTGATTGTTAAGAAAGACCGTTTGTTACATGTTGTTGAACGTATTTCTATATTGGCTGGTGAGAGTGTTATGCTCAGCGTACTTCCTTCTAATACGCTAAGTTTAGTGTCCAAGACTGCAGAAATTGGGGATGTAAAAGAAGAGATTCCTTTGGAGCATCTGGAAGGTGATCATTTTCGAGTAGCCTTTAACGGAAAATATTTCAGGGACATCCTTCGGGCGATCGATAGTGAGACGCTTAGAATCAGGTTCGCGGGAAAAGAAAGGGCGCTGGTGATCCTGCCTGTGGACGCATCTTCGTCCACACTTTTTTTAATTACTCCTGTGAGGACGCATGATTGAGGATTTGTTAAGTACAGTATTTGAGTAGGTTTGAGCGAATAGCTGCAACTGAGTCCGATAGTGTGATAAAACGAGCGAAATTATGGAAATAGCAACTGAGTCCGGACAGTTGCTAAAAAGAACATCGCCTGCCAAATTTGATCCTAGACGTGCTGCTCATTGCTTAAACTAGCTGTCTTGGGCTCAACTTATCTACTCCGTGCGGAATTAGCTATCTATAGCTCAACTTATCTACTCCGTGCGGAATTAGCTATCTATAGCTCAACTTAACTACTTCGTGCGGAATAAGCTACCTATGGCTCAACCTATCTACACCGTGCGGAATTAGCTACCTATAGCTCAACCTATCTACACCGTGCGGAATTAGTTCCCTATAGCTCAACCTATCTACTCCGTGCACGAAATTAGTTACCTATTACTCAACCTAGCCGTCTACGTCCCAAACTTAGCAGCCTACATCTCGAAACCAGCTACCTTTTGCTCGATCTAGATCGTAGCGGACCGTATTGCAGCTATTACAGCATATGGGTTCATTTTGCGAAGGTTTCGGACTGTATAGCTCTTATTGCCCATGATTTGTGCAGAAAAGGAGTGCATTTGAGCGAATAGCTGCAACTGAGTCCGATAGTGTGGCAAAATGAGCGGAATTATGGAAATAAGAGCAACTGAGTCCGAATAGTTGGTGAAAAGAACACCGCCTGCCAAATTTGATCCTAAACGTGCTGCCCATTGCTTAAACTAGCTGTCTGGGGCTCAACTTATCTACTCCGTGCGAAATTAGCTATCTATAGCTCAACTTAACTACTTCGTGCGGAATTAGCTATCTATAGCTCAACTTAACTACTTCGTGCGGAATTAGCTATCTATAGCTCAACTTAACTACTTCGTGCGGAATTAGCTACCTATTACTCAACCTAGCCGTCTACGTCCCAAACTTAGCAGCCTACATCTCGAAACCAGGTCCCTTTTGCTCGATCTAGATCGTATCGGACCGTATTGCAGCTATTACAGCATATGGGTTCATTTTGCGAAGGTTTCGGACTGTATAGCTCTTATTGCCCATGATTTGTGCAGAAAAGGAGTGCATTTGAGCGAATAGCTGCAACTGAGTCCGTTAGTGTAGCAAAATGAGCAGAATTATGGAAATAAGAGCAATTGAGTCCGAAATAGCCAAAACCCACTTCAACTTCACAGCTTTCCCAGACGGGAATGAGGTATATTTGATCTGGGAGGGGATGGAATGCATAATGCAAAGACGGCCATATTTTATTTCTCAGGTACGGGCAATACGGAGATTATTGCTAAGCAATTTGCTGAAAGGCTAAGAAGTAAAGGGCAAGATGTAGATTTGTTTAGAGTGGAAGATGTTTTTAAAGGCACTCGTTCTGTAGAATATGAAGCCTATGATCTTATAGGTATTGGTCATCCGGTTCTAGGCTTTGGCGCTTCCGGTTTTGTTGAACGTTTTGCAGAAGGGCTACCTGATTGTAATGGAACCCCGGCATTTGTATTCAAAACGGCATCCTCTCCACACTATATCAATAACGGTGCTTCGAATACGGTGCTTCGTTCTTTGCGTGGGAAGGGATATAATCCCTTTCACAATTCGATTTTGGCGATGCCATGTAATTTTTATATCAAATACAATGACAGGTTGAATAAGCAATTGTATCAAGCCGCACAGCGTAAGGTGGAATTGTTTGCAGAGGAAATCGTAAACCGGACACCACGAAATCTGCCGATTCACCCTGTGTTGGAGCGGGTTCTGAGAACAGTATATTATTGTGAGGAACACCAAGGGGGAAAATACTTCGCCAAAGGATTGCGTACAACGGACGCTTGCACACTATGCTTAAAATGTGTCAGAAACTGTCCAACATCCAATATTAGTAGCGGCGTAGAAGGAATTGTTTTCAGTCAAAATTGTTTATTATGTATGCGTTGTGTTTATTCTTGTCCTCAGAAGGCAATCCAAGCGACACGACTTAAGGCTAGCGTAGTAGATCCCTATACTGGAGGTCCGAAGCTTCATAAACTAATGAAGGATTCTGCGAATGATGGACGGTTTGTTACTCCCAAATCCAAGGGCTACTACAAGCATTTTATTAAGTATTTGGAGGAATGACATATGAATCTGTTTCGGATGGGATCGAAGCCACTGGGGATTGAGCGGATCAGCACATTTTTGGAGGATAATTATGTGAGTATCGGCTACCCCGGAATAGGGGATCTGGAGAATCTAAGCACAGAGGAACTTCATGATCGATTGATTGGCACATACCAATATAGTGAGTTGGAGCTTATGCAACATCTGCAAGCCCTTCAGCTATTTGTACATACGATGCAAGATGGAGATTATGTGCTGGTGGCCGATGGAGATTGGGTACATCTCGGGGACCTCGGAGATTATTTTTACAACGAGTTTACTGATAATGTTGACGAGGGTACATGCCATCGACGTGGTGTGACGTGGTTGAAAAGTCTGCCGATTTCTGAACTAAACGCAGGCGTGCGGGAGTTATTTAACCAAAGTGCACCGGTTGTACAATATAAGGGTCCAAAACCAAGCGCTCGCTTGGATCTGTGGATTACAGGTGTTTCTGCTAATGAACAAGAAGTGAATAGTCCGCTGGAATTGGATGAGGAGACGCTCTCTAAGGCGCTTAATATTTTGAAAGATGCTTTGATTTGTGATGACTCCGAACGACGGGAACGAGCAGCGATTGCCATTTTACAATATGCGAAGTAGAGCCCCTCTTGTATATCGGGCACACGGTTCATTATCTTCATGATGAGTTCCAATTAAAAAACGTTCCACCCGCTACTTGCCTCGGATGGAACGTTTTGCTGTATCTATAATCAGATGAATTCAACGAATTCGTTGACTGGCTTACGGTAGCCGCGGGGTCTGATTTTATGTTTTTTGTCTTTGCCGATCGTGATCAGCATAACAGGTACCATATGATCCGGCAGATTCAAGGTGGATTGGATAGCATCAGCATCGAAGCCGATCATCGGGCAGGTATCCCAACCTTTATCTTTGGCGATCAGCATAAAGTGCATGGCAGAGAGAGAGGCATTACGTATTGCTTCATCTCTTTGAAAAGCATCCTTATCAATGTAAGCATTGTTAATCATCTCTATTTGTTCATCATATTCCTCTTGTGACATCGCTCCTAAAGCTTTAAGCCCGCCATAGATTTCTGGAGCCTGCTGATAAGCATGCTTATCTCCCAGCACTACAATAACTGCTGAAGCAGTATGGATTTTATATTGGCCGTAAGCTGCTTCGCGAATTTCTTCTTTTAAGCTCTCGTTAGATATCACTTTGTAATTTGTATGCTGTAGATTATAGGCCGAGGGTGCCAATCTGGCATAAGAGAACATTTCCTCTAATTCATTCTGAGGGATGATAACCCCTTCCACAAAATTCATAGCGGATCTGCGTGACTGAATCAAGTCTGTAAAAGCGCTCATAAGTATTCCTCCGTTGTGTATGTATTCGGTTGTAAAATATCAACACCTGATATTTGTAAATGAACTAACTAAATGTTACTAACTCAAAATAACACAGCTTAAAAAATTCGTCAATGATAAAATTTATTGAAGTTAATCTTGAACACCCTGTTGTCAAAAAATAGGACATAAATTAGGATATTAGGATATGTAGAAACACAGTGGATGAAAGGGTGGATAAATTGATTAATAGTAGAGAACAATTGATGATAGATTTGCAAAGAATCGAAGAGAATGACTACGAGCTTAGAAGTGGAGAGGACATAAAGGATTATGTGAAGTTGATGCTTGAGCATATAGGAGATCCCGAGCCTGTACTGCGTGATGAATTGATTTATTCCACATTCTACAAATGGATTAATGAGAAACATTGGTTTAATGATGCGGAGCTTCGTGAACTGCTGTGGATACTTCTTGACGAGCAGCATCTTTTTTATCACATTGGGAATAAAGAAGATCTGACGGTGTATACAAGAACATTTTCTGTATTAGTTGTTGCTCTTATTCTCCAGAGGCATAGGGAAATGGCTATATTGGATAGCTCTGAATTTATAAAGGTGAAGCAGGATTTGATTCGTTATTATGAGGAAGAACGGGACTTAAGAGGTTATATGGAAAAAGAAGGCTGGGCACACGCAGCAGCCCATGGCGCAGACGCCTTGGATGAGCTGGTTTTATGCTCGGAGAGTGATGCCGCGGTGCGGGAAGAGGTTCTGGCAGTTATTCAAAAGATGCTTTATAACGATCAATACATATTCAGGGACGAAGAAGATGAAAGGATTGGTACTATTATAGTTACAATCATCGATCATCATTTACTTTTACAGCAGTCTATAACCGATTGGATTCTCAACTTGGCGCAATGTGGCAGTTGGCCTAGAAGCCACAGCCAGTACGTTAATCGAATAAATACAAAGAACTTCCTGCGTTCTCTTTATTTCAGGTTACTTCTAACAGAGAAGAATATGGACATTGTGGATGTTTTATTGAAAACCGAGAAGAATCTGAATGAATTTGTACATTAATTCACTCAAACGGTTTTAATTAACACTAGTAATTTAAATAATTTATTATAATGTAATAAAAATCACAAATTTTTATGGAAATTCAAAAACTTTGTGACATTTATAACTTGATAAGTGCTATAATAGAAATATGGCGTTAAAAGTTCTTATGTTTTTTATTACTATTAAGCAGCAAAGCTTATTGCAGAGGAGATTTGGATATGTCAGAATCAATCACTCAAACACAACCTGAACAAGAATCACCAAAAGTAGCTGTTAGCAAGGAACAAATGGATGTTCTTGAGCAGCTCTTGAAACCAGAAGTTCAGGAATCATTAACAGTCTTGGTGGAACAGTTGCCAAAATTAACTGAGCTTGTTGGCGTGCTTACAAAGTCCTATGACTTTGTGCAAACTGTCGCAGCGGATGATGTCTTGAAAAGTGATACGGTAAGTGCAATTAAAGAACTTGCTGAACCTGTAGTGCATTCCGCGAAGAATATGGCAGCTACAGTGATCGAAGCAAAAGATCGTGCGAATGAAAGTAACGAAGTTATTGGTCTTTTTGGTCTTATGAAGTTGTTGAAAGATCCACAAGCGCAAAAGCTTTTCCGTTTCGTAAATGCATACCTTCAAGTTGCTGGAGAACGCAGTAAGCAGAAATAATCATTTTCATATCTTATACGTAAGGGACGGAGGAAACATCATGTCTAAACATATTGTCATTCTAGGAGCAGGTTATGGTGGTCTACTAAGCGCCTTAACCGTACGCAAATATCTCAAAAAAGATGAAGCTAAAATTACTGTAGTTAATCAGTATCCTACACACCAAATCATTACAGAATTGCATCGTCTTGCAGCAGGTAGTGTTGCAGAGGGTGCTGTAGCTATGCCTCTAACTAAGCTTTTCGCAGGGAAAGATATTGACCTGAAAATCGCGAAGGTTAATTCATTTTCTGTGGAGAACAAACAAATTGTTCTTTCTGATGGTGTGACACTTACTTATGATGCGCTTGTTGTAGGTCTTGGCAGCACTACAGCTTATTTTGGCATTCCAGGGCTTGAACAATACAGTATGGTATTGAAATCAGCTGCAGATGCTAACAAAATTCATCAACATATTGAAGATCGTATTCGTGAATATGCGAAATCGAAAAATGAAGCAGATGCAAACATCCTGATCGGTGGCGGCGGCTTAACAGGTGTTGAGCTTGTTGGTGAAATCGCGGATGTATTGCCTACACTTACTAAAAAATATGGCGTTGATCCTAAAGAAATTAAGCTTATGCTCGTTGAAGCAGGTCCTAAAATCCTTCCAGTATTGCCAGATGCATTAATCGAACGTGCTGTAGCAAGCTTGGAGAAACGTGGTGTTCAATTCCTGACAGGTCTTCCTGTTACGAATGTAGAAGGCAATGCGATTGACTTGAAAGACGGTCAAAAAATTATTGCTAACACATTTGTATGGACTGGTGGCGTGCAAGGAAATCCACTCATCGGCGAATCCGGTCTTGAAGTTAACCGCGGTCGTGCAACGGTGAATGAATTCTTGCAATCCACTTCCCACAAAGATGTATTCGTTGCTGGTGACAGCGCGGTGGTCTTTGCAGAAGATGGACGTCCTTACCCTCCAACTGCGCAAATTGCTTGGCAAATGGGTGAATTGATCGGATACAATCTGTATGCCTTCTTGAAAAATAAATCGTTTGAAAGCTTTAGCCCAATCAACTCTGGTACACTTGCTAGCTTAGGCCGTAAAGACGGTGTTGCCATCGTTGGTGCAAGTTCTACTCCGTTAAAAGGCTTGCCTGCAACTCTAATGAAGGAAGCAAGTAATATCCGTTACTTGTCCCACATTAAAGGATTGTTCAGCCTAGCTTACTAATATAGCTTAACCCTAAACCCTGCTCAAATCTGAGCGGGGTTTTTGTTATTGTTTTTTTAGTGAAATGTTTGCATTATTGATGTTTCACAGTAGGCTGTATTCATTGTATTTGATATAATAGATTGGGTTATATTAACAGAGGTAGTTAGAGGAGGATTTCATTTATGATATTTCAACAAAACGATGTCATTCTGTTTCAAGGGGACAGCATAACAGACTGGGGGCGTAATCATGAAGACGCTTCATCACTTGGAGTAGGTTATGCAATGATGGTCGCCGCTCGACTGGGGCATTTATATCCAGAGAAGAATCTTACTTTTTTTAACCGTGGTATTGGTGGCAACCGTATTGTTGATTTACAGGGACGTTGGGATCAGGATTGTCTGGATTTGAAGCCGACTTGGGTGTCCATTTATATTGGAATTAATGACACTTGGCGGCGTTTTGATTCTGGTGAAGAAACCACTCCCGAGCAGTTTGAAGCCTCATATCGGGACCTGATCGAACGCACTCGGAAATCTTTGAATGCTAAATTAGTGCTTATAGAGCCTTTTGTTTTGCCTGTACCGGAAGATCGTAGAACTTGGCGTCAGGATCTTGATCCTAAAATTCATATTGTCCGCGAGCTGGCACGTGAATATGGGGCGCCGCTGGTTCCGCTAGATGGACTTTTTGCAGCGGCTTCCGTAAAAGCAGAACCGGCTTACTGGGCATATGATGGAGTACATCCTACTCCTGCAGGTCATGCACTTATTGCGGATGCTTGGCTCAAAACGATGGGAGCAATCTAATCAATCGCCCTTTTAAGACTAGAACCACGCTTTAATAAGCAGGTTGTAGTCTTTTTTTAATCGCGTGTTCATAAAGTCGTTTTTATATATTTATAGACACTGTTATAATTGGAATATGCTTATGTATTGGAGGCGATTCGCATTAGGCGGTTAATATGGATAGCACCTTTGTTATTGGTCGTAGTGTTAAGCGGATGTAAAAGTCATTTGGGCTTCATCAATGCCAGATGGATCGAAGGCGTGTCGTTGACACCCGTGGCAACGAGTGATCAGAAACAAGCGGATCGTCCTTTGCACTCAGAGAGCTTAACGCTAAAGGATTCTGTTTTGATCAAGACGCTTGCGGAGGCTATGAACAAGAGTAAGAAATTTTCTGATGATCTGGATTGGGGTCCGGAATTTGAAATGAAGCTTGTTTATGGGGACGGCTATTCGGAAGATTATTACATAGCGCTTGGAGATCAACTTGGACATGAAGGGATGTTTACTACAGCAGAGAACAGCAGTCAGGGCTACACAATTCCTGTAAAAAACTCTGACCAGTTAAGAAAGCTCATTTATGGAACAATCGATATGGAGAACATTGAACAGGCAGACCCTGTGGAGACTTCTGTCGAGGTAACAGGTCCAGTAACCCTATCACATAATGAACTGTCTCCGGTCACAGGGAGAGCGGGATTTTTAAATCTGCAACTGCTAGAGGGGACATATAGCGAAGATTGGACTACACCGAGTCCGTTAGCGGGAAGAAACTGGAGTGGCCGATTTAGGCTAGTAGTGACTGATGAGCATGGAAAAACACTGAGTAGCTATCCGTTAAATGATCAATTTGCCCAGACCTTTAATGATTTTTTTCAGCTTCAGTTTGAGGATTATAATGGAGATGGTGATCCCGATTTTACGATCGGACAATATGGAACGAGTAACGGTTATTTCTACAAGCTTTTTACACTCAGAAGAAATAACGTGATAGAAGAACTGCCTATTAAACCTGAAAACCAGCTGTTTATCAGCAGTCCTGAGCGGTATTCCATAAAACTGGATAAAGTTGATGAGCATAGCTTCAAGAGAAGTTACTACGATAACGCAGCAGGCAAACAAGTGGAAGATACTTTTCAGTGGGTAGGGAGTGCATTTCAGAGGCTGGACAAATGATTAATTCATGAAGTGAGAGGAATGTGTGTTGGATGACAAGTGATACGGTACAAGATTTAGAAGGGTTAAAAGCTATTGGAAAAGTGGTGGGCCACACCATCGTCGAGATGAAAAAGAAAGTAACCCCTGGGATAACGACTGCGGAGTTAGATCTTATTGGAGCTGAGATTCTGGAAAGCTTCGGAGCATCCTCAGCCCCGAAGATAACTTATAATTTCCCGGGCAGCACCTGCATCAGTGTGAACGAAGAGGTTGCTCATGGTATTCCGGGTCCGAGAGTGATTAATGCTGGCGATTTGATCAACATTGATGTCTCTGCTGAGCTGAATGGGTATTATGGGGATGCTGGCGTTTCTTTTCAACTGCCGCCCTATAACGATGATATTCTGCGTTTATGCCGGAGTACAGAGGAAACCATGATGAGTGTGATCAATCATCTGCGGGCAGGAATGAAGGTTAACGAGATCGGCAGAATGATGGAACTTGAAGCTCGCAAACGCGGTTATAGAGTGGTGCGTAATCTGTGCAGCCATGGAATTGGCAAATCACTGCATGAGAAACCTTTTGAAATTCTACCCTTCTATAATCCAAGAGTGACCACGGTGCTAAAGGAAGGACAAGTAATTACGATAGAGCCCTTCCTCTCGACTGGAGCGGACTATGTGGAGCAGCAATCGGATGGCTGGACGCTAAGTGTTGTAGATAACGGTCGGGTAGCACAGTTTGAACATACGATTATCGTGACTAAAGGTGAGCCTGTTATTCTGACTAGTGTGTAAGCTCGAATAGCGACTTAAAGGGGTGGAGGATGGAGGGGGATATGAGCAAAAGCCCTTACCCGGACCCTCCGTTCCTTCCATGTCGTTAACGAAGTTGTTATTAGCCGTGATAAGTGGCAATGCGGTAAATACTTTAAAGAGACCTGTCTATTTGACAAGTCTCTTTTTTTCTAGGATGAGGCGTTACGCTTATATCCTATATTTGGCATAAGTTATCGATGTTTTTTTCAATGGAATGATAAAACAGGTCTTCCGCATGAAGGACATAGGCCATGTATTCTTCCATCTGGTCAGTAAGTGTAAATTCATTCATGATATACTGCCTGGTCATAACATTCCTTAAAAGTTCCCATTGTTCGATGCTTTGCCGAGCATAATGAATGACATCGCTGAGAGCATTAGGATTCGCTAAGGAATTCAGCAGCAACAGCAATACTTTTTTTCTATCTGAATGACGGGTGAGCGTCGTCCGGGTTAAAGAGTAAAGGTCATGGGGGCGGTTTGAAATCTTTGTATTGAGGATGAAGCGTCCACTTGCAAACAGATTGTTCAGTTCCTGGATAGCTGATCGTCCGATATATTCAAGGCGTCCTTCGGTACAAGAGGGCGGCTTATAATAATTCGATAGCGCGGTTCTTAAAATGAGCGAGGCTCGGGCTGGCAATTCAGCAAGCTCATCTTGATTAGGATGCACTGTGAAACAGGAAAACTGCCGATTGTAGGCATCCATAAACGAAGTTTTGGCATCTTGACCGATATTTTTGTTATGCGGATAAGGCTTGAAATACTCTTTGTTGTAATTTATATAATTGTCCAAGAAATAAAAATCAGTTGCCGTCTGCCCTAGGATCAAAAATATATGCCCATCCACAATATGATCTGTTTCCAGAGCCGGGCTTAATTCAAATGTTCTATAAAAGGGGACTCGTTTCATTAACGTATTGACAAATACGACTTCGTTATTTGCTAACAGTGTCTCTATCGTCTGGATGGCTGCCTCTGCATTGTTGCTAAAAGTATGTTTATTAGCGACTGTTATATAATCCTCGGGATCTTTGATCTCGTTCAAGCTTAATTCAAACTGGTCACTGTCAGTATGGGTAACTAATTTCAGATTAAAATCATCTAAAAACATCTTGTACAATACGCTAGAGTCATTGACATACCTTTTTAGCATGAAAAAAATATTACGGGTATAGCAGTTTCCCAGTGACTGTACCTCTGCAATAGGCTCCCCTGCAGAATTATAGTAATATTCCATTTCTAACGTCTGCAACGTCTGCATAATTGTCCCTCCAACTGCTGCTAATTCTCCAATTCATCCCTTGGAGCCGAGCGCGCTTATTATTTCGCCCAATAATTTGGCTTCGTCTGTTTGTATGGTCAACAGAGAATGTTTGAGTGCGTCTAGCACCTTGGGGTCCATGGACAGATTATACCGAAGCACCATATTTCTGTTCAGAAGAGAACGTTCTTCAAGCTCAGTACAACGTTCAATCCATCGGTTGCATTGCATCAGGAGTTCTATTTGTTGGAGATATTTAACTCTTAAAACCATAAGCTTCTTATGCTCCCACAGCAAATGATAAGCTCTAATGTCAAGCTCAGGGTCATCCTCTTTAGGGTGCTCCATTTGATAAATGAGGTGTTGGTACACACTTTGTCCATAAATGCTGGTAGTGGTATGGTTAATAAAATCAAATGTGCGCTTGGAGGATAGATATCGCTGCAAGCTGTCGACAATCTGTTCGACGTTTAAATCAAATTCTGCATCGATTTTGCTAAGCAAAGTTACACGCGTAATAAAATTTTCTTCTCTGCACAGATAGTCAAAGGCAGATTCCAGTTCGGAAAAGGTGCATTGAGCGGTCATAAATTTACCGCCCGTAATATTGTCCCGAATGCAGACTGTTTGGCGATCAAGATCGTAGCCGTAAATTAATGTCTCGTGAAAACGGTGCTCTTGGCCGAACTCCTGATATGCAGATATAAAGTACCGGTCGAGATGGCACCATACATAGCAATCGCCGTTGATAGAGTCTACAACGAAATCCGTAAAGGAAGACCACTTGGAAATGATGGTTCTAGGCAATATGAACTTATTGAGAAATGGGCAATAATCAACAAGAAGCTCATGATTGTCAAAAAAGTAAGTTTCCCAATCCGTTACATATCTCAGCTGAATGAAGTTGGAATAAACCCAGGGCCATATGCGGTTATCCGAAGAAATAATAGAAAACAAAGTCCCATAAGTGTTGGAAGTATTTATTAGTGGATCGGAAACGGGTAAAGTAATTTTACTCAATTTACACCTCCATATTTCCATTATATTTAAATAAAAATGAAATAAATGACATTATTATACTATAATAATTGTTCATTCCAATTATGTGATGATAATCATATTATGATAATAAAGGGAAGTGGTAATCTGGCGAAGAATAGTACTTTTGGAAACATTTTGGCATACGTTTCTCTGGTAAAAAAAGCTGCAGAATGTGATGGGGGGAGCGATATATTGCGAATAGTGGTTTGTTTAAAGTTTATTGCACACGTGAACAAATACAATGTGCGTGGCATTGATGATGGCCGTAAGATCTCGGCCTCACCGCCACCGAAGGCAACCTTTGAGCTAAACTATCCGGACCGGCAAGCCATCCATGTGGCATTGGAGCTGAAGAATAGCTGTAATGCTAATGTAACTCTTATTTCCATGGCCCCTCCCGGTTGTAAAACGGTTCTACAGGAGTTCATGGGTTATGGGATCGATGAGGCTGTCCTGCTCAGCGACGCTTCTTTTGCCGGTTCGGATACATTGGCGACATCGCTGGTACTGGCTCGTGCTGTTGAGAAGCTTGGTGGATGTGATCTGGTTCTGACCGGCAGCCATTCAACCGACAGTGATACCGGTCAGGTAGGTCCGGGAATCGGCGAGTATCTAGATATCCCCCACGCGATAAATGTAACACGGTTTGAGGATATTTCGACTGATGAGGTATTGTTCCACCGCCAGCATGACGAAGGGGTAACAACCAGACAGTCTTGCCGGCTTCCGGCAGTATTGAGTATTGGTGGAATGACAGCCGTCTCTGAGTTGAAACCGCTAACAATTGCTGCCAAATTGCATGCCAGAACCAAGGATATTCTGGTATGGTCGTGTCATGACCTTGGCCTTGACCCACAGACGGTTGGTTTGGCAGGCTCGGCTACTGAAGTAGTTTCAGTGTACGAACAGCACTCCGAAAGAAAGGGGATTTTGCTAGAAAGCGATGAATATCTACGGGTATTGGAGCCGATAATCAGCAAAATCAGCGAGGTTAGAAGTGGATGATTAGGATTGATCAGGAACAATGCACATATTGCCTCCTGTGTTTAAAACGCTGTCCCGCGGCTGCAATCAAAGATGAGGATGAGGGCTTGCGTATCGACGTTGCGGCATGTACTTATTGCTCAGTCTGCACGTCTTGCTGTCCTAACCAAGCCATTATAATGAAAGACAGGGTACAGGAGACCAGACAACCGTACCCTGAGCATGAAGGTATTTGCCTTGTTGTGGAACATGCTGAAGGCGCGCTCTCTTCATATTTTCCGGAACTGGTTAGCGCAGCAAAACAGCTGCAGGCTATGAGAGCCCAGCGCATTTGTGCTTTGGTGGTCGGAGAGCGTATAGAAGACCTAGCCCAGCGTCTGCTTCAATGGGGAGTAAATGAAGTGTGGATGGTGAACAAACCGGGCATACAGCGTTACGCCGAAGATATTCATTATAATTTGATTTCTGCGGTGCTCCGGGATCAAAGACCGTCTGTCGTGCTAGGTATGGCTACCGCATGGGGGAGGTCTATTTTCCCCAGAGTTGCAGTCCGCCTGCGGACGGGGCTATGCGCCGATTGCATCGATTTGAAGATGGGACCGGATCATGGGGATTTTATTATTACCAGACCGACGCAAATGGGCGAGCAATTCGCTGAGATAAAAATACCGGCAAGACGGCCGCAAATGGCAACTGTAAAAACCAATTTTTATTCCGCTGCTGAGACCGCACACGTCGTGCAGGGCAAGATTGTTGATCTAAGCTCCCAGTATTCTTGCTCTTCCTCAGTCCTGCAGTTTATGGGAGTAATTGAAGAAGCCGCGGGCAAGGAGAACATCGAGACTACAGAAATTATTGTTGCTGCCGGGAGAGGCATTCAAAACGCAGACAATCTTCGTTTAATCTATGCGCTCGCCGATGCGCTTGGGGGGAAAGTAGCGGTTACCAGACCGCTTGTAGAATGTGGATGGATGGATAGTATGCATCAAGTCGGACTGACAGGTAAAATGGTCAAGCCCAAACTGTACATTGCCTGCGGAGTGTCTGGGGCAGTGCAGCATAAGGTTGGGATGCATCATTCGGAGACGATAATTGCAATAAATACGGATCGCAATGCACCTATCTTTGATTACTCCACATATGGGATCGTAGGCGATCTTTTTACAGTCATACCTGAAATATTGTCGGCATTGAACACAGTACAGGAGGTTGGGCGATGATTGAGAAGGAGCTATTAAGACAACAAACGCTGCATACGATTGGCGTCATGCTCGATGAGCACTTGCTTCAGAAGGAGGATATGTTCAGGTTTCAAAGTGATGTCCACGACACATATTCTCCGGAATACATCCGGAGCGAGATGGAGAATTGGTACAGAACATTAGGAATCGAATATATCATCCAGCGAAAATTTTCACTTCGGATGCCGCAGTTTACGAGAGAAGAATTAGAAGAAGCGGACCGAAGAAACGAGATCATTTTATGTGTTCCCCAAGGCGTCAGTCGCAAGCAATTAGGCTGCTTGTTTAATATCCGCAATTGGGCGCTGGAGAGTGAACTGGTCGCAGCAACTCCGGAAATTGAGGATTTCTGGTTCACCGTTCCGCGGACAACCGAACCGGATATGCTGGATCGGACGGCTGTGGAAATACAGCGTACATACAAGAAAACCGGAAAATTGGGAATGAGTCTGGAGCGGTATCTGGTATTTGTCGCCCGCATGAGGCATCTGACAGGACAAACACCGGATATAAGGACAAAGATGTGGATTACCAACGGCAAATATGAAGGAAAGGCGATGCTTGTGGTTGGTTTCGACTCGGCTGGCGAGTTTACAGCACATGGCTGGATGCCGAATTTCCACTCGCCTATGGTGGGCGGACGTTATACCTGGATACCTGACCATATATAAACAGTAAGGAGACGGTTATTTCGGCTATGTACAATAAGTTCACTGAATCGGGGCCTCAGCCTAGTGTACACTTCACCACTGCTCGCAAGGCGGAACCGGGTCCTAATGAATTGTTCATTACCAACCGTTTTACTTTAACGGGAACGGTAAAGGACCCATCCTGCTTGCAGCTTTTTCATGGGGCATGCCATTTACCAGGGCATTATCCTTACTCCAGTGTCGGAGTAGTGACTAAAGCGGGGCTTGGAGCAGAGCATCGCGTAGGCCAAGCTCTTGTGTTTTCTCCTCATTATACAAAGGATGTATGTGTCCCTCTGCACAGTGGGGTGGATGGTCAGATCTTTATTTCCAACGACTTAGACCCTGTGACAGCTGCGTTTGTTCCTATGTTTTGTGTGGCACTAAATGTGTGTGAAGAGCTGGCAGATGAAGGCATTAAAACGGTGGAACTGTGGGGAATGGGACTGCTAGGAAAGCTTTTATTAAGGTTGCTTGAGCAGGATGAAGATTTGAGCTTCAGTGTTGAAAAGAAGGAGGCCAAGGATGAGATTTGGGCCGGGTTAAATAGCGGTGTGTGGGACTGCGAGGAGAGAGCCATTGTTGCACTTGATTCGGACCTGCTCTCGCAGGTTCAACGGCATTCGGCTTTAAAAAACGATCCACCAGACCAGCACATACAATTTATTGATCTGACAAGACCTGGAATACTTAAGGAATCCATAACGCATGACCGTATTCAGGAAATCTCTCGCAGAATTGGGAAGCAAGAGCTTGAAGTAACCAGCCTAATTGCCCAACATATTCATGCGGAACATATGGAGCAATTTATCAGGCAAGCGGCGGAAGGCTTTTTTGAAGGGAAAACTGTAGTCTATGACTGGTAGAGGAGGTTCGTCATGCAGTTGACACAAGGTGTTATGGATGTACCCGCACTCGATATTGCATTTTCTGAGCAGGAGCGGCGTATCATTATGGAGCGAATTGATGATTGTCTGTCGAGAGGAGCGTTGAGTCAGGGTAGGTATGTACAGGAGCTGGAGGAACGTTTTGCCCGGTATGTAGGAGTTACTCATGCCATTGCGGTTAATTCGGGTACAAGTGCGATTGAAGCGGTAATGAGAGTGCTCGAAGTAAAGGGGCAGGAAGTGCTGGTTCCGGCAAATACGTTTATTGCCACGGCTTCCAGTGTCCTGTTTGCCGGAGGGCATGTTCGCCTTGTTGATATTGATCCCCGTACATTCTCGGTGTCGCTGGCTGAAATAAAGAAGCAGGCCACAAGTCGTACCCGAGGGGTTATTATCGTACATATTGGCGGAATTGTTACACCGGAGATTGAAGAAATCAGGCAATGGTGCGATGAGCAGGGGCTCTGGTTATTTGAAGATGCCGCTCATGCACATGGCAGCAGGATGGCTGGAAAAGGTGCGGGAGCTTTCGGAATTGCCGGAAGTTATTCCTTTTTTGCCACGAAAATCATTACCTCGGGGGAAGGAGGGATCATTGTCACAAACGATCATTCAATGGCTGAGAAGCTGCGAATGTTCCGCAATCATGGCAAGCCCCAGCCCTGGGAGACTTACCACACCTCGCTTGGCAACAATTATCGAATGAGTGATATCACAGCTACGATAGCGCTTACCCAGTTTGAGCGACTCGACGCGATCATTGAACAACGGGAAGCGATCGCCAACCGTTATACTTCCTTCTTTACGAAAAATCTTCCTGATTTCGAGATTGTGATGCCGCAGGACAGATGCAGTTGGTATAAGTACATTGTTATAGTGCCTTTGGACGTTGATAGTTCCGATTTGAAGGACAGACTCAAGGAGAAAGGCGTTTCGCTCCAAGGGGAGGTATATGCAACGCCGCTTCATAGGCAGCCGATCGCTGCTTCCCTACAGTTCAGTGGGGAATATCCGCTAGCGGATGATTATTGTCGGCGTCATATCTGCTTGCCGATTTATCCCAATTTGACTGATGAGCAGATCGATTATGTTTTGGCTGTATTCTTAAGTGTGGTCGCAGAGTTAAGGGGGCAGCAATGAAAGAGGGCATTATTATTGATAATCTGAGAAAGGTCTATCGCGTCCCTGTAAGAGAACATGGGTTAAAGCATGCGTTTAAAAGTCTGATCAAAATGGAATACAACGAAGTTGAGGCGGTAAAAGGTATCGACCTCAGGGTTGAGCCGGGAGAAATTGTCGGGTTCATCGGACCTAACGGCGCGGGAAAGACAACCACGCTGAAGATGCTCTCCGGTATCCTGTATCCGACATCAGGCGACATTTCCGTCTATGGCTTCAAACCGTGGGAACGCCAACATAAGTTTCTGCGCAACATCAGTATGGTAATGGGGAACAAATCGACGTTAACCTGGGATATTACGGTCGAGGACTCTTTCTTTGTGATGAAGGAAATATACGGAGTCTCTGATGCTGATTTTAAACAAAGACTCAATGAGCTAAAAGAACTGCTGGATATAGGGCATCTGCTTAAGAATCAGGCGCGGAATCTCTCTTTGGGAGAACGCTCCAAGTGTGAATTAACAGCAGCGTTGTTACACCAGCCACGTGTATTGTTTTTGGATGAGCCTACTTTGGGGCTAGATGTCAGCATGCAGCTGCGGCTTCGCAGTTTTATCAAGGAGTATAACCAAAAACATGAGACAACCATCCTGCTTACCAGTCACTATATGGAGGATATTTCTTCCCTTTGTAAACGGGTTGTACTGATCAATCAAGGCAAGCTGTTATACGACGGATCTCTGGAGCAGCTGAGCGGTAAAATAGCTCCCTACCGCATTCTCAAAGTCAGTTTTATGGATGAAGACGTAACGGGCACAATTGAAGAGCTAAAGGAGAAGTTTACTGACAGCTTGCAGGTCATGGAGCTTGCGGAAAGCTACGTATTGTTTAAGATTCAGAAGGAAGCTGTACCTGAGATTGTTTCAGAAATCTTTAATAGCTATTGCATTGGAAATGTAACAATCAATGATGCTCCAATCGATTCTGTAATTGATGAAGTGTATCGAGAGGGGAGGCTCCTTTGAATTTTCGCGGAGGCTTTGCGCTGATACGTAGGACTATGTTCGGGTTTATGGCTGAGAAAGGGTTTTTCTGGACATTGACGCTTGGTTGGATGATGGGACCTATCATCTATATGTTTGTTTGGACCGTTGCTGCGGGGGATGGGAGCATAACCGGGTTCACTCAGCAGGATTTTGTGAGGTATTATATTCTGTTAATTCTTGTGAACCAGCTGACCTACCCTACCTCACACTGGACGGTCGGCGATCAAATCTATGGCGGCAAGATGTCGATTGTATTGTTGAGGCCGATATCGCCTTTTTACGATGTGGTTGCGTCAGATTTGGCTGTCAAAATCGTCTGTATGCCTTTTGTTATATTTGTTGCCGGCGTGGCTGCCATTTTTTTGAACTTCAGACTGGCTATATCCGGTCTGGACTTGCTGGTGGCCGTTTATCTTCTTCTCATGGCTCAAATAATCAGATTTATGCTGGCCTATACACTTTCCCTGTTTGCATTTTTCACCAATAAAATCAAGTCCTTGCTTTCTATTAACGACACCCTGGTATTTTTGCTGGCCGGACAGGTAGCGCCTTCGTCGTTGCTTCCGGGATTTATGCAGGATATCTCGGATTATTTGCCTTTTCAATATATGATCAGCTTTCCGATAGAGTTTTCCCTTGGAAAGTTGGATCATTCACAGCTTGTTTTTGGCATAATTGTTCAATTCATTTGGGCGGTCGTTATCATATTATGTAACCGTTTAGTGTGGAAAAAAGGGATTCGTGCATACATGGCCGTGGGAGGGTAGGGAACATGCTGAGATATATGCGTTTGCTGAGATTGTTTTTCTCTACAGCGCTTCTAAAGGAAGCGTCATTCCGCGGTGACTTTCTAATCAAAATTTTGTATACCGCAATTAATTTAACCGGGACGATTGGCGGGATCGCGATCCTCTTTTCCAACACAAATTCGCTTAACAGTTGGACTTTTGCGGATACGCTGGCATTATCGGGCGTTTACTATTTTATTTTGGCAATGAAAAATCTATTTGTTGGTCCAAGCCTTGGCTCATTAGCCGGGATGGAAGGGGAGCTATGGACTGGAGGATTTGATTTAACACTGCTCAAACCGATTGAGACCCAATTTTATGTGAGCACGAGATACTGGTCTCCGCTTAATCTGTTTGATGTTATGGTGGGAGTAGCGGTGATGGTGCTTGGCGTTTCTCAAATGCAAGAAGCGATAGGAATATCCACTTGTCTGATGTTTGTATGGGCCATTTGCAATGCTTTACTGCTGTTGTACTCAATACTGCTATTATTAAGCTCTTTGGCGTTTTGGTATGCCGGAAGTCCGATGTTGAGTATATTCGACAGTATCATGCAGATGGGTAGATTTCCGGTCAATGTATATCAGAAACCAATCCAATTGGCGCTTACCTGGATCGTTCCTGTCGCCTTTATCGTTTCTATTCCTGCAGAAGCATTAGTGGGCAGGGTAAGCCTGTCCTATTTATTCGGAGGCAGCTTGCTAGCTGCGGTTTTGCTAATGTTAGCCAGTGCGTTTTTTAAACGAGCAGTGAAAAAATATGCAAGTGCTTCAAGCTGAGGAGGATTCTAAGTGGACACTTCTTCCATATTTGATTTGATTTATTTCAATTACTTGAATAATCCAGGGCTTACGGCCATTGATTATGAAGGATCAACGATCTCTTATGAAGAGCTACGGCAGGAACTGGAGCACAGTAGTGAGAAGCTGGATCTCGCGGGGATCCGGCCCGGGCACAGAGTTGCCTTAGCCGTTGCAGACAAATCTGCTTTTATCATGCTGTGGCTTGCATGCTGGCATACGGGAGCCGTTCCGATCCCATTTGAACCTGTGAAGAACTTACCGGAACTGGAGAGAATGCACTCGTCAAGCCATTGTCAGTATTTAATTTGCGATCCAATTGATTCGGAGGGCAGCAGTCAGCTTGAGCTCGTACTCAGAGTACCGATGTTTATTTTTAGGACTGCGACGCTTTTTTTACAGGCAGATAAGCAGTCTGATGAAGATATTGCTTTGAATTTTTATACCTCAGGAACGACTGGACCGCCTAAATGTGTACAGTTCAGCCATCGGGCCATCTACAATAATGTAATGGCTATCTGTAGAGGGCTTGAGATTACTGCAAACGACAAGCTGTTCACACCGATTTCGCCGTGGCTGCCCGCGACGCTAACCACTGTAGTCCTACCGGCCCTCTGTGCCGGTGCTACATTAATCATGTCGAAGGGAACAATGCCTGCTAGAATTTGCGAGCAGATCAATCGCAAAGAGGTAACGATTCTTTTTGCGGTTCCCTATATGTATGCCTTGCTTAATGAGTCAGTCGTGTCATCCTCAAGTGTAGCTTGGGATAAAGTGAGACTGTGCATCAGCTGTTCTGCCCATCTGGACGCAGCGACTTTTAATGACTTTTATAAGCTATCGGGCAAGTCTATCCGTTCATTGTTCTGTTCATCCGAAGGTGGGGCAATTGCCTATAATCCTTCAAATGAGCAAGAACTGATCAGAGATTCGGTGGGACAGCCACATCTGGGAGTTTCTATTCGGCTGCTTGACCCGGAGGGGCACGAAGTTGCTCATGGAGAGGAGGGAGAGATATGGGTCAGCGGCGCTCATATATCGTGCGGGTATTACGGGCAGCCAGAGTTGCAGGCAGAGGTCTTTCAACAGGGTTGGGTACGTACGGGTGATCTGGGAAGGTTGGATGAGGCTGGGTATCTGTATTTGTCGGGGCGGCTTTCTGATAACATCAATGTCGGCGGACATTTGGTAAATCCGGCAGAGATTGAACAAGTCCTGCTGCTCCATAACGGCATTAAAGAAGCACTTGTATATGGTGTTTCCGATAAATACTATGGCAGCAAGCTGATTGCGGAGATTGTGCCGCTGGATGCCCAGGTATCAGCCGATGATATTATCAGATTCTGTTCAGCGAGACTTGCGGCATATAAGGTGCCTAGAGTAATCAAGTGGACAGATAACATTCCCAAGGGTCGCTATGGGAAGAAGCTGAGAAATCAGAATCAAGCAGCCAGTCACATCCTGACGCCATGAGATTTCTGGTGACAGGTTGCAGCGGTTTTATCGGGAGCAGGTTAACAAGCAGTTTACTGGAACAGGGACATGCTGTCAGAGGGCTTGTATTGCCGAAGGAAAAAGGCGTTGGCGAAACACTTGCAGAATTGGGTATGGAACTGTGGGTAGGCGACGTTCTGAACCCTGAAACGATGGATGGCATAGGGGAGGATATTGATGTCATCTATCATCTTGCCGGCAAACATTCTGGTTCTGTGTCCCGGATGAGGCAGCTTTATGTAGAGGGGACGCGGAATCTGCTGGACCAACTTTTGCGCAGCGGAACGTATGGCAAGTTCATTGTAGCAAGCAATGGGGCTGTATATGGAAGCGACAACGTTTGTGTGGCCGATGAATCTGTACTGTGCCATCCCGTTCATCCATTTGGAAGAATTACACTCGAAATGGAGCAGCTGGTCCAGCAATACTGCACCCATGCGAAATTTTCTTATATCATTCTCAGGATCGCTGAAGTGTACGGCCCGCTTGAGCATAATTATATCCGGCAATTAATGCGCTGCACTCAGATGCTGGGGAACGGACGCAGTTACTCATCTAAAGTGCATATTGACGATGTTATTTCAATGATGCAGTTGGCCTGGAGCAATCTTATTGTTCAAGAGATTTATAACGTGAGTGATGATCTTCCTCTAACACAGGAGGAATTGATAAAAGAGGTTCGGAAATATGCTCAACTGTCTGAAATACAATGGATTTCTCCTGAGGCTGTCACTGAGCGTATCAGACTAAGTATACATGGTTTACGCGCCCTTTCCGTACGTATGGGAAACGAAAAGATAAAAAAGAATGCCGATGTACGGCTGGCATACCCTACTTACGCCCATGCGATTCCTTATTTAATCGAAGAAATGTCCAATAGAAGCGAGGTGAATAGTTTGTGAGTCCGCCAAGAATTATGCTTCTTCCAAGCCCCCCTAGCTCCGGTTCTGTAGGATCAGTAAGCAAAACGCTGGGCATTGCCAAGGTTCTGCAAAGCCAAGGTTGCACGGTCAGCTTTGTGATTGGCGGCAAGCTTGCTGAATTTGTCCGAGCCAACGGCTTTCAGGTTTATGACTATCCGATTCCGCTTCCTTCAGCGAATTCCGGAGATGTTCGCAGTGCTGCCGATTATGTGGAGTGGACAGGGATGGCAGAATCGGGCTTTATCCGTCAAGCGGTTGAGGCTGAACTGAAGGCGATACAGGCTTTTAAACCCAACGCTATATTTGCCGAGTCTCGTCCGAGTGCTTCCATTTCAGCTGCCGTGGCCCAGATTCCCGCTTTGATGATTGCGAGCTGGCCAAGCCATCCAGCCTTCCCGGCCAACCTACAGTATCCGGGATCTGCCAAAGCTATCGCCGCTTTTAACGAGGTGTTGGCGGATTATTCACTGGATTCTGTTTCCAATCTGGCTGAATTATTATTTTCAAGAGCAACGATTAAAATGGCACCGACACTACCGGAACTGGAGCCGGAGCTGGCTGCGTTGAAGGAGTGCGATTTCGCCGGTTACATTCTGGATTTGGAGGCAAGACAATCTTCAAATCTGCAGTGGCATCCGGACTGGCAGGACAAGCCGCTAATTTTTATTTATTTAAGCGTTAGTGCCATTCCCCCTTTAATTTATATTGAGCTTGTCAAAGAGATCTTTGACAAGCAACCCTACCGTGTTGCCTGTTTATGCGGATTTCATTATGAGCTTAAGGCGCTTCCTGACCATACCGACAATATTCAATTCCATTGGTTTATCCCGGCTGCTGAAATTATGCCGGAAGCAGCTCTGGTAATCTTTCATGGCGGACAAGATACTATGCTTACGACAATGCTGCATGGACTTCCGAGCATAACCATTCCCGGTCAACATTTTGAACGGGACTATAATTGTACGCAGCTCCAAAATCTTGGGCTCACTTATAAACTACCCGTTCAAGCATTCAGACCAAGCCGTATCCGTAAGATTGTTGAGACAGCGTTGAACGATAATTTGGCTGAGCTTCGCGGGCATTATAGGTCCAAGCTGAGGACTTTAAGCGGAACTGAGAATTGCTGTGCTGCATTGATCGCACTGGCACAAAAAAATAGCTGGCAGGTGTAATTTATGAAGATATCTGTTCCATATAACGGCGATATCCAGCTTATTGACGAGCTGGGCGGATACGAATATATCAGCTGCTTCTTCGGTGGTTCTTCTAAGGAGGGCTGTGGAAGCGGAAGATCGGCTGCGGCAATGCCGATAAGTACGCGGAGCAATATTGAACAAGCGGTTAAGCGGGCCCATATGTACAACAAAGAGTTTAACTATTTGATGAACAGTTCCTGTCTCGGCAACAGGGAATATGAGGATGAAGGCTACCGACAAATTGTAGATCAAATGGATTGGGCTGCTGAAATAGGTGTAGATTGGATCACCTTAGCCAATCAGCTGCTTGTGGATATTTGCAGGAGAAGACATCCTGAGATCAAAGTGAGCTTGTCCTCCTTTGCGGTGGTCGAAAGTGTGGAACGGGCAAAATACTTTGATTCAATGGGCGTCAAAGAGATCACAGTGAGAGAAAATATAGCCAGAGATTTCAGGCTGCTTGAACGTATACAGAACAGCGTTGAATGTGAAATCCAGGTCATTGTCAATCAGACCTGTCTCTATGAATGTCCAATGCAGGTCTATCATGACAATGTAATGAGCCATGGCTCATCCAACCGTGGAACGGATAACCAAAGCTTTATGGATTATTGCTCCGTCAAATGCACTTACGAGAAATTTAATGATCCAGGGAATATCATGAAGGCGCGCTGGATCAGGCCTGAGGATTTGGCGGAATATGAGAAGATAGGCATACACCGTTTTAAGCTGACAGACCGGTCAAAATCTACTGCCTGGCTGTTGCAGGCGGCGAAAGCCTATCATGATAGGCAGTATCCGGGGAACTTGGCTGATATTTTGAACATCGTTCACACCAACCATCGCAGAGCCGCCGGTGCGGTTACACGAGAAAAGGCGGTTTTTTCCCGGCAAACGCAGCAGAGCCGCCAGAGCATCCGTGCCCTGACCTTATTGGATGTTTATCTTGACAATTCTAAGCTGCAAGGTTTTATTGATTTTTTCAAAGAAGTCGATTGCCGGTCGCTGGATTGTGCGGTATGCGGGTATTGCGATCAATTTGCCGTTGAAGCCCTTTCGTTTCCTGATCCTTCTGCCCGGACCAAGAGCTTGAACATGCTGCAGCAGCTGGTACAAGATACGGCAGAGCGGCAACCAAAGGTTTTCTGAGAGGAGATAAAAGCATGCAGAACAAGGAGATTCTGGGTAAGCTGGCCGCTATTTTTTCAGAGGTCTTGAGCAAGGAGGTTACAATGGAGGAACTGGATGCGCAAGCGGATTTACTTGAAGCGTTCCATATGGATTCACTGATTGCTTTGCAGATTATCGTTAAGATTGAACAGCAGCTTGGAATCGTCATTGAAGATGATGACCTGGCACTGGAACTATTAAATGATACCGGAAAATTGACGGCATATATTGAGGGACAGTCGGAAAGGGTGAGCAGCTGACGATGAATCTTTTGTTTCTTTCTGAAGGTGCTTATTTTGCCTATTATCAAGGGGCCGTCAAGGCTAACCGTGCAGTATTCGAATCCCTGGCTGCCAGGGGACATCAATGTAGAGTAGTCCATCTGGTAGACCAGGAAGATTCTCTGTTACAGGTGGAGGAACAGCTGCAGGAGCATGGGGTAAACGATATTATTCGTTCCGCGCATAGTCTTCAGGGTACAGTAAATGGTGTAGAATGCCATTTCACCACGAGTGTTATGCTGTTATACAGAACAGCAGGGGATTTGATGAAAAAAGGCAAGCCGGACGTGGTTCTTGTGAATATGGCTTACCACACCATGGTTGCTGCGGGAATAAAGCTCGTGGCTGGAAGCGCATCAAAATTGGTTGTGATTTGTCATGATGTGATCACTCTCCCTTTTGGGCCGCATAGCTGGATCGAAAATCCGCTGCTCCGACAGGAGCTTGCCCAGGTCTCCGGCTTTATTGGTGACAGTGATTTCGTAGCTCATAATATCACCGAATGGGGTAGTTATACCAATGCTGTTTCGCTACGTTTCCCAATTTATGGGGATGGTATTTTTCCAACCTTTCATAATTTCAACAGAGGATACATCGCGATATGCAACCCTACAGAGATAAAGGGTTTATCCATTTTTCTGAAGCTGGCTCAAGCTTTTCCGGACTATCCTTTTGCTGCGATAATTACATGGGGCGATTTGAAGCAGGAGGAACAATCCGCTTTACGTGCTCTGCCTAATGTGACACTGCTTGAACCGGAGCGCGAGATGAATTTGATTTTTGAACAGGTACGAGTGTGGCTTCATCCTTCCATCTGCGCTGAAGCTTTTGGGCAGACAGTAATTGAAGCGATGCTAAGAGGTATTCCTGTTATTGCAAGCGACCAAGGCGGCCTCATGCAATCGAAATGCAAGGTTGACTATAATCTTCCGGTGACGCCGATTACGGAAACTTACAAGGATGAAGCAACAGGACATACAATGCCGGTTATTCCCGAACAGGATACTGCCATATGGGTGGAGACTTTGCAACGGCTGCTGACGGACAGGACACTCTACGAATCCATTTCTGCAGCCTCTAAAGCTGCCGCGCAGGAATTTATAACGGAGGCCCAGCCTGAAAAATTCGAACTGTATCTGGAGAATATGCTGCAATCCGAAATGTCAGCAAGGTGAGGTGAAGAGTGTGGAAAAGACATTGGATACATCCGCCATTTCCGTTACATTGCTCGACTGTCTTCATCGCGCTTTAACAACAGGAGATATTGAACTTTGGCTGGAGACCCAGTATTTCGAAGATGAAATGGAAGCTGAATCACAGCGGGCATGGTTCCATGGGTATTTACAAAAAACAGTTCCGACTTGCATAGAATTTAACGTGCGAAATGTCAGAATAAGTCTTGCTGAAATTGTTGCTGCCTGTACTTTGACCTTTACTTATGAAGAGTTTGACCAGCTAAAGGATGAGCATATTTATACTATGCGCTATGTTGAAGACAAAAAAGAATGGAAGGTTGTAACGATCGAGAAAAGCTGGCTACCGTTTGGTTCGGCCGAAGCCGATCTAATTTATTACGATACTTATTCCATGACTGATCTCTTCTGGTGGACCAATGAAGCGGAATTGGAGATTGTTAGAAACAGCAACGATCCTCTGCCGGCGAATTTATACGCTCGGGCAATTCCACGAAATATACGTTCCCGGGAAGTGCACTCTGAATTGGAATGTGCGGCCATTCTATCCAATATGCTGTCTTTGCGCGTAGCTGATCTGGCAGCATTGCTGTTTCAGCCAACCGCTCTAGGGACGCTGGAGTCCTTATATCATTTTGCAAGTGAAAATATCAATTTCCAGATTGAGCGGCCTGATCGTAACAGCAGCTGGTCAAGCAAATTTACTGCTCCAACGTTTAGTTATGATGAATTGTTGACCTTGGCTGAAGATCACTTTCCATTAACCGCTAATTGTACGCCGCTTATGTCATTTTATTTTGCGGTGCTCCGATTATGCGGCTTGGCGGCTTCGGATATCGTCCAGCTCCGTTTAGTTAATTACGATTGTTTGCTCGTCTCCATCACTGGAGAGGCATATCTGTTTTTCACAGATCGGATTGTTAAATTAAATGCAGGTACTTACTATTATCAGACCGAAATCAGCAAGCTGTTCAATGAGAGGGAGTATTGGTCTGCTGCCGGAAGTTCGAATTTATCAGACCGGATGGTGGAGCAATTAAATAACTGGTTCAAGGATGGTATTGTATTTAAATTCTCGCGTCCGCTAACAACGGGAATTAGATATATGGATGAATGCCCAATGCCCAGTTTAAAAGAATGCGCCGACCCGCTGCAACTTCATCGGTTGCTGCGTCAAACGATGCTGAGATATAGCTGCAATCTGCCGGATTCTGTATATACGTACGCCAAATATGCTTATCAGACACTATTAGTAACAAAACCGCAGGCTTATGTTCTCGCATCTATGAATAGTCCGCTTATTCGTCAGTTCCTGAGCGACTATAATACGAGACAGCATTTTTTTGAATATGTGGATTTATTGAAGAAGAAATCCATATTTCGGGAACACGACCGACTGATGACTGCGGACCAAGTAATACGTCACGGTACCGCCGATCCTGCTTCCCTTACAGTGTTGGTGTATGTCTGGTTAAATCAAAGCCACCAGTCTCAAGGCGGGGTTTGTATAACTGATGAAGATAGCTATTGTTTTTTTGAAGGAGAAATATGGAGCGGCAAAAAACGAAAACCAGCATCAAAGATGCAAGGAAATCTGTTAGTAGCTTTTAACCATGAATCATGCTTCAGTGAGCTGATGAACATTTCTGAAGCGAAGACCGAATGGATAACATTCATACGGCAGCATATGACGATGTCTCATGAAGGAGCCGATCACATTGAATGACTGGATTAAAATTCAAGGTGCGAGAGAAAACAATCTGAAAAATATATCTCTGTCTATCCCCCGAAACAAACTAGTGGTGTTAACTGGATTGTCTGGTTCCGGCAAATCAACGCTTGCCATGAATACCTTGCAGCAGGAATGTCAGAGGCAATACATGGATTCGCTCGGTATGATAAGTGATTTTATCCACAAACCTAAGGTTGATTCTATTGAAGGGTTGTCGCCTTCCATCTGTATTGACCAGCGCCACACTAACCGAAATCCCCGGTCAACCGTTGGAACTACAACGGAATTGTACACCTTGCTTCGTATATTGTTTACCAAAAGCGGAGAAAGACCTTGCCCTAATTGCGGAAGCCAAGTCAAGGGTCCAAGTAGTGCTGACATCTGGCAGGAAAACTATGAGTCGATCGAAACAGAGATTAAAGATCTTCCTATGTCCTATTCCGATGAGGGCAAAGCCGTGTGCCCAGAGTGCAGCCATGAGCTTAGAGCATTGACCATGTCCCATTTCTCTTTCAATAAACCTGAAGGCGCATGTCCGGTTTGTGTGGGCTTGGGGGTTGAACGAAAACCGAATTTACAAGAAATTTTCAATGACAGCCTCAGCTTGAAGCAGTGTGCACTTAAGGGGAGCAATCCTCATGGAGCACAGTTAATGGCCGATAATTTGGTTGCAGCCGGTAACTATTACGGATTTGTGTTTGATTCTGATAAACCCTTGAGAGATTTGGGCACGGTCGAACGGGATCTGCTGTATTTCGGTGTATACAGCCAGCGATTTATCAGGCATTTTCCTGAGAAGACCCCTCCAACTTATGCTGCAGAGGGAAGGTTCGAGGGAATTCTGACCAACCTGGAACGCAGATACAAGGAACGCGGACACGAATCGGACTATCGAGAGAAGATTGAAAAATTCTTTCATCTGCAAGAGTGTTCGGATTGTCACGGTACGAAGCTGAACACAGACAGTCGAGCGGTTACGCTAGCCGGGAAAAGTATCACCGAAGCATCTGCAATGCCGCTCTTCCATTTGCTTGGCTGGTTGCGTAAAGTGTCCGCTCAACAGCTAGAGGGAAGTCAGGATCCGCTTATGAACATCGTTTCCGAAATGGAAAAAAAGCTGGCTCGCTTGATTGAAGTGGGTGTCGGCTACTTAAGCTTGGACCGATCCACCGTTTCTTTATCTCTGGGAGAAATGCAGAGGCTTAAGCTCGTCTCATTAATCGGAGCTAGCTTAACAGGAGTTTTGTATATTCTCGATGAACCGACAATTGGCCTTCACCCGATAGATACCGAAGGCCTGCTCCGGGTGCTCCGGCAGTTGCGTGATCTTGGAAATACGGTTCTAGTTATCGAGCATGACCCGGATGTTATGCGGGCGGCCGATTACATTATTGATATCGGACCGGGTGCGGGCAAGCAAGGGGGAGAAGTGGTTGCGGCTGGCTCCGTGCAGCAGCTGATTCAGTGCAGCAGATCATGGACCGGGCAGTATTTCGCTGGTGAAGATACAGTGGTTCTTCCTGAACAGCGCCGTAGAGGAAACGGGAAATGCATTGAGATTACAAACGCCAATCGCCATAACCTTAAGGAGGTAAGTGTGAATATCCCGTTGGGCAAGCTCGTTGTGCTGACCGGGGTATCAGGGTCGGGGAAATCGACTCTTATGTTCGACGTCCTGGCTCGATCCGCACAGCTTCATTTTACCCAAAGCACCGAGACTGATGCCTATGCAGATGTTAAGGGCTGGGAGAATGTGCATAAGGTCATTAGCTTTGATCAATCCCCTATCGGTCAGACTGCAAGATCAAACGCGGCAACTTACACAGATGTGTACACGGCGATAAGGAATATTTTTGCTGCGCTGCCTGAAGCGAAAATGCGTAATCTCCAGGCCAAACACTTTTCTTGCAACGTACCCGGCGGCCGATGCGAACGCTGTCAGGGAGCCGGGCTTGTGCAAGTGAATTTGCAATTCCTACCGTCGGTTGAGACCCCATGTCCTGTATGCCGGACCAAACGATTTAAGCCGGAGATTCTGGATGTAAAGTATAAAAACCATAGCATTTCAGATGTATTGGCTTGCTCTGTAAAAGAAGGGATGGAACTGTTCGCGGATGAACCATCCGTATATAACAAGCTGGATGTGATGTGCCGTATTGGGCTGGATTATTTAATTCTGGGCCAGCCGGCAACCACTTTGTCCGGCGGGGAGGCACAACGGGTAAAGTTGGCCAGAGAGCTCTCCAAAAGCAGTAGACACCACACCTTGTACTTGCTTGATGAACCAACAACAGGCCTGCATCCGCATGATGTGATTAAGCTGATTGATATGCTTGGGCAGTTGGTCGACTCGGGTAATTCTGTCGTTGTGATAGAACATAATACCGATGTCTTAGTCATGGCGGACTGGATTATTGACATGGGGCCGGAGGGAGGCCTGGAGGGGGGACAAGTCTTGGGTGAAAGCACACCAGAGAACATCGCGGAAATCAAGAATTCCAAAACAGGTCGAATTGTAAATCAGCTTCTCAATCAATATCAACAAAACTTAGAGGGGGAGTATACGTGTTAATTCTTGGTTTAAGCGGTGGGCTAGGACATGATTCAGCGGCATGTTTGGTTCATGATGGCGTTTTGGTGGCCTATGCTGAGGAGGAGCGTTTTTGCCGAAAAAAACATGCTTACGGAGAGCCCCCGGTTTTGTCGCTCCTCAATTGTCTGTCACAAGCGGGCGTTGCTTTTGAAGATATCGATCTGATTGCTTTATCATGGGACCCGCAAAAAGCGGAAGAATTGGGGATATTGGAGAAATTCAAGAAGCACCCGGTATTATCAGGCAAAAAAATGCCCACTATCATTTCGGTCAGCCACCATTTATGCCATGCGGCAAGTGCCTACTATTTATCCGGGTTCGATGATGCGGTGATTTTGGTCATGGACGGACAAGGAGACGATATTTCAACCACAGTAGCCTATGGGAAGAATGAGCATATTGAGGTTAAGCAAGAATACGGAATTTCACAATCGCTTGGATTTTTTTATTCCATAGTCAGTGATTATTTACAGCTTGGAGCATCGGGAGAAGGAAAGCTGATGGGATTAGCCTCTTATGGAGAGTCAGTCTATGACTTTTCTGTACGGTTGACGGAAGACGGGTACGAGATTCCTTTCGGAGAACCTGATAGTTCGCTTGGTTTGGAGGATAAGTATAACAAGCTGACCCGAATATGGATGAAGGAAATGTACCGTAAATTCGGTGATCCTCCAAAACGTATCTATAGCAATAATACACTGTATGGCGGGCTCAATTATACGGTCGAATACAGCAAGAAGCACAAAGATATTGCCGCATCGGCGCAGCAGGCGCTGGAAGACACTATTGTGCATCTTTGCCAGCAGACCATCCGGCAAGGCAACAGTAAAAATTTGGTGATAGGCGGAGGTGTTGCTCTCAATTGTACGACGAATGGAAGGCTGGAACGCCTCGGAATGTTCGATGAAATCTTCGTATTACCGGCAACCAATGATGCTGGGGGCTGTATCGGAGCTGCCATGATTGCCTCTAAAGAACGTTCCGTTCTCCCTGTAAAGGGCAGACTGAAGACTCCTTACTGGGGAATTTCCTATGATGACAACCATATATCGGAGGTGTTAAAAAAGCTTGGTTTGAAGTATAACTATTCATCCGATATTTGCCGGCAGACGGCAGAACTGATTGATAGAGGTAAAGTCATTGGCTGGTTCCAAGGCGCAGCCGAGATGGGGCCAAGGGCATTGGGCAATCGTTCCATAACAGCCAGTCCTGCAAGTTATGATTCATATGTAAAAGTCAATCAAAAAATCAAATTCAGAGAATCCTGGAGACCTCTGGCGCCAAGTATTATGGATGAACATTCGGATTGGTTGGTGGAGGAGGCGCAGTATTCGCCGTATATGCTGAAAGCCTACACAGTCAAAGAAGAGAGAAGGCAAGCTGTTCCTGCCATCGTGCATGTAGATGGATCCACTAGACCGCAAACGGTCCGAAGCGAGGTGAATCCGGTCTGGCATCAGCTTATTGCCGAGCATTATAAGTTGTCTGGAATTCCGCTGATAATGAACACATCGCTTAACACACGAGGAGAACCGGTGTGTGAGACTCCATACGACGCCATCAAAACCTTCTATACCACCGCTATGGATGCGCTGGCGGTCGGCAATTTCTTAATCGAAAAATAATACGGGAAACGAGGGGATTTGACCGTTATGAACAGAGATGAGGAATATATCCAAGCGACAGTGATGGAACTAATCCGCAAAAATGGAGCCTTACCCACAGTAGAACAGAAAGAGACGCTACAGGCTGCTGATTTGAACAGAACTTTAAGCGAATGGGGAGTTAATTCGTTTCGGGCTTTATATCTTCTGTACGATTTGGAGGAGGTCTTCCGGGTTCAGATTCCAGACAACTGTCTCACTCCGGAGACCTTTGAGTCTCCCCTGACGATTATTAACTGTCTTAAAGTGTTGCTCAATGATAAGGCAATTTCCTGATGCATGATTTTTAATTCCAAGAATCGGGAGGATGAAGTATGACTCGAGGTTTATCAAATTGGGAAGCGCTGCTGCAGGCCGAGCGAATGCATAGAAATCTCCCTCCTATCCGTGCTGATTCCGATTTAACTGATATTCCGCTGAGCGGTGCTCAGCGCAGATTATGGTTTTTGCATCAATTGAACCCTACCAGCTCCGCTTACAATATGACGATACAATACCGCTTGAAGGGTTGTCTGAATTATAAACACTTGACTGAATGTCTGGGTATCTTGAAGGAAAGGCATCAAATTTTAGACACTGTATTTTACGAAAAAGACGGGGAACCTTACCAAAAGACGGTTCCACAGCCCGCAACGGTCAGGATTGAGCGTCTGGATTGTCTTGAGTCAGAGATGGAGAAACAGGCGCTGGATTGGTTGGTAATGGAGATTAATAAACCGTTCGAATTAAATGGAGGCTCTTTATTTGAGGCGGTACTGGTGCAGATGAGCCCAACCGAGCATTTACTGATATTTCGTTTCCATCACAGCATTTCAGATGCGTTGTCTCTGGATATTTTTACAAATGAATTCAGGGAGATCTACAACGCTTTGGAAGAAGGCAGGGTGGCACGCTTGCCTGAATTGCCGGTACAGTATTCTGCTTATGCGGTCTGGGAACAAAAATATATTGCAAATGCCGGCAATTCAACACTAATGGATTATTGGAGCAACAAGTTAGCTTCGGCAGATACGCGGCTTGATTTAAATCTTGCGGCAATGCCTGAAGCTGCTGGACCAACCGATTCGGAGTGCAATTATGGGGGAGAGTTGCCGCAGGATGCCTATAATGAAATGCTGGATTTTATAAAACGTCACCCCGAATTCACGGTCTATAACGTTATGCTGGCAGCCTACCGGGTCCTGATGTTTAGATACACCGGTCAGTCTAACCTGATTATCGGCTCAACCATGGCTAACCGTAACCGCATTGAAGTAAGGAATCTTATCGGTTTTTTTGCCAATACGTTGCCACTCACCACCAATGTGCAGACTGAAGACAGCTTCTTTGAAGTTTTGAATAAAGAGAAAGAAACAATTAATGAGGGCATTGCCTATCAACAAGTCTCTTTCGACAAGCTGGTCAGTATTATGCATCCAGATCGCAGGCCAGGGGAAAATCCGCTGTTTCAAACGATGTTTACTTATGTGCAGAGCGGCAAAACGGATTTGGAGTTATCCAACCTAACTGTTGAAGCGTTAAAGGCAGATAAAAGCTCTTCGGCCTTTGACCTGACGATTGGGCTTAATGATACCGGAAGCGGAGTGCAATTATTTTACGAATACAACAATGATAAATGGTACGCGGCCTCATTGAGGCAATTCCATTACCACTACATTAACATTCTCCAGCAGCTGCTGCAGCGACCGGAGGCTACGGTTAGCAGCCACATGTTTTTGACCGCGGAAGAAATCAATAAAGTGATCTACGAATGGAATGATACTTGTACCGATTTCGGCTGTCTGGACAGCCGAAGGTTCATAAGCCAGATCAAAAAACAAGCTGAGAAGCATAGTCATCTGCGGGCTGTATTTTTGAGCGAAGAAGACAACATGAGTTATGAGGAGCTTGATCTGGCCTCAGATATGCTTGCTTCGAGGCTGATGCAATTGGGGATCGGGCGTGGCAGCCTTGTTGGATTGGGCTTGGAGAGATCTGTTGAGCTAGTCACCTCAATTCTGGCGGTAATTAAATGCGGCGGGGCATTTATGCCGCTTGATCCACAGCTGCCCTCCAAACGTCTGGCCCATATGATTTGTGAGTCGTCGTGTGCACTGATCATCACCCAGGAACAATATGCGGCTCTGTTTAAACCGATGCATAAGGTGGTCCTCGTCGGGATTAGCTCTTATTCAGCTGACTTAAGGTGTGAAATTGTGCACAATGAGCCGGCCGAGCCCAGCGATTTAGCCTATGTTATCTATACTTCCGGTTCAACCGGAACCCCGAAGGGCGCGATGAACAGCTATGAGGGATTATACAACCGGCTTCTTTGGATGCAGCGGCAGTTTGGTTTGGATGAGACCGATAAAGTGCTGCAGAAGACACCGCTCACTTTTGATGTGGCAGTATGGGAGCTGCTGTGGCCATTACTGCATGGAGCGGAATTGGTATTAGCCCGACCGGATAAACCGCATGATCCCGAATATATTGGGAATGTGATTGTCGAAAGGCATATTACGACCATTCATTTTGTTCCGGCCATACTGCAGCAGTTTATGGACTCCGTTCCAATAGAAAACTGCATTTCACTTAAAAATGTCATTTGCAGTGGAGAAGAGCTGAGTACCACATTACGTGATTCTTTTTTCTCTAAATCCGCTGCGCGTTTGTTCAACTTGTACGGGCCCGCTGAGGCAGCCATTGATGTAACCTGCTGGGACTGTGCGGAAGGCCGAGGCCATTCAAGTGTTCCGATCGGCAAACCGATTTCCAATCTCCGAATTTACATTCTGGATAAGTATCTTCTGCCGGTTCCCGTTGGGGTTTACGGAGAAATATGTATTGGCGGAATAGGAGTGGGCCTAGGATACATCGGAAATGAAGAGCTGACTAACCACAGTTTTGTACCCAATCCTTACTCCAGACATCCTGCTGCTGAACGTCTGTACCGCACAGGAGACATGGGCAAATTCCTCGAAGACGGCACGATTATTTATGGGGGAAGAACAGATCAACAAATCAAGCTCAACGGTGCGCGGATAGAACTGGGTGAAATCGAGGCCGTATTTCGCCGTTACAACCGGATCAAAGAGATTCTTGTCCATCCGCTGAAGCAGAATAACGGGGGGCAGCTTATGATTGCCTATTATGTGAGCGATGAAGAGATTGCTGCTGCGGAGCTGCGAAACTATGCGAGAGCGTATTTGCCGGCCTATATGATTCCTGGCATCTTTATGAAACTTGAGAGATTTCCGTTAAATCGAAATGGCAAGGTTGATCGCCAGGCGCTTCCGCTGCCTGATGTGAGATTTAAAGAAGTGAGCAGCGCTCTACTTCCTAAAAATGAGTTTCAGGCAGAGATAGAATCTATCTGGCAAGAGTTGTTGAGTTTGGAGGGCCGTGCGATCGGCGTTGCCGAGAATTTTTTTGATCTGGGCGGCCATTCGTTATTAGCTCTAAAGCTAGTTAGTATTGTCAACAAAAGATTCAATACAAACATAACCATTATGGAGTTGTACCTAGGCGAATTTACGATTGCAAGAATGGCGGACATGCTGTCTGAACCGTCCTCAGCTGCAGCCCAAGGACAGCTGACGAAATCAGTGTTATCTCAATTAGGAATGTCATTGGAAGAAATTTTGCAAGTAGGCGAAGGAACATTAGGCCAGAGATAAATGATGGACAGGGAGGATATGATGGACCAAATACAACAGCGGGTGGAGGTATTGCTGCGCCTATTTGTAAAGTGTGATATTTCCTTGGAGCCCGAAAGTGCGTTCACAGATCTGGAAATGGATTCGCTTACTTACATCAAATTTATTGTTGAAGTTGAGCGGGCGTTGCAATTGGACTTTGATCCTTACCTTTTGGTAGCAGGACATTTTCCTACGGTTGGAGATTTAACGGCATATCTCTGGAGTAAAAATGGTGAAGGATGTGCCACAGATGCCTAACCTGCCGATCAAGTACCCTATGGTGAACAGCAGCATGAACAGTTCTCATCTGCTCAGTGTAGTGGAAGTCTGCTCTAGTAAGATGGATTGGCTGCATAACCATTATATTCATTTATATCTTGGAGCGAATATGGATGTGATGGATCTTGAATTTCTGTCACCCGAGCAATCTTTGGGGCATTTCCCCTATCTGAATTTTAAAGAGATCAGGCTTGGTCCTGAACGTGTTGCTGTAAAACAGATCTTGGATTGTCTTGCCGAGAAGGAGTATGTCGAAGTAAGCTTGGATGAATTTTATATAGAAGGTAAGCACTATTTTAATAAGGTTCATTTCGAAAGGAATTTTATGATTTACGGCTATGATGATCTTAGTCATACATTTAGTATTGCTGGCTCGGATTACGATAAAATCTTCGAGTTTCATGAGCTTCCCGCCGATCAGATCATATCATCGCTGCGCGCTCATGCATTCGAGCGGCATTCGATTCGCTCTGTCCGGCTAAATGAAGCTGATAAGATGCATTTTGAGCCAACTACACTGATCGCAAGCCTAGGGGATTATTACTATTCACGCCAGCCGAAAACCATGGTAACCTGCCCAGAAACAGATGGAGGTTCGTGTTGGGGGATGAAGGTGTATGGGGCGCTGCTAGACTATTTAGATAGGTTGGCGCGTAACGAAATTTTCTATTGTGTTCGTCCGTTTCATTTACTCTGGGAGCACAAAAAATGCATGGTTAACAGGCTTGGATATTTGTCTCAATGTGGATATAACCTTTCTGATTTCATTATGAAAGGCTATGAGGATATATACGAAACCACTCTTATTCTCAGAAACATTTTGGTGAAATATCATCTTGAGCCTGACCTTAACCTGTTGCGGATCGCTGCACGCACAGTGGAGAGTATCGATGAGCAAGAGCGCGCGCTTCTGTCAGCGCTTTTGAAAGAGTTTAGTACTGTAATCAGCAAAATAGAAGAAAAGGAGAATTCTCGGTGATACCCGATAAATGTGAAGTTGTTATTATTGGATCTGGAGCAGTCGGGGCATGTACAGCCTACTATATAGCCAAAAAAGGGATAACCGATGTGGTAGTGCTTGAGAAAAGCGGAAGTTTAGGCGGAGCAACCACATCTATCTGCGCAGGCGGGATGCGAAGTCAGTTTACAACGGAGATAAATATTGAATTGTCCAAGTTAAGTTTTCGATTGCTGGAGCAGCTTGATTCGTATAACCTTGTTCAGGATGAAATGGACCAGTGCGGATATATGTTTATTTTCACGGCACAAGATAATCTTTCCGAGTTTTATGATGCGATGCTTTTGCAGCAAAGGTTGGGTGTGCAAACGGAATGGATGGAGCCTAAGCAGATTCAAAAGAAGCTGCCGATGCTGGTTCTCGAGGATGTAGCCGGTGCAACTTACAATAAGCAGGATGGATTGATCGACCCCAATAAGATTACAAGCGCGTATATTCGGCTCTCCAGAGAGCTGGGTGTCAAATATTATCCTGGAGTCGCTGTAACGGACTTTATTACTGACGGTTCCGCGATACAGCAAGTGGTAACGTCAGAAGGAGCGATAACTTCGCGAGTTGTTGTAAATGCTACAGGCCCCTGGTCCAAATTTGTGGCTGCTAAAGCCGGAATTGAGTTGCCGGTCATCCCCTGCCATCAGCAGTTGTTGGTTACAGATGTGCTCCCATGGCTGCCCGCCGATTTTCCCGTTATTGTGTTCCCCGGGGAAGGTCTAGGCTTACATAAGGAGACAGGCGGTCTGTTAACGGGCTTGAATAAGCCCTTTGTTGCAGGGGTATGCGAAGATCCGGATTACAACTACTCAGACCCGGAATGGGAATATAAACATCTGGAAGCTGCTCTTCGTCGACTGCCTCGTCTCCAGGAAGCAACCATCAAATCCTGCTGGGGAGGGTATTATGATGACACGCTGGACTCCCATCCGGTGCTGGGCGCTGATAACAAAATCCAGGGGTTTTACCATGCGTCAGGATTCAGCGGACATGGTTTTATGCACAGCCCGGCCGCCGGACTCCTAATCAGTGAAGAAATAGCCGGGAATTCCGCACAAACATTAGACATATCATCATTGCGGTCCAATCGCTGGCTAACTGCAGCAGGCAGAAAAATTAATGAATACTACAAGATTTAGAAGTATAGGAGGTTTATTGAAATGGAGAACTCTAAGAACCAAATGTTAAAGCTTATAGATAATATGCTAAACGCAAATGTGCTTCAGCGGACGGATCTCAAACGGTTTACCGCAAACCTTGAGCATTCACCGGATGATCCCGAAATGCTGCGTCTGGAGCTTGAATCCTGGTATCGTGGGATGGGGGTAGATCAGATCATTGGCAGAAAATTCGAACTATCGCCTTGTCCTTTTACAAGCGAAGAGATTCGTTCATCGAGAGAAAATGGAGAAATTATTTTGTGCTTTCCCAAGGGAATTACACGGGAACAGATTGGTGAGCTTACAAGAATTTCAAGCTGGGCCTTAAAAGATCCACTTGTGACAGCCGCAACGGAGCAGGAAGATTGCTGGATTCGCACATCGGCTGCGCTGTCGCCTTCATTAATGAAACACACAGGGCTAGAGGTTGCACACTTGGTGGAAGACAGCGGGGATCTTAACTTTAGTTTGGAAAGGTATCTTCTGTTCGTGGCTAGAGTGAGATTTTTGACAGGTAATACCCCGGATTCGGAATACTGGATTTGGCTTCCAAGAGGGAGATACGACCGTTCGGGAATGTTAATTGCCGGTTTTGACCGAAATGGCTGCTTTAATGTGCATGGCTGGATGCCCCAATTCTCTGCCAGTTTTTTGGGTGCCAGATTTGGAACACTTCCCGGTTCCGCTGCCAAAGTCGGTTCTTCCATCGTCTCAGATTCAGACCTCAGTTTCACTAAAATTTAACAATGGAGGCCGAAATCAATGGCAGATCGTCAGAGTAAAAGAGTAGCCTGTGTTATTCCCCCGTTTTACCGGCTTATTGAGTCGAAAAACAATAGGATCAGTCCTGCTATGCATTACATAGCCGAGATATTGCATCGTAGGGGTCATGCAGTCACGTTAATTAATGGCGATAATGCTCCAGATGATCATGATTATACAGAGCGGTACAGTATGACTATGAACAGCTGGCTTATGCAGGAACGCTGTACTCGGGGGCATGAAAGCTTTGATATGGTCATAAATGAGTTAGAATGCTTTCAGCCTGATTATGTGTTTATTGGTGTTGGCGATGTTCTGATGCCTACTGTCGAGCTTGGAAGCACTCAGTCCTGTGCATACCTTGCAAAAGAGATAAAGAAGAGATGGGGAGATAAGGTTACCTGTATTGGTTATGGACATTTGCTTAAACATGCCAAGCTGAAGGATACGGCTGATTTGGATACGATCATTGTTGGAGAAGGCGAGGATCTTGCGGTTTCTGTAGTAGAGGAGAATGCAAGGGGAATGCTGCCTGTTAAATGGGCCCAGCAATTAAACGATCTGCCGATATTGACAGATTCATATTTAGCGCAGAAAAATAAGCCGGAAGACTGGGACTACATTATGTCTATGCGCGGGTGCCCCAAACGCTGTACATTCTGTTATCAGCCCTCGCTGCGCGGCTGCAATGTTTCCTTTATGTCTCCCGAACGTTTTGTTAGCGAAATCCGCTACCGCATTGAACAAATGCATGTATTTGGATTTTATTTCTCAGATATGATCTTTCTGCCGGGCTTAGGCAAACGCACTTCAGAAATGCTTAGATTGCTGATTGAACTAAAAGAGGAGTACCCTGAGTTTCACTGGTGGGCAGAGGCGCGCGTGGACATTTGTGTGAGACAGAATATCCTTGATAAGATGAAGCAGTCGGGGTGCGTGCATTTGAAATTTGGTGTGGAAATGGCCAACCAAAGGATGCTGCAAGTGGTGAATAAAGGAATTAGATTGACGGAAGTCGAGGAAGCTTTCCGCATGGCAGCGGAGGCGGGAATCAAACGGACAGCCTATATTTTGCTGGGATGCCCTGGATTCAATGACCAAGATTATATAGAGATGTTACCTTTTTTTAAAGCCTTAAAGGCTGATAATTATGTGATAAATATTAATGTTCCTTATGTTGGCACACAGCTATATGAACAGGTGAAGGAACAGCTTTTTGATTTTGGAATTTATAAAGATGGTGAAGAAAGTTACATGCATACTTCCTTGGTGATGCAAAAATTCTGGGGAATTTCTGATGAAACACGGGATAGTTTTTTTGCACTTCAAGGTGAGAAAGATGATGCAAAAGTAAGGAATTATAAGCGGAAAATTGTAGAGAAGGATGCTTTTATAGAGAATGACGTGTTGTCCTTTCATGAATAGGATCCGCAAGTACTTATGAGCTGAAGGAGTAGCGATGAGCGATGGAGATTTTCGGGGTGAAGGTGGCTGAGCTAATATCTGAACCTGCGTTAGAAACATTAATGTGGCGCATCCCCCAACAAAAGAGAGAGCGGCTTAAACGCTTTAAAAGAGTGGAAGCGTTACAGCATTCTCTTATTGCTGAATTGCTGGTTCGTGTAAGCTTAAATAAACGGTTAAAAGTGAACAACCGCGATCTCGAGTTTGTTACAAATGTCTACGGAAAACCCTCCCTAAAAAAAAGGGGGGGTCCTGTAGAGTTTAATATTTCGCATTCAGGAGAATGGGTGGTTTGCGCATTGGATGAATTGCCAATCGGTATTGACATTGAGCAGATTCAGCAAGCCGATCTTAATATTGCTAAGCGTTTTTTTTCGCAAGATGAATATGTCCAATTGACGGAATGTGAAGAGATGGGCCGGATGAGTCTGTTCTTTGACCTTTGGACACTTAAAGAAAGCTATATCAAAGCGATAGGGAAGGGATTATCTCTTCCATTGAACTCGTTTTCGTTTCGTTTAAACAACGGAATTCAATTGGAGAACGATGACACAATCGGATTGTATCACTTTAAGCAGTATCATATTGATGAGAAATATAAATTAGCCGTATGTGCGCAAAACCCTTTATTTCCCGGGGAGGTTTCAGTGGTAAACCAATGCCAATTTCACCAGGATTGCATGCAACTATTGGATGCTTTTTAACGATCTAAGCCTAGGTGATATTGAACTTGTTACAGAGAAGCGGCTTATCTACAGATAAGTTGCTTTTTGTCTTGCACGTTTTCGCTTTATCTAGATTTGAAGTTTTCTGCCAAGGTGTTAATATTCCCTCATCGGTTATATGCATAAGTCATTGATGTGATGTAAAATGTCCATGAGTGATTAATGCTGGAGATTTGATCAAATATTGATGGAACAGGAAACTCGCATATGCGATGCAAGGAATCGTTCGAATCTGAAGATAACTATCGGAGGGACCAGAGATGGCTGAGCAAAAGATGATTGAAGTGCCGTTTCAGCAATGGGTAAACGATAAGGAGCTGTGGGTACAGCTTAATGATTTGATGATGCAGGAGAGTAAACTCCCAGGACCACGAGTGAATTTGGAGCTCTCAGACCATTTTGCCAAACAATTCGCTCATCCTAATCTAACAGATACAGGCTGGGAGCTGCTCGTCTCTTGGACTGACATTACTGAAGCTGAAGCTGGCGTGAATGATCCCCGTGAGTTTCTGCCGTTTTGTGCAGTTAGGGCGTTGGGTGCTTATTACAGTTACGCTGGAGAAGAGCAGCAAGTATTGATTCAAAACATCATCAAGGCAGCTATGAATGATTCGCGATGGAGGGTGCGTGAAGCGTCTGCTATGGCGCTGCAAAGTATAGGGGAGGATGATTTCACCCTGCTCAGGCAGCTGATTGACATGTGGGAGAAAGGTGCGAACAGGCTTGAACAACGGGCTTTTGTAGCGGCATTAGCGCATCCTCCTCTTTTAAAAAAGAAAGAAAATACGCTGTATTGTCTTCAGTTGGCTGCCGGAATCATGGAGAGTATAGATGGTGGGGGAGCGCAACATGAGGACGCTGAGCATTTTCGTGTATTATCTAAGGGACTTGAATACAGCTTGAGTGTATTTGTGGCGAATGAGCCTGAAGAAGGCTTTGTTATGCTGGAGAGATTTGCAAAGAGCCGAGATGCCCGAATCCTTAAAATTGTGAAGAGTAATCTTGGCAAATCGCGTCTGAGTAAAAAATATGCTGCCCAGGTGGCTGAGATCCTAAAGGAATTCGATAAGATAGGAAAAGACACTTAGGATACGAGTGCCATTTGGCAGTTGTATTTAATCATTTTTTTTGTTTTTACTTATATTAGAATTAACAATTAAAGAAACAAAGAGAATTAATATAATCAAAGAAAACCACTCTATGGATTGTTCGAATATTAAACTGTAGGTTATATTAATAAATTCAAAGACAGCTATTATTATTAAAAATATGTCCCAACGATCTTTTTTCATTAAAATGCACCAACCTATCTATATTTAATCATCTCAAAAGTATTACTCTATTTACTGTAAAAGTAAATGCAGTTCTTGAATTCTTGATGTTGGATTCAATAATATGTGTCATACTGAGTAATAATCTATATGGAGAATATTGATAGATTATAAGTTGTTCATATCCTCAAAAGTTTGACAAATGCATGAAATGTAACTATTATAGTTGCATCTGAAGGATGTTTTGCAGCAAGGCAGAAGGAGAGATTTCCATGAATATTAGCACCCGATTTGCGGTAGCCATTCATATATTAACGTTGATTGACAGCAATAAAGAAGGCAAAAGCACGTCGGAGTGGATAGCTGGTAGCGTAAACACAAACCCTGTAGTTATCCGTCGGCTTACGAGTATGCTGCAAAAAGCAGGACTGGTGAATGCCCGCCCCGGAGTCGCAGGCGCTTCGCTTACACGTAGCGCATCCGAGATTACGCTGCTGCAGATTTATAAGGCAGTTAATGCGGTGGAAGAGGACTCGTTGTTTTCTGTCCATGAGCATCCTAATCCCGATTGTCCTGTTGGCAAAAATATAGCCAGTGCAATTGTACCTGTGTTCTCACTCGCCCAAAAAGCGATGGAGAATGTCCTCCAGGAGGTTACATTGGAACAGATTGTGAATGAAATGCCAGAACTATGATTCCTCCATATCACAGCTTAGAAGTAAGGCCAGAACATGTGAAAACGTGATTCTGGTCTTTTTTTGCTTAATTAGGTTTAGGGTCAAAGAAGGGAAGTAAGAGGGAATATAGAATCTGTATTTAGAAGCCGGATTAAAGATAATATACATACATACATTGAGGGAGAGAGCTAAAGAATGTTAAAGAAATTACTGCCTATACTACTAATTATAGTAATGATTACCGGATGTAATGAATCAAAGGATACCACTAAATACGAGGATACTAATTTTGGAATCACCTTTAACTATCCGGATGATTGGGTTGTAACTGAGAAGTATGGAGCGCCATTATGGTTGATAGTCTCTACGACTGATTATAAACCTGCTGAGGGACTTAAAGGTCCGGGAGTAATGCTCTTTGGATTTAAGCCTAAGGACATGGAGCTTGTCAACAAATGGCTCGAGGATGCCCAAACGAATTACAACAACGGGGCGGAGCTGACAAAAAGTAAAGCTAGTTTAGGCGGGTTAGAGTCCGTAAAGTACGAAACTGAAGTATTCGAAGAGGAAGGGAGTAAAGGAAAAGCTATCTATTACGTTATTGAGGCACCGGAAATGTCATTTATGGTGCAGTTCCCTTATAGTGTGGATGAAGTACATAAAGAAGATATGAAGAGGATAGAGGATATTTTACAATCCATAAAGTTTACAAAAGATTAAGTGTGACTAGAACGAGGTAGCTGGAATGGTGGAATGTACGGTATAAATACCGTTGAAATGGGCTGAAGTAGCTGGAATGGTGGAATATACGGTATAAATACCGTTGAAATGGGCTGAAGTAGCTGGAATGGTGAAATGTACGGTATAAACGCCGTTGGAATGTGCTGAAGTGGCTGGAATGGTGGAATGTACGGTATAAATGCCGTTGAAATGTGCTGAAGTGGCTGGAATGGTGGAATGTACGGTATAAATACCGTTGAAATGGGCTGAAGTGGCTGAAATGATGAAATGTACGGTATAAATGCCGTTGAAATGTGCTGAAGTGGCTGAAATGATGAAATGTACGGTATAAATGCCGTTGAAACGGGCTGAAGTAGCTGAAATGGTGAAATGTATGGTATAAACGCCGTTGAAATGTGCTGAAGTGGCTGAAATGGTGAAATGTACGGTATAAATGCCGTTGAAATGTGCTGAAGTGGCTGGAATGGTGAAATGTACGGTATAAATGCCTCAGATTTGGCTGAAATCATCCAAAGTAGCAAAAAGAGAAGCAAAAATGCCCTACAAACGAGCCACAGTCGCTGAATGAGCGAAAAGAAAGGCAAAAATGCCCTATAAACGAGCAGCGGCCGCTAAATGAGCAGCAACAGCCAACATTGAGAATGCAGTACAATTAGTTTTAGGATAAGTAACTTTTTTAAAGATCAATATATACGGAGGTTCTACAGTGGAGCAAATTGCAATAATCTCAGACATTCATGGAAATATACCGGCCCTTACGGCCGTTTTAGATGACATCCGGCAGCGGGGAATCAGCAGAATCTTTTGTTTAGGCGATATTGTTGGAAAAGGACCGAACTCAGATCTAGCCATTGATATCATAAAAAAGAATTGTGAAATCAGTGTTATGGGGAACTGGGATGATTTAATGAATCAGGATGTTGATTTTGAGATGGCCCGGTGGTGCCGCGGGTTGTTAGGTCAAGAGCGCCTAGCTTATTTAAGCACGTTGCCGTTTTCGATTGAGCTTATGATGAGTGGTAAATTTGTACGGTTATTTCATGCTTCGCCACGAAGCCTGTATGAACGCGTTCAACCTTGGGATGATTATGAAAAGCGATTATCTTTGTTTGATTATTCTGATCTCTGCAAGGAAAAACGACAAGCGGATATCGTAGGTTACGGGGATATTCATAATGCTTTTATTCAACATCTAGAAGGTAAGACCTTATTTAACGTAGGCAGTGTGGGGAATCCGCTTGATCTAACCCAGGCATCTTATGTGATTATGGAGGGAGAATACATGGGAGGGTCAGCAGCTCCTTTGAATACGCAATTTGTAAGAGTGCCTTATGACATCGAGTTAGCTGTTCAACAGGCCGTTGAGGCAGATATGCCAGCTGCAGAGCCTTATATTCGTGAGCTTAGAACCGCGCAGTACAGGGGAAGTGTCCGGGGATAATAAAGGAAAGGATAATAAAGGAAACAAAAAGTCAAACTGCAACCTTAATCCAAGCCATCAAAAAGTAATGGAGGGAACAAATTGAAGCTTAGTCACGTATTTGAGCAATTCCCTACTTTGGAATCCGAGCAATTATTACTGAAAAAGATTGAAGTCAGCAACCTTAATGAGGTATTTGGGATATATAGCAATGATCAAGTGTTTGAGTACTGTGGAATTATTCCGAAACATAATAAAGATACAGTCAAGAATATGATCGGTCATTTCGAACGTGATTTTACCAAAGGGGTAAGAGTGAAATGGGGGATTTTCCTCAAAAATAACCCTTACATACTGCTAGGTATCATTGAAGTTATGGATTTTAATCAAAAGGTGGATATGGTGACGATCGGTTACTTTTTGGCGGAGCCTTATTGGGGAAAAGGGATTGCAGCTCAGGCCATTCAGTTAGTGGTGAAATATTTATTTGAGACTGCAGAAGTCAATCGAATTCAAGCTGAGGTTATGCCCTTTAATGAACGATCGAAGCGGGTGCTTTTGAAAAATGGCTTTACGAAAGAAGGCACGTTAAGGCAGGCGCATGTATGGTCGGGTAAAGGGCTGGTGGATCTGGAGATCTACAGCATTTTGGCAGAGGAATATTTTACAAGCATCGGTAAGCTAAGAGTAAGCAATAGGATGTAATCCTAGTGAAAGAAGGGGAAATCATGGGCACTATCGTAGTGATTGGCGGGGGAGAGTTAATCGAGCTTGAAACGCTGGAAATTGATCGTAAAGTTGTGCAGCTGACTCAAAAGGCTAAGCCGAAGGCGTTATTTATTCCAACAGCCAGTAGTGATGCGCCGGGATATTGTGATACTTTTAGCAAAGTATATGGTGATATTCTTGGATGTGAAACAAGTCACTTATTGCTTGTGAGCCAAACCTACACTCATGATGAGATTACAGATTTAATTACAGCTGCTGATTTGATTTATGTGGGTGGAGGCAATACCCGAAAGATGCTGGAGATTTGGAAAAATACAGGGGTAGATACGCTTTTGAAAGAAGCTTATTCCTCTGGAACCGTATTGGCCGGGCTTAGCGCAGGTTCCATCTGTTGGTTTGAATATGGGCATAGTGACTCTGAAGCGTTCGACGACCAGGGGGAATGGCAGTATATCAAGCTTGAAGCCATGGGGATTCTGCCGGGCATTCATTGTCCGCATTATAATGAGGATATTCGGGTTGAAGATTTTACACGCATGGTTAAAGGTGGAGGTTTGCCTGGAATCGCGGTGGATAACAATTGTGCAATCATCTATAAAGATAAGGAATATAAAGTGATGTCGACCAGAGAAGAAGCTAAGGCCTACCGTGTGATTGACTCCGAGCAAGGTGTTGTCGTAACGGAAATAGAAGAACATCCAAGCTACAGACCACTTCATGAACTGTATGGTGCGTTATGATTATTTTTGAAAAGCAAGAGATCAGACTGAGAACACTTGAGCTAAACGATGCCGCATTACTTGTAAAATGGCTTTCAGATCCCGTTGTACTGGAGTTCTATGAAGGTCGTGATCGCCCGCATGATTTGGAGCTGGTGAAGGAGCATTTTTACGACGAGCAAGCCGAAGTTACGCGGTGTATTGTGCAATACAAGGAGCGGGATATAGGTTATCTCCAGTTCTATCTTATAGATGATGAAGAATTAGAGGTGTACGGCTACGTGGGATTCGAAGGTCAAATCTTTGGGATGGACCAGTTCATTGGCGAGCCTGATTTATGGAATCAAGGAATTGGTTCGCGACTCATTAAAGAAACAGTCAATTATCTAGTCGAAGCAAAACAGGCGGATAAAATTGTCATGGACCCGCAAGCCTGGAATGAAAGAGCCCTTAGAGTATACGAGAAGATTGGCTTTGTGAAGAAGAAATACCTTGAACAGCACGAACAACATGAAGGAGAACTAAGAGATTGTTGGTTGATTGAATACACGAAGCAGTCGAGACAATAAATATCTTTTTAACAATCGGATAAGGAAGGTGCACTTATTAAACTACTGTTTGTCTGCAGCCAGAATCGCTGGCGGAGTCTAACTGCGGAGAAGATTTTTCAAGGAATTGATGGCCATGAAGTGAGATCTGCAGGGACTGAAGATCATGCCAGAATTAAAATTTCTGAAGGGCATTTGGGTTGGGCGGATGTGATTTTTGTGATGGAGAAGAAACATGTTCGAAGAATTTAAGATAAATTTAGAGACTGTGTAATGGGCAAAAAAATAATTTGCCTGAACATAGCTGATGACTATAAGTATATGGATGAAGATTTGATCGGCCTTCTGGAATCCAGTGTATCCGAATATTTTCTGGAATGGAGCAACAAAAATGAGGATTAGAACAGAAACTGTGGCAGACTATAATGGAGTATTTCAAGTGAATGTTGAGGCTTTTGGTGATCGGGAAGATGAAGCGCAGTTGGTCGAAAACATTCGTTCAGAAGCAAGGAATCGGCAAGGCGCTGATCCAAGAAGGGTTAAAAAGATGTAGAACGCTCGGATATGAGCTTGTCTTTTTGATCGGGCATCCCGAATATTACCCAAGATTCGGATTTCAACCCGCAGGGCTACATGGGCTGGAGTTGAAGCAATTTGAGGTACCGGAGAATGTCTTTATGGTCTGTGAGCTGAAGGAGGGCGTACTGCAGAGGATTAAGGGAGAGTTGAAATACCCGGAAACCTTTTTTTGAATTACTTATAATATTATTTTGTGAATCATGTTTGGCTGTGAACCAGTCGACATGATTTTTTTATAGGTAATTGACAAACATATAGAAGGTAACTATACTAAAGATAGTTAATTTGTAACTGATATAGTTACAGCATGATTAGGAGGAATTTATAATGACGACTAAAACAATACTTCAACCAGACACTCAGATCGGTCTGGTGCAGATTAGAGTAAGCAATTTGGAGCGTTCGCTCACCTTTTATCAGAATGTTGTGGGATTAAGCGTTTTGCGGCAGACTGGCCGCGAAGTGGAAATGACCGCTGACGGTCAGAATGTGTTATTAATCTTGCGGGAGATTGAAAATGCGCGGGTGATCCGCCCTAATTCTGTGGCTGGGTTGTATCATTTCGCTATCCTTGTTCCAGATCGTCCTAGCCTTGGATTGGTTGTGCGCAATTTGATCTCTTCGGGGATTGAAGTGGGGCAGGGGGATCATCTGGTCAGTGAAGCGTTGTATATTCAGGATCCAGATAATAATGGGATTGAAATCTATCGAGATCGTCCTAAGAGTGAATGGAAATATGATGCGGAAGGGCATGTAATGATGTCCACTGATCCAGTGGATGTAGATGGACTATTGGCAGCTTCTGAAGGTTTATCATGGAGCGGGCTGCCAGCGGGAACAGTGATTGGGCATGTACACTTTCATGTGGGGAATTTAAATAAGGCGAAAGCCTTCTACGTCGATTTGCTTGGTTTTGAACTAACAGCTAATTATGGAAGTGCTGCTATGTTTATCTCTGCTGGTGGCTATCATCACCATATCGGGCTGAATGTTTGGGCCGGACAGGGCGCACCTGCGGCTCCAGCTGATACTGTGGGGATTGATTATTTTACCTTAATTCTTACGAATGAAGAGGAACGCAACGCTGTGGTGGAGCGAGTTCGGCAGGCTGGTTACGCAGTTACAGAAGTGAATGGAAATCCTACATTCCAAGATCCTTGGAACATTGGAATCAGACTTGTTTTAGAGAGATAATTATATATCCATTTTCGTCCATTTATTTTATAATATTGGAAATAGATGGGCGGAAGGGTGAAGTTTGTTGGAAGCATTCAAAATGGCGTATATCATTCTTTGTCATAAGAATCCGGAGCAGATCAATTTGCTAATTGATAGTTTAACTAACGAGTCCGTAGAGTTTTTCCTGCATGTCGATCAGAAAAGTAATATTGAAGCTGATATTATTCATCGTAACGATATTCATTTTGTGGAAAAGCCTATTGATGTGCAGTGGGGGCATTACAGCCAGATTGAATGCATTTTGAAGTGCTTTTCGCTGATCAAAGAACATGGGGATTTCAATTATATCCACATCCTAAGCGGTCAGGATCTGCCTCTTGCTTCAAATGAAGTGATTCTAGATTTCTTTAAGGTGAATGAAGGTAAGGAATTTGTGAAGTATTTGCAGCTGCCTAATGCTGCGGAAACTTGGGGATGTTACGAGCGGGTCTCAGTTTATTATCCTAGATTCCTCATCTCAAGGACCCGGCGTATGACAGCGATCCGAATGAGGTACATTAAACTAATTATGAGCGTTCCGTTTCTGCAAAGAAGATTAAGCGCTCTGCCGAACGGTTTATATAAAGGCTCAAACTGGATGTCTATTACAGGTGGATGTATGGAGTACATCTTGGATTTTACAAAAAGCTCTCCGGAATACGTCAGATTTTTTAGGAACACTTTATGTGGAGACGAAATTTTTTTCCATACGATAATTTTGAATAGTGTTTATAAGATGCATGTGCTGAATGAAATTAAGCGGTATACAGATTGGGAAACAGGACCGGATTATCCTAGAACGCTAACGATAGAAGACTATGATCGGATCACTCAACGGGGCACGGAATGCTTTTGGGGGAGAAAATTTGATCTCGATATCGATAGAACCATCGTTCAGGAGCTCCTTGATATAAATATTAAAGCGAAAACATCGTAAACTCAGGAGGACAATCATATGAAAATCGCAGTTGTTGGAGCAAGTGGAAAAGCTGGAAGCCGAATTACGCAGGAAGCGTTGGATAGAGGTCATGAAGTTACAGCGATTGTGCGGGATGCATCTAAAGTAACAAATAGTAAAGCGAATGTCATTGAAAAGGATGTATTTGCACTTACCGCTGAAGATTTGCAGGGGTTCGATGTGGTTGTGAATGCTTTTGGTGCGCCGTTTGGACAAGAACATCTGCATGTGGATGCCGGGAATGTGCTTATTGAAGCGTTGAAGGCTTCGCCCGATACAAGATTGATTGTAGTTGGGGGTGCAGGAAGTCTTTATGTAGATGAAGCCAAAACGCTTAAAGTAGTGGATACGAATGACTTTCCTGACTTTATTAAGCCAACAGCGACGAATCAAGCCAAGAATCTGGAGATTCTGCAAGGAACAGATGCACTCTCTTGGACCTTTGTTAGTCCATCTGCTAATTTTGCCATCGGCACAAGAACAGGTTCTTATGTAAAAGGTAAGGATAATCTTCTGGTGAACTCCAAAGGCGAGAGTTATGTCAGCTACGAAGATTATGCCGTTGCTATTGTCGATGAAATCGAACAGCCGCAGCATATTCGTGAACGGTTTACGGTGGGTTCAGAGTCTTAAGTGATAATGAAGAATAACGATCCTATATAACAAGAGAAGGCAGAGCCGGATTTCAGGCTCTGTCTTCTTTTGTATCATTACAGCTTTCCTTTTCCTTCTGCTAGTTCAGCAATACGTCTGTTTGCATCTCCGCGGTAGCGTCCACCGTGATAACAAATGACCGTATCGATCTCATACTCAGAGAATTTGTTCAGAGAGGACAAAGCCAGCTCCATGTCAGGTGTGGCGGAAGGAGTGGGACCCTGTAGCTCGCCATCCTGAACGGTCAAGGCATCGGCGGCAATAAGTGTACGGCTATCATGATGGTAAAGACTGAGATGCCCTGGGCTATGGCCAGGGGTATGGATCACCGTAATTCCACCGGCAAAAGGTAACTTTTCTCCATCCACAAGCGTTTGATCCACTTTTCCTTTAGGAGGATGGGCTAATACAGAGAGGAAGGCACGCCGCCACTCCTCAGGTACATGAGCTGGGATCATAGCCGCTGCCGCCGCTAAAGCTTCAGGAGTGTGCTTAAGGAGCATTCGCTCTCCTTGAATATAGGGCTGCTCAATTTCATGAGCCAGAACAGTAAGCTCTAGATCTTCATCAGCCAATAGGGCAGGGAGGCAACCGATATGGTCTAAATCCTGATGCGTGATAATAAGGGTACGGAGCTTCTCCCAAGGCACATCCGCTTCTTTTAGAGCCTCTTTGAAAGTAGAGAGTAGACCCGGGAATCCGGTATCGACGAGTACGGCGGCATGTTCATCCCAGAGTAGCGTGGGGTAAATCGTGTCTTTTCCACCCATAACCTGCGCTGTAATCTCGAGCATTTCTATTCCTTGAGCAATGTACATTATTATCCCTCCGTGATTGATAATAAGAGCGACGCCGTGAGGCTAATGCATATATTACTCAAAACTGAAAATAAAAACAATAGATAAATATTTTATTATAACACAAATAAATATTTATGTCAATATGTATCTGATGGAATTTTTGTGGAATTTGTAGGGGATTTTAATGTTAAGAATCTTTTGCTAGATTTTGCCCTTGCCTAAAGCTTTGCGATATAATAATCAAATATAAAAAAGGGAGTTGATGTGGTTTGGAGACATTTCTAGTTGTACTCGTCCTACTTGGGCTTATCGCAATATCCAACATCATAAACCGATTCATTCCCTTCGTGCCGATACCCTTAATACAAATTGGCTTGGGTGTAGTGGTCGTACTACTGCCTTTGGGAATACATATGTCACTGGAGCCAGAGTTGTTTTTCGTGTTATTTATTGCTCCGCTTTTGTTCAATGACGGAAAGCGAACACCAAGAAATGAGTTATGGAACCTGCGGGCTCCAATCTTAATGCTGGCACTAGGCTTGGTATTTGCTACAGTGCTTATCGCTGGTTATTCCATTAACTGGATGATTCCCACCATTCCACTCGCAGCTGCTTTTGCGCTGGCAGCGATCTTATCGCCGACAGATGCTGTGGCGGTAAGTGCAATCGCTGGGAGAGTACATCTTCCCAAGAGTATTCATCGTATTCTAGAGGGCGAATCATTGATGAATGATGCCTCTGGCCTTGTTGCGTTTAACTTCGCTATTGCAGCAGCTGTTACAGGCATATTTTCTTTGCCGAAAGCCTCCATTAGTTTTGTGATTATCGCTTTAGGTGGGCTAATTGTCGGAGCAATACTCGCGTTCCTCCTGATTCGGTTCAGTGTATTTATCCGCAGACTGGGGATGGAGGACATCACAGTACATGTGCTGCTGCAAATCCTGACTCCTTTCATTGTGTATCTGATCAGTGAAGAAATAGGGGTATCCGGCATTTTAGCTGTGGTTGCAGCGGGGATAATTCATGCGGTCGAGAAGGATCGTGCGGTCTCGCCACAGTATAAGCTACAGCTGGTATCCGCCAGCACATGGTCTGTGCTGCTCTACATCTTGAATGGCTTGGTCTTCCTTATTCTCGGATTGTCGATTCCAGATGTTATTGAAGTGATCTACCGGGATACAGCGGTGGACAATCTTATGGTGATTGGTTATGTATTAGCGATAACGTTACTGCTTTTTGTGCTGCGTTTTATATGGGTATATGTATTTTCCCTGGCTGGCGCCGGCCTGCAAAAAATGGAAAAATCGTCTATAAAGTCCATGCTAATCCTGACCATTTCAGGGGTGCGAGGCGCGGTTACTTTAGCCGGTGCCTTTTCGATTCCTTTTGTGTTAGGAGATGGCTCACCTTTTCCTGAACGTGATCTAATTATCTTTATCGCTGCGGGTGTGATTCTGATGTCACTGCTGATCGCTAGTATCTTTTTACCAATTCTCGCAGGTAAAGAAGAGCCGGTTGCCGAACCAGGGGACACTGAGGTTGAACAGGCGGCCAAATCTAAGGTCGTTGCTGCCGGGATAACGCTGCTTCAAAGTATGATGACGGAGGAGAGCAAGGATTCCGCACAGCCAGCTTTGAGTGAATTTAGAGAAAAGGTTTATAGTCTGAACCGCGAGGATCAAGCGAACGATCCGGCATTTGAGGAACTCCGTCGGCTTGGGGTTGAAGCAAGGATAGTGGGCTTGCATGCTGAACGCAAAGAGCTGACCCGATTGCTTACTAACAATGAGATTCCTGCCTCAGTGGCTCAGAAAATGGAAGAATTCTTGGATCATAGTGAAGTTTTCTTAGCCAGAAGTCTCAACTCTCAAATTAGATTATCCCTTACAGAGATTAGAAGGCTATTTGCGGGGATGTTCTCAGGACAAAACGAACGGGAAGCTAGCCAACAAATGCTGCAACAGGCTGAATGTGCAAGAAAAGCTAAGATTTCTATGTCCCGCGCAGCAATAGCTGCTGTTAATGCAAGTATGAATGAGAACAACCGAAAAGCAGTAGAGAAGGTTGCATGCAGTTATGAGCAACTAATCTCACGCTTCGAGCAGGGTCAAGGCTGGACAAAGGATGGTCTCGTTGATGATCAAAAGCTTGAATTGAAACTGAAAGCTATTCAGGAGCAACGGGATAAGGTGCAGCAATTGTACCAGGATGGAACCATTAACCGCAAGCTAGCCGGTAAATTACGCAAGTTCGTCGATCATTTGGAAACATCCATTTGGGAGGATTAGCTGTGTTGAACAAAGTAGTGGGAGAAAGCTTGTTATTCACTGAAATTCGCGAAGAGCATCTGTCGGATGTACTCGATATTTATAACTATTACGTGCTGAACACTACGGTTTCTTTTCATACCGAACCTTTAAGTTTGGACGAAATGCGGCAATCAGTGATGAATGATGATCCGCGGTTCAAATCATACGTTATATTATCCTGGGATAATGTTATTCAGGGCTATGTTCTGATTGCTAGACATAAGAGTAAGCCGGCTTATGATAGCTCTGGGGAGATCAGTGTGTATTTGAAACCGGCTTGTGTGGGTAAAAGAATAGGACAGCATGCCTTACGCTTTATTGAAAAGAGAGCTGCCGAACTGGATTTCCATGTGTTAGTAGCTACCGTTTGCGCAGAGAATGAACGCAGTCGCCAGCTTTTCTCAAAGAATGGATATGAACAATGTGCCTACTTCAAGGAGATTGGCTGTAAATTTGGTCGAAGACTGGATATCGCCAGCTATCAGAAAATCTTAGGGGGAACTTAAAGATGAAACTTGCGGAAGCATTAGTGAACCGAAGTGATCTTACCCGTAAAATCGCGCAGCTAAAGCAGCGGCTCGATCGGGTCGTTAAGGTGCAGGAGGGGGAAGATCCGGCAGAGCAGCCGGAGGCTCTTTTGCATGAGCTAGAAATAGCTGTTAACGAGCAGACGATTTTGATTCGAGCGATTAATCGAACGAATTCATCTGTTGCCTTCAATGAGAATTGGAGTATTGCCGACGCCCTAGCCGAACGGGATAAAATGCTTCAGCTGCGGAAGCTGTTTAGCGATTTGCTTGAGCAAGCTTCGATCACTCAGGATCGGTATAGCCGCTCTGAGGTTCGTTTCCAGAGAACGGTGGATGTCGCTCAGATTCAGAAGCGGATTGATGAACTGTCTAAGTCTTATCGCGAGTTGGATTTTAAAATTCAGGAGAAAAACTGGACGGTAGCCTTAATCACACCGTAAAAAGCTTTATCACAGCAGAAGGTAACTGATCTTTATAAAGGCGAGCGCAACCCGCCAACAGGGAAAGTTGGACAAATTGACAGATGCTGGGCCATATCTGACCAATCATAACTTAGCCCCGTACTGTAACAACTGTAAAGAGTACCTATTAATGTAACTACCAAGCGCTGATTTATGTAAGAACGGTGAGGGTGGGGACGGGGATATTTTTGCTGTGGTTAGGCTTTTACATAACATGAACTGTCTCTATTAGGATAGGTATATTCGTCATACATAATGTGAAATAATGTCGAATAAAGTTGAAAAAAGTTGAATAAAATTTGCATTATCGGCCTGTTTTGCCTATCTTATCGCTCGTTATCTTGTATAATTTACGAATACGCACGAGGACTTCCTAAACCGCTGATCTATTCGTATGTTGATTGTACAGGATGAGAGAGTGATTCATTGGCCGAGAAGGTTTAGTGGCCCTTGTCTCTTCAAACATTCTACTATTCCTTTCATGAAAGAGAGAAGTGACAAGTGACCATGAAATCAATTGCCTGGGTAACCGACAGTACATGTACAATCGATCCTGAATTCGCCAAGAACAACCATGTGTATATTGTTCCTTTACGTCTGATTATTAACAACGAGTGTTATAAAGAAAATATAGATATTACGATCGATGAGTTCTATGAGAAAATGCGTCAGCATGATCAAGTAGGCAGCTCACAGCCGCCAATCGGTGAGTTTATCGAGTTATACGAACGGTTGAAGGAAGAATATGATGAGATTATCGCGGTGCATCTTTCGACAGGGCTTAGCGGAACATACAATGCTTCCATGCAAGGTGCTGAAATAGCGGAAGCTAATGTTATTGGAATTGATTCCAAGGTTGGCGCTTATCCGATTCGGGAAATGATTACGCGAGGTATTCATTGGCACAAGATGGGCTTTACTGGCCTAGAGATTAAAGAAAAGATAGAGAATATCATTCAAAATATGTCCTTCTACTTAATTCCTGCAAGCTTGTCCCAGCTTCACCGTAGTGGGCGTGTTTCTGGTACACAGGTAATTCTTAGTCAATTACTACGGATAAATTTGCTGCTGCGTTTTGACGAGGGCAAGGTCATTGTTGTGGAAAAAATCCGCACGATGAAGAAGACGAAGCAGGCGCTGTTAGATATCTTTAAACAGGATGTTGGACTTGTTAGCGATGTGTGCATCATGCATTCCAATAATTTAGAAATGGCGCTGAAGCTAGAAGAAGACATCAAAGAGATGGCGCCTGATTTACGTACGGAGATTATGACTTACATTCCTGCCGTGGCTGTTCATGCGGGTGAAGGTACCGTGGGACTTTCTTGGATTAAAAATAACCGGATCAATAGTATTTATTCGGAGGTTGAACCTGTAGCAGTACTTGTGTAGATAGGATAGTAAACAAAGAAATCGCTTCTTGGAAGAGGGACGGATGATCCTCATTATACCAAGAGACGATTTCTTTTTTTTGAATCTATGAGATGACGTTGTAAGAAGGTTATGCTTTGCTTGCACGACGGCGGAACATTTGTCCGATAACTTCACTCAGTACCAGTCCAGCCGCAATTGCGCCAGAGAGCATTAATGCCCGAACAGCGATTTCTACAGCCAGATTATAGTTTTCTTCTACAAATCTACGCATAGCATCGTAAGCAAGGCCACCCGGAACAAGTGGGATAATACCGCCTACACTAAAAATAATAACCGGCATTTTGAAGGATCGGGCAAACAGCTGGCTGACGATGCCCACCACTACAGTAGCCGCAAACGTAGCAACAACAGGCCCACACTCTACATCAAGGATTACATACACCATCCAGCCTACCATTCCAGCAAAACCACACTGCAGTAGAGCGCGCTTAGGCGCATTAAATAAAATACAGAAGGTTGCCGCGGCGATAAAACTGGTTATAAGTTGCAAAATCATGAAGGGCTAACCTCTTTCACATGGAAAATTAAAATAGTGATAGTACAAGCCCAATGCCTGTACCGATCGCAAAAGCAGTTAGAAAGGCATCTGCTCCTTTGGATATGCCTGAGACCAGATGACCAGCCATCAGATCACGAACGGCATTAGTAATGAGTAGACCGGGTACTAGAGGCATCACGGAGCCGATGATGATTTTGTCCATTTCTTGACCTATGCCCAGCTTTACAGAATAGAAGGCTAGAAGTCCGATCAGGAAGGAAGCAGAGAACTCTGCAAAAAATCTAGTCTGCACAAGACGATGCAGGTAGATAACCGCAGCAAAACCTAACCCGGAAATCGGCAATGCGGGGAGAGCATCCCACAAGCTGCCCTTAAACATAACGGTGAAGCAAGCGCCGGTAAGCGCCGCTGCTATGATTTGCAGCCATACCGGATACGCATGTGCGGCATCATCGACCTCTCCTAATCGTGTCCGAGCTTCCTCGGCTGTAATCTGACGCTCGTTCAGACGCCGCGAGATATCATTAACCTCCGAGACTTTCTGCAGATCTGTTGTCCGCTCGGCAATCCGATATAACTTAACGGGCTCCGTTCTATTGGTGGTGAACATAATAACGGTTGGCGTCACATAACTGTGTGCCCCTGGAAAACCGAGAGAAGCAGCCATACGTGTCATTGTATCTTCTACTCTGTAGGTTTCTGCACCGTTTTGCAGCATGATCTTGCCAGCAAGAAGACAGAGATCAACGATTTCATAATAGGTAGTGTTAGTGTTGCTCGTGCTTTCCAACTTCTCCGGTCCTCCCCTGGAATGTTACATATCTATGTGTATATACTTATGATTGTCGCTTCATTGTGTGAAAATAACAACCTCAATATAGCATTATAAACGATATGGGATATATTTTAATATAGTTTCAGAAATAAAATGTATAAAGATGCACTGTTTATTTATAGTGCCCGCCAATCTTTCCGGATCTGTCCTTAAGTTGTCCGGCATCTGTGAACGATGCAGCGCGTCCAATGATCGATTCCCCGTATTTATTCTTCAGCGCATCAGTGGCCCGTTCGAGCTCACGGTAGCGGGGGCGCGACTCAAATAAGGTTAGCTGATATTGGCTTTCGTCAGACAGATTGGACAGGCTTAGATGAATTCGGCGCACAGGCTGACCCTCCCAATGCTGTTTGAAAAGAGCGAGGGCGGCCTCGTATACCAGCTGGGTTGCATTCGTAGGATCGCTCATCGTAGTCTGTCTCGAGAAGCCGCTGGGGTCATCAAAGCTGGCGCCTTGGCAGCCAACAGACACGACTGCACCATGCACCTTCAGTTTGCGGCTGCGCCTGCACACCAGCTCTGAGAGCTCCAGAATGATGGTCTTGATCTCTTGCAGTGTATAGTAATCCCGTGGCAGTGTCATTTGGTGCCCGACGCTCTTGGGTGCAACTTCATAGGTAGCGGGACTTACAGGGCTATCGTCGATGCCATTGGCAATTCGCCAATATAGCTCGGCATCGATATCGCATTTTTTATGGAATTTCTCCCGCATGCGCCATTTCAGCTCGCTTAGCGGCATCTGTGCCAAATGGCCTATCGTTGTGAGACCCATGCTTTGGAAGTGCGCGGACATGCGGCGGCCTACCATAAACAACTCACTAATGGGCAGCGGCCAAAGTACATCTGGAAGCTCTTCCTGAGTGAGGGTAAATAGACCCTCCGGGTTCTTCTTGGCCCACAGGTCGCAAGCCATTTTGGCGGTAACCTTGGAATAACCTATACCGATACGTGCGCGCACACCTGTATTTCTGCGGATTAAGTCCTGAATGGTCGTAGCGATCTGTCTTGGGCTTCCGAATAAGCTGAGGCTGCCGGTGATATCAATAAACTGCTCATCGATGGAATAAGGTTCTACGAGGTCACTGAATTTGCGTAGAATGTCCGTGATTTGGGAGGAAACATCGATATATTGCTGCATATGTGGTCTGACGACGATTACTTCGGGGCATTTCGCGAGTGCTTCCTTCAAAGTCTCAGCGGTAGTAATGCCAAAAGATTTGGCTAACGGACAAGCGGCAAGTACAATCCCGCTTCGTCTAGCCGGATCTCCGGCGACAATAAGCGGTTTGTTGCTATATTGCGGATTAGAGGCCTTCTCCACGGAGGCGTAAAAGCTCTGACAATCGGATAACAAAATAACACGCTCTTTATTCATAGATTCACACTCTCCAGGTGAGGTAGAGATACGGTAGATGATTTTCTTATTATTATAATACGAACATATGATCGTGTATATTCATATTTTTTCCCATTTCTCTTCAGTCTCCAAGGTGCAGAGACCTGTGGCCACACCCCCAGCGATAATCGTGAGGATGGAGTGGAAGAAGGTTTCTTTGGAAATCAGGAGTCCCCCCGCGCCGATAATTATAAAATCTGTCAAAAAAATGATGAGTCCAAGGTTAAGCGGGAGATACCTTTTGATATATTGAGCAAGCAGATCCGTTCCGCCTGTACTGGCTTTGAACCGCAGCATAAGCCCAAGACCCGTTCCCATTAAAAAACCGCCAATAATGGCGCTGGAAATGGAGCCGAACTCAAAATAATACAGAAAGTGGTACTGCAAAGGACCGAGAAGCTCAATCAGAAACGATGAGGTCAATAAACCTAATACACTATTGAAAAAGATATCGCGTTCCTTCAGCCAGGCTAACAGGAAAATCGGAAAGCTGCAGAGAAGGACAGCTATACCGATTTTGGCATCGGATAAATAATTGATGATGAGGGCTATTCCTATTATTCCCCCATCTAGGATTTTATATGGGACTAGAAAAAAATTAGTTGCTGCTGCAATGAGCAAGCTTCCGATCAGGATGACCGCGTATCTCAATAATGACTGCATATTTAACATCTCCACATTAAAGGCATGTCTTATAAATATGCTTGTCACTTCCAAAAAATTGCAGTGAAGCAAAAAAACTGATTTCGGGCCTAATCATGCGGACCCAGGAGCCGCTATTAGGTAGATACAAGGTATTTTTTCGAGCTAACGGACCCAGTTGCAGCTATTCCCACAAATGTGGTCCGATTGCGAGCAAATTATGAGCAATAAGAGCTATACAGTCCGAAATTTCCGAAAAATGGGCCGAAAATCATAAATAGGTGCAATAGGGTCCGATACGATCAACAGACATTTGAGTAATTCACGCCCAGCCTCCATGCGGACCCAGAAGACCTTATTAGGCAGTAACAAGGCATTTTTTCGAGCTAACGGACTCAGTTGCAGCTATTCCCACAAATGTGGTCCGATTGCGAGCAAATTATGAGCAATAAGAGCTATACAGTCCGAAATTGCTGCAAAATGGATCGAAAATCACAAATAGCTGCAATAGGGTCCGATACGATCAAGATCGAGCAAAAGGTAGCTGATTCCGAGACGTAGACAGCTAGGTTATGCAACAGGTAACAAATTCTGCGCACGGAGTAGCTAGATTAAGTCATAGGTAGCTAATTCCGCACAGTGTAGCTAGGTTAAGCCATAGGTAGCTAATTACGCACGGTGTAGATAGGTTGAGTAACAGGTAACAAATTCTGCGCACGGAGTAGCTAGGTTAAGCCATAGGTAAATAATTCCGCACGGAGTAGCTAGGTTAAGCCATAGGTAGCTAATTACGCACACGGAGTAGATAGGTTGAGCTATAGGTAGCTAATTCTGCACAGTGTAGCTAGGTTGAGCCCTAGACAGCTAGTTTAAGCACTGGGCAGCACGTTTAGGAGCAAATTTGGCAGGCGGCGTTCTTTTCAGCAACTGTTCGGACTCAGTTGCTCTTATTTCCATGATTTCGCTTGTTTTATCACACTATCGGACGCAGTTGCAGCTATTCGCTCAAATGCGCTCCTTTTCTGCGCAAATCAAGGGTAATAAGAGCTATACAGTCCGAAACTGCTGCAAAATGGGCCGAAAATCACAAATAGGTGCAATAGGGTCCGATACGATCAAGATCGAGCAAAAGGTAGCTGATTTCGAGAATTAGACAGCTAGGTTGAGCCCCAGACAGCTAGTTTAAACAATGGGCAGCACGATTAGGATCAAATTCGGCAGGCGGTGTTCTTTTTAGCAACTGTTCGGACTCAGTTGCTCTTATTTCCATGATTTCGCTCGTTTTATCACACTATCGGACGCAGTTGCAGCTATTCCCACAAATGTAGTCCGATTCCGAGCAAATTATGAGCAATAAGAGCTATGCAGTCCGAAACCTTCGCAAAATGAACCCATATGCTGAAATAGCTGCAATACGGTCCGATACGATCAAGTTCTAGCAAAAGGTAGCAGGTATCGAGACGTAGGCGGCTAGTTTGAGCAACAGGTAACTAATTTCTCGCACGGAGTAGATAGGTTGAGCCCCAGACAGCTAGTTAAACAATGGCTAGCACGTTTAGGATCAAATTCGGCAGGCGGTGTTCTTTTTAGCAACTGTTCGGACTCAGTTGCTCTTATTTCCATGATTTCGCTCGTTTTGTCACACTATCGGACGCAGTTGCAGCTATTCGTTCAAATGCGCTCCTTTTCTGCGCAAATTATGAGCAATAAGAGCTATACAGTCCGAAACTGCCGCAAAATGGATCGAAAATCACAAATAGCTGCAATCCGGTCCGCAACGGGGAATGCTATGAATGGATGATTAAGCAGACGCATCTCCGGGGGATACAGAGAGTAGTGTGATGGCTATACAGTGAGTTACTTGCTGATAAGCCTTGGAGGTTCGAGCCGCATGATCGCCGTTGATCTATGATAAGTATGAGTGCGCCACGCCTAGGAAGGTAAACTAGTAAAATTATTGCAAGGAGCAAGTAGCAAGAATCAAGAAGCAAGAAGTAAGAAGTAAGAAGTAAGAGCAGTAGAAGGATTTAGGACGGATCACGGGTACACAAGAAATCTGCCAATCGGAGTACTGCTCCATCACAATAGTTACCTAAGTTTCTCCGAGCTAGAGGAGCATCTCGCGTCCAATTAATCCATAGCTGATCAAGAAAGCCAGCAGCGCAGAAGAAAGCCAGCAGCACACAAGAAAGCTACAACAGCGCACCGCATTAACAACGAAAACAGCACGCCTCCAATTATGAGGCATGCTGTTTTTGCCGTTATCGGGAATACCGCTTGCGGAAGCGAAGCGGAGAGATTCCGATCTGCTGAGTAAAGCGACGCGAGAAGTAGGCGGTGCTCTCGAAACCGATACGTTCTGCGATCGCAGCTATAGGCATCTCTGTCTTAAGCAGAAGCAGCTTGGCCTGTTCCAAACGGTAATCTGTTAAATACTCCATCGGAGTCAGTCCATATACGCGTTTCATGCAGCGGGCAAGGTAGTTATAATGAAAATGCAGCGCATCCGCCAGAGAGGCATTGGAGAGAGGCTCCGCATAATGATTGCGGATATAAGTCTCTGTCCTCTCGGCGATCTCTACCGCATGACTTTCTGAAGTATCATGCTGCGCTAGATCCATCATCCGCAGCATTTCTTCAAAAATCCTTTGCTGCTCCCAAACTGCACTGGAACGTCTTCCAGTGGACAGCTGTAAAAGCTTCTCAGCTTGTCCACTCCGTTTAAAGGGATCAGGAAGGGGACCAAACTGCGGGATGCGAATGGTATATGGATGAGTAAGAAACTGCCGGAAATGTGTCTCTCGGTTGATATACACGGGCTCGCCATCAGAGCTTGACCAATCTGCGAGGGTATGAAAATGAATCCAAATAAACGAAGTCAGCTCCTCGCAAGACTTAACGGAATAATGATAGCGGTCAGGCAGCAGAAGCAGCGTATGCCCAGCCGCAACCTCCCATTGATTATGCTCTTCACCGATAAATAGGCAACCTTGCTCTACAATAATCAGATCAAATAAGCCGATATGGCTTCTATTTGGATGCTGCTCTCCGGGTTGATAAACAGTGTGATTGCATTCCAGAAAATATGGAAAAGGTGGCGCTGCGAAATGTACATAGGAAGGACTCACTGTGTTCTACCTCTCTTTTTATCGTAGTCCGAGCTTAAATTGTCCTTGGAATTAGGAGTGTGAAATAGTACAAAAAAGGGGTTGCTTCTGATTATATTTTTTATCTATTGTACGCTCTATAATTGTAATTAGCGAGTATAAAATAAGGCTAAGGGGAAGATGATGATGAATAAAACGATCCAGGATCAGCAAGTTGTAAAAGATCAATCCGTTAGCATTAAAGATGATTTCTGGGGAAGTTATATAAAGCTGGTTCAGGATGTTGTAATCCCGTATCAATACGAGGCATTGCACGATAAAGCAGCGGGAGCTGAGCCCAGTCATGCCATTGCTAACTTTGAGATTGCTGCGGGCCGGAAGAACGGTGAATTTTACGGCTGGGTATTTCAAGACAGTGATGTAGCCAAGTGGCTGGAGGCCGTAGGTTATTCCTTAAGCATCAAACGTGACCCTGAGCTGGAGCGTCAAGCGGATGAAGTGATTGACCTCGTTGGAGAAGCGCAGCAGGAAGACGGGTACTTAAATACTTATTTTACGATAAAAGAACCCGGCAAACGCTGGACTAATCTGAACGATTGCCACGAGCTGTACTGTGCTGGGCATTTCATTGAGGCAGCCGTTTCTTATTACGAGGCTACAGGCAAAAGAAAACTGCTCAACATCATGTGCCGAATGGTTGATCATATCGATTCTGTGTTTGGTCCGGAAGAAGGCAAAATGCGGGGATATGATGGCCATCAGGAGATTGAGCTTGCGCTCGTGAAGCTGTATCGGCTCACAGGTGAGGAGCGGTATTTGAAGCTCAGCAGCTTTTTTATTAATGAGCGAGGTCAACAGCCGAATTTCCTAAAGCAACAATGGGATAATCTGGGTAGTATCAATTTTTTTACAGGTCAGAAGGAGAATTTAGATTTAAAATATTACCAAAGTCATCTTCCGGTAAGAGAACAGGAAGTGGCTGTAGGACACGCTGTGCGTGCGGTTTATATGTATACTGCTATGGCTGATCTAGCCGCACTTACGGGAGATGACACCCTTCGCGAAGCATGCGAGAGACTGTGGAATAACATCACTACTAAGCAAATGTACATTACTGGCGGGATCGGATCTACGCATCGGGGTGAGGCTTTCACCTTCGATTATGATCTGCCTAACGATTCGGTGTACGCAGAGACTTGTGCATCTATTGGGTTGATCTTTTTTGCACAGCGGATGCTGAGAATATCGCCGGATGCACGTTATGCCGACGTGATGGAGCGGGCGCTTTATAACAATGTGTTGGGTTCAATGGCACAGGATGGTAAGCACTATTTTTATGTGAATCCACTGGAAGTATGGCCTAAGGCATGCAGCTGCAATCCAGATAAACATCATGTGAAGTCCGAGCGCCAAGGTTGGTTTGGCTGCGCTTGCTGTCCTCCGAATGTGGCGCGTCTGCTGACTTCGCTTAATCAATATATCTATACGATCCATGGTGATACGCTCTATACGAATTTGTATATTGGCAGTGAGCTGACAACAAAGCTGGGTGGAACAGATATTGCGATTCAGCAAGAGAGTAACTATCCATGGGAAGGTAAAGTCTCGTTGAAGATTAATCCCGCAGCGGAAGCAGAGTTTGGGATTGCCTTGCGGATTCCATCTTGGAGCCAAGGAATGGAGATCAGAGTCAACGGTGAAGCAATGAATACTGCTGAGAACATCGAGCAGGGATACCTCGTTATCCGGAGACTGTGGAGAGCAGGAGATGTAATCGAAGTGCATGACCCTATGGAGGCACATCGTATCTACGCACATCCAAGTTTGCGTGCTGATGCTCAAAAAGTAACGATTCAGCGTGGACCTCTTGTGTATTGTCTTGAAAGTATCGATAATGGTGAGCCGTTAAGCTCGATTTCCTTAAAAGAAGGCAGTGAACTTCCTGCGGCTTTTGATGAGACATTGCTCGGCGGCGCTGTTGTTGTCGAGGCAGAGGGGCTACGTGTAGATAAAGAGGGCTGGAGTGGTGAGCTTTACAGCAGAGTCAAAGCACCAGTTCAAACCGTAAAGGTTAAGGCGGTTCCGTATTACTTATGGGGAAATCGTGGCAGTGGTGAAATGAAGGTATGGATTCCGGAAGCCAGCGTTTAAGTTATAGGTAGACATAGATCTCGGGAATGGCTGTAGTTTATCAACATTTACCGATGAGGACAGCTGTAATTTACAGTCTGTCCTTTTCTTTTTGCAAAAAGGAGAACACACGCGAAATGGCGAAATTAGAAGAAACATAGAAATATTCTTAAATCCTATAACAGTGGAGGCGGGCTATATTTATAATCATGCTCCAGAGGGTTATACTTGTCCCTTTTGTTTGTTGGTTTCGGGCATTGAAAATGAAGATGTGCATTCTAAGCAAGCGGATATTATTTATAAAGATCATTACATAACGGCTTTTATTGCTTCTCATTGGTATCCGAATAATGAAGGGCATGTTCTAATCATCCCTAATCAGCATATCGAGAATATTTACACATTGGAGGTTGAGATCTCAAACCGGATACATGAGCTGGAAATTGAAATTGCTAAAGGTCTTAAAGAAGTTTATAAATGTGATGGCGTTTCTTCTAGACAACATAATGAGCCGGATGGCAGCCAAGATGTATGGCATTATCATTTACATGTGTTTCCAAGATATCATGGGGATAATCTGTATGGTACTTTTGGGAAGTTATCGGATGAATCAACAAGAAAAAATTTCGCCCAATTATTAAGCGGATATTTGAGCAAAAATAAGAACATTGGGGCTTATTAAGTTGAGAGAGGGAGAAGTATGAAGTCAAACTTTTTCGAAAAAGTTATAGAGTCAGAAGAAGAGCTAAGGTCTTTATTTGGGTACCCAAGCGAATTGGTTAACAACAAAACCATAACTGTTATAGATCATCATTGCCGTGATTATATCTCAAAATCCCCAATGCTTTTTATGGCTACAAGCGGTTCGTCCGGTGCTTGTGATGTCTCTCCGCGCGGGGACGCAGAAGGTTTTGTTCACGTGTTGGATGATAAACATTTAGTGATCCCTGAACGCCCTGGGAATAGACGGTTTGATTCTTTGCGGAATATACTTGAGAACCCAAAAGTCGGTTTGATATTCATCATCCCCGGACTTGAAGAAACATTAAGAATAAATGGGCACGCGAGTATAGTTAAGGATGAAGATATATTGAAACCTATGGAAGCGCATGGTAAAGTCCCGATCATTGGAATTGGCGTGGAAGTAGAAGAATGTTATATGCATTGTGCAAAAGCCTTTAAGCGGTCACGTTTGTGGGATGACGATCATTGGCTTGCGAAAGAAGTCTTGCCTAATCCATCAAAAATACTGGCGCAGCATGCCCGTAAACTTGGAGTTACTCCAGAGGATATCTCAAAATCACTAAAAGAAAGCTATGAAAAACGGCTATATTAACATTTTCGACTTAGAAATGGAATGGGATTTGCCCTTCATTGTATGCTATATTTGATCTGGATAAGGTAACTGATCATTTTACAGATAATAATGGAGGCATCACAATGAGTAAACGTTATCGGATGACAAGAGCAATGCAGAATGCTGGAGATTCAGCAACAACCCTATCTTTAGAAGAGTGTAAGCAATATTTCGCATCCAAACCTGATTTCACCTATACATCAGTTTTTACAGTAACAGGTGCCACTACCATGTCCATTGAGGGAGATTTCTTTATGTGGAGCTATGGTGATACAACAATCCCATTTAGACATTATCAGGGCGATATTTATGTTTCTGGCGCCAATGAAGCCGTGATTCCTAGAATGCTTGAGGTTGCGAGTGATTTAAGAGCAGATATTGTGGAAGGGTAAAAAAAAGATGCCCCCTGAATCCTTCAGGGGGCATCTACTGTTAATTTTAGATCCGCTCCGCTCAATCGTTCAAACGAACGGTTGAGCGGATTTTTTATATTAACCCAGTTCTACAACTACTTGGTGTACAGCGCCGTCTCCAACAGGAGTGATGATGTTACCTTCTACAGCTGCGCCATCCAAGGTAAGACTAGCTACACCTTTGGATACATGGTTCGGGTTCTTGATTTGAATCACATAAGTATCTCCACGGAAGACACGGGTGATTTCAAAGCTGTCCCACTCTGTAGGAATACAAGGATCGATCTTCAGACCATTGAAGTCCGCTTGAATACCAAGGATAGATTGTGTAATCGCTACATAGTTCCAAGCAGCAGTACCAGTTAACCAGGAGTTTTTAGCTTCCCCGTGGCGAACGGCATCTTTACCTGCGATCATTTGCGAGTATACATAAGGTTCAGTACGGTGAATTTCACTGATGTCCTCCAAGTAAGCAGGAGCAATTTTAGCGTAAATTTCAAACGCTCTGTCGCCATGTCCAAGTACAGTTTCAGCGATCATGATCCAAGGGTTATTGTGGCAGAAAATACCAGCATTTTCTTTGTAGCCCGGAGGGTACGTAGAAATTTCACCCAGGTTCAGATAGTACTTGGAATATGGTGGCTGTTGCAATACGATACCGTATTTAGTATCCAAATGCTCTTGCACGGAAGTCAGAGCTTTTTCAGCTTGACCATCTTCCACACCGATACCGGCCATAACACAGATACCTTGTGGTTCGATGAAGATTTTACCTTCTTCGTTTTCTTTGGAACCGATCTTGTCGCCATAGTGGTCATAAGCGCGCAGGAACCAGTCACCATCGAAACCGTGAGTGAGTGTAATTTCACGCATGTTGTCAATCTTAGCTTCTGCATCCGTAGCTACGTCATTAAGTCCGCGCATCCGGCAGATTTCTGCATAGTCCGGTCCAACGAAGACGAACAGACCCGCGATAAATACGGATTCCGCTACGCGGCCTTCGATGTTGGCAGTAGTTTGGAAAGATTCGCCTGGTTCTGTAGAGAAGCAGTTCAGGTTCAAGCAGTCATTCCAGTCTGCACGGCCGATCAGCGGCAAGCCGTGAGGTCCGAGATTGTTAGTTACATGCTCGAAGGAGCGTTTCAAGTGCTCAAACAGAGTAGCTGTGTTGTCCGGATTACTGTCAAAAGGAACCTGCTCATCAAGAATCGATGTGTCGCCAGTTTCTTTGATGTAAGCAGCTGTGCCAAGGATCAACCAAAGCGGGTCATCATTAAAGCCGGTACCGACTTCATTGTTACCTTTTTTGGTGAGCGGCTGGTATTGGTGATAGGCACTGCCGTCTTCAAATTGTGTAGCGGCGATATCGAGAATACGTTCTTTAGCACGTTCAGGAATTTGGTGCACAAATCCGAGCAAGTCTTGGTTAGAATCGCGGAAGCCCATACCACGGCCAATACCGGATTCAAAGTAAGAAGCGGAACGGGACATGTTGAAGGTAACCATACATTGATATGGATTCCAGATGTTAACCATACGGTTCAACTTGTCGTCGCCACTTTGGATTTGATATTTGGACAACAGGTTATCCCAGTGTGCAGCCAGTGCAGCCAAAGCAGCGTCCACTTGAGCGTCTGTAGCAAATTGCTCGATCATAGCCTCTGCTGGTTTTTTGTTGATTACGTTCAGAGATTCCCATTTGTCTTCTTCTGGGTTTTCAATGTAACCAAGGACAAAGATGAAGCTTTGCTCTTCGCCCGGCTCCAGAGTAATGTTCAGGGCGTGCGATCCGATAGGGGACCAGCCGCTCGCTACCGAGTTAGTTGGTTCACCTGCAGCAACAGCTTGCGGGCTTTCCAGACCATTGTACATCCCTACGAAAGCTTCGCGGTCAGTATCAAAGCCGGCGATTTCTTTGTTAACAGAGTAGAAAGCGTAGTGGTTTCTGCGCTCACGGTATTCTGTTTTGTGATAGATAACAGAACCCTTCACTTCAACCTCACCAGTGCTGAGATTGCGTTGGAAGTTAGTCATATCATCTTGTGCATTCCAAAGACAGAACTCTGCAAAAGAGAACAGTTTAACGGATTTCTTCGCGGAACCCGTGTTTTTCACTACAAGACGATGTACTTCAGCGTTATGACCCATAGGTACAAAAGCAAGCTGGTTTACAGAGATACCGTTGCGTTCACCAGTAATGGAGGTGTAGCCAAGACCGTGACGGCATTCGTAGAAGTCCAGATCACGTTTTACTGGCATCCAGCCTGGAGTCCAGAAATCACCATCATCATAAAGATAGTAGTAACGGCCGCCAGCATCCATTGGGATATTGTTGTAACGGTAACGGGTCAATCTTCTGAGACGAGCGTCTCTATAGAAGGTATAGCCACCAGCAGTATTAGAAATAAGTCCGAAAAATTGTTCATTACCAAGGTAGTTAATCCAAGGGTAAGGTGTTTTTGGTGTGTTAATTACATACTCTTTACGAGTGTCGTCAAAGGTACCGAATTTCATGTGAGAAAGTCTCCTTTCGATTGTGAACGCGCGTTTATAAGTTTCAGGAAAAATTCCCTCGAGGGAAGGGATTCTTTCCGTTGTTTCTAAAAGATAGTATTAGGCAGTGATTTCGAGACCCAATGATAGCAGCTCCACAGAAAAATATGTATTCTTCAGTGAATGATGAATCTGTGCTACTTCTTCGGCGGTTGACAGGAATCTCTCTCCACTAAACGAGCTGGAAAGCTGATCGTGCTGAAAGTCGGCTGCTGTGAATCACACAGCTCGATTACTTTTTCCACTGCAGCCTTGGACATTTCATAAATCGGCAAGCGTACAGAGGTCAGCTTAGGCTGAATACGGGATGCCAGCTGAATGTCATCGAAACCCGCAATGGAGATATCCTCAGGGACAATGATTCCATGTTCGGAGAACGCTTCCATCGCTGAAATAGCCATGTCATCGTTGGAAGAGAAAAAGGCAGTCGGCAAAGGTTCACCAGAAGCAAGCAGCTTCTTGACCTCTTCATAAGCCGTCTCTTTCAGAAAATCACCCTTAAGAATAAACTTTTCATTCATAGGCAGACCATGTTTTTTCAGCGTGTCCTCATAGGCCGTGTAGCGTTCTCGACCAGAGTACGTATTCATTTGCCCACAGATGATGCCGATCTCTTGATGGCCTAAGGAGATTAAATGTTCAATCACTTCTGTGGTGCCCTCGTAATCTTTGGAATTCACAATGGCCAAATGATTGCGGTCAAGATGCTCCGACATAATCTCTGAGATATCATAATCAATCAGTACTAGCGGAGAATCGAGTCCCACCATTTCGCGGACGATATTAATATCCTTCTGAGTGCCGACAATTATACCACCGTCAATCCGTTTTTGCAGAAAAGCTTGTTTTACCTTCAGAAAATCGTCCGGAGAGTATACCGTATGAATCAGAACGTAACATCCGCGGGCATTCGACGTGTCGACTACGGCATCGACGAATGGTGCAAAGTAATTGTTCTGATAAATTCGGGTAGTGTTCTCTTTCTCGTTCATACTGATGGCGAACAATCCGATGGTATCGGTTTTCTTACCGGCCAGAGCCCGTGCAAAGCTGTTCGGTTCGTACTGATGTTGCTCAATCACCCGCAGCACTTTGGCCCGGGTTTCTTCAGGAACATTGGAATAGTTGTTGATCACGCGGGATACCGTACTTCGGGAAACCCCGGCCAACTTAGCAATATCTTCGCTGCGCATGTTTCCCCTCTTTTCATAAACGCGCGTTTATGAGTTTATTGTAAGCGAAAGCATCGTATAAATCAATCGTAAAATAAGAAATTTTGCGATTAAATTAATAAAGGATGACATATTTTTAATAGAAGAAGAATCCTACCGAATAATGATAGAGCAGAACAACTAGAAATAGTTTGTATAAGTTTTTTGCGGAGAAAGTGCATTGAAAGCTATGAAAGTCATGCTACTATTGTGATAAAGGTTATTGAGAATGATAATCAATGACAATAAAGCATAGGAGTGAAGGGATCAATGGCAAGATGGGGTCAGAAGTTTTTATGGGCAGCGGTACTTATAATGGCAATAACTGCGCTGGCAGCATGCGGAACGAATAGCAATACTGCGAAAGAAAACGTTGCTAAGACACAGAATGCAGAGGAATCTACCTCAGCGAGCACTAGCGCACCAACTGAAGGAAATGGAAATGCCGCAGAAGAGGGTGCAACTCGGACGATTGCCGGGGAATTCGGGGATGTTGAAATTCCAATTAAACCGCAACGGGTAGCCGGGATCTATGTTGAAGATTATTTGAAGGCATTGGGCATTACCCCGGTGGTGCAGTGGTATCATCCAAGCTGGGGCAAACAGGATTATTTAAATCTTGATGTACCAGAATTTGATATTACCGGTAGTATGGAAGTGTTGCTGGAAAAAGACCCTGACTTGATTATTGTGGATGGAGGTGCGGATGCGGCGAAATATGAACAATATTCCAAGATAGCACCAACCTATCGTCTACCTGAGGCGGTGTTGCAAGACTCAAGACAAGTGCTTACGGCTATTGCAGATGCCCTCGGTATTCCGGAGAAGGCGGAATCTGTCCTTGCAGCGTACGATCAGAAAGTGGCAGAGGGGAAAGCTAAGCTGCAACAGGCCCTAGGTCAGGAAAAAGTAGCAGTGATCCGGCTCAACGTAGCGGATAAAACCTTTGCTCTATTCGGTGTTAAAAACCGTTTCACCGGTGTAATTTATTCTCAATTTGGCCTGACACCTGTGCCTATGGCGGCAGAAATGACCGAATATCAATCTATTATCTCCGAAGAGCTTATCCCTCAGCTCGAAGCGGATCATATCATTGTGTTCCCTGACAACGGGGGCTGGGATACTGAAGGGAATCAGGAAGCGACTCAAATCCTTGATGGCCCGTTGTGGAAGAGCCTGCCGGCGGTGAAGAACGGGAATGTTTATAGAATGGAACGTTCCCACTGGCAGACTGGTGCCATCACAGCCAATTCGATGAAGCTTGATGACTTGCTGAAAGCTATGGTGAAATAAAACGGCAGCCGTCGTAAGGAATAGCATAAAGAAGGTCTATCAGCATAGTTGATAGACCTTCTTTTTTATTCTAAACTATAGTAAAGTGAATGAAAATGGTTCTCAATTGGAGGGCGCTAGAATGGCAGAAGATTTACAAGACAGCAATAAAAAGAGGCTATTCTATAGCTTGATTAACATAGAAGCCCAATCCTTATCGGTGAACGGACAGACCTTAGTGTTTCAAAATCATACCCTGATCATTGTATCGGAAGGACAGGGATGGTTAGAAGCCGAGGAGAAGCGTTTTCCTCTGGAAAAAGGTGTCGGGTTCTTGTTCGAACCTGGGCTAATAAGCAAAATCAATGCCGAGGAGCGAGGACTTAGCTTCTATAGGCTTACGTTTGAAGTCATCGAAACGGGGGGAAGCAGGCAGAGTGGAATGGAAAAGGGGACTAAAGAAGGAATTCTCCAGTCCGGCCCGCTAAGCTGCAGACCTTTTTCACAATGTGCATTACTGCTGGAGGCTATCTATCATAGTCGCAGAAGTACGGAAGAGATTGAATGGTTCGCAGGCCATACCCGCTTTCAAGAGTTACTGCTGCTGATCATGCGGGCAAATTCCTCTGTCATCCAGATGAAAGGAGCCCATGAGGCGGTACAGCGTTCCATCCGCTATATGCAGGAACACTACAATCACGCCATAACCGTCGATCAATTAGCTGAAGTGGCAGGCATTACACGTGCCCGCTACACACAGATTTTTAAAGAAGTGACAGGGCGGATTCCCTTAGAGCATTTGAACGGACTTCGTATTGAAAGGGCGCAGCAGCAGTTGCTGCTTACGAATGACCGTATGCATGACATCGCGTTATCTGTAGGGTATAGCAATGAGTATTATTTTAACCGGCGTTTCAAAAGATCGGTGGGCGTTACGCCCGGCCAATACAGAAGCTTCCATCAGGAAGGGCTGCGGGTGTTCGCTCCTTTTCTGGAAGACTATCTGCTGGCTCTGGATATTACACCGGTGGCGCAATATTCTCACGCTCAGTGGGGGAAGCAAGAGTATCTGTCCCTCCTCGATGTGCCTGCAGTGGATATTTCGACTGGCAATTGGCAGGAGCTCTCCCAGTACATGCCCGAACTGATCCTGCTGGATGATGGCTTTCAGCGTTGGCACCTGGATGAGTGCAGCCAAATTGCTCCGTTGTTCAAGCTGCCTTTTCATCAAGAGGATTGGCGGGCCACGTTATTTTCCGCAGCAGCCGTCTTTGGCAGAACGGATCGTGTCCAGGAAGTGATCGGCAATTATGAGCATCGGGCGCAGCAAGCTAGACGAGTGCTAAACCGTTCTGTCCAAGGGCAGACTGTAGCATGCCTAAGAATATCTTCCTACGGAATCAATCTCTATGGATGCGGGCAATTGGGGTATACAGGTAGCGTACTCCATGATGATTTAGGTTTGCAGCCCCATGCCTTGGTTCCGAAGTTGACTCGTGGACAGAAGCGGGTGAGCCTAACAAGAGAAGAGCTTGCGAGCCTCACTGCAGATCATTTGTTCATTACCTTTGATCGACAGGAAGGAGAAGGACGGGAGCTGTTGGATACACCGCTTTGGCGCAATCTGCCCGCTGTTCGTAATCGTTGTGTATATGAGGTGGATTTTATGGCCTGGATGAATTATGGGGTATTGTCGCATCAGCGCAAGATTGAAGATGTGTTAAGAGCGTTAGGGTAAGTCAGAAACTAGTCCAGATAAAAAAGAGGATAATAAGTGCCACTATACTGCTGATGCGAGTCATTAATAAATAGGCATCACTGGGTTCTACATCACCTTTCATCATCCAGCCATAGCGCATGTACCATCCCAAATGAGGAAAGAAGATATTAAGCAATGCTAATAGTACAAAGAGGAATATAAAAAAGCCCATGATTTATCACTCCTTTATCTAATGTATACGCCAGACTATACGGAGCGTTCCCTAACTAACAAGTGAGCTTCCATATATTTATTTTTAGGCGGGGGATACCCTAGCCACCTTGACAGGTGGTTGGGGTATTTTTGCGGCACTATTCAAGGCTATGTTATTGAAGGTGAATGTTTAGAGGCGTGCTTGTTGTGTTTACATAACAAAGAGTTCGGAAAATATAAAAATGTAATTCTAAAAATAAAGGAGGAATTGATCGATGTCTAACCAATATACGATGCAAGATCCTACCACTCAGTACACTAAGGCTGGACCGGAATTTCAGCAGCAACAAGAGGAGCCGGGTCTGCAGAAGAAAATGAATCCAGTACCTGATACAGGAGAAGATACCTATAAAGGAACTGGGCGTCTGACCGGACGTAAAGCGTTAGTTACGGGAGCCGACAGCGGTATAGGCCGTGCTGTTGCTATTGCTTTTGCTCGTGAGGGGGCAGATATTGTTCTATCTTATATGCCCGAGGAAGAGGAAGATGCAAAGCAGGTGGTCAAGCTAGTGCAGGAAGCGGGTCGTACTGCAATCGCCATTCCAGGCGATCTGAAGGATGAGACATACTGCGAACAACTCGTCGATACTGCGGTTAAAGAGCTAGGTGGAATTGATATTTTAGCCAATATCGCGGGCAAACAGCAATTCGTTCCAGACATCGCTGATCTCACTACGAAGCATTTTGACGACACATTTAAGACGAACGTGTATGCTATGTTCTGGCTGTGCAAAGCTGCGGTGAAGCATATGCAACCGGGCAGCACCATTATTAACACTTCTTCTATTCAAGCTTATAATCCCTCACCGATCCTTTTGGACTACGCGACCACCAAGGCTGCTATTAATACATTCAGTAAGTCTCTCGCTCAGCAAGTAGCTGATAAGGGGATTCGCGTCAATGTAGTAGCACCTGGTCCCGTATGGACACCTCTTCAAGTTGTGGGTGGGCAACCGGAGGAAGTGCTGAAGGAGTTCGGGTCGAGCACACCACTAGGTCGTCCGGGACAGCCTGCGGAGATGGCTCCGGCATATGTATTCCTGGCTAGCCAGGAATCTAGCTATATCAGTGGCGAAACACTGAATGCGAACGGCGGAACTCCAACTCCATAAACCGCTCAGCGGAATGTTGATATTGTAAATACGGCGAAGTATCCAAAAGTACCCTGCTAATTTTAGCTGTGGGGTGCTTTTGTTTTTATATATAGAAAGGAGTATTATAGAATTCGAGACTTTTTCTCCCATTATTTTCATGGAATATGATCTATACTGATCAAGATTGTCGAATACATAGTTTTCCTGCGATTACCCAAGAAATAATTTGAACGGCTCTAAGTTATAGGGGAGACCCAGAAAGAATTAGGAGATGTATGATGCGAAAAAAGAAACTAGCGATCCTCACCATTTGCTGTGTCTTATTCATGGCGTGTTTTCAATCGGGATCTGTCCTTGCGGATAAAGGAAACGGAACAGTAGTAGATAGTGGAACCAAGGAAAGGCTGATGGAGAAGTATGATCTTGTAGAGCCTGAACCCGCAAATCCAGCAGCGCATGTGAGTCAATACGATTTTGGAATTAGTAACCCTATTGCTTTATTGGTCAGCATCAGTAGGCTGTATTTGTATCCATATGTTTTTGCAGCAGAGGAAATAATTAATCATATGATCGATCAAAGCGAAATTAGTTATTAGTTACGTGTATGTCTTTCAAAATATAATCCCAGCTATCATAATCGTTCATATCCTCAGGAACTTCTAACACACAAATATCACTTATGTTCCAATTTAATTCTTGTACCGAGATTGATTCACGAACGGGAATAAGAATAAGAATAATAAATTCGTTCGGTTTTAATAAATCAGACAAAATTGACTGTAGCTCTACAGCCTGTTCATATGAGGCAAACCATCTAATGAATAAAGTTTTTTTACTGTGGATTAACTTGTCCCAAAATCTATTAATTCGTAATTCCAGCTTCGCTTTATACGAAGGATAGGTTATAGACCAGTGTTTACCTTGGTGGATTGGAAAATCATGAACTGAGATAATGTTATATAAAGTATCCTGAATAAAATAGGATTTCACTAGTGCATTTTTATTCCCATTAGGATAGACTGGTAATCCATCCTCCAGAAAAAAATGTGTTTCATCAAGAATTTGCAGATTTATTAATTCCATGAAATTTTGAAATCTATTCTTATAAAGTCTATTTACATCAGCCAATGAATAAGAAACCATCCAGTCGAGCGGCATGGAGAATTTCCTCAAGCTATTTCTTTGCAGATTTATAGCAGGAGCACAAGACATCCCTAAGCTTACTATTAAATCATAGCTTTTTTTCACAGCTTGTAATTTCATGGACTCACCCATTTTCAATCAGATTCAGTTTCTAATAAATTATACACACCATTTTCTAGGATTGATTGGACTTTAAGTGCAATGAGATACACAGGAAAAAGAGAGCAGCAATTTTCACTGCCCCCTAAACCTATTAGTTACGTTGTAACAAAATATATCCGCTAATGCTTGAAGTTTTTTTACGAAAGACCACTTTAAAACCAACATCGTTGTCTAATAAGCAAGCCAAAGCGGTGTTAAGCAATCCGTTGGGTCTCAAGCTAGGTCTGCACGGCACGGCATTTCCAATAACACGGGCGGCAATAATCCTACGTGCTGATCCAGCAACCAAAGGATTTCTGCTCCAACTGATCAATACTAAATCTGGCTGACGAGTAGCCATGGAAGATCTACCCCTTTCTAATAAATTTCTTTATATAAAATGCACCATTGATTTTAATGTGCTAAACCATAGCGGAGTAAGGAATACATAGGATCGAGTAGGGAGAGGGGCTAATAATATGGACAAGGTGTTACATAAGATAGCTAATTTGATTAGCGGTGAGGCTAATAGATTCATCATTGGGATTTCGGGTCATGGTGCATCTGGAAAAACAACGTTTGCTCATAATCTTTTAAAGCTTTTGCAGCAGGATGATGTGAATTATATTAATACAGACCCCTATATTGTTGAATCTAGTCTTAGAAAATACACTTCTATCGACTATGAATATAAGAATGTACATTATCACGATAAAGTGACAGCTTGTCATCCTGCTGCTCATCATATATTTGCTTTAGAGAGAGACATTCATATGTTGAGGGATGGGTTGGATTTTTACACAATTGGCACAGACTATACAAAAAGTATGTTCATATCTTCACAAAACAAGGTGAATATTGTAGAAGGCATGAGCGTTGCCTTTACTGATCCGAATTTGTATGATCTGAAAATCTACTTATACACGGATGGAGAAACTGAGTTGATGAGAAGGAGTATACGTGATGTTTCTGAAAGAGGAACAGATATTAATTATTTAAGAAAATCCCATGAACAGCGTAGGATGCAATATGAGTTGTTTATGCATTCTTATCATCATAAATTTGATATCGTTTTAAAAAATTCCAATGAAGAGTATGTTCTTGAAAAGGGAACATTGTAGAGGGGGAAGAGAATGCTTCCAAATGTTAGGCTAGCAACGATATGTAACGCGGATGTTTTGTCTAGGTTAAATCTTGAGTTCAATGGTGGAGTAAAACGTCCTGTGCCGGAGATCATCAAGTGTTTGAACAGCAATACTGAAGTGGTTGGTTTTGGCTGTGCTCAAAGTTTGAAATCATTTTGTTATAATGAAGCATATGGTGAAATTACTGAAATGTATGTAAAAGAGTCAGCTCGTAGGAATGGTGTCGCTACTGCACTAATTTCTTTTCTGGAAAGTCAGCTTTATTCTCGTGGAGTCAAAACAGTTAAGATTTTAACAGGAGAAGATAATCGTGTAGCCATTAAAGCGTATGAATTGAGCGGGTATGTTAAGGATGATGAAGTAATGTTAAAGAAAAAACTTTAAAGCCATAGTGAACAGAGAATCAGGCAATATATTGTGCTGGTCCAGTCGGATATCAATAAAAAAACGGAAGCCGTTTTACTGGCTTCCGTTTTTTTGGAACTGTGTAGAAGAACAGACACTATTTATTTATCGTTGAGTCACCTATTGGAGTGAATGTATTCTCCACAGTAAGGTTAGAGAACTTAGCATAGTTCAGTTGCTCAATCTGATTGGCGACATCATTGCTGTCAACGGCGAATCCGACATATACCGAACCATCCATAACAATAGTTCGCTCGCCAATTAGCTTCCAGTCTTTTCCGTCCGTTGATCCGTAAGCATAGAAAACATCTCCCTTACGGCCAAGCTTGAGCCAATACCCTTGCTCCACACCATTAATTTTAAATGGAATATCTGAAAGAAGTTGAATGCCAGCTTTTTCAGCAGCAGATACGCTGTCTAAAGTTTCAGTTAATTCATCAAATCCTCCGCCCTTAATGTTTCTGCCCGTCAGATAAGATGACCAGCTGGTCTCTTTGGACAACTTCACATAGGAGATACCAAGGGCCGCGGCGGCGCTGTCTTTATTCAAGTCATCGCGGATCATTAGCCCGGTGAAGGCATGGTTGTCAACGGCCCCGATTTCTTCGAGCTTCGCGGTAAATTCCATATCTCCGTTCATTTCTTTATACACGAAGTGGAAGTCATCTTTGGTTGCATTGTTTGCTTCGGATCGTTCTGTGCCACCTTCACTTTTTCCAAGCTTTCCGTTGCCTTTAACGGTAAGCACATCATTTGTCATACTTCCGGAACCCTTAATGTTCGGATCACCGATATCTGCTGTAGTCCAACCCTTTCCAGCCAGGGAAGAGGTAGCAGCATTGATATGGATGTTAGTGGCTGTGGTCTGCGTCTCATTTCCTTGGGTATCGGTCACTCTTGCAGAAATATAGTAGGAAGCATCCGTTAAATTCTTGAGGGTATATGTGTATGTGTTGCCTTTTTTGACTGCTTCCCCAAGATATTTAGAACCATTATATACAGCAACTTTTTTTATTTTGTTTCCGGATCTAGGGGAAGCATTGATTTTAACTACGACCTCTTTCCCGGTAACAAATTGTGCATTGTTTTCTGGCGCTAAAAGCTTAGCATCAGGGTTTTCGGCGACGTGTTTCATATCAACTAGGCCGTTAATATAAAGCTCAAGCCAGGTGTAACCATTTTTAGTAACCGTTTTGTATGCATCCTTGCTGCCCCAGATTTTATTTTTCTTTTCCCACTTGTCGTCTATTCCATTTTTATTAGTGTCAAATTGCTTATCATATTGTGCCTCAATGACGCCAAAGTCTGAAATGTAACCCCCGACTTCATGTTCAGTGTTGATATATCTTCCCGAGTTCTGCTCGACTTCTGCCACAATTCTTGCATCGATAGCATCGCGACGTGGATAGGTAGCGCCCGCTTGTTGCAGAATGCTTTTTAATAGTGATTCATTCGCTTGCTTTACGCCGGACTTAACATAATTATCAAATGCTTTATTGGTAATACCATGGTTAACTCCAGTACTGTCCGCGGAAAGATATGGTGTGGCTGCGAGGGTCGTCTTTTGTTCACCACTCTGTACGCCAGAAAATTTCACATAATCTGAAGAATCATTCAGTAAGCCTGTGAGCTTACCGTTAATTCTGTTTCCAGCAATATAGAAACCGCCCAGCTTGGTAGCTTCACCGGCGTCAATCACTCGGTTAGTTACATTCTCTCTTGTACCTGGGCCGGCAATTTCGATATTGTTCATAAAGTTAGTAAAAGTAAAACCTCCACCATAAGTGCCGTTAAAGCCCCAATTGTAAATTACATTGTTCGAGAACTGAACAACCGCCACATGATCAGCATCTGCCGCACCTGCGTAACCTCCGCCTAGTCTTGGGTTTCGCGAGGTATGGTTCGCATACAGATTGTGATGGAATGTTGTTTTGTCTCCGCCTGAAATACCGCCGTAGCCATGTCTTCCTTTGGAATGCCCGGATAGAGTCAGACTTTCGGAAATAATGGACCACTGGATCGTGCCATTTTCGCCTCTATATAAAGATAGAGTTTCATCTGTGTTCCAACTGAAGGAACAATGGTCAATGAGGAAGTAGTTGTTGTCTCTCCCCCAAAGCGCATCCATTGAATCACTGCCATTATACACATTAGTGGCACCCGGACGGAAAGCGGTGTACCGAATAATGATATTCTCTGAATTGCTGATATTGGTATCCCAACCTGCAATGGTAATTCCGTTGCCTGGAGCGGTTTGTCCAGCGATGGTCAGGTTTTTAATATTATTGAGACTTAACGTGCTCTTCAGTTCAATCGTTCCGGAAACATGAAAAACAATGGTACGACCCTCTTTAGGCGTAGATAAAATTCCATAGCGAAGGGACCCTGCAATCGGTTTGTCTTTTACAGCGTAATCTTCAAGGGTAGTTACGATGTATACATCGCCCCCTCGACCACCGCTTGTATAGGCGCCGCCACCTTCCGCGCCAGGAAAAGCAAGAATAGAGGCACCCGTAAAACTTTTGTCTCCGTCTGCCTGCCCTGAAGCTGCAAGTGTGTGACCTCCTAAAAATGAAAACGCTACCGAAAAACTCAATAAGACACCTATAACCTTACCTGATTTTTTACTCTTCCATTTCATCTTTTTGACGTATAACATGGATACAGTCTTATCGCTGAATGCTGTTCCTGTTATACTTCCTCCTCTCAGTGAAATGTTACTGGTCTGCGACAAGCAGCTTACTGGTAATACTTTAAAACTTTTAGGGCGTATTTACCTGCCAAAAAAATCTTTTTTTGTGCCAACTATTGCTCTTTGGTTCTTGCGTAAACGAACAAATTCATATTATGTTCTTAGTATTACAGCAGCTATAGTGCTTGGCATTCCATGACGATAGGGAGAAAAACATGAATATTAAATATCAGCATCGTGACCAGGCGTTTCACTCCTTTATTTCTACCAATAACACTTATCCTCTTCATCTACACAAAAATGTAGAGATAACAATGGTTTTGTCCGGCAAAATCAATATCAACATCAATGGAAAAGAGTATGATTTGTCTGAAGGAGACATAGCGATTATTTTCTCCAATCAACCTCACAGCTACAAAACCCTAGAGAAAAGCCAGATCCTGCTGTTCTTTTTTGACGCCACTTTTCCGGGGGATTTTGCGGGGGATTTGCTTAATCATGTTCCGGATAACCCTATAGTTTCGAAACAAAAGGTGCTTCAAGATCTGTTGGCAACCTTGTATAAACTATATAAAGAACAATGTGATGTTCGTCTGCTCAAGGCTTATACCTCTGTAGTATTAGGGCACGCGCTGCCGTTACTGCTAATGAAAAAAGTAGACTACAAAAAAGAAATGGATCTCGTCCCCAAAATCCTAGCTTACATCGACATGCATTTTTTAGATCACATAAATCTGAATACGCTTTCAAGAGAGCTTGGCATTAGTAAATTTATCATTTCCCGAATCTTTTCTGAGCAGTTTCACATTTCATTTCGTGATTACATCAATGGCCAACGGGTAGCCTTTGCTCATATGCTGCTGTTATCCACTACCCATCCGGTCACGGATATCGCGTTTGATTCCGGATTCAACAGTTTGCGTTCTTTCTATCGTGTTTTTAAAAATGAATACGGGATCACCCCCAATGAATTTCGCCGAAAAGTATCGAAGGAGTGTGTAGAATGAAAATGATGAGGATGGCTTATATTCTATTTGATGGGATGACCACGTTAGATTTTGTTGGTTTTTACGATGCGGTTACCCGGATGGGAGTTCTAAAGGCGATAGAAAATGTATCGTGGGATTTTTGTTCCAACAAGGAAGAAGTCACGGATGATCGAGGATTGACGTTGAAAATAAACCAGGTTTCCCCTGATCTGTCAGCCTATGATTTGATATTTATCCCTGGAGGGTTATCGACTCGACAACTTAGATTCGATACTAATTTTATAACATGGATTCAGACTAAGTGAAGATGGATTACCCATATTACAAAGACAATTAACCCTTCCAAAGGGAAATCATAACTATAATATATGGGAATTAATGATATAATATCCAAAGTGAAATAATTAAGGTGATGAATAGAGGTGTAAGTATGTTGGACACAAACAATAGCAATAGAATGCTGGTAACTTTTCCTCATAGTAAAAAATATCCTTATTTAACTTCATATTGTTTATTAGCCAATGCTTTATACGTAGGTTTGAATGTGTTTTTTGATCTTAGTGTTTATTATTATTTATTTTTTGTCCTGCCAGTTTTTCCTTTTCTATTTATTTCGTTAAAAAGTCAAAAGGAAAAGCATAAACTTGAAGTACTAGATGATAGTGTAGTAATTGGTGAAACAAATATTACGTGTGGTTCCTTGAAAAAAATTGTGATTCATAATCCTATTTCAATATTTTTTCATATAATTCCGGCTCGAAAAAAGAAAAAAATAATTACGATACAGGTAAATAAGGATGAAGCAAAAGATATTTTTACACTATTAAATAAATGGGCACAAAAAAATAGTGTGGAGATCGAAAAACAATATTAGAAGAGCCACTTAGTCCCAGAAGAGATGTTGAAGATATGAGGTGTCACGATGAAGATAGGAAAACCGATTAGAAAGAAGGTATACGGATTTATTTTGCAAGACAATGAAGTTGGAGAAAAGACCTTATTAGTCTATCTTAATGAACCAGAAGTACCCTTTAGATTAGTAGGTGGAAATATCGATGCCGGGGAAACAGAAGAAGAAGCGTTATTCAGGGAAATTCAAGAAGAAAGTGGACTTAAACAATTTAAATTAGTAAAGAAAATAGGCACACAATATTATTATAAGGATTTTATAGATGCGAATGTCGAAAGACATGACTACCTTCTAATTCCAGAAACGAGATTACCTGAAAAGTGGAGCTTCACTGGAGAAGGAGAAGGTGAAGACTATGGGACTATTTTTAACTACCAATGGATAAATCAAGATGAAATATACTTATTAGACAAAGAGTTTAGAGAATACATGACGGAAGATTACATGCAAGAATTATTCAGCAAGGTAAAAAGGTAATCCATCTAAACCAAGTGCGAAATGATAATTTAAAAAAATCGGCTGTAAGTATAAAAAGCATAAAGATGGTGGGATTGTTTTGCGTGCAGTTAAGCCTATAATGTTATGGTTTATTTCGACGATTTTATTCACCCTGGCAGCCTTTGGATTGGAGCTTTGGGAAGGAACTAAAATAAGTACAACAGAATATTACGGTTTTCAAAACATTGGGTTTGCTTTTATTTTTCTGGTGTTCCTCTTTTCAGTTCTTCTTTACCCGGTTATACTGCTTCCTTTATCATGGGTTATTCGAAAGATAGTTAATCCTTTAGTAAACCGCATAATGATATTCTTATTGAGTGGTATTGCGGGATATGGTTTCTTTTACGAGGTGTACGATGAACGCTTTATACGGGAATACCATTTGAATAGTAGTACAGCTATTATTTTTTTCGGTATTGCTGGTTTCATCTATGCTCTGGTGGATTACTATTTTGAGTCGCAAGCCATTAAAGCCGAACAAAATCCCTGCTAACCGTGGCGGCCGGCAGGGACGTTATTTTTTAATCTAAGTATTAGGTAATTTGTTAACCTCGTCAGTAAAGGCTTCCAAGTACTGGGTGAATAATCCTGTATCTATTTTGGTGGTTGCATCATTTGCAATAGGAGGCGTATCTTGGATTTGTTTGTACATACGATCCATCTCACCCGTGAGCTTAGCCCAGATGCTTTTAATTGAGTCATATTTTGCATCAAGGTTGCTGATATAACTATCGTATTCCATTTTTTGGTTCATCGCTTTTCCTAATTGCTCGATTGTAAAATCTATATCTATTGTTTGACCCGTAGAGCCAGTTCCAGAACCTGCATACCAGCTGATATCAACAAATCCATCATTCCAAATATCTGAAACGACAAAATTACTGATTTCTTTAAGCATCGCTTCAGGAGTCTGTTCAGTTGTACCTGCATTACCTGAATCTGAAGTATTAATTACAGGTTCCTTGAAGAGTTTCCTCACTTCGTTAAATGCATCCTTATCTTTGTCATTAGACGAATACCCCCAACCAACTTTGTCATCTTTAATAAAAATGATAAGTTCGCTATTGGAGGAAGACTTCTCACCTTGGATAAGCACGAGTTTATCTTTTCCGCCATCTTTGTCCGTATAATCAGCTGTTTCAATTACTGTAGGGTTCTTAAGTTTATTATTCTCGGGTGTCTCAGTAGATTCAGCCATTTGGAAAATGGGTTGTACATCTGGAAGTATATTTTCGGATACGAATTTCTTTTTCGCTTCGATATCTGAACCATTGAGGAAAATCTCCACATAGTTGAGAGCCAGTTTCTCGGAAGCTGTAAGTTTCTTTTTTGGCTCAGGAGTGGGCTCTGAAGGGCTGGCTGTTGCTTCGGACGGTATAACTCCTGTAGACGTTGTATTTTTTTTCTCTGAATTTGTTGTGGAACTACCACATCCTGAAAGGATTACAATAGTTGCCACGATACATAAAAAAGCTTTTTTGTTCAATTTTATATCCCCCTAAATCTGCTAATAATTGCTAATTAATTCTACCAGATATAGGAATAGTAATCTATGAATTATAATTTATGGCGGAACCAATATATTAGATTAGCGTGTTTTATTTGTCGGAGGTGAGCATTTTGCTGAAAGTACTAAGAGTGTGCGGTATTTTATTCAGTGCAGCAACAATCATTCTGGGAATCACATTTTTCCGCGGCCAGGATCAAGTGATAGTGTCTTGGACTATGCTGGGGATGTGCGGAGCTTTAATATTTAATGGAGCGGCATTGTATTTGAAAACGAAAGATAAAATGGCTGTGCTATCCTCGATTGTTGGGATTGTATTGTTAATAGTCTCGCTTACTCAGTTTCCTTTTTAAAAATTAAAAACAGCCTCGTCAACCTTAATGGGTCGGCGGGGTGTTTTTACGTTTTTTCCCTTTATATTTATTTCTTTTTTTTCTTAGTGGGTCCGATCTGACGTCTTACCTTATCGTTCTCATCTACCTCAATGATATAAATCTCCTTCACTGTACCGGAGAGAGTAAACCATTCACGCATAGCTTCAGCCTCAGTCATCGGTCCTAATATTCGTTTCCCCCTATAACATATAAAAAACACTCATACTCCTTAGTTTGTTTGCGGAAATGCAATAAATGCTTATAGAACAAATTATAAACCTGAGCGATGACTTTGTATGTAATAATTCATGCCTGACGGGATATTTTTACATTGATTAACGAACGTACGTTTGGTTATAATACAAACAAATGTTCTTATCCTTGGAAGGTGAGTAATTATGCAAATAAGCATCGGTCAAACCATTGAAATAGTGTATCAAGATAAATCAGGTAAGATATCTCAACGGAAAATTGATGTGAAAGGGATTCGTGGGGGATATATTCGCGCAACTTGCTTATCAACCGGAGCACCGCGCGTATTTCTGGAGGCTAATATTCTTGCTTGGCAGCCTGTGCAAAAAAAGCGCTATGCTTAGTGACACCGCCCGAAAGCTACTAATGATCATGCGCCACTCTGCCGTGCATCATGCTCATATGCCAACTCTACAGGAGTTAGAGATCAAGAGTGGACGGACACCAGATAAGATCATTAGTGGGCTTAGGGAATTAGTTAACGAAAAATATATAGAATGGACCCCACACACTCCACCCGAGAGCGCCCGAATTATTGAAGGCTGGGAAAGGATTGACCCTAGGTTTAAAAAGAGAAAGTCAGAGCCACAAGAACTCCAATGGGGGATAGATGGTAGTAAAACGAACTACTGGACGGATTATTAGGAGGGCAGCTTCATGATGAAAAAATTAGAGAACGTATGGGAGTGTAGCAGAATGATATTGCCCGAACATAAAAACCGGATTATAGATGACAATAATGAGCAGGAACGTCGTGAAAAACCCACTCTAGATCTACAGGAGATAGAGCGCTTTGAAATATTGTTATATCGTTCGATGGAAGAGCACAGCCCGATTACACTCACTCTGTTTGATCCCATGGAGAATATATTAAAACGAGGTATTGTGATGAAGCTGGATAAACAACAGGGAATTAAACTCCGCTGGTCGGAGGAGGAGTGGGATTGGTTCAAGATGGAGGATGTTATTGCAATAACTACATAATGCACTTCATAAAAAACAGGTTAGGAGCAATCTCCTAACCCGCGCTGTACTTCTGATATTAATGTTCTGCTCCGTGGAATAAGACCACTGGTGAGGTACTTGGCAGTGCTGGCGCAATGCTGACGATAGTGAGGACCAACAATAAAGAGACGGCAAATTTTTTCATAGAGACTCAACCCTTTCTTTGAAATTTATTATTTTCTCTTCAAAATCTTTAATCTGAGTAGCATCAGCACATGAACGTAATGATTCGAAGTATACTACTGCTTGTTTAAAGATTTTATCAGAGTTTGTGACCTCTGCAGAATCTAATAATTTCATGCTATATTTGATAGCTGTATTATAATCTTGAATTTTTGTTTTATATCTGATCATATTAATAAAAAAAGTTTCTTGGTAGGAATTTATTATAATTTCATCAGCAGCGGTATCCTCAAATTTTGAAATACTATTAGAGAAAAGTTCTAAATGAGATTCAATGTTTAAGTTGAAATTAGTAGCTGTCTTTAACAAAGTTATCAGTCCCGGTAGAACTTCTTTAGTGTTGGATAAAAGGAAAGAAACATAACGATCTATGAATTGAATATTTCCGGAAAGCACTTCTACTTCTAAGAGATTTGGCTCTGATATGTACTTATAATAGGCTACCTCATTTAATCCTTCAGCATCTAATCCCTTGAACCAACTCAAATCACTGTAAGCTTTAATGTAAGTTCGAGCTTTATCATAATTTTCGATTTCTTTGTGGGCTAGTCCCAACATAAGCAAGCTGTATCCATAATAATAAATTAAAGGTCGTTGATGTTTTAGTTCCAGTTCATTATTGTGTGTGTAATTATTATAAATTTGAGTTATTCGGTTGAAAAAGGTGTCTGCTAGTTTTAGAAGATTGGGCCAGCTTTCAAAAGAATATATCATTTTAAGAACTTTTACGGCTGGATCAAGATCTAGAAGATTTATATCTAAATCTAAATCGATATTTCCATCCAACGGCCTCACCTGCCTTTATTTTACATAATATACCTGTATTATACAATGTAATCAATAGATGGTCAATTAAGTGCTCCATATAAAAAATAGATGATAAATAGGGACCAATAGAGTAAATCTATCCATTATTGCGCCATGATGTGTGCCTGGGAAAGCTTTGGTAGTAGTAGATTACCGCTCTAGATGGCCACATAAAAAGTCATATAGATTATGTAATGCCTCAAGAATAGCAGCAGCTACGACATAAACTAAAAGGTTGCTATTGATTAAATCATTTACCGTATTATGTTTTGTGAGTACAAACTGGAAGAATGTGTACATCGCAATTGTTGCATATGCCGCAACCTTGGAAATATTAAATAACTTATCAAAGATCATTAACAGTGCGTCCACCTCCTTAAGGAATAAATATTATCAATAAATATCTAATTTAAATATCTGTATGCAGAAGCCCGGAGCTGCTGGCAGAAGGCGGCTAAACTCGATCCGGAATCGGCTGAGGCTAGGAGGGTCTGTCTAGCCTTCTACGTTTGGAGGATGTGACAACAGTTGCTCTACTTAATACACAGTACGAAGATACAGTTCATTAGATGAGTAGGAGTATCCCTCTTCTCCCAAAGGCTATGACGAAGTAGCCGCAAACTATTCATTTAGTTGAGTTGAGCAACGTGAAGTAAATAAAAAGCCTACACCATAAAAATGTAGGCCCACCCATTAAAAGTTACTCTGTTACTAATTTTGAGAAAATGCTTAAATCAATAAACTTTCCTTTGGACTTTTCGCACTTTCTCATTGTTCCTTCGAATGTATAATTTAACTTTTGCAAAACTCTGATGGAATTATTGTTTTCGGGTTCGACTTTTGCTTCTATCCTGTTGAAATTTAAAGTGTTGAACGCATAATCCATCAGAGATTGAATGGCCTCAGGAGCATATCCCTTGCCCCAATAATCTTTACTAATATCGTATCCGATCTCTGCTTTAGCATTTGAAGAATCTATAGAATTATAACCGCAGGAACCAATTATGCGATTTGATTCTAACTCAATTACGGAATAACGAATAGCTTTGTTTTCCAAAGACAGGTTATTAAGAATTTTAATCATTTCTACTGCTTGGCTTTCCTCAGTGAAACTATTGATATTCATAAACTTTGTAACCTCTGGATCAGACCAAATGTTAAACAAACTAGCAGAGTCAGATAATTTCATTTTTCTTAATATTAGTCTTTCGGTTTGTATTTCTGTAATCAATATATTACCTCCATTATCTATTTATTTTGGGGTTAAGATATCGATATCTGCGCATAGTTCAGTCCCTTCAATATTTAATTCAACACTATTATAACGTAAGAGTTTTTTTATGTCACAGTACGAAGATACAGATCATTAAAGGAGTAGGAGTATCCCTCCAAAGGTCATGACGAAGTAGACGCATATTGCGAAGTATAGAGGCTATCTAGCGGTAATGCAGCCTATTTCTCTTTTGGCAGAAGTAATGTTCTTATAAAAGCGCCAATACAACCAGAAAGAATAATAATCATTACAACATTTAGTGATCTAATAAGTACCGAAGATGAAAAAATTAATTGAAGGCTTTTTTGTACGATGATAATTCCAAATACCAAAGACATGGTGATTAAGAATGTTTGGATAGATATTTTCAAATCATTAATTCCTCTCTAAACAAATTACCAAAATCTAAATTTATTTTAACAAAAAATGATTGAGTGAAACGTAGTACGAAGATACATGACATTAAGGGATAGAGGAAGTTACAGAAATCCTCTCCCAAAGGCTATGAAGAAGTAGCAGCCTATTGCGCATCAGGGAAGAGAAGGTCGTCGTTTTGATAATGAAATGATGTTTTTGTCCTTATCATCACCATGGTCTGCATTTTCTTCTATCTCTTTTTTCTCATCGTGAAACTCAACAGGAGATTGGGCCGTGATGTAGTCAAATGGAGTGTAATTATTATTTGGTAATTTTCTTGTAAGGATTACCTTTACAATGATGATTCCTAATGAGAGATAGAAAATCGCGCCTACTCCAGCCAACATGAACAGTACTAATCTCATTGTTAACACCGCCTTTGTTTGATTTTATAATCAAATGTTAATATTTACAAGATTCAGGCTGCTGAGTACTATTCATTCGACTGAGATTTGATGCACAGTAGGAAATGCTTGGGCCACTAGATTTTACAAATGGTGGAACCTTCGAACATACGAATGAAGTGTAGCACAATAGTCATACCTACACATGAAGTGGTTTGACAGTTTTAAATATTAATTACTTTAAAGCATCACAGAAAGGTTGTTTTACAGACACCATACTCATATGGATATCCGATCTCATCTTTAAATGTAACCTCTGCACCATATCGACAGATACTGCTCTTAGAGACAGAACCTTTAATGTTGTGTATTTCATCTACTGTGCTTCTTGGTAATAAGATAGGTTTTTAGATATATCTGTTTCTAACGATAAGACCAATTTTTATGTAGTTACTACATTGAATAATAATGGAAAGTTAAGTTTCAAACAAAAGCATCAGCTACCCCTCAGAAGGCAGATCAACCTGAATCAGAACCATCTGGTGATCGCGTAATACTCACAATTACATTAATAACTGGTCTTGAAAAAGTCAGTGTGGCGGCGGTGCCCCGACTGCTGTATTTCTGTAACGTTTCCGCTTAATTGGCTTTGTCAGAAGCTTCATAGATTAGGCAGCGAAGGGTCTGATCGGGATAGCGGAACTCCGCGGTATAGCTACTTCCATCTTCCAGCAACAGTTTAACATCCACCATCCCGCGTTTGTTGTTAAATTCGGTATCGGTTAGATAAGCTTTGATAATGGTTCTTGTTTCTCCCTGCTTGTCCGTGATGACCTGCACGGCTTTATGAATCCAACTGGCATCCTTCTGGATGGTGCCGGCTGCGTCGTCGTCGATGGGAGTTCTCTTCAGTGCCAAATTAATGGCTGTCGTATCCTCTACGGCACCGGTTGTTGCATTAATCAACACATCATATTCCCAGAATACCTCGCCTGATCCGAGCAGGGTAAGCGTCTTGTAAGGAGCAAAATGAACTGTCCAGGTTGGACGTTTGGTTAGTCCCAGCTCAATCAGCATTCCCGATGTTTTTAGCTTGGACACGTCGGCATCGAACAGCTTGCGCACACTGTCAGAGGCCAGTGCCTCAGCTTCAACCTGGCTGATTTTCTGAGGCTGAAGCTGAGGTACAGTCGGATTTCGTTTGGACACGAAGTAATTCAGCCGGTAGTACCAGTCAATCAGCTGTAACAGTTCCTCATCAGTCATACTCCTCTCCGGGTAGGTGTACGTATTGGTTTCTAAATCTAGATACAAATCTGCTTGTCCAGCCTTTAACGGCAGCTGCTGCTTGGGGCGGAGGCCGTCATACACATACTTATCGTCCAACACTTGTCTGCGGTTGATTTCGGATTCGGTTTCTTCCCGACCTGAAGTATGGGGATCTTCTGCCTTGTCTATAAAGTCATAGATTTGCTGGATTTGCGCTGCTGTCATCTGTTGATACAGGTCTTGTTGTATGGTGGATACTGGCGCCGGCGCCTCCACCTTCAGCACGGGTATCGTGCTTTCACTCAAAGCCAGCTGGTTACTGCCCTGAATTGATGAACTGTTCTTGGCGAAAACTACGGAATCCATCAGGCTGGGGACGAGCAGCGCACTGGCTGCAAGCACACCAGCTGAAAACAGGATAACAACTAATGTAGCGGACCGCTTTTTCTTGTTCAATCGGATTACCTCCATTGGGATCTAAGATGATGAATCTTTATACATCTTAACACCAAGTTATTATAGAATTAGGAGGATAGTTGTTATGGAGTTGTAAAAAGATCGGATACTTCCCCTTCACCAAGGACAGTCAGGAGTTAATCTCAATTTTGTCCACGTTTTTCTTCAAGAGCCACAGCTACAATGCAAGAAGTGTCTTTACAATAAAGATGTGCCAGAAGCGGGAAGTGTTTACTTAGTGTCGTATTTACATCGATGTGATTAGTCATAACTTTTCACCTAATTGGAAGTATGATTCGTGGGATAATTACATGAACAACAATAAAGTTATTAAGATGGACTTTAAAGCAGAAAAACGATTGGTTGCGAAGAAATAGATAGTTCGGAGAACAAGGAGTTTTTGTACTGATGAACAATAAAGATTTTCAATACAGAGAGACATACTTTATTGTGGGGAATCCAGCAACTCTATGGATACTCATACTTGGATTGGTTTCGTTTGGAACCAGATCCAATAGGTCATCTTATAGATTATGGTGGGATTGTAGAGGGGATGCACCGGATCTATTAAACTTGCTGGATCTCATTTTGTTTGGAAGTGATTTGAATTTAGAGCATGCATTCAATAACCTACGATATCACACTTCTTTAATCCGTTTGATCGCCCAAGAAGGAAAAGAAAATAAACCACTCTTAGTTCTTATTGTGAAGTAACCTGAAGAGTCGCTCTCCTGACAAAAACCAACATATGTCTCTCCACTGACTAAATGTATTTGTAGTTGTAATTCTGTTTCAATTGCGTGAAAAATCAGTGTGAGATTCATATTATAGCCCCCTTGCATAAGATGATTATATTCATAAAATACCCACTTCATTGTTAATGAACGCAAAATAGTTGACAATTGACAATGTTGTAATATTTTAAGCGTGATTTTGGCATAAGCATGTCTATAACAAATACCCCCTCAATCACTTAAGGTTGATGGGGTATTTGTTATATTGATGAAAACTAACGATCCTTACCAGTGTTATAGAGCAGCATATATACTTCCCAATGAATTATATTAAGTTTATACAGTAAACTTTAATTCCTTTAGAATGATATTCAGGTGATTCCTAACGGATTTGTTTAATGGTTGTAAAGGCAAGGGAAGACTAGGACTTTTAATTAAGCCGATTATTTCAGCAGCTGCTGAAATCACTCGAAGGCTACCGTAGCTATTGAATAACTTCCAGATCGGTTCTAGTAATGTTGAAAGGTGTTGTGCTTCTTCTAAATGGCCACTTTGAGTCATTCTTGTGATATCTAGACATAACCTCGGAAATAAACCACCTAGCACTTAGTACCATAAGTCACAACCTGCACTCAAGCCTGGATATGCGGATGGATTCCCGCTTATTCCAAACGTAACATGGAGTGGAATAACAGCTCTGAGTTTTTCTACAGCAATTCTGCTGTGCAGCTCATCACTGAAATGGAAATGTGAAGTGCCGGGATTATCATAAACACAAAGTGGAATGGAGAGTGAACTTGTCACCTGTTCGTATAGAAAAAACACTTCTTCATCTGTTAGCGCCTGAAGGAGATAGGAGCCAAGAGTACTGCACTTGCCCCAGCTTGTTGTGCATCTTCCGCTAATCGAAGTACTTCTGAAGTTCGAATCGCACTTATGCTTGTCATCACGGGAATCCCTTCAGCAGAACTAACAGCAAGCTCAAGGACACGCAAACGCTCCCCTCTACTAAGAGATACGCATAGTTACCAGTTGATTCCAGTACACCAATTGAGTCTACTCCTGCCTTTACCAATTCTTTAATAAAAAAAGGGACCAATTTTAGAGGCTAGGTGTTGTTAAAAAATATGAGTTGCCACGTTTGTCCCGTAGCGATTTAGATTCAGAACAAACATAAAATAACCTGTCAAGCTTATGCCTGAAGGGTCTATTAGTGCTTATACGATAAACTCTGTAAATACTGGGCTTCGAAGCATGCCAGATTTGGTCCGGGACTCCAGATGTACAAACTCCGTATCCTTACCTTTGTATATCAAGATATCAAAGAAGGCGTAATACGCTGGGAGTGTCCCAGTGAGTTGAGTTATTTTATCAGTTTGTCTCGCTTGAAATCGGCTCATAACAGATTCAAAATCGGATACTCTCAGTACGAAGATACATGGACAGAGAGGGTTAATAGCCCTCCTCTCACAAAGGTTATGACGTAGTAGATACATATTGCGACATGAAAAAAGATAAAAATGCTTATGTATCCTTATCTTTTTCAAGTAATTCTATTATTCTGTCTAATTTTTTCTCTATGCTAGTAGTTTTATCTGAAACCTTGTTTTTGGTTCCATAATCACCTTTTAACAGTAAAACCAAGGGAATTGCCAAAACAAATACCAACGGTATTAAAAAAAAATATTGCAAGATAACACCTCATTAAAAGTTTTTATTTAAGTATAACAAATTTCAAAAAAAGACTCTCTCCCACAAGGAGGATATAAGAGATAGTTTGGCTGTACTGAACTTATAAAGGGGATGGATAATCTTCATTTCTTACCCATTAAAGATATACCATAGTAATCCATAAGCTATTCCGAAGTAAGCAATCACACCTAGTAAAGAGATGGATAAAAGAATAGTGATAACTTTCTTACCGTTCATAAAATTCACCTCTTAATTAATATAGCACGGATTTAGGGAGGAACTGACGTCAACGTGGATTGAGATTATTTTAGCTTTTATCGCTATCCTATCTTTTATTTCAGCAGCTGACAAAGAATCTATTCTTTACAAGCAACGTGGCATGCACATGGCAGCAATATGTGTTGCTTCAATTATCGCACTAGCTGCAGACGTTATTTTTTCATAAAACCCAAATTTGAGAGGAGTAATTATAAATGAAAGTTCATATAGCAGCACATTTCAATAAGCAATCTCAAATGAGCATCGAGGAGTTCCGTGGTGATGACGAAGAAGAGGATCATGAAGAGCCAAGAGAAGACGTATGAGGAAGGGTTAATCCAGACGGTACGATTGAATTGGAAGACAAGGACCAACTCACTCTGGAGGAGGTAGCTGCTTCAGGAGATAAGAATGGTCCGGTAATCCCGAAAAATGATGACGATCTGCCGTTTTAAGATGGTACACGCCCCGGCTTCGGTCGGGGGATTATTTACAGTGAGGTGATAGCAGGTGCAACAAAGCTTCCTGCCAGAGATAGATAGAGAACGGACGCAGGCTGCGGTTGAAGCGGCTTTTGATAAGTATCGAGAGAATAAATTCCTAACTTTTGAGGAACGCGAAGCAGCCACGACAGCAGCATGGTCAACTACTCCGAGAAGCGAAACGGGAACAACTTCAGATCAAACCGCGAATATTGCCATACACAATGTTGATAGTTTAGCAGCACGTAAGGAGTACTGTGAGAGAATTGAAAGGATTGTAAATAGGCTTCCACGAATGGAATCATTTTTGATTAAAGAAAGATATATAATAACCGAATATGATTACATCACGGATCAGAAGATATAGGCAAAGCTTATCAAATTCGTATCATGAAGGATTTCAATAGAATGATAAGTGAATAGAAAACAAAAAAAGCCTTGAATATCAAGGCTTTCACGTATAGGACGGATGGGGTTCGAACCCATGACCCCTACCCTGTCAAGATAGTGCTCTCCCGCTGAGCTACCGTCCTGCGACGAAATTTATAATACCATACGATAGAGTAGGATGGCAATTCTTTTTTATAATCAATATAGATGTAGAGTTGTATTTACTTCTTAATTTTCTCCGATTAAGTAGTTAAATAGCTAGAAAGGGGATGACCCTTCATCCCCCTGCACCGAGTCAGATAAAAAACGGGAGTAGAAATAGACTGCTTATTCCGAAAAAAGGGATACGGCGTGGATAGAAGCGGCGTCTTGGGTAAAAGCCGGGCTGGAACCCGAATTGTCTATAGTTCGACTGCTCGGCAGGCATTCCGTTCATACGATCGACCATTTCATTGCTGGGAACCGCTAGGGTGATATAGTTCTGATCCACGTGAGCGATGAAGCCGTCAAAGGATTGACCATCAGTCGTTACTATACCTACATATTTATTCATGCAATTCCAAGCGACCTGTTGATGAAAATTTGTATTTGATTCCATGGATATCCTCCTCGAATGTTTCAATCCTGATAACAGTCTATGGTCCTTTGCCTACAACGTTCACGGCGTTTGCCTATATGTAGGAAGGTTAATTTTCAGGGATAATCACTGAGGAGGATTCGATTAGTTCTTTAATCAATACACATGTTTGTGCTGTACTTTCTAATCAGTATTATTCTTGGAGTTATTGGAATGAGCTTCAATGGAGTAGATAACTTCTTTTTTGCCAGTAAGCGGTGAGTCATTTATAAAATACAATTTGTCACCGCTCCGTTTTACGAATTTCAAAGTATCTCCTTTAAAAGGAACATCGTTATTTTCCGCATATTCCTGATCCTTTGCTGTGAGTAGCTCCTTATACAAAAGGGTTCGCTCGCCTGTTTGGCGGTCGATTAAGGTTAGCAATCCATTCTGATTTCCACGAAGAAGTATGATTTCTTTATCAATGCTTTCTACATAGTAAGCATCTTCCTCGCCACCCAGCTTTACAAGATCAAGAGTATCTATTACATTGCCTGTGCCGTCTTGGATGAAACGTAAGGTATTACCATCATGCAAGATGAGGTTGCCATCATAAGGTTTGAAATCCGCATCTCCTCTGAACTGGTAAGCGAATGTGGCCTTGCGTAGTAATGCACCATTTTTGAATATGAGTGTGATTTCGCGTGTATTAATATGAGGCTCTCCATAGGAATCAATAATCTTAATGACTAGCAGACCCCCCGCCGTTTTCTCGATCTTCATTCCTGCCCAGTCAAAGTTTGTTTGGAGTGAAGTGAGTTTTATCACCGTATCCTTGCCTTGTGAGACATATAAATTACCATTAGCTTTGACCAGCGTATAGGTACGCCCTCCAAAGGATTCTGTGAAAACATTGTAGGTCTTCAGATCATCTGCTAAAAGTGTGTTCGTTGTGGAGTCCAGACGGAGATGGCTGCCTTCGAAAGCCTTAACGATAAAACGGGCCGGCACATATATCCCATCTTCTTTGGATTTAAAAGGTATTCCTCCTAGATCTACCGCTTTCCCGTCAAGCACGCCTGTTTGACTCCCGATTCGAACAGCAAAACTTTTAGTCCAGCCTTTGAATAGAGCACGTTTGCCGGATTTATCCCATTCCATTTTTAAGCCAGCTTGCTCAGCGATCCCCCGAACATCTACGTAGATTACACCATTTTTGAGCAGCGCAAGTCCGCCTATGTTTCCACCAGGAACGCCAAATTGGTAGTATACTTGCGAAGTATTAGCAGAGGAAGCTTGGGCGAGCGCAGAGGACTCCGATACAGTTAATGAAGAGCTTGCTGACATGGTGGCAGGGAGTAAAAGTGTTGAGAGCATTAAGACGGATAACCAAGCTTTGGAGTGAAAAGAGAGCATATGAACCAACCCTTTCTTTATCTGGCAGTAAAATTTATCCAAGATAGTTGGTTTGACGCTGAAACGTTTCTAAAAGTTGCGTCGTATACTTTCCAAAGGGCTCACTGTAGAAATATCCTTAATGCTTCTATGATAAGATAGATGGAACTGTACAGTAGTTTCTTAAAATTGAAAGATAAAGGAGCTTGTGATCTTGCCGCAAATGCAAAATGAGCAGAAAAAGAATACTTCTACTCCGCTGAAATGGTTGGGGGGCGGAGCCGCCATGCTCCTGTTAAAAGGAAAGGCGATTTTGTCTCTGCTGAAAATAGGTAAAATTGCCGGGCCGTTAATTTCCATGATGGTTTCGATAGGGGCATATGCTTTGATTTATCCGTGGGGGTTTGCTATAGGTATCGTCCTGCTTTTGCTTGTTCATGAATTGGGACATGTCATAGCCGCTAAGCGGATCGGGTTACCCGTCAGCGCTCCGTTATTTATTCCTTTTTTAGGCGCGTTAATTACTATGAAAAAACATCCGCTGGATGCGAAGACAGAAGCGTATGTTGCTTTTGGCGGACCGATTCTGGGTACTATTGGGGCTACTGCTGTGTTTGGAGCGGCATATTATATGGATAGTCCACTTCTTTATTCCCTGGCTTATATAGGCTTATTGCTTAATTTGATTAACCTGCTGCCAATCCATCCGCTAGACGGTGGACGTATTGCTACCGCAGTTACGCGCTGGCTGTGGCTTGTGGGTCTGGTGGGTGGCTTAGCTATAATCGTTTACTTGCGTTCGATTTTGTTCTTTATCATCTGGGCAATGTTTGCTTACGATCTGTATAATAAATATGTGAAAAGACGTAACAACAACCGGCCGCAGTCTGTCACTAAGGGGTTCTTAATTCCCGTGGAGCCCTTGCGAGAGGCGGGTTACATGATTCCAGGAGCTGAGCATCGCCGGGATTTACCTTTTACTACCTACAGTGATCTAGAGAGACAGCAGTATGTTGTGGTCAGATGGGACCAGCTGAATTATTATGGCAAAGCTACACTGCCACAGCAATGTATTATTGAAAAGGTAAGAATTTCGCAGCTGGAGCAAGTAACGTTAGAGAATGGTCTTCATTTAAAAATGCAATGTGACATCAGCTGTACCGTGCACGATAATGATAAGTATTACGATGTGCCAGCCAGTACACGCTGGAAATATGGAACAGCTTATTTTGTTTTAGCAGGCTTTTTGGTTGGGATGATGTATCTAGTCCATTTGGTTGGAAACGTCAATCTCTAAGAGGGCAACTGGAATGAATAGCTCCTATTGTTTATAAAGCTCCTGAATCGTCAAAGCTGTAGTGAGTATAACTGCAGCTGCGATGAAAGGAGCTTTTTTATGTCTAAAATTGTGAAATGGGAAGTCGGCGTTTGCCTAGTGTTACTGCTGGGTGTAGTGGGGTGCTCTACGGTGAAACCCGCAAAAGTTATCGAAATCAATGAGATGACCAATCTGGATGGCAAATCTAAAAGTCAGTATCCTCCGTTGTCACCTGTGATGCAAGACGTATATAACCGTTCAATCCCTGAAGAAGTATATTCTGTGGATTAGTCTACTGAGAGGTTACGGATTCCATGTGTAGGCTTTTCTTTCTTGTCATTATTTTATATAATAGACAACTATCGTTGGCTACATAGAGAGAGGAGTTTGCAACTAACATGGCGGCAGAAATCTTACGGGTAACTACAGAGGAACAGCTTCAGATGGGGCTGGATATCCGTACTAAAGTATTTGTTGAGGAACAAAAGGTACCGGCCGAGGAAGAAATTGACGAATATGATGCCATCAGTCCGAATGCGCACCATATTCTGATTATAGATGAAGGGATACCTGTAGCAACGGGTAGATTGATCTATTACAAAGCAGGTACTGCTAAAATGCAGCGCATCGCCGTATTGAAAGACTATCGGGTCAAAGGATACGGACGTGTCTTGTTACTGGCGATGGAAGAGCTTGCTCGGGAGCTTGGACTGGAAGCTTCAATTCTAGATGCTCAGTGTCAGGCAGAGAATTTCTATAAGAAACTCGGCTATGAAGTTATTTCTACAGAACCATTTTATGATGCAGGTATATTACATGTACGTATGCAAAAAATGCTTTAAAGATGGCGCACATAATTATTGGACGCTCTACGCAAGCTAGGATGTGCCGAATGATGGCAAATCCAAGTGCAAGGGGCGAACTTAAGTGCCAAATAACGAACGTGAATCTTTCGTAGCTGTTCAAAAAAATGGGGATGGCGATTTAACAAGCTTCCAGACCTCTACAGGACGTGTGCTGGCGTATGACCAAGCCCTGCAAGAAGTACAGGCCGGAAATATTGCCGGAGTGAACGCTTTTAAAGGTAAGGATGGAGAAACTTATATTCGCGGAGATGCGGATGGAGATCCAACTAACAATCTGGATAATTTGCCGACATTTTCATAGTTCAACACGAAAAGCCGTACATACGTCTACAGACGTTTATGTACGGCTTTTTTTTGTAAAGATCAGAGTTTATAGTTCACATGCTGCTCTAAAAATTCCATCTCTCCTGTAAGTCCGACGAAATCTGGTTGTTCATCGCTATAATGCATGAGCTTGATCCGCTCGCGAACATCTTTAGGCAGAGACATCAGCTCTTCCAGCGTGGTGTGAACAACGCCTGTTCCACCTAGTTGGCAGTCATGCAGGATGATCCGGATCCCGCGCTCCCGCACAAGGCTAATCAGTAGATCCGGCTGAAAGGTCATGTCCGCACTATAAAAAATCTCGTTGTTTATTAGAAGGGAATAACTGTTTTTCCCGGGAATATGCGGTGTTTGTATGATCTCTAATGAAAGAGTAGGAGAGAGCTTGTAGGTATTTTCAGGCTGCATGGGCTTAACATCGAAGATATCAGATAAGGAAGATACAGCATCTTCTTGGTATAAACCTCCCTTTAACGTATTGTTCCACAAGGGCTCTATAAGTGTCTCCGGAAGAAGTAAGGTCATTTTTTTACCGTGCACATGCTTTAAGGTTAGCGCAAGCTCTTCCAGCCCTCCAACATGATCTGCATGAATATGTGTAATGAGCGTAGCATTTACGTCACTGAAGGATTTTTCAAGTCTATGCATGGCAAGCGGGGCTGTTATCCCGCAATCAATCAGCAGGGTGTAATTTTCATCTAGCAGCAAGCCATTGTTGTTAAAATATTTTTTCGCAAAAGCATTGCCTGTTCCTAGCATTTGTAGGCTTAGACTCATAAGAAAGAACCCTCCTGAAATCGGTTATAGCTAATGTTTCTACTTCGAATAAGACCATAATATCATTTTTCGCAAGATCAATGAAATATTTACCTGAAATCAGCGCAACTTGCTGAAACAAAGTAAGTATATATTAACAGCATGAATTATCTGGAGGGTCTCAAATGAATAGATGGAAAAAAATCACTTTGTGCGTGTTTGCTTTTTCCTTAATGGGTGGCTCATTATTATTCGCCGATTCCGTTAATCAGAAAATTAGAGTATGGAGCAACGGAAAAGAAATTGTAGACGGCGGTTATCTAATTGATGGAAAAACGTACATTCCTGCTAGAGAAACAGGCGGGGTTGTTACTTGGGACGGTTCTGGGAAAGTTACGATCCTTAAACCTAATGTCCATATTGTACTTTTTAAAGGGGATACGGTTTTTGGCAATGTCAATGTAGGCAAGCTGAAAATAAAGATATTAACTCAGGTAGATAGTCTGACCGAAGAGATTTCAGCTGTGAAAGTGGCCATGACAGATCCGTCTGGAAACGTTAAGGATATTCAGTCACAGGTGCTTGAAGGCTCGCAGAAGGATAATTTCTGGTTTCCAACCTCGGAGTTTACTTATGATTTTAAAGAAGCGGGCAAATACCGGGTAGGCTTCTATATTAAGCCCTCCAAAAATGCCGATTACGTACTTGTGTCGGAGAAGGTAATAACAGCGTTAAATTAGGTGTTCTAAATTGACCTGAACTAATCTAACGTGGTACGATACCAGATGTAGGATAATACAATTCAAAGTGAGGTATTACAATGAGCGATCACAAACATGAGCATGGTGAAGCATGCGGTTGCGGGCATGATCACGACCATGAGCACGAGGAGTTTGTGCTGACCTTGACGAACGAGCAGGGCGAAGATGTGGAAATGGTGCTTGTAGAAACGTTCGACATAGGCGAGAAATTATATGCTCTGTTGTTAGAGCGCGAGAATCCAGAAGCAGACGGCATTATTCTGCGTATGGAAGAAGAAGACGAAGAAATGGTATTGTATAATATCGAAGATGAAGAAGAATGGAAAGCTGTTGAAGAAGCTTACAACAATCTGCTTGCTCAGCAAGAATAGATTCTAGCGACTAAACTTAAGCTGTTCTATGTGAATGGAACAGTTGATGCTTATATACAGAAACCCGATACTCATTATGGTATCGGGTTTTTGTATAAATGATTTAAGTTTTTAAGGAAAAAAATAGATCTTAGGATATAGGATCGGCTTCAACAATCACCTTAACATTAGTGATGCTGCGGTCCTCAGGCCCTTTAACCGGCAGGCCGATTTCGACGTGGTCGATAATGTAGTCGATATTATCCTGAGTAATGACTTCGCCAGGGAGGAGAATCGGTATCCCCGGTGGATATACATAGATAAACTCTGCAATGATGTACCCAGCAGATTCGCGGAACGGAACTAACTGAGTGTCAGCATAAAAAGCATCTCTTGGAATTAAAGCAAGCTGCGGGATTTCTGGAACCTGAACCTTCAGTTCATAGATTTCACCCTTGCTATAATGGATAGCGGATAGCACCCGTAAAGCAGCTAATAATTTATCTACTGATTCTTGAGTATCACCTGGGGTAATAAGGCAAAGAATATTATACATGTCACTCAGTTCAACTTCGATGTTGTATTTCTCACGCAGCCAGTTTTCGGTTTCGTAACCAGTGATCCCTAAATGGCGAACGTGAATGTTAAGTTTGGTTGGATCTAGATCGAAAGTTGCTTCTGTTCCAAGTATTTCTTTACCAAAGCTGTACAAGCCTTCGATAGTGTTAATGGTCTCGCGTGCGTAGTTGGACAATTGGATGGTTCTTTCCGCCATTTCATGTCCGTTCAGCGCGAGATTGCGTCTAGATGTATCGAGAGACGCTAATAAAATATATGAGGTTGATGTTGTAGTCAGCATGCTCATAATGGTCTGCACCCGTTGTGGGTTAATCAGCCCAGTCTTCGCATTTAGATTCAGTACCGAGCTTTGCGTCATGGAACCACCAAGCTTATGCACACTAGTGGCAGCTATGTCCGCACCGGCCTGCATGGCCGATACCGGCAGATCCTCATGAAAATGAATCAGTACTCCATGTGCCTCGTCCACCAGAACGGGTACCCCGTAACGGTGAGCCAGGTCGACAATCGAACGCAGGTCGGCACATACGCCGAAGTACGTTGGATTGATAACTAGAACTCCTTTAGCGTCTGGATGACGCTTTAACGCTCGTTCCAGCGCACTGGTGGTTATGCCGTGATCTATCCCGAGATTCTCATCCTGTACAGGCGAGACGAACACAGGCTTGGCTCCGGAGAAGATAATGGCCGACATTACGGATTTATGAATGTTACGCGGCACAATTATTTTTTCACCCGGTGAGCAGACAGAGAGGATCATCGTCATGATGGCATTGCTCGTGCCCTGTACGCTAAAATACGTATAGTCGGCGCCGAAAGCCTTCGCAGCCAGCTTTTGAGCCTCCTGGATTACGCCAGTTGGCTGATGTAGATCATCAAGCGGTGCGATGTTGATTAGATCTATGGATAGAGCGTTATCGCCGATAAACTCACGGAATTCGGCATCGGTTCCTAGCCCCTTCTTATGCCCGGGAATATGAAATTGAACTGGATTGCCGGCGGCATGCTTTTTTAGAGCTGTGAAGAGGGGAGTACGGTGTTGATTCATTTAATGCTGTCACAACCTTTCGCGAATAGTTAATTTTTAAGGCAAGCATCAGTATAACAAAACAATCTTCAGAATACTAGGATTTGGATGTGATAGAATGTCCACGAAAGCTGAACAACGGATGAATATTAGTTTAGCATCACCATTTATTGTTGAGATGTGGGTAATTATTTTTTTAGTTGAATTTGTTAAAGGTTCGCTGCTTGTTGCCTTATTGCCAGTGTATATGGAGAATATACTGGGGCTGTCGGTGACAGTAGTGGGATTCGCTTTTGCCCTACAGTATTTGGGGGACAACGTCTTCCGCAGTCCTTCAGGCTGGGTTATGGAGCGCATAGGGTTCCGCTGGACGATGACAAGTGCATTGCTGCTGATTCTAGTAGCCATTGGTTTGATCATCTATGCCAAAACGGCCGTTGCGTTATCCATCGCCTGTCTCATTCTTGGGATCGGGACCTCACCGCTTTGGCCATGTGTGATGACCGGGATTACCGAGCTGGCCGGATCAACCAAAAGCGGCAGCAGTGGTGCGGCCATGGGCGCTGTTGAGATGGCTTCTCTCGCAGGAACAGGAATCGGTCCAATTGTTGTGAATTTTTTAATGGATCAGGGTGGACAAAGCTATCACGTAGCTTTTCTAGTCTTGTTAGGTTGTGCTGCCGCTGTAGTTGTAGTAGCCCTTTTCTTACCTAAACGAATCTCTTCTAGCGGGTCTCATGCTGTCGTGAGGGACATGCATGGACTTGGCGGAGCAATGGAGCGTAAAAAGCTTAGTCCGTTAGAAAGTATAAAAAGAACGCTGCATCAGGTGAGAACTACCCTGAAAGTCAGCAGATGGCTGTACCCGGCGTTGTTCCTACAGGCCTTCGCCATTGGCTTGATGACACCTGTAGTTACCTTGTTTGCACGTACAGAGCTGCATGTTAGTCCCAATCAATTCAGTTTGCTCCTCATTGCAGGGGGAGGGATTACAGTTCTTGCACTTATTCCCGCAGGTAAGCTGGTGGACCGTATAGGGACAACGGTGTTTCTGAATATAGGTTTTTTGTTAGCTGCCTTTTCGCTGGCCTTTTTCTCTCAGGTTCGCTGGCTGCCACTTGCCTTTATCGCGGTTGCGCTGGTCGGTATAAGCTACGCGCTTATCCTCCCGGCATGGAATGCCTTTCTGGCTAAGCAAGTTCCTAAGGGGGAACGAGGGACGGTCTGGGGGCTGTTCTTGACACTCCAAGGCTCAGGAATGGTAGCGGGGCCAGTATTGTCAGGTAGATTATGGGATCATGTAGGACATGGTGTCCCATTCCTGGCAAGTGCTATTGTAATGTTGCTGCTCTTCGGGCTGCATCTGCTTATCGTGCATAGAACGAAACAGAAATTTAAGACTAGCTGAGGAAAAAAAGCCGCTGATAACCGGAGAATGATCCGGTAAATCAGCGGCTTTTTAGAAAATTAGAATGATATACGATATAACGGAAGTAAGTTTCGAAGGTCTTCTGTATGACACTGTGCAGCTGAAGGACTAGAACGTTTATGCTCCAAAAGGACTAAAAGGCATTAAAATTCTCGATCAGCGTTTGGAGAAAGGCTGTTGCGGGTAAAAATAGTCAATAAACCAAGTTACCGCTACATAAACTGAAGTATAAAATAAGATTAAGACGAACGCAAAAAGGAAGTTAACTCAAGAAGAGGTCCGGCAGCCATGATTACTCTGGAATTGAACTAATGAAGGTTGGCTTTACAGATGTGAAGCTGTTAGGGGGGAGTGCCGTGAACAAAAACGACGAGGTGGAGTATTGTAACCTGGAACTGCGGTTCGACAGACAGCATATCCAGGACCTGATCAAGGATTTGATTCAAGAAGGTTATTCCCTATATTGGAGCGAGAATGAACAGGTCTTTGTGATTTCGGTCCGTACGGGTCGTAAGTTAGTGAAATTGCGGTTTCAAAGGATTAAAGACGGCTATAAGCTTGTGGGTGATTATATGATCCGTGATGCTCGCTTGTCAGAGTGGATGGAGAAATTAATTGGGGATATGCGCGGGCATGCAATCGTTAAACGTTTCCGGGATCGGCAGATTATTATTGAAAATATTTTGTTTGGCGAAGTGATTCGCCTAGTTGAAATTTCTGGTTATCAGCAGCGCGTGTTATATCAGAAGGGACCTATGCTCACAGATGAGGAGCTGACAAGACTCTTTTATTCTATTGAAGGGGAAGAACGGGTTCGCCAGCGGAGAATTGAAGTGGATGAACAGTTGGATCGGTTAAATGATGCCCTAAAGGCTGGAGATACGGTTCGCGCGGACAAATGTCGAGCTGAGCTTGCCTTTTTGACCAAGGAATTGTTTATGTTAGAATGGTAAGCAAGTGCCGCAAATGTTCTTTCAAGGCACCCCGTTCATCGGGGTGTCTTATATTTGTATTGGAACTTGCAGACAGGGGTTCACTTCTGACGTTAAAAACGTTAAAATAGTCATTGTGATCATTTCTTAGACTGAATTTGTCAATGAAATTGATCTCTATTCGCAGGGCAGGCTTTGCTGTCTCTGATAAAGGGTGGTATTCTTATACTGCGAGAAATGGATTTCACAAAAATATAGGGTGCAAAGGGTGGAGGACCAGATGGCAAAACAACAAATCGGCGTTATTGGCTTGGCGGTAATGGGCAAGAATTTGGCTCTAAATATCGAAAGCAAAGGTTTTTCCGTATCCGTATTCAACCGCTCCCCGGAGAAGACACATGATCTTCTTGCTGAAGCGGAAGGTAAAAACCTCGTAGGCACATTTTCCGTTGAGGAATTTGTAGCTTCGCTGGAAACACCGCGCAAAATTCTGATCATGGTTCAAGCTGGTAAAGCTACTGATGCTACCATCGAGCAACTGCTGCCGCATCTTGATCAAGGCGACATCATTATCGATGGAGGGAATGCTTACTTCCCTGATACAGTTCGTCGTAGTAAAGAACTGGAAGAAAAAGGTTTCCGCTTTATCGGTACTGGAGTTTCCGGTGGTGAAGAAGGTGCTCTTAAAGGTCCTTCGATTATGCCAGGTGGTCAAGAAAGTGCGTATAAACTTGTAGAGCCTATCCTAACGGCAATCTCAGCCAAAGTGGACGGAGAGCCTTGCTGTACATATATCGGACCTGACGGTGCAGGACACTATGTTAAAATGGTGCACAACGGTATCGAATATGGTGATATGCAATTGATCTGTGAAGCTTATCAGTTGTTGAAAGATGTTCTAGGTCTGGATGCAAAAGAACTTCACAATATTTTCAAAGAGTGGAACAGCGGCGAGCTCGACAGCTACCTGATTGAGATCACTACTGATATCTTTGCTCAATATGACGAAGAAACCGGCAAACCTATGGTTGACGTTATCCTTGATTCTGCTGGCCAAAAGGGTACTGGTAAATGGACAAGCCAAAGCTCACTAGATCTTGGTGTACCTCTGTCCATGATTACTGAATCCGTATTCTCCCGCTTCCTGTCTGCTATGAAGGATGAGCGCGTAGAAGCAAGCAAAGTGCTTAACGGACCAGAAGCAACAACATTTGAAGGCGACAAAGCCGAATTCATCGAGAACGTGCGTAAAGCATTGTTCGCGAGCAAAATCGTATCCTACGCGCAAGGTTTCGCTCAACTTCGCGTAGCTTCCGACGAATATGGTTGGGATCTGAAATATGGCGAGCTGGCTAAAATCTGGCGCGGCGGCTGCATTATCCGTTCCCGTTTCCTACAAAATATCACAGATGCTTATGAGAACAATGCAGAGCTTAAGAATCTGCTTCTTGATCCTTTCTTCAAGAATGTTATGGACAATTACCAATCTGCATGGCGTAAAGTCATTGCTTCTGCGGTAACTTTGGGTGTTCCAGTCCCTGGATTCTCCAGCGCATTGGCTTACTATGACAGCTACCGTACAGAACGTTTGCCTGCTAACTTGCTTCAGGCTCAACGTGATTACTTTGGCGCTCACACCTTCAAACGTGTGGACAAAGAAGGCGTCTTCCACCACAACTGGATGGCAGCGGAATAATCTAATTGACTGTATGACAAGCGGCCCGGACGGCTTCACCAGAAATGGGGAGCCTTTCGGGTCTTTTTTTACTGGAAGAAGCGGATTGTCTAATGTTTTGACCCTGTGTTATGATATGACAAATATCGCGGTTGGAGGATAGTCATGGCTGGGGATACAGAAGAACTAAAAACGATGAGTCAGGAAGATAAGAACAAAAACATTATTTTAGTAGGGATGATGGCGACTGGTAAGTCAACTGTTGGTGCTATTTTGGCCGAGGAGCTGGGCTATGAGCTGGTTGATTTGGATCATGTCATTATTGAGACTGAAGGCAGAAGCATTGCAGAAATCTTCGCAGAAGATGGTGAGGAATACTTTCGAGGCGTAGAAACTGCGGTTCTAAAGCAAATGCTAGAGTCTGAGAATAAATTAATATCCACTGGTGGAGGCGCGGTATTGGCGCCGGGGAATACAGCCTTAATGCTGAGTAAAGGGCATGTAGTTGCGCTAACGGCAACTGAGGAAGAGATTATTGCACGTGTTAGCGGGGATGAGAATCGTCCGCTGCTCGCCGGCAATGCAGAAGAACGGGTCAGACGAATCATGGAAGATCGCCAGGATGCATACCTATTCGCGCATTACACGGTCGATACAACGGGACTGACTGCGGCAGAAGTGTCGCAACATATTTTAATGCATTACCGCGGTTGAGCTTTTAAGAGAGTGACTCATTCCATTCAATCATACCGCCGCTGAGGTTCGCAGCGTTATAACCAAATTGCTGTAGATATTCGCAGACACGTTGGCTGCGGGCACCGGAACGGCAAATGAAGATCACTTTGGCATCGCTTGGAATATCCTCAGTACGGTGCGGAATTTCTCCCATAGGGATATGTTGTGCACCGGGAATCATCCCAAAGGCCACCTCTTCGTCTTCGCGAACATCGATGAGTACAAGGTCTTCACCTGTCTCTATACACTGCCGTAATTCTTGCGGTGTGATTTGTGGTACATTATGCATGGGTTTGACCTCTTTTCATCAGAAGAATGGTTTAATGATAACACAAGAACAGAATACCCTGTCAAACGAGCATTACATACCAACTACATCTACTAAGGAGAGTTTATATTATGGACGTTATTGTTAGGCCAACGCCATCTCTGCAAGGAGAATTTGGAGCCCTCTCTTCCAAAAACTATACGACACGTTATCTGCTGGTTGCGGCATTGTCTGAAGGAGTAAGTACGATTTATCATCCTGCACATAGTGAGGATAGCGACGCGATCCGCCGCTGCATAGCAGATTTGGGTGCTGTGCTTACAGAAGATGAGGAAAAGATTGTGATTCAAGGCTTCGGACGTCACCCAAAAGACGTTAAAGAACTTAATGTAGGAAATGCCGGAGCAGTACTGCGTTTTCTTATGGCTGTGGCCGCGTTAAGTCCTGAGGTTACTTTTGTAAATACGTATCCAGACTCATTGGGCAAACGTCCGCATGACGACTTGATTGTGTCATTGGAACAGTTAGGTGTTCAGGTTGAGCATAATGAAGGGAAACTGCCGATCACGATCCGTGGGGGTAAACCGGTTGGAGGCAGAATTACTGTCTCTGGTGCAGTAAGCTCCCAGTTCTTAAGTGCTCTACTGTTTCTGACACCATTGCTTGAAGAAGATAGTGAAATTATTGTCCTCGATGATTTGAAATCGAAGGTTGTCGTGGGCCAGACCTTGGAAGTGTTGGAGCAGGCAGGTATTGTGGTGCACGCCGCGGATGATTACATGTCCTTTAAAGTTCCAGGTCGTCAAGCTTATGCAGCTAAATCATATACTGTTCAAGGTGACTACCCAGGCTCTGCGGCAATCCTTGCGGCGGCTGCCGTTACAAAGTCGGATGTGAAAATTCACCGTCTTGCAGAACAAAGTAAACAAGGTGAAAGAGCCATTGTTGATGTACTGCGGATGATGGAAGTTCCTCTTACACATGAAGAGGGTACAGTACATGTCCAAGGGAACGGTATCCTAAAAGCTGTTGAATTCGATGGAGATGCTGCAACAGATGCGGTACTGGCCATGGTGGCTGCTGCAGTATTTGCAGAAGGTACCTCCCGATTCTACAATGTTGAGAATTTGCGCTATAAGGAATGTGATCGCATTACCGATTACTTGGCAGAGTTAACCCGTGCCGGAGCCAAGGTAGAAGAACGCCGCGATGAGATTATTGTTCACGGCATGCCCGAAGGTGTCGAAGGCGGAGTCACCATTAATGCGCATTATGATCACCGCGTAATTATGGCACTATCCGTAGTAGGCTTGCGTGCGCGTAAACCTCTTTTGATTAAGGATGCACATCATGTGGCAAAATCTTATCCGCAATATTTTGATCACTTGCGTGCGCTTGGTGCGAATGTGGAGTGGGTACAATAGGAATAAGGGAGCTAGCGTATCTAGCTTCAGTTAAACAAGGATCATTAAGTGTAACTATGGAAAGGGGCACTACTTATGAGCTTTGAGAATCCAAGTCGGGAGCAGATCGGAGATATTCTTGCTTCCGCAGGTAACATTGCTGTTGTCGGCTTATCAGACAAAACAGATCGTACCTCTTATATGGTCGCGGGCGCCATGCAAAGCCGGGGATATCGGATCATTCCCGTTAACCCAACGGTGGACGGAGAAATCCTGGGAGAAAAGTGTTATCACACTTTAGCAGAAATTCCAGAGCCAGTGGACATCGTCAATGTATTCCGTCGAAGCGAACACTGCGCAAAGGTCGCGCAGGAGGCAGCTGACATTGGCGCACGTGTGCTGTGGCTCCAGCAGGGTATAGTTAGCGCGGAAGCCGCTGAAATCGCCGCTGAGCACGGTATGATCGCCATTATGGACCGCTGCATCAAGGTCGAAGAAGCGATCACAATGCATGGGCGTAGCCGGCAGTAGGTTCGGTTATATAACTGTTAAACTAAACACTGAGTTAAATGTGTAGTGATTATAGTTAGCGTTGACCAACGGACGTCACAAAGAACTGACGAAGAACGAGCAAACTGGCGAAGAATGAACTAGCTGGTGAAGAACGAACTAACTGGTGAAGAACGAACAAAGGTGAAATAAACTAACTAGGTTTAAATTTATGATGCTGTGGCTAATGCAAACTTAGATGATTAAGTTTAGCCAAAATAAGTGGTATTGTGTAACGCATGGTGCGATTTCTAATGCAAATCGCCTGTTGAGCTAGTTATAATGAGATTAGACGAAGAACGTCCTTTAACCGCTTTTTGCGGTGAAGGGCGTTTTTTTATTTTGTAGGGGAGGCTATAGGTTATGGAGTTTGAAGAAGCGCATGGTTTGTTTATCGACCAGCATATGAAATCAAGAACAGGTGAAAGAAGAGGGAGGCTGGTTAGAGGACATAATTTTGCGGAAAAGCTATTTTTGCAGAATGTATGGTGGCCTATGTTTGAGTCCCTAGACGATTTGCATCCAGAATACGAAGTATATGACTGGAATCGCAAATCACAATTTCTGGACTTTGCTTATCTTCCACAGACGGGCAGCAGCTTTGGGATCGAGTGTGATGGATATCAAAGCCATGTGAAAGATATGGACCGCGAGAAATTCAACTATTCAGTAAATCGGGACACTTTTTTGACTGGGATGGGCTGGAGGATGATTCATTTTTCTTTTGATGATATCCAGCAACGTCCCGAGGTCTGCCGGATGCTGTTACAACTGGTGCTGGCGCCTTACTTGGCGCGTAAATCTGCTAGCGTAGCTATTTTATCTGAGGAAAAAGAGGTTCTGCGTTTCGCTTGGCGTCTCGGTAGACCGGTTCGTCCAAAGGATGTGGCCATGCATTTCTGCATTAATTTCCGTACGGCGCGTCGATTGCTGCAATCATTAAGTGAGAAGGGGTTGCTGAAGCCGGTTAATCAGGGAGAAAGAATTCGGTATTATGAGGTGAAGGCTCTCAGACCAGATCAAATGTGGTAAGGATCTTTAGAGGCTGCGCAAGGGAATAATTGCACTTTATACAACTAAAACGCTAAAATAGCCATCTAAATGCGAAATAGTTGTACTTTGTACACTTAAAACACCTCAAAGATTAGATGAAGTGGAAAATCTCTAAAAATAGTTGTATGAAGTGCAGTTAAAAAGGTGCTCAGAGTAACGCCGATATATAAATAGTTGTACAAAGTACACTTAAACTCAGGTGGAATTCCTAACTGTGAGTTTAGGGTGTTGGAGCTAGTTAGTGTGGGAGAAAAGTTCGATGTTATGAAGCGAATGCTCTGAGATCAGATCAGATCAGATCAGTTCAGACCAGACCACACCACACCAGACCACACCAGACCAAATCATACCTGATCTGATCGGACCAGGTATGCTAGGGACATCTATAGGACAGCTGCGCAAGGGAATAATTGCACTTTATACAACTAAATCGCCGAAATAGCTACCTAAATGCGTAATAGTTGCACTTTGTACACTTAAAACGCCTCAAAGATTAGATAAAGTGGAAAATCACTAAAAATAGTTGTATGAAGTGCAGTTAAAAAGGTGCTCAGAGTAACGCCGATATAAATAGTTGCACAAAGTACACTTAAACTCGATTCTAACTCTGTAGTATCGATAGCCTCACGTAAATACCAGCCGTTCTATGGATACTAATGAATAAATGTTTAGTGGAATGTGAGAATATTTGTTTTAAAAATGTAACGTGAAGATCTCATGAGTTTCTTTTGACAAAAATCCCCGCAGCGCTTACCATTCAATATAGAAAGAAAGGAGAGGGTAGCCTTGAATTGGCTCGGATCATTGCAGCAATTGGGCAGAGCCATAATGCTTCCTACCATGGTACTGCCGGCGGCAGCCATTTTGCTGAGTTTGGGCAGCTTACCTTGGTCTGCATGGGGACTTTCTTCGGTGTCTGAAGTGGCTACTTACGCGGGGCAGGCAATATTTTATTATATGCCTTATTTGTTCGCTGTAGGTGTAGCATGGGGGTTATCCAATCAAGCCGGAACAGCGGGGCTTGCAGCGCTGGCTGGGATGTTCACTTACGACCGAATTGTCACCCAAATGGGAGACGGGCTTGTACAACCTGCAACACTAATCGGAATTTTGCTGGGGATCGTTGCCGGTGTCGCGCAAAACCGGTTTAAAAATATTAAGCTTCCAGAGGCGATCCAGTTTTTTGGAGGGTCGCGTTTTGTTTTGCTGTTCATGGGCTTGTTTTCTGCCGGGTTCGCATGGGTAATGTTAGGAATATCTCCGCTGCTGCAGATAGGGCTGGATAATCTTTTTCAGGGAATATTGCAGACGGGCGGGTTTGGCGTTTTTATCTATGGGGTCCTATATAGGGTTCTGACCGCTTTTGGACTACATCATATTCTTAATAATGTGTTTTGGTTTCAATTTGGGAATTTTACGACTCCTGATGGCAGTGCTGTGGTTCAGGGTGATTTGCCGCGTTTTTTTGCAGGCGATCCAACGGCTGGGATTTTTATGGCGGGGTTGTTTCCGATTATGATGTTTGCGCTGCCTGCCATTGCTTTTGCAATTATTCAGGAAGCGCGCGAGGATTTGAAGCCCAAGATTAAAAAGACTTTTGTGCGGGCGGCGTTGGTTTGTTTTCTGACCGGGGTTTCGGAGCAGATCGAATTTGCATTTTTATTTGCTTCTCCGTATTTATTCGCGGTACATACTGTAATGTCCGGTCTCGCTATGGTGCTGACCTACATGCTGGGAATCCATCACGGGTTCTCCTATTCGGCTGGAGCCATCGATTTCTTCTTGAACATGCATTTGTCACAGAGGGCTTGGCTGCTGATTCCGATTGGTATCGGCTACGGGATTGTATACTATAATTTATTTCGCTGGGCGATTCGCCGTTTTCAGATCCCGACACCGGGGCGTGAAGAAGGTTCAGAGCTTGGGGATTGGGCCGGCAATATCCCTTATCAGGCACCGCTGATCTTAGAGGCGCTTGGAGGCAAGGAGAATATTGTACAAGTGCAGTCCTGTATCACCCGTCTGCGGCTTACCGTTCATAATGACCGATATATAGATACTGGAGCGCTTAAAGGTTTAGGTTCTGCTGGGATTATCAAGCTGGGCGGCGGAAATGTCCAGGTAGTATTTGGCACGTATTCAGAACTGATCCGCGAGGAGATTAATAAGCTTATGCTTCGTGATTTACCGCAGGTGCTGTTCAGTTCGCCAATGCAGGGTAGAATGATGCCCATTGAGGAAGTGCCTGATCACATTTTTGCGGCTAAGCTAGTGGGCGATGGTGTTGCATTTTTGCCGGAAAAAGGGGAACTTACTTCACCCGTATTCGGGAAAGTCATGCACGTCTATCCTACAATGCATGCCGTGGGTATTTCGACGCCGGAAGGGTTGGAGGTACTCATGCATATAGGGATCGACACTTCACAGCTCAAGGGACCCTTTGAGGCGGTTGTAAAAGAAGGCGACAGCGTGGAGCCAGGTCAATTGCTAGTTAAATTCGACCTCGCTTATTTGCGTGAACATGCGGCCTCATTGGCTACACCGATGGTGATCACGAATCCTGATCGAGTCAAATCATGGAGCTATGCTCCATTTAAAAATGTTAAAAAGGGGCAATCATCAGTAATGTCCGTAGTCTTACACGAAAGTAACGTTGGAGGGATTGAAGGATGATACAAGGCATAGGCGCAGCAGCAGGTGTAGCTATCGGGAAGGCCTTTGTCTTGCCGAACTGGGAATGGAGCTTACCGGATACACAAGTGAACCCAGTGGATCTAGCTAAGGAGTTTGAGCGTTTATACGAAGGTATCCGTACCTCTAAGGACGAGATTGAATTCATCAAAAAAGAGTTCAGAGAAGTGGTAGGTCCGGAGGAATCGAGTATTTTTGATGCTCATCTGGCGATCTTAGATGATCCTGTGTTCATGAGTGAAATCCGCGGGATCATTGAGCGCCAGTACAAGGCGGCAGAAGTAGCTGTGAAAGAAGCGATTGATCATTTTGTAGCGATGTTTGATCTGCTAGACGATGAGTACATGAAGGAGCGGGCGGTGGATATCAAGGATGTCGGAAACCGTCTTTTAAAACATCTTTTAGGCGCTCCAGAGGTTACGTTACCATCGGATACACAGCCATATATTCTTGTTGCGAAGGAGTTGTCTCCTTCCCAGCTAGCTCACTTGAATCCAACTTATGTTCTAGGTATTGTCACTATGATGGGCGGTAAAACCTCACATTCCTCCATTATGGCTCGTGCGCTAGGCATTCCTCTTGTAGCAGGCTTGGAGAATAATCTGTCTAATCCTATTCAGACCGGGGACATGCTTGTGATCGACGGCGATACCGGATCTGTACAAATCCATCCAGATGAACTTACGATAAATGAATACGTAGCGATTCGGGATAAACAGCATAAAAAGAAAGAGCAACTGGAACTGCTCGCCACCGTGGAGGCTGTTACCAAGGATGGTGTGAACCTGCGACTTGCCGGCAATATCAGTTCAGTTAAAGAACTCAACATAGCACTTAAGTATGGAGCTGAAGGTGTAGGCCTGTTCCGCACGGAGTTTCTTTATATGGACCGCAGATCTTTTCCAACTGAGGATGAACAATTTGAAGTGTATAAACAGGTTGTCGAGAAGGTGGGCAATAACACTGTAGTGATTCGTACGCTGGATATTGGCGGGGACAAGCAGTTGGATTATATCCAGCTGCCTGAAGAACAGAATCCTTTCCTTGGTTATCGGGCGATTCGCATCAGCTTGGACCGATTAGATATGTTCAAAACCCAGCTAAGTGCCATTCTGCGGGCAAGTGCATACGGGAATGTAAAGTTAATGTTTCCAATGATTTCTTCCGTAGAGGAAGTGCAGGCGGCAAAATTTGTTTTAGAAGAAGTGAAAGCAGAGCTGGAGCAACGAGAGATCCCTTTTAACCGGAATCTTCCTGTGGGTATTATGATTGAAGTTCCGGCGGCGGTTATGATTGCTGATTTACTGGCTGAGGAAGTTGACTTTTTCAGTATCGGCACTAATGATTTGGTTCAATATGTGTTAGCGGTAGACCGTATGAATGAACAAATTGCTCATATGTATCATCCGTACCATCCAGCGGTTCTGCGAATGATCCGTATGACGGTAGAAGCGGCACGTAATGCCAAGATTGATATCAGTGTATGTGGTGAAATGGCGGCGGATGAGCGTTCTTTGCCTCTTTGGCTGGAACTGGGAATTAGAGATCTCAGCATGTCGCCGCAGGCGCTGCTGAAGGTTAAACACCGCACACTGAACACACTGGCCAAGGATGCCAAAAGAATCGCCAAAGCGTGTTTCCACCATCGTACAAGCTCAGAGACGGAAGAAATGTTAACTGCGTTTGCACAAAAAAGTGGTCTTACACTTGGATCAAGCGGGGAACTACAGGAGAAAGCCTCATCCTAAAGTTACTGTAACTTTTATTCAATTCATAACAAGGTTCGGCATTTTTGCCGAGCCTTTTTCTTTATTTATGCCATACTTTAAAAAAAACAAAACCGTTTGCCCTGCGGCGCAGTCAATACATAGAGAGTTACACAGAACCGATTTAGATATAAAGGCAAGGGGGGAGGCAGGCCGAAAATGGATCACATTATAAATGACGAAATGGAAATGGCCGCTACGGACGAAGAGCTGTTTTATGAGCAAGTGGCTGGACAGAAAAGAAAACTTTATAGCATTGCTTACAGCTATTTGCGAAATGAAGCGGATTCGCTGGAAGTTTTGCAGGAGGCCACCTGCCGTGCATGGATTAAACGAAAAAGCTTAAAAGATGCGGAGCGTTTCGCTCCATGGTTAACACGTATTTTGATTAATTGCTGTAATGATGAGCTGAAGCGCCGAAAGAGGAATACATTCGCAGAAGCTGCTCGAAGTGATGAGGGGATCATGGAGATGAAAAGTGACCGCAGACTGGATATGGAACAAGCGCTGGATGGAGTGAAACCCAAATATCGCCAAGTGCTGGTGCTCAAATATTACAAGGATATGACCCTTGCCGAGATTGCAGAGGTGCTGGATAAACCCGAGGGCACAGTGAAGACATGGCTGAATAAAGGATTAAAACAACTGCGTGACAAAATGAAGCGGAAGGGGGAGCTATTTTATGGCTGAGTCTGAAGAGAAGCTGCTTAAAGATTATTTTCAGAAAATCGATGCGGAGGCAGAAGAAATTCTGGATGTAAAACTGGACACTGCGATCCGCAAGGGGATGCAGCAAGGGAACCGTTCACGTTTGTCTTTTAGAAAAAAGTACGCTGTTGTTGTATTGGTAGTCTTGGCATTCGCCTTACTTATAATTGTGCCTTGGGCAAATCAGATGATAAATCCCGTACGTGCGCAATTACCTCCAAAAAGCTGGGGTCAGCTTGAAGTGTTTAGACCCGTTATTGCTAATAATCTGACGATTAAATCAGCACTTGATGCGGGGATGATAAAGGAGGTAAATATCTCTTCTCCTGAGGTGGACGGGATAACATGGACTGTTAATGGAATCATTGCAGACCGAAGAGGCATTGCGGTGCTTTATACAATCCAGAACAATACGGATCAGAAGATGCGTCTTTTTGGCTTGTCTTTGAAAAAGACTCCAGAGGATAAATACCACCTTAGTGGATACAGCGGGTTTAGCACTTCTAATGCACAAGAGGTTGGGTCCCCTGGGACGACTCGTATGTATGAGCAAATCGTCTGGGATAAATATCAGGATGAGATACCAGAGGAGTTGAATATCACATTATCGCTTTTTCCAGATGCTCTTGGTCAAGTTTTTAATAACAAGGATATAAAAGAAATGGGTGTCAAAATTCCACTGGAAGCTGATAACAATTATTTTGAAGGAGAACTCGTTGATCTGAAGGATAGTCTGTCTATCGGCGGACAGAAAATTATAATGGACCAGGTTTATATTGGGCCTACGGGTATTTATATGCGACAAACCTTTGGCAGAGAGAATACAATGAGGATTTTCAGTTTGCTTTCACCTAAGCTTGTCCTCGGAAAAGGGGATCATCAAGAGGAACTTATGTGGGCAAGTGGTTCGAATATTTACCACAATGACAATATGAGACCCGATGATCCAATCAAGCTTGAAATTGAGGGGATTTCAGCACTGGATAAATCTAAGGTGGAGTTAGTGATTAACACGGAAACCAAACAGATTCTGAAGGAACCTGATAGCTATCTCACGATTTCTAAACGGACCGCGGATGAGGAGAAGGGGATTATATTATTGGATTTATTGATTCCCAAAAAAGTTGAGGAGTTGCATGAAGCAACCGGTTTTGGGATAGACGATAATTTTGTGGATAGTGCTGGAAGCGGACATTGGCTTGTACATGATTCTGAGGGTTATTCTAGATATAGAGAATACCGTGAAGACGCTAAGGGAACTACAATAACTTATTATCTTAACGTAGGCAAAGAAAAGCTGCCTCAACCTTTGACTTTTAGGTTTACAAATTATCCAAATATGATCATGGAGACGGATTCCATGCGGATTAGATAACCATCTGGATTTTAAACACCTCAAATCAAAAGCCCTGTTCCTCAAATTGTGAGAAACAGGGCTTGTTTGATTTTAAACTATATACCTACTGTTTTATTCCCCAGCGAGTGCATCGCAAAAGGCTTTCCCGTATGGCGGAAGATCTGGCGGGCGGCGAGCAGAAATGATATGTCCATCCGTAACCACAGCTTCATCCTTCCAGATGGCTCCGGCATTCTCCATGTCATCACGGATGCCTGGCGTGGAGGTGACGGTTACACCTTCCAGAATTTTAGCAGAAATTAATACCCAGCCTGCATGGCAGATCTGCCCAATCGGTTTTTTAGCCGCATTAAAATCCTGTACAAGCTTTAGAACGGCACTGTATCTACGGATTTTATCAGGAGCCCAGCCGCCTGGAACCAAAATCCCATCATAATCTGCGGCATTAAGCTCGTCCCAGGAGTATTCTGCTTTAGCAGGTACGCCATATTTACCGATGTACGTCTTATCTTTTTCCAGACCTGCCAAGTGAACCTCGGCACCTTCTTCTCTCACCCGATACACGGGATACCAGAGCTCCAAATCTTCAAATTCATCGTCTACGAGTGCTATGACCTTTTTACCGGCTAGTCTCATTTAGTTAAGCTCCTTTCGATTCCCATGATTCTTTCATTATTCTATCAAATTTAAAATAAGAAGTCATCTTTAGGGATGTAAATTATAGACAAATTGCCAATTTAATCATTATATGCAATAAAGGAGGGTTTTAATCGAGTGGAGTCGAATATAGAAGTTGAAAAAGTCAAACTTTGTGCGTTATTAATTTTGTGCAAGAGGTGTAGAAGATGTATAAAGATAATTTGATGGAGAAGTTGTGCAGTTGTGGTGGCCTCATGAACTTACATATGCATTCTTTGATTTTTAATACGAAGATGAAGATTACTCATGTTCCTGTCTATACCTGCCCAGAATGCGCTAGTTATGAACCTTTGCAGTTTATTAAAGCAGATCTAGGCAAATTAGTAAAAGAACTCAGTGGAGATGATCCGGGAAAAGATTTTTTGTTTACGGAGAGAAATGAATTGGCCAGTGTATTAAAAGAATCCTTGTCAGAAACTATAATAGGGGGAATATCAGAACTAGAGACGATAATCCGAGAGAGGATTCAGACCCGAGTCGATATGCTTCTCGATATCTATCGTTTAGCTGAGAAGCTGTCAGACCAGCATTGGATGGAAGAAACTAGTCGAAGATTGTCTCAATTAACCTTCCAAATGACTGAAAATGAAGATTATAAAAAAATTGTGTGAAAATAATGAAAATTTTTCACGGAATGTTGGATTTTTCACTCACTTTTTGTTACGATAGATAGAAGTTACATTATTGATGCTCTTGGACAGGTTAACCAGCACTGGTCACAATTTTAATCCAGGGTGACGTTTTCAGCCTTGAAAGAAATTTTGAAAGGAAAATGAAGCGTTATCATTGCACAAATGTACAAAGTGTCGTATCATATTTTTAATTAGTCGAACGATAAAATTTATCGCAATGGAGAGAGTAATTTGACGGTAACCATTTACGATGTAGCTCGAGAAGCAGGCGTATCTATGGCTACGGTATCACGGGTTGTGAATAATAACCCTAACGTGAAACCGCAGACCCGGAAGAAAGTTTTTGAAGCGATTGAACGTTTGGGATATCGTCCCAATGCCGTGGCAAGAGGTCTTGCCAGTAAGAAAACGACAACCGTTGGGGTTGTCATCCCTGATATTTCAAACTCGATTTTTGCAGAAATTGCACGCGGGATTGAAGATATCGCGAACATGTATCATTACAATATCATATTGTGTAACGCGGATAAGCGTAAAGAGAAAGAAATTCGTGTCATTAATACCCTTTTGGAGAAACAGGTCGATGGTCTGCTCTTCATGGGTGGTACAGTAACTGACGAACATATTCAAGCTTTCCAGACTTCTGCAGTTCCGATTGTTCTATGTGCTACACGGGATGAGAAGGGAACTTATCCTTCCGTTGACATCGATCATGAAACCGCTGCTTTTGATGCTGTGAACACATTGATTCGTCACGGTCATCGTGAGATCGCTATGATCAGTGGCACACTGCAGGATCCTGCAAATGGATATGCACGTTTCCATGGTTACAAGAAAGCATTGGAACAGGCAGGAATCGAGTACCAAGAGGATTTGGTACGCATCGGTAACTACCGCTATGAATCTGGTGTAGAAGCAATGAAGTATTTCCTTGGACTCAAGAAGAAACCAACCGCTATTTTTGCGGCAACGGATGAAATGGCTATTGGTGCCATTCACAGTATTCAAGATGAAGGTCTGAAGGTACCGGATGATTTCTCTATCATTAGTGTGGATAATATTCGTATGGCTTCGATGGTTCGTCCTTTGCTAACAACTGTAGCTCAGCCTATGTACGATTTGGGTGCAGTTGCGATGAGACTTTTGACCAAGCTTATGAAGAAAGAAACCGTTGAGAATCCGCGGGTTATCCTGCCTCATGAAACGATTCTCCGCTTGTCGGTTAATCATCTGAATAAGTAATTTAAGAACTGAACAGTTATTCCGTAAAAAGCTCCTTATGGAGCTTTTTATGTTTTTATTTGCTAAATAAATCATCAAAGGAGGTATTTACTGTGAGTGAAATCATCGGATTAATCGGAGCGATGGATGAAGAAATCAAGCTGCTTCTAGAGGGTATGGAGGACAAGCGGACAAAAGTTAAAGCAGGTATACAATATTACATAGGAAACATATTAGGAAAATCCGTAGTGCTCTGTAAATCTGGCGTGGGTAAAGTAAATGCAGCAGTTACGACTCAGATTCTAATTGATAATTTTGGCGTATCCCGTGTGCTGTTTACGGGGGTTGCTGGAGCAGTACATCCTGAATTGAATATTGGAGATATTGTTATATCATCTACATGTATACAACATGACATGGATGCTACGAGGCTTGGGTTCGCAAGAGGCGAAATTCCTTATCAGGAGACTTCCGTCTTCCAGGCAGACCCTGCGCTAGTACAGCTTGCTGAGAAGGCATGCAATGAGCTAGGTCAAAAGTACTTGATAGGCAAGGTGTTATCTGGTGATCAATTCATTTCTAATGCGGAGATTGTAGCTGAATTAAGAGAGCAAATGGAGGGGGCTTGTGTGGAAATGGAAGGGGCGGCGGTTGCCCAAGTCTGTCATATGAACGCCACGCCCTTTGTCATCATTCGCTCCATGTCAGATAAGTCTGATGGATCAGCTGAGGTGAATTTCAGGGAATTTACAGTACAATCTTCACAACGCTCGCATTCCATATTAGAATTTATGCTGCAGCATATTTAATGCTCAATACATGAAGCGTTGTCTAAAACGTACTCTGTCAAAGGTCTCCTGAGAGGACATGGGCACCTCTTGTCCAATGCGAACCATTAGGCAGTTAGCGGGATGTGAACAAATTTCTGGATCATCCGTAGCATACCAAACCATATTAACCGTCTTCATCAGCCGTTCCATCATTTGGCGATAGGCCCATACGTCCAGCCCACTGCCTTTTAAATCCCAGTGCCAGTAATACTCTGTTGTAAAAACAATACAATTCTCCAATTGCTCCCGCTCAAAAGCAGTAGAAATCAGCAGCCGGCCTAGTCCGGCCCCTCTATAATCATTACTCACCTCTATCGCTCCAAGCTCAATAAGATCCTCCATCCCACCCTGTGACCATAACTCCATTTCATCTGGATAATGGAAGGTCACATAGCCTACTATAACGTCATTCTCTACTGCGGTAATTACACGGCCCTCTGGCAAGCTGGCGATCTCTACGAGCGCCTCTTGCTGCTCTAATGGCCTGCGGAAAGCATCAAGGTCCTGATGCATATGCAGGACTTCAAGGTCCTCGGGAGATCGGGGTCCGCTCACAGTTATCGTTCTACCCATATAGGAGAGAGTATGGGAAATAGGGATTTTGCGATGCTCCATGACAGTGCTCCTTTCAGATCAAAAAAATGGTATGTAAACGCTTGCTATGGTATACTAATTCAGACATAAAAAATTCACATTCATTGCATTGACATCATTATTTAAAACATGAGTCTTACCCTTAAAGCTTAAATCAAACGAGTGAGGGAGGCAAGAGTGATGGGTCAAGTCCATAGCGAAATTTTGCCGGGTCGTGTGCAGAGCTCCAATATGTCTGATTATGCGGAGGCAGTAGCCAATTTTGAGTGGGAGGATGTTGAACGTAATTTCTCATGGTATGAAACCGGCAAGGTTAATATGGCCTATGAAGCCGTTGATCGCCATGTGGATGAAGGGCGGGGAGCGGCAACGGCCCTACTCTACAGTGACACTGTACGGGAAGAATCCTATACATTTGCCGATCTGCAGGAGCGGTCGAACCGGTTCGGAAATGTATTGCGTAAATATGGCATCGGTAAAGGAGATAGGGTATTTATTTTTATGCCTCGCCAACCGGAACTGTATTTCAGTCTGCTAGGTATTCTCAAAATCGGAGCCATAGCAGGACCCTTATTTGAAGCCTTTATGGAAACAGCAGTTAAGGATCGTTTGGAGGATAGTGGGGCTGTTGCGCTGGTAACTACGCCAGAATTGCTGCATCGGGTCAAGCGAGAAGAGCTTCCTGAGCTGCGTCATATTTTTCTAGTAGGTGGAGCAACTGATATTGAGCAAGGAAACTTAGGATTCGCAGAAGAGATGGCTAACGTTTCTGCTGATCTTAATTTAGAATGGCTTGATTTGGACGATGGCCTTATTATGCATTATACTTCTGGTTCTACAGGTAAGCCCAAAGGCGTTTATCATGTGCATAGAGCAATGATTCAACATTATTATACAGGTAGAGTAGTGCTAGATCTACGTCAAGACGATATATACTGGTGTACGGCAGATCCTGGCTGGGTGACCGGAACTTCATACGGCATATTTGCCCCTTGGTTAAACGGGGTGACCAATGTAGTCAGAGGCGGCCGCTTTAGTCCTCAGGATTGGTATAAGACAATCGAACGGAATAAGGTATCTGTATGGTACAGCGCACCTACAGCTTTTCGTATGTTGATGGGTGCAGGGGAGCACTCTTTACAGGGGATTGATTTAAGCAGTTTGCGCCATGTTCTATCGGTTGGTGAACCGTTAAATCCGGAAGTGGTACGTTGGGGAGATAAATTTTACAATCAGCGTATTCATGATACTTGGTGGATGACTGAAACAGGGGCACAATTGATTTGTAATTATCCGTCAATGGATATCAAACCAGGCTCGATGGGCCGTCCGTTACCGGGGATTGAAGCAGCGATTCTGGATGACCGGGGAAATGTTCTCCCGCCTTTTTCTATGGGGAATCTTGCGATAAAAACTCCGTGGCCATCCATGATGAAAACGATCTGGAACAATCAGACGAAGTATGAGGAATATTTCCGGATTCCTGGCTGGTACATTTCTGGCGATTCAGCTTATATGGATGACGAAGGATACTTCTGGTTTCAGGGACGAATTGATGATGTCATCAACTCTTCTGGTGAGCGTATTGGTCCATTTGAAGTGGAAAGCAAATTAGTGGAGCATCCGGCAGTGGCAGAAGCGGGTGTAATCGGCAAACCGGATCTTGTGCGGGGGGAGATTATTAAGGCTTTTATCTCGCTTAGAGAAGGTTATACTCCAACTGCTGCCTTGAAAGAGGAGATCGCCGCTTTTGTCAAAGCGGGTCTGTCTGCACATGCTGCCCCGCGAGAAATCGAGTTTAAGGATAAACTTCCGAAGACACGATCAGGTAAAATTATGCGGCGTGTACTGAAGGCATGGGAGCTGCATCTACCGACAGGAGATCTATCCACGATTGAGGATTAGAATGAATTGTAAAAAAACACCGTTCCCGGATGAATTCATGGGAACGGTGTTTTGCTGTGTAAATTTATTTAATGATCTTTGGGTTAACGTGTCCCTGCATTATTACCTGCTGTGGTATTATTACTGCCTCCAGTACTGTTACCTCCGCCGACTGGTGTTTCCGTCGGTAGTAGCGGGAGAATGTTACCTGGATCCTCAATAATGTCTCCTGGTGTCGTCTCAGGCTCTGTAGGCGCCTCTGTACCAGGTTGTTGATCAGGTGTAGGAGTTGCTTCTGGTGTTGGTGTAATCCCTCCAGCAACGCTGCCAGAAGCCGTCTCATTACCTGCAACATCCACGGCGGTTACATAAAAGGTTGCATTAGCACTTGCAGGTGTACCCGGTGTGAATACCTTGTTCTCATCTGCCATGAGTATAGATTGCTTCTGGAAAGAACCTCCGTTTAATGAACGATATAAGCGGTATCCCACAACATCTGCCGAGCTGCTAGCGGAGAAGCTGATGACCGCTTTACCAGTGCTATAAGAGACGTTAACATTTCCGGGAGCAGCAGGGGAAGCCCCATCGTCCACACGTGGATCAACTTCTGTTGGGAAATCCGTCTTGGCATCGGCTGGCATATAATACTCCAGTGATTTATGATCCTTCATCTTAGGGAAGGCAGCCAGGAGTTCTTTGACTAATTCCTGTATCGGCTTCTCACGTTTAACGACGATTTTTTCCTTTAGGAACTCCTCTGGAGTGCCTTCCAACGGGATATAATTGACGCCTTTGTAAGTAATATACTTGGCTTTGGAAATCCCGTCGTCGCTCTCTTTTGGCACATATTTTGTATTAAATATATCCGTTGTGAATTTATCAGTCAGGGATGTTGGCAATTTGCCGCTATATGCGGAAACTGTCTTTTTGATAATTCCCTCAGGTTGTGCAAATTTGTCTGTGACGAATAGTTCCGGCTGCTTATCAATGACAGCATTCAACACTTTTGCCCATAATGTTTGGGCTTGACGTTTTTGTGTATCTCCCGTAAGAGTGTTGATTTGCTCTTTATAGCCGACCCACATTCCCAGTGTGACATCAGGAGTGTAGCCCATAAACCATACGTCTCCATAATTCTGGGTAGATCCAGTCTTACCGACAATCGGAATTTCTTTAGAGTGTTTATATTCTCTTTTTACTGTGCTGGCTGTACCCTCTGTAATTACAGTTCGCAGCATATCTGTCATTAGGTAAGCTGTTTGCTTAGAGAATACTTGCTCAGGATTAACCTTGTGCTGATAGATAATTTTGCCCTCTGAATTGACGATTTTCTCAATCATGTAGGCATCATTAAAAGCTCCTTGGTTACCGATAGCGGAATAGGCATTGGTTAACTCTTCTACGGATACTCCGTATTTCAGACCGCCTATAACCCCAGTCTGCGCGCTGTAATCATCATCTGTGAGGGTGGTGATCCCCAGCTTTTTAGTAAAGGCCCAAGATTTCTCTATTCCGACCTTTTCATTAAACAGCTTAAGCGCAGGCAAGTTGAGCGATTTGTTAAGTGCGTAACGGGCAGTGACCAGACCTTGATAGCGATTGTTGGCATTCTTAGGAATGTGGAATCCTTTTCCGCCGTCTTTTAGAATAATTGGCGCGTCATCCACAATCCCGGCAGGCTGAATCAGCCCTGCATCTAAGGCTGGTAAATAAGCTGAAATTGGCTTCATAGTCGATCCGGGCTGACGGATCATTTGGGTAGCATAATTCATCTGCTCAATATTGAAGTCGCGACCCTCAATCATGCCGAGAATGGCTCCGCTTTTGTTGTCGATTAACATGCCAGCCGTTTGTTCCATACCTTTGGTTTTGCTGTCTTTAGTAAAATTATTGCTGTCTTCTGAGACACTATGCATTGCATTGTAAACTTTTTTATCAATGGTTGTGTAGACTCGATAACCGCCGGTCATGAGCTGCTGTCTTGCTTCCTCAAGTAACACGGCATTGTCAGTAGTGCTATTGGCATCCGTTGTGCCATTTTTCTCTTCATTCAATGATAGAAGGATCTCGGATGCTTTACGCTCAGTCTCCATCATCAGATATGGATAGGTAGCATAGGCTTTTTTGGTGTGCGGCGCCAGAGAACTCTTGATATCAAATTGAAGGGCTTCATCATATTGAGAGGTAGTGATCTTATTCTCCTCAAGCATACGACGAAGTACAAGATGTTGACGGTCCATAGCTCTGTTGAAAGCTTTTTCGTTGAATTCACCTATGCCATTAAATGCAGAATAAGTGGAAGGGAGCTGCGGAAGACCAGCCAAATAAGCTGCTTGAGCCACGTTCAATTTGTCCAGATCGTCTAGACCGAATATCCCTTTGGCTGCTGCTTTAATTCCGAATACATTGTAGCCATTCGAACCATTGCCGAAAGGAACCTTATTCAGATAAGCCGTTAATATTTCTTGTTTGGTCAAGAAGCGTTCCAATCTAAGAGAAAGTAGAATTTCTTTTACTTTGCGATCTTCTGTCCGATCCAGATTCAGGAATACACGTCTTGCGAGCTGCTGGGTGAGTGTACTGCCTCCGGTCTGAACGGATTCATTGAGAAGCTTTTGTTTGACGGCACGCAAGGTGCCTTTGAAATCCACGCCATTATGCTCATTAAAATTATTGTCCTCTATAGCGAGAACTGCATCGATAATAAGCTGGGGGATATCGTTGAATTCAATGAGCCTTCGGTCTTCTTCTGTCCGAAGCTGGCCGATCGGTGCGCCGTCTCGGAAATAAGCGAATCCGGTGATCGCATTTTGACTGACCTGCTGCTGAATCATTTCTTCGGAGCGAACAGGTTCATCCTTCACAATGGAAGCGACATAGCCTGCTACAGCACCACCGGCAAATAGAACGCCTATTATTCCAAGAATAAACATCCACTTAACTACAGAACCGAACCTGCTTAGGGCGGATCTGCGGGGTGAAGGCTTCTTAGCGTTTTTTTTCTTGTTCTCTTGAGCCATCGACGATAATTCCTCCTTTTAACGGAATTATTATAGCATAAATTGGCGTTTTTGAATGCGCTTCTACCTGATTCTCATGGTCTTAAGATTCGACTTTTGTGCAAAAATTATAAATAAAGTAATTTAGGGTATGATTTGCGGAAGCGAAACCTTTTACCAACGGCATGGAATTTAGGATATTGACATAACAAAAAGCCCCCGGATTAATCCGGAGGCTTCGGTCATACCCGCTAAAAGCGAGATATTAACGGTTGTAGAACTCGACGATTTGTTTCTCATCGATATCCTGGGAAAGCTCGGAACGTTCTGGCAAACGAATATATTTACCTTCGAAAGATCCTTCAGCATATTCCAGGTAAGCTGGAAGGTGGTTACGGTTAGCAAGAGCTTCTTTAATGGAAGCCATGCCTTGGCTCTTCTCGCGAAGACCGATAACGTCGCCCAAGCTTACACGGTAAGAAGCGATGTCGACTTTTTTGCCGTTTACAGTTACGTGTCCGTGGGATACCAACTGACGTGCTCCAGCACGGGAGTTAGCAAATCCAAGACGGTAAACTAGGTTGTCCAAGCGGCTTTCAAGCAAGAACATGAAGTTTTCGCCCGCAAGACCTGGAAGTTTTTGTGCTTTAGCGAAGAGAGTACGGAATTGTTTCTCTCCCAAGCCGTACATGTGACGCAGTTTTTGTTTTTCCAAAAGCTGCATTCCGTAGTTACTTACTTTTCTGCGTTGGTTAGCGCCGTGTTGTCCTGGTGGGAAAGGGCGTTTCAGGTCTTTGCCTGTACCGCTAAGGGAAATGCCCAGACGGCGGCTGAGTTTGAATTTAGGTCCGGTGTAACGTGCCATGTTATAGTAGACTCCTTTATATTTGAAATTTCAGGTTAGGGCTCTATTTGCGCCGCATTTCGTATCCGTGATTAGCATTATTGGCTTCCACACTACCAGGGAAGTTCAGCCGCTGCCCTGGCAGTAACGAAATGCGTGAGGGTGACACAACGTTACGCCCAAGTAAGACTTGTTACAGTCTTGTTCAACAATAAATATTATATGAAAGTAGCATATAAAGTCAAGCGCATATTAAAAGAGTTTTTGTCATTCTTTGTCGTTAGTTCTTTGGTCCTAAAAAAAATCCCGGAAATAAGGAAAATATAATGCAATACACAAAGAAAGGGAGTAAAATATAGTTAATTAGATGTTAATTGGGAAGGTTTTTTTTCTTAAATGAGAAGCAAAGGGGATCTTCGTTATGTCAGAACAGAAAGCATACGCTTCTCAAGACAGTCGTATGCTGATACAGGACAAATTGCACACTAGTAGAGATTCCGAAGATCCCACCGCCTGGCTTAGGGAAACGGAAATAGTGTCCCATGACTTCCCATATTTGGCCAATCTGATTGCAGACAGCTTCGAGGAATGGATCGATGGGCTAGAGGCTCTACCATTCGCTAAATCATGGGATTGGTGTGTGCTGAATTTTGAAGGCAGATATTTTGCTAATATTGCCGATCAGCAAGAACGATGGAGGCACCAATGGGAGCAAGCGGCTGCAGCTAGTTTACTTTCTGGCGCAACCTCATCTGTTCAACTTACGGTGCAGGGTCAGGATATGAGCTTTTTTACTATACCGCTCATCACTCGCGTTGACAAAGAAATTTTTGCCTTCCTGGGCTGTGCTATGCCGACACAACAATATTTAATGGGTGGACGAGATACTGCTGAGGCTATATCTTTGCAGTACCGGACCATATTCTATCATAAGTTTGAACATATTTTTGTAACTGATCTTGCGAGTGTTCATCAACATGCTGAACGTGAGAGCAATCGCCGCTCCTTGTTATTTCAGATCGTTCAGCGGATGCATGACAATATTGATGTGAACGCTGTGCTTACGGAGGTTATAGATAGCATTTCTGCAATGTACCCTGGTGCTAGGCTTGAGCTGTTTATGTCGCAAGATCACCGCAGCACTCATCCGCAGGTCAAACCTTTACCGTTTCAGATGTCCAGTGATGATGTCTGCGCTAGAGCATTTAAAGACGGCCGTGTTGCTCTGAACACCAACACTGAAGATCAACACATTGTAGAGATTGGTCTTCCGCTAGGCGGGAAGCAAGGGGTTTATGGCGTATTCCACATGGTGATGGATAACTCGATCTTTATGGATGTAGATTTACGGTTTCTCTCGATGGTGGCGGATACCGCAGGTACTGCTTTTGAGAATGCCAAGCTGTATGAACGCTCCAATCAGCTCATTCGTGAGCTGCGTATGAGTAACGAACTTACACAACGGCTGAATCAGAGCTTGCGTTTAGGGGATATTTTTCAATTTGCGTTTGAAGAGCTGCTTGAGATGTTTGGCGCTGACTACTGCTGTATTTTACATATGAACGAAGAAAAGGGCGGGCTAGAGGTTATTGCTTGCAATCATTCCTCCTTGCAAAATGAAATTTTAGAAGTAGGACAAGGTTTAGGCGGGAAGGTCTATACTACTGGGGAATCATTAATCATGTCTAACTACATAGATAATCCTAATACTACTTCTCGTTTAATGAATGCTACCGGGTCGCAGTCGCTGATTGCCACACCTTTAAGTGTAGGTGGTGAAGTGCGTGGTGCCATCATGTTGGCGCATCGCGATGCCCATTATTTCTCTTATGACAATTACAGATTGCTTCAGGCGATGGCGGGGCATATTGGACTAGCTGTAGGGAATGCAAGGCTGCATGCCGAAGTTAGACGTTTAGCGAACAGAGATAGCCTAACTGGACTTTATGCTCGTCATTATCTGGACGAAGAAATAAAGGAACGGCAGTCTAAAGATTTTTGCGGTTGCTTAATTGTTGTGGATATCGATCAGTTCAAGATGGTGAATGATACCTATGGTCATCAAAAGGGCGACAAGATCTTAAAAGAGGTCAGTGAAATTGTGAAGTCCTCCATCCGTCAAGGGGATATTGCTGCGAGGTGGGGTGGAGAAGAACTGTCGGTCTATTTACCATTAATGGGAGTAGAACAGGCAGTAAATGTGGCTGAACGTATTCGTAAGCGAGTGATGAATGAGACCGAACCTAATGTAACAGTGTCCTGCGGTATAGCAGAATGGAGCTGGATGGACGAACGTGTAAGCGTCGAATCCCTGTTCTATCGAGCAGATATGGCACTGTATAAAGCTAAGAATAATGGGCGTAACCAGGTGATCGTTGACACTAAAGAGAATGGCGGCGGTGTGAAGGGATTGCCTCATAAGTAAAAAAGATAGCAGAGCAGCGGTTCTCCCGTTATTGGAGAGTCGCTGCTTTTAGTTTTGGCAGATGGCTGGTTGCTTCGACTGTGTATCCATCATGCTGCGAGGCCTTCGGACTCAGATGACGCTATTGGCGTGTATTTTGCCTTTGGGGCATGTTTTCGGACACCAGAGACGCTATTGTTTAGTAAGAGGGGCATATCGGGCGCATTTCGGGTCAATAGCTGCGCTGGTGTCCGTTGGTATGGGAAATATCGCAAAATACTGTAATTAAGGTCAGCTTTGTCCGATAGAGACAACGGTGCGGCGACTGGCAGCGGTAACTTCGTGAGTCTGAAGGTGGTATGTATTGACATTCAGAAGCAAGCGACGAACGCGCATAAGTTAGAGCAATGTATGGAAACCGATTACAGCAACGTATTTGCATCTGTATAAGGCGCGCAGGAAGGGAGAACCCTATAGTGGGCTGTAAAGTAAAATACTCCAAGAAAGGCCTGATGACCGTGAGAAAGTCATTATTACTGAAGGGGTTAGTTCTTATGATTTTTACCTTGTCCTGCGTGTTCAACAGCGGTTGCAGTGTTATTAGAGACAAACCAGCCAAGGAAGATCTAAGTTTGGTGTTAGCGGGTATAACGGGCAGCGATGGGGTTACTTTTAAAGGGTCAACCATGCTTACAAAGGGTGGAAAGACCGTTCCGGAATCCATGATATTTTACGAAGGCACAGTACAGGACCATAAGAAGGTCAATCTGTATACACTGCTTCCTGATAAATCCTCATCCACAAAAAAATCAGCAAATAGCGCTAAAGATTTAAAAAGCAGCATCACTTCTATGAAAGCTTTCCATAGTCAGCTAGAGAAAAAAGAGGGGGAATGGGTAGCGTTGACTACTGAAGGTTCCTCTGAGGACGGAAATCCGCTTGCTTTGCTTAATCCGTTGAAACAGCTGGAGGAGCTGCAATCCATGGAGGCTAATGTGACTGAAGATGCGGGTGCAGGCAGAGGGACAAATGTGCTACGGATCGAGCTGACGCCTGCTGAGGCCAGAAAGCAGCTGACTGCTGAATTGGAAAAAGAGATGCAAGACCTTCGACCTGAAACACCAGATTCTGCTGGAAAAATAACAAAGAACGATCAGGCGGTTACGCAAGCTTTAGTGGAGCTATGGGAGAAGAAAAATAATGAATTACAGCAAAAGCTGAAACAAGCTAATGTTGAGACTGTCTACCATTTAACCGTTGATACAAAACATAATCTGCCGAGAAAGCTCACCTTAAATCGTAAGGTTACCTATTCGGAAGCGGGGAATGAATCTGATAATGAAACTTATGTATCACAGGTGAATTTTTCAGGCTTTCGTTGATTTTCACATTATCCCACAGGTCTTGCGCTCCATACAGGGCGTGCTACAATAGAAAAGCTTGCTTATTTTTTAGACAGAGGAAGGAAGAATACACAATGAAAGATCCCAGAATTCAAAAGCTGGCAGCTAACCTAGTCGGTTATTCCGTAAATGTCCAGCCAGGCGAGAACGTGCTCGTCGAAATGATTGGCAACGAAAGAGATTTAATCAAAGCTGTTGTAGAGGAAATCGGCAAGGCCGGCGGTCATGCTTTTGTACAATTAACAGATCGTACAGTCCTGCGCAGCATGCTTAAATACGCAACTCGTGAGAGTCTTCAGACATGGGCTGAAATTGACTTGAACCGGATGAAGCAAATGGATTGTTATATCGGGATTCGTGCAGGTGAGAATGTGAACGATCTGTCCGATGTTCCTGAAGAAAATATGAAATTGTATAACTCGTTGTACTCTCATCCAGTGCATAGCGAACAACGTGTGAAGCATACGAAGTGGGTAGTACTGCGTTATCCGAATGCGAGCATGGCTCAGCTTGCGAATATTAGCACTGAAGCGTTTGAGGACTTTTATTTCGAAGTGTGTAATTTGGATTACGCCAAGATGGACAAGGCTCAGGATGCTTTAGCTGATCTCATGCGCAGAACGGATAAGGTACATATTTTGAGTGCTGGAACAGATCTTAAGTTCTCGATTAAAGGAATCGGTGCAGAGAAATGCTCCGGGCAAAAAAATATTCCGGATGGCGAGGTTTACAGCGCCCCAGTTCGCGATTCTGTAAATGGAACGATCAGCTATAATGCACCGTCAGTATATAATGGAGTGACCTTTGAAAATATCAAATTCAAATTCGAGAACGGAAAAATTGTTGAAGCCACCAGCAATGACTCCGCTCGTTTGAACGAAATTTTGAATTCAGATGACGGCGCGCGTCATATTGGCGAATTCGCTATTGGTTTTAACCCTTACATTCTTCACCCGATGAATGATATTCTTTTTGACGAAAAAATCGCAGGCAGCCTGCACTTTACGCCAGGACAAGCATATGATGTTACAGATAACGGTAACCGCTCCTCCATTCACTGGGATCTTGTGTTGATCCAACGTCCCGATTATGGCGGCGGTGAAATTTATTTTGACGATGTATTGATCCGTAAGGATGGAATTTTTGTGTTGCCGGAACTCGAAGGTCTGAATCCTGAAAACTTGAAATAAAATGTAATAACAAGAAAACTCCTTGCACAAGTAAGCGGATTCAATGTATCATAAGAAATGATAACAAAAGACTAAAGTTTTATAATCAAGTTGCGGAGGGATTTCTATGTCCAGTAACAATGCGGCAATTGTCGATATTGCCCAAACGGCAGGCCAGTTCAACTCTTCAATCGTTCTTCAAGCGGACAACAAGTACATTGATGTTAAAAGTATCCTTGGTTTGTTCACTACTTTGGTATCCAGCCAAAGCTATGAGCTTCATGTTCATGGGGCAGATGCTGAAGAAGCTAAGAAGGCAATGACTGAAGTGTTTGCAAAACACGGTTTGAAATTCACAGTTGTTGCTGAGTAATAGTCGTGCTAAAAACGTCCTACCGGTTTTCGGTGGGGCGTTTTTTCTAGAAGTAGATACGAAACTTGATAGGATAACGCAGCAGGTTCTTTTAAATATATGGTTAGTATAAACTGAATTGTTGTATTGATACCGGATTTCGTCTAATATTAAGTAAAATAGTAAAAGCAGCTTAACTTTTGGACATGGGGGGGATAGAGGCATGACTTCATCGGAATTACAGGAACAGTATAATCTTAAAGCAATCAATCTTCTACAAGAAGATGCCGATAAAATTCAGCAACTTATAGAAGTGCAGATGGAGAATCTGGCAACACGCTACTGCCCTCTCTATGAGGAAGTGCTGGATACCCAGATGTACGGTTTCTCCAGAGAAGTGGATTTTGCGGTTAGAGCAGGTTTGGTCCCAGAGATTACTGGTAAGATGGTACTAAGTAAGCTGGAGCGTAACTTAGCAGTACTCTACGAGGCTTTGAACAACAAAGCGAAGGAAGAATAAATATCGGTTTCTTAAGTATTTATAGAAGCGCACATGAGGACGAATCGCTCATGTGCGCTTTTTGTTGTGTACAATGGTTAATAATGATTATACGAGATAGAAGGAGACTCCTAAAATCAGGTAGACCGTTAATAACAAGAGACCCTCATACCAGTTAGTCGAGCCGTCCTGAGTAATTGATTTGGCAATAAAGACAGCTACACCGATGGCGACAATTTCGATGGTCGTAAAAACTATGTCCATTGTATCACCCATGAAATAACTGGCGAAGATTAGGACAGGTGCTACGAACAGGGCGATTTGCAGACTGCTTCCAACCGCAATTTCTACTGCTGCACCGATTTTGTTCTTCATGGCCAGCATAATGGCTGCACTATGCTCTGCGGCATTACCGATGATAGCTACGAGGAACGCACCTACAAACAGCTCGCTGAATCCGAAACGTTCTGTCAAAGTCTCTAACGTTCCTACCAGCCACTCACTCACGAAGGCTACCATTACAGTGGCAAGCACGAGATAAAGGATGGATTTGTTTTTGGACCAAGCAGGGGCATGTTCATGAGCTAATTCTTCTTTACCCTCTTCTGTAACGTCCTCTAGATGTTTCTTATGCGTGATCATGGAGAAGATTAGCCAAGCTATGTACGAAGCGATGAGCAGCCCGGCAACGATTAAACTGAGCACATCGGTATCCTTCTCCGTAATAGAGTGGGTGGTAAAGAACATAGCGGGAACAAATAAGGCAATGACGGCAACGATCATCAGGGAGCCATTCATTCCGGCAAGGGTTACGTTGAAGTTCTGAACTTTGAACTTCATCCCGCCGGCGAAAATACTCAATCCTAGAACAAGCAACAGGTTGCCGATAATAGAACCGGTAAGACTGGCTTTGACCATGTCGAACAATCCTTCCTTAACCAGGAAGAAGGCAATGATTAGCTCAGCAGCATTGCCGAAGGTGGCGTTTAGGAAGCCGCCCAGTCGTTGTCCGGCATAATGAGCTACACTTTCAGTGGCCCGGCCGAGAAAACCAGCCACAAACACCACAGCGATTGCTGAGAGAATGAACTGCAGGGTATGATCCCAATCGGCATAATGGCCGATCGCACTAAGGATAAAGGCGATACCCATCAGTGATGGTGAAATCCATTTTTTCAATGTAAAGGACACTCCTATCTATGTATTTAGATTGAATTCATAATCAATATACCCAAATTGTTCCTAGGTGTAAACGAGAAAGCGATAAAGTGATTTGCTTTTTAGCCTGTTTTGGAATTACAATAATTGATAATGAGTGTAGGGGGGATATGGCATGGCAGAACAACTTCAACTGGAAATGGGAAATATACGAATTTCAAATGACGTCGTCTCAAAAATTGCCGGTTTGGCTGCCTTGGAGACTCCGGGAATTGCAGCCATGTCTGGTGGCCTGTCAGAAGGCTGGGCGAAACGTCTAAGCGGTAAGAACGTTCAGAAGGGCGTTACCGTTGAAGTAGGACAGCTGGAAGCAGCAGTAGATCTACGAATTATCGTTCTCTATGAAACACCGATCCACGAAGTGTGCCGGATGCTTCAGCAGAACGTACGTGAAGCTGTGGAGAGCATGACTGGACTTCATATTGTTGAGGTAAATGTCAAAGTTGAAGGCGTAGCTTTCAAGAATGATGAAATCTCTTAAAAAACTTGTACACAAAAAAGCAGTCCAAGGTTAATTCCCTGGGCTGCTTTTTTATGTGTAAATTCCCTAACCTCCGGCTTTATAAAGCTTACCGGGAACGAACCTGTCTAACCGTTGTTACAGATTTCGTTACTTCCTCTTTGGCAGGAAGGTTGGTTTCTCTTGAGATGCTTAGCATAATTCCCATGCACAGCATGCTGACAAGGAGTGAAGAGCCCCCGTAGCTGATAAACGGCAAGGTAACGCCGGTAAGAGGGATTGTATTGGTTACACCGCCGATATTGACAAAGGCCTGAATGGCTATGAGGCCCATAATCCCAATTCCGACGAGCGTACCAAAGGGATCCTTACACCTTAAAGCGATTAGAATACCTCGCCAGATAAAATACAGATATAACATCAAAAATATGGAGGTCCCCAGAAAGCCGAACTCTTCACCAATTACGGGGAAGATAAAGTCCGTATAAGGGTATTTTAGATAGTCCAGCTTTTGAATGCTTTTGCCGAAGCCGGAACCACTTACTCCACCTTGGCCAAGAGCGGTTAAGGATTGAATAATGTTATAACCATCACCCTCAGCAACCTGATAAGGGTCTAAAAAGGCAACGATACGACCTTTTCTATAATCCTGAGTGTCAGTGGCTTTATCGGATGGAGATAAAGAATCAATCGCTGCTTTGGCGCCTACAACTAGTCCTACACCTAGCACTAGCAGTGCTATAGAGCCCAGAATATGCTTCATGCTGGCACCACCGGCATAAATAACAAGTCCGCTGGTAGCTACGAGAATGAGGCAAGAACCTAAATCCGGCTGCATCATTATAAGTCCGGCAACAATACCCACGATGACCATTACAGGGATATATCCTGTACGGAAATCTCTAAACCGTTCACCTTTTTTGGTGATGAGTGCTGAGATATACAGGATAATCGATATTTTGGCTAATTCGGTGGGTTGAATTCCAAGTTTTCCGATACTAAGCCAGCTCTTGGCACCATTAATTTTTTCAGAGAAGGCTACCACGAGCAGAAGTATAACGGTGATGATAAAAATAGGTACATACCACTTCTTAAACTTACTGTAGTGAATGTTCATAGCTATAAACATAACAACGGTTCCGAGTACGATCCAGATCACTTGGCGTTTAATGAAATATAGAGGGTCATTACCGAACTTCGAGCTTGCTAAGGTTAAGCTTGAGCTAGCACTGAAGACCATGACTAGACCGAAACCCACAAGTAGTAGTGTTAAGATAAGTAGTTGGAAATCGGGTGTTCCTCTTTTGGGCAGGCTGACATTTTGTTTCGTCGTTCCCTTTCTGTTACTCAAGCCTCTAACAGCTGCTTTAATTCAAGAATCCGCTTAGCAGCAGTGTCCAATACTGGTTTTGGCACCGGAGATTCATATTCCAGGCCATGAGGGAAGGTTGCTTTTCCTAAGTATACGGCTTCAATTGCAAGTACGGCATCAGACTTCTCTAGCTTTCCCTCGACAGCGCGAGTGTTAATGCGTAGGAAGTATTCGCCACCATCCTGTGGGTCTTCAATTTTGCAGTCGTAAGTGGCACGATAGTATTCCCATTGCCAGCGGATGAAGCCAGCTTTTGTGGCACTCTCGTCCAGATAGAGAAGATCACTCTTCAATCCTACGAGGCCCGTGTTCTCAAAAATCATAGCACGCATATCCCCCTTATGAAGTATAATGATGAATTTCTGATCCGATTGCTGATGTTCTACCTCATGATAGTATGTTTCTAAAGGTTGTGCAAGAGTAGGCAGTGCCTAACAATACCCAGTTTTTTGCGTTTCTGCTACAATAAAAGAATTATAGTCGTTCGCGGCTGGAACAAAGTGAACAGGACTGCTATCGCTTGCTATGGATGCGGGTTTATCGAGAAGGGGATGGAGAACTTATGAAGAGCTTAGCGGTTGATTCGCTCATGCCGGAGATCGTGGAATGGAGACGCCATTTGCATCGTCATCCGGAGTTGTCTTTTCATGAAAAGGAAACGTCAGCATTTATAGCAGATAAGTTAGCCGAATTCGGAATTGAAGTCAGAAAAAGCGGGACAGGGTATGGTGTGCTTGGCATACTACGGGGAAAGCGGCCGGGGAAAACCGTTGTTCTTCGTGCGGACATGGATGCCCTACCTATTAAAGAGGAGAACAAGAAGGATTACGTTTCGCAAAATGAAGGGGTAATGCATGCCTGTGGACATGATGGTCACACTTCCATACTGCTCGGTGTAGCCTCTTACTACAGCAGCCGGCTTGAGGAGCTGGAAGGGGAGCTGCGTTTTCTTTTTCAGCCCGCAGAGGAAGTATGCCCAGGAGGGGCGCAGGGGATGATTGCCGAAGGCATGTTAGAAGGAGCGGATGCGGTGTATGGTCTGCATCTGTGGACTCCATTGCCTATGGGAACTGTAGGGAGTGCTCCGGGACCGTTGATGGCGTCTGCGGACGAGTTTTTTATAGATATCATTGGCAAAGGCGGACATGGCGGCATGCCGAACCGTACCATTGATAGCATCGTGGCGGGAGCGGCGCTGGTGACCCAGCTGCAAAGCATTGTAAGCCGCTCTGTGAACCCGCTGGAGCCCGCTGTACTCAGTGTAGGAACCATTCAAGGGGGGTTCGCCCAGAATGTCATTGCCGAGCAATGCCGGATCACAGGGACAGTGCGGGCATTCGACGAGGAGACACGGCATTTGATACGCCAGCGAATCGAAGAAATGACCGTTTCTATTGCCAGCGCTTACGGGGCAGAAGCTAAGATAGATTACGTTATGGGATATCCTCCCCTCGTAAATCACGATGGTGAAGTGCAGCGGTTTTTCGAGGTGGCCCCAGCGGCTTTAGGAGAATCTGTTGAAGTGATTCGGATGGAAAAGCTGATGCCAGCTGAGGATTTTGCCTATTATGTTAAGGAGATTCCAGGCTGCTTTATGTTTGTGGGTGCCGGAAATCCGGATAAAGAGGCTGACTATCCACATCATCATAGCAAATTTGATTTTGACGAAGATGCCATGCTGCACGGAATGAAGCTGCTCATTGCTATGGCGAATTCCTGTATGCGTGAGAACACAATCGTATAATTTCGTTTCATAGAGGAGAACCTATTCCCATAACATGAGACCATGATTAGGAGGGTTCATTCTTGAAGACAGTGAAAGAGGTTATGACGAAGGAGCCTGCAACGGTTACGCTGCAAGATAATGTGTATGAAGTTGCCGTGAAAATGCGAGATTATGACACGGGATTTATACCTGTTGTTGATAATGAAGAACATAAGACACTGCTCGGTGTAATTACTGACCGCGATCTCGTGATTAGAGGTTATGCGGCTAAACATCCTGGTTCAACCTCAGTGGAAACTGTAATGAGTAAAGAGATTCAGGCCGTCTCGGAGAATACTTCAGTAGATGAGGCTGCAGAGTTAATGGCTGGCTGGCAAATTCGCAGGCTGGCGGTGACACGTGACCAGAAGCTGGTGGGCGTAGTGTCGATTGGAGATCTGGCTGTGCGCGACATTTTTGCGGATGAAGCTGGTGAAGCCCTCCATGATATTTCGCAGCAGCATTTACATTAAATAGTCAGATAGGGAAGCTCATGACCGTTATGCGGGGATGGGCTTTTTCCTGTTATATGAAAATAAACAAAATTACATAGCGCAAGCTTAAATTACTTGAACACTAGGGAGGAAAAGCTATGAATGGATCAGGAGCGTGCATCGTACGCAGGGACCGGACAATTCTACTGGAATGTGCTCATCCGGATTTTGAGGTGGCAAGGAAAAAGCTAGGGACCTTCGCGGAGCTGATAAAAAGTCCTCCTGCTTACCATACCTACCGAATTACCCCTTTATCTCTTTGGAATGCAGCTGCGCTTAATTATACTGCTGAGGAGATTATCACTAGCCTGCATCACCTTGCACGCTGGGGTGTTCCCACAGGACTGGAGGAGGAAATCGAAACTCTTTTGTCCAGATATGGAAAGCTGACTCTTCATGGCCAAGAGACTCAGAATGAGGTCGTTATGTTAAGAGCGGATGCTCCTGAGCTTTTGGATGAATTGAGTGATGAACAAGGTCTAAAATCGCTGGGTCTACTGAGAATAAATCCTCTGGAATGCGCGTGCCCTGCGGAGAATAGAGGGCTTTTGAAACAAGAGCTGATGAGATTGGGGTATCCAGTTCTCGACTACGCCGGATATCATGAAGGGCAAGCGCTTAGCTTGACCTGGAAGGAGAATCTCGATACCTGCAAGGCTGATTCGGCAAACGATTCATTTGGCTTACGTGAATATCAGCAGGAGGCCGTTCAGCTGTTTCAAGGGACAGAAGGACAAGGGGGAAGCGGTGTGGTGGTGCTGCCTTGTGGCGCAGGGAAGACAATTGTAGGAGTAGCAGTACTTGAAAGTCTCCAATGTGAAACCCTAATTTTAACTTCAAATACAACGTCCGTAAGGCAATGGATGGATGAACTGCTGGAGCGAACAGATTTGGCTGGGGAGGCAGTGGGGGAATATTCTGGTGAAAAAAGAGAAGTGCGGCCAGTCACCATTGCCACCTATCAAATATTAACGCATCGTTCGTCCAAAGACGGTCCGTTTCTCCATATGAAGCTGTTTAACGAACGCAATTGGGGCTTGATTATATATGATGAGGTTCACCTGCTTCCAGCGCCTGTATTTCGGGCTACAGCAGACATTCAGGCTACACGTCGACTGGGGCTTACAGCCACTTTGGTTAGAGAAGACGGGAAGGAAGGGGATGTGTTCTCTTTAATCGGACCGAAACGCTACGATTTGCCTTGGAAGGAGCTGGAGCAGCAGGGCTGGATCGCTGAAGTGGAATGTGTAGAGATCATTGTGCCGATGAATCCGGAGCTTAAACAAGAATATATGTACGCGGCGGCAAAAGAAAAATTTCGTATGGCTTCCTGCAATCCTGCCAAAGCTGAAATTGTAGCCAAGCTTCTAAAGGTCCATACAGGTTCTTCGGTGCTGGTTATTGGACAATATCTCGACCAGTTAAGTGAACTGGCTGACAGGATCGGGGCGCCTTTAATTACCGGCAAAACGAAGCAGCGTGAAAGAGACGAGCTATATGCGGCTTTTAACGAGGGAGATATACAGGTACTGGTGGTGTCGAAAGTAGCGAATTTCGCGGTGAATTTACCTGACGCGTCGATTGCTATTGAAGTCTCAGGAGCTTATGGATCACGGCAGGAGGAAGCTCAGCGACTAGGTCGAATTCTCCGCCCCAAAGCGGGGGAGAATAAAGCCTATTTCTATACACTGGTATCTGAAGATAGCCGGGAACAGGATTTCGCTTTGCGACGCAGGATGTTTTTGACTGAGCAGGGCTATGAATATGTCGTTAAAAAGATGCCGAGTGGAGAGGAGCGAACCATCCATTGAACCAGCTGTCTACAGAAGCATTAGAGGTCTTAAAGCGATTATGTGCAGCTTATGCTGCCCAGCCGTTTGAGGAAGGGAAGGAAGAACGATTGCGCCCTGTGGCGCTTTGTCGTGCTGAGCAAAAGCTTGCAATGAACGAATTGCGCCGCGAGGGGCTGTTAACTGCAAGGCATAAAATATTAGGCGAAAAGCTGTACCAGATTCCTGTTGATCAGCTGCCGGCAATTGAACAAGAATTTTTCCCATATCAGCCGCAATTCATTTCCGGGCATTTAGTGAGTCTTACCATGGAAGCAGGAGCCGGACTGGCGATAGATTTGTTTCGGGCTTTGCTGTTCACCGCTTGGGAAGGGTTGCCGCTGACAGCCAAGGGGATTATTCATAAAAAGCATCTTAACCGCTTAGCGGCGCAGCTCTCTTTTGGGGAGGAGCATTTGCAAGGGCTCTCCGTAGGTTCTCTATTAGAGGAACAGAAAACTCTTTCTGTCATTGTGACGGTAGACATCCTGCTGTGTCTTGGACTTATCCACAGGCAGAACACCGGATACACGCTTGATCTGGAGCTGTTGGATCGTTGGCTGCAGCTTCCTGAAGCGACGATGAGTGACATTCTTTATGGGATTGTAATTAATCGCTCTGGAAGCGTGGGGCCAGCCGATCAACATTTTCGTTATATAATTTCTAATGCAGATTTTATCCCCGGGAAATGGATAATGCTGCCCGCACTATTAGACTGGATGATGGCTTCTAATCTCACAGGTAACGTTGCCCGTAATGAGCTTGAACAATCAAGCTTGAACTGGTTACGTTGTTTAACAGGCTTTGGCTGGTGTGAACTGGGAGAAACCGCTGAGGGCATGTTGTGTTTTCGCTGGACCGCTGCTAAGCCAATGCTATCTGCTGAGAGGGGATCATTCGCTGCTGTTGGGTCTGGAGATACACAGGAACAGTTTATTGTGCAGCCAGATTTCGAGGTGCTGGTTCCACCGGAGGTCCCCTATTCTGTACGATGGACACTGGCTGGCTGCGCTGAGCTCCAGCAAAGTGATACGATATGGAGCTTCCGGCTGACGAAAGAGAGGTTGGAACTTGCAGCTGAGCGTGGAATGTCACCGAATGACATCATCTCCTGGATAAGTGAGCATGCAATGGGCGGGCTTCCTTCGGTGGTTCAAATGTCCCTTGAGCAATGGGCAAAAAGCATTGGCCGTACTTCACTATCGCAAGTAATTCTCTTGACCTGTCAGACGGAAGCCGATGGAGCTGCTATCGCAGCTCATCCGCGTTTACAGGAGAATCTTGAACGTATCGGTCCTTTACATTTCATAGTGGACCCGGAATATATGGAACAGATACGAAAAGAACTGTACTCCGCGGGGCTAGCGCCTTCCAGAATCATTGGAGGACAGGTGGAGGATCCAAACGTAGGGTGGTGTTGGTTTCCTGATGAAACAGGAAACCCCGAAGCTACGTATGTTCTTCCAGAGCTGAATGTAGAACTAGGATTGCTGTCCAAAGGGAATCCTTTTCTTAACCTGCCGGTTATTGCTCCTGAACAAGAGGAGGAGATTCTCTTCGGTGGAGAAAATGTACCGCAGATCTGGAGCAAAGAATGGCGGCATTATCATAGCTCGACTGCACAAAAGGTGATGGAGCAAGGGTTAAGATGGGGAGTCAAGGTGCGTTTTGCACTAAAAGATCAGATGTTAGATTTTATCCCTTCCCGCATAAGCGGAAATCCATGGAGAGTTTCCGGACAGCTGCTCTATCACGATGGTGAAACGGTTGAAGATATAGAGCTCACTCCGGAAGACTGGAAGGAAATGAAGTTAGTTATTCCCAAAGGACGAAGAAATTCCTCTTCTGCTCAAGCGAGTGATTATGGTATGATAGAAAAGTCTACTGAATCGGTAGATCATTAACGAAGAAAAGAGCTGAGTTCATGAGCGTAGCTGAAATAAATACGGTCGATATGGCTGAAGTGCTGACATACGCCTATGAATTAGGCGATATGATTAATCAATCCGCCGAGGTGTCGGATTACTTATACTGGAAAGGACGGGTTGATACGAACCCCGAAATTCAGGCCATGGTCAAACGACTTCAGACTAAGAAGGAGTTGTTTGAAGAAACACAGCGATTCGGACATTTCCACCCGAATTATCATTCAGCAAAGGATGAGGTTTCGGCAGTAGAAGCGGAACTGGAGCGGTTCGAAGAAGTTGTTCGTTTCAAGCTGGCAGAGAAGACCCTTGACGACATTCTGCATTCCATGTCGGAAGCGATTGCTTTTTCAGTATCAGATAGCATTAAAGTACCAAGTAATGATCCTTCCCCTAAAGGTGGATGCGGCAGCGGGGGAAAATGCTCCTGCGGATAAGCTTCCCTTAGGATTTAGAGAGAGAAAGGCGGTTTAGCTTATGTTTGCGGAACGGACAGGATACATCATTTGGGTAAGTGACGTTAAAGCGGCACGTAACCTTGAGAAATACGGAACATTACATTATGTTTCTCGGAAAATGCATTATGCAGTTATGTATGTAAATGCAGAACGGGCCGAGGAAGTTATGAAGAATGTCCGCAGACTCTCCTATGTGCGGAAGATTGAAAGATCTTATCGTAACGAAATTAAGACAGAGTATACTAGTAATGGACCGGACAAGTCCCGTAATTACAGTATGTGATTCCAGGAGATAAACAGGCGCTTAAACAGCGCCTGTTTTTTTTATGCTTATTTACAAAAAAACGCCATTACTCTCGACGGTAGAAACTTGTACAACTTTCGGCAATGAGGTAAGATGACAACATTAAGTGCATACTAAGACCCTTATGGTGGAGTGTGATGATGATGCGCAACAAGGGGACGGATTGGCCCAGCACTTATGAGCCCTTCCACATCATGCTGAACGATTACAGGGTCGCTGATATCGTTATAACAAATCATGCGAAGAGCCGTTATATGGACCGCATCAGCAATGGTGCAAGCAATGCCGAAGAGGTCGCTGCATGGATGTGGCAGTGCCTAATGCAGAATCGGATCAAGCCCTTTTCAAGCAGTGATTATAACGCATATTTAATTGACGATGACTCTGTAGTAATCGCTGAGTTTACGGAATTGACAGGTGAGAGAGATCTCTCAGGCCAGCCATTATATTCTATGATCATCGTTTCGTTTCTTGGGAGAATCTCGGAGATGCCACAGTTGAGAGATTTAAAGACCTATTTTTCACTGCTGCGCAATTCTCACCGCACAAAGCTGTCGAAGAAGAAACGAAGACGCAAATAGTCTATAAAGAAACGGGCAAGAGGCATGCGGCGAGTCTGCATGTCCTTTTTAAAAATATAAGAATTTATATACTGCACGATTATAATATTCTTAAGTTTCTACGAGAAACGATTGTCGTCTTTAAAGGACGTTCTTTTTTGTAATATAAGGAGTTGCGAAGCATGAACTTTCATCAGCTGCATATTTTTTATACGGTCTCCGAGCGGGGAAGCTTCTCGGCGGCGGCGCAGACTTTACATATGACTCAACCAGCTGTGACCATGCAGGTACAGGCACTGGAGGATTATTTTGGCACCAAATTGTTTAACCGTTCCACCAAAAAAATCGTACTCTCCGAAGCAGGGCACACCCTGATGCCATACGCGCTGCGCAGTATTCAGCTGATGCGTGAGACGGATCAAGCGATGTCAGCATTCACACATATGCTGGAGGGGCGGCTGCAGCTTGGGGCGAGTCTTACGATAGGAGAATACGTGCTGCCACGGCTGTTAGGCCCTTTCGGAAAGCAATATCCTAACATTTCAATTATGATGAAAGTGATGAATACCTCGCAAATTATGGAGGAAATCCTCAAGCATCAACTGAATTTCGGCTTAATTGAAGCTCCGGTCACACATCCAGACATGGAGATCGAGCCCGTGATGGGGGATGAGCTAAAGTTGATCGTGCCACATGATCATCCACTTGCGGAGCAGCAAGAGGTTACCTTGGAGCAAGTGCTTCAGCATCCTTTTGTATTGCGTGAGCAGGGCTCAGGAACGCGGCGTGTGATGGAGGAGCAGCTGTTCTCCAAGGGACTTGATCCGGGAACTATGAAGATCGTGATGGAGCTTGGAAGTACGGGAGCTGTGAAATCAGCGGTGGAAGCAGGTCTTGGCATAACGATCATATCGACCTCTTCGGTCAAGCATGAAGTTGCGCTGGGACTGTTGAAAATTGTGAATATCTCCGATGCCTCTTTTAAAAGACAATTCTACGCCATTCATCTAAAATCAACACTGCTGCCAATTTCTGCAGTAACCTTCCTGACTTATTTGCGTGAGCATTCGAATCAAATCTGATAGTTAAAGCGGGGGATATTACAATGTCAATTGTTCTACGTGGAGAAAAGCTAGTATTGCGCGATATTACAGAGGCTGATTTTCAGAAGCTTTATTATCACTATCATGAAGCTGAAGACCGTGAACACTTGAAATGGGATGGTCCCTATAAATCTTTGGCGCATCAAAGATTCGAAAAGTTTACCGAGGACTACATAGGTCATTTGGCGTTAGTTGAGACGGAAACCCCGCGTAACCTGTTGATCATAGAAATAGACGGCAAGGTAAAGGGGAAAGTAGGGCGCTACTGGATATCGCAAGAAACCAACTGGATGGAGATTGGTATAGTAATCTTTGATTCTAGTTATTGGTCAGGTGGTTATGGTACGGAAGCGTTTAAGATGTGGATAGATTATTTATTTAATTCTCTTGATACAGTCCGACTTGGAATAGGCACCTGGTCAGGGAATAAAAGAATGATCGGGTTGGCAGCGAAATGTGGCATGGTGGAAGAAGCTCGCGTCCGTAAAGCACGAATCGTGCGAGGAGAATACTATGATGCCATAAAAATGGGGATTCTGCGGGAAGAGTGGGAGAATGCAGGTAACCTATCCGCTAAGGATGTATGCGACCTCCATACCCATACTCAAGCCTCTGACGGCATGCAGCCGCCAGCGGAGAATGTACGGCTTGCTAAGGAGAAGGGGCTAAGCGCTGTTGCCATTACGGATCATGATACAGTAGCTGGTGTGAAGGAAGCCTGTGAAGCAGGAGAAAAGTACGGAATAACCGTTGTGCCTGGTGTAGAGATCAGTACGCGTGCTGGTGGCAAAGACATTCATGTGCTGGGCTATTATGTTGATCCTGAGAATGAACAATTTCTCTCACGTTTGGAAGGGCTAAGAGATACCCGGGCACTTAGGAATGAAGCGATAATTACCAAGCTGCAAGACCTTGGGATTGCGATTACCTTGGAACAGGTTATAGCGGGGATTGGGCGGGAATTGAAGCCTGATGAAAGCATCGGCCGACCACATATTGCCGACGAGCTGGTTCGGCTTGGGGCAGCTACCGATATGAGAGATGCCTTCAACAAGTATTTGGCCGAGGGTGCAGCAGCCTATGTGTCACCTCCCAGAATCACACCGGAGGAAGCTTGCGAGTGGATCATTGAGGCAGGAGGGTCTCCAGTATTAGCCCACCCGGGCTTGTACGGGGATGACCTTCTGGTGCGAGATATTCTGGAGCAAGGCGTTTTTAAAGGGATTGAGGTCTATCACTCTGATCATGGACCTGCGGAAGAAGAACGTTATCAAGTTATGGCTGAGGATTATAATCTGTTAATAACCGGAGGTTCTGACTTTCATGGTGCCCGTCAAGGCGTAATTTTTCACGGGGATATCGGCAGTGTTACGGTTTCTACAGAAGTACTGAAGTTTTTAAACAAGAAGGCATGAAATTAGTCGATTTGCGGAGCAAATTATAAAAACCTCCAGCCTTAGATGTTCAACATCTGCAGCTGGAGGTTTCTTTATATCTAGTAGTTAGCTTCTCAAAGTATTTGGAAGACTCTTAATTCTTTCCTCATTAGGTGTGACGAACAGTGTCTTTTGATGATCATAGATTACAAATCCCGGCTTGGAACCGCTTGGCTTACGTACATAGCGGATCAATGTACAGTCCACAGGCACACTGCTGGACTGTTTGGCTTGGCTGAAATAAGCGGCAAGCTGAGCGGCTTCTTCTAGCGTTGCATCTCCAAATTGCTCACTTCGGATGACCACGTGTGATCCGGGGATGTCCTTGGTATGCAGCCAAGTATCATTCGGAGAAGCCAGCCGATTGGTGACGTATTCGTTCTGCAAATTGTTTTTGCCGACATAAATATCGATTCCTTCTGAAGAGGTGAAGACCTGTAATGTGGGTCTGGTGGCCTTTTTCTTCTTTTTACCCTTTTTGCTCCGGTCACGCAGATAACCTTGGCTTACAAGCTCGTCGCGGATCTCCTCAATGTCGTTGAGGGAAGCGTGGGCAAGTTGCTGCAGCAGACTCTCCATATACAAAATTTCCTCATGCGTCTTCAAAAGCTGTTCATTAATGACAAGCAGGCTGTTTTTATATTTGTTGTATTTTTTGAAATAACGTTGTGCATTGTCCGAAGGATTTAATAACGGATCGAGCGGAATCACCATCTCTGCCTGATTTTCGTCATAATAATTGACCAAGGAGGCTTCTTTATCCCCTTTGGATACCGCGTGTAATGAAGCAAAAAGCAACTCACCCCAAATGCGGTAACGATCAGCATCCTGAGCCTCGTCGAGATCCTTCTGCAAATTCGCGAGTTTCTTAACGTTTTTGCTCCGTTCATTGCTGAGGAAACGGATCAAATCACTCACCCGTTGCTTTACAGTATCGCGCTCGGCTTTATCCCCGTAATAATCCTCCATACATTCACTTATGGAATTGTAATGTTTCGCACTCTCACCCAGAAGTGTTAAGGGGATCGCAGAAAAAATCATCTTACCTTTTGCGTTTGCACCTGCAACAGGAGAAAATTCGTTATCACGTACGGGGCTCATTACGGAATGAAAGGCAATCCATAACTGTGCCGGAAATGCTGCTTCGGATTCTGTAACTTCGCCTTTATCCAAGGTGTTTCTCAGACGAAGAGCAATTTCACCAGCAATCAGCGGGCTCATTCCGCTGAAAGCATGTACCATCCAGCCCACCGGGTCAGCTGAGGGAGATGGACCGCCAGAGCCGTCAGGTTTTTGCTCTACTGCTTCTTTTGTGATCAGATTAGCAAGCTCTCCCTCAATGATTTCTTCTGACTCAGCTTCCTCCTCAACATCCTCTATCAGCGCAGCTTCTTCAGCAGCCGAGATTAAATTGAGAAATTGCTCCTGGCCGATTTCCAAAGGGTTCAGCTTATGCTGCTGAGGCGGCTCTGTGTAGGCGATGCCGGGCATCACAATCCGATAGCTGCTAATCGATGGAGTTACATGATGAATGCCGTCTATGATCGTTCCAGAGCTGAGATCAGTAAGAATGATGTTACTGTGCCGACCCATGAGCTCAATGATGATCTTTTTGGCAAATACGTCGCCAAGCTCATCTCTAGTCTTGACGTTTATGTGAATAATTCGTTCCATGCCTACCTGCGTAATGCTTTCAATGGTCCCTCCCTCACAATGCTTCCGCATAAGCATGCAGAACATGGGGGCTTCCGAAGGATTAATGCTGTTTCTTTCGGTAAAATGCACCCGAGGATACGTTGGATTAGCAGAGAGCAGCAGCTTGCCGCCGCCACCTGCGCCGCGCAGGTTAAAAATTAAATCGTGATTGTTCGGTTGATATATTTTTCCTATACGTGCACCTATGAATGATTGCAATTCGTGCACGATAGCTCGGGTAACAATGCCGTCTAATGCCATGATAAAGCTCTCCTGTCGCCGTGAAATGAATTTCTTAAATATAAGAAAGTAAAAGTTTCACACAATACTTTATGTCTTATATTTCTCGCTCAAACGCCTACCTGTCCTTATAAGGACGCCAAAGATGTTTATGCTTACCTCTCTATGATGCCATACTTTAGGACATTCGCGCAAAAGGGGAATTGGATAGGGGTGATATTATTGGACGACCTTGAATACATTTGTCATGAACAGGTGGAAAAGCTGTGCGCCGCCGGAAGTAAAGAAACGACCGGGAGGGAAAGAAAAGTCATGGAACAAAACAGTTGGCACCGTCTCGGTGCAGAAGAGCTGCAGAAAATGTTCAATGTCCAGCCAAGGACGGGCCTCAGTGATGAGGAAGCCGCGGAGAGACGAAAGGAGAACGGGTACAACGAGCTGTCGGAAGGAAAGACAGTATCTCCGTTTACCCTGCTGTTGAACCAGTTCAAGGATTTCATGGTGCTTGTGCTCATGGGTGCAACGCTTGTATCCGGGTTGCTAGGCGAATACTTGGATGCCATCACGATCATCGCGATTATCTTACTGAATGGAGCGCTTGGATTTGTTCAGGAGTTTCGCGCCGAACGTTCGCTAAGAGCTTTAAAGCAGCTCTCCGCACCTTCTGCCAAAGTGCTACGTGGAGGGAATAGCGAGATTATCCCAGCCAAGCTGTTGGTGCCAGGCGATATTGTCTTGCTGGAGAGTGGTGATCGGATTCCTGCTGATGTACGTTGGTTGGAATGCAGTGCTCTATATGTGGAAGAATCCGCACTTACTGGGGAATCATTGCCTGTCTCGAAGCATTCGGAAGCGATCCGTGCAGAAGAGATTCCGCTTGGTGATCAGAAGAATTTAGGCTTCATGGGCACAATGGTAACCAGAGGAACAGGGCGAGCTGTTGTAATCCGTACCGGTATGAATACGGAAATGGGTAAGATAGCAGATCTAATCCAAAATACGGATTCTCAGGAAACACCTTTGCAGCATCGGCTTGAGCAGCTAGGGAAGATTCTGATCTACGTATCTCTGGGATTGACAATTGTAGTTGTGGCAGCAGGTATTCTGCATGGACAGCCTGCCACCTCCATGTTCTTGGCGGGTGTGAGCTTGGCAGTTGCCGCGATTCCGGAAGGGCTCCCCGCTATTGTAACTATTGCGCTTGCGCTAGGTGTGCAGCGGATGATCAAACGCAAAGCTATCGTTCGTAAATTGCCGTCAGTGGAAACGCTGGGCTGTGCCTCGGTAATCTGTTCAGACAAGACAGGAACTTTAACGCAGAATAAAATGACGGTGACCCGATTATGGACAGGTGGACGTGGTCTTGAGGTAACAGGCGAAGGGTATGCTCCAAATGGACAGGTTCTGGAGAAAGGTAAAGCAGTGGATCTAAAACATGATCAAAGCTTACGGCGGATGTTGCAGGTCGGCGCATTATGCAGCAACGCAGAAATCATCGAGACCTTCCAGTCTGAAGTGCGAGGCAAACGCAAAGGGAAGGATAAGGATGCTATTCTTGAAAAGTCTGCAGACAACACTTCCGTTTGGGAACTGAAGGGCGACCCGACTGAAGGAGCGCTCGTGGCACTTTCAGGAAAGATGGGACTGACCGCTCAGACGCTTGCCGTAACCTACACTCGTGAACAGGAATTTCCGTTTGATTCTGAGCGGAAGCTGATGTCTGTGATCGTAGGCCATCCTGGAGGACGGATGGTATGTACGAAAGGTGCGCCCGATGTATTGCTGAATCGCTGCTCATACATGCTTTGGGAAGGCGGTGTTGTGCCTTGTACGCCGACTTTGCGGCAGAAGGTGCTTGATGCCAATGAGCAGATGGCTTCTGGAGCCCTTCGTGTGCTAGGTATGGCTTACCGGGATATGCGTCCAAATGAACATGTGAATAGTGAAAAGGATGCGGAGAATCAATTAGTCTTTATTGGTTTGGCTGGAATGATTGATCCGCCACGTCGTGAAGTCCGCGATGCCATCAGCGTCACACGCCGGGCCGGGATCAAGACGGTTATGATTACCGGTGACCATGGAACAACTGCCGAGGCTATTGCTCACCAGCTGGGAATTCTGCAGCGTGGTGGAACGGTGCTGACAGGCGCTCAGTTAACCCGGATGGATGATGATGAGCTGGATAAGGTATCGGACAATGTGTATGTATTCGCCCGCGTATCTCCAGAGCATAAGCTTCGGATCGTTAAATCGCTACAACGTCATGGTCACGTAGTGGCTATGACCGGAGATGGAGTGAATGACGCTCCAGCCATTAAGGCTGCGGATATCGGAATAGCCATGGGTATCACAGGCACAGATGTGACCAAAGAAGCATCATCACTTGTTCTCGGAGATGATAACTTCTCTACGATCGTTGCTGCCATCGAAGAAGGCAGAAACATCTATGAGAATATTCGTAAATTCATTCGTTATTTGTTGGCATCCAATGTAGGAGAAATTCTGACAATGTTCTTTGCCATGATGCTCGCTCTGCCATTGCCACTCGTTCCCATTCAAATCCTTTGGGTCAATCTGGTGACAGACGGACTGCCAGCGATGGCCCTTGGCGTGGATCAGCCCGAGAAGGATTTGATGGAGCATAAACCGCGTGGTGCGAAAGAGAATATTTTTGCCCGCCGCTTAGGCTGGAAAATTATAAGCCGTGGACTCTTAATTGGCTTATGTACGCTAGGAGCATTTTGGCTAACTTTACGTATAGCACCAGACAATCCTGCACAATTGATTCGCGCACAGTCGGTGGCTTTTGCGACACTCGTTATGGCACAGTTGATCCACGTCTTCGATTGCCGCAGCTCGCGCTCAGTGTTCCACCGCAATCCGTTCCAGAATAAGTATCTAGTGCTTGCCGTATTGTCATCAGTCTTACTGATGCTGGCCGTAATGTACGTGCCTGTGCTCCAGCCTGTCTTCAAAACAGTGCCGCTCAATTTCCGCGAATGGTGTCTGGTGTTTGTAACAGCGGGGATCCCAACCTTCTTGATGGGTGCCGGCAGTGTTTGGGGCGGCAAACGTAATCGGGGGCGCAGCGGCAGTACGATGATAAAAAGTACAAAAATTTCAGCATAAAGTCAATACTAATGCTCCATTCCTAAAGGTATACTTGTTGCAGTTAACCGCTCATATGCTTGCGAAATGCTAAATTACACAGAACCTTAAGCTTAAGCGAATGCTAACATAACATAACCTTTAGGAGTGGACTTTTAATGGAATTTACAAAAATGCACGGCCTCGGTAATGACTTCATCGTTGTTTTCGGTGAGCAAGAGCTGCCAAGTAATGCAGCGGAGCTTGCTGTAACCCTATGCAACCGGTTCTTTGGAATCGGTGCTGACGGACTGGTATATATCCTTCCTTCTGAGCGTGGCGATTTCATGATGCGTATTATGAATTCTGATGGTTCGGAGGCGGAGCAGTGCGGAAATGCTATTCGCTGTGTCTCTAAATATGTATATGACCACGGACTGGTAAGCTCAGAGCAGATTGTAATAGAAACGATTGGTGCCGGAGAACAAAAGGTTACATTAAACGTGAAAGACGGTGTTGTGGAGACTGTAACCGTAGATATGGGCGAACCTGTATTGTCCGGTCTGCAAATTCCAGTATCTATTGATGCAGAGCCAGTGCTCTCTCAGCCGATTGAAGCGGACGGAACCGAATTTACGTTCACAGCGGTATCCATGGGAAATCCTCATTGCGTGATTTACGTAGAAGATGCAGTGGATTTTGATCTTGCCACATGGGGACCTAAGCTTGAGGTACATCCTTTGTTCCCGAGAAAAGTAAACGTTGAATTCGCAACGGTACTGGATCGGGGGAGAGTGGATATGCGTGTCTGGGAACGTGGGGCAGGACCTACGCTTGCCTGTGGCACTGGAGCCTGTGCAACCCTTGTCTCCTCTGTGCTGAATGATCTTACAGACCGGGCAGCTTGGATTAGTCTAAAGGGCGGCGATCTCTATATTGAATGGAATGAAGAGGATAATCATGTTTATATGACTGGACCTGCTGAGGTCGTATTCACGGGCAGTGTAGCAATATAAAAAATAATAAAAAAGGCAGTCCAAGAGCGCATTCTTGGACTGCCTTTTTTGTGTTTTTAACCTGATGTGACTTTAAGCAGCCGAATAATGGAAGGAGTAACCGAGAATAATACTACAATGTTTATGAGAGAAAGGAGGGGAGCTTGTTGAACATCAACGGGTTAACTAAAAGAAATAAATCCGGTAAGGGACAGCAAGCAGACCCGGCGGGTTCAGGTTCGGGAGCCAGATTAACCATTCATCTGGAGCAGACACTAAACAATATCATTACCGAGCTGGGAGATAGTCCGGATCTTAGAATCCGCCAGGTAAAGCTTGGTGAGCAATCCTTTGTTGAGGCTGCTGCGGTACATCTTAATGGTCTAGCTAAGACAGAAACCGTGAATCAATTTGTAATGGGTTCATTGCTCTCCATAACAGATGAGATGCTTAAGGAAAGTAATACTGCAGCAAATAATCTGAATGACCTCATTTTAAACCGTGCCCTGGAAATAGGTGAAGCGCAGCTGCAGGAGGATTGGAACGAGGTGCTGCTCGGAATTCTTTCTGGGAAGACACTGATTCTCATTGAAGGTTATGACAGTGGCATCATGTGTGAGACTGAAGGAGGGGAAGCTCGTTCTGTCACTGAACCCTCCACTCAGCTAGTTGTGCGTGGTCCAAAGGATAGCTTTGTTGAATCTTTGGCTACGAATGTCTCATTAATACGCAGAAGAATAAGATCACCCAAACTAAGACTCGAGCATGTGAAGATCGGGGCGGTAACTCAGACCGATGTGGTTTTTATGTACATCAAGGATACTGCGGACGAGAAGCTGGTTGAAGAAGTTAGAAAACGGCTGCAACAGATTAATGTAGATGCCATCATGGAATCCGGTTATATCGAAGAGCTGATTCAGGATAAGACCTTTACCCCTTTTCCAACGATCAATAACAGCGAGCGGCCAGACGTGGCTGCAACGAATCTGTTAGAAGGGAGGGTAGTGATTGTCGTTGATGGCACCCCCTTTGTATTGATTTTGCCTGCGGTTTTCACTCTTTTTTTTCAGTCAGCTTCGGATTATGCGCAAAGGTTCGATATTGCTATTCTGATGCGAATTATTCGGTATATCAGTTTTATCGTGCTTATTCTAGGGCCTTCCGTGTATATAGCTTTGACGACGTTTCATTATGAGATGATCCCTACGACTTTGCTGATCAACCTGTTATCGCAACGGGAAAATGTGCCTTTCCCCGCTTTTGTCGAAGCTATTCTAATGGAAGGTGCGTTTGAGATCATCCGGGAAGCGGGAGTAAGAATGCCGCGTGCAGTTGGGCAGACCGTATCTGTAGTAGGTGCTCTGATTCTTGGTCAGGCCGTGGTAGAGGCTGGAATTATTACGCCCGTTATGGTGATTGTGGTCGCGTTGACCGGGATTGCGAGCTTTGCCATTCCAGCGTATAACATGGCGATTGCGGGCAGAATTATCCGCTTTGGTTTTTTGATATTGGCCGGTATGTTTGGTTTTTACGGGATTACATTGGGTTTAATCGTACTGGTTGCACATATGAACAGTCTGCGGACTTTTGGCGTTCCTTATTTGTCTCCAATCGTGCCTTTGTCATCTAGAGGTCAGAAGGATGCTGTCTTAAGGCTGCCTTTGTGGGCGCTTGGCACAGCAGAACCAGCTCCTGCTACTGCGCAGCAAGGGAACATTTCAGAAGGGAAGGAGATCACAACCGGACATGAACAGAACCTATCTCCAAAAATTCTTGATAAGACTAAAGGGACACAGTCGCATAAGAAAGGAAAGCAAGATTCTGAGTAAATGCAATTTTTTCTTAGCAGGACTTTTACCTTGCGTATTGATCTGTCTTAGTCTCACAGGCTGCTGGGATAGTGTGGAATTAAACAGAAGAGCCATCGTTTCGGGTGTGTCCATAGATAGAGGACCTACAGAAGAAGAGAAATACGTAGTATCCTTTCAGGTTATCGTTGCTGACGAAATCTCTGGGAAGAACGCTAGAGGGACTTCACCTGTTTCGGTATATAAAGGTAGCGGCCGCTCTATGTTTGAAGCATTAGCCAATGCCTCGCGTCAGACTGCACGTTTTTTGTCTTTAGGACATATTCGGGTAGTCATCATTTCCGAGAAGTTCGCGCAAGAAGGCATCAAGGATATCATGGATGTGCTGGAAAGGGAAAGTGAAACCCGACTGACAAGCCTGATTTTTATTTCCAAGGGACAGCCTGCTAGTGAATGTATGACGACTATGACCGTGTTCGGAAGAATTCCATCTAACGATTTGGTGGAAAAGCTGCAGACGACCTCTAAACAATTCGGATATAACTATCGGATGGAAGTGGATGATATTATCCGGGGGATACAGGTTCCTGGTGGAGGGCCAGTGATCAATGGCGTGCTAGTGACTGGAGATTTGGAGCAGAGGGAAAGTAATGATAATTTAAAAAAAATAAGACCGGAGGCCATAATAAAAGTTACGGGTCTTGCAGCTTTTAAAGAAGACAAGCTTAAAGGGTGGCTGCAAGGGGAGGAGGCGATCGGTACCGTTCTGCTTAAGAATAAAATCTCTCAGATGCCGGTACTGGTCTCGATAGGTGAGAATGATTATATATCGTTTAATGTGTATTTATCACAGGTACATATCCACGCTGATGCGAAAGACATAGAGCATCCTATCTTCACGATTAACGTCACTCAGCAGGCTGGATTAAAGGAATCGCCCAATGGCTTGGATCTAACAGATCCAACGGTGTTAAATAATCTTTCGAAGCTTTTGGAAAAGAATATTAAAGAACAGATTCGCGCTGCCATAACAACTTCCCGTTCGTTAAAAAGTGATTATCTAGGTTTTGGTGAAGCAGCAGAAAGAGCTAATCCACGTGGCTGGAAACAAGTAAAAGATCATTGGGACCGTATATTTGAAACCTGCCAGGTTAATATCAATACGGATGCTGTGATCAGGCATACGGATATGCGGAGTGATTCCTTTCAGTCCAAGAATAAGTAATGACAATAAAGGAGGGGCAGCTATGGGAAAAATAAAAATAGGACTACTCCAATTTTTCACGTTGACTTTGTTGTTTGAACTAGGAACAGCACTGGTAGTGAATCTTGGGATGGAGTCTGGTAAAGATGCGTGGATATCCATACTGCTCGGAAATTTGATCGGTTTGATTATTTTTTCGGGGTACACTTATTTGTACAGAAAGTTTCCGGATCTGCCCTTAACAACCTATACACGCAAGCTGCTGGGAAGATCCTTCGGTACGGTGATTTCTGTTCTCTACATTATCCTTTTTCTCAATTTAGCGGGTCGTGATTTACGGGATGGAAGTTCCATGCTGGTTATGGCTACCATGCATCGCACACCTTTATTTGTTATATCTACGTTGATGATCTTATCTTCTGCGTATGTTTTGCATAAAGGAGTAGAGGTATTATCCCGAACTTCATTGGTATTCGCAACTCTCGTAATGCTGATCGGTATATTTTGCTCGATCATGCTGATGTTATCGGGCTCCATTAATTTGAATCGATTGCTTCCTGTTTTTGAGAATGGGTTCCAGCCTGTGATCGAATCTGTCATTCGCCAGAACTATATGTTCCCTTTTGGTGAAATGATTTGTTTTACCATGCTAATGCCCTATCTGAACAATGCTAAAAAAGGTCCTTGGGTCATCGGAGCAGGGATATTTGTTTCAGGTTTGCTCTTAAGTCTGACTATGATGCTGAATATCTCCGTGCTGGGCACAGATATTGTGAAACGTTCACCCCTACCTCTGATGCCCACGATTAGCAAGATTTCAATCTCCGATTTTATTCAACGGGTGGATATTCTAGTTGTTATGGTGCTGATTATCGGCGTTTTTTTCAAAATGTCAGTGTTTTTTGCGGCCGCACTTATAGGGATTTCCGAATTGTTCAAGATTCCTTACCGGAGAATGGTCTATCCCTGTGCTCTGATCATTCTGTTCAGCTCGATGTTGAACGCGCGGAGCTTTACTGAACACATTAATGAGGGCGGGAGATTGTTATATACGATTTTTCCCTTCTTTATGGTGTTGATCCCTGTAATTCTTGTCATCGTTGCGGCGATAAGAAGTCATCTTTCCCCGCCACGTTCTGGTTGATGTCCTGTTTTCCAGTAATAGATATCGGGGATGAACAAGCAGAGCAGTAAAATACAAGCAGTAGCTTTCTCTGAGGCGGTATAGAACAGATAATTAAGGATATAGCCGACGTTACCCAGCCCATAGCCATACAGCCAATCTAGCAAATAAATATACAATAAGCAGAGAGTGGCTAGCAGTAAAGTTACAGCGTATTTTCGGATCAGAAACTTTCTTGTTTTTTTCTTCAAAGTATTCTCTCCTTTATGGAAATAACAGCATTAACGTTAGTATGAAGCTTTTTATATATGAACATGCATGGTGGATATTTTGGTCTAAATGCATTTCTTTTGGAAAGCTTATCATCCATACCGATTTATGTTACATTAGTATGAAACTAAAGTTAGAAACTAATGTGGCAGGGGAGGATCTTGTTGTGAAGCCGGATTTACGTTCCGCATGGGGAAATAAAGTATTAGTCGGAGACGGAGCGATGGGGACCTACTTATATCAGAAGGGTTTTCCGGTCGGCATTTCCTATGAAGAATTAAATTTGACCTCTCCGGGGGTAATCGAAGATGTTCACCGCAGCTATATTGAGGCAGGGGCAGTGCTGCTGGAAAGCAACACCTTCTCGGCGAACTATGACAGGCTGTCCAAATATGGTCTAGAATCCAAGGTTGAGGAAATTAATCGAGCCGGGGTTAGAATCGCTCGCCGGGCTGCTGGAGATCATGGGTATGTATTAGGAGCTGTAGGATCTATTCGTGCGGGTAAACGTGCGAATCTCTCTTCCACAGAGCTGAAAAAATATTTTACACAGCAGATTGCTGCATTGTTAGAAGAGGACGTAGATGGCATTATGCTGGAAACCTTCTACGATGTTGAGGAACTGCATTTAGCTCTAAGAACACTCCGCAAGATCAGCTCGCTTCCTGTAGTTTGCCAATTAGCTGTCGATGAAACAGCACGCACATTAGATGGATTAACTTTGCCGGAAGCTTTTCGTATCCTGGAAAGCGATGGCGCTGATGTTATCGGATTTAACTGTAACACAGGCCCGAACGGAATGAAGCGGGCGCTCAAAGCTGTACAAGGGAATCTGGTTCTGCCAGCTTCTGTGTATCCAAATGCGGGTGTAGCGGATTATGTAGACGGAGAATACCGGTACGGGGCTTCTCCAGAATATTTTGGGCAAATGGCGCAGACTTTTGCGGAGATGGGCTGCCGGATAATCGGTGGTTGCTGTGGTACAACTCCGCAGCATATCGCAGAAATCTCGTCTGCACTGAAGAATTATGTACCGCAACCGCTTCCTAAATCGTTGCCACCTACTGTGGAGCGTGTATCGCTGCAAGATAATTTTGGCGATGATGATAGAGAGGGTAGAGAGCCGAACCTGGTTGATCTGGTAAAGGAACGACATACGGTTATTGTTGAGCTTGATCCACCGCGCGAATTGGATATCGCAAAGTTTATGCAGGGCGCAGAAGCGCTTAGAAGAGCAGGCGCGGATGCGTTGACACTCGCCGACAACTCTCTGGCTGTTACACGGATGAGCAATATGGCTTTGGGGCATTTGGTGCACGCTAAAACTGGACTTCGTCCGCTAGTGCATATTGCTTGCCGGGATCGTAATTTGATTGGTACTCAATCCCATTTGATGGGTTTTGATGCGCTTGGAATTGATCATGTGCTGGCCGTAACAGGTGATCCTGCGAAATTTGGAGATCTTCCCGGCTCAAGCTCGGTTTATGATTTAACCTCTTTTGAGATTATTAGAATGATCAAGCAGCTGAATGACGGGATTTCCTTCTCAGGTAAACCTTTGAAACAGAAAGCGAAATTTGTAATCGGAGCTGCATTTAACCCGAATGTTAAACATTTGGATAAGGCAGTGCAACGTCTGGAGAAGAAAATTGCCTCTGGTGCCGATTATATTATGACCCAGCCTGTCTATGATCAGGAACTTATCGTGAAGATAGCTGAGGCAACAGCACATCTGGAAATTCCCGTATTCATTGGGGTTATGCCACTGGCAAGCGGACGTAATGCAGAGTTTCTACATAATGAGGTTCCCGGTATTCAGCTTACGGACGATGTCCGCAACCGCATGAAGGGACTTGAAGGGGAAGCTGGAAGAGCAGAAGGTGTCGCTATCGCTAAGGAACTGTTAGATGTTGCTACTGCCCATTTTAATGGGATCTATCTGATGACTCCGTTCATGTTCTACGATATGAGCGCACAGCTAATGGAGTATGTGTGGGAGAAATCAGGACGCAAATTGTCCCCCTTGTTTCGCTAGTAATAATCAATTACAATAGTGTAATGGATGTGATTCCGTTGTCATTTAGCATGACCGGATACGGTCAATCGTCCCTGCAATTCGGCGGCTACAAGATTATGTTCGAAGTGAAATCGGTGAATCACCGGTACTGCGAAGTTGTACTGCGGATGCCCCGGGATTGGACGGGTTATGAGGATGTGTTGAGAAGAAAGGTTCAACAGCACATCAAACGGGGAAGAATAGATGTTACCATCAATAGAGAGCACGATGAGTCGACTGTTAGACCGGTTCTGAATCACTCTGCTGTAATGACCTATCTAAAGGCAGCAGAGCAGCTTAAGAATGAATATGGTTTGAGTGGTGAGTTGACTTTACGTGATATACTTTCTATACCCGGTATTATGGACAGCAAAGACGAGGCTGCGGGTGCCGTGTCTGCGACATTAGAAGACTACTCCGAAGTATTGGAGGCGGGACTTGAGCAGTGTTTGCAGTCTCTGCTGGAGATGCGCGCCCGTGAAGGAAGTTTTCTAGCCGCTGATATTGAACAGCGCCTGAACCATCTTGAGAACATGCATGCTGAAATGGTTGAACTTGCACCTGTCGTAATCATTGAATATCGAGAGAAACTTCGACATCGATTAAATGAACTAAATGATGGGACGTTCGCTTTTGATGAGCATAAATTTGGGATGGAGATCGCTATTTTTGCAGATCGCTGTAATATTGATGAAGAGTTGACCCGGTTGTATAGTCATTTCGAGCAATGCAGAGCCCTCCTGAAGGGGAAAGGACCGGTAGGACGCAAACTGGATTTTCTCATTCAGGAGATGAACCGTGAGACGAATACAATCGGATCGAAATGCAATCATCTAACTCTCGTGGGTCTTGTGCTAGATATGAAAGCAGAACTGGAGAAGATTCGAGAACAAGCTGCGAACATAGAGTAATCGGGAATAGGTAATAGCATAGAACTTTATGGGGGGAACTACCGGAACATGGCAATCAAACTTATTAACATTGGCTTTGGAAATATTGTGTCTGCCAACCGCATTATTTCTATCGTCAGTCCGGAATCTGCACCAATCAAACGTATTATCCAGGAGGCACGTGATCGGCATATGTTGATCGACGCCACCTATGGCCGACGGACTCGTGCCGTAATCATTACAGATAGTGATCATGTCATCCTATCGGCTGTACAGCCGGAGACTGTGGCGCATCGCTTATCCAGTAAAGATGACGACAACGACGAATAACAACTAAATGGAGTGTATTATGTCAAAAGGATTGCTCATCATATTATCCGGACCTTCCGGCGTAGGTAAAGGTACTGTTTGTACAGCACTACGTCCGAAGATGCCCGAACTTGTCTACTCAGTTTCTGCTACTACTCGCAGTCCGCGTGCGGGTGAGGAAGATGGCGTCAACTATTTTTTCAAAAGCAAAGATGAATTTATTGCAATGATCGAAGCCGATCAATTGCTTGAATACGCGGAGTACGTAGGTAATTATTACGGTACTCCCCGTGATTTTGTGGAGAGAACTCTCAATAGCGGCAAAGACATTATTCTCGAAATTGAGGTTCAAGGCGCTCTCAAAGTCAAAGAGAAATTTCCTGAAGGGATTTTTGTGTTCCTTCTTCCTCCATCCATGGACGAGTTGAAGGACCGCATTCGCGGACGGGGTACTGAGCATCCAGATGTGATCGATCACCGCATGACTGTAGCGGAGGATGAGATCAACTTAATGCAGCATTATGATTATGCTGTAGTGAATGATGAGATTGATCTGGCTTGTAAGAGAATAGAAAGCATTATTATCGCCGAACATTGTAAAGTCAGATAATTTAAGCTGAAGGTCAAATGTATTAACAGTAAACTATGAAGAGGTGTCCCAGTGCTATATCCATCCATTGATGAAATGATGACTAAGGTTGACAGTAAGTATTCGCTCGTTGTCGCTGCTGCACGTCGTGCTAGACAATTGCGTGAGGGTGGCAAGACAGATGTGAAGAATCCTAGATCGCATAAATTTGTTGGTGTTGCTCTTGAGGAAATTTACGAAGATCGCATTACTCTAACCCGCGGTGAAGAGTAGTCTCAAGCATAAGTAATAATGACCTATTGTAGAAACGGATGCCGCCTATTTGTTTTGAGGCGCTGCCGTTTCTTCTTGGGTTATGGAGCATTTACGGGTCTTAAATTTATGATGAAAGCCCAGAACCGGGCTCTTTATGACAACCGGAAGGTTGTTATTTTTTTCTCGTCGTAAAGATAGCCATTCGTTGTAAGAGTAGGGAACAGGGGGGAGATCATGTTGAAGAGCTTGAAGGGGAAGACTATTTTACTTGGGATCACAGGAGGAATTGCTGCTTATAAAGCGGCGTCCTTGACCAGTAAGCTTGTCCAAAAAGGTGCCGAGGTCCATGTCATTATGACAGCTTCGGCGAAGCAGTTCATTACAGAATTAACTCTACAGTCACTATCGAAGCAACGAGTATACAGTGATACATTCCAGGAGAGAGATCCATCCTCCATTTCACATATTGATCTGGCAGATGCTGCGGATCTTGTGCTGGTAGCACCCGCGACCGCAAATATGATTGCCAAAATGGCGCACGGGATCGCCGATGATATGTTATCTACAACGCTGCTTGCTACTACGGCTCCTATTATGGTTGCACCAGCTATGAATGTTCATATGTATCAGCATCCAGCTGTACTTAATAATTTGAATATTCTCGCTAGCCGGGGCATTCAGTTTATTGAGCCTGGTGAAGGACTGCTGGCATGTGGATACGTTGGCAAAGGTCGGCTAGAAGAGCCGGAGGCTATTGTGAGTGTGGTTGAGAATTTTTTTGCACACCAAGCAAGCGTCGCATCCAAACCTCTTGAGGGTAAAAAAATCGTCATCACAGCGGGTGGAACGGTAGAACGCATTGATCCAGTACGTTATATCTCCAATGATTCATCAGGTAAAATGGGCTTCGCATTAGCACGTGCTGCGCGCGCAATGGGAGCTGAGGTAACGTTGATTGCTGCGCGTACAGATGAGGCCCCTCCACAGGATCCAGAGATTTCAGTCATTCGTGTTCAATCTGCACAGGAAATGTATGAAGCAGTTACCGCACAGTGGGACAGCTGCGATATTATGATCAAGGCGGCGGCTGTATCGGATTACCGTCCGAAGCATAGTGAGCCTTCTAAGATTAAAAAAAGCGGAGAGACGATGACGCTTGAGCTTGTGAAGACAACGGATATTCTGGAAACACTCGGTAAGAACAAAAACAAGCAGTTTTTGGTTGGCTTTGCTGCGGAAACGGGCAATACGGAATTTTATGCTAAGGACAAGCTGGTCCGCAAAAACTGCGATCTCATCGTTGCTAACAATGTAGCGGCTGCAGGAGCCGGATTTGGAGCGGATACGAATATCGTTTCGATATATGATGTGAATGGATTGGTGCTTGAATTGCCACAATTGTCGAAGGATGAGGTTGCTCGTCGTTTGCTGACGCTCGTGGCAGAGCGAATTACTGGAGCTTCATTATAATGGATATCGCCAAGGTCATTGTGGATGTGCCTGTACGCAGCACTGACCGGCCATTTGATTATAGTATTCCAGAATCCCTGAAATTATGGATTGAAGTGGGCAGTCGGGTAGCCGTTCCGTTTGGGCACCGGACAGTCCAAGGTTTTGTAGTTTCTTTAGAATCAGGCGAGACTCTAGTGAATCCTAGCCTGAAGCCAATCCAAGAAGTGTTGGATCTGCTCCCGCCTTTATCTCCTGAATTAGTTGAGCTTGCGGACTGGATGAGTAAAAGATATGCATGTAGACGAATTTCAGCACTGCAGGCGATGTTGCCCACCGCTCTAAAAGGGAAGGCAGAACGGCTGATTTCACTTGGAGATGTGCAGGAAGAGACAGCATTTCCAGCGGATGAATTGTTCCCAATGTTTGCGGACACAGGGGATGAGGAACGGCTAATCACAGAATTTATTGGACGTAGTGGCGAAGTTTCCATGAAGCAGCTTACTCGTGCATTTCCTGAGGCTGCTGAGACGGTGAAGTTCATGCTGCGGCGTGGAGTACTTATAGAGAGTCAATCCATTAAGGATAAAATGGGCAAGAAAAAGCTCAAGGCAGTCGATCTGGCGATAGGTGTCACTGCTGCCCGTGAGGCTTTGAACAAATTTCCGAAAAAATCAGCACGCCAGAAGGAAGTTCTGAGCTTTTTAGTTGATATGGAAGCTACACTCCCCATGGCCCTTAAAGAAGTTTTGTCTGCACTCCAAGTAACGGCAAGTACTGTAAAGGCCTTGGAGGAAAAAGGATTTATCGAGATCAGTGAAATTGAAGTCTATCGCGATCCTTATCAAGGGCGAGATTTTAAACCTACCGCACCTCTACCGCTCACAGCGGAACAAGAGGTCGTATATACAAGGATTTCTCGAACCGTAGAAGAGCAGCTTCACGAAGTATTTCTGCTTCATGGCGTTACGGGTAGTGGTAAGACAGAGATCTATTTGCAGTGTATTAAACGTTGTTTAGATCAGGGTAGACAGGCTGTTGTTCTTGTTCCAGAGATTGCTTTAACGCCACAAATGGTGGAGCGGTTTAAGGGACGGTTCGGCAGCGGGGTCGCGGTTATGCATAGCCGGCTGTCTGTTGGTGAGCGCTACGATGAGTGGCGTAAAATCCGTGAAGGAAAGGCCACAGTCGCTGTAGGCGCAAGATCGGCCGTGTTTGCTCCTTTCTCCAACTTAGGGCTGATTATTATGGATGAAGAACATGAGACCTCTTATAAACAGGAGGAGAATCCGAAATATCATGCCCGTGATGCTGCTATTCGTAGAGCGGAGCAGTGTGGGGCAGCTGTGATTCTTGGATCTGCCACGCCTTCGCTGGAAAGCTATCATGCTGCAAGATCGCAGAGTGATATTCATTTTTCACCGGTACTGCTGGAGATGCCTACCCGTGCGCTTGGAAATGAACTTCCAAAGGTGAACGTAGTAGACATGCGGGAAGAGCTTAAAGAAGGCAACCGTTCGATGTTCAGCCGAAAGCTTCATTCAGCACTGGAAAAGAGGCTGGAACGCGGAGAACAGACGGTGCTGCTGCTTAACCGTAGAGGTTTTTCAACCTTTGTCATGTGTCGTAGCTGTGGTTATGTAGCCGGTTGTCCAGAATGTGATATCTCACTAACATATCATAGCCGTAGTGACAATTTGCGTTGTCATTATTGTGGCCATGCTGAACCAGCACCTAAGCTTTGTCCGGAGTGTGGGAGTGAGCATATCCGGTTTTTCGGAACGGGTACACAGCGGGTGGAAGAAGAGCTTGGTAAGCTCTTCCCAGGCATACGAGTGATTCGTATGGATGTGGACACAACAACAGAAAAAGGCTCACATGAGAAGCTGCTGAACCAATTCCGGGACAAAAAAGCGGATGTTCTCCTGGGGACTCAGATGGTAGCAAAGGGACTGGATTTTCCAGATGTCACTCTTGTTGGTGTAATCACAGCAGATTCAGCATTGAACCTGCCCGATTTTCGCGCAGCAGAGAAGACATTCCAATTGCTTACACAAGTTGCAGGCAGAGCAGGCCGGCATCAGCTTCCAGGCGAAGTGGTCGTTCAGTCCTATACGCCAGAGCATTATTCCATTATTCATGCCAGCGGACATGACTATCTCTCTTTTGTACGTGAAGAGCTGAAGCATCGTAGAGGCCTCCATTATCCGCCGTATTGCAGACTCATCCTGGTCACATTGTCTCATGAACAGCTGCCGCTTCTACTGCGGATGGCAGAGAATTATGCTCTGAATCTTCAAGGAAAAGCCAGACAGCTAAGATGGTATGGAAGTCTCGATAAGCTAACCAGTGATGTGTTAGATCTGTTGGGTCCTGTGGCTTCACCTATCCCTCGATTAAAGGGTAGATATAGATTCCAGTGTATGATAAAATGGCGCGGCGCCATCGATGTAATTGGACTTGTCCGCCAAGTGGCTGAAGAGTTAGAGGATTCTGTACGGGATACTGGTCTTCAGATCAGCATTGATGTGGATCCGCAGATGTTGATGTAAATCCGTATCATGTTACAATGTAAAAAAAGAGCTTTATAAATTGACTTTAAATATAGAAATGTTCAGAACGGGAAGGTGTTTTGTAATGGCTATACGTTTGATCGTTAAGGAACCGGATGAAGTATTGCACAAAAAAGCTAAAGAAGTAGCTGTAGTTACTCCTAATGTTAAAAAATTGCTGGATGATATGGCACATACGATGTATGACGCTGAAGGAGTAGGGCTGGCGGCACCCCAAGTCGGAATTTTGAAACGTCTAATTGTGGTGGATGCGGATGAAGAGCATGGATTGATCAAAATGATTAACCCTGAAATCATCAGCATGGAAGGTGAACAGCTAGGACCAGAAGGATGTCTTAGTATTCCTGGCTTGAATGGTGATGTACGCCGTGCGGAGACTGTAACTGTACGTGGCCTTAACCGTGAGGGAAAAGAGATTACGATAACCGGCAGTGGTTTACTTGCCCGGGCTTTTCAGCATGAGATTGACCATTTGAATGGAGTTCTGTTTACAGATATCGCTGAAAAAGTGTACGAGATGACTGCTAACGAGACTGAGGAGTGAGGAATATGAAGATTGTTTTCATGGGAACTCCAGCCTTTGCGGTGCCAAGCTTGCAAATGCTGGTAGATGAAGGCTATGAAGTTGTAGCTGTCATCACCCAACCGGATCGTCCGCAGGGGAGAAAAAAGATTTTGGCTCCTTCACCAGTTAAGGAAGCCGCATTAGCTCTCGGATTACCTGTGCTTCAGCCTGAACGCATGCGTCGTCCTGAGGCAGTCGCTGAGCTGGCTGCATATGAGCCGGATTTGATCGTCACGGCTGCTTATGGTCAAATTTTGCCTAAAGCTGTGTTGGACTTACCGCGGAATGGTTGTGTGAATGTACACGGTTCGTTGCTTCCTAAATATCGGGGAGGTGCTCCGATTCAGCGTAGTATCATCAATGGTGAGAAAGTGACCGGCGTTACTTTGATGTATATGGCGGAAGGGCTGGATACCGGTGACATGATCTCTCGTGTCGAAGTGGCTATTGAGGATGAAGATACCTCAGGAATTCTTTTTGAGAAGCTAAGCCTAGCGGGACGAGATCTGTTAAAGTCTGAAATGCCACGTTTAGTGAGTGGAAAAGTTCAAGCTGTTCAGCAAGAAGATAGTGAAGCAACTTATGCTCCTAACCTTAATCGCGAGGATGAACGTTTGGATTGGAACGCCAGCTCGCGTGATAACTATAATCGAATTCGTGGATTAGTTCCTTTTTCCGGCGCATTTACGCTCTGGAATGGTGAGACCTTTAAAGCTTGGGCTTCTAAACTGCCTGAAGAGCAGAAAGCAAGCGATAGTGCTCCAGGAACGGTGCTTTCTGTAACCGAGCAAGGTGTCGAAGTGAAAACAGGTGACGGAAGTCTGCTGCTGACAACGGTTCAACCTGCTGGCAAAAAAGCAATGAGTGCGGCCGATTTTAGCCGTGGTGCTGTTATGAAGCCAGGGACGGTGTTAGGTTGAGCGGCGGTGGAAAAGGTGTTGGCCGATCAGCAGTAAATCCTAACGCTGGTAAGAGACAGGGGAATAATTCAAAAGCAGTAGGCAAAAACGGCGGAGCTGGCAACAAGGGTAAGGTTACCCCTGCTTCTGCCCGGGAAATCGCGCTTGATATAATGGTTAAGGTTGAACAGCAAGGTGCTTATAGCAATTTGCTGCTCAACAGTAGTCTACAGAAGGCAACGCTTAGCAGAGAAGATGCCGGACTGGTGACAGAACTTGTTTATGGCTCTATTTCGCGGATGAACACCTTGGATTATGTGCTTGAAGGATTTGTTAGTAAAGGGATAGCTAAACTACAGCCATGGGTCCGTAATTTACTGCGGTTAAGTTTATATCAAATTATGTATCTGGATCGTATACCGTCCCATGCAGCTGTTAATGAGGCTGTTAATATAGCGAAGAAAAAAGGCCACCAGGGAATCTCAGGGATGGTTAACGGTGTGCTGCGCAGTGTGTTGCGCGCTGGTGATCTACCGGTTCTGCCTGAGGGGCTGAGTCAAGCGCAGCGGATATCGATATTATACTCACATCCGTTGTGGTTAGTGGAACGTTGGATTACCGAGTACGGTGTCGACACGGCGGAAGCGATTTGTGCATCTAATAATGAGCCGCCTGCGGTCAGTGTACGTGTGAATACAACGATGATCAGTCGTGAAGCTCTGCTGAACCAGATGATTGAACAAGGTCTGCAAGCTTCAGCATCTGAGGTTAGTCCCTATGGCATTGTTGTGAAAGGCGGCGGAAACCTGGCGCTCACCTCCTGGTATCGTGATGGATATCTCTCCGTTCAGGATGAGAGTTCTATGCTTGTAGCTGAAGCGGTAGCTCCGGAGCCTGGGATGAGGGTACTTGACTGCTGCGCTGCTCCGGGGGGCAAAACAGCACATATGGGCGAGCTCATGAAAGATGAAGGATCAATTTACGCTAATGATCTGCATTTGCATAAAGCGAAATTGATCTCAGATCAAGCAGAACGTTTAGGTCTTGATTGCGTATCTACAGGCAGTGCAGATGCGCTGGAGCTGGAGCACACTTTAGAGCATCAATCCTTTGATAGAATTCTTCTCGACGCACCTTGCTCTGGACTCGGCGTAATTCGCCGTAAGCCAGACCTCAAATGGCGTAAGCAGCCGGAAGATGTGGCTAGCGTAGCGTCATTGCAACGGGAATTGCTGCAGTCGGTCTCTAAACTGTTGAAACCGGGTGGCATTCTGGTATATAGTACCTGTACTACTGAACAAGCGGAAAATAGTGAAGTAGTAGCTGACTTTTTGAAGCAGAATCCTGACTTCACCGCTGTAACTTTTGCCTCCCCATTATGGGACAGGCTGGAGGGGACTGCGCTGGCTGAGGGTGAGGGAATTCAGCTGCTGCCTCATCATTATGGGAGCGACGGGTTCTATATTTCCAAGCTTCAGAGAGTCTTGTAATATAGCAAATTTTCTGACAATTGTAGTATCCTCCGCCCGCCGGGCTACCGTACGGCGGGCGTTTTCTTTTACCGTCTCTGAAATTTGTGTTAAAATAGGAAGAATGAGAAATAATACGCATATCCTTATGAAAGAACAGGTGTAGATAATAATGAAACCTTTAATATATGATTTTTCTTTAGAAGAGTTACAACAGTGGGCGAAAGACAATGGTGAGCCTGCTTTTCGTGGTGGACAAATTTTTGATTGGCTGTATGTAAAACGTGTGAATGACTTCGAAGCAATGAGCAATTTGTCCAAAGGGCTTCGTCAGAAGCTGAATGAACAATTCTCTATTGCTGCACTAACTGAAATTACTAAAATGGAATCTAAAGATGGAACTGTAAAATTCCTGTTTGGATTGCATGACGATCATGCTATCGAAACAGTTATCATGAAACATAATTATGGCAATAGCGTTTGTGTAACAACCCAAGTAGGATGCCGAATCGGCTGTACTTTCTGTGCTTCCACACTCGGTGGATTAAAACGGGATTTGACAGCGGGAGAAATTGTAGCTCAGGTTGTTCGTTCCCAACAAATCCTTGATGCGCGCGGCGAACGTGTCAGCAGCATTGTTATCATGGGTACTGGTGAGCCGTTTGAGAACTATGATGCAACAATGAGATTCTTGCGTCTTATGATTCATGAGAAGGGCCTAAATATCGGACAACGGCATATTACTGTTTCCACCAGCGGTATTGTACCGAGCATTTATAAATTTGCAGAAGAAGATACCCAGATTAATTTGGCGATTTCGATTCATGCACCTAACGACGCCTTGCGTTCAAAGCTAATGCCTGTTAACCGCCGTTTTCCGTTTGATGATGTAATTGAATCATTGCGTTATTATCAAGCTAAGACGGGACGACGTGTCAGCTTTGAATATGCCTTGATCGGCGGGGTAAATGACCAACCGGAGCATGCTGAGGAATTGGCTGGGGTGCTTAAGAGCATGTTGTGCCACGTCAATTTGATTCCGGTAAACCATGTGCCTGAGCGGAAATATGTACGTACTTCACGCAATGATATCTTTGAGTTTCAACGTATTTTGGCTGATAACGGGGTGAATGTTACTATTCGCCGTGAGCAAGGCCATGATATCGCGGCCGCATGCGGACAGCTGCGTGCCAAACATATGGAGTTGGGGTGAGGATATTTGATCAGAACAGTTCATGCCAGCGATATTGGCCGAGTGCGCTCTGTCAATGAGGATTCGGTCTGGATCGGCGCGACGCGCCACGGTTATACACTCGGTATTATTGCCGATGGGATGGGTGGACATCAGGCTGGTGAAACCGCAAGCAGGCTCGCTTTGGAGACAATGAGGAATAACCTGGACGGGTTAGAGCCTGAACTTCAAGACGAAGCTCTGCGTGATGCGTTGTCAGCTGCTATTTTGGAAGCTAACAGCACTGTGTTCATCGAGGCTTCCGGTGACGATAAGTATCATAATATGGGTACTACTGTCGTTGCTGTTCTTTTGAATGGATCAAACGGATATATTGGCCATATCGGAGACAGCAGAGCCTATTTAATAAAAGACAGTGCGGCAGTTCAACTAACCGAGGATCATACGCTAGTCAATGAGCTGTTCAAGAACGGTCAGATCAGTGTGGAGGAATTGGATAATCATCCGCGTCGTAATGTGCTGACGAGGGCACTTGGAACAGACGCTGAGGTTGAGGTTGATATGGCGCCTATAGCTCTGCTACCAGGGGAAATTTTGCTTCTATGCAGCGATGGTTTAAGCAACTTTGTCACAAATGAGCATTTAGGCAAAGTAGCAGGTATACATGAGATATCGTTAGAGGAAAGAGCGGACCGTTTACTTCAGCTGGCACTGCTCGCCGGCGGTGGCGATAATATTAGCGTCGCTTTGTTAGAACATCATGGAGAGGCCGCTGTGCCCGAAACAAAGGAGTGGGATTGATGATCGGTCACGAATTGGGCGGCCGTTACCAAGTCATCGAACGGATCGGCGGAGGTGGAATGGCGCTCGTCTATAGAGCACATGACATTCTTTTAAACCGAAATGTCGCCATCAAAGTATTGCGCAATCAGTTTGTGCATGACGAGGAATTTATTCGCCGTTTTAGGCGTGAGGCGCAGTCTGCCGCATCTTTGTCTCATCCGAATGTCGTCAGCATATACGATGTAGGACAAGAAGACGAAATTCATTACATTGTCATGGAGTATATTGAGGGTCAGAATCTTAATGAAATTATAAAAGAACGAGCGCCATTGCAGGTTGATGAATCCGTACGGATCGCTTCACAAATCTGTGATGCCCTAGATCATGCGCATCAGAATCAAATTATTCATCGTGATATAAAACCACATAATATCCTGATCGGACGCAATGGACGGGTGAAAGTAACCGACTTTGGGATTGCCCGAGCAGTTACGTCAACAACCATAACACAGACCGGTTCTGTGGTTGGTTCAGTACATTATTTCTCGCCAGAGCATGCCAAAGGTGTCTCTACAGGAGAAAAGTCTGACTTGTATTCATTAGGTATTGTACTTTATCAAATGCTTACTGGAAGCCTGCCCTTCTTGGGAGAGAGTCCGATTAGTGTAGCTTTAAAACATCTGCAAGAAGAGTTTGAAGAGCCAAAACTTCTGAATCCACTCATTCCGCAAAGCGTTGAGAATGTAATTCTAAGATCAATGCGTAAAAACCCGGAGGAGCGGTACGACTCTGCCAAAGAAATGTTGCAGGATTTGGAAACATGCTTATTGCCGGAGCGTCGCAGTGAGGCGAAGATTCTGTTCAACGATGAAGAAGATGAGGATCGTACGCGGGTTATCCCGGCGATAAAACCGATTCAAAGAAGCAATGGTAATCGTAATCATCGTGAGGAACGGATGGTTCGTGATGAAGATGATGAACCGGTGCCTTCAAGCAAAGGTAAAAAACAATGGGCAAAACCTACATTATGGATTGGGCTTACCTTGCTGTTGCTGTTGGCTATGGCCAGTCTCGTATGGTACGTTAAATCACAGCTAGTTGTTCCTGAGGTTTCCGTTCCTTATGTAGTAGGTAAACAGATAGAACAAGCTCAAACTGAGCTTGAGGATTTGGGGCTTGAGGTTGCTGATCCTATTCTGTATGACTACAGTCCGAATTTTGAAGAGAATGTGGTCATTAAGCAAAGTAGGGAAAAGGATGCCAAAGTGAAAAAAGGAGCGTCCCTTATACTCACTGTGAATACGGCTAAGCCACTACCCAAGATGCCAGATGTAGTTAACAAGAGCTTTGATGATGCGGTTAAAGCATTGATGGCGCTGGGTGTAGCCCAAGACCGGATTGATAATAAACCTCTCTATGACGAAAATACAGATGAAGGTCTCATTGTGAAATCTGACCCTGCATTAAATACTGAATTCGATCCTGAGACGGTTCAAATCACCCTTTACGTTAGTAAAGGAGAAGAAAGTGTACTGTTGCCAGATCTCATCGGTAAGACGGAGAGTGAGGCAAAGGCGCTGCTTGAAGGCGCCAAGCTTGTTCTTGGAGAAGTGAAGAAAGAATCCAGCTTCAGCATTGAAGAAGGTAAAGTAACAAAGACCTGGGCATTTGATAAGGGGACCGGTACTTCTGTTCCACCTGGAACAGCGATTACGATTTACTTAAGTACAGGTTATCCACCTGAAGCCCTGAATTATACCTTTAATGTGCCAGTCGCTCCTGCTCAGGATGGGAAAAAGAGCAAGATTCGTATCGAATTCGTGGATGCGCGCAATAATGGAGAGAAGCAGGATTGGGGAACACGTACCATTGGAAAAAGCCAAGTGTTATCTGTGAATCTAGTATTGGCTCCTAATAAAGATGGTTCAGTTATTGTTACCCGTGACGGTGTACTTTTGGACACTTATGTCATTCCTTATATCGATGCTAAGAACGGAACCGTTCAGGAGCCTGAACCACCAGTTATAGCAACACCACAGCCAACTCCAACACCTTCTGCTGAACCTACGCCTACAATTGAACCTACGATTGAACCGGAGATCTTGCCGGGTTCAGGTTCAGAGAATGACGGAGGGAATAACGGGGCGGTGAATCAGACAGGGTTCGTAACCAATAGTTCGGTAAACAGTGAATCGACTAATAATGGCAATAACAAGCACAATAATAATAAGAACAATAATAAAGGCAAGGATAAATCTAAAGATAAAAACAACAACTAAACAGGATTTAACCTGAACGGTTGGCGTAGCGAAATGACCCGGGGATATCAGACTTGGGTCATTTTCGCAAAATCAGGAGAGGAAGGCTCACTATGTATGCCTGAAGGTATAATTGTTAAAGCGTTAAGCGGTTATTATTATGTGAAACCGCTCCGCGAAGGGTTAATTGCGACTGAAGAGCATTCTGTTCAATGCAGAGGCCGAGGAATTCTCAAGAAAAAAGGGATCGCTCCGCTAGTTGGAGATCGGGTTATTTATATACTTACTGAGCATGGAGAAGGAATGGTGGATGAACTTCTACCTAGAGAATCTGAACTGATTCGTCCACCTGTAGCGAATGTTAAGCTCGCAGTGCTTTTATTCTCCGTTCGGGAGCCCGATATGAACCTGAATCTGTTGGACAAGTTTCTAGTTCATATTGAACATTCGGGTCTGGAACCCCTAATTGTTCTGACTAAACAGGATTTGGCGGATGATGATGGTGAAGCTACCCGTTATGTTAAAGAACTTTATGAGGATATCGGATATGAAGTGATGGTTACAAGTTCACTTACTGGTGCCGGAAGCGATGAGCTAAGACAACGGCTTACTGGTGGTATTAGCGTTTTTGCGGGTCAATCAGGGGTTGGTAAGTCCACCTTATTGAATCGTATTGTTCCCGGGCTTAAACTGGAGACTGGAGAGATCAGTTTACGATTGGGGCGTGGTCGTCATACGACCCGTCATGTGGAGCTGATGGATATTGGTAGTGGAGGTTTTGTTGCAGATACCCCAGGTTTTAGTCAGCTTGATTTCTTGGAGCTTGGTGTAGAAGAGCTGTCCACTTGTTTTCGTGAATTTGCTCAATACGCATCCGATTGTAAGTTCCGGGGCTGCAGTCATCAGCATGAACCAGGCTGCCGTGTAATAGAGGCTTGGAAAGCAGGGAAAATTGCGGATAGTCGCTATGATCATTACAAACTGTTTTTTAATGAAATGAAAGATAAAAAGCGGAGGTACTAACATCATGATACGAATAGCACCATCTTTATTGTCGGCGGATTTCGCGCGTTTAGGTCCAGAAGTTGCAGAGGCGGAAGCCAGTGGTGGAGATTGGATACATGTGGATGTAATGGACGGTCATTTTGTGCCGAATATCACGTTGGGTCCACCTATTGTAAAAGCTGTATCGTTACATACCAAGCTGCCTCTTGATGTTCACTTGATGATTGAGTCACCAGAACGTTATATCCCTGATTTTGCTGCAGCAGGTGCAAGTGTGATCACCGTTCACGCTGAGGCATGCGTTCATTTGCATCGTGTGGTTCATCAAATCAAGGAACTGGGACTGAAGGCAAGTGTAGCAATTAATCCGGGTACTCCGGCTTCAGCGGTGCGTGAGGTGCTGGAGGATGTGGATATGATTCTGGTGATGACCGTTAATCCAGGCTTTGGTGGTCAAGCATTCATTCCTAACACTTTACGCAAAATCACTCAAATTCGAGAATGGGCGAATGAAGTGAATCCAGATTTATTGATCGAAGTAGATGGTGGAGTATCGGAAGAAACAGCACCATTGGTTGTGGCAGCTGGAGCCGATGTTTTGGTAGCGGGGAATGCAGTTTTTGGCCGGAGTGATCGTGCTGCGGCGATCCGAGGAATTCGAGAAGCAGCCGAATCAGCACTGCGTTAAAAAATAGGCGATTGAGACTAGAGGTATAGGCCAAGTCCTCGGTGCATAAATATGGTTACATGAGCAGAAATCTCATGTAGCCTTTTTTTGTTTTGGCAGGGAGGACTGCAGTTCGTTTCCGTTATTGACAAGAGGAAAGTCTCCTGCGTACGGCATGAATTGATGGGAGGGTAAATCATGAAATTTTACACGTTTAAGCTGCCAAGGTTTTTGGGAGGTTTTGTTAAAGCAATATTGAACACATTTCAGAAGAGTTAAGCCTCTAACAGAAAAGAAAACATGAAAAAAAGCACCTTACAAATGTAAAGGGTGCTTTTTGCTTCATATAAGTTATCGTTCGGTCTTAAAAATTGCTAAAGACTAAACGCGTTCAACTTTACCGGCTTTCAAAGCACGGGTGCTGACGTACACGCGTTTTGGTTTACCGTTCACGAGGATACGGACCTTCTGAACGTTAACTCCCCAAGAACGACGGTTGCGGTTATTAGCGTGAGACACGTGGTTGCCGCTGCTCGGTTTCTTGCCTGTTACTGCACATTTGCGGGACATAGATTACACCTCCTTATTCCTAACACCTGCATAAACAATACTTATCTATAATATCACAGCAAATTTTGCTACGTCAACCGATTCAAAAACATTTATTTCTTTTAATACTTATAGTACAATGTAAATTAGTGCATTATGTCCTGTTAATCATAGAATGATTAGGCATGAAGTTAGGAAGGGGAATTCTCAATTGAGTAAGCGTTCTATAAACGGAACAGATTTTACCGCTATGGTATTGGCTGGAGCGGATAAGCTGCAACAGCATGCAGAACACGTCAATTCCCTAAATGTTTTTCCGGTCCCAGACGGAGATACCGGTACAAACATGAATTTGACGATGACTGCAGGTGCGAATGAATTAAAGAAAAATAACACCACTTCTGTGGGCCAATGTGCAGGTGTACTCTCCAAGGGCTTATTAATGGGAGCTCGCGGGAATTCCGGCGTTATTTTGTCCCAGTTATTCAGAGGGTTTAGCAGGTATGCGGCTCAACATGATGAGCTTAATACACAGCAGTTCGCTGCTGCGCTGCAAACCGGAGTGGACGCTGCGTATAAAGCAGTTGTAAAGCCTGTAGAGGGAACTATTCTTACTGTAGCTAAAGAGGCTGCAAGACATGCTGTTTATTATGCCCGCCGTACTACTGACGTTGTGGAGCTGATGACAGAGGTATTAGCCAAAGCAAAAGAAGCCTTAGCTTATACGCCTGAGCAATTACCTGTATTGAAGCAAGTCGGTGTTGTAGATTCTGGCGGTCAAGGTTTGGTCTACATTTATGAAGGGTTTCACCAGCATCTGACGAACGGAAGTACCCGTCTGTCTGAATCTGTGCAAGGACAAACCCACACACCCGTTGCACCAGCGCCTAAACCCGTGTTAACGAAACCTGAAAATGAACTGTTTTCTGTACAGTCTTCTGCGCAGTCACAGCTATCTACTGAAGATATAGAATTTCTATATGATATGGAGTTTTTCATTAATCGCCAGTTAGGCGTTAACGTGAGAACTAATTTTGATGAGGAAGCTTTTAGGAAAGCGTTGTCAGTTAATGGCGATTCCATTATTGTAATTTCGGATGATGAGACGATTAAAGTGCATGTGCATTCTAAGGCTCCAGGTGAAGTGATGAACTTGGCTCTTCTTTATGGGGAGATCACGCAGATTCACATTCTTAATATGCGAGAGCAGCATCGTGACCTGCTGACTGCGGGTATGGATATTGCACCAATGCCTGATGTATTCGCTGATATGCCGAATGAGAAGAGTGCAGTGCAAATGTCTCCTGCTGAGCCACCAGCTGATGATTTGGCACCTTACGGCTTCATTGCGGTATCTTCTGGAGCAGGTATTGCTGATATTTTCAAAAGCCTTGGAGTGGACGTAGTCCTAGCTGGTGGTCAAACAATGAATCCTAGCACGGAGGATTTCGTGAACGCGATTTCTTCTATATCTGCGAAGCATGTTTATATTTTGCCGAATAACTCGAACATTGTTCTTGCCGCTCAACAAGCTAAAGATCTTCTAGAAGGCGAACGTGAGATTACGGTGATTCCAAGTAAAAGTATTCCACAGGGAATAGCAGCAGCTTTTGCGTTCCAAGAGGAAGATGCTGTGGAGACTAATTCTGAGAATATGCTGGAAGCAATCTCTCATGTGAAGTCCGGACAAGTAACGAACGCTGTGCGTGATACAAGCTTTGATGAGCTGGAGATTAAGTCGGGCCAATTTATTGGGATTTCTAATTCCAAAATTGTTGCTGCGGCAGATGATCTTTTGGCTGCAAGTCAGGCGCTGTTATCCAACATGCTGGAGAATGGCGACGAAATCGTCACGATCCTTATTGGCGCAGAAACAGAATCCGAGGCTACTGATTCTTTGAGTGAGTGGCTGGAAGAGACTTATCCGAATGTGGAAGTTGAGATTCATGAGGGTGGCCAACCCCTGTATTATTATCTGTTCTCTGTAGAGCCATAGATAGGAATTAATGGTTCTATAACAATGGAGTAGAAATTTGTTATTGCGTAGTTGGCAAAATTATAGCTTGGGGGAGAAAATCCATGAATCGTACCATTATCGTCACCGACAGCACTTCAGATATCCCGCCAGCAATGGCGGAAACGTACGGAATTGAGGTAGTACCGTTGACCTTAATGTTCGGCGAAGAGGCTTTTAGGGACAATCTGGATATGACTCCGGAGCAGTTCTATGAGCGTCTTCCCCGTACCTCACAGCTGCCGACTACTTCTCAACCCTCACCGGTTGAATATATGAATGTGTACCGCAGTATTCTGGAGCGTAACCCGGGCTGTTCTATCCTTTCCTTTCATATTTCTTCTGGACTGAGCGGGACTTATCAATCTGCATTGCTGGCTAAATCGATGCTGGAGGAAGAGGGAGAAGGAATCACTGTTGTGGATTCTCTCTCCGCTTCTTATGGTTTTGGATTTATGGTAGTGGAAGCTGCCAGAATGTCTGCTGAGGGCAAAGGACCTGAAGAGATACTTGAGGCTGTAGAAAGCCTACGTCAATCGCGTAAGCTTTACTTCTTAGTAGATACACTTGAATATTTACAAAAAGGCGGGAGAATTGGGAAAGCCTCCGCTATTCTGGGGACACTTCTGAATATTAAGCCGATCCTGTCCATTGATGCAGAAGGTATTATTTATGCGGTGGAGAAAGTTAGAGGCCGTAAGAAGGCTGTCGCCCGTATGATTGAACTGTTCAAGCGGGATCTGCAGGGTGTAAACAAAATCAATGTGGCCGTGGGTCATACGGCTGAACCGGCTTCCGGCGAGGAGTTCCTGAATGAGCTTGCAGGACACTTCACCTTGGAAGAAAAAGTGCTGACGAACGTCGGCCCTGTCGTGGGCAGCCATGTCGGTAACGGTACATTAGCTGTGTTCATTTGGCCTGCAAAATGAGGGATTAATATGACACTGGCATTAAATCAAATTGAAGTAAAAAACATAACTGGCGTGAGTGCTCAAAAGCAAAGCGAGCTTCACGCCTTTGGCGTCTTTACAGTAAAGGATTTATTAGAGTATTATCCGTTCCGCTACGAGGATTATCGGCCCCGCTCGCTTAGCGAGACTAAACACGGGGATAAAGTGACCGTTGAGGCAAAAGTGATCGGTATCCCTGTGCTGCAGCGCTTTGGCGGCAAGTCTCGTCTTAGCTGTAAGATGGTTGCAGAGCCCTGGATGTTCACAGCAACCTGGTTTAACCGCCATTACGTAAGAGAGCAACTCACTGTGGGACGGGAAATTGTGCTGACCGGAAAATGGGATCAGAAGCGCAATCAGATTACAGTGACTGATTATGAATTTCCGGATCGTGGTGAAGGGAAGACGGGAACACTGCAGCCAGTCTATTCAGTAGGTGGTAAGATCACGCAGTCCTGGATCAGAAAGGTTATTAATCAGGGACTTCAGCAGTATGGGGATCTGATTCCAGAGATTTTACCGCATTCTATTATGAGGGAATATGACTTCATGCCGCGTAAACGGGCCATTGCCACTATTCATAGGCCTGAGGACACTCGTGAAGGGCAGCAGGGGCGCCGTAGGATGGTGTATGAGGAACTATTCCTGTTCCAGTTGAAGATGCAAGCGTTCAGGGTTCTGAACCGCGGGCGGATGGATGGGGTAGTCCACACAGTGGATAACGCGACGGTACGCCAGTTCGTTCGCAGTCTGCCTTTTGAGCTTACAGATGCACAGAAACGTGTAGAACTGGAGATTTTACATGATCTGCGTTCACCATATTGCATGAATCGTCTGCTGCAAGGAGATGTTGGCTCGGGTAAAACAGTGCTTGCGGCAGTGGCGCTTTTTGCTACAGTAAGATCTGGTTTTCAGGGTGCACTTATGGTGCCTACAGAGATTTTGGCAGAGCAGCATATGCGTTCACTTACCAGAATGTTTGAGCCGTTCGGGATTACTGTAGGACTCCTTACGGGCAGTGTGACTGGCCGAAAACGTAAAGAATTATTGGCCTCGTTGCAAATGGGGATGCTTGATATCGTGGTAGGAACACATGCTTTGATTCAGGAGGATGTATTTTTCCGTGATCTGGGTCTTGTAGTAACTGACGAGCAGCATCGTTTTGGTGTGAATCAGCGTGGTGTATTGCGGCGTAAAGGATATAATCCAGATGTACTGACGATGACGGCGACGCCTATTCCTCGTACGCTTGCTATCTCTGTTTTTGGAGATATGGATGTATCCACTTTATCTGAGAGGCCGAAAGGCCGGGTGCCAATAACTAGTTACTGGGTAAAGCATGATCTTATGGATCGTGTGCTGAATTTGATTAAGCGTGAAATTGATCTCGGTCGTCAAGCTTATCTGATCTGTCCGCTTATTGAAGAGTCAGAGAAGCTGGATGTGCAGAATGCTATTGATTTGCATATTCAGATGAGCCAAGCTTTCCCTAGCTATAAAGTTGGGCTTTTACATGGTAAAATGACTCCCGCTGAAAAAGATGAAGTGATGCGGGCGTTTTATAACAATGAGCTGCAGCTGCTTGTGTCCACTACGGTGGTGGAGGTGGGTGTAGACGTTCCTAATGCTACATTGATGATCATTATGGATGCGGATCGTTTTGGCCTGTCACAGCTGCACCAGCTGCGTGGACGGGTAGGAAGAGGGCAGCATGCCTCTTTTTGTGTGTTGGTAGCTGATCCAAAATCTGAAATCGGACGTGAGCGAATGACTGCCATGACCGATACGGATGACGGATTTGAGATTTCCCGAAGGGATTTGGAGCTGCGTGGTCCGGGGGACTTTTTTGGGACAAAGCAGAGTGGATTACCGGAGTTTCGGCTGGCAGATATGACGGCTGACTTTGAAATTCTCGAGCAGGCGCGGGATGATGTTGCTGAGCTGCTTAAGGATGAAGCCTTTTGGACATCACCTGAATATGCATCTCTTCGGCATTATTTACAGAGTGAACAGATCTTCCAAGGAGAATTAATTGACTAACTAGGCACATGTAGCACCGAAGGCTCATATACTGTGAAAGATTGGATATGACGGGAGGTGCTACACTTGGGTTATCAACAATTCGGAATTAGCCCTCAGTTGGTGGATCGCATCAAGCTGAAGATGAAAAACTCGACTGTGAAGGATCGTATCAAAAGTATGATTGAGGGCATCTCGAAACAGGAGCTGCAGGATCCTGCGGTTGTTCGCAGATTGGTACGAAAAGCGTCAGGTGTATTGAACGAGAAATTGACCTCGACACAGGAAGAACAAATTGTAAAGTTTATCATTGCGCAGAAAATCGATCCGAACAACACCTTTCATTTGATCCGCTTGTGGGGAATGTTCCGTTAAGTAGCGTATTAAATGAAAAGTAGGGGTTGTCCATAGATGTTTTTTTCATCGTATGTGACAGTCTGCAAGCAGCGATCCTCCTATTACTGGAGGATCGCTGCTTTGCGTTTTTGGTCGTAGTTACGGCATGCTGCAATATGTCTCTATTCCGGACAAACCGATGCCACCGAATCGTGGTCATTCGTCGTCCGGTACCGCTGAATGATGTTCATCCATCGTTTGATGCCACCGAATCATGGTCAACCTTCGTCAGATGCCACTGAATCATAGTCAACCGTTGTCCAATACCGTAGAAATATGATCATTCGCTATCCGATACCGCCGAATTATATCCATCCTACGTCTAATACCACCGAATCATAGTCATCCGCCGTCCGATGTCGCCGAAACATGTTCATCTGCCGTGGGGTACCGCTGAATGATGTTTATCCACCGTCTGATGCTACCGAATCATGCTTATCCAATCGTCCGCTGTGGCATTCGGACTCCAATGACGTTATTCGCAAATATATCGCCTTTGGAGCAAGGTTTCGGACCCCAGTGCAGTTATTCATAAGAAATAAGCTCATAGTTGGCGTTTTTTGTGCCAATAGGGGCTTTGGGGTCCGATAGCCTCCAAAATTCAGGGTAATTTCGCGTATAAGGCCCACTGTGTCCGATGCCACCGAATTCCATTCATCTGCCGTGGGGTACCGCTGAATTATGTTTATCCATCGTCTGATGCTACCGATTCATGTTCATCTATCGTCTGATGCTACCGAATCAAGTTCATCTGCTGTAGGGTACCACCGAATCTTGTTCATCCGCAAGTCGCTACCGCCGAATTATGATCATCCGCTGTGGCTTTCGGACTCCAATGACGTTATTTACAAATATATCGCCTTTGGAGCAAGGTTTCGGACTCCAGTGCAGTTATTCATATGAAATAGACTCATATTTGGCGTTTTTTGTGCCAATAGGGGCTTTGGGGTCCGATAGCCTCCAAAATTCAGGGTAATTTCGCGTATAAGGTCCGCTGTGTCCGATAGCTGCCTCAAGCGCGTAAACTTGTTCGAATAAGCTGAGTTTGAGGCTTCGATCAAGAAGTTTTGGGTCACAAACAGAAAATTGGGATCTTCGCTCAAGAAATTAGGTCTCGCTCAGAAAAATTGGTTGCGATTAAAGGCTAAATTCAAAAAGAAAGGAGCGCTCCAGCCATTTTCATGGCTTAAGGGCGCTCCCTTTTTTTATTCGTGTAAGCGTGTTTGTCTATGATCTTTAGTGGCTGATCTGAACACAATTTGGCTCTCTGAATCACACTGTAGAACGAGTGCCCGAAGATGCTCTTCTTCCATTCTGTTCGTCAGACAAAACAACGTGCTAACCTCTCCATCTTGCCCTGAACCTTCAGCAATCGCAGCTTCTCGGTTTAGGGAGCTTGCGATTGCTTGCTGAATGTCCAAACATCGGCTGCTGGTAATCCAAGCAGTGCGGGAGTGGGATAATCCCCGTAGTGAGATACGAACACCTTCGAAAGCCAGCAGGTAGGCAATAATAGAATACATTGCTTGCTCCCAACCGAACAATGTACCTGCAAAAAGCAGAATTGCACAGTTCAGGATCATAATAACGACTTCCGTTGACTTTGGAGGTCCGCCGCTCAGCAGAGAATACCCTTGGTCACTGGCTTGTTTATTTACACCGCCGAATCTCACAGATATTCCAATACCTACTCCAAGACAGATGCCTCCTGCCATTGCGGCAGGTAAAGGATCGCTAATCACAGCAGGAAAACGATGCAGCGCAAGAGACGCGATGGTTAGGCAGGTTAATCCCAAAACAGTGTAAAGAGCAAAGCGGAGATTTACTTGTTTTCGCGACATAAATATAAAGGGCAGATTGAATAGAAATAGAAACAATCCAAGCTGCATTTCAGTAGTATGAGCGAATAATGCGGATAAACCTGTAATCCCGCCGACAACAAGGCCATGTGGCATTAAAAATAATTCCAATCCTACAGCAGCAAGCAATGCGCCGGCAATGACTGTGAGAACTCGGAAGGTAGAGCTTCTTTGTAGCTGTTGACGTTGATTTATTTTGTTCTGCATAGTTTTTCCTCCTTCAACAGGGGAAACGACCTTACTTATTTTCAGTGGCTATGGCAGATTTTTTTTGATATTCGTGCATCATGTCGTTTCTCAAAGTTGAATACTTTATCCGTTATTTTACAAATCTATTTAGATTCCTTCGTCAGACAATGTCCAAGGACAACAAGGATCAGCACGTAAATGTCTGCGAATGGCTGCAAATGGTTGCAAATCTCTGCGAAAGGCTGAAAATGGCCGCAAATAGCTGGAAATAGCTGCAAATAGCTGTAAATGGCCGCAAATGGTTGCAAATGACGGAGAATGTTGCAAAGGCTCCAATTGGTTGCGAATGGCTGGAAATAGTGAAGAATAGCCAGCACTCCGCTTTCTTTACCCAAATTGGCTAAAACAATTTAAAGTTTATCCCGCGAGACTATAGGCATCCATGATAGATGAAGCACGAGGGCTTAGACCAGCGCAGCGTCCGGCCAGCAAGCCTGCAACGAAGTTGCCAATCAGCGTAACGATAACTGCTGCAAGGGAGCCTAGAGCGCCTCACCGCCTAAGGTGGGTGGATGTACCTCAGTCTCAAGCTGAAGAAGAAGATGGCACCTAAGAAATAACGAAATAGGATCACGAGCTTTTCAATTCGTCTCACATGTTCGGTTTCAGCGAGGAAAAGTCCACTAGTAGTGCGCCAATAACTTCTGTCTGCTAGACGAGTGCTCTCGGAGAATCCAGCAATCAAGAATAGTGCTGCGAATATTACTAATGTAAAAGCGCTCCGGAACGGATATCCAGAACATGGTTCAGCCAAGATACTTGCTTTCTTCCAGTGGATGATGAGCAATGCGAGCATGTATACCCACCGGGAAATCCGCATCTCTATAATTCATGATACATAAGATTTTTATCAATTGAAGTTCTAAATTCCCTTCAGCCGACATTCATTTAGGGCAGAGGTGAACTTCGTTAGTGGAGTGAAATTAGAAAATGAGACGTGAATTTTAACAGGTACAGCCGCAGTCGAAGCAGGAATTTATAAATCACTGGACGGAACAGTAAAGAAAGTACAGGGAGTATTGCAACGACCGCAAGTGACTTCATACCCCACTGTTCAGTTATTTTGATGGCTCCTACCTGAGGGGTTATTTGAGGTGCAATCCTTACGGGAGGTGTAAACTTTCGCTCGTAGCGTTCAATTTCGGATGTCGTTGATTCTTGCTCCGTAGTGAATAATCCTCCAGACCAGGCAGGTGGAAAAGAGAACATCATTCCCAGAATTAGGACTATACGAAGAAACCAATGTAGTGATAAACGCGCTATATATTGCACCGAAATAACACCTCCTAACGGTATGTAGTATAAAAAGCATACCATACCTTTTCCTTTGAATCCAAATTGTTTTGTGAAAAAAATTCATATATAGATGATGAAAACATGAAACCGAACGGGAAAAATGACGTATTTCGCAGCATAGATAACTTTTATTATCTAGTTTCAGTCAGGAGGGATAAATTTGAGCGAATGGCAGGATTTTAACGGTTTTGATGAGCGCAGCTTTTTCGGAAGTTTCATTCATGAGATGCCACTGTTTTTTAAATTATTTGCTTTGCTTTTTCTTGGCCTTTTCGTTTTTATAATTGTTAAATCAGTGAGAATCTGGATGTCCAATAACGCAAGTCCTTTGATAAAAGCAAACTGCACAGCGGTCACCAAACGAACCGAGGTATGGGGTGGATCCGGTGAATCGAGAGCAAATACTAGTTATTATGTTACGTTTGAGTTTGCCGATGGCTCTCGATTGGAGTTGCAGGTAAGAGATCAGGATTTTGGCCTGATTGTAGAAGGTGACCAAGGCGAACTCCTGTATCAAGGGACTAGGTTTAAAAGCTTCAATCGCGATTTGAAGAAAGAACATCTAAATTTCTAAAAAAGTACATACCATTCAAGAATCACCATGCCTGTTTTGGGTAAAACTCATATGAGAGGTTTTACCAGATCTCAATTCTGGAAGGAGGCTATGGTCTTGAATTCAAATAATCCACAATCGCAAGGGCTGGTACCCTTCCATACTCTGAGCGAGGAAGAAGTGCTGAATAGGCTGGAAACTCGGAAAGAGGGTTTATCTTCCGATGAAGCGGCTAAATTTCTGGAGCGATATGGGAAGAATGTACTGCAAGAAGCGAAGACTAAATCGCTATTAGAAAAGTTTATCGAACAATTTAAAAATGTAATGATCTTTATTTTGCTAGTAGCAGCTGTATTATCAGGAGTTTTGGGGGAATGGACGGATACGATTATTATTTTGCTTGTAGTCATTCTGAACGCGGTGCTTGGAGTTATTCAGGAAAATAAGGCGGAGCAGGCACTCGATGCGCTTAAAAGCATGTCCTCTCCGCATGCCAGAGTAAGACGTTCCGGTCAGGTTACTGAGATAAAAAGTGAAGACCTCGTACCCGGGGATATCGTATTACTGGAAGCCGGAAATGTAGTTCCGGCGGATATAAGACTTTTGGAAGCCGCATCGTTAAAGACGGAGGAAGCCGCGCTTACAGGAGAATCATTGCCATCAGAAAAGCGGGCCGGTGTGCTTGAAGGCAGCGACATTGTAATCGGTGACCGCACCAATATGGCTTATATGAGCAGCAGTGTTACTTATGGCCGGGCGGTTGGTGTCGTTACAACAACAGGAATGCAGACGGAGGTCGGTAGAATTGCCGGTTATATCTCGGAGGAAGATAATGATGTAACACCGCTGCAAAAAAAGCTGGATGAACTAGGGAAATATTTCACCTTTATTATTCTTGGCGTTTGCGTGATTATCTTTGCCGTTGGGATCTTCGAGGGAAGAGAGCTAATGGATATGCTACTCACCTCGATCTCACTTGCGGTAGCGGCTATCCCGGAAGGGCTGCCAGCAATTGTTACGATCATTCTCGCGCTTGGTGTGCAGCGAATGGCGGGACGAAAAGCGATCATTCGCAAGCTTCCTGCCGTGGAGACACTCGGAAGTACAGAGATTATATGCTCCGATAAGACAGGTACTTTAACATTAAATAAAATGACTGTCGAAAAAGTACATGTCAACGGAAAGACCACTGATTCCAGTGCAGGACTTGAAGGGATTCCTGGTGGTGAGTTATTGCTTCAAGCTATGACGCTTTGTAATGACTCCAGCATTGACGAAGGAAAGACTCCTAGTGAAACTGAAGCAAAAGCTGGAAACAAGGATCCCCAAACCAAGAGCGGAAAAGCAATCATCGGCGATCCGACGGAGACCGCGTTAGTCGATTATGCGCTTAGTATAGGTACTGACAAAAGGGAGCTTGAAAAGAAATATCCACGTAAAAATGAGCTGCCTTTTGACTCTGATCGCAAGCTGATGACAACGATTCATGAGGTAGAAGATGGTCGATATCGTGTGCTGACAAAGGGTGCACCAGATGTACTTTTGTCCAAATGCAGCCATATTTATGTGGATGGAGAAATTGTACCTCTACAAGACGAACATAAGCGGAATATCATGGAGAGTAATAAAATGCTCGCAAATGACGCACTTCGAGTGTTGGCGTTTGCTTTCCGAGATGAGGAGCAGCTGCCGACCGATCTCTCACCAGATACCACGGAGATAGAGTTAGTATTTATTGGTTTGGTTGGTATGATAGACCCGCCGCGTGAGGAAGTACGGGATGCGGTAGCCATCTGCCGTAAAGCGGGAATAAGACCTGTAATGATTACAGGGGATCATCGTGATACAGCAGCGGCTATTGCCAAAAGATTAGGGATTATTGAAGATGAATCAGGTGTATTAACGGGCAGTGAGCTGGATAAATTCAGCGAAGAGGAATTTGCGGAGAAGGTTACCGATTATTCGGTTTATGCACGCGTCTCTCCTGAACACAAGGTGCGTATCGTTAAGGCTTGGCGGCAAAAAGGAAAAATTGTGGCGATGACCGGAGATGGTGTAAATGATGCTCCTGCACTTAAATCATCCGACATCGGTGTGGGCATGGGGATAACCGGAACGGATGTTGCCAAGGGTGTATCAGATATGGTGCTTGCCGACGATAACTTTACGACTATAGTTGTTGCCGTTGAAGAAGGACGGAAAGTTTACAGCAATATCCGCAAAGCAATCCAGTTCCTTCTCTCCGCTAACCTTGGGGAAGTGCTGACATTATTTATTGCCACTATGATTGGTTGGCGTATTCTAGAGCCGATCCATATCCTGTGGATTAATCTCGTTACGGATACTTTACCTGCACTTGCCCTCGGGCTTGAGAAAGCCGGTGAGGATGTAATGGCGAAGAAGCCGCGTAAAGCAAGCAGTAGCATCTTTGCCGGCGGCGTGGGGATTGGGATTATATATCAAGGGATTATAGAAGCGGCGCTTACGTTATTCGTGTACCAATGGGCGCATACGCATTACAATGAAGGTATTGCGGTTACAATGGCCTTTGCCACATTAGGATTACTGCAAATTGCCCATGCTTTTAACGTCAGATCCAATAAAAAATCGCTATTCCAGATCGGTTGGTTCAGCAATCGGTATATGTTATGGGCGTCGCTGATCTCTATACTAATGCTTGTGCTTGTGATCATCATCCCGGGCTTAAACGACTGGTTTGGTGTCTCACATTTAAGTGGATTACAGTGGGGAATAGTATGTGCAGCAGCTGTAGCGATTATTGTCATAGTAGAACTTGTAAAGCTGTTTGTCCGGATAAGCGGAAGGGGCAAGAGCTGGGATTAAGAATTTGGTTAAGAGTTGTAGTCAAAAAGCCTGAATCCCTTCAATAGGGATTCAGGCTTTTTGAATGATTTCTTTTAAAGTATGGGAAGCTTATAAAACACGTTGCATGTGGAGGATTACATTACTCCAATAACCTGAGTCGAGGTCACTGATCTGAACTCCGGGTTCGCCCCAAGTGTGGATAAACTTTCCGTCTCCAATGTAAATACCGACATGACCAGGTATAGCATCACTTTCAAATCGGCCGGGAACGGTAAAAAAGATAAGATCTCCTACATCCAGTTCGCTTCGACTTACACGAGTACCTAAATTATCTTGATCTTTAGCTAAACGAGGTAAGCTGACACCGAATTTTTTGAAAACATGCCTTGTAAAAGAAGAGCAATCAAATTTTTTGGTTTCTTCATAAGATCCAGCGCCAAAGTCGTAGGGTACACCTAAGAAATTTTTGGCAAAAGCGACTAACTCCTTTTTATCCGCTTCAGAAATACTTTGAATGCGTAAAGATTTAGATTCACTCGTGAATTCGACCGTCGATAATTTTTCGATAGTCTTACGTTCGGACGGTGTAGCAATGTTTATCTCACCCGACTGGGGATTCCAGCCTACTTCTGTTTGCAGAAATTTGGACAAGGCTAAAGGGGTGATATAGATTTGCCCTTCTTGTCGTCTAGGGGCCTGTGGCAGTGTGATTTTTTCCCCAAGTGAGAATACCTGTGGTGAGCCAGGGCGCAGCATATACATAACATCGCTATAACCGATTTTAGTGTATCCATCACTTGAACCATCATCTTTCATCCGATATCCGAGCGAAGTAACCGCAGGCTTAAGTGGAATCCAGTACTTTCCCTGAGCGTCAGTAATTGCAGATTGTTCATAATAACTGGAGGCATTTGTTCCATCAGGAGTTAGCGCGTTAACCTTAGGTTTTTGCGATTGAGATGAATAACCGCAGGATGAACTCGTTAAAGCGACAGCAAGCAATACAGCAGCGGTGGTTAGTAGTCTTTTGTGATTATTAGCCATTTAACACGCTCCATCTTCAAACTGTAAATTAAGTTTGTGCAGGGCGATTTTTTTTATGTAAAAGAAACGAAGGCAATCGTTGTAAGAGACAACCAAGCATTACCTGTTTTGATGTCATATATTCTTCAGAATTTGAAATCTATGGAAATATGATAAGTGATTGACGGATAAACAACCTCCATATAATATAGGTTTAATAGATTTCTATCATTAATGTGAGGTACGTGTAAGCTTATGCTTTAATGCTTTTATCGATAAAAGTGATAATGCTGAGTCGCTCACCTTGATGTATGCGTTAATAAACTAATGAAATGGGGTACTTTGATGAAAAAGAGAAACATTTTGGCGGGATTAAGCTTATGCTTCATGCTCGTAGCAGCTGGTTGTGGTAACAATAACACTGCGGGAAACGCAGGAAATGCAGCGAATTCCGGTAATTCCCCTACGAATGCAGGAGCAGCAGATTCAAAAACGTACAAAATTGCGATCTCGCAATATGTGGAGCACCCCTCACTTGATGCTACACGTGAAGGAATTCTCGCTGCTTTGAAGGATGCAGGAATCGTTGAAGGTGAGAACCTGAAGGTTGACCTTGAGAATGCTCAGGCTGATCAAGCGAATAACTTGTCCATTGCTCAAAAGATTGCCGCTGACTCTAATGATTTGGTATTGGCAATTGCAACGCCTTCCGCTCAATCAATTGTTCAAGCACTCAGCAAAGCAAGTAAGGATACACCGATTTTATTCGCAGCCGTAACTGACCCACTCGACGCGAAGATTGTCACGGATCTGGAGCATCCAGGTGGCAATGTATCAGGGGTATCGGACACCAATCCCGAAGCGATTAACAGATTAATGCAATTTATAGCTACCCAATTTCCTAACGTGAAAAAGCTGGGCATCGTTATTAATGAAGGTGAACCAAATGCAGTAATTATGGCTGAGATTGCTAAAAAAGAGTTGGATAAACATGGAATCGAGCTAGTGAAGGCTGCCATCACGAATACCTCTGAAGTCAAACAAGCTGCAGAATCACTTGTGGGTCGTGTAGATGCATTCTACATTACTTTGGATAACACAGTCGTAAGTGCAGTGGATACCATTATTCAAACAGCTAATGACAAGAAAATTCCCTTCTTCTCCAGTGACCGTGATACGGTTGAAAAGGGAGCTTTCGCCACCGTTGGTTTTAAATATTTCGATCATGGCTATCAAGTGGGTCAAATGGCCGTGGATATTTTGAAAAATGGTAAAAAGCCAGCTGATATGAAAGTAACCATGCAAGAAAAACTCGATCTCATTCTTAACCTGAAATCTGCAGCAGCGCAAGGCATAGAAGTGACTGATGCAATGAAGGCAGAAGTTGCCGATCAAGCTAACAATATTATTCAATAAGCCATTATATAGGGGCGATTTCGTGAGAACGCCCCTTTCCGCTCGAAGGAGGAAGTCATCTATGTTAAATTCGATGCTCGGGGCCGTTGAAATGGGACTGCTTTACGCATTTATGGCTTTAGGTGTATACATTACCTTTCGTATTCTTGATTTCCCTGATTTGACTGTAGATGGGAGCTTTACCACTGGTGGTGCCATTGCCGCTGTTATGATTACTAACGGTTATGCACCATGGCTTGCTACCCTGGCCGCTATTGCTGGTGGAATGCTGGCAGGAATGTGTACGGGCCTATTACATACGAAAGGCAAGATTAATGGACTGTTATCCGGGATTTTGATGATGATTGCACTCTATTCCATTAATCTGCGGATATTTGGTGGCAAACCGAACTGGTCTTTAATGGGCGACACTACCTTGTTCACTTCCATTGATCCTCTGCTCGTTCTGCCGTTTGTAGTTATTTTTGTGAAAATAGTAATGGATTTATTCCTGCGTACAGATCTTGGACTTGCGCTGCGGGCTACCGGAGATAATGCAAGAATGATCCGTAGTCTGGGTGTGAACACGGATAATACCACTATTCTTGGTGTCAGTTTATCCAATGGAATGGTGGCGCTCTCGGGGGCGTTAATCACTCAGTATTCTACTTTTGCGGATTCCTCTATGGGTATTGGGATGATTGTAATCGGGTTAGCTTCGGTGATCATCGGTGAAGCCATATTCGGTGCTAAAAATGTATTTCGGGCCACATTGGCTGTTGTGCTCGGATCCATAGTTTACCGGATCGTAGTTGCACTTGCCTTGCGGGTACCGTGGCTGAAAGCTTCGGATCTTAAGCTGATCACAGCAATTATCGTTATTTTCGCTCTTGTATTCCCGTCGATTCAGCGTTTCCTGAAGCAGAAGAATATGGCGCGGAGGCGTTCCGTTGAATTAGCTGAGCAGGCGCTAAGCAGCAAGAGAGGAGGCACCATCGATGCTTAAACTGGAGAACGTATCTAAGCTGTTCAATCCCGGAACACCCGATGAGAAAATAGCGCTGCTCGGCATTGACTTGGAGCTTCTTCCCGGTGATTTTGTCACCATCATTGGAAGTAATGGAGCTGGTAAATCTACGTTGATGAACATTATTTCCGGTGTCATGAAGCCGGATCTGGGTACAGCCAGCATTGAGGGAAATTCAATCAGCCATTTGGCGGAATTTCAACGGAGTCGTTGGATCGGCCGTGTCTTTCAGGACCCAATGGCGGGTACGGCTCCACATATGACGATTGAAGAAAATTTAGCTATGGCTTATAAAAGAGGCAAAAGCAGAGGGTTAACCTTTGGCGTAAATAAAGCTAAAAGAGCTTTGTTTCGCGATGAGCTAAGCCGTCTGGGGATTGGGCTGGAAGATCGCCTGCGGGCAAAAGTAGGGTTGTTGTCAGGGGGAGAGAGACAAGCGCTAAGTCTGCTAATGGCGACCTTTACTCAACCGCAAATTTTACTTTTAGATGAACATACAGCAGCCCTTGACCCTTCTCGTGCGGAGCTGATTACTAAACTGACAGAGTCCATTGTCCGAGAGATGAAGTTAACCACCCTAATGGTTACTCATAACATGGAACAGGCCATTCGTCTTGGCAATCGTCTGATCATGATGGATAAGGGCCGTATTATTTTGGATATCGATGAGGAACGTAAAAAAGATCTTACTGTAGAACGGCTGCTCGGAGAATTCGAGACAATCAGCGGACATAAATTGGCAGATGACCGAATGATGCTGGGCTAGTCAGTTGTAGCTGTGAAGGTAGCTCAATATAAGGGCTTGAAGTGAAGTCTGATTCTGGATTTCATTTCGAGCCCTTTTTTACATAGGAATTTTTTCGCCGAGCCATTATACTATCCTTATCTTTCAGTTCACGTAAATTTACCCAAATGGAACATTATGGTTTATAATGGAATTATAGTGATAATAAATGAAAATTATCATATTTAGGGAGCGGAGAATGCAGATGATTTGGAAAAATGTTAGCGCTTACAGAAGTTCGGGCATTTTCAACAAAATGATACTGATTATTTCCTTTTTGCTTCTACTTTCCTTTTTATTCTCTTTGACCGTTTTACAATATGTGTATCGTATCTATGACAAGCAAATTTATGAAAAGGCCTCTGAGGTACTGGGGATGTCCTCCATTAGCATCGAAAATGCCCTAAGAGAATTGGATCAGCTTTCTTTTACAGTGGTGTCTGATGAGCAAATTCAGGAATGCCTGCGCCAATTGCAGAATGATCCACAGCCTTATGAAAGACAAGTTCTACATAACAAGATCATAAACAGGCTGGTTGCTTTTGCAGGGGCAGAGAAATACGTTTATTCCATGATGCTGATGGATACGAGTGGCGGAGTAATGACTGCGGGCAATCGTGAAGGAGTATCACAGGATCTGCAGGATCAGTTAAAGCCGTTAGCTGCGGAAGCTAGCGGGAGTATAGTGTGGTATCCGCAAGGAAACAGAAATTCACTTTTGGCGGTTCGGCAGATTAAATCTTATACAGGGTCAACGTTTACGCTGGATGATCTGGGTACACTCGTGATCCGTATTCGGATCGATCTAATCATTGCGGATAGTACGAGCGAAACTGACCAATTAATCGCAGTTGATGCCACGACGGGACAGGCAATCTATCCTGAAGCGCCGATTCTTTTGCCAGAAGAGCTTAAAGAAGAGACAGAACGTCCGGAGCTATATCGCACGGCCAAATATCAAGAAGGTACTTATTTTATAACCAAGACGAAATCATCTTATATAGATTGGATCTACATCAATGCCACTCCATTTAATGAGATGTTCAAACATATTACTTTTGTCAAAAAGCTGGTCGTCATCATATTCGCACTAATCTTATTAATTGGTCTCCTTTTAGGCTACAGGCTTGCTCGCAGTATTGTACGTCCGATCTCTAAGTTGACCAAAAAAATGAAGCAAATCGAGAAAGGCGATCTGGACAATCTGGAGGAACAGTCATTAGGTGTGGTTTCACAGACTGCGCAGGACGAGGTTAGTCAGCTAAACCGGACTTTTAAAATGATGATCCGCAGGATCAGAGAGCTTATTGATGAGAACTATGCGAAGCAGCTGATTATTAGAGAGACAGAGCTAAAAGCTTTGCAGGCACAGATTAATCCGCATTTTTTGTACAATACACTGGAATCGATCAACTGGTTAGCCAAAATGAACAAACAAGCCAAAATCTCAGAAATGGTAGAAGCGCTCGGTTACTTGTTCCGCAGCTCTATTGGTCTAAAGGATCCGCTGATTACACTAGAAAAAGAGATCACTATCGTGCGCAATTATGTCATTATCCAGAAAACACGGTTTGATGAGAGGCTTGATTTCCGGATGGATGTACCTGAACATCTGCATGACGCTTTGATTCCGAAGCTGACCTTGCAGCCTTTAATCGAAAATGCTATCCGCTATGCACTAGAGCCTAATATTGAGCCGTGTACCATTTCTATAACAGTTAGTGAAGAAGAGCAGGGCCTCGATATCAGAGTCAGTGATAATGGACCGGGAATGAGCGCTGAATTTATCAAAGATTTGCAGATGGGAAGAGTTAAGACCCGTGGAGAAGGCATCGGCTTAGCTAACATCGCGGAACGGATTCAAATCGTCTTCGGTCCTGAATGGGGCACTTCCATAGAAAGTGAACCGGGTCAAGGAACAACTATACATGTGCGTATACCTTACTTAAAAGGAGTGCTAGAGAATGTATAAACTGCTGCTGGTGGATGATGAACGCTTGATTCTGGAAGGGATATCGCAGGTTGTGGACTGGGGACGAGCGGGAACAGAGCTTGTAGGCACGGCGTGGAACGGGATTGAGGCTTTGGTAAAAATAGAGGAGCTTAGCCCCGAAATTGTGATCACTGATATTTCTATGCCTGGTTTAGATGGTTTGGGACTGGTGCAAAAATGCAGTGAACGATTTCCAGATGTGAAATTCGTTATGCTGACTGGTTATAAGGATTTTGATTATGCTTGTATTGCTATGCAGAACGGGGTCAAACATTATCTTTTAAAGCCGTGCAATGAGAATCAGATCCATGAAGCGCTGGTTGAGCTGGTAGCAGAGCTCGATGAACAGAAGAGCCGGGGCGAATTCGTAAATAGCATGAAACAACGTCTTCAGAAGGTGTTGCCCCATGTGAAAGAACAATTTTTGAAGGAATGGATCTCTAACAAAACTTATGGAAGTCAGGATCTAGAGTACTATCAGGAATTATTCGGCATTGAACTCAATGACAAAACGGTACGCTTGCTCCTGTTCCGACTAGAAGGTTCTTACGAATATGAGCAATTGTTCGCTCTGCAAAATATTGCCCAGGACGTACTTCAGGAAACACTCCTGAGTGCGACGATAGGCGGTCATTTATTAATATTACTGGAAGACGAAGGAAATACGGTGCAGAATAGCCCCTTGCTTAAACGTATCGCTGAAGTAAGAGAGGTATTCTGCAAGTTTTATAAAATGGATGTGACAATCGCGATTAGTGATGCTGACCTTATGATTCATTCCCGGAGATTGTATCGTCAGACCTTGCAGTGCCTAAACCATCGTTTTTATTTGGAGGCGGGCGGTTTGATTACCGGGAGTGATATCCCAAGTGATGAGCTAAGTGGAAGAAATGATATCGAGCTAGATGAAGAGCATATTTGTCTACTTATAAAAGCAGGCGATCAAAATACGGTGGAGCTGGAATTGGAACGATTATTCAACTTGCTCGCTGATGAACGGTTAGATATTAACGTGACGCGTTCTTATGTTTTACAGTTATATTCCGCTATGATTCGTTTAGCAGTCCCTGATGAAAGAAATAGCTTCACATCGGGCTTGGCGGAGCTTGCCGAAATTAGAACCTTGGGAGGTTTAAAAGCATACGTCAAAGAGGCAGCGGTTCGCTTAACAGCGATGTATGACCGACATTTTAGTTCCCGGCAATCGCTTATTGTAGACAAAATGTTCAAAATTATCGCAGAGGATTACAAGAATGCAGAGCTGTCGCTTAGCTCGGTCGCTGCTGAAATGTTATATATGAATCCCGACTATCTAGGCAAAATATTCAAGAAAATTACCGGAGAGAAATTCTCGAATTACGTAACCAATTACCGGATTGCTAAAGCATCGGAGCATATTTTGAGAAGTGGGGATGTAAGAGTATTTGAGCTGGCTGAAATGTTCGGCTTCGGTGGAAATGCACAATATTTCAGTCAGGTTTTTAAAAAAGTAACCGGCCAGACCCCTACAGATTTCATGAAACCCCCTCAAGCGAACTGATTATTGAACAAACAAGACGGTTTTTTGTATTCAATAATCACGGAATATTTGAGAAAATTTAACCAATGAAAGCGCTACCTAAAGGGATCAGAGCCTTTACACTATCATAGGAAAAGGGGACATGAAATTGAAAAAGAGATTCGCTTTACTAGCCGTACCATTATTGCTGTCGTCGATGTTAGCTGGTTGTGGAGGTAACAACAATAACAATGCTGCTGCTACGGATTCCGCTACAAATACTCCTTCGGAGACGAAACCTGCGGCCACGACCTCAGCAGAACCAGTAACCCTGCGTATCGCATGGTGGGGTGGAGATACAAGACATTCTTATACACAACAAGTTATTGATATGTATGAAGCCAAATATCCGAATGTAACCATTGAGCCTGAATATGCATCCTTTGATGATTACTGGAAAAAGCTTGCTCCGCAAGCTGCTGCAAATAGACTTCCTGACATCGTTCAAATGGATATTTCCTATATTAATCAATATGGATCTAACGGACAGCTCGAAGATTTGAAACCTTATTTGAACTCTCAGATTCAAGTCGGCGATGTGAATGAGAACGTGCTGAGTACTGGAGTGATCGGTGAGAAGCAATACGGAATTCCGTTAGGGGTTAACGTACTTGGTTTTCAATATGATCCAGAATTGCTGAAAAAGGCAGGTGTTGATTCTATCCCAGAGAACTGGACTTGGGATCAATACAAGGAAATCGCCGCAAAAGCTAAGTCGGCTGGACTGTATATGGACGGTTCCATGGCAGCAGACGTGTTCTTCAACTATTATCTGCGTACAAAAGGGCTGGCACTCTATAACAATGATGGTTCCGCACTTGGTTATGAGGACGATGCGTTGTTCACTGACTTTTTCGGAATGTTGTCTGGTTTGATTAAAGATGGAGCGGTCCCATCACAAGACAAACTGAGCCAAAATAAAGGGGTTATTGAAGAGTCGGATATTGTTAAAGGGACAGGTATCGGTGTATGGCAATGGTCGAACCAATACGTTGCTTTGCAAATCGCTGTAAATCGTCCTATGGAGCTGGCACAAATGCCTGGTCCAGATATGGATAAAGGGCTTTACATGCAGCCAAGTATGTACTGGTCAATTACTTCTAACTCTAAAGTGAAGGAAGAAGCAGCGAAGTTCGTTGATTTCTGGATTAATGATGTGGAAGCTAACAACCTGATCAAAGGCGAACGCGGAGTACCGATTTCAAGCAAAATCAAAGAATCTGTAGCTACACAATTAACTGATTCCGGTAAGCAAGTATTTAAGTTTGTTGCTGACATGGAGCCTACTACTTCACCTATGAGTCCACCGGTTGGATCACCAGAGGTTGTAGCCCTGCTTACAGACCTTGCTGAACAAATGAACTTCGGGAAAATCGATCCAGCAGCAGCAGCGGCACAGTTCCGAAAAGAAGCGAACTCTATTCTTTCCAGCCGTTAATCGTAGGGTAACAGATAACTATACTGCGTCTCACATGGGAAACGGCATGCCATTTCGCTAGGCGGCATCCCGTTTCCCATATTATTCACATAAAAAGGAGTTGGAGACCCTTGGCATTAACGAATCCCCTACCTTCGAATCCATTGGCTGTTAAGAAAAAGAACCTCACCGGCCGGCGGTTACGAAGCAACCTTACAGGATATGCCTTCATCAGTCCGTTCGTCATTGGCTTCCTTTGCTTCACACTGATCCCGATGATCATTTCGCTGTATCTTTCTTTTACCAAATACAATTTATTCGCTCCACCTAAGTGGATTGGATTTGATAATTACATCAAAATGTTCTCAAATGACCCGAAATATTTGCATTCACTAAAGGTAACGCTGCTTTACGTATTTATCGGTGTGCCTTTACGTCTAACCTTCGCATTATTTGTGGCCATGATTCTAAATACGAAATCACGTATGGTAGGAGCCTATCGGACAACTTATTATTTACCTTCTATTATAGGGGGTAGTGTGGCGGTCTCCATCATGTGGCGTAATATTTTTAGTGATACAGGAATTATTAACGGCATGCTTGGCTTTTTCGGAATTGGACCGGTAAGTTGGTTTGGCAATCCGAATGCTGCGCTTATCATGTTGATAACTCTATCTGTGTGGCAGTTTGGCTCATCCATGTTGATCTTTCTTGCAGGTCTTAAAAATATTCCTGGTGAAATGTATGAGGCAGCTAGTGTGGATGGAGCCGGATTCTTCAGAAAGTTCTTCAAGATTACTATGCCACTCTTAAGTTCAGTGATTCTGTTTAATCTAGTTATGCAGACGATCAGCGCATTCATGACCTTTGTTCCAGCTTATATTATCTCTAAAGGTGAAGGCGGACCTATGGACGGCACTATGTTGTATTCTCTCTATTTATTCCGTCAGGCCTTTATGTTTAATAATATGGGTTATGCTTCGGCTATGGCTTGGGTAATGTTGTTGCTTGTCGGCATCATGACCGGAATCTTGTTCAAGACATCCAAATCGTGGGTCTTCTACGAGTCGGAAGGAGGAAAATAATCCATGGCGAAAATTAAACTGAAATGGCCGCTTTATCACATCCTTATAGGTGGCCTCGCTATCGTTATGCTGTATCCGATTCTGTGGATGATCATGAGTTCTTTTAAAGAGAGCCGGCTTGTGTTTGTTACAGCGCAGCACCTTATACCTGATCCATGGGAATGGGGGAACTATGCTAAAGGCTGGGAAGGTATTGCAGGTTACTCCTTTGGTGTCTTCATCAAGAACTCTTTTGTAATTGTTATTGTCGCAACACTGGGCGCAGTCATTTCATCTTCACTGGTTGCCTTCGGTTTTGCCCGCAATAAATTTGTAGGCCATGGCTTATGGTTCGGAATCATGATGATGACCCTGATGCTTCCTTCCGATGTGGTGCTCGTCCCTCAATACATTATCTATGCCAAATTGGAATGGCTCGACAGTATCAAACCGATCGTTGTTCCACAGTTCTTCGGTGTCCCGTTTTTCATTTTCCTAATGCTGCAGTTTATTCGGACCATTCCTGTTGAACTTGATGAAGCGGCTACCATCGATGGTTGTGGGAAATTTGGACTTTATTTCAGAATTATACTTCCACTCATTCGTCCTTCTATGGCTACTGCGGCGATCTTCTCCTTCTATTGGCGCTGGGAAGACCTGCTTGGACCGGTATTGTACTTGAACTCACCTTCTAAATATACAGTTTCGATGGGGCTTAAAATGTTCCTGGACAGTGAGTCCGTATCCAACTGGGGTCCAATGTTCGCCATGTCTGTTCTAAGTTTGGCACCAGTCATGATTATCTTCTTTATCTTCCAAAAGCAGATTGTAGAAGGAATCAGCACCAGTGGTTTGAAAGGTTGATTTCAGCAAACGAATATAAATGTTTTAAATCTCTAATTAAGAAAGGTGCGGCTGAATTTGGATAGCTATCGTTTTGATTTTGGGATTAAGGAAGCTGAGCCTGGCTACACCAAAATTCGGCCGGACACATCTTATTCTAAGGAAATAGGGTATGGTTTCACTTCTGATTCCTCAGTCTTTGGTCGTTTCAGAGGGGGAACAGATATACTGCGAAGCGATTGCTGCATCCCACAGAAAGCAGTTTTTCTTCTGGATCTCCCGAATGGGATCTACCGTGTTACGCTGCTGTTGGGTGATGCTCTGGCAGATACCAGCACATTTATCAAAGCTGGAGAAGGCAAGTTCGTATTGGACACGCTAAATGTGCCTGCGGGCCAATATTTGCGCGAATCCTTTGCAATTAGGGTTAAGGATGGGCAGCTAAAGCTATCGTTCTCGGGTGCGGCACCGCGTATTAACGCCTTGGACATTCAGATGGACAATGAAGCGCTAGTCTTATTTCTGGCGGGAGATTCCACGGTGACCGATCAAGGGGAAGAAGGTTACCCCTATGCGGGGTGGGGCCAACTGCTGCCACGCTGCTTCAAAGCCGGAATAGCTGTAGATAATCGAGCACTTTCTGGACGCAGTTCCAAGAGTTTTATTGAGGAAGGGCATTTGGAGGGCATTGCCGCAGATATCAGACCCAGAGATTATCTGTTCATCCAGTTTGGACATAATGATTCCAAAACTGATGATTTAAGACATACCGAGCCCTTTACTACATATAAAGAACATTTGCTCCGGTTGATTACAGTCGCCCGAGAAGCGGGGGCCTATCCGGTTCTTGTGAGCTCTGTACATCGGCGAAGATTTGATAGTGAAGAAGCAATTGTAGACACGCATGGAGATTATTTAATCGCCATGCGGGAACTCGCAGATACCGAGCAGGTTCCACTGATTGATTTAGCCGAGAAGAGCCGCAAGCTCTTTGAAGCTTATGGCTCAGAGGGCTCAAAAGATTTATTCATGTGGAGCTATCCAGGAGAATTTATTGCGCATCCAGGTGGGGTGTATGATAATACACATTTTCAGATTTTAGGGGCTCGTCTTCTAGCTGAGCTTATAGTGGAAGGGATCCGGGAAGTTGGATTAAACGATCTCATCATTCATCTTCGTCAGGGAGAATAATAATCCTAAAGGAAAAGTAAATATCTGTCGGTTCAACTTCTGTATGCAAGGTTAAGGTTAAGGAAAGAACTTAACTGGAAGACTTGCATGATAAGAAGGAGGATATCACGATATGGCAGATAAAAAGCTTGTAGGTAAGGTTGCAGTTGTAACCGGAGGCGGCTCAGGAATTGGCCGGGCAACCGTGCTTGAGTTCGCACGTAACGGAGCCAAAGTTGTATTATTGGACAGAACTGTAGAGAACGCTGAAAAGGTTAGACAGGAAGTGGAGAAAGAGGGCGGAGAAGCCCTAGTTATCGAATGTGATGTTGCTGAACCACCACAAGTGGAAGCGGCGATAAATAAGGCGGCCGCGAAATGGGGTCGTCTTGATGTTGTTTTTGCCAACGCAGGGATTAATGGGGCGATGACGCCTATTGAAACGATGGATATTGAAGCTTGGGATCAGACCATTCATATTAACCTGCGTGGAACCTTCGCGACTGTTAAATATGCGATACCGCATCTAAAAGAAAGCGGAGGCAGCATCCTGATCAACAGCTCCATTAACGGAAATCGTGTATTTTCTAATGTTGGTTTTTCTGCTTACAGTACGACAAAGGCAGGACAGGTTGCTTTTATGAAAATGGCGGCACTGGAACTGGCTCAATTTCAAATCCGCGTAAATGCGATCTGTCCTGGGGCTATAAAGACCAATATAGATGACAACACTTTTCCATCAGAGGATCTGAAAGAAGTGAAAATCCCAGTAGAATTTCCTGAGGGAGATCAACCGCTCGAAGAAGGTCCGGGGCGACCTGATCAAGTAGCGAAGCTGGCGCTGTTTCTGGCGTCTGAAGATTCAGATCATATTACGGGGACGGAAATTTATTGTGACGGTGCAGAGTCGCTTCTGCATGGTTAATTTTTCAACATAATCTTGGCCTCTCATAACGGATTCCATCCTCGTCGCTATGCCGGACCACACGGGTCGAAAGAGCATCTGCGGTGAGGATGGCTATGCCGTTTTTTGTTGTAAAATAAAGCTAATCATTATCTCCAATTTCCGTTATAATGGAGTATCTCTGGAGAAAGGAGATTGCGATATGGATTTTCAATTGGAATCATTAATGAAGTTACTAGTGGCCATGCTGTTCGGGCTGTTCATCGGGATTGACCGACAGATCAAGCAGAAACCGCTGGGGATACGGACCAGTATGGTCATAAGCATTGCGAGCTGTCTTGTCACAGTGGTGTCTATCCATGCCTTTGATAAGTTCGCAGGACCAGAGCATCCAAACATGGACCCAATGCGGCTTGCGGCTCAGATTGTCAGCGGGATTGGTTTTTTGGGTGCGGGTGTTATTCTGCGTAGAGGCGGAGATGCCATTTCGGGCCTTACTTCGGCAGCACTCATCTGGACAGCTTCTGGAATTGGTATAGCTGTGGGTGCGGGATTCTATATTGAGGCAGCATATGCGGTTATTCTGCTGATGTTTGCTGTGAATTTAGTTCCTCATTTAATCCGTTCGCTAGGACCAGAAGTACTGAATAAACATGAAGTTTCAGTGAGGATCATTATGGAAGCTAATTTTGTGCTTACAGAAGTGATCCAAAAAATCGAGCGGCCTCAGGTCAGCTCGCAGCGTAGTACTAGAGGTCCATCCCGAGCGATTCGAAGAATGAAAATTAAAGATTTGGAAGATGGCAGACAAATGATCGATATGGTGATCTCAGCACCGGATCGGGATTACGCAACAGAAATCTATTACGATGTGAAGAAAATTGAACATGTAATGAGCGTAGAAGTGGAGCAATTGTAAAAAGAGCATGTCACCTCATGACTAGATGTGGTAATCTATCAAGTGGAGACAATTATCAGACACTGGAAGGGAGAACAATATATTATGTCAATCACAGCGTATGAAGGACAATATGAAGGAGAAGCAGCTATCTGGTTGAAAGCCGGTCGTTATGAGGCAGCTATTCTGCCAGGCATTGGCGGCAACCTGATCTGTTTCCGTGATACCGAAAACGGATATCGCTTCCTGCATGAGCCTGGAGCTGAAGAGATGGAAGCCTTTAAGGCAAGTCCGGGGATTCACGGAATTCCTGTATTATTTCCTCCAAATCGTTATGAGGATGGTAAATTTCCATGGAATGGTCAAACTTATCAATTCCCAGTAAATGAAGTTGCAACGGGCAACCATTTACACGGATTTTTACATACTGCAGCTTGGGAAGTCGAAGAATTTGGCAGCGGTAAGACTGAAAGCTTCGTAACCGTATTCATCAAGGTGGATGAGAATCATCCTTCTTATCAGTATTTGCCACATAAGTATACGATCAAATTGCGTTATACCCTCGGCGAAGGAGGATTATCTCAACAGGTGTTGGTGCACAATGATGGAGAAGATGTGATGCCTTGTTTGCTGGCATTCCACACTGCCATTAACGCACCTTTCGCACCAGGAAGCAGTGCACAAGATTACCGCGTAAAAGCTACTATTGGCGAGCGCTGGGAGCTCAACGACCGCATGCTGCCAACAGGCAAATTCCAGGCGTTGGAGCCAGGAGAAGTTCAGCTTCGTGAAGAAGGTGTGAATCCATATTTTGCATCGATGGACAATCACTACACGGCTGTACCTCAGAACGGACGCAACCGGATGGAGCTTACCGATAGCAAAGCTGGAGTAACCTTGGTGTACGATGTAGGGACTTCGTACAAACAATGGATGATCTGGAATAATGGTGCTACAGAACAGTTCTTCTGCCCTGAGCCACAAATTAACTTGGTGAATGCGCCAATGGTAGATCTTCCTGCTGATGAAATCGGCTTGTTCAGCCTGAAACCAGGCGAATATTGGGAAGAGAGCAGCCGCCTGTACGTAAAATAGAGTTCATGTGAATATGAATAGGTTATAAAGAAGGGGCTGTCTCAAACGTAGTTTTTCTACGATTAGACAGCCCCTTAAATTTATCTCTTACTAATAATCTCTTCATTAATCTGTTCAATGATGTCTTGGATACTCTTCGAACCAAGATCACCTTCACCACGTTTTCTTACAGAGACAGTGTCGGAATTTTTTTCGTTCTCTCCAAGTACAAGCATGTAAGGTGCTTTTTCAAGCTGAGCTTCACGAATTTTGTAGCCTAACTTCTCATTTCGGATATCTACTTCGACACGAATGCCAGCCTTCTCCATGTGATGCTTCACTTGCAGTGCATAGTCAACATAGTTCTCAGAGACTGGCAATAACTTCGCATGAACAGGTGCGAGCCACAGTGGGAAAGCTCCAGCGAAATGTTCAGTAATAATCCCCATAAAACGATCGATCGACCCATAAACAGCGCGATGGATTACGACCGGGCGATGTTTAAGATTATCTTCCCCGATGTAAGTAAGATCGAATTTCTCTGGCATTTGCCAATCTAGTTGGATTGTTCCACATTGCCAGCTTCGTTTTAGCGCATCTAAGATATGGAAATCAATCTTAGGTCCATAGAACGCGCCATCCCCTTCATTCACACGATATTCGATCCCGAGATTGTCTAATACATTTTGTAAAGATTGTTCAGCCTGATCCCATAATTCTTCAGATCCCATATAATCTGCCGGCCGAGTTGATAATTCAATCTTATACTCAAAGCCGAACACTTGATAAATATGGTCAATCAGTGAGATTACCCGTCTTATTTCATCCTCAATTTGCTCTGGTAAAACGAAGAGGTGAGCATCATCCTGACAGAAAGTGCGGACTCTCATCATCCCGTTCAATGCTCCGGAATATTCATGGCGATGCACTTGACCAAATTCCGAGATACGGATAGGCAGTTCCCGGTAGGAATGCAGATTATTTTTGAAAATTAGCATATGCCCAGGGCAGTTCATCGGCTTAAGGGCAAATTTTGTTTCATCTACATCTGTGAAATACATATTGTCCTTGTAGTGATCCCAGTGCCCTGACTGCTCCCAAAGCCGATTGTTCATCATCAGCGGTGTACGAACTTCATCGTAATCTCTCTGTCTTTGTAATTCCCGGGCAAAGTTCTCAAGCTCTGTACGGATTGTCATTCCCTTGGGAAGATAGAAGGGCATGCCTGGCGCTTCTTCTGAGAACATGAACAACTCAAGTTCTTTGCCGAGCTTACGGTGGTCACGTTTTTTAGCTTCTTCAAGAAACAGTAAATGTTCCTCTAACTGCGCTTTTTTTGGAAAGGCAGTTCCATAAATACGTTGCAGCATTTTGTTATTGGAATCTCCACGCCAGTAGGCACCCGCTACATTCAACAGCTTAAAGGCTTTGACCAAGCCAGTTGAGGGAAGATGTGGCCCACGGCAAAGATCGGAGAATTCACCTTGATCATAAATAGTTAATACTGTGTCTGCCGGCAGATCATGAATAAGCTCCAGCTTTAAAGGCTCATTCAGCTCTTCAAAAAGTTTAATGGCCTCTGCGCGGCTCACCACACGGCGGACAATCTGGTGATTCTCTTGGATGATTTTCGCCATTTCTTGTTCGATTGCAGCAAGATCATCAGTGGATAGAGGTTTCTCAATATCAATGTCATAGTAGAAGCCGTCTTCGATAACAGGACCTATGCCTAGCTGGACAGCTTTATCTCCATATATACGTTTTATGGCCTGCGCCATGATATGTGCAGTACTGTGTCTATAAACCTCAAGACCGTCTTTGCTATCCAACGTAACAATATCGAGCCGGCAATCATGTTCGATCGCTTGGTTTAGATCAACAGATTTTCCATCAATTTTTCCAGCTACAGCATTTTTTTTCAGACTGGTACTTATGGCACCTGCTGCTTCTTTAATCGTTGTTCCTTGCAGTACCTCTCTAATTGTTCCATCTTGCAGTGTTACCTTGATCTTCATGATTTTAGCCTCCATTTCTCAAATATTGTTAGTTGTGAACGCAAAAAAACGCATCTCTCCCAGAAAGGGACGAGTGCGTTCAGCTCGTGGTTCCACCCTAATTCGACCTGTCATATAGACAGGACCTCATTGGTATCCGATATCGGGGATAAATCGGTGCCACATACTACCGAAAAAACAAAGTTCTACGGATTCAGCGCCACGGCTACAAAGGGGTAACTTCACAACCGGTAACTGGAGAAGCTTGCAGCCTGGACTTCTCTCTCTGGACAGTTCGTGTAGGAAATCATGTCTTTGATCATTGCCATATTCTGTTGCTAGTTAATATTACTCAATAGTATTCAATAAAGTCAAGGGGGGGAGGTGCACAGAAATCGGATGATCGTTTCTCCGCGGACTTCATTTGCTTATTGGTAAAGGAAATGAGGAAGGACTTGGCGAATTTATATTTCAACATGCTTAAGGGGGATTTTAATGCAGATTATTGCCATGCTGACGATGCTAATCGACCATATTGGCTATATCTTTTTCCCGGAGAATCTTGCTTGGAGATATGTAGGGAGAATAGCTTTTCCGATTTATTGTTATGGGCTTGTGCAGGGACATATCCATACTTCATCCAGACCTAAATATTTATTTCGGTTGCTCTTGATTGCGATTATTGCCCAGATTCCCTATAATCTAGCGCTAAATTCTGGTGGCTGGAACGTGGTGTTTACGTTATTGCTGTCGGCAATCGTATTGGTTATTTTGGACAAGCTGCCTTCACTATGGCTTGGTATACCTGTGGTAATTGCAGCTATAGTGTTAATGGATTATTACCCTATAGATTATAATGCGTACGGTTTGCTCTTAGTATTGATTTTTCGTTATACGAAATCGTACTGGCTTGTTGGAGCCCACCTGGCACTGAATCTATTCTATATGTTTTATAATTATTGGATTGTACAGATGCTCAGTATTTTACCTACCTTGCTGATTGCTTTTACGCCTTTAATTTGGAATCGCTTGGAGCGGCAACGTGTTCCGCGCTGGATGTGGTGGTCATTTTATCCTGCACATTTACTGATGTTGGCGATAATTAAGGCTGTAATTTACAAGGATTGGGCTCAGATCGAATGGCGAAGTTTGTTGAATATCTAAACATTTTACAATAAAAGGAACTTTGATTTACAAAACTTACCTTAGCTGAGATAATGGATTGATTTCACAAAATAAGATGAAGGAGACATGCTATGAGTAGAGTTAAAGCGAAATTGAAGTGGTTTTTGCCTTTTGTCGCACTGATGCTAGTTCTTGCCGGCTGTCAGTCGGTAGGGGGGTTCGATGTTAATAAGGCGTTGATTGGGGATGTTGATGTTAAATCATCAGAATCCAGTATGACTTTTTCCATGAATGCTGAGCCCATAGAGGGAATTAGCGCGGAAGATAAGGAAATGGTTGATCTTATTAATTCTTTTTCCTTGAATATTAGTAAAGCTAAGTTACAAGATAATGGGAGTTTATCGGCCCAAGGAACTGTTGGTTATAAACAATTGAATATTCCATTCACCTTGTTTATGGACAAACAAACACTTGCTTTTACAGTTGAAGGAGCAAAACAACCGTTCTACTTCCCTGTACAAGGATACGATGAAATCTTAGGTGAAGTAGGCTTGGATACGGCAAAAGCTGAAGATGTCAGTAAGCTGTTGACGAAATTCGTTGTTAAGAATCTTCCGAATCCTGGCGTAATCAACATTACACCGGTTAGTGATGCTGTGTATGGTGAGCAGTTGAACATGACGAAGCTGCATGCAGAAGTGACTGGTGATGAGCTTCCTGCATTGTTAAAAGGCTTCCTGAAGTCTGTTTCCAAAGACACAGAAGGTTTTACTGAATTGGTGGGTGGTCTTTACGACTATATGTACCCTGTGATCAAAGCTATGGATGAAGACGGTTCTGGCGATATTTTCAATCTGGGATTCGGAGATATTCCACTGGATGATAAAGAAGCTGTCGTAACTGTATTGCATGATGCTGCCAAATTGGCTGTTGATGCATTGCTGCTAGTATATGACAATCAAGTGGACAGTCTTTACAAATCAACTCCTGAGATGAAGACCGTGTTGAGTAAGGATACGAAGTTATCTGTTGATATTTTCGTTGATAGTGCTTTGCATGTGCGTAAACAGAATGTTGATCTGAAAGTGGCGCTTCCGGGTACCGAGGATTTCCCACTGAAGAGCCTCTCGCTTAAAGCTTCCAGTCAGATTTGGAACATTGGCGGTGCTGTAACTGCTGATCCAATCAGCACTGAAGGTGCACTTGATATTTCTTCCGGGCTTACGCCTGGAGAGACTTTGAGAAACTTTGCCCCAGATTCTGATGTATATCGTATATTGAAGGATGATCTGGGCATCACGAAGAGAACCATTGTTATCGAACCTGATGACGAATATTATTACCCGATTGTAGACAAGAACACTACTTATATCCCACTGCGTTATTTGGCAGAAGATTTAGATGCTACTGTAGAATGGGATACGGCCAATCGTGCAATTAACGTTACTGATGGGGTGTACGGAGATAAACTGGTATTCAAAATCGGTTCTTCCGAAGCCTTGATTAACGGCACGGCTGTAAAGCTTGCCCAACCTGTATTTGTTGACGAGTATGGCGATGCATATGTATCCTTGCGTCTGCTTGCTGAAGCGCTTCATGCTACTGTGTCGGTAGATGAAGATGGTTGGATTACTATTGTACGGAAATAGTTGTATCTTAACGATTAATTAACACAATAAACCCAGCTTCCATCTGACGCATAAATGCAGGTGGAGGCTGGGTTTTTCATATGAATACATAATCCAGTTATTGCTTCGTTAATACCACCTCTAAAGCTATATTACTAAGCTCTTTATCCTCTGTCATACTTTGGATGTATCCACCTAAGAAACCTTCTTGTAGGCCTTCCCAAAGCTTGTAGCCTGGCATCGCTTTAATATCTTCTGAGGAGCTGCCGGCTGTCCCCGCGAAATATCTTACATTTAGCTTGGCCATTACCTCTGCCATCGATGCCTTTTCAGACTGCGTAAAGGAACTCTCCTTTAAACCATCCATAGCTTTGTTATAAGAGTTTGTAGCAAAAGTATCCTCAGCATAGGTCTTGAAGTTTAAAAGATTCTGATCTGTATTGCCATTAGCTTTAGCCCATCCCTCTACATTTAAGGGCGTTGCTTCATAATTGACGGTTCTGCTCAGAGGATCGAAGGTCATCGCTCCGTATTGATGTGGATAGACAGCCATTGCACTTGTTGCGATATCATAAATTGGTGTTTCTTCCGAAGAAGTTACCGGGTCTACCCGGATGTCCTGCATATGGATATGGCCTGACAAGACTAAATTAAGTTCATTTTCACGAAGTACCTTTATTGTTTCCTGACTGTTGTTAAGCTTAAAGCCTGAAACAGACATAGAGGTGTGGCTTAGTAGATTGTGGTGCATAACCGTGAGAACAGAAGCATGCTCCTTGGCAGCCAGTTTAACAGAATTATCTATCCATGATAGGGTAGAGGCGGTCAGGCGTCCGTCCGTTTGGGGGAAACCGTATTTCTGATTGTTATGATATTGGCTGCTGTCAATCATAAGGAGCCATAAATTTGGCGCTGCCTTAACGATGTAACTTAGTGATTCTTTATCACGTGATACAGCTTCTTTGTAACCGAAATCCTCATACATCTTGGTAAAGTCTTTGTCTGTAATGGAATCCGTAACAAGCTGCTTATCCCCGCTGAAGGATCTGGCCCAAGGATTAAATAAATCGTGGTTGCCTGGAATGACATAAACAGAGGTTCCTTGTGCTTCGATTCGCTTTAATTTTTGGGTTAGCTCCTGATGGCTGCTGCGTTCTCCGTTATTTGTTAAATCTCCACTCAGGATGAGAAAATCAGGCTTCTGCTGCTCAGCGTCATAAACCAAGGTTTCAAGGATTTCATCACTGTAAGGCAGCATTTTTCCATCACCGCCAGTTACATATTTTTGAAAAGCTGTACCGCCATCCTGTAGCTTCTTATCTAAGAAGTGAGTGTCCGTTGCCACCCAGAAAGTGAAGGGGTGAAGATCATTCGGATCTTGTGCTGTTGAGGTTAAATTAGACGAATTTGTGTCTTTACAGCTAGTTAGAGCCAAGCTCATTGAAAGGAGCAGCAATAATGAGATTAAGGCTGATTTTCTATGCCGAACAAGGGCTTTCTTGCTTGGGAATTTCATGATTATAACCTTCCTTCTATACATTTGCTGCACTATTGTAGCGCATTTTAGCTCGTGGTGTATATCGGAAAAGGAAGAGGGCAGTTTCTAGCCCGCCTGAAGTGATTAATGATTAATAGATCAGGTGCATAATTAAGCCCATAAATGCGACAATAAGAGTTGGCAACGAATATATCCGACAAAATAAGTTGTGAATAACTGTTGTGTTTTCAGAAAAAAGGTGCTAAGATATACAAAAGTAAGTTACTAAAATTAATGGAGGTAGTTATTTTATGTCTAACAATTTCTTTGAAGCAGTAAAAGGAAGACGTTCCATATATGCCCTTAGTAAAGAATCTACGATTTCGGATGCACAAATTGTAGAAATCGTTGAACAAGCGGTGCTACATAGCCCAACTTCTTTCAACTCCCAAAGCTCAAGAGCCGTTGTTCTTCTTGGAGAACAACACGATAAACTATGGGATATCACTACAGAAACATTGCGTAAAATCGTTCCTGCCGAACAATTTGAAGGAACAGCGCAAAAATTAGCGTCTTTCAAAGCAGGTTACGGTTCCGTACTATTCTTCGAAGATCAAACGGTAGTGAAGAGCCTGCAAGAGAACTTCGCTCTATATGCTGAGAACTTCCCAATTTGGGCTAACCAATCCTCTGGTATTCTGCAATTTGTAGTATGGACAGCACTTTCTGAAGCAGGTGTAGGTGCATCCTTGCAGCACTATAATCCACTGATTGATGATGAAGTAAAAGAAGCATGGGGCATCCCGCAAGAATGGAAATTGATTGCTCAATTGCCATTTGGTAAAACAGTTACTCCTGCTGGTGAGAAACAATTCCAACCGATTGAAGATCGTGTTAAAGTCTTTAAATAAGTGAAATAAGCGTTTGAAACCTCCTTAACCAGGCTAAGTATGTATATAGACTGGTTAAGGAGGTTTTTGGTATGCCATGGAACAAAGAGGATTATCCAGAATCATTGAAGAACTTCACAGCACCTGTTCGCAATAAGGCAATCGATATTGCGAATGCGCTCCTCGAAGATGGTTATGAGGAGGGGAGGGCGATTTCAATTGCCACAGCGCAGGCGAAAGAGTGGGGGGAGAACCACGATAAACAAATCCGTAAAAAAGGCCATTAAGGCTTAATCAAAGGCCTGAACATAGAAATGAAAAAAAGCAGGACAGCGTTTATTAACGCTTGTCCTGCTTTTTGACGGGCACAATTATTTAGTGGATTCATTTCCTGCTGCTGCGCTTGCAGTTGGCTCAGCTGTTGCAGCTGCATCTTCTTTAGCGTCAGTAAGTGTGTTCGTGATTTTTGCTTTTTCAGTTGTTTCTGACATCCAAGTGGAGGACAGAGTGGAAACCTTTTGCGAAACTAGTGTTTTACGAATTTCATCTTTCTTTTCTTCCAGTGTATAGTCTTTAGCATCTTTATGGTCGGTTACTTTAATGATGTGATAACCATAATCGGATTTGACAGCATCACTGGTTTCACCAACTTTTAGCTTAAAGGCTACATCAGAGAATTCAGCTACCATATCGCCACGTTTGAAGAAGTCTAGATCTCCGCCATTATCCTTGGAACCCGTATCAGAGGATTTTTCCTTGGCAAGAGTAGCGAAATCTGCGCCTTCTTTCAGTTGTTTCAGAATTGCATCTGCTTCTTCTTTAGTCTCAACGAGAATGTGGGAAGCGCGAACTTGTTCTTCTTCACTGAAAGTAGCTTTATTTGTGTCATAGTATTCTTTGATTTCATCATCCGTTACAGTGACTTGTGGCTCAAGGATTTTACGCAGCTTTACTTGCAGCGGCATTTGCTTTTTCAAGTCGTCTACAGTCATTGAGCTTTGGGACAAAGCAGCATTAAAGGCAGCTTCTCCGCCGAATTGTGCTTTAAGATCTTCAAGTTCAGTGTTGATGTCTTCATCTGTAACAGTTACGTTAGCTTTTTTAGCCTCTTGATCAACAAGCTCAGTTGTAATCATAGATTGCAGCGTGCTTTCTCCGCCTGCTTCGATCAATTTATCATAAAGTTGTTCTTTTGTGATCTTTGTTCCGTTTACTGTTGCAACAGCTTTTTTGCTGTCGTCTTTTTGGACGACCAGAACAATGATTAGTGCTGCAGCTAATACGATAGAGGCAATCATCCAAGCTTTATTGCTTCTAGGAGCAGTCGGAGGTGTAGGTGGCGTAGCGTTGTTCGCACCGACTTTGTTCATTACTGGAATACTGTCTGCTTTTGTTGTATTCACAGGTTCCTCAGCAGCAACTTGCGCTACTTCAACCTCTTCATTGATAATCTCGGAAGTGTTCAATTCTTCTTCCGTGGTACCGTTGTTTTCTAAGTTCTCATTTCCATTCAGATCTTTTTTGTCCATTATTAGTAATGACTCCCTTCAATATAGGTGTTGCTTGTCTATTTACAACTTTAACAGAAATCCTAATCCTAAACCTTAAGAAAGTATAAAAAAAGGCAGGATCTTTTTAAGTTTCTATTAATAAAAAGCAAAAAGCCGGAAATGGCATCAGTAACATGCCTTTCCGGCTAATGGGAATAAGATGTCTACTTCAGTCCTTTCAGAAGATGACGAATGCTTTCTTGTTTTCGTCTTGGGACACGTACGTTTTTAGCATACAGGCCCATTTCACCGAAATAAATGCAGTCATCTGCGATAGAGCTGATCTTGTTCAGGTTGACATAACAGCCACCGTACACATGATAATAACTTGAATTGGACAACAATCGATTTAATTGCTCGGCAGTCATTCTCTTTTTTATGTTATAGTTTCTGCCGTGAAAAATGACCAAATCATGGTCCCCGACCTTAAAGAACAGAATGTCTGTCTCCACCTCGAAGTCCTCGTACACATTTCTGGCTTCCAGCAGGATGCTACTCATTCATGTTCCCCCTTTATACGGAATAAAAGACTAATGTTAGCGCTTTCATTATATCACAACAGTTAATCGTTGGAAAGACCCATTTTTGAATTGTTTCGTACATTTCTAACTTTATCGTTTGTAATTAACGTTTAAAAATTGTAGATTATATAGATGATCACATCTAATGAGTGTGAAGTAGCAATACTTTTGAGGAGGAATATAGAGATGAATGAGCAGAATAAGTTATTGCTGTTTACAGGTTCTTATGCAAGTGCCGCGGAAAGCGGAGTGCAGGTGTTTGAATTCGATGGAGATGCAGGTGGTACGCTAAAGCTGCTGGATTCGGTGCAGGGCTTAACTAATCCTACCTTTGTTAATGTAGATGCCGCTGAAAAACGTCTATATGCTATAGGAGAAAAACCGAATGGTGAGGGTGGAAAAGAAGGCGAGGTTGTTACCTTTGCCATTGATCCAAAAGACGGGAAATTGAGTGAACTGAAACGCATTCCCTCCATGCCTGCTTCTGGCAACCGTCAAACAACCACCTGCCATATCAATAGAGATTTGAATGATGAATACGTTGTTGTATGTAGTTATCATGGTGGAAGCGTTGGTTTGATCAAATTAAATGAAGAGAAAGCTGCGGATCAATTAGTTGATGTGGCCGTACATTCAGGTCATGGCCAGCATCCTGAACGGCAGGACCGCCCTCATCCACATTCCGCTATTTTCAGTCCGGACGGGCAGTATGTGTTTGTATCTGATCTTGGGCTTGATTTAATTCGTGCCTATAGAATCAATAGAGAAACCAACAAGCTAGAAGTGCATGGTGATACGGCGCTGCATCCAGGAGCGGGACCACGCCACTTCACTTTTCATCCAGACGGAAAGTCTGCTTATGTAATTAACGAGGTGGATTCCACCATTACATCGTTTACATATGACAGTGCCGCAGGCACTCTGCACACTGTAGATACAGTGCCGACGCTGCCTGATGATTTTAACGAAGAGAATACTTGCGCTGAAATCGCCATTTCCAAGGACGGAAAATATCTGTACGCTTCAAACCGTGGGGCTGATAATATCGCTGTGTATGCTGTGGATAATGCATCTGCTAAGCTTACACATCTGGAATATGTATCTACTCGTGGGGGACATCCACGTCACTTCGCATTGACACCAGATGGAGCTTATCTTATCGTGGCAAATCGTGATGCGAATAACCTGGTTGTATTTTCAATAGAAGCGGCAAGTGGCCGACTCGAATTTACTGGAAATACAGCTGAAGTATCCAAACCGGTATGTGTGAAGCCCGTAATTGTTCCTGTATAAAGTTACTCCATTTGAAGAGTGAATCAGTGATCTTGGGAAATGCTAAAGGGAACACCGGATATAAAGTCCGGTGTTCCCTTTTTTTGAAAATAAAAGCCTGTGATTATCTGGTTGATGAGGTGAATGAGGGAGTAGACTATTTGAGCGAAACGGGCTTAAGAGGTACAATAGTGGATACTGCAGATTTGAATAGTACATTTTGCCTGCCATCACCTTGACCTTGTAAAGTGATTGTGAAAGCATCGTACGAAGTTACGAGCCCTTGCATTTTCACACCATTCGTCGTAAAAATCGTCACAGGCACCTTTGTGGAAATGAACTGGTTCAACAATCGTTCTTGCAATTTTAAACTCTCCACTTTGGCAGCACTCCATCTTCTGTGAATTTTTTTCTCTCAATAATTATAACATGGGTTAGTCCCTCACTGGAAATGAGATCAACAGTCACCTGAATAGACATGGAGGTATTTATGCTTTATTATCAGAACTGGTCTAGAGCTTTTCGCTTTTTTTTAGGGTTTGCTGCTTGTTTCGCCGTTATAGCTGTCCTTGTAAGTATGAATAAGGTATCAACCTTTGATAACTATATTATTGATGGGGTGCAATCAGCGGAATCACCGGCGTTGACCTCATTCGCCAAAGGTTTATCTCTGATTGGTTCCTCTAAGATCGCTATAGGCATATCTATCGTTACCATGGCACTGCTCTATTTTTTGCTGAAACACCGATTTGAATTAATCTTGTTCCTGTGGGTTGGATTAGGCTCACAGCTCTTGAATACAATAATGAAGTTATGTTTTCACAGAGAACGTCCGAATTTACATCGCATTGTTGAAGAGATTGGTTATAGTTTTCCGAGCGGGCACTCAATGGCAGCATTCTCTTTGTACGGCGTTATTGCCTTTTTACTGTGGCGTCATCTGCGGCGGAGGCATGAACGGGTCTTATTAATAATGTTCGCCGTATTCATGACCGTGGGGATTGGCTGGAGCCGTATCTATCTGGGTGTTCATTACCCGAGTGACGTAATTGGGGGATATATGGCTAGTGGCGCTTGGCTGATGTTGTCCATTTGTTTATTTCAAATCTACAAGAGCTCGCGTAAGAAGTAGGATAGATACAAAAACGGATATCTTTCATAACGCATGAAGATATCCGTCTTTATGTGTAAGAGGATTGTTTAAGGAGTCGTCACATGTTGTTCAGATGTTTTGCGATCCTGGAATTGCCCCATTTTGCTTATTCTTTGCTTCAGCATCGCAGGAAGTCCTGCTTTAAGCTTTTGGGCTTCGTCTTTTGTCAGACGTCCTTCGGTGATGGCTTGATCCAGCCGTTGGTTTGCCGATTCGCAGAGCTTCTGAATATATTGATCTTCCGTCCAGCCTTTTTTCTCAAGAGCAAGCTGCGGGAGCGTTTTGCCTGCTTTCAGGCTATTGATTAGCTCTGTACGATCCATTTCCAGCAGTTTAGCCGTTTCAAAAATAATGAAATGTCCACCAGCCCTAACCTTTCCGTCTTTTCCTGGATGGTGACCGTGACCTTTCTCTGAAGGATGGGCACCAGGTGCGGTGGCTGTAGGGGTTACTTTCTCAGCAGAAGCACTTCCGATTGGCGCAAGAGCTGGAGACAGGCTGAGAAAAATAACGGTCGTGAAAGTCATTAATCTTTTGATATTGTTATTCATTCACTCACCTCGTATGTTATGTGATAGGCACTACTCGAATTAGTATTCCCTGAAAGCTGAAAGAAACATGAGTGAGAGCTTAAATGTTCTTAAAATTCATCAACTCCAGGCTGGGGTAATTAGAAGTACGAGGGTTCGCTGATGTTCATATTGTAGCGTGGGCTAATTTTTAGGAGGGATAGGTTTGGCTTTAGGAGCTCGCATATTTAAAACAGGTTTGGCCGTTACGCTAGCCCTGTATTTAGCTGTAATGCTTCAATTTCCTTCTGCCGTGGGTGCAGGGATTGCGGCGATTTTCGCTATGCAGCCCTCTATTTATCGCTCTTGGCGTTATTTTCTTGACCAGCTCACGACTAGTACAATGGGGGCCGTCCTGGCTTTACTTGGAGGGATGCTGTTATCCAACAGCCCAATAGCAGTCGGTTTGGTCTGTATTCTAGTCATTATGATCAGTATGAAAATCAACCGGGCGGATACGATAAGTCTTACGTTAGTTACTGTAATAACAGTGATGGAGGCTTCGGGTGAATGGCAATTCGCACTTAATCGTTTTTTATTAACTTTGACAGGTATTGTTTCTGCATTTCTAATCAATATTATTGTCGTTCCTCCAAAACCTCGTAAACAATACATTAAGCAAATTGAGAATGTTTTTTCAAGCCTCTCTTTATTGCTAAGAACAGCGGTTTCTCATGAGATGAAGGAAAGTGTATTTCGTGATGAAAAAAATGCCTTGCATTCATCCATAAAATCGTTGGCTGATAAGTATGCATTGTTTGAGGAGGAACAGAAGCAGTTAAAACGGGCCAAGTATAGCCAGACTAGACAAATGGTTGTGTATAAGAACCTGTTAGCTTCTTTGCAAAAAGGTTACGATGTTCTCGAGGCCGTAGATCGGCATTATTTCCAGGCGGATCGGACCGAACATACAGATGCTCTATTTGATAATCATTTGGAACATTTAATCAAATATCATCAGCACATCTTACTTAAGTTTGAAGACAAATTAAAGCCCAATGCCAATGAATCCGAACCTTTGGGAGAAGACAATGATGAATTCCTGAATACCGCGATTTTGGGGTATAATGCAGAGAAAATAGGTCAGCTGCGTTTATATGTTGTGGCTGCTGCGATTTATGATTACGGATATCAATTGGAGCGCTTAGATAAAGTGGCCGATCAGATGAATCGTATAGCGGAGGATAAAGAATCTGTGCATGAAGCCTAAACATAACCTTGTGAAGAGCAACATATAAGCTTTGTAACAGCAAAAAATCCGGTTCCACAGGGACCGGATCATCTATTTAAGAGAATACTTGAAATCTCAAACTGAAATTGCTAAAATGGTAAGATATCGAATAAGTATGCATTTAAAAACATAAATATGCAAATTTATCATATCATGATTCAAATGGAATGTCAACCTTCCAAAAGGGGATGAAATGTAGTGGATAACAATGAAAGTCAGTGGAAAGAGGAACAGGAACGGGTTGACGGAGTAACCAAGCTTTTGTCCGCCCATATTCGCAATTTATCAGAGGAGCTTGGACTTCATCGCAGTGATGTAGTGGATATGCGGAAAGACTTCTGGGAAGAGGTAACCGTAAACTTCAGTAGCCCGGATGATTTGGGAGAAACCTCAACAAGTCTTCGCCAACAGTCCCAAATCCTCAATGAACGGGAACGTCATCATTTGCAATCAAGCAAGGCGCTGAAAAAATATAAAAAGCTGGTTGTCTCTCCTTACTTTGGCCGCATTGATTTCACAGAGGAACCAACGGGCGGGCTGGAAAAGATTTATCTAGGGATTGGATCCTTGATGGAGGATGATGGCACCTTTTTGATCTATGACTGGCGTGCGCCTATCTCCAGTCTGTATTATGACGGGGCACCAGGTCCTGCAGCTTATGAAACACCTGGAGGATTAGTCTCCGGAACAATGAATCTTAAACGCCAGTTTGTTATTGCTGACGGTGTAATTGAAGTTATGTTTGACACTGGGGTTACGATCGGGGATGAGCTGCTGCAGCAGGTGCTAAGTCATAGCGCTGACGATCGAATGAAAAGTATTGTTGCTACAATTCAAAAAGAGCAAAATGCGATAATCCGCAACGACAAAAGCCGGATGCTAGTTGTGCAAGGAGCAGCGGGAAGCGGAAAAACCTCTGCTGCATTGCAGCGGGTAGCTTATCTTCTATATAAATACCGTGACGTATTATCAGCAGATCAAATGCTGCTGTTTTCACCGAATCCGCTGTTTAACAGCTATGTATCTACAGTGCTCCCGGAGCTAGGCGAAGAAAATATGCAGCAAACAACGTTCCAAATGTATTTAGAACATCGTCTTGGACATGAATTCCTGCTGGAAGATGTCTTTAGTCAGACCGAAAGTTTACTTAATGCTCCTGAGGGTCCTGAGGTGGCTATACGCAGAGAAGGCATTGCCTATAAATCGTCCGTACCTTTCCTCGATGTGATTCGGCGGTATGCTACGTTATTGGAACAGGAGGGTATGCTTTTTAAACCTTTAATGTTTCAAGGGAAAGCAGTGGTCAGTAAAGAAGAAATGGAACGCCAGTTCTATGCGTACGATCCTGCCATAAAGCTTGCAAATCGTGTGGATTTGATGATCCGCTGGCTGCTTAAAAAAATTGCAGATTTTACTCATGAGGAAAGAAATGCGAAGTGGGTCGAAGATCAGATCGAGCTGCTGGATTCCAGCGATTATCACCGTGCATATCAGATGTTGCGTCGGAAGAAGAAAGCTTCGCAGGATAGCTTTGACGATTTTGATACGGAAAAAGAAGTGTTATCTCGTTATGTAGTCAGCCAGCGGCTCAAACCCCTGCGGGGTTGGACTAAACGGGGTCGTTTTGTGGACGTTAAGGGCTTGTACAGCACGTTATTTACAGATCGCGAGCTTATGGTGCGCCTCAATGGAGATTATCCTTTACCAGAGGTGTGGGATGATATCTGTGAGCAAACATTGGAATCCATTGGAGTGAACGAGCTTGCTTATGAGGATGCTACGCCATTCCTTTATCTGAAGGAGTTAAGCCAAGGCTTCCGGACCAACACACTGATCCGCCATGTGATTGTAGATGAGGTACAAGACTATTCTCCATTCCAATTAGAGTTCATGCGGCGTTTATTTCCAAGAGCAAAAATGACCGTATTAGGCGACCTGAACCAGGCCATTTATGCGCAAGGTGAGGTACTGGGGGATTTGTCTAGTCTCGTAAGTATATATGGTGAAGAGAACACAGAAGTGATCTCGTTAACCCAAAGCTACCGTTCAACTTATGAGATCGTGGAGTTTACGCGGTCAATGATCCCTGGAGGAGAACGAATCGTACCATTTAATCGGCGGGGAGAAGAGCCCCAGCTAAGTGTGGTATCCAGCGAGAAGGAGCTTCTGAATGCTGTGGAACAGGATATCCGCAAGCTGCATTCTGAGGGATATCATTATGTGGCTGTCATCTGCAAAACAGCGGAGGAAAGCGCAAGGGTTCATGCTGAACTGAATCGTAGCCTGCCGGTGAGACTTGTTACAAAGGAAACACCGAATTTTCAGAAGGGGACACTGGTTCTGCCTGCTTATTTAGCAAAAGGCGTGGAGTTTGATGCGGTCGTCATCTATGATGGCTCGGCTGAACAATATGGCAGAGAAAGTGAACGCAAATTGTTTTATACGGCGTGCACTCGGGCTATGCACTTGCTGCACATTTTTAGTCTGGGTGAACCTAGCCATTTTATACCGTCCGCTAATGTGGCATCTTTAAGCGCCGGGTCGCTGTAACCATAGATTTCTTCATTTTAAGATCGTCCTTTCCGAAGCAGCGGAGGGACGGTCTTTTTGTTTTCATGAATAAAGAAGGGCGAACAAACCACAATAAAGAATGTTGTACACAATGACAAAGGTGGTCAGTTCATGAAGGAAAGAAAATGGGATCTGCTTGCCTTAGCATCAATCCCACTAATAATGACCCTCGGTAACTCCATGCTGCTGCCTATTCTGCCGCAGATCTCCAAAGAACTCGGCATTAGCGCTTTTCAAGTCAGTATGCTGATTACCGTGTATGGATTGATGGCAATTGTAATGATCCCTATTGCAGGTTATCTGTCAGACCGTTTTGGGCGAAAGAAGGTTATTCTTCCGAGTTTAATCATTGCCGCAATTGGCGGTGCTGTCTGCGTGGTGGCTGCTTGGTTTATGAAGGGAGTTAGCGCTTATTGGGTGATCTTAGCGGGGCGTCTGTTGCAAGGAATTGGTGCAGCGGGTGCTTTTCCAATTGTAATCCCCTTTGTAGGCGATTTGTTCAAGGAAGAAGAAGATGTGAGCAAAAGTCTGGGAATCATTGAGACCTCCAATACGTTTGGTAAAGTACTCAGTCCAATTCTTGGTGCCTATCTTGGGATATGGCTCTGGTTTGCTCCTTTTATTGCAATTCCCATTTTATGTCTAATTTCATTTTTGTTAGTCTTATTTCTGGTCCGAAAGCCCGAAGCAAAGGATGAACCTGAGAAACAGGAACTTCGAGCGTTTTTATCTGGAATTGTGAGCGTTTTACGCAAAAAGGGACGTTGGTTGTATGCTATTTTTGCCATAGGCGGCATCTGTATGTTTGTGACCTTTGGTGTCCAATTCTATTTATCAGAAATGCTGGAAACTAAATATAAAATGCACGGGGCGACGAAGGGGTTTGTGTTGGCGATACCGCTTGCCCTCTTATGTCTGTCCTCCTATGGAACAGGAAAGATCATTGGTCAGAATAAAACGCTAATGAAATGGCTGGGTTTTGGGGGCATGGTGTTACTGACTGCGGCGATGATTTGTGCGGGATTCAACAAAGGCATTTATTTTTTAGTAGGGTTTATGGGTTTAGGCTGTGTTGGAATCGGAATTGTACTTCCCTGTATGGATGCTTTAATCACGGAGGGGATTGAGAAGGAGAACAGCGGCACAATCACCGCTCTTTATAGTAGTATGAGGTTTATAGGGGTAGCGTTGGGGCCACCGGTGGTATCGTTGCTGCTAAGCAGCGGGCATTGGGTCTTGTTTGCGTTGATGGCTACAGTAGGGGCAATTGGTGGATTGCTGACCTTGTTTGCAGTAACTCCGAGTAAGGGGGAAAAGGGGGAGCCAGGCGTTAAAGACACAGAGAAGGTAATTCCTCCAATCTGGCCGAAACGTATTCGCCAAACCTCCTCAATGTCTCTGGATGGAAAAAAGGGCTATCCCTAAGCTGCGTTGCCGCAGCTTGTGGGATAGCCCTCTAGATAAAAGAATAAAAGATATTCTTAGGCTTGTGGAACAGATTCCCAATCCTTCAAGAAACGTTCAATACCGTTATCTGTCAGCGGGTGCTTCCAGAGGGTTGGCAGAAGTGAACCTGGGATTGTAGCGATGTGTGCACCAGCAATAGCTGCTTGCTCAACATGAGCAATGTTGCGGATACTTGCTGCAATGATCTCGGATTTCAAGTTGTAGTTAGTCAGGATAGTCTTCAGATCCTTGATCAGCTTCATTCCGTCAACACCGATATCATCCAGACGACCTACGAAAGGAGAGATATAAGTTGCGCCTGCTTTAGCAGCCATCAAACCTTGAGCCGCGGAAAATACTAGTGTAACGTTAGTTTTGATGCCTTTTTTAGTAAGCTCATAACAAGCTTCCAAGCCATCTTCAGTCATAGGGAGTTTAATTACAACGTTTGGAGCCCATTCAGCAATTTCGTATGCTTCTTTAAGCATTTCTTCTGCTGTAAGTCCGATTACTTCTGCGCTTACAGGTCCTGGAACGATTGCAACGATTTCTTTGATAACATCCTTGAACAATCTTCCTTCTTTAGCGATCAGCGAAGGGTTAGTCGTTACGCCATCCACTAGTCCTAGGCGAGTAATACGTTTGATTTCTTCAATGTTTCCGGTATCCAAGAAAAACTTCATTTTAAATTTCCTCCCTTGATTTCCATATGGATTGACAAGCAACATTCATATTTACATTATGAGACATGCAAATCAAAGTTTCAACTGTTATTTTGAATATTTCAAAATAACTTTATAGAATCAGTATTACCTGTATGCGCTGAATTTCAGATAATATAAGATTGGCTTAGGCCTCCCTCCATGATAATATATAACCGGAATTGTTATTTTGGAGTGGGAGGTGGGGATGGGATGATGTATGCGATATTGGTGATTTTACTTGTGCTTGTGCTGGCAGCAGCGGGATTCCTTGCCTACCAGAACAGCAAGTTGGTGTCTAATCAGAAGAAACTCGGTACTGCATCAAGTGATCCTTCCCTTATGTATTCTATCTTTGACCAATCTAGTGCAGCTGGTGTTGAAGAACCTGAGGCCATTCCGTTATTTCAATACACTGTATTTGCGCGGTCGAATGGAGCGGTTGTTGTGAACAAGCCTGTAGCTATGATTATTTTGTGCAGAGTTGCAGCGGGAAAAGGGGATTACTTACTGGCTGATGTCGAGCGTAATATGCTTGACAAGATTAGGAGGCCAATGCCTTTGGATGCGTATTCTGAGCATAAAGCCTACTTACACAGGACGGCTAATCACACAGAAAAAGAGATGATTCTCAATCTAGAGGATGCAGTGAATTTACAATATACATAGAGTAGGGTGAAAGATATTGATTTTTTGCTCTGCGCAAAGCATAATACAAATTTGGATATAAAAAAAGAATCAAACAGCCGGAAGCAATCGCGTTTTATGTAAACACAGCTACCGGCATTGTTTGGTAAAATAATGGATGGCAGTCAGCCTTAGGCATGATATCTCCCTACGGGTGCATTAAGCACCCATTCCAGCATCATGACCATATCTTCAACTCTAGTGAGCTGAGCTTGCAGGTTATCTTGCTGTGGGCTGTTCTCTGTTAATGAAGCTAATCTTGATTCCAGAGATCTGCGCTGCAGTGTCAATTCGTTGATTTTAGATTGAATTTGGTTTTCGGTTCTCATCCGGAATCCTCCTGAACAATAGGTGATTTCAACATCATCATAGATCATTATAACGGATAACATGGGGGTAATAAAATGAGTATCAATGTTAAACAATTAGCCGCGGAAAAAGCAGTGGAATTTGTAAAAGATGGCATGAAGATCGGCCTTGGCACTGGATCTACAGCCTATTGGGCGATCAACAAGCTTGGTGAGCGCGTCAGTGAAGGTCTAAAGATTACCGCTGTAGCAACCTCCCGTGCTTCCGAAGAACAGGCGCGTGAACTTGGGATTCCAATCGTAGCTTTTGGAGATATTGATAGTCTGGACCTGACCATTGACGGGGCGGACGAGCTGGATAGTAGTCTACAGCTTATTAAAGGCGGCGGCGGCGCGCTGCTTCGGGAGAAGATTGTTGCGAGTAACAGTACTCGTATGATCGTTATTGCTGATGAGAGTAAAGTGGTAAACACACTTGGCAAATTCCCGCTGCCTGTGGAAATTGTTCCTTTTGCATGGGAATGGACTGTGGCTGAACTTGCCAAGCTGGGTTGCAATCCTGAATTGCGTCGTAGCGGAGAAGAGCTGTACAAGACAGATAACGGCAATTACATCGCAGACTGCCGGTTCGAAGTCATTGAGTCCGCACCGAAGCTGGCACTGACCATCCAAAGTATTCCGGGAGTTGTGGAACACGGCTTATTTATTGGAATTGCAGCAATGGCTATTGTGGGTAAAAAAGATGGAAGCATTGAAATTATAGAAGTTAAACCGGGTAATTGATCATTCGTAGATCTGGAGAATCTAGCAGATTACGGAAGCTGAGAGCATTGACACGGATAGGGCTGACTCTGTATAGTGCTACTGTTATCTATTGGATGTTTATCGGTTTTGGGCGAGAGATCCATACAGGTGGCCCGCTTCAGTACAATTTGATTCCATTACGTACGGTGTCACTTTATTTCGACATGAATAACGGGGTATCGCTGATCAGCCGGTTTGTGAATCTGCTTGGAAATGTTGTTGTGTTTATCCCATTTGGTATACTAATTCCACTTGCAAAGACACGGCCAATTTCTTGGAAAAGAATCTCTTTATATGCTGTTCCTTGCATCCTGCTTTTGGAGTCTCTGCAAATGCTGCTGCATGTCGGAAGCTTTGATATTGATGATCTATTGTTAAACATGTTAGGGATTTGGACAGGTTACTGTATGTTTCGAATCGGGTACAGAAGCAACAGAGAAGGAGGAATGTGAACAATGTTGGTAGATCTTAAATCCCTTATTGGTTCGCCTGAGGTGAACGAGCTGTTGACGTATGCGGTCATAGATGACCCCAACGCGTTGGAGCAGACATCGTCTGAGTACAGCGAACAAGCCGGGCTGCAGTTATATGGCTGGGAAGAAGAAGAACTCCTGCTTGGTCTTGTAGGCTTCGAAGAAACCGAAGACGGTTCTTTGGACATTCGGCATATTGCCGTCTTGCCAGAGAATAGAGGGAAAGGTTATGCGCGGGGGATGATTCTGGAGCTGCTCGCTACTCGTCAGCCGCGTTATCTGGTAGCTGAGACTGAGGATGAAATCGCCGCAGATTTTTATCGCAGTCTAGGGTTCATGGTGTACAGCTTAGGAGAGAATGAAGCCGGAATTGAAATGTTAAGATGTGTATACGAAGTTGAAGAGACCGAGGATGAGGACTAAAAAGTCTTTGAAGGTCATAAAATGGCAGGTCGAGAGGAATCTCGGCCTGTTTTTTTTGCGTTTTGCCTTTAAATGCCCGAAAAAAAGCCAATTGACTTTTATAAAAGCAGGTATTATAGTTTGACAATGAAACTGTTCGATAGTTGAACTATATTTTGGAGGTAGGAAGCTTTGGATAACGAAGTGCAACATTGGATCAATCGCTACATGGATGCTTATTTGATTGTGACAAGACAAGTAGCAGCAAGAATTAAAGATAGTATTGCTGCGGAGACAACGAATGATCAGTATCAAATTCTTCGATTGATTAATGCTCAGGAACAATGTACGTCTACATATCTTGCTGAATCTTTTTGCGTGGGTAAAAGCTCCATTACTGCAATCATCAACAGATTGGTGCAAGCGGGTATAATCGAGCGAACTCGTGACGAGAATGATCGCCGCCAGGTGTATTTGTCGATGTCTGAGCACGGAAAAAAAGTTTTTGAAGCAGCGGAGACGCAGGTACATGAAGTGATTTCCCCGTATTTGTTTCATTTTGAAGAGAAGGATATTGAAATGTTCGTCATGATGTTCGAGAAGCTGGCGAATTTAATTCAGAATGATGATGGAGGGAAGAATCCATGAAGACGATTCTAAAAGCAAGATGGGCGGTTATCGCAATCTGGCTCGCTGTGGCCGTAGTTTTGGTCATGACGGCCCCTTCGTTCTCTGATCTTGTACGTGAGAAGGGGCAGGTTACTGTACCTGATGGCTATTCCTCATCTAGAGCGGCAGAAATCTTAAAGGAAGCGGCGAATGATAAGGGCGGAGAGACACTGCATCAGGTAGCTCTTGTATTCAATAATCCAGAGGGAATCGGAGCCAATGAAACAGCTAGTATCCAGCAGGGCGTTGAGAAGTTGGCTGCGAATAAGGAGACGCTGCAGATCGATTCCATCACCGATCCTTTTTCACAAAGTGAGCTTAAGGATACGTTGATTGCCAAGGATGGCAAGACGATAATGGTGGCGTTGTCTATCAAAGGCGGAGGAGAGTCTGTCACCGCACTTCCTGATAAAGTGGATGAATTACTCACAGATGTTAAGGCGGATCATTATTTAACCAGTGAGGGTTTGATTACTGAGGATATGATTGCTAGCTCGGAAGCCGGGCTTAAGAAATCGGAATATATTACGGTAGTCTTTATTTTACTTATCCTGTTCGTGGTATTCCGTTCGTTCGTGGCACCGTTTGTTCCGCTACTGACGGTAGGACTCAGCTATATTGTTTCTCAGTCCGTTGTGGCTTTTTTAGTGGACCGTTATGATTTTCCATTATCTACATTTACTCAAATCTTTATGGTTGCGGTCATGTTCGGGATTGGTACGGATTATTGTATCCTGTTAATCAGTCGTTTTAAAGAAGAAATGATGACAGCAGAAGATACCAAAAGTGCTATTATTGCAACCTACCGTAAGGCTGGGGGAACGGTGTTCTATTCCGGACTTGCGGTATTCGTAGGTTTTGTAGCGATTGGATTATCCAAATTCATTCTGTATCGCTCGGCGGTAGCCGTTGCCGTGGGGATTGCGGTTATGCTGCTGGCGCTTGTAACCATAGTTCCATTCTTCATGGCGGTACTTGGCAAAAAGCTCTTCTGGCCTTCACGCGGGAAGCTGGAGCACAGTGAGAGCCGTATTTGGGGAGCAGCAGGTTCTTTTTCCTTAAAAAGACCATGGGCCGCGCTGCTAATTGTTGCAGTAATCGTAGCTCCGTTCCTTGTTACCTATAGCGGAAAGCTGTCCTTCAACAGCTTGGAGGAAATTGGCTCAGAATATGCCTCGGTAAAAGGATTTAACATCATTTCGGATAGCTTCGGGCCGGGTGAATCCATGCCTGGCAAGATCGTAATCAAAAATGATGATCGGATGGATACTTCAGAATATCTTGGACTTGCAGAAAAAATCAGCCGCGAGCTGGAAAAAGTGGACAGCGTAAAATCGGTGCGCAGCATGTCTCGTCCAACCGGAGAGCTGATCAGTGATTTCTTAATCCCGAATCAGGTGGGGACTTTATCTGACGGTCTGGATCAGACCAGTGAGGGACTGACCAAGATTCAAACGGGATTGTCTGAAGCTAGTAAACAGCTGAGTGAAAATGCACCTAAGCTTACAGAGGCTGCTCAAGGCAGCGCTAAGCTGACGGAAGGCACAGCAGAACTGAAAGATGGAATCGTCGCGTTAGGCGATGGGCTGGCACGTATTGAGAGCGGAATAAAAAGCGGCTCAGCTGGTGCAGGAAAGATCAAAGCAGGACTTCAACAGGCAGCTGCTAGTGCCAAGCAGCTTGCGGATGCCAATACGAAGCTGCTGGAGGGATATAAAAAAATCGGCAGCGGTTTAACTGCGCTGGATCAAGGGCTTGGGCAGCTTCCGCAGCAGCTGCAAGGTGTGGCAGAAGCGTTGAAGGGACTGGATGGTTCTTTTAATGGTCTTGAGAGCAGTTATCCGGAAATTCTGCAGGATGTTAATTATCTGACCATTAAAGGCACCGTAACGCAGAGTGGTACTGGGGCAGCTCAGCTGGCAGCGGGTCTTGGGCAGATCTCAGAGCAGCTTAAAGGAGCAGCAGCAGGCTTAAATGAGGCGAATGCTGGCTATGCCAAAGCTTCGGCTGGGCAAACTGCACTCGCACAAGGTTTAGCTAAGCTTGTTGCGGGCATCGGTCAGCTGCAATCTGGGCTGGAGCAGGCCGCAGCAGGTCAAGGACAGATCGTAGATAAAATTCCATCCATTACTAGTGGCCTAGATCAATTGCAAGGTGGACAGCAGCAGCTTGCGGATGGGTTTGGTCAATTAACAGGGCAGATAGGAGCCTTAACTACTGGATTAAGCGACAGTGCAAACGGATTGGAACAAATTACCAGTGGGCTGGGCTCTGCACAAGATTATTTGAATCAGATTCAAGCGGCTAAGGATGATGAGCTGAGTGGATTCTTTGTACCGGCTGAGGCTCTTGAAGCTGAAGGCATAGAGCAGGTATTTAATACCTACTTGTCTGACGACCGTAAGGTAATGACGCTGGATGTAGTATTCACTGAGAATCCATATAGTTCAGAAGCTATTGACAGTGTTGATGATATTCAAGCAGCAGTAGATCGTGCAGTGAAAGGTACGAAGCTGGAAAATGCAGAGTCTGCAATCAGCGGGGTTACAAGCAGCCAGAACGATTTGCGTAATATTTCCAACGAAGACTACACACGTACAGTAATCTTGATGCTGGGTGGGATCTTCATTATCTTGGTGTTGCTGCTTCGTTCAATCGTAATGCCGATTTACCTTATTATTTCTCTTTTGATTACTTATTTTTCAGCATTGGGTGTTACAGAGGCTATATTTGTTCACCTTCTGCACTTTGAAGGGATTACCTGGACAACGCCATTCTTCAGCTTTGTTATGCTGATTGCACTTGGAGTAGATTATAGTATTTTCTTAATGGCCCGCTTTAACGAATATAAAACTTGGGATGTGCGGGAAGCGATCCTGCATGCTATGCGAAATATGGGAACAGTCATTCTTTCGGCGGTAGTTATTTTGGGCGGTACCTTCGCTTCGATGTACCCTTCAGGCGTATTGTCGATGATGCAGATTGCAACAGTGGTGCTTGTAGGATTGGCCTTGTATGCACTAATCTTCTTGCCGTTTTTTGTTCCTGTTATGGTACGGATCTTCGGCCGTGGGAACTGGTGGCCATTTGCGGTCAAACAAAGTGGAGAACCCACTAAACAAGATGTAAACATGTAATCACTCTACACAGCAAAAAACCTCTAGTGTTTGCCTAAATAAATAGGCGGCTAGAGGTTTTTTTGTGAAAATATAAGTACAAAGTTTATTTCATTTTGGCAAAAAAGCTACGTAACGCCCAGCCGCGTTCTTGCCGTTTTTTATATTTGGGTAGCGAACGGTAGATGGCGGTGGATTCGTCGAAAGCACGTTTAGCATCCTCAGTTCTGCCCAGTGCTTTGTACATGGAGCCGGCTAAATAATAGGCTTCACTAGAGGAAGACTGAATCTCTTGAAATTGAGTAACGTAATGCAACGCTTTATCGTGATTTGTATGGCGGAAGGTTTCCGCTAACCGAAGATATGGCTGACCATATTGGGCTTTTCGGTTAATTTCTAGACCTCGAAGCATCTGATCTTCGCCTTCTTCCAAAGCGCCCAGCTTAAGATTCACATGACCCAGCTCCACCCAATATTCGGCAGATTGTTCGTAACGGTCTTCGATCTGTAGCAGGATATCCTTGGCTTCCTTGTATTTTTTACGTTCTGACAGATTCCGGGCTAAATCAAATTTTGCAGAAACATCATTTGGATTCAAAGATACTGTTGTGCGCAGCTTGGAGATTTGCCGCACCCGTTTGAAGGGCTTTGTTATACTAGGGAAGATTCCCACGTATCGCCGATCTAAGAAATACAAGATAACAAGCAGGATGAATAAAGCCAGAAAAGGGTTGCCCACTAATCTGAAAAGCATCATAATACCTATAAATTTAAGCATGATTTCCCTCCATGATCATTTGGTTCCGGTATTGCGGTTGAATAAGAGTAGATCTAAGGCAGCGTAATTATATCATAATTCAAACCAATCTGAATCCCGGGATTTAAGATAAACTACAACTTTTGTCAGCTTTATAGCGTCTTAGTGTAATAGAAATAATAATTACAATAATATCATAAGAAGGGAAAATCAAGATGCACTTATTTTCAAGGAAGCTAAGGCTGTTTAGTTTGTTGGTTTGTTCAAGTCTGGTGACTGCATTGTCTGTCCCTCAAGTTATAAGTGCAGCTCCATCACCTGGGAAGTTGGGTGGGATTAAGGAGATTGTTGCTTCGCCTGGTTTTTGGGGTGGAAGCTCTTTTGCGGTGGGAACTGACGGAGATGTTTGGTCCTGGGGGAGTAATGTTTTTGGTCAATTTGCTAATGGTACCGCCGGGCCTGAGGGGTGGACGATTACTCCCCATAAAATAGCTGGGCTTGAACATACGAAACAGCTGGCGATCGGCGAAGCGTACTATGTAGCGCTGAACGAAGACGGTACGGTTAAGGCTTGGGGAGATTATCGGGATAAGAGTGTAGCAGAAGCTGGCAATGGGGCAAGTGCTAAACAACACAAGGTTCTGCTTCCTCAAGGGATCTCAGGAATGAGTGATGTGGTTAGTATATCGTCAGGATTGCATAGTGCATTAGCTTTGAGAAACGATGGAAGTCTACTCCAGTGGAATCCTCCAGAAGCTTCAGATGTGGGCTATACAGAGCTGCCTGCTGCCACTAAGGTACAGGGTTTGAGCGAAGTGAAGTGGATCGGAAGCAGTATTTATCATGCCGCCATTCGAACTAACGGTACGCTGTGGATTTGGAGTGCTATCCCGCAAACAGAGAACACGAATGTGATGAAGAAACCGACCCCAGTTAAGGATCTATACCATGTAAAGTCCGTCTCTATGAGCGATCGCAGTATACTGGCTTTAACCGAGAGCGGGAGCGTCTGGGGAACAATTGACAGCAATAATTATAACGAAGTCACGATGAGCAAGATGCCAGGTCTTACGGATATTGTATCTGTCCAGACGAAAAACGGGTTCAATCTTGTTGGCAATAAAAAAGGAGAATACTGGGTATGGAAAGCTGGTACCTCACTACAAGGTCTGCAAAAGATTACAGCCGTAAAATCGATCTCAAAACTTACGCTGGATTTAGACAACTTTGCAGCTGTTAAAAAAGATGGCACCGTGTGGACTTGGAGTACCCAACCAACAACCGACAACCGTTTAGTTTTTACGCAGCCTAAGTTAATAAAAGGATTGAGTGATCCTGTTTCTTTTGCCATGGGTGAGAATAGTAAGTATGCAGTCCTGAAGGATGGAACAGCTGTGGCTTGGGGAACAAATAGGTTTGGTCAACTCGGAATTAGCGCTGTTGATTCACGTCCTTTTGCTATATCTCCTATTTTAAAGCCTGTTACTGTAATTGTAGATGGTCAAAAAATGGATTCCGCACAGTCTGCTATTTTTATGGATGGAAGTGTAAAAGTACCGATTAGGGATGTAGCAGAAAGTCTGGGATATACCCTGTCTTTGGAGGGGGAACTGACGTTGACGAAAGCTGGGAAGAAAATTTCATTACCGTCAGCAGAATCCATTAAAGTAAGCTACACTTCTCTAGTGCCAGCAGCGGCTTTGGCCAAAGCTACAGGTCTATTTGCGGAGTGGAATAGTACGCTGTACCAATTAACATTACAAACAAAAAGATGACTTACATTTAACACATATATTAATATTCTGAGGTACAATAAGTGAATTAATCTCAATTTCACCATAATAACCAGTCTGGAGTGATAGGAATGGCTTTTACAATATGTGTGTTTGCCGGATCGAATCCAGGTCTTAACTCTGAATATACGGAAATGGCTAGGGAATTAGGTTATCATATAGCGGCACAAGGCTGTAGGTTGGTCTATGGAGGTTCGCGGAATGGCCTTATGGGACAGGTTGCGGACGGGGTACTCGCTAATGGTGGCGAAGCTGTAGGAATTATGCCAGTGGATCTTTTTCAAGATGAAATCAGACACTCCGGATTGACGAATCTGATTGAGGTCTCCAGTATGCATGAACGTAAGGCGGTAATGAGCGGTATGGCGGATGCTTTTATTGCTTTGCCGGGAGGTCTTGGAACCTTCGATGAGCTATTTGAAATTCTGTGCTGGATGCAGATTGGTATTCATCAGAAGCCTATAGGGCTGCTGAATGTTCGAGGTTATTTTAATCCACTGCAAGCCTTGATCTCCCATAGTGTGGCTGAAGGTTTTGCACCAAAAACTGCACTTCAAATGCTGCATATGAACTCAGAACCCGAATATCTGCTTGAACTGATGAGAGGGCGAGTGGATCATAATAATGATGAGAAGGGGAAAGCAAGGTTCCCGTCTCAGCGCTAGATTCAAGGTTTCCACTGCTCTAAGGTGCGAATAATTGGTTTTGGTTTAGCACGCTATTCAAAATAAGGACGCAAACACTTCACGGTGTCTAGGTCCTTATTTTTTTTCTTTTTGTTAAATCATTTAGTAATAGGGGGAAGGCTTATGATTCGAAAATTAGGCTTTGCGGCTGACGACCGTCTGTTAATAATTAATGCCGACGATTTCGGAATAACTAAAGGAACTAATGAAGCTATTGTTAACTTATTTGAAGGAAAAGCTATAACATCCATATCTATTATGATGCCTTGCCCAGACTCAAATGACGCTATGAAGATAATTAATTGGAAAGGAATAAAGAATATTGGAATTCATCTAACGCTAACGAGTGGCGAGAAATATCCGTATCAACCAGTATTCAAAGAAAAAATCTTGAATAGTTTAATTACGGGGGAAGGGTATTTTCATCAAGATGCCACTCTTCTGGAAAGAAACGCTGCTGATGACGAGATTAGAATAGAGTTAGAATCGCAAATCCAAAGTGCAATCGTACAAGACATTGATCCAACTCATCTGGATAGTCATGGGGGGAGTATTATGGGGTTATACACTGGGCGAGATTTTTTAGAAATAATATTTGATTTGTGTGAAAAGTACCGCCTGCCCTTTAATTTACCTATTAGGATACTAGAACAACCCTTTTTTAATAATAATCAGTTGAAATTGTTTCAAAAAAGAATTTCTTCAGCAAAAGAAAGGGGGATTTTATTAATCGATGATATAATTTCTCTTCCTTACTGTTTTTACCCTGCTGCAGATTATAGCAAAATGAAAATGAGATTAACTGAATTGTTAAAGAATTTAAAACCTGGTATAACACAGTTAACTATACATCCATCTAAAATAACAGATCAATTAATAGCAATAACGAAATGCTATACAGAAAGAGAATTGGAATATCGTCTTCTAAATGATATTGAAATTAAGGAATTGATTATTAATGAGGAGATTAAACTTATTTCGTGGAAAGACATACGTGATTTACAAAGATGTATTTAGCATATTGTAAAAGCTGCACTTTTTCATTTTTTAATATGAATCTGATAAAACTGTTTATACTTTGGAGAAGCTGGGTAAATAAGCCGTAAGTAACCAAGCAGAAATGCAAATTTCAGGAACATCACGGAAGGAGGTTGAAATCCAATGAATGTGATCGTACATAATCTTATGGCTTACAATCATCAGTTTTTTAGACCTCAGCCCGTGGTCAATCCCAAGCAAGGAAAAGCAGACAAGAAGAGAATGAGTTTCCAGGAAGTTCTGAATGAGAAAATGAAAGCGTACAGCACCTACAACAAAAATTAAAGATGAAAGCTATACCCTATGTCTGTTAAAGAAAGCCGGAACGCGATGATCCTAGAGATCATTGCATTCCGGCTTTCTTTAGGGTCTAACCTCAAAAAATTCGCAGCTCTTGCGTGAGTAGTAAGTCAGATCACTAACTCTAGATTGAATAACAACATCGAAATCAGTGAAGCGGACAACGGTTGCTCCTGAATTTACTAAATGATCGTCCTGAAATACACGAACAGGTAATTTGCGGTCAACGGCTTCTTGGAAATCGCTGTCGCTTAGCAGCGGGCGGTTAATGGGCATGGGAAATAACTCCTTTGATCATGTAATGAAGTAAGAAATAAAAATAGTATACCTGCGGAAGCACAAGAAATCCAATTTAAGATGAAGTACAAGTATTCTGTGAGGAACATATTTGGACGAAATTTTATATTCCCTCCTTAGACATAACATAGATATGAATGGTTTCGTAATTATTTCCACCATAAATCGGAAGTTTACCTCCTCAAAAAAAGAATTTAAACCCTGTACACTAATTCTTGTAAGAGAAACCTTTGAAAGGGGTACAGGGGAATGAATAAAGTAAAACACTTGGCGCTATCGTTAGTCGCTATCATGCTCGTAGGTTCACTGGCAGCATGCGGAGGCAACAACGCCGAGAACAACAACACATCAAACAAAAATGCAGGTAACAACGCAGCAAGCACAAGTGAACCTACTAAGGATGAGGGAACAGAACCGGCTGAGAAAATCGAACTTTCTTTCTGGACGCTGGGCAACGTGAACTACGAGGATTTAGCGAAGGAGTACACTAAGGAGCATCCAAACATTACGATCAAAGTGCAAAATACCGGTGACCAAACCGCTCACCATAATAATTTGACCACTGCTTTGTCGGCTGGATCGGGTGCGCCTGATATTTTCCAACTTGAAATCGGTTTCATGGAACGTTTCATCAACGCTCAGGACAAGTTCTATAACCTGAATGATCTGGGTGCCAAAGATATTCAAGCCAACTATCTGGATTGGAAATGGAAACAAGCTTCTTCCGTAGATGGCAGCTTCCAGCTAGGTCTTCCAACAGATATCGGCCCAACGGTTGTATATTACCGCACAGATTTGGCTGAAGAAGCTGGGCTGCCAAGTGATTCAGAAGGATTCGGCGCTGCTATTGATACTTGGGATAAGTTCGCAGCTGTTGCCAAAGCTTTTAAAGATAAAACAGGCAAACCATTTGTAGACCTTACGGATCTTACCTTTAATGCTTTGCGTGACCAATCTGCCGATGAAATCTATTTCAGCAAAGCTGATGGCAGCTTTATCGGAGATACCAATCCGCAAGTCAAAAAAGCTTATGATTTCACGGTTAAAGGTATTCAAGAAGGCTGGATCAGCAATGTTATGCTCTGGTCTCCTGAATGGGGTCAAGGCATGAACGACGGTTCATTTGCAGTAGTTATGGGACCAGCTTGGATGGCGGGAAATGTTAAGAGTAATGCTCCAGACTCCTCTGGCAAATGGAAAATTGCTCAGCTCCCTGAAGGTGCTGGTAACTGGGGTGGCTCGTTCCTGACGCTGCCAAAAGAAGGCAAACACTCGAAAGAAGCTTATGACTTTATCGCATGGATGGATAACAAGGAAAACCAACTGGAATCTTTCAAAACCAAAGGCCTTATGCCTTCTATTCCTGCCCTGTATGAAGATCCTGCATTCGTAGATTTCAAAGATGATTTCTTCGGTGGACAACAAACCGCTGTAGAATTCGGTAAAGCAGCAAACCGGGTAAAACCTGTATACTACGGTCCGCTTCATGACCAAACCGATACTTTCTTCAAAAACGCATTGAAAAATGTGTTGGAGAAAAAAGCAGATCCGACCAAAGAATGGAACGAAGCAGTAAAACAAGCGAAAACATTGGCTGAACGCAGCTAAGATTTCAAGCTTATGAAATTCAATTTCTAGAAGGTCCGGATTCATAGAGTGAAACAGTCTCTGTGAATTCGGATTTACACGTTAGATTACCTGGAGGTGTGACATGGCACAACCTGTTATTTCAAGTCCGCATGCCGAGAGCAAGCGCCGCTTTTTAACTGAACAAAGAAGGAGCCGCATCACTGCTTACACGTTTATCTCGCCCTTTTTTATTCTGTTCTCGATATTTGGACTATATCCGATCTTTTTCACGATCTATCTCTCGTTCTTTAAATGGGATGCCCTGAATCCTATGAAATTTGTAGGATGGAAAAACTATGATCTGGTCACAAGTGATCCGACCTTCTGGATTTCTTTTAGCAACACTTTAATTATGGGGCTTATGGGTACTGTTCCACAGATATTACTAGCTCTATTGATTGCTGTTTTGTTGAATTCGGCGATGACTCGCTTTAAGAAGACGTTCCGGGTTTTATTTTTTATGCCTAATATTACGTCTATCGTTGCGGTTACGCTCGTGTTCAGCACACTGTTTGGCAACAACGGAATGATCAACTGGATTCTAAACGGCTTGGGACTGGATAGTATGGCCTTCAACTCTGGCTGGTGGGGCGTTAAAATCGCCATTTCTACGATGGTAATGTGGCGCTGGACGGGATATAATGCCATTATTTTTCTATCAGGCTTGCAAAGTATCCCTACGGATCTATATGAAGCGGCACGTATTGACGGTGCGAACAGAAGACAACAGCTAACCTTTATAACGTTACCGCTATTGAAGCCATTCATTGTATTTGTTACCTTGCTTTCAACTATAGGTGCCTTGCAGCTGTTCACTGAGCCTTATGTATTTTTGGGCCAAGCGGGAACTGGATCTACACGTCAGGAAGGAATCACTATGGTTACTTATTTGTATAGCGAAGCATTCCGCAACGGATTTTTTGGTACGGCAGCAGCTACGGCAGTCTTGCTGTTCCTGGTCACGATTATTTTCTCTGTCCTCAATATGCTGGTCTCAAATCGCATGGGTGGAGATACGGGAGGGGGTAAAGCGTGAGTACGCTGCGTGTATTTAAAAAAGATCCGGATGATCTAGGGATCATCGGCAAGTTAGGATTTTATCTGCTGTTGATTGTTGGTGCGCTCGTGTCCATCTTTCCTTTTTACTGGATGTTTGTAGTTGGCACTAATGACAGAGGCGCAGTATTCCATGTGCCACCTTTGCTTACGGTTGGAGACCAGTTTTTTGAGAATTTCCAGCGGGTACTGGACAAAACAGACTTCTTTCAAGCCTTGGGCAACTCTTTATTTGTCTCATCTATGGTTACAATATCAGTCGTGTTTTTCTGTACACTGGCAGGTTATGCCTTTGCCAAATATGAATTTCCGTTTAAAAATTTTCTGTTCTACTTTGTAATTGCTACATTATTTGTGCCACAGCAGCTTGGTGTATTACCTACTTACGTAATTATGGCCAAGCTCCACTGGATAGACTCTTTCAAGGCACTTATTGTTCCGGCGATGGTTAATGCCTTCGGGATCTTCTGGATGCGGCAGTATATCACTACAGCTGTACATACGGAATTGATTGAAGCAGGTCGGATCGATGGCGGCGGACATTTCCGGATCTTCTGGAACATCGCTATCCCGGTCATTACTCCAGCTATGGCTACACTAGGTATACTGAATTTTATGACCGTTTGGAATGACTTCTTCTGGCCTTTAGTGGTACTGAAGAATCAAGAGCATTTCACAATTCAGATTGCGCTCCAGCAGCTGTTCTCCAATCGCGATGGTCTAGACTACGGAATGATCATGTCAGCAACATTTACGGCAACCTTGCCACTGCTGATTGTATTCCTGTTATTTAGCCGCTGGGTGATTGCTGGACTTACTTCAGGAGCTATTAAGAGCTGATCTTACTTTTTGATCTTTACAGGGAATAGGCGGTTTTGTGAAGAATACTAGAGGACAGAGACAGCAGGGGGAAGGGGAATATCATGAAACTCCGCCGTAAAATCTTGTTCGCTATTATTCTTCTCGTCTTTATTCCGGTTATTCTGATGGGGATCGTCACTTACGTTAATTTTTCTAATGCAATGGAGAAAAAATCAAGCAACTTCTACTGGATTTCACTGCTTGAAACGGATCGAAAGCTTAAATTCGCGCTTAGTGAAATCACCTCGATCACGAATTCAAAAATTACGCAGCCGGTTGTTCAGCAATCACTGAAGCAGAAGAACTTTGTAATCACTTATGATCGAAAGCAGGAGCTTAGCAGTTATCTCATTGATCATCCAATGATTACTTCATTTAGTTTTTATAGTAAAGATCGTTTAATTTATCAATACAATGCATCGATGTCTTTTGAGGACTTGAAGAGACAAAGCTGGTTTGACGCGATGGAAGGCGCCGAAGGGCGGCCCGTGTGGTCAGGACCGGGAGAAAATGGCTCGGAGATCTCCGGCAATCCGGTACTTGTACAAGCAAGAGTAATCAAAGATTCATATTCTCTCGAAGATATCGGATATCTGGTTGTTAATGTAAAACCTGATTTATTGGATCAGATTTTCTGGGAAGCAGCAACCCTCAAGAAGGGGGATATTTTGCTGGTCAACAAGCTAGGCAATATCGTTTTTAATAAATCCGGTGAACATATTGGACAACGCACAGAGTTCCCCTTTTTACAGAATGATTATGCTAAGGAACATGACTATTACATCGACAACTATCAGGGGGAAAAATCACTCATAACCTTCCTACCTTCTCATAATGCAGCCTGGTATTTAGTAGCCATTACACCTATGAATCTCATCTCGTCAGAATCTGTATCCATCCGGAATATTGCGATTATTTTAAGTACAGTTTCGCTGTTGTCCGCCATTTTGTTCGACCGCTATTTCGTACGGAGGCTCGTTCATAGTATTAATAGTGCGGTTAACGGGATGAAGCGGGTGAAGCAAGGGATATTTACGCCGATCACTACACCCTATCGTGCTGATGATGAAAGTGATTTGCTGATTGATGGCTTTAATCGGATGAGCACGCAGATCAATGAGCTGCTTGTGCAGGTGGAGACTGAGCAGGGACGTAAGAAGGAAGCAGAAATGCAAGCGCTAATGGCGCAGATTAACCCTCATTTTATTTATAATTCACTCGAATCGATTAATTCGATGGCAGTACTGCAAGGCAATAAAGATATTAGCAAAATGGTCATCTCACTCGGCAAGCTGCTGCGAATCAGCATCAGTCAGAATCAGGAGCTGATTCCGCTGCATATGGAGTTCGAGCATGTCCGTCATTATTTGGATATCCAGAAGTTTCGTTTTGAAGATAAATTCTCTTATATTATAGATCTTTCGGATGGTCTTAGGACGTTCATGACACAAAAGCTGATCGTTCAGCCGATTGTTGAGAATGCGCTGTATCATGCGATTGAGCAGATGGAGGACCCAGGGATCATTGAGATTACGGCCTATGAAATGGGCATGGATATGATGATTATCGTAAAAGATAACGGCCCCGGCTTTGACCTTGCCAAGATGATGAGTCTTTGGGATAACGAGGGAAGTGCTCAGAAGAAATACAGTGATAGCGGCGTGGGGCTTAAAAATGTGCATGAACGCTTGAATATTCGATTCGGCAGTCCATACGGCATACTAGTGTGTTCATCCCCCGGCTTTGGTTCAACCATCCGAATCCGAATACCAAAAATACTGCCGTAATCGACCATACGAAAAGAAAGGGGGAGAATGTTATCAAAAAATGGTTATTGAAATGGGGCTGGATGTGGTTATATCTAGTGCTGATTTCGGGTGCGGTTTTATTTATAACTTTAGGAAAGCAAGAACCCATTGAAGATGATTCACCAGAGAAAATCACATTAACTTTCCGTCATTTCTGGATAAAAGAGCATGATCGGCCACTGTTGACTATTTATGAAGATATCGTGGACAAATACCAGTTAGAGCATCCAAATGTGAAAGTTAACTTTGAAGGTTTAGACCAGACGTTGCACCGTGACCAAAAGCTGAAGAACGAGATGGTTACTGGCACCCCGCCAGATATGTTTGTTTTGTTCGGTGGAGCGGAAATTGAGCCCTATGTGCGCTCTAAGCGTCTGATTGATCTGACGGATTTCGTCCGGGAGAATGCGCTAACCAATCAATTCAAGGATCTGGATCTCTGGACCTTTGACAACCATATTTATGGCTTGCCCATTGAAGGGAATGCTGAACCTTTATATTTTAATAAAACCATATTCGAAAAGCTGGGTTTGAAGCCGCCAGAAACGCTGCAAGAGCTTGATGCTGCCATACTAAAGCTGAAGTCGGCAGGATATATTCCATTTGCACTTGGCAACGAGGATCGTTGGCCCGCAGGGATTTTTGCACATTATTTAATGGATCGTTATGCCGGCGCTGACTTGATCGAGAAGCTGATCACTGGTGAAGATCAAGCCAGCTTTCAGAATGAGGCGTATTTAAAGGCTTTTCAGCACTTGGAGCAATGGATCAAAGAAGGTGCCTTCAGCACGAAATCGAATGCGTTATCCACAGAAAATGCGGTGGGACTATTTACGAGCGGCAAGGCTGCGATGTATCTGAACGGAAACTGGGATATCAATTTATTTGCCGGAACAGCAGCTCCTACGGATTTTCAAAATGAGGTAGGTGTTATTCCGTTTCCCACATTGAAGAAGGGGGAACAACCTTCGATTGCCGGCGGTTATACATTTGGCATCGGCCTTTCCTCCGAACTAAGCGGAGCGAAGCGGGAGGCTGCGCTCGATCTCATGAAAGCTTTTTACACCCAGGAGGTTCAGACTCGGATTGTATATGAAGGGTTGAGAATTCCGTCTATGCGCATCGCCTTTGATCCTGAGAAGACAGGACCCGTATTCGCGCAAGTCATGAATATGATGGAAGTTAACCGGAAGAGCTTTGTCCCTTATGATAATGTATTGTCACCAGAAGTGAAAAAAACGTTCCTGAGTGTTATAGAACAGATGATTAACGGAGAAATGTCTGCTGAGCAAGCGTTAAAGCAAGTGCAGGCATCCTCCATTCAATACTGGAATTTGATCCAAAGCTCAAGTGTACAATGATCCTGGAGGTGCAGGGAATGGATGAGTTACAAGAGAAATATAAAGTAATAATCGTGGATGATGAGCCGATTATTCTTCGTAGCTTAAAAGCAGCCATTCCATGGAATGATCTTCAGATGGAGATTGTGGGAGAGGCCCGAAATGGAGAATTAGCTCTCCGCTTGATAGAAGACACTTCACCACATATCGTGATTAGTGATATTCGCATGCCCGTAATTGACGGGATTACGTTGATGAAGGAAGTATTGTCTAAAAACCCGAAGCTGGTGTTTATTTTTATAAGCGGGTACGGAGAGTTCGAATATGCAAGAGAAGCATTACGTCAAGGTGCTTTTGATTATTTATTGAAGCCGATCGATCATGATGAACTGGTTGAAATGCTAAACCGCGCCAGAACCAAGCTGGATGAACAGAAGCAAAATGATCAGCTGATTCATTCTGTACAGATGCTGTCATTGCTTGCACGTGAACGTCTGTTTGCAGAAATCACTTTGGGAAATGCAAGGCCGCTTGAGCATCTGAAATGGCTGGAGAACAGTGAACTGGAGAGCGGATATTTCATGGCTGTTGTCCAGTTAGATGACTACACCACACTGAGCAGTCAATGGAGTGTAGAGGAAAAACGGCTATGGCTGTTTGCAATCCGCAATATTGTGGAAGAATGGTCACTGGAGCATGGCGTGCTGACGGTTTTCCCGTTTCATAATGGAGAGTGGATACTACTGTTCCCTGGATCTTTAAGCGCCAGCAGGAGAGAACTTGGTGAACATTTGATAGCGGGAATCAAGAGATACTCCAAGCAGTCTTGTTCCGTAGGCATCAGCCGCACCACACAAGGCATTGATCAATTAAGTACGGTTTACCCTCTGGCCGCGAAGGCCTTATATCAACGGTTCTATTCGGGGCTTGCCGGGGTCTTTATTGATGAAGAGATATCGTTCCCAAGCAGTAAAGAGGTGAAATACCCAAAAGAGCTGGAAACCGCGCTGATTGAAAGTATACGTACCTTAAATAGAGACCGGATGTGGTCTTTATTTGATGAGCTTGCTTTATTTATTGAGTCACAAGCTGTTCCTAAGGATATGGCTGAACGTCTTCTTGTTGAATTGATCGTTGTGTTGTACAGAAATTATGAGTATTTGAATATAAATTCAGATTGGTCCTTGCATGGATTACTTAGCAAGATGCACAATCTCGGCACTTTAAATGAAGTGATCTCTGCTCTGAAAGAAGAGTTTGGTGTGCGATTGGAGCAAGGGAACAAGCCTGTGAACCGCGAGGATACGCGTAGCGCCATCGAGAAAGCGAAACGTTATATTGAGAGTAATTACCATAAAGATTTAAGTATTGAGGAAGTAGCGGAGCTGGCTGATCTCAGCATCAGTCATTTCTGCACTTTATATAAGCAAATAACAGGCTATACCTTTTTGGAGTATGTTACACACTGCCGGATGGAGAGGGCGAAGTATATTTTGCAGAGCAGCAACGTAAAGGTGTATCAGATAGCTCCTCTTGTCGGTTATCAGGACCCACGTTATTTTACACAGGTTTTTAAAAAGGCTAGTGGTCAAACGCCAACAGAATACCGAGAAGAGCATACTAAGCAGATCCATTAACGAGGAGGTAAGGGATGGAATTTCATTTGGAGATGATTGTTAAGTGTTTAACGAACCACAAGCTGCAGAAATATTGGAAGGGGTTCGAGGCTGTTTCTTTTGCATTTTATAATAAGGATAACGTGTATCTGTACAATCATCCCAAATTCAAAACGGTAGGATATCATCCACATTTGCTTCCTTGGAGTAATGAATTCTCAGGAGATACCATCATCTTATATGAGGATCACCCTACAGCCATCGTTAATCTGGAATTACATGAAGAATTCGAAGACTTGTACGCCATTTGTGTACACGAATTATTTCACGGTTATCAATTCCTGATGGGAGATGAACGTTATGCAGATGAATTATTGATGATTACCTATCCTTTATCCCTCGAAAATATGGAATTGCGGATTCAAGAAAGACATCATTTATATCTTAGTGTAATGGCAGCTACTATTGAAGAGCGTAATCACGCAATGTACAGATTTATTGCCATCCGTCAACAAAGAGAACAACTGCTTGGGGAGTACGTGCTAAATGAATATCTTATCGAAACGCTGGAAGGACCCGCTTGGTATGTTGAATTAAATGCCTATGCCGAAAAATCCACCCTACCTAATGAGGAAGTATTGCACAAATTCAGTTCGTATTTAATAGATGAACTTGAATCTTCGGCTAATATCAGAAGAAGCTGCTACGGTTCTGGTCTGTTTATATGTTTGCTGCTGGATGAGCTTCGGACCGATTGGAAAGAAGAGTTTATGAAGTCGGAGTTAAGTTTATATGCGTTTTTTAAGCAATTTGTGGATCAAGTCATCATTCCCTTCGAGGAGATATCCATCAGCAAAGAAACGGAAGATATTATGCAATCGGTCAAAACAATCAGGGAGAAGGAATTCATTGATTTTATCAGCCTGGAAGGGTACCACCTGTATATTGAAGGAGATATAAAATCTACGGGTTTTAATCCTATGGGTATTATTGGTGGAGATGAGAAATGCATTCATAAGAATAATTTACGAATCCAAATCAATGATGCGGAGTATTTTCTGGAAAAGCCAGTGATTAGCTACTATACAGCTGACCTTCGAAATATTAATAAACTGCACCTCGTACTAGATGAACCTCCAACTTTTAATAAAGATTCGTTAATCCTTAATGGAATTGGTGAGATCAAAGGTCAATACGAAGTGAAGGAAGATGGATGTTGGCTGCAATGCTAACGTAATTTAAATGAGAAGGAGAGTATGACATTTGTCATACTCTCTACTTGATGTTTATGACTTATAGGATGACACTTCATCACCTATACTTAGAGTAGATGAAAAGATCCTTAGCCGGACACATCAAGGAGGAAATGATATAGATGACTACAAAACAGACATCACAGCTCTCCAGCCTTAAAAAGAGTGTAGCCCCTTACGAGAAAAATGACCGCAACGCAAGTATAAGACAGCTCATCAATACTTTAGGGCCACTTGTGCTGTTATGGGGCGGAGCTTATTTCTCTTTATCCGTTTCCTATTGGCTCACCCTTCTGTTAGCTATTCCTGCAGCAGGATTTGTAATTCGAACTTTTATTATTTTTCATGATTGCACACATGGATCGTTTTTTAAGAATCGTAAAGCGAATGATATTATCGGAACGATCACAGGTGTACTGACACTGGTTCCTTATCGGCAGTGGAAACATAGTCATTCCATTCACCACGCCAGCTCCAGTAATCTCGATAAAAGAGGGATCGGCGATATTTGGATTATGACGGTCGAGGAATATGCAGCAGCTTCCTTCTGGAAACGTCTATATTACCGGATTTACCGCAATCCAATCGTGATGTTTGGTCTTGGACCGATTGCTGTTTTTATGATTCAGTATCGTTTCAATGTTAAAGGTGCTAGACGCAAAGAGCGGATGAATACCTATTTGACGAATATTTCAATCGCAGCGCTTTATGGCTTGCTAATATGGGCTATTGGCTGGCAGGCATTTCTTATGGTGCAGTTGCCTGTAGCATTTGTATCAGGGTTTCTCGGCATATGGTTGTTCTACGTCCAACATCAGTTTGAAGACTCTTATTTCGAGAATGAATCTGAATGGAGTTATGTGATGGCCGCGGTTGAAGGTAGCTCATATTATAAGCTGCCGAAGGTGCTGCAATGGATTACGGGCAACATCGGCTTCCACCATGTGCATCATTTAAGTCCAAAGGTGCCAAACTATAATTTGGAAAAAGCGCATAACGCGACGCCACCGCTACAAAAAGCAACAACAATTACGATTGGTACCAGCCTGAAGGCTCTTAATTTCCGTCTTTGGGATGAGGAAAATAAACGATTCATCAGCTTCAAAGAGATGAAGTCCATATTAAATAAACCGAAAACTGCAGGCGAGGTCCTGCAAGTTCATAAGCCCAGACTCCAGGGAGAATAATGGCTACATTGTAATCAAATAGCAGCAATATGGAAGGTTAGAGCCGGAGAACTCATTCGCGCTCTAATCTTTTTTCTCTTTATCGTTGTGGTTCACCGGATTTTACCGGATTTATGCTAGAATAAGGTGAGTGGCATATGGCAAAAAGGAGAGCGAACATGCAGAAGTGGCATCATATTTTTCATAAAAGTACAGGTCTTAGCCCTTATGTATGGGTCGTATTTTATATTCTACCGTTTTATTTCATCTTTCGGTCCTCTTCTCCCTACCAGGTAGTTTCAGGAATCTTGATGATCGCTGTGTTTTTTGTTTGTTATGTGCTTTCTTTTGTCTCCAAGGGTTGGTTAGTTTATTTTTGGACGAGCGTGCAGATACTGGTCTCTATAACGATGACGTTGTTGTTTGGATATATGTATTTTGCGCTTTTTTTAGCCTTTTTTATTGGGAATATCCAGAATCGAGTAGGGTTCTTCACCCTGTACTCCATTCATTTGCTGACTACGATTATTACGATCAATTATGAGCTGCTGTCGCGTAATCCCGTATTTATCAGCCAGCTACCCTTTGTTCTTGTCAGTATGATTGCAGTGATCCTGCTGCCAATCAGTACCTATAACCGCAATAATCAAGGGAAGCTGCAAGACCAATTGGAGGATGCTAATAAGCGTATCTCAGAATTGGTTAAGCTCGAGGAACGCCAGCGGATTTCACGTGATCTTCACGATACATTAGGTCAGAAGCTTTCGTTAATTGGTCTGAAAAGTGATTTGGCAGGAAAGCTTATCGACAGTAATCCGACGCAAGCCAAAGCCGAGATCAATGATGTACGCCAGACGGCAAGAAGTGCACTGAAAGAGGTCCGGGAGATGATTACGCGAATGCGCGGCATTCGGCTTGAGGACGAACTCGTTCATATTCAGCAGTTTCTTGCGGCTGCGGAGATTGACTATGTTTTGCAAGGCAATCCTAAACTGTCTAATACTTCATTGATTACGGAGAATGTGCTCAGCATGTGTATTAAGGAAGCTGTCACAAATGTTGTGAAGCATAGTAATGCACAATCTTGCACAATTATCATTGAACCCACACGCACAGATCTCATCATTAAAGTGAAAGATGATGGAACCGGCATCCCGGGCAATGATCTTTATTTTAAAGGACATGGGCTGCAAGGTATGCGGGAACGTCTTGAATTTGTAAATGGCTGTATGGATATCGTGCGAGATGAGGGGACTACGATAGTGATTAAGGTCCCAAATGCATTTAAGCATCCGGAACAGGAGGTAACCGTATAATGATTAAGATTGTAATCGCTGAGGATCAGCGAATGCTCCTTGGAGCGCTGGCATCTTTGTTGGATTTAGAAGAGGATATGAAGGTCGTGGGCCGGGCAAGCAACGGGGAAGAAGCTGTAGCGATGGTTCAGCAGCATAAGCCGGATATCTGTATTATGGATATTGAGATGCCAGCGATGAGTGGTCTCGACGCTGCGGAAGCGCTGAAGAATAGCGGCTGCAAAACGATGATATTAACCACCTTTGCCCGTGCGGGATATTTCGAACGTGCGCTCAAGGCGGGAGTTCATGCTTATCTGCTGAAAGACAGTCCTAGCGAAGAACTGGCACTTTCGATACGTAATGTGATGGCAGGCCGACGCATGTATGCACCGGAGCTAATGGATGAAGCCTACAGCGGTGAAGTAAATCCTCTGACTCAGCGGGAGAAGGAAGTGCTTGGACTCATTGCCGACGGTAAAAATACAAAAGAGATCGCCAGCCAGTTGTACATTACCACGGGAACAGTCCGGAATTACATCTCAGTTATACTAGATAAGCTGGATGTAGGTAACCGCATCGAGGCAATCACTCGATTTAAGGAAAAAGGTTGGTTTAAGTGAGCGGGGGTAAGAAACGATTAGTTGGTTGAAGCAGCTTGTAAACGTGAATAGCAGAGCGCTGATCGCTAATCGCTGATCGCTGATTGCTGATCGCAGATTCCTGATTTATACTCACCAATCGCAAATAGATGTATTTCCTACAACTATATGCTATAAAATGCTCGTCAGATGCGATTTAGTTGTATTTCTTACATCTAAAAGTTCACTTAGAGGGCATTTCCATTATTTTTCGGGGAAATAGTTGTAGAGAATGCAGTTAAAGAGTTGTCTAAGCAGAAAATAGACTTATAATTGTACTGAGTGCAGCTATTTCCTTCATTAGTATTAGTGAAATTCAATATAATCCGCTAAAAATAAAATTTTTAATGTTATTTTGATGTTAACACTCGCCAAATGTTCCCGCGCCGTATATCATTAATTATCGGCCTATTATTCACAATAGGACAGTTAATCAAAAGGAAGTGTATTTTCTGATGTCAAGAAAGCTAAGAGCCGGCATAGTTGGCGGCACAGGTATGGTAGGACAACGTTTTATTGCCCTTTTAGAGAATCATCCTTGGTTTGAAGTAACTGCGATTGCTGCCAGTGCTAGATCTGCTGGAAAAACGTATGAAGAATCGGCCAAGGGCAGATGGAAGTTATCTACTCCAATGCCTGAGAACGTAAAGAATATTATGGTCCAAGATGCTTCTAAGGTAGAAGAAGTTGCTGCGGACGTGGATTTGATTTTTTGTGCTGTAGACATGAAAAAAGATGAGATTAAAGCGCTCGAAGAGGCTTATGCTCGCACCGGAACACCAGTAATCTCCAATAACTCAGCGCATCGCTGGACGCCTGACGTGCCTATGGTCATTCCTGAGATTAATCCGGAGCATCTTGAGGTTATTGCACAGCAAAGAAAACGTCTGGGAACAGAGACAGGTTTCATTGCGGTTAAACCTAACTGCTCCATTCAAAGTTATGTGCCTGCACTTCATGCGCTCAAAGACTTCAATCCATCTAAAGTGGTGGTCACCACCTACCAAGCCATTTCTGGTGCAGGAAAGACTTTTGCAGACTGGCCAGAAATGCTGGACAACGTGATTCCTTACATCGGTGGCGAAGAAGAAAAAAGCGAGCAAGAGCCTTTGCGGATCTGGGGAAGCGTTCAAGAAGAGGGTATCGTAAAGAGTGAAGCGCCAACGATTACTTCGCAGTGTATCCGTGTGCCTGTAGCGGATGGACATATGGCTGCTGTATTTGTTTCTTTTGAGAAAAAACCGTCCAAAGAAGAGATTCTGAATCTCTGGAAGAGTTTTAAAGGACGTCCTCAGGAGCTTGAACTGCCTAGCGCACCTAAACAGTTCATTACCTATTTTGAAGAGGACAATCGTCCACAGACTAAGCTGGATCGTGATATCGAGAACGGAATGGGCGTATCGACGGGCAGACTTCGGGAAGATGCCCTCTATGATTACAAATTCGTAGGTCTCTCCCATAACACCCTGCGCGGAGCAGCTGGCGGTGCTGTGTTGATCGCAGAGCTTCTGAAAGCAGAAGGTTATATTCAACCGAAATAAGTCCATGCATGAGCTGCAAAGCTGATGTGAATAGACACCTCATCAAAGCTTAGTCTTTGGTGGGGTGTTTTTATTTTAATTTTGAATTTGGTAAAATAAGTTATGGAAGGAGAGGATACCATTGAATAAATATTTATTAGCTTTTATATGGTTACCATTAATCCTGTTTACAAGCGGTTGTACATCATCAACTCAAGAGGTACAAGAGTATGGAGTATGTTCCATTAATGCTGAAATTCCTATTCCTAAAAAAGCCAAGGAAATCGAAGTGACAACAACTTCAAGTAACCCCAATATAAAAATAGGTGTAAAGTACGAATTGGATAATATAGGGGGAGAACAAGGTCTTTATCGGCCTGACGGCTATTTTAATAAATTAAACGATGCTGGATGGATAGAGCTGGAGGACAAGCGGTTAGGACATGTGCAATTTTTTGAAAAAAAGGACACCGTCATCGCCATCGAAATACATCAGGATACCTTTGATATTCATGAAATGAATAAAGATGCTAAATTCTAAACAGTGGCTAGTTAGATGAAGCATTTGTTATTACTTAAACAGAAAGGTTGAGAGTGTGGTAAGATAGGTAAAGTGTATAAACTATACGAATTCTGAATGACTGACGGAGTGATATGATGGGTGCAAAAAGTAAAGGTGGCGGCACAGGCAGAGGTACGGGGAGTAAAGGCTGGACACGCTGGAACAAAACAGCAAAACCAGTTAAACCTGCTAAAAGTGATCCAACGACGGGTCCAGGTGCTAAAGGTGCAAGTGGAAGCAAGGGCAGTAACGTGAAAAAAAGCGGAAGCACCAAATAGCTCCCTTAAACTGGGTTATTCCTGAAGGTTAACATCTGATTTTGATCGTTAAAATCAGGTGTTTTTTTATGACTAGAGGTAAGTATATAGAATGAAAGTAGGATCAGCAGTGAGAATCGATAAATATATAAGCGAAACAGGCTTTTGTTCCAGAAGGGAAACCAAACGATTAATTGCAGCAGGTCGAATCGCTGTAAACGGTATTGTCTGTGAGGCGAACATTCTTATAGAGCCAGAGGATATCGTATGGATCGATGGGGAGCCGATAACAAGCAGTAAAGGGGAGCCAGTGTATCTCGCTTTGAATAAGCCGATAGGCATTACCTGTACAGCAGCCCCACATGTGACTGGGAACATTATTGATTTTGTAGGGTATCCTTCACGGATCTTTGCGATTGGCAGATTAGACAAAAACTCGGAAGGCCTCATTTTGTTAACCAACGATGGAGAGATTGTAAATAAAATGATGCGTTCCGAGAATGGGCATGAAAAAGAATATGTAGTTCATGTAGACAAACCGGTTACGTCAGAATTCTTACAAGAGATGTCTAGCGGCGTGAACATTCTTGGAGTCACAACGAAACCTTGTGAGGTCTATCGGATCACAGAATGTCAGTTTAGAATTATCCTAACTCAAGGTCTTAATCTGCAAATACGCAGAATGTGCAAGGAGTTAGGATATAGAGTACTAAAGCTGGAGCGCATAAGAATTATGAATATTACATTAGACGGCTTGGAGCTGGGACAATGGCGGCATTTAAGAAGTGAAGAGCTGTATGAGCTTATGTCCCGCTTAAACTGACTTTGTCAACAAAGCCTCTGGCAGTTGTGGTAATATCTTCAGCTCCGGCAATCGCTGAGATAACAGAAATCCCATCCGCACCAGCTGTTAATACTGGTGCAACATTTTGCAGCGTGATCCCCCCAATGCCAACCAAAGGGATGGTAATGCCTTTATTTCTTAGTTCTTCAATCATCGCAGTGCCTTGAACAGCTTTGGCATCCTCTTTGGATGACGTAGGATAAATGGGACCCACGCCCAGATAGTCGGCTCCATCGGCAATCGCCTGCTGAGCTTCAGCGAAGGAGTGAGCGGATACACCAATGATTTTATTCTCTCCAAGTAGCTGGCGGATCGCCAATGCAGGTGTATCCTCCTGTCCTACATGAATTCCGTCCGCATCAAGCGCGATCGCTAAATCAATGTCGTCATTCACGATAAAGGGCACGCCATTGGCATGACAGATCTTTTGAAGTCGTCTGCCAAGATTAAGTCGTGCCTTATCGCTTAAGGATCCGGTACCCTTTTCACGGAATTGAAACATGGTTATGCCTCCAGCAACCGCTTCCTGCAGCACCTTAACAGGAGCTTTACGGCAATTTACGCTGCCCATAATGAAATAGACTTTTAATAGATCTCGCAGATGATCACTGTTCATTCGTTGCACTGTTTATCCCCCGCAGTCTGTTCTGATAAGCAAAATGATTGGTTGGTCCATGCCCAGCCCCTATGCCCAGCTCGTCCTCAATCGCCGCTTGTATAAATGCTTTGGCAGTTTGAATGGCCTCAGCTACGGATTTGCCTTTGGCTAGCTCGGCGGTGACCGCTGCTGAATAGGTGCAGCCTGTACCATGCGTATGTCTGGTCTGAATCCGGCTACTCTCCAATAAGGTATATTCGTGACCATCATATAGAAGATCGGTTACGGCTGTGGTCGAGGTATCATGTCCCCCTTTTAGTACTACATATTTGGAGCCCATGCCATGAATGATTCTGGCTGCTTTTTTGCGTTCTTCTATGGTGGAGATCGTCATCTTTGTGATCATTTCGGCTTCGGGAATATTGGGTGTCGTCACCAATGCTAAGGGCAGCAGATGGCTGATTAAGGATTGAACCGCCTCCTGCAGCAGCAGTGTGGACCCTCCTTTAGCGACCATCACAGGATCAATTACAAGATTAGACCAGCCGTAATACTTAATTTTATCTGCCACAATGCGGATGATGTCGCTGTTAAATAACATCCCGGTCTTTACGGCATCTGGTTGCAGGTCAAGTCCTATAGAATCAAGCTGCTGATTTATAGCTTCCAGAGTCACTGGATAAACCCCTTGGACACCCAGCGTATTCTGCGCTGTCACAGCTGTGAGGACGGACATGCCATAGACAGAAAGCTCTTGAAAGGTTTTTAGATCGGCCTGAATGCCAGCACCACCGCCGCTATCGGAGCCGGCAATGGTTAGAGCTTTGGATATAATCATCGAATTCACTCCTTTTGAGGGTCATTAACTGAGCTGTTTGATACTAGATCTTTCTAGGAAGACTTCTGGCGTGACCCATGTCAGTTGATTTAGAAACTCAACCTGAAAGCTTCCCGGTCCTCGACCAGTTGTTAGTTCAGCGGCGATTTCAGCGGCTACTCCGTAGAAGGAGAGGGCTTCCACTGCGGCCTCCAACGAGGCACCACCACTTACCGCGAGAAATGCACCCACAACAGCACTGAGCAAGCAGCCAGTTCCTGTAACCTTCGTGAGAATAGGGTGACCGTTGCTGGCAATATAAGTGTTTTTTCCATTCGTGATCACATCGTCTTTTCCAGTTATGATGACCACACAGCTTAACTTCCTCGCAGCAGCTTCAGCCAAAAGGACTACATCGCCTTCACCTTCGCCAGCATCCACCCCTTTAATGGACCAACTCTCCCCAATCACATTAGCGACTTCAGCCACATTCCCCCGCAGTGCGGTGATTTGCATCTCATTCACTAGTTTTTGAGTGACAGCGGTCCGATAAGAAGTTGCGCCTGCACCTACCGGGTCAAGCACTAGGGGAACCCCGTGTTTATTAGCGGATTTACCAGCGAGCAACATAGATTGAATGGCGTAGTCATTGAGTGTGCCTATATTTAGAACTACAGCAGACGACATAGCGGCGATGTCGATCACTTCTTCGTGGGCATCCGCCATAAAGGGAGAGGCACCCAGCGCCAACAGACCGTTGGCTGAGAAATTGGCTACTACAATATTAGTGATGTTGTGGATCAAGGGGTTGGATTCCCGTACTTTGGCTAAGTAACTCATCATAATTCCTCCTCAAGCTTGTATGATTAACCAACTAAACGTTACAGATTGATAAAAGCTTCCTGTGCTTTAATATCTTCTGGTAGAAGATCGTTGGTGGATAACCACTGCTGAACCTTTTCCCAAGATGTCGGGTCTTGATAACCAAAAGTTTGATCGCCTGCATTCATCAGCGGCAGTAGAATTTCAAGACTTTTTTTCTCAATCTCCTTGTCGAGCGGTGAAGTTGCATCTTCATGTGCAATCAGTAAATCCAGGGCTTGTTTAGGATTCTGCTCCACAAATTCCTGTCCTTTTGTTATGGCATTTAGAAATTTTTTAAAGTAGGCTTCAGAATTTTGCAATCCTTGTTCGCTGGCCACCAGCACAAGCTCATAATAGTCAGGTACTCCGTAATCCGTTGGATTAAGCGAGGTGACCGGATGTCCCTCTTTTTCAAGGATCAGTTGTTCATGGTTGATGAACCCGCCCATTATTGCGTCCACTTGTCCTGTAGAGATCGCAGGGATAAGGTCAAAACCTACATCAATCAGCTTGGCGGATGAAGGATCGCCTCCATCACTCTGGATCATTGTCCGAATCATCGCTTCATAGAGCGGAATGGAGGAATAGCCGATTTGTTTTCCCACGAGCTCTTTGGGACTATGAATACTGCCTGCTTGAGGAACCATCAGATGATTCAGTGGATGCCGCACGATTGCTGCAATCGAACGTACAGGGATTTTCTCGCCGCGTGCCATAAGCACCTGAGGCTGATAGCTGAGCGCTAGATCAATTTGATTCGCTGCTACAAGCTTTAGGGCGTCATTGCTGTCCGCAGGCATTTTGATCTCGACATCCAAACCTTCCTCTTGGAAAAAACCTTGCTGTTGCGCAGCGTATAGAAAGGAATGAACGGCATTGGGATACCAATCAAGCATAATCGTCAGCTTGTGTGACTGCTTATTTTCGGTATTGGAGGAACCGGTTTGGGAGTTATTATTTAGCTTGTCTGCCTTCCCGCAGCTGCTTAAGAGCAAAAGTGTGCATACTAGAAATACAGAAATAAGTCCTCGTTGTGGGGATTTTAAATGATTCATTGGTTAGATCCTCTTTTCTTTAAAAATAATTGTTCGAGTAAAGCTATCGCCATAAAAAGCACAACACCAAGCGCGGACAGCAGAAATACAGCCGCGAACATTTCATCGCTCTGCATATTTCCGGCCATTCTGCGGCTGAAGTAACCGAGTCCTTTACTGCCGCCGAGCCATTCCCCGATAGTAGCTCCGATGACGCAGTATACAATGGACAGCTTTAAGCCAGAGAAAAAAGCAGGCAACGCCAGTGGAATTTGGGTTTTGACAAGCAGCTGCCAGCGGTTTGCACCAAATGTTAATAATAAGTCCTTGTAAGTCTGGCCACTTATACGAAGTCCATCATATGTACTCACTACGACGGGAAAAAAAGCCGTTAAAAACACCACAGCCACTTTGCTCCACAGCGAATATCCGAACCACATAATAAAAATGGGGGATAGCGCAATTAATGGGATCGTCTGGCTAATGATAAGAAAGGGATAAATGGCCTTTTCTATGGGGCGATACAGGAACATTCCAGTACCCAGCAATACACCACAAACCACAGAAAGGACAAAACCTACCAGTATCTCCTGCAACGTCGCTAATAAATGTTGTCCGAATAACAATTGACTGTGCTCGATCAATGCGATGCCAATAGATGAAGGTGCAGGGAGAATAAAGGCTGGAATCAAGTGAAGGCGAACAGCTGACTCCCAGATTACAAGAATGAGCAGTACCAGAAGAATGAAGGGACCATAGTTGTCTAGATGTTTTTTAAAAGGTATAGGTTGCATGCAATCTTCGCTCCAACTCTGCCCGTAGTGCTATAAACCGGGGTTCATAGTTCATCTTATAATGTCTTGGTTTTGGTAGATCGACAATGATCTCCTGTAATTCGCTGTGCGCACCGCCAGATAATAAATAAATCCGGTCACTGAGCAATAGTGCTTCTTCCAGATCATGAGTGATGAGCATAATCGTCTGATTCAGTTCACCCCATAACTCCAACAGCCAACGGTGTATCTCACGTTTGGTCATGGCATCGAGAGCGCCAAAGGGCTCATCCAGCAGCATAAGACCACTTCCGCCTCCAGCCACTAAGGTGCGCAGAAATGCTACTCGCTGTTTCATACCTCCCGAAAGTTCATGGGGATAAGCCTTCTCTACATCTGTTAAGCCGAAGCGGGCCAACATTTCCCGAATCTGAGTGATCGTTTTCTGTTTACTAAATCTGGGCTTGATCTCCCAGGGCAAAAGGCAGTTGTCGAGCACTGTTCTCCAAGGCAGCAATAAATCCTGCTGAGGCATATAAGCGATCTGACCTAAACGACTAGCGGTTGAGGGGAGCGTAGGGAGTTTTATTTTTCCATGAGTAGGTTCGAGTAAACCGGCAACCGTTTTGAAAAATGTGCTTTTCCCGCATCCGCTAGCACCTACTACGGAGACGAATTCCCCTTGCCTGATATCCATGGATAGATTTGCGAATACAGGGGGTTGTTCAGTTTCCGGAAAAGAGTAGGTTAGGCCTTGAATAGATAAAATGGTCCTGATGATCTAACCTCCTAATATTTTTGTGGAGCGCCTAAACAAATAAAGACCCATCCATTTCCAGAGGAAATGAATGGGTCAAAAAGTTCATTCTGCATAATAACACTTAACATGCTTGATGAAAATTCTGCTCCACTTCCCTCCGCTGGTATGATCCAGATCAGGTTCCAAGGGTCCGGAGCTTGAAGCTCCGTCTCAGTCGGCCGACTCCCCTAGTGAAATAACAGGTCCATATTAATTTGTTTATAAATATACCATATCTTTCTGAGAAGTAAAGAGAGAAAGAAGTGAAGGATTAATCCAAGATTGGGTAAGATATAAGTAGAAATCTAGTTAATATTACAATTCCGATGTATATAATCGGAAAAAAGTATTGACGATCATGTGATGGCAGTGTACTATTCAATTTACCGGAAAAAAACCGGATAGAGAGAGGGGATTTAATAATGAAAAAATGGAGTTTAACTATTATATTGGCGTTAACCGTGGTCCTTGTAGCGGCTTGCGGCAATAATTCGAATACCAATACGGCTGCTGAACCAACAGCTGGAACGAATGGTGGAGCAGCATCTTCAGCGCAAAACAGTTTGGAGGCTGTGAAGGCCAGCGGCAAATTGCGGATAGGTACAGAAGGGACTTATGCACCTTTTACTTATCATGACACTGCGGGGAAATTGACGGGTTTTGACGTGGAAATTGCCGAAGAAGTAGCCAAACGTTTAGGTGTTGAAGCTGAATTTTTTGAAACTCAGTGGGATGGTATTTTTGCTGGGATGGATGCGAAACGGTTTGATGTCATTTTTAATGAAGTTTCCATTAACGAAGATCGCAAAGTGAAATATGATTTCTCTGAACCCTATATTGTATCCAAGGCAGTATTGATCGTGAGCGAAAACAATGAGGATATTAAGACCTTTGCTGATCTAAAGGGTAAAAAAGCCGGACAATCCCTGACCAGTAACTTATCCGACATCGCTCGTGAGAACGGTGCTGAAATCGTAGCTACGGACGGTTTCAATCAAGCGATGGATCTGCTGACTTCGGGACGTATTGATGCAACTGTGAATGATGGCTTGTCTTATCTGGATCTGAAAAAACAAAAACCAGATGCAAAAATTAAAGTGGTTGATGAGATTCCTGAAGGCTCACAAAGTGCTGCGGTATTCCTGAAAGGCAATGATGAGCTGGTGAATGCGGTCAGTGATGCGATTAAAGAGATGAAAAGTGATGGAACGTACTTGAAAATTTCCGAGAAATACTTTGGAGCTGACGTTTCAAAATAATACAAGGCTAGCAAGGCTAATTAAGCCTAGAAGCTAAAAAGGATGTCTGAATAATGGATGACCGCAAAATACAAATTTTCTTAGATACACTGCTACCCCTGCTTAAAGCCGGGGTGGCTTTTACCATTCCGTTGGCGCTACTTTCCTTTGTGCTTGGATTGATTTTGGCGATCCTAACCGCGTTGGCACGTCTTTCACCGTGGGTAATTCCGAAGCTAATCGCCCGTTTTTATGTATGGGTCATTCGGGGAACCCCGTTGTTAGTGCAGCTATTTATTATATTTTATGGTTTGCCGGCTGTTGGTATTGTACTCGACCCTTTCATTGCCGCCACCATTGGATTTACCCTTAGCGTAGGGGCTTATTCATCGGAAATCGTACGCGCTGCTATCCTGTCGATACATAAAGGCCAGTGGGAAGCTGCCTTCTCAGTCGGGATGACTCGTGGGCAGGCTCTGCGCCGCGTAATTCTGCCACAAGCTGCACGCGTTTCTGTACCGCCGTTATCCAATTCTTTTATTAGCTTGGTCAAAGATACATCGCTTGCAGCGATCATCACCTATACGGAGATGTTTAGAACTGCTCAGCAGGTAGCCTCTACCACTTATGAGCCTCTGTTGGTATACTCCGAAGCAGGATTGTTTTATTTAGTGTTCTGTTCTGTGCTGTCGGTGCTGCAAAATTACTTGGAGAAACGACTCGATCGTTACTCTGCGACCTAAAGGAGAGATACTTGTGATTGAAATCATTAATTTGCATAAATCCTTCGGCGCACTCCAAGTGTTAAAGGGTATTGATCTGAAAATGGAGCATGGAAAGGTACTTGTCATTATTGGGCCATCCGGCTCCGGAAAGACCACACTGCTGCGCTGTTTTAATCTGTTGGAAATCCCGGATCAAGGCAGCCTGTCACTTGGGGATATCACCATCAATTTTACAGATCATAAGAAAATTCCTCAGAATTCCGTATTGGCCCTTCGGCAGAAAACAGGGATGGTCTTTCAATCGTATAATTTATTCCCGCATATGACTGCGCTTGGCAATGTGATGGAGGGACAGGTAACTGTCCTGAAGCGATCCAAGGAAGAAGCGCGTAAGCGGGGGCTTCAGCTGCTGACTAAGGTGGGTTTGGCTGATAAAGCTGATAACTATCCACATCAGCTGTCAGGTGGACAACAGCAGAGAGTGGCCATCGCCCGGGCTATGGCAGTAGATCCAGAAGTGTTACTGTTTGATGAGCCCACTTCGGCGCTCGATCCCGAGCTGGTAGGGGAAGTGCTCAAGGTTATCAAACAATTAGCAGCAGAAGGTATGACTATGGTGATTGTGACCCACGAGATGAAATTTGCCGCCGATGTAGCGGACCGGATCATTTTGATGGATGGCGGTCATATCTTAGAGCATGGAACTCCGCAAGAAGTGCTGGAGCATCCGAAGAATCCCCGGGCTCTGCAATTTCTGAATAGACTGAATGGTGAAGAAGAGTAGAAAGACAATATACAAGAAAAAGCAGCTCGGGAATCATCCGGAGCTGCTTTTTCTTGTGTAGATTATTCAAATGAGAAGAGTAACTGAAATTTGGCTTATCCTCCAGTTTTCAGGAACTCCAAAGCGTTGTAGAGCATAATCGCTGCTTCGGCACGGGTGAGTTCGCTTTTTGGATTAAACTTTCCGTTAGCGTCTAGAGTATTGATCTTGTATTTCAGGGAGCGCTGAATACTGCCTTGATATGCAGGGGTCAGTGACGCTTCATCGGCGATATCTACTGGAACGATATTGATCATCGGCAGATTACCAACGCCTTCGATCGCTTGCACTAGATAGTTAGTGAATTGCTCTTTGGTCATAATTAGGCTAGGATCAATGTCTTTTGGAAGCTTAACTTGATTGTAATAAGCATTGATAAAGGCTTCAGCGTACCAGGCTTTGTCTTTTACTTTTGTGAACAAGCCGCTGGCAACAGGAGCTTTGTTAAAGTCAATGGCTGCGAGGCTGAGCTGGAGACCGCCGGAGATAAACTGAATCCCTTGGGCTGTAGTTACCTTAGAGCCAGGGAGAAATTGAGATTCGCTGACACCTTTAATTAACCCTTGATTTTTTAAAGAAATGATTTTTTCTTTGCCGTTTATGTTATCAATATCCTTAAAGGTGTTCCCAGCTGCAAACATCTGACCACCCAAAGAAAAGGAGAAAATGGCTACGGTTGTGATCGCTGCTAGTGTGCTCTTTTTCATGTTCATGTCTTTTCACCTCGTTGTATGGATAGGCTCCTTAGCCTTTGTCACTCCTTTAACGTTGTAAATTATGGAAAGGTTGCGGTCTAATCTGTATTATTTCACGAAAAAGTAGATTTTAATAGAAATATGGGCCAGATTGGGGTGTAGTACTTTGGATAAGTGGCATGAAATGATATAATGATGTCAGGCTCTTTTCATTCGTGGTTAATTTTGTTATGATTATATCGTAACGATTACTATTTATGGTTTGTCTTAACTGCATAAATAGGAGCGTCTCAGAGGGTACGGATGTTAAATCGTTCCGGGAAGGTAGGAGACCAAATGGATCAAATATCAAATATCAGTCAATTGTTTGCGGCGCAAAAATATAAACTAACGCCTCAGCGTGAAGCTATAGTGAACGTTCTGCTCGACAATGAGAAGGATCATTTAAGCGTAGAAGAAGTATATATGCTTGTTAAGAACAGCTATCCACATCTGGGCCTGGCAACGGTATACCGTACACTTGAGCTTTTATGTGAGCTACACATTGTAGAGAAGATGAACTTCGGAGACGGAGTTGCCCGTTACGATTTGCGCGGGAACGATCATTCGCATATGCATCATCATTTGATATGCAGCGTATGCGGTCGGTTGGAGGAAATTAAGGACGACTGGCTTGTGGAGCTGGAGAGAAGAGTGGAACGTGAATATGGCTTTAACGTCACGGATCACCGCCTTGATTTCAAGGGTACTTATGGAACATGTAAACGTACTGGCTGCAAAAAAGCAAAAGCAGAAGCAGATAAAGCAGTCTCGTAAGATTGCTTTCTAACCTAAAGACACAGGCTTTCTCCAAGCCTGTGTCTTTTTTGACTCGTGAGTTTTAAGAAGTCTAGCTTCGAGTAGGTACAAAGGATTTGATCCACGTTCCGAAACTGCCAGGGTTACGGCTCTGAACGAGAATTACACCTTCTCCACGGAAGCGGCAGACAAGTGCTTCACCACTGGTTATGCTGTTAAGCCAGCCAGAGGCTGCCTTTTCCACCTTGTAGTCCATATAGTCTGGCCATGCTACGAGGTGTCCGTTATCGATAATCATTTCTTCACCAGGTCCTAAATTTATTGCATGGATAGCACCGAAGGAAGACAGGAACACCGTTCCTCTGCCACTGATTTCTACAATGAAGAAGCCTTCACCGGAGAAGAGCCCTCTGGTTAAATTCTGCATTTTGGTATTTACTTGAATGCCTTCAGTTCCGGCGAGAAATCCGTCTTTTTGAACTAACAGTTTATACGATCCGTCTAATTCTATCGCCTGAATATCGCCGAGTGAGCCAGGTGACAGCAATACCTCACTTTGACCACGGGTCGCTCTAAGTTCTTGAAAGAAGAATTTCTCACCGCTCAGCATTCTCCCGAGACCGCGCATTAAACCACCATCCACGGTTCCTTTTAATTCTACGTTAGGCGACATCGCGACCATTGCGCCCATTTCAGCCTTTACGCTTTCACCGGGATTTAGTTGGACCTTTAACATAGCAAAAGCACCTTCATACAAAACCTGGTAATTCATCCTTTAAACCTCCGCATCTATTTAGATAAGATAGAATACTAGCTTTGCTCTAAGTGTAACGGAATTCTTGCTTCGCTCATAGTCTGGAATATGTTAAAATGAAGTTGTCTTATAGATGTAAGATCAATAATCATTCACCCATGAATAGGAGAGTGGTGTCACATGGCACGAACCAAGACACAAAAAGCCTTGCGTAAGGCAGAGCGCTCCGGAGCCTGGTGCGCAGCACAGAGTCGTAGATTGAATAGTGATTATGGAGCCATTTCACAGCATGTACGATTAACACCAAGCAAGCAGGAACAATTGAATAAGAATAGATATAAGGGGCAGATCTTCCAAGATGATGCTCCTTTTTTATTGGCTATTTGATAAGAGAACATCGCTCAGCGTATAGTAATTGAAGAAATAATATATAGGAGATGTATCCCTGATGAAACAAAATAAATATGACGATTCGAATTTCTTCTCCGCCTACCAGCAAATGCCCCGTTCTATTGGAGGGCTTGCAGCAGCAGGAGAATGGCATGTATTAAAGGCGCTTCTTCCAGACTTACATAATAAAAGTGTGCTTGATCTGGGCTGCGGCTTTGGCTGGCATTGCCTATATGCCCGTGAGCAGCAGGCGAGTTCAGTTATAGGTGTGGATATCTCTGAAAAAATGCTGCAACAGGCGCGTGAAAAAACGAACGATCCTGCTATAACTTATATCCAGCTGCCGATTGAGGACATTGATTTTGCGAGCGAGCAATTTGATGTGGTTCTCAGTTCATTGGCTTTCCACTATATTGAATCTTTTGCAGCCATCTGCCGAAAGGTGCATTCGTTTCTTAAGCCTGGCGGGAGTTTTATTTTTTCAGTGGAGCATCCAATCTTTACTTCACGTGAAGAGCAAGACTGGTATGCCGATGAACAAGGAAACCGCCTGCATTGGCCCGTAGATCATTATCAATCAGAAGGACTTCGTGAAACGAAATTCTTAACAGAAAATGTGATTAAATACCATCGCACGATTTCCACCTATTTCAATGACCTGATTGAAGCTGGCTTTACTATTAAAGCGGTTAAAGAACCAAAGCCTTCAGCAGAAATGAGTAATGATCCATGGATGAAGGATGAGGAGCGTAGACCGATGTTCCTGATCATTTCGGCTGTAAAAGAGTAATCTCATGCTCACGAGTTATGTTCGAATATAGAAGCGGGGGTTGTCCTAGAAGTAGCTTTTTCTACTAAGGGACAACCCTTTTGCAATGAAACGGGGTTTCTTTATTTACACCTGTTCTCTGCTGTGCACACGATATTCTCTTGGTGACATCCCGAAACGACTTCGGAAGACCCGGTGAAAATAGGTATAGTTCGCAAAACCACAAGTTTCTGCTACTTGCTCCAGCGGCATGGGACTGAAGGTTATCCGTTCTCTGGCCATTTCCAGTCGGACATCATTTACATATTTAATAATACTGGTCCCAAAGGCTTCCTTAAATAAATGAACGGCCCGCGAGACGGATATACCCACAAAACCTGCTACATCCTCCAATAGAAAGGGTAGGGTTGCGTGCTCCTCAACATATTGCTTCATTCGGTATGCCAGATAACCTTTTGGAGTAATTGCTGGCTGATCTGTAATTAGCCGGTCGATTTCCATACATAGAATTTGCAGATAGCAGGCAGATATTTCTGGAGAGAAGTCGGAAAGTCGACGGTGCTCCAGAATCAATTGGCGAAACAAGCCAAGAAAACTCTCACTAAGCGGCACACTTAGGCGAGTGGGTCTTTGTGAACGTTGCCACCATTCATCAATCCATGTTCCTCCGCAAAAGATATGATAATCTCCGCTTTCAATTCGTGGCTTGCCCACAGGGTACTCTTCTTTATCTATGATCAAATAGTAAGGATCATTTGGAGCGAATAACATAATATCCCCGCTTTCCACAGGTGACATCACACCATCGATCAATGCACGGCTTCTTCCTTCCGTTTGCAGACGTATAAGAAAGTTCTGGTTCCCTTGACTTTGAGACATATGAAAAGGCTTGCGATGAAAAGAAAATCCGGCTGATAATACGTGACAGGTAGCAGAATGTGTCATAGGTCCTCCTGGGTGTATTGAAATGATAAGCAGATTGTTCATGTTTTAATCATATTATTCATTTTAATATATACGCTTTCATATTACTATGTAGCTAAGCAATAAAGAAAGAAATCGACCATCAACGCTAGAAACAGTCGGTATTAGCTGTGCTTACAAGAATGACAGTTTAAGGAAACTAATGTGAATCAGATTAGTCAATTCTGTTACAGCATTATTGTTCAAGTGATTGTCACTACAGAAAGCTAACTTTAAATCCAATTGGAGTGATTCGAAAATGCTGAAGATAGGCCTGCAATTGTATACGCTCAGAGAAGAACTGGAACAGGATTTTGAAGGGACACTGCGTAAAGTAGCAGCCCTTGGTTATAAAGGTGTGGAGTTTTTCCATTACTTCGGCCGTAGCGCAGCAGAAGTCAAACAATTGCTTGATGAACTTGGACTAGTAGCGCTGGGCGCACACCGTCCCTATGACGCGTTGTTGAATGATACAGAGGCAGAGATCGCGTACAACCTGGAGATTGGAAATCATCATCTAATTGTGCCGTATCTGTCAGAAGAACAACGTAACTATGAAGAAGTTGCTGCGAATCTGAAGATTATTGGAGAAAAGTGTAAGGCGCGTGGAGCGGTTCTTTTGTACCATAATCATGACTTTGAGTTAACTGATCGATATGGTGACCGTACAGCGTTTGACGGTTTATTTGAAGAGGTGCCAGCTGATTTGCTGCAAGTTGAAATGGATACATGCTGGGTACATCATGCAGGTTATGATGCCGTAGAATATATCAACAAATACGCTGGCCGGTTGCCAATCATCCATCTTAAAGATTTGAAGAAACATGAGGATGGTTCACCGGAAACGGTTGTTCTAGGCGAAGGAGAAGTAAACCTTACAGCAATTCTTGATGCGGCTGTACAGGCAAAGGTAGAGTGGGCGGTAGTGGAGCAGGATTATTGCAGCCGTTCACCATTAGGAAGTGTAGAAGATAGTTTGAAATGGGTAAAAGCATACGCTAATCAAGGGGGAAATGTTCATGTCTAAAAAGTTGAGAATTGCTATTGTCGGTTGCGGTGGAATTGCTAATGGAAAACATATGCCAAGTTTGTCACGTCAAGCAGATGCTGAAATGGTAGCCTTCTGTGATATCGTCGAAGAACGTGCACAGGAAGCAGCAAAAACCTATGGTGCTGAAGGCGCGGCTGTATATACAGATTATCAAGAGCTTTTGAAAGCCGGAGGATTCGATATCGTGCATGTATGTACACCGAATGACAGTCACTCCGTGATCACAATCGCAGCATTGGAAGCTGGCAATCATGTAATGTGTGAGAAGCCAATGGCGAAGACTACAGCTCAAGCACAGGAAATGTTAGAGGCTGCCAAACGCACTGGCATGAAATTGTCTGTAGCTTATCAGAACCGTTATCGTGCGGATAGTGAATATCTTAAAGACGTTTGTGAAAACGGTGAGCTTGGTGAGATCTATTATGCAAAAGCGATTGCCGTTCGTCGTCGTGCGGTTCCTACATGGGGTGTATTCCTGGATGAAGAAAAGCAAGGCGGCGGTCCGCTGATCGATATCGGTACGCATGCGCTTGATCTAACATTATGGATGATGGACAATTATAAACCGCGTAGTGTTATGGGCTCGACTTTCCATAAGCTCGGTAACCGTAAAAACGGCGGAAATGCCTTTGGTCCATGGGACCCTGAACAATTTAAAGTAGAAGATTCAGCATTTGGATTTATTACCATGGAAAATGGTGCTACAATTGTACTGGAATCAAGCTGGGCTCTTAATGTATCTGAATTTGGAGAAGCGAAGACGCTCCTAGCAGGTACAGAGGGTGGCGCAGATATGAAGGACGGGTTACGCTTAAATGGTGACCGTGGTGGCCGTCTATACGAGACTAAAATTGACTTGTCCGCAGGGGGAGTAGCTTTCTTTAACGGAGGACAAGAGAGTGAATCTGATCGTGAAGCTCGCTTGTGGCTTGAAGCAGTTCGGGAAGATAAAGAACCAGTAGTTAAACCTGAACAAGCCCTTGTCGTTACCCAAATTTTGGAGGCTATTTACGAATCTTCCCGTACAGGTCGTGCTGTGTATTTTGACGGAACATCAGATAACTAAACGAGAAGCAGGTGTGAAGTTCATGAGTTCAAACAGACATTCTGTAGTCATTGTTGGTTTTGGAGGAATGGGAAGTTATCACGCAGGATTGATAAAAGAGACCTCTACCTTAATCGTAGTTGGAACGTACGATGTGCTTGAAGCACGTCGTACCAATTCCAACGACGCTGGCTACAAGGCGTACCAAAGTTATGAAGAAGTATTGGCAGATTCTTCGGTCGAAATTATTCTAATTGCCACACCGAACGATGTGCACAAAGAAATTGCGATTCGTGCATTACAAGCTGGCAAACATGTCATTTGTGAGAAGCCAGTTGCTCTATCAAAGGTTGAATTTCAAGAAATACTGGCGGCGGCTGATAAAGCCGGACGTGTGTTTATGGTGCATCAGAACAGACGTTGGGATGAAGATTTTCTAACTATTAAAAAAATGTACGACGAGGAGACGATTGGATCCCTATTCCAGATCGAATCCCGCGTGCACGGAGCGAACGGAATTCCTGGAGACTGGCGTCATGTTAAGGCACAAGGCGGAGGGATGCTGCTGGATTGGGGCGTTCACTTATTGGACCAGCTATTATTCATGATTGATAGCAAAATCACCAGTGTGAGCAGTAGTCTAAGCTTTATTTTAGGAAACGATGTCGATGACGGTTTTGAAGCTATTCTGCAATTTGAGAATGGGATTAAAGCGATCGTAGAGGTTGGGACGACTAACTTTATTACTTTGCCAAGATGGTATGTGAAGGGTATCGAAGGCACTGGAATTATTGAAGACTGGTCTTTAACAGGAAGATTGGTGACCAGAAATAACGCAGGTGAAAAAATCGAACCGAAGCCGATTCGTGCAGGTGTAGGACTAACTAAAACTATGGCACCTCCATCGGAGGGGGCAACGATCACTGAGGAATTACCTCAGCCGTCGGAGTTAAGCTCTAGCTTTTATGATAATTTCGCTGCTGTCATTGAGGGTACTGCAGAACCTATCGTTAAGAACGCTGAGGTTATGCGGGTACAGAATTTGATTGAAGTTATTTTTGAAGCTGCTGAGAGTAATCAAGTGGTGAAGAATTTTGATATCTACGATAAATAATAAGTAAACTATTTCCAAGAGGAGGTGGCCTACAATGAAACTTGGAGTATTTATGGTCTTGTTTGGAGGTCGTAAGCTGGAGGATGCTCTTGATTACGTAGTATCCAAAGGGCTAAAGGCGGTAGAAATCGGTACGGGAGGCAATCCTGGCAACAGCCACTGCGACCCTAAAATGCTGCTGGAGAATGAAACAGCCTTACAAGAATTCAAACATGCCGTGGAATCTCGCGGACTTACAATCAGTGCTTTGAGCTGCCACGGTAACCCATTGCACCCGCAAAAAGAACTTGCTCAAAAGGATCATGAGGATTTCGTAAACTCGGTCAAATTGGCGCAGAAGCTAGGGGTTCCGGTTGTGAATACCTTCTCTGGATGTCCTGGAGATCATGAGGGTGCTAAATATCCGAACTGGCCTGTAGCTCCATGGCCCAATGATTATCAAGAAATTCTGGACTGGCAATGGGAGAACAAGGTTATTCCTTATTGGAAAGAATGGGGTGCCTTTGCCGCTCAGCATGATGTAAAGGTAGGTCTTGAGCTGCATGGCGGATTCTCTGTACACACACCAGGTACTCTGCTGCGGCTGAGAGAAGCAGCAGGTGAAGTGATCGGTGCGAACCTTGATCCGAGTCACATGTGGTGGCAAGGAATTGATCCTGTGCAAGCGATTCATATTTTGGGACGCCAAGGTGCAATTCATCACTTCCATGCGAAGGATACCGTTATTGATCCTGTGAATGTCAATATGCACGGATTAACTGATATGCAGTCGTATACCAAGATGCTTGACCGTGCTTGGCAGTTCCGTTCTGTCGGTTTTGGACATGATCTTAAGACTTGGGCTGACATTATTAGTGCACTTCGTTTGGTTGGGTATGACTATGTGGTTAGTATTGAGCATGAAGATGGGCTGATGTCTATTGAAGAAGGTTTCTCCAAAGCTGTAAGTAACCTTCAACAAGTATTGATTGAGGAGCCACTGACAGAAATGTGGTGGGTTTAAACGAAATGGAGAGCTTCACGAAAGTTAAATTAAATGATGAACAGCTGGATATTTTGGTGAAAGCGGTTTTCGGTTCAGAAACTGCGGTTAACCTTAGTTCAGAACTTACGGGAGGCTTTTTTAATACAGCCTATGATTTGGAACTCAGCACTGGGAAATCTGTCATTCTAAAGGTTGCCCCTGCTGTGGAGACAGATACGTTAAGTTACGAGAAGAACATTATGAGAACTGAAGTGGAAGCTCTCCGTATGGTTGCAGATAAGGGTGTTGTGCCCGTGCCTGCCGTCTACCATTATGATGAAAGTCTGCTGCTCATTCCTATTCCGTATTTCTTTATGGAGAGGTTGGAAGGCCAGCCCTACAGTGATGTAAAGGAGAGTCTTTCACTTCCGGAGAGAGACGCTATCGAAACTGAGCTGGGGCGTTACAATCGCATAATCAATGAGATACGCGGAGAACGTTTTGGCATTTTTGGAACGGATTCAGAGGAGCCAAGAGCCTCGTGGAGAGAGACCTTTTCATGCCTGATGGGAAGTGTACTTGCTGATGCCAAGAGGCTGAATGCACAGCTCCCTGCGTCCAGTGAAGAGATAATGCAGGAGGTTTCCAAGTATCTCCCTGCATTAGATGCTGTAACCGAGCCACGACTGGTGCATTGGGATTTATGGAATGGGAATGTATTTGTGAAGGATGGAGTCATCGTATCGCTGATTGACTGGGAGAGAGCCCTATGGGGCGATGTGCTGATGGAGTATTATTTTAGGCATTTTGAGAATTCTGCCGGTTTCTATAAGGGGTACGGAACAACCTACGACAGTCCGAACGAGATTCAGCGGAAGAAGCTTTATGATCTTTATCTTGATCTTATTCTTACTATCGAATGTTATTCACGCAAATATGCAGACGAAGGTTATGTCCGTTGGACGCATGATAACTTGACTGAGGGTTGGAACCGTTTTAAAGGCAGCAGTGAATGAAGGTTATAGGTGTGAAAAATGACGTGCGAAAGCACGTCATTTTCCTGTAACTAATTAGATTGGAGGTTTACCATGCAGCCGTTAAAAATACCGAGAGAACATAAGCTTCAGATTACAGCTAGTATTCAAGAATATTTTGATATAGAGCTGTCCAGTGAAATTGGGCAATTAGCCAGCGAGAACCTTCTCGATTTTATGCTCAAAGAACTTTCGCCTTATATTTACAATCAAGCGTTGGCAGATGCACGAAAAATGATTGAGCAAAAGATGATTTCTCTGGAAGAGGAAATGTATGCTCTCGAACAACCCTTATCCTCAGGCAGAAGATAATCTAAAACACGATAAATTTTAGTGCAGATTTATAACAGTTACGTCTGGATCAGTATCAGCTTCGTAATCTACACCTTCAGTCTCGAATCCAAATAGCTGGAAGAATTCCTGTTTATAGCTATGCAGATCCGTTAGGTCGTAGATATTGTCTGAAGTAAGCTGGTCCCAGATTTCTATAACTTCTTGCTGGACTGCCGGAGACAATTCCCAATCATCTATACGGATACGCCCTTCTTCATCCACAGGAGTTCCTTTCGCTGCGTAGAGATGTTCAGCAAACAACCGATAGGTTTGCTCAATACAACCTTCATGAAGACCGTGCTCTTTCATGACTTTGTAAAGGGCGGAAATATAGAGGGGCACGACAGGAATCGCCGAGCTGGATTGTGTGACAAGACCTTTTGTGACCGCTACATAAGCTCTACCGTGAGTAACAGCTAACGCTTCGTTAAGTGTTCTTGCCGTAGCTTCGAGATGGTCTTTAGCAAGTCCAATCGTTCCCTGGCGATATACGGCTTGAGTAAGCTCTGATCCGATATACGAATAAGCAATAGTGGTTGCGTGATCAGCTAATACTCCGGCTTGCTGGAGTGCTTCTATCCATAACTGCCAATCATCACCGCCCATCACCCGTACGGTATCATGAACTTCCTTATCGGTCGCGGGTTCGATGGAGATTTGAGTGACTTCACCCGTATGAAAATTTACAGTTTTGTTGGTAAAGGTGTCGCCAATAGGTTTGAGAACAGAGTTATATACTTCACCTGTCTCCGGGTCTGTACGGCGCCCAGAAGCAACACTGTAGATGACCAAATCGACTTGTCCTAATTCGCTGCGGATCAGCTGAATCGTTCTTTCTTTGGTCTCTTTGGAGTAAGCATCTCCGGTAACGCTGTAGGATTGCAGGCCTGCAGACTCCGCAAGTTGTTCGAAGGCGGCGGAATTGTACCACCCAGCAGAGGCTGTACGGGCTCCATTGCTGCTGCTCGGCCGATATACGCCTACTGTGCTGGCTCCAGCCCCAAAGGCGGCTGTAACCCGTGAGGCGAGGCCGTAGCCTGTGGATGCGCCAATGACAAGCACCTTCCGGGGTCCTTGGATCGCGGGTTGTGCCTTAATATACTCAATTTGCCGCTCGACTTGACGAGCGCAGCCTTGCGGATGTGCGGTTGTACATATAAAGCCACGTGTTCTAGGTTTTATGATCATAATAATAGTTTCCTCTCTTTCATGAAAAGCAGCTAATGATACGTGTTATTTCTAATTTTAACAATTTTCATTCCAATGGAGAAGGATTGTTTATCTTTCTTATATCAAATACAATGAATCCCGGGCTTTTATGAGGTTGGATTTTTGCATTTTTACTTAACTCTGTATGGTGGTGAAGTCTTGGAAAGTCAGACTAAAACAAAATTAACGGTTGAGCAGCAGGACATCCTGGTGGGTGCTGCTTTTGGAAGCCATGTGAAAATCATTCAAAGTACGGAATTGACGGGAGGTTATTTCAACGCAGCTTATGACCTCCTATTGTCAGATGGCAGAGCTACGATCCTTAAAATATCGCCATCCGATGAGACAGACACGCTAAGTTACGAGCACGATATCATGGCTACAGAGGTTGCGGCAATGCAGCTAATGAAGTCTAAAGGAACGGTACCTGTACCTGAGGTATACGCTTATGATAACAGCAGAAATTTAATATCGAGTGACTTTTTTTTCATGGAGAAAATAATCGGCCAGCCCTATAATGAAATTAAGGAAGAGCTTAGTCCGCAGCAAAGAAGTTGTATTGAGGAAGAATTAGGTCGTTATAGCCGGATTATCAATGAGATTCAAGGGGATCATTTCGGATTATTTAATGTATCCTCGAAGATAAAGGGGACTTCTTGGCGGGAAACCTTTCAAAATTTGATTGGCAACCTCCTTGATGATGCTCGGCGCTTAGAGGCAAAGATGCCCATTCCTTTAGAAAAGATTGAGGCGGAGATCAACAGCCGTATACATGTGATGGATGTGGTCACTGAGCCACGTTTAGTTCACTGGGATCTATGGGATGGGAATGTGTTTGTGCGAGAGGGAAGCATTGTTGCCTTAATCGATTGGGAACGGGCGTTATGGGGCGATCACCTTATGGAATATTATTTTCGCTATATTGAGAATTCTGAGCATTTCTGTAGAGGTTATGGGGACAGCTTTGATAGCCCTAATGAATGTGCACGCAAAAAGCTCTACGACTTATATATCGATTTAATTTATTTCATTGAGTGTTATTCGCGTAAATACGATAGCCAAGGCCATTTCCAGTGGGCACAGGATAATCTGCTGGAAGGTTGGGAACGTTTCATGGGTTAGGACATTTTCAGCAAGATTACAACATAAGAAGGTAAGGAGGCTGAGCAGGAGAAGGGAGAGGATTCTCATGTTTGAGTGGCTAAGTGTACATATAGATATCGTAAGTTTGCTGTGGCTGTTGCCGATCCTATTTATGTTTCATGATTTTGAAGAAATATTAACGATTGAAGCATGGGGGGCAAAGTATAGAACCAGGTTAGAGGACGCAATTCCTTCGTTTATGCGCAAGACGTATCATTCGATGTTACAAATGACTACACGTAATTTTGCAATGGACGTATTATTCGTGTATATTTTTATAGTGACGGTAACTTGTATTGCAGTATTCTTTTCTAATTACTTATTGTACTTGGCAGTGCTTGCGGTATTTTTCTTACATGTATTTACTCATCTAGGACAGACGATATATTTAAAGATATATACACCAGGGGTAGTTACAGCAGTACTAGTAGTTCTTCCCTATTCTCTTTATGCGTATTATCGACTATTGAATGACAACTTGGTATCTCTTGGAGATATCGGATGGTCTCTGCTGTTAGTTCTTTTGCTGCTTCCGCCAATATTGTGGTTGTTAGTGAAGAATAGAACTCGCATTAAACAGAACTAGTACATAAGGCTGCTGCTGGCCATATCTTTTTCAGAAAAATCTTGACTAGAACCCTTAGAACTAGATAAAATAATACTTATTGCTTACAACTTGGTGAGAATCATTATCATAATTGACGAGGAAATGAGAGGGTGACAAGATGGAGCGCCTTTTAGAGGTAAAAGATCTAGCGATATCATTCAAAACACACGGTGGAGAAGTACAAGCGATCCGTGGTGTTAGCTTCCATGTAGATAAAGGTGAAACTCTAGCGATAGTTGGGGAATCCGGTTCCGGTAAAAGTGTAACTTCACAAGCGGTAATGAAGTTAGTTCCAACGCCGCCAGGAGAATATAAACGTGGACAAATTTTATTTGATGGACAAGATTTGATCGGTAAGACTGAGAAGCAAATGCAGAAGATTCGTGGTAAAGAGATCGGTATGATTTTTCAGGATCCGATGACTTCCTTGAACCCGATGATGAAGGTCGGCAGACAAATTACTGAAGTACTGCACAAACATGAGAAAATCTCCAAAGAAGCTGCCAATAAACGTGGGGTTGAACTGCTTACGCTAGTAGGTATTCCTTCACCAGAGCGCCGCTTCAATCAATATCCGCATGAGTTCAGTGGCGGTATGCGTCAACGTGTCGTTATCGCAATGGCACTTGCAGCAAACCCTAAGCTTCTGATTGCGGATGAGCCAACTACAGCGCTCGACGTTACCATTCAGGCACAGATTCTTGACCTGATGAAGGAATTGCAGAAGAAGATTGATACGGCGATTATTTTTATCACCCATGATCTTGGTGTTGTAGCAAGAATGGCGGATCGTGTAGCGGTAATGTATGCCGGACAAATTGTTGAAATGGGAACTGCAGAAGAGATCTTCTACGATCCAAGACATCCTTACACTTGGGGATTGCTTGCATCCATGCCAAGTTTAGAGAGCAAAGGTTCTTTGCTTACCGCGATTCCTGGTACCCCTCCAGATTTGATCAAACCGCCTAAGGGTGATGCCTTCGCACTTCGCAGCACCTATGCGATGCAAATCGATATGGAGAAAGAGCCTCCAATGTATAAGGTTTCGGATACCCATATGGTGAAGTCTTGGTTAATGCATCCGATGGCACCTAAGGTGGAACCGCCGACAGTCGTTAAGAATAGACAACGTATACTTAAGAACGCTTATCCAGAGCCAGTTTTAGTGCAAGAAGGCGCTAAGTAAGCAACTTGTTTTAACTAAATAATAAGAGGAAACGCTAGGCCATTTAGTTGGCTTAGCGTTTTTTTTATTTTCTACAATGTTCACTATAATTTAAATAAATATGAATTAATACGAACTTAATTAAATAAAAGGGTTGACTATTTATCGTTTTCATCTCAAAATGAAAAGGCATACATAGGGGGTATAACGATGAAGAAGATAATTATTACTACTTTACTTAGTGTTTCATTATTAGCTGTAACCGCGTGCAACAACGACACGGCTAATTCTGGCAACACAAACAGCGGACCTGAGCCTGTTCAGCCTGTCTTCAAGAATGTTTCTGTACATGATCCTTCCATTATTTTGGCTGATAATAAGTACTATGTGTTTGGCTCGCATTTGGCTTCTGCTAAATCCGACGACCTGATGTCCTGGACTCAATTGTCCTCAGGAGTTGTTGATGGAAACGTACTCATCCCGAATGTCAAAGAGGAATTAAAAGAGGCCTTGACCTGGGGAAAGACGGACACTTTATGGGCACCGGATGTCATTCAATTGGCGGATGGCAAATATTATATGTATTACAACGCGTGTAAAGGTGATTCCCCATTATCAGCACTTGGTATAGCCGTGTCAGACCAGATTGAAGGTCCTTATAAGAACAAAGGGATCTTCTTAAAGTCCGGTATGGTGGGCGTAGGCGATGACGGAGAAACTTATGATGCCACACAAAAGCCGAATGTTGTAGATCCGGATGTGTTCTTTGATAAAGAAGGAAGATTGTGGATGGTGTATGGTTCTTATTCCGGTGGTATTTTTATTATGGAACTGGATACAAGCACAGGATTCCCACTGCCAGATCAAGGTTATGGCAAAAAGCTTTTAGGCGCAAATCATGCGCGGATAGAAGCTCCCTATATGCTGTACAGTCCTGAGACGGATTACTACTACCTGTTCCTATCCTACGGTGGGCTGGCTGCTGATGGCGGATATAACATCCGTGTAGCTCGCTCGAAGACACCTGATGGACCTTTTGAAGATTCTGAGGGCCAAGATATGATCGATTCACAGGGCACAGCTGGCATATTGTTTGATGATCCTGCTTATGCTCCTTACGGAGTTAAACTCATGGGGAATTTCGAATTCCTGAATAATGATGATGAGCTCCCAGTAAGTGGGGAAGGATATGTATCACCAGGACATAACTCCGCATTTTACGATGAAGAGACTGGCAAGTATTATTTGATCTTCCATACACGGTTCCCGAATCGTGGTGAAAAGCATGAGGTTAGAGTACACCAGATGTTCATGAACGCTGATGGCTGGCCGGTGGTCGCACCACACCGTTATGGTGGCGAGACCATTGATAAATATACGAAAGAGCAAATCGCAGGCGAATACAAATATGTGAATCATAATAAAGAAATTACGGCAGATATCGTGCAATCGGAGCTAATTCAATTGACGAAGAGTGGTAAAATCAAAGGCGCAGTAAAGGGCAAGTGGAAGCTTATCGACGATCATACTGCAGAATTAACGATAGGTGGTTCTACTTATAAGGGTGTGTTCCTGAAAGAGTGGAATGAAGCTACAGCCAGTAATGTTATGACGTTCACCGCGGTTTCTAATGAAGGGATCTCTATCTGGGGAAGTCATGTATCACCTTCGGAATAAGATAGTTTAAAAGGATTAACAGCAGAAGGGGTTTCAACTAGTCATGTGTTATGGCTAAGTTGAAACCCCTTTTATAATGTAAGATTAGTCTACGAACTTTCGGATCACAATAACAGCATTATGGCCGCCGAAGCCAAATGAATTGGAGATGCCTATTTCGAGATTAGCTTTTCGTGCATTGTTAGGTACGTAATCCAAATCACAGATGGAATCAGGCGTGTCCTGATTGATGGTAGGAGGAATGATCCCTTCTTGGATACTCTTAACTAAAGCGATGGCTTCTAAGCCGCCAGCGGCCCCTAAAGCATGTCCAGTCATGGACTTATTAGCGGTTACGGGGATGTGGTAGGCATGCTCGCCAAATAATTTTTTAATCGCTAGGGTTTCAGAATGGTCTCCTACTACTGTACTTGTCGCATGCGCACTGATTACATCTACGTTGTGGGGCTGGAGATTAGCTTCATTTAGCGCTAACTTCATAGCTTGATAGGCACCAATTCCCTCTGGATGAGTGGCAACCATATGATAAGCATCAGAGCTAGCACCATACCCGATCACTTCGCCGTGAATCTTGGCGTTTCTACGCTGAGCATGGGAGAGTGACTCAAGAATGACTATGCCGCCACCTTCACCGATTACAAAGCCATCCCGTCCTCCATCGAAAGGGCGGCTCGCTTTAGTAGGCTCTTCATTTCGTGTAGATAAAGAGGTGGCATTCCCGAAGCTGGCCAGCGAGATTCCAGTAATAGCAGCCTCAGAACCCCCGGCTATAACGATGTCCGCACCGCCATAACGAATTAAACGGAAGGCCTCGCCAATTGCAGTATTTCCAATAGAACAAGCTGTTACTGGAGACATGGTCGGGCCGAGAGCCCCAAATTTAATGCTGATCATCGCCGCAGCCATATTGGAGATCATCATGGGAATTAAGGTAGGGCTGACTCGATCAGGTCCACGATCTTTGAGGACCGTACCTTGATCCATCAAGGTCTGAATTCCTCCAACGCCAGATCCTACATAAACGCCAAGTCTCTCCTTGTCAATCTTATCAAGCTGGAGGCCAGAATGTTTCCAAGCCTCTTCAGTAGCTGCGAGGGCAAACTGACTGAACCTGTCCATTCGGCGTGCCTCTTTACGGCCAAATCTGCCCTCTGCATCGAAATCACGTACTTCGCCAGCAATCTTTGTCTTAAAACCTGTTGTATCAAATGAAGAGATCGGGGATATACCCGATTCACCAGAAATTAGCCGATCCCAAAATTGCCCGATTGTATTTCCAAGTGGTGAGATTAAGCCCATGCCTGTAATCACTACGCGTTCCATAATGAACCTCCTCAGCTAGTGTATACTAGTATTTTTCCACTTTATTTATCCTATTACAAGTTATCGTTTATCCTAGTATAATTTGTACTATACTAAAGGAACAGGAATCCCAAAGTGGAGGTAGCTTATGGCTAATCAAACAAGATTACAAGCATTATCCGATTTTTTGAAAGCACGTCGTGCGGCAATTTCACCAAGCTCTGTAGGCTTGCCAGAAGGCACACGCAGAAGAACGCCAGGACTCCGCAGGGAAGAGGTTGCACAGCTTGCAGGGGTAAGCAGTACCTGGTATACGTGGCTTGAACAAGGCAGAGATATAAAAGTCTCGTCATCTGTTTTGGACTGTATTGCCACTGCACTTAGGCTGACTAAAGATGAGCGGAAGTATCTTTTTGCACTGGCTTTAGAAACTGGAACCGGCACCACACCCTATCCGCAAGATGAATCTTCTGTAATTAGTCCTTCGCTGCAGAAAATTTTACAGGAACTTAAATATTGTCCTACGATAATCTCTGATAGACGTTGCGGAATCGTCGGTTGGAATGAAGCTGCCGCCCATGTTTTTCTTGATTTCTCAAAGCTGCCCATCGAAGAGCGGAATATGATCCGATTGTTATTTGTTCGTAAGGAGTTTAGGCGCTTAGCAGTGAATTGGGAACAATTCGTCAGCGGATATCTTTCTATCTTCAGAGCGTATTACGGACAGTATGTAGAGGATCATTGGTATGATGAATTTATAGAGGAATTGAAAGAATTGCATCCGGCTTTTAATGAGATGTGGGAGAAAAGTAGGGTTAGCTCGGCCCCGGATGTGTTACTAGAATTCAGACATGGCAAGGCGGGGAAAATGTTATTTCATCTAACCTCTTTGCAGGTTCATGGCAGTGCAGATTTACGCTGCAGCATCTATACTCCTGCGGGAGATTCGAATACTGAAACCAAGCTAAAGCAGCTTATGGAGCAGCACACAATAGAAGGATTAAGCTAGATTCACATAGAGAAGCATCCCTAGCTGTACTTCCAGCTAGAGATGCTTAATGCTACACTATTAGAAATCTGATGTTGAAATTTCAATAGTTCCGAATGTGGTGCCAGCAGGAGTACTTAAGAGTGCAGCTACCAAAAGGGCATGAACTGCAAGCGTAAGGCTATTGAATGCTGGAATCGTGTATGTGATAACTGGAGCATTCACACGAGTGATTACTAAATCTACTGGGAAGTTGGAGTTATTGTTCACTGTAACAGCAGCGTTAATTCCACCTGCAAGGTTTTCATAATAAGATTTACCAATGACAGGGGCTAAATTGAAATATTGAAGCGGTAATACGATGGCCATAGTAACGACCTCCTTTTCGTTTGATAGGATATTCTATGTTGAAAATCTATTAATGCTAGAGCGAATGCCATGGTGAATTAGCACTTTTTAATAGAAAAAACCGGGGATGTCCAATAGCCACTTAGATAGCGGCTGGGACATCCCCGGTTTATTTTCGTACGCTTATTCCGTTTTTTTACGATAAATCAGATACAGTATCAATCCGAATAGCATGCCGACAAACGACATTGCGGAGATCGTTAAGTAAAGAGCTTTACCCCCAAAGGCATCATATAATGCCCCACCAGCATAAGAAGCCAGGATACCTGATACACCGAAGAATAATAGTGCAAGGACGGTTTGCCCTGTAGCACGCCATTCCTCGGGTACAATGCTGTACAGGTATTGAATAGCAGCCGAGTAGAACACAGGGAAGGTAAGAATTTGCAGAATCTGCAAATACGCTAACAAGTGTGGATCAATGATCCAAGCTGAAATCAAGAAACGAAGGAAATAGAAGGCTCCGGAAATCGATATGATGATCAGTTCTTTTCCTTTTCGCAACCACCAGAAGCTTAATGCAAAGACAATGATTTCACTTATTGCCGCGAGGAAAAATGATTGGCCTACCAATTGAGGACTGCCACCAAGCTCACGAATATAAACTCCAATAAATGTATCGTTCATTCGTGCGGGTACAGAGCTAATAAATATGAGCACCAGAAACATTAATGTCTTTTTGTTGCCAAAAAAGTGCTTGAGGCTATCCAGCGTGACCGGCTTACCTGTGACGGGGGCATCTGGCATGTTCCAGCTTACTATAAAGCTTATAAGGCAAATGGCAACAAACAGAAGAGCTATTCCATGAGAGCCGAAAAAACCAAGTACATAGCCAGTAATCAGAGCCATTACACCATAACCTAGCGCACCATATGTTCGGATAGAACCATAGCTAATTCCAGCCGCCTCAGAGACTCGGAAATTCAAACTTTCTGTCAGCGGATCAATAGGCATCAAGAAGAAATACAGCAGCATAGCAAAAAGAATGAGAACAACGTAACTGCTGGAATCGAACAAAAAGTATCCGGTTACCGCTGAGCATAACAGCAGAGCTAACAGCACTTTGCGGATGGTTTTGGTTTTATCACTGATCATCCCCCATAAAGGCTGGGCAACGATGGTAACAAAACCACCAGTTCCAATAATGAAGCCGATTTGCGATGGGCTTAGACCTTGTTCACTTAGATAGACTGGCAGAAAGGGAATAAACATGGCTAGTAGAGCAAAATACAAAAAGTTAAACCCTCGTAAAAGATTTGGTGCATTCATAAGTTTTTTTACCTCACGTGTTAGAAAATTTGTATAGAGTCAATTTTGCTATTGTATCATGGATAATAAATGATTAGGATATAAATCTATTCGCGGAACTGCTCAAGATGACCCTAACCCTCTATAAATTTCTGGCCGTAATATGATAAACTGGTTACTATCAAAGCAAAATGCAAGGAGAAACGTTAATGATAAAGTTGGTATCATGGAATGTGAATGGTCTTCGGGCCTGTGTGAAAAAAGGGTTTGATGATTATTTTAAGGAAGTAGAAGCAGATATTTTCTGTGTTCAGGAGACGAAGCTGCAAGAAGGGCAGATTGTTCTGGAACAGGGTGAAGAATACTATCAATATTGGAATTATGCAGTGAAAAAAGGGTATTCAGGCACAGCTATATTTACCAAAATCAAGCCGATCTCTGCGAGATACGGAATGGAAGAGGATGAGGAAGCGGAAGGCCGGATTATTACGCTGGAGTTCGAACAATTCTATCTAGTGAATGTGTATACACCAAATGCCAAACGAGATCTGGCTAGATTGGATTACAGAATGGAATGGGAGGATCGCTTCCGCAATTACCTTCTGGAACTGGACAAGCTAAAACCAGTCGTTGTATGCGGCGATATGAACGTAGCCCATCAGGATATTGATATTAAAAATGCTAAAGCTAACCGCGGAAACTCTGGCTTTACCGATGAAGAAAGAGGGAAAATGAGTACGCTGCTGGAGTCCGGCTTCATAGATACCTTTAGATATTTTCATCCAGAACTTGAAGGCGTTTATTCATGGTGGTCTTATATGCCGAAGGTGAGAGAACGGAATGTAGGCTGGCGGATTGATTATTTCCTAGCTTCTTCTAGACTTGCACCTAATCTGCTCGATGCCCAAATTGATTGCCACATTATGGGGAGCGATCATTGCCCGGTCATCCTCAAGCTTGCTGATTTCACAGGCTAGAATCGAATATTCAAAAGGCCGCTAAGTCTCTTTAAAGGACGAAGCGGCCTTTTTTATTCATTAAGAATTATAGTCTGCCAATGATCTCAGGGAATTCAGTCGGTCCCATATTCACATTAAACTTTTGTTTAAGAATTAGCTGATTCTCTAGTAAGATTATTTCAAGAGTTATGCAAAAAGGCATTTCAATAAACAATAAAGTGAGCTGTAGCTGATCATCAGCAACCCAAGTAAAGCTGGACATGATTCGGTTCAAGGAAGCATCAATGACCTGTGCGAAGCTTTCGAGCCATTCCCCTCGACCAAGACGGATCACAGACTCCTCTCCAATCTTGGATTGGAAAGTAACTGCAGCTTCGTTGTTATTGAAAGAGATAGAGAAGCTGTCCAAGGCAAATTGGTTGTCATCAAGCTTATAGGTTAAGCCGTTTATTCTTTCTTCTTGTGATGAAGAGGGCTGCAGTTGTGGCGGTTGGATAGATAAATTCTTTAATTGTTCGACCAAGTGGACAGAAGCAGCCGGCTCTAATGGCATGGGAGCTTGCTTCATCGCGGGAAGCAGATGTTCCCACACAGCATTCAACATTCCTTGTATACTGTCTGATGCAGCGGTAGTAATAATTACGGCATCTTGCTCCGGAAGCACGATACAGAGTTGACCGAAGGCGCCATCTGCCCGGTAGGCACCGTGCTGGCATTGCCAGAACTGATACCCATATCCCATTGCCCAGTCATGATCACCTTCGCCATTGGAAATATGTTTGGAAGTAGCCTCATTAATCCACTTTTCAGGCAGTACCCGTTGATTATTCCAGATTCCTTTTTGTAAGTATAGCTGGCCGAATTTAGCGATATCCTCGGTTGTAATGTTTAAGCCAAATCCCCCTGTGTTAATTCCACGTGGACAAGACTCCCACGTAGCACCGTGAATGCCCAGAGGAACGAAGAGGCGCGGTTCTAAATATTCTAGCAGTGTTTGGCCAGTAACCCGTTGAAGGATCGCGGCCAGCATGTAAGTAGCACCGGTATTATATAGGAAATGTGTACCCGGTTGTTTCTCGACGGGGACGGAGAAGAAAGCTTTCACCCAATTCCCGTCGGCACTTTTGCGAAGGGTGTCCATAGTATCCACGACATGCCCGGTACCCATCATCAATAGATGTCTGATTGTCATATTGGATAGATTCTCCGTGATAATCGAAGGAGCCTCTTCAGGGAAAAAGGAGAGGACAGAATCATCGAGGGTGACAAGTTTCTCAGTAACAGCTAACCCGATTGCGGTTGAGGTGAAGCTTTTGCTAAGGGAAAATAACATATGCGGAAGAACGGACCTGTAAGGAGCCCACCAGCCTTCAGAGACCACATAACCATGTCGTAGTAGCATAAAGCTGTGCAGGCCTAAATTTTGTTCCTCTACTGCACTAATAAAGCGGGATATTGCGGTTGATGAAATCCCCTGTTTTTCTGGAAGACTTCTAGATAACTGCAAGCTGCTTGTAGTTTCCATACGCTCATCTCCTAAATTTTGAGAATGCTCACCTCCTAATTCTATAATAATTTCCAATGTAAAAATACCATTTAAATAATAACTAGTTTAGCTTTCTACAGGGCTGTTGCTGGATACATCAGATTGGAGCCGTTTCTCTGGCCAAGAAATAACATGAGAAGTTCGACTTAGTTTCTCATATATTAGCTGAGTTTCTTTTTTGAATATACTAATGACTAAATGAATAAAGAAAGCCAAGTCTATCAATAGAACAAACAGATGAATAAGCATATTCCATACGGAGGAAAGATGCCCTAGAAGGGCGGAATCAAGCAAAAGAGCGTGAATCCCAAGCAGCACCCAATATAGCAGGCCATATCTGATCATCAGAGCCCAGAAAAAAGCATGATTCCCGCTGCTCTTCACCCGAATCCGCACCATCCATTTCCCTAAGGTCCGTCCGCCCGTGAGAGCCGGAACAAGCATGAAGTAAATACCAGTTACAATCCAGAAGGCAGCTTTTATATCGAATCCGAAGAGTACCCCAAACCCGATGCTCCACACCATACTATCGATTAGAAAAGCTATTCCTCTGCGGGTATAGGAGACTCTTTTGGCAGAGCGGTCAATGTTTGTATCCAGTTGTTCTATACGTGGCAATAGCCCGGAGATCCAAATGGAAATTCGAAATCCAAAAATCCCTCCGATTGTGTTGGTAATGAGATCATCGACATCAAAAAGACGGTAAGGATGATCGAAGAAACCATAAATTCCTGTAATCTGCGTGATCTCAAAGGACAAGGAAAAGGCAAAGGATAGTAGAATGCACACGACCCAGCGTGTACGAAAATAATAGCCCAAAAACATTCCAAACGGTACGGTCAATGCAACGTTAAAAATGACCTGTAAAAATGCAGGCTCACGCAGTAATGACCAGTAGGTCGAGATTTGATCAGGGATGATTGACGATCCATCCACAATATCCTGAATAAACTGAAGGGGAATGAATTGGACGATACTCCCAGAAGGTGCTGCATTGTGCCGGGAGGATGGAAAAGGAAGCAAGACAAGAAAATAAGCGTTCATCAGATAGAGCAGCAGCAGATATAGGATTAAAGCTCTAAGCTTATGTATATAGCCATGTCTGCGGTATTGTACGATAAGAAAAGGTAGTGTGAAGACCAGCGCTGCTATTGGAAACATCATGAACGCATACGAAATTGGAAAAAAGTACGAATGAAACATAAGTCACCTGCCGTGGAATTGTTTTTATAAGAAATTTGACTCTACTTGGAAATAAGCTATCCCCGGCTCATTATAAGTTTTTATGATAGGGAACTCAACTAATTTATCGAACGTTTCCGGCATACATATGTCTATGAAGGAGCGTGAAGTGGATGGAGAAAAAGGTTCAGCAGTATTATCGGCTCAAGCAAAAGCAAAAGGATATTGAAAAAGAATTGGCCGAGCTTCGTCAGGATATTTTAAATTATTGTAGTCAGCAGGAAACTAACGAGACTGAAATTGGCAGCTATAAAGTGAAGCTGGTCGTGCAAAACCGCAAAGAATATGATGATGCAAAGTTATATGAGACCTTATCAGACCCCGAAGTGTGGCGTTTGCTCTCCAAATCAGATCCGGCAAAGGTGGCAAGCTTGACCAAGTTGAATGTAATTTCAGAGGATAAAATCATGCATACTTATGCTTTGAAGACAGTGACACTGTTACAGGTGGATAAAAAATAGGGATTGAAGTGAGCGGTTCCTCGTGGGAGCCGCTTAATTTGGCTCATAACTGTCCAAATTAAGGAAATATGTTACAGTATTAGGGTGGAAGGGAGGTTGAATAGTGAAAAAAATAATCATCGGAGGCGTCATGGGCTTAACGATTTTACTTTTTTTCTTCTTTATTTTGCGGCATAATAATCAATCACTTGAGGTGAAACCGGATGTTATGTTCCCAACAGCGGAATACAGGGTGACTGATAGTAGTGCTCCAGGATTACCTATGCTTATAACTGCTGAAGGGGCGGATGTTATTAAGATACAGGCTACATCCGGCAATTTATTGTTATGGACTCCCCCTGACTACAAGGTGCATAACAAAGGTCTTGAGCTGAAAATCAAATCTGGAGATCAAATTTATTGGAGTCCAATGGATGGGGGGAATAAGCAAATAGATGAACCTCAGGATACCAAGATCACAGTGATTGCTTACCATAATGATAAGCAGATCGGAACGTCCAATGTAGAGATTCATAAGAATGATCTAGGTGTCTATACAGGTGAAATACCTGAAGTGAAGTAGCTGAGAATCTAAATCGAATCGCAACTATCCTCGTTTTGCGTTAAAATAAGAAGTGAAGCTGACCGAGTCCTTATAGCAACCCTAGAGATGGAGGAAGAGAATTCATGAAAGATTTTGAAGTAATGCTGGAGAAATATGCGAACCTAGTTGTAAAAGTTGGAGTAAATGTACAGCCTGGACAAGTCCTTATGGTACATGCACCGATAGAAACCGCAGAACTTACTCGCTTGATTGTAGCGAAAGCCTATGAAGCGGGAGCTAAATATGTAATTGTTGACTGGGACGATGAAGCAACTACACGGATCCGTTATGAAAAAGCCCCAGAGGATTCTTTCGATTACTATCCACAGTGGCAGGCTGAGATGATGGAGAAATTCGCGGAAGAGAATGGTGCCATCTTACATATTAAAGTACCTGATCCTGAACTGTTTAATGGCATTGATTCTTCTAAGGTATCTAGAGCAGTCAAAGCAGCGGCTGTTGCTCGCAAGAACTACTCCAAATATACTCGGAACAGCAAAATCAGCTGGTCTCTGGTCAAAGCGCCAACACGTGCTTGGGCGAACAAGGTTTTTGCCGATCTTCCTGAAGAAGAGCGGGTAGAGGCGATGTGGGAAGCTGTATTCCAGATGAATCGTGTGGGAAGCAATGATCCGGTAGCTGCTTGGAGAGAGCATATTGGTCAGTTGAAAGAAAGTCAGGACAGAATGAACGCTAAACGTTATAAAAGCTTGCATTACCGTGCTCCGGGAACGGATCTGCATGTAGAGCTTCCGGAAGGCCATTTATGGCGCGGGGGTGGCGGTGAGAATGATAAAGGCGTATATTTTGTAGCTAATATGCCAACGGAAGAGATTTATTCCATGCCCCATCGGACTGGCGTTAATGGCACAGTTAGAAGCACGCTCCCTCTTAATTTGAATGGACGGTTAGTTGAAGGACTTTCATTCACTTTTGAAAAAGGGAAAGTCGTAGCTTATGAAGCTGAATCCGGACGCGAACATTTAACCTCACTGCTGGCAACGGATGAAGGTGCATCTTATCTAGGAGAGGTAGCCTTAGTGCAGCATGATTCTCCAATCTCTCGCTTGAACCGCATTTTTTACAATACAGGGATTGATGAGAATGCCTCCTGCCATTTCGCGCTAGGAAGTGCTTATCCTGTAAATATTGAAGGCGGCACAAAGCTTACGAACGAAGAGCTTGTCGCTAGAGGAGCTAATGTCAGCTTAACTCATGTCGATTTTATGATCGGTTCAGCAGAGCTGGATATTGACGGAGAGCTGGCGGACGGCACGATTGAACCCGTATTCCGTAAGGGAAATTGGGTGTTGTAAGGAGAAGAAAAAAGCCGGATCTCTTCCAATGAGATTCCGGCTTTTTTTGAGTGCCTATACTGGTCATTTTTAGATTGAAAAATAGTTAAGACTCATAGCCTCACGTACTTCGGCCATTGTTTCTTGAGCAATGCTGCGGGCATGCTGTGTTCCAGAGATTAAGATTTCCTGCACAAGCTTGGGCTTAGTAGCATAATAGGAACGAAGCTCTCGCATCGGTTCTATAAGCTGATCTAGAGCTGTCGAAATCAACTGTTTGCAAGCAGAACAACCCATAGTACCCTGCTCACAGCCTTCACGAATTTCGATTACCCCCGCTGAGCGAAAAGCACCATGATAAGCAAAAATAGGACAGATATCTGGATGTCCAGGATCATTTTTATGCACACGCGCTGGATCGGTTGTGGCTTTTCGTATCTTAAAGATGATCTCTTCCTTAGTGGAGTCCAGCTCGATGGCATTGCCAAGGCTTTTACTCATTTTAGCGTTGCCATCCGTACCCACAAGTCTCGGCGTCTCACTGATCAGTGCTCTGGGTTCCACCAGTATCGGGCTGTACAGCTCGTTGAATCTGCGGACGATTTTGCGGGTTAATTCCAGATGAGGGAGCTGGTCTTCCCCTACAGGAATGATCGTTGCTTTACAAAATGTTATGTCAGCAGTCTGACTAACTGGATAACCAAGAAAACCGTAATACAATTCATCTAAGCTCGAATTTTTCGATTCGGCTTTAATCGTGGGATTATGCCGTAAAGAATTCACAGTAACAAACATAGAGAACAAGAGGGTCAGCTCTGCGATTTCAGGGATCATCGATTGAATAAATATAGTTGTTTTCTCCGGATTTATACCCGCAGATAAATAGTCCAGTGTGATCTCATGCAGATGTTGACCCAGCAGCTGTGGACGATCGAAATGGGTCGTTAGGGCTTGAATATCCGCCAAAAACACAAAAGTTTCATATTGCTCCTGAAGGGCTACTCGGGTCTGCAAGCTGCCGGCGTAATGGCCAAGGTGAAGCTTTCCAGTCACTCGATCTCCAGTTAAGACACGTTCGTTCATCATATAAATTCCTCCTGTTATTTAGCATTTGGTTACACTCGAGTCGCCACCACCAGCCATCATCCATGGCCATCACCTCCTTTAAATGACAAAAAAACCTCATCCAATAAGGACGAAGTTGTCGTGGTACCACCTTAAATGATCGTGTCACCTTACGATTCTTGGCTTTCGATCTTCTCTTACCTGTATGGAGAGGTTGAATTTATTCTCGATACAGGTCCCTTGATAACGGCGGGAACCCCGGTTTTCCCTACTGCATCCATTAAGATAGTTCGGAAAAACAACTATAAAGGCCATTCGAGCATACGCTGGTCACCGGTTCGCACCTACCACCGGCTCTCTGAAGACCATGTTCGTCTGTCTACTTACCCTTTGTCATCGTTGTTCATGATATGTGAATTATTGTAATTCTGAACAGGGGTGTTGTCAATGAGTGGAAATCGTATGGTGATTGACGAGGTATCTAGGTTTATATGATCTAGCAAAGTATACCTTAAATGTATATAATCATCAGGAATTTAGTCCAATCTATCATTGCGGATTCACAATATACTACTCTATAACCTTGAAATGGAGTGATGATAAATGGCGACAATAATAAGTTATGGGTCACAGGCAAAAATCCCGTTAGATCCGTTTACTACTGCTATAACGGTTGCAGGGATTCCTGGAGCTGGAGCGGGTTTAGCCACAGCACAAGTAAATATTAGTCCGGCTAATCCGGCTTCTTTCTCCAGTAGAGTCGAGTTAAATGGTAGTTTTAGTCTTACTGCACTTGCTAATAGCCAATTTCTTGTTATCATCCGACGAGCTGGAGTCGATATTTATAGATCCTTTTATCGTTTTACTACAATTACTGATATTCAATTAAGTGCTCAGTGGGTCGATGGTGCTTATATTGGAGTCCACAACTATGAATTGGTAATTCAGAATGATAGCAACTTGCCTATTAATCTATTTGGACCCATATCATTCACAGCAACTGCTATTGGAGGAGAGGGCGTAATTTAAGTTATGTTCCTGTGCGCCATTTAAGGGACGGGTGAATCAAAGCTTTGGACAGTTGAATCGATCTGATTCAGCTGTCCTTTTTTCGTGGGCATATAATTGAAGTACAACTCTCACAGCATAAATCTCCAACCATTACCTTGATATAGCGGTTTATTTATTTAAGATGTTATCCTCTAAAACAGCGTATTTATCACCGTATTGTTTAATGATATGTTGTTCTCCCCAATTACATAATGCAGTCAAAATATCGCTTAAACTATCCCCATATTCACTAAGCTCGTATTCTACTTTTGGTGGAACCTGATTATAAACAATTCGGTTGATGATTCCATCTGCCTCAAGCTCGCGTAGCTGCTGGGTTAACATTTTTTGAGTAATGCCGGGCATCAACTGTTTTAACTCGGAGGTGCGTTTTTTGCCATGAGTTAAATGACATAGAATTACGCATTTCCATTTCCCTCCGATGACCTCTAGTGTGGCTTCAACAGAAATATTGTATTTTTTCTTGACAGTTGTTGTAGATGTTGTTGTCATGATAACCTCCAAGGTATGGGTACTTTTTAGCACCTATGGCACTTTTGAGTGCGTACTATTGATTATGTCCAATTTAACCTATCATAACATTTTTCGTTCAATTTTTATAGAATGCTATAATTTAGAGAGCTTTGGGCAAAAAAAGCAAAACGAAATAAAAACCGTTTCTATACCTCCCCCGTCTTAATCTATGAAAGGTTGAAGAGAGGAGGCTAAGGAAGGACATGACGATGACTAATGCAGAAATGAAAAAAGTAACGATTCTTGATACTCGGAGCGAGACGGATTTTTACGATTCGATATTGGTACATAGAGAACAACTGTACAGTATTGCTTATAGTTACTTGCGTAACCGAAACGATGCGCTGGAAGCGATGCAGGAAATGACTTGCCGGGCTTGGATTAAAAGAAAAACTTTAAAGGACCCCAAAGCATTCAAATCATGGATTATTCGAATTCTAATTTATGTCTGCATAGATGAACAAAGACGGAGAAAACGTTCCATGCCGCTGGTAGATGAAAGAATAGGAGAACAGGTCACACACATTGGCCATCATCGGATGGAAATGCTGTGGGCACTCGAGCAGGTTAAGCCCAAGTATCGCCATGTGCTGCTGCTAAAATACTACAACGATATGACCTTGACTGAGATCGCTAACATTATGAATAAACCCGAGGGGACGGTTAAGACTTGGCAGCATAAGGGGCTGAAGCAGTTGCGAACCATCATAAAGAATCGGGGTGAATGGAACAATGAGTAGTCAAGAGGAGCTTGCCATGTTAAGCGATGCCGAACGTATCCCACAAGAACAAAAAATAGAGAATGCAGCCGCTCAAATCTATGCGATCCAAGCAGGTTTGGAATTAGGCAAGAAACGTGGCAGAAGGTTAATATTCACAAAAAGCGCGATGTCTGTGCTGGCGGCTGCAGTGATGATAGCGGGCTTGCTGTTCTTCAATCCAACCCAGCTGTTGCCACAGCAAGGGACTTCGAGTGTTGAAACGTTCGATTGGGGCGTATTGGAGCCTTTTAAAACATTGGCTGCAGCTGATATTGATGCTCTTACACTAGAGTCTGCAATCCGGAATGATTATGTACAAATCGTTAATAAGAGTGCTGAATCAAATGGATATAAAATTACTCTAAATGCTGTGCTTGCTGATGAAAATAAAATCATGCTGCTGTATACAGGGACAACAAGTGATGGTCAGGAAGTGTACAGTGTAAATAGTGTGAAGCTGACAGATGCTGAAACTGGACGAGACGTAATGGAGGAGAATGGGAATAGAGGCGGAATGGGAGCACACGCAGAGGGAACCATATATACTTGGCTCGGCAAAACTGTATTTTCACTGGACCGAAATAAACCAAGGCCAACAGATGTAGTGGCGGATTTTCAGATTGCCTCTGTAGACCCGGGAATGTTAAGTAAACCGAAAACAGGAACGGTTTTATCCGACATGCGGTATTCTGATCGTTTAAAAGTGAACTTCTCTATTGATCCTAAGTTTTGGGAGCTGAAGACGGAGACATTAGTTGTTGACCACCCTTTCATAATTGATGGACAGGAAGTAAAACTAGCCGAAGTCGAGCTTTCTCCGTTAAGCATAGCGCTCAAATTTACGATAAATGAGGAATTGAAAACGGATTGGATCGTCCGAAATGAACTGTTTCAAAAGCTCCCCTATGAATTAACAGCGCAGGTTGGGAAGCACGACATTAAAATTAATCCGAATTCTGGTAGTGGATCTGATGATGGATTTATAAGTTACTTCAGCAGTAATGTGTTGGATCACCCGAAGTCACTGCGACTGAAACTTAATGCGGGGGCAGATCGAGAGAAAGAAGAGTATATTGATATTCTGAAAAAATGAGCGGTAAGCGATATTAGTGAATATGCGTTGGGAGTTGTAATATAGAAAAGGCCGCTGGTTCGGCCTTTTTGTTATTGTTGGGACATTATACTAACTTTGCGAGTTACCTTTTAATACCAAACACGCCACTTGTTAAATGAGAACAAACTCCTGATGCTCCTATCGGGATTGTATGTGCATAATGCTCCTCAGGTTTCTCATGTTCCTCACGCTTCTCACGTTTCACAGGCTTCTCACGTTTCACAGGCTTCTCACGTTTCACAGGCTCCTCAGGTTTCTCAGGTTTCTCATGTTCCTCACTCGCGTAACACTCCTAACGGACTGTATTGCAGCTATTTTAGCTTTTTTGAGCATTTTGCTGAGTTTTCGGACTGCATAGCTCTTATTGGTCTAAATCCACACCCAAAATGAGCATATTGGGATGAATAGCTGCATCTGTGTCCGATAGCACTGCGAAATGCCCGGATTCTTCGAAATAAGGGCTGCTGAGTCCGAACCATCTGGCCTCGTAAATACTGCACTGTAAAATCGTCATCTGAGCGTCTTAGCTATTTCGGGTGTACAAAAGTGGCGTTAGTGTGTCATTAGTGCGGTACAAATGAGTTGCTAATGTGGCAACTAAGTTAATAACGCTCATCAGGTTTCTCATGCTCCTCACGTTTCTCATGCTCCTCATGTTCCTCACGCGCGTAACACTCCTAACGGACTGTATTGCAACTATTTTGGCTTTTTTGACCATTTTGCTGAGTTTTCGGACTGCATAGCTCTTATTGGTCTAAATCCACACCCAAAATGAGCATATTGGGATGAATAGCTGCATCTGAGTCCGATAGCACTGCGAAATGCCCGGATTCTTCGAAATAAGGGCTCCTGAGTCCGAACCATCTGGCCTCGTAAATACTGCACAGTAAACTCACCATCTGACCTCGTAAATACTGCACTTTAAACTGTAAATCACCGTCTGAGCGTCTGAGTAATTTCGGCGTACAAAAGTGGTGCTAATGTGGTCCTAATATGGCGTTAATATGGCGCTAGTAGCACTAATATGGCACTAATTTGGTGCAAAGGTGACGCTAGTGTGGCAACTACTAAGTCAGTAACTTTTCTCGTTGTAGTTATGGGAGTATGTGTTCAGTAATTAGTTAGTCGAGTTAGTTGCTGTAATTTGTTTTCAACCATTCCTTGTTTGACCAGGACAATTTGCCTGCCCCTGAGCCGTCAACAGCGGTAAGTCTAGATTTTAGACTAGCTGGGTCATCTGAAGTGTAGCTGTAAGGTAGTGTTGTGAATCCGTTCCATGCAAATGCTTTAACGGCAGCGGGTGCAGGGGAGAGAGGGCTGTTCTTTGCTGTACTGTCTCCTCTGAATGTTGCTCCATCAAGTGAATAGATCGTATCTAAAGCTGCGATTGCACCCGTATATTTGCTATTATTTGCATCCGCTTGATTGTTGCGAAGAGGATACACTACATCAATGATTACAGAACTTTCAAGTAATACAGCTCCTCCTTCTGTCGAGATGGCTCCGTTACTTGTAACCCCGAAATGATACCCCTTGCTTGAGATCGCTTTTTCCATAGCGGAGGTTAGACGTTTTTTAGCCAATCTGGTATCTTCGTTGTCCATTACAATGTTATAGGCATGCGCATTACCACTACGAAGGCGGGGCATGCGGTCTTGTATATCTTTATAGTAGTTGTGATGGAGCGTTACAGAAAGAAGCGCATTATCAGCTGCAAACTCTGTTGCGCCTATTAAGTGGCCCTTTTTTTGACTAGCGGCAATCGCAATGATGTCGTCTTTACTTAGGCCAACTGAGCTGCTTCTTAAATAAGCGTACATGGGATAGGCAGCCTTGTTGGCTTCCATAGCATTAATTTGCTGAGTAACCCAGCTGTGTGCGTTTCTATCATCCCCTAAGAAGGATGACCATGAAATGGTGACGCCGTTGCTGCCTTTTTTAACATCGACAACTCCGTCATAAGATTTATTGAAAGTGCAGTGGTCGATCCATACGTTGTTGCTGTTTTCAATGGTGATGTAGTCCCAGTCGTTTTTATCGTAATTCCCTTTGGTTGCTTCATCCCATTCCCACAGCTCATCAAATTCAAGGTTGCGGATGATGACGTTAGAGCTTCTTTTAAAGGTAAAAGCGGCATGTTTAATGGTTGCACCCTTAGCAGAGAAAATGGTCAAACCGTCGAAGTTGTCCATAGACACTTTGCTGACACCAGTCTCTATTAATACGGGATGTGTTAAAGCATTGTTATGAGCGCTAAATGGGGAGATCTTTGCTGCATCAGAAATTTCATTCCATCCCAGATCCAAGTCGTTCATAATTTCAATAACCTTTATTTTGGATCCTTTTCTCAGTGCAGTGGCAAGATCTTCTGCGGTATATACCTTTTTATAGAGTGGACTGGTTTCTTGGATATTTCCACCACCTGTTGTTCCTGTGGCAAACCCAGCCAAATCATATTCACTAACCTGAACCGGTGTCGACGTTGGTGAAGCAGTCGGTGTCGGTATAGCAGTAGACGTTGGTGAAGCAGTCGGTAATGGCGTAGCAGTAGGCGTTGGTGAAGAAGTCGGTGTCGGCATGTCAGTTGGTGTTGGTGAAGCAGTCGGTATCGGCGTAGCAGTTGGTGTTGGTGAAGCAGTCGGTATCGGTGTAGCAGTAGGTGTCGGTGAAGCAGTAGGCGTTGGTGAAGAAGTCGGTATCGGTGTAACAGTCGGTGTCGGTGTAACCGTCGGTGTTGGTGTAGCAGTAGGTAATGGCGTAGCAGTAGGTGTTGGTGAAGCAGTCGGTAATGGTGTAGCAGTAGGTGTTGGTGTCGGCGTAGTGCCAATGGTATCAGAAACGGTCACATTGTCGAACATCGTAATTGTCTTAAAGGTAACGAGCCCTGCTGCACCTTTTTTTAATTTGGAATCGGAAGCTGAGAGCTCCAGCGTATCATTTACATACATGTTGATGGTATTTCCGCTCATTTCGAGTTTTACATTATACCAAACTCCTGTTTGCAGAGCGTAAGGTTTGCTGGACAAAGTTGAAGTAGATCCAGAAACTTTCTTTCTGATTTCCAGCATGCCATCATTATTATTATACAAAGAAGCTGCATAAAAATTATTTCCATCTATGTATCTGCCTGCAACATAAGTTCTGTTTGAGCCATTAAAATCAACAACTTTTACATCCGCTTCCACAGTGTAATCGCTCCAGGCTGGATCACCTGCAGAAGTACGTCCTTCTTTTGTGGCAGACTGGTAATATACGCTGTTGCCTTCGTCCTCAACAATAGTCCAATTCCCACTAGTGGATGTCCATAGATTATCGCCCTCTTCAAAACGGTCTTGGAAGAAGGTAGAAGCACTTGCCGGATACACAATAAAAAGAGAAAAGAGCAGGGTAATGCACATAATAACACTAGCATTTTTCTTGAATGATTTTAGCAAACTCATTGTAATCCTCCTTATGTATTTATAAATTTATATTAATATAAATACATATATCGGAAATAAATATAAGTAATAATATGATTATAAAGTCCTTTTTTTAATTAGTGCTATAATAGCTTTTTGGGTATTCAACGATGAATTCTGATCTATACGAACTAGGAGTGATAGACTTGAGCGTAATCCGAATGGAGAACGTAACTAAGAAATATGAGAATACATTGATCTTTCGAGATATTTATTTTCGTGTGAGCAAGGGCGAACGTATTGGCTTAATCGGACGAAATGGAGCAGGTAAATCTACTGTTTTTAAGCTAATCATGGGAAAAGAGGAGCCAACGGCAGGAAAAGTAGAATTAGATCCCAATGTGAAGATCAGCTACTTCTCTCAATTTTCGGAGCTTTCCGGGTCTTTGTCTGTACAACAAGAGTTAGAACTTTGCTTCGAAGAGGTAGCACGCATTGAACAGGAGCTTAACCAAATAGGAGAACAGCTTGGGCAGGTGTCGGATGATGTCCAGATGAATGCACTTTTAGAGCGCCAAGCTGAGCTTTTTGAACAAATGGAGCATTTGGATGGCTGGAATGTATCTGTAGAAATCAATACGGTGCTGACTAAATTAGGATTTGATGAGAGATCGCGGCATCAACCTGTAGAGGAGTTATCCGGAGGCTGGAGGAACCGCGCGGCACTGGCTAAAGTCTTAATTGAAGCGCCCGATGTTGTATTGCTCGATGAGCCTACTAATTTTTTGGATATGGAAGGGATCGTATGGTTGGAGCAGTGGTTGCACCGTTTCAATGGGGCGATGCTTCTGGTTTCTCATGATCGGCAATTTATTGACAGAGTGGTCACGCGGACGATAGAAATCGAGAACTATCATTTTCAGGAATATGAAGGCAATTATACCGATTACGTTCGTAAAAAGAAGATGCGTAAAAAAGTGCTCGATCGGCAATTTGAGTGGGAAGAAGAACTTCTCCTTATGGAGTCCGAGGCCATTGAAAACCGTGGTAGTAAGAAGTCTTCTAAGGACCGTCTATCCCGTAAGCTAACGGATATGAAAAAACGAGTGGAACCTCATCCAGTTAACGTATTAATCACTGATATTTATAGTAATTTACGTTTTCCTGACAAGCTGGGGGAAGTGAAGCGGATTGGACAAAGTTATGATGGCCGCTCCATTTTCCAGAACATTAGCTTCGATATTCAAAAGGAAGACCGGATAGCTATCGTGGGTCCGAACGGCAGCGGAAAGTCGACACTCATCAAGGTACTGACTGGACAAGAAGCACCGGAATCGGGGGAAGTGACTTGGGAACGCGGGGTCGGTTATGCGTACTTTAATCAGATGTGGGATGAGCTGGATCATAAAGATACCGTCAGCCATGCCGTAAATGTTTATGGACTGGGACTGGACGCACCGCGGAAAAAGGTGAATAAATTTCTAGCGATGCTGCAATTCTCGGAAATGGATCTGAGTAAAACGATTGGCAGCCTTTCAGGTGGACAGCAGGCCAGAGTGGCTTTAGCGAAATGCCTTCTCTCCGGAGCTGCTGTCATTATTTTAGATGAGCCCACTAACCATTTGGATTTAACCAGTATTCAGGTGATGGAGCAGGCGTTGATTCATTTTCCTGGCGCTGTAGTAACAGTTAGTCATGATCGGTTTTTTATTGATAAAATAGCGACGAAAATGCTCACCTTTGATCCTGAATTAGGCATTACTGAGCAAAATGTTTAGGATTACGCGGGAAGTCGGATGATCACTGTCGTTCCTTCACCTACGTGACTGGAAATTTCAATTCCATATTTTTCGCCAAAATGAAATTGAATACGATCATGAACATTTTTAATGCCAATATGTTCTTCATCTAAGGTATCTGAGGGTTGAGAGAGACGGAAACGCAGCTGTTTAAGTTTCTCTTCCTCGATGCCAATGCCGTTATCTTTAACGATAATCAGCATATCCTCCCCCGATATCACCGAGGATACCTCAAGCAGACCTGGTTCACTGCGGCTTTCTAGGCCATGTACGATAGCATTCTCTACGATGGGCTGCAAGGAGAAGTGCATGACCTTAACGATCTCGCATTGCGGATCTAGCTGCTCCATGTACTGTAATTTATCCCCAAAACGCAACTGCTGAATCTTCACATATAGCCGGACATGCTCAAGTTCTTCGCGCAGGGTAACGGTGATTTTCCCAGTCTGGATATGAATCCGAAACAATCTGCCCACGATCCCCACCATCTCGCCAAGCTCTCTTTGCCCATTGATGATGGCTTTCATTTGAATAGATTCAAGGACATTTGCCAGAAAATGCGGATTGATTTGGCTTTTGAGCGCACCATACTGGGCTACTTTTTGTTGAGCCTTGGCCATCGAAGATCGCTCAATATAGTTTTGCAAATCCTTAACCATCTTACGAATTCCATTATATAGAACCCCAAATTCATCTTGACGATTACTGTACAAATCCACATCGAAATTCCCCATCCCCACCAGCTTCACCTTCCGGCTTAACAGAATAATAGGTTTGGTTACGCGTTCCGAGAGGATATACATAAATAAGAGTGCAGTGACAAGCGATAAGAGCGCCAAGGTTAAAATGATTTTGCCAAGAAAAGAAGCCTGCTTAGTCATCTCTTTTTCATCAATATATTGAATGACCTTCCAGTTGGAGTAAGGAGAGGTAACAAAATTAATGTACGAATCCTTGTCATCAAAAGTACCATATAAGCTCCCGGCGTCATTGTTCATAAAAGTGTTAAGCGCCTGTTTGTCGATAGGGACTGGCTCTAAAGGACTCGTCTCCAATGAATCTGAGCTGTAAACGTTGCCCCCCTTATCGTCTAAAATAATAAATTTCCGCTTGCTATTCTCGGACAGCTTTAAGATTTCCCGTAATGAATCCAGCCGGATATCGATTAACATGACACCTAAGGGCTGCTTGCTTCCTTTTTTATTAATGACTCTGGCAATGGAGATGACGGATTGTTTGGAATTGGTGCGATAGAAGGGGAGATGACTTCCAAACAGGATTACGCCCCCCTTTTTTTGCTGCGTCTGTAAATACCAATCCTCTTGGGTGTAGTCCTTCACATCATAATCCGCACGATTGAAATTGGCGGAGTAGAATACACGTGACCCCGCGAAAATCTGCACACTGTCGACATTTTTAATCGTCATTTCAATCCCGCTGATGAACTGTTCAATCGTGTTTCCATACTGAATACTTAGATCATTCCCGATATTATCTTTGTTGATAGTCCAATGCTCGAGAGCGGTTTGTAATTGACTATCTACTTGGGCGTTAAGGGTCCCTTTTTCAATACTTTGCAGATACTGGTCGATGTTGAAAGAAAGATTATTAAGGATGAGATTAGAGCTGCTTTGATATTCATTTTTGACGGCTTGATTTGAAAAAATATAGATAATCGCGGATATAATCAGCAAAGGAATAGTAATGGTCAGGATCATCAGCACAAAAATCTGCCGATTGACATGCCGCATCCGATAACGTTTTTTTGGCTGGTTTATTTGCATCATTTTGCTTACCACCCCGATTGTTTTCTATAGTCTGATGGGGTCATGTTGGTGAAGAGCCGGAACGTTTTAACGAAATGCTTATAGCTCTTGTAACCACACATTGTGCAGACATCGGTCACTAGAATTTCCGGTTTTTTTAAGCATTCCTGCGCGTATTCCATACGGATTTCGGTTACAAATCGCATATAGTTCTTATCGAGTTTTCTTTTGAACAGACGGCTTAAATAAGAAGGGTTATAGAAGAAGCGATCCGCTACCATTTGTAGAGTAATATCTTGATCAATATTAGCTCTAATGAAGGATTTGATATGTTCAAAGATAATCACATCCTGCTGATGGTTATCCGTCAGACCTTCGGTATATATGTTCCCCAGATGAACCATCCAATTCCCCAGCCACTCGAACATGACCTCAAGGGAGTGAAAATCCTCAACAAAAGTAAGGTTTAATAGTTTATCGCTGTACACACCATCCCTATGAATGTGGTTTTTATTAGCGAAGCGGATAATGACACTTATGATTTCTTGTACATATGCAAGCCATAGATCAGGTGAATGGCCATCTGTTTTATGCAAAATATCTTGTGCCAATCGTTGCATTAATTGTAGAATCTCTTGTTTATTGGCGTTTTCGATGCAGGAGATTATTCGTTTCTTATCGTTGTCATCTAGTTGGATAAGCATTGGTTTAGTAGCTGTGGCGCCTGCCTTTATAGAAGAGATATGGAATATATTCCGTTCATTCTGATAGAAACGTTGATATAACAGCTTTTCAGACTCGTGAAGTAATGAAGTGATTTGAGACAGTTCGTTCGTCACTGTACCTATGGCAAGATAAAGGGCAAGATAATGTTCTAACGTAAGCTTGTTCAAATGCTGATCGAGTTCAGTAAGTACTTGGGTCTCAAAAGGGACAATGCTCGTTGCAGTCTGTGATCCCATGACTATTAGCCCGTATAGTTTGGATTTAGCAGCATATGTAAAAATAGATCGTGGCAGACTTGCCGGGAGATAGGCCTCCGTTGCAAGATGTATGAACTTAGTCGTCTGTTCTCGCATCCACCTTGTGGATGGTGAAGGTGTTTCTCTGATAGGGAAACCTGCCAAAACAAAAGGGAGATACAGATAATGTTTACTTTTGAAACTACATAATTCAGCGATTAAATTAGTGTCAATTGCAGGTTGTTCTTCTTCGAGTAGTAGCTTTATAAGTTGTGAACCTTCCAGAGTAGAACGTTTCCTTTGTTCTTGTTGTTTAAGTTGCAGCTTGTTCATGCATTCTTGAATCACGGTTAGGCTTTCTTCATATTCCAGAGGTTTGAGTAAAAAAGCATGCACACTCCCAAGCTTGATGGCTCGTTGAGCGTATTCGAAATCATTAAATCCTGTCAAAATAATAAACAAAGTATCAGGAAGGAATTGGCGAAGCTCTTCTATCATCTGAAGACCATCCATTTCGGGCATGCGAATATCAGTGATCACTAAATCTGGCTGCTCACGTAGTGCGGTAGCGACGCCTTCTTTTCCATTCTCCGCTTCAACAATACTCTGAACACCAAGCTCCTGCCACGAAAAGTAATGTTTTAATCCCGTCCGTATTAACGGTTCATCCTCTACAATCATAAGCTTGTACATGAAATCCCTCCGGAAGACTAGATTTATAGTGGATTTTTCAACAACGATATCATCAAATGTAAGTTATAAGCTAAAAATTAAAATGATTATAGGTGAAATATGTAATGTATTATAACATTGAAGAGGGGCTGAAAGAAGGTATAGGTCAGAATACGACCCTAAATGTAAAAGGAGTGGGATTCTCCTGAATTTATAATTGATTTATGATTAGCGCAAGGAATGAGAAAGCATTCTATTCCACAAAAATAATAGGGGGTAGCACATGAGAGCAATGAAAAAAGGGCTAATAAGCATTGTTGGTGTCGCACTTTTAGGTACACAGTTAGTTGCATGCGGAAATACGAATACAGCGAATTCCGCCAATGAACCAAGTAATAATACTGATAAGAGTGAGCCCGCGGCTACTGAGACTGCTGCTAAACCAGTAGAAATAACATGGTGGAATTTTCCGAGCTTTCAAGCTTTAGATGGTGAAGTTGGCAAATATGAGAAGGAAATCATTGCAGCTTTTAATGAGAAGAATCCGGAAATTAAAGTCAACCTTGAGATGATCACCTTTGAAGGCGGCCCTGAAAAACTGAATGTGGCAATTGCTTCGAATACCGCACCTGATGTAATTTATGATGCTCCTGGACGGATTATTGACTGGGGTAAAAAGGACTTATTAGCACCTCTTAATGATATGGTGACCGATGAAGTGAAAAATGATATTTCGGAAGCCTTTTGGAAACAGTCTAGTGTTGGCGAAGAGATCTTTATGTATCCGATCAATACAGCTCCTTTTATGATGGCGGTAAACAAGACCGTTTTTGAGAAGATTGGCGCGCTAGATTTGCTTCCTCTGGATAAGGAAGACCGAACTTGGACGTTTGAAGAATATAAGAAAGCGCTGGAAGCTGTTAAAGAAAAAGCACCTGATGTTATTCCTACCGGATTCTTCGCGAAGAGCCAGGCTGGAGATCAAGGAACTCGTGCATATCTTGCTAACTTAGGTGTATCCAGATTTCTAAATGAAGATAATTCCGCAGTCGCTATCAATACTGATAATGCTGCAAAAGCGTTGGATTGGATCGTTCAAGCTACAAAAGATAAACTTAGCGTTTCTGGTGCGGCTTCCCTTGCGGCTGCTGACGTGAACGACTTATTTTTACAAGGGAAATTAGCCTTTACACTCAACTATTCTGCAGTACTTAAAGCTCAGAACGTATCTAAAAAAATGGTTGAATTCGAAGATGTTCTGCTTCCATTCCCTACTTTAGATGGATCGGAACCTAAGCTTGAACCTTACCTCGGCGGTATGGCTGTATTCAATAATGGTGATGAAGCTAAGATTGCAGCTTCTAAGAAGCTGATTGATTTTATTGCTAATGATCCTGTATGGGGGAAGAAAAACTTGATTCAAACAGGTGGTTTGTCTGTTCGTAATTCGATTACAGGTCTCTATGATGATGCAGAGTACAAATACGCTGAGTATGCTCGTAAATTCACAACAGATGCACCTACCATTGCCGATGGATATGCTGATATTCGTACCTTCTGGTTCCCTGAATTACAACGTGCTTTAACTGGAGGAGCAACCGGTAAAGAAGCTTTGGACAGCTTTGCTGCAAAAGCAAACGAAGCGATTACGAAAGCAAAGGCTGCAATGAAATAAAAAAAGTGAATGGTGTCCAAAAGAATAGAGTGCGGGAAGCACTCTTTTCTTTTTAAATCATCGAAGAAATGGGGAAGGACTGTGGGGACAACGGTTCGCAAAATAAAAGGTTATGTGATTCGTGACTGGATGATGAGTTATCTCTTTTTAGTGCCGGCATTTGGGTTTTTCCTGCTTTTTGTAGCTTATCCGATGGTGAAAGGGGTCTATATTAGTTTCTTTGATTACTCCTTGAGAGATTTCAGCTTTATTGGCCTCGATAATTATATCTCCTTAATAAAAGATGATAACTTCAGGAAGTCGATGGGAAATACATTATTGCTTGTACTCATCACCGTACCCATCGTTATTATTTTCTCGTTATTTATCTCTATGAATATTTATAAGAAAAAAGAGTTTGCCAGATCGTTTTTCCGCGGAGTGTTCTATTTGCCGGCTGTATCCTCGGTCGTAAGCATCACAGTCGTTTGGGGCTGGATCTATCATCCGAACTATGGGATTCTAAATTATTTGACCAGCTTTTTGGGAATGGAGCCTATATCCTGGTTAGGAGATACGAGGACTGCACTGCTTGCTATTATCGTGGTTCTGATAACGACCTCTGTAGGGCAGCCGATCATTTTATATGTGGCATCTATTGGGAACATTCCTACTTCTTACATAGAAGCAGCTGAGATTGATCGAGCGACGCCTTGGCAGATTTTCCGGAAAATATTATGGCCAATGCTAATGCCAACGAACTTATATATTATCGTGATTACCACGATCAACACCTTTCAATGTTTTGCACTAATTCAGTTGCTCACCTCGGGTGGACCTGTGTATAGCACATCGACTGTTATGTATGGCGTTTACGAACAAGCCTTTATGCTCGGTCATTTTGGATATGCCTCGGCGATGGGTGTCATCCTTGCGATTGTGATCGGGATCATTTCTATCATTCAATTCAAATACTTTGGCAGTGATGTTGAGTATTAAGGAGGGGACATCATGAATTCTACGAATCCGTTAGAACTGAGAGCACCTATTGGCCAATCTAAGAAAGTAAGCAAATGGAAAAAAGAATTGACGATTCCAAAAATATTAGCGACCATCCTGTTGATTCTAGCAACGTTGTTTTTTATCTTCCCTTTTTATTGGGTGGTTTCAGGGGCATTTAAGCTTCAGACTGTGGCAACAACGATCCCCCCGGAATGGTTTCCGGCTAAGCCGACTCTGCAAAACTGGACCGAGTTATTTAAGAATCCCGTTGAGCGCTGGATGTTTAACAGTTTCATCATTGCTTTTTGTGAAATGGCAGCGATTTGTATCGTTTCTTCCTGTGCTGGATATGTGCTAGCCAAAAAGTCTTTTCCTGGCCGAGGGATTATCTTTACGATGTTTGTTGCCGCTATGGCATTGCCTAAGCAAGTTATTCTTGTCCCGCTGTTTACGATGCTTGCAGATTTTGGGTGGGTCAACACGTATAAAGGGCTTATTTTACCAGCGATTGGCTGGCCATTTGGAGTCTTCCTAATGAAGCAGTTCGCGCAGACGATTCCAGGAGAATTAATTGAAGCAGCCAAAATAGATGGCAGCTCTGAGATTCGTTTGTTCGGAACCATCATTTTACCTTTGTTAAAGCCTGCAATAGGGGCACTGGCTATCTTTACCTTCATCACTTCTTGGAATGATTATTTCAGTCAGCTGATCATGACCAGATCGACTTCAATGATGACATTACCACTTGGGGTAGCGACTCTTCGGGGTGAATTCACAACAAACTATGGATTGCTTATGGCGGGTGCTGCGTTAGCCTCTATTCCTATGATTGCAATTTTTCTAATGTTCCAAAAAGCCTTTACCCAAGGGATTACTATGGGGGCTGTAAAAGGCTAATTATTCTTATAACAACGAAAATTAATAGTAATGAATTAAACGATGGAGGCTGTAATTTATGAAATCATATGATCTTGAATCCTTTAAAGGCATTATTATTGCTATGTACTCCAGTTATGATGCTGAGGGGGAAATCGATAAAGAAGGAGCCCGAAAATTAGCTCGTCAGTATGCTTCTACGGGAGTAAAAGGTCTTTATGTTGGCGGAAGCTCTGGCGAAGGTATGCTGCAATCTGTAGAAGAACGCAAACAAATGCTCGAGGCAGTTATAGCAGAGGTTGGAAAAGAGCTTACAATCATTGCTCACGTGGGTGCTCCATCTACAAGAGACAGTGTTGAACTAGCTATCCATGCTGAGAAAGTTGGCGCACATGCCGTATCGGCTGTTCCTGCGATCTATTATCGTCTGTCTCCGGACAGTGTTGAAAGTCATTGGCAGGCAATTATTAATAGTACAGCGCTTCCATTTATTATCTATCACATCCCACAAACTACAGGCTTTCAATTATCGAAAAGCTTGCTGATTAAGATGGCAGCTCAGGATAAAGTGATCGGGGTGAAAATTTCGGCGGAGAGCACGTTTGAGCTTCAGCAATTTAAAGCCGCAGGCGGGAAGGATTTTCTAGTCTTAAATGGACCTGATGAGCAGTATTTGGCGGGCCGCAGTATTGGGGCAGATGGCGGGATTGGTGGAACTTATGGGGTGATGCCAGAGTTATTCCTAAAAGTGGAACAATGTTATGTGCAAGGAGAGATGGCTGAGGCGCAGAAATGGCAGTTTATCATCAATGATCTCATTGTTGAATTGCTATCCTTTCCTTCATTATATGGTGCGTGTAAAGCGATCCTTAGTGTGCGCGGATTTGAAACAGGTCAGCCAAGAATGCCACTTTTACCGATTAAGGATTCCGATCAGGAGCGGGTGGAAGCTCTGAACAATAGAATATTAGATTATATTCTTGAAGCGAAAGGATAGGGTTAATAATGACTCGAATAAGTGATATCTTTCCGGTGAAAGGTCTGATTGTTTCCTGTCAGGCACTTGAGCATGAGCCGCTTCATGGTGGGGATACAATGGCTAAAATGGCAAGAGCAGCGGTTCAATCAGGAGCTATAGGAATCCGGACAAATGGTGTTCCAGATATTGTAGCTATCAAAAAAGAAGTAAATGTACCGGTCATTGGACTTATTAAACGGGATATTCCCGGATCAGCCATATTTATAACACCAACCTTAGATGAAGTGAAGGCGATTGTTTCTGCAAAAGCAGAGATTGTTGCGCTTGATGTAACGAATCGGGAAGAACGCTTAGAGTCAGTAAAGCCATTAATAGAATATGCACATCTGAGAGGTGTGCTGGTTATGGCGGATATTTCGACATTTGAGGAAGGGCTTGCCGCTGAGAAATTAGGTGTGGATTTCATCGGTACCACGCTTTCAGGCTACACCCCATACAGTACACAGCAGGAAGGACCGGACCTTGTCTTAATTCAACAATTAAGCAAATTAGTGAACATTCCTGTTGTTGCGGAAGGACGGATATGGACACCGGAAGACGCAGCAAAAGCTAAGAATGCGGGGGCATCCTATGTTGTTGTAGGAAGTGCAATTACTAGGCCACAATTGATCACTTCGAGATATGTTAAGGCCGTGAGCAATTTCAATGACTGACGGAGGTGAGTCCGCGATGGAAGGGTATGATCCTCATATAGAATATGCGATCGGAGTAGATATTGGCGGCACGAAAATTAATGCCGGACTCGTCTCTTCACAAGGGGAGGTTTTACATACTGTAAGCCTAAGCACATTGGTTGGACAGACGAAAACAATGGATCGCATTATACTAGCAATTCGGACATTAATGGATGAAATAACAGCACAACAAGCGGGAATTCAGCTCCAAGGAATTGGCGTAGGATCAGCAGGGCAAATGGATTGGGAGGCGGGGCGTATCCGCTCCGCTTCGGAGCTTATCCCTGGCTATGCTGGCACAGCTTTGAAGGAGTTGCTTCAGACACAGTTTAATCTTCCGGTAATCGTTGATAATGACGTGAATGTATTAGCAATAACAGAGAAATATTTAGGCTCAGGCAAAGAGGTAAAAGACTTTATCTGTCTTGCCCTTGGTACGGGCGTGGGTGGAGCGGTAGTCGTAGACGGCCATCTTGTCCACGGTTCTTGGGGTGGGGCTGGAGAGTTAGGGCATATGTCCGTAGATTTCAAAGGACCTGCATGCGTTTGTGGTGGAACAGGCTGTTTGGAGCAGTATGCTTCAGGCACAAGTATCGCACGTCGCATGCGCGACAAGCTTTTATTACATAACCAGTCCCCAGAGAACGTAGACTCACGGGAAGTGATAGCGAGATGGCGGGCAGGTGACTCTCTGGCCACAGAGTTAATGGAAGACACGATTGCTGCGCTCGGATCCGCGATTGCTTCATTAATCCATATTTTTAACCCTAAAGTCATCGTCATTGGCGGTGGAGTTGCTGAAGCAGGCGAACTTTTGTTTGAAGGCATTAGAAGGGAAGTAAAGGGCAGAGTAATGCCATCGATGCTGGAAAATGTTCGTATTGAAGCAGCCTATTATGGTAATTTATGTGGAATGATCGGTGCGGGGCTGCAGATGTGGGAGTATAGTCCCGATAAAGTAAAGAGAGCAGAGCTATAAGGGGCTATTCACCATCTATCTGTATAGAAAATCACGGGGAGCAATACGTAGAAGCGAGTTTAATTGTACATCGTACAACTATATTTCTCGAATCCCTCCAGCCGATGGGTATAAGTGTATTTTGTACAGCTATTTTCTTGATTTACAGCCTTAGTGGTGGCTTCTCGTGTTTTTAGTTGTAGAAAATGCAACTAAAGTCAAAATGATTGCATTTGCCTACGAAATAACTGTATAGAATACATTTATTCTATTTCTCAGATTCCCCTGAGTGCGGTAAAAACAATTGAACCATTGAAGATTGATTAGTGTTTTGGGATTGGTTAAATTTTAAAATAATTTAGTTAGAACCACATGTGAATAATACTCCATGTGGTTTCTTTTATTAGTTATAGCCCGCCCCAGTACCCACTGCCGAATGAACCCTTCGTTCAACCATCAACACATCTAATCCATGTTATGGGAAGCAGTTTTTCGCTTTTTACGTTGAATTTATGATGATGATTCATTAATGTGAGCATATCACACGATATCGCTACGACGAATTCAATGTGTCCAAAGACTCGGGGAAATTCGACCTTAACTGGTCCGGCTCGGATAACTTGTTTGACCAAACCAGCCTAGCTAAGATTTTAATTAGGCTTAAGGGATACAAATTTTCCAGTTTGTATCCCTTAACTTATATAACAAAGGATGGGAAAATTATGGTCGATTATAATAACAACGAAGGAATAGGCGGTTTTCAACAAGGCAGCTATCGTCCATTAGCCATTCATCCCATTGAGGCGAATTGGACCAGACAATCCCGATTCAGAGCTCCAACATCGCTTTCAGTTTTGAAGCGAGTTGTTGACTCGGGGCGGCCGGATTTTTCATATGGATTAAGCTCGTTTACAGTGAATGAACAAGGGAGAGCCATTTTGGCTGTGGGGCAGGGTGATTTCGAGCTTAATCATCAATATGGCAAACTGTTTCGGGTTTGCTTTGAATCTGACACCGTGGAGCTGCTATTGGAGACTAAGGCATCCCTTATGTCTCCCCCCGCTGATCAGCCCAGCCTCCATTTTGGTTGCGACCAATAACATTCAAGATAATCAGCTCATTTCGGTTGACGAAAACGGCCGGATAAATTGGAAGACCGCAGTGGATGGTGTGCCGTATGGCAGGCCGGTGGTAAACAGCGTAGGGCATATTTACCTGTGTACATATGAAGATGAGTCACAAATTATTGGGAGACTCTATGCTTTTGACGCGGATGGAACCATAAGATGGGTTTACAAGTGCTCGTCCATATTTTGGTGCGATCCGGTTATTTCCCGTGAAGGAATCATATATGTTGGTCAAAATGTGAATTCCAAACTTTATGTTTTTAGTCCTGATGGAGAGTTGTTGTGGGAGAAACGGATGGGTCAAGGAGAAGGGCACCGTCCCCCTGTCATAGATCAGGATGGGGTTATGTATTGGTGTCTTTCTAGCCAGTTATATGCCATTGCTCCGGATGGCGAAGTGAAATGGATATACCAACCGGAGGAAAGTTACGTTGACACCAGCCCTTCCCTGGGCGCTGACGGTAATTTATACGTAAATTTGACCGGCGGGGAATTCATTTGTTTAACGCGAGACGGTGACAGCTATGGAGAGCGGAAACTAAAGGTTTTGCAATAACTCAGCCAATTCTCGGCCGATGCGGCAACGTTATTCAAAGTCGCTTAATGGATAACTCGATTGAAAGCTACTCCGTTGTTGATATTTTTTCCCAAAAAGGAGTGCATTTAGCGGAGACCGCAATCAAAGGTTCCATTCATTCGGTGATTTTGGCAAATGATGAAGTGATTTACGTCCTGTCCTCCTATTGGACGGCTAAGATGCAGCCTAAATGGGAACTCGTGCGGTTACAACCTGAAAAATTTTAAATAGTAGCTGGTTGAATAATGGGAACTTCATTTGCAAATCTCCATCGGGCAGTCCCAAGGTTGGACAACAGTACTGGGGGAGAAATTCAACTGGGAAACGATTGGTGAAAGCGCCAGATCTTTGTCTAACTTGAAGGAGCTGAAGCAAAGCGAACTTCAATCCGATATTATTGAGCAAAAGAATATTCTTACTGAAAGATCAGATGAGGAATTGTTGACTTCACTTCAGCACGCAGATACTAGTGAAGCGGATATAAGGTGGTACTTGACGGAGAATACGCTGGGGATAAGTGTGCAGATTTCTCATGCTATCGGAGATCATGCTGAGTTTGAAATCAAGTATGACAAACTGAAGTTTAAGCTGAACACTTTTCTTTTTTCAGAAATAATAGAGCCTATCAAATTCCCTTGATTTAATAGAATAATTTACCGATAATGTTAATGGGGGAACCCAAAATCAAATCCGTCATGAAGCAGGAGGCACTATCGGACAATGATGACTTTAATGAACATGGTGCGGGGAACGGAGAACGATCTTCCTGCTAAAGAGATGATTAAGTATTGGAATCATGAGCCTGGAACCTTAAAGATGGTAAGGGCCAGCAGCAATTTTATTTATACCTTTCAGTGGAATGGTAACCGCTTTTATTTAAGGTTTACTCATGAAGAGGATAATTCTCCAGACAATATCCAGGCAGAGCTGGATTTTATGATGTATTTATTAGAACAAGGTTATGAGACTGTCTCTCCAGTGCGTTCTAAGTCTGGCAATTGGATTGAAACGTTGTTAACGGATCACGGGCGATACCACGGGGTAGTTTTTGAACAGGCCCAGGGTGAATATGTTTCACTTGATGAGATGAAGGAACCTCATTTTTATCAATGGGGCCAATCGCTTGCACGTCTGCATAATTTTTCGGAAACCTATGCACCGAGCACACCTTATCGCAAAAGCTGGGTCGATTCATTGAATTTTATTTACTCCGTATTGAGCAGGCATCCTGAGGAGCATAAGGCGCTTAAGGAATATGAGCGGATTGAAGCTTGGCTATCAGAGCTTCCTTTTGGAGTTGGGCATACTGGGCTCGTACATTATGATTTTGAGATGGATAATATCTTTTATATGCAAGAAGAATCCCGCTACAGTGCCATCGATTTTGATGACTCTATGTATCACTGGTTTGCGATGGATATTACATCGGCGTTAAGAGACCTGACGGAATCGGATGATAATGAGAGTAGAAGAAACATTGACCATTTTATTAATGGATATAGATCGGTTAAGCAGCTAGATGATGAGTATATGAAGTTGATACCTGAATTTCAAAGATTTGCAGACTTATACAGTTTTGCTAGATTACTTCGGTGTATGGAGAATACGGATGATTCTATTTTCCCGGATTGGGCGAAACAGCTTAAACTGAAATTAGAAAGAGTTTGTGACCGATTACGAACCGGCTTTCAAGCACATATAGTGCTGAAGGATATCACTGAAAAAAACTGGTACGCTTGTACTCAATTAGAAGTATCGGATGAGCAAAAGGCTATTTTTCCTGTACCAGTGGTCTATTGGTTAGCAGAAGCAGCTTATTGTGGTATGACCCCGCTCGCTTTATACGCAGATGAAGAATTGGTAGGTTTCTCTGTGTATAGCGTAGATCCTGAGGATGGAAGTTATTGGATTATGGCTTTTATGATTGACCAGAAATATCAGAACAGGGGTTTAGGCAGAACGGGTATGGATACCTTAATTCGTTATATTAAAGCAGAACATCATTGTGACAAAATCGTTATTGGCCATCGGATCGAAAACGAACGTGCTACGAATTTATATACATCACTCGGGTTCGTTGAAGTCAGTAGGGACGAGTTTGAAGTTATACGAGGGTTGGTAGTGTAAAAAGGGAAAAGCCGCCAAGGGTTTGGCGGCTCTTTTTTATATAAGGAAATAAATTAATCTACAGAGCCGGTTGTCAGCAGCTGATCAAAAGAGACAGGGAATAGTGGCTCAATCAGCGATAAAATTGCTTTTGCATACTCCTGAATTTCTTTCTGAGCATCATGCTCCAGTCTTTGATTTAAAAAATGGGCTACAGATTGAACTGAAGCTGTCCAGTACCAACGAACGAATAATCCATAAGCAGGTAGAAACAGTCTTGCTTGTTCAGCACATATACCATCTGCTAAAGCGGCTTCATACTTAGATAATCCTAACTCGGTGTATTCTTGAAGCTCGCGGGTGTATTTTTCACCAAGCTCCCATGCAATGATGTCACCACTGCCTTGTTTGGAATTCTCTGGTTTGGATCTCCATTCTCCCGCAGCAGGTTGATAAAAAACGGGTTCTTCTGTTATGTATCTGCGGCTGGATTCGTTCCAGGCTTCCAAGCTATCTCCAGTACCTTCGTAATGAGCAGAACCGACTACGTATTTCCACCACTGTCTCGCAACCATTAATGGGGCATAAACCTCAAATTGAGTGATGGCATGGCGGAAAGGAGAGGTATGTCCTTCACGGGCAAGGAATTTTATTAGTTTAATATCCCGATCACTAAGCTCAAAAGATTGTTTTGCATAAGAAACACGCGCAGCGTTAGCAACCGTTAAATCTGAGCCCATATGATCTACTAATCTTACATAACCTTCATTTAAAACTTTGATTGTTGTCAATTTAATGTAGCCTCCTTTTCCAAAGCAGAGTAAATGAGTTCGTCACACCATTGTTGATTGCAAAATCTAGTCTCTCTTAGGATTCCATCCCTAATCATTCCTGCTCTAATCATAACTTTTTCAGATTGAAGATTCTCTGCATTGGCATAGGCAACGACTCTATGGGCATTAAGAGAGCTAAAGGCGTAGCCTATCAGTGTTTTGACGGCTTCTGTCGCATAGCCCATTTTCCAGTATTCCGGCAGTAAGACCCAGCCAATCTCCCACTCTCTGATCTCTTCCCAATTTAACTTTATACTTACGTTGCCTATGGGGGTTCTATTTTGCTTTGTACATACTGCTAGATCATAATGCTCACGCGGATCGCAGGTAGTCTGAGTCAGAATCGAAAGGAAGTTCTCTTTAATTTGTTTTGCATCTGGTGCGGTGTTTTCATATTTGTGAGACAAAGGATTAAGTTCCAGTTCTTCATAAAAAGAAAAATCATCGCTTGTATAATCTCTTAATATCAATCTGTCGGCTATTATTTCCATGAGTTAATACCTCCTAATCCATGATTATAATGGAAGACTCTGTAATTATCACGGAGTAAATTCACTAGAAATACAAAAAAATATTTCTGTAAATTTTTCTCTAGTAAAATTGTGGAATTGTGATACAGTAATTAAGGTTTATATATTTAGAGGGGGATGTAAGGAAAATGAAAGCTATTAAATGGAGCATCACTGCAGCGTTAGCAGTATCTATGTTGGGTCCAATACATACAGTGAAGGCGGCAGATACGCGTAACGTCGATTACGATCAAGGTAGTATTTTACGAAGTGCCAGTTCAGTTTCGTCATCATACAATGAAAGCAATCCGCAGGTTGAAGATTTGATTTTTCAGATGGATGCTACCGAAATCACTGTTGGGGACAATGTTCCGGTACAAATCTATGCTAAAGATGCCGATGGCATTTCCGAACGCGTTCCGTTAGCTCAAGCAAATGTCGTAATTGAAAAGCCTTATTTGCTGCAAAAGCAAGCCGATGGCACAATGAAAGCCTTAGCGGTAGGAGAAACGAACGTAACGGTCATTTCAGGATCAGATTCCAAAACAATAAAAGTTTCGATCAGTGCGGACCATGATATTGATCAAGGTGCATTTGTTAATGGAACAATGTATTTGCCGGTTCAATCGGTTTTTCAAACGTTGGGAGCAACAGTCCAAGTTAATACAGCAACTAAAACCTTTAGCATTCGTCTAGGTGATTTGCCAATACAGCTTCAACTCGGAAGCGATATTGCAATGGTGAATGGTGCGAAGGTCAAAATGAGTGGTAAGGTGCAAAAGATCGACGGATCTACAGTTTTTCCTGCCACGCTTTTAAAGACTGCACTGTCAGCAGAGTTAATTTGGGATGGAAATTATCAGACGATGGAGATCTACTTCGGCAAAGCAGAGTTGTTCGCCTATACGAAACAAACTGCGCAGATTTTTAAGAAGGAAGAACAAGGAAACCTCGTTAAGTTCATTGGAAAAACATATTGGCTCAATCAATTCGACTCCGATTATAAGTTCCAAAAAGTCACTATTGTAGATATTCTACCTGATTATGAAGGTGAATTCGCCATTTCATTTAAGGTTTTATCGACGGGGCAAATTCTTAACTCTTATACAATGTCGGGGGATGAGTTGATCCGTACATTAGGAAATAAAGAATATTTCTTAACAACGGATCCATTTAAGACCTATAAGTGGTCGGATGCGATTTGGAGTAAGATTAAAAAGAGCATAGTTGCTACTGGGATGACCAAGCAGCAAGTGGAGTTTAGTTGGGGTAAGCCAATAAGTAAATCCACACTATCAGGTAGTGGCATTCAAGTGGAGACCTGGCAGTATGGTAATTATAACTATGTTACCTTTACGAACGGTGTTGTCTCCATGATTTATACGAATTAATTCTTCCTAACTTCTGCGTTACTTTAGTCATAGAGCCTGTCTTTGCGACATATCATTTTGGAGAAGCACTTTCAGAATTAAAGTGTTGACTATTGTTGGCCGAAATGAGGGGTTTATTCATGGCAAAGTCAAAACGTGGACATGCACTTTGGAATTTACCATCAAGGGGGAGGGGCACTTGCCCAATCTGTCAGAACACCCGTATTAAGCTGCTTTATCCCAAGAAAAAAACGGATGGAGCAGTCGTTAAGGTCTGTAAACGCTGTGACAAGGCTCCGCAGACGAAAGTGGATGCCGTGTTGATTTAAAAAGAGTACACAAAAAGAGGCTGTCTCAAAAGTGGATTTTTCTACGTATGAGGCAGCCCTTCTCATGAATAAAATAAAGAAGCGCTTCTCTAATAAGAGAGGCGCTTCTTTTAAATTCTACAGAGATTTAGTACGTATATGATTATTTCGTTATCCGATTAATGACCTGTTCGCGTCTAGGACCCACGGAAATCGTAGTAATACGCGTGCCAATAGAGGTTTCAATAAAATCAATGTAAAGCTTAGCTTGTTCTGGCAGATCTTCGAAGTCGGTGATCTGAGAGATATCGCAGTTCCAGCCAGATAAATGCGTGAATATCGGTTTTGCAGAGTTCAGTTTATTCGTAGCCGGGAACTTGTCGGTGATCTCTCCATTTTCAAGCTCATAAGCCACACAAACTGGAATCTCATCCAAATAACCAAGCACGTCAAGATTAGTCAACACGACTTCAGTGGCACCCTGCATTTGGCAACCGTAACGAGTAGCTACAGCATCAAACCAGCCCATACGTCTAGGACGGCCAGTCGTAGCCCCGAATTCCCCGGCATCGCCACCTCTTGTACGAAGTTCATCCGCAACGGGCCCTTCTAATTCCGTAACAAAAGGTCCAGCGCCGACACAACTGGAATAGGCCTTGGTTACAGCGATGACATTCGTGATAGCTGCTGCAGGAAGACCGGCACCGACAGGTGCAAACCCGGCAAGTGTTGAAGAGGAGGTGGAGTAAGGATAAATACCGTGATCAGGATCACGCAGAGCCCCAAGCTGACCTTCAAGTAAGATAGTCTCTCCCTTGGCATAAGCCTCTTGCAGCAAGTCTGTTGTATTGGCTACATAAGGCACTAGCTGTGCAGCTTCTTCTTGCAGCTGAATCATTAATTCCGAGATTTGGATCGGCGCTTTCTTATATAAATGCTCAAGTAAGATATTTTTGGAAGCGAGTAATTGTTCAAGACGTTTCTCAAGTCGGGCGGTATCAAATAAATCCGCTACCTGTATGCCTAGCTTTGCATATTTATCTGCGTAAAATGGTGCGATTCCCCGTTTTGTTGAACCGAATCCTTGAGATCCCAGACGTTCCTCTTCTAGTTCATCAAACAAACGGTGGATTGGAAGCACGATTTGCGCCCGTTCGGATACGAATAATCTAGGCTTTGGCACACCTCTATCCGTTAAAGCTTTCAATTCTTTTATTAATACTTCTGTATCAAGTGCTGTTCCGGGTCCAATAATGTTTGTAACGGAAGGATAAAATACCCCAGATGGCAGCATATGCAATGAAAATTTTCCATATTGGTTTATGATGGTATGCCCAGCATTACTACCACCTTGAAAACGAACGACAAAGGAAGATTGTGCAGCTAGCACATCCGTCATTTTTCCTTTTCCTTCGTCGCCCCAGTTTGCTCCTACAATTGCAATTACGGTCACGCGTTTTCGCCTCCCAAGCTTGTTTTTGGCTACAGGACTAAGTATAATGCTAGTTAAATCATTAGAAAAATTGATATAAGTTATATCTATTATAAGGTGGAGTAATGACGTGGGGATGGACATTAATTTGGAGTGGTATCGCTCTTTTTATTGGGTAGCGAATACTGGGAGTTTAACTGCTGCGGCAGAACGACTCAATATTACACAACCGGCAGTAAGTCACACGATTAAACAATTGGAAGAAAAAATGGGCGGCCCGTTATTTTTTCGCACTTCTCGCGGGGTCGATCTAACAACAGAAGGAAAAGTACTGCTAAGCTTTATTGAGCAAGCCTTTCATCATGTAGACATGGGCGAAAGAGCGATCGCAGATATGAACAATCTGAACAGCGGCGAGATTCATATCGGAGCAAGTGATACCTTATGCAAATATTATCTGTTGCCTTATTTGGAGCAATTTCATGAACAATTTCCCAATATCCGCATTCATATTACGAATCGTACGACACCAGAAACACTTACGCTTTTAAAAGAAGGGAAAATTGATTTTGGTATCGTCAGCTTGCCGACATCTGATAAACAGATTGATTTTCGCAAAAGTACTCAGCTTCAAGATTGCCTGGTAGGGGGCAAAGGTTTTCGTCATTTGGCGGACAAGACCATGCCGCTTGCAGACATTCAGCAGTATCCGTTGTTATGCTTAGAAGCGGGTGGCAGCACCAGAAAGTATATGGATCAGTTTTTAGCTTCTAATTATCTGACAATTACACCTGAATTTGAACTGGGAAGTGTGGATTTGCTTGTTCAGTTTGCGAAACGTGGTTTTGGCCTTGCTTTTGTTATTCGTGATTACGTAACCGAAGAATTGAAAAAAGGTGAGCTTGTCGAGATTCCTCTGGACCCACCTTTGCCAGAACGTAACATAGGAATTGCTACCCTGCGTGGAGTTCCTCTTACAGCTGCTTCAAAGTCTTTTCTAACATTATTAGAGTAGAATCAGGAAAGAGCTATTAGAGCATACATAGTGAAGAGGAGGAAAGGTAATGAATCCTTTACTGGCTCGGCTGCGAAAGGGATACGGGAAAAAGCTTCGGGCGCTTCATACCTGGAATGGCTGGCTGGTTGTGTTGCTCACACTCACAGGACTTGTGCTTGTAGGTGGCTTCTGGCGTGGCTTCTTAGGGGAAGGCAGAGTATGGATCAAAGGGCTTCATATCGTGGTCGGTGTCGCTTCGATTATTCCGGTTATTTATTATTTGCTGCTGGCAGGGAAACATTGGAAACAACTGAAGGAACGGCCTTGGCAACGTTTTAATGTAATCGTTGTACTTTCATTGCTGCTCGGTTGGTTCGTTTCAGGAGTACTACTCTGGCAATTCCGCGTGGTGGGTCCACATGTATCGAACGTTGCTCTGGTCGTCCATGACTTATTGACCTGGATAGGCCTTCCTTATATTATTTATCATTCTTTGACTCGGGTAAAATGGCTTAAAGAACCGAGCCGGCGAGTAGTGAAAAGCGGCATTGAGACAGGTAGCCCTTCGAATCATCGGGAAACCCCGCAGCCGGTTTATACACGTAGAGCTTTCATACGCGGATCGATTGGTGTTGGGCTTGCGGTCACTATAGGTCCATCGTTTATAAAATGGCTCGGCAGTTCAATTGGAAATATCGGGGGCAGCGAAACAATTGATAAGCTGATCGAAAGTGATCGTAATCAGTTGTTGCCTGCACCCCAGCCACTGGCGGCATCCTCACCCCCTCTCGGAGGAGGGGCGCAAGGTCAATTCCGTGTTTATACAGTCACTCCGATTCCGGAGTTTACGAACAATAATTGGTCTTTTACGATAGATGGGCTTGTGGAGCAGAATTTCAAGTGGAACTGGGAACAGTTCGTAAAGCTGAACCGGACCGTTCAGGTGAGTGATTTTCACTGTGTGACAGGCTGGTCAGTCTATAAGAATACCTGGGAAGGAATCAAGCTAAAAGATCTTTTGAGTCAGGCCGGTGTGAAGCCCACAGCTAAGACTGTGAAATTCTATTCGGGTGATGGTGTATACACGGATACGCTCACATTGGAACAAGCCGACATGGATGATGTGCTGGTCGCGGTAATGCATGATGGAAAGCCGATTCCTAGCGATCTCGGCGGTCCTGTACGGTTAATCGTTCCGAAGATGTTCGCATACAAGTCTGTGAAGTGGCTGAATCGGATTGAGCTGATCGAAGGCGATCATACGGGATATTGGGAGCAACGCGGGTATTCAAATGATGCGTGGGTATAAAATAGGGATCGTTAACCTTAATGGGCTTATTGCCTGTTAAGGTTTTTTTGTTGATTAATTCCTTATTTTTTTAGCATATAGCAAATGAAGAGACGTAATAACAGAAATTGCTCCATACAATAGAAGTGACTGGATGCAGGAGGTGGTTGTGATGAACGGGTTTAGAGCCATAAAGCTGTTGGGACTTATTCTCGGTGTGGTACTACTGAACATTATCGTGTTGTCACCAGGTTTATTAGGGGTGGAAATCGGAGGAACCAGTGTATTTGAAATAGCTTTAGGTGTGACATTGTTGTTTGTTAGTCTACTTGTTGTTCTTTACGGAAGTTATATTTTATTGTTTAAACCTTCATCTATCCCTGCTGTGAAAACACTGAAATCTTATGAGGATTATATAGCCGCGCTTACTCAATACAAAAATGTCAAAGTGCTGAAAAAAGACATTGCGCTTGCTCTAGATCAGATATCCCGGATGGAAAAGAAGAGAAGTACCTTGTTAGATGTTTTAGGTCAGAGATTCGAATCCACTGAACTTAGCTTCAAAAAATTTAATGCAGTCAGTTATGAAGTAGCAAAGCTTTTTTACCTGAACATTCGAGGGATTCTGAATAAACTCAGTGTATTTGATGCCTCAGAGTTCACCCTTTTCTCCAGCCAGCATAGACCCTCGCAGTTCTCAGATAAACTGGTGCAAAAAAAGACAGCTTTGTACAATGAATATTTAGCCTACGTAACAGGGTATCTTGGGGCAAATGAAGAGATTCTGCTGAAGCTGGATAAGCTGCTGCTGGAAATATCGCTACTTGACAGTACAGATTATACAGATGTTGAAGAGATGCCTTGTATGAAGGAAATCGATGAGCTGATCAAGCAGACGAAATTCTATAAGCAATGAAGGGGAGATGTGTATGGCTAATAAAGGAAAAACAGTAGCAGTTTTAGGGACCATTACGGTGGTAGTTTTTGCTCTCGTGTATTTTGGAATCACCTTGACTTCTAATATAGGAAAAACCAAAACCCAGATTTCTTCCGAAGATGCGGGGAAGCAGCTTGAGAAGCTATATAAGAACATAAACGTGACCACTGCTGAGCAAATTAAAGGCCAGATTGACCTGGATCCTGTTGCGATTGGGGATTCATTACCAGATATCTCAAAGTTTCCTGTATCCGTAGACAATACAACAGATAGCTTTGTAGAGATATTCTCTTCTACAGAGAAATCAGGAACGGGTAATGATGGTTGGCTAAATGAAGTTGCCACAGATTTTAACAACTCTAATATTGAGGTGAACGGGATTCACGTTTCTGTGAAAATCCGTAATATTGCTTCAGGTACAGCGACAGATTACATAAGATCTGGGAAGTATGTGCCAGATGCCTTTACCCCATCAAATGAGTTGTGGGGCGAAATGGTAAAAGCAAACGGGATGAACACTCAGCTAATCACTAAACGCCTTGTAGGAAATGTAGCTGGTATTGTTACCAGTAAGGCGAAATATGATGAACTAATAGAGAAATACGGTTCTTTAAACGTTAAGACGGTTACAGACGCCATAGCAAATAATGAATTATCAATGGGCTATACCGACCCTTTTGCCAGTTCTACGGGTTTAAACTTTCTGGTAACAGCGCTTGGGACGTTTGGCGGTTCAGACTTACTTGGTGAGCAAGCGGTGCAGGGCTTTGAGAAATTCCAAGCAAATGTTCCCTTTATTGCCTCAACCACTTTACAGATGCGAGAGGCTGCAAAAACCGGTAAGCTTGATGCTTTTGTCTTAGAATACCAGATTTTTGTGAATGCAACAGATTTGAAAGGGGGGTATGTATTCACTCCTTTTGGTGTAAGACATGACAGCCCGCTTTATGCTTTGGGTGATCTTCCTCAGGAAAAACTCGATATTATTAAGAAGTTTGCTGAGTTTGTTGAACAGGATAAATACCAGGAGCTGGGTGAGAAAAAAGGCTTCAATGGTCTTAATGATTACCAATCAGAGCTTAGTACAGTGGATGGCAGTCTCATATCCTCAGCTCAGAAGCTGTGGAAAGAGAAGAAAAATGGCAATAAACCTATCGCCGCAGTATTTGTGGCAGATGTCTCAGGAAGTATGAACGGGGAACCTTTGAACCGCTTAAAGCAATCTTTATTAACAGGCCAGAAGTACTTGGGCAAGGATAACAGCATTGGTTTTGTCTCTTACTCTGATAACGTTACAATCAATCTTCCGATTGGAAAATATGACACGAACCAGCAGTCCATGTTTGTTGGTGCGATTGACAGTCTACAAGCAAATGGGGGGACGGCTACTTTTGACGGGATCGCGGTAGCCATCCATATGCTTCAAACGGAATTACAGCTAAATCCGGATTTGAAGCCGTTGATCTTTGTATTAAGTGATGGAGAGACCAATGAAGGGCATTCCTTGAATGATATCAGAGGTCTTATTGAGACCTACAAAATCCCGATTTACACGATTGGCTACAATGCGAATATCAAGGCGCTTGAGAGTATTTCGAGTATAAATGAAGCGGCCAACATCAATGCAGATACAGATGATGTAGTCTATAAAATCGGCAACCTGCTCAATGTTCAAATGTAAGCTATTTTTTATAGGAGGGGTTCTATGTCGTTTACTATGGAAGTCGTAAGTCAGGAAAAGCTGAAATCAGTAATTGAAGAGCAGGTCAAACCTGAGCCTGAGGAAGTATCACAACTGAAAACACTGGCAGTAAACAATGTCTCCTCCATTCTGGATCTGAATTTAGAGTCACTGGATAAGCGGAAAGCGGTGCTGCAATCCATTGATAGCTTCGGTTTGGAAACGATGAGATCCTCTTCGGACAAAAACTCCCTGTTGCAGGTTTCAGTGGGGAATTTATCAAAGACAGGGGATGAAGGCGGCCAAGTAGCAAAAGGTTTGACGGAGCTTAATCTCCAGCTGAAGGATTTGGATCCCAGTGCAGTAGATTTTGCCAAGACGGGTTTTCTTGGGAAGTTCTTTAATCCATTACGTAGTTATTTTGCTAAATATCAAAAGGCGGATGCTGTCATTTCAGATATTATAATTTCTTTAGACAAGGGTAAGACCGTTTTGAAGAACGATAATACTACGCTGGAATTTGAGCAACAGGCACTTCGGGAACTTACAAAAAAGCTACAAAAAGAAATTCAGCTCGGCATGCTGATGGATCAGGAGATAGAGACGCAACTGGAAGCCGCTAAGCTGCGTGATGAGGATGAGGAGAAAGTTCGGTTCATTACAGAAGAAGTGCTTTTTCCGTTGCGGCAGCGTGTCATGGATTTGCAACAGATGCTTGTAGTGAATCAACAAGGAATTATGGCCATAGAAGTGGTTATTCGAAATAATAAAGAGCTGATCAGAGGGGTGGACAGAGCTAGAAATGTTACCGTATCTGCCTTGAAAATATCGGTTACGGTAGCTAGTGCGCTGTATAATCAACGAATTGTTTTGAAAAAGATCGAACTTTTAAATCAAACCACCGATAGCCTGATCAGCGGTACCTCAAAAATGTTGAAAAACCAAGGGGCGGAAATCCATAAACAGTCGTTAGAATCAAGTATTTCAGTGGATACATTAAAGCAAGCTTTTACAGATGTGCTATCCGCTCTCGATTCCATCAGTACTTATAAGCAGGAAGCTCTCCCCAAAATGCGTGAAACCATTAATCAGTTCAGAGAGCTGGCAAATAATGGCGAACAGCAGATTGTGCGGCTGGAAAAGGGAAATAAGTTGGGGTTGTAGCCTAGCAAAATCATAAATCTGGTTAATTATGCGCTTCGAAGCAACAAATCCTAGCCTTTAGTCTGGTATGACTCCAGCCCCAAGACTGTTTTGAGCCTTCTTTTTCCCACGTATAATGAGATTAATTGAAAAACGTGAGAGAAAGGACAATAGAAATGAATGATAAGTTATACACTATGCCGATGGGAGCTCTTGATTCCATGCATATTCCAGCAGAATCACAACCCCAATCTAAAACGCGCAAACGTGGAGCAAGTCCAAAGACATATCGGAGTATTTTATACTTCTTAATCTCTTTGCCGCTTACGATTGTATATTTCGTGTTTATGGTGACAGGGCTGACGTTATCCATTGCGTTAACCCCAATATTTATCGGAATTCCTTTGTTTTTTGCAGTAGCTAAGGGATTGGATTACATCGTACAATTTGAGCAAGAGCTGGTCAGATCATTGTTAGATATTCCTAGACCTAGTGAAGAGACCAGATCGGATATGCAGCTAGAGGGAGCGGGCTTCCTGCAACGAATGAAGTTAGGTTTTCATGGAGCGAAGTTTGCCCGTAACGTTATGCTGATTATGGGTCGATTCGTATCCAGTATTATTTTCTTTTCAATAACAGTAACTGTAGTAGCGGCTGCACTGGGCCTGATTACACTACCTGTGCTGCACCAGATTTTCTTGCAAACCATGGATTTGAACATTTTAGAGAATAGTGTGTTTGCTTTGTTCCAGATCGACTGGACATTATCCCAACAATATATCTCCTATGTAGTAGCTGGATTTGTTGTTGCCTTGTTAGCAAGTTGGGTAATTCGTATGCTTATGGATGTGCAACGTAGAATGCTGTTCGTATCCTACGAGGAAAGACAACAGTACTAATTGGAAAGAAGTGATTGTCTCAAAAACAACCCCTTCTGAATCTGAATAAAACACCAGACAATGATCCTTCAGTTCGTGAAGAATCATTGTCTGGTGTTTTTGGTCTGCGGGGAGGTTTGCTTTTGCAAATGATGAGCTAGTGGAAGCTGACTGATTGCTTCTTTGATTTTTTTGGTGTCGGATGTTGAAGGAATCTGCGAAATAGCTGTACTTTGTGCAGTTATTTCGAGAGCCCAAAGAATAATCCTGACTTTAACTGTACTTTATACAACTAAAAACTAGAGAATCTACTTATAAGGGAGTAATTTCAGAAAATAACTGCACGAAATACACTTATATCCAGTGATCGAGCCTTCTGTTTGATTATAGTTGTATGAAATACAATTAAACTTGAGCGCTTTATAACGCTCCCCAACTTGTGAAAAAATGTTCATAATCCCATATAAATCCTGTATAATAAGAGTTGTGAAAACGTTTGAACAAAAATCAGGAGGGGTTCTATGCATTCAAATGGATTATTTAGATGGAGCTTTTTGGGGTTTGCAGTATTAGTTTTGTTAGCGCTTTCGGGATGTTCCAGTAACGAAAATGTAAATGAAAAAGTTGCTACATCACCAACCCCCAATCCAACGATAAGCAATACTTCTAATGCATCGGAGAACCCAACCAATGTGGGGGCGGCAAAAGGTACTGTGTACATAGAAAATATAGGTGAGCGGAGAATATTTGTTTATTTACCTGCAGGGTATGAAGCTGACAGTGAGCGTTATCCTGTTGTGTATATGCACGATGGGCAGAATATTTTCAATACAAATACCAGCTCTTTAGGCAAAGAATGGAGAGTTGAGGAGATCATTGATCAGCTCGTTGCTGATGGAACCATGGAGAAGGTTATCGTGATAGGAGTCGCTTCAAGTGATGGATCAGAACGGGGAATGGAGTATGTTCCATTTCCGGATGAGTCTATTCCTTCGGATGGAGCGAGTGCAGCCGAATTTACCCAATATTTTATCAATACAGTTATTCCCTATGTTGATGGTGCTTACCGGACCATTCCCGATCGGGATCACCGGATGATAATGGGATCGTCATTCGGTGCTATTCAGGCTTTATGGATGGGGTATCAGCACCCGGAGACCTTCTCAGCGATAGGGGCTTTATCCCCTGCCACTTGGGTAAGCAATGGACGTATATTGGATGAGTTGGCGAAAGAGTCCGGGAAGCCTGCATTGAAGATTTGGCTCGACATGGGCGTAACCGAAGGAATGCCAATTGATCCGCTTGTGACTGTACTAAAGTCGAAGGGATTTGTATTAGGGAAGGATCTATTCTTTCAGATGGACCCTTTGGGTACACATGAAGAGAAGTCATGGAATAGACGTGTACATAGTCCATTGATTATGTTCGCCGGGAAAGAGGCTGGACAAACGATCAAGCATGAAGTAAGTGACTATCTGACATTAATCGGACCAGAAGCTATCGATATACGTCTTAATTTACTAGTCACTATGGATAACGGGATGGATTTTACAATCCTTGACGGAGTTGAATATCAAGTGTTGAATCCTGAAGTAGGGCAGGTAGACAAGGCAGGTAAGGTGAGCTTCCTGAAGCCGGAATCCTTGAAAGTAAATGTTTCATTTCAAGGTGTTACTGAAGAGCATTTGGTTAACTATGAGCATTATGTAAAGGTATTTAAAGTTTATGTGAAATCTCTTGATGTTGACGAGCATGGGGATGAGTTCTCCATTAACCTGAAGCTTTCTGCTCGGAAATTAAATTCAACTCCTGAGTATATCTCAGCGTTAGTGAGCGCTGCTGAAAAAATCGGTATATATACAATTAAGGAGATTCAGGAGGATTCCATAAGTATAATCTTTAATACGAAGTAGTCATAGAAATTAAAATTCAACTGAGATTATGCTCCTTTTTTGAATTTACTATGATCGTAACTAAGGGGAAATGATCCCCTGGCTGATAATCAGGGAATTCCTCCCTGATTCTTTAAACTAAAGAAGCTGAGTCAATAAGTAGCGGTTCCAACTTATTGACTCAGCTGTTTTTTATCGCAAAATATATCCCCCATCCGGAAATAAAGTACTTCCTGTTGTATAGCTATTGGTCATCAAATAAATCGTTGTATGTGCTGCTTCGTCGGCATGACCAACCCTGCCAAGGATATTGATATTCGTATATTCGTCGTAAGCCTTGTCTCTAGTTTCCTGTTCTGCGCCTTCCCAATTAAAGTTGGTATGAATGGTTCCAGGGGAGATGACATTTACCCGAATCGGAGCCAATTCTACTGCTAATGCTTTTCCCAGACTTTCAATCGCGCCGTTACAAGCTGCATAGGAGGCACCGTCTGCAAGTGGACGTTGGCTGAATGCGCCGGACATAAGAACAATGGAGCCTGTAGGGTTGATAAAAGGGATGGCATGCTTTACAGCATTATATTGCGGCCAGAACTTTGCATTAAAGCAACTGTGTGCAATCTCCAAGCTAGAAGTAATCGGTCCTCTAACATAGGAGGCTCCCGGAGTGAACAAATGGTCAAAAACGCCGATTTTTTCAAAGAAATCCTTCAAGTCCTGTTCATTTTGATTATCTAGTGAATGAATTTCAACAGAATCGAATCCCAGAAGCTGTTGAGCTTTCTCTAATTTATCTTGTGATCGCCCAGCGATTATGACAGCTGCACCTTGTTCTACCGCTTGTTTGGCAGTTGCAAGCCCTATTCCGGAGCTTCCTCCAATAATGACGATGCGCTGGTTTTTTAATGAAATAGTGGACATATTTATCTTCTCCGTTCATAGTTAATTGGACTTATTAAGTTCTGTTTTTTATTATTAGCTATAAAATATAACCTGCACAGTACGCACTTTTTTCGTACTAGGTACGATTTTTCGTACTAGCTGGTTCGAACATACAGTTATATAACTATCGAAAGAGGGGATCGCATGGATTTGCTGGAGCCGAGATTAACCGGGGTTCTTACAACACTTGAAAAGATCGGTGGAAAGTGGAAGCCGCTCATTTTATTTATTTTATTGATAGATGGCACAAAACGATTTGGTGAACTTAGACGGATTATCCCAGATGTCTCCCAAGGTACGTTAGCTAAACAATTACGAGAGCTTGAAGAGGATCAGCTTATCGACCGGGTGAGTTATCATGAGCTTCCTTTGAGGGTGGAATATAGTATTTCAGAACATGGCAAATCGCTAATTACAGTTTTGGATAGCATGTGTGGCTGGGGTAGGATGCATAAAGAATATTTGAATAATACAAAGAAGTAGAGGGGGTGCATTATTATTCATACTATTTTGCAGGAGCCAACGGGTCAGACCTACAAGACGCTGGTACAGGTAGCTATGGAAGTATGTGATGAATTTATTCTAGTAAAACGTGATCAGATGGAGTTAGAACCAGTAGGTTATGAATTGCTTGAACAGCTGCAACCTTTTCTCAAAAAGGTCATAAAAGATGACTATTGGCCGGGGACTCGGCTTATGGGGCATTATGCAGATGTTTATTTTTTTGATTGTTCGCCTGAAGCCGTCAATATTCTTTTATCCTATTCCACCAGCTTGTACTCGTGGGTACAGACCAGGCTGCCTGATGATCTTTGTTTTCTAAAACAGGGACAACCGTGGCTAATCAATACAGCCCATGAGAGAGAAAGCAATTTGCTCACTGATGTGGATGAGGAACTTAATAGACTAGAGGCGTGCGGATTGTTGTTCCGTGACTTATCTGAGTTTTATAACGCTGATTAAAAAAAATGGACTCATATTTATAGTGCAGAAGAACCCGCAGTTGGTGCGGGTTCTTCTGCATGTTCACTAATAATTCAACGCATCTGTTAAATTACAAGATTTCATATAATCAAAGAAAAGTATTGATAATTATTCTCATATGATTTAATATGATAACGATTCTCATTATCATTAATTTAGTTTGAAGAATGATAAATAAAATATAGATGGGGAGATTGATTATGAATCAGAAAAAATATTTATTAGCTGGGGTATCAGCAGTATTAGCTTTGAGTTTGGCAGCTTGCGGTAACAATGAAAAGGATAAGACAGCTTCAGAAAAAAGCACAAATAATGCTGCAGTAGCAGCAGAAGGAACTGCAAATAACAAAGGAAATGCGGCTCAGGAGGCTGTTGCCACTGAACAAACCGTTACATATTTGGGCAAGGATTATGTCGTGCCTGCAAAGATTAATAATATTGTAGCAGCAAGTCTCGAATCTATGGAAGATGCTGCCATACTGGGAGTGAAACCTGTAGGTGTACTTGCAATAGCTGATGCTATTCCAGGTTATCTGTCAACTGACCTAGCGGGTGCATCCTTAGTGGGGGATAAATTTGCTCCAAGTAATGAAGCGATTCTGCAACTGGATCCAGATGTTATCTTAGGGTCTTCCAAGTTTGGGGAAGATGTGGCCGGCGCACTTAATAAAATTCAAACGATGATTCCTTATTCACATATTTCAACAAACTGGAAAGATAACTTGCTCTTATTAGGCCAATTATCCGGTAAGACCACAGATGCAGAAAAAATTATTAGTGATTATGAATCTAAAGCTGCGGGTGCAAAGGCTGAAATTGGAGAAAAGCTGAAAGATCAATCCATTCTAGTCATTCGTATTCGTCAGGGCAGTATGTGTGTGTATCCTGCTGGCGTTTATTTGAATCCGGTTATTTATGAAGATCTGGGTGCTGCCATTCCTGAGGTGATCTCCTCTACAGAGGCACAAGCAGAGCTTTCATTAGAAGCTTTGGCGGATATTAATCCGGACTATATTTTCTTGCAGTTTGAGACTAGTGAGAATACTGATAATGCAACAGCACTTGATGATTTGCTCAAGAATCCGATCTTCAAAAGCGTAACTGCTGTCAAAAATAATCATGTGTTTGTAAATGCAATTGATCCGTTGGCACAAGGTGGAACGGCTTGGTCTAAAGTAAGATTCCTGGATGCGGCAATTGAAAACCTGTTGAAGTAAAACCGAAGGTGCGATGAATAAGATGAATACAAAAAATTGGAAAGTTATATTGATCCTATCAACTTCTCCATTATTCATCGTATTAGCAATTGTTGTATCCGTCTTATATGGTGTTAAAGATATTGGAATATTGACAATATGGCAGGCGATTACACACTTCGATGCTAATAATGTGGACCACAACATTATTATGACATCTAGATTTCCGCGTGTAATCGCCGCTTTATTAGTTGGAGCGGCTCTGGCTGTTTCAGGGGCGTTAATGCAGGGGGTTACACGTAACTATCTTGCATCACCATCGATTATGGGAGTAAATGACGGATCGGCATTTGTTATTACGTTGGCTATGGTGTTTTATCCGGGATTATCGAATGTTCAGATGATTATTTTATCTATGGTGGGTTCAGCCATCGGAGCAGGTTTGGTTTTCGGATTTGGTTCATTGGTTAAAAACGGTTTATCACCAGTCAGGTTAGCTATTATTGGGACTGTAATTGGTACTTTTTTAAGTAGTATCGCCTCAGCAGTAGCGATGTTTTTTCAAGTCTCACAAAATGTTAGCGTTTGGTATAGCTCGAAAATACATACCGTTAATCCAGATATGCTAATATTATCAGTTCCTTTTATAATCGTTGGACTGCTCTTGGCGGTTAGTATTTCTAAGTCAGTAATGGTTGCTTCCCTGGGGGATGAAACCGCGATTAGTTTGGGTCAACGAACAAAATGGGTGAAAATTGTCAGTATTATATCTGTTATATGTCTGACCGGGACAGCAGTAGCTTTAGTCGGCAAGATAGCCTTTGTGGGTCTAATCATTCCTCATATTACACGTTTTATCGTAGGTATAGACTATCGCTTTATCATTCCTTGCTCAGCGGTGATTGGAGCTGTTTTTTTAGCGTTTTGCGATGTCTTAAGCCGTTATATTAACTTTCCGTTTGAGACGCCAATTGGTGTTGTAACAGCCTTTATTGGCATCCCGTTCTTCCTTTATTTAATTCGGGTTAAAGGGGGAGAGCAGCGTGGATAGAAGTAAAATACAGTTTAGCCGCTATATGCTGACATTATTAGTTTTTATCCTGTTAACCCTTGTGGCCGGGTATTTTCATCTTACGAATGGCGTGTTTGATATGTCTGTAATGGATGTGATAAAAACACTGCTGCGAATAGATCCTAATGCTAAATTTGACCTGGTTATTTTTCAGTTTCGGTTACCACGGATCATTATTGCCTCATTAGTAGGAATAGGTCTGGGGATGGCGGGAACTGTCATTCAAGGGATTACCCGTAACGGGCTGGCTGATCCAGGGATCCTTGGGATTAATGCAGGCGCAGGAGCTGCCATCGTTGCGTTTATGTTTTTCTTTCAGATGTCGGGAGTTACTTTTTTCAAAGAAAGCTGGTTCTCGATACTAGCCATGCCGCTGTTTGGTTTTGTAGGTGGGCTTGCCGCAGTTGTCATTATCTTTATTTTTTCTTGGCGGAATGGTGCACTCGATATGCAACGCTTGATTTTGACAGGGATCGCGATTAGCAGTGGTTTTGGTGCGTTGTCGTTGTATATCTCTCTGAAAATGAATGCAAGTGATTATGAGATGGCTGCGGTTTGGAGTGTCGGAAGTATTTACAGCGCGAACTGGACTTATATCATTATGATCGCACCTTGGGTGCTTATTTTAGGATTTATAATGTATCGAAAAAGCTATTTACTCAATTATTTTCAATTGGAGGATTCCAGTACAAAGAGCTTAGGGATCTCTGTAGAAAAAGAAAAGCTGATCTTTCTGTTATGCAGTGTGGGGATCGTAAGTGTTTGTGTATCCGTATCCGGTTCTATAAGTTTTATAGGCTTGATGGCTCCTCATATCGCCAGAAGATTAGTAGGGATTAATCACCGCTATATTATGTTATCCAGTGCAGTGGTAGGGATGTTTTTGCTGGTGATCTCGGATTATTTTGCCAAAACAATATTTCAGCCGGCAGAGTTACCCGTGGGTATAGTCGTTTCGATTATTGGAATTCCTTATTTCTTATATTTATTAGCAAAGTCAAGAGTGTAGGGGAGAGTGTACAGAAAAAATGACAACACAAGTAGAGCTCGAACACACAGAATCATGGAAACTTGAATCTCAGTATATGGGTTACACGTACGATATAAAGGTTTCTCTTCCCAGAGAAGCAGCACCAGAAAAGGGCTTCCCCGTGTATTACATGCTCGATGGTAATTCATATTTTCAATTGGGTCGGGATGTTGTGAAATTGCAGTCAAGAAATGCCCCGAAAACTTTTATTGCACCAGCAATTGTGATTGGCATTGGACATTATGGTTCAGATGAAGAGGTCTCCAAAAGAAGATTTTATGATTTCACACCTCCAGCGAAGCAGTATGTATATCCGGATCGATTGAAAAATGCTGACATAGGTCCACATGGTGGGGCTGAGAAGTTTTTGGCTTTTTTAGAATTAGAGTTAATGCCAGCAATCAATAAGAAATATAATGTGGATCAGCATAAACAAGCCTTGTTTGGTCACTCTCTCAGCGGTTTATTTGTCCTCTGGACGTTATTCACTCGTGCGAAGCTATTCCAGTATTATTTGGCCTCTAGTCCATCCATTTGGTGGAATGATCATGAAATCCTGACGTATGCGGAGCAGTTCTATCACAAGGGTCAAGAGCTGACAGCCGATAAACAAAAATTATTGATTACCGTAGGAAGTGAAGAATCCTTTATGGTCGATGACGCAGCAGATTTATTTTCAAAATTGAACGAGTATGCTTTGTCTAATTTAGAGGTTGAGCACTATGTTGCACCCAATGAAAATCACGCTTCTGTAGTACCAACGATTATGAGTAGAGCGTTTCGAGTACTGAACTGTTAAGGAGTGGGGATATGACCCAAATGAGGGCAGGCGAGCTTGTGCTTTTTGAACATATGGATCGTCAGATTACCGTGTATTTACCGAAAGAATACCATTTATTCCCGGAGCGGTTATTCCCAGCGGTTTTCTTACAGGATGGAGATTTTTTGTTCAAAGAGGCGATTACAGCTATAGAGAAAGATATGGAAGAGGGAGTAACAGAACCGGTTATTTTTATAGGGATTGATTCTCAGTTGCGGAATGATGAATATACACCTTGGGAAATGCCTGCTCTTTTTAAGGATTGGTCCTTTGGGGGCAAGGGCGATGATTATTTGAATTATGTCTATCAGGATCTTGTACCCTATATCAAAAGCTCCTATCGCATCTCTAACGAGCCGGAGAAATTGGCTTTGGGTGGTGTTTCACTAGGTGGATTAATAAGTCTGTACGCGATGTACAAGACTGAAGCTACCGTTGGGAATTTTATATTGATATCTGCGTCTGTATGGTTTAAAGATTTCATTCATTTCATGGAGACTTCAAGACTAAATAGGGAATGCAGAATTTATATGTATGTTGGTGAACAGGAAGGGATCCACAAGACAAATGCCCAGAAGGACATGGTGCCTAACAGCAAACGTGCTTATGATATTTTAAAAGAGAAGATTGTTGGAGCGGATCAGCGAGTGAAGTTTGAGATGGATCCGCTGGGCACGCATAATGACACGTTTTTCCTGCAATATTTTCCGAATAGTATCAGGTTCTTATTTCCTGCAAAATAAACATAATAGGACGAGCAGGAGAGAGTATCCTTGCGTCGTCCTATTTATCGTGTGATAGCTGCTCTAGTTATTCTTCTGTAAATTCTCAAGATGGGCATCCAAATTGTCGAAGGTTTGGGAAATCCCCTCTAACATCCCCATATCAATCACTTGTTGCAAGGCTTCCGGAGAAGTGTATTTACCGGTATTCACCAGCTTCGTTTGACCCTCCAGGTCGATAAAATCTAGCTGGACAAGCGTTTCAGGCAAATCTTTTGAAATATTACCCTCTGCATCTGAGAATCCATCTGTATAAATGACTTGTTCTGGGACTGTAATTTCCTTATACAACGCCTTGCCCCAAGACTCCATACCGTAGAAATCCCCTTGATTCTTATCCACGCACTTCATGCAATAATGCCAAGTACCCCCTGGACGGAAATCGACATTACATACGGGAAGCGTCCAACCTTTTGGACCCCACCAGTGCTTCAAATGCTCAGCCTCTGAAAAAGCCTTGAATACTAGCTCACGTGGAGCTTGGAATACGCGCTCTAATACTAATGTGTTGCCATCAACAACTTTGGATACCACTTGGTTGGACGGGTTAGAATTTGTCATGGGATAGATCCTCCTCAAAATTTGTTTGCTTCCTGCCAATTTCGGCCTGAGGCTATGATTTTTTATTGTTTTCATTGCTCTGTAGCTTTTGTAAATAATCATCCAGTCGATCGTATCGTTCTTCCCATATATGGCGGTAGGAGTCTAACCAATCGTCTATTTCCTTAAATGGATCAGGACGGAGCTTGCAAATGCGCTTGTTAGCAACAGCTTGAACTTCAATTAATCCCGCTTCACTAAGGACGCGCAAATGCTTGGACGCTTGAGGCTGCCGTAGCTGAAGACTTTCTGCAATCTCCCCAACAGTTAGAGGATTCTCGCGTAATAGTTCAACGATCTGCATGCGGTGGGGCTCAGCTAAGGCACTCATAACGTTAGTATTCATAAACACAGATCACTTCGATTCATTAAATTCATTCGCATCTCTATTATGACATACTCTGGTTGAGCGGCTCTATAGCGCCTCCTTTTTGGTATTTCCTGTTTGTGATGATAATATACCACGGAGGGAATATTCCTGTAAAGGAATATATAATAACCATTGTATGACAACTGCTAGAGAAGGGCATGATACAAGCATTAAAAAGAAATATGTTCCATGATAACCAACAAACTTTACAAAAAACATAGGAATAGATATAATTAAGTATAACTTATCGGGTTTTAGAATTACGCAAGGGGCCTAACGCCAGTGGGCTCCTTTTGTATTTCTTGGCCATGTTACAGGAGGGTGAAGGTCATACACAATGAAAAGATTATGGTTTGTGTTCATTATGGTCCGCATGGGGAGCGTTTAATCCGGCGTGGTGTCCAACTATCTGAAATTATAGGGGCGCCATTGTTTGTATTAAATGTCGATAGTTCGGATATTGATGAATATAATCAGAGCAAAGAAATGTATATGACGGTCTGGAAACGTCTTGCCGATGAAGCTGGCGCAGAGTTTATCATTCGGAAACGTGAAGGCCGAAAAACAACAGATATTATTGTAGAAGTTGCTGAAGAGAATGAGGTCACACAGATCGTCATTGGACAATCTGCTCAAACTCGGTGGCAGGAGCTTACCAAACGTAATTTCATCAATGAACTCATTGGTAAAATGAAAATGATGGATCTGCATGTCGTGGCTGTGCAGCGGATGCGTGCAGGGCTGGAAGAAACCCATGAGGAAGGCGTTATCGCTTACCTGGTCAAAAACGGGGCTGAGTACCAGCTCAGTGATGAACCTCAGGGAGAGTATTCGCTTAAGGGAAAGTTCTTTCACGAACTACACACAGAATTTGAGAACGGTTTATTCAGAATTGAGCAAGAAGATGGAAAGGCTAGATATCTGCATATTTGTGATGGCACATTGACCGATTCTTTATAATCGGGCTTGCCCTTATCAACATTGGGGCCTTGTATATAAGGCCCTACCAATCATATGATCTTTGGCTTTTGGTAAAAAAGTAAGTACTAAAGTTCACAACTTGATAAGCTCAAGTGGAAAAGGAGGACTGCCTTTGCTGCATGTAATCATACTTGTTCCGTTTCTAATGGCCTTAGTAATCGCACTTTTGTCCAAGAGAGCACCCAACCTTCATAGAGGATGGCTTGTTTTCCCTGGTTCACTCGTTTTGTTTGTTTATTTCTTAACCCGGATTCCCGTTATTAAAGGTGGGGATTTGGGATATGAAACCATTTCATGGATTCCTTCACTAGGAATTGATTTGGTTTTCCATCTGGATGGATTAAGTTTGTTGTTTGCTTTGCTAATCACTGGGATGGGTAGTCTTGTAATTATCTATTCAATTTATTATCTGGACCGGCGAAAAGAAGCGTTAACCCCTTTTTATATTTATCTAATGTTGTTTATGGGGGCGATGCTTGGCGTTGTGCTCTCGGATAACTTGATGGTGTTATATGGCTTTTGGGAATTAACAAGTGTTTCGTCATTTCTGTTAATTGCCTTTTGGCATCGGCGGCAAAAATCGCGGTATGGTGCGCTCAAATCTATGTTGATTACCGTATTTGGTGGTTTAGCGATGTTTGCCGGCTTTTTAATGCTTTATGTAATGACAGGCACCTTTAGTATCCGGGAAATTTGGAGTGAGGTTGGCGATATTAGCGGGCATGCTTTATTTATTCCGGCGATGCTACTAATTCTCTTAGGCGCCTTCACCAAATCAGCTCAGTTCCCGTTTCATATCTGGCTGCCGGATGCCATGGAGGCACCGACACCCGTCAGCGCCTATCTGCACTCGGCAACGATGGTTAAAGCTGGATTGTATCTTGTCGCCCGTTTCAGCCCTGTTTTTGCGGGGCAATATGAGTGGTTCTGGGTTGTGTCAGGCGTCGGTTTGATCACCTTGATTTATGGCTCCATCCAGGCGATGAAGCAGACGGACCTGAAGGCTCTATTAGCCTATTCAACGATTAGTCAACTTGGACTGATTATGGGATTGCTGGGAATGGGATCGGCAGCGGCATTTTATGTAGGGGAAGATTCAGTCTTTTACACTGCTGCAACAACAGCGGCTATCTTTCACCTTATTAACCATGCCATCTTTAAAGGCTCTTTGTTTATGATGGTCGGTATAGTTGACCATGAGACGGGTACCCGCGACCTGCGAAAGCTGGGCGGATTGATTTCCATTATGCCGGTTACCTTTACGGTAGCGATGATCGGCAGTTTCTCGATGGCTGGTTTGCCGCCATTTTCCGGGTTTTTAAGTAAAGAGATGTTTTTTACGGCTGTTCTGAATATCCGAAACCTGGATATATTGTCTATTCCCTCGTTGTTTACGCTCTTCCCGGTTTTGGCCTGGATTGCCAGCGTGTTTACTTTTGCATACAGTATGATTTTGGTTTTCCACACCTTTTTCGGAAAATATCAGCCTGAGAAGCTGGACAAAAAACCGCATGAAGCCCCATTTGGACTTCTGCTTGCCCCGTGCCTGCTAGCAGTGCTGTCTATATTTATCGGTTTTTTCCCGAATATATTATCCAAAACACTTATTATCCCTGCAATGAATGCTATTCACCCAATCTTGCAGACCGGAGAACCCTTTGTTGTCAATATTCATTTCTGGCACGGCTTTACACCAGAAATATGGATGACACTTGGTGTTGTGATTCTTGGTATTATTGTATACCGAATCTATGGCCGCTGGAGTCTGGTCGATAAAGAATGGGGCAGTGGCTACACTTTAAATCAAGTCTATGATGGAGTAATCCGGCTGGTCGAGAAATCGTCTAGGGCGTTGACTGGCACCTATATGACAGGTTCCATGCGCCATTACTTGATGTATATATTCGCTTTCCTGATCGTAGCCATTGGTGGAGCCGTGTGGTATACCGATGGAATAACGCTTGGGACAACTGATTATGCTCCGTTTTCTTTGTTTGAAGTTATTGTTGTTATGGTTATGCTTGTGGGCGCTTTGGCTATCCCCTTTGTTCGTTCCAGAATCACAGCCATTTTGTTAACAGGAATGGTTGGTTATATGGTTACTTTACTCTTTGTTCTGTTCCGGGCACCTGATCTGGCGCTTACGCAGATGATTGTCGAAGTAGTATCCGTTACATTGTTCCTGCTATGTTTTCGGCATTTGCCTAAGCTGGAGAAAGAGCCGCTCAAACTTCGGTCTCGCTTGCCTAAGCTAATTATTTCCATCGGGATGGGAATAACTATGACATTGGTTGCACTTGCTGCTTTAGGCAGTAGTCCGTTCGAATCCATCTCGAAATATTATGTGGAGAATAGCTATACCTTGGGTGGCGGTAAAAATATTGTTAATGTTCTGCTCGTTGATTTCCGCGGCTTTGATACCATGTTTGAAATTACAGTGCTTGGCCTTGCCTCACTTGCTATTTATTCCATGATCAAGCTGCAGCTGGATACGGATGGAACTATTGCCCCACTGAAGCGGGCTGTGAAGGATAATAAACCACGTTCTTCTGTAAGTGATGATGTGTTACTACAAGCGGTAGCTAAAGTAGCCTTCGTTATGATACTAATATTTTCGCTTTATCTGTTTTTCGCCGGACATAATAATCCGGGAGGCGGATTTATTGGAGCATTGATGGCATCAGCCGCATTGGTACTGCTCGCCATTACTTTTGGGATTGATATGGTTGAGAAGGTATTGCCTATCGACTATCGTAAGTTAATCGCGGTTGGGGTATCTGTAGCTTTTCTTACAGGAATAGGTTCGTTTTTATTCGATGTACCTTTTCTGAGCCAAGCGTTTGGCTATTTCCAACTGCCACTTATGGGCAAAACAGAACTGACCACAGCAATGTTCTTTGATCTCGGTGTTTTCTTAGCTGTTATTGGTGTCACTATGAATATCATATTTACGATCGGGAGGGATAGTTAATGGAGCTTATTATTGCCCTGGCGATCGGTGTACTGTTTTCCGTAGGTGTTTATCTAGTTCTTTCCAAAAGCTTGCTGCGCATCCTTCTGGGAACCACTTTAATAACGCACGGCGTTCATTTGTTGTTACTGACAATGTCTGGCCTCAAGACAGGTGCTGCACCATTGCTGGGTGAGGAAGCGGAAGCTTATGTCGATCCTTTGCCGCAGGCGCTCATTTTGACCTCTATTGTAATTAGCTTTGGAGTAACAGCATTTTTTATTGTTTTGGCATACCGGACTTACCGCTCGACGGGTACCGATGATGTGGAAGGAACCAAGGAGGAGAGACGATGAACAACTTGTTAGTGCTGCCTCTGCTGATTCCGGCCATTACGGCAGTTATACTCATTTTTTTGAAAGAACGAGTACGTCTGCAACGAATCATAAGTGCCGTCAGTGTGTTTGTAAATATCTTTGTTGCAGGATTCATTGTGTATCAGGTAAATACAAACGGTATCCAGACCTTATATATGGGGGGATGGCGTCCACCTTATGGCATTGTGTTTGTTGCCGATATGTTTTCGGCATTGCTCGTTTTGACTGCGGCCATTGTTGGCGCGGCTTGTCTGTTTTTTTCCTTCGCTAGCATTGGGGAAGACAGGGAAAGGTTTTATTACTATCCGTTTCTCCATTTTTTATTAACCGGGGTATTTGGCTCTTTCCTCACCGGGGACTTGTTTAACTTGTTTGTCTGCTTTGAGGTGCTGTTAGTTGCCTCTTACGCTTTGATCGTACTTGGTGGGTCCAAGGGTCAACTGCGAGAGACATTAAAGTATGTATTAATTAATGTGATTTCCTCATCCTTGTTTGTGGCGACGATTGCTTATTTATATGCCGCGACAGGAACACTGAATATGGCGCATCTATCTTTGCGTGTAGCAGAGGCGGGACAAGGCGGTGTAATGAACGTCATTGCGGTCCTGCTGCTAATTGTATTTTCGATTAAGGCAGGTTTACTGCTCTTTTTCTGGCTTCCCGATTCTTATAGTGCACCACCATTGGCTGTTAGAGCCCTGTTTGGGGCTTTGCTAACCAAGGTCGGATTGTATGCAATTACTCGTACCTTTACTTTGATTTTTATTCAAGAACCGGGACTCACCCATACATTGATTGCCTGGATGGCGGGGGCGACGATGATACTTGGGGCAATCGGGGCATTGGCATACAACGATTTGGGCCGAATATTTAATTATAATATCATCATCAGTGTAGGATTTATTGCTTTTGGGATCTCTGTCGCGACTCAGGATTCGTTAAATGGTGTAGTGTTTTATTTAATGCATGACATGGTTGCCAAAGCATTATTATTCTTTCTGGGTGGGATGATTATCTCAGCTTCAGGCACTGACCGCTTAAAAGAAATGGGTGGTTTAATCCGACGTTATCCGTGGACCGGCTGGATGTTTTTTGTACTGACTTTGGCATTGGTTGGTGTTCCACCCCTTAGTGGTTTCGCTGGAAAAGTGATGATGGTGCGGAGTGGATTTGGCGAGAATCACGTGGCTCTGGCGCTGATTGCACTTGCATCCAGCTTCGTAGTGTTATATTCCTTGATCAAGGTATTCCAGCAAGTGTTCTGGGGTGGCGAGAAAAGGGAAGAACAAGTCAAACCGCTTCATTATAAAGCTATGATGGCACCGGCAGCTGTTCTGTTCGCGATTGTAATTCTGATGGGTGTGGGTGCGGAGACGGTAAACGGACTTGTCAGCCAAGCCGGAGCTGTACTGGCTGATCCAGCACTATACATCAACGCTGTCATGAAGGAGTGATACTATGGCTTTTCAACTATTATTGAATTTCATGATAGCATTCCTGTGGATGTTCCTGCACAATGACTGGACTGGGCCACGTTTCGTCATTGGTTTCTTGATCGGTATCCTCATTCTGCTCGGAATGCGACGTTTTTGGCCCAGATTATATCTAGGAAAAGTGTGGGCAATTATTAAGCTAATCCTGTTGCTGCTGCGGGAGCTGGTCGTTTCAAGTTATGTAGTGGTAAAAGCTGTTCTGAGACCGGAGCTTAATATACGTCCAGCAATCTTGAAATATACTACAGAGCTGAAATCGGATTGGGAAGTGGCTACGTTGATCACATTGCTCTGCCTTACTCCCGGATCTGTCGTACTTGAAGTATCGGATGATAACCGGACTTTGTATATTCATGCCATGGATGTTGAGGATCCCGCACAGTTCAGAGCGAATATCCGTGACACCTTTGAGCGTGCGATATTGGAGGTGACCCGTTAATGATCCATTTTATTCTTATGCTCTCGCTTACGATTATGGCGCTGGCGATTGGTGTATGTGCCTGGCGGTTGTTGAAGGGACCTTCTTTGCCCGACCGGGTAGCGGCACTGGATACGATTGGAATTAATCTGTTAGCCATGGTAGCCGTTCTTTCTGTTTTACTCCGAACGCAGGCTTTTATCGAAATTATTTTGTTAATAGGCATTCTTTCCTTTATCGGCACGACGGCATTTGCCAGATACATCGAAAGGGGAGTGGTGCTTGAACATGGAAATGATCAAGACAGTCGGTGAATTGCTGTTTGCCTTATTAATACTGATGGGGGCATTGCTTAGTGCTGTAAGTGCTTATGGTCTGATTCGGCTGCCTGATGTTTATCTGAGATCACATGCTGCTGCCAAAAGTGCCACCCTTGGTGTTTTATGTGTTCTGAGCGGGGCCTTTCTATATTTTGCATTTTTTCTAGATCATATAAGTGCTAAGCTGCTACTGGGGATTGTCTTTGTATTTATGACCTCACCTTTATCTGCGCATTTGACGGGCAGAGCTGCTTATCGCTCAGGGGTTCCCTTATGGAATCGCAGAATTCAAGATGATTTAAGAGAGGTACTGGAGAAAGAAAAAGCTGTAGCAGCATCCCCTGAACGGGATGTGCCTCAAGAATAAAATCCATGAAATGGTGATCTGCGATTTCGGATTACAACAATAAGTTTGGATCGCAATAGCTAAAAAGCAACAACCCTGCATGAAAACGCGGGGTTGTTGCTTTTTTAGATTAAAACTACTCTTTTTTGTTATCTTAACGAACTAATATTTTGCCTTCTCCAGCAAGGATGCGAAGTACTCTTGGGAGTCGATCACCATCATTCTCAGGGATGTCCAATTGAATGCCGTAGTGGAAACTGCCTTGTTGTTCTTTGTTCCATTTCAATATTCCTTCTATGTACATAGATTCATCCGTAAGATTCATTTCCATGCCAATGCGTACTAGGTTATTTTCTGGGTTGATATTGAGGGGTAACGATAAGTGGCAACCCGATCGACTGATGTCGAACAATACAGCCCTTACAGGCTTGGAAGGAACCTGGATTCCGTTAATAGTAAGAATATGAAGATCAAATGTTACAGGTTCTTTAAGGGTATATCGAAAAGGTTCGGTTCTGCGATTAGTGTTCATATGCTCCTCCATACTTTTCCATGTAATATAAATTATCGACATAAAAGTAGGATTAGTGAAGAGCTGATTCAATTTTTGATTTATTTCACTACTTGAGCAGTCTCGTAGGTAAGGCAGCGCAGACTTTGATCAGGATAACGCATTTCTGCCGTGTAGCTGCTGCCATCTTCCAGCATCATCTGAACAGCGACCATGCCGCGTTTATCATTGGTGTCAGTGTTGATCAGTGTTGCTGTAGCAATTTTCCGGCTTTCTTTTTGTTTATCTGTTAGGATAGTTATGGCCGCATTGATCCAACGGGCATCTTTATAGATAGTGCTGCCAGCAGAAGCGCTAATTGGTGTTCTTTTCAGAGCAATATTAATCGCGGTCGTATTCACTACCATACCGTTTATGGGATCAATTAGTACATCATATTCCCAGAATTCCTTACCTTGCCCTTCTAGGGTCTTGGCGTTATATGGACTGAAATGTACAGCCCATGTCCACGGCAGCGAGGTTCGGGTATCACTCAGAATAACCCGCATCTGCAGCTTGGCAATATCCACATCGAATAATTTGCGTACGCTTGAAGCAGCCAGAATAACGGCATCAGTTTGACTCAAATTCTCTGCAGCAGGCGGTGTGACAGTGGTCCGTTTGGATTCAGAAGTCTCATGACCCGCCATGTCTATGAAATTCTTAATGGTTTGTATTTCTTTAGGACTCATCTGCGGTTGCAGATCGTCATTCACTGTGGACACCGGCGTTGGTGCTTCCAACTTCACCCCTGGGGTTTTGGTGCTGGTTAAAGCTAAATGGGTGGTGTTTTGAATGACTGCACTGACGATTAGCAGACTCCCCGAGAACAGGAGTATAGCTAAAGTAGTGGGGAATTTTTTGTTATTCACTTGAATAACCTCCATTTGCTTCGGATGATGCTGAATCTTCCTAACCTTAAACTATAGATGTTATAGAGTAGGTGAACAGATGTTATGGAGTTGTAAAAAGATGCGGATACTTGTTCCTTGACCTAAAGTAGAATTCAGTGAAATTCTAGTTTGATGCGCATCTGCGATTTGCTTGCATAAAGATAAACCAAGACCCGCACCCCCGTATTCGCGTGTGCGCGATTTTTCACCTCGATAAAAGGGTTCAAAAACACGCGCACTCTGTTCCGGTGTCATCCCAAATCCCGAATCACATACTTCCAATATGGCTTCATTTTGCAATACATAGGCAAGCAAGCGGATGGTGCTCCCTTGCGGAGATGCATGAATGGAATTTTCGACAAGGTTAACCAAGAAGGAAGTTAGCAGATCATGATCACCCCAAACCGCAGGGATGGAATAATCCATTTCTAGTTTGATGCTTGCTTCGTCCAATTTAAGCTGCTCAATCTGTTTAACCGATTTGAACAAATCTGATATGTCTACTTGTTTCAGAGTCAGAGGATGATGCCGTAGGACGGACAAATCCAGCAGTTTGAAGGCTAAATTCTTCAGGCGTAAGGTTTCACTAAGGATATATTGACCAGCCATCTGCTGTTCTTCCTGGCCTATATTTGCGGAAGTCAGAAATTCAGCAAATCCCTGCATACTGGTTAAAGGTGTGCGCAGTTCGTGGGCGAGGTTATCGACCATTCTCTGCTTTTCATCGGCCATATTAGACAGTTCGATCACGTGCTGCTCCACTGCGTTTGCCATTCGGTTAAAGTTCAGGGCTAACTCACCAAATTCATCTTTACTGCGCAACTGCACGCGCTCGGTATATTTGCCTTCAGCGATCGTTTTTGTAGTCTTTGAAAGCTGTTTAAGTGGTTTGGTCAACTGCCGGATCAGCAAGTAGAGTAATAGGAGCAGAATTGGACCGATAATCCAGTTAATCATTACAAAAAAACGGTTCAGCTCATGCTGCTTAGCATACAGGTCACTGATATCACGTTGATAAACGATCGACAAAGCTTGATAGGGAGCAGGGAGCTCAGTAGAGAGTTGAATAGAATGTGACTCCGGTGTTGAGACTGATGGGACTCCGGCATTCGGATAAACCAGCTGGTCATTCTCCCAGAGCTGTAGTCCGATTCCCTGCTTATGATAAAATTCACCATAGGATTGAGCCACACTTGAGATTAAAGTAGAGGTAAGTGTGGCCCCACGGGTCTGAATCGATTCAAGATTTTCATAAATGTTGTTTGCAATTAATAGCTGTTCGCTTGAAGCACGCTGCATTTCGCTGTCCATGTTCAGCTGCCAGCTTTTTTTCATAATCATGATTACACTCACATCTAGGGCGACGATGAAGAAAGCGAGGACTGACAGCAGAATTTTATGCCAGAATCTCATACTAGACCTGAACTTCCAAGCGGTAACCAAGCTTAAATACGGTTTTAATTCGTTCTTCCCAGCCTAGTTTTTTGCGCAGCTGTCTGATGTGAACATCTACGGTACGGGTATCTCCTTCAAAATCATAGCCCCAGGCTAATTCCAGCAACTTTTCCCTTGATAAAGCAATATTTCTGTTGCGGATAAGGACCTCAAGCAGCTCAAATTCCCTAGCGGTTAAATCTACGGGTATCTGATCCACCATCACAAGCCTCTCAAGATAACGTACCTCAACGTTTTCACAGAGAAAATTGGAAATGCCTTTTTCGCTCCTACGTAACACTACATTGATTCTTGCCAACAATTCAAGGATTTCAAAAGGTTTAATAATATAATCATCGGCGCCCAGTTCAAAGCCTTTGATGCGATCAGCCAGTGAATCTTTTGCGGTGATCAGAATCACCGGAATTTGTAAGTGAGCAATCCGCTGCATGATCTCAAAACCGTCCAGTTCGGGCAGCATTATATCGAGCAGAATTAAATCGGCCTTTTCACGTTCCAGCAGTTCAATAACCTCCAGCCCGCGATAAGCCTTGCTATAGGTATGTCCGACTAATTTTAGATTCATAGTAATTAAGTCACTGATTGCACGTTCATCTTCTACGACTATGATATGGCCCATAGTTCATTGTTCCCTCCTAAGCTAGCAAATCACTTCCTAATGCTAATAAACTATAAACAACTTATTACAGAATTGTCCAGTGCAGGTATGAAAAAGCATCTAGTTCTTCCTAATTTGGTTTGTTGATAAAGCTCAAAAAGGACTGAAAAAGAGAGCGGAAGCAGTCTCTTAATCAATCCTGAAAAACATCATTATAAACCTTCGCAACTCTTGATTAATTGGAAATTCCATCTGTTGTTGACTTAGACAAGTGGGCATCAGGGGCAATAAATTCGTGAACGATTTGACGAAAATACTCGTGATTATCATAGCTGTTGTACATACGCCAGGCCACTGTTTGGGAGTTGCCGAAAAATAACCGCTCAAACTGGGTTTGACGACCTCCGAATGCACCCGCTCCTAGTTCCCAAGCCAGCCGGAATAAGGCATTTCGATACCACGCATCCGAGATATTTCCCTTCAAATACTCATAAAGATACGAACCAGCGCTTGATGTAAAGTCGGCTTCAGAGGGGATCATGATGAGCCCGCTTGAACTGAGGTTTTGAACCATTTCAACCATCTCTGGATAAAACTCTGAAAAGTGAATGGTTGAAGCCAACAGTGGACCTTTATCTGGAACGAGATATCCAAATTTGTCGAGCGAAGCCCCTATTTCCGCTGCAAGTCTTAAGGCTTTGAAAGTTTCTAAATAGGTTAATATTCTGGAAATAGGCAAAATCGTGTAGGCCTCAAGGACAGCATTTTGTTCTTCCGCCAAACTCTCTAGCATACCAAGAAAAAACTCGGTCTTTGCAATATAGCGGGTGATAATTTGGTGGGCCATATGCGTATGAAAGTTACTTTCGCCGAATAATCGGGAACAGTACCTCTCATCGCCATAATAAAATATACGATCATGAGGGATAAGTACACGGTCAAAGATAACAAGGGTATCCATTTCTTCATATCTTGAACTTAACGGATGGTCGTAGGTGGATGAGGCAGCGTAGCTTTCACGGCAAAAAAAAGTCATCCCAGGCAGATCATTAGGCACCGCAAAGGCAAACGCAAAGGGATTATCATCATCCACAAGTGAGGGTGAGGGAGTTGGGAATACAAGCATTTCATCGCAGGTAGCTCCCTGTGTTGCCATCATAAAAGCACCGGTAACAAACATCCCTTGATCATTGATTTCTACGACTTTAGCAGCGATAGAATCCTCTGTAGCATCAATCTGGCCGGATATTTTGCTGGCTTGAGGCTGGATGAAAGCATGGGATAAGGTAATGTCATGATCTCGACAGAAGGCATAGTATTTTCTGAGGTTCTCAGCATATTTCGGATTATGATCCTCAAGGATATCAGCAGCTGTGAACAGAGACATGATGGCCGTATTCATATAATCGGGGGAACGTCCTAAAAATCCGTGGTGTCTGTTGGACCAGAGTTCAATCATTTTTCTCCGGCGTTCTAAATCTTCAGCATTTTTGGGTGGAAGAAAAGATAAACCAACCGGATCTCCAGTATCAGGTGAAGGATAGGTCATCTGCGCCAAATAACGTTCATCACACTGCATGTTATACATTTCGGCTTGTGTTTGTATGAGACCTTGAAAGGCAGGGTGTTTGGATAAAGGACCTTCAACACGTGTTCCTTTGTACCAGATATTGATCTTTTGCCGGTCGATTCGTTCGATGTATTGATTACCTGTTTTTATAGGCATAGGTTCCACCTCTTTGAAGTCATCTTTGACTAATAAAGCCGTATTATTGCTATTAATGTACGTAATCATGAATCTCCGTGTACATTGTCCATAAACCGTGGTGAGCTGGGAGTTTAGGGTTGACATAAACGATGCTGACTTGTATATTTTGGATATTGGATTACAAGTGTAGTCATACAGAGGAAAGAAAGGCGGATAGAATGATGTCTACGGAAACTCCAAAGATCTCGGATGCCGAGTGGGAAGTGATGAAGGTGCTGTGGGCAAGTGCCCCACGCACTGCAGGTGAGATTGTTGAAGCACTAGAAGGCAACAGGGACTGGAACCCAAAGACGGTACGGACGTTGATTAAGCGTCTGACAGAGAAACGGGCTATTGGTTATAACCAGACAGGTAGGGTGTATTCCTATTATCCGCTGGTGCGGGAAGAGGAATGTGTCCAATCGGAGACAAGATCCTTTCTGAAGCGGATCTACGGTGGAACTCTGCGCCCGATGTTGGTCAATTTTTTGCAGGATGAAAAGTTGTCCCGGGAAGATATTGAAGAACTGAAGAGAATTTTGGATGAACGAAAGGACTGAGCCGCTTGCTGGAAGCTGCATACAATCTGTTCGTCAAGGTATTGTCGCTGTCTGCCATGGCGAGCGTGCTGGCTCTGCTGATCTTATTGACCCGCTTCCTGTTCAAGGATCGTCTGAAACCTACCTGGACGTATCTTCTGTGGATACCATTGATCGTGAGGCTGGCTATACCTTGGGCACCTGAAAGCACATTTAGTATTTTTAATCTGTTGCCGCTGGAGAAAGAAACGGCGCAGAGTTCCTTTATTCCGTCAGCGCAATCGGAAGTTGGCTTTACTTATGTCCCAGAGTTGACCGGAGGGGAAAAGGAACCGCCGTCAGTTACTGGAATTGCAAAAACTGGACCTTTGCCGGGAGAATCGACATCGGATGATGTGGCACAAGTCAATCCGCATACCGATTCAGGATGGGAGCCGATACATGTACTGGTTTTGGTGTGGTTTGGCGGAGCGGCGGTGGTGCTGGGCATGTCGGTTCGAGCGCAACTGCGATTTACCGCACGGGTTCGACAGGAAACGGAGATTCATTCCTCAGAAGTCCAACGGTTGTTCAAATCCTGTAAGCAGGAAATGCAGGTGCGTCGCCCAGTCAAGCTGATCGGGACGAAGCAGATTGCCGTACCGACACTACTTGGCGTTATGCGGCCCAAGTTGCTGCTGCCCACCTCTACTTTACACACTCTGGAGACGAACGGACTCCGTCATATATTCCTTCATGAGCTGGCACATGTGAAGCGCCATGACATTTTGCTAAATCTGCTGACAGGTCTGCTGCTGGCCATGCATTGGTTTAATCCTCTGTTGTGGTATGCCGTACGCCAAATGAAAGACGATCAAGAGGTTGCCTGTGATGCTCTGGCCTTGAAGCATCTTGAACCAGCTTGCCACAGAAGTTATGCCTTGACACTTCTCAAATTGTTAGAAACCTTACCCGATCCGATCCGGTTGGCAGGTACAGCTGGCATTTCAAGCAGTAAAAAGGAAATGGAAAGAAGGATTATTATGATCACCAGGCACAAAAAATTTACGGCAAAAAGCTCAATGCTGGGCCTCGCTGTAATTATGATCTTAAGTGGCTGTACCCTTACAGGAGCAAAGCTAAATTCTGCATCAGCTCCGGCAATGAGCGCTCCTGCTACTTTTCAGGCAGAAGTGCAGGATAAAAATACAACGGATTCCAGTGTTAAAGGCACTTTATTGGCGGAAAAAAACGGAATCACGGTATCTGCTAATCCCACTGGTGAGAATACACTTTTGCATAAAGTCACGGTAGATGTGCGTGGTGAAGTAAGCCGTACGTTCTTGTGGAATGCAGGAGAAGATAAAACTCGGCCTCCATTGATTGAAGAAGCAGATGTGAACGGAGATGGAACTAAAGAAATTTTCATACGCATTACGACCGGCACGGGTACTGGACTTTCTATGAGTGAGATTCATGTGCTCCAGCCTGCTAGCTTGGAAGAGCTTGTGGTCGAAGATCCGATCGAAACGTTGAATCAGAAGCTGAAATCATCCATTACACATCGAAATAACCACACTTATGTATCTGCTGAACTGGACGGAAAGCATTTGACCAAAGTGTATGATTACACGGAGGGAGCTTGGGGAGAGAAGGTCGGATTTGGCTCTATAGTTTCATACGAACTGATAGATGACCAAATTGTAGCCCATATGTCCGGTGCGGCGTCTATGTCTGAGTTTCCGCTCGAAGTTATTGCCGTTTACGGGAAGAATCTGACCCTTGAGAGCGCACAGATGTACTATGGATCGTTTATATCTCCACCACTCAGTGAACAGGATATCAAGTCCATGATGGAAAAACAGCTTCCGGCAAGTGGTTGGACCTTTAGCAAAGACGGAGATCAGTATAGGGTGGATATAGATCCACTGAATGGCGTAGGGGAAGGCAATAGCTATAAAATAAATCCGCTTACCGGAACGGTTCATGACGTAACTTCTGGCAGTCCACTGAGAAGTCTTGTAAACCGAGAAGCGATAGATCTGTGGAACATCTCTAACGGTACAGAATACCAGAAGGAACTGTATAAGTTACTCCAACCTATCTTTGATACAGAGGGTTTCAAGCCAACAGATACGGACTGGATTTCAGGCTTTATCGGGGATGGTTATTTGTTCAGTGATGTTAGGCAAGGAAGCAGGGAATTCACGATTAAAGTAGATGTCTTTACTGGTCAGTGGGAGGAAATTCCTGACCCGTATCAATAGTTAAGTTTCAAGGTCTGTACCGTATTATTGAAGAGACCATTACTAGCGAATTGAAACTAAAAGCAGCCAGTACGCGCCGATAGATTATCGGCATGCACTGGCTGCTTAATTTTTCTAGAAGGGAGGACAGTCTTACGACTGTGTAAATTACGGATGACTAAAGGACTATTCGACCTGGAACTGGTTTAATTCGTCCTGAAGCTTTTTGGACAACTGATTGAGCTGCAGGGACAGTTCGGCAACCTGTTCAATGCTGTCCAATTGTTCTTGCGTACTTGCGCTAACTTCTTCCGTTGAAGCGGAATTCTCTTCTGTAGTTGAAGAAATGATTTCGAGTGCCTGTAGGATTTCATCTTTGTGTTTATGGACTTTGGAGGTGTTGCTGCTGATTTGAATCATACGTAATCTTAAAGCCTCCAAATCGCTGTTGATGCTAAAGAATACCTGTTTCGTAGCCTGCACGGATTTTGCATTTTCTTCGGCAATTTCAAGTCCTTGGGCTGTGTATTCCACAGATGCTCTAGTTTTCTCTTCGATTTCATGAACCTTTCTGCCAATCTCCTGTGTAGCCTGTGCAGTCTGCTCCGCCAACTTGCGAACCTCTCCGGCAACAACGGCAAATCCGCGTCCCTGTTCTCCCGCACGTGCTGCTTCTATGGAAGCATTTAGTGCCAGCAGATTGGTTTGCGTAGCGATTTGATGTACCGTGTCCACGATGCTCGAAATTTCATGACGGCTTTGATCAATATCATGGATGGCAGACGATATCGAATGAGTGGAGTTGTGATTTTCTTCTGCCCATTTTGATAACTGATCCAACACACCCAAACCCAGTTCGCTCTGGTCGGCAGAAGCCTGCACCATCGTCTCTATGGCTATGGCATCATTTGCGATTTCGTCAATTTGACCAGATAATGATCCGGTTTTTTGCAAAATGGTATCCGTTTCGATCGACTGATAGTTGGTTGCATTCGCAATCTCATTAATGGCTGTGGCTGTATCGTTCATCGTTATAGCTGTACGGGAAGAAATAGATTGCAGATCCTTTGAGGATTGGTTTAATACCTGAGCGGAGGTACCCACTATTTGGAGCATCCCTTGAATTTTCTGGACCATGTTGAATATTCCGTTGGAGATTTGTCCAATTTCGTTGTTGGAATAGGCATCAAATAGAACCGTCAAATCCCCATTTTCCACCCGTTTGATTTTGGTAAGCAGCTTCGGTATGGATCTGAGCAGATAACGGAGCGTGATATACGAAAATAGAACGAGCAGAATCGCCGCTGCAACAAACCCGCCAATCGTAATCCAGGTGAACTTTTTTAATTCGGAGAGCACTTCCCGCTCTGAAATAGTTAAACCTACGGACCAGCCGGTATCTTTACTTGTAGCATAGCCGATGTAACGACGTTCTCCGTTGTCATTAATCAGATGTACGCCGGATTCACCAGCGATCATTTTCTTGCCGATTCCCCCAAGATCACCTGGCAGCTCATTAATCTTTTCCTTTGTGACCTTAGACTGGTCTGGGTGATACAGAATATCACCTGTTTTGGAGGCGAGAATGGAATAACCTGTGCTGCCTAGCTTATAGCTTTCCATTATCTCAGGGATATTTTTAGACGCTATATCAACCGCGACAAAACCGATTAATGTATTGTTGTCATTTTTTATCGGATAGAAAATACCCATCAGCATATCGCCTGTAGTGATGTCAATATAAGGATCGGAGTAGTACAGGCCGTCTGCTTCGACTGCTGGCTTATAATACGGCCGTTCTTTAATGTTAAAAGCAGCATCTGATGTCGTATCATTGTTGAGGATATAAAAACCTTTGCCGGCAGTACTAGCAATCCATGCATCTGCAAAAGTGGGTTCCACCTTTACAATGGCAGCTAGTGTCTTTGCTACTTCAGCGGCATGCGGAGAAGTCTTGGCCATTTCAGGAGCTTCGGTGGTTTCGATGTATTGTTTGAATAAGTCATTCGTTGACATTTGCTTGACCAGTGAACCCTTTTCCTTAAATAGTGCATCAAATTGACTGACAAGTGCCTGTGTTTTGGTCTGAAGCATAGATTCTTGTTGTTTCACAAGTATGCTGCGAGTGCTGGAAAACATAAAGGTTCCCAAGATTGAGAAGACGACAACAATAATAACTAAAAGTACAATGGACAAAGTATTTGCTATGCTTGATGAACCAAACCGCCTTTTTTTTAGTTGTTGTAACATGCTACCATCTCCCCCAAGTTGTCTCTGAGCAAATAGCTCATAAGAACATATCGGAAGATAGTGAGATTTTCGAAATAGTAATTTTGAGAATGAAAAAATTAAATTAAAATGGATGATGCACAGGATAAATCCTTGACTGGTGCGGGATTTCAAGATGGTGGGGGGAGAGGGAGATCTTAACAATTAGCCTGTAGCTTGGCACATTGCAGCTACTGATTAGAGGCGAATTGTTGTTTTTTTAGGTGATGCTTAACTGCCTTTATCAGACTTCTTGTTTGTAGATTGCTTCCAGCCCTTGCGGTTGATAATGATTATCAATTATACTTCCGATAGGAAGGAGGCGAGTAAAGATTTTAAATGCTGATGATAATTTGATGCTCTGGGATTATGCACATATCCGGCTGATTGATATTCGCCATATGTTGTTTAAGGCAGGAGACAAGCTGACCTCCTATAGGTTCCCGGCTGCAGGTTTTTTATATATGGTTCGCGGCAACGCGGTTTTTCGGCTCAATGGAAATAAACATGCTGCAGAACGTTTTCATATCCTACACAGCGGAAAGGGAGGGCAACTGGATATTGATTGGGTCAGGGAGGAAATGGAGTTTTATTTTATTTTCTATAAAGCCTCGCTTTCGCTAACGTCCGGATCAGGTGTACGTAGACTTTTTGAAAGAAACAGTCCTTTTCAAAAACAATATGAATTTGCTCCGAATGCTCCAGTGGCTTTGCTGTCTCAAGTAAAGGAGATGCACCGGAAATGGCTGGACTCAAGTTCACTTGAACGGATTCAGATCAAAGCAATGCTTTATCAATTTGTCTACGAAGTTGAGCGGCAGAGACAGGCATATGGAGTCTATCCCGTCAAGCCGGATCTGGTGGAGCAAGCAGTTCGATACATACGAGAATATTACAGTCAGCCTATTACCTTATCCTCTATTGCAGAGCAGCTTAATTATAGTGTGGCCTATGTGGCGAAGCAGTTTAAAAGCAAGACGGGTACCAGTCTGATTGATTTTCTTATTCGGACGCGAATAGATAAGGCGCAGGAACTGCTGCTAAATACCGATGCATCATTGCAGGAGGTTGCCGCCGGAGTGGGGTACACGGACCTGTCCTATTTCATCCGTATTTTCAAGAAAACAACCGGTGTGACTCCGGGTAATTTTAAGTCATTGGCCCTAGGCTCTGCCAAAGGATCAGATCGTCCTAAAATCAGGCTAAGATTGTCTAATGCAGGATGGGTTGAGCCAAGTTATATTGATAATGATCATGATAATCATTATCAATATAGAAGAAAAGGGGATTTACCGATGGTTAGAAATACAAAAATGTCAATGGGAGCAGCGATGCTGTTATGTCTGGTTTTAATGCTTAGTGCTTGTTCTTCAGGGAACAGTCCTGTTAATTCTGTGAATGCTGGCCCTAGTCCGGTATCCTCTGTGCAAACAGAGACAAGTCCACCGGACTCAGCCACCAATTCAAAATCTACAAGAGTATATAAAGACAGTCAGGGGCATGAGGTTGATATTCCAGAGCGTCCACAGCGGATTGTGCTGCAAGGTAATTCGATCGGAGACCTGCTGGCACTCGGGATTCAGCCGGTCGGTGTCGACCGCCGGTTTATTGAAGAATCAGTCTATTTGGATAAGGAGACAACCCCGGCACAGGATATTGGATTTCCTACAAATCTGGAACTTGTTTTGGATCTGGAACCGGATTTGACAATGCTGGGTTATGTGATGGACAAACAATATGAAGAAGTGTCCAAAATATCACCTACTGTTGTATTTGACCAGAGTAAACCCTTGTCTGAGCGTCTGCCTGTCATTGGTGAGATAGTGGGTAAAAAGGCTGAAGCAGAGCAACTGTTGTCCGAATATAATCGCAAGGCCGAGAATATGTGGAGCGGATTGCGTCAGGAAGGAAAACTTGCCGAAGGAGAAACAGCGGTAGTGCTGATTTATTATTGGAACAAGACAATGTATTTGATGAAAACTGGTGGTATTCCTGCACTGCTGTATCAGCCGCAGGGCTACAAAATGTCCGAGGCAGTGAAGGAAATCGAGCCGGCAGAAGGTGCACCCTATATTGAGGTCTCCCCTGAGCTAATGCATAAGATGCTTATTGGTGACCATTTGTTTGTCATCTATCCGGCCAATGCTGATGCGGAAAATTCCTTTAATGAGTTAATGAAAACTGCGTTGTGGAGCTCGCTCCCTGCTGTAAAGAGCGGAAAAGTTACTTTTGTGGAGACCAAATGGAATTATGACGATATGTTGACCAGCAGCATGCTGCTGGATGAGTTCCCTAAACTGCTGGCTAAATAAATGAGATCTCAGGTTAATCCGCAACAAAGAAGCAGAGGAGGAACTCGCTGCTTCTTTATTTTGTTTATAAAGTAAAGAGGGCTGAATATAGAATAGTAATCGGTCATTGTTTTTTGTTGATTAGCTAGACTCCAAGAGTAGCATCGATTAATCTGAAGAAGTGGAATGCGGGTTATGATTGAATCGTCGACATAGATAAACGGAGGCTGACTATGACTTACTCACAGATCTGGAACAACTCAGGAAATGAAGCCGATATTCTTTATTTGGAGCAGCAGATTAAGGCCGTTAAAAAAGAAATAAAACGAGCAGAAGCTGCAGAGCTTCAAGAAATATTGGATCAAGCGAATCGTAAGCTGGCTGAATTGGAAGCGAAGCTGGACGAGCTTGAGGATTAGGAGCTCACCGCCCTTTTGTACCGTTTGAACTTTATGTTTCTGAATTTGCACCGGTGTCTATATAGTTTTATAATTGTAGTTTACTTAATCGTATTACTGGGAGGAATGGGGAAATGGATAAAAATAGAAAATATATGCTTGTCGGTGCGCTTCTGACAGGGGTAGGTGTCTCTTTGATGGCCTATACAGCAAGCCGCTATACTTCGTTTAAACGAATCGTAGCCAATACCATCCGTTTGGAAGAAATCGCCTCTCTAGAAATCTCGCGATTGTCTTCAGTTCCCGGTGAAAAGAAAGACATCATTATTACTGATCCTGCTGTTATTGAGCGGATTTTTGCTGATTTCTCTCATGTTCAATTAATGAAATCGGCCCGAAATGTCAGTTCTGACAAAAACTTCAGCTATTATATTACGATAGTTCAGGCTGACTGCAAGCAACGATTTGATATTATTTTAAAAAGCAGACAGCATATGATCATTTATGATAATGATTTAAGCAATCCTCACTTGAATGCCTATAAAATTATCAGCCCTTATTATCCGCAAGCACTGGAACAGGTTTTCGACTGATTATATAGAGGTGCGCAATGAAGTAATATCATAGCCCATTTCCTGCATAGCATCCAATCCATTTATGATCTCTATTGTCCGGGTGCCGTCCCAGCCTTTAGCCGTTCCATATTCGATCCATTCGCGGATACGCTGTGGATGATTTAGATTATAGACATCTTCAAAACCCTTTTTATGGTTTTGCAGCAGATAGCCTGTATTTAGCGGACAACCGGCAATAGGATCATCCCATGTTAGGAGTTGGATGCGGAGGGGGTGGAGCTTTACATTTTTATGATAAATCTTTAATTCAAGCAGACTCCGTTCGTCATGGATTCTCATGCCCAATATATAGCTGTATTCCAGTTCCCTGAGCGTGATAGAACGCAGCTTTTTTTTCATGAAAATCGCCTCTCATCCTAATAATTTTGTTATCATAGCAAGCATAGGGATATTTTTCAAGCAATCAACAGGAAGGATGTTTATATGAAGTATGAATTTGGGGTCATGGCATCCATTACAGAATTGGTGGAGTACCCGGATGAGCAGAGTGATACCTATATTCCGCACCCGAATTTTCAGATCATCATGGATCAATTGGGTATTACAGTACCCGTTGCTGAGATTTATGAACATTTTTTTGCCAACCCTGTTCACACCGGACATGTGCTCGTTTACAGCAATCCAGAGCAACCAAACGCTTGTATTGTCCTCGACACTTACCGTGATCCGCTGGACCAGCTAGACATGATTTATTTCGGATGGCGCTGTTCGTCCGAGAAAGACAATATCCGTGAGCTGTCCCGGCGTTTTTATGATGAATGTGAATTTGCGGTCCGTTATGAAGAAGGTCAATCCGTGCTTTACAAGGTGTTGAAGGAGGATACCTATCCGCGAAAATTTTACTATAATACCGTGTTTGAGCAGCAGTTGAAACGATACCCGGCAAAATAGGCGCTAGAAATACATAACCGAATCACTTAGCACAAAAATGCGAGTTCAGGGCAATGCTCCCCAGACTCGCGTTTTCTATATACCTGTTTTTGAAATACTCTGCATCATTCAGGCAATTACTGTGCCGTCAGCAGCTGCTCCAGAATTTCGGCGCGAATCTTCAGCAGGCTCAGCTCCTTCAGTAGCCACTAGATTCTCCTCATACGAAATCCAATCCCTTTATCAACCGCATACAACTTCACATTCTTGTACCCCGCTTTCTCCGGAGCAATCACGCCCGAGCCGCAATAGACCACGTTCTCATGCCCGGTTCAAGGAAGCCAGGCTGTGGACAACAGATCGCCCTTCTGGTTCCTTTATAGTCTTCCAATTACCACGATCAACGCCAGAACCACAAAAAAGATATTCACGCCGAGCTCCCGGTACTCTTTTCGCCGAATATGAAACAGCATCCCGAGCAGTGCGACCGCAGTCAAAGCGATCGCGGCGATCGGCGTAAGCAACGGTGTTATGTTCAGCGCCCAAGGCAAAACAAGGCCCAGCGCTCCAAGTAGCTCCGCGATTCCGATCAGAACAACTAGACTTTTCGGCACATCATTTACCCAGGCCCATGTCTTTTTTGACGACTCGGTGCGAACAGTTTTCATCCATCCCGAATATACGAAGCCTGCCGCCAATACGATTTGTACGATCCATAACGTCACATTCATCTTTTCTTTCCCCTCACTTGTTCGATTTCGATGTCTGCCTCTATACTAAAGTGAGAAAGCCCATTCAGGAAGTAGGCACTTAAACCTAACCAGGTAACCAAAAGTAAACCTTGGCAAGACCAGAAAGTGAGGATAAGAATGACGGTGTATTGCAAATTCGGAACGGCGCTGGAAATCCTCACAGGCAAATGGAAATCATTGATTCTTCTACGCCTACTGAGCAATGGTACAATGCGGTTCAGCGAACTACAAAAAGCCATTCCGGATATTTCGAAAAAGATGCTGGCCCAGCAGTTGAAAGAATTGGAGTATCACGATATTGTGCATCGCGAAGTGTATGCGCAAATTCCGCCAAAGGTCGAATACTCGATTACGGAGTACGGACAGCTAATGAAACCCGTGCTCCAGACAATGAGCGACTGGGGAGCCGGGCATGTGCAGCATATACAGAAGCAGTACGGCGAAGAAGACGAAGCAGAGGCAAGCGCATCCGAGCTTCGGGAAATCGATTTTTTGCGGTAAACGTTTCGGTATTAAGTGCACTAAAAAAGCCCGCAAAGATTGCGGGCTTTTCCTGTTCTTAAATATACAAATAAAAAGAACGCTTAACTCTCTCCGGTAGCCACCGGATTCTCCTCATATGAAATCCAATCACTCCAGCTTCCTGCATACAGCTTCACATTCTTGTACCCGGCTTTGCCTAGCGCGAGCACATTCGGGCAGGCACTTACGCCTGAACCGCAGTACACGATAATTTCTTGCTCAGGATTAATTCCTTCATAATGCTCTTTCAGCACCTCAGTTGATTTCCAGCGCCCTTGCTCATCCAGTACATCCTTCCAGAACTTATTGATCGCTCCGGGAATATGACCTGCCTTCGGATCAATGGGTTCTTCAAGTCCTTCATAGCGGCGGGACTCGCGGGAATCCATCAATAGTGCGCCACCGTCGTTAACTACATTTTGCACATCTTCCATGCTAACAAGCATCTTCTTCTGAACATCTGCTTCATACTGGCTAGGAATCCTAACCGCTTGATGATCACTGACGGGAAACTTACCATTTTTCCAAGCAGAGTAGCCTTCATCCATTACATACACACGTTCATGCCCTAAATAACTGAGCATCCACCATAAACGGGAAGCGTAAGCTCCACCTTGATCATCATAAGCAACGACAATGCTATCTCTGTTAATGCCAACCTTGCTAAGAACGGTGGTTAGCTTCGAGATCTCAGGCAGTGGGTGGCGTCCACCGTGTGCGCTTACTGGAGCGGAAAGCTGTTCTTCCAGATGTAGATAAAGTGCTCCGGGAATATGATCTTCCGTATAGGCTTTACGCCCAGCTTCCGGATCCGTGAGTAAAAAACGGCAATCGACTATAACAAGTTCAGGCTCGTATAACCGAGCAAGCAGCCATCGAGTAGAAACGATCGGTTCCATAAAGTAGCCTTCTTTCCTGTTTAATATGTATGGAGTCATTATAGCGGAAAATAAAAGAGGGCGCACCTTAAGCTTATGGCTTAAACTGCGTCCTCATTGAATTAGATCAAACGATATCCTGATGGCAAGCTGCCGGTACGTTGAATGGTGCGAACCTGCGCCGGGGTCAGCCGTTGATTGCTTGAAATGAGCGATTCGACATCTCCTCTTCGCAGAAAGTCGTCCAGTTCGCGGATGCTGCGGTTGCCACGCAAAATGACGAAATTATCGCGGAAGGCAGAACGATCGAATAACACAAGCGTAGCGTTCGGATTTGTGGAGAAGAAGCGCAAGCTTTCTATTCCTGTAAGGACTGAATCTATATCTGCAATGCCCAGGTTGCCGCGAAGTGTTCTGCGAAGCCCCCGAAAGTTCTCCTCACTAAACACTCTTAGCCTAGGATATATTACAGATGTTACTTTTTTTGTAATCATGGTTAATCCCTCCAAGTTCGATTGACGAACTGTCGTTTTCGACAACTCGCCGCCAGATTTACCATAAATGAATGCGGTATTTTCGACTGGAAAAAGGAGTGACCTGGGCGCTAGGCTCCGGATTACTCCTTTTTGTTGTTGTAAGCAGTTCCTAGATCAAACGATATCCCGAAGGCAAGTTACCGCTGCTGCGGATATTACGGATTTGTTCGAGGGTTAAGCGTTGGTTAGTAGAAATAATGGATTCCACGTCATTACCTGAAATGAAATCATCCAGATCCCTAATGTTGCGGTTCCCGCGAAGAACACGGAAATTTCCTCTAAACCGGGTTCTTGTGAAGAGTACCAGTGTAGCATTGCTGCTAGTAGAGAAGAACCGAAGGCTCTCAATACCATCGAGGATGTTGTCCGTATTACGAATACCCAGGTTGCCAGTATATACTCTACGGCGTCCATTGAAGTTTTCTTCATCGTACACGGTCAAGCGAGGGAAAGTCTGAGAAATGTGAACTTCTTTTTTCATTTGTAATTCCTCCTTTGTTATCTAATCTATGTTCATATAACTTTTTGGCTTGGCTGAAAGTCTAATAGAAAGCCCTTATTTGCATGAATTTATTATTTTGGGCTTTACTCCAACAATATATTAGTGTACTATTCAACTATGACACTGACACAATATAAAAAATGAACAATACATTAGTTGGCAGGGAGGATTAGCATGAAACAGGGGAGTGGTGTAGAAATGCAAGATTCAATCGTTCTGCAAATGAATGAGGTAAGTAAGATCATCAAAGGAAGACCGATTGTGGATAAGCTGACATTTGATATCCGTAAGGGTGAAATTGTTGGATTGCTAGGTCCAAACGGTGCAGGAAAGACCACAACGATTCGAATGATGACGGGTTTAATACGGATGAGCGAAGGCGATGTGATTATCCAAGGCCACAGTGTGAAAAAGGATTTTAAGCAGGCGATTGGCCATATCGGTGCGATAATTGAAAATCCAGAGTTTTATCCCTATATGACTGGACTTGATAATCTGAAGCAGTATCAAAGAATGACGGATAACATTGAGGCTGGCAGAATAGATGAGGTTGTAGAACTGGTAGGACTTCAAGAAGCGATGAATAAAAAAGTAAAGGCTTATTCGCTGGGGATGCGCCAACGTCTTGGGATTGCTCAGGCGCTTCTCAATCGGCCGAAGTTATTGATTTTAGATGAGCCTACGAACGGACTTGATCCGGCCGGAATACGGGAAATGCGTGATTATATGCGTACCATCGCCGAAGTGGAAGGCATTTCTATTCTGATTTCCAGCCATTTACTTACTGAAATTGAACAAATATGCCATCGGGCTATTGTGATCCAGAATGGTAAGCTGGTGACCGTAACTACGATTGGTGAGGAGCAGGAAGCAACCGCACAAGTGAAGCTCACCATCCGTGTAGGATCAATCGAATCCGCTATAAATATCTTGGAGCGCTTGGATTATGCGGAATTGATCTCTATGGATAGCACGCGATCTGAAGTGACAGTAAGTCTGCTTGATAGCAGAGTACCGGAGCTTGTATCTACTTTTAGTGATGAAGGTGTGGGGATTTTTCGGATTACGGAGAATAAACAAAGTCTTGAGGAAGATTTCTTGAAATGGACAGGAGGAAACCGCATTGCGTAACTTTAATAATCTGATTGTGAATGAATGGCTCAAGCTCTCAAAAAAACGCACATTTTTTATGCCATATCTGATATTAATTCTATTATCCCTGCTGTTAGGTTATATAGTTCATTCTGTCTCACCTGACCTGTTTGAATCAGCTTATGATTTTTCAGCAATGATGCTGCTTTCCCAAGGGATTGGGCAAGTGATTACAATTCTTGCGATTATCGGAACAGCAGGTATTGTCTCAAAAGAGTATAGTCAAGGAACCATCAAGTTCCTGCTTATCCGCGCCAGAAGCCGTACAGCAATCCTCGCATCCAAATATGTGGTTGTACTGTTGTATGCTTTGACTTTGACTGTCATCGGAGGTATAGCCGTTTTTGGAACAGGAGCTTTGTGGTTTGGACTAAGTGGTGGAGAAGCGGGTATGAGTGAGATGCTTACAAACCTATTGTATAATCTCGTTAGTACGGTTGTGTATGGAACACTTGCTTTTATGCTGGGGATATTGACCACTTCAACGGGAGTAACGATTGGGGCTACTATGTTTGCGCTAATGATAGACAAATTGATTATTTCTCGTGATTTTTACAAATATGTTCTGTTTCCAAACTTAAATTTATCTGCTTATGAAGGTGGAGGAGCACCTATGCCTGGAATGACACTGACTTTTTCTATCGTGATGCTTGTCTTATACACAGCTGTCTTTCTTCTCGTAGGTTTCTCCGTCTTTAGACGAAGGGATGTTGCTTAATCATGACAATCGAATTCGATAACAACCTGCCGATTTATATACAGATCATGAATTACATCAAAGGTGAAATCGTCACAGGCAAGCTGAAACCGGGAGATAAAATACTCTCAGTACGAGAACTTGCCAGTGAACTGCAGATTAATCCGAATACGGTGCAAAGAACTTTTCAGGAACTGGAGCGTGAAGAAATCGTGGAAACCCGGCGTGGAATGGGAAGATACGTCACAAGTAATGAAGGTACTATCCTGACCATCAAAAAAGAAATGGCTAAAGATGTGCTAGATCGTTTCATTCGTGGTATGCAGGATCTTGGCTTTCAAGGCGAAGATATTTTAGCGGCGGTTGCGGAGAATATCCGTAACAAGGATAAAGAATAGGGGGATAAACAAGTTGGGAAATATACTTGAGGTTCATGAAGTTACAAAAAAATATAGATCCAAGCATGCCCTCCACAAGGTATCTTTTAATCTGAGTGCGGGTAAGATCACAGGACTGCTGGGCAGTAACGGCAGCGGCAAAAGTACACTTATGAAAATCATCGCTGGACTGACACAACCTACCTCTGGTCGTGTATCCGTCATTGGGGGTTCTGTAGGAACAGAAAGTAAAGCGGTGGTGTCGTTTATGCCTGATAAGCCGCTTACAGAATCCTGGATGAGTGTTTCTGATGCTCTGAAATTCCAAACTGACTTCTATCCGGATTTTGATCAGACTAAAGCCTCGCGAATGTTGGAGTTTATGAAACTAAGAGCGCAAGATAAGGTAAAGGACCTGTCCAAAGGGATGAACGAACGTTTACAGCTTACACTTGCCCTATCACGCCGAGCTAGCCTTTATTTGCTGGATGAACCCATTGGTGGTGTAGATCCGGTAGCTAGAACAAAAATTCTTAACGCGTTAGTAGAGTTTTATGAAGAGGACAGTACCATTCTCTTATCAACCCATTTAGTATCGGATATTGAGCGGATCTTTGATGATGTGATTTTTATAAAAGAAGGAAAAATTCTGATGCATACTGCGGTGGAGGATATTCGGCTACGCCATGGCAAAAGTATTGACGAACTGTTCAGAGAGGTGTACGCAGAATGCTAAAGCTAGTGAAGTATGATTTTAGACGGGATAGGGATAAGTTTCTTGCAGTTTTTGTAATCATAATTCTGGCGCAGATTGGGTTAGGATTTACCAAACTGCATGACTATGAACGGTTTACTTTGAACGGAATAGCTTATGTTATTGCAGGACTGATCTTTCTTGTCATGGCAGCAAAAACCTTTTTTAACAATATAAATTCCTATAATCGTCGCCTAGTGCCCGTAAGAACTTTGAACACAGTCATTTCTCCGTTAGTGCTCTATTTAGCTCTAATGCTGGGTATTATTTTAATAGCTTTGATCCATTTTGGCGTGTATCTTTCAATGTATCCCTCCTCATTTCTTCCGGAGAATTTCTGGAAAGTGGGATTGTTAGTTCTCTTGCAGGCGTATTGGTTTGCCGGTTATATCATGCTTACCTTGATGGTCTCCATTACGGTTGCACGAAGTGTGAAATTTAAGGGGCGAGTATGGATTGGGCTGGCCACTGCGTATTTGTTACAGAATGGAATATTCTATTTGGAGTATTTTATTTTCAAAAGTAACTTCACTGCTTGGGAAAGTGTATTCCAGTTCGAGGTGATAGATGAGACGGATACCGCAAATGGGATCCAGCTTATACAGGGTCATTTGAATCTAGCTCCTCTTCTGTTTGAAGCGGTGATAGCAGTTCTTCTTATAGCGGTCATCATCAAGCTCGTTAATAAAAGAGTGGACATCTAGCCACAACTTGGCGGAATAGTTTTTAGAACGGAGACAGGGCGATTTAGCTTTGTCTTCGTTTTTGTGCAAAAAAAAGACGTCCTTCTAAGTGAAGGGCATCTGTTAGGGTAAGTTCTATAGACCTTCAACCCGAAGGGTGGCGGTCCATGTTTCAAGCTCTCTTATTAGGCGTTCTTCCTCATTTTCGTCCAAGCGGAATTTAACTCCATATTGATATTGGCCAAGCCCAAACATCCAACCCCACCGGACGCTGCATAAGAGCTGAAGCTTCTCTTCATTTAATTGAAGATGAATAATAAGCCTAGTATCTCTTGCAGTGAATCGAAGATTCAAAGGAGTACGTACCTTACAACCCGAACGGCTAAGATCGAGTAATACAGCCTCTGTTAACTTTCCAGCACCTGGACCGGAATTGTTAAGCGGAACTTCAATCCAGCATTCAAGCGGATGGTTCATAACATAACGGAATGGTTCTTTCCTGCTGGACACATCCATAATTTTCCTCCCCATTGTTTATTTGCTATTATATCGAAAGGGAATGTTGAGAACAATCTACTAAAGTGCTATTTTTAATTAAGAATTAATTTTTTTAATACTAATGAAGGTGATGAGATTTATATGTACCAATACCTTAATGAAACGTTCCGTAATCACAATTTTGATCAAGGAAGCTTGCAGGATGGTGAGTTAAATAACTGCACATTCGAGCAATGCTCCTTCAAAGGCACTTCTATGGAAGAGATGAACTCTATTGGCTGCCGATTTATTGATTGTGATTTTACTGGAGCCATGCTTAATGCGTCTCACCATAAAGGTTCAGCGTTTACCAATTGTAAATTTACGGGAGCGAACCTGTTTGTATCTAAATTTGAAGATTGCAAGATGGTAGGATCGGATTTCTCAAATGCATATTTGGACGGGATCTCTCTACTCGGAGGGGACTGGTCGTACACGAACCTAAGACATACTAATCTAAGCAGACAGGATCTGCGAGGGATTCGATTTACAGAAGCGGATTTAATGGGCTGTAATTTGCAAAAAAGTGACTTGCGCGGAGCGGATTTGAGCCGTGTACAATTGTCTCAATGCAAGCTTAAGGGAGCGGATATGCGGGAAGCGATTGTCGAAGGAATTGATTTAAAGAGTCTGGATCTGCAGGGAGTGCGGATGGATATTGAACAGGCGGTACTCTTGGCACGTTCATTTGGGGCAAAAGTAGGGAATTAGTAAACGGACGCATCAGTTGCTAGCGTGGATCATAAAGACCTCCGCTAGCAAATCAATGCTTGAAGCGGAGGGGGGGGCAGCGCAGATTATTATGAGTATTCTAACTGCTGAACCTATGTATTATGGCATATGTAATAGTATGCGTTAACGTAACCGTTTTCTGGGTTTTGCCCACCATTTAATCCATAAGAATCCATCATCATCACGAAAAAACTTTATACCTACCCAGCGTAAGGGTGTCCATACTTCTTTAAAATAATATGAAGGCATAGTCTGTTAGACCCTCCTATATAGTAAATTATTACTATATATTACGCTAATTCTACGGGATTCACAAGCTAGATTTACTAATAATTACATATTGTCCGGGTGAAAGGAGTTGAGGATGCATTATGCAGGACTTAAGGCACCGCTTGAGCTACCGAGAAGTGCACCCCTCCATTTTACATAGACGCTCCACGTCATAGTGGATAGGAGTGGTCGATGTCATGAAAGACAAAGGAGTAGTAGTTCTCTAATAATAGGAGAACTACTACTCCTTTTTTTGGGATTGTTAATTGCTGCTTTTACACCACCGAGTCATATTCAGTCTACTGAAGCTTAAGGACCCGGATGACGTTATTAGCATGTTTTTAACCTTTTGAGCATGGATTCGGACCCCAGAGACATTATTCCATATGAAGAGCTTGATATTGAGTGCTTTTGGTGCTAATTACGTCTATGGGGTCCGTTAACATTCCAAATGTGAGCTAAAGCCGCGTACTAAGGTCGGCTGAGTCCGATAGCGGATTCGTAAGCGAATGAGATGTAATTAGGAAGTTAGATGTTCAGATCATTGAGGCTACTCCAGCAGTCATTTCATGGGTAATGGGATGGCTTTTTTTGTTGCCGAGTTGGATTCGAATCTAGTAAAAACACAATGTTAGAAGGGGATAAGCACAGTCATTTTATGATGCCCCGCATTTAATAAATGGAGAGGATGTGATGAGATGACAGAAGGCGAGTTTATAGCGAAGATTGCGAATTTTGCTGTAAAGGACATGCAGCTCACTAAGGTTCCTGCTTCGTTAACCATTGCTCAAGCGGCTCTGGAGTCAGGCTGGGGCAGCAGTGGATTGACTATCAAAGCGAATAATTTGTTTGGGATCAAAGGAAGTGGACCTGCTGGCAGCATTACTGTACAAACTACTGAATATATTAACGGTAAAGCTGTTAAAGTTAATGCCCCTTTTCGAGCCTATAACAATTGGGGAGAATCTATCGCGGATCACTCCGACTTGATTGTGAATGGAGTCTCATGGAATCGCAACCTTTACAGCAAGGTTCTCGGTGCAAGTGGCAAGGTGGCTGCACAAGAGATTGCCGCAGCTGGTTACGCTACTGATCCGAACTATGCAGCTAAGCTGATTCAAATTATGAATACCTATAATCTGTATCAATATGACGACAAATCCATGGGAGGAGATGATGAGATGTCAGCAGAGGATAAGCAAAAGCTTGTTAGTCTAGAATCGGAAGTAAAGGAACTGCGTGCTCTTATAGCAGCTCTTACAGATAGCAGGGATACGCTGAAAACAGGTGTGCAAGAACAGGGGCAGTCGATTAATAAGCTTACGGATCGGGTAACATTCATTGAAAATCGGGCAGTCATGAATGTCCCTGCATGGGCTGAGGCGGCTGTGAAAGCAGCGACTGCGGCAGGACTTCTCGATACTCCATCGGGTGGCAGTTACGATTTCTATCGCATATTAACGGTGCTGAACCGTGCAGGTTTACTTGTAACAGGAAGTAAAAAATGAAATAAGGAGGATTAAAAAACATGTATAACGATGCTCTCAACAGTGTGCTTGCCTTTGCTTCAGTCCTAGCTGTTTTTGTAATGGCACTTGTACAACTTGTGAAGAATAGCATTGAACTTCCGCGGAACATTGTGCCAGTAGTGGGGTTGGCTATTGGCTTGCTGGTTGGAGCAGTTGCCTATCCGTTCACTGATATGAATCTGATTCTGCGACTCTGGGCGGGGGGGCTTGCGGGGCTATCAGCGACCGGTTTGTTTGAACTGGCTTTTAATAAAAGGGATGGGACGAAAAAAGATGATAAATAGATCTTGCCTATGAGTTTTATAAAACAATCGTTTTACACTGGTAATGTGGCTATGCATTCAGTCGAGAACACTAATATATTATGGTATGCCAATTTATAAAGGGGGTGCAACGATGGGAACTTACCTTGATGCAAGAACATCTCAAAATGCCAGCCTAGCCAACTCTATAGCGATTCCTATTACGGTACTTAACACGCCGCAGCTTTTTGGACAGATTGGGTTGTTAACGGCTGGAGTGACTACCAATCCACGTGTTCTCCTTAAAGGAACGATATCAGTGACACTTCCGCTAGCGTTAGTGGGTATCACAATTACGATTGTAAGAGGAACCTTGGCTACTGATCCAAAAGTGTATTCTGCTACTTCAACTTTTGGTCTTAGTATATTGGCTCCACAAGTAATAACTTTTTCGGCAGATGACTTCTTACCCGCGATTACTCCTCAGCTCACTTATACAGCATTTGTTTCTTCTAATCTTCTCGGTACAGTACGTGTGGGCCCAGAAAGCTTTGATGGTATTTTAGTTTCTGATTAATTGTATAGCCCTAAACCTCGCTGGTAACCCAGTGGGGTCTTTTTTTTAACCGTACGCCCAATCTTCTAAGGGGTTATCTACATATCTTATGATGTATTCTAAATACGAAGGAGGTCTTCTCATGGGTGCTGAATTTGGTCATGTTGGTGGTGCTTTTACTTCTACAGGCGCAATCTTAGTTTTGTTCATCTTATTAGTAATTATTACAAGCGCATGCATATTCTAATTCACTAAAATAGCAGAGCTCCATGTTGGCATTTTGCCGACTTGGGGCTTTTTTTTTGTAGGTATTTTGTCCATTAAGGCTATATAAAATATTAAGTTAAAAGAATACTAATCACGTAGTGAATAACATGAGTTTACAATACTATGATTTTGAATATTCAAATATACATGTTATCTTAATCTGATAACATAGATTAATACTGTTAAATTTTATTTAGGAGAGAGCTAGTTTGAAGAAAAAAATGATGATCGGAATTTCTTCTGTTATTGTACTTTTAATCATTGTTGTAACTGTGGGAAGCTTTTATTTCTATCATGTTGCTATTGCACGTGCTTCAAAGGACTTCTTGAATGAAAGCCCTGACCTGCAGTCCAGTCCAGAGGTAGAACAATCTAAAGATACCTCGAAGGCAGACCAAGAGTGGTGGGATACCCAGAGCTTTGATAGATGGGAGATGAATTCTGATGACGGAATAGAGCTTAAAGCATACTATTTAGCTGCTCCTGAACATTCCAATAAGACAGTGATTATTGCTCATGGGTATGCTGGAAATGCAATTCAAATGAGCGGGTATGCCAGAATGTATTATGAGAGACTTGGATATAATATTTTGCTGCCGGATGCCAGAGGACATGGAGAAAGTGAGGGTGACTATATCGGATTTGGATGGCCAGAACGTAAGGATTACTTGAAGTGGATACAGAACGTTCTGAAAGCAAACGGTGAGGATACACAGATTATACTGCACGGTGTTTCCATGGGGGGAGCTACCGTAATGATGACAAGCGGTGAGGATTTACCAGCTAATGTTAAAGCAATTGTGGAAGATTGCGGTTATACCTCAGTGAAGGACGAGCTTACCTTTCAATTAAAAAGAATGTACCATCTCCCCGCCTTTCCAATTGTAGATACGACCAGTATGCTAACAAAGATTCGGGCAGGTTACTCCTTTGGTGAAGCCTCAGCCTTAGAACAGGTGAAGAAATCTAAAACGCCAACCCTGTTTATTCATGGCGATAATGATACTTTTGTTCCTACGGAAATGGTTCATACGGTATATGAGAATAGTCCGGTCGAGAAGGAGCTTTACATCGTTCCTAATGCGGGTCACGGAGAAGCTTTCCGCATGGATCCGGTTAAGTATGAGAGCGTAGTTTCTGAGTTTATCGGAAGATTTGTGAAATAGTTGTTGCTGAAAAGGCTGCCGAAAGGTAGTCTTTTCGTGCTTATAATACCGTTAAACATAAATTCGGGGCCCTATCTCTAGGGCCCCTTTCATGGGAGAGGAGAAACCGGACGAAGAGCTTATGGGGAAACGTAAGCCTGCTCCGCGGTTGTCTACGACATTTGTGGTGTCGATAATTACATGATGTCCCTGGAAGTCCAATCTTATACATTAAGATGACTTATTTCTCTGAATAAGCTGTTTCGCCTTCTTATTTCATATCTAGACAAATTTTTTATTTCATCGCGCAAATGTGTTACGATAGGCGTGGACTTATGCCTTTTTGGGCATAACAAACAGAGATATAGAGCGGGTGAATAACAGTGAGAGTGGTATCGGGAAGTGCAAAAGGAAGGCCACTGAAGAGTGTTCCGGGAAGTGGGACAAGGCCTACGACCGATAAGGTGAAGGAAGCTGTATTTAGCATGGTAGGCCCATATTTCGAAGGTGGAGCGGTGCTGGATTTATTCGCCGGTACTGGCGGTTTGGGGATCGAAGCCTTAAGCAGAGGCATGGAAAGCGGCGTATTTGTTGATATGGATCCTAAAAGTATCGACACGATCCGCGCCAATCTGAAGGCTACTAAGCTGGAAGAACAAGCGCAGGTGTACCGTAATGAAGCTGGGAGAGCGCTAAGTGCGTTGGAGAAGCGGGGGAAAATTTTTGATTTGGTCTTTTTGGATCCTCCCTATCGCTTGAAGCACGGGGATGAGCTTATGCTTATGATGGTCGAAAAAGGAATGCTGCAAGAGGACGCAATTATTGTTCTGGAGCATGAATCAAGTTATGCCTATCCTGAAGACATTCCAGGATTTTATAGGCTGCGTCAGGCCGTATACGGAGAAACGACAATTTCTATTTACCAGTATGAAACTAATCCTGCAGAGGAAAGTGAAGCTGGTGAGGAGGTAGAGAATGAGTCAGCAAATTAGAAAAGAACGTGTTGCCATTTATCCAGGTACCTTTGATCCCGTGACTATGGGACATATGGATATTATTCGGCGCGCATCCAAGCAATTCGACCGTTTGATTGTAACGGTGCTTAATAATTTGAGTAAAAACCCGCTGTTTACTGTTGATGAACGGACAGAGCTATTAAGACAGGCGACCTCTGATATTCCCAATGTGGAAATTGACAGCTTCCGTGATCTGTTAGTGAATTATGTTCGTCAAAAAGATGCTCAAGTCATTGTTCGGGGTATCCGTACCGTTACTGACTTTGAATATGAGCTGCAAAACGCATCGATCAACCATAGCCTGGATCCCGATGCAGAAACGATTTTTATGATGACTAATCCGAAATATTCCTACTTAAGTTCCAGCGTTGTTAAAGAAATCGCTCACTTCGGCGGGAATGTGACTGATTTTGTGACGCCTGAGGTTGAACAAGCGATGAAGCGTAAATTTAACCGAGCCGATGGCGAATAGTACTTACTAGATACGTTCCAGCAGATAATCCCAACAGGATGATGAGCAGAAGGGCTTGCAGACTTAGCAGCTGTGGAAAAGAGCTCCATATGTCCGTTATATTAATGGTGCCGCTTGGAGTCGGGTGTGAGTCTGCAAGTGCTGGTAAAGCAGCTTTAGGGATAGCCAGCAATGGTTTCCAGAGCAATAAAGTTAACAGAAAAGCATAAAGTCCATGCATCAGACGAACCGTAGCGTAGGGTAGAAATCTGACTCTGGCTTGTTTGAGCATGGTCAGCACCTGTAGTTGCGCACAGAGTCCGCTCCAGCCCAGTGCAGCAGACAGCAAAGCTATCCCAAACATACTAGAGGGACCTGTTCCTATGCTTGCTAGCCCTTTGCTGATTGCGTCGGCGCCTAAATGAATTTCCAGCAAGCTTGCTGGCAGAGCAGCTGGCAATGCGGGAAGTACAGTAGTGATGATATTGATGACTACAGCGAACATAATCATGTAACCGCCCACGACCATCAGACTTTGCACGGCATTAGCGACGGACTCGCCGAGAAGCTTGCCGAAGCTGCGTCCGTCTTTTGCTCTGGCATCTGTTGCTGCAAGCTGAACGCGACTATATAAAGAAGGCTGTTTGGTGTCTGTGGGGATCTTATCAACTGGTTTCGTGTTCGCTGACCGCCCCTTTAATAGAGCATCGGTGTAGCTGGCTAGAAGTCCAGAGATCCAGTGGATGGCCAGCAGGAAATAACCTGCTGAAGTACTGTGTAGAAAAGCTATGCCAATTACTATAAGCATGGTTACCGGGCTGGCGAAGTGTGTAAGTGCGGCAAGTCGGGCGGCTTCCTTGTCAGAAATGCTGTTCTGCTTGTGTAGCTGCATGACCCCTCCAGCTCCACCGGGAAATCCGGCTGTGATTCCGAGTGCCAAGGTCCAGCCGCTGGCACCGGGCAGACGAAAGACCTTTTTCATCAATGGCTCCAGAAGCACTCCAAAACCATGCACGAAACCCGAGGCGGTAAGCATCTCTGACAGCATCAGGAAGGGGAGCAGGGCAGGGAATACGAGTGTCCACCAAAGCTTCAATCCTTGGAGTGAAGCCTCAAAGGAGCTCTCCGGTGAGATAATAATTGCAATGGCTGTCAGGATTGCCATAATCCCGGGTATAAATGGTGTGGAGCGTGTAGCTAGTCGGCGTATTTGAATATTTTTCATTTCTCAGATCACCTCTTCATAACTTAAGGCATGGACGATGTGTTATCAATTTATGCAGAGTAGACAACCATCATGCCAAACCACTAGTCGAAGCGGTAATGAAGTTCAATCATTCATATCCTAAAAGTGCCGCGGGAAAGAAGGGAAGAGCAGTGAAGCAACTGAAGCATCGGCCGGGTTTCCGCGCCACAGCTTATCTGTTTACGTTTGTAGTAATCGTGTATGTATTTGTCTTTATGAACACCCCGTACATCGTATATCAGCCAGGCAGTGCATCTGAGGTTGCCCCTATGATTAAGGTAGAGAATGCCGATCCGGCTGAAGAAGGAACGTTTATGATGACTACGGTGTCTGCTAGTTATGCTAATGTGGCCTTATTGGTCGCCTCTGCTTTTAATTCCAATTCAGAGGTTGTGCGAAAAGAAACCCGGCTAGGGGATAAATCAGAAGACGAATATGCTGCAGAGCAGGTTTATTATATGAATAGCTCACAGTCTTATTCTGTTCAGGCCGCTTATCATGCGGCGGGAATTCCATATGAGGATGTAGTGGATTATCTCTACGTCTTTTCGGTTCCTGTAGAAAGTAATAAAGGACAATTTCTGCCGGGTGACAAAATCATTAGTGTAGAGGGACAAAAAGTGCCCGATCCTGAAGCACTGTCTAAACTGCTCTCCTCTAAAAAAATCGGAGATCAAGTCGCTGTTGTTTTGCAAAGAAATGGCAAGGAAGTACAAGAACAAGTGACGTTGGTTGAAATAAAGGATAAAGAGGGAGCTGCCGTTCGACCTGGTTTTGGAGTCACTATTGCCGCCGTTCAAAAAGTAAAACCAAAAGAAGCAGGGAAAACTGTCAGCTTTGTAGATACAAATGTTGGCGGACCTTCGGCAGGGCTAATGTTCACTATGGAAATTTACAATCGCCTTACTTCTGGAGATTTAACTAAGGGCCATAGGGTTGCAGGGACGGGTACGATTAACGCTGAGGGTGTAGTTGGTGCTATCGGTGGAGTGAAACACAAGATCGTGGCTGCGGACCGAGAAGGGGCGGAGATTTTTTTCGTGCCTGTTAAGAATTATGACGAAGCCAAAGCAAAAGCTGATAAAATCGGCACATCTATGAAGCTGGTGCCTGTATCTACGCTGGATGAGGCGCTGAAGTATATGGTGGAACTGCCGGTCAAACCATGACCGGAGGTTCCAAATAATCGCGGTACATATCATTTCTACGGGGTTCCTTAAAAGCTCCCGCGAAAGCGGAAGCGGCTTGAAGATCTCGCTCAAGCTGCGGATGGGAACAAAGGGACGGGCGCATGACGATGGGCAACGTAGTTTTTTGTTTCATTTCTTTAAGCAGTGCTCGTCCGCTTTCTCTAAAACCAAGAATACGAATATATCCGGGCCCCTCTGCTAGTATGGAAGGGGTCATTTCTTTTTTAGAATGATTTAACAGAACATGTAGCAGCAGACGCTGTAACCGTGTATGCGTGTAGCGCTTGCTCTTAAGGGCGTGAAGCAGGCCTGAAACAGAGAATTGCTCCAACTCAGGCAAAAGCCGCAGTATTCGGTTCTCCAAGCCTTCATTCATATCATGGATCGCGTGTAACTCGGCAGCAGTATGGGTGGTCAGCAGATGGCGGAGCGGGATACTGAAGCTCTCCAAGCTCAGAGGGCCCCTTCCGGCTGCATGCTCTCTTTCCAAAATGGACACGCTATAATCCGGCATATAAGCAGCGGGAGATCCGCCTTCTTGCAGCAGCTTGCGGATGGCCGTCGCACTTGCAATAGAAGAGTCGGCTTGTAATGGGTCATGGAAGCCTGCTGCTGTGCGCGGAACGGTTAGTGGCATTATCTTGCTGTGCAGCCGCTGCAAGGCGATAAGATAATGCAGTCCAAGGCTGTTATTCGGCTGGCGCAGCAGCTCGCCTGCATCTCCGGGACTCTCCGTTTCCGGGAGAGTCCCTTCAAAGGCCACCGCCGCCGCTGCGCTGTACGCGGCGGGGAAGCTCGCTCCGAGCGCCATGCGGCGGCGGATCTCGCTCTGAAGCTCGCTGCTTTCCTCAGCCAGATATCTGGCCAGGGGGAGCAGCGAGCCCAAAGTGCCGGCTTCGGAGCCGAAGCACAAGCTGTCCACGACCCCGGTCGCTTCCAGCAATGCAACTGCTCCGAACGCGAACCACTCGGCTGGCTGGACGGCATAAGCCACCGGCAGCTCAATGACGAGGTCGGCGCCCATATGCAGCGCCATCTCTGTCCGGGCTTGCTTGCTTACCGCCGCCGGCTCGCCGCGCTGGGTAAAGGGACCACTCATGACGACGATGGTGCGCTCTGCGCCGGAAAGTCTTTTGGCTTCCGTGAAGTGATGCACATGTCCGTTATGTAAAGGATTGTATTCTGCGATGATTCCAACCGTTGTCACTGTGGCTTCCCTCCGATAAGTAAGGTATATTTATTGAGTTTAGTAGGGTAGATTTCTAGAGATACTGTTAGCACAAGCTGATCTTTTGATTTACACTAATAGTTATATCATAATTCACCGCATTTTCTGAAACAATATAAAGGGAAAATGGTTGACAAAGGTATAGAATACTAGGTATAATAAATTTTGTTTGTTTGGGAGTGATAAGTATGCAGATTCACTTTCGCAAATTAGCGAATGCCGACGAACCGTTACATATTCACGATGTTGTGGATGTCAGCGAGGTAGTCAAAGGGCGCAAGGATATTCTAACTGTTGCTCCGCTCTCAGTAGACCTTAAAGCGCTGCCCGCGGGAACCGATTGTGTGAACGTGGTGGGAAAACTGAGTGGAGATGTGGACATGTTATGTTCACGTTGTCTCACGGAGGTCAAAAGTGATTTGAACATTCCTTTTGCTGAGACTTTCAAGTGGCTTAAGCAGCCAGTTCTTCCAGATGATGACGAAGATGAGGATCTCATTTACGTCAAGGATGAGGTTGTGGATCTTATCCCGTATGTGGAAGAAAATTTCGTACTGCACTTACCGGATTCGGTATTGTGCAAGGCAGACTGTCTTGGTCTTTGTCAGAAATGCGGACAGAACTTGAACGAAGGCACCTGCAGTTGCGACAACACAGTGATCGATCCTCGACTCGCTGGGTTGAAAGACTTTTTCAAATGAAACATTACAACAAAACACATCCTGCTCTGAGGAGCAGGCTGACAGAAATATCACGAGGAGGTGGAACACATGGCAGTACCACAACGCAGAACGTCTAAAACACGCCGTGACAAACGTCGCACCCACTTTAAGTTGGTTGTGCCGGGCATGGTGAAATGTGAACAATGCGGAGAGTTGAAACTAGCTCACCACGTATGCAAAGTTTGCGGAACTTACAAAGCAAGAGAAATCATCAAACAATAGTTTCAAAAATAAGTAGTACTTCACTTCGGTGAGGTACTATTTTTTTGTCCAAATCTAATAAAGATAGGGTATGCACCTATACTTTATGTTCCGCTCAGAAGTCAATGCTTTATTTTTGGTGCGGCATGCTTTATACTACATATTAGTACCTGGTTCTAAAAAATATTTATGATTGTTTGACCTAATATAACAGCGGCCATTCAAGCGGCCGGATGCTTTCTTTAAAATATAAGGAAGTATAAGTTATGCACCTATACTTTATGTCTTATATTTCTCGCTTAAACGCTTACCGTCCTTATTAGGGCGCCGAAGGCGTTTACGCTTGGCATGTGCCAGGAGGTGAGCCGCTATCGAGCGGATGTCCAAGAAAGAACGTCAGCAACAGCTGCTACATATAATTGCAGGCAATCCTTTTGTAACTGATCGGGAGTTGACTCGTCAGCTGAAGGTGAGCATTCAGACGATTCGGTTAGACCGGATGGAGCTGGGAATACCAGAACTGCGTGAAAGAATGAAACAAATGGCAGAGCATTCCTATGATCAGGTGCGCTCTTTGCCTGCGGATGAAGTGATCGGAGATATTGTGGATTTACAGCTCGATAAGAGCGGGATTTCGATCTTTGAAATTCGTGAGGATCATGTCTTTTCCAGAAATGGGATCGCCCGTGGCCACTACGTGTTTGCTCAAGCCAATTCGCTTGCGGTTGCTGTGATTAACGATGAAATTGCCTTGACTGCTTCAGCCGACATACGATTTGTTCGTATGGTTCTGCTTGGTGAGAAGTGCATTGCTAAAGCTCAAGTGCGGTCACTTGCAGGCAGAGGCGGCAAAGCAGAGGTGGACGTATTCACCTATGTCGGAGAAGAATTGGTATTTCAAGGCCACTTTATAGTGTATCGTTCCGCTAATGAAGAGTATAGTGAAGGGGGTAACCGTAGTGCTGATCGCCATTGATGCCATGGGCGGGGACAACGCTCCTGAATGTAATGTCGAGGGGGCGTTGTCCGCGGCCGCGGAATGGAAAGATACGCAGATTGTGCTCGTAGGTGACGAAGCCAGACTAGAGCCACTGCTGAAGGACAAGCCGTCCAACCTGAGTGTGCGGCATGCAGGAGATGTTATTGGTTCTGATGAAGAGCCGGTTAAGGCGGTTCGCCGCAAAAAAGATTCATCCATGGTTGTAGCTGGACGTATGGTGCGTGAGGGCGAAGCAGATGCTATGATTTCGTCAGGTAACACGGGGGCGCTTATGACTACAGGGTTACTTGTAGTAGGCCGTATGCAGGGGATTGAACGTCCGGCGCTGGCACCTATGATTCCGACGCTGGATGATGTTGGCGTGCTTGCGCTTGATCTTGGCGCTAACATGGATGCGAAGCCTGAACATCTGGTGCAATATGCGCTGATGGGCAGCATTTATCGGAATAAAGTGCATGGCATTGCTAAGCCGCGGGTTGGACTTCTAAATGTAGGGACGGAGCCTGGGAAAGGCAACGAACTGACCAAAGAAGCCTATCCACTGCTGGAGAACTTGCCGGGCATTCATTTTATCGGTAATGTTGAGGCACGCGACGTACTGACAGGAAACTGCGATGTGCTTGTCTGCGATGGATTTGCTGGTAATATCCTGTTGAAGTCGCTTGAGGGTACAGCGGGTGCATTGTTCTCTTTACTGAAGGAGCAATTCAGCCGTTCTCTGAAGACTAAACTTGGAGCGGCTATGCTGATGCCGGAGCTTAGAGCCCTGAAGGGCAAGATGGATTATAAAGAGCATGGCGGTGCACCGCTGCTTGGTCTTAGCGGATTGGTAGTTAAGGGGCACGGATCTTCAGACGGAAATGCGGTTAAAAATGCAGTAAGACAAGCGCGGATTGCTCTGCAAGCCGATCTTGTGCCAAGTATATCCAAGGAAATTAGCGGGAAGTGAGTGACGAAATGAAACAGTTGCGGCCGGTTGGGATTATCGGTACGGGTAAATATGTACCTGAGAAAATTTTAACAAACAGTGATCTAGAAAAAATAGTGGAGACTAACGATGAATGGATCGTCAGTCGGACAGGGATCCGTGAAAGACATATCGCTGCACCACATGAGGCAACTTCTGATTTAGCCTATGAAGCTGCACTTAAAGCTTTGGATTCTGCAGGCATGAAAGCCGAAGATCTGGATCTTATTATTATTGCAACGGTAACCCCTGATAGCTCCTTTCCTTCCACAGCCTGCATTTTGCAGGATAAACTTGGAGCAAAAGGTGCTGCGGCATTTGACTTGTCAGCAGCCTGCTCTGGTTTTGTATACAGCCTAGCTACTGCGGTTGGCTTTATTCAGAACGGAATGTACAATAATGCACTCATAATTGGTGCGGACACTTTATCCCGCATCACTGATTATACGGATCGTAACACCTGTGTACTGTTTGGCGATGGTGCAGGAGCAGTAATCATCGGTGAAGTTCCAGAGGGACGCGGTTTCCAATCCTTCGATCTGGGTGCTGAAGGTTCTGGAGGAAACTTGCTTAAGCTGGAAGCTGGGGGTTCGCGCTTGCCTGCATCTCAGCAGACGGTTGAAGACAAGAAACATTTCATCTATATGAATGGCCGTGAAGTGTTTAAGTTTGCCGTTCGTGTTATGGGCTCAGCTACAGAACGTGTGCTTACTAAAGCCGGATTAGGTAAAGAAGATATTGATTTGTTCGTACCGCATCAAGCGAATATTCGTATCATTCAATCCGCTATGCAGCGGCTTGACCTGCCACCGGAGAAATGTGTAATCAATGTTGATAAATATGCTAATACATCAGCAGCTTCTATTCCTCTAGCTCTAGTTGAAGCGGCGGAAGAAGGACGCATGAAGGAAGGCGACACGGTTCTGATGGTTGGATTCGGCGGTGGCTTGACTTGGGGCGCGTCCGTATTGATCTGGTAATAGAGGAAGGAGTTCTTACTTATGAGTAAAATCGCATTTGTCTTTCCCGGTCAGGGTGCACAGGCAGTTGGAATGGGTAGAGATGTATATGAAGCTCTTCCGCACAGCCGCGCGGTATTCGAAAAAGGTGATGAGGTGCTCGGATTTCCACTGAGCCAGCTGATTTTTGAAGGACCTGACAGTGATTTGAAACAGACCGTAAATACGCAACCGGCTCTGCTAACAGCAAGCGTGGCTTATCTGGAAGCATTACGTGATCAAGGGATGAAGCCGGATTATGTAGCTGGTCATAGCCTAGGAGAATACAGCGCACTGGTTGCGGCAGGCGTATTGTCCTATGAAGATGCTGTAAGACTCGTGCGTTTACGCGGTCGTTTTATGGAGGAAGCTGTTCCAGGTGGACAGGGAGCTATGGCTGCAGTGCTTGGTGCGGAGCGGGATGCTCTGGCAGAATTATGCCGGAGCGTATCCGAGGAGAGCGGCGTGGTAGAACTGGCGAATGTGAACTGCCCGGGACAGATTGTTGTTTCTGGTTCACAAGCCGGGGTTAACGGTGTTGTGCAGCGTGTTAAGGAAGCAGGCGGAAAGCGGGCTATTCCGCTGGAAGTAAGTGGACCTTTTCACTCTTCGATGATGAAGGCTGCGGCAGACCGCTTGGCAGACGAGCTGAAGAGTGTTACTTTTAATGCTCCGGCTGTACCTGTTATTGTCAATGTTACCGCAGCACCTGTAATGGATCCTGAAGAAATCCGTGAACTGCTTGTTCGCCAGGTGTACTCCCCTGTGCTCTGGCAAGACAGTATTGAATGGCTGATTGCTGATGGTGTGGATACTTTTGTGGAAATTGGTTCTGGCAGTGTTCTGGCAGGTCTGATCCGCAAAATAGACAAAACGGTCAAAGTAATCAACATTAACACACTTGAAAGTGTGCAAGCTGTCTTGTAAGATACGTTCAAACATTGTTTATCAATAGCAATATGATCGAAAGGGGAATAAATGATGTTCTCAGCATTGCGGGGTCAAACGGCCCTTGTAACTGGTGGTTCTCGCGGCATCGGCCGCAGTATTGCACTTGCTCTCGCGGAACATGGCGTGAAGGTGGCCGTGAACTATGCGGGCAGTGAAGCAGCCGCACAAGAGACCGTAGCTCGGATTGTCGAGCTTGGCTCGGAGGGTATTGCCCTTCGTGGCGATGTCGGCAATAGTGAACAGGCCGAGAACCTTGTCAAAGAGGTTCTGAATACCTGGGGACGTATTGACATTGTTGTCAATAATGCCGGCATTACCAGAGACAACCTGATTATGCGCATGAAAGAAGAAGAGTTCGATCAAGTGATCGAAACGAATCTAAAAGGGGTGTTTAACTGCCTAAAGGCAGCTACACGCCCTATGATGAAGCAACGCTACGGGCGAATTATCAATATTTCTTCCGTAGTAGGTGTAACAGGAAATCCTGGACAAGCTAATTACTCCGCAGCTAAGGCAGGTGTCATCGGTTTAACGAAGGCATCGGCTCGTGAGCTTTCCTCACGGGGGATCACGGTGAACTGTATCGCTCCTGGCTTCATTGATACAGATATGACGCGTGAGCTCTCTGAGGAAGTGCGCAGTGAGCTTGAGAAGGGCATTCCACTTGCTCGTCTGGGGCGTCCTGAAGAGATTGCTATGGCTGTAGTCTTCCTGGCCTCTGAAGGCGCTGCGTATATGACCGGCCAGACACTACACGTGGATGGCGGGATGTATATGTAACTCTCCGTCAAGGAGAAATTACACTGTTTTAATGCTGAAATGTGAGGGATAAAGAAAGCGTTTTTGACGCTCTATGGTATTTTGAACTCATATCTCGTATAATACCAAAAGAGGAGGTGAACCGGATGTCCGATGTATTAGAGCGTGTAAAACGCATTGTCATCGACCGCTTAGGTGCCGATGAAGCTGAGGTAACATTAGAAGCGTCTTTCAAAGATGATTTAGGTGCTGATTCTCTTGATGTAGTAGAATTGGTTATGGAATTGGAAGATGAATTCGATATGGAAATCTCTGATGAAGATGCAGAGACGATTACGACCGTGGGTGAAGTTGTGAAGTACATACAATCTCATACCTAGAGTCATATGATTGAGAGTCCCGTTCCTGCTAGGGCGGGACTTCTCCTCATTTATAGAGCATTAAAGATGAATCAAAGGTTGCCTTGAGCAACTATATAAGGGATATAACAGAACCGCAGGATGGTTAATGATGCGGTTATCGCTGTTCATATAGTAGCAACAGAAAGTATATAAGTTCTGAATATAATGTATACAACCTATAGATGGGGTGATTGTGTTTGAGTCATAGAGTGGTTGTTACCGGGATGGGCGTAGTTACATCATTGGGCAAAGATTTGGAGACGTTCTGGGATAATCTTATGAGCGGCAAATCCGGTGTATCACAGGTTGAGACCTTTGATGTCAGTGAGTATACTACGCAAATAGCATCCTCTGTTAAAGATTTCGATCCAGAGGCACTTTTTGGTCGTAAGGAAGCCCGCAAAATGGACCGTTTTGTACAATTTGCAGTGGCTGCCGGTGAGGACGCATTGCGAGATAGCGGACTTAAGATCGGTGAAGATATTGATGCCGAAAGAATAGGTGTATCTGTAGGATCAGGTATTGGTGGTCTTGGAACTTGGGAAGACAATCATAACTTGTTGCTTGAAAAAGGACCGAAGCGGGTTAGTCCGTTCTTCATTCCGATGATGATCGCTAACATGGGTTCTGGGCAGTTGTCCATTAACCTTGGTGCAAAGGGTCCTAATACGACGACAGTAACTGCTTGTGCTACAGGAAGTCACTCCATTGGGGAATCCTTCCGCTTGATTCAACGTGGAGACGCAGATGCAATGATCTGCGGTGGTTCCGAAGCGACCATTCGTCCAACAGGTATGGCTGGTTTTTGTGCTATGAGAGCAATGTCCACTCGCAATGATGAGCCTGAGAAGGCAAGTCGTCCGTTTGATGTGGATCGCGATGGTTTTGTTATGGGTGAAGGTGCCGGGATTCTTATTCTGGAATCACTCGAACATGCTGAGAAACGTGGAGCGAAGATCTATGCTGAGGTTATCGGTTATGGTCTAAGCGCAGATGCTCATCATATGACTGAGCCTGATCCAGATGGTGCAGCTCGCTGCATGAAGATGGCAATCCGGGATGCTGGTATCTCTCCTGAAGATATTGATTACATCAATGCTCATGGTACTTCAACGCCTGTAGGAGATAGATCAGAAACTGCTGCTGTTAAAAAAGCATTGGGTGACCATGCCTATAAAGTGGCAATTAGTTCGACGAAATCCATGACAGGTCACCTTCTGGGTGCTGCTGGTGGAGTAGAAGCTATTATCTGTGGCCTTTCTTTGCAAAAAGGGATGATTGCGCCAACGATTAATTTGGACAACCAAGACCCGGAATGTGATCTGGATTATGTACCAAATGTGCCACGTAAAGCTGATCTTGATATTGTAATGTCGAATTCGTTCGGCTTCGGGGGACATAACGCAACAGTTATTCTAAAAAAATATAATTAGTAAGGGGACAGTGCGGTGAAAGGAGAACTGAAGCAGTTACAACAGCAACTTCAAATCCAATTTCACGATTCTGTGCTTCTGAAGCAGGCCTTTACCCATGCATCCTATGTGAATGAACACCGTTTCAATCAGCATCAGGACAATGAGCGTCTCGAATTTCTTGGGGATGCAGTTCTGGAGTTAACGGTTTCTGAATATTTGTACAATCTATTGCCAGACCGACCTGAGGGAGAGTTGACCAAGCTGCGGGCCGCTATTGTATGCGAGCCTTCACTGGTCAAGTTTGCGGAGAGTTTAGGTTTTGGCCGTTATGTACTATTGGGCAAAGGGGAAGAACTTACGGGCGGACGTACTCGCCCGGCCCTGCTGGCTGATGTATTCGAATCCTTCGTGGGAGCGCTTTATCTCGACCAAGGACTGGAAACAGTGCGGAGTTTTCTTGATAATCACGTATTTCCTCTCGTGGAGACGGATGGGAAATTGCAAATGCAGATGACCGATTATAAGACGGAACTGCAAGAGCTAATTCAGCAGCACAATATGGGTACATTGGAATATCGAATTATAGAAGAACGGGGACCTGCACATGAGCGTGAATTCGTCTCAGAGGTGTATATGGCTAACCGTTCACTTGGTAAAGGAAGCGGCCGGTCCAAGAAGGAAGCAGAGCAGCAGGCTGCAGCAGCAGCACTTTTGCATCTGAAAGAGGACGGTGCCTGAGTTTTGCATCAAGGGGACAAGCGGAGGAGAGCAGCAAAGGTCTGAATACCGGCGTTTAGGCGGAGCTCAGACCGTTGCTGCTCTTTTTCGACAATATAAGAACTTATATGTTCCGCGTTACAAAGGATAAGGTACATCTTAATGGTTTTTTAGGGTACAAACGCTATGGTATAATGGGTCAGAGGTGATTGGCAAGTATGTTTTTGAAACGGATAGAATTAGCTGGTTTTAAATCATTTGCCGACAAAACAGAAATGGAGTTTGTGCGCGGTATAACGGCTGTAGTTGGCCCGAACGGAAGCGGCAAAAGCAATATTTCTGACGGCATACGCTGGGTACTCGGCGAACAGAGTGCTAAATCACTGCGTGGCGGCAAGATGGAGGATATCATTTTTGCTGGAAGTGATGCGCGTAAAGCCGTGAATTATGGCGAAGTATCACTTACGCTTGATAATGAAGATCACACACTTCCGCTGGATTTCAGCGAAGTTACAGTGACTCGGAGAGTCCACCGCAGTGGAGATAGTGAATATTTAATTAATAAGCAATCCTGCCGTCTGAAGGATATCACAGAGCTGTTTATGGATACTGGTATCGGACGTGAAGCCTATTCGATTATCGGGCAGGGTAGGATTGAAGAGATTCTAAGTACTCGTTCCGAAGATCGGCGAGGCATCTTTGAAGAAGCATCAGGTATTGTAAAATATAAATCGCGCAAGAAAGACGCAAGTCGAAAGCTGGATGATACTGAGCAGAACCTGCTTCGTATTCATGATTTGATCAGTGAGCTTGAGGATCAGATTGGGCCACTTAAGGATCAGTCCGAGAAAGCTATCCGCTTTAAGGAACTTCGCGAACAATTAAAACATCAGGAAATTTCAGTATACGTACACCAGATTGAAGGCATTCATACCGCTTGGCAGGAAGGTAACGCTAAGCTTGAAACGTTGAAGGACGAGCAGCTGGAGCTGTCTACTGTGGTTTCGGCTCATGATGCCAAGCTGGAGAGCGGGCGATCTGAACTGCGCACAATCGAAGCACAGATCGAGAAGCAGCAAGAGCAATTGCTGCGTTATAGCGAAGCATTTGAGAAGAGCGAAGGTTACGGTGAAGTGCTGAGGGAACGCAAACGTAATCTGGAAAGTAATCGTGAGCAGTTAATGCTCACGTTAGGTTCGGTTGGCGAGCGTTCTGCAGATCGTCAGCGTGAAGTCGTGGATCTGGAGCTTAAGCTTGAGCAATCGCGGCTTAAGCTTGTGGATCTTCGGAAACAGATCGAAGATGAAGAGACAAGGCTTGAAGGTGTGGCAGACGGGATTAGCCAGAGCCAGGAAGAAAAGCTCAAAAGTGCTCTTTTGGAGCTAATGAACCTTATGGCGAATGCACGTAACGAAATTCGTTACGCGGATCAGCAAAAGGAGAATCTGGAACGTCGTATGAGCCGCAGTGAAGAAGAAAGCGGCAAATGGACAGCCCGGCATGAAGAGTTGTCTGCCAACCAGAAAGGGCTGAAGGACAAGATTGCCCAGCTGGGGAAGGAGCTTAGCAATCTTCGCGGGGCTTATATCACTGAAAGTGAGCAGCTCAGTAAACGTCAGAAGCTGATCGAAGAAACACAGTCCGGTCTTCGGAAATGGGAACAGAAGCGGGAAGCGCAAGTCTCTCGTCATGAGACCATGAAAGAGATGCAGGATGATTTCGACGGCTTCATGCTTGGGGTTAAAGAAGTGCTCAAGGGTGCGCGCAAAGGACAGCTCAACGGTGTGCATGGTGCGGTTGCGGAGCTGATCTCTGTTCCGGAGAAGCTGGAAATGGCGATTGAGACTGCTCTAGGCGCATCACTTCAGCATGTGGTCATGGATAATGAGACTGTGTCCCGCCAAGCGATATCATTTCTAAAGCAACGTCAGCTGGGACGAGCTACCTTTCTTCCACTAGATGTTATCCGGCCGCGCCAGATTTCTGGCAGTGACCGTGGTATGGTGGGTGATGCTGACGGATTTGTTGGAATTGGTTCCGAACTTGTTGGTTACGATGATAAATATACTAGCATTATTGGCAGTTTGCTCGGCAATGTGGTTATTGCGGAGAGCTTGGAGCAAGCGAACCGTATCGCCGCTAGATGCCAATATCGTTATCGGGTAGTTACCCTGGAAGGCGATGTAGTTAATGCCGGCGGTTCGATGACCGGGGGTAGCCAGCATAAGAAGAATAATAGCTTGCTTAGCCGTAAACGTCAGCTGGATCAATTAAGCAGTGAGATTGAAGAAAGCGAACGTCAAATAGTGAAGCTGAAGCAAGGCATTGCCAGACTTCGTGAGGAGCAGGAGAACGCTAGCGTGAAGCTGGAGGACCTGCGCCGTGATGGCGATGAGAAAAGACTGGAAGAGCAAAGAGTCTCCGGTGATTTGAAGCAGCTCGAGCATGAGCTTCGGCATGTGCAGGAGCAAGTGGAGAGCACAGGTGCGGAACGCAGCGGCTTTGAGAATGAAGTACGTGCGCTTGAAGAGACGCGGAAGCAAGCCACTGCTGAGCTTGAACGCCTTGAAAAGGAAGAAAAGGAAGCCCATGAGGGTATCCGTAACGCTGAATCAGCGCGTAAAGCGAATGAATCAGCTAAGGAAGAGCTGCAAGGCAAGTTGACCAGTATGAAAGTCTCGGAAGGCAAGCTCGATCAGGAGATATTCTCCCTGGAGGAGCAGTTACGTCGCCTAAGACAAGATGTGGGTTCACAGGACAAGGAGCTGCGCCAGAATCGAAATCTGTTACATACGATTGAACAGGATCTGGCTAACAATGCTTTGGAAGCTGTGAAGCAGAAGGAAGATTTGAACAGTTACCGCTTGAAGAAGGAAGAGACGACTGGAACTTTGGATTTTGCGCGTGCTGAGCGTACAGCGTTAACCCGTAAGCTGGAACTTGAGGAAGGCAAGACTAAAGATCAACGTCAGGCCCTTAAAGTAGTCGAGGACAAGCTGCGTGCCACTGAAGTTTCTGTCGGTCGACTCGATGTGGAGCTGGATAATATTCTCCGCAAGCTGAGTGATGACTACGAGCTAAGTTATGAATTAGCAAAACAGAGATATCCAGTGCCTGAAGATGTACCTGCCGCACAAGCCGATGTACAGCGTTTGAAGCGCAGTATTTCTGCGCTAGGAGAGGTTAACTTAGGGGCGATCGAAGAATATCAGCGGGTCCATGAACGGTATACGTTCCTCAGTGGACAAAAAGATGATCTAGTCGAAGCTAAGACTACCTTGTATCAAGTAATCCGCGAGATGGAAGATGAAATGTCCAAACGTTTCAAACAGACCTTTGATGCGATCCGCAAACAGTTCGGGACCGTGTTCTCAAAGCTGTTCGGCGGCGGGCGAGCGGATCTCATGCTTCTGGATCCGGAACATATGCTGGAAACAGGTATAGATATCGTAGCCCAACCACCGGGTAAAAAATTGCAAAATCTGCAGCTTTTATCTGGCGGTGAACGCGCTCTAACAGCGATGGCGTTATTGTTTGCTATTTTGCAAGTGAAGCCAGTTCCGTTCTGCGTATTGGATGAGGTCGAGGCTGCGCTCGATGAAGCGAACGTTGTTCGTTTTGCACAGTATTTACGCGAGTTCTCTGAACAAACTCAGTTCATCGTCGTTACACACCGCAAAGGAACGATGGAAGAGGCGGACGTGTTATACGGAGTAACGATGGAAGAGGGCGGCGTCTCCAAGCTCGTCTCAGTACGTTTAGAGGATGAAGAAGCTGAGATTGCTTAAATTCATCAAAGAAGAGAAACTTTTAGGAGGAACCAAATGAGCTTTTTTAGAAAATTAAAAGAAAGCATTTCCGGCAAAACGGAAAGTGTAACGAAACAATTCCGCGACGGATTAGAGAAAACCCGTAAAGGTTTTGTAGAGAAGGTCTCCGACCTTATCATCCGCCGCAAAAAGATAGATGAAGAGTTCTACGAAGAGCTGGAAGAGATTTTGATTGGTGCAGACGTGGGTGTAAACACTGTTATGACCCTTGTCGAGGATTTGCGTGCCGAAGTGAAGCAAAATCGGATTGAAGATGCTGCCGAGCTGAAGCCGATTTTGTCCCGTAAACTTATGGAGCTGCTGCGCGGAGATGATGATAACAGCCTGAAGGAAAATCCGAATGGAATTACGGTTATTTTGTTCGTTGGGGTCAATGGCGTGGGCAAGACGACTACCATCGGCAAGCTGGCTCATCGTTACAAACAAGAAGGTAAAAAAGTTCTTTTGGCTGCAGGGGATACGTTCCGTGCTGGAGCGATTGAGCAGCTTGAGGTTTGGGGCCAACGCGCAGGCGTAGATGTTATTAAACAACAAGCAGGCTCTGACCCGGCGGCTGTAATGTACGATGCGGTGCAAGCGGCTAAACAGCGCAATGTGGATATCTTAATCTGCGATACTGCTGGCAGACTGCAGAATAAAAGCAATCTGATGGAAGAGCTCAACAAAATCTTCCGCGTCATTCAAAGAGAAATCCCAAGTGCTCCACATGAGGTACTGATGGTGCTAGATGCTACGACGGGTCAAAATGCACTTACGCAAGCCAAGTTATTTGGTGAAAAGAGTGGTGTCACTGGCTTGGTTTTGACGAAGCTGGACGGTACGGCTAAAGGCGGAATCGTTGTAGCGATTCGTCAGGAAATGAATTTGCCGGTGAAGTTTGTAGGTCTTGGAGAAAAAATGGAAGACTTGCAGCCATTTGATTCGCAGCAGTTCGTACATGCTCTTTTTGCCGGATTAATTGCCGAGGAAGAAGAGTTAGAAGAATCGGAAGAGCAAGTGTAATCAACAGCACAATATAATCATAAAGAAGTCATATTTACAAGGAATGCCCTCGAAGCTATATTTAGTTAGGAGGGCATTCCTTTTCTTTTTTATAAAGGGTTTGTCCGTCATTTTGTAGCAACTGCTAAGCGACTTTTAGAAAGTATAAATGCATCGCGTAAGGGATCCCTTTAAATAACAGCTTTCCCTCACTAATTAGCCTCCAGAAGCGATATTCTATGAATGAGGTACTGAGATACAAATTCCATTGCCCTATAATTGTGCCTACAACTAGACCTGCATTTACGTAGCCATCTCGATCCTCATACTGTTGAAATTGCAGAATTAAAGAAAGAATTTCTTCGTCATAGTAACTCTCGGGAACATTCATAAGCTGGCCATCAGCCCAAACTCTAAGCAAATCCTCGGTGTTGCTGATTTTTTGCCATTCTAGTTCATACTGTTTTCTTTGAGCGGAGGTGATAGGGGATGTGTTTTCGGTAATTTCTATAATTTTTTGCAGAACTTCATTTGGGAGCTGACTAAGTGCTCTGGGATATAAGCCGATTTCAAATGAAGCGGCAATCTCCCTATAAGCCTTGACTGAATCAATAACATGAATAGGTTGCGTCCTCTCACTAAGAATAGAAAGTGCAAATCGTAAACCTGTCTGATCATGGGAGTTATCTCCGCACCAAATAGTGATTTTTTTGTCCTCGGGAATTTCTTTTAAGGTCTGAATCATGGCTGCCAGTTTATGCTGGGGATTTAAATGATAACCCTGATCCGGAAATCGTTCCTGAAACCATAACTCACGGGTATGATAGCCTTCATTATTATGTAATCCACGCAACGGTCCAGCAGAGAACGTCTCATTAAATGAAAGTACTCGTATTAAATGACGACAACCCAGATGACTAAGGGCTACCTTCATTGATCCCGCTTCAGACAGGCCAAATAACAGATAAATGTGATTCCGCCTAGTCTCTTCCTGCTCAATTGACATAGTATATTTGTGCTCCATAGGTCACTCTCCCATCGCAACAAATTATACCATACTCAATGAATCCACATCCTCAGGCAACTATATAAAAAATACATTATATGAAAAATTCATAACAGTAATGCTTGTCACACTTCCTGCATACAATTCAATGATGAATCTACATTTCATCTCCGGCAACCTATATAAGAGAGAAAGGAAGCGATTCCAAAAAATACAAATATCTCCGGAATCACATTTCTCTGTTATATATGTTGACATGAACGAGTGGATTTACGTATTATGAGAATATAAACCAATATTTTCATGGGTGTTTTCTGAAATGGAAGTATAAGTTGTTAATAAAGATTACATCTATCGAAAGGAGTCGGGCTCATGTCCAAATTAGATCCTCTGCCAGGTCTGTCTCCGTATCCATTACAGCATTTTTTCGATGAAATGTATGCTGATAAGAGGAATGTCCGGCCGCACTACAGACATGTGAATCGCATGTTTTCCGGAATGAGCTCCGAAGAGCTGCAAGGGAAGCAAAATTTAATGCAGCGTAGGATGATGGAAGAAGGAATTACCTTTACGCTTTATAACCCGGCTCAGGATCATCCTATGGAGCGAACGATCCCCTTCGATATGATTCCACGTATTATCCCTAAGAATGAGTGGGAGAGGCTAGAAGCTGGAATTATTCAGCGTATCACAGCTTTGAATTTATTCATTCATGACATTTACCATGAGCAATACATTGTTAAAGATGGCATCGTCCCTAGGCGTATGATTATTTCCAACTGTTACTTCCGGCCAGAAATGTCAGGTCTGCGAGTGCCCGGTGGAGCTTATATCACCACCTCAGGAATCGATCTGATCCGCCACCACGATGGGCATTATTATGTACTTGAAGACAACCTGCGAACACCCTCCGGCTTTTCCTATCTTTTTAAAGGCAGAACTCTTATGAATCAATTGTTTCCTGAATTGTCCTTTGCCAGCTCCATCCGAGATGTAGATCATAGCTTAAATCGCTTCTTATCCGTGCTTCGTAGTCTATCTCCTTCAAGAAGGTCAGATCCGGTTATAGCACTCCTAACGCCTGGAGAATACAATTCTGCATATTATGAACATGCTTTTTTGGCACAGCAGATGGGTATACATTTGGTCGAAGGACGAGATTTGGTAACAAAGGATCACAAAATATATTTGAAAGAAATGAACGGACTGCGTCGCGTGGATGTGCTGTATCGTCGGTTGGATGATGATTACATTGATCCGCTAGCCTTTCAACCTGATTCTTTATTGGGTGTGGCAGGACTTATGAATGCGTATAGGGCAGGCAACATAGCGATTGCTAATGCGCCGGGAACCGGTGTTGCAGATGATAAAGCGATGTATGTCTATGTACCGGATATGATTCGTTATTATCTGAATGAAGAGCCGATCCTTGGTAATGTGCCGACGTATTTGTTGTCCCGACCCGATGAACGCCTGTATGTTCTTGAGAACCTATCCGAAATGGTTGTTAAAGAAACCTCATTATCCGGAGGATATGGGATGTTGATCGGAAGTGAGGCGACCAAAGAAGAATTAGCGGAGTTCCGAATGAAAATTATCGCCGATCCGGACCGTTATGTGGCCCAACCAATTATGTCCTTGTCCAGAGCGCCAGTATTGTCGGGAGGCACTATGGCACCCCGGCATATAGATCTTCGGGCTTTTGTATTAATGGGCGCAGACCGGAAGCCGCATGTCATACCTGGTGGATTAACACGAGTGGCTATGAAAGAAGGTTCACTGGTTGTGAATTCCTCGCAAGGCGGTGGCGTAAAGGATACTTGGGTTATGGCTTGATCTATTATCTTGTAAGTCTTGATTGTGAATCAAAAATATGCAGCATCAATTTGGAGGATAAAGGAGTGGCTAAAGATGCTGAATCGAAATGCGGAGGCTTTATTCTGGATCGGCCGATATATTGAAAGGGCAGAGAATCATGCGCGGCTAATCAATGTACATTATCATATCCAGCAGGAAGAGGATTTTCAGGAAGAAGGACATAAATGGTCGAGGCTTATCGATGCATTAGGAGTTCGAAGTGAATATTTGCAGCAGTTCGAAACCTTTTCTGAACAGGACGTGTTATCCTTTATTACACTCGATTTGGGCAATTCGAATTCATTATTCTCTTGCGTACATCATGCTAGAAATAATCTTCGCACACTGCGTCAGCATCTTCCAAGTGAGCTATGGGATATCGTCAACAGCTTTAATCTATGGCTTGGGGAGCGGTCAGTCGCTGATATTATGAGTGGCCCACATCATTTCTACCAGCAGGTGAAGGAACGTGCGGCTATGTTTCTAGGAGCAGAACAATCCGTAATGCTTAGGGGAAATGAATGGCATTTTATAGAGAGCGGCCGTTTTCTGGAACGGGCAGAGAATACGACGCGTATTTTGCAGGCAGTTATTGCCTCTTGCCGTTTTAAAGAGCTTAATGCAATTTATATTCAGTTACAGGCTGTGCTGAAATCGGTAAGTGGGTATCAGGCATTTCGCCGTTACTATGCAGATGCTATGTCACCGGAGAGCATTTTAGATTTTTTGATCGCAAATCCCAAATTTCCACGTTCGATCCGCTTTTCTTTTCACCAGCTGGAAGAGCATTTAGCTAGACTTGAATTAGATTCCTCAGAAAAAGGCTCAGGTCATGAGAAGGTCATCCGTCAAGCAGGAAAGCTGAAGGCAGAGCTGGATTATATGGAGAAAGAGGAAATGTCCGGTGAGCTGGTGGAAGATGTGCTGCAATCACTTGTAATATCTTGCCAAAGACTGGGCAAAACGATGGAGGGCGCCTTTTTTCGGCGAGAAGGAGTATCTGTATGAAGATTCAAATCAATCACACCACCACATACAGTTATCCAGAGCCGGTTACGGACAGTGTCAATGAAATCAGGCTTACCCCACGCACCAACTATCGGCAATCCTGTTATCACCATGAGGTTGAAGTATCTCCGGCAGCTAATCTATTAACGTATGAGGATTTCTTCGGTAATCGGGTGCATGCCTATTCGGTTAATAAGCCACATACGGAAATGGTCATTCATACTAAAGCTACTGTAGTAACGCTAGATAAAGCTCAGGGTACCGATCTTCCGCGAACCAACCTTGAAGAGCAAGTTAAGCTATTAAATGATGAAAAGTTTCAGAACCGATATATTGAGTTTATTTTGCCGACCCGTTATACCGAGGTGACTCCTGAATTAGTGGAGTTCGCCTCCCAGTACCCTTTTAGTGAAGCTGAGGATATGTATGAATGGATTCTGAAGTTATCTTCGACGATTTATGAACAGTTCACCTATGATCCTGAGGCAACAAGCGTAAATACAACGGTAAAAAAAGCCCTGAAGCTTAAGCGGGGTGTCTGTCAGGATTATGCTCATCTTATGATCGCTGTCTGCCGCAGTGTGGGTCTGCCTTCAAGATATGTTAGTGGATATCATTTTGTCGGTGATCTACAGAGCAGCAATGCTAATTTCGAGCAGGCTTCACATGCTTGGGTGGAGACCCATATTCCGGGTACGGGCTGGCTTGGTTTTGATCCGACGAATAATGTTGAAGTGAACTGGCGTTATATCAAGCTGGGTCATGGACGGGATTATAAAGATATAGTACCTGTAAAAGGGGTATATCGCGGTGGAGCAGGCACACTAACTGTAAAAGTGGACGTACGCAAGCTGGATAACTGAATTGAAATAATCGAAACATCGAACATCGAAACAATCAAAATATTTTAAATACTCTAAATATTCGAAACAAACTCTCCGCTCATCTTATCGAATGGGGAGATTTTTTTGTGCGGCGTGCCTAAATTCTGAAGATTTATGAACGAGATGATTCCATTACAGGTTTATTTGGGTAATCTTGATCCATAGTACTTATCTTACAGACATTAGAGGAGAGATTACATATGAGCCCAAACATATCTAAGAAACAAAGATTTATTGGAAAAACAGCGATTATAACCGGAGCGGGCTCGGGAATTGGCCGTGCCACCGCTATTAAGCTGGCGCGGGAAGGTGCAAATGTAGCATTGTTCGATTTAAATCTTGAAAGAACCTCTTCCTTGGCAGAAAAGCTTAATAAGCTTCGAAAAGATTGTGCGCTGGCCATAGAGGTAGATACTTCGGATGAGAAAAAGATGGAGGAAGCCGTACGTTGTACGGTGGAACAATTCGGAGGTGTGGATGTAGTATTCGCTAACGCGGGAATTAATGGCGCTGTGGGTCCGATAGAAGAACTAAGCTTGAGCGACTGGGAGCGTACGATGTCGGTGAACTTGACGGGGACTTTTTTGACTCTGAAATATACTATTCCTCATCTGAAAGATAAAGGGAAGGGCAGTATTATTATTACTAGTTCCATTAATGGGAACACTAGATTTGCCAGCTTTGGGTGGTCTACTTATAGCACTACCAAAGCTGGACAGGTGGCTTTTGCCAAAATGGCAGCTCTCGAGCTTGCTAAGTTTAAGATTCGTGTGAATGTTATCTGCCCTGGGGCTATTGCTACGAATATAGATGAAACCACTGAAATGAGCGAGGATGTTGAAGCAATCGTCATTCCGATTGAATTCCCTGATGGAGCGCAACCTTTGGCGGATGGACCGGGCAAGCCGGATAATGTCGCTGATCTCGTTGCTTTTCTGGCTTCGGATGAATCTATCCATATTACAGGTGCGCAAATCGTGATTGACGGCGCGGAGTCCTTGTTATCCTAATTTCGAGATCGCTTCCCGGTATTGCTCGTACCATTTATTCCATTCGTCTTTCCGTGACTTCAGCGTCGTGCCTTCCAAAAGATGCTGGATCACTTCTAGACAAACATGCCAGCCAGCGAGATCTCGTGGTGTATAAGGGGTAAGCGTTTGTAGTGTTTCGTTCAAGACGAGTAAACAGCCTTCTGAATTAGGGTATAACTCAAAACGAACAAGATCCTCAGCCCATGTAAACTCAAAAATAGATTGATGCTGCAGCGCGGTAATTTCCATATCCACAAACGTTCCGTTCTGCATATCAAACTTTATAAGTCCGCCTTCACGCAGGTCCTCGATTTTTAATTCAGAGAACCATAAGGCAAGCTTCTCATTTTCGGTCAAATAGGACCAAATCTCAGTTGCGGAATGCTTTAACTGGCGTTCAAAACGAGCGACATAATGTTGATCTTCTTTTTGGATGTTAGCTAACATTTATATTTCTCCTTTGGACTACTGCGGTAGTCCTTTTTTTATTGAGTTGAGGCTCATTAGAAAGAGTATAGCAATCGCCTGTGTTAATTGCACGATCAGGCTTGAAGCGTAACTTATAGGGAATAGAGGGCAATAAAATAGCGGGAGAAATAAGGTCACAAGCAAGTCCACAAGCTCGATTTGCGTACGGCGCGGAGATAGTGTTGGCGGGGAAAAGGGATTGAAGATAGGGATAAGTGCGTGATGAGGGTGAAAATGGAGTGATGAAGGTGATAAGTACGCATGACGGGGAAAAGGGAGTGAAGAGAGGGATAAGTGAATGATGAATGGCGGAAGTAAACAGTAGCATCTACGGTGGCGAGGATGCATCGGCGTTGCGGACTGTATTGCAGCTATTTGGCGTTTTTGATGTGTTTATTAGAAGTATCGGACCGCATAGCGCTTATTGCTGCGATTTTAAAGAAAAGTAGGGTGTGTTTGAGCGAATAGCTGCAACTGTGTCCGATAGCAGAGGGAATAAGGCTGAATTTGTGAAATAAGGTCATCTGAGTCCGAACGTTACATGGTAGCGAGGATGCATCGGCGTTGCGGACTGTATTGCAGCTATTTGGCGTTTTTGATGTGTTTATTAGAAGTATCGGACCGCATAGCGCTTATTGCCGCGATTTTGAACAAAAGTAGGGCGTATTTGAGCGAATAGGTGCAACTGAGTCCGATAGCAGAGAGAATAAGCCTGAATTTGTGAAATAAGGTCATCTGAGTCCGAACGTTTCACGGTGGCGAGTGTGTGCTAATGCATCGGCGTTGCGGACTGTACTGCAGCTATTTGGCGTTTTTGGTGTGTTATTAGAAGTATCGGACCGCATAGCGCTTATTGCCACGATTTTGAGCAAAAGTAAGGTGTGTTTGAGCGAATAGGTGCAACTGAGTCCGATAGCAGAGGGAATAAGCCTGAATTTGTGAAATAAAGTCATCTGAGTCCGAACGTTACATGGTAGCGAGGATGCATCGGCGTTGCGGATTGTATTGCAGCTATTTGGAGTTTTTGGTGTGTTTATTAGAAGTATCGGACCGCATAGCACTTATTGCTGCGATTTTGAACAAAAGTAGGGCGTGTTTGAGCGAATAGCTGCAACTGAGTCCGATAGCAGAGGGAATAAGCCTGAATTAATGAAATAAGGTCATCTGAGTCCGAACGTTACATGGTAGCGAGGATGCATCGGCGTTGCGGACTGTATTGCAGCTATTTGGAGTTTTTGGTGTGTTTATTAGAAGTATCGGACCGCATAGCGCTTATTGCTGCGATTTTGAACAAAAGTAGGGTGTGTTTGAGCGAATAGGTGCAACTGAGCCCGATAGCAGAGGGAATAAGCCTGAATTTGTGAAATAAGATCATCTGAGTCCGAACGTTACATGGTAGCGAGAATGCATCGGCGTTGCGGACTGTATTGCAGCTATTTGGAGTTTTTGGTGTGTTTTTTGAACGTATTGGACTACATAGCGCTTATTGGCATGGTTTTGATCAAAAGTAAGGTGTGTTTGAGCGAATAGCTGCAACTGAGTCCGATAGTACAGCGAAATGGTCTAAATTAGCGAAATAAGGGCTGCTAGGTCCGAACCATCTATGGCGCCGAAGATGTAATGAAGGTGTAAAGGATGTAGTATACGAGCAAGAGCTACTGGGTCCAATCGATTTGTGGAGGCATGGATTCGCTGACGTTGCGGACTGTATTGCAGCTATTTGGCGTTTTTGGTGTGTTTATTAGAAGTATCGGACTGCATAGCGCTTATTGCTGCGATTTTGAACAAAAGTAAGGTGGGTTTTAGCGAATAGCTGCAACTGAGTCCGATAGCAGAGGGAATAAGCCTGAATTTGTGAAATAAGATCATCTGAGTCCGAACGTTACATGGTAGCGAGGATGCATCGGCGTTGCGGACTGTATTGCAGCTATTTGGCGTTTTTGGTGTGTTTATTGAACGTATTGGACTACATAGCGCTTATTGGCATGGTTTTGATCAAAAGTAGGGCGTATTTGAGCGAATAGGTGCAACTGAGCCCGATAGTACAGCGAAAAGGACTAAATTAGTGAAATAAGGGCTGCTGGGTCCGAACGATCTATGGCGACGAAGAGGTAATGAAGGTACAAAGGATGTAGTATATGAGCAAGAGCTACTGGTTTCGATCGGTTTGCGGAGGCCTGGATTCGCTAATGGATCGGACTGTATTGCAGCTATTTGGTGTTTTTGGTTTGTATTTTGAACATATCGGACCGCATAGCGCTTATTGCCGCGATTTTGAACAAAAGTAGGGCGTGTTTGAGCGAATAGCTGCATCTGAGTCCGAAAGTACAGTGAAATGGACTAAATTAGCGAAATAAGGGCTGTTGAGTCCGAATGATCTATGGCGACGAAGAGGTAATGAATGTGTAATGAAGGATGTAGTATACAAGCAAGAGCTCCTGGGTCCAAACGTTTCACGGTGGCCAGTGTATGCTGACGTTGCGGTTATGGGCTTAGAATATACATTGTGTACGATAGTTACAGAGTCTGAGCTATTCAACTGTGCGACGAGGGCAAGGGGCATTTGAGTAAATAGCTCGCCATCCCTATAGTTAACAGCATAGGAAATATCTGAGAAAGCATTCCGGCACCTTGATGCAAATCCTAAGTCTTTTATGCTAAAATTAACGCAATTCCGTAAAATCTACTTTTGCTTAGGCAGGGTAGTTAATAGTGTGGCATTGGTGAAGGAGGCTGCGTATATGGGGATGATGTCTTGGTTAGCTGAGCAGCGGATTCAGGAGTCTATGCGTAACGGGGAATATCGAGATTTACCTGGGCATGGCAAGCCGCTGGAGCTCGAGGATTTATCGGGTGTGCCGGAAGAATTGCGGATGTCTTTTAAAATCATGAAGAACTCCGGACTGGTGCCTGAGGAAATCTCTCTGCGAGCTGAATGTGTTACGTTGGAAGGATTGCTAGCGGCGTGTCATAATAGCGGAAGTGCAGAAACAAGTGAGGGCAAGGCTTTGCGGTCAAAACTGTCTATGAAAAGACTGCGTCTACAGGAGTTATTGCGTGAACGCGGCTTGGATAGTAACCCTGCTTTTATGCAATACAGTGCTCAAATACACGAACAGATGATAAAGGAAGAGGAATAACGCTGCTTAAGTTACTGCCTAAATGCCTACATTCATTTGGACATCAAAATAAATAGTGTAAAATAAAAAGGCATCTCTTGGTCGGTTTAGACAGAAGAGCTGCCTTTTTGCTTGTTATGTGTAACTGAACATGTATACTCATCTAATTTGTTTAAAATATACCCATTCCGGATCGCCATCATCTAAATTCTCAATGACTCCGCTTTTAACAAACCCTTGAGAAAGACATAGTTGCTGCATGATCGTATTGGATTCATTGGTGGAGGTGAAAAGCTTGGGGGTTGGGCATTGTTCCTCGATGTAGCTAAGGAGTGTTTTGGCTATGCCTAGGCGTCTGAACTCAGGATCCACAATGACCAGCTGAATAAAACAGCATTCGAAAAAGGTGGTATCGCAGCAAGCAAATCCTACAAGCGTTCCATTATGCGATGCTACGTAACACTGCTCATGCTTGATATATTTTTCAATCTTCGATTTGCGGCTTTCATTGCCAATGATCTTGCTGTCTATTGTGGTGAGCATGGGTAGATCTGAAATTGTAGCTTTTGTTACGAATATCATAGTAAGTCTCCTTATTAATATTATAGAGGGTATGAATGGTAAGTCTTGATCTTTAAGGTTTTTTCACACATGATGAAGATGATCTAAGATAACTTCAAGGAAAATTATAACATATGATTATAGACGATGGAGAGATAGAATGAAACAGCTTCCGATTATACAGGTGCTTCCTGACCTGAAAAACATACTTAACACTGCGCAGGCAGCAGTACTTATCGCTGAACCGGGTGCAGGCAAAACAACAGGAACGCCTCCGGCGTTTTTGGACGAGCCCTGGATGGCGGGTAAAAGCATTTTAATGTTAGAGCCTAGAAGGCTTGCTGCTAGATCTGCCGCCACTTACATGGCATCCTGCCTTGGAGAAAGTGTTGGACAGACGGTAGGTTATCGGATGCGGAATGACACTAAAGTAGGCAAAAATACGCGGATTGTTGTAGTCACTGAAGGAGTATTAACGAGAATGCTGCAAAGCGATCCTTCTTTGGGTGATGTGGGTCTAGTTATTTTTGATGAGTTCCATGAGCGCAGTCTTCATGCGGATTTGGGACTTGCCCTTACACTGGAAGCACAGGCTGTGCTGCGGGAGGATCTAAGGATTCTTATCATGTCAGCTACCTTGGACAGTGAGCGGGTGTCTGCTTTACTAGGCGATGCGCCCGTAGTAAATTGTCCGGGCAGAACCTATCCTGTAGAAACAATCTATGTACCAACTACTGGGAATCTTCCACTGGAAAAAACTGCTGCAGCTGCTGTGAGACGTGCGCTTGCTGAACAACCCGGAGATATTCTCGTCTTTTTACCAGGGGAAAGAGAAATACGCAGAACTCAAAGTGAGTTGGAAAATGGAAGCTTGGCAGAGCAGACGGTAATTCGCCCTTTATATGGCCAGCTGCCACAAAATATCCAAGATGCAGCTGTGGCTGCATCTGTTCAAGGTGAACGAAAAGTAGTGCTCGCGACTTCTATCGCTGAGACAAGTCTAACGATTGAAGGCGTGCGAACGGTAATTGACACAGGGCAGCGTCGTACACAGGTATTCTCACCACGCACAGGAATGCCAAGTCTGACGACAGTCCCGGTATCGAAAGCCTCCGCGGATCAACGGCGGGGACGTGCCGGACGAACAGCCCCTGGCGTGTGCTACAGGCTGTGGAGTCAGGAGGAGCATAATCGACTTCCGGATGACAATGTGCCGGAGATTATGCAGACGGACCTTGCGCAGCTCGCTTTGGAGCTGGCGCTGTGGGGCGTGCGCGATCCTGCCGCGCTATCTTGGCTTGACGCGCCGCCCGCTGCGCCTTTTGCGCAGGGCACCGCGCTGCTGCGCCAGCTCGGCGCACTGGACGCCGGCGGCGCCATTACGCCGCACGGCCACAGCATGGCCGCGCTTGGCGCGCACCCGCGAGCCGCGCATATGCTGCTGCGCGCGGCAGAGCTTGGCGCAGCACCGCTCGCCTGCCGGCTGGCGGCGCTGCTGCAAGAGCGGGACCTTTTCAAGGGTCCCGCGGCCCTAGATTGCGACCTCACGCTCCGCGTTGAGGCGCTGCTCCGGTTCGAGCGCTCCGCTGATAGCGGCGGAGCGGACCCGGCGGCTCTGCGCGCTGTGCAGCGCGAGAGCCGCCATTTCCTGGCGCAGTTGCAAGCCGCGCCGGGCGAGAACGTGAACGACATCAGCCGCTGCGGGCTGCTTCTGTCGTTCGCCTATCCCGACCGGATCGGGCAGAAACGCGGCGATGGCGCGTTTCTGCTCTCCTCCGGTCGGGGGGCGGCCATGCGGGAAGGACAACCGCTGGCCCGGTCATCATATATCGTAGCTGCTTCGATCGATGATCGCGCTACACAGGGCGCAATTATGCTGGCAGCTGAGATAGAAGAAGGACAACTGCTTTCCTATCATGCAGACCGCATCACCGAGGAAGCGGATGTGTATTGGGATAAAGAAAGTGGAAGTGTGAAGAAAAGTCGTCGCACAATGCTCGGCGCGTTGGTCTTAAAAGAAACTTCACATGAAAGACCCTCCGCGGAAGAAATGGCAAATGTACTATTAAGTGTCATCGCTACAGATGGCATTGAAATCCTACCGTGGGAGAAGGGAACCATACAGCTTCGCGAACGTTTGATGTTTATGCATACCTTACATTCAGATTGGCCGGATGTATCAGATGTTGCTTTAATTGCTACGTTGGATGAATGGCTTTTGCCATATCTGCAAGGTATGAGGAACCTCCGCGACCTTCAGCGTGTACCGTTAGCGCGAGCGCTTGAGGGGATGTTAGACTGGAATCAGCGGCAGATGCTGGAAAAGGAGGCACCTACACATATATCTGTTCCTAGTGGCTCGCGTGTGCCTGTAGATTATACTAATCCTGCTGCCCCGGTATTGGCAGTAAGATTGCAAGAGATGTTTGGACAGCTGGACACACCTCGAATTGGAGGGGGAAAAGTGCCAGCATTGCTGCATCTTTTGTCACCAGCTAGACGACCTGTGCAGGTAACCTCTGATCTAGCAAGTTTTTGGCGGGGGACCTATTTTGAGGTCAAAAAAGATCTGAAAGGACGGTACCCGAAGCACTATTGGCCAGATGACCCATTACAGGCTATTCCGACTAATCGTACACGTCCTGTAAAATAATTTATGGTTACATATGCTCTTGAAATTTTTCCTTAGATGTTTGGTCTCCCGTTTAAAGGGTAATTACTAGCGAAGACAATTACTAAGGAGGGCTTCAAGTGACTAAAAAAATCGTAGGTATTTTCGACACAGAACAAGAAGCAACCAGAGCAATTGAAGGACTTCACAATCAAGGATTTAATAATGATGAAATATCAGTAATCACACGTGATCGTGATGAGCTTAGAAACATCTCAGAGGATACAGGCACAAAAGCTCCAGAAGGAGTAGCAACAGGCGCTGCTACAGGTGGTGTAGTTGGCGGCGTTGCCGGACTATTAGCAGGGATCGGAGCATTGGCGATTCCGGGGATTGGACCGATCCTGGCGGCAGGGCCTATAGTTGCAACCCTTACAGGTGCAGCAGTTGGTGCAGGCGCAGGTGGATTAGTCGGCGGCTTGATCGGGCTCGGTATTCCTGAGGATGAGGCTAAAGAGTACGAAGGTTATGTGGAAAGCGGCAAAATCCTTGTACTAGTCGATGATAATGGACGCGGCTATCAAGCACATGATGTGTTCCGCGGTAACCGTTCGCTGAATACTCAGCGTTACGAAGGCGTCTATAACGAAGACACTAGACTAGGAAATTCGATGGCTAACAGAGCGGATCGGACGGCTGAAGTCTACAACCGCGATAAAATATAACATTATAATAACCTGCTTTAAAAGCGGTAAAAGGTTACAAGGAGCGATTCTCCGATTTAATGGAGAATCGCTCCTTTGTATTTTTAGTCCATCGCGCCTCCCGTAATCACCCTTTGCTCATCCTCTTCTGAGGGGGACGGACCCAGAAGACGCTATTGCCTAATTTTTGCTCTTTGCAGCAGGATTTCGGACTCCATGGACGCTATTCTATAGAATGAGGCTCTTATTTGCTGTTTTTTTTGCCAATAGCTGCAATGGGGTCCGATAGGGCTCCAAATATCGGATAATATTGCGTTTAAGGTCCGCTGTGTCCTTTGCTACTACGTACTTGATCGTTTCGGAGTGTCCTTAATACTGCTACGCACGTGCTGTCTTTGTACTGCTACGTATGCGTACCTGATCACTGTGTCCTTATGCTAGAGGTGCATCGTTTCGCATTGTCCTTATGCTGTTACGTACATGCACCGTTCCCTAGAGTCCTTTTGCTATTACATACGTGCATCGTTCCACTATGTCCTTCTATTGCTACGTAAGCGCACCCGGACTCTGTGTCCTTATCCTACTGAGCATACGCCCCCGGTTTTTTGCTAAGAAATCCCCCCGTATCGCAGCGCCCTTATGGTTTCTAAGCACATGCCTCGTTCCGCAGTGTCCTTATATGCTGCTACCTTGCACGATCTTAATCAAGGATACGAAGCATGCGGATGAAAGAATCAGCTGCCACGGATAACCTCATATCGCGATGGATTGCGAAGCCTATATTCCGGGGTGGAGGGGGATCATCTAATTGCAACTCGAAAAGTTCTCCTTTTTGAATCTCCTCAATTACAAAAGAACGGCTAATAAAGGCTACCCCGTAACCAAGTCTTGCGAATTCAGAGAGTAAATCGATGCTGCCCAGCTCTATATCTGGTTTAACGGACAATCCCTTACCAGCAAACCAATGATCAACAAACAGTCTGGTGCTGCTTTCTGGGGATAATAAAATAAAAGGTAACTCTGCAAGTTCTTTTGCCGTAAGCGAACGGTTTGCCAGTTCCTGAAAGGCTCGTCCCACTACAAAACAATCCTCAAGGGTGGCAAGCGTCTGAATACTTAATTGTGGATCGTCAATAGGCATATGGACGAGCGCACAGTCTATTTCGCCTTCTTTCAAACGTTTGGTGATCTCATGCGTTTTTCCGTGTGATAGCCGAATTCGTATGCCGGGATATTGTTTGTGGAATGCGTTCAATTGCGGAAGCAAAAGATTTTTTATAAGGGAATCACTCGCTCCAATCCGAACTTCTCCCTCGTTTAATTGCTTTAGATTATGAAGATGCTTTTGTGCAGAATCCAGCATGACTAAAGAGGGCTCAACATATTCCAATAACGCCCGTCCTTCCTCGGTTAGCTCTACACCTTTAGATAAACGATGAAATAATTTGAGGCCTAAAGAATCCTCCATTTGTTTAATGGCATAACTTACGGATGGCTGTGTAATATGCAATTCATTTGCAGCTTTAGTTAGATTTTTGTAACGAGCCGTATATAAGAAAATGCGATACCATTCAAGGTTAAAGAATTTGATATAGATCACCTCTATGACAGTCTGTTGAAAATGTGATTTCATTAATTGCAACAACCTTATTATAATTTGGATATATAAATAATAAAAGAGTCGGCAATGGAGGTTTGAATATTATGGCAGGTAACACATTTGGAGAAGTATTCAAGATTACTACCTTTGGAGAGTCACATGGTGCAGCGGTTGGGGTCATAGTGGATGGAGTTACACCTAATGTTGAAATTGATGAAGCATATATTCAGAAACAGATGGATAGAAGGAAACCAGGCCAGTCCTCTGTAACTTCACCGCGTAAGGAATATGATGTGGTGCAAATACAATCAGGAATATTCGAAGGGAAAACAACCGGAACTCCACTCTTTGTAGTTCTGTACAACAAAGATATGAAACCGGAGGCCTATAACGATATTCAGCATTCATTTAGACCCGGCCATGCGGATTATACTTTTTTGCAGAAATACGGAATTCGCGATCATAGAGGCAGTGGGCGGGCATCTGGCAGGGAAACAGCGGCAAGAGTAGCTGGCGGAGCGATCGCTCGGAAACTGCTCGAAAGAAGAGGGGTTGAGGTACTAGCCTACACGCAAGAGGTCGGAGGGATTAAGTGTCAAACCTTTGATGAAGATGTTATTGAACAAAATGCAGTCCGCGCCTGTGATGCTAAGGCTGGAGCTGAAATGATTAAAAAAATTGAACACTTAGCTTCGATTGGAGACAGCTGCGGAGGTATCGTGGAGTGTCGGATTAGAGGGGTTATTCCGGGTCTTGGAGAACCCGTATTTGATAAATTGGATGCAGAGTTAGCTAAAGCGATGTTATCTATTGGTGCTGTAAAAGGAATAGAGTTTGGAGCTGGATTCGAAGCGGCCTCTATGCTTGGAAGTGAACATAATGACGCGATGAATAAGGATGGATTTCTTAGTAACCATTCCGGTGGAATTATAGGCGGAATCAGCACAGGAGAAGAGATTATTTTTCGAATAAGTGTAAAGCCTACATCCTCGATTTCTGTTACTCAACAGACCATAAACACGAATGGTGAAGAAGTTGAGATTAAAACGGAGGGCAGACATGATCCATGTATCTGTCCGAGAATCGTCCCGGTTGTTGAAGCAATGGCTTGCTTAGTATTGGAAGATCTTTATAAAAGACAAGCTGCTATTTTTGGATGAAACACTTTATAAAATGAAACAAATCAAAGACTGCACCTCTTAGCAATAGACTGTGAGGTGCAGTCTTTTTTGCATATGTGGTATCATATGGATAATCATTCAAATTATGCTTTGTCTCTAGCTATGCCATAAGATACAGTACAGCGAAAAGGAGGGAATAGATGAGAATCTTTGTTGCAGGTGCTGCTGGTGTGATTGGACGGTCATTGCTTCCTAAGTTACTACAAGCGGGGCATGAGGTTATCGGTCTGACCCATAAAGAAGAAAACAAAACAATCCTTGAGAGCTTAGGGGCACAAGCGGTAATCGCGGATGTGTATGAGCGTGAGTCTATATTTGCGGCTATTCAAGCAGCCCAACCTGAAGTGGTAATTCATCAGCTGACTTCATTAAGTCAGCGGAATTTTGCAGATAATTCAAAGATAAGAATAGAAGGAACACGAAATATTGTCGATGCTTCACTGACAAGCGGGGCTAAACAGATTATTGCCCAAAGTATCTCTTGGGCTTATGAAGCTGGTGAGGGACCTGCCACGGAGAATACTCCATTAGATACTAATGCTTCTGAATCCCGGATGAGAACCATTGAGGGTATCCGCTCACTTGAAAAGGCAGTTGCAGAAATTCCTAATCATGTGATTTTGCGGTACGGAATGTTGTACGGCCAAGGGACTTGGTATGATGCTGCGGGATTAATGACAGAAGAAATTCGAAAAGGGAGACTGACTGCAACAGAAGCGGTTACGTCATTCCTTCATGTGGAGGATGCAGCTAACGCGGCGGCGCTTGCTCTGAACTGGCCTTCTGGTCCAGTTAATATTGTGGACAATGAACCTGCGCGAGGAATAGATTGGGTGCCTGTTTTTTCTGAAATCTTGGGAGCTCCTAGACCTCCTTTGCATATGGGCAGAGAAGGCTGGGAACGGGGAGCGTCCAATACAAAAGCTCGAATGGATTACGGATGGAGTCCATCATACCCATCATGGAGGTCAGGTTTTGCTCAGAGCTTGAAAGGTTAGAGATGAATCCAAACATGTACAAGGAGAGATAACATGAGTAAATTAAAGAATTTTTCTTTAGTAGTCGTGAATTTAATTGCTGATCTATGGTTTGGAATCGTTCGAAAACCAGAGTTTTATGATAAACACACCGTTACTAGAACAAAGAAAGGGTATGTCCTGTTTGTATCTATGGCAGGCATTATCGCAGTGGGTTCAGCTTTTTGGTTATGCTCAAGAATATATTAGAAAAAAGGCTGCCAATTGGCGGTCTTTTTTTGATATTGGATGTCAGAAAGCTAGAATGTTATGTTACTACTTAATAGATGGTTAAAACAGGCTCCTTATTATGATCAGCGCATAAGATTAATGTCTAAACTCATGGATGAAAATCGTGCCAAAGTGACGCTTATTGCCGCCTCAGCTGGGTTTGGAAAAACGACACTTGCGGCCGAATGGGCTCGTACTCATTCCGATGAGGTTGCATAGCTTGCAGATAACCATCTTGTACGATTCTGGTTAAATTTGCATGCTGCAATTGAGAGAATCTTTCGCCCCTTTTTAAATCGCTTGGATTTGTTTATCCAGTCTGTTCGTGACGGTTCAGTAGAAACTGCGATTCCTCTTTTATTAAACGATCTGCATTCTCTTCCAGGCTCTATTACACTTATAATGGATGATTATCATGCGATTACGAATCAATCGATTCATGAAAGTATGGGCTTTTTCATCGGACATCTTCCGGCTAATGTGAAGCTTGTAATATTGAGTAGAACCCTCCCGCCACTCGCCTTATCCCGCCTAAGAGCACAACAGGAACTACTAGAATTAAGTAACGATGATCTGAGATTTACATTTGACGAAATTGATGAGCTACAATCTCAACCCTTGAGCGAGCAGCTTTCACAAGATGAGTTATTTTTGCTTGGAAAAAAAACAGAAGGATGGGCAGCGGGTTTAATTCTTGCCTTCCGCTCTTTTTCAGGAAGGGCTGGTCTTGGAAGCTATCCAGCATGCTTTTGAGGCAGAGGATTATACGTTTTCTGCATCATGTATGGATAGGCCTTTCAATTCAATTATCAAAGATGGCGATGAATCTACATTGCTAGATTCACTAGATAAGTTGTCGATCAAAAATATGATTGTGCACCCTGATTTATTTTATTTTCAAGCGGGTTCGATGGCTGTCGCTGGACGATCAGATGATGCCAAACGCTTCTTACAAAGGTTGAACTTTTCATGGAAGAGGAATTTATTATTCCGGAAAAAGAGCAAGCCGTAATTCAAATGCGGTTGGATCTGTATCGTGCTTCGGTTGCATTTTATCAGGGAGACGTGGATACGTTCGTTGAGCTATTGGACCAAAACAGGGAAGGCATAGAGAAATTTGCATCTATAGTAAACGTTACAAGGTCATGGTTTTGTATTTTTGGTGGATCTTTTCTATGAAAGGAATCATCTTAAAGATGCAAATGTCCAACTGGACAAAGTGCTTGTTATGTGTAATTCCTCGAAGCATGTGAGCATGTGGGTACCAGGGGTTATTTTGCAAGCTAAAATGTTAAAAGCAATAGGTCATGTGGAAGATGCAGCGGAGGTTTTGCAGACAGCTATTGCGGAACTTAAGCAATATCATTCTCCTGGCAGGGAAAGATTGCTGGAAGCCGCATATATTCGAATTCAGTTCTCGCAAGGACTGTTAAGTAGCGGTGATGAATGGCTAACGAAAAGGCATATTAGTGCAAATGATAAACCTAATGTTGCCCGGGAATACGAACAAATCACACTCGCGCGTATGCTGATGGCACGTCAAGCTTATCAAAAGTTAGAGGTTAAAAACCGGGTACAAGCCGTTTCTAAGATAAAAGAAAAGCATTTGCTTTAAATCGGCAAAAGATTAATATAACAGTTTATTACCAAACATTTACTTTAAGAAGTGATACTATGGAATACAGAAGGTGATAGGACTAGCGAGGAGGAAATGTAAATGCAATTAATGGCATGGTCTGAATACGAGATTTCATATGACTTAAATAATGATTATTCTATTCGTAAGGCAGACTCAGAAGAGTGGGGACTGTATTGTTCCATTTATTATAATATGCAATATAACGGTTTTTTTAAAGAAGAAAGGTTCAATTCTGCCCAAAGAAACGCTTTTTGGATTTATAAAGGCGAGTCTAAAATAGGTGGAGTAAAGATGTCGCCTAACCGGATATATCATTTATTTGTTATTCCACCGTTTAACGATACATTTGTGGTGCTGAAGCTATTAAAAAAGCTTTTGATTTATTGGTCGGATAGAACAAAACCTATAAAAACCTTCGAGGTTCTGCCAGACCAGGTTCAATTATTTGCGCGGGCAGGGTTTTGGCCTGATGAGTTCAGATGCCGTTGGATGCACCGTCCTACAGATCATTTTGAGGTCGAATGGAACGAAGAGTTAAGGATTGAAAGTCCTCAGATCGAAGATAATGGAATGGGCGCTAAACGTTTTATTCTTGAAGAGCAGATCGCCGAATGTAACTATGCGAGCTTCGATGGAAGTCTTGAGGCAACAAGGAGAAAAAAATTCGCTTATGAAGATTTTATCCCAAGTGAAGAACCTAATTACACAAATGAAGAATTACTGACAGCGTCAACGCTTGTGTATGATAAGAAATCAGGACAGCTAATTGCGAATTGTCTTTTGGGTTTACAAGATGATTACGCAGCAGTTTACAGTATTGGTGTAATACCTGCTTACAGAGGAAAAGGGATTGCTACACTGATGTTGAAAAGAGGACTTAATCTCCTGAAAGATAAGTATCCGATCCTAAGATTATATGTCATGGAAGGTAATGATGCGGAGTCTGTTTATTTAAATCTAGGATTTGTCCCTGGAGTACAAGAGATACAGAGTATGTATATTCCTATGCACGACTAAGAAAGGCTGCCAAATGGCAGCCTTTTTTTTGTTAACTAGGCATGAGAGGTAATAGGAAACATGAAATGTTGAGGGAGTTCTTTTAATAGCGGACGTATAAATAAGGTATCTTCACTCTGGGAAATTAATTCTGCCTTAACTTGATCGATTGGATAATCTGGTGTGAAATAAAAATGTATAACTTCAGTATCCGGAGAAATAATGCTTTTCAATACTGTGTTGATATCAAAACTTGTTGTACTAATAATATCAAAAATATGAAGCTGATGATCCTCATGTTTAAAGATCACAATAACGTCAGCCTCTTCAATATAATAAAAGGAATCGTGAAAAGGAAGAATAAAATAAAACAGCAGCTGATGTTCATTATTTATCACACTTAGCGCGGAGGATACCGGTGTTCTTTTGACTGCAAAATTTTTGATCATGCTAAAATCAACGGGGTTACCTATAGATAAAGGCCGCACAGAGTAGGTTGTAGTTGGCTGATTGCTAAGATGAGCAACGTTAAGTGAAAAGCTGCTTTCTTGCATGCGTTCAAACCCGAATTTAGGATAAAAATCCAAAGCGCGCTCATTAGCAAATAAGTAGAGGAAGTCGTATTCATGTTCGTACTTAGCGATAATGTGGTCTATTAATTTTCGGGATAAACCTTGCATACGATAATCAGGATGTGTCATCACCGTCCCAATTTGGATGGCGTTGTATTCTTTTTTGTTGATGAGAATAGTCATTTTATTAATAGATGCATTCGCAATGACGTGATCTTCATCGATAAAGGAATAACAAATATATTTGTCATTCCAGCCCCCTTGTTCATACCAAGGTTTAAAATCAATACCAAAGATTGATTGGGCTAAAGAATTGAAGCTAAGCTTATATTTATCGATGTGTTTATAATCGCTAATCAATTGATATTCATTCATAGAATATACCTCTATTTCAGATGATTTTGGGATTCGCATTTTATGAATACATAATACTATGTTTTTTAACCGTAAAGTTGATTTTAAAAATACTATACCAATATAATCCTGTAGATGTGTTATCATAATCTCTAAATTATTGACTCGGAGGTATAAGATGAGAGAGATAGATTACAGTCATTATTTTTGGCAGGATGAGAAAATAAGACTAAGATCTGTTCACATTTGCAGAATTCTCATCACAGCGGCTAATGTTTACGATCGAAAATCTGAATGGTGAATATGTGGGTGGAGTAAATCTTAATAGCATAGACGAGAAAAATGGTACGTTCAGTATAGGCGTGCAAGTGGATAGAGACCATCGAGGTAAGGGGTATGGGACAAGAGCTATCAACATCCTGTTGAAGTATGCTTTTTTGGAGCTTAGACTCAAACAAGTTTAACGAATGTGCGCTCGAAGGTAACGAACCCTCAGCAGCTATGCTTAGAAAAGTGGGTTGTGTTCAAGAAGGCGTGCGCCGTAAAGTTATTTATACAAATGGACAGTATTTAGACTTACTATTGTTTGGATTGACGAAGGATGAATTTATGGAGAAAAGCGCTATGAAATAGTGCTTAGGAGAGGTTACTTGGAAAGCAGAGTGGCGCAGGGATTATAGCTGAGAAGGACGTTTAGAAAATGAACTTGGCAAAGTGGAACTTATTAGTTACCTAAAAAGCGATTCTTCAATAACTGGAGGATCGCTTTTTTGCGTTTTACTTTTCGAATTGATGTTCTATTGAAGCTTGCGGACCCAGAAGACGTTATTTGCATATTTTTCGCTTTTTCAGAGTAGTATCGGACTCTAGTGCAGCTATTCCTCAAGAATCGCTCTATTTATGTTACTTTTTATGCCAATAGCATCCATGGGGTCCGATAGCACACCAAAAGTGGGAAAAAGCAGCGAATAGAGTCAACTGGGTCCGATAGCAACTCGAACGAGCAAACTTGAACAAACTAAACACAGAATGGGAGGAGGATCATGCAGAAGTATGTGGGCTCAGATGGAGTTTATTTCGCGCAGAAACTTTCGGACCGAGAAGACGCTATTTGCAAATATTAAGCTTTTTCAGAGTAGTTTCGGACACCAGTGCAGCTATTCCCCAAGAATAGCTGTATAAATGTTACTTTTTATGCTAATAGCGCCCATAGGGTCCGATAGCACAGCAAAAGTGGGGAAAAGCAGCGAATAGAGTCAATGGGGTCCGATAGTAGCTCGAACGAGCAAAATTGATCAAACCAAACAAAGAATGGGACGAGGATCATGTAGAAGCATATGGGTCCAGATGGAGTTTGTATCGTACTGAAGTATATTGATCCAGATAGAGTTTGTATCGTGCCGAAGCATGTGGACCTACTTCTTCGAGGATCATTCTACGAAATCAACGATGTACAATCATTTATTCCGTAATTTCACCATATGAAAAATTCACAATAGTAAACCACAAAAAAACTAAGCTCTCCCTACCCACATCCACATAAATCATCCTATATCCCACCAAATCTCTATAAACAACGTAATAAGTGAACCCTCTATCAAATTTCAGGTTGTGAAAGTTGGAAAATAGTGCTTATACTAGAGTAATAGAAGGAAAGATTAGCCAACAACATTTACAACATGAGGAGGGTTTATATGGCGTTTATGATTGCTCAACGAGCGTTTATCAAAGTGTATCTTATAACAATGGTAGAACAACACCGCGGTTACGGATATCAAATGCTGGAGGATTTACGTCGGGATTTCAAAGCCCATGGTTATTCCCCTCCACAAAGTGAAATCTATCGCGCCCTGCATGAGCTGGTGCAGCAAGGGATTTTATATCGTACCAAGCAGCTTAAAGGCAATGACCCTAAAGTGGATTTTCAAGAAATCGTACTTTACCATTTCACCTCAGATGGAGAAGAGAAAGCAAAATTATATAAAAAGCAGGTAAAGACGGATCTTGACCGCTGCTTAGGCATTTTGAATAAAGCTGTTGTGGACAACTATTAGAACTGCAACTATAGTAATATTTTCAGGATGCGCTCACCCTGTTATAATGGTTACTGCCGGATGATTGCAGTATATACTTGGAGGTAGCAAAAGATGGATGAACATATGAAACGCCGGTTAGACAAACAGCGGAAGCTGTTCAGTCAACTTGGCATCACATTAGACGCTCTAACCATACATGAAAAAGAATTCAGCATGAAGCTGCGTGGCTACGATGCGGAGGAAGTAGATACATTTCTGGACAGCGTAATCAAAGATTACGAACGTTTCTATGCGACGATAGCTGATCTGATGGATAAATGGCAAGAGCAGCAGCTGGAAATGCGGGAATTAAAGGCAGAAACAAAAACAGAGGTTATCCAGGTTCCTGTTTCCCGAGGCATTGATCCAAAAGAATTGGAAGAGGTTATTCTGAGGCTTGAAACTAACGTCCGCCAGCTTAAAGATAAGCTTCCTCGCGTGGAAGAGTTTTTATAAGGCGCTGTTTGGGATAATGGGAGCTCCGCTTGACATTTCTAAATTTACCATTGACGAGTTAGCAGTTCATGAATTATGATATGTTCATAAATGATCATTTATATTTTAGTGGCGTGTTACCGTTAAGGGCATGAGCCAAGAATTGTCTTTATTTCCATTAGACAATTCTTGGCTTTTTTTGTTCCAATTTGACGATAATTAGGGAGAGGAGTGATGAGCTTGTCGCGAGAGATCGAGCAATTTCAAGTACAGCGTGTAATTGGGAATAACGTTGTAATGGTTCAGGGAAGCAAAAACGGGAAGGAATATGTCATCATTGGCAAAGGTATTGGATTTGCAGTGAAGGGTTCTGGTGTGATCGAAGGAAATGATGCTCGGATTGAAAAATTGTTTCGTCTAGAAGATCGCGAAGCCTGGAGCCAATATCAAGTTTTGCTGGAAGATATAGATCCTAAGGTAATGAAAATAACTGATGAGATAATTGCAGATATCCAAAGTCAATTTCCTGACAAGTTAAACGACAAGATTTATCTGGCACTCCCGAGCCACATACAGTTCACCATCTACCGTCTGCGCAACGGGATGGATATTATTAATCCGTTTTTGCAAGAAACCAAAATGTCATTTCCGAAGGAATTTGAGATCGCTTACAAGGCATCGGAGAAAATCAATGCTGAATTTCAAGTGCAAATCCCCGAAGATGAGATTGGATTTCTTACTTATCATGTGTATTCAGCCGTCAATAATGTATCGGTTGGTCAGTTAGTCAAGGCCTCTAATATTGTCAATGAGCTTCTAGACATGATTCAGCAAGAACGAAAGATAACTTTTGAGCACGGCAGTATGAATCATATCCGATTAATGATCCACTTGCGTTTTTCGCTGGAACGTATTTTAAAAGGATCACTAATAGATAATCCCTTTGTGAAACATATTAAGAAAGAATACAAAGAGGAATACAAGCTGGCTAAGAAGCTCGGTAAAGTAATGCAAAGATCGCTTGAGGTCGAAATTCCGGAAGAAGAACTATGTTTTCTAGCCATGCATTTGCACCGGTTATTTCAGACCTTAGTGAAATCAAATTAACATCTTAAGAGGAGTGGAGCATATGTTTTCCAAATGGAAATCAAAAAAAGAAGAGAAACATACTGAACATACCATCGAAATCATGGCACCAATCAGCGGGGAGTCAGTTCCACTAGCACAGGTTCCGGATGAAACCTTTGCTGGCGGTCATATGGGTAACGGAATTGCAATAAAACCATCTGAAGGAATTTTGAAAGCGCCTTTTGACGGTAGGGTTGCTCATATCGTGAAATCGAGTCATGCAGTCATTCTGGAACATTCCTCCGGTATGCAATTGCTATTACATATCGGAATCGATACTGTCAGCCTCAAGGGCAACGGTTTTGTCAGTCATATAACCTCTGGAGATCAAGTAAAAGCAGGTCAAACCCTAATCGAATTTGATCTGGACGTAATTCGCGCGGCAGGTTGTGACACAATTTCGCCTGTAATCGTGACCAGTACAGAGGAGAATCCACCTCAAGTAAGCGGACATTATGGTCAGGTTACAGCAGGACAGGATCTGATTCTTACCGTGGCTTCAAAGTAAATGGTTTATAGAGCACTACTACTATTGAACCGAAAGGATGATTTTAAATGTTGGCTTTTCTACAAAAACTAGGTAAGTCGTTAATGCTTCCTGTTGCAACCATGCCGGCGGCAGCTATTCTTCAAGGGTTTGGTTTGCTTAACTACGAAAAAGATATTCCGCTAGGAGCGACCATTGGTGGATTTCTGAATCAATACTTTGCTCCATTTCTAAACGCCGGAGCGAATGCGATCTTCGGTAACCTAGCCTTAATCTTCGCGGTAGGGGTTGCCATTGGATTTGCCGGTGACGCCGTAGCAGCTTTGTCAGCAGTAATTTCTTACATGGTACTGACTAAGATTCTGCTTATCGTACCGCTTCAATTCTCTTTCATCAATGATGATGTTGTATTGAACATGGGTGTGCTTGGTGGTATTTTTGCCGGTGCTTGGGCAGCGTTCTTATACAAGAGATATCACAATATAAAAATGCCTGATTGGCTCGGATTTTTTGCAGGTAAACGTTTTGTCCCAATCATTACGGCAGCTTCTATGATGGTTCTTGCTGTATTTGTGGGTATGATCTGGAGTCCGATACAAGATGTTATCAGTGACTTCGGGAACTGGGTTGTGTCACTGGGGGCTGTTGGAGCATTCATCTTCGGTACAGCTAACCGCTTGCTAATTCCGTTCGGTCTTCACCACGTGCTTAATACGATTGCTTGGTTCCAAATTGGTGATTTTACGAATGCGGCTGGTGAACTGGTGCATGGTGACTTGTACCGCTTCTTCGCTGGAGATAAAACTGCTGGGATGTTTATGACTGGATTCTTCCCAATTATGATGTTTGCGCTTCCAGGGGCAGCACTTGCATTTATTCATACAGCTAAACCGGAAAAACGTAAAATGGTTGCTTCCATCTTCATCGGTTCTGCCATTGCTTCTTTCTTAACAGGGATCACTGAACCACTTGAGTTCTCCTTTATGTTCGTAGCACCACTCTTGTACGGAGTTCATGCTTTATTAACAGGATTCTCCATGGCCTTGATGTACATTTTAGATGTTAAGCTTGGTTTTGGTTTCTCCGCAGGTTTGATCGATTATCTTGTAAACCTGAAACTGTCTACTAATGCATGGATACTTATTCCTGTGGGTCTTGGATTCTTCGTCTTGTATTATGTACTATTCCGCTTTATTATCTCATTGTTCAAGCTAAAAACACCTGGACGTGAAGATGATGATGAAGAAAGTCTGTTAGCACCACCTGGAGGTAATGGAACGCCTTCATCGTCTTCTAAAGCTGCTCAAATTCTTGAGAACATCGGCGGTCCATCGAACATCCGCAATATCGATGCATGTATCACACGCCTTCGTCTGATTGTTAATGACGAAAAAGCCGTTAAAGATTCCGCATTGAAACAGCTCGGAGCTTCCGGTGTTATGAGACTGGGTCAAGGGGCTGTGCAGATCGTATTTGGTCCAAAATCAGAGCAAATTAAAGATGATATTCAAAAGCTTTTATAACTAAATTGATCATGTTGAAATCCTTAAACAGGGCTGGTTCTCATACCAGTCCTGTTTTTTTGCTGTGTCCAGAGATAAAGGGTTGCTTTATAGATAATGCCTAGTATAATACTTGGTATAAGTAAGCAAAGGAGTCGGTACACATGTCAGTCGATGATTATTTGGATCTTTTAAATTACGCCAAGGCGATTAAAGATGGGCAGTGGCAGGCTGACATCATTGAGCGCTTAAAGAATCTTAGTGCAGCAGCGGAAAGTCCTCAGATACAAGAAGAAAGTGTAATAGAACTTTGGTCAAGGTTTGATGCCATTAACATAATGATCATGAAGCTGTTTGAGAAGTTACGGGAGAATGAACATTCAGAGCAACAGTTTCAGTGGAAAGAGCAGCTCTGGGAGCTTAGGCTGGAACGGAGTATTTTATCTAAAAAGATTCTTAATCGTTACATTCGAATTAGGTAAACACTAGAAGACAGTTTCCTTATTAATTTAGGGGCTGTCTTTTTTTACGTAATCTTGATACAAAAATACATTGATAGTCGTCTTACTTATAGCTGCAGCTGATAAGGAGGATTTACAAGATGGAAATTCCGGAATCTGAAATTTTTAAAGCAATATTCTATGAACATTATCCTATTGTCAGACGTAAGCTGACCGCTTTGGTTCGTGATGAGTCGGCAGCAGATGATTTGGCACAAGAAGTTTTTCTGAGATTGTATCGTAACCCCCCAGATGATCCAGCAGCGCTGGGTGCCTGGCTTCATAGAGTCCTTACTCGTATTGGATATGATTATCTGGACAAAAAAGCAAGGGAACGGCGGCTGCAAAATAAACAAGAACAGTTATACGAAGTGAGGGAATCACCTCCTTCAGGAGAGGAAGTCTTAATCAGTAAGCTGGATCAGGAGGATGTTCATGAATGGTTGAACGAGCTGCCTGACAGGGATAGACAAGCGCTTCTGCTTAGATACTCTGGTTACAGTTATGCGGAAATAGCAGGCGAGCTTGGTCTAAGACCTCCCGTAGTAGGGACATTACTGCACCGTGCGACCCAGAGGTTAAGACAAAATGCAGCAAAATCACTGTCTCAGACGGAATAATAAAACGAGATAAGCGAAGCTCCAAATTATTTAGGAGGGATTACTAATGACTAAACAACCGCTAAATCAAGATCATAATAAACAACATACAGATGAAGCCTGGGCCAAATTGCAAAACAAGTTAGCGTCTGAGCCTGCAAGTCCCAAATGGTCTTTGTGGAGTCAGCAGTTGTCTGTGGATGGTATGAAAGATGATGACAAAACAGATCCACATATAGACCAGCCTCAATCTACGGATGACAATCCAAAAGCTAATATCCGATCCAAGCGTCCTCGCATGAATCGTCGGCGCAAATGGGGAGTAGCAGTGGCAGGTGCCGCGATCTTTGCGGTTATACTTGGAACTCCAGTAGGAAATACGGCTATGGCATCGCTGCTGAATCAATTTCGGATGGAAGAAGTTACAGTTGTGAATGAAAATGATATCCGGGATATTTTTTATCAGGTAAATGAAAGTCAATCCATGAATGAAGCTATGAACAAATTTGGTGTGTTTACAAATTCCTTTGGTTCAAATAAAGGGATTATTCCGCTAGATCAGGTGGAAGAGACTCTAGGTTTTACACTTCCAAGCGGAACTTTGCTCGAGAATGTGAAGAGCGCATATATAACCAATTCACAAGAAATAACCTTGAAGCTTAATATTGAAGCAGTTAATAAAGCAATGAAAAGATTGGGTGCAAAACAGCTTCTTCCAGAAGCCATAGATGGGAAAGAAATTAAATTAGATCTTTCGGAGATCGTGAATTATGATCTTTCGATAGATAATGATAAATGGGCTAATCTTACACAGACGAAGACTCCTTTAATTACGGTAGATCCAACTATAAAGGTTGATGAAGCTTTGGAAGCTATAATCGATTTTCCATTGCTGCCAGATTATCTGAAATCCAGCTTAAAGCAGAGCCGCATTTTATCGGGTGAAATTCCTCTGCCACTGGTAAAAGGCTTGAATACCGATCAAATAAAGATTAAAGATACTACGGTTCTACTGAATCAGAATGAATATAGTCAAGGGATTGTGTTCTCGGCTGTTTGGGTACAGAACGGACAACTGTTTGATTTCAACGGAGGAAGCGTGTATACAGATAAAGCTGTATTCTTAGAGAAGCTAGGGGAGTTGATTGAATAATGACGGCTGCCGCAATAGAAGCGAAGTCTTTGACCAAAGAATATGATAACGGACGTGGTTGCCGTGATGTAACGATTACTGTTGGGAAAGGGGAAGCCTTTGGCTTCCTCGGCCCTAATGGTGCGGGGAAAAGTACCTTTGTCAAAATGTTGGTAGGTATCATTCGTCCATCGAATGGTAGTGCTACTCTATTTGGTCATAAGATCGGTTCACTTGAAGCCAAGTCCCAAATCGGATATTTACCGGAATTATATCGCTATCAAGAATGGCTTACGGGGGAAGAAGTAGTAAGACTGCATGCCAAGCTGTGCCGTGTAGATCGATCTGTAGCCGACAAAAGAATTCCAGAGCTTCTAGCGGAAGTTGGAATTGGAAACCGTGGACGGGATCGTGTGAAACATTATTCCAAAGGGATGCAGCAGAGATTAGGGCTTGCTTGCGCTCTTGTAAACAATCCGGCCATCGTTTTTCTGGATGAGCCCTCATCGGCGCTAGACCCGATTGGACGTCAGGAAGTTCGGAATATTTTGCAGAGGCTAAAAGAGAAGGGAGTTACAATATTTCTTAACTCTCATCTACTGGAGGATGTTGAACTCATCTGCGACCGTATGGCACTGCTGAATAACGGAGTTATACTGCGGCATGGGAAAGTATCTGAGATCTTAAATAAGCGAACAAGCTGGCATTTTAAAGTGGGCGGTTTTACGCCTATTTTGTTGTCTTGGTTACAGGATAGTACCGAACTTCAGATCAAAGTTTCAGCGGATATTGGAGCTCAATCTGAAAAAGGAGCTTCATTCCCAGCTACATTGGAGAGTAGCACAGTTTGGCTGGAAGCGGAATTGGAGAATGAGGAGCAAGTAGGCTGGCTGAACACGTTAATTATTGAACAGGGCATGACCTTATATGAAGTCTCACGGAAGCGAGAACGTCTGGAAGACTGGTTTATGAGTGCTGTATCCGGCCTAAGTCACAGAGGTGAACACGAATGAGAATAATCATAGGAATGACCTGGAAGGAATTGCTGCGTAAACGAGTAATGGTATTAACATTGCTTATGACCATCGTCTTTCTTATAGGATTTTGGTTTGTGGCAAATACGATCGGACAAAGCGGAATACCGAACAGAACAGATATTAGCAGTGGCGAGCATCTCTTAGCTAATTTTACAAATGGTGCTTTTATATTATCACTTGGATTCTTTTTTGGCGCTTTTGTACTCGCCTTTTTGGCGATCTTCAGTTCCTTCTCAGCTATTGCAGGTGAAGCGGAACAAGGGGTTATGCAGGCTTTACTGCCAAGACCGCTGCCGCGGTGGAAATGGTACACAGGTCGCTGGCTTGGATATGTGACGCTTGGGATCGGTTATGCCTTGATTTTATTTATTTCTATTTTATGGATTACTGAGATCCATGCCACCGTTCCTAGAGACGTCGTAGTCCTATTGAAATCATTTTTGTTATTCTCCTCTGTAGTGCCTTTGCTAATTACGATTTCTATGCTGGGTTCTGGATTCTTCTCAGCAGTGGGGAATGGTGTCTTTATGACAATGTTATATGGAGCAGGCTGGTTAGGCGGGATGATTGATAAGATCGGAGGATCGCTGAGATTAGAACCCGATGTCCTTGACACATTAAATAATCTGTCAGGAATGATGGCACTGCTTATGCCAGTGGATGGTTTACAGCGGAAAATGACCGCCGTCCTGTTCAGCGCTAATGAAATGAGTGGAATGATGGGATTGTTCGGCAGCATGAATGGATTGCTGGATTTTAATACGGTTCCGTCAAATATGTTTATTTTTTATGCGATAGGATATACCCTGTTAGCATTTGTTATAGGTCTACTTCGCTTCGAGCGAAAAGACTTATAAAGGGGGTGTTAATCCAAAAAGAGCCCTCTTGTCTCATGATCGGGACAATTAGGGCTCTTTATGTTGTGTAGCGGGAATCATTTCTTAATACCAAGCTCAATCCATTCGGTAGACCAGTTTCCAATTTCACCAAGTATAGGAGCAAGCGCTGTGCCTTTTGGAGTCAGAGAGTACTCAATACGTACTGGCATTTCGGGATATACAGTTCGCTCTATAATACCTTCGATTTCCATTTCCTTCAATCGGTCAGATAACACCTTGCCACTGAGATTGGACAGACAGCTCTCAATTTCACCAAAACGGCGTGGTCCTGGCATAAGCACGAAAACGATCAGCGCGACCCAACGTTTACTTAGCAAGTCTACCGCTTTTTCAAAGCGAGGACACATGTTGAAATCATTCATAATATCACCTCGACATTCATTATATCATAAACTTACATAAAGTAATTATAAATATTTAAAGATATAATATAACTTGACGAAGTTATATTACAATGATAAACTTACTTACAAATAGTTACTTATAATTTAACTAATATTTTATCCTTATGCTTAGCTCTATCTAAGCATTGATGAACAATGAGGAAGGTGTAATTATGATTAAACCAGAAATCACTTCTATTTTACAGAATAAAATCACGCGAATTCCTTTAGCAAATTCCACAAATATATTGGTTGGACCGATCACGTTACCGGTGAATTTAGACGGCGAGACCGTTGTTTTTAAATGGTACAACTGGCTGAATACAACGGATGCAGAGCTTCTTCAAGAGGATAGCAGTAAAGCAACGGCAGCTTTAATTTCACGTTTGCCATCCATGAACTTAGCAGAAGGACAACAATCCAGTGTGTTGGTATATGGCGATTTCGAAGGGTCTGAGGATGCATTGATCCGGATGCATAGCATCTGCCATACTGGCGATATTTTTGGCAGTAAACGTTGCGATTGCGGCTTCCAGCTGCATCAATCCATGAAAATGATTGTTGAACATGGCTCTGGGGCATTATTTTATCTCGCGAATCATGAAGGAAGAGGCATTGGCCTGTTCAGCAAATCTTTAGCGTATCTTTTACAGGAAGAAGGATACGATACAGTTGAGGCTAATTTAGAGTTGGGATTTGCTGATGATTCAAGAAACTACGAAGAGGCAATCAGTGTTCTGCAAACTTTACGTCACAAACCAGTGACGCTGATTACGAATAATCCGAAGAAATTGGATGCGCTCAAGGCTGCAGGGATGAATGCTGTGAAAAGAGTAGCGTTATGGGGAGATGTATCTTCTTTTAACGAGAAATATTTGCGGACTAAAGTCGCTCGCTCAGGGCATTTAGAAGCTGTGAAGGACACCCATTCGCTAAATGAAAGACTGGCTAAGTAAAGATTGAAGTAGTGCTTTTGCGCTTCTTCTATTATAATGGGGTACTGGGAACCAACTCTAAGCTTAGTGAGGTACAATATGACTGCTATTCAAGTACAAGACTTACGCAAAACATTCAAAGTACAAAAAAACCGCGAGGGTCTCAAAGGGGCCTTCGCTGATTTGTTTAAAAGGGAATATACGGAAGTGACTGCGGTGAAGGACATTTCCTTTTCCATTCCTGAAGGTGAGATCTGTGGATATATCGGCGAGAACGGTGCTGGGAAATCGACCACGATCAAAATGCTCACAGGTATTCTCGTGCCGACTTCCGGAAACCTGACAGTAGGTGGGTATGTTCCGTATTTGGAGCGCGAGAAATTCGTGAAAAATATCGGTGTGGTATTCGGGCAACGCAGTCAGCTATGGTGGGACATTGGCGTGATTGAGTCGTTCCAGCTCCTGCGCAAGGTTTACCGGGTATCTGAACAAGATTTCAAGAAACGGCTGGATGAATTGGTCGAACGACTGCAACTGCAAGAACTGCTGAATCGTCCGGTTCGTAAGCTTAGTCTAGGTCAGCGGATGCGTTGTGAATTAGTGGCAGCATTGCTTCATAATCCATCGATTGTATTTCTGGATGAACCGACCATTGGCTTAGATATTGTGGTGAAGTCAGAGATCCGTGAATTCCTAAAAGATATGAACCGCGAGCATGGGACAACCATACTGCTGACTACACATGACCTGCAAGATATTGAGGCGCTTTGCTCCCGAGTGATAATGCTTGATGATGGCCGTATCATTTATGACGGAGGACTGGAAGACCTGAAGCAGCGTTGGGGAACCGGACGTGAGGTTCAATTTCAATTTGGAAATGCTACGAAACGTCAGCAACTTGAGTTATGGACTGAGGGATTGCCTGTTACTTGGTCTGCGGAGAACGATTTAGGGGCGTCTGTCTGGATACCGCTAGAGCTAAATGTATCGGATGTATTAGGCAGAGTAGTGGGAAAAGCAGACATTACTGATATCAAAATCATAGAGACCAATACGGACGATATTGTTCGCAGTATTTATCAATCCGGGTCTGCAGACAAGCCTGATGAAATGGCTGCCGCTCTGAAGGATGAAAGAGAGGCTTTACATGTCTGATAAGCTTAATCCTGCAACGGCTATGTCTTCCTCCTCAGGAGGCGCGTCTTCTGGTGGTCCTCAGGAGAATAGCCGTAAATTACTATTCGGGGCTTACTTAGATTTTATACGCATCCGTTTTCTTACCATGCTTGCTTATCGGATTAACTACTACTCAGGTATTCTTATCTATTCACTGAATATTGGGGTTAACTATTTCACTTGGATGGCCATCTATGGCAATGGGGATTCATTGGGTGGCTTTACTGCAACGCAAATGACATCATATGTTGCTGTGTCGTGGATGGCTCGAGCCTTTTATTTTAATAACCTAGACCGCGAGATTTCTACGGATATCCGTGATGGAAGTATCGCTATCCAGTTTATAAGGCCCTATAACTATGTTTTAGTCAAAATGATGCAAGGTCTTGGAGAGGGAATGTTCCGCTTCCTCTTATTTATGATTCCCGGCATGGCCATAGCGATGCTGCTGTTCCCGGTTCAATTGCCAACAGCGCCATCTGCTTGGGCAGGGTTCCTGGTGATGCTCTTTTTCAGCTTTTTAATTAATTCACAGATCAATATCATTACAGGGCTCTCGGCATTTTTCGTGGAAAATAATGAAGGCATGATGCGAATGAAGCGGGTGATTGTAGACTTATTCTCCGGCTTAATCGTACCGATCAGTCTGTTTCCTAACTGGTTATCTTCCGTACTTGAGGTGCTGCCGTTTCAGGCGATTACCTACTTGCCAGGTTCAGTGTTTACGGGACGGGTGCAAGGGGTTGGAATATGGAATGTATTAGGGATACAAATTATTTGGTTCCTGGTATTGCTGATTCCAATTGTCTGGTTATATCATGCGGCGCGGCAGCGTCTCTTCGTGCAGGGAGGTTGAGGAAACATGTATTACCTGGGATTATTAATTGAATATATCAAAAACTATATGAAGAGCCGGCTCACCTATCGCGCTGACTTTTGGGTAGAGGTCATTTCAGACTTACTTTTTCAAGCTACCAACTTTATCTTTATTCTCGTAATTTTTATGCACACAGATAGCCTGGGCGGCTGGAATCAGAATGAAGTAGTGTTCGTTTATGGATTCTTTATGGTGCCTTTTGGGGTGTTTAGTTGTTTTGTGAATCTATGGGGATTTAGTGAACGTTACATCGTTAAAGGTGAGATGGACCGTATTTTGACACGCCCAGCTCATAATTTGTTCCAGATCTTTTTGGAAAATGTTGATCCACCAGCACTTATGGGCTCATTCATAGGTATTATTATTATGGCCATCAGTGGCAGCAATCTGGGTCTTCCTTTTGAATGGTGGACGATACCGGCTCTGATCGTTCTAACGTTAAGTGCGGTCGCCATCTATACGGGGATTTACACAACGTTGACTTCATTGTCTTTCTATTCGGATGCTCCTACTGGCATTCTTCCGTTAATGTACAACATTCAGACTTATGGCCGGTACCCGGTAACGATTTACAATCGTGCTATACAGGTATTGCTTACTTGGATCATTCCATTTGCATTCGTCGGAGTGTATCCAGCCGCGCTTTTTCTACAGCGGGAGGAGATGACCAGCCTTGCTCTGATGACACCTGTAGTAGGCGCTATATTCCTGGGGATTGGTTTGTTAGCCTGGAGTTATGGTGTACGAAGATATAAAGGTGCGGGGTCTTAAGTTAAGCTAGTGTTTTGTTAAGTTGGAAAGGCTACCTTCGGGTAGTCTTTTTTTTTCACCCGGAATTCATGAATATGCTAAAATCATTTATATCTACAATGGGGAGGAATCATAGATGAATGTGTTAGATATTTTACCAGCACCCGAAAACTTAAAAAAACTTATGAAAATACTTGCTTCTCTAAATATTGTCTTATGTCCAGAGGAATGGCTTCGCTATCATAGTTTTGATTCTAAATTTGATAAGAATGTTTCTCTAGCATCGATCGATAATGGCTCAGGCGATAATTTGTTTATTATTTTTACACCTCAAGGAACGATAATTAAAGGTTTTGATCATGAATCCGAAGTAAGTCCATATGCGCGCGACGAACATGAAATTTGGCCAGGAATCTATGAAGAGGTCCCAACCTCGCTATTGTCTTTACTGGAAGAAGAGGCGATAGCTAAGGATGATGTTACTTTTTGTTTTTGGCGTGAAAATAACGACTTGACGTGGCAGAAGGGGGAGGTAGAGATTCCAGCGGGGGCAGAAGATGGTTCGGACTTTTTGCTAGGGACTATTTTCCGCACAGCTGAGGATTTCGTGGAATTTGCCGAAGGTTATTTTGAACTCACACTCCCCTTAGAGGTTGTTTCACAAGTTTATGAGGGTGCAGCCATTACAAAAGAGATGATCAAAGCGTTAAATCCTGATGGTGATGTAGAGATAATTCTTCAGGAGTTAGCGGAGCTATACACTTAGGGACTTATCGATTTTGAAAACAAAGGGGGATGCGAAATGGAACTTTACGTGGAAAAGCTGAATGCTGATGCTGCTAGGGATATTTTAAGCTGGCAATATGATCCACCCTATGATTTTTACAATAGTGAACTAACTCCTGAAGCTATAAGTGAAATGCTAGAGGAAGCATTTTTTTCTGTACTTGATGCAGATAAACAATTGATCGGATTCTTCTGTGTAGGAAGTCCAGCACAGGTTCCAAATGATAAATATACATATTCTCAGGATTTTATAGATGTGGGTTTAGGAATGAAGCCTGAGTTAACCGGACAGGGGAATGGGACACAATTTTTCACAACAGTCCTTAACTATATCAATGAGAGATGCGAGGAAAAACCAAAGCGGCTGACAGTGGCGAAGTTCAACGATAGAGCGATACGCTTGTATGAAAAACTAGGATTTAGCAGGGAAGCTGAAATCGTTAAAGGAACTACAGAATTTATAATTATGATTTGTAATGAAAATGATAATCTTGCTTCCGTGTATGAGCGGGCAAAACCCGGCGAACTAATTACTTTTGGCTCTTATCCGCAAATGGCGGACGGAGCAGACCAAATGCCGATAAAGTGGCGAGTGCTGCAAAATTCAGGTAGAGAACTGTTCATTTTGAGCGAGTACATTTTGGATTGCAGGCGGTATCAAGATGAATATGTTGACGTTACATGGCATGACTCCGATTTGCGAAAGTGGTTGAACGATGGGTTTTATAATGCCGCTTTTAATGACTCCGAGCACAGGCTCATCAAGACTACACAGTGCACAGATAACGGAGAGGGAAGTATAAACACGGAAGATAAGATTTTTCTGCTTAGTGTTTCGGAGGCGAATGAATTCACCTTTAAACTTGGAGAAGATACTTTACGTGCGAAGCGTATGGCGATAGGAACGGGATTCTCCAAAGTGAAAAAGTACGATGGATGTAAATTGTATGTGTATGATAAAAAAGTCAAAGCTGATTATATCCTTGAGAAGGATGAAGAGTTTGGCTGCTCATGGTGGTGGCTGAGAACTCAACCTGCGATTTCCTCACGTGCGTATTTTGTAGGTACTCGTAGCAGTATTCGCAGTTACGGACATGTCATCTTGGCTTGTTACGGTGTGCGCCCCGCTTTAATCCTTAATTATTAAGCTCTTTCTCCAACATCGTTTCATGGGAAGCGAATCTTACCACAGAAACAAAACAGCCTGAACCCCTAGGAATACAGGACTCAGGCTGTTTATTATTGTATCTATTTCATGGAATTAGATTTGTCTTTAGCATTGAGTGTAGCAATCAGTTTCTCGCCTTCGACATCCAGGTTTGGCAGAATACGGTCGAGCCATTTTGGAAGTGCCCAAGCTTTGTTGCCGAAAATAGACATTACAGCAGGAACTAATCCCATTCGAATAATGAAAGCATCGATTAAGATCCCTACGGCCAGTGTAAAACCGATTTGTTTAATCATGACATCATCCGTAAAAATAAACCCTGCAAAAACGGAGATCATAATTATAGCAGCGCCTACTACGACACGACTCACCTGGTTGTATCCATGAACAACGGACTCTGATCCCTCATGACCATGAACGTACGATTCACGCATGGAACTGACAAGGAAAACCTGATAGTCCATCGCAAGCCCATATAGGATACCCGTAACGATGATTGGCATAAAGCTTAGCAATGGGCCACCGGTGTCGAAACCAAAGAGAGAATGGAGCCAGCCCCATTGGAACACGGCTGTGGTGATCCCGAAGGTAGCGAGTATGCTAAGCAGAAAGCCGATCGTAGCTTTGATAGGAACGATAATCGAACGAAATACCAACAGAAGAATAATGAGCGATAGGAGAATGATGATTCCTACATAAATGGGAAATACATCTGCCAGTTTGGCCGACATATCGATGTTAACAGCGGTAAATCCGGTAACCCCGAGTTTAACATCATTACTTTGAGCGATACTAGATTCCGTAGTCCGTAAATCATTCACCAGATTTTTGGTTGTTATATCGCTAGGACCCGTTTCAGGAATCAGACTGAAGATAGCCAAATCCTTAGTCATGCCCAGAGGAGTGACCAACGCGACATTCTCTTGAGCTTGGAGCTCTTTTACAAGATTTCCTAGAAGCTCCGGAGTGACTGGGGTGGAAGAATTCTTTGGTTCTGCAACCAGAATAAGCGGTCCGTTAAACCCCTCTCCAAAACCCTCGGATATAGCATCATAACTTTGTCTTGCTACCGTGTCCAAATTCGCTGAGGCAGCTCCGGGAATGCCCATTTCCATTTTCGCTATGGGGGTTGCTGCTACGCCAAGTACCACGACGATGGCAACAATAGTGACCCAACGATACTTGATGATGAATTTAACCCATCTATCAGCTATACCGCGGTTACCCGTTTTATGATGATCCTTGTTTTTCTTGCGAGCTTTAGGCGAACAGATGCGTTCACCCACCAATCCGAGCAATGCCGGCAATAGGGTTAAGGCAACAAATACGTTGATAAGGACGGTAGCTGCTGCTACTAACGCCATCGTTGATAAGAAAGTAAGCCCGATTACAAGCATACCGCAGAGAGCAATAATAACCGTCAAACCGGCGAAAAATACGGCGCTGCCGGATGTGCCAATAGCTCTAGCCGCAGCTTCTTGTGCGCTTAATCCTTGATCAATAATCATCCGGCGTTGGCGATTTACAATGAAAAGAGCATAATCGATTCCGACGGCTAATCCAATCATAAGCGCCAAGACGGAAGTGACACTAGGCATTTCAATGAATTTGGAAATAGAAAATGCTCCACCTACACCGATGCCGACTCCAAGCAGTGCAGTTATAAGGGGCAGACCTGCTGCAACGACAGAGCCAAGCGTCACCAGCAAAACAATTGCAGCAATGACAAGTCCGACAATCTCAGCTGATCCTACACCGATAGATACTGATTTAAGTGTCTCGCCCGGCAGTACAGTAATGTTAGTATCTTTCTCGACATTCTTGACGGTATCAATTACAGAATCAAAAATATCTTGAGAGATAGCAGATTGCTCAATAGTAAACTGGAATTGGAACAATGCAATGCTACCGTCTGCGGAAAGAATAACTCCAGGTACTGGAACGCCATCTGCCATCAGAGGACCATAGGAAAGGGGTGCTGTGGCTGCTGCAGACTGATCCATACTGGCAGCCTGAGTTGCTTCAGTAGTTGAACTACTTGCTTCCGCTGCGTAATCCGCAGGATTAATCACTTCGTTTATACCGTAAACCTCATTAACACCTTTAGTGATCGCTGCCAAACGTTCTGGCGTATCCAATCGCTCATTTTCAGGTGCTTTGAACACGACACTTCCTTGTCCACCAGATGCAGCCGGAAGTTCTGTTGCTAATTGATCCAAAATCTTTTGCGATTCCGTGCCTTCAATCTTCATTTCTGAACTGATATGAATACCATTCATGCTGATCATAGAGATGACAATTCCTAAAATTAAAATCCAACCTAAAATGAAGTACCCAGGTTTGCGATAAGCGGTTTTTCCCACTCTGTATAATAATGTTGACATGTATCTATTTTACACTCCCTCGTTGATGAAAACTGATTGTTAGCCTATTAGAATCCGTTGCGTAAATATCCGTAAATAGTTTCCAAAAATTGATCGAACGTAAGCGTTTCAGGACTTGGATCGTCGCTCGTCGTTTGTCCCGGAAGCAGCACATTAAGTTTTCCGTCAATTAAGGGAAGTACAGTTCCGTAAACCGAATTTATAAGCAGATAAGTATAGACCTCGTCATACTTACCATTTGACAAGTGCAACAATGTTTTTTGTGCTCCAGTTTGCGTAAGATGTATTGCTCTTAGATAATGGGGCTCGAGAGCTGGGAATTTTCGGGAAAGTAAAGAAAGCTCACGCAACCTCCCTATAAGCTCAGATGTAAGTTGCATCTTAATTAGTTGATATAAGGTATCCAGCAGGGAGGCATTATCAGGAATTTTGGTGAGCAATTCTTCATACTCATTCGTGTTCCGTACGGTAACTGCTCCCATCGCAACTGCCTCTTCCTTGCATGTGAAATAGTTTGCGAAAGTTCTTCTGGAGTAGCCAGCTTTTTGCACGATATCTTCAACAACAAAACCGTCTAACCCATGTTCAAGTGCAAGTTCGAATGCCGCTTCAGCTAGCGCTTTTTCAGTGGCTTCTTTTTTGAAATCTCTCAACGTTTGTTTAATCATAATTTTATGTATACACCTCCCATATGGCTGTTATTGTGGTGAAGATTAGGATTAATGACTATATACTAATGTAAACTTGCCCAAAGTGCAAACTTTCTCATTGGGCAAGTTTAAGCTTTGGGATCTGCTTATAGAAAACTCTTAGCTGTTACACACCAGAAAACAGGAAATAAAAATAGAATAATTTCTCTTTATCAACAGATGAAAAGAGTACATAATTACAGACGACCTCATTAACTCTAGAAATATTTTGTGAGTATTATAAATGATCTTTTTCAAAGAGGGGAGTTCGTTATATGTATGGAATTCTGGCTGTTTCCGGCCTGTCTTTTCTTCTGGTGGCGGTGTTTACGCCTCTATTAATCTGGACGCTGCATCGACTGAGGTTAACGCAGCCGATTCGTGCCGAGCTTCCAGCAGATCATCAGGCCAAACGGGGTACACCACTAATGGCAGGGTTGATCCTGCTTATCGGGATAGCGATTTCGCTGCAGTTTCAACCTGGGCCTCTAATGTTACTCTTATGCGTTACGTTTTTGTTGTTTAGTTCAGTCGGATTTTTGGATGATTTCAAAAAGGCTTTTTGGCAAAATCCATCCGGCATCAGCGGCCGCTCAAAACTAGTGCTTCAATTTCTTTTTACTGGAATTATATTATATGTGTTGTTCCATTCGTTCGGCCTGACGAGTGATATCGAGTTATTTAAAGGGCAAAATCTGCAGTTGCCTGTGTACCTTTATGTGGCCATCATTTTGCTGTTTGTGGTCGGCTCCGCGAATGCCATCAATTTTACAGATGGTCTCGATGGGCTATTGATCAATGTTGCCATACCGTCGTATTTTTTCTTTTTTATGATTTCGGACAAACCTGAAGTGCAGACATTTTCACTTGTTATGATCGGTTGTCTGCTAGGGCTTTTGCTTTACAATATTTATCCTGCAAGAGCGTTTATGGGCGATACTGGATCACTGGCCATCGGTGGCTCCCTTTCCGTTCTGGCTGTCATTGAAAAGGTTGAGCTCTTGCTTCCGATTTTATTTTTCATTTATTTTGCGGAGCAGTTGTCGGTCATTTTACAAGTTTGGTACTACAAACGGACGAAGCTGCGGCTATTTCGGATGGCTCCGATCCATTACCACTTCAGCTTAAAATACGGATGGAGTGAGAACAAAATCGTGATGATTTTCGGTTTCATTTCGTGGGTATCCGTACTGCTGTGCTGGTTGATATGGAAATATTTAATTCACTAAACGAACAATTCGATACGAAACATGACTCTACATAATGTTATTGCAACAACTAGACATCGGCATCTTTTGTATTTACAAATCCATAAAAGTAGATATAATGGAACACATGGAACCTTTATTGATATTCAAAGCGTTGTCTAACGAGACTCGCAGTCAAATTATGATGTGGCTAAAAACTCCCGAGGAATTTTTTGATGAAAAGCCTTATTTACAACAAGGCCTAAAGTTTCAAATTGGGATTTGCGTGGGAGATATTCAAGCTAAAGCGGGGCTTGCACAGTCGGTTATTTCGAGCTATCTATTGACCATGCAAAAAGCTGGTTTGCTGGAATCTGAGCGAATTGGGAAGTGGACGTATTATCGTCGAAACGAAAAGACAATTCAAGAGTTTTCCGATTATATTAAAGAGAAACTATAGGAGAGAGGAGGGAGGGCTTTTTTTTGATAATACATATCTACAAATCTGAATATGTAAATATAAATGGAGGATTATTTTAAAATGAAAAAGGTTAACCCTTTACTTATTATTATTTTGGCTTTAGGCGTATTTGGCATTATTACAACGGAAATGGGGATTATAGGTGTTCTGCCACAGGTAACTCAAAAATTTAATATATCAACTTCTCAGTCTGGATGGCTTGTAAGTATATTTGCTTTAGTTGTTGCTATTTCAGGTCCATTTCTGACCTTATTGGCTTCTGGAATTAATCGTAAAGTAATTCTATTAACTGCTGTACTTATTTTTGCAATTTCAAATATTGTTTATGCGTATACGACCATGTTTGAAGTAATGCTGATTTTCCGTATTATCCCTGCTATTTTTCATCCCGTGTTTTTTTCAGTTGCACTTGTTACCGCTGCCCAACTTGTCCCTCCGGAAAAGAGCACCAAAGCAGTTACAAAGGTTTTCGCCGGAATAACGGTCGGGTTTGCTTTTGGTGTGCCTTTAACTTCTTATCTCGCGGACAAAATTTCGTTAGAAGTCGCTTTTCTATTTGGAGCTGTCGTAAGTATAATTGCCTTTTTAGGAATACTATCTTGGCTTCCTTCCATGCCAGTTAAAGAAAAAATGTCATATGGTAAACAACTTGGTATTTTACGCAAACCCCTATTGTGGTTAAATATTGTGGCAGTTATTTTTATCTTTGCAGCTATGTTTTCTGTGTACAGTTACTTTGCTGAATATCTTGGGCAGGTAACACATATGAACGGGTCATGGATTAGTATCATGTTGATGGCCTTTGGGATAATCATGATTTTTGGGAATTTTTTATTTGGAAGCCTTTTGCATAAAGGCATTACAAAGACCGTTATCATGTTTCCATTGTTATATGCGGTAACTTACTTATTCGTATATTATCTAGGTTCTTATTTCCTTCCGATGGTTGTTATCATAATCATTTGGGGGGCAGTGCATTCCGGCGGACTGATTGTCAGTCAAGCATGGTTAACGACCGAAGCGAAAGAAGCTCCCGAATTCGGTAACAGCTTGTTTATCTCATTTTCCAACCTTGGAATTACTATAGGGACTGCTATCGGTGGCTGGTTTATTTCTCATGCAGGAATACAGCAACTCATCTGGATCGGAATTATGTTTTCCCTGCTTGCTTTCTTATCGATCATAATCAAAATAAAGATTTCCAAATTAAACGGGGTAGAGTAAAGGCGAAACAGCGATAGCCAAGTATCTTTTTTCTGGTACACGGCTGTCGCTGTTTTCTATGATTAGTAGTACAGTCTTGTGTTTTTAAGTTTTTTAATTTATTTTTAATAGACCCCATGAAATTACATACGTGTATAAGAAAGAGGTTATCAATGAATAAGATTTATCTAGTAAAAAGCTTTCTAGCTATCACACTCTTACTTGGAACAACAACTGCCTGCAACTTAGCCGAGCAGATTACTTTAGAGCCAGTTCCAACGATTACGGCTGATTCCAGTTCTGGATTGGGTTCTACGCCAGACAATACAACAGAGGACAACAAACGTTTAATAGATGCAAAGGTAACACGAGTAGTCGATGGTGACACCATGAAGCTGACTATAGGAGGAAAAAAGGAAACCATTCGTTTATTGCTGGTTGATACTCCAGAGTCAGTGAATCCGAACATCCCCGAACCACAGCCCTTTTCGCTAGAAGCTTCTGATTTCGCCAAAAAGATGCTTACGGATAAAGATGTACAAATTGAACTTGATGTATCGGAGCGGGACAAATATGGCCGCCTACTTTGTTACCTCTATATAGATGGGAAAATGTTCAATGAGATTCTGCTAGAGCAGGGTTATGCACGTGTAGCCTATGTATTTGCACCTAATACAAAATACGTAGATCAATTTCGAGCGATTCAGGATAAGGCGCGAGAGCGGGGAATAGGTATTTGGAGCATTGAAAATTACGCACAAGACAATGGTTTTCATGTGCAGAAAAAGAAATAAACTTTAATTAGCTTAGGATATTTGAGCCTATTATAAGAAAGGATGTAGTTTTTTGAGCGATTATATTATGGAGTTAAGAAAGCTGGTAGGTACCAGACCCCTTATAATGGCAGGTGCCTGTGTTTTATTGTGCAGCAATCATCAATTATTATTACAACGTAGAACGGACAACGGATGCTGGGGTTTGCCAGGTGGCTCGATGGAGCTTGGGGAGACTTTAGAAGAGGTCGCTAAGAGGGAGCTTTTTGAGGAAACGGGCTTAACAGCCAAAGGTCTTGAATTGTTCGACATGTTCTCTGGAAAAGATCTTTATTATAAATACCCGCGCGGGGATGAAGTATATAATGTTGTGGCTGCGTATCTATGCACAGACTTTGATGGGGCGCTAAAAGTAGATGGAATTGAAGTGCAAGAATTGCGTTTTTTTAATTATGCAGAATTGCCAAGCGAGCTGTCTCCTCCAGATGTTCCCGTCATTAAGAGGTTTTTGGATCGTTTTGTGAAGTGATGTCGGATGGTATTCAAAAGATTAAAGAGGGCTGCCTAGTGGTAGCCCTTTCTTTAGTTTATTTTGGCCATTTCCTCGGAAGTTTCAGTACAACCACGAATTTTTCTGTTGAAAATAACTATAGAAGCAGTGTTGACTTCGTCAAACTATTGGAGTAGTCTGTATCCAAGACCCAAACTATTGCAATAGTGTAAGGAGATGATTTAAATGACTATTAAACTTTTTGATTCGGAACTTAAAGTAATGGAAGTGTTATGGAAAGAAGGAGATAGGTCTGCCAAACAAATTTCTGATATTTTGAAGGCTGAGATTGGTTGGAATATGAATACAACTTATACTGTTATCAAAAAGTGTATTGGTAAAGGTGCAATTGAGCGCTATGAACCTAATTTTATGTGTCATGCGTTAATTGCTAAGGTGCAGGTACAAGAAATGGAGACAGATGAGCTGATTGACAAGGTGTTCAATGGTTCTGTCGACAAGTTATTTGCATCCTTACTGGGGCGTAAGAAATTATCTGCTCAACAGATTGAGAAGCTCAAACAAATCGTCGATAACGTTGAATGAGGTGATGGCCTATGAGCACCTTTATGAATATGAGTTTTACTGCTGCGGTGATGATCGTGGCTATTATTGTCATTCGATCGCTGGTCATCAATAAGCTGCCTAAGAAAACCTTTATGGTGATATGGGGGGTGGTTGTATACAGACTACTGATTCCCTTTTCTTTGCCGTCACCATTTAGTATTTACACATGGGTTGATAGTTTACCTTTGAATAATTCGAACAATGTGACTTTCGTTAATCCGTCCTCCCCTCTAACCTTACCCATGAATCTAGTAGGTTCGACTTCGACGTCTGAGGTTCAGTCGATTAATAACCATTTGTCTTTTGCTATCTCGTCTATCTTAGTCATTTGGATAATGGGTATGGTTATTTCCGCATTGTACTTCATCATCACTTATGTGAAATGTCGAAGAGAATTTCATGCTTCTTTGCCTGTTGATCATCCAGTTGCTTTGAAGTGGCTAGATGAACATAAGTTGACTCGCACGATACAGATCCGGCAATTGGATTTAATCCGTTCACCCCTAACCTATGGAATTAAGCATCCAGTAATCCTACTGCCGAAAAATACAGACTGGAGTAATATTGAGCAGATACAATACATTCTTATGCACGAACTAGTACATATTCGACGATTCGATCAGATAACGAAGCTGATATTAACAGCTGTTCTCTGTGTTCATTGGTTTAATCCGTTAGTGTGGGTCATGTATATGCTGGCTAATCGTGATATTGAACATTCCTGTGATGAAACGGTTGTGCGATCATTTGGCGAAACAACGAAAAGAGCTTATGCGATGTCTCTTATAACAATGGAAGAACGAAAGAATAAGCTAAACCCTTTAAGCAATCATTTTTCAAAAAATGCGATTGAAGAAAGGATTATGATGATTATGAAGATGAAAAAAACGACCACCGCTGCGACTGTTCTAGCCATTGTCTTAGTTGTTGGTGCTACGGCTGTTTTTGCAACCAGTTCAGCGAAGTCTGTTGGCTTGAACACGAATCAAGATTCATCTGTGTTGACTCGTGGGGACAATGATAATATTCAGTACTCAACGAATGGAGGAAAGACATGGATGAACCAAGTGGAGTATGAAGCAAAATATCCCGTTTCAGATGTAGAATGGTGGACTTATGATGAATACAAAGCTTGGCTCGAAGATGAAAAAATAGAACTCCCAAAAATAATTGGAGGAAAAGCGTGGACCTCGGGAGATGGGTGGTTCACATGGACACAGAAGCGTGTGGATGATGTTATCGCTAGGTATGAAAAAAACCTTGCTGATATTAAGAACGGGACAAAAATTTCAAAGACCGTGAATGGTCAGGACGATATGATGTTGTCCTCTAATGCGACTGAAATAAGTACTTCTGTCTACAGTGAAACCATTTCGTCGGACAACGGTGAGGTTATCTCATTTGGCCCGTTTGACACGAAGGAAGAGCTTCTTGCTAAGGTTAAACCTTACTGTGAGCAACAAGTCAAGCAAGGAAATATGACGCAGAGGGAAGCGAAAGAGATACTGAGCAAATACAATTAAGAAGAATCCAAGAGTGTGTTGTCACATAAATGTTAGATTCCTGCTTAACTTCGATTTCTAAAGCGTCACCCTTCCCGCAGAACGTTAATAAGATGAACAATGAAACATGACATCAGCCCGGAAAGGTGTGCGATTATGGACGGAACAATCCTGAATTTCTTTGCTGGCGGTAACACAGCTCACGGCTTCTCTAACCTCTATGAGTCGTCATTGCAAGGTTTAACACGTTTGTTTGTTTTAAAAGGAGGCCCCGGTACGGGGAAAACTAGAATCATTCGAGAAATTGGAGATCTTCTGGCTCAACAAGGTTATGAGATCTGGTTAATTCACGCAGCGTCAGATAATGATTCACTCGACGGAGTGGTTATTCCTGAATTAAAAGTAGGAATTATAGATGGTACGGCTCCACGGGTCATTAAGCCAGAATTGCCTGAAGAGGCCATCATACATGTGAATTTGGAGCAGGCCGTCGATACGCTCCAGTTAAGCCAGCGTTGTGTTGAGATCGACAGCTTAGTTGATCAGTACACGGAAGAGCATGAACTAGCTTATTCAGGCTTTGCTGAAGCACTCCGCATTCATGACGAATGGGAAGCGATTTATATTGCGACAATGAATTTCCAAGCCGCTGATGAGCTGACTCAGGAGTATATTCAACTTCTGTATGGTGATCAGAACTTCGAAAAAGTAAGCCGGGTGGATCACCGTTTTTTAGGTGCAGCTACGCCTAAGGGTGCAGTGGATTTTGTACCTAATTTAACCGCAGGGCTAAAAAGATATCTTGTAAAAGGTCGCGCGGGTTCCGGTAAATCTACACTTTTAAAAAAATTGGCGGCTGAAGGAATAAAACGTGGTGTCGATGTTGAGATTTACCACTGTGGTTTCGATCCGAACAGCCTTGATATGATTATCGTACGCGAGCTTGGGTTTGCTATTTTTGACAGCACAGCTCCGCATGAGTATTTCCCTGATCGTGCCACCGACGAGATTGTTGATATGTATTCACGGTGCATTCAGCCAGGTACGGATGAAGCTTTTGCCGAAGCCATCGCAAGTATTAAAGAGCGATATTCCAGCACCATGAAACAATCCATTCAACATCTGACAGATGCCAAAGTATTTTTGGATGAGTTAAAGACAATCTATGCCGCAGCTACAGATTTTGACCATGTAGATCAGATTAAATCACAAATTCAACAAGAAATCAGCGGGATTATGGAAAGTCCTCAGGAGGTTTAACCTTCATTAAAGATCGCTCTCTTAGCGGGCGGTCTTTTTTCTATGTCAAGAAATTGGTATGGTACATACGCACCCATGCGGTTATTTCCACCAGAATTGTATCCAAGTATGCTCTCTCTAGGGACAACGATAAGGGAGAGAGAAACTTATGAGTGATCAGAAAGTGATGTTTAGAACGGGTCTTAAGGATTCTGTAGCTATTGTTGCAGGATTTATTCCTGCTTGTTTTACGTTTGGATTGGTCGGTAAGGGATTAGGCCTGGGGAGTCTGGAAGTGTTCTTATTGTCAGCGCTCGTATTTGCGGGAGCCAGCCAATTTATTGGCGTGAAAATGCTTGCTGCTGGGGCCGCCGCTCCAATGATCCTGCTGCTTACGTTGATCATTAATTTAAGATATTTGTTTATTAGCCTATCTTTTGGGAGTCAGCTTGACCGTACAATCAATCCGCTGGCCAAAGTCTGGATTGGGTTCAGTTTAACAGAAGAAGTGTACGCTGTTAGTATGATCCCCCGCAATCATTCAAAAGAAAATATAACTCTTCCATATTTGCTGGGTCTACAAATTCCTCCGTATATAGCAAATTTACTGGCAACAGCTGCGGGAATATCGCTGGCATCCTACATTCCGGCTGTATACTTACCTGCTTTGAACACCTCATTATATGCCTTACTGATAGCACTAATAGTGCCACAACTAAAGGGAAGCATTCAGAATTTGGCCATATGTTTAGCAGCGGCGGGTTCTTCATGGCTCCTACATCCCGTACTTGGAAACTCCTCGATACTTGCAGCTATGTTAATGGGTATGGCAGTAGGCTCCTTATTTCGAGAGCAAGCTGAAGTAGAAAAGGAGGTATCCGTATGACTATTCTGATCATTATCGGGATGGCAATCCTTACATTTTCATTTCGTTTTGTACCTTTGCTGCTGACAAAGCATACGAATGGCTCTTCCAAAGTCCAAGCTTTGTTGGAATATTTGCCTATCGCGGTTCTTAGTGCTTTAACGGTTCCTGGGATATTTCAGGTGGACGCAGATGACAATCTTGTAGGTATCGCTTCGGGTATAGTCGCTGTTATACTGGTATTAATTAGGAAAATACCGCTGTTACTCGTGATCTTAGGTGCTGTTTCTGCAGCACTAATTGTAAAAATCCTTACTATGAACCATTAAGAAAACCCGGATTAGAAGGGTAGGAAATCTTATGAAGCATGAATTGCTGATTACTCTCGATAAACAAAGACCCATTCCATTAAGCCGTCAAATTTATGAGCAGGTTCGTAATGCTATCCATTCAGGAGCTTTAAGTGGGGGGGATTCACTGCCTCCATCAAGGACTTTGGCTAATCAACTGGAAGTATCCAGAAGTGTAATTCTTCAATCCTACGAGCTACTACAAGCAGAGGGTTATCTGGAGATGAGAAAAGGGGCAGGAACCTATATAGCGGGGCTGCCGGTGGAGGAGAAAGACCCCCAGGATTCTGAGAACCCTTACAATTTTATAACGAAAGGTCCTGATTTCCTTACACTCAATCCTTCTTCTATTATAGAAAACGACTTGAACACAGTATTATGTAATTTTCGGCACGGTGTACCTGCATGGGACGCTTTTCCAATGGATCAGTGGCAAAAAGCATTAATGAATGCCTGTCGTCGTGCATCTCCTGATACTTTGGGTTACGGCCCGGTCGAGGGCTCTTTGGGACTACGCCAAGAGATTGCACGTTTATTACGGTCCACACGTTCGATGCCCGTGGTTCCGGAGCAAATTGTGATTACATCTGGGGCTACGCAGGCATTGGATATATTATCGAGAATTTTTGTTTCAAAAGGTGATCATGTTATTGTTGAAGATCCATCACATAACGTTGTGCGGGAGATTTTTTCGTTCGCTGGAGCGGTGGTTACACCCATAAGGGTTGACCTAGAGGGTATTTCTGTAGATGAGCTTCAAGTAAGCTGTGATACCATCAAAGAAGGTCCTCATAAAAAACCAAAACTAGCTTATGTCACTCCCTCGCATCAGTTTCCTTTCGGGGTGACCCTGTCGATGAAACGAAGAGTGCAGTTACTGGAATGGGCCAAAGCCAATCAAGCTTTTATTATTGAAGATGATTATGATAGTGAATACAGGTACGAGGGTCCGAAGCTATCATCACTTGCTGGACTAGATATTGACGGTAGAGTAATTTATGTAGGCAGTTTTAGTAAAGTGTTATTTCCTTCTCTGCGCATAGGTTATGTTGTATTGCCTCCGACTTTGATTCAACCTTTTTTGGCGGTCAAATGGATAACAGATCGTATGTCTTCTGCTCTGGATCAGGAAGCGTTGGCGGAATTTATTCAGAATGGACATTATGCAAGGCATGTTACGCAGATGGGGAAACTTTATGCTGCCCGCAGGGCTTGTCTAGTAAAAAGTTTGGATGCTGAATTTGGCAGTCGTGTACGCTATTATGGGGAAGAGGCGGGTCTTCATTTATTAATTGAACTGGAATCCAATGCCGAAGAGCATCGCATAGCTGAATTGGCGTTACGATATGGAGTTCGGGTCTATCCTGCGTCTTCTTATTTCGTGGGCAGTAAACCTCAAGGTCCTGTCTTTCTACTTGGTTATTCTAATCTCACCGAGAATCAGATTAAGATGGGTGTGAACCGCTTGATGTTAGCTGAAACGGAAGCGGCAGTTAGTACTAGAACTTAATCGAAAGCGATAGAATATCTAATTCTGGAGGTTTTTATGAAACGGTATATGATAGGGATTGATCTTGGCGGAACCAATATTAAAGCAGGGATTTACGATACTGATTTTATAGCTGTAAAAGAAAGATCTATACCAACAGAGGCTGCTAAGGGCCCAGCCCATGTGTTGGGACGGATTAGAGAAGCAGTACGTTTAATCACGGATGAAGCGAATATTCCATTAGATCTGGTAGAAGGAATGGGAATCGGAGTGCCAGGATTACTTGATCCAGTAACGGGAATTTCTTTTTTCTCACCGAATTTTCCGGATTGGGAGCTTGTACATGTTGTAGATGAGATGAAAAAATTCTATGACTTTCCTACTTTTATTGATAATGATGTTAGGGCTAATCTTTATGGTGAATGGCAACAAGGTGCAGGAAGAGGGTATAACAATCTGGTTCTGATTACCTTGGGAACGGGATTAGGGTCGGGTATTGTGAACGACGGAAAAGTGATCTACGGTACGTCTTATAGCGCTGGTGAAATTGGGCATATGAATATGTACAGGAACGGGCGTCCCTGCAAATGTGGAAGCTCCGGTTGTTTGGGGCGATATGTGTCCGCGATTGGCATGGTGAATACTTTTAAAGAGAAGCTGAAAGAAGGTCGAACAAGTATTATTCAGACTTGGACTAAGGATCAAGTTGAGCAAATTACCGCGTTAATGATATCTGAGGCTTACGAACTTGGAGACGCTCTCTCTATGGAAGTAATGCAGGTGACTGGAACTATACTTGGATTTGGATTAGCGAATGTTGTGAATATCCTCAACCCGGATCTTATTATTGTAGGTGGGGGAATGGCAGCGGCGGGAGATAAATTGCTCCAACCTGTAAGAGAGACTGTGCATCAGCATGCGTTGAAGCTATCAAGCAGTAAGTGTAAAATTGTTCAAGCAGAGCTTGGGAGTCGAGCAGGAACTATAGGTGCGGCCTCTTATGCGTATAGTAAACTGCAAGATGCAGGGAAATTAAACTTTGCTTAGTGTTATTTGTTTTTTTACATGAAATGGAACCAGATCGAGCCGCCCGGAATACAACTGTATAAAACCGTGGAGGTGCTCTTATGTTTGCAATCATGCAATTAATAGGTGGAGTGATTCTTTCTTTGGGATGGATCCCGCAGATTGTTCAAATCCTCAAATCAAAATCCGTAGCCGATTTAAATCTCAAATCGTATTTACTTATGCTGCTCGGGATTAGTTTAATGGAAGCTTATGCGATCAGTTTGGCGGTTACGGGGGTTGGATTAGCTTTTTTGATTACGAATACGATGTCTTTATGTGTTGTATTGCTGGTTATTATTCTAGTGATTAAATATCGAACAAGACCATGAATGAAGCTTATAAATTTAATCTAGAAAGTGAATGCAGGAGGTTAATTTGCGCGAAAAAAATTATACATATGAAATCGATGCGGTAACTTTTCAATTGCAGGAAGCCTGTGATTTTGCTTGGTTAACTAAGCTGGGAAAAGTGTTTAAAGTGTTCGATCAGCAAGACTCCGGAAATCTTTCTTTTGGCGTGGATCAGGATGGGAAGAAGTATTTTGTGAAATTTGCTGGGGCGAAACCTTTGACTTATGCCGGGAATCCTCGGGATGCCGTTAACCGTTTAATTGAAGCTATTCCGTTATATAACGAACTTAGATATGATGCGCTGATCACGCTACTGTCGCATTTTGAAGTTGAGTCGGGGTATGTAGCAGTCTTTGATTGGTTTGCAGGTGAATGTTTACATTCGCATTGGCTGTTTGCGGGAGAAGCGAAGCTGAGTCATCCGGAGTCGCCTTTTTTTCGTTATAAGCAATTATCCGTTGAAAAACGTCTGTCTTCATTAGATGTAATCTTTTCGTTTCATGAATATGTGGAGTTACAGGGTTATGTGGCTGTCGATTTTTATGATGGAAGTATTCTATATGATTTTGTAAACGATGAAACTAAAATTTGTGATATTGATTATTATAGACGTAAGCCTACTGTAAATGATCTAGGAGAGAACTTCTGGGGTTCATCCAGATTTAAGTCACCGGAAGAGTTTATCTTGGATGCGCCGATTGATGAAGTTACGAATGTATTTAATATGGGCGCCACAGCATTTGTTTTGTTAGGAGGAGCATCCGATCGATCGTTTGCAAAATGGGAAACCAGCCAAGCCCTCTACGAGGTTGCTTTGCGGGCTGTCAGTGCGGTGAGGGAGCAGCGGTATCGGAATATAGCGGAATTTAAATTGGCTTGGGATGCGGCAAAAAATGTTTGAGGCTGGAGGGAAGGCGAGGGATATATTTGGAGGTAAACTTTTATGATTTGGATAAGGAAAAAGAAGTTGAGCTGAAGTACGTTGTTATTATGGTTAAACATGGTGAAGAATGGATCTTAGCGAGACATCAGAACCGTTCGACGTGGGAGTTTGCCGGAGGGCATATAGAGGTTGGCGAAATCCCGGAGCAGGCTGCTGCCAGAGAATTATATGAAGAAACGGGTGCGGAACAATTCTCACTTTTTCCAATAGCTATTTATAGGGTCACTAGTATCGACGCTCCAGAAAATTATGGTAAGTTATATTTTGCAAATGTGGAACAGTTCGCAGAACTTCCTCCTTATGAGATGGCAGAAATCAGAGGATTTACTGAGATACCAAAAGAGCTGACGTATCCCTTGATTTACCCAGCCTTGATATCAAAAGTTCAGGATTTCATTAACCATTCATCTTCAGCTGTAGGATAAGAATGATAGCCCTGCTGTTGTCACATGATATGATTAATAAATAGAACAAGCAGGAGGGATTTCATTGAAAAGAGACATTCAGCATGTACCCTATGGCTATGAGCCACCAGTTGAGCAACGTAAAGGGACTTTAGTGTTTTACGACTCTTTTGAACATATAACAGATCAAGAGCTTGAAGTGGCGGCAAAAACTGCAACAGACCGGCGTTTCACCAAACTGGTGTTATATCCACTTCATGAGGAAACGGTGCGACGGATGACCAAAGAGCCGGTGAGCGCTTATTATAAGCGAGAGGACCGGCTGCATGAATGGAAAAGGGAGCAAGGGCGTAGCTTTATCACGGTAGAGAGTTTGGAAGGGAAGCGAAAGAAGTATACTCCGCTTGATTCCGCGTTGCGGCATCTTTTGGAGATCTATCCTTCGCCGATTTTTCTGTATTTAACGCCTGAGGTGGCGAATCAGTTCGCGTCTTATTCTTCTTTTGAAGAGTGGATTGTAAAGATTCGGTTATTGTTGCCAGCTGCACCTTCATCACTGCATCCACGGTTACTAAAATTTCGCCATCGCTGGGTTGTTGTTGGAGAAGAGAGAGATTAAAATTAACAAATTTAATTTGTGCTGCTTTGTTTACGTCTATAATTGTACATTCTCCATTGATAATGGATAAAACATCCGATACAAAAACCTAGGATTGCCACAGTGGCGGCCACCGCAACGAGCGCTGTGAAAATGTAAGCTGCGATCGTCCAGCCAACGATGAAGCTGATGAGACCCCCTGCGAGGCAGAAGACAGCTATGCTTTGATTAAACTGTTGTTGTGACCAGTCTTCGAGTACATAGTGGGAACGCTCTTTTGTCAGAAACCTGGCAGCTAGCTTAATGATGGGATTATAACCGAACAAAAGACCGAGCAATCCGGCTAACAAGGGCAGCGCTAGTATCCAGTGTTGTCCTGTTAGCCAGGTTAATATTACAGAAATGACGATAAACGCCTGATTAGTTTTTACTAATGGCCGGGGAATTCCTTTGGGCACGTTTTGCATTTTATTCACACCTTTCTCATTGGAATAATTATAGTATACGCTGTGATTGTGGGAATGGGAAGTAGATAATTTCAAGCGGACGTGGGGTGTCGGGAGTTAATTTAGTGAGGGAGAGAGAAGGTATGGAGATGGCTGGAAGCGGATGGGGAATATGGGGCGTATGGAGGTAGGTGGAGCAGATGGGCGGATGAAGCAGACGGGCTAGAAGGGGGCAGATGGAGCAAATGGGGCGAGTGAGGACAGAAGGAGCAGATGGGCTGGATGGAGGCAGGTAGTAATTTATTGCGAAAATACAGATGGACATTAATAGCATCCACCCACCCAGCACATTACGTCCTCACCTCCTCTCCACAGCACATTGGGCCTTCTCTCGTTCACACCATCTCGTTCACCTCATCTGCTTCACACCATCTCCTGCACACCATCTCCTTTACACCATCTCCTTCACCTCATCTCATTCACTCCATCGGACCCCAGAGTCCTTATATGCTGGAAAAGTAACCTTTTGAGTAATTATCGGACCCCAATGCAGCTATGAGCACAAAAAGGGATGAAAACAGTCCGGTTTGAGGGGAATAGCGACGGTGAGGTCCGATAAATTGTGAAAAGACATGATTTAGCGCAAATAGCAGCATCTGAGTCCGACAGGGAGGATGGAGCTAACCTAACCTAACCCAACCCAACCCAACCAACCCCCACGATCTTCCGCCAAAATTACTTTGAATTTAAGTAATTTATGTGTTGACATATCTCTTTGAAATATGGTTTTATTATGTAGACCAATTGTTATAATGCAAAGGAAGTGTCAGCTTGTCGAACAAGCCGAATACGCGTGAGGCGATTTTGGACACAGCTTCGAAATTGTTTTTTTCTCAGGGATATCATGCAACAGGACTGAATCAGATTATTAAAGACAGCGATTCACCGAAGGGGTCTCTTTATTACTACTTTCCTCACGGTAAAGAAGAACTGGCTTTAACATGTATTAACCGGACTAGTGAAGTTGTCGCTCAGAAGCTTAGACATCATATGGAGAACAGCAAGAGTGCGTCTGAGGCAATGGAGGATTTCATTTTAGGAATGGCTAAAGATGCTGTGGAATCCTCATACGAGGGGATTGTTCCGTTTAGTTTTTGGTTGGCGGCGGAGACATCCTGTATTAGTGAGGAGCTGCGGACTGCATGTAAATCTGTGTTTATGGACTTGCAGGATGTGATCAAGAAACGTCTTTTGGATGAGGGCGTAGAGAACAGGCCCGCGGCCGATATGGCTTCAGTGGTAATCTCTTTATTTGAAGGGGCGCTTCTCCAGACGCTGACTTTTCGGGAGGAACAACCGCTTCTCGCGGCGGCAAAGTTTATCCCAGTAATACTTGGTTAGATACAGACAAATAGATAAGATTATCAGGAGGATTAAGGGTGGAAGCAACTATGCAAGGGAATCAACAAAAAGAGGTCAAGAAGTTTAAGACTATTCCAATTCTTGTCTCTTTATTACTAGCAGGTTTTATCGGAATGTTCAGTGAAACGGCATTAAATGTTGCCTTAAGCGATCTTATGAATGTCCTACAAATTACCCCAGCAACAGCACAATGGTTGACAACAGCTTATCTGCTTACACTGGGTATATTAGTACCAATTTCGGGGATGCTGCTTCAATGGTTCTCGACGAGACAGCTGTTTATAGCGGCTTTATGTTTTTCAATCCTAGGAACATTCCTAGCGGCAGTATCACCTAACTTTGAGTTCTTACTTACAGCAAGAGTGGTTCAAGCTATGGGAACAGCGCTTCTGTTGCCACTGATGTTTAATACAATCCTTATCATCATTGCTCCTGAAAAACGTGGGGCAGCAATGGGGATGATCGGTCTGGTTATCATGGTTGCTCCGGCGATTGGGCCTACCATTGCTGGACTGCTTATTGAAAGCCTCAGCTGGCACTGGATCTTCTGGTTGTCATTGCCATTCTTAGTGATTGCATTGATATTCGGGATTCTGTTCATGCAGAATGTAACAAAGGTGACGAAACCGAAGATTGATATCCTTTCTATTGTCTTATCTTCACTCGGGTTTGGCGGTATTGTGTTTGGTTTCAGCAGCGCCGGGGAAGAAGCGGGCTGGGGAAGTCCGAAAGTGATCATTGCGATCATCGTAGGTGTAGTAGCACTGTTATTGTTTGGACTTCGTCAAATGAAGATGAAGGAGCCAATGATTAATCTGCGTGCTTTTAAATATCCAATGTTCGCTATTGGTGTAGCTATGGTATTTATCTGTATGATGGTTATTCTGTCCTCCATGTTGATTCTTCCGATGTACCTTCAACAAGGACAAGGTTATACAGCTTTCAAAGCGGGTCTGTTGCTGCTTCCAGGCGGAATTATAAACGGATTGATGTCCCCAATTATGGGTCGTATGTTTGATAAATACGGTCCGAAATGGCTCGTTATTCCAGGTCTGATTATTGCAGCAGTAGCCTTGTGGTTCTTCTCCAGTATTACTGTAGCTTCTACGGTTGTGTTCGTAATCGTACTTCACAGTACGCTTATGATTGGTATTTCGATGGTATTTATGCCGGCACAGACGAATGGTATTAACCAGTTGCCACTAGAACTTTATCCAGATGGTACAGCTATTATGAATACACTGCAGCAGGTTGCTGGTGCCATTGGTACTGCATTAGCAGTCAGCATTATGACCGCGGGTTCAAAAAGCTACATGAAAACTGTGGAGAACCCAGCAGATCCAGCTAATATGTTACCTGCGTTCACGAACGGTGTACAAAATGCTTTTATTTTCGGAATGAGTATGGCGATTGTAGGACTAATTCTTGCTTTCTTCATAAAAAGAGTAGTTGTTAATCATAAAATGAATACTCCGATGCATTAATAAATAAATTTGACGCAAGAAAAGGTGTTCGAATAGGTTAGTTTGTAAAATCCCCTTAGGATAGACAGTGAAAAAAAGTTCATGATCTCTTGGACTTAACACTGTTGATCGAAGGGGATTTTTTTGTTCGCAATAAGAAAGAGGACCACTCCTCGGTAGAATACCGAAAAGCGACTCCACTTAAAGCTTTCTTTTTAAGAAAAATGCTGGGATATATTAGTCAGATATTCTTCTTCGGCCGTATTTTCTTTCATTTGAATGAGCATTTTTGCAATTCACCAACAACATATCGGAATTGACTTGTCCCATCTGTGGCGGCTTGATATATTGTTTTCGCAACAAGTTCTGGAGGCGAAGCATACGCAGGTTGTTTTTCCATCTCACCCAATTTACCCAAAAATGCAGTAGTAAAAGGTTTATATTCCGTTAATGCTTCATTAAAAAAGAACTCCATCGATCTACCACCAAAGTCTGTCTGAATGGCACCAGGTTCAATTAACTTTACTTTGATGTTTTGTGATGCTAATTCATAAGATACGGATTCAGAAAAACCTTCTACGGCAAATTTCGTTGAATGATACAGAGACATTGTAGGAAAGGTTACTTTCCCACCCATAGAAGAGATATTGATCAGCAAACCATCTTGGTTAGCTCTAAAATGTGGCAGCATGGCTTTAGTCATACTGATAAGACCAAAAACGTTGACTTCAAACTGTCTTCTGATCTGCTCATCTGTAGCTACTTCTATAAGTCCCATTGTTCCATAACCAGCATTATTGAGAAGAACGTCAATTTTACCGAACCGTTTGATCGCCTCCTCTAACGCAGGTTGAATCGTGTCTGCTTTCTCAACATCGAGCCGTAACACCAACACATTATCAAGTGTAGTGAATTCACTTTCTTGTTCAGGTGAACGCATCGTGGCTACCACATTCCATCCTCTTTCAGCAAAATGTTTTGCTGTAGTTCTACCGATACCAGACGAAGCACCCGTTATAAAAATTGTTTTCATCTACAATTCCTCCTAAAAGTTTTATGAGCGGTACATCTTAACCTGGTTCGTATTAAAACTCACTTCGTAAGTACTAACTTCTCCATGTTTAACAATCCCTCAGCAATGGTTGTTAGTTTAGCCTTATATTCTTCTATGCCAATTTGAATGCAGATGATCTGTGCTGGATGCATTTCATCTTTATAAAGCGAATACTGAGTGAGTAATTGATCTAACTTATGTTGTGATTCCTCTTGAGCTTGCTTCAACCAAATAATCACCTTCTCATACCCGACAAATTCACCAAAATAAAGCCTCATCATAAAATCAGATTTCTTAATACTGTCAGCCTCTAGTGGGGCTAGTAAATAGGCATTAAAACTATCTCTTCCTTTATCCGTGATGTTTAAAAGATTTTTATTAGGCTTACCTTCCTGAGGTATGTTTTCCTTAGTAATCAGACCCTCCTTTTCCATGCGAGCAAGTGTAGGGTAAATCGTTCCATAACTAGAACTATAGAAATTAGAGAATATTTCCTCCAATAACTGCTTTATTTCGTATCCAGTCAACGATTTTTTCATAAGCATGCCTAAAATAACATCCTGACTGTTCAAAATAGGGCCTCCTTTAAGTTTCTAAATATTTGTATATCGTTATCACAATATATCAGACCTTTATATATTGAGTCAATATATATTGGACGGATACTTGGAGTTGTTTTTTTATGTATTCATAATAATTAAGAGACATCCCGAAAAAACGACGATCGCTCCCTGGCAGAATACCGGGGAGCGATCGTCATTTAATTCTCACTTATTAAATTTTCATTGTGTCCATTCCATCATATATACTCGTTGTAACTCCACGTTAAGGATCACGATACAGTAGCTACCATCATCTTTTTTCTTATAGTAATAGAATCCTCTTTCTTCGAGTTCTATAGGGTTAGCCCAAAATAATTTTTCGTATTTTTCTTTTTCATTTGGATAAATGGCAATCACAGAGTCTTTGAAACTTGATATTCTCTCTTTTAAGGGGTCAATGGATTCAACATTGAGGGGATGCCAAAATGCTGCATCTTTGATTTCTTTGAATTGCTTTTCGTCATAATCTAATACGTAATAGCTTTCGCCATCCCCATGGAAACTGGGTGGACTTTCAAAAATCACCTTTGACTCTGTAGGTTTAGAGATCGATATGCCCCAATTTATCTTCCACGTCTCATAATAGTTCATTGAATTGTTACGGAGCATATATCCAACGAAAATAAATATGAAAAGAACGGTAAAACTCAAGATTGTTATTGTTGTTTTTCTCATCGTTGATCTCCTCAACATGCTGCTTGTATTACCATTATTATACATGAATGAGGAGGGAATAAGGGCTTTCTTAATAGAAACTTTACATACATAGATTTACGATGTATAGTTGTCCTAGGTATAAAAGGATAACTAATATTCATGATATACAGATATTAGTCATGGGAAAAAAAGCAAATCAACAGTATAAATCCCGTAGAATGAGCCGAATCCGGCTCGACGAAGTAAATCAACGGTATAAATCCCGTAGAATGAGCCGAATCCGGTCCGACGAAGCAAATCAACGGTATATATCCCGTAGAATGAGCCGAATCCGGTCCGAGGTAGCAAATCAACGGTATAAATCCCGTAGAATGAGCCGAATCCGGCTCGACGAAGTAAATCAACGGTATAAATCCCGTAGAATGAGCCAAATCCGGACCGACGAAGTAAATCAACGGTATAAATCCCGTAGAATGAGCTGAATCCGGCTCGACGAAGTAAATCAACGGTATAAATCCCGTAGAATGAGGCGATTCCGGTCCGAGGTAGCAAATCAACGGTATATATCCCGTAGAATGAGCCGAATCCGGTCCAAGGAAGTAACTCAACGGTATATATCCCGTAGAATGAGCCGAATCCGGCTCGACGAAGTAAATCAACGGTATATATCCCGTAGAATGAGCCGGATCCGGACCGAGGAAGCAGATCAACGGTATAAATCCCGTAGAATGAGCCGAATCCGGTCCCACGCCAATTGTAATGTTAGAATTTAGGAGGTGTTAGCTGTTGAAAGTAAGTAAAGAGATGCTGAAGGGCAGTACGGGTACATTAATTCTGACTCTTTTACAGGAGAAGCCATTATATGGTTATGAGTTAATCAAAGAGCTGGAGCTGAGATCACAGGGTGTTTTTTCATTAAAAGAAGGAACCTTGTATCCAATTCTGCATGCGATGGAAAGTGAGCGCTGGGTAGAGGCTTACTGGATGGAGGTAGAGGGAAGGAAGCGTAAGTACTATAGAATTCTGGATGAAGGTAAAGAGAAACTCAAGGAGAAAAAAGCAGAATGGGTTATGTTTAAAGGTGCAGTTGACTCCGTTCTGGGAGAGGGTGGTGTATGATGAAAGAGAGGCAACAGCAATTTTTGGATGAAGTGTGTGCAGAGATTAAAGCGAAAAAAACTCACCCAGAGATACGTCAAGAATTAGCTAGTCATCTAGAAGATTTAATTTGTGAAAAAGAATCAGACGGTGTATCACGGGAAGAAGCCATAGCTTGGGCGATCTCACAAATGGGGAATCCGCAAACGTTAGGAAAAGAACTTCATCTAATACATAAACCACATGTACCTTGGGGATTGTTTGGCGTTGTAGCTATATTATCCGCGATCAGTCTGATCGGAATGAGTTCTGTGGATGTAGGCTACAGTGATATTGTTAAAGGTGCTTTTTTGGATAATGCGTTTAGACGCCAAGCGATAAATATACTTATTGGAATTGTATTGATGTTTGGATTGTATTTCATTGATTTCAGAAAGCTGAGAAGTTTCTCGTGGGTATTATACGGAACATCAATAGCAGGAATTCTGTCGAGTATATTCTGGGGGATAACAATAAATGGAGTAAATTATGGTCCTAGGATTTTTTTGATCTTACCTGATATGACATCCTATCGTCCTTATGTTTTGATAGTCGCGTTAGCAGGGATTTTAGTGAATCGTAAGGAATTGGCTAAAAAGAAAACTTGGCGAAGTGGGTTGTTCGACATAAGCCTTCTGTTAGCACCTGCATGGCTTCTTATCTCTTTAAACTCTCTTCCAGAGCTTGTAGTGTATCTAATCTCTTCACTACTATTATATGTATGGATTACTCGCGATTGGATAAAGAGTGTAGTATTATTAGGGTTCTTTGTAATAGTTGGACTAATGTTCATCTTCAATAGCGACTACCTGATGGTCAGAATTATTAGTGCAATAAATCCATCTTTAGATCCAGAAGGTTATGGCTATATATATCAAGTAATGCGTGAAGTTATTAGCTCAGCGGGTTGGTGGGGGCACGGATTCGGAGCAGTAGAACAAAAGCTGCCGTATGTTTACTCAGATATGTTGCCTGTCTATCTTATTCATTGTTTTGGTTGGGCGGGGGCGCTGCTTTTGCTTGCAGTTATCTCCTGGTTCTTTATCAAGCTTCTATCTACGATACGAGCGATTCGTGAGCCCTATGGACAAGCTTTAGTGTTGGGTTTGGCATTTTTACTAGCCATAAGACTAACCTATGGTCTTGCTGTTTTGAGCGGCGGAATGATGTTGACTTCTATCCCGTTCCCTTTCCTGAGCTATGGGAGTCATGTGTGGTTTGAATATGCGGCTATTGGACTTTTGATGGGCATTTATCGTAGGAAGGACATTGGAGCCGTCCAGGATAATACTGTACTGAGTTAGATTCAGGATCCTCTCGTATGTCTAATTATTAAGTATGAATACTTAAGGGAGGTCTTTTAATGGGATGGAAAAAAACAGGCTTGTTAAGTATTGCCTTTGCCCTAGGCTCTATGGGAGGGTTTGGGAGTATACATACAACTGATACTGTAGCTGCCGCAACTGTGAAAGAATCTGCAAAAGTCTATAACCAATTCCAACAATATGTACAGAAACCGGCATCTCTTGCTAACGCACGGAATTATTTGATTAACCATATCAAAGAAGTGGATACCTGGACAGCAACTCAGATGACACTCCAGCTCGAAAATGCACAGAAGGCATATTTACCTGTGTACTCTGAGAAGGTTTTTCCGGAGAATGTTCAGAAAGAGATAAATAATGCTTTTTCCAAAAGCAAAAATCTAACCTACAGCACACTCCTTAATGCGATCAAAGATCCCAATGTACGCAATATGTTAATTGAAGGACGGGATAAGGGGTATAAGCTGGAGACTAGTGAGGGCATGTACTATCCAGTGATGCATTATGAGGGGTTCAAAAGCTTTAAGCCGTATGTCACAAAGGACATCGCTGCTTATATAGACATCATGGCCACTGAATCGAATCAACCAAGTGTTTTTGATGCAGCTATTGTGATTAGTTGGACAGAGTTAACGAACAGGGCGCTTGCACTGGAGGATTTTGTGACGAAATACCCAGCTTCCAATCGGTCAACCGTTCTTCAAAAAGAGCTGCTCAATGCAACTTCACGCTTATTATATGGATCAAGCAACACACCAGCTTATGACTATGATGAGCAAGTAATCAAACCTGAAGTAAAGAAGGCGTATGAGAATGCATTAAAAGGAAACAAAAGCGACACCAGAATCCTAATGATTTTAGAAAAACTACTGCAGTTACTTGATTCCACGAATAATAAACTCACACCTGAAGTGGAGAAATTTCTGAATCAAACGGTTAATTCGAAATGAAAAGGCGGGATCTATTGAGAAGCGGATTTAGAGGAACAAAAATCATAGTTTTCGCATTTGTGCTGTTGTTATGGATAAACACTATTTTTATGGGCAGTGCAGATGCAGCTTACGTTGGATCATCTACAGACAATGTACTGCAGCAAATGCAGCTGGAGAAGAAAAACCGTCTGCCGCAAGGATTTGTCTATTTGGATGAAGTGATACCTACTGCCCAATTTGAAATTCGCTATTACGGAGACAATAATTTTGTAGGGAAGCGGATTGATGGTTATAAAGCGCCTTTAGCGATCTTTTCACAGACTGCAGCTACAGCCTTGAAGGCAGTAAGTGAGGATTTAGCCAAAAAAGGATATATCCTAAAAATCTATGATGCTTATCGTCCGCAGACCGCGGTGAATCATTTTGTAAGATGGTCACAGAATTCCGCGGATACTAAGATGAAGCAGCAATATTACCCGCTACTGGATAAACGTAATTTATTCAAACTCGGATTTATAGCGAAAAAATCAGGACATTCCCGTGGCAGTACCATCGATTTAACGATCGTCAATAAAGAGACCGGTCTAGATGTAGATATGGGCAGCCCGTTTGATTTTTTCGGAGAGATCTCTTTTTATGATACATCGTTAATCACCAAGACTCAGAAAGCAAATCGCGCAATTCTCAAAGAGGTTATGGTGAAGCAAGGCTTTAAACCTTATAGTAAGGAATGGTGGCATTTTACGCTGATAAAAGAACCTTTTCCTAAGCAGTATTTTGACTTCAAGGTGGAATAATTATTTCTAAAGAAGTGGCCCAACATAATGTTGAACGGCTTCTTTTTTTGCTTGTCTTGATTATCCTTAGGATTAGCACATGCTGGAAACGCACATAATACTTGTAATAACTAAAGGGAGGTTTCGAGCGGATGATCAAAATGGCAGCGGTTGTTGTGTTAGGTGTTCTATTTTTAACTAATGGATTTGGTGGATTTGCCGCTCCAACAGTATGGGCAGACTCCGGCCAGGTTAGCGTAATTTTGAATGGTAAACTACTGGAAACTAATCCCCATTCAGCCTACAATAAGGGTTCCACGGTCATGATTCCGCTCAGAGAGGCTTCCAATGCACTGAAATATACAACAACATATCAAAAAAGTTCAGAAACTATAACGCTAACAAGGATAAATGAAATAATTAAATGGAAGCTTAACGAACATTTAGTTAGCATCAATAATGCACAAGAGTTAGTTTTTAAAGATGATTTCGAATTCAGACAGGATCATATCTATGTTCCAATCTCCTTTTTTAAGACAATTGGTTTAGTAACCTCATATGATGGGGAGTCCAATCAAGTTGAAGTGTATACCCCTGAAGTGACAGCGAGTGTTATAGCGGGGTTACTGGTCGGCGGTAAATATAATGAATTATCGGAGCGATATCATTATGATGTGGTCGTAAATAAGCCAAGCTCAAATGGATTACTGGAAGACTGGAAGCAAATTACGATAAAAGCCGGGAATTATCATGGGATTAAATCTACAAAAAGTAGCTATAACGAGGATCAATTTTCTATCCGCTGTGTATTGGATTTTGCAGAGACAGAGATTCCACTTGAAATTATTTTGAACACATCGGGCAAAATTATAGAATTAAGAGAGACGCTCTAATCGGAAAATGATTCCATGATGACTATGCACATTTCCCAAGCGAGAAGATTTTAGGGGATTATGCATAGTCTTTTTGCTGTTCTAATATACTTTCCCAGATAATTTCTGAAGGGTATCGTAAACCCGATGTGTTTTTAATGTAAAAAATGGTTTTATTTGTTGACTTCCAGATTCATCGAATGTAAATTAAAATTTGAAATAATCAATAAAGCATTTAATTAAATTAGAGAAATGAGTGGAGTACTGGATGACAAAAACAATGACTGGAATGAGTACTGCAGAAGAGCAACCCTTTTCGTTAAAAGCAATCATCCCCCCGCTTCTTGCTATTATTGTCGGTATGATTATGGTTATTCTGGATGGTACTGTTGTGAATGTGGCCGTTCCCAAGCTGGTTGATTATTTTGCTTCCGATCTCAAAACGATTCAGTGGGCGATTACGGGTTATACTTTAGCTTTAGCGGCTGTAATCCCACTCGCGGGCTGGATGACCGATCGTTTTGGATCGAAACAAGTTTTTCTGGCAACTCTTACGATGTTTATTCTTGGCTCTATGTTATGTTCGGTTGCACAAAGCTCATCTCAGCTCATTATTTTTCGAGTCATTCAAGGTCTTGGCGGGGGGATGGTTGCTCCCATTGGGATGGCGATGGTTTTTAAATTAGCTCCAGTAGAACGTCGAGGTTCTATTATGGGGATGCTTGGTATTCCAATGCTCTTAGCTCCGGCACTCGGTCCAGTCTTATCCGGTTGGCTGGTGGAGTACGTAAGCTGGCACTGGATCTTTCTGATTAATGTACCTATTGGAATTGTTGGCATTATTCTTGGTGTTAAATATTTGCCGAAGTCTGAACAAAAGAGCAAAGGCAAACTCGATATCCTAGGCATTATCCTTGCCCCAATTGCCTTCTCTATGTTGGCTTATGGGGTGAATGAAGGCGGTGGAACAAGCTGGTCGTCTACTCCCGCTATTGTTGGCTTATCTGTTGGAGGGGTTGCATTGATCCTTCTTGTCATTGTGGAGCTGCTTCACAAAAATCCGCTTTTACAACTGCGAGTTTTTCGTTCGTCGGATTTCACTCGGGGTATTATTTTAACTTGGGTTATGCAAGCTGCTTTGTTTGGGTCCATGTTATTTGTGCCCCTTTACCTGCAGCAGATTCGAAGCTATACCCCGCTGGAGACCGGCCTGATTCTACTTCCGCAGGCTTTAGCTTCAGCAATCGGAATGCCGATTGGCGGCAGGTTGTTTGATAAGATCGGGGCTCGTCCGCTGGCGTTTGTTGGACTTAGTATCATTACGGTCACCTTGTTCCTGTTATCCGGAATTAGTGTTACAACAAATTTATCGTTAATTATGACATACCTGGGTTTCTTAGGCTTTGGGATGGGTCTAACGATGATGCCTTTGAATACTCATGTCTTGAATGCTGCTCCACGTGAATGGGTGGGAAGTGTAACTTCACTTACTGCTGCTGCTCAACAAGTCGTTGTTTCATTTGCTATAGCTGGAATGACAGGTTACCTGACTAGTCAGATCGCTGTTCATATGGGAGCACTGAAAGCGGGAAGTAATCCTTTGACAGCCGCAGTTAGTGGTTTTGATGATGTGTTCTTCCTGTCTGGTTGCATAGGAGTGGTAGGTGTATTGATGAGTATTATTTTGCGCAAGCCTAAGCTTTCTGCTGGCGATCCTACCTCTGGAGAGGGACAGAAGGCAGATGCGGCGATGATGATGGGGCATTAATTGAACCCAAAAACATAGATAATATAGAAAAGGCGTCGTTCAGCTTGTATAGTTGACCGACGCCTTTATTGTTATAAATGCTCTGGTTTCTTCTGAGCCCACGATGCGGGGAGACTTGCTTTACCAAGCAGCTCAGAAGCCACGATTCCCAGCAGAACAAGCGCTGCGCCAGCATAGCCTTGCATCGATAACTTCTCAGCAGCGAACCAATAACCAAACATCGCAGCGAAGACCGGCTCAAGGGAGAAGATTAGTCCGGTGCGGGTTGGTGAAGTATATTTTTGAGCAATAGGTTGCAGGATGAAGCCACAGGCACTGCATAGGATACCAAGCGCTAGAATTGCTGCCCAACCTGGCAAAGTAGAGGGGAGCGAAGGTGTCTCGAAGATTGCGGACAACACTAAGGCCAACCCTCCGGCAAATCCTAACTGCAAGATTCCAATATTCAGGGAATCACATTCTTTTACCGCCTTGCCTGTAAATAAGATCTGTACCGCATAGAACACTGCCGAAAGAATACACAGAAAGTCACCCGGTTGAATAGTTAAGGTTGCATTTAAGGTAAGAAGTCCAATCCCGGCTATGGCGAGGATGGAGCCGAACACTTGCGGAGGTGCAACTCTTTTTTTGAAAATAACTCGATCCAAGATCGGTACAAAAATAACCGTCAATGCAACTAAAAATCCTGCGTTTGAGGTGGTGGTTGTTTGAAGTCCGAAGGTTATACATGTGAATACGCCTAGCAGGAGGAATCCGAGGAGAGCACCATATTTTAATGTTCTCATGTCTACTCGTCTTAATCGTTTGTGGAATATCATAGCGGCTAATATAAAAGCAAGTCCGAAGCGGAGTGCAATCAGATTGAATTCGCCTAACGTACCTAACCCCATTTTCATAAATATGTAGGAGGAGCCCCAAAATAATGTTACAACTAACAGCAGCAGCTCAGCTTTGAGCGGTTTCATCTCTTCATCCATCCTTCTTCATTTTCAACTCAATATAGTATAATACGGCTCTATACATAAGGTAACTGAATGTTTATCATAGGATACATGAGTAAAACTTATGTAATTTATAAGGGTGGGAACAGAGGTTGAGCATTAATAAATATGAGATTTTTCTGAAAGTTGTAGAGCTAGGCAGCTTAACAAAAGCAGCAGAAATGTTGGGTTTTACGCAATCCGGAATTAGTCACACCATTAGCAGCTTGGAGATGGAGTTTGGGTTCGCGTTATTAATTAGAAATAGATCCGGTGTGAAATTGACGGTAAACGGGGAACAAGTTCTGCAGCCTATCCGTGAAATCTTGAAGTGGAACGAGAAATTGAAGCAGGAGGTAGCGGACATCCACGGGCTAGAGATTGGCACGATCACCATCGGTACGTTCACCAGTGTGTCTGTGCATTGGCTGCCAGGGATGATTAAGCAATTTCGCAGTGAATACCCATATATAGAAATCAAGCTGATGGAAGGCGGTTATTTGGAGGTTGAGCAGTGGATAGAGGCTGGAGTGATCGACTGCGGTTTTATTTCACTGCCTACACGTGAGAAGTTTGACGTAATTCCTTTAAAAAAAGACCGGATGTTAGGGATTGTATCTAAAGAGAATCCACTTAGTGCAGAACCCTTTCTTTCCTTATCGCAAATTGCTAAGGAGGATTTCATTATCCCGAAAGCAGGCTCGGATTATGATGTTAGACGTGTGCTGGATAAGGCGGGTATTAAACCTCATGTTAAATTCTCAGCAGGTGATGACTATGCCATTATGTCGATGGTGGAGAAAGGCCTTGGCATTAGTATTTTGCCAGAGCTTGTCTTGACCCGGCAAAATTATAATGTGGCCATGCTAGAATTGGAGGAACGTAGTTTCAGATCGTTAGGAATTGCTGTCCACTCTATGAAATATGCTTCTCCCGTCACCAAAAAATTCCTAAAGCATGTGCAGGTGTGGCTGAAAGATAACACCTAAATAAATACGTCAAAAAATAAGAAACTGATACCTCATCAAAGTTAAGGGAGATCAGTTTTTTTGTTTAGTACTTCAGCTAGTTTTTCAGAAAACAGGAACTACACACAGGCCGCTGTAATCGATTTTAAAGGATTTTCGTTAAATATATGTATATCTCCATTATCTTATAGTTTTTACGGCATTATAGAGGATTTGAGAGACTTTAAATTGCATGTTTATCCTCTATTAATATCTGTTTTAGAATAATTAATATGTTATAATTAGAAGTGTGGAAATAAGGAATGTATTCAGATGTTCTGGAAATGTGAGGACTTTATGCACAATTACGGATGGATGAGATTAGGAGGAGGATTATACGATTGAGCGTTACAATAATTACACTAGTCGTAGTAGCAGTATTTATAGGTGCCTTAATGAGAACCGTGTTTGGTTTTGGTGAAGCGATTGTGAGCATGCCACTGCTTGCACTGCTCCCGATTCCTATACATACCTCAGTTTCTTTGATTGGATTGGCAGGCCTCACGGTTGCCTCACTTACAGTTGTGAGTGGGTGGCGGCATATAGAACGATCTATTTTGATTCGATTAGCACTCTCAACAGTGATAGGAATTCCTGTAGGACTTGTCATGCTTTATTTAGCACCGGCAAGTGTAATTATGACTGGACTTGGTATATTTTTGATTGTTTATGGAGTTTATTCGGTGATTAAGAAGAGAATATTTAAGACGATCGATCATCCCTTGCTTAAGGCAAAAGGCTGGGTCTATCCTTTCGGATTCGCTTCGGGTGTACTTGGCGGTGCTTATAACTTTAATGGTGTCCCTGTCGTGATCTATGGTACTTTACGACAATGGAATCCGGATCGTTTTCGGGGTACGTTGCAAGCTCATTTTCTTATTTCTGGTGTACTCGTTGTAACGGGTCATGCTATCGGGGGATTGTGGACGGTGGATGCTCTTGTTCTTTATGGATATTCTATTCCAGCAATTCTCTTAGCTACGGTGCTTGGGGTATATGTGAATAAACGTATTCCTGCTAAAAAATTTGAGAGTTACTTATTTCTGATTATCATTTTACTTGGTGTCCTAATGCTAGTACCTCGCGGATAGTTGAAAAGAAATAGAAAGACGTTCTTCTCCTTAGTGTATATGAACGTCTTTTAAATTTATCCAATCTTAGGGTTGACGAAGAGCCTTGTTCATGAGAAAATGTACGCGCGTACATTAAATGAATGCGTTTTCGAATAGCGAATTGAACGAGGCTTAATGTCACTGTTCATAACCTATGAGAAGGAGGAATTTATATCGCCAGCCGTAAAGAGGTTGCCGAGCTTGCAGGTGTCTCAGAAGCCACAGTATCTCGCGTGTTAAACAATGTTGGTCCGATTAAGGAAGAAACGAAGGAACGTGTGTTGGCAGCTGCACTGAAGCTAGGCTATACCCCTAGTTCACTTGCTCAGAGCTTTGCTCGTAGACGGAGCGGGAACTTGGGTGTAGTGATGCCTTATTTGCCGAAAGCCCGCTTGTTCTCCACTTATTATTTTTCGGAAATATTAAGTGGAATAGGGAGCAAGGCGCGAGAAGAGGGTTATGATCTGTTAATGCTGTTTCGGAATGCCGAAGCGCCAATGGATTATAACGAGTTGTTTAAGATGCGGAAGATCGATGCTTGCATTGTGCTTGGCGCTAAAGAAGAGCCAGGTGAGCTAGCCTCACTCCGCCGTTTGAAGGAAGAAGACCATCCTTTTTGTCTGATTAATCAGCATTTTGCTGGGGAAGCTTTTCACGAGGTGGATGCCGATCATGTCGAAGGAAGCTGGCAAGCGGCTAAACACTTACTGGAACAAGGTTTTAAGAGGATTGCTTTTCTAAATGGGCCAGAATCTTATTCCAACAGCCGAGATCGTTTAACGGGGTATACCCGCGCTTTGGCAGAGGTGAATCTTTCTGTAGATTCTTCACTTTTGTTCGAAGGTAACTTTAGCCGGAAAAGCGGAATTATAGCTGCCAAAGAAATGTTGCCTTTGCTGAATGAGATTGATGCGATTATGGCCGCTAATGATCGGATGGCCATTGGTTTGCAGCAAGGGCTGCAGGAGCTAGGAATACCAAGGGATCGCCTGCCAGCTATTGTGGGTTATGATGATTCGGAAGCTGCGGAGCTTACCACACCTGCATTAAGCAGTGTGCGGGTTCCCTTTTACGAACTAGGTGAACTTGCCGCAGCCCAAATCATTGAATTGCTGGGAAACAATCTGGCAGAAGTACCCGCACCAGCCGTACAGATCAAATTACCGACAGAACTAGTTATACGAGCTTCATCTAAATCTATCAACACTTAGGAGGAATAAGATGAAACAGCTTCGCATTGGAATGATCGGTTATAAATTTATGGGTAAAGCCCACAGTAATGCTTATCGCAGTTTGCCTATGTTTTTCCCGAAAGCGCTTAAACCGGAAATGTCTGTAATCTGTGGACGTAATAGTGAAGCGCTTGGAGAAGCTGCATCGCAGTTAGGCTGGGCGGATTGTGTTACGGACTGGAAGGATCTGATCGCTCGAGAGGATATTGATCTTATAGATATTAATGCTCCCAGCAACGCGCATAAAGAGATAGCTTTGGCAGCAGCCAAAGCAGGTAAACATATTTTTTGTGAAAAACCACTTGCGCTGACCTTGGCGGATTCCCGTGAAATGCTGCAAGCTGCTGAAGACGCGGGAGTTACACATATGGTTGGTTTTAATTATCGCTTTTCTCCGGCAGTTCGACTGGCTAAGAAGCTCATAGAGAGTGGGCAGCTGGGAAAGATTTATCATTTTCGGGCTTGGTTTCTACAGGATTGGATAATAGATCCGGATTTCCCTTTAGTGTGGAGACTGCAGAAGGATATCGCCGGTTCAGGTTCGCATGGAGATCTGGGGGCGCATCTCATAGATTTGGCTCATTTCTTAGTAGGTGATATGAAGGAAGTAATCGGCATGAGCGAGACCTTCATAAAAGAGCGTCCGCTCGCCGCTGAAATGACTGGTTTAAGCGCTAAAGGAGATAAGGATGCACCCAAGGGTAAGGTTACCGTTGACGATGCCACCTTATTTTTAGCCCGTTTTGATAATGGTGCTCTGGGCAGCTTTGAAGCTACAAGATTCGCAGCGGGTCATCGCTCTACCAATTCTTTTGAGATCAATGGGAGTCTTGGTAGTGTGAAATTCGACTTCGAACGTATGAATGAATTAGAAGTTTATTTGACCTCGGATGCAGAGGATGTACAAGGTTTTCGCCGTGTGCTGGCGACCGATCCTGCTCATGAGTATGCAGAGGCTTGGTGGCCACCAGGTCATACGATTGGTTTTGAACATACGTTTATTCACGAAATGCTGGAGCTTTCTAACGCAATTGAAGAAGGTCGTCAGCCAGAACCAAATTTCAATGATGGAGTGAAATGCCAAGCGGTGTTAGAGGCTGTAGAACGCTCTATTGATGAACGCCGGTGGGTCGATTTATCCGAGATGTAATCTAACCTTAGAAGGAGTGCTGAAGATGAGAAAAGCATTGATTGTATGGGGCGGTTGGGAGGGTCATGAGCCTGAGCAGGTCGCTGATATATTCGCTAAAATGTTGCAAGAGGAACAGTTTGAAGTTGAAGTATCGAATACACTGGAGGCTTTTGCTGATGCAGATAAGCTTCTTGGACTAGATTTGATCGTGCCGGTATGGACAATGGGCACAATCGAGCAGGATTTTGTGAATCATGTCTCCGCAGCTGTACAGCATGGAACAGGTCTTGCCGGTTGCCATGGCGGGATGTGTGATTCTTTTCGTAATAATGCAGATTGGCAGTTTATGACGGGTGGACAATGGGTAGCTCATCCTGGGAATGACGGCGTTAACTATACCGTAGAGATTTGTCAAAGCTCAAGTCCTCTGGTAGAAGGATTAGAAGATTTCAGTGTTTGCTCAGAGCAATATTATCTGCATGTAGATCCAGCTGTTGAAGTTCTTGCTACGACTCGTTTTCCAGTAGTTGAAGGGCCTCATTCGTATAATAAGGCTGTTGATATGCCAGTAGCTTGGACAAAACGTTGGGGCTTGGGCAGAGTTTATTATAATTCACTGGGGCATCATGCGGACATTGTAGATCAGCCGCAAGTGCGTGAAATGATGCGCAGAGGATTAATATGGGCAGCTGAAGGTAAAGCGCAAGCATTATCCAATGTTTCGGGGGGTAATAATAGTTATAGTGGAATGGCAGACAGTCAATAAATTCTGGGAGCGATCAGCGAATGGATAAAGTCAAAGTTGGTATTATTGGATGCGGTAAAATCAGTAGTATCTATATGGAGAACTGTCAAAAGTTCGAGATCCTTGATCTAGTTGCATGTGCAGATTTAGATTTGGTGAGAGCACAAGAACAAGCGGATAAATACAATATTCCAAACGTCTATACCACAGAACAATTACTGAATGATCCAGAGATAGAAATCGTAATCAACTTAACGATCCCAGCTGTTCATGCGGAAGTATGCCTGAAAGCTATTGAAGCGGGTAAACATGTATACGTTGAGAAACCTCTAGCTGTGACGAGAGAAGAAGGACGCAAAGTTCTGACTGCGGCGCGGGAAAAGGGAGTACTTGTGGGCAGTGCACCGGAGACATTCTTCGGAGCGGGAATTCAAACGGTTTTGAAGCTGATAGATGAAGGAGTAATTGGCGAACCTGTTGCAGCTACTTCGTTTATGCTGGGCCGTGGACATGAGCATTGGCATCCAGATCCGGAATTTTATTATGCCGCTGGTGGAGGTCCAATGTTCGATATGGGTCCTTACTATTTGACGGCTTTGGTGCAGCTGTTGGGTCCTATTCATACGGTTAGCGGAATGACTGGGAAAGCGCTGGAAGAACGTACGATAACAAGTGAGAAGAAATTTGGGAATAAAATTCCTGTTCAAATTCCAACTCACGTAGCCGGAACCTTACGATTTGAAAATGGTGCCATTGCAACGTTGATTACAAGCTTTGATATCTTTGGCGGGAGCAACCTGCCGCATATAGAAATCTACGGAACGCTAGGAACGATTCAAGTTCCAGACCCGAATAACTTTGGGGGTCCCGTGAAACTCCGGCTTATGGGTGAGAATGAGTGGACGGAACAGCCGTTGTTGTCAGGGTATGATCAGAATACCCGCGGGATTGGACCAGCAGATATGGCTTACGCCATTCGGACGGGTAGAGAGCATCGTGCCAGTGGAGAACTGGCTTATCACGTATTAGAAGCAATGTGGGCTTTCCATGATTCTTCTGATGCTCATTCATTCTACGAAATGGAAAGCACCTGCACTCGTCCTGCGGCACTTCCAATCGGTCTTGCTCCTTATACTTTGGATTAGAGAATTCTTCCTGAATCTGCAACCTATCACTTCCGGTCTTCGTTTGAGAAGATGAAGAGTGGAGGTGTTAATAGGATGCGTAAGATAATTATTGGTTGGATATGGATTCCCGTTGTTATTTTGTTAATCAGTGGCTGTTCAGAGGCTCAACAAGCGAATAAGGAGCCGGTTCCAACTCCTGTAATTAGTTCAGAACCACAAATTTTAGCTTCTACGAACCCCGCAATGGATGATCCAGGCGCGGTTAAGACTTTCTTATCAGCTCAGAAGATTCCTAACGGAGATATTTATCTGCAAGATAACAAGGTTCATATTAATATTGTAGGTTTGAACTCGGAGATTGAGCAAAGCCTTGCTCAGACTTTCACTGCAGGTACTTATGAACTTCATGATGTGAAATATACGATGCAAGAGTTATTAGCTGCTCAAGAATTGTTGCATGAACAAGAACTATACCAGAAGCTGAATCTCTACGGCTCTGGTGTAGATACGATTGGTAATAAAGTAACTATAACCATTCCGTCAGATGATGCGGAAGCAGCTAAGCTTGAAATTGAAAAGTGGATCGATCCAAAGATGTTGACCTATGATATTTCAGAAATAGGTGATCCGCATGTAGTAGGTACAATCGTTGATATCGATACTAAACAGGCGAAGCGGATTCTAATCCTTGAACCTGGTAACGAAGATCCATCTTACTGGTTCACATTCAATGCGAAATCTGAAATGTTTAATGAAGCTGGAGAGACCATCAGCTTTAAGGATTTACAGGTTGTACAGCAGGTTAAGTTATGGAATACAGGGATGGTGCTGGAATCTTTTCCCGCGCTTGCGAGTGTGCGGAGGATGGAGCTAGCAATTACTGAATAATCTAATAGACCCGTCAACAGGTAGCAAGTGCTCCACGTATTTGAACTGTAGATGGAAAGTGAGGGTGCTCTAACCCTCACTTTTTTTAATTAGGAATAGTATACTTTTTCTACTTTATATAATGTATGCTCGATTGTTGGACAGAGATTGGCATGTACTTTGTAATATTTAACTCGAAAATATAAACTTTTCAAAAAGTTCTTTATATTATTTTTTTGTTTAAAGGCAGGAAGAAATTCTGGATTTTTCTCCACATCACCAAAACTTTGAATCCATTGCTCTACATAAGTCTGACTAAGCATTTTTCTATCTAAAACACTCATTATGGATCTTACCATTCGCTCATCTTCCCCATCGGAGTATATTCGATCTGTTATGGTCATCTTTTCGTAAACCAAATCGAGGATAGTTATGAGGTCATTTTCATCCAGTTCGGAGCATTGAGCCAATTCACCTAAAGTATCTGCTGCATGGGCTATAGCATGAGCCCAGCCTTTTTCTTCGTCATACCCCCGGTAATCCCGCTCATTTTGCACACTGCAAAATACCTTCTCTTTTATCTGATGAATTTGCTCTCTTGAGAGAAATGGTGATTCTTTATGCCTCATGAAGAGGAGTGGGATAACTAGCATAGAGAAGGATCTGGTAAAGACAGAGTCTGTATTGGTTTCGCCAAGCTTAAAATGCAAATGGTTTTTATCCAAGATAACGGGTATAAGTTGTTCCAGTCCGTTTGTAGTTAGAGAATTACCTGGGATCCAATGAGAAAAAGTTGTATAAATTAGCTCATCCCGTAGTTGGGCATCTAAAGAACCAATGTTATTTATCATTTCTTGTACCAACTGGAAGGTATCGGGAGGTGCTTGGTAATCATTTTCTTTTATGCATATCAACGTTTCTTTTAAATTCATTTTATAATCTCCTATTTTCCAGTGTGAATTATTTTCTAATACCGGATGGTGTAGTTCCTTTATATTGCTTAAACAGCTTGGTAAAATAATTAGGATTGTCGCAGCCCACTCGTCCAGCAATCTCCGTTACAGTAAAATCTGTCTCCAGCAACAGTCGTTCTGCTTCATTTACGCGGCAAAGATTAACATAATCGATGAAGGTTCGGCCGGTGAGCTTCTTAAAGGTTTTGCAGAAATGGTATGGATTTAGATTAACGGATCTCGCGGCGCTTTCAATAGTCATTTTCTCATCAAAATGGTTCTCCATGTACTCCAGCAATGGCTTAAAACGCTCACGATTGAAGGATTGACGTTCATTTGTTCTGCCAGAAACCTGCTCAGGCAAAAAGGTACGGGAGAGCAATACAAAAAGCAGATGAAGTTGATTTTTGATGATCAACTGAAATGCAGGACCTTTCTGATGCACTTCATCCACGATAGTGTTCAGAAGAGAGTAATAAGTAGAACAGGTTGGAACTAGTGCCGCTGGTTTAACTGGTAGCTGATATCGATTCTCCAAATAGGGAGCTACGAATTGTTCATGTTGAGGATCTTGCTTCCAATCTTTAAATAAAGAACTATGAAATACGACGGATATAAATCGGACATGATCATCCCGCAGACTATATCCAACATGCAAACCTCCAGAAGGAACAAACAAAACCTCTCCGGGATGCAGTTCGTAGGGCTTGCTGTCGATGTGGAAAATGGCGCTGCCTGCTTGCATGATAATGATTTCGAAATGCTCATGCCAGTGTAGAAAAAGGATGTTCTGGCCGATTTTCGCATGTCTGCATTCATTAAAAAACAATCGAAACGGATAGGTGTTTCCTTCTAATTGAGGGTATTCTTTAAGATCATTAGGATAGCTCAATATTTATTCAACTCCCACAATATACGACTATATAAACACAATATAATAAGAGTTTTAAGCTCAAATGCAGTATATACTCGGGTTATAGAACTTACTATAAACCAATATTGGAGTGGTACACAAGATGAAGGATACAATGCGTATAGGCACATTAGTTGGAGGCGGAGATGCTGTTAGAGTGATTCCGCAAATCGTAGGTCATGGCTTCGAATCTTTTAGCTTAACCTTCTGGCAGACTACAGGTGAAACAGATCTTGTGGAAACTGGTAAGCGTGTGCAAGAACTTGCGGCAAAACATGATTTTGTGATTTCATCGGTTGGCATCTTTGGCAATCCTTTGACGAATACGGGTGACAATTCCGATGCATTAGCGAGCTGGAAACGGCTTATTGATCATGCTCATGTATTTGGTACTGAAATGGTATCAGGATTCACGGGACGACTACCAGGAGTGTCCATTGATGAATCGATTCCGAAGTTTGCCGAGGTATTTGGTGAGCTGACAAAAAGAGCAGCAGATCGCGGAGTAAGAATTGCTTTTGAGAACTGTTCCATGGATGGCAATTGGACTTCTGGGGACTGGAATATCGCTCATCATCCAATAGCCTGGGAAAAGATGTTTAACGCTGTCCCTGCTGACAATATGGGACTCGAATGGGAGCCCTGCCATCAGATGGTGCAGTTGATTGACCCGATCCCACAGCTGCGCAAATGGACAGATAAGATTTTCCATGTACACGGCAAGGATGCCACCATCGCTTGGGATATTGTAAAAGAATATGGAATCCACGGCCCGAAACCTTATGTATGGCACCGTACTCCGGGTTTTGGTGATACGAACTGGACCGATGTTATCTCCATTTTGCGTCAAGCTGGTTATAAAGGCACCATTGATATTGAAGGTTGGCATGATCCTGTCTATCGGGATGAACTGGAAATGACGGGTCAAGTACATGCCTTGAATCATTTAAAACAATGCCGCGGAGGCAGCTTTGTGCCTAATCCGCTTTAATAAGTCAGGGGGAGAAATATGACAGCACAGTATCGGGTAGTAGTTGCAGGTTGCGGAGGAATGGCTAATGCATGGATTGAATACGCTTTATTGCGTCCAGATACTAAGATCGTTGCTCTAGTAGATATAAGGTTGGAGTCAGCTGAGGCGATGGCCGTGAAGCATGGGATTTCATGTCTGACGTTTACGGATATTAAGCAGGCGATACAGGAGACCGCAGCAAATCTCATCTTTGACGTTACTGTTCCAGGAAGTCATTTCAATATTTCTAGCACTGCATTGGAACTTGGATGTAATGTGTTTAGTGAGAAACCTTTAGCTGAGACTATGGAGGAATGTAATAAGATTGTTGAGATCTCGGAACGGACTGGAAACGCTCATGCGGTGATGCAGAACCGCCGTTATGATCCTCGTATTCGTTCTTTAAGAAAAATCATAGAATCAGGAACGATTGGTAGAACAGGATTTATCGGTGCAAGCTTTTTCCTTGGGGCTCATTTCGGGGGGTTCCGTGATGTTATGAAAAGTCCGTTGCTGCTGGATATGGCGATTCATACCTTCGACCAGGCCCGGTTTATTAGTGGCGCGAACCCTGTGTCCGTATACTGTCAGGAGTTTAATCCTCCCGGCTCATGGTATGAGGGGAATGCTTCGGCAGTGTGCATTTTCGAGATGTCCGACGGTTCAATATTTACCTATCAGGGATCTTGGTGTGCAGAAGGTGCATCCACGTCATGGGAAGCTTCTTGGCGGGTTAACGGGGAGAAAGGAACCGCAATCTGGGATGGTCATGAGCTGCCATATGCTGAGGTAGTTACTGCAGGAGATCAGAGTGATAAGTTCATTCGTGACGTAAAGCGTGTAAATGGTGAAAACGTTGAGATGAGTAAAACATTCCATCACGGGTGTTTGGATGAGATGTTCTTGTCATTAGCAGAGCAACGTCCTGCAGAGACGAATTGTAGAGATAATCGGTATAGTATGGCAATGGTGTTCGGAGCGCTGGAAAGTGCTGAATCTGGCCGGAAAATCGATCTAGTGGAGTTTTGAGATTGACTTCTGTTACTACAATCGCCAGCAAGGAGATCAAAATGAATATTAGAGCTTACCGAGAATCAGATCTTAGTCAAATTGTCTCATTGTTCTACGAAACAGTTCATTCCGTAAACAAACAAGACTACTCACAGGAACAGCTGGATGCTTGGGCACCTAAAGAGGAAGAGGCACTTAAGCTTAATACTTGGAGAGCTTCTTTACGTCAAAATATCACTTATGTAGCCGAAATTGATAATATTATTGTGGGCTTTTCTGATATGACAGCAGAAGGACATTTGGATCGATTATATGTTCACAAAGATTACCAAGGGCAAGGTGTAGCCTCTGCATTGGTGAATAAGTTTGAATTGAAAGCAAAAGAACAGGGTCTTTATGAAATGGATACCGAAGCAAGCATCACTGCTAAACCTTTTTTTGAACGATTGGGGTACCAGGTTATTGCGAAACAAAGTGTAGAACGAAAAGGTGTTTTGTTGGTCAATTATAGGATGAGCAAAAAAATAATGTAATTCAAAAAAAGCAGGTTGCTCATTAGAGCAGTCTGCTTTTTATGATAAGAAGGATATTCAAATTTACCCATCAATCAAGTTCATTAATGCTACAGTATCAAATCGATCCCCTTGAACTAACCATTTACCGTCCACATCAAAGAGAGTCAATATACCTTCCAAAGGTACACGTTTACTTTCTTTGTCATCCTTATCCAATAAAACAAGATCCACCGTATATTTTAACTCGACAATATCCTTTTTTTGTTCGTAAAGGTTGAATTTTAGGTTTTCCGGTTTTAAAGAAAGCTTTTGTGTATCAGCGATTTTAAATGGGATAGTTGTAATTCGGTTCGCTATAGCTTTTTCGGAAAAGTATTCTGTAAAATACGGTTTCATCTCTTCATTTCGCGCAAGAATGGATTCATCAGACATTAAATCCTCAGAAGCCTTGACGGTATATTCTACATTTTTATATTTCTCTGCGGCTTTAGTAGCATCATCTACTTCTGAACTACATCCCATAATTAACGCCAGGGAAAATAATATCATGCTTAATATCAACGGTGATTTACGCATTAGTACACCCCCAATGTATTTGATCTTGCATTATTATACTTATATTACCATGTTGTGGTTTCAAAATTTCAAGAAGAAAATGATTCAAATCCCTAAATATGGTATGGTGTAAATATGATCGTAAATTTGAGGAGATTAAACTAAAAAGTAGCATCGAAAGGATTATTAAAATGAACACAACCTTAAAATTTACTCGCGGGAATAAAGTAGGACTGATTGCTTGTTCAGATGGTGTGAGAGTAGAAAACCTAGCTAAAGTAGAGGAATTAAAAAGAGTTTTGCATTCATTTGGACTCCATGTAGTGGTGGCTAATACTTTGTTTAGAAAAGAGGGTTATTTCAGCGGCAATCCCATGGAAAGAGCAGTGGAGCTGAATCAACTATTTAAAAATACTGAAATTAGCGCGATATTCGATATTTCAGGTGGGGATTCTGCCAATCAGATCTTAGAGTACATAGACTATGAAAGCATCCGTATGAACCCCAAACCCTTTTTTGGAATGAGTGATTTGTCAGTTATTTTGAACGCTTTATTTACGGAAAATAATTCGAAATCCTATCATTATCAGTTGATGAATTTAGTGTCTTCTGATGGCGCGGAGCAGCAAAGGGCTTTTTATCGAACATTCTTCGAGGGTCAAAACGATCTTTACGATTTCCGGTATCATTGGGTTCGTGGTAACCAGATGAGCGGGATAGTAATCGGGGGGAATATTCGCTGCTTTTTGAAGCTGGCAGGGACAAGCTATTTTCCGGATCCTTGTGACAAAATATTATTGTTGGAGAGTTTAAGTGGCAGAGCTAACAAAATAGTCTCCTTTTTTGCTCAGCTCCAGCAATTGAAATATTTTGATGCTTGTGCTGGATTGATTCTAGGGTCGTTTTCAGAACTTGAGAACTTTAATGAATTCCCGATAGTAGAAGAGTATGTGAAGGAAATTAGCCATTCCGCCTCCATTCCTATCATAAAGACAGCTGAGCTTGGGCATGGCAGTAACAGTAAGTGTATTGTTGTGGGCGATAAAATCACTTTGTAAAATTCTTTATCAAATTCCTCTTGCCAGAGAACTTGGAAATGGAGTTCACTCAAGGGGATCATTAGGTCAGCGTTTACGTGTGCAATTTGGACTGCATATTTATTGAAATCAGAGCGAGTACATAATACGTTTGTAAAGTAATTTAGTAAAGTGTTTTAAAGGAGGGGTATGATGTCTACACAAGATTATCTATCAAAAGAAGAATTGAAAGATGCGATTCATATTGCCTATCAGTCTCTTGATCATGAATTTGATGGCATTGAGAACTCCCAAAGAGACAATCGTATGGAAGGGGTTGATCGTACCCCAGCAGAAATCATTGCTTATCAATTGGGCTGGTTGAATCTTGTTATGAAATGGGATAAGGATGAAAAATCAGGGTTAACCGTTATTACACCTTCACCGGATTATAAATGGAATCAACTTGGCGGATTATATCAATCGTTTTATCATACATATGCTGCCTACTCATTAGACGAGTTAAGATCTTTATTTCAAGAGACAGAACATCAGTGGCAGAACTGGATTGATTCTTTAAGTGATGAAGAACTTTTTACGCAAGGCGTGCGGAAATGGACAGGAAACAATCCAAGATGGCCAATGGTCAAATGGATTCATATTAATTCAGTAGCACCGTTTAAGACTTTTCGTTCTAAGATTCGCAAATGGAAAAAGCTTAATGTAACTAAGGAAGTATAAAAGGACGGATTATTTTTGAAGAAGATATCTATTATTGTAAGTACATTTATATTTTTGATTGCATTAAGCTCGATTATACTTGTCGTAGTAAACAACACTTCTAAACCCATTAAGAGTCCTGAGAACATTGAACTAAAAGAGTTGGCGAATGGAAACAAAATACAAGTGGACTTCACGGAGAAACCCACTGTATTCGTATTTTTCACCTCATGGTGTCCATATTGTAATGACGACGCTCCTAAGATTGTCTCATTGTATGAGAAATATAAAAATAGAGTGAACATATACGGAATCAATTTGCTTTATCAAGATGATCTTTCTGAAGTAAAACAATACGTGGCGGATTACAACATAAAGTATCCTGTTCTCCTAGATGAAACAGGTGATCTCCATAAACAATTTGGTGAACAAGCTTTTCCTGCGTTGTTTTTTATAAACTCTGATGGCAAGGTTATGGATCAAATTATTGGCTCGACTGATTTTGACGCAATTGAGAGCTCGTTTAAGATTTTCATTAAAAACTATGATTAAGGAGGTTGAAATGAATACGATCCATTTAGAGGTTTTTGCAGCAAAAGATCAATCGGATGTAGATATATTTTGGGGACTTTTTAATAGTTACATTAATGAATTATCTCTCCACGTATCTATGGGCGATGATTTTGACCTGGATTACTTTTATTCAGACGAGTATAGAGAGATCATTGAAGAGCTAAGAACAAGAGATATAAATCCTTTAAATTTGTTTCTTATACATAAGGACAGTACTGTGCTTGGATTTTTAATGTATGTTACTTATTTTGATGAGGGTGGAAAGTGTTTTTTAATGGAGTATTATATTGAACCTACGTATCGGAATTTAGGGTATGGTGAATTTGCCTATTCAATGGTCGAAAAACATGTTTATGCAGACGGTGCAAAGTATATCGAGTTAACCCCGACTAATGATGCAAATGAAAGGTTTTGGCGCAGTGTGGGGTATATGAAATCATCGGATATGGATGAGGATCATAAATACATTTATCGGAAATCACTTTGTATCTAAACCGTAAGGAGTTAATCCCTATGATCAAAAAAAGAAAGAAACTCATAATCATCACCGCATTTCTTTCATTTTTGCTTCTGATGCTGATTGTAGTCTATATAATAAATCCTCAACCTGTTATGTAGAACCAGATTTTACAGAGGTCACAACAACGATACTTTTGAACGATATTGATCCAGACGGATTTAACTTCGATGTGATCGCCCATTCAGAAATTAATAGATGGTTTGGAATCTTTGTCAGGTTTAGTGGAGCTTATTGATGGATTAAATAATGGAAAATATTTCAAAACAATCTATAAATCAATCGAATCCCAAAGCTAGGAGGTTGAGATGAAGAAATTCATTATTGTAATTCTAGCCATAATTGCTTTATTGCCATTACATGCGGTCTCCGCGGATTGGGCCGGTTCGTTTGTTGTTTATTCAGGTGACATCTACGAAATATCAGACGATGAACTCATCCCCTCCGAAGAAATCGATAAGAAGATAGGGCATGTAACTAAATATTCCGATGAGGAAGGCACGTACAGGGGAAATTTCTCGAATATTTATCCTAAAGGTACGCCCTACTACTCAATTATCAATACCGATCCAAAAGATTACATTGCTATTAAGACCCAAGAGGATATCTTTGTAAAAGCTTATAATAAAGGCCATTATCCCAATGATGAATTGGTTAAAAAAACGATTTGGATGTATTTCTTATTGGGGACATCGGTTATCGTCTTATTAATAATTTGGATAATGAAGCGGAAGAAAGCAGTGTTGTAGCTAGAACGGCGTGGTGGAAAATTCAAGTTCAAAGGGTGAATCTAGTGGAAGAAGCATCTAGTCTAATCAAAAAATTATCATGGCACACACGCGAAGAGGAAAAGGAAGATGCAATTAATAAGCTACAATATATAAAGGATGAAGCTTTGCATTTATTAGTACAACCTATATCAAAAGACTATTGGGATGGAGCGGCTGAAACAGTCATACGTTTAGGATATCCACGTGTGAAAAGCATATTGCCGGGTTTGCTTGAATGGATACAAGATTTAAATTGGCCAGGTGCGGGGGAAATAGCTGGTTTTTTACTTGAAATAGGGGATCCGATGATTCCATATGTTAAAGATGTACTAAATCAACACAGCGATGATCAAGAATGGGTGTATTGGATTTTCGAAAAATTAATTGATCATTGGAACACGAAACAAGTCCAACAGATACAAGCAGAATTAATTAAGATTTCACAGGAAAAAGCCAATGACCTATCGGCATTAAGAATCTTATTAACTCACGGTATATACGCAAAAGATGTGGTCTGTGAAATAATCCAGCACAAAAAAGATGTCCTTGTATTTGAACTCAAGGAACTTCATGATACTCATCTTGATTGTGAAGCTCTTCATAAAGAATTCTTAAATCAGCAGCCTAATGTAATTAAACAGTTTCATGAGCACAATAAAGACCGTTTTTATATATGTAATGCGATATCTAACCGCCAAGAAGTTTTAAGAGAAATAGAAATTTTTACTGCTGAGTTTCTCACTTCGTGAAGTTATCAAGCTTTATTGAAATAAATTGAAAGGAGACTAACCAATGAACAACATAAAAGTACTTCATTATGATGCTTTTTCTCCTTATCCCAACAAGGGAAATCCAGCTGGTGTAGTATTAGATGCGGCTCATTTGAGCGAAAGTGACATGCAAGCGATAGCTCATAAGGTCGGTTTTAACGAAACAGTTTTTGTAGTCTCATCAGATGTAGCTGATTTAAGGCTTAAGTATTTTACGCCAGGCCATGAGATCAATCTTTGTGGACATGCTACAATGGCATCTTTATTTGCTTTAAAAACAAAGGGGATCCTTGGTGAGGCTGGCTCGATAAAGATCGAAACAAACGTGGGGTGCTACCCATTCAATTCAGTATGGTAACTTCATGATTGAAATTGATTGTCTGGGAGAAATCTGTCCAGTACCAGTAATGATGTTAAAAAAACATCAAAAAGCCATTCAAAATGGCGAACAGGTGATTCTGGTTACTGATCATAGCTGCGCAAAAGTTTCCATCACGGATTACTGTCGTGGTTCAAATTTGAAATGTACCATCCAAGAAGTTATTAATGGGGTATGGGAGATTACGATTGAGATATAAGTTCAACACAATGTATCAATCAATGTCTTTTCTATATAACGAATTAATTGTTTCGTATCATTGTCACAACGCTGATTATGTTTTTTTACCATGTAGACATCGTTATTTACTTGGAACTGATCAATATGAATAATCTTGAGTTGTTTACTATACAACTCTTTTTTTATGGACATATAAGGCAGAAAGGCAACACCATGTCCTCTAATTGCAGCAAGCTTTACCGCCTCAAGGGAGTCCAGATTAAACAGTATGTTTAATTTAAGCTCACCCGCAGATATGTTATTTAAAGCCCTTTGCACACAATGAAGCTGTGAGGACCAGATTAACGGATATTTAGGGAGCTCATTCAGTGTGATTTTATCAGGACAAACGGTCGTACTGCTTGCCACTAGCATAACTTGATCAGAAAACACCATATTGGAGCTTAATTCAGATTTCGGGGAAGGCCCGGAAATAAAGCCAACATCACCTTCTTCAAGAAGCAAACGTTCTTCTACTAGTGACGATGCCCCTTCGTTTAGAGTGATATGGCAATTGGGAAAATGCTTTTTTACCTCATATAAGGTACATGGCAGGGCATAATTACAGACTTCTGGAATCGCATAAATAGACAGCTCATGTTGTGTTGGCTGTAAATGATTGATCTCTGTGACCATATCATCATACAATTTACAGATTTGCTCCGCATACTTCTCTGCTATAATCCCTGCTTCTGTTAGGCTGGCCCCTTTATTACTTCTCACAAAAAGCTCAGAACCCAAGGTATTCTCCCAGGATTTCAACTGCTGACTCAGTGCGGATTGGGTGATATGAGATTTCTGAGCGGCTTTAGATATACTTTTTAACGAAGCAATATCTAAAAATAATTTAAGCGTTTCCATATTCATACTTATTCCTCCTGTTGCCCGCTGTTAGTGCAAACTATAGCATACTTGATTACGCTCCATCTGTGCCATTAGTAACACTTATACAGCATAAAGAAAGCAGATAACCACAGCGCAAATAAGTATGTTACTATTTTCACATAGTCAATTACATAAAACGATGGAGGTGTTAGACTATGGGGCAAACCGTAAGTCCCGAAACGAAATCAACCCGAACCAGAGCTCCTAGAAAACCTAAAAAGAGTCAGTTGCCCATCGCGTTGCTGGTCACAGTTCTCATTATTGGGTTTGGTTTTTTCCTAGACCATTCCCACGATAAAATGGTTGTCTACCTGCTTTTCGGTATTTCGTTTGGCGTTATTTTGCAAAGATCACGTTTCTGTTTTACTGCATCACTTAGAGATCCATGTATTACAGGCAGCACATCGGTAACAAGAGCTGTACTGATAGCATTTTCTCTCGCTACGATCGGATTTACAGCCATAAAGTATCCAGCGTTCCTGGAAGGTAAACCGATTCCTGGGATGGACAATGTGGGTCAAATCAGTTTTGCTTTGATAATTGGCGCAGTATTATTCGGAATAGGCATGGTTATTGCAGGGGGTTGCGCTTCGGGTACATTGATGCGTGTAGGTGAAGGATTCACGATGCAGATGTTGTCACTTGTGTTTTTTGTCATTGGGTCACTTTGGGGATCACATGATATGGGTTGGTGGAGAGCTAACGTTATAAAGGATGCACCCACTGTATTTTTACCAGACGTCTTTGGTTGGCTTGGAGCGCTAGTTGTTCAGTTCCTGATCATTCTTCTGTTGTACATCGCTGCAGTTAAATGGCAAGAGAAAAAGATGGGAAGCGCAGATTAGTTTAAGTTATTACGTGAATATTTTCACTACTAGGAATTTTAAAAAATATAAAAGGTGGTTTTTAAGATGGCTGAATTTACACTTGATTGCCTGGGAGAAGCTTGTCCGGTACCGTTAATGAGAACAGAAAAGAAAATGACTGAACTAAATGTTGGAGACGTTCTAGTTGTTGCTATTGATCACAGCTGCGCAATGAAAAACGTACCAGAATGGGCGAGAAAACAGGGACATAATGTGGAAATCGAAGAGGTCGATGATGGCGAGTGGGAAGTTGTTATTGAGAAGGTAAAATAGGATCGCTAAGTAGGAAAGGACGGTGAATGAAACGGTGAACGAATTCTGGTTGAAGATATCGTCTAACCGCTTTTACAAGCAATTGCTCAAAGAACCGTTTACTTATGTAACTGGAGCTGTACTTCTCGCTGTGTTCGCTACAGCACATCTGGCTGTTTTCTCAAAAGGATGGGGAGTAACCAGCGCCTTCGCGGACTGGGGAGCTTGGGCGTATCGACTGGTAGGAGGAAATGTAGATAACTGGGCTTACTTTAGTACGGAGAAAGCTCAAAAAACATTATCTTCCGGATTTTTGAATGATGGTGGGTCCATTCGAAATGTAGGGATTATCTTAGGTGCATTAGCAGCGACATTGTTTGCTTCCGAGTTCAAGCTTAAGAAAATTAAGTCCAAAAAGCAGGTAGTGGCGGCTGTACTTGGTGGGTTGCTCATGGGGTACGGAGCTAGACTGGCTAATGGATGTAATATAGGTGCATTATTTACGGCTATAGCTTCTTTATCGCTTTCAGGCTGGATTTTTGGATTGTTCCTGCTGGTTGGTGCATTTATAGGCAGTAAATTATTAGCCAAATTCTTTATGTAAAAGTGAAATAGGCTGAGCTTATAGTGCTGACGAGAGTCAGCCTATTTTATTGAAATCATAGTCTACACAGGAGGGTCAATTGAAATGGAAAAGAAGACAGAACAGTATGATGTCGTCATTATCGGTGGCGGGGCTGCTGGATTAACAGCAGGGATCTATTGTGGACGAGCAAAATTGAAGACACTTCTTTTGGAAAAATCGCTGGTAGGCGGTCTTGCGACTTATACTAATGAAATAGAAAATTATCCTGGTTTTCCTGAAGGAACGACCGGAACAGATCTTATGGGATTATTTCATAAACAAGCCAAAAAATTTGGTGTTGATTTCAAAATGACAGATGTCAAATCTGTCTCGGCAGCGGAAGAGATTAAAGTAGTGGAAACCTTTCGGGTTCGATATGAATGTAAAGTCATTATCATAGCCAGTGGAGGAAAACCAAGAATTACAGGTGCAGCTAATGAAGATATGTTCTTATATGATAAAGGGATTTCCTTTTGTGCAACCTGTGACGCTGCGGCAAATACGGGGAAAACAGTTATGGTCGTTGGCAGTGGTGATGCAGCTATTGAGGAAGGGATGTTTCTGACTAAGTTTGCAGATAAAGTGATCGTATCTGTCATGCATGATCATGGGAAAATGGATTGTAATGAAATTGCCAAAACGCAGGCACTAGAAAACCCTAAAATGGAATTCATGTGGAATACGGTGGTAAGTTCTTTCGAAGGTGAGGAACGTTTGAATTCCGTCGTCCTGAAAAATTTAAAATCTAATGAACTGCAAAACGTAAAGGTCGATTCATGTTTCTTATTTATTGGATACACCCCTAACACAGAAATTTTATCAGGGGTAGTAGATCTAAATCGTAATGGATATGTACTTATTAATGAGAAAATGGAAACGAATATACCTGGGGTCTTTGCAGCAGGAGATGTGTGCGATAAGTTTCTTAAACAAGTTGCTACCGCTGTTGGCGATGGTGCCATTGCAGGGTATGGTGCAGAGAAGTATATATCTGAATGTGAGGTGTATGAGCATCAAATTCTGAATCAAGGCAAAGCATCTGTTGTTTATTTATGGAATGCCACAGATCCTTCCTGTCGGGAGTTATTGCCTCTAATTGAGGGATTTGAGCAATCCCATTCGGATGTCAGGGTCACAAAGGTAGATGTATATAAGTCACCCGGACTTGCTGCCAAGCTAGGGATAGATTCAGTTCCTTCTATTGTTTATCTGGATAATGGGAAGGTCCAAAAAGTAATTACTGAAAAGATAAATGAAGAAATACTGAGGACTCTTGCTAATTAAGGAGAAAGTCAAAGACACATGCAGATGTTATCTCTGTAGGTGTCTTTTTTTATTCAAGCTTAAGGAATATGAGACGAGCTAATGCAAGAGAGTGTCAAAGTATCAATAATAGTTGTTTTGTCATATATTTTTGAAAGCGCTTAAACCTTATGATTATTTTATAAATGTTGCAACTATAGCGGAGGGAGAAAGGACATCAATTATCTGTACATATCTTCAAAATCATCACAAGGAGGATTCACCTATGGCGAACGCAAGCGTCGCACCAGACAAGAGATCCGGACCGAATCTCAACAAGCAACGAACTAGCGGGATCAGACGCTTTTTTAAGCAAATAGATCTACAGCTTATGGTATTGCCAGCACTTGTTTTAGTTTTTATTTTTGCCTATATCCCCATGTACGGGATTCTAATTGCATTCCAGGATTACAAGTTAGGGAATAGCTTTATTAGCAGTGACTGGGTTGGCTTAAAGCACTTTATTTACTTCTTTAATGCTCCTGAATTTGAGGTGGTTATGAAAAATACAATCATCATCAGCTTACTGAAGTTTTGTTTTGGATTTCCTGCACCGATTATTTTGGCGTTAATGCTGAACGAAGTCCGTAAGATGTTCTTTAAACGAGTGATTCAGACCGTTACTTACTTGCCTCACTTCTTATCTTGGGTAGTTATCGGCTCAATGGTTACCTCGATGTTATCCGTAGATAACGGCAGTATAAATATGCTGCTTGAGAAATTGAAATTCATTGATGAACCGATCAACTTCCTTTCCATGACAGAATATTTCTGGGGCATTTTAGTTACAACCAATGTATGGAAAGAAATTGGATTTGCTTCAATCGTGTACTTAGCTGCCATTGCTGGTATTGATCCGCATTTATACGAAGCGGCTTCGATGGATGGTGCAAGTCGGTTTAAACAGATATATTTGATAACGTTGCCTTCAATTATGCCAGTTGTAATCATCTTTATGATTTTGGCAATCGGTAATCTGGTGAATGCAGGATTCGAAGATATTTTGATCCTAGCTTCCAATCCAGCTCTACGAGAAGTGTCAGATTCAGTTGATGTATATGTTGTACGTGTCGGTATAGACAATTTCAGGTACTCCTATGCGACTGCTATCGGATTGTTCAAGGCCGTGATCAGCGTGACATTACTTACCTTTGCCAACTTCATTGCCAGAAGAGCAGGGAACAGCTTGTGGTAATGAATTACTCAATATAGGGGGACCAAACTATGAAACGTATTAATATAGGAGATCGAATATTTATAGGATTCATATATGTATTTTTGACCTTACTGGCATTTTCCGCGTTTTATCCATTTTGGAATTCACTTGTTATTTCCTTTAATGAGGGGATGGATACTTCGAAAGGTGGAGTTACTTTCTGGGTCCGTGAGTTCACGCTTGAGAATTATAAGATTGTTTTTGAAGATTCTCGTCTAATGGGTGGATTCGTCATTGCTACATTGCGGACAGTAATCGGTACAGTAACAGCGATACTGGCCACTTCGATATTCGCTTATGGAATGTCGAAGCGTGAACTGATGGGTCGCAAATACTACATGATTATGTGTATCATTACTATGTATTTCGGTGGGGGACTCATTCCGTCATACATGCTTATCAGAAGTTTAGGTCTCTTCAACTCATTTTGGGTGTTTATAATTCCTGCACTGGTCAGCGTATGGAATATGATCATATTCCGGACCTTCTTTCAAGGTCTTCCACAAGGTTTAGAGGAGTCAGCAAAGATTGACGGTTGCGGATATTGGGGGACTTTTGTCCGCATCGTACTTCCTTTGTCGGGACCAGTTATAGCAACATTATCTTTGTTCACAGCAGTAAATCACTGGAATGAGTGGTTCGTAGCGAGTATTTACATTACGAAAGAGGAGTTAATGCCGATTCAGACCATCTTAAGACAGATATTGTTCTCTAATATTGCTTCAGAACAGCTGTCTAATGTAGATGCAAGCTCCATTGCTCATATTAACTCGGCTAAGAAAATAACCTCGAAGTCATTAACGATGGCTACGATCATGGTTGCAACCATTCCGATTGTATGTGTGTATCCATTCCTACAAAGATTCTTCGTTAAAGGGGTCTTGGTCGGATCATTGAAAGAGTAGGATGATAGAATGAGATTGGGTTTAGAGCGTATTGCTTTGAACATAGATTACAAATTGAAAGGGGAAAATACATTGAAGACTAAGAGAAAGATGCTTCTCGGTATGATGTCTACCTTGCTATTGACGACTTTGGTGGCGGGTTGTGGTGGCAACAATTCAAGTGCTCCGGCGGCAACTGCTGAACCAGAGAAAGAAGGAGGAACAGCGGTCAACACAGCAACTGAAGCTCCTGCGGCTGATTTGTATGAATTAGGGAAAGAACCGCTTGAAGTCTCATTCTACGGAAATTACGGTTGGTATCAAATGCCGAAATGGGGCAAAGATGCTGCTTCTAAATGGATTTTAGATAATCTGAAGATCAATGTCACAGGAATTAGCTCTGGTGGTAATAACGCTCAAAAGCTGCAAACGATGATCGTTGGTAACGAGCTGCCGGATATTGTGTGGACCGAGAAAGGTGCTGACGTAGAACGTCTTCGCCAAGCGGATATGCTAGTTCCTTTGGATGAATATATTGATAAATATCCAAACTTTAAGAAATACTTAACAGCTGGACATTTGGAATTGCTTCGTTCCCCTGATGGGAAGATCTATCAGTTGCCGAATTATTATACAACTCAACCAAACGGAAATGCCGGTTATGCTATTAATAAAAAGATTTACAAAGAGCTTGGTTCTCCTAAGCTAGAAACGACAGATGATTTGTATGCTTATTTAAATGCTGTTAAGGCAAAGTTCCCTGACGTTATTCCGTTCGAGACGGGTTTAGCGAGAGATGGTAACGGAATTGACCAGTTATTCTCCTCTTTTAAAGAGAGTAATCTGTCGTATACTAGAATATACGCCGTACCTGATGGCGATAAAATGGGTTCGATATACAAGGATGAAGGATTCCGTGAGTCAGTTGTATTTGCTGCTAAATTAATGCGTGAGAAGCTAATGACGCAGGATGCGAATACTCAAACAGAAGATCAAATTAGAGAGAAAGCGATGAATGGCAAGTTTGCTGTTATTGCGACTTTTGATCCAATGAAATTGCTCGCCACTGCTGATGAAGAGATGAAGAAGACGGATCCGGAAGCTGGATATATGTTTATTAAACCGATTTACAAAGCTGGTTTGGATCAAAGTAAGATTACTCCAGGAACGTATAATCAGTTAGGTTGGAACGTTGCTACAATCACTAAAAACGCTAAAAATCCAGAGGCTGTATTCGCTATGCTTGACTGGATGACAGGACCAGAAGGTTCTATGGTTCTTAACTGGGGTCCTCCAGGACCAGAAGGGTATTGGGATGGATTTGAAGCAGATGGACTTACTCCTAAATTTAATAAAGATAAATATCTGAATGAGCCAGAAGCTCTGTCCGAAATTAACGGAAAAGCCGGTGACTTGGTATGGGTAGGTAATACTGTTTTCTTGGATAATACAAAGAAAATGATGTTGCAAACCCTTCCAGCTGACAAGATTGACTTTAGTAACCGTTGGCAGATGGAAGTAACTTGGGCTTCGCAAGGTGACTTTACGGAGTTCCTGAATTGGGATCCGGCTCCAGACAGTGAAGAAGGGATTATCAGACAAAGTGTCAGAGATATCTGGTTAACAGCAAGAGCAAAATCGATGTATGCGAAGACTGATGCAGAAGCATTAGCAATTCTTGATAAAGCACATGAAGATTCTATCAAGGTTGGCTATGAGAAATTCCTTGATTATGTAACAAAAGTATGGACAGAAAATAAGAAAGCTTTAGGTAAATAATAATTTGTAATACGAAGGTTTGCTATTTAGCAAGCCTTCGTTTTTACGTCCCATTTCTTGTACTCATTGTTTTATCAGCTGTTAGGGAAGAGAATGAATGGTATACTGAAAAAGATTGGTTAGTAGAATTCAGCTGGTTGGATTAAAACATTTCAAAGGGGGATTGTGTTGATGTACAACGTATTATTAGTAGACGATGAGATGCTTGATCTTGAAGGCATGAGACAATTCATTCCTTGGAATGAACTGGGTATGCAGGTCGTGGAGGCAGCGAATAACGCGTTTACGGCATGCGATATTTTAGAACAGCATGTTATTGATATTATTGTTAGTGATGTGAATATGCCGAATATGTCGGGTCTAGAGCTGGCTCGGATTGCCATAGAGAAAAAAAACGATATACGTGTGATTTTTGTAAGCGGTTACCAGGATTTCAGCTATGTGAAACAGGCGCTTTCACTAAAAGCATATAGCTATGTCCTTAAGCCAATGGATGACAAGGAACTTATTGCTGCACTACAGAAAGTAAAGCAGGATTTAGATGATGAAAGTAAACGGCGTGACGTTGAAGAAGCTTATCAGCATATGATTCCTATGGCCAAAAATGATTTGTTGATCCGCTTATTTGAAGGGGAATGGGAGGGGGACACTCAAGCTGGAATGTTAAAGCTTATGAAGTCCTACGGTCTGGATAAGCTGGAATGGCCTATACGTGTGGCGGTTTTGGAGCTGGATTATTTCAACTGGTTGCAAGAACAGGATAATCTAACTAAACATCTAATGTCCAAGGACTTTCTGTATGAAGTGAATACTATTGCTCAGAAGCACGGTATGCCACATTGCTATAAGGTATCTTCTTATCGAATCGCGTTGTTGATTAACGAACAGGAGATGGAGAAGTTTATTGAAGAAATTTATGAGTCAATTCGCACAAAATTTCCTGTCACTATGACCGTAGGGGTAGGGAAGCCTACATTTGCTATGGACCAGGTCCACACCTCCTATCGGCAAGCTATGGAAGCCGTTGACGGAAAGATGTTTCTCGGCAAGGGCAAACTAATTATGTATGAAACGGTTAGCAGCGAACCTGGAATGATTGATGCCCGTACGTTGGATGCCCGTATGGATACACTTTTTAAAGCGATGAAAGAATATGAGTTAGTCCTTATTTATGACGAGATCGATAAGCTGTTTAAATCCGTGAGTAGTTTAAGATCTAAATTCACGATTCATAATCTAGCCATGTATATTATATGGAAGCTGGATCAGCAGTTGAAAGAGGTTAGTGAGGATTTATTTGAAATCTTAGGTATGGAGTTACATAGTTTAGATATTTTGCTTCAATTCGATACGATCAGTGATATACGCTCTTGGCTTGTACTCAAAACGTTTGAAATATCCGAGTATCTACGCAGTAAAACAGAGTCAGTGAACAATAAACTGATTAGAGAAATTATGCAAATGATGAAGGATAAGATGAGCGAGAATTTTACGTTAAAGGATATTGCACAGCAGTTCTCTTTCTCACCCAACTATTTGGGATATCTATTTAAGGAGGAGACTGGGAAAACGTTCAGCGAAGTACTCATTCAGCTGCGAATGGAACAAGCCGGCAAGCTTTTGAAAGATCCGAAGTGTAAAATCTATGAAATCGCGAGCCAGGTAGGTTACCGTTATCTTCCTTACTTCAGCAGACAATTCAAAGAAGCCTATGGTATGACACCTATGGAATATCGTAAGCGGGAGAAGTGATGGGGGATGATGTTGCATGAAACAACCAAGAAGTAAACATAAGTATGTGCCGATAGGGTATAAATTAATGCTGACGTATATTTTTTTCATTATTATCCCAGTATCTGTGATAGGTTTTGTCTCTCACTCTATGTACAATGATTCATTACGCGAGCATACAAGTTCGAATATTAAAGGTACGTTGTTGCAAATTCGCGATAATATTGATTATAAAATGGGGGAAGTTACCCGGATATCAACGCAATTATATAGTGATTATGATTTCTATCGGAATCTGCGAAGCTATGAAGAAGGCTGGGAGAATTATGACCGGATGTCTATGAAGGTACTTCCAAAGCTGGACGTAGCTATTCAATCAACGGGTATGAGGATTGGGATGTCGCTATTTTTAAAGAATGAATCCATTCCTGAGATCTATTCGAATTCACTAGAGGGCTATCTGGATAATAGTAGCTTCTATCATCTTTACCATATGAACCGGATTGAAGGGAAATCCTGGTATTATGATTTTCCAACCGAGAAATATGCGGAGACTATGAAATGGTGGCAGATTGAGCGCGATGTAGAAAATAATCGTATCTCGTTGCTACGTAGATTAATAGATACATATGATCCTCTTGTACCTAAGGAGATTGGCTTCCTGCGGATTAATGTAGGCATTCCAGATCTGTTCAATAGTGTGAATTATACGAAGATAGGAAAAGGAAGTATTCTAATTTTAAAAAACGAGTTCGGAAGAACGATGTACCAATCGGGAGAACTACCAGAGCACTATTCCAACGAAGCCGAACTTAATAAGGATTACCTGACGATTAGTGAAACAGTTACAGTTTCTAACCAAGCTTGGCAATTAAACGCGCTAGTTCCAATTACGATTCTTGAACAGGATGCAGTGAAGGTACGACTGTTTATTATTTTGATGTGTCTCATCTGTTGTGTAGTTTTTAGTTTTGTCGGCATATTTATATCCCGATATTTTTCAATTCGGATTAATAAGTTCGTGTACGTGCTGAATGCCTATCGGGAAGGTGATCTTCACAAGCGTATTTCCTATCGAGGCAAGGATGAATTCTCTCAGATTGCAACCGCATTAAATGATATGGGCGAAAATATCGATATGTTGATTAAAGAGGTATATTTGACGCAGCTCCAGAAGAAGGAAGCAGAGCTTGAAATTCTGCAATCACAAATCAATCCTCATTTTCTATATAATACGTTGTCATCTATTATTCAATTAGCCAAGTTTGGTCAAAATGAGAAGCTGCAGCAGATGGTGCTGGAATTAGCGAAGTTTTATCGCCTGACGCTTAATGAAGGACGAACCATGATTCCGGTCCCGACTGAAATTGAGCAGGCAAACGCTTATTTAGAAATTCAGAAAATTAAATACGGTGATCGTCTGGAAGTTATGTTTGATTTTGATACAGAAATCTGGCCTTATGAGACTATAAAGCTCATTCTTCAACCATTTATCGAGAACGTGCTGAAGCACGCCTGGTGTGGTGATCACATTCATTTACGCATTGTTGGGCGTAAAGAGGGCAATAATATTCTGTTCCGCATCATTGATGATGGAATCGGCATGAGACAGGAACGTATTGATCAAATTTTTGATCCAAAGGGTCACACGAATACAGGTTATGGGGTCCGTAATGTGGATCAACGGATTAAACTACAATATGGATCTGAGTACGGCGTAACCATTTTTAGCCGTGTTGGAATTGGCACTTCTGTTCAGATACTAATTCCTGCTAATAAGGGCAAGCGTGGCATTCGTTCGAATGTTGTACATGATGAAAAGGGGTCTTAAAGCTAGTTTTTCTAGCCTAAGACCCCTTTAATTTTAATTAGAATCCTTTATATTGAGGCTCTTCGGACTCCAATTCGGTTACCCGGTTCTCTACTTGAGTTACGATTTGTTGTGTTTGCTCGGCTGCGTTCGTGAACAAGGTTTTTGCACTCTCGTTTTGTGTTTCTAGTGCAAATTGTTCAAGACTGGCTTGAGCACCTTTTAAAGAAGATAAACATGTTTTAACTTGTGAGGCTACTGTCATTGAGTTTCTCTCCTCTGTGTTGGATTATTAGCATGACGAATGCTATTGTCCTCAAATGCTTCTAGCGTTATGCAGGAAAAAAATTCATACTTCTAGTAATAGATGATTTTCCATAAATAAGTAGTGAAATTCCGGATTGAATGCGCCTTTATTGACAAATAATGAGTGTTAGTAAACAAGTTTTGATTCAAAAGGAGGGTAATTGTAATGCCGGAGTGGTTAGAGGTTGTAGTTCGAACGCTCTTTGCTGTGGTTGTACTTTTCTTTTTAACAAAATTACTGGGAAAGAGACAAGTATCGCAGCTCTCGTTCTTCGAGTATATTACGGGGATAACCGTCGGCAGCTTAGCCGCTTACATTTCTTTGGATACGGATAAGTTATGGCATTTAGGGCTCATTGCACTGATTGTATGGGTGGCTTGTTCTTTAGGGATCGAATACCTTCAGATGAAGAGTAAAAAAGCAAGAGACTTTATTGATTTCAAGTCCACCGTACTAATTAAGGACGGAAAAATACTCGAAGATCATATGAAAAAAGAACGTTTAACCACAGATGAACTGCTGGAGGAATTACGCAAAAAAGACGTTTTCAATATATCGGAAGTGGAATTTGCGATTATGGAATCTGATGGAGCCATAAATGTTTTACTCAAGAGTGAATATCAGCCGGTAACTCCTAAGCAATTGGGTATAAAGGTTGCCCCGGAGAAAGAGTCGCAAGTTGTCATTATGGATGGTAAAGTGCTCGACAAACCATTAGACACCCTAAACCTGACGCGAAGCTGGCTGGATGGAGCCCTTGAGAAAATGGGTTTTACGGTTGAGAATGTTTTTCTTGGACAAGTTGATTCTTATGGTGAGCTGACTGTCGATTTGTATGCAGATAACTTTAAAGTCCCACAGCCGCAGGATAAGCCTCAATTATATGCTTTGCTGAAAAAGTGTGAAGCTGATTTAGAGATGTTCAGTTTATCAACAGATAACGAAAAAGCTAAAAAAATGTATGAACAATGTTCGGAGCAATTGCAGGCTTCACTGAAGGTTTTGAAACCGTTAATTCAAAGCTAAGGATAAAGATAAAGGCACTCTCGAGTAAGATCGAGGGTGTTTTTGTATATTAATTTAAATAAATGTAATAATATGGGCATAAAGTAGCTGTACAACTTCGAAATATTAATTATAGTTGAGATTAGGCTGGAGTTATAGATGACACAAGATTGGAGGAATGCCTTCGCTTTTTATTTACATCAGAAAACAAGGAGGAAGATGTTCACGTGAAACTAAAAAGAAGATTTTCATTCGGAATTATGGTTGCGCTTACAACTTCGCTGGTTCTAGGTAATTTGGCATGGAGTAACCCTACCGCTCAGGCAGCAAATATCTTCAGTAATGATTTTGAGAATGGAAATGCCGACAATTGGACGAGTACAACAGGAACTTGGTCTGTAGTTGAAGAAGGTGGCAATCATGTGTATTACCAATCCAGTCAAAACGAAGGACGTTCGTTCTCCGGTAGCAAAACGTGGACAGATTACAGCGTTCAAGCTGATGTGAAGATTGATAACTTCAATGGGACTAATCGAACTTATGTGTGCGGGCGCTATGTTGACGGAAATAACTATTATGCTGCATCTCTGTCTAACAGTAATGGTGGGACGCTTGAAATACGAAAAAAAGTGAATGGTTCAAGTTCAACACTGGCTAGTAAAACTGATTTTCCTATAACTACAGGGACTGCCTATACAGTTAGGCTAGAGCTTAGTGGAGATTCGCTTAAAATGTATGTTAATGATGTTTTACAGCTAAATGCACACGATAACATTTTGACAGCAGGAGGTATAGGACTTGTAGCTTATAAGACAGCAGCGAAGTTCGACAATATCAATGTCTCCGATATCACCACGGGCACTCCGACACCAACGCCTACTATAGCTCCAACAATTGCACCAACGGTAGCTCCTACGGCTACTCCAACAGCAAGCGCAACCCCCACTGCGACAGTAGCTCCAACCGTCACACCAACAGCAACACCAGTTGCAGGCTCTATTTATGTAGCTCCAAATGGTCTGGACAGCAACGCAGGAACAATTGGTAGTCCAACCACACTGGCCTCAGCGATTACGAAGGTAGCCCCCGGGGAAACCATCTATATGCGTGGAGGGGTTTACACGTATTCTTCAACAATAATTGTTGGACAAGATAATAGCGGAAGCTCTAACTTACGAAAGAACATCACTGCATATGGGACTGAGAAGCCTATATTGGATTTTTACGCTCAGCCATTTGACCCAGCTCAACGTGGTTTGCAGATATATGGTAACTACTGGAAGGTAAAAGGATTAGAGATAAGAGGCTCAGGAGACAATGGGATCTTTATTGGCGGGAACTATAACATTATTGAGAATGTTGAAACCCACCATAATCGGGATTCGGGACTGCAAATCAGCCGTTATGCTTCATCACTGACCAGCATGAGTCAATGGCCGAGCTATAATCAGATCATTGGAGTGTATTCTCATGATAATTATGATCCGGATAACGGGGAAGATGCTGATGGTTTTGCTGCTAAGCTGACCATAGGTCCTGGTAACGTATTCGATAAATGTATAGCTGCATGGAATACAGATGACGGCTGGGATCTTTACAGTAAATCAGAAACAGGCCCCATCGGAGTGGTGACGATCAAGAATAGTATCTCCTATAAGAACGGACAGACCTCAGATGGAAATTCAACGGCAAACAGTGATGGGAATGGATTCAAACTAGGTGGTGAAAAAATTGCAGTAAACCACATTGTGCTGAATAGCATAGCGTTTCAAAATAAAAAACACGGATTCACTTACAATAGTAATCCAGGTTCCATTCAGTTAACAAATAATACTTCTTGGAGTAACGGACAGAGTAACTTTGCTTTTGACGCCGGTACTCACCAATTTACGAACAACTTGTCTTTTGCTGGAGGATCGAGTGACAAAACAAGTGGAACCGATATTCTAAGTACTAATGTGTGGTGGAAAAGTAATGCAAGTACCAATACCAAGGGTTTGGTGGCCAGTGCCGCTGATTTTGTAAGTCTTACACCTTCAGTGGTGCGAAATGCAGATGGTTCTTTTAGTCTGGGCAGTTTCCTCAAATTAACTGGGGGTAGCGATCTAATCGGAACTGGAACACCTAGCGGAACTAATATTGGTGCAACTTTTCCGTGATTTGAAAGCTAGGGGTTTGAGCTCCTTATTTAATTGACTCTGTAGGATTAGATAGGTCATTTTATTCGATATTTTGATGGGCATGAGTCCGGTACTATACCGGATTTGTGCCTATTTGGTTTGTTTTAAGTATAAACCTTCCATCACGTTGGCAAACTAAGCCAGATTAACAAGTCACAATTTTGGAGGTAGTCTGCAGATGTCTGGAATTATTGAAACAATAAAAGAACAACTGGAAGGATCTAGTGATGCAGTTTTTCAAAACATTCGCCTTCATGGGCATTCCTGTGACTTGATCTATATCCCATTCATCGTAAATTCCCTGAGTCTTCATAAAGATATTGCATTGCCGCTAAAAAATGAAGCAAATTCAGAGCACAAATGGCCGGATTTTTTAGAACGACTGGATCGAGGAGCTGTTTTTCCCATCCCGTATCTTAAGGAGTTTGACATAAACAAGGCTGTGGATTTGATTGTCGCTGGAAAAGTAGTGCTTTATTTTGAAGAGCTTCCTTATGTTTATTATTTTGAGATCACGCAATATCAGAAAAGATCGGTTACGGAATCACAAAATGAACTTGTGGTGATTGGACCACAAGAAGCATTTATTGAAGATATTGAAACAAATCTGTCCCTGCTCCGACACAAAATTAAACATCCGGATCTAAAGACTATTCATTATACGATTGGTAAATATACCAAAACTGATGTGTATGTTGTATATATTGAAGGACTTTATAAAAAAGAAGTTCTTGCTGAAATTGAAAAGCAACTAAATGAAATAGATATTGATGGCATATTGGGCATTAGTTATATATCGGAACAATTACGGAAAGGGAACTTGACACCATTTCCGGTATTTCAATATACAGAACGCCCCGACTCGGTGGCAGCTTCTTTAATGGAAGGCCGGATCGGAATATTACAGGATGGCACACCCACTGCAATGATTGCACCTACCTCTTTTTTTACAATGCTACAATCCTCTGAGGATTATTATCAAAGCTTCTATGCCGCAAGCTGGATTCGAATCGTTCGATTTGTGTTCTCCATCATATCGATGATTCTTCCATCGCTTTATGTTGCGATTACAACCTTTCATCCTCAGATCATTCCCTCAAACCTGTTAATTACGATAGCATCTGCCAGAGAGAACATTCCTTTCTCAGCATTGACTGAGGCTTTGATTATGGAGCTTACCTTCGAAGCCCTTAGAGAAGCTGGAACCCGAATACCAAAGCCTGTAGGCCAGACCGTTTCAATTATTGGCGGTATAGTCATCGGTCAGGCTGCGGTGCAAGCGGGAATTGTATCCGCTCCTATGGTTATTGTTGTTTCCATTACCGGTATTGCCACCTACATTATTCCCCATTATGAGCTCGGTCTGACTTTTCGCTTACTTCGTTTCCCTTTATTGATTATGGGGGGAACAATGGGATTGCTCGGGGTATATATTACAGCTTTTTTGATTTACGGGCATTTAGCTAATCTTAGACCGTTAGGCTCACCATATTTACAACCCGTTGCCCCTTTGGTGTTAGAAGATTGGAAGGACACATTATCTCGCTTTCCCTCTAACTATATGAAGAAACGCAGCAAACTTTATAGCAACAGGAATCTAAGGAGACAGAATCAAAAATGAGAACTCTAAAGATAGGAGTTGTTATACTTCTACTCCTAAATTTAACAGGCTGTTGGTCTTCAAAGGTGGAACTGGACGAATTAACCTTTGTGTACGGCTTATTTATAGATGTAGGCAAAGAAGCAGGCACCGTTGAAATTACGATTAACTCTCCTTTGCCCAATCGTCTCAACTCGGGAAGCCAGCCCTCAAGTGGTGGCGGTGATGGGAATAGTTATTCTACAGTTTCTAAGACCGCAGATACGATCGCAGACGCCATGTTACTAGTTCAGAAAGATCTGACACGTCAACTTAGTCTTTCCCAATTGAAAATAATTGTCTTAGGGAAAGCTTATGCAGAACAAGGGATTGGTGAACTCCTATTATGGATTAGAAGAGAGCCAAGTCTCCCCCTTGGAACCTATGTCATGGCTAGTCCCGGCAGTGCAAAAGAGATGAATACATTAACACCTATCTATGAACAATTGCCTTCTGATGTACTGAGGAGCTTTGGAACAGAAAAATACATGTTTTCGACTACAATTAAGGACTGCATATTCGCTGAGGCTTCGGGCGTTGGATTTGCTATAAATAATCTTTCATTTGGCAAAAAAGAAGAAACTACAAAAGAAGGCAAACCACAATATTGGGCAGGCATTCAAGGAGCTATGTTGTTTCAGAATGAGAAAATGAAGGGAATACTAAAGCTTAAAGAGGGGAGGGCATTGGCATGGGCCGCAGGCAAGCTTAAGCTGTCGGTTTATTCTGTTACCTGGGATGGTGGAGAAAGTGCAGCAAGTGTTGTATTTGTTAGCACCAAATCTTCGAAAAAAGTAAAAATAACGGATAAGGGTCCAGTTTTTACAGTGAAATTAAAGGGAAAAGCTAGTGTGATTTATTTAAGGGATCCTAAGAAAAGAAATCTAGAAGAGATCAGTAATATCATTACAGAGAAACTAAGCGATAAAGTAACTGCTAATCTGACCGAAGCTATACATTTATCCCAAAAAGCAGGTGCGGATGTTCTACAGCTGGGCATGTTGCTGGAATGGAATGATCCGAAACTTTGGAAGCAATTAAGAGAACGTTGGGATAATTACTACGCTCATGAGGCAGATATTAAGGTGAAGACGGACTTTCGGATTGTGGATTTTGGAACAGCAAAATAAAGAACTGAGGAAGGAGAAGTTATGCGTACAACAAAGTGGCAGCTGTTCCGGTTTATCACCATTTTTTTTAGCTCACAAACCACCATTTTTTTGATACCAGCTATTATTGCTACTTCCTCTTATCAAGGCTGGATTGCATTAATCGTTGGCTCCTTATTAGGATTGATATTATTGTGGTTTACAATCTATGTTGGTAAGCTGCGACCTAATCAAGCTTGGGTTCACTTTGGAAAAGAGATCATTGGCAAATGGCCACATAAATTTATGATTCTGCTCCTACTATGCTGGTGTGTTTATTATGTTTCTTTCGATATAGAGAATTTCGTACTATTTTTCGGCTCGAATTATTTAAGAGGAACTCCACCTCTATTTATCCAGTGTGTCGTTGGTCTCGTAATCATGTACACGGCAAGTCTAGGATTTGCAACAATTACATATATGGCCGATGGATTATTTATTATTTTCTTTATTACCGTGATCATTTTATTTAATTTATTCCTTCCAAACGCGGACTTTAATATGGTACCTGCTTTCTTTCATTATCATGATCCTGGAATCGCCCTGAAAGATTCTATTGTGGTCATGTCATGGTTTGGAGAATGGATTGTCCTTTTGTTCATTGCACCTGATTTAAAAATTGAAGCGAAAATGATGAAAAGATTAGTATTTGCGCAGTTCTATGTTTCAATTACGGTCTTAATAGGATGGTTATTGACAATGATGAGTTTTGGTCCACATTTAGGCCAGCAACTCCAATATCCTTTTCTTGAGATGGTGCGTAGTTCGAAAGAAGATAATTTATTAGGTAATACAGACCCGCTTTTGATTGGAATATGGTCGTCTTCGATGTTTATTCACAGCGCTTTCCTTATCTATATAGCTTCAAAATGTGTAGCAAGTTTGTTTAATACTAACAGTAAAAAAATTTACGTTCCCCTTTTAACACTGGCTTCAGTGACAATAGCGTACTTATATTCACGCGACGTCGGCAGATATTACGAACACTACAAAAGCTTTGCCATTGTGATCATTTGGCTAATCGTTGAAAGCATACCCATTTATTACGGGATTGTAGCTTTCTTTCGATATCGGCATAAGACGGCGAAATGAAAATCGAATGGAAGACGGGTGCTGTCTAATTATGGGCAGTGCCTTTTTTTGTGAATTATAAATCGGGTACGCTTTCTGTTATGATTAAAGCACTTATTACATAATTATCCTCAGATTGGATGGTGTATTCACATGAATCTTCAAGAAGTAGCTGAACTTATCAAATCTATTAGGGCCAATCTTGCCAAAGTCATTGTAGGAAAAGAGGAGGGAGTAGACCTGCTGCTGACCGCATTACTTGCGAATGGACATGTCTTGCTGGAAGATGTACCTGGTACGGGTAAAACCTTGCTGGCAAAGGTGCTTGCCAAATCATTGGATTGTTCATTTAAGCGCATACAATTTACGCCGGATTTATTGCCTTCCGATTTAAGCGGGATCAACTATTACAATCAGAAGACGGGAGAGTTTCAGTTCAGACCAGGTCCGGTATTTGCCAATATACTGCTGGCTGACGAAATTAATCGTGCAACACCTAGAACCCAATCCAGCCTACTCGAGTGTATGGAGGAACGGCAAATTACTATCGATGGGGTAACGCACGGATTAGAAGCACCGTTTCTTGTCATTGCTACTCAGAATCCGATAGACAACCAAGGGACCTTCCCACTGCCTGAGGCTCAATTAGATCGATTTTTGATGCGGATTACTACGGGTTATCCTACCTTTGATGAAGGGATACATATTTTGCAGCGTTTTCGTGAGAATAATCCGCTCGAAGAGTCTTTTCCTGTAGCAACGGCACAAGATATTCAAGCCGCACAGCGTTTAGCCGCATCGGTAAGTATCAGTGATGATTTATTAGGTTATATCGTACGGATAACGGAAGCTACACGCAAATCTACGGCAGTAAAACTGGGTGCGAGTCCACGTGCTAGTGGCGCGTTGCTTAGATCAGCTCAGGGATATGCACTTATTCAAGGCAGATCCTATGTAACACCGGATGATATCAAAGCCGTGGCTGTTTCCGTGCTTGCACATCGTCTGCTGCTTCATCGGGGATTAGGCTCAAGAGAGGGACAAGCCGCGGATATTGTATTGCAAGTGCTTCGTGAAGTTGAGGTGCCTGCTGAACCCGTGACGTCCTTAAGAGGCGGAAAGGTGGAATGACCTATGGCTTTGCCTTGGTTCATTTTCATTACAGTGGCGTTGGTGTTACTTCTTGCTGACATTTATAAACGGAATGGTCTGAAAGCGCTTAGTTATTCTCGCTATTTTTCACATAAAACTGCTTATGAAGGAGAACGTATTGAGATGATCGAGGAGATCATTAATGCGAAGCTTCTTCCTTTGCCGTGGCTCCGATTGGAGTCTAGTATTGCGAGAGGTCTGGAATTTGGAAGTCAGGATAATCTTGGGATTAGTACAGGAGAAATCTCTCAGAATCATATTAGTTTATTCTATTTAAAATCTTATCGTCATATTAAAAGACGGCACCAAGTGACATGTGAACGTCGTGGTTTATATCGTTTAGAATCCGTGACTATGACAACGGGAGATCCATTTGGTTTGACTCGAAAAAACAAAACATATCCACTCGAGTTAGAGTTGTTGATCTATCCCGTTCTGCTGAATCTAGACGAGCTTCCATTGCCCATTCATAGCTGGCTGGGTGAGCTTCCTGTGAAAAGATGGATCGTTGAAGACCCTTTTCTGACTGCTGGCATTCGTGAATATAGCTCAGGAGATTCTATGGGATTGGTAAACTGGAAGGCTACAGCACGTACTGGTGTTATGCAGGTTCATAAAAAAGATTACACGGCTGATTCCCGGCTCGTCATCTGTCTGAATATAGAGGACAGTGATTCCATGTGGAGAACGGTGACTGATGTGGAACGAATCGAGCAAGGAATAAGATATGCAGCGACTATAGCTGAATACGCAATGCAGCATGGAATTGAGACCGGATTAATCTGTAATGGCAGATTGGACGATGCTGGCGAAAGAGATCCAATTGAAGCAGAGCCGATGGCTCAGCTCGAAGATATGTTAGAGCTCCTGGCAAGGCTGAAGCTGGATAGAACACTTCCTATGAGTCGACTATTGGAATTGCAGGTTGAGAGTGGAATTAGTGACACAGATTTTCTAATCATAAGCTGCCATAGGGGAGCAGAATTGCAAAAGGCGACGGATCTCCTAATGCAGCAAGGCAATGGTGTGGAATGGCTGGATATTCCGGAACAAGGGAGAGAGAGCGCATGAAGCTTACGTTGTCTGGCTATGTAAGGGAAACAGTGAAACTCTGGTTGTGGTCTATTATTGAATTGTTGCTATTTCTACCGGTTTGGGTTCTATTTCAGATTTATTTGTTGCCCCAACAAGATGAACAAATATGGTTGATTGCGCTGCCTATACTAGCTTTAGCAGGCATTCTTTTGCGCAATTTTTGCAATGTAAGATGGAAGCAATTACTTGCCGCCTTAATCCTCGGGGCATTATTAGGTGTGGCTTCAGGGAGTTTATCCATCGAAAGCCTTCCCTTAGGTGTGGCTGGAATTATATGTACATTCTTAGGGATGACGGTAGACTCTAGAAATAATAGATTCAGAATGTTTTGGATAGGTATAATAATCTATTTTGTGGCAACTATAGCGTTTCATAGAGTTCCTGAATTGGAGCCAAGTGTGCCGTTATTGACCTGGTGTGGCAGTCTGTATTTAATACTGACTTTACTTATTTCTAATAGCAGCTATATACGATACAGCGCACTTACTGAAGAGAATGAAACGCTGCCCAAAGGGATACAACGGAATAATCGTATATATGTCATTGTGATTGGAGTTATTGCAGCTGTACTAGCGGCAGGTGTCGGTAAAGCTATAGGATCATTGGTATGGAGACTCTTACGCTCATTTTTCAATTTTATTAATCAGTTATTTTCTGGCACAAAAGAACCAGAGCCTCCGCCAGCAGAATTGCCGCCAGCAACTCCGATGTTACCACCAATTGGCGAGCAAAAGCGTGGCTGGCTAGCTATTATACTAGAATACGGGTTTTATATTTTGGCGGCGGTATTATTGGGATTTGTAGCCTATTATGCACTTCGCTGGTTGTACAGAAATGCTGGAGAAAAGTGGCGGAAAGTCATAGATGCATTGTTATCGATGTTACGTAGGGAACATACCCCTAAGAATAATACAGCATATCTAGACGAGGAGAAAAGCGTCTTTACTTGGGAACAAACCGTTCGAGGGTTAAAGGATTTCTGGAGCTCTCGTCTTCCTTCAAAACATCGTAAGGATCGCTGGGATCAGATGAATGGCGAGCAGGAACGTGTCCGTTGGCTTTATCGGCGGTGGCTTAATATAAAGCGCGATAACGGTTATGAAATGAAAAGTTATCTTACGCCGCAGGAAACAAAAAGGGATGTTTTGCTATGGGGAGATCGTAGCAAGCATAAACGTAAGGGGGATGATGATTCTTTAGCAGCAGATCAATTGATTGAAATATATGAAAAAGTTAGATACGGAGAAGACGAGCCTGCCGCTTCTGATATTGCAGCTTTGAAAAATCAACTGAAATTATAGAATCATTTTCAGAATATATGCAAATTGGAACAAATAGGTTACAAAAGACCTGTAAGAGTTACAACATGGATACAATTGGATCTGTGCTAACCACTATAATAATTCTAGTAAAATACTCGTGGAGGGAAGTCAATGAGAAAGCATAGCAGTACATATGTTGTTTTACTCTTAAGCACCTTTGTCATAAGCCAGTTGACAGGGCATACCGCTTCGGCTGCCGCAGTTAGTTCTGTTCAGCCAAAATCGGCGGTAGCTGCTGCAACTGTAACAGCTCCTAGTAATCTGGGTTCCGTTTCTTTAGGAGCTAATATCAAAGCTACACTGGAAGATGTGAATATTTGGTCACAGCCTGGAGGCAATATTTTAACTTATACAATTAACTATTCGAATGGCAGCAGCAAAAGTGCTAGCCTACTGTATTATTTTTCGAGAGTTATGACCTCTGGCGGCTCTGTTATTCCAGGGAATCCACTAAGTGCGGACGCTACTAAGAAAAAAGTGGGTTCTAACGAAAGCTTGCGCGTTACATATTATGTTAATGTTGGCCAGGTAAATTCGTTAAAAGGTATCAAGATTCCAATGTACGTTTGGGATTCCAAAACCAAGGGGTATCTCAAGCAAGTAGGAACTTTTAATATACCCGCCAACTATTCGCCAACCGCTGTAAACGGAAAAAATGTAAGCACTACAATGAATGACATTCCGGTTATTGCTAAAAGTGAATCCTTGGAGCTCTACAAATACAGCGGAAAGGTTTATGCCAAGGTGGGCATAAGCTTGACCAATAAAGGCAGCAAAGTATTAAGTGATCCTGGTTACGCAGCATATTTGGTCTCGGCAGGGGGAAGCTCGTATGAATTAGCCCTTGACCGTTCTCAGCTTAGTTATAAAATTCAGCCCCAAGAGAAAAAGACCATTTATTATCTTACAGAAATTCCTTCGTATATGAAGACGGAGAATATGAAACTGCAATTCACCCAAAAGGATGAGGCGCTGAAGCTGGAGATTGCCAAATCCTCGTACAAGCTGCCTGCGGCTACTACACCAAATCTGGTAGTTGGCAAAGGTGTAATCAAGAAAATTACCATCAATAACAATACGGTTGAAACCCAATTAAATAACGCAACCGTATACGCAGAGAACAACAAGGGATTCTGGACTTTTCAGCTGCGAGTGAAGAATACAGGGAAGTCAGCCGTTACGTTACCTTCTTATGAGCTTGCCGTCAAATCCTCAACTGGGACAACCTTTCCGATCAATTCTAAGGGCTTGAGCGGATTAACCATAAAACCGCTGGAGGAAAAAATCATCCCGCTTACCGCACAGGTACCCCTTGAGGTAGAACAGAATTCACTGCAATTGCAGATGATTGAGGCTGTTTCTGCTCCAGATAATAGTGAAACGGGAACTACTGGAGAAGGTGCAGCAACTGGAAGCACTGGTGGAACCAATGTCGCTACGAGCAACACAGCTAAACTAACGGTTCCGGTTGCTTACTTTACGATCTCCTATACCTTGCGTCCTGAGATACAAAAAGGTATGGAATATAGAGCAACAAATGAATATGGGACGTTTACTTATAGTTTAGTTTCCTTGCAGCGTTTTCCATGGAAAGACGATGATATCGTTGTTGCCAGATTAAATATTACGAATACCCAATCGGTTGCCTTGTCACTGCCGGAATTAAAGGGAGCTGTTCAGGTAGACAATGAGGACATGACATCTTCAACGGAATTGTTTATGGATAAGGAAACTTCAACGATTGGGCCCGGTAAAAACGCTGAAATCTATGTGTTTGCCAAAATTCCTTATACACAAGAGTTCGATAAATTAAAATTAAATCTTTATTCTATGGTAAAAGAAGAGAAAAGCTCGTTCCTGTCAGTTACTACGAACAGCATGATGAACGCTGTAGCCTCTATTGAAACTGGAGGAAGTTATGTTATCTCTGGTAAAGGCAAGAACGCTAAAGTGCAAGAGAACAAAACCATTATTTATGAAGGACTTAACTCCAATCTCGTATACACAGAGCTGCTTCTGAGCAGTGAAGAGAAAAGACAAAGCAAAATGGCTCGTCTCCAAGCTTATTACAAAACGGGAGATGGTCAGCTATTCGAAGCTACAGCCAATCAGCCGGATACGTCTGCTACTCCAGGCGGTAAGCAATTAATCACCTTTTGGGCTAAGGTTCCCAAGGCTGTTAATGCTTCTGATGTAAGCCTGTTCCTTGGGCCAGGGATTACTGGAAATAAGCTGACGGAACCCGGTCAGGAATCCACTGGATTTATTAATATGGCTTCACTGTCATTAAATCCGGTCATCACACCACCAGAGAAGAACTTGACGAGGGTGGCTATTTATCCGTATACCATGTCCGTTCTAAGTTCGGAAGGGCGCTCACTACAAGGCAGTGACTCTATAAATATAGTTATGAATTACAATCTTCTTCGTGACAGCAGCTATGATATGGGAACCTTCACGCATAAGCTGGTCCTCAAAATGACGGATCCATATGGTCTATCTCAGGAACGAAGCTTGAACATTGGCACCGATATTCTTGAAGGGACCAACAACTCGTATACAGCAAGCTTTAGCAATAATATGTATAAGAATTTGTCAGGAGGAACCTACCGGATCACGCTGTACGATGAATTCCAAGGCGAACGGATCGAGTTGGCTAGTCAAGCTTATAACATCAAGATTGATAGAGCAGTTGTAACTGAGAAATAGCATTTCATATCTATTATTGTACGAAGAGGAGCAGCTCCAATGTTGCGAGTGGAAAATGTAACGCATTCTTATAAAAACGGTAATGAAACTACAGCAGTGCTTCATCAAATTGACTTTTCTGTGAAAGAGGGGGAGATGGTAGCACTGCTGGGGAGCTCGGGTTCCGGTAAGTCAACGATGCTCAATCTGATGGCAGGACTAATGAAACCTACGGAAGGCCATATTTATATTGCCGATCAAGATATCGTGAAGATGAGTGAGAATAAGCTATCGGAATTTCGCAGAAAAAATATCGGGTTTATCTTTCAAGCTTATGAGCTGATTACTAGCATGACAGTCCGTGAAAATGTAGAGCTGCCGCTGGTTTTTCAATCCGTTGCACCCTCTATACGTAAACAAAAAGCTTTAGAATTGTTGGAAGGAGTCGGCATTCCTGATAAAGCCGACTTGTTCCCTTCCCAGCTGTCTGGCGGACAGCAGCAGCGTGTTAGTATTGCACGCTCCTTGATTACGGAACCATCTGTTATCTTTGCAGATGAACCAACCGGAAACCTAGATTCGAAGACAGAAGAAGAAATTATCAATATCCTGCTTAACCTGAACAAGAAGATGAAGACCACCTTCATAGTTGTAACTCACGAGCTAAAAGTCGCGGAGCAAATGCAGCGGATATTCACGCTTCGGGACGGATATATGATTACTGAAAACCAAACTTCTTCGAATACTGAACTCGAAGGGGGTATACTCATTGAGGATTAGTGATATTTCCCGCTTGGCTTGGGAACAGGTCAAACGGCGGAAAGTTGTCACAGGTCTTTGTATGGCTGGCATATCCATTGGATGTGCTGCAATCATAGTTGCATTAAGTATAGGAGACTCCGCACAGAGCTACACGGAGCGGGAAATCAACCGCAATTTCAAAATGGATGAAATTACGGTGTCTCCCAACGGAGGTATACCCTCCCAAGGAGGAGGCAACGGTGGCAGCGGATCGTCTGCGGCCAATGAAAAGCTTGATCCCGGCAGGCTGACAGCACAAAAGCTGGAGATTATTAAAGGCTTGCGGCATGTAACTGCAGCAGCTCCCTTTCAAGAGCTAGGGTACATACAGATGTTGACTATCGATAATAAAATAACAGATGTACAGCTTATTGGAACGGATCTACGCTTGTTAACGAAATATGATAAGAAATTCAAACAAGGCGGAGCTTCTGATTTGGTAGGAATGGCTGTACTGAACTATGGTGCAACCGTTGGACTGATTGATAACGAAACTCGGCAGCGTCTTTTTGAACAACTGAGTACAGATCCATATAACAATAAGTTGATGGAACAGTACAACAGCTTAAGCATGCTTCCAACAGATATGTACAAGCAGCAGGTTCAATTACAGTCTTTTGATCCCGCCTCTCAAACTGGAGGGATGTTGGTTAGCTCACCGATTCAAGTGGTGGGAATCCTCGACAACCCGAGTGGAACGAACGAGAACATGGCTATGTACGACAAGAAGATCTATGTGTCACTAGAGACTGGCGAGCGGCTTGTAGAACAAATGAAGCTATCGAGTGGAACCGCTGGGCAAAAGGGTGTCTATAACTCAGCGATTGTAAAGGTAGACAGCACTGAGAATATCGTGGAACTGGAGAAGCTTATTCAGAAACTTACTCTAACAACAAGCACGAATTTGTATCAAAAAGAGGCACTCGCTGATACCTTCAGCATGGTCAAGAAAGCAGCTCTCGGTATAGGTGTATTTATTCTGATTATTGCTTCGATCTCCATTATCGTTGCGATGACTATGTCCACTCATCAACGACGACGGCAGATCGGTATTATGAAAGTGTTGGGCGCCAATATGGGCCAGATCCGCAATATGTTCATTACAGAAGCGGCATTGCTCGGGATGTTGGGCGGATTGCTCGGCATAGCCTTTTCATACTTGATTGTATTAGGAATTAATAAGCTCATCGGTAACTCTTCAGGAATGGGTGGAGGCGAGCCTTTGGTGATTTATATTCCTCTGATGACTCTTCCGGTAGGGATCGCATTTGCGGTAATGACAGGGGTATTATCGGGTATTTATCCGGCGATCAGTGCATCCAGAACGAATGCACTCACGGCGATTAAACGGGATTAGCTATTTTTAAGTTGAAAGGAAGCCAAAGTGATGAAGAGGAGAATCAAGTGGATTGTATTGGTACTGATTATAATTGCAGCAGGTTATTTTCTATATAGTAAGATGTATAAGCCTGAAGCGCAGTTAGAGCCTGTTGAACCCCCACAAGCCATAACTTTTGAGGTCACACAGGAGACCATTACCAATTCCATACAGGTTAAAGGTAATTCTAATTATGAGAAAGAAACGCTTGTTTATGCTCCATATGCTTCAAAGGTGACAAAGTGGAAGGTTGAGAACGGTGGACAGGTCAAAAAAGGTGATTTACTGTTTACTCTCGATCAGGAAGCCTTGAAGAATGAGATTGCTACACAAGAGGCGACCATCCGTAAAGCAAAGCTGGAAGCAGAGCTGAATGCATTTGTGAGCCAGCAAGACGAAGAGAATGCAGCCCTTGGTGCAACTGAAGCAGAACGGATTAAAGCACTCACAGCCCAAGAAGCAACACGGCTAGGGGACGAGCTTAATCAGGTCAATGCCGAAATACAAGCACGCGAATTAACAGAGAAAAAAGCCAAACTCAAAACAGCACTTTATTATGCTCCGGCAACCGGCATTTTCTTATTTGACAGTGCAAGCGAAATTCCGCAAACAGTGACAGATAATCAATATATCGGAAAAATAGTAGATATGAACAAGCTAGAATTCATTGCTCTTGTAGGTGAACAAGACGTCTTCCGTATAAAGACAGGCATGAAGGTCGACGTAAAAATGACAGCTATAAAAGATTTGAAGTTATCTGGAGAAGTTACGAAGGTAGCGAAATTTGCAAAGACAGCTTCAGGGCAGAATGCTACTGCCAGTTCGGTTCCTCAATTCGAAGTGGTTATCACGCTGCAGCCTGACGAGCATTTGATCGGTGGCTTAAGCTTAAACGGAGAAATTGAAACAGTTCGCAAAGAAAATGCCACCGTTGTATCCAGCATAGCTGTAATGCATGAAGGAGACCTCTCCTACGTTATGCTGGATAAAGGGGACGGGCAATATGAACGAAAAGACATCGAAGTGGGTCTGGAAACTACGGACAAAACAGAGGTTCTCTCTGGGTTGAAGGTTGGAGATGTTGTTGTTCTTCAGTAACAATGACTAACGCTTAGATTTACTTCTCAATCGTTTGACGCCAAACGTTAATCTCTTTATTAAGATCGGTAAGATCAGGAACCGGGATTTGCTCATCGGAAAGGTTATATTTGGCTTTTAAGGCTAAGATCCGATAGACGCTTTCATCAATCCGTGTTTCTTGAATCTTACCGTTTTTTACGTTTTGCAGGAGGGAGTCCATGACCCGTTTTTCATTATCATAGCCGTGAGCGACAAGGAGAATATCACTACCTGCATTCACAGTATCTACTGCTGCTGTAGTCAGATCGTAGTTCTTCATAATGGCTCCCATGGTTAGATCGTCTGTAATTACGATTCCTTGGTAGCCCATTTCATCTCGAAGCTGTTCACCAATAATGGTACGCGATAAGGATGCGGGTTTGTCTGGATCTAATTTTGGAAACAAAATATGAGCGACCATTACGGCGTCCGTCCCCTCTTTAATGGCTGCTTGGAAGGGGAGCCATTCTAAGTCGGCTAGCTGACCGGCTGTTTTGTTCACAATCGGCAGATCCAGATGGGAGTCGACAGAAGTATCTCCGTGTCCTGGGAAATGCTTGACAACAGGAACGACGCCTTCGCTCTCAATTCCCTTCATTTCGGCAATCCCTAGTTGAATGACTTGGCCAGCAGCATTGCCGAACGACCGGTCTCCGATGACTGGATTGTCTGGATTGCTATTGATATCGAGAACTGGAGCAAAGTTCATATTAAATCCGGCTGAACGTACTTCTCTTGCGAGCAGCTTTCCCATTTTCTCGGCAGCAGCAGCGTCATTACTTGCACCCACTGTTCCGTTAGAAGGGAATGTAGCATATTCTTTAGGCATCCTGCTGACTTTTCCACCCTCCTGATCAACACTCATGAATAGTGGGGCAGGGTTGCCAGTGTTACTCTTTTTCATAGAATTGATAAGACTGATCATCCCTTTCAGGCTTTTAATATTGTCCTTATAGAGGATGATTCCACCTATTTTGTCTTCGGTAATCATCTTTTTAGCTTGCTCATCAAGGACAGTTCCATCAATTCCAACTAGGAGCATTTGTCCGATTTTTTCTTCCAAAGTCATCTCAGCAACCTGAAGAGCAATTGGATCGCTGACTGCTGAGGGGGTGGGAGCCAAGCTGGTGGTTGGTGCAGGTGTGGATTGGGAGGTTGGTGAATCGGTAGCTTCGGACTGTGAATTACTGCTGCTATTAGAACAGCCAGCAATGAGGAACAGTGACACCATAGCTGCAATAATGAAGAGTGTACCGGAAATCTTAGGCTTTAGGCTGTGACGGGTGAATCTAATCATCTGAATAGTCGTCCTTTCGTTAGCTAAATTAGATATTGGGAGAGGAATCCTTGCTGACTTAGAAGCACGGTGATAAGATAAACTTAAATATTTACATATTAAATTTGAATAATGAGGTGACGGTCCAATGAAAGATGGATTAGTACAAGCACTTAATGAACAGATGAATTTCGAGTTTTATTCCGCTCATGTTTATCTAGCGATGGCTGCTTATTGTTCCGGCGAAAGTCTGGATGGATTTGCAAACTTTTTTCTAATTCAAGCCGAAGAAGAACGGTTCCATGCCATGAAGATTTATAAATTCCTTAACGACCGGGATAACCGTGCTACGCTAGAAGCACTGCCAGAGCCGAAGAACGAATATAACTCGATGTTAGATGCTTTTGAACATGCCTTCGCGCATGAACAGCAGAACACTAAACGGTTCTATCATTTGGCTGACCTTGCTCTGGATGAGCGTGAACATGCGACGATTTATTTCTTGAAATGGTTTATAGACGAGCAAGTAGAAGAAGAAGCACTCTTTAGCAACATCATCAGTAAACTGAAACGAATTGAAAAAGATAGCAACGCTTTCTACATGCTGGATGCCGAGTTTGCTGCACGTACTTTTACAGCTCCGGCTGAATAATTTATTGAAGCCCAAAAGCCTGAGAAATCAGGCTTTTTTATTTTATAGATGTAGGAAGTTTAATCGCGAGCAGCTTATTATCCGTCCGAATCATCAGCATCCCTCCAGTTTTAAGGGAAGGGGCAAAGTTACGAGAGCCTGTGTTCACAGTGAAAATAGGCTTTAGAGTTAACATGTCATAAGCGTGAAATAGGCCATCAGATTGTCCACTATAAACCACGTTTCCAAACAGATCCGTCTGTACCACTGGATTCTCTCCAATATTGAGGTCGACAAGCTGGCCGGTTCCTAGCTTAAGTGCGGATAAAGTACCTTTATCTTGATTTTGAAATAACATTCTTTGTTGATAAACTTGGTTCAATGGAGAGTCTTTTTCTTTAACCATCGAGGCCCAGGTTTGCACCGGTTTACCCTCTGCAGAATAATTCCAGAAATCATATTTCACAAACTTACTGCCCTGAAAGATGTAAAAGTCCTTTCCATCCAAAAACGCGTTTCCATTCATCCCATTATAACTGTACACACCATCTTTATTCTCGGTATCTGTCCATTTATATAAACGTTCTCCTTTTAATTCACCTGTCTTTATGTTGAACACGGATACTTTGACTTTTCGATTTACCGGGTCATCATCCATCATAAATGTATTCGTGATAGAGTAGAGGAGCCCATCCTTCACTGCTAACGGCATCCACTGCCGGGTCTGGTCCCATAGTTTTTTTCCTGTCAGACTGTCATAAGCGGCGAGTCCAGCAGTTGTTAAGGCCCCTTGAGACAGATAGCTGCGAATAACGACCCCATCTGATTCCATGACCTCTGATAAGCCTGTAAAGTTATTGCCTTTCTCTACAGCCTTCCATTTGATCTTTCCGGTTACGGCGTCAACTGCTGCTAATTGTTCCTCTTGAGTAACATAAATAGTAGATCCTAAACGCTGTATATTTGTAGCTTTGGGGAGTGTTATGGAAGCCGACCATGCTTTTTTACCTGCCTCATTAACGGCATATAGGGAGCCGCTTTGGGTTAGACCGTAGATAAATCCATTGCTGTACGTGAATAGCGGCGCTAATCCACTTCCGAACTCCCATATTTTTTTGCCTGTTGCCGCATTCATTGCGGTTAATTTTTCATTGCGCTGCAACGCAAAGATCTTTCCGTTTTCCGCGAGTGCTGTAATGTCCTGTCCGGTGATTCTATCTTTTTTTAAAATGGCGAGTTGTGCTGACCAAACAGGTTTTAGGATCGGGGCTGTGACTTCACTGTAATAAGTGTTACTTAGGCTTACAATTGCTTTTTCTGCAGAAATGACTGACATTGATCTACTGTTTGTTATTGGAATTAAAATACTTCCTATAGCTAAACATGTAACAATTTTCTTCGGCAAAGACTGAATCATCACTCCACGCTCCTTTGAATTAGTCATTACTATAATTAGACAATAAAAATAGCAAAAAGTTACTATTCCAGAAGAATGGAAGCAAAGTTGAACGGGGGCAAACTATGTTGCGTCCTGCAAAACAGTTACGACCTTGCAACTCTATTTGACAGAGGGAACTATTGCGCCCCGTAGCAACACTGTTTCTCTAGACCCACCCGATTCTCAAAGTGTAGTATAGAACAATACTATTCTTTGGGGGTTCTTTTTTTGGAAACTTATAACGACATTAAACAAGGCGAAAAAGGAGCTTGGCTAAGCATCGTTGCTTATATCTTTTTATCAGCTATCAAGCTGTTCATAGGTACGGTCTCAGGATCTCAAGCGTTGCTTGCAGATGGATTGAATAACAGTACAGATATTATTGCTTCTATCGCGGTACTAATTGGCCTGAAGATTTCCAGAAGACCGCCGGATTCGAACCACAGCTACGGGCATTTTAGAGCGGAGACCGTGGCTTCATTAATTGCTTCATTCATTATGATTGCGGTAGGGCTTCAAGTTTTGTACCAAGCTGTGAACAAATTTATTCAACCAGCACTGGAAAGTCCTGATCTCATAGCGGCGTGGACGGCAGTGGGCTGTGCTGTAGTTATGATGGCTGTCTATATGTATAATATTAGGCTGGCCCGTGCCATTAACAGTAACGCAATGCGGGCAGTAGCACTGGATAATCGATCAGATGCTATAGTTAGCGTGGGCGCTTTTATCGGAATTGTGGCTTCCTCCTTGGGCGTTCCTTGGCTTGACCCGCTTACAGCCATCATTGTCGGACTAATCATCTGTAAGACGGCATGGGATATCTTTAGCAAAGCTACGCATGATCTGACGGACGGATTTGATGCGGAAGAGCTTGAACATATGAAAGAAACTGTGGCAGAAATTGATGGTGTACAATCCATAAAAGATATCAAAGCCCGTATCCATGGGAATAACGTATTAGTAGACACAACTGTGCTAGTGGATTCTCAGCTAAGTGTAGTGCAGAGTCATGATATTACGGAAGAAATTGAAGAACAGTTAAAAGACCGGCACCAAGTTTCCAATGTACTTGTACATATCGAACCCGTGATGAAGTAGAGATTTATCAGTAGGTGCCATATGTACAGCTAATGGTTGAATATAAGCACCTGTGATGTTGTTAATAGTTCTTTTGTGGAGAAAGGTGGAAAATAAAATTAAAATGTAATTTTCAAGAAACGGAATGGTGATTTCATGATCGCTTGGAAAGATTCATATGATATCGGTGTAGAAAAAATTGACTGCCAGCACAGACAGTTGTTAGCGAAATTGAACGAATTCTTTGAAGCATGCAGTAATCAGCAAGGGAAAGAAAAGATTGAGGAAACACTGAAATTCTTAAAAGAATACACGATTGAACATTTCAGTAATGAAGAGCAGCTGATGGAGGAGATCAACTTCCCTGAACTAGCTGAACATCGTCAGACGCATGCTGATTTCGTGAAGGCAGTTCTCGAATTGGAAGAAACGGTCAAAACAAAGGGAGTATCCGTACTCTCAACCATCAAGCTTAATCGAACGTTAACAGACTGGCTGATAAATCACATCAATAAATGCGATAAGCTGATTGGTCAATGTATGGCCACACGTGATAAAGCGATATAAGATAAACCTCCAAAGAAGATGCCGATGGGCATTTTCTTTTTTTAGTTCCGATGTTTTCCGAACACCGCATTGCAGTTTATACTGGGTTAACGGTTTGTGTTATGATTTGAGATAAGAAGTAGAGAAGTAGTTAGGTAAAGGGGAGAGAAACGATGAAAACATTACGAATGTTAGCTTCAGGATTTGCTATGCTGCTCATTCTGGGTCTTGTTAATTTCTACATTGGCTATCACGGCTGGTTACTTATTCATGAATGGTTTTCAGGTGTTTCGTCAGCAGTATTCTGGACATTATTTATGCTGATCGCTTTTGCGTATGTCATTGGAATGATCCCATGGCCAAAATCGGTTAAACCGATCGCCAGATTCTTTAAAGTGATTGGATCGTATTATTTAGCGTGTATGGAATTTGCAATCATTATGTTACCTTTGGCAGACCTATTATATGTGATACTGGGATGGTCAGGAATCAATCGTACCTATTACATTGCAGAAGCGGGCGGGACAATTCTGATATTACTGGCAGTCTTTCTGGTCTGGGGTTCAATCAACGCCTGGAGTACCGTGATCCGCACACATTCCATACCTATTGATAAATCTATTGGCACCAGCACGCCATTAACGATCGCGGTTGCTTCAGACCTGCACTTAGGGAATATCGTGGGCAATCGTCATCTCAAAAAAATGGTGGCACAAATGAACGCGATGCAACCCGATGTGATTTTGCTGGCTGGAGATGTCTTGGATGACAGCATTGAACCTTTTATCCGCAATAGTATGAGTGAACAGATTAAACAGTTAAAAGCTCGTTATGGTGTCTACGCAGTACTGGGCAATCACGAATATTATGGTGGATCAATTAAGGAATATACCGATTTGATGAGTAGTATTGGGATCAAGGTCCTGCAAGATGAGGTTGAAGAAGTCGCAGGAACGTATATTGTAGGCCGAAAAGACAAGACAGCCGAGACGATGGAAGCTGGTGGCAGACAAAGTGTAAGCACCTTGCTCGAAGGACTTGATCTTACACGTCCTGTGATTATGATGGATCATCAGCCTACAGGCTTCGACGTAGCCGCTCAAGCTGGGGTAGACGTTCTACTCTCGGGTCATACACACCGAGGACAGATTGCTCCTAATCACTGGATCACTAAACGTTTGTTCGAGCTGGACTGGGGATATCTTCGTAAGGACAATTTGCATGTAGTCGTGTCGTCAGGTTATGGAACATGGGGCCCCCCAATTCGTTTAGCAAGCCGGTCGGAGATCATTAAGCTGGAGGTTATGCTGGAGGGTTCTAAAAAATACAGTGAAGAGCCTGTTTCCACAAAAACGGTGTTAATCTAAAATGAGTTTATTTAGAGGCTGTTTCATCAGCAGATTTATCTGCTAGGTGAGGCAGCTTCTTTTTTTTGACAACTCATGGGGAGTGTAGTATGTTTAAAATTAGTTAAGGACTTAACTATATTGGAGCTGAATTATAGAATATGGATCATTTACAACAGTTTGTGCTGAATCAGCCATTGCATACCAAAGCATTTTTTACATTAGTTGAAGCTACTGCAAATTTAGTTTCTGTTTCTGAGAAATATTGGCAGTCGAAAGGATTGAACGGAGCAAGAATTCGTATCTTGGTGGAGATCTCTAAACAGGGAGGTGCGATTCTGCCTTCTACATTGGCTCACATTATTGGAGTTACCAAAGCTAATATAAGCATGCTGTTAACACCATTGGAGCGAGATGGATTAATAACCCGTTCGAATGATACCAAGGATGGCAGAAAAAGCGTCATTTCGATTACGACTGAAGGCCAGCAATTACTTCTGGAGCATCTTCCAGAGAATCGTCAGGCTGTCGCAGAGAGAATGAAGAATCTGAATGATCAGGAGCTTCATCAACTTATCTTTTTATTACAAAAACTGAGTACATTCGAATAACAGAAAGGGTGTTATGTATGTCGATTATGGTTACAGGAGCCACAGGTCAATTAGGCAGCTTAATTATGGAGAAGCTTGAGAAGTACGTTCCGGCTAGTCAAGTTATTGCTTGTGTTCGTCAGCCAGAGAAAGCTGTTAATTATTTAGAAAAAGGGTTCGAAGTCCGTTTTGCCGATTATGACCAGTTAGATACGCTGATTGAAGCTTTTACTGGGGTCACAACGTTACTTTTAATCTCCAGCTCTCATACCGATGATAAGATCAGATTACATCAGCATGCTCAGGTCATTCATGCAGCAAAAAAGGCCAATGTGAAGCATCTGCTTTATACTGGATTTGCCTTTCCACCCAAAGGTCCGATTCCTTCTTATCATGTTCATTTACTAACTGAGCAGATGATTCTTGAATCAGGGATAGATTATACGTTTCTGCGTAACGCTTTGTATATAGATTTTGTGGGTGTGCTTGGGTTGAAGGAAGCCATGGAAAGCGGCGAGCTACCCACTTATCCAGGGAACTGGCAGTTTAATTCAGTCACTCGTGAGGACCTCGCTTTAGCTACGGCAAAGGTTCTTACAACGAATGGACATATGAACCAAGTCTACGAACTAGCTGCACCAAACGTTTGGGACTTCAACGAATTAGTTGATGTATTATCAGAGTTATCAGGGAAAAAAATTACGTTTCGCCAGGATTCAAGTATTCAGCATTGGATTTATTCGTTTTTAGCGAAGATAGATACTGCTTCTACATCAAAAGATCTGGAGAGACTGATGGAGCGGCCGGTTACCACACTAAGAGAGAGTATCAAGCCTTTTGTTTGATCTGACTTTAGTTGTTCTATCGTTATAAAGTTGTTACTATGAGTTCATCCATTATTCAGGGAGTGTAAATGATGAAGAAGATTTTAGTAGCAGATGACGATGTGAATATTCGAACATTATTAAAACATGTACTAACAAGGGAAGGATATCAGGTGATGGAGGCCAGTGATGGCCGAGATGCGATACATAAATTGCAGGACAGTATTGCGGATTTAGCGGTCGTAGATGTAATGATGCCACATGTAGATGGGTTAGAGCTATGTCAGCATATTAGAGAAACGTATGATATTCCGATCATTTTATTGACAGCACGTCAGCAGCTGAGTGATAAAGAGCAAGGTTATTTGCGGGGGACGGATGATTATCTAACGAAACCTTTTGAGCCTGAAGAGTTGCTATTTCGGATCAAAGCGTTATTTCGCCGCTATTCCATTGCTTCAGATGATCGGATTCGATTAAATTCTCTAGTTATTGACCGCAAAAATTATGAAATAACCGATGGTGATGAGGTTCTGCTGCTACCGGTAAAAGAGTTTGAGCTTCTGGCTCAATTGGCACAATATCCAGGCAGGTTATATACACGTAGTGAGTTAATTGAACTGGTATGGGGCATGGATTATGAAGGGGATGAGCGAACAGTCGATGTACATATCAAACGATTGCGTCAGCGCTTCGTAGATTATCAGGAAGATTTTGTGATCCGAACCGTTCGAGGCATTGGCTATAAATTGGAGATGGTTAACGTATGAGATCCTTGTATGTCCGGATGTGTATTGTCTTCTGTTCAGTAATTGTGGTGAGTAGCCTTCTTGGATTTTTGGTGTCTAATATTTATTATCAAGCCCAGATTAAATCTCAGAACGATGCCAAACTTACCGGAATGGCTATCGAGGTTCAACAATTCGCAGAATCACATCCGGAGACAATGGAGGATTATTTGCGGAGTATAGCCAAGCTGGGTTATAAAATCTATTTAACAGATGCTGAAGGGGAATCAAGATTCTACGGTAAGCCCTTTAGAAAAGAAGATTTGGATGAGCAGCAACTAGAGAAGGTTCTGAATGGGCAAATTTATCATGGGGTTGCGGATTTCCCGGACAGTGCATTTATTACCGGATTTTTTGATAATCAACTGCGTAATTCAATTGGTGTTCCTGTAAAAGTAAACAATGAGACGTATGCTTTGTTTATGCGTCCGGATGCTGAAGTACAATTCGGTGAGCTGCGCGTCTTTTTTGCTGTGATCATTGGGTTCACCGTGTTGTTTAGCTTAGGCTTTGTAATGATTAGCGTACTGCATGTAGTTAGACCTATTACACGTTTGACGACGGCCACTAAACGGATCTCAAAAGGCAGATACGATATCAAATTGAATACGTGGCGGCGTGATGAGATTGGTCAGTTAGCTTCCCATTTTATGATTATGAGCCGGGAGCTGGAACGAACAAATCGGGCACGTCAGGAATTTGTCGCTAATGTATCACATGAAATTGAGTCGCCATTAACATCAATTCAGGGATTTGCCCAAGCGTTACAAGATTCAACCTTACCTGAGGATGAACGGTTACAGTATCTCAATATCATTGACCAAGAAAGCCATCGTCTTTCATTGCTAAGCAAACAGCTGCTTACCTTGTCTTCGCTTGATTATGATCCTAATTCCATACAGAAAAAGTCGACAGACTTACGTGCACAACTAAGACAGGTCGTACAAATCATGGAATGGAGATTAACAGAGAAACAACTGGCCGTGCGTTTGAATCTTGCAGACATCAGCGTTCTAGGTGATCCAAATCTATTGTTCCAGGTATGGATGAACCTGCTCTCTAACGCCATAAAATACACACCTGCTGAGGGTTCCATTATGATTTCCGCGAAGCTTATGGAACAGAACTGTATTGTTTCTGTGTCTGATACGGGTGAAGGCATTTCAGCCGAGGAGTTGCCGTTAATCTTTGATCGTTTCTATAAAGTAGATCGAGCACGAACGCATGAAACCCATAGCAGCGGACTTGGACTTGCGATTTCTCAAAAAATAGTAGAAGCGCATAACGGAACCATTGAAGTAACCAGTACTTTGGGTGAAGGGACTACCTTTACAGTTACACTTCCGCTTTTGTAATTCATTATTCATACTCCGTTCATTTTCATCTTCTAAACTGTGACTATACAGATTAGAAGGAGTGGTAATATGTTTTTAGCCTTAAGGGAAATGCGACATTCTAAAGCCAGATACCTATTAATTATGGTTATCATGTTATTGGTTTCCTTTCTTGTACTTTTCGTCACGGGACTAGCCAGAGGATTAGCTTATGCAAATATCTCTGCAGTAGAGAACATGCCGGCGAATTATTTTGTAGTGCAAGGTGATGCGGATCAGACCTTTAGACGTTCTCAGTTAACAGATACGGAGCTCCAGAATGTACGTGCAGTAGTTGGAGACAATAATGCATCTTCACTTGCAATGCAGATGAGCACTGTCACTGCTAACGAGGCAGACGTAAAAGCAGATATTACTTTTTTTGCAGTAGATATGAATGGGTTATTAGCTCCTAAAGTAGTTGAAGGTGACAAGATTACGAATGAGACAAACGGTAAAGTCCTTGTTGATCGTGACCTGGAACAGTCAGGAATCAAACTTGGCAGTATCATTCGTGATCAGGCAACCGGGATGGAATTTACTGTCGCAGGTTTTGTTGAGGATAGCTCTTACAGCCATACCCCAGTAGTTTATATCAACAATCAGGATTGGCAAGCTATGAAGCAGGGGGTTAACCAAGGAGAAGAAACCTCTTCGTCGGTACCGTTTAATGTGATTGCCCTTAATGCGAATGCTGATCAAGTAAATAAGATTTCAACGAATGTAAAAGATGTAGAGGTCATTACGCAAAAAGTAGCTATTTCCAATATTCCGGGCTACTCGGCAGAGCAGGGTTCACTGCTAATGATGATTGTTTTCCTGTTTGTGATCGCAGCGTTTGTTCTGGCAGTATTCTTCTATGTCATTACGATTCAGAAAACTAGTCAGTTTGGTATTCTGAAGGCGATGGGTACCAAAATGTCTTACTTGGCTTGGAGTGTGGTAGGGCAGGTTATGATTTTAGCTATTTCAAGTCTTTGCATTAGCTTACTGCTTACCTTTGGGATGAATAAGGTTCTGCCTGATTCGATGCCATTCCAACTGGAGCCTTCCACCATTCTTTTAACCAGCTGTTTATTCGTTGGGATGTCTCTTTTAGGATCACTAATTTCTGTCGCTAAAGTGGCAAAAGTAGATGCATTAGAAGCTATTGGGAGGGCTGGAGCATGAGTGCAAAACTAATCATGAAGCAAGTAACCAAAAACTACGGTGATGGCGATACAACGGTGTCTGTGCTGAACAATTTGAATCTGATCGTTAATGAAGGGGAATTCGTTGCTGTCCTTGGACCTTCGGGAACAGGGAAAAGTACATTCCTTTCAGCGGCTGGTGCACTTCTAACACCTACTAGTGGTGAAATTTTTATAGATGGGGAATCACTTACAGATAAAAGTAAAAGTGAGCTGACGGAGCTCCGTTTAGAGAAGATAGGTTTTATGTTCCAAAGCGCTCAGTTGTTGCCTTATTTGAAGGTGGAGGAGCAACTCCTTTTTGTAGCCAAGCAGGCGAAAATGAGTGCTAAGGAAGCGAAGGAACGGGCTGCTGATTTGATGAAGCGGCTGGATATCTGGAAACGGCGTAATCATTATCCGGAACAGCTCTCCGGTGGGGAGAAGCAGCGTGTAGCTATCGCTAGAGCGTGGATGAATAAACCAGCGATTCTCTTTGCAGACGAGCCGACAGCCAGTCTGGACTTCAAACGCGGAAGAGAAGTTGTACGCATGATCGCTGATGAGGTGAAGAGTGAAGGTAAAGCAGCGGTAATGGTCACTCATGATGAACGGATGCTCGAATGGTGTGACCGGGTTCTGCATCTGGAAGACGGGCATTTGGTTGAACATCAAGTATAATTTCATAGTGTGGAAGAAAAAAAGCTACTTGTCTTTTCTAAAGACAAGTAGCTTTTTTATAAAGACATCGGTAGCTAAGGAAGAAGAACATTCTTGATGTCGGATGATTGAGAATTGCCTTTCCAGATGATGTTGCCTGATTGGCAGCTCTTTGATCTCACCGCTTTCTAGTTCCTTCCGTACAATCCATCTGGAGAGCATGGCGATTCCGAGGCCAGAGGCTACAGCTTCTTTAACACCTTGAGAGCTGTTGAAGACATAGGATCTTTTAACAGAAATATCTTCCTCCTGTAGGAAATGATCACTGAAAGCTCGTGTACCTGAGCCGTGTTCGCGAAGCACCCAAACCTGATCCTGCAACATGCTCTGCTCCACAGAAATCGCTTTTGACAGAGGGTGGGTAGCAGGAGCGACCATAATCATCTCGTCTTTCATATAAGGAGTGACATTCAGATCATTCTCATGGACCTCACCTTCAATAAACCCTATGTCCAGTTCGTTGGATTTAACGCCTCCAATAATCTCCTCAGTATTGCCTATCGTCACTTGCAGCTTGACCTGCGGATATTGATTGGCAAAATCAGCAAGTCTTGCCGGCAAAATATATTCACCTATAGTAAAACTAGCGCCGATATGTATACTCCCAGTGACTTCGTCCTGAAGCATATGGATTTCCTGACTTGCTTCATCGAAATGAGCCAATATTTGTTTGGCGTGTTTATAAAGAATACTGCCGGCTTCTGTTAATCTAACCTGTTTAGAAGAACGATGCAGGAGTTTAGCACCGAGCTCATTCTCAAGATTCCGGATATGCAGACTGACACCGGGTTGAGATAAATTCAGCGCTTCTCCTGCTTTGGAAAAATGACTCAGTTCAGCTACAGTAACGAATACGCGTAATGGATCTACAATCATTGTAATCCCTCATTAGATTAGTCTATACTCCCGAATAAGCCAAGAATCCACCGTCAACGGGGACGGTAACTCCGGTCACAAAGCTTGACATTGCTTCATCTGCTAACCAGAGTAGTGTGCCAAGCAGATCCTCCGGCTGTCCAAAGCGGCGCATTGGAGTATGAGAGATGATTTTTTGGGAACGGTCTGTAAGCTCGCCATCTTCACGAACCAACAGCTTCTCATTTTGTTTAGTAAGGAAAAAGCCAGGGGCAATGGCATTCACACGTATACCAGACTCAGCGAAATGAACGGAGAGCCACTGGGTGAGATTATTAATTCCTGCTTTGGCAGCGCTGTAGGCAGGTACTTTGGTCATTGGAGAAGGTGCACTCATGGATGAAATATTAATAACAGATGTGCCCGTTCTGCCGAGCATCTGCTTGGCAAAAACTTGGGTTGGGATCAATGTTCCAATTAGATTTAGGTCCATCACATTGCGAAATCCATCTACACTAAGGTCAAAAAAAGTGAATATGTTCGGGTTCTCCAGGTCATCATTTTTGAAAATCTCTTGGGTCGTATTTGCTGAGGAATCATTTCCGCCAGCTCCGTTAATTAATAGATCGCAAGGACCCCAGTGATTCTTAACAGCTTCTGCGGCTCTCATAACACTCTGTTGATCTGTAACATCACAGGAAAGTGAAATCGCTTGACCGCCTGCGGCTGTAATTTCAGCGGCAACCAAATCTCCCTTAGCTGCGGTGCGATTTAGAATCGCGACTTTAGCTCCTTGCCGACCTAACTCTAGCGCCATAACCCGGCATAATACACCGGCTCCTCCGGTAATCACAGCGATTTTCCCTTCTAATGCTGGATGCAAAGTTAATTCTATCATAACCATTGAACCTCCCTAAAAGTCCTGAGTGTGATTAAAGTTCCTTATCAAGTACATGCTGTGATTTTTTTGGCGAAAATCCTATATGATTATAGAACCGTACAGCATCTTCTCTGGTTTGATTGGTACGTACTCTAATTTTGCTAAACCCTGTTTGGATTGCCCATCGTTCACAGGTTTCTACAAGCTGTCTGCCAATTCCTTCTCCGCGGCAAGTCTGATCAACAACAAGACCTCCTATTTCAATAAATGAAGGAGATTCAAGTAAGATTCGAACGGTCGCATGTATCCATCCTACCAATTGGTGATCTGATTCAGCTACATATACAGTATGATCTTTGTGTGTTCCGATTTCTTGTAGTCTTTCTCCTAATTGATCGATATTCAAAGGATATCCAAGCTGGCTTGAGAGTCTTGCTATCTCTTGAATGTCGCTTATAGATGCTGTTCTGATAAGAATATCGTTCAGCACCTCAAAATTGAAGGTTAGAGCCTTTTTATTATAGTTCATCACATAGATTAAGACATTCCCTAATAAATTTACTTAGTGCTGTTACGATAGGCAGAAGGGGAGATTCCTATTGTCTTTTTGAAATATTTAGAGAAATGGGCTAATTCCATACTGACTTGCTCCGCGATATCTGAAATGCTGAAATTGCTATAAGAAAGCTGTCTTTTAGCATGCTCCATTCTTTTCAATTGTACATAATGCATGGGGGGAACCCCTATAAATTTCTTGAAGTAGGGGATGAAATAGTTCGGATGTAAGTGGACAATTTCTGCTAACTCTTCTATTTCTATGGGTTTATCCAGCCGCTCATCAATATATTGAAGCACATAGGCGAGCTTTCCTTGATCCCCCGTATGTATAAATTCTTGCATAAAGTCTGTTTTGATATTCTCGTTCGATTCAAGACAAGTAGCAATTAGATTGAGGACGTTCGCCTGAGTACGCAGAATGGACAATACATCATCTTTTTGAAACTGTTCGATCATTTCTGTGAAAATAACCCGTACGGAATCTGGGTTGGGCGCATCACAGATAAACAGTTTGTTTGCCGAATGGAATAAGGGCCACTCCCCAATATCAGCATCAAAATGGCAGAAATAGCGTGTATAGGGATCATTCATTGACGTCTCTGTAGTTTGAGTGCTTCCTGCGGGCATGATCATTAGCTGACCTGCTCTCGGATAATAAGTAACACCGTTAATGATAACTTTTCCCTCACCGCGGTCAATAAAATACAGCCGATTAAATGTTGGAGTTTCCAACGTACGATTCCACCCGCTATATCCGCTTCTAAGTTGGGCATGGGTCACTTTTACGGTAAGATTCTGGAGGAATCTGCCGGTAAGGTTACCTGGATTATTCATCATCTAGCTCCTCTATGACTTGATTATCCTTATTATAACGAATTAATTTAACTAAATCATCTTATTATTGTGCAAATAATGCTTAGTTTCGCTCATGTTCATGTCTATTAATTAAGTATATTCTCATAACATAACCTCAAATAGGGAAGTGATCTGATTGAATAAAGTACGGTATGGCATTATTGGAATTGGGAATATGGGGAGTGCACATGCACAAAGTCTGTTGAATCATATTAAAGATGCTGAGCTTGCAGCTGTATGTGATGTAAGGGAAGAACGTTTGAAATGGGCAGAAGAGCATTTACCGGAAAGTGTACAGAAATTTGCAACACCCCAAGAGTTATATGAGTCTCATCTCATAGATGCAGTATTAATCTGTACTCCACATTATGATCATCCAACTTTAGCTATCGAGGCTTTTCAATATGGCTATCATGTATTGGTTGAGAAACCGGCTGGGGTCTATACCAAAGCTGTTAAGCAGATGAACGAAGCTGCAGCAAAGTCTGATCGCAAATTCGGAATCATGTATAACCAGCGGACGAATCCTTTGTATCAAAAGCTTAGGGATCTCATTCAGTCTGGTGAACTAGGCGAAATCCGCCGCACAAATTGGATTATCACCAACTGGTACAGATCACAAAGTTACTATAACTCCGGTGGTTGGCGGGCTACATGGGCAGGCGAAGGTGGTGGGGTGTTGCTGAATCAAGATCCTCATCAACTAGATTTATGGCAGTGGACGACAGGTATGATGCCTAAGCGGATCAGAGCATTTTGTCATTTTGGTAAATACCGCAATATTGAGGTTGAAGACGATGTAACCGCTTATGTGGAATATGAAAATGGTGCGACAGGGCTTTTTATCACCACAACAGGTGAAGCACCGGGAACTAACCGTTTCGAAATTACTGGTGATCATGGAAAAATCATAGTGGAAGACGGGAAATTAACCTTTTGGCGTCTACGCACGCCGGAGCCGCAATTCAATGCAGAGTTTACGGGAGGATTCGGCAGTCCAGAATGTTGGAAATGTGAGATTCCTGTAGAAGAGGGTGGCGGGGAACAGCATAAAGGAATTTTGCGGAACTTTACGAATGCCATTCTACACGATGAGAAATTGTTAGCTCCGGGTGAGGAAGGCATTCACGGTCTAACGTTATCTAATGGGATGTATTTATCGGCTTGGACCGACGATTGGGTGGAGTTACCGATTGATGAAGATTTATTTTATGAGAAGCTCATGGAAAAGGTGGAGAATTCTAACTTCAACAAAGAAACCACAGCCGCCCAAACCTTTGATGTTAAGGGAACTCATTAAATTTTAATCAGAGAGGAAAGATCCTATGAATCGTTCAACCATTGCTGCTCAAATGTACACATTACGTGATTTTACTAAAACTGCGGAGGATTTAAGATCCACTTTTCAAAAGGTCTCTGCTATGGGTTATGAAGCTATTCAGATTTCAGGCATCGGGCCAATCGATCCGAAGCTCGTAAAAGAGTATGCGGATGAAGCAGGTCTGGCAATATGTGCAACCCATGTGTCTTGGGATCGGCTAGTAAGCGATTTGGATGCTTTAGCCGCTGAACATAAGCTGTGGAACTGCAAAAATATTGGACTAGGAAGTTTACCGGAAAAATTCCGTACGGGGCAAGAAGGTTACCGTGAATTCGCCAAGCTGATGTCGGGCATTGCAGTTACACTAAAAGAACAACATGATCTGCAATTTGTTTATCATAATCACGATTTTGAATTTGAACGGTTTGATGGATTGACTGGCATGGAAATTCTGCTCACTGAGTCTGATCCTGCCGTTGGTTTTGAGCTGGATTTATATTGGGTTCAAGCGGGCGGAGGGAGTCCAGCCGAATGGATACGCAAAGTTGCAGGTCGAATGCAGGTAGTGCATTTAAAAGATATGGCGATTGTTAATAGAAAACAGATCTTTGCTGAAATCGGTGAAGGGAATATGAACTATAAAGAAATTATCAATGTCTGTCGCGAAACGGGTGTTGAATGGTTCGTAGTGGAGCAGGATGTTTGCCGCCGTGATCCTTTTGAAAGCTTGGAGATCAGTCTGCGGTATCTTCTTAATACCTTATAGAATGGAGTAATACTAATAGAAGGAGGGTTTCTATGAATCGAAAAAATGGGATGACCTATGCACCAACGTATGAATCCAAACCCGTAGTGAAGGCGGGGGAATTCATCATTGCCGCTATTGCCCTAGATCACGGTCATATTTACGGGATGTGTAACGGACTGGTTGAGGCAGGGGCAGAGCTGAAATGGGTATATGATCCGGACGAGGAAAAGGTCAGAAATTTTATTAGTAAATATCCCGGTGTCAAAGCTGCCGGATCAATGGAAGAAGTTCTGGAAGATCCCGAAGTACAATTAATTGCAGCGGCCGCAATTCCATCTGAACGAGGACCTTTAGGCAATAGAGTAATGGCTCACGGTAAGGACTATTTTACGGATAAAGCCCCCTTTACGACCCTGGAACAGCTTGAATCCGCTAGAGCAATGGCAGCTGCAACCAATAAGAAATATATGGTCTACTATAGTGAACGTCTTCACGTTGAAAGCGCTATCTATGCGGGGCAGCTGATTCAACAAGGTGCTATTGGCCGTGTCCTGCAAGTCATTGGATTAGGGCCACATCGTCTAAATGCTCCTAACCGGCCGGAATGGTTTTTCCAAAGGGAGAAATATGGTGGGATTCTATGTGACATAGGCAGTCATCAAATAGAACAATTTTTGTATTATGCCGATTGTCAGGATGCTTCGGTTATTCATAGTAAAGTGGCCAATTACAATCATCCGACTTATCCCGAATTAGAGGATTTTGGTGATGCTACTCTTGTAGGGGACAATGGGGCAACACAATATTTTCGCGTGGATTGGTTTACCCCTGATGGGCTGGGCACTTGGGGAGACGGGCGCACGATGATTATGGGGACTGAAGGATACATTGAACTGCGTAAATATACTGATATAAGTCGTTCAAATACACCGGATCATGTGTACTGGGTCAATGGGGAAGGGGAACATTATGAGCATGTAGCAGGGAAGGTTGGTTTTCCTTTCTTTGGTGAGCTAATCCTTGACTGTCTGAATCGGACAGAGCTGGCGATGACACAGACCCATGTGTTCAAAGCTGCCGAGCTATGTCTGAAGGCTCAAGAGCAAGCGATCAATCTAACCCCAGCAATACTCAGATAACGATGGAATGATGAACGGAGGGTAATATAGATGAAAGAACTTGGAGCAGCCATTATTGGATGCGGAGCCATTTTCCCTCTTCATGCAAAAACATTAACAGGCATCGATGGTGTGAGACTACTTGCGGTTGCAGATATTGATGCTGACAAAGCATTGCAGACATCTAATGAATATGACTGCCAAGCCACTAATGATTATAGAGAAATTTTAAAGGATGACCGTATTCATGTTGTACATCTCTGTACGCCTCATTATTTACATGCAGAAATGGCTACGGAGTTGTTACAAGCAGGAAAACATGTCCTTACCGAAAAGCCTATGGCGGCAGATCTTCCTTCAGCCAGACGAATACTTGAAGCCGCACAGCATAGCACAGGTCAGCTTGGTGTGGTGTTTCAGAATCGTTATAATGATGCCTCGATGTATATTAAGCAGGTGATTGACTCAGGAATATATGGGAAGTTGCTCTGTATGAAAGGAATCGTGACCTGGCACCGTAGCGAAAGTTATTATAGCGATAGTAACTGGAGAGGACGCTGGTCTACGGAAGGTGGAGGTCTGCTAATTAACCAAACCATTCATACACTGGATTTACTTCAGTGGTTTGGTGGAGATGTGGCATCGGTGAAAGGGAGTATTACCACGGATGTGCTAAATGGGGTCATAGAGGTAGAAGATACCGCCCATGCCTGCATCGATTTCACTAGTAATGTCAGAGGGCTTTTTTATGGTACAAATACCTATCTGGAGAATTCTCCAGTGGAGCTGGAGCTAGTTTTTGAAAAGGGTACTATCAACCTCCGCAGAGATCATTTGTATCTTTGGAAGGATGGAAAGGAAACCTTGCTGTGCGAGCCTAGTTTCAGTGCCACGGAAGGTAAATCCTATTGGGGCACCGGGCATAAGAGACTGATTGAGGACTTCTATGAGCATGTCACCAGGGGTCAAAAGTTTTGGTTGGATGGTGCTGAAGGGATAAAAGCGCTGGAGTTGGTGGCGGGGATTTATAGTTCATCGAAGAAGGCTGAATAAATGATAATTAAGCTGTATCAAAAGTAGAGTAATCTACGAATGATACAGCTTATTGTATTTTAATGTAAAACACTTGTACTCAATCCTCCTAAATCAACGAAACTCTAAATAACCTGTAACCTTCCTTGGTAGCTTGTCCATGGGGTTGATTTATGTAATTATGTTCTTGGGTAAGTAATTCGTAGATTTACAATAAATATACACTGATGATTAACGGCAAGTAGGAGGGATTAGAAATGAGTGTTACATGGAAAAGAAGGATTCTGATCAATGATCCTATTTCACTAGATCCAGTTCAGATTCAGCAAGACTTGTACAGCGGCAACCAAGTTATTGTCCAGTTCTCTGATCCATCGACCTATGGTTCGATTCTGGATGAAGTAAATGAGCTTTGCGCGCGTTTTGATGAAAATTTTGGAGTGCGTTTTTATGGCCACTATTCTGTATCCTTTGATTGTGAGACACTCCTGCAGATTCCAAATGTTAAAATGCTGCTGCTGAATTGTCTTCACCAGGCACATAACACGAACGTATTGGCTAAGCTGAATAACCTGTATAGTCTGAGCGTGGGGATATATGAACTTGAAAATCCGGAAATTCTGAGTATAGATACGTTACGGTCTCTAAGTATTTTAAATATTAGCTCGGAGAAAAAGATGCTTAATCTGGAATACCTAAAAGAATTCTCCCGTTTAGAACAGTTGCATGTAATAGGTAAGGTTAAAAACCTTGATGCTATTGGAGATCTGGAGGATCTTACCTATCTCGCGCTGCACTCCATCAGCAACAAACCCTTACATTTTATTAATCGGCTAAAGAAATTGAAAGACCTACGTATTTTACTTGGAGGCAGAGAACATATTCAGGACATCGAAGAAAATGAAATCGAGAGCCTGGAAATTTGTAGAGTCCGTGGCTTTCATGACCTGAGTAATATTTCGGTTTTTCGTGCGTTAAAAAAGCTTGTGATTGAAGATCAAATCCAGCTACGTGAGATTAACTTTGATCAGCAGATGAAGGCACTGGAAGAGCTAACGATTATGAATTGCAAAACATTGGCTCATTTGACGGGAATGGAGCAATTACCTTTTCTGCACAAGCTTCGTATTTTCAAAACGGCGATCGATTTTGATTCATTTATAGAACAAGAGCTTCCAATCGGCTTAACCACATTAGAGTTTGCAACTTTTAAAAGAAAAGTAGATCAGGAAATTCAAAAAACAATAGTGGGGTTGGGCTATCAAAACGGAATTGTCTACAATGAGAACAGGGCATGATGCAGCCTTTTTTTGTTCCATAAATCTTGAGGACGTATTTCTATCTTTTTTACAAGCTTTTAAATATTTTATTTTTTTCATATAATAGTAGATATTAAATTTATAAATAATTGTAATACACCATGATAAGGTTATAATTGATACAGAAAAGGTGTGACGCCTAAGAAGGAGCGCCCACATCCTTTCTGCAAAATTCAGGGGATAAGGATGGTAATAATGGGCAAAAGTGCAACTGATACAGACGTCATTTTAATTGGTGCCGGAATCATGAGTGCGACTTTAGGAACACTTTTGAAGGAATTAGTACCGGAATGGAAAATTAAAGTATTTGAAAAGCTTGAAAAAGCAGGGGAAGAAAGCTCTAATGAATGGAATAATGCAGGAACCGGGCATGCGGCGCTCTGTGAGCTTAATTATACTGTTGAAAAGCCAGACGGATCTATAGATATTAGCAAAGCTATTCAGATTAATGAACAGTTTCAGCTTTCGATGCAGTTTTGGTCTTATCTTGTAAATCGCAAGCTGATACATACTCCCCAGGACTTTATTATGCCGTTACCTCATATGAGTTTGGTGCAAGGGGAGAAGGATATAGCTTTTTTAAAGAAAAGATTTGAAGCGCTCTCAAAAAATCCATTATTCCAAGGGATGGAATTTTCCGCTGACTCTAAAAAACTGATGGAATGGATTCCGCTTATTATACAAAATCGTCCTGCGAACGAATCCATTGCGGCTACAAAAATTGACTCTGGAACGGATGTTAACTTTGGTGCTTTAACGCGTATCTTATTTGAGCATTTAAAGAGTAAAAACGTCGATCTTCACTACAAACATAGTGTCAATAGTATGAAGCGCAACAGTGCTGGCTTATGGGATCTAAAAATCAGAAATGCCAGCGGTAACATTGAACAACATACAGCGAAATTTGTGTTCATTGGTGGCGGGGGAGGAAGTCTGCACTTACTGCAGAAATCCGGTATTCCTGAAGGAAAACATATCGGTGGATTCCCAGTAAGCGGTATTTTTATGGTGTGTAATAATCCGGAAGTTATTGCGCAGCATCATGCCAAAGTATACGGCAAAGCTAAAGTTGGAGCCCCTCCAATGTCCGTACCGCACTTAGACACAAGATTTATCGACAATAAAAAATCACTGCTATTTGGACCATTTGCCGGATTCTCACCTAAATTCTTAAAAACGGGCTCAATGTTTGATTTAATAACTTCTGTGAAACCGGATAACCTCATAACAATGCTGTCGGCAGGTGCTAAAAATATGTCATTAACAAAATACCTGATCGAACAAGTGCTGTTATCGAAAGAAAAACGTTTGGAAGAACTGAAAGAGTTTATCCCCAATGCCAAAATTGAAGATTGGGATCTTGTTGTAGCTGGTCAGCGTGTGCAAGTTATCAAAGATACAGAAGCTGGCAAAGGCACACTTCAATTTGGTACGGAGGTTATTAGTGCCGCTGATGGTTCGGTCGCAGCATTGTTAGGGGCTTCCCCTGGAGCTTCTACGGCTGTTCACGTGATGCTTGAAGTGCTTAACAAATGTTTCCCTCAATATATAAAAGAATGGGAACCCAAAATAAAAGAAATGATTCCTTCTTATGGCTTGTCACTAATGGATAATCCCGTGCTTCTGCAGAAAATTCACACTACAACAGCAGATACACTGGGTTTAGGTGGAAAAGAACATGTTTTTAATCAAAAGGTGTTTTAGTAATAAAGGAGCTGCCGAGAGGCAGTTTTTTTTCTCAAATCTGAACTATTGACACAAAAGTGTATTACACGTATAGTACATAAATGAGATGTATGAACCACTTAGTACACACACTTAGTATATGGAGTTGGTTGTATGACAGAAGAACAGAAATCAGGCGTCAGCTTTAATATTCGTGAGCCGGTATATATTCAAGTTGTGCGTCATTTCAAGGAACAGATCGCCACAGGGCAAATCGGAGCGGGAGACAAAATTCCTTCACGGCGTGAACTGGCATCAGTAATGAAGATTAATGCGAACACGGCGCAGAAGGCATATAAGGAAATGGAGGAACAGGGTTTGATCGTAACAGAAGGGAATTCCCCGAGCCGAATTACACAGGATCAGCAAATACTAAACTCGATTCGAGCTGAATTAATCGAAAGTGCAGTGGATATATTCATCAGCTCCATTCAGAATATTCAAATTCCAGTTGAAGAACTGGTAGAGATCATAAAGACAAAATATACATCCGAGCGCAAGTTATCTCCAGAGGGTGGTGACACAAGATGATCCAAGTGAATCAGATGGTAAAGAATTATGGATTCAAGAAGGTACTAAATGGCGTTAGCTTCACTGCTGCCAAGGGAGAGATTACCTGCCTGATCGGAATCAATGGTGCCGGGAAGTCAACAGTGCTGAAGTCCATCATGGGACTGACACCATTCAAAGGGGAGGTTTTAATCGATAATGTATCACTAACACCTGCGATGTATGAGAAAATCACTTTCATTCCAGATTCGTTAACGATGCCCTCTAATATGCGAATTGCTGATTGCTTGAGCTTTATGGCTGACTTTTATCGGAATTGGAACGCTGAACGTGCAAAGGAAATGCTTAAGTTCTTCCGACTGAGCTCTTCAGATCGCGTATCCTCATTGTCGAAAGGGATGGCTGCGAAGGTGAATTTGTTGCTGGGACTTGCCTTGGATTGTGATTACATCCTAATGGACGAGCCGTTCTCGGGAATTGATATGTTCAGCCGCGAGCAAATTACTGATGTGTTCACGAGTGAATTGATCGAGGATCGTGGTGTGATTATTACAACTCATGAAATTAACGATATTGAGCATTTAATTGATAAAGCGGTCTTGCTACAGCATGGGAAGGTAGAACGTGAATTCTACTGTGAAGAAGTTCGCGAGCAGGAAGGTAAGTCCATTACGGACGTAATGAGAGAGGTGTACATGAAATGAGAGCTTTTGTGAAGCTATTGAATTTTGAAATGAACCGATTTGCCAAAATATATATTGGACTCATGGTGCTGACAGTTGCCTTGCAGCTTGCAGCAGTCACCATCGGTGCTAATCATTGGCTGGATTCTGCGAATGAGGCAATGAGAGTGAATCAATGGACGCTTGAGCAATATCACAATGTGACTGGATATATTCAGCTAAACAGTATGCCGTATGCTCGCTATAATGGACTTCTATATTTCGGACCCATATTTTTGAGCACAACAGTGTTGCTAATATATAGCTGCTTCATCTGGTACCGTGACTGGAGAGGTAAAAATACGATAGTATATCGCCTGCTCACCTTGCCATCCAATCGGGCGAATTTGTATTTTGCCAAGCTGGTTACGATCTTGCTATTCGCATTTGGACTTGTTGCCCTGCAAATTGTCCTTGTGCCACTGGAGCGTTTGATAGCACAGTCGATTCTTCCTGCTGAACTATATCGGAACATCTCGGTATTTGATTATTTGAAGTATCCTACTGTGCTTAAAGTTCTGGTTCCGCCCTACTTTTCTGAGTTTGTTCTATATTATGGACTGGGCATTACGGGTTTGATCGTCTTGTTCACAGCGATTCTAATGGAGCGGAGCTACAGACTGAAAGGGATCGGCTTTATCATATTATACTTAGCGGTTCTGGCTGGATTAGCCTCAATACCCTATCTTATGGGTTATAGCAGATATGATAGCTACTTCTATCCCGGAGAGATCATAGGTGCTTGTCTCGGATTAATAGTGATTATTGCTGGAGGTTCGCTTTGGTACAGCTTATATCTATTGCGTAAGAAAATATCGGTATAATTGAAGGGGTATGGAGGTTAAGGAATGAGAAAATATATGGTTACCGCCGTTCTTGTAGTGTTCTCGGTTGTTACAATCGGGACGTATTATGTACAGGCCTCACAAGAGACACTACCTAATTATAAGCTGACGATGGTTCAAGGGGATGCTTCCCTCGTTGAAGGTATAGCCTTATACGGAAATTATCTGACTAAGGATAGTGTTTTTGGCATCAAACGAGCTAATATCACTACAAATGGTACAGATTATCCAGATGAAAAGTTAACGATCAACCAAAGCTTAAACCGAAGACCAGTGAACACACAATTGGATAAATGGAGGGATCAGCATCGTCAGTTCATGCGTGGGAAGAAGAACTTAGCTGGGTTCTATGAAAATCAGGATATGCTTGCTTACGTGAATTGGACCGTAGATAAGCAGCAATCAAATGATCCATCAGCGAAGAAAAATGCTAGACTCAGTATTTCTGTGCTTAATAAGCAAAAGGATAATACGCAGGAAATCAGATCCGATATCAATGTGGATCATGATATTTCAGATATCTATGTACAAAATGTACAGCTTGTTGATCAAGAGCTTGTTGCAATGGTGTTTTTGAATCACGGCGCCAAAGGTTATGTAACTGAACCGCAGATTATCCGTGTTAATCTAACAACAAAGGAGATTACGAATGAGCCGCTCGTATTACCAGGAGCTAAATCTGAAGCAGCAAATGGGGATAATCAATTCGTTAGGTTAGCCAATCAAAATCTGGATCACTCGGATCAATGGATTTTAACGGTTAGTAAAGATAATCATAAAAAGGCATATCAAGTAGATGTTGCAACAGGACAAATCTCGCCGCTCGCGTTCCAAGGGCATGAAATGTTATTGAATAATATTATGAATGCGTATGGACAGAAAATTTATTTCCTGCAAAAAGCTGTATCGGGTAAGGAGAATATAGGATTTACTGTTATTTCTTACGATCTCGTGAGTAAAGAATATGAGACTACTCTGAAGAATACAGATATAGATTTAAGTGAAAACATTACCTATGATTTTAAACAAGACTATCTCTATATTGTGGGTTATAAGAATATGGGTAATAAGTACTTCAAAGGTAATCGTCTATATGTATTCAATTTGACAAGCGGTAACCTTGAATACGAAGGAAAAGCAGTATCAACAGAAGCTGCAAATCAGGCTGAAGATGAAGCTAACATGGATTTGAATTTTATCGATCTCGGTCAGTATTAGAATTACTTGTAGAATAGAAAAATAGAGATAAAGAGATATGAAAAGGTACCAAGGCCGAGCTAATGACTTCTAATAGTCAATTAGCTCGGCCTTTTAGTCGAAAGTTATAAAACAACCAATAATCACTGTATATCGATTAAAATATATTGTAAAACGATAAATAATATGATAAATTCAATTCACAATAAATCTGTGAGGTGTGTTTATTATGGAAAGAGGATCAACACTTTTTTTAAGGGCAGCGGTTATTCTTATTGGTATCCCGGTGCTTGCCTTGTGCATATTTGTGGTGCCGGAAATAGCGAGTTTCGCAGCAGAACTGTATCCGGATTATAGTTTATTGAAATATCTCATTGCCATTGATTTGTATGCCTCGGCGATACCTTTTTACTTTGCACTGTATCAAGCTTTTAAACTGTTAGGATATATTGACAAGAACAATGCTTTCTCGGAAATGTCTGTACAGGTTTTAAAGAAAATAAAATATTGTGCAATCATCATCAGTTGCTTGTATGTAGTTGGTATGCCACTCTTTTACCTCATGGCGGAGAAAGATGATGCCCCAGGGATTATAGTCATCGGCTTGATTATCATTTTTGCCTCCATGGTGATTGCCGTTTTTGCTGCAGTTCTACAAAAGCTTTTAAAAGAAGCTATTGATATAAAATCAGAAAATGACTTAACTGTCTGAGGTGAAAACAATGGCGATTATATTTAATATTGACGTGATGCTGGCTAAAAGAAAAATGAGTGTTACTGAGCTTTCGGAGAGAGTTGGAATAACAATGGCTAATCTTTCTATATTGAAAAATGGAAAAGCAAAAGCGGTGCGATTATCAACGTTAGAGGCAATTTGTAAGGCTTTGGAATGTCAGCCTGGAGATCTATTAGAATACAAAAATGATGAGGAAACATAAGAATGAAGTCAATAACACAATTGCTGCATTTCGGATATCATCAGGCGATGAGTTGCATATTTCCAGTTGCGATTTTTGGGACTTTAGCTCTTTCTAACATAATAGAAATGCCTTTTCTTTACCGTTATGATGCCATTCTTCTAATACTGCTTACAGTGCAGTACCTCATGTACCGTACTGGATTAGAGACGCTGGATGAAATAAAAGTAATCTGTGTGTTCCACGTTATTGGTTTATTGCTGGAAATCTATAAGGTAAAGATGGGTTCATGGGCATACCCTGAGCCAGGGTTTACGAAGGTGTTTGGTGTACCCCTCTATAGTGGATTTATGTATGCAAGTGTCGCAAGCTTTATGTGCCAGATATGGCGAAGATTGAAAATGGATATGACCGGTTGGCCGGGGCTTGCTTCAGCGGGATTGTTGGGAGGAGCCATCTATTTAAATTTTTTTACACATCATTTCATTCCTGATTTTCGTTGGTGGCTGACAGCGCTTGTGGTTGTTGTCTTCTGGAAAACATGGATCATTTATAGGGTACGGACGGTTACCTATCGAATGCCCTTGACACTGGCCTTTTTTATTGTAGGATTTTTTATCTGGTTAGCTGAAAATATCGCTACATTTTTTAATGCATGGAAATATCCTGATCAATATCAAACGTGGCAACTGGTTAGTTTCAGTAAGATCATTTCGTGGTTCCTTCTAGTGATCATTAGCGTCATTATAGTTGCCCAGCTTAAACATGTTAAGGCTAGCCGTAATCCGATAAATTCATAATTGAGCTGAGTTGGGACAATACGGTTGATTTGACGAATAAATCATTCGTTTGTTACAATGACGGCATCAATTAGGAAAAGGATGAGGACGATGGTTCGTCGTTTGAAAAGGTTTAAGAATGTCGCTACTGCATCAAGCTTCTAAGTATAAATGAATTACATTACTTAGAAGCGAGGGAAAGAAAATGAAACAACATCAGTTCAGCCACTGGTCTGAAATTAAGTATTTAAAGGATATTGTCACCAACCCAATGATTGAGGTAGGAGAGTACTCTTACTACTCTGGTTATTACGATAATCTTGATTTTGAAGATGGGTGTGTCAGATACCTTTGGGGTGATGAACAATCAAGAAAGTTGTTTAATCCCAGTGAAGATTATGGTTGGCATTTAGATAAATTGATTATAGGAAATTATGTTTGTATTGCTAGTGGTGTAATTATTCTCATGGGTGGGAATCACAATCATCATCCTGAATGGATTACCGTGTATCCTTTTGTAGACCAGATTGCAAACTCTTACGAATCCAAAGGGGATACAATCATTGCTAGTGATGCCTGGATTGGGATGAATGCAATGATTATGCCCGGTGTGAAAATAGGCGAAGGTGCTATTGTTGCGGCAGGATCAGTTGTTGTAAAGGATGTCCCACCGTATACGATAGTAGGCGGCAATCCTGCTAAAGTGATCAAGCAACGGTTTACAGATCAAGAAATCGAAAAGTTAAAGGAAATGCGCTGGTTCGATTGGAAACGTGAGAAAATTGAACAAGCCACGTCTATCTTTTCCAGTTCATCTATTGATCAATTATATGACTTTTACCTTAAAGAAATAAAAAAATAACAAAATCAGAACAGGCTGCCAGTATATTCGGCAGCCTGTTCTTTTATCTGACAGGTTCGTTTAACAATAATTGTTTTTTACCAGATTAATCCTAATTAGTATGTTAATATAGGAATGGACTCATTTAATAAGTTAGGAGGAAATTATATTATGGCCTTACCTTTACAAATCCGTCGAATGACACAAAACGATATTGATATTATACATATGGGGTTATCTGAGCATGACGTAAGCCAACCTCTTGATTATGTCCAACGTTGTTGGCAAGAAAATCAAAATGAAAAGCGAGTTACACTTTTAGCTTTTTGTGAAAATGAGTTTGTTGGATGGGGACATGTGGTATACAGGTCGGAATATCCTTATTTTGCAGAGAATAATATACCTGAAATTCAAAACTTTGACGTCATCCCGCCATTTAGGAAACGTGGGGTAGGAAGTGTATTAATTGAAGCTCTTGAAAAAGATGCTTTTACTATATCTAATACTATTGGTATTGGATTTGGATTATACGCTGACTATGGAACCGCACAACGGATGTATATAAAGCGTGGTTTTATCCCTGATGGGCGAGGAATCATGTACGATAATAAGCCTATTGAGCCTGGGGCACATGTTTGTGTCGACGATGATCTCTGCCTTTATCTTATAAAAACTATTGAGCAATAAAAGCAGCTCTTGTACGGGGGGAGATAGATTCTGAAGTATATCGAATTTGGTATCGGCAATACATGGCTTATTAGAACTGAAACGGAGTTAGAGGATGGAACGGAATATGAAGAAAAAGGCATAGTGACACCGGTAAAGTTCCGCTCGTTATATTTTAGGATTTGGATTGGCAAAACTGTAATCATTCTAGACTTAAAACAAGGCTTGAAAATATGTAAGAAGAGTCGTAAAACGTTGAAGATTATTTTTGGTATAACAAGTCTTTAGGTTAAGTATGACAAGGTTGCCGTCTAAATGAACAAATGGAGGAGACCTGACACGAGACTTAGTGCTCTACCTGAGAATTATTAAAAACTCAAAATATAACGACAAGCGAGGTTTAAATGGATAATCCAGAGAATTTGACCCAAGCGCTGTCTAAGTTTTATGAAGAACTTGAACGATCTGATTTACCGGTTAATACTTTTATGCTATTACGTAAGGGAGAAGTTATTACCGAGTTTTATCGTCAACCGTACCGCAAAAACGTTCCCCAGGTTTTATTTTCTCTAAGTAAGAGCTTTACATCTATTGCAGCAGGCATAGCATGGGATAACGGTTATTTTGAATTAACGGATAAAGTGGTTTCTTTTTTCCCGGATCAGCTTCCTAGCTCAATTTCACCTAATTTAGAGAAGATGACGATACATCATCTTCTTTCCATGAATACAGGACATAACAATAGTATCTATGGTGCGATAGCCAAGCAAAATGATTGGGTTCGTGCCTTTTTAGCTTTGGACGTAGAAGATGAACCGGGAAGTTATTACAATTACAATACACACGCCACTTATATGGTTTCGGCTATTATCGAAAAGACGACTGGAGAAAATCTTGTTGATTTTTTAATGCCAAGATTATTTACGCCATTGGACATAGAAAGACCAGAATGGGAGACTTGCCCGTTAGGAGTTGTTGCTGGTGGAATGGGACTAAGCATACCAACAGATGGAATCGCGAAATTTGGCCAGATGCTCCTCAATCAAGGGGTTTACAATAGTCGTAGAATTGTTTCGAAAGATTATTTAAAGCTGGCGCTAAATGAACAAAGCGATAATCGTTGGGGACAAAATAAGGCTGACTGGTCAAACGGATATGGTTATCAGTTCTTTATGTGCAGGAATGGATGTAAGATGGGGAATGGAGCTTTTGGTCAATTGTGTTTCATTGATCCGAGTCAAGAGATTGTGATTGCTGCAACTTCAAGTTTTACCGAGATGAAGAAGTTACAGGATTTTTTAGATATCATATATGCAAAATTACTGAACTTTGATTGGCCAACGGTTGCATCTAACATTATAAAACCTCCTACATTTACCTCCTTAGTAAACAGGATAGTTAAAGTAGATTATAGATCGTACAGTGGAATTTATATCTTTGAAGATAATAAGCATAAAATCAAAGAATTAACACTGAAGTTTGAAGATGAGCACCTTAGTTTTTCTTTACTTTACGACGATCATTTAGATGAATTTCCGTTCGATTTTTTAAGGCCTACCCATGCAAAAAGTTTATTTATTAAAGACTTATCCCTTAGTGAGCAGGAAGTTTGTACATCTGCAAGCTGGCAATATGATGATTCCAAATTAATCCTCACGGTAAATTACATTGAAACCCCTTACGTAGTTGATTACTCTTTGAGTTTTAGCGGTAAAAAAATTGAACTGCATATGCATAGGAATCTTTCCTTAGAGGATAGAGAAGACATAACTGTTATTGGTTGGGAGGGATGAAATGACCAAGGGTAAAGGTTGGATAGCTGTTTTATTTTTGCTTTTTTCTTTAGTTTTTGTGGGAATCACACATCAGGGTACTATGTTTGGGGATTACCTCTTCAGAACCATTGGAATTCCGCCTTGGAGCGAACCTGCGACAAACCATGGTTTACATTATTCAGCAATATTCGGGATCATTTTGTTAATTTTCAGTGGGAGTTTAACTATAAAGCACTTTAGACAGTGTTATAAAAAATATGTAGGCAGAACCGTTTTGCTTGCTATCATCATTTTCATTATATTATATCCATTTCTAACAGAACGATTGTATTATCTTGTGAATATGAACAATGATGGAATTGAAGTTGTGGATTTTCTGGAAAAAGATTCGCACTGTATGTACGGTACTCAAGAGGATATTGTGCAGGTTCAATGTACAATCAGGCTAATCAACTATGGCGGGCAAAATGAAACCGTTATGATCCGTCCAATCTTTCGAGAGTACGGTAATCCTCAAGGGATCTGGTCATTCGCAGAGGTTCAGCCGCAAGAGATTACCTTGTTACCAAGATCTAATATTAAACATAACATTCACTTTGAGAGTAAGTCTGACGCTCGGATTGCTGAATTCGGGGCGAACGGTAATACCGATTATTTTGGTGTGGAGTTCGTCAAGGATGGACATAAAAAGGAAGTCATTAGGGACTGAATTAATAAAAAGATTCATGTCAGTATTAGTTTTGATATTATTACAGCTGAGTAGTAACGGAAGGGAAGGTTTCCAGTGACTCAACGACTGATAACAAAAGTGAACCAGCGCCTCGATAGTGTGCGTGTGCTGGTTCAAGAAATGATCATGTCTATAGGTAGCGAACAATGGAAACAGGAAGCGTGTGTTCACCTGTACGGAGTGTCTAGTTTCGCTTCATTGCTTGCCATGAAAAGAGAACAAAATCAGGAATTGGCAGCCATTATAGGACTGCTTCATAATTATTATTTCTTCAAAACCGGAGTCAAGGAATTTCCAGGTCCCAACAGTGCTGATACCGTAAGGCCTTTATTAAGAGACTTGAATATGTTTACCAAAGAAGAGCTGACTCAAATTCTAAAGGCAATCTTCCATCAAGGGGACAGGAATAAAGTTCAGGGTCCCTATGAAGAGATTCTAAAGGATGCTCAAGTTCTACAATCATATTTTCAGAATAGGAATTGTATCTTAATGCCTCAGGACAATACTAGACTTCGGAATGTACTTCGTGAAATGACGATTCCAGAGGATTTTTTGGAAGAGATAGATTACAGTAGCGGGGCTGAAGTTCTCCAGCCTACGGATAAACGAGGCAAGTTAGCTAATATTGCTGAAACATTTGGAAAAGAAAACATTGTTGGAATACCAGGAAACGAACGATATCGAGAAATCTGTAAATATTGGCCTGACCAAGCGATTTATAAAGTATTACAAAACAATTGGTGCGCAGCATTTGTATATTACTGCTGTATGCAAGCTGGATTTCTGCTGCCGATTCGATATCCGAATGCTGATTTTCGATTAGCTGGCGTAGGGGCATGGTTAGAGTGGGCGCAACTACCTGAGACCGCATTTTTTTATTTTGACGGGCAAGAGGGGTTTACTCCTCAACGTGGTGATATTGTGATTTATGAAAAATTGCTAACTAATGACCCTCACGATCATACAGGTATTGTTTTAGCATGCGATGACAAGGAGATCTTAGTTGCTGAAGGAAATAGGGATAATCAGAATTATTCCAGTGTTTTCTACAGAGATCGCTGGCATTGCGTATATGGCTATATCCGTATCGCTAATGACTATGAATTTGAGTTTAATGGTGAGTATACTCCAATTAGTTGAGGGGAGTTCATTCGGATGATCACAGTTAAGAATATTATGGCTGAGTATTTATTAATGTCTAACCCTAATTTTGAATTGTTTTCAGAACAAGCTCTGGAAAAAAAATACGCTGCAACAGCAAAAACATCTATATAAAACTCCGGTTTTTATCGTTACTTTTGAAGCAAAAAATGAGCCAGCTTGGGACAAAGATTCTTGAGCTTCTTCTCTTTTAAAAAGCAAACATACTTGCCTTTTAGCAATGTTAGAGTTATCATAGATTTCTAAAGTCGTTAATGGAGGTGCTGAATGAAATATTCCCAAGCGACAGATTATGCACTTCATGCAATGCTCTATATGGTGACGGTGGCGTCTGATAAGCCGGTGGGTGTTCAATTGCTTGCTGAGAAGTTAGGTGTTTCCCAAACCTATCTGTCCAAAATGATGACTAAGCTAGTGAAGGCTGGATTGATTCAATCTGCACCTGGTGCTAATGGTGGTTATCGTCTCAGACGCAAGTCGGAAGAAATATCTTTTTTGGATATTATCCATGCAATCGAAGGAACGGCTTCCTTTTTTGAATGCAGTCTAGATCACGGAAGTGAATGTCTGATTCAACAGGTTGTGATTGACGCTGAGCGACAGATGGAGCAGTACTTAGAGAACACGAAAATTGCAGATTTGGCAAAAACGATGAAGACGGAGTAAAGATCCGTTCTTTTTTCGGGGTTATTAGAGACAATATAAATCCGTAATGACTTTAATGTGGGTTTTGATATTGAAATGTGAAGTTTAAAACAATGGAGGATGATTACAATGACTGAAGAGCAAAAATTAAATGCCAAGAGGGCGACCTATGAAAAAACCACTCATATTTCGATTCCCTCTTATGATTCATTATTTTCGATGATCCAATCTTATTTTCGCTTCGAGTTAGGTGACATCCCTGTATCTATGCTCGTGGTCGGTGCGGGGGGAGGAAATGAATTTTCGGCATGGGGGCCATCTAACCCAAACTGGACATTTACTGGAGTGGATCCTTCGGAAGATATGCTTAAGATCGCGAAATTAAAGATAGATGAACTGGGCTTAGAGAGCCGTGTCAGTCTGATTCCTGGGACAATCGATGATCTTCCTCAGCAGGACTCAAAGTTCGATGTGGCAAGTTGTATTTTGGTCCTTCATTTCATCCATGATGTTCAGGAAAAATTGAAATTACTTCGCTCCATAAAGGATAATCTGAAACCGGGTGCTCCATTTGTTCTCGTAAGTGCATATGGAGATTTGGATGATCCTGAACTCCACGACAGAATAAACGTATGGAAAAGCTTTTGGGTTGCAGGGTATGAATCTCCCGAAGCGTTTGATAATGTAAGTAGCAATATTACGAAAATCTCTTTCCTTCCTGAAAAACAAATTGAAGAGTTATTGAAAGAATCAGGCTTCACGAGAATCACTCGATTTTATTCTACTGGAATTATGGCAGGCTGGATGTGTCACGCGGAGTGACTTGAATACTTTCGGACCCGGACCCAGATGACGTTATTTGTATATATTTAGGCGTTGGAGCATGATTTCGGACTCCAGTGCTGCTATTTCTTAAATAGAGGGTGATATATGGTGATTATCATGCTCATAGCGACTATGGAGTCCGCGAGCACCCTTAATATAGGAAAAAGTAGCGTATAAGGTCAACTATGTCCTATAGTGCGATTCATAAGTGTGATTAGTACTTAATTAAACCAAGTTTAAGGATTAGTTCAGCGATCAGGTAGCTCCAAAAAGTAGGGGGTGCCCAACAGCCATTGTATGGCTATGGACACCCCATTGTTTTTAACGAAAGTGACTAATCTATACATGAAGCTTGTAACGATTTGCTTTGCTTATCCGCTGAATGTCTGCAAGTTCCTCCGAAGTGAGTGGAGCTACATCAGCAGCCATTACATTGCTTTTTAATTGCTCCAGACTGCTTGCCCCAGGAATAATAACGGCTACAGATGGATTAGCTAGTGGATAATGAAGCGCTGTTTGTGCAAGATTGCGCGAGTCACTAGTTTCCTGCGAAAGCTGATCATGCAAATTCAGAAGTTCCTCACTACTGTAATCTAAGTAATTCTTCTCGGCTTTGCTGCGACCACGCTCTGACAGTATGCCCCCTGCTAAAGGCCCGCGTGCGATCATGCTAATTCCATGCTTAGCTAGCAGAGGAAGGATTTCTTCCTCAGGACGTCGATCTAAAATGCTATATTGGCTCATAACACTTACGATATTTGATTTTTTCACATATTCTCTAATTACATTAGGACGAATAGAAGAGATCCCATAATAGCGGATAAGACCCTCTTGCTTAAGTTCTTCAAAAGCTTCAATCGTTTCTTCAATTGGATCTTCAATAGTGCCGCCATGCAGCTGGTATAGATCGATGTAATCGGTTTGCAGCCGTTTGAGACTATCTTTGACTGCATTTTTAATATAGGCTTTTGAAGGATCCCAGCTCCAGCCATCTTGGCCGGGAATTCTGCGGTTGCCAACTTTTGTGGTCAGGATTACATCCTGTCGATGTTGACGAATGGCTTGGCCAATAATCTCTTCATTACGGCCCTCATCATAAAGATCTGCTGTATCAACAAAATTGATTCCTTGATCGAGTGCTTCATGAACAATGGAAATGGCTTTCGCCTCATCCGTACCCAAAGACATACAGCCAAGTCCTATTTCACTTACATACAAATCGGATTGTCCTAAACGATTTTTTCTCATAGCGCATTCCTTTCTACTTCTGTTGTTGTTATATTATAACGTTTTGGAGAATTGAATTCTAATGGTGCTTCGGACTTCCATTGACTTTATGATCTTTTGGCTTTATCGTCATAGCATATATTATTTATTAGATGAAGATAGATAGGGAGAGATTGGATCATATGGAACAAGCGATGTTTGCAGGCGGATGTTTTTGGTGCATGGTGACACCGTTTGAGGAATTACCAGGCATTCAAGGAATTGTATCGGGATATGCGGGAGGGTTAACTGAGAATCCAACCTACGAAGAAGTCAAAACCGGAACAACGGGGCATTACGAGGTTGTGCAGATTACGTTTGATCCAGCGCTTTTTTCATACGAGAAGCTGCTTGAATTATATTGGCCTCAGATTGACCCTACCGATGATGGTGGGCAATTCCAGGATCGAGGAACTCAGTACCGGACAGCGATCTTCTATTATAATGAAGAACAGCGTTTAGCAGCTCTTGCCTCGAAGGAACAGGTTGCGGGCAGCGGCAGATTCTCCGGTCCAGTCGTTACGGAAATTCTTCCGGCGCCAGCTTTTTATCGTGCAGAAGAGTATCATCAGGATTATCATCATAAGAATCCCAAGCACTACAAAGAAGATCGGGAGCAATCCGGTCGGGATACTTTTATCGCTAAACACTGGTAAGTGTTGAAAAAACTTTAAACCAAGAGCATCCTGAGTCATTCATGGCTTACGGGATGCTCTTTTTGCATTATATACAAATTTTATTTATTTTAAATTCTACATACTTTCCACACATTTGTAGACTAAACTACTCTAAATCAAGCGAGAACATCACACAGGAGGGTTTAGGATGAAAAAAATCATACCATTTGTTGCCGTTAGTTTGCTTTTGAGTACAGTGTTAACAAGCTGCCAATCAGGCAATAATTCTCCATCTAAGGTTAATTCGCAAGCTAGTTCTGCAACGGTGGAGCAACCATGGATAGCTACGAAGAATACTACTCGTATTAACACTTCAGATCCGATTCAAGCCGCAGTGTTAGTTTCTCAGACTTTATGGACTGCGCAAACAAAGAATAATAGACCTTCAAGTGTAGTTTTGACGGATGTGAGTAATTGGCAGATCGCCGCAGTTAGTGCAGATTTGATTCATCATCCCAGTAATGGGCCTGTACTGTATACCACAAAAGAAGGGGTTCCTGAGGTTACTCTCGCTGAACTTAAGCGACTGAATCCAATAGGTGCTGAAGGCAATAAAGGGGTTCAGGTAGTGCTTGTTGGGCCTATGGCATCCAATGTCGAACAACAATTAAAGGCCATTGATTTAAAAGTAGACCGGATAGAAGGGGATGAGCCAGCGGCAGTAGCTCAGGCTATAGATACTTATTACGCCAAAGCAGCGGGTGAACTTCCAAAGTCGGTCATTATTGGTTCTATGGATAGCCCTGAGTACACGTTGCCGCAGTGAATTGGATCGCACATATGCCTGAACCTCTTCTCTTTGTAACCAAAGACGAAATTCCTAACTCAACGGTCGAGGCTTTAAAAGAACGTGGAGGTAGCGCAACCATTTACATCCTAGGACCAGAAGACATTGTCTCAGCAGATGTAGAAAAGCAATTAAAAGAATACGGAACAGTTCTCCGTATAGCTGGAGAAGATGTTTTTAAGAACGCTATAGCTTTTGCAAGTTTTAAGGATGCCAATAACGGATTCGGCTGGGGAATCAATACACCCGGTCATAACCTGTCTTTGTTAACCACGGATTCAACGATGATAGCTATCGCCGCTGCGCCTTTTTCTCATTTGGGGAAACATGCGCCGCTTATTTTTACGGAAAAAGACGGGCTGCCAGATTCAGTAATGGAGTATATGATGGAGCTTCAACCTAAATTTCAAGATTCACCAGCAGAAGGTCCTTACAATCATGCTTGGATAACTGGGGATAACCTTACAATAAATGAGCGAGCACAAAGTGAAATCGATGACATGCTAGAAATCTCACCTGCTGCAGGAGGCAATCTGCATTCCGGCCACTAACCATAATCAGAGGCTGGCATCATTTAGGGATGATGTCGGCTTGTTCTGTGTTTTTTTGTATAATGAGAAGAACTAGGTCATAAAGAGGGTGAACGGCTTGAATAAGCTACAGATACTGATCGTAGATGATGAATGGAACATGCGGAATTTATTGCGGATTTATTTAAGTAAAGAAGGGATGTCTACAAAAGAGGCGTCAACGGGTCATGAGGCACTTCAACTGTTGAAACAACACAGCTTTGACCTAATCTTGCTGGATGTGATGATGCCGGATATGGATGGCTGGCAGGTCTGCAAGCTGGTGAGGGAGACAAGCTCTATCCCAATTCTAATGCTAACCGCACGTTCTGAAACCAAGGATAAGGTACGTGGTCTCGGTATAGGTGCAGATGATTATCTTACTAAACCGTTTGAGCCGGAAGAATTAGTGGCTAGGATTTATTCTCTGCTGCGGCGTTCAACACTTACATTTGCCTGGCAATCTCAGGAAAAGGTGCTCACATACCCTAATTTTAAAATATACCCAGAAGCTAGGGAGGTACATATTCAGGATACATCCATTGAATTCACGCTCAAGGAGTTTGATCTACTGGCCACTTTGGCGCAAAATACTACCCGGGTTTTTACGAGAGAAGAACTGGTGGAGCGATTATGGGGGAATAATTATGAGGGGGAGAATCGTGTTATTGACACCCATATTAAGAATATCCGCGAGAAACTACATAAAGCAGGCCTAGCCTATAATCCGGTTCAAACGGTGTGGGGATTAGGTTATAAATTTCATGCTCCCGGTAATCAGGTATGAAAAATAACATCATCGGACTTAAGCTCGGTTTTGTTATTATGTCTGTTTTTGTGGTTGTTTTGCTTGTTCTTGGAATTACTATAGACCGGATGTTTACAAGCTTCTATTACAACGAGATGCAAAAAGAGACGGAGGAACTCACCTCACATTTTATTGGAATGGCGGAATCGCAGGATAGTTCAAACGAGCAGATGATGAGTACCTTTGCAGAATTTTCGGATGTCAGTATCTTTAATATCTCGAAGGATGGCAAAATGATACTCCACTCGGGTGTGCATGATCGTATGGATCGTTCATTCATCCATGCTTCGGATGTTAGTAGGATTTTTGCTGGGAAAAGTGTTGATTTTGAGTATAAAGATCCTGCTGGACATTCTTATTTTATCATTGGAAAACCAATAATGGAGGGGGATACAACTCAGTCTGCACTTTATGTAATGTCCTCTACAGAGAGTATGAAGCAATCTTTGGCTTCCATCCGGAACCTCCTGCTGATTGCAGGAATAGGGGCTTTTATATTGGCTTTAGGGATCACTGGTGTGATCGCCATGATTTTGTCTAGACCTCTGATCAAGATGCAAAAGGCAACCCGGAAAATCGCGGCTGGCGAGCTGGAAACGAGACTTTCTATACGTAGTAACGATGAGATTGGTTTTTTGGCTGCAGCCATAAATGATCTGGCTGTCGATCTACAACGATACAGGGATACAAGGCAGGAATTTCTGGCAAATATCTCACATGAGCTGAGAACGCCCATTACATATTTGGAGGGGTACACCAAGGTTATAAAAGATGGGCTTTACGAGACCGAGGGGGAAAGGGATCTATACTTGGATATCATTCATCAGGAAGCACATCGGCTCCAGCATCTGGTGGATGATTTATTTGAACTGGCAAAGATGGAGGAAGGAAAGGTTACACTTACCCAAGAGTGGATCGATCTCAGTCAGCTAACGGAACAAGCCGTGCGCAGAGTTGAACTGAAAGCAAAAGAGAAGGGGTTACAGCTGAAGCTTCAGCTTAGCGGATATGCGTATATGATCCGTGGAGATCAAAAACGTATGGAACAGATTATAATGAACCTTCTGGAAAATGCAATTCGTTATACGGATGAAGGCGAGATTATTATTCATGTGGAATTTGCAGCGGATGCTGCAACTCTAATAGTTGAAGATACAGGAATAGGTATTCCTGAGGAAGAGCTTCCCTATATCTTCGAGCGTTTCTACCGGGTAGAGAAATCACGTTCAAGACAATACGGAGGTTCAGGTCTGGGACTTTCCATTGTTAAAAAGCTGGTGGAATTGCATGGAGGCAAGATTCGAATGATGAGTCAGCCTGGAGCGGGTACTCGTTGCGAGGTGCAACTATTTAATCTATCTAAATCCGAATAAATGTAAGTAAAAAGAGACTTCAGATACAAAATGAGGTCTCTTTTTTGCATGTTTATAATGTTATTTATTCGACTCAAGCTCTTCAAGTGCCCATTCGCAAAATTGTATAGAGCTCTCCATATCAAGCACACGTTTGTGGATCAGTAAATAACGTCCAAAAGTGGTGGCTTTTAACTCACGCGTCTCACCGCGTTCATCACGTAAGACTTCGTTTGCTTTGAGCAAAACCTTGTATCGCTCCAGCTCACTTTTACAAAACTCTGCACGTTTTAGCAATAGGTCCTTGGCTTCTTCCGGGTTGGATAGCCATAAGCTATACAGCTTAAAATGCAGCTCATCCCGTAGCACCGGAGGCTCTGCAGTAGTTTCCACCCATTGCCGCAATTGCTCCAGTCCTGCTTTCGTAATGGAGTATTCTTTTTTATCCGGTTTATCGGTCTGTTCAATGAGCTTAAAGGTGATATAACCTTGCTGCTCCATGCTCATTAATAGAGGGTAGATTTGACTATGTCCAGCACGCCAGAGCGGCTTGATATTCTGAGTTAATTCATATCCAGACAATGAGTTAGCGCTAAGTAAAGCTAGAAGTCCATAAGACAGTGTATTCATTACTATAAAGCCCTCCAGTTATTATAAATCCGTTTTCATTGAATTTTTCGGGGATATGTCATCATTGACATATTGATCATACGATTATAACATTATTCAAGTCACCTTATATATGTAAAAGTAGACATATAAAAAATAATGAGGAGGGGAAGCATGGAAGAAAATCAAGCAAGCAAAATACATTTTTGGCCGATCATGATTGCCATATTCTTCGGAAATTTCGTCTCTGTCTTAAGTACAACGACGATCAACATTGCTGTTCCTCTTTTAATGGATCATTTCAATACGAGTCTGAACACCATGCAATGGATGGTCACGGGTTTTATGCTGGCGACAGGAGTAACCGCACCACTCGCCGGATATCTCGGAGGAAGATTCAGCTACAAAAAGCTTTATCTTTTCGCCTTGATGGGATTCACCATGTTCTCTTTGCTTTGTGCTTTAGCATGGGATCCAACATCATTAATTGTATTTCGGATGCTACAGGGTTCGTGCAGCGGTCTCATCATGGCTTGTACAATGACCATCATATTTCAAGTAATACCGGGAGAACGCAGACCTTTTGCAGTAAGCCTCTGGTCGTTATCCGCGATGGTCGCGCCAGCCATAGGACCAACGTTTAGCGGGTGGCTGCTCCAATATGCCAGCTGGCATTGGTTATTCTTAATTAACATCCCTATTGGAATCATAGCTGTTATTCTAACCCTAACGTTAATTCCATATTATCGAATGAATATTCCGAAGTCATTTGATATTCCTGGTTTCCTTACCGTTGTCCTCGGTAGTTTATCATTATTAACTGCATTTAGCCAAGGCAATAGCTGGGGATGGACTTCGTGGAAAACCTTATCGTTAATCCTTTTGGGAGTTGTATTGTTAGCTTTGTTTGTTTTGCGCGAGCTGAAGGCGGAGGTACCTCTGCTGAATTTGCGTGTATTCCGTAATCGCCGTTTTACCGCCATGCTTAGTATCTATAGTTTAGTTACGATTGCGATGTATGCCGGAACCTATTTAACCCCTTTGTTCTTACAAACGGTAGAAGGGGCTACAACGCTTAAAACAGGGCTGATTTTATTGCCGTCCTCGATCCTCCTTGCCTTGCTGAGTCCAATCGTAGGTAAGCTGTATCCAAAGTTCGGACCTGTGAAGTTGATTTCTGCGGGTATTTTATTTATATTCATCGGTTTATTCATGCTTAGTCGGCTGCAAACGAACATATCTTATAGCTTTATTATGTGGGCGATGGTCGTTCGTAATCTCGGCATTGGACTAGCCAATGTTCCAAGCAGTACAGCCTCAATGGAGGAAATTCCCGTCGAATGGTCTGGGCATGCTACGTCGATCAATAACTGGGTCCGCAATGTGTTAAGTTCACTTGGGATTGCAGTATTCACCTCCATGCTGTCGAGTAGATCTTTACTCCACTCTAAAGAGTTGATCAGATCCGGCGCAAGTAATACAGATTCGATACGTTTACTATCGTTCACGATGGGGGTGAATGATGTTTTCGTGGTGGGTTCCATTATTGTGTTGTTTGGATTTCCACTGATGTTTTTATTACGCAAGAAGCGTACTGTGGTAACTGTACAAAACGCGGGATGACCGGTGCGATAAAAAAAGCAGATCAAGGGTTTATCCTTGATCTGCTTTTTGACTTAGATTACGTTATGTTAATAAACTTTAATGCATCATATCGCCCATGCCACTCATACTGCCTACAATTTCCGGATTAATCATCCCGAATATCATCGCGATATGCGCCACGACCAAGAATCCACTAATAAGCAGAAAATGCAGCTTCATCTTGTGCTCTTCCGATCGTTTACGGGCAATCAGACCAAGATCTAACAAAGCTTGTGGCAATAAGAAGAGTACTCCGCTTAAATAGAAGCCCACGGCTACGATATCAACCCATGTGTGCCAATCCCCATTCACAGACAAAGGAATAAACGCAGTTAGGAACAAGTAGAGGAATACACCTGTGAAATATATCCCTGCGAGTATGCTGCAGACTTTGTTGAAGGATCGTAGCGGGCCTGTTAGATTCTTGGTGAACAAAATAATAAACTCTGTAATGGTAATCGTCTCAGCGAAAATCACGGGGATTGCCATGAATATAATCAAGTTCCAAGGCTGGTTGTCCGCTAGCAAAGACATGTAATGCGTCATGTTCATAAGATACTCCTCCGATAATATGTAATAGCTTCGGTTACTTATCGTATTCGAGAAGTATGTGGAAAGTATGTGGAAACGAAGGTATGATAAATATATGCAATAATAACAGTCGAGGGGAGCAAGACAACCGTGGGAAGAGGATTACAAAACATTTTATTTGATTTAGATGGTACTTTAACAGACCCCAAAGAAGGCATCACCAAAAGCGTAGAATATGCTTTGAACAAATTTGATATACAGATCGAACATTTGGATGAGCTTCTTCCTTACATAGGTCCTCCGTTATATGATTCTTTTATCGAGCTGCACCATTTCACTGAGGAACAAGCGCTTCAAGCGGTTGCTTTTTACCGGGAGCGTTACAGTGCCACGGGATTATTTGAGAATATGGTGATTGAAGGTATACCCCAATTGCTGGAGGGACTTAAGACGAATGGATACTCATTGTATGTAGCAACCTCCAAACCGACTGTTTTTGCAGCACAGATTCTTGAGCATTATAAGCTCGATCATTATTTCAAACATATCGGAGGAAGTAATCTGGACGGTACCCGTTCTAAGAAGCAAGAGGTTATTCAGTACGTGCTTGATGAGAATGATATACATCCAGAGGAAGCGGTAATGATAGGAGACCGTAAGCATGATATCATCGGTGCTATTGGCTGTGGTGTCGAATCCATTGGAGTGACTTTTGGTTATGGTCCCAAGGAGGAGCTTGAACAAGCCGGAGCAGACCATATCGCCTTTCGTGTGGAAGAAATTGCAGATATCATTCAGCATATTTCATTGAGAGAACGGTGCACCAAATGAGTGTTATGAATACTGTAATACTTGACGGGAAATCGATTAAGCTGGTTCCAATAGATGAAAGTCATGCAGAAGGATTGGCGAAAGTGTTAAGAAATCCAGACATCTGGGAATTTACCTGGCGAAAAATAACGTCGGACGAGCAGGTGCAAGGATTAATCTCAACAGCTTTAGCGAATCAAAAGAACGGTTCACAAATTACCTTTACTATCATTGATAAAGCAACGGAGCGAATTATCGGAACCACTCGTATTATGCATCCGGATTTGGTTCATCGTAACGCTGAAATTGGATGTACCTGGATCTCACCAGACTATTGGAGAACTAGTGTGAACACAGAAGGCAAGTCGCTGCTGCTACACTATTGTTTTGAAGAACTAAAGCTGATCCGCGTAGAATTTACAGTGGTCGCGAACAACTTGAGGTCACAAAGAGCAGTAGAACGAATAGGGGCGGTTAAAGAAGGGGTTCTGCGCAAGCATAGAATCAAGTCTGACGGATCGATTCATGATAATGTGGTCTTTAGCATATTGGATACCGAATGGCCTGCTGTAAAAGAGAATCTGCATTATTTGATAAATGATAAATACGCATAAGTATAGATGAAGCAAACAAACGGGCTAAGGGCCGTTCCATAGGGAGCTACACTTCATTTATAATTGATGAATCAGAGTGGTGACGGAAGCAATTTGTTAAAGCAAAGTGAGCGTTTAATTGTATTTTGTACAACTATAATTCCTTAATTGGTCGGGGCATAGATATAACTGTATTTAGTACATCTATATTCCTCATTTAATTTCTTATAGGTGGATTTTCAGGGTTTTAATTGTACAGAATACAATTAAAACAAGAATAGTTACTTTTGCACACGGAATAAGTGTACAGAATACAGTTATTTCACATTTACCCTATATCACTCTCCATTATCTCATTCGAATCCTTTAAATTAGGTGCTAGAAGTATAACAAGAGGGAATGCACCGGAAGCTACGTTCTGTCTGAAAGGATTTCTTCAAGGCATCAGACTTGCAACTCCTGCTTAGTGAGGATGAATATACTTGGTGGATCAGCGGATGATTAAGCGAGTTAAGCCAGAGCGTATAAGGATTTGCCCATAAATTTGCTTAAACACCCCCCACAGATCAAAAACACCAGGCAGTGATACTCCAATCCCGGAGAATCGCTGCCTGGTTGTTTTTTAATAACAGAGACCGCTACAAATTCTAGAAAGAGCTGCTTGGAGCAGCGCCTTCTTTTATGATTCAGCCAATAGGCTGCTTATGGTTATTGTTTAGGACTTACAAGGATTTTCACTTGATTTTTTTCTTTCAAAAGAGCCTCAAACCCGTGATCAATCACTTCATTCAGTTTAATTCTCTTAGTAACAAGTTTTTCAGCAGGGAAGTACCCTTGTTCCATCAAGCTAATTACAGCTGGGAAAACATCACGGTAACCAATGATACCAGTTAAGTTGCGTTCTTTAAGTACGATATTGTTTGGAGTAATCGTAGCATCTTTTTCGAAAATACTAACGATCATGATTTGTCCACTCAATTTAGTGGAATTAATGGCTTGGGTTAGAACGGGAGGTACACCTGTCACTTCAAACGCAACATCTACGCCACCATCGGTACGTTTTTGAATTTCTTCGACCACATCATATTGTTTAGGATCGATTACAATACCACCAAGCTCTTCAGCTTTACTCTTACGTTCCTCGGAAAGTTCTACTACATAGATTTCAGCAGCGCCGGATGCTTTCAAAGCTTCAATGACCAGCAAACCGATTGGGCCAGCACCGAATACTACAGCTTTATCTCCAACCTTCAGTTGACTGGAACGAACAGCGTGTAGAGCAACGGCAGAAGGTTCCACGAGAGCACCTTGTTCATAGGATAAGCTGTCTGGAATTTTGTGCACCATATGTTGGTCTGCTGCGACGTATTCTGAGAATCCACCGCCACCACCAGCCAAACCTAGGAAGCCCATTTTTTCACAAAGATTATATTTACCTTGTCGACAAGCCACACATTCACCACATGCGAAAACAGGCTCGACGACGACGCGATCACCAACATTAAACTTGCTAACGCCTTGACCTACTTCTACGATTTGTCCAGAGAATTCATGTCCCATTACGACTGGAGCTTTTTCACCAGTAAGGGGATGATCTGTTCCTTGGGGAATGAAAATAGGGCCGGCTACATATTCGTGAAGATCGCTGCCACAAATTCCGCACCATTCAATTTTGATTTTCACTTTTCCTTCAAGGGCTGCTGGTTCTTCAATCGTTTCTAACCGTAGATCTTTGACGTTATGCCATCTTAATGCTTGCATATCATTCATCTCCTAGATTAATAATTGATAATAAATAGTATTTTATTTCTGGAAAAGAGGAAACGTTTCCGAGAACAAATATGTCACATAATTTTCATATTGTCAAATTTAAATAATGAAAATATTAATATCGAAAATTAGTGAAATATTTCACTAAAACAGAGTTATATCAAGCCTTTAGGCTCACAGTGGCAGCTGAGATAAGTATTCTTCTATGTACTATTATGTTATAATCTATACATTGGAATTTTGATTTTAGATGAGTGGAATAGAGATAAATACGAAAACGATTCCGGAAATAAGGGGACTATCAGAGTGGCTAATAAAAACAAAGTAACCATAGAGGATGTAGCGAAACGGGCGGGGGTAGGTATTGCTACTGTCTCAAGAGCCATTAATAATTCAGAGGGAATTAGTTCCAAGACTAAGGCGCTAGTACTGCAAGTGATTGAGGAGATGGGTTTCACTCCAAATACCTCTGCGCAAAGCCTCAAAATCCGCCAAACGAAGCAGATTGCTCTGGCCGTTCCTGACATTCGCAACGCAATTATTCCGGATATCGCCTGGTCCGTAGAGCAAGCCGCCAAACAACATAGCTATCGGGTAATTCAAATTAATACTTCTGGCAACCCGCGCACTGAGCTCGAAACGATTCGTGAGGTCAAAAAATTACATGTAGATGGACTCATTATCATGCCTCTTGCTTATCCAAAGACCATGGTAGAGTTAATTAATAAATCGAGTGTTCCGGTCTCCATCATTAACTACGGGAAAAGAATCACAGAAAATGTGAAAGCTGACGTCGTTAGTTTGTCACGTTTTGAAGGACAATTAGTGATGGAGCATTTAATCAATATCGGTCGTTCTAGAATTGCATATGCAGGGGCACAAAAAGATCTTATTGAAGATCGTTATCTTGCTTATCAGCAAGCTTTAAATCAAGTGGATATTTCGCTTGTTTATTTTGGAGAAGACTTTTCCTTGCAAACTGGACTACAAGCCGCTGACTATTTCTACAGCCTGACGCATATGCCAGACGCTATTTATGCAGTGAATGACATGGTGGCCATAGGTATTGTGAATCGGTTTAAAGAATTAGGCGTTCGTGTTCCAGAAGATGTGGCGGTGGTTGGGGTAGATAATAACGCATGGACTACTATCACAACGCCTCAGATTAGTTCAGTTTCCATCATGGGGAATGAAGTGGCACGATTAGCCACACAGCTTCTTTTGCAACGTATTCAGGATAATATTACCGGGGAGTATCAAAGGGTGCAGCTTGATCCGCGATTAATCGTGCGAGAGTCAAGTGTTTCGGTTAGACGTAGTACGAATTAAAGACCTTAAGTTTGCGACTACTAAGAATGAATAGGTTGTAAATCCTTTAAATCCTGCTAGACTTAATACAGAGTAATTTGATTGGAAATTAAGAAATGAGGTGCGGATCATTATGGCTAATATTTATAAGAGCTTAACCGATCTGATCGGAAATACACCGTTATTAGAGATTTCAAAGTATAGTAAAACCCAAAACGTAGAAGCAAGAGTTCTTGCCAAGCTGGAATCTTTTAATCCTGCAGGTAGTGTTAAAGATCGTATTGGATATGCAATGATCAAAGATGCGGAAGAGAGAGGTCTCATTAATAAAGATTCTGTCATTATTGAGCCTACTAGTGGAAACACTGGGATAGGACTTGCTTTTGCAGCTGCTAGCTTAGGGTATTCACTGATCATCGTCCTACCAGATACATTTAGTATTGAACGCCGTAAATTAATGCTGGCATTAGGTGCTGAGCTTGTGTTAACACCGGGAACTGAAGGAATGAGCGGAGCTGTAAGAAAGGCAGAACAATTAGCTGCGGAAATTCCAAATTCATTTATTCCCCAACAATTCAGCAATCCTGCGAACCCGGAAATACACAGAACGACTACAGCAGAGGAGATTTGGCGGGATACCGATGGAGATGTTGATATTTTCATAGCGGGTGTTGGTTCTGGAGGCACTATCTCGGGTGTTGGGAAAGCGTTGAAAGAAAAGAACCCCGCAGTCCAAATTGTCGCCATCGAGCCGTTTGACTCTCCTGTTTTATCAGGAGGCCGTCCTAAGGGACATGGGATTCAGGGCATTGGAGCAAACTTTATTCCTGAGAATTACGATAATGAAGTAGTGGATGAGATTTTTCAGGTGAAAAATGATGATGCCTATAGCGTATCACGTGCACTTGCGCGAACAGAAGGATTGCTGGTGGGTATCTCCTCCGGAGCAGCTGTTTACGCAGCTACACAAATCGCTAAGCGTCCTGAGAATAAGGACAAGACCATCGTGGTGATTCTGCCGGATACCGGTGAACGTTACTTAACCACTACGCTGTTTGATTTTTAACGGAACATGAGCGCTAGATCCAATTAATTGGCTTTAAAAAGCAAACAAAAGGTTCAGCTATAGGCTGAGCCTTTTTGTTGTTTGAGTATTGGCTGTATATCTCCAGATAACGGGTATCTCAAGTAACTAAGAAGTTTAAGAGGGATTCAAAAACTCCCATTATTACAAGTAGCTAAGAAGTTCAAGGGGGATTCCAAATCTCCCATTTTGTATAGTAGCCAAGGAAGTTCAGTGTGTTACGGACCGTATTGCAGCTATTTCGCCATTTAATCTCATTTTGCTGCGTTATCGGACTGTATAGCACTTATTGGCCAACATTTGTGGATAAACAGTGTAGTTTTGAGTAAATAGCTGCAACTGAGTCCGATAGCCTGCCGCAAACGCTCAAATAAACAGAATAACGTCTCCTGAGTCCGATGCATCGGCGAAAAGTGTGTTATCCAGCAGGGGATTCCAAAACTCCCATTATCTCAAGTAACTAAGAGAGTTCAGTGTGTTACGGACCGTATTGCAGCTATTTCAGCATTTCAGCTCATTTTGCCGAGGTATCGGACTGTATAGCACTTATTGGCCAACATTTGCGGATAAGTGGTGTGGTTTTAAGTAAATAGCTGCAACTGAGTCCGATAGCCTGCCGCAAACCCGCAAATGAACAAAATAACGACTCCTGAGTCCGATCCATCGGCGAAAAGTATGTTATCCAGTAGGAGGATTCCAAATCTCCCATTTTGTATAGTAGCCAAGGAAGTTCAGTGTGTTACGGATCGTATTGCAGCTATTTCGCCTTTTTAGCTCATTTTGCCGAGATAACGGACTGTATAGCACTTATTGGCCAACATTTGTGGATAAACAGTGTGGTTTTGAGTAAATAGCTGCAACTGAGTCCGATAGCCTGCCGCAAACCCGCAAATGAACAAAATAACGACTCCTGAGTCCGATCCATCGGCGAAAAGTATGTTATCCAGCAGGGGGTTCCAAATCTCCAATGATCTTGAGTGTGATCCATCAACACAACACGATGATTGCCCCTAAAGCGACTTGCACGCCTCAAATCACCCGCCTCACAAACTCTAAGCGTTTTTTCCTGTTGTGTAATTTCCAGTTTAGAATAAAATGGAACTATTCCGCTAACCGCGCGTAACCGATAAATAAGAGAGATAATGATAGATCAGGAGGTACATATGAACACGAGAACTCTAAAAATACTGCTACATACCACACTTGCTGCCTTATTGTTAAGTGTATTGCTTTTGCCGGCTGTAAGTTTAGCCAAAACTGCTGTACCTAAGCATACAGGGTCATTTTATGTGAATGATTTTGCGAATGTGATTGACGAGAAAGCAGAGAATTACATGGTGAACTACGGCATTCGATTACATCAGGCTACTGGAGCTCAAGTTGTGCTTGTAACTGTGGATTCTACTGAAGGGGTTTCGATGGAAGAGTATGCAAAATCGCTTTTCAATAGCTGGGGTGTGGGGGCTGCGGATAAAAATAATGGTCTCCTGCTGCTGCTCTCTATAAAAGATGATGATTATTGGGCGGTACAAGGTAAAGGTATAGAGGAATCATTGCCTAACAGTAAGATTAAAGAGATTCTTTCACAATATCTTGAGCCGGATTTCGCAGCTAAAACATACAGTAATGGTGCTAGGAAGACGTATGGAGCTTTTATTCAAGCTATGGGTGGCACTTGGGCAGAAAATGTTGGCACCAAAAATTACGTATCCGATAATGCGGGTGTGCTCAAAAAAGTAACTAAAGACTATCTGAACGATTCCAGCAACAGATATAAAACAACAACCGGAAGTGGAATTTATGTGGTCACCGTAAAAAATGCTGGAGATAAAACATTGCAGGACTATACCTATATGAAGTTTGCTTCGGTAGGTGCTGGTCCTAAGGATGTTATGCTTGTATTGGACATAGGCGGAGACAACTATCATGTTCTACAAGGCAAGGATATCGACAAGGTTTTAACCAATGAGGCTATTAGTAATATTTTAAATACCGTGCTTGAACCCCAATTTGTGAAAAAAAATTACGGAACGGGAGCTACAACGACAGTTAATTCGTTCTACAGCTTCTTGTTAGCGAGAGCGGATCATCCGCAAGGAGTCACAGGAAACAACGGAAACAAAGTTAATCCTGGAACTACAACGAATTCTGGTACTTCCTCTACTACAGCTACAAGTGGAGGTGAGGGGGTTAGTAAAAGCAAGGCTTTTCTAATTTTCTCAGCGATTTTTGGTTCGCTTATCTTATTTGGATTTACTGCTTCACGACGCAATAGATATATAGAAATGTATGGTTTGCCATTTAATCCATATAGCCAAAGGAATATACGCCGTTATGGTCCTTGGCATGGTCAAGCGGATTACGGTTATGGCAGACGCTGGCACAGACGTTATTATCATCACCACCATAGGAATACAAACAATTCGCAATCAAGTTTCTGGGGAAACAGTGGTGGCGGAGGCTCTACTAACGGTGGCGGTGCAGGACGGTATTCCTCAAGCAACGAGAACCATGGTGGTGGAGGTTCCAGCAGTGGTGGAGGAGCAGGAAGACATTCTTCAAGCTCATCCAGCCGCAGCTACTCAGATGATGATGATAGAGGCTCATCAGGTGGCGGCGGTTATTCCGGCGGTGGTGGCTCATCAGGTGGCGGCGGTAGCGCTAGCGGCGGCGGGGGAGTAGGAAGACATTAGAATTTGATTAGCTATATGTGAGCAGGAAGCCAAGATATTGGAAACCTGCTCGTTTTTTTGTTTTTGAATGCTGACTATTACTCAAACAGAAACTTTTAACGAAAATCATCGTCTATGATAAGGACGAGTTGTACATATTATCAAATTAGTAATATTTAGGGAGGAATACTCAGAAGTGAGCACTTCATCATTACCTCAACGTTCCAATGCACGCAATAAGAAACCTGTAAAGAAACCAATAAAAAAGCGGAAGAAACGGAGTTTTTTTCGCACCTTATCCAAAGTTTTTTTATTCTGCTTATTCTTAATGATCGCTGCTGGTGGATGGCTTTATTTTGCACCCTCGGCTCAGAACTTACGTTATACAATCGCAGATACGTTAATTACAACACAACATCGCTATATGGCTAAATATATTATAGGTGAAGATCAACTGAAGGAACGGGTAACCGAATATACCGCCCGTTTTGAAGAGATGGGGGACGAAATAGATACACATACGATCGCTCCCGAACCTGAGGTGGTAGAGAAGCCGCTTGTCGAGATTGAGAATGTCTCAGGCAGTGGCTATACCGGATATGTAATGATTGTTAATGATCCAACCAAAGTCCGACTAGGAATACCTAATAAGATTGGTTCAGGTGAAAAAGTAACCAGTATGGCGAAGCGTACAGGCGCTATCGCTGGAGTTAACGGTGGTGGGTTCGCTGATCCGAACTGGAAAGGTAACGGGTTTAAACCCATAGGAATTGTAGTCTCACAAGGTAAGTTATATTACAACGGTCTTGGCGGTAAAAAATCTACACAGATTGTTGGTCTGGATAAACAAGGAAAAATGGTTGCCGGGAATTATACGCTAGATGAGATTAGTAAAATGGGGGTTCAGGAGGCAGTTACTTTTAGCCCGCGGCTAATCGTTAATGGCAAAGGATTGATTAAGAATGCAGCGGAAGGTTGGGGGATTGCACCTAGAACAGCAATGGGTCAGCGGGCAGATGGCGCTATTATTTTTGTGGTAATTGACGGACGACAGCCTACTTATAGTATTGGAGCAAATCTCTATGATGTGCAGCAAATTTTGCTTAAGCATGGAGCTGTGATAGCGGCTAATCTGGATGGTGGATCTTCTACGGTACTAGTAAAAGATAATGAGATTATGAATAAACCCTCATCCCAATATGGTGAGCGGTATTTGCCTACAGCTTTTTTAGTTTTTGAGCATCCAGAACAGGTTGATATGCCAAATATTTGGAAAGGACTAGATCCTGCCAAGATTGATGCTGGGAAAAAGAGAACACAATAAGTACGCGTTATTGGGCACATAATAAGGATTATCTTGGAATGAGATGTGTATTTATGCTACGATATCAGCTAGTATGAAACAGAATGTAGTACGAATAGGTCTGGAACAGGGGGAATAGGAGTGACGTTGCAGCAGCTCCGCTACGCTATCGAAATTGCAAATAGTGGCTCCATGAATGAGGCGGCAAAGAAACTCTTTGTTTCTCAACCGAGCCTGTCCAACGCTATTAAAGAGCTTGAAAATGAACTTGGGATTACCATCTTTGAAAGGACGAACCGTGGAATCAGCATTTCTGTAGAAGGAATGGAATTTCTCGGATATGCCCGTCAAATCATTGAACAAACAGAGCTTATGGAGAATCGTTATACTGGGAAAAAGCGTAGCCCAATCTATTTTTCCATTTCGACTCAGCATTATGCTTTTGTGGTAGATGCTTTTGTGAGTCTCATGAAGCAAAGTGATGTCTCAGAGTACAACTTCAGCTTGAGAGAGACGCAAACCTACGACATCATCGAAGATGTGCGTACTCTCCGTAGCGATTTGGGGATTCTTTATATTAACGAGAGCAACTATAAGCATATGAATAAGCTGTTCAGTGACGGTAATCTGAAATTCACGCCACTCTTTAATACTGACCCACATCTTTATGTTAGAACTGGACATCCGCTTGCCCAGAAGGAAAGGATCTCGCAGGACGATATTTTACCTTTTCCGTATATTACTTTTGAACAGGGTGAGAACAATTCACTTCACTTCTCGGAGGAAATGTTAAGTTTTTCTCAGATTGAGAAGAATATTAAAGTGAATGACCGGGCAACCTTGACCAATTTATTAATGGGCACGGACGGTTATACAGTGGGTACAGGAATCATGGCATCCGATCTGAACGGTAATGGACTGAAGACGATTCCATTTGAGAGTAATGAAGTATTTACGGTTGGTTGGATTGCGCATAAAGATCGAAGACCTAGTGTGATGGCATCCAAGTATATAGAAATCTTAAATGACTTGGTTTCCGGAAGTTATTTTGATCTAAATCATTTTTTACTATAGCTGTAGGAGGATCGGTATGATTAGACCCGTAACTGGCACCCAGAGAAATGCTCCACCCTTTCGCTATGATATCGTCGGCAGCTTCTTGCGTACGGAAGAGATTAAAGCAGCCCGCCTCCAATATGAGAATGGTGAAATTACAGGTAGTGAGCTTAATGAAATAGAGAATATTGAGATTGCTAAACTACTGGAATTAGAAAAGGAAGTAGGATTATTAGCAGTAACAGATGGTGAGTTTCGCCGTTCCTGGTGGCATCTTGATTTCTTTGTCGGAATTAAAGGAACTGAAAAGATTAACTTAAACCAAGGGAATGGAAGAGCCGAAACGGTTCAGCGTGCAGAATCATTCCGAATTGTGGACCGGATTTCCTTTGAAGATCATCCCATGCTACAGCAATTTATAAAGCTCAAGGAAATGGCGGGAGACCGGTTACCCAAAATGACGATCCCTTCACCTGCCCTATTTCACTTTGTGGAGGAGTTTAATGGAAATGAAGTTTACCCTGATAAGGAAACTCTATTTCAAGATATCATCGCGGTTTACCAAACTGCGATTCAAGCCTTTTACGATGCAGGCTGCCGTTATCTTCAGTTAGACGACACAACTTGGGGAACGCTGAGCAGTGGCCGACATCGCGCCCATTTACGAAGTAGAGGTACAGATCCCGATCAGTTAGCAAAGGATTACGTTAGGCTGATCAATGAGAGTATTGCGAATCGTCCGCATGATATGACCATTGCGCTGCACGTTTGCCGAGGTAATTTTCGCTCCACTTGGTTCGCTGCTGGCGGTTATGAGCCTGTTGCCGAGGTGCTTTTTTCCAATACCAAAGTTGATGCCTTTTTCTTGGAATATGATAATGAACGAGCTGGCGATTTCGAGCCCTTACGATTTATTAAAGACCAATTTGTAGTGTTGGGATTAGTAACAACTAAACATGGGGGTCTGGAGAGTAAAGAGCAGCTTAAGGCAAGAATCGAAGAAGCCGCGCAATATGTAGATATTGAGAAGCTGTGCCTAAGCCCTCAGTGTGGATTTGCTTCTACGGAGGAAGGAAATATTCTAACTGAAGAAGAGCAGTGGGATAAAATACGCCTTGTGATCGAAACCGCCCGAGAGGTCTGGTTATAATTAAATAAGCTAATTTGGTGGCCTGCTATAGCGTAAGCTTATGGTAGGCCATAGTTTTTAGGAGTTACCCTGTCCTGATTGTACAGTGCTATAGTGAATTCAACAGAAAAGCACAGACAATGAAGGAGGACGAACCCCTATGAGTACCATCCAAAAAGGAAAACAAAGAACTGAAGTGCCATTCAGAGTAGATATCGTTGGCAGCTTCTTACGTCCGGAAACGATTAAGAGAGCTCGTGTCCAATATCAAAATAATGAAATCTCCGCTGATGAATTGCGCAAGGTAGAAGATACAGAGATTGCCAGAGTTGTGAAAAAACAAAAAGCGGTTGGATTAAAAGGTGTAACGGATGGAGAGTTCCGCCGCTCCTGGTGGCATTTAGATTTTATGTGGGGCCTTGAAGGGGTAACAAAGAAAGTCAGCCCAGTGGGCTACCTGTTTAATGGTGTAGAGACCAGAGCGGAAACTGCAGAATTATCCGGTAAAATCCGTGGGACTAACCATCCAATGATCGCTGACTACAGACAATTGGTTAGCATAGCGGGAAATGATGTAGTAGCGCGCCAAACGATTCCTTCGCCAGCGCAGTTCCTTGCTGAACTTCAGCGCAACCAAAAGACTACTGTAGCTGTTTACGACAACCAGGATGAATTAGTGGCTGATATTGCTGCAGCTTATCGTGAAGTTATTCGCGATTTCTACGAGGCAGGTTGCCGTAATCTGCAATTGGACGACTGCACTTGGGGGATGCTCTGTGATAAAGGGTATTGGGAAGCCCGTCAAAAAGAGGGTGTAGATGTTAACGAAATCGCTAAGTTATACGCATTTGTAAATAACGAAGCGATAAAAGATCATCCAGCAGATATGGTTATCACGATGCATGTATGCCGTGGGAACTACGCGTCCACTTGGGCAGCATCCGGCGGATACGAGCCTATCGCAGAAGTGTTATTTGGAACGGTGGATGTAGATGGTTTCTACCTGGAGTTCGATACGGATCGGGCCGGAGACTTTGCACCCCTTAGATTTATTAAAGATCAACAAGTAGTTTTAGGTTTGTTCAGTTCGAAGTCAGGTGAGCTTGAGAATAAAGAAGAAATCATTGGACGGATTAAAGAAGCTTCGCAATATGTGGATATTAATCAGTTGTGCCTGAGCCCACAATGTGGTTTTGCCTCTACGGAAGAAGGAAACCATCTGACAGATCAACAGCAATGGAATAAACTGCAGTTTATTAAAGAGATTGCAGATGAAATTTGGCAGTAATCTATAAAAAATTAGCAGGCTCCTGATCGAATCAGGGGCTTTTTCTATCTGTATTGTGACAGCTTAGAGGATTAACCTACTACTGCACTTTACTAGAGCTATCGAAGAAGGGTATAATAAGTAACAATTGTTTTTAATTCATGTTGAAAGAGAGCGGGAACAATATGGGTCGTAAGTGGAATAATATTAAAGAAAAGAAAGCTTCCAAAGACGCAAACACAAGTCGTGTTTATGCAAAGTTTGGTGTTGAGATTTATGTAGCAGCAAAGAAGGGTGAACCCGATCCAGAAGCGAACCGGGCCCTGAAAGTTGTATTAGAACGTGCAAAAACTTACAATGTACCAAAAGCGATCATTGACCGTGCGCTTGATAAGGCTAAAGGTAGCGCTGAAGAAAATTATGAAGAGCTTCGTTATGAAGGATTTGGACCTAGCGGTTCAATGATCATCGTTGATGCGCTCACAAATAACGTTAATCGGACAGCTCCATTGATCCGTTCAACCTTCAGTAAGAATGGCGGAAATATGGGTGTCAGCGGATCAGTAGCTTACATGTTTGACTCTACGGCCGTTATAGGTGTGGAAGGTAAAACTGCTGATGAAGTAATTGAAATGATGTTTGATGCAGAACTTGATGTACGCGATGTGCTGGAAGAGGATGATGCAGTTATTGTTTATGCAGAGCCTGATCAGTTCAATGCAGTGCAAGAAGTATTCAAGAATGCAGGCATCACTGAATTTACTGTTGCTGAGTTAAACATGCTTCCACAAAACTATGTGGCACTCCCAGAAGATGCTCAAGCTCAATTCGAGAAATTGATTGATGCTTTGGAAGACCTGGAAGATGTTCAACAAGTGTATCATAACGTAGATTCAGAAGAAGAATAATTTAAGTTTTATAAAGGGCGATGGAGTTCGCCGTAACTGTCTCTCTGAGACTAATGACTCCTACCAGTGTGAGCTTCCCTGGTAGGAGTCTGTTTTATTGTTGAGACTAATTTATTTTGTCCTTAGGAGCTGTCGAGATGAATCCATGGTCTACCCGATGGTTTGAAATCACTAAGAAGCGAAGTTATTTTGCTCTTTGGAGTACATTTATCAAATGGATTGTGCTCGGCAGTGTAGTTGGTATTTTATCCGGCACCGCCTCTGCTTTTTTTCTAAAAAGCTTGGATTACGTAACAGATGTACGTTTAGAGCATCCAGGGCTACTTTATTTGTTGCCTCTTGGGGGAGTATTTGTTAGTTTCCTATATATGCGTTACGGAAAAAACAGCGCTAAAGGAAATAACCTTATTATAGAACAAATTCAGGACGGCCAAGAGACTATACCTTTGCGAATGGCTCCATTGGTGTTGTTCGGAACATTAGTAACCCACTTGTTTGGTGGATCCGCTGGGCGTGAAGGGACAGCTGTTCAAATGGGCGGAAGCCTTGCGGAATGGTTCGGAAAGCTGATTAAAATCAGTCCTCTGGATCGTAAGATACTGTTAATGTGCGGGATCAGTGCAGGCTTTGGTTCTATTTTCGGAACACCGCTGGCTGGAACCTTATTTGGTCTAGAGGTAGTAACCATTGGACTTATTAGCCAACAGGCATTACTTCCATGTTTTGTGGCTAGCTTTGTTGGTGATCTGGTCACCACTCGATTGTGGGGCGTTCATCATACACACTATGTAGTGAATGAATTTCCAGCCTTAAGTTTAATGATTATTCTAAAAGTGGTATTGGCCTCTGTAATTTTTGGTCTCGTGAGTATGCTTTTCAGTGAACTGACTCATTTTCTAAAAAGAACCTTCACCGCCAGGATAAGCAATCCAATGATAAAAGGTGCAGTAGGTGGATTAATTATCATTGTCTTAGTATTCCTTGTAGGGTCTCGTGATTACTTAGGCCTCGGAATTCCATTAATCAAGGATTCTTTTGAGGGAGATATCTCACCGTTCGCTTTTTTATGGAAGCTGATCTTTACTGCCTTTACCTTAGGATCAGGATTTCAGGGTGGTGAGGTTACTCCGTTATTTGTGATTGGTGCCACACTAGGCAATGCTTTGGCTGAAATATTACATGTGTATGGACCCTTTTTAGGTGCCCTCGGTTTTATTGCTGTCTTCTGTGGAGCTACTAGCACGCCTATCGCTTGCTTCTTAATGGGGATCGAGCTGTTTGGTTCGGAAGGAGCCATATACATGTTTATCGCTTGTGTGGTGAGTTATTTATTCTCCGGACATAGTAGTATTTATACTTCACAGCTTATCGGTGTATCGAAGAGCCAGTTCATTACAATTCCTCAAGGAACTAGGATCGGTACGGTCAAACGCCCCCGCAAAAAATAAGAGGACCTCTCGGATGATGGTTGACAAGTGCGGTTACACGATTTAAAATGTAGCCAAACGAAGGGATGGTTCAACATGATTCATGTGGAAACTGAAAAATTATATACCAGAAGCTGCTCCGAACAATCGGATACAAACGATGAAACGTTGTCCGGAGCTTAATCAAAAAGCGAATCGCTTTTTATATCATCGAAAGATAGCTAGGTCATTTTAGTGTGATTATTCATGCTTATTTGATTACGCCATCTTCCGATGTTAATGATTAAGAGGCTGTAGACAATTTTCGTCTACAGCCTTTTGTGTTTATAATGTTCAGTTTCCAAACTGACAATTATCTATTTGTGCCGTCTATTCGTGCACTAATAAGCAGAAGGCTTGCGCCCAAGGGCGCGGTGTCTTCTGCTTTTTTTTGTGCTTAAAAACAATTATAGAAAAGAGGAAAGCAAATGAGTTTACTTGAGGTTTCTAATGTATCACATGCTTTTGGTGATAAAGTGCTGTATAAACAGGTTTCTTTGGAAGTCTACAAAGGGGAGCATGTAGGTGTAGTGGGTCAGAATGGAACAGGGAAAAGCACATTGATTGGTATTCTGACAGGCGAGGTGATTCCTGATGGTGGAACGATTAAATGGCAGCCCAATATCAAAATAGGTCATCTTGATCAATACGCGGTTATTGATGGGTCAGGTACCGTTCAAAGTTATTTAAGGAGAGCGTTCACTGAATTATACGAAATGGAAGAAAAGATGAATGCACTTTATGCGGAATGTGCTGTTACTGGCAATGAAGTGCTTTTGCAGAAGGCAGCAGACCTTCAGGAACGACTTGAGGCGCTCGACTATTATTCTATCGAGAGCAATATCAGTAAAGTGGTTACGGGGCTAGGATTAAATGCAATGGGGATGGACCGTCCTATTGATCAGCTTAGTGGGGGGCAGCGAACCAAAGTTATATTGGCAAAGCTGTTGCTTGAACAACCTGATGTGTTATTGCTCGACGAGCCCACCAATTATCTCGACACCACGCATATTAACTGGCTTGCTGAATATCTGATAGCGTTCGATCAAGCCTTCATTGTGGTCTCTCATAACTACACTTTTCTCGATAAAATATCAACAAGCATTTGCGATATTGAAGGGGAAACGATTAAAAAATATCATGGCAAATATGCTGATTTTTTGAGACAGAAGGAGCATTTTCGAGAAAGCCATATCCGGCAGTACCATGCACAGCAGAAAAAAATTGAAGCCACTGAGCAATATATCCGGAAAAATGGTGCTGGTGTTAATTCTAGAATCGCCCGTGGCCGTCAGAAGCAGCTGGATCGTATGGAGAGAATCGAAGCACCGACGTTTGTCACTAAAGCATCTATCCGTTTTCAAGAGCTTCCTGTTAATGCACAAGTTGCGCTTAGAGTAGACCATCTTGTGGTTGGATACGATAAGCCGCTGCTGCCAAAATTAACATTTTCCATTCGAGGAGGACAAAAGATAGTCATAGCAGGCTTTAACGGCATCGGAAAATCAACATTTCTGAAAACATTAGTTGGTCAAATCCCCAGTGTTGACGGGGCATTCCGCTTTGCGGAACAAGTCTCTATTGGTTACTACGAGCAAAATTTAATTTGGGAAAACGATAACATGACACCTATTGAAATCGTCTCATCGTTTTATCTAAAATTGACTATTAAGGAAATACGTCGTCATCTAGCATTATGTGTTGTAAAAGATAGTCACGTTACACAGCCTATCCGTACACTCAGCGGTGGCGAACAATCCAAAGTTAAGCTGTGTCTTTTATTGCTTACAGCATGCAATTTCTTAATCTTAGATGAGCCCACTAATCACTTAGATGCCGAAACAAAAGATGCTTTACAGAATGCTTTAATCCAATTTAAAGGTACAGTGATTCTGGTTTCTCATGAGGAGCAATTTTATCAAGGGTGGGTGGATCGTGTAATCAATATTGTGGATGAAAATAGAAATAGAGAACTAAAGTATAGCCATAGATAAGGTTACCTAGTAACATGAAGCTGTTCCAAATTAATACAATCATCTTTAAATGGCTTCCTGGTTTAAGTGAATATTAAGGAGGGCTCCAATCAGACATGTACATTAATAAATCTTCGTTAGCTCAGTTTGCTCAGGGCAATAAGACCTCAGATGTGACCATGGATAGATATCTTACACAATATTTAGATCTTTACGATAAGGTAGAACCACACGTGCGTGCTTTTGTGCCAGAGGAGAACCGAGCAGATAGAATAAAAAATGAAGTGGCTAGGGTAAGAGAGAAGTATTCGGAATTTCCTAAACCATCGCTATATGGAATACCTGTTGGAATCAAAGATTTAATTCACTTAGACGGGTTGCCTACCTGTGCAGGGTCGAACCTTCCCCCACAAGCTTTGACGAAGTCTGAGGGCAGTTTTATTCAAAAGCTTCGGCAAAAAGGGGTTTGGTTCACCGGCAAAACAGTGACGGAGGAATTTGCTTATGCCGGACCTATCACAACCCGCAATCCTCATCAGCTGGATCATACGCCTGGCGGCTCTAGTGCAGGCTCTGCTGCTGCGGTTGCCGCGGGTATCTGTCCATTTGCGATAGGTACACAAACCTTGCGTTCTGTTATGGCACCTGCTTCATTTTGCGGAGTGGTCGGCTTTAAACCTAGTTATGGGCGTATCCCTATAGATGGTGTCCAATTGATGTCGCCATCTTTTGATACGTTTGGATTTTTCACTCAGGATATGGAGGGTATGGACTTTCTCGCCGCGGAGCTAGTAACAGAATGGAAACCATTTAATGAAGCTCGTAAACCTGTGCTAGGGATACCCGAAGGTGTATACATGACATTATTGGAGGATGACACCAAGATAACCTTTCAGAAGCAGCTTAAGAAGCTTGAGGAAGCAGGGTTCAGCATAAAAACAGTTGCGATGCCGTGGGAAGATAGCTTTATCTACGGAGATGCCATGGTGCGGTTTGTTCACGGAGAAATGGCGCAAGTCCATCATTCACTATTTGATATTTATAAAGATCTTTATGAGGATACCGTACGGCAGGCTATTTTATCTGGACGAACCATCACTGAGGAAGAACTGGAAGGATATCGTAGCGGACAAATCAAGCTCAGAAATGATCTTTTAGATGTGCAGAAGTCACAGGGGATTGATTTGTGGATTTCGCCAGCTCAGGCAGGAACAGCTCCGCTGTGGGGTTCACGAACCGGATGGACCGGAATGACGGCCATTTGGTCATATGCTGGAGCGCCTGCGGTGAGTATTCCAGCTGCCTCTATAAATAACATGCCATTAGGATTTCAATGTATCGGGGCATATGGCAGGGATGAAGAGTTAATTTATTGGAGTAAAGTGGTTTCTTTAGCGCTTCAGTGATTCTATGGCTTTAGAAATGGATCAATTGTTGTATTTTGTTCTAAAACGTAATCGGTAGATTACACAGTAGGTCTTCGTTTTATTTGAAGATCTACTTTTTTTTGTATAAAGTGAGAGTTTTTTTAATAGGGATCGTCTATATAGTATCGTGCTTCAAGGAGGCTTCAAGGTGAAGGGACATGTACCGAAAGTTGAAAAAGAGGATGAGAGGCTATGGATCCAAAATGTTCTCGATGGACATAAAGAAGACTATTCGTATCTTGTAAATCGATATAAGAATAAAATTTATGGGCTTTTGCGAGGAATGGGAGCCAATCATCAAGATGCACAAGACATAACGCAGGAGACTTTTATTAAAGCTTACCGCAAGCTGGCCTCACATGATTTGGATAAGAATTTTGCGGCGTGGCTATATGCTATCGCGACTAATTTACTGAAGGATTTGTGGAAAAAAGACCGACCGACAGCGAGTTTGCCGGAAGACAATGCCGAACATTCTCTTTCGGATAATCCAGAAGAAGAATTAATGCGATCGGAGCATCGCACAGAGCTGCTTCACCTGATGCAGAAGCTCCCGTCTAATTATCGTACGGCTTTACTGCTTCGTTATACCAATGATTTAAGCTATGAAGAAATGTGTATGGTTCTAGATGTTCCATTAAGCAAGATTCAAAATGATTTATACCGGGCTAAACAGCGTTTGAAGCAGCTAATTACACTCCAGGAGGTGAAGACCGATGAGGTGCTTAAATTCCTATGAGATCGAAGAATATATTTTAAGCAAATCTATCTTTCGAGATCAAGCCGTAGCTGAACATATGGCAACTTGTACGCATTGTAATATGATCTACGAAGCAGAGCTTGAAGAACAAGCTGAATGGTCGCAGGCTATGTATGAAGAGCGCTTACCAGATTCATTTACTGCTCAAGTAATGGCTTCTTTGGAACAAGTAGAGCTAGAGGAATTCACTCCAACACAAAGGAATCGCAAGCATCCGAAGCGCAATAAGTTGCTGAGATTATTTATGGGTGCGGCGTTGTTACTGGTTGTGCTAAGTGCCGTGATCTTATATTCCGTTCCTACACTGGCAGAGACTTTACGTTCTCTTTTTGTAAAAAACAACATGGACATTGGCCTTCTACGGGCACAAGAATTTGGGTTGGTAGAGCATCCTAATATTAAGGTGAAGGATAAGGGCTACACAATCAAAATAGATGAAGCAGTGGCAGATCCTACACGGGTAATTGTTGCGTTACAGTTGTTTGGACCAGATGGAAAGCATGATAAAAAGCGGTTGGCCCTTAATGATGGGAACAGTATTGCGATTAAGGATGATCAAGGGAAGGTTGTTGGGGAGTTATACGATATAGGATTTACCAGTGACTTTTACTATTTGATCGCTAATTTCACTGAACCTCTGCAAACTGATCGAATTACGGTCGAAGGTCATATTACTGAATTGGGAAGTGAACGCAAGAACATCCCTACTCTTAAAGGCGATTGGAATTTCAATTTTTCTATGGATATGACAGAAGCGAATAAACAAACAACCTCCATGCCACTAACGGGTATCTACACCTCCCCGGACGGTTTAACTGTGACCTTGAAAAAATTAACTCATATGGTGCAAGGTGTTCGTTTTGAGTTTGATACGCAATTGAGTGAAGAGGCATTGACCCGTTCTCCTGGCGAACTATGGAAGCAACAGGGATTGAAATTCCATTTTGAGGATACAGCAGGCGAAGAGATTCACAGTGTTAATGCTAGAAAGTTTCCTAATAAGAATAGCGTGATGTCCTACTCTAACCTTCCCGGGGCAACAAAGGGACTTATGCACTGGAGCTATACGTTTAAATATTTACCTCAGGATACGCCTTATACTTTCGTATTGGATGGATATTTCATCCCAGAGAAGGATGGTTCTAGTGTGCAATTTGAACCTGCCAAGTTGAAAGAACAGCCGATTCCCTTTGCATTTGACGGGGATGAACTGATGTTAAATGATTTTACAGTGGAGTCATCTCCCGATAACAATGTATCAGCGAAGGAAGGTGTATTACATTTTAGAGGAAGATTGAGAAATGAGTTTTTAAATAGTGAATGGATATTTAAGACACTAGATGGCAAGGAGTACAAACTCACTGAACAAGGAGCTTTTACTACTAAAGGGGTAGGATGGAAAGATGGTTATATTGAATTTATCGAGTCTCAGTCAAATAATCAAAAGAAATATTTCCAATTCCGTGCCGAAGGCCTTACACAAATTCCCGAGCAGCTTCAATTAGTACGCACGATAAACAATCGAATGTATACTAATGTAGACTGGTCCGTTCCTATCATGGAAGCTAGCAAAAAAGAGTAAATATAGTTATTTGGTTTCCGGATTGTACAAGCAAATAAGGGGGAATAAGCATCTCATATACTATCACAATCGAAAAGAGGTGGTAGTTTATGACTGCTGCAGAGAAGAGAAAAATTCAAAGAGCTTTGAACGCATTGCGTAAGCAAAGAGTGATTCTGAAAGAAAGTCTTAAAAGAATTGAAGCCATTCTTTGCAGGTTGCCTATTGGCAGTCGTGAAAGATTTGAATTGTTAGCAGTAAGAGACTCAATAGTAGAGGCGCTTCGACTAAATGCAATTGCCATTAGAAATTTAAAAGATGCTACTTGTTCTTGTTAATTACCCTTATACCAGTTCTACGCAGTTTTTGCGTGGAGCTGGTTTTTTTGAAATAATAAGATTCAAACTATCCGTTATGATACTATAAACTTAATATGTCGATAACGTAAAAAAGAGAGGAAACCATTTATGACCAACAAACTATACTACAATTCTACATACCAGACTGATTGGCAAACCCGTGTGACTGAAACCATAGAACGAGAAGATGGTCTTTATGTTCTTTTAGAGGAGACGGCTTTTTATCCGCATGGTGGTGGACAACCCTGTGATCTTGGAGCTATTCAGGGAATCCCTGTGCTTGATGTAATCAGTGAGGAAGAGCTTGTACTGCATAAGCTGGAACGTTTACCTAATGAGGAATCGGTAACTTGTCAGATCGATTGGAATAGAAGATTTGACCATATGCAGCAGCATAGTGGCCAGCATTTGCTCTCAGCGGTTTGTCTAGAAAAATATAACTTTATGACCTTAAGCTTTCATTTAGGTGAGGACTATTGCACTATTGATATAGAAGTGCCAGAACTGTCTGCTGATCAACTGTACTCCATAGAGAGAGAAGTTAATCGGCAGATTTACTTAAATCACAATATTCTCAGCTATTTCGTAACAGGGGAAGAGGCTTCACAGCTTAAATTGGTTAAACAGCCAAAAGTGACAGAGAACATCCGGATTGTTGAGATCAAAGATGTTGAATACAACGCTTGTGGGGGGACACATGTGTCCTCAACGGGTGAAATTGGAATGATTAAGCTTTTGAAAGCTGAGAAAATAAAAGCGAACACGCGGATTTATTTTAAATGTGGATATCGTGCTTTAGAGGAATTTAATACTAGTCAGCAAATCCTTGGTACACTATCTTCCAAATTCAACACAGGCAAAGATGAGATTATTGATCGAATTGAAAAATGGGAAAATGAACAAAAGCTGCTGCAAGCTGAAATTTACCTGCTTAAAGAAAAAAATGACGACTATGTTGTGCAAGAGCTTTTAAATGAGCAAGCGGGAAAGATGATCGCACAAGTATTTGAGGGTAAATCTCTAAAAGATCTACAGAGCTTAGCTAATAAGCTGACTTCGAAATGTGATCTTCCTGTATTATTAGCTACTTCTGCGGAGAATAAGGTTGTTTTTGCGCAGAACGGGAGCACGGAGATTTCCTGTGGAGCTTTTTTCAAAGCTCATCTTGGCAGCTATAATGGTAAAGGCGGGGGCAGCGATAAACTGGCGCAAGCAGGATTCCCAACTTGGGAGGATGCTTTGGCATTTTATGAGTTTGCTAGAGGGTGAGAAGAAACTTTTTCCATTATCTTCCGTCTAATTACATATGATTATAATGTCGAAGGAGACGGATAGATATGAATAAATGGAAGGTAACGCTAGGGATCTTTGCTGTTTTGATTTTAAGTACTGGATATGGATCGGTATCTGCGCAAGCAGACAAGCAAATTCAATTTAACTATAAAGAAATTGGAATCAGCAGTAAACAAGTGATCGCGGAGAATACAACTTTTGTACCCTTGAAATCACTCGCAGATGCTATGGGTTATACGTTATCGTGGGATCAAAAATCCAAAATGGCCAAGCTGGTACGTCCAGAGCGTGAAGTCATCTTCACCGCGGGTGCTGCAACGTCAAAAGTGAACGGGGCAGCGATGGCATTAACAAAATCTCCTCGTATCATAAAAGGTTCGTTGTACTTGCCATTGGTCTCTGCAGTCAGTGTACTTGGGGGTAAAACCGCGCTCAATAAAACGGATGGGGTTATCCAAATCGTAGATGAACCTAGATTTGTTGCTGCTTCTGTAGAAGGTAGATCCTATTGGATATCTCAAAAAAACGCTAATTTATATTACCGGGCTACGGCAGCCGGGAAACCAGTAATTATTGGCCAACTACCCCTTAAGGAGTCAGCTTACAATCATGGATTTGAGATTAAAAAACTTGGAAATGGCACGGACTTACTCCAGTTAACGGACAATCACTATGCAATGTTTAATGATTTCAGCAACAGCTATCAGGTACTAGTTCAAGCAGGTACAATAATTAAGCAAATGGATTATCATTATATGATCTCTGCTTATCCTCATGCGCCTCAAGTGCCCTCCACTCAGGTGTATATGACCGATGGGAAGAACGTTCAGTATATTACTAAGGATGGCGGTTTGGGCAAGTTGTTTGAGATGGAGAAATTAACCGGGGCAACCGGTGATTTCATAGTGGAGTACGCCGCAGAGGATGTGGCACTTGTTCGCTTATTAGATACAACACAATTATATATTGTCTACAGCAGTACAGGAGAAATCGTCAATCTCAGTGAACAACTGATTACTAGTGAGGATCGTAAAGAATGGGATAAAGTAAATGATGGCAGAGATCAATACATTCTGAGCAGAATGTTAGGGATGAAAAGCCGTAAGGGGAATGTGCTGACATTCACCTATACGCCAATCCTTGAGGAAAAAGCAAAAACAGTGACATATACACTTCTAGCGAAATAATTCGGAATCACATCAATATAATTAGTACAAAAAAGGAGCGATGTTGAACATCGCTCTTTTTTATGTATTTATGATTATTTCGTTGTCATCATACTTCCACCCTTAATCTGAACGGGTTGATCATTTATAGATACCCAAACATCTATGGCAGAATTGTTGCGGATAATCGTTTTGTCGGCACTTAATTTCAGTGAAGACAGGGCAGTGACATAATCATAAATCTCAATATTAGTAGCGTACCAAATATCTGAATGTCCACCTGCTTGTTGGCAAAAAGTTTCGATTAGCTCCCAATTGTTCTGTTGTGCGAACTCATAGCTATGGCCCCAAACATAACAGAGTCTTAGTTTCTGGGAGGGTCCTTCCATTGTGAATCGCTCCCAAACCTGATGCAGATCTTCAATATGGTGGCAGGTTGGATGCCATTCCATGAAATTAAGAGGCATATCAAATTGTTTAGTAGAGTGAACAGTGCGGCTGTATTCAATTCCAACGGACTGAAGTGGTGCAATTATCTCCTGAGAGTATGTACCGTAGGGGTAGGACATGCCTCGCACTGGATAATCCACCAGCTTTTCCAATCGTTTACGGTCTTCGAACAGCTCTTCAATTACCATCGGTAAAGGAAGACGCTCTAGATGTGGGTGAGTAACGGAATGGGCGGACACTTCATGATTCCTGAGCGAATGCTTAACATCAGCGGGCGATAAGAACCCAGGTGCATTGATCATTGCACTATTTAAATGGAAGGTCCCTTTGATTCCATAATGATCAAAAATACCAGCCAAGCGGATATCGTGTTTCTGGCCGTCATCATAGCTCATAGTGAGCGCCTTAGATAATCCGCCTGGGAATAAGTTGAATTGAAGTTTCATGAATTCACACTCCTATAATTTGGTAAGCTCGAAATTACTTCTTCCAATTATAAACAATTAACGTTATAATCAGATTCCACGTTTGAAAAGGAAAGAGTTTTCAGTGAAAAATATACACTTAAGGAGAGATGCTATCTGCCTGACTTTCTCTACGTTGTAAAACTACTCTATGTAAAAGACAAAAGAAACTCACTTTTATATTTTATCACTAACCTGCTGAGCCCACCAATTCTATTTGCAGAGCTGTTCATAACGAAATATGTGGTTGACCTCATTCAGAACTTCACGACTAACGCCTACCTACATATCTTACTATTGGTAAGTTCACTGATGTTAATTTTATATCTGGCTGGCATCAATGGTTCTCTTCGAGCCATTTCTGTAACCAATTTAACGGCAACTAGTATTTATGAACTGGAACATAGTATTTTGGCTAAGACCTCTAAATTATCGACGGCTTTATTGGAAGATCCCGCAACAAAAACGATTAGAGAAAAAGCAAAAAGGCTTTCCCTGATCGATTTGTTAGATCAATGGACCGGGGTGACAATCCACTTTATAACATTGATCGCACTAATCGTAGTCCTATCCTGTTATGGCTTTTATATCCTGGCAATGTTCATTTTAGTAGTACAAATTCTGCAGCTTTACCTCATCAGATGGATGTCTCGGAAAGTAGAGGCCATTTCAGCGAATCAAACCTCCTCTGTACGAATGATTAATTATATCGTTGATTTGCTGGTTAGTAGAAATACCCTCCCGGAAGTAAGAATGTACGGAATGTCCTCCTACTTGGTTACCACAATGAAAGAGATCTTTAATGGGAATTTCAAACAAATGCACCGAAAAGTTATTTTATCTGAGACCTTAAGCTTCTCCCAAAGTATAACTATGACTTTATTAAACGGGCTTACGATTGCTATTTTAGCAATTACGCTTGGAGGTAGCGGGCAGAGCGCCGGACTTTTCGTATTATTACTTCAGATATCTAGTCAATTATTTATTGTCATTCCTGCACTAACAAGGATGTATTCTGATCTGACCAAAAGTCGCGTGCGCTTCAATGAGTATAGTGCGTATTTGGAACTTGAAGAGCAAGTTCAAAGAGATCCGGAAGATTCCATAAGGAATACCGATGCGATGCAGATCATAATTCAGCAGTTGAATTATCGTTATGCAACCAATGCACAGGACACGCTTAAAAATATAAACATGACCCTCAAACCTGGTGAACGAGTTGCTTTTGTAGGTGAGAATGGTTCAGGAAAATCCACGCTCATCAAGCTGATAGCAGGGTTATATCATCCAACAGCGGGAAACATCCAGTGGTTTAATGGAGAGCAGGAAGTTCTGGCTCATAACGTCACAAAGGGTGTGAGAGTTGTTTTTCAGGATTTCACTAAATTACATAGACCAATTCGAGAAAACATAGCCATGGGGAATATTGCTGCCATGTATGACGATTCAAGATTATTAGCTGCGATGAGAAAAGCAGAAGCCGATTCTTATGGTGTTGCGTTGGACACTTTAGTAGGTCCACAGTTTGGGGGGATCGATCTGTCTGGTGGACAATGGCAAAGACTTGCGATTGCACGTGCTTACCTCAACAACGGCTCGCTTACGATTTTTGATGAACCTACTGCAGCCCTTGATCCTTACGCGGAACAGCAGGCGTTTGAAACCTTTATGAAATTAGGAGAGCAGCAGACCTCCATTATTGTGACACATCGGCTATATATGTCCAAATTCGTTGATAGAATTTTTCTGTTTGAGCATGGAGAAATCGTTGAAAGTGGAACACATGAAGAATTAATGAAGTTGGATGGTAAGTACAGGGGAATGTTTAACCGCCAGTCCTCTTTATATGGCTGAGAAAGGAGAGATTCTGCTGAGAAGAGACCTTAAGAATATTTTAACGATACTGGCACGGATGATTGGAAAAAGTCCAGCAATCTCAACAATAACGATCATAGTTCCTGTAATCAGTGGATTATTAACTTTTTACTCGTATTCTGTTCAAGTTCATATCATTAATGCAGTAGCTGCTGGTGCGATAACCTTTCTTCCGATTCTATGGTTTGTTTTAATTCATGGGGTACAAGCCTGTTCAGTGAGTATAACCAACATAATGAAAAGTCGAATGAATGCGGAACTAACTCTCGCTTTCCAATCCGAGCTGATAGATATTGCAAACCAAGTTGACTTTGAGGATTTTGATGATGAAGAGTTTGGGGACAAGCTGCAAAGAGCTAAAACAATAGTTGGAGAAGATTTAGAGGGAATTACTGGTTTTTTGGTGTCCAGTGTAGGGAATGTCTCAGGACTTATAAGTATCATCTGGTTATCGGCTACAAGTGGATATTTTTTTGTCACACTGGTGGTGGGTTTAATGATCGTATCTACTTTATCTTTTCGAATGTTTACAGAGATTAAAGTTAGAAGAACAGGGCGAGAGCTTACTTTTGACGGAAGAATGGGAGATTATCTAGCTGTAACTTTGGAAGATCCTAATGCGATTAGGGAAATGCGAATCTATAACTCTATCTCCTATTTTACGGATCTCTGGGCAAAGCTTATGAAAAAGCAGCATGATAAAAGGTATAGTGCCAGGAAATTCGAGATCAAAACAGGGATGATTGTGGCTATGGTTCAGACGAGTGCTATTTTTATCGTATTGGTCTATCTGTTAAGTAAAATGGGGGAGTCAAATACAGTTACTGTGGGGACAATCTCAGTATTATTTCTGGCTTTGTTAACTTGTGGTGGTAAAATCATGAGTTTGACTTGGCCGCTAAGCAAGCTTTACATCAGCAGCAGTAAATTATATGACTTAAATGAAGTGCTTACCTATAAAAATAGAGATTTCCGAAAAAATAATATCAATAACAGCTCTGAAGCTATGCTTCCTATTACCGTTTCAAATGTCTATTTTAAATACGCCAAATCCAGTAAGTCTGTTTTATCTAACATCAATATGGTCATAAAGCCCGGTGAGAAAATAGCCATCGTTGGAGAAAATGGAGCAGGAAAGTCTACCTTGATCAAATTGTTATTAGGGCAGTACACTGCTAGTTCTGGATCTATTTACTGGAAAGACAGTCCAGAACCTCAAGGTAAAGTATCCGTCGTGTACCAGCATTCTATTAAATTCGAAATGACACTAAGAGAAAACATCCTGTTGGGTGATGCCAAATCTTCGGCGGACGATGTGAAAATACTAAGTATTCTGGAAAAATGTGAGCTGATGGATTTGTTTTACGAATTAGGGGGACTAGATGTAAGGTTAGGTCAAATGCTTGAAGGAAGCAGGCAGCTATCAGGCGGACAGTGGCAAAAGCTGGCGATAGCGCGTGCGTTATATAATGATGCGGATCTTATAGTGTTTGACGAACCTACTTCTGCGATTGATCCGAATGCTGAGATGCAGATCTATACACAATTATTAGATATCTGCCAAGATAAAGCTGCCATCTTCATTTCACATAGACTGGGCTGGGCGAAAAATGTTGATACGATCTATGTTATTGATAATGGAAGTATAGCTGAAGTGGGGCAGCATCAAGACTTAATAAATAATAAAGGGATTTATGCAGATATGTACGTTTTACAATCATCTTGGTATAACTAAAAATGCTTAGCATAGTAGTTTTTACCTTAATTATATTCATGAGGTTTACTGAAAAAATCCACAGCAAATTTCCGGAAATGTATAGCTGCTTGCGATAAAAAGTGCTTTCTGCTCCATGCGATGCCAAAAGAGCGTTGACATAGTGGTTCTGTTATTTTTAATTGAACAATTTCTGTATTTTGACTTCTTCTGCCTAAGGAGAGAGGGAGGGTGAAGGTGATTCCTAGTCCCATTTCTACTAGGGTTTGAATGGCGCTTACTTCTTCAAGCTCGAACGTAATTTGAGGTTCAAATCCAGCTTGTCGGCAAAATTCATCTGAAATTTCACGGAAATTATATCTAGAAGATAAAGAAATGAAATTCTCACCTGCAGCTTCTATCAAAGAAATACTCTTTCGATTAGCAAAGCGATGATTCTTGGGCACAGTTAAACATAATTCTTCTTCTGCTAAGGTAAGCCACTCGATATCTGGTCCGGTAACAGGTGTAGATGATATGCAAAAATCAATCGCTGCACTCTCTAAATCATTTCTCATTTCTAACGCAGAGCCGAGCTGACGTTGGATGATCCGTACATACGGATGAAGGGTAAGAAATTCTTTTAGTAAAGTGGGCAATACATACGGGAGTGTGGCCGCAATGGAAATTACACCATGTTCAAGTCCAGCCATATCTGTGAGCTCACGCTGTCCTTCTTCAAGTTCCATAAAAGCTTGCTCGACACGTTGCAGATAGGTTTTTCCGAATTCGTTCAATTTTATATTTCTGCCTTGTCGCTCGAATAAGGGAACACCTAAGTTTTTCTCTAAACGCTGTATGGAATTACTAAGGGAGGGCTGAGATACATTTAATTCTTTTGCGGCCTTAGTCATGTGTTCATGGCGTGCAACTGCCTGAAAATATTGAAGCTGAAGGAATTCCATAACAAAAACCTCACTTTACTTATAACTCTAATGTGATCTATCGATCATATAATATGTATTTTACTTAATTAATTTTCAGTCCTATACTATTGTAACATATAAAAAGTTATAGGTAGGATGGAGAGAGTCTGTTGTGATTAGAGAGAAAATATGGACCCGGAATTTTATTGTTGTTTGCTTAAGTAGTTTTTTTATGTTCCTGACCTTTTACATTCTGGCAACTGCATTCCCGTTATACGTAAAGGAAAGCTTACACGGGAATCAGCAGCAAATGGGGTTAGCGATTACTATCTATGTAATAGGGGGAGTATTGATCCGTCCTTTTTCGGGACAATGGGTCGATAAATTCGGCAAAAAGAAAATGGCGGTTATTGGGCTAACCATATTTCTAATCGCCTGTATTGGTTACTTCGGATCTAATGGGATTGTATTATTCCTGGTAATTCGTTTCCTTCACGGAATGAGTTATGCTGTTGCATCGACAGCTACTAGTACAATAGCCTCGACGCTAATTCCTTATTCACGTCAAGGAGAAGGCATCGGTTATTTTAGCATGTTTATGAGCATTGCTATGGTCATTGGACCCGCATTGGGTCTTTTTCTCTGGAAAGATGAGAATATTAATGTACTACTGTTAGGCGTGTGTGTGATTGCCGCTCTCTCGCTGTTATTCACGTTAGGTGTTCGGATGCCAAAAGAAGATAAGGCTAACGTTATTGAAGCTGTTAAGGAACCTGCTAAGACGCGAAAAGGGCTTCGCTGGAGAGACGTAATCGAGCCGAAAGCCTTGCCGATATCACTTGTCGGATTTACGCTTGCTTTTTCCTACAGCTCCTTGTCTGGATTTATAGCTTCTTTTACGAAAGAAATTCATCAATCACAGCTAACTGGTTATTTTTTTGTGGCTTTTGCAATTATGATTGTATTGTTTCGCCCGGTTATAGGTAAAGTATTCGATAAATATAATGAGCATATTCTCATCTATCCCGGAATTCTAATCTTCGCCGTTGGATTGCTTAGTTTAAGTCAAGCTCGGTCTGGTTTGATGTTAATGATGTCTGGTGTCATTATGGGAATTGGATATGGTGCACTTATGCCATGTTTCCAGACTCTTGCGCTTAAATTAGCGGCTAAAGATCGTAGAGGTAGTGCGAATGGGACCTTTTTCTTGTTATTTGATTTGGGTTATGGAGCGGGCTCCTATTTCATGGGTTTAATTGCTTCTTATACGGATTACCGAATGATGTATGAGGTTGCAGGGGGAGTAACACTTCTTTCGCTTGCTGCGTACTATTTGCTTCATCATGTACCTCAGGCCAAAGCTAAGCTGCACATACAAAAATCAAATATAGACGTTGTATAAATAGATGGTCTTGGCTGTATGATATAATTATTAGAAAAAAATATGGGGAGAACTGTATGACTACAATCATTGATAAAATTGCATGGATTCATATTCAGAATGGACAAGTTTTGTGTGCGCGTTCCAAAGGGAAAGATACCTATTATTTGCCTGGAGGAAAAAGAGAAGCTGGAGAAACAGACGAGGAGACGCTCGTGCGCGAAATCGAGGAAGAGATCTCTGTTCGTATTAAACCAGAAACCATCTCCTATTTTGGAACCTTTGAAGCGGAAGCTCACGGTAAAGAGGAAGGCGTCATAGTTAAAATGACATGTTATATCGCGGATTTTGAAGGTACACTTAGTCCTGCGTCGGAAATTGAAGAGTTATCCTGGTTATCTTATAAGGATAGAAATCGTGTTTCAGTTGTTACACAGATCATTTTTGATCAATTGCATGAGCATAAATTACTTTCCTAATCCACAATTTAAAGTTCTGAAAGCCCGTTTTAAGCCTAAGAGATGGCTTGAGGCGGTCTTTTTTTTGAAAATATACGAAAGGCTTATAGGGGCAACAACATCGTTTATTTTGCTTTGGGACAGATGTCCTTTTTTAAAGGCCTGAATTGCTTTTTAATATGTAAGAGATCGAAGTTGAGGAGAGAGAGAAATGAGAGGAATTATATTTGCGTTTTTAGCGGGGGCTTGTATCACTCTGCAAGGAGTATCTAATGCTCGAATTAGTCAAGATATTGGGACTTGGCAAGCTGCGACAATTACACAGTTAACAGGATTTATCATGTCGTTACTAATCCTCTTATTTGTTAGAGATGGGAAATGGCAAGGAATAAAAGAAGTAAAACCATTATATCTAATTGGCGGATCTTTTGCCGCAGTCGTTATTTTCAGTGAAGTCACTGCCATTCAACAGATTGGCGTTACTTTTACTATATCGACATTGCTGATTGCACAGCTATGCTTGACCTTCTTAATTGATATTAAAGGCTGGTTTGGGATGGAAAAACGACAAATGAGACTCCCACAGTTTATTGGGATAGGGTTGATGATTGCGGGAGTAGTGATTTTGAAATTCTGAGAATACAATCAACAACTGGAGGAGTTACGTTATGATTTTTGGGTTAATATTAGCGCTTGTCGCGGGTTCATTCGTTAGTTTACAAAATATTTTTAATACGAAGGTTAATCAAAAGGTTGGATCTTGGGCCACAACGACGTTAGTATTAGGGTTGGGTTTTCTGGCTTCCTTTATCATGAGTCTTATCTTTGAAGGCGGCCGAATATTTACTTTGCGAAATATGGAGCCTTGGTACTGGATCAGCGGATTGATCGGGGTGGGTGTAGTAATCTGTCTCGTGCAAGGCACCAAACGTCTTGGGCCAACCTATGCGATCTCGATCGTATTAATCTCTCAGCTTGGGTTTGCTTTATTGTGGGATTCCCTCGGCTGGTTAGGGCTTGAAAAGGTTCCATTCACCTGGAAGCAGTTGGTCGGAGTACTCGTGATTGTTGGCGGTATTCTAGTGTTTAAGCTAGGTGGTGCCCGGGAGACTCAAAAGTCGGCTTAATTTATCCTCAGACTCATGTTTGTCAAAATAGAAGTGATGGCAGTCACACGAGAGTGAAAGCAAATCAATCTATACTTTGGGAAAGTAGTAACTCAATTATAAATAAGGAGCAGATCATCCAATGTTCATACAATTGAACTCTCTAACTACAGAAAAGTTAAATGAAAACCTTGGTGAACGACCAGGTTATTTTAAATTGTTCTTCGATACAGAGGGCTGTGGTTGTAATGGCGTGATCGTAATTCAGATTATTAGTGAACCCCATGCTACAGATATTGAAGTTCAGAAAGAGCCCTTTACTTTTTTTGTGGACCGTCAACAGGAATCTTTATTTGATGAACAGATGCGACTTGAAGCAGATGAGAATTACCCGTCATTCAGATTAAGTAGTGATTCGGGCCTGTTAGGAAGCAATATTCGAGTAAAAGATATTCGCTGAGTAGAGCACTGCTACTAAAAACCAGAGCATTTGAGATCATCTCTCAATGCGCTGGTTTTTTAAATTTCGTTCCTATATATGGCACTTGCAATTCGTTTCTTACCCATTGGGTTTTTTCATAAAAGCTATATGGTCTATTTTGCTGTTAACCAGTGTAATTAACTGTTCTGCCATATAGCTCGCCGAATATTTGAAATTGACTTCAGCCCAGTGCATAATGACACCTACTGTAGCAGACATTTGGTAACTCAACATAATTTCATAATCCACAGGAGCAGCATCAGCTTCTATCTCAATTCGCATATCCTCACGCATGGATTCCCGTAAACGGTCGAACAGTTCAACAGTCATTTTCCCTCGTTCCACTGCGGATAAGGCTAAAAACTCCGCTTTATGCCCCTCAATATATTCGAACAGCTGCAGAATGGAAGGGAAGACCTCCGTTGCCTCAATACGTTCCAATCCCTCATAAGGGTCTAATAGCGCCTCACCAATACCCTGTAGAAATTCATCATGTATTTCCTTAAGCAAAGCCTCTTTACTCTCAAAATGCTTATAAAAAGTCCCTCGATTGTAATCCGCTCGATTAGTCACGTCCAAAATCGTAACTGAATCATAACTATTTTCCAATATTAGCTCAACGAATGCAGATTTCAGAGCTTGGCGTGTTCTTCTGGTTCTTCTGTCTTCATGTTCTTCCTGTATCAAAAAAACTACCTCCAGCTATGATCTTTTTATCGTTCATTTATAGTTCTTACTTTAAAAGTAACAAAAGATCAGCTAATGTTCAAGATTTAGACATAAGTAAACACGGAGAGCAAGTATGTTGGTTAGGCGACATTACTTAAAATTCTGATTATTGAATAGGTTAACTAATGGGGTGTACTCTAGTAATAGAGATAGGTTATCCCATCTCCTAAGACTATAATATATAGCCAATTCATAACAAAGGATGCGAACATACAATGAGTGAATCAAATGTAAAAACTGCTGTAATTACTGGAGCTGCAGGTGGAATAGGTAAAGAGCTTGCCCGTCGATTGTCTGATCGTAAACTGAATCTTGTACTTGTCGATCTGAATGAAGAAGCGATAAAAAATGTCATCCAAGATTTAGGCTTAAATGAATCTAACTCTTTAGCTGTAGCTGCGGATGTCTCTAATGAAGAAGACGTTCAGAATTATGTTAATAAAGCGATAGAGAAATTTGGAACCATTGATTATTTTGCAAACAATGCCGGAATTGAAGGTCCAGCAGGTCAAATCGAAGAGCTTAACGTTAAAGCACTTGATCTTGTATATAACGTCAATGTACGTGGTGTATTTCTTGGACTACACTATGTAATTCCTGTGATGAAAAAACAAAACTCAGGCGCTATTCTGAACACTTCTTCTCTGGCAGGACTCATGGGTGCACCAGGCATGGCCCCTTACATTATGTCTAAGCATGCTGTAATTGGTCTGACTCGCGTAGCTGCAAATGAGCTTGCACCACTTGGTATTCGTGTTAATGCGGTACTCCCAGGAACGATCAATACACAAATGATGCGTAAAATTGAAAATAATTTTGGAAGCGCAGAAGAATACAAGGCAGCTAACGAAGCTGCAACACCTATGGGACGCTACGGAGAACCGCAAGAGGTTGCCGCTGTGATGAACTTCCTTCTTTCGGATGAGGCTTCATTCGTAACGGGTTCTCTATATACAGTCGATGGTGGTATGATAGGTCAATAATGCAAGCTGATTTCGATCATTAAGGATACTTCAAATAAAGGATTGGGCCTGTGCGTCAAGCATTGGGTCCAATTCTTTTTTATTTAGGATACCCGGATCGGATTTTATAATAAGCAATTTGCTGAATTATCTTATAGAATATACAAAGGGGATTTAATCTTTTTAAGTATTGATCAGTGATTTAGATAAATTGTTGGCGAGGAGTGTTCATATGCATGAATTATCTCAACAGGATTTTAATGAAGTGAAACCGTTACTTACAGGTGCTCCTATTCATCCTGAAATTCTCTCCATTATCGAGGGAAATAATCCGGGCTGGATTTTTGTAGATCAACTTGTAACACCAAAAAGCGCGTTGGTATGGAGTAAGGGGATGCAAGGATTTTATATTATAGGCGATCACACCAATGAGTTATTTATTAAGAGCTTAGATAGTTATATATCCAGTCATATTGCACCGAGGATGAAAAAGCTTGGGCTGGAGTATTTTGAAGTCTCAGGTCAACACAATGAATGGAATCTGGCATTGATGTTTCCTTCTAGGAAGCTATATCCTTTTGAACAAATGGTGTTCAAGTTATTCCACAAGCCCGTTGAGTCCCTTAATAATGCGATTAGAATTATAAATCTTAAAATGCTGGACTGGGAGGACTTAGATCTAAAGAATATAGAATTTGTACATGATAATATTGATTTATTCTGGTCATCGAAAGAAGACTTTAGGGCAAAAGGCTATGGATATGCTGCTGTTGAGGGAACTGAGATTATGGGTGTATGTTATTCTAGTTTCGTTACGGAGGATACACATGCTATCGGAATTGAAACTCTCTCCAAGTATCGGAATAGAGGAGTGGGGACTCATTTAGCGGCCTTAGTAGCGGAGGATATACTTACAAATGGTTTTACACCTTACTGGGACTGTTCATTAGATAATGAAGCTTCCCAAAAGCTAGCTCTCCGTTTAGGATTTCAGCAAATTCATCAATATAAGTGTAGTGCTTTTTCAATATGACGGTTTCGCAAATTATTAGGTTAGGATGAACATTATGAGAATATTGCTCGTAGAGGACGATAGAACGATTGCTTCAGGACTTGAATATTCCTTGCAGCAGGATCATTTTGAAACTATTTTATGTTATGATGCAACCTCTGCTAGGAGGGTGTTGGCGGAGCGGTTATCTGAAGTAACACTTTGCATTTTTGATCTCTCTCTACCGGATGGCAGCGGATATGATCTGTGTAAGATCGTGAAGGAGCGGAGCGATATTCCGGTCATCTTTTTAACTGCGATTGATGACGAAGTTAATGTAGTGATGGGACTTGATATGGGAGCAGACGATTACATAACTAAGCCATTTCGGATTCGCGAGCTGTTATCACGCATTAAATCGGTGTTAAGGAGATATAACAAGCAGGCTCAAACTCTATCTAATTTTGAACTAGAGAATATACGGATTAATACGCTTGAAGGAAAAGTTTATAAGAACGGCGATGAAGTTCTGCTAACAGCATTAGAATATCGTCTGCTTCTGATATTTGCTAATCATGTGGGACAAGTCCTTTCCAGAAATCAGTTGTTAGAGCGGATTTGGGATGTCGCCGGAGAATTTGTAAATGATAATACATTGTCTGTGTATATTAAACGCTTAAGGGAAAAGTTAGAGGATAACCCGCAAGAACCCACATTGATCAAAACAGTACGCGGTTTAGGGTATAAGGTTGGTGATTAGATGTTACGAAACAGAGAATTTAGATGGTTATTACTAACGATGTCTACGATCAGCCTTCTGGCGATTATAGGAACGGCATTTATTTCATCAGCAGCGATGGGGATCACGGCGGTAACTTCAGTTCTGCTTATAGGTTGTTGTTTATTATTTACCCGCTGGAGATACCGCGAAATTGAGAAGCTTTCAGGGTATCTACGTCAAATTAGCAGCGGTAATTATTCGCTCGATGTTCGTGATAATCAGGAAGGCGAGCTTAGTATCCTGAAAAATGATATTTATAAGGTGACGTTGATGTTATCGGAGCAGCGTTTGCTTTTGCAAGAGGATAAAATAAAGCTTACCAATGCGATCTCCGACATCTCCCATCAGCTCAAAACACCACTTACCTCCATGACCGTGATGGCAGATTTATTAAGTGATCCTGATCTGGACGTTGAGAAAAGAATAGAATTTACGCGGAAAATCAGCCTTCAGCTCGATCGAATTGGCTGGCTGGTTTCTTCATTATTAAAGTTCTCAAAGATCGATGCCGGAACCATTCAATTCAAAAAAGATTCAATAAAAGTAAAGAAGCTTGTTCAGAAATCTATGGAGCCCATACTGATTCCAATGGATATTAAAGAGCAACGGATCCAAATCGAAGGTGAAGACGCTACCTCATTTATAGGCGATTACAATTGGACAACTGAGGCGATGATTAATATTCTGAAAAACTGTGTAGAGCATACACCTGCTGGGGGAGAGATTGCGATTTCTTTTGCAGAAAACACGCTGTTCACGGAAATTGTCATTACTGATAATGGCAAAGGAATTCCTAAAGCAGAGATCCCCTTTATTTTCAAACGATTCTACAAGGGTACAAATGCAAACGAAGACAGCGTTGGAATTGGACTTGCCTTGGCGCAAAGTATTATCACTGAACAAAACGGCACGATTGATGTGGTGAGTGAAGTAGGAAAGGGTACACAATTTCGGATCAAATTTTACAAGCAAGTGATTTAACACTTATGGCTTAGTGACTAGAATGTCACTTAAGAGTCACTGAAGAGTCATTGTAGACAGATATACTGGTCTCATCAACAAATGGGGGTCTAACAATGGATATTTTAAAGATTGAACATCTGTCTAAAACATATGGTAAAGGCGAGACCGCAGTAAAGGCTCTGGATGATGTATCTTTTTCAATTAAAAAAGGTGAATTCGTAGCGATTATTGGACCATCCGGCTCAGGAAAATCAACGATTCTGCATTTATTAGGTGGGGTGGATAGACCGACAAGCGGTAAAGTATTTGTAGATAACACGGATATTTATGATTTGAATGAAACACAGCTGGCGATCTTTAGACGCAGACAAATTGGTCTTATTTATCAGTTCTATAATCTCATACCGGTGCTGACGGTTGAAGAGAATATCACACTTCCGTTGCTGCTCGATCAGCATAAAGTGGATAAGAAGCAATTTACAGATACCGTGAAGGCGTTAAATTTGGAAAATCGTTTAAACCATCTGCCGAATCAGCTATCAGGCGGACAGCAGCAGCGGGTATCCATAGGCAGAGCATTAATTAGTAACCCTGCAATTATGCTGGCAGATGAGCCAACTGGTAATCTTGACAGCAAGAATAGCAGTGAAATTATTGAATTATTAAAAATGTTTAATAAAACGTATAATCAAACACTGATTGTGATTACTCACGATGAACGTATTGCCTTGCAAGCAGATCGGGTCATTACTATTGAAGATGGAAGGATCGCTAAAGATGAGGTGATTCGTCCGTGAATATCGTAAACAAATTAACTATAAGACATTTGAAACAGAATAAGCGAAGAACATTGGTAACTATCATTGGAGTTATCATTTCAGTAGCTATGGTAACGGCTGTGGCGACGTTAGGTTTTTCTTTTATGGAATTAATGAAGAAGCAAAGTATCTCTACAAATGGAGAATGGCATGTCCAATATAGAAATGTTACTAAAGCTCAGCTCAAAGCGATTGAAACAGATGATGCGACAAAAGCCCTAGTGATCTCCAACGATCGTGGCTACGCCCCTTTAGAGGGTGGGAAGAATGAGAATAAACCCTATTGGTATATCAAGGAATATAATGCAGCTGGTTTTAAACAATTTCCGATTGAACTGCTGGAAGGTAGACTCCCGAAGACAAACCACGAAGTAGTCATTTCTGAGGAGATTGCAAAGAATGCAAAAGTCTCTTACAAGATTGGTGAAACTTTAACGCTTGATGTGGGTGAACGTGTCACTAGCGATGATGAAAATAGTGGCCAACCCCTATCTCAGAATGAACGATTACGGACTGAAGAGGATACCCTGCTTGAAAAGATTATTCATAAAAAATCAATGAACTATACGATTGTGGGAGTGATAAAACGTCCTACTTGGGAACCAACATGGTCTCCGGGTTATACTGCCATAAGTTATGTGGATGAAAGCATGATTGGAGCAGCTGAAAAAACCACAGCGACGGTTGTATTAAAAAAGGTGGACAGCTCCATATACAAGCATGCAGAGGAATTGGCAAAAGAAAATAAGATCGAGTCGATCTCTTATAATAATAGTCTGCTCCGCTATTATGGTGTGACGAATAACGATGGCTTACGTAACACACTTCTTTCATTGTCAGTAATTATTATGGTTGTGATTATCATTGGTTCCGTTTCTTTAATCTATAATGCTTTTGCGATCTCTGTCTCGGAGCGTGCACGACATTTAGGGATGCTCTCCAGTGTAGGGGCTACAAAGTGGCAAAAGCAGAATTCAGTGTTTTTTGAAGGAATGATTATCGGTTTAATTAGTATTCCAATTGGGATCATTTGTGGTATAGCAGGCATCGGGATCACTTTTATGTTTATCAATTCGATGATTCAAGATGTATTAGGGATAACTGAGAGATTAACGTTGATTGTTACACCTCTGTCTCTACTAACCGCTTGTTTAGTTTCAATACTGACAATTTTTATATCCACCTATCTTCCAGCCAGAAAGGCTTCAAAGATCTCGGCAATTGATGCGATCAGACAAACAACCGATGTTAAGCTCTCAGGTAAAGCGGTGAAAACATCCAAGTTCGTGCGCAGATTGTTTGGTATTGAAGCAGAAATTGGTTTGAAGAATTTAAAGAGAAATAAACGCAGGTACCAAGCAACCGTGTTCTCACTTGTCATTAGTATTGTTTTGTTTTTATCTGTATCAGCGTTCACTTCTAATATGAGAAGGTCGGTAGAACTCTCACAGGATGGTTTGAACTATGATATTCAAGTATATATGGGGACTGAGGACGCTCAAAAAGTGGACCGGTTGACGAAATCGATATCCAAATTACCTAATATAACGGAATATAATGTGACTAGGGAACTTAGTGTGAGTTCATGGATTGATGAGAAAAATATGGCGAAAGAATTGCAAGAGATTGTGCAGGCGGATAAGAGTGTTCTAAAGAACGGGAAATATCCTTACTATATTCAGATCTTTGCACTAAATGAACAGAGTTTGAAAACCTATGCAGAAACGGTCGGTATAAATTATGAACAACTAACGAAGCTTGATCAGATGACTGCTATTGTGAATGATACGGTTACCTTTGAGGATGAGAAAGCCAAAAAAATTGTTGAGACCAAAACTTTTCACTCTGAAGTCGGCCAAAAGCTTGAGCTTATTTATACGGATTGGGATACCAAAAAAGAGACGGATTTATCACCAGTAAAAATTGTCGCTTTAACTGATAAACGTCCAATGGGAGTACATTCAGCAATGGTTGGTGGAATAAACATCATCGTCTCTGAACAAGTCTTCGATAAACTAACAAATGATGCGATGAGCAAAGATATTCAAAGCCGGCTTAACTTGAATAGCACAAACCCATTAGCAACACAACAAGCCATAGAGGAAATGAAAGAGCGGAATATCTATGTTCAAAATGTGTATCAAAATAGACAAAATAGTGAGCAGATGATCATGTTAATGTCTATTTTCACCTATGGTTTTATTGCTTTGATTACTTTAATATCAATTGCGAATATTTTTAATACGATATCAACTAGCATATCTCTTCGTAAAAGAGAGTTTGCGATGCTGAAGTCTGTGGGCATGACGCCAAACGGTTTTAATAAAATGATTAATTACGAAAGTGTTTTTTATGGAATAAAGTCACTACTATATGGGCTTCCGATTAGTATCGTTATTATGTACTTGATTTATAGATCAATGATGAGCAGCTTCTCTTATGGATTCACACTTCCGTGGATGAGTATCTTGTGTGTCATATTGGCAGTGTTTATCATCGTTAGCGCAGCCATGTTATATTCAAGCTCAAAAGTGAAAAAAGAGAACATTATCGATGCATTGAAACAGGAAAATATATAACTATTACCCCAACATTGCCGCGTTTAACGCGGCTTTTTTGTGTCATATCTGACACGTTGGTATGTAAATTCTTATAAATTCCTATGATATAATGTACACAATTGAATTGAACAGATTATAACCACGAGGTAGGTGTCAACGAATTGAGAACAGTTGTCGTGATTGGCGGGGGAATTACTGGATTGTCTACCGCTTACTATTTACAGAAATCTATAGAGCATAACAAGCTAGATGTAAAAATCATTTTGGTTGAAGCCAGCGATAGACTGGGCGGCAAAATCAGAACACTAAAACAAGAAGACTTCATTATGGAGTCTGGGGCAGATTCTATTGTCACCCGTAAAACGAATGTTGCACCTCTGATTGAAGAGTTGGGTATACAAAATGAGGTTGTATATAACGCGACAGGAATATCCTTTATTTATACAGAAGGTAAACTGAAGCAAATTCCTAAAGATGCAGTCTTTGGCATTCCGCTCAGTATGGAGTCGCTTGCTACAACAGAACTGATCTCAGCTGAAGGAAAGGTTGAAGCACTCAAAGATTTCTACACTCCCAATAATAAGTTTACGAAAAACGATTCCGTGGGTGATTTTCTAGAAGCTTTCTTTGGAAAAGAACTTGTCGAGAAGCAAATTTCACCGGTTCTTTCAGGTGTATATTCCGGGAAGCTAAGCGAACTTACAATTGCCTCATCGCTGCCTTATTTGATTGATTATAAGAATGAATACGGCAGTATTATTCAAGGCTTATCCGCAAATAAAGCCAAATTTCAAGGGAATGGTGATAAGAAGTTCATGTCATTCAAGGGAGGTGTATCTGCCTTGATCGACTCTATGGAAGAACATCTTTCTAATTCGGAGATCATCAAAGGGATTCGTGCCGAAAGAATTGAGAAGCGTGGAGAGCAGTACCAGGTAACTTTGGCAGATGGACGAATCATAGACTCCGATGTTGTCGTACTTGGAACGATGCATTCTACTGCACAAGCGCTACTTCAAGACGAAGAACTAAATGAAGATTTCAATCAGTTATATAATAGTTCTATGATTAGTGTATATTTAGGATTTGATATCCCCGACAGTCAGCTGCCTGCGAATGGCACAGGGTTCATCACTGCCAACAGCGATGATGTTCTATGTAATGCGTGTACGTGGACAAGTCGCAAGTGGGAGCATACGTCAGGACAACAGCGTCTGCTTGTCAGACTCTTTTATAAAAGCTCAAACCCTCATTATGATTCGTTGATCAAGCTATCTGAAGAGGAACTATTGAAGGTGGCTTTGAAAGATATACAGACCAGTCTCGGGATAACAGGACAGCCAGCTACCTACGATGTGACCAAATGGCATGATGTAATGCCAAATTACCATAAACTTCATCATCAAATTGTAGTATCCTTAGAGAAGAAGATGACAGACAGGTATCCTAATGTTATCCTTGCTGGATGCTCCTATTATGGTGTAGGCATTCCAGATTGTATTGCGAATGGAGAAAAAACAGCAGAGCGTATTTTGGAACAAGTAATTACACATTAAAAAGGAGGGTGTACAATCGTGAGAAGATTAGCGATCAGCTCTATGCAAAGTCTAGACTTATAAACAACGGCGGTTGTTTGTATAGAGCGAAAAATTGATTTTACCGCTAGTGCAGTGTGCATGGGTTGTTTAAAGAATAGACTTTGCTACCTTCAAACTCATAAAAAGTTTAAGGAGCAGAGCGATTATGAAATATGTAAATGCAGATACGATTTTCCCAAAAGAATTATTAGAGGAAATTCAGAAATATATCAACGGGGGTATGGTTTATATCCCTAAACCTGAAGAATCACATGTAAAATGGGGCGAAAAGTCAGGGAGCAGAAAATACTTAAGATCTAGAAACATCGAAATCTGTCTAAGGTTTGCTGTGGGTGCAACGGTTGACCAGCTTTCAGATGAATATTGCCTATCTAGGGATAGTATTAAGAAAATCATTTATTCAAAAAAATAGCTTATCATCCAAAAAAACCACGTTAGAGGAAACTCTGACGTGGTTATTGGAATTTAATTATAATTTAATCTGAAATACCATACTTTTTCCGATATTTATTGATCCCATCTACAAACTGTCCTTCATACTTCACGCCTTCTTCCATCTTTTTATTTGCGGCATTAATAGCTGTACTAGAAACCTTTGTTTTGTATAGTGCTTCTTTCATCATTGTCATTGCTTCTAATTGCAACTTAATCGCTTTTAAGTAGATTTCATGTAACGCCTGCAATTCTGTATTGGGTGCTTTAATCTTTTTCGCCTCTATTACCAACTTAGTGTAATTAGGAATGATCACATTATTAAAAGCTGTATAGCGTTGTTTTCTATTGTTACCTGTATCTATTCTGTTCTTTACATATGCCTCAGAGGCAATTTCGTCAAATTTAAAAATCGCTGCTATTTGATTAGAATAGGTTGTGAAATCTATTACTTCTTGTGGCGTTTTCATCTTTTCTTCATAATCTGCCTCAGATAGAACGGTAATAGGGAATCTTTCTTCAGACCAACCAGGAATGTTGAAGACTACTTCTGCAGAACCTTCTTGAACTCCTGTAATAATATAATCTGAGTAACCATCCAATTCAATGGTAAGTATAGATTCATCAGAAACTTCAGGTGTCAATTTTGCATATGTAAGACTGGTCATTTCAGCTAGTAAGCGAACTTTTATTTTTGTGGTCCCACCCACGGGAATAACATCACTAGATAAAGTAATACTCGCTTCGTTGAGCAATTTCTTATCAGCAGCAAACACAGTGGATGGCATTAATAGAGCAATAACCATAGTGCATAGTATCAAATATCGACCAAACCTTTTCATTTTCAATCATCCTTATCTATTGATTTTGTATTTACTGGTAGCAATCTCGTCTTCCATAAACTTACTATTCCTCCCTGAGTTTTACTATAAAGTGTTTCTTCTCAAATACCAACTACTTTTTGTGCTTTAAATCTCTATACATCGATTGGGAATGGATTACTGAATTAAATGAAGTCAAATATAAAGATAGATAGGGCGACAACCTGTATTTTTTGATACAAGTAGTAGCCCTATCCATTAAATATGTAATGCTATACGATTTGTTTATTCATATTCAAAGAGGCTTCAAATGCATCAATTATATACAGGAATCGTTCTGCTTCTCGAAATACATGATCCGCAAGCAATGGATGGATGATGCTCTTTATTCGGCATTCCTCAATAAGATCACGTGCCGTTTTCTTAAAGTCACGGAGAGATTTAACTGAGACTTTATTCTCGTCAAGTTGCTGACTGAGCAGGGGTTTGGTTTTCATTAATAATTGCGTCTGATAAAAGATCTAACCTACCCTGATTCAGTTCTTCCAGTCGATTTCGAAAATAGTTGGCTTCCCCACTGACATGATCCACTAATAAGGGAAAGTTCGTTCCGCCTGGAAGCTTACATTGTAGAATTAGACCTAGTATTTTCCTTTTAAACGCCCAGATATGTGAAGCTGCACTATGAACTTCCTCATTAAACTTCCATATTACTGCTGGATCAGAATCCACAGTGAATCCGAGTGATTTATTCTCTATGGCTTCGAATGTGGCATAGAAATGGTTTGCTTCATTAAATTGTTGCGTGTCTTCACAACGAAACCCAAGGTTTAAGAAAAAAAGAGTGTTCTTTGATGATTCGTGACCAGAATCTTATTTCATCTAGAGGTCTCGAAACAAAAGGATCCGGCATATCTGAGTACCCCCCCCATTTTCATACAATTATAATCTGCGTGAGGTTTATACTATATCCGCAAAAGTTAAGACGAGTATATAGAAGTACAGTAGGTACGCTTAACTTAATTATCAAATATAAATGGTGACATTATATAAAAAATAATTCTAATCGAATATGGCATATAACTAGAGTGAGGTCCTAATTATACTGAGAAAAGAAGTAATTATTGAGAAGAAATTGTGGAGGTATGATGGAGATTAAGCTTGTTCCAGTAACCATAATATTTGAGTGATCTCCATAAATATATTCAGGAATTCGACAGAAGGTAAGGAGGGAACGACATGAATATTACAATAACCTTAACTGACAGTGCCTCGAAGTTTATTATTAACAACCTTTACCCACTATACTTACACGATCTATCAGAAATATGGGGGACGATTCCTAATCGATATGGGATATTCGAGGAGGACGAGACACAGTCACTGCAGGAACAGAATAAAGTCTTCGACATTTGGTGGGAGAAAGCTGGCATTTTGTATCCTTATTTAATAAAAGAAAATGATATTCCAGTAGGGTTTGCATTAGTTGCTACACCACCATACACACCGTCTGCTTGTGAATTCTATTTGAATGAATTTTTTATTCTACGGCCCTTCCGTGGTAAGGGGATCGCTGAATATGCGGCTAAGGAAGTCTTTAAGCTTCATTTGGGTAACTGGGAGCTGCAAACGAATCCCACGGATACAAATAGGAGAGCACAGCATTTTTGGAGGAAAACTTTAAAAGAATACACTGGTGATAGTTATTTAGAGGAATGCGGGAAGTCATATGATGATGAATTAAAGATGATTTTTACATTCAATAACCAAACAAAATTATCGAATCCATAAAAGGGGATTTCGAAGTTATGTTTAAGATTTCATTCTTAAAAGCGAAAGCTTATAAGTACAATTGACTGCAATATTTGGTAGCTTTAGTGCTTGGAATGGATGCTATCACTATCGAATAGGTTTAATAATAAAAGCCGATCTAACTATCGTAGTTAGATCGGCTTTTGTTGATCTTAGCTATTTGATGCGTTTAACTTGCAAATATATGCTTACCAATTTTTAAGTTTTGCGGACGTGACCAAATCCATGCACTAGTTGCTGTATCGGGATTGAAATAATAGATTGAATGGTTTGTCGGGTCCCAACCTCGAACAGCATCAAGAGCAGCTAAATAAGCTGTCTGATTTGGTGTAAGCCAATACTGGCCGTCAGATACGGCTGTGAAAGCTCCTTTTTGGAATACAACTTCTTTGATATTGTCAGGAAATTGACTAGATTGTATACGATTCATGACTACTGCACCCACTGCAACTTGTCCAACATAAGGCTCACCGCGAGACTCACTGTAGATAACTTTAGCCAAAATATCCATTTCATTAATATTAAGCGTGTGTTTTTTTAAAATATTCCAAGTTTTTGTCCCCGAAATCCCATCAGCGCTTATGCCATAGGCCTTTTGAAATTTAGCAACCGCTGCTTTCGTCTGTGATCCGTATACCCCATCTAAGGGCTCAGTATAGAAATCAAGGGTTTTTAATCTATATTGTAGATCCCATACATCTCCTGAAGAACTTCCTATGGTTAATACCGGAGCTGCATTAGCAGAACCGATCATAGTAGCCATGCTCACCAGACCCAAAAGAAGCAACAAAGTGAATATTTTAGTCTTCATTATAGCAGCCTCCTTTCAGAAAACATTATAAATATAGTTTAAGCATTGAGACAATACTCATTTAATGGAAAATAAATTACTGTTTTACAAACTGTGAATCCTTAGTTCCGTTTGTGATTTTCTGAAATGGGTAAAATAATACTTATAGGCAGATAAAATTTCGGAGGTCTTTTATATGAAAAAGCAATTATTTCTACTAGTCGTCGCAGCTGCTTTCAGCTTAAGTGCTTGTAGTAATGACAATAGCTATGGCAATCAGATGTCTTCTAACGATACACAAATGGAACATAACTCACATTCAAGTTCAGATGAAGTTCCAAAAGATCTGAGGGTAGCGGAGAATCCTACTTACAAAGAAGGAAGTGAAGCTGTGATCCAAACTGACCATATGGAAGGGATGAAGGGAGCCATTGCGACAATTGTGGGAGCTTATGAGACGACAGCATATAATGTTTCCTATAGACCTACTACAGGAGGTCAGCCGGTCACAAATCATAAGTGGATTATTCATGAAGAAATAAAAGAAGCAGAGGATATATCCTATCAACCAGGCTCAGAGGTCATTATGGAATCTGATCATATGAAGGATATGAAGGGTGCAACGGCTCAGATTAACTCAGCAGAAAAAACCACTGTCTATATGATTAATTACAAACCTACTACGGGTGGAGATGAAGTGAAAAATCATAAGTGGGTAACAGAAGATGAGCTTTCACCTGTAAAATAATAGATCAACACAAAAACTGCAACTTACTCAGTTACGCATGAGTACGTTGCAGTTTTTGTTGTTTTATAGTCAGTTTCAAAGTAATTTGCGGTTAGGCTTTATCCACTGCAAGTTTTGAAGATTTCATGTTTGACGGGTCCTGTTCAGCTTCTTCAGGAACTGGCATTTGGTTAGAAGTACGAAGTGGAAGCTCCTTCAGGAAGAAGACAAGCACGAAAGCTACAACAAGCACAATGGTCCCGGTTAAGAACACGGATGATAATGTCTGTCCTAAAGCGTCACGGATACCCTCAATCATTTGTAAGAAGACAGGCTGCACATCGGCTGGCAGACTAGCTTGAGTCTGTTCAAGCAATGGTTTGTTCATTAATGCCTGTGGATTAGCGAAGGAGAGCATTTGCTCAGCAAGTTTTGGATCAATCTGTGTGAAATCCGGTGCTGATGACGATTGCAGAGCTTCCTTCAAGTTTTTGGTAAGACTATTGGACATAACGGTACCCATGACTGCGATACCGATCGTACCGCCTAAATTACGGAATAATTGTGAGGAGGCCGTTACTACACCCAGTTCGGTGTGTGAAACCGCATTTTGAGTAGCTAGTGAGAATACTGGCATCCCCAATCCCAACCCAAGACCAAACACAATCATACTTAGGACAGCCATCGGTACATTATTCATAAATACCATAATTGTCATACCAGCAATCATAATGGGTATTCCAATTAATGCGTAACGTTTATACTTCCCTTTTTTCGCCATCTTTTGTCCGGTAAGGGCACTGGCTACAACCATAACGATCGACATTGGCATAGTAACATACCCTGCATATGTCGCGGAGATCCCCAGAACACCTTGTACGAAGAAGGAAAGATAGATCATAGCTCCCATCATACCGAAGTTCATAATAAAACCAATAATATTAGATATGGTAACTACACTATTCTTAAATAGATGAAGCGGAAGGATTGGATTTTTAGCTTTGGATTCGACAAAAATAAAGAGAAGTGCCGAAACGACAGTTCCCGCCAACAGGCCGAGAATTTGCGAAGAACCCCAATCATATTCTGTACCTGCCCAGGTGAAGGCAAGCAGTAGAGGCACGATGGTGGTTGTCATTAGCAAGGAACCTAAATAGTCGATGCTGGTTGACTCCCCGCGTTTGCCTTTAGGAAATAAGGTAAGAATCATGACGAAGGCTACTACACCTAGCGGTAGGAAGATCCAGAACAGCCAATGCCAATCCATATTGTCAATCAAAAAGCCTCCAAGCGTTGGTCCAAGCACACTGGAGAAACCGAATACGGCCATCATCAACCCCATCCATTTACCACGTTCACGCGGAGGGAATAAGTCACCTACAGCAGTAAATGCGGTGGATTGAATAATACCTGCACCTACCCCTTGAATCCCACGATAAATGATAAATTGATAAACATCGGAAGATGTTCCTGTCAGAAAAGCCCCAACCATAAATAATAGAATACCTGCTAATAGAAAGGGTTTACGTCCGAACATATCAGATAACTTACCGACAAGAACGGTTGCTATTGTTGATGTTAATAAATAAATGTTAATAGTCCAAGTATAGTAATCCATGCCATCAAGAATTGCGATTATACGCGGCATAGCAGTACTTGTAATTGTCTGATTAATCGCTGCGAACAGCATTGCAGCCATAATAGCTATCATAATACTAAGTTTTCGTTTGCTGGATAAATGTTCCATTCGATTGTTTCCCCGCCACTTTTTAAATTTTATCTCTTGTCTAAATCAGAAATTATAACTGCGAAAATTCTTCTTAAATGCTCAATATCTTCATCGGGCAGTATCTTAAAGTAAGATTCCATAAGTTCTTGATGGCGTTCCTGCACCTCTTTAATCGTTGCTTCTCCTTTCTGCGTAATGGTGATGTGTACCACCCTTCGATCATCCTTGGCGCGTTCCTTATTTACGTAATCTTCAGCGATTAATTGGTCTGTTACGCCTGTAATTGCTGCTGAGGTAATACCAAGAGCTGCAGCAATCTGTGATACGTTTTGTGGACCGTTCTTAGATAAAGTCCTGAGGGTCTTGAACTGTGTAATATTTAGGGGGTAGTCTTGTTTGTTCCAATCTTGAGAGATTCCTTTTAAAAAGGATTTGAACATAGTAGAAATCTGAAGAAAATCTTCATTATTAGCCAAATCACGCCTCCTAAAGTTATGAAATAGGGCGGAATAAGTAATTCCATTAAATTTTAGATAACAACTAAATGATTAACTACTTAATTATTAAAGCGTGAAACAATATATCATCCTTTTTTATATCTCGTCAAGAAAAGGTTTGTTTTTTCGAATGAAATAGAGTGGGTTGATAATATATATAGGGAAAGGATCGGGGGAGTTTATATTGAGAGAATGGGTTAAGCATCAAGATCCAAACAATAAGTACGGTGCAAAGTTCACTTTAGGCGATAGAGCTGTAGAGTTACCCCAAACGGCGATTATCTCAGTAACACGAGGAGAAAATTTCAATATATTCAGAATTATGATTAATGGAACTATTAATAATTTCGTTAAGAAGCAACTTCAGAAAAATGAAAATCTCCTATATGCTGAGCTCTCTGGACAACTTCAGGGAGGTGTCGGGCAGACTATAACGGTGTGGAAAAAAGGAAGCTCCATGAATAATTTCAGGAAAAAAGGTGCACATAAATTTGCTATGAGATTTTTTTCATGGGTTTTTTATGGCGGGAAAGTACAGGCTTACTTTTTAACATGGAAAATCTCAAACTCAATTCCTGAAGATAATGAAATTAAAGAAATAGTGAAAAAATATGGGAAACATTATGACGGTGGGAAATTATTAAAATCTGCGCAACAACCTCCCCTGAAATAAATAGTAACCCTCGACTAGGATGTGGGGTTATTCATCTGTTGTTGAAGTTCGTTCCTGAGCTAATGAATTATTTGTTATACTGTGTATAGTTATCGTTATTATCATTTCATTAAAAAAGGAGCATTTATTTGAATCTAGCAACTCCTGTAACACCTATTCAACTTATGCAAGTACTTCTAAACGTTTCTGTGATTCGGCCTGTTTTTATCTGGGGGGCGCCTGGTATTGGGAAATCTTCGCTAGTAGAAGCTTTTGCTGATCAGGTGGGTCTTCCTTGTGTGTCTCTATTAGGTTCTCAATTAGCACCTGAAGACATCATTGGAGTCCCGCAAATCGTTAACGGTAAGAGCCAATTCTGTCCTCCAAAAATGATTGCTCGGGATGAACCTTATTGTTTGTTCCTGGACGAGCTTAATGCCTGTTCTCAAGAAGTGCAAAAAGCTTTTTATAGTCTCATCCACGAACGCCGCATAGGCGATTATCACCTACCTGAGGGCTCTATAGTAATAGGAGCTGGTAACCGTGCACAAGATAGTGCAATTGTTAAACCTATGTCATCCGCGCTTATCAATCGGATGTTCCATATACAGTTAAATGTATCGTTTCAAAATTGGATCTCTTGGGCATATGAGCATAGCATTCATCCTATGGTTATTGAATATCTGGAATTGCGTCCCGATCATTTGTGGAGTGCACCTCCAAAGACTGAAGAGCCTTTCTCCACGCCACGCTCTTGGCATATGCTTAGTGATGCACTACATGAGTTTGGCGATGATATAAATGCGGATACCGTGGGGATTTTAGCGAATGGTTCACTGACACCTGCTCACGCCACACAATTCAGGGCTTTTTATAAAAATCTAACTGGAAAATATGAACTTAATCAAATTATAGATGGTAAATCCTCATTTCCAACGGCTCCAGAAGATCGGGATCTCCTGTATTTCCTGGCGCAATCCTTGCGTGCCCAGATTATCAAAGAACTCCCTCCGATTAAAGATAACGTACGAGATGGACATCGCCAATTTGCACACACTGTTAAAAAGCTGATTAAAGACCTGTCCGTCATTAGCTTTGAAATTGCACAGCTAGTAGTTGCTAAGCAGGAGCAAAGTGATAATATTCCAGATTGGTTAATGGTTGAAATTGTACGTGATTTACCACGTCTTGCAATAAAAGAGCGGGGGTAAATATGGCTAAAAAAACAACTCCAGATAATCCCGCTTTGAAAAATTTTAATGAAGCATGTTCGTTAATCGCGGATCATCCTATTTTTGCGCCGTTATCTGTTCGAGCTTCGATTATTCATAATGAAAATAGTCCCTATCCTGAAGACGGCTGGGCAATTGTCACTAATAACGGTTATATTTACACTCATCCTAAACGGCGTGGCGAGGTTGCTGAATGGATGTACGTTTTGGCACATTGTTTTCTTCATTTAGGTCTTGGACATTTAAAGATTAAAGAGAATCAAGTGGCGTGGAACGTTGCATGTGATGTGTACATAGCAAAGTTTTTAAATGACTTGAAGCTTGGGAAAATACCCGCAGATATGGAGTCGCGAATTGATCTTACAATTAAAGATGAACAACAGCTTTACGAGCAGTTTATGATAAAAGGAATTCCGGACACCTCCAGATATTTTGGGACTGCGGGTGTTTCAAAACTGGATATGAATGTTAGAGAAACCACCAAAAGATACTGGGGAAAAGCACCGGATTGGGAAGCCTATTTTGCTTATGGGTTATCTAATGCTGTGACGAATGCAGTAAGTGTTGCTGGAGGCCATGCTAATACTATTAGTGCCCCTGCACTTTCATTAACCGCTCCACAACGTGCAAAACGATGGTTTATGGACAGATATCCTTTATTAGGTGCGCTTGCCGCCGGCTTTGAGATTATAGAAGATCCAGCGATATGTCGGCGATTTGATATTTCCATAGCTGCCATTGACGTTATTGAGCGTAAAATATTTATGAACCCTGCAGCCGGACTAAACGATGAGGAGTGTATTTTCGTGATGGCGCATGAGCTTCTGCACGCGGGGCTTCAGCATCACGAGCGATGTCTTGGCCGGGATCATTATCTTTGGAATGTGGCTTGTGACTACGTAATAAATCTATGGCTAGTAGAAATGAGTGTGGGGGAGTATCCGCGAATTGGACTCTTATTAGATCCTGAGCTTAAAGGTTTATCTGCTGAAACGATTTATGATCGTATGGTCGGAGATATCCGCACTTATAAGAAACTGGCGACCTTGAGAGGGAATGGACTTGGTGACATTTTAGATAACGGTTCATCAAGTTTTTGGGATGCGAGAGAAGGACAGACGTTAGATGATTTCTGTAAAAATGCTATGCAACAAGGACTGATGTATCATGAAGAGCAAAGCCGCGGTCTTTTGCCATCAGGCCTAGTTGAAGAGATTAGAGCGCTAGGCCAGCCACCTATTAAATGGGATGTAGAGCTTGCTCGGTGGTTTGATCATTATTTTTCACCGCTTGAGAAGACCAGATCTTATTCACGAATTAGCAGACGTCAATCTTCTACACCTGATATCCCTCGACCACAGTGGGTTCATAGCGGTGCTGCAGATGATGGCCGTACTTTTGGAGTTATTTTAGATACCTCAGGCTCAATGGATAAAAAGCTTCTGGCCAAAGCATTAGGAGCCATTTCAAGTTATGCGCAGGCTCGTGATGTTCCTTTTGCACGGATTATCTTTTGTGATGCTTGTCCTTATGATGCAGGTTTCATGCCCCCGGAGGCTATCGCGGATCGGGTACAAGTGAAGGGAAGAGGGGGAACGATCTTACAACCAGCTATTGATTTGATTCAACAAGCTGAGGATTTTCCGAAAAAAGGACCACTTCTAATTATTACGGATGGTTATTGTGACAAGCTGACCATTAAAAGAGACCATGCTTATATTTTGCCCAAGGGAAATGACTTGCCTTTCTCACCCAAAGGACCTGTATTCAGAATTAATTAGGGCTTAGAATAAATTTAGAGCGAGGTAACAATGGATATGAATCCCCCAAAACATATTCTTTCAGCAGCTACAGTTGTATTCAATGATCAAGAAGAAATCTTATTAATAAAAGGTCCACGTAGAGGATGGGAGATGCCAGGCGGACAGGTTGAAGAGGAGGAGTCCCTTATAGAAGCAGCAATCAGGGAAGCCAAAGAAGAATCGGGCATTGATATAGAGATAAATAAGTTCTGCGGAGTTTTTCAAAATGTTGATCGATCTATTTGTACTAACCTATTTCTAGGGAAAGCCATCGGCGGCGAACCTGCTACTAGTTCCGAGAGCTTAGAAGTTGGTTTTTTTTCGATAGAACAAGCATTGGAAATGGTCACATGGAAAAACCTCAGACTGCGGCTGGAGTATTGTCTAAATGATAAGGTGCAGCCTTTTTACGTAGAGTTACGGGGTACAGAAGTTGAAAAAATTATATTTAAATTAGAAAACCAGCAAACTTTTTAGAGGTCCTCCTGCGTCCTAGCTAATGAGTGTCATCGGAAGGCACTTATAAATAGAGATGGAGGATGACGAGATATGAACAAAAGAACAAAAAATCTATTTAAAATGAGTGCAGTTGGATGTGTAGCCATTATGGGAGTGAGTGCAGCTTCTTTACCGGTTCATGCTATGGTTTCCACACAAGTAACAGCTAATGTTTCTGCGGCTTTACCGTCGAAGGCACCAGCCCTTGCTGGCATTGAAGTACAAGAAAAAGTACTTAACACAACAAGTAAATACCTGATTGCAGATTTAAAAGTACCACAGCTAACAGGAATGCTGGATACTCATTATCAAGATGAACTGAACGATATTATCCTCTCTCATGCTGAAAAGGATCTGGCACAGTGGGAGAAAGACGCCGCAGAAATGGGCAAAAAAGCACAGGCTGATCAAATGGAATTTCATCCTTATACTCTTTACATTACTTATGATCTGAAATCAGATGGAACAGGTTCTCCAGCAGGCGTTATCTCCTTGACTGTTACTACTGAAGGTTCTGAAGGTGGAACAAGCATGCCGCGGATCGATACTTATAATGTGAAAAATATAGCTGAGGCAGAACCTGTTGCACTAACGGATCTACTGGGCGCTAACTACAAAGAGAAGCTCGATGCAGACATTCTGGCAGAGATTAAAAAGGATTCAGATAAGTATTTCTTAGAAGAGTACACAGGAACTTCAACTGAGCAGTCGTTCTATATCGATAAAGGTGACTTAGTAATCGTATTCCCTAAATACAGCATTGCACCAGGTTATGTAGGTTCACCAGAGTTTCGGTTCAGCTTAAATCATAGTTCAACGGATACAACTAAGCTAGATTTGAAAAAAGTAGCTACTTTCACGAATAAGAAAGGCGTGCTCATGGTATCGCTTCGTGATGTGGCCAGTCAACTAAACTATGAATTGAAATGGAATCAGTCTACCAAAACCGCTGAGTTGATGAAAGGAGCGCAGTGGACAAGTGTTACGCTTAACAAAGATTCATACTTCTTCGCAAAAATGACTCCTAAAGCTTTAGGTGCCGCACCTGTTCTGCAAGATAACAAAACCTATGTACCTGTTCAATTCGTATCAGAAATTCTACAGGTTGAAGTTCAGAAATAACCATTTAGAAGTTTGTAAAAGTAGTTAGAATTATTAAAAACATCCAGCAGGGTAATTCTTGCGCGGGTGTTTTTTACTTTTGATAACAGATTAGCCAGTTTAAAGAACTTTTTGAGCTGCTCCTGCGTCCTGCCTATGAACAACAAATTAAGGGTAAGGACTGAAACAGAATGAATGACAACAAGCGTTATATGCCTGGTATTGATGGACTAAGAGCTTTTTCCGTACTCGCTGTCATAGCCTATCATTTGAATTTGAAATGGGCTGGGGGTGGACTGCTGGGAGTGGGAATCTTTTTTGTGATCTCGGGTTATCTCATCACAGACCAAATCATTAACCAATGGGAGCGTCATCGAAGATTGGACCTTCTGGACTTTTGGATACGTAGAGCACGGAGGTTGCTGCCGGCGACGATAGTCATGCTGATCGTTGTCACCATATGGCTCTTAATCATAGATCCCACGAGATTAAATGGGCTGACAGGAGATTTCATGTCATCACTATTTTACGTTAATAACTGGTGGTTAATATTTCATGATGTTTCGTACTTTGAAAGCTTTGGACCTCCTTCACCGATCGGACATTTATGGTCACTTTCTATTGAAGAACAGTTTTATATTCTATGGCCGCTGCTGCTCGTATTAGGACTAAAGATCATACCTCGTCGAAGTAAACTTATTGCCTGGATTCTGGCTTGTGCTGCTGTCTCAGCTTTAACTATGGCTATGTTCTATGTACCGGGCACAGATCCAAGCAGGGTCTATTATGGAACAGATACTCGCATATTTGCACTTCTAATTGGAGCGGCGCTTGCCGTTGCATGGCCTAGTCAGAAACTTAAAAATACAGTCACAGAAAGATCTCGTTATATGTTTGATATCATTGGTGCTCTGGGACTGCTGGTATTAATGGTGCTAGTTTACCGGGTTAACGAGTTTGATGAATCACTATATCGGGGTGGATTTTTGATCATCTCTATCATTACTGCAGTAGTGATTGCTGTGCTTGCTCATCCTGCCAGTTCTCTTGGACGGAAAATGGGCTGTAAACCCTTGCGATGGATAGGTGTACGTTCATATAGCTTATACCTTTGGCATTATCCCGTAATTATTCTTACTAGCCCTAATGGGAATCCAGATGAGAGCGGCGTGCTTCGAATTATCCTTCAGTTAGCAGGAAGTTTTCTACTGGCAGCCTTATCATACAAATATGTGGAGGAGCCGCTCCGGCGGAGATCATTAAGAGATATTTGGAACCATTGGAGTGCAAAGCAACGCCGCAGCTACCGCCCTGTCTTTCTTATGACCATGATCTTTTTGGTTCTTATTCCGATTGCCTGCAATGGATATTTATCCAATGCTGAATCTGACACACCTACAATCGAAGTTGCAGATAAGCAGAATGTACAGCAAGAGAGAACAGCGCAGGATCCAATAGATCACAATTCATTGGCACCACCCGCAGAAAAATATACGACTGATGTTGAGAAGCAAAAACCTGACACTGAAGAGCAACAAGTTGAACCAGAAGGAAACATAGCGGTAACCGAGAAAAATCAAACCGGAAAGAATATTACGGCCATTGGCGATTCTGTCATTTTGGATGCAGCACCGTTTTTAGTAGAAAGTCTCCCTGGTATTGTCATCGATGGAAAGGTCGGCAGACAGATGATGCAGGCACAGGAGGTAATTGATCAGCTTAGAGCACAAGGACGGTTAGGGAAGCGGATGATCATAGAGCTGGGGACGAATGGAGCCTTTAACTCCAAGCAATTACGTAAACTACTAAACTCGTTAAGCGATGCGGAGCAGATTATTTTGGTCAATACACGTGTGCCGAGAAAGTGGGAGCAGACTGTGAATTCCACCCTTTCAAAAGTTTCCAGTGAATTCAGGAATACGACCATAGTAGACTGGTACTCAGCTAGTGAAGGAAAAGACGACTACTTCTACAAAGATGGTGTTCATTTGAAACGTGAGGGTGCCAAGTATTATGCATCAATTCTAATTAAAGCTTTGGAAAAAGAAAATAAATAATTTATTTGGAATCTCCAAACTTTTTTATACTCACCAAACGTCTTACTCCTGTTACAACACCAGATCACAAACAGAGAAGGATAATCGACCATGTTGAATAGGAAAACCGAGAAAATATTGACGCGATGTATCAAAGAAAACAAAGAAAATGTATACCGGCTTGCTTACAGTTATGTGAAAAACAAAGAGGATGCCCTCGACATTGTGCAGGATTCTATTTATAAAGCGATGACACGAATGGATTTGCTAAAGGATCACGATGCCGTGAAAAGCTGGTTTTACAGGATTGTCGTGAATACTTCCTTAGACTTTTTGCGCAGAAACAAGAAGGTTCAGACGATGGAGCCAGAGATAATAGAAACCTATAGTCCGGCTGTTGAGGATAGCTATACAGATATGGATTTGAAAAGAACACTGGAAGAGCTGCCGGCGAAATACCGAAGTGTGATTGTGCTTAGATATTTTGAGGATATGAAGATTAATGAAGTGGCTGAAGTTCTTAACGAGAACACCAATACAATAAAGACAAGGCTGTATCAGGCCCTTCAGTTATTGCGGGTGAAGCTGAATGATGAAGCCTTAAAGGAGATAAAGTAAGATGGACGAAAGAATACAAGAATTACATAAAGAGTATACCGATATTCCCATTCCGGAAGAACTTGATTTGATTGTAAACCGCTCTATAAAGCAGTCACTTAAAGCCAATAGAAAAAAACACACGACAACTAAGTGGGTGGCTAGTGTTGGTGCGGCCGCAGTTATTTTTCTAGTAGCCATAAACACTAGTACAACCGTAGCTAGTGCATTATCTTCCATTCCAGGCGTTGATCGGATAATAAAAGTACTAACTATTAAAGAATACGTTGTAGAAGAAGAGAACTACGATGCTAATATCAAAGTTCCAGCCGTTACCGATATGGAAAACAAAGAACTGGAGCTTGGATTGAACAGCAAATATTTAAGTGAGAATAAAGCACTATACGAAAAGTTCCAAGCGGAGATCGAAGCGTTGAAGGAACAAGGTGGGGGCCATTTGGGGCTGGATGTAGGTTATGAAGTGAAAACGGATAATGAGCGCATTTTCTCCATTGGCAGATATGTTGAGGAAACCGCTGGTTCATCTTCAATGGAAGTTACTTTTGATACGATAGACAAAGTGAACCAGATCCTTATTACATTGCCAATGCTATTTAAAGATGATCAATACATTGAACGCATCAGTGAAAATATTAAAGAACAGATGATTGCTCAAATGAAAGCAGACTCTGAGAAAGTTTACTGGATCCCTGAGTATGGCGATGATGTGCCAACGGATCAGTTTACCTCCATTACGAAGGATCAGAGCTTTTATATCAACACCGAAGGTAAGCTTGTAATTGTGTTTAATAAATACGATGTCGCACCGGGTTATATGGGCTCCGTTGAATTTGTGATACCAACCGCGGTGCTTGCTGATGATTTGGTCAGTCAGAAGTATATTCAATAAAAGAATTCTGGGAATAACGTGATCTGAGTCCGAAACTCTGCACAAAAGGTGATAAAAGTGGAAATAAGATCATCTGGGTCCGAAAGTTTAGCCAAAACTCTTCGTCAAAGCCTCAAACATCGTTTGATGTCATTATTTTACGGGGGACGCAGCAGCTAACGGACTCAGCTGACCCTAAACGCAGCATTATCGCACTTTTGCAATTCTATCGGACCGCATAGTCGCTATTGGCACGAAAAACACGCCCCAAGCACACTTTTCTAACGAATAGCTGCACTGGGGTCCGAAACTTTGCACAAAAGGTGATATAAGCGGAAATAACGTCATCTGGGTCCGATAGTCTAACCAAGGCTCTTTGTCCAAACCTCAAACATCGTTTGCTCTCATTATTTTACGGGTGACGCAGTAGCTAACGGACTCAGCTGACCCTAAACGCAGCATTATCGCACTTTTGCAATCCTAACGGACCGCATCGTCGCTATTGGCACGAAAACCATCCCCCAAGCGCACTTTTCTAACGAATAGCTGCACTGGGGTCCGAAACTCTGCACAAAAGCTGATAAATGTGGGAATAACGTCATCTGGGTCCGAAAGTTTAGCCAAGGCTCTTTGTCCAAGCCTCAAACATCGTTTGCTCTCATTATTTGACGCGAACGCTGCTGCTATCGGACTCAGCTGACCCTAAACGCAGCATTATCGCACTTTTGCAATTCTATCGGACCGCATAGTCGCAATTGGCATGAAAACCACGCCCCAAGCGCACTTTTCTAACGAATAGCTGCACTGGGGTCCGAAACTCTGCACAAAAGGTGATAAAAGTGGAAATAACGTCATCTGGGTCCGAAAGTTTAGCCGTAAATAAATCGTTCTACTGCCGCAGCAGTAGCAGTAATATCCGGGTTAGAATTGTCGATCAACGCAATATTTTCAGCCGGGAGCGGCCATTCTACCGTACGGTTGCCAAGAGAAGTGCGGAATTCATTCCAATGCTGGAACTTCCATTCATCTAGTGGTGATTGTCTGTCTTGAATTCGTTCCCGGTACAATTCCTCGTTGGCTAACCCTACCAAGACAACCTTGACCTCAACATCATGAAGGGAACGCCCGATCCGAGCTAACTCATGGCTGATCCAGTCAGGATTGGCCGCCTCTTTGGTAAAGGGACCAACCACAAAAGCATCGACGTCCAAGCCAATATTATCCATTGCAGCATCCATAGTGATTCGATAACCTAAATCGCGGCATAACCTTTTGTACTCTGCTGAGTCTCTATCTGCCGGATCCAGTCCGTGTAAAGTCATTATCGCGTCAGCAGCAGGCCGTAGTAGAATATCCATATCGAAAAAAGGTATTTTGCGCCGCGAAGCAATCGCTTTAGCTAACGTTGTTTTGCCTGCTCCAGCTGGACCAAGAAAAAATACAAGTTTATTCATTTCTAATTCTCCTTAGTTCTCAAGTCAACTCCAATGTGTATCTATGCATACTATCATATAAAAGATGACGAGCAATCGCCAGCGTAATCCCATTCTCGGCAAATGACGGTCCACAAAACTAAAATTGCTCGCGGATTAGCCCATAAAATGATAATTTTTTGCTTCTCCATTGAGTTTTTAGCTAATCCTGCTTATAATATAGCGAGAAAAATAAGAAAAAGGTGTCCATAAATGAGCATATTAAATGTTGAAGGATTAAGTCATGGCTTTGGAGATCGTGCGATCTTTAAGGATGTTTCATTCCGTCTCCTAAAAGGCGAGCATATCGGATTATTCGGCGCTAACGGCGAAGGAAAATCCACTTTTATGAATATTGTTACAGGCAAACTGCAACCTGATGAAGGTAAAGTCGAATGGTCCAAGCGGGTGCGTGTTGGCTACCTCGATCAGCATGCAGTGTTAACCAAAGGAATGACGATTCAAGATGTACTCAGAAGTGCTTTCCAGTACCTGTTCGATCTTGAGCAAGAGATGAACGATATGTATGGCAGAATGGGTGACGTTTCACCTGAAGAGCTGGAAAAGCTGCTTGAAGAAGTAGGTACCATCCAAGATACACTTACAAATCAAGACTTTTACATGATCGATGCGAAAGTACAAGAAACCGCGCGTGGACTAGGGATTACTGACATTGGATTGGATCGCGATGTAGCCGATCTTAGTGGTGGTCAACGCACCAAAATCTTGCTTGCTAAGCTATTGCTTGAAAAACCAGATATTTTGCTCCTCGATGAGCCTACGAACTATTTGGATGAGCAGCATATTGAATGGCTGAGACGTTACCTTCAAGAGTATGATAATGCTTTTATTCTGATCTCACATGATATGCCATTCTTGAATAGTGTTATCAACCTGATCTACCATATGGAAAATCAAAAGCTGACCCGTTATGTGGGGGATTATGAGCAATTCCAACAAGTCTACGAAATGAGAAAACAACAGCTTGAATCTGCCTATAATCGCCAAAAGCAAGAAATAGCAGAGCTGAAGGATTTCGTAGCTCGTAACAAAGCCAGCGTGGCTACCCGTAACATGGCGATGTCCAGACAGAAGAAGCTCGACAAGATGGAGATCATCGAGATTGCCAAGGAGAAACCGAAACCACAGTTTAACTTTAAAGAAGGTAAAACTGCCGGCAAGATGATTTTCGAAGCAAAAGAATTGGTTATCGGCTACGACTCTCCATTGTCCAGACCGCTTAATTTGTTGATGGAACGTGGACAGAAGATCGCGTTGGTTGGGGCAAACGGAATTGGTAAAACAACATTGCTGCGCAGCATTTTAGGTGAAATCTCTGCTTTGTCCGGTTCGGTAGAACGTGGATACCATCAGGAGATTGGCTATTTTGAGCAAGAGATGAAGGAAGGCAATTACAAGACTTGTATTGAGGAAATCTGGGATACATTCCCGTCTCTGTCACAATTCGAAGTACGTGCTGCCCTTGCTAAATGCGGATTGACCACGAAGCATATTGAGAGTAAGATTGCTGTACTAAGTGGTGGGGAAAAAGCTAAAGTTCGTCTATGTAAGCTGATTAATAGCGAAACTAATATTCTCGTATTAGATGAGCCAACGAACCACTTGGATATCGATGCCAAAGATGAACTGAAACGCGCTCTAAAAGCATACAAAGGAAGCATTCTTATGATTTCTCACGAACCCGATTTTTATCAGGACATCGTAACCGATATCTGGAATTGCGAAGATTGGACAACGAAAGTATTCTAATAAGTAAGTCTTTGATGAACAAGCCTATGAGTGATAACGAATCTGTTACGCTTCATAGGCTTTTTTTAGCGGAATAGAATGGGATCTTAACAGAGACAGGGAGGGTCTATGTGCTAGAGAATAAAATGGATCAGCTTAACAGCTGTGTTCAGCGGATTTTTGAAGAATCCGAAGCAAAGATAGTCAATTTTACATGTGAAGATTTAGATTATAAAACACCTAACTTTACAACAGCGGGTATCTTTCGTCTAAGCGGTTTTGCATCTATTAATCATAAGCAGCTTCCATGGTCAATCATATTAAAGATAATCAAGCCAGATAGTGCGGAGAAAGATAATCTTCAGCATCACAATTACTGGCGACGAGAAGCTCTAGTCTTTGAATCCAAGATTCTCGACGAGCTTCCTAGCTCAATCAAGGCACCTAAGTGTTATCTTGTTGAGGAACAAGCAGATGGTACCGTATGGTTATGGATGGAACGAATAGATGGGGAATATGCTTACACAAAGGAACAGTTTGATTACATCGCTGAACAGTTAGGTCGTTTCAATGGAACTTATCTGACAGGAAAGAAAATTCCTGATGAGAAGTGGATTTGCAGAAACTGGCTTAAATCATGGACTACCTCGAGTAAAATCTACGCCCCTAATCCAGCAAAATATATAAATCAATTACACAATGATAATGAACGTAGTATCTGGACATGGTTCCAAGACTTCACAGACCAGATTGACAGAAGCTTGCGTTCTTTGAATAGCTTGCCGCGAGTGCTTGCACACCAAGACCTCAGTCAAATGAATATGCTGCTAACTCAAAGTGATACGGACGGCGAACGGCTAATATTAATTGACTGGCAATTTATGAGTATATCGGGGATAGGTGAAGACCTTGGCAAAATGTTTGGCGTAAATATGAGCTTAGGAGTTTTTCCTAATCATCGCTACGAGGAATATAAAGAGTCTTTATTCCAAAACTATATCGAGGGATTAAAAGATTCAGGATGGCAGGGGGACGAGTCCCTTGCAAGATATGGTTATTGTTTAGGCACTGCTTTACGTTGTATCTGGGAAGTGCCTCAATACTTTTCATTGGCCGCACAGTTAAAAACGGATCCAACTAACCTAAAGCTTCAAGATCGAGTTTCCCAATTGGAGCAAATTATTAATATTCAACGGAATATGGCGACAGAATGTATCAAGATGAATACATGGGCGCAATTTAGTTGAAATGTAGTTAAAATCTATCCTCTACAACTGGATACAAAGAGAAAAGGAGCTCCCCACGGGAACTCCTTTTTATTAAACCTCAATGATGATTGGAAGAATCATTGGCCGCCGTTTCGTTTTTTCGTATAGGAACTTACTTAATGATTCTTTGATGGTCTGCTTGATGATATTCCATTGGCCTAGATCAGTTTCGTTCATTTTTTTAAGGGTCGATGTTACATGCTGGTTGATCTCGTCCATTAAATTATCGGAGTTACGGACATAAACGAATCCTCTGGAAATAGTGTCTGGCTCGTTTAATAAACGTCCATCGGTTTGGCTCAGTGTAATCACTGTAATCAGTATGCCGTCTGCTGACAGCTGGCGACGATCGCGAAGCACAACATTTCCAATATCTCCGATCCCAAGGCCATCCACTAGAATTTGCCCAGCGGTCACTCGACCGGATTGGCGGACAACACCAGACGATGACTCGACGATGTCTCCATTTTTTAGAATAAAGATATTTTCCGGTTTGACGCCTACCGCCTCCGCTAACAAGCTGTGATGATGCAGCATACGGTATTCACCATGAATCGGAATAAAGTATTCAGGTTTCATTAGAGTCAGCATTAGCTTAAGCTCCTCTTGGCTGCCATGTCCTGAGACGTGAAGCTCACTGCGTGAACCATAGATGACTTTAGCGCCCAGCATATATAAATTATCGACAATCCTTGAAACATTCCGTTCATTCCCCGGGATGGGATTGGCTGCGAGCAGCACCGTGTCCCCAGCCTGGATCTCCATCAATCGATGGCTTGAGTTCGCTAAGCGGGATAGTGCGGCCATGGGCTCTCCTTGACTGCCTGTACATAAAACAGTTACCTGTGCCGGAGTGAGCTTAGCAGCTTCTGCAGGTTCGATCAGCATATCGTCCGGAATGTTCAAATAACCTAGTTCTTGGGCCACTCTGACTACATTTACCATACTTCTGCCGAGTAAGGTCAATTTACGTTCAGTTAAGTGAGAAGCATCAATGATCTGCTGTAGACGATGTACATTTGAGGCGAAGGTAGAAATAAAAATTCTACGGTCTGCTTTTAAAAAGGCTTCTTCTATGTGAGCGCCAACAAGCTTTTCAGAAGGGGTGAAGCCAGGACGCTCAGCATTAGTGCTTTCTGACAGCAAGATCTTTACACCGTTTTTCCCAATATCGGCCATTTTATGTATATCTGGATACTGCTTGTTGACAGGCGTCATGTCAAATTTGAAGTCTCCCGTATGAACTACGATACCTTCAGGTGTATCGAATACTACGCCAAGGCAATCTGGAATACTATGATTTGTATTAAAAAATGTTGTAGTAATGGCTCCCAGGGTTAACGTAGATTCTGAATTAATACAATGGAGTTTCGTTTGTCGTAAAATTCCATGTTCCCTAAGTTTATTTTCGATTAATCCTAAGGTTAAACGGGAAGCATATATTGGGATATTCAACTGTTTAAGCAGGTAAGGAATCCCGCCGATATGATCCTCATGTCCGTGAGTCACCACCAACGCTTGTACCTTATCAATATTATTTAATAAATACGAAACATCAGGAATAATTAGGTCAATCCCTAAGAGACTTTCATCTGGGAATTTAGAGCCGCAATCAATGACAACAATATCATCTGCATATTGCAGGATATACATATTTTTACCAATTTCATGAACCCCACCTAATGCTGCAATCGAGAGTTGCTTAGCTGCCATTTTCATTGAAGCCCCTCCTAAATAAATTTCTCTATATTATGTTTGAATCCCATTATAATTATCCATTCTGAAGCTTGATACAATATAATAACTGAAGAAAGCTAATCGAAAGATAGGAGAACGTTACTCATGAATATCCGACTATTACAAATGAAAGATAATAGCTCCATTGAAAAGGTCATTAGGGACTGCCTAATTGAGTTTGGCGGGAATCGCTCGGGTCTAGCCTGGGAGGATGACAGCCTGCATCATTTATCAGATGATTATAATCATAGTGAGAATCGGGCTTATTGGGTTGTCGAAGAGGGAGGGGAAGTATTAGGGGGGTGTGGCATTGCTCCTTTCGGGAATGATGACAAGATATGTGAGTTGCAAAAAATGTATTTATCTCAGTCGATTAGAGGTAACGGGATAGCCAACGAACTTTTAAACACAGCGCTGGACTTTGCCAAGCTTCATTACAACCAATGTTATTTGGAGACACTTCAAAACATGCACGCAGCTAACCGTTTCTATATGAAAAATGGATTTGAGCTTTTGGATGAACCGCTTGATGGGTCGGAGCATTTTGCTTGTGATGCTTGGTATATTAAAAAATTAATGTAATTGCTTTAAAATGTTGGAGGCCTGGATTACCAGGCTTTTTTTGATATAAGGTAATGATTTTTTATTTGACAATAAAACCGTCCAGACGGTATAGTAAATAACAGAGGTGATTATCGTGAACAGTAATTCAAAACGAAGTAGTATTTTATTAGCAGCTTCTATAGTAGTTAAAAATAATGGGGTGGAGAAGCTTACGCTTGAAGCCGTTGCCAAAGAAGCGGGGGTCAGTAAAGGTGGACTGCTGCACCATTTTCCGAATAAGGAAGCTTTAATAAAAAGTATGGTGGAAGAGTTAACAAGTGATTTTTTCAGTAATGTTCAAGAAAGAGTAGCGAATGCATCTAGAGAAACGGGGAAGTGGGGACGAGCGTTTGTTCAGGCGATTGACGACGATCTTAAGGAAGAGCAAGAGATTAGCACCGCGCTTTCGGCTGCTCTTTTTACGAATCCGGATATCCTTAAGAAATTTCAAGATCAATACTCAGTATGGCAAAACAATATAGAGAACGATGGAATAGATCCTGTACGTTCCACAATTGTCAGGCTGGCAGCGGACGGTTTATGGTATTCAGAAATGTTCGGATTAGGAGCTTTAGATAAGGATTTACGAGATAAAGTAATTCAAGAATTAATAAACATGACGGAGTAAGGAGGGGCTATTGTTGAATTCATATATGTTACTGGCAACAGCGATTATCTGCGAGGTATTTGGTAGCTCCATGCTTAAGGTTTCTAACGGGTTTAAAAAGATTTTACCTTCAATAGGAGTCGTACTCGGCATGGGTTCAGCCTTTTATTGTCTTTCTTTAGCGCTTTCAACGATTCCACTAGGGACGGCTTATGCTATTTGGTCGGGGGTAGGTACGGCTTTAACTGCGTTAATTGGAGTCATCATTTATAAAGAAAACTTCAATCTGAAAAAACTACTCGGCCTGATTCTTATCATTGGTGGAGTAGTCATTATGAAACTTTCTGGTGGATCTCATTAGAGCTTGGAGGAAATGTTATGAACAAGAATAAGGGTTTTTGGGTACTTGGGGTAGCTATTATAAGCGAAGTAATAGGTACAACTATGCTGAAAATGTCAGAAGGGTTCACACAAATATTGCCTACTATAGGTGTTATTATTGGTTTTATTATCGCATTTTATAGTTTGTCCATAAGTCTCAGAGTTTTACCTTTAAGCCTAGCTTATGCGATTTGGGCAGGTGTAGGTACAGTTCTAACCGCAATCGTTGGTATCGTAATATGGGGGGATCCATTTAGTATGCTTACACTTGCAGGCATAGTATTAATAGTTGGAGGTGTGGTTTTATTAAACTCTCCAGATTCAGCTAATGAAAAAGAACTTAAAACCACAAGTTAATCTTCATAAAAAACTAAGGCCTGAGAAATCAGGCCTTTATTTGATGGACGTGATGTTAATAGATTCCATATTTAGGGTAGTTTCGCGATATTGGTATCACATATCTTTTCCGTAGAATTACATCTTATAGCTTGATCCGCTCTTTCTCTATAATGAGAGTGTCTCACATTGAAAGGAGGATCGGTTGTTATTTAATGTGCTCTGAGATGAATTTGATTGTAAACGCTATCATTTGAGCACTCCGATAAGGCGACACGTTAGTGAGTATCTACATTAAGAGGAGGATTATAATGCGCAACAAGTATGTCGTATGGTCGCTTGTAGTAACCCTGTTGATTTCAAGTTTATACCTGGCAGCGGGTCCGTTCACATTTGTTAGTGCCTCTGGTGGCGCGAATTTGACGCTGGGCAAAACTGTGACGGCTAGTGGTCAATCACAAACGTATAGTCCAAACAATGTGAAAGACAGCAATCAAGAGACGTATTGGGAAAGCAGCAATAATGCATTTCCGCAATGGATCCAAGTAGATCTCGGTACAGAGACAAGTATTGACCAAATCGTATTGAAGCTGCCAACGGGCTGGGAGACGCGTACGCAAACACTCGCCGTTCAAGGCAGCACAAATGGATCTACATTCACTGACATTGTTGGTTCAGCTGATTATGTGTTCAATCCTTCAGCAGGAGGGAACACCGTTAAGATTGATTTTTCAGCAACCAGCACTCGTTATGTACGCCTGAATGTAACAGGCAATACGGGTTGGCCGGCAGCGCAAGTATCTGAGTTCGAAATTTATGGAGCTAGTACACCAACACCGACGCCAACAGCCACACCAACGCCAACAGTTACACCGACGCCAACAGCCACACCAACGCCAACAGTCACACCAACGCCAACAGTCACACCGACACCAACGCCAACAGCCACACCAACAGTCACACCAACGCCAACAGCCATACCGACAGCAACGCCAACAGCCACGCCTGTTGCGGGCAGTAATATCGCGGTTGGCAAATCGATTACCGCATCCTCTAATACGCAATCATTTGTGGCAGCAAATGCTAATGACAACAACACCAACACATACTGGGAAGGTGGCAGTAATCCTAGTTCATTGATACTTGACCTGGGGTCAAACTACAACGTTTCCTCCATCGTTCTAAAGTTAAATCCAGCCGCTGCATGGGGAGCACGTACCCAAACGATTCAAGTGCTCGGTCACAATCAGAACACAACGACATTTGGGAATCTGGTGTCAGCACAATCGTATTCGTTTAATCCAGCTTCAGGAAATACAGTAACCATTCCTGTTTCCGCAACTGTCAAACGTCTACAGCTTAATATTACTGCCAACTCGGGTGCTCCAGCTGGACAGATCGCCGAATTTGAAGTATACGGTACTCCAGCTCCGAATCCGGATTTGGTGATTACTGGCATGTCCTGGTCACCAACGAATCCGGTTGAGTCTAATGCGATTACGCTGAACGCAATCGTAAAGAATATCGGCAATGCCAGCTCTCCAGCTGCTACTGTTAATTTCTATTTAAATAATGAGCTTGTAGGCTCAGCTCCGGTAGGTGTACTAGCAACTGGAGCATCGACAACAGCATCGATGACACTTACCGCAGGAGTTAAGCCTGCCGCAACGTATTCAGTTAGTGCCAAAGTTGATGAAGACAACCTAGTTATCGAACAAAATGAAGCGAATAACAGCTACACGAACCCAGCGTCACTTATTATCGCTCCAGTGTCCAGCTCTGACTTAGTGGGAACTGTTACATGGACACCAAGTAATCCTGTTGCTAATAACAATGTAGCGTTTAATGTAAATCTTAAGAATCAAGGAACCATTGCCTCTGCAAGTGGTTCACATGGTATAAGCGTTGTTCTTAAAAACTCTGCGGGTTCCACTATTCAAACCTATAATGGATCTTATAACGGTGCCTTAGCAGCGGGGGCAATAGTTAATGTAGCGATTCCAGGGACTTGGACAGCGATTAATGGTAACTACACAGTCACCACTACTGTTGAAGTGGATGCTAATGAGATAGCTGCCAAGCAAGCGAATAATGTAAGTGTTTCTAATCTCGTTGTCTATGCTGCGCGTGGTGCAAGCATGCCGTATAGTCGATATGATACCGAGGATGCTACACTCGGGGGTGGCGCGACATTGAAATCGGCGCCAACCTTTGATCAAGGATTAATCGCCTCTGAGGCTTCTGGCCAGCGTTATATAGCTCTTCCTTCGAATGGTTCGAACTTAGAGTGGACGGTCAGACAGGGTCAAGGCGGCGCAGGTGTAACTATGAGATTTACAATGCCTGACTCTGCAGATGGGATGGGATTGAATGGTTCACTGGATGTGTATGTGAATGGAGCGAAAGTAAAAACAGTTTCCTTAACCTCATACTACAGCTGGCAGTATTTCTCAGGTGATATGCCTGGCGATACACCTAGTGCTGGACGTCCACTATTCCGTTTTGATGAAGTTCACTGGAAGATGGATACACCCCTCCAACCTGGGGATAAGATTCGAATCCAGAAGAACAATGGAGATAGCTTGGAATATGGTGTGGATTTCCTTGAAATTGAATCTGTTCCAACAGCAATTGCCCGCCCAGCTAACTCCGTATCTGTAACAGATTACGGTGCTGTGGCAAACGACGGACAAGATGATCTGGCAGCTTTTAAAGCTACTGTAAATGCAGCCGTGGCAAGCGGAAAGTCTATTTATATTCCAGCAGGTACCTTTAATCTTAGCAGTATGTGGGAGATTGGTTCTGCTAGTAATATGATCAATAACCTCACTATTACTGGTGCTGGTCTCTGGCATACCAATATTCAGTTCACCAATCCTAATGCTGCGGGCGGTGGTATTTCACTCCGTATTTCAGGTAAGCTAGATTTCAGTAATGTATATATGAATTCTAATTTGCGCTCACGTTATGGACAAAATGCAATTTACAAAGGTTTTATGGATAACTTTGGAACCAACTCTATTATCCATGATGTCTGGGTAGAGCATTTTGAATGCGGAATGTGGGTAGGCGACTACGCTCATACACCTGCTATTTATGCTACCGGGCTGGTAGTTGAAAACAGTCGGATTCGGAACAATCTTGCAGACGGCATCAACTTCTCGCAAGGAACTAGCAATTCAATTGTACGCAATAGCAGTGTGCGAAATAATGGTGACGATGGTCTTGCAGTATGGACCAGTAACACAAATGGTGCACCTGCTGGTGTGAATAATACCTTCTCGTATAACACCATTGAGAATAACTGGCGTGCGGCAGCGATTGCTTTCTTTGGAGGAAGTGGTCATAAGGCTGATCATAACTATATCATTGATACAGTTGGTGGTTCCGGCATACGTATGAATACCGTTTTTCCAGGTTATCATTTCCAGAATAATACGGGTGTAGTTTTCTCAGACACAACCATTATTAACAGTGGCACGAGTAAAGATCTTTATGGGGGTGAACGTGGCGCAATTGATCTTGAAGCATCAAATGATGCTATCAAGAACGTTACATTTAATAACATAGACATCATTAATACCCAGCGTGATGCGATTCAATTTGGATATGGTGGTGGATTCGAGAACATCGTGTTCAACAACATCAATATTAACGGTACAGGACTTGATGGAATAACAACTTCACGGTTCTCAGGTCCACATAAAGGTGCAGCTATTTACACCTATACAGGCAATGGTGCTGCAACCTTTAATAACCTGACAACTTCCAACATTGCTTATCCGAATCTGAATTATATTCAGAGCGGTTTTAATCTAACGATTCATTAATTTTATGTACGAGGTTAAGGGAGAAGCTCTTAGGAGCTTTTCCCTTTTTAGCTTGTAACGAGCTGGATATCTCTAAATTGCCAGAAGGATAATGACTACATGAACAAGAAATTAATATAAGGGGAATTTAAACTATTAAATTTTTGAAATTCTTTTGCAGATGTGTTGATTTCATCATCTTATGTTCGTCATAGCAGATGCGTCGGATCTCAAAGGACCTCCTGATTTTGTTAAACAACTTACTGCGCTTATTCAGGCAAACCATTTAATTACTTAAAGGGAGAGATGAAAAATGAATCAGGAAGTAATCGATTTTATTGAAGCGCTAAAAGAATCATGGCAGGTGGAGTTGTCCACCTCACTACGTGAGGTTGTTCATCAGGCTATACCGGATGTGCAGGAACGTATTCAGTATAAGAAACCTCATTTTTTGAAAAATGGAAAATACGCTGCGGCCATCTCGACATCAAAAGACGCAGTCAGCTTTGTAATCTTTAATACAACCGAGCTAACGCTTCCAGAGGGAGCATTTGAGGGACCACCTGAAAGGAAAACCCTGAAGCTTCGAAAAGGAGACACATTTGATTCTGCACAGTTGGTCTCTTTAGTTGCTCAAGCTTCAGCTTCACTTTGATCCATACTTATATTAAAAGGACGATATCTCAAAGTCATTTGACTTCATGGGAGATCGTCCTTTTTGACGATTATACAGTTTTAGTTACTCGTTGTAGTGCTGAGATAGTGAATCTGCTCTTCCAGGATGGTACTTGCTTTGCCTAAAAATGTTGTTATAAGCTCAAGCTCCTGCTCAGTAAAGGAAGACGCCAGTTTAACCATCTTAGTGTGCAAAGGAAGGTAGGCATTTCCAACCTCGTTATTCTCATATAAAGGAACAATAATCACCTTACGACGGTCATTGGGATCATGTTCTCTGCGAACAAAGCCGTTTTTTTCAAGTCGATCAACTAATGTGGTAATGCTGCCTGTAGTAAGTCCAGTTAATTTGGATAGCTCGCCTGCGGTGATAGGACCTTTTTCATGAAGGATATCTATAGATAGAAAATCGTTATTGTATAACCCTAGAGAAGTTGCTACTTTTTGCTGATACAAAACCGTTCGGCTGCCTAGGCCCCGCATGCGTAAAGTTAAGTCTTCCTGCTGAATTGTAACTTGATTGTGTCGATCTCTTGACAAAAGAGGACCCTCCTTTTAAAATGTTTATATCTTGATAGTCAAGATAATCAATGAACGAGATGCTTGATGAACATCTAATTAATTGTCTTGATTTTATCGAATTATTCACTAATTTGCAAAGGGTATAACATCACATGGTTTGGAATGAAGCCTGTGCACAATCCTTTAACAATTAGAGTAGAACTAAACATTTGGGAAAAGTGGAGGAGAAAAAGGAGCATGGAAAAGAAAAATAAAGTTGGGGTTATTATAGTAGCTCTATTGTTGGCTACACTTATGGCATCAATGGATAATACTATACTTGCAACCGCAATGGGAACCATTGTAGGTGACCTTGGCGGCTTTGACAAATTGATGTGGGTTACGTCCGCTTATATGATAGCTGAGATGGCGGGTATGCCGATTTTCGGTAAATTATCGGATATGTATGGACGTAAGCGATTTTTTATTTTCGGTATTATTGTTTTTATGATTGGTTCAGCTTTATGTGGTACGGCAAATTCTATTGTCCAGCTTAGTATTTATCGGGCAATTCAGGGTATTGGTGGAGGGGCACTCGTTCCTATTGCATTCACGATTATGTTCGATGTAGTGGCCCCAGAAAAACGGGGGAAAATCGGTGGGTTATTCGGTGCTGCCTATGGTATTTCCAGTATATTTGGTCCCCTTATTGGCGCTTATATAGCGGATTATATTCATTGGTCTTGGGTCTTTTATATCAATTTACCCATTGGTGTTATTGCATTCTTTATGATCGCTTTCTTCTACAAAGAATCTGTTGAGCATTCCAAAGAGAAAATTGATTATCTTGGGGCTTTTACACTTGTAGCTTCAATCCTTTGTCTCATGTTTGCGATTGAGCTCGGGGGTAAGAAATATGCTTGGGACTCGACAATGATTCTGGGATTGTTTATGGCTTTTGTTGTGTTTTTAATTGGTTTTATTGTTATCGAACGTCGTGCAGAAGAGCCAATCATTACCTTTGGTATGTTCAAGAATCGTCTCTATTCTACGAGTAATGTTATGGCGATATTTAGCGGAGCAGCATTTATTACAGCCTCGGTGTACATTCCAATTTATATTCAAGGGGTTCTTGGCGGGTCTGCCACAAATTCGGGGCTTGTTCTACTTCCGATGATGATTGGTTCTGTTATCACTGCTGCTGGCGGAGGATTCTTGCTCTCTAAATTTAATTATCGCACGATCATGATTTCTACGTTAGTACTCCTTGTTGCAGGTATGGCTCTACTTACCACACTAACACCAGACTCCTCCCGGTTTATAGTCACTATTTTTATGTTTCTGGTGGGTCTTGGCATAGGTTCATCATTTTCTGTTCTAAGCAATGCAGCGATTCATGGATTTACAGCAAGACAACGGGGTTCTGCAAGTTCGACACTTAGCTTCACACGGGAGCTGGGAATGACACTTGGCATTACGGTATTTGGTATTATTCAAAGTCACATTTTTTCGAATAAACTAGCTTCCATGTTCAGTAAGGGAGGCGCGGCACCAGAAGGTGTTAATCTAAGTGATCCAAGTACAATTTTGACTCCCGACACACGGGCCAAAATTCCCTCTGAGGTTCTTGATAAAATCACCGAAGGATTATCTTCTTCTCTTGTTCATACCTTTGCTTGGGCGATTATTCCATCTGTTATAGCTCTAATGGCAGCATTTGTGATGAGCAGGGAGAAGTTTGACCCTGCTTCTGAGCTGGAAGAATTTACGGCATCGCATTAAGGAAATAAAAGATAAAAATTAAAGCCCAAGTCCTTTGTTAATAAAGGCTTGGGCTTTTTTGATAAGAAGTTCGGCGACCCTATTTCTCTGAAATGCTATAACGAGAATGTAAATGCCAGATAAGCTCTCTACGACTGCTGACACCTGCTTTAGCGAAAATGGATTTTAAATGATCCTGAACCGTGTAAGCAGAAATATGTAACTCAGCAGCCAATTCTTTAGTAGATAATCCGCGAATTACTCCTTCAAGTAAATGCTGTTCCCGTTTCGTTAGATCATACGCTTCTGCAATGATAGGAAGCATATCTGCTGGACGTGCAGGCTCGAATGAAATGGCAATTTGCGTCTGACCGTCGTATGCATGAAGCCGGCTAGCCAGGATCACTAGATAAGGTCCGTCTGACATCCGGATACAGGACTTTGCCATCCCCGAAGATTCAGAGGGACTATTGATTGCTTGTGTGCTCACCGCCCGAATTGGTCGTGGCAGGATATGGTGATCAATTTTTTCTAATGAACGAAGTTTCTCTAACCAACGGTCCGCTGTAGGATTAGAGGAGAGGAGCATTAGTTGATCAGAAAGGACGGCAATTCCGGAACCGTAATCTTCTTCCAGCCAAGTCTGATTTCTCTCAGGCAACTCAAGACTGAAAGCCCGCATTCTAGCGGCAATCTCAGGAAGCATTAAGCTTATCCACTCACAATCTTCCAGTGAAAATACAGGCTGACCGGACTTTCTGTAAAGTGTCAGATACCCCCAACACGCATCTCCATGAACAAGTACAGCGCGTAATTCATCCTCAAATCCTGCCGGAGACAGTACTTTTTGATAGCGAGCACTCAAATCTGGCTGCCCTTCGGTTGCTTCATATAAAGTAGCTACGTGCACTTTACTATGAACCATTTGCTCATAGGGATTAATATCGTCTTCACCGTATTCGATCTGGAACAAGTGATGATGAATGGATTCCACGTTATCTTCTGTAACCGCACCTGTCGAGAGTAGTGTCTGTGGATCAACATGGGTACAACAGGCAGCATCAAAGGGTACAGCCTCGCGTAAAATCGACAGTAATGAAGTACGGTAGCTATGTGAAGATTCAGAAACAGCACCTAACCTTATGATTTGTTGTTTAATATGATTAAGTTGTCTTATGGTTTTCATAGGTCAGCCCTCTAGTCATGGAGTATAAAAACAAGTATCCCACATTTATGGGATAGTGAATGTAAACCATATCCGTATAATTGAGAATGGTTCTTAATTATTTCTATTATATAGGATGCGGTGATAAAATGCAGAGAAAAGAAGATATTGTAGTCGTCGGTGGATATGGCCATGTAGGGCGTACCATTTGTGAAATCTTAGAGAAAAAATATCCTGGAAAAGTATATGCTGCAGGGCGAAGCCTTGTAAAAGCAAAGCAATTCAGTCAAGCAACTAATGGGAAAATTAAGCCGATGCAGTTGGATATTAATAAACCTTTACCTACTGATAAGTTAGAACGAGTGAAATTAATCATTATGTGCTTAGATCAAACGGATACGGATTTTATAAGAGCGGTGTTTCGAAGCGGTATTCATTATGTGGATGTATCTGCGAACGGTTTGTTTTTGAATGAAATTGAGAAATACAAGAGAGAAGCTGAAGACAATGGGTCAAGTGCTGTCTTAAGTGTAGGACTTGCTCCCGGCATCACTAATCTCCTGGCCCTTGAAGCAGAGCGGCAGATGGATCAGATTGAGGAGATAGAAATTGCGATTATGCTCGGATTAGGTGATTCTCATGGCAAAGCGGCGCTAGAATGGACAGTTGACAGTTTAGCAGCTAAGTTCGAAGTGAAGCAGGATAATCGCCAGGTTGAGGTGGAGAGCTTTACAGACAGAAGGTTGTATCATTTTGGTGATGAGATGGGTAAGCGATATGCTTACCGTTTTCCATTCTCAGATCAACAGACACTTAGCAGAACACTAAAATCATCGTCTATCTCTACACGATTTTGTCTTGATTCAGCTGTAGTTACTAAAATACTGGCAATAACGAAAAGAACTGGAGCCGTTCGCTTACTGCAAATAGGCTGGCTGAAGAATTCAATTGTTCGTGTTATGGGGCGGCTGCATTTGGGGGATGATGGGTTCGCTATTAAGGTTGAGGCACATGGAAGAAATTCAGAAGGTAAATTACTTCATGCGGATTTTTTATTACAAGGAAAGAATCAATCTATCATTACGGCAAAAGTAACAGCGGCAGTAGCAAAACATCTATATGATTCACCACCCCCAGGTGGAGTTTACCATATTGAGCAGATGACTGATATAGCGTATATACAGAAGGAATTAGGATCAGCCATTTCTCTCAAGACTGCGGTAAACTAGTATAATATTAATCATATAGAAAGGGGCGTCTTAGAATGAATAGAAAAGATTGGGAGCTGTTGAACGGTCATAAAGCGGGCGTGTTTTGGTTCACAGGATTTTCAGGTTCAGGAAAAAGTACACTAGCACAACAAGCTGAAAAAGAATTGTTTAAGCAAGGCATCCGATGTGCTGTGATCGACGGCGACCAGCTAAGGAAAGGTTTGAATATTGATTTAGGCTTTTCAGAAGAGGATCGTAAAGAAAATATGCGTCGCGCAGCCGAAGTAGCATCTATGTTTTTGGATCTAGGCTTTATAGTGCTTGTCCCGATGATTTCACCTTCTTCAGCTGCTAGAGAAGCGATTAGATATCGTTTTCAGTCTGGCGAGTTTGCAGAGATTTATGTGCAATGTTCATTAGAAACCTGCGAACAACGTGATCCTAAAGGGCTGTATAAGAAAGCTAGAAAAGGTGAAATTCGTGAATTTACAGGTATTGATGCTATTTATGAAGCCCCTGAACATGCCGAATTGACAGTTAACACAGAGATTTACGATATGGAGAGCAGTGTGAATCTGCTAGTTGATTTTGTTACACATAATTACGCTAAAAAGATATAGAGGGAAGTTAACAGAAGCCTGGTCAAGTCGGGCTTCTTTTTTTGCATTCTCAAATGGAATTATATCGCATAAAAGGGATCAAGGTGCTACAATATGAATGAATAAAAAAATATTCATTCATATTGATGGGTGTTATTCAAAATATGCATATATGGAGGGGTTCAAATGAAAAAAGTTACTGCATTTATTGGGAATCAACAAAAGCATGCGACCTTTGAAGCGGTTTGTGAATTTGGCAATAATTTAAAAGCATATGGTGATATTGAATTTGAGTATGTCTTTTTAAAAGATTATCGGCTTGAATATTGCCGGGGCTGCAAGATATGTTTCAATAAAGGTGAGGAATATTGTCCACTAAAGGATGATCGCGATGTATTGATGGAGAAAATGATCCATTCTGACGGAATTATTTTCGCCACGCCTAATTATGCATTTCATGTATCGGCACCGATGAAGAACCTCTTGGACCGGCTTGCTTTTGTATTTCATAGACCTCGATTCTTCGGGAAAACCTTCACGGCTATTGTCAATCAGGGGATCTTTGGAGGCAGCAAAATTGTGAAATACCTTAGTAATATGGGCGAGAATTTCGGATTTCAAGTTACAAAAGGCTGTGTCTTGACTACTTTGGAGCCAAGAACAGAAGTTGCGCAGAAAAAAATGACGAGAGAAATAAAGAAAGCCTCCGAAAGATTCTATAAGGACCTTATGTCGCCCAAGACTCCAGTTCCTTCTTTTCTCAGATTAATGCTGTTTCGAATGTCACGTACAAGTATAAAAACAATGCTTGATGATCATTCCAAGGATTATCGTTATTACAAAGAACAAGGCTGGTTTGAGTCGGGTTATTATTATCCTGTTTCATTGGGTCCTATAAAAAGGACAGCGGGTCTGATCTTTGACTTTATTGGGAAACGTATGGCGAAGAATTCGTAACCATAAAGACACTTCTCCGTATAAGATATGAACATGACCGACAATTAACCAAAAGAGAAGTTGAGGTAATCCACCTATGAATGTGAATGTAACCGATCATGCCGATTCAGCCTATTCGCTAGCTGAGCAGAGGGCGGCTCAGTATTTTGTTTCACTGCACATGCAGTTCAAAGAAAAAACTTATGTATCTACTCTCACTGAAGATATTCAATTATGGAAAAAACATCATATTCATCGCCGCTCATGGTTGTCATTTTTCTCTAGAGGGAAAAGGAAACCTGATTCGCAGGATTATCATAGGTATATAGGCTGGCTGAATCTTAACGGTAAATTGGATGATTATTTAGATCGCAGCGTGTCCTATTTATATATGAGGGATCTGGGCAAAGCCTTGGATTCTACTGATACACAAAACAGGATTCAGCGAATGGTTGCTGACATTAGATCTCAATTGATCCCAGACGATTCAACAACGATAAGAGATCAATCAGAATTTATGAGCTTGGCAGGAGTATATCGCTGGGCGCAGAAAGAAGGCGTCGAGACCGCCACCATCTGGGTGATCGACAAGCTAAAGAACGTATCAACCCATATTCCGCAGGAAATGAATGCCGAACAAGCACAGCGTAAGTTAATTAAGATCATTATCGGGGTCATTCTGCATGTAATGGAGGAAATGGGGGAGAGTACCCCACCTTTGGAACGTTCTAAGAAGCTTAGTGAAGCCATTAGACTTGGTTATTCTTATGGGCTGACTTACCCTTTTATTGATGATCTTCTCGATTCCAGTGTCTTAACGGTTCAAGAAAAAGAGCAATTTTCCCTCATGATACGCGACGCTATCCTTACTAGATCTGTGCCTGAGCTTGGAGAATGGTCCGGAGAGAACATGGAATTCATTCGATACGTACATTCGGAGCTTAGTGAAGCTTTCGAATATATTAAAAGCTATCAACGTCCAGAAATGCAGAACATATTTTTCGAGCAATCCTTTGTGTTTTTTCAATCTCAGGAGCTGGACCGTGTTAAGGAACTTTCCAACGCTAATTACACCAATGAAGAGCTTTATATCCCCATTATCTTAAAATCCTCTTCTTCCCGTTTAATTGTCCGATCCGTTATTAGTGCACCTACAGATGATGGATTTGATCAACGCACTTTTTATTATGGTCTTTACAATCAACTGGCTGATGATTTTGCAGATATGTTTGACGATATGAAAGAGGGAGCGGTAACGCCGTATACCTATTTTCTGAAATACCGTGATCAACGTTCAGATTTGATAAACCCTTTTGAATTATACTGGACCGTCATCTCTCATCTAATCCATTCCGTATATCACTCCGATGCCAAAACCCGTGAAGTGATTCTAGATCGAGCAATTAACGGTTTGAAGCGTTGTAAAGTACGTGTGGGTACTGAAAAGTATAAAGAGATTATGGAGATCTTTGCTTCGGGTCAACCCGAATTTAATCGACTCGTGCAGCAAATGGTGTTGAAAGCTGATGATGTGGATTTTTTTGACAAACTACTAAGAGATCAAATGCTTACGAATTTAAAAAACAACAAGCAGGAAAAGGTGGATTTTCACAATACGATTCAAAAGGTTCGTGGTGAAATCAACAATCAATTGCCGATTAATAAACCTGTTGGGACACCAGCTATGAAAGAAATGTTAATTGATGCAGCCAATTATAGTTTAGAGGGTGATGGCAAGCGAATACGACCTATTCTGACTTGGGTTATGGGGGTGAACGAATACGGATTAGACAGCGCGGCAATTGTGCCGCTTTTGAGGTCTTTGGAATATATGCATACTGCATCCTTAATTTTCGATGATCTGCCCTCTCAGGATAATGCCCCCACTCGAAGAGGCCGTTCAACTCTACATGAGGTGTATAATAGCGCAACGGCGGAATTGACAGGACTCTTTCTAATTCAGAAGTCGATTGAGGAACAGGCATCCCTTTCTACATTCGATGCTAAATCCGTAATTGCTTTAATGCAATATTCAGCTCAAAAGGCGGAAGATACCTGCATGGGGCAAGCGATGGATTTGAATTCTAAAGGGAAAGCATTGACGCTAGAGCAATTAAATATGATTTGCTTCTATAAGACGGGCATTGCGTTCGAAGCTTCACTAGTTATGCCAGCGATTCTCGCACAGGTTAAGGAGACAGAAATTGAAGCTTTGAAGAAATTCGCTTATCATGCGGGGATTGCTTTTCAGATTAAAGATGATTTACTCGACTTGGAAGGGGATTTACAATTACTGGGTAAGCCCACAGGGCAGGATGTTGAGAATAACAATGCAACGTTTGTCTCCATTCTGGGTTCAGAAGGCGCTAGAAAAGAGATGTGGGAGCACTATTGTCTTGCCATGGAGGCGCTAAAAGAGATCCCCCGCAATATCAATTTTTTAAAACATCTATTGAATTATATGGTTAATCGTAATCGATAAATATGAAAATGGAGTGTTGGCATCTTTGCCAGCACTTTTTTATGAAAAAAATCAATCGTTTTTACGTTCAACTCCGTCTTACTTATAAGAACATCAGAACGATGACTTTATCCTAATACCGACACTGACAAAAAAAGAGGGGGTGTGGTGAGTGGTGGATAGGACGATGGACGAGGTCAGAATGGTTGATTTTGCCCGAATGGATGAGGAAGTTTTCTTTAAACGCCTGTATGTGGAGCATCGGAAAATGTACACCGTCGCTTATAGTTATCTACGGACAGAAGCGGACGCGTTAGAAGTTGTACAAGAGGCTTCATGTCGAGCCTGGATGAAACGTAAGAAGCTTAAAGATGAACAGTCATTTACACCTTGGTTGATTCGAATTACGATCAATTGCTGTATGGATGAACTACGACGAAAAAAACGAGTGATTCCTACGGAGAAGCTGGCAGAGGTTGCAACTCAGGAAATGAAAAGTAACGACCGGATTGATCTGGAACGTGCTCTGAACCGATTAAAGCCCAAATATCGGCATGTGGTACTTCTTAAATATTACAATGACATGACTACAATCGAAATCGCAAAAGTGCTAAAAAAACCTGAAGGTACAATCAAAACCTGGTTACGCGAGGGACTTAAACAGCTTCGTAATGTGTTGAAGTGATATGGGAGGTGAACAGAGTGACAGATAAAGAAGATCGTATTTTGCAGAAAAATGTTGATGAAATGAATCAGAATACTGAAACTTTACAGGAAATGAAAATTTATAACGCGATGCGAAAGGGAATTAGGGAAGGAAAAAAACGTGAGAAACGCCGCGTTTTTACCGCAGGTTTGGGAGTGATCGCAGCTGCAGCCGCAGCCCTATTATTTACATACTCTTCAATCGGGTTACCGGCCAAGGAAGTGGCTCAACCTTCAGTTCAAACCGCCAGCCCTAAAAATACAGATGATTTTGCAGCGTATCGTTCATTTTCAAGGTTAGAACCAGCGCTTGCTAGTGCTCTGGAACAGAATCTCGTGATGCCGGTGGGTCAGAGCGCGGAAAACAAGGGGTACCGAGTAGATGTAACTGGTGCAGTAACAGATGGAAGGAAGGTGTATATTCTATACAGTGTTCAGAACAATACAGACAAAGAAGTTATACATGCGAATTTTGCGCTTCAATATGAAGGCATACAGGAGTCGAATCTACATAAAGGTGCTGCACTAAGTATGCTTGCCAGCGATAACCGAATTCAACCAGGCCAGTCTAAGGATTTTATATACACTACTAGTCTTTCACCAACGGTTAAATATCCAAAGGAAGTAAACTATAATGTCATTATCACTGAAACTTCAGATAAGGCGCTACAATCCAGTAGTAATAAGTACCGGACTAATCTGGATGTTGCTTTCGAACTTAATCCTGATATGCTCAAAGCACAGGAAAGAATTCTAAAAACGGATAAAACGCTGACAGTTGACGGGCAAAAGATTAAAGTGAATCTAGTGCAATATACACCGCTTAGTACCTATGTAGATTTGGAGTATGATCTGAACAATGATAAACAAATTTTTCAATTGATTAATCCAGTTCTGATTAATACAAATGGGGGAGCTACCGAAAAATTATTTTACCCCGACATCGTCAACTCTGACAATTCTGAAGTCTATTCGGACAACACCAAGTTTACGCTGGTGTTCAGGAACAGCCAGAGCAGCCTAAACCGTCAGCCAGACACCGTTTCATTAAAAACCTTTGGTATCTCGGCAGTGGAAAAGAATAAAATGAAAATTGTTGTCGATCTCAATAAGCAGCAAATCATTGAAGCACCGGGAAGCGGCCTTGAGCTTGTTTCTCCAACGCAAGAGAATTATGCAGATGAAGGAGAGATCTTGTTACGGCATACAATTACTGATGCCGAATATTTAAAATACTATACTAGACTTGCTGAGACTTTTACTGATGCGGAAGGAAATGTGCATAAAAGAGCAATCAAAACAACTTCGGCAGGAAACTTCGGTGGCTACATGACTTCAAAGGAGGGTACAGCCGTGGATGAAATGCGTTATACTTTTGGAAAGGGAGCGAAAGATTATCCTCAACCCCTAACGATTACGCTAGAGAAATATATCAATCCGATTATGGATACACAAGCCGTAGAGTTATTTTCTAAGTAATAGATTAAGCTTAACGATTAATAATCTTGTATTTGTTGTAATCCTATAGGAGGTAGTTATGCGTAAATATAACACTGTAATCTTTGATGTGGATGGAACCTTAATTGATACAGAAATCGCTGTTCTGAGTTCTCTGCAAAAGATGTTAAAGGTGGATCATAACAGAGAGTATGAATTGTCAGAGCTCTATTTTGTGTTAGGTATTCCCGGTTCAGCTTCATTACCACAACTTGGGATCGAAGATATTCATGAGGGCAATGAGAGATGGAATGTTTTCATGAAAGATTTCTATGATACTATTAACATCTTTGACGGAATTGTAGATGTAATGAGTTCATTACAGTCAAAAGAGATCGTTCAAGGAATTGTGACTTCCAAGACAAGAGCTGAGCTAAATGATGATTTCGTTCCATTTGGCTTAACTAAATATTTATCATATACCGTTATCGCAGAAGATACAGCAAAGCATAAGCCACATCCAGACCCCTTGCTAGAATTTATTAGAGTATCAAAAGCAAACCCTGAATCATCTATTTACATAGGGGATACGATTTATGATTATGAATGTGCACGAGATGCTGGTGTCGATTTTGGATTAGCTTTATGGGGATGCAAGCAGCATGAGCATATTCCCGCGAAATATAAATTTGAAACTCCGCAGGATATTTTAAAGCTGCAATTGTAAAGTGAATAGGGTGAATATATAGCAGAGAGGCATTTTGCCCTCTGTTTTTTTAATGGAAAAACCTTCATTGTATGTTCTTAACATTGACTCTTCTCTATCTTATCGTTAATATTACCTCTGTGCTTCATTGCCCAAAAGCCTAAAAGCTTAAAAGCTTAAAAGTAAGGAAGCACCGCAATCTCCGAATTTTATCCCAATCACAATGTTAAGGAGCACTATCGTTATGGACCGTCAGCTTAGTTTTTCAAAAAGTATGATTATTATCGCTTTTATTTTTGCACTTCTTTTTGTATCTATTTTCCTATTGAAAGCAGAACCTCATATCCCTCTTCTCGCAACCACAGTTGGCACAGCAGTCTTATTGGGTTTATTTGGCGTGTCATGGAAAGATATTGAGGCAGCTATCATTAAAGGCATCCAAACAGCTATAATGCCCATTCTTATCCTCATGTTGATCGGAATATTGATCGCTGTATGGATGATGAGTGGTACGGTGCCTACACTTTTATTTTATGGTATGGATTATATTAATCCGAACTACTTTGCAGTAAGCGCGTTATATGTCACAATTGTCGTCTCTATGTTTACTGGAAGCTCATTCACCACCGTTAGCACGATCGGCGTAGCTTTGATGGGTATTGCTTTGACGACAGGGATTTCTCCCACACTTGCTGCTGGAGCGATCATTTGCGGAGCTTGTTTTGGTGATAAAATGTCACCTTTATCTGATACTACAAATTTTGCACCTGCAGTGGTAGGTATATCCTTGTTCACACATATTCGTAATATGATGTACACAACGATTCCGGCGCTTATAATAACTACTGTCTTTTTCTTGTTCGCACCAAAAGCCGATGCGATTGATTTATCGTCGATTCAGGGGATTAAGTTTGCTCTACAAGATGGATTTCGTATCCACTGGTTGACTTTGATCTCACCACTTGCCGTTATTATTTGCTCAATCAAACGAATCCCAATCCTTCCTACACTGATGGTTGGCATTGTTACTGGTCTTCTGGTGACCGCTATTATTCAGCAGCAGGCAGAAATCGGTGTCTGGTTCAGTGTGATGCAGAATGGATACGAAAGTACTATTGCCAATGAAACCGTTGCTTCTATCGTTAACCGAGGTGGAATGCAATCAATGATGAGTTCCGTTTCACTTATCTTGATTGCTTTATCATTAGGCGGACTAATACAACATTGTGGTGTCATAGAGGCTTTTTTTCGCAAAATCATTCAACCCCTCAAACGTAAAAGCAGTATCGTGCTTATGAGCGGTGCATCATCCATTGCGGTTAATGGGATGACTGGTGAACAGTATCTTTCTATTTTGTTGCCTGGTCAAATGTTCAAAGATGAATATAATCGCCGAGGCATTCCAGCAAAGACACTATCCCGTACGTTAGAGGATTGTGGAACCCTTGTTAATCCTTTAATTCCTTGGGGAGTTAGCGGTGCTTTTTTCGCTGCTACACTAGGTGTGCCGGTAATTGAATATATACCTTATGCCACCCTTCTGTGGTTAAGCCCATTCATCACGTTTGCGTATGCTTTGATCCCGAAGCTGCAAAAGAACTCGTTAGGCTAACCTTCTCTGAAAGAATGTATTTATTGTACGGATATTAAGAATAATAAGAGTGATTTCTGATTTATATCTGGGGAATTCAGCGGGGGTATTGCTAGTGAGTCGCAATAAGTTGCAGGATAGAATCAGGTTAGCAAATGTCGAGACTAAACATGCAGAGCAATTTAATAATTTATTACGTTATGTATTTCAAGTGACGAATCGTGATTTACAAATCTTTGGTTGGGAAAATCGTGAAATCACCCAAGCGAAGCTGCCAGTTCTAAAGTATGCTGATGTGGTCGGTTGGTTTGATGGTGATAAATTGATTTCACAGTTAGCAGTATACCCATTTCAAGTAAATATTTTTGGGCGAATTTATGAGATGGGTGGCCTGACGGGCGTTGGAACCTATCCCGAATATGCTAATTTAGGTTTAATGAATAAGCTGATGTTGCATGCATTAACTAAAATGCGGGGCCGCAAGCAATCAATTTCTTATCTATTTCCGTATTCTATTCCGTATTATAGGCGGAAAGGCTGGGAGATCATTACCGATAAAATCTCATTTGAAGTTCCGGATACCCAGCTGCCGAAAACTAAAAAAGTTCCTGGGAACGTGGAGCGGGTAACTATTGAACATCCAGATATCAAGGAGATATATGATCAGTTCTCCATGCAGCATCATGGAGCTATGCTTCGAAATAAGTTGGCTTGGGAAGAATATTTACGCTGGGATCTGGATGAAATGACAGTGGGCATCTACTATAACAATGATGATTTGCCCACAGGGTATTTGTTGTATTGGGTTGCTGAGGAGATCTTTTACATCAAAGAAATGGTATATATTAACGAAGAAGCTCGCGTGGGATTATGGAACTTTATAAGTGCACATTTTTCGATGATTACTCTTGTCAAAGGGGATATTTATAAAGGGGAGCCGCTTTCCTTCGTTTTAGATGATGGTGACATCAAGGAAACCATTGCTCCTTATTTTATGGCCCGGATAGTGGATGTGCAATTATTTATCGAACAGTATCCGTTTAAAAAACAGGATAAAGATGGTTGCCTTATCTTCACCTTGAGTGATCCGATGCTGGAATGGAACCGGGGTACATTTACACTTAATGTGGATAAGGATGGAACAGGTGTTTTGCACGCAGGGGGGACTAACCCTTCCTTGTTGATTGACATTCCTACTTTAACCACGATGTTAATGGGCTATAAGCGACCTACCTATTTGGCTAGGATCGGTCGGATCCAGGCAGATGAAGCTACAGTTCAATTCCTGGAAGGGTTAATCAGGCCAGAACATCCCTATTTCTCTGATTATTTTTAAAAAGCATACTCTAATGAGTGTGCTTTTTTGTTCTTTTATAGTAGAATTGATTCTCGGCAACACTAAATGATATGGGGTGTAAGAATGGCGATTAATTTCACCAAACCAATGATCCAAAGGTTAGAACAAGAAATCATAGAGGTAGAGAGCAAGCTCAAAAACGTGAAGAACAAAAAAGAAAAATCCAAATTCAAAATTAATCAATTAGAACAGGATATGAAATTTAGCAAGTCTCACACAGATTTGAGCAGTAAAATGACGCGAATCAAAAAGCTTAACGATGAAATTAAGAACATGAATCGCCTGCAAGCTGATCTTTCCAAAGAATTAACAGCAAAGAAAAACTCGTTAAAAAAACTCCAGCTAAATGGAACCGCACCTACTACAATTGATTCCACAAAAGGATAGTCGATCATGGCTGCACAGATGAAAAACCGCGTAATTGGCGGTTTTTATTTTTTTACCAGCTCATTTGTTTCTCCCCTTAACAAGGAAATCTCATGCTTATAGGGTGCGTTTACATATTTCTTTTCACCGATGGAGGGAGTCTCTAGGAGTTTGGGGATAGTTGTTAGTTGAGGATGGTGGACCACATATCTTAGCGCCTGAAGGCCGATATATCCGTACCCTATATTTTCGTGCCTGTCTTTATGTGAGCCCATAATATTCTTTGAATCATTGATGTGAATGACTTTTAGGCGCTCTATTCCGATCAATCGATCAAATTTATCCAATATGCCATCAAAATCTTCTTTTACGTTATAACCGGCATCATGGATATGGCAAGTATCCAAACAAATTGATAGACGCTCATTATGGGTCACTCCATCAATAATAGCTGCGAGTTCTTCAAAAGAGACTCCACATTCACTACCTTTTCCAGCCATAGTTTCTAATGAAACCTGAACATTTCGTTTATCTGTTAGCACTTCGTTTAAGCCTTCCACGATCCGAGAGATTCCAGCTTGAGAGCCAGCACCAACATGGGAGCCAGGATGTAGGACGATTTGGGTTGAACCCAAAGCTTCTGTTCTTATGATTTCTGATTGAAGAAACTCTATACTATGCTCAAAGACCTGTGCCGAAAGTGCATTTCCTAAGTTAACAATAAATGGAGCGTGTACAATAATATTAGAAATACCGTTATCTCTCATATGAGCATGTCCTGCTTCAATATTCAAAGCTTCAATGGGTTTGCGGCGTGTATTTTGTGGGGCTCCGGTATAAAAAAGGAAGGTGGTCGCTCCATAAGAGGCTGCCTCTTCACTAGCTCGAAGGAGCATTTTTGTTCCGGTCATAGACACATGAGAGCCTAGGAGTAAAGACATCGGGGTTGACACTTCCTTTCCTCTGAAAAGAGAGCCATATTTAGTTACTATATATCCTATATGTCTATTATTATTTGTGAATTACCCGGATTATATGTATTGGTATTACAAGAAAGTAGGATGTTTTTTAGGGAAGATCAAGGTTGTCTCATCTGATTTATTATTTATGAGAGACAACCTTAGCGACCCGGAATTTAGCGCTAATTAGCAGCGGAAATAGTCTCACCTTGAATTGGTTTTAAATTTTGCTCCCATTTAACTCTGATTGCCCGGGAAGTGAATAGATCAGCTCCATCTGAGATTTGGAAGTGTAGATGGGCCTCGCTCGTATTACCAGAATTACCTGTTAAGCCAATAACTTCACCTTTTTCGACTTTATCCCCCGGTTTTACAGTAACTGACCCATGTTTGAGATGCGCCAAATGACTATATTCCCCGCCATGATCAATGACAACGATATTTCCGGTAGCTTGATTCGGATTCATGACCCCAACTGGCTCATTGTCTTTAATGTCATTCACAACCGATACAACAGTGCCGTCCGCTGGAGCGAGAATGTTTTTGCCAAAGGCATAATAGCTTTCATTTTTTAGTGGATCTCCTGTATAGGAATAGTTATCTTTGGTTTGTATAAAATCGTAAGCGTACCGCTGGATTTCTAACTCATAATGATAATTCACAAGCACATTTTCACCACCCCAAAATACATACCAATCTCCCTCAAACGGCAGTGCGTATTCATGTTTGCTTAGTACATTGTCGGTTTCAGGAGAAGGGGTAAGCTCTTGAACTTGAATTAATGTAATCGTCCCATCCGGATCAAACATCCCGACAAGCCCCTTATTGCCAGCATCACTAACCCATGTGCGTCGATCAAATCCATTAAGCTGCATGGTCGATGCCTTTTCCAATGTATGGATACCCTTAGTGAATTCTTTTCCTGTCTCTGTTAATTCTGCTTCACTTATTTCATCTTTTAAAGGCTGATTAAAGCGGGCATACAACTCCTTGTACTTCCCGTCCAGTAGAATCTTTGATAGTTCATCTGGAGCAAATCCGCTCAGAATGGCAACTGTGGCCGGGCTTGTTGTCTGCTCCGCCTTTTCAGTAGTCGGCACATCTGCATTCTCTCCTCCACAGGCAGCCATTAATAAAGACAGTGACCCTACAGCCAAGGCAGTTCTTGTATTCAAAATAACTTTATGAATGATTTTTTTAGGTTTTTTGTTCATATATATCGCCTCCCAGTATTACGATTGTAGCAGTCTATCCTTAGCTCTTCTGAAATTCTATATTAACACTTACATAATTTACTAGCTATTTAATGAATACGAATTAAGCTTCCGTTAAGATTAGTAAGATTGCTAGCCAAAAAAATCATGCTATGATGTTAAAAACGTCTATTGTGAAAGGGAAAATTTATATGAATGAGGCTTCAATTTTATTGGTTGATGATGAGGTATCGCTTTTAGACATTATGGAGACAGTGCTGCGTAAGGAAGGCTACGCCAATATAGATACAGTGCAAACAGGTGAAGAAGCAGTAAGTGCCTGTGAATCCAAAAAATATGATTTAATTGTGCTGGATGTAATGCTGCCCGGACGAAGTGGTATCGAAATCTGCCCTTTTATCCGTCAGACGACGGATGCCCCTATTCTTTTTCTGACTGCTCGAACGTCTGATTTCGATAAATTAACGGGATTTGCTATAGGCGGAGATGATTATATTACCAAACCCTTTAACCCGCTTGAAGTGGTGGCTCGTATAAGAGCACAACTGCGGAGATATTTTGCTTCTGCTAACCAACAGGCTACTGGCAAGAGTGTAGAAATAGTCCCCCATAAATCTGCAAATGTATATGATTACGGAAGGTTTAAGCTAGATGAGACAGCGGGAGAACTCCTGGTAGAGGGTCAGTCTGTTGCTTGTCCGGCACTTGTATTTCAACTGCTGGTCTTCTTATGCAAACATCCCAATCAGATTTTCAGCAAAAGTGAGTTATATGAGAAAGTATGGGGCGATGAAGCACTGAGCGATGATAATACGGTTATGGTTCATATTCATCGAATTAGAGAACGTATCGAAGCAGACCCGTCCGATCCAAAATTTATTGTTAACGTTAGGGGTCTTGGTTATAAGCTGGTGAAGGTAGACCGCCAGGAGTTGTCCATGCCATGAATATCAAACGTCGGTTAACGTTAAGGTTCGTTCTACAGCTAGCAATTACGGGAATGGTTGTTCTCGCTATTGCAGCAGTAACGTTTACTTGGATGCTGTTGCGTTTTCTCGATATCAGTATTACGCGTGATTTTGCTAATGTTGGCTTAGAGCAACTGGTTGAATCCTCCAAAATCGATGAGAAGGGCATTCAATTTTCCCCGAGCTTGCTGGAGCAAGTGAAGAAGAATAAGGGCTGGCTGCAAAATATCGATGAAAATGGAAAAGTTGAAAGTGCCTACAACACTCCAAAAGATGTCCCAATTCAATATGGACCGGGTGAAGTAGTCGCCTATTGGACAGGGACTCAGCCTTTTCCGTATACTCTGGCTGTATGGATTCAAGAGAAAAATGGGAGACAATTCACGCTTCTTTATGGCGCGCCAAATACACTAGATCCTTTGTTAAAAAAAATGAGCGAAGGTACATTTGATGCAGTAGATGGAGATCTGGTTCTGCCTGATTCGATTGAAAGAGAAATTAAATCATCACAGGCTTTTGTTCAACTCATTGATTCATCGGGTACGGAGCTGCTCTCCTATAATAGGCCAAAGATGATTCCCACCAAGTACTCAGTGCCAGAGCTAGCACTACGCACTCTCTACAGTGAACGTTACGGCTATCATGTCCGATCTTCTTTTGATAAACAAACGGGCCAAACATGGATCGTTGGACAACCGAACGTAAAGGGTGCAGATACAGGACAAAAGGTATGGGTACCTGAAGAGGTTAAAATTGTCATTAAAGGCTCATTAGCAATGCTCGCGGCTTTATTGCTTGCATTTATATTGCTATCTTTATGGCAAGCTCATAGGTTTGGAGCGCCAATGCTGCATATGCTTGTATGGCTCGATTCTATTGGAAATGCCATATATACAGAGCCTTTGGACCGTAAAGGAAATCGTCGTAGTCGAACACACGTAGGTAAATGGAGGCGGAGATACCGGGTTTTTTCTGATGTAATGGTCTCCATAGAGAAATTATCTGCTAATTTGCAGAGAGATCAGGCGTTGCGGCAACAAACAGAGAATTTGAGGGAAGAATGGATCGCAGGTGTTACACATGATTTAAAAACTCCTTTATCTTCTATAACTGGTTATGCTCATTTACTGGCGGAGCCTTCGTATGATTGGTCGAAAGAGGAAGTTCGCAAGTTTACAAGGACGATGCTGGATAAATCAGCCCATATGGACATGCTGATCAGTGATCTTGCCATGACCTATCGGCTAAAAACAGGGATCAAGCCACCAGAGCTGATGGAAGTGGAATTGAACTCTTGGTTACATCAAACCCTTGATCAAGCTGCTGCAAATCCCGAATACGGGAAGCAGCGAATTATATTTGTGCCGGCACCAAACGAAGTGAGGGCCCGATTGTATACTCCATGGCTAGAGCGGGTTGTGAACAATTTGACTGCGAATGCTTTACTTCATAACCCCTCGGATACGATTTTAACGGTTTCGCTTACTATGAATGATTTGGACAGTGGATTTACTATTCAATTTTCCGATGATGGCGATGGAATGGATGAAGTCACACTTAACCGATTATTTGAACGTTATTATCGAGGAACGGACACCGTATCTAGCTCCAACGGATCCGGCCTTGGCATGGCGATCTCCAAGGGATTAATCGAATGTATGGAGGGCAGAATTGCTGTTGAGAGTAGCCCTGGACAAGGGACCATTATTAAGTTGAGTTGGAGCTAATCATAGAACCAGCGTTTTTCCTAACGGAAATGACGGTGGTTTTTTTGTTCTGAATATAATTTTTTAATTCTCCTGTTTATTATCCAGCCAGAGTTGGGATCATAAATAAGTTGACATCCAAACTGATTGTAACTACAATAGTTACAGGTAGTGGTTAAAATAAATTTATCATCCTAATTTGAGGAGGAAGTAAAAATGAAAATAGCAATAACAGGAGCAACAGGTCAATTCGGATCATTGGTGATAGAAGCTTTACTTAAAACTGTACCCGCAAGTGATCTTGTAGTTAGTGTGCGGAACCCAGAAAAAGCAAGTGATCTTCAGGCACGTGGAGTGGAAGTCCGTCATGGTGATTTTGATCAACCTGAGACGCTGGAATCAGCATTTGCCAGTGTGGATCGATTATTAATTGTATCTGCAGATGGTGATAATGAAACCCGGATTCGTCAACATAAAGCAGCTGTTGCTGCTGCGGAAAAAGCAGGCGTCGGCTTCATTGCCTACACAAGTGTAGGACAAGCAGACAAGAGTGAACTATTTCTTGCTGAAGTTCACCGCATCACCGAAGAAGCTATTCGCGCAACAGGCATTCCTTACAGCTTCCTCCGTAATAACTGGTATTTGGAGAATGAGATCGGCTCCATTCAAGGTGCTCTAGCAGGTGCCCCATGGGTGACTTCAGCAGGGAATGGTAAAGTTGGCTGGGCTACACGCGGAGATTATGCAGAAGCTGCAGCAAATGTTCTGACAGGTGACGGACATGAGAACACAGTGTATGAATTGTCTGGCAACCCTTTAACACAAGAGGAATTGACTGAGATCATAGGCAGTGTAATCGGTAAAGAAATCAAAGTAATCCAGGTTGACGACGAGGCTTATGCCAAGACCATGTCGGAGGTGGGTGTCCCAGAAGCTGCGCTTCCAATAGTTGTAGCTATACAACGTGGGATTCGTGAAGGTTGGCTTAATATTGAAAGTAGCGATTTAGAGAAACTGCTGAAACGTTCAGCTACTCCTCTTGCGGATGTCATTCGTGTTATGGTCGGTAATTTACAAGCATAATAATATAAAAGATAAAAGGCTTCCTCGAGGTTGAAAAACCAGTGAGGAGGCCTTTTTTTGTGTTGATAGAGGATGAATCAAATACATAACTTTTCACTATTTTGCCTTGTTCATAATTGTGTTAGTTTAGTTTAACTAGTTATACTAAAAGAAATGGAAGATACTTTGAGTGAGTACATAATCTGGCGAATAAGCGAAGGAGATGATTACAAATGAAAAGAAATATCTTGGTGGTATCGGGAGCGGCGGTTGTTGCATTAGGTGCGTATTTGTTATTGGGAGGTATCGATAAAGATACGCCTTCAGCACAAGATACAACCGACATTAAGCAATTAGTGCAAGAATATAGTTCAAGCAGTCTGGAAAACCTGTCCGCGTCTATCACTTCTGAGCAACTTATTGTAACCGATAGTAACAATAAAGAGAAAACTTACGACTTGCCTAAAGATGAGTTTTTTGTTTCTATAGCTCCATATGTGGAGAATACGCATCCTTGCGCAACACATAGCTTGACTGGCTGCCAAGGGGAATTAACGGATGATGAGTTTAAAGTATATATCGAAGACAGCGAAGGCAATGTGATTGTGGATCAAGAAATGAAATCGCTATCTAACGGATTTATTGATCTTTGGTTGCCCCGGGACAAACAATATAACGTAACCATTGAGCAGGACGGAAAAACAGCAAAATCTGAGCTTTCCACTTTTAAGAGTGATAATACATGTGTTACCACTATGCAATTGGCAGAAAGTATCTAAAAAGTTGCAGAGAGAAGACTTGAAAAGCGAATGCTCAGCAGGATGTTTCTTAAGCGATGTCGAAGTCGTTATTGATAATCCAATTAGATCTTCCTTCTGATGTATTCTGTATTGGACTTTCGCCAAATGTCCATCGTATCGGACTCCATTGCAGCTATTTTAAATTTTCGCGGCATTTCTCAAGCTTATCGGACTGCATAGCTCTTATTGGCTTGTAATGGCACAGAATTGGAGTGTATTTAGGGAAATAACTGCATCTGGGTCCGATAACCTGGTGAAATGCTATAAATCTACGAAATAAGTGCACCTCGGTCCGATCTAGCGGAGAGTTAGAAAGTGTTTGGGAAAAGAAATCAAAAGTATCACACGAATGATCAAAAGAAATTGCTTTACAGAAGAGAGGAGAGAGATGAATGGTTAAAGAGCTGATCATTGGGGATGTTTTGCAAGAGCTGGCTGGTACACGTCGGATACTGGAGAAGCTGCCTCAAGAGAATATGACATGGAAACCACACTCTAAGTCAATGAGCCTGGGTGGGCTGGCCACACACCTCGTTAACCTTCTGAGCTGGCAATCTGCAATTCTACTTTACTCGGAGTTTGATTTGGCATCTGTGGCATATCGACGAGAAGCACTGGAGAGTCCCGACGCGGTTCTACAAGAGTTCGACCTGAAAGCTCGTGAGATTGAGGAATTAATTACTGCAAGCAATGTGGAGATGCTCGGCGCGGAGTGGACCTTGCGGAACGGGGAGCAGATCATCCGTCGTCAGACACGGGCAGCTGCGCTTCGTACCATCGGATTGAATCATATGGTTCACCACCGGGCGCAGCTTGGAGTTTATCTGCGGCTGCTTGACGTGCCGGTACCTGGTCTTTACGGACCCTCGGCTGATGATTTAGAATTAGCAAACGGTGAAGGTTGATAAGTGAGGAAGCCCTGCACTGCCAAGTAAGTTCAACATATAGCTCTTACCTGATATATTGGAGTATTAAGTTACCTCCAAACATACGGTAATGGGCTTATTTACTTTTTTCTAGTATTACACTAAATAAAACTCACGGAGGATCGGAAAGTTTGGGTTGACACTTTAGCTAATTTGGAGATATTATAGATTCATTAAGTCTATGATGGAACGAATATTTTTTTGGTTTAATAATAGACAAAAAGAGTCTTTAATATCTGCATATAGGAGATGATTCATATGATTTACGATTGCATTATTGTTGGTGGTGGACCCGCAGGCTTGAACGCAGCCCTTGTTCTTGGTAGGGCAAGAAGAAAAGTAGCTTTAATTGATAATAATCAGCCAAGGAATGCTGTTACCCATGCATCACATGGTTTTATTACAAGAGACGGGGTTACACCAGCCGAGTTTCGTCGCATTGCGTATGAAGAGGTACTACGTTATCCGTCTGTTAAGCATATCCAGACTGAGATTATTTTGATTAACAAAATTGATTCTGGATTTGCGGTACATGATTCGTTTGGTCGTCACATTGAAGCTCGCAGATTGATTTTGGCGACTGGGTTAAAAGAGGTCCTTCCTGAGATAGAGGGCTTACGACCATTATACGGAAAAAGTCTGTTTAATTGCCCGTATTGTGACGGCTGGGAACTACGAGATCAACCCCTTGTCGTTGTTTGCGAAAATCCACATGTTTTTCATATGGCTAAAATGCTGCTCAATTGGAGTAAAGATTTGGTTATCTGCACGAACGGCAAGACATTCCTTTCAGATGAACAGAAAAAAAGTCTTGAGGCTAAGGGAGTTGTAGTCAATGAACAAACAGTTTCCTCTTTTATGGGTCATGACGGGCAACTTCAGGCGGTTCGTTTTGCAGATGGTACTGAGATCTTAAGAACGGGAGGGTTTATTTCTCCGAATTTGATCCAAACGGCATCAATGGTAGATCATTTGACTGTAGAGCGGAATGATTCTGGTGGGTTTAGCACGGATGGGTCGGGGAGAACCTCGATTCCAGGATTATATTCGGCTGGAGATGTTTCTTATTTTATGCCTTCTCAGTTAGTGTTTGCCGCGGCTGACGGGAGTCGGACAGCTATGAGTGTAAATATGGATCTTACAGAAGAAGAATTTGAACTTTTTTAACGAATTATGGGTAGGAAGTTGAAAATAATAAGTATGCATGATAACATAATTACAAATTAATGATCGGAGTTGAAAAGTATAGTGTAGTAATTATTCTTGCGTCCCATGATGAATAAAACAACAACAATGGTTTATTTCGTTTGTTTTATTCTTTGTATGCAAGAAAGTTACTACTTCTTTTCACTCGAAAATATATCCATATCTAACTCCATTTGGGGCTGGATTTGCTGTATTTATTTGAGTCACAAGAAAGTAACTTTCTTGTGGCTTTTATTTTGTTAAAATACAGGAGGATTATTTTATGTCATTAATAAATGTCACAAATCTAACCTTTGCCTATGAAGGCAGCTACGATAACATATTTGAGAACGTAAACTTTCAAATCGATACCGATTGGAAATTAGGTTTCACAGGGAGAAATGGTCGAGGAAAGACTACATTTCTTAGCTTATTGCTTGGAAAGCATGAATACAGCGGTAATATTTCTGCTCATGTCAGCTTTGAATATTTCCCCTTTCAGGTGAATAACAAGGAGCTTAACACCATAGATGTGATCAGCGAGATTTTTCCGGATTATATTCATTGGAAGTTAATGCGTGAGCTTTCTTTGCTAAAGGTTTCTGAGGATGTGTTATATCGTCCCTTTGATTCATTGTCTAACGGAGAGCAAACGAAAGTGCTGTTAGCCACATTATTCATTAAGGAAAATAGCTTCCTGTTGATTGATGAACCTACAAATCATTTGGATATGACGGCAAGAAAGCTTGTCAGTGATTACCTCAATACGAAAAGTGGATATATTCTGGTCTCTCACGACAGATCCTTTCTTGATAATTGTGTGGACCACATCTTGTCAATTAACAAAACCAATATAGAGATTCAAAAGGGCAATTTTTCTAGCTGGTGGGAGAATAAAGTCAGACAAGATAACTTTGAGATAGCGGAAGACGAAAAACTTAGAAGAGATATCAAACGCTTGTCAGCCTCATCTAAACGAACAGGTAACTGGTCACATGAGGTGGAAAAAACTAAAAATGGAACTAGAAATTCTGGATCTAAGTTAGATAAAGGTTATGTTGGACACAAGGCCGCTAAAATGATGAAACGCTCTAAAGCCATCGAGCAGAGACAGCAATCTGCCATCAACGAAAAGTCTAAGCTTCTTAAAAACATCGAAAATTCTGAGAACTTAGAGATTACGCAACTTGCTTATCATAAACGTCATCTTGCGGAGCTGGACAATGTTTCGGTTTTTTACGGAGAGAAAAGGGTATGTTCAGAAGTAAGCATTACCATTGAGCAGGGGGAGAGAATTGCACTCTCGGGTAAAAATGGTTCCGGAAAATCAAGTATCATCAAATTGATCTGCGGTGAGGAGATAGATTATACCGGCACCTTCACTAAGGATAGCCAGCTTATCATTTCCTACGTATCACAAGACACTTCAGATCTACGGGGCGATTTATCAGATTATGCTAGAGAGAATGGGATAGATGAAAGTCTTTTTAAATCTATTCTGCGAAAGCTTGATTTCTCCAGAATTCAATTTGATAAGGATATATCCACTTACAGTGGCGGCCAAAAGAAAAAAGTCCTGATCGCCAAAAGTCTTAGTGAAAAAGCTCATTTGTATATTTGGGATGAACCGCTTAATTTTATTGATGTTATTTCACGTATGCAAATTGAGGAGCTATTGCTTGAATATACACCAACACTCGTTTTTGTGGAGCATGATCGCGAATTTTGCCATAATGTTGCCACGAAGATCATTGAACTTAGCTGATATTTTTAACATCGATTGAAAATTTCCAACTCTAACAGACCAATATTATTATATTAATAAAGATAATTATTATATATATTACAGTTATCCAATGTACTATAATGGTATAGTTAAACTTTATGATATGTAATTGATGCCTAAAGAAACAACCTATAGAATTGAACAACAGGAGGAAACAAGTTGAGTACACAGAGTGTGGGAATTCCATTAGAAGGTTTTGCAGAATTTAGCCGGACGGTAGCAGCAGAAGGTGCGGTACTGTTGAAGAATGATCATCAGGTGCTTCCGCTTGGTGAAAGTGATAATGTTGCTGTTTTTGGCAGAACTCAAGTGAATTATTATCGCAGTGGTACTGGTTCGGGCGGTAGTGTTCACGTTACTTATACGACCAACCTGCTGGGCGGTCTTCGCAGTAAAAAGAACCTTACGGTCAACGAAGATTTGGCAGCATTATATGAGAAGTGGATTGAGCAAAATCCATTTGATAATGGTGGCGGCGTTTGGGCTGCAGAGCCATGGAACCAGAAGGAAATGCTTTTATCCGACGAATTGGTAGCTGAGGCTAGAAGTAAATCGAACAAAGCAATCATTGTAATCGGACGTACAGCAGGAGAAGATCAGGATAATGTCGATGGTTCAGGAAGCTACCAACTAACAGCTGATGAAAAAGCGATGCTGAAGCAGGTAACTACATATTTTGAGCAAACGATTGTTGTACTGAACGTCTCTAATATTATTGATATGAGCTGGCTGAACGATGAAAGCTATAAAAATCCGATTTCGTCTGTCATCTACTCTTGGCAGGGGGGAATGGAAGGTGGTAATGCAATTGCGGACGTGCTGGCTGGAGAAGTAACTCCAAGCGGAAAATTAACAGACACGATCGCATATTCCATCAACGATTACCCGTCAACACACAACTACGGTAATGAATTTACAAACCTTTATCAGGAAGATATCTATGTTGGTTATCGTTATTTCGAGACATTTTGCCCAGAAAAGGTTCAATATGAATTTGGTTATGGAATATCGTATACCACGTTTAAGCTCGAGTCAGAAGAAGCTAAACTTATTTACAAAGCTGGCGAACTTAATGTTGAAGTCGGCGTAACCGTAACTAATACAGGAACTACCTTTGCTGGAAAAGAGGTTGTTCAGGTCTATTATGAAGCTCCACAAGGAAAATTGGGACAGCCTGCTAAAGCTTTGGCAGCCTTCGCAAAAACAGAAGTCCTTCAGCCAGGCGAAGCTCAACGTCTTACCGTGAGTTTCCCTGTTCATTCAATGGCTTCCTATGATGATGCTGGTGTGTCAGGGCATGCTTCCGCTTATGTGCTAGAAGAAGGCACGTACCGCATATTTGTGGGAACGAGTGTTAAAAAAGTGGAGGAAGTCAAAGTTGAAGGGAATAGCGGCTATGTCGTGGAAACTCTTCAAGTTGTGGAACAGTTACAAGAAGTTCTTGCACCCACGCAAAGCTTTACAAGAATGCAACCTGGCGTTCAAAAAGCAGACGGCTCGTATGAACTTGTTTATGTAGAGGTTCCAACACGCAAGATTTCGTTAGCTGAACGGATCGAGAGCAATCTACCAACAACGATCTCCCAGACAGGCAATCAAGGGCATAAATTAAGAGATGTATTTGAACAAAAAGTTAGTATGGAAGCTTTTATTGCCCAGCTTAGTGACGATGATTTGGCTGCCATTGTACGGGGTGAAGGCATGAGCAGCCCTTTAGTTACACCGGGTACAGCTTCTGCATTTGGAGGAGTAAGTGATAGTCTATATAACTTAGGAATTCCTGTTGCATGTACGGCAGATGGTCCTTCAGGAATTCGTATGGATAGTGGAGCGAAAGCGACTCAGGTTGCGATCGGAACGCTTCTTGCAGCTACTTGGAATGCCGCATTAGTCGAAGAGCTGTATGTGTTAGAAGGACAAGAGTTGGTAAGAAACAACATAGACACCTTACTTGGACCAGGTCTAAATATTCGTCGCAGCCCGCTTAATGGCCGCAACTTTGAGTATTTTTCTGAAGATCCTTTGATCTCTGGGGTGTTTGCGGCTGCATGTACACGTGGGATTATGAAAGGTGGCTCTAATGCCACGCTGAAGCATTTTGCCTGCAATAATCAGGAGAAACATCGCAGTAAAGTGGACGCTGTTGTGTCGGAACGTGCGCTTCGCGAGATTTATTTGAAAGGTTTTGAAATTGCAGTGAAGCAGGGTGGAGCGAATTCAATTATGACCTCCTATAACCCTGTTAATGGACATTGGGCCGCTTCAAATTACGATTTGAACACTACAATTCTCCGCGGAGAATGGGGCTTCAAAGGTATTGTCATGACAGACTGGTGGGCTATCATGAATGATGTCGTTAATGGTGGAGCTGCAGACCGGAAATTTACAAATTGGATGGTCCGTGCACAAAATGACCTGTACATGGTTGTAGCTAACTATGGCGCCGAAATTAATGGATGGAATGACAACACCATTGAATCCTTGGAAAATGGATCTTTGACTAGAGGAGAGCTGCAACGTTCTGCAATGAATATTTGTGAGTTCATCATACATGCTCCAGTATTCTCGAGAAAACAGCAAATTGTTGAAACAGTTGAGTCCTTTAAGGCTAATCCTTCACTTACTGCAGAACAAGTACAATCCTTATCTCAAAATCCACAGGTTAAGCCAGCCGTTGAAGGATCGACTTTCTTTGAAGTTGGCCAAGCTGGACAATATCGGATCCTCGTGCATATCATGTCAACAGAACCTGAGCTGGCTCAAAGTGCATGCAATGTTAATTTGAATGATCAATTGATGACAACCATTCAAACCAACGGGACAGAAGGTCAATGGATTAGACAAAAGCTTGTGAAAGTAGAACTCGAAGCAGGTCTTTATGAAATGAAACTGGAATTCATTAAACCAGGTTTACAGATCGACTGGATCGAATTTAATAAAGTTGACTAAGTAGCTCTAAATATAAGTTAAAGGAAAAACCCTGCGCTAATGCGCAGGGTTTTTCCTTTTGCTAATCGATTAGTTTAAAGTTGAAAATACCTTACTCTGCTTGGAACTGGAACCACTTAAAATCAAACTGGCTCCCCGGTAGAAATATAAAGGTGACGGTTTGCGGACCGGTTATGCGCTCCAATACAAATTCTCTTTCGCAATAATCACTTGACTGTGTAAACTCCACAAGCTGTCTCTTTTCACCCTCTGGTCCGCTAAATAGAATATGCAGAGTATTTTTATCGATAGGCGAATGCCCGCATAAGGTTAGTTTAGTGCTTCCAGTATGACCGAAGTCCATATCTTTAAAGATGAGAGAGACGTTGTTACCAATATTTTTGATTTGTCCATCTGCCAGCGTAAAGGAATCCCCATAAATCTGATTGTATTCTAGAACGTTAAGTTGTTCGTACGCTTTTAAAGGCTTGTTAAACTGAAAGCCCTTGAGATGAATCTTTTTATGAAGAACAAAACAAAGGGTGGTGACACCTTTTATTCGCTCAGGTAATGGGTAGGTCTCCTCTTGATATACATTCCATATGGATGGTTTTTGATAGGTTACCTGTGTCAGCAGAGCTGAATTTGGAGCATCCGGTGTACCTTTCCATATATCAATCGTATATTTATCGTTATCTAGCGCGAAGATAGGAAGGGTAAGTTCAGTAGCTCCATAATCACCGAAATCGATGTTGTCAAAACAGATCCAGCTTTCTCCTTCTCTTGCAGTAGCCACTCCGCGTTCATTCCCATTTGTTAAGTTCCGGCTCGTATTGCTATGATAACCAGCGGAAACAAACTCATAAGGATTCAAAAAGGCAGCTCCCATATCTCGAATATGGAATTCCATAAGCGAATACAGGCGCACTTGATCTGCACCGTTTTTCGTTGCACATCGTACATAGACGTCTCCGTCTCCCAAAGCCGAAATTACTGCTTCATGTCCATTTGCCTCAAGAACGGCTATATTGGCGTCAATACCGGCAGCATTCGTAACTCGCCATTCAATTTCCTGATAGGATGCGTTCTCTGGATGAATTTGCACACGAACCGGAAGTGAACGGGTGTCCTTAGTTAGTTGATTTCCTTGCGGGCATATGATTTCCAGCTTGCGAACGGGAATTTCATCTGATAAATAGTTTTGGGATAACTCGCTCACATCCGATAGTGATTGTGATGAGTGTTGATAAAGTACAAGCTCTTCGTCCTTAGAATGATCTAGCTCTCGTGCTTCCAAAGTCAGTGTAAGCTCAGCAGACTGTAAGCCATGGGAAGATGCACGTACAACGATTGTACCTGACTCCAATGAAGAGGCAATGACCGCAAGCAATTTGCCGCTGAACATCCGGCGACTTGTTCCTTTATATGAATCGTAGTCAGTGCTGTCACCATTATCTAAACCAACAAGACGCCCCGGTCCTTCTACAGAGATTTGAATACGATTATTGGCGTTCTCTACGGGACGTCCTTCTTGATCGAGGGTCGAGATCTCAACAAATACCAAGTCCGATCCGTCAGCAGTCATCTGAGTTTTATTAGGATTCATGACCACAGTGGCCGAATCTCCGAAAGAAGTTACCGTATCATCAGCGATCTGTACTCCGTGTTCATCATAAGCGACTGCTCGGAGAGTACCTTTGCTATAGGGGAGCTGCCATTCCCCAAGCAGCTTTTTACCATGTTTATGGTCAATGTTAACCGTGCCCATGGATTGATCATTAAAGAACAATTCGATTTGTGGTGCGTTGGAGCATACTCGCACATCAATAAGCTGCCCTTCAGAGAAATCCCAGTACGGAAAAATATGAATCATCGGGGCGTCCTTGTAATCCGTCCATTCTGCTTGATAAATATAATAGGAATCCTTTTTGAATCCCGCGGTATCCAGTTGACCGAAATACGAGTTTTTAGTGAAGTACGGGGTCGGCTCCCCAATATAGTCAAATCCAGTCCAAATAAATTGTCCAGGCGAGTAGGTCGCATCACGATCTGCGATGATGCAAGCTTCTGTGTTTTTGGCACCCCAGCTAGTAGAACTGTTCCCTAAGGCTGAGCATTGTTCATCATCGTCAGACAATACAGACTGAGCATAAGGGAAGTGGTAGATGCCTCTGCTCTGTACAGTAGACGAAGTTTCACTACCATAAATAATCCAGTCGGGATGTTCCTCATGATGCTGGTCATAGTATTTTTCGGCATAGTTATATCCTGCGAACTTCACTAGATCTGCGCATTTCTGTGCATTCTCCCATGGCATATAGTTGGAACCGATAGTAACTACTGCATTTCCTTTAGGGTCATGAACCTGCACCAGATCGCGTAATTCTATGGTCAACTCTTGCCCACGTTCATCAGCATGGGTGTCGTATATTTCATTTCCGATACTCCACATGAGCATGGAGGGGCGATTTCTATCCCGGCGTACCCAGCTGGCAATATCTTGTTTCCACCAATCCGGATAAAATCTGGCGTAGTCAAAAGGAGTTTTACTGCGTTCCCACATATCGAATGCTTCGGAAACTATGAGCACGCCCATCTCATCCGCTAGTTCCATCAGTTCAACGGCTGGCATATTGTGGGCCGTACGAATAGCGTTTACGCCCATCTCCTGCAGGAGGATAATCTGTCTTTTTAGAGCTACCTTATTCACCGCAGCCCCCAAACATCCCAAATCATGATGTTGGCATACGCCATGAATCTTCACCTTTCGGCCATTCAAAAAGAAACCTTGTTGGCTGTCAAACTCCATCGTACGGAATCCGAAGGTTTGGATTTCTTCTTCAATTACCTGATCATTCTCCAGCAGATCCGTTTTTAGGGAATAGCAGTAAGGCTGGTTAATATCCCAGAGCATTGGATTATTGACGGATAAGAGGGCAGAGCTGGATACAGCAGACCCGACTTGTACTGGACTTTCATTCTCTGCATGAGAGATACAGATACCTGAAGCGTCCAGTATACTGTGACGAATTATGTAGTGATTTGCGGTTTGTAATAGATCATTGCACAATACTTCGGTATCTATCTCAACATTCCAGGAATCCTCTTTTTTATGAGTAGAGATATAAATACCATCAGGCACAATATGTGTCCCTGGATACGTCTTCAGCCATACACTCCGATAGATGCCCGCACCGGAATACCAGCGTGAATTAGGAGACTCATGAACCACTTGAACATAGATTTCGTTGATACCTTCAAATATGTATGGCGTGATATCTATTTCAAAAGTGGAGTATCCATTTTTCCAGACGCCTGCGATATGGCCGTTCACATAGAGAGTGGAGTCCATGTATACGCCTTCAAAACGAAGCGAGACACGACTATTTGGCACTTTCTCATCTACAACTATGCTTTTACGGTACCAGCCTTCTCCACTTTCATATAGATTATGTGTATCAAAAATTAGCCAGTCATGGGGTAAGGTTACGTCGATCCACTCCGAATCAGCTGCTATCACCGATTCTAAAGTGGACTTAAGCGGCTGTTTGCTGAATAACCAGTCATTATTTAATCTTGTTTTCTGACTCATGAATGAAGTTCTCCTTTATCTTTGGAAAATTTAGAAGTGGTTATTAACGATGTGAATGATTTCCGTAAAGCCTTTTGTATTCTTTTTTATCATATCAAAGATTTTGCAAAAAGACATTCACGAAGAAGAGTGAAAAAACTGTTATAACAAAGCTATTGAAATCGCATTCAAAATGATAACATGCTATTGGTAAATTATCTATTTATTTCTTAATATATCTTTTATTGCGGAGGATGAAATTTATACAAAAACAGTACTAATGAATGATGCAAAGAAGTATCTCTGATCTATGAAAAAGATTTTCGCTACAGAAGCTAATGAAAGTGAAGTGAGGGAAATTGCCTGGTACACCGGCTAAGATGTGTTGGGCTTATCGCTGATTTAATACTTTACAAATACTTGTCTGCATGTACTTGTGTTTGTTCGAATAAGTTAGAAAGAAGGACAGGACAAACCATAGGTGGAGATGCGTATAAATGGGGATGCGTAAACAAAGTTTTATTCGTGGCACGTTCATATTAACCGTGTCGTCATTTTTCACAAAAGGGCTTGGTTTTTTGAACGGAGTCTTGCTGGCACGTTTTTTGGGAGCAGAGGGAGTAGGGCTGCTTATGATTGCTCATCCACTGCTTCCCTTATTTATTACGCTGACAGAGCTGGGGCTTCCTGTTGCGATTTCAAAGCTTGTATCGGAAGCTGAGGTTAAGCAGGATGAAGCGCGAGTAAAGCGTATTCTCACAGTATCCTTAAGCATTACGGGTACGTTGAGTATTATATTAACTTTAGTGGCTCTGTTTGGCTCCAAATGGATCGCATCGATTTTTTTGGCCGATCAGCGGGCGTATTATGCTATGGTTGCTATTACGCCGATCATTCCAATTATTGCGATGTCTGCTGTACTGAAAGGTTATTTTCGTGGAAAACAGAACATGAACCCACTTGCCTTTTCCGATATTATTGAGAATCTGGCGCAAATCATTGTCATTATCGGTGTGGTCAACGTTTTGTTGCCCTACGGTATTGCCTATGCGGCTGCTGGTGCAATGGCTGCCTCCGTTGTTGGGGAAGGTTTTGGTTTGCTCTATTTATTCGCTGTTTTCAAATGGGCAAATCGAGGTAAGGTCAAAACCTCTTCACCACCTACGACAAGAATTTCACTTAAAGGAGACAGTACGTTGAGAGATTTGCTGCGCATCGGCTTACCGATGACAGGCAGCGGTTTTATTCATTCTCTCTATCATGCCTTTCTACCACTGCTGATTACGAAAAGTCTAGTACTGTTTGGTGTGGGTGTTGAGATGGCGACCAAGCAATTCGGACTTCTGGCGGGTTATGCTCTTCCCATGTTGTTTCTCCCCAGCTTCTTCACACAATCGTTGTCGACTGCATTAATTCCGGCGATCAGCGAAGCAAGTGTGAGCAACAATAGCAAGCTTATGCATAGTCGGATGGATATGGCTATGCGATCCGCGCTTATAGTAGGTTTCCCATGTACAATCATCCTGTACTTATGGGCTGTACCCTTAACAACCATGATCTATCATTCGCCAGAAGCGGGCGAGCTGTTAAAGTTAATAGCACCCTTATTTTTTCTTTATTATTTCGGAGCGCCACTGCAAGCAATTTTGCTTGGTTTGGGGAAAGCATCAACGGTTATGTGGAATCATATTCTTACGAATGTCTTTGAAGTGATTGCGATCTTTGTTCTAGGTTCTAATATTGGAATCGAAGGGGTGGCCATGGGATTCGGACTGGGGCTCTTGCTGCTGACACTGTTGAATTTTTTATCTGTGGCAGGAACGATCGGGTTTTATTTTGACTTTCGTATTGTATTCAAGGTTGGAGCAGGAGGAATTGTCATGGCGCTTAGCGGGTTGGCGGCTCACGGAATTCTGGAGCGATTGGACCTGGGGCAGATTATTCAACTGTTCGGAGCGTTGCTTGTTTCGTTAATCACCTATGCAGCAACATTGCAGGTAACCCATGCGTGGGAAAGGGCACCGAAACCACCAACGATTACACCTGTTTCTTGAAAGAGGAGGGGATATTCCGGTACCGTGCTCCAAAAAGTAAATTGACTGATTATGCAACCCTCTGTGTAACAGTATGGAGGCGGATGAAGGTAATGGATGGGGAGCAGCGAGGTGTTTAACTGTATTTTGTGCAGCTATAATCGTTCAAAACAGTTACACATTGAAAATAGCTGTATTTCTTACATCTATTCTCACGAGTTTAAGCCTATTAGGTGATTTCTCTTGATTTTAATTGTATAGAATGCAGTTAAAGTCGGAGTTATTCCCTAGCAATATGGATTAAGTGTATAAAATACAGTTATTTCATCAGATTGCGTTAAAATCTTGCGCTACAAATATACGGAGTGGGGATATCAGAAGTTACAGTCATAATTTGCTCAGGCAAAACGCCAGTGATCCAAAATATCAGGCAGCGATCCTTGATTATCGGAGATTGCGCCTGATTGACTATGTGTTAACTACGCTCAATTGACTCCATGCAAAAATGGAATCTATCTCATAAGTAATCTAAGTGATTTCTATAGGGCTGCTCCAAATAGCAAATTGGATTGATTAGGTAACATTTTTCGCACACGTATTTTCTATCGGACACAGCTGACCTTAAGAGCAGATTTAGCTTACATTTGGAATTTTATCGGACCCCATCGCAGTTATTACCATGAAAAAAACCAAAAATGGCTCTCTTTTTGAGGAATAGTTGCACTGGAGTCCGTAACCTAACTAAAAATCCTAAAAACAAGCAAATAGCGTCTTCTGAGTCCGAAAAGCTCTAAACTTGATCAAGACTGGGTGATTTAGAGGTAGGTACAACGGACAAAAGCATTCTACCCCCGGTTCATAACAGCAAAGCAACAATTCTCCTATAACGGATGATCGCTGCTCTGCTGTTTTTTACTAAAAGAAATAGTAGGCGGTCTTTATGGAAAGAAAACATGTAGTTTAGTTTGAACAAAGGAATACGTACTGGAGTAAGTTATTGGAGAGGGTAGGGTAGCTGATATACCAATCTCTATGGCATTTAATGAATGATTTGGTTGCATTACTGGGTCGTACCCGTTTACGGACCGACTGAAATGGAGATGTAGACTATTAAGTAAGAACTGATAAGGAGAGTTTGTCAAAAAGGACGGCATAGGGCGCGATTCAAGCTTTTACGAGACAGTTAAAAAGTGGAGCAGGACAACGCTAGTTATTACCGAGTATTACCGAGTACTAACCTTGACCGTATTTTTTTCTGTAATGACTCAGTGTGAGTAGTGGCCAGATATACCGATAACTATGATAATTGGAATAGAAATTACCGGGGAGACCAGCGCCAGTGGGATAAGAAGTTTTCCAATCCTCTTCATGAATAGACGTGATTAGTCTTTGAATTCCTTTTTCCACCGCAGCTGTTGACTCTGGCTGAACGGCGATAATCGCATCAAGTGCCCAGGCGGTTTGTGAAGGTGTGCTTTCTCCTAAAGGAACATATTGTAGAAGCCGGTCGCTGTGACAAGACTCCCCCCAACCGTCGTCCGGGTTCTGAATGCTTAGAAGCCACTTCACTCCTTTTTGCAATGTATCATGATTTATAGGGACACCAACAGCCTGCAGGCCTGTTAATGATGCCCAAGTGCCATAAATATAACATACCCCCCATCTTCCATACCACGAACCATCCTTCTCCTGATGTTGAATCAGCCATTTTGTACCCCTTTTAATGAACTCGTGTTGTGTATTTAAACCAGCGAAGTTTCCGAGAAACTCCAAAGTTCGTCCGGTAAGATCTGCTTCCGAAGGATCAATGGCTGCAGATTTAGCACCATCGATAGCGAGCCATGTGAGCATTTCTTTATTGGTGTTTTTTTCGAATGCCGGCCAGCCGCCGTCGTTATTTTGCATCGATAGGACCCAATTCAGTCCGCGATTCCATGATTCCAGATATGAAGGGTGAATGGTTGATAAGCTTCGGATGGCTCGCAAGGCTGCCGTTGTATCATCTACGTCCGGATTGATTGTATTAGACTCAGAGAATCCCCATCCACCGGGAACTGTATCCGGATTATGGATGCTCCAATCAGCAGGTTTATGATGCTGTTTATCCAGAAGATAAGATGCAGCGTGTTTTATTCCTTTGTGATCAACCGGAATTTGAGCCTCTTGTAAAGCATAGGAGATTAACGCTGTATCCCATATTGTAGATGGAGAGTTTTGAATTGTAGTATTATGATTTGATTGGCATTGCAGTGCGGTGAGACCTTGAATGGCCTGTGTAATTATTGGATGCTGCCGATCATAATCGAGAGCAAGCAGGGCAAAAACCATAAGAATTGTACTGCTGGCATAGCTGTAAAAGGTACCGTCGGATTCGATTCGCTGGAGCATATATTGTTCCGCTTTGTTTTTGGCAGCTTCATGTATGTAGTGTGGACTCCCGAGTAATCTGCTCAAACCCATTTGAATAACATCCTGCATTTCCTGATATCCACGGGTAGGCGATTCATCTGTATCCAATCGTGTCTCTATAAGATCTGACAGATCAGGAGCATGGGCTGTAGTGATCGAAAATCGCCGATCGGCCATAATGAGCATAGGAGTGAGGTGTACCCTAGAGTAGCCAGAGAATTCGAAATAGTTAATAGGGAAGTAAGAGGGAAACAAAAGCACCTCCAGTGGAATCGAAGAAATTGCTAAAGGCCACTTGCTTTGACCCGTTGCAGCGAGTATGACTCTAGTTAAGATACTTGTGACTTTGCCTAATCCACCTTTAGACAGTATATAACGTTTAGCCCGCAGTATTGGCTCGTCTGTTATCTTACTGTATCCAGAATAGAGCAGGGCATAATAAGCTTCGACTGATGTGGATAAGTTCCCAGCTTCTTCGTCCTTATATAACTGCCAGCAACCCTCTCGCTGTTGTGCATCAAGAATGCGATCATGTAGCTGCCGAATGAGCGTTTCATTCTGCAGGTTCAACACCCTAAAGAGAATGATCATATAAGCATCGATCACAATCCCGTTCTCAAAACAAAAATGCCATGAGCCGTCATCCTTCTGCTGTTGTAGCAAGAACGTTGACAAACGTTCGATTTCTTCATCTACTTTACTTAGTATATCCGTCATTTTTTGGGTTCCTCCGAAGGCATCATTTTTAACATTATATGAAGTCGGAGAACAGGACATGAAAAAGAGCTGCTTAGTCGCTTTTACGCAACTTTGCAGCTCTTTTAGCATTATTAAACGGTTAATTTTTAATCACAATACGATTTAGCTTGAGATTAACCGGAGCTGCAATGGTGTCACCTACAGGGCATTTGCTCTCCAGAAATTGTACGAACTGTTCGACCTTCTCAGCAGGGGATGGAGTCTTTATGTAGAATGTATACCGAATATCGGAATAGCCAGGACGTACTTCAGAGCGGTTGAAGAATCCGTCGAGATCCAAGTCACCTTCCACATCTACTCTGAAATCTTCAAGCTCCACCTCAAATTTAGAGGCGTAGACCCGAGCTACAATGGATTGGCAGGCACCCAAAGAAGCGAGCAAAGCTTCAACAGGATTCATTCCTGTATCTGTGCCCCCAAGACTTGTCGGTTCATCGATGACCAGCTCGAATTGTCTTGCATTAGTAACGACCTTTACGCCGTCTTGCAAATGAGCAGTTGCTTTGAAAGTTTGAACATTTGGCATGTGTTTACACTCCTTCTTGTGGACAAACTAAGGATGATTTAATGTTTCTTATTTTTTGTAATTCATAGTATATTTCTAGGAATTGTATAGATTATAGTTCTATTCTGTATACCCGTCAATACATGATTAAAATAATAGTTAGGAGGCAACTAGAGTGTCGACCGAAATTGAGAGCTATTTGGACTATCCTAGGTTGCAAATTTTAGGGGGAGAAATAGAATTAAGAGACGATGGGATAAAGCGTAGATGGAAAGCAGAAATCAAACCGTTTCTTCTTGCACCCTATCCTGTAACTGAGGATCTATACAATGCTATAATTAATAACTCATCACATGGAGATCTAAAGCCGGTTGTGAGTATATAGGTGAAGATGGTATATACATTATTTGGGATAAGGAGTCAGACGGCTTCCATCTTGCTCGGTCTTATTAATGGGTTATGGATTTGTAAGTGGAATTAGAGGAGGGAATAATTATGCGCGAAGGACACATAGAAAAGCACGGTTATAACGAGCATCGAGAATACGGAGAGCATGGAGAAATGAATATAAATGGAGTCAAGGAGGGTTCGGAGCATCCTCACAAAAGCGCTCAGACCTTTCGTCGTGCTAGGGCTATCGCATTTTTGGACAAGCTAATGATTAATCGTTCGGCGTTGCAGCAGCAGCTAAAAGAGTCAGAGATTGAAACGACAAAACAAGTCATTAGTGGTGAACTAAAAGCTACGGAAGCGATCATCGATGAGTTCATACATATGTTTCAGATTCATGAGATAACTTCTAATAATAGAGAAGATAGAACCTAAGCCACTCAGCTATATAGAGGTGTTCATGCCCTAGGTTTTGATATGAATGAAAAAAGAAGACTTCTGAAGAAATCAGAGGTCTTCTTTATGTGTAGCTAATAAAGAAAAATGTCTAATGTAAAGAGAATACATCATTAAGTAAAACGCTTTCATGTTCACTCGATAAATTGATTTATATAATTAGTCCTGTAAGTAATATAAAAAGGGGGGCGAAAAAGAATGAAAAAAGTCAACAAAAAAAGGATTAACCTAACTTTAACAGTGTTGATGGCTATGTCCATGCTTATCACTGCTTGTGGTGGGAACAACGGGAATAAAGTGAATTCTGAGGCTAATGCAAACGCAGGCAATACGGGAAAAACACCTGTGTCGGAAGAGAAGCTCAAGATTACCATGTGGTCCCAATTCGCGGATCCAAATTCTAAAGACGGCGGGTTTGTTGGTTTTTATAAAGCACTTGAGGCAACCAAGGCTAAATTCCCTAATGTAGAAATCGAGCATGTAGGTGTTGGAGGCGAATCTTATAAAACGAAAGTGAAAGCGGCTTCAGCAGCCAATGAACTGCCCGACATTTTTTACACCTGGGGTGGTGGATTCTCTGAGCCATTTATAGCGGGGAACCGGATTCTGTCCATTGATGATCTCGCAAAAGATGGAACGCTGGACCAAATCGTACCAGGTACGACAGACAATTTCATCTTCGATAGCAAGCTTTACGGTTTGCCGATCAATATAGCTACTGCTCAAATGTACGTCAATAAAGAACTATTTGAGCAAGCAGGAGCAAAAATTCCGGAAACATGGGATGAGCTTGTTGCTGCGATTGAAGCACTAAAAGCAAAAGGCATTCAGCCGATTGCACTTGGGGCTAAAGACAGATGGCCAGCAATGCAATGGAACGCGATTCTAGCCATCCGGATGGCAGGCGTGGATGCTGTAAATGCTGCTTTAACGAAAACAGGATCATTCGACACACCTGAATTCACAGAAGCTGCTGCGAAATACAAACAATTGATTGATGCGGACTCCTTCGGCAAACATTTTGTTGGAACTTCTTATGATGACGCGACAAATATGTTCCTATCAGGCAAAGCAGCTATGATGTTCATGGGCGCTTGGGTCAACGGACAGATTGAAGATGACAACTCTCTGGTCAAAGGTAAAGTGGTGCCGATTAAATTCCCAACTATTCCAGGGGGGAAAGGAAATGCTGACGAGTGGTTCGGAGGTTCGGGTGAAACATTCGTGCTCAATGCCGATCTGAAAAACAAGGAAAGAATATGGGAAGTATACAAGTTCTTTATTGAGACCATGTCTAAAGAAGTATTTCTGGCTGGTTCAGGCTCCTCAGCATGGAAAGTTGATGTAGGTGACACTTCTCAAATGAATCCACTGGCTCTGCAAATTGGTGAATTGTCCTCTTCAGCAACTGGTTTCTCCTACTGGTGGGATCAAATGCTGAATGGTAATGACACTGAATCTATGTTTGGTTCGCTGATGAAATTCGTCGCCGGAAAAACAACACCTGAAGACTACACGAAAGAACTACAGAGCAAGGTCAATCAAGGACAATAATCTGCGTCAGGCGGCGAGAATTGTTCGCTGCCTGATCGATTTAAGGTGGAGTGAAGCATGCATCAAGTATTCGGAAACAAAAAGGCTATCGCCGTATTTGTTGTTCCTGCTTTGATTTTATACATTCTTGTTGGTTTTTTCCCGATCCTTCAGTCTATGTATTACAGTCTGCTGGACTGGGATGGGATACAACCGGCTAAATTTATTGGTTTAGCTTCTTATAAGGATTTATTTTTTGCAGATACGTACGGCATGGATTTTAATCATTCGATACTTAATACGTTGTATCTGGCAGTTCTTTCTGTTTTCATGCAACTTCCGATAGCTCTGGTGCTCGCTCTGGTTCTTGCCAGAGGGGTGTGGGGTGAAAAGCTGTATCGTACTTTGTATTTCATTCCAGTCTTGGTATCCTCCTCTGTCATCGGGGTTATGTTTCTGAAAATCTATCAGCCTGAATATGGCTTGCTGAATACGATACTCAATCAATTAGGCTTGTCCTCCTGGACACATGATTGGTTAACGGAAAGCGGAACTGCACTAATAAGTGTTATGATTCCAATCGTTTGGCAATATATCGGCTACCATATGCTTCTAATGTACGCTGCCATCAAAGGGATTCCTGAAGATTTGTACGAGGCTGCGAAAATTGACGGAGCATCAAGTATAAGAACCGCCTTCTCTATCACTATTCCACTTATTTCACCGATCCTGAAGGTATGCGTCATATTTGCTGTTTTGGGATCATTGAAGTTTTTCGATTTAGTCTTCATTATGACCAATGGCTACCCTACACCGGAAACTAGTGTTCCAAGTACATTGATGTATTCGTCGATTTTTAATCGCAATATGTATGGGTACGGCAGCGCGATGGCCGTGTTTATGGTTGTGGAATGTCTCTTTTTCTACTTAGTTCTACAAAAACTGATCAGAACCTACGATGATAAGGAGGAGAGCTAATGACAACAACACATAACCGCCGCTGGCCAAAGGTTGTTTTGCAGATTGCGTTTCTAATCTTCGCAGTTATTCAACTGTATCCGCTCGTGTGGCTTGTATTTTCCTCCTTTAAAACAAACATAGAAATTACAGGCTCAAATGTGATGGGCTTGCCTAATGAGTGGCGGTGGGCGAACTACGACTACGCACTTTTTAAGGGGAATATCGCACGTAACTTTTTGAACAGCCTTATGTATACAACGGTAACTGTCATTATTTCTGCTCTGTTATCGGCAATGGTTTCTTTTGCTGTCGCAAGAATGAAGTGGAAGCTTAATAATGTGGTGCTTACTTTCTTCATGCTGGGATTGATGATCCCCGTTCATGCTACGCTGCTACCTGTCTTTCAGATGTTAAAAATGACAAGCTTGCTGAATACGCCTTGGGCCTTAATCATTCCTTATACCGTTAGTGCACTTCCTACTACAATCTTTATCATGATTGGTTTCTTTAGAGCGCTGCCAGGGGAGTTGGAAGAAGCCAGCGTTGTAGACGGCTGCAATATTTATCAGGTTTTTTTCCGTATTATGCTTCCGCTTGTAAAGCCGGCTATCGTAACCACTTCCATCTTTACTTTTTTATCCGCTTGGAACGAACTGATGTTTGCCAATACATTCATTAATGATCCTGACTTAGCAACAATTACCGTCGCCATCAATTCGTTTAAAAGTGCCTATGCCACAGAATTTGGACCTATGTTCGCAGGAATGGTTGTGGCTACACTACCCATGATCATTATCTACTTGTTCCTAAGTAATCAAGTCCAAAAAAGCATTATTGCCGGGGCAGTTAAGGGTTAAAGCAATGGGATAGGAATCTTTCGATAAATGCTATACTAGTGTCGTATTGAAGAAGCTATAAATAAAAGTCCGTATTCGCTTAATGTCGGCCAGGAGGTTACCGATGAGGTTTGCACGTATCCGATCACAAATCGTTTTTTACTACTTGGCCTTATTAGTGGTTTCCATGATTGCAAGCGGTATTATGTACCAACGAATCAATGAGAAATTCACCGAGGAAAAGGTAGGTGAGGTATCGCTTCAAACCTTGAACGCCATGAATTCCGGAATCGAATCACTTCTTGACAGCACGAATAATTATTCCAAGATGATCGTGTCGAACAATACGGTTCAGGAAATTTTGGGCAGTGATCTGGCGGGTAACGACATCGGAATTTTAACTTACAAGCTAGAGGTGGCTCTGTCAGATTTTATGCTCGCAGAGCCCTCTATCTCTTCTGTCTATCTATTCGATAATGCAGGACGTAAGTTTGCGATTGATTTGCAGTCTGCAAAACCGATCAGAACGGATGGGATCGAGTCAGCGGAATGGTACTCCGAGGCGGTCACCTTAGACGGAAAATCAATTTGGAGGAAAAATGCCGGAGGTATCTTCAATTTTGAGACGAAGGAACCCCAGCAGGATCCACAATATATTTCTCTGATTCGCATCGTAAACGACATGAACACTTCTAAGAAAATAGGAGTATTAGTCGTGAACATTACAGTTCAGGAGCTGAAAAAAAGCTATGAACGTTCGATCAACGATAATAAACCTGATTTAATGATCGAAACTGGATATGAGACACTCCTTGATTTTACACGGCCTGAATTATCGAACTATACAAACTCTTCTATGCTTGATGTGCCACTCGGTAGTAGCAAAATCGTAAAGATCAAAGATCATAATTATCTGATCTCTTCTCTGGTTTCAATGGATCGTGGTTGGAAGTTTACTAGCGCTCAGCCTCTGGGAGAATGGGAAAGCCCCTATCGTCAATTTAATCTGATGCTGTTAATGATTATGTTGTTTAATTTCATTTCTATATTTTTAGGTTCCGTCTGGATTTCTAGATTCATTACTACACCTATTTTACATATGCTGCGATCCATGAAAAAAGTGGAGATTGGAGATTTCAGTTTGGTTCGGTACGAGGCGAGAACGGATGAGCTGAACCAGTTGAAAGATAGGTATAACAATATGATTATGACCATTGAGCAAGCGCTGAAGCGGGAGAAAGAAGAACAGAAATTGATTCGAAAACTCGAATTGGATATTTTGCAGCAGCAAATTAAACCACATTTTTTATATAACACGTTAGAATCAGCTGGCTATTTAACTTTGTCAGGAAATAATAATGAGGCGTACCAGATTATTTCTGAGCTTGCAGCCTTCTATCGTCAGAGTCTTAGTAAGGGCAGTGATGTAGTAACGTTAAGAGAAGAAGTAGAGATCACTAAAAGTTATTTGAGTATACAAAATATTCGCTATCCAGAAATTTTCATCAGTGAAATTGAGGTGTCGGAAGAAGCTGAGTATGTTCGGATACCCAAATTGACGCTTCAGCCGCTTGTAGAAAATGCGCTTTATCATGGTATTCGCCCTTTAGGGGAGTGTGGTAAGATTCGCATCCTTGCCCGTATTCAGGGGAATCGACTGAAGCTAGTCGTGGAAGATGATGGTGTGGGGATGAATGAAGACAAACGTCGGGAAATGCAAGCTGAGCCCTATGGGCAAAATGAGTCCAGTTTTGGGTTGCGCGGTACTTTGATGCGTTTGAAGCTGTACTATGGGGCGGACATGAATTGTAGTTTGGTCAGTGCACCGGGAGAAGGAACTCGGATTGAATTGGAACTACCGCTTGAGGAGGGGAATAGTCATGGAGCTTGAACTGCTCAGAGCCATTATTGTGGATGATGAAATTAATGCGAGAAAAATTGTTCCCATCATTATAGATTGGCAAGCGGTTGGTTACAGATTCGTAGGTGAGGCCTCGAATGGAAGCGAAGCGTTAGATCTGATCGAAACCATGAAACCGGATGTAGTATTTACAGATATCAGTATGCCTTTTATGGATGGACTGGAATTAAGCCGGTTGATAAAAGAAAGGTATCCGCTAGTCAAAATTGTGATCATCACTGCACATCCCGAATTCGAATATGCAAAAAGAAGCCTGGACATTGGAGTGCAAAATTTTATCTTGAAGCCGCTCCAAGCCGAGGAGGTACGAAGAGTTGCGGTAGATCTTCATGGAAAAATCCGGGAAGAGACAGAGCGGTGGAACGAATATCAGGAGCTGAATCGACAGTTAAATGAAAACGCCGTTCAACTAAAAGAAAAATTTCTAAATGATTTGCTATCAGGCCTCTGGGACCCCGATCAGCTGGATAGCCGATTCCATTACTTTTTTCCTGAATCAGCGAACAGCTTGTTTTCAATCATGCTTATTGAACTTCAAATTCCCTTAGAAGAAGGGGAGGAACAACGAATCCTGCAGTCTTTGCGTTGTAAGAGGTTTATTGATTACGCGCTTGAAGAGTATGAGGGAATCGAAGTTTTTTTTGATAACAGTCAACGGATTGTCCTTCTTAATAGAAAAGATAATCAGAATCTTACGAAGATTGGAGAGTGGCTGGCCCAATCGCTCCATGAAAAGCTTGGATGTAAAGCTTGCATTGGCGTAGGTAGTACCTGTACGGATTTCAATAGGATCAAAGAATCCTATAAAGAGGCGCTGGAGGCAGTTAGATATGGTAAGTTAAAGGGCAGTAACGCCATTTATTTTTTTAATGATGAAATTCATTTCGGGGGCCGATCCTGGGAAGTTAAGACGAATGAAATTGAGGAAATTTTGTTTTTTGTAAAAGCTGGTGTCTTAGACAAGGCTGTGCAATCCATTGAGAAAATGTTTCAGGATTTGGAGAAGTCCAAGGCTTTTTCTGTGGAACGAGCTAGGCTGGTTTCGGCCCAATTTGTCTCCACATTAATCAATTCACTCGCTGAAATGGGAGTTATAATAGATAATAATCTTTCTTTCGATATTTCGCCATATAAAAGGATTTTTGAGCTCGATAGCCTGCCAGACATGCAACAGACATTACTTGAACTCACAGAGAAGGTAACCTCTCAAGTAACCCGGGCACGAAGCAAAAAAACTAATAATATTATCCATGAAGTTAAAGAATTTATTCAACAGGAGATGCACATTCCGGAGATGTCTTTATCCTATGTATCGAATAAATTCCACATGAATTCCAGTTACTTTAGCCGGATCTTTAAGCAGGACACAGGGATTAGCTTTACGGATTATCTTCTCAAGTGCAGAATGGAAAAAGCGGTGAAGCTTCTGAATGAAACGGATTGGAAAGCTTATCAAATTGCTGAAAAGGTCGGCATTAAAGATCCATTTTACTTCAGTAACTGTTTTAAAAAAGTAATGGGAGTATCCGTTCAGGAGTATAAGAAAAATAGCTTTTCCCTATAAATCACTCCGTTGAATTTGATAATTTTTCTCTTTAAGCCCGCACTTTATGCGGGTTTTTATTGTTTTTTAAGATATAAAGTAAGCAATAATGATGTTACAAAATGGAAAAATGATCTTGACAGAAATGGTTTATATCGTATACATTTGTATACATGAAGAGCGCGTATACAAATGTATACACCGCAAAAGGAGGAAATAAAATGCGTGAAGGACATGTCGGCAAACGTGGCGGTCATAGGGAGCATGGAGAGCATAGAGATCGTGAGGGACGTGGCGAACACAGAGATCGTGGCTTTATGAAACATGGGATGACGGAATCAATGGATCCACATCCTAAAAGTGCTCAAACTTTTCGCCGTGGCAGAGCCATCGCTTTTTTAGATAAGCTTATGGTTAACCGGGCTACATTACAGCGGCAGTTAAATCAGCCTGAGCTTGAATCGATTAAACAAGTGGTTAGCGGTGAATTAAAAGCAACGGAAGCGATCATTGAAGAGTTTAAACAAATCTTTCAGATTCATGAGATCGCTCCAGAAGATACAACATCAAATGTTAATAAAGAGGAGAGTAAAGAAAAAGATGAAAATAACTGAGCTCATTAAAACCCGTAGAAGTACAAAACAATTCAAACAGACTCCAATTCGTGAAGAGGAGTTACATTCATGGCTGGAGGCTGCAAGTTACGCTCCTAATCATCGTATGACCGAACCTTGGGAGCTTCTTTTCATCGGACCCAATACTAGAGCGAAATTAAAGCATAAAACGGATTTTGGCAACGCACCTGTTGTTTTTGCAGTTCTGTCTAAGCCTGCCGCAACTGCGTTTGAACGCGATGAGAATGTTATGGCTGCTGCTTGTTTCGTACAAAATTTCTTATTAGCTGCACATGAAGCAGGTGTAGGTACGTATTGGGCTTCGCTGGGGGCTTTGCCTCATAATCGTGAGATTCTTAGTGTTCAAGAAAATTACGATGTTATTGGGATATTTGGAATGGGGTATCCGGAGGAAGTGCCGAATGCGAAACCTAGAACACCGATTAGTTCTAAAATCACTTATTTATCTTAAACAATTGAAGGTGGCGGAATGTGGAAGCTTAAGCATTATTTGAGGCCATATTGGGTGTGGTGTGTGTTGGCACCATTGCTGATGCTGGTCGAAGTGACTATGGATTTACTGCAGCCCACGCTCATGGCGAGCATTGTGGATAAGGGTGTCATGACAAAAGACTTGTCTCATATTTTCTCGACCGGACTGATCATGCTTGGTGTAGCGTTTATCGGTCTAATTGGTGGGGTGGGCTGCACTATTTTTTCGAGTATTGCTTCTCAAAACTTCGGAAATGATTTGCGGATTAGCTTGTTTGAACATATTCAGAAATTTTCTAATAAGAACCTGGATCAATTGAAGACGGGCTCACTGATTACACGATTAACAAATGATGTGGTACAGCTGCAAACCTTTGTGCAAATGATTTTGCGGAGTATTCGATCTCCCTTGCTATTAGTCGGAAGCTTGGTGATGGCGATTCGGATTAGTCCTATGCTGACCCTCATCCTAGCCGTTGCCGTGCCACTCTTGAGTTTAATTTTGTATGGGTTAATCCGCCTTTCTTTTCCTTTGTTTCAGAAAATGCAGGTCAAATTAGACGGTGTGAACACAGTGTTGCAGGAAAATTTATCAGGCATTCGTGTAGTCAAAGCATTCGTCCGCGCTAACCATGAACAGAAACGCTTTAATACAGCTAACAAGGATTATACAGAAATTGCGATAAAAGCGGTACGGTTAATGTCATTAAATATGCCGCTAATGATGCTTGTACTAAATGCCAGTATTGTTGCTGTACTATGGTTTGGGGGAGTGCAAAGCTGGAACGGTGGGCTGCCAGTTGGTCAGCTGATCGCTTTTATTAACTATATAACCCAATTGTTGATGTCAATGCTGATGTTAAGCAATATGTTGACCTTCTTCTCACGAGCCAAGGTTTCTGCCGATCGGGAGAATGAAGTATTTTCCACCATTAGTGAGATTAAAGAAGTTGCCAACGCTAAAAAAGATGCCATACACAACGGTCGGATTGTATTTGACAATGTATCTTTTGCTTATGATCCTTCGGATGAAAATCTAGTGTTAGACGATATTAATTTCACTGCGGAGCCAGGAGAAACAGTGGCCATTCTTGGTGCCACCGGTACTGGTAAATCATCATTGGTCAGCCTCATTCCCCGGTTTTACGAAGTGTCCTCTGGATCCATTACAATTGATGGCTCCGACACTCGTATGATTGCTCTGGAAGATTTGCGTAGCAGAATCGGATATGTTATGCAGCAGGCTATTCTGTTCAGCGGTACTATCCGCGATAATATCCGATACGGCAGACCGGATGCCACAGATGAGGAAGTGGAAGAAGCAGCAATAGCCGCTGAAGCTCACAATTTCATTTTAGAACTTCCACAGGGTTACGATACAGAGCTCGGCCAGCGTGGCATTAACCTGTCCGGTGGGCAAAAGCAGCGGCTTTCGATTGCACGGGCACTTTTAATTCAGCCAACAATCCTCATTATGGATGACAGCACTAGTGCGCTCGATGCAGCGACAGAGTCACGAATCCGGCAGATGTTAAAAACACGGCTGCGCAGCAGCACGAATATTTTGATAGCTCAGCGTGTCACCTCTGTAATTGACGCTGATCGTATTCTGGTATTAGAAAACGGCCGAATTGCTGTACAAGGTACACATGATGGTCTTATGAACAGCAGTGAAATATACAGAGATATTTGGAGATCACAGATGAAGGGAGAGGAGGTGCCTTATGTCAAAGCTTAATAATGGCATGAACACCACTCCTTTTAATCGATCAGGCGGATTCGGACCTGGATCTGGATCTGGACCGGGATCTGGCCCCGGACGGGGCGGAGCTGTGCCAATCGTACGTGCTAAGAATCAAGCGGGCACACTCAAACGCATTTGGATGTATTTGAACCGCCAGCGGTTCGGGTTAATCATTGTGTATGTATTTACTGTGTTAAATGCAATTCTTTCGTTGATTGGGCCTTATCTAATCGGTAAAGCGATTGATACTGCGGTAATTCCTCACGATTATCAGGGTCTTATTCGTTTTTGTCTACTCCTAATAGGTATTTATGGGCTAAGCAGTGTGGTTGCTTGGGTGCAAGCCTATGTTATGACATCCGTCTCACAGAATACCGTGTTTGAGCTGCGTCGTGATCTGTTCAGCAAATATCAACAGCTACCGATTAAGTTTTTTGACACGCAAGCTAACGGAGAACTAATGAGCCGGGCAACCAACGACATAGAGAGCGTATCCAGTACACTTAATCAGAGTGTGACCCAGTTATTAAACAGTTTGATCACCTTAAGCGGTTCACTAGTGATCATGTTAATGATGAACGTTCCGTTGACCGCAGTTTCACTGATAACGATCCCTCTTGTGTTATTGTCCAGCCGTAAAATCATAGGTTTAAGTCGAACTTATTTTAAAAATCAGCAACGCCATCTAGGTGAGTTGGGTGGATTTATCGAAGAAACCATCAGCGGACAAAAAGTAGTCAAACAATACAGCAGGGAAGAGACAGAAGTGAAACGGTTCCGCAAAATCAGTGGAGAGTTGAATAAAGTCGGCATTAAAGCACAAATTGTTTCCGGATTAGTGGGACCGGTCATGAACATGATTAATAACCTTGGATTTGCGATCATTGCCGGGGTGGGTGGCTGGATGGCTTTTCATAACATGGCTACGGTTGGCGTAATCGTTAGCTTCCTTACGTATTCCAAACAGTTCGGACGACCGATCTCCGATCTTGCTAACCAGTACAATCTAATTCAGTCGGCAATTGCTGGTGCGGAGCGTGTGTTTGAAGTTATGGATATGCCATCCGAATACGGTGACGGTGATGAACAAAGTGACGATCTGCCAAGGTTAAAAGGGAAGGTTGTTTTCAAAGACGTTTCATTTGCTTACAAGCCGGATTCACCGATTCTGAGCGGGGTTACGTTTGAAGCAAAACCCGGAGAGAAAATTGCGCTTGTTGGCCCAACGGGTGCTGGAAAAACGACCATTGTCAACTTGCTGATCAGATTCTATGATTTGAGCGGCGGCTCCATATTCATTGATGGGCGCGATATTGGAGAGCTGGATAAAAATGCACTTCGTAGTCAATTGGGAATGGTATTGCAAGACGCGCATGTATTCTCGGGAACGATTCGGGAAAATATTCGCTTTGGCCGTCTTGATGCGACTGACCAAGAGGTAGAGGAAGCGGCAAGATTGGCTAATGCAGACGCCTTTATCAATAGACTTCCGCATGGATATGAGACTATTCTCCATGCGGAAGGCAGTAATTTGAGCCACGGCCAGCGTCAGCTTTTAACGATTGCCCGCGCCATTCTAGCTGATCCAGCTATTTTGATCCTAGATGAGGCAACCAGCAGTGTGGATACGCGTACGGAAATGCATATTCAACAGGCGATGGAAAAGCTAATGAAGGGACGAACAAGCTTTGTGATCGCCCATAGGCTTAGTACCATCCAAGATGCTGATCGTATACTCGTTATTCAGGGTGGCGGAATTGCCGAGCAAGGCAGTCATAAAGAGCTTCTTGCGCTGCAAGGCGTTTATTACGAGCTGTACAATACCCAGTTCAAACGAGCGATTTGAAAGAATCCTTACTTGAACCGATAACATTTGTAAGTAGATGCTTTTATCGGACTCCTCTGACCTTAAAGGCGAGATTTTCTGATTTTCAGAATGTTAAAGGACCCCACTGCAGCTATTGGCGTGAAAAACACCAAATATAAGTCACTTTCTAAGGAATAACATCCTTGAGGTCCGAAGCCCTGCTTCAAGAGCTGAAAACTACCAAATAACGTCATCTGGGACCGAAGTCCTTAAAAAGATGTGTAATCTATCGGCGTAATTAATGCCCGATAAAAAAGAGCGGCGATTCACCTATTATAGGAGAATCGCCGCTTTTTTTTTATAAATTCCTCTCTAATAACGTTCCGAGTTGTTCAGCCAAGACTTGATAGGTCACAGGTCTTTCATTCTTGAACCACCATTCCACTACCCCTGCATAAGCTGATGCAACAAAACTAATAATAACCTCTTCATTTAACCCTAGGTTTATTCCTGCGGTGACATTTACTTCATGCCGAAACTCGTCGAGAAGAAAGTTTAAGAAACGATTTCGGAAATAAGGAGCACCTTTACTCGCTAGCATCATAGAGAAGAAAGAATAATTTCTATCGAAGTATTCCGTCCAGGTCAACGTTGCCTCGATAAACCCCAATTCAGACGCCGATTCACAAAGTGTTCTTAGGACCTCTATATGTTCTTCGCAAAGCAAAATATGCTTTGCGCTTTTTGAATTCGAGAAAGTAGTAAGCATTCTTCTCATTCCAAGCCTGCCAGATGCATCGTTTGTTTCAGACGATCTACGTTCACATAGATGTCCTCCAATCCTGGAAAACGAATCGCAGGATCGGGTACACCTTGCCCGTACACCATATAATATTCGAGATTATTATGGTTGCTGATCATCCAATAGGTTGGAACAACATGCTGGGCATGGAAAATTTCAATGACCTGTGTTCCAGGCTGGCAAAAAGCCAGATTAGCGAGTCCAGCACCATGTGGACCTACGATTACTTTCGCTGAGGCGAATAATTGGATTTGCTGGGCAACCGTCCAGTCCTCTAGACAAATCGGTACGATATTAAAATTCTCAAGGCAGCGGATGACATCATCTTCATTAACCAACCGTCTTGAGCTTGCTTTTTTTCGTGAGATATAAAAACGTTCTGGAGTGACTAGTGTTGTTTCTCTATGCGGTAACAAAAATCTCCGCAGTGTATCCGTGGTCCAAGGAGGATAATGTGAATTCATCATTAAGGAAGGGACAAGTAGCTGGTCAGCCTGAACATATGCTTCTGAATTCGTCCGGATCACCCATGACTCGGATATCCCAAGCATGGCCCACGTTTGTTCCACAAAGGGTCCATACGGATTTGGATTCATGATAATAGTGGAGTAAGTGATTCCGCTCGATTGAAGCATCGCTAATCTAGGAAGCACATCATACATCCAATGAAAATAGTTATGGGCTCCGCAAAAGGTTAACACCGCCGCGGTCCCGGCAAAATGTTGAAGCTGCGGATCATTCCACCGGTGAAACACTGGGTGCTCATCTGCTTCAAGCATCCTATATTGCTTGGCGTCATATTCTTGGGAAAGATCAAAGATCAATTTCCCTTCTGGTGTTAGAACAGCACCAGATTCTCCCCATACCTTCCCTCTGGAAATGGTGGCAACGTATCCGCCAAAGGGCTCTAAACAATAAGGTGTTAGTGCTGGAGCAATACTCGTTTCAATGCTTTTAGGCGCTCTGAACTCAGCCGCCCGTCCGAAGTCAAAAGGAACGACATTCCCAGCTTCCTTTGTACTGTTTTCGTTGTGGGAAGTAAAGTCCCAGATGCTTTGGTAATATCCTTGGGGTGGTACCCCTTGTGCAGAAAATAACATCATGTCACCTCATATTCCCAAGTAGAAGCGCAGAAAACTTATTAAGCTATTTTATGAAATGAAGAATCTTCGGACACAGACTTACACGGAAAGAGGCGGATGAACAAGATTTGATTCAAATGCTGTTATTACTTGATTAATAGGCTTGACATGGACTAGGATTGAATATAAATTCAGTTTATTCAAACGCCGTTTAAATCATCGATTAGGTGCAATGTACTGCCGGAAGTGTTAACTATTCCCCAGTTCCTTTTCATCGGTATGCGTTGGAGCTGTTTTATGAATTAATATGTACCCCTTTAAGATAGGGCATTAAGATATTACAATTTAATTGGAAAGTGTGGATTCGAGATAAATGAAGTATACAAAACTTGGAAAAACGGGGCTGGACGTATCCCAACTGTGTTTAGGTTGTATGAGCTTTGGCGTTGCCGAACGTTGGATCCATCAATGGGTGCTTGATGAAAAGCAGAGCCGTGTTATCATAAAAAAAGCGCTTGACCTGGGTATTAATTTTTTTGATACAGCGAATGTATACTCCGATGGAACGAGTGAAGAAATCGTTGGACGAGCGCTTAAGGATTATGCCAATCGAGACGAGATTGTTTTAGCAACTAAGGTCTTTAACCGTATGCATGAAGGTCCGAACGGAGCAGGATTATCCCGGAAAGCAATTATGAGTGAGATTGATAAGAGTCTCAAGAGATTGGGAACAGATTATGTAGATCTATATCAGATTCATCGCTGGGATTATCACACACCTATCGAAGAAACGATGGAAGCTCTTCATGATGTAGTGAAGGCTGGTAAGGCAAGATACATAGGTGCCTCAGCAATGTATGCTTGGCAGTTTCAAAAAGCGTTATATGTAGCGGAGAAAAACGGTTGGACCCGATTTGTATCTATGCAAAATCATCTCAATCTTATCTATCGTGAAGAAGAACGAGAGATGTTGCCGCTTTGTAAGGAAGAGAATATTGGTGTTATTCCCTATAGTCCCCTTGCATCAGGAAGACTTACGCGAGACTGGGCGGTATCAACTCATCGTTCAGAAACTGATCAGATTCAAAAATCTAAATATGATGGAACTGCCGATACCGATCAATTAGTCGTGGAGCGAGTTGCGACAATCGCCGAAAAACACGGTGTTCAACGGATTCATATCGCTCTTGCTTGGTTGCTTCAAAAAGAACCAGTTACAGCACCTATCATCGGGGCTACAAAAACATCGCATCTCGAAGATGCCGTAGGTGCGTTATCCATTACTTTAACCTCTGAAGAAATTGCGTTTTTAGAGGAGCCTTATGTACCACATTCCATCGTTGGTTTTAATTAATAAAAAATCAATGGGGGAGGATAATCCCGTAGAGCCGAAGTCAGCGATGTTTACCAACGTTTAACTGTATTTTGTACAGCTATATTCCTTCAAATCACTCAGCTCGTGGATATAAGTGTACTTCGTACATCTATTTCCTTGATTTTCTACCCATTAGGTAGGTTTGGATGTTTTTAGTTGTATAAAGTGCAGTTAAAGTATGAAGGTTCTTTCTGCGTACGGAATAAGTGTATAGAATGCAGTTATCTCCCAGATTCCATTAAAACGTAGAGCTACATGAATGCGGAGAGGAACTTCCGATCGCCTCAAGTTCAAGGTTTGTTAAAAGCGATTAGCGACCATTAGTCTGTTTATATTCACTTGCCCATAATCTGATCAGGTAATGCGCATTGATTCAAAAACACCAGGGAGTGATTTTCCAATAATAGGAGAATCGCTGCCTGGTGTTCTTTTTTTACCCTCAAAGCTTGTTCCTATAGACCTTGGGTGACATCCCATAGATTTTAGTGAATTGGCGAGTAAAATAATTACTATCACTAAACCCGCATTCATGTGAGATTTGGGTGATACTGAGATTAGAATGCTTTAATAACCCGCAAGCCCGTTCCAGACGTAAACGATGAAGATAAGCGATCGGGGTTGTCTGATAGTAGGAGCGAAAGATCCGGTTTAAGTGTCTGACTGATATGTCCGAATGTTTGGTGATCTGATCCAGTGTTAACGGCTCAAGATAACGATCTTCCATATATGAGAGTGCATTCGCCAAATGCATCAGATGGTTCCCCTGAATCCCTTTTTCCTGTGGGTCATATTGTCTGGACAAATAGACGACCAGTTCCATAAACTTGGAGCCCAGCATGGTCTGATAACCCTGTAGCTTGTTGTGATATTCTTCAATCATGCCCGCAATGAGAAAAGAGACATACTCCAGGTTAGGAATCGGCAAGCTGAGTTTGCTTGTGTAGGAATGTTTATGGCGATACAGGGGTTCCAACACAAATAAGGCTTGAAAGCCGTTGGATGTCCGCAAATCTGCCCCAGCTGTCGATAGCAATTCAGGCTGAAACATAACATTGCAGATCTTGAAATCCTGAGGATCTGTAAAAGCATGCGGGGTCGAACCATTAATTACAAACACATTTCCCTTTTTGATAAAAGACTCCTCAGTATTAACAATATGTGTAGCTGTGCCACTCAATACAATTACGAGCTCTGAAAAGTCCGCATGTCTATGTAGATCGGTGTCTTCGTCATGATAGCCGTATTGAATAAAAAATGGAAATTGACGATCAGATGTAAACCATTTTAAATAAAATTCACTCAACTCGTTACCCTCCAAAAGCTTGTCTAGATGAATGTCTATATCATGCTATTTTAGGACCGAATAATCAAGGCTTTCTATCCAGTTGAAGCAGTATAATCCTTGACATAGGTTTCAGTGATTAAGATAGAGAAGGAGAATATTACATGAAATATAACAATCCGATTATCCCGGGGTTTTATCCAGATCCAAGCATTTGCAGAGTAGACGAGGATTATTATCTGGTAAACAGTTCATTTGCCTATTCTCCAGGAATACCCATTTGGCACAGCAAGGATTTGGTGCATTGGAAGCAGCTTGGGTACTGTTTGACTCGTGAGAATCAGCTTCAATTTGATGAATCCGTGGTGTCCGGAGGTGTTTGGGCGCCGACTCTTCGTTATTATAACGGTCGTTTTTATATGGTTACGACAAATCAGGATAGCGGAGGTCATTTCTACGTTTGGGCGGATGACCCGGCAGGCGAATGGTCGAATCCACTTTATGTGGAGCAAGAAGGCATTGATCCCTCCTTGTTTTTTGACGATGGAAAGGTTTATTTCACAAGCACAGGCTCCGAGCAAGGGATGGGGATCTACCAATGTGAGATTGATATTGAAACGGGTCAAAAGCTTAGCGATACACGCTTGATCTGGACTGGCAGCGGAGGGAAATTCCCTGAGGGTCCACATCTTTACAAAATAAACGATTACTACTATTTGATGTGTGCGGAAGGTGGGACAGAATATGGACATATGGAGACTATTGCAAGAAGTAGATCGCCATATGGGCCTTATGAATCGTCTCCTCACAATCCCATTTTGACACATCGAAGTTCAGATTACCCCATTCAAGCTACAGGGCATGCCGATTTAGTTGAAGCACAGGATGGTAGCTGGTGGGCGGTTTTTCTGGGGATTCGACCAGTAGGCTATCCTTACCGTCATCATCTTGGCAGAGAGACATATTTGGCTCCGGTTCAGTGGACGGAGGAGGGGTGGCCAATGATTGGTGATAACGGAGTGGTTGGTTTAGAAATGGAAGCTGACCTGCCCTCACCAATGCCGTGGGAAGAAGAGCCTGAAACCGACGATTTTGATCAATCTGACCTAAGAATGAGCTGGAATTTCATTCGTAATGCTAATAAGGTGGATTGGTCATTGCAGGAACGGGAAGGGTGGCTAGCTTTACGTGGATCAGATGTGAGATTAAACGAAAAGGGAACGCCTGCTTTTATTGGCTGTAGACAGCGGCATGTGAATTGTGAAATTACCACCAAAATGGAATTTAGCCCTCTTGATGGTGACGAAGCTGGTCTTGTAGTTTTTATGGATCAGAAGTATCACTACGCAATTGGACTAACGCAGATGGAAGGTGAAAATGTTATTACGCTGCGCAGACAGGTAGGGAGCATAATTGATGTGGCATATTCTTCGGCTTTCGAAGGAACAGGGGTAGAATTGAGAATCCAGGCATTACCTGAAAAATATATATTTTACTATCGAGGTGTGGATCAAATATGGCATCTGCTTGGCGAAGCCGAGACACACTTGATATCTACTGAAGTCGCAGGCGGATTTACTGGAGTATTCTTCGGCATGTATAACTACTCTCCTAATGGTACAACTGCTTATTATGATTGGTTTAGTTATCAAAAGAAATAAAAGGCGGTCGGCTACGTGATCGTCAGAAAAAGCAGTGTTAGCTTGTGAAAAATACAAAGCAGCGATTCTCCAAGTATGGATGAATCGCTGCTTTGTTGTTTTTGGTTGTTGTGGTTTTTGGTTGGTGTTGTTTTTTGGTTGTTGTTGTTGTTGTTGTTGTTTGGATATCGTTGTTTTTTTATCGTCGTTGGTTGTCTTCCTCAGCTTGTATTTATCAACCTCTTAGGCTTAAGGACTCAGAGGACGTTATTTGCGTATTTATCACTTTTTAAGCATAGTTTCGGACCCCAATGCAGCTATTACTTCGAAATAGATTCATATTGAGTGTTTTTTGAGCCAATAGCGGCTATGCGGTCCTTTAGCATCCCAAATGTGAGATAATACTGCGTTTAAGGTCCTCTGGGTCCGATAGTGATCAGCAGATAGGATAAGCCTGATAGGATAAACCTGATAGGATAAACCTGATAGGACCAGCCCGATAGAATCAGCCTGTGCGCAAAGGTTACCTATACATGTTGGTCTTTAGCGGATAGTTCCATATTGTGAATGAAGAACACGTTCGCTTTTATCCAATGAGCATATCTTCCTTCAAACGCTTGATGTCTGCTCTAGGTGGTGAACCAAACATCCGAGAATATTCGCGGCTGAATTGTGATGCACTTTCATAGCCAACACGGAACGCGACATCCGCTGCATCCGCTGATTCAGATAATAAAAGGCGGCGAGCTTCCTGTAAGCGCAGATGCTTTTGAAACTGAATAGGACTCATGGCAGTTACCTCTTTGAAGTGTCTATGGAACGAAGAAATACTCATACTGGCTGTTTCAGCAAGCTCTTCAATCCGCAAAGGTTTATCACAGTTCTCGATAATCTGTTCGATGGCCTCCCGAATGCGGTAGGTGCTGCTACCTTCCATCGCAATTTGAGCGAGTGTAACTCCATAGGGTCCCTGCAGAAGCCGGTATAGAATTTCATCAGTATAAATCGGAGCCAAAAACGGAATATCCTTGGGATCATCCAGCAAACGTACCAATCTCAGGATCGCATCCAATAGTGGTAACTCTATCTGCCCGACATACATAGCGCGCTTAGCATTTTCTTTCGGAGCGAGTTTAAATTCGGAATCATTTAGTACTTTCAAAATCTGACTCTGCGTGAATTCTAGCTTAAAGCTTAAATAGGGTGCGTTGGGAGAAGCTTTTATAATCTGACCGATAACGGGTAAATTCATTGATGATATTAGATAATTTGCGGGACCATACTCAAAACGCTCCTTGGCCAATAAGATCTCCTTTGTTCCCTGCGCAATGAAACATAAAGAAGGTTTGTATACTCTGTATACTGGCTCGGTCACATTGGAGTTACGAATCACAAATAATGAGGGGATAGCGGTCTCATATACTCCATCCTGGCTCGAATGATGTTCAATCAATCTGGCGAGTTCTTCTTTCCGCTCTAGTAATTCTTTAGACATGTGCTCCTCCTAATGTTTTGTTCTTATTCAATTATAAAGTAAAAACATCTTTTGTGTTAGTGATAGTGAGAGGAATAGGCAATCATTTAAGATAATTGAGATAACGGCGTTCACTTCATTTATCGCATAATTAGAACTAAGAAAGGAGTTTTAAAATTGAGCAATGTTTTGATCTTAGGCGCTAATGGCGGAATTGCACGACATGCGATTGATTTGTTTTTGAACGAAACCGATGCCCGGTTAACACTTTATCTCCGTAACTCGGACAGATTAAGCCATATAACATCCAGCCGTGCTCGAGTAGTTGAAGGAGATGTGTTGGATAGTGAGCAATTAAAAGAAGCGATGATCGGGCAAGATGTTGTTTATGCTAATCTGGCAGGTAATTTGGAGAAAATGTCTAAGACTCTCGTTGAAGCAATGAACACCACTGGTCTTAAACGTTTGATTTTTATCAGCTCAATGGGCATTTACGATGAAGTTCCAGGAGAGAAGTACAGCAGTATATTGGATCCATATCGTAAATCTGCAGAAATTATTGAAGCTTCAAATCTTAACTATACAATTCTGAGACCTGGATGGTTTACCTATAAAGACGAGATAGACTACGAAACAACTCAGAAAGGTGAACCTTTTAAAGGGAGAGAAGTGTCGCGAAAAAGTGTGGCTGCATTAGTTGTTAAATTGGCCGAGTCACCAGATATGGAAATTCGCCGCAGTTTAGGAGTAAACAAACCCAAAATCTAAAGGAGACACAAACTAATGGAATATACAAAACTTGGTCGTACTGGTTTGGATGTATCTAGAATTTGTCTTGGTTGTATGAGTTACGGAGTACCTGAACGTGGAATGGCTCCGTGGTCGCTAAATGAGGAGCAGAGCAGACCCTTTATTAAAAGAGCCCTGGAGCTTGGCATCAACTTCTTTGATACGGCTAATGTATACTCAGACGGAACAAGCGAAGAAATTGTCGGACGTGCCTTAAAAGAATTCGCTCGCCGCGATGAGGTAGTCATTGCTACAAAGGTGTTTTTCCGGATGCATCAGGGACCAAATGGAGCAGGACTTTCACGCAAAGCGATTATGACCGAAATAGACAACAGTCTAAAACGGCTGGGCACAGATTATGTGGACCTATACCAGATCCATCGTTGGGATAATGACACTCCTATCGAAGAGACCATGGAGGCCCTTCATGACGTAGTAAAGGCAGGTAAAGTTAGATATATTGGTGCGTCCTCTATGTATGCTTGGCAGTTCTTGCAGGCACAGCATGTTGCTGAGCGTAACGGTTGGACTAAATTTGTCTCTATGCAAAATTACTTGAATCTACTCTACAGGGAAGAAGAACGGGAAATGTTGCCTCTTTGCCGGGAAGAAGGAATCGGTGTGATCCCATGGAGTCCGCTTGCTAAAGGTCGACTAACCCGTGATTGGAATGAACAAACAGCTCGTTCAGAGATAGACGAAGTCGGAAAGGCATTTTATGCAAAAATGGCTGAGGCTGACCGCAAGGTTGTTGAGGTAGTTGCCGAAATTGCGGCAAAGCGCGGGATTCCACGTGCACAAGTAGCGCTTGCTTGGGTTCTGCAAAAAGAGCCAGTAACATCGCCTATCATTGGTGCAACCAAAGCAAATCATCTGGAGGACGCCGTTTCAGCGTTATCGGTGAAGCTGGAGCCAAGTGAAATAGCGAGTCTGGAAGAGCCTTATGTGCCACACCCAGTTATAGGAAATCTAAGCTAGATAAAAAAGCGTGATACCCTTGGGGATCGCGCCTTTTTTTTACCTAAGCTAAACTTTCATCTACCATTTAGTGCCTTTAGAAACTTGTCTTTAGTTTGGCTTAATCGTTGCTCAGCACCATGCGGGTGCAAGGGTTTGCATAAATAGGTGAATAAGAAAACACATTCCAATCGATAAAAATGACATGTTCATTCTTCTTTAGCCAAGGTAATATGTATCCGACATGTGAGAGTGAATATAGAAAAGGAGATGAACTCTTTATTATTAATTCCACATTGAAGCATACGCACATGAATACTGAAATTGGCCAACCAGCCATCCTCAATCCAAGTCAGGTGTACCCGACGGTTTCCTTCACACCGTGTGTTAACGGAAGGGTTGCCGGTGAATTGATTTTTGATAGAACGAAACTGGTGACTGAGTTGCCTGAGACTCCTATGGTTAAAGACTCGTTAATGGAATGGACACCGTTAGGCACGGCTGATCTACTGGGTACTTATGAACTGCGAATGACCCTCAAGCAGGACGGAAAAGCTCCTCAGTATGACTCATATTATTTTACCGTGCTGGATCCAAAGAGCATCCCCGCGGGACAGAGCACAATCGCTTTCCTTGGTAACGATGGAATGATGATGTATACCGGTGATTATCGAGGTAATCGGATCTTGGACTTTTCTAATGCGGGTTATAGGGGTGGTGGTGTTGAGATCCCGAATATTCCCGTTAAGTCGACCGTTCTACCCTTGGACGGAGACGCGACGGAACGTATTCAGGTGGCAATTGACCAGTTGGCTATGCTCCCGCTCGATAAGAACGGATTCCGCGGGGCAGTCCTGTTGAAAAAAGGCAGATATGAAGTCGGAGGCACGTTGTTCATTAAAGCAAGCGGGATCGTCCTTCGCGGTGAAGGTCAGGAAAAAGAGGGCACTATTCTCTATGGTACCGGAGCGAAACTGCGAAATCTAATTGAAATTGGTGAAAATGCAGATCTTATGCTGGACAGCAACTCGAAGCAGATGATTTCAGATTTGTATGTACCCTCAGGCTCGCGTTCTTTCCATGTAGAAGACGGGGGTGCTTACAATGTAGGCGATCAGATCATAGTCCGCAGAATAGGTAATAAAAATTGGATTCACGAAATTGGTATGGGTAACATATATAAGCGCCCGGGTGGAACCGTAACCCAATGGTCACCGTTCAATCTGGATTTTGACCGAGTCATCACTGCTATTGTAGGTAATACGATTACGGTCGATGCCCCATTGGCGAATGCTATCGAACGTCAGTGGGGCGGCGGAGAGATCTATAAATATACGGACGATGTCCGCATTCAGCAGGTTGGGGTAGAGAATATGAGGGTAGAGTCCGATTTTGACCCAAGTATTATAGATATTAAGATGGATAACGATACAACAGATCCTTATTATGCGGACGAAAAGCATGCTGAACGCTTCGTCGTGTTCAACAGTGTGAAGAATGGCTGGGTTCGAGAGGTGAGAGGTTATCATCTGTCCTATTCTCTCGTTCAAATGAAGCGTTATTCCAAATGGATTACGGTTCAGGACTGTCAAATGTACGATATGATCAGTGTGGTTACTGGGGGTCGCCGTTATGTCATACATCAGATGGGCCAGCTAAATCTCGCTCAACGTATTTATACAGAGACGGCGCGGCATGCGTTCACCGTCGATAGCTGGGTACCGGGGCCGAATGTATTTCTGGATGGAGAAGCTGTTAAAAATTATAACACCAGTGAACCTCATCATCGCTGGTCAGTCGGAGGCCTGTTCGATAATATCAAAGCTCCCATCTCTATTCGGGATAGGGCGTGGTTAGGCAGCGGACATGGTTGGGCAGGTGCGAATTATGTGACTTGGAATACACACGGAGAGCTCACTTTACAGCGGCCACCAACCGCTCAAAATTACGCCATTGGCCATGTTGGTAGCAAGGTACCCGGACTGGTTCCTAACGATTATGATTCCCGGCCCCGTGAAGATGGATATTGGTGCAGTTGCGGTCAACATGTCGTCATTAATAGTCTCTACAAGCAGCAGCTGATGGAACGTTTAGGTCGAAATGCGCTCAGTAATATAAAAAAATAATTTACAGTAGGGTGCGGAATTTTCCGCATCCTTTTTAGTTTGGATCATAAAAAAACACAACCCCTAACAATCTATGCCATGGAGAGACATCAGGATCAAGAGTAGCATAGGAAGTGGAGTTACTGACGAATGATATGAACTGAAAATAGGAAAGGCCAGGTGAACAAGAGTTGAGTGAAAGAAGACGAGCGAAACAAGAGGTAGCATTACCGGCAACCAAGCAGGAATCAGAACGTCTTCGATTATGGTATACAAGCCCGGCGTCAAATTGGAATGAGGCTCTTCCCATAGGAAATGGGCGCCTCGGGGCAATGGTGTCCGGTATGATCGGCCAAGATAAAATCCAGCTTAACGAAGATTCAATTTGGTACGGCGGCCCTGGACGTGCAGCTAATCCTGCAGCTCAGCCATATTTAACAGAGATTCGGCAAATGCTGAAAGACGGCAGGCAGGCGGAGGCAGAACATTTGGCAAGAATGGCTATGACTGCTTCACCAAAATATGAGCAGCCGTACCAGCCACTTGGAGATTTGATTTTAAAGTTTCTGGATTCTAGTGAGGTTATTGAAGAATACGAGCGGGAGCTCGACTTAGAGCAAGCAGTCGTTACGGTATCGTACCGTTGTGGCGGGGTTCACTATTACAGGCAATATTTTATAAGTGAACCGGACGGTGTATTGGTAGTCCGATTGACAGCTGACAGACTTGGCAAGATCACGTTGGCTGCGAATCTTATGCGTCGTCCGTTCGATACCGGCTGTAGCACTGGTCCTGCCAACACAGTTTTAATGAATGGGGAATGCGGAGCGGATGGCGTTCGCTTTTGCACAGCACTAAGGGCAGTTCAACAAGGGGGCCGCCAGAGGCTCATCGGGGATTTCATCTCTATTGAGGGGGCAGACTCCGTCACCCTTATGCTGGCAGCGCAGAGTACCTTCCGTGTAGATCAACCTGAAAAAGCCTGTCTAGAGCAATTGGATCAAGCTACGGCTCAGTCTTTTGCAACTCTAATAAAGCAGCATAAGGAGGAATACAAGTCCCGGTTTGCTCGATTTTCAATCGATTTAACTAGGGGTGGAGACCTGTACGCTGAGCTTCCTACCGATAAGCGATTACAGCGGTTACAGCAAGCAAAAGATGAAAGAAGCAATCCCAATGAGTCTGGTGATCCAGGACTAGTTGCACTATATGTACAGTATGGGCGCTACTTACTGCTTTCCAGTTCTCGACCAGGTACGTTGCCTGCTAATCTGCAAGGCATATGGAATGATAGCTTTACCCCGCCATGGGAATCGAAATATACAATTAATATTAACCTCCAGATGAATTACTGGCCTGCCGAAGTCCTAAATATGGCTGAATGCCATGAACCGCTGTTTGATCTGATCGAACGGATGCAGTTGAACGGTCAAGAAACGGCAAAAGAAATGTATGGCTGTCGCGGTTTTGTTGCTCATCATAACACTAACTTATGGGCGGAAACCCGACCAGAAGGCATCCTAATTACCTGCACGGTCTGGCCAATGGGTGCTGCTTGGTTATGCCTTCATTTGTGGGAACACTACCGGTTTGGACTGAACCTTTCTTTTCTCAAGGAAAGGGCCTATCCAGTGATGAAGGAAGCAGCGATTTTTCTGCTTGATTACATGGTAGAGGTAGGTGGCTTACGAATTACTGGGCCTTCAGTCTCGCCGGAAAACCGCTTCCTTCTTTCGGACGGAAGCAGCGGCAGCCTCTGTATGGGACCATCCATGGATTTGCAAATCGCATATACATTGCTATCCGCCTGTTCGGAAGCGGCATTAATTATTGGAGAAGAAGATACAATATTTCTCTCTGAACTACATGAGACGCTTGAACACATTCCACAGCCGAGTGTGGGCAGTCATGGACAGATTAAGGAATGGCTGTTTGACTACGAAGAGCAAGACGCAGGTCACCGGCATATTTCTCAGTTGTTCGCATTACATCCGGGGGAACAGATTGACATGAGGCACACCCCTGAGCTTGCCGCAGCAGCCCGGCGAACGCTTGAACGCCGCCTTGACGGAGGTGGAGGTCATACCGGCTGGAGCAGGGCATGGATCGTCAACTTTTATGCCCGTCTCGGTATGGGTGCGGAAGCCTATGAGCATTTAATTAAACTGTTAGCCTCCTCCACGTATTCGAATCTTTTAGACTGCCATCCACCCTTTCAAATAGACGGCAATTTTGGTGGAGCAGCAGGGGTAGCAGAAATGCTGCTGCAATCCCACCGAGGAGAACTTCGACTATTACCTGCCCTTCCTAAGGAGTGGTCTTCAGGCAGCATAAGGGGGATGAGAGCAAGAGGTGGATTTACCGTTGATCTTTTTTGGAGCCAAGGAAAGCTGGATGAAGCGACGATTCACTCTACGGTTACCGCTGAATATCGAATTTGGTCTGCCGTTCCGCTCGATCTGCCAGAACAATCTCTTATTAGCGATGGTCAGGGATTTGAATATACTTTTTCTTCAGTTGCAGGGAAGTCCCGCAAGATTCGTGCACAATAGTCAATCGTAATAAAACACAGGCAAGCCGAAAAATCTCCATTTTGAAGACCTGGATATTGGATTAACATTAGCCATACAACAAAATCCAAACTGCAACCAAAGGAGCGATATTTATGCCACAACAAGTGCCAGCCGCATTGCCAGCGAGCAGGCCAGATCTTTCCCCATTCCAAAGACGAATGACCAATTTGCGCAAATATAAGGCGCTATATCTCATTTCACTTCCAGGCATTATTTTTTTTATCGTATTTAAATACTTACCCTTGGCGGGTTCCATCATGGCCTTTCAAAACTACAACATATTCAAAGGTTTTACAGGCAGTCCGTGGGTTGGCCTTGATCAGTTCCGGCGGATGTTCACCTATCCAGAGTTTTTGAGAATTCTTGAAAATACTATCCTGATCGGCCTATATGATATGGTCTTTGCGTTTCCGGTTCCCATAATATTCGCCCTCCTTCTTAATGAAGTGAGAAAAGCTTTCTATAAACGGATTTTGCAGACCGTCGTTTATTTGCCCCATTTTCTCTCATGGGTCATTATTGGGGGGATTATGATTGGCATTTTGTCCCCAACGACAGGTATCGTGAACCAGATCTTAAATACTTTTGGGCTCGACTCCGTTTATTTTCTGGGCGAGGACTCGTATATTCGTACCATCCTGGTTGGAACAGGCATATGGAAAGACAGTGGATGGGGAACTATTGTTTATTTAGCCGCACTCGCTGCTGTGAATCCTGAGCTGTACGAAGCGGCTCGGATTGACGGAGCAAATCGTTGGAAACAAACCTTATCTATAACGATCCCGACGATCTTGCCTACTATCATGATTATGTTCCTGCTTCATATCGGTAACTTCCTTGATTTTGGCTTTGAGCGAGTGTTTGTATTTATCAATTCGCTTAATGAGACCAATGGAGATATTCTCGATACTTATATATACCGAGTGGGTCTTATTGATCAGCAATACAGCTATACAACAGCTATAGGCCTCTTTAAATCGGTCGTCGGACTGTTGCTAGTCATGATCGGGAATACGCTTAGTAAAAAAGCATCAGGGGATGGACTTTACTAGAAAGGAGTCGAAGAGTAAATGAAAAATAAAGGTCGCCTGTTTGACGTTTTTAACTATATATTTCTGATGCTGGTCGGGTGCTTGATGGTCTTCCCTCTGCTGCATGTGCTCGCCAAATCATTTAGCAGCACTCATGCCATAAATGCAGGCGAGGTTAAGCTATTCCCTGTAGATTGGACGCTTATGAATTATCAAGTTATTCTTGGGGATACCTCCATCTGGAGAGCTTTTATGGTAAGTATATTCATTACCGTTGTCGGAACGCTTATTAATCTGATTTTAACTGCATCACTGGCCTATCCTTTATCCAGATCCGAATATTCGATGCGCAAGGGAGTTCTGATTTTAATCCTAATTACGATGATATTTCACGCTCCGCTCATACCGAACTATATGGTCATCAAAAACTTGCACTTGATCGACTCTTTATGGGTATTAATCATCCCATCGGCCATCAGTGCATATAACCTGTTCATCATGCGTTCTTTTTTCTCAGCCCTGCCTACTGAGCTGATAGACAGCGCGCGAATGGATGGAGCGGGAGAGCTGCGCACGATGTGGAGCGTCATCCTTCCTTTGTCCAAACCTGTTATGGCAACTATGGGCTTGTTCTACGCGGTATCCCATTGGAATTCTTATTCATCGGCGTTGTATTTTATCAATACACGAGCGCTTTATCCACTTCAGCTGCGGCTTCGGGAAATCGTACTGAGTAACGACCTTGGGCAAGCGGGCAGCTTATTAGAAAACGTAAATGAAGTATCTCCGGCAGGTGTGCAAATGGCAGTTATTGTCGTCTCCGTCATACCGATTATTATCGTGTATCCGTTTCTGCAAAAGTATTTTATCAAAGGGATGTTAATCGGATCTATTAAGTCTTAAATCAATCAGCTTGCATCATCCTTTAAAAGAAACAGCCATCTGCTTATCAAAATATGGTAAGATATAATCCAAACTCAAAATGGAAGCGTTGCCAAATATCGCAACTTCAAATCAATTTCATACCACAAGACAACTGATTCTGATTCCATTCCGGAAGGGATTTGATACAAGTGCGAGTATTGATTGTAGAAGATGAGCCTGTCATTCAAAAAGGATTGGTGAAGATGGTCCAGCGTTATCCGGTCTCATTCACCGCGATTTATACAGCCGACGACGGCGAAGCAGCCTTAGAAACTATCCAAAAGCTAGAACCGCATTTAGTGCTGACAGATTTGCGCATGAAGCGGATGGATGGCCTTGATTTATGTGAACGAATTCACCGTGATTACAGTCATGTCCAGGTGGCAGTCATTTCCGGGTACAATGACTTTCAATATGCACAACGAGCAATGGCCTATGGCGTTAAACGGTATTTACTGAAGCCGGTTCTCCAGCAGGATGTGCATGATATGCTGAGAGAACTGATATCCGGCATGACAGGCAGCATTATTCCTGTTCATAAATACGTGGATTGGGCCGAACAGCTGGAACAACACATCTGGCTGCTGCAACGTGATGAGACAAACCGTCTGCTTGATGAAAGAGAAACATCGGGTTTATTTGAAGGATTGAACGTCTTTAGCATGGATGCAGTGCTGAATGATTGTCTGCAAATGATCGTAGATCGCTTGGAACGCCGAGGCTGGAAGCCTCCGTCCTGGTGCTGTGGAGGGGTAAAAGCCCCCAATACGAAAAAAGAAACGATGTTAGCATTTGTCGCGATAATAAACGGTATACTTGCGGAGCTGCAGCTTACTCGCAAAGGCAACTATAAGGACCCGGTTGAAGAAGCAAAAGCTTTCATTGATAAACATCTGGCTGAGGATGTGTCGTTAGAAGAAGTAGCCAAACGGGTGGGACTTGCCCGCACCTACTTCAGCGCATTATTCAAAAAAATGACGGGGGAAACCTTCGTACACTATCGGATCCGGAGACGAATGGAGGAAGCGCGCAGACTTCTTGCCGTACCCACCATGACAATCAGTGACATCTCGATTCATGTAGGTTACGAGGATTATCCTCATTTTACGAAGACATTTAAAAATCTCGTGGGTGTGTCACCTTCGGAATACCGTGCTTCGTTTGGCATTGAATAATGAGAGCAACCCTCAGCCGGAAGCTGCTATTTTATTTTACCATTGTCATCTTACTTTCCCTGTCAGCGCTGGGGATTTCCTTTTACAGCATTTCTGCCAAGCAATTGCAGTCAAGCACTGAAAACCAAATGATTCAGATCGTAAATAATGCAGTTCATCATACCAATCTCTATATTTCATCCTATCAACGGTCGACCGTGGCGCTACTAACGGATTTGAGAGTTAAAAGATATATTGATCTATCAGCAGATCGTGAGGAATATGAAAATTACCGCTACACGACCGATATTCGCGATGCTATTGTTGAACCTGTATGGATTCGCAATCCCGAGATTGAAGCCCTATATATTATCGGGTATTCCGGGAATGCGCTTTATTATTATAATGGCGGTTCAGCGCCATCTTTTACACAGGAAGACACCGCTAGACAGATCCGGTATTTCAAAGAACATACAGATGTCAGTGGACAGTTGAATGTAATCAATTACAGTATCCGTGGGGATCAAACGCCGATGTTGACCTTAATCCGCAGCATTCGCGGTCTTCAGTCACCAGAGATGAAAGGATTCGTAGGCATCGAAGTCAAAGCGGAGGAGCTCTCTACGTTATGGAAAGGAATCGATCTTGGTCCCGAAAGCTATTTTTTTATTGTAGATGGCGAAGGCAGGATTCAATATCATAACGATCAAAACAAAGTAGGGACGTTGATTCCCGATAGTCTTGGCAAGCAAATTGAGCAAGCAGGAGAGGCGATGTTCCGCAGTTCGGCAGAGGGCGTGGAAAAATCTTATATCAGCCGTAATGCGGAATATTCCGGTTGGCATCTGGTTGTATCCATCCCAGACACTCAGCTGCAAAAGCCGCTAATTACCATCCGGAATTATATTATTGTTGTCGCGATTTTGACATTTATGATAGCGCTGTTTCTGGCAAGCCGATTTGGTAAGTCCGTTACTACACCCATCCGTATACTGATGAAAGGAATGAGCCAGACCGAAAAAGGGAATTGGGAATTAATCTCCCTTCCGAAAAGCCAGGATGAGGTCACTGGGCTTATCGTTCGTTACAATCTGATGGTAACCCGCCTGTCAGAGCTTGTGGACACCGTGTATCAGTCAGAACTGAAGAACAAGGAAATGGAAGCTGAGCGGCAGAAGGCCGAATTCCAATCCTTACAGCTGCAGATCAACCCTCATTTTTTATACAATACGCTCGAAACGGTGGTCTGCTATGCAGTAATTCAGGATTCAGATGAAATATCAGAAATCGTCGGAGCCCTGTCCTACATGCTGCATTATTCGGTGCGCACCAATCTTGAAGAGATAACCGTAGCAAATGAGCTGAAGCATGTCATCCATTATATGGTCATTATCAATCACCGGATCGGAAGGCCGTTTGAAATCGATGTGCGGATAAAGCCTGAAATGCTTCTGCGCAAAATGGTTCGCTTGACCTTACAGCCACTTGTGGAAAATGTGTTCCAGCACGCCTTTCGTTATGGTGTTGAAGATTATCACACAATTACGATTGATGCTGGAGAGGATGGCGATATCTTCTGGGTCAGCATTACGGATAATGGCAGCGGGATGACCCCGGAGCGGCTTGAAGAACTTCGCCTCAAACTGAGCGAAAATCGACTCGCCGATGTGGAGGAAGGGAAAGGAAGCCCAGGCGGCATCGGTGTGCAAAATGTTCATCGCCGGATTCAGCTTGTCTTCGGAGAAGAATTCGGCGTTGACGTAGAAAGCAGTCCAGAATGCGGAACACGCATGATCATGAGAATGCCGATTTCCGGAAGGAAGGAACATCAAGTGCTTAACGCATAGGCGTTACTCGCCGAAGAGAACGAGGATCAAAAGGCTGTCCTGAGGTCCGAGCCGCGGACTTTTGGGGATGGCCTTTTTTTTAAAACGATAACCGATCACAAAAAAACACATCCCACAATAATCCACCCCATGGGAGTGCTGTTGATACAGCTTTATGATGGGTACAGGTAAACCAAAAACCTTTTTATACTAATAAGGGGGATTATCCAGATGAAAAAATGGGTTAGTCTGATCCTATCCACGGCGCTTGTCTCAAGTCTCGTCGCAGGATGCGGAAGCAATGAAACATCGGACGGTAACGTCGATGCAGCAGGCGAATCAAAACCGCTTAAATTTAGTATTTCGTTAAACACAAGCGGAAACGCTTACACGGAAAGTTCTAAAGACATTAATACTGATAAGTGGGTCAAGGAGTTGGAGAAACGGGCGAATGTCGATTTAGACATTAAGTTAATTCCTTTGAAGGACTTTGATTCCAAAATGGCTGTTATGTTCGCTGGCGGTGATATTCCGGATGTCGTACAAAATGTCGGAGGGGCTACGGATAAATCGATGGCTGGGTCGGTTCAGGCTGGTGTTTTTATGCCGCTGGATGATCTGCTGAAGGAGAATGCGCCCAACCTGATGAAGGTTGTCCCGCAGGAAGCATGGGATGAAGTCAGCTACGATGGAAAAATATATGGCATTCCGACTTGGCTCAGCAATCCGTCTCGACGTGCCACTTTTATCCGAACTGATTTATTGGAGAAAACAGGCCTTCCGGTACCAGTAACGATTGAGGATTTCTTGAATGTGCTGCGCGCTTTTAAGAAACTCGGTGTGAGCGCTCCTTATCAGATGCGTGAGAACTTCAAGTATGCAGATATCGCATTTGGTGCATATGACGCGCTTGGCTATCAGTTTACAGAGGATAATGGAGAGATCGTACCCAAATTTTATAATTCCGAGAATATGGAAAAAGCACTGAACGTATACAAGACGATGTATGACGAAGGCCTCATTCAGAAGGATTTTGCGACAATTCAAACGGCACAGTATGGTGAAAATATTGCTGCAGGCAATGCAGGGATCTGGACAGCTAATGCGCAGAATCTCCTGGATTTCCGGACCCAGATCGCCGCGTCCAATCCGGAAGCGAAAGTGGATATTATCTCGTCGCCAACCGGTGACAATGGACAAAAAGGATACGGTTTGTATAGTTCGGTCAATACCTCACTGTATATCAACAATAAAGTCAGTAAAGAAAAGGCTGCCCGGATTATCCAAATGTTTGAATGGATGCAGACCCCGGAAGCCAGTAATTTCTATAGCTTTGGGATTGAAGGCGAGAATTACACGGTAAAAGACGGAAAAGTTGATTATAAGCTGCCAGAGAACAAGGCTGCCCAAGATGAAGAGAAATTCCGCACACAGCTGCGCTGGGTAGGGGACGGAACAATCAACCGCGAACGAACTGAGCTGCTTACGGGTGGTAAAGATGTTTTGAAAGCATTGGATGAAACTCTGAGTAAAGAAGGCTTAGGGGGCATCGGATTTGTACCTGATCTGGAGTCTTTCAGCAAGTTCCCTGATCTTGCCTCCAAACGTCCCGATCAGGCACCAAAACTGATCATAGACCATATGGTCAAAATGATTTATGGCAAAGAACCGATTAGCGATTTCCCAAAAGTCATCGAGGAATATAAGCAAAAGGGCGGCGAAGAAATCTTAAAAGAAGCAACAAAACGCTACAAAAATAATGAGGGAATCCTTAATCAGCAAAGCCGGAAATAGATAGATTCTCAGGAAGCCTCTTCATTCGAAGGGCTTCCTGCCAGTTAGGAGGGAGAACAATGAGTCAAACTGCTTTGTGTGATGAAATCATGCGTCTGCCTGTAATCGATACACATACCCATCTCGTCGGCGATAAGCTAAACGCGGCTGACTTCTGGGAAATAGCCGATTATTTCTGGTTGAACCAAGAGCTTCAGTCAGCAGGATATCCGGCGGATGCGGACCAACTTTCGAAAGAGAAACGGACTGACTCTTTTGTTAGAGCTTACCACGCTTCCCGTAATACGATGATGAATCGTGCTTTTACAGCAATCATGAAAGATTTGTACGGTATCTCCATCACTGATTCAGAGTCGGTGTTCAAAGCGGATATAACGGTTAAACAGCAAAGTAACGATCCCGACTGGGCGCAAAACGTAGCTGACCGTCTGCATGTGCAGCGGTTTATTGTAAACCGTCCGGAGCATGCCAACTTTGCACACATGAGAGAAAATGCTCTACTGATTCCTCGAATTGACTCCTGGCTGCCTGAGCTGGCAAAGAATATTGCAGATGCCTCTGATCCCAGCCGGGAAGCGGCTTATACTCAAGCGAAAAAGTTTATTAGCGAGCAGTTGCACTCATATCAGACGATGGGCTGTCCGGGAATCATGACTACGTTGCCAGCCTTTGAAGCCAATGCTCATGATGTTTACAATCTTAGCAGCGTAACTGAACCGGATGAAATCATGATGCTGCTCCTTCATCATATCTGTTCGGAACTGCAAGTAAGAGGAATGTTCTTGCAGCTGTTTCTCGGCGTCGAACGCAGATGGTGTAATACATCGGCTGCGCCAGTTAACGATCCGCTACGGATTGTTAAACTGTATGGTTTGTTTGAACGGTATTCCATTCCGTTTGAGCTGGTGGTGGCTTCAGAATTAAATAACCTGGATATTGTGCAGGCTGCATGGAATTTCCCTAACGTTCATGTAGGTGGGATGTGGTGGTATAACTTCAGACCCAGTACCTATTTGCAGAGCATGCAGTATCGGTTGGAGGCACTCGCCCCGCTCAAGTGTTCGCTCATTGTCTCGGATGCGCGCTGTATCGAATGGACATATGGCAAGCTGCTGATCGTTAAAAAAATACTTGCGCGATTTTTGGAAAGTCAAATAGCGGAAGGCTGGATCAGCCGGGAGGAGGCGCTGAATATTGCTGCGGAATGGCTACATGGCAGTGCTGCTAAACGTTATGGACTAACAGATGTAAAGCAATAAGCCGTGGAGGGAGAATATGACTTTTTCATTGATGGACCGAATGTTGCCTGCTCCTTTGAACGGAGGGTTCCGCATGGAGGATTGGTGGGTGTGGTGCGGTTCAGCTGTGCATGGCGAGGATGGGCGTTTTCATTTATTTGCATCCCGTTGGCCGAAGTGGCTGCCGATGCATCCGGGATGGTTACTTCGCTCAGAAATTGTCCGCGCATCTGCCGATAACGCGGAAGGACCCTATACGTACCAAGAAACCGTACTACCCGCAAGGGGAGCGGAATACTGGGACGGACGAAGCACCCATAATCCGCATATCCTTCGTTATGGTGATAAGTATCTGTTGTATTATATGGGTTCAACTCATCCATTCGCTGAGCCGCAGCCTAATGAAACAGTGGAATTTGACGACTATCGGGTGATTGCCGCTCGTGCCAACAAACGTGTTGGCTTAGCTATAGCCGACAGTGTATTCGGACCATGGATAAGGATGGACGCACCTATTCTGCCTACACGTCCGGGCAGGTTCGACAGCTTTCTCACATCCAATCCGGCTCCTTGTATCCGCGAAGATGGCTCCTTGCTATTGGTATATAAAGCCCGCAAATACGAGGGCAATTCCTATGGACAGATGACGCTTGGCATTGCCGGTTCATCTAAGGACGAAGGGCCATATAAAGTAATTAACAACGCACCGCTGTTTCCACCAGAGCGGTCTCATATTGAAGATCCATTTATCTGGCGGACCACGGACGGGTACCAAATGATCGCCAAGGATATGGATGGCCGGATATGTGGAGAAAAGCACGGTGGGATATTTGCATCATCTACGGATGGAACCGACTGGCAGCTGGCTGATTCAACGCAATCGTATTCCCGGCGGGTACTCTGGGAGGACGGCACAGAGCAGTGGATGGGAAGCTTTGAACGTCCGTTCCTATTATTTCAAGAAGGGGTCCCTACCCATTTATTCGCTGCAGTAGCAGATGGACCGGGAGGGTTTCGAAATGCGAAGCACACTTGGAATATGGTAATTCCACTACGGACAACGCTTTAAGAAATTAAATTTCATAAATATCATCAGTGTTTACAGGAGGAACTAAAATGAGTGAAGTAATACCAACTCAACAAACTCGCGGACTGGTAATTTCGGAGTCTACTCTGGAATGGGCGGATGGCGCTTGGCAACAAATTGTAAATAAAGTGGAAAAGACTAGTAAGCGAATTGGTGTTAGTTTTCCGCATGCTTCCGTGAGCGGAGTATACGACAACATGCGTCCATCGTGGTGGACAGCAGGGTTCTGGCCGGGTATTTTGTGGCAGATTGCCGCAGAAGGTAATCATCCGGCGCTGCAAGAAATCACCGAGCAAATTGAAGAGAAATTGGATGAACCTCTTTATGCCCTTACCGTACATCATGACGCTGGTTTTATATGGACACTCTCAGCTTTGGCCAATTACCGAGTGACTGGTAATGAACGCTCCAAGCAGCGCGGGTTGATGGCTGCTGCTCAACTGGCCAGCCGCTTTAACCTGAAAGGGTCATTTATCAGAGCCTGGCATGACACGGAGAAGATAAACCGGGCGGGTTGGTCCATCATTGATACTGTAATGAATCTGCCCTTACTATACTGGGCATCGGAAGTTACAGAGGATCCGCGTTACCGGCATATCGCCGCTGCGCATGCGGAAACGGTAGTTGAGCATTTTTTACGTCCGGATGGATCAAGTTATCATATTCTGGAGTTCAACCCGGAATCAGGCGAAAAAATCGGCGCTATGGCCGGCCAAGGTTATGCGGAAGAATCCGCTTGGGCACGGGGCAGCGCATGGATGATTTACGGTCTTACTTTGTCTTTTCACTATACCGGAGAGAATAAGTTTCTAACGGGAGCTAAAAGAGCTGCGCACTTCTTCTTAGCTAATCTTCCGGAGGATCATGTACCTCACTGGGATTTCAGGGCACCTGATGCAGGCGAAAAGCCGCGTGATACCTCTGCTGGTGCATGTGCGGCATGTGGCTTGATTGAGCTGGCAAAGATCGTACCACAGGCGGAAGCCTCTTTTTACCTGCGAGCCGCAGAACAAATCGTTCGCTCACTTTATGAGAATTATGGGACTTGGGACATTCCGGAAGAGGAGGGCTTGATTCTTTCTGGAACATCCAATCTTCCAGGGGGTGTGCACATTGATACGCCACTGATCTATGGCGATTATTTCTTCGTCGAGGCTGTATCTAAACTCCGCGGAGCCGTTCTTCAGTTATGGTAAGGAACGGAAAAACAACAGAAAACCTTCTCGATGATCCGTATAGTATACAGTCGGTCGAAACTCCGATAGATAACGAGCAGGCTCGGCGTATGGAATGGTGGAAGGAAGCCAGGCTCGGCTTGTTTATTCACTGGGGCCCTTATGCCCTGCCTGCGGGTGAATGGAAGGGAAAAGAAATACAAGCTTCTTACAGTGAGCATATTATGCTACGCGCGAAGATCCCAGTGGCTGAATATGAGGAAATGGCCGCAGCGTTCAATCCATCAGCTTTTGATGCATTGAAGTGGGTACGGACTGCCAAGCGTGCTGGCCTAAAATATATCATCTTTACAGCTAAACATCACGACGGCTTCGCGATGTATGACTCAAGTGTATCCGAATATTCGATCGTCAAGCACACCTCATTGGGCCGTGATCCCCTTCGGGAACTAATGGAGGCATGTCGTGCGGAAAAAATGGTACTCGGAATTTACTACTCTCATGCGATGGATTGGCATGATCCAGACTCTCAAGGGAATACCTGGGATTATCCACTGAATATCGGCGCTTACGATGACGTTCAAACGTGGATAAATGATACCGATAAACGCACCCGCTTTGAACGATATTTGCACAGCAAATCAATCCCTCAAGTCCGTGAGCTGCTGACGGACTACGGCAAAGTTGGTTTAATGTGGTTTGATTGCGGAGGCAAACTGACCCGTGAGCAAGGAGAAGCGTTTTTGGCGGCGGTTCATGCAATTCAGCCAGAATGTTTGGTCAATAGCAGAGTATGGAAAGCACCACTTGGAGATTATTCAAATACATCTGATAATCAACTTACGACTCGTAACCTTGGTAAGTACTGGGAGAATATTATTACGTTAAACGACTCATGGGGGTATAAGAGATCCGATCACCATTGGAAATCCCCTGTAACTATCATCCGCCAGATCATCGATGTTGTAAGTAAAAATGGAAATCTGGTAATCAATATCGGCCCAACAGCAACAGGGGAATGGGATCCGGTATCCGAATCCATTTTGCTTGATGTAGGAGATTGGTTAAATACCAATGGGGATAGCATTTACGGTGCTGGAGAATCGACCACAGCCAAACCGTCATGGGGCAGATGCACTCTGAAAGGAAACACATTATATCTGCATGTTTTCGATCTTAAGAAGAGAAATAAGCTAATCGTCCCCGGTCTGAAGACCGCTGTTCAAAAGGTATTTGCTTTAGATGGAGGGGAGGAGCTGATTTTCACAAAGCTATCTGAGCAGGATCTGGAAGTCGAACTCCCCAGCTTACCGAACTTTGCCGAAAATTCTAACAACATGCCGCTGGTCATCGCAATTGTCTGTGCAGAACCTGTAGAAGGTAATCCAATCCGATTATTGGAATTTGGAGAAGATACCTTACAAGAATTAGGGGTATTTGAAAGTGAGATCGTTGGTCCAACCCTCCGTTACGATACAGGAAAAAAAGACCATGATAATCTGTTGGACTGGAAGGATAGAGAGGATACCGCAATTTGGCATGTCCGGACATTAGGTCCGGTAAGATTTCAGGTTAGTATCGAATATCGCAGCGAAGAAGGAGAGAATGGTGGTGGCGGAGTCTACCTCATCAAGGCAGCGGATCAAATTTTACAAGCTAAAGTTCATTCTACTGATGGGGTTAGTAATTTTCAAAGCTTTCAAGTAGGTGAGCTGTATTTCCCCACGGCAGGAGAATATACGATTCAATTACAGGCAGAGGATATTACAGGAGGTTATTTGATGCAGCCTAGATGTTTAAAACTACTGCAACTATGAGATTTTTATATTGAAATAATGCAAAAGAACTCAAATCACTTGGGTTCTTTTTTTGTTGATTTAAGGAATGTTGTTGACATATTGCCCTCGGGTAAATATATTGTATATAAGAATAAAAGTTTACCTAGGGAAACAAATTGGATCATTGGAATCATTGTTTCTATTGGGAAATAAATTAACAGGATGAACAGAACAGTGCTACATATGAACTTAACAGAGATAAGGAGTTTTTTTATGATTGAAATCAGAAACCTAAACGTAGATTATTTCGGTAATTCTGCACTAGAAAATGTAAATATTGATATCCCCTTTGGGTATACAATCGGAATTATCGGACCAAATGGTGCGGGAAAATCTACATTCATCAAGTCATTATTAGAGGTGATAAAGAAGAGAACAGGATCAGTTATGGTGGAGGGAAAAGATATTTCTGAGTACAAACGGAAGATCGCATATGTGCCGCAAAAGAATGACATTGATCTTTCTTTTCCAATCACGGTAAGGGATACAGTGCTGACTGGAACTTACCCTAATTTGCGAATCTTCCAGCGTCCCGGAAAAACAGAGCGGCAAAGAGTCGAGGAATGTATGGCGATGGTGGATATAAGTGATCTTGCGAATAAACAAATCAGCAATCTGTCCGGGGGACAACTCCAAAGAGTTTTTATCGCCAGGGCACTTGCACAACAAGCAAATGTATTTTTTTTAGATGAACCTTTTGTAGGCATAGATTTAGTCAGTGAGAAAATCATTGTAAAGCTGCTAAAACAACTTCGCGAAGAAGGGAAAACCATACTCATCGTTCATCACGATTTGCATGAGGTCGAAGAATATTTTGACAAAGTCATCATTCTCAATAAGAAATTAATTGCTTTTGGTGACGTTAAAGACACCTTTACGCCAGAGAATATCCTCAGCGCCTATGGTGCCTCCTTAGGTAATCTGGTGATCAAAGGGATGGGGGCGACAGATCATGATTGATTATTTCTCAGGAGTATTAAACATTCCGATATATGCACTTAACGCGGGATTATCTGCTATCATTCTTGGAATTGTATCAGGGGTTTTAGGAAGCTTTATTGTACTTAGAAAGATGTCATTAATGGGAGATGCGTTATCACATGCGGTGTTACCCGGGGTGGCGTTATCTTATATCTTAGGCATCAACATTCTTCTTGGAGCTTCACTATTTGGACTATTAGCAGCGGTTCTCATTCAATTTATTACAAGTCGCAGCAATATTAAAAGTGACACCTCTATCGGCATTATTCTCAGCTCATTTTTTGCGCTAGGTATCGTCCTAATTACTTTTGCCAAAAGCGGGCTTGATCTAACTCACATTCTGTTTGGTAATATTCTGGCCGTCCCACAGTCGGAGTTAATGCAATCCTTTATTATTATGATTGTTGTTATTGCCATCATTTCATTGCTGTATAAAGAGCTTTTAATGAGTTCGTTTGATCCGGTTGTTTCCAAAGCCTATGGGTTAAAAACAGGGTTCTATCATTATTTATTGATGATGCTCCTATCTGTGGTTACCGTATCTTCGTTATCTCAAGTAGGAATTGTGCTTGTGATTGCAATGCTGGTTATTCCGGCTGCTACATCCTATCTCTGGACGAATAAGCTGTTCCACATGATTATCCTGGCTTCTACAATTGGCGCTGTATCAGGGATTATAGGTGTAATTGTAAGCTTTAAATTCAATTTACCTACAAGTGCCACGATTGTTCTGGTCGGCGTAAGCATGTTCGGAATTTCATTTATAATCTCACCCAAAAATAATTTTTTCAGGAAAGGGTTGAAACAAGGATGAAGACCATAAAAATACTCTCTTTGACAATGTTTATCGTACTTCTTACCGCATGCTCAAAGGTTAGTGAAGGAGATGCAGACCATGATAAGCTGCAGATTGTTGCAACATACTCCATTATCGCTGATATGACCGAAAACATTGTAGGGGAGAAAGCTGAAGTTTACAGTATGGTACCCATCGGAACAGATCCGCATATGTACGATCCATTACCCAAGGATACAAGTAAGGTTTCTAGCGCAGATTTAGTGTTTTATAACGGTTTGAACCTAGAAACAGGTAAGGGGTGGTTTCAAGATCTTCTAGATGTGACTAATAAAAAGGATGTTGCTTTTGCAGTCTCAGATGAAGTATCTCCAATGTACCTAACAGAAAAAGGAAAAGAAACACAGGTAGATCCTCATGCCTGGCTGGATATTCAGAATTCAATAAAATATGTAGATATCATCACAAAACGTGTAATCGAAAAGGATCCCGACAACAAAGAATTTTATCTTAATAATCAATCGGAATATGTTAAGAAACTGAATGAATTGGATCAATATGCAAAAGAAGCAGTCGAAAAAATTCCACAAGAGAAACGTATCCTTGTTACCAGCGAAGGAGCATTCAAATATTTTTCCAAAGCTTACGGATTTGAATCAGCTTTTATCTGGGAGATCAATACGGATAGTCAAGGAACGCCTGAACAAATGAAAAACATAATTAAGATCATTGATGAAAATCAAGTGCCTGCATTATTTCTGGAAACTAGCGTAAATCCAAAAACAATGGAAACTATCGCAAATGAAACGGGAGTACCGATACACTCTAAGATTTTCACCGATTCTTTAGCTAAGAAAGGCGAAGAGGGCGACACATACATTAAGATGATCAAATGGAATATTGATAAAGTTATAGAAGGTTTATCACAATCCTAAATGCCGGCTCCAAGCCTATATTAACCGACATAAGATTCAGTTTTTTAGCTGATTCTTATGTCGGTTTTTTATTGAATAAAATCTACATTCGAGCCTCGAAATAATACGTTTACGCCTTGGGATAACCTGCTACAGGAAATATCTTCTTGTCTACTTTTCAAAAAAATCTTGGTAAGGTAGAGGCTAACACTTAATAAGAGGTGAAGAGTTGTCATGATTAAGAAACACTGTTTGTTCTGTGATGAGATTGTTTCCATTGAACCAGAAGGCGATAACGATAGATATATAGGCTGTTCTTGTTCACCAGGCGGGTTTTATAGTCTACGTAGAGACAGCTACGAACCCATTAATTCGCTCCCGCATCAAAAGAAACGCGACATGCTTCATGTAGTATCTGCTTACATACGTGAGCTGACTGATTGTGATGAAAAGATCACTATATGTGCTGATGATTTAGAGTCCATTGTAAATTCACCCAAAATACCTGTGAGCATTGAAGATAAAGGAAACCGTCTACTGCAATATTTATATAGACATTCTGAAGGCCCGGGGGAAGCGGTTGTCATTCAACCCCTCTCTAGCAGCTATAACTTGACGTATTCTCCCAATCTGCAAGAGCTGGTATACATCATAGACAAGTTGATAAGTGATCAGCTTCTGATCAGGGAAGGCATGACCTTTAAGCTTACTGAAACCGGCTGGAATGAAGCTGCGGAAAGCGCTGGAGGTAAAAAACTAAAACCTTGTCTCGTGCTCGTGTCGGATGAAGAAAATTTGTCTACAACATGGCTGGAGAAGTTATTGCCCAAAATAGAACAGTGTGGTTTCCTGCCGCGCTTATTAACACATACGAAAACTCAAAACGGCGAAAAATACGAGTTGGATCAAATCGCAGAAAGCAAACTGATTATCGCAGATTTAACGGGGCAATCCCCAGAGGTGTATTTTTCAGCGGGATATGCACTTGGTTTAAACATACCCGTATTATGGACCGTAAACAGTATTGAGGCGGATAAACTTTTTGTACAGCTTAAGGATATTCGTCCTATTGTGTGGGATTCAGCAGAAGAGCTAGCAATTATACTGCAGCAGAAGTTGAGTTAACCCGCAAATTTCTTGCCATGACTCGTCAAACGAAGCTGAAATTTAAACAGGTGTCTTCTTAAATGAGGACGCCTGTTTCGTATGTTACTGTAAGAACACTATCAAATTTTCTTAGGAAGTGATATTGTAACCGATATAAAAAAATGAGCAAATGTATGTAAATGTATGCTTCAGTTAATATTAGCTCATATTCATACTCTGGTTAAGAAAGAGGGATACAATTGTTTTCAAAACGGCAAAAAGAAATACTTTTATACTTAATTAATTCCAATCAACCTGTCACAGCTGCATGGATTGCTAAAGAACTGAATGTTAGCGATCGAACGATCCGTAATGATTTGAAAGAGTTACAAAATATATCCGCCATAGTAGGACTAAAAATAGAGTTAATTCGTGGGAAGGGCTTCGTTGTAAGAGTCTTCGATAAAGATATATTTTCCCAAAAATTAAATGAGTTAACTAATGATAAAATCAATCCTTCTACAGTAGACTTTTCTGAACAAGATAATAGGGTTCTTTATTTGTTGAGTCGGTTTTTATTAGAAAATAAGTATATCAAGTTGGCCACTATTGAAGATGAGATGTTTGTATCTAAATCGACAATCCAAAACGATCTAAAAGAAGTGCGTAAGATACTGGAAAAATACAACCTGAATTTAGTTAATCGGCCTCATTATGGCCTGTTTATAGAGGGCGATGAATTTAAGAAACGAATTTGTTTGTCTAATTTTTTATACAAAAGAGAAGAAAACTCCGATCCAACTTTCGATAACTTTACTTTGTTTGACAAAGAGGTATACACGAAAATTAAAGAAATAATCATCGGCAAAGTAAATAAATACAAAATTGAGATTTCAGATATTTCCTTGGAAAACCTCGCTATTCACTTAATAATAGCTTGTAAACGTATCGAAGAGGGATTTTTAATCGAACAACCGTCGGTAAATCTTATGGAAGAGTATCCTTTTGAAAAAATTGTTGCCCATGAAATTGTTAAAGACATAGAAGAGTTCACAGATCTGCTCTTTTCCGATTCAGAGATTAATTATATTATCATCCATTTGGTTGGAACAAAATTGCTGCCGAAAGAAAATCTAACGGAGTACAGTAAGTTCGATGAAGTGGACTCCATTGTCAGCTGTATTTTAAAAAGTTTACAAACTGAGTTGAATTGGGATTTTGGCCATGACCATGAATTTATTCAAGCCCTGACCCTTCACATTAGGCCTGCGATGAATAGATTAAGATACAACATGAATTTTAGAAATCCTCTGTTAAATGATATTAAGACGAGTTTTCCAGCCGCATTCGAAGGAGCACTTATTGCGAGTAAATGTATTAACTACTATTTGGATTCAGAAGTTGGAGAACATGAAGTTGCTTACATTGCTTTGCACATTGGGGTTGCTTTAGAAAGAATGAAAAATAAAAACAAAAAAATAAAACGAGTTATTCTTGTATGTGCGTCTGGTGTTGGAAGTGCCAAATTACTTTATTACCGATTGATCAATTCATTTGAGAATCTATTGCAGATTGTAGACACAATTAGTTTTTACAAATTAGCAGAAACGGACCTCTCCTCGATTGATTTTATTATCAGTACAGTTCCGATCAATGAAGATATAGGTATTCCCGTCTATGTTGTAAATACCTTTCTAGAAGCTAAAGACCTCAAAAGAATCAAGGACGTCTTACTGTCTTCAGAACAGGTGGCAGAAACTCATTCTTACCTTGACGCATCTAGAGTATTCGTGAAAAAAGAATTTACCACAAAGGAGAGTGTGATTCATTTTTTAAGCAATGAGCTAACAAAACAAGGACTTGTACCAGAGCATTATGAATCCTTAGTAGTTGAAAGAGAGTCCTATGCACCCACTAGTTTTGGAAATCTTGTCGCTGTTCCACATCCTTCACTTCCTGTTACCTCGGAAACCTTTTGGACAATCTGTACGTTAAAACGTCCTATTCGTTGGAATGATAAGCAAATGGTGCAATTAATTTGTTTATTAAACATTAAAGAAGGAAACAATGTCGACCTAGATAAAATGTATAAAAAGCTAGGATCATTGATAGAGGATAAAGAGATTGTTGTGCAGATCCTTGCTAAGGACTCTGTGGAAGAAATTATACAATTACTAAACTAGAGTGAGTGAGAAATTAGGTACTGCCTTACTATTTGCAATGTAACCGTTTCCTGTTGATTTGGAAAAAGGTTAGCTTAAAAAGAAAGCGATTTAAGTTTACACTAAAGGTGTTCAATAAATGATAATTTTAGGGGGAAGTCAATATGAATACAATTATGTTAGTGTGTTCAGCAGGAATGAGTACAAGCCTTTTAGTAACAAAAATGCAGAAGGTTGTTGAAGAAAAAGGGTTGGATGTCGATGTTTTTGCTAAATCAGCATCTGAAATTGATATTACTTTGCAAGAGAAAAAGGTTGATGTCTTATTGTTAGGACCTCAGGTGAAATATATGAAAAAGCAATTAGAAACAAGATTAGCAGATAAAAACATTCCTATAGAAGCTATTGATATGTTGAATTACGGAATGATGAACGGTGAAAAAGTACTTGAACAAGCCTTGCAATTAATTGAAAGTAAATAGAGATAAGAGAGGAGTAGAGAGAAATGGTAGATGAAGTGAAAGAGGAATACTATACTGTGGCTTTTAACATTATCAGTAATGTAGGCGCAGCTAAAAGCTTAGTAATGGAGGCGCTTTACGCAGCCAAAGAGGGAGAATTTAAAGAGGCACAAGAAAAATTAGAAGAATCAAAGCAATTTTTTAGAGAAGGTCATAAAATGCATAAATCATTAATCAAAAGAGAAGCAAATGGCGAACAGCTTCAATTCTCACTGATCCTTATGCATGCTGAAGACCAACTAATGAGTGTAGAGACCATTTCTTTACTTGTTACGGAAATCATTGAACTTTATAAGCTTTCAAAATAGGATCAAAAAGAAGTGGCATCGCAATAAGAAAATACTTCTTCGGGAGCGTGCAAGAAACTATGGATAAAATAACGAAATTTTTAGAAGATAAGGTAATGCCAGTTGCAGGTAAAATCTCTGGTCAGCGGCATTTACAAGCGCTTCGCGATGCAATGGTTTTAACTATCCCGTTTATTATTATCGGTTCCATTTTTTTAATCTTAGCAAACCTGCCAATTCCAGCCTATTTAGATTTCTTGGTCGCCCATCCAAATATCAAAACAGCTTTACTATATCCGTACAATGGTACATTTAACCTTGTCGCATTAGTTGCAACATTTGCCGTGGGATATAGACTCGCAGAGAGCTATAAAGTGGATCCGCTTTCTTCAGGGGCTGTGGCATTATGTTCATATTTTGTAGTCACACCATCAACTTCTTTCACAGTAGATGATGTTGTCACAAAAGCAATGAACGTGAATTATTTTTCGAGTCAAGGTTTATTTGTAGGATTATTAACCGCAATCTTCGCAACAGAAATATATCGCAGAATCGTACAAAAAAATATAGTTATTAAAATGCCGGATGGTGTGCCGCCAACAGTTGCTAAATCCTTTACAGCGATTATTCCTGGTTTCTTTGTTATCGTGAGTGTCTGGGGAGTTCGCCTACTTGTTGAGAACTTTACTGGTTTTGATAACGTGCATACCATTGTTGCCAAGCTTCTTCAACAACCATTAACCACTGTTGGAACAAGCTTAGCGGGAACAATTGTTGTGTTCTTGTTAATCAACTTATTATGGGCAATCGGATTACATGGTTCCACCATTGTAGGTTCTGTCATGTTGCCTATCTGGTTGCAATTGACCTCAGAAAATGCTGCAGCCTACGCAGCGGGTTCACCCGTCCATAATATTGTTACAGCAGAATTCAGATATCTTATCTTTATCGGTGGATCTGGTGCAACTCTAGGACTAACGATTGCTATGTTATTCTTTGCGAAGAGCAAACAGCTGAAACAAATGGGTCGATTGACGATTGGACCAGGACTATTTAATATCAATGAGCCGTTAATCTTTGGGATGCCTATCGTATTAAACCCAATGATGTTAATCCCATTTCTTATAACACCGATTGTTACTGTTTTGATAACCTATCTCTCCATGGATTTTGGATTAGTAGCGTTGCCAATAGGTGTACTGCCTCCGGGAACAATGCCATTAATTATCGGCGGATATTTGATGACAGGTAGTATCTCGGGAATGATCTTACAAATTGTACTGTTTGCAGTAGCGTTTATTATTTACTATCCGTTCTTTAGAATAATGGATAATCAAAAATATAAAGAAGAACAAGATGCCCTTATCCAACAGGTTTAATCCATAGCATATGTTTTATTTAACAACAAGGAGGGTTTACACATGTTTGAATTGAAAACGACATTTCCAGAAAACTTTTTATGGGGAGGAGCAGCAGCTGCCAATCAACTAGAAGGAGCAAGTAATGTTGGCGGTAAAGGGCTTTCTCTAGCAGATGTATATATTTTTGACGAAAACACCCCTAAAAAAAACTGGTCTGACCAGTGGCACCTCATGACTCATAAACAAATAGAAGAAGCACAAGATCCCGCAAGTGAAAAGTATTATCCCAAAAGACATGGGGTGGATTTTTATCACCACTATAAAGAAGATATTGCTTTATTGGCCGAAATGGGTTTTAAAGCCTTCCGTATGTCCATTGCTTGGACTCGTATTTTTCCAAATGGGGATGAATTAATCCCTAATGAAGAAGGTCTTGCATTTTATGATCGTGTGTTTGATGAATTGAACAAATATGGAATTGAGCCTATTGTTACTTTATCCCATTATGAAATGCCACTTCATCTAACAACTAAGTATGGAGGTTGGGTGAACCGGAAAGTTATAGATTTCTTTGTTCGCTATGCAACCACTGTAGCTGAAAGATACAAGCATAAAGTGAAATATTGGATGACTTTTAATGAAATTAACTGTGTAGTACACCACCAATATGTAAGTCTAGGGGTTATCGAAGAAAATCATCCGAATATTGAACAAGCAATGTTTCAAGGAGCGCATCATCAATTTGTCGCAAGTGCACTTGCAACCAAAGCCTGTAAAGAAAGTAATCCTCAAGCAATGGTTGGATGTATGGTTAGTTATCAACTTCTTGTTCCTTATAGCTGTGATCCTGACGACGTTCAAGCCACAGTTGATAAACAACGTACCTCTTTATTCTTTACTGATGTACAAGCGAGAGGTTACTATCCGGCTTATACCGCTCGAATGTTTGCAGAAAAAAATATAGTTCTGAAAACAGAGCCCGAGGATGAACAAATCATGAAAGACTATCCAGTGGATTATGTATCGTTTAGCTACTATATGTCTGGTGCAGTCAGTGCACATCCAGAAAAGATAGAAGGCGCAGAAGGGAATTTGCTTACAGGCGGAGTGAAAAATCCTTATTTACCATCGAGTGATTGGGGTTGGCAGATTGATCCTAAGGGTTTACGAACTGCAATAAACCAATTGTATGACCTCTATCAAAAGCCGGTACTTGTTGCAGAGAATGGCCTAGGTGCCTTAGACGTATTACAAGAAGGCGATGTTATAGAGGATGATTACCGAATTGATTATTTAAAAGAACATATTAAGCAAATAAAAGAAGCCATTGCAGATGGTGTAGATGTAATGGGCTACACAAGCTGGGGTTGCATAGATATGGTGAGTGCAGGAACAAATCAAATGTCCAAACGTTATGGTTACATTTATGTGGACCAAGATGATATGGGCAGAGGTACAAAACGTCGTATAAAGAAAAAATCATTTTATTGGTACAAAAATGTTATCGCTACTAATGGAGAACAATTAGATTAATTATTAAAGCGTACAACGAAATGATTTATCTGGAGGCATTATCAAAAGCAGTCCTAAGCTGGACTTGCTTTTGGTAATGCTTTTTTTACTGAATTGTTGACATGTGACCATTTGGTGTCTTATAATCAATTAGACACCAAATGGTGTCCTATTAGGTAATAATGATGGATACTAGGTGACATTACAGGAAATATTACGGAAAAGGTGGGGGTGGTTGTGAGCGACAATAGTCAAGTGAGGGATGTTTATGACGCTGTTGCGGATCCAACAAGACGAAAACTTCTTCAAATTCTGGCTGATGTTGATGAATTACCTCTGTATGAGATAACGATTCATTTTGAAATGGGTCGTACAGCCGTTTCGAAGCATTTAAATATACTTAAAGATGCTGGTCTCGTAATTGCTCGGAAGGTTGGCAGAGAGACGAGGTATCGGTTGAATGCCAATCCTTTGAAAGAAATTCAAGATTGGGTATCTTTTTATGAAGGATTCTGGAAACAAAGAATTGATAAATTAAAACTTATATTGGAGGAATAACTATGAAACCAGATGTATCATTAGATTTTCAATTTACAAGTTCGATCGAGAAGGTATGGAATGCTTTAACGGATTCGGATACGCTTGCGAAATGGATCTGGAGTAATGATTTTAAACCCGTCGTTGGTCATAAATTTCAATTCCGTGCTGAGCCAAATGAATGGTGGGATGGAATTGTAGATAGCGAAGTACTCGTCGTGGATGAGCCGCATACGTTATCTTATACTTGGAATAGTGCGGGAGAAAGTACTACTGTTACTTGGACTGTGAGTCAAGATTCAGAGGGGAAGGTTAACCTCCATCTAGATCAATCAGGATTTAGTGAGGAGACGAAAGCCCGCCAAGGAGCTATCGAAGGTGCTAAATATGCTTGGACAAATATGGGTGGTCAGCTCGAAAAGGCATTAGCAGAATTGTAATTTCAAGAATAGGGCGCTTTTCTGGAATAAGGAAAGTGCCCTTTTTAATGGAATAAATCATGGCAATACTAGATGAAGAGAATGGAGATGAGATGAGCTTACTATGAAAATAAATCAATTAATTGCGAACAATATTAACAGATTAGAAACGGTACTGCCAGTTGATGAGTCGTTAGGAATTGCTGGTTTGTCTGGATCTGGTAAAACAACTTTTTGTCAAACGATTGGGGAAGAATCAAAAAAACGTCTCGTTTCCTTACTGCCAAAAGCTGAATACCAGTATTTATTCCCCAATATTATGGAGACTAATTTCAGTGCGATCAAAATGGAAGCAATGCCACTTGTTCTTTTTCTTGGTAGATCATCCATATCTTCAAATCCTCGGTCAACCATTGGCACACATACAGGTGTGTTTACTGAAATCCGTGTCACTCTTGCTGAACAATATAATCTCTCTCCAGAGGTTTTTTCATTTAATAATGAATTGGGTTGGTGTCCTGATTGTAAGGGTCGTGGAACTACAAAAAATGTCGAGTGTAAAAAGTGTCAGGGGAAACGCTATAATCAAGCAGCTGAACAATATAAAATTGAATTATTGGATCAAGCAAAGAGTATTTCTGATCTAAACGACTTAAGTATAGAGACCATTTTATCACAGGCAGATATTCTAAAAATAAGTGAAGGTAAACAACAAATTCTGAAAAATATAATCAATATGAATATTGGTTATTTAACATTAAATCGTATTATGGGTACATTATCAGGCGGAGAATTAACACGACTTTACCTGGCAGAATTCATGGCAACAAGTGAAAATACCGTGATTATCATTGATGAAATCTCCGTGGGTCTCGATCACCAAACGCTATTGAAGATTTTAGCGGAGATTAAACAATTGGGATATAAAAATCAAATTTGGCTCATTGACCATTCTGACACGGTGCTGGACACAGCGGATAAACACTTGTTCTTTGGACCTGGCAGTGGCAAATACGGCGGGAAAATAGTTGAGGAATCACCACGTCCTGAGCCCATCAATAGAGAACTAAATCAGGCAGCACCTGCAGAATATTATCAATTTCATGATCTTTATTGTCGTAATATTCAAATGGCCGAGATTCAGATTCCCCAGAATAGACTGGTAACTTTTACAGGTGAGTCCGGATGTGGTAAATCTACACTGGTTAATGAGTGTATGGTCAAAGATTTTCTAAAGCGTTATTCCAAAGATAAGCTGGTGATCGTAGGGCAAGATCGAAATCAGTCGATTACCAGTCGCTCGACCGTTGCCACTTTTCTTGATATTAAAAGGAAACTCACAAAGTACAGTGAGGATATTGATGATATTTTTGAGCGCTCGATTGAAGATATTATTGTTGAACTGCCAAATGAGGACATTGCTCATAAAAGACTAAGCTTATTGATCAAGCTTGGACTTGGTTATTTGACGTTGGAGCGAAAAACACAGTCCTTATCCACGGGTGAATTTCAATGTGTCCATTTAGTTTCTGAGCTGTTTGCGGGCTCAAGAAATCCACATACACTTTTTATTTTTGACGAGCCTTCCAAAGGTTTATCACAAAATATTTTAAATCAATTCATTGACAGCATTAGGGACATTCTGCAGGATGAATCTGTCTCCATAATCATGATTGAACATAATTCTTATATGTTAGAGAACTCTGATTTTATCGTTGATTTTGGCAAAAGACAGCTTGCACCTGTGGAGCATCTTGATGTTCTCAGTCATGATGATTATTATCGTCAACAAAATCCTGCTGATAGTGTGGCACCTGCGCACATTTCTTCAACACTCCAGCTACAAAATGGAATTGACTATTTAAAAGAAAGTCAGATCCCCTATTTTAAAAATGCAGAGAACATCTATAAAGGTGGCATCTTAAAAAGCTTATCCTCCATGGCCCGCCTGATTTATGGTGAATATGAATCGGATACGATTGCGCCTGTCATCGCCATTGATCTGGAACGACACTTGTATAGTCAGTTTACTTTCCTTTATGAAATGGGTGGCTTGATCAACCATATTGTGGCAGCGCTCCCACTAATAAAGATACAAAAAGCTTTGATTTCTATCAATCAGACAATCATTGTCCAAGCTGTAAGGGCCGCCGTGTGATTGAAGAATTTGATTTTGATATTGTACTTCAGGACAAGAACGTACCCTTTTGGGACGGCTCATTACATCCAGATGCGATGGAGATTCTGAAATTCTATCAATTACCAAAAATAAAATTCATCTTTGATGAGTTAAAGAATGAGCTCGGACAGGATATTAGCAAAAGTTATAATGAGATGACAGAAGCTGAAAAACACACCTTTTTATACGGGTATTGGGAAAAGTCCTTCTATGATAAAGCAGCTAAAGCCTCGAGAACTTGGGAAGGCTTTAATACCATTATCGGGAACTATATGGTTATCTCGAAATCGATTATTAAAGAGCATATTAAAGCATCCAAAAAAATGATTACCTGTCCAATTTGTCAAGGAACGGTATTAAATCATCATAAAAAGCTTAAATACGGCGACACTGATATTCGTGAGATTATCGGGATGCCCCTTGATCAAGTCATTAGCACCGTTGGTGAATTACAGGTACTAGAAAAAATGAAAGCCATCGTGGGCGGCGATATGGTTTTGACAGAAGAGGTCTCTCTATTACCCAGGGAAACACAAGTCGCTCTAAAAATGCTTGAACTAGAGTTAGGAAGTTTTGCGCAATACGAAATGGTGTTACAAAACACCTTGCCATTCTGGGACAGCATTAGCGGCAGTATCGAATCCATCAGCAGGAAAAACCGGATTACGATCTGTGATTTTGCCAATATACACGAAACAAGAGAAAATATCATAGATAAGTATTTCACTAATGGAAAATATAAAAAGCTGACTTATGTCTATGAAGCGTTTGGTTACAAAAAAATCGTCACCTTAATTAATAAGGTTAAAGCAAGCCATCCCTGTCCATTCTGTAAAGGGAAAAAAGTTATTTCGGAAGATGGACTTCATGATGGCGTATATAAATTAACGATTCCCTGTGTTAGTTGTTATGCGAGTGGAATCAATGATGAAGGGCGTAAGGAAGTCGTAGAAGGTATAGATGTTCAAACTTGGCTAACGGGTAAAGTAAGTGACGTTATTTCTGAAAGCTTAAATATTGAGGCTGTTGCTGATATTCCAATTTTCAATCGTATTCGTGAGTTGAATAAACAAGAGATGATGGCAGTTTACCAATTTCTTGAGCAATAAAGTTTAGTTTTCTCAAAAAGACGATATAGAAAAGAAACGCATCGAGTCTATAGACTCGATGCGTTTTTTTATAATTGATTATAAAGCTCACCATCAACAGGTTCTAACCATTCTGTTTCTCCGGGTGAAATGGCTAAGTGGACAAACCAACTGTCTTTTGTAGCACCATGCCAATGTTTTACGTTCGCTGGAATATTCACAACATCCCCGCTTTGGAGGAATTGAGCTGGTTTGCCTTCTTCTTGATACCAACCCTCACCACCGGTAACTAATAATACTTGTCCGATTTTATGGAAGTGCCAGTTATTGCGAGCTCCCGGGGCAAAGGTTACGTTCCCAATAGGCGCATTCAAAGGTGTCGCATCAGTATAAATCATCTGCAAGTATGCATCACCTATAAAATTAGCTTCAACCTTTTGTCCGAGTGGAAAGATAGTACTGTTGCTTAGTTGCTCATTAGCCATAATAAAAAAACCTCTTTCGTTTAATTTTTATAAATTTCTTTGGCAATATTAAATGCCGACCAAGCTTTAGGCCACCCTATATAAAACGAAAGGTGCGTGATGATTTCCGCTACTTCATCTTTTGTGACTCCGTTTGCCTTTGCTTTATGCAGATGTGGAGTTAATTGTTCAAAGTTTCCTCCTGATATTAATGCTGAAACTGTAATCATGCTGCGGTCACGTGCAGATAATTCTTTCTCTCTTGACCACACTTCACCGAATAAGATATCATCGTTGAGTTCAGCAAATTTCGGAGCGAATTCTCCTAACAAATCTCGTCCTGCTGTTTGTTTTTCAGCCATATAAGAACATCCCTTTCATCGATGATTAACTGCTTCAAAATGAAGTATAGACCTTAAAGTACACTTTAAGGCAAGCCATAAAAATGGATTCATACTCCGACATTTGGTTTTTTATTAATTTAAGTATATCCTTTGAATAGAAACAAAATTAGAAATGGAGGTGGGGATCATGCCTTATTCCATTGGAGAATTTGCAGAAATCGTCGGTGTTAACAAGAGCACGCTCAGATATTATGAATTGGAAGGCTTACTTACTCCACATCGAAGTGACAATAATTTACGTGAATATACAGATCAGGATATAGGTTGGGTTCAATTTTTGCTTCATTTAAAAGATTCAGGAATGACGATGGCAGAATTGAAGCAATATACCGAGTGGCGGGTTATGGGGGACGAGACAATTCCTGAACGGAAAAATTTACTTGAACAGCGTAAGCAACAAGTGGAACAAGAAATTAAGGCATTGCAACAAAACTTGGATATACTGAACCGTAAAATTGTATTTTATAATGATCAACTAACGGGGAATAAATACGAATTCGTCCTTTATCACAATGAAAAGATACCACATCAAGAAGAAAAAGTAGATTCCTAATAAGTTAAGAGGCAGATGAACAACTTTTGATTATCAAAGGTTGTTCATCTGCCTCTTCTAATTTCAAAACTTGAATTCGAAGATGAGAGTCTATTTGTGTAATTATATTGCATGATCCGGTCGAGATATTACATTCTCATTTATCCGTTTATTAATTATATTAAAGCTGTATTCGTTTAAAAAAACCAGAGTAAAGGAGAAATTACTTTTGAGAAGAGAACTGAGGAAGGTTTTGTCTTTTTTGTTGGTTTTAGTGACAGTGGTTGGCACAGGGATTAGCTTTGACAGAAATATTGTAAACGCTTTCGGTCCTAATGTCTTATATGTATCACCAGCAGATTCACCATCCTATGGGGCTTTGTCACCTAGGGCAATCCAGCTTAAATATAGTGGCATCAACAATAATAAAATGTATGCTACATTTGAACAAACCTCTAATACCACCCCTGTTTTCCCTATTTATGAAAGCGTTGACAATGGTGTCACTTGGAATCAGGTTGGAGAAGTGGAGGATACTCAAAACGGTTGGGGAATGTTAAATTGCCCTGAATTGTTTGAACTCCCCCAATCTATAGGTAACATGCCTGCGGGTACTATGCTTCTTGCAGGAAATTCTGTGCCAAGCAACAAAGCAGCTACCAAGTTGGAATTATATAAAAGCAATGATTTAGGTAGAACATGGACATATGTAAGCAGCATTGCTGAAGGTGGACGAAACGATATTGGTTATGATCCCATTTGGGAGCCTTTCTTTTTGGTTCACAACAACAAACTCATTGTTTATTATTCAGATGAACGTGATCCTGCCCATGCCCAGAAGTTAGTTCATCAGACTACGTTGGAGGGTACGAACTGGGGACCTGTGGTAGTTGATGTGGCATTTGCAGACAGTAAATTACGTCCAGGAATGCCTACAATCGCTAAGCTGGGCAATGGTAATTACGCAATGACCTATGAGATGGTCGGATACCCGGGCGTGCCCAATTATTTGAAAATTTCAGCAGATCCTGAGAGCTGGAATCCAACTGAAGTAGGATCTCTTGTAGGGTACGGAGGAAGTCCCTATATTTCTGCTTTGGGAGATGGGAGACTCGTATTAAACGTTGCAGGGAAAAAAGAAGTGCTGATCAACTCTTCTAGAGTGGATGCATCCGGAAGCTGGGTTCCATATAATCCGCCCGTAGATGCAGGGTATAACCGCCAACTACTGCCGCTTAGCAATGGCCGCTTATTTATCCCTCAAGCCGGATTTTTTAGTGGGAAAAACACGGTGAAATATGGTGATATGTCCGTAGGTTACTACAAATTAATTAATGTGAAGAGTGGGAAGGCTTTAGGTGTATTGGAAGGTGGAACTGCGAATGGCAATCCGCTCGTCCAATGGAGCAGCGGGACTAATTCTTTGGATCAATATTGGCTCATTTCCACAGCGGAAAGTGGTTATGCTCCTAACGGTTACAAATCCATTGTGAATGCAAAAAGTGGAAAGGTCGCCGGAATATTAGAAGGATCAACAACAGAAGGAGCTAAAGCCGTATTATGGACTGAAAACCATTCCGATGACCAGCAGTGGACTTTACAAGCCTCTGGTAACTACTACAAGATTGTTAACCGTAACAGTGGTCAGACGTTAGGTATAGCGCAGGGTTCTACTGTAGAGGGTACCCAAGTTATACAGCAGACTGATGCAGGCAGCACTGATCAGCTGTGGGAGTTGGTTCCAGATGAAGGACATATTATGGTGGACAGTTATCGATTAGTTAATGAGAACAGTGGTAAAGTGTTGGGTATCTATCAAGGTTCGATGGCGGATGGAGGGAAGGCGGTTCAGTGGACCAGCGGAATTTCATCCCATGACCAAAATTGGTTTGTAGTCAGCACAGCTGATGGCTATACGAAGCTGGTCAATACTAATAGTCGTAAAAACCTGGGCATTTTAGGAGGTTCATTAGCTAACGGTGCTCAAAGTGTACAATGGAATGATAACGGATCGAATGACCAGCAGTGGACTTTGGAGTCCTCAGGTGATTTTTACAATATTATTAATCGTAATAGTGGAAAAGCTCTGGCAGTAGATCAGGGTTCGACGACAGAGGGAGCAAATATTATTCAAACAAATAATACAGGTTCTGCTGGCCAGCACTGGAAACTAGTCTCGAATAGATAATTTATGTAACCAAAAGTCATCGACCTTAAATTAAGGGTGATGACTTTTTGTCGATATAAGCTTTGAATGACTAAATCGTCACCTTCAGTGTCACGGGAATGTCACTTTGGAGAGATATACTATTTCCATCGACATATGGAGGGAATTGTGAAGTTATTATGGGAGTGAAATTACGAAAGATTTTTATTATAGGAACTATTTTGTATACACTGTTGATCTTATATTTTTTGTTTTTTGCTTTCAATAGAGTAGAGCATGCAACAAGCCAGTATGAATATACGTTTATGTTGATTCCAGAAAGTGTTCCGCTTCTTTTTCCTGATCTCTTTGACCTATCCTTTTCTTGGTTTTATGACTTTGGGAACATCGCTGCTTTTATTCCTTTTGGCGTATTATTTCCTTTGCTGTATCGTACACATTTTAAGAAGTTTATTTGTTTGTTTATCTTAACAATTTTTGTGCTGGAAAGTCTTCAAGCTTTAACTTTTTTGGGTTCCTTTGATGTAGCCGATGTCATCTCCAATACGTTAGGGGCAATGATCGGATTTTGTGCATATAAGATTGGGTTTTCCCCGGAAATCACCAGGAGATCACTTTTTACTTCGGCATTATCTGTTGTTGTGCTATTGGTTGGAATCATGGGAATCTCTGAGATCATTGATTTAACTCTGAAGAAAAGTGAAAGACCCGTGCAGGGATTACAAACGTTGGAAAAGCTTACGGGAAGCATGCCTACCACGCATAATCTTCCCCGTTTCACTATCGCAGGTAAAAATATAATACCAAAAATGAATTTGTACAGCAGTGAAGGTGAAGATATTAAAAAATACACCTATACTTTGGGTGATAAAAAAGAGGTATGGTTATATTTCAGCTTTGGATTCCCGCAAAATGAAAATTCTAGCAGTGAACTAATGATTATAGCTGATGGTAACATGATCCTTCAATCCAGTGAACAATATAGTTCCCAAGCTGAACTCAACAATACGGCATTAGTTACCGTAAAAGAAATAACCTTTATCCTTAAAGGGAATGTGAAGTTATGGGATGTAGGATTCAGTGAAATGAAGCATTGGTGGGAATGAGTAACTAACCCTTCGTTAATTTTATTAACGGAGGGTTTCTTTTGCTGATCGCCTCATATACATATTCCGATATACAGCCGGGGTGAGGTTCTCGTATTTTTTGAAGGTTTTAATGAAATAGCCCGTGTCGCAAAAGCCCAAATCATCACTGACTTGATTGATCGGGGAATCCGTGGATTCCAGCAGTTGCTTAGCCCATTCAATCTTGAGTCTGGCAATGAAGATGGAGAAATTCTCTCCAGTTTCTTTAGTGAAAATACGGCTGAAATAACTGGGGCTGATATGACAAAGCTTAGCCATCTCTTTGAGGCTGAAATTCTCATTTTTGTGTGCATAAATGTAATTAAAAGCAGGCTGAAGCACAGAATTTACTGAGACGAACTTTTGTACACCATTCTTTAATTTGGTCTCGATCAAGGCCCCGGATAACTCCTGCTGTATGGATTGGATTTTTCGATACGTACGGTCTGACTCGTCCATTGCTTCAGCAGAAGCGGGTTCTTCTATATTGGTGGTCAGAACCTTTTTGTACAAATCCACAGTAGTATGCTTTTGAATGGCTTCCTCCACGATATAGGTACTTAACTGCAGCAGCAGCTCAACACACTTTGTTACTTCATCGTAGGATAAAACAGGCAGTGCCTGGTAATCCTCTTTGAGTGCTTTAAATTTCATGTTCGTCTCCACATTCGGCGGGCGAGAGACAATTTGCTCCAGTTGTGGCACGTCAGGTTCACGAAGCTTGAGCTGTCCGGCCATAATTGCACCTAGATATTGATTATCTATAATGATCGGAATCGCGATATCTATAATATTGAAATGACATAAATAAATAAACGGTTTGTTCTGGCGAACCGCTTCAATCCCAGCGCGGGCATCACATTTTTGACAATATTGAGAGAGATGGGAGTCCTGGCGCACACCTTGACAGAATGGCTGGCAATAGCTGTGCTTGGTCACAGGAACACCCTTGTAATCAACAGTAAGAATAGCCATTTTGGTTACAAGAGATAAGGAATCCTGGAGCTTTTCCCATTTCTTCAAATCAATAATTTCTTCTAGATTGAACCGGGATTTTGACATCACAAAATTCTCCTATGTAAGTTATAGAATCTTAATGAACATTATACAGAATAATTCAACACAATGACATGAAAGTTCGATTTTTCACGATTATGACAAAAAAATACGATAAGAAAACGCTTTAATAAGCTTTTATTGTTTCATGTTTCTTAAATTAGAGCAATCTATAATGATAACTATAAACAACTGAGGAGGAACGAAAAATGAGAAGAGCATTTATCAGTCCGACGAAATATGTACAAGGTGAGAATGAATTATTGAACTTAGGTTACTTCGTAAAAACATTTGGTGATTCTGCTTTGTTAATTGCCCATCCAGATGATGTAACACGTGTGAAAGACAAACTGGAGTCAACTAAACAGAAATTTAATATAACTCTTGTTGAAAGCGGCTTCCACGGGGAATGCTCAAGACAAGAAGTCGCCAGATTACAAGCGCTAGCCAAAGAACATCAATGTGCATGTACGATTGGCTTGGGTGGAGGTAAGGCGATTGATACGGCAAAATGTGTAGCTGAAGGAGAAGCGCTGATTATCGTTCCAACGATAGCAGCAACTGATGCTCCGACAAGCCACTCAGCGGTGCTCTATACTCCGGAAGGTGAATTCGATGATTATGCTTATTTCAAGCAAAGCCCGAGTGTAGTCATGATTGATACAACAGTTATTGCCAATGCACCTACAAGATTTCTTGTGGCAGGTATGGGAGATGCACTTTCAACCTATTTTGAAGCAAGAGCTACTGCAAATTCTTACTCCAATGTGAATGCAGGTTTACCTTGCGGAGTTCGTGAAGGGGTTTGCGGTGAAGCTAAAGGAACAGTAACAGCGTTGGGACTTGCGAAGCTCTGCTATGAGACATTGCTTGAGAATGGATTCAAGGCGAAGCAAGCTTGCGATCTGAATATCGTAACCCCAGCTTTGGAGAATATAATTGAGACGAATATTCTTTTATCGGGTCTTGGGTTTGAAAGTGGTGGTTTGGCAGCGATTCATGCGATTCATAATGGGTTAACTGCTTTGGAAGGAACTCATCATTATTATCATGGTGAAAAGGTTGCCTTCAGCACGATTGCTCAATTGGTTCTTGAAAATGCAGACCGGACTGAATTAAAAGAAGTGTTGGACTTCTGTCTTTCGATTGGCCTCCCAGTATGCTTAGCGGATATTGGTGTTGAGCATGTAACCTATGAGGAACTGCTTGAGGTTGCTAAAAAAGCTTGCATTGCTGAGGAATCTATCCATTCGATGCCGTTCCCAATTACGGAGGATGCGGTTGCATCAGCAATTATGGCAGCCGATCAATTAGGCCGTCAATATAAATCAAGTAAGGAGCTTTAAGATGAAAAAAATAATAAACAAGCCGGAGACTCTGGTTAGGGAAATGTGTAACGGGCTTGTTTTGGCGCATCCCGAGCTGGATTTCGATCCTAAATTCAAAGTGATTTCTAAGAAAGAGATCAATCAAGATAAAGTTACCCTGATCAGTGGTGGCGGAAGCGGGCATGAGCCGGCTCATGCCGGGTTTGTAGGAACCGGGATGCTGGATGCAGCTGTATGCGGTGATGTGTTTGCTTCTCCATCCCAAATTCAGGTTTATCAAGCGATTCGCCGCACTGCCAGCACCAAAGGTTCGCTGCTTATTATCAAGAATTATAGCGGTGACATCATGAACTTTAAAAATGCGGCCCATCTAGCAACTGAAGACGGTATCGAAGTGGATTATGTCAAAGTAGACGACGATATTGCCGTTGAAGACAGCCTTTATACAGTAGGGAGAAGAGGCGTAGCCGGAACAGTGCTTGTTCATAAGGTAGCCGGAGCAGCAGCAGAAGCTGGATTGTCCTTAGCGGAAGTGAAAGAGGCGGCGCAACATGCAATTGATCATGTGCGCAGCATAGGCTTCGCCTATACCTCTTGTACCGTGCCTGCCAAAGGTACTCCGACATTTCATATTGAAGAGAACGAGATGGAATACGGGGTTGGCATCCATGGAGAACCTGGAATACGCAGGGAGAAAATTGTACCCGCAGATGAATTAGCACAGCGAATGGTTACCTCTTTGCTAGACAACTTCCAAATGAATGATCAGAAGCAGGAGGAAGTAGCCGTATTAATTAATGGTTTTGGAGGCACCCCGCTGCAAGAGTTATATTTGCTGAACAATTCTGTCATCCGCGAATTAACCGCTAAGAATAAGCAAGTGTTTAAAGTGTTTGTTGGTAACTACATGACCAGCATTGACATGGCAGGTGCATCGGTGACGATAATGAAGCTGGATGAGACACTGAAGAAATGGTTATCTGCGCCTTGTGATACACCAGCCTTGTCGATTAAAGGCCCTTTTGAGCCTGTGAAATATACTGAAGTAATCCAAGAAGAGAAAGCAGACAGCAATGTATCCTTTAAGAATAATACGGATGCTGCTGCAGCGGTGATTAAGAACAATCGGTTTACTTTGCAAAATATCGTCTATCTGCTCGATCAAATGAGCCAGGTTATTATCGAGAATGAAGTTCCGTTCTGTGAGCTTGACTCCCACGCTGGAGACGGCGATTTCGGGATGAGTGTAGCTAAGGGCTTTAAACAGCTGAAAGTCGAGTGGGAAGATATTTTAGCTCATCATCTCACTAATATCGGTGAGTTCCTTGACGCCTGCTCCATGGTCATTATGGAATATTGCGGCGGAGCATCCGGACCGATCTGGGGATCAGGCTTCCGCGCAGCGAGCAAAAATGTTCAGCAGAAGGAAGAGCTGACCATTCAGGAGTTTGCTGATATGATGCAGGCTGTTGTCAAAGGGATTCAAGATACGGGTGAAAGATCTTTTGGCAGAGGGGCTGTCGTCGGAGACAAGACATTGATTGATGCGCTTGTACCGTTTGCAGATGCCTGGACCCAAAGTGCAGAACAAGGCGACGATATCAAAGTGGCGGCAAATAAAGCAGCGGAAGCAGCTGTCCAAGGTTCTAAAAATACTATAGAAATCGTTGCCCGTATGGGAAGAGCCGGCACAGTGGGGGAACGCAGCATCGGTTATCCAGATGCGGGTGCTCATGCGCTGGGGGTTATTTTCACAGAGCTGGCAAAAGCAATGAAATAAACAAGGTTAACTGGCGTATCACCTAAAATTTAAAAAAAACGTACTGCATTAGCTGCAGTACGTTTTTAATTTAAATAACAAATTCAACGATGTATTGTTGGCAAATGAGTTCATATCCCAGCGATTGATATAGAGAAATGGCTCCTACATTCTCCTCAAAAACATTCAAATATACGTTAGCTGAAATGGCATGTCCTTGGCGTGTTAGCTCTGCACAGACTTTTTTTCCATAACCATTTCTTCTCCAGGCTACATCTGTTCCGATATTTCCTAGTTCAACGTAATCCTCACTATATATATGGTATCCTCCTACAGCAATCAGCTCGTCTTGTGCCATCACACCATAGAACGGATTCTGTAATTCTTCTTTTGAAAAAGCCATGGTTTGCAGCTCGTTCATCTTTGCTTCAATTCGCTGGAAATGAGCAGGTCCTAAGTGCATAACATGCTTGTCCGCTGTTGGTAGAACATCTTCATGAATATGTTTCATAAGAAGCAATTTTTTGGGAGGGCTGTAGAACTCAAGCTGAGAAGCAAAGACCTGCAGCTCTTGTTCGTTAATAATAAAGCTACCTACCGCATGGTTATGTAGATGTAATTCATCTTTCATGAACGCCAACATTGAGCTGAGACAAAAGGATTGCTGAACTGGATATACAGAAAAAGCATTAAACGGAAGGCCACTTAAAAAGGCTAATACTCCAAGCAACTCGCCCTGGTCAGAATACTGACCGTAATGCACTGTGTTTTGTCTGCGAAAAGTAAGGTATGAATAATATAAAAAATGCTGTTCCTTATTAATCGAGCTTAAAATAACATCCAACTCTGCTGCTGTTAATTTTCTATACATATACGACCTGCCTCCATTAACAATTGCTGTTGCTATTTCCTCTTGCTGAATTAGCACAACCTTTTCTAATATATCATAAATCAGAACTTTGTTTGCTTTATTGCTGGGTTGAGCCAAGTATGATACTATTGTCCCCTTAGAAACATAAAATGAGATATGAAGGTTTTCTTGAAAGGATGATATATATTAAGGCAATCTTAGTTCGGTACTTCGGAAATCCGCAAGATCGAACCGCCATGTTCAACGCTGCTTCCCTAGTCATCAATGCTTTTATTGGTATAGGCAAGTTAATTCTTGGGTTATATCTATTGTCCGGATGGTTCATCACAAATGCACTTTATTATCTGATCCTTTGTATAGCCAAAGGACAGGTGCTTCATAAATATACATTAGCTAAAAAAGTCAGTTCACCACAGCAAAGGTATTCCATGGAGCTTTATGTTTATAAGCGTGGCGGTGTTTTTCTTTGTCTTCTAGGGGTTTCATATCTGTTGGTCTGCCTGCGGATTTATCTAGTCGGAGACGCTTTGGTTTATGAAGGTTACATTGTATATCTGGTAGCACTGATCGCTTTTACAAAACTTGGTTTTGCCATTCATGGAAATATTGTTAACCGTCATCTCAAAAATCCCATTATATCAACATTAAAAATGATTAGCTTTACTGATGCCTTAGTCTCCATTGTTGTCACTCAAATGGCTGTGCTTACAATGAAAGGCTCACCTCAGGCATTAAACGCCAGCGCGTTGTTTGGCATGGGATGTAGTGTTTTATTTTGTCTGGGGGGGATCTGGATGATGCTCCGTAAGACAAAGGCTCCAATGAAGGAAGTAGAATTAATTAAAAATTAGATGATATCATAACTTCCCCTTATCCCTTAGGATGAGGGGTTATTTGTATTTTTATGTCATATTATCAGCGTTGAATGCCGAAGCTTATAGAAAATTATATTTTTATGCAACCTAAACACTTCTTTTCCTACTTTATAAGTGAATGCTTAATCAAATCGAACGGAAGTGATGGAGTGGAAGATAGTGAAATCATACAATTGTATTTTGCACGTAATGAAAGGGCAGTAGAAGAAACATCGAAAAAATATAGAAATTATTGTACTCGGATCGCTCATAACATTTTGTCTAATGCTGAAGATTCGGAAGAATGTGTTAACGATACCTTTCTTGGTGCATGGGAAGCAATACCGCCGAAGTCTCCTGCAAAGCTGTCCTCTTTTCTGGGGAGAATCACACGAAATATTGCTTTGAACAAATACGATTATTACATGGCTAAAAAACGGAATAAAAAATTCGATACGATTCTTAATGAATTAAACGATTGTTTATCCTCTTCAGACAACGTTGAAACCCAATACGAGGAAGCACAAATAGCCGAATCTATAAGCAAATTTCTACACAACATTAAGGAAGATCAGCGGAATGTTTTTTTGAGGCGTTACTGGTATTCTGATTCTTTGGCCGATATTGCCGCACGCTTCTCAATCAGTGAAAGTAAAACCAAATCAATTCTTTTCAGAACACGCAAAAAACTCCAAATATATCTTCAGAAAGAGGGTTATTTCCTTTGAATAATAAAGAGCTCTTCAAAACAATCGGTTACATAGACGAAAATCTGATAGAAAAAGCCAACTCCGCGAGACGCACTAATAAAAAAGCTTATGTAAAGTGGGGCTCACTCGCAGCTTGTGCTGCATTGGTGTTAGGTGTGGCCGTTTATAAATTTCCGCAGACTCCGTTGCCTAATTCACCACAAATATCACAGCAGACACCAGTCTCGTCTCCCACAGGGGTTCGCAAAATTCTGAATTACAATGGATACCGTTATGCATTCGTAGCAGATGGCGCTCAGTTTAAGTTCACAGGTATGGAGCCTGACAAATCGCTTGGTGCATTAGAGTTTGATCTCAACCAAGAGCCCGGAAAGAATGACGGGGATAAGAATGCGGAAAAAGATTATGCCGCTACGTTCGCTATGGGTGGAAAGCTGTATGAAATCCCAACATACCCATCCCATTTTCGTATTGCAGTTAAGGATGAGCAATATTATTATCTAGCTGAAATTGTGGCGAAGGTAGACGATTCTGCAATGAGCGCGAAGGAGTATCTAGATCTGGCTAATCTGAAGGAGCATGCAAAAGATATCTATATTCTGAATCATGTGGGGAATGACGTGCAAAAGACTATCACTGATCATCCTATTGTTGAGTCCATTATCGAAGGTTTGTACAGCGCAAAAAAAACAGAGCTAAGCATTAAGGAATATGAAGCTCTTGCAGCGGCGCAATCCCAAGGAAAATCATATCAATTACAGTTCAACCTCAAAGACGGGACTTATATCGCCATGTATATCATTCCCGAATTAAAGGTGGTGTCTATGGGTGATGCTTATTATTATTTGCCTGATGCCTTTTTTGATCAAACCAGCGACCTCTTTTCAGGGCTGACACAAGAAGTGCTACCGCTTTACTGAGAAGGCGGAGATAAGAGATCCTTAAAAACTGTGCATTGCAGGTTATCTAATATCTCGCATATAATGATCTAAATGATAATCGTTATCATTTAATAGAAGAGAAAAGGTGATCTGCTCATGATAAAACATAATATTGGGATTACGGAGTGCAGCTTACCTGCTGAGTGTATAACAGAATGACAAGTTCATCTATTCATAACATCTATAACGGGTATTTCGATGCTTTGTTTGAGGCTCCGTCTATGAGGGGCACTACAGAGAGGAAACATTTTGCACAATCCAGTACCCAAGGATACGTCGATAGAGTGATCACACCCTCCGGGATCGAAATTGTTGATAGTGATTACCGTTTTGCTGATGATCGCCTAGTTCGGGTTCAATCCGAAGCGGCGATGATTGAGTTAAGCTTTTGTCTGCAGGGAAGCGGGGAAGTTCATGTAACAGATACCAGCCATGAGTTAATGCCCGATAGTTGTTCATTGCAGTTCATGCAGGATTTCCAAGCGGAATTTCACTATCGGAGTGCTGAACCTATCCGTTTATTGTCCATAGGTGTACCGGTTACACTATTCGATTCATGGATGGCGGATCAAAGCTCTTCACATGCTCGCAGCTTATCCGGGCTGTTAGATTCACGTGCTTTTCGAATGTTCCGTATGCCTATTCTTCCAGAAACCACCCGATTATTGGTGCAATTGAGAGACTGTCCATATCATACCTCCATGCGCCGGTTGTACGTAGAGGGGAAGGCATTAGAACTCCTATCTGTATATTTTGACGCATTTCTTTTTGAGCAGAAACATACTAAACGCAGTTTGCATTTATCACGTAGTGACCGAGAAAACATTCGGAAAGCCAGGGATATCATCCTTGACCACATGGCAAACCCACCTTCGCTAATCGAATTGTCCAAGCTGGCAGGCATTAACGAATACAAATTAAAAGTTGGATTTAAGGAAGAGTACGGAACAACTGTATTTGCATATTTACGGAACAAACGTTTAGAAAAAGCATGGGAAATCATAAGTACCGGGGAAATTAGTGTTAGCCAAACGGCGACGATGGTAGGTTACAACAACTTTAGTCATTTTGCCGAAGCTTTTCGGAAGCAGTATGGAATTAATCCTTCAGAAGTAATTAAAAAACGATAAAAATTAAATAAATATCCGCCAAACCGTTATTCAATCCCTCTGCCGGTAGTTCTATCCTATTAGCAGAGTGTATGATCGGACTTGCTAGAAGTGAGAATGATTATCAATAGATTGGAGAGGGTTGGAAAAAATGTTCAGTTTAAAACGAATCTCTTTTGTCGGAATCGCCTTAATCATGATGGTGATGCTGTACGGGTGTGGGAATTCAGGTCAGGAGGCTAAGGTAGAAAATTCTCAACCTGCGGTAAATTCAGAACCCGTCGCTACTAATTCGACCGAAACACGTACCCTCAAGGATGCTAAAGGAGATGTTGTAATACCGGTGAATCCGGTTAGAATTGCCGATGTATCCGGCTCAACGGAAGAACTTCTGGTGCTTGGATATAAACCTGTTATTACTGGGAATACGGATATGGCTAATTCATTAGAAATCACTCCTATTCTCAAAAAAGAACTGCCTGATGTAACTCCCGCTGGATGGTTTCAGACGGAAGTCAACTTAGAAGCGATCATTGCAGCAAGCCCTGATTTGATACTGGCAGGACCTACCCAAGAAAAAATCTATGATCAACTAAATATGATTGCTCCAACAGTGAGGGTGCCTTATGGCTTTAACGCTTTTAGAGAGCGATTTGCATTTGTTGCGGAGGTACTTGATAAGAAAGCGGAAATGGAAACGTGGTTGAAGGTCTATGATCAACGTGCTCTACTACTACATGATCAAATCACTGAGATAACCAAGGAAGAGACGTTTGCGGTAATCGAAGCTACAGAGAAAGAAATACGCATCTATTCCCGCACAGGTATTGCGGATATGATTTTTAATGATCTAGGATTACCCCTCGCGCCAGGTACACCGGAGCCAGATCCATGGGGAGGGAAAGTGACAAGTCTAGAAGCACTGTCTACCTTTAATCCAGACCATATCATTTTATTATCCGATAATGACCAGAATGTTCTTGACCAAAGCAAGGTCTGGAGTAATCTGAAAGCTGCAAAATCGAATAATATATATCGCATGACAAGCAGACAAAATTATAATGAGGCTTTCTTTGCTTTAGGAAAAGAAGCATTGTTGGAGCAAATAGCCGAACAAATCAAGGAACATATCAAACAGTAAAGGATAATTTAATCTTTTCTCGAATATTCTCTGAGTTGCAATGATTATTATTTGAAGGGAAGATTAAATTGAAGCAAGGGATATTAGTTTTTCTAAATGGAACTTCAAGTTCCGGAAAGACCTCCATATCGACTGAACTGATAAAACAGAAAGAGATTCCTTTTTATCATTTATCAATTGATGATTTTTTTAATAATTACAATGATTTTATTAATAATAAATTTCCAGATGAACCTCCAAGAGAAATAGATCATCAAGTCGTTTCCCAAATATTAGATGATTCCATATTCTCAGTGTACCGCTCGACAATTAAATTGTTAATAGAAATGGGTTTTAATGTAATAGTAGATACCGTAATCGACAATGATAAGAGGTTTAATGTGTTTCTTGATCAATTTTTCGATCAGCCTACGTTATTTATAGGTGTAATATGCTCGAAAGAAGAACTCATAAGAAGAGAGCAAACAAGAGGAGATAGAAAGATTGGACTAGCAGCTTCACAGTTTAGCAAAGTATATTGCTTTGATGAATATGACCTCGAAGTAAATACGGAAGAGATGAATTCAATAGAATGTGCCGAAAAGATATTAAGTTTTATTAAGTCCAATAAGGAATACTCGGTATTTAAGAAATTAAGTAAAAGAAATGTTAGTGTTTCCTAGATGGCGTATTCAGATAACACCATATTCAAGCGGGTCAAAAAAGAGAGGATCCTTTATAATGATGAGAATGGTTCTCACTATTATAAAAACTTGATCGGAGAGCGGTAGCAATGACTGGAATAGATTTTCATCACAATTTCAATCTTTTTTTCGATGGGCTTGAGCTGCCGCGGCAGAATAGAGATCGTACAGAGCACATGGCACTACATTCGCAAAGGGGAGAAGGGTTCGTTCGTCGATTCGTCCCACGCTTTGATATCAATGTGGTGGTATCCGATTTTACCTTTCGCCAGGATTACAGCGTGCCTCTCGTAACCAAAACAGCAATGGTTGAGCTTAATTATTGTTTGCAAGGGAAAAGAGAAGTCTCTGTTGATGGTGTCCAGTATGAGTTTGTTCCGGGAAGCTGTACGCTACAACTCATGAATGAAGTTGGCTCTCAATTTGAGTTTCAGGGGAATGAATCTTATCTGATGTTAGGCATAGGTATTCCTGTTTCGACTTTTCATCACTTCATGGAAGAAGGCGGGGGTGGGAGATCCGCTGATTTTGACCGCATTCTTGGCCAAGCATCTTTTCGTGTTTTTCAGGAAACGATGCAGCCGTCTACTGCTATCGTGCTTGAGCGAATGCTGGCAGCTCTTCAAAACCGCAGCACCAAAAATCTGGAGATCGAATGTAGTACATTAGAGCTTTTGTCGTTGGGCTTTCAATCGATTCTAACAGAAGGTACTTCTGGGACAACAAAGCTGTCGAAAAGCGACATGACAAAAATTAGTGAAGCGCGGGACATCATGATGCAACGGATGATAGATCCGCCAAGCCTGTTGGAGCTCTCCCGATTGATTGGAATGAATGATAACAAATTAAAATCAGGCTTTAAAGAAATGTTCGGAACAACTGTATTTGGCTATTTGCGGGATATAAGGTTGGAGAAGGCTCTACACCTATTGCAGCAAGGTAATTTGAACGTTAATGAGACATCCTGTGCTGTAGGTTATTCCAACTCAAGTCACTTCTCAGAGGTGTTTCGGGAGAAATACGGGATCAATCCCGGCAAGCTTGTGAAACAGTTTGCTTCTTCTGTACTGTTGACTTCAAAACACGAATCGAACCTTTAAAGAATACGGAGATAACAGTTGCAAATAACCCACCAGTCACGACTGGTGGGTTATTACATTTACATATGAAGAGAAACGCAAAATCCCTCAGAATTTATTCTATCTCTCGACTACTGTTTCTCCTTCAATTAACACAGGTTGATAATAAGTATTGTTGGGAAGATCCTTTTTTCCTTGTAATTTTTTAATGACCCAATCCGCTGCATCACGGCCCATAGTTTCTTGGGGATGTGTTAAAGTGGTCAGTTTGATGTTTGCATTTTGGGCAATATAGGAGTTGTCCTGGCCAATAATTGATAATTCCTCTGGTATAGAAATGTCTAGCTGTCTGCAAGCATTGACCACTTCCAGACCAACCTCGTCGTTGTAGCAGACAATCGCAGAGAGGGTATCTCTATTTTTATTTAGGAAATCCTTCAAGTTCGTAGCTAAGGTTTGTTTGGTCTCGGTGTTGAACGAAAATATTTGCTCTGGATAAAACCGTAATTTAGCTTCTTCGAGAGCTTTGATATAGCCCTTCATTCGATATTTGCCCTGTAAATCATCCATTTTTGCGATAAGTCCAATTTGAGAGTGGCCTTTGGAGATCAATTCTTTTGTTGCCAGATAACTGGACTGCACATCGTCAAGACATAGGAAGGGGAGCTCTATTTCCTCATAAAAAGCATTAATCATAATGAGTGGAATATCTTGCTCCTTAAACGACAGATAATACGCAATATTGGGATTATACAGATTACTTTTCGTAGGTTCAATAATTAAACCATCTACGCCGTAGGACAACATCATTTCGAGAGCTTTTTTTTCTTGCGCAACATCGTTATTGGTACTAGCCAATAGTAGTGAATAGTTATCCTCATTCATTCGGCTTTCAATCCCCCGGATAATAGAAGGGAAGATATAGTCAGAGATATAGGTCGTAATTACACCGATCGTCTTCTTATGGGAACTCCCGCCGGTCTTTGTGCGATATTGGTTGCTGACATACGTGCCAGAACCTTTTTCGCTGCGGAGGAATCCTTCGTTGGATAGCTCTAAAATGGCTTTTCTAACAGTCTGTCTGCTAACCTCGTACAAGGACTGCAAGGCAGACTCCGTAGGAATTTGTTCGCCTACATTGTAATCTCCTGAAAGGATCTTGCTTTTTATATCCTCTATAATCACTTGATACTTTGGTTTCATGTAATTCCTCTTTCCATACTTGTTCGCTTTATAATTCGTACATTTCGTTAAGTTGTATGTACAAATTATAGCATGACTACGAATTAAATATAAAGGGGCTCTTTTTTTATGAAAAATGTAAATATTTCGTACCTTTAGATCATCATAAACAAACTAAGTCCGGAGTTAAATTATTATCTTCTCCATATTTGTATGTATATATAACTATTTTATTGACAAATGTACGTACAAAAAATTATACTAAAGCTGTCAATTAAGAAAGCGAATTCTTTTATATTAAAAAAGCGCTGTCAGAGAGGTGACCAACGTGATATCGAATCGATTAAGCATCGAAGAAGCAATCAATAAGGGAGAAACTTCGCTAGGGATTGAATTTGGATCCACGCGTATTAAAGCAGTACTTATTGATCATAGTTTTCAAACGATCGCTTCTGGAAGTTATGAATGGGAAAATCAGTTGAAAGACGGCTTTTGGACGTACAGCCTAGAAGATATTATCAAAGGTCTACAAGATGCTTATCGTGAGATGAAGCAAGAAGTTCAACAAAATTACGGAATCACCCTCCAAACCGTTGGTTCAATCGGGTTTTCTGCAATGATGCATGGATATATGGCTTTTGACGACCAGGATCAATTGCTCGTTCCGTTCCGGACTTGGCGTAATGCAACAACGGGTAAGGCAGCCAAAGAACTGACAGATGTATTTAAATTCAATATTCCTGAACGTTGGAGTATTGCTCATCTTTATCAGGCGATCTTAAACAAAGAAGAACATGTGCCGCAGATTCGGTTTGTTACAACGTTAGCAGGATACATTCATTGGTTATTGACCGGCAACAAAGCACTTGGTGTTGGAGATGCTTCAGGTATGTTCCCGATTGATGAATCCATAGGAAATTATAATGAATCTATGATACAACAGTTTGATGAGCTTATTGCTGGCAAAGGTTATTCGCTGAAGACCAGCGACCTTCTTCCTAAGGTGTATGTTGCCGGTGAGCAAGCGGGTCTATTAACCGAAGCAGGAGCCAAAATTCTGGATCCATCATTGCAATTACAAGCTGGGATTCCGCTTAGTCCTCCAGAAGGGGATGCGGGAACCGGTATGGTTGCTACCAATAGTGTAAGAAAACGTACCGGGAATGTCTCCGTAGGAACCTCTGTTTTTGCCATGATCGTATTGGAAAAAGAGCTTTCCAAGGTTTATCCGGAAATCGATATGGTGACTACGCCAGACGGAAGTCCAGTAGGTATGGTTCATGCTAATAACTGTTCAAGTGACCTTAATGCCTGGCTCGGATTATTCCGTGAATTCTATGAAGCGATGGGGCAAAAGGTCGAAGCTGACAAATTGTACAGCGTACTGCTGAATAAAGCTTTGGAAGCAGACCCAGATGCCGGTGGATTGCTCAGTTACGGTTATTTCTCGGGTGAGAACATTACGGGGTTAGAAGAAGGTCGTCCGTTATTTGTACGTTCGCCTGAGAGTAAATTTAATCTGGCTAACTTTATGCGTACACATTTGTTCAGCGCCTTTGGTGCTTTGAAAATTGGAATGGACATTTTGACGAAAGAAGAGAATGTAGCCATAGATAGTATTTTAGGACACGGCGGTATATTTAAGACTCCGGTTGTTGGCCAAAGAATGATGGCAGCTTCACTGAATGTTCCTGTTTCCGTAATGTCGACAGCTGGAGAAGGCGGCGCATGGGGAATGGCTATTCTTGCCTCCTACATGATGAACAAAAATCAGGAAGAAAGCTTGGAAGACTTCCTCGATCAAAAAGTGTTCAAAGATGTAAAGGGAGAAGAAATTCATCCCGATGCAACCGACATTAAAGGTTTTGAAACCTTTATCGAACGTTATAAAAAAGGTCTGGCGATTGAGCAATCCGCTGTTGATAATTTAGTCTGAAAATGGAGGGACCAAGATGTTAGAACAACTTAAAGAAGAGGTTTTTCAAGCCAATCTGGAATTGCCGAAACATGGACTAATCAAGTATACATGGGGAAATGTGAGTGCAATTGATCGCGAAAGTGGATTATTCGTAATCAAACCTAGTGGTGTAGATTATGAAACAATGAAAGCCAGCGATATGGTAGTTGTTGATCTGGATGGCAATGTGGTTGAAGGGGAGATGAGACCTTCCTCCGATACACCTACTCACGCAGTACTTTATAAACATTACTCCGAAATTGGCGGAATCGTGCATACACATTCCACTTGGGCGACTATCTGGGCACAAGCAGGACTTGACGTTCCTGTAATGGGAACTACGCACGCTGATACATTCTATGGCTCCATTCCTTGTGCGCGTTTCTTGACGCAAGAGGAAATCGATCGGGGTTACGAAGCGGAAACAGGTAATGTAATCATCGAAACCTTTGAACAACGCGGGATAGATATTATGGCGGTTCCCGGTATTTTGCTTAAAGGCCACGGACCCTTTACTTGGGGGAAAAATGCAAAATCCGCTGTAATGAACAGCGTAGTGTTGGATGAAGTATCAAAAATGAATTTATTTGCTAGAGAGTTGAACCATTTTGCGGAAGAATTGCCACAACGTATTCTAGATAAACATTACTTGCGCAAACATGGGAAAGACGCTTATTACGGTCAAAAATAATCAAACTACAAAATGATGAAAAGAGGATGAATATGTCAACAGCAGTAGCAAAAGAATTTTGGTTTGTCGTAGGTTCACAACATCTTTATGGGGAAGAAGCATTGGCTGAAGTTAAAGCGCACGCACAAACGATGACAGATGCTTTGAATAAAAGCGGAGTTTTGCCTTACCCACTAGTATTGCAGGATTTGGCTGTCAGCGCAGATAAAATCACCAACATTATGAAAGAAGTTAACTACCGTGACGAAGTTGCCGGTGTCATCACTTGGATGCATACTTTCTCACCTGCAAAAATGTGGATTCGCGGAACAAAAATGCTGCAAAAACCTTTGCTTCATCTAGCTACGCAATATAATGAAAGTATTCCATGGGCAACAATTGATATGGACTTCATGAACTTGAACCAAGCAGCTCATGGTGACCGTGAATATGGTTTTATTAACGCCCGTTTGAACAAACAAAACAAAGTGGTTGTAGGCTATTGGGAACGCCCTGAAGTTCAAAAGCAAATTGCAGAATGGATGGACGTAGCCGTTGCTTATAACGAAAGCTTCAATATCAAAGTTGCTCGTTTTGGTGACAACATGCGTAACGTTGGTGTAACTGAAGGAGATAAAGTTGAAGCCCAAATTCAGTTTGGCTGGACGGTTGACTATTTTGGTATTGGTGACCTGGTTCAAGTCATTAATGAAGTTAAAGAAGAGGAAATCGATGGTTTGTTTGCTGAATATGCAGAGCTGTATGAATTCGACTATGGCACTAACAGCAAAGAAGCTTGGGAAGCTAGCGTAAGAGTTCAAGCAAGCTATGAAATTGCTATCAAACGTTTCCTTGATCAAGGTGGCTACAATGCCTTCACCTCAAACTTCGAAGATTTACATGGAATGAAACAACTTCCAGGACTTGCTGTTCAACGTTTGATGGCACAAGGATATGGTTTTGCTGGAGAAGGAGACTGGAAGACTGCAGCTCTCGACCGCTTGCTTAAAGTGATGAGCCATAACCAATCGACTGGCTTTATGGAAGATTACACTTATGAATTGACAGTTGGACAAGAATCTATTCTTCAATCCCATATGCTTGAAGTAGATCCAACTTTGGCAAGCAACAAACCAAAAATCATCGTGTCTCCACTAGGTATTGGTGGTAAAGACGATCCAGCCCGTTTAGTATTTGACGGCAAAGCAGGAGACGGTGTAGTGGTTTCCATGGCTGACTTCGGTACGCATTACAAACTTTTGATCAATGAAGTGACTGCTTTTGAACCAACTGTTCCAGCTCCAAACCTTCCAGTAGCTCGTGTGCTTTGGAATGTTAAACCAAACTTCCAAGACGGAGTTAAAGCTTGGATCGAAAATGGTGGCGGTCACCACACCGTTGTTTCATTAACTCTTACAACAGACCAAATTATTGCTTACGCAAAACTTGTGAACTTGGAGTATGTAGTAATTAAATAATAGCAAAGCTTTATTACGATTAATAGGACTCCATTCCTCGACCTTTTCGAGGAATGGAGTCCTATTGTTTTGTTCGATATACTTCAATAAATGCGATAGTTTCCACTTAGGGCTAGTAAACTAAAGAAGTACAGACAGTTATCATAATAACGACGTTGTCCAGTTCGCAAAGGTGTATCCCAAAACAAACGGACAAAATGCTCTGCCTCCGGGCCATCCGAAGCAAGCGAAGCCATGGCATTAGTCGCCAAAAGGCCTACCGGATGCAGCGCCGGTTCGTCGAATGCCTGTCCCTCAATGGTATACCGCTTGTAATTGGAAACTTCGATATTTCTAAAAAAAGCTTGAATCCGGTTACATTGATCGACCTGCCAGCTGTCCTTTTGGAACCATGCCCAGTCCAGACCGATATTAGCCGCAACCCGGTAAGCATCACTGAAAAAATGGCTGAAATCACCATGAGGCTGGGGTTCTGCCGGGGTGTCATTAAAATTGGCATATTCGGGAGCGAGACCAGTTATAGGATTACATGTAGTGTGTAGATATGAGCGGCTGGCTTCCGCCGCTTCTCGCCAAAACATGTGGTCACCTGCATCAGCCCACAAAGCGAACAAATCATAGAAATGGGGGAGATGGTAAGATGGATCACTGAAGGTGGATTCCGGTACGAATTTAATCAGTTTCGTTTCCGCGTCCCACATTGAGTCACCAGCGCCTGTTTCAGTTTTATGTAAACAAGCACGCAATATTATTCGAGCCTGCTCGGAATAATTATAAGGTTCCGGACCGTTCCCCCAACGTTTTGAGGCAAAAAACAAAGCCATGGCGAAAAACTCTTCCCCGTCCGGTGCGGGTCCTTGAGAAATTCTTGTACCGTCAGGCTTGCAGTGCCAAGCAAAGTAATCGGCATAACGGCCTTCTTTGTGCTGCATAAACGTCTTAGAGAAGTTCCATAAACGATCAAACTCATCTTTTTTATTCATTTGAACAGCCATCATCATTCCGTAGGACATTCCTTCAGACCTAACATCCAGATTACCTGTATCCAGAATATAGCTTTTATCCTCGTCCAGCGGATAGTAGATTCGTACGTTCGGATCTCCGTAAAACAAATCACTCCAAGTTTCTTCGAGTTTAGCGTTGATTTCATCTTCAGAAAAGCCGAGCTCTTTAAATAAATTGCGATATTTCCCCGTATAAAAAGCACCTTGTTGTGTTATTGGCATGATATTTCCCCTCCTGTGCACTACGCATGCACTCCATTTCAATAAAAACTAAGGATGGATGGTTTGAATGGTGCCATCATCGTTGTATTTCAGCTCCGTATATTTTACAGAACGCTTGTTGTCAGCACCACCAGATAAAGAACTATCATGATAAAATAAATACCATTTCTCTTTAAACTGAACAATAGAATGGTGTGTTGTCCAGCCCAGGACGGGTGTAAGTATTTTTCCTTGATATACAAAAGGCCCAAGCGGATCTTTACTGATAGCGTATACAATATTATGGGTAGTACCCGTGGAATAAGAAAGATAATAATAACCGTTATATTTATGAACCCAAGGACCTTCAAAATATCTTCTCTCTTCATCTCCAGCAAGAATCGGATTTCCGTTCGTATCGACGATGGATATTTCTCTAGGCTCACCTTCAAAGCTCAGCATGTCCTCGCTCAGCTCCGCTACGATAGGTCCTAGAGCAGGTGCCGTTTCAGCCGGTCCCTCTGCATCCGCAACAAATGAGCCGGTTTGCCATTTTTCAAGTTGACCGCCCCAAAGACCCCCAAAGTATATATATGATTTGCCATCATCATCAACGAAAACAGCGGGATCAATGCTATAACTGCCAGGAATGTAGTTCGGTTCAGGTGTAAAGGGTCCCGAAGGTGACGCTGAGGTTGCAACCCCAATTCGGAAAATATCGTCATGGTCTCGGGCTGGGAAAAACAAATAGTAGGTATTGTTTTTGTATGCTGCATCCGGAGCCCACATTTGCTGTTTAGCCCATGGGACATCCTTCACATGAAGCACTTCACCGTGGTCGATACAAGGGGAGCCATCTCCATCAATAGACAGAACATGGTAATCCTCCATATTATATTGGTCACCGTTGTCATTAGAGATCATATCGTGATCCAGGTCATGAGAGGGATAAATATAAATCTTGCCTTCAAATACATGAGCAGAAGGGTCCGCAGTATAAATATGAGTTACGAGAGGTTCATTGGGTTGCACTGGCTTTGTCAAGTCATTTCCTCCTATAAAGTTAATCGCTTACAAAGTTAATGGTATAAGAACTTTAGGACTCTGTATATATAGCAACTATAGTTTATACCCCACAAAGTTTAGATGTTGCTTTCTTGACCTTGCAGATCCTTTCCCATTTATGCTGCCTCACAATATTTTCTCTAGATAATCTGGTACAATAGAAATCTCCAAACTTTGACCTTACAAATACGATGAGGTGAGATTAACATAAGGGAATATAAATCATAATTTTACACAAGAATGAATGTTAGAGCGAAAGACACCAAGTATTCTACATTATATTTTTAAAAAGATGAGGTCAGCTTAATGCAAAAAATTCAAAATTCCAGAACCTACTTTATAGGTATACATGTGCTTTTATTAATCTTATTGTTCACCTCTTTGTATGCTTATTCCCCCTGGATTCGCATTAAAGTAAAGGAAATTATCATGCCTGCGGATAAAGTATATACCATCGCTCACCGTGGTGCTTCAGGATATGCTCCTGAGAATACAATACCTGCATTCGAGCTAGCCATTGATATGAAGACCGATTATATCGAGTTAGACATTCAGTTAACAAAAGATCATGTTCCTGTTGTTATTCACGATGGGACCGTAAACCGTACCACGAATGCTAAAGGGTATGTAAAGGATTTTACTTTAGAGCAGATCTCAAAATTAGACGCGGGTTCATGGTTTAATGAACAATATCCCATGTTCGCTAGAGATAAATATGTAGATTTACGTATTCCGACACTAAAAGAGGTATTTGAAAGGTTCGGAAAAGAAGTGGACTATATGATTGAGATTAAAGATCCCACGTCGAATTCGAACATCGAGGCATTGTTAAACGAAGAAATTTTAAATTATGATCTGTCGGCTCATGTTGCTATTCATTCATTTAGTGAAGCGAGTTTACGTAGATTCCATTCCATAAATCCAGCAGTCCCTCTTTATCAAATTGTATGGTATGATTTCCCTGTTTATAAAATATCAGAATCCTATGTGAATAGATTAAAAACTTATGCGGTAGGCATAAGTCCTAACTTTCAAAAAATAAATGCGGCATATGTCGCGCAGGCAAAAAATTCAGGGCTAAAGGTGTTTCCATATACTGTGAATTATCAAGTGAATATGGATAAAGCCGTAATTTGGGGTGTAGATGGTGTACATACAAATTTCCCTGACCGCTTTAGCGAAGTAATTAAGAATAATAAAAGGTAAAGGGATGTGAAATCACCCTTTTCTGGGCATAAATAAAGCTGTCGAGACTTTCTCGACAGCCTAAGAACCTTTATCCAAAGGTTCTTTTTTTACGGAAAAATCAATTATTTTTGTTTCGTCATACTAATGAAGTCTTTTCTCGTGAAATTGTAGATGAAGCTCCCGTACTTGTTCTGCAAGATCAGGTACAGGACCATCTACGAACGCATCGTGAATAACCTCTTGAATACTTAAATTACGGACGGGTGATGCTGCAATTCCCATATCATTTAACCACGCCGATAATTGCTTCGAGGAACTGGCATATACAATTCGTCCTAAATGAACCCAACCGTGTGCCGCTGCACACATAGGGCAATGTTCTCCGGAGGTATACACTGTTGCCTGCTTACGTTCTTCCAGTGTCATATTCTGAGCTGCCCAGCGGGCTAAAGCGAATTCGGGATGCTGAGTATGGTCACCGCTACCTACATGGTTGCGGTCTTCTGCAAGCACTTCTCCACTTGCTGATACAAGGACGGAACCAAAGGGTTCGTCCCCAGCTTCGAGTGCAATTTGGGCAAGTTCAATACAACGCTTAAGATGTTTGATATCCGTGTCGTTTATCATGATGGTAGAACCTCCTGAATTTTAATTTATTGATAAGTTTCATGAATAGTAGGCCTGAGCCTGTTTGTTCACCACATTCTTCTATGTTAGCATGTAAAGTATTCGATGAAAAATATAGCATGCAATATCAAGCTAGGGAGGATATATAAAAATGAAGCATCCATTTATATTGAACGCCGTATGGAACGGTGGCCGTAACAGTGATGGAACTATTGAAGCTGGACAGCTTAAGACTCAAATTTCCATTCCGAAGGAAATGGGAGGACCCGGAGTAGGAACGAATCCGGATGAGATGCTTTTGGGAGCAGCAGCAACCTGTTATCTCATTACACTTGCAGCAATGCTGGAGCGGGCAGGGCTTACGACTTCAGAGCTGACGTTAGCATCAGAGGCGACGGTCGATGTAACGAATAACATTTTTACATATGAAGCCATCAAACATTCACCCCTAATCACCCTTACCAAAGATGCGTCACAGGACGATATCGATAAAACCATCCGAATTGCCCATAAAGCAGAAGGCTCCTGCATGATCTCCAGAGCCGTTGCAGGAAATGTAGAAATCACGACAGAGCCAACGGTGCTGACTGCAAGCCTATAAAATTGAGTCCTAGGTAATCAGAGAGGAGACGTTAACTTTGAACGTTGAGTTATATAAGGATTTGATCAAGGATGAGCGTGGAAATTATTACGTGGCTGTACAAAAAGAGGGCAATGAGCTGACTTTGGTAAACGCAATGCTAGAGCGGTCTTACCAAGAGCTGTGGGAATTTAATGAAGCTTTCAAAAAGAAGTACGCGGAATACGAGCATCAGTTCATCGGCAAAATGATTATGGATAAGCTGCGGCACGATGTTGTTTTTGCCTCCAAAGAAGACGGCCATGGCCGAATGTATGATCTAGCCGCGGTTGCAGTTGATTACAAGCTTATTTTTATCGATATGATCGAATTTTACCGAAACCCTCGAGTAGGACTTAACCATGACAACAACATCCATTAAGCTTAGTGTATTAGATCTTGTACCTGTTTTTAATACGGTGGATGCTAGTACCGCATTGGGACAAGCAGTGAAGCTGGCTCAGACAGCAGAAAGACTGGGATATACTCGTTATTGGGTTGCTGAACATCATGATATGCCGGGATTAGCATGTACCTCTACGGAGGTGCTTTTATCGCATATTGGAGCGAAAACAGCACACATTCGCCTTGGCTCAGGCGCTTTATTGCTGCCACATTATAAGCCGCTAAAGGTGGTGGAAGCATTTCATTTGCTGGCCAGTTTGTACCCGGGACGCATCGACCTTGGATTAGGCAGAGCTCCCGGCGGTACTGCTGAAGTAAGTTTAGCACTGAGTGGAAATTTTCTCGAAAATGTTTGGAAAATGCCAGAACTGCTTAAAGGCGTCACTGAATTATTGCAGGGTAACTATTCCTATGAAGGACGTTCAATAACCGCCCGTCCGGTCCCTCCCGTATCTCCAGAGCTATGGCTGCTGGGTACAAACAAGAAAAGCGCGGCATATGCTGCCGAGTTTGGAGCAGGTTATGTGTTCGGCCAGTTCATGAGCGATGTAGCAGGGGAGGAGGTTTTGCAGGCTTACCGTGAAACCTTTACTCCTTCTTCACTTTCTCCTGAACCGCAGGCCATGGTTGCTGTTGGCGTCATTTGCGCCGAGACTGAGGAAGAGGCAGAGCGATTGGCCTCATCTGGTACGGCATTATTCCAACAAGAAGGTTCTGCCGAAGCGAAGTCGGAGCCCTTGGAACGCAAGCTGCTGGTAGGTACTCCGGAAAGTGTTAAAGGTAAGTTGGAACGGTTATCTCTTTTGTATGGAGTTAATGAATTCATTATCGTTACCATGATTCCAGATTATGAGAAACGGTTACATTCGTTCGAACTGCTTGCCCAAGCGTGCTGGAGTTCTTAATAAAGGAGGTCCATATGTATGAAGTCTCATACCTCTGATCAAATTAAAATCCCACCAGGATTTTGGGCTGGATTAAGTCAATTAGGAATAACTGCACAAGATGTAGCCAGCAAAGCAAATCTTCCACTTAGCCAGATCACAGAGTCAGAAGTCACCACCGCCCAATATTTCGCAGTCTGGCAGGCATATTCCGATCTCATTGGGGATCCAGCCGAAGGAATCATTAAGCTTGCAACCGTCTTTGAAACTACACAATATCCGCCTACGGTCTTAGCAACATACCATGCTAAGGACTATCGCGATGCTCTTAAGCGAATGGTACGATACAAACAAATGTGCCCTCCTGAAAGCTTGCGTTTTACCGAAGAAGGCGAGCTATGTACAATCGAATTGGAATGGCAGCATCCCGGGCATTTTGGTCCACCGCTGCTACTAGGCCTCACTTTGGCATTTCTTCTAGAGCTTGGGCGGCGAGGCACAGGTCTACCTTTGACAGCACAGCTTGTCGAGTTTTCACAGCCTATAGGAAATGTAAAGATTCTTGAAGCTTATTTCGGCTGCCGAATTCAGATAGGTGCTCAATATAATCGTTTGACGTTGCGTCGAAATGATTTGGATCGGCCTTTTATCTCGTACAACGAAGAGCTGCTGGAGATTCTGACTCCCGTTTTGGACCGGACGCTTGCTGAACAGAAGGGCACTCGCTCTATAACCGAGAGGGTCAAATGGATCATGAAACGCAGCTTCAGCGGAGGACGCCCTGACATTTATGCTGTTGCGAAGGCATTAAGTATGAGTGACCGTACGTTGCAACGCAGGCTTACTGAAGAAAACACAAGCTTCAAGCAATTGCTGACACAAGCTAGACATGAGCAAGCACGAGAGTATCTGGCAGATCCATCGCTTGATATTAAAGAAGTGGCTTTCTTGATTGGATATGAAGACCAGAACTCGTTCTACCGTGCCTTCCGTCTTTGGGAAGGTGATACTCCTTCAAATTGGCGTACTGAACATTTAGGTTTAAACTCGATACCCTCTTCATAAAGACAGTATTTTCAGAGATTTATCATTGGCGTGTTAAACAAGAACTTTGGCGCAATCCGCTAGTTACTGAACAACCCCGGTACGATAATATAATCCTAGCCGGCACACAGGACTGTTCTTAAAATGACAACTACTCAGCACGCCGTGATAAAAGGAGAAATGTAATATGGATATGGGATTAAATAATAAAACAGCTTTAATTACAGGATCAACAAAAGGTATTGGCAAAGCAATCGCCTTTGAACTTGCTAAAGAAGGAGTTAATGTACTAATTAATGGACGGAATTATGATCAGGTAGAACAAACTGTAAATGAAATAAAGTCAAATTTCCCGGCTACCTCTCCACAAAATGCTACAGCGGATATTGTGAATATTGAACAAAGAGAAGCCTTATTCGAAAAATACCCTAATATAGATATTTTAGTTAATAATATGGGTATCTATGAAATTATGAAATATGAGGACGTTGACGACGAAATATTCGAAAAATACTTCCGTACTAATGTCCTTGCTGCGAATGGATTAACAAAATTCTATTTACCTAAAATGTTACAAAAAGATTATGGCCGCATTCTCTTTATTGCTAGTGAAGAAGCCATTATGCCTTCAGGCCAAATGCCTCAATATGCAATGACCAAATCAATGTTATTATCATTGTCAAAAAGCTTATCTAAGTTAACGATAGGAACTGAAGTTACAGTCAATACAATCATGCCAGGACCAACACTTTCTGAAAATGTGCATCAAATTATTGATGGGATATACTCCAATGAAGATATGACTTTTTCAGAAAAAGAAAGAAAATTCATGACTACAAATCTTCCTCAATCTGAAATACAACGATTTATTAAACCTTTTGAAATAGGCAGACTAGCAGCATTTGTATGCAGTCCTTATGCCTCTGCATTTAAAGGTTCTCCAATTCGCATGGATGGGGGAATGGTGCCGACTATTTTTTAAGCTTACTCTAAAAGGAAAGAGATAACGATACAAAAAAGCCACTCCTTATGGAGCGGCTTTTTTGCTTGAAAAGTTATCACTGTCCTCTGGTACAACAAAGGATACCAAGGTGCCTTCTCCAGGCTTACTCTGGATCGAGAGACCTTGACCATATAATTGACTTAACCTCCTATGGGTGTTGGCCAGCCCGATGCCACCTTTGCCTTCCATCAATGGCTTCAGCAGTAAAGAGAGGGTCCCGGAATCCATGCCTTGCCCATCATCCTCCACTTCAATCTTTACAGCCTTGTGCAGACGGATAATACGTATTTGAACAGTTCCACCCTGTTGGCGCTTAAGTATACCGTGCTTAACAGCATTTTCTACCAACGGTTGGATGGATAGAGGAGGAATTAGGATGTCAATATTCGGATCTACCTTCCAGACAACAGATATCCTTTCTGCAAATCGAGTCTGTTCAATATACAGATAAGATTCTACCAATTCCAGTTCATGGGAGAGGTTCACGAGCTCTCCGATATTTAAAAAGTCAAAACTGATTCTTAAGAAAGAAGTAAACGCGCCAATGAGCTCCTGCATTTTTTTAGTATCCAAATCACTGAGTGCGGCAATAGAGTTCAACGTATTGAATAAAAAATGCGGTTGTATCTGTGCTTGTAGATAGGCTGCTTCTATCCGCACCCGTTCATTGAAGGATAGCTTCATCGCAGTTAAAGCCCGAATACGGTATTTAAGCTCCACTGCATCTACAGGTTTTGTGACATAATCATTGGCACCGGACAGAAATCCAGTATAAATATCCTCAGGCTGACTACGGGCAGTAAGCAGTAGAATCGGAAGCTCATATAAGGAGTAACGAGTACGAACCTTCTGTGTTAATTCGTATCCCGACATCTGTGGCATCATAACATCGCCAATAAGTAAGTCCCAGTTCCTTTTATCCAACAATTCCAATGCTTCATGGGCTGAGTTGACGGTAGTTATGATATAAGGTTCGGTTTCAAGAATACCCTTTAGTACATTCAGATTGACAGGATCATCATCTACCACCAGAATATTTACCTTAATCTCTGTAAAAAGCGGCGGAATTTTTTCAGAGTGATTACTTGGCTGATGTTCGGAAATTCCCCACTCAGTCATCTGTCTATGAATCTCATCTGCCATATACGAAACTGTAGGTTCCGTCTGTTTTATTATCTGTTCGCTGTAAGAATCGGCAAGAGAGAGTGTGAAACTAAAAGTTGAACCTTTACCAAGCTCTGATTGAATGCTTAGGCTGCTTCCATGCAGTTCTACCAGCTGCCGGCATATGCTTAATCCCAGCCCAATTCCACGCCCGTCATTTATTCCGTGAGGGCCTTGCTCATAGGGTAGAAATATCCGTGCCATAGTCTCTTCAGTCATGCCTACTCCGGTATCTGTCACATAGATAAGAACCTGTCCGTCCTGTTCCTCAGCCTTAACAGTTACAAGTCCTGCTTCGGTGTATTTGAGCGCGTTGTGCACCAGATTTAATAAAACCTGCACCAATCTTTTCTCGTCCGCACGAACTGGCGGCATAGCTTCCGGGATATCCATAGATAGCTGTACTGGCTTACCTTCAATCATATATTGAAGCATACTAATCACACCGGGAACTACCGATTGAACCGAAATAGGTTCCTGTTGTAAAATAACACGATGCTCCTGAAGACGGACCACATCCAGTAGATCACCAAGCATATGAGACATACGGCGGCTGATTGTAATCAGCAGTTCCATATCTTGACGGCTACTTTCGTAAAGTCTGTCCTTTTCTTTTGTGACAATATTTTGCGCGATATTCATGATTCCGTGAAGCGGTGTACGCAGCTCATGTGAGGTATTAGCGAGAAACTGGTCCTTAAGTTTGTCTGCTTTTTTCAGCTGCTCATTTAGTTCCATGTTCTCTTTAGCATTTTGAAAATACTTTTTAAACCAGTAAGCTGAGAAGCCCACGATGGCTGCGATAATATCCAAAGGATAATAGACAATTGAATAGTGTCCGTTACTATCCCACAAATTCCATAACAAATTAGAAACGATCGCCGCACCTGATAACAGCAGAAAAACAACATCTTTATCATCTTGCTTTTTGAACAATAAGCGCCCTAAGCTATAGAGCAACCAAATAAAGGGAATATACTGGAACACTTGAATGATTCCCAAATGAATGGATGTGCTGACTAAATAAGCAGGGACAATAAATATAAACAAGGTATAAAGGAAAAGACACCATGTGTAAGCACGTAACCACTTGTTGACTTTGGCACCTGAGGTGAATTTCCTGAAAACAAGCAGAATAAAAAGGTTTTGCCATAAGAAGGCGATCAAACGGATTTTTAAGGACCAAGTATAATTAATCGGCAGTAATGAAAGCACTAAGTTGTCATTTCGAGCTAAAAGGATTACAGCTACAGATAAGGTCATTAACCCTACAAGAAACAAAGCACGTTCTTTAGGATTAAATAAGTACAGAATACAGGCATAAAGCCCATGCAGTAGTAAGATAATTGCTGTAAGCATTTGAAATCCGACAGTGTAAAAGTATGTCCGGTCAATGAGTTCCTGAGAGCCAAAGAAAATAGGGCCTTTTATACCGCCCTTATAGGGGTGATCAAAGTTAGCTACGTGAATAAATACATCTATCACTGTGGTGTTTTTTGAAAAATAAGCTGCTGTATATGAGGTGGTTTTGGGTACATATGTATCGGCATCAAGAGCTATTACCCCATTATTGAGAATAGGAGTGCCGTTAATCTCCACACTGGAAGCGGAATAAATTTGTTTGATCCAGAAAGAGACAGGTTGCTGAAGCGGGTCTATCAAAATTCGCAAACGATACGTACCATAACCATACGAAGAAGGGTCATTCGTTCCTATCGCGTGGCTCCAGTCTCCGGGAACTTGAAGCGGGAGGGAAGGTTCTGGTAAAGTTGAAATATCCTTGGACGTTACGAATTGCGAAGGATAGAAGCTCCATTCACCATCCAGCCTGAATAAGTTAGCCTGCTCCAGATCCTGGCCGCGTAAATCCAGTACACCATTGTTAATCACAGGTACAGTGTTGGAAACCTTAAATATACTCAACCAAATGCAGCGTAGGCCAAAGAGAATGCTTATAAAAAGTAGAATGATAGCTAATTTGTTTAGAATAGTTTTATTTTTCATGAGAACATTATAGCAAATAATTCTAATCTAGAATCTAAAATGAAGATTATTTACATAAGAAGGAGAAGTAATGAGCAACGGACACCGCGTTGGGCTAGGAGGAATGATCTCCACATGGAAGAAGCATGATGTAACTCCTTGAACATTTGCGTACTCGAATACACGAACACTCGAACACACGGTTACTTCAATACTTGATTAGTGCTTTGCTGTTGGGCGTCTGGATTACTTGATGTGCGATTTTGCTGCTGGTTTGGCGTCTGTGATACCGGATGTGCGACTATGCTGCTTGTTGTGCGTATTGTATTCCCACACGCTCTCTTCACCATGAGCGATCGGACTCAGATGCAGCTATTCGGCTGAATTTTGACTTTTTAGAAGTGTTTCGGACCCCAGAGGCGTTATTTGTTCCAAACATGCGCGATATGAGGGCTTTTCGAGCCAATAGCGACTATAGAGTCCGATAGGTTCTCAAATGAGCCGGATTATGGTTAATAGCGACTATAGGGTCCGATAGACTTCACTCCTGCTTCTAATGCCATTTGTTATATGCTTGGCTTCTCGTTTATTGTTGAATGTGATATTGATTACCCGTTGGCACTACCATTCGATGTATTGAAAGGAGGTTAACGGTGGATTCTCCTTAATCCTAAAGGGTATATTATTAGAAAATTCAATGCAGACAGGAATGTAGATACGATGATTAAAGGTTTCGGAGGAATATTCTGGAGGACTAAGAATCTTGAAGCTACAAAAAAATGGTACAGTGAGGTGTTGAAGCTTGACATTGAGAATTGGAATGGGACTGTGATAAAACCTCAAGTGGGAAATGAGACTATTTTTTCTTTCTTTACCGAGGATGACAGTTATTTTCCAATAGAACAACAAGTGATGTTGAATTTCCAAGTGCATGATCTAAACGAGACGATTAAGCATTTTGAACAGATTGGTGTACCTCTTGCAAAGAAAATAGAGATTAGTGAATTTGGAAAGTTTATTTGGATTGAAGATCCAGAAGGTCGACTGATCGAGCTTTGGGAGAAGTAAGGAGTTGCAGATTATTGCTATTGAGCTAACAGGTGCGTTTTTTTATAAAAGCTCAGTTCAATATCTAATTGTAAATGAATTAGGGAATAAAGTTGAATCAAATCCGTGGGGAATATTTCTTCAAAGCTTTCAGCTCCCAGGAAGAACTTTAACTTCTATCATCTGAGGTACGGCGCTTGCGCTTCATCCACGGCCAGCGAAATACTATTGTCAACCCAAATAGGGAGCATACCGTCGAGGTGTACTCCCTATTTCATTGAAGGAGTTGGAAAATTAGTGCAACATTTCACCTATAACTTATGTCAATAAAGAAGTTATGTAATAAAATCATAAGAGTAGGTGGTAAATTGAAACTTCGTTTAATCACGTTAATATGTTTATTCACTTTCGCATTCTTTATTGCAAATGGACAAGATGCTAAAGCTTTATCCTGTGTCGAGTTAGGAAGTCCCCAAGAAGCCCTAGAGGTCTACGGCGGAGCTATTTACGGTGAAGTAAAACAAATAAAGGTCGATTTGAAACAAGAAGGATTTACGGGGCCAAAAGAGAAAATCAGATATATATTAGTGGATGTTGAACGAAGTTGGAAAACTGAAGTTGACTCTCAAATTATTGTGAGAACAGACTACACTTGGGGTTTTGATTTCAAGGAAGGTAATAAATACTTAATATACATTAGCGAAGTGGATGGCGAATCAAGCAGTAGTCCATGCAGTTCAACAATTGAAATGAATAACCTTAACCAAGCAACAGAACTATTCGGTGAAGGACTTCGACCCAAACAGCAAGTACACCTAGAATATAAGATGTGGTTAATGTTTGAGCAGGATATTGATTTGTATATTGTAATTGCAATAGGACTAGTAGTGATTTCGGTCATTTACCTGAGAGCAAGAAGGAAAAAGGGCTAAGTGTAATTTTATTGCACTAATGGTTAGGATAGTTCAATAAAATTAAGAATAAGATAGCTGAACTAATTACTATTCATTCATAACATGTGAGGTGCGAGTTGAACTTAGTAGAAACAATCATAAAAAGATTTAACCTTAATGTATTAAGTATAGATAATGTTCCTGAGTCCTTTAGTTCACAAGTATACAAGCTGAATCTTACTAATGGAGAAACGGTGTATGCGAAGATCCCTTATAACAGGGATAAAGTATATCGCGAATATCGTATGCTTGAACTGTTGAGGGAGGTATTACCGGTTCCAAAGGTGTTAGACTTCTGGAGTGGGGATGACTTAATTTCTGGTGCATTACTTTTATCTGAGATTAAAGGTATACCATGTACAGGTGCTATTGACGATGAATTAGCATTTCAAATTGGGGTACTTCACGCAAAGCTGCATGAAGTTAAAATGCCGGGATATGGTGTGGAAGGATTAGACGGTTTTCAATTTTTTAATCAGAACAATTGGAGACTTTATATAAGAAATAGCTTTGAAAAATTTATAGAACCTTGCAAGCAAGTCCTTGAGAGAGGACTTTTCGAAAAATGTATTAATTACTTTGAGGGTGCTTTCTCAGTTTTACCTCCTCCTGATGGCCCATGTGTTGTTCATATGGATTTTCGACAAGGTAATATACTAACAAATAATAATATGGTTGTTGGAATTATTGATTTTGAGAGTGCACGGAGTGGATCCTCTGAAATTGATTTCACAAAAATTAACCGATATGTTTGGGAAGTGAATCCTCAAAGTAGAATTTCGTATAAAGAGGGATATTCAACAATTCGTCCTCTAATGGATTTGGAAACAATACTACCCTTTTATGATTTTTACGATGCTTTTGGTGCTGTTGTCTGGTGTAAAAATAGAGGGATTGAAAAGAATAGGGTGTTCCTAAAGGAAAGTATTTCTGTATTGCAGAAATCCGTAGATTGTTGAACTAACGGGAAACGATATTTAAAGACAGTTTAAGACGAGGAGCTACCTGCATGATGGATAGCTTTATTACGTTAAAGGACATGATAGTGAATAAAGGATAGAATAATGGAAATGGCGAATATTAGATCGGCAGTATACTGTAAAATTATTATGATGCAATCATGAATACAATAGCTTATCGTGATATATGGATCACCAGAACTAATAATGAAAAAATCGAAAACCCAAAAAACGTAATGGAAGTGTGTTTATGGAAAATATATATAACAAATTACATACAGCGGAAATACTGAGCCGTATCGAGAATTTAAGTCCTAATTCAAACCCACAGTGGGGAAAAATGAATGTTTCTCAAATGTTGGCTCACTGTTCAGCATTTCAAGACATCGCAAATGGAAACTCCTTTCCTCCTAGAAGTTGGCTAGGAATATTAATAGGAGGGTTTGTGAAATCTATTTTTTACAATGACAAGCCAGTACCACATAATATGTCAACAATTCCGACCATACTTATTTTAGATGATAGAGATTTTGGAAAAGAAAAAGAAATACTGAAACAAAAAATTATAACTTTTCAAAGTAACGGTCCGGAGAATTGTTCATCCCATCCACATCCTTTTTTCGGAAAATTCACTCCGGAGCAATGGGGTAAAGGGATTTATAAACATCTAGACCATCATTTAAGACAATTTGGTGTTTAGTATTTTTTCGCAGTGAATAATAATTGTTTAACGTCGCCAACTTACATATTTTTTATTGACATAAAATCCCTATTACTTTATATTGTATCTAATTACATTGCAATCAAATGCGACGAAGAGGACAAGTAAATCCGGATATGTCGATCAGAGAACTGCCGGTTGGTGCGAGGCAGAGGACACCCGAATCGAACAATCGCCTCAGAGCTGGCTCCCGAAATCATAGTAGGCGGGCCCGGGATTCTGCCGTTACAAAGAAGCATCGTTGTTGGACGATGGCAGCAGAGAGGGTGTATTCATAAATACACCAATCAGGGTGGTAACGCGGAATCTACTCCGTCCCTAATGGGACGGAGTTTTTTGCGTTCTTATAAATAAATAAGGAGGAGTAACAATGTTTCAAAAAATCAATGTCTCCGATCGAATACTTAGCCAGGATATGTTTATTGCTGATGAGGTTCAATACAACCTGATTCACCTTATTTGCGAGTCGAAGAGTTCTACTTGCTTAAAAGATTCTGATGAAACAATGATTTATGCCCAGTCAACGGGACATAACGCATGGCTTTGGAGTTCTAAGGATATTGTCGAGGATAAGAAGGCCGTTCTCTACGAAGAACTTATAGAATTTCTTAAAGAGACTACATTACCGGGAGTATCTGGAGAACCAAAAACAACAGAACGTTTTGCACAGCCGTATTCTCAGGCAAATCATCTTCAATATGAGTCCACGATGACTATAGAATCTTATTTCTGTACAGATCCAAAGAAACCTTTGAACGTAAAAGGTACAATGCAGCAAGCAACGAGAAAAAACCTGGCCATTGTAGCAGAATTTTTGGCGGGTTTCTCAGAGGGGGCTTATGGGGTTTGGGTGAACCCAGAAGCTAAAATTCTAGATGCCAAGAGGATGATTGAGACAGGGAACTTGTATTTATGGTTTGTAGACGATAAACCTGTATCGATGGCGTACATTGCACATAGGTCGGCAAGATATTCCAGATTAAATGCGGTATACACACCTCCGTCTTGCCGGAAAAAAGGTTATGCAAGTGCACTAGTAGCAGAGTTATGTTCTGTTCTTTTATCGGAGGATTTAGTGCCCATGCTTTATGCTGATTTAAAGAATCCTGACTCGAATAAGGTTTATCGAAATATTGGTTTTGTGGAAAGAGGGAAGATTGTTGACATCAAGTTCAAATAGGCACAAAAGGGCTACCGCAAGGTAGCCCTTTTTCTATGATCATTATGTTACTTGGCATTACTTTTATACAATTTCACATAGTTTGTAAGTTCAGCTATCCCGATAAACTGCTTCATTAATTGAGAATTCAATTTTTGTAAGGCAAGCTGAAAGGATACCTCCACTTTTTTGTAGTTATGTGTTTCTATTTCATTCAAAAGCTGTTTCATATTCTCGATATAATAAACAGTTTTCCTTAAACTGCTGATAAGAATAATTTTTCTTAATTCCGTTAAAGTGAAGACTCTGTAGCCATTATCTTTGTTCCTATTCGAAGAGATTAGCCCTTCTTGTTCCCAATGCCGAATAGCTGATGGATTAACTCCTGCCATTTGTGCAACTTCACCAATTGTCATTGAATCTGATACAGTTAAATCTTTGTATTTAGATAAATCAACATCCCGAAACATGCGTAAGACTTCCTCTAACCTTTCTTTTTCCACTTGGGTCTTATGTTGCTCTTGATTGATTGCCCAAAGAGCAGACTCCATCTGCTGGCCTTTTATCTTCCTCATCACATCGTACACAACCGGAATTTCATATCCCTGCAATAATGCTCGAATGGTAATAAAAGCTTGCACATGGATGGAAGTGTAACATCTGCGGTTGCTGGCGGTCCTTGATACATCTGGAATTAAGCCTTGATCTTCGTATCTCCTTAAAGTAGTGGTACTCACATTTAATTGCTTAGCTATCAGTGTAGGTGTATATATCTCTTCCATAAACATCATCACCCCAAAACATTAAAGTTGAACCTTCAAGTGCTACAACAATATTAAATCGAATTTAGGTAGATATATCAAGGGAGGTAGAGGGATAAACCGAAAGATTGCATGAATGTTATATGATACTTTTATAGAACACAAAGGAGTGAGTTCATTGAAAAAGATAATACAATTAGCAAACCAATCAGAAATAGAAGTAGGTATGGCAGGACTTCCAGATTGTTCAACCCTCATGTTACCCATCGCTAAAAAATCTGTGTACAATCAGGAAGCAGAAAACTTAAAGCTATGGGGAGTAGATCCCGAATTAGGTAAACATTTTGTTGAAGGATTAGCGGATACGTTTCAAGTGCTTTATTTCGATTATGAAGGTCATCTATTTCAATATCCAGAGGAAAATCTAACAGCAGATCATATTGTGAAGGATCTTCTCCACATTGCGGATGAAATGAATGTTACAAGCTTTAGTTACTACGGTTATTCCTGGCTTGCGTTGATTGGATTGCAAATGGCTATAAGAACAGATCGCTTGGAGAGTTTGGTAATGGGAGGTTTTCCACCCTATAATGGCCCCTATCAAGAAATGAGGGTTGTGACCCATAAAACACATACACAAGCTTTGAGTAACCAAAATGAATCTGTAGAAAGCCCAACAGGATCGGAGAATCCAAACGAAATGGATTGGGACAATATAAAGGTTACCATAGATACCCGTGTTACAGCACAATTTGTCTCTCTATACCAGAGCCTCACAGCCTTTGATGATCTCAGTATTCAACATTTGCTTAGTCTCCCTAAACTAGCTTTTGCAGGTGGAAATGATACGATTGTTTACGGTGAAAATTTCGGGAGCGTTACCGTTGACATCGTCGGGTTGTTAAAAAAGAATAAGGAGCAGTTGGCGGATTTAGGCTGGGATGTTGAAATCCTTTCGGGAGCCCAGATGGACCATACAAAAGCTATGCAACCAGCAGTAGTCTTACCACTGATTAAGCCTTGGTTTATGAACGTGTTACTAAAAAATACTGGATTGTAATTGTGGCAGATACAAAAATCCAGTGAATAAGGTATCCCAAAAGAACAATACTTTTTAGGGTAAAAGCTTTAATTTGAAGAGATTAAATAGTAAACGATCTATGATAAAATTCCATATGTAATCGCTTACATTAATATATATGGAAGGAAGTGGTGTTGCGAATCTGCCCCAACAAGGAATTGCTTCGACTACTAGAAATACAGACAAGCAGTATGTAGGTATGTAGTGACAAAAAATTTCAGGAGGTAGATTATGTTTAAATTTAACAAGAAAATCGTGACTGTAATTATGGCAGCTTCAATGAGTTTCAGCTTGTTTGCAGCAACCTCAAGTGCAGCGACAGACTATTGGCAAAATTGGACCGATGGTGGCGGGACAGTAAATGCTACTAATGGATCTGGTGGGAATTACAGTGTTACATGGTCAAATACTGGTAACTTTGTTGTTGGTAAAGGTTGGAATACTGGATCCCCATCTAGAACAATAAACTACAATGCAGGCGTCTGGGCACCATCCGGCAATGGGTATTTAACTCTTTATGGGTGGACGAGAAACTCCCTCATAGAATATTACGTCGTTGATAGCTGGGGCACTTATAGACCTACTGGAACTTATAAAGGTACCGTGACCAGTGATGGAGGCACATATGATATATATACGACTACGAGAACGAACGCCCCTTCTATTGATGGTACGGCAACCTTCACACAGTTTTGGAGTGTAAGACAATCCAAGCGAGCAACGGGAAGCAATGTCGCGATCACTTTTGCCAACCACGTTAATGCTTGGAAAAGTTACGGAATGAATCTGGGCAGCAGTTGGTCTTATCAGGTGTTAGCGACAGAAGGATATCAAAGTAGCGGGAGCTCAAACGTAACAGTATGGTAACTTGAGCATCGGACCAGCTCAGGCATCTCCAGATGATTAAAATAACTATTAATCACTGTCATTGCTAAGGTTGTCGGTCCATAGCCGGCAGCCTTAGATCATTCTAGATCATTCAACAAATGATACTTAACTACATACCAGTGGTTGGAAAGGAGATATATCCATGAGAAAACTATTAATTTCTCTTTTAATAGTAGTTGTTATCAGCGCTTGTTCGCAAGAAAAGCCTGAACAGAAGGATACTTATGTATTAGTCAAAGGCGGGGCTTTCATTAACACAAATTCCAACTACAAAAGTACAACTATATCAAATTTTTATATCGGGCAATATGAAGTTACTCAGAAAGAGTGGGTTGAAATAATGGGAAGCAACCCTTCAGCATTCAAAGGCGACAACTTGCCAGTAGAAATGGTTAACTGGTATGACGTAATAGATTACTGTAATAAAAGAAGTATAAAAGAGGGGTTCAAACCCTATTACAATATAGATAAAAATAAAAAAGATCCGAATAATAAGAGTGATAATGATAATTTAAAATGGACAGTAACGCTCAATGCAGGAGCTAATGGTTACCGATTGCCTACTGAAGCAGAGTGGGAATATGCTGCAAGTGGAGGACAGTTAAGCAAAAGTTACACCTACAGTGGAAGCAATAAAGCAGATGAAGTAGCATGGTATTGGCAAAACGCTGGAGACAAATACTTATCAGGAGATTGGAACTGGCCGATCATAGAAAACAACCATAACAAAACAAAATCTATTGGTGGCAAAAAACCTAATGAGCTAGGTCTTTACGATATGTCAGGGAATGTTAGGGAATGGTGTTGGAACTGGTACGGAGATATAGATAGTAAGAGCGGTTCTTTTCGGGTTGTAAAGGGTGGCGGGTGGATCGGCGGCATTAGCAACAACGAGATTTCATTTCGGGGAAAGTTCGAAGCGAATGGTATGGGTCCTGATCAAGGTTTTCGAGTGATTCGTGGTGAGTAAATGGGAACAAGACATACCAAGTATAATCGTAAAAAGCTGAAAAGGGTTTGATTAATAAACAAGCTTTGCGCTCGAATATAATCAATCCCCAATATGTATGTTTGCTATATTTCTTCGATCATTTGGATTAATTTTGACAACGCACTAGAAAAAACCGCGTTCCGGCGATACACAAACCATACCTGCAAATCTCGATATCCTTCAGGCAGACGGTGGGAAGTAATTACTCCCGCCTCTTCGGCCTTGGAAATCGAAGATTGGGGCAGCATTGACACGCCGAGTCCAGCTGAAACCCCACTTAGAATTACATCTAACGTTCCGTATTCCATAATCTTATAAGAGCTCATCCCGCTTTCATTTAGGAAACTCTCAGCTTTGGCACGATGTGTACATCCGACGTCGAAAAACAACATTGGCTTTGTAAGCAATTCGCGCATTTCGCTCTTACCTGGTTGTGAGATAAGCACCAGCTCCTCTTCGAAAGCAACAACATGTTCTATATCAGGCTGGTCAATGGGTCCATAAACAAAGGCTCCATCTAGTTGGTAATCAAGCACCTTTTGTAAGAGGTTATGCGTTTCTCCCGTTATAAGCGATAGATTAACCTCGGGATATCGTAAGTGATATTCGGTTAGCAGAGGTGTCAGATGAGTAGCCGCTGTTGTTTCGATGGAACCTAAACGGAGCGGACCAGCAGGGTGCTCAGAGTATTGTGTGGTTATCACAGCCTCGTCCATTAGTAATAATATTTTGTCTGTATATACCAGTAAGTTCTCACCTGCCGGCGTTAACGTCATCCCTCGATTGGATCGACGAAATAGGGGGATTTTCAGCTGAGCTTCTAGATACTGAATCCGGTTCGTCACATTTGACTGGACATAATTCAAGACTTGAGCAGCCTTCGTTATGCTACCCTCGCGAGCAACCGCTTGAAATATTCTCAAATCTCCACTTTCCATTTCCTTTGCACCTTCTTGGTATGATGATTTATGATAGTCACCTTCAGTTTTGATCATTTTACTGGATTACACCCACTATGTAAAATTTATTATAGATTCATTAATAACAACTTGAGGAAGGGGCTTGGATGATGAAAGCCATTGTACATGCTGGAGAAGGTGGCCTGAAGGGCTTGAACTATAAAGAGATTATGGATAAGAAACCGGGGATTGGAGAAGTGAAGGTTAGGTTAATGGCTGCAGGGCTGAACCACAGGGACTTGTTTATCATGGATGACCGAACAAAACAGGATGTTCCTTTGATTATCGGCTCTGATGGCGCGGGGAGAATTGAAGCAATAGGTGAAGGTGTGCTGGATCATAATGTAGGTGAAGATGTCATCATTAATCCGTGCATCGGATGGGAATATAGCGACAATGTTCCAAACGTTCCAGCCATTGTAGGGGGACCTTCAGAAGGCACATTCGCTGAGTCAATCATCATTCCTGCGCAAAATGCCATCAGCAAGCCAGCTTACCTGTCATGGGAAGAAGCCGGCGTGCTGCCCTTATCTGCCTTAACAGCCTATCGGGCGCTATTCACTAGAGGCCGCTTAAAGAAAGGTGAACATGTTCTTATACCTGGCATTGGTGGTGGGGTTGCGACTTATGCCATGATGATGGCTTCAGCGGTGGGTGCACGTATCAGTGTCACTTCACGCAGTGAAACGAAAAGACAAGCTGCACTCGCTCATGGAGCTGATCATGCGTTTGACAGTCATAGCAACTGGAAGGAAAGCATGAAAGGAGACACCGTTCATCTCATCCTCGACAGCATTGGGCCTGCGACGTTCCCACATTACTTTGATATTATTAAACCCAATGGACGTATTGTTACGTTTGGTGCAAGCTCAGGAGATCGAATCGAAATCCCGACGCGAGCCATATTTTTCCCACAAATTAGTATCATAGGTAGCTCAATGGGAAGTAGTGAAGAGTTTGCGGATATGCTTCAATTTATGGAACACCATTCGATTCGACCTATCATTGATCGAGTGTATCCGTTACAAGACACAGTTCAGGCATTTCACCGAATGCAGCAGGGAGAACAATTTGGTAATATCGCGATAAGAATAGAATGAGCGGAGTCCATTATAACTGGAATTCAAATGCCAAATATATCGATTTCGGAGACAGGAAACCACTTTTTCGAAGCCACATCTTTAAAAAATACTTGAATAGTGTAGGTGCCCTTTGTAGTAAAGGAATATGTATACTCATTGGTTTTGAACCAAAAGTTTTCTTCGCTGTTCTTAATTTGTTGAGCATCAATGGTTTCTGTTTTATCCGCAGGATCGGTGATCACAACCTTAATATCTGAAATTTCTGTTTTTAAATGATCCACCTGTAATAGAGTCGAAAATGCAAAACGTGACGGGCTTTTTACTTTACCAAAAATCTCTCCGTTATTATCGAGCATAACCATGTTTATATTAGGCTTGTAGATTCGAACGGTTTTACCTGATTCATCCAAGGCGAATAGTGCAAATAAATCTTTAGACAACTGTTCAGTCGTCAAGGAAATCGAACCTTCGGACAATATTGCGGGCTGTTTTTGAAGCACATTATTCAAATATAATGAAACTTCAGATGAGCCAGCTGCAGCATAAATTACGGTTCCCGGTAAAATCATGATGCAAAATCCTAAAAGAATCAGCTTCCTTATTTTTCTCAATGATTTTCCCTCCTATAGAGCTTTATGTTAATTATACCCATAAGATGGAAGATAGTTTCTTTTACACAATTAATAAAATATAAGAAGGTCAGTAGAGGGAAATACCCTTACCTGACCTTCTTGGTGTTAAATGAGAGAGTTATTATTTGAACCGTCTAATGGTAAATTGAAAAGCCGTTCCTTTTCCCTGTTTGCTTGTAACCAATATTTTTTCTCCCAGACCATTTACAATTTCCTCGGCGATAGCAAGCCCAAGACCACTTCCTTTTTCATTATGGGACTGTTCACTTTTGTAAAATCTTTCAAAGATATAAGGGAGGTGCTCTTTTGCAATGCCGGGTCCATTGTCTGATATCTGCACAGTTACAACCCTCGAATGCACAATAGCATCAAAAGTTATTTTCCCATCCTCCTGAACGTATTTCATGGCGTTATCCATCAAAATATTGACTAATTGCAACACTTTATCTTTATTAGAAAAAACATCTGGAAGGTTTCTGGCGTTATCTGTAATCTCAAATACAATGCCCATTTCATCGGACAAGAAAGAGTATTTAGACTCAATAAGCATGACTAATTCCTGAGTATCTATTTTTTCTTTATTCCAAGTTTCTTTTTTATTTTGCATTCTTGATAATTCCAGTACATCATAAATCAATCGTTGCAAGCGCGCACATTCGGATAAAATAATTCCATAGTATTTATTTGTTTTTTCTTCATCTTGAATCATTCCATCTGCCAGCGTCTCCGTTAAAGCTCTGATAGAGGCAATGGGAGATTTCAGCTCATGGCTAATATTCGCTATATAATCCCGACGAGTCTTTTCAAGCTGCTTCATCTCCTTTAGATAGGAGGATATAAAGAAGCTGATTATTAGTGTGCCTAACAGAAGGGTACCTGTAAAAACGTAATAGAAGCCATTCAATACCGCCTGAAATTCACTACCAGGTTCTAATAAAAAGACGACTCCGACCGCTTGTTTATCCTGAATAATAGGTGCACCTACGACAATGGATTTACTCGGAAACCCATTAATATTTTTAATCGCAGCGAATTTATTGTACTTAATTACTTCGGGAATATAATCTATAAGGGCATCCTTGAATTCTTCCGATGTAACATTGAAAAAAAGATGCTTATTTTCGTCACCAGGTGAAAGGTCATTCCCCTCTAAATCATACACCTTCATAAGATACGGTTTAAAACCTCGAATGCTCATCTCATTTTGTGCCATTTCAGCAGCTATAGCAGAGGCCTGAGGCAGCATATCTTTTAATTTATAATTCAAAAAAAGCTGTTTAATAATCAAGGTTCCTCCAAGTTGTCCTAAAATGAAACAAAAGAGGATGGCCAGATAAATCACTTTTTTGTTGGAAGTTACTTTTTTCATGTGGAAGTCTCCATTTTGTAGCCCATCCCATAAACAGACTTGATTTCAAATCCCAAATTCTTTTCAGGCAGTTTTTTTCTCATTCTTTTTATGAGATTATCAACGGCTCTAGTATCACCGAAATAATCATAACCCCAGACCTTATTTAAGATTTGTTCTCTTGAAAGCACCTTGTTTTTATTAATTGTAAAATAGATAAGCAATTCGATCTCTTTAGGTGTGAATTCCATTCGTGATCCATTAATTTTGATATTAAAAGCATTTCGGTCAATCTTCATTTCTCCCAGCGTCAGGATGGCGTCTTCACTTGGAAAGGTGTAATGAGTGCGTTTTAAAATGGTTTTTACTCTTGTGACGACCTCCCGGGGGGAGAACGGTTTTGTAATATAGTCATCTGCACCAATTTCCAAGCCTAATATGCGGTCAGTTTCCTCACCTTTTGCGCTCAGCATTATAATCGGGACGTTACTAGTCAAGCGAATCTTACGGCAGACCTCTGTCCCAAAAAGTCCAGGCAGCATAATATCTAGAATTATGAGATCAAAATGCTGATCTTCCAATTTGTAAAGAACTTCCTCACCATTGTATACGGATTCATATTCCATATTTTCCGCCTGTAAATAAGCAGATATGCTCTCATGTACAGCTATATTGTCATCACAAATTAGTATGTTCACTTTACCCTGCATAGCTACCACCTTTATTCCGATATCTTGGACCTTATTGTATGTAAATTGTCTAAAAGGAGCAAGGAAGACTGCATGTTCGTGAGGGAAATAATCGCATTCTAAATGGAATGGAAAGAGACCGATTGAAGGATCGGCCTCTTGTAACCAGAATAAGTTACTGTTCTATTATTTATTACTGTCCTTATAGATGTTAGAAGTATCTATACTTATGGTGTGCGTTCCAGCATCCCATTCCAAATTAAAATCAAGTGATTTTGCAATATCCCTCAGCTTAAAATACTCACTACCGCCGATATTATAGCCCGTTACTGAAATCTCTTGTCCGTTCAAAGTTATCTTAGTGGCTGTCATAACACCGGTCTTTGAACTAGTATTTACAGATGCTGAAAGTTCAATGCCCGTCGGAGTGTACGTTTTGTCAGATGTAATGTTTAAAGTATTCGTATTTTCATCCGATGTCACTTCAAACTGTTGTGTAGTGTTGTTTACAACCATAGCAATGTCCCGTAATTTAAAATAGTTGCTGCCGTCGATATTGTACGCGTTAACAGATATCTTGTTACCATTCACCAACAATGATGATTTGGAAGGAATGGCAGCTGCGGATGCTTTTGGTGAAGTAGCACTAACCTTGTCCGCCCAAGCAAAAAGCTCATCCAGATCGTAATCTCCGCTGTGTGGAATATCCCAAGCCATTGCAAAGTCAACGTTTGAACCTTTGTTCTCAAGCTCTGTTGCCAATATAGTAGAAACAGCGAGGGAAGTATCACTATCCTTGGTTCCCATCCGAATCCGCCAATTATTTGTAGTGGTTGTTCCCTCAGTGCTGATATAGTTCATTGGATTCATCATTTTCACTAGATTCTGGTCAGCAAGTGTTCCCCCCGCTGTATCATGCTCCAAACCGAACTGAGTAAAATGCTGGGCAGCGACATTCGCTGTGCCGAATAGATCGTTTTCACCATTGCTCAGGTCTAAACCGTCAAAGGCTCCAGGCAGTTTCATTCTGCCCAAGTATGCAAGATATTGATCATAGTCGATATCCGTAACAGTGCCATTTTCAATGGTGATCCAGGTTTTGTCGGACAGATCTGTACCCGATTTTAACGCTTTTTGCGCTGAAGTGATCACAAAAGCTTTGATGTAATCTTTAAAGGTGCCATTGCCGTCCGCATCCATCTTCAAAGCTGTTCCGTCAGTATTCGTAAGTCCTAGACTATTGACGTATTCAGGGAACATAGCTTCCAGTTCGTTAGATACCTGAATCTGATCCTCCGTCAATGTTCCTTCTACCAACTTTCTTTCCATGTTAAAATCCGTATTTCCGGAGAAATCAAGTTTTTCATAAGTGTTAATTCCGTTGAATTGCCACTCATAAGCTGCATCTGCGTTATCTAGATTCGTAATCGGCGTGTAGGCCGAAACGGCAAAAACGTCATCACGCTCATCAGCTGCTCCGATCGCTTCCAAATAAGGCTCATATTCCGCATTGTTGCCGGTAGCACCCAGTAATGCGGAGAGCGCGCCGCCAGCACTTGTGCCGTTAGAGATGATCTTCTCGGCGTCACCAGGCATAATGTCGTCGTTAAAGCGAAGGTAGCGGACAGCCGCCTTCAGATCTACGATAGCTGCGGGTGCCTTACCAGTGTAAACACCTTTTTCGTCCTTTGTAGTTCTACCGCGAGCGCCTGGAGATGCGACCACATAACCTTTGGACAGGGCAACTGCGATAGCGCTGGGAGATTCAGATGAAGGTGTTCCTGCGTTTTCGTCTTTACCCGCAGCGGGTTTATTCAATTCCGTTCCTGTATCGGCGCCTGGGGCTGCTGCGGATTCCTTGTCTGTTTTCGGAGCGCCGTTCTGTGGACCTGCCCCCATACCCATTCCTTTACCTGTTTCAGTACTACCTGGCTGAGCAGGCATATACCCGCCAACCTGGTTTGGGAAGAAGATAGGTGCGGTATCGGCGGTGTAACTACCGATCGACTTACCCTGGAAGTATTCCTCAGGGACATAGACGTTCATAGTTTCATAATTAATATCTACAGGGTTCTTTACATAAACGATATTCTCATATGCCCGATAAGTGACGGATTGACCATCCACCGTTATGGTCTTTGTAGTATAGTTAGTCGCATTGAATTTCAAGCTATACTCGCTGTTAGTTGCTGCACTTGCAGATCCTGTAGCGAAAGAGAGGCTCATCAGAGAACATGTGAGGATAGGGGCAATCCATTTTTTAAGTTTCATTTCGTATCTCCTTTTTCTAAAAATAGTAGATAATCTCATCAGTCTCTTTTGTACTAATCTGAATGATCCAGTGTCATATACCAACTCCTTCTTTTAAGGCCAACAAACGTTATCAATTAACTCTACTCAGGAGCTCGGATAAGAATGTAACAAAACATTGTGGCATAAAAATAGCATTGGTACTGGATTTCATTTGACAGTAGAGATGAGTTTGGTAAAATTTACATAGGTTATATCAATAGGAGGTTAGCAATGGATATCGCCATTGAGTTAATTGAAAGTATGTTGGTTAAATTTAGATCGGAAAAGAAATGGACGCTCCAAGCAATCGAGCAATGTACCCAAGAGGATATTACATGGTCCCCAACCGTGGAAAGTAACAGTATTGCAAATTTAGTTGCTCATATTAGCGGGGCAGTACACTCACGAATTGAAACCATTCTTTTAGATATTCCTGATACAAGAGATAGAGAGAGGGAGTTTGAAAGAGGTCTAGAAATGACAAAAGAACAAGCTATAACCATGACCAGGGATGCTTTTGATATTATTATCCAATACCTTGAACGGCTCCAATCTAACCCGGAGTTATTGATGTCACAACCCTTTCTTAATTTGCCACCACTTACATATAGCCAAGTAAATAACGAGACCACTGCTCTTAATCTCATGATAGCGATGGTGAGAGAAGTCCATTATCATACAGGCCAAATCATCTATGCAGCAAAAATAAGAAAGGGACAGCTTGTATGGCAATAATAGTTTAACTAGAGGAACGCTGCATACACTAACAAAGGACTGCCAAGAGGCAGTCCTTTGTTCACTCTAACTAGAATCCCCTCACACTGCTAGGGGTTACTTTTTTATGCTTTTTGAAGGTGCGGCTGAAATAGTAGATATCGCTGAAGCCAGTAGTGGTAGCGATTTCAGAAATCGTTAGCTGGGTATGGCGGAGCAAATAATCTGCACGGTCTAAACGGACAGCATTTACATATTCCGATATCGTATGCCCAGTTAGTTCCTTAAAGAGACGGCTGAAATGGAAGCGGCTTAGCCCCGTTAGCGCCGCAAGTTCGTCAACTTGAATCGGTTCTTGGTAATGGGTATCGATATATCGCAAAACAGGTGCGAAGCGTTCAACGGTCTGAATACGCCTCTCTTGCTCAGCTTGTGAGAGTACGGTGACGATATGTCTGCGCAACAACAGCGTTAACAGGCGGTATAGCTCGGACTTGACGGCCAGCTCGTAACCAAATTCGCGACGTTCCAGTTCCCGAATAATCGCCAAAGCACAGTCAGTAATATGCTGATCCCCCCGGATATGGTTACGTAACAGCAGCTGGTTCCGCTGAATCGGGGCGATGAACTTGGTTTCGGCAGCGTCGCTTACCGCACTATGCAGCAAAGAAGTATCTGCAATAATCGCATAATACAATAAATCAGAAGAAGCGCTTACCCCATAATGCAGCTCGTTGCTGTTCACAGCAACTAAATCGCCAGCCCGAACGTTGATCGGTGTTCGTCCGCACTCAAAAACAGCCTCACCACTCTCAATAAATATAAACTCAAGATGCTCATGCCAATGATGTGGGAACAACATAACTCCTTCTTGGTGGAAACGCTGGGTATGTACTTTAATCGGAAACTCGGGATCCGGCATGTCCATGGGTTCCTGTAGATGTTTATCATAGTCCAACATTTATAGACTGCACCTCCTATAGCACAATTGTACAAATGAAACCGCAAGGCTCTGCATGGTGTTTAGGGTTGAAATCATTATAATACGAATCATAACCTATGCAAAATAAAGGAGCGAGTGTTAATGGATAAGATCAAAATTGGCGTAATAGGTACGGGCTCTATCTCCGGCATGCACTTAAGTGCTTATCGGAATAATCCGCAGACAACCATATATGCGGTATGTGATCTGAATGAAGAACGTGCACGCGAAGTTGCTAAAGAATATAACGTCGAGAAGGTATACACGGATTATCGTGAATTACTGGCCAATTCCGAAATAGATGCAGTCAGCATCTGCACATGGAACAACTCTCATGCCGAGATCAGCATCGCGGCGCTTGAGGCAGGCAAGCATGTGCTTGTGGAAAAGCCGCTTTGCCGTACGGTTGAAGAAGCGCTTCAGGTACAGCAAGCAGTGGAAAAGAGCGGCAAGATTTTGCAAGTAGGCTTTGTACGACGTTATGACTCCAATGCCCAGCTCCTTCAGACGTTGGTGGAACAAGGAGAATTCGGCGAAATCTATTATGCAAAAGCAACGACGTTCCGGAGACTAGGCAATCCCGGCGGCTGGTTCAGTGATATTGAACGCTCCGGCGGCGGACCGCTGATCGATATTGGTGTCCATGTGATTGATCTATGCTGGTATTTGATGGGCCGTCCGAATCCAGTATCGGTAAGTGCTAATACCTACCGGAAGCTCGGCAATCGTTTTAATATTAAGAATCTCTCATTCTATAAAGCCGCCGATTACGACGCAGCGAACAATACGGTGGAAGATTTAGCGAATGCACTGATTCGCTTTGAGAATGGAGCTTCGCTAATGGTCGATGTCAGCTTTACACTGCATGCCAAAGAAGACGAGCGTTCGGTACGCCTGTATGGTGACAAGGGGGGTTTTGAAATTGATCCTGAGATAGTCATTGTTAAAGAACAGGCGGATACGATCGTCAATACCTATCCGCAGACCGATAATAAGGGGTTTGAGTTCAACAGTGCATTCCAGAATGAAATTAATCATTTTGCTAGCAACATCAGTACCGGCTCTACACCAATTAGTCCTGTGCAAGACGGCGTTACAATCATGAAGATACTCGGCGCGATCTATGAATCCGCAGCCAAAGGTGAAGAGGTGAAACTATGAAGTTAGGAATCAGCACTTACAGTTTGCATTCGGCTTTTTCAACGGGTGAGCTCACGCTTGAAGGAGTCATTGAGACGATCGCCGATCTGGGCGCAGAACATGCGGAGATTGTACCTTTGGGTATCAATTTGGTTGAAAATCCTGAGCTAATTGATCAGATTGTACGAACAGCAGCGGGTCGTGGACTAGAGTTATCCAATTATGCTATCGGGGCGAACTTTGCCGGGCTGGAGACAGCGGAAATGCAGCGGGAAGTCGAGCGGGTAAAGCGGGAAGTAGACGTGTGCGCGGCATTAGGCATTCAGCGGATGCGGCATGATGTAGCCTCCTCAAACGATCTATCCATCACGCATTTTTTGGAAGAGCTTCCACGTTTGGCTGAAGCCTGCCGAGAAATTGCTGATTATGCCGCAGGTTTAGGCATTACGACCAGTGTGGAGAATCATGGATACTTTATTCAGCACAGCGATCGTGTACAGGCGCTGGTTCATGCGGTGGGTAGAGATAACTTCCGTACAACACTCGACATTGGGAACTTCCTGTGCGCAGATGAGAACCCGCTAATAGCTGTACCTAACAACATCAAGCTTGCTTCAATGGTGCATTTCAAAGATTTCTATATTCGTCCGCAAGACCGCCAGCCTGGCGAAGGTTGGTTCCAATCCTCCGGTGGGAACTGGTTGAGAGGTGCCATCGTTGGTCAAGGAGACATCGATATGCCGAGTGTAATTCGAATCGTTAAGGAAAGCGGTTACGATGGATATATCTCTGTAGAATTTGAGGGAATGGAAGAGTGCCGTAAGGGAACAAGACTGGGGCTGGAATACATCAAGCGGGTTTGGAACCAAATCTAATTCATTATACTGGAGGATTATGCCATGGTTAAACCAATTATCACTAATAAAATCGGTGTTATCGTAGACAGCTTTCAGGTTGGAGTGAAAGAGGGATTGCGCAAGGCAAAAGAAGCTGGGGCAGATGGAGTTCAGATTTATGCGGTACAAGGCGAATTTGATCCCGCTACTCTCTCTCAGTCAGCACGCCGTGAATGGAAGGATTACATTGCTTCGCTAGGTTTAGAAATCTCTGCCCTCGTTGGAGATTTAGGCGGACATGGCTTTCAGGACCCTGCCCAGAACCGTGCCAAAATTGAAAAGTCCAAGCGCATTATGGAGCTGGCCAAGGAGCTAGGTACAGATATCGTAACTACACATATCGGTATTGTTCCTTCTAACCCTGCCAGTAAAATCTATGAAACCATGCACATTGCCTGTGAGGAACTTAGCAGATATGCACATGAGATGAATTCTTATTTTGCGATTGAGACTGGGCCAGAACCCGCTGCACGTCTGAAGACGTTCCTCGACGGTCTGGGTTCCAGAGGGGTTTCCGTTAATTTTGATCCGGCCAATATGGTCATGGTGACTGGTGATGATCCGGTGCAAGGTGTTCATACTCTAAAAGACTACATTGTACACACCCATGCTAAAGATGGTCTCAAGCTTGCCGATATCGATCCACGCGATGTTTACGGTCAATATGGTTATGAAGCACCAGCATTAGACCATGAGAAAATCGCTGAAATGGCCGAGACCGGCTCGGCATTCCGTGAAGTTCCGCTCGGAGCGGGTTCTGTTGATTGGAACAACTATCTGCAAGCACTGAACGACATCGGTTATACAGGATTCCTGACCATAGAACGGGAAGTTGGCACTAATCCGGAGGAAGATATCCGCCAGGCTGTGAATTTTTTAAAGGGTTTTCGGGTCTGAACACGGTAGTGATAAAGAATAAATAGTTCATCCAAACAGTCCCTGTGAAAAAAGATCCTACATCCATTGGGACTGTTTGTGTTATAGATTGTGCGGGAAAGACCTAGGACGGTAATGTTCTGAATTTGGAAAGAAGGTGTGACGATGACAGCAGAACGTTTGCTCCTCCGCCGGGCGAAAGTCCTGAATGGAGCGGAAGTGGACATTGTCATAGCTGATGGCAACGTAGTCCAGATTGTTCCCCGAGGCACCGCCGAAGACCATGGTTTCAAGGTCGTGGAAGCCAATGGGGCGTATGTCTCTAGCGGCTGGATCGACTTGCATGTACATGCGTTTGCAGAATTGAATCCGTATGGAGACGAGATCGATGAAATCGGAATCAAATGTGGCGTGACTACGCTCGTGGACGCAGGTAGCTGCGGAGCGGAGCGTATTGGTGAGCTGGCAGAGGCGGGGAAAAAGTCGGCAACGCAACTGCTTGCTTTTCTTAACATTTCAAAGATTGGCCTGATGCGAATTGACGAGTTGTCCCAACTAGAGTGGATTGATCATGAAAAGGTGCTTCAGGCGGTAGTTGCTTATCCTGAATTTATCGTAGGCTTGAAGGCCAGAATCAGCAAAAGCGTAGTGGGTGACAATGGCATTCAACCGCTTCAACATGCACTGGAGCTTTCGGAAAAGACCGGGCTGCCGCTGATGGTACATATAGGCTCCGCACCGCCGGATATCCGTGAGGTTTTACCGCTACTTCAACGCAACGACGTGATAACCCATTATCTAAATGGTAAAAGCAACAATTTGTTCGATAAGGAGAATCGACCGCTCCAAGTGCTGAGAGATGCTATTGAGCGTGGAGTTCACTTGGATGTGGGACATGGTACGGCTAGCTTCTCGTTCGCTGTGGCCGAGGCGGCCAAACAAAACGGTATTGATCCGGATACGATCAGCACAGACATATACAGAGGCAACCGTATCAATGGTCCCGTCTACTCCATGGCGAATCTGTTGAACAAATTCCTTGCACTGGGATATTCCCTTGAAGATACAATTGCACGGGTGACAAGCAGAGCAGCCCAGTGGCTGGGACGCCCGGAACTTGGGGAGATTCGGATCAATAACAAGGCGAATCTGACCCTTTTTCGTGTGACGGATAAGAAGATTGAACTGGTAGATTCTGAGGGGGAACGCCGGGTAGCACAGCAAACCATTCAAGCAATAGGAGTGATCATAGGTGACAAATACATGGAATGCGAAATACGGCCTGAAAAGAGTTATTAATGCAAGCGGCCGGATGAGCATCCTCGGGGTATCGGCACCGACCGATACGGTGATGGAAGCTATGCGTCAAGGCGGACAGAGTTATGTGGAAATCGCCGATTTGGTGGATAAAGCGGGGGATTATGTTGCACGTCATACAGGTTCTGAAGCAGCGGTGATCGTGAACTCGGCTTCCAGTGGAATTGCTTTATCCGTGGCGGCGCTGGTAACCCGCGGTAATATTCGTACAAGTCTACGGCTCCATCAGGATAGCATTTTTAGAAATGAAATTGTGATGTTAAAAGGTCATAACGTACAATACGGTGCACCAGTGGAAACCATGGTTTATCTCGGCGGCGGTAAAGTGGTGGAAGCAGGTTATGCCAATGAAGGACGGGCGGAGCATTTGGCTGCTGCGATCTCGGATCAGACTGCGGCTATCTTGTATGTCAAATCTCATCATGCCGTTCAGAAGAATATGATCTCTGTAGAGGAAGCTTGGGCTGTGGCTCAAACTCATAACGTCCCGCTTATTGTAGATGCTGCAGCGGAAGAGGATCTGCAGAAATACGTGCAAATATCCGATCTGGTCATTTATAGTGGCTCCAAAGCCATAGAAGGTCCAACATCCGGACTTGTGGCGGGAAAACGTCTTTATATTGAATGGCTAAAAGTGCAGCTTCACGGCATTGGACGCAGCATGAAGGTTGGTAAGGAAACATCCTTCGGCCTGATGCAAGCGTTGGATGAATATGCTCACAAACAGGATACAAGCGAAAAGGAAAAAGCTACGCTCCAATTGCTGATGCCGCTCGATGGGCTTCCCGGAATTCGGGTAACTATCGTGCAGGATGAAGCAGGCCGGGCGATTTACCGTGGACGCATCCATGTGGACCCGAATCAGTGCGCAATAACAGCACTTGAGCTGTCCCAGCAGCTTCAACAAGGTGAAGTGGCTATTTACACTAGAGACTATGGGGTAAGGCAAGGTTATTTTGATATTGACCCGCGTCCGCTAATGGGTGATGACATAGAAATGATTACAGCGAGGATAAGGGAATTGACAGGAGGGGCAAGCAATGTCTGAAATTAACAAGCGGTTCTATAAAGGTCGGGTGGCCTTAAACGTATTGGCTAAGGATATAGAAAATGCCAAAGAGGTGTTTGCTGCTGCCGAAGGTTATGTACTGGTCGGTGTATTGTCCAAAGACTATGCAACGGTAGAAGAAGCCGTGCAGGCGATGGAGGCATATGGGCGGGAAATTGACGGTGCGGTATCAATAGGACTAGGTGCGGGTGATAATCGGCAAGCTGCTGTTGTTGCAGAGATTGTCAAATCCTATGCTGGCAGCCACATTAATCAGGTATTCCCAGCAGTTGGTGCGACCCGTGCTAACCTTGGAGCGAAAGATAGTTGGATTAACAGCATGATCGCACCAACGGGACAACCTGGTTTTGTGAATATCTCCACCGGCCCGGCCAGTGCGGCACAATCTGTACCCGCTGTAATTCCCGTAAATGCGGCGATTGCATTGGTTCGGGATATGGGCGGAAATGCTTTAAAGTATTTTCCGATGCAGGGGCTGAGCCGTAAAGCGGAGCTAATCGCTGTGGCCAAAGCCTGTGCGGAAGAGGGTTTTGCGCTGGAGCCGACCGGCGGTATCGATCTGGACAACTTTGAAGAGATCTTGTCTATTATATTGGAAGCGGGAGTGCCGCAGGTGATTCCCCATGTCTATACATCGATCATCGATCCGCAGAGCGGAAGAACGAGAGTGGCGGACATACAACAGCTGTATCGGACGATGAAAAAGCTGGCAGATCAATATGCCTAAACATATCGCCGCTTTTGGTGAAATAATGATGCGGCTACAGGTACCGGGCTTTGAACTGTTATCTCAGGGTAACCTGCTGAAGTATTCGTTCTCCGGCACCGGAGTCAATGTACTGTCCGCATTGTCCCGATACGGACATCGGGGGACTTTGGTGTCCAGACTGCCTGCGAATCCTATTGGTGACGCAGCAACAGCCTATCTTCGGCGACTGGGCATCCAGCCGGAGCATATCCAACGCGGGGGCTCAAGTATAGGGATGTACTTTCTTGAAAACGGATTCGGGGCTCGCCCCTCCCGAGTGACTTATTCCGGTCGCCCGGAGAGCAGCTTCAATACTGCTCCTCCGGGTACTTATCCATTCGCAGAGCTGGCAGACCTCGCGGATGCTGTTCATTTCTGCGGGATAACACTGGCAATGAACGATGATGTGCGAAAAGCGATGAAAACTTATGCAAAAACGGTTAAGCAACACGGTGGTCTAGTCGTTTTTGACTGCAATTACCGCCCATCGCTCTGGGGGGAGAGAGGCTATGAGCTGGCGCGCTCCCATTACGAAGACATGCTGCATTTGGCCGACATCGTGCTGATGAATGAAAAAGACGCAATGCTAATCCTTGGTATGAAGCCCGAAGGAACTTCAAGAGAAGAACAACTTCAGGAGCTGATTCCCACAGTAGCTTCACGCTACAGTCTAAGTACGGTAGCAGGAACGCATCGGTCCATCCATGATGATAACCGCCATTCATTGCGCGGTTATATCTTCAAATCCGGTCGCTTCGCATATTCCGAGACCTTAAGCTTTCCGGTGCTTGATAGAGTCGGGGCTGGAGATGCTTATGCCAGTGGTATAATTCATGGTGAGCTGGAAGGTTTTGATCCTCAGCATACTGTAGCCTTTGCGGCCGCGGCCGGAATGCTAGCCCACACAGTAGAAGGAGACTCTCCGCTGGCCTCCGAGCAAGAAGTTATTGGTGTACTGACGGGTGCTGTAAAAGATATAATGAGATAAAGAAGAAGCTGCCTTACAGGAGAACAGGCCTGTGCGGTGGCTTTTTTTATCGCTACAAACACTGTACTTTTGTTCAGGCCAAGAATCAGATCCAATGGTTACAGGCTAGATTTGGCTTAATTAGATCTTTTTAAATAGGTGTAAAATCTCATTTTTTGCAACTTTATCCTCTATCCGGCGTCAAAGAAGAGAGAATAAGAAGGGGGAGCCTATATGAAAAAGTTAAATCTACTAGCCCTTTTAGCAGTTATTTCAATAATCTTTGTTGGATGTGCCAATACAGGGAGTAAAGATAAAGCGAATAAAAAGCTAATCGATCTGAGTTCTGTGGACTCCATTACAATCCATAATGATAGCGGCGGATTAATAACCATAACGGACCAAAAGCTAATAGAACGTTTCAATAAAGCTATACATACTGCTGAGTATGACAACGCGAAGCTTGATATTGCAGCACCTGATTATGAGGTTACTGTTGAATTGAAGAGTAAAGAAAACGAAAAATTCTCATTCTGGATTATGGGCAATAATAATGGTCTTTTCACCAAATCAGGAGTAAATGGGCATTACAAGTTATCTGAAACGGATAAGGCTGCTTTGCTTACCTTATTTCAATCAACTGAACAACAAGTAGAATCAGATAATCTAAAATTAGATGAGACCATCAAGCGAATCACATTAGCAAACGCTCTAGCACATGGTTCAGTGAATGCTAACATAAAGGATGAATACACAGATCATGAAACCATAGATACTTTCGTCCGAGCCATCCGTACTGCTGAACAAATACCAGGGAATTTAAATACCGCAACGCCTAACTACGATATCGTTCTAATTTCAGATAATAATAAATATGCCTTTCATTTATGGATTAACGAGACAAGCGAGCAAGGCATGTTAATGAATGTGAACAAAACGGATACAGGCTACACACTTACTAAGGAATCAACTGCCGAGTTAAAGAAGATTCTGTTCTCGGAAGCAAAATTTAATGGTTTGGAGTTTAATACAGAACGGAACTCTATTGGAGATCTGGTGGCCAAACCGGTTGGCCTATCCGAAAATAACTATCTGTTAAACGGTGGAGCAGTAGTTGAACTGCAAGGGATCTCTTATCATACCATTCATCTTTTCTATGGCGACCATAATGCTGTCAACGCTTTATTAGCCCATGATCCTGCTACGGATGAGGTAAAGGTGAAATGGAGTGACGAGCTCAACGATTCCAATAATCTATGGAATAATGCTTTTATGAGCAACTATAATATGCTAATCCCGCTGGATGAGGATCATCTATTATTTCTGGAATCGGATGTGACGAAAAAAGCTGGGCAATATCATTTGTCCTCATATAATGTTCTTACAGGAAAGATTGAACGACTTCGGGAAAACTTCTGGCCGCTTTCTGATGATTATGATTACATTTATAAATTTCAATGGAAAGCTGATGAGCAAAAATTGTTTATGCAGAGTTATCTCGGCAATGTATGGATCTTTGATCTGAAAACGGGAAAGGACGATGTCCATCTTCTGAAATATCGCGTAATCCCACATTCGACGACCGGGGCGCCATCCCTGTTCCTCTCACCAACTTTTAAAAGATTTGTACATGATGATGAGAGCGGCGAATTAACCTTTTACGATAATAAAGGAGTTTCTCTTCGTACTGTTCCGTTACCACAAGAGCAATATGTACCTTCTGAGAAAATAAAGTGGAACCCCGCGGGCACGATTGCCTGGATGGATTCAGCAGAGATCAACGAAAACCGAATTCTTGACATCGATATCGATTATCTGAAAATAGCTGCACAAAAAATTAATTTTTATAATCAGGATGGTCATTCCATCGGCTCCATTAAGACTGAAGGCAACCATGAAGATACAGCTATTGAAGTTGTGGGGTGGATGGACGCTAATGTAGCCGTGATAAAATCCTATACTGTAGAACTTATACACAAGGATAATGTAGGGCTTAATGTTAAGGATGTTTCTTATTATCTCTATGATGTAAAAAAGAAGCAGAAGGGGGCAAGCTTTTCGTCCATCCCTTCCAGTGCTACCGTTACTACAGATCTTCGAATGGGCGATGCCGATAATACGGGAAAAATCACTGTGAGTTTTAAAGAAATTACTTATAAAAAAGAAAAATAAAGAAGCCTCGGGAGTTCACCGTAACGATCACACAAGATCATTGGGTAAGCTTTCCGAGGCTTCTTTTTATATTTAAAAGACAAATATTTAAGAATTCTCGAATTCTATATTTGTCCCGCTGTAGAACGGACGGAGGAAAGCAGGTCTAGCCGGAAGCCTTGTACTAGAGTGTCACCGTTCATAAGATCGGTCTCATACGCACGATTAAAGCCTAAGCGCTGGTACAGTTTGATGGCTGAAGACATCATTTCCGAGGTGTGCAGGTTCAAGGTGGTGGCACCCAACTGTAGTGATCTCCGTGCAGCATCGCGAATCAGAAGGGTTGCAACGCCAAGACCACGAGCGGATGGAGATACGGCTAGCAGACGTAGGATAGGGGAGTGAATCCCTAGCTCCGGTTTCCCGTAAGCCGTTTCCGAGGAGCTGAACAAGAGTGCGCTACCAACGATTTTCTTGTCGATTTCAGCGATGATCCGTACGAGCGGAGTATCACCATGAACGGAATCAAGAAGCGATTTTCGATACTCCAGCCACAACGGCTCAGGCATGATCTCCGAATATTGATGGTATGCATCTAACAGCACTTCGGCGATAGCATTACAATCTTTATTCTCAGCTTCACGGATAATGATCTTTTGTGACATGTTTTCGCTATCCCCTTTCAGACAAATGTAATGTTCATTCGAATGAAATTATTATATATGATAATTCCCAGTGGAATAAGAGGGGTTTTATAATTCTGATATAGGAATAGAAAAGTTCTATATGAAATAAACATAACGTTTGATTCAAAATCCGATTGATTTACACGGAATTAATTGTTGACAAAAAATAGGGCGATGACTAAGATATAAACAAAATCTATAGGAAAGCATCACTATAATTCATTGTTTTTTCATCGGAATAGTAAAATTAATAAAAGCATAGGGGGATTAGGGATGAACATTGAAAATATTGAGGCCTTTGTCTACATCAATCATTATGGAAGCTTCAATAAAGCGGCCGAAGTCCTATATATCTCACAGCCGACAGTAACGGCCCGGATCCAATCGCTAGAAAGGGAACTGGATTGCAAAGTGTTTGATCGGTTGGGGAAGCAGATTAACCTGACGGATAAAGGTAAACAGTTTCTACCCTATGCCCAGCAGATTCTCCAGATTTATCAGAACGGAAAATATCAGGTTCAGGCTAAGGGGCACATTCCAAATGAACTGAGAATCGGCAGTACGGTCTCGGTTTCCAATTATTTAATGCCCCATCTGATGCTTCATTTAAAGCGCAGATATCCTCATATCACAATCAAGCTGATGACAGCTTCTACGGAAGTATTGACTGAAAAGTTAAAATCGAAGGAGCTTGATTTGGCTTTTATTCGTAAGGTCGTAAATCCGGCAATTCAAACCTTTCCTTTCTGCGAGGACCCCATCTCACTGTATGTACATGAGGGACACCGCTTTGCTAAAGCACAGCGGGCTTCACTGGAGGATATCCGCCAGGAAACGTTGGTTTTTTTTGAATGCGGATCTTTGGATTGGATGCGGCTGCATCGTGTATTTGAGAGTATGGAACAACCACCGAAGATTGAATATCAGGTAGATAACCTGGAGACAGCCAAAAAGCTGGTATTGAAAAAAGCAGGCATCTGTTTCCTTCCCGCCCTCAGTGTGCAGGAGGAAGTGGCGGTTGGGTCACTGATCCGGGTGGATATTGCGGAGACGGAAGGTATCTCCTTGCGAACCAGCCTGATTTCGCTAAATGGAGAGAACGCAGAATTCATCGAAACCCTGCTTGAACTCGGGATTGGAAAAGTGGGAGATCGACTAATTGTATAGATGTATTAAAAAACTCTATTAGCGCATGGACACATGCAGTGATAAAGTTAATTGCATATAATCACGACTATTTCGATAGGGATTATAAAGTTAATTTTCGAAAGGCTGGAGGGCATGTGATGAGTGAGGTATTCAGGCTGGCAGAACTGAAGGATGCGGAGCAATTGCTAGATGTTACATATCGTGCCTATCAGCTGATTCGTGAACTCGGGCTGCATTGGCCGGCGGCCACAGCCGACTTGGCGCTTATTGAAGACAATATAGCTACGAATGAGTGTTATGTGCTTGAAGTTGACGGAACGATAGTTGCGACCATAACCCTTTCAAAGGAAGAAGAGATTAAGAAGATTAGCCCATTGCCTTTTATCAAATGGTTTGCTGCCCATCCAGATTATAGTAACAGAGGTTATGGTGGAAAACTTTTGGATTGGGTGGAAGAGAACATTATTGCTGGTCAGTTAGGTTCGGCTGCAGTCACGCTGGCAACGGCGAAGAAACATCCGTGGTTGGTTCAAATGTATGAACGCCGGGGGTACGAACGTTTTTTAGAACTGGATCAGCAGAACGGTGACGGCATTATGTATCTGATGAAAAAAACACTTACAGACAAACCACAGTTCATTTAAAGGGGATAAAACAATGAAAAAGTCCATTTCACTAGTATTTGCATCGGTATTGACACTGGCGATTGCTGGCTGCGGAAACAACAGTAACAGCGCTAGCAGCAATCAGAATGGAAATGCAGCAGAAGCTGCGACACCGGCAAAGGATTCGGCAAAGGTAACTAAGATCATTGTGGGCACGGGTACTGCTTTTCCGAAAGTCTGCTTCATAGATGAGAATGGTAAACTCACCGGATTTGATGTGGAACTGCTCAAAGAAATCGATAAGCAGCTGCCAGAATATGAATTCGAATTTCAAACCATGGATTTCAGCAATCTGCTGCTGAGCCTGGAAACCAAAAAAATCGATTTGGTCGCCCATGTCATGGAGAAAAATCCGGAACGGGAGCTGAAATACTCTTTTAACAAAGAAGCCTATGCCCACTGGAGAAACCGCATTGTAGTGGCAAAGGATAATAATTCAATCCAATCGCTTGATGATCTCAAAGGGAAAAAGGTGCTTGTAGGTGCAACGAGTGCACAAGCACAAATACTCGAGAACTACAATAAAGAGAATGACAATGCGATTGATATCGTGTATCAGAATGGTGCAGCGAATGATACCGTCGCACAGATTAGTACTGGGCGTGTGGACGCTACGCTGGCTGCAGATTTTGTCCTGCCGATCATTGATCCGCAGAGTCAGCTAAAAGCTACGGGCGACGAGCTGTCATCCGCGGATATTCTCTATGTTTTCCGTAAGGATGATGCCGATTCACAAAAGCTGTCAGATGCGATTGACAGTGCGATTAAAGAGCTGAAGACAGACGGCACACTAGGCAAGCTTAGTACGGAATGGTTGGGTGCGGATGTTACAGCGGATTCGGTGAAATGATTGAGCCGGTGAGCACGGGAAGGGGGGGAATATATGGGCGCACAGTTTGATATCAGCTTTGTATTTTCATTTTTGCCTAAGTTACTAGGGACTTTAAGCACCACGCTTCTGATTGTCGCCTGTTCTCTACTGACAGGAATTCTTGTCGGCTTTCTCGTAGCTCTGCCAAGACTTTATAAAGTGCCTGTGTTAAAAACCATCTCCGAAATCTATATTTCTTTTTTTCGGGGAACTCCGATTCTTATCCAGCTCTTCTTGTTTTATTATGGTCTGCCCGAAATTATGAAGCTGGTTCATGTCGATATGACCCGGACTCCGGTGCTTGTTTTTGTGATTCTTACTTACGGGCTGCATACGGGGGCATACATGTCCGAAATGATCCGGGCTTCTGTAATGGCGGTGGATAAGGGGCAGGTAGAGGCTGCTTATGCTACAGGGATGACGGGGTTTCAAGCCTTTACGCGAATCGTGCTGCCGCAGGCGCTCGGAATCGCAGTTCCGGTATTCTCCAATCTGGTGATTGCTCTACTGAAAGATACGTCATTGGCCTTTACTCTTGGGGTGATGGAAATGTCAGGTAAAGCACAGACGCTAGGCAGCTTAACTCAGCATTTTATTGAAACGTATATCGCGCTTGCGCTAATCTATCTGGTCATCAGCTTTACAATCGAGAAACTGCTGCTTATAGCAGAACGCCGGCTGCTGCGGCATGAGAAACGGAATACACCGGAGAAAAAATCGTTCAAAATCAACAAAAGCTGGTCCTACCGCCGCATCATTGCTGAACTTGGACCGGGTAAAGGAGGTAGCGGATTATGAAGCTGGACCCATCTTTTATCTGGACTGCTCTGGTGCAAATTTTAAGTGCAATTCCTGTGACCTTATCTATTACTGCTGTCTCAGTACTCATTGGATTTGTGATTGGTGTGGCTGTAGCGTTGATCCGGATATACAGAATTCCGCTGCTGTATCCGCTGGCTGTCGGTTATGTTACGTTCATCCGCGGGACACCGATGCTGACGCATCTTTTGCTTATCTATTTTGGGCTTCCCGTGTTAATCGATGGTCTGGCAGTGCAGTTCGGCTGGAGCTTCAGGTCGGTAGCCATTCCGATGATCGGTTTTGCCTATATTTCGTTCTCGATTACAGCGGGAGCCTATATGTCCGAGGTCGTCCGTTCCGGTCTGCTTGCTGTGGATCGCGGTCAGCTGGAAGCGGCCCATTCTATCGGAATGACCACACCCCAGGCACTGCGGCGGATTGTTTTTCCTCAGGCGCTGGCGGCGAGTCTGCCTAATCTGTCAAATTCGGTAATTGGTATGCTGCATGGATCTACCCTTGCTTTTACCGTTTCGGTGGTGGATATCAATGCTAAGGCGCAAATTGTAGCTTCAACGAACTGGAAGTTTTTTGAGGCTTATCTGGCGGCAGCACTGATTTTCTGGGGACTTACGTTCCTAATCGAACGCGTGACGTCGCTGATTGAAAAAAGAATTAATCTGTACAATCGAGGTGGAGTAGCATGATCAAGCTTGCGCAAATTTCGAAGTCATTTGGTCGGAATCAGGTGCTCAATAATATAGATTTAACGGTGACGAAGGGTGAAGTTGTCGTCATTCTCGGTCCCAGCGGCTCAGGCAAAACGACACTTTTACGCTGTGTGAATTATCTGGAGAAGCCAAGCAGCGGAGAGATCGCCATCGGCGATTTCAAAGTGAACTGCAAACATCCCCGCAAAAAGGAGATTCATCTGCTCCGGCAAAAAACGGCAATGGTGTTCCAGCAGTACAATTTATTCCGCCATAAAACCGCGCTGGAGAACGTGATGGAGGGACTGCTGATTGTCAAAAAGCTTCCGAAGGACGAAGCGAAAAATCGGAGTATTGCCCTGCTTGAAAAGGTTGGTCTTGGCAGCAAGCTGGACGCCTATCCAAGTCAGCTGTCCGGAGGCCAGCAGCAGCGGGTTGGCATTGCCCGTGCCTTGGCGCTCGAGCCGGAGGTTATATTGTTCGACGAACCCACATCGGCGTTGGACCCAGAGTTAGTGGGTGAGGTGCTGGCCGTCATCCGTAAAATTGCCAAGGAAGGCATCACAATGATTGTGGTGACTCATGAAATGGGCTTTGCTCGCGATGTGGCGAATCATGTGGTTTTTATGGACGGAGGCGTCATTGTTGAAGAAGGGACTCCGGCAGAACTGTTTAACCATCCGCGCGAAGAAAGAACGAAGCAGTTCCTGAAGCGGATCACACCTGAATTTAACTATTCCATATAGGAGGAAAAACAATGGTTATTACAATCAGCGTACTTGATCAAAGTCCGATCTATCCGGGAGAAACGCCGGAGGAAGCATTCCAGCATACGATCAAGCTGGCACAATTGTCCGAAGAGCTTGGATTCCACCGGTTCTGGGTTTCGGAGCATCATGACTCCGAGCAGGTAGCCGGTTCTTCCCCGGAAGTACTTATCTCACATCTTCTGGCTAAAACAGAGCGAATCCGCATTGGCTCCGGTGGCATCATGCTCCAGCATTACAGCCCATATAAGGTAGCGGAGAACTTCAATGTGCTGTCTACACTGGCTCCTGGACGAGTGGATCTCGGTGTGGGACGTGCTCCCGGTGGACTCCCACGTAGCACACAGGCACTACAGCAGGGAAAAGCTGAAACCCCAGACCTGACGGACAAAATCATCGAGCTGGAAAAGTATGTACATAACCGCCTCGAAGAAAACCATCCGCTGGCAGGGTTGAAGGCAGGTCCCCTTCCTGGTATTCCTCCTGAGTTGTATGTCCTTGGCGCGAGTGTAAGCAGCGCGGAAATTGCCGCTGAACTGGGGTTACCGTACGTATTCTCCCTGTTTATTAACAGCGATAAGGCGGTAGCGCTGGATGCCATTCGTGCTTACCGCAGCGGTTTCGCTTCTTCAAAGGGCAGACAACCGCAAGCCATTATCGCTTTAGCGTTAGTGGTGGCTGAGACTGAAGAGGGAGCGAAAGAACTGGCAGGTGCGCATAAGCTGATCCGGATTCAACTGGCGAGCGGGAAGAAGCTGACAGTAGGGACCTTGGAACAGGCGGAAGAATTTGCCCGCCAGAGCAATGAAGCCTACACGATTGAAGAGCTGGAACCAGAGATTACCAAAGGAACTAAATCATCTGTCCGCGAACAGTTGTTGGAACTTTCAGAGGCATCCGGTGTCGAGGAGTTCATCATAACGACGAATGTACAGCCTTTTGATAAACGGCTCCGATCCTTTGAGCTACTGAGCGAAGCAATCGCTGAAGTGGCGGCAGAGGCATAAAGCGGGCTCGGTATCACACCGGAAATCGTGTAAAGGAGGGTGACTGTATATGACAAGTAAAGCTAAAGAGTTGAGTGCGGAAGCGCTTGAAGAAGAATTAATCGGGATACGCCGTCATCTGCACCGGCACCCGGAACTGTCCAATGAAGAATATGGCACAACAGAATATATTATTTCCCTGCTGGAGCGGGCAGGAGTCAGGATCGTAGAATACGGTCTGTCTACCGGCGTGATCGCAGAGATTGGCGGCAAAAAGCCTGGTTCGGTCATCGCACTGCGCGCAGATATTGATGCCTTGCCAATCCAGGAGGAAAGCGGAGTATCCTTCGCTTCATTATATCCCGGCAAAATGCATGCCTGCGGGCATGATTTCCATACGGCTGCCTTGATTGGTGCCGCCTATCAATTGAAACAGCGAGAGCAGCAATTACAGGGAACGGTGCGCCTGTTATTCCAACCAGCCGAGGAGAAGGCGCAGGGTGCACAACGAATCATTGCTAGCGGGGCACTCGAAGACGTCCGGGCAGTGATCGGGCTGCATAACAAGCCAGACCTGCCAGTCGGAACCATCGGTATTAAGGGTGGTCCTTTAATGGCAGCAGCTGACGGGTTTGTGATTGAAGTGCAGGGTGGTAGTTCTCATGCTGCCGTTCCGGAAGCTGGCATAGACCCGATTGTAGCGGCTTCGCATATTGTGGCGGCATTCCAGTCCATTGTAAGTCGCAATGTCAGTCCGCTGCAGAGTGCGGTGGTTAGTGTGACGCAGATTCACAGCGGCAATTCATGGAACATTATCCCCGAAAAAGCCGTGCTTGAAGGGACGATCCGCACCTTTGATGAAACGGTGCGCAGCAAAGTGCTGGACCGGTTTCAGGAAGTGGCGGTCGGTGTAGCAGCGGCTCTTGGAGCAGAAGCTACCGTTCGCTGGATAGAAGGGCCACCTCCGGTTATCAACGATCCCTCCCTAGCAGCGCTTGGAGTTGAATCGGTCGAAGCTCTTGGCTACCGAGCGATTCAGCCAGAGCATTCTCTGGCTGGAGAGGATTTCGCCTTCTATCAGCGCGTGGTACCCGGACTGTTCGTTTTTGTAGGTACTGAAGGAAGCCAGGAATGGCATCATCCGGCCTTCAATCTGGATGAACGCGCACTCCCTGTGGCAGCACGTTTCCTTGCGGATGTAGCTGTACGATCCCTAGTGCAGTACAGTCCCGATGGAGGTGCAGAATTATAGCTGAACATAACAGTTACGATGTAATTATCGTCGGCGCAGGCTCGATGGGCATGAGTGCCGGTTACTATCTTGCGAGGCGCGGAGTGAAGACGCTGCTAATTGATGCCTTTGATCCTCCACATACACTGGGAAGCCATCACGGGGAAACGCGGCTGATCCGGCATGCTTACAGTGGTGATCCCGCCTACATTGATTTGGCTCTGCGGGCAGATCATTTATGGCAAGAAGCCGAGCAGTTGAGCGGAATAGAATTGCTTGTCCGCTCGGGCGTATTGAATCTCGCAGATAGTGCAGTTTATTCCTTCAGCGGTCGTCTCGCGGAAGCAATGAAACGGAAGGTGCAGGTCCAGCATCTGGATGCCGGAGAGATCCGGCGGCGCTGGCCGGGATTGAACATTCCGGAAACATTCGCAGCAATGTATGAACCAGAAGCCGGGTATTTGTACAGCGAGCGCTGTATCTCCGCCTACCGCCAGCTTGCCCTTGGACAGGGTGCGGAACTGTTGACGAACACTTCGGTAGTAAACATCACCGCCCGCGAAAGCAGTGTAACAGTTCATACAACAAACGGCGATTATCACGGAGCGTCAGCTATCCTTAGTGCCGGAGCCTGGTTTGGTGCGTTAGCGCCTTTTGTGCATTTGCCAATCAAGGCGATCCGCAAAGTTGTGGGCTGGTTTGAGAGCTCACCTGCTTTTGCAGCCGGTAACTTCCCTGGCTTCACGCTAGGAGCTGAGGAAGGTGGCTATTATGGCTTTCCCAGCATTGCTGGAGCCGGTCTGAAGATCGGCCGGCACGATACGGGGCTGGAATGGAAACCAGGCACACTACTTGCTCCCTTTGGCAGTGAAGCCAGCGATGAGCAAGACCTCCGAAGAGTACTGGAGACTTACATGCCGGGTGCAGCTGGCCGATTACTTAAAGGCTCTGTATGCAAATATGAGCATACGCCTGATGAAGATTTCATTATTGACCGCCATCCGCTCCACTCCAATGTGCTGGTAGCCGGAGGGTTCTCAGGGCATGGTTTTAAATTTTCTAGTGTTGTAGGTGAAATACTTGCTGATTTGGCGACAAGTGGAGCTACCAACCACAACATTCAACCTTTTGCGTTATCACGTTTTACACCTGATCATTCGCAAGCAGGCCTTATTTTGGAGGGGATTTAATGAGCAAAGTTCAAATTAGCAATTTTTTAAGTACGCACAACCAACTGGTGCATGCAACCGCAGGGTTATCAGAGGAACAGCTGAAATGGAAGGCAGCACCAACGAGTTGGAGTATTACTGAGGTTTTAGCCCATCTAGCTGATCACAGCATTGTGGTTTCGTTCCGTATACGTGATATTCTCGCTGCTACAACTGCGCAGCTGCCAGTCTTCAATCAGGACGCTTGGGTCAGCGGCCAGTACGCCAATAGTGGTAGTGCTTCCGATAGTCTGGAGTTGTTCCGCAGCCTGCTTTATTATAACAGTCTATTGTTTGAACGGCTCAGCGCAGAGGATTGGGAGAAAAGCGGGGTTAACTTCAAGGGGGAAAACGTTAAAATTTCCGATATCGTCCATAGCTTCACCACACATGTAGAGAGACATCTTGGCCAGATTGAGCGAATCAAGCAGGGCGCAGCCAATGCATCGTTCGTGCAATGAATACTTTCATAGTTAGTTTTGCATGAAGTAAAACCTGGGAATCGTATGCTCACAAAACTTTTAGGAGGAATGAACATGACCAAACCAAAACAACTGAAGCTAGGCGCACTGCTGCATGGAGTAGGAGGCAGCACGTCGATGTGGCGCCATCCTGATGCTAAGCCGGATGCAAGTGTAAACTTTGAATTATACAAAGCGTGGGTACAGAAGGCAGAAGAAGGCAAGCTGGATCTGATCTTCATCGCAGACGGTTTGTACATTAATGAAAAGTCCATTCCGCATTTCCTTAACCGGTTTGAACCGCTGACCATTCTTAGCGCACTCGCCGCCGTCAGCACCAACATCGGTCTGGTTGGTACCCTGTCCACCTCCTACAGTGAACCGTTTACCGTCGCGCGTCAATTCGGCTCACTGGATGTAATCAGCGGTGGCCGGGCCGGCTGGAATGTGGTGACTTCACCGCTGGAAGGCTCTGCCTCGAATTATAGCAAAACAGAGCATCCTGACCATGGCAAGCGTTACCGTATTGCTACCGAATATTTGCAGGTGACCCGCGGATTATGGGATTCCTGGGAGGATGATGCGTTTGTTCGAGACAAAGAAACAGGTGTATTCTTCGATCCGCAAAAAATGCATACCCTGGACCATCAAGGAGAGTTCTTCTCCGTGAAAGGACCGCTCAATATTGCTCGTTCGAAGCAGGGGCAGCCAGTAGTGTTTCAGGCAGGTTCCTCAGAAGTTGGTAAAAATTACGCCTCAAAGGAAGCGGATGCTATCTTCACTGGCCACGAAACGCTAGAAGATGCCCAGGCATTCTATAGCGACGTTAAGACAAGGGTAGCTTCATTTGGCCGGGATCCGAATGAGGTGCTGATCTTTCCTGGTATTGCACCAATCATTGGCGACACATCAGAGGAAGCAGAGCGCAAATATCAGGAGGTTGCTGGTCTCGTGACGATTGAGAATGCACTGAACTATTTGGGCAGATTCTTCGAGCATCATGATTTCTCGCAATATCCGCTGGATGAACCGTTCCCTGAGCTTGGTGAGTTGGGGCGCAATAGTTTTCAGAGCGGCACGGATAAAATCAAAAAGGACGCGAAGGAGAGAGGCTTAACACTAAGACAGGTCGCCTTACAATCCGCTACCCCGCGCAGCAGCTTTATTGGCACACCTGAGCAAGTGGCTGATCAGATTCAAACCTGGTTTGAGGGTGGAGGAGCAGACGGATTTATGATCGCAGCTGCTGTTCCTAATGGACTGGAGGAATTCGTCGATCGGGTAGTGCCGATTCTGCAAGAGCGGGGCCTGTTCCGCACTGAATACGAAAGTAGCACCCTGCGTGGAAATCTCGGTATTCCATTGCCAGAGAACCGCTATTCCAAGGCTTCACAACCGGTAGGGCAAAAAGCCGTACATTAACAATAATAATTTGAATCGAATAATTAGCTTTCGTCATAAAAAATGTAACGCAGCCGTTTAAGGCTGCGTTTATTTGCGTGCGCGCGGAGCTTGTCTAACAACGTAAGCGCTTTAAAGAACCAATCAGAGCAATAGATAACCAATCACTGTTATATAGGCAGGGTTCCCGCTGCACCTTATGATAGAAATATCAAGGAGGGATGTAAATTGTACGCTAAGTTCTACAAGTACCGATGGCAATATTTAATGATTCTTCCGGGAGTGCTGTTGCTATTTCTGTTCAGCTATATTCCGATGGCAGGGATTCAGGTCGCCTTCCGCGACTTTCAGATTGGCACCTCGATCTGGAACAGCACATGGGTGGGATTAGACAACTTTTCTTTCCTGCAAGATCCCCAGTTTTTAACTGTCGTCAAAAATACGTTATATATATCTGTGCTTAAGTTCATCTTCGGATTCCCGGCACCGATTCTACTGGCACTGGTGATTAACGAGGTAACCCGGCCTGTATTTAAGCGATTCGTGCAATCGGTCAGCTATTTGCCACATTTTTTCTCATGGATTGTAGTCGCTTACATCCTGCAGTCTTTTCTGACTTTGGATGGTGGGCTGGTCAATCAGTTCATCGAGAAAGCAGGCGGTGATCCTGTGTTTTTTCTAGGTTCCACGGAGTGGTTCCGGCCCATGGTTATATTAAGCGGCTTGTGGAAAGAGACCGGCTGGAACACGATTCTCTATTTGGCTGCGATCACAACGATTGATCCGCAATTGTATGAATCCGCCAAAGTAGAGGGTGCAGGAAAGCTAGCCCAGATTCGGCATATCACCTTCCCGGGTATTCTACCGACAATATCGATTGTGCTAATTCTGAGTATCCCAAGCCTGATTTCAGTAGGGATGGATCAGATTTATCCGCTGATGAATTCTGCTAATCAAGGGGTCGCGGATGTACTGGATACGTATATCATCCGCAACGGATTGCAGCAGGGATATTTTGGGATGGCGACCGCAGTGGGATTGTTATCCTCAGTGATCAGTTTGATATTGGTTGTTTCGACTAATCAGTTATCCAGAAAAATAAATGGTGAAGGATTATGGTGATGGTATATGAAGCTCAGCAGAGGTGAAAAAATAGCTCAATACGTCATCGTCATAGTACTGGTCGGTCTGTGCTTGTCTGTACTATATCCATTCCTGTACATGCTGGCTATCTCACTGAATGACGGTGCAAGTGCGGCCAAAGGTGGCGTGTATCTATGGCCCAAGAATTTCACATTAATTAATTATGAGATTGTATTAGGAAATGAGATTATCCGCCAGTCTTATCTAATTACAATCGCTAGGACAGTCATTGGCACATTTGCAGGACTTATCGTCACACTTCTGGTGGCCTTTGGCTTGTCCTACCGCGGTCTTCCATTAAGAAGCACGATACTAGGCTATGTTCTTTTAACCATGTTATTCAGTGGAGGACTGGTTCCTTTCTATATTCAACTTAATAATCTCGGGCTTATCAACACGTTCTGGGTGTATATTTTCCCCGGGCTGTTCTCGGTCTGGAACATGTTTGTCATGCTGAAGTTTATACAGGGAATCCCTGAAGCTCTGGTAGAATCCGCTGAACTAGATGGAGCCGGTCCTGTTCGTACTCTGATTCAGATTATTATTCCACTCTCTCAACCTATGCTTGCCGCACTTGGATTGTTTACCGCAGTGGGACACTGGAATGACTGGTTCGCCGGTGCTTTCTTCGTCACGAAGCAGAACCTGATTCCGGTGCAGACCTTCCTGCAGCAATTGCTCGCTGCACAGGATTTATCCGCTGTCCTTGGCTCGAATACCAATCAAGAGGCTTTGGCGAGAAGCTCACAAATGCAGAACATTACACTGATGTCGATTAAGATGGCAGTCGTTATGGTGAGTGCAATCCCCATCCTGTGCGTGTATCCGTTCCTGCAGAAATATTTTGTGAAAGGAGTTCTTGTAGGGTCAGTAAAAGGTTGATTTTCAATAATAGAACAGGGGGAAAAATCAATGATATTCAAAAAAACGGGTCTAGCCGCTTTGGCTGCAGCAACCTTACTGATGTCTATTGCCGGATGCTCCGGATCAGGTGGGAATACTGCGAACAAGCCTGGAAGCGACAATGAAACGTCAAGTAACCAGCCCGCCAGTGGCTCGACTTCCTTTAATCTCTGGCTTGGATGGACGGCAACCATCAATAATGATAGTTTGGTCCAGAAATATTGGCGTGAACAGGAGCCTGGAGTAAATGTGAAGCTGGAAACCACTCAAGGCGACGCAATGACTGCACTTAATTTGAAGATAAACACAGGCGGCTTTGAAGATGCAGCTATCTTCAGCCGAAACGAAACGGTCAAAAGCGCGATGAACCGGTCGAAACAGCTTATGCCGCTAGAGCAGTATTTCGACATGCCTGACAAATATCCAGGACTGGCGTCTATTCCAAAGCAGTATCTGGAACTTATGAAGGATAATGAGGGCCATATCTGGTCCATTCCTACCTGGTTTGACCAAAACCCGGAAGATCCGTGGCCAGGCTGGGCATCTCAAGCCTGGATTGTCAGAAGTGATGTGCTGGAGAAAACAGGTATGACCAAAGAGGACTTAGCAACGTTAGAAGGAGTTGAGACCTTCCTTCGGAAAGCTGCAGAAGAGAAGGATGCTTCCGGCAAATCGCTTATTCCTCTATCATTCCTGATGGACACTAGTGATAATCTGGGCTGGAGCGATGAAAACGCGATTTTGACAGCATTCGGGGTGACTACAGCAGGTAATGGCGTTGACAAACGCGGCGATGATTTTGTATTCGCTTACGACGATCCCAATTATAAAGCAGCTTATCAATGGATGAACAAGATGTACCAGGAGAAGTTGATCGATCCAGAGGTCGTCACCAGCAAAAGAGAACAGTATACAGAAAAGAACAAATCGGGTCGTATTGCCTTCAATGTCGGCAGCTTCTGGAACATTCCTGCCTCAGCCTGGGAGACATTGGACGGCCCAACAGAGCCAGGGTGGTTTTACGAAGCGATCCCTTTTCCTAAAGTGGATGGTGTAGAGAAAGTCGGAATTAACCAGGTTACCAATCCGAATCCAGGCTATGATGTCTATGTTAGTGAAAAAACTAAAAATCTGGAAGCTATTCTGAAATTCTTCGATTATACCTTGCAGCCAAAACCCGAGCAGCAGCAGGTCATTAATGAAGGACCGGCGGGATTATACTGGGATTGGATTGATCAACCGTTGGGCAAATGGAAATTCACAGACGAAACCTACAAGACGAGCCGCAATTCCGGAGACACCGCACAAAAAGCTAAAGTCACCCCTGAGCTTTACATGACTGCCTCTTACAGCAATGAATGGTACCCATGGTGGAACACAGAGGATGCAGGAAAATCCGGAGCTGCTAAGACCATTAAGTTCACTGAAGCTATCGGCAAAATGGGAACGATCCGCGTGGCAGAGCCTTATGATCTATTCCAGATGAAACAGGGCGGCGCATGGGAGAAATATTCACCGGAGATCGAAAATATCCGCAAGGAATATCGAGCCAAGCTTTTAATGGCCAAAGACGAGGGGCAATTCGAAAAGAATTGGAGCGATTTCCAAGCAGCACTAGAGAAGCGTGGGCACTGGAGTGAAGTCAAGCAGGAGTGGCTGGATACGTACAAGGAGGAAGTAACAGCCTTGCAATAGACAACCGTGCCGCTCTTTCAGTCGCGGATCGTAAACGATAAAAAATTAATGGAGCACCTCTCACTTGGAGGGGGCTCCCTTTGCACTTCATGGGGGGAATCTATGATTAAACAACAAATAGAGAAATGGATCATCCGTATGACCCGTTCCATGAACCTGAGGAGTAAAATTGTATTATTCTACGGACTAATTGTATTTCTCCCCACCGTACTGCTGGCTGCAGGTGCAGGGTACATGATGCTTCATACGGTGAGGGCCAATTATATGCTTACGATCAGGGAAGCCGTTCGGCAAAGTGCGCAGAGTATTGAATTCAGGAAGCAAAGCTATGATCTGCTGGCTACCCGAACGGCTACGGATGGTGAGCTGATCTCTAGATTAGCCAGGGACTATGCGGATATCGATGAACAATTGGGTACGGTCAATTATGTGGACCGTTCCTTCCTGCTCACCAGTAAATACTTGCCAGGGATTGAGAATTTCCGAATCTATCATACCAACGATACACTAGTGCAAGATGGAGGGCTTCTGTGGAAGCCGGAAGAACGGAGCCTTTCGGGAATTCGAGAGCGGGATTGGTATACGAAAATGCTTCGCACAACAGACAATCTGGTATGGACTAATGCAGCTGACGACAGGACTAAGCTAGTGGTATCCCATAAAATTCTGAACGCGTATGGAGATGTTTACGGGATTGTGTACCTGTTACTGAACTATAACGGTGTCTTCATGGAATCGTTCGAACATCCTTTTGAAGGGGCCGGAGAATTGTATATCGTTGACGACAACGAACGCATTATTGCATCCTCGGAGCCCTCTGAAATTGGCAGCCGGTTATCCTCATCCTCCTTAGGTCAGTACTGGAACAACTCGTTGGAAACCTCAGCGACAAAAAGCGGGATGATGCTGATCACTCAGGAGATTAAGTCTGGCTGGACGGTTGCCGCACTTGTGCATCTTGACCGACTGGAGGAGCAGTCTACGCGGATTATGTACTATATCGGAGCAGGTATTGCTTTTTTCCTGCTGCTGTCCATCTTTCTAATCATGATTGTACTTAAAAATGTGATTTGGCGGATCCGCAAGCTGGGCACCAGGATGACAGATATCTCACAGGGCTATTTCGAAGTTACAGTGAGAAACCGTGACAACGATGAGCTGGGTGAGCTTGAGATATTGTTCAATTCCATGTCTGGCCGTTTGAGAAAACTGGTCGAAGAACATACAGAGGCCATGCTCAAAGAGCGGGAGCAATCATTCAGGGCGTTGCAGGCACAGATTAACCCTCATTTCATCTATAATTCGCTAAGTCTGATCCGTTGGCGGGCATTAGATCAGCAGGACGAATTGCAAATCCGAACCATAGATGCGCTGACGACATTCTATCGGCTGGCACTCAATAACCGGGTTAATGTGACGCTGATCCGTGACGAAATTGAGCATCTTAAGGCGTATATCGAAATTCAGCAGCTGCGTTATCCCGGTCAGGTATCCGTAGATTGGCTGGTAGAGCCGGACGTTCTTGACCTGTACAGCATTAAGCTGATCCTACAGCCAACGGTCGAGAACTGTTATCTGCACGGGGGCATCACAACTAGAACTCATGCTTTTATACAAATTACGATCAAACGAGTGGAGAATACGGTGCAGTTTCAGATTTTTGATAATGGAAAAGGGATTGGCAGTGAGAAGCTGGAACAGATCCGTGCCGGCAGCTACACGGGTACGCAAAACGGATTCGGGATGAACAATATCCGTGAACGTCTTGCATTGTATTTTGGCACAGAGGGCCGCTTTGAGATTGAAAGTGTAGAAGACGAATGGACTTGTGTAACCATTGATATCCCTGTTTGCAAGGAAAGTCCTGAGATAAAAAAGGGGGATGGAGCTTAATGCGGGCATTAATTGTCGACGACGAGCCTATGCAGATTCAAGGGCTTCTTCGTCATATTGGCTGGAAAGCTCTGGGGTATGAGGAACCGTTAACTGCATTATCTGGTGAAGAAGCACTAACGATTCTAGGAGAAACTCCTGTGGATGTGCTGATCGCTGACGTCTCGATGCCAGGTATGACAGGGATCGAACTGCTCGCCAGATGCAGAGCGGATTATCCGACACTCCAGTCTTTACAGACTGTGATGATCAGTGGATATGACGAGTTTGAATTTGTACAGGAGGCTATACATCTGGGAGCTAAAGCTTACGTTCTGAAGCCCATCAAGACGGAAGAACTCGAAATGAAACTGGCTGTGTTCAGAGAAGTAGTTGAGAAGAAAAAACAGATTGAACAGGAAACCACTGTACTTAGGGAGAAAGTTACAGAGAGCTATGAGGTGCTGCAGGAACGTTTCGTCAAAGATATGGTCGAAGGCTGGATCCACAGTGATGAGCTGCTCGAATCCTGGCGGCGCCTGCTGGATCTGCCTAATGGGGAATGGCAGGCAACTTTATTCCTGTTTGGATATGACCGCAGGTTCCTAGATAATCCGCATGATGCCAAGGATCGGATCCTGCTTAGCGAAGGGCTATTGAACTGCGTTAAGACTGGTCTATCTGGTTTCTCCGGTACCTATATAGGGAAGACAGGAGCGGATGAACTGGCCGTCATTGTGCTGAACGCAACGCCATTGGTGCGGGCAAGACTTGAGAAGCAGCTTGCGTTTATCCAAGATATCCTAAGAGAGCAGTATAAAGCCTCCGTCTCGGTCGGAATCAGCAGAGAGTGTTTGTTCTGGACGGAAATACCATTGCTGTATAAGGAAGTAAGGCATATGATGACCGGTGCCAGGCTGGCCGGCTACGGACAAATCCTTTATTTCGACCGGAACTTGATGAATGAATATCATGATTTCAGGTTGCGTGAAGAATACATTCCGGAAATCGTTAAGCTACTGGACAGAGGAGAGAGCGATAAAGCTTCCGCTTATTTCAATCATGCTTTCGAAGTGTTACTTGCGCGAGAGCCTGTATCCTTTTCCTATGTGCAGGCTTTCGGAATGGGTTTGCTTAGCGAACTAGCCAGAAAACTGAAGCGTATACATGAGAAGGATTCAGAGATGAACATCCTCATGTGGCAGCGGTTGATCGACTGTACAGGCGTAGATGAAGTCAGGAAGGTCGTACTGGAATATTTGGCGCAATATGCTAAGCTTAATCAAAGAGAGCAGGTCGCTCAGCAGCATAACCTTATCCAGCGGGTCGCCCGCCAACTGGAGGAGCATCTGCATGAGAACATGACTGTAAAGCAGCTTGCTGAGCAGTTTCACTTGAATCACAGCTATTTAAGTGTGCTCTTCAAAAAAGAAATGGGCCGCACGATTTCCGACTTCGTGCAGGAAGCGCGTATGAACAAAGCCAAGGAACTGCTTCGTGACCCCAATATTAAGGTCTACGAGGTTGCCGAACAGGTGGGCTTTCAAACCGCGGCTTATTTTGCCTTCCTTTTTAAGAAAACAACCGGCACTACACCTCAGGAGTTCAGAGATTATCATTATTAGGAGTGATATTTTGCAGACAAAGATCAGCCTGGAAGGCGAATGGAAGTTGCAATTGGATGAGGGAAATCAAGGACTGGCATTGCCTTTTACAGATGTTATCACACTGCCGGGAACAACGTCCTACGCACGCAAAGGTTCGAAGAACGAGGATGTTTTAGTAAGCGCATTAACGGATGAGTATTTGTTTGAAGGGCAAGTCTGGTATTCAAAAGAGGTCGTCATTCCGGAAGAACTAGCCGGCAAAGTCTGCTTCCTATATTTGGAACGCACGAGGCTGACGACTCTATGGCTGGACAATCAGGAAATAGGCAGCCGTAACAGTCTAAATACCCCACATATATATGAGTTGCCGCAGCTTCAACCTGGGAATCATACGCTCACCATCCGCGTGGACAATACTGGTTACCCAACCAAAGGTGGACATTTAACGTCGCAGGATACCCAAACCAACTGGAACGGGATTACCGGACGTATGGAGCTTCAGTTCTATGGTGAGTCACGGCTCAGCGGCATCCGGCTCGATCCGGATCTCTCAGCCCGCTCAGTCCGAATCACGGCAACCTTGGACAGCAGGAATGAATCTATACTTACAGTGTCTGCTCAGAGCTTCAACAGCGACAATACACATGCTGTGGACGAGCGGGAGTACCCAGTCTCACCGGGTAGTTTTTCCGTCAACTATGAGCTAGGTCAAGACGCGCTGCTCTGGAGTGAAGGCGCTCCCAATCTTTATAACATAAACCTTGTTTTGAAAGACAGCGATGGATATATAACGGACCGACAGGAGCTCGTTTTTGGATTGAAGGAATTCCGGGCAGAGGGCGATAAGTTTACAATCAACGGACAAAAAACCTTCCTCCGCGGCAAACATGACGGCCTAATCTTCCCGCTTACCGGTTATGCCCCGACTGACGTCGAGGAATGGGTAAGAATCCTGGGCATCTCCAAGTCTTACGGCATCAATCATTATCGCTTTCATACCTGCTGTCCGCCGGAAGCTGCTTTCACCGCAGCGGATATGCTCGGTATCTACATGCAACCAGAGCTTCCATTTTGGGGAACAATCACGGAAGAAACCGACGAGGGCCATAATCAGGCGGAGCAGGACTATCTGATCAGCGAAGGCTATGCCATTCTCCAGGCTTTTGGCAATCACCCCTCCTTCGTGATGATGTCGCTTGGCAACGAGCTATGGGGCAGCAAAGCTAAGATTGATTCCTTCCTAAAGGACTATAAAGCATTTGATAACCGAATTCTCTATACACAGGGGTCCAATAACCACCAATGGGTGCCAGAAATTTTGGAACATGACGATTTCTTCAGCGGCGTGCGCTTCTCCAGAGATCGGCTGTTCAGAGGCTCCTATGCGATGTGTGATGCTCCATTAGGTCATGTCCAGATTGATCTGCCAGGCACGATGAAAGACTATGACGATCAGATCGTCCCTCAGGATTTCTTCAACGGAGAGGGGATGGAAGCTGCCGCTGGCGGAGAGATCCAGATCCAGTATGGTACGGAGGCCAAGACGGTGAAGGCTGGAGACGCTTCCGCAGAATGGATACCGCACATTCCGGTAATCTCGCATGAGATCGGACAGTATGCTACCTATCCTAATTATGAGGAAATCGATAAATACAACGGTCCGCTCAAAGCTGAGAATTTCATAATTTTCCGTGAACGACTGGAAAGTAAAGGGCTGGGTCATTTGGCTGCCAAATATTTCGAATACTCGGGGCAACTGGCAGTAGCTTGCTACAAAGAGGAACTCGAGGCGGCATTCCGCTCCCGGCGGCTTGCGGGTTTCCAACTGCTTGATTTGCAGGATTTCAGTGGCCAGGGAACGGCGCTGGTGGGTGTCCTCGACGCCTTTATGGATTCCAAAGGAATGATAAGTGCTGAGGACTGGAGAACTTTTTGTAATGATGCCGTTCTGTTGGCGAGATTTCCCAAGTATAACTATGTCTCTGGTGAAACGTTCGATGCCCATGTCGAACTGAGCTGTTTCCGCAGTGGTATGCCGAGTACATTTGAACTGCATTGGGAGCTTACCGAGGATTACGGTATACTCGCCTCAGGTTCAACCGAGGTGGACGTACCTGCAGGAACGAATTATATCGATATCTGCGATCTGGCAATAAAACTACCTGTAGTTGAACGGATGAGTACTATCGTATTATCCCTCTCCATACAGGGAACAGATATCCGTAAGAGCTACGACCTGTGGATTTATCCAGTGAAGAGTGGCAACATGCTGGAGGGTGTCCATGTCTTCGACAAGCTATCTGATAATGCGCTTGCATTGCTGGAGCAAGGTGAGAATGTGCTGCTTATGCCGAACCCGGAATCTCTCCAAAATGCTGTTGAAGGTTATTACTGCACAGATTTCTGGTGTTATCCAATGTTCCGCTCGATCTCAGAGAGCATGAACCGGCCAGTACCCATTGGTACTATGGGGCTGTTGATTGATAACAAGCACCCGGTGCTTCGTGAGTTCCCGAGCGAGGAATATTCTACCTATCCTTGGTGGAGTATTGTTGAGAATTCGAAATCGCTCATCATGGATGCAGCTGACCGCGATTGGAATCCCGTTGTGCAGACTATCGATAATTTTGAACGCAATCATAAGCTGAGTTTCCTAGTGGAATGCAGTGTAGGAGCAGGCAACCTGCTGATATGCGCATTGGATGCTGTTAAGGTTAGCGATACGCCGGAAGGTAGACAGTTCTTATCCAGCCTTGCGGGTTATATGAAATCAGACGATTTCAAACCACAGTACAAGGCCAATGTTGCGGAGCTTCTAGAGCTGATCCAATAGGCAGAGGCAGGCGATTACTGAGCTACTTATCGCATTTTATATGGATGAACAGTCCAAGGGCGCTATACTAAAAACTACTTTTTTATTGAGTAAGACAGAAGGTTTCATCGTAAAAAACTCTAGAGCAGCGTTTCTCATAATAAAGAGAGATTCGCTGCTCTTAGTTTTTTGCTGCTTTTAGTTTATTGGTAGCCGCCAGCTTCAACTGTGTCATCGTTATCTGAGTCTCTGAGGGTTTCGGACCCAGATGACACTATTTGCTAATTTTCAGCCTTTTGAACAACATTTCGGACTCCAGTGACGCTATTGCTTAAAAAGAGGTCCATATGTGTTGTATTTCATACAGATAGTGGCTATGGGGACCGTTAGCCCACCAAAAGTACAATAATACTGCTTTTAGCGTCATCTATGTCCGATAGGTGGTGCTACATTGTTGCAATAGTTCTTAAAACTTCTATCGAACAAAAAGTAAAGGAGTTCACCAAGCCGCCTTTCGCGGCTGAAGGGAACTCCATTTTTCGCGTTCGACGTATTACACGTATTGGTAAAGCACGGGAGTCAGAGGCTCCGAAACAAAACAAGCCTTAAAAAGTCACCTCTATAGATGATTGCTTATAACCCTCACTCCAGCCTAGAGGGGTTGTTTGTGTTTATCAGCAACTGAGCAGTTTTACAAACGATTTCACAGGGTTGGAGACCTTTGAAAACATTAACCCGGTGCTATCATTGGTAATGAAGCTGCACACCTAAAGTTGTAAGCGCATTAACGAATGGCGCCAGAGCCGCTCATCGTCAGGAACAGCGCCAAATTTAGCAGGGTTTGGGGGAACGGGAGAAGACATGAATGAAATTCTATTGAACGATTTGAAGTGGGAAGTCAAAGGGTATTGGCCTTGGGTTCCGCTAAAGGGCACGAGTATGGAGCTGGGACAGGAATTGATGGGGGTTACGGACTGGATGCCTGCCACTGTGCCGGGTGGAGTTCACTATGATCTCTTCAGACAGGGCTGGATTACCAACCCTTATCAAGAGTTAAATAGCCTGAGTTGTGAATGGGTGGAGAACCGCTGGTGGGTTTACCGTACGACCTTGAAGCAGCCTGAGCTGAGAGCAGCCAGAGTTGAACTGGTCTTTCAGGGACTGGACTATGAAGCCTCGGTATACGCTGATCATTTACTGCTGGGTGAACATAAAGGTATGTTCGAGCCGGCTGTATTTGATGTTACAGACCTGCTCTCCGGGCGGGAAAGCCTTGAAATTTCAGTGCTGTTGAAGCAGGCGCCAGATGAAATGGGGCAAATCGGCAAAACCTCGGCTACCTTCACGCAGAAGAGCCGTTTTAATTATAAATGGGATTTCTCTACCCGGTTGGTCAATGTCGGAATCTGGGATGATGTGGTATTGAGGGTACATCAACAGTGCTCTTGGGATGATGTGTCGATCACTACAGATGCGGAGTTTGGCGAGAACGATAGAAATCAGATCTCGTCTGGTCGAATTACCATTCAAGCAGGAATCAAGCGAATGGCTGGCTCTGAAGATGATGGGACACTGACAGCGTGCATCACCTGTGCTGATCCGGAGGGGAATCCGCTGCTGGTTCAATCGCGACTAGTTCGAGCTGGAGAGCTTCTGAACGCGGAGCTGGAAATACCCGAACCTGAGCTATGGTACCCAAACGGTTATGGAAAGCAGCCACTGTACAATCTTGAACTAAAGCTACTGGATGAAGCTGGAACGGAGTTGGATACCCAGAGCTTTCAAACGGGCATTCGCAAGCTCGATTATATCCACAATGTAGACAGTCCAGACAACGCCCTACCATATACAGTGGTGATTAACGGAAGCAAGATCTATATGAAAGGGGTAAATATGACCCCTCTGGACCATCTCTACGGGAATGTAACGGTTGAACAATATCAAAAGATGATTCGTCTGATGAAAGCAGCTCATATTAATCTCGTTCGGGTATGGGGCGGTGGAATCATTGAGAAAAAGGCTTTTTACGACTTATGTGATGTGAACGGCATTATGGTCTGGCAGGAGTTCATTCAGTCCAGTTCAGGTATTGACAATATCCCTTCGAAGCAGCCGGAGTTTCTGGAGCTGCTTCACAAGACTGCCTGCACAGCGCTCTGTGACAAACGCAATCATGTATCGCTAACGGTATGGAGCGGCGGCAATGAATTAATGAGTGAGACAAATAAGCCTTCCGACAGCAGCGATTCCAATCTGGCGATGTTGAAAGAACTGGTAGAACAGTATGATCCGCAGCGACTCTTCCTACCGACCTCAGCATCCGGCCCGGTAGAATATATTACGGATGCAAAAGGTCAGGGGCATGATGTACACGGTTACTGGAAGTATATGGGAAATCCTTATCACTACGAGTTATATGGCAGCAACGATAATCTGCTGCACAGCGAATTTGGGGTGGACGGTCTGAGTTCTCTCAAAAGTCTGGAGAAATTTCTGAGTGAGACCAACCGGCGACCGGTTTCTATGGAGAACAACGCGATATGGAGACATCACGGGGAGTGGTGGGATACGCTGAGCCGTGAAGAAGAAATGTTCGGCAGCATGACAGATTTGGAGCAGTTCTCTGCCTGCAGCCAGTGGATACAGGCGGAAGGAATCCGGTTCGTGCTGGAGGCTAACCGCCGCCGTAAGTTCCGAAACAGCGGCAGCATTGTCTGGCAATTCAACGAGCCGTGGCCGAATGTGTCCTGCACTAACCTTGTCGATTATTACGGTGAAACGAAGATGGCCTACCATTGGGTGAAATCTGCCTTCCGTCCGCTACATGTTTCGCTGGACTACCGCAGTCTACTGCTTACACCAAGCACCGGATTTCAGGGAGATGTATACGTGCATGGAGGAAATGGACACAGGGTAGAAGTCGACGCGGAAGTCTTCGATGCAGTCGGACGGTGCATCTATCAGCAATCATTTGAGGCAGAGGGAAACAAAGATCAGGCTGTCGGCGCTGGGGTGCTGAATTTCAACGTGCCAGAGCATGAGGATGCTTTATATTTCGTCAGATTGTCCTACCAGGACGGCGATGAAGCACCACAGCAGAATTTATATGTATTCTCTACCAATAAAAAGCATCCATATGCTCCCGCGCTTGCACTTATAGGAGGCAATCTTGAGGTGCGTCAGGAGAGTTTATGGCAGCCGACGGGTGCTCAGGAGAAGAGCCAGCAGGCCCGTTTTACAGTCCGAAATACCGGTAGTGAAGTTTTGCTGCATGTACATGCAGAGGAAAGGGGAGACCGCTACTGGATGGAAGCGGATGAGCAGTTCCATACCCTCTTTCCGGGTGAGACCAAAACAGTAACGGTTACTTGCACTCCTAAACTCTCAGGAGGATTCCTGTCTGGGGAAAATTATAGGATCACAGATGGCTTGCCAGAAATTAGATTCATGTCGTTCCTAACAGCACAGAGCAGAATGATACAGGTTGGAGGAGAAAAAAATCGTGAGTAAAACATTGTGTTTTGTACCGGAGGCATATGTTCCGCTAAGTCGGTTTATTCAAGCCGAGGGATCTACACCTGTCGCTATACCTGTTAGCAGAGCAGTGGCTGATTACTTAAGGCTGCACAACGCTCCACTGCTGCTTGCTTGCTTGCGAGGCGGCGAAGTAGCTTATCAGAAAGCGAATTGGTCAACCCTCCATGAAGACACTGTTGAAGCTGAAGCAGCAGAAGAGATCTCCGAGAAAGAGGAGGGTGTATTTGTATTAGTCAGTCCTTTGCTGACCAATATGCTTCCTGTAGTGTCTCACTGGGATAATAGCGTTGCTGAGGGAAAAGGAGGCTTCCGTTATGGCGGAACAGATGGCATAGGGACATTGCGGATGGACGAAGCCGGGGAAAAGGTTGTTTCCGAGCATGCGCGGCTCTACAATAGCGACCCAGATAGCCCTTATGTATACAATACGGAAGATCATCAGCTTTTCGGAGGCAACGAGGGGAATAAGAATCTTAAAACTCCGCAATTCGAGCATTATATCGGTGACCGCTACAGTCTCTATGCTGTAGATGATCTAGTTGCAGTTTCCCTGAGCGACCGCATCCTTAAGACCTTCGGATTTCCGGTGGTTTTCCGCAATGCATCCACAGACAATGCTGCACTTTTAAGCAATGCGCCTGTATTTCAGCTCATCAGCGGCAGTCTGCTAGTTACAGAGAATGACCAGCATAGCCTTGCTTCCTATATTCTGCCGCCCTTTTGGAGCGCGGCAAATGTTAAGGGATATCCACTGTTGTTCAATGGTTATTATGATGCCAATGAGAATACCTTAAGCACGGTAGGTCCCTCATTTCTGGAAATCATCGGCAAGACTCTGGCCAGCACCGGCAAAGGCGTTGTCGGCATTCTGTGGAACGGAGGAGGATATATCGGCAGCCGTTCCTTGCAAGGCTCCATCTATGCTGGTATTGGGGCGGCAATTACCAGAGGTCAAGAAAGTTATGGCGGTGATGCAGAGCAGGTAGTGGCTGTAGGTGGTTCGCGCGGCGGCTTAACTGCGCTGCTGGCTGGAGGCAATCCGCTTTGCTTACCCTACCGGGTGCGCTACACACTGTGTTATGCACCGCCGTTGATTCTGAACGGGCTTACCCGTGAGTTTGCCGAAGGAGCTTGCCCACTGATCTGGCATGTGGCGGAAGTAGACACCGGTTACCGGGAAATCTGGAAGAAAGATTGGCAGCATCCACAGAACGGCAGCACGGGAATCGAGACTCTGCTACAGACTCTGACGGGAACTATTGACTCTGCAAGTCTAAAGGAAACGACCGGACTGGAATCCGAATTTTTTCTGGAGGGTCTTAAAGCGAGTGGCACAAAGCTGCTGATTAACCATGGCACGCATGATGCCTTTACCCTTAGCCGCTTCAGCTTTTCCTTCGCGGCTTTGGTTCGGAGTCACGGGATACCGCTTCGCCATGAGATCGGATACCGCTTCGGCCATAACAACTGCACGGATCTTTACGAGCAAGCTACTCTATGTCTAATAGCTCTGCTACAGGAACAGGAGCTCGAATTCACGGGCACGGTGCATTATCGCAGACGCAGTCCGGCTGCGGGAGAGTGGGAGCAGACCGAACGTTTTGTCCCAACTCATCAACCCGTTTTTCTGGAAGCACCTAAGTTCGTAGCGGTGGGTAGCCCTGTGGCTTGGACTCTTTATGGAGAGCCGGGAATGGAATACCGCCTGGATCTGGGAATCCTAGATCAGCAGGCTTGGGAACAGAAGCAGCAGGTAGTTCGAAATGAGCGCATCACACTGGCGTCCGGTGTATTGCCGAACAAACAGCATCCGCTTGAACTCTGCTCGTGGCAGGATGGCGTAAGCCAGCTCACTGACGGACAACATGCGGGCTTTTATCTTTATGAGCTGTCATACAGGCTCAAGGGTGAGCAGAAGTGGAGCGTAGTTTCTCCCTCCCGTGTGCCACAGCCCGGCGTAGAGCCTCAGTCGGTGCTTCGTATTTTGGAGGAGCAGCCCAATCCGGCGAGCGAAGCGTTTCGGGCGGAAGCGGCCGTCCTCTGCATCAGCGCAGGGTTAAGTGAGGCCTAAACGATTCACTATAACATGAACATAAGCGGTGTGCGGCCATTCCGGTGCGTGCACTGCTTTTTTTTGCCAACAAATAAGTAGCTTTACAAACGCTTTCGCAGGGTTACCGGATTTCGGCGCTCAGTAGGAAGCGCTATCATTTAGGTATAACAACTATACAACGCCTGACCGGATTAAAGCTTGATTCCGGGAGGAAGGAAGGACAGGAGCATGATTGGAAAAACCAGTGAACTAAATCCTTTAATGACAGAGAAAAAGAAAGGTTATCCTGTACGGCGTTTATTCAAAGATTGGTCATCCTGGATATTAATTGTACCCACACTGTTTGCCTTTTTCTTTTTTTCCTGGCAGCCGCTCGTGAAGGGCATTGTGCTCTCTTTTTTCAATACTGAGGGTTATAATGCCGTAAGTTTCGCCGGACTGCAGAATTACAAGGATGTTATACAGAACTCGACGTTTCAACAGACATTGACCAACTCTTTTGTGTATGTGTTCTGGTCACTACTGATCGGTTTTGCCGTACCCATTATTGTCGCTGTCGTGATTAATGAATTGAGACATGGGAAGTCATTTTTTCGCTTTTCGGTCTTTTTTCCGAGTATGGTTCCCGGCATTGCCGCTTCGATGTTATGGATGTTTTTGTTTGAGCCCGGAAAGGGTGGCGTGCTGAATATTATGCTGGGTGCCATGGGATTTCCGGTGCAGCAATGGCTTCAGGATCCGCAAATGACGATAATGCTGATTATCTTCACGATTACCTGGCGAAATTTCGGGGGAACAGTGCTGCTTTATCTGGCAAGTCTACAGAGTATTAATCATGATCTGTACGAAGCAGCCTCTATTGACGGTGCGAATGTATGGCGGAGATTCAAAAGTATCACCATTCCGCAAATCTCTAGCATGATCGGACTGATGATGATTTTGCAGATCAGCGGTGTATTCCAGATCTTCAATGAACCCCTAGTAATGACTGAGGGTGGACCGAACAATGCCTCAATGACCTTGATGCTGCAAAGCTATTATTATGCGTTCCGGAGTTTTGAAGCAGGCCATTCAATGGCGCTCGGGGTTATTACTTTTCTAGTCCTGATGGTGCTTACCATTATTTATTTCCGGCTGGATAAGAAATTGAACAGGGAGTAGAAGCTATGAAAACTAAAGAAGCATATGGCATTATCGGCAATATAGAATACAGATCACCTTGGGTGCGCCTGCTGTATTGGTGCATGTTCATTCTGATGATTGTGCTGGCCGCTGTCTGTATTTTGCCTCCGGTCTGGATTATGGTCTCAAGTCTGAAGGACATCAAAGAGTTTTATGCAATCCCGCCCACCCTGATCCCCCGCTCGTTCAATGTTGGCAAGCTATGGGAGACCTGGCAGGAGTTTAACTTCCTCAGTTATTATCTGAATACGGCTTATCTGGCCGCAGGTTCTGTACTGTTCTGCCTTACTTTTAACGGACTGGCCGGGTATTTCTTCTCCAAGCTGAAGCCGCGGGGCAGTGCCCTGCTGTTTGCACTGATCGTGTGGACCATGATGGTGCCGAATACAGTGGGCATGGTGCCGCTGTTTAAGAATCTGATTGATTTTCCGCTGTTGCACTTGAACCTGACCAATACTTACTGGCCGATGTGGTTTATGGCTGCTGTGAATCCGGTGGTAATTCTGATCTTCAAAAACTTTTTCGATACCATCCCACAAGCGCTGCTGGAAGCAGCCAAAATTGACGGAGCGAGCACCATCGGTATTTTTATTCGAGTCATTCTCCCGCTCAGCGGACCAGTTATGGCTACAATTACAATCCTTACGATGAACAGTGTCTGGCAGGACTTCTTCTGGCCCTTTATGGTGCTGAAGGATAAATCGACCTGGTCGGTCATTGTGGCTATTTACAATCTGAAGGCGACATTGCCGCAGGACATACAGTTTATTGCGTTGACGTTTGCGATTCTGCCGCCGATTATCCTGTTTATTTTTTTCCAAAAGTACATTATGAACGGGCAATCCTTCGGCGGCAGTATTAAAGGGTAACATCACCCGATCACAAACCATTTCACAGTTTTGCCCCGTAGGGTGCTGCAGAAGGTGCATGTTAAGATGATTTCAGATTCAAAAAGAAAGCGCTTTACATGTTGCGAAGAATGCTTTAACAATAAGACTAGGGGGAATTACATTGAAAAAAGGACACACCAAGAACCTGACAGCTGCACTGGCACTTACGCTGCTTTTTTCTGCCGGACTGGCTGGCTGCGGAGGCGGCTCCAATGAGAAGAATGCCGGAGGAAAGACGGAGACAGCGGGCAATCAACAGGTGACGATCAAGGTCAGTAACTGGCCAAAGCCGAATGAGGAAGCCAAAATCGCCCAGTATGAGCAGGTCATGGCGAAGATGAAAGCCAATTATCCGGAAATTATTGTGGACAAAGATGAATGGGGGTATGATGTCAGCTCATTCCTGCCAAAAGCGGCCAGCGGCCAGCTTCCGACGGTATACGAAACCTTTTTTACAGAAACAAGCAAAATCATCAAGGCAAATTACGCGGCTGACATAACGGATACGATGAAAAAATATGGCTACGACAAGGCGATCAATCCAGATCTGCTGAAAATGGTTACCAAGGACGACAAGTATTATGGGATTCCGAAGGACGGATACGTCATCGGTATGCTCTACAATATGAATCTTTTCAAGGAGGCTGGACTGCTGGACGACAAGGGGATTCCTAAATTTCCTAAAACATATGAAGAGCTAGCAGAAACTGCGCAGATTATTAAACAAAAGACCGGTAAAGCCGGAATGTTCTTGCCTACAAAAAGTGGTCAAGGCGGTTGGATGTTCATGAACATTGCCTGGGCATACGGAGCAGAATTTGAAAAACAGGTAGACGGGAAATGGCAGGCGGTGTTCAATTCGCCGGAAGCAGCAGCGGCCCTGCAATATGTGAAGGACTTAAAATGGAAATATGATGTACTGCCCGACAACAATCTGGTCGATGTTACGAACGATATGTTCCGCTTGTTCGGAACCGATCAGGTCGCTATGAGCTTCGGCACGAATGACTGGTCACCGGTCATCCAGCAACAGACTAAGATGTCCAAGGACAATGTGGCAATGTCCGCGCTTCCAGTAGGACCAATCGGGAAACCTGTAACCCTGCTCGGTGGCGGCCTATATATGTTCTCGCCTAATGTAACACCTGAGCAGATTGATGCCGGATTCAAATGGCTAAAAACCTACGGATTTACACCAGAGTCCTCTGAAGAGGCACTGACCGGTTGGGATATTGAGAAGAAGACACTGAGCGATCAAGGGCTGATCGTAGGGCCTTACGGGCTGCGGATTTGGACTGATGAGAAACGGATTGGAGAAGAACAAAAGATTCTCGACAAATACAACAACGTCAATCTGGATTTGTTCCGTGATTATATGGACAATGGCAGCAAAGGCATGCGGGCGGAAGAACCAGTCAACGCACAGGAATTGTACCAAAAGCTGGATATCGTACTGCAAACCGTACTGACGGACAAGAACGCAGATCCGCAACAGATCTTGGATAGGGCTGCCGAAGAATTCCAACGTGATTATCTCGATAAGGTTAAATAAAACGTAGACCAACGGCGACGTCGTCCTTCTGAAGGGCGGCGATGCCGTTTCTGCGTAGATTGCCTTAACTACTTAAATGAGATAAAGGAGATATGCATAACATGGCAGCAAAAGAATGGGGAGACTGGGGAGCACGCTGGATCTGGCCGCAGGAGGAGCAGGGATCAGCGGATAGGGAACAGCAGCACGAGCGTGCGTACTTTCGCAGAGTGTTCGAACTGCCAGCTGGTATCGGAAAGACCTGCACCCTGGATGTGGCCATTACCGCAGACAGCCGCTACAGGCTGTTCGTCAATGGGCAGCGTTTATGGGCCGGTCCTTGTAAAGGACATGGTCATATACAGTATTATGAAGAATTCAGTCTGGACAATGTTCTACAACCAGGTTTAAATGTGCTTGCTGTTATGGTCGTTCATTATGCAGGGACTACGCCCTTTGAACTGGGTGAAGACGGACCTTTGTCCGTCTGGCGCTCGCAAAAAGGCGGGCTGCTTGTGGAAGCGGCAGTTACACAAGGCGGGCAGCTAGTACAGGAGCTAAATACGGATAGCTCATGGAAAAGTATTAAGGATCGCAGCTATAAGCTCCAGCAGTTTCCGATCATACGCTGGATGGGTGGACTGGAAGAGGTGAAGGGTGACGAAGCGCTGCTGGATTGGACACTGCCCGAATATGATGACAGTGCCTGGCTTGCTACCGGAATTGTGCAACCGGTGCGGGATGAATATGGCCAATTAACCCCTTGGCAGCTGGCCCGGCGTCCGATTCCGCTGTTGTATGAGCGGAAGCAATTTTTTCTGAAGCTGATGCGCAGCAGTAGCGGGGTAGGGCAAGCCTTTTTTGAGGAAGGGCATAGTCTGGAGCTGCAAAATGGAGATGGCGGCGCTTCACCCAACGCAGCAGTGCCTTTCGCTGGAATAACATTAGAAGCAGGGCAACATTTCTGGTTGGAGTTGGATGCTGGCGAGCTAACCACAGGGTATTTGCAGCTTAGACTTCTTGGAGGCAAAGGTAGCCGGATTACCCTACTATGCGCTGAGTGTTATGAAGAAGAAACGGGGGATGATGAGATTCGCCGCAAAGCTGTCCGCGATAATACGAAGGAACATATATTAAGAGGCGGTTACGACAGCTATCACCCGGCAGGTTACGGCATCTCTGCGCGGATGGAAATCTACGAACCGTTCTGGTTCCGTACCTTCCGCTATGTACGGCTGGAAGTGCAGGCTGGTGTCGAGCCTCTAACGATTTCCAGCTTTAGCTATAGGGAGACCGGATATCCACTGCAGCCGGAAGGAAATTTTCACTGCTCCGATGAAAAATATAACCAACTATGGGAGCTCAGTGTACGAACACTTCAGCGCTGCATGCATGAGACCTACGAGGATACTCCGTATTATGAACAGCTGCAGTATACCATGGATACCAAACTGATGATGGAGTTTACGTACCTATTATCAGGGGACGACCGGTTAGCGCGGAGAGCTATGGAAGATTATAAGGCCTCTCAGCTACCAAACGGGATGCTGCAAAGTCGCTATCCCTCAGTGCTGCCGCAGGTCATTCCTTCCTTCTCCCTATATTGGATCGGAATGATTCATGACCACTACAGATCCTTCGGGGATATGGCCTTGGTGAATCAGTACCGGTTAGCGCTGTTATCTGTGCTGGACTGGTTCGATCAACATCTGACTCCGGAGGGTCTGGTGGACAGAACGCCCCGCCAATATTGGAATTACTTCGATTGGGTGGAGGAATGGCCGCTCGGCGCACCGGATTGTACGGATGATGCACCCGCAACCGTACTGAGCCTGATGTATGCGGCCGCGCTGGAGCAAGCGGCTGAATTGCTTGCAGCCAGCGGTTGGACACAGATTGCTGGTGAACTGCGTCAACGCAAAGCGGCGGTCAACGCTGCGGTAATGGATTGCTGCCGGCTAACGAACAGTCTGCTGTTCCGCGACAGTCCGGAGGCAACTGCGGGAACGCAGCATAGCCAGCACACGCAGGTCTGGGCGGTTTTGGCGGGCACAGTGGATGTTGTAGAAGGGGCGGCACTGCTGGAGTTAACGTTAACAGACACATCACTGGCTAAGCTTTCGTTGCCGATGAGCTACTATCTATTCCGCGCGCTAGAGAAATGCGGAATGTATGACCGCTCGTTCGGACTATGGACACGGTGGTTGAAGCAGTTGGAGCTTAATCTCACTAGACTTCCAGAAATAGATTCAACCGGCACCAGAAGTGACTGCCACGCATGGAGCGCACTGCCGATCACTGAGTTCACCAGAGGGATATTGGGTGTCCAACAAGGAATAGAGGGAATAACTATAAAGCCCCACTATGGAGAACTGCGGCAGGCCAGCGGAACCGTAAGTACAAGTATCGGCCCAATAAACATCAAATGGGAGATCCGTTCAGTAACAGGACAGGAGATCTTCCACATGAAAGCTTTTTGGCAAGCCGGATCGGCAATTACAATAATTCTGCCTAATCATGAAGTGCATGAGACAGATGAGGGTTCCTTTTACAAGGAGATCGACATTAGTCTTCTTAGCTGTTAGTCTGATTTCAGTTGATTTTGTTTTCATGATTCATACACCGGAGGGGGATGGGGAAGTCATATGTTCAGATCGTTCGGCCGCAATATCCGCCTAGTCCTGGTGTTGTTCATTACTGTCTATATTGTCGCTTCGAGCTTCATTCTGTACCGTACTATGGAGCATAGAAGCCTTGACATGCTGCGGCAGCTATCCGTTCAGTACACTGGCCAGCAGCATAAGAATACACTTCTGTTCATGAACTGGCTGGAGGAGACCTCGAAGCTTATATCCAACAACCAGGTGGTGCAGAATGCGCTGAAAAAACCAACATATGACGGGGCAATCTCTCCGATACTTGAGGGCATACGTTCTTCCAGTAGTGACATTCTCGGCATTTACATTTGGGGAGAAGCAGGGGGAACTTACTCCTCAAGCAATGTTTCCGGGTTGCTGCCCTTTGCAGAGATCAAAAAAGAACCAGGGATGGAACAATTTCTAAATAACCGAGAGCAGGCTTTGCGCTGGACGGTGCTCAACCGGGAGCATCTAATGAATGCACCTTCGGATCTGCGCGACCGTCTGTTACTTGAAGTAAAAATTCAGGGTTCGATGGGAGACATCCTTGGTCTGCTCTCGCTCGAAGTGGAGATTGACAAGCTTTACAGCTTCTACCTATCTGGCGAGAATACAATCTACGGGGGAAATGAAGTTTACCTACTGACCGGAAACGGGAAGCTATTGAGTGCTGCCGATGTCCCGAAGGAGCGCCTGCAGGAGATCAAAGCAGCACTAGTTACTTCGGAAAAAGCTACCTTGGCTGAGCCAGTGACACAGGGTATCGATCAAAATAGTACAGGCAGAGGTGATGCAGATCTGCTGGAGCGGGAAACGGCTGACGGCCTGATTTTGCTCTATCCACTACCGGAATCGGCAGAGCGGATTGTCACCTATATCTCAGCAGATGGCATGAATGCAGAGCTGCGAACGTTTAAGTATTTAATGCTCGCCCTGAACATCGTAGTGTTCATAGTGTTCTGGCTGCTGATCTCAGTGCTTAGCGGCAGTATAGTTAATCCACTGAAGCAGTTGTACCTGAAGATTAATTCAACAATGAAAGACTAAGATAAGATGGAGTCTGAATCATGAAAATCGCTAACCGAAGTGTATTTCATACATCTAGCGTGGGCAATAAACGGATGAAGTAAGATATAGTTGTATTCAGTACACTTATTATTCGGAAAGTTAGTTGCTGCCAACAGAATTGGAACGTATAGATGTACCAAATACACTTAAACTTCTGCTCGCTGCAAAAAAAGGGTGCTTTAGCTGTATTAAATACAACTAAAGCACCTATAATTCTCGAAAGTATCTTTAATTTGCCACTACTCAATCGTCTTTTTAAGCAAAGTAGAAGTCCCGCCTACCCACTCAAAAAGGATCGATTTCTTTGTTATGTCCGCATTTATAAACTAAATTCGCTAATTGGGCAGTTCCTTCTTCAAGTTGATCGTAACTGTGGTGCCTTGCCCCGGTGTGCTGGAGATACTTAAACCATATTGAGGACCATATTCCAGTTTAATTCGTTCGTCCACATTTCTTAGTCCATACCCGCTCTGAAACAACACATCTTCCTTGGCTTGGCTAAGCGTCGCACCGTTGGAAAATCCCACCCCGTCATCAGTCACTGTGAAGCGAATCTCATCTGCCACTAATTCGCCTTTAATCCAGATTCGGCCCATCCCGCGTTTCTCGCTGATGCCGTGTTTGATCGCATTCTCTGCAATAGGCTGAAGAATCAGCTTCAGAATGCGAACCTTGCGCAGCGATTCCTCAATCTCGTATTCAATCTCGAACTTATCCGGAAACCTCATTTGCTCAACTGTCACAAAACTCTGCACCAAGCGGATTTCTTCGTCCACGGTCACGAACTTGTCGCCTTTATGCAGGCTGATTCGAAAAAAGGTAGCTAATGAAGAAATCAGCCGTTCGATATCGGGCTGCTTCTTCAGTCGGGCAATCCAGGCAATTGCATCCAGTGTGTTGTAGAGAAAATGGGGATTGATCTGTGATTGAAGTGCGGTCAGCTCAGCTTTCCGTTGCTTTTCTTTCTCCTCATCTTTCTCCAGCATTAATTGGCTGATCCGCTCCACCATCTGATAGTAGCTGTTCTCAAGCTGAAAAATCTCATCAACCTGACCGCGCTGTTCATAAACAGCGGCCAGATCTTTTTTGCCAAACAGGCTCAGCTTCTTCTTCAAGTTCAGCAGTGGACGGGTGATTTTGGCTGCCAGATAGAAGGAAAAAATCAGCAGCACAATAAAGGTAACGCTGGCGAACAGAAGCGCATTTTGATTGCCTTTGGCGATTCCCGAGAGCAGTTTGTGATTGGAAATCACACTGGTGAATTCCCAGCTGACCCCAAGTGTCTCCAACCGGGGATTCAAAGGATAAGTAGCAATGATGTAGGAATTTCCGTTATCTGACCAGGTACGATAGCCTTCTTTTTTACCTGGGCGAAGAGGGGCGTTTTCCTCCAAAAAATTGCCCAAGAGCCGTTTGTCGGGGTGAGAAATAATCCGATTGTCGGAAGTCAGGAAGGAGTAGCCGATGCCAGTGAAGCTGGAGGAATACAGGTCCGCCAAAGCAGCCTCCCTGACATAAATGATCACGACCCCGATATTTTGTCCAGTATTGAAATTGCGGAACTGCTGGCCGAATGGAATATACGCATTGCCTTCTCCATCCCGTTTGATCTCACCGACAACAGGCATGCTGCTCTCCTGAATGCGTTTGATGAACAGGGCTTCAGGCACCTCCAGCATCTGCTCCTTAGACTGGTAAGAATAAAGCATATTATCGTTGGTGCTGATAATCACGTTACCCACCAGGTCGTTCTGGGCCAGCATACCGTCGATGATAGCTCCGATTCGCGATTCCTTATCAGCTGACGGCAGGGAATCATTATTGATGATTTGGTAGATATCACTGTTCACCAGAAACCGCAGAAACAACATTTGAATGTCATCGACCATGAGCTCCACGCTAAGCCCAATTTGGCGCTGAGTCTGAACGACATGGCGGTACAGATCCTTTTGCAGGTAGGTATAGGAATAAAAATTGAAAATAACGAGCATCAGCACCAGATGCAGAGACAGTCCTGCTAACAGAACAACAACAATCCGGCTTTTGATCTTGAACCGCCTCATCCAGGAATCCATCCGGTTGGCTAGTCTCCGCTTACCCATAGGTTTTTGCATATTCACTCGGCGGGATGCCCGTCATTTTTTTGAAGATCTGGCTAAAGTATTTGGAGTCGGTGAAGCCGACCTGATTGCCAACCTCGTACACCCGATACTTCGGATTGCGCAGCATACGTTTGGCCTCCTCGATACGGTATTCCGTCAGACATTCGTAAAAGGTTTTGTTCAGATCTTTACGGAACAGATGCATCAAATGGGTTGGACTGACGAAGACCGCCGCAGCAACCATCTCAACGGTAATGTTTCCGGCATAGTGCTCCCGGATAAAAGCGAGTGCGTCCCTGATTTCGCGCCGGCACCGAGCTCCAGCCTCTTCTTCAGCATACAGCACACGTTCTATGCCAGAAAGGGCACGCTGCGCAGCAAGTACAGCCTGCCGGTATGAATCTACGATCCCGTTCCATTCTCCCGCAGGTTTACCTATGCCGACGCTTAAGGCCTGGCCGAAGTGCTGTTGGCTCCATTCAGATAGTTGTTTGCCCAATTTTCGTGCAGAATCTCCGGCCAGCTCTGGTTCCCCGGTCCGAAGGATCATAACCCACTCCAGATGGCTGTCCCGGAATAGACACAGTTGCTCAAAAGAATGCGCTTCCAGAATAGTCGCCGCTGCATCCTCCAGCGCTTTGCCTACAGTATTTCCTTGAAGGCCGTTATCAGGAGGAAAGGTAATGGACAGCGGTAGGATAGCTTTTCCAGGTTCCAATTGCAGTTCCAGTAATTTTATCTTATTTGAAATAAACTCTTCGTCATGCAGTTGGTCATGCAGCAAATCCTGCCAGAACTGCTTGGAGATCGAGGCCATTTCCTCATTAAGCTGTGAATACCGCTTGGAGAGTTGCTTTTTGCCAAGGATTTCATCCCCGACGCTTCGAACTGTATTTGCAAGTTCTTCTATATTAATGGGCTTTAGCAAATAGGTGGAGGCGCCATAACGCAAAGCAGCCTGCGCATATTGAAATTCGTCATAACCGCTGAGCACGACAATCCCTACGAGCATGTCCTGTTCCCGTATTTTTTCGATGAGCTCAAGACCGTTCATATACGGCATACGAATATCGGTAATGATCACATCTGGACGGTGCTGTAGGGCAAGCTCCAATCCTTCCTCGCCATTGCTGGCTTCTCCTATGATCTCGACGTTGTATTCTGCCCAGTCTATGGTCTGGGTGATGCCCATGCGGACCAGATATTCGTCATCCACTACAAGCGCTTTCAACATTGGCTTCACCTCGAAGTAGTTTCTAATATGTCTTACAGCCATTATAAACATGAAACCTCTTAAAGAGGAGGTATAATTTCTGAGGTTGTCAGGATCGCAAACGATTTCGCAGTATGTTCCCCGGTGACTCTGCGCAGTGACTGCCACGTAGCGTAAGGATCAAACATTTCAACAGCTTCGCAAACCGTTTCATAGGATTCCATCCTAACTTTTGCAAAATCCACTGTGATAGACTTTAAGCGTAAAAGAGCAGTAAGCGCTTTTATAAACATAGAGAGATCGAAATTGAACGTTGTAGGAGGAGTACACTAGATGCAAGATTCATTTATTCCATTTGGGTTTCAATATTACCGTTCCCCGACCCCCTTCCGTGATCAATGGGAACAAGACCTAAGCAATATTGCCGGACAGGGCTTCAATTGTGTGAAATATTGGGTACAATGGCGCGCGAGTGTGTCCAAAGAAGGGACCTATCATTTCGATGATATTCAGGAGCTAATGGATATTGCGCAGAGGAATGGTTTGAAGGTCATTTTGAATGTAATTTTCGACGTGGCGCCGGCCTGGTTCTATAAAAAATATCCTGATTCCAAAATGATTACAGCGGACGGTTCCATTCTGGAACCAAGGGCGATTAACTGCCGCCAGATCGGCGGAGCGCCGGGGCCCTGTTATCATCATGCAGCTGCCGCCGAAGAAAAGGCAAAGTTTCTGGCGGAGACGGTGAAGACTTTTAAGGATCATCCGGCGCTCTGGGTCTGGGATTTATGGAATGAGCCTGAACTAACCACAGGAATCAAGCGCAAGCTGTCTTTTGACAACCAGGTGTGTTATTGCGAGCAATCGCTGTGGGTGTTCCAAGAATGGCTAAAAAATAAATATGTTACTTTGGAAGCTCTCAATGAATCATGGCAGCGGACTTACGGAAGCTGGGAGGAAGTAGAGGCACCGCGTGGACAAGGCGTATTTAATGATCTGGTGGACTGGCGCCTGTTCATGTCCGGTACTTTAACGGATGAGCTGCGGAGCCGGGTAGATATAGTGAAGTCACTGGATCTTTTGCATCCTGTTATGGCCCACACTGTGCCCGCCCCTATCTTTAATATGATTACAGCGGGTTCGGACGACTTCAAGCTGGCTGAGCCCTGTGACTTGACAGGCAATAGCCTTGGGTCCTCGGCCTGGTCTGCTGATCTACTGATCTCTGCCGCCAAAGGTAAACCCATTATCAATTCGGAGATTCATGCTTTGCCAGGCAATACTGCAATGAAGCCGCGTCAGCCGGACCTGCGGGAAATGAAACGGCATATTCTGACCCCGCTCGCTCGTGGCATCACGGGATATTTGTTCTGGCAGTACAGACCAGAGATATTGGGACAGGAGGCCCCTGCATGGGGCAGTGTGTATTTGGACGGAAGTCCAACCCCATGGTACAAGGATATGGCTCATCTAAATAAGCTGGTGCAAAACAATAAGCAAGAGCTGATGCATGCAAAACGGCGCGGAGACGGGATTGCCATTCTGTTCAGTCCGCAGAACCAGGTTGCTAACTTTGCGGCACATGATCATCTGGACACCTACAACGATTCCTTACAAGGCGCCCATAAACTACTGCATGAGCTCAATTATAAAGTTGAATTTCTGCATGAGACGGATGTTAACGAGAAGACACTGGAGCAATACCACTGCTTGTGGATGCCTTATCCTCTATATTTGAACCGCAAACTGTGTGACATCCTACGCGAGTGGGTGGAAAAGGGCGGGATCTTGATTTCGGAATGCTCGTTCGGTGCACTTCAGGCAGAGAATGGCTGCCACAGCTATACGGTGCCCGGTTATGGATTTGACCAGGTGTTCGGGGTCCGTGAGACTTGGATTCATTCCGCTGAGAACCTGGATCACAGCTATCATCAGGTTGCGTTCGAATCACGGACAGCGATTCCGTTGCGGAATGTTATGGAGCACAGCAAGGCGGAGGAATCGGCAGCAGACGATACGGCGCACGGATCCTATTACAAATCGGATATCGAGCTGGAAAGCCATGTGAAGGTACTGGCTGAATTTGCCGAGGACCGCATGCCTGTGTTGACTACCGCCGCTTATGGCAACGGGCGTGCCGTATGGTTCGGTACCTTGCTTGCGGCTGCCTACTGGCAGGATGGACATCCCGGAACGCTTCAGCTGGTGCGGGATCTATTACAGAAGGAACTAAAGCTGCAGCCGTATGTACAAGCAAGCGGCGGTGTCCGCGCGGATCTCTCCGAGTGGGAAGGTGAGCAGGACCGAGGGGCATTTCTTTATGTTCATAATGAAGGGGATATGGCGGTTAAGGCTGACGTTACGCTGGGTATTGTTTATACTTCTGTCGAACCGTGGTTTGATGATGGCAGCGCTGAAATTCAACCAATGAATCTATTGAAACCCACAACTACAAAACTGACTGTGCGGGTGGAAGCTGGAGATGTTCAAGTATTCCGATTATCTTAACCGGTATCAGTAAAGAGCGGAGAATATAGAGCCGGTGAAAACTGGCTAAAGGAGTGTATCTATTTGGGTTGGTTAGATTATGTAAATCCATTACAGGGGACGGAGTCAGATTTCCGGTATTCACATGGCAATACACTGCCACTTACAGCGATGCCATTTGGTATGGCGGCTTGGTGCCCGCAAACCTATGAAGCAGGTGGAACCTGGTTCTTCCACCCGCGCCATCGCCACCTAGAGGGCATCCGGCTGACCCATCAGCCCAGCCCGTGGATCGGAGATTATGGGCATCTGATCCTGTTGCCGCAGACAGGTCCACTGCTCCTCAGTCCCGGTTCACGTTCTTCTTCCTTCAAAACGGAAGAGATGCAAGTGTCCCCTCACTATTTCGATGTGTTTCTTCAACGTTACCGCACCCGGCTTGAGCTGACTCCAACCGAACGTTGTGCAGCGATAAGAATAACTTTCGCTGAGAGGCAGCAGAACAGGCTTATTATAGCACCTCTGAAAGGTGAGTCACATCTCACCTTCCAGCCGGATAAACGTAGAATCACCGGCTACACAAGAGGCCATACCGCCGGGGTGCCCGATAATTTCGCGATGTATTTCGTGTTCCAGTTCGATAGGGATTTTCACATGGAGGAGTCGGGAATCTTTAACGGAGATTATCAGCCACTGGGGACCCATGAAGGGACTGGCGAACGACTGGGCGCTTATGTAGGAATAGCTGCACCGGAATCTGGCATAGTGGGAGTGAAGTGCGGGACTTCCTTTATTAGCGGAGAGCAGGCGCTGCTTAATCTGAACCGAGAGATTGGGGAAGACGGCTTCGGAGAGATCTTGAATAGAGCAGAGGCAAGCTGGGAAGAACGGTTGGGGCGCATTGTTGCTGAAAGCGCAGATGAAGAGAACCTCCGCACCTTTTACAGCTGCATGTACCGAATCTGCCTGTTCCCGAGAACGTGGCATGAATATAACGAGCAGAACGAGAAAATCCATTACAGCCCTTTTAATGGCAGCATCTGCCAGGGTCCAATGTATTCGGATATCGGGCTGTGGGATGTATACCGAACCAGCCTTCCTTTATACAGTATCTTATTCCCATCTTTATTGGGTGAGATTATGCAGGCGTGGACATTGGCATACAAGGAGAGCGGCTGGCTGCCAAAGTGGCTGTCACCAGGGGAGCGCAGTGCCATGCCAGGCACACTGATTGATGCCGCAGCTGCGGATGCCGTGGTTAAGGGCATCGGCGGATTTGATACAGAGGTACTGTATGAAGGTCTTCTGAAGCATGCAGATCGTCCATCAGTGGACGAGAAGCTGGGCAGAAGGGGCCTTGAATTGTACTTGCAGCAGGGTTATCTGCCGCATGACCGTTTCCATGAAAGTGTAAGCAACACGTTGGATTATGTATACGGAGATTTCTGTATTGCGCAGATTGCCAAAACACTTGGCAAAATGGATGATTATGAGCGTTTTATGGCTCGGGCACAGAATTATAAGCTGCTGTTTGATCCAACAGTTGGGTTTATGAGAGGTCGCAATGAGGACGGTACTTGGCAGGAAGCATTTGATCCTCTGGAGTGGGGTAATCCGTTTTGTGAAGGCGGGGCTTGGCAGGGGAGCTGGGCTGTGCCCCACGACTTCCCGGGACTAGCCGGGCTGATGGGCGGTGAAGAGGCTTTTGTCCAGCGTCTGGATCAGTTGATGGCTGAGGAACCTGTATTTAAAGTGGGATCCTATGGTTTGGAAATACACGAAATGTCGGAAATGGCCTCCGCCGATCTGGGGCAGTTTGCCATCAGCAATCAGCCGAGCTTCCACATTCCTTATATATTTGCCAGACTCGGTGTGCTGTGCAAAACGCAGTATTGGGTCCGCAAAACCATGGCCGAACTGTTCAGCAGCCAGATGGATGGTTTACCCGGCGACGAAGATAACGGCAGCATGGGTGCTTGGTTTATTTGGAGCGCCATCGGCCTGTACCCGTTAAGTCCCGGAATTCCTGAATATGTGCTCGGCAGCCCGCTTTTTGATAAGGTAACTATTCAGCTTGAAAATGGGCAGCAATGGATCATTGAAGCAGAGAACAACAGCCCCGCCAATGTGTACAGCAAATCGGTCCACTGGAACGGATCGCTATGGGAGCACCACTCTCTGTCACATGACGAGATTGTCAAAGGTGGAGTCTTGAATTTCTGTATGTTTTCGGGCACAGATCAGTCTTAAGAACAATGCAAAGCAGTCTGGAAAATTCCGGACTGCCTTTGTTTTTATTAGATGATTTTACAATCAAAAAAAATTGAGGAACACACTGAATCAGTGATGAATGCAAATCGACTTTTCTATAAATCACTCCGATCCCGTAATTGCATGGATATCATGCTTGATATACAACAATCTGCTGCTCAATCCCGACAAACGCGCTGAATTCCTGCACATTGTACAACATTCCACGTTCGAATACGTAACTTCTCTATTCTCCGACAGCATTTTTTTATAGGGCGAAAACTGGGCTTTACGGTCAAATCGTGAAATGGCAAACCATTTCGCAGCTTTCCCGCCTGTTATTTCAACGTAAACATGTCTAATATCGAAGAGAATGAAAGCGCTTAACATCGAGGATGAGAGAGGAGGAAATAACTTATGACTCTAAAACTTCATTCCAAAAGAAATCAGCTAATCGTTATTCTGACCGCTCTGTTAGCAGGAAGCCTGCTGCTGATTGGTGCGAAGAATATGCAAGCTCCACAAGCAGAAGAAATGCTTCTGACCCTTAACGGGCAGGAGGCCACAGCAGCGGAGTTCAACTGGCATCTTCAAATGAATCGGGCACTGATTGTTGATTATTTTAAACAAACTTACAACGCCGACTATTCAATAGACTTCTGGTCTGCCTACTATTCCGGCGAAAATCCAATGCAGAAATGGATCAATACAGCTCAAACTCAGCTTTTGACGAAGCGGATGGAGCTACAGCTTGCTCAAGAAGCAGGAGTCGTAACGGATATCAGTTTTGAAGGTTTTCTCAAGGAGATGGAGCGCGAGAATAATCGGCGGAGTCAGGCAGCAGCGAATAAGGAGGTGGTGTATGGTCCTCTTCATCTGGAGGCGCAGGCCTATTTCAATTATTACATGAGCAACCTTGAGGATGCCACGATTGAGGCCATGCGCAGTAACGGAAGTATCGTGATTTCAGACGAACAGGTGAAATTGGAATATACAGCAAATCTAATTGCGAAATATTCTCTGCCGGGAACGATTCGTCTGGAATGGGCAACGCTTTCCTTTGGCCCAGAAACAGAGTACAAAGATCAGCAAAAAGCCTTAGAAAGAATGGAAAAGCTCCATGCAATAGCAACAGCGACAGCAGCAACAGATTCTTCAGGCACAGGCTTCCAAGACCAGGCAAAAGAGTTTGGCGTAAACGTTGGCGAGGTGAAAATAACAAGTGCTTCACGGCGAACAGCAGCTCTGGAAAATCCAAAGGCATTGCTTACCGCAGAGCAACTGGCGCCGGGAGAGTTTAGCGGTTTGTTTACTGAAAATGGGGCTATCCACCTACTTTACTGCCTGTCGGCAGATGATGCAGCTATTCAGCCGTTCGATCATGTGAAGGATGCCATCGCACTGAATTTGGCGCAGCAGAAGTATAGATCCATTGTGGACGAAAAGCTGTCCGAAGCTGTCGTGGAATGGAATTACCCGATGGCTGAAGATCTCGCAAACCATACCATCCAATAAATGTTCAAGGGGGAATAATACAATAATGTTCAAAAAACTCGCAAAATCACTGCTTATAATGGTGCTGATCTTCACAGCGGTGCTTCCTGTAATGGGCGTTTCTGCCCATGCTGAAGAGACGAATGCCGATGATTTCTCAACCCTACCGGCAGCGGAACACAGGTCCGAGAACTGGCTAATTGACAGTAGTAATCCTCAGTTTTTCGAAGGAGATGCAGCCCGGCTGGTCAGAACCTCCACGGAGACTGGCTATGCCATTTACACTTTGACTGGAGTTCAGTCGTTTACGCTTCAAGCATATTATTTCTCTGGTTCCACGGCTGTTATCAAGTTCTACGGATCGCCAGATGCAGATATCTGGACGGAGCTTCCAGCCATCAACGACAGTCCCACCGCAACCGGTTCTGGCTGGTACGGAACAGTATATACACCCTCGGGGGCGCTGCCGGATGGTGTCAATTATGTCAAAATTGAAGTCAGTGGTGACCTCGATACCTGGCTGATGCAGCTTGGGCACCTTACGCTCTCCAATGTGTCGCTTGCACCAAAAACGATTGTTGATGAGCTTGACGACATTGCACAGCTTTATGCACACAGTACAAATTGGTCTTTAGATACAAGCAATCCCGCTTTTTTTGGTGGAGATCATTCTCGTGCGGTGAGAACAGCAGACTCAGCAGAATCACTCGTGTACCATTTGCATAATCTGCAACATTTCACAGCCCGCATGCATTCCTTTGCCGGGTCTAGCGGGACTATCAAGTTCTATGGTTCGGCGGATGCATCCACTTGGACAGAACTTTCTACTGTTCATGAACCTCCACAGGCCACTGGTGATGCGGCTTGGACCGGGACGAATTATACTCCGGCACAGGGGATTCCTTCCGGACTTCATTACTTAAAAATAGAACTTAGCGGTGATTCCGCACCCTGGCTGATGCAACTAGGATCGGTCACCTTATCCAACCGCTTGCCTGGAGATGGAGGGAGCAGCGGTGGAGACGGAGAATATTATGTGGATTCATTTGCAGGCAGCGACAACAACGATGGAAAAACACCGGAGACTGCCTGGAAGACCTTTTCTATAGTGAATCAGACTACCTTTGAAGCTGGGGATCGTATTTTGTTAAAGAAGGGTGGAATCTGGAACGAACAATTATATCCTAAGGGCAGCGGCACAGATGAAGAACCGATTACAATATCTGCCTATGGGAGTGGAAGCAAACCGATTATCAACGGTGGAGGCATGGCCGGAGCAGTTGTATACCTACGTAACGCCTCGAACTGGGTGATTCGGGATCTTGAGGTCACTAATTATGCTTCCGAGAGGGGAACTGTTTACCGGGAAGGTATTATGGTGGAGAATGCTAATGGAGGAACATTAAGTAATATCCGCATTCAGGATAACTATGTCCATGATGTATCAAGCAGTTTCCGTTATCCGACGGTTTCCGGAGCCGAAGGTGGCCCGCATGCGTTTGGAGGTATCTCCGTATATGTGGGCGGAACGACGGGCACGGACAAGTTCGATGGGGTATGGATCGAGGGCAATACAGTGGAACGGATAGGCCGGACCGGTATTGTGGTATGGGATCAGCGTTTTAACGGAGCAGACTATGCTACGGTCAATGTTACGATCCGTGGAAATTATGTCAAACAAGCCGACAGCGACGGTATTCTCACCTTCGGTGCGGATGGAGCGGTGATTGAGCATAACATAGCGGAGGAAGGCGGAAATTATTCCGAAGAAGGCGAGTTTAACGGCTCTGCCGCAATTTGGCCGACTCGCGGCAAGAATAATATCGTCCAGTTCAATGAGTCTTTTAACACGAACAAACCAGAGGGAGATGGTCAGGGCTTCAATCTGGATATCGATACGATGGACAGTGTGGTTCAATATAATTACAGCCATGGCAACAAAGGCGGATTCATGCTTTTTGTCGATGCCCGTTTGACTCCGGAAGTGCTGACAGGCTCCTCTAACAATGTAGTCAGATACAACATCAGCCAGAATGATCTAACGCATACGTTTAATTTTGCAGGCGGGGTTACGCCAGATACACAAATCTATAACAATACTATCTATATCGGAGCTGGGCAAAACACCAAAATTATCGATCATGAATGGGATGACGCAGGAAATATTAACGCTCCATATTCTTTTAGGAACAATCTGGTCTACAACCTTGGTCAAGGAGGTTATAATCTGCCAGGGGTGAACGGTAGCTTCGACCATAATCTATTATATGGCAACCATCCAGTAAGCGAGCCGGAAAATACCAATCCTATCACAGCAAATCCACTCTTAGTTGCTCAGGGCACCGCCGGAATTGGTTGGAATACAGTGGACGGTTACAAGCTGAGAGAGGGGTCACCTGCACTTGGGGCCGGTACCATCATTGCAGACAACGGTGGGCGGGACTACTGGGGCAATCCCGTTTCAGCAGCAACTCCACCGAATATTGGAGCTTATAATGGACCCGGACTTGATCCTGCTACTCTTCCAGAAGCCCCTGTAGATGATCTGCGACTATATTTTCAAGGTTTAAAAATTGCTCCTCATATTACAGATGGTAATAACGGCGGCATGTCGCTACAACTTCAATTTACGAACAGTTCCAGTGTGGATCCTCTGAGAATTAAAAAGATTTCCTGGACCCTAGGGGAAGAGACTGGTCAGATCAGCGGTAGTGAATCGCAATTGTCTGAAATTGCCCCAAATAGTGGATTTACTTATTCAATTCCACTTCCGGGATTCTCTGAAGGGGTTAAATATCCTCTTGAGTTGACAGTTGACCTTGAAGGTTATGAGACAGTTCACCTCAAGCAAAACATAGATATTAACCGGATGCAGCATCAGTCCGATACACGAAGTCCAGCTCTGATTGATCTTGCGGACGGAACCCCTTTGCTCAACGGATATAAGGGTGCGGATGATCTTAGTGGAACAGCGCAACTACGCTGGGATGAAGAACACATTTATTTGACCGCCGATATCCGCGATGATGTATTCAGCCATAATGCCGCCGGGATTAATATTTGGCAAAATGACAGTATTCAGTTCAGTCTTGCTCCCGGTGTACCGGGCGATAGTCAATCCTGGTATGAATACGGAATCTCGCAAACCCCAGAGGGGCCGCAAATATATCGTTGGCTGTCCATGAAAGGTGCAGCTACCGGAGTGTTGACTAAGGGAACTTTAAGTGTGACCAGAGATGAGGCGACCAAGGTTACATCATATGCACTGGCACTACCTTGGAGCGAAATAAGCCCGATCCGTCCAGCGGCGAGCGATATCTTAAGCTTCTCCATGCTGGTTAACGATAATGATGGCGCGGGTCGAAAAGGATATATTGAATGGGGATCAGGCATTGGCGCTGCGAAGGACGCCTCACTTTTCCGCACCTTCCAGTTTATGAACGTAGAAGGTGAAGAAGAGACCCCACTGAGTGATAATGCCGATTTGAGCGTTTTGAGTATGGACGGTACAGACATCCCTGGGTTTGACCGTAAGAAACTGACCTATACAATAAATGTGCCCTTTTCCAAGACAGCGGTGGCTGTAACTGGGACACCTTCTGATGCAGAAGCCAAATTGACGGTAACAGGCGGAAGTGAGCTTAAGGTAGGAGATAACAGAATCGATGTTAAAGTTACCGCTGCGAACGGCATAACAACTAAGACCTACACTTTGAATGTAGTGCGGAGTGAAGAAGGTGGGGGAACAGATACGCCCGGCAATTCGTCCGGCAGCAATAATAGTGGCAACACAAATGAGAGTAGTGGAGGAAAAATAGTTAATCCAGTGAATATAATTTCAGCGGGCCGTATTCGCATTCAGGGTTCACCCGGTGCTGAAGGAATGAAAATTGCACAGCTTCCCACAGGAGAACTCCAAAAAGCGATGAAGGGAGTGCAAGATGGAGCTTTAGTACTTGAGCTTGCTGAAGAGGATGCGACTGCCAGTGGTGTGGCTTTTCAAGTGCCCGTTCCCGAACTAAAAGATAATGTTACTTCCCTAACTGTAAAAGCAGGTGCTGCCACAATAACACTTCCAATTAACACTTTAGGTGAGAATATTCCAGAGGGTGCCCGGCAGTTGGAGCTATCTATCCATTTTGTTGATGCGTCAACCCTTCCAGTTGCCTTACAAGAGAAATGGAAAACGCATGCTTTGTTCCGGATCTCAATGACGGTAGACGGTAAGTCCAAAGAAACATTAAGCCCTTCTGCGGCAATGAAGGTATCATTTGGATATGAATTAAACCCTGATGAAGTCCCACATCAAGCCATCGTCTACTCTGTTACCGGCGAGGGAGTGGCCGAAGTGGTCAAAAACTCCAAATACGTATCAGGAACAGGCAAAACAACGTTTACAACAAGGGATTTTGGACTCTATGCTGCAGCTAATGCAAATATCCACTTCTCCGATGTTGATTCAGGCTCCACAGTCATCTTGGAAACTTTGGCTTCCCGTGATCTTATTCATGGCACAGGCGGGGGCAAATTCGAGCCTGCCCGGCAAATTACAAGAGCGGAATTTGTTCAACTGTTAGTATCAGCGCTAGAACTTCAAGCCGAGAGTAGCAGTACTTTCAAAGATGTGAGTTCAAATGCTTGGTATTACCAAGCTGTCTCAACAGCTCAGGCGCTAAAGCTTGTTAACGGACGTAGCGAAGGCGTATTTGCCGCAAAAGAACCTATTTCCCGCCAAGAAATGGCTGTTATTCTGTTTCGCGCTCTGAGCTTAACTGCTCTCCAGTCGGATATCTCCGGCAAGGCAGCAACTTTTGCCGATGAGAATCAAATCGGTTCTTACGCGATGGATGCGGTTGAGTACCTGCGGGAGACAGGAATTGTCAACGGTTATACCGACGGTACCTTCAGACCACTGAGCCTGACCACACGTGCGGAAGCCGCTGCTTTAATTTACAGAGTAATGGAATTGTAAGCACCAAAGAAGAGCTAGAGCCAAGTTCACTTGGCTCCAGCTCTTTTTGCTTACAAAGTGTTTATTAATAGGTGGCGAAAGATCTAATAATTAAAAATGTTGTTTCCTTTCACATGTATCCATTAACAGCTACAATTATTAATAAATATCTTTTGAAGTAAGGAGTGGTAAACATGGAAGAATAGCATTTATCACACTAATCACAGGACGCTATTCAGCCACTTATTTCTGTTATTAAGGATCGTTGGGTTGGACGAACCAGCCCTTTGGTCGAGTCTTTGGATGGAGGCAGTGTTACTAGTGAATTTATTGTGATGCTGAGGTTACTTCTTACTTGGATGCTACAGTCATAGAGTACGATAACTTCTTCGAAGCGAATATCACTAATGATGAATGTGACTCCTATACAACGGAGCAAAAATATACTCTGGTAATAAATGGAAGATTGTGAACTGAGACACTATAATATAATTAATGATTAGTGGTAAAACACAGAATAAAACCATTTTCGTTTTTCGTCTGTGAATGGTATTAAAGCGTATCTATTACAAAATTCCCTTCAAAGGTAATTATTCTGAAGGGAATTGTAGCTCGCTAACTGAACTATCCGATGTTGTTGACCTTACAATTCTAGTGGATAAATTACCCGAGCCGCGCAGCTAGTGTAGCCACACTTTTCTGTGAAATTGCTAGGTATTGTTTATCCATGATCTTAATTTATATTGAAAAAGCGAGACTGTACTCTCTATATTGAAGTACGGTCTCGCTTTAATTTTTGACTTTGGTAGCTCGTGCATCTTAAGGTTTTTTTAGCTCATTTATCATTTTTCAGAAAATTATATTCGTGCAGATAATCTAATTCCGCTTAATTTCTTTTTTACTAATGATCTTCCCCGTAGTTCTATTAAATACGATTTCATACCATTTACCGTCAATAAGTACTATCTTATTTTCCAGTACGTCTGCAAATATTTTAAAGTCACTTTGTTCGAGTGGTGTTGTATATGAACTAGCTTCTATATGTACACTCAAAAAATTACTAAAAAAAGCAATGATTATAATACTTCCAATGATCCTCTTGAAAATCTTCTGGTTCTTCATTTAATATCGTCCTCTTTCATTTTTATGATAGGTAACTTATCGTAAAACGGATTAATCTCTTGTATGGTAGTGAAATAACCTAATTTATTGAGATAAATATCAAAAGTACCATCCTTGTTTTTTATTATGTAAGCTGTATCAGGCGTTATATCAATAGCTGTGCTAGCGTAATTATCTGGAAAAGAATATCGTGGTTGTACAACAAAAAATAATGTAGACACAAAGCATGATAAGGCTAATATACTCGTGGTTGAAAACCTTAACCATGATTCTTTAGGTTTATTGTTTGATAACAGTAGCTCAAAGCGGTTCATGAAAGTAGATCTGTTTTTATCAATAAGGTCCATAGTAAAGGGCATATATTTAGATTTTATAGAGTTTTTATAGGTATTCACAAGAAATTCGAGGTAATTAAGCCGTTTATATTCCTCCCAATTTTTTGTTATGGTAAGATCATTTTTTATTTCCAAAATTCTATCCACTTGGTTACGCAATTGATATACAAAAGGATTCCACCAATAAAAAGCACATAACAGTTCAATGATAGTTTTAATCCAATTATCTTTATTAAAATAGTGATGCAATTCATGCCGAATAATAAAATATTCCTCTTGATCAGTAAAATTATGTACTGGAAAAACAATTGTGGGTCTAAAAAAACCATACATCATGGGAACTGAAGTCAATGAGGTTTCAATTAACTTTAAATTTTTAGGTATTTTAATTTCCTTCTGGAGGACACTTAAAAGTTCAGAGTTTATATTTTTCTTGATAGAACACGTCATTATTAATTTACACAAATTAGAGTATCTTTGAAAAATCCGACTAATACTTATGAGTGTTCCCGATAACCAAATAACACCCAAAAAAAGATATAAGTTAATCTTTATTTGATCGCTGAATGAATAAATAGAAAAATTAAAAAAATCATTTATTATGGGTAGGAATTTTGGTAATTCGATAGTATGAGCAAAAGGTATTTCTATTGGAACAAGTAATCTGATTGTAATAAGTAACAGCAATAGGGATAAAACCGGAACACCAACTTTACTAATAGTAGATGATTTTTTAGTTATAAGGCAATATAAGCAAATAAACAAACTACTTACTAATAGAGTAGTTTGTATACTCCAAATGGTTATCATCTATCGACCTCCCCATTTTTTTGCGTCAGTTTCGTTTGTTCAAGCTCTGTTTTTTTCGCTTTTATTAACTTTTCTAATCTATCAATCGTGTGTATATCAATATTTTCATCCTCGAACTTAAATAATGTTGAGATTAATTCTGTAATACCAGTTTGAGCATCATCCGTTGAGTAATATTGAGCAAATTGCATAACTGCATAATCATTTGTAGTGATAATAGGTCTGTACTTTCTTGCAGTTGTTTTAAAAACCTTTGTATAAGCTGCAACTTCAATTGCATTTTTAGTAAGTAACGATTGTAAGGCGTTTTGTATGCTGTATATACTAAATTTCTCCTCGATTTTCTCAAAAATATTTGTCGCGGTAAGAGGGTGGGGTTCCTTCCATAAAATATGCATGATTTCTAATTCCCGATTAGTCAATTTTGTATAGGACATAAAGGTTCCCCCAGTATAATATAGTATCTTAAAATTATAGATCGATTTTCACGTTATATCAACCGTTGATTTTTACTTTATATTAATAATTAAGAGAATAATGGTATCTATTAAATTATTGTTGACAAAATAATGATTTAAATGGTAATTTATCCATACACATTAAATGTTAAGCGTTAATGTTAAAAGTATATACATGTCTTTATTTTATTCATATGAAGGTGGGTGGTCATATTGATTTATTAATAAGTACAATTGTTGTTACTTTTTTCTTGTGATATTTTTTGAAACTAAATTGTTGATGATGTAAATAACTATTATTTGGATAACACATTTTAACGAAAAATTCCATAAATTCGAAAGGGTGACTTTGATGCGATATGAAAAAAACTGTACTAAGATAGGTGGTTTAAAAAAAAGGGGTGGAGCTGTAAGAACACAAAAAACTAGAAAAGTTTTTACAATGCTGCTTGCATGCTTTTTTTGTTTTGGTCTAAGCACAACCGCTTTTGCAGCATCAGAATATCAGGATACAATTACTGTAAATGAAGCCGGCGCAACTGAAACTTATATCGGTGACTATGCATCCGAGAGTATCTTTAAATCCGAACAGGATACAATTACTGTAAATGAACCAGGTGCAATTGAAACATATATCGGTGACTATTCAACCAAGCGCAGCTTTACACCAGAACTGGAAACAATTACGCCGAATGAACCCGATGCAACAAATTATTTGGCAAGAGCGACATACACACTTTCTAATGTAAGTAAGCCTATAAGTTATAATTTATTTAAGCCAGTCTCAGATTACGTTGCTTATCCTGGTACTGTTTCAGTTTCGAAAGGAGTAACCACAACTGTCACTGCTTCAGTTACGGGTGGTGGTGGAGTGGACGTAGCGTTTTTAAAAACCAATATTTCAGGAACGATCGGTTCAAGTGCTGCATTCACAACGACACAGACTATTTCGTACCCAACTACTAAAGGATACAAAGGTAGGATTATTTTAAGATATTACCAAGAACAGTATACTTATGATGTTACTAAGTTAGGTGTTAAATATGCAGGCAGCGCTTTTACTGAAGCACATGACCAATATTACGCATTACAGCAGGTTGCTCTATAGATTTGATATTAAAGATGAGTTATAACAGCAGAAATAGGTTTGAGAGTTTAAGAGTTTAGTTAATGTAAAAAAGGAGTGGATACATACTATTCACTCCTTTTTTATATCTGTATAACTGGAAGGGAATTGACACTATTTGAAAAAAATAATGTTTTTGATTGAAGTAGCTCTTCTATTAATAGTATTTGGGTGTGAATCTAATAGCATTAGTAATATACTAAATAAGCTAGAATTCAACCAAGCAGTTGGGATATATACGATCAATATAAAACATTCAGAAAATAATGGTTCGTCATTGCTGTTATTTGGATCAACATCAAATTTAAAAAAAGATACTTTTGAAAAATTAAATAAATCGGATATAACAATAACTTTATCCAATGAAAAAAAGGATGAAATTGAATTTAGCCCAGACGATATAGAATGGGAATTGACTGACCAGAATTTTTTAGTAGAAGGATTTTCTATAAGGTTAAATTCTGATAGGATATTAGGTTTAGAAAAATTGGGTTTTGATAAAATCAAAATAAAACTAAGAAGTAAAACCTTTAAAAAAAATATTAGTCCAGTATATTTACAATTTTATTCTGGTGAGGAAAATGGAATTTCCGTAATGGAATCTCCGATATCCCCTAAAAATGTAACAGCACTAAATAAAGAGTATTCATACTCGTATAAGATATTAGATTCAAATCATATTATTACTAGTGATATAAAAGCAGAATTAATTTATCCGAAAGAAGTAAAGAGTTTTATTGAAATTGTTACTGTAGAAGTTAATCCAGATATATATGCAGAGGAAGAAATTAAGGAAGAATTCAGAAATAAAGTTGATAAAAAAATTTTAAAAGAACTGAAAGTTTATGAAATTAAATGTAATTATATTATTAAGAAAAAGGAGAATATAGTTTTTCAACCAGAAATAAAACTTCTTTATAATAATAAAGAACAAAGTTTAGCACCATTTACACCAATAAGTTTTTTTAATTTTTAGAAAAATATATTATTAATATAAAAATAGGAGATAAGTAATTATTTCATGAAGATGACTTGTAATAGTTGCTTATACTAAAAGTATTAAATGCTAATATAGAATCTATAAGAAAAGAAACAATGAATAGTAATATGCACATTTTTCGTTTAATCCAGAGTGTTTTACGATGGAAGTATGATAAGCGGCACTTCTCTCCAGATGCAACTTTGTAACGATCGCGTTCCCTTTGCTTGTCTTTTATCACAATCTTCATGGGTCTAATGATTTGCTGAACGTTTTAGTTATTTCACTTTAAAATGAGAGCAGCTGAAAATATGTGGTGTGTCGAATAAAATTGAGGAGTAATATGTAACTAAGTACAACACTCATCTTTTTCTGATGTATTACAATAAGAATTAGAAATGGTGCTTTATTGAAAAAACGAACAAGTTTCTATTAAAGGTAGCAAACTAAATAAAATTAAGAAGTTTATTAGCTGCAAAAATTACAAGAACTAAATAAGCGGGGGAATATCTATGAAAAATCTTAGTAACGTTATTAGTTCAATAATTTTAGGAATTGCAATCATTACTGGTTGTTTTATCATCAAAGGCAGTCAGTCATCTATAAGTCCAACAATTAACAATGAATATTCAAATAAACCATTAATGACACTTAAAGAAACTGCTAAATATTTAAACATCACTGAATCTCAAGTGCGCAAGATTATTACTACAGAAGAAACAATGTTGAAAACACAAGGTGCATATACCGGTGTGTTGTTTCCCATTATTAAAATCGGAGATGAAATTTTTGTTAGTACATCCGTTTTAAATGATTGGATAAAAGAATCTATCCAACAAAGGAAAGAATTTTAAAGGATATTGCACCGATAACAGATGTAGCTCAAGTTTTAGCCATCATCAGTGGAATGATGTATCTGGACTAGTCATCGAATCCTTAATTGCAAATATCCACGAAAACTAACGCTTCGGACCATTCCGAAGCGTTAATTTTTGTATGCGCAAGTTATGTTTCGTCATCTAACGCATGCCTAAATCCAGAAAATAATAATTTTCAAATTAACTATTTTAAATTTTATGAAAATGATATAAGATAGTGTAACAAATGAAACGATACGTATCGTTCTATAATTACATCCTTTTAATGCTTAAATAACATCTAGGAGGTGAAATGAATATGAACGTGAAAAACAAAGAACCTCGAAGTAAAAAAGAGATTCTTACTGCAACTCTTGAAATGTTAGAATCCAACAGTTATTCATCTTTAACGATTGAGGCGATTGCAGCACAAGCTGGAGTAGGCAAAACAACCATCTATAGATGGTGGGAAAACAAAGCACGTCTTGTACTGGACGCTTTTCTAATGACCGTAGAATCAGAGTTTGAATTTGATAGTAATAAATCCATTCAGGATAACTTCAAACAACAGCTTGAAGCTTTAGCTCGTATCCTCAATAGCAAAATCGGGAAATCCACTTTAACTATAGTTACAGAGAGCGAAGAAATCGCGAAAGATTTTTACGTATTGTTTTTAATGACAAAAAGAAATGAAGCCAAACAATTACTCCAAGTAGCCATAGATAAGGGAGAATTGAAACCAGCAATCAACCTTGATATAACTTTAGATCTGCTTTATGGTCCCATATACTTTCAAATTCTCATCTATAAACAAATTCCGGATGCGGATTACATAAACGATTTGTTGATCCATGTCTTGGAAGGCATCACTGTTGCAAATTAATAGTAAACCGGGGGATATTTACTTTATGAATCAGACGATAGACGTTCAGAATTACAATAAGAACTATTCATTAATGACGATTATTTTATTTTGGTGTGGTTTAGTTATTTTAACTAGCATGTATATTACAATTCCATTATCCGAAGTATTTTCACATGCCTTTCAGATTAGCTCGAGTGAGGCGGCTTGGATTGGGAGTTCATTTTCTCTTTGTTATGCTCTGGGCTGTCTTTTGTATGGACCTTTTTCAGACAGATATGGACGTAAAGTATTTTTAGTAGCCAGCATTATTGGGTTAACCGTAGTTACGCTTGCATTAGGATTTGTGGATAGTTTTTACGGGCTTATTATGCTCAGAGGAGTGCAAGGCCTAGTGGCTGCTGCTTTTGCACCTATTGCGCTAGTGTATGCAGGGGAGATGTTCCCGCCTCATAAAAGACTAACAGCCGTTGGATTTATAAGCTCAGGACTGTTAATGGCAGGTATAGTAGGTCAGGTTTTTAGTGGGATTGTTAACGAAGCTCTTGGCTGGCGTGCTATTTTCTTTATTTTGGGGATTGTGTATGGTATTACTTCAGTGATAGTAATGAGGTTCCTTCCTAAAGATGAAATGCTAAGACCGAAAGAAAATGTTCTGCGGAAGTTTAAACAAATGACAATTCTGCTAAAACAATCACAATTGCTTTTGGCTTTTGCGATAACCTTTATGCTTCTATTAACTTTAGTTGGCATGTACACCGTTTTGGGAAGTTATTTAAGCTCAGCTAAGTTTGGTCTTTCCTCACAGGATATCCTTTATATTCGTGCATTTGGAATCGCGGGGATGCTTTTATCACCCTTTTCCGGAAGAATTGCTCAAAAACTTGGAATGGCCGCTGTTCTAAGGGGAGGCTTAGCTTTAGCTGCAATTGGGTTGCTTGCTCTAGGTTTTAGTACGAACCTGCCACTTCTTGTCCTAATGAGCGTTGTATTTGTGGCTGGTATCGCGCTGGTAACTCCCGTTATCATCTCAATCGTCAGTCAATTAGGGGGAAATGCAAGAGGGTCTGCGATTTCATTCAATGCATTTATTCTATTCCTAGGCGCTAGCACAGGCCCGATATTAGCTTTGAAATTACTAAAAACAGAAAATTATTCGTTATCCTTTACTATATTAGGTTCTATTCTTTTATTAGGTTTTTTAATCTCTCTTTTTCTTAGATTATCGGCTAGGGTTCCAGTAGTGAAAAATGAACGGGCTGCTACTTTACCCACAGAGTGATAGGAATGAATAAAGAAACGGAGATTTGCATTGTTGGTGGTGGACCTTCTGGTCTCTTTCTAGGGCTGCTGTTAGCCAAAAACGGAATTAGAGTTACCGTACTGGAAAGTCAAACAAGCTTTAATCGCAAGTTCAGAGGAGAAGTTCTTCAGCCTCGATTTGTAAGGCTCATGAAAGAGTTGAATCTGGAACAGCGTCTTGAAAAGTATGAGCATATAAAATTATTTAATGCTGAAATATGGAATAATAAGAAATATATCACTCAAATTGATTATGAAAAAGAAATGCCGGAGGGACCTTACGCAATTAAAATAAAACAATCCGTCCTGTTAACTTTTCTTTATGATCTGGCAAAGGATTATAGTAATTTTGAGCTCATTTTTAACGCAAAGGTCACTTCAACTATTAAAAGTGCAAATCGAACAGTCGGAGTAAACGCCTTAGTAGATGGACAAATGACTGCGATCCATGCTTCTTTAGTAGTCGGAGCGGATGGACGGATGTCCACGGTTAGGAAGACAAGCGATTTTTCTTTTAAGTATAAAAAAGAAGATTTTGATTTAATCTGGTGCAAAATATCGACTAATGAGTTCAAGCTAAATCAAAAACTCCTTTTCAGATTGTCTGATTTTAGTAACTTCATCGGGCTTCCTTATTCCTCTGATTGTGTGCAGATAGGTTTTACAATGAAGAAAGACCAATGGAATTCCATAAAAAGCAAAGGCATCGAACCATTAAAGCTTGAATTCATAAAGGCCTTTCCCGAGCTTAAAGAAGACATTGAAAAGATCATTGATTTCAAATCGTTTGTTTCTATCCAATCAGAGACTTTCATGGTGGACAATTGGCATAATAAGGGTTGTATTCTAATCGGTGATTCTGCACATTGTTCCTCACCACTCGGAGCTATCGGATTGTCCTTGGCTTTTGAAACAGCGCTGGTCGCTGCTGAACTTATTGTTGCATCAAAATTAGAGCCAAATCATGAATACAAGTGTTTAGATCGTTTGCAGCCCATTCGTAATCGGGAAATTCGTTTTGTGCATTTTGCTCAACAGTTGATAATCAGCATGGCCGTTAAATCCCCTAAAGGGGTTAAAAAATTCTCGCTAGCCTGCATGAAACTGATGGGAAATAGCAGGATCGCAAGATATTTAATGCGGAGATTCTTTTTGGGGAGTCCTAAAATAACGGTTGATAATGCCTTCAAATTTTAACGCAGCCTCATTCCTAAGTAGAGTTCATTGGGAATGAGGTTATTTTAATTTGCTGAAACGCAAAGAATTTGTATAGAAAACGCTTTCTATCCATTGTAAAATACAGGTTGAGGTGTAATTACAAAACAAGGATGGAAATCCCATGCGGATCAAATTTAATATTTTTCAGAAAATGTTAGTGTTGTTGCTGATTCTGCTAACTCCGGTCGTGGCGCTGTACTATTATTCTACCTCTAAGAGCATCAACGTCATACAGGAGGAGCTTATCAAAGCCAGCCTGAACCGGATGGAGCTTTTCGTGGCACAACTGGATGCCAGCATTGAGAAGTTCGACTTAGTCTCCGCACCTATGCTCGTTGACACGAACGTGCTGGAATACCTTTACAACCTCAACATGAGCGATTATTCCCTAATGAAGACAAGGCTGCTGATCCAAGAGAAGCTGTCACTGGCCAGCGCATCGGGCAACTGGCGCAATGACGTGACCGTCTATTTCCCGCAACGAGACGATAGTATTTCTTCTTCCCCCTCCTATGAATATGACCTTAAAGAGTTTGATAGCCGATTTTCGCTAGGGTGGAGCTACAGCGAAGATTTGGAGATTGGCTCCGGTTTTACTCGAACTTATGTCACTACGGGTTACAAACCAGCCCGTCCGGACGATCTGGATGTTGCCGTTCGCATTAACCTCTACAAGTGGAGCTTTGAAAATTTGCTTGATACCTACAAATCTGGTCACTCTGACAACCCGTTTTTTTACAAAGAAGGACATGCCATCATCGCCAGCCGATCCGCAGATGGGCCCAAGATGGACCAAATTATCGCGGAATTAGGCGACAGGATCAATAGCCGGGATTCAAGTTTTTTAATTCATTCCTTCGACGACAGGCCTTATCTGATTACCTATTATTATTCCAATATTCTTGAGTGGCATCTCGTCGATTCTGTTCCACTTAACCAGATTATCGGACCTATCAAGCAACAGAGGTTATTATTTGGAGCTTCTTCGATTATTTTGCTCCTATCCTGTATTACCGCCGCGTCTGCTTTGTACTGGAACGTACATCGACCTATCTTCCAACTTGTGCGTGCGGTGCAGCGGATTAAGGAGGGCGATTACGCGTACCGGCTACCGAAGAAATCAAACAATGAATTCACGTTCCTGATGCAGAACTTTAACGAGATGGCGACGCAGATCCAAGATCTCATCGAGAATGTCCTACAATCGCGTATCCTTGCGCGCGATGCCACGCTAAAACAGCTACAAGCACAGATCCATCCTCATTTTCTGTACAATTGTTTGGGTTTCATCATTAATATGACCAAAATGGGAAAGAATCGGGCAGTTATAGACATGGCGTATCATCTGGCCGACTATTACCGGTATACGACGCGAATGGATAATCAAGGAGTCAGCCTGGGTGAAGAACTGGCGTTCGTGCGCATTCACCTCGAGATTCTACGGCTTCGCAATGAGACACTGTCCTACAGCATCGAACTGCCTGAAGAGTTGGCGGAGCTGCGAATTCCCCGGCTTCTTATCCAACCAATCGTGGAGAATGCGATCGTGCATGGACTTGAGAACGTCGAATATCCAGGCCGGGTTGAAATTAGAGTTTACGTCAATGAAGACCAATTGCACTTGGAAGTGGAGGATAACGGAAAAGGATTAAATAAAGAACGGATGGACCAACTGCAAATGGAGCTTCATATTCCGGCCAGCGAATATGCAGGCTGCGGTCTTTGGAACGTATATCAAAGACTGCAAGGCAACTTCGGTTCAGACGCTCAAATTGAGTTTTGCCCGTCCAGACTGGGTGGTCTAAACGTGAGGCTGATTTGGAGACAGGGGATGAAAGAAGAAACGAAGGAGGAAGAGCATTGAATAGCCTGCTTGTAGTTGATGACGAGAAACATTATGCGGACAGTCTGGCAGATACGATTCCATGGGAGACACTTGGTATCTCCCGCGTTTGGAAGGCTTACAGCGCGAGCGAGGCACTTGCTCTGATAGACTCCTTCCCCATTGACATCCTTATGACGGATATCCGTATGCCACGCATGAACGGCTTGGAACTGATCGAACAGGCCAGGCTTCGTATTCCAGGGCTGAAGTGCCTGCTGCTCACAGGTTATGCGGACTTCGATTACGCCCGAAAAGCGATTGAGCTGCAAGCGCTCGATTACCTGATGAAGCCCGCGAAGGACGAGCAGCTACTTACGGCAATGGGCCGGATCATTAAGCAGCTTGAGCAGGAGCGATCAATCGAACAGGGCTTCCGTATCTACCGAGACAATAGTGCAGAACTGAAAGCAGGGTTGTTGCTCAAAGTGCTCAGCGGAAATCTGAATGGCAAGGCGCTTGCGGAGAAGTTAAAGCTGTTTGACCTCCCTCTTCCAATACCAGGTCATGTCTCGATGTGCCTTGTCCGGTTGGGTTCCCCTTTCGACGGACAAGATCTCTATTCGCAGTCACTGATCCGGTTCGCGGTAACAAACATGCTGGAAGAATTGCTGATGGACCGCTATGACTGCTGGTCGGCTGCGGATGATGAAGGAAACCTGCTCGCTCTGGTATACGACCTATCAGGAGCACCACCCGAACCGGAATGGGTGCTTGAGCGGATAGAGCGATTAAAGAAAGAAGTACAGCGTTTGCTTAAAGGTGAAATTTCTGTAGGAGAAACCGACTGTCTATTCCCGGAAGAACTGCAAGCTAGTTATATGACAGCTAAATCACGATTGGATAGTGACAGTTTTTCGGATGGGCAGGTGCCAGAGCGGAATGAAGAGGAAGCGCGTCTTATGCGCAAGCTCTATGAAACGCCTCTGCTGACACATCTTTTGGAAACGGAGCAATGGGAAGCGGCGGAAGCTAAGATCCGAGCGTTCGTGTCACCGCTTATGCATACAGGTTCACCTTACCTCATGCGCGACGTCTTTTTCTTTCTCTCCAATGCCTTCCAGTATATCGCGAATCGCAGTGGCAGGACGCTGGCCCAAATGCTCACTCCTGAGCAATCGGCTTTCGTAAAAGGAAAAGCAATGCTGCACGCGTCGCAGCTGGAAAGCTGGGCGCTCGACTTACTACGCACACTTCGCGATAAGCTAGGGGAGGAGACCGAGGACCACAGCCAGGTGATCGTCCGGAAGACGCAACTCTACATCCAGAAGGAGCTGGACAAGGACTTGTCACTTACTTTGCTGGCCAAACGCGTCTTCGTACATCCTAACCATCTGTCAAAAATCTTTAAGCAGTGTACAGGCACTACCGTATCCCAATATATTTACGAGCAGCGTATGCTCAAAGCCTGCGAGATGCTCAAGCATACAAATAATAAAATCTACCATATTGGTGAAAGCATTGGCTATCCCAATACTAACTGGTTTATTCGGAAATTCCGTGACTATTATCAGGTGACGCCGCAGGAATTCAGGGACAGATACCGATCGGGAATGGAGGGATTGGGCCGGTGAAGAAGCAAAAAAGAAAGGCCATCTTTCTATGGGCAGTTCTGAGCGGAGTGCTGCTAGTTTCCGGCTGTTTAAGTAGCACAGGGAAAACGGCACAGAACAGTACATCCAATGGGGAAAAGAAGCCGGTATGGGACTTTAAATACGATCCGCCTATAACGATCACAACAGGAATCGTAGACGAGAATCGGCCTAACGCATTCAAGCCAGATGAAAGCCTTACAGACAACGTGCATACCCGCTGGATGGAAGATAATCTGGGAATCGTCACGAAGTTTGATTGGATTGTCAGCAAGTTCGAAGATGCAGATACCAAAATTCGGCTCGCGCTGGCTGTGAATGGCAAGCTGCCGGACACCCTTAGCGCTGAAGGAGACATCCTGAAGTATCTGCTCAAAGCCGACAAGTTGCTTCCGCTGGATGATGCCATCGAGAAGTATGCTCATCCTAAGCTAAAAGAAGCGCTGGAGAAGTACGCTTATACCATGGCAGAAGTGACCAAAGACGGCAAGATATATGGACTTCCCCGTTTTAGTGCAGGAGATGAGGGAACGGTCATGTGGATCCGTAAGGATTGGCTTGAGAAACTGTCGCTGAACCCGCCTACGACGATAAGTGAGTTGGAGAACGTGCTGAAGGCATTTTCTGAACAAGATCCTAATGGGAATGGCGAAGATGACGAAGTTGGTCTAGCGGTTCCGCTGAAGGAAGGTCCCTGGAGCTGGATGGGGCAGACAGATGCGATTGCCGGAGCTTTTTCAAGGCAGATGATTAGCACGTCTGACATCAAACTGTTCTGGAATGAAGACGAGAAGGGCAGCTTGATCTTTGGCGCCGTACACCCGGATGCTAAGAAATACCTGGAAACGATGGCATCCTGGATGGCGAAGGGCTATATGGACAGGGATGCAGGCATGCAGGACCCGAGCCAAGCGTCCGAACTGGCGGTTAACGGAATGGCCGGTGTCATGTTCGGCCCGTTTTGGATGGGAGCCTGGCCGCTCGGCGATACAGTGAAGGTCGATCCCGAAGCGGCTTGGCAGGCTTACCCCCTTCCTGCCGGACCAGATGGGTTAAAGGGCAAGGCACAAAAGCCGTTGTACGGTATCTACACGGTGTTCAGCAAGGATTTCACGAATATGGAAGCCTGGTTCGCTTATTATAACAAATTGCTTGCCAAAAATTTCGGCCCGGATGACCCGTACTTCGATCCCCGATTCGCAAAAGGGTTTCACGAAGGTTACGATTATGTGATCATGAACGACAAGGTCATTACTGTCAATTTCGCGACTGAAGGCGTGCCAAATGATAAGTGGCCGCTTGCGGACGGGTCTTCAATGGATATGCGCTGGATGCTCTATCCGCTGACAGGTGGCGCTCCAGCCTTGCCTTATATGAATGCGGATGCAATCAGAAAATTATCTGAAAATTCGGAAGCCATAGTGACGACGCCGATCGAACAAGCCATTAAAGGTTTAAATTCGGCTCAACTTACGGCGGCTGGGGTGGCGATTGCCGAGCAGGGACTCGAAATCCCAAACCGATACCACGGACCTTTAACGGACGGGATGGAGAAACACGGAGTGTTCCTGCAGAAACTCGCAACGGAGAGTTATCTGAGCATCATTTATGGCGAGAAGCCGATCTCCTACTTTGATGAGTTCGTAGCCCAATTTTACAAGAATGGCGGCGACGTAATCACGAGAGAAGTAAATAATTGGTACATGGAAAACAAGCCATAATATTGTGGCTTGTTTTCTTCTATGTTCCTTTATTTCTTCTATATAACAGGATTAACTTCGTGAATTAAAATGATTTTATTAGAAAGCGTTTTCAAAAAAAGAGGTGATGGTATACGAAGTTAATCATAGAGTAACTCTCACTAACTAAGTGTAAACTTTCGAACTGATTTTTGTATGAAGCGGAGCGAAGCAGTTTATGCTCACAAAACTTTTTAGGAGGAGAGGTAATGAGGAAAAAAGTAAGCGTGTTTCTGGCATTAACTATGTTTGTGACTATCTTTTTTTCAAATCCGATCAAGACTAATGCGGCAACCCCAGAAGCGCCTGCAGGGTGGAGAGACTTACTAGATTACCAAATATTCAGTAATATATCCGACGGCTGGGCAGGAGATAGCGGGTTTGGATTGGAGACGGAGAACAGCAAGCTTCCCATTGATTCTACAGCAATGTACAATGGATTGCCTTCATTATTGTTGAATGCGAAGACGCCTACCAGTCCTTCCTGGTACAACGCTTTAATTACGGTTGCCGGCTGGAAAGCATATGACTTTACCTCTTATCATCCAAATGGATTCCTTGAGTTTAATATCAAAGGAAATGCGGGCGGAGAGTCCTTTTTACTGGGCTTCAAAGACCGGGTATTCGAAAGAGCTGCCGGCAATGAAATTACCACTACAGTAAACATTAACAACTACGTCAACATTACTACAAGTTGGACCCATGTGAAGATCCCGTTAAAGGATCTAATTCAGGTCTCCCAAGGAATTGATGTATCTTCCATAGATGCATTATCCATCAAGAATAATGGTTTTCAACCTTTAAAAGTGTGGCTTAATGACATTAGGGTTACGTCTCCCGATAAGGAGAAAGAGTACGCCCCCATCAAGGTCAATCAATTAGGGTATCCCGTAGATGGAGTAAAGCAAGCGCTTGTAACCGGTTTTGAGGATGTGCTCACGGTCGATGCAGGTACTACGTTTAACATTATTAACGCCACAAATAATTCGACAGCTTACTCCGGAACGCTTGTACTCACCAAAAATTATGATGCTATCGATAGCGGGGAGCGTATTTTTACCGCCGATTTCACAAATTTAACGATTCCGGGAAAATATTATGTTTCAGTGCAGGGTCTTCAGAATTCGCCCAAGTTCACTATCGGCGAAGCTAACGAAATCTATGAACCCTTTTTAAATGACGTAACGAGATACTTCTATTACCAGAGAACCGGGATTAATATTACCAGCCCATACACTCAAAATTATCAAAGAACAGATTTTACTCCTGACACCGCAGTACCTTTAATGTCCAACCCTTCCATCAAAAAAGATGTTTCCAAGGGATGGTACGATGCGGGCGATAAAGGCAAGTACGTTAACGCAGGAGCCAAAGCCTTGTCGGATCTCTTCTGGGCCTATGAAATGATGCCGGAGAAATTTACAGACAATCAATTTAATATTCCTGAGAGCGGAAACGGCATTCCCGACATCCTGGATGAGGCAAGGTGGGAACTGGAATGGATGCTCAAAATGCAGGATGCTGCAACTGGCGGTTTCTATGCGCGAGTGACCTTTCAGGATGACGACAATATGGTAGACAGAGAAATTATCGATAAGGATACGGTAAGCTCGCGGACTGATATCAAAACGACCGCCGATACAGCTACCGCAGCCGGTGTATTGGCACATGCCTACTTAATTTATCAGAATATTGATCCGGCTTTTGCCCAAAGTTGCTTGGATGCGGCAATAGACGCATGGGGGTACCTGGAAGCACATCCGGAAAATATTCGGACGCCTAACACGGGCAGATGGCCTTACGATGTGACGGATGACGCTTCGAATCGTCTGTGGGCTGCAGGCTCCCTGTACCGATCGACCGGCGATGCCGAATACAATGATTATTTCCTGGCGAATTACACCGATATGGGAATATTTTTTGAGGATACCCTTGATTTCGCCAGTGGTTGGGCAAACACCTGGAATACAGGCTTCTTCAGTTATCTGAAAGCCGCTAATCCGGACTCCGGAGTCTTAAGCTGGTATTCGGATAAATTCCAGCAATGGTTCAATGACAAAGTGAGCAGATATAACGATAGCCCTTGGAAAAGCATCATAAAAGATGGTAACTACTATTGGGGAATCACCATGCAGGTTGCGGACACACCGATGGAAATGATCATCGGTACGAAGTTACTGGGAACTTTTGAGAGCAACCGCGCTATCATTAATGAGATTAACAATAGTCAGTTAGACTGGATTCTTGGCCAGAACCCGGTAGGCGTATCTTTTGTATCAGGTTACGGTGATAACAGCGTGAAATATCCGTTCAGCATCATGTATAGAACAGATGGATTACCTGGTGTACCTAAGGGATATCTTGTCGGAGGACCGAATAAATACTCCAACGACATAACCGTAGGAAACCAGATATCAAGATTTGCAGCCAAAAACTATACCGATAACTTCCAAGAATGGACTACAAATGAACATACCGTTTATTGGAATTCAGGGTTGGTATTCATTGCCGCATTCGCAACCGGAAATAGCAGCAACTCGACCATTAGTCCAACGACTGCTGCCTTTGATAAGAAAACAGCAAATCAAGCTGATATTCCGGTGACTCTAACGTTGAACGGCAACACGCTCACCGACATTAAGAACGGTACGACATCTCTCGTTGTGGACACGGACTATACCGTTTCGGGCAACACGGTCACTCTACACAAGAGCTATCTCGCGCAGCAGCCAATCGGCAAGGCGAACCTCACTTTCCTGTTTAACGCCGGTTCATCTGCTACGCTATCCGTTGCTGTGAACGATTCGTCGGTTATTAACTCGACGATCAGTCCGACGACCGCTGCCTTTGACAAGCAAATCGCGAATCAGACCGACATTCCGGTGACCTTGACGCTGAACGATAACACACTCATCGGCATTAATAATGGCACGACTGCCCTAGTTGCTGGTACGGACTACACCGTATCAGGCACGACAGTGACGATTCAGAAGGCATATCTGGCTGCCCAACCGGTGGGAACAACGACGCTGACGTTCAACTTTAGCGCAGGAGCAAGTGCGAATCTTGAGGTCTCCGTGGTCGATACCCCCACTGCCGAAAGTGGATCTATCAAAGTGCAGCAGTACAATTCTCCTGTTACGGCAACGAGCAATTCGTTGAGCCCACGGATAAAGCTGAAGAACACCGGTACCACTGCCATCAATCTGTCCGACGTGAAGCTTCATTATTATTACACGATCGATGGGGAGAAGGACCAGAATTTCTGGTGCGATTGGTCCACTGTCGGCAGTAGCAACGTAACTGGCGACTTCGTCAAGTTGCCGGCTCCTTTGACAGGAGCTGATCATTATCTGGAAATCGGCTTTACGAGCGGAGCCGGAAGTTTGGCAGCTGGAGCCAGCATTGAGCTTCAGATCCGCGTGAACAAGACCGATTGGACGAACTACACGCAGACGGGAGATTACTCCTTCGATCCGACCGATTCGACTTACACCGATTGGAGCCATACAACTGGCTATATCGCAGGCGCTCTTCAGTGGGGAACAGAACCTCAATAAGTAACGTCACAATTGACGTTACGGCTCAATAGTGAAAACCTGAACTCCCCATTACCGCCTAAACAACGGTGTGGGGAGTGTGTAAGACAGTGAAAGGAGTGCAACAACTCTATTGAAAGCTATGCCGCTTCCTACAAATAGGAAACCAATACGTACTGTACGTAATTTTTCCATCGTGAAGAATCTTCGTACTTACTGGATGTTCTACGCAATGATGCTGCCGGGAATCGTTCTGCTTGTAATAAATAACTACATCCCTTTGTTCGGGATCGTTATTGCCTTTAAAACAATCAATTACCAGGACGGAATCCTGGGAAGCCCATGGACAGGGATGAAGAATTTCGAATATCTGTTTGCCTCGAAGGATTCGTACATCATCATTCGCAACACATTGCTTTATAATTCGCTGTTTATTGTATTGAACATGGCGCTTCCTCTAGGGTTCGCCTTGATGCTTAACGAGATGAAAAACCGCTTCCTCTCGAAGCTACACCAAACGATCATGTTCCTGCCATACTTCCTGTCGATGATCGTCATCTCGTACTTAGTATATGGGTTCATGAGCGACGAGCGAGGATACTTCAACGGCACGTTGCTGCCGGCGCTTGGTCTTGATTCCGTACGCTGGTACTTCACGAAAGAAGTGTGGCCGATCGTTTTGCCGATCATTAACACGTGGAAGAACATGGGGTACTACACGGTTGTGTATATGGCAGCAATCATTGGTATCGACGAGGAGTACTACGAAGCCGCGACAATTGATGGGGCAAACAAGTGGCAACAGATCAAGAAAATCACGATTCCCTTGATCATGCCTGTCCTCACGATTATGACTTTGCTGCAGGTTGGCCGGATCTTCAATGCCGACTTTGGCCTATTCTTCCAAGTGCCACGTGAATCGGGGGCATTGTTCCCTGTGACAAACGTTATCGATACCTATGTCTACCGCACCTTCCTGACCGTTGGGGATATCGGACTTTCCTCAGCAGCAGGCCTGTTCCAATCAGTCGTTGGTTTCATCTTGGTTTTTGTATCTAATTGGGTCGTTCGCCGCTTTAACCGCGAGAACGCGCTGTTCTAAGAGAGGAGCCCTTATGACCAATACAATGAGTAAATCCTTATCTGGGTCCAATCCAAAGAATCAGCTGTCGGGATGGGCGTCAACCCTCATCAACATCTTCTTTGTCATCTATTCGGCGCTCTGTATCCTACCGCTTTTGCTGATTCTTTCGGTATCGTTCTCCGATGAGCAGTCCGTTATGACACACGGATATCGATTTATGCCCGAAAATTTCAATCTGGCAGCCTATCGATTCCTAATGAAAGATATCAGTCAAATCGTTCATTCCTATGGAATCTCACTAACCGTCACGGTGATAGGTACGATACTAAGTGTCATCATAATAGCTCTGTATGCGTACCCCATTTCACGGAATAATTTTCCGCAGGCTAAGTATTTTACATTTTTTGTTTTTCTAACGATGCTGATTTCCGGCGGCTTAGTCCCTTGGTACTTGGTATACGTACAGATGCTGGAATTAAAAGATACACTTTGGGCACTGATCATGCCACTGATCATGTCCGCATTCTGGGTACTGATCATGCGCACTTTCTTTAAGGAGACCGTACCTGAAGCTGTGCTGGAGTCAGCAAAAATAGATGGGGCAGGGGAGCTACGGATATTTATCCGAATTGTATTGCCATTATCTCTGCCGGTTCTGGCAACCGTTGCACTGTTCCAAACACTGACATACTGGAATGACTGGTTCCTAAGCCTAATGTTTATTACAGACAACCACAATATATCCGTGCAGTACTTTCTTTACAAGATGATGGTCAACATCCAGTACTTATCCAGTAACCCGAACGCGATGGCTGAAATTACCCGAGCTGGCGGAATGATCAACTTCCCAAGTGAAACCGTGCGTATGGCGATGGTGGTTGTAGGTGTTGGACCTATCGTATTTGCTTACCCGTTCTTCCAGAAATACTTTATCAGAGGCCTTACAGTAGGCTCCGTTAAAGGCTAAGATTGCCGATCACTTACGTGGGCACGGAAACGGCTAAAACCAGTATATGGTTTAGCATATCATTCTATTTTATGGGGGGATTACTTGAAAATGAAGGATACGAAAAGCAAGGCTTCACTGCTTCTCACACTGATGCTTATTTCAGCATTAGCCACTACGGCTTGCGGCAATTCAAACAACTCGAACAACGCTACACCAGATAATGCCGGAAAAGAAAGCGCCGCACCGAGCTCATCAGCGAACTCAACCACCGATAACACATCCAATGAGCCCTCGAAGCTGGAGCCTTATAAAATAAAGCTGGTCTACGAAGGAGCTCCACAGGCGGACGAGGCTATCGTCGAGGAAGCGCTGAACAAGATCTTGACCGAAAAAATCAACGCGACGGTAGATATCGCACCAATCGATTGGGGAGCGTGGGATGATAAGACTAACCTCATCATCGCTTCTCGAGAGCCCGTAGACATTCTATTTACAGCCTCATGGAACGGGTATGCGAAGAACGTTGCCAAAGGTGCTTACTTAGATCTCGGTCCCTTGCTCGATCAGTATGGCCAGGGCATTAAGGATAGCTTGGATCCAGCTTTTCTCGATGGCTCCAAAATCGGCGGCAAAAATTATGCAGTCCCTACGAATAAAGAATTGGCATCGTCAGGGGGCATTGTGTACCGGAAGGACATTGCCGATGAACTCGGCATCGACATGAGTAAAGTGCAAAAAATCGAAGATTTAGATGCTGTTTATAAGATCGTTAAAGAGAAGAAGCCAACCATGTATCCGCTGTATACAACGGGTGGCACGTTCGCCTCTCACTCCTTTGTGGAATTGGATTTTTTAGGTGATACGACGATACCTGGCGCTATCGATAAGAATGGGACGGAAGCGACGGTCAAACCGGCCGAAGAGTATCCCCAATACTTAAATGCATTAAAAGTTACCCGTGATTTCTTCCAGAAGGGGTATCTTAACAAAGATGCGGCTACTTCCCAAACGTCATCCCTTGATGCTTATAAGACTGGCAACGTATTCTCAACCGTAGAGCCTCTCAAGCCAGGCAAAGCAGAGGAAATCGCATCCGCGACAGGGCTTGATGGCAAGCTTGCCCAAATTACTTTGACAGGTAAAACGGTCGCCACATCGGAGACTACCGGCGCCATGTTAGCCATCTCATCAACGTCCAAGAACCCGGAACGCGCCATGATGCTGATTAACCTGCTTCATACAGATCAAGAGATTATTAATCTGCTTAACTTCGGTATTGAAGGTACACATTTCACACTTAATGGTAATGTTATGACGCAGACGGAGAAGTCAGGGCAGTACGCACCGGGCGTCGCTTGGGAGCTGGGAAATCAGTTCCTGAACTATGTCTGGAGCTCGGAAGCTCCGGACAAGTGGGAGCAGTTCAAAAAGTTCAACGAAGGGGCCAAATCGTCACCAGCACTGGGCTTCACCTTTGACAGTGAGCCAGTCAAATCCGAAGTTGGAGCACTAGCAAACGTCCTAAGAGAATATCAGAAGATGCTTGAGACCGGCTCGGTTGATCTGGACAAAGAATTACCGAAATTTATCGCCGCCCAAAAATCGGCCGGCCTAGATAAAGTCATTGCTGAAAAGCAAAAACAGCTTGATGAATTCCTTGCCAGTAGATGATATGTGTTCATAGCAAATAAAGGACCTACTCATTGTTCTGGATAAGAACAATGAGTAGGTCCCTTTGACTTTCGCTATATAATTCACAGTATCAACTAGGCTTTAAGAGGCTTGGTCGAATTGGCTATTATAAAGCTCCGCATAAAAACCATTTTTGGCAAGTAGTTCTTCGTGGCTGCCGCTTTCCAGGATATCGCCTTCCTTCAGAACCAGAATCACATCGGCGTTCTTAATGGTTGAGAGTCTATGCGCAATAACAAAAGAGGTTCTTCCCTCCATGAGCTTATCCATTGCCTGCTGAATCAAGAGCTCTGTTCTTGTATCGACTGAGCTTGTAGCTTCATCGAGGATGAGCATTGGGGCATTTTTGAGCATCGCGCGGGCGATCGTAAGCTGTTGCTTTTGGCCCGTGGATAAATTAACTTTGTCATTTAGTATGGTATTATAACCGGCACTTAAGGTCTGAATGAAATGATGCAAGCCTACCGACTTACAAGCATCTTCAACTTCTTTATCGGTTACACCTGTTTTGTTGTACACTAGATTTTCCCTGATAGTGCCCTCAAAAAGCCAGGTGTCCTGCAAGACCATACAGAATAGATCATGGATGTTTTCTCTTGTTAAGCTGCTGATGGGGGTATCATCAATATATATTTCTCCGCCCTTTAATTCATTAAACCGTATTAGAAGATTTATCAGTGTAGTTTTACCTGCGCCGGTAGGACCGACTATAGCAATTTTTTGCCCAGGCTTAATCTCTGCAGAAAAATCTTTAATCACAAGTTTATCTGAATTTTCATAAGCAAATTGCACATGTTCAAAATCAACTTTGCCCACAGCAGTTTTAAGATGTCTTTCTTTATGACTTTCATTGTCCATTTCGTCAGCATCGAGGAACTCAAAGACACGTTTGCTTGCCGCGGAAGCCGATTGCAGACTTTGTGCGGCTTGAGCAATCTGAGAGAGCGGTTGTGTAAAGTAACGGACATACAGTATAAAGGCTACAATGACCCCAAAGGATATCGTTCCGTTCATAGCAAGTACAGCACCAACTACACAAACGGCCACAAAACCTAGATTGCCTATAAACATCATAATCGGCATCATAAGACCGGAGAGGAACTGCGCTTTAAATGCACTATCTTTAAGATTCATATTCAGGGATTCAAATGTATTGCGCATTTGCGATTCACCATTGTAGGCTTTCACTACAGTATGTCCTGTATATACTTCCTCCACATGGCCATTGATTTTCCCTAAGTATTCTTGCTGACTTTGAAAATACTTTTGGGATTTTTTCATAATTGCCGCTATGAGGCCAAAGCCAATGATAGTTGCAACAACCGCCGTAATAGTCATGATCACATTTGTTTTGAACATCATGATGATGGATCCCGTAAAGAGGGCAAGGGCAGTTACCAGTGTGCCGACGCTTTGGTTTAAAGCTTGCCCGATCGTATCCACATCGTTGGTAACCCGGGACAGGATGTCACCGGTTGTAGAATTATTATAATAAGAGATCGGAAGTTTGTTCATTTTGCGTGAGAGATCGGCTCTTAAGTTTTTGGAGACCTTTTGCGTAACTGCGGACATAATTAATCCTTGTACCAAAGATAACACAGCGCTAAGGATATAGATAAATACAAGGAAAAGGCCGATAGAAGTTACTGCTTCCATATCAATTCCGGTGACGAGGCCCGCAGTGATCAAGTCTGTCATCTCCGAAAGCTTATCCGGTCCAAGCAGAGTCAGAACCGTACCGATTGCTGCACTAATAATAGCTATAAGAACTACAGGGATATATTTTCTGCAATAGTGGAGAAGTTTGCTCCACGTGTTGAGTTGCTCTTTGCTTTTGTTCATTAAGCTAGCTCCTCCTTTGAAAGTTGTGAGTAAGCAATCTCTTGGTAGACATCACAGGTCTGCATCAATTCATCATGTGTTCCCATGCCTGCCATTCGTCCGGCTTCCAGTACAATGATTTTGTCTGCGTCTTTGATTGTACCGATCCGTTGGGCAACGATTAGTATCGTTGTACCGCTGGATTTTTTCTTCAATTCACTTCGCAATTTGCGATCCGTCTTATAATCAAGCGCTGAGAAGGAATCGTCGAAGATTAATATTTCAGGACGACGGGCAATGGCTCGGGCAATGGAAAGACGTTGTTTTTGACCGCCAGACAAGTTCGTACCGCCTTGAGAGACATGAGCCTCGTAGCTTCCTTCCATCTTTTCAACAAAATCTGAAGCTTGAGAGGTGTAAATGGCATCAACAACATCAGAGGACAGATCACTGCCATTATCGCCAAAAGCAACATTAGAGCTCACCGTGCCGCCAAACAAAATCGCTTTCTGAGATACATATCCCATTTTATTGCGCAGTGCAGTTTGCTCATATTGGTTAACATTAATTCCATCCACCAACACTTCACCTGCTGTAGCATCATAAAAGCGAGGAATCAGGTTCACGACGGTACTTTTTCCGCATCCGGTTGAACCGATGAAGGCTACAGTTTCTCCTTTTTTCACCGTAAAGCTGATATCTTCAATAACGTATTCTTCTGCATCCGGATATTTAAAGCTGACATTTTTGAATTCGACCTCACCCAACCGATTTGCCTTGGAGGAAGTAAGTGATCCGTTCTCTAAGCTTGGCTTAGTATCCAGCACTTCATTGATTCTTTTAGCGGATACATGGGCACGAGGCATCAGGATAAAAATCATGATCAGCATCATGAATGCCATAACCACCTGCATCGCATAGGATGAGAAGACAATCATATCTGAAAATAATCCCATCTTCGCCGTACCATTGGCATTTTGAATCAAAATAGCACCAATCCAATATATTGCGAGACTTAAACCGCTCATAATCAGAGAAATACTTGGCATCATCATGGACAGTACATTATTGGCGAATAAATTCGTTCGGGTAAGCTCGCTGTTGGCTACACTAAATTTATCTTCCTGGTAGCTTTCCGCATTATACGCACGAATGACACGAAGGCCGGTAAGATTCTCTCTTGCAACACGATTAAGATTATCAGTCAGTTGCTGCAATTTTTGGAATTTCGGAAGCACTAGCACGATCACTATGCCGACAATAAGAATCAATACCCCAATGGCGACACCGGTAGCAAGCGACCACTGCCAACTCTTGCCTGTAATTTTGAGCATTGCCCAAACGGCAAGGATGGGAGCCTTCACCAGCAGTTGCAGACCGATGACAATCAGCATTTGCACTTGTGTAATGTCATTTGTTGAACGGGTAATTAAACTAGCTGTAGAGAAGTTGTTGATTTCTTCCATAGAGAAAGACTGTACCTTATCAAACAATTTGGAGCGTAATCTTGAAGAGAAGTTGGCGGCAATTTTAGCGGCGATCCCTGCCACTATAATTGATGTGGCTAAGCTGCCAAGGGCACAGAGCAACATCCAGCCTCCGGCTGCAATGATTTCGCTCATTTCACTCCCTGGTATCTGTACAAGACGAGTAATCTCGCTCATATAACCGGGCAATTCCAGATCCAGCCATACCTGTGTGACAATGAATAGGATGCTGATACCGATTAGGGCCCATTCCTTCGGTTTTAAGTACTTAAGTATAGTTACCATACATCTGACTCCTTTATGTGGCGTTGCTTAAATGATAACGAAAGAAGATAAACTGAAAGTTAACTTTTCTGAAAAATAAAAAAACCCTGAAAGAACGATGAGGTTCTCCAGGGCTCGTACTACATTCCAATCGGAATCGTAACTGTAAATGTGGTTCCTTGTAATGGAATGCTTTCGCAAGAAATGGTTCCATGGTGTAGATGAATGATTTTTTTAACAATTGCTAATCCAAGTCCATTGCCTGCAGTAGAGTGGGAAGTATCCTGCTGATAAAATTTATCGAATATCTTGGGAAGAGCCTCAGGATGAATACCGCTTCCGCAGTCACGAACTAGAATCAACAGGTTATCTTCGTTTTTCTTCATGTTAACTTCAATTTCGCCATGTTCAGGAGTGAATTTGATCGCGTTATCCAATAAATTTAACCAAACCTGATTTAAAAGCTCTTTATTGCCGGAGAGTTCATAATCCTGAATATTAACATTCAGCTTCAGGTGCTTCTTCTCAAATTTGGCAGCCAGTAAAAGCACAGACTGGCGAATTTGTTCCCCAACATTAAACCGCATTTTGTTTGTCAGAATCTTTTGCGTCTCAACCTGCGTCAGCTCCAGTACATTCGAAGCAAGGGAGGCAAGTCTGGTCGATTCCTCAATGACAATATCTAGATATTCATTCCGTTCTTCTTTGGTAAGATCATCGTTCTTTAAGACTTCGGCAAACCCTTTAATAGATACAATCGGTGTTTTGAATTCATGGGAAAAATTATTCACAAAATCGGTTCGCAGAATTTCGATACCCCCAAGCTCTTCAGCCATCCGGTTAAAATTCTCTGATAAAATTTCAAACTCTGGCGGGCTTTTGAGCTGGAGCCGCATGGAGAAGTCACCGCTGGCAAGACGCTCTGTGGCCTCAATAAATAACCGGATGGATTTTACCATTTTCCGGCTTGTGATGGCTGATATCGTGGTACCGATAATTGTACAAGCGATTAATACCATTATGGGTAGTACGAATCCATCCTGGGCAAGCTCTTCGTTCAACAAACCAAAAACCTGTGCGAGAAAGAAGAGTAGTCCTGTAATCACAACGGTAATAAGAAAGATGAAAAATATGATAAGAGAAAAATAGATGGGAAGGCTGATTCTGTTGCTGAGCTTGTTACTTATTTTGCTCACTGGCTTCGCACCGCCTTGTATCCAAGACCTCTGACGGAAACCAGTTCAAACTCTGGATAAGCGTCAACCCGTTTCCGCAGGCGATTGATATGCACATTAACGGTTGTATCCGTACTTTCACTTTCCATGCCCCATATCTCGTCCATAAGCTGGATGCGCGTGAAAATCCGTTCAGGATAAGACAATAACTTATACAACAAATAGAATTCTTTTTGCGGTAGCGTTTGTCTCTCGTCCTCCCGGGTTACTGTCAATGCGTCATAATCAAGGATCACTTTACCCACTACTAATTTGCGGGCACTTGCGATTTGTGAACGGCGAAGCAGCGCTTGGATTCTGAGCAGCATTTCTTCGGTATCAATGGGTTTGGTCATATAATCATCAGTTCCAATCCGGAACCCCTTTTTCTTATCTTCAGGCAGCTGTTTTGCTGTAGCCATAAGAATGGGGACCAAGCTATCGGCATCTCTTACTTCCTTGGCGAATTCATAACCATCCATATTAGGCATCATGATATCCAGAATGATTAGATCAATATGCTGTGAATCAAGGACCTCCAAAGCTTTAACTCCGTCTTCAGCAGTTACAACATCATATCCTTCGCGTTTCAGAACAGCTTCAAGAAGTCTTCTTACATGCTTATCATCTTCAACAACGAGTATGTTAATCATTACTGTTCACTCCAATAGTAGGTTTGTATCCATTATTACCTGTGGGGAATTTGTTTTAAAGGGAGCAGAATCAATATTTATCTAATCTTAAGATTTGGTTTGAAATCCTTGTAGTCGATATAAAGTGACTCATACATAGGGAGGATTCAATGAAATGAGAGGAATAGGCAATGATTTAATACTATTATGATATCTGTTTTGTGAAAAATTGTTGCATACTAAAATAGTACCCAAACTAATTTAGCTGGATTAACGTGCTGAAAATAATGCAGACTACGTGGAGCGTTGAACTTTGACTGAACTTCATGCGAAAGGAAGATCACAGATGCAAATGCGTAAATTAGGAAATAGTGGCTTGGAAGTTTCGGCAATAGGGTTTGGCTGTATGGGAATGGATCATGCCTATGGAAAGCCAGCCGATCGTAATGAAATGGTTAAATTAATTCGCAGAGCAGTTGAACTAGGATGTAATTTCTTTGATACTGCTGCTTTTTATGGAGATTCCAATGAGGAATTAGTAGGCGAAGCCCTTGCACCACAAAGAGATCAAGTTGTGATTGCAACTAAATTCGGAATTTTAGGACAAGAAGCTGTAGACGGTCAACCTCAACTTATTTTGAATAGCACACCAGATTCTATTCGTGAACAAATAGAAGGTTCATTAAAAAGGTTGAAGGTCAATTGCATTGATTTATATTATCAGCACCGAGTGGATCCAAATGTCGAACCTGAAGCTGTCGCTGAAACAATGAAAGATTTAATAGCTGAAGGGAAGATTAAAACATGGGGTGTCTCAAATGCACCGATTGATTATATGAAACGAGCAAATGCTGTATGTTCGATTACTGCAACCCAAAATCAGTACTCCATGATGTGGCGTGAACCGGAAAAAGAGTTGTTTGAACTTTGTGAAGAATTAGGAATTGCTTTTATCGCTTACAGTCCATTAGGAAATGGTTTCTTAAGTGGTAAATATACCAAGGAAACCAAATATGATGAAGGTGACTATCGAAGTTTCATGGGAAGATTCAAACCTGATGTGATTGATCATAATCAAGTGTTATTAGATTTAATTACTCAAGTTGCAAAAAGTAAAAATGCAGCACCAGCTCAAGTCGTACTCGCGTGGGAATTAGCTCAAAAACCATATATCATTCCAATTCCAGGCACTACAAAATTAAACAGATTAGAAGAAAACCTATATGGAGCTGATCTCAAATTAACAAAGGAAGATGTAGATAGTCTAAATGAAGCTTTGTCTAAAATGGATATTGATAGTTCACACTTTTAAATAGAGCTATATCATCAACTAATAGGAGGATTTTTTATGCAAAAAGTTATTTTGAACAATGGTGTTGAAATGCCGATACTTGGTTTTGGGGTTTTTCAAATTCAAGATGCAGCTGAATGTGAACAAGCTGTTTACGATGCGATCATGTCAGGTTATCGACTGATAGATACCGCAGCCTCATACCTAAACGAAGAAGCGGTGGGAAGAGCCCTCAAACGGAGTGGAGTACCAAGAGAGGATCTATTTATTACTACGAAATTATGGGTTCAAGATACAGGATACGAACGTACAAAGGAAGCATTTGAAAAATCCCTTTCAAGATTGCAACTTGATTATTTGGATTTGTATTTAATTCATCAGCCATTTGGTGATGTGCATGGTTCTTGGCGGGCGCTGGAGGAATTGTACCGTGAAGGAAAAATAAGAGCGATTGGCGTAAGTAACTTCCAGAACGATCGTCTGATTGATTTGATTATTCATAATGAAGTAACTCCTGCAGTTAATCAAGTTGAGACACATCCCTTCTGCCAACAAATTGAAAGTGCTGCATTCATGAAAGAAAACAATGTTCAGATTGAATCATGGGGTCCATTTGCTGAAGGTAAAAACAACATGTTTCAGAACGAAGTTTTAGTATCAATAGCCCAAAAATATAATAAATCTGTTGCCCAAGTGGTTTTACGCTGGTTGACGCAAAGAGGAGTTGTTGTGATTCCAAAGTCTGTCCGGAAAGAAAGAATAATTGAAAACTTTAATATCTTTGACTTTGAATTAAACTCAGAGGATATAGAACAAATTGCGCTGTTAGACACAAAAGAGAGCTTGTTCTTTTCACATAGAGATCCTGTAATGGTAAAAGCGTTAAGTACAAGGAAGCTGGATATCTAATTTTTCTTAGGATCTTGTTGGTTTTGATAAAAGAGGGGTTAACCATAATTAAGGGGTTAACCCCTCTTTTATTTATAAGACCCTTAGCCTTGAACAGTTCATTTTAATTTGAAGGTTTAAGAATAAAGGCAGCTAAAGCTTGTGAATATCGCATTATAATCTTGATCTTCTCCAGTGGCGTACAAACCAATAAGCACACCTGTGAATCCTCCGGCTATTTCAGAGGATAGATATTTGGTTTGCGCAGCTCCGAGTAAGATCTCAATACCGTCTACCTGGATATAAAAGTGATAATGCGTTGGACTGCTTTTGACAACTAATGAAGCATGGTTGCACTGACCTATATTTTTTGTTTTTTCAATGGATTTGATATCTCCGATATTCAGCCGTTCGATAATCTCATAACCCTCTGGATGTTTACGCAAGGCCAAATCATAATGGTGATTTTCGTCCATGTAAAGTGTAATTCCGGCTTCACCATTCGTAAGGCTGACTTGGCACGAAATAATTGCGTTAAAATCTTTTTGACGAATACCAATAAATGTCGGAGTAGCCGGGATATCTAACGTAACTGCAGTTCCTTTAAGCTTTATTTTATCAGCTTCTAACCGATAATTTTCTGTAACCGGGTGACGCAGGTAACACCAGTCTAAATTCCAATCTGTGTTCTCGAACGTAAAGACTCTTTTCTCCTGCTGAATGACTGTGTCCGCAATACGATCAGTCTCGAAACTTATAAGTGTGGTACCTTCATGACCTGCTGTAAACCATCCATCCTCGCCAAAGGTAATCGGAGTTAGAAAAACCTCGCGCCCCAAATGGTGATAGGTAAGATACTGGCCAGTCTGCCGGAATCCAAGATGTAACAGCCACCAATCCCCCTCATGGTCTTGTACCAAATCTCCATGTCCAACTCCCTGAAGCTCGTAACCGCCTAAATTTCGATTAGTCAATACGGGGTTATGCGGGTAGGCTTCGAATGGACCAGCAGGAGAATTGCCCCTTGCATAAGTAACCATATGCCCATATTCGGTTCCACCCTCAGCAGCTAGCAGATAGTATTGTCCATTAATTTTGTATAAATGAGGACTCTCCAAATAACGCCCACCGGATCCTTGCCAGATTGAACGGCTTGACGACAGCTTCTGCCCAGTTTCAATTTCAATTTCACATTGGACTATACCATTAACTCCGTAATCGTCTGTCCCATTACTCATGAAATACGTTTTGCCGTCTTCAAAATACAAATCCGGATCAATACCGCCTTGATCTACATTAATCGGATCAGACCATTCGCCGTAAATATTGTCAGTCCAGACATAGAAGTTCTGGCGCAGAGTGTCATTAGTGGTCGTCATGTAGAATCGTCCATTATTGTACCGCAGGGTGGGGGCGAATACACCACCGGAGCTGTCCACAGTATCCAGTTGAATCTGGTTCTTTCGGGTTAAGCAATGACCGATTTGGGTCCAATTAATTAAATCTTTGCTTTCAAAAATCGGAACACCGGGAAAATACTGAAAGGAACTGCAGACCAAATAATAAGTGTCTTCAACTTTACATGCGCTGGGATCAGGATAAAACCCTTTGATGACCGGGTTATTGTATTTCATTTCTCCACCTCATTAATAAATTCATATAAATAAGAATTCAATATATTTAACTTCTAAGAAAATTAAACACTATTGCTTATAGGTTTTCAATGAATCGGGGTTGAAGATATACGTTATATTTATTAAATTAATATATATATAATTTCAATAAGCACAGGCAGGTGATTATGATGATGATCAAAGCAAACGGCGAAGCAAAATTCATGGCATTATATGAAGCGCTGGCAAGCGAAGTCAGATGGAGGATTATGAGCCTCATTGCAGATAATGAAATGAATGTGAAGGAGATCGCGGCTAAGTTAGAGCTTAGCCCTTCCATAGTTACTATGCATATCCGAAAGCTCGAACAAGCTGGACTTACAGGAAGCCACAGGGTACGCCTAAACGGAGGAACGCACAAAATGTGTTTCCTTAAACAAAAAAGAGTTGAAATCGAACTCCCCACTGCCACTCAAACCCCGAGGATCAGAGAGCAGACCATTTCAGTCGGTCATTATACCTCGTTTGATGTCCATCCTACATGTGGTCTTGGGACACAAGAGAAAGAGATTGGGGTTTGGGACGATCCCCGCTATTTTCTCGATCCCGAGCGGGTCAACGCCGGCATTTTGTGGTTTGGGAGAGGTTACGTAGAGTACAAAACGCCTAACTACTTACTTCCCGGTCAAATGCCCGAGGCCATCGAGATTTCAATGGAAATTGCTTCTGAAGCGCCAGGCTTGAAAGATCATTGGCCTTCGGATATTGAGTTCTTTTTTAACGGTGTGAAGCTTGGAACTTGGACCAGTCCGGCAGACTTTGGAAGAGCGGCACGAGGCATATATACTCCGGATTGGTGGCATCGGAATGTAAATCAATACGGGTTATTGAAGACGATCCGCATTGACACTTCGGGCACATTTATTGATGAAGAAAGGATGTCGGACATTACTGTCGCAGATATTTTGCTACGGGAACAATTCTGGACGCTTCGGTTCGCAGTTGACGAGAAGGCTGTTAATGTTGGTGGTTTGACACTTTATGGGGCTGGATTCGGTAACCATGACCAAGATATTTTAATTCGTGTGTACCTAGGAACGATGACCTAATGAAGCAGGATAGTTCAGTTATAGTTGTTTTCTCCATCCAGTTTATCGGCTGGAACTGGTAAACTATCCATATATTGAAGAAGTTGAGAGGAGAGATATTCTGAATTATAACGAGGTTATTAAAATCGCTGATACACACTTACTTCCATTAGTGATGGAATTGTACGGATTGGAAGGTTATGAAATCAGGCTTATCAATGCACATGAAGGAGGACGGAATGTCGCATATAACTGTGATAAAGCTGATTCTGAAGCAAAAATAATCAGAATTGCCTTCTTAAGTGACAGAAGCCGAGAAGATATTTTGGGTGAAGTGGAATATATCAGGTATTTGTACGAGCATGGAGGCAGTGTTTCGAATGTGGTCAACTCCCAGAAGGGGAATCTGCTGGAAACGATAACTCTTAATAATCATACCTTTTTTGTCTGCTTGTTTGAAAAGGCCAAGGGGGGGATGCTCGCGGAAAATAATTATCAGTATCGGGAAGGCGTTCCTATTACGGAATACTATTATAACTGTGGCAAAGTTCTTGGAAAAATGCATCAATTATCGAAGGGTTATACACCTGTCCATTCCCGGTATGATTTTTTTGATAAATACAATGCCGATTATATAGATAAGCTAATACCTGACTCGTTATCTCTGTTGAAAGAGAAACTGGTAGATCTCCTTACAACCTTAGAAGGGATGGACAGGAATCACGAGTCTTTTGGGATGGTTCATTTTGATTACTGCGATGGGAATTATATGATCGATTTTAATACAGGGCAAATAACTGTTTTTGATTTCGATAACTCCTGCTTTTGTTGGTATATGTATGACCTGGCAAATCTCTGGACACTTGGAGTGGGCTGGATACAATTTGAACAAGACACTGATAAACGCAAAAAGTTTATGGATGATTATTTTAAAACAGTCCTTGATGGCTACAGATCCGAGACCAGGATCGAAGATTCGATGTTAGACACATTGCCATTGTTTATCCAAGTAACCCTCATGGAAAACATCGTTGATGCATTCGAGGTAATGCGGAACAATGGTGATGAGCCGGAATGCGATGAAGAGCTGTCATATCGTATAAAATGTCTAGAAGATGATATCCCATATGTAGGATTTTTCCATGAAATTTACTCATGTGATGAACCCTTTGAGTATGAGGAACGAGATATTTAGGATGAGGGTGTTTTTGATATGCTGCGGATAAATTCATAGTAGACTCAAATAAGCAGGAGTTGGAGTAAAAATGGCTTACGAAAAACCGGAATTGACCATGAGTGAAATTGAAAAAGTACTGTGGAATCATCTTGGACAGGGAGCGGCTGAGATTACACCGTTGTCTGGCGGCAATATAAGCAACGTGTTTTCTTTTATTTTAGAAGGAAAAGACTATGTTGTGAAATTCAGCGATTTGGAACGAGCATATGAGACTGAACAATTTGTATCCAATTTGCTACTCGACCAAGGTATCCCTTTCCCAAAATGTTTGGGGTTAGGGAGGACTAATCAGTTAACCTATTTGATCATGGAGCGAATGGAAGGTCGCAATCTATCCGATTGTACAGCAGAGGAACAAACCCGTCTGATGCCGGAAATTATCGGCATTTTAACAAGAATGGCCGAAACGGATATTGGGGGAACTAACGGTTATGGTTGGATCGGACCTGACGGCAATGGTTCCTATTCATCTTGGAAAGACTTCGTCATTGCCGTAAATGCGGAAGATCAGACGGGGACATTCTGGGAGAATTGGCATGAACTCTTCCGCACGTCTTGCTTGGAAAGAGACGTATACGAAGAAATCTATAGTCGTTTGATGACCTATGTACCCTATAATGAATCTAATAGAAGCTTTATACACGGAGATTTTCAACAGTGGAATATGTTGTCCAACGGAACACGGATAACCGGCATTATTGATGGAAATTGCATGTATGGCGATTCTCTCATAGACCTTGCGGTTCTCGACAAGCATATGCCTTGGTGTGATGTCATTAACACATATCAAAATTATCAAAAGAAAGCTAGAATAGTGACCCCGAATTTTGAGGAGCGGCTAATCGGTGCCTATTATTTTAAGGGACTCGATGGACTTCGATTCTATGCTAAGATGGGCTGGACAGAGGCTTATCAGGACACACGGCATTTTCTTTTAAACCTAAAAGCGTAATAACTGACGCTATACCTTATCATAAACATTTAATAGCCGCATAATTGCGGCTTTTTGTATATAAATATCAAATTTCAAGGAGCAAATTCCCCACTGGGATTATAGCCTAGGCTGACGACCTGTAATAAATGCACCTGAACTTGCCATTAATCCACTATCTATAGCTTTGTCCAACTTGATAAAATGTAAGCGCAATCATTTAATCAATCGATTGGAGGAGTATGGCATGAAAAAGATTGGGGCAGGTTTTATATTCTTACTTGTGATGTGCGCAGCCTTATCCACAACTGCGTTCGCGAAACAGCCTTATTCATCCTATTGGTTTCCGGAGCAATTGCTTCAGTGGAGTCCGGCATCCGACCCGGATGCGGCATTTAACCGGAGCACAGTCCCGCTGCAGGACCGTTTTGTAGCAGATGGAGTCAACGCTCATGCAACCAAAGCGCCAAAAGTCATGGCTTTATCAGCACTGAACCCGGGAACAAGCGGAGTTCCATCGCAGGGTTCAAGCAAATTCGAAGCTAACACATTTACCTATTGGCAATATGTTGACAAGCTGGTCTATTGGGGTGGTTCCGCGGGCGAAGGGATCATCGTACCTCCAAGCGCTGATACGATCGACGCGGCTCATAAAAATGGCGTGCCGATCATCGGAACGGTGTTCTTTCCACCAACCGTATATGGCGGGAAGTATGAATGGGTCAAGCAGATGCTTCAGCAGAATAGTGACGGCTCCTTTCCTGCTGCTGACAAGTTGATCCAGGTTGCGAGCCATTACGGATTTGACGGCTGGTTTATTAACCAGGAGACTGAGGGCGGAACGCCGGCCGACGCACAGCAAATGAAAGCTTTCCTAAGTTATCTGGAATCACACAAGTCAAATTCTATGCACATCGTATGGTATGATTCCATGACCAATGAGGGCAGTATCAGTTGGCAAAATGCACTTAACGACAAGAATGCGATGTTCCTGCAAGACAATAAAAAGCAAATTACAGACAATATGTTCCTGAACTTTTGGTGGAAGGATCTTAAAAGCTCGGCAGAGAAGGCTAGAAGCTTGGGCAGAAGTCCATATGACTTGTATGCAGGCATCGATGTCGAAGCCAAGGGTTACGATACAAAGGTGAACTGGAATCTGTTGTTTCCGGATAAAGATCCTGCCGTTACTTCCCTTGGTATTTACCGCCCCGATTGGGCTTTTAACAGCGCAGAGAGTATGGAAGATTTCTTCGTACGCGAGAATAAATTCTGGGTGGGTCCAAACGGGAATCCGAGTAACACCTCGAGTGATCAAGCCTGGAAAGGTATCGCTAACGGTGTGATCGAATCATCACCAATCAATGAGCTGCCTTTCACCACCAACTTCAACACGGGAAGCGGACAGAAATATTTTGTAAGAGGGAAGCAGGTGCGGGATAAAGGCTGGAACAACCGGAGTCTGCAGGATATTCTTCCCTCCTGGCGCTGGATTGCAGACAGCAAAGGTACCCCGCTTTCACCAGTGCTCGATTGGTCCGATGCCTATTACGGCGGCAGTTCGTTGAAGGTATCAGGCGTGCTGAACCCTAACAATGCGACACATTTGAAGCTCTACAAGACCGACCTTAAGATCGAAGCAAGCACAAAGCTGTCTATTACGTACAAAACACAAAATAAGCCAAGCCTGAAGGTTGGTCTTGCATTCGCAGATCAGCCCGATCAAAATATCTTCCTTAATGTGAAGGATAAGACATCGCCAGACTGGACAACTGAAACATTGAATTTGACCCCATACAAAGGGAAACGGATCGTAGCGTTGTCACTGTATTTTGATTCTAAGAATGAGGTTAATAATTACAACATTCAAATTGGCCAGCTCTCCATTCAAAATGCTAATGACCCGATCAAACCACTACCCGCGGTTCGCGATCTTAAGGTCACTCAAACTGATTTTCGCAATGGTATTTATGGAGATGCCAGATTACAGTGGAAACAGCTTGACCAACAGGTCAAGCAATACGAAATCTATCGAGTGCTTCCAGATGGCAGTGAGATGTTCATAGGTGCAACACCAAATCATGTGTTTTACGTTCCTGAGATGCGAAGAATAGACAAAGAAACTATCACAGTATTGAAGGTTGTTGCCGTCAATGGAAGATACGAGCAAGGTCAATCCTCTAGCGTGAAGATCAGCTGGCCGGATTATCCAAAGCCGACTGCGGAGTTCAAAACTGATCAAACCCTAGTCGCTCCAGGCGAGAGCGTAAACTTCACCGACCTGTCGACTGAAGTGACAGAAGGATGGTCATGGACCTTCGAAAGCGGAAGCCCCGCGGTCAGCACATCAAAGAACCCAGTTGTGACGTTCGCTCAGGAAGGCGTTTATAGTGTGACACTGGCTGCAACTAACAGCTCGGGCCAAGACACAATTACGAAAAAAGAGCTCATCACAGTGAGTAAGGAAGCTGGAGCAGTGAAAAATCTGGCACTTGGTAAAACTGCAACAGCCGATCATGCCTGCGGGGAAAAGGAAGGGGCACCTAACGCCGTAGATGGTAAAGTGACGGATAACAGTAAATGGTGCGCAATTGGCAATCTGCCCCATTGGCTTCAAGTCGACCTCGGCGCCGAACATCAACTCAGCGCTTTTGTCATCAAGCATGCTGAGAGCGGAGGAGAGTGGTCCGGTTTTAATACCAGTGATTATACGATTCAGGTCAGCAGCGACGGAACGAACTGGACGGATGTCGTCAACGTCCAAGGAAACTCGGCTGCCGAGTCGACTGATTCAATTGCGTTAGTAAAAGCCCGCTATGTAAAATTATTGATTCTCAAACCTACGCAGGGAGCCGATACGGCAGCGCGAATCTATGAGTTTGAAGTGAAGGGATTATAATATACCCTATTACGTCATTCTAATATTAAAGCAAATAAACCGTAGGCCACTTGAGGGGCTACGGTTTATTTGCTTTAACACTAATGATAGCTGAAATCAAAAAAAGAACCTGATTTATCTAATCAGATTCTTATATATTGCATATGAAAAGACACGATGATATAATCAACTCACGACTGAAATTCTATAGTTAGGCATGGAAATCTCATCTTATATATTTAGTTTATCATGCCGTTAAATTCTTGTCAATTTTTTTCTCAATTTAATAGTTAGGAGCGATAATAAATGCGTTCTTTAGTTCTCGGTTTTCAGGAAGTGGACAATACACAGCTTTTGCTCGTTGGCGGAAAAGGGTTAAATTTAGGGAAACTATCACAAATAGAAGGAATACAAGTACCAGAAGGATTCTGTATTACAACAGTAGGATATCACCAAGCCCTCGAACAGAACCAAACGTATCATGCTTTGTTGGATCAACTAACTATGCTAAAAGTAGAAGATCGGGATCAAATCGGTGAAATCAGTAGGAAGATTCGGCAAATCATTATGGAAGCAGAAATTCCTTCCGATATTGTGAAGGCAGTTTCTCACTATCTCACCCAGCTGGGTGATGAACATGCTTATGCAGTGCGTTCTAGTGCGACCGCTGAAGATTTACCACATGCCTCTTTTGCAGGTCAACAAGATACCTATTTAAATATCATCGGCATAGAAGCAATCCTTCAGCATATCAGCAAATGTTGGGCTTCTCTATTTACGGATCGTGCCGTAATCTACCGTATGCAAAATGGATTTGACCACAGTCAAGTTTATTTATCCGTTATCGTTCAAAGGATGGTTTTTCCACAGGCTTCAGGCATTTTATTTACCGCTGATCCGATTACTTCTAACCGGAAACTACTATCCATCGATGCCAGTTTTGGACTTGGCGAAGCTCTGGTCTCTGGCTTGGTATCTGCCGATGGTTATAAAGTACAGCAAGAGAAAATTGTCGATAAGAGAATAGCGACCAAAAAATTGGCTATTTACGGATTAAAAGAAGGCGGAACAGAGACCCGGCAGATCGAAATCGATCAGCAAGAGACTCAAACACTTACTGAACAACAAATTTTACAATTAGCAAGGATAGGCAGACAGATTGAAGCTTATTTTGGTTGCCCACAAGATATCGAATGGTGTCTGGCTGAGGATACATTTTATATCGTCCAGAGTCGGCCGATCACGACTTTATTCCCCATCCCTGAAGCGAATGATCAAGAAAACCACGTTTATGTATCTGTTGGTCATCAACAAATGATGACAGATCCCATGAAACCGCTGGGATTGGCTTTTTACCTGTTAACGACTCCTGCACCTATGCGTACAGCTGGCGGAAGATTGTTTGTTGATGTCACATCAAGTCTTGCTTCACCTGGCAGCAGAGAAATGATCATAGAAGCCTTAGGTAAATCTGATCCCCTCATAAAAGACGCACTCATAACCATCGTAGAGCGAGAAGATTTTATAAAATTTTCGGCAGATAATGAAAAGGCTTCTACTCCGAGTAAGAGCAATACAAGCCTGCCACCTAGTGATTCTCAAGTAGAACTGGAAAATGATCCGACAATCGTTTCTGACCTCATTAAGAGCAACCAAGCCTCGATAGAAGAGTTGCAACAAATCATTCAAACCAAATCAGGGGCGGAGTTGTTTGATTTTATTCTGGAAGATATGCAGCAATTAAAGAAGATTCTATTCAACCCACAAAGTATGCGTGTGATTATGGCGGCTATGGATGCCTCAGCATGGATCAATGAAAAAATAAATGAGTGGTTAGGTGAAAAAAACGCAGCGGATACGCTTTCTCAATCTGTACAGGGCAATATTACTTCAGAAATGGGTCTGGCGCTACTCAATCTCGCTGATGTGATTCGGCCATATCCGGAAGTCATTGATTATTTACAGCAGGTTAAAGATGATAATTTCTTAAATGAACTGGTTAGTTTTGAGGGTGGGCAGGAAACCCAAGACGCTTTCTATGACTATCTCAGTAAATACGGAATGCGATGTACCGGAGAAATCGATCTTACAAGAACTCGTTGGAGCGAAAAACCAACTACACTTGTCCCCATGATTCTCAGTAATATCAAAAACTTTAAACCTAATGCTGGCCATCGGAAATTTGAGCAAGGTCGACAGGAAGCTTTGAAAAAAGAACAAGAGCTATTAGATCGATTGAAGCAATTACCCGATGGTGAACAAAAAGCGAATGAAACAAAACGAATGATTGATCTCATCCGGAATTTCAGCGGGTATAGGGAATACCCCAAATACGGTATGGTTAATCGCTACTTCGTTTATAAACAAGCTTTACTGAAAGAAGCTGAACAACTAATACAATCGGGAGTTATTCCTGAAAAAGAAGATATATACTATCTCACTTTTGGAGAACTATGCGAAGTTGCAAGCACAAATAAATTGGATTACCAGATCATCAGCAAACGCAAAGAAGAGTACAAATTATTTGAAAAACTAACTCCACCACGTGTTATTACGTCTGAAGGTGAAATCATTGCGGGGAAGTATAAACGAGAAAACCTCCCAACTGAAGCTATTGTAGGTTTAGCGGTTTCTGCCGGTGTTATAGAGGGACGTGCGCGTGTCATCTTAAACATGGAGGATGCTGATCTAGAAAACGGAGATATATTAGTTACCTTATTTACTGACCCTAGCTGGACTCCATTGTTTGTATCTGTAAAAGGCCTAGTTACTGAAGTTGGTGGACTAATGACCCATGGGGCAGTTATTGCGCGTGAATATGGCTTGCCAGCAGTTGTCGGAGTGGAGAATGCTACCAAATTGATAAAAGACGGGCAACGAATTCGTGTGCATGGAACAGAAGGCTATATCGAGATATTGTAATGGCTGAATCACGAATGTGGTTTGACAAATTCAATCTTTTGAATTATTTTTAATAGTGAATTATCAATTCATTATTAAAGGTGAGGGGCAATATGCAGTCTAAAAAAGATGAAGTGAAACAGGAAATTGAATCCGCCGCTTTAAAGGTATTTTTCCAAAAAGGCTTCTCTGATGCCAAAATGAATGATATTGCCGATGAAATTCAAATTTCTGTTGGAAATATTTATACTTATTTTAAAAATAAAAAAGAGTTGTTCTATTCAGTTGTTCCGCCGTCTTTAGTGGACTATTTGAAGAATGTGTTAGTGGAAAATATTCGCATCGATAACCAGACTTTTTTTGATGATGTTAATAATGAGAAAAAATCAGCTATCGTTCAAGAGCAAATAACTATATTAACCCAGTACAGCAGGCAGATTGTTATTATTTTTGAAAAGAATAAAGGGACCGTATATAGCAATGCCAAAAACGAGCTGATCGATCTGATGATCGAAACTAAAAGGCCCTATATTAAGGATCATTATAAAAGATACGAAATCGGAACCGAAGAAAATATGATTCTGCTGAAGATCATCGCGAACAATGTCATCAATATGATTCTGGATTTATTAAAGCACGAGATGAGCGCCGATAGCCGGAAACGGATTTTTGAGGCATTAAGCTTATACTGGCTGCATGGACTAAAAAGCTTAAACGAATAACGTCAATGCGCCGAATTTAGGTGTGGGGTGGAACTGGCGCACAACGCTGCAATGAGGGACAACTAAGTGGATATGCACATTAAGCATCTACGAGGGTCCCTATTTTTTTAATCCAATAATGAATAGTTAATTCATTAATGGACGGTGTAAGCATGAAACGGGGGAAGCTACGATGAAGATAGGTTATGTATTTAAGGACTGCAATGTTATTTATGGAGATGCAATAAAAGGCACGGATACCCATATGACTATTTTGATTCAGGAAAACGGATTGATTCAAGAGATCGGGAAAGCAAGCGCTGTAACTGTCCCGACCCATTACCAAACGATCGATTGTTCGGGGAAATATGTGATGCCCGGTCTCATCAACGCGCATGTTCATCTTTTTGCCGATGGGAAGCCATTTACGCTGTCTGCCAGTGAAGAGCTGCTGAATTTTGCGTTTCATCATATTTTGGAAACAAGACTGGGCAGAAACGTATTGAAGAAACGGATGAAAAAAAATGCCCTAACCGCACTGCATTCCGGAGTAACAACGATGCGTAGCGTAGGTGAATTTTTTTATACTGATGTTCTTTTGAGGGATGAGATTAAGGCAAATCAATTTATTGGACCTAATCTTTTGGTATCTGGGTATTTCCTGAGCGTAACGGATGGCCACGGTGCACCATATTTGGCTTTGGTCGGTGATTCACCATGGGAAGGGAGGAGAAATGTAAGAATCAATGTAAAAAACGGAGTGGACCTAATCAAAATATGTGTAACTGGCGGGGTTACCGATGCCAAAAGGGTCGGAGAAGCAGGCCGCTTGCAAATGACGGAAGAAGAGGTGGCTGCGATTTGCGAGGAAGCTCATAAAATTGGGATGCGTGTGGCGGCACATGCAGAAAGTACCGAAGGTGTAAGAGTTGCGTTAAAGGGTGGGGTGGATACTATTGAACACGGCGCGGAGATGGATGAGGAAATGATCAGGCTGTACAAAAATAATCCCAGAGCCTTAAAGGGCTACACCGCTGTGATCCCTACTTTACAAGCAGCTTATCCCAGTGCGAAATTAGACCCGAGCCTGACAAAGTTGAATACAACCGTTAAGGAAAATGCCCGGCTTGTGTATGGCTCTATGTTAAAAGGGCTACAGCAGGCTATAGAACATGATATCAAAATTGGTGTGGGCACGGATGCCGCTATGTCCTATGTAACCCACTATGATCTTTGGCGTGAGCTTGATCATTTCATGCGACAAACAAAGCTGAACGCAAGTCAGGTTATTGAACTAGTAACCAAATCAAATGCAGAGATTTTGGGAATCGATCACCAGACAGGGACAATAGAAGTTGGCAAATATGCGGATTTAATCATGATGGAGCAAAACCCATTGGAGAACATAAAAGCTTTGTCGAATGTAGCTATGGTTATGGTCAGAGGGAATTTAATACAAACACCCTCTGTGAACAGAATTCAAGCAGTGGACGAGCTGCTGGATACGGTTTGGAGTATTTAGGAGTGAGATGAATGATTGTAGAAGCACGTTTGGGTATCCTAGCTATTCTTAAAAGAACAGCGCCCCGAAAGAGGCTGGAGGCGGCAGCCATGGCTACATCCCAGAGTAAAATCCCGAGGACGATCGCTCCACTGTAGATCAATAACTGCTGAATTGGATACTCGCTAACCACCTTAGCTAATATTGAGCCGTATATACCCAGCCAAAAAAGGATGGAGAGGGGATTAAACAAGGACATTAGAAATCCCGAAAGATAAGATTTGGACAGTGAGACATCGTTTCCCCTCATCTAAATCCCTGAAATTTCTCTTGTATTTTTAATGCTGTCTACACCTGAATAGACGAGGACAAAGAATCCGAACAACCATAAAAACACTTTAACAAACGGAGCATCCAGCAGATGAATGAGGCCAAAATAAACAAGCAGCATATAGATGATATCGGCACTAACCGCCCCTAAACCAACTATCCAGGCAGGCATAAATCCTCCGCGGAGTCCCTTGTTCAGCTGTGCTGCATTAATGGGTCCGAGAGGTGCCGAGAGGGATAATCCTAGAATCATATAACCTATAAATACGTTAATGTTGTCCTCCTCCTTAATATAGATAACATATTCTAATAAAGGTAGTAGTAGGACAAGCAAAAGAAGGCCCGCGGATGATTGCAGGCCTTCTTTTATAAGAAGCTGAAGAGTGAGTAGGATTACGCCTTAACGGATTCAGGTCGTTTGACAAGAAGAGGTGGAGGAATCAACCAGCCCTTTTTCTTAGTCAAATGTAGAATTTTAAGGCCGATGGCTGCTTTGGTAAGGTGATATTTAGCAAACAAAGCCCCTATATCTTCTCTGATCGATTGTCCCATTGCCTGACTACATGCCACAAGTCCAACAGCATTATCAGCTGCAAGTTTGGCAGCAATTTCAGGATCTGTGAAACGTGCCCCTACAGGAATATCTTCAAGCTTGGCATCGGGCCGATTTGGCATTACTGGTGCAGATGCAATACCTTGCTCTGAGAGCAGTGTATCACACTCACTGATTTCAAGCTCCGCTTGATCAATTAAAGCTCCTAATATTTTTTTCAGGTCATTGTCACCAGCGTGATACATATAAGCTCTGTAACAAGAGAGTGCTCCCTTTGCTACCATAGAGGCTTGCCAAACCGTAAAAATCTCTCCATAATGCATCGGTTCTTCTTTGGGGTTACCGCCTAGAATCCCTGTCATAAACAGTCTCCTTTATTGTTGAATTTGAACAAACATTAGCATGCCCACAAAAACACGGAAATTGCAGCTTTTCACATAAAATTGGTATGTCAATTTGAGGCGTCGTCATCCGTGCAAGTTTAAGGATAAATGTGAAAATAAGGAACGATAAAATTGAACACGAGTTGTGGAGGAATCAAATGTTTTTCAACGTGATGATTGCAAGTATAATTGCCTTTGCATTCAATGAAGTTGCTTATCACTGGAGATGGTGGAGTGTATCTCCAATCAAGGCAGGGATGGATTGGGAGTCATTAAGACTTCCAACACCTTTGGTAAGTGCTCGGCTAATCAAACAAATGATAACCTGAATGAAAGGAATGTTAATGCAACGGGTAATCATAATTCAACAGCGGTCGAGAATGGAAATTACCGAGCGCAGGCACTCGGGGATGAGAATCGAGGCACTAATATGAGGTGGTTGGGTCTCTTAGGGTTGCTTGGACTTACAGGCTTGGGAATAGAAGCCGAGAAAAAAGCTAAACTTTTTAGAACTAAAGGGAACTGTAGGGGGAATGGACACTCTATGGTTCGAGATTCGGCAATTACGATCTGGATATTGTAATCCGCTTGCACTTTAACGATATTTATTAATTCGATAATCCGCTGAATGAAAATAAGGAATAAAAAAGAGATCTGTCTTATTACAACAGACCTCTTTTTATAAGTTGTAATCTTAGAAGAACCAATAAAGGTTTACGCCGTGCGGCGCATATCTAGCACCAGCCACAGGTTCCAGAAGTCGTCCGTAACCTGCACATGTTGGCATACTCAGTGAGGAGTTCCGCGTATTCCATCGGAGCAGGACTTCGTAATGATAATTTTATTCCGAGTTTACGAAAATTGGCGGAACCGGACAAAAGTGGGAGAGTAACTGCAGTACTTCAGAAGACAGAAGCTTCTGGACCATGTTTATGATTGAAGAATAATTTTTTTAAAACTAAGGGATTTGAATTCATAGACCCTGTTTGATTAAACTCCAGATGCGTTCAAACCTGTCTTGGTAGTCAGGTAAATTCCAGGATTCTTTGAAGGATGGGAGGCTAAATACTGCAAACGCAGAGAGAATCGCCTCAGCCCGTTCCAAGTGGGGATCGTGATAGTCCATGAAGCCGTCAATGATTTGGTAGGAATCCCAGAGAACATCGCGTAATACCAGTGGATTGCTATCCACGTATTGAGTATTCAAGGCAAACATCTTGGGATTCTCGTTATAAGCGCGTTTTTTTGCGTTAACAAATGCCCATAGCCAATCGTGAAGCAATTCTTGCGGTTTAGTTAAATTAGTCATATCTAATTTAATTTGTTCTGAAATCATCCGGTTGAACCAGCTCTTAGATACAGCTGCCCAGAGCTCTTGCTTATTTTTAAAGTGCTTATAGAGCGCTGCATGGGTGATACTTAATTCATCCGCAATTTGTGAGAGTGTCACTTCGGATTTTTCCGTGCGTTTAATTAATGCCTCAGCTGTTTCAATAACAAGCTCTTGAGTGATTTTAGCCACCGACTGTCAACCCTTCTTTCTTCAATAAATTCCTTTTTGTCGTTTATACACTTGCGAGTATTTTAACATATGAAATATCCAGTAACAATTGTTGACTTTTGTAACTTATAGTTTTATGCTTGTTGTGTAAGTTACAAAAATAAATAAATGTTACTTTTTTAACGCATAGGAGGTCATTTATCATGAAAGCAGCACAGATCACCAAATATTCAAAAAAGTTCATAGTAAAAGTGAACGATATTCCAATCCCAGAAATAAGTGATAACGAAGTCTTGGTCCAGGTGAAAGCAGCAGCAGTTAATCATTTGGAATTGCTCATTGGTACCGGAAGTGTAAAGCTGATTCAGGATTATGAATTCCCATTAGTACTTGGTAACGAGCTGACGGGTGTTATTGAAAAAGTGGGTAAGAAGGTGCAAGGTTTCAAAGTTGGCGATGCAATTTATTCACGTCTGCCACTACAAAAAATCGGTGCCTTTGCGGAATACGCGGCAATTAATGCAGATGCCATCGGGTACCTACCTGCCAATCTGAATTTTGTGACTGGTGCTGCTGCGCCATTAACAGGATTAACAGCTTATCAAGGATTAAATGAAGAATTAGATGCTAAAGCAGGCGAAAGCGTGTTTATCCCTGGAGGGTCTGGTTCATTTGGCCAAATGGCCATTCCTATCGCCAAAAGCATGGGGCTCAAGGTCATCATCAGTGGAAATCCAGGAGCACGTGAACGGACAATGGCCGCTGGTGCAGACCAATATATTGATTATACGACTACGAACTATTGGGAACAGCTTAGTGATGTTGATTATGTGATGGATACCTTAGGATCCAGCGAATTTGATCATGAGCTTTCAATTATTAAAGCAGGAGGCCGCCTTCTTTCTCTGCGGACCGGTCCTAACAAACGTTTTGCAGAAGATTTGGGCTTCTCTGGCTGGAAACAAAAGCTCTTCACCATCGCCGGGGCTAAGTATGATCATAAAGCGAAGAAAAAGAAGATTCAATATCATTTCATTTTTGTTCGCAGTGATGGCGAACAATTAAAGAAAATTACGAAGATTATTGAAGATAATGGGATTGTACCAGCAGTGGACCCTACAGAATTCCATATAGAAGATATTAACGAAGCACTGAATTTTGTTGCTGAAGGTCATCCTAAAGGGAAAGTTATTATCAGATTTTAAGGAGGGGGCTCAATTGTTGTCAAAAAATTCTTTACTGATCATTCTAGAATTGATATACTGATGCAAATTAGAGTTAATAGTGTAGTTTTTTTACCTTAACTAGAATGATCGTTCTTGAATATTTTGAAGAAATTTATTAAGGGAGGGATGAATGAGATACAAGTTTAATCGTGAACAAAACTCTATTGAAATGTTGTTAAATGATCAAAAAACTTAAAAGGGAGAGAATAATATGAAATATACAGTGATTACAGGAGCAAGCTCAGGAATTGGGTATGAAACAGCATTAGCGTTTGCTGCACGCGGTAAAAATTTAATTTTGGTAGCTAGAAGATTAGATAAATTAGAAGAACTTAAATCAACAATTCAGAATATTGATCCTAATGTAGATGTTATTGTTCGTTCAAGTGATCTGTCTGTTACAGAGCAGGCTCACACACTGTATAACACTTTGAAGGAATACCAAATAGAAACCTGGATTAATAATGCAGGACTTGGTGAAGCTTCTTTTGTGGTAGAACAGAATTTAGATAAAGTTGAAATTATGTTACGTGTTAACATCGAATCCTTGACGATCCTTTCTACACTATTTGTGCGAGATTATGCTGATGTAGAAGGAACTCAGTTAATTAACGTATCCTCCGCACTCGGATATGCCATTGCTGTTGGGAGCGTTGCTTATTCTGCATCTAAATATTATGTTAGTGCCTTCACCGAAGGGCTTGCAAAGGAACTAGAGCTTAAAGGCGCGAATTTAAAAGCAAAGGTTTTAGCACCAGCAATAACTGAAACGGAATTTGTGAAGAAATCTATAGATGCTGAAGAATTTGATTACAAAGCAAACATGCCTAAATACCACACTGCCAAACAAATGGCGAGTTTCATGGTAGAGCTTTATGATAGCAATGATATGATAGGAATTGTTGACCAGAACTATGACTTCAATCTGAGAGATCAAATCTATCCAATTATATCTGAGTTTTAAATCGAATTAGATATTAGTCACTAAAACGATCGTTGAAGAAACTGGAGCAAAAAGAACTGGCTTCCCTATTCTTAAACGTGGGGTACAACTTTTTTGCATACGCTGGAAAAAGATTGGACTCTGGATTGTTTATAAGCAGACAAAGTAAGAATTCTTCGGTAAGCATCAGTTAAGTTATCATGTTATGAATAAAATCAAGCATCTTGCTTGATTTTATTTACGTTTTATATATTAGTTTGCGGATCGTTTACTTAAATGTATAATGATTGCTTGAGGTGATTACAATGGCAAGAAGCAAAGAATTTGAAATTAATGAAGTACTAGATAAAGCGATAAAACTATTTTGGATGCAAGGTTACGAGAAAACTTCAATGCAAGATTTGGTAGACTGTATGGGAATTCACAGAAGAAGTATCTATGATACATTTGGTGATAAGCACGCCTTATATTTGACGGCACTCCAACGGTACGAATCTACTCAAAACAAAAAAATGAGCTTCTTGGTTGAGAAACAAGAACCCGTAAAGGAGATCATTCGACAATTTCTAGAATCTTCGATGAGGAGCGAAGGAGAACCTCAAGGATGTTTCATAGTTAATTCGGGTGTGGAGTTGGGAGTACTGGATCCGGAGGTTGCATCCTTTGTTGAGAATAGCTATTCAAAAACGGAGAAGTTGTTATATGACCTCGTTCAGACTGGCCAGCAAAGAGGTGAACTTAGAATTTCACTGGAGCCCGAGGCTATTTCCCATTATTTAATGAATGCCTGGTTAGGACTACGTACAATGGTAAAAACGGCAACGGACCATGGGAAATTAACAAGTATTATTCATACCATACTGATCACTCTAGATTAAAACTCCTTTATCTATCTGCAGTGTAAGAGGACAAGCACTTGTATCGAATGCCGAAAATAGACAATCAACTTACTGCTACCCGAGTACGCGAAGAATAGAACCGACTTAATACGCCCAGCTTAACTATATAAATATCGCGTCCGACACCAGCTGTAAGGAACTAAGAATGCAGACACTAAAAAAACCCATGTTGACGATGGGCTTCTTAGTCAATGTGGATATTAATCTGTCCAAGATTGATAGATACGGCGCACTTCACGGAAGGATTGTTTAGGTTTGCGGTATTCATTAACCAGACCCTTGTTGTTGAAGCCGCGGGCACGGTCGCGAAAGTTCTTGCTGCTGCTCTTCAGATCGCCGCGGATGTCTGCAAACTGCCAGATGTAAGTCCCGCCAATTTTCGAATCATTTTTGAAGATCGCCAGTGCTTCAGTTACAATATCTGCCTGATAATCCTCGCTGAACAATCTCTGCTCCCAGCCCACATCCCCAAATAGTCCAGCACCACCGAATTCGGTCATGAGCACTACCTTGTCACCGGCTCCCATCTGCTCCGCACGCACATGGAACTGTTCCAGCATGTCTTTAAAGCTGGCTGTATCGCCTTCGTACCAACCAAAATATTTATTAATACCGATAACATCGAATAAAGGAAGTAGAATATCTTCGAGTGGATGCATCGTAGCGTAGGTGACAAGCCTAGTACTGTCGAGTTTCTTCACCAATCCGACTAGAGCTTGTGTGAAAGCATATGCTTCTTGCGTCCGGGTATCAATCTCATTATGAACGGACCAAAAGATCACACTTGGGTGATGCATATGCAAGCTGATCATTTCTTCAATCATAGTCAGTGCACGCTCCTGGAAGAGCGGCTCACTTACTGTTTCGTTCGGCAGAAAGGCTCCCCATATCGGAATTTCGCTCCAGTATACAATCCCTTGCTCATCGAGTAGATCAAGCCAATATGGGCTTTGGGGATAATGAGAACCCCGGACGGAATTGCAACCTAACTCCAAAATGATACTGAGCTCCTTGTGCATCAGCTTCGGAGGGAAGGCGAAACCCCACTCAGGATGCTCTTCATGTCTATTCACACCCTTAAGATAAACGGGTGAACCGTTAATTAGAATCCGATGATCCTTTGTTTCAATATAGCGAAAACCGATCCGTTCAATCTTGTCGTCTTCCTCTGTCCGCAGTTGAAAGGTATACAGTTCTGGAAGACCTACGTTCCACAAACGTACTTCAGGCATAAGCAACTTGAACGTATGACTGAGGGTCTGGCCAGTTTCAATCTGTACTTCTTCCGAGTGCAATTCATGTCCGCTTTCGGAGAATGTTATCTTTGTAGTGTGCTGCTCCTTAAAGAAGGAATGGAGCCTCACCTGAACAGTGACATCGGCATCTGGTCCATGCAGTTCATAATCAATCTTCAGTTGTTCGATGTAAAGTTCAGGCAAATATTGCAGCTCCACCGACCGTATGATTCCCCCATAATGAAACCAATCCACCTGCTCCGTAGGAATCGTAAGTCGGTCCAAGGTGCTGTCCGTCCGGACGATAATCTCATGTTCTCCTGCCCCTAAGGAAGGAACAATAAATTCAAAAGGTGTAAATCCTCCATAGTGATACCCAAGGTGCTGCCCGTCCAAATAGACGTCGGCGTGGCCCAGCACGGCATGAAAGATGAGTCTGACATGCTGCGAATTCACAGTCTGTATTTTTTTACGATACCAACCGACACCTTCATAATCGTACATTCCCAGTTCATTATTCCAGCACGAGGGCACATAAAGAGACTGCCAAGAATGTGGAAATCGCTCAAACCATTTTTCTTGAACACCCGTATTTAACGGATCCTTCATGAAATCCCAAGGCCCATCCAACAGCGCAGTTCTCCGAATTTGATACTCGCTAAAAGTCCTTAACAAGTATGTTCCTCCTTTATTTCCTGTAATGTATTGTGAATTTCAGACATCTTGATAATATGGATAGTAACATTTGGAGTTTAAGCATTGAATAGAAAAAAACGTTACCGTCTTGTTTAAATCGCTCTTTTAGCAGCAGGAGGGGATTATTAATTGGAAGAAAATGATTACAAGCTGAATGACCTCACAGTGCATATCCATTTTGTACTCGACAAAGCTACTTATCCCGGCTGGGAGGACATCCGTAACATGGTAAATGTGCACAGCTTGTACTGGATTCATGAAGGTAAAGGGGTTTTCCTGACCAATGTTGAGCACAAAGTAGAGGCTGGAATGCTAATCTATTTAAAACCAGGCCTTAAACTGTCCATGCGCTCGCAGATGGATGCTCCACTTCGCATAACGATGTTGCTCTTCGATTGTGCAGAGCTTGGTTATGATGCGGTATGGAAGGAAGTCAAGCCAATCGTAAAACTGAGACTTCCCTTCTTAAGCCAATATAACCAACAGCAAGCTGAGGAAATTAGCCAGCTGGTCTGGGGGATTCACCAGGACTGGCTGCCCGGACTAACCGATGGCATAGCTGTATCCCGGGCTAAAATGCAGATCCTACTGCATATGCTGCACCAGACCGTACAACCGGACTGGAATCTGATGGAGTCTGGAGCTTTCGCCGCCTTCGAACAGATCAAGAAAACTCTCGAGAACGACTATAAGGATCATCACCGGATTGAGAAATTGGCGGAGAAATACGGCATTTCGCCATCTTACTTGCGGAAGATGTTCCTGAAATTTACGGGGATGGGGCCAAAGGAATACCATATGCACTTACAGAACCAGCAAGCTTGTCGTTATCTGGTTTTTACCAATTATCCAGTTAAGGAAATCGCCAAATTATGCGGGTACTACGAAGAATATCATTTCAGTAAGATTTTTAAACAGCTTAACGGGATCCCTCCGACAGTATACCGAAACAAACAGAGAATCAAAGATTAATTGTCCGTAGAACCGCTGGCGAGAAAATCTTGCGTTTATGTTTTTTTACGGGAAGGACTTTACCATGATAATATTGAACTCATTGAAGCATGTTTACGGAGGGAAAATTGGGCATGATTATATCACTCAAAAATGTATCATGGCAACGTGATACGACAATGATCTTACGCGATATGAATTGGGAAGTGAAGCAGGGACAACACTGGTGTATCGTCGGTCTGAATGGATCAGGAAAAACGACGATGCTAAACGTCGTGAACGGCTATATCTGGCCGACAACAGGACAAGTCGAAGTGCTGGACCATCGCTTTGGCGATGTGGATTTGAGAGAGCTACGCAAACGAATCGGTTGGGTAAGCACCTCCTTGCAGCAGAAACTGTACGGCCATCAGACTGCCCTGAACATCGTCCTAAGCGGAAAATTCGCGACGATTGGTCTGTATGATAAGACGAATGAAGAGGATCAAAAGCAAGCCGAGGAGTTAATGGAGTTTCTAGACTGCTCTTCTTTGGCTGGTCGTACATATGATACCTTGTCGCAAGGACAGCGTCAGAAAGTCCTCATTGCACGCGCACTAATGGCCAATCCAGATCTACTAATCCTTGATGAGCCGTGCACGGGACTAGATATTTTTGCACGTGAACAGCTGCTGCAGATGATCGAGAAGATAACAAAGCAACCTGGTGGACCAACCTTGCTGTATGTAACCCATCATATCGAGGAGATAACACCATGCTTCACGCACACGCTGCTGGTAAAGAACGGTGAAATCTACAAAGGTGACGAGACAGTAAACTGCTTGCAGTCAGATGTTTTGAGTGATTTCTTCGATACCCCCGTTGAAGTACAGGAACATCATAACCGCAAGTGGCTTACACTTGCCGGTGATAAGTAGAATATCAAGGCACATCGAATAGGCGAGCAAACCGCTCTGAAGTGGTTTGAAGGATTGCTTGCAGATATAAAAAATGAAAACTAATCACAATATAATTTTAAAATAACCCGCGCAATGCGCGGGTTTTGTATTTGTTTGCAAGCTTATAAGCCACGTCCATAAACAGTCAAACAATATATTAACGGTACCTGTAAAAAAACATTTTGACATATCTAACAGGTACCGTTATAATACAAATCAACAGGTACCGTTATAAAGTTAAACAGGTACCGTAAAAACTTAATGGAGGATTCATTATGGACATGAATACTGAATTGTACGAAAAACTCGCGAAACTGCAATGGCTGTTGCAAAGGCAACACTTGAAGTCTCATGCCGCGGTTGGTCCTATGGCCGACGCATCACGTGGGCAAGGGAGGATATTAGCGTTTCTTCGGATGAAAGACGGTATCAGCACCAAAGACTTATCCTATATGTTGGACATCCGTGTATCATCCCTCAATGAATTGCTTGGTAAACTGGAGAAAGCAGAATACATCACCCGTAAACCCTCAGAAACAGACAAACGTATCATGTTGATTTACCTAACGCAAAAAGGACAAGAGGAAGAGAAACAAGAGATAGACAGCGGCAACATATTTTCTCGCTTATCGCCAGAAGAGCAGATAGCTTTCGGGGATTACCTAACTCGCGTCATTACAGCTTTGGAGGAAGAACTTGGATCGGACGGAGAACGTGATTTGATGGCTATGTGGATGGAAGCTGCCAAGGCGCGTATGGGAACAGAGGAATTTGAAAAAATGATGGCTATGCGCGGACAAATGCACAGAATGTGGGGAAATTCTAGGGACGAACGCTTTAGCGGAAGGTTCCCTGGATTTGGCGGAGAAGGGCGTGGTGACATGCGCGGATTCGGCTGGCCTTCCAGCGATGACAGTAATTCGTCACCTGACAAGTCACATGACCCAGACGATAAGTAATTAAAGTCTTTTAGCAAACAGTAGCTGAGGCGCTGCCTTTCCACCAGAGAAAGATGAACGGCAAAGGCAGCGTAATGTGAAACTGAAGAATAGTCAAATTTCGTACGCCAAATCTGAAAACTCGTCGTTAGGGTACAGGTTTGCTTGTTGCTGCGTCACGGATCATATTGGACCGATAGTTAGAATTCTAAGTAATTTCAAAAAACAAAATAAAGAAAGATAGTGGTGAACCTTATGGATGCAGAAAACCTCCATTACTTTGAAAAAGCACCTGTCGCAAAAGCCGTAGCTCACTTCGCAGTACCGATGATGCTAGGCATGTCGATGAGTGTCATATACTCCATTTTGAATGCCTATTTCCTTGGTACACTGGGCAATACTGCGATGTTAACCGCACTCGCACTAACTTTACCGTTATTCGCCGCCATTATGGCGCTAGGTAACTTGATTGGTATCGGTAGCAGTGCATTCATCTCCCGTTTGCTGGGAGAGAAAAAATATGATGATGTAAAGCATGTGTCTTCATTCGCCTTTTACAGCAGTTTAGCTCTCGGTCTTATTTTGATGGCTGCCGGCATCCCGTTGATCGATTCAATCGTTCATGGCTTGGGAGCGACGCCTGACTCCTTCGGGTTCACGAAGGACTATGTCACGATTATGCTTATTGGTTCACCTTTCGTCGTTCTATTCTTCACGCTGGAGAATATCGTGCGCTCGGAGGGGGCAGCGATCACTTCGATGATCGGCATGCTTCTCAGTGTTGTTGTGAATATTATTCTCGATGCGCTAGTCATTTTCGTCTTCCATTGGGACGTGATCGGGGTTGCATCTGCTACAGTCATTTCTAACTTGGTTGCAAGTGCATTCTACGCCTTCCACATGGGATATAAGAGCCAATTCTTAACCATCTCTGTAAAATGGTTCAAAGCTTCCAAAGACATTCTCAGCAATGTATTTAAAATTGGAGTACCCGTTTTTGTTATGAGTCTCTTCATGGGTGCAATGTCACTTATCTTTAACCGTTTTCTGGTCGAATATGGGGAGCAGGCCATTGCGGCCTTCGGAATTTCATCACGATTATTACAATTTCCAGAGGTTATTCTGATGGGCTTATGTGAGGGAGTCGTGCCGCTGATTGCCTTCTCTTTTACAGCCAATAAATTACGCATGAAGCATACCATTACATTCACAATCAAAGTGACTGTGGCATTAGCAGCCGTGTTCGGCATTATTGTATATCTGATTTCCGACCACTTAATCGGTTTATTTACGAATGACCCGCAATTAATTGAACTGGGCAGCTATATTCTTCATGTAACGTTCTTATCCCTGTTCATTTCAGGAACGACCGCGTTGTTTACGGGGATCTTCCAAGCGACAGCACAAGGAACCGCCGCCTTTATTATGTCAATTATTCAAGGTGTTACTCTGATTCCAGTATTGTATATCGCTAATCGAATGAACGGTTTCCACGGAGTAGTCTGGTCGCTCGTCATTTCAGATGCTGTTGCGTTCCTTGTGGGTGCCATCATGCTGTATGTTCTGCGGAACAAATTGCAGCCTGATTTAGATACTTTAGTACAGTAGAATCCTAAGCTTTAAGTTGATATTTTAAGTTCATCTAAAAAAACCTTGGATCAGCAAGGTTTTTTTGGCTCGTATGATGAAGCAGCCTGCCATGAGGCAGCACTAGCTGCTTTGGAGGCGAAGCTCCAGTTAAATTTTAATGCTGACTTCTCCACTTGAAAGATATTCCTCGTCACCATTCTCATATCTGACTTTCAGATGGCAATCGTCATCGATATCAATGGCTGTTGCTTTACGTTGTTTATTATCCTTTATCACGGTCACAGGTTCGCCAAGTGAAATTAACCTTTTTTTGTATTCGGAAAGAAACAATCTGTCCGTTAAATGCTCATAATATCTCATGAAATGGTTTAGTACTTCTGCAACGAGACGGTTGCGGAGATCACCATAAGGATTGTTTTCGGAAATTACAGTTGTCGCAATCTCGGTAAGATCATTGGGAAAGCCTTCGGAAGGGAGGGCTACATTGATACCGATGCCGAGAACAGCATAATCAAGCCAGCCGTTTTCCAGTGACACGGATGCTTCGGTAAGGATCCCGCATACTTTTTTACCTTCCATAAAAACGTCATTTACCCATTTAATCTGCGTTTCTTTACCGGATACGCTCTCGATAGAAAGGGCTACAGCTACAGCGGCGCAAGTGGTCAATAAAGCTGAGTCTGTTGCGGACAGCTTGGGACGCAGCAGGATGCTCATATAGATACCCGTTCCAGGTGGAGAAAAAAATTTCCGGCCCATTCGCCCGCGACCAGCTGTTTGTTCTTCCGAAAGAATCACTTTACCTTCAGCTTCTCCATTTGAGGCAAGGTTTTTTACGGCTTCATTCGTGGAAGATATGGTCTTAAAGACTTCAACACGTAACTTTTGCCCCTGAGTATCCAGGTACTTTGAAATTGCACTGGTTGATAAGATATCCGTTTGTGGTGACATGGAATATCCTTTATTGGTTACAGCTTGTATGGAATAACCGTCTGTCTGTAAAGATTTTATGGCTTTCCAGACCGCGCTGCGCGTCACGGATAACTGAACGGCTATTTCCTCGCCGGAAAAATATTCACCCTTATTACTGTCGAGCAAGGCAAGAATATGTTCTTTTACTGTCATGAACTTAAACCTCCAAAAGTATAACTCTCCGACCAAAACCCATTGATAGATTAACATCCAACGATTGCGACTGATACTCTAATTCTATATAACAATATGAAAAACTCAAGCATGGTATTTCATTCTATTGTAAACCATATATTAATTTATGGTTTACAATAAAGAATATCTCCATTATAATTCAGCTTACTGGACGTATTTACTAACCAGAATACAATCATTGATATCCAATGGAGGTCATTTTTTTGAAGACAAAAGAACTTATTTATGCTGCATTATTCGCAGCACTTATCGCGGTGTTGGGGATGATACCGCCCATCCCCCTCGGCTTCATCCCCGTTCCGATCACTGCCCAGACGCTTGGCGTCATGTTGGCTGGATGTTTTCTGGGGAAACGGATGGGCGCCCTCAGTCTCATTATTTTCATCATACTAGTAGCCATTGGGCTGCCTGTACTGACTGGCGGTCGCGGCGGAATCGCGGTGTTAGTTGGACCTTCTGCAGGATACATATTTAGTTTTCCAATCGCGGCCGGCCTTATTGGCTGGTATTCCGAAAAAATCTGGCCGAAGGTTCGAACTTGGAAGCTGGTAGCTATCAACATAATCTTCGGTGTATTACTAGTGAGTCTGATTGGTGCCCCTGTCATGGCATTGATAACCAATACTTCGATCTGGGTTGGTCTTGTCGGAGCGTTGGCCTTTCTTCCGGGAGACATCATCAAAGCCGTTATTGCAGCCGTCATAACGATGCAGTTGAAAGCAATAAGCCCTATAGAAGAAAAAACACAAATATAATGTGATGTGAAACTCGGGTAAATAAAACCCGGGTTTTTTTATTGAAAAATAATAGGGTTATGGTTGCGAATTTGTTTATACTATAAAAATTAAAACGAAATTGAAGTGGGTGTAGAAAAATGGATAAGGGATTTAATTTAGCTAGTCAACTATTAACGCTGCTTGATACAGAATATAGATGGTTTACCTTAGCGGAAATCGAAAAAAGTTTAGGGATCTCTGATAAGACCATCCGGAAGATGGTGGAGGAAATCAGCAAGCAATTACCATCTACTGTAACCATTGAGGTTTCTAGAGGAAAGGGAATAGTTCTTCAACGTGATGGGCGAAGTACGATTAGTGAAGTGATTTCTTCTATGTTCAGACAAACCATCTTTTATCGGCTAATGGATTTTTTGTTTACGAATGTGGGTCGACTGTCTGTGGAGGAGCTCTCCGAAGCCATGTTTATGAGTACCTCATCTTTAAAGAAATTGATTGTGCAATTAAATAATGATGATCTAAAAGCTTATAAGCTACGCATTAGTTTTTCTACCCCCATGATCAAAGGGAATGAAATGAATATTCGATATTTTTATTGGAAGTTATATTGTGATGCGTATGAGTTTACAGGCTGGCCCTTTGCGAATGTTGATTTTGCTTATATTAATCAGTTAATCACAAATATAGAAAATGAGAATAACATTGTATATTTTATCAATTCCAAAAGGAGATTATCGTTTTTGTTGGCCATTGTTATAGAAAGAGTGGCTAAAGGAAAATGTGTGAAAATCGACGAAAATGCTTACCCTTGGGAAAAGGGGATGTTTTATTTCCCAGTGAAAACTATTGCAAAACGTCTTGAGGACAAGCTGTCCCTTGAATTTCCAAACAGTGAAATATTCTTTATGCAATCCATGGTTAGTCTCAGCCAATATCATTATTATGAAGGGTCAGAGATCACTCCGATGAAAGAAGTCGAATTACACAAGGATAAAGAAGAATATCAAATGGGGAATCTGCTTCTAATGTTATTAGCAAAGGTATACCCGAACTTAGATATGCAAGAACGGTTTATTTTGGAGATTTACGGGTTCTTTGACAAGCTATTAATCGAAAATGCCATTCCTGAATGGATGATGATTTCAACAAGTCATTTAACAACATATGTTCAAAAGGAATGCCAGCAGATTTATCAAGAATTGCAAACCTGTATGCAAACGTGGAATAAAACTTACCCTTCCGTTTTGTTTAATCATTTTCATTTAACAAAGCTAACCTTAATTGTCCGCTCGAGTTTACGTTATAAAAGTAAGAGGGCCTTTTTAGTGATCGGGGAAGAATTTTCAATTCGTCATTACATAGCAGATTTGATAAAGAAGGAGATTGGGGATCAGTTGATCCTTAATACTTCCATAATGAAAGGCTTGACCGACGAGATCATGCAGCAAAATAATATCGATCTTGTCATTAGTAATATCCCGGTTGGATTAACGACAGTGCCTGTTGTTATTATTTCCACGATCCCCTCTAAAAGAGATTTAGACAACATTCGTAAAGAACTGCTTTTATAATTTGACCAATTATTTTCCGTAAGCTCCGTAAGTTTTTGGTCTAGTTTGTAATGTTAAAAAACCTTATGCTCAATCTAGTTTCGAAACTGATTTTACTTGAAGGCAAGTGGAAAGCGATTTCGGTAAACCTCAGTTTACTATTAAAAGTTGGAGGAAAAACTATGAGTAGGCATTTAGGTGCAAATAAGGGAGAAATAGCAGAGCTCGTTTTGCTCCCAGGAGATCCCTTACGTGCAAAGTTTGTGGCAGAACACTTTTTAGAGGAGGCTTATTGTTATAACGAAGTAAGAGGGATGTATGGATACACTGGATTATACAAGGGTGTGCCTGTGTCGGTTCAGGGGACAGGGATGGGAAATCCATCGATGAGTATCTATGCAACAGAATTGATCGTCGATTATGAAGTTAAGAAATTGATTCGCATTGGTACATGTGGCGCGATGCAGGAAGATATCAATATCCGCGATATTATATTAGCCCAAGCAGTATCTTCAGACAGTAATATGACGGAAAAGATCTTTCATGGCTGTAATTTTGCACCAACGGCAGATTTCTCATTGCTAATGAAAGCATATCAACAAGCACAAGCTAAAAATGCAAAGGTGTTTGTTGGTAACATCTATAATTCTGATGAATTCTATCGTGAAAATTTAGATCGGCTTCATAAGTTCATGGATTTCGGTGTATTAGCTGTAGAAATGGAAAGTACCGCCCTATACACTTTAGCCGCTAAATATGGTGTAAAAGCGTTATCGATTTTGACCGTCGGCAGTCAATTGTTAAGACAGGAGCACCTAACTCATAAAGAAAGTGAACAATCCTTTTATGAAATGGTCGAAGTAGCTCTTAACACAGTCGTTGAAGGCTGATTTATTGATAAGAGTGCAGTGTTGTTAGAAAAGAGAGTGAGAAAGAAATGAAGGTAATACTGTCAGGATTGCAGTGGATGATTTTTATGATCGCTGGTGCAATTGCTGCACCCATTGCTATCGCAGATTTATATAACTTAACACCCATAGAGACTTCTGGACTCATTCAGAGCACCATGATTACTTTAGCAATAGCTGGATTTTTACAAGGCCTAATGGGTCATAAATTCCCTATTCATGAAGGTCCAGCAGGGTTATGGTGGAGCATTTTTACCATTTACGCGAGTTTAGTGGGGGGACTCTATTCCTCTAACAACGGCGCTTTACAGTCTTTAAGTGGAGCGATGATCATTAGCGGAGTGTTGTTTATCCTAATTTCAGCATTTAAGCTAATGGATAAAATCGCTCGTCTTTTTACTCCAACCATCACCTTTATTTATTTACTTTTATTGATCTTTCAATTAAGTGGATCTTTTATGAAAGGGATGATGGGGATTACCATAGCCCACACCATGTTAGATGTTAAAGTATTCATCCTTAGTGTGATCGTGGTCTGCATTACCTTTTGGTTAGGCAACAGCCGCTTTGTATTACTAAGCCAGTTTTCAATAATTCTCAGTATAGTGATAGGCTGCCTATTATTTATAATCTGCGGTAGTATGCCGGCGGTTTCTCGTGCGGATACTCTATTTAAGCTGCCGGAAATATTCCCATTTGGAACACCCCGATTCGATGCCGGGACAATTACTACTGCATTTTTACTAACCCTATTATTAATAACCAATGCAGTGGCATCCATCCGTTTGATGGAGACCGTTATGAAACCAAAGCAAGGGGATCATCGTCGTTATTTGCGCGCCGGGTTTACTTCTGGAATTACGCATCTTATTAGTGGTGGTTTAGGAGCGGTCGGCTCAGTCCCTATTTCGGGAGCGGCGGGATATGTTGAGCAAACAGGGATGAGGGAGCGCAAATCATTTTTAATAGGCTGCAGCTTAGTGATCTCAATATCCTTGTTTCCGCCTATGATGAATTTCATATCTGCGATTCCAGCTCCCATAGGCTATTCTGTTACCTTCGTCATTTTTGTGAAGATGGTCGGACTAGCGCTAAAGGAATTGAAAAAGGTTATTCATGAAGAGCGAACATTTATTGTCAGTGGGCTTTCCCTTTTAGTGGGTGTAGGTTTAATGTTTATTCCTGCATCAGCTACGGCCCATTTATCTCCGATTGTGATAGCCATTTTAAATAATGGATTAATATGCGGAAGCCTGTTAGCGATTATTTTGGAACAAGGGTTAATGTGGAAAGATGCATTTCGATATGAGGATTCCAAGAAAATTAACCGATAATTTGGAGGGCTAAAAATGCATTATCTAATTTCTATTGCTGGTCTGGTTATTGTTCTATTACTGGCATGGCTAGGAAGTAACAATAAGAAAAAGATCAAATATCGTCCAATCATTGTAATGATTGCTATTCAGATAGGTTTGGGATTAATTATCCTAAAAACGAGCATTGGAGAATTTTTGATTAAAGGGTTTGCTGATAGTTTTGCAAAATTACTTGGATACGCCAATGAAGGTACTGACTTTGTGTTTGGCGGCATTGCAAATGAAGGGGCGCATACATTTTTCCTTTATGTTTTGATGCCCATTGTTTTTATGTCAGCATTGATAGGGATTTTGCAACATTACAAAATACTGCCATTCATTATAAAGTATATTGGTTTGGTGCTAAGTAAAATAAATGGCATGGGTAAATTGGAATCTTATAATGCAGTTGCAGCCGCAATTGTCGGACAAAATGAAGTATTTATTTCGGTGAAAAACCAGCTTGGACTATTGCCAAAACATCGCTTGTATACATTATGTGCGTCTGCAATGTCTACGGTATCCATGTCAATCGTTGGTTCCTATATGACGATGCTAGAACCTCGGTATGTAGTAGCTGCATTGATATTAAACCTATTTGGCGGATTTATCATTTCATCCATCATTAATCCGTATGAAGTTACACCTGAAGAAGATATTGTTGAAGTTCAGGTAGAAGAAAAACAAACGTTTTTTGAAATGCTGGGCGAATATATTATGGATGGCTTTAAAGTAGCCATAGTAGTTGGGGTAATGTTAGTTGGTTTTGTGGGAATCATTGCTTTAATTAACGGGGTCTTCAGTGGCATATTCGGAATCTCGTTCCAAGGAGTGTTAGGCTACGTCTTTGCACCCATCGCCTTTCTTATCGGTGTGCCATGGCATGAAGCTGTTGAGGCCGGTAGTATTATGGCGACAAAGCTTGTTGCGAATGAATTCGTTGCTATGCTTGACTTTGTTAAGATTCAAGAAGGTTTAAGTGGCCGTACCACAGCCATTGTCTCCGTTTTTCTAATCTCATTTGCTAACTTTGGGTCGATTGGTACCATTGTGGGTGCAGTGAAGGGATTGAATGAAAAACAAGGGAATATCGTCGCACGCTTTGGATTAAAGCTGTTATTTGGCGCCACACTTGTAAGCGTTTTATCAGCTTTGGTTATCGGTATCATATTCTAGTTGATGCAAGGAGTATTAACATGAAACAAACACCCCGGTTTAAGCGGATTTTCGTCATCGTTATGGACTCTGTAGGCATTGGTGAAGCTCCAGATGCTGAAAAGTTTGGGGATGCAGGATCACATACATTACGGCACATTGCAGAAAAAATGAATGGGCTACATGTTCCTGCGTTATCCAAGCTAGGGTTAAGTCATATTGACCCAATACCCGGAGTTCCCAACGTAGAGCACCCTTTAGCTTATTGGACCAAAATGCAGGAAGCTTCTAATGGAAAGGATACGATGACAGGTCACTGGGAGATCATGGGCCTACGAATTGATGTTCCTTTCAAAGTGTTTCCTGAAGGGTTTCCTTATGAATTAATTAATGAATTAGAAGAAGGAACAGGACGAAAGGTGATTGGGAATAAACCCGCTAGTGGTACAGCTATTCTCGATGAGCTTGGACAAGAGCATATGAACACAGGTGCACTCATTGTCTATACTTCTGCAGATTCCGTGATTCAGATTGCGGCTCATGAAGAGGTTATTCCTTTGGAAGAACTGTATCAAATCTGTGAGATTGCCAGAGAGATTACTTTACGTGAGGAGTACATGCTAGGAAGAGTGATTGCTAGACCATTCCTCGGGCAGCCCGGAAATTTCAAAAGAACATCGAACCGTCATGATTATGCCTTGAAGCCGTATGGAAGAACCGTGATGAATGAGCTCAAGGATGCCGGGTTCGATGTACTAGCGATTGGCAAGATCTCAGATATATACGATGGGGAAGGTGTCACCAAGTCTTTCAGAACAGTGTCTAACATGGATGGCATGGATAAACTCATGGAGACCCTTCATACTGATTTTACAGGACTTAGTTTCTTGAATCTTGTCGATTTTGATGCACTTTATGGCCATCGTAGAGATCCGATCGGGTATGGGAAAGCGCTAGAAGAATTTGATGATCGATTACATGAAGTTCTAGCGGAGCTATGTGAAGATGATCTTCTTATAATTACGGCAGACCATGGGAATGATCCCATTCATGCGGGCACGGATCACACCCGTGAATATGTTCCTTTACTCCTCTACAGTAAGAGTTTCAATCGACAAGGGGAGCTGCCTATATCGAGGACTTTTTCGGATATTGGAGCAACAGTTGCTGATAACTTTGTTGTGACCATGCCCCAATTTGGTAAGAGCCTCCTACAGGTGCTTAAATAAACTATAATTTGAATAGACACTTTGAATAGAAACAGGATACCTAACTTGTATTAGTAAAAGGTATCCTGTTTGTTTTTTATCTACATATCTTTGTATCTAAAAAGCTGCCGAGAAAGCGGCTTTTTTTGTTATTACGGATCAAATACTAGGGTAATAATCAATTATTAAAGGGGGTAAATTTAGAGCCACCTGTCGTTAACCCTTTTTTCGATGAATCGCATTCTAATACAACGTTATAAATAATCTAGTTTCTACTCATGCCACTCCTTCGATAGTAATAGTATTGACAACCTGTATATACAGGTTTAAACTGTGTGAAGTGTTTGAACTTGTATATACAGGTTTAATGGTTGAAATAAAGGAATTCTTTTTGGAGGTGTTCAACTTGAGTCAGTCCCAGTATTCGGAATGGTGGCGCCGCTCCACGGTGTATCAGGTGTACCCGAAGAGCTTTAAGGACACTACAGGCAACGGAACAGGAGATATTAAAGGACTTATTGAGAAATTAGATTATTTGCAGAAGCTTGGAATCGATATTGTCTGGTTACAGCCGGTTTATGTTTCGCCGCAACATGATAACGGTTACGATGTAGCAGATTATGAAAATATTAACCCGGATTTCGGTACGATGGAGGATTTTGACGAGCTAATACAGGAACTGCATAGACGCGAAATGAAGCTAATGATCGATATCGTGGTTAACCATACCTCGACTGAACATGAGTGGTTCAAACAGTCCATTTCAAGCAGGAACAATCCTTTCCGTGATTACTATATCTGGAAGGACCCGGCTCCGGACGGCGGCTTACCCAACAACTGGCAGTCGAAGTTCGGTGGGCCTGCCTGGCAGTTCGACGAAGCGTCGGGACAATATTATCTTACTCTCTTCGATAAAACCCAAGCGGATCTGAACTGGGAGAATGAGAAGGTACGTAGAGCAGTGAATGATATGATGTTATTCTGGGCTAAAAAGGGTGTCGACGGCTTCCGCATGGATGTAATTAATTTAATCTCCAAAGATCAGCGCTTCCCTAACGATGACGGGAGTGTTCCACCGGGGGATGGACGTAAATTCTATACTGACGGTCCACAGGTCCATGCATACATCAAATCAATGTATGAAGAGGTGTTTGGTCCGTTTGAGATGGTGACTGTAGGAGAGATGTCCTCAACTACACTGGAGCATTGTATCCGGTACTCAAGTCCCGAAGAGCGGGAATTTTCCATGACCTTCAATTTTCATCATTTAAAAGTCGACTATCCGAATGGACAGAAGTGGGAACTGATGCCTTATGATTTCGAGGCAATGAAACGGTTGTTCGCGCAGTGGCAGACCGGAATGCAGAAAGGCAGAGGCTGGAACGCACTATTTTTTAACAATCATGATCAACCGCGTGCTCTTTCTAGATTCACTGATGATAAGGTCTACCGTGTGGAAAGCGCCAAGCTGCTCGCGACAACTCTGCATGGCCTTCAGGGAACACCTTATGTATATCAAGGGGAAGAAATCGGTATGCCGAATCCGGTATGGAAAAGCATCGATGAGTTCCGCGACATTGAGTCACTAAATATGTACCGCATTCTGTGTGAACAGGGGAAAAGCCCGGAGGTTGCTCTCAGCATTCTCCAAGAACGTTCGCGGGACAATTCACGTACGCCGATGCAGTGGGATGACAGCCGGAATGCCGGATTTACCACTGGTACTCCATGGTTGAAGGTAGATGAGCGGTATCCAGACATCAATGTGCAGAAGGAACTGGAAAACCCTGATTCCATCTTCCACCATTACCGCAAACTGATTGCACTACGCAAGGAGTATGGAGTATTCATAGATGGTATTTTTAAGAGACTCGATGAAGGTCATCCTGAAGTCTTCGCTTACGCCAGAACAGGAGATGGAGAGACACTTGTTGTGGTCTCGAACTTCAGCAGTAAAGAGATCTCTTTCCGCTTTAAAGACAATCACTGGACTGAATTGTCGCCAAGTGGTAAGGACGAGCTTCTGATTGGGAATACAGCAGATGCACCATCATTAACACAAGAGCTTCAGCTTAGTCCTTATGCTTCCTACATGTGGTTAGTCCGCTAACGAGGTGTACTTGAGAAGGAGCACACATCAATTTTGTAAGGAGTGAAGATATGGCTATAGACCGCAAAAATGTTGAAGATATTGTACGGGCGGTTGGGGGCAAGGAGAATATTGAGGTTGCGACGCATTGTGTAACCCGGCTGAGATTCTCGCTGTATGACGAGAGCAAGGTGGATTCGGAAGCCCTGGACCGTAACGAACTCGTAAAAGGACAATTCTCTACGCAAGGGCAGTTCCAGATCGTTATCGGACCAGGAACTGTAGATAAAGTATACGATGAAATGATTCAAATCACTGGTGGTGCCCGCTCTTCCAAGGATGACGTGAAATCAGCGGCAGCACGGAAACAGAATCCATTGCAGCGGGCGATCAAAACACTGGCTGATATTTTTATTCCGATTCTTCCGGCCATCGTAACCGCAGGTTTGCTGCTTGGGATTAATAATATTTTGACCGGACCTGGTATCTTTTTTGATAGTAAGTCATTGGTAGATGTCTATCCTGCATGGAAAGACATTGCTGCGATTATTAACACGATTGCCAGCACAGCCTTCACCTTTTTACCAGCCCTTATCGGTTGGGCAGCTGTTACACGTTTCGGGGGCAGTCCTCTGCTCGGAATCGTGCTGGGTCTCATTCTCGTACATCCGGATCTATTAAGTGCCTACAGTTATGCAAGTGCTTCAACTGAGGGAACCGTTCCGACCTGGAATTTGTTCGGCTGGCATTTGGAGAAGATCGGTTATCAGGGGCAAGTATTGCCTGTACTGGTTTCGGCCTATATTCTGGCTAGACTGGAGAAGTTCCTCAACCGCCGGGTGCTTGATTCCATTAAACTACTGGTCGTTGCTCCAGTGACCCTGCTGGTTACAGGTTTTCTGGCCTTCACCATTATCGGACCCGTTACGTTCGCCATTGCCAATGCTATCACCTCGGGTTTGATCTATGTATTTGATCATTTTGCGCTCCTTGGTGGTTTGATCTATGGTGGATTCTATGCACTTCTGGTCATCACTGGGATGCATCATACTTTCTTGGCAGTCGATGTTCAGCTCATCGGCAGTGAGGGAGGCACTTTCCTCTGGCCGATGCTGGCGCTCTCCAATATTGCGCAAGGCGCTGCGGCACTGGCGATGATGTTCGTTGTTAGAGAACAAAAGGCAAAAGGTTTGGCGGCTACATCTTCCGTCTCTGCATTCCTCGGCGTGACTGAGCCGGCAATCTTTGGGGTGAATATCCGCTATCGCTATCCTTTCATCTTCGGGATGATCGGCTCTGCAATTGCCGGTATGCTCCTTACCGTTAACCAGGTTCGAGCTTCATCCATTGGCGTAGGGGGAATTCCCGGTTTCCTTTCTATTTTCCCGAATCAGTGGGGCGTTTTCTTTATTGGCATGGTTATTGTTCTCGTTGTGCCATTTGCCGCCACGGTATTGTACGGACGTTCTGTAGTGGGTCGTTCCGAAAAGAACACAGCTACAGAGGCTTCTAGTACTACGAGCGAACCAGAGGAATTGAGCAGCCGTCATTCAGTTCAAGGGTCACAGGAATCAGTTAATATTCTGGAGCTTGTCTCACCGCTTAGTGGAACTGCAGTATCGCTGGAACAGGTGCCCGATCCTGCCTTTGCTGAAAAGCAAATGGGTGAGGGAATTGCAATCGAACCTTCTGAGGGGAAAGTATATGCTCCCTTTGATGCTACAGTAGCCCATGTGATTAAGAGCAAACATGCGCTTATACTGGAGCATGCCAGCGGTGTTCAGGTATTAATCCACGTTGGAATTAACACGGTGGCGCTTAAAGGTAGCGGTTTTACCAGCCTGAAGAATATTGGTGATAAGGTGCAAGCAGGAGAGCTTCTACTAGAATTTGATATGGAAGCTATCCGCGCAGCAGGTTATCCGGTGATTACTCCAATCATCATTCCTGCAGGTCAGGAGATGGTCGAGAAGATTGAGGAGAAGACCGGACCAGCTACGGCCAAACAAACAAGCATCTTGACTATTCATCTCAAGGGTTGATAAAGGCTATAATGGCAAAGACTTTATACTTTAGAAAGACAGCCCCTTGGGGGCTGTTTTTCTATAAATATAAGAATTTATATGTTCAACGCTATAAATTCCCCTCCAATTGAATCGATGCTTCCAAAGGCATGACGTGATACAATAAAGGGCGGTGATCAAAATTGAGAGAAAATAAATATTTGCAAATTTATAATGAATACAGCAACCAAATCCATTCTGGACAACTGCTGCCGGGAACCAAGCTGCCTTCCGAAAGTGAACTCGCCGAAGCTTACGCCACTTCACGAGAGACCGTGCGCAAAGCGCTGAATCTACTTTTCCGTGAAGGATATATTCACAAAATTAAGGGCAGAGGCTCCTTTGTGCTTGACATGACCAGAATGGATTTCCCTGTTACCGGTTTGATTTCATTTAAAGAGATGGCCGATACCCTGGGTACTGCCTCACGGACACTGGTAGAGCGGACGATACAAGAGCCGGCAGGCTCCGCAATCGCAAGACATCTGCAGATTCCACCTGAAACTCTGATTTGGAAGGTTGTTCGCGCCAGGGAAATTGAAGGTGAACGGATCATTTTGGATAAGGATTATTTTCGTGCGGATATTGTTTCCTTTCTGAGTGAGGAAATCGCGGAAGGCTCAATCTATGAATATCTGGAGCTGGAATTGGGTCTTAAGATCAGTTATGCGAAGAAGCTGATATCCGTTGAGCCTTCTACCGAGGAGGATCATAGACTGCTCGATTTGAAGAATTTTACGCATATTGTAGTAGTACGAAACTATGTGTATTTGGAGAACACGGTGCTTTACCAATATACCGAGTCTAGACACCGGCTGGATAAATTCCAGTTCGTGGATTTTGCTCGAAGGGTGAGGCGATAAGCTGATCCGAGGGTGTCCCAGTTATCAGTGTATCCGCTGGTGCCTTGCATAGCATGGCTCTGAAAAGCGATGGAAACGTTTGGATATGGGGAGCGAACAATGAGGGCCAGCAGAACCTGTTGCAATTTCGCTTGTAGAAGAATCTTATTAGATTTGAAGAGTAGGGAATTTCATGCCTAAGTGGCAATGAATTCCCTATTTTTATAGGTGAGTCAAAAAGAGAAAACTCTTTTCATATTCATTCTTTATCATTACAGCTATCCGTCTAGACTGTTAAAATGATGGAAGTATGGTAGACAAAGGAGATAAGCAATGAATAATGGCTTTCGGATCAATACTGAGGAGAACCGACACCGAACTCTGAGGCAAGTAAAACAAGCGACGTTTCATGCTTTACAGGAATATGAAATAGACTGGAATTCCATTCACTTCATTCAAGTATCCGAACATGTCACCTTCCGCATTGTAAGCGATGTGGGGGAACAGTTCTTGCTCCGCATTCACCCGGATAACAAACAACGCGAAGGAACCATTTCAGAAATTGAGTGGTTGTTCGCTTTGAAGAGCAAGGGCCTCCTCTTGCCCGAAGCTGTAATCAATCGTGAAGGGGCCTTTATTACGGAAACATCGGTGTGTGACGGACAACGGTTTTATTCGAGCTTAATGCGATGGGTCGAGGGAAAGCATGTAGACAAAAGCGAACTAACGGAGGAGGGCATCCGTAAAACAGGATCATTGATGGCAAAGCTTCATGAGACCAGCTCTGATTTTAGTCCTTCCAGCGGTTTTACTCGTCCTTCTTGGGGTGTACTGAGCTTTAAACGGGACTGGGATCACCTAAGTCTACATCGCAAACATTTCATATCGGATGAGGGTTTTAAGTTATATTCCGCAGCCGCCACTAAAGTGGCAACATGTCTCGAAACGTTCACAAGACATGAACAAAATTATGGGATGATCCACGCGGACTTACATAATGGAAATGTCATTTTTCGGGATAATGAACCGTATCCTATCGATTTTGGCAGATGTGGCTTCGGCTATCATCTTTACGATATAGCTCAGGCTATTATGGGATTATACCCAACACAGAGAGCTTATTTCGTCGAAGGATATCAGAGAATCAGGAAGCTGGAAAATGAATATATAATGAAGCTAGAGTGCTTCTTAGTCATGGCAATAATCGAAGCCTATAGCTTTCATGCAGAGAATCCGCTAGAGACCGAGGGTTTGATTGAAGAGCAGCCATATGCTCAAGCAATTTTGAGAGCGTATGTAAACGGGACAACCTTTTTATTTAATTCTCTGGATACTTCAAAATAAAAGATTAGAAAATGTAGTGCGTTATATTTTTCAAATGGTATTATTAGGATGAACTGCTGAAAACTATTTAAATTGTATTTGGAATCTTAGCAATGAAAATGGTTGACAAAACTTTATAAAAAGTGAGGAGTAGAGCAATGAACTTTGATAAAGAACAGCTTTTTTGGATAAATCCAATCAATGATTATTCTATTACAGAAAACAGGATTGAATTTGTAACGATGCCGAATACAGATTTTTGGCAACGAACCTATTATGGTTTTAGAAATGATAATTCACCTGCACTGTTAATGAAAACTGCTGAGAAGTATTTTTCATTTATAGTAAGAACAGATTATGATAGTACACATAGATACGAGCAGTGTGGGATAGTCATCTATCAGGACAGTGATAATTGGTTCAAGGCATCGGTAGAATATGAAAATGAGGAATTCCAAAGACTTGGAAGTGTGGTTACAAATCATGGATATTCAGATTGGGCAACAACTGATATCGATGCAAACATTAAAACTATGTATTATAGACTAAGTCGACGCGAAAGTGATTTCTGTATTGAAAGCTCTTTGGACGGGACTATATTTGAACAGATGCGTATTTTTCATTTGTTTGAAGGGAATGAGGAAATAAATTTTGGCTTATATGCTTGTAGCCCAGAGAATTCTTCATTTAAAGGTGTTTTTACCGAAATGGAAATTACAGAGTGTAAGTGGTTGGAGCATAAATAGTCGTTTACGCAGCTGAAAGTGAATATTACTCAAAAGGGCCTTCCTAAAAGGAAGGTCTTTTTTTAATGGAGCGGTTATAAAGTTGTCATCAGTTTGCGATTTCTATAGTTATCCATGTGGTAAAATTAGGATAATTGGATCTTGGGAGGCGAGGACATTGAGTCTTGTGATGATCATTTTATTACTGTTCTTAAATATTCCAGTATATAAATTTTTATTTCGCGTGTTCTTCGTGAATAAAGATGATTATAGCGAATCGATTAGGCATACTTTTACACCTAACATCATTTCATTATTCCGGGGAGAGTATTGGAAGGATAGAATGAATACGGCAAGGCTTCAGTTTTTTATACTCATTTGCGGTGGGATTGTTGTTTTGGAATACCTTGTTTTGTATAAAATAATTGATATTTTTCGTTAACTAGAACTTCATTAAGAAACTTCTGCTTATGGTGAGCAGGAGTTTTTTTATCTTGCATAAGCACCGCCCTATTATGGAAAACTTATGTAGTGCGAATAAACAGCATGAATCTATTTTGCGAGGTGATAATGATGACAAATCAAGATCCGCAGGAGCTTCTTAAAAGTAAACACAAGCTGGATGAGCAGAAGAGGCAGTTCACAAATTTTGCCCGAAGTGCTTCCGGTCATGGTGAAGCAGAAGCAGGCCAGGAATTCAGTAATGACCGAGTGCCAGATGATCAAAACCGCATGAAATCTGTTGAGAACAGACAAGATTGATCTTAAAAAGCTATCAAATAAGCCGATCCTTTTCTGGATCGGCTTAGAAAAATAATTTTTACGTTGTAAGGTTGTTCAATAGGTATCAAATGCTAGAGTTTTCTTGCTTTAATTACAAAAGTTACAGGAAGCATCTTTGCTTTTTTTGCAAAATCGCTTTTATCGTCCCGCGACTGCATAAGTTCATCATCAGATTGCTCAATCATTTGCTCAATAACAAATCCAGCTTTAGATAGCGCATTCACATAAGTTGATAATTTACGATCCGATAAAGTTAGCGTACTTTCATCAAGAGATACTGAATACCAAGATTCATCGAAATAACATTTTTTAAAAACAAGCATATCATTTTCTGCAACAACACATTTGTGTATAGGGTGAGACCAGCTGAAAATAAATGATCCATCTTTTTTAAGGTAAGAAGCAATCCGGCTAAAAGTACCCTCAAGGTCAGTTGTCCAGCCTATGGCATAAACCGAATATACAAAGTCAAAATAATCCTCTGGCAGGCCACATTCTTCTTCCATAGGTGAGCAGATCAATTTTGCTGAAAGACCGTGCTCCGTCAAAAGTTGCCTAGTCTTTTCGATTTGGTTCTCTGCTATATCCGTACCCCATAGTTCAGATGCATTGCGTTCCCCCAGATATTGCAAAGATTGACCGCTTCCACAGCCTATCTCCAGCAACTTTTTCCCTGAGACATCACCAAAAAGTTGGCATTGTTCTTCCGATACAAATGCTCCATAAAGAGGAAGTGCAGTAGCTCCTAAAACTTCATTTCCTTTTGTATCCCAAAATAAGCTGTTTGTTTCATGAATAGTATTCGTATCCATATCGACCGAGATGGCGACGCCAACCTCACCAGCGCCTATAACGTTTGTTCTATAACCAGAATTTTTGTCCATGCAGACACCCGCCCCAAATATAGATTATATAAGCCTAAACATATCTCCCGACTTGCGCGTAATCCCAATAACATATATCGAACACGAACAAGCTGAGGGATTAACCATAGAATAATCTACCATTTTCCCATGAACATATCCATCCAAAATTTCCCGCTAAAATTTCCAATTGTGAAATAAAGCATGAATTTCTGTTTATCTCTCGCAGGGGGAGCCAGAATAAGTATGAATGTTACGATATTTTAATTTACGAGAAGGATCAGTTTTTCATGCTGCTCTAGGCATGCAACTGGACTCGCACACACCTTTCCTAGATAAATAGGCAGTCAAGCTATAATTTAATTCTAGCTATTGTATAGTCCAATCCCGACTACAGTTCTTACATACATTAAAGAGAGACTGGTAGTTTATATTAAATCTTTAATTAAGGGAGGATTCACTAGAATGGCCATTCTATCATCAGGACCTATTGATAATAGCGCTGTGAGCGGTTTCAGACCTACTGAACAGGTGACGGTCAAGATTGATAATCGGGATGCGTTAAATCAGTCCGCAATTCTGATCCAAGGGTACAATTTAACCCTCACAAGGACCTTGTATGTAAGCGAGCTTGTTACTATTTCTCCAGACGAGGTGATTACAAGAAATTACTTTGCCAATCTGGATGCCTATGAGTTTGTCTTTACAACGGAAGGTCTTGCAGAATTACAGACGGAAATTTCCATGTGGGGCAAAAATACAGACGGGGAGCTGGTTACCGCCCACCGGCTTGTATCATCTGAGCTGCTGGGAACTGAAAATGGGGGAGCCACAGGCTCCGTTAACCGCATTTATGTTTCCAATTTCAATAGCAATGATGTTTCTGTGATCAACGGGGCAACAGGTGCGGTGATAGTAGTCATCCCTGTAGGTGTGAATCCTGCGGGAGTAGCCATAAACCCGTTAACTAATCGTATTTATGTTGCTAATTTGAACAGCGACAACGTATCCGCTATCGACGGAGCGACCAATACGGTGCTGGCTACCATTCCTGCCTGGGATGGAGCAGGTGCTGTCGCGGTCAATACTGCTACCAATGCTATCTATGTTGCTAACTTTAATGATAATAGTGTTACTGTCATTGACGGATTAACCAACACAGTGGTGACTACCATTATTCCCGCCGGCGGTTCTCCTTTTCCAACGGGGATCGGCGTGAATTCCTTAACCAATACTATTTATGTAGCTGAATTCAACTCGGATATTGTTACCGTCATTGACGGGTCTACGAATATGGTTATTACGCAGATTCCCGTTCAGGTTAATCCATTTCGGGTGGGCGTTGATCCCTTAACGAACCGGATTTATGTCTCGAACTTTACCAGTAACACCGTTTCAGTCATTGATGGAGCCAGCAATACTGTGATAACTAACTTGCCTGTAGGAACGACTCCGGCTGAATTGGGAGTGAACATATCAACCAATGCCATCTATGTGCCAAACCGGGATGACGACAATGTGTCGGTGATTGGCGGATTAACGAATACGGTGATTACTACCATTCCGGTCGGGAATAATCCTAATGGTGCAGGAGTTAATCCATTGACCAACCGCATCTATATCACCAATCAGGATGATAACACGGTATCGGTCATTGATGGGGTTACCCAGACTGTGATTAGTGTTATTCCTGTAGGTGCACGTCCGTTCTCAGTCGGTGTCAATCCGTAGGAAGCAAGGACAAAGAATTTAGTACACTCTAAATTCTGTTCTTCATCTTACCGCAGGGGGTGAATCATACGATGAAAATAAAATCGGCAGAAGAAATTATGATCCTATTGTCGAGTATGGACAAAGAGCATTCTGCAGCACGTATCTACGTTCCGGGCATAGGTGAATTCACGATTGTACTACAAAAGAAAGAGGGTAGCAGCGGGACAGCAGCAGAAGAACGCATAATACCGGCAGCAGGGTTAACAAGGAACCCTTATCTTTAGTGATAATCAGTAACTCAACCTTCTTCCGGTAAGGAAGAGGCTGGGGGTTTGTATCTTGAAGTTTTGTATATGAGAGAAGTTGAAACAGTCTTGGACTGAATACGAAAGTCCAAGACTGTTCTACTTTTTTCCGCCTAATGTTTCGAGATAGATTTCCTGCCTGCAGCAGGTTGTACTACTCGAAGACCTTTAATAGGAGAGGTACTCCGGCCAACATTTTTCCTTTTACCAGGAACTGCCGTGTTGACATTTAAAAAATTAGATTGACTTTGAATACTAGTGGAGACAATATTAACCGTGTAATTTCTGTAGTTACCAATACTGATTTTTCTCAATCCAAGCCTTCTACAAAGCGGAGCAGCACAGTAACCTGCGCCACCACAAAGTTTGAAAGCATTTTGCGGTAGAGTAAGATAGTTAACACCTGACCATACAAGACGCCTATCTGCAGATTCGGCATAGTAATATATCTCACGATTGTTGACTGCCCCATTCAATACCTCTACCGTTTGACCTGGATTAATTGTGTACCAACCTACCGCTTCATACCAGCTGGGCCAAGGTATTAAGGGGATAGAGCCCTTATTACAGCTTGCAGAGGAGTAATATGCGAAGGCAACATATATGGTTACACTGGTACTATTACGAAAACTAAGTCCCATTGCATTCAGCTCCTTTCTTTTTGATAGAATAAAGTATGCAGTTTAATAGAAGAAAGGAATGGACATTAAGAAAACAATTTCGAATCGATTGGGTTGCTCATGTGAAGAGCCAGGGTAGATAAATTAAGAAGAGACCTCTCGCGTGCCGTCCTTTATCTATGTCATCCTATTTTATCGATCGAACTTATTAATTCGTCAGAGGACGTAGATCTGTTCTGTTTGGTCCGAGTCAAAAAAGCATATGTGGATGTATATATTAGAAACATAACACCTGCAGGGTTGTAATGAGTATTTGCTCTGACTAATAGTTAAATTAATCCCAGCATTTGTCATACAGACGCTCCCCTATGTGTCGATGAAATATCATAGTGAAGAAATGCGTGAACTGGTATACACACTAGGCAAAACTTTACTTAGATTTCTGGTCGAACTCCGCAGACCTGTTCCAAGGCTGACTTATTTCCAATGACATGTACAACATTAAGAGTATCAAGTAAAATGGCTGATATAAGAATTCTGAATGTATTGGTTTGATCAGGGGGGGAGTTTTACAATGAAGAAAAAGGTACTAACTGAACGTCAGTTAAAATCGCAACAAGTCAAAGAAAATATACATAATGCAGCCATCAGGATGCTGAAAGAATATGAATACGACTATTTAACGGTTCGTAATGTATGCAAAGAAGCCAACGTATCTACAGGTACGTTTTATCATCATTTTAAAAACAAAGATGATCTTTTGACCTATTATTTAGCATACGGGTACGAAAAGTACATGGATGAAAACGAGATTCTGTTTGATGATGATGTGAAAAAGAACATCGCTCAAATTTATCATATTTACATTTCTTATTGTATGGAGATGGGTATTGAATTTTTATCAAATTACTATTCCACTAAAAATAAAAGCTTAAATACACGTGATAAACATTCCCCAGAAGAAATCCACAAGGTTCCATTTTTTGAAAAGTCGATCATTGCCATAAAACATGGGCAAGAACAGGAATTTATATCGCCAGATGTAGATATACATGAAGCTGCTAATGATATTTGCACTTTAGTTAAAGGACTCATCTTCGAGTGGTGCCTGACAGATGGGAGCTATGACCTACAAAAGAATGTTCAAAAAATCTTAAGGATTTATTTGAATAGTATAGTTACAGAGGCGTATAGAGCTTTGTACGAATAAATTTTTGGAAATAGTTATTTGACAACTATGGATTTTTGCTATAATTTTAGAACATGTTCTAGAAATGGTTATTTGTTCTCTGGGCAACGCCAACCGGGGGTCTTTATGGAGACCTTAGGATGAAAAACTATTTACTGAGCGTTTGAGTACTTTACTCGGTGATCGTCTTCCCCTAGTGGCAGTAGGTTTTATTCATAGTCCAGAAGAATGCTAGACATCCTAAACAGTGGGATTACTCTTGTTGCCAAGGGTCGGGAATTTATTGTGGAACCGCATTGGGTGAAGAAGGTGATGGATGGGAATGAAGGAGATATTGCTTGGGAGAAACTATTTTTCATCGAAGGTTAGGTACCCGTGACGAAAAAAATGAATAGGGTGGTGTAAGGGCGGAACTATGGATTAAAATCTCGAAGTAAAGCAAAACATTCTAATTTAGAAAACTAGTAAACATAAATAACAGGATAATCATATTAACCTTTTATATGCATGCGCATGCAAATATATGGTTGTTTTCAAAATAAATACGCCAACTAATTGTTCAATACGAAGATAATAAATATTCCCTTATAAAAGGAGCCCTATGAGAAACATGATTTCAATAAACATATTGGACTATTCGCCAGTGGACGAAAATTACGATGCACAAGAAGCATTGATTCAGACAACGGAGTTGGCAAAAAGAGCGGATCAACTTGGATATAAGAGATTTTGGGTATCAGAGCATCACCAAATGCAGTCCTTAGCAGGAAGTACTCCTGAACTGCTCATGATGCATCTTGCGGCTTCAACAAATCACATAAGAATCGGTTCTGGAGGAGTGATGCTTCCTCATTATAGCTCGTATAAAGTGGCTGAAAACTTCCGGATGCTAGAGGCTCTGTACCCTAATCGTATTGACTTAGGTATAGGAAGAGCTCCCGGAGCAAATAGATTAGTCACTCACGCACTTAATGAAGAGAAAACTAGACCACTTTCCTATGAGCAACAAGTTATGGATCTAAAAAGTTTCTTAACGAATGATTTTCCAGAAGAACATCGTTTCAAAGATTTGTTCACTACGCCTGATATTTCTACAACTCCAGAAATGTGGGTCTTGGGTGGGGGAGGAGGAAGTGCCAAAATAGCTGCTGATAATGGCGCTGCATATACGTTTGCTCATTTTATTAATCCTTATGGAGAAGGGATAAGAGCAATAAATCACTATCGAGAAAACTTTAAACCATCCAAATTGTTTAAAGAACCTCATGTAATGATTGCTGTATTTGCTGTAATCGCAGAAACAAATGAAGAGGCAGAAGAGCTCGCAAAAGCATTTGATTTATGGCTTTTGAAAGCTGAGTCTGCACAAACTCCAAATTCTTACCCTTCAATTGAAACTGCAAAGATCTATTCATACAGTTCATTTGAGAAAGAAACTATTCATCGTAATCGCAATCGCGTTGTAGTTGGTGATGTAAATCATGTTAAGGAACAAATTGAGAATCTTGCAAAAAAATATGGAGTGAACGAAGTAACTATTCTGCCAAATATCTCAGGAGCTAATAATAGAGTTAAATCTATTGAACTGCTGGCGCGAGCTTTTAATTTGAAAGAATTATAATTTTTATTAAGGATTAGAAAAACGGAGCACAACTATCAAATTTATCATTGAAGGGGAAGTCGAAAATGTTGAATTTAAATGAATCATTAAACGATAATCTAAGCTTAGAACAAAGAATAGCTCGGTTAGAAGATATTGAAGCAATCAAACAGTTAAAGTATCAGTACGCACGTTATTGTGATAACCATTATGACCCGGATGGAATCGCCTCATTATTCATACCAGATGGACATTGGTTAGTTACTGGTATTGGTGGCGAGGCAACAGGCCATGATGAGATAAAGAAGCATTTCGTTGCAGCTTCTAAGGATATTGTATGGGTCGTACATTATATAACGTCACCAGAAATCGTAATAGCTTCTGATGGGAATAGTGCTACTGGAAAGTTTTATTTGAACTGTCTTGCTACCATTATTAATAAAAATGACAGATCCCAAGAAGACGCAGTAGTAATGACCGGGAACTATGTTGATCATTTCGTTAAGGTAAATGGAAAGTGGTACTTCAAAAAATTAAGCGGTGCTATAACTCAAGCGTCTGAATGGACAGATGGTTGGGTTCGTAAGCCTTGGATTGAATGAAGTATTCCTGCGTTATAAACCATTAGAGGGTAAAAGCTAAAATATAACAACCCACAGCCAAGATCATATTTATTATAAATCTTGGCTGTGGGTTGTTATTTATTTGTAATGAATATTATGATAATGGTTCATATCGCTAGTCATTGGATGCTCATGTGTGAAATGGAAGTGTTTGGAAAGTGCCACAGAAATTGTCAGAGTCTAACCGTATAAACACAGTTTCTTCCTCCCGCTAATATGTACTCCCCCCGTTCAATATGAACATTATTACCTAGAACAGTTTTAAATAGATGTAACTCATTTTTGCATAACCCGGTACATACAGCAGCAGCTTCACAGATCGGGCAATGTTTCTCAATGAATAAAAGACTGCCATCATCCTGCTCCTTAACCTCGGCCATATACCCTTCACTTGTTCGAATCTCAGCCAGTTTCTCCAGCTTCACTCTAACGTCTGCTGTATCACCAAGATGCTGAAGATATTGTTCTTGCATATTCTTATTTCGAACAGCCAGCAGCTTGTCCAGCCCCTCGTTTCCGAAAGCTTCTTTCATGGAATGGATCAGACTGACGGATAAATCCGAATATCCGCTTGGAAAAAACCGATCGGCCGCGGGGGTTAAGATCCATAGCTTGGTGGGTCGCCCCATGGGACGGGACTCTTCTTTATTAGTAACCAGCCCTTCTTCTTTCAGCGCATTCAAATGTTGACGAATAGCCATTCCAGATAGCGAAAACTGCGAGGAGAGTGCCATAACATCCATTCCCCCTTGCTGCTTTAACAGATCAATGATCGCTCTTCGGGTCTTGGTTGAGACATCCTTTTTGGTTTGATTTCGGCTCATGTTGCACCTCCTACTGAAACAACTAAATCTACATCACAGACTACATTTTAAACAAAAATGTTGACAAAGTCAAAGCTGAACTGTAGCTTAGACATTATAAACAAAAATGTTTACTAAGTGTCCGGATACGATGTATACATACCAATTTTCTTGGAGGTCACATTTCATGTCGTCTAATCATCAAAGTATTTTCAGCCCACGTTATTTTGCACTATCCATAGGTATTATTCTGTCAGTGATGGCCGTTGGATTCGAAGGCCTGTCCGTAACCACCATTGCCCCTTCAATTGCTGGAGATTTGAACGGCCTTAGCCTGTTTGGCTGGATATTCAGTACTTATCTGCTTGCGCAGATTATCGGAACTCTGGTCGTCGGTCGAATCATAGATAGAAGAGGACCTGCAGTACCGTTCACTATCGCACTTCTTTTGTTTATCGTTGGGTTGATTGCTGCCGCAACATCAGGCGATATGTATACCATGATAGGATCACGGGCCATGCAGGGTTTGGGTGCCGGAGCTATGATGACTTGTGTGTACACAGCAATATCCTTAAGCTACCCGGATGAATTACGCGCCAAAATACTCGGAGCATTTGGTACGGCCTATGTTCTTCCGTCCATGCTCGGTCCTTACGTTGCAGGTCTTATTGCAGATCAGTGGTCCTGGCGGTTTGTTTTCTGGGGAATATTACCGATCCTGATGATTTCAGCACTGCTTAGTTTACCTGCGTTCACGAAATTAAAAACACCGAAGACGCAAGGGGATATCGGAGCTTCATCAACTTGGAATGCGTTACTGTTAACGATGGGTACAGGGATTTTCTTAGTTGGTCTAAGCATGCTTCCGAGCATTATGGGATTTGTTTTAGTCATTATCGGCTTAGTACTTATGATATTTCCGCTCCGCAAACTGCTACCGAAGGGAACTCTTACGCTTAGAAGAGGCATGCCAGCTATTCTGGCAACACGTGGGCTGTTCTTCGCTGCCTATACCAGCACACAGAATTTCTTGGTATTGGCTCTAATCGATGTGAAAGGAATAACGCCTTCTCAGGCCGGATTGATTGTAGCGAGTGCTGCGTTGAGTTGGTGCGTCATAGCGTATCTGCAAGGACGGTGGGATTCGGCAGATCAGGGCCGTGGACGGCATACGCGAATTATTCTGGGTGTATTGCTGCTTGCCATAGGGATTACTATCGTATTTTGGATACCCGTTGTGACCGTTACCGTAGCAGTTATTGGACAGATCATCGCTGGAATCGGCATTGGATTGGCGCATCCGATTAGCGGTGTTGTGGCGTTTTCTCAGACAGGAGAAGGAGGTGTCGGCAACACCTCGGCTAATCTGCAATTTGCGGATTCTTTTACACCCGGTGTAGTTATCGGGATCGGCGGTTCCATCCTTGTGGTTTGTCAGGCTGGCGGAATGTCACTCCAATCCGGATTAATTGTAGCAATGGGTTTCCATCTCTTGTTGATTGTAATGAGTTTATTTGCGAGCACTCGGATCTCACCAGTAGCTGAACAAATAGGAACGGGTATCCAATCTTTAGGTTTGAAAAACAAATAAACGAAGGAGGAGTTCACAATGTTCATCGAGGTCAGTGACAAAGCATCAGAAAAAATCGCCGAAATCTTATCAAGTGCGAATATCCGAAATCCATTTCTAAGAGTGGGTGTTGATGAAGGAGGATGCAGTGGACTATCCTATACCCTAGTCGTGGATGAGCAGCAAGCAGAAGAGGATATTATATTAAATAAACAAGATTTTAGTATATTGGTTCACCCGAATAGTATTCCATATATTGACGGTCTTGAAATTGACTATGAAGAGAGTGGAATGGTAGGCGGATTCACTATGAATAACCCTAATGCAAAAGCTTCATGTGGATGCGGAGCCAGTTTCAGAATGGCCAATTATCGTGGCGAAATAAAAAAATGTGATTAAACAGCAGGAAGGAGAGAAGAGGAATGATATCATTTGCAGTATCCGAAAAAGCATTGGATTCATTTAAGAATGAATGGGGTTTGGAAGAGGGGCAATATGTAAGAATTTACGCAAAATATGCCGGTGGAGGCTCTGATGCTTTCACTGTTGGAATTAATGCAAGTGCTACACCGATCGATCCCGCATGGGTTCAATCCATTGGCGGATTTCATTTCTTTGTTGAAAAAACTGATGTTTGGATTTTACAGGATGAACTTCTTCAAATTGATTGTAATGAAAACGGCATATTTTCAACCAAAATCTCCTGAACATCTTCTTGGGTTGCAATTTACAGTAGAATATCTACTACACTTCTAGCAATTTCGCATACTATTGTCTATACTGTTTTAAATAAATATCAGAATTGGATCTGATTTTTATAAGAAGCATGGTGCTAGGAAGCAGGTGCAGAGCATTGATAAATTTGGATAAATTAGCAAAGGCATTTACTAAAGGTGTCTATGAAATAGAAGATAGAAGCCGCTTAGTCATCCAGCCCAAAAGCTTATTAAGTGAATTCACCACCGTTAAGCATGGATTTCTATTTATCATTCGCGGGGGAGCCAGAATATGTGTGAATGGAACGGTATATGAATTACGGCCAGGATCAGTTTTTCATGCTGCTCCGGGCATGCAGATGGATTCGCAGGTTATAGGACAATCTGAGCTCGAGTATTACTCCCTTTTTTATAAATTGGATATGCCGGAAGAATTGAATAGTACTCACGAATTTGACTCTCATTTCAAGCTGGAGCCGGGAGCGAATCTAAAAATTATTGAATTACTAATTATGCTCCATCAGAATGCCCATCCATCCGGAGAAATTGGGAAGCTGCGTATCAAGGAGTTGTTCTTAAGCCTGATGCACCAGGTTCTGATTGCGTGCAGTTACAGAGAGAACGATCGTTCTCCGAATCAAAGAATGGTAGACGAAGCCCTTGCGTATATTAAACTTCATTATATGAATTCACTTACACTCGGTGAGTTAGCGGAACAGCATGCAATGAGTGCCAACCGCTTCTCTTACCTCTTTCATAAATATACGGGACTACGACCCATCGACTATGTCGTTAATTATCGTTTGCAACGGGCCTGTGAATTACTCAAAGCAGGTAATTTTCCTATCCGCGAGATTGCTGACCGTGTCGGTTATGACAATCCACTATATTTCAGCCGATTATTCAAAAAGAAATTCGGTGTTTCTCCCTCTGCCTATAAATAATGTACATAATGAGCTTCTTGTACTTGAACTACGTCTGCAGCTACTGGTGATAAGCCAGAAGTGCAGACTTTTTTTATTTAGATTAAATAATGATGCATGCTGGATTTGAGATTTGTACATTTGAATTTATTTAAATTTTTGATAAACTCACCTTTGTAACTGAGAATCATTATCAGTAAATTGATTTATAAATGAAAGGCTGGTAGATATGACAGAAAAAAGACCCAAACAATTATGTATTGGCCTGTCCTTAAATGCAACCTGGATGAAAGGAGACGGCTGGCGGCATCCGGATAGCAGAGTAGAAAAGATGGAGTCTATTGATTACTATATTGATTTGGCAAAAATGGCTGAGAATTCAAAGCTCGATTTTCTTTTCAGAGCTGATTATCTGTATGTTAGCCCGCAGATGTTAGGAGATTCCTCAAATTTCGGCAGCCCAGACCCTGCATTGTTTTTTGCAGCGATAGCTCGTGAAACCGAGCGGATCGGACTGGTAACGACGATTTCCACTACTTTTAATCCGCCGTATGTTGTTGCAAGGCAGCTGCAGTCCTTACACTGGCTGAGCAATGGACGCGCCGGCTGGAATATTGTCACTTCTATTGAAGGCGCCGATAATTTCAGCGACTCACCTATGCCGTCACCGGAAGAGAGATATGCCAAGGCTATGGAGTTCACGGATGTTGTATGCAAGCTTTGGGAGAGTTTTCCGAATGAAGCGATCGTTATCGACCGTCAGTCAGGTATGTTTTCGGATAAGGATAAAGTGACTGCCATTAATCATTCCGGGGAATTTTTCAGTGTAAAAGGGCCGCTTACTTTGCCTGCTCACAAGTCAGGAACGCCGCCGCTATTCCAAGCTGGGGCTTCGGATATTGGACGGAATTTCGCCTCATCTGTAGCTGATGCTATTTTTGCCGCAATGCCGGATATCGAATCGGGAGTGGAACTAAGGAATGATCTGAGAAGAAGAGCGGCTGAGCAGGGCCGTGATCCGGATGCTATCAAAGTTTTGCCGGGCTTATATTTTTTCCTGGCCGATACGCGCGAAGAAGCACTTGAATTACATAAGGCTGCACATGCGAATTTAAGCCTTGAACGCAGACATGCTTCGCTTAAATCGGTGCTGGGTCTTGATTTAAGCGGTTATCCCTTAGATAAGCGAGTAACTGCCGATATGTTACCCGATTCCAGTCAGGCCGTCCGCAGCCGGACTCATGCTGAGTTGTTACGGCGTTATATTATTAAAAATCAGCCTACAGTGAAAGAAATCTTGGACAGGCCGGAGATTGTCGGATCTGCACATTGGGTATCTGTCGGGACAGTCGAGGATGTGCTGAACGATATTATTGAACGGTTTGAAGCGGGGGCTATAGATGGCTTCATCGCCCTGCCAGGCGGTTCGGAACAATCTATGGAGCTGTTTTTTGAGAAGTTGGTACCGCAGCTGGTTGAAAGAGACTTATTCCGGAGCGAATATACGGGTAGCACTTTCCGTGAGCATTTAGGGATTTAAAAAAGAGAAATGAGGCGATTGAACGATGCATGAAGAGGAATTGTTTGATGTTACGATTATTGGCGGCGGTCCGGCTGGATTATTTGCTGCATTTTATAGCGGACTCCGTGAAATGAAAACCAAAATTATAGAATTCCAACCTGTGCTTGGCGGCAAAGTGCATGTCTATCCGGAAAAGATGATCTGGGACGTGGGAGGCTTACAGCCTATTCTTGGCTCGCAGCTTATTGAACAAATGGTTGGTCAAGGGATGACTTTCCAACCGGAGGTTGCCTTTAATGAAAAGGTCACATCCATCTCGCAAGATGAAGCAGGTTACTTTATTTTACACACAGCCGCAAACCGGAAGCATTTCACTAAAACTGTCATATTGGCCATTGGAGGAGGCATTTTGAAGCCGGTCAAGCTCGAAATCAAGGGTGCCGAAAGATTCGAAATCACAAATTTGCATTATACGGTGAAGTCACTTGCCCGCTTTAAAGAGAAGACTGTCCTAATATCGGGAGGCGGCCATTCTGCTGTAGACTGGGCGAATGAACTGGCTCCGATTGCCAAAAAGGTGTTTCTGACGTACCGGAAAGAGAACTTAAAGGGGCATGAAGCCGATATTTCACGCTTGGCAAACAATGGCGTAGAGTGCTTGTTAAATACTTCAATCGAAAAGTTGATTGCCACACCGGATCACGAAAGAATAGGGACTGTACTGCTAAAAAGTAATGACAACGGAGAGGGATTTGAGCTGTCTGTCGATGAGGTCATCATTAATCACGGTTATGAGCGCGACAAAGAACTGCTGGTGAACAGTGAAATTAAAATGGATCTGTGGGAACACCGGATTTCAGGATCAGTAATGAGCGGGACATCCGTGCCGGGTATTTATGCGGCAGGGGATGTTCTACATCATGAGGGGAAACTGCACCTGATCGCGGGGGCATTCCAGGATGCTGCCAATGCGGTAAACCAAGCCAAACAATACATCACACCGGAGGCAAATTCGTCCGGGATGGTGTCTTCACATAATGACCTGTTCACGCAGAAAAACCGTGATTTAATGAAGCATTTATACAGACAGTAATGATAACAACTCAAGGGGGAGCCAAATGAAAAGACTATATGGATGGATTACATCCTTAATTATACTAGTAGGATTACTGGCTGGGTGTTCCGAAACTTCAGTCACGCCTACACCAGAAGTTGGCAAGATCGAAGAAGCAGGATGGCCAAGAACAATTGCGGATGCCAGCGACAATGGAGTGGTGCTCAAGACACGACCTGAGCGTATAGCGGTTCTGCATCCCTTGTATTTAGATTACTTTTTTGCTCTTGATACGCCTCCAATCGCATCAACTAACGCAGCGGAAGCGATGAAGGATTTTGCTACTTTACAGCCTTACGCTAGAACTGCTGAAATCATTGATTTGGGCAGCAGCAATGCGAATCTGGAAATGATCATGGAAGCAAAGCCTGATGTGATTGTAACCTTCAAGGGTTCTGTTGATAGCAATTATGAAGAGTTGAATAAGATTGCACCAGTCATCTTAATTGACTACACCGATACCTGGGAAAAAACGACGATGCTGTGTGCTCAGATTGTTGGTAAAGAGACATTAGCGGAACAAGCCATTAAGGAAACCCAAGAAATGATTGCAAAAACAAAAGAACAGCTAAGTAGTCTTGAGAATAAAACCTTTGCTTTACTACGGGTCGACGGAAAAGCTAATTTTAATGCTCAAGGCTCTAAAAACACGATGTACTACAATCAAACTGTAGGCTTCGGGTTGTTGCCACCGAAGGGATATCCTGAAGAGGGAGGGGCCCTTTCTCTGGAAGGGATATACAGCATGAATCCTGATTATATTATTATCCAGCATGATATGGATATCGCAAAGGCAGCCATCAAGGACAAGGAAACTTCGAACGTGTGGAACTCACTGGAAGCAGTGAAAAACAATCATGTTCTTATCTTTGATAACTCACTCAATAGCGCAAGTATCCTGGCTGTCCGTTTGGCTGCAGATCATTTTCTGCAATTGGCGTCTGAACAATAAATTTATATTAAAAAATCCGATTGCACCTTTTAGGGCAATCGGATTTTTGTTATTAAGATAAATATCTTGACTGTTATTGATAATGGTTATCATTTATGATGAGTATTAGACAGATAACGGAGGGGTAGTCATTATGTACAAAAGCAATGAAATATTGCTTTGGGACCAAGCGACGGTCAAGTTATTGGATGTGCGCCATATTGAAAGGGTTCAAGGCGAAATTCTTCATAAGTACAAGATTCCTGCCAGTATATTTTTACTTTCGGTACAAGGGAGCGCTCAAGTTCAGTTAGATCACTCTGAATTTTCTTTTACAGGATTTCAAGTCCTGCATAGCGGGAAAGGGGCGACACTTAATATTGTTCCGACAAGTAAGAATTTTGTTTACTATATCATTTATTACCGTGCATGGATTCAAGAGGAGGATCTGTTCCAATCACAATATTGTTTTTCCCCTGATGCACCCATTTTACTTTATAACAAAATGCAATTGATGTATCAAAAATGGAACGAGCAAGAAGAGAGACTCAACGTAAAATCACTTTTTTATCAATTCATTCATCAGGTTTTAAAAGAATTACATAGAAAAGAGACTGAGGTGAAACAGACCAGTGTTGCAGTCCAAGTAATCACCTACATTCAGGAGTACTATGCGGAGCCAATTACATTAGATTCTCTTGCGGAAGTATTTAATTTCAGTGCTTATCATTTGTCATCTTTGTTTAAAGAGTACACAGGTATGAGTCCGATTGATTACTTAATTCGGTTTCGGCTTGAACTTGCAACAGAGCTTTTAATGACAACAGATGCTTCGGTCGGGGAAATATCAGCAAGCGTTGGTTATAAAGACGTATATTATTTCAGCCGAATTTTCAAGAAAAGAAAAGGTGTATCCCCTGCACATATTAGAACAAAAGAGTCACAGCGGCCAAAAGTTGCTGAAAGTCCATTAAACTTCACCACATCCTCTATTTTTGAACCCATCGTTCAACAGTATATTAATAATGATAATCATTATTATAATATGGAAAAAGGGGAATTACATATGTTTAAAATGACAAAATCTCAGACGACGGCCGCTTTACTGCTTTGCGGTTCTCTATTATTAGGTGCTTGCTCAAGTGGGACGGGTACTGCTACGAAGGAACAAAGTAATGGAAATGGAACCGTAAATCAAGCAACATCAGAAGAAAGTACGAACACTCGAATAGTATCAACGCCTAAGGGAGATGTGGAAGTACCAGCAGAGCCGAAAAGAGTGGCGGCTGACCAATATATGGGGCATTTATTGAAATTAGGAATTGTACCCATCGGAGCAAGAACGTTTATGCTGGATGAAGGCTGGATGGAAAAAGCGGACATACCCAAAGAAACGATCGAGAAAATTGAGGATTTAGGGGATTTCCCTTTAAATCTGGAAAAATTAACGATGCTAGATCCGGACTTAATTATCGGTTCGATCGATGAGAACATAGAACAATATGAGAAAATTGGGACCACTGTATTTCTGCCTTATTGGGAGGGGTTAAAAACAGCAGGGCCGCTTGATAAATTTAGGAGTGTAAGCAAAATATTCGGAAAAGAAAAAGAAGCAGAAGAATGGATTACGGAATATGAACAGAAAGTAGCTGAAGCAAAGTCTAAACTTGCCGGGGTTATCAAGGAAGAGGAAACCGTTTCGATTGTTCAGTTTTCACAAAAGGCGGTATACGTCTTAGCGGCAAAGGGAGGAAACTATGGTTCTTCCACTATATATAATATGCTTCAGCTGCCTCCAACAGAAAGTGCAAAAAATATGGCGGAGGGATTTGAATCGATTTCATTAGAAGTGCTTCCAGAATATTTAGGTGATTATGTTTTTGTTTATAATGGCGATGCGGATGCTACCAATAAAGCAATGGAAAGTAACATATGGAAAGGCATCCCTGCAGTGAAAAATGGCAAAGTTTATTTGTATGGTGATAATTATCATGATGAATTCGTAATGGAAGATCCTTTTTCATTAGAGCTTCAGCTTGATACGATTGTGAATTTGTTACTTGGCACTAGTAAATAGTTTAATAGATATACTTAAGCCACTGATGTTTCTGGAATATTGATACCAGGACAACAAGCAGAAACTGCCAGCGGCGACATAGGAAGAGAGCGAAACGGAGCATTTATCCGTTTCGTTTTTTTTTGCTAATATCCCGATAGTCCAATCCTTCATCATAAGCCTCAGCAACTGTGACTTTTTTCATAATACCCTTTCTATATTCGACCCGTTTTATAGGCCAAAAGTATAATTTTTACAGCAGTTTACATAAATCTATCTTTTTTTTAATTGTTTTGAGATAGGATAGTAGATGTCTAGCAGGTGGGTATTTATGGTAATTACTCACCGGACTATATCTTGAGGAGGAAGGGTATGAAGGAGAAGAATTCAGTTTGGAAAAAGAGGCTGATGAACAGCACTCTAGCTGTGGCGGTGGCCGTACCACTTCAGCTGTTCACGTTCGGAGCCGGTTCGGCGGTATTCGCAGAAGGACCAAACGATCCTGCGCCGTACATTGAGGCCAAAGTCGTCAATGAGCATGCAGGCCAGAAGATCCTGTTCGACAACACCCATGAGCAGACTGCGGGAGCAGCCGATTGGGTGATTGACGGCGCTTTTTCAGACTTTGGGAATGCCCTTGCCCAGGAAGGCTATTATGTCAAAGAACTCCGCAAGACGACTCCAATTACTTTGAGTGATCTTTCCGATTATGATGTCTACATCGTCGCCGAATCCAACGTGCCCTACAAAGCAAGCGAGCAGCTTGCGATGGCGGAATATGTGGAGGATGGCGGCAGTATTTTCTTCATCGGCGACCATTATAACGCCGACCGCAACAAAAACCGCTGGGATGGTTCAGAAGCTTTCAACGGCTACCGCCGTGGAGCGTGGGACAATCCAGCCAAAGGCATGAATGCCGATGAGGTCGCTTCTTCAGCCATGCAGGGTGTGGTTAGCTCTGACTGGCTGGCGGACGAGTTCGGTGTCCGTTTCCGCTACAATGCGCTTGGCGACATTAACGCAACCAACGTCGTGGCTCCCGATCAAGCCTTCGGCATTACAACGGGCGTATCAGCGGTAGCTATGCATGCCGGTTCAACGCTGGCCATTCTAGACCCAGCCCGTGCGAAAGGTATCGTCTACCTGCCGCAAACCAATGCTGCCTGGGCCAATGCCGTAGACCAGGGGGTCTATAACGGCGGCGGTGTGGCAGAAGGTCCCTATGTGGCAGTTGCTAAAAAAGGCGCCGGCAAGGCAGCCTTCATCGGTGACTCATCTCCTGTAGAGGATGCAACACCTAAATACCTGCGCGAAGATACCGGCGCCAAGAAAACAACTTACGATGGCTTCAAGGAAGTGGACGATGCCACACTGCTGGTTAACACCGTGAACTGGCTCGCCGAGCAGGAGAGCTATACGGATTTCACCCAGGTGAATGGCCTGACGCTAGATCAGCCGACAACACTGCTGCCATTCGAGGAGCCGGCGCTGTCCACTGAGCCGCAGCCGGAGCCTTGGGCTCAACCTAATGCTGGCTACAAATGGTATGATCGCAGCACCTTCAAAGCAGGCTCCTACGGCGGACCGGCAGCCACTGCAAGTGCGGTTTATAACTTCACGCACCAGGCTGTGCTGCCAAATGCACAGAATTTTCAGATTCGGGTGAGTGCAGATAATCTTCCTGCAGGCACAAGCGTATCCGGCTTCCAGGTAGGTGTCTACCAGGTAAGCAGCGGCGCCCAAATCGCCAAGATTCAGAACAGCGACGGTACCTGGCCAAGCAGCTACGGCTATAGCTCCTCATTCAATCTGACAGGTGATCTGAACGGTCATGCCTATAAGGATCTGACGATCCAGATCAAGCCGGGCACCACAGCTGCATCCAATCTGCGCCTTCGCCAGAACAGTACAAACCTCAAGACTGAATCGGTGACGCTGGGCAATGTTCCTGCTGAACCGCTTCCGGCTGAGGAAGATCCCATTCCGGCTACAATCTCTATCAGCGACTCCCGGGCTAAGGCAGCCGGATCACTGGTAACGGTGGAGGGGACCGTGACGACTGAGCCGGGTATCTTCGGCGGACAGTCCTTCTATCTCCAAGATGGAACCGGTGGGGTTTATGTCTTTCAGAGTCAGAGCGGCTTCCACGTGGGCGATAAGGTCAAGGTAACAGCGTCCACCGCATTGTACAACACAGAGCTGGAGCTGACAGAAGCAGTGCAAATTGCGAAGACGGGCACGGCGACACTACCGCAGCCGATTGCGGCGAGCATGGTGAATGATGCCAACCAAGGCCAATTGGTTCAACTGAACGGTGTGACCGTGGCGAACATTATCAACGCTACGCCAAGCGGCTCCTTTGAATTCGACGCCGTCAATGCCGACGGGACAAGCAATCATGTGCGCGTGGATGCCCGGACAGGCATTACTAAGGATATCTTCCCTTATACAGAGGGACAGAAACTTAATATTACAGGTGTTGCCGCAATTTTTAAAGGCATCTACCAGCTCAAGCCGAGAAGCCTCGATGACTTCGCCGCAGCAGCAGAAGAGGGAGCTCCGGTAACAACGGCGACGCTTTCTGCCGAGCCTAATGCTTCCGGCTGGTTTAACCAGCCAGTCACCGTTACCCTGAAGGCGAATACAGATACAGCTAATGTTTATTACTCGCTGAACGGCAACAAGGAAGCTGAGTACAGTACACCTGTGGACCTGAAGGAAGACGGGCGGCATACATTGACATACCATGCTGTGCCGGCAAAAGGCAAAGCGGAAGATCTAAAGACGCTGAACCTCAATATTGATACGGCTCCACCGGTTGCCGAACTGAAAGAATCCGGTCATGAGGTGAGAGATGTAGAAGAAGGAGCGCAGCTTTCCTTTGAATTGACTGCTGACGATGTATTGTCAGGTGTAACCTCGAAACAGCTTCTATTAGATGGAAGACCGATTGCCGAAGGCCAGACCCTGAGCGCCGCCGATTTAGGCGCCGGCCCCCACACCGTGAAATACATCGTGCATGACGCGGCCGGCAATACGACTGAAAAGAACAATACGTTTCAGGTTATTGGCGGCCAGGTGATTGCGACTGGTAAGCCAGGACAAGCTGTGCTATCCTCCAACAGCAGCTATGCTAATGGACTTAGTGATGGTAACTATACAGTCACCATGAACCTATGGTGGGGTAATAACGGCACGAGTTACAAACTCTATGAGAACGGCACACTGATTGATTCCAAGACACTGAAAGATGTATCGCCGGCTGCCCAGACGGCAAGTACAGATCTTCATGGTAAGGTGAACGGCACTTATGTTTACACTGCGGAGTTAATCAACAAATATGGCACGACCAAGAGCGATCCGCTTACGGTCACCATAAGTGACTCCGCGCCGGGCAAGCCGATACTATCCGAAGATAACTGGGACGGAGATGGCACCTATAAGGTGTCGATGAATCTGTGGTGGGGGACTAACGCTACAGAATACCGCCTGTATGAGAACGGGGAGCTCATCGACTCGCAGCCGCTGAATGCCCATACGCCTTCGGCACAAAGTGCAGCAACCACTATCAGCGGACGCACTGCCGGTGTGTACGAATATCGGGCGGAGCTGGTCAACGCGGCGGGAGTGACTGCCAGTGATACGATCAAGGTAACGGTCATCCGCTAAACAGACTGACAGTAACAATAAAAGTAAAAAACGAAGAGCGCCGGATTCCAGGCCACTCTTCGTTTTTTACATTACCATTAGTTCAATTGTGCCTCGCAAAAAGCCCTGGTTCGCACCAGGGCTGCAAATCATGTGGATTATAGGCCGCTATCATCGGTAGTTTCGTAACCATAGTCGAAGGTCTCGATAGTACCATCATCATATTGAAGTGTGAGCTGGTCAATAATAATCGTATGTATTGTATTCTGATATGTAAAATCACTGAAAATAAATAAAGTATCATTGGGCTCAACCGGCCCCACATATTTAAGTGAAAAGCTGCTCTTGCCGTTCAGCTGATCATTGGAAGGATCGCCTACTGGATTAAACGTGCTGATGTGGGCTGTGTAATAATTGATCCTTTTTCCAGTTAAGTTGTCAGCTTCCCAAGTAAGCTTAACAGCATCGGCAGAGTTCGTACTATACTTGAATTCTAATGGCGCACCAATCCCTTGCCCGGATGGGGTATCTGCTACTGACAGATCTTCAGAGTCATCACCGACGGGTCCAGTATCATCATCCGAAGGCATATCTTCCAAGACAACGGCTTCCGGGGAAGGGGAAGGGGAAGATTCAGTAGGATTGGATCCAGTAGTGTTGGATTCAGCAGCAATAGCAGCTTTATCTAAGGTACTAGGCGGTATTTCTTCGATAACGGGATTACTTGCCACAGTCTGCCCATTGAAGCGTGTTTCAACGCTAGGGGCCACGTAAATCCCTAAAAGAAAAGCTATCATGATGGATAAAACATAGATGAGGACTAGATTGAACCGACTCAAATACACACTTCCTTTATTGTTATTTTTAATATGAACCTACTTATAATGACATGATTCCTAAGGATTTGACAATATTATTGTGAAAAATAGTTGCGACTGTGCAGAGACCAAATGTTTAAAGATCAACTCATTTAATAGGGGTTGATTTTTTTATGTCCTACATAAAATAAATCAATTTAAGACTATTAATTTAAAAAGATTATGCTATAATCGTAATTATTACGATTAAGATTTTGGAGTTGAATGCCATCAATCGATACTTGTTGCAACGCTTATTGCAGCTCATCCCCGTGCTGCTCGGCATCTCTTGCATTACCTTTGCGCTGATGCATTTAACACCAGGTGATCCAGCGGAGATCATGCTGCGTGCTGACGGCATCAAACCTACGCAGGAAGCTATTGAGGCGACCAGACATACACTTGGTCTGGATGGTCCTGTACATAAGCAATATTTTCACTGGTTGAACCGGGTATCCCATCTCGATTTTGGCTTATCTTACAGCAGCGGTCGTCCAGTGTTCACAGAGCTGATGAGTCGTTTTCCGGCAACTATACTGCTCAGTGCCTGTTCCGTATTGTCCGCTATTCTTATTGCCCTGCCGATAGGAGTGGGGTCTGCATTATATCCGGGTAGAATGCTTGATCGACTGGGAAGAGTATGTGCAATGCTCAGTGTTTCAATGCCAGGATACTGGCTAAGTCTGCTTCTGATTTATTATGGTGCGGTGAAGTTTAAGCTATTTCCTGTGATGGGAATGGATGGGGTATCCAGTGTCATTCTACCTGCCCTCACACTAGGATTTGGTATGGCAGGAGTCTACATCCGCTTGATTCGTTCCAGTCTCCTAGACGTATTGGGCAAGCGTTACATCACAGCAGCTAGAGCTAAGGGGCTGCAGGAATGGAGAATAATCATTCGGCATGCACTTCGTAATGCGCTTCTTCCGAGTCTTACCCTCCTTGGGGTTAACATAGCGGGGCTTTTAGGCGGTTCCGTTATTGTTGAAACTATATTTTCTTGGCCGGGAATTGGTAAGTATGCCGTTGAGGCGATTTTTGCGAAAGACTATATTGTCATTCAGGGTTACGTATTATGGATGGCTGTTGTCGTTGTCCTGATTAACTTGACAGTGGATTTATTACATCTGCTGCTGGATCCGCGAATCAGGCTGCGGTGACGATTTAGAAGGAGCGGATTGTCATATTTCGTATTAGCTTATTTAAGAATAAGGGAGCAAGGTTAGGAGCGGGCATAGTACTTTTGTTCATATCCGTTGGACTCTTTGCCCCATGGCTTTCACCTTCCGATCCGCTGCAGATTCACATGGAACTCAAACTGGCTACACCTTCCTGGCAATACCCGCTCGGTACGGATCATCTGGGACGTTGTGTCTTATCCCGATTAATCTATGGGACCCGAACCTCCCTGAATGATTCGTTTATGGTGTTGATCGTTGTTTTTGCGATTAGCATCCCTGTTGGTTTACTGGCTGGTTACGCTGGCGGCAAGATCGATCATTTGATTATGCGGATCATAGATATATTGCTTGCCTTTCCCAGCTTAATCCTATCCCTTGCTATTACAGCCATGCTAGGTCCCAGTATGAAGAATCTGCTAATCGCATTTGCTGCTGTCTGGTGGACGGGGTATGCCAGAGTGATACGCAGTATGGTCCTTCAAATCAAGGAAAGTGAATATATTACAGCGGCCAAAGCGTCAGGCACTTCTCATTTACAAATTATTTTCAGGCATATTCTGCTGAACGCAGCCCGGCCTATTCTGGTTCTTGCTTCTATGGAAGTGGGTACGATTATGCTCTCCATTGCGGGTTTGTCCTTTCTGGGTTTGGGAGCTCAGCCGCCTACACCGGAATGGGGAGTAATGCTGAACGACAGCCGTGCCTATATTCAAACGGAGCCGCGGTTGATGCTATTTCCGGGAATGATGATCATGCTGGCGGTTCTGGGCTTTAATCTGTTGGGAGAAGGCTTGCGACAACCAGAGCGTGCTTTCAATTCTGTAGTAAAGTGGGGGGCCAGAATATGATGGCAGAGTCTCCACTGCTGAAGGTCAGTCATTTACGCACCTGCTTTCACACAGGCAGTTATAAAGTTACAGCGGTTGATGATGTCAGTATCGAGGTGAAATCCCGGCAGATTGTCGCACTTGTAGGTGAGAGCGGCAGCGGTAAAAGTGTTACGGCAATGTCCATATTAGGATTAGTAGATTCTCCAGGCATAGTTGAGAGTGGAGAAATCTGGCTTAAGGGTAACAATCTTCGTGAGTGCTCCAGCCGTCAGTTACAGAAACTTCGGGGAACAGAAATGGCTGTTATCTTTCAAGATCCTATGAACGCGCTGAATCCGGTACTTACTATTGGCAGGCAGATCATGGAGACGATTAAACTGCACAAGCGTATATCGGGAAAAGAAGCAAAGCTGCTTGCCATGAGGCAGATGGAGCAAGCAGGGCTCAGCGAGCCTAAATTGCTTTTCAATAAATATCCTTTTCAAATTAGCGGTGGTATGTGTCAAAGAGTAATGATCGCCATCGCCCTGGTATCCGGAGCACAATTGCTAATTGCAGATGAGCCTACAACGGCATTGGATGTAACCATTCAAGCCCAGATTCTTAAAGAGCTGGACCGAATCAGATGGACGAACAATGTCGGCATTCTATTAATTACCCATGATCTTGGCGTTGTTGCGGAGCTTGCAGATTATGTATATGTGATGAAGTCCGGGAAGATTGTGGAATCAGGCAATGTGTTTGAACTCTTTTCTAATCCCGTGCATCCCTATACTAAATATTTAATTGAGTGCAGATAACAACGGTAATATTACATTTTTTAGGGACGTGGTGATCTTGAAGATATTGGAAGCGGTAAGCCTGAACAAGAAATATGGGATGGAAAGGGGGTGGTTCACACGTAATGTCAGAAGTGTTCATGCCGTCAACAACCTGTCTCTCAGTCTGGAGAGCGGTGAGACCCTTGGTTTAGTGGGGGAAAGTGGCTGTGGTAAGAGCACTTTGGCCAGACTTCTGCTGGGACTGGAGAAACCATCCTCCGGAAGAGTTATGTACCGGAACGAGGATTATACGGATTGGACCTTTAGCGAAATGCGCATGATCCGCAGGAAGATGCAGATGGTGTTTCAGAACAGTCTGGCTTCATTTAATCCGTTGTTTACGGTAGAGCAGATTATCGGGGAGCCTCTTCAGAACTACGGAGAGAGGAAGGCTGGAGCCCGCAGGGCCACGGTAGCAGACACACTTGAGCTTGTGGGACTTGAACGGCAGCATATTCACCGCTATCCGCATGAACTCAGCGGCGGACAGCAGCAAAGGGTCGGAATTGCGCGCGCAATCGCCTTGCGGCCGGAGCTGATTATCTGCGATGAACCTTTCTCAAGTCTCGATGTCACCCTGCGAAAGCAAATGATGGATCTGCTGCAGGAGTTGAAGCATGAGCTGGGATTATCCTATGTATTCATTACACATGACTTGTCAGTTGTAAATCGTTTTTGCGACAGTGTGGCTGTGATGTGTCAAGGGGAAATTGTAGAGAAGCAATCGGGTGCAACCATGTTGCAGCAAGCAAACCACCCTTATACAAAAACATTGCTCTCCTCGGTACCTGTGCAGGACCCCCGCTTAAGAAAGAAGAGACTGGGAGAAGAGTGGCAACCCAGCCATTCCTATGATGTTAAGTAGAGAAAGGATGTACCAAGAATGAGAACGAACCCTAAGACAAAAAACCTATTATCAAAATCGTTATTCTTTATGCTTCTTGTAATAGTTGTGTTGATATCAGGTTGCAGCAACAGTAATAACAGCAATTCTACGGCTAGAGCCAATAATACCGCCAATAATGAAGCTGCACAAGGATCTGAAGCTCAGGACAAGACAGTCACTGTTGCTATATCGTCTGATGCCGGTATAGACCGATTGGATGCCGGTGCCTATGATGGTTCGATGAATGTGCACGCGATGATATATGAGGGGTTAGTGGAGTATGGTGAAAAAGGCGAAATACTGCCGTCGCTTGCGGAGTCTTGGGATATTTCAGAAGATGGGAAAGTATATACGTTCCATCTTCGCCATGACGTCAAATTCTCTGACGGTACGGAGTTTAATGCCGACGCAGTTAAATTCTCCTTCGAACGCTGGATTAAGGATCCAGCCAATTCGTTAAATGTAGCAACTGCGATGCAATCCCTTGTTGTTGTGGACGAACATACGATCACAATGACATTCAACAAAGCGTATTATCCCTTCTTAACCGAGTTATCCTTTGCAAGACCGGTCCGAATTATCAGCCCTTCCGCTGTGGAACCCGCAGGAGATATTACGGGTAAATTCATCAAAGCGATTGGAACTGGCGCATGGATGGCAGAGAGCTACAAAACAGATCAGGAAGCCATACTCGTCAGAAATCCGAATTATTGGGGAGAAATGCCGAAGCTGTCGAAAATTATTTTGAAGGTAATCCCAGATCCACAGTCCAGAGTACTAGCGCTGCAAGCTGGAGACATTGACATTGCCGGGGGACAAATGGGAAAGATTCCAGTCGAAAGCGTGCCAGTGATTGAAGCGGATTCTTCACTAACTTTGCAAAAAGCACAAGGAACAAACTCTCATTTCATGATCTTTAACTACAAAACGCCCGCACTTCAAGATCTGAATGTGCGCAAAGCTATCAATTTGGCAATTAATAAAAAAAGCATTGTCGAAGATCTTATGGACGGTATCGGCAGTGAAGCTCAAGGCCTGTTCCCGCTGACAGTTCCTTATGTGACGGAGTCCAATAATACTTGGTACGGCTTCAATCCGCTGGAAGCGAAGCAACTGCTAGCAGCTGCCGGTTACACGGATTCGGACGGAGATGGAATTGTACAGAAGGACGGAGCCCAGCTTGAGCTTAATTTCGTGCTGCAGCAGGCTGAATATCCCGAATGGAAGTCCATCAGTGAACTGGTTCAGTCTGAGTTAAAGGAGATTGGCATTAGAGTGAATCTTCAGGTTCTTGAGCCGAATGCTTATTATGATGCCTTATGGACAAGCAAAGCTTATGATCTAATCATGTACCGGACTTATGATGATGCTTATAATCCGCATGCATTCTTGCTGTCCCTATTTCATAAAACAGCTGACGCATCTGCTGTCGTATGGTCTGATCCTGGACTAGAATCACTGATTGACACAGCAGTAGGAACAACCGATATTCAGGAACGTCAGACCGCATATGACTCCATTTTCTCCAAATTGTATCAGGAGGCTATGTTTGCAGCTATTTATTTCCCTGACGATATCTTAGCAGTAAATAATAGAGTGACTGGATTTAAACCGGGGTACTCCACCTTTATGCCGGTCTTCTGGAATCTACTCGACATAGGAGAAAAATGATGTTAAAAGAGATTTCGAAATACTGGACATCAAGCTCGGAGAGTTATGACAAAGTCATACAGACTCAATTCCGCAGCAAAAAAACCATAAACCTCTGGAAACAACTGCTTATTAAAGGGTTGGGAACAACTACCCAGCAAAAGGTGCTGGATGTGGGAACAGGGCCTGGCTTTTTCTCCATACTCTTATCACAGATGGGTCATCTGCCTACAGCGGTGGATACCTCTCAGGGAATGATCGATAGAGCTTCACGAAATTTTGAGAGTTATGGATATAAAGTTCCAGCTTATGTCGCTGATGCTGCCGATTTGCATATGGAGCTAGAGAATAGCTTTGAGGCAGTGGTCTGCAGGGATGTAGTATGGACGCTTCCTGATCCACAGAGGGCTTATGCTGAATGGTATCGGATTCTAAAACCGGGCGGGACCCTGATTATTTTTGACGGCAACTATTTGTATAAAGAGAGCAAGACTGTATTCCATAGATTTTGGTATGCCTTGTCCTGGACACTGATTCTACTCACAGAACAAAGAATCCGCCAGCGAAGCAGTCAAGATAAAAGCCTGCTAAGCGAGTTGCCATATGTTAATGTATTACGGCCTGAAGCTGACGAGACAGCGCTGAAACAGGCCGGGTTCCGAACCATAGATGTTCACCGGAACTTTATCCCTGCCCGTGCGATGCCGCTAGATTATTTGAAATACGGTTACCAGAATGTAAACCGGTTCATGATACTTGCCAAGAAGGAGTGAATGATAAATGGGTTTCCTGGCTTCTTCTCTGTGATTCTTTCGAGTGCCGGGCATCTGGTTACTGCGATCGATTGTACCGACAATATGCTGGAAGAAGCACGTGCCCACTCCATTCGGGAAGGTGTAACCGTTACTTTCCGCAAGATGGATTCGCACAAGCTTGACTTTGCTGCGGAGAGCTTCGATCTAATCGTGTGCCGCAATGTCACCTGGAGCCTTACCGATCCCCGCAGTCAGCCTACAAAGAGTGGAGAAGTGTACTTAAGCCTGGGGGACGGCTGCTGGTTTTTGATGCCAACTGGAATCGCCATCTCTGGGACGAAGAGATGCAGCAAAAGCGAGTAGAGGATCAGCAAACCTATGTAGATAAGGGCTTTGGTGAACTCCCGCATCATAAGGACATAGAGGAGACAGACCGTCTGAGTCTTGTATTGCCGCTGACCAGAGAATGGCGTCCCGAGTGGGATATACGGACTCTCAAAAAAGAAGGCTTCGCTAATATTTTTGCTGAAGAGAATTTGAACGCAAAAATTCTGGATGAGAAACAGCAAGTCTTAAACCGGTCAACACCGATATTCATGATTTGTGCTGAGAAATAATAGAATAGTGAGAACCTACACATATTAAATGAAGTATACAATAAAAAGTAGCGATCTCTAATGAGAAACGCTGCTTTTTGAGTAAAGGACAAGAACATTATTTCATTTCCGATTTGATGTTAATCTAAAACTTCTTTTTTTGTCTTGTTCATATTCCGTTCATATTGTCGTCACGAAGAGTACATCTTGATTGATTACACTTTGAATATGTCGTCAAGGCGGCACTTCAGATACAGGGACAAGGAAGGGAAGAGATGAACGTGGCAAATAAGGTAGAAATAAAAACAACAGGGACTAAGAGCCACAAGAAACGGAACCTATGGTTAAAAATAATCGGAGGTATTGTAGGGGCGCTCGTGCTGTTCATGGGCATCGTTTTTATCGTTGATGCAATCAGCGACGGGGTAGAGAAAAAGAAAATCGAATCGTATGGCCAGTATGTCAATGTGGATGGGAAAAAGATGAATGTGCTTATTCAAGGCAGTGGAGAACAAACGGTTGTACTCCTACCGGGACAAGGAACCCCGACGCCTGCACTTGATTTCAAATTGCTGATCGATGAAATTACCCCTAATTATAAAGTCGTGGTGGTCGAGCCTTTCGGTTATGGTTTGAGCGATGAAACCGAGAAGGAGAGAACGACTGAGAATATAGTAAGTGAGGTTCACGAAGCATTGCAGCAACTGGGTTTAGACCGTTACATTCTAATGGGACATTCCATCGCGGGACTTTACGGAGCGACCTATGTGAACACATATCCGGATGAAGTTCTTGCTTTTGTCGGCATCGATAGCAGCGTTCCCAATCAACCCGGAATGGATGTCAAATTACCTTTGAACGCCATGAAATTTCTTCAAAAATCAGGTCTAATGAGATTGGTCCAAAAAGTGAGCGGAGATCCCTATGAATCGCTTGCGTTCGATGAGCATACCAAAGAACAGATGCGTTTGATTTCGAATCAAGTCGCGACCAATCCAACGTTGATGAATGAACTGGGCCACCTCGGTTCCAATTTCAAAAATGGAGAAAAAATCACAATGCCAAATGACTTGCCGCTGCTTCTCTTCGTTCAATCAAATAACGAGCACAATAAACAGTGGATTCCGCTGCATGAGGAGCAAGTCAAACAATCCGCACAGGGCAAAATGATCCCAATGGAAGGTTCACATTATCTGCATCATACAAAATACAAAGAAATCGCCGAGGCATTCAAAGAGTACATGAAACAAATTCAAATTCAATAGTAGGGTTGATAATTAAACTGCGGAGCCGAACTTGGTTCCGTGGTTTCTTTGTTTTTTCATTTATAAACACGATTTTTAAACCTTATTCCTGGGACATTGGAGTATGGTATACCTCAAGACAAATTTTGGTCATTTCGTCTATGGATTTTGCAAAGTCTGATTGTATCCATTTAAGGAGAACATTATAGAGGGCCCCCGCTTTAAAGTATATTCGGTACACATTCTCGTCGCTTTTGTCATGAGCAGTAGAAAGCATCATTTCATTCAAGCAATCCAGAATTACATGATCAAACTTTGCACTCTGAAGTGCTTTGTAGATGTTCCGCTGCTGAAAAATAACTTCAAAAAGCACTTTGATAAATTTTTGAGGTTCTTTAGCTTTGCCTGTTAATTCATTGGTGTAAGGTAAGAGTTTTTGATTAATTTCAAAAATAAGCGAATCGACCAAATCCACCAGGATCTCTTGCTTGGAGGAATAGTTGTTGTAATAGGCTGTTCGAGAAACCCCTGCGCGCTTCACAATATCGGTGATGGTGATTTTGTCAAAAGGCTGTTCCTGGATCAAGAAGACTAATGCCGTACAGATGGCTTCTCTTGTCAAACGGTTGGTTTCTTTATTGGAACGATGCTGAGAGGTATTTGGACTGTATAATTCATGATTTGAGATGACATTTCCCCTCCGTTTGTACATTCTGATGTTCGTTTCATTGTTTTTCATGAGTCTTTTCAATATGCTAAAACCATAAGGCATTACAAATGTAATGTCAAAATAATCGTTAGTTAAAATGGGAGGGCGTCATGTTAGAAATCTTATATAGACGATTGTCAGCAGTGCTGCTTTTGATCCTAGCACTAAGTGCTACGGTATTCATTGGCGAAGAAACGGTAATCTCAATCGTGACCATCATCTTTTTATTAGCAGAATTAGGCATCTCTTTTTTACTATTAAAGAAGCGTGAGAAGTTACATGTAGTATTTATTAGTGCGATGGTGGCAGAAGGGTTATTCTTACTAACAAGAAATTTTTGGCTGCTTGCGCTTTCTATCCTCTTGCTGATCATAGCGGGCATATGGAGAGGACTCTTGGGGCAAAAGGTAAGCAGAAGAGTTACTCCGTTTCTAGTGGTTCGTAAAGTGTTATTCAGCATTGCTGCACTTATCGTTACTGCACTTTGGGGTATTGGAGTCTATGCAAAACCTATTACAACACCTGTAGCATTAGCTGCTGATACGACAGTGACGATCGATGAACGCAATTTGGATTCTGCAGCAGTGATGCTCAAAGATATTGAAGTAATGAATTCTTTTGGAAGCCGTACAACCGGCTCTGAGGGTCACAATCAGTTTATTGCTTGGCTGGAGCAGCAGGTATCTGATATGGGGCTGCAAGTTTATCGTGATCGCTATACTTTTGACCGATGGGAAGAAAAGAACAGTACTTTAATGATTGATCAGCAGGAAATTCATGTCTCTTCAGCTTTTCCCTATTCCGGGGAAACTGACGAAAAAGGTGTAACTGGGGAGCTGGTGTATACGAAGCGTGGTGAATATGGCCAGGCCAGCGGAAAAATTGCTGTCATTGAAATTGAGAATTTCAGAAATTTTCCAAGTGGGATCGTTATGAATATGCGGGATTCATCACCAATGGACAACCAAATTGCCCCAAATGAAGGCGATCTGGTCCTCACTACAGCATTAAAAGAAGCTAAATTGGAGCAAGCGAAGGAAATGGGCGTAAAAGCTGTTGTTTTAGTCTGGAAAGGGGTATCTGACGATAAGGTTGAAGAGCAATATGTGCCTTTTACCACCGATTATGCTGGAATCCCTGCGATTTGGGTTAATGAAACGGAAGGGAAAAAGGTGATCAGCGCAGCTCAGGAGCATAAAGAAGGTACGGTTATTTTAGAAGCGGAAATACAAAAAGATGCCCCAACAGAATCCTTTTATGTGAAAATTGACGGTAAGAATAAAGACGAAGCAATTATCGTAAATACTCATACGGATGGGATAAATGTGGTGGAGGAGAATGGCGCTGTGGGCATGCTGTCTATGATTCGTTACTTACAGCAGGAGCAGCCGGAACGTACGATGATATTTGCTTTTGTGACAGGGCATTTTAGATTACCGGAGTTCAAAGGTTCCTCTCAGGCAACTTCCACCTGGATGGAGGGGCATCGAGAGCTGTGGGATGGCAAGAATGGCCATTTAAAAGCTGTAGCTGGAATTACGGTTGAGCATTTAGGCAGCATGGAGTGGAAGGACGATGATACGGGTCACTATGGTCCAACTGGACAAATAAGTACAGAATATACCTATGCGGGCAATGAAATGATGGCAGCCATTTGGCTGAAGGCTATTGAAAAGACAGATAGCACACGTACTGTATTATTGCGTGGACATAACAAGTTTGAGTTTGGAGAGAGTCAGCCCTTATTTGAAGCAGGGATACCGGTGATTGGTTTCATTCCAATGCCCGACTATCTGCTCGTGGAAAGTGACAACAGAGAGATGGACAAATTTGATGCAAAGCTAATGCATACGCAAATTGTATCGTTGTTGAAAGCGGTAAAGCTAGTGGACGGAACGGAGACGACTAAGCTTGGGAAATCAGATGTGTATTCTTTTTTCTACGGTCGTACTAAATGATATTGGCAGATCAAGATTTGTCATGACGAAGATGACATTAGCTTTAATTCAAAAAACACTGATGATTTGAGTCAGTGTTTTTTGTTGCAAAAGGGGGATATATTACGGCTCAAAAATAGAGAAAATATCGTTTTTTTGCCAGCATCGAAGTAGGAGGGAACTTGTGACATCACATATGCACTAATCAATCAATAGCTCCTTTGGGTACTTTTTGTGTTATTCACTGAGTTGTCAGAAAGATTTGACCCTTTCTTGAACGTTTAGGGATTAAGAGATATCTGTGATTGAATTACTTGCAATTTAAGATAAGATGATTTTAATTATTAGGTCACATTATAATTTTGACTGCTCAGTATCAGGTAAATCGGGCTCGCCAACTCTTGCTTTGTGAATTTTTTCTCTTTTTACATAGCAAAGAACGATGAACGTCATACTAAAACGAACAGGCAACGATGTCGCTGAACCTTGCTAAACCTGATATTGAATGCAGCCAACAGTTAGCAGGCCTAATCATAGAAAAATGAACAGTGTTTTGAAGGGAGCATTAAAGAATGGCAATTGATACGGTGCTATGGAGCAGGCTGGTGACAGGCTTGACTCTCGGGTTCCACGTTATTTTTGCGACGATTGGCGTCGGTATACCGCTAATGATCGCTATAGCAGAGTTTATCGGGATTCGGAAGAAGGACCCCCATTATACACTTATGGCAAAGCGGTGGTCTCGAGGATTTGTCATTTCTGTGGCGGTTGGTGTCGTGACCGGTACAGCGATTTCACTACAGCTGGCCCTGGTATGGCCGAATTTTATGAAACTGGCTGGGAATGTCATTGCACTTCCGTTATTCATGGAGGTGTTCGCGTTCTTTTTTGAAGCTATCTTCTTGGGCATTTATTTGTATACGTGGGATCGCTTCAAAAATCCGTATATCCATTGGCTGCTGACGATTCCGATTGTCGCCGGGGCAGGCATGTCTGCCGTTTTTATTACGACGGTGAACGGATTCATGAACCAGCCTGAAGGCTTTGTCATGGAAGCAGGCCAATTCACAGCGATTAACCCGGTGCAAGCGATGCTGAATACGGCGACGTTCTCCAAAGTGTTCCATGTATTAAGCTCGGCCTATTTGACTGGAGCTGCCTTGTTAGCCGGGATTGCAGCCTTCGCGATGCTGAGAAAAGGTGTGTCCGCATACCACAAAAAATCTTTAAATCTAATGATGGCAGTCGTTTTACTATTCGGTTTGCTGAACACGTTAGCCGGTGATGTGTCCGCCAAGTTTTTGGCCGAGCATCAGCCAGAGAAGCTTGCAGCGGCAGAGTGGCATTTTGAGACGAGCAGCAGTGTGGATTTGGTGCTATTGGGATGGCTGAATGCAGAGCATGAAGTTCTAGGGGCTCTTCATCTGCCGAAGCTGCTCAGCTTCCTGGCCTTTGGTGACTTTAATGCAGAGGTGACGGGGCTCGAGGAATTCCCCAAGGAAGAATGGCCACCGCTTCTCGTTCATTATCTGTTTGATTTAATGGTCGGAATCGGATTTACTCTGCTCGCGATTTCGTTTCTATATTTTCTGTTTGTGTTCTGGAAAAAGCGTAATGAGCTTAACAAATGGATGCTTCGCATCATCGCACTGAGCGCCCCTCTCGCTTTTCTGGCTGTTGAGCTGGGATGGTTTTATGCGGAGGTTGGCCGACAGCCGTGGATTATCCGTGGATATATGCGTGTTGAGGAGGCGGCCACGTCTTCACCGAATGTAAGAATTATATTCTTCGCCTTATTGCTCTTGTACATCGTACTCGGCAGTATGTGTGTAATCGTGCTAAGACGCTTGTTCAACAATAATCCGGCAGAAGCTGAGATGGAGAAATGGATGAAGGATCATCCTAATCAATCTGCGGAAAAGGGGGGCACTGAATGATGAGTTACGAATTGATTGGCATCTCGGTGCTCTGGCTGTTTTTGTACGGCTATTTAATTATAGCTTCCATTGATTTCGGAGCGGGCTTCTTCGCCTTTTATGCACGTTTAACGAAGCAGGATCATCTCATTAATCGTCTGATTTCCCGATATTTATCACCCGTATGGGAGATTACAAATGTATTTTTTATCTTTTTCTATATTGGCATCGTCGGATTTTTTCCGGACACAGCCTATTATTATGGCTCCGCGTTACTTGTTCCGGGAAGCATTGCAGTGATTCTTCTTGCGATTCGCGGTTCATTCTATGCTTTTGAAAATTACGGTTCCAAGAAAAACATAGTATATCTTTTTTTGTACGGAGCTACAGGTTTGCTTATTCCAGCATCGTTGTCAGTGGCGCTAACTTTGTCTGAAGGCGGCTTTATCGTGAAGCAGGGGGAGACGGTTTCTCTGGATTACTGGGCGCTGTTTACCAATCCGTTATCGTGGAGTATCGTTGGACTGGCAATCGTGTCCGTTTTGTTCATTAGCGGCTCATTTCTGACATTTTACGCTTCTCGGGCGGAGGATCATTCCGCGTTGAAGCTGATGCGCAACTACGCCCTGTTTTGGAGCACACCGACGATAATCCTCGCACTGACAGCATTTATCTATTTGGGTCAACACAATGAGCGCCATTTTCAAAATATGATGGATTTATGGTGGTTGCTGGCACTTTCCGTTGCTTTCTTTATGATCGCGATGTGGCTGTTATATAACGGACGCCGTTACGGATTAGCTTTTATATGCGTCATGTTGCAGTTTTTCTGTGCCTTTTTCGCTTATGGGATTGGGCAATACCCTTATATTCTTGATCCGTATATCACGATTCAGAGCAGTGCAACTTCACCGGCAATGGGTTTAGCGTTAGTAATTGTGTTTATCGGCGGTCTATGCCTGTTGATCCCATCCCTTATTCTGGTCTTCAAACTCTTCCTGTTTGATGCGGATTATGTAAAAGGGAAAAAATAAAGCTGTTTAATCCATTACGGCATGTTTGAGGTTTCCCTACAAGCCTATAGATAAAGGAGGTGTGATCTGTGAAGAGGAAATCCAGTCTGATTTCTCAACAAATGTCTTCACAAAGGAAAAACAGGGCTCTCCTCGCAATCATTTCGCTCGCGCTCGGTATAGCTATTGTGAGTCAGGCTGGACTGCTTGCTGAAGCAGTCCAACGGATTTTTGTCGAGAAAGCTTCATTTTCATCGGTTATCCTGTTGCTCGGCATACTTCTAACTGTTATGGCTGTACGCACACTGTTGTCTTATGGAAACGGTATAGTTGGCTTACATATGGCTGCCACTGCTAAGACAAATATGCGCGCTGCCGTGCTGCAAAACTTGACTCATGCCTCCATGCCTTCAACCCTTCGTGGACAGACGGGAGGAAAGGTCAGTGTTGCTCTGGATGCTGTGGATGAGGCCGATAGTTATTTCAGTCAATACATGCCGCGTATGATGGAAGCTGCTATCATCCCGGTTCTGATTTTGGTCGTTACATTTATCCAACATGCCAACACAGGTTTCATTCTATTGTTTACTGCTCCGTTCATCCCGCTGTTCATGATTTTGGTAGGGCTGAAAACGAAGAACAAATCCGAAGAAAAATATGCGCAACTGGCTGAGTTCTCAGGGACGTTTCTGGATTCTCTTCAAGGACTGGTGACATTGAAAATATTTGGACGGGCTTACCGTCAGCAACAGGAGATCGAGCGCAGTAGCTTGGGTTATCGTGATGCCACAATGGGCATTTTGAAGATTGCGTTTACGAATACCTTCATGCTGGAATCGATCGTAATGCTTAGCATTGGCATTGTCGCTCTTGAACTGGCCATCCAGTTGCTCGTTTTCAAAGCTATGACGTTCCACACCGCCTTTCTCGTTTTGCTGCTCGTTCCCGAGTTTTACAACCTGTTAAAGAATACGGGAACGGCCTTTCACAGTGGCCGGACAAGTATGGGTGCGGTTCGTAAGGTGGAACAGATGCTTGAGGAAACGGCAGGGGGGAGCAGGGACGCTAATGGCATTGAAGGAGCATTAACAACCGATGGAATCGACGAGATCGACAGCATGGATAAGGTCGGTGATAGGACCGACAGAATAAGCAAATTGGAACTCACCCATTCTGGAGACCTTTTAATACCGCCGTCCATCGTAATTGACCAACTCCGGTTTCAGTATGCTCCAGATTCTTTCGAGCTTAAGACGGGGCGGATCCAGCTTAGTCCAGGAGAACACATTGCCATTGTTGGCAAAAGCGGTTCCGGAAAAACGACTTTGCTACATCTCATTGCCGGTCTGCTGAAACCAGAATCGGGAACGCTTCTGGTGAATGGAAGTCCACTCTCGCAATACGATGAAACCGAATGGTTCGAACATGTTAGCTACATTACACAGCATCCGTATATTTTTGCAGGCACATTTTCTGAAAATATTGCGATTGGTGCTCGTAGGAGCATCTCCAGAGCAGAAATTGAGCGGTCGGGGGAAGAAGCAGGACTCGCTGCGCTTACAGCCCAATTAGAGCATGGATTTGATACCTTTGTTGGTGAAGGAGGCCGGGGACTGTCTGGTGGGGAAAAGCAACGGCTTGCCTTAGCACGCGCTTTTTTGAAGCGTCCTGCTATCATTTTGTTTGATGAACCCACAGTTGGACTTGATTTGCACACCGAGCGGGTACTGCAACGCTCCATAGCCAAACTGGCAAAAACGGCTACAATGATTACGGTAGCTCACCGATTATATACGATTCAACAAGCCGACAAGATTTTGTTTATGGACAATGGAGTGTTGGTGGACTCGGGACGACATGACGAGCTTCTGGAGCGCCTGCCTCAGTATGCCGAGATGATTGATGTAGAGCGGAAAGGGGGGATATCCTCATGAATGAACTGGCTGTTCTGTCAAAGGCGATGATTCAGGAGCGCAAGGATATCATTCTTTCGATTTTGGGTGGATTTATCGCCGGCATAGCCGGTGTGGCACTCTTTTCTGCGAGCGGATATCTGATTTCGCAAACGGTATTTGCGCCACCGCTTTATACTTTAATTGTACTCACCTCCATGGTCAAACTGCTGGGTCTGCTTCGGGCGGCGAGTCGTTATGGAGAACGCTTGTATTCTCACCGGGCGACATTCTCCATGCTTAGCCGTTTACGTACATCCTTTTTTGCCAAGCTTATTCCTTTAACGCCTGGTATATTGAACAAAAATCGAAGCGGGGATCTGCTTGCGCGGATCGTTGGGGATGTGGAAAGTTTGCAAAATTATTTTTTGCGAGTCGCTTATCCTCCGATCATGGTCGTCATGGTGTTTTTGGCTACGGTGCTGTTTACTTCTACCTTTTCGATCTGGATTGCCGTTTTGTTTGTAATAGGTATGCTGGTAACGGCATTCGTTGTACCGGGAATTGTGTTACTCGGGCAGCGGAGAATACATGGACGCGTTCGTGAGCAGAGGGCGCAGCTGTCCACGGAAGTTACCGAAGTGTTGTACGGTTTCCGGGATTTAAAAGTATATGGTCAATTGGCACAGCGGGAGGAACATCTCCAGCATGCTTCCACTGTATTGGCAGCTGAGCAGCAACGAGCAGCCGGGCAACTGCTGCGCGGGCAATCGATGCACACTTTTGTTACGTTTTTCGTTTCCTGGGGAGTGCTTACGCTTGGCGCCTATTTAATTATGGAAGGAGCGCTTGCAGGCGTATTTCTTGCCATGCTGGTTATGGCATCACAAACCGTATTTGAAGAAGCGGCGGCTATGGCCACATTACCCGCGTATAAAGAGGATAGCGAACACGCAGCCAAACGACTGACGGAAACAGTTCAGACCTTTGATGAGCAGTCTTCGCAGCCAAGTGGCACATTGTCTGTTGATCATGCCGTTACGATGGAGCTATCCGATGTTACGTTTCAATATGAAGGGGAGTGGAGACCGGCGCTCAGGGATGTATCCCTGCACATTTTACCTGGTTCCAAAACGGCGATTGTCGGGCCGAGTGGATCAGGAAAATCAACGATTATCGAATTGCTGCTCAAGCTGCGAACACCAACGGCCGGTGATATACGGTTAAACGGCATTTCGGTGAAGGAACTGGATGAAACGAGCATTTGGCAAACGGCTACTGTAGTGTTTCAGCAAAGTCATTTCTTCCGGGGAACGATCCGGGACAACCTGCTGCTGAATGGAGAAGAACATGCAGACGAACAATTGTTGGATGTGCTAGCAAAAATGCAGCTGCCCGATACATCGTTGACCGATATGGTGTATGAAAAAGGGGAGAATCTGTCAGACGGCGAGAAGCAGAGGTTGGCTCTGGCGCGAGCGATGCTCCGCAAAGGACGGGTATGGCTTCTGGACGAACCCACTTCATCGCTGGATTATGTGACAGAGCATCATGTTTTGAAGCATCTCTACGCACAGGCAGCTAATGATACGCTTCTCCTGATTTGTCATCGGCTAACCGGATTGGAAGAGATGGACCAGATTGTGGTCATGGACCAAGGCAGGGTAGTCGAAACGGGGTCCTATTCGGAGTTGATGGGGCAAAAAGGCTATTTTTATGAGATGAAACAAATCGAACAGCAAATGATCGGAGAAGTTGGAGTGTAAAAAAAGCAAGAGCTCCTCTGAGCATTCGATCAATCTTACCAAGCAACAGGCTAAAGAATAACTTCCGGTGTAATATCGGGAGCAGTTCTTTAGCCTGTTTTGCGATTCTCGCCTAGACTATAATCCACGTTTGTCTTAAACGATGAGCAGTTCTTCAAAAACTGGTAATAAAAATCGCTTCAGAGAAAAACGCTAAACCGGCTCAAATTGTATTAGCACACGTAAATTGGAACGTCTGGAAGAAGAAATATATAAAATTAAACAGTAAAATATCCATTATATCCATTAATGATGGCATGTTGAACGATGGGGAGGTTTAATCTCGGAGAAGCCCTCAATTTACGTGACACTAAAAAGTTGATCTATTTTGCAGATCAACTTTTTAGTTTACTATGTTAAGGGAGAAGAGACATCTTGTAGGGAGATTATTTTCAATGATTATTGCTTATAAATTTGTTCTCCAAGACAGGATACCCGCGTTCATGCTCCTGCACGCCTTCATTGCAGATTCTGGGGTATGAAGTTCCTCACCCCAAGTAACATAATATCGGAATTCATAGAATCCTCCCAGTGTCGCCTTAAAGTTTGTCTCCCAATAATTATTCATGGGCCATGAGTACAGGTGGGCTGGATCATGGGCAAGCTCCGGATGGCCGCTCAGAAGACGATCCTCATAGTCTAATGAACCGATTTGAATCAGCGGCGTGTCCGGCATGGCAATCGCAATCCCTCGTCCTTCACTGATATACGCCACACCCTCATCAACACAGTAGAAATCGGCAAGGGAACCCGGGAGTTGGTCGATACGCGGTCGTACTGACGCACCGGTTTTTTCAATCCATAGTTCTTGCTGCGGTGAAGAGGGAGCACTTCCGAACGGAAGAGAAATGTATAGATTTTCTGGGTCCCATACACTTTCCTTATGCATGCGTACGGCAACATCAATTCGCGCACGATCACTGTATAAGGTGACAAGTAAGGAATAATGACTGCAGCCATTGACGCTGTATGTCAGACGAACTTTAGCGTATAGTGCGCCTTTTTCAACAATATCAACATTAACCAGTGTTCCCACAGAAGTAATTGCATCAGGACCTCTACGATTGCGTCCCATCTTGCGCCGAACATCATACATACCAAATTCGTTAGCTGCCCGAGTCACATTATAAACAGGAGAAAATGCATGGTGATTCCGATCTGCACGAAGCAGGTTCTGATTCACGGTCTTGTCGATCCATTTCGTGATGCCAGCACCGATCTCCCATTCAAGTCTTACGTATTGCGATTCCATATATTTCGGCGTAACCTGAAGCTTCGGTGCGACTGGCGGGATGATATCCAACATACGATCCGAGCCTACGTAATCTGTTCGATACGCAGTTACAGGTTTGTGATTGATAAGAGACTTGATCGTCAATTGTACCTGCTGCTTTGGCTGAAGCGTTACCGGAATGGTTAGGATGACACCGCGGTGCCCTGTAACCATTTGCACCTCATATTCAGTGCCCGTCGATTCATCCATGACTTCAAAACCGTTCTTCAATTCCGATATATTCCAGCCTTCCATAATGAGTTCAGCATAATCAGTTTGCGCAAAATCATTAGGATTATATAACTCAAATTTCATTGGACAATTAGGACGAAGCAAAGCGTCACCGCGAGCCTCAAGGATGTCGTATAAAGCGGTATGAGCGAGTGAGCTGGCATTGGCCGCATAGGCTTCTTTCCTGCAGCCAAGCTCTTGAACGAACGGATTCCAAGGTTCGGTGACCGAGGAATGATAACCCCATGTATGCTCAGCGAATAGCGCTAGCTCATATTCCATTGCTTCAAGACGTTCTTTGGAGACGATCTCGCATGCGGGATCTAATAGCTTCACCTTTGTATAGACACGCTGTGCTTCACGGAAAATCTGTACATGCATCGGCGTCGTCGCCGAGCCATCTGTCCACCAATCTGGCCAGTCCCCACGGAAGGTCTCGATTTCCTCGGGATGCTCCTCTGCATAAGCTCTCAAATCTGCAAAGAAATCGTCCAAGGTCGCCGGTTGAATCCGGATGCGTTCGCCATGCTTCTCATTCCATGGATTCACAAAATCCATCAACGCTGCGTTCGGCGAGCCGTTGTCGGTAGGAAGTCCGGACACCATCACCGGTACGAACGGGAACGTGTAACCATCAGCAACCAATTGCTGTAAATAACGATCAAAACGTGCTTCGGCCACTACAAAGGATACACCGTTTCGGACATCATGATCATCGCGAATCGTATAAGATCCGCCAATGCCTGGGGTCAATCCAAGATCATTGCCGAACATGTAATGCTCACCGCTCCAGGTGAGAATACGATCTCCTTTCGGCGTTTCCCACCAGAACGGAATCTGCTTCTTCCACAGTGGAAACATGGAATGATGCGTATGAATACATGTAATCAAATTCTCGATACCTGCATCCGCCAGCACTTGACTGTATCCCCAACCAAAGCCTGTAATGTCTGCCGTCATCGCAGAACGTACCGGGAATTGAATCGATTGTCCATAATCTGTTATCCGCTTAATCATGATAGAGAGTATCTCTTGATTTAATTGCTCACCGAAATTGAGATAGGTGCCGGAGAGACCGATATAACCTTTCTTCACCGCATGAGCGAGTTCTTCTTTTTCTATGTCTGTGGCTTTCAATAGGAAGGATTCAACAGGCCAATAGGTTTCACATACCCACTTATAGCCTTTTAAGTCAGGTCTGGCGCCGCTCTCAATATCACGTACAATTTGCAGAGCCTGCCGAATATAATTGACATGATATTGACGAATTTTTTCTTGACGCTCGGTATAGCCGACATCGGTATGGGAATGTTGAATGACGTAAATTGTCCAAGGTTTGTGCTGATTCATCGTAGAGCTCCTTTCGGAATTACAGGATTATCGAATCGAGATATAAACGAAGGGAAATTATATATGAGATTGAAAATACAGCTTGAAGCGGAACAAAGCATCTTCTTCATACCATGCTTGGAAGTTCGTTCCCCATACATTGTTATGCAAATTCACATGCATACCTCCGGTAAGCGGAGCAAAAGTATGATCAAACTGAAGCAAGCGTGGCTTCCCAGGACAGATAAGTGCAGCATCCAACGTATCGATTTGCACTTTTCCATCTGCTGCTGCATAGTACATCCCTTGCTGAACCGCATGCATGTTGCGATTTCCACCTTGAACGACATCCAAAGGTGAGATGAGTTGTCCGATTTTGTCCAGCTTCCATTGATTTGGATTGTTCACGATCGGATTAAAGCTCATCCAAGAAGCTTCAGGAAGGCGATAGGCATCTTTGTCAAACCACTGCAGCTTGCATTCCACTGTATGCGTATGTTTTTTAAAGACATACTCAAGCGTTAATTCCCGTGGAGCGCCCATACGCTCACATGCCGCTCTCGGCATACGTAGGTTTGCAAGCACGACATCTTGCTCTTCACAAAAGACAGCCTGCAAAGACTGAAGCCTTGGTGTCATAACTTCATGTGCTATCCACTCGTGGGTTAAGTCCATCCCTGGTTTCCCAAAATCTCCGGTTGCCCACACATGCGTATGTCTCCATCTGAGATGATATTCACGATACCATCGGTCATAATCGGCCTGCGAATAAGTTTCGTAGGAGAATAAACCAATTTGATTTTTTGGACCGGCCCATGCCCGACCGCGAGCATCTTTCAGTCCGACAATTGCGCCACTATCCTCAAACACAACCTCAAAATCTCCTAATACATAAGGCTGGTCACTTGATAAGATAGTTGCATCCGTTAGAGTGCTACGAGATGGTTTCAACGCGAGCAGGGCAACTTCGGCTTTCTCTTGTCGTTCAGGTTGAAGTGCTTGGATTGCTTGTTTCAAGTATTCACGCTGTTCCTGCCAAGACTTCTCTATAAGACTAAAGGAACGTGCATTCAGCTTGGCATCGGCTTCCTCACCAAACATTTCAATCATTTCAGCGCGGGAGTTCATTTCGTAGAACCGATATTCCAGCGGGTTTAAGTTGATATCGACCTTATCGCGTATGCGTGCTTCTTGGAAGTCATCTTTACCATAGTGGATATAATCTGCAAGATATCTTTTGATATCTACACCCCACGTATGCTCAGGAATCATAATTAACTCATCACAGAAATTGCGATATTCTTCATCGCTGTCTGTTAACGCCCCTTCTTGCAGCCACTTACTCTTCAAGCGTAGCAATTCTCGGTAACATGCTAATTTGTAAGGGTCGGTGGAAGAACCGTGAATCCAGCTGTCGCCGATTTCTTCTTCTACGACAGTTAAGGTATTACGAATAGCCCATACCTTTTCGGCATACTGGTCTAATGTGGAAGCTTGTATCACTGCCTGCGGATAAGCTTCTCGCAGCTTGGCGAACTCAGCTTCAATCTGCTGCACCGTAGAAGGGCCATGATTATCATGGGTATGCGCGAAGTAAAGGATATCGTTCAAACTTTCGATGTCAAAGGTTGTGCCGTAATCTTTGCTGTAGTGGACAACAATTTCAGATCCGTCCGTATTTCGCCATAAGAACATTTCAGGAACGTTAGGAACATAGCTGGAAGGGTTAACGCCTAAGTGCAAATACTTTAGACCAGCCTTTGCCATATGCGTGATTAACGAGCGTGTATGACCGGGAACGTCCGTCATTTTGGCTGCGATCGTACGCTTGCCAAATCGCTCATCAAGTCGCGTCGCCATTTGAATGCCATAGTCAAGCAATTCGCGATCATATAACTCGGTATATGTGGTGAAAGGAAGACCATGCCATCTTAAATAATCCTTTGCAATCGCTTCTTCGACTTGTTGTCTTACTTCGTCGGAACCGTGCTTTAATAGATGATGGATTAACCATGAGCCCGTTGTCCAGATAAAGGAACCTTTCTCCGGGTTCTCGGCAAAATATTTCGCTGTTTGAATCGCACTTGGAAAAAATCGCCTCATATATCGGTCCGTCACATTTTTCGCGAAATCCGTGTAGCCAATATCCAAGTGTGTTTTGAATATAACGTGAATGTGTGTTGCGCTCTGATTCAAGTTCATCGCTCCTTCCTCATAATCACGATTTCAGTGTATAGCAATTTATCTCATTTGACTTTTCGATTTATATTGAATAGGATCAGAAACAAATCAAGCAGAGGTGGAGTATAGATTGTGGCGAATCATATCAAAAATGAACGGTGGGTATATGTCATAGAGGGAGAGAATGGCAACTCGGCTCGAGTAAAGGATTTATTGTTAATGGGGTATGACCATTTTAGCAAAGCGATGCCTTTAACGAATCATGTGCATGAGGATGCATACGAATTCGTCTATGTAGATCAGGGGGCTGTCGACTGGGAGATCGGAGACGAAACATACCATACGAATGCCCAGCAAGTTATACATACAAGTCCGGGGGAGCGGCACCGTGCCAAATTTGATTATATTGGTCCATCCACCATTTGGTGGATGATTATTCGCGACCCAGCCCGAAACAAGGAATGGTTCGGGCTTCAAGAGGAGGAGCGTCAGATCTTCGTTAATTGGATGCAGAACTGTCCACGCATTCAATTGGTCAGCAAGGACGTTGTCGTCTATTTCAAACAATTGAAGCAGCTTCTACAGAACCAGAGTACGGTACTGCTGGAATTTCAACTTCGGCATTATGTCATGGAAATTTTGCTGCATCTATTTCATCATTCGCAGCTTGTTGTGCATTCCCCAAACATGCATACCTACACGCAGCAGCTGAAGGACAGACTTCAGCAGAATCCATCTGCTCGTTATTCAATTGAACAGCTTGCAAAGGAGTTCGGGTTGAGTGAGTCGCATTTCTATCGTGTGTTCGAGAGACGAATGGACAATCGCCTATAGTGTATATGGAACGAGTTCGTATAGATTGTGCAAGCCAGATGCTGAAGGAATCGAAGATGTCCATCACGGATATTGCCATGGAACTTGGATTTAAGACAAGTCAGCATTTTGCTACAGTATTTAAAAAAATGATAGGGGTGACACCGAAGGCCTGGAGAAAGCAGAATATGCAGCGATGAATTTGGTATTGAAATTTTGAAAACACTCGTCATATAACGGAGTGGTCATATGAACTTAAAGATTGATCGGCAGGACTTGATGAACAGGTTTATTCTCGAACGCCGGCCCGGACAGTGCTTCTCAACTAGCGCATTGGATGTACTTAAATCTTTCAAGTCAAATAAAGCGCTTAAAGCTTTCGGCAATTTGTTGATGTTTCTACGGACGCGATTCTGAGATACAGCATCGCTTACGCTACAGCTCATTAATAGTATGGAAGTTTCTCTAGATTCGTTGCATGTAATAGTGTATAAATATTGGATAAACTTATAACAATTTGGGTATTCAAACAACTCAAACAAAATAAGAAAGGAAAACTTCTATTATTAAGATAAATCTATTATGGGAGGTTTTATTATGAAGAAAAAATTGATGATTTCCTTATTTGCCTCAGCTTTACTTGTGCTTCCAGTAATACCGGTGCATAGCTTTGCAGCGGATACATCCAAACCTACGATCATAAATAACGGCCAAATTCACAACGGTCGAGTTCTCATTCCGTTACGAGCTGTTTCAGAAAATTTAGGCGCAAGTGTGGAATGGTTTCAAACGGAGAAAGAAGTAAAGATTAAAAATGGAGACTCGACCCTCTGGCTTGCTGCAAATTTCAAACGCGCAATTATTGAATCACCACCGACTACAGATAACCCGGATATTCCGCACCGGGAATATATTGATATAGATACTGCCACGCAGGTCATTAAAGGAACAACCTATGTTCCGCTACGCTTTGTCGGTCAATCGCTAGGTGCAAATGTCTTATGGAACCAACAGTCTAAGCAGGCGACCATAACATTGGGGGGTAAGGAACTCGTAGTCAACATGGAGCAACAATCTATTCAAATCTCTGATAAGCAGAAAATTATGGATCCACGGTTAAAACAACTCTCCGATAAATTAAATCAAGCAGCTGATATCTCTTCAATTAAAAATATTAGTTCCTACTTCAAACCGTACTTTACCGATAAATTAATTAAGTCTATCGTTCAAAATAAAGGCTTGAATACAGCTAGTACCTATGAATCGCCTGCCTCGTCGCCAGTATACATTAACAAGACTTTAGCCACGCTTTCGCAATCGGTTATATTGGCAAATGGTCTAACAGGAGAAGATCAATATGCCGAGGATCGTACGATCACTCTCGTATTTACGAATGGTGTATGGAAGGTCGATAGCGTCAGCAAGGGGTTGAGGGTACTAATCTCAGGGTTCTCAGATTTTCAACCTCAATAATTATTCATAGGCTCCTGATATTTGAGTAAGAAAAACAAAGAAAGCCCTCACAAGAAGGGCTTTTTTGTTATGTTTATTAATATTAAAGTTTGAAAAGCAATATGTGCCAGGGGAGATGCTAAAAAACGAGGGGTTAATAAAGAAGATTTATTCTTGAGATTTTTATTGCAGTCACATTTTAGGTTGAGCTCTTCGTTGTATAGAGTGAAAGGGGGGGAGACAGCTTGAATGATACGGAGTTAAATCAGATCATTGCAGATGTGTTGGATGGGAACACAGAACAATTCGAGAAAATCATGGAGATTTATCAAAAGCCGATTTTTCTCTACTGTTATCACATGCTGGGCAATTATGCCGAAGCCGAGGAAAACGCATAGGAGGTATTTTTGAAGACCTTCCGCACCTTGAAAAAATATACCCAATATCAGATGGATTTTGGCGCCTGGGTATACAAGATTGCCTACCATCAATGTATCGACATCCTTCGTAAGCGAAAGTTGGTGAAATATTTGCCTTTCTTTTACCAAGATGAGAAAGAAAATAATGAAGTCGATTTGCATATTGAAGCCAACTATTTTGATGAATCCGTACATCAGGCCATGGCAAAATTATCGGCGGAAGAGCGTAATTTGTTAATCTTACGTTGTGTCGAGGATAAAAGCTATCAGGAGATTGGATTGATTCTCGGTAAAAACAGCGCCAGCCTTCGTAAAAGGTACGAACGTACATCTGCAAAATTTCGAAAGTATTACGCTCAAGTGAAGGGAGTGGGAGTGTATGAATATGGACAGGGATCGGGATTTGAAAAAACTGTTTGATGACCCGCGCATTCCCGACGCCGACTTGACAGGAAAAGTAATGAGAATATTACATGCTAAGCCAAAAGAAAAGGAACGGTTTTTTATGAAATATAAAGTTGTTCTGACTGCGTGTGTAGGGATGATGTTAATGGCCTCCACGGGTTATGCGGCAGTTCAATATCATTCTTTGACCAATAAAGATGGCAAAGTCGTATATGAAACTAAATCTACAAAAGATTACGTAAAAACAGAAACGAAAGATGAGGCAGCGCGGTTCAAGGCATTTTTTGAACTGAAGGAAAAGGTGCTTAAGAACGGGGAAGCTGGGCTGTTCTATATGGTTGCCAATAACCCGAATCATCAAACAGATCTTGGAACAAAGTTGACGATCTTCCATGATCCATCTCAATTGCGCGATAAGATTACGGATAAATCCATTAAGATCGCAGACAACATCAATGGAAATTATACATTCCAAAAGGCGGACGTAATCTTTAAAAATGCTCAGGAAGTGAATCCTCCTTCTTCGGAAGAAAAAAAGAAAATGGCAGAAAAGCTGAGAAGGCAGGCGGAAGAATCCAATCAGGGATATGCCATGATGCCGGTTGAAATGACAGATCAGTTTTTCCTTCTCTTTGCTACGTATCAAAATGGCGAAGATAAAATCGGGGTTGATATCACTAATCTGAGTGGAAAGAGCGATCCTACAATGTATATTGACGAGAAGGTTGAATTTAAGCAGGAGAAGGTTCAAGTGAAGGGAGTAGAAATGCTGCATACAGAATTTGCTCCTTCGCAGTCGCACGAGCTGAAATGGGTATACGAGAGCCCAGACAAAAAGCTGAAATACGCCTATACTTTACGAGGTGACCTAAATAAAGTTAGCAAAGAAACCCTAATGAAACTTGCCGAAGGCTATTTGGAATAATAAATACAACAACAACGGGAATCTCCTCCCATCCAATTGGGGGGATTCCCCTCTAGTAAACCATAGTCCTTCTTCATTTTTTATCATAATCGTTTCTAAGCACCGATTTTAATTCCGTGGAACAATGCAAAAGAACAGCCGCTGTTCGCATCATTTGCGACAGGGCCGTTTTTTTGTTTTTCATAGGTTAGCTGTAAATTGCTATTCTTGCCAAACACTCATAGGGTCCCATGGCTTGATCTGATTGCCATATTTTCCAGCCAAAAAAGCTTTCATGTCTTCCAGCTTAGCAGGCACCTCGTTCCAAATTGGAAAGGGTGGTAACCCTCGTTTGCTTTTCAATAGGATATCCACTGTAACATACAAGCGTTCTGGCTGAATCCAATGAAGGAAGCGGGAAATATCCATTTGCTTGGTCAGAGACAAGGAATCAATTTCGTCATTGTAATGCTTGTTGAACTCGCTAATCAGGTTTAGGAGGTATTCTCTCTGCTCCTTCACGAATTCCAGGCCACATATGGCGCCATGTCCTGGAACAACGATTTCGGGTTTAATTTCATCAATAATGCGATCAAGCACTTTAACCCAATTGAGGGTTCCCTCTTCACTGTATGCCGTACATCCGTTAAACACGACATCGCCAGCGAACAGCACTTTTTCTTTTGGCATCCACAACAGCAAGTCACTATCAGAGTGGGCTGGAGCTACGCTGTAAATCATAACTTCCGTATCGCCAAGACGGATGTTGATATCATCCTTTATCTCAATATTCGGGAGCACCCATTCTACGCCTTCCAGGTCGAATCCTTCAAATTCCGCTGCAAAAAATCGCTCGCCCGGAGTCGATTCCGTAGAATCCTTTCCTCTTCTGATGACGCTGTCCATCCAGGTGATATTTTCGGTGAGACGCTCTCTGGAGGCTTCCTTGTGCATAATAATGCAAGCATCTTCAAACACTTTGTTTCCCCAGGCATGGTCGCTGTTATAGTGCGAGTTCACCACATATGCGGGAGAGCCGCCGTTGCTTACTTCCATAAAAGCCTCTCTCATTTCCCGCGCATGGAACAAATCGAAGAACGTGTCATACACCAGCCCTTCACCCTTGTTGATGAACCCGGCATTGGCCCAACTGATCCCGCGATACGGCGAAATACCGGCAAAAACGCCATCTGCGACTTCAATAAATTTAACGCGAGGTTTTTGGATAATACGTCCATACTTCATGAAAATTCTCCTTTTTCGTATATGTTTTTGGGGTAAGGCATACTGACTATGGCTTTATTATAGAGAACGGAAAACATAAATGCAAGCATGTACTTGCATGCATTTATGCTGTGCGATATGATAGTAACAGAACAACATCACACTACATGGATGGAGGCGCTGCAACATGAAGCTAGTAACCTTTCAAACCAAAATATCCCAGGAACCTTTGTTTGGGCTTGTAATTAACGAGAAATTTGTCGTGTCTTTTGCCGCAATCATGAAAAAGCAGGGAACATTCGTTGACAGCCTTGAAAGTATGGACAGCTATCTTCATTATTTGCCGGCAAGTTATGATGCCGCTAAGGAATTGATGCAATATGCTGTCGAACAGTCGCATCAATTTAATGAAAATGAAATCTGCCCGATTGTAACGGTAAAACTGCTGCCGCCAGTTCCAAATCCGGCTGCGCTTATCGATTTCGGGCTGACGCCAAGACATCTGAGAAATGCTGGCGTAAATCTGCTGCAAAGAGAATATACAGGGCCGGAAAGAGAAGAGCTTAAACAAAAAATCGCTGAAAAATTCCAGCAAGATCCGAATAAAGTAACTTTCAGTTATTACAAATGTAACCATAATGCATTAATTGGCGATGGAGATACGATTCATTGGCCTTCGTACTCTTCCTACCTGGATATTGAGCCGGAGCTGGCCTTTGTTACAGGGATGGAGAACTGCATTGCAGGTTATGTTATTTTTAATGACAGTACTGTCCGCGATGTGCAATGGCCGGATTTCCAGGGGCTGACCGGACCGACGCGCTGCAAAGATTTTGATCGCAGCAAAGGCATAGGGCCATTTCTGGTTACGCCGGATGAAATCGACAATCCGCTGGTACTGGATGTGAATGTATGCATCGGGGAGAGACTGCACTGGAAGGGGAGCACATCCGAGTATTCTGCACACCCTGCAAAAGTGATGGAGGAGGTTCTCAAAGTTTTCACGCCGCTCCCGGGCACGATTATAGGAATGGGGACGATACCGGATTGCTGCGCAATCGAGACCGAAGAATGGCTGTTGCCCTCTGACCGAATCCAGATTACATTTGATAAATTAGGCACGCTCACGCAATTGGTGCCTGATCATGTCAAGATTACGGAACCAAGCCGCTGGGAAAAAAGAAGCGATTTGCCTTAAAAAACGTTTATCAAAATGATGAACCCCGACCCTGCTGCATATGCAGAACTTGTAGTAGAATAGGATTAACATATGCAAAAGGAGAACTACAATGCAAACTTCAGACAGAATCATTGAAGCCGCGACACAGCTCATCAAAAAGAATGGCTATCGAGGAGTAAGCACCAAAGCCATTGCAACGGAAGCTAAAGTCAATGAATCTACGATTTTTCGGCAATTTGGAAGCAAGCAAGGCATATTGGAAGCCATCATTGAAAGACATTCGGATATTCCGCAATTTGAGAAGCTGTTAAAAGAGGAAGCGACCGATAATCCGGAAGTCGATCTGCTGAATGTAAGTCAGCAGTACCGTTTATTTTTCCATAAAAATGCGGACATCATTTTGATTGGCATCCGCGACAAAGGAATGCTTCCCGAATTAGACAGAGTGCTCGCCGATCCGCCGGCGAAGCTTCACTCCTTGCTGGTTGAATATTTTGAACGATTGCAGAAGAAAAAAGTTATCGCCAGACAGGATGAGCGTCTTGTCGCAATGTCTTTTCTCTCGATGTGCTACGGATTTCAGATGAGCGAGCTGATTCACCGGCAATATCAATCCCAATTCGTCACCGAGGAAGAGTTCTACAAGCATAGTGTCTCATTGTTTGTTAAAGGAATTTTAGCCCAGTCATAAGCATTATTGATTTATATATTGGGAAGTCTAATCTTACGTGAACAGGGATGGAGGATACCTTTTTTTGCTCATGAATGTAGTTTTTAGTAATGGAAAATAAAATACGTGGATGCATTATATAAAAAACATGACTCATTAAATTAAGCCCAATTTTTTCTAGGGCTTTTTTTGTTTGGGTCCTCAGGATTGTATTTGGTCTATACTCAAACTTTCGAGCCAGAGTTATTGTACAGCTTTAAATCAAGACAATCATGCCTATTGCATTGGAATTATCCAGGGCTGTACTTACTTAATATCTTATAAGAAATTCTTGAAATTACAGAAATTTATCCAATAGGGGGATGCTATTATACAAATACAAATAAAGACGAGGTGATGATATGCAAGCAAAATTGGCAGCGGACGCCATTCCCCTCCCCAAAAAGCGGAACTCATGGATAAGGACGATAAAAAAGTATAAAGTGATGTACGCTCTCTTGTTCCCGGCATTAGTTTACTTTGCCGTATTCAAATACATTCCTATGGCGGGAATCATTATTGCCTTTAAAAACTATAACCTAGCTTTGGGACTATGGGATAGCCCATGGGTGGGATTTAGAAATTTTACAGATTTTATGAACGGCGTTTATTTCTGGGACATCATGAGAAATACGATTATCATATCCCTCTATAAGCTGTTGTTCGGTTTCTCAGCTCCTATCATACTTGCTTTGCTGCTCAATGAAGTTTATACCCAATGGTTTAAGAAAATCGTACAAACGATCACTTATTTACCCCACTTTCTATCATGGGTCATTGTTTATGGAATGATGGTGGCATTATTAGCCCCAGGGGATGGTCTTTTTAACATGATATTGAAGGAAACTGGAGTTGAACCCATCTCATTCCTAACGGAACCTGCCTGGGGCAGACTGCTGATCATCTTATCTGAAATATGGAAGGATATTGGATGGGGAGCGATATTGTACCTTGCAGCATTAGCAGGAATCGATCCAAGCTTATATGAAGCGGCTAGAATTGATGGCGCTTCCAAGTGGAGACAGCTATGGCATGTAACACTTCCCGGCATTCGAGGCGTGATGATTCTGATGCTGATCCTTAAATTAAGCCATATTCTGGATGCTGGTTTTGACCAAATATTCATGTTTGCCAACAGCTTTAATCAGGAGAAGATCGACATTATCGACACATGGGTATACCGTGAAGGGCTCGAGCGACTTAAGATTGGCTTGGCTACTGCTGTGGGATTATTTAAAGCGGTCATCGGATTTGTTTTAGTGTTGGCAGCGAATAAGCTCGCCAAAAAATTCGATGGGCAAATTTGGTGAGGTGGTTATCAAAATGATCAATTTGACAATCGGAGAAAAGGTCTGGCAAGCATTCGTTTATTTTATTCTTATTTTGCTAGCTCTACTTTGCTTACTACCCTTTCTATATGTGGTTGCTGTTTCAGTAACGCCAGAATCGGAAGTGCTAAGAAGAGGAATTGTTATTATACCAGAAACCTTTACCTTTCTAGCCTATAAAGAAGTATTCATTTCTCATGGTATTGGGCAGGCGTATAAAATCACATTGTTTCGAACGATTGTAGGCACTGCTCTCAATGTGTTCTTTACGGTAATCGCGGCATATCCGTTATCCAAAAAATATTTGCCGGGTCGCAGCCCATTTTTACTATTCATTGTCTTTACCATGATGTTTGGGGGAGGATTAATTCCGACTTATTTACTAGTCCGCTCTCTGGGATTGCTAAACAGTCCGTGGGTATTGATCATTCCAAATCTCATTAGTGCATTTAATCTGGTGATCATTAAAGGCTTTTTCGAGCAATTGCCTGCTGAAATCGAGGAATCAGCGAGGGTAGACGGTGCAAGTGAACTTCAGTCGTTATGGCGGATCATTTTACCTCTGTCATTGCCCGTCCTTTCCACAATTTCTTTATTTTACGCAGTCGGGCATTGGAACAGTTACTTCGATGCTATTGTTTATATCAATGATTCCAACTTAATGCCGCTTCAAGTGATCTTGCGCAACATCCTGCTTAACGTCGCAACACAAAGTGCTGATTCGCTTGCCAATACCGGAGCTGTTAGTACGTTCGCTATACAAATGGCAGCAGTTGTCGTAACTACAGTTCCGATTTTGATCGTTTACCCATTTATGCAAAAGCATTTTACCAAAGGTGTGCTCTTGGGATCGGTTAAAGGTTAAAAAGATATTCCAACCTGAGTTGTTACGGGGAAACCGTGATAATATAGAAGCAAAGGAGAGGTCATTATGCAACGTAAAGCGATTACATTTGCTATTCTGACAGCAATGGTCGGTGTGGGAACAGTATTGTCAGGCTGTGGGGAACAAAAAGAGGTTACATCGACAGCTTCGGGTAATTCACAAGGCCAGTCTAGTCCCTTTGAAACCAAATTGAAAATTTCGATGTTTAACCAAGGAACTTTCAATGCTGCTGCTCCGATTCCTCCCCGTGAAGAAGATATCCAACGCCAAATGTTGGAGAAAGCAGTAAATATCGACTTGGAAATGATGATTCCTCAATCAGGGCAAGCAACGACTAAATTAAATACGCTCATTGCTGGCGGAGATATTCCAGATTTGATCTTTTTAAAGAGCCGGGCTGATCTCGCGCAATATTATGACCAAGGCGTTCTTGCGGATTTGACACCGTATCTGGATCAATTCCCTGAACTGCAGAAACGTTTTAGCAACGACTCCTGGGAGGCGATGTCCTATCAGGGAAAAACCATTGGGGTTCCAGGTTATGATAACGTAAACGGTATTAGTCGAAGCTTCTTTATCCGAAATGATTGGCTGAAAAAGCTGAATATGGAAGTGCCAACAACACCTGACGAGCTATTTGAAGTTATGAAAGCCTTTACAGAGAAAGACCCGGACGGCAATGGTAAAAATGATACGTACGGATTCATAGGCGGTATGAATAAAGAAGGCAATCTGCAAACCTATGGCTTCGATAGTTTGATGTGGATGTTTGGAGTCAATCCTCCCTCAGCCATTGATGTGAAAGACAATGAACCGGTGTTCCTGTTTACCGACCCAAAAATGAAAGAAGCGCTCGCTTATATCAATAAAATGATGGAAGCTAAAGTTGTAGATCCAGACTGGGTGACGATGAATACTCCCGATTTATTGGACCAAAAGCTATTTAAGGGTAAAGTTGGCTTTATGATAAGAGATGCCCGCAGGCTGGAACCAGATTATCAGCAAAAAATGAAAGAAATCAGTGGAGAGGTGCCGGAATGGATCGTCATTCCTCCAATGACAGGTCCTTATGGTGATCAAATTGTAGAGAGAAAATCGTTCCAAGGCAATTCATGGGCCATATCCAAGAAAGCGGATAAGGACAAAATCATTCGGATCTTGTCCATGCTGAATTATCTCTTTACCGACAAAGACGCATATCCGAATTTTGCATACGGAATTAAAGGGATTCATTGGGATTTGGTAGACGGCAAGATCAAAAATAAAACCTCCGAATTATCAAAGGAAATGAAAGAAAAGTACTTATGGGTCGATCATTATAGAATGCCGCGTCGTGGTGATGATGCTGAGTACTTCAGCTTCCAGAATCCTAAGACGGCAGAAGCTTTTGAAAACAATCAGAAATACGTGGCGGCTACGTTGCCCGGGAATTTATTGACTGAAGACCCGAACGATTCATTGGCAGCTGACCGCCAACGCTACATTAATGAAAGCTTGGTCAAATTTATGACTGGCAAAGAGCCTCTTTCGAACTGGGACAATTTCCTCAATACATTGGAAACTAAGTTTGACATGCAGAAGTATAAAGATTCAGTAATCAAGCAATTTAAAGAAGCAGGCTTAATCAAGTAAATCAAACGAAGAGAGCGGCTATAATTAGCCCCTCTCTTTATTGAAATATAAGAAATTATAAGTTTTACTTTATACTTTATCCTTCTATTTTTCGAAGAAACGCTTATCGTCCTTAAAAAGGACGCCGAAGGCGTTTCTTCTTATCATATGCTATTATTTGTTTATTACAGATTTAAAAGGAAGATGATCGATGCGAAGAAGAATCAGCTTGCCTTTAAAACTATTTTTTATCGTGTTTGCATTTGTATTAAGCTGCATAATCTTGATAAGCCAATTGTCTTATCGTTATGTCCAAAAGGAAATAAGAACCTCTGACATTTATTACACCAACCAGATACTTGATAAGATTGATCAGTATTTCACAGTTAATTTTTCCTCCTTCCAGACGATGCTGTTCTCGGTCGAGTCATCGGTGAAAGCCAACATTGACAATCCGGACGTGATTAAAAAGCAATTAAGAGAGCTCTATGAACTCAACAGTAATTACGTCAGTAATATTTATTTGATCAAAAACGATTTATCTATTCTAGGCGGAAGTACACCTACCCGAATATTTGATGAACCTTTAGCTGAAAGAGAACCATTGTTTGATGCAGCTGACAAGAATAGAAGGATTACATTTGTCAGTGATCCTTACAAATCTAAATATTCCGGCTGGACAGTTACGATGGTCCGATATCTGAACAGTGCTCCGTTTCCTATGGCCATTGCAGTAGATTTAGATCTAAATGCCATTGAAGATACCTTGTTCAAGATTAATAAAAAAGAACAAATGAATTTGGCTCTAATCACCGCATCGGGAAAAATCATTGCCGGATTTTCGGAAAATAAAGGCCCCCTGAATGTTCAAGATCATACTTTTTCAATCGGTGAAACGTCAGCAGAAGAAATTCTGGATACTACAGAAACAAACCTTCAACTGCACACCAAGGAGGGGATTCAAGTCTCCCTTCTAAAAAAACCGACTGAAAAATTCAACTGGACCATCATCTCAATCAACGATGAATCACGCTTGAAAGCTGCTTTATCCAGATTGGAAACCTATTATATCGAGCTTCTAGCTGCTGGTTTTCTCTTAAGTCTGTTCGTTTCCTTCTTTATTGCCAAATATATAAGGAACCCGCTCTATGCACTCAAAACAAAAATGAAGCGGGTGGAGCAAGGCTCCCTCACAACTACAATATCGATTAACCGAAATGATGAGTTTGGAGATCTCTCCCGAGCATTCGATCGTATGCTACAGCAAATTGTGGAACTGATTCGGGGAGCAGAGCTTCATAACGAACTTGAACGAAAGCTGGAAATTCAAGTGCTGCAGTCTCAAATAAACCCTCATTTTCTGTATAACACGCTTGGTTCTATCAGCAATGTCATACGACTCGGACAAATAGAGAAAGTAGATGTGGTGATCGAGTCTCTCATTTCAATATTGGAATATGGGATAGCCGACGCTTCGGAGAAGGTATCACTGCGTCAGGAATTGCAAAATGTATCCGACTATATCGCGATCCAGAACATCCGCTATAACCGAAACTTCCACTTAATCGAAAATATTGAAGCAGGGCTAATAGATTTTCCGGTTTTTCGAATGCTGTTGCAGCCCCTTGTGGAGAATAGTATCTTCCATGGTTATAACGGAGGGGGGATCGAAGGCCCTATTACTATTCATGCGTACAGGGAGGGTGGCAACGTCATCATAGAAGTAGTTGATCAGGGCGAGGGAATTCCAACTGATAAAATAAAGCATATTTTAATTTCAGAACCGGGGGATGTGGAATTGAAAAGGAAAAGAATCGGGTTAAACAATATTCATGACCGAATCAGACTTCACTACGGAGAGCAGTTCGGGCTCCAAATCATAAGCATACCTAAGGAAATAACCCGGGTTCGCGCCTTATTCCCAGCAGGCTTGTTTAAAGGAGATGCATGATGATGAGAGACTACACCTGCTTCATTGTTGACGATGAAGATCTAATCATTCAGAGATTGGAATTGTTTTTTCACGAGCGCTCCCTTAGGGATAAGCGATTTCATTTAGTGGGAAAAGCGAATAATGGGCTGAAGGGGATAGAGGAGATCGTAAAGCTTAAGCCGGATATCGTAATATCTGATATCGTCATGCCGCGAATGGATGGAATTTCCATGATTGAGCAGCTAAAGCCAAAGCTTCCCCATACCCAATTCATTCTTTTGACCGCTTATTCATCCTTTGAATACGCCCAGAGAGCTATTCAAGCCAACGTATTGGAGTACATTGTTAAGGTTCCGCTCAGAGATGCGGATTTGGATCGGGCTTTAGATAAGGCAGCCGGGATTTTAAATGAAGTTAAGAAAAAAGAAGCGGAATTTCAATCTTTAAACGTATCCGTGCTTGAAAATAAATATAGAGTCCGCAAGCAATTCTTTAACGAGCTTATCAGAGGCGAAATCCCTTCTCATCGGGCATCAGATTTTGCCAATCGTATGCAGTTTCATTTCTTTCAAGCCAACTATCGCTGCTTCATTGTCGAGATGAATATGTATGAAAGTTTCCGAAATGATTATTCAGCGTCTGATCAGAACATATTGAGGTATGCGATTACAAATATAATCGAAGAAACGGTGATGAATGGTGGCAGTGGTGTAGCTGCGGATCTATCCGATAATCGTTTTATTGGCTTTCTATCCTGGGAAAATAATCGCAGTGATCTGGAAACGGAATATGATTGCCAGACATTGGGGGGGCAGATCGTCTCCCATTTGCATCAATATTTGAATCAAAGAGTATCCGTCGCTTTTGGAGGTCCGCACCGAGGCTGGGAATCCATCAAACAAGCTTACACGGAAGCACAAAATGTGAGTGATGATTTCTATTATCATACAGAGAAAGTTGTAAAAACACCCATGCATCGGTTCCAGTACCATAATGACAGAAAAGAAGAAGTTCAGCAGAAATTGGCTGATTTTCTTGCTGGGGTGAAAAGAAAGGTTTCCAAGGAAGAGCTGGAGAAAGCATTTGCTGATCTGAACCAATTTGTTACGGACCATAAAATCCATAAGTCCATCATGGCGCCTATGTTAAGAGACTTGTACAGAGACATTATTGTGAAGTTTAAATCGGGGAACAAGTTGGCCACGGAAGTAGCAGAGTTTCCCATAGAATTTTTAGCTTTTCGGGAGCAGCTTGCCTATATTGGCGACTTTACCTTTGAATATGTGCACGCTGGCCAACTTTTGCATCGTATAGAAATCATGAGTGCTATGCGGTTTATAGAGAAAAATCTGAAACAGCGATTAACGCTCGAGGCGATTGCCGAGGAAGTGAATTTAGCTCCATCGTATTTTAGTAGCTTATTCAAAAAAACAATGAATGAAGGCGTTATCAGCTACATCAATCGTAAAAAAATCCAATTAGCTCTCGAGCTGTTAAATGTTCAGGATTATTCTATATTGGAATTGTGTGAGGAAGTAGGAATTGTGAATGAAGGTTATTTTTGCAAATTATTTAAAGAATATACGGGTGATACTCCTAAGCAATATCGGATAAAAATGACACGGTATGAATCCAATTAAGGTTGCAAAAAATGTGTGATTTTTTCGCGAAATCATGTAAAAAAAAAGGGAGCAAAAGGATTACCATGATAGAAGGATCTAATCATGGAGGTTATCAAAATGGAGCTTATTAAAGGAGATGTAACCGTCGTCGGCGGAGGTATTGCTGGGATATGCGCTGCCATTGCTGCCGCACGCCAAGGGCTGCAAGTGTCACTTATTAATGATCGACCGGTTCTTGGGGGAAATGCGAGCAGCGAGGTCAGGGTTCATATCAACGGGTCGGCATATCTCGGAAACAGTCCATCCTATTATGCACGCGAAGGAGGGTTGGTGGAAGAACTCAAGTTGAAGATTTTCCACTATAATCCGTTATACAACAAGAAGCTGATGCTTTCGCTTTCGGATACGGTCTTGTTGGATATGGTCTATGCTGAGCCTAACATTTCTCTATTTCTGAATACATGCGTGCATGAGACGGGCATGGAGAACGGCAGAATTAAATGGGTGGAAGGCCTTCAATTGGCTTCCGAAAGGAAATTCCGTTTTGAAAGCCGAACCTATATCGATTGCTCTGGAGATGGAGTTGTCGGATATCAGGCAGGTGCTCTCTTCCGATGGGGGAGAGAAGCGAAACATGAATACAAGGAAGAATTGGCTCCTGAAGTGGCGGACCATTACACCATGGGCGATACGATCCTGTTTCAAGCCCGTGACGTAGGATATTCCGTTCCATACAAAAGACCTGGCTTTGCGTATGATATTACGAAGTTGGCCTTTTTCGATAGTATCAGAAAAGGCTTAAACCATCGGGCTTTTCCAAGAAAAATCAACGGGCTTGGCGGATTGTGGTGGCTGGAATACGGCGGACATATGGATATTATCAAAAATAATGAAGACATCGCGTTGGAGCTGCGGAAATTGGTATACGGGATTTGGGATTATCTCAAAAATAGCGGTGAATTTGATGATGTAGACAATCTCATTTTGGATTATGTATGCCCGATCCCGGGAAAGCGGGAGTCGAGGCGGTTTATTGGGGATCACATGTTGTCTCAGAACGATCTCACAGCAAAGCCGCATTTCGAAGATGCTGTATCCGTCGGTGGATGGTATATGGATTTACATGCTAATAAGGGCATCTACGATGAGGGACCGGCTACAGCTTGGAATTTCGTGCCTGGATTGTACAATATCCCTTTCCGCAGTTTATATTCACGAAATATTTCTAATCTCATGTTCGCTGGTCGCAATATAAGTGCTACCCATGTGGCTTTCGGATCTACAAGGGTTATGGCAACCTGCGGTTGTATGGGGCAGGCGGTTGGAACAGCTGCTTCGTTGTGCTCGAAATATGAGGTAGACCCCGCGGCCATAGTCGAAGCTCATATGGGGGAGCTGCAGACGCTATTGCTTCGAGACGGACAAACCATTGTAGGCCTTCAAGAGGAATTGGATCCTTACTTCGCTGACGGATTAACTATTCGTGCCTCGTCTCAGCGCAGCTATGACAATCTTCATCCAACCGAAGAGATTTCCTTGGAGAAAGGGTTATGTTTGGTCTTGCCGATTCAGACATCCGTGGCTGAAAGCGTACGGTTCAAAATTAAAAATAGCTCCAATCATTCGAAAACTCTACATGTGAAGCTTTTTGGCGGGGAATGGAAGGAAAACTACATTCCAACCAGCGAGTTGAGAGACTACCACTTGGTTATTACAGCCGGTCATGACGACTGGATTACGCTAGACTTGGACTGCAAGAAACCGGCTGACGACAAAATCTACATCATATTGGAGGGCACGGCGAGCCTTGCCATATACGGTAATGAAGAGAAATTGACAGGAGCGGTCAGCTTCCACTATAGGCCGGAAGAGCCGTCCAGGCTGAAGAAATTCAATAAGAGCATTTGCTTTAAGGACCTGATGCCAGCTCAGAATATGTATAGTCCTGAGAATGTTGTCAATGGCTACTCCAGACCTTATGGCCAACCGAACGGCTGGATTTCTGAACATTCGGAAGGACAGGAATGGTTGGAATTCTGTTTTGCAAGCCCCAAAAATCTGGACGAAATCCATCTTGTTTTTAATTCGCAGCTGGATTTGGAGCATTTCAACGACCCGATTGAGTCCCTTATCCAAGATTATGATATGACCTTGACCTTAGAAGACGGAACCGAGAGGACAATCATAACTCGTGGAAATTATCTCACGTTGAATAAACATAAGATAGATGCGAATGGTGTAACCCGAATCCGGATAAATTTCGGAGCAACTTATGGTTCGCCTTATTTTGAAGTGTTTGCTGTGAAATTGTTTGCTCCTAAAATCGATAAATGAGGACAGGTGAAGTCACGATGAAGGAATTATTCCCTCGTAAAGGGCTCCCCAATATAATTCAAAAATTGGAAAATGGGGATACCGTAACAATCGTCTATTTCGGCGGCAGTAATACACGTTCTGAAGGCTACAGGGTTATGACGGCGGATTGGTTTCGTAAGCAATATCCTAAGGCGGATATCCGCTCTGTGAATGCAGGCATTGATGGGACAGGATCGGATTTGGGTTGTGCCCGTTTGGAGACAGATGTACTGCGTCATCGACCTGATCTAGTATTTGTTGAATTTGTCGGTAATGATGGCGGAGATCCCGAATCCAAGGCGCGGATCGAAGGGATTGTCCGTCAGATCCGCAAGCGGAGCCGGTTTACTGATATCCTGTTCGTTTATACGCTGAAGGAGCGGGATGTGGCCTTATTTCAGTCTGGAGAATACCAGAAGGGGGCTCTAATGCAAGAGGAAGTGGCCGACTATTACGGTATTCCTTCGATTCATCTGGGCGTAGCGGTCAGTCACTTGGTGTCGGAGGGAAAACTCGTTTTCACCTCAAGGGAAGACGTGTCCATTTCCGGAGCCGTTGTTTTTACACATGATTCGATCCATCCGACTATTCCCGAAGGACATCAGATTTACACGGATACGATCACCCGGTCATTTGAGAAAATTAGAGAACTTCAGGATCATCCAGGAAGGTCAGTACATCACTTACCTCAGAATCCGTTGGTCCCGGCTAATCCTTGGGAATATGCGAGCATGCTGTCATTGGATAGTCTTACCGATTTTTCCGCAGGATGGTCTTACATGACTCCCGATGATTGTGCTTTAGTACGCGAGTACAATTGGTTGTTCCCCGGCCTGTGGCGAGCAGTCGATCCTGGAGAGGCTATTACGGTGCAGTTCGAGGGAACCCATATCGGGTTATTCGATATCGGGGGGCCTGATTCTGGCAGATTGAAGGTGTCGGTGGATGGTGGGGAACCCTTTATTGTCGATCGATTCACACTACACAACGATCATAATCGTAATCAGTATGTATTCTTGCCGGAGCTCCCGAATGGGAAACATACGGTGCGCTTCGAAGTCGATACCGAAAAGACAGACAAAGCGGCTGTATTTGAGGCATGCGGCAATGAACGAAGTATTGAGCATGTTCGGCAGCATCCAGATTGGTATGATCAAACGGTGATCCAGCTTGGGAAGTTGTTATTGGTGCAGCCGCCATTATAATTAATCATAAGGTTTTCTCCAATTGAAAGACCTATATCATACTGACTGCAGTTGAGCGGCCAGTTATGATGTAGGTCTCTTTTTTAAAGGAAGACAAAGTCGTTTCTTCTTGCTTAAAATCTTATAAGAAATTCTTGAAATCAAAGAAATTTCACAGTTACGTGACATGCTATGATAAAAACGACGGAGCGGGTTTAGCCAGAAGAATACGGCTGATTGCTTCTTTATGATCTTAGAACAAAGGAGGGTTTTATTATTTTGTAAGCGTTATCAACTTAAGGGAGGCTGTGAGTTGTATGATAAAAAGGAAGCTGTTTTTCTTAATCGTTTTCATCGTGACGATATTAGTTCCTTTCAGCCTAGACGGAATAAGGACCGCTTATGCAGAGACCTTACCGTATAAGACGATTATCATCGATGACGGGAGCATCACGATCAATGATGTTGTGACACCTGATGTGGGTAACGAGAACAACGGATATTCGGCTCCAAATTGGACCACAAGTACAGGGGTGAAGGGGTATGATAACTCCAGCTCCAAATATACGAGTACAGCAGGCAGAACGATATCATGGAATCCACGATTGGAAGCAGGAACGGCGAGAATTTCGTTATACAAGCTTAACTGGGAAGATAAAGCGGATAGCAATGTAAAAATTGAAATCGTCCACAATGGAACGACGGATGTTCTCTTTATGGATTTGAGACCTTCATTTGGCGCTTCTGTGGGATGGGTTGATTTGGGAGAGTACTATTTTTCCGGAGTTGGTAACGAATTCGTTAGATTAACTCGGTCTACCAGCACAACCAGCACGATACTTACTCGTGCAGATGCGGTCAAGTTCGAAGGGAATATTCAGCAAAAAGAGCCTCATAAGACGATCATCATTGATGATGGAAGCCTCACGATTGATGATGTCGTCACCACTGATGTAGATAACGCAAATAACGGGTTCTCCGCTCCTGATTGGACTACAAGTACGGGAGTGAAGGGATATAATAATTCTAGTTCCAAATTTACCGATGCAGTAGGAAGAAGCATCACATGGAATCCGCGATTAGAAGCAGGGACGGTGAAAATTTCATTCAACAAGCTTGATTGGGCGGATAAAGCAGACAGTAATGTTAAAATCGAAATTGTTCACAATGGGATTACGGATGTCATGTTTATGGATCTGAGACCCTCGTCGGGGCCATCGGCCGGATGGGTTGATTTGGGGTCCTATTATTTCAGTGGTGATGATAGCGAATTTGTCAGACTGACTCGAACACAACCTACGACCGGAAAAATCATTACGCGGGCCGATGCGGTCAAATTTGAAGGGAATATACGGCAGCAAGCTCCGCCGTTGCCTCCGCTGCGCAGCCGTACATTGGCGAATCTCAGTTACACGGAAAAAGGCAGCATCGAGAATGCCAGCTATAAGGCTACCTTTTATGAAGCTGCTTGGGATGAAGGCAAAACCATCGTTCGTGATATGTTCTACAAGGATACGGATACGGGGAACTGGATGCCTGTTAATAATGTGGCGGAAAGACTTGAAGAACAATGGGTCTTATTGGATGGGAATGCGGGGAGTCGAACCAATTATTACGATACGATGAACAAACGCTGGATTACATTCGACGAGATCAATTTCCCAGACAGCCACACGGCGATATTAACCGATTCTTCACATGAAAGCGATTACGATTTACAAGTGAACTGGTCTATGTCAGGGGACAAACCTGATGTTTCCTTCGCCTTTACACCTCGCAAGGATGGCAATTATGTAATCGGTTATCAGTCCTTCACAACAGAGCAAATCTCAGACGTCAATGAAGTGTTAAATGGTTTCAGATCACACGCCAAAATGGTAGGTTCAGTGGAATCAACAAGCTTAAGGGAACTAAGCGCTCCGATGAGTCTAATTGAGAAGAATGACGGTTCGGGGAATCCATTGACATATGGGGTATTTGTACCGTCGGATGAGCTTCCGGTTGAATTTGAACCGACGGGAGGCGTTACGAAGCAAAGGCTTGGCATGAGCCTTGTCAACAACGAAGGCAGCGTGCAGCCAATCTTGTATGCTCCTCAATTAGGGACCTATTCGCAAATGAACGCAGAAAGCACTTATCAATTTCATATGGGACTAATCGCTCAAAAAAGCAAATTGTATGAGTCCTACGCGGATATTCTTCGCAAAGAGTACGGTTATTCTGCATACCGGGAAAATGTATCAGATCAGTCGCTTACTGACGCGATGTTCAATATGATCGATTTACTTAAGATAGATCCGCAAGGGGATGACTCTGTTGATTATGTCCCGTCACCCAGCGGGTGGTGGAGCCGTGCCAAGGGCTTTATTGACATCGAAAACGAGGATAGCGTTCGAACAAGCTCGAATGCAGTTCTTTTGGGGGCTTACTATTTGACTGGGGATAACCAGCTCTACGATACGAGAGCATTGCCGTCGGTCCAGTATGGCTTATCGCGAAATGGTATAGGCTGGTCGCCTACGCAAAAGCCAGTATACGGTGTGCCGTCGTTATGGAAAATGGCAACCTTGCCGTTTGATTTTTCAAGCGTAACCGCTATCAATCAGATGATGGGTACTTCGGCAGGAATTGGAGCACTGGCACAGGAAGAATACCTCGTGCGTGATCCTGACCAGAAAGACCGGGGTCCTGTCATTCAACCCCTGATGATGTATCGTATGACGGGAGATACGCAGTATTTACAGGCTGCCAAGGATGCAGCCGACAGCTATATCATGCAGCATATTGATACGCCTGCATCTGTTAATGTTAGTAAAAATGAGTTCATTTATTATTATAGCAAGCTGTGGATGGAGATCTTGGAGCTTTACGAGGAAACTCAGGATCCCAAATACTTGAATGCTGCTTATAAGGAAGCCAAACGGTATGCAACGATGTTCGTTGCTCGTCCGGTTCCTGAAGGTAGCGTTACGATTCCGCAGCCTGAGACGTATAATTACGCGGAGTCGTTCCATTGGCCGGAAAGTGGTAAATATCAATATCCTCGGATCAAGCTCCCAGAAGATGTAGCCGGAGGCGTACAAGCGGATAGTTGGCTTGTTTCTCCCAATGGATTGACGTTTGAAGCGGGAAGTACAACTGGCTATTATCGGATGAATGCTCAGGAAGCTCCATTCATGCTGAGATTGTCGCTCTATACAGGTGATAAACTGCTGCAGGATATTGCTCATAATGCAGTTATTGGACGATATTCTAGTTATCCAGGTTATTACTATAAGGGCTTCGCCGTTAGCCAACTTGAGCCAGAGTTTCCTCTGGAAGGCCCAAGCGGGGCTACATCCATCTATTATCACCATATCCCGGGACAGCTCGGGCAAACGATGGATTATTTGATCAGCGAACAAACGTTGAAATCGAATGGTAGTATTACATTTCCTTCTGTTTTTGAAACTAATTTTTTATGGTTCAAATATCACCTTTATGGAAATAAACCAGGGAATTTTTACGGTAATTCCGACGTTTGGCTCTGGATGCCCAAGGGGATTATCAAGACCAACCATCCTCAATTGAACTGGATAACGGGAGAGAGCGGGAATAAATTCTACATCGGGTTAAGTAACGAATCGTCAGCTGAAGTCCAGACTCCGATCGAATTGAATGCGCAAATCATTGGGTTCAACCCGGCACAAGATTATACCGTAACCATCATCCGCGACAATGGCATACCAGAGCAAGCGGTTATGAGTGGCGGAATCATTCAAGCCACGGTTTCAAGCAAGGGAATAACCGCTATCATTGTAGAAGGACTCAACATTGATGTGCCGCTGCACCAGGTCAGAACTGCTGATACATCGGATGCAAGCTATTTCTTCGATATCCACAGTCCAATAGATGCGGTTAAAGGTATGCTGATCGTCAAGCCCGACGAAACGGCCTATGATGCTTATGTGCAGGCAAAAACGACAAAACCAGCGACGATCCATTATTCCTTGGATGGCGGAGTAACGTATACAACCATTCCAGATACGATCTATCCGATGGAATGGTCGATACGGGTAAACGATTTATCCCAAACCTTCACTTATTATGTGGAATCGGATGGGAAACAGACCCGCAAGCGGACACTCTATTTGCCTGATCAAGTACAAGAAACTCCAGTTCAACCGGATTGGCAGGAGAGTTCATCGATCATTGTGGATAATACGGAGGCAGAGACAGAAGGCGTCTGGATACGGGATACAACGGCTAACGACTATTACTATGATAACTATGTGTACGCCAAATCGGCTGCCGGCACAGCGACAAGCAGAATTAAATGGCGGCCTGAGCTGCCGGAAAGTGTTACTTACAGTGTGTATTACAAGCTTCCGCAAATAACCGCTACAAGTGAAAATTGGGCAACGAATGCCTCATTTACCGTTTATTATAGTGGAGGCTCCGAGACGGTTACCGTTGATGAGACAACGGCCAATGGGACTTGGGTGCACCTGGGAGATTATCCTTTTGCAGCAGGCGATAGCGGATATGTCGAATTAACCAATAAGGCCAACAAGTCACGGGTAGTTGCCGATGCGATGATGTGGGTGGATCCAAACAGTATGCCGCAATTGGAGTCTGTGGTGATCCTGTCGGATCGGGATGAACTGCAAATGACTCAAACCGCACAACTAAGCGTGACCGGCTATTTGGATAACGGTCTGATTGGTGATCTATCACAGGCAAATGTGCAGTATTTCGTTGATCGAACCGATCTGGCTGAAGTGGACAGTAGCGGTATGTTGACCCTTCTAATTCTCGACGGAGAAACGGATCATATTGAGGTATGGGCCACTGTAACGATTGACGGGGTGACCTTAACAACACCTTCTATGACAATTGCGATCAGGGACTTAACGGTTATTGTCGACAGCACGAATACAACTGGGTTATACACGACAGAAGGATCTTGGAGCCAAAGCAATTTAGCTGGATACAAAATTGGGGTTAAGTCCCGTTATTCTACCGTTCAAGGTTCATCAGCGACGTGGAAAGGCCAGTTTCCAGAGGGGAAATATACGGTCTCCATTTACAAACTCGTCCATACGACGGCAAACGATAACTATGTCAAAGTGGAAGTGAAGCATCAGTCGGTTACCGAGGTTACGTATATTGATGCAACCGTCGGCTCATCAGGTTGGGTTAATCTAGGAACGTTCGACTTTACTGGAGACGGCAGCGAGTACGTTCGTCTAACCAGGGTTACTCCGACAACGGTAGATCCACCAACTCTACCTGCCGATATGATTTATACGAGGGCTGATGCAGTCAAGTTCGAACGGCATTCCGTTAGCCCGGAATTGCTTGCAAATGGGGTGCCAGGTAAACCGATACTTTCGAATAATAGCGGTGTTGCGACAGGTATAAATGATGGCAATTATGAGGTTACAATGAATATGTGGTGGGGAAACAATGGCTCACAGTATAAGTTGTACGAGAATGGTCAATTGATCCAAACGAAGTCACTGGCCGATGTTTCGCCAGCCGCCCAGACTTCCATTATTCCTATTCAAGGAAAGCCGAATGGAACCTATGTGTATACATGTGAGTTATCGAATTTGTATGGAACGACTTCATGTGATCCACACACCGTCACCGTGGCTGAGGCGAATCCCGGCAAACCTGTGTTGTCTAGTGACAACTGGGATCAAGATGGCGACTATAGTATTACTGCTAATATGTGGTGGGGCACGAACGCAGTACAGTATCGATTATATGAAAATGGCGAACTTATTGAGACGCAATCTTTATCTTCACAAACACCAAGTGCTCAATCGGCCATTACACAAATTTCAGGGAAATCTCCTGGCATCTATCACTATCGCGGTGAGTTTATGAATGGAAGTGGAACAACGGAAAGTGATACGATACAGATTATTGTAAAATAAACTTATGAGCTGAGTGGATGAGAACAATCCATTCGGCTTTTTTATTTCCTGGAATTTAGTATAGAGCTATACAAAAAGCTATTCTTTCAAGGCTCTCAACTGGGTGATATCTACATAATACTGCTCATGCTAGATTAGCAGGGCGTTTTCAACCAAACGTGGTAATTTGAACATGTCAAATTTGTTCTAATTCAGTATAAATAAGCGCTTACATTAGGGGGTGGCTAAACTTACAATAATGTCTAACCATTTAAATTTGGGAACTTCTCCTGCAACGGCGAAGAATTTCACTGTCATGGCTTTCATGCAAAGCTAGGTTGAATATTGGAGAGGAGGCTGTCATGGGGATTACAAGACGAAAACCAACGGTAATTATCTTGTTTACCGCTCTGATTGTTCTTGCTTTACTCATGTTGGGCTTAACTAACAAAAAGGCGGAACTGCCTGAAAATTGGATATTTACAGTAGATGGATACGCCGTAACAGAGGAAGAATTTCAATCTTTTGTCAAAGAGCAGAGAGCTATAACGGTAGACTATTTCTTCAGAACTTATGGGGCCCAAGTAGATGAGGGCTTCTGGACACGTCAATACGGCAAAAATCATGAAACCCCCTCTGAATACGCCAAAAATTCTGCGATGACAGCATTGCTAATGTCCAAGCAGGAGCAATTTATTGCAGACAAGCGAGGAATCGCCCCTTACCAAAGCTTTGATGAGCTTAAATCCGACATGGAAGAAGAAAATGTTAAGCGAGCTAAGATGGATGATTCAGGAGAGACTTACTATGGGTTGCCTCAGTTTGATTTATATCAATACATGCAATATTTAAGTGGCGCCCGTTGGCCGGATTTGATAGAAACCCAGGTAAAGAAAACGAAAATGAGCGACGCCCAGTTACAAGTTGAGTATGCATCAAAAAGTGCGGATTATATTCGTGTAGCTGATAAATTAACGGCTGCGTTAGCGACAGCGGGACAAGTCAAAGAAGAGAAAGTGCTAAATCGTTTAGATATATCCAAAGAAGATACCGAGTCTCTTAAGTTCTGGGAGTCTTTAGCTGCTGCTTCTGTAGGTGAGACAGTAATCGGTAAATATATGGGTGAGGATGTCGTTGCTACATTAACCACAAAACCGGAAATCACCAAGCTTAAACTGGAAGAAGTGAAAGATTCCATTCTATACGGATCGGCGGAGTCTGACTTGCGCGCGTTAATTGCAAATACGAATGAATTGAAGATCGTGTATAACGGTAATCGATTCAGTGAGTTTGTAGTGAACTAGAATAGTTAGTTTTTAAGTTTATAAAAATCTATGTCTATTGAGACTTCCATAGATACAGATTTTTTATAAAGTATAAATTTATTAATTTCAAAGGGAGGAAATTTTGGAATGATACGATGGAAATGGATGCAAAAAGCTTTGTCGATAGTTACAGCTACAACGTTGGCATTCCCTGCTCTGTTCGGCTTGGCACCTTCATCCGAAGTGTCAGCTGCGGGAGGGAGCGAATCTTTTGACTCCGTTGTACTAGAATTGACACAAGCGGCAGGTCAAACAGGTAGGGTAAATCTTACGTATAAAGGTTCACCTTTAAGCAGTCTGGTTAAAGGACCGGTTATTGACGAGGTAAGTTATGATTCCAGCAATTCGCAACTTTTAACTGTTAATAATCAGGGGAACATTACGTTATCTAACGGTTATACATTTGCGTCGCCAGATGCTCCGGGCGTCCCGGTGACAATCACGGCCAGGGCGGGTTATTACCCTGACTCAGAAGTGTTATTCATGGAGGACTTCGAGAACAACAATGGTCCGATGACATCTATGAGCAAATTAGGCTCGTCATTCACGCTGTCCGATGCACAGTCCCGTTCTGGATTGAAAGCGATTACACCTTCGGATGATACGAATAATGAAAAGGTAGCCCAAGATGTGGCATTGCCGGCTGGCAGCAATTATAAGATGACGGCATGGTATTTTGACCCGTATCCTAATGAGGAGAAGACTGCGACGGATAGAACGCAATTTGCTATTGTAGATGGTAAAAATGCCACCTTTGCCGGGACATTCTATCAAAGTTCAGAGGCAGATGTTATTCATAACCCAACGAAATATACTTGGGCTTATGCACCATCATCAGCGGGTACAGCAGGCAACCGTTGGAAAGATAGCGGGGCTTTACGTTCCACAGGCTGGCATAAATTCGAGTGGCTTATTACACCAAATGGTGCGACGTTACAAATAGACGGAACATTAATATCCGATTCAGCGCAAAGTGATATTTACAGAGCTATGAAGAGCGGTACAACCATTCAGCCTAAAATAGCGGGAGGATGGAATAGCCAGACAGGGAACAAAGCTTATATTAAAAATAAACATCTAATTGACGATTTTTATGTTGTAAAAGATGTGGCTACAACAACAGGAACCAGAACATTAACAGTGAATTTGGTGCCTCCCGGCGGATTGCCAAATTTAGAAATAAGCACTCAGCCAACAGCTGCAGAAGTGAAACAAGGTGAAACAGCAACATTTAGCATTACGGCATCAGCCGCTGCTACTGCTTATCAATGGTATGTATCTGATGATGAGACTGGCTTGAGCGGGACAAAAGTCAGCGGAGCTGATAAGGCAGTATTAACACTTTCCAATGTGGACGCAGCTTCACAACAAGGCAATTTTTATTATTGCGAGGTTTCCTCGGCAGAGGGAGTTGTAGTGAAATCCCATGCTGTACCGTTGTTGATAACCACCAATACGCAGGTGAATGCACCAATTAATCCAACGCTTGACTCGGATTCGGGTATTTATAATGGCGCTTCCAATTACGGGGATACCCTTGTAACACTGTTCAAAGACGGTGTACCTGTTGGTTATTATTTATCGAAAAATGGGGGACCCGACCAGCCTAACAATCATGAAAGGCATCATGTTCTGCCCTATGCAAGGGCACTGGGAGTGGGCAACTACACTGTTACAGCTATTGTCATAAATAATGCGGGAGATATCAGTGAAGAAGTTGCAGCATCCGGAATATTGAAAATCGAGAAATTGCCTACACCGGCAAATGCCAGATGGAACGGCACATACGCTACATGGGATCGCGTCGCTAACGCATCTGCCTATTCGGTTCAACTCTTCAGTAATGGAGTGGTTAATGGAAGCCCGATTGCAGCAACAAGCAATGATGCGGCTTTGTCCCCGACTTTAAATGATACATTTAAAATAAAAGCAAACGGCAACGCAACGTCACGATTCTTAGACTCTGATGAGTCAGGGGAGAGTGCACAATATTCAGCGAACATTGCGCTAATTCGCCAGAACGATACATTACGGGCAGGAGATAGAACGCGGTTAATGGTTGACACAGCTGATGTGTTCGTTGCTGATAACATCAGCTTCAGTCCGGCGGATCAAGACAAGGATAAGATTGAAGTTGATGATGCCGGATTCGTGACGGTTAAGAAAGGTTATATTCCGACAGGGAACGAAGAAGTTACTGTACATGTGAGCGTTGATTACTTCAATAAGGCTGACACTAAGTTTTACGATGGATTTGAAGGGGAGAAGAAATTTTCAAATGGTGCGAACGGATATGTTCACAGCGATGTGATGTCTCGTACCGGAGGAAAGGCCGCGACATCAAGCGGCGCCGGTCAGGTGGCGACTGTTCCAGGTACCTATAATTATGCCCCTGCAACCGGTAAGACAACAATCGTTACTGCTTGGTACTATGATGATGGCAGAGCGGCTTCCAATGACCACGCTGTCTTTGGCTTAACCCCATCGTCCAATGAACATATCGCAATAAATTATGGCAATGGAGATGGTGACTGGGCGGAAAATCTGACCAATTACGCAGTCAGGCCTGGTTCATCCGGGAGATTCTATCCTGTAGATGTCCAGCGAAGCGAAGGTTGGCATAAATTTCAATGGTTCGTTACATCAACAGGAACAACTTATAAAATCGATGGACAAGACATTCAAAGGCAAACAACAGCTGGCGGAAATTTTGATACTCCAGTTAAGAACAATATTTCCAAGATCGATGCATTGCAGCTTGCTACGAACTGGGGCAACAAGCCTGGAACGGTTAAGGATATACAGAACAGGCATTTTATCGATGACGTATATGTTATCGATAGTGGAATAGCAGCCCAAACCGGAACAGCTTCTATTACGCTAAAGCTCTTGCCTAAAGAGTATAGTCACTTGGAAGACAGCACATATGTTATTGGTCTGGATGACTATAATATCACCGTAAATCCTGATTTAACGGATCTGGCTGGAGTGAAGATCGGCGCTGTAACTCTGCTGCGGGATGTGGATTATACGGTTAGCGGTAATGTATTGAAGATTAACAAAGAATCATTCACAAGAAATAATATCGTGCCGGGAAAATATACCGTTAGACTTGATCTGTATCCTGCCGAAATCACCTTCGAGTTGAACATTGTACCCCTTGAAGTCCGTGATTATTATCTCTCCAATAACGGTGACGATCATGCAGATGGACGCACACCAGCTACGGCATGGAAATCAATCTCCAAGATTAATGAATATGTATTTATGCCAGGTTCAACTATTTATCTGGATGCGAATAGCGTATGGAACGAACAAATCAGACTGCGCGGCAATGGTGAGGAAGGAAATCCGATTACGCTTACAAAATATAATACGACCGACCCTAACCAACGCCCGGTAATTAATGGTGGAGGAACAGCGTCGAGCCCATCAGGCATATCCTTAAACGGTACCATTGAGTTATATGACGTAAACTATTGGGTAGTCAGTGGAATTGAAGTAACGAACATCGGCAATGCGGCAGGTGACGGCCGCTCCGGTATCGCTGTAATGTCAAGGATTTCGAAGCTGGGACAAGGTCAGTTTAATATTCAAGATTATGCTGATGCTCGTATGCAAGGAATCGTCATTCGAGATAACTATGTTCATGATGTTAATGGGCTGCACCAAGCAAATGGAGCAAGTAAGGTATCCGGCGGCATCATTATTAATGGTTATGTGGATATATTGGTTGAAGGCAACAAAACCCTTCGTTGTGATAACGAAGGTATTCGCAATAATGCCTACGGGCCAAGCAATCCAGGGACTAATAACACAGGCATTACTTGGAGTAATTCTAGCTATCCTTGGGCATCCAACGCTGTGTTTAGAAACAACTGGATTTCTAGTTCGGTTGGAGATGGCATTGTTATGTCCGGTGGGAACAACTCCCTTGTGGAACGAAATGTGGTCACAGACAACGGTTATAGCTATTTAAGCGATAAGAGCGGCAATCTGGTTACGAACTGGGGGCCAAATAATACAGCACCAACATATCTAGGTTCGCAAAACTATGCGGCTGCGTGGATTATGGCAAGTAAAGGCACCATCTTCCGCTATAATGAAGCTGTGGATAACCCTTATCATGCAAGTAATGACGGTATGGCTTGGGACATTGACAACTATTGTCAGGACAATGTGTATGAATACAATTACAGCCGAAATAACTATGGTGGTTGGTACTTACAGATGAATGCTGCCAAGGGCAATATCGTTCGCTATAATATTAGCGTGAACGACGGCCGCAGCCCCGATTTTAACAAGAGCTTTAACAGTCTAATATTGCTTGCAGGAGGTTCTTCAACGAGCGAGGAATTAAGTGGCTTATACTATAACAATGTCATCGTCACACCATTAAAGAATAGCAGTTCGTTAGTATTTGACCCGACAGCCTCCAACTTGCACATTTATTTCCAAAATAATATATTTGCCTACACTGGGGCAAACAACCAGGTTGGTCTTAAAGGCGGGGGAACATCAGCTCCATTTGCAGCCGGACGGTTTACGAACAACATTGTATATCCGGCTAATCTTTTTGGCAGTATGAACGCAGGTGGAGGCGGATATCTAGGTGCAGGCGTAACAGCAACAGACAACCGCTATGTAACGGAAGAGGAACTGAATTCTATATTAAAAGACTATAAATCTGCGCCTGAACATTGGATTACCAACAGTGGGACAGTGGATGCCAAGCTTGATTACAGTGCGATGAACGGGTTCCGTCTTGCGGATGGTAATAACCTGGCCTATGGTGCAGGTGCCGAGATTGTAAGCCCATATGTGGATCGGGCGAATGCTCTGCCTCATATGACGGAGAGAACAGACTTCTTCGGCAATTCAGTTAGCGGCAGAACGCCTTCCATCGGCGCGCACAACCCTTATGCGGTAACTTTTGATTCCAATGGGGGCAGCGAAGTTGCGGTGAAGTTCGCTGACATGGGCGCTACAATTACCGAGCCAACAGCGCCGACAAAAGATAAAACTGTTTTCGGCGGTTGGTATCAAGATAAAGGATTAAACGATGCTTGGAATTTCGATGCTGATCCTGTTACAAGGGATATTGAATTATATGCGAAATGGGCTGAAGACGCAGGTACGGCACCAACGATTACGACGAATTCGCATGCGGATGGCAAGGTAGGACAACCTTATTCGGCAGTTCTTACCACTGATGGCGATAAGCCGATCAAATGGGCTGTTGTAGAGGGTCAATTACCATCAGGATTGAGCTTGGATGAAGATGCAGGTGTTATCTCTGGTACACCGGATCAATGGGGTCAATTTACGTTCAAAGTTCAAGCAAACAATGACGTTGGCAGTGACACAAAACAGTTCAATATAGTGATCACTGAAGATGTCTCAGTTGATACAGCTCCGGAGGTTATCACTAAGAATTTACCAAATGGCAAAGTTGGACAACCGTATACAGTAACACTAGCGGTATATGGCAGTGAACCGATTTCTTGGAAGGTCCAGGAAGGAGATTTGCCAGTAGATTTGAACCTAGATGAAGCAACAGGCGTTATCTCGGGTACGCCTCTAGAGGCGGGATATTACGAATTCACTGTTGCAGCAACGAATGATTTTGGTAGAGATGAGCGAGAATTGAGCATCGAGATTAAAGAAGATAAGCCAGTGGATACAGCTCCGGAGATTATCACTAAGAATCTGCTAAGCGGCAACGTTGGACAACCGTATACGGTAACATTAGCGGTTTACGGCGACAAACCGATTACCTGGAAAGTGAGTGATAATTATTTACCTGCTGGGCTGAATTTAGAAGGAGCTACGGGTATTATTTCAGGCGTGCCTACTGAAGCGGGAACTTACAAATTCAATATTACGGCTTCCAATCATGCTGGCATGGATACGATAGAGTTAACTATTGTAATTACTACAAATGACAGTGGTGGCCATAATGGCAATAACAATGGCGGCAATTCAAATGGCCACAGCAGTACGCCGACTCCTTCGCCAGAGTCATCAGTAGCGGAGCGTATTGATGCTACAATCAAAGAGCAGCTGAAGAAGGGTAATTCCATTGAATTGACGATGTCAGCCGGAAAAGATGAGCTTGAGATTCAAAGCGATACGATCGGTGCGATTATTAATGCCGACAAACCGCTAATCGTTACGAATGACACCATATCTGTTAAATTGTCCGCTGAATTGTTGAAGCAGTTGAATACAGGAAAGCGGATGAAGGTTGTCATTATACCTGTAGATGAAAGAGGCGGAGCTATAGGGCGGGGATATGAATTAAAGATCTTCGTGGATGGCCGGGAAGTAACGGATTATACAGGGCTTATACCCGTAACCTTCGATCTGTCAAAAGAGAAGCTGTCGACAAACGATCTTAACATGTTATGCGGTGTTATGCTTCAATTGAACGGTAACATGGAGCGTTTAGGCGGCAACTATGAGCGTGAGACAGGTAAATTTACTTTCACGGCAAAAGGACTAGGTTATATCTTCATTACAGCCAAGCCTGAACCTGTGAAATTGGAATTCACTTTAGGAAAGACAGGATATAAATTAAACGGAATCGAAATGAGTATGGACGTTGCTTCAACGGTAGTTAAAGGCAGAACGTTAGTCCCACTGCGCTTCATTGCCGAGAGCTTAGGAGCAAATGTAAGCTGGGATAACGTTACGAAAACCGTAATGATCACCTTGAAAGGTCAGACTTTATCGATTAAGATCGGTGAACTTGCACCAGGAATGGATGTAGCAGCTGAACTTGTAAACGGTCGTACTATGCTCCCATTACGTTTCATTGTTGAGTATTTTGGTGCAAATATATTCTTCGATAATACTTCGAAATCTATTAGTATCATGAAGTAGTATTTCCTAAAATTAGCAGCTACGCTCGAAACCCTCTAACATGCACTGCCATGTTAGAGGGTTTTCTAGTGTGCGGCAATCATGGACGATAACTTGGCGGTGAAAGTCCGCACGAACGATAAAATTGTCTTAACTGGAAACAATTCTTTAGATTGTGTTAATCTGTCTAATAGTGAACTCGGTTTAGAAAGAGGGAAGTTACTTGAAAAGAAACGTGTTATATATTGAAGATAATGAGAAGATCGGCAGTTGGGTAAAGGAAGAATTGGAACAACGAGGATTTTCAGTACAGTGGCTGCTTTCTGGTGAAGGAGCTGAAAAAGAAGTAAATCAGCATGAAATCGTTATTTTGGATATCATGTTACCCGGTTTAGACGGATTTACTGTGGGGAAACGATTAAAAAAGGCAGCTCCTGCTGTTCCTATTTTGCTGTTAACTGCTCGAACATCGATAGATGATAAGGTAGAAGGGTTACAATTTGCTGATGACTATTTAACGAAACCATTCCATACGGATGAACTAATTGCTAGATTAGAAGTATTAATCCGTCGAAAGGGCGGAACACATTCCGAACGCATTTCATTAGGGAATTATATTGAAGTAGATCCTGACATCCAAATGGTATTTGACAAACACACAGGAGAAGAAATTATATTGACAGGGAAACAACATCATATTTTGAAGTACTTCTTACGCCACCCTAATCAAGTTTTACCAAAAGAACAAATCTATGAAGCCATCTGGGAAGAAGCTTATATCACAGGTGATAAAACATTAATGGTACATATTCATCGACTGCGTCAAAAGCTGGAACGCCATCCAGACTCCCCAGAGATTATTGAAACGTTGAAGGGAATAGGCTATCGGGTGAAACTATGAGACAGACTAAATCATTATTTCGTCGTTTTCTAAAAGGACATTTTCTATTTATCTTTTTACCTCCGATCGTACTTATTTTCTTATCTGCGTTCATTGCGTCTCCTTTTAATGAAGAAGAGCTGAATAAGTTAAATTATTTTTACGTTGTACTTCTTTTGTTTGGTTTTATTATTGTCGCATTTGTGGTAATCTCTTGGATTTTCTTCTTGAGTCTTCGTAAACGTCTCACCTGCTTACAGGAAGTCATGTCATTTTCAGCTAATCATAATTCATTTCCTAAACCAATATCCGTTCAAAGTGATCGTATGGATGAAATCGACCAGTTAGGAAGTTCTTTTAATTGGATGATTCAGCAGCTTGAAGACAGTCGCAAGCGAGAACATGAAGAGGAATTGTTACGACATCGACTCATCGCGAATTTATCTCACGACTTACGAACGCCGCTTACCATTTTGAGAGGACATGTCACCCGATTAAATAAAGAATCAATGAGTCTAGAAGGACAAAACTCATTATCAGAGATGAACCATACGATTACTAGAGTCGGAGATCTAATGGATGATTTACTTTCCTATACATTGCTTACATCAGGAAAACATCCTTTTGAGCCCACTTCAACAGATATTGGACGTTTAGTAAGAGCATCTGTTGCTGCGTGGTATCCTGTATTTGAAGAAAAAGAAATCCGGATCGAGGTTGATTTACCGACAGAGAAGACTTTTTATTGGGAAGCAGATCCTAAATGGATGACACGTGTTCTGGATAATTTATTTCAGAATATTCTTCGCCATGCAGCAGAGGGGAAATATGTAAACATTGTGGTTGATGTAGAAAAAGAACAGATCATTGTTGCAGACAGAGGTCCGGGGATGGATAACTCTTCCTATGAGCGTGGGGCGGGGATAGGTTTATCGACTTCAAATTATATGTTGAATAAAATGAAGCTGAAAGCTGACTTTACATCAAATGAAAACGGCACAACAGTGGCTATTGGTAGAGTTTAACCTAAAGTTAAACCAGAAGTAAACAGCAGGATAACCGAGATGTAACTTTGCTTCTTTATAATTAGAACCATAACAGAAAGGAAGTGTTATGGTTGCTTACAATTAATAACTTAGTCAAACATCGCGGAACTGGGAAAATCTTATCAGGTATCAGTTTTAAAGCTAGACCTGGCAGAGTAACTGGTTTTCTAGGTCCAAATGGAGCAGGTAAAAGCTCTACACTTCGCATCCTGCTTGGATTAGATCGTGCTACCTCAGGGAGTGCACTAATCAATGGAAAGCCATACGCAGAATTACATAATCCTGTATCAACAGTAGGTGCCGCACTTGATGGATTTGGAGCTCATCGTATGCGAACAGGACGGGCACACTTGCGTTGGATTGCCCGTGCCGCAGGATTGTCTAACTCACGTGTCGAGGAAGTTCTGGAAATAGTAGGTCTTACTAATGCAGCCGGAAAAAGAGTTGGGAAGTATTCTCTTGGTATGGGGAGGAGACTTGGAATAGCAGCTGCGCTACTCGGTGATCCAAAAGTATTGATTTTAGATGAACCCGTAAATGGGCTCGACCCAGAAGGAATTCGGTGGATTCGGACATTTTTACGTGAACGTGCTGAGTCTGGAAATACGGTGTTGTTATCCAGTCATCTAATGGGAGAGCTTGCAGAGACGGTTGATGATGTGGTGATTATTAAGCATGGAACTATCGTTGCAGATGGAACATTGGAAGAAGTAATAGGTAACTATTCCACGCTGGAGGAAGCCTTTTTTGCCCTGACATCTGAAAATGCGGGTGAAGTTGTATGAGAGCATTCAACGCGGAACTATCTAAATTGTTCTCCTTACCGGGTATTTGGCTTGCTTTTCTCATTGGAGCGTTTGCCCCAGCGCTTATTTCTGCCTTGGACAGCATAGCACAAAAAGAGGAGATTATAGCTGGAGTTAGCACGCGGCTATCGGAAGTTGGCTATATCGGGTTAGCTCTTGGTGTGCAAGGCGTTATTATTCTTGGTGTGCTTGCTGTCAGCAGTGAGTATTTGACAGAGAGCAGTGAATCTGGTGGAGGACAACAGATTACAACGAGTTTAACTGTTGTTTCATCCCGAATTCATTTTTTATTGGCAAAAGCAGGTGCTGTGACTGTGATCAGCATACTGCTTTGTATTGTTGCTATTATGACAACTGTGTCTGCAACGCATCTTATTCTTGGTGAATATGCCCCTGCATTTGAATGGTCCAGACTTATCGGTGCCATTTGTTACTGGACATTCACTGCTCTTTTAGCACTTGGAATTACTTTTCTAACTAAGAATGGCATCCTCCCGCTTGCTGTGCTCATAATAAATTCATCCGTTGTATCATTTAGTGTCCTGTTGTATAGGGTTACAAAGTTGGCGTTTTACTTACCAGATAGGGCTGGCGCTGAAATGTTTATGTTTACGGACAACACGTCCACAGGCAGTTTATTCGAGAGGTTTCACACCCCCTTCACAGGCGGTTTAGTCATGTTTGCCTGGGTAGTCGTTGTTTTCATTGTTGCAGCTATTGTATTCCATAGGAGGGACGTTGCAGCATGAGTGTCTCATCTAGTAGAAAGATAACACAAATCCTGGGTGCTGAACTGGATAAATTAGTTACATTACCATTGATAGGGCTCACTCTTTTGGTTACATTCATTCTTAATTTAGGTTTAGCCGCTGCTTTTACTTCTGTTGATCTACAAGGGGCAGCAGGAACGCAAAATATACTGAATACAGGACTTTCTTCTATGGGATATCTTCAAGCAGGATTCATTATTCTTGGTATCTTAGCTACTTGTTCAGAGTATACAGGGGGACAGATTCGAACTACTTTAACTACGATACCTTGGCGAGGGTTTCAATTATCCACGAAGTATTTGGCCTTAACCATTATAACCATTCCTGCGGCGTCTTTTACTACTGCATCAGGTGTACTATATACCTTTATCATGATGAAAGACACAGCAGTAGTGATTGAAATAGACGAAATGATAAAATCATTAGCAGGTGCAACAGGCTATCTAACTTTAACCACACTTCTCAGTGCAGCTATAGGTGCTTTATTAAGACGAACTACTCCTGCTTTAGTGGTACTGCTTGGCTATTACTTCATTGTCAGTCCATTGTCGAAAGATTTTCTAGACAATACTAAATATTTTTTTCCGGATACAGCAGGATATTATATGTATATGCCACCTTCCTCTAATGAAATAAATGTCCTTACACCAATGGAAGGGACAGGTATCTCCCTGTTATGGACACTGATCTTTATTACAGCAGCTATTATATTTTACCGTAAACGAGATGCCTAACTCTGAACTAGCTGATTTGATCATTAAACTAGAATAATATGCAACAAACATTGATGTTTGGATAAAAGATATTTTTGAGCAATTCAATAAATAAGTATTTGCTCTTAAGAACGGACACCAATATGAGTGTCCGTTTATTTTATAAATCTGGACTGATCAGTTCAGATATGTTATATTTCAATGACGGGAGGTGTTACTTATCGCTAGGACAAAAGAATTTAACAAAGATCAAGCCCTGCATCAAGCCATGCTGTTGTTTTGGAAAAAAGGATATGAAGCGGCTAGCATACCGGATTTACTTGAGGTGATGGGCATCAGCAGATCCAGCCTTTACGATACGTTTTCCGACAAGCAAACCTTGTATACAGATGCCCTTGAGCATTATAAAAAGGGGAATTTCAATAAGCAGGCTATTCTTGAACATGCATCTAGCGTTAGAGATGGAATTCTTCAATTTTTTGAGTATCATATTGCTTCAGCATACGATACCAGCCTGCCGGGCGGGTGTTTTGTTACGAATGTAGCTACAACATTGGAGTCGCCAGATGAAAAAATTAATGAGTTGATAAAGACTAGTTTTTTGGAATTAGAGCAAGCTTTTTGTGACCTTTTAGAAAAGGGCCAGCAACGGGGAGAAATTGATAAAACGACTGATATCAAAGCGTTGTCTTTTTTATTGTTGAATTTACATCAAAGCATTAATATTATGGCCAAAGCAGATCAGAATCCGGAACGTGCAAAAGAGATGATTAGCTTTGTAATAGCAGGAATCTAATTTTTTTTAATTATTTCGGAACGATCGTTCCGTTATCATATTCCCCATATTTTGAAGGTGCTAATTAAGGAGTATGTGTTAGACTATATTTTTTTTAATTATTATGGAACGATCATTCCGTTATTGAGAAATCCCTCAAAATAAGGAGAGGTGTCTAATGAAAGTATCGTTTATTGGGCTTGGAAATATGGGGCTCCCAATGGCCCAAAATCTGTTGAAAGCGGGTTATGAATTAGTCATCTTTAATCGGACCCCTGAAAAAGTTGAACCCTTAATGAAACAGGGAGCACGATATGCCAAAACACCGCTAGAGGCAGTGAAAGAAAGCAATCTTGTAATTACCATGCTTTCTGATGATGCTGCTTTGAAGGAGGTCGTCGAGGGACCAGATGGTGTTCTGAATGGATTGTCGGAAAATGGAATTCACATCTCTGCCAGTACAATCAGCGTAGATCTGGCTCGAAAATTATCCGTCTCGCATGCGGAGCGAAAGCAACACTTTGTGTCTGCCACGGTGATGGGGCGCCCAGATGCCGCTAAAGAAGCTAAATTGCGTATTATTTTAGCTGGTCCGGAACAAGCAAGACAACGGGTACTTCCCGTTTTAACAGCATTGGGTCAAGAGATAGTAGAGATTGGGGATCACGGCGAAGAAGGGAACGTTGTGAAAATTGGCGTTAACTTTCTAATTGCTTCAATGCTGGAAGCTTTGTCGGAAGTGCAGCTAATGGTAGAAAAGCACGGTATTGATTCGTCCCGATTTATGAATGTCGTGAATGCTCTTTTTCAATCTCCAATATATCAGAACTATGGAGCGATCATGAGCGAACAACGCTTTGAACCGGCCGGTTTTAAAATGAAGCTTGGGTTAAAAGATGTTGCATTGGCTATTGAGGCAGCGAAGTCCGTTCAAACTCCTCTACCTTTAGGTCAGCTTATCCACCATCACTTGTCTGAAGGAATTGCCAATGGTTATGGTGAGTTGGATTGGACGGCTTTAATCCGTTGTCTTGAGCATTCTTCTTAAAAAATTGGGTTGCACCGATGATGTCGGGCGAATTGCAAGAGAAAATATAAGGAGAGATTAACTATGGAAATAGGTGTTACTTCGTTCATAGAAACAAAGCCTGATACTGAGACCGGAGTTGTGATGAGTCACGCACAGCGATTACGAGAAGTCGTCGAAGAAATCGTCCTTGCGGATCAGGTAGGACTTGATGTGTTTGGCATAGGTGAGCATCATCGTGAAGATTATGCAGCTTCATCACCAGCAGTGGTGTTGTCTGCTGCAGCCCCCCTAACAAAGCAGATTCGATTGACGAGTGCTGTGACGGTTCTTTCATCAGCTGATCCTGTCCGTGTGTTTCAGGATTTTGCCACGCTTGACGGCTTATCCAATGGACGTGCCGAGATTATAGCGGGCCGGGGTTCCTTTGTTGAATCCTTTCCGCTTTTTGGGTATGACTTGCATGACTATGAGGATTTATTTAATGAAAACATCGAGCTGCTTCTGAAAATACGGGAATCTGAGAAAGTTACATGGAGTGGAGGACATCGATCAGCGATAAATAATCTGGGTGTATACCCGCGCCCTGTTCAGCACTCTTTACCCATATGGATTGGTAGTGGCGGTACCCAGGAGTCTGCCGTGCGTGCAGGACTTCTGGGCCTGCCATTAGTCCTGGCGATTATCGGTGGAAACCCAACCAATTTTGCACCGCTTGTACAACTGTATAAAAAGGCGGCAGCTCATGCCGGACATGATGTATCGCGGCTTCAGGTAGGTTCACATTCCATCGGATTTGTTGCAGAAGATACGGAACAGGCGGCAGAACTCTTTTTTCCGTCTACCCAGTACGGTATGAATAAGCTCGGCAAAGAACGGGGGTGGGCGTACTACGATCGTTCCAGCTATGATGCTGCCCGACGCTTTGATGGTGCGTTGTATGTAGGGGATCCGGAAACAGTCGCCCAAAAAATAATCCATCTGCGTAAGCATGTAGGGATTACACGATTCATGATGTATGTTCCCTTAAGTACGATGCCGCATGAGTTGGTTATGCGGGCTATAGAACTGCTCGGTACAGAGGTTGCGCCGCGAGTTCGAGAGGAAATTGCCAAGTGGGAAGCTCAAATGGGATAAGGATTATCTATGAATAAGACGTAAACGAACGAATTCATTATTTTATTTGGAGGGATTATTATGAGTGTTGAACCACGTATACTACCAGAATTAAGAGAGGTTTATTCACAATTTCCTGGATTTGAATTGGAGAAGAATTTAGAGTGGAGCAGGAGCTTAGTGTCAGCTGCATCCGTGGAAGGATCAGAGCATGTAAACACAACCAGGCGCAAAATCCCGAGGGATGGAGGCGAGATGCTGGTGAAAATTTATGAGCCTGCCGGGCGAACGAATGACTTGTTACCTGCCATGCTATGGATTCACGGGGGAGGATACGTGTTAGGACATCCGGATATGGACGACGAATTATGCGAACGCTTTGTTCAGACAGCTGAATGTATAGTCGTATCGGTTGATTATAGGCTTGCTCCCGAGCACCCTTATCCGGCGGCGATCGAAGATTGTTATGCTGGATTGGTATGGATGACGGAGGAGGCAGCCTTGCTTGGCATTGATGTGGATCGGGTTGCAATTGCCGGTGCTAGCGGTGGCGGCGGACTGACAGCAGCACTCGCGCTGATGGCGCGTGATAAAGGAGGACCGTCTCTTATTTTCCAAATGCCATTATACCCGATGCTTGACAACCGTAACATCACACCGTCCAGTCATGAGATTACGGAAGCAGGCGCAATCTGGAAACGAACAGACAACATAGCAGCTTGGAACATGTACCTGGGCGAGGAGAGCGATGTCAGAGGAGAATCTACTTATGCAGTACCCTCGAGAGCGGAGAACTTGGCAGGTTTGCCGCCAGCCTATACTTGTATAGGTCAGCTCGATCTATTCCGAGACGAGACAATGGAGTATGTGGCACGACTTGCACAAGCAGGTGTGGATGTCGAATTCCACCTGTATCCCGGTTGTTTTCACCTTTTCGAAATTTTTGCTCCAGAAACAGAAGTGAGTCAGCGCGCTGTTCAGGGCTATATGGATGCGATGGCCCGGGCACTTCATCCTAGCTAATTATAGGGACTAAAATAAACTGCGGATACGCAGAAAAAGTTGAATGGTTATTTAAGTAGAGACACGTAATTATTCGGGAAAGATTCATAAAAAAGATGAGGTTGTTGATTTTAAAAACAGCCTCATCTTTTGTTATATATTATTGATTTCAAAAAAGGCTTAGATTACTATCGTATTGTTCATTGGAAGCTTATTTCTTCAATTTTTATTTACATGATGCAAAACAGTTTAAATATTGATAGGGTAGGCTTATATATTTGTAGACAGCTTGATCCAAATTATATCTAGTGATAAGGAGAATACAACATGTGGGATAAGATTAAGGGTGGGCTTTACGGCTTATTGATTGGAGATGCTCTTGGTGTCCCCTATGAATTCAGATCAGCGGAGCAGCTCCCACCTCTGGAGCAGATTGAGTTTACTCCTCCTGTGGGCTTTCAGCCCACCTACCGAGATGTTCCTGCCGGCACCTGGTCGGATGATGGTGCGCAGGCACTATGTCTGCTGGAGAGTCTGATCGATAAAGGTACACTGGAGCTAACTGATTTTGCTGACAAATTGGTCGACTGGTATCATGAAGGTAGATGGGCAGTAGCCCAACAAGTTTTTGATGTTGGAATACAAACCAGTCGTACGTTGTCTACTTATTACCAAGGAATGTCCCCTTACGAGAGTGGCAATACAGTTCCTGATGGGAAAGGGAATGGGGCGCTAATGCGCGTGCTACCACTTGCCTTGTGGCACAAAGGAACAGATAAACAACTCGTTCAGGATGCACATACTCAATGCCTTGTAACTCATGCACATATCTGTAATCAGGTATGTTGTGCCTTCTATGTGTTAATTGCACGTGAACTGTTGCAAGAGCAAGACTTCAATCTGTGCTACCGAACTGCTCTTAGCAAGCTTCGAACGATCTACCAGCAGATGCCTGAGCATGAACGGGAGCTCGAAGAGAACATTCATCCAGATAAAGTATTCTATGGCGAAGGATCTGGTTATGTCGTAGATTCCTTGTTCAGTGCGTGTATGATCCTCCAAACCTGCACTTCCTACGAAGATGCCGTCAAACGAGCAGTTGCCTTAGGCAACGACACGGATACAACGGCCTGTATCACAGGTGGTCTTGCCGGAATCCGATATGGCTATGAGCATATCCCTCAGCGCTGGATCAACCAGCTGCGAGAGGCAGATCTGGTTGATCAACTGCTTCTCCGTCTTCAAACTGCATGAGGTGTACTAAGTTCTATTAGCATTAACAATGAGGAGGAGTGGGAATGAACGCAGCAGTACAGAGGTTTTTAGACGATGTGTTGAGCGAGATGATAACCATATACAACAAAGAGACTATAAGAATAAATGAATTCATAGGAAATCGTCCGCTCCAGGCAGGGATAAAGGATTATCTTCAGGTAGCTTGGCGTGACGGAAAAATACATATTGATGTTGAAGAACCGTTTGATTGGACAGACAGCTCTTATAAAATCGAAGCAGGTCCTTATATCGCCGAACTCACGGATGAATTAATTAGATCTGAACTTTACCCGGCTTTATGCAAGAGAGTGGAGGAGCTTTTTTTATCAGAGAAGTTAGGTCCTCGTTTTTTTGATTACCGATTCCAGATCGTACTTTCCTTTGAAATGGAGGACGAAGACTTAACACTTTGCGTGCATCTGGTTAACGAAGAGAAGCTGAACGAACTCCGCAAATCATTACAGAAGTTTATAACATCCAAAATCATGTCTAATCTTCCCGTATTGCCGAGTGTTGATGACCAGTTTTTCTTTTCTCATCACTTGATGAACCCTGATCTTATGAAGCAAGAAGAAAATACGGTTGGCCCATTAATTGAGCATTTATCCGACAAGCTCAGAAGTAATAGGCGACGCTTAGACGAATGGACTGGCCAGTATACTTTGGCTATGGATAATTGGATTCAAAATATTTTTCTTCCACGCTATTTTGTGCGTACAGGCAGCTTTAGAATGGATTGGATACCTAAAGAGGATATGGCGCTTATGGATCCGAATGCAGATCAACTTTCCTTTTTTGTATATGCCGCTCTGCAAATTGGAAAAACGAAACCGGACATCCGGGAACAATATTTGAAACTAGCTGTCCAGCTGGGTTCAAAACACGCAGCGGAGTATATCCAGGGGGGAAGCGGGAAATTCACTCCAGTATATAAAGGGACCCGTGTTGAAGTTGATAATAATGATGTAACGCAGAGCATTGAAGTCCGGATTTTGAACGAGGAGGAAGCAGCTTATGGAGAAGCATTGGATCACATTACCCAATTGCTGCAGCAGGGATTCCCGAAGGAATATAACCTGAAGCTGAAAAGCAAACAAAAGAACTATCTTCCTCTAAAAAAAATGGCTAAATCAGGTCTTCATCAGTTTTTTGCTGGTGCACTAGCCTATCCGTCTCTTTTTCCTAAGCTGGCTGCGTATGCGGATATCGCTATGGAGCCCTATGCGTGGTACAAGGACACGGAACCGGGTGAAAAGTCGGTCATGCCTAGTACCTATGCTGTACTCGGATTAGGATTATATAGCAAGGAATATTTCTCACTCGTCTCTCGTTATATGGAGATGGTAGATTCGGAGCACCAAATGATACAGGATAGTTATGCGGAGACCTTTATTGATGCGCACGGCGTGGAGGCTGAGCTTATGCCAGTCCTAGTAGACATCCTGCTAGCAGGAAATGAGGAAGCAAGATCTGTCAAAAACTTCGTGATCGATCGGGTCGAGCTTGCAGAAGCGCTGCTTCAAGAGCTGTCGCCTAAAGAAATATATGAACGGGAGCAGGTTCTATACCGGATATTCGGAAGCCGTGCAAAGATGGAAAAAGCCGTGAAGTCAGAGCAGACGGAACTTGAGCTTAGAGTTATTCTATCGGAGCTACTGACTCTTATAAGTTGATGACGATATATAAAAATGGAATTCCCTATTGGTTCGGGCAGGAAGATGATGATGTTTTTATTGTGGCTTCAGTGGAGCCAAGTGGTTTATCATTTTATGCACAGATGAGTAATAGTGATTGGAGTTCTTGGATAGAGAGATTTAAATTGGAAGCGACAAAAGTATTAGGATTTGATGTTGGTGAACCCGAAGACGGGTTTATGTAATGAAGTGCACAATTTAATTGTGGGGATGATTTCGTGTTTACTGAAATGGTAACTCAGTATTTACCTGTTCTCTTAGAAAAAGAGGGTGATTATTTATTTGAGTAGAAAGACGGAATAGTAAACCTTAAAAAACAGTCCACCTATTGGTACGTTAGTTGAACAAGATTAGAGGAAATCCCTTTTAATAGGGGTTTCTTTTTATTTTTACAAATTTAAAGTTAGTTCTGTTGAGAAGCCTTAAATAAGTACCTGTCTGTGGAAATAGGAAAAATTTGCTTGCCCTTCGCAGAATTTTCTGTTACTTTTGATAGTAACAATATGTTATTATCAAAACGATACTAAGTACAACTAATTTTTTTCGCTCTATGAATGAGTGGAAAAAGCGGAGGGATGCAAGATGAAAAAGGTGGCGGCTAACTGGAATCTGTTCGAAATTACGTGGTTGATACTATTTACCTCAATCGCTGTCGGGTTTACAGTGATTACAAAGGACTCTTTATTCGGATTCACGGTATTTATTACTGGGGTGTTATGCGTGGTGCTTGCAGCGAAGGGCAACCTGATGAGCTATGTTTTCGGCATGTACAATACCATCGGTTATGCTTATTTGGCCTATATTAACGGTTTGTTTGGAGAGGTTTTGCTGAATCTGCTATTCTTTGTTCCAATGAATGTTATTGGCTTCTACATGTGGAAAAATAATCGCCAAAAAGACGGTAGACTGACCATGCGGCAGATGGATCTTAGAAGTCTGCTCCTCGTTGGGATGGTCTGTGTAATCGGCTGTTTGCTCCTCGGATTTGGGCTTTCGTTCATTCCGGGACAGAATTCGCCTTACATTGATGCCACTACAACGGTGCTGTCTGTTGTGGCGACCTTCTTAATGGTTAGAAGATTCAAGGAACAATGGCTGGTCTATATCGTGCTAAATCTCTTTACGGTGCTGCTGTGGGCGATTCGCATGCTGGAGGGCAGCGGGGAAGGCCTACTGATGATCGTGATGTGGAGCGCGTATCTGGTCAACGCAGTTTACGGGTACTATATTTGGAATAAAGGGGCGAAGGAGGTGGCGGCATGAACACGCTTGGACTAACACTGGGGAAGTTTGCCCCGCTGCATAAAGGCCATCAGTTCATGATTGAAACGGCGCTACAAGAGGTCGATGAATTGATCCTAGTCATTTACGAAACGACAGTCACTCCGATCCCGCTTCATGTCCGGGCAAATTGGATTCGCAGGCTCTATCCGGAAGTCCGGGTAATCGAAGCTTGGGATGGTCCGGATGGATATTCGGATGACAGGGAACATGAGGTTCGGGAAGAACAGTATATACTCGGTTTGCTGAACGGAGAGCAAGTAACGCATTTTTACTCGAGCGAATTCTACGGCAAACATATGAGTCTCGCTTTGGGTGCAATAGACCGGCGGGTGGATGAAGCCCGAGAGCGGGTTCCGATTTCAGCGACGATGGTCCGTTCTAATCCATATAAGTACAAGGAGTTCGTAAGTGATATTGTGTACCGGGATTTGATCACGAAATTGGTATTCGTTGGAGCGATGTCAACGGGTAAGTCGACGATCACCGAAGCACTGGCACAGCGATATTGCACAACGTTCGCAAGCGAATACGGACGCGATTATTGGACCGAACATCAGGTGGACCGCCGAATCGGCTTGGAATCGTTCGATGAAATCGCGGTGGGTCATATCGAGCGCGAAGAACAGGCAATGCTTGCGGCGAACCGGGTTCTGTTCGTCGATACCAATGCGATCACGACGTATATGTTCGCCCTAGATTACCACGGCCGGGCCCCCGAGCTGTTAACCCGGATCGCTCTGGAGAACGCGCAACGTTATGATCTGTTCTTCTTATGCGCTGACGATATTCCTTACGACGATACGTGGGACCGCAGCGGGGATCAGAAGCGGCATGTCTTTCATAAACAGATTATCGCGGATTTGAAGGAGCGGCGGATCCCCTATATTACGCTGCGGGGGAGTCTGGAGGAACGTATTCGCAGGGTTGATGAAGTGTTGGCGAAGTTCGAGCCCTACGGGAACTATTTCGGAGAGCTGAACGGTTAAATCAAATATAAAGGAGGCGTACCCACTTGGATTTGTTGGATAAGGATGGACTTATGGAACGCGAATTTTTGGAGCAATACAGAGCAGGGGATTACGAGCGGCCTTCAGTGACAACGGATATGGTTATCTTCACTGTGACGGAAGACGAGGCTGACAGTTATCGCAAACTACCAGAAAAAGAGCTACGCGTCCTACTAATTCGCCGGGGGGCTCACCCCTTCCTGGGCAAATGGGCGCTGCCTGGCGGTTTTGTCCGGCCGAATGAGACGACTGAGCAGGCAGCAGTAAGGGAACTATGCGAGGAAACCGGCGTGGAAGATGTTTATCTGGAGCAGCTGTATACGTTCAGTGATATCGGGCGCGACCCACGAACCTGGGTAATAAGCTGCAGCTATATGGCTCTGATTAACAGCGACAAGTTGGAGTTAAAGGCAGGAGATGATGCAGCAGACGCCGCCTGGTTCAAGGTATCCTATCGGCCGCTGCGGGAGCAAAAAGAACTGATTGTGGACGGATACATCAAGACGCTGGAGTACGAACTCAAACTAAGCAGTGAAGAAGAAGTACTTTCGGCGGTCGTGGCGAGGACTATGACAGCGAAGACTACATCGACTGGCACGGATTATGAGATCGTATCGAATGACGGATTGGCCTTCGACCATGCGAAGATCATAACATGCGCTATTGATCGGTTACGGGGAAAAGTGAATTACACCGATATTGCACTGCACTTGATGCCGAAGCTTTTTACCTTGACGGAACTGCAGCAGGTTTATGAGGTAATTATGGATAAAGAGCTGTTGAAGGCGGCCTTCCGGCGTAAAGTAGCCGATCTTGTAATGGAGACCGATCATTATACCGAAAATGCGGGGCATAGACCATCCCGCTTATATCGGAGAAATTTGGAGGGTTAACGATGATTTACAATATCGATGAGTTAAGAAAAGCATATAACGAGGGAAAAAAGTTCAAATTCGTGTTTTTTTGGGGACATACACCGCCTAAGGACGGGAGCGTTGATAAAAGCTGCTTCAGCCAATGGTGGATGTGCCCGTTCACGGTAGAGGGAACGCAGTACTCATGCGCCGAGCAGTTTATGATGGCCGAGAAGGCAAGGTTGTTCGGCGATGACGAAATGCTGGAGTCCATCCTTAAAGCTAAGCATCCAAAGGAGATGAAGGCTTTTGGACGTGCGGTCCAAAACTTTGACAAAGATATTTGGGATAAGGAATGTTACAACATCGTCAAAAGAGCCAGCTTGGCCAAATTTTCGCAGAATCCGAAGCTTAACGATTATCTTAACTCGACGAAGAACCGCGTCCTCGTCGAGGCTAGCCCGCGGGACCGTATTTGGGGGATCGGCATGGGCCAGTCCAATCCGGATGCTGAGAATCCCATGAAATGGCGGGGCAGAAATCTGCTGGGGTTCGCACTGACGGAAGCGCGGGACGAGTTGCTGCGGAGTTAGATTTATACAAGATTAAATTAATGGACTTGAGGAAATCAATGACAGGATGAGGGATGACCGTGAAATATACCGATTATATCTGCCTGAAAACAGGAAGATACCAATCAGTAGGAAAGTTTGGCGATAATATTTATGCATATGAGGTCCTTACGGGGGTAACCGACTCCCCGGAGTACCATCAAATTTCTAAGGCGGAATTCGATTCTTTTGAAACTTGGAGCCAAGAGTACATTTCGGATCTTAAAAAAATGTATGAAATCATTAACCGCCCCGTTATCTGCAGCGGCTACTTAGGGAGAGCGGAACTAAATCTTTCACTGCTTCGGAATATTTAGCTGTAAATAATATCTTCTACTGAGAGTATAGAAACAATTCTTCGCTCAGAGGACAAGAACATAGTCTCACGGGATGCCGCGCTGTGCGCGGCTTTTTTTATCGGTACAAGTTCTTGTCTTTTGTTTAGGGCAAGAACTTGTCCCCAATGTCACTTAATGATGATATACTTACCTCATTAATTATGATATTGATAATCAATATCAATTGAATTGATAGGTGATATATAAATTGCAAAAGGTGAGATGAAGGAGCGCAGATAGATGCAAGACGAAGCAGCAGCAAGCCAGGTATTTACACCGGAGATGATCGATACGATGGCCCACATTTGGACACGTTCGATCATTACATTAATAGATGTACGTTTTCAGAATGTAGCGTCCCAATACCCGTTGGAGCAGTATAAAATGCCTAGTAGCATGTTTATCTATGCATGTGGAGGAGAAGCACAAATTCAACTGAATGAAACCACATTTGGAATGGAACGCTTTGGTTTAGTTCACGGAGGGAAGGGGAGCCTGCTCAGTATTTCGCCTAAAGGGGAGAATGTGAAGACCTTTATGGTATTTTATAAAGCAGAATTACCTCTTTTTTTCAAGAGGCACCTGCAGCAATTACTCGAGGAAGTAAATCCATTTGTTCAACAGTATGGTTATACACCAAGTAATCCTATCTTGCTACTCGATTGGTTTCAACAGATGATGAATGGCTGGAACCGCGGCAAAGCGATGGATCAGTTGCAGGCCAAAAGTTTTCTATATCAATTGATACATGGGGTGTACAGAGATTTTGAGAGTGGGGAGATTCGGTATCTCCAGCCAGATCCAGCCTGTTCTGCCAAGATATATCTCGATAAACATTACATGCAGCCGATTATGTTCCAAGAAATTGCTGATATGTTTGGGATCAGTGGCGGGCAATTGACGCGGCTGTTCAAAAAAAAGGAAGGCATGAGCTTACAGGAGTACCTCATTCAGAGAAGGATTGAAGCTGCCTGCCATGACTTGAAACATACAGAAGCAACCATTAAAGAGATCGCAACAGGATCTGGTTTTACAGATGAGAAAAATCTGTTTCGGATGTTTAAGAAGTATTACAAGATGACACCAAGTGATTATCGGAAAATAAACGCACTATCTATGCAGGTTGATGGTATTGATAATGATTCTCATTTTCTTTACTATGAGAGGGAACTAGCAGTTCTAGTCCAGTCTTATAGAGAAGGGGAATCAACCATGTTTGGAAAAGTAAGAAGTAAAGAAATGATCTTGGCGGCGACGATGAGCTTGATGCTGTTATTGTCGGCATGTGCGTCGGGAACGCCATCGAATAACGGGGGAACGGTGAATTCAAACCCTGCGCAGACACAACAGACGACACAACCGGAAGTATCCGAGACGAATGCTTCAGAAGCAGTCTCACAGACGAGAACGATATCCACAGTAAAGGGTGACGTTAAGGTACCGAACAACCCTCAGCGTGTTGTAGTCGATTATTTGGTTGGTGATGTGGTGGCCCTAGGTGTAACTCCTTTAGGGGTGGCGAGAGCGGCAAGGGACGGGAAAGAGGCTGTTTTTGCTAACCAGATTACAGACTCTATTAAAATAGCTATGGAGCCGGAAGATGTCATGACTCTTGAGCCTGATCTGATCATTTTAGCATGGGGCGATGAAAATTATGAAGATTTATCCAAAATTGCCCCGACAATTTATGTCCCTTATGGTGATATGACTACAGAAGAGCGGATACATTTTATTGGTGATGTTTTGAACAAGCAGGAAGAGGCTAAGGCTGTTCTGAGTGCTTATGCCGGAAAAATAGAAGAAGCGAAGCTAGCCCTTCAGAATGCAGGTCTTTCAGACGTGACGATTACTATGGGGGAATTCAGTGATAAAAGTAACTACATCGCTGGAGCCAAGCATGCGGTTGGCGAGCTTGTTTATGATGGACTTAAAATGAAGGCACCTTCAAAAGTTCAAACTGATATTATTGACACAGATAAATATTGGGGAGATATCTCTATGGAGGTCTTGGCTGCTTACATAGGGGATTATCTAATCGCTATAGGAGATACGGAAGTCCCTACTGATAATGCGGTCTGGAAATCGCTACCTGCTGTGCAACATAATCGGATCATATCGGTGGGTACATCGCTATCTTGGTCCACGGATATAATGACTTCCAGTGCATTGATTGATCATATTGTAAATCAATTGCTGGCTATGGCTAGATAAGGATTTTGACGAGGTAAAAAGAAGTACTCCAATTTGTAAATATGACTATCAGTAGGTAAGGAAAGGAAAGCGTAATGAAAAACAAGCCTGAACAAAAACGCCGTGGGGCGGTGAATTTCACCATGTACATGGTGGTAGGGCTTGGATTAACGGTTCTCATGTCGGCGGCGTCGATTAGCTTCGGCGCCGCCGACATGAGGTTAGCGACTGCATGGGAGGCTATTTTCCGATTTGATCCAACGCTCACTGAGCATCAAATTATACAAACCCTACGTCTTCCGCGTACCGTAGCCGATCTGATCGTCGGATGCAGCCTTGCGGTATGTGGAGCTATTATGCAGGGAACGACGCGAAATCCGCTGGCTGACTCCGGGCTGATGGGCATCAGCTCTGGGGCAGCATTCGCGATTGCTCTTTGCCTGGCCTTTCTGCCGGGTTATTCGTATGGGCATATGATGCTGTTTGCTTGTCTGGGGGCAGCGCTCGCGACCGGGATCACTTACTTCATCGCGTCACTGGGCAAGCGCGGGATGACGCCTCAGCGGCTGGTATTGGCAGGACTGTCCATCTCCATGCTATTTGGCGCACTCAGTCAGTATTTAGCGATCAATTATAATCTGGGTCGAGCATTGGCATTCTGGACGGCAGGCAGTACAGCAGGGGTCAAGTGGGGGGAATTGCTGATCATCTCACCGCTATTTGTTGGTGGTGTGCTGCTGGCGCTGGCGCTATCTCCTTCTGTTACACTGCTCAGTTTGGGGGATGATGTGGCAAGTGGTCTCGGTATTCGTAGCGGACTGGTCAAAGGGTTATCGACGATTATCGTGCTCGTGCTGACTGGATTGGCTGTTGTCTTAGTTGGCCCGATCGGTTTTGTTGGTCTGATTACCCCACATATTGTGCGATACATGGTCGGTGTCGACTATCGTTACATTATTCCGGCAGTTGCTCTATATGGTGCGTTGCTGACCGTGTCGGCCGATCTGGCTGGACGCTTGATCAATAAGCCGTTCGAAACACCGATTGGCATTATATTTTCTATCATTGGTGTGCCGTACTTTCTCTTCCTGGCTCGCAAGCAAAGGAGGGAATCTGAATGATCAAGCAGCGTTATACGGTGCAAAGGGGCATAATCGTCAATATAGTGCTTATGGTGCTCATCCTTATGTTTGCTGTCATTAGCATGAATTCTGGCAAAATGAATCTTTCACCGCTAGAAGTGCTGAATGTTCTCCTCGGAAACGGTACAGATAAGCAAAATCTGATCGTGTTCGATTTTCGCCTGCCACGAATCACACTGTCGATCTTGGTAGGTCTGGGAATGGGAGCGGCTGGGGTCGTGATGCAGAGTTTGCTGCGTAATGACATGGCTAGTCCAGGGACGCTGGGGATTAGTTCGGGATCGGGTTTGTTTGTCCTGTTCTTCGTCGTATTCATCGCATCGACAGGAAAGGGCTCCTTTATTGCCCTACCACTACTGGCCTTTGTTGGCGGATTATTGGCGGCGGGATTGATCTTCTTATTATCGTATCGCCGTGGGCGAGATATTTCGCCAATCGGTTTGATCTTAACCGGGGTCGCACTCGGAAGCGGGTATGAAGCGCTGACCACCTTCCTGACTCTCAAGCTGAATGATTCGCAGATGGATTTCATGCTGCATTGGCTGGCGGGAAGCTTATGGGGCGCTGATTGGCGTTATATTTCCGTACTGGCACCATGGGTCTTGATTTTACTCGGCTATATTTTCTACAAGTCTCGCATACTCAACACCCTCCATCTGGGCAATCAGACGGCAGAAGGGCTGGGTCTTGCCGTGAAGCGGCAGTTTTTGGGGTTGTCGGTCGCTGCGGTTGCTTTATCCTCTGGCAGTGTGGCCGTGGGCGGAAGCTTCTTTTTCGTTGGCTTGATCGCTCCGCATATGGCAAGAAAACTGGTTGGGCCCGATCACAAATTGCTCGTTCCGGCTGCCAGCCTAACCGGTGGATTAGTCGTGGTACTTGCTGACACGATTACGCGCACGGTTAGCCTGGAGGGAGATGTGCCGACGGGAATTGTCATTACGGTCATCAGTGTTCCGTACTTTCTTTATTTACTATCGAAGGCCAATTAGGAGGACGTCATGGAAAGTATTACAGCGCAACAAATCGATATTGCCTATAATGACACGCTTATCGTACAAGAACTGGACTTGCAGATTCCGCGTGGACAGATTACCTCGATTATCGGTCCCAATGGATGCGGCAAATCAACCGTACTAAAGGCAGTTGGTCGGCTGCTCAAGACGAATAATGGTACGGTTTATCTGAATGGTGCCGATATCCGCACGCTGTCCACCAAGGAAGTGGCCAAGCAGATGGCGATTCTGCCGCAGACGCCGACCGCACCGAGCGGTTTGACGGTCGGTCAATTAATCGCCTATGGGCGTTTTCCACATCAACGGGGCTTCGGCAAGCTCTCCAAAGAGGATAAGCAAGTAGTAGCCTGGGCCCTATCGGTTACACAGCTTACAGCGTTTGAGCATCGTGAGGTCGATACGCTATCTGGCGGTCAGCGTCAGCGCGTATGGATTGCGATGGCGCTCGCCCAGCAAACCGATCTGATCCTGCTGGATGAACCCACCACCTATCTGGACTTGGCGCATCAGCTTGAAGTGCTGGAACTGCTCTATGAACTAAATCGCAGTCAACAGGTGACGATTGTGATGGTGCTGCATGACCTGAATCTGGCAGCACGCTTCTCCGACTATATGGTGGCGATTCGTGAGGGTCAGGTGGTGGAGCATGGTTCGCCGGAGCGTGTAATGACGGTACGGACGCTGCGTGAGGTGTTTGCCATTGATGCCGAGATTATGCTGGAACCAAGAACAGGGCGACCGGTGTATGTGACGTACGAGCTCTTGCGTGATAATCGTAGAGAACAAGGAGTGGATCAAGGATTTCCAAAAGCTAAGGAACAGAAAGAGGCGATTGCCACTTGAAAACCGCATGGCGTGTCCTGCGGGCCCACGGAAATACTGATGCAGTTAGGTATTGGATTTGCCGGTGTCATGATAGCCACGATTCAACGCGTATAGCCTTTGTTGTAGCTTCCACAAGCAACTAACTCCATGAAAGTGGACTAAGGCTTGTTGGAGAGGGGAGAGATAATAATAAATAACAACATATCCTAAATTCAAAGCCGCAGGTAACTAGCTTGCGGTTTTTTTATTATTCGGAGCACTAGATTACGTGATTAATTTGATAAAACCAGTATATATAACTCTAAATGAAGCAAGGAGGACTATTGAAAGTATCAGAGGAATGTGCAACAAGCAGATTGCCCGGAAACTGCAGATGGGGACCGCAACACAGCAGTTGAGAAGATCAGCTGGTTCAGACTCAGGCGCACAATCACAATAGAATCTAAACGTGGCTGAAAGCTTGGAACAGATGTATCCCGCGGTGAGGACAAATCGGGCTGAACCGTACCATAAATAGGGCGAAAAGTTGAGTTGAAGGTTGAAGCTTTAATGCTAAATATATCAGGAATAGTTCTCCATCATTTGATATAAATAATTTCGAAAGTCTTCAACATAGGTTTTGGGCTCTACAACTTTTAGATGAGTGCCGAAGCTTGCTAAAAGTTGAAATCCCATACGATTTTGTGGGACATAAATGGTTGCTAATAAAAATCCAGAATTATGGTCTTCAATACTTCTTCGACCATACCTTTCGATGATTTGATCTTTTATGCTAGGCGATATCCAGGCCTTAATCGTGACGAATTCAGGTAGATAATTTGCTTCGTGTACTTGCTCTGACCAATCGTCTCTAGGATGAAACGCGCGTTCATCCATAGTAATATGATCGATCCGAGATAACTTGAAAGTTCGATATCCCTGTCGATGTAAACAGAATCCTTTCAAGTACCAACTCGATTCGCTAAAATGCAGCTCATAGGGCTCGACCATTCTATTCGTTACAGCCCCGTCCTTATCTGTATAATCAAACGAAACCAGCCTCTTTTTTGAAATGGATTCTTGATATGTCTTTAAGGTTTCAAGAATCTCGGACCGACCTTCCCAATCATAAAACGACAGTTGAATGGAACGATTTAGAGACAATGGACTAACCATTGCCTCTATTTTTTTTATCGTTCTTTCAACTTCTTCAGTACGGAGGATTTGTTCCAATCCGCCGAGCGCAGTTAATATATTCTGTAAATCGGAGCTGCTTAAAAGGCGTTTATCAACCTTGTATTCATCCATTATGCCGTAGCCCCCTTTGACCCCATTGACAGAGTAGATCGGGATGTTCGATAAGCTCAATGTTTCCATATCGCGAAGGATCGTTCTTTTGGAGACATTGAATAGTTGTGAGAATTCCGTTGTAGAAACAACCTCTTTTTTCAGCAATATCATGATAATCGAAATGAGTCTCTCCACTTTGTCCATAATTGCCCTCTTTTTTTACATGATTTCAGAAAGGTGACACCTAGATGTCACCTTTTATTCATTATACTACAAGTATCACAAGAAGGAGGTTTTAATTCAATGTTTAATCCAATCGATTTTCCCAAGCCCACCCTTATTTCAGCCAACGGTGTGGAACTCGAAGTGTTTGAAGCAGGCCGAGAAAACGCAGGAAAACCTATTGTACTCTGCCACGGCTGGCCAGAGCATGCCTTTTCTTGGCGCCATCAGATGGACGCACTTGCCGCAGCGGGCTACCATGTCATCGTCCCCAACCAGCGGGGTTACGGCAACTCATCCCGTCCGACCGAAGTAACAGACTATGACATTGAACACTTGTCGGGTGATCTCATCGCGCTTCTCGATCACTATGGATACGAGGACGCTACCTTTGTCGGTCATGACTGGGGTGCATTCGTCGTTTGGGGACTGACCTTGTTGCATCCAAACCGCGTCAATAAAGTGATAAATCTGAGCTTGCCTTACCAAGAGCGCGGAGAAAAACCCTGGATCGAGTTCATGGAAGAAATACTTGGCGGCGATTTCTATTTCGTCCACTTCAATCGACAGCCAGGCGTCGCGGACGCCGTATTCGAAGACAATACATACAGGTTCCTTCGCAACCTGTACCGGAAGAACGAGCCTCTCAGAGCACCTGAGCCAGGTATGGCGTTGATCAATCTCGCCAGAGCAGAAACACCGCTCGGTGAGCCCGTATTGAGCGAAAGCGAGCTGGCTGTTTACGTCTCCGCTTTTGAAACATCAGGGTTCACGGGCAGCATAAATTGGTACAGGAACCTTGACCGCAACTGGCGCTTATTGGCGAAAGTGAACCCAATCATCCAGCAGCCGACCCTCATGATCTACGGCGACCGGGATGTGGTTGCGAAGTCTGAAAACCTGACAAAGTTCGTGCCCAATGTGGAAGTGGTCAATCTGGATTGCGGTCATTGGATCCAGGAAGAAAAGCCGGAAGAAACAAACCAAGCGATTTTAAAATGGCTGGAACAATGGGAGATGTAGTTTTTTTCAACAACCAAGAAGAGTTTAACGATTGGTTAGAAGAACATCATGCTGAAGCTAGTGAAATTTGGGTGGGCTATTTTGGGATAAGTACAGGTCGTGCAAGCCTTACTTGGTCTGCATCAGTAGATGCCGCTCTTTGTTTTGGGTGGATTGACGGTATACGAAAAACCATTGATAAACAAAGCTATAAGATTCGCTTTACTCCGCGCAAAGTAAATAGTGTATGGAGTGCTGTGAACGTAAAGAAGGTAAAAGCACTAATACAGTTTGGAAAGATGAGACCAGAAGGAATGCACGTCTTTAACAACAGAACCGATGCACAAGGCTATTCCTCTGAACAAAGAAACGTGGAACTTGCCAAAGAATATGAAGAACAAATCAAGGCAAATCAAACAGCCTGGCTATTCTTCACTAATTTATCACCATCCTATAAAAGAGATTCAATCTGGTGGGTAATGAGCGCCAAGAAAGAAGAAACACGATTAAGAAGGCTTGGAATATTGATCGCTTCATCTGAAGAAGGGCTAAAATTTCAACATTGCAAAAAATATATTACAGAATAAGGAAATATAAATAACAAAAGAATGGTTAAAAGGATTTTTGGTACTGCATAAATCTGGGTCTATTGTTTCCCTGATCTATAGGAGAGAGGAGCTACTGTATTTCTCAATCAATTAGGGTTTAATTCTCATCAAAAGTCAGAACGTTTTAAATGCGAGGCATAAATCAAATCGCTAAATGAAGAAGGGATGAAACAGCTCATCCAAAATCGCAACCCCCTTCATTTTCATGGTACAGCCGACCCTCATGATCTATGGTGACCGGGATACGGTCCAGAGGTCTGAAAACCTGACAAAGTTCGTGCCTAATGCAGAAGTGGTCAATCTGGATTGCGGTCATTGGATCCAGCAAGAAAAGCCGGAAGAAACAAACCAAGCGATTTTGAGATGGCTGGAAGAGCAGAATGATGCTGAATAGAGTCGCTTAGCAAGCAAAACTTAGAAAAACAATAAGGACACCCAAACAGGCAAGGTCATTAAGTTAAGCTCAAAGGTAAGAACGGGAATAAAAATGGAATTCAAAACGGCATGGGAAAGCCCCGTGCCGATCGCTGTCAATACGAGTCCTGAATGAACTTCATTAACAATCTCTTGAATTTCAAGTACTGTCCATGGAGATGTCTCGTCCACGCTCAATGCATAATCAACATAGGTTAAGTTCGACGGAGTAACATCTGTTACTCCAGTAGTGTCAAATATTGAGTGGTCAGGCGCATCGCCAGCTTGCTGAACGTAGTAAGCATTAATCGTATCCAACCCGGCTTGTGGAGACAATGGTGCAGGTGTTTGTGTAGGTGTCTGCGTTCTATAGATGTTACGCTGAACCGTACCATTAAATAGGGTGAAAATTAGTTGTGAATGAAGTTTATATAGAGATAAAATTAACCCCTAAGATGACTCTTAGTTTTTTTCATATGACTTAATACAACAATATTTACAAATTCATGATACGATATTGCTAAATCGGGAGATAGATGCTCCATATTTAAGATAGAATTAATTATTGATAGAACTGTTGAAGATGAATCATAACAAAATGATTGATGATCAACCAAGAATGTTTACTGAAACTATTATGACTCTGTAGAATGGGGGCCACTATATGTCATTAGCTAATAAAAAAGAAGAGTGTTTACTTATCGAGACATTAAAATCGCATATACCAAATGTAGAGGAATTACTGAATCCAGCAGTTGAGGAATCAGAAATAAATCTTTTCGAGAGCATGATGAACTGCAAATTTCCAGAAGATTTCAGAAAGCTATACATGAATTTTAATGGAGAAGGAGAGCAGATTTTTGGCATTATGGCTGGTCTTGGTTGGATGAACATTGAATCGATAGTAAGCAACTGGAAGTCCCTTTTGGAATCAGCGTACGATATTATATCCAGCAAATCAGATGTAATAAAAGATGGGAACTACAGAGAAGGCTGGATTCCTTTTGCTGAAGATGGTGGTGGCTCATTTTTGGCAATAGATTTAGACCCCGGAGAAAAGGGCGTTTATGGGCAAATTATCACGATAGATCATAATTCTCATTTTTCCTATGTTATTGCAGAAAGTTTGGGACATTTCTTTGAATTTATCGATTCGAGTCTCAGAAATAGTAGTATTGGTATTCGTGAAGAAGAAGATGTAATCATATTATCCCGTGAAAGTGGAAGTTTGTTAGATGATATTTTGGCTTTGACTAATTTGAATATCGAAGAGAACAGCCTTATCCCTGTAAGCGGATTTTGGGAAGAGTATTTTAAAGACGATGTTGAAAGTGGTTTTGTATCTTCAAAAACATTGAAAAAAAAGAGAATGGTATTTATTAGAGCTGATCAAGCTCAAAAATACGGAGCAATATCTTTGGATATTTTAACCCATATGGTTAATCTTAAAGAACTTATTATACATGCGGATGAAATTACTAATTTTGATGTACTTCAACGCTTGGCCTCTTTAGCAGAACTTGTGATAGGATCAGAAGCTTTTAAAGAGTCTGATTTGAAGTACTTAGTTTCTTTAGATGGGTTAAGGAAGCTAACATTAATAGGACTTCCATTAAAAGATATACATACACTGAAAGATATAAAGAAATTAAAGAGTTTGAGATTATGTAGAATGAACTCAATTGATAGGGGATTAATAGGAACTATAAAAAATTTGAAGGAACTAAGTTTAGAAGAAATGGAGGTTGGCGACCTGCTTTATATTTCAAACCTTAGTAAGTTAATAAAACTAGAGCTCAAACAAGTGACAATACCACATTTATCATTCTTAAAAGCTTTAAAGAATCTAACGGTTTTTGAGACAGATAGCTGTGCAATAGATGAATCACATATAGAGGTTATAGGAGAATTGAAGAAATTAAAGCAGTTCACTTATCCGGTTGGAGATTTAACAATACTCAAAAATTGTATGAGTCTAAAGCAGATTGGAGTAGATGCATCAAGACTTAAAGGTTTGGAGGAAATTTCAGACTGTAATATAGTCGATATAACTATATTTCATGCAACATCGAAAGAGAACGCGAAGTCCGTAGTTGCGGAATTTAATAAATACTTTAAACTTCAGTCATATGGATGGCAGGTAACATGGAAAGATTAATGAAGCTTGCCTACACTGAGCTTTATCAAAATAGGGTGAAATTTTTATAAAAGAAAGGAGACAGAGCAAGAAGCAAGAGAAGCAGAAGTGCCCAAGGAAAGGAGGTGGTGCCCCATTGATTCAGAAGGACTCCTCCCAACATCCCGGCGCCGGCGATAGCCAGATTCCAAACCGTTGTATTGATAGGCATCACGATATCCACACCTTGCTTCCCATCAGCCTGAGCAAGTGCTGTCTGCAACAATGTTGCCGCACCACCGAATGTCAGCCCCCACAGCGCAACAGAAATGAAGATAATAGTACCATGCTCACTCCAAAGTCCTAGTACAAGAGATATCAGAGCAAATCCCAATCACCCAGATTCCCACCAGTGCCATAATTCCAAAAACAAGCAGAACCTGTCCGAGATAGGGTTCCAGCCCCATATCATCCAGGCAAGAACCACAACCAAGATAGGAATCACCCCAGGTGTGAGTAAAACTTTGAATACTGAAATGCGTTTATCAGCTGACTGTCCCGGATAATAAAGCAGCGACAGTCCAAGACTTGATAAATAAAGTCTTAGACTGCCGCTGTTCAATTATCATTTCCCGTTAGTTTATTCAAGGATGCTACGAAAAAACTATATATTTAGATTTTCATATTCAGATTAATGCCTGATTGAAGGATTTAATGAAAATAAATAAAAAAACACCATACTATTTTAACAAAAAATTACTGAACATGTATTTCCGATTTGATATCATGTTGACTTAAAAATTTCATTAAATCATTACTCAGCTGTACAATCTCATTGTTAGCATTATTCGCATAATCCGGCAACATCATATCCCTAACCATCTTAGTTCGTAGCCATGTCATAAAGAAAAGATCCAAAAATAAGTTTGGAAATTTAAGCACCATTTTAAGCATTGGAGGATCAATTAAAACACCCGCTTTTTGTATTTCCCTAAGATACGCTTTTAAAGTGACTGTTATTTTGCGTGCCGTCTTTCTGGTTCTGGCTGTTTTTTTGTCAATAATCTTATTCTCAGAATGCAAAAAACTCAACATGGCAATATCTGATACGGAATGTGTGATTAGATACGCTTGCATATCCTTTTTAATAACGTAGGGAAGCTTTGCTGTTTTAAATAGTTTTGCGAGGTTTTCTATACGTTCTGTCACTGCACCATTAATTTCTCCAAATGCAGTTGCCGCTATAAACTTTGGTAGAAATCGCGCATGTAATACTCCATCTTTAATCTGTCCACCGAAGCCGGGAAAAGCTGGTAGAAGTCTATCCCCTACGATATCCAGCCACGAAGAAAATCCAATTGAATTACTAATCATCGTAACTATATTTTTGCTTTGATTATCTTTTAGCGCTAACAATGCTGATTCGGACCGATCATAACGAACAGTAACGAAAATAAAATCGTATACATCGTCATTTTCGAGCGTATCCATGACATTCACTTGTATCGATCTAACTGTACCTTTTTCTATATACTGCAGGCCATTTTCTCTTAATGATGTATATCTATTCGAATGTGCAAACAGGCTAACGTCAAACCCTGCTTCAATAAGCTTTATTGCGTACATGCTCCCGATGACACCTGCACCAAAAATTAAAATTCTATCTTGTTTTGCTGACATATAAACCACCCCTACTTGTTAATATTTCCTTTTGATTATCCGACAACATGTTGTATGATGTGATTATAAATCTTCATTATTCCTTGATCAACCATCAGTTTTTTATGATTTGTCGGATGATATTCTTATTCACTAGTAGGAGGGAAACATGAAAAAGCAACCCCAAATAACGGAGAAAACGAGACAAAAATTTGTAGAAGTTTTTTGTGAGTTGTATAGCCAAAAGCCGATTGAGAAAATTTCGATTCAGGAAATTTCGAATAAGTCAGGATATAACCGCAGCACCTTTTATCAATACTTTACTGACATTTACGAATTGTTAGACTCTGTTGAAAATGACTTATTAAATGACATGAAAAAAGAATTGGCGAATAAAGAGCTATCGAAGGATACGGTTCAAGATACGCTCAATTGTCTGGACAAAAAAGAACATCTCCTGGTTCTTAATGCCCTTTTGGGTGATTATGGAAGTGCCCGTTTTTTAAAACGCTTAAAAAAAGAAATCACTTTGGATCAATTAGAATTAAACGTTCCGCAAAACCAATCCTTAACGCCATACTTCATTGAGTTTTACCTGACAACTGCTCTTTCTTTGTTTCGTCTTTGGCTCCAGCGTCAAAAGGATTTATCGTCAGAAGAATTTTTCAAGTTAGTGGAGAACCTATATTCAAGAGGGATTACGCCTTATTTTAAAGAATGAGTCTGTCATTCAAACCAAATCCATATGTTCTATAACAATAAAAAAGCGCGCATAAGCTTGTTTACACAATATACTCCATAAAAACTGACCTAACTTACTCTTAAGGTGGACGATGTTATAGACCACGAGATGGGGCGTTATTGCTTATATATGTACGGAGTGAGAGATATGAACATCTTAATCAATATAGCAATGAGGATTTAGCAGATTTTCTACACAGTGCTATTATGCATCATTAATCTCAATTGTGAACAGGAAAATTGGGCTAAAAATAGGAAAACCACAGATTGAACTAACGGGAAACATGGGGAACTTCATCGTTATAGGACCCTTTATGAAGTATATTCATGCTGGCAATGGACAACGCTTAAGGTTAAGTATTATCTTATGCGGGAGGTCATCACTTCTTGAAATTTGAACTAGGACGTTGCTTACTGAATGAACGATTGATGGAATCCGGGAAGTCAGCGGAATGGCTGGCAAAAGACTTGCTTTTTAAACCGGAACGAGTTTACGACTTTATTGAAAACAAAAGAGTGATGCCACTCAAAATTGCCATATCGATCGCCGATTCCATCGGTTGTGATGTTCGTGCCTTGTATGAATTAATTCCGAATGATAATGAAGTAAAGGGAGATTAATGGAATAAGTGGTAGGTTGCATTAAGACTACGAATGTGATCCATTAAGCTAAGATAATGGGAAACGATAACTCTATCAAAATAAGAAGGCAGCCGGTCAAAAGATCGGCTGCCTTTTTATTAAGCTAATAAGCAGTTTACAGAAACGAAACTGATACATTTTGGATTCAGAAACCGTCTTTATACTGAAGCAGCAAAAGGAGGGGGGTTAGGCTAGCTAGGCAGGAATGATTGGAACAAATGAAAATGAATTTTTTTTAAAGGAGACTTGAGATGAGATTGTTTGAATTATTGCTATATTTGTCAAACATCAGTTTATTTGTATTAACAGTTGTATTAAAAAAAGGTCAGCGTATTATTCCAGTATTCGTTGCAAGCGGGATCGCCGCAGTTTTGCTGGTCATTCATTGGACGGTAGAAGGATACAGAGTTCAGCTGTTTTTCCCATATTGCATAACGGTCATTTTTTTAGCCATTTCAGGTTATAGTTATTTTAAAAAAAGCAGTTTCCAAAAAACCCCTCGATTCCTGTTGGGTTCAGCTTATACCGCTATAGCGATCATGCTGATCGGAACAGCTGTTCTCATGTATGCTTTTCCTGTATTTAAACTCCCTGAACTGACAGGCAAATTTAAGGTAGGAACGCAAACGTTTCATTTTGTGGATACCAATAGGGAAGAGATTTTTGATAAAGCAAGAGAGGGTAAAAGAGAATTGATGGTTCAGGTATGGTATCCTACTCAAGCTGGTAGTGGCAAGCGAACTGCTTTTATTCCCGATACGCGGATTTTAAGTTATATGGCCGCGAACTATGGTCTTCCCGGGTTTACTTTTCAACACCTGAAGTACGTATCCAGTTATGCATATTCGGAGGCGGAAATCTCTACGGCACAGACTTCATACCCACTCATCCTTGGGAATCCCGGCAACGGCTCTTCTAGGTTCCTCCACACGTCGCAAGCCGAATATCTCGCGAGTCACGGATATATCGTGGCAATGATCGACCACACCTACAACACATTTGCAACCGAGTTTCCGGACGGTCGAATCACGACCAGCACAACCAACGACTTATTCTCGCCTGACCATAATTATCGGACGGAAAGCAGAAATCGCGACAAGTTAGGGAAAGTTTTAACCGACGATGTGGTGTTTGTGCTGGACCAATTCGAGCTTATCCAATCGGGGCAGATTCCAAGTCATCTAAAAGGCTGGATTGATCTCGACCATGTCGGGGTGTTCGGTCATTCTATCGGCGGAGCAACGGCTTATGACGCTTCTTACGATCCGCGAATCGCGGTTGGCATAGATCTGGATGGAGGGCTTTATCGTCTGCGTGAAAGAGAGGGACTGCGAAAGCCGTTTTTGTTCCTCAACTCGGAAAGCTATTTCGAAAAATTAAAAATGGTGATGGATAACCGGGTCTACACGGATGCAGAAATTAACCGTATGGGCTCAACCAGAGAGTGGGAGGATCAAGTAACGGAAGATAAAAAGTTGGAGCTTGAACGGATGCGCAAAGCGGTCGACGAAGGGGGACAAGTCCTCTATATCGAAAATACGGAGCATTTGAATTTTACCGACGTACAGTTCATTTCTCCGATTTTCAAAAGGCTGGGCATTACAGGAAAGATTGAGCCCGATAGAGCGGACTCTGTTACCAATACCTATATGCTGAATTTCTTCGATATGTATCTGAAAAATCAAGACGGAATCTTAATGAAAGGACCAGATAGCCGCTTTCCGGAGGTGAAGTTCGTAACCTCGCTATAAATTACCGAGCAGGTTAATAAGATTGCAGTTATTTTTGACTGAAGCAACATCATTACGCTTATGGGGAACGATCAATCCATACACGATCGCAGCCGTCTAGTTGATCGGCTGTCTTTAGCTAACGGCCACCCGTTAACTTTACCCTTTTAAGTACCGTAGCCGAAGTAGACAATCTTCTTGTCCACCGACATGTATATAACGAACTGTCCAAAGACACAAAAGTGCCAACATAAGCTACTCGACAAAAGCTTGTTAAATCAGGCTTTTCTTTTTTTTATGTAGGTACATTTGTGTCAAAAAAAATGCACAAATGTATCTACATTGTGGTTTATTGACTTAAAGTTACCTACATAGTCGCGCTATGATGGGGAAGGGATCCGTTCGGAGGTAAGTCACCACAGACCAGTCGGAAGGAGTGAAGAAGAAAGCTAAGAGAGCACATCGTTAACAGTGATTAGAAAATCTATTCTTTACCGATCGTTCTCAATATGTTACATTTACTATTAGGGAGGGAATCGAATGGCAAGAAGCAAAGAATTCGAAGAGAACGAAGTATTAGATAAGGCGATGAAGCTTTTTTGGGAACAGGGTTACGAGAAGACATCTTTGACAGATCTTGTAGAGCATATGGGAGTTCATCGAAGAAGTTTATATGACACATTTGGCGACAAGCATACGCTGTTTTTGAAAGCCATGGACCGTTTTCGCGATAAAGTGAATGCTGAGCTTTCAAGAGAAGTTAAACGTTCCAAGACTGCAACTGAGGCACTTCAGCTTATCTTTAGTTTCATAATAAATGGTGAAGAAGATTCGCCCTCAGGCTGTTTGATGGTGAATTCAGCGGTGGAATTAGCAATGCGCGATGCCAATGTGGATTTGAAGTCCATTGAATCGTTCACATTATCAGAGAAGCTGCTCAAAGATATTATTCTGTGGGGCCAGCAGGATGAAGAATTTAGCTTGGATTTCAATGCCGACGATCTAGCGGAACATCTGCATTCTGTTTTTGTGGGATTAAGGGTAATGACTAGGACCTCAGTGCCTAAAGAAAAATTACATCGAATAGCCGATTTATCAATTAAACTTTTATATAAGTAATTATTATTTAAATATAATTGCTTATGCATATTCTAGAATGATTGTTCTCATAACTGAGTCTTGTCTCGTTTAAAGATCTCTTTAAACGATCCTTCTTATATGTTTTTTAGAATGATCATTCCCATATAGTGAATAAACGATGAATAAAAGGAGTAACAAAAATGATAATTTCTGAACAAGTAGCATTTGTCACTGGAGCAAATCGAGGTTTTGGCCGCCATCTCACGCTGGAGCTTTTATCCAGAGGGGCTAAGGTTTATGGTGGTGCAAGAAATCCGGAAACCATTAACATTCCAGGCGTTATACCAGTAAAGCTTGATATTACCAACACTCAAGAAGTTGAAGCAGCTGTTATCCTCGCTAAGGACGTGACGCTTTTAATCAACAATGCAGGCTCAGCTACTGGCGCCACTTTGCTGGACGATGAGGTAGAAAAAATACATTTGGAGTTTGATACGCATTTCTTCGGTACGCTGTCCATGGTTCGTGCTTTTGCACCAATAATTGAAAAAAATGGGGGAGGATCTATTTTAAATGTTCTTTCCGCATTATCTTGGTTTAGTTCAGGAACTGTAGGTGCTTATTCAGCTGCAAAGGCTGCAGAGTGGGCATTGACGAACGATTTACGTTTAAATCTATATCCTCATAATATAAGAGTATCAGGATTACATGTGGGCTTTATGGATACAGACATGACAACCAGCTTAGAAGTCCCCAAAGCAAGCCCTGCAGATATCGCAAAAATAGCTATTAATGGCATAGAATCTGGCAGCTTTGAAATTATTGCTGATGATAACAGCCGAATGATACAAGGTGGACTTGCAGGTGGCGTTCCTGCACTGTACCCTCATCTTTCTTAATAACAATTTCATTTCTAATTTAATTCATAAAGGGGAATAATAAATGAACAAATTGTGGAGTAATACGAAAATTGGAAATATGGAATTACCTCATCGTTTAGCAATGGCACCTATGACACGTAGTAGAGCACAGAAGGACGGCACACCTGGAGAACTAAGCTCTCTTTACTATGCTCAGAGAGCATCTATGGGATTAATTATTAGTGAAGGTACACAACCATCTGATGATGGTCAAGGTTATTTAAATTCACCTGGCATCTATACTGAAAAGCAAATTGAAGGTTGGAAAAAGGTTACGGATGCGTTGCATGAAGCAGGTGGCTTTATGTATATACAATTAATGCATGTGGGCCGTATATCGCACCCCGACAATACTCCGCATCATCGACAAGCAGTTGCACCTTCTGCGATCGCACCTGGTGTAGAAATGTTTACTGCTAAAGGAATGCAGGAAATACCCGTCCCACGAGAGCTAAGTGAAGAAGATATTCAAAATACTATTGCAGACTTCCGAAGAGCAGCTGCAGCAGCTATTAAAGCAGGTGCTGATGGGGTTGAAATTCATGGAGCCAACGGTTATCTAATTAATCAATTTATTAGTGAAAATTCTAATAAACGAATCGATAAATACGGTGGATCTGTGGAGAACCGTGCTCGGTTTGCAATTGAAGTAACAAGAGCAGTCGTTGAAGAAATTGGAGCAGAAAGAACCGGTTTCCGTATTTCACCAGGAACACCTCTTGGTGGGATTGTTGAAGGCGCACAAGGACCAGAGGTTTATCGCCATCTTGTAAAAGAATTAGCTAATTATAATTTAGCATACCTCCATGTGATGCATTTAGGGAATGAAATACTGCTCCATGAAATTCGTTCAATTTGGACAAATCCATTATTGGTCAATCGAGTAGGGCGGGCACTTGAAGATATTAGTGTAGATATTGATAGTGGTACTGCTGATGTCGTACCAGTCGGTATCTGGTCTTTAGCTAATCCGGATTTTGTGGAACGACTAAAAAAAGGAACACCTTTAAATGAAGTTGATCCTAAAACATTATACTCTGGTAACGGAAGCTCAGGTTATACAGACTACCCTAGAATGGAAGAATTAAAAACTCAACATCAATAAGAATATGTGGAATCACAACTGGCGTACAACTGAAAATTGTACGCCATAAAATTTTCAAATGGAGAGGAAGCTGGCAGAACATGAGAGCTGCTCAAATACAATACTCAAAAGAAATTCATTTGGAAATAAACAATGTTAAGATACCGGAAATCGATAATCGTGAGGTACTCATTAATTTTAAATGGCAGTATCCGAATGATTACTGATTATGATTTCCCATTAACATTAGGTAATGAACTATCTGGTGTTATAGAAGCATGTGGTAAAGATGTTGTTAATTTTCAGGTTGGTAACCGAGTTTATACGAGGTTGCCGGTGAATAAAATAGGAGTTTTCGCTGAATATGTGGCGGTCAAAGATGAAGCTATATTTAAAATGCCTAAATATCGGATTAACTCGAACTTGTATCTCGAATATAAATTGACTGAATTAGAACAACATAAAAAATCCGTAGGCTATTACCTAATAGATATAGTATTTTTAATTGAAGAATTTTTTTGAAGATAGATTTTTTGTTATCATTATAGGGAGGATGACATCTATATTTATGTAGGTAACTTTTTGTCATTGTATGTCGGTGGACAACAACATAGTCCCATTAGAGCCCGCGCCAAGCGCGGGTTTTCTGTTTTAAGGGAGCAAGTTCTTGTCCTTTGCTCAGGACAAGAACTTGCTCCCATTGCCGATAATGGACAAGAATATGGTACTATTGCCGATTTTATGTTCATCTAATTTTCTGATCTGATTTTTGCAGGCTATACCTTAGAACATCCATAGCAGTAAAAACAGATCTTTGTTACAAGCAGAAGAAAAGTTGAAACGTTTCCAAAATAAATATTGAAACGTTTCCATTTTGGTGATATTATAATTTCCATAGAGAGGTCGGGGGTGTTAAATGACAAGTATTAAAGATGTTGCAAACTTAGCAGGCGTTGCTGTAGGAACCGTGTCCAGAGTCATTAACAACTCTGGCGCTGTAAAACCCAAGACACGCAAAAAAGTGGAGGAAGCTATACAAGAACTGAATTACTTCCCTAATGAAGTGGCCAGGAATTTCAAGATGCAGAAATCTAAGATGGTGGCTCTACTACTTCCAAGTATCTGGAATCCATTCTTTTCTGAATTGGCTTATTACATTGAGGATGAGTTGGACCGGGAAGGCTTTAAGCTTATGTTATGTAATAGTGGAGGCAAGCCTGAAAAGGAGCTATATTATCTGGAAATGCTCCGGCAGAACAAAGTGGCTGGTATTGTTGGCATAACTTACAACGATATCGAGAATAATGTAAGCAACGACATTCCGATTGTAAGCATCGACAGGCACTTTAACAAGAAGATTACCTGTGTGACCTCAGATAATTTTGAGGGAGGACGTCTTGCTTTAAGAGAGCTGGTGAAAGCAGGAGCCAGGAAACCGGCTTTTATGGGGAGTGTCACTTCCGTTTTCAGCGAAACCATGAACCGCAGGCAAGGATTTATTCATGAAGCGGAGGCTTTAGGCATCGATTATGTGATCTACGAGAAGCCGGATCCAATAGTAGATGACAATGCCTATATTAACGAGTTCCTCAACGAACATGGCGATGTAGATGGTATCTTTGCCATTACCGATATGCTCGCTGCCAGCTATATTGACAAAGCACGCAGGAAGGGCATTCGTATACCAGAAGATGTGAAGGTCGTCGGTTATGATGGTATTCAGGATAATCCTTATTTTCATCCTATTCTATCAACAATCAGGCAACCGGTGGAAGAGATGGCACGCATGACAATTAGACTGCTCTATAACAAGATTGATGGCATTCCTTTAGATAAACAAGTTTATCGTATCCCCGTTAAATTCAAACAAGGTGAAACTACATGATCCCCTTTAATCGAAAAACTTCAGCTCATTCTGTGGAAGCACGTTACTAACTGATGTTTTTCACTCTAAATTGGAAACGTTTCAAAAATAATTAAGATAGATCAGTTCTTATAAAAAGTTTTGGAAAACATGTGCACATCCGGGTGATTCTTGATAAAGATCTATCCAATGTTTTTTTCTAAATTCAAATTGGAAACGTTTCAAAAGTAATTAATTGTACACGAAAGGGAGAATACGCGTGAATTCAACAACTAACAGGGCGAATCATTCCATGATCAAACCAAAACGTAAACCATGGAGCAGGTTCAAACGCGACTACGAACTGTACCTGTTTTTACTGCCAATCATTATTCTTTACCTCGTATTTAAGTACTATCCGATGTATGGGGTGCAAATTGCATTTAAGGATTTCTCACCCAGCCAGGGGATCTGGGGAAGTGAATGGGTAGGATTTCAGCACTTTGTAGATTTCTTTAATTCCTATAACTTCTGGACAATCATCACAAACACGCTCTCACTCAGTTTTCTTTCGCTGTTATTTGGATTCCCGGCTCCAATCATCATCGCAATTATGCTGAATCAGATGCTGGGCAAGTCCTATAAGAAATTTGTACAGACTGTGATTTATGCGCCGCACTTTATCTCTACCGTAGTACTCGTTGGCATGCTTAATGTTTTTTTATCTCCAAACAGCGGAATCGTGAATCATATTATTACCTCGTTTGGCGGACAGCCTATTCTCTTCATGGCTGATGAGGGTTGGTTCCGTCCCTTGTATATCTTATCAGGAATCTGGCAGGAAACAGGCTTCGCCACGATTATCTATCTTGCTGCACTTGCGGGAGTCAATCCTGAGCTGCATGAAGCGGCCATTATGGATGGGGCGAGCAAATGGAAGCGTGTCTGGTATGTAGATATTCCCAGCATACTGCCGACGATCGTTATCTTGCTGATTCTCGCACTCGGCAACATTATGAGTATCGGTTTTGAAAAGGCTTTTTTGATGCAGAGTGATCTAAACTACGCCACCTCCAATATTATCCCTACCTATGTATATGAGATGGGGATTCAGAAAGCCCAATACAGCTTTTCTACGGCAGTCGGCCTGTTCAACTCCCTTATTAATATTATCTTGATCTTCACCGTTAACCGGATCGCTAAAAAGATGACAGAGACCAGTCTGTGGTAAGGAGGAGACGATTATGAATCAATTATTGAAGCGAAAGAGCAGAGGGGATGTATGGTTTGACATCATCAATTACATTCTGTTGACCATTATTATGCTGCTAGTATTGTACCCGTTGTATTTTGTACTGGTTGCCTCATTCAGTGACCCCAATTACATTTACTCCGGTGAGGTCTGGCTATTCCCGAAAGGCTTAACGCTGGACGGTTATGAACGGATATTCAGTGACTCCTCCATTTGGATCGGATATGGCAACTCCATTCTTTATGCAACGCTGGGAACATTAATTGGAGTAGCCGTGACAGTATTTGCAGCCTATCCGTTAGCCCGGAAGGATCTGGCCGGGAAGTCTTTGATTATGTGGTTTTTGCTGGTTACCATGTTTTTCAGCGGCGGGCTGATTCCCACCTATCTGCTGATTAAAGATCTGCACCTGCTGAATACGATGTGGGCGCTGGTCATTCCCGGGGCAGGCGGTGTCTTTAACGTCATTATTGTAAGAACCTTTTTTCAGTCATCCATACCAGACGAAATGTGGGAAGCGGCTTCAATCGACGGATGTTCTAACACCAGATTCTTCTGGAGCATCGTTCTGCCGTTGTCCAAGTCCATCCTGGCGGTAATGGTGTTATACCATGTGGTCGGCTTCTGGAACGGATTCTTCGATGCATTGATTTACCTAAATGATGAGAGCAAGTATCCGCTGCAATTAGTGCTACGCAACATCCTTGTCCAGAATCAGGTCAACTCCGGCATGATGATCGATGTGGAATCCTATGCAGCCAAGATGCGTGTGACGGAACTGATCAAATACGGGGTCATTATGGTATCCAGTCTTCCGCTGTTGATTTTGTATCCTTTCCTTCAGAAGTACTTTGTTAAAGGCGTAATGATTGGCTCCATCAAAGGATAATACTTTGACGCGGTACTTGAAAGGGGGGATGCACAGCGTATACAGAGCAATATATGAAAACAAAACAGGAGTAATTAGCTGGCGGGATGAACAAAAGGGAGGTTATCGAAAATGAGTTCTTTATTTAAAAATGCGGGGATTCTGGTATTAGCAGGAGCGTTTGCGCTGAGCGGATGTTCGGGTAACGGTAACGGGACAAACAATCAGGCGGAAAATTCCAATCAGAAAGACAATTTCAATGCAACCGGTCTTCCCGTTGTAAACAAACCAGTGTCGTTAAGAATGGTAGCCCCGAAGGCGGCCCTGGCACCAGAGTTCTCAGAGATGGAAATCTTCAAGCGGCTGGAGCAAGAAACCAACGTGAAGATTAATTGGGAGAACATTCCGGATACCGATTATACAGAAAAGAAAAACCTGCTTCTCGCAAGTGGCGATTTGCCGGATGCCTTCTATGCAGCCGGATTCACTGATTACGAGCTTATCAATTATGGTGAAGATGGAACGCTAATTCCGCTGGAGGATTTAATTGATCAATATGCGCCTAACCTGAAAGCGCTTCTGGAGCGTCGTCCTGATATCAAATCATCGATCACAGCGCCGGATGGGCATATCTACGGTCTGCCGTCCTGGGAAGAAAACAACCTTGGAACCAACCCTTTCTTTCACGTCATTAATAAAAGCTGGCTGGATAAGCTTGGCCTAAAAGTACCGGAAACGCTGGATGAATACACGGAAGCGCTGCTTGCCTTCAAAACAAAAGATCCGAACGGCAACGGCAAGCAGGATGAAATCCCGTTAAGCTTTATGCACATGCAGTGGTGCATGGATATTGCCGGACTATTCGGGGCCTTTGGTCTTCCGGATAATCTGGAACACCGTGTCGTCCGCGATGGAAAAGTCATTTTCACCGCAACTCAGCCTGAATATAAGGATGCTTTGAATTATTTCCATGAAAAATGGTATAAGCAGGGCCTGATTGATCCGGAATCCTTCACTCAGGATGCAGCACAGTATCTGGCCAAAGGTAAAACGACAGATGAGACGCTGGGATCTTATGTCTGGTGGGAAGCCGAAGAAGTTGTCGGAACCGAACGTGCCAAGGATTATGTGCTATTGTCTCCGCTTAAAGGCGCGGATAGCGAGCAGACGATTGGACGCGCTAATGGCGGCGGTCCGGGGCGCGGGTCTTTTGTCATTACCAAAGAGAACAGCAATCCAGAAATCACCATGCGTTGGATTGACCAGCAGTATGAACCTTACATGGCTGCTCAAATCCACTGGGGACCACTGGATGTCGTGTACAAGAAGGACGAAAACGGAAAACTGGTGAATTTACCGCTTCCTGAAGGAGCCTCAGCAGGTGAATTCCGACAGAAGGTTGCTCCGGGATCTGGTGCACCCGGTATCATTACTTTCGATGACTTCGGAAAAGTGGTAGATATGGAACCCCGGGCTCAGCAGCGAGCTGAGGACCTGGAGAAATACTACAATCCGTATATGGAAAAAGAAAACTATCCGAACATCTTCTTTGAGCCGGAGGAACTGGACACCATCAATAAGATTGAGCCGGAACTGATTAAATATGTAAATACCCAAAGAGGAAAATTCATTGTGGATGGCGGCGCAGATGAGGCGTGGGACAACTACATTAAAACACTGGAAAAGATGGGCCTGAATGAACTGATGGAGATCTATCAAAAAGGGCTGGATCGCTATAATGAAAATCTGAAAAAATAAATAGAAGTTAGGTGGGGAGAAACTGTGCTTGATGTCATCGCTATAGGGGAAGTATTGATAGACTTTACACCTGCAGGCAGGACGACTGGGGGGAATGATCAGTTTGAATGCAATCCGGGGGGAGCTCCGGCTAACGTAGCCGCAGCGCTATCCCGCCTGGGGGCCAGATCAGCACTGATCAGCAAAGTTGGGGAAGACCAATTCGGTTTATTGCTGCAAAATGCTCTGCGTAACAGCGGGGTAGATGTAACAGGAGTTTCGGTTACCAATGAAGCGAGTACAACGCTGGCCTTTGTCCATCTGGACGATCAGGGGGACCGGTCCTTCAGCTTCTTCCGGAAACCGGGGGCGGATACCTTCTTACACTCGCAGGATGTTCCGCTGGCGCGGATTGAAGCATGTCAGGCGCTGTATTTTGGTTCGTTGTCGATGACCCATGAACCTGCTCGCACGGCTACCAGGACGGCAGTTCTTAAGGCGAAGGAAGCAGGAGTTCTACTGTCGTTCGATCCTAACATCCGGTTTTCTTTATGGGAGAGCAAGGAAGAAGCCAGACAGAATATTTTTTGGGGCCTGAATTATGCTAATATTCTGAAAATCTCAGAAGAAGAGCTTTCTTTTATAACCGGAACTAGTGATGTTGAACAGGGTTCACAAGAGCTCCAGCAGAACTTCGATATCATGCTCATTATCGTCACTCTAGCGGAAAAAGGCTGCTATTACCGTTTGGCTGGTCAAGAGGGATATGTACCGGGCTTTAAGGTCAAGACCATTGACACAACAGGAGCCGGTGATGCTTTTCTGGGCAGTATGTTATTTAAGATTCTGGAAAGCGGAAGCTCTTTACAGGATTTGACCAAGCTGCAAATCACCAACATGCTGACCTTTGCCAATGCCGCCGGAGCGCTGGTAACCACACGAAAGGGGGCTCTTGGGTCCATGCCAACGACAGATGAGATTAACGATATGATAGAGTCAAAAAAACAATTCAATGATGAGCGGTTCAGACCGGGGTTTCATTTCACACCTCCCTCAAACTGGGCAAACGATCCCAACGGATTAGTCTATTATGAGGGAAGCTATCATCTATTCTATCAACATCATCCTTACGGTAATAAATGGGGACCAATGCACTGGGGCCATGCTGTCAGTGAAGACCTGATTCAATGGGAGCACGCGCCTATTGCTCTATTCCCGGATGAGCACGGAGCGATCTTTTCGGGATGCTGTGTAGTGGATTGGAATAACAGCAGCGGCTTATTCGAAGATTCAGATGGACTGGTCGCGATCTTTACGCATGCCGATAACCATTCGGACACGGGGCAGCCGCGCCAGCGGCAGAGCCTGGCTTACAGCAGCGATAAGGGCAAGACCTGGCATAAGTATGACGGAAATCCGGTGCTGATCGAGGAAGAACTGATAGACTTCCGGGACCCTAAGGTGTTCTGGCATCCGCAAAGTGAACGGTGGATTATGGTGATTGTCGCTGGAGATCATGCCCTGTTCTACGCATCCGAGAATTTGCGTGAATGGTCGCTGACCGGTGAATTTGGTATAAATGAAGGGTCACATGATGGCGTCTGGGAATGCCCTGATCTGTTTCAACTGCCGGTGGATGACACCGGGCGTTCAAAATGGGTGCTGATCATCAGCATCGGAGATAATCCCAATTGTCCAGAGGGATCGCGTACGCAATATTTTATTGGAGAGTTCGATGGAAAGACGTTCATCAATGACAATCCTGCGGATCATATACTGTGGCTAGACTATGGAAGAGATAATTATGCGGGAGTTACCTGGTCCGATATTCCGGAGCAGGATGGACGCCGCGTAATCATCGGATGGATGAGCAACTGGAAATATGCCAACGAGACGCCTACCGGCTCCTGGAGAGGTGCAATGACTTTGCCCCGCGCCTTGTCCCTGACTAGTAAGAACGGAAGTGTCGTGCTGAGCCAAATGCCTGTCCGGGAAATAGAGCAGCTGCGTAATGAATCTATGAGCTGGAACGATGTCACAGTTACGCCGAAGACTCCTTTTATACAGCAGACGAATAGTGATCTGTTAGAAATTAAAGGAGAGATTGATATCAAATCCGGGGACGAGATATGTATCCATCTGCAATCTGGCGGACAGCAGAGCGAAATTATTATCGGATATGACCCTGCTAAGGAATGGCTGTTTACCGACCGTTCAGAAAGTGGTCTGACTGATTTCCACCCGGCGTTCGCAAGCCGTCACGGTGCCAGCCTGGCCGCTACGAACGGTAAGCTTAAGCTGCACATCTGGCTGGATCGCAATGCAGTTGAAGTTTATGCGGCTAATGGTCTGGTTGTGTTAACCGATCAGATTTTCCCGGATGCTCCGATTGAGAATATTCAGATAAGTACACAATCAGGACAGGTTGTCCTGAACTCGCTTCAAATCCATACGCTGAAGTCCATACAGATTCCGAGTGTTAGCACAGGGCAGTCTTCAGGGAGGAATGAGGCATGAGTAGCCAAGTCGGTAACCGGGGACTAATGATGCATTGGGCTTTTGATGAAGGGACCGGAGCGAGCGCTATGGAGAGCGTCACTAAGACGGTAGATGAGATTCATTATGTATTCAACAACGCAGAGTTTACCGACCCTTGTACTCCGCTGTGGAGACAGGGGGTAACAGGAAGTGGTCTCCTCTTCGATGGTTACTCAACATATATTGCTCATTCTGTCCACGGAGAAGAGTGTAACGGAGAGCCGGAATTTCTATCGGCTCTCAGCATTGGGGTTTGGGTTGCCCCGCGCACCTATGAGTGGGGACATGAAGGCAAACTGGCTGCCATAGTGAACCGCTACAATAACAAGGCTAAGCAGGGATATCTGCTTGGCATGTTCCGTCACGGCTCCTGGTCCTTCCAAATCGGGCTTGAGGGAGGAGAATGGAAGGAAATCTGGTCGCCGGACGGCTATGAACTTCCTAAGAATGAGTGGTCTTATGTGAACGCTATATTCGATGGAGAAGAGGGTGAAATCAAGCTGTTCCTGAACGGCACCGAAATCATATCGGCAGCGGTGCCCCGCGGTTCCCGCCTGGCTGAGGCGTTGGACACGGATCTGTTCATCGGCAGGAATAATCACAGCAGCAGGCTTGCCGAAGTGTTCAGCCTTCATATGTTCAGCGGGATCATGGATGAGTTGAAGATTTATAACCGTGCCCTAAGTAATGAGGACGTAGCAGCTTTTTATCAGGAAGTGTTGGATTCCGCACATGGAGGCGTCCGGCCGCAATTGAGATATGACGACATCAAGCTGGATCGTACACCTCTGCTTACGGATCGGCACAGACCGCAGTATCATGTCAGCCCGCCGGCACATTGGATGAACGAGCCTCATGCGCCAATTTATTTTGAAGGGCAGTATCATTTGTTCTATCAGCACAATCCGCAAGGACCGTACTTTCATCATATCCATTGGGGACATTGGGTGAGTGAAGATCTGGTGCATTGGCGTGATCTTCCTGTAGCGCTGGCACCTGAGAAGGATCAGCTCGCACCGGACGGGATATGGTCTGGAAGTGCAACCTATGATGCAGAGGGACTGCCAGTGCTGTTCTTTACGGCAGGCAATGATAGTGCTTCACCGAATCAGAGCGTCGCGCTTGCCCGTAGCACTTATCCGCAGGATGGAGACCCGGATCTCATTACGTGGATTAAACACCCGGTGCCGCTCATCGTGCAGCAGAAGGGAATGGGTGCATTCGGAGATTTTCGGGACCCGTTTGTGTGGAAGGATGAGAACGGCTGGTATGCCCTGGTCGGGTCAGGGATTGAAGGCGAAGGCGGGGCAGCGCTGGCATTTACCTCGCAGGATATGCTGAATTGGACATACAAAGGGCCTTTCCATCAGGCGGATATTCAGAAGTTCCCTTATCTTGGACCCATCTGGGAGTTGCCTGTACTTCTTCCCTTAGGCACTGACAACAAGGGGGAAAACAAGCATCTTCTGCTGGTTAGTCCTGTAGGAAAGGGTGCCGATGTTGAGGTATTCTATTGGATCGGGCAGCTGGATCAAGACAATCTTTCATTTATCCCGGATCTAGAAGAACCGCAATTGATAGATGTCGGTGATTTCCATTTTACCGGTCCGAGCGGCATGGTTGATCCGAAGACTGGTCGAAATATCGTCTTTACGATTGCACAGGGTGATCGTACTTCTAAATTGGAATACCAGTCAGGCTGGGCTCATAACGGCGGCTTGCCGCTAAACGTCTATTTGCGGGAGGATGGGCGGCTGGGAGTCGAGCCGGTTCAGGAGCTAGAGTCGCTGCGCGGTGGGAAACGATTATCGCTCCGGGACACGTCATTGGCTGAGGTAAATGTACAGTTGAGGGATGTTCAAGGCGACATGCTTGAGATTCAATTGGAACTGGATCGAGGCAGTGCCACACAACTCGGAATCAAAGTCCGGTGTACACCGGATGGAGAAGAGGAAACGTTGCTGTATTATGATTTTAATGAAGCTAAGTTCCTTGTCGACCGTACGAAAACGACACTGCATCTAGGTGAAAAGTGTAGTGGGGTTCAAGGAGGGAAGCTGGAATTGTTAGGAGAGAATCTGAAGCTGCATATCTATTTGGACCGCTCCATGGTCGAAGCCTATGCCAACGGTTTGAAAAGCCTGACGACCCGGGTTTATCCCAGCCGTAAGGATGCATTAGGGCTTGAGCTCTGGGGAGATGGTAAGTCATTGGTGAAGTCCATGGAAATATGGGATATGAAGTCTATTTGGTAACGCGGGGCGCCCAGGCGCTCCTTACCCCATGAAGAAAAAAAACGCCTCAAATAAGTAAATCGCTAAATGGAAGCGCTTTATTTTGGCGTGAATAAAAAGTGACTAAGGAGGCTTGTTAATGAGGGATGCCAACAGTAGTAAATCTTGGATCTTCAAAATGGTTGTTGGGGTTATGGCTCTTCAGCTTATGACTCCGGCAATCCAGGGTACAGCCGCAGCAGGAGTTGTATTGGAAGGTGGGGAAGCTTCTGATCTAAAGGCGGACATAGGATCGTCAGTTACAGATACGGTCTACCAAAATACAAGTAATGGTTTGGGATCATCCGTAACGGATACGGTCTATCAAATTGAGAATCCAGGCTTTGAAACTGGAGATATGTCAGGCTGGACGGTTGTCAAAGGCCAAGCGTTCGGTCAGGACAGTGTATCGGACGAAACCACTTGGTGGGGAGAACAAATTCCGTACAACCAGGAAGGTTCCTTTCATTTAAATGGCTGGAAGCATGACGAGGCTGCGACTGGCGTGCTTCGTTCCAGCACCTTCAAGCTAGGCGGCAGCGGCTGGATCAGCTTCAAGCTTGCCGGTGCAAAAAATCCAAAAAAGGCATATATAAATATCGTGGAAGCCGAGACAGGGCAAGTCATTGCCCGGTATGGCAATAGCGCCTTCGCTGACGTTGGCTTCCCAAATCCCGATCAGGGCTTGCGGCTTGCCAATATGGAGCAATATAAGGCGGATCTTTCCGAATATTTGGGCAAAAGGCTGTATGTGGAGATCGTTGACAATGCAAACTCGGATTGGGGCGTGATCTTTGCGGACGCCTTTTTCATGTACCATGAAGCCGAGCCGGCTGAAGGAATCGCCGCCACGGACATCAAGCCGGATTTCAAACGCCACCCCATCGTTTGATGGTGCATATGTTTCCATATGCTCTAACTTTAGACCTGTACATTCGGAAGTTCGTCAGTTCAGTCTGTTTGAACGTTCTTACCACCGAATCTACCTGTACTTCAAACCTCATGTTCTGTAAAACATGACGTACGCAGGATTATTGGCGGGATGGTTTCGGGATACATGGTTCCGTCATTCCCAACCTCGGTTGTAAAGTTAAGATTACTGAAGTAATCTTCTGCTTTTCACACTGTTTGGTGCTTATAGCAGAACTTGTCGTACTTCTCCGTTAATTTTCGTATTATGCAGCTCGTCAGCTAAAAGCACTGGATGTTCTGACGCATTACATATAACTGGAGCTGCACTCCAACGTTTTACTAGTTAGAGTGCAGCTCCATGAAAATGAGTGTTTTCAATTACTCTACGATAGGAAGATCTGCGGTATTCATCGGGACTGGTTCAGTACATGCTGGTTTTCCCGCCATAGCTTCCGATTCAAAGACCGAACAACTCAAGCGTAAAGTGGAAATGGGGGCCTTTGCGTCAGCATTTTCTATATTAACGCTGGTACTGATCTCATGGAATGCACGAAAGGAGAAGGTCCAGGAGACTGAACGAATCTCCAAATTGTCCGCACGGTATTATCGGCTTGCTCTGGACAAAGGTAAGACTATATTGCATTGGATAAGGAAGTGGAGCTTCTTCATCATTACCTGAATATCGAATGCTCCCGCTTCGTGATTCAACTAGATTATGACATCCAAATTAAGGTTCTACAGGTGATTATCGAGTCATCCCCAACATACTTCAGGTACCGGAGCACAGTATTCAATGAAAAAGCAATTTGTATTTAATCCGAATTGCTTTTTTACTGCGAGAAAGGGGAGGGATCTTATAAAAATAACAGAACGAAAATCGAGCTATATCTAAGGAACCCTTAGCATCGCAGGATTATATTGGTCATCCATTTAAAATCAGAGAACTTAAAGCTACAAAAGTCAGTTGATAAATATGTAAAAAGATTAAGCTTTTAAAACCCGTTAATTTTTCATCTTTTGAAAATTAACGGGTTTTTATTTATAATAAAGAAGCGTTTTTAGTATGAAGGGAAGAACACCGTAAATCGTCAATGGGTACAAGTTCTTGTCCTCAGACAAATCCATATAGAACTATGTATAATCTAAGTAGAACGCATCTTAGTGACATATGTACAAAATACGGGTTTTGTGAGGAAGTAGTGTATAAATTAAAGGAACCAACCAATTTGATCCAAATTATTGCCAATTTACTGTCTATTAATGATTATCTAATCAATGTTCAAACCTGTTCAAAATAGCTGCCCTTACCTAAGCAATTGATTCTTATTTAGTAATCGTATTATCTAAAACGAGTATTAAGCTTTAAAGCTCATCAAGTCTCGCATAAAACTTTAAGTACTAATAATGTTTTATTGTTTGCATTAGATTACATAACTCTCAATTATATAAAAAGTTATTTATTACCATTATTTAACTTTTAGAATCATCCTCATACATGTTCATCTTTAAACCTTCAATTACAAAGTAACTCTTCAGCTATCCTTAATTGTCTTTCCCGTTCTTTAGTAGCTGCCTCTGCAACTGAAGAATGATCTGATATGTAATTCACCAGTTTTACTGCATAGTCACTGCAAACCATAGCGTGTCCTCGCATATGTCCAGTTGCAATGGCTTGTGCAAAAGAACGGGCAGCATACTTACTAGCCTCGGTTGTGGACTCTTTGGCTAATTCATTGACAATAAATCCAACTTTTCTTAAGTCAAAGGCTCTAATCTCACCAGTTATACGCTTTTCTAGCGTTTCTATACCTAAATCAATCCGGGGGTCATTTACAAGCTGCTGGACCAGATGATCCAGGTGCTCAACTGCTACTTTCAAAGCCCATTTGGCCAGAAACTTCTGCGGCAGCTCTTCAAGCGTTTCTTCAAGCCGATTTCTTAATTCATGGTTATCTACAATCTTTATCTTTGGACTAGTATAAGTAAACATGTTAGTTTCTCTTAATTGCTGTTCATGTTTATTCCATGCATATTCCTCAATATTCAACGAATCACTCCCCCATTACAACACGGCACTGTTTAATTGCTTCAGGTCTTCTTTTATAAAAAGAGTGTACCATACTGAAAAAATGTAAATTATCCATATTCTACGCGAATAGTCGCCTTTATTACTCCGATGCTGGGCAAACATCTCTTCGATGATATTCATATTGAATATTTCTTCAATGCCACTATATCGTATTTGTTCGAACATTATATCTGAAATTGGAGTTTTGAGCCAATCACGAATGGGTACGGGAAATCCTAGTTTAGGTCGATTTACAATAGCTTCCGGAACGATTCCTTCCATAGCTTTACGCAAAGCAAGTTTTGTTGTTTTTTGCCCAATCCGATTGGACACAGGTATTTTACTAGCCGTCTCGAAAACCTCTTTATCTAAAAACGGGACTCTTAATTCTAATGAATGTGCCATGGACAGCTTATCTGCTTTTGATAAAATGTCTCCAGGTAACCAAAAATTCATATCAATAAACTGCATTCTTGTCGTAGGGTCTAGGTGAGCTGTCTTATCATAAAAAGGCTTAACGATATCCGTGGGATGTAAAAAGCTATTCTGAGCGTGTACCGATTCGTGGAGCAAGTTCATTTTACCGCTTTTGTTAAAGATATTAGCATTTCCGAAAAAACGCTCTTCTAAAGGTGTCAGACCCCGAAGTAAATAATTTTTGCCATAAAAATGATAGGGATATACAGATAATGATTTTCGTAACGAATCCTTTATGAAGTTAGGCATCCAGGTTATCGGTCTTAATGCATTTGGCTCTCTATAGATTCTATACCCTCCGAATAATTCGTCAGCGCCTTCCCCTGATAGGACAACCGTTACATGTTCTTTGGCAAGCTGGTTTAGATGATAGAGTGCAATAGCGGAAGGGTCTGCAACAGGCTCATCTAGATGCCAGACCGTTTTCGGGATACTTTCAAAAAAGTCTTTTTGCGATAAAATGTGAAAATAATGATCTGTCCCCAGTTTGGCTGCCGTTTGATTTGCAATGATTGTTTCATTGTTCAGCCCTTCAAATCCAATCGAAAAGGTTTTTGTTGATTCTTCTGCTCTCATCATTGCAGCTATTGCGGTGGAGTCAATTCCACTGGACAAAAAACATCCTCTATCCACATCACTTTGTAAATGAAGGTTTACAGACTCTTTCAATTTCCGCTGAATTTCTTCGGCATAGTCTGCTAAAGATCGTTCTACCGGTTGAAAATGGGGTTCCCAATATTTCTCGATCTTCATTACACCATCCGAGTTAACCAATAATCGCTCCGCAGGTCCTAATTTATGAATGTGTTCAAACATCGTATTAGGATGCGGGACATACTGAAAAGTTAAGTAGCTGAATAAACTTTGATATTGAAGCTTTCTGGGTACCCCTTGCACTGCAAGTATGCTTTTAATTTCCGAAGCAAATAAAAGATTATTTTCGTCTTTGTAATAATAAAAAGGTTTGATTCCGAAATGATCTCTAGCAGCAAAAAGAGATTGTTCCCTAAGATCCCAAATCGCAAAACTAAACATTCCACGTAAATGATGGACACAGTCCTTGCCGTATTCCTCAAATAAATGCACAATGACCTCTGTATCTGATTGCGTCTGAAAGTGATGTCCTTTTAGCTTTAACTGATCTCGTAGTGTTTTATAATTATAGATTTCACCATTAAAAACAATCCAAAGGGTACGATCTTCATTCGTCATCGGTTGATTACCATCACGTAAATCAATTACAGACAATCTGCGAAAACCAAGTCCAATGTGAGAATCGAGCCATACTCCCTCATGATTGGGGCCTCGGTGATTCATAACCCCTGTCATTTGTTTTAAGGTTTCTTCCTGTGGTGGCTGTCCATTATATTTTAATATTCCTGCTATTCCGCACATACTATGGTAGTCCTTCCTATAATAAAGATTAGGATATAGAGTGCCCATAATTGCTTTGATAAATTTATCATTTTTTTCTAAAGGATTCACTTATTTGAAAATACAAAAAAAGAAAAGCCTGTATTAGCAGGCTTTTCTCATTCATTCTTACTTTATCTCTCCCATAAAGCTTCTAAAGTTCTCGACGATATCTTTGGATCGGGTATGGTGCAAATAATGCTCCCCATCAAGCAACATCAATTTCCCGTGTAAGGAGTCTTTAATCTGTTCTTTATGCAGGGATTCCCAGCCTGGAACATCCGTATTTTCTTTCACTAGGAAGAAAATAACAGGAAGATCTTTTGGGAAATTTAATGTTTCCGTGGCTTTGAAATTACTTTTAAAATGCTCTGCTTCGCTGATGATATTTGGATTCATCATGTTTTTAAGTGAAATCATTCTATTTTGTTCTTTAGTTTCCTCATCATCACTTGGTGTAACGATTTGGGCTGGATTGAGCTTTACCAGCAATCTCATAAATCCTGAGTTTTTAAGCAGCTTATAGGTTCCTGATGGAAATTCTTCATCGTTGCCCCCTTGTGTGGGTACGCTGCTGTCGATGCCTACGAATGCACTAACTTCGTTTTCGTATTTGTTCACATAGTCCAGTCCGTAAATTCCCGCTATAGAATGTCCCATCAGAATATAACGATCTATCTTTAATTCTTGTAAAGCATCATGAAGCTCACTCACGATATTGTCGACCGTTCGTTCTTTTGTGGTGACATCGCTTAGTCCATAACCAAACGGCTCAACTACTACAACTTTATAGAAAGGAGTCAGTTCATCTACAAGTGGTTTGAAATCAATTACTGGTGATGCGGTTCCAAACCCTGGGAGTAACACGACTGTTTCCTTGCCTTGCCCTTGTATGGTAACATTCATCTTTTTCCCGTCGACAGGTACAAGCTGACCATAGGGTTCTATTTTTCCTTTCTCCACTTTATTGCTGATCACATTGACTGTAAAAACGATGACCAGAAAAAGTGCTAGGAGTATGACTATAGCGACTATTACTTTAAGTAAAATTAATAATGTTTTTTTCATACTTTCATTTCCTTCCTTGATGTTTCTTTTAGTTTCTCCAACTTCTGCACCCCTTCATGTTATCCCTTATCTTTTGTCTATTTCATTCTAACAATCCAGTCTTAGATCCTGTGTAACGCAAGTTTAATTGATTCTTAACTTTCACCAGCTCCTAATGATAACGAATTAAGCTTCTGTTAAGATTTATATAACAAAAAACACCTCTAGATATCCGTCGATCAGCCATAGGCTAATCTAACGTTATCTAAAGGTGTAGTTTCCACTTATTTAGTTCATTGATTATTTACGCGCTGCACGAAGCTTCTCAGGGGTTACATCGTTTCCATCCGGATCTAAAATTGTCACGCCAGAAAGACTGTTACGAACTTGTCCACGAATTTCACGCAGATAGTCTTCACGCAATGCGATCTGTTCAACCCATTCGCCTTGTGTCAAGCCTACTTCACGTTCTTTCTTAGCTAATTCATTGATGCGAGTCAAACTTGTAATCATCTATGTTCCTCTTTTCTTAGTTTTAATTAGCTTACTAATGGTTATGGCGATTAGTTTCAGATTCAAGCTAAATTATCGGCCATTTGTTTCATAAGTCTTCTTAATAATAAACGCTCTTCAGGTATAATTCCGGCTAGTAATTTATCCAGCTGTTTGTTCCAGATCTGTTCCACAGGTTCGCAGAGATTACGTCCGGCTGGGGTTAGATACACTCGGCTAACTCTGCCATCTTCAGGATCTCTTTTTCGAACAACAAACCCATGATTTTCAAGAGATTTTACCATATTTGTTATGGTTGGAGGCTCACAATTCAAGCGTTCACTTAGCTGTATCTGTGTCATTCCATCTGTTCTCCATAACCGGCATAATAACTGTTCTTGACCCACATGAAGATTAAGTTCTCTAAGCAGCTCTGCATAATCTCTACGCATTTCCGCTGATATTCTATCCAGTAGTTCCCTTATCTCATCTTCTATCACAGATATTTCCTCCGTACTGCCTTACAAATTACTTAGCAAGCTAATAATATCACGATTTATTAAAAATTTCAAATAAATGTCCCTAACATTCATCCTGTTTGCTGACCAAACCATTAAAAAAGGAGTATAACCACAAGATCACGTAGATCTCGGTTTTACTCCTGCCCAGTCGACACTTGACTTCGTTCTCAATTATTTTGTGGAAGCCGCACTTCAAACATCGTCCGCACTACACTGCTTTGTGCAGAAACTGTTCCAGCATGTTGTTCCACAATGTTTTTAGTGATAAATAAGCCCAGTCCCGTACTCCCTGTGGGATGCGTTCGCGCTCGATCCCCGGTGTAGAACATATCAAAAATACGCGGCAGCTCTTCCGGATCAATACAATCTCCATAGTTAATGATTTCAATAACGACTTCATTTTCCTCTAAATACCCATGAATATCAATAAATTGACCGTCGCTTCCATATCGCGCTGCGTTGGTGAGGAGATTCTCAAATACACGTGCCAGCAGCTCACCGTCACCCTCTATCTTCAGAGGTTGGGTTACATCCAAGCGGGAAGTAAGACCATTTTTCTCAAAAACGGGATATAACTCTTCATTTAACTGCAAAAGAAGCTCACTCAGGTCGATCGAGGTTTTTTCAAGCGTAAGCTTACCATAGTTCATTCTTGTGATTTCAAATAGCTCATCAATTAATTTTTCCAAACGTTGAGATTTAGTATAAGCGATCGTTGTATAATGTCTGGTCTGTTCTGGCGTTAATTCATTGTCCTTAAGGATAAAATCCAAATAACCTATAACGGAGGTAAGTGGTGTACGCAGATCATGTGCCAGATTTAATACAAGTTGATCTTTACTGCTCTCCGCAAAGTCGCCCCGCTCAATAGCTTCCTGAAGATGGTCAATAGCCAGATTGATATCATGGCCAATAAGGCCGAATTCATCTTTAGATGGGATATCTACCCGCTCCGAGAAATCACCCGACGCCAGCTGATGGATCCCTTTCGAGATTTCCTTGAAATAATTTGCATATGGTTTAGTAAATATAAAAAAGAATAAGATGGCCAAAGGAATGAAGATAATCAAAAACGCATTAACATCACCGATATCCCGCATCAAGTAGCGAACTTTAGTCAATGGATTTTCTAATAAGACCTCTGATCGATAATATCTCTGCAGAATTTTATAGATTGAAAAGGTAATTCCACCGGATACAAGCATACTGGCCATCAGCAGCATAATCATTTTTGTGCGAAAGCTATAGATCATTTTAGGCATTGGTTATATACCCTTCCCCTACTATTTATCTTTGTAGTGACAATGGTATATGAATTCATTCAAAATCTCAAATCCTTCGAATCAAAGATCTTTCCGCACAAAAATCCGCAGAGAAATGATATATGAACAGCTAAGCAAGAATACATAAGCCAGACCTAGGATTATAAAGGGAATGAGCGTACCTTTCACTCCAAAACTCAGCCATCTGTTCACATCAGGTATCCACTGGATCAAAAAGCTAAACACGTTCGGTCCAAACATTACAATCATCATAAAAACAAGATTAACCACTTGCGCTCCCTTTGCCCCTAACCAGTAATGAATCGGTAAATAAAGCATCGCAAGGAGAGGGAAAATGGATAACGCAATACCAACCTCTTGCCAAAAATGAGGGGTTACGGCTTTACCTGTTACAATAATCAGGAGATAGGTAAAGGACGTGGCTGCCAGCCCAACAAGCGCATACGGGAGGATCGAAAAATATTTGGCACGGACAAGCTCTTGTCTCCTTACAGGGAGATTAACGAGAAACCGTTGTGTCATCTGCTGAGTATCCATTGAGCAGGAGCTTATCAATAACAGCATGGGTGGCATTACCGTAAATAAACTGAAGCTATGATAGTTCGAGTAAGCTATAAAAATAAAAAAGGGGATTAGCAGCATCAGAAATTTACGCAGAAGAATGAAGTCTTTTTGAATTAAAAAAAATGATTTATACACTTTACGTCCTCCTTAGCTTATAACTCTTCCTTGCTAAACAATCGTAGAGAAATCCTATAAGAGCAGTACAATATGGAGAGATAAACAATCCCTATCAAACCAATCGGCAACAGATGATCCTGAAGCTTTATGTCGGTAATTGTTAAGAAAAAGGATGAATTTGAGAGTGAAGATCCAGTGTTCAGGGTGGTAATCGTTATTACTACATTAAAAAGGATATTGAAGTAATAGTTTTTGGAACCAAGCCAATAATGAATCGGCAGATAAATAGACGCAGCCAAAGGAATCATCAGTAATGTTAAAGATACCCCTATCCAATAAAACGGGCTAATGGAATATCCAAATGAAAAGGAAATTAGTAACAAAGCTAAAGAGCAAACCAAACCGATGAAACAATAAGGAATAAGTGATAAGTATTTAGCCAAGATAATCTCTTGCCGTCTTACTGGTAACCCTATCACAAACTTTGTGTTGTTATTCTGTGCATCCATAGAACAGGAGTATACGAGCAACAGTAAAGATTGAAAAGTAGCAAACATGCTGGAGTTATCCAGTTGAACATATGCGATGAACAAGATACTCAAGAGAAATATAGGGATAAAATTCCGCAGGAGAATAAAATCTTTTCGAATCAGCAACAAGAGATTAAACATACAAAGCGTTTCCCTTTACCGTAAAATACATGATTTCTTCCAGAGTAGGCGTTTCGCATATGGCATGACCTCTAAAGAAGGGTTCCTCCTCAGAGCGATTGTTCAGAAGACCCTCGAAACCAACTTCCGTCTCTCTAAGCCCGATGAACCATTTTCGTACATCCCGATCAAGCAACTCTTTATTGCCTTTTACCAGCATATATTTGTTGGCTAGAGATTCTTTCATTTCATTAAATACTAGGTGCCCTTCGTTCACAAAAACAATATAGTCCGCGATCCGGTCCAAATCAGTCGTATTATGCGTTGAAAAAAGAATAGACTTCTTCTCATCCTGGATATGCTCACTAAGCAAATCAAGCAACTCTCTTCGGAATATAGGATCAAGTCCTGCAGTAGGTTCATCCATAATAAGCAGATCTGCACCATGTGATAAGGCAATGGCGAGCGAATACTTCATTTTCATTCCTTTGGAGAGCTCCTTAATCTTTTTCCGCGGGGAAAGCTTGAACATCTCTATGTATTTCCTATACGTTTCTTGATCCCAACGACTATAAAAAGGAGCAATAATCTTACTCATCTGATCGATGGTTAATTGATCGTAAAAGTAATTTTCATCGGAGACATAGCCAATCCGATCCTTATTCTCTGCTTCATGGATAGACATCTCTTGGTCAAAAATCTTGACGCTGCCATGATCAGGAAACACCATCCCCATCATCATTTTTATTAATGTTGTTTTCCCTGCCCCATTCGGTCCAATTAGCCCCGTGATATACCCTTCTTTGATACCGAACGTAAGTTCGCATAGGCTAAAATGGCCATATTTTTTAGATATTTGGTCCAATTGAATGACTTCTTTCATTCTGTCTCCTCCTCATAAAGCAATTTCAACATCTCACTAAACTCAGCAAAATTAATCCCCAGCATTTTACTCTCGTCGATAATCTCCTTCATTTTGTTCTCCATAATCCGTAGCCGTTGTTCCCGAATAAACTCCTGATCTGCACCAGAAACAAAGGAACCTTTCCCCACAATTGAATTGATAAGCCCTTCTCTCTCCAGTTCTTCATAGGCTCGTTTCGTTGTAATTACGCTAATCTGCAGCTCTTTGGCTAATAGCCGGATAGAAGGTAATGGGGTGCCAGACACTAACTCTCCTTGCAGAATCATCTGGCGGATCTGGCTGACAATCTGTGCATAGATGGGTTCACCGGAAGTGTTGGATATCAATATGTTCATGTAATCGTGCCCTCACTCCTAGTTTATGTGTTATCAATGTATATATGTAATATATACACTATACCCATTGTTGTCAATTACCTTTCTTGTATCGGCAAAAAAGCTGATTCCTAGGATCTAAGAACCAGCTAACACAGTTATCAGATATTTTCTCTATCACAATAATCCCGCACTTTTTAAAAAACGGCTAACAATATCTATCTGATAGCGAATCCGTAGCTCACGATCAAGGCTCCAGCAGGTTTCCACAGTAAATGCTTTAGCCCCTAATATACGGGTAACGGCTGCCCTTGAGGAGCCGGGGCGCTCCCGTAAACGGATATTAAAATGATAAGCGGTTTTTGGAATCGTTCGATTAATGCCTTTGATGACACGTTTTGCTGTACCTGTTCCTCGGCTTCCCGGAGTGACGATGATCGACTGGCCAAGTCGCTTCGGATTTTTTTGTGACAACCCATTTGCTTCATGAAGATCCAGAAACCAGGTGGGACGATATCTTAGTACTAGCTGTAGCAAAGCTGAAGCTAATGGATGTTTTGCCGCTGTTTTGCTAGAACGTGGAAAGGTGCGATTTAAATCGGGTACACCTCTGATCCGTTTGCGGTAAGCTTTTTGATTCATTAGAGGTACTACAATGATCGTGCCCCGGTGTATATACAACCTTCTCTGGTTAAAACGTTCTACAATGATCTGTGCGGCACGAATACTTCCTGTCTCATTCCCATGTATCCCCGACACCACCATAAAGACAGGACCAGGAAGCTCACCTCTAATCACATAATAAGGAGTAGCATAAGCTGTGGACGATGCTAAGGTATAGCTTTCAACGATCATAAAGGATCACCTCCACATTTAGATAATCCATATATGTGTATTCCGATGTCCCCCAGTTGTCCTAGACAGATAAGCAAGAAGAAACGACGTGGTCTTTTTTTAAGATAGCATTCGTTTTTCGTAGAAATACAATCAAAAAAAGCCTGATTTCTCAGGCTTCCTTAGTCCTAACTAGTTAATTTATTTATACGCCGGGAGCCAGTCTCCATGGGCTGTGATCAGCTCGTCGCACATATTTGTAATGTCATCCATCGACAATTCAGCTGCTGTATGGGGATCGAGCATTGCGGCGTGATAGATATGCTCTTTCTTATGGGTAATCGCTGCTTCGATCGTTAACAACTGTGTATTAATGTTTGTACGATTCAGTGCGGCGCACTGTGGAGGCAGATCTCCCACGTAGGTCGGAGTTACTCCGCTTCTATCTACTAAACAAGGGACCTCTACACATGCTTCTTTTGGCAAATTAGTGATAAGACCTGTATTCATAACATTGCCACCTATTTTGAAAGGCACATTAGTTTCGATAGCTTCCATAATATAAGACGCATATTCATGCGAACGTTCATGTTTAAGTTCTTTGTTATTAACCAATTCTTCACGCATTTGTTGCCAACGTTCAATTTGATCTACACAGCGGCGTGGATATTCGTCGAGTGGAATTTGAAACCGTTCGATAAGCTCTGGGTAATTACGTTTGATAAAATAAGGATGATACTCTGCGTTATGTTCCGAAGATTCCGTAATGTAGTAACCGAATTTAAGCATCATTTCATAACGGACCATGTCTCCGTGATGTTCTTGTTGCTTCTCAGCGGCACGGCGTTTAATTTCCGGATACAAATCCTCGCCGTCTTTAGTAACCTCCAATAACCAAGCCATATGGTTAATCCCAGCGATCTTAGCCTGAACACCTGTCTGATTCATACCCAGATGCTCGAACAAGCCCGGAATACAATGCTGCACACTATGACATAATCCCACCGTCTTTACACCGCCATAGGTATTCATCACATTGGTCAGAACTGCCATAGGATTCGTATAGTTCATAAAGAGTGCGTCCGGACAAACCTCCCGTACATCCGCAGCAAAGTCCAGCATCACTGGAATAGTACGCAGGTTACGGAAAATCCCACCTATGCCAACTGTGTCCGCAATCGTTTGCCGCAAGCCATATTTCTTCGGAATTTCAAAATCTGTGATGGTGCAAGGATCGTAACCTCCCACTTGGATTGCATTAATGACATATTTAGCTCCACGCAAAGCTTCTTTACGATCCGTATAGGATTTCACAACACAAGTGCTGCCGCTGCTCTCTTTTATATTATTAAGCATATTCTCGGAATCTTTCAGGCGTTGTAGATCAATATCATACAGGGCAAGTTCAAACCCTTGCAGGGCTGGCGTTCTCATACAATCTCCCAACACGTTTTTGGCAAATACGGTGCTACCCGCTCCGATAAATGTAATTTTAGACATGTGAAATATTCCTCCTTATAGGTGAGGTGAACGGTATTAACATCGCAGTTTTATGGAATAGAGTAAACTATAATTCCCTTATAAACACTAGGATGTCAGATCATAACCGTCTGCTCTCTTCACTAATCACTATAAATGAGAGCGGTCCCAATGAGTATGGAGAAATACAAGAGATATATGGACGTTTGTTGCATTTGTATATTCAATCCTATAATCTAAATGTATTATAAAAGCAATCTTGGGGAGGTTCTAAGTAAATGGCTTCAGAGCATTATCATTTTACAGCAGGGTTTAATCTGGCTCCCGATGATCATGACCTATCTGTATTATTCAGCGGAGAAGGCAAACCCGTTCCTGGCCATAAAATGGGCCCCTCTGTTCATGATTACTATCTCATTCATACAGTAATTGATGGGGAAGGAGTTTTTCAAAGTGGCAGTAATTCGCAGGGATGTAGTAAGGGGGATACCTTTGTTATTTTTCCGGGGGCGTTATTTAGCTATCAGGCAGACATGGATCGTCCGTGGACATATGTATGGGTGGCCTTACAAGGGGAAGCGGTTGAACAGCTACTACACGAAGTGGGAATTACAAGGGACAAGCCAATAATCCACTTAGATAACCTAATAGAGATACATAAAGTATATGAACATATTCGTTTATCCTTTCAGCAATCTGCTTATCCTCGACTGGAGAGCTTAGAAGCTTCGGGTTGGCTGCGGCTGCTAGTGCACAAATTCGGTGTTGCGAACATAAGTTCGCTTCCCTCTCAATCGATAGAATTACCGGATGTTATCGACCGTCAGATCGATCAAGCGATCCGTTGGATTTCTCTACAGTTTCATCAACAGATCAGTATCGACCATATGGCATCGTCTCTAGGCTATCATAGGGCGCACCTCTCTAAAGTCTTTAAACAAAAGATCGGCATGTCTCCCAAACAATATTTATTAAAGGTTCGTATGGATAAAGCAAAAAAACTGCTAGGAGGCACGCTGACCATCGACCAGATCTCTTCCTCGGTCGGTTTCAATGACGCGTTATACTTCTCCAAGCAGTTCCGTAAGTGGAGCGGCATGTCTCCCAGTGAATTTCGAAATCATCTTCGAACGGGCAAGTGATTGATGTATCTTACGTTTCTTTCATGGCTTTAGATAAAATTGAGCTAACAAACGTTGTCTTTCCTTCACAATAAGCATCAATGTCATAACGATGTTGTTCTGCCAAGCGTTGTTTGACCTCTGCATACGCTTGACGCGCTGCTGTATTCGATCGCAGATAGTCTCTGAAAGCGATATGCTCCAAGTATCCTTTTCCATCCTTAGGACATACATACAGATGATATTTCATAAATCCATCATCCTGAAGTCTTTGAAACGCTTCTCTTCCCTCTATTCCCAAGTTCCCTTGGTGTTCATATCCATGCTGTTGTAAACGTTCTATGATTTGTGGGAGTACATCGTAGCTGTCCATCACAAGATCAAGGTCGATGATAGGTTTAGCAGCTAGCCCTTCAATCGAAGTACTGCCCACATGCTCGATAGAAATAATAAGATCTCCGACATAAGATAAGAGCTGTTCTTTTAATCTATTGAATTCTGCCTTCCACTCTGGGTTATACGGGACAACCTCTATAACTTTCGTCTTCTCAGCGATGATCAAACACCTCCCGGGTATAATAAAAGGTACTGTAATACGTTTCTAGCTAGTCTCTGGTATATCCTCTTTCTCGATCACTCTATAGACGATCCATATGCATAAAGCGGCTACAACTAGCGTTCCCCCCATTAAGCAGACACCACTCCAGCCCCAATGCTGCCATGCAAAACTTCCCAGCGTGGATCCAATCGCTCCACCTGTAAAAGTGCTGACCATAAAAACAGTATTAATACGACTGCGAGCCGCTGGTTCAAGTGCATATATCCGTGTTTGGTTACTGACCTGTGACCCCTGTACCCCAAGATCCAGAATAATAACTCCAGCAATCAAACTCCAGATCGTAAATCCGGCTAAACCAAAAAATCCGTAAGCAATTAATGTAATTAATAGTAGGATTCCTACAATCTTTTTGGGAGCAATTCTGTCTGCTAACCTCCCGATAAATGGAGCACCAGCAGCACCTGCTACACCAATAAGACCAAACAATCCTGTAATAGAGCTACTGTAGTGATAAGGTTCTCCTTCCAGAAAGAAAGCTAGAGAAGTCCAGAACACACTAAAGCCGCCAAACATGCAAGCCCCAATTAAAGATGACTCACGAAGCGTCGAATATCTGCGAATCAGTTGTCCCATTGATTTCAGCAGATCTGAGTACGAGGAATTATTGTCTGGTTTCGTTGCCGGGATTAGCCGATAAAGAATAAGGGATAACAATAACATGACTACTGCGGCAATCCAGTACATCGCTCTCCAGCCGAACATATCCCCTATAATTCCGGATATTGTTCTTGCTAGCAAAATACCAAAAAACAATCCGCTCATTACAGTGCCTATAACCTTCCCCCGCTCCTCCGGTAAAGCTAACTCAGCCGAGAGAGGAATGATGACCTGCGGCACCACCGTAGTTATGCCGATAGCAAAGCTGGCGATATACATCCAAGTGAGGTTTTGTGCGGTAGCGAAACCAATTAGTGACAGTGATACAGCAATAAGAAGTCCTGATATCAGTGTTCTGCGTTCACGAATGTCACCTAGTGGAACAAAAAATAACATTCCCAGCGCGTAGCCGATTTGAGTAAGCATCGATACATATCCCACTGCGTTAGAGGAAGCATTAAATGTGCGTCCTATCTCAGCTAGGAGCGGCTGATTATAATACATATTTGCCACGCTTAGTCCTGATGCAATGGCTAGAATTAGGATGAATTGCTTAGATAGACCTTCTCCTACACGAACAGCAGCGCCTGTGATAGATTGTGTCATGAAATTATGTGCCTCCGTTCACGTATGCTGCTTCAAACAGCGAGCTTTATTTTCCCTAATATATTATAACAGTCAATGTCAACCTTCCTTCTTCAATAGATTAATGATTAGTAAAGGGAAAAATATAAATATCTGCATAAGTACTATTTATAGTAAAATATATAAATCTGAGCTAGGAGTGGATGAACGTGCACCAGAACGAACGAATCATAAACAAATTACAAACGAATCCCTTAAAGAATGTAAGCTTGTTAAAAATGTTAAACTCCTTCCACGAAGTCATGGAAACACATCTAGTTGAGCATGGTGATCAGTGGGGTATTGTATTACTTCTTCCAGCCACAGCATACGCATATGATCATAGGGTATATCCTCAAGCGGATTACATCGTATTTTTGGATTACAGCTGCCCCGATATATTTCCAGCTTTACTACCACTGCTCCCAGCACAGGCGAAGCTTGTTTTTAAACTACAGGATGTGAAGTACCAAGAGGCACTGTCTGCGCATTTTTCTTTAGAAAAAACTCGGGGGTTTTTCTCTTACAGCACAACTGAGGGGTTAAGGTATAGTAAGGACAAAGAGGTGTCAATCAATCATTCATTTGACGACAGACTACTTCCACTTTGGGCTGCTAACCATTACAATAAGGAAGAAATTGAGGAATATTTCCAAAAAGGAGCGTTTTCCGTTTCAATCTTTCAGGGCGACAATCCGGTTAGTACCTGCCTAGCGTTCCGAAATGAAGAGCAGATTTGGGAAATCGGCGCTGTTCATACTTTAGAAGCATTTCAAAGATACGGATACGCGAAAATGGTAGTTCGCACAGCCATACAAGAAACGTTAGAACGAGGCTTTATTCCACGCTATCACGTCCTTGAAAGAAATCAAGCGTCCATTCGTCTAGCTGAATCTATTGGGCTTGTCCCTTGTGTGCAGCTAGAGCACTGGATTAACTACATTCAATAACAATTTCTATTGGAGGTGATTTTAATGAGCTATCCACCAAACGACAATTTGAACTATTATCAGCCTCCACCCCCTCCGGCACCGACGAATGGTAAATCAATCGCTGGTTTTGTCTTGGGAATCCTCTCTATTGTTGTGCCTTATATTGGTTTTCTGTTAGGAATTATTGCGATTATTCTATCCGCCTTATCGCTGAAGGAAATCCGTAATCGTTATGAACAAGGCAAAGGCCTAGCGATTGCAGGCCTGGTATGTGGAATTGTGGGCACGCTGATGTACGCAATTATTATATTATTCGTCGTTGTGTTTGTTTTTGCAGCTTCTACTTACTAACCACGAAAAGGATCTCAATAGCCATCATCGGCTGCTGAGATCCTTTTCGAGTTAACACGCTATCAAGTGAACCCTTCATTCAGTCGTGGAACCAAAATCGGTGATTTTAAGCTTAACATCAAAGGTCAATGGCATCCGAATAAATTCCTCGTCCCAATGATCCTTGATCTTTTTCCAAACCTGCGGTTTTTCTATGCTAAACCAATTTCCGAACCCTGCTATATCCACTTTGTAGGTAGAATGCATTTTGTGAATAAGAGCATTGATTTTTTCGGTTAATTTTTCCTCGAATATCTTCTCCAATTCTTTGAAATAGGCAACTTCCGCGGAATGCTCATTATCATCCCAATTCTCAATAAGACGTCCATCAGACTCAATGGCTACATGAATAGAGAACTTCTCATCCGCAGTCTCCTTCAGCGTAATCTTGCTCTTAACTGATTTAATTTCATAAGTAATCGCTTCATTCAACTGATTATAGGCTTTAATGCTCCCACCTTTTATGTCCCCTTTGATCCAGGCAATACTCTCCACATCCTGTTGATCAATATTGCCAATCCACTGTCCTGTGTCTCCCTTGATAATACCTGCTCCGGAAAATTCCACCTCACCTTGTGCCTCCACAACGTTCTGTAAAACAAAGCTTTGCCTGGAGTACATAAGTGCATCTAGATTAGACAACGTTATGCCCTTCATAACTTTACTGGTTCTGAAGTGGTTATGAATCATGTCTGCAAGACGAAAAGAAGGAATCTCCTCCGAAGTTGTTTTAAGTGTGTCGGATGCAGGCCCTTGGCTAAGAAATATAAGACAGCTAGGGCGGATATCATTATCTCGCAGTAAAAAGTCCATTAGCCGTCTGATCTTCTCCTGTTGCACCAGTTTCTCAGATATGACAACAACCTTGAGGTGATGACCTATAATCGGACGGTTCTTACGTATTGAGATTTGGCGGAATATCTCAAGCAGAGAATCCCCTGTCTCAGAAATATTGTGATAATGAGTTTGTGGTGTTGCGCCATCTTTGCCAGAGTTTCCGAGTATTTTTTCAGGCACAATTTGTACCGTAGCCGTCAATTTATTTTTCTTAAAATAGCTTCCTCCGAGTTCCTCAAACTCCCGTTCGACTCCTTTCGGCTCCCCCTTGTCAAGCGCCAATCCCGTATAAACACTCAAGTCTTCAATCTCCTTACTGCTCCAGCAGCCAGACTGCGTAAGCAGAATCACGAATACCAATAGTAGGCGAATAACCCGCTGTCTAAACATTCTGCTTGAGTCCTTTCTTCCTAATGATTAATACAATCGACAATAACAGTGGCAGCATTATAAAGATCAGCACACCCATATAGCCAATCGCATCACCAAGACTAAAGACATCATTGATGCGCTGAGGGATCATCGTACAGATGAAGATGATGGGCATTAAAGCGAACATAACCGGATGGATCTTTAGGTGGAATACCTGGGAGATGCCAAGTGATGCATTAAAGAAAAAGCTGCAAAAATTACAGAACATCTGCATCAGCCAAATGACGAGCAACGGAAATTCAAATCGTTCAAAAAAGAACCCTGATATTTCAAAGCTCCGTACCAAATCTATCGTAGGCCAGGTGCTGGTGATTACAGAATTGATGGATAGGCCGCCGATAACCATCACAACAGTAACCAAATACAATACCAGCGGGATACTTAAACCGACCATCATTCCTTTGACCGCTTGCTGCGGATGCTCCATAAAGGCCGTCATTGTCATCACAACCTCACAACCGGTAAAAATCAGGATGCTAGACTTCATGCCTCGGATCACCGGCATCATGCCTTCACTCAGAAAAGGACGCAAATGCTGGATATCAAATATTCTGGTACTTAAGATATAACAAATAATCAGAATAAAAATACTGATCGGAAATACAATCTGAAACACGCGGGCCATGGAATTAATCCCGCCATACACCAAATAAGTGCCCACCCAGATGAACGGCATCACAATCGCCCAGATCGGTGTCCCTTCCAGAAGAAAGAACAATGTTACTTCCGCCAGAACGCGGATTTCGAAACCCGCAATCACAATAAAGTAAAGAATCAATATTGTACTCATTACACTGCCTGGAAAATTCCCAACAATTCTTTTAGAATACTGAAAGACAGTCTTCCCTGGAAATTGCTGGCTAAGCTTCACCATAACCAATATGACCAAAGATACGACGATACCTCCCAGCACTACTGAAATCCAGGCATCGGGAGTCTGCACAGCCTTAACAACATTTCTGGGCAAAGTCAAAATTCCCGCACCTAGCATTGAATTGGTCAAGATTATGGAAGCCTGCGAGGTTGTGATCTTATCATCAGTTCGTTTAAACACTGTGGTCTCCCCTCTGCTCCTGCTAAGAATACATTCTCTAGGACCTGCGCTTTTTCTTCTGGGTCTTCAGCATCTCCGGTCTTCGCTTCATGATCGATAACGGTGCACGAACGAACAAATCCTTCCAGTCACTTAAGCGGAAAGGGGAAATAGGGGTGACGTAAGGAACTCCAAAGCTTGAAAGCCGAGTCAGATGGCTGCAAATAAGCAGGAAGAAAAGGATGGTTCCGAACATGCCCAGGACCGCCGCAAATAACATGCCTGCGAATCGTAAGATCCGGAGAGTAATCCCCGCACTGTACATCGGTATGGAAAACGAAGAGATCGCTGTCACAGCTACAACAATTACCAAAAAAGGACTTACAATACCAGCCTGTACCGCGGCATCTCCAATGATTAGACCTCCGACAATCCCCATTGCCGGACCTATGGGCTTCGGCAGCCGAATTCCAGCTTCACGCAAAATTTCAATGGAAATTTCCAGAATCAACACTTCAATTAATGCAGGAAAGGGTACACCTTGGCGTGTTTCGATAATGGAAATCGCCAGTTGTGTAGGAATCAGTCCCGGATGAAAAGAGATAAAGGAAATATACAGCGCCGGAGCCAACAGAGCCAGAAATGATGCGCAAAACCGGAGTATCCGCAAAAGTGTACCCGGAATCCAGCGCTCATAATAATCCTCAGGAGACTGCAAAAGCATACTGAACGTCACTGGAACAACGAGTGCAAACGGTGTGCCATCCAGCAAAATCGCGACTCTTCCCTCTAACAAGGATGCAATTACCCGATCGGGTCTTTCCGTATTCTGTGTCTGCTGAAACGGGCTTAAATAATCATCCTCGATCAACTGTTCCACATAGCCGGATTCCAGAATAAAGTCCATATCAATTTTGGAGATACGTTCCTTCACTTCCTGGAGCAGATCAGGATTTACAATGTTTTTCATATAAGCGATAACCAGGTTCTTCTTGATTTCGCTGCCTACTTCAACCATTTTCATTTCCAGATTCTTATTAAGCCCTTGGCGCCGCAGCATAGAGGTATTCTCACTAAGCACCTCAGTAAAGCCAATCCGAGGCCCACGCAGTAAAGCCTCCGAGGTCGGCTCAGTAATCGCGCGCACGGATCCATGCGGAGAACCCACCAGCAACATCTCACGCATGCCTTCGACAATCAGCGCAGTGTATCCGAATAGGACAAACTCCTGCAGTTGGTCTAAATCCTTGGCTTCACTAAGCTGAGCTAAGGGGAGCATATTCTGTTTCAAGTAGTTGTATATTCCTTCTGAAGCCTGCGTTTCGCCGGCATACATCAGATTCTGCAGCACCTGCTGATTGATTAGCTCCTCGTGCTGCATCCCCTCTACATAGACCAATGCGGCACGTGCCTGTATACCTTTAACTGAGAATTCACGAAAATGTACATCACTGTTCTCCCCCAATGCCGTTTTTATCGCTGTCAGATCGGCATCATAGTCCTGGGTAAAAGCAGTAGACACAGGAGGCTGCGGATTTACTTCCCGATTGTCATTCTTCTTCAGTTCCGCATCCTGTGATTTGGCCTCTGTTTCCTTGGAGCGTCCGCTTCCAACATAAAAATACAAATGCCTGTAAAGATAAAAAATCCCTACGGGAAAGAGCAGCGTAATCGCCGCCTGCATAAAAATTGTCCAGTCCGGAATATAAGAGACTATTTTAGGCCACATCGCAATCATCCTCTATAGGAATCTGTTAGTACTATTCTCCTTCCACCCTATTCTTATGCAACATTTGAAACTTAAGGAAAGTTCATATATCAGCATTGGTCCGGACATAAGAAAACGCCCGCATAAGCGGACGTCTGCAATTTAGAGTATTTTCAACAGGTACTGCTTAAGGTTAATTAGGTTGCTGCCACTGCTTTAAAACTTCAATCAGACCCGGGACATCTAATCCATCCAAGGAAAAAGCTTTGCGCAGCAGCTCATGCGGTATGAACTCATCGTATTTTCCGAGGTAGGGTGCTTCATCTGGGGATAACAATGATAATGGATCTGTGGCAGCCATACTTTCGGCAATGATCTCTGCTTCCAGCGTTTCTGCATCTGTTTTACCCGCAACGACCATATAATAAGGTTCCATGGGAACGATAGAACGCAGTCCCAGAGGGCTCTTCAGGTTGTTCTTCAGAAGGCGCTCCAGCGTACGGAATTGCCGACTACCGGCCCAGGGCAGAATGAACATGGAATCTCCACCCGCCGGCATAACGGACCGCACAAGCATTCCGCTTTCCTTCGCTAAACGACGGGCTCGTTCAAGACGCGCAGCCGCACTCGGAGCTAAATACGGATACAATGAAGTGGCTCCTAAGATTTCACGGATCTTGTTCATGATGCGTGTATGTACATCCCCACCCGCACCAAGCCACAACGTATCTACTTTGCCGCGTGAGGTTTTCACATAAACGGCTTTATGGCGATTATCCACCTCTTCTACCTTCCAAAGCTTACCTGCCAGAGTAAAACAGTAGCCTGGTGGTGGAACCGTTGTGATCGATCCGATTTCCTCAGTCCCGTTATAGACCACATGCTCTTCATCATCTTTGAAGACCGCGTAGAAGCGGAAGTTATTCACGATCTTCTCTCCCGCCATCCCGATGATCAAGCTGCCTTCGTCCATCTTCTCAATTTGTCCCATGCCTAACATATAGGTCATGAAAATATCATAATCAGTAGGATCTATGGTTTTAAACGAAGGTAAACTCAGAACCGCTTCTTTTAAATCATCCGGTTCGGCCTCACCCATACTTTTCAAAATGCTCATCGTCTGATGGTACAGCAGTCCAACTGGCAGCTGACGCACGACCAGGGGTTCCACCCATTTCTCGCGCACATATAGCTCAATAACCGCTATCGCTCGAAGCAGTGTCCACGGCATCCGCGCCGGAAGCTGAGCTTCCTCGTCCTCTTCCTCGGGCGTGACAAAGATCATCTCGGATGCAGCGTCTCCACGCCTGCCCGAGCGGCCTAACCGCTGCACAAAGCTTGCGCAGCTATAGGGAGCGCCGACCTGTAGCACTCGCTCCAGCTCGCCCAGATCAATGCCCAGCTCCAGCGTCAACGTCGCTGCGGCAACAGCCGGTCCGGTGCCTTGCCGCAGCGCGGCTTCCGTCTCTTCACGCAGCATCGCGGAGATGCTGCCATGGTGAACGTGAAACACATCCCGTTCACCACGCTTCGCGGCCGTTCTCCGCATCTCTAGGGTCGCCGTCTCCGCATCTGAGCGGCTGTTGGTGAAGATCAACGCCTTCTTCAGATGCGTATGATCATAAATAAAATCGTAATAAGACTGCTTCGCACGTTCTAAATGCTCCGCCTGCACCTCATCCCGTGCATCCGGGAAAGAGAAATGCTCCACACTTAAACGGAGCTTACGCCCGCCTTGTGGAGCGGACACTTCAACGCTCTCCCGTGTGCCCGCCGCCAGCCACTCTGTGACAGAAGCGTAGTCACTCAGTGTAGCTGATAGACCGATTCTGCGAGGATGACATCCCGCCATTCGTGAGATTCTCGCCAGCTGGCTTAACACCTGGATCCCCCGGTCAGCTCCCATAAAGGCATGCACCTCGTCAATGACAATAAAACGTAGATCATGGAACAACGCTGGAATAGCATTCGGGCGGTTCATTAATAATCCCTCAAGCGATTCCGGGGTGATTTGCAGCACGCCTGAAGGATTCTGCACCAGTTTTGTTTTATCGGCTTGAGGTACATCTCCATGCCAGTGCCACACCGGAATATTGCCTTCACGAAGCAAATCATTCAAACGTGTAAATTGATCGTTGATCAAAGCTTTCAGAGGGGCGATATACAAAATGCCAACCGAACCGGAAGGACGTTCATACAGCTCAGTAAGCGCTGGGAAAAATGCTGCCTCTGTCTTACCTGAAGCGGTACCTGAGGCAATCAGCAGATGATGCGGGGTATCAAAAAGCACCCGGCAGGCATCCACCTGTGCCTCACGCAAAGTCTCCCAGCGGTTCTTATAAATAAACTCTTTAATGAAGGGAGCCAGCCTATAGAACGGATTATCACTCATAATTCAAACTCCGCCAGGAATCCATCCAGTTCATTTTGCTCAGTCTCAGCTGGCTTAGCCGTTTTTTCGCCCACTAGCTGTTCAAAAGTAATCTCCGGATGCTGGTGGAGCGTATGCAGCAGATCCATGAAATCACGAACTACCTCCCGTGGAGTTAAGAGTTCCTCAGCCCCTAATCTTCCAACCGCTTCCTCCATAAAATGAACCAATTGTTCCTGTGATAAACGTGCTTCATAACCATAATGTAGGGCGTGAATCTCTTTAAGCTTTTGCAGCAGTACAAGAATTTCCTCGTGTGATAACATGTCCAGTGCAATGATAGGTCCAGTATAATTGTTCAGACCCGCCGCCACGTACCGGCCAGCAACCAATCGCGATCGCAGTGCCTCATAACTAAATAAACCACGCCGTCCATCTTCCACAAATTGCGGAGTTCCCCCTATAAAAATCCCTAAGTTCTCTGCCTTCCCCTGCATCGTATCATTGAACATGGTAAGCAGCTTTTCATAGTTGCTCTGACGGGAAATACTGTTCGTAATTTTATAAAGATTGACACCTTCATCAATAAACAGCAGCAGACCTTTATAGCCAATAGCCGCAGTAAATTCCGCCCAAAGCTTCATATAGTCATACCAATTATCATCATCAATAATCACGCCAACTCCAAGCGCTTTGCGGGCTTCTGTCCGAGTTGCAAATTCTCCACGCAACCAGCGAAGCGAATCCTGTTTCTGGTCATCATCAGCCAGCTTGTGTGCATTCCAATAAGATGCTAGCACTTTGGAAAAATCAAAACCATGCACCAAACCACGCATTTCAGAGGCTACAGCGTAAATTCGCTTCTCTACTTCTTCACCAAGCTGAGGGTGATCAGGCCCATATTCTTTCTCCTGCATCACGGACTGCTGTAGCGTAATAATCCATTTCTGCAGGATGATCTCCAACGCTCCACCATCTGGACGTGTGCGGGTCGATAAATGGCTCATTAGCTCCCGGTAAGTCGCTAGGCCTTGTCCTTTAGTTCCTACTAACCTACGCTCAGGGGACAGGTCAGCATCTGCTACTACAAAATCCCGATCCATCGCGTAATTACGGATCATCTGAAGCAGAAAGCTTTTGCCGCTGCCGAATTTGCCTGTAATCAGCTTAAAAGCTGCCCCACCCTCTGCAATGTTCTCCATATCTCTTAATATGGCCTCAATCTCCGGCCGACGGCCAACGGCTATGTGCTCTAGTCCGATACGCGGAACAACACCAGCCGTCAACGAATTGACTAGCGCAGTTGTCATTCGTTTAGGTATTTTTAATTCACTCATCCAAAGTTCACCTCATTAAATATTGCGCAGCATAGAGATATATTCCTCAACAATGTCTTCCCCCTCAATGATCAGATCACCAAGATTGTCCATTGCGATTTCATTAATCTCATCAATTAGAAGCTCTGACATCGTGCCATTAGCAGCAGCCAGCTTCAGTAAAGCTTGACTTCCATTCTCATCCAAAAGAGCAAGCAGTGCTTCCCGTTGTAGTGGACTTAAAGCATTGGCAAACTGTTCTGCCTCCGATCCTATGCTAACCGCTTGAGCTTCTTCAATCACCTCTACAGGCAACAATTCTTCCTTACTATCTTGTATTGGATCGATTTCACCGATAGTTGCTTCGAGCTCGCTAGCCTCGTAATCTTGCTCGTCCATATTCTCAACCGTAAGCATTGTCCGTACAATTTCAGAATCACTTTGCAGGCGTTCTAGCTTCTCAGGATCTATGACGACTGTCGGCCCTTTGTCTTCCTGCGTCTCTTTAAGGTACTCACGCTTTAGAAAACGAGTGATCAAATCGTCCATATCGGCATCTACATTAATACCTTTAAGTCGTCCGCGGTAGCCCATCAGTTCCCGGAGTTTATTCTCAGTCAGACGAAATAGCCTTGTAATCAGACTGCGAAGTGGTGGAGATTTACTAATACGTACAACCGGTATAAGAACAGAATAGCCATATAATGAAATATCATATACGGCACTTCGGAATAAATAACGCTCCCGCATCACCGCTGGTCCAGGCGGAAACATTTCAACTAGATTGGAGCCGTGTTTCCGGGTGACATAAGCATTAATTAACGCCACGACCTGCGGAATGTATTGTTCAAGAGCTTCTTTGCCTTCTCCGATGTAGAACTTGGATTTACTAATATCATAGTCAGACATTGCCGTTAATACTGCGAAGGTTAGCTGCTCAGGAGCAGTCGTCAGTCCTCTCATTAATTCAAGCTCCGCCAGATCCCCAGCAAGACCACGTGAACGAGCCACAATGATAGAAAGCGGGACATCCAAATGATGTACAAAAGAGAAGTCCGCGATCCAGCCGCCAAGATATTGATCCAAACGTTTATAACTTTCCCGGTAAGCTTCCCAGATCAGATTTAGCTGCCTATAGCCATCATTAGGGTCAGTCCACCCCACGCCATTAATAAGCTCATATACATGCAGAAAAATATAAGAAAGATCTGTTTTCAGATATCTGCCTTGTCTAACTTCATTCCGCCAATAAAAATACCATCTGCTTTGCGTGCCTGTCATATGGCCATATGTAGGCCAGTAACTCTTAAAAGGAACAAAAAGCGCTGAGTCCTCAGTTTTTTCAACTAATTCCTTCGCTCTTGTTACGAACTGCCCTTCGGTGGTAGTCACAGGCTCCGGCGTTTCCATCTCTGTATCCCAAAGCTGCAGCTGTAATGAAGGTTCAGGGGTTGAATTTGTTTTGCCATTATTCTTAGAAGATGACTTAGGCAGCGCAGGTTCAGGGGAATTTCGCGGCGGAATCGGTACATTTTGTTCCGTACTTTCCCAGACTAATTCTGTGAAATGCGGCTGCTTCCTATCATTACTCATGTGCGATCGCTCCGTCCTTATAAATAAGGATTAATGTAAAAAAACGGTCCTGTTCACAACTGTGAAGGAACCGTTTTGTTCTTACGTGAATAGTGGTCATCCATACAGGACGACAACATCGTTTCTTCTTGATATTTTAGCATTGTTGATAGATTAACATCAAGTATGTAATGCAGAATCACACTTTAGAGAAGCTCGGTTCCCTTTGTTTCTTTGCCAAGGAACAATACCGCTAATGCACCGATAATAATCGTTACAAAAAATAGCATAAAGATCGAGCCAATCGCCATAGATTTACCTACTAGAACCCCTACCAGCAAAGGTGCGATAATGCCCCCAATCCGGCCAAAGGAAGTTGCTAAACCAGCGCCTGTGGAACGAATAGCCGTTGGGTACAGCTCTGGCGTATAAGCATACATGCCACCCCAAGCGCCAAGATTGAAGAAGGATAAACAAATTCCTGCAGCCATCAGCATGCCTTCAGTAGTCGCATTTCCGAACCATGCGGCGCTAACTGCAGTGAACAACATATAGATGACTAGGACAAATTTACGTCCGAACTTTTCAATAAAGTAAGCGGCAGTAAAATATCCAGGCAGCTGAGCGAGCGTCATAATAAGCACATACTCGAAGCTTTTGACCAAGCTGAAGCCTTTAAGTACCATAACTGTAGGCAGCCATAGAAACATGCCATAATACGAGAACACCACCGTAAACCATAAAATCCACAACATAATTGTAGAACGGCGATATTCTGGCGACCATACGGTAGCGATTCGTTTCTTTAAGGAAACGGGTGCCTTTTTAATCTCAGCAAATTTCGGTGAATCATCAATCGCCCGTCTTAGATATAAAGCGTAGAGTGCAGGTACAGCCCCAATTCCGAAAGCTATACGCCAGCCATAATCAGGGATAATGAAGAACGCGATTAATGCCGAAGCAATCCAACCGACTGCCCAAAAGCTCTCCAAAAGCACAACCGCACGGCCTCTCTCCTGAGCAGGCATGCTCTCTGAGACCAAGGTAGAAGCGACAGGCAGCTCTCCGCCAAGACCAAACCCAGCAATAAAACGAAGCACACAGAGGATCGCAAAGCCTGTTGCAAATGCAGATAATCCGCTTGCCGCCGAGAAAATAAGGAGTGTCCACAGCAATATCGGTTTACGGCCAAAGCGGTCTGCTAATATCCCTGCCGCTGCAGCACCTACTGCCATACCGACGGAATTAATACTAGTCAATATACCGATCTGCTCCGGTCCCAGATTCCAATCCTTAGCTAAAGCTGCTACAACAAAAGAAATCATTCCGACGTCCATTGCATCGAACATCCAGCTCAAGCCAGCGCTGAAGAGTAATTTCCTTTGTTTCGGATTCCGCAGCAGTGTCATTTGATTCACTTCGAAGCCCCCTTTTTCAACCCATTAACCAATAAACTTACTTTTGATTGTTTCACTTATACATTTTAAAATTGAAGTGCTCAAAAATCAAGAAATAAAGCAGCATTAAAGTATTGCCTAGCCAGCGATTGAAAATAACAGGTCTGCACAGAAATTGTGGCGATAAGCAGCATATTACGAACGGATTCTCTCTGCGCTCTCGACAAATGTGTCAGCCGGTTAATCACACGATCTATAGAGCTTTTTAATGAGGTATCATCTTTCCAAGAGAACTCCTTGTGCAACACTTGATCTACTTTACATTGCGTCTGAATCGATGGATTGCTTTTGATCTCCTCAAAAAGCCCTGCATAGGCGTAATACAGCTTGGCCGGTTCAATTAGATCATCATCATCGCGATCCGGCTTTAGGAACATTAGCTGGAACAGTTGGCGGATACTTTCAAAGTTAAGAGCGGATTTGAGATCATCGATAATAAACAAAAGCGCCGCCTGATTAACCGAATATTTCTTTCCTTCTTTAGGCGAACCGAGATATTCCTTGAAGTCGCGCTTGACCCAATTTTGCATAGCTGTGACGGTCAATGTGGAATACTCTATAAGATGGCCCAATGAAGCAATTTCACCAAGTGAAAAGCCTTTTACATGGCCGCCTTTAATGATCTTTTGTAATATGGGTGGAACATTGGTTGATAAAAAAGCGGGTAACGAAGTCCCCTTTTGTAATTCTTCACGGTGAAACTTTGCCCATGCCTCTTGGAGGATATTCAGCGGTTTCCGGTCTGACAATCCGGTCAATGAGAGCAGTAGACTGGACATCTCCACACGAGTCAATGCAAATGATTCCATATCTGTTTCCCTCCACCATTTGATATTTTACTGAAAAGTTCGTAGAATAGTTCATAAGAACTCATAATAATGAGTATAACCTATTTTAGGAACGAAAGGGATGGTAAAGATTATATGGGTATAGGACTTAGTTTGACGTTGGTGGTTATTTTGATTATTTTAACCGCTTTTTTTGTAGCAACAGAATTTGCATTGGTGAGACTTAGAGGTAGCCAGATCAGTCAAATGGTGCTTGACGGAAAGAAGAATGCCTTGGCAGTACAGAAGGTATCCGCTAATCTTGATGGCTATTTATCCGCTTGTCAGCTCGGGATTACTATCACTGCGCTGGGTATTGGTGCACTGGCAGAGCCTGCATTCGAACAGTTATTGCTTCCTATTTTCGACTGGGCCAATATCAGTTCTAGTGTGAGTCACCCTCTTGCGTTTTTACTCGCATTCATCATTGCAACATTCTTGCACGTCGTTGTCGGAGAACTTGCTCCGAAGACGGCAGCTATAAACATTCCGGAAAAAATCGGTCAAATTACTTCACCGCTGATTATTTGGTTCTACAGAATTTTGTACCCTCTCATTTGGTTCATGAACGGTTCCGCTAATATGCTTGTTCGTCTTTTTGGGATGAAACCAGCTAGTGAGCATGGAGACGCGCATAGTGAAGATGAGATTCGTTTGATCCTGTCCGAGAGTTACGAAAGCGGGAAAATCAATAAAGCCGAATATGGCTATGTTAACCGAATCTTTACTTTTGATGAGATGCTCGCCAAAGAAATCATGGTTCCGCGAACCGATATGGTATGTCTTTTCACCAATCATTCGTTGAAAGAAAATTTCCAAATTATCCGCAAGGAGCAATATACTCGTTTCCCTGTGGCACAAGGCAGCAAGGATAATATTATCGGAATGATCAACACGAAACAGCTCTATTTGCAGTATGATAACAATCCTGATTTTGATTTCCATAGTTTAATTCAACCCGTACTGACAGTATCTGAGGTGACACCGGTCAAGAATCTTCTAACTCGTATGCAGTTGGAGCGTGTGCATATTGCCTTGCTGCTTGATGAATATGGTGGAACATCCGGTCTCATCACGATTGAAGATATTTTGGAAGAAATCGTTGGTGAAATCCGTGACGAGTTTGACGGTGATGAACGCAGAGAAGTCGAAAAAATAAGCGATACTAACTATCTGTTCGATGGTAAGGTATCTCTGTTAGAGGTCAAGGATCTTACAGGGCTTGATTTCGAAGATGAAGAAGTGACCACAGTTGGAGGCTGGGTATACAGTCATATCGCAGATCCAGCCATTGGCAAAAGTATTGTTCGTGACCATGTAACATTGACCATCCGCGAGATGAACAGATACCGTGTCCGCAAGGTTGAGGTTGTTATCGAACAATCAAGCAACACTGAATCATCATAAATCACGAAATCATAACCTTTATTCATAAAAAAAGGATAGGGTCATCAGATTAAATCTGACACTCTATCCTTTTTTCTTTTTGGAGAATTTTGCTCATATAATATTCATCCACCCACTCACCATCGACAATAAGAGATTTCCGCTTCGTCCCTTCGATTTCAAACCCGCTCTTGGTATACAGCCCCAAAGCAGCTTGATTATGGGTCATGACGGATAACTCAAGACGAACAATCCCATTGTTCATAGCCCAGATGTCCATCTCACGGAACAGGCCAGCCCCAATCCCATTCCCCTGATATTGTTTCTGAATCCCAATCACTATGTACGCGCTATGTCTATTGCGTCTAACACTTCCACCTCTAACAGACAAGTAACCTGCCAAATGATCGTCAACCTCTGCCCCTATAAGAATTGAAGTTTCTGCTGCCAGAAAGCTTTCGAGCATTTCTTTGACCTGACAAAGACTAGCTTGTCTTTCATCCGGTTCCAATAACATAAATTTGGACTCTTGGTCTAACTGATGCTGAAGTCGAAGCAGTTCACCTGCATCCTCCGGCACCAGTTCTCTAAGTGTAACCATCATATCATCACTTCCAATCGTAAATAACTATAAGTACTTCTTGAATACCTTACTGGAGCTGCTATCATAACCAAGAATTTCGTAGAAACGATGCGCTTCTTCTCTCTTTGCAGCACTTGATAACATAATCTTAAGGGCTCCCTTGGAGATTGCTACATTCTCGGCATGTCTCATTAGCATTGCGCCATACCCTTTTCCTCGTACTTTTTCAGCCACAATGACTCTTTCTATGACAGCAAAGGGCCTATCGTCACACAAAGCATCCATACAAAAATGAAGATGTAACGACCCGACAATTGTTTCTTGTTCTTCGCACACATATAGAAAACTCTCCGGATGATCTGCTATCTGCTTCAGCCGCTCAGGAGATACATGAATAGCTGGATGCTCAGGCAGCAAAATCCGATAAAGTTCTTCAATGAAGGTAGCGTCTTCGGGCACTGCTTCTCTTATCATTCGTCTACTCCCTTCTATACAACGATTAACAACGACAGACCATGATCACATTTCCATCGGGATCTTTAAAATTAAACCAATGATCATGCTCAATATCCGTGAGAATCTCTCCTCCGTTGGCCTTTACATAATCATAAGCAGCATCAATATCCTCGGTGTTAAGATGAAACGAAGGGATGTTTAGAACAGATTCAGCGGTGTAAATCTTACTGTCCAAAACGATGCCCGGTCCCTGCATAGGGACTACATATAAATGACCGAATAATACCTCTCCATCTAATGGGAGTCCAAGCAATTGGCAATACCATTGTTTTGATTTCTCAATATCCTTTACCGGAATAAAAACAGCACCAATCTGATTCAGAATCGGACTTATCATCATTAAGAAAGCCTCCTCTTTTAAGTTGACGGATAGGGTGTTATTCTAGAATAATTCGATAAAATATGTCAATTACCTCCCTCCATTTAGGGAAGGGCTGGTAAGTTGTGTTATAATTCTGTGAGCATTACTCCAATATCACGTACGTCAGGAGAATTACATTGGCTAACCTGAACTTCGGTGGTTTTAAAATGACCCCGCCCAAAGTTTTATCACTAGGATTCTTAATCCTTATCACTGCCGGGACTTTTCTGCTTAGTCTCCCGGTCTCCTCAACATCCGGACAAATATCCTTTATCGATGCCTTGTTTATGGCGACTTCAGCCACTTGTGTAACAGGCCTTGCGGTCATTGATACGGGAACTCAGCTAACTACCTTCGGACAAGTTGTTCTACTCATTTTATTTCAAATCGGAGGATTAGGCTTTGTAACGATGGCTACTTTGATTACCTTGGTCCTTAATAAACGGATATCCTTGAAAGAGCGAATCCTTTTGCAAGAATCCATGAACCAAAATTCGATGCAGGGAATTGTACTCTTAATCCGTAGAGTCCTGATCTATTCTCTTGTTATTCAGCTGTCGGGGGCCGTGTTGTTTGCTGGAAGGTTTATGATGGATATGCCCTTTGGGAAAGCAGCATATTATGGGATTTTTCACAGTATATCTATCTTTAATAATGCAGGCTTTGATCTCTTCGGTGATATTCATGGGCCGTTTAGCGGACTTACTCGTTTTGTAAATGATCCCATTGTTAACTTCACCTCAATGAGTCTCATATTTCTTGGAGGGATTGGTTTTATCGTTCTCTCTGATCTTATGGACTTTCCTAAACGCAGAAGACTCACTCTTCATTCAAAGGTTGTTCTTTGGACTTCTCTTATATTGATTGTTATTGGTGCGGGGCTGTTTTTTTTACTGGAGTTTAATTCTACGCTGAAGCCCTTGAGTGCAAGCGGAAAGTTTTGGGCGACCTTTTTACAAGCGGTAACTCCGCGATCTGGTGGTGTCACCACCATTGAAGTTCCACTTTTACGGCAATCCACACAATTTCTGATGATTCTATTGATGTTTATCGGAGCTGCACCTGGGTCGACGGGTGGAGGAATCAAGATCACTACATTCGCCGTACTGGTTACTGCAGTAGCTGCGCGATTACGGGGGAAAGAAGATATTGTAATGTTCCGCCACCGGATCGCTAAAGAAAATGTATATAGAGCCCTTACTATCACATTAATGTCTCTTATGCTGCTTGTCATCGCTACGATGTTATTATCCTTAACCGAGAGCGCTGAATTTCTAACTGTACTTTTTGAAGCAGTATCTGCTTTTGGAACCTCAGGCTTATCTATGGGCCTTACTCCGGAACTGACTACGGCAGGAAAGGTTCTAGTGATTATCCTGATGTTTATGGGCCGGACCGGACCACTTACACTTGCTTATGCTTTGAAACCAAAAGGCAGTAAAGAACTGTACCGTTACCCAGAAGGTAAGATAACGATTGGATAATCATGATATGGCCAGCGGCTACCAGATAATGCCGCTGGCGTCATATCAATAATATTATTGTTCTTCCACGATTTCTTGTTGATCAAGTGCAGCATCCAGCAACTGATTGTACACATCATCGTTATTCTCCAGCAATGCATCCGTTTCTAAGAACTGTTCCTCGCTCCCAGGCTCACCCGCAAAGCTTAGACTGTAATCCCATTCCGTTCCTCTTGTACTGAAGAAAGTAATTTCATATGGAGCCTTATGATTTTCGAGAGTGAATACAGTCCTCCCTACATAACTTTTATCTTCTTTACGGCTCATTTCAGCACTTACGATCTCTAAATTCATCCACTTATCTTCCTTCCTATCATCAAATCAGCTACCCTTTCAGTATATCATTGAAATGAATGTAATTCCTTCTCTTTGCACTGTAAATTCCACGTAATTGACTTTTTTCATCCGGCGGTTAATAATTTAGTACAATGCTTGTAAAGTACTAAACTATTAGTAAATGGAGGAAATTACAATGACTGATTTTCAGGCTAAGCTTAGTAAATATGCAGATTTAGCTGTACAAATAGGTGTTAATGTTCAACCCGGGCAAATTCTAGTGGTGAATGCACCGATTCTTGCCGCTGATTTCGTACGTCTAATTACCGCTAAGGCATATGCTATCGGAGCAAGTTTAGTTAAGGTGAACTGGAGTGATGCAAGCATTACACGCCAACAGTTTGAACACGCTGCACCAGAGGTATTCACTCAGCCTCCTACTTGGTACGCAGGTGAAATGACTGAATTCGCCGAAAAAGGTGCGGCTATCCTTAACGTGATCGCTGAAGATCCTGATGCACTTAAAGGTATTGATCCAGTTCGTATCTCCAATTTTCAAAAAGTACGAGGAGCTGCCCTCACCAAATATCGTGAAATGCAAATGTCCGACAAAGTGAGCTGGAGTATTGTAGCTGTTCCTTGTCAAGCTTGGGCGGATAAAGTATTCCCTGAGGTTCCAGCCGAAGAACGTGTAGATAAACTCTGGGAAGCCATTTTCCACACTGTGCGTCTTGACCGTGAAGATCCAGTAGCTGCATGGCAGGAGCATCTTGACACCTTGGAGCAAAAAGCGAATGTACTCAACGCAAAAAAATATAAAAAGCTGCATTACATAGCACCTGGCACTGACCTTAGCATCGAGCTTCCTGAAGGCCATATCTGGGCACAAGGAGACAGCATTAATGCAAAAGGTCATTCTTTTGTAGCCAATATGCCTACCGAAGAAGTCTTCACTGCACCACTAAAGACTGGTGTTAATGGCACTGTAAGAAGTACAAAGCCACTTAGTCATGGCGGCAACATCATCGATGGCTTCTCTATTAGCTTTGAGAACGGCCGTATTATAAGTGTTACTGCTGAGCAAGGTCAAGAAGCGCTAGAGCACCTCATTAGCATGGATGAAGGAGCGAAATACTTAGGGGAGGTTGCCTTGGTTCCTCATAAATCCCCTATTTCTGAATCCAACATTCTTTATTACAACACATTGTTTGACGAAAATGCTTCTAATCACCTTGCTATAGGTATGGCTTATGCCTTCTGTTTAGAAGGCGGTAAAGACATGAATCCAGAGCAGTTAATTGAGCATGGCCTCAACAATAGTGTAACCCATGTGGATTTCATGATCGGGTCAGCTGAGATGAACATTTACGGGATAACTGCTGATGGAACTGAAGAACCTGTCTTCCTGAATGGAAACTGGGCGTTCTAATTTAAGCACACAAGAGATACAGGATATTGGGAGGAATAGAAACTATGTTGGATTTCAAGCAAAAGCTGGAGAATTACGCATTGCTGGCCGTGAAGATTGGCGTTAATATTCAACCGGGTCAGACACTCGTTGTGAATGCAGATATTGTATCCGCAGAGCTTGTGCGACTTGTGGTTCGCAAAGCCTATGAAGCCGGCGCGAGACTTGTAAAGGTGAATTATAGTGATGAAGTTGTATTACGTACACGTTATGATCTTGCTCCATCTGATTCCTTCCTGGAGCCGCCGCAGTGGCAAGCCGATGAATTAGAGGATCTTGCTAAAAAGGGAGCCGCATTTCTAACCATTATCTCCGCTGACCCAGATCTTTTAAAAGGCGTTGAACCGGGAAGAATTGCCGATAATCAACGTATTTCTGGGCAGACCCTAGCACCTTATCGTGAGTACTTAATGGGGAATCATGCGAGCTGGAGCGGCCTTGCCTTCCCATCAGCCTCTTGGGCGGCAAAAGTGTTCCCTGACGCTCCATCAGAGCAGCAGGTTGAACTATTATGGGACGCCATCTTTAAAGCCACACGTGCGGATCAGGAAGATCCTATTGAAGCATGGAGCCGCCATTTAGATGGACTCAAAACTCGTTGCGCTTCCTTGAATGAAAGTAAGTTTCGCAAGCTGCATTATACAGCACCTGGTACAGATTTAACTATTGAGTTGCCGGAAGGACACATCTGGTGTCAGGCAGGAGCTGTGAACGGTAAGGGCGTCCCTTTCCTAGCCAACATTCCAACGGAAGAAGTGTTTACTGCCCCTCTGAAGTCTGGTATTAATGGTAAAGTGAGCAGCACTAAGCCACTTAGCTACGGCGGCAATCTAATCAATAACTTCACGCTGACCTTTGAGAACGGTAAAGTGATTGATTTTACTGCTGAAGAAGGCGCAGAAACTTTGGCATCACTAATCGCACTGGATGAAGGATCTTCCTATCTTGGTGAAGTTGCTTTGGTGCCTTTCCACTCTCCGATTTCTGAGAGCGGTATTCTTTATTACACTACGTTGTATGATGAGAATGCCTCCTGTCATTTGGCTTTAGGTGCAGCTTATGCCTTCACAATTCAAGAAGGAATTACGATGACTAAAGAACAGCTGTTGGAAAAAGGAATGAATCAAAGCCATACCCATGTTGACTTTATGATGGGCTCTCCTGAAATGAATATTGACGGAATTAACGATGATGGAACAACAGTACCTATCTTCCGTAATGGGGATTGGGCTTAAGGCATAAACAACACCCGTTAGATCCTAGGTAGAACCAATTTCAAATAACCCGCTTAGCTCTCTAATTAGAGAGTAAGCGGGTTGTTTTTGTTTTAACAGCAACATTTCAGGTGGTAAAATGCCCAAATTTGAATAAAAATTCAATATTTGTTCACACTATTGTTGATTTCTGTTCACAAATATGTCACAATACAGTTAAGGATTGAATTTCCAAGGAGGGGATTATCATGTTGAGAGACCCAGTATCCAAAGAAGTTGACAGCCTCGAAGAAGAACAGCTAGAAATTCAACCACCGGTAGATTCAAGAATTGTTGCATCTAATGCTATTAAATACACTGCCTATGTTATGCTGCTTTTTGGATTCTTGTATTTCCTGATTGCTTACTTGGCGCCTATGTTGGAACCTTAATGTGATGGATATAATTTTATTGGAAAACGCTTACGGTTAATCACTCTCTATGGAGCAGTGATTAACCGTTTTTATTAATTCCATGAGAATGCTTTGTTTGTCCAAGCTATTGCTGTTGGCGACCATACCCCGTTCATCTTCGTTTGTATCCAAGCTACGGCCTCTTCTCTATCCCCTTCAAAAGCGGATAAACCGTTATCTGACATCCAGTGACTGACCGTCTCGAACGAGGTGCTGCTCCAACCATTTACATCACCTTCATCATTCAGGCGTTGGTTGATGCCTGAGATCACCATATCTAACGATCCTTGCAGCTCAGTAACCGCGTTATCGAAGGCTGTTTTCTTTTCTTTTGCCTTCATATCAGCCTCTGCCCGAAGTTTACGTGTATCAATGCCTTCATGTTCACGAACAATCTGCAGTAAGGTCACAGCTTCTTTACTAGCCAACCCATCCTTATACCGCTCTTCAATAGATTTGGTACTGCCTACTGCTGCTACAAATGCCGGGAACCACTCCCTTGAGACCAAAATAGCCTTTTTCTTAATAAACTTTCCGTATCCTGCAAGGCCCTCACCTGGAAACTGCGCACGCCATGACCACGGATCTAAATCTGTCCCAGTATGCCAATTCTCGGGCTTAGTCAAGCCGTTTAAAGACGGGTGCCCGGGAATCAGCGCAGCAAGCGGTAAAATCCCCAATTTCGCAATAATCTCTGCTGTTTCCCCATAAGTGGTGACACTACCTTGTTCATATTCCTGACCCATTTGTTCATCATCTCCTAGATCTAATCTAATTTAATCTGATTTCATATTTCCAATTCCGGTTATAAAAGTGCTAATCAAGCGGGTTAGACTCTCGTTAGTATCGAGCGCCATACCAAATCCACCCTTTTGCTCCAAAGAGGCGAATCCATGTAGGATACTCCGTAATCCCCTTACGGCATGAAGTTCTCCTTCTTCACCTAATTGATAACTCTTCATCACCTGAATTATAAACTGCAAAATATGCTCACCAGCCGCTTCAAGCTCCGTGTTCTCCTGTTCAGGCGCTCGTAGTGTAGTCTCATACAAACCTGGTCTACTTCTAGCAAAATCCACATATGCTCGGCCCATCGCGTGTACAGCAGCATCTCCATTTAATCCCTCAGCTGCGTTCGACATGCATGTAAATAATAACTCTAAACCGTAAATGGCGAGCCCAGTCCGCAAATCCTGCAGGCCATTTATATGGTTATATAGTGACGGGGAACGAACACCTAGTTTAGCTGCTAGTGCAGCCAAGGTAACAGCTTCTATACCTTCAGCATCGGCAATTTCTGCTGCTCTAATCACTAGCGTGTGACGATCTAATCCTGCTCTAGGTGACATTTAATTACTCCTATCCTGAATCATTTGTGCCTTACGTATGGCTTTCTCCATCTCTTGCTTTGGCGCTTTAAGTAAGTTGCCGTGACCCACAGCAAGTAAAGCTGGAGATAACTCTAGAAGCTTAATCGCACTATTCAGAGCTTGAGCTTTATTCCATGTAGCCATTGCTGGAAAAGGAAACAGGGGGATGATGGTTCCTGCCACCGCAGTTCCCCGGAAGGTCTGAAGAGCATCCCCCACGATTACAGCACCGCTGCGTGAATCAAGGAAAGACATAGAGCCGGGGGTATGTCCTGGAGTGTGAATCGCTGATAATGAGCCAATGGTATCCCCTTCGTGGAGAAGGACGTCTGGCTTGGTAGCTATCTTCTTCGGCACGCCTCCCTTAATAGGGGTCTGAGGTTCTCCTTCCCGAAGTGAACGATCTCCATGAAGTAATGCCGAATCTCGCTCAGAGATGTACACCTGAGCCTCTGGACGTTGCTTTTTCAGTCCATCCAGTGCCCCAATATGATCATCATGCGCATGCGTTAAGATTATGCGTGTAAGCTTCTTATTTAGCTTCGCTTCAGTCTCCATAATTCCTTTTAGACTAAATGGCATAGCGGCATCTATTAAAGTCAATCCATCGTTTTCCTCAATAATGTAACAATTCACTGGAAAAAAATTAGGCATCCAAGTCAATTGCAATAAATGACCTTCACGTGTTACTCTCATCCTTACCCCTCCGATAAACTAATGGTATTAGCTTAAATATAAACTAATGACATTAGTTTTGCAAGAAGTGGTTATCTTTAATATTTAATCTTTAATCTTTAATCTTTAATTCTCAATGTTCTTGTCAGCATTTTTGTTGGATTTATTAATTATGTACCACATCGCCCAAGTGACCCCTATGAAAAAAACAACCGCCCCCACGAGAGTACTCGATATATTTTTTCTAATATCCACTTCTCCCGCTTCTCTAAAATCAAGCAAAAATGTTAGCGTGGCCCAAATAATCGTGCTGATAACTCCCGATATTAAATGAATCTTCTTAAACCGTCTGAGTTCTCCATCCTTACTCGGCAGCAGGTATATCCCATCTTTGACACAACGAACGGTAACATACAAGCAACCTAACAGCATAATCCCAAAAGTATCAACCCAGTATTTGATGTCCCACTCCAGGATAAATACTTTTACCAAAAGGCTAATCATAAATCCCACTAACACAATCAACAATCCGTGCGTACTAAACTTCTGAATTTCTGTGATAATTCGTTCGTCTTTAATCTTTGGCCCTTTCACAACTAATCCTCCCAAAAAATATCGTTTAATGACGTATCCAACGCCTTGCAGATGGCTATGCACAGCTTAATCGTCGGGTTATAGTTACCAGCTTCAATCAAGCCGATCGTCTGCCGTGTAACCCCTACAACTTCCGCTAACTGTTCTTGGGAAAGATTCTTTTGGATCCTAGCCAGCTTCAACTTGATGTTTTTGTTCTCTCCCACTCCATAACCCCTTTTAATGTTTGTCATGCATTCCATTTTCCACCATTGTAATCTATATCGGTCATTATGTACATTATATATTGCATTTAATTGGTGGGATCAACGTTTGACTTTAGGATCGACGTGTCATATTAGGGGCAACGTTTCATATTAAGATCAACGTTTCATATTAGGATCCAGACTTCATTTTCCATTCCCTCTCCGTCAGGAAATACTTTCTCCCCACCGTTGGATCAAATGGTGAAGAGTGATTGTAACTGAGTACATAGCCAGTCAGCTGCGATGCCTAACTCGCCGCCTTTGCTAGTATGTAAGTACACTTTTGCCAATATTTCGGACTCAGATGACCTTATTATGCAAATTCGAGTGTTTTCTGCGGGGCATCGGACTCAATTGCAGCTATTTACTCAAAACCACACAGATTCTGCGCCTCTACAAGGTAATAAGCGCTATGCGGTCCGATACTTCTGCAAAATGACTTAAAAAGCTCAAATAGCTGCAATACGGTCCGTAACATGAGGTTCTTTAGTTAGTTTGGGTTATACGCCTACTTGAGCCTACTTGAGCTTCAATAGCTTCATTAGCTTCATTAGCTTCATCAGATTCTTGAGGTTATCTTGGCTCTTTTTACTTTTTTGACTACTTTTGTGACTTGAGCTTCTTTGCTTACTTGGGTTAATTCGGTAACTAGACATCATTGGTTTGGTTCTTAGGTTACTTTGGGTTCTTGCGCGATTTGAACTATCCCCCATGCTTGTGAACACACTTTTGCCGATGGTTCGGACTCAGTTGATCTTATTTCACCATTTCAAACGTTTTAGGCGAGCTATCGGACTCAGTTGCAGCTATTTACTCATAACCACACAGATTCTGCGCCTCTACATGCTAATAAGAGCTATGTGGTCCGATAGATCGGCAAAGTGACTCAAAAAGCTCAAATAGCTGCTATACAGTCCGTAACATACTGAGGGTCTTTAGTTAGTTTGGGTTAGTTTGGAGTTAGTTCACTTATTCGCCGTTGCATCGGACTGAGTGAAGCTAGAATAAAAAGTGGACAGTAGTTAACAGACTGGCGATAATGAGTCCACGGAGGTGTGTTCACATGGGAGAACATCGACAACGGTATAACGAAGAATTTAAAAAACAGACAGTGCAGTTCATTCAAGAGCAAACAAAGACAGTGGGCGACTTGGCGGAAGAGCTCAACATCCCAAAAAGTACCCTGCATCAATGGATGAGCCAGTATCGAGAACTAAAGAATGAACCGGCAGCTAGCGTGGATCGAGTACGGGAACTCGAGGCACAGTTGAAGGAGATGCGTCGGCAACTTCAAGAAAAAGATAACAAGATTGCCGATGTGGAAGAGGAATTAGCGATCGTAAAAAAAGCAGTGCACATCTTCAGCAAACCAAGGAACTGAGATTCCAGTTTATTGAAAAACATCGCTCCGAGTTTCTCTTGGAGAAGATGTGCATGACCCTACATGTGTCACGGAGCGGGTACTACAAGTGGCGGACAGAAAAAACCAGTACGCATATGCTTCGTAAGGCTGCGATAATGAAGCGAATTCAGTATCATTTTGCAGACCATCAAAAGCGGTATGGGAGTCCGAAGATCACCCGCCTGTTACATCAAGAAGGTTATACCGTTACCGAACGCACGGTGAGTGTGTACATGCGACATATGAAGCTTCGCTCCATTGTCTCCAAAACGTATCGCGTACAGACCACCGACTCCAATCATGACCATCCGATTGCCCCGAATACGCTGAACCAGCAATTTAAAATACTCAAACCCAATTCAGTATGGGTTACCGACATTACTTACATTCCTTGCCGGGGAGGGCGCTTGTACCTGGCAAGTGTGATGGACCTTTGCACGCGCGAAATCGTGGGGTGGCGCTTGGAGAACCATATGGAAACTAGCTTGATTTCGGGCGCTTTACAAGATGCTTACGAAGCTAAACAACCGGAAAAGGGTCTATTACATCACTCCGATAGAGGTTCTCAATATACTTCTCATGAATACACGAAGCAGTTGAAAGCGTATGGCATGGAGTCCAGCATGAGCCGCAGAGGTAACTGTTATGATAACGCCTGTATCGAGTCGTGGCACAGCATTTTGAAAAAGGAGCTCATTTATTGTAATCCGCGATTCAAAACTAAGGAGCAAGCCTACCAGACACTTTTTCAATATATTGAATTTTACTATAACCGCAAGCGAATGCATGGCGCGCTGGGGTATCTTTCTCCAGTTCGTTTTGCTGAGCAATTGACTAGAATGTCTGTTGCGTGACTGTCCACTTTCTTGACAGAGGTCCAGAGGAGTCCTTATTTCGTAGATTTGCAGCTAATTGACGTGCTATCGGACCCAGTTGCAGCTATTTACTCATAACCACACCAATTCTGCACAGTTACATGGTAATAAGAGCTATGCGGTCCGATAGATCGGCAAAATGACTCAAAAAGCTCAAATAGCTGCAATACAGTCCGATACGGAGATCAGTAGGAAGCCCGCAGGAGGTCAGTAGGAGATCATTAGGAAGTAAGTAGAAGGTTGAGCCACATCAGCAGAGGAACCAGCAACGAAACGTGATCAGCACCTAGCAGCCCTTCCCCCCTCACCCGACTACGGCTAGTCTAAGCAACAAAAAAAGCATCCCTAAGGATACTTTTGATCTTTCGATGCTAATGATCTATCGATGTTTTTGATCTTTTGATCTTTCGATCTTTCGATCTTTTTGATCTTTCGACGCTTTTTCGATATTTTTGATCTTTCGCCGCTTTTAATATACGAATGCCTTCGACTTTCCTTATTCCACTACGCCATTCTCTGGATAGAAGTCTACGATCTTCAGCAGCTCCGAAGCGTCTGTGCGTGGACGGCTGTCAGGTACAGTCTCCGGATATCCGGCATGGATCATGGCTACAATTTTTTCGCCGGGCTTCACACCAATTTTAGTGCGGAATTCAGGGTTGTTGATGTATGGATCAGTCTTCCAAATCGTTCCTACACCTTGCTCCCAAGCTGCGAGCTGGAAGTTCTGTACAAGTGCGGACGCTGCTGCAAAATCCTCGTCCCACTCTCTCTGCCGAGGATCTTCAGGCATCACTACGATTACTGTTAATGGAATATTCGAGATATATTCTTTACGTTTAGCAGCCACTTCTGGATCAGCTATAGCACGTTTTACAAAAGCAAATGCAGATTCAGCTAGGAATTTCGAACCTTCCCCTTGAAAGGCAATAAATCTCCACGGCTCACGCACACCATGATTCGGTGCCCATACCGCTACATTTAATAATTCCTCTAAAAGGCCTTGTGGAAGTGGATCTTTTTTAAAAAGCTTAATCGAGCGTCGTTCTTTTATTATTTCGGCCACACTATTCTGTTGAGTCTGTTGAGATTGCGTCATAAGATCCACTCCCTAATATAGTAATAATGATAATCATTATCACAAATGATACAGCATCTTTCTACCTTTTGCAAATAACAGGTAACCATTCGAATCACAGTTAATTTCATATAAAAACAACCGATATACTTCGCAGAAACTTTCGGATGTTATTGTTTCTCTGCATATTAACTTTTGAATTCACAAAAAAACACCGTTCCCGAAAGAACGATGTTCACAGCTTCAGCCGAATCGGCCCATGATATATTCTTGCGTCATTTGATTCTCTGGATTGGTAAAGACTTTATCCGTCTTATCATATTCGACAAGGGAGCCTAGATAAAAGTATGCGGTATAATCAGAGATCCGAGCTGCCTGCTGCATATTATGTGTCACAATAACGATGCGAAGCTCTTCTTTTAACTCCTTGATTAGCTCCTCTACTTTACCTGTGGAGACCGGGTCTAGAGCTGATGCTGGTTCGTCCAAGAGCAGGATTTGCGGGTTAACCGACAACGCTCTAGCAATACAAAGACGCTGCTGTTGTCCACCGGAAAGTGCAAGCGCTGAATCTTTTAAACGATCCTTTACCTCATCCCACAATGCTGCTTTGCGAAGACTGCTCTCAACAATCTCATCAAGAGCCTTTTTACCTTTAATGCCATGATATTTAGGTCCAAAAGCGATGTTATCGTAAATCGATTTATAGAACGGATTTGGCTTTTGCCATACCATCCCGATCTTCTGACGCAGCTTAATCACATCCGTACCCGGAGCATTAATATCCACTCCATCAATCCAGATGCTTCCTTTTGTTTTTGAGCCAGAAATTTCGTCATTCATCCGGTTCAAAGAACGAAGAAAGGTTGATTTACCGCAGCCGGAGGGGCCGATCAGTGCAGTAACCGTATTTTCAGCAAATGGAAGGCTTATCCCCTTTACTGCCTCATATGTTCCGTAAAAAATACTCAGGTCTTCGGTTTGAAAAGATTCACGCACTGCTGTTGCCGACGTTCCCATCGATTACTCCTCCTACATCTCTACTTTAATTTGTATGATTAGTTCATTCTTTTTGAAGCTGTAAGCTTACGATAAATAAATCTTCCGAAATAACGTGCTGCCAGATTGAAGATTAACACCATAATTACAAGCACCGCCGAAGCTCCCGCAGCAATTTGTGCAGCGTCTGGAGCTAGACCTTCACTGTTGACCTTCCAAATGTGGACAGCCAGCGTTTCCGCTGGACGGAAGGGATTCAGTGGTGAATTCGCACTAAGTGGATTCCAGTTGGTGAAATCCAATCTTGGACTACTCATCCCTGCTGTGAACATCAAGGCAGCTGCTTCCCCAAAGACACGGCCAGCGGACAAGATAGTACCTGTAATAATTGTAGGTAATGCTACCGGAAACAACACCGAGGTAACAATTTTCCACTTGGACAATCCTAGTGCAAAACCAGCCTCTTTTTGTTGTTTTGGAACACTACGGAAAGCTTGCTCTGTAATCCGCACCATCAGCGGTAGATTAAAGACCGTCAATGCCAGCGCACCGGAGATTAAGGAGAAGCCCAGATTGAAATAGTTAACAATCAGCAATAGACCAAACAAGCCGACTACGATGGAAGGGAAAGATGACAATACTTCAACAATCAAGCGAATAAAGCCGGTAATCTTACCGGGACGAGCATATTCCGCCATATAAATACCGGCACCCAGTCCAAGCGGAACTGTAATAATAAGCGTCAGTACTAACAGGAATAAGGAGTTAAATAGCTGCGGTCCGATCCCTCCACCTGCACGAATCTTTTGCGGTGCGGAGAAAAGAAAATCCCAACTGATATGGCTTAAGCCTCTAAAGAGGATATATCCCAAAAGTCCAAGTAGAATGACAACGATGAGCATCGCGAAAAATACAATAAGACTGGTGGCAATTTTATTTACGGTTCTCGGCTTCAAATTTTATTTCTCCTTTCAAGCATTCTCACAAAGAAGACAAATACGAAAGTCATCAGCATGAGAACCAGTGCCATACTCCACAGTGCATTATTGTGAGGTGAGCCCATGGTCGTGTTCCCCATACCGAGTGTGATCACACTGGTCAAGGTAGAAGCTGACTCAAAGAGTGATTTTGGTACGAATGGCGCGTTCCCGATAACCATTTGTACAGCGAGTGCTTCACCGAAAGCACGAGCCATTCCCAATACAATCCCTGTCATAATGGCAGGAAAGGTTGTTGGAATAATCACCCGCGAAATCGTCTGCCACCGGGTGGCACCAAGCGCATAGGAAGATTCTTTTAAGTTTTGCGGCAATGAAGCCAGCGCGTCTGCAGCCACGCTTGTAATCGTCGGAAGAATCATTACCGAGAGCACAAGCGCGCCTGCAGCTACCCCGATGCCTTGGCCCGGCAGGTTGTTGCGTAGAAACGGTACAATTACACTTAATCCGATGAAACCATATACTACCGAAGGAATCCCTGCCAAAAGCTCAATAACAGGTTGAAGTAATTTTTTGCCCCACCCTGGAACAATCTCAGTCATAAATAACGCAGCGCATAAGCTAAGTGGACTAGCAATCAATGCGGCAAGCAAAGTAACCAAAAAGGACCCCGAGATAAATGGAAAAGCTCCGAAGGAAGGCGTATCCGCTTCAGGCGACCACTTTGTACCGAATAGAAATTCAGAAACTGTAGCATTGCCACTTGTGAAGGTTGAAATTCCTTTAGACGCTACAAAATATACCATCGATACAATGATTGTTATCAACAGTAATACACAGAAGGACATATAAGTACGTCCAACAAAATCTTCAATATGATGTTTTTCGAATCGTGAGTTCTTTAGTTTCACCCTCAATTGCTCCCTCTTTCTAAAGTGAAAAGAGAGGCAGATGTATCCGCCTCTAATCACTTGAGATTCTAATCAATAACATTGCCTAGAATTAAATTACTTAGCGGTAACAGTTCCTGCAACGTCGCGAACAACTTGCATTTTAACAGCTGGGATGTATCCAAGTTCAACAACTTCACCTGTTTGCACTTCGTCAGTTAAGAAAAAGTCGAGGAATGCTTTTACTGTTGCGTTAGGTTCACCATTTGTGTACATATGCTCGTAAGCCCATACTGGGTATTTACCCGAAACAACATTGTCAACAGATGCTTCTACACCGTCAAGACTAAGTGTTTTAATGGAATCATCCAGGTAAGAAAGAGCAAGGTATCCGATTGCCCCTGGAGTTTCACCGATCATTTTCTTAACCGTACCGGAGGAATCTTCTTGAATCGAACCTGGGATATCTTCTGTTTTGGTTCCAAGCGCAAAGCTTTCAAAGGTTGCACGAGTACCGGAGCTGCCTGGACGGTTGATGATTTGGATTTTTTGATCCGCTCCGCCGACTTCAGACCAGTTAGTGATTTTACCAGTGAAAATGTCCACCAGTTGTTGTTTAGTCAAGCTATCCACACCAGCATCAGGATGAGATACTGCTGCGATCGCTACTACTGCTACTTGATGATCTACGAGTGCTGCTGCTTTTTCTGCATCTGCATCTTTTAATTTTTCTTCTGCGAATACGTCAGAGTTTCCGATATCTACTTGTTTCTCAGCTACTTGAGTAAGACCAGTACCACTGCCACCGCCTTGAACTTGAATGTCCACGCCAGTGTTTTTATCCATGAAATTCTCTGCTACCAGCTCAACCAAGGGTTGTAATGCTGTTGAACCTGAAGCCAGAATCGAACCACTTATTTCAGCGCCGCCGCTTCCTTCGTTAGTTGCTGCAGCGTTTCCTCCTGTGTTGTTTGCCCCGCCGTTACCGCAAGCCGATAGTGCCAGTACGCTTGTTAAAGCCAAAGTCATGATCCATGATTTTTTGAATTGCATTGTTTTGTCTCCTCCTAAATGGTTTGTTAGCATGGCTCCCTGATCAGTTCATACCAAACTGGCTTCGAAAGCTTTAACATGGTGTTGTGGAGCTTGGCCCCCATATGCATGGTTACTGTAAAAGTTCATCAAACGCATATGTTATATGTTGTCCGGGACTTCTTGGCCCCTCTGACTCTTCTTATTCTAGAGCTCGTTCGTTAGAGAAACTTCTTATCTTTGTAAAGCGAACGAAAAAAATACCAATATAAAGTATATATCTGTATAGATATAATCTATAATGGAGATATAATTTATAATCCAACTTAGCATTATGTGGAGGAAAGTCATGAATATTATGAAATTGAACATCGTAGTTCTAATTGAAAAATATAAAAAAGTAACCGATGTAGCCGCAGAATTAGGCCTTAAACAGCCAACTGTTTCTTTTCATATGAAGAATCTGGAGGCTGAGCTCGGAACCCCTCTATTTCTTTACCGAAGCGGAAGAGTGCTGCTTACGGATGCTGGACGAGCCCTTTATCAATACGCCCTCAAAATCGTCTCTCTCACAGCAGAAGCTGAGCGCACAGTTAAACAATTTTCTTCCCCCTCAAAAGGAATATTAGAGCTGGAAGCCAGTTTTATTCCTGCAACTTATATTTTACCTAATGTGTTAATCCAATTCATGAAACTCTATCCGGGGATTAACAACTCTTTGACTGTTCAAAGCGATTCTTTGTTACGTGAGCGTCTCCGTAGTCGGGATATTCAGATGGCCATTTTACATACTGCGGATTGGCAGGACGAATCTTTTGATTTTCAGCTTATTGTCCGTGATGAACCTGTCCTAATTTTTGCAACTGGTCATCCATTTGAAGGCCTAGAGAAATTAACACCTGAACTAATTGCCAATGAGCCGTGGATTCAGCATGAGCAAGGATCTTGTTTACGAGGGTATGCCGATCAATGGGCACAATTCAATCAAATCCGTTTATGGAACCGATCCGAGCTGAATTCTCCAGAAGTGATTAAGCAGCTAGTTAGCGGGAGTGATTGTGTTGGTATATGTTCTAAAGCGGCGGTTAAAGCTGAGATTGAGCTAGGCAAGCTTAGCTATGCCAACCTGCCAGGGATTCTGCCTGAAAGCGGCGGGTTTGTGCTCGGCTGGCGTAAAGATCATATTTTAACACCGTTGCAGCAATCCTTTGTTGATATAGTAACGACTCTTGATCTTTAAAAAAACAAGGAAGCTTCTAAAGCCACAAACGGTTTTAGAAGCTTCCTTGTTCATTTATTCTATAAAAGGAAACATTAATTTCTCATTTTCACTTAAATACATATTCTCCTTCGTGATGATCACGGAGCCTGTATCTATTATCCGTTCCACTTTCTCACCCTCAACAGCTTCAATCGCCGTCTTCACAGCTAAGTACCCCATATTAAAAGGCTTCTGCATAACCGTGCCAAGCAAGATCCCTTTTTCGAGGAGCTTCACCTCATTGCTAGAATTGTCGAACCCAAATAATTTCACTTTGTCTTGAAATCCCATATTCATAATCGCCTGCCCAGCCCCTAGTGTTGAAGGTTCATTAAGACCTATTATCCCCTTTAGATTTGGCTCGTCCTTTAGTAAATCAACAGTTAACTGGTACGCTTTTCGCACGGAACCATCACTGAATAATGTAGGCTGCACATCATGAACTCCATTCTCTAAAAGGGAATCACGAGCCCCTCTTTCCCTCTCAATTGCGGTGGCAGAGCCTTGTACAAAGTTAACGATAGCGACTTTATCCTCCGGATCAATATATTTTCTTAACTCCTGCCCTGCCTTACGTCCTGCTTCATAATTGTCTGTAGCAATAAAGCTCTCTGATACACCACCGCTTAAGCCCGAATCTACAGTAATAAGCGTAATGCCAGCTGATTTGATCTTTTCCGCGATTGGAATGAGGCGATAATAATCTGTAGCTGATAAAATAATGGCGTCAGGCTTCTCCTTAATTGCTTGCTCCAGCAGTTCTATCTGTTGATCTACATCAAGCTCTGTATCCGTTCCAACCGTGCGAACCTCTGCGCCGAACTCCCTAGCCGCTGTTGCCACACCTTGTTTCATCACTTCCCAGAATTCAATACTGCTATCGATAGTCTTGGGCACATAAATAATGGTCCTAACCTTTGCGTCAAGCTCATTTGTAAACATACGATAGGCTAATGAACCCAAAGTAACAATGAAGAGCAGTAGCAGAGTATACAGGCCAATTTTTGACCGTAAAGCGCTCATTGACTCTCCTCCTCATAAATCACAGGTATTCGTAAAGTGGCCGTCGTTCCTTCCTCCATCTCGCTTGCAAAAGACAAACCGTATTTCACACCGAAATACAGCTGGATACGATGGTTCACATTCGCGACACCTACACCGCTGCCAGTCTTGAAATCTGATTTTTGCAGCAGTACCTTACCCATTTGCTCTTCATCCATCCCAATACCGTCATCAATGACCTGTACGATAATATCGTTCTGTTCTTGTCTTGCTCGGATCAGAATGTGCCCTTGCTCAGGATTATGTTTTATGCCGTGATAGATCGCATTTTCAACCAAAGGCTGAAGTACCATTTTTAAAATGCTGCAGGTTAGGATATCTTCTTGTACCTCTATGGAATAAGTGAATTTATTACGATAACGCATGTTCTGAATCGTTAAATAGTGCCGAATATGCTCTAATTCTTTGGCCAGCGGAATCAATTCCTCACCCTCACCAATTGTTGAACGAAGCAGCTTGGATAGAGATGAAGTCATCTCAACCACTTCCTCCATCTTTCCTGTCTCTGCCATCCAAATAATCGAATCAAGTGTATTGTACAAAAAGTGAGGTTTAATCTGCGCTTGCAGTGCCTTCAGTTCACTCACACGTTTCATCTCTTGCTCCAGAACGATCTGTCCCATTAACTCTTTAATCTTCATCATCATGAGATTAAACGTACGAGCAAGCTTGCCGATTTCATTCGTGCTCTCAATCTCCACGCGTATGTCGAACTCTCCACGTTCCGCTTTTTTCATATTCAGCTCCAAATTCTTCAGCGGTTTGGTCAGTGCGTAAGAGAGAAATATCGATATAGCCATAGCAAAAATCAAACTAATTGCTCCCCATAAGGCGGCGGTTCCTTGCATACGTTGCTTGTTCGCGACCAAATCATCCGGATAAGTGACTCCAACTATTTTCCAGCCAAAGCTGGTAGTGTCCACAGTGTACAGTTTCTGATCATTCCCCGTGTTAACCGTAACAGATCCACTCTTGATCCCAAGGACCGTCTCTAATTGTTCGAACTTGAGCTGGGAGTAGATCAACTGCTGTTGTGGATGATAGACAAGGCTACCTGCGGGATCGACGATAAAAACATAACCTCGTTTTCCCAGTTCGATTTGTTTACATAGATTATTAATTACACTGTAATTGAGATCTACGAGCAGTACACCTTGTTGATCCGCTTCCGTCATAGCATTCGCATTCGAGAGTTTTCGGCTGATCGAGACTACCCACCGGTATTCATCTTGAAAGATGTGCTGCACATGAGAGGAAGAAACTGCAACGTCTAATTGATTCATAGCTTTTTGATACCAATCTTGAGCTATTAGTTCAGGAAGCGGTTTCAAAACAGCATGCTGTCGATCCGAAACGGTCATGCCATCTGAGCCTGCATATAATATAGAGGAAATATCCGAGCGGGATTGAACCACTGACCGGAGATAATGACTGGCAAGCAGTTTATTCTTAAGTGCCTCTTCTTTATCTAAATTCGAGCCTTTTATATACTTCTCTAGATCACTGCTAGTTAACACCAGAGCGGCTATGCTCTCCATATTGCCAATGTAATTCTCGATATTCAGTTTTACTTGTTCTATTAACTGTGAAGTATAGGCTACAGAATTGCCCTTGACCGCGGCTGAGGACAGGCGATAGGAAGTATAACTCAGGACAATAGTTGTGCAGAGGATAAGAAGTGAAAAGGAGACAGCAATATTAGTATGAATACTTCGGCTGCGGAAAAAGCGCTGTGATCTCATAGAGAGAGATTCTCCTTCTGCCGGTGTCGATATTCCTTCGGTGTGCTTCCTACATTACGTTTAAAAATAACACTAAAATACTGTGGATCAGCATAACCAACTCTGGCAGCGATATCATATGTCTTCAACTGTGTGACCGTAAGGAGTTCTTTTGCTTTTTCCAAACGGAGTCGAGTCAGATACTCTATAAATGTTTCACCGGTGTGCTGTTTAAAAGTTGCACTGAAATAACTGATGCTCATAAAAATATGGCTACACAGCTCATTGAGTGAAAAGCTGTCATTACAATAATTCTCGCGAATATAAGCTTCTGCGGCTTGCATCTGAGAAGTCCGAACCGTTGTTCTCTGTTCCGATAGTTTAAGTATCAGCTCATGGCAAGTCCTCTCCAGATAATTCCTTGCTTCATCTAAAGTCTTAAGCGCAGCAACCTCTGCAAACATATTATGCGAAACAACTACTGTATTTGGGAAGCCGATGTCGACCACATAGTTCATCAAAGAAACCAGCAGCTGATAGATGCTGCTACGGCAGCCTTCTATAGAGGAGGTATTACTTTTAAGCTCCTGAAACCACTTCAACAGAATTTCCGATACAGCAGAAGCTTTACCTGTCTTTAAAGCGGATATAAATTGCTTTTCCCATGAGGTGAAATGCGCCTGATCCAATCCCTTGCCAAACTCAAGATCCTGTATGGAGATAACTTTATCTATGCCTAAAAGGTAACGATATTCTATGGAGGAGACCGCTTCTTGGAAGGATAGTGGAATTTGTTGCAAAGTATTATATTTTCTACCGATGCCTATGGTGGATGACAGCTTCAAATATTTATTTAAGCTACTCTGGACTTGCTCTGCAAGAAGCTGCGTTGCTACTTCTAACGTCTCCGAATTGCCGGATCTTATCGCAGCGATTTTTCCATCTCTCGTCTGGAATACCACTCCATCTTGCTCTTTCTCCAGCTGCTCTTGAACAATGTTAAAGGCGCCGAAACGCAGTAGCTCTGCATCAAAAGCTAGGTCCTGGCTTCGTTTCTCCAGTTCTATATCTATAACGAGCGCAAGGTACACTTGACCCTGCAACGGAATATGAAAATAACTCAATTTTTTCTCGATTTCTTCGCTTTTCATTCGAGTAGTTACCAGCTGCTCCAAAAATCGTTCCCGCAGCAATGGAAGACTCTGACTAAGTTGCATACGAAGCTTAACTAAATTCGCTTTTTGTAGATGCTCTTCATCTAATTCCTGCTTCATCTTACTTAGAAATTCAGCAAACTCACGTGCATTAATCGGTTTTAATAAGTACTCAGTCACCTTCAGTGTTATGGCCTGCTTCGCATATTCGAAGTCTTCATATCCAGTGACGATAATGACCTTCATATCCCGGTACCTATCCATCACAGCTCTGGCCAATCCTAGTCCATCCATAAAAGGCATACAAATATCAGTAATAATTACGTCAGGCCGATGCTGCTCGATTGCTTCCAGTGCATCTCTGCCATTATCGAAATCACCAACCAGCTCAAACCCATATTTACTCCATGTAATCTTCTGTTTGATCCCTTCACGAACCTCATCTTCATCATCAACCAGAATTATTTTATACATCCAACACCTCCACAACTTTGAACTTATCAGCATAAGCATAATAGAGGCCGCCTACGTGAGGCAACCTCTATTATTAAACTCTATTCGTATAGTAGAGGTTTGATCTCATCGGAATCCATATTGTTTTTATCATACCAGTGGAACCCCGTGTCGATGTTCTTTTCAACCGCTTCCCCTTTAATCGCTTGCACAGCTGCCTTCACAGCTTGATAGCCAATACCAATGGGGTCTTGTGTAACAGCACCAGCCACAACACCACTGCGGATAGCATCCATCAACTGCTTGCCAGAATCAAAGCCGACGACTACGATCTTACCATTCATTTGCAATTCATTAACTGCATTAGCCACACCTACAGCAGAGCCTTCATTAGAGCCATAGATTCCTTTCAGATCCGGATTTGCCTGCATCATCGCTTTCGCAAGGTCTGTGGACTTTAACTGATCTCCACCTCCATATTGCGGCTCTAACACTTGAATATCCGGATATTTTGCTTTCATTTGTTCCAAGAAGCCATCGCGACGCTGTTGCCCTGTGCTGCTCGTTTGGTCATGTATGACAAGGCCCACTTTACCTTTCTTGCCAATCAGTTCAGCCATTTTATCTGCGGCCAAAGCAGCTGCTGCTTTATTGTTAGTCACTGCTGTTGCTACAGGGATATCACTGTCTACACCAGAGTCAAAGCCGATGACCGGAATCTTATTTTCCTTTGCCTTTTCTAGATAAGGAATCGCAGCTTTGCTGTCCAGTGCAGCAAGCGCAATTGCAGCTGGCTTCTTATCGAGAGCGGTTTGCAGCATCTCAATTTGTTTATCCACCTGACTCTCATTTTCTGGACCTTCGAAGGTAATCTCAACATCAAACTCCTTAGCAGCTTTCTCCGCTCCTTGCTTTACCGCTTGCCAGAATTGATGCTGGAACCCTTTTGATATGACTGGAATGTATGGTTTGTCTGAACCGGATGCACTTTTGTTACTATCATTGTTGTTACATGCACTCAGCAAAGTAGTGACTAACAATAGACTGGCAAGCATAATAAACCCTCTACGACGCAGTTTCATTTGAATCTTCCCCCTCGTCATTTGCTTTGTATATCACTCCGGATGGAGATCATACCAAGTTTATTGCTTACGGCGGCGTAGAATATCAGCGTAAACCGCAATGATGATTACAACACCGACAATGACCGTCCGCCATTCCTGAGCCACGGACATAATCTGTAAGCCATTCGTCAGCACACTCATAATCAGTGCGCCAATAATCGTGCCTAGAATAGAACCTACACCTCCACTTAAGGAAGTTCCGCCAATGACCACTGCCGCAATAGCCTCTAGTTCATAACCGGTGCCCAGTGATGGCTGTGCTGAATTCAGACGTGATGCCATCAGGATACCTGCGATTCCACTAAAAATCCCTGTAATGGAATAGATAATAATCTTCCATTTGACTGTGTTCACACCTGATAAGCGAGTAGCTTCTTCATTACTGCCAAGCGCGAAGTTGTAACGCCCAATAATCGTCTTAGACAAGATTATGCTTGCGATCATACCGAGTAATAAGAAGATAACGATGGTGTTGGGTATACCGGGGATCATTTTACCCATGGCGATCTTGGCGAAGATCGGATCATCGTTGAAATATATAGGTTTGGCACCGGTGATGACAAGCGACAAGCCTTTGGTGACCATCATAATCGCCAGAGTGGCGATGAAGGGTGGAATGTTCATCTTCGCCACCATCAAACCGCTGACAAAGCCACACAGTGCTCCAGCCAGAATCCCACCTACAATGCCTACCGGGACGGGCAGACCCCAGAATGTAATAATGACTCCAACCATAACAGATGAGAATGTCATTACAGTACCGAGAGCAAGGTCGATGCCGCCCGTAATAATAACAAAGGTAGCTCCAAGCGCTAATACTCCGATTACAGCTGTAGAAACTAGAATTCCGACAAGATTTGAGAATTGAAAAAAGTTGCTGGAGGATAAAGAAAATACGATGACCAATATGATCAGACTGGCAAATGCCAATATTTTTTGTTTGAATCCGGATTGCCCTCCCGATTGCTTCATACCCGCTGGCTGACTAATCTCTTTATCCGCGATCTTCATAGTCCTGACACCTCCGGTTAACTCTTGAACAGTTATGAACGTTTCGTCGCATATTTCATAATCGCCTCCTGCGATGCTTCTTCTGCGGGGAGTTCTCCTGTTATACGCCCTTCACACATAATGATAATCCGGTGGCTCATTCTTAGAATCTCAGGAAGATCTGAAGAAATGATAATGATCGCCTTCCCTTCGCTCGCAAGCTGATCCAGCAGCTTATAAATTTCACTTTTCGCGCCTACATCAATACCTCGTGTGGGCTCATCGAAGATGAGTACATCACAGTCTCTAGTCAACCACTTGCCGATGACCACTTTCTGTTGATTACCTCCGGACAGAAACTTAACCTTTTGACCTACACTTGGAGTTTTGGTGGCTAGCGCTTCAACATGCTGCTCCGCTGAGCTTCGCATCTCCCGCTCCTTCATCCAGCCAAATGAATTACGGAATTTATAAAAGGAGGCAATCGCATTATTCATGCTGATATCCATATCCACAAGCAATCCGAAACGTTTGCGGTCTTCGGACAAATACCCAATACCATGCTGTACCGCTTGATGTGGCTGACGTATCCGAACCGATTTTCCATGGAGCATAATTTCACCCTCATCGATGGGATCGGCACCAAATACGGCACGTACAACCTCGGTACGTCCAGCTCCCATTAAACCAGCGAAGCCCAAAATCTCACCTTTATACAGATGAAAGCTAATATCCTTGAACGCATGCCCTCTAGAAAGCTTCCGAACTTCTAAGACAACTTGCTGAGTCTGTTTCGCAATCGTTGGTTTCGACGTTTGATATAATTCACGTCCAACCATCATGCTGATGATCTGATCAATCGTTATTGAATCGGTACGAACGGTATCTACATAACAACCATCACGCATAACTGTAATGCGGTCTGTAATTCGCTTCAATTCATCCATGCGGTGAGAGATATAAATAATTCCCACACCTTTATCTCGTAGCTGCTCAATCATTCGAAATAACTCGTTAATTTCTGTATCTGTTAACGCGGCGGTTGGTTCATCCATGATCAATACCTCGGCTTGGAAAGACAAGGCTTTAGCGATTTCAACCATTTGCTGATTAGCAACGGTCAGGTCTGATACCAAAACTCTGGGATCCAGCTTCAGATTCATTTGATCAAACAGTACCTGAACTTTTCGGTTCATCTCCACATCATCAACGAACCATTTCAGAGCTTTACGCGGCTCTCGTCCAATGTAAATGTTCTGGGCGACCGTAAGATGAGGCATTAAATTCAATTCCTGATGGATGATACTAATTCCAAGCTCCTGTGCTTCACGGGTATTAACAATCTCCACTTCATTTCCCTTGTACCACATTTGACCAGCATCCTTGGAATAGACACCTGTCGCAATCTTCATAAGGGTAGACTTGCCAGCGCCATTTTCTCCTACTAACGCATGAACTTCCCCACGCTTCAGCTCAAATTGACATTCATTCAAAGCATGAACACCTGGAAAAAACTTGTTGATTCCCTCCATACGAAGCAACACTTCGTTCATTTTGATATCCACCTCAAATTCTTTGAGAATGCCTTAACCCTTAAAGTAATCGCTTTCAATCCGGAATGTAAAATCATTGTATTCCCTATAAGTTGCCATTGTAATGGAATAATCTCCGTAAAAAAGTTTAAAATTTTATGTTTTACATACAAAAAAAGCTGAACCGAGAGCACCTCAGTTCAGCACAAATGTTATACCCTAAAAATCACATGTCAGCGAACCCTCCTAAAGGCTTGCGCCATTTCCAGCCACCAATGTGAAGGTCTTAGGAATTCCCTTATCATACACGTCGGAGGATAGATTAGGTTCTTCAACTAATTGGCGGATCACTAGTCCGCTATTAGCTGCTGCGGTTACAATTTCTCCGAGTGTCCAGCGGCGCCAATACACAACACTATGCTCTTGTTCACCTGCTGGTTTACCTGTGGAAGGCAAATACTTGGAATAGGATACCTTCTTCTCTTCCAATGATGAGTCAAAATAATCTCCGTTTACTTTGTGTTTGCGTACCTTCGCAGTAGATCCCTTCGAGGAAATAAGCTTGGTCGTTACCGGATGAAAATCGCGGAGTACAAATACGCCTCCAGGAGAAAGCAATCGGCGAGCTGTTTCCATGAATAGTGTAAGGTTGGTAAAGTAATGAACAATTCCTAACTCTGCAAAGACGATGTCATATGAACCATCAAGGACGTCTTCTGGCAGCTTAAGAATATCTGAGACGATATAGGTTAGTGGTACCCCTGCTTCTTGGGCAAGATCAGCCGCATATCGCGCATTGGCTTCCGAGAAGTCAGCAACCGTTACTTCCGCACCTAGTAATGAGAGTGCCACGGCCTTCATCCCGTTTGAGCCCATTAAATTCATCATTTTCTTCCCCTTCACCTCTCCAAAAAAAGAAAGGAGCGGGTGAAGCTTTGCACTTGGTTCCTTTATTAATTTTGCAGCTGCTTCTGACGGTGTACCAAACCGAGTTACCCAAGCGGTATAAGTATCTTCGTTCCAAAGCTCTTCGCTTGTTGGCACAGCGTTTTTTTCTGCCTGATTATTTGAATATTGATTCTGCTCTTCCATCCATTGCTACCCCTTTATGTGTAAAATATCTGTTATGAAGCATTCTGAATGGCATCAGCCATCCGGATAGTTTTCCTTCTTCCCGCGTACAAATATACTGCGAGGCCAATCATAACGAGCAGCCCACCTGCCCATTGTAAGGTTGTTAGCTGTTCACCCAAGAGTAAATACGCTAAGATACTGGCACCCACTGGTTCTCCTAAAATGTTCATTGAAACCGTAGTCGCGGATACATATTGTAGTAACCAATTAAACAAAATATGGCCAAACACCGTTGGCACCACTGCTAACAATACAAAGATTCCCCATTCCTTGTCCGGATAATTAAAAAAGGAAATCCCCATGAACAGATTGTATACGGCAAACACGCCAGCGGCTGATAAGAAGACAATCAAGCTATATAAGTAAGAGGGCATACGCACCACTAGCTTTTGACCGATCAGCATATGTACAGCTACCGCGACAGTGCCTCCGACCGATAATAGATCACCTTTTAGATTATCCGCAGAGATGCCGATATCACCCCAGCCGATAAACACGACACCGCCAATCGCAATGCCAAGCCCTAGAATAGCGGACAGAGCTGTCTTTTCCTTATACAAAAAATAAACACCCAGCATAATAAATACAGGCTCCAGCGCCATGATCATTGTTGAACTAGCTACCGAAGTATACTTCAATGATCCCATCCATAGCAAAAAGTGCAGCGCAAGCATTGCGCCTGAGAGGATGAGCATTAGCCAGTCTTTTTTACGAAGAGCAAAAGCAGCTCCACTATAGGGTCTTGCAAAAGGTAGCATCAGCAGTGAGGTAAATAATAATCTGTACATGCCTTGTATAGATGCAGGTGCATCAGACCATTTAATAAAAATGGCGGAAAAGGAGATGGCCACAATCCCTATCAACATTAATAGTGGAATCGGAAGTGGCGGTTTTTTAAGTTTCACATGTTACGCGTCCTTTCAATATCTTAAGTCACTTATGTTAATTTAACGCAGACCGTGAAAAAATGCATCTATTTTCATAAGATTTCACTAAAAAAAGCACAAGCAATGTCATTTCTGACGAAAGCTCATGCTTCTTAAAAGGCTACGGCTTCAGAACAACCTTGATGCAATCCTCTTTTTTCTCACTAAAAACGTCATAGCCATGCTCCGCTTTACTAATTGGCAGGCGATGCGTAATGATATCTGTAGGATCAAATTTATTTTCTTTAATCATCTTATACAGCAACGGCATATAGTGAATCACCGGCGCTTGTCCCATTTTTAAAGTAATGTTGCGTTCAAATAGATGACCCAAAGGGAACATATTGTAATTAAGCCCATAAACTCCCACAAGCTGAATAGTTCCGAATTTACGTACGATATCCGAGGCCATTCTAAATGCACTGAGTGAGCCTCCCTGTAGCTTCAGAGTGGTTTCCACTTTCTCCAAAGCAGATATTTTGGCATCTAAACCTACACAGTCAATAACTACATCTGCGCCCCCATGTGTTATCTCCTTCAAATGAGCTTCAATATCCTTGATCTCTTCGAAATTATAAACTTCAACATTATTGGTCAGCTTCGCATGCTGCAGACGATAGCCAATATGATCAACCGCAATGACTCTTGAGGCACCTTTGATCCAGGCAAACTTCTGAGTAAGCAGTCCAACAGGACCGCAGCCGAGAACAATGACTGTATCCCCTGGCTTCACTCCGCCGCTTTCTACTCCCCACCAAGCAGTAGGCACAATATCAGATATGAAAAGAATTTTCTCATCTTCCATTTCTGCATCCTCAGGAACGACAAAAGGGCCGAAATTACCATAAGGAACCCGCAGCAATTCAGCTTGTCCGCCTGCAAAGCCCCCATAAGTATCGGAATAACCAAGATAACCGCCTGTGTCCTTGGCGTCATTAGCATTGTCGCATTGGCTCTCCATCTCATGCTTGCAGAAAAAACACTGCCCACAGGCGACATTAAAGGGGATGATGACTCGGTCACCTTTTTTGACTTTAGTTACATCAGGTCCCACTTCCTCAACTATCCCCATCGGCTCATGACCAATAACATAATCATCATGCATACCTGGTATTTCCCCGTTATAAATGTGCAGATCCGAGCCACAAATCGCCGTAGTGGTAATCCGAACGAGGATGTCATCTTTTTTCTCAAGCGTCGGATCAGCTACTTCTTTAACTTTCACTTTTTTCTTCCCTTGGTAGGTTAGTGCTTTCATGCTGTTAATCCGCTCCTTTGGAGATGGTCTAGAGATATAATTTTCATGCCTTTCTATGTTATATCCCTAAGTCCTAACCTCTTATCCATGAAGAAGCGGGGAATACATCATTAGTGCGTAATTATCAGTTACAGCTTCATCTCCAATTAGATCTCCAGAGCGTGTATATACTTTTCGACTGATCTTGTTACTGCGTATATATCCGCCCCAAGGCTCTAGACTAATCCTATGATCACTTTCGTATACTTCATAATCATAAAGCGCCTGCTCATTGCATCTCCACTCCCCGTGTAAATGGCTATCGTCCAGCCAGAGCTTTAGTTGATACGTTTGAGCGGTGTTATTTTTTAATTGAAGATCCAAATAGTTATAAGAACAGGTCGCCCCGCTTCCAAAAGGTTGCGTACGTTGTTCATCTGGAAATACATCATAACTGTGACGATGCCGTTCCATAACGGTAAGTGGCGTATGCAGTGCCATCCAATAGATCAGATTAGACAACTGGCATAAGCCTCCTCCAACCCCGGAATGAAAACCACCATAATGTAGCACCATACCCTCCAGATACCCTTTTCGCTTAGTGGGCTTACCAATACTTCTCCAGTAGGAAAAAGTCTCCCCCGGCTGCACAACAAGTCCATCCAGCTTCGCAATTGCCAGCCGTAAGTTAGTTATTTTATTGTATTGAAGCACCATATCTACATTCCGAAGACTTCTTAATAACGGGGTAGCATGAGTCATAGCTGCATAAGTTAAAGTTTCATCCGTACGCTGCTTCGCTATTTTGCTTCGTCCAGTGCACCATTTCAAATATCTTTTCCAAATAAAATATCGTTTGCCAGCAAACAATCTAAGGCGAGAACGCTGAATAGGCTTCATGGCAGCCTGGGGTGTATTCATCTAGAACTGAACCTCGCTTTCAGCTCGTAACTGGGCGAATCTACCTCCAATTATCGCATTATGATGCTTAACGATCTCCCTACTACTCAGAACCCCATTATCAAAGGTGCTATGAGCGTCTGAGACCAGTACACTTTTATATCCCATGCTGTATGCGCGTCTTATTGTCGTATCCAGACAGAATTCACTTTGCATCCCACAGATCACCAGATCCGTGATCCCGAGCTTTTGGAGTTCATCTTGCAGTTCCGTTCGGTGAAAAGCATCCCAAGTAGGCTTCTCAACGATAACTTCGCCTTCCTGCGGTGTGATGCGGTGACTGATCTGCCAAGTGGGTGTACCTTTTGTGTACTCCTCATCTTCGGTATGTTGAATATACACAATAGGAGTACCTGCTAATCGAGCTTTTTGCTGAAGGGAGACAATCCTGTCCATCACACCCTCTTCATCGTACAGCTTTAGATCATAGGAGAACATGGCTTCTTGAACATCGATAATTAATAATGCTGTTGATTGTTCCAAATGAATAACCTCCAAGAGCTTTTTTTAAAATCATACCAGAAACTGGGACAGACTATCTACCTACTAGAAGTTACAACTGTTAAAAATAAAAACCGAGTATCTGTAAGCAGATACCCGGACGATTTCATCAATCATTTATTTGCCACGCTTATTATGCCAGATCAATGCATGCAGCTGTGGAAGTACACGAACCTTGTTCATATCCGAATCCACGATTACTTTATTAAACAACCACTCCAGCCTTCCCAGAAGCCGAGCAGAAATGTTGCCCTCTTCCGTGACATCATCATTACCAGGCTGCAGAAAGAGCTGCACATTCGGATATCGCTGGTGAACGTTTTTCGCATAATCAAAATCCTTATCATCAAACACTACGACCTTCAAGCTATGCGTAGAACGACCCAGTTTCTCCATCTTACTCATGATGTTATCTAGCATTTCCCAATTCGTTGTCATTCCTGAGCTTGGGGGTTTAGGACTGATTGTCAGCACATCCACGTCATTGAACCAATCCTGCCATTTACTCCCCTGAGTTTCTATCGCTGCTATTATTCCACGCTCATGAAGCAGATTGATGAAGGTACCCATTCCTTCACCAATCAAGGCAGGATTACCGCCTGAAATCGTAACACAGTCGAAATTATCTCCAGCTAACGCCAATAATTCATTTATGATTTCCTCTGCTTCCATCATGCGAACCTTATTCTTAGCCGTACCATCCCAAGTAAAAGCGGAGTCACACCAGCCGCAGCGATAATCGCAGCCATAGGTGCGGACAAACATCGTCTTCACTCCAATTACCGCACCTTCGCCTTGAATAGTTGGACCGAACATTTCAATTACAGGAATCTTACTCACAATCACAGCCTCCATACAAACGGTAGGATGGCCCTTCATCCGGAACATCTTCAGCCAGCACCTCTGCCCAAGAGGTTGGAGTCTCCCATAGCTTTACCGAGTACAAAGGCAACCCTGCTTGCTTAAGCTTGTAGGCAATATATGAAGACATATTCTCTACTGTGGTGCGGAAAGACAACAAGGCTACTTTGGAGCCCGTATTCGTTAACGTCTCTAACACAGGTTCATTTCCCATGGCAAGAAAAGCGTGATCTAAACGATCTACAAGGCTTTGTTGTACTGTCATTTTGATATCGCTGAAATCAATGACGAAACCTTCATCCGAGTGGCCTTCCGCGGCCATAGGTTTGCCCTTAAGCACTACTTCGAGCTTATAAGTATGTCCGTGCAGATTGCTGCATTTCCCTTTGTGTCCCACTAACTGGTGTGCCGCATCGAACGTAAATATTTTGCAGACTGAAACCTCGTTAAGCATTAAGAACCGGCCTCCATTCTCTCCGCCTCATATTGCTCAAGACCACGCTGACGCAATAGACAGGCTGGACAAGTACCGCAGCCACTGCCAATTATACCGTTGTAACAGGTCAGTGTGTGTTCGCGAACATAATCAAAATACCCCAGTGCATCGGCCATTTTCCACGTTTCTTTTTTATCCAGCCACATTAGGGGAGTGTGGATCGCAAACTCATAGTCCATAGATAAGTTCAGCGTAACATTCAATGATTTCACAAAAACATCACGGCAGTCCGGATAACCGCTAAAGTCCGTTTGGCAAACCCCAGTGACGATATGGGAGTACCCCAGTTGTTTAGCTAATATTGCGGCAAAAGATAAAAACAACAAATTCCGTCCATCGACGAAAGTACTTGGAAGCTCATCTCCTTCACCAGCCAGAATATCTATATCCTGACGGGTAAGTGCATTGGGTGCCAGCTGATTGAGCAGCCCCAGATCAAGAATATGCTGTTTTACATTAAACTTAGCTGCTATCTCTGTTGCAACATCGATTTCAGCCGCATGACGTTGACTATAGTTGAAGGTAACTACCTGCACTTCCTCATACTGCTGCAATGCCCAAACCAGGCAAGTGGTGCTATCTTGTCCGCCGCTGAATACGACGAGTGCTTTTTTGTTCATATGAATCTCTCCTTATCACAAGTTGGAATTTAGCGGTTGTCCACTTTTTCTGGATAGAGGTCGTGATTGATTAAGCGGTGTTCCGCCATCGCCTCATACTTCGTACCCGGTCTTCCATAGTTGCAATAAGGATCAATTGAAATGCCTCCGCGCGGAGTGAACTTGCCCCATACCTCAATGTAACGCGGATCCATCAGAGAGATCAGATCATTCATAATAATGTTGACACAGTCCTCATGAAAATCACCATGGTTGCGGAAGCTAAACAGATACAGCTTTAATGATTTGGATTCCACCATTTTTTGTTCAGGAATATACGAAATATACAGCGTGGCAAAATCCGGCTGACCCGTTACAGGACACAAGCTAGTGAACTCAGGGCAGTTGAATTTAACAAAATAATCACGCCCGGGATGTTTGTTATCAAACACCTCCAGAATGTCTGGATCATAACCAAACTTGTACTGTGTTCCCTGATTACCAAGCAAAGTAACTTCCTGCATTTCCTCTTTCAATCTTCCTTCTGACACGACAAAAAACCCCTCTCTTTTCCTTCGGCCTTGGCCGGTAATGGAAAGAAGAACGAGATTTCGAAAACTTGGCTCCACTAAGAAGAAACGGAAGCAACGTCCGGATAAAGGACAGCAACCGCTTGTACTGTTTAATATATTCTTAGTTTTTTATAGAGGGAGTTCGCGAACCTCTCCTGCACAACTTTAGCGCAGACTTCTTCTTAAAGCATATTGCGTCTTGAACTATACCATGGGTAGCCCGCTCCTGACAAGTTCTACTCTTTACTGTTACCTTATATAGATCAGCAAATAACTCCAGGTTACCGCGGATAGATCTGCGTATGTAGAGTTTATGAAGTTCAAAAACAATGCCAATTTGGTCGTGAATTTCTTTTTTTAATCACATGAATTATTCATACAGTTAATTAAGATGTGGCAAAAAAAAAGGATTCAAATCCTAAGAAAAGGGTAACTTATTCATAATAATCTTCGAGCTAAGGGTGGGAGCATTTTATGGAACAAAGTATACAGCAGCTTATGGATTGGCTTAACAATCATTTGAATGAAACAATCGCTATTGAAAAGAAAGAACTTCGTGATCTGGATAAAGTTCATTTCAATTTAGAGGCCGTAGATTTCCGCAGTGCAGATGACGTAATTGATGAATATCTTGGAAGTGCACTGATATTAAGAGGTTTCGGCAGCACACTTAACGCCGATGGTGAACTGGTATCCCTGCCACAATCCACTTATGATTTAGCTGTTGAAGGTCTTCAAATCGTAGACTTAGCCGACCGCAAGGCAGAAATAACTACGGACAGAGCTAATTACACCCTTTCAGTAGATTAAACGAACATGATTATGATAAGCAAAAAGAGCCCACAGCGATCTGCGGGCTCTTTTTGCTTATCATTTATTCTTCTCCAATGATCTCCACTTCAGTTTCAAGCTCTACACCGAATTTATCCTTCACAGTCGCTCTTACATGGTGGATTAGCCCGATGTAATCACTGGCTGTTGCATTATCTGCATTCACAATAAATCCCGCATGCTTCTTGGATACCTCAGCACCGCCGATTCTTGTACCCTGTAAGCCGCTCTCTTGAATTAACTGTCCTGCAAAACGGCCTGGAGGCCGCTTAAATACACTCCCACAGGATGGATACTCAAGCGGTTGCTTCGATTCACGTAAATATGTTAGTTCATCCATTTTTGCCTTGATCGTTAAAACATCACCGGAAGTCATAGCAAATTTGGCCTCAAGTACAATATACTCACCGCTTGCGAATACACTTTTTCTGTATCCCCATTGCAGCTCATCTCCTTGCAGAGTTACCAATTGCCCGTTCTTATTTATAGCTAGTGCACTATGCAGGACATCTTTGATCTCACCGCCATAAGCACCTGCGTTCATATAGAGCGCTCCACCAACTGTTCCTGGAATGCCACAGGCGAACTCAAGACCCGTAAGCTCCTTATCAAGCGCATATCTGGAAACATCAATTATTTTGGCACCACATTGCGCATATAAGAGATTGTCGCGAATTCCCATTTCGGTCAGTCCTGCCGTTTGCAGAACGATTCCACGTACCCCTCCATCACGGATAATCACATTGGAGCCATTCCCAAGTACCGTAAGGGTTATCCCATTTTGTTCTGCATATGTAACAATCTTTTGAATTTCATCATAAGTAGCTGGTGCAGCCAAAATATCAGCTTTTCCGCCCATTTTAGTGTACACGTGATCTTTTAAATACTCATGACTTTTCACTTTTCCTGCAGTCATTAGCTGCTCTAGGTCATCTTGAATTTTGTCAATATTCATGTTTTCATGCTCCTTTAACCATGTATAAATGATGGTCCTTGATCTATTTTAAAGAGTTATTATGAAATTGTAGGCAACCACAACTGTAACAACGAACAGGCTCCCTTGTCAATGACGGGAGCCTGTTCGTTATATGATTTTAGATGATAATTACACAGCTTTATAGGCAGCAAGCTCGTAAGGAAGACACAGTGGCACACCCGTACGTGGATCCGGAACGATATCCGCTTCAATTCCAAACACTTCCCGCAATACATCTGGTGTCATAACCTCAGTAGGTGAGCCTTCGCTAACCACAGTACCGGACTTAATCGCTACCATATGCTGCGCATAACGAGTAGCATGATTCAAATCATGCACGACCATGATAATGGTACGGCCTTCTTCCTCATTCAGCTTTTGCAAAAGCTGAAGAACTTCGAGCTGATGCGCCATATCTAGGAACGTTGTAGGCTCGTCAAGGAATAAAATATCTGTTTCTTGAGCCAACGCCATAGCGATCCAAGCGCGTTGACGTTGTCCACCAGAGAGACGGTCAATAGGGCGATCATGAAAAGATTCCATGCCCGTAACAGAGATGGCGTTGGAGATGATGTTGCGATCCTCTGCGGTCATCGTGCCAAATCCCTTTTGATGAGGGAAACGACCGTAACTGACCAGCTCAGATACCGTCAGACCGTCAGGAGCCGTTGGGTTCTGCGGTAGAATCGCTAGCTGACGAGCAACCTCTTTAGTTGAAAAGTTATGGATCGATTTGCCGTCCAGCATTACGGTGCCACTCTTCGGCTTCATAATCCGGGCCATCGTTTTGAGGATTGTAGATTTACCGGAGCCGTTAGCGCCCACTAGTGCGGTGATTTTTCCCGTAGGGATAGACAAGTTCAAGCCTTTAACTATAGTAGCCTCTGCATACCCAATACTTAATTCTTCTGTATTCAAACGTTCTGACATGATCTACAACTCCCTTAAAAGTTTTATGGAGCTATGCTCCTAAGTATGAACTAATTTACGCTTTAGACTTGGCGAGTAAATATAAAAAGTAAGGTGCGCCAATAATCGCAACCACAATGCCAGTCGGAACTTCCGCAGGTTGCAGCACCCATCTGCCGATGGTATCAGCGGTAATCATAAGAAGCGCCCCTGTCAAAGCACTAGCAGGTAATAACACTTGATGGCGGGGTCCCACGAGCCTGCGAGCCAGGTGTGGTGCTATCAGGCCGACGAAGCCAATACCTCCGCTTACCGCGACGCAGGAGCCGGCAAGCGCTACGGCTGTTACCAGAAGGAGAATACGTTCCTTCTCCACACGCATTCCTAGACCTAATGAAGTGTGGTCCCCTAGATTCAATACATTTAGAACCCGGGCTTTATAGAAGGCGAACGGTAACAGAATCGCGATCCAAGGCAGCAAAGCAAGGACGAATCTCCAATCCCCACCCCATATTTTCCCGGCGATCCAAGTAGCTACAAATTGATAATTATTAGGATCAAGCCTAAGTGCCAATACAAGCTGGCAAGCATTGATTCCTGCAGCGACCGCAATCCCGATAAGGATCAGCCTTGTAGGAGACAGACCATCTGCCTTCCGGTAGGCAAGAATATAGATTAAAGCTGCGGTCAGGCCAGCCCCACCAAGCGCTAGGAGAGGCAAGACAAATACCGGAGCTGCTGTTGTAGCCGGAAAAAACGAGATAAAAATGATTACCGCAAAACCTGCACCAGCACTTATGCCCAGCGTAGCCGGTTCAGCGAGTGCATTACGTGCGAGACTTTGTAGAATACAGCCCGATACTGCAAAGCCCGCTCCAACTAACAATGAAATTACGATGCGGGGTAATCTGAAATCAAATAAAATAAGCTTTTGCTGATGTGTTCCATCACCCATGAGTGTATGTAATACCTCTAGTGGGGATAGACGCATAAACCCTGTATTCATACTGACTATAAACACAACGACGATCAGTATAGCAAGGAGCGCTAACACCGTTAAGGCGCGTGTGCGGCGTTCTTTTTCATCTGGAGTAAGGGTTAATTTGGGCATTACAGCTCCCCCTTCCGCTTACTCGCTAAATAAATAAAGAACGGTACGCCGATGATGGCAATTAAAGCTCCTAGCGGTGTCTCATAAGGTGCATTTATCATTCTTGCGGCAATATCTGCAAAGATAATCAATAAGCTCCCTAGAACTGCCGAGCAAGGGATAATCCAGCGGTAGTCCACTCCAACGAAATAACGTGTAACATGTGGAATAATTAGTCCTATAAAAGCAATCGGGCCAACCGTTGAAACCGCGCTTCCAGCTAAGATAACCACAACAATCATACATGCCAATTGAACTATCCTTGTCCGCTGCCCCAGACCAACCGCTACTTCTCTTCCTAAGCTGAGCAATGTGACGGATCGTGATAACATCATTGCTGCAATTAAGGCTACGGCCACCCAAGGGAATATAATCTTGATCTGAGTCCAGCTAGCTCCACCCATCCCACCAGCTAACCAGAAGGCTATGTCCTGAGATAAGTTGAAAAGAATAGCTACTCCCTGACTAATAGCAACCAATAAAGCACTAACAGCCGAACCTGCTAATGTCAATCGCAAGGGGGTCAGGCCATTAAAAGAAAGCGAACCGATTCCGAATACGATAAAAGAGGCCACAGCGGCACCGATAAAGCAATACAACATTAGTGAAGTGAATGAGAGTGAGGGTGCAAAAGCAAATACTATGGCTAGCGCTACCCCTGCTCCTGCATTCAAGCCTAACAGCCCTGAATCCGCAAGCGGGTTTCTTGTCATCCCCTGCATGATAGCCCCTGCTACTGCGAAGCAAGCACCGACTAAGGCGCCAGCAATAGCACGTGGAAATCGCAGTTCTCTAATTACCTGATGTTTTTGTAAATCTGGATTGAAATGAAATATAGCTTCCCATACCGTAGCTAACTTGATATCTGCTGCACCTACTGAGACCGAAAGTGCCAATCCGAAGGCAATGGCAGCAAGTCCAAAAATAAGAATACCAATGGCAGCTGCCGGTCGGGTATGTAGAGCTTTTTTGGGTTCATTTTTAATACGATTTGCGAAATCTGAGGGTGAAACCATGAGTCGTCTCCTTATTCAATAGTTACAATGGTTTATATGATAACAACAATCATTCTCATTATCGCAAAAATATTTATGTTGTACAATTGCAGGATCGATTTTTCCGTACTATGGGATTGGTTTATAAAAAAATGGTGCAGATCTTTGTATCCCGAGATACTTGATCTGCACGCTCTTCCCCACCGAAATGATCAGTCTCATTCATGGTGAATTACGACTTTTATTTCACAAGACTTTTTAGCACATCGTCAATGATTTTTCTGCCAGCGTTCGCACCACTGTAAAGCCAGCTGCTTGTTGAGCTCATTTCATGCACATTTCCAGCTTTTACAGCTGGGATGCCCTTCCAGATTGCACTATCTAGGATCTCCGAACCCTCAGTCTTATCACTATTTACAAGGAAAATATGATCTGCGGTCAGCTCAGAAAGCTTCTCTAGTGAGATCGGATTCCAAGTTGCTCTTGTTCCTACTGGGATCTCTGTTACTAAGTTAGGCAGCGTTACGCCAAGGTCTGTATATAATACAGCTCCACTGCTGCGGGTTTCGTCTACAATATAGAAGTTTTTTTGCACCAACCATAAAATAGCCGCGGACTCTTGTCCAATAGCTCCTGCAAGCTGTTCTTTCGCAGCCGCTGCTTTAACATCATAATCTTTAATGGCTTTTTCTGCTTCAGGGGTTTTGTTCAAAATCTCACCCATCTTGAGCAACGATTTGCGCCAATCTTGATTTAGTTCATCCCCAATTACATAAGTGGGTGCAATCTTATTCAACTGATCGTAAATCCCGTTCTGAACAGAAGACTCCGATGGGATGATAATAAGATCCGGAGCAAAGCTGGTTACAGCCTCTAACGGAAGGTCGTAACTAATTGTAGGAACATCCTTCAATTCAGTGGCCAGATAATCCTGAACGCCGTTTGTAACTGACCATTGAGCTACTGGAGTTACACCCAGAGTTACCAAAGAGTCTTCCAAATATGAACCCAGAACGCGCTGTGGATTAGCCGGAATCGTTACTTTATGACCCATTGCATCTGTTAACGTCTTAGGTGCAGCAGGTGCCTCTGTAGATTCTGCTGTAGGCGCTGTTGTAGGCGCTGTTCCTGCATTTGATGAGCTTTCAGCATTATTATTACCACAAGCGGAAAGTATTAGCGTCATCACTATTAGTCCGCTCATCGTCACTTTCATGCTTCCTGATCTTTTTCTGTTAAGCCAAAACATTAAAAACCCTCCTATATGTAACTGCTTTGATATTCAAAGGTGACCTTTACCTCTGCTTCACTTTTAAATGATATTGATTCTCATTCTCTGTGTCAACATATAAATTTCAAATTCTGTGGATTTGCAACAATTTCCTTCATATAAAATACAAAAGAGGTTATATTCCGAACGTTCCGGATATAACCTCATCTTTAATCTTCTACTTATTTATTTAAATGATACGGGACAGTCGCTACTACAACGTCCTTTTGATTCATTAGATACGAGCGGATTAAAAAGCTGGTCTGATTATGAAGCACGGCTTGCCACCAATGTTTGGTAATAAACTGTGGAATCAAAATCGTGATGTGATCCGTCGCAGCGGTCTTCCACTCTACCGTATCGATAAACTTCACTAACGGACGAATGATACTACGATATCTGGAACGAAGAACAATCAGGCGTACACCTGGATTCCATTCCTCCCACCGTTGCTCCATCTTATGAATGTCTTCTTCATCAAAGCCTACATACACAGCAACAACATTATCTGTTAGAGACTTCGCATAGCTGATGGAATGTAATACAGCACGTGTAACCCCTGCAACAGGAACAACTACAGTACTTCCTTTAATTACAGGTTTATCAGTAGCCGGACATATACGCAGTTGATCCGCAGTATTCAAATAATGCTTATGAATACGGTGGAACACGAACATTACAGCAGGTAAGAAAATGAATGCCATCCATACGCTCGAGAATTTAGTAATGATAAATATAAGCGTAATCGTCAATGTAGTCAGCATACCGATGGTATTTACTACAAATCTTTTCACCCATCCAGCGGGTCTTGTTTTGATCCAATGCACCATCATCCCCAGTTGGGATAAGGTAAAAGGAATGAACACGCCTACCGCATATAGTGGAATCAAACCTTCCGTATTCCCATGGAATGCAGTCACAAGTATGATAGACATAACTCCTAGAAAAATAATGCCGTTTGAGAAGCCCAGGCGGTCACCACGGACCATAAATGCATGTGGCAGATATTTATCTTTTGCAAACATAAAGGCGAGCAGCGGAAACGCTGAATATGCTGTATTAGCTGCCAAGAACAAAATCACTGCTGTAATCCCTTGAATGAAAAAGTACAATCCGCCACGGCCAAAGGTCGATTCAGCGATCTGAGAGACAACCGTAGCCTTTTCATCTGGCACAATACCATACCAATATGCCAGCACAGTGATTCCGGTAAACATAAAGCCAAGGATAAGTCCCATGATCATTAGCGTCTTGGCTGCATTTTTCTCAGCCGGTGCCTTAAAGTTTGGGATCGCATTAGATACGGCCTCAACCCCCGTTAGGGCTGAACAACCAGAGCTAAACGCTTTTAATAGTAGAAACAAACTTACATTAGATACGGCGCTGCCTATTTCAGGAACATTCGCATGCGCGCCACCCATTGCATATTTAACGATACCGGAGATAATCAGAACAACAATCGAAACCACAAACAAATACACTGGAATTGCGATAAATGAAGCCGATTCAGTCACTCCGCGAAGATTAATGATTGTTAATAAAACGATAACAGATACAGCGATGAGAACAGTATGATTATGAAGACTTGGAAAAGCCGATGTGATCGCATCCGTCCCTGCCGAGGCACTAACCGCTACGGTAAGAATGTAATCCACCAATAATGAACCCCCAGCGAGCAGCCCTGTCGGAATACCAAGATTACTCTTGGCTACGATATAAGCTCCGCCTCCTTGCGGATAAGCAAAAATCGTCTGCCGATAGGATAAAATCAGGATGGCCAGCAGGCCCAATACGGCTAATGCAATTGGCAGGGAATACCAGATGGCAGTAAACCCGGCAGCCACTAGTACAATCAGAATTTGTTCCGTTCCGTAGGCTACAGACGAGAGCGCATCAGAAGACAGAACAGCCAGTGCTTTAACCTTGGATAACTTTTCATGATCGAGTTCATTCGACTTCATCGGACGTCCGATCAATAGTCGTTTTACCTTGCTTACCATGGTGGATACAGTTCCTTTCTTTGGGAGCTGAAACGGAATTTCCGTGCGCTGTTTTCATCGGTGGATTTCATAAATGCAGACACAAAAATAAGCATACGGAAATGATCCGCATGCTTATGCATGGTCATTTTCCCACCTTGCTTACGAGGTTAGCTGGCGGATTCGGGCTGTGGTTATAGCCCTACGGTAGAGGTCTGTTCGACCCGGTTCCGATTCACCCCATTGGCATGAATGCCAAGTTTGGTTCCCCCGTTTTTCCTAAGAAAATTCAGCGCATATTCAACTTCTCACAAGGTCTAATATTAGTCTACAAAGTGCCTACAGTAAAGCGTTGAAAAAAATGAAAAAAGAATGAAAAAACATCCAATAAGCTCAAATATAGCGTCTTATTGGATGCTCTCTTTCATTATCTTCAATTATCCCTCTAGCCCGTGATTTTAATACCTTTTCAGCTTTTTTGTACCTTCCAAAGTAAAAACTAAAATCCTAAGCTCTCCTCAGCATCTACTTCAATCACTTCTTCTTCCCTACGTCCATACCAAAGAAGGAGACTTATTAGAGCAAACGCTATTAAAGCTAACAAAGGAATCGTTATAAATCCGAAGTAGTTCAAGTAATCTTTATTACAAGGAACACCAACTGTACAAGGTAGAACTTTACTTAACGCTGGAATCTTCTGTTCCGCATAATGATAGATTGAGATACTGCCACCAATCAAACTTAATGGAAGCACATAAGGAATGATGCGCTTATCTCCACGGAAAGTGGCAATTCCCAACAAAAATAACTGCGGATACATAAAAATCCGCTGAAACCAGCAAAGCTTACAAGGTTCATACTTCAAGACTTCACTTAAATACAAGCTACCAGCTACAGCAACCAAAGAGACGAACCAGGCCAGATAGAGGCAGTTACGCTTGCAAAAAGATAGGAATTTTGTCACTTTGCCTCCACTGCTTTTGCGGCGGTGTTAATTTCAGATGTAATCGCTTCAATATCGAAAGGTTCAGCCGTTTTCACTCCATTAATGTAGAGCGAAGGCGTAGTTGTCACGCCTGAGTCAGTTGCCAACTGAATGTCTTTCTTCAGCTCATCTGCATAAGTTTTCTCTTGGATGTCTTTACGCAACAGATCGTAATCGATCGCTAATTTCTCTTTTTCAGCAAGGCTTACCAAGAAATCCTCAGTCGCCCATTCCACGCTCTCATCCCCTTGCTGCGCATACACAGCATCATAGAACTTCCAGAATTCATCCTTATTCTGATGGTATACAGACAATGCAGCTAGTGAAGCTGTCTCAGAGTCAGGACCAACGAAAGCCATATTTACAAAGTAAAGAGCTGCTTTTCCCTCGTTGACAAAATCTTGAACAATTTTCGGTTTCATGGAGCCAGCAAATTGGGAACAAGCTGGACATTTGAAATCACCAAATTCAACAAGCTTAACAGGTGCATCCTCATTACCAATCCTAGGTAGCTCACTGTAATTGAATTCTACCGGTTCTCCTGTAGAGACATTCTTTGCTGCATCTTTCGAAGCTAACATAAACAATCCAACAAAAATGATAACTACTACAGCTATTGAACTAATAACTAAAATTCTCGTTTTCTGCTTCTGTTGCTCCTGTTCTACCCGTCGTTTCTCTTGTTTGCTCAACTGGGGAACATTTGGACTTTTTTTAGGTTTACTCAAGGAGAATTCCTTTCTGTCCTCTAGGGACTAATGTAGTTTTTATCATATACATTTAAAATTATATAATTATTAATCTCTTTTTGGCAAACAGTATGGTCAAAAAAAACAGCGTAACTCCAAAAGGAGAAACGCTGCTCTTATTTTAAAAATATATAATTCCATTAAGCTCCAGCTTCTTCATTCAATAACTGTAACCGCAATAGCTTAATTCGAGAAATTCGCTTATTCTCAGTCTCTTCTACAATAAATAGATGATCATCAAATTCTACGGATTGCCCTTTTTGAGGTGGATTAACCTCCAATTTAGAATACAGCCAGCCGCCTATCGTATCGTAATCCTCAGTCTCCATATGAAGACCTAAAAGATCATTAATCTCTTCAATAAGCATCAAACCGTCAATGGAGTGTTCATCCTCGCCAAGCTTCTCAACACCGGGACGTTCCTCATCAAATTCATCCTGAATTTCTCCAACAATTTCCTCCATGATATCTTCCAGTGTCACCATTCCTGAAGTACCCCCATACTCATCGATCAATACGGCGATTTGTGTCTTCGCACGCTGCATAACTTTCAGCAAAGCACTAATCTGAATGGATTCCGGCACGGTCAATATTGGACGAATTAATTTCTGATAACTTTGTGGACGATCCTTAATTAAGTCCTTTATATGGATGAAGCCTAAAATATGATCCTTATCACCGTCACAGACGGGATAACGTGTCCTCATGCCATCATAGGCAATCTCAAGGTTCTCCTCAGCAGAAACATGATTATTCAGACAGATCATCTCTGTCCGCGGAATCATGATCTCCCGAGCCATGGTATCCACAAATTCAAAAATATTGTCAACTAACGCCATTTCAGTATTATCTATAAAGCCGCTTTTGTTACTTTCCTGCATGATAATACGAATTTCTTCTTCCGTATGCGCCGTTCCCAGCTCTGAAGCCGGGGCTAATCGGAAAATTTGCAGTAAACCACGCGCCAGCCCATTAACGATCCATATCACTGGATACATGATTTTGTAAAATACATTCATCGGTCCTGCTGTTAGTAAAAGGACAGATTCAGCCTTGTTAACAGCAATGGTCTTAGGTGCAAGCTCACCTAATACGATATGCAAGATAGTAATGAACATAAGAGCAATAACCAAAGATACAACATTAACAGCAGTTTCTCCTAAACCTATGCTTCCTAATAAAGGCCCGATAAGATTAGCTATAGCTGGTTGACCCAGCCACCCTAACGCAAGCGAAGCCAATGTAATGCCGAGCTGACAGGCTGAGAGGTAGCCATCCAGGTTGCTGACAATGCTTTTTGCATTAAAAGCTTTTTTACTACCTTCTTCAATCAGGGTATCAATTCTACCACTTCGTACTTTCACCATTGCATATTCGACTGAAACAAAAAATCCGTTTAACAATACCAACAAAATAATAAGACCAACATGTAATATACCGGGTAAAGGGTCGCTCAATTTATACTCCTATCCACCATTTTCCGTACATGGATGGATAGGCCCACCTCCTTCGTTTTTTCAGAGTATTGGCAAAATGCTTGCCGTTTGTTCCTTTCAGTATCAATTTCCCAATGGTTTCATCTCCAGTCTAGAATCACGTTTTTGAATATATACTTTATTATATTAATATATTGGGGCAAACCGCAAGCATGCGTGTCCTTTCGAAAAAAAATGGGCGATGATTATCAAGATTATTCCATAAATTCATCTCAAAAAAAAAGAACTCCTAACCGTTTGGCGTTGGAGTTCTTCTCATCGAAGATAGGTTAAATTTAGCGACAATTTCTCATCGTTGGAGGATTGCCAATTACACCTGGGTATTGGTAAGTAAGGGGCTCATCGAAGGTAGCATAATCAAAATAAATCATAAGTAAGACGGTGCGTTGGCCAGTCGCAGGGTCACTGATAATAATGTGGTCACGGCCTGCCGCTTCCAGCACACCCTTGTAAACTTTGGCATTCCAGTCTTTATTGTTCTCATAAGTAAAATAAAACGTACCTACTTTTCCTAAATTCAGGCGGAAAATATTCTCAATGTAGGATTGTTCGAACGTTTGTGGTGGATTCTGAACTACTACTCCCCCTGGAGTCATTGGACTACCACTGCTTACTTGGGGTGGCATGCTGCCCATGCCTTGCATTCCTGATGACATCGGCATTCCGGAAGACATTGGCATACCTGAAGAAGAGACACTACCGATGGTATAAGTTACGGGGCGGTAAGGTTGAACGATCATTTACTGAAACCTCCTAAATGTTTATCAGAGCATGAGCTCCTTTGGACACTAATGAAACTTACATTTGGACACAATTGAAATCACACTAACTTTCTGTGAGAATTACTCATTTTATTGAGTAATTCTCTTTGCACAGTTACCATGCTAATTGCCGATAAATACAGTCGGGCAATCTTCTCCGGTCGGAGTAAAGAAGCAATGGGCTTTAAAGCGGCCTGTGTTTTGTTGGTTATACCAGGTTGCAGGACAATCACCTGCGGGTCTGAAGAACCACAAAGCATTGGTAGCTGGCCAGGTTCTTTCACCAGCAATTACACGTTTGGCTAGACGGATATCTGCTTCTCTGGCTCGCTGGTAGAAGTATCCCTTCTGCGGCGCTTCGAAACCTCCAGGACTTTGATAGACCATATCATTCACATTCCGAATGTTATTAAAGTCCAAGCAATTGCCAAGAATCCGGTTGACGCCAACATTGCCGACCATGAGCATGCCGAGATCTCCATCTTCCTCAGCTTCCGCTCTCATCAACCGCGCCAGCACCTTCACATCTTCCGAGTTCGTTTTGATGACGGCCACGCTGTCTCCTCCTTGGGGTCACTTCTTGTAGCAACCTCGTTCTTAACTGCATGCTGTATAGTATGTGCATTCGCCTAAGAGGTGACAGTTCCCGCCTATTTTTTAGAGTAGGGATCTTTCCTTTTAACCACTCAGCAAATCCCCATTATCTACACTCTAAGCTGCGTATGTCCATATGCTGCATATGTCAGCGCTAAAGCGTCAGAGTCGGGGTCGGTGGCAGCATCAGAGTCGACGTCGAGGTTAGCGTCGAATCAGTGCTGGCATCGGTGTCAGTGTTAGTCACAATTGTCAACGTCAGCGTCGATGTCCTTGTTAACAACAGCTTTAGCATCGGTGTCGGTGCTAGCCACAATTATCTACGTCAGCATCGATGTTCTTGTTAACGACAGCTTTAGCATCAGAGTCCACGTCGGTGGTAGCGTCGAATCGGTGCTGATATCGATGTCAACGTCAGCACCCGCTCAGAAGGCGCTATCGGACACAGCTGACCTTATTCGCGATATTAATCCACTTTTCGGATTCTAACGGACCCCAAAGCCCCTATTGGCCCGCAAAGCAACGATTATAAACCTCTTTCTAATGAATAGCTGCATTGGAGTCCGAAACTAGGCTCAAAAGAGTGTGAATTTGCAAATAACGTCATCTGGGTCCGCAAAGTGAGAGGGTAATGAAGATCTGACACTTAATAGATGATCGCACCTACAGTGAGCTTTGAGAACTACGAGGTCAGTGAGCTTTGAGAGCTACGGTATCAATGAGCTTGAATGGTACATAACCAAAACGCAAAACAGCGATCCACCATGAGCATGAGGATCGCTGTTTTGATTTAATACAAATGACTACTCCGCAGTTGAGTATTGTGGCTGTCGTTGGAATCCATGATATCTGGTTCCTTGATAAGTAAGCATTCCTCTATCGCCTTCTGCACTCAAGCCATATTCATGGCCATCTACTTTAAATTCCATGCGACTACCACCCTCCAGCTCGTACGTTAAATAGTAAGTTGTACTTGTACGAGTTGAGCCATTCTCTTCCTGAAGCTGCTGCTGTCGTACTTCAGTCCGTTTGCTAACGATATGTGCAGGGATTGTTAGTATGGGGGAGCCATTGTTCCTGCCCCATTGAAGCAAGCCCCTGCCTGCTGATATAGCAAGAATACCAATCATAACAACGATAAAGATCGGCATCACCGTTCCGGCAAAATCAAACATCCATGAAAGATCCGGGCCCATTCCCATGACAGTTTCCCCCTTCTTCCTCTTGAATTCAGCCTAATTGCTGCGTTCTGGGTACTTCTGTACATGTATATGCCTCATCTAGTCCAGAAAGCATTAAATAAGTGAGACTAGATGCAAAAAAGACCACTTCGTTTTCTTAGAAATCAAGAATTCGAGTGGTCTCTATACAGAGTTTTCAGTTATTAAATTAAGCATGAACTAGGTCTAGCAATTTCTTAGTTTCGTCTGTCTGATCATCTAACATTCCATTTTCAGCCCAGCAAGCTCTGCATTGTTCTTCAGTTTCACAAAGATGAGCGTCATCACAGTTGTAGCAAAGTTGCAAAAGGTTTCTTGTCATATAATCTGTTTCGAATGTTTTCATTGTAATCTCTCCTATTCGATGTCTGAGTTTGTGAAAATTTGAACTTGTTTTCTATGTGTTAAATATATCACAGGATTCTTTAAATGTCATGTGATTTTTTTCACATTTATAAAGAAAATTTTAAATAAGTTTTTTCCTTATATTCAATCATTCACAAACAACAATAAACCCCCACTCTGCTAACAACAAAAGAACCTACCATCAGGCAGGTTCTTATTCCTTATTACATTACACGCCAGCTGATACCACCATTCGTAGTCTGTAACAGTATCGAGCGCTTGTCCTCTTTTTTCTCAATCAAAAGCCACCCCACCTCAGTAGAAAAAAACTGTAGCTTTACAATCTCCGGATATTCCAAAAGCTTAGATCTCAGTACACTGCTCTCTTTAAGAGGTAACCAGGTCGCTCCTTGATCAATCGTATGGTAAAGGGTGTCGCCGAGTATAGTCCAACCGATCTGTGAATTCAAAAAAGTCGGAGCAATTAGACGATTAACACCAGCTTGTGCGTTCAATCCAAAGGATGCGAATTTCCAATTAGCGCCGCCGTTAGCTGTAAAATATCCATGGTAAGTGATCGTTTTTTCTTTATCCTTTTGACAGCCAACAGACATCCAACCAGTAGACTTACTAGCATCGAAGAACTCCGGTTTGCCAGTAATTACTCGGTCACAATCTTCTAAACGTTCGTTAACTAGAAAAGCTGGCCCGAGGCTCCAGCTCTTACCGCCATCTTTTGTCATAAAGATTTTGGGAAGAGCACCTGTCTGTAGTGTCACAAATCCATGTGTACTATTGCGAAAAATCATTCCAGTGGTGACCCCGGCAAACGGTATCGAATCATTTGGGAAATTCGGATTGTATTGCTCATTCTGCATCACTTCTTCCCAAGTGGCCCCACCGTCTGTCGTTGAAAAAAGTGCCTTGTTCTCTTTATTGGAAGAAGCGTTCCATGAGGTCATCAGCCAACCCTTTCTGGGTGAGTTGAAATATACAGAGGATACTGTATTCACATCTCCTAAAGATGAGATTTTCCAGCTTTGGCCACCATCTGTGGTTCGCAGCACAATCGTTTCTGTCGAGCCAAAAGCACTTCTTATAATCCAACCATGAGATGGATCCGTGAAGAAAATCCCCTTCCCATACACAGGATTGGAGAGGAACTGCACATTTGGTGCTGGTGAAATATTAGCCCAAGTTGCTCCGTTATCCCGGGTCAAGTACAACCGGAGTTCGTTTTTGGTAACCCCCCAGGCCAGACCCTCACTTTCACTAAGTAGCTGAAAATCTGTAAGACGAGTCTGAATTTGATATTTCGGAGCGCTATCATTGTCAATATGATTGGCGTCTGGAGTAATCAGGGTTATCGTCTGTCCTTCTTCAGGTGCCTCTGTCGGCTGTGGCTGCTGAGTAGGTTCAGGGGGAGGAGATGAACAAGCCGTGACCACCCACGCTAACAAAATCAGCATCAATATTAATCTTATTCCCTTCAATCCAGCAATCTTAGATGCCAATAACCTCTCTCCTCTCGGATGGATTGAATCTTATTTATGATTCAAATTACTATTACGATAGCCATATAGTGCATAGATTAGAAGTCCAACAACTGTCCAAATTAGAAAACCAATCCAAGTCTCACTTCCTAGATTATACATCAAAATACCACAAGTTGCCGCACTTAACAGCGGAATGAAAGGTACCCAAGGAACTCTGAACCCTCTTTTTAAATCCGGATGAATATATCTAAGCGCGATTACCCCTAAAGACACTACAAAAAAGGCAAACAATGTTCCTATGCTTGTCAGATTTGCCAACCGGTCCAGTGGGATGAAACCCGTTAACACAGCTATTAAGATACCTACCATCCATGTGCTTCGTACAGGTACCTGTGTTTTAGCATTAATCTTAGATAAACTTATGGGCAGTAGGCCATCACGTGAGATGGCAAATAACAGCCGAGTTTGACCGAATAACATCACGAGCAGTACCGTAGTCATTCCCGCAATGGCTCCAACAGAGATCAGACCAGCAATCATATCCTGATTTACAAAGCGAAGCGCATAAGATACAGGATCACTAACATTGAGATCAGTATATGGAACAATACCCGTTAATACGAGTGAGACAAGAACGTACAAGACAGTACAGATAGCAAGGGATGAAATAATTCCAATCGGCAAATCACGTTGGGGTCTTTTCACCTCTTCAGCAGCGGTTGCTAGCGCATCAAAACCTATGTAGGCAAAAAACACTGTGGCCGCGCCATTGATCACGCCATGGTACCCAAAAGGGAGAAACGGAGTCCAGTTCTCTGGCTTCACATAGAAAAATCCTGTTACGATAAATAGAAGCACCACTGCTATTTTGATAAAAACCATGATTGCGTTAAAGCGTGCCGTTTCCTTGGTTCCCCGAGTCAGTAAATAGGAAATCAACAAAATGATGATTACTGCAGGCAGATTTATTATTGTACCCGCTTCTGCATTATAAGCCCCCGATAGTGCGGTTGGAAGATGTATCCCAAAGCCCTCTAATAACCCCTGAAAATACCCTGACCAACCGCTGCTTACAGCCGCTGCGGCAACTCCGTATTCCAAGACAAGATCCCAGCCTAAGATCCAAGCTAATAGTTCTCCAAAGGCTACATAACTATAAGCATAAGCACTCCCGGAAACAGGAATGGTCGAAGCAAATTCCGAATAACATAATGCCGAGAGCACACAGGCAAACGCCGCTAGTAAAAAAGAAATTATAAGACCAGGACCTGCATGTTCTGCTGCGGCAACTCCTGTCATTACAAAAATACCTGTGCCGATAATGGCTCCTACCCCAAGCATTGTTAGATCCAGGGCACCCAACGTCTTGTTTAACTGCGTCCCCTCAGAACTTGTGGGTATGTTTAGAGCCTTTTTACGAAATAAATCCATCCTTACATTCTCTCCTGTCTAGTCTTGCTAAGATAATGAAATAAAAATCACATTTTAGTATGGCCTTAATTAGGGTAATGCATTAAATAAGATCAGCTTGAAAACACTACCGTTAACGATTATGATGGACAAGATTGAAACCAAAAATTTGAAATATTAAGGAGATGGAGACATGGCCCCCCCAAAACCCAATCGGGTCGTAGTTATCGGTACTGGAGCAGTTGGTACAACTACAGCCTATACATTATTGTTACGTAGACGTATGCCCGAACTCGTACTTATTGACGTTAATCATCAGAAAGCACTTGGCGAAGCACTGGATATGAATCACGGCATGCCTTTTGTCGGTGGTGTGAAGTTATGGGCTGGTACTTATGAAGACTGCCGTGAAGCAGATATCATTATAGTCACTGCCGGTGCATCACAAAAACCGGGAGAAACCCGGATAGATCTGCTTCGTAAAAATATTTCGATTTTTAAAGATATCATTGAAAAAATAACAAAGTATAACCAACATGCCATTCTACTTATTGCAACTAACCCTGTAGATATTCTGTCTTACGCGACTTTGAAAATAAGTGGGTTTGACCGCAGACGTGTAATTGGTTCTGGTACGGTACTTGATAGTGCTCGTTTTCGTTATTTGATCGGTCTTCACAAAGAAATCGATCCTCGCAGTATTCACGGACAGATCATCGGTGAACATGGAGATTCAGAGCTTCCGGTTTGGAGTCTTGCGAATGTAGCTGGGATTGATCTTGGTTTTGACGAAGCAGAACGCGAAGAAATCTTCCAAGATACCAAGAATGCAGCCTATGAAATTATTGATGCCAAAGGCTCAACCTCTTATGCAATAGCTCTTGCACTGGACCGAATTGTAGTCTCCATTCTTCATAATGAAGGCGCCGTGTTGAATGTTTCTACTTTATTAAATAACTATAACGGGGTTTCGGATGTCTATCTCGGTGCGCCTTGCGTAGTAGATCGCTCGGGTGTTCGACAGGTACTGGACCTCCCACTCAATGAAACCGAACAGGCTTTATTCCAGAAATCCGCTGAGAAGCTAAAAGCAGAAATAGCTAAGCTAGAATTGTAAGCGAATATGGCTGGAAACAGCCCTTTTTGACTACAAAAGACACAAGAAACCGTCCTTTTTATATGTGGAGCGTTGCCTCCACTATGAAAAGGACGGTTTTTAATATAACACGAATTAACTTAGCCTGCCAATGACAAAAAGATCCTTTAGCAGGCCAGGCTCACCTGAAATTCCGGATCTTTTTTATCAATTTATTTAGTGATAGGTTGCTTGTAATATTCTTTGAGAACTTGTTCGGCTTTTTTGCCATAAATATCAAAACCACGGTCAATGGAAGCCTCTTCCAAGGCATATAATTTCGTGCTCCAGTCCCACCAGAAGTAACCGGCAAACCAAGGTTCATTCCAGAATGCTTCCAGCGCTGACCGATAGAAGTTGGCTTGTTCATCTTCTGAATACGGTAAGTCTGTGTATGTAAAGTCCCATGGCATGGTGGCACATCCATGCGCACTTCGGCATCCAATCTCGATGAATACGAGAGGCTTGCCAAATCGCTCAGACAGTGACTTAAGCCGCGGTTTCTGCCGCTCCCAACCAGCCAGCATATTCTCATAAGAATCTCCCGGCACGGAAGCTACCGGATAATAAGCGCTGGTTCCGATAAAATCCACCTCATCCAGCCATTCGATTCCTTCTTCTTTGCCATGATTGGCATTATAAATGATCGGCCCTGTATAAAGATTGGTGACCTCTTGAATCAATTGTCTCCATTCCGCAGTTCTAGACTCTGTGCCTACCATTTCACAGCCGATACAGAACATCTCACATTCAAGATCTTCCGCCAACTCTGCATAGTGTTTAATGAAATTTGTATAAGAACGGAACCATGCTGCCCAATAAATCTCTCCCTCTTCCGGAAATCCAATCCTAGCTCTCCAAATGCCATCCCTCGAATTCACAACCGGTTTAAGACAAACTTTAAGACCAAGCTGTTTTGCCAGTTGTACCGCATGTGCGAGATCACGATCTGTCACCGTGTAACCGTAATCATAATGAATTTCTGTTGAATGCACTGTGTCTTGCCATGTCCAAAAAGATAAGGCGATCCATTCACTTCCTGTCTCCGCCAGCTTTCTCATCGAATCTTCTGCATATTCTGTACGGTATTCACCTCGTTTTGATCCCCAGCCATAAGTCATCCCTTTTAGAAATACATCCTTCACGATTAGGACCTCCTATAAAAAACTCTTAATAACTGTTAGAATAAATCAATACCGTTATAATAACAAGTTATTTTTGTTATCAATTTTCTGAGGAGGTTTCTTTCTTTTCTATCACAGCTGGATTTGCAATTTAGACATAGCCTCTTCCTTCTCACGACTGGTAATATGTGTGTATACGGTTGTAGTCTGGATCGAGGAGTGACCAAGCAGTTCCTGTACAGTGCGCAGATCTGCCCCTTTTCTCAGCAGCATGGTTGCAAAGGAATGTCGGAGCTTATGACTTGAATACGGACGTCGCTGTGCTGCTGGCACATCCCTTTGGAAACGATCAAAGGTATCTGCTGCAATTTGCTGAATGCCGCGGATCGACAACCTGCGTCCTTTTTGTGAAATGAACATCGCTTCCTCTTTACTGCGCCAAGGATCTAACCTTTCTGCTAATGCAGAGTCCAGAAAAGGCACTACATCCTCGGGAACCGGCACATTACGCCATTTACGCCCCTTCCCAAACACACGGAGAGAATGTCTTTCTACATTATAATCACTCAAATTCAGCGTGTGGACTTCCCCCACCCGAAGCCCCATATAGGACATCAACAAAAAAACTGCTAAATTGCGCTTTTTGTATTTACCATCTATAGAAGATAAAAACCGACCCAGATCACTTTCATCTAAGTAGACCGGCTCACGATTGATCTCCGTTTTGGATTTCTTAATCCCGGCTGCCGGGTTGTTCTGAAGTAATTCCAGCTCGATCAATGCCTTGAAAAAACAGTTAATCGCAGCATGCTTCCGGTTACGGGTCGCATCACTCACTCCACGTTCGCGGACAGAGGTCAAAAAAGAAATGACATGCAGCTTCTTCACCGTCTCAAGCTTTTTACCATTCAGGCTGTCTAAAAATTGTTTCACATCTACTAAATAGGATTTTTGCGTATAGGGAGTGTACCCGGCATCCTTCATCCAGATGAGAAAGGCCTCCAGCCCTTCTTCGTAGTCTTCACACCACTCATTCATGCCTTAGAGCCTCCTTGTTAACGTTGATCTATATTAGACTTCTCCATTGCTCAGCATGTTTTTGTATCGCAAGTAAGAACTCCGTCAGTACGGGCGATTTCCATTTCTTATGATGATAGGCGATCTGCGTCGCCACACGCTGTGATTCATCATTCCAATTCAACCTGGCAAGTTTGCCTTCGGAGAGTTCATTTTTCACAGTAATTAATGGAAGAAAGGCAATGCCAAGATCAGCCATCACACATTGCTTTATCGCCTCGATGCTCCAAAACTCTAACGTGGGGTCAGGAAAAACACCGTAACTGTTCAAATGCCGTTCAAATAAAGTCCGGTAGGAACAGCCCGTTTCGGTATGAAGTATGGTCACTCCTTTTAAATGAAGGGGTTCTACCTCAGCAAGATTTAATAAGGGATGATCTGGCGCTGCGATCAGCGTCATCGGCTCATGTACTAATGTTTCTATATTTAAATCTTTATCTTCCGTCTCAGGTTGCAACAAGAACGCTAAATCCAGTTCACCCGAACGGACAAAATCTGATAGTTCCCAGCAAGCTCCAGGCTTCAGAAGAATTTGCACCTTCGGATATTTAGCGCGAAACTCCTTAATAATACCTGGTAAGCGAAAAGCAGCTAGAGATTCAGGAGCCCCAATCCGTAAAGAACCCGTAAGTTCACTATCCGAACGTAACGCGTCCTCTGCTAAAGTGTGCATTCTGGATATTTCTTGAGCGAACGGGAGCAACCGACGCCCTGCGTCGGTTAGGATAATCTTTTTACTGATCCGATCAAATAATGGCTGACCAATTTCAGACTCTAGTGCTTGGATTTGTGCAGTAATACTGGACTGTGCATAATCAAGCTTCTGTGCTGCTCTAGTAAAACTGCCCGTCTCCACTACCACTAAAAAGGTAAAAAGATGACGTGACTCCATGAATTTCCCCCTAAATGAAAATGAACCATCGGAATATCGAATGGATACTATTCAAAAATTCTGTTTTTCCAATGGATCTATTATCTGCTACTCTAGAACAAAAGACAAGGAAAGCAGGATAAAAAAACATGAAGGAATCCGGTTCAAACACTTTACAAAAAAACATTGGCATGCCTCAGGCTATTGCCCTTTACATCGGGGCTGTGTTGGGTTCTGGGGTCTTAATTGTTCCTGGTTTAGCTGCAGAAATGGCGGGTCCCGCTTCATTACTGGCGTGGGGATTTATGTCGTTGCTGATTTTGCCGATGGCCTTATCAATGGGTCTGCTCTCTGCTAAATTCCCTAACGCTGGAGGCGTGTCCCATTTTGTAACGCTTGCTTTTGGTCCAAAAGCTGGCTCACTGGTAGGATGGTTCTTTCTGATGTCCGTTCCGATTGGCGCACCTGTTGCTGCACTGACTGGAGCTGGTTATATGACCGCCGCTATGGGCTGGGACGAATCTGCAAGAATTACTATTGCCGCTATTATGTTGGTCATTGGCCTGATTACGAACTGGATTGGTATGCAGGTAGCTGGAAAGGTACAAATAGCGGTAGTTATAGCGATTGTTGCTGTGCTGGTCTTCTCCTTTGCTACTGCACTGCCCCGTATGGAAGTCGAACACTTCACTCCCTTTATCCCACATGGATGGATGAGCATTGGCCAGGCTGCTGCAATCTTATTCTGGTGTTTTATTGGCTGGGAGGCTGTCTCACACCTATCTGAGGAGTTCAAGGACCCACAGCGTGCCGCCGTTAAAGGAGTAACTATCGCCGCTATTATAGTAGGGATTCTATATTTTCTCTCCGCACTAGCAACTGTTGGTACACAAAGCTACCTCAAAGGTGGATCAAGCACTTCACTCGTCTGGATTATTAGTCAGCCTCTTGGGCGCTGGGGAGGATTTATTGCCGGACTTACCGGTCTGTTCATCTGTACAGCCACAATTATTGCCTATGCAGGAGCTGCCTCACGTGTGGCTTATGCTTTATCCCGCCAAGGCTCTGCGCCGAAATGGATGGGTAAAATATCCAAACAGTATCATACCCCTATCGGTGGCATAGCTTTTCTTCTGCTCTGTTTTGTATCGGTGATGACGCTGTATGGCAGCGGGTCCCTCTCCATCACCACTCTGATCCAGTTTCCGAATGCTACTTTTATCCTGACTTATATCGGAGGTTGTGCTGCAGGAATACGTCTGCTCAAAGGAAGTCGCTTAGGTGTGATGATAAGCTGGATTTCTTTTTTAGCAACAGCTGCTGTGTTTCCTTTTACGGGCTGGGCGATAGGCTATCCGCTACTCATTACTTTGGTATTCGTTTGGATTATCCGTAATAAGCGTAAACAGAGGATACGTGTCACTGAAGAGATTGGTCCTGAAATGCATAAGGAACAACAAAAGGTGTTGTAAGGCTCTAACTGCGTTTGAACTTCTCCTTAAGGAATAGTTGTACTGGTGTCCGAAACCATGCTCAATAGGCGATAAATGTGCAAATAGCGTCAAATCTCTAACTAGTCCTAAACGGGCATTCGTTTCAGCAGCTGCTTAGATGGTTATGGAATGAAGAGGGTATACTAGACTATGACCAGTCAAAGGAGACGATAAATCATGCCAAACAAAACTAAGATTATTCTTGAGCCAGCTGCTCAAAAATTTGCCGATGATAATGCGAAACCTCCCTTTCTACCTGACCTTGGGCCAGAAAAAGGCCGTGAAACGGTAGATAGCGTACAATCCAGTGAGATATATAAACCTGAAGTTGATATTGAAGATCTAATGGTGCCAGGTGGACCTAACGGTGATGTTTCCATAAGAATCGTTCGTCCCCCAAGCTCCTCATCAGCGTCGCTGCCTGTTATCCTGTACATCCATGGCGCAGGCTGGGTGTTTGGGAATGCTCATACCCATGATCGCCTGATCCGTGAACTAGCTGTCGGAGCGGAGGCCGCAATTGTTTTCCCAAATTACAGCCTCTCCCCAGAAGCTAAATATCCTACAGCTATTGAAGAAATCTATGCAGTACTCCAGTGGACAGCTGAAAAAGGAAGCGAGCACGGATTAGATACTAGCAAGCTTTCTATAGCCGGAGACAGTGTAGGTGGGAATATGGCCGCTGCTATTACTCTAATGGCTAAAGAACGGAGTGGGCCGAAGATAGCGAAACAACTACTATTCTATCCGGTAACGGATGCCTCGTTTGATACTGAATCCTATCATGAGTTCGCCGAAGGCTATTTCTTGCAGCGGGACGGCATGAAATGGTTCTGGGATCAATATACTACTGACCCTGAGGAACGTAATCAAATCACGGCCTCCCCTCTTCGGGCTAGCCTAGAACAGCTACGGGATTTACCAGATGCACTGGTCATTACTGGTGAAGCAGATGTGCTACGGGATGAGGGTGAAGCTTATGCCGCCAAATTGCGGGAAGCTGGCGTGAATGTTACGGCTGTCCGCTTCCAAGGCATCATTCATGATTTTGTCATGCTGAATCCTTTAGCCGAGACTCATGCTAAAAAAGGAGCTATCAAGTTAGCGACAACATGGCTTCGTGAAGGTTTCTAAACAAATCAACTATTGACATATTCCTTTACTAGGCGAATTGGTTCCCACAAGAATTCTTGTGCGAAACTGATTCGCCTTTATTGTTAACATAATATTTATTATGTTAACAAGTGTATTTTTACAATTGAGAAACAAATATCCATTCTCTGCGTCAATATATTATAAATGATGTATAAGGAGCTAAAATCGTGAAATATGTACCGTTTATCCTAAAGACCGTTATATCTTCCTCCTTGCTCGTATCTGGAGCTGGTATATATTTGTCTAGTGCTCAAGCAGCAGTAACAACTCCTGCCTCCTCTTCAACAACCGTCGACTCTATCACCACAATTAAACCCTTATGGCACGACAAGGCAGATGGTCAAGGAATTTATAGCCAACTGGCTCCTATTGCAAATGGATTATTCTATTATTCATCAGGCGGGACACTAAAGGCCGCCGATCTCACTACAGGCAAAGTTAAATGGTCCTACAAAAACGGAACAAATCCTGAGATTATAACGAATAACTCGGTTTTCTTTATCACTTATGAGGGTTATCTTGTAAAAGTTAATGCTCAAACGGGGAAATTGCTTTGGAAGGTTAAGGCTGCCAAAGATCCGATCGAGATCGGTGCTTTCGCGGAGTTAGTTAACGGAGTGATATACTTCCGGAACGAGCATGGTGGAATTGCAGCTTATCATCCGGTCACTGGTAAAAAGATCTGGGAGAATAAAGACATCCCTATGTATGTAGGAAGTATCGACGGCCTTTATAACGGGGTATTGGTAGTATCCAGTACCGTTGATAATAGACGCACACAGTTTTTCGGTCTCGATCCGGCTACAGGCAAGAAGTTATGGAGAATTCAGGGATTTTATAGCTTTGTCGCTTACCGGGATGGTGAATTATTACTCCGCGAACAAGCCAATGCTGCAAATGATGCCTCTAACGTGCCTCTTAAAGGCTATCAGTTGACCCTGGTACATGTTGATGTTAAAACTGGAAAAGCGAAGACCAAAAAGAACTATAAACCGCTCGAAGATGTCAGTAGACTCGGTAATTATTTCACATCACTTCAAGGCTCGTATCTATATACAGTCGATGGAGGTTTAGACCAATGGGGCGGTCATCCACTATACCGCTTTACCTTAGGTCAAGAAACAACGAGTGAACCCAAAAGTTATCAGGAGTACGGAAATTGGGTGGCTGGACCAGTAAATAACATGGCTTTTTTCCAAAAGGGTGCACAGATCACTGGCGTTCAAATGAACGATAATCGCATTATAAGCTTCAACGGACCGGACAGTCCAGCGCTTAGTGTTCAATTGATCGGTAAGGGGATTTACACTGGCTATGAGAATGGCTACTTCTATATCATAAATGCAGAAACAGGCAAAGCGCTTGGCAAAGTAAAGACCGGAGCACAACAATACGGCACACTATTTAGTGCGAATGGTATTCTCTACATCCAGACGGAGCATGATATATTCGCGATTTCCCTGCCAAAAGAATTAAAATAGTTGTTGTTACTCCTCATCTTTTGCAGCCACTTCTCGTTTAAACTCACTGGTTCGACTCTCCAGATGAACTGACCCGCTGTTTCCAATCTGGAAGGTCGTGCCAGACCCAATCGACAGAATTTTTATATATTGTATATTAATCATTGATTCTGCGGAATCCTTTAATATCACAAATTCATCCGCTTCATTCCCTTGCTTTGTCCATACAGGGATAGGGATGTCTATGAGTGTAGTATCTTTCGGGTGATTATTAATCTCCCTTATGTTAAAAAGATAATTCTCCTTGCTTCCCAGGAATTTAGATTGAACCCGGTCTACAGATCCACAAATAAAAATAGAACTGTCGGACAGATTATTGATATAAACATCTTGTATGCGTGAGGTGTGCATAGGTTAACTGCCTTTTTTGACTTGATCTGGAGCGCTCTGAGTATATTCTATTACGCTGTCAAACGCCGAGGAGCAATGAATGGATTGAGTATCCCCTACTAAAAATACTGATGAACCTGAGATCGAAACGACTTTCACTGCATTGACACTAATATCTCTATTGATCACCGTTATCTTCATTCGTCTCCCGCCTTCCGGTTATATTTATTTCCAAATGCCGCTCTACTGCCATAACGATATCTCGTTTGATTTGCTCTACAATAGAAGCGCATTCCTCATCAGTGTATCCACGCCCTTCTTCTGTGGCAGGGAGTTGGTTTACATACTCGTTAATCCGTCCATCCATTTGATTCAGCAGATCCTGAGTCACCATTTGGATATATTGCTCATCAATGCTTAAATTCTTCTCTTTTTCTAAACGTGAAAATTGCGAGGGAACCTCTTCTTGCACATACTTCAAAATCTGTGGGCGAATCTGATCCGATAAGGCAGTTGTACCATCCTCCCGCTCCCCAATAGGTTTACCGTTGATCATCGCTTCATCCAGATTGTTTCCCTCATTCGGTGTAATGCCTATATTTAAAGTGCCTTCCAGCTTTTCGATTTTTAATTGTTCAAAATGATAATTGATAGGTCCTATACTTGCAGATTTATTGTTCTTTATGCTGTCTACATCGCCTTGCAAATCGCGAAGCTGCTTCTCTAACTGTTGAATCTTCTCCGCTTGCAATCTGAGTGTATTAAAAACCTGCTGAGCGTAATACGGATGCATACAACCCCCTCCTATGGTTTATTGTATGCGGGGACAAAGAGCCTAATTCAGATGTGCATATAGTTCCGCCGCTGGCGGTAAGGATACAAGGGGTGAAGCCATTTTTTCCACTGGAGTCGTTGGAGCCGATGATGGAGCTCCAGAGGCCTCATAATTATGAGACAAAGTATTGATTCGTCCCGATGTACCAATCTGAAGTACCGAGGAATTAGAGATAGTGCCGATTTTTAGATTATAGATCGATATGCATTGATATACCGTAATGTTCATTTAAACCCCACCCTTAAGGAGGTGATACTTGATCCACCACATCTGAATCCATCGTATTTGTACTGCTGGCCGCATTATTCGTTATATTCGTACCTATGGAGTCACCTATGGAGAAGGAGTTGGCACCGGCATAAATTTTAGAGTTGCTGCTCAGGATAACGGATGCCGTATTTCCTACTAAGACTGTGGAGCTGGGGCCTACGCTATTGATTTTAATATTGCCGATGATTGAAACCACCAAACCACTCCTCCTTTCGGAATGATAAGCTATTCTATGTAGATATTCGCCCAGATGTCACTGAATAAGTCAAACGCCCATACAATGGATAAAAACCGTAGGAGGCGCAGAGCTATGAGTCCCAATAAGACGAACCCTTTAGATTGGATGAATGAAGATCCCTTTTTTAAGAAAAAGTTATCCTTGAAAGCTCTTGAAGAGCAGTGGAAGTTGGATCCTAACCAAATTGACGGGTATGTCGAAAAAGTAATCCGTGAAGCAACTGCAGCGACCTCCTCTTCATTTATGAACGAAACCACAAGTTTAAGTTTTGAGCACATCGACACTCATAATCACCTGATTACCAAAATTCGTATTCCGAACGGAATTCACCCCGAAAGTATATGGGCACAAATCAATCGCACACAAATTAAATTAACAGGTTTAGGAAAAGATCATAGCGAGATTATTCAGTTGCCAGTTCCCGTCATTCCAGATCAGAGCAGAGGCACTTATAAACAAGGTTCCCTCCAATTCAGAATGCCTAAAATGTCAGCGGGAAGATTCAAAGATATCGACATCCGATATTTATAAAATATTCCTTTAAAATCCACCTGTTTTACTCGTCCAAGTGCCCCATTCCCCCTAAAAAAACGTCTTAAAATCAAAACAGCGTATAATTTAAGTTATACGCTGTTTTTTTTGAGGGTATTTTTTGCCCCTTTTTCATCCGATTTTCTATTCTTTTCGCTCTTCGAACTTTAAGTTCCTCTTGGTCATAAGATGGAGTATCCAGAGTAAAGGTGGGGGCAAATCATGTCTAAAAACAAACGTGGCAAAGCACTTTGGCGCATTCCATCCCGGGCCAGAGGAACATGTCCGATCTGTGGCAGCACACGTATTAAGCTGTTGTACTTCGGGAAAGGCATTTCAGGTGAAAAGCTTAACGTATGTAAGAAATGTGATGGGAAGCAAAAGGTATGAAAGCATTTAGCAGATAATTCACAGAACGGGTTACCAAATAAAGTGCGACCTTAACCTCGAACCTAAGCTCGACAAAAAAGCTATCGCACTTTGCTTGGTAATCCTTCACTTTCAAAAACTTTTATAGTTCAATCCGATAGCGTCTTTCCTCATTCGTTAGAATGAATCCGACAGATTCATATAGCCGTAATGCAGAATCATTTTCCGTAAGCACCATCAGACATGCCTCTTCCAGTCCGTGGGTTCTAAAATAGCTTAATGCTTGAAAAAGCATGTACTTAGCAATTCCGGATCTTCTCCATGGCTCAAGTACAAATACATTTTCGATGTAGCCACCCTTCTCTTCCTGCCAGACCATTAAGCTACCCGCAACCTTCTCCCCTTCTCGAACAACAAGTGATGTCCAGAGCGGATTTTGTTTAAATTCAGCTAACCGTTCTTTCCCTAGCGGAGTTTCCGGCCAAATCTCAGCTTCTAATTCCAAATAATGCTCGTCTTCTTCAGGCGTCTCCATATTCCAGGTTGCGAATTCAAGTTTCTTAGCCAGAGTGGGTTCAGACAAGCCATCACTTAGATTGTGTTTCATCTTAAATAAGCTATTATAATGAGAGAAGCCCTTCACTTTTTCGAAAAATTGAGCATTCAAGACTTCTGCCGAATCGTTCCCTACACATAGAGTAGTTTTGTAATCCTTTGATAACGTTTCTTTTAATTCGAGTGCTCTTAATAAGAGTGACTGATAAACTTTTTCTAATAAATCATAATCGCCTTCACGTTCTGGTATTGTTTTTAAGTTCAGGTAGATCGAATGTCTGCTATCCTTGGAACGGCCGGGCGGAACAATATTGATGATGCTCACTTGACCTTTGGCCACCATTTTACCGTCCTCGAAAGCGCAATATACATTTTCCCAATTTTCCTCAGTGCCAACCCACCAAAAAACAACATTTCCCTTTGAAGATACTGAGTTATAAAGTTCACCAAGTAATGGCATGTCACCTTGTTCAAAATGACGGATAATAGTCAATACAAAACCCCTTTTCAAATCATTAATATGGAATATATTTATAATAACATGCAAGTCCACGCTTGATTTGGTAATGAATTTTTATAACTAACTTCTCCTTGTTGTAACATTTTTTAAGTAACCCCTGTCTTACTTATATAGGGGGACTGAAGGATGAGAAAACGATTTTTTATAGGGATTACGATATTTCTGATTACTTGTGGAGTTGCTCTTGGTGTAGGGACGATATCAAATCTTCTGAGTCCGTTTAAAAGCTTCTCAGTCATCGTAGATAATCAATCTGATGTTGATATTAACTCTTTCGAAGTAGGATTAATTGGTGCGGATTCAAAGAAATTGTATACAAGTCCAATAAAAGCAGGACAAAAGAAAAAATTCAAACCAAAATTGAGTTTAAATGGTGAAGGTGCTATATATCTTCGATATACCAACTCTAACGGACAGTCTAAAGAACAAACCGTGTGCGGTTATACCGAATATTTATCAGGTCATTCCAAAGTCACGATTACTAATGAACGCACAACCGTTGTTCAGCAATGTAATTAAATCCATTCACATCTGACCTTCAATCCTGCTTCACTCTGATGAGAGATATGTCTTCTAATAGGATAAAAAGCCGCCATTAAGGCGACTTGCTAATCAAATAAGATTTAGTTTTTTAATTTGGAAGATGGGTCGGATCCAATCCTAGAGGGAATACTTCCTCAAAGTTATCTTGCTTTTCATATAAGCTATACCAAGTCTCTGCAATAACATCAGGATCACCAGCTGTTCCTGCTTGTATCATTGTCCCTATGGAAAGATGGCCGACAAATACTCCTTTATCTATTAACTCATTGTGTAAAGCAGTAGCATAATTTCGTATACCAGACATAACAATGCCGCCATTTCCTACAAAAGGCAAAGGGAACATAGCAGAAATACCAGTGGTAAAAAGAATGGCTCCTGATCCTCTATGGATCATATTGGGTAATACTTCATTAACCGAAAGAACGGCGGGCAGCAAGTAACTGTTTATTTGTTCCAACACACTTTGAGGTGTAGTTTCCAGCACATGAGTGAATTTATCCCACCCTGCATACGGACTGAACTCTAGTACATCGATTGAACCAAACTCTTTTATTATCGCTTGAAAGACTTGTTTTAGAGCAGCTAAATCTGTCACATCCGCTACAAAAGATTGTGCTTCAATATTAAGTTTCTTAAGTTCACTAATGATCATTGATAATTTCTCGGGATTGCGTGAAATGACAGCCACCCTAAATCCATTAACTCCGAATTTTTTAGCTAGAGACAATCCTAACCCAGGCCCTGCACCCACGATAACAATATTTCTCATTTTTGATGAACTCCTTTTCTATGATATATTAAAGTAACAGCTGTTGCTTTAATTAACAGCTACTAATTTAATGTATCAATCAACAATCAACCTGCAAATGTTGCTATAGCAACAAGATTGCTAAATTGTTGGGTAGGAGTGAAGTAATGGCTACTAAAGTAAACAATATTCGGCTGACACAGACTAAACAGTCTTTAATTGACTCCTTTTTACGGTTAGTTTCCCTGAAGGATTTTGAGAAAATAACAATCGTCGATATAACAAAGGGAGCTAAAGTTAATCGAGCCACGTTCTATGCACACTTTAATGATAAATATGAATTATTGGATTATATTATGGGTGATTCGGCATCCGCTGCTATTGTAAAACATACTGAAGGTGAAATTAAATTCGATCAAGAAGGCATCACTCAACTCGTATTATCGGTATTCGATTTCTATCAGCAACCAAACATACAATGCCGCAGCAGTTATATAGGGATGGTTGTCCCTCAATTGAAAGAGAAGATTATAAATGAGCTGAAGGTTCACTTATCTAACGCTTTAGGAGATATCTACCCAGATCACGGGAAAAGCTTTTATGTACCGATCATCGCACAAATGATCCATGAAGGTGTCTATCAATGGGTGACAGGGAATAATACTATAAATCAACAAGAAGTCGCCGAGAGAATTTCTTCATTAGTCATAAGCGGGCTGCAATCGTAATTTAAAATCAGAAGATTCCTCAGACCTTTCCGCTGCCTGAACACTAAGGGGCCGAGTACGTCATTTTACAGACGAACTCGGCCCCTTGTGATACAGAATATTATCTGACCGTGCAACACATCAATCGATTACACATTCCCCGAAAGATTTAATTGCCATGACACACCAAATTGATCCGCTACCCAGCCAAATTTCGAACTGAATGGATATTCGCCTAGTGGCATAAGCACCTGTCCACCCTGGGATAATGCTGCATAGACGCGGTCAATTTCGGCTTCACTTTCACAATTCACATACAAGGATACTGCTGGAGTAAAGGTGAATCCATGCTTCACATAGCTATCTATACACATAAAAACTTGTCCATGTAATGAAAAAGTAGCCTGCATGACAGTCCCTTCAGGGCCTGCTTCATTTGCTCCATAACGTTTAATACTGATGATTTCGGAGTGATCAAATAAAGAAGTATAGAAATTCATAGCTTCTTCAGCCTTTCCTTCGAACATTAGAAATGTCATTATCTTTTGATTCGGTTGCTTCATAATCGTCCAGCTCCTTAAAGTAATTTTATACAGATCATCTCATATCATTAACGCTTTCGTATACTTTCAAACGGGCATATACGGTTTCGAGAATGGGATACACAACTTGACCAGGTACAGCCATCGCCAAAAGTGCACCATGCAGATGCTCAGCTTCCACTGGCAGATGTTTTAGCATATCCCTATGCATAGAGGAAGTAAATTCGGGTAGCACCGAATCCATCTTTTGCATCGTGACCGATACCATATCTGCTCCAACAGGCATACCTGCACTTTGCGCTATACTCACGATCTCATTCAGAAGCTGCTCATAAATAGTACGCGCTGTAGATGAGGCTAAAATGGGTCCAACCGAGCTATCCATTAAAGTTGTAATCCCGCTTAAACTAGCTACGAATATATATTTCTGCCACACTTCGCGCTGAATATCAGAGCTTAGTATCACAGTGAAACCTGCTTTATCCAAATGACTGAGAAGTTTCTGCGTTCGTTCTGACTCCCCACCCGCCCATTCACCAAACACAATACTATGAAAAGAACTACTTTGTATGATAGCTCCATTAGAACCTAACGTTGTCTCGATATAACAAAGACCACCCAGTACCTTTTCTGCTCCAAAATGCTGCTGCAAAATACCAAAATGCTTATACCCATTAAGGAGCGGGAGAATCATAGTATGTTCACCGACGAAAGGGGTAAGATCCATCATCACCTGAGGCAAATGATAGGCCTTCACTGCAATAATAATACAGTCAAAAGGCTCTGCCTTCTCCCCATATGTAATCGTCCGAACGGGAGTCTGAAAGTCACCATGCACACTTTTTATTGCCAGACCTTCATCTTCTAACTGCTTTTGTTTAGTAGAACGGACTAGAAAAGTTACATCTTCCCCTTTTTGAACCAGACGCCCTCCAAAATAACCACCAATAGCTCCTGCACCCACGAATAGAAAACGCATGTAAGTCTCCCCTTTTTCCACCTTTTTTTAACAAATAAAAAGACCGCTTAGCTTATCCGCTAAACAGGTCCGAATGGCAAAAAAAGAGTCAAGTATCGACCGTTCTTTTGTCTCGGTCCATACGGATCTGAGCAAAATCCAACGAGTTCACCTCCATGGCTACAAATAAATTACTATTCATAAATCTGATCCATCTAGAGCGCCATTCGATTCTATCGATACAGCCTCCCTGGAAAGTATAACAAAAGAAAACCTTAAAGCCTAGTTTTAATCCATAACTTAGAGATGTCCAGAAACCCGAAGGAACCGGTGTGCAGACCAAACAGGCTTTGATTTAGCTGAGCTTTTTTATTCATATGACAGCCATGTAGCACCCAGTAATTGTCTCGAAGAATCCCCTCTGCTTGATTCAGCAGTTTCACCCGTTCATCCTTTGGAGATTCTGTGAAAGCACCTAATACCTTCGAAAACAATGAAATCTGGTCCTCTCTAAGCAAAGAAAATAAATAATTAGATTTATTATTAAAGTAGTTAATCATTCCCCATTGCCAATCATCTTCTAAAACCTCTTCAGCAAGCTGGATCTCGGCTGTTGTCTGTATATGATCTGCCTTAAATTCATTGAAAAAATATAACTCAATTTGCAAACCTACGGAGGCAGCGCGTGTTTGGAGCCATAAAGCTTCTTCTCGTTCTTCTTTTTTATCCTTAGTTGCTAAAGTAATGACTTCTCCCTGATACCCATTTTCCGCTAAAAGCGCTCGGGCATGTTGCAAAGTTGGATCTAGAAGCTCTCTCTTACTGCTCTCCCATGGCAAAAAGCTATCTGCTGGAGTGATACGATTGCCACCCAATTCTTTTATTAAAGCCGTTCGACTGTAAAGGATACGGATGACTTGGCGAAACCATAGCTGCTGATGAATTCCCTCTCTATGAAAATTAAACAGAATATATCTGCAGCCTAAGGCTGGGTAATCTATACTGTGATTGCTGATGATATCAGGTAAAAGTTCCCCATGTTCAGGATCTGGCAGCTGGTATTGGCGTTCATTAGAAGCCTCTTTTGGCAAATACCAAATCTCAACACGATCCAGAAGCGGCCGAATTCCAAAATAAAAATCAAAAGCTGCGAGCACCAAAACATCCTCATTCAGATCCAACAAACGGTAGGGACCTGTACCGCTTACATCACTAGTGATGTCTATATCGTAAGGGAGAATGGACATGTGAATACAACTGAACAGATGCAGAAAAAAGAGATTTGAACGTGACAAAACAAACCGGATTCGATGATCACCTTCAACCTCTACTCGTTCGATATCCTTATAAAGGCTAACTGCAGGGCTGTTCAAGTCGATAAGCCGTTGTAGCGTCTCTTTTACATCTCTCGAGGTCATGATTCTTCCGTGATGAAAGCGCACCCCCTTACGGAGGTAAAAAATGTAACTTGTATGGCCCTCATTAGCTTCCCACATATGGGCCAAACCAGGTAGAAAAGTATCGGTCGTTGCGTCATAAGTAACTAGTGTGCTATAGATCTGACCCAGCAAATAGGATTCAAAAGCGGTGTATACATAAGCAGGGTCCAGCACTTCCATATGCCGGTTACGGGTAATCCGCAGGACGTCCAGCCCTGAGGTTGACTCTGCTTCACTACGGAAACCCATCTGTTTATTTAACATCGTTAATAATCGTTCCTTTAAGGGTCCGGTCACCTGATCGCTGCTCATCAATTCGATAGCTTCTTTTATCTTCCCTTTACTGACTAACTCCTGAAAGCTATCCTCGAATACCTCATCAATACTTTTTAAAAAAGTAAGTTGAGAGATATGCCCCCTGCCTCTCCCCGGCTGCCATTGAATATATTCCTGCTCTTCCAGTTTCCGCAGCACGAATTTAACATTACGTGGAGTGCAAATCAGGATCGAAGCCAATAAATCTATCGTCACAGGAACAGGTTCATTCACTTTGAAGGAACTAGTAACGCCTGCTGCTAAACATAAAAAATGATTACTTATCTGGTCCAAATGGTTCACTCCTTTAAAGGTGAAATGGTCTATGTAATTCTTACACTTTTCCTTCCCCCTTTTATCATTATAATTATACATAAATCAACAAGGAATATGCAGCAACAATATTAGAGCAATAAGACTAGGAGATCGTAATCATTATGAATCAGCATCTAAGGCACATTCACCCACTAGCCTGGACAATTATCATCGGCACCATGTTCGGACGTCTGGTGACCTCGATGAGCATCCCGTTCTTATCCATCTATCTAACCCAAGTTCTCGGAGCTTCCCCGACACAAACAGGGATTACGGTCGCGGTTAGCTCGCTGGCAGGCGTATTGGCCAGTTTTTATGGCGGTTATATTTCTGATATTGTTGGCCGCAAAATCGTCATGTTAATCTCGGTATTTGGCTGGGCAGCCGTCTTCTTCGGATTCTCAGTGGCTCAACATCTATGGGTATTTTTCCTGGTGAACACCTTGAACGGCTTATGTCGATCTGTATTCGAGCCTACTTCACGGGCACTTTTGTCCGATATTACACCACCCGAGAGTAAGCTGCTTGTCTTTAATCTTAGATATGCAGCAATTAATCTTGGTGTAGTATTTGGTCCAATCATTGGGCTACAGCTTGGCTCTGCGGAATCAACTTTTCCTTTTCTAATCGCAGGAATCGTATATGTTGCATATGGAATTGTATTATTCATGCAATTTAAGGCACATCGTTCAAGCATGCCCGCCCGTACACAAGCTCAAGCACCACGTTTACTCGAAGCTTTGACAATCACCGGTAAAGATCGTGTGTTCCTACCTGTACTCCTGGGTACCATCTTTTGTGTATTAGGATACGGTCACTTCGGCTCAACAATGGCTCAATATTTAGCGATGAATACGCATTTCACCAATGGTGGGCAATTATTCTCCTATATGTTGTCACTGAATGCTATAACCGTGTTAGTAGTGCAGTATCCCATTGTACGAACGGCAAGTAAATTCCCGCCGATTGTCCCTTTAATCCTTGGGAATATCTGCGTTGCACTTAGTCTTCTCTTAGTGGGGCTTGCAGGTGGTGTGGCTCTATTAATGATCAGTGTAGTTCTATTCACTATAGGGGAAGTCTTACTCTTTACGATGATGGATATGTTGATCGATCGGATTGCCAAACCTGAAATGAAAGGGACGTACTTTGGTACGATTGGCTTTAATAATTTAGGGAGTGTTATGGCACCTATCTTCGGGGGTGTGTTGTTAGACCATTATGGCGCTCAGAATGGCCTTGCGATCTTCGTACCGTTGGCTTTAACAACAGCTTTTGGTCTTCCTTTTCTTCTCGTAGCGCACAAAAGACTTGTTGCCAGAGAGAAATTAACACTTGGTGTTGAAACTAGAGCAATAAAAGGATAACTTATCCAATCCAATATTATGTTTATTGGATCATTCTCATCATGGTTAACATAATAATCATTATGTTAACCGAATATATGAATTAATTCATTTATCAAAAAACCGGGACCGTATCTTTGCAGAATATGCAATAGCTACGGTCTCTTTTACATAGAAAAAACGGTTAATCATATATTCCCTGCAGAAAACTCAACTGGCCTTTCACATATTGCCTTAGCTCTAATGGCTCCATGATTTCGGAATGTCCTATTATGCTCCAGATATTAGCACATGCACTTTCATAACCAAACATATTCACCTTTAAAATGAATGCATCCCCTTCTTCTCTCATTTCCATGACCTCTAGCTGAGATAAAGAAGACATTGTTCTCTTATCGGCTCTAATCACAACAGGATAGACCTCTTCCTCTTTACAAGCTTGCTTAAAAACCTGTCCCTGCTGCTTCCAGTGCTCTTCTAATGAAAAATCCATAGGTATAGAGTACTCTTCTTCCACAAGCTGCGTAGAGGCAATTCGCTCACATTTAAATGTGCGGATGTGCTTAGCTTCTTCACAGTAGGCTATAAGATACCATTCCTCTTTTTTCACCACAAGACCATAGGGCTGTAATTTCCTGCATGATATTTCTCCGCTAACCTTTTGGTACGCAATCTGTAGTTTCTGAGATCGCCAAACGGCTGTCCGAATAGATTCAAGACAGGGAATTTCTATTCGTTCTGTCCACCAAGGTGTGTCATCGAAATAAAAGCGTTTTTGCGCTTTCTGAATGTCAGGTTGGTAGGATGCGGGCAATGTTTTTTGTAATTTCAACAGCGTCGTTTTCAGCTTAAGACCCGATTCAGAATGTCCCCCAGAATAGATGCCCATACCTGTTAAATATAGATTGATTACATCTTCACCATGTAACTGCTTCAGGTTAACTGTGTATCCCTCCATTAAAGAGATACCACCATTGGGCCCCGACATAGACAACAAAGGAATACCAGCTTCAGCTAGTACATCTACATCTCTATAGATAGAACGTACAGAAGTTTCCAAGGCTTGAGCTAGTTCATTGGCCTTCATTTTCCCTCTCGACTCCACTAATAATAAAATAGCGATCAAACGATGTAAGCGCATGAGAACCTCCGAGCTTTTCTTTTTTATCTAGTATACTTCAAAATTCTTGCCATGATGTTGTCAACAATAACAGGTTATGATTAGTTCATTACATAAAGGGAGCTGAAACATATGAAAATTGCCGTATTAGGAACAGGGTTCGGAGCTTATCATGCAGAATTATTGACGAAAAATAAGCATGTAGACAAAGTTATTGTTTATGGTAGAAATGAAGCTAAGCTGCAAAATTTAAAACAAGCGTTAGGCGTTGAGATTACCACAATTATAGAGGATATCATGCTTGATACCACGATTGATGTGATCGATATCTGTCTGCCCGTGACTTTACATAGACAGTATGCCGTTGAGGCGCTTAAGCATGGAAAACATGTATTCTGTGAGACCCCCGTATGCTTTACCATTGAAGATGCCCTTGCGATGAAGGAAGCAGAAAAATTGTATGGCAGACGAATTCTCGTGAACCAATTTATTAAATTTGATCCTGCGTACAAATATTTATACGAAACCACTTCTAATGAGAAATATGGAAAGCTTTTAGCCTTCACCTTAAAAAGAGAAACGTCTCCTCTCTGGGGGGATCTCGGACTTCATTCTATCTCCACAAATCTGATGATTCACGAACTTGATTTTGTAACGTGGCTGCTTGGATCGTTAGAAGAATACTCTGTGTGGGGAACCGATGGTGGACGAAGTGAACAAGCTTTAGTGCGTACCCATTTTCAGAAAACGAATGTCTCCGCAGAGATCGTTGTATCCTCACAAATGCCAACTGGTTATCCTTTTTCCGTAGGGTATGAGGCTTATTTTGAACAAGGAAAGCTAGTCTATCAAGAAAGTGACGACATGAATGGCATGGTTGAAGGATCATTAATTGAATATACCTCTGTAGGTAAACAGCAACTTTTGTTAGAACAAGCTAATCCTTTTGAAAAGAGTATTACGCATGCTCTCCAGTGCTTAGAGGAGGGTTCTACATCAATAATCGAGTTAGACTATGCCTTACAAGCTATGGAATTAGCAATAAAAATAGAAAAAAAGCTTGTTTAAACATAAGGGTTGGTGATAGGTATCCTTTTTCATGGTTTTTGTTTGTATGGGCGTAGAATTTGTAGAATTAGTGGATAGTAGCTAGGGAGAGGAATAGGTTTTGAGTTTTCTATTGTGAATTTTTCATATGTTGAAATTGTAGAATAAATTAGTAAATTTAGTCCTTTTTGGAACGCTATGGTTAGTTCTTGTTCATAAAAAGCTGTTATTTCACAGCATTTTGGAGGGATTTCATCCTTGGGATTAAGGGCGTTCAATTAGAGGATAAACTAGTCATACGATGGAAATTCTCAAAATTAGAATGGCTCCTTATAAAACCAGCGGCAGTCTTGGACTGGGAAATAAAGTCCTATCTTTAATCCACCTCTATTACTCTTCTCATTTAAAGTACAAACCTACATCACGGTATTCTGCCCGTTAGCTGAACAGGCTGCCTATGATCTCGGCAGTCTGTTGTCATTGTGCTATCGTGCCCCATTAGCGTAATCGCGAGATTTATTAAATCTAACGATTAGTTTCAGAAAACTGAATCGATTGGATTGTATCAGTTAGCGGGTCAAATTGGATCGATACAAAAACTCCAAACTCGTTACCTGCTTTGCTTCTAATCCATAGTTTGAATTTCTCTTCAGACTTTTTAGGTGTTAGTTCAGTACGACCAATGTGCTTATAATCAATTATGACTGCATTGTATCGTTTTTGTGTTTCCTCTACTGCAATTTTGCCCCATTTTGCGTATTCAGGCGCAGCCTCTACTGTAACAGTGGAAAAAATAAGTATCGCCAAAAATGATATCAGTATTTTTTTCATAATAACCGCCCATCTGGAGAAGTTTTCAGTAATATCTCCCACTTTATCCAAATATATTCTTAGACAACTTAACGCCAGCGTGCAGTCTACAACTTTATTTTTAAATTTATCAAGATCTAGATTTAGGAAAGTCAGATATAATAAAGGGTTCCACATATTATACATCACTAATATGTGGAGCCCTTTATGCTTAACTATCGTACTCCCTTAGAATTCCTGTGGAACGAATATTTTAAATCGCATTGTTACTCATACGGCATCTTGTCCTTACCCATATATAACACACTGTTATATATGGGGTAATAGATGTAAAGTCGTTGGGTGTTCCATTCTTGTATATTTACCTGACACTCCCATATCTTTTATTGTATTGAATTCATCAACTCATAGTAATATTTAGAATCACTAGTCTTATTAAGGCTATACCAGGCGTCTAATGTTTTTGGAGAAAACACATCCAAAGCTTTCAAGATGTGTGCAGAAAATTCCAACGGAGCTATTCCAGATGCGGTGATCAGTTTTCCATCAGTTACAGCAGACTCCATTTTGTAATACTTTTCTCCTGTATAAGTGGGACAGATCATTTTAAGGTATTCCAGATCATTGCTTGTATGCCCACGTGAATTCAGCAATCCTGTCTGGGCAAGTCCCATTGTAGCACCACAAATCGCTGCAACCCATATACCTTCCCTTAAACACCTTTCAGCGATTTTTAAGAGGGGGTGGTGAATGGTTTCTGTCCATGTATCTCCACCGGGTAAAATCAATAGATCGGATCTTTCAATACTGCAATCATCCAATTTGATGTCAGGTAATATTTTTAATCCGCCCATTGTAGTTACTGGAGTCTTATCAATTCCCACGGTAACTATTTTTGATGGGGCCAGCCCCTTTTTATAATATCTTCCCGAGTTCAGTTCGGCAGTTAAGTAACCTATTTCCCAGTCTGCCATTGTGTCAAACACATAAAGATATACCGTATTATTCATTTGCAAGTTCTCCCTATTTTACAATTCATCAAGTGATACCAACCAGGTAATCAATGATTATCATCATTATAAAATGACTTCACTGACATCCGCTGTCAGTGAAGTTTTTAAAGTTGATAATATTCCATTAACTCCGACACAACACCAACAAGTTTTTCCTTCAAACTCTGTGGTTCGATTACTTGAATGGATTTCCCGTAGGATAAGAGAAAATTAGGAACATAGGTATGAATTGATTTTTCCTCAAGTAAAAAGATTGCTTGATTTGATGTACGCTCTTTCAGATGATGCCCCAAAAACCAATGCAGGCATAAGTCATCCAACGCCTCTGACCTACCTTCGATAATTAAAGCAATTAACCCGTCCTTGCCGACTAAATCAGGTAATAGATTTCGCAAAAAAAATTCCCGAGCCAAAAAAGCTTCGGAACGTTTAAATATGTTTTGAGTCCGCTTGATTTGTAAAATCCGTTCTACCCGAAAGCTGCGGATCTCATTTCTCAGGTGGCAAAATGCAACAATATACCATTTATTGTTCCAGTACACCATTCCATAGGGATCTATCACCCTAGTCTTGGGTTGATCATCACGGCGTGTGTGATAATCAATTTCTACAGAGAATTCGTTTGCTACAGCTTGCTCCAATTCCGCCAATACTGGCTGAATAGAAGGGTCTCCCCTACGGTTTATAACTTCAAATCCGGCTAAATGACGGCTGAGAACACTTTCCTGTTCCTGATTCGAATACATTTTCAATTTGGATGTCGCATTACCTAAAGCCTCACTCAAAGGGTATCCGGCTTCTTCTGCAAAAACAGCAGCATGAAGAAGTGCTTTTTTTTCTTCAATATCAAATAGCAGAGGTGCTCTGATAAAATTATTCAGTAAGCTATACCCGCCATTATGACCAGTGTCGGATATTATAGGCACTCCACTGGCACTTAGCGCATCAATATACCGATAGACTGTCCTTATATTTATTTCTAACTTTTCGGATATTTGTTTTGCGGTCATTTTAACACCCGAATTCAGCATCCATAGGATTGCCAGCATATTATCGTTTTTTGGCATCACATATACCTCATCTTTTATTAGGATCGCACTAAATTATTTGCTTTGCGAATCGCTGCATCCCTTTATTCATCAATCTTTCAGCCTTTCAATCCAAACGTAGCATTCAATGTGTGTCGACTCCCGTAACTTAACAACAATCTGCAATTTTTAACATTGCTGCTCTTAGCTCAACCCAACAATCTACTTTACCACAACTTGTGATACAGTTCACCGCGCTGTTTGTAACGGTAAGTTTTTGGACCATCCTTTGCAGAATGCTCTTTCTTTGATCCGCTAGGTTCCAATTACCCTAACCGCCGTTCAGGGGACTAAAGAATATACACAGCATATACATCACCTGGAAGAATGGATATTTCCAGTTTCAATAAACTTGAGTGATGCGTATAGCCTTTACCAAGTAGACAGTTAATAACGCCTTTACACAAAAACAAACTTACCATGCGTCTGCTCATGAGCAGTAACGCACGGTAAGTTCCATCAATAATAACTCTTTATTAGGTAATATGTTGTATTTTTTTGAAAATATCTTCCTTCTTCATTTATTTATGCCGTCATCAGTATTTAAGCTCACTATTCTTCCACATGGTATTCCCTTCCTTGTCGAAGCCTGTCATCTCGGTAGCGCTCATCAATTCGCCTGTTTTGACATCAAAGAAAGCGCTCATTCTCAAGCTGTCATTCTCACGATTAGGAGAATTCGGCGAGATACCCATAACTCTTAGCAGCAGACGTGTTTTGGAGGAGTTAGGATCAGTATTATACCCGCTGATAGTAAAATGATACCCCTTGATCCAGTCATCTGCTATAGCAGGATTTCCTGGTTTCATCCCCAGTCTCTCAACAGCTTGTTTAACTGCATCGGAAGAATCGATTTGAATATCAGATATCGCATACTGTCCTTTTACAAGTAAATTCTTATCGTGCTTTTTCACATCAGTCTTAATGGCCATTCCATTATCGATCTTGATATAAATAAAAACATTCCCTTTCTTGCTGCCAAATTCGAGATTCCAAGCATCTCTTGTTCCATCCGAACCATCGGTTCGTTCCTGGGAATCAGAAGTGTCATCTGTGCTTGTTATGTTAATAAGTAATGGCTCTTCTTCCGTCAGCTTCTTCGCCTCTGAGTACCCAAGGCGCAGTGCCTCCATCGCGGTTACGCTCTTCTTTTCATTGGTTCCCTTATTCGTTATTGTAGCAGCTGGTTTCTCTGTCTCGTTAATCATCTCACTGGTTGTTGTGGCGGCCTGTTCCTCTGATTTGTTAGAAGAGCCGTCGAAAAGAACATTTTTCATACTGAAGAATAGAACGACCATAATCACAACCAATGTAATTGAGGCAATGCTAACATATTTCTTCTTACGCAAGGCTGCTTCTCCTTAGTTAATGAGTATAAGAAACTTTGGTTACGCCATAATTAACTGCTGAAGTAGTTTACGTACTGTCCACACAATGACGATTAAATTTTCCAATTTTTAACACACCAAAATCATACAATATTGTTTCCTTAAATGCAATTCTTGTCGCATATTTTAAAATAACGGCTATTATTTACATTAGCTCGAAACGAAATTGATCCTAGCTCACTGGTTTCAAGGGTTAAACTTGCCCCTATTTATGATACGATTCACCGAGTCTGATCTTAAACTAAGCTGCCCGTAAGTGAATAAGTTAACAGTCATTCCCTCGAATCCTTTGATAGACATCCGCATAGGAAAACTTAAGTTGTTCTCGCAACTTTTTATTTTCTTCTTCGAGCTTCTTCATCTTTCGTTTTAACGACGCAATGATGGTGTCCTTGTTGTTTTCATCGAACGCCAACAAACAATTGCATTTCTCCGCCTCATGCGTTACACTCTTTACATTGACAAATTTGCAGGTCTATAAAAAGGAGGTTAACGCGCCCATGTGCCCCCGTACCAAAGAACAAAATGAGCTCATACGCATGCAGCGCAGGGAACAAATCCTGGACTTCGCCGCGCGCACCTACTTCCGTACGGGCGGAAGCTTTGATATTCGCGACGTCGCCCGCGAGGCTGGTCTCGGTTATGGCACGGTATACCATTATTACCCCAACCGGCATTTACTAATAGAAGATGTGCTGAGCAGCGGCTTCGAGCGATGTGAGCAAACCCTGACTCAATGGGCGAACATCAGCCGGGACACCCCTGACGACAGGCAGTTGTTAACGTATTGCAAGACGTTACTCCGGTTGTGGCAGTCAGATGCCCGCGCATATCTCGTCTACAAAATGGCAGCGGAACATTTTACAGGCTTGCCAGAGAAAGATCGGCATCCTGCCAAAAGACGATTCACGGAAAGACTGTATGTTCCACTCCAATCGATCATCCAGCGCGAAGACGACAGCGTCGACCTTATGCTTGCCGTGTTGGTCAGCTGCTGCGGTCTGCACTACTATGCGAACACTTCCGAGCTGGACGTCGATCGAATCGCCCAACTCGCGATGCAAGCCATTACAAAGGAGTCCTGAAACAAACATGGTTATCTTAAAAAGCAAGTATGAAATCGAAGCCATCCGCAAGGCATGCCAGGTTGTGGCCGAATGCCATCGCACAATTGCCCCGCTCATCAAACCGGGCATCACAACGAACGAGATTGAGCGCATATTCGAAGATATTATTTTGAAGCACGGCGCCAAACCCTATACGAAGGGCTACAATGGCTATCAATATGCGACCTGTGCCTCCGTCAACGACGTAATTGCACATGGCTTCCCTACAAATAAGCCACTTGAGGAAGGCGATATCGTGACGATCGACACGGTAGCGGAGCTCGACGGCTGGCTCGGCGATTCAGCCTGGAGCTATGCGGTCGGGAAGATCTCACCGACGGCTGAGAAGCTGATGCGCATCACGAAGGAGTGCCTTGACCTCGGCATCGCGCAGGCACAGCCCGGCAATCGGCTCGGAGACGTGACGAGCGCAATCCAGCGGCATGCCGAATCGAACAACTTCGGTGTCGTGCGCGACCTTCTCGCTCATGGCATCGGTCGTGACCTTCACGAGGAGCCGACCTATATGCATGTCGGCAAGCCCGGCAAAGGCCCCCGCATCAAGGAAGGCATGGTATTCACGATCGAGCCCATGATCACTGAAGGCACCTACAACATGACAATTGATCAGGACGGCTGGACCGCCCGGACGCTGGACCGCAAGCTCGCCGCCCAATACGAGCATACGATCGCCATCACCGCTGAAGGACCACAAATCCTGACCGCGCAATAGAACAATTAGAAGCCGACCAACGAGAGGGTCGACTTCTTTTTTATTTATTGAGCAGAAAACGAATGGCCCGCGGACCGATTGAATTCTTAATGCGAAAAGGATGCTAAACTTAGAAACAACAAAATCCCCCTCAATCTGAGGGGGGGGTTCTATCGCAATGCATTACGTTTCTCCTAACATTTCCTACAAACACTAATGATAGATGAAGATGACAGAGAAAACGGCGTTTTATCCCAGTCAGCATATTGATGTTCGACGCAAAAGCCGTGACGAGTTAATAAAGAATGTAGCGTATTCGGATCCGTGAACCGACAAGCAATTCGGGAGGTCGTTCGCTTATACCCCCAATCACGCATCGTGACCCAATGCATGATATGCTGGCCAGCATCGTAACATTGGGTGCCTGATACCTTGACGTTATTTCCATCCTTATCAATAAATGATCCCCATTCTGTCTCCTCTTGATCGGATAAATCCGTTCCCTCCGGATTTCGGGTCTCAAATGCAAAGATTCCATGAGGTTGTAAATGTTTGTGAACGGTCGTGAGCAAATCGCTTTGATCTTGATCACTTAAAAATGCCTGAAAAGCATTACCAGTCAAATAAATCATCGAAAATCGCTTGTCCGATTCGAAGGTACGGGCATCACCTTCCATAAAAGTAACAGTCAGCCCTTTCGCCTTCAACCGCGCATACGCAATCATCGCTGAAGAGATATCTACACCGGTCATTGTTATACCGGCTTTCGAGAGGGGGATCGTTGTTAAGCCTGTACCACAAGCAAGTTCTAACACTTCCCCAGGACTCGATCTGGCAAGCTCAAGATAGAACTGATATTTGTCCATTTCACCGTCAAATTCAAGATCGTAATTTACCGGATCTTGAAATTCTTCAAGATTGCTATGTTCAATCAACACCATTCCCCCTTTCATTCCTTGTTATAATATAATCGAAATAAATGCTAATCGACAGCCATCGCGCTTAACAGTATTATTTTACTATTTTTTTGATAACACGTTTGGTGATAAACGGTTATAATCAATTTTTATCAAACATACCAGTCCTCGTTAGTTCAACCCTGAACGTTCCATTTCATATTTTATAAAATATACTTTCACCATTGAGGAAGGGGCGACAATACTCAGCGCATAATTTGGGCATTCTTTCACGCATCCAGTCATGAACATGTACATTCTCTATCTGGAAGACGTAATACCCAATAATAGCGACCAACATTAAACCTTCTAACTGTAGTAGATCACTCGCTGTATTTTCACACTCTCTGTAATAACCCTTTAGGAAAGTATCTCTTCGATCGGAAGGCAGCATCATAGCTCCCATGGCTACATCAAGTAAAGTATAACCTTTTCCAAAAAAGCCAAAATCGATAAAACGCACCTTTCCTTCGGTTGTGAGGATGATATTACCCATACACAAATCCCCATGAATAAGGTCCGGGCCAGCCTCCCCGCCATGGTCATCTAACCGGGAGTTGATCAATTGCAGCGTTTGTTCAATGACATTAGCATCAGGAGGCGTAAATAAATTCTTTTTCACACCCGAATGAATCACACGGATCATCCGTTCATTATAAGCTTTGCCTTGACTCGGGCGAATCTCCATACCTGAATGTTCGTACTGCCGAAAAAAAGTATGCAGTTCTGCTATTTGAGATCCCAGTTCTTTTACCAGTTCAAGATTGTTAACATCATTCATATTCATGTCTCTTCCATCCAACCAGGTGAGGACGGAGCAGTTTAGCAGTTCACCTTCGTATTCAATGATCGTAATAAGTTCACCCTCATTGTTTCTTACGGGAGCCTGTATTTCGTTGGTGCTCCAGCTTCCCAGCTTCTCAAGCATTTGCAATTCTCCAAGAATGCCGCTGTATGTATGTTGCAGACCTTTCATGTCCTCTATAAAAGGGTCATGAATGCGGAGTAAATATGATTTTCCCGTTCTGTCATTAACACGATAGGTTCTGTTCTCGTTATGCCTTAAGAAAATAATCTCAGGCTGTTGGATATCGTACCTGCCTAGTAAGTCCAAAAGCTTCTCGTTCGTCATAAGGGACTCCTTTAAAATAGAAGGATTCATTGATTCAATCTTCGTCTGAGTCATAAAAATTGAAATCTACTACATTCTAAAAATCATTCAATTCACCAATTGTACTTCTACAACATTTTCGAAATATCCTGCCTATAGCTTGACGAAGCTGCCGGAATGATTTTTCGCGGCAGCTTCGTTGTGAAAGGATATTCAGCGCTCAGTTTCAATAGTCCAACCAAACTCTTTTATTTCTTAGTGATAGGCACCCATATTTCACTTTTAAAATTTGGCGATGTGATATCTTTGTGCTCATTCCATAGAATTTCAGGCCCTTTAATTAGCTCATATCCCGATGACGGAGCCCATTCCGAATATATTCGCCCCCAGATCTCTTGTAGCGCACTCGGAAAAGAGCCGACGACTGTGAATACAGCCCACATAGAGGCCGCCACTTCCAGCTGTTCCAAGCCATTCCATGAGTCTTTTGTAGTGGCAACGCCAATATAATGATCGAACTCTCCTTTTTCCTCCATACGTCCTTCAGAAAAATTTGTAGAGGCGCTTATAAACCCTGAGGGCTCAACATCAGAAAATCTCTTCATCTCATCAATCATTTCCGGCGTCAACCCTTCATACATAGACGCAATCTCCGGATTGACCCCTTGGAAAATGATTGGAACCCGTTTTTTTATGCCCACGATGCGGAAAGATTCTTTGTTTTCAATCCGGTAATTCATTTCATTTCCTCCTTTGATAGTCAGCTGAAACGACATCCGAGGGAACGCCTTAAGGGAATGTCCATGGACCCGAGCTTCTGAAGGACTAACCCCATGCAGGCTATGGAAAGCCCTAGAAAAGGAATCCGGCGAATTATAACCATACTTCAGAGCGGTATCGATAATTTTGATATTACTTTGTGAAAGCTCGAGTGCTGCCAAAGTTAGACGTCGACGCCGGATGTATTCCGACAGAGTAATGCCTGCTAGGAATGAGAACATGCGAGTAAAATGATATTCCGAACAGCAGGCTATTTTCACAACCTCCTGATAATCAATGGGATTTGTTAGGTTCTCCTCAATATAGTTTATTGCTTTGTTCAGTTGTACCAGCGTATCCATGACGTTGCCTCCCCTCGTTAATTATAAGGTTATCAGAGATGGTTTTTATCTTCCCGACTTTATCTGCACGATTCTGTAGGGTTTTTTCATGTTTCGATGAACAGAGACTCAATACGAGGAAGTTACTCTCTTCTCACAAGAAGGACTACTTTTTTTGAATGTCAAAATCATAGTTAACATAATCATAATTATGTTAACTATAATCTGAAGTGCGTTCATAAGCTCGCTCGTCCACTCACTTTCACAACCTTTTCATAGCAAGAGCAAAACGCTCTATCGTCTCTTTGGATAACCCATTTACGTTCTTATTTTTTCCTTTTACCATCCGCAGTACAAACCGGTCTAACAAAGTTAGCTTCTCTTCATAGATCTCATCTCCAAAAACTTCTTTCGTCACCGATTGGTCATATAACACTTCTGGAAACGCAGATTTCAATTCTTGTGAGGCCTGTTCACCTGTTGCTCCTGCACAAACAAACAATCCTACTCGTTTTTTCCCTAGTTCATTTTGATGTTTTGTTGTAAAATCAGTCATTTGTTTTTGGATTTTTCCATAATAAATAGATCCTCCCAAGATGACCGTATCATATCGTTCCAGTGTCGGCTCTTTAGCATGCATCAGGTTAACTACTTCGGTTTCTTCGCCCAGTTGAGATTTTAATAAATAAGCCGCTTTCTCCGCACACCCATATTTCGAGGTATACATAATTATTGTCTTCATTCTAATCACTCCCTGCCGCTCGCTGGTCACATATTATCTTAAGGGTTCACGTACATGCTTTAACAAAATAACCATACAAGCAGCAATAGCTACAGTCATCGTCGGAAAAATTACACATTCGGCTATAGACACAGCCACACCGCTATAGATCATTGCCACCAGCATTGCCGTAATTGCTAGCAGTAATGTAACTCCTTTAAAAACAACGACAGTTGCCAGTAGGTACCCAAAAGGTTGTCTACGAATGACCATAATCCCCGTTACAATTGCTAATGGGACTAAGATCGCAAGATCCAAAACTTGAATTACCAATGTACTATAGTGCTCTAGCCCTTGTGGCGGTGTTCCCCCCAGTAGTGAATTCAGTATTTTCCTTAGCCAGAGCAATAAAATCATAAAAGCAATAACCATTAGGGAAAAGCCGATTCCTTTAGAAGGTAAACTGTTTTTAAAGTAAGTATGTATGGATTCTTTATCAAAGGAAAATAAGGCTAGGATGAATGCGAAAAAACTTAAAGAAAACAACAGCACATAAACTAAAAACAATGAATTGTACATCGTCAGAAAGCTGTAGGATACGTAAGTATATAAAAAGTACCCCAAAGTGCCCGTAAGGAGCATCCTCCCCTTTATCGAGCCTTTAATTGTCATGATCAGCGAACTGAGCAGTAAAGGTATGGCAAGAAATAATGTAACTCCATCCTGTGCTTTAGCTTGTGCCGCCGCAGAGACAGAATCATGGCTGTACACTCCTGACCCCTGAAGCTTTACATCCTCGCCCCATATTGACGTGAAAGTATATTTTGTTCCATCACTTATCCCATCTGAAAACAACCCAACCGCTGTTGCAAACACTGCAATAACCGAAATCAACACCGACAGCACTACGACTTTCCTTATATGTTTTATAACAACCTCCCCCTCCCTTCATGAAAATATTTAGATTTCACCTGGAAGCAATAGCAACCATTGAATCCAAATGACATGAAATCAGAGCTTCGACCTGATCATCAGACAGATCCTTTTCGACAAGCAACCGCATAATTAAACCGAATGCTGCACTCCATATCACCTGAGCAGTGAGTTCTACGAAAGCTTCTTCACGGTTTTTTTGTGCTTCAGATCTGAGCAGGCCCTGGCAGAGCATCCCAATCGCTTTACGCTCCTGTGCAGCTCCTCTAAATAGAACAGCTGTGTAACTAAGAACAGCCGGTGTATCGTTTAGCATGACATTCCGGTATTCTACACCCGTAGAAAGAGACATCCTGATGAACTTCTCCAATGTTCGTTTTAAAAGTGTATCTGGAGGTAATTCCTGCTGTACCTCTTGTTGCACAGACTGAAGCTCAGAAAGCATATCCGTATATTTTTGTTGCAAATAGTTCTCGATAATCTCTTCTTTGCCTTTAAAATAATGATAAATAATTCCCGGTGAATATTCGATTTTCTCAGCGATTTTTCGGATAGACAGCTTCTCTATTCCCTCTTCGGCAATCAATAAAGCTGCATTTTGCAGGATTAGATTTCTCATTTCTTCACGCTCACGTACTTTTCGTTGTTCTTTAGTCATAAATTTGTCTCCTCATGTGTTGAACACCGTTTAATCTTTGAACACTGTTTAATATATGTTTTGGATTAGTATTATGTCAATATTCTTAGTCACATGTATTCCCCTCCTCCAATCTACATATCTGGACATAAAAAATCCGCCAGTCTATATAGACTGACGGAACCTTTAATTTGTGAAGTTAAAGGACTACAGACAGAGGGTTTTAGTAATGATAACCAACAGGATAAACAGAACCAGAATAGCTCCTGTGGAAGTGAAACCACCGTATCCTCCTGCAAATTCGCCCATTGTTGACTCCTCCTTTGTAATTGAGTACATCATAAGATATGCAATATTGCCCTCAATGACTGGGTATTTTGAACACAAAAAATAAACCAACGACCTTTTTTATGGTGAATGGTTTAATAGGTTGACATAATAAATGTTATGTTAACTACAGTAGAGAGCATTAGATGCTCCCACATCACAATTCGTATATGTTCTTAATAGCTAGCCAGTTTTATAAAAAATCACAATTTCCTGACCTTCCGTCTTGACGCTCTCTTTGTCATTCTCCACTGTCTAGCGCTCACTCGCTTAGCCCCTTTTTCAATCCATTTACTGTTAGTAGCAAGCTCCTTAGCTAAAAGAAACCAGCAATATAACGTTTTTTATTTCTTAATCCTATTAATAGTTAATGTGTTGAAGTATTGGCTGGGGTTGCCTTGTTGTGGATTAAAGCGCTCTTGAAACTCTCCATGGGTATAGTCCCCGATCACTTTATGCCAGAAATCACGAGCAGGTATATTCGCACGGACTTGTGAAACCTTCCATTCCCCAGAGTACATATCAAAGAGCTTATGCGCAGCCCATGTACCTACACCACTTCGGCGGTATTTTTGCATCACAAAAAACTCAGTCATATAAAACTGGCCTTCAGGATTACGCAATAACCTGTCCACCAAAGCAAAACCAGCAATATGCCCGTCCACCTTAAACAAATATGCGAATTTATTATTTCCGCTACTCCAATAAGCTTCTAGTCCCGGATAGGCCGGAAATACCCCGTCTTGATTGACATCAAATTCTAAATAACGGGTGAAATCATATAGGTAGAACTGCATTAATCTGCTTATAGTATGCTTACGTTCTTTGGGAACCAGCTCAATTTCAAGTTTCATTATGTGCACCTCTGACATTTATGTTTACTTCACATCATAAAGCTTAGCGGCATCAGGAGCAAGGCTCGGACCTAGTTTCCCCTTCATTCGAAGTCCAATCTGGTACAAAACATGTTAAGATAGAAGGAAGAGATTTTATGCAATCTATGGAAAAAGGTGAATCACATGAGCGTTCAAAAGAACGATGACCGTAAAAAACTTGATCAAAAGCTACCCCTCATGCCCTGGTTCGTTCAGCAGTTTATTGATTATAAACGCCCTGATCTCTCCCCTTCCACACTGCTGGAGTATATCCGGGATTATGAATCTTTTTTCGGCTGGTTGCGGGCAGAGGGCTTATCTCAAGCCGGCTCAAATACCGAGATCACACTTCTAGAATTGGAAACCCTACATATGGACAGTATTGTCGGATATCGGTTGCATCTAACTACCCGCGCCGAGGGAACGAACACTCGAGTTACTGTATCCCGTAAGTTATCTGCATTACGCTCCTTATTTCATTATTTAAGTCAAATCGCCGAGGATGAGAACTTTTATCCATTGCTTAAACGCAACATTATGGCTAAGGTTGAAGTCAAACGAACACATAAGCCAAAGGATACTGCCGCTAAGTTAAAGGGTAAGATTTTGGAAGATGAGGAATTACTGGAGTTTGTGGGGTACATTTATGAAGGTTATGGACGGGATGTGGAAGGTAACAAACAGGCATATTATTCGTTTCAATTAAATCATGAGCGCGACGCCTGTATTGCCAGCTTGATTCTGAACTCTGGCCTGCGTGTATCTGAGGTAGTTAATCTAAACGTAGACGATTTGGATGTTAACAACAAGCTGCTCTATGTCACCCGCAAAGGGAATAATGACGAAACGTTTAAAACACCTGTCTATTTTCGAGAGCAAGCTAAAGATGATCTAACTCTTTATCTTAGTCTGCGCCAATCTCGCTACAAAACACCCAAGAGAGAAAAAGCCTTGTTTATCTCTCTCCCTAACGGGCGTCAAGAAGGCAAACGTATGACCAAACGTGCGATTCAAGAAATGATTATTAAGTACGCTAAACGCTTTGGTAAACCGTATCTTACGGTTCATAAGCTGCGTCATTCTTTTGCAACAGATTATTATCTGCAAAATGATATTTATAAAACGAAGGAACAGCTCGGGCACGCATCCACCGAAACAACTGAGATCTACGCTCATCTAACGGATAAAACGATGTCCGAGGCGATCGAGCGGCGTGCCGATAATTAATCATCACCAAGGGGAGCTTATACTTCGGATGAGTAGCCGCTCTTCGCTAGTGCAGAGTTGTTATCGGTCTCAGCGGACCTTAAAATGCAGGATTATCTCACATTTGGGTGGCTAACGGACCCCAAGGTCGCTATTGGCCTGAAATACGTAAATATGAGCTCCATTCTATGAAATAGCGACGCTGAGGTCCGAAACCCCGCTTAAAAGGTGATAAATAAACAAATAAGATCATCTGAGTCCTTAAGCATCCGCGGGGGATTAATCTCGGCAGTGGTGCAGGCTAATAACTCCAACCAGCAGAGCAGCGACTCTTCCGATAGGAGAATTGCTATGATAGTGTCGCCTACCCGGACATTTCATTCTCGCTTTTTTTCAAATTTGAGTACATCCGGCGGGCACCCCTAACCCTTTTATAGTTGCACTAAAAACCCACTTACGGTACGCAAGTGGGTTTTCTTATTCTAATTTATGGGGTAAAATCCCCCTTTAAACCGGTTGTAAACGACTATTGGGTTAGCACGTACGCTATTTTTTTGCTTATCTATTGTGAATTTTTCATATGTTGAAATGTTGGAAATAATAACGTTGTCTAAGCAATTATATGGCGATTTCTGTGCGTGCGTGGATATCAAATACCTTTTAATCCTCGATGGCCAGAGTACCCTCCACATCTAGTCCCGAATCTCTCCTGGCAGTTTGATCACTGTTACCTTATCTCCGGCAGATAGCCCTTTTTCTTCTGAGGGTACAACTATCAAACAGTCGCTATCCTTGATCGTGACCGTTACGGAAGATTCATCAATGATTGCCGGATAAGCAAACAGGCTGCCGTCTTTAATTTCTAACCGAGCTCGCACAAATCTAGTAAAATTATTCACTCTTTTATAATCTGTGCCGAGTGTAGCGCTCCATTCCGGTAAAAAAGGCTGAGAAGCACTTTGCATCAGTGAAATCACAGGCCGTGCAAACAGTTGAAACCCAACGAAACAAGCCCCCGGATTCCCGGATAAAGCTAACAGCAGCTTACCCCCTCTAACCGCAGCAGTAGTTACGCTTCCTGGACGCATCGTCACTTTGTTGAACAACATATTACCACTTTGTTCGCGAACCAAGTCGCCCATGATATCATAATCCCCCACAGAAACGCCACCCGTTGTAATCACAAAATCATAAGTTTCCAGCGCCATCTGTACTTTACTTCTAGCCAGCTCCAGATCATCCACAATAGCGCCTAACATTACTGGAACACCCCCTGTTTCTTTGACTAGAGCTTCTAGCATAGGGGAGTTACTATTGCGGATTTTGCCAGGCTCCAGCGGCTCATGCACTTCCAGCAGCTCTGTTCCTGTGGCAAAGATGGCTACCTTGGGACGACGATAGACTTTCACGGTATGTATTCCAAACGCTGCAAGAACAGCTATATCCCCCGCAGAGATTAACCTTCCTGTAGGCAATACAAGATCACCTTGGCTTAATTCGAAACCTTGAGGTGTGATATTGCTGTTTGCTTCTAGTTTTTTTCGAATTCCAACGTAAGTCTTTCCTTCCTCTTCACGTCTCTCCGTGACCTCCAGCATCACCACAGCATCTGCACCAACCGGTACTTGTGCACCCGTCATAATTCTTGCGGCTGTTCCCGGAGTTATATCTAACGCAGGCACTGCGCCACACGGAATATTATCCACAATTTCTAACCATACCACTTGTCCATTAACACAGTTACGGGTATCCCCCGCGATAATCGCATATCCATCCATACTAGATCGATTAAACGCAGGAAATGGGTGTGGAGCAATCACCTTTTCAGCCAAATAACGTCCACAACACTCATCCAGCGATACGTCTTCTGATTCTAGCGGATTGGCATATTTGATTATTTTGGCCTGAGCTTCTTTTACTTGCAGTGCTTCACGCTGAAATTTATTATCCTTCATAAAGACCTCCGCTCTGAATCGTCGATGTTTGCAGTAATAGGTATTATTTTAACATGAGACCTCTTGAAGTAAAATTATAAACACAAAAGGCCACCATCCATGTTTATGGGCAGCAGCCTTTTCTACAATATTTTTTCCGGTATAGTGATCCATTACTTCTCTACTAGGCTAGGATGCTCTAATTACCTTTACATCCCCAGGGATTATTTTCTCCCCTTCATAAAGCATAAACCGTCCATGTTGCCACTCTACACGCAGTAGACGTGAATCATCTGATTGATATTGCCACACATGCTGCTCTCCACCATTCATAAATGGCGTCTGACCTGCAACAGCGACAAAACCTTCATATTCTTCCTCCAGGAAAAATGTATAGCCATCGAGCTCAAGCGTTGCTGGAACCTCAGCAGGATTATCTAACCGCCCATCGATAGGTCTGTACAATCCATATTGCAGCTGTTCCCGCTCTTCTATATGAAGATAAGATATCTGGCTTCCATCTCTAAGGGTCAGAACTACAGCATTACGGCCCCGATTATGTGTCCGGCCAGTAACTTCATAGGTGACAAGCGATACTTCACAAATGTCTCCGGGAGACAAATTAAGCATACTTTTTTGAACTTCCTGAGGCGCTGGCTTAGAGAAAAGGTTACCTATACGTTTCCACATACTCAACTTGATCGTTCCTCCTACATAAAGGCAGTAATAATTAAAGCACCCGTAATTTGCAGTGAACCTGATAGCAGGCCATATCCGATTTTACCAAGCTGTGTACCATGATCCAGATCCAGCTTCCCCCAATTTGCTAGTAGAAGTCGAACCGTTCTTTCTAAAATTAACAAAAGCAAAAATGATACCAACGAAATCAGCAACGCATCTGGCAAACTATTGGAAGCCGCTATCGATGAAGATAAAATGAAGGCCTGAGCTAAAAGCTTCATTACAAACCGTGTAGTCACCGCCATATTTCCAGCCTTTAACTCTTCTATATCGTTATAACGAGTAAAAAGTGAATCTATATACATCAGTACAAACAGCAACACAGCGCCGCTCACCGTCCACACGACCATGGACACCAGAATATGGAGATCCATTCTATAGCCCCCGCTTAATCATTTTGCATGCCTTTCATAAGCATAGATAAAGCGAAGAAGAAACGAATTTCTGTCTCCCCTTCGCCTGTGAACACCAGCCGTGAACCGGCTAAAGATCAAATGTTATTGCTTCTCGTATTGTTTCATCAGAGCCGCCAGTTCATCTTCAACCGCTTGATCTTTGTTCAGCTTCTCGAATTCATCATCCAGAGATTTATTGCCTGAACTCATCTCATTGCTGGCTTCAGCCTGAGCTTCTGCTTGCAGCATTTTATCTTCCATACGTTTGAGTCCTGCAGACGCTGAATCGGAACTAAATCCGCTCATTGCTTTGTTGATCTCGGTTTGAGCTTTGGCAGCGTTATAACGTGCAACCAATGTCTCACGTTTGTTCTTCATTTGGGTAAGCTGTTTGCGCATCTCTTCAAGCTTGCCACGAAGGTTATCCGCAGAGGCTTTGTTCTGATCAAAGCTGGCTTTGTATTCTACCAGTTTAGCTTCAGCAGCATTTTTCTCTTCCAGAGCGCGGCGAGCAAGGTCAACATTACCCGCTTGAGCTGCTGCATGAGCCTGTTGGGTGCGTTTGTTAACAAGCGCTTCTTGTTCTTCATACAGCTGTTTGAATTTCTTCTCAATGGCGATTTGCGCCGCTACAGCTTTTTCTGCATCTTCTAAATCTTCGGTCATATCACGAATGTATTGATCTGTCATTTTAATCGGGTCTTCTGCTTTGTCAATAATCGCGTTCACATTAGACATGGTTAAATCGCGCAATCTTTTAAATATAGACATGGTTTCATTCCTCCAAAAGATAATTTAATTCCTCACATGCTATCTTTTACGTAGAATTGCCACTACCGTTTCATATTTGTTGCGCTAAATATTGATTTACTTTTAAATTCACAATTTCCACGACTTCCATAATACCTTCTTTCGTGAGATTGTCGTAATGAATCCCCATCACTACTGTGACCGTCTTGTTCAGCGCTTCAGCTACTCTGATCGCAATGGGCTCGCTTATCGTGTGCTCTTTATGATGAGGAACCGCTGAAGTCAGTACTTTAACCTGCTCCCCCTCCAGATAAGCAGTACTCGTCGCACCAATATGCCGAACCCCTCCACTAATTAAGAGCAAGAGATCACATCCGACAGCCGTCGCCTTCAGCTCAATATCCTCAGGATCAATCTGGTTAGTAGTCATTAGTATTCCCCTCACTACTTCACTTTATATAATGCCCCGTATTTCCTCTAGTGATTGAATATTTTCTTCAACCATAAATTGCTCAAGCTCTGCAACTAGCTGACTACCTGCACGCAAGTTCATAAAATTATAAGTTCCCACTTGGATAACTGCAGCACCTGCCATAATAAACTCGATGATATCCGTTGCTGAAGTGATGCCACCCATTCCGATCACGGGAATCGTTACGTTTTGTGCGACTTGATGCACCATACGCAGAGCGACAGGCTTAATCGCAGGTCCAGACAATCCAGCATATAAGTTATTGAATACACTGCTTCTGCGCCGGACATCAATCTTCATTCCTGAGATAGTGTTGATGAGCGAGACAGCGTCTGCACCCTCCTCCTGACACATTTGTGCCATTTCAACGATATTTTCGGCTCCCGGCGACAGCTTTACAGCGAGGGGCAGTTTAGTTGCGCGTCTAACAGCCTGTACTACTTTTTGAGCTTCTGAAGTTTGGATCCCAAACGCAATGCCGCCCTCTTTAACATTTGGACAAGAAATATTCAATTCAATCATGTCTACTGCTGTCTTACCTGCACTCGCACGAGCATCTGCATCCCGCTGAATCATCTCAGCTCCAAGAACATAATCTTCTAGTGTGCCTCCACCCAGGTTGACCAAACAAGCGGTGTCGAGTGTTTCCCAATAAGGGCATTCTTTATCTAAAAATGCAGCTACACCCGGATTCTCGAGTCCCACACTATTCAGCATACCAGAAGCTGTCTCGTATACACGAGTGCCGGGATTCCCCGCTTTCGGATTGAGGGTTAACCCCTTGCCAGAGATTCCGCCCAGCAGAGACACATCATACAGCTTGCCATATTCACGGCCAAAACCAAACGTTCCAGAGGCCATTATAATTGGATTTTTAAAATGAACGCCAGCAATTGTTGTGTTCAACTTAGTCATGGAAAAGCACCTCCTCAGAAAGAAACACAGGTCCGTCTGCACAGGCCTTCTTTTGGCCATCACGGCAGGATACACTGCAGACCAGACAGGCTCCAATCCCACAAGCCATTCGGTTCTCTAGAGAAAGGTATACTTTCGTTCTACTGCCTGCTTCTTCAGCAGCAATGCCTTTACGTTGAGCAGCTTTAAGCATAGGGTGTGGGCCGCAGACAAAGACATGATCATATTGGCTGAAATCCACACTATCCAAAATTAAACCGCCAACATCGACTACAAGCTCACTTGCAAGTGGGCGAAACGCTTCTGTCCGGTAAGCTTCACGGCTAAAGCCCAAAAAAATATCACTCCCCGGAAGCTGCTTCGCACAATAATAAAGCGGTGCAATTCCGATCCCACCGCCGATGAGTGCAACCTTCCCTTCGACCTGTGGAAATCCATTTCCAAAAGGGCCCTCAAGCTCTACCGAATCACCTGAACCCAGTCGTGAGAATATCTCCGTACCTTCCCCAACGACGTGATACAGAAATTCAACACTATCCTCGTGTACTTCATGTATACTTAAGGGTCTGGATAGGATGGGGTAAGCTCCCCATGCCCGTAACATGTAGAATTGACCCATTGCTCCGCCACTATTCGTCTCTACCTTAAGGTGATACACACCATCTGTCAGCCGTTCGTTACTTAGAACCGTCCCCACGTTATCAAGCTCCTTCAAATTTTATCTTTATTAAGATTGCCTTAGAAGGAGCATAAAATCTGTGACAAACTTCACACCGAAAATGGTCTAGCCTCTTTTCCAAATCCCACGTTCATAAGGTTTAGGTACATCATGTACGCCACCAAGCGCTTCTTCAGCATGTAAAGCCCAATAAGGATCACTTAACATCCCACGGCCAATAGCTACAAGCTCCGCCCTTTTTTCTGCAATGATGGACTGTGCCTCAGAATAGGCTTCAAGCCGTCCTACCGCAATTACTGGCACTTGTAATCCACTGCGAATATATTCTGCCAGATCTGCTTGGTAGGCTGGGCCCGCATTAGGTCCACCATTTGAGCCAATGGGACCTTCACCACCTGAAGACACATGGAACATATCCACTCCAGCATCCTTATATCGGCGGCAAAACGCCAGGGCATAGTCAGCATCATATCCACCATCAACATATTCTTTCGCGGAAACCCTCATGATCAAGGGCATCTCTACTGGCACTACTTCTCGGATTGCTGTAACTACTTGTACTCCAAAAAGTGCTGGATCTTGTCCATATTCATCCAATCTGATGTTGGTCAGAGGTGAATGAAACTGGTGAATTAAGTAGCCATGCGCACCATGAATCTCCACAGTATCAAATCCTGCCTCCACAGCTCTACGAGCGGCAGCACGAAAGGCTTCTATCATCTCAAGGATGCCTTCCTTAGAAAGCGCCTGTGGCTGCTTAGAACGAGCATCAAATGGAATTGCAGAAGGGGCAACCGGCGGTTCAGCATCGACTGCTTTACGTCCAGCATGACCTAGTTGAATGGCTATTTTTGCCCCATAGGCATGTACACTTTCTGTGAGCTTACGATAAGCCTCTATATGTGTATCACTCCAAATCCCTGTATCCCGGTTCGTTATTCTACCGTCCGGGTGGACTCCAGTCATCTCGACAATGATTAGACCAGTACCTCCAACAGCACGGCTTACATAATGAACAAAATGCCAATCATTAGGAATTCCATCCTCTTTATCCACCGAATACTGGCACATAGGCGGCATAACAATACGATTTTTCAGCGTTAAACCCTTCAATTCATAAGGTGCAAACAATTCTGACATGCTTGTCCCCATCCTTCCACCTGTCTATAATTGGCCCGGGAATATCCCGTTCTATTTAGTATACACGCATTAGGGTGTGCAAGAAATCTTTACCAGAGCCCTTGAAGAAACGGCATAAATTCATCCTTCAATGGAGATAACAATGAAGAATATGGTGATGATCAGGTAGTAAAGGAGGCATATGGGGATGTATGATCAACGGAGAGTCCAGAAACTGCTAGTAGTATTAGGATCAATCATTGTCCTGCTATTTCCAACCTCTTCAGCAGAGGTTGCTTCAGCCCCAGCTCAGAGTCAGAAATCCTCACAGGATCAAATTAAAAGCACGCAAACCACTGACGAAGACAAGGCGATATCTGCGGGAACTTCTACTACAAATAATTCAACGAGCAGCAACAATAAGAACACTAAGGGCTTGTCTCTGAGTCAGCTATTACACAAATATCCCGAGACCTTTAAGACCAGCGGTCCTCGGAATAAAGTCATCGCCTTAACTTTTGATGATGTGCCTGACCCAAGGTTTACACCCCAATTGCTAGATGTTCTTAAGAAATATCATGTCAAAGCAACCTTCTTCGTGGTGGGAAGCCGAGCTGAGAAACATCCCGCTCTAGTGAAGAGAATGATTAGAGAAGGACATGCTATTGGAAATCACTCTTATGATCATCCTCAGTTTGTAAAGCTAAAGATGCATGATTTCAGATCACAGATCATTGAGACCGAGAACATTATTCAAACCTTAGCCGGATATAAACCACGCTTGATTCGTCCACCCTATGGAGATATCTCTGAGCAACAGTTGAGATGGGCAAAAAATCATGGTTATAAGCTTGTAAATTGGAATGTGGATTCGTTGGACTGGAAGGGACTTTCCAAAACTCAAGTTAGAAATAACATCTTAGCTAATGCTGGAAAAGGAGCAATTATCCTTCAGCATGGTGGAGGTGGGCCGGGTAGTGATCTTCGCGGAACGATTCAGGCTTTACCTGAGGTAATCACGATTATGCGTAAACGTGGCTATTCTTTCGTTACCGTTCCTCAATTGCTGCAGGTCTCTAAAAATAAATAAACAAGAAACGGAGGCAGCCGCTAAGGACTCCCTCCGTTTCTTGTTTGACCTTTTTAACCCAATTCATATCTCTATAATAAATCTCTATATTTTTATCTAGCTATTTAACAATGTATAATTGTACATATTGATAACCAAAATCGGCTACAAAGCTTTGGCTGCCTGGGATAAAGATATCGATCCGGTTACCTTTAATGGCACTTCCCATATCGGTTGCAGTAGCCAGAAAAGCTTCTTTAGGCAATCCTGCGTGTGAATGTCCGGTAACCAATACTTTTGTTCCGAGAGGAATTACACTTGGATCAACTGCGATGGTTCCTAGCTTGAGTGGGTTCCCGAAATAATCAACGGCACCCCAGCCTCCATTCTCACTAGCCGCTGAGGAATAAGCAGAAGCCTTAACTTGTATCGATTTCTCGTAGTTAAAGGACTTGCCCCATGCTTCAACTGTTTTTGATTCTGGAGTAACATTCAGGCTTGGTGTAAGCACTGGAGTTTCTGTCGTAGCCACAGACTCTGCTTGCATTTTACTTGGGATCGTTATTTTAAGTCCATCGTAAATATTAAGAGCAGCAACGTTTGGATTAGCTTTCATTAAATCATTAACACCGACATTGTATTGCTGAGATAGAGTATAGAAAGTATTGCCTTCCTTTGCAATATGAACGCTGTCTGCAAAAGCAGGAGCGGTGTGCAGCAATGCACTAATTCCCATAACTGCAGCAAGGGTTTTAATGGTTCTGAACTTGTTCTTCATAAATGCCTCCTCTTTAGATGGGCGTAAGCGGTATGACTTCCGTATACGCTCGTGTACATTTCCTGTACTTATGTACATCTTGTGTGATGTCCTGATGTATTGTTGTCATTTGTAAAACTGACAGGACTTAATATATCACAATTTTGTAACCTATGCGTATGTAATTGTTACCATTCTGAAATAACATGTTTAATTATTGTCTTTTGTCCATTAAGAAGTTAACGTAATTTTGATTATGTTAACTAAATAGCGACAATCACATCCTATTATATAAGATAATTAAATAATATTCTTTGAGATTTTACATAGATTTAACATTTCGTGCCTCATCCAATAGTAAAATGATAGAATATGATAAATAGATTTGAGATATAGACATCGAAGCATATTTGGAGGTCCCATGAATACAGAAGAGATTAAAAACAATCAGAGCAGTCCAGCCACTGCTTACCTCAATAGGGATTTGAGCTGGATCGAATTTAACCGCCGCGTACTCAAGGAGGCGCAGGACCCTGATAACCCTTTAATGGAACGTGCCAGATTTCTGGCGATCGTCTCGAGCAATCTGGATGAATTCATAAGCGTTCGTGTGGCGGGAATTCAGGATCAGATCCGGGCGGGCTATACTAAAAAAGATTTCACAGGCTACACCCCTTCCGGGCTGTATAAACGCCTCATCAAACGCGTAACCAAAATCATTGCCGATCAATACCGGACGTTCCGTGATATTTCGCGGAGTTTGCATAAAGAAGGCATCGTATTTGTGGATTATGAGGATCTTACCCATGCCCAAGAGCAGTCCATAGAACAGTATTACCGGGATATCATCTATCCTGTACTAACGCCAATGGCTGTTGATCAGAGCCGGCCGTTTCCACTCGTGCACAGCCAGTTTATCTACCTAGCTGTTGTTCTTACTCGTAAGAATGGTCTTGAAGAGGAGCCTTATTTTGCTATCCTGCAAATTCCTTCGAATCTGCCAAGATGTATCCCTCTTCCCCACCGCTCTAATAGTAAGAAAAGACAATTTGTATTTATTGAAGATGTGATCCGCCATCACATTCAAACCTTATTCAGCGGTTACGAACCTGTTGCGGTTAGTGAGTTTCGTTTGACTCGTAACTCAGATCTTACGATCGATGAGGAAGGTGCAGAGGATCTGCTGGAAGAGATCGAAAAAGAGCTGCGCAAGCGTCGTCGCGGGGTGCCAGCCCGTTTGGAAGTACAAAAAGGTATCCATCCCTATGCTCTTGAGCAGCTGCAAGCGGAATTTGAGCTGGAGGACTTCGTATTTGAAATTGAAGGTCCGCTTGATCTAGGCTTTCTTCGTAATTTTGCCGGAAGCCTAAAAGGTTTTGGTTACATGAACTATCCACCTATTGAGCCGGTTTATCCTGCTGAATTTCAAGAAAATGAGGATTTCTTCGAGGTGCTGCGTGAACGGGATGTATTAGTCTACCACCCTTACGAGTCTTTTGATGCAATGACAGACTTTATCATTCAAGCTTCAGAGGATGAGCAAGTGATGGCGATTAAAATGACCTTATACCGTGTCAGTGGAAATTCTCCACTTATTACTGCACTAGCCAATGCTGCGGAGTCTGGTAAGCAAGTTACAGTGGTTGTAGAGTTAAAAGCTCGATTTGATGAGGAACGGAACATCGCTTGGGCACGCCAGCTTGAAAAATCAGGCTGTCATGTCGTTTATGGTCTGATCGGACTCAAAACGCATGCCAAAGTGACCTTGATTGTCCGCCAGGAAGGCCCTGAACTGCGCCGTTACGTGCATGTAGGCACAGGAAATTATAATGACAGTACAGCCAAGGCCTACACGGATCTCAGTCTATTCACCGCCCAAAGCGATATCGGACTGGACGCTTCTGAGCTGTTTAATCAAATGACTGGATATTCGGCTAATTTTGACTGGCATTCCTTCATTGTTGCACCGACGAATATGAGCTTATCCTTGCAAAAGCTAATGATGCGTGAAGCTGAACATGCACGGGCAGGCAGACCCGCTCGCATAATCGCCAAGATGAACTCGCTCTCTAATCAGCAAGTAATAGACGATTTATATAGCGCAGCCCAAGCCGGTGTCTCCATTGACTTAATCGTGCGAGGGGTTTGCTGCCTACGTCCGGGAATAGAGGGCTTAAGCGAAAACATTACCGTACGCAGTATTGTAGACCGTTTTCTGGAGCACTCCCGGATCTATTATTTCGAAAATGGCGGCAAACCTGAGGTGTATTTATCCAGTGCCGACTGGATGACTAGAAACCTAACCCGCCGGATTGAGCTGATGTGTCCTGTCAGAGACAGCGGCATCCGTAAACAGATCGTCAAGATTCTAGAGTTGTCTCTAAAAGATAATGTTAAAGCCAGCTTCTTGCAGGCTAATGGATATTACGAACAACCAGACGACAAAAAGGCCCCTTTCCGGAGCCAGTTTGCTGCAATGGATGTTACACGTTGGAAGGGAAGCCGAGTTTTACCTTCACCGCCCAAGCATTCTTAAATGCTTTTATCGCGTTCTCAATGTCCTCTAGGCCAATTAGCAGTGACGATGCGCCCTCTAAGTCCAGATGAAGCGTATTGCCGTGCAGATTGGCCTTCAGGCCGCTTACAATTCCAATCTCCGTGCTGTCCAACGCAATGCTAAGCTGGACAAGCGACCCGAGCTTATGAATCCACTCTTCGTCGGATGGCAGCAAAATGTCCTTATGTTGTTGGGACAATTTCTGCTTCCGGCTTTTTGTGCTGTATGAGGCAATCATGGCGCAAAGAATAAGCTGACGGTGGGTAAGTCCACGAATTGGTGAATTCATCAACCAATACAAAGTATGTCTTTTGGATTGGTAATAGTTAATATTCGTTCCCGTACGATGCAGCATGATGGACACGTAAATTAACATCTCGTGCTCTGCTCTATTCGATTCATCTTTAAATGCGTCAAACAGGCTGAGTGCTAGCTTGTTGATATGATCTAAATACCGTTTAGAAGTATGAATATCAAAGCGAATGATCGTGTTTAAGCTATATTCCAATGCACTATCACGCACTGGCTGCTCCGGCTCCAGCAGATCATGCAGCAAGCCTTCTCTGAGCCCTTCCCCGCTGATTACCGCCTCACTCGCCCCAATATACTGATACACCGTATGGAAAATAATCAACCCGGATACAATGATATCCGCCCGACTCTTAGATAATCCATCTAAATCCTTACGTTTTTCGTAAGGCATTGAAGGTAAGGTGTTCATAAAGTGCTCAATCGTCTCACTGGTCATCGTATAGCCATGGGAGTTAGGCAATGAGTATGCTCGTGTCTTCTGATCCAGCTTCCCTAAGGAACGAACCGTCCCTCCTAAACCGAATAAAGGAAGCCCAGCTTTGGCATTTAGCCAATCATGCTCAACCAGTCTGCCGAGAACAAAAGTCTGCAGCTTGTGAATCTGCTCATCGCTCCAATTCCCACCTTGGCCAAACATTAGGTTGGTATTTACTGCCCCGAACGGGAAAGAAATGCTGTGTTGATAACGCCGCTCACAAAAAAGAGTGATTTCAGTACTCCCGCCACCAATATCAATGACATAACCATCCTCTACATTAAAGGCATTAATAACACCCAAGAAGCCATAATATGCCTCCTGGTGGCCACTGATCACCTCAATCGGAATGGAAGAGGATTGTGACAAAAAGCTTATTATTTCACTTGAGTTAGCCGCATTACGAATGGCTGCCGTTGCACCCGCCCGAATGGTTTCCACTGCAAAAGCGTTGCAGATTTCCTTAAACTGCCGCAAGACCGGAACTATCGTTTCCATGTCCTTTTGTTCCAGTCTATTCTCCTTTGTAATCTTCTCACTAAGGCGAGCGGAGTACTTACACTCCTTGATGATCTTATAGCCTCCTTCGCGCGTTGTATCATAAATTACAAGACGAATGGAGTTCGAACCAATATCAATAATGCCTATCCGGCGTAGATCATCTCTCATTATGTATGTACTCCTTTTCCTGTTGATTGACTGACCATCTATTATACATGGTTTACATAAATAAATGAACTCAGCCCCCAGCGATATATTCCCACATTACCCTCAGGACCCTATAACAAAACGGCCACCGGATACTTGTCCAGGGCCGTTTTGACGAATTCTTTATAATACTTTACTTAAAAAATCCTTAGTCCGAGCATGTGTAGGATTACCAAATACTTGTTCAGGAGTACCCTGTTCAACGATGAACCCGCCATCCATAAACAGAATGCGGTCACCCACTTCACGGGCAAAGCCCATCTCATGTGTAACAATAACCATTGTCATTCCGTCTTCGGCAAGCTTTTTCATAACCTCAAGTACCTCTCCTACCATTTCCGGATCAAGCGCTGAGGTAGGCTCATCAAAAAGCATCACATGGGGCTGCATGGCTAATGCACGAGCAATCGCGATCCGCTGCTTTTGTCCACCGGACAATTGAGCTGGATAAACATCCTTTTTATCTTCAAGGCCTACAGTCTTGAGGAGCTCCATTGCGAATTTATCGGCCACAGCCTGCTGCTGTTTTCTTACTTTAATCGGTGCGAGCGTAATGTTTTGCAGAACGGTTTTGTGCGGAAAAAGGTTGAACTGCTGAAAAACCATCCCCATCTTCTCACGCGTTGCATTGATATCATGCTTCTTTGAGGTGATCGATTCCCCTTCAAAAGTGATCTCGCCACCTGTAGGCTGCTCCAATAAATTCAAGCAGCGCAGAAAGGTACTTTTTCCCGAACCACTGGGCCCGATTACAACGACAACCTCACCCTTTTTAATCTCCAAATCGATTCCTTTGAGAATCTCCAGCTTTCCGTAATGCTTCTGCAGGTTCTTAACGGCGATCATCGGTATTCAGCCTCCTTTCGAGTCTACCTAGGATCTTGGAAAGCGTAAATGTTAGAACAAAATACATAAATGCAGCAATCACGAGTGGTGTCATGCCATCATACGAAATCGTTGTAACTGTACGAGCTTGAAACATCAAATCCGTTACTCCGATAAATGAAATAATCGATGATTCCTTGATAATGGTAATGAACTCATTACCGATTGCCGGAAGAACACTTTTAAGTGCCTGAGGAAGTACAATATGACGCATGGTCATCCCTTGTTTCATTCCAAGTGAACGTGCGGCCTCCGTTTGTCCACGATCGACACCCTGAATCCCGGCACGAAAAATTTCTGCCAGATAAGCAGAACTGTTAATGGAGAGTGTAATCGCCCCGGACTGAATCGGAGTAAACTCAATCCCAAATGTCGCCAGCCCGTAATGGATGAGAAACAATTGCACAAGCATTGGAGTGCCCCGCAAAAATTCAACCCAAGCTGTGGCTAAGAAACGTAACACTCTCCATTTTGACATGCGTAGTAGAGAGACGATAATCCCAAGAATGAAGCCAAATAATACACCAAGAACAGCAAGTAGCAAGGTATATTGTAGTCCAGTCAAGAAAAGATCACGATAATCATAAGCCATTCTAAATAAAGTAATATCCAATATCTTATCCTCCTATCTCCAAAAAAATAGAAAATAGCAAAGTTCCGCTATTTTCTGTAATACACATACAATTTACTTCAGCAGACCTAAAACAATATACATTCCTTACTTCGTGCTTTCAGCAAGCTCGCTGGCAGCCGCTACATATTCATCAATCTTACCTTCTGATTCTAGACGTTTAAGTGTAGCATTTACTTTATCCAGAAGCTCTGTATTGCCTTTTTTAATCCCAATTGCGTATCCATCATCTTCTACTTCAGGCTTAGCATCGGTAATTACAAGACCCGCTAAATTCTTAACAAAAGATTTGGCTACAGGTCCTTCAATAATTGCTGTATCGATACGGTTAGATTGCAATTGCAGAACGATCTCGGAGATTTTACCAAGAGAAGTGATTTTTGCGCCTTCAATCTCTTTGGCGATTTCTTCTTGAATAGAGCCTGTCTGTACACCAATTTTGGTACCCTTCACCGCGTCCATAGTAGCGTATTTATCTTTATCTGCTTCGCGTACTACAATAGCTTGTTCTGCTTTGTAATAAATATCTGAAAGTTCAACCGCTTTTTTGCGTTCTTCAGTCGGGCTAAGGCCGGAAATTACCATATCTACACGTCCACTGGACAATTCGTTAAGCAGTGAATCAAAAGGCAGATCCTTAACTTCAAGCTCAGCGCCCATGTCGGCAGCAATTTCCTTAGCGATGTCGATATCAAAACCTACGATGGTATCTTTTCCGTCCACTACTTTATGGAATTCGTACGGAGGAAAATCTGCACTTGTTCCCATAATCAGCTTTTTAGTAACTGCACCGGAATTTGCATTACCACTAGCAGCGGTATCATTATCATTTTTATTTTGACCGCAGCCTGAAAGCAGACCTACCGCTAATACCATTCCTAAACTAAGTTTACCCCATTTGTTCATTTCTATATCTCCCCTATTCATATGAAAAAATCTAAGTTGACCCAATGACTGACTTATTATAAATCAGAACGCATGAATATGCAAAGGCATAATTGTGACAATAACTTCCTTTTAATGGATTTCTATGAGGGGAATTCTATAATACGCAGCTAAAAAATCACTTTTATTCACGTTGAAGCTAAATTTATACATTTTTACTATCCCCTATACTGGCTAAATCATTCGACTGTTTATTCCTAGTTTCATAAAAAAAGGACTGCTCCCAGAGTATTTACCATACTCCCAGGTGCAATCCCTTATTAACCCATTACAGAATTCGTTAAACTTTATCTGGTTATATCATCGTAGATATCCATGTACTGCTGAGCGGATACATTCCAGCTATAATCTCCCGCGAAAGCATTTTTTGTGATCTTTTTCCAATGTTCAGGCTGCTTGTAAAAAGAAAGCGCCCGGCGCAGCGTAAACATCATATCGTGTGCATTATAATTGCTGAACGTAAAGCCATTGCCTTCACCGGTTTCTTCATTATAAGCGTGCACAGTATCATTTAGGCCACCTGTCTCACGGACAACGGGTATGCTACCATACCGTAAAGCGAGCAGCTGGCTGATGCCACAGGGCTCAAACTTAGACGGCATAAGGAAGATATCGCTGGCAGCATATATTTTTCGTGAGAGTGCATCATTAAATAATATCTGTGAAGACAGCTTGGTCGGATACCGCCATGCCGCTTCCTTGAACCAACGCTCGTAGGATTCATCACCTGTTCCAAGCAGCACAAATTGAATATCCTCGTGATATAGCAGCTCATCCAGCACTCGGGTAAGCAGATCTAAACCTTTGGAGTCCACGAGACGCGTGACCATGGCTACCATTGGGATATTAGCATCCACAGGTAATCCCAGCTCTTCCTGCAAGGCTACTTTGTTCTCCGTCTTCTTGGTCAAATTAGAACGATAACGGGTAACAAGGCTCGAATCTGTCGCTGGATTATAACTTTTAGTATCAATGCCATTCACAATCCCACTTAAAACATCTGACCGTGCGTTCAACAAACCATCCAGGCCGTAACCATAATAAGGTGTGCGAATTTCTTCTGAATAAGTCGGACTGACGGTCGTGACCCGATCACTGAATACAATCCCGCCTTTTAAGAAATTCACATTACCATAGTACTCCACACTACCAAAATAGCTGCTATCCAGACCTAACAGCTCTCCAAGTACCTCATAAGGAAACACTCCCTGATACAACAGGTTATGTATTGTAAATACACTCCGCATTTCACTGTAAAATGGATTGTGGCGATAATGCCCCTGTAGCAGCATTGGAATTACGGCCGCGTGCCAATCATGGCAATGCAGTACATCAGGCTGGAAATCAATGGCTGGCAGACACTCCAGCACTGCACGATTATAGAACGCAAACCGTTCACCATCGTCCATATAACCATAAATTCCATCACGGCCAAAATAATACTCGTTGTCGATAAAATAAACGGGGATACCCTCATAGATAATGCGTTCAATTCCACAGTATTGTTTTCGCCAGCCAATTGGAACATACACTTCCGTTAAATGCTCCATTTGAGCGGTGAACTTGTCAGGAATCCCACGATATTTAGGCAAAATCACTCGTACATCTACCCCGGCAGCCTTCAGCGCTTTAGGTAATGCTCCAATGACATCGGCCAAACCACCCGTTTTGACAAAAGGATGGGCTTCAGCTGCGGCAAATAAAACCTTCATGATTATTTCCCCCTTAAACTGTACGGATTCTCTATTCGTACTTAGATCTATAACTCTTTTGCCTCTTTATTCTTACCCATTCGTGACGTTTTTTTAAACACCAGGAAGCTAAGGGGCGGAAGAGTCAGCTCTATGCTGTTCACCTGATTGTGCCATTCCAGCTTAACGCTCTTTTGAGGGACATTGTGCAATCCGGAGCCACCATACTCTTCATTTTCTGAGCTAAAGAGCTCTTCATAAGTCCCGGCCCGTGGCACGCCTATACGATAATTGTGCCGTTCTACCGGTTGAAAATTGATGACTATAAGCAGCGTATCTCCTGGTTTCTTCCCTCGGCGTATATACGAAATCACACTTTGATCATTGTCATCCGCATCAATCCACTGATAACCCTCTTGAGAATGATCCAGCTCCCACAACGCTTTTTCGGAGCGATACAGTTTATTAAGTGCAGCCGTGTAGGCAAGCATACGACGATGGCTCTCATAATCCAACAGCAGCCAGTCCAGCTGCTCCTGATCCTTCCACTCGATAAACTGACCGAATTCCCCACCCATAAACAGAAGCTTTTTACCGGGATGAGAGATCTGATATCCCAGCAGCTGCCTGAGACCTGCGAACTTTTGTTCATAAGTACCCGGCATTTTGTCTAACAAAGACTTCTTGCCGTGAACAACCTCATCATGCGATAGCGGCAATGCGTAATTTTCGGCATAAGCATAACATATTGGGAACGTAAGTAAATTATGATGATAAGGGCGCCCACCAAAATCATGTTCTATGTAGCCTAGCGTATCATTCATCCAACCCATATTCCATTTGTAATTGAAGCCAAGGCCCCCTTCATGCACTGGTGCAGTAACCCCCGGCCAAGCACTGGACTCCTCAGCCATCATCAATGCTTTTGGGAAATAATGAAAGATAGCCTTGTTCAGATTCTGGATAAATTTGATGGCCTCCAGATTCTCCAATCCACCATTAACATTCCGCCGATATTGATGATCCCGCTTTTCGAAATCTAATCGAAGCATACTCGTAACCGCATCTACACGCATTCCGTCGATATGATAATACTCGAACCAAAACAGCGCATTAGAAATAAGAAATGAAGAAATCTCCGGCTTACTGAAATCAAACGAAAGTGTCCCCCAGCCTGGTTTTTCAGCTAACATTGGATCGGCATATTCATAAAGTGGCGCTCCATCAAACATACGTAATCCGTGTGCGTCTTTGGCAAAGTGAGCTGGAACCCAATCTAAAATCACACCGATACCTGCCTGATGCAGCTGATCGATCAAATACATCAACTCATGGGGTTCGCCATAACGGCTGGTTGCCGCAAAATACCCCGTCCCTTGATAACCCCAGGATAGATCATATGGATGTTCTGCCAACGGCATAAATTCCACGTGTGTATAGTTCATCTCCACCAAATAAGGAATTAACAGCTCGCTCATTTCCCGGTAGGTATAGAACTCACCATCCTCTTTTTGACGCCAGGTACCGAAGTGCATTTCATAAATGTTCATTGGCTGTTGATATGGAGCTTTGCTTTTCCTACGCCATGCTGCATCTCCCCAGCGGTAGCCATCCAGTTCTGTTACTACCGAAGCCGTTGCCGGTCGAACCTCAGCTTTGAAAGCAAAAGGATCCGCTTTAAGGAAACTTGATCCATCTGAGGCAAGAATCCTGTATTTGTAAAAAGTTCCCGGCTGTATTCCCGGAAAAAAACGACTCCAAAATCCTGAATCGGGTATCTTATATAACGAGTCCACGCCCTGTGTTCCGTCCCAATCATTATGATCACCAGCTAGTCCTACATATGTCGCATGAGGAGCCCACACGGTAAAGCGCACACCGGTAACGCCTTCTTCAGCGGCAGTGTGTGCACCCAGCATAGAATAGCTGCGATAATTGGTGCCCTCATGGAACAGATAGATATCAGCAGCTGACGGAAGGGTCTCGATTTTTGCTTTTTCAGCCAATTCTACACCACCTTTTTCAATGTGCTTGTACCTATTACCTTACCCGAATATTACCATTTTGAAAATGTTTTGATGTTAAAAGAAAAGATTTTCTGATAAAGAAATATTAATTGTAATTTTTCTGTTTACAAAGCAATATATTTCACCTATGTCGTTTCAAGCGCTTGTCGTAAGTTTATATTACAAGCATTGACAAAATAATGGGAGGGATAACAAATGAACAACAAAAAAGATTGTATCGCCATGTTATTGGCAGGAGGGGAAGGCCGCAGATTGGCTCCCTTGACTTCCAGTATGGCTAAGCCTGCAGTCCCTTTCGGTGGACAGTATAAAATTATTGATTTCCCGCTAAGTAACTGTGTAAATTCGAACATTGATACAGTAGGTGTTCTGACACAATACGAAGCTGACTCTTTGCATAATCATATCGGTGAAGGTGAGCCTTGGGGCTTAGTTAGTCAAAAGGATAAAGGTGTCACACTGCTTCCTTCAGGTGTTGAAGGCAGAGACAGTTATACAGGGACTGCTGATGCGATTTATAAAAACATTGACTTTATTGATAGCCGCAACCCAGAACATGTGCTCATTCTATCCGGTGACCATATTTACCATATGAATTACCGTAAGATGCTGAATTATCATATTGAAAAAGGAGCAAAAGCAACCATCTCCGTAATGGAGGTTCCTTGGGATGAGGCTAGTCGTTTTGGAGTAATGAACGTAAACGATGATCTGAAAATTTCCGAATTTGCGGAAAAACCTAAAGTACCAAAAAGTAATCTTGCTTCAATGGGTATCTACCTGTTCGAGTGGGCTTATCTGAAGGAGCACTTGTTGCGGGATGCAGCTAATCCTAATTCCAGTCATGACTTTGGTAAAGACGTAATTCCTACCATGCTGGATCAGAACGATGATTTATTCGCTTACCGTTTCAAGGGTTACTGGAGAGATGTAGGTACAGTCGGCAGTCTCTGGGAAGCACATATGGACCTTCTGCAAAAAGACAATGGCATGAAGTTAGACAAGACTCATTGGCCTATGTATAGTCGGGTTCGCCGGACTAAGCTTGCAGTTCATAAACCACGTGTACAGAACCCAGCAACGGACTCTCTCGTGAATGAATCCTGCTCCCAAGAAGGTAGTCTACAACGTTCTGTAGTCTTTAATGGGGTAGAAATCGGTAAGATGAGCCAGATCAAACAAAGTGTTATTATGCCTGGAGTTCGCATTGGCCGTGGAGTGCTGATTGAGAATGCCATTATTGGTGAAGGGGCAATCATTAAGGATGGAGCAGTCATCAAGGGAAGCATAAATAATATCGTTGTCGTTGGACCACATGAGACTGTGGCTGCCAAGCCGGCGGTCCGAAACCAACCTTCCCGTCTGTTTCAGGATGTGTATGAGAAGACAGGACGTTTGCGTGAAGTTCTTCCTTCATAACAACCATTATATAGAAAAATACTTTATATAAAAAGGGGCTGTTGTCCTGGTCGATCATGACCAGAGCAACAGCCCCTTCGGTTGTAAAGAATTAGTGATTTTATGAATTACGGCTAGCCGTCCATTCTCTGTCTAATATGCTCATTTCCACACAATCTACATATTGCTCACCGAATAAAGCAGACTCACGTTGAACACCCTCCCGCTTAAAGCCAACAGCTTCATAAGCTTTCAGGGCAGCCGTATTGAAATCGAAAGCACCCAGAGACAGACGATGCAGGTCCAGACCATCAAATCCGATTCGAAGCATTTCTTGCATCATACGTTTGCCAATGCCTTTACCTTGAAACTCAGGATCTACCACTACCCTGCCGATACGTGCAGAACGATTAACCCGGTCAATGACTGAAAAGCTAATATGGCCCACTACCTGCTGCGTAGCTTCTTGAATTGCACAGAAGATAAGGCGATCGGATAAGCCTGGATGATTAGCATCCTTTAAGTATTTAACAAGCTGCTCATCATCTAAAGGATAAGTTAACGAAGGTCCTGCCCACTGCTTCAGATACTCTGGAGAAACACTCCAGCGCTTTAAGTGTTCAAAATCAGATTCCGATATAAACCTTAGGATCAGACGGTCTGACTCAGCACCTTCCTCAAAATGTTCATATAAGTTCACTAAACGACCATTTCCCATATCGTTAGTGCCCATGTAGTGAAAACCCATGCTCTGATAATAACGATTAAGCTTAATGTTATGTGCCACAGTGTCAAACCTAAGACTCTTACAGCCTAGATCTTTGGCTAGAACTACTGCATATTTAAGCATTTGCTGTCCAAGTCCTCGGCCGCGGTGGGAGTCTTTCACAGCCAATCGGTGCAAATAAGCGTAGGACTCATCATTTTTACGGCCCCAGTACTGTGGATCACTGAATTGCAACGTGAACATGCCAACTACAGCCCCATCGTCAAGGGCTAAATAAACATGTCTGTCAGCGAAATATCCTGCAATATCGGTCTCATTAAATTGTCCGGGTGTCCATTGGTTAATCCCGTTACGCTCCATCCATCCTGCCGCTTCTTGCAACAGCCTCAAGATGTCGTTAACCCGATCAGGCTCTCCACGAACTATACGGATCGAATTCTTCGTTATCCCCATCTCAGGTCACGTCTCCCAATCATCTAATTCAGGAAAGGTAGCTGTAATTTGAGTTACCTCATCTGAGTTAACTTCCGGCTGTGGTTCAGTAAGAGGCAAGATGACGGTTACTTCCGTTCCCTTTCCAAGCTCACTTGCCATATCAAGTGTCCCATTATGAAGTTCTACAATCTGCTGTGAGATCGCTAACCCCAAGCCTGTTCCTCCATTAAGTGCATCCACTTGAAAGAAACGGTCCTTAACTCTGGAGATATGCGCTTCACTAATCCCTATCCCGCTGTCTCGTACCATAATCGCTGTTTCTGTAGCAGACAGCCTCTTTGCTGACAATTCAATACTGGAATCTTCATGTGAGAATTTTACTGCATTGTCTACCAAGTTCAAGAATACCTGTTTTAATCGATTGGCATCCCCTTTAACAAAGATCGCGTCTTCACATTCCAGCAGCAGATGAATTCGTTTCTTTTCCGCTTTAGCCCAAACATTCAGTATGGTCTCTTGTAGCAGCACCTTTACATCTACAACCCCAATCGACAGCTTCATTTGGTTCTGCTGCAGCTTAGAAAAGTCGAGAATTTCCTCCACCAGCCCAATCAGACGTTCACTTTCTTTGGAGATGATGCTGACTCCAAGTTTTGTCTCCTCCGGATCATACCCACCGGAAACCAAGGTTTCGCTCCAGCCCTTGATACTTGTAAGAGGTGTCCGCAGCTCGTGAGAAATGGACGAGATAAAATCATCCTTGATCTGATTACTGCGTACAATCTCCTGAGCCATATAATTCAGCGTTGAAGCCAAATCACCAATCTCAAATTTATAGTCTCCCTTAATCCGTACGTTGAATCTCCCCTTGGCCATCTGGGCTGAAACTGCCGTAATATTATTCAGCGGCTTCACAATCGAATTGGCCAATCCGAAGCTAAACCCAACAACTACAGCCATAACAGCTGCAGCAATAGCAGTAGACAATAAGGTAAGATTAAGCAAATCATTATTGATTTCTTCTAGTGAAGTAATATACCTTAGGACATACTTATCCTGTCCATGAATCTGCAGCATTTTGGAAACCGCCATTACGCTCTCATTCGTGCCTGCCTGACGCCCTACCCAGCGTCCAACGCTGCCGCCAACGGCTTCTGGTACATCACTGGTCGTAATGGTCCGATCCGGCTGAAAGCCAGTGGAACTAGTGATGATATCCCCATTTAGCGATAAGATTTCCAGCTCCGTCTTGCTCAATGAGAACCTCTCCAGTACTTCTTGTAGCAGATAGATGCTATTATCGCTGGGTATCATGTTCTTTTGAAAAAACGACTCTGAAACAGAAATGTGATTTTTAATCTTGCTGTATACACTGTCATAATAATATGTTCTGATGGCCAGCAGGAAGATAACTTCTACGAGGAGAAGCGCCAAAAAAACTACAAGAATGTAGTGCAGAACAATCTGTCTGCGCATCCCCTTCTTAATCATTGTCCTTGGCCTTTCCATCTATATCCGTGCCCCCATACAGTCTGCAAAAATTCCGGCTCCGAAGGATTGTTCTCAATCTTCTGGCGTAAGCGCCGGATATTTACATCTACAATTTTGGGATCACCCATATACTCCTTGCCCCACACATGATCCAACAGAAGATCGCGGCTAAGTGGAGTGTTTTCTTTTTCAAGAAAGAATTGAATCAGAGAGAACTCCGTAGGCGTCAGTTCAATGGCTACATTATCACGTTTGAATTGTTTGGTAATAAGATCCAAGCTGAAAGGCCCCGAATGAAAAGAAACCTTGGCCGACTGTTCACGATGCACATTTACTCGGCGCAGCAAAGATTGAATACGCGCAATTAGCTCCGTTGGGCTAAATGGCTTACTAACATGATCATCTGCACCTACGGACAAAGCGTAAACTTTATCCTGCTCCTGAACCTTGGCGGTAAGAAAAATAATTCCCAAGCGTTCATTAGTCTCCCTAATCCGTCTACAAACTTCAAATCCATCAATGCCGGGAACCATAACATCCAATAACGCAATATCAATATCAGGTATAGTGGTTAATTTATGCAATGCTTCATTCCCGTCAGCAGCCTCCAGCACTTCGAAACCATTACGCTTCAAATTAATGACTATGAAACTGCGAATGGACTCTTCATCTTCCAATATCAGAACTTTACTCATCTATTCCCTTCCTTTCAATAGGGGAGGCAATCTTATTGCTTCCTTCTTTAGTTGTACTTTGTTCTAGCTCACCACGGTAGCCGATGACTTTATCTAAATCCCGTCCAAGCAGCTCCCAGCCTTCATTCTTAGCCTTATCCCATTCCGAAGGAGAAAAGAAGGAAACCTCAGCAAAAGTCTCTCCGGTATCGGTCATGATGAACTTAAGGTTTTTATCCAGAACAGATTTCGTATCAATACTTACCTTTCCATGCAGCTCTGGATCAAAATTAATAGTAAAGCGATCCGATGGATCACGATATAGCTGGACTGCAAAGGTTAGGCCATCTTTTCCATCCCATTTATAATAGGAGGTGAAATAAGGAATATCTGCGGGGTCGAAATACTCCCATCCTTTTGGCGCTTCAAGCAATCCAACTTCAATAATGCCATCATGATCGATATCTTCGCTTGCAATCAGACGATCTTTGTAAGTCCTCGTATCACCTGGCAAAACCACGCGCAGCTTGTTATGCTCCATAAGAACAATTAAGCTATAGGCGGATTGGAAATCCACCGAAGCGTCCAATACGATTCCTTCTTTATCCTTGGCAATCTTTCCTGCGACAATATTGTAATAATTAAAAAAATACGGATCGATATCCTCGAACTTATCGAGCACCTTAAAGCCATCATTGTACTGATAGATCGAAATGGTTGCAAATTCATTTCTTTTAAAATAAACAACGGTGATGTCTTCAATTCCATCCTTGTTAAGATCATCAAGCATATATTTGGTGTAAGGAAGTGAAAGCACTTCTTCCAATGATCCGCTGGAATAGCTATACACGACGAGGCCTTTTTCTTCCCCGCGTGAATAACCTGTAATGATATTCAGCTTCCCGTCACCTGTCATATCTTTCAGATCGACGGACTCCAGCATAGTTCCATCCCCATCAAAAACAAGCTTTTTGACCCAGGCATCTCCTTGCTTCTCTAAGATCATCCCGTGAATCTCTACAGCTTCGCTTGGCGTTCTATAGAACACCAACGACTCCATAATTCCATCGTTATTGAGATCCTCTGTGAAAATTGAGCTCTCATCATTAACCGGGCGGATCAACTCCGTACCCGCTGGAATATGTGAATTAATAGCAGCCATAAGTGTTGCTTTGTCAGCAGACAGCTGCGGAGCTTTCATCTTCGAAACGGGATCACTGATGAAAGTACAACCCGAAAGTACGGATAACGACAGTGTTGCAGCTGCCAGGCACCTAAGACTTTTTATACTCAACCTCATCACTCTTTTCCTTATCCGTGTCCGAACTTTACAAATTCGCGCGTTCCTGAGACGTTAATCTACGTCCCTTTATATCATGCTTAATTCGTCCATCTTCTAGTACCCATATACGTGAAGCGAAACGTTCAGCCAGTTCAATAGGCAGCACCGTCACTACGATAAGACCCGTCTCTTTACACAGTCTGCGCAAAGTTTCCAATACACTTTCTGCCGATTTGGGGTCCAGACCCGTAACCGGTTCATCCGCTAAAATAACTTTTGCACCATGAGTTAATGCTCTAGCAATCGCTACACGCTGACGTTCACCACCGCTTAGCTGGCTAGTCTTCATCTTCGCTTTGTCAAGAAGTCCAAGGGCATCTAATTCATCCATCGCACCCATATAATCATCTGAACGAACCATCCCTGTAACCATACGCCACATTGGCGTCTGTGCGGACTGGCCGATCAGCACGTTTTTCAGCGCTGTGCGGTTAGGATTGAGCTCTGCATTCTGCTCCAGGTAAGCCCACTCCCGGCGAATTTTTCTTTTTCCGGAAAAGGCACTCGCCATAATATCCGTACCGTCCACTCTAAAATTCCCTCTGTCCCACTTCTCTCGCAGCGCTAAACAGCGTAATAAAGTGGTCTTACCGCTCCCACTCGCTCCAAGTATGGCTACGAGTTCACCCGGCTCTAATTGAAATCCTATATCCTGCAGGACCGGATTTTTGTCTTCCCCAACTGCCTTGGCTAAGTGTTCAACTGTGATCATAGTTCAGCCTCTCCCTGTCTTCATCTATAATCTATAGTGTACTCTGAATGTGAGTTCAATTTCCATGCGAGCACTCGTTCTTATCTTACCTCAATTTCTAGGTTGTGGCGAGAATAATAACCCCAGCAAGCCGAACACGATATATAAACCACCCATCAGGGCGAAAATACCGCCGCTTAAGCCCACTTGCAGCAACAAACCACCAATGCCGGGGCCGATAATACTGCCAATACTAAAATGGAAAGAAGCAACCACATTGGCAGCAGGCAGTAGATGTCTTGGTAAAATATCCGCAGCCAGACTTAGACCTAAAGAGAAAAAGGAACCTACTAGTCCTCCTGCGATCATCAGAAGCACCATTGTCAATGTAAAATGATCACCTGCCAGCGGCAACATCGCAAAGGCGATCCCGCCTCCGATCCCGGCAATAATCAGTACCCGCTTGCGGCCAAACCGGTCGCTCCACAGACCTAATGGAAACTGCAGAAGCAGTCCTCCAATCCCCGCAAAAGGCAATAACGCTGCAATTTGATCTGTGCTGTAACCGATACGTAGACCATATACCGGAAAGCTGCTATTTAAGCTGGCTTCCATAAAGCCATATAAAAGGGCTGGAATTAAAGCGAACCAGGCTAAGCTGTAACAACGACCGAAACGGCGAACCTGGCTTTCACCACTCTCCGCTTTATCTGGCCGGGAATCCGGCAGAATTGTAGTCACAAGGATTAAGACTAACAAAAATAGAAATGCGAGAACAATAAAAGGCACGGCCTGTCCATAACGCAGCAGACTAATCCCAAGTGGTCCCAAGCTAAAACCCAGACCATAGGACATGCCATATAGTGAAAGATTACGCCCTCGATGCTCGGCAGGTGTCATAAGCAGAACCCAAAGCTGGGCCCCGTAATTAATCGCAGCATCGCCTACACCCACAAGCAGACGCAATACAAACCATACCTTGATCCCTGTAAAAAAGGGAAACATGAGCAAGCTTACTAAGACTAAACTAATCCCACCAGCTATCAATTTTTTAAATCCAACCGCTCCAAGAACACGTTCAGCAATCAAGGTCATCCCAAATGATCCTATGTATAGTGCAGCAGCATTCAATCCGTTCAGTGACGAGGAGACTCCTTTTTGCTCCAAAAGAATGGATAGAATGGGCAGCAACAGCCCTTGGCTAAGCCCTGCGGCTATAGTAGCGGTAATAAGAATCATGAAAGTCATTTTGCTATTACTTCGTATAGATACTTTAAGCCGGTCTGACACGGATGATATCCCCCTATAATAAAAACAATGATGTGATCTAACGCCAATTGGCAAACACCGAACATTATAGTGGACAACCCTCTTCAAAACAAGAGATAATATGAGAAGTTACGGATTTCTGGGGGTGCATGTTACATGGATTACGAATTAAAAATCGACGTATCGCCGGTTTATGAACTGTTGGACAGTTTTATGATATATGTAACCAGAAAATGGATCTCCAATTTAGACCTCGGTCCCCACTGGGTTAGTGATGTGGAAGATCGCATTACTCCTCATAAAGTAACAGCTCTCATGCAAGCTGCCGAGTGGCCATTTACAGATTATGATGTGTTATATGCTTGGGTTTACAGCCGAGGGCCCGCAACATCAGTGCTGCATTTCCTGGATGATCTGGATTCAGCTTCTATAAAAGAGTGTTATCAGCAGATCGCACCGTTAATTCATGATTTCACCATAGATGAAGCTTCCCGGATCAAGAGCAGCTATAGTCCGCTTCTTAGACTCTGGTATGAGCAATATTTTCGTCATGTTGAACACAAGATTTTACCGTTATTAATTGAAGATGCCTCTGAGAAAAAAATGCTGGAAAGCAAAATGGACCCTATTTCTTTAATTGAATATGCATCCGGTGGTGTAGTTTTCGAGGATATACGGGATCTTAAGACTATAGTATTATTGCCTACCGTTCATAATCGACCAATCAACACCTACTGCTTCTACAAAACTATGGTGATTGTACAGTATCCTGTAGATGTGCCATTGGAAGATGAAAATGAACCACCGATGGTGCTATTGCGCATGACCAAGGCGCTGTCAGATCCAACCAGACTCCGATTGCTTCGGTATGTCGCCCATGAACCCAAATCTCTATGGGAGATGCAGTCCGATCTAAATCAATCCAGAGAAATGCTTATGCATCACCTAATGATCCTACGCGTAGCCGGTTTACTCCGTATCCATCTTCGCGGGGAACAAGACGAGCGCTTCAGTATCCGTCCAGACGGCGCTTCTGAGCTTCAAATGTTTCTAGAATCTTATATTCACCTATAGAACACTATACAGATACAGATCCAAGGAGTGAGAGATATGAAATACACAACTCAACAAGTAATTTTCGATCTAGATGATACGCTGGTTCATTGCAACAAATATTTCGATTTAATTTTAGGGCAATATTTCGAGCTCATGACTGATTGGTTTAATGAATTTGGTCCAAGCACCAGTGAATTACGCAGCAAGCAAATAGAAATTGATGTTGATACCGTCAACACAAGTGGCCTGGCCAGCGACAACTTTCCCAAATCCTTAATCGCCACCTACCGTTATTTCTGCGCCAAATATAACCTTCCGACAGATCGCTTTCAAGAGCAGCAATTACACAAGCTCGGCCTAAGCGTCTATGACCAAGAAATTGAAGCTTACCCTGGCATGGTTGAAACACTCGATACGCTGAAGCAAGAGGGTCACCATTTATTCTTGTATACTGGCGGGGACGACACCATTCAGCAACGTAAAATTGAACAAATGAAGCTGGATGCTTATTTTGACGATCGTATCTATATTCGGAAGCATAAAAATGTTGAGGCGCTTGAAAATATTTTGGCTACCCAAAGCTTTGACCGCAAACGTACCTGGATGATTGGCAACTCGTTACGTACAGATGTACTTCCCGCAGTTACCGCAGGCATCAACAGTATTTACCTGAAGCAGCAAAATGAATGGAGCTATAACCTTATCGAGCTGGAGCAAGAGATGCAGCAAGCCGTGATGACTATTTCGTCCATCCACGAGGTGCCCCCTGTCATTCGCTCAGCCGCTAAATTCAAAAACTAATAACTAGCTACAACGTTACGTAGCATTGTTACAAATGACATATCTTCACTACCTACTGGATGATTATACTATTTTTATAGTATTCCTATATTGTCTAGGAGGTGAGATATGAATAAGAAAGTGTCAGCTAAACAATCTCAGACCAAAAGACCTTTGCTTCCCATGATATTAGGTGTCGTTGTTGTAATCCTTCTCGCTGTAATTGTTTTCATCTTAAACAATAAGACTGATGATACAGCAGATCTACCCAACTACACCGACGTAAAGGGAAGCATTGTTGTTGATGGGCTGAAATATGAGAAGCAACCTCATCTTGGAAGTCCTGATGCCAAAGTTAAAGTTATCGAATTCGCAGATTTCAAATGTCCCGCCTGCAAAATGTGGACTGAAAAGTATCTGGATACTTTTATTAAAGACTACGTAGATACCGGAAAAGTGGAACTTTTCTTCATGAACTTTGCATTTTTGGACCGGGACTCTTATCTTGCCGCTAGCGCCGGCGAAGCCATCTACAAGCAAAGCAACGAGAAGTTCTGGGAATACCTTCATAAGCTGTACGCTAATCAAGGCGATGAGAGCGAAATTTGGGCCACTCAGAAATTCATTTTAAAATTCGTTAAGAATAACATCGAGGGCATTGATTACGCCCAATTTGAAACAGATCTCAAGAATCATACCTATATGTTCGATGTAAAAGAAGACTTTAAGATCGCTGGTTCCTACGGAGTCAACGGTACTCCTAAATTTATGGTGAACGGAGTGCTGCTTCAGGATTCTTCGTATGAAGGGTTAGCAGCAGCGATTGACAAGCAGTAATCAGTCTTTAAACTGCGCCCTATAAGCTGTTCACTTTGAAAAAAGTGGCCTTCTTACAGGGCTTTTTTGTGTGTATGAATTAAAAAAGATGACTTCTGTGATATACAGAAGTCATCTGCTGATTACTTAATTAAGCCACTGCTTATTCTACCAAATGACACACGGCACTATGGCCTTCTGACACGATTTTCCGTTCAGGCTTGACAGCCATACATACATCCGAGGCAAAAGAACACCGCGGATGAAAAGTGCAGCCACTTGGTGGATTAAGCGGTGATGGCACCTCGCCTTGAATCGATACCATCTGCTGCTTCTGCTCCACACTATCCGGAATCTTCAAAATCGAATTTAGCAGGACCTGCGTGTAAGGATGCGTAGGTTTCTTGAACAATTCATCCGCCGGAGCTTGCTCAACCACCTCTCCTAAATAAAGAACCGCGATATCATCACTCAAATACTCCACTACTGCCAAATTATGCGAAATAAAGATATAAGTCAGGTTAAACTCCTTCTGCAAATCCTTTAGTAATTGAATGACTTGAACCTGAATAGATACATCCAATGCGGACACCGGTTCATCACAAATGAGCAATTTGGGATTCAGTGACAACGCTCTGGCAATCCCAACCCGCTGCAATTGTCCACCTGACAGTTCATGCGGATAAGCGTATTGGACTTCAGAAGGCAAACCGACCCGCTCAAGTAATTCGATCACACGCTCATGCCGGCTTACTTTAGTTCCAATTTTGTGGATAGCCATTGCATCTTCAATAGCGTCTCCTACCGTCATTCTCGGACTGAGACTCGCCTTGGGATCCTGGAAAATAATTTGCATATCCCGGCGCATCGCCCGCAGCTTCTCTTTATTTGCCTTTGAGAGCTCCACGTCCTCAAAAAATATTTTTCCTTTGTCAGATTCGAGTAGACGCAGAACCATTCGCCCTAAGGTTGATTTTCCTGAGCCACTTTCCCCAACAAGCCCCAGTGTTTTCCCCGCTTCCAGGGTAAAAGAAACATTCTCGATGGCATGCAGCTTTTTTCCTTGTACCCGAAAAGTTTTCGAGACATTTTCTACGCGCAAGAGCGGATTATTGGGCATAGGAAGCGACCTCCTCAGCATGATGGCAGGCGATCTGATGATCGGTGCTAAAATCACGAAGCTTGGGAACTTCATTCTGACACCGTTCAGTTGTATAGAAGCAACGATCGGCAAATGGGCAGCCGGTCAATGTCTGTGTAAGTGTCTTTGCCGTCTTTGGAATAGGCATTATTTCTTTTCCCTTGTGGCCCACTTCGATAATGGAGCGTTTCAATCCAAGTGAATAGGGATGCGCCGCCTCACTTATGAACTTGTCCGTAGTGGCTTTCTCCATGATTTGGCCCCCGTACATCACGATGATTTTGTCACAAAAGTTGGTCGCAAGGCCAAAATCATGCGTTACCATCACTACGCTCATCCCATGTTTTCTGCGCAAATCCTGCAATAGTGCAAGAATCTGCATCTGCACAGTGACATCAAGCGCGGTTGTTGGCTCATCGGCAATCAATAATTGCGGTTCACATGCCAAAGCAATAGCAATCATGATACGTTGGCGCATCCCCCCGGAAAATTCGTGAGGATAACTTTTAAATCGTGATTTAGGATCCGGAATCCCCATTTCATGCAAGAGCTGAATGGTGCGGTCAAAAGCTTCCTTCCGGTTTGCATATTGATGTGTCAGCATGGCTTCCATTATTTGATCCCCAATACGCATGATCGGGTTCAAGCTGGTCATCGGATCTTGAAAAACAACGCCGATGTCACGTCCACGAATATCTTCTAATTGTTTGGGACGCATTTTAAGTAAGTCCTTACCATTAAACTGAGCTGTCCCCGATGTTATTTTTCCATTTTCACGGATGAGCCCAATTGATGACATCAATGTAACTGACTTACCGGAGCCACTTTCACCAACAATCCCCAAGGATTCATTTTCATTGATCGAAAAACTGACGCCGTTTACGGCATAAACTTCATCTTCACTGCGGGAGAACTTCACATGAAGGTCATCAATAGAAAGTAGCGGTTCACCCATATTAATTGCCTCCTTTCGGACTGAATGCTTCCTGGAGACCGTCTGCTACAAACAGAAACGAAAGCAAGGTTATTGCAAAGATACCTGCCGGAAAATACAGCAGCCATGGAAAGCCGAGAATATTCTCACTGGCTTGAGCAATCATACTCCCAAATGAAGGGATTGGCGGCCGAAGCCCCATTCCAAAAATACTTAAGCCTGCAATCTGGATGAGATCACCGGGAATCCCGAAGGCGAGAGAGACACCCATACTGCCGATAACATTCGGCAACATATACCGTCTGGCAATATGCGCCTGAGATGCGCCTAACGCTCTTGCCGCTTCCACCATCTCCCCGTCCCGCATACTTAGGACCAGACTTCGGATCAAGCGTGCATACCCCGCCCAACCCGGAATTCCAATTGCTAGAATCAAAGATAAATACCCACGTCCCAGCATAATGACTAATATCAAGGCGAACAAAAACCCCGGCAAGGTCATCATAAAATCCACAGCACGCATAATAATCATATCGGCGATTCCGCCGCGCAATCCGGCCCACAAGCCCAATATGATCCCGATAATGAAGCTGACCAAAGTCGCGCCAAAAGCAATAATCAGTGCGCTTCGAACACTGAACAAAATCTGGCTGAACATGTCATGCCCTACATTATCCGTACCAAAAATATGCTGCCAGGTCGGCCCTTGATTGATGGCCAAAAAATCCCCCGTGCGATAGTCATATGGGGCCACCCAAGGTCCAATAATCCCCGCGATCAAAAAAAGGATAACCCAGACCAAACCAATAACGGCAAGACGATGTCTTTTAAATCGCTTCCAACCTTGATAAAACTGGGATCTCTGAAGATTCTTTTTTCTCTTCAAAGCTACATCCGATTGAGTTGCTGCAACTGTGCCAGCCAATTGCTCCCCCTCCTAGGTTCGTATAGTCTGTGCCGCTTATAATCTGACACGCGGATCAATAAAGGCATAAATAATGTCAACGAGTAAATTCATAATCATAATCATGGATCCCAGCAGAAATACAGATGTGATGGCGAGCGGATAGTCGAAACTGGTAAATGCCGTCTGCATCACCTGACCAAGCGCTGGAATGGCGAAAATTTGCTCCACCCAGATCGTGCCCATCACGGTAAAAGCAAATTGTGGTCCGATGACGGTTATCATCGCAGTCAGCGAGTTTTTGACACCATGCTTAAAAATCATCGGCCAATATTTGACACCCTTAGCTTTTGCGGTTCGCATAAAATCCGACCTCATGGTTTCGATCAGACTGCCCCGCATATATCTGGCAACAACACCGACATTCGCCGCAGATAGACAAATAATCGGCAAAATTGCTTGCCTCCAGTGACCCCATCCCGTTACAGGTAGAATCCCTTGAAACACAACACCAAATAACAAGACCATAATTACCGCGAGAACAAATGCCGGAATGGCCTGACCCGTCAATGAGATGGTGCTAACAACATAATCGATCCAAGTGTTACGTTTGAGTGCTGCAATAATGCCAAGCGGAACCCCGATAATTACCGAAAGAACAACAGATCCAAAGGCCAGAAGTGTACTGATCGGCAAAGCCTGCTTCAGTTGAGTCGCAATTTGCAAAGACGGGTTCTGCATCGAATTACCGAAATCGAAGGTTAATTGATGCCATATATACTTCATGATTTGTTGCCACAGCGGTAAATTCAAACCATACCGGCTTTGAAACTGGTCCATGACTTGTTGATAGAGAACAGGGTTTTGCCCTTGCAGCGGAGCCAGTGCCGTAGCCATGGTATTCGTATTCATGAAACCGCCAGGTGAATAATACATCATGGTATAGCTAACTGAAATGACCAAGATTAAAGTGATAATAATTTGTAAAATGCGCTTTGAAATAAATTTCAATATGGTCAAATTCGAACCTCCTTTACCGATTCACGGGCACCATAATTGGCGCCCGCGATTGGTAATTATTCAACCCATTTAGGATTATTCTACAGATAAAAGATGTAGCCCATAGAAGTTGCCCCATGCCCAAGGATTTGATTGCACTCCTGTAATGCCGGGTTTTACCAAGAAGTATTGCTGTTGATAATACAACGGAACAGCATAAGCTTCTTCGAGCAGGTTATTAACTACCTTAGCCGCGATAGGAGCAGCGTCTTCGACGGTCAGCGCATTTACGAATTGCGCTTGCCACATTCTCAAATCTCTTAAGGTATCAGATTGATAACTGTTGTAATATACCTGTACATCAAGTGCATTTTGATTCAACTTGCCACCTGGCGCGTTTGGTGCTACGAAGGTCCAAGCGGTTACAAAGGCGGCATGTTTTTCATCGTTATTTTTAGCATTTTTCCAAAGGTCTACAATCTGTTGCCATTGTTCAGCGGCCGTTGGAAGCCCCGGTTGTTTCAAATAAGGCTGCCAATCTGCAGGCTGCTCTGCTGTCCATTTATCCAAAAAGGCGATATCCTCATTAGCAGCTTTTTCTAATGCTGCCCATTCGCTCCATTCTACACCGGCGTTCTTATTATCCGGATCCCCATATTTTTCAATAGCCGGTTTATAATAAGTTTCCTTGGTCCAATCCACGAATTGTTTCGTAGCTTCTAGCGGGGCATCCAGTGTTCCTATGGAATATAGTTGCTGCGTTGCACCCATGTCCAAACTTCCTGGTTCACTCCAGTTGGTTGCGCCCGACGCCAGAATAAAGCCTGGTTTTGCATCGCCCTGAGGTCCGCTGTACTGATAAGCGTTAAACTGCGCCTCATTGAGCTGAACTAGCTCTGTTTTGATGCCAAGATTTTGTTGCAGTAATTGACCTAACGCCAAAGCGATTTGTTCACCCTGAGCATCTACTTGCTTGACCCCAACATACAACGATAGGGTTGGCAGACCTTTACCGCCTTCATAACCAGCATCCTTCAATAATTGTTTGGCTGCCTCGAGATCTTCCGGAAGTCCTTGCTCCAGTTTTTCCGTTGGCCAACCTGGTGAAGCAAAGATATTGGTCGCCCCGCCCATGCCGTTCAGCACCGATTCTACGATCGGTTTACGCTGGATCGCTTTGGCGATAGCCTGGCGCACCTCTTTTTTGTCATATGGAGATTCCGTTGTCGGGTTGCTCCAGAGCAAATATTTGATCGCATAAGTCGCTGCAGTATACAGCTGGGACTTTAGCTCCTCCGTTTTCTTCACGTATTGTAAATCAGACGCGCTTTGGATTAGAACGACATCTGCATGGCCGGACATATAATCCTCCACCGGCACGGTTGTCGCCGGAAGAACATGGATGGTCTCTACATTGCCGTGATTAAGCTGGCCGGCTGCACCTACATAATTCGGATTGCTCACCATGACGAGTTCACCGTTAGGTGTAAAAGATTTAACCATGTAAGGGCCATTGCTCACAAAATTCCCCGGTTCAAACCACTTACCAGGGTTCGCTTCGACCGCTTTAGGATTCATAGGCATCGACCCGGAAAGAACCATATCCCCCAGAATAGCGTGAGGCAGCGTGGTCGTAATTTCCAGCGTGTAATCATCAACTACTTTTAGACCAACTTCTTCTTTACTTACAGATCCGGCATGGTATGCATATCCGTTCTTCACAAAATTAAGTACGCTTAGCCAAAGTTGTGCGGTTGTGTTAGCTGGATCCAATTGATACATATAAGAAAAATAAAAATCATGGGCGGTTACTGGATCGCCGTTTGACCATTTGGCATCTTTACGGAGGGTAAATGTCCAAGTTTTTTTGTCATCGGAAACGGTATAACCTGTCGCAATTTTCGGAACGATTTCATTATCCTGATTGTAGCCATAAAGCCCTTCGAGCAAAGTTCCTTGCCCTACCAGAATTTGTCCTTGCCATTGTGTAGGATCGAGCGTCGGGATCTTTGGATTGAAAACGGTTACCGAACTTCCCGCTTTAATTTCAAGATCAGAAGCGCCCTCATTCTTAACTGCCGTTTGACCCACATCACTGGTTGCTTTTACCGAAGTATTGCTATTACCTGCAGCACTTTTACCGTTCTCATTGGCACTATTAGAGGAATTACTGCAAGCAGTCACAGATAACAAAGAAAATGACAGAAGTAGAGCTAAGAACGCGTTCTTTTTTTTCATCCTCAAGTGAACCCCCTCATACATAGTCATAAAACAAAAAAACTAACATTTTATTATCTTGTTATCTATGATGTTATCCTTCACCTTTTCATACTTTGCCCCCCTAAATTTAAACTCCGATGTTTGTTTGTGAACTTACGAATGTCTTCTTTTGAATATCATTTAGGAAACTAAGAGTAATCGCTTACATTCTAAAATTTTCCACAAAGATTGTCAAGAAAAAATGTTACGTTAGTTAGCATAACTAGTTATTATTAATATAACTTAATCTTATAATATGAATTTTTCGTTAATTTTTTATTAGCTTTTTTAGTGTTATTTCGTAAATAACACTAACTTATTGACGAATTTTAGCTTATTTCTTGTAATGCTGATATAAATGCTATAGAAGAACTAGTTCTATGAGTTGAGTTCCTTAGGACATAATAAAAAGAGTGCATCCCGGCAGTCATTTTATGACCTTTGGGATACACTCTGAACCATTTAGATATGGGAATCGGAATAAAATACTGTTATCGATACAAATATCAGAATAGGTGGACTCCGCCTCTACCGGAAATTATCTACACACTCATGTAGAAAGGCGTCTAGTGTGCGTGGATCTCTGCCGAGTAAACGCTTCACAGTGTCATTTGGACTTTCTGGCACCATCCTAGACATGGTTTGAATTTCCACAACGTGGTTCGCGAGCCAAGGAGGCAGATTCCCATGCTCAATAAGATTACGGAGTAGTACTTGAGGGTCCATGTTGATGTAACTTATCGGCCGATTAAGCAGGGCAGATAGTCGACTCGCGATCTGGGGATAACTGAAAATCTCCGAACCAGTAAGCGTATATATATGGCCTGATACCTTGTCGTTGGTCAGAACTTCTGCGGCAACGTCTGCAATATCGCGACAGTCAATAAAGTTACACGGTGAAACGCCCATAGAGCCGAAGAAAACATTTTGGGTTGTGATCGTTGGTGCAAAGCGCATTAAATTTTGCATGAACGCATAAGGGCGCAATACGGTATGGGTGATACCCGATACCCTCAACGTGTTCTCAATTTCTTGATGCCAGCCCGCCACTGCCACTGGAGCGCTATGCTCAAAGGCTGGACTGGATATTTTTACGATATGTTTGATTCCAGATTCGGTAGCAATCTGAATGATTGAGGTTTCCAATTCGATTTGTCTTGGACTGTTGGACATGGCAAGGAAGAGCTGGCTAGCATCTGTAAACGCGCGGCGCACCGATGTGGGGTCAGAAGCATCCACAAAAGCGACCTCGATAATTGATCGGCCTTTTTCTCCGATTTGATCACGCAACTTCTCTGGCTCTCTGCTCAGCGCCCTGACAGGTATGCCAAGATCAACCAAACGTTCCAAAAGCGCACTACCTATCGTACCTGTTGCTCCCATAATAACTATCATTTTTTATCTTCTCCTTTTAGATGAAAAATCAGTTGTGACGGCAAGTCGCCACCGCCATGTCACTATCGTGCTTGCTATGAATCCAGACAACGGGAAATCGATCCAGACACGATTTACCCAGGCCAAGTGATTACTCGGAATCATAATTTCTACTACAACAGATGTCACCCATGCAGCGTATAGCCCAAATGAGGACCCGGCCATTGCGAATACCCCTACCACAACCAAGTGAGGTGCACCGATGACCCATCGCAAATGGCCCACTCGACTATGCAACAAAAGTCCAATCATCAAGGCCATCAAGGCGGATGCACCGCCAATTGTGGTCAATGCCGCTATTTGAAGCCCACTATCTACAGTAACCAATCCCCCGATACCTGCCATAATGGCAGGAGCAGCATAGGCCATTACAACTTCACGCCATAGTACAAAAGTCTTTTTCTTGGAACCAACAGCCTTGATGCTGTAAACATCATCTGTCTGATTCGGGTATTTCATCTGGTTCATTTACTTGCTCCCTTCTTCTTTGAAATAGTTCAACGATTGATTTCAGCGAATTATAATTAGGCGCCTAACTATATAAGAGTAAAAATAGGCTAGCTTCACTAGCCCAATTCTACTCATTACTGATGTTCCCCTTTGGTTTCGAGCCTAATTCGCCCGTAAGTGCTGAAATGCCTTGTGTAACTCGACCTAGCAAGTCGAGAAATACGCTCCGTTCTTCGATGTTGAGCAACCCCACCATTGCTTCCAGCCGAGCGAAATGCTCAGGAGCCATTTCACGAAGCTTCTTCGCTCCTTCTTCCGTTAAAACGACTGATTTCTGACGGCCATCGTCTGAGCTTAATCGCCGAGATACTAGCCCATCTCGTTCAAGAATGTCGATAAGACCAGTCACTGTAGCACGTGTAACGCCTAGATGCTCCGCTAATTGCGAAGGCAACTCTTCTCCTTCGTTATCTTCAAGATCTGCCAATAAACGATAACGCCCTGTTGATAAACCGAATCTAGAGAAATGAATCTCCGAGGCGTGTCCAAGCATGGCTCCCGCTGCCATTAGCCTAGACGCGACGAGTATAGCCTGTGCGTCTATGTCTAGGTTATAGCGATCAATCTGACGCTTGGATTGTACAAGCGAGGGAATAGCCTCAATGTCGTTTATTTTTTTATTATTGTTGTCCATATATGTAGTATGGTCCCTAACTACTTTTGTGTCAACTCATTTTTTTATACCTCGTCAACCCCGGAGTTAAACAGTTGCATTTGGTTGTAACTCTATATTTCTCCCAAAGCTTGATCAATCGACCTTCAAGATCTTCAATCCGTAGTGAATATTCTGCTCTTATTTTCAAAAGTAGTAGAAGTTCTGTCCGCATCATTCTACTATTCAAATTTTAACTGAAGCGAATCACAGATTGGCATATAGCCTATCTTTTGATAAATGCTATTAGATGTGGGATTTGCTAAGTCGGTATATAAGACGCATCTAGTAAACCCTTTATCCAATGCAAGTTGGCTTATTTGCGCCACAATTGAAGTTGCGTAACCCTTTCCGCGCTCATATGGAGGGGTATATACAAATGCCACGCCAATAGCCGTCTGCATCTCCCTTGTATATCCTGCCATAGAAACGGGTATCCCGTTGTCCTCTAAAATATATAGTTTTTTCGATGCTATTCGGTAGAGGTAAGGGTCTGCATCTTGCGGGATGGACATTTCTGTTTTACCATAACTCCCCGCTGCATAAAATGCTTCAGCCCAGTAAGGGAAAAAGTGAATATCCTTTTTATCTAGTAATCGAACGATACCAACCTTTTGAATGTCTGGGTTTACTGCCGTAAGTTCATATATACGTTGGGTCATGATTGTTTTAAAGGTTGTTCCCTTGCGCAAAGTATATTCTTTGGCAAAATACTCTGCCAAGGTTTTTTCGGTCATCACACCTGGAATTTCACGGTCTTTCAGCCCATCTACCAGACAGTTTATAGCTTCTGGGTTAATTATGTTGTCTGTTGCATAAAGCGTAATATTGTGTGGCGGTGTCATTATGGCGGTAAGTTGTAGGCCCTTAGCATCCGAAATAGTTACCATAAGCCAATTTACAGGGTCACGCCAGTCTGTTTTGTCTTTTCCTTCATGTCCAATTATGATATTGCCAAGAGGAATCAAATTTTGTGCTTCATGACGCATCAGCATACCATAGGTATCATTGTAAAACTCATACACATCCGTATACAACTTGAATTGCATTGCAATATCCCCCTTTCATCTGGTCAACGTTTTTCCGGATTTTTCGAACTAATCGTTCTTCTTACGGTTTGTTGATTTTTCGCCTGCCAATTTAATAATTAATTTATGAAGACGCAAAAAAAACCATCCCATTAGGGACGGAGTTGCTCCGCGTTACCACCCTGATTGACGTTTATAATAAACGCCCTCTTTGCCATCGTCCAACAACGATGCTTCTTTGTAACGGTAGAATCCCGGTCCCATCTACTATAATTCGGGGGACTGCTCTGAGGTGATTTTTGGATTCGGATATCCGCTGCCTCGCACCAACCGGCAGTTCTCTGAACGGCGTTTCCAGATCTATCTGTCAATAATTCAAACAACAATAAAGACCTTTAAACTTATATTGCTTCTAAAGCAGATAATCTAACTAATCATACGACGATATGAATGCGGAGACTACACTCCAGTCTGCTTATTTTCTTCATCAGCACATAGCACCAACCTTTTACTTACCTGCTTAATCTGTTTCGATTAGCTTGGAGGTCAACTTCACTACTGGCCTGATATACTTCAAAAACCGCTCCGGATCGTGATAAACGTAAATGATTCTCCCAGGGGAAGTATCAAAGCAGTAACCATTGTCTGCAAAATTAAAAGTTGCCATTGCCCTTTCCATCTTTTCCTCTACACTACGATTTTCCTGCTCATAATTGAATGGTCCATGTTCAAAAACAATATACTCGGCTTCGAGAACATCAATCATAAGCATTTGTGGAGGTACTTCACCTTTATAATCAAAAGGAAGACGTACACCAAAACACTCTGTACGTGGAATACCCCAATCGCAGAGTCTGCCATCCGGGTCATTAATGTAAGCCATAATCTGACCGCTGCCACCGTTAGATTCACTCCCGCCATCGTCATCCAATTTGCCCTTGATACTATCGAGTAAGCCGCAAATTGTTTCGCAGTCCTGTCCCGTAATAAGACTTTGCTTTTGCCAAAAATCCCAATACCCATTACTCTCATAGTTTTTAATGTGCAAAAATTTGTGAGTGGGAATGGTTACAAAATAAATGTTAAGATCATCTGTAGATTTCATCATACCAATCTCTCCAAATCCGAAAAAGTAGCGGTCGAAAGAGTTTATTTTTGTACGAAGGGCGACAGGCATAGGCTTTTTCCGGTATTCACTTGGAGTTACACCATATGTTCCCTTGAAAGCCCTGGTAAAAGCTTCATGTGATGAAAAACCATAATCAAAAGCAATATCCAAAATGCTCTTTTCACTATCCCGAACCTCTTTTAGTGCAAAGGCTAATTTTCTATGCCGTAGATAATCCCTAAATTGCATTCCCGATATTTCCTTAAATTTTCTCGTAGTATGAAATTCGGAATAACCTAACTTGTGAGAAAGAAATCGTAGCGTTATTGCTTCACTGTTACGATTCTTAATACACTCGTCAATTTCATTAACGATTATTTGGATTTGCTTGTGCCACTCGTACAATTGGTCTGTTCACCTCGTTTCAACCACTCTATAGTCATTGTAGGGTAATGGAATTTGCATTGCTTGATTCTACTTGCGGAAAAGAGATGACAATTCAAACGTTTTGGTCCTGCTATTTCGGAATCTCATCATGAAACGGTACCACCATTTCGTTTGGATCGTTAAGGAATACATATTGAATCTCAGATTTCCTCTTTGCATTTAGTGGTCGGTGTATAACCCTATCGTTCTGTCAAAGTTATTTCCGCAAGCAGCTTAAGCGTGTCATGCATTCGCAGGATGGACAAGAAGCATGGAGTATCGGGAGGCATTAAACAAAAGGGCTCGGACCCGTTGAGACATGGGAGTGAAAATCACATGCCCTTACAGTTGTTCCAAGCCACCGCCTCTTCAATTTCCTTCTTATCTCACATTTAGCTAAAGGTAAAATCCTACGAATTCATGAGCCTGCATGAGTAAACTAAATCATTTCGGAGGAGTTCAATGCCCATCTCATTCCAGGTAATGGTGATGATTAGGCCCTGTTAGAGTCTGGCGAACGTGATGTAATCGACTTGGACAGGTTCTGCCAATTCCATCCGAAGTGCCCGGTTGATCTGTCCCCGGTGATATTGCCCATGTAAAATGACCTGCGACAAGATGTCCCGGACGGACGTTTGAAACGGGACTCCGTTCTGGTTCGCATAATCGACCATCACGTCCAAATCAGATTCCTCGAGCCCTTCGATATACACACGATATTTCTCGGCGTTTTCTTCGAACTCCGTTCGGATCGCCGTCAGGTCCTCTGCTTCCTCCCACAACGAATATTGCGCACTACCCTTGCCCTGCAATCGGGACAGCCAGACTCGTTCCGCAACCGCGACATGCCGAACCAGCTTCAGAAGGTCCTTGTTCTTCATCTCACTCTCCTCGAGCGCTTCTAAGATTTGTGCGTCCGCCCAGTACAGGTGGTCCATCATACACTTGATCGTCTTCATTTTCGTTTCCCCCTCTTCGTCTCATTGGATTAATTGTACCTACCGTTTCCCGTAATTGGTCATTTATTTCACAAATCATCATAATCTTCATTGACAAAGGTTCTATTTTTTATCGCGCTCAATGGAATCAGGGGACGTGTGTCGTCTTTTGGTTAGAATCAGAAAATATAAAAGATGAGACCTTTGCCCTCGGCTACAGTTTGGCTGTAGAAGCGCCGGATTTCGTTAAAATGCTGTAGCAGGTAGGCAAAGAACGCATCCTTATCCTCGTCTGAAACAATATCAGGTTCAAGAGGATATACTTCTTCCTTAACCATGGCCGGGAAATCATACCGCAAGCGGAGCTGCGCTTCATCCAGCTCGGAAATAACCTGATGCGCTTCTGCAACTTGCTTGGCACGTAAGGAAAACGCCCCGAATGAGCCAAAATCGATGCCTTTGTCTGATGTCAGCGGAACAACATAACTAAGAGGGGCATCTCCATCGGAAATAACTCCACAAAGCAAGTAGTGAATCGCCTCCCAGGATCTATCAATGTCCAGTCCGGGATAATCATCTATTTTCAAGCTATTCAATGCAATGTCGCCTGTAACAATTTGCTGCACTAGGTTGTCATCCATAGCAAAGTAATATCCACGCATTCCCATGTTGTCATCCTTCCTTCCATTCTAGTAGTGACTATACTGCCCTATCAAAATGTAACCTCTGGATTTATCCCGCAAGATAGAAAAAGAGTGAAGATCAGCCCCCTACGTAATCATAATATCTTGTCTGCACAAGTTACTACATCCCGTTTAAGATAGGTATGTCCTACACTCTTTAACTAATGAATTTTATGTGGAAAAGATATGGTCAAGCACAGCTGTCACCGAAACCATATCCCATATACGGCGAGTCCGACTAATAGTCTTGACTACGGACCCAGCTGAAGCTATTGGCGAATTTATTGCCCTTGGAGCAAGTTTGCGGACTCCAGTGCTGCTATTCTCCCGCAAGCGGTGCATATATAGCCCTTTTCATGCCAATAACGACTATGCGGTCCGATAGCAGTCCAAAAAGGACGTATTCCCGCGTTTTGGGTCATCTGTGTCCGCTAGCGGCTTCGTACATGCAAATGTGATGTAATCACCCGTGATCCATATAAACTTCCAGTTAGACTATGACTCCACTGTTAATTGACCCGTATCCATATTATTAAGCACAAGTTTGCCTTCCAGCGGGGTGCCGTCTTCGCTCGCAAGCTTCAGCTTACCCGTACGACCCTTTTCAATTAATGCCTTTACTTGTGTATCTGTAAGGGTACGCCCGTGGTTCTCTTTCCAGATCACGAACTTGCAGCCTTCTTTGTAATGAGAGCAGCCGTAGCCTTTTTTACCCATAAAAATCATCCCGCCACAGCCAGGACGCGGGCAGTTTCCGATAATTTTCGGACCTGAATTTGCTGATTCTTCTTCGTTAGCTGGTTTACGTTTTCTTGGCGCGGCAGGTTTATCGCTGGTTTTACGAGATGTACCTCCACCACTCCGACCTTTAGCCCCTGTATTCACAGAAGGAGTTTCCCCTTCAAAAGAAGTTTTGGACGCCCGAGACTGCACACGAACCTTGTCCACGATCATGCAGGCAAATCTTTTTACATTCTCCATAAATTGTCCGTCCGACGCCGTACCTCTGGATATCTCGTTCAAGCGACGTTCCCACTGACCGGTCATTTCAGGTGAAGTCAACAGCTCGATGCCCGCTCCACGTATCAGTTCAATAGCCGTTCGTCCTTTTTGCGTGATGGCGATTTTTTTACCTTGCATTTCAATGTATCCGACATTCTTAAGCCGTTCAATGGTTGCAGCACGGGTGGCGGGAGTACCCAGCCCTGAATCCTTCATAGCATCCCGAAGCTCTTCGTCCTCAATCTGCTTTCCGGCACTTTCCATCGCTCTAAGCAGCGTGCCTTCCGTATAGTGTTTTGGCGGCTGTGTATCTTTCTCTTTAACGATAGCGTCACTACAGATCACCTCATCTGCCGGAGCGATTGCGAACGGTTCATTCACTTCAATCTCTTCGTCTTCCTCATCATCCTTGTTTTTTCCCTTGGACGACTTCGCTTTATCTTTTTTCTGGTCCGCGTAAATTACCTTCCAGCCGAGGCTTAATAATTCCTTAACAGTAGTTTTGAACTTTTCGTCCTCTACATCAGTCATAACCGTATGCACTTTATATTCCGCAGCCGGATAGAACTGTGACAAAAAGCGCCGCACAATCAAATCATACAGCTTTCCCTCATCCGCACTAAGCCCTGTTGCTTTCCGATATGTAGGCAAAATCGCATGGTGATCCTCTACCTTGGAGGGATTGCAGATAAATTTGTTTCCTTTATGAACGAGATTACGATTCGCGCCCTTCACCCATTCATCATAAGCCGTCCCTTGGAGCGCAGATAAAGTCTTATGCATCTCCGGAATATTTTGTTCTGTAACATAGTTAGAATTCGTCCGCGGATAGGATATCACCTTATGCTTTTCATATAAGGCTTGTGCGATATCGAGTGTTTTTTTAGCGGAAAAAGCGTACTTCCCATTCGCCTCCCGCTGCAGCAGCGTTAAATCATACAGTTTATTCGGATACTCTTTCGTTTCCTTAACCTCATAAGAGTCAATTCGTCCCGGTTTTCCTTTGACCTTGTCAGCCAGCGCCTCCGCCTTCTCACCATCAGTGAGGCGGTCACCCTGCCACATACCTTTATAAGTCATTTCATTTTGTGTAAAATGGCCCTCCACCTCAAAAAACTTAAGGGATGAGAACGCCTCAATCGTCTTCTGGCGATCATAAATAAGTGCAAGTACTGGGGTCTGAACTCTCCCCACAGACAGCAGAACATTATGTTTCGTAGTAAATGCACGTGATCCGTTCATACCGATTAGCCAATCGGCTTCACTGCGCGCTTTTGCCGCTTTAGTTAGATTCTCGTACTCCGCCCCATCCTTTAGCTCTTGAAAGCCTTTGCGGATTGTCTCTGGTGTCAAATCGGAAATCCACAGCCGTTTCACAGGATGTTCAAGCTTCAAATGCCGCTGAATGAGCGAAAATATATGCTGGCCTTCTCGCCCGGCGTCACAAGAATTTACCAGCAGATCGCTTCGTTTAGCCAGCTCTCCGATTACCTTCAGCTGATCAATGGTCCGCGCATTAGGAACCAGCTTGAATGGGTCCGGAATAATGGGAAGATCATTAATATTCCATTTTTTGTATTTCACATCATATGCATCCGGCTCAGCCAATCCGATTAGATGCCCTATTGCCCATGTAATAATGTACTGCTCCCCTTCAAGATAGGAACGGTAATTTTTAGCCTTTGGTTCTATTGCGGCGGCGATATTCCGCCCCATGTCCGGTTTCTCCGCAATAATAAGTGTCTTCAAAAACATTCGCTCCTTACCTTCTCGTTCTTAAGTCCAAAACAGGTCCAGTACTCTATTATAACATTAACCTCGGTTTTTTTTAATCGACCGGACTTTTCATAGTCTTTCGTTTGATTTAAAATAAGTTGGTATAAGCGTATTCATGTATCGGAGGGAAACAAACCTTGTATGAGAATCACAGATTTACAGAACCTTTTTCAGATCGAAGCCTCACCGCCCTGAAGGCGGATTGTGAGCAGTGCTTTGGCTTGTGTTGTGCCGCATTGCCTTTTGCTGCTTCCATAGATTTCGCTAGAGACAAAGACGCTGGACAGCCCTGTCACAATCTACAGTCGGACTTTCGCTGTGGTGTACATACAGAGCTAAGAGAATTAGGCTATCGTGGTTGTACGGTCTATGACTGTTTTGGAGCTGGGCAAAAGATTTCTCAAGTCACTTATGCTGGAGAAGACTGGAGGAAAAAGCCGAAAACTGCGAAGCAAATGTTCGAGGTATTTCCGATCATGTGGCATTTGCACGAGCTGCTCTGGTATTTACATGAATCTTTAAACTTAGAAATAACCCGTACAATCCATACGGAGCTGCAAACAGCTCTCGATGAAACGGAACAGCTCACTTTACTTAATCCTGAAGCACTTGTAAAAGTGGATGTTGCCGCTCATCGAGCAAAAATCAATATGTTACTGTTGCAGGTCAGTGAGCTTGTACGAACTGAGGCTCGCCGTAAACTAAAGAAATCAGCGAAGAATTTCAGTCGAGGTGCCGACCTTATGGGAGCTAAGCTCAAAGGAGCCGATCTTAGAGGCGCCAATTTGAGAGGAGCCTATTTAATAGCCGCAGACCTTAGGGACGCTGATCTCAGAGGTGCAGACCTTATTGGGGCAGACTTTCGCGATACTGACCTTAGAGGTGCTAATTTAGCAGAAGCTCTCTTTCTCACTCAGGCACAGATCAATGCGGCAAAAGGCAATACTCTCACAAAATTACCAGCAACACTCTCCTGCCCTGATCATTGGCATTCCCATTAAATGAAAAAAGATCATTTATATCAGCTGTGAATAGAATTGTTTGATCCGAGACACAGCTTCCATAATTTCTAAGACTTCTTTCCCCGCTGTGTTTCGTTTCAGATACTCTACTCTTCCCTGTGATGCTTCCTTGCCCACAACTATTGATAGAGGTATCCCGATCAAGCTTGAATCTTTAAATTTCACGCCAGCGCGTTCATCCCTATCATCAATCAGCGTCTCTATGCCAAGCTTGGTTAGTTGATCATAGAGACCTTCTGCAACCGTCTGCTGCTCACTATCCTTGACGGACATTATCAAGATATGAACCTGATAAGGTGCCAATGCTGCTGGCCACATTAATCCATCCTCATCATGATGCTGTTCAGCAATAGCGGATAAAAGCCGTGAGATACCAATTCCGTAACAGCCCATAATCATAGGTTGACTTTTGCCTGAAGAATCTAAGTAAGAAGCGCCTAGCTTTTCACTGTATTTAGTACCTAATTTGAAGACATGACCCACTTCAATCCCTTGATGAAAATGCAGAATACCCTCCAAACAATGCGGACAAACTTCATTTTCTGCTACATTCCGAAAATCCCCCACATGCTCAAGCGAAAAATCTCTGCCGGGTACGACGTTACGGAAGTGATAATCTTTTTCTCCCGCCCCTGTAATCCCTTGAGTCATATCAGCTACTGCCGCATCTGCTAGGACAGTAAGCGTTAAGCCTACAGGTCCTACAAATCCACTTTCAACGCCCGCTAAGGATTTCACAGACTCGTAGTCAGCAAGCTTAATCTCATTCGTTCCTAAATATTTACTTACCTTTATTTCATTGACTTCATGATCACCCCGGACCAGTACAGCAAAAATCTGTCCGTCACCTTCATAGATTAATGTTTTGATAATCTGGTCTGGCCGGATATCTAGCTCCTGCTCTAGTTGCTCAATTGTGCGCAAATCAGGAGTGAGGAATTTCTCTATCTCCGGTACTTGTATGACAACTTCATTTTTTACAGGCCGCACGGACTCTGCCTGTTCCAGATTGGCCGCATAATCACAAACGGTGCATGCAGCAATCGTATCCTCCCCAATATCAGCCAGCGCCATAAATTCATGACTGCCGCCCTCGCCTCCAATCGCACCGGAATCCGCATGGACAGCACGGAATTTCAATCCACATCGCTCAAATATCCGGTGATAAGCCTCGAACATTTGGATATATGATTTATCTAGACCTTCCAGGTTTGTGTCAAAAGAGTAAGCATCCTTCATCAAAAACTCTCTGCCTCTCAGCAGTCCAAAACGTGGTCGGCGTTCATCTCGGAACTTGGTCTGAATCTGATATACGGTAATAGGAAGCTTTCGATAGGAGCTGATCTCATTCCGGACGAGTGTGGTTACTACTTCCTCATGTGTAGGACCTAGAATGAATTCCCGCTCATGACGATCCCGCAGCGTCATCAGCTCCTTACCGTATACCTCATACCGGCCTGATTCTTTCCAGAGCTCCGCAGGCTGCATAGATGGCATCAATACCTCCTGAGCCCCAGAGACATCCATCTCATTCCGCACAATCGCTTCTATTTTCCGTAAAACACGTCTGCCAAGCGGTAAATAAGTGTACACACCCGCTGCTAATTGGCGGATATATCCCGCACGCAGCAGCAGCTGATGACTGCTTGTCTCCGCCTCTGAAGGTGCCTCACGCAGAGTTGTTAATAAAAGATTACTTTGACGCATATTTGTACCCTCCCTAAAAAATGAACGCTCTAAACGCAAAAAGACACATTCGTCAGGGACGAATGTGTCGTGATACCACCCTTATTTAACCGCCAGCCCGTACATAGTCTACACTTGATTTGGCGATCCTCGATCGAATAACGGCCGATTCCGGCAGCGGTTATACGCTGCAGCTACCCAGGCAGGATACCATCCACACGTATTTGAGGAACCTTTCAGCCGGTGAGTTCCCTCTCTGTTCTAACGCTACTAGGATCGTAAGTCCTTGGTCAATGCTTTTGTCATTTAAATATTGTATTAAATCTATATGAAAATAATATTTCCGTCAAGCGTCGGCTCCAAAAAGAAGCCGCTTCTCCAGCAGGTAAACTGCTTTTGAAACGGCTTCTTGAATTAATGCCTAGACAAGAACGCTTGAGCCCATCAGGTATTTATCCACTTCACGTGCAGCTTCGCGACCTTCGTTGATGGCCCAGACCACCAAGCTTTGACCACGACGCATATCGCCCGCAGCAAACACTTTATCCACGTTCGTATTGAATTTGCCGTAACGTGCTTTCACATTGGTACGACGATCAGTCTCCAGGTTAAGCTCCTCAACAATATCTTGCTCCGGTCCATCGAAACCAATAGCGATGAGAGCGAGTTGAGCAGGATATACAGCTTCCGTTCCAGGAACGGGCTGGTAGATTTTACGACCTGTCTCATCCACGATCCGGCGGATCTGCACCGTATGAAGCTCCTTCAAGTTCCCCTCTTCATCCCCAACAAATTTAGTGGTCATGATAGAGAATTCACGCGGATCATCGCCAAAAATAGCTTTCGCTTCTTCTTGCGCATAATCCAAGCTGTACACATTCGGAAATTGTGGCCAAGGATTAGCAATCGGATCCCGTTGCAGAGGCGCTTTTTCATGTGTACCAAATTGAGTGATACTGCCGCAGCCATGACGAAGCGCTGTGGCAACACAGTCAGATCCTGTATCCCCGCCACCCAAGACGATTACATCTTTACCTTCAGCGGATACATAGTTACCATCCTCCAGATTGGAATTCAAGTAACTCTTGATCGTGCCATTTAAATAATCCATGGCATACATAACGCCCTTAAGCTCACTGCCTTCAATGTTGAAACGGCGTGCTTTAGTAGCTCCACCACACAGAACGACCGCATCATACTCATCAACAAGCTGCTGAGCCGGAATGTCTTTACCAATCTCAGTGTTCACTACGAAGTTAATCCCTTCAGCAGCCAGCAAATCTACACGACGTTGTACAACTTTTTTATCAAGCTTCATAGTAGGTATTCCATATGTCAGCAGTCCGCCAATGCGGTCACTGCGCTCAAATACAGTTACAGAATGTCCAGCCTTGTTAAGCTGTGCTGCTGCGGCAAGTCCAGCAGGTCCAGAGCCTACGATTGCAATTTTTTTGCCAGTCCGTTTCTCCGGAGGATTAGGTACAACCCAGCCCTCTTCAAAACCCTTATCAACGATCGCAAGTTCAATTGTTTTGATGGTTACCGGCTGTCCGATCAGGCCCACTGTGCAAGAGCCTTCACAGGGAGCGGGACAAATACTGCCTGTGAATTCAGGAAAGTTGTTTGTCTTATGCAGACGTTCCAGTGCTTCTTTCCAGAGTCCACGATACACCAAGTTATTCCATTCCGGAATTAAATTGTGTACTGGACAACCTGAGGTCCCGCCAGCCATATCAATACCTGTATGGCAATAGGGGGTTCCGCAATCCATACAACGTGCGCCCTGTGTCCGAAGCTCGTCCTCGGATAAATGATGGTGGAATTCTTCCCAGTCCTTTACCCGCTGCTCAGGATCCCGATCACCTGGGAGCTGCCGTTTATACTCCATAAAACCTGTAGGTGTAGACATGTTTACGTTTCCCCCATCCGTTCTCTTCGTGTTGAAGTATAGTACATTGTAGCATATTGCGGCTTCGTATGGTTGTCAGCAACGCAATGAAGTACCTGCACATTCTATTCTATACCTATACATAATCATTTCTAATTTTAATTATAGTAACATTCATCACTTTTGCACAGTAATGGATAAATCTACTGATTATTTGTACTATTTCACATGTTATGTCAGAGAAAACGTTTTATTGCTATTCCGTACGTTCATAAACAAGGAAACGGTAATCATACGGATTCTTCTCATCACGAATTCCCTTGATATTGGAGACCTCTTTCCACATCCTCCAGTCAATCTCAGGAAACCGGGTATCTCCTTCAAAATCCTGTTCGATCTGCGTCAACATCAACTTGTCAGCATACGGCAACATCAACCGGTAAATTTCCGCACCACCGATTACCATCAGCTCATCTTCTTTTCTACCCTCGCTGAGAGCCTCTTCAAGCGTGTGTAGAACCTCTGCACCTTCAGCTGAATAATCAGTATCCCTAGTTAGAATTAGGCTCGTTCTGCCCTTCAAGGGCTTGCCTCCGAGCGAATCCCATGTTTTGCGGCCCATTAGCATTCTTTTGCCCAATGTTTCTGCTTTGAAATAAGCAAAATCCAGCGGCAAATGCCAAGGCATATCGTTATCTTTTCCTATGACATGATTGGCACCCATTGCCCATATTAAGCTAATACTCATGAAGTTCTCTCCTTCCTCCATACTAAAGTAAAAAACTATATTGCCAAAAATTATATTTGCGAATCTTCATTTACAATTACGTTATACTGCGATCGGCGCTTTTATCGAAGGATGCGGATTGTACCCCTCAATGACCAGATCTTCCAGTTCAATATCAAAAATTGATTTCTTCTGTGAATTAATAACCAGTGTAGGCAATGCTCTTAATTCTCTTGATAATTGCTCTTTCACTTGCTCAACATGGTTTGAATAGATATGCGCATCACTAATGCTGTATACAAACTCGCCTACTTCTAGCCCACATTCGTATGCGATTAAATGTGTAAGTAAGGAGTAAGATGGAATATTGAAGTTTGCCCCGAGAAAAGAGTCCGCACTGCGTTGCAGCAAGTGACAGCTTAGTTTACCATTTGCAACGTAGAACTGGAACATAACGTGGCAGGGCGGTAACGCTGCTTTGCTTCCTTTCGTCCCAGCATTTATAACATCTTCCGGGTTCCATGCGCTGACAATTAAACGCCGAGAATCAGGATTTGTTTTGATCTGATGAATAACGTCTTGTAATTGGTCAATTGATTCGCCAGTAGAAGATGTCCAATTCCGCCATTGCTTACCGTAAACGTTTCCTAGCTCGCCATATTTGGCAGCAAACTCATCATCTTCTAAGACACGATCACAGAATGCTTTCATCTCTGCTTGATATAATTGATTAAAATCTTCATCAACTAAACAACGATTCCCGAAGTCTGTCATATCCGGGCCAGCATATTCGTCCGATTCAACCCATCTTTTAAAAGCCCATTCATCCCAAATATGATTATTATTTTTCAATAAATAACGAATGTTGGTATCGCCTTTAATAAACCACAATAACTCACTTGCAATTAAGCGAAACGGTGTACGTTTTGTTGTAAACAGCGGGAAGCCTTTTGATAAATCAAATCGCATTTGATAACCAAATACACTAATTGTACCAGTTCCTGTACGATCTTCTTTTTTCACACCATGATCCAAAATATATTGTAAAAAATTCAAATAGGTTTGTTCTAACTCATTCGTCAAAGTATTGCACCTCCGTAATATTTCACCTCATATATTATATCTGAAAAATCCGATTTTTGTAGAAGGTAAGATAATTTTTAAATATATTTAATAATCGGGTTACCTATTCAATTATAAAGGATTGATTCAGCAATTGTATCTCTACTCCGCTATCCTAAGCTCCACTCTTGCCCCATAAGCCCGAAGGCTTGCTTGTCCACCCACAGGAAAGGTAATCATCGGCGATGTATGTCCAAAGTCCACGTCTGCAATCACAGGAATATCGGATAATTCTTCTTTTGAGCGGATAATTGTAGTCAGCAGCTTCATGGACATACGTGATTCTTTTTGGAATCTGCCGATCACCAACCCTTTGGCCTCTTCAAACTCAGGCTGATGAATTAGGGATTGCAGATCTCGATCAAAGGTTGCAGGTGCTGACTCATAATCATCCTCAATGAACAAGATAGAATTTTTTAAACTTGGCATATACTCTGTTCCCTGCAAAAGATTTAAAGTGCATAAATTGCCACCAATAATCGTTCCTTTCGCTTCCCCATCATTGATAATGAACGGACCTTCATTTTTAATAAATATCCGGTTTTCCTGATCCAGATACCACTCATCATCACTCCAATGCCTGGAAGGCTGCACTAGAATTTCTTTATTGTCCATCATCAGCTTGCGGAAATATTCGATGGTATATTCATTATCGTGGAGCATCGCAAATGTGGAAAAATGCGGTCCGGAGTATGTAACTAATCCTGTCTGAGCATAAATCGCATTACTTAGTGCAGTAATATCCGAATAACCACATAAACGCTTTGGATTCTCTGCAATGATTGAATAATCTATATAACGCAGGAGCTGGTTACTATTGAAGCCCCCAATGGTCGTTAATATTCCTTTCACTTTGGGGTCTAAAAAAGCTTCGTGCAAATCCTCAATTCTCGAATCAATAGAAGAGGAAACAAAATCATCCGTCTCAAAAGAATTTGTTGAAATGGATATCCGAAAACCTAACCGTTCAAGCTGCTCTTTAGCGATTTTCCTTTGCTGAGCATCGATTAATGACAAACTTCTGGAAGGAGAGATAATACGCAGCTCATCTCCAGGCTTTAATTTATCAGCTCTCATCATTGAACCTCCCTATATTTATAAAATACAGATTAAGTAATTGCTCTTCCTCCCAGTATATCTCTTTTCAAAAAAGTGGAAAACACAAAAAAAGGCGGAACGCATTTGCGTCCGCCTTTCTGTTGCCTGCTAGAGCAATTTTTGGAGAAAAATTATTTCATTACATGAATTGGGTGACCTTCAACCAATTCAGCAGCTTCCATGACGATTTCGCCAAGGGTTGGATGCGCATGAATAGTCAAAGCGATATCTTCAAGCGTTGCGCCCATTTCGATTGCCAAACCAAGTTCAGCGATCAAGTTAGAAGCTTCGATACCAACGATTTGAGCTCCCAGTACCAAATTGTTCTCGGAGTTAGCAACAATTTTGATGAAGCCTTCTGGGCTGTTCAAAGATACTGCGCGACCATTTCCTGCGAATGGGAATTTGCCGCTTTTCACTTTGTAGCCTTTGTCTTTTGCTTCTTTTTCAGTCAAACCAACGCTTGAACACTCAGGATCTGTAAATACAACAGCTGGGATGACTTTGTAGTCAACAACAGATGTAAGTCCTGCAATTGCTTCAGCAGCGATTTTACCTTCGTAAGAAGCCTTGTGAGCCAAAGCAAGACCTGGAACAACGTCGCCGATAGCGAAGATGGTAGGAATGCTTGTGCGTCCTTGGTGATCAACTTTGATCAATCCGCGCTCGTCGAGCTCAAGACCGATCAGATCCAGACCAAGTTCACCGTCAGTGTTAGGACGACGACCTACAGTTACAAGCAAGTAATCTGCTGTAACTTCTTTGGACTCGCCACCAACAGAGTATTTCACGGTTACTTCTTTGTCGTTCTGAACAGCACTTTCAGCTTTAGCGTTAGTTACGATTTCGATGCCAGTTTTAGCCATGTTTTTCGCAACAAGACGAGTCATATCTTTATCGAAGCCTGGAAGTACAGTATCCAAACCTTCGATGATTGTTACTTTAGTGCCAAATTTAGAGTACATTTGACCAAGCTCGGCACCGATGTATCCACCACCGATTACGATCATGCTCTTCGGAATTTCTGGAAGTTCCAGAGCTTCAGTCGAAGACAGAATACGTCCGCCGAATGGGAAAGGTTTAAGTTCAATTGGACGGGAACCTGTAGCAATGATGCAGTGTTTGAAGCGGTAACGTGGAGATTCATGATCATTGAACACACGTGCTTCTGTGTCGCTGATAAACATGCACTCGCCGTTAAATACTTCAATTTTGTTGCCCTTCATCAAGCTAGTCACACCGCTAGTCATTTTTTTAACTACGCTGTTCTTGAATTCTTGAGTTTTGGCAAAATCCACTTTAACATTCTCAGCTGTAACGCCGAAAACTTCACCATGCTGTGCGGATTCAAATTGATGCGCAGCAGCGATCAAGGCTTTAGAAGGAATACATCCACGGTTCAAACATACACCGCCGAGTTCCGATTTATCCACGATGAGGACTTTTTGGCCGAGCTGGGCGGCACGAATTGCCGCCACATACCCACCAGGACCTGCACCAATGACCAATGTATCAATATCTAGTGAAGCGTCTCCTACTACCATAATTATACCTCCATAACCAGCAGCTCAGGATTATTGAGCAGCGATTTAATGTAGTTCATAAAGTTTTGAGCAGTCGCACCATCGATAATACGGTGGTCAAAGCTGAGTGACAACGCCATTACTGGAGCAACTACGATTTCACCATTTTTCACAACTGCTTTTTCACTGATACGGCCAGTTCCGAGGATAGCCACTTCAGGGAAGTTGATGATTGGAGTAAAGAACATACCGCCAGCAGAACCGATGTTACTGATGGAGATCGTGCTGCCCTTCATTTCGTTAGCAGACAATTTACCGTCACGGCCACGAACGGCCAAGTCAGTGATGCTGCTAGCAATCATCCAAATGCTCTTACGGTCAGCGTCTTTGATAACTGGAACGATCAAACCGTTTGGTGTATCAGTAGCGATACCGATATTGTAGTATTTCTTGTAGACAATTTCGCCTGCTTCTTCATCAATCATAGCATTGAGTGCTGGGAATTGACGGGAAGCTGCAACAAGTGCCTTAACGATGAATGGAAGGTAAGTAACCTTAACGCCTTTTTTCTCAGCAATAGGTTTCATACGTGTACGGAATGCTACCAGTTCAGTAACATCTACTTCATCCATGATGGTTACGTGTGGAGCAGTGTAAGCCGATTTAACCATTGCGTTGGAGATCGCCTTACGAATACCCTTGAATGGTACACGTTCTTCTTCAAGACTAACGTTACCGCTAGCTGCTGCAGGTGCTGCTTTAGCTTCGGTCTTAGCAGCCTTAGGAGCTTCAGACGACGCTGCTGCTGCAGGAGCTGCTGGTGTAGAACCACCTTTCAAGAAGGCTTCTACGTCTTCACGAGTGATTTTACCACCTTTACCAGTTCCGTTCACTTTGGAAATATCCACTTTTTGCTCACGAGCAAATTTGCGAACGCTTGGTGTAGCCAAAACATCGCGGTCAGGAGCTGGTGTTACACTTGCAGATCCGCCTTCTTTAGCATCAGCAGGGCTTGTTGCTGCAGGGGAAGAAGTAGTGTTTGCACTTCCTTTTGCTGCATCGGCTTCAGCAGATGCATGACCTTCTTGTTCAGGAACGTCGCCTTCAGCAGCGATAATAGCTACAACTTCGCCTACGCGGCAAACTTGGCCATCTTTAGTCAGAACTTCCAATACAGTACCATTCACTGGACATGGAACCTCAACTACCGCCTTGTCATTTTGAACTTCCATGATGATGTCATCATCCGTTACCTTGTCACCGGCTTTGATATGCATTTTGATGATTTCACCTTCATGCAGACCTTCACCCAGCTCAGGGAAGCGATATTCAAAATTCGATGCTTTGTTAGATGCTGGAGCAGCTGGTGCAGCTGGCGCTTGAGCAGCAGGAGCTTCAGTAGCAGCACCCTCTTGATCAGGCACGTCACCTTCTGCTTCGATAATAGCCACTACTTCACCGACACGGCATACTTGACCGTCTTTAGTCAGAACTTCCAATACAGTACCGTTTACTGGGCAAGGCACCTCAACTACCGCCTTGTCATTTTGAACTTCCATTACGATATCATCATCCGTTACCTTGTCACCGGCTTTGATATGCATTTTGATGATTTCACCTTCATGCAGACCTTCACCTAGTTCAGGAAATCGGTATTCAAACTTTGCCACTTTGAAAACCTCCTCGTGAAATTGGGACTAACCTTATGATTTAAACTTTATAAGATGAAACAACGTTGTCATCCATATGGATGACAACTGTTTCTCGTAAAAATATTTAGAATTCCAAAACTTTCTTCACGCCTGCAATAATACGTGCAGGGTTTGGAAGCCATGTATCTTCTATTTGTGCGAATGGATACACAGTATCAGGACCTGCGATACGAAGCACAGGTGCTTCCAAGTGCAGTAGTGCTTTTTCATTGATTTGTGCGATAACTTCAGCAGCTACACCCGCACTCTTTTGTGCTTCTTGCACCACGATAGCACGGTTAGTCTTCTTCACAGACGCTACAATAGTATCGATGTCGATTGGACTTACAGTACGAAGGTCGATAATTTCAACATTAACGCCTTCTTTTTCGAGTTGCTCGGCTGCTTTGGTAGCTGTATGTACCATCAGCCCGTAAGTAATGATCGAAACGTCAGAACCTTCACGTACTACGTTCGCTTTACCAAGTTCAACTGTATATTCACCTTCTGGCACTTCAGCACGGAATGCATGATAAAGGTTCAAGTGCTCCATGAAGAAGACAGGGTCATTGTCGCGGATAGACGCGATTAGAAGTCCCTTAGCATCATATGGGTTTGAAGGAATTACAACTTTAATCCCTGGGCTTTGTGCGATCAAACCTTCGAGTGAGTCAGTGTGAAGCTCAGCAGCCTTAACTCCGCCACCAAAAGGAGTACGGAATACTACTGGAGCGTTATATTTACCGCCAGAACGCCAGCGCAAACGCGCTGCTTGAACAACGATTTGATCCAGTGCTTCAAAGATAAAACCTACGAATTGAATTTCAGCAATCGGACGGAAGCCTTGTACACCAAGACCAAATGCCAGACCGCCGATAGCGGACTCAGCTAGTGGTGTATCAAAAATACGATCTTCGCCAAATTCCTTTTGCAGACCTTCAGTTACACGGAAAACGCCACCTACATTACCAACATCCTCTCCGAAGATAAGAACGTTAGGGTCACGATTCAGTTCAACGCGCATCGCGTCGCGAATCGCTTCTTTCATATTCATTTGTGCCATTGCCTGATATCCCCCTTATTCAAAATCGGCTTTTTGCTCTTCCAGATGTTTAGGTGTTACTTCGAACATACTGTCGATCAAGCCAGGTATTGTCATTTTTTCGGTTTGTTCAGCTTTTTTGATCTGCTCGTTAACAGTAGCTTTCGCTTCATCCTTCACGCGCAGTGTATCTTCTTCAGTCCAAAGACCTTTCTTCTCCAAATACTTGGCAAGACGGGCGATTGGATCCTTTTCACTCCATTGTCCTTCTTCTTCTTTCGAACGATATTTACTTGCATCGTCAGAAAGAGAGTGTGGACGGAAACGGTAAGTTACAGCCTCGATCAATGTAGCACCTTCGCCGTTGCGTGCACGTTCTGCAGCATCACGTACAGCACTGATTACTGCAAAGATGTCCATACCGTCAACCTTAATCCCTGGAATACCAGCTGCAACCGCTTTGTGAGCGATCGATTTGGAAGCCGTTTGTTTAGCGAACGGAGTCGTAATCGCATAACCGTTGTTTTGAACAAAGAAGATTACAGGCAGTTTAAAACGACCAGCAAAGTTCAAGCCTTCGTAGAAGTCACCTTCTGAAGAACCGCCATCACCAGTGTAAGTAATTGCAACATTCTTTTGTTTTTTCAATTTGAAGCCCATAGCAATACCAGTAGCGTGCAGGATTTGCGCACCAATGATAATTTGTGGCATCAATACATTAACCCCATCAGGAATAGCTCCACCATGTTGGTGACCGCGGGAATATAAGAAAGCTTGGTACAATGGAAGTCCGTGCCATACTAGCTGCGGAATATCACGGTAGCCTGGGCATAAGAAGTCTTCTTTCTCCAAAGCGAACTCACTACCAATCATGGTAGCTTCTTGACCGGATACCGGTGCGTAGAAACCAAGGCGACCTTGACGGCCAAGGTTTACTGCACGATCATCCCAAGTACGGGTAAATACCATACGATACATAATTTCTTTCAGTTGATCGTCGGTTAAATCTGGCATCTTATCCTTATTGATAATTTCTCCATCCGGGGAAAGTACCGATAGAGCCTCGACGTCCTCTGTATACACTTCATAAGGAACTTTACTCATTATCTTCACCTCAATAAAAAAATTTGAATATCAGCTGCCTCTGTTATAATATTATTATACACCTGTTTAGTTACTTTCGTCAAAGAAATACTTATAAAATTTATATTCCTTCAAATTTTGTATGTATAACAGGTGAGAAAATTTTATATAACAGTTTAACACTTTTCCAACAAGTAAATGATTAATAACACAGTTACACATTTAATAATTTTAGCGTAACCCTGTGTGTATTGCAAAATTCGACAAGAAAGGTGACGTGACAACGATGAGCGATTCTGTTTTTCTGAAACGCACAATTGTAAAAGAAACGCTTTGGAGTGAACATCTGCAGGAGGAACGTAAATTACGTATCTATCTGCCCCCAGGCTACAATGAAGTTCTGAGTTACCCCGTGGTGTACTGCCAAGACGGAGAAGAATTTTTCAACTTTGGACGCATTGCTACACTTGCTGGACAACTTATTATAGAAGAAGATGTCGAGCCCTTCATTATCGTTGGTGTAGAAGTTAACGTCGCTGTTCGGACTCAAGAATACGCTCCGTTCGGCAGCCGATTCAAACAGTACCTATCTTGCTTTTCCGAAGAGATTATTCCCTTCATTGAAAAAAATTATCCCGTACGCCGTACACCCGACGAACGAATCTTAGCCGGCGATTCTCTTGGAGGCAGCGTCTCCCTCCATCTGGCACTTGCTTATCCAGCTATCTTCACACGTATCATCAGCCTATCCGGTGCATTCTATCCCGAATCACAAGCCATGCTGGCTAAAGAGGAAGATCTCTCCTGGCTTAATATTAATATGGTCGTTGGACTGCAGGAAACAGATTACCAGACTGATACTGGGACCTATGATTTTGTTCAGATGAACAGAGAAACTAAAGCTTTGCTTGAAGCACGTGGAGCTACCGTATCCTACCGCGAGAAAGACGGTCGTCATCTCTGGGGCTTTTGGCAAAAGGAACTCCCTGAATCTCTACTCTATTTTTTAAACACATAATGCCTTATTGATAGAAGCAAAAAATGAACATCGAAAGAACGTATGTAGATTTCTGCCGTGTTTACGCTTACAGTTTAATCCAGCAAATTTCCTTAATTTACTTTAATACTAATCAGAGAGGCTGGAACCCAACCGGGTTACAGCTTTTCTCTTATCACCATTTCTAGCAACACGTCACAGCCTGCATTGATCAAATCATATACCTGTTCAAAATTACCTGTAAAATAAGGGTCTGGTACTTCTCTCAATTCTTCCTCAGGCAATAAATCCATGAAGAACAAAAGCTTAGCCTCTTCCCCACCAGGAACCTTTCGAACATTCTCTCCATTAGACTTGTCCATGCAGACGATATAATCAAACTTCTGAAAATCCTCGCTACTGACCAAACGCGCTGCCATATTTGCATAACTAATCTTGTTTTGATCAAGTATACGTCTAGTCCCTTCATGCGGTTCCTTACCTATATGCCAATCTCCAGTTCCCGCAGAGTCAACCAGAATCTTATGTGAAAGCTCTCGTTCATCAATCTTATGGCGCAGAACGGCCTCCGCCATTGGTGAGCGACAAATATTACCCAGACAGACAAATAGCACGTTTACGATTTCATTCACCTCCCAATTGTTAAAACATTAGTAAATATGAATTTATGCACATAAAAAATCGCACACTATCATTTTAGCGTTGTCATGGTCAATTGTGCAACTTTTCGATCTGCATTATACTGGGACAGGATAACCAACTAGAGTTTTAGAGGAGGAATGGATGTTATGCCATCCAAACGAGTCGTTATTTTTGCCGGTGGAGAACTATCTCCGGATTATTTCGCTCTATTAGATGAAGAAGATTTTATTATCGGTGCGGACCGGGGTGCATTATTCCTCATCTCACATGGATATATACCAGATATTGCGGTAGGTGATTTTGATTCTGTATCGCCTGAGGCTTTTCAGGATATTCAATCCAAAAGTAAAAAAACAATCACTTGTGACGCCGTGAACAAGGATTTAACCGACAGTGAGATGGCACTCGATATTGCAATGAATCAACAACCTGATTCTATTTTACTATTAGGAGTTACAGGCACTCGAATTGACCACTCTTTAGCCAGCATTCAAATGATGACAAGGGCTCTACAACGGCAAATCAATTGCTACGTGATGGATTCTAATAACTATGTGACACTTACCGGATCCCAAACAGTCATTGAAGATTTGGGCTACACCTATGTATCTTTGCTTCCATTAACTCCTGAAGTAACAGGGATTACATTAGAAGGATTTCAATATCCTTTGAATGATGCTACTTTAAAGCTAGGGCAATCTCTAGGTGTAAGCAACAAACTGATTTCCTCCACGGGAACAGTTAGAATACGTAGTGGATTATTGCTGATTATTCAGAGCAAAGACTAAATACATAGTGATATAGAAACATCCTTGTAACTTTTGTTTCAAAATTAAAAAGCCGTTAAATCCTTTATATATCAAGGGGTTTACGGCTTATTTTATTGCTCAAAATATCAAGTTATTAATTTTTTGTAACTTTTAATGAATTTTTAATAAAACGTTTACAACCCAGGCCCAGCCTCACTTTATTGCTGCTCTACCAAATTTTATGACATAGATAACCTGCTATACTACGAATCAGGCAAGCAAGACAAGCCAAGCAAGACAGATTGATATACTAACTTTGGAGGTACTTACAACATGAATAAACAACAATGGATAAAAAAAGCGATTGTTATAGGAATGGTTACTACAATGGGCTTAGGAACAATGATGGTAACTGGTGTAGGTGCAACTAAAGTTGAAGCCGCTACGGTGTCCAAAGGACAAAGCGTTGTCAATTTCGGAAAAAACTTTATGGGAACTCCATACAAATTCGGAGCCTCTACTTCTACTACTAAGGTTTTTGACTGCTCTTCCTTTATGAAACATATCTTTAATAAATATAATGTATCATTACCCCGCACAGCTGCGGCTCAATCAAAAGTAGGAACTGCTGTATCCAAAGCTAACCTTCGTGTCGGCGATCTTGTATTCTTCTCCAGCGGCAGCAGAGCAACTGGTAAAAATGTAACTCACGTAGCTGTTTACGCTGGAAACGGTAAAATTCTGCACACTTACGGTAAACCAGGTGTTACGGTTTCTGATCTTAATTCTGGTACATGGAAAAAGACTTATCTAAAGGCTCGCCGCGTACTGTAAACAACAGCTCTATAGTAGAGTCTTTTCTATAAAAGAGAATTAGTCTCAGGATGTGGTGCTGCCTTCGGGCACCCTCATTACATATCCTGTTCCGCGAACAGTATGAATCAACTTGTTCCGGTACCCTTTATCAATTTTTAAGCGGATATGCCTGATGTATACATCTACAACATTGGTATCTGCATGGAATTGATATCCCCATACTTGTTTGAGTATTTCCTCGCGGGAACATATAATCCCTCGATTCGCAGCGAGATAATATAGAAGATCGAATTCTTTATGCGTCATCTTAAGCTCGATCCCTTCACGGGTGACCAGCCTGCGGCTGGGATCGAGCATTAAACCATCTACCTTTAACAGATGTTTTAAATTTCGACGCCGACCCGTGAGGGTTAATAAATTTAGAATTCTACATTTAAATTCACCGGTATGTAGTGGTTTTGTCATGAAATCATTCCCTCCGGCTAAAAAGGCCGCAACTGCTCCGTTACCAGATAATTCTTCGGAAATCACCATGACCGGAAGAATCATTCCCTCATCTCTTACTGCGGAAATGATTTTCCATCCTTCCCATGTTCCCACCTCGCCTAAATCAGCAAGCAGCAATACCGGTTCTACTTCAGAAATGGATAAGCGAAGATCTTCGGGATCTTCGCTTTTTGTTATTTGCAGACCGATATCATTAAACACTTTCGCAATAGCGTCTAGTTCTTCCTCTCCTCTTCCGTTTCCCGCAGACATGTACCATATCATTTGCTCACTCACGAAGATCCCCCGTATCCATCAGACATGCATCAGCATCCCATTAATAGATATAGAATCCCCGGAAAACAAAGAGACCATTCCTATGAAATGGCCTGAAGATCTGTTTATTATGCTTTTTATCCAAAATATCGATGATAAAAGCTACGGGCAGCGGCAATATCCTTCGTTCCATGGATCAATGCCCGGCCATCTGCGAAGATCACCATCCGGTAAGGACCTTCCTTAAAGGAAATTAGATAAGGATTGCTCTCTACCTCACCGTCTCCTAAACGAGACAGACGACTGGCTGTTTCCTGCAAGTTAAGTTTCTGCGGCCGGGCAGGGCGGATCTGTACGGTATCCCTGCCACAAAGCACATCACTTCGTTCCGTATTTAAGGCTGTTAGATAAGGGTAGATCGGATGAGTCCCACAAGAAGGACAATTCTCCTTTTTAGCACTTTTCACGCCAATTTCTTGATGTTCATTACGCCATACATCGAAAGTCAGCAGTTTATTTCGTAATTGATCCTTATGGTTACCGAGAAGCTTTAACGCCTCAGCTGTAGCATTTGCAGTGACCAATTGTACGGCCTGGGGAAGAATACCCGCTGTATCACAGGTATCTCCCCCTAGTGGAACTGTACCTAAAAGACAATGAAGACATGGCGTTTCTCCAGGCAAAATCGTATATGTAATTCCATAGCTTCCTACACAAGCTCCATAAATCCAAGGGATATTATTCTTTTGGGCAATATCATTAATGATGAGACGTGTATCGAAATTATCAGTCCCATCCATAATCAGGTCCACCCCTGAGATGAGTCCTTCCAGCTCTTCCTTCCGCACATCCATAACATGCGCTTCTATGACAACCTCAGAATTAATCTGCTGCAGTCTGTTCTGGGCTGCAATGGCTTTTGGAGCTCTCTCCTGCGCATCCATCTCGGTATACAGCTGTTGGCGCTGCAGGTTACTCCACTCTACATAATCGCGGTCAACGATAAGAACATGCCCAACCCCACAGCGGACTAATGTCTCTGCAATCCCTGTACCTAACGCACCCGCACCAACTACAAGCACTTTTGATTTTGCGAGACCCTGCTGTCCTTCAGTACCAAATGGCGTGAAACGTATCTGCCGTGAGTATCGATCTTCTCGCCCAGCGTTATGAAACATGCATTATCTCCTCCCCATATCCAAAAAGCGGAGAACAGCAGGATCTCTGCTATTCTCCGGATTTATGATTATTCTATACCTGTACAGCTGACCACTGCTCAACATCCCAAATTTTCGTAACCCAATCTTCATAAAAATCAGGTTCATGAGATACAAGCAGGACTGTGCCTTTATATTCTTGCAAAGCGCGCTTCAACTCTGCTTTAGCAATAACGTCAAGGTGATTGGTAGGTTCATCGAACAGTACCCAGTTGCTTTCGCGCATCAAAAGCTTACAAAGTCGCACTTTCGCTTGCTCCCCACCACTCAGCATACTAAGCGGACGTGTAATATGTTCATTTTTTAGGCCACAGCGTGCCAGATGCCCACGAACTTCGTTCTGAGTTAAACTGGAGAATTCATTCCAGACATCCTCAATGGGTGTAAGACTAGCTGCTTTCACTTCTTGTTGGAAATATGCAGGGTTCAGATAATCCCCAAGATAGGTTTTGCCGCTGTATGCTGGGATCACTCCCAGAATTGTCTTCAGCAGTGTCGATTTACCCACACCATTGCAGCCAACAATAGCAATCTTCTCTCCACGTTCAATGACCATATTTAGCTGTGGCAGCAGCGGACGATCATAACCAATCTCGAAATCAATTCCCTCGAAGACAGTTTTCCCGCTTGCCCGGCTCTCTTTAAACTTAAAGGTCGGCTTAGCAGCTTCTTCAGGACGATCAATTCGGTCCATACGATCAAGCTGCTTCTCACGGCTTTTTGCCCGGCCTGAAGTTGAAGCACGCGCTTTATTCCGCTGGATGAAGTCCTCTTGTTTTTTGATAAAATCTTGTTGCTTCTCATAGGCATCGATATGTTGGTTTTTGTTCATCTCCGCCATATCAAGGAATTTCTCATAGTTCGCCGTGTAACGGGTCAATTTACCGAACTCTAAGTGATAAACGACATTAACAACTTTATTCATGAACTCAGTGTCATGGGAAATCAATATAAACGCATAAGGGTACTGTTTCAAATAGTTGGTCAGCCAATCGATATGTTCAACATCCAAATAGTTGGTAGGCTCATCAAGCAATAGTACATTGGGTTTCTCCAGTAGCAGCTTCGCCAGCAGCACTTTGGTTCTTTGACCACCACTGAGAGAAGCAACATCACGATCTAGCCCAATCACGGACAGGCCTAAACCATTGGCCATTTCCTCTACTTTTACATCAATCAGATAGAAATCTCCGATATCCAGTTGTTCCTGAATGTCTCCCATCTGCTCTAGTAGTACTTCTAGTTCCTCAGGCGAAGCATCACCCATCTGCTCTGTGATCTTCAGCATTTCCTGCTCCAACTCAAGCAATGGCAAAAAAGCGTCCTTTAGAACATCGCGAATCGTTTTGCCCGGTGTAAGAATCGTATGTTGGTCCAAATAACCGTAACGCACCCGAGGGGTCCACTCTACTTTACCATTATCCTTCAAAAGCTTTCCTGTCAAAATGTTCATTAGCGTCGATTTACCAACGCCATTTGCTCCAACAATTCCAACATGTTCTCCTGGTAACAACCGGAAAGACACGTTCTTGAACAATGTCCGATCCCCAAAATTGTGGGAAACGTCTTCTACAGTAAGTAAACTCATAAATTCTCCGCAAGCTCCTGTCTATACTTAAATAATGCGTAAATCAAATCACGTATAAATATATATTTTATCATACTTTAGCGGAACACTGAATTAAATGTTAGTCCCAATAGCCTATCTTAAGAAAAAACCACGGCGTTTTCCAACGTTTCGCTCGCCCTTAATGTCCCCTAACAGCTCAGCAATTACATCTGCCAACTTCCCTTTTTGTAAAAATGGATCTTGCTGACATGGTAAATTATAAACCCTATCTATACCTAAAGAATTTCGCAACAGTTCAACAGATTGGTGTTCAGCAAGTGGTAAACCCACTCTCCATTCCCGTTCAGGCTGCAGCCCACTCCGTTTAATCCATAATAAAGATTCCTCCAATCGCCAATCGGCGCCAGAAGCAATCAGAATGGGAATATCACTATGCTTGATTTCTTCCAGCGCTCCATCAAAATCACCCGTGCCCAGATCTAATACCACAAATTGATAAGCTCCTCTCATAAGCTCTGCTACATCCCCATGGTGAGGTCGCTTCCAGTAATGAACCTTCCTCCAGGAAAATACAGACTCAGAGCTCTCATCAGGAACTGAAGCGCTCTGCACATCAACCATATTGTGCATGCGCTCATAAACCGATGAATCCGGTGATAGATCAACCCAAGCTGTTGAACCGATCTGTGCCAGATAACTGCTAATTGCAAATGAAGTATGTGTTGTTCCAAGTCCCGGCCCTACTCCAAGTAAGGCGATCACTTTAGCCTTCCGTTTATCAACCGCTAGGGGCACAGACACTGCTAAAGGATTACCTTCATCCATATCATTCTCCACATGAACCAGTGCTTGAATAACAGCTGTTGCCTCCTGATATCTTTCCTCCGGATGTGGCCGTAATAAACGTCTAATTATAGGAATAAAAGCTGCGGGAACATGGTCACGCAACTTATTTTCCATTCCTGACTCCCAGTGGCTGCATAAGCCTCCGGTAGCCATATATAAAAGCAATGCACCAAGACCATATAAATCAGAAACCGGCTGACTCTGCCCATTCCCATACTGCTCAGGAGCCGCAAACCCAACTGTACCAAGCTTCACCGTATCTTCAACGATTCCTTTTCTATAATTTCGAGCGATTCCGAAGTCGATTAACATCAATTCTTTTTGCTTAGTTAACATAAGATTGGAGGGCTTTAAATCACGATAAACAATGGGCGGATGATGACCATGCAAATATTGCAGAACTTCTAAAAGCTGTTTAGCTATTTGTAGGATGAACTCACAAGGTAAAGGTCCGGGATTATCCTTCATCAGCTGACTTAAAGTTATCCCTTCAATATAATCCATAACTAAATAAGAATACCCTTCTTTATCCGAAAGATAGTAATCAACAATACGGGGAAGCCGCGGGTGATCCAGACCCATTAGCATCTCCGCTTCCGCCTCAATGTCTGAAGGTAGTTCTTCTGAGCTTACACTTTCTTTTACAGCCCAGCGTTTCCCCTTTAAACGCAGATCCTCCGCAAGATAGACAATACTCATTCCACCTGTTCCAATCTGATCAATAATTCTGTATCTGGCGTCCATTATCTGCCCTACCCCAAGCTTCGATGCAAAATTCACCTGAACTTCCCCCTTTTTCACATAAAAAAAGAGAAAGCTTCCGCCATTAACGTTGTTACCGCAGATTACGATAACGTTAATAACGGGATGCTTTCCCTTAAGATTTTTAAATTAGGATCTAACTTAGTATTTAATCATATAAAGTGTTATTTCGTCACGATTATGAAACAGCTGCTTGGCCCGTTGAATCTGCATACGTTCGCTCTCAAACATTGCGATGATCTCTTTGATCATCGCTAGTGGTTTCTTATGCATCAGCTTTACGGTCACAATCGCTGTTCCGCCTGGGGACAGGCTGTGCAACAGCCCTGTTACAAGCTTCGCCATCAGTTTAGGGCTCCAGCTCATATCACATACAAGCAGATCAAATTCATTATCGCGGAATTTCACTTCTCCGGCATTTTTGCGCAGGATTTTCAGACCCGGGTAATTACGCAGCGATTCATGCATCAAAGCAGGGTCAACCGCTGTTACCTTCATTCCACGCTCCAGCAAGAAAGAAGTCCAGCCCCCTGGAGAGGCACCGATATCAAGCGCATTACGGAAGCTGTAAAAAGGAATACCGAACTCCTTCTCCGCTTCCATCAGCTTGAACTTAGCACGTGAGATTTGTCCGTCTTCCTTGCGGAAACGGATTGCACCGCCATTCCAGCCGGATAGATTCTCTTCTGGTCTGGACACTCCTGCATATAAGGCATTCCCGTCTGCGTAGACAGAAATGACCCATGCCGGATCTTGTACTGTAAATTCTGCACCCAAGCTCTGCAATTGCTCCTGCAGCCATTCACGAAGTTCGCCCGGACTTTCCTGCCAGAAGGAAGGATCCCCTTTACGAACATTTAGGGATACTTTCTCCCCCTCTAGCTCACTGCGGCGGCTTAAATACACAGCCAAACGCTGTAACGCATCCATGGTTCCTTCATCCTGAAACTGCACAGGCTGTATATGACGAAGGAAAATGGGCAGATTCTGTGTGAGCAATCGTGATACTTCCTCGGGTTCAGACTGCAAGGTGGCTAGAAAGATTTCTCCCGGCAACAGCAGCGTACTCTTTACTGCTCCGAATAAGCGCCGAAGCTCCTCCTGAGCATATGGCGCAAAGCCGTGATTAGCTGTACAAATATATCGGGAGTACACTATTTCTTCCGGAGCAGTGGTCTGCTCTTCGTTATCATGTCTTAATTCGTTCAAATCGTTTTGCCTCCAGGTCTAATTTTAATCCAGGGACGACCGCTATCCCATTCTACATCAACAGGAATATCATAGGTGGCCAAGATCATTTCTTTGGTTAATACTTCTTCTTTCGGTCCGGAACCAGCTAGCTTACCGTCGCGAATTAAAGCAACATGTGTAAAAAGCGGGACGATTTCCTCCACATGATGAGTTACATATACAACGGAGACATTACGTTGTCTCAGCTTGTCTACTTCAGCCAGCATTTTTTCTCTTTCGTACAGATCAAGACCTGCACAAGGCTCGTCCATAATCAGAAGTTTGGGGTCAGCCATAAGACATCTTGCCAGCATTGCTTTTTTTCGCTCTCCCTGTGACAAGGTTCCAAAAGGATGAAGTGCCATATTGCCCAGATTCATATCCTCTAGCAAACGGATTGCCTTCTCCTTCACATCGTGTGGAATGCTCTCGTAGAAACGCAAATAAGCGTAAGCTCCTGTAGCGACAACCTCCCACACCGGATCATTTAAAGACATCTTCTCCATTAAGGAAGGACCAATATAACCAATTTCTTTACGAACCTCGCGTAAATCACATTGACCATATTTATTCCCCAATACCTCAACAGTTCCTTTGCTAGGAAATAAATAACCTGTCATAATCTCCAAAATGGTTGTTTTGCCAGAACCATTTCGTCCCAAAATGACCCAGTTTTCGCCTTCCTTCACTTCTAACGATACATCGTCCAAGATTAGGCTTTCTTCTCTGCGCAGAGATAAATGTTGTAATGAAATGATCATAATATAACACTCCTTATGTATTCCAGAATCCGCTCAACTGAAACCATTGAATAATAAATATGCGGATTCTCTATCCGGTCAGCAGAAGCCACAAGTAGAGCAGGGACACTGGTAATACGGTATTGTTGGACCAGATTAGGCAACATGTTCACATTTCCGGCAACCATTTGGAGTTCAGCAGGCAATAGATGTGCCGCTACTTCCAACATGCGTTCTGTAGCCTTACAGGTACCACACAGCGGAGTATGCAAAAATACTACCAGCGGTTCTCCAGGTCTCGTGAGTATCTCCAGTAAATCCGCTTCATTCATTTCCTTCATTTCAGACCCGTCTCCCCAGCGATATCATAAAGCTTATCAGAACTTAGGGGACCATTAAACAAGATCATCCCCTCAGGTTTAGCCGCGTATAAGATTTCATACATTTCTTTTCTCCCTAAAACACTGGAGGTGTGTAGATAGATTTCACGGGGGTACAGTCCTTCCAGAACAATCCGTCTAGCCACTTCCCCACCAGAATAATCATCCGGTCCCATATCATAATCTAACGATAAAATACCAACCTCACACTCACGCAACATCAGAAGACATTCTTCTGTTGTCCTGGCTAAAGCAAATCCAAGCGGACCTTTACGGAGATCGTCCATATAGATATGAGTCACTTTCTAGCCCCCGCTTCAAACCAACTGCGAACAGTAGCTATTTCATTCCGATGACTGCCATCTGAACCCTTTTCAGTTTCCAAAACAACAGATTTTTTACGTAATGGATCAGAAGTTATTAAGCGCTTAAGACCCTCTTCGCCGATATAACCTTTTCCTATTCCAGCATGCCGGTCCCGTCTCGAATCAAAGGGAAACTTAGAATCATTTAGATGAACAGCTACAAGATGCGGCCAAAATCCAAGCTGGTTTCCTCGTTCAAGCAAGTCTTCCGTATGCTCAGGATTCCAAATTCCCGCTGCAAAAGCATGACAGGTATCCAGACAAAATCCAATCTTCTCGGGAAACTGGCTAAGCTCACGAACCTTCACCAATTCTTCAAGTGTAATCCCTTCGGTACCATGGTTGCCCGCTTGATTCTCGATTAGCAGCTTGGCGTTACCTTCCCATGACTCCAGCGTCTCATTCATACATTGTATAATATTTTGATAGCCTTGTAACGGCTCCATTCCAGCAAAATGTCCAAAATGAACAACAATGCCTAAGGAACCGCAGGCTTCAGCAATTTCCAGATCATTAAGTAGGGAGTCTACATACACCTTTCGCGGGGTAGCGTCATCCCTATTCGCAGCCATATTGATTGCATAAGGGGTGTGGGCGATAGAGGTGATCCCTTTTTCTTGGCAAAAGAGTGCACAATCCCTTGTATCTCGAATATCAACCGTCTTTAACTTCAGACTGCGCGGATTTTTCGGAAAATATTGAAAACTTGTTGCACCGCTCTCCCAAGCAAATCGGGCAGCTCTCCCATATCCACCACGAATGCTGACATGAGCCCCTATTTTGGGTTTAAGCTTCATGCTGACAGTCTGGGCAATAAAATACTTTGCGTCCAGACAGCTCTGTTTTGATAATCGTTCCCCCATCGCGTAGGCAAGGCTCGCCCTCACGGTCATAGACTTTACATTGATCATTATAAGAACCCGTAATCGTATCACCGGTCATAAATGGCATTTCCATGTATCCGCCAATCTCTGTCGCATCAGTCAATACTTTTTGAATGCTTTGATACAGGCGGGAAATGGCTTCAGGTGATAAATTTTGTACTAAAACTGAAGGCAGAAGCCCTGCGTCAAAAGCAATCTCATCCGCATAACAATTTCCAATACCCGCCATTACATGCTGATTCACTAACAGACTTTTTAACGCACCACGCCGCCCTTTTAATATTCCTGCAAAACGTTCCGGCGTCATCCGTCGATCCAGCAGCTCAGGTCCAAGCTTACCCATCGTTGCTTCGCTTTCCTTCACGGATACTAAATGTAAGAACCCTAACCGCAGGCCCATAAAATAAAGGATCTGATCACCAAATGCGATTTCTACTTGCGTATTACGATCCGGCCGCTCTTCTTCTGAACCATAAAAAAGCAATCCACCCAGCATTAAATGTAATAGTAATCTTCGTCCATCATGGAGATGAAACAAAATGTACTTGGCGCGCCGCTCTACAAAAACAACACGCGCACCGATCAAGGCATTAATGAAAGCTTCTGTTTCCATGTTAATTGTTTTTTCTCTGTTCACAATTACATTAGTTATCGGAACATTTATAATACGCTGGCTAAGCAGCTGTCTATAATTCTCCATTTCCGGCAATTCTGGCATACTCATCGTCCCCTCTAAGTTGGTGAAGTAATAAGACCCTAGCTATTATACACCGAGAAACATTTTAAGTTCAGCTAAATCGGCACATATTTCATCGGGAGTGATCCCTGTGATGCTTTTATAGTGCTCCAGGTTCTCTGTAGTGGTTAAACCGGTAAGAACAAGGATTGTACGACAGCCCGCATTAACACCGGCAGCGATATCCGTACGCATATTATCCCCAACAACAGCAGCATGTTCAGGTTGAATGTTCAGAAGATCTGTCGCATATTTGATCAGGTGGGATTCAGGTTTACCGATCACTACTGGCTTCACTCCACTTGCAGCCTCAATTGCTGCACCAATCGTACCCGCACCCGGCATAACCCCATCATCTGATGGTAACATTAAATCTGGATTGGTGAGCACAAACTTTGCCCCGCTCAAAATCCAACGCGAAGCTTGAGCTAACGAAGCATAATTAAAAGAACGATCGATACCTTGCACCACATAATCAGGGGATTCTGTGACGATTTGGAGCCCTGCCTCAATGCAAGCCATACGCAGTCCCTCTTCTCCAAGTATCGCCACTGTAGCCCCAGGTGATTCCTCAGCTATGTAACGTGCGGCTGCCATAGAAGAGGTACATACCTCCTCAGCTTTCGCCTCAATTCCCATTCCACTTAAGTGGGCAGCAACGTTAGCTGCCGTACGCGATGAGTTATTAGTAACAAATAAAAAAGGGATATCCGCTTCACGAAGAGCTTTTATCAGCAGATCAGCACCGGGAATCATTTTATGCCCATGGTACAATGTACCATCTAGATCAATCAATAATCCTTCAATTTGTTCCATCACTAACCCCTCAGTTTCCACAATAAATTTAATTAATATAATAAATAAATAATAGTATTAACAAACTTGTAGCCTTTGCCCTGCTTGGATTTACAGAAAAACTCAATCCCTTTAGGTGGAAGATATCACCTACTGATTTTCGGCAATATGTCCAGCCATTCGTTCGTCTTTTACTCCGTGATTACTTTAAATCTAACACACTTCGTCGAATGAAATCGAACAACCGTCCCATCCAGCATTTTTTAGCATAGCACTGTCATTTCCTGCGCTTTCCCGGAAAATAATCATTCCCCCTATTGCCCATTTAGTCTGCGAGGTACCGGATATGCATTAAATTCTTCAGCTAATAATGTCTCTGGGAATAGGAGTTCAGCTTCCTCAAGCAAAGGAATTAACTCTTCATGCGAGCTGTAACGAGAACTAAAATGAGTCAGCAACAGCTGTCCTGCTTTGGCTTCTTTTGCTAACTCTGCAGCCTGACGGGCTGTACTATGATGATATTGATACGCCATGTCAGCCAGATCATGGGCGAAGGTTGCTTCATGAACGATAAGGTCTGCATTAAGAGAGAGTTCTAAGGCTCCCGAACAAGGTCTTGTATCTCCAAGGATAGTAACAATACGTCCTCGTTTGGGTTCCCTGACAACATCAGCAGCACAGATTCGCACACCTTCATCCGTAACAACATCTTCACCTTTTTTTAATTTCCCATAAATCGGTCCCGGTTTTAAACCATAACTCTTAAGCAATTCCGTATTGAGGCTTCCGGGACTATCCTTTTCCGTTACCCGGTAGCCATAGCTGTCAATCCGGTGCTCAAGTAATGCAGCCTCAACTTTAAAGCTATCATCCTCGAATATAATTCCTCCTGTATGCTCTACAATCTCAATCTTATAAGGAATTCGGGATTGGCTCACAGCTAAGGAGATCTCTAAGTAAGCTTTTAATCCAGGGGGTCCGTACACCGTTAACGGCGCTGTCCCTCCCTGATAACCACGACTTGATAATAGACCTGGAAGACCAAATAGGTGATCACCATGCAAGTGGGTAATGAATAGCTTTTCCAGCTTTCCTAGCCGAATCGGTGAACGAAGAACCTGATGTTGTGTACCTTCCCCACAATCGAACATCCAAATACTGCGACGTTCTTCCAGCAGTCTTAATGTAACGGACGTTACATTGCGTTGTAGCGTTGGCACACCTGCATTAGTACCTAAAAAATATAAATCCATTCTTTTTCCTCCCTTCTGCTTATTGGCTCAACCATCTCTTTTCAATTCTAAACGACCTTCTTCCAGCAAAAAACCCCCCAGTTACGGGAGGTTCCGCTGAAAGGGATACAATCCCCTACAGACCAGGTATATAAATGAAAGAATTACAGCTTCTCTACATTAAAATACTGCGCTTCTGGATGGGCAAATACCATAGCCGAAACGGAAGCTTCGGGCTCCATCATAAAGCCTTCTGTAAGGTTAACACCGATATCCTCCGGAGATAACAACTTAAACAGTGGACCTTGATCTTCTAAATCCGGGCATGCAGGATAACCAAATGAAACACGGATTCCTTGGTATCTTGCCCCATGTCTTTGCTTCATCGTCATATCCGCCGGATCCGGGAAACCCCAAGTATCGCGCATCATATGATGGACGCGTTCCGCCAGTCCTTCTGCCACTTCAAGTGCAACCGACTGCAAGGCGTGTGAACGCAGATAATCTCCGCTTTCTTTCAGCTGAGTAGACAATTCACGTACACCGTGACCTGCTGTTACAACTAGGAATCCAACATAGTCCATAATACCACTGTCAACAGGTTTCAAGAAGTCCGCCAAGCACAGATGAGGCTCTACCCCTTGTCTCGGGAAAGTAAAGGTATGCAGGATCTCGGACGTATTCTGTGGATTATACACTATAATATCATTCCCTTGCGATTGTGCAGGGAAGAATTGATACATAGCATGTGGAGTAATGGTACCCTCTAGCATTGCTTGATGGAGAATATCGTCTACGGTACCTTTCAGTTCAACAGTCCGCTGATCTCCAGCAGCTAATTGGGCTTCTACAGAACCCCGTAACCCCAAATGATGACCCAGCAGCATTTGCATATTCACATAGGGGATAATATGCCCCAATGGATAGTTACGCAGTACGTGGCGTTCTAAATCCGGTGGAACAAATACAGGTGCATCTGGAGATATTTTGGAACGCACTGCTCTGGTTAGTTTCGGCAGTTCTTGCTTAGGCGCCACCGCAACCGCTGCTTCTGCCTCCACACGAATTTCCTCGGCAATCTTCTCCCGTTCTTCAGGGTTCATAAGCCGATTGGCAATATCCAGCCCGTCCATAGCGTCCTTAGCATACAATACTAGACCGTCATATTCTGGACGAATACGGGTCTTCGTAAATTTACGGGTCAAAGCTGCGCCGCCAACCATAATCGGAACATCGATCCCTGCTGTACGTAAATCCTGAGCGGTGAGGACCATCTGCTGAGCAGATTTCACAAGCAGCCCGGACAATCCTATCGCATCAGCTTTTTCTCGACGGAAGGCTTCGATAATGGTCTCTGGTGGTACTTTTATACCCAAATTAATGATCTGATAACCATTATTGGAGAGGATGATCTCCACTAGATTCTTACCAATATCATGCACGTCCCCTTTTACGGTTGCCAGCATAATTTTTCCTTTAACCGCTGTCTCATCCTTCTGCATAAACTGCTCTAGATGATTGACAGAAGCCTTCATCACTTCAGCGCTTTGCAGCACCTCAGCAACGATCAATTCATTATTATTAAATAACCGGCCGACTTCCGACATCCCTGCCATCAGCGGTCCATTGATGATCTCCAGCGGACCAGATTTAGTCAATGCTTCATTAAGGTCAGGAATGAGTCCTTCCTTCGTACCTTCAACCACATAGGAAGCTAAACGTTCTTCAAGTGACAGGTTGGAAATCTTCTCTTTTTTCTCTACTTTTTTACCACGGAAAGCAGCTACAAAAGCAGAAAGCGTCTCATCATTCGTATTATAAATCAGTTCCTCAGCAAGATGACGTTCTTCGGCAGGAATGGAAGCATACCGCTCCACTTTCTCTGTATTTACGATCGCATAATCCAACCCAGCTTTTGTACATTCATAAAGGAATACGGAGTTCAACACTTCACGTCCCGCTTCCGGCAATCCAAAGGAGACGTTGCTAATGCCCAAGATCGTATGAACACCTGGAAGTGCTTCCTTGATCAAACGAATGCCGTCAATCGTTTCTTTTGCTGAACCGATATATTGTTCATCTCCGGTTCCTACAGGGAACACCAACGTGTCAAAAATAAGATCTTCTCCTGCTAAACCGTACTTATTCACTAGCAAGTCATAGGAGCGTTTAGCCACTTCCAGTTTATCTGTCGCCTTAATGGCTTGTCCCGTCTCATCGATGGTACCCACAACAATAGCTGCACCATATTTATGAATGATCGGCGTCACCAGCTCGAATTTTTCTTCACCATCTTCAAGGTTAATGGAGTTAATTATCGCCTTACCTTGACAGTACTGCAAAGCCAAATCGATAACCTTAGGATCGGTAGTATCGATCATCAGGGGTACTTTAACCTTTTTCACAACCAGTTCTAAGAAAAGCTTAATATCTTCAATCTCATCACGGTCAGGGTCTTGTACACACACGTCAATAACCTGTGCCCCACTCTTCACCTGAGCACGGGCAATTTCTGAGGCTTCCTCATATTTACCTTCGACGATAAGACGTTTAAATTTACGAGAGCCAAGTACATTCGTACGTTCACCAACCATGTATGGGCGGTTGTCGTTCTCAATATAGATAGGCTCAATGCCTGAAAGTGCAGGTGGATGATTACCTGTCAGCGGGCGTGGAGGATATTCAGAAAGTGCTTCCTTCATCGCACGGATATGCTCTGGTGTCGTTCCACAGCACCCCCCCGCAATGTTCAGCCAGCCTTTTTCGGCAAAGGCTGCAATCTTGCGAGCTAAAGAATCTGGAGATTCATGATAATGTCCGTTCTCATCCGGCAATCCTGCGTTTGGATAACAGCTCACGGCTGCGGAGGAGATCTCCGAAAGCGAACGAATGTGATCCCGCATGAACTCAGGACCAGTCGCACAGTTGAGGCCCATAGAGATAGGCTTCAGATGTTCTAATGAGATATAAAATGCTTCAATATTCTGACCCGCCAATGTAGTACCCATTGGTTCAATTGTTCCGGAAATCATAACCGGCAATGTGATACCAGTCTTTTCAAAAGCATTACGAATACCAATACTTCCAGCTTTAACGTTAAGTGTATCTTGAGAGGTCTCCAGCAGCAAAACATCTACTTTACCGTCGATCAATGCCACTGCTTGTTCCTCATAGCTATCAACTAACTCTTGGAAAGTAACGCCTCCAGTTACTGAGAGCGTTTTTGTTGTTGGACCCATAGCCCCCACGACGTATCGCGGACGGTCAGGTGTGTCATATTTGTCTACTGCTCTGCGAGCCAACTCTGCTGCCGCTAGATTGATCTCACGTGCCCGCTGAGGAATATCATATTCAGCTAGCACAACAGAGGTTGCACCAAATGTGTTAGTCTCAATGAGATCAGCCCCTGCTTCGAGGTACTGCTCATGAATCGTCTGAATGACTTCTGGACGTGTTAATACCAGCATTTCATTACAGCCGTCCAGCTCATCGCCTCCAAAATCTTCTCCAGTAAGAGGCACCTGTTGGATCATCGTGCCCATTGCGCCATCAAGGATCAAAATCCTTTGTTGTAAGCTTTCCTCAAGTGTATATTTAGCCAACTAATAGTCCCCCCAGTAAAACATTAGAGTAAGTTTAGCAGAATAAAGGAATTTCGAAAAGCCTTCCTTTCCACTCTGCTTTATCTGTTATTGCTCAGTAAGCGTTGCGAACCTTTGAATCATGGTTTCACAGACAGCTCTTTGCTAGGCATAGAGTGCTGTGTCCGGGCTGTCACATGTGAAGTGACATTATATTGTCCTTCCTTTTCAAGGGTCCCTTCTGCTTGATAGACTCCTTTACCAATTAGCTTTCCCTTAAGCTCTATTTTCTGTCCCTCATCATTTTTATTCACAATTTCGAACAGAACCTCTTTTGCATCATCTACTGCCTCGTTATCTTGGGTCACCACAGCTTCAAAGGTTACCTTTTGATTTACAACAACTTCTTCAGGACTCCATTGTAGTTCGACTTTGATAGGTTCCATAGACATGTTCATATTCATGTTATGTATTTCTGAATGCTTGGTTCCATTTGAAGAACATCCACCTAGTACTAGAAGTGTTGCACCTAATAATACAGCGACTAATTTCTTCGATCTCATCATTCGGAGCCCTCCCAATCATTATCGAATAATAAAAATCTACCAATTCATGTTATACATCTCCATCTATTATACACATTATTATTCGTTTTTCAGTATTTTGCATCAATTCCGCATTAGTCTTGTGACTTAAATCATTTACTTAAAAATCTAATGAAATCCTTATGTTAGTATGTATGTACAGAAAAGCAGCGAGTTTCTTAGGATCTCAGAAACTCGCTGCTTTTATAAAGTCTTTATGTTGGAGCTAATAGCTCTGTATATCTTACAAGGATTGAACTAGTGGAAGAAGTTCCTCAAGGTGATTGATTTCATGATCTGGATGAATATCAAGACTAGGTGCTCTACCTTTTCTATTAATCCAGACCGTGGTCAACCCTGCTGCCAGCCCCCCACGGATATCCGTTGTAAGCTTATCGCCGACCATAACTGCTTGCTCAGGCGTTACATCAAGAAGCTCTAAAGCATGCAGGAAAATTTCCTTATCCGGTTTGCCTTTACCAAAGCTTCCGGAAATCACAATATGATCAAAGAAAGGAATTAACTCGGGCACACCATCTAGTTTCTCTTGTTGCAGTGCAGGACAGCCGTTCGTAAGTAGCAAAAGCTTCACTTGACCCCGTAACTGTTCCAGTACATGCATTGTTTCTTCATAGATGTATGGACGTTTTCTGCGCTCTGCTGCGAATTTAGTTGCCAAGGTCTCAGCTAGTGCTTCGTCTTCCACCCCTAACGCTGCAAGTCCGCGACGCCAAGACTCTTTACGATATACCGGTGCAAGCTGCTCCAATTGACGGAATTCTGGCTGTTCACCTGCCGTAAAGTTAGCCCAGAGTGCTTCAAATGGATTAATTCCGATCATCTTTGTAAATGGGAACGTCTCATAAGATTCATACAAGCTACTTGCTTCCTTACGAACTGCAACTTCTAGTTCTTGTGGATCTATCGTATCCCCGGCGGCTTCACAAGCAAAACGAAATGCTTCTTCGACGCTCCGATCATCCCACAGCAATGTATCATCAAGGTCAAATAGTACAGCAGAAATTGGCATTACAGGTCTCCCTCTCCCTTTAACTGGTCTAGTTCTATTCGTGAACTACTTCAATGTTGTGAGCTTTAGCAAATGCTTCTAATCGTGTACTCATCGCATTAGTATCATAGCGATTCATAAGTTTTGTGAAAATCCATTTCGTACGTTTCCCTTTGTGCTTAATGACTACAGCTCCACGCGAAAGGGCGATTTTCTCAATATCTGCAGCTGGAAGTCCGCGTTCGCGATTGAATTTAATAGTGGACAGTCTTGCTTTTTCCACCTTCAAGTACGGACGACGGAAGAACAATAGCGCTGCCAGCAAATAGTACAGTACTACTCCCAGCCAATTAGCCAGCATGCCATTGCCTTTGGCCTGATCAATAGAACCAACTACCCAAAACATAGTGCCAAGTATCACTAACACTACCGGAAATGCAATGTTGCGACCTTTAAAGACTTCGGCATTCTGGGTAGGAGATTTAGAGGCATAAATCGTATCCTTGCCTTGTTTCTTTCTTTGCTTGTTGATTTGCTGTGTGTTGCGTTGAACCATTCTTTCCCAAGAACGGGCCATGTGCGTTCCCCCTAGTCATCCTGAAATATCTATGAAAAGGAACAGCGAGCTAATGTTTAAGCCCCTTGTTACCTTGTTCATGCTCATCGTTATCTACTACTTCAATAGTATTTAATTGTGCTCGGAAGTTATTGCGGATATTCCCCAGGTAAATTTCACGAAGCTTGGCGCGTTCCGCCACTTCCTCTTGATTAAGGCCTACGCTCTTCTGTTTGCGTGCCAATTCGTTAATTCGCGCGACCAACTCATCAATATTCAATACTTTCCCTCCCCCTATAAATTAATTCTAACTCTGCCATGAGAAAAAGAGCTTGTCAAGGTCTACTCCCTGCAAGCTCTACTGGTCATTCTATTATGTTCTCAGAAAATTAATAAATAGGTAAAGTAAGTATGTCTCCAGCGTTAATTTGACTACTCTTAATCCCACTTGAACGTTTAATTCCTTCTATATAAACAACTGTCTTCATATCAGCTGGTTTATTCTTAAGAGCAATACTCCATAGTGTATCTCCACGTTCAACCACAATCCGCTTCTCTTCCTTCATTATAGTCGTCGATCCTGCAAACACATTTCCCACTACTGTTAGGCCAGATAATACTAGCACGAAAATCAATATTAACTTAATAAAGAAATCTTGACGGAACAACGAAATCATCCCTCCAAGCAAACGTTCCGTTATCTCTTTCACCTTAGCGGAATTACGGGCAACGTCATTATGTCCTATAGATTCAACCACAGGGGCCTTGTCGTAGATGCTGCGGTATGTACTGTATTTTAGCATAATCATCATCCTCCAAACACTTGTTCTTACTTTCGAATTTATAATAACACGAACATGTGTTTTGTTCAATACTATTTCAGAACAATTGTTCTCTTTTTTTCGAGAGACTCAAGCGGTTCATTTTATTATCATTTGTCTACCATTTTTTAACTCTAGCAGATTAATATTTATAATAGTTAGAACTTATGTTTGTGCGAACGGTAGTTCTATGTTATAATTTTCCCAAACATTACTATATGGGGTTGATTCCAATGTCAAAGATTTCAAGTCGCCAGCTGGCGATCCTGGAATTTATACGAAGCGAAGTCCGCAGCAAGGGTTATCCACCTTCCGTCCGGGAAATTGGAGAAGCTGTTGGCCTTGCTTCCAGCTCCACAGTTCACGGTCATTTGGACCGGCTTGAGAAGAAGGGACTTATTCGTCGAGATCCAACGAAGCCACGTGCAATAGAATTACTAGGCCAAGAGGATTCAGAGAATGTTCACCAATTCGCGCAGACCATCTCACGGATTCCTGTCGTAGGTAAAGTTACCGCCGGGGTACCTATCACTGCTACAGAGAATATCGAAGACTACTTCCCACTTCCTACTCACTATGTAGGTGACAACAAAGTATTTATGCTGTCTGTCATGGGTGATAGTATGGTTGACGCAGGCATTATGAATGGTGACTATGTGATTGTTCGCCAACAACAAACAGCGGACAACGGAGATATCGTTGTAGCCATGACCGAAGAAGATGAAGCAACCGTTAAGACCTTTTACAAGGAACGTGATCATATACGGCTTCAGCCGGAGAATCCAGCTTATGAGCCGCTTCGCCTTAATCGCGTAACTATTCTCGGAAGAGTCATCGGATTGTTTCGAGATATCCACTAAGTATGCACTTCTAACATAAAAGGCTGGTCCGCATATGCGGACCAGCCTTTTTTCTACGTTTTTTTTGCTTTTCCAACCACAAACGAACATTTGTTCTCATTGGCTAAAATGGCCATTTTCTATGAATAACCCTTTAGGCGTTCTGCTCATATCCTAATTAGAAAGGAGTGTTGCGTATAATGCCCAACTACCGAATTATTGTAGATCTGACCCAACGAATGTTATATCTTCTGGACAATGATATTGTGATTAGAGGTTTCCCTGTCGGCATCGGTAAGATGTTAACCCAATCCCCGGTGGGAGAATTCACTATTATTAACAAACAACCCGACCCAGGGGGTCCCTTCGGTGTTTTTTGGATGGGACTGTCTAAACCACACTACGGAATTCATGGAAACAATGACCCTTCCTCCATTGGGAAAGAGGTGTCCCACGGCTGCATCCGGATGTACAACGAGGATGTGTTAGCACTCGCTGCTATTGTCCCTATAGGCACACGAGTAACGATAAGAAATTAAATTCGAATGGAGGCTCGGCAACCCCCAAATCACATTAAAAAATGGGGGTCATTACATAAGTAAGTATTTTTTCATTAGCATACTAGGAGTTTGATGATTATATGTCGAATATTGTTAACAGGATTGCAAATTGAAAAGGATGTGTTTAGTTTGAATAATTCAAAAATTAGAACCCTCGTCGATTTTAAAGTCGATGCACTGGGTAAGCTGTCCGGTTTACTTTTAAATGATGAACAAGCTAGTGGAAAAAAAGTGAATTTGCTCACCTCTTTTGGCAGCATTCAGGGAATCGTCTCTCCAACCATCTCCAACAAAGAGGATGTATTTGATTTAAAATCGTTGATGGATGATGTAATTGTGGACGAATACATATCTTATTTGGGAGCAGAACACCCTGATAAAAATTTCAGCTATAACTTTGTTGTCCTCAATGACGTTACTGTAAGACCTTATGCAAGTTATGGAACTCCGATCGAATACAAACAGCTGATTGTTTATACTGATCATATCACTGCCTTCAATTTTCTATAGGTTTACATAATCACCTTAAAAAGCACCCTTGCAGCAACCCCCAATTTTGCATCATTTGCAGAATCGGAAGGTTTCTCTGGGTGCTTTTTTTGGGTTAATCGTGAAGCCGATCCTATAATTCCACGAATTCCCCTTTTAAAAGATACTAGTGGGGATCATTCAGGCATATCTTTCAATAAGCAACAATTTGAGTCTAATGAGATAACTAGGAGGTGTGATTATATGCTGATTATCCTGATGTACTTATTTGCTATTTTAGGAGTTGTTTTAATTCTAAGTGCCGCCATTATAAAATTGAAAACGCTATCTGCTTCATCTGAAATTTCTAAGCTAGTTAATGCGACCTCATCTTTTAACATCAGCTTCACCAAAACATTCATTCCCCCCAATCAATCTCACTTGATCGCACTTAACGAGCCTAATAAAAAATTAGCAATTGGCACCAAAAATCCGAAGAGTAACAAAAAAGCAGTAGCAAAGCTATACTCATTTGATAATGTAATGGGATCCGAGATTGTGGTTAACGCACTTACCCTTTCAAAAGTATCCAAAAGACATCAAAACAGCAAAACTACTGCAACAAGTGCAGATATTAACTTCCTTAAGGAAGCTGATGAAGAAGCTAATGTGATTGAAGAGCTTACGCTTAAAATATATATGAACAGCAAAGAAACGCCTGTGTATTGTATCTCCTTCTTGCCGGGTTTATTGCCTATTCAACAATCCGACAACCAGTACAAGGAAGCTTACTCCCAAGTACAACAATTACATGCACTGTTCAGGTCAATCGTATCTGAATAATTAAGTTGTTTTTTGCGCAATAAGATGTGTGAATTATTTTTCGCAAAAGCCTTTGATGTAGACACCATATCGCCATACCCTCATTTGTTTTCGACATAGAAAAATCTAAAATTGCACACTAAACCCATCAAACTGGTGAATGCCCGTACCATGTGCTACTACCTTTTGCTCACGTAACTCACGAACCGCTTTTTTGACCTCTTGTAAAATAGATGGATCTAAACCCAGTGTATTATGAGAACCGAATACTTGGGTAACTCCTGGAATTTCCGTAATCTTTTCTAAGGATGCCACTAAATCAACCGGACTAGTCGAAGGGTAAAAGGCATAGATTGGCGTAACGTCATACAATAAATCACCTGTAAACAGATATCCGTTGGCATGATCAAAAAGGCTGATATGACCTGGCGAATGACCTGGTGTATGGTAAATTTCTATTTTGCGCCCACCTATGTCGAGCACATCCCCTTCTTGTAAAAGAGCTGTTGGTTTCCCTTGAAAAGGTATGTAGGTGTTAGGATCAAAGGTTTCAGGAACAGGAAGGGTGATGTCCCGGCTCATATCTTTTCGAATCTGGGCAAGGGACAAGCCTTTTATTCCGTTAATCAGCCAATCCTCATCCGCTTTATGAACATAGATTGTCTCGAATTGCCCATGACTGCCAATATGATCTGCATGCACATGCGTAGTTATGACAGCGATAGGTAAATCCGTTAACTGATCCGTTATTCTTTTTATATTATCAATACCTAATCCCGTATCAATTAACGCGGCTTGTTTTTGCCCCAAGAGTAAAAAAGAATGCACCTTTTCCCAATGTCCATATTCACTGATTGCATAGGTGGTTGGATCAATTTCCGTTACTGTAAACCAACGATCTTTAATCAATTACGCTCCCCCATTCCATTTTTCCCTTACATGCTCTTCTCCCTTACAGTAATCCGCCTGTTCATCTGCTTGATAGATTTCTTGATAGGGCAAAATGTTGATTTTTCCTGAGTCTGGATATTCGCAAACATCTATTCCCTGATTCGTTCGGAGATCCAGATACCTGCATGGTGCATCGGAATGATTATAAAGCTGGTGCGCCCCTTCCGGTCCCATTTCAAAAAATATTACATCCCCTTCAGTAACCTCCGTAAAACCCTCGGGCGTTCTTAACATCGCTTTTCCCGCTAAAATCACAAATATCTCTTCAGCATTTCTATGAAAATGATAAGGAAAAGAATATTTATCAGGATCTAAAGATCTGATATCAAAAACTAAATGCTTGGAGCCCACCATTTCAGCTAATCTTTCACTCGTATGCCAAGCAAACTCTGGGATCGGGGACTGTTTTTGTGTAAAAGATACCGTATTTTCATTAAAAATCTTCACCATCTGCAACACTCCTCCTTATGTTGTGCGTTCATTTACAACAAATAAAGAATCCCAGCTACAGCTAATGAAATAAGACCACCTAAAGCGGACCAATTCGCTACTTTGTTTTTAGCTTTACGGTCTTGCTTAGATTCCGAATAAAAGTTACCTCTTTGTTGTGTACCTGTCGTGAAGGCTCCAACACATATACCTGAAATTATAAAGAAGCCCAATCCTATGTAAATAAAAATTTGCATGAACTTACTCCTTCCCAGGAAAGAATTAGTTATCTATATATAAGATATTTTAACATTAAATCCCTCTACTACGTGCCATGACTTTCGGACCCAGATGACGCTATTTGCTAATTTTGAGCCTTTGAAGCATGGTTTCGGACTCCAGTGACGTTATTCCTAAGGATGAGGCTCATATTGAGTGTTTTTAATGCTAATAGCGACTAAGGAGTCCTTTAGTATCCCAAATGTGTGGTAAAGTTTCGTATAAGGTCTGCTGGATCCTATAGCAGGCTCATACGCGAAATTTGCAACCTCAGCAAACGAAAATTGGCGTTCGAATGAAGTAAGGTACCAAAAAGAAGAAGAAGTGTGCCAACAACCATTTTTTTGATTATGGTTATGGCACACCCCTTCTACTCCGCACAACTCCTACGGCTCTGATCACACTTAATTCCTTTCAAGTTCAAGTGTTGCCAGTGAAACCATCACCCAAGGTGCAAACTTATTCGACGAATCACCTTTAGGATTGTGTATCCGAAAAAGAAAAGCTTCCCCCGCCTGATTCTTCCAGACCATATAATCTTCTATCCCTTTATCACCGGCAGCCTGCAGATATAGTTCAGCAAAACCTAGAGGATGTTCAATTAGTTCCCCGCTATGGTCGTTTGCTTTGCCAATTGCAGAAAGCTCGGTTTGTCCCTGCTGCTTCAAAGCTGTAAGATCGTAATCGGCAGGTAAGTGTTTAATTTCGGCATAATAGGTTGGATCCTCAGTTAATGATAAACGACCAGACTGTGAGTCTAGTGTGAAACCCTGAAAAACATACAGGGAATATCCATCACCTTTCCCAAGTGTACCTTCTTGCCCTGAGACCCCTCCCTCCTGTTCACCAAATGCTTTGGTCTTTGGTCGATCGGATGCTAGAGGATCAGTGGCCTCCGGACTGGCGGACTCCTGCGCCTCCATAGAAGGAGTAGCAGAAGGTTCAGGAGTGCTTGTAGCTTCAACAACTGGCATTGTCGCTGCACTTGACGCTGTAGGTTTTGCCTCGTCTGTTGTTTTATTGTTACTACATGCACCGAGAATTGAGGAAGACAGAAGAATACTAGTAACTGTAGTTAATAATATTTTTTTCATTACGCACCTCCTTATTACTATATTAGTTATTACCCACATGAGTGACGTGTCCTCTTATTCTTCAAACCTTTTCTCAATTTTATTGCTACGGATTGAAAAATTTCAAACAATCGACTCGTTCTTATTTACAGCTATGGAGTTGTGCTCGAAATTCAAATTGTTCCCGGACGATTCGGGCACCAACTATCTTAATTAATGCCACCAGATTCCATAAAGTGACCCATGAGATCTTAGTTCTTCTCGGTTTCATAAGGTTAATTGGACTGAGCAAGAGCAAGGTAGGCGATAAAACAATTAAAGTGAAAAAAAATTTACAATCACTTTTACTTTAACACTTTTAGAATATACAAAAATAATAAAATAGCGACTCACAGCCAACCGCGGGGGGGGGGGTCTGTAAATCGCCATTCTTAATGATCTGTAACTCAGGTCTTGTGTCAATACTCTTTGATAAATTCTTTTATAGTCACGATGCGGGAATATAACCAATGACTGACCATGACTATGTATAATCGTCTATAGAGTTATTTTTTTGATTTATAACTTCTTACTAATAAACTAATACCTTTAAAAATCAAAACCACTAATATCCCGAAAATTATCAAAGTTAATATTAAGTTTGACCAAACTATATCCAAATTCACTCCTCCGTCTCTGCATTTAATTCATCTATCTCCCATGATATCCCATTATTTATGATAAATGAACAACTTCTTACACGTTAAAATTGTTAATCAACAATATGCCAATTTTGATATTCACCTGTAAAACATCCTCGAATAACCTTAACCTCAGCTATTTGTGGGCATTTCGCGGGCATTTTTCGTAGACATATCATCGATGGTTACAAAACCACTATTTTGCCCAAACAAAAAAAAACTCAACACCAAAGGTGTCAAGGGTTTAAAGGTTCTAGTAAAGCGTCATATATTGGTTACTTTCCCACTCGTGAACCGAGTCCGGTTTACAGTTTTCCCTTTTTATAATGGTCTGAATAGTACCTAATTCCGTTAAAATAAAGGGTTCTCTGAGAAAACGATTACGGATTTCATTGTCTTCCTTCTATTATTTGTAAGCATTTTGTGGGCGTTTATGTGTGCAGGAAATATAGCCCAATTTTCAATCAGAAGAGGTACTACAAATGCAATTGAAGATTTCAATCTAGGGAATAGAATACAGAATATCGCTATCTTAAAAGTGGCTTGAAGATCGTATTGGGAGAATCATCGCCGTTAAAATTAACTGTAGATATCGGATAACCATCGCTAATTGGCTTCGCTCCGGAATCATTGGTGGATGAATCATAGGATCCATTGCCTCCGTGAGGGAAGAAATTTAATGTATGAACAAAAACCCTGCTACCATCATGGTCAGCAAGGTTTTATTATGACGCTTACTCGTAGAGTTGATTACAGATAAAACAAAATTTTTTGAGCAATAAAAGAGCAGTTCAGGTTATCCCTGTGATGACTCTTCTACATGGTACAACTCCTAACAGCAGCAATACAATGTTACACAGCTTATCTACTACTAAAGGACAAGAAAAAAGGAACCATAAAACGTCGCCCGCGCGGCAAACGAAAATAGTTTCCCGGAGACGCCACTGATGCTACCGATACAACGACAGAACCATTACTCAAATGACAGGGCTGCTTACTTTGGAATGTCCCAGAGAACTTTTGAAGAACAAGGAGCACCCCCTAAATTATGAGATGGGAAGATTTAAAGCCGGGACAGTCCGTGCATATCTGTGACAATCACGATAGCGGATTTGGTGGAAGGTGCGGAAGTATTGTAGCTATTGGTACTTTTATTGGTATCAGCGAACGTATAGGTGCGTTGATTGACATATATGAACCGTTACTAATAATTATTTAACCAGAAGCCCTCGAAGAAGTCGACTTCGAATCACTGCCACCAGGACTGGCTGAATTTGATATAAGACCCATCAAATTATAATGCCTCGTCAGCATTATCACTGACGAGGCGATTTTCACATCGTATTAGCTAGGTGTCTCATTGAGCTATCGTTCTCCGTTAGTTGAATCCACCCGTGGAATGTAAAACTTGGCCGGTAATCCACTCCCCATCATCGGTGGCTAAGAATGCAACCAGACGAGCTGCATCCTTAGGCAATCCTACTCTACCTGTTACAAATTGCTTAGATAACTGCTGTCGTAGGTCAGGAGTCATCCAGCCGGTGTCTGTGGGTCCAGGATTTATCGCATTTACGGTGATGCCTTTCGGACCCACCTCTGCTGCAAAAGTTCGTGTGAAAGCATCTATTGCCCCTTTCGTTGTGGCATACGAGATTTCACCAGCCATGGGGCCTAGTGATTGGCCCGATGTCATATTAATAACTCGACCACCTGCCGATTGCGTAAACCGTCTAGCGAATTCCACACTAAGCATAGTTACCGCCCTAACATTAATTGCGTAGTGTGCATCCAAAGACTCTGGGGTAATCGTGGTTAAGTCATCGTTAACCGAATAACAAGCATTGTTAACAAGAATGGAAGGTTCTCCTAGCTTCTGCTCAACGTTATTTAATAAATCCACAAAGCTTTCAGGTGCAGAAAGATCCATCATTAGGTGTTCGCAACGAACGCCCATGGAACGTATTTCCTCACAAAGTTGCTTTTGCTCCTCGTTATTGCTACCCCAGGGCATCTGTTGATCGTAACTAACCCAGTGTGTAAAAAATACATCAGCGCCTAGATAGGCCAACTCTTTGCACACTGCAGCACCGATTCCTGTGCTGCGACTTGCACCTGTTACTATTGCGATTCGACCTGTTAATCTGCCAAGTGTAGTATTCATGGGTCTTTTCTCCTTTTTATTTTGAAGTCGCATTAAACTGCGGTGACTATTGTGCAAATCTGCCCGTTACTTCAATGAAAACAGCAGGCTACCGTAGCGCCTGCTCATTAATGTGTATTATTCAACTAAAGTTCCCGTTAGCTCAATAGTCTTATGTTTTAATTAGAGTCGCTGCTTATAGTTGTGAGGCTTGCCGAACACCTAACGCAGTGACGTCCCGACGGGCTTAGGGGGCTGGATGTGGTCACTCGCTTCTCAGAGTGACCCGGAGCGTCAATATGGTGTTAGCCGAAGGAAGTTCTGGAAGCAGCCATTGTATTTAAGGCGTTCTCAAAATAGCTATATACTTCATCTGCAATTCCCAGAAACTCTTCAACAAGTACATTACTATCCAAGTAACAAGCATACAGATAATCAACTAAAGCGGAGTCAATCTCACAATAGTTTAATAGGGCATTCTTCATCTTAATAATGTCATCTTGCCATACACCTGTATCTTCTAAAACCAAAGAGTATAATGCACGAATTAATCTCTTAGAGTAACCTTTAATATATCTAGTTTTCATTGTGTTATCACTAGCATTAGAAAGTAAACTATGTATACGATCTACTTCCTCCTTGGTCTCTGTATTTAAGTCTAAAATGAACTCTGGAGAAATAATTATCGGTGGTACTTTTTCACCAACGTCATGACCATATATGCAAACACAAATTATCTTTACCCAAAAACCCCACTCATTTGGTTTACTTAATACATCGTCAATCGAGCAAATTATCGTATCAATCTTAGTTACTATTGGATATTCTTCCAAAAGCCTGTCTTTAATATTTGACAATCTTTCGTAATCAATATCTTTGGGATTTACACATACAATAGTAAAGTCTGCATCTGACTTAAAAGGTTTAGCAGTTCCTTTTGGAATCGAGCCACACATATAAATGCTATGAATCTTACCTTTGAATTCGGTAAGTATATTATCTATATACTTATCAACAAAATCCTTATATTCACTTTGTATTTCAATTCTATTTATAACTTTTTCTAATATCATATAGACTCCTCCTAAACTAAGAACTTCTTTCGGCTAACGCCTTTTTGCGAACTTCGTAAATTCGTCATGACTTAAGTTATTCGCGAAATCATTCAACTATCCTGCCCCGTTAGCTTAATAAGGGATAAGTGAAAATGTATTCTGATAGACTACTCCAAGAATCAAACATTGGGGTATTTATTTTTTATGAAAAGAATTATTGTTCCAATCTTCATGTCACTTGTCTTATTATTGATGCCTGTACTTGCTGAGGCACATCCAGGACGCACAGATGCAAATGGGGGTCATTATTGCCGCACAAATTGCGCAAAATGGGGACTGGAAGACGGAGAATACCATTAGGTTCAAATTCTAAACCGGCTGCCACATTTGTAAGACGTTAGATTTTTCAGCTGAGGATGAAGCAACTCTATTCGGAGATACAAAAACGTTTAATTCGCAACGAACGATAAAAATTAGTCAATCTATCATTAGCGGTCTAAAGCACACATTAAATATCAGAACCAAAATAAATTAGCTTGGAAGGGTTCCTATAAACATAAGTTAAACTTAGTTCTTTGTAGAGATGATGGAAACTTCATGCCAAAGTCTTCTTTATTCAATTCTTTTTCGCGAATTTTGAAACGTATTGGTCTCCCGGCGATGCCGATTCATTCTTTTCGTCACACTCATGCTGTTCTTTTACTTGAGGCTGGTAACGATATGAAGTAAGTACAAGAACGTTTAGGTCACGGTAGTATGAGAATCACAGCGGACATATACACACATATTTCCAAGAAAATAAATGAAAGCAGTATGGAGAAATTTGAAGCTCATATGAGAAGTATCCTCGAATGATCACTACATTTTTCGGGGGCATTACGGGGGCGTTCATAAACCTCTACAATATCTCCTATCCTTACCCCTACAGAAAAAAAACCCTCAACGCTTAGAGCGCCAAGGGTTGATGTAACTAGTAAAGTGTCATGTATTGGTTTCTTTCCCACTCATGAACTTGTGTCCGGTAGATATCCCATTCGATTTCTTTCAGCTCGTAGAAGTGAGCCAGGGCATGTTCGCCGAGAGCTTCGGTAATTACATGGCTGCGAATCATTTCGCTTAGCGCTTCTTTCAAATCGGATGGCAAGCTTGGGATGCCTTCTTCAATACGCTCTTCCTCAGACATCACATAGATGTTACGGTCAATTGGAGCTGGAAGATCAAGCTTACGCTTAATTCCGTCTAGCCCTGCTTTCAACATAACAGCAAGTGCGAGGTATGGGTTAGCTGCCGGGTCCGGGTTACGAACTTCAACACGTGTGCTAAGCCCTCTCGAAGCCGGGATACGAATCATCGGGCTACGGTTACTTGCAGACCAAGCTACGTAACAAGGTGCTTCATAACCAGGAACAAGGCGTTTGTAAGAGTTCACTGTCGGGTTAGTAATCGCTGCAAAAGCACGAGCGTGCTTCAAAATACCAGCCATATAATAACGTGCAGTTTTGCTCAGACCTAGCTTGTCACTTTCATCGTAGAACATGTTTTCTTTGCCATTAAACAAGGATTGGTGAGCGTGCATACCAGATCCGTTAATACCAAACAATGGTTTAGGCATAAAAGTTGCATGCAAGCCATGTTGACGGGCAACCGTCTTCACGACGAGCTTAAAGGTTTGAATTTGGTCAGCAGAAGTGATCGCGTCAGCATATTTGAAATCAATTTCATGCTGGCCGGAAGCCACTTCATGGTGGGAAGCTTCGATTTCAAAGCCCATTTCTTCAAGGGTCAATACGATTTCACGACGGCAGTTTTCCCCTAAGTCTGTAGGAGCTAAGTCGAAATAACCACCTTGGTCATTCAATTCTGTAGTTGGGTTACCTCTTTCGTCTGTTTTGAACAAGAAGAATTCAGGTTCAGGTCCAACATTCATCGCTGTAAAGCCCATTTCTTCGGCTTCCTTCAGACAACGCTTCAGGATACCACGTGGGTCTCCAGCAAATGGAGTACCATCCGGCATATACACGTCACAAATCAGACGTGCAACACGGCTATCAGTCACCCAAGGGAAGATTACCCAAGTATCAAGGTCTGGGAAGAGATACATATCGGATTCTTCAATCCGTACATAACCTTCGATGGAGGAACCATCAAACATCATTTTGTTGTCGAGTGCTTTTTCCAATTGGCTAACCGGAATCTCTACATTCTTGATAGTACCTAACAGATCTGTAAATTGCAGACGAATGAAACGAACATTCTCTTCCTTGGCAATGCGTAAAATATCCTCTTTAGAAAAGCTCACGTGATCCTCTCCCTTTCAAAACTCTGTATATTATTATTTATTAAAAAACCGGGATAACTCACCTTGAATAAGCGATACCTGTCCCGGTCTTTTACCGGAAACTAGTTCTTGCTTCAGCAAACGGTGAAGCTGCGAATCTGATAGCTCTCTACGTCTAACCTCTGTGTCAGGGGTAATCACAGTAGCTTCTTCGGATTCCTTCGAGACTGGGTTCATTACTTGCTTGATGCCAGCAATGTTAACACCCTTTTCAATCAAGGCCTTAATTTCTAATAGGCGCTCAACATCATTAAAAGAGAACAAACGTTGATTCCCAGAGGTACGTGCAGGTACGATTAGACTATGCTGTTCATAATAACGAATTTGTCTTGCAGATAAATCAGTTAACTTCATTACAATTCCAATAGGAAATAATGCCATATTTCTGCGGATTTCATCACCCATGACTCATCCAACCTTCCAATGATCTTTTTCTGATCTCATTGTACATTTCCTAATACAGCGTGTCAATGGTGTGTAAGATTTTCTGACAGTAATTTTCGATCACGCATACTTTGGAGTGCCATCAAAACGCCATATTTGACATGGGAGTAGGTTAATCCCCCTTGCATATAGCCAATATAAGGCGCACGGATAGGCGCATCTGCCGATAACTCTAAGCTACCACCTTGTATAAACGTACCTGCCGCCATGATGACAGGATGTTCATATCCCGGCATATCCCATGGTTCTGGAACTACATGGCTGTCTACCGCCGCAGCACGTTGAATTCCCTGCACGAAGGCAATCAAGTGATCCGGTCCATCAAAGGAAACCGCCTGAATCAAATCTGTACGAGGTTCATTCCACGCTGGTTTCGTCTCAAACCCGCAGCGCTGAAATACAGCTGCCGCAAAAATACTGCCTTTAAGGGCTTGTCCAACTGTATGCGGAGCCATGAACAGACCTTGGTATAACCCGCGGGTAGTTCCTAACATTGCGCCTACCTCGCCACCGATACCAGGAGCTGTAAGACGGTACGCTGTAAGCTCTACTAGATCTCTGCGCCCACAGATGTATCCACCCGTCTCAGCAATTCCACCACCAGGATTTTTAATTAATGAACCCGCTACTAGATCCACTCCAACCTGCGGAGGCTCAAGCTCTTCAGTAAACTCACCATAGCAATTATCAACGAACACAATAACATCCGGTTTCAATGACTTCACTCTCGCTGTCATGTCACCTATTTCGGCTACTGTGAAGGAAGCACGCCAATCATAACCACGCGATCTTTGGATTCCAATTACTTTAGTTTTCTCATTGATAGAGAGAGTTACCTCTTCCCAATCAATCTTACCCTCTGATGTAAGGGCAACTTCCCGATATGTAATTCCGAAGTCTGCGAGTGAGCCTGTCCCATCTCCTGCTTGGCCAATCACCTTGTGTAAGGTATCGTACGGACGACCTGTGATGTATAAAAGCTCGTCTCCTGGTCGCAGCACACCAAAGAGGGCTGTTGAAATGGTATGTGTTCCTGAAGCAAAATGCGGGCGCACCAAAGCTGATTCCGCACCAAAAACGTCAGCATAGACAAGATCCAGCACTTCGCGTCCACGGTCGTTGTAAGCATACCCCGTTGAACCCGCAAAATGATAATCACTGACCTGATGACGTTGAAACGCTTCAATAACCTTCCATTGATTCTTATCGACAATTCGATCGAGGGCTTTGACTGCACCTTCGATTTCAACTTCTGCGGACTCTGCCGCTCCTAAAATATCTTCTGCAAAAACTGCCATTAGTTCTTATTCGCTCCTTACATTTACTTGCCATCATAATGACAGAAAGCGACAGTTGCCTGACGCTTTTTGTCATTAGCTATTATTTTATACCTATACAACAAGCATTTCCACTTTAGGGGAACAAAGAAGATTACGGCTGGTCCACAAAATCAGCAAGCATGTAACCCCATTTATCATAATCCTCTTTATTAAGACGGACGTTATAGATAACATCGTTCTCATCATAGGTGGTTTCCAGAACCTCACCTACTCTGTAAAGCAGGGAAGAAATATCGCCTCGGTCTCCAGGAATGCGAAAATTCAGCGTATCTCCAGCCAATTCATCAGAGATAATTTCAATAATCCGGGTTAAATCCTCAGGGTTAAACGCACTGATCTTCAAAAAACCTGTACCTGTTGGCAGCATTTCCAGTTGCTCAGGCTCACATAGATCGATTTTATTAAAAAGCACTATTTGCGGTTTGCTGGCTGCCCCTAAATCTTGCAAAATAGTTTGCACAATCTCCATCTGCTCCTCACGCATTGGAGATGAGGCATCCACTACATGCAACACCAGATTGGCCTCATTGACTTCCTCCAGCGTTGCGCGGAAAGATGCTACAAGATCATGCGGAAGATTCTGAATGAAGCCTACAGTATCCGTAAGCACTACCTCTTTGCCACCCGTTAGTTGAAGCACACGTGAAGTAGGGTCAAGCGTAGCAAACAATTGATTCTCAATATAAACATCCGCATCCGTAAGCTGCTTAAGCAGCGTCGATTTACCAGCATTCGTGTAGCCGACTAGAGCAACCTGCACTGCCCCTGCTTTACGGCGGCGTTCACGGTGCAATTCACGGGTTTTAACTACCTCATCCAACTGGCGTTTCAACTCCGTAATCCGACCGCGAATATGACGGCGATCGGTCTCAAGCTTACTTTCACCTGGTCCTCTGGTTCCTATACCCCCGCCTAATCTGGATAAGTTTTTGCCTTGACCGGATAACCGCGGCAAAAGATAGGACAGCTGTGCCAGCTCTACTTGAATAATACCCTCTCGCGTTTTGGCCCGCCCAGCAAAAATATCCAAAATGAGCTGCGTCCGATCAATAATCTTCAGATCCAGAGACTCTTCAAGGTTCCGTACCTGCGCTCCAGATAATTCCTGATCAAAAATAGCCGTATTAGCTCCAAGACCATCAGCGGCCATGCGGAGCTCTTCTACCTTACCTTTCCCGATAAACCATTTTGAATCCGGTGTTTCCTTATTCTGACGCAACACATCCAGGACTTCAACACCTGCTGTTTCTGCTAATTGTACTAATTCCTGCAGAGAAAGCTCTGGGTCAATACCGGTACGTTTAATTTTATCTGTGACGAGAGTGACCAATATCGCCCGATCTTGAATATCCGTTTCTGTATCATGCGTAGTTATTGCCATTTATTCATGCTCCTTATGACGGTAATAGAATCTTTGTGTACCATTTAATCAGTTTTTCACTTCTTGCTGATGTTATACAGATGAACCTGTTCATTCACAGCGCTTCAAAACATTTTATCATAAGTTTCATTGGTAATATAGGCTGATAATGGAACGGCTCACCATTCTGTCCGCATTTTCATTATGATAATCTTCAATCTTTTATAAAAAGATAAACCGACTAAGCACGTATAAACTTAGCCGGTGTCAATTTATTTAAGAAATTATACTCTCCCCTTTTGAATAATCATCGACCGGAAGAACAAGGTCTCTCGGTAAGATCTCCATCAAAGATTGTTTAGATATTTTGACATGCCTGCTTATTAATCTAACCGCTTGATGGCGGATTGCCTGTTCGAGGATATTGCGTACATAACGGGCATTACTAAAGTTTTCTTCAATAATTTTCTCATTAAGGATTAACTCTTTTAGTTTCCCGTTTGTTTCTGGAGTAATTATATAGTCTCTTTCAGCAGCCATTTTATGTGCAATCAATATCAGTTCATCTGTTGTGTAGTCCTGAAAATCGAGTTGAATTGGAAATCGTGAGGGAAGCCCGGTATTAGCCTCCATGAACATCTCCATTTCATTTGGATAACCCGCTAAGATAATGATGAGATCATCATTCCTGTCCTCCATAACCTTTACAAGACAGTCGATTGCCTCTTTTCCAAAATCCTTATCTCCGCCTCTAGCCAAGCTATAAGCCTCGTCAATGAATAATACGCCACCCATAGCCTTCTTAACAAGGTCTCTGGTCTTTTGAGCTGTATGCCCTATGTATTCCCCCACTAAATCCGCTCTCTCTACTTCGATTAATTGACCTTTACTTAATATGCCCATATTCTTTAACAGCTTGGCAACGATTCTTGCTACAGTTGTCTTTCCAGTCCCGGGGTTGCCTTTAAACAACATATGATAAACCTGATTAACTACATTTAACCCCAGTTCTTGTCTCATTTTTTCCACTTGGATAAGCGCATGAATTTCATATATAAGATCCTTCACCTTTTCAAGACCGATAAGCTCATGAAGCTCTTGCAGGATTTCTTTTGTAGATTCTAAATGATTATTTTGAGCCAGCGCGCTCTCCAATGTTTCATTCGTAATATTTGTTGGGTCTTGATTTTTGAAAGTTATATTCATTCTGGAATCATTAATGGTTATCTTTCTTAAATTTTCTTCACCCATTGTAATCACCTCGTTAGAGCATTATATGCAATAACTGAATGACATCATGCACTTGTTTTAAAGAATGGGGTTTCGACATTGGATTCCCTGCTATCTCTCGCATCTTCTACGATGGTACACGAGGATAAAATGACCGAAATGCATAAAAGTCATAAGCAGACATTTATTTTTTTATCATTTCACAACCCCATTATTTTTGATATACAAATAACAAATAGCCCCCCTTTAGAGTTTAGTCCATTTGGGGGCTGGCTTTTCTAATCAAGTCTCTTCCGGAATAGGAAGCATTATTAGAAGATTCTGATATTTGGGAACAATTACAGGAACAACTGCTGGATTTTCCATTTCGTATAGGCTAGAATTTCACGCGACTTATGCCTTGTCATCGACAGAACAGTGGATTCAGTAAGCCCCAGTTCAGAATTCACATAACCGAGCTCGTCCGCGATTTCGTGTGAACGCCATCCATGATATGTATGCGTAATAATAATTGCTGAGGACAATCCCTCACTTGTCATAATTGCTTTGCTATACAGAAGATTCTCGTAAGTGCTGGTAGCTTTATTTTCAACAGAAATGGCGCTATCCGGAACTCCATGAGCTACTAAATAATTGCGCATGCCTTGACCTTCGGTATATTTAAGATCAGGTTTATCCAAACCTCCAGAAACTATGAAATGCGGGAACATCCCCTCTTGGTAAAGCTTAAGCCCGTAATCCAATCGTTCCTTCAATCCCGGGCTAGGTTCATCTCCCCACATCGACATGCCAAGAATGATCCCTGTATCGGCTTTGAGCATAGGATCTGTCGTTGCAGCTTTATTGATATTCCTCAATGCGTACGCACACCACAACAAACCAACTACAACAATAACCATTAAAGCAATAAGCAACGTTCGTTTAGACCAAATTCGGCGTTTTTTGCGAACAATCCGAATCGGGGAAGAGTCTCTTCCATAAACGTACCATTCCATCTTTATTTCCTCCTGAATTCTCCATGATGAAATAATTCGGCACGATGTTTCAAAGAGAGTGAGAAATAAGGGAAAGCATGAGCATCGATGCCACGTAAAATAGTATGGGCAGTCTCCCAGGCTAGCTTATAATCGCTTTCTGAGATGTCTTGCCTCTCCAGTGCTTCCTCCAGTTCATCCTCATCGAGCAAAAACACCTCGCCGTTCCAAAGTACTACCACGTCCAGATACAAATCGTCAAACCAAGGCACACCTTGGTCAGTAACGCCTTGCACTTTACAGGTGTCTATGTACCATTGAACAATATTTTGTTTTTCGTCGAACATAGCCGTCACAATATAGTGACTATCTTTCGGAAAATATTGCAGCCAGGAATAACCTTTATCTGCAATACGATATGTATGTCGTCCATAGCTCTTCCACAGTGGTTCTTTCAGCCCGTAGATGGTATAAAGCGTAATATATCCGCTGAATTCCCGGCTCTCCACATAGCGGCAGGCAAAATGGCGACGCGTAATCCGGCGCCAGTTGGCCCGGTCTCCGAATTTACGTTTCATAGAAATTACCCTCTCCAGTATGGTCTATTCAGCTTAACACATTTAGAGGATACACTCAAAATATCCCGCAAAATACAAGAAATTTTTCTTCTAAACCTAATAAAAACGGCAGTCCAGCTTCGCTCTATAAATAAAGCAAAGCTGGACTGCCATGGATAAAGCTATTGTTTGAAATTCAAATTCGTTTTATTGAGTGGAAGAATCCCCGTTCACAAAACCTGTCTCTGGATCAGGGTTTGTGGATACATTCCCACTCTCATCGCCGGAACTCTCTCCACCGATAGTGGGTTCTGGAGTTGGGGTCGGCATTGGTGTTGGCGGTGGCGGGGTGATTTCAGGGATTGTAGTACCACCGTCATTTCCGCCACCCTCATTGCCGCCTCCGTTATTGCCACCATTTCCATTCTCTCCGTTGTTGCCACCGTCCTCGGGGGTCGGGGTCGGAAGATTAGGATCTATGGTGGGTTCAGGGGTCGGCATTTCATCCTGCACGGATACACTAACCACATTGGAGGGCTCGCTCTCCACTTTTAGCGCAGGGTCATAAGAAGTTACATAATACTCGTAAACCAAACCAGGCAGTGCACTAAAATCGCCTGCGCTGGTAGTCACTGTATTTAACAGTGAGCCAAATTCAGCTTCCGATGTCTCTCTACGATAAATACGATACTCAACGCCGGCAACAGGAACTGCCTCCCAATTGAGATTTACAGTCATCGTAGAAGGATCATATGCTGCTGATAGTCCAGTAACAGTCTGAGCTGTTTCTGGTGTTTCAGTAGGCTCAGGGGCAATCTCGTTATCGAGGTGCGGGAAGGATTTCTTAGGAACATCCTTCAGCGCTTCCTCCATGACCTTACCCCAGAAAGCAGCGGCAAGCGGACTGCTGTTCTTAAGCAGATGCTTTTTACTTGGCTTGTCGTAACCCATCCAGACTGCTGCAGTCCATTCTGGCGTATAGCCTACAAACCATACATCACGGTTCGAGCTGATTCCAGAATATCCACTTTGCGTCGTACCGGTCTTACCGGCAACAGGACGGTCAATCCTAGCTTTTCTACCCGTACCGCTCTCCACGACCTTCTGCATCATCTCAGTCATTTGATAAGCTGTTTCCTTACTCATCACTCGCTCAGGCGTTGTATTCGCTTTGTAGACCGTCTCACCACTGCTGTCAGAGATGGATTTAATGGAATAAGCCTCTCTTAATTCGCCGCCATTTGCAAAAGCGCTGTAGGCTTGCGCCATTTCCAGCGTATTGGTCCCTTTGCTCATGCCTCCAAGAGCCAGCGAGAGGTTCTTATCCTCATCTTCCAATCCAATGCCTAGTTTCTTGGCAAATTTAAATCCGGTATTCACACCAATTTCATTGAGCAGCCAAACAGCCGGAATATTCTCTGATTTCTGAATGGCATCACTCATGTTGATGCTCTTAGAATATCCGTGCAGGTTGGTTGGACAATAGTTCGCGAAACATTGCTTCTCGTTGCTTAGCGTTGAATTCATGGTGAATTTCCCAGTTTCCAGCGCTGGAGCATAAGAGACAATTGGTTTGAAAGCAGAACCTGGAGAACGACGGCTGCCAGTTACACGACTGTAGCCTTTTTTCTCATAATTCCGTCCGCCAAGGAGTGCGACAATGCTGCCATTCTCCTGATTCACAATCGTCATTGAGCCTTGTACCAGCTCTTCATCTACACTCTTTTCAAAATTATCACTATCTGCAAAAGCATCTTCAACCGTTTCTTGAGCATGCTTATCCATGGTAGTGTAAATTTTGTATCCGCCGATATTCAGATCATCTTCTGACAATCCAAATTTTTCTTCCGCCTCATCTACTGCAAAATCAATAAATGCTTGATAACGCTGTTTCTTTTCTGGCGGCTTATAGTTATAATCTACGGCTTTTGCTTCGTCTCTTTCCTGCTCCGTAATGTACCCTTGCTCATACATAAGCTGAAGCACTACTGCCCGGCGTTCCTTCGAAAGATCAGGGTTACGCAGCGGGTTGTAACGAGACGGGCCTTTTGGCATAGCCGCCAATGTCGCGATTTCCCAAACCTTAAGCTGACTCAAATCACTTTTACCAAAATATCTTACTGATGCTGCTTTAATTCCGTAAATTGTACCCCCGAAGTTAATCCGGTTCAGATACATGGTAATAATCTCTTCTTTAGATTTCTGATTCTCCAGGGCTACGGCAATCGACACCTCAGTTGCTTTACGGAAAAACGTCTTGTCCCGTGTCAGGAAGATGTTTTTGGCGAGCTGTTGAGTAATGGTACTACCGCCCTCTACCATACTTCGTGCGGCTATATCCTTTACTGCTGCCCGGCCAATCGACCATAAATCCACACCAGAATGTTCGAAGAAACGTTTGTCCTCTGTGGCTACAAAAGCGTTAACCAATAACGGTGGAATTTCTTCATACTCTACTGGATCACTTTTCTCCAGTGATAATTCGCCGATTAAATTAGCATTGCGGTCATATACCTTAGTCGTTTCATTCACTGTTAGCTTATCTTGGTTCTCAAGCAGAAGCTTTTGACCATTTAGCATAATGAACAGATATCCACCTAATGCACAGAAAATGGCCAATGCCGTAGCGAAGAACAAGCTCCACAGCACACGCTTCTTCGTCAAAAATTTCTTTTTCTTTTTTGGTTTTGATTTTGGTTTTGATTTGGAACTGGACGATCCTCTATCTCTATTGTGATTCGTCCTGGATGTATCGTCTCTAGACATAATGCCTCCTGACTCCCTTTCGGAAATAAACATAAATGGTCTGCCATGAATGAAAAGAACAACCTTCACAGGTTGCTCTCTCACACTCTATTCAAACGATTTATAAACAAGAAAGGTTTCAATTCATTTTTGATAAATGTTATTCTTCACTACTGCTGTCTTGCATCAGTGATACACTACGTTGTGGTGTGAACGTGGAAATTGCGTGTTTATACACCATTTGCTGGCGTCCATCACTGTCAATGACGATTGTAAAATTGTCGAATGCTTTAATTATTCCCCGGATTTGAAAACCGTTGGTCAGATATACCGTAGCAGGGATATTTTCTTTGCGTAGTTGGTTCAAGAATGTATCTTGGATGTTAATGGACTTGTTCATATGACGTACCCCCAATGGTTCAATTAGATTGTTCAGAAGTATATTCAAGACCTGAGAGAAACTTTCCTGCTATTATACCACGTATTTTTGAGAAATTCTCAGAAAAGTTTTGTTCACCTTCGACATCGATCCACTCGATTTCCTTCATGTGGCGAAACCATGACAACTGTCTTTTGGCGAATCGGCGAGTATCGCGTTTAAGCAGTATCACAGCTTCTTCCAGCGTCAGCTCTCCCGCCAGGTAAGCGGCAATTTCCTTGTAACCCAATCCCTGCATGGACACAAGGCTTCTGCTGTAACCGTTATCCAGCAGTCCCTTCACCTCAGCAACGAGACCATCCGCCAGCATGCTATCAATTCGGTCCTCAATACGTTTATATAGTATTTTCCGGTCCATTGTCAAACCTATGAGACATAAGTCATAGGGAGATTCCTTCTTTTGAGCAGCATGAGAAGCGGAAAGTGTAGTGTTTGTCTGGTGTTGAATTTCCAGTGCACGGATAATTCTGCGACGGTCGTTAGGATGAAGTTTGGCTGCGCTGACTGGATCAACCGCCTCGAGTCTGGCATGCAGTGCAAGCGCTCCATGTTCTTCCGCAAATTGATCCTGCTCTTTACGGAAAGCTTCATCAGCCACTGCTTCCGAGAACTGAAAGCCGTAACATAAAGACTCAATATACAGTCCAGTCCCCCCTACGATAAAGGGAAGCTTCCCTCTAGCGCTTATCTCCTCGATGAGTCTAGTGCCCTGCTCTTGAAATTCAGCGGCAGAATACGCATCCTGCGGATCATGAATATCGATCAGGTGATGGGGAATGCCGTTCATTTCGGCGGGTGTAATCTTAGCTGTACCAATATCCATACCACGATAAACCTGCATCGAATCGCCGGAAATAATCTCAGCGTTATAAGCCGCTGCCAGCTCCAGACTTAACCGGGTTTTGCCTACGGCAGTTGGTCCTAACAGCACTAGAACCTTATGCCTTTCTTTAGTTGTCAATGTGTATCACCCCGTACGATGTTTTGGAGTTGCTTCGGAGCAGCTCAGTAAACCCTAGGCGTTCAAATTCGCCACTCAAAGCCTTTTCTTTTAAAAGAACAGTCTTACGGGCGACCCTAACCGCTTCGGCTACACTCTCTGTCGATAAGGCTGCACGGTTAGCGAATTGCCGCAGCGGGGAAATCGAGGCAGAACCCGTCAGAGGCACGCGAAACATAGGATCAAAGTAAACAATATCCACACTTCGATCTGGTTGAGACCGTAAATAATCCAAATGTTCACTATGCACGACATTAACTCTGCGTAAAGCCTCATTGACCTTTACTTGCCCAGAGATGTAATGAGTCATCCCTTCACTGAGCAGTGCGTACAGCGGTAATGAGCTCTCCAAAGCGGTAACCTCTGAGGACTCACCACCATGTACAGCAAACAGTAAGGAGTCAGCTCCTAATCCAGCTGTACAATCCAATACGCTATCTCCGGGAAGCATTCGAGCGGCAACAAGCATCGGCTCGATCTCACCCTTTAGAATTCGTTTAGCGCGAACGAAGCCCATGCTCGGATGAAACTCCATAGGCTCCATTCCTAAGCGGTGTAGTCGAACAGCGTCCTGAGATAGAATCAGAATATCCTCATCTCCGTAATGTTCAACCATCCTTGTAATGGAGAGCTTCTCACGTGGAGCATAACTACAACCCGTTCTCTCCGCAAGGCTTTGCGCGCGTTCTACTATTTCCATTATCGGGCTATACCCCGTAGTTATAATCATGGTGCCTCCAGTCTTGCTCTTAACAAATTTCAAAAAATGTATAATTACATAACCCGCTTGAACAATTTCTCTAAATCATAGGATGAAAAAGAGATCACAATCGGCCGTCCATGTGGGCAAGTATACGGTTGTTTGCACTCTGCCAGTCGGGACAACAGAGCCTCCACTTCCTGTTCTGTTAGTTTATGGTTGGCCTTAATCGAGGCTTTACATGAACACAGAATCGATGACTTTTCTCGTAGCTTCGCAAGATCAATCATACGCTCGCTTAAGACCCACTCCGCCATTTCTTCAACGACCGCCTTCTCATCCCCTTCAGGAAACCAATAGGGCAAAGAACGAACAAGAAAGGTCTGTCCGCCAAAGTGCTCAAGGTATACCCCGGCCTGCTGAAACCAATGTAGACGTTCACTAAGCTGACGACTTTCAGAAGGCGTGAACTCCAGTGTAATCGGCAGTAGCAGCTCCTGTGAGGCATCCTCCGGCCGACCAAATTTCTCATAGAAGTATTCGTAATTAATACGTTCATGTGCCGCATGCTGATCGATTAAATAGAGTCCTCCATCATTCTGGGCAATAATATAGGTCCCATGATGCTGGCCTATATAATTAAGCTCAGGAAAGGCCGGAAGTCCAGGCTCTTCTTGTTGTGGTGGAGCCCATAGCTTCTCAACCGAAGGGAGCTGCTTCTGCGCCATTGACGTTTCTTGCGGGCGATAGCTATTGGAATAACTAGTATTCGCATTAGTTTGGCGCCCCTGCGAAGATGAAGACGGATAGCCTGATCCGTAAGCTGGAGCTACCTCGCGAGCTACCTGATGATCCGCCTGACCATCCTTGCTAAAATCACGGGAATTACGGTCAGGGTTCGATGACTGTAGTCCACTTAAGAAGCTGGCTGATCCCGTAGGGGCTGTATCCTTCTCATCACCATTCGAAGATGACGGCGGAACAGCTCCTTTGGAAAAAGCAAATTGCTCCTGGATAAAGGAGCTGCTGCCCTTGGGTCCGATTGTTTCCTTGCTTGGACGTGGAATCAGACTTTGCCCCAGCAGTATTTTGCGGATCTCCTGCTCAACAAAGGTGTAAAGCTCATTCTCCTTACTGAATCTAACCTCGAGTTTTGCTGGATGTACATTGACATCTACCAAAGAGGGGTGCATATCCAGTTCAAGAACTAATAACGGATAACGGTTAATCGGAAGCAAGGTGTGATAAGCACGCATGATTGCTGCGTTCAGTCCATTACTGCGAATATAACGTCCACCGACAATAGTAGTGATTGCATTTCGATTGGAACGTGTCCATTCTGGACGACTAATATATCCGGAAATCCGGTAATCCAAGTCTTCTGCCGTAATCGGCAGCATTACTTTGGCGGCATTGGTTCCGTAAACAGCTGCGATGACCTGCAGCAGATCACCATTTCCGAGCGTATGCAGCAGTTGATTGCCATTATGATGCAAGGTAAAAGAGATCCCCGGATGAGCCAGCGCCATGCGGTACATGGCATCTGAGATATGGCCCAGCTCCGTCTGAATACTCTTCATATATTTCAGCCTTGCCGGCGTATTAAAAAACAATTCACGAACGGCAAGATCACTTCCCCGGCCGGAAGGAGCGTCCTCATTTCGTATGAGATTGCCACCCTCAATGTCTACTAGGCGCCCTTTGCCGTCATCGGCAGTTGCAGTTAGAAGCGATACCTTGGAGACCGCGGCAATACTGGGAAGTGCCTCTCCGCGGAAGCCTAAGCTTGTGATTTGAAATAGATCGCGGCCATTCAGAATTTTACTTGTAGCATGCCGGTAAAAGGCGGTCTCGCAATCTTCAGGATCAATCCCGGAGCCATTATCTTTAACGCGGATGCTCTGCAAGCCCCCCTCTTCTACCGATACCTCAATTCTTGTACTGCCAGCGTCAATTGCATTCTCGACAAGCTCCTTTACAACAGAAGCTGGCCGCTCTACTACTTCACCCGCAGCTATCTGGTTGGCAATATGCTCGTCCAATATATGAATTTTGGCCATTTCATTCACCTCTTATTTAGGCAATCAATTATTATAAAATCTTTATTGCAGATCCTTAACCTTCATCTTCAGCTCGTTCAACAGACTCATCGCCTGCAGCGGCGTCATATTCATAAGATCAGCGTCACGCACAGAAGAAATGAACTCTTTTAGCGCAGGATTCTCTTGGATTTCAGTTACCGCAACTTGATGTGCACTACCTTTGCGATTCTTGCGTGGTTCTTCCTCACCAAAGATAGACAACTGAACAACCTCATTTTCTACAGGTGCCTCAGTGATGACACTTACGGCTTGCGCTATCGAGGATGCGCTAGCAACTTCTCTTACAGCCGCCTGTCTTTCGAGGCTTCCCCCGTAATGAAGTTCAGAACCACCAGGATGGGCTGCCTGCTCAATGCTCTGCAAGAGACCATAAGCTCGGTCAATAATCCCTTCAGGAAGACCTGCAAGACGTGCACAATAGATCCCATAGCTGCTGTCAGCCGCTCCAGGAACTAGCTTGCGCAGGAAGTTTACTTTATCACCGCTCTCCTGAACAGCCATAGAGTAATTCCGCAGTCCTTTAAGACTCCCTTCCAAATGAGCCAATTCATGAAAATGCGTCGAAACTAGAGCTTTGCAAGAAATAACATCATGTACATATTCAATAACCGCCTGAGCGATGGCCATACCTTCACTGGTCGAGGTACCTCTTCCCAGCTCATCAATAATAATCAAGCTACGAGCTGTTGCTTTCTCTGTCATAACCTGGATATCAGCCATTTCCACCATAAATGTACTTTGTCCACCGATCAAATCATCAGCTGCTCCAATACGAGTAAAGATCCGGTCTATAAGCGGAACTTCAGCACTGTTTGCTGGTACAAAACATCCAATCTGAGCCATGATGCAGATCAGCGCCACCTGACGCATGTAAGTACTTTTTCCCGCCATATTAGGACCTGTAATTAGAAGGATATTACCTTCTTCCTTACTCAGCGTGCTTCCATTTGCAATAAAAGCAGAATCTTTAAGCACCGCCTCCACAACGGGATGACGGCCCCCTTCAAGCCGAAGATCATAACCATCCGAAAGGACTGGCTTCACAAAACGATGTTCGGCACTAACTGCCGCCAAGCATTGATATACATCAATTTCGGCAACCTTTTCCGCAAGATTTTGCAGGCGGGGAATTTGCCCGCTGATGCGATCACGCAGCTCGGTAAACAGGCTGTATTCCAAATCCGTCATTTTATCCTGAGCTTCAAGGATGAGTGCTTCCTTCTCCTTAAGCTCAGGAGTGACAAAACGCTCTGCGTTGGCAAGCGTCTGCTTACGTTCATATCTTCCTTCCGGCAGTGCAGCCAGATTGGATTTGGTGATCTCTATGAAATACCCGAAGATTTTGTTATAGCCGATCTTCAGTGACTTAATGCCAGTGGCCTGTCTTTCCTTAGCTTCCAGTTCAGCGATCCAACGTTTACCGTTACTGCTAGCTTCCCTAAGCTCGTCCAAACGTTCATGATAACCGGAACGGATAATGCCACCGTCGCGCACAGACACCGGGGCATCCTCGACGATTGCGCGGTCAATATCCTCTCGCAGCTCAGCGCATTCATCCATACTTGCACCGATCTCTCGTAAAGTAGCTGAACCGGAGGTCATACATAAATCCTTCAATGCAGGAATTTGTGCCAGCGATAATTTCAGAGCATTCATATCACGGCCATTGGCGCTGCCAAAAGCAATACGACCCACCAAACGCTCCAAATCATAAATTTCTTTAAGCGCTAAACGCAGGTCCTCGCGAACGATAAACTGATTGTACAAATAATCGACAGCCTCTAGGCGCCGTTCGATCGGAGCTCGCTGCAATAGCGGCTTATCAATTCTGCGGCGCAACAGACGGGCGCCCATCGACGTTTCCGTTCGATCTAGCAGCCAGAGCAGGGATCCTTTTTTGGAGCGTTCGCGAACCGTCTCGGTTAGTTCAAGATTCCGGCGTGTAAATGGATCTAGAATCATATAATTGCCTGGTTCATAAGGAGAAATCTGACTAAGCTGCCCTAACGAACGCCGCTGGGTCTCATTCAGATAAGAGATCAGAAGCGCCAGACATTGTCCACGTTCCTTCTCTAGACGTACCCATGCCGCTTCACCGAACTGACGACGTGCCAGCTCCTCCTCGCGTTTCTCCCAAGGGGTGTAAACTACAGGTTTGGCTAACAGCGGCGTTTCGCTTCGCAGGATCTCCAAAAGTGCAGCGTCTCCGATGATCTCAGCCGGTTCATAAATGCCAATCTCATCACGCAGCCATTCGGCTCCAGATAATACCGAAGTAACATACAGCTCACCAGTTGTTAAATCGCAGGCAGCTAATGCCATCATTCCGTCACTTTCGGTGACGCAAACGAGGTAGTTATTGCTCTTGTCAGCAATGATTTTTCCATCCATCACGGTTCCTGGTGTCACGACGCGTACAATATCCCGCTTCACCATGCCTTTAGTGACTGAAGCATCCTCTAACTGCTCACAAATGGCGACTTTATATCCTTTTTCTATCAGGCGTTGAATATATCCCTCGGCGGCGTGGTAAGGCACTCCACACATAGGGATTTTCTCCTCGCCCCCGCCTTCGCGGCCTGTCAACGTAATCTCAAGCTCCTTGGAAGCCAAAATGGCATCTTCAAAGAACATTTCATAGAAATCGCCCAGTCTAAAAAATAGGAAGGCATCCTTAGCCCCTTCCTTTACCTTTAAATATTGCTCTATCATCGGCGTATATTGTGCCATGGTCAACCTCCATGCCTATTTAATGCTGTCCCCCATTATAACAGAAAATTGATGGACAAAGTTACCCTGAAACCTCACATTAGTACAACGAAAGACTAGAATACTTATCAGACAAACACTTACATGAGGTATATTCTTCTGCTTTTAAATATTGTAAAATCTTAACACAGAGCGTCAGCCCATATAAAAATCAAAGGAGAATACAATATGATACGAAAGCTAACGAAGGATGATCAAGAGCTACTGATGGCATTGCTGCGGAAAGAGCCGGCGCTTAATTTATTTATCATTGGCGATGTGGAGAATTTTGGGTTTGAGCAGGATTTCATGGATTTATGGGGAGAGATTGATCCAGCCGACGGGCGGATAAAAGCCGTTCTACTGCGCTTCTATAGAAGTTACCTTCCTTATGCAGATGGCCCTTTTGATGTCGAGGGGTTCGCTGAGATTATCCGAAAGGATAATGACATACATATGATCTCCGGAGCCTCAGAGGTGGTGAAGGCTTTTGACGGGGAAATTAATTTCAAACAAGTAAAACAGCTGTATTTTGCTGAATTAAAAGAAATGAACAATAAAATAAGTGAGTCCTTCTCTTCAGCTGAGCCTATTAAAAAAGCTACGGTTCAGGATGTAGAAGCGATTTGCGCACTCACGGATACCATTGAAGAATTTGAAAGCAGCCGGAATGGTTCAAGAACCAGCCTGCGTAAAACGCTGGAAAGCAACACCGGCCGCACCTATTATATGGAACGGGAAGATAAGGTCATTGTCACCGCTTCAACTTCAGCGGAAAATTCCATGTCAGCGATGATTGTAGGGGTTGCCACACATCAAGCATTCAGAGAGCAAGGCCTTGCTTCGCGCGTAATGGCACAGCTATGTGCAGACCTGCTCTATGAAGGAAAGTCATTGTGCCTCTTTTATGACAACCCACATGCCGGAGTTATTTATAAACGACTTGGTTTTCAAGATATCGGTTCATGGACCATTGTTAACATGTAGACCAAATAGTAAAATCACACTTTTACTTTGCTGCACCATAACTCACGTATATCCCGTGATTCATCCCACGTCCGTTCAGCGGCAATATAGTCGAATAAAGGCTCGATATAGGGGGCGGCAATCTCGTAGCCGCCTAGGGAACGCAGCTGCGCCAGCAATGGGGGGATTGCGGCGCGCAGCGGAGATTTATCGCCGCTGTAGTAGGCGATATGCAGGTCTTCCCGGTCGAGCGGGCGTTGCGTCAGGTCCTCATAATGGCTCACGATTAGGTGAGCCAGATAGACCGCGCCTTTAGCGATGACCGGGGATACCAGGAAGCTCGGTAAGGTCCGGTACTCGAAGCCGCCATGCGGCTGAGTCCGGAAATCGCCGAGCACACCGTATCGGGGACGACGCGCCCCTGCGCGGACGTCTTCGAGCAGAAGCATGGGCAGCGCGAGATAGTTATCGAGCGCGCGCAGCAGCGGCGCCGTCAGCGTCACGCCGCTGAAGTGCAGATGGCCGCCGAGGGCCCAGCCCGTCAGCGGCATGCCTCCCGCCCGCCAGCGCAGCGAGCGGTCGGCGATGAGCCGGTCCGCCAGCGCCGCGGCGGACATCAGCTGCGCCAGCAGTGCGCGCGGTTCCCCGCGCGGCTGAGGGCGCAGCTCGGCGACCGGGAACGCGCCGCGCGTTCCCGGAGGTCCGGCGTCGCAGCCAGCGACGCCGTCCGTGGGCAGGTACCGCGACGCAGGCACGACGCGGCCGGTGGATTCCCGGAGGATGATAAACTCCGGGTCCATGCCCATCAGCAGGCCGCTGCGGCCCGGCTGCTCCAGAGCCAGCTTTCGTTCCAGCGCTAGCGCTGCGGACCGATAAGGCTCGGGCAATCGTTGCCCGGAGGTCTTTACTAGTGGAGTGACTCCCTCCACCACATACCTCCGGTTCCCCATTGCCCTCAGCAGGACCTCACCGCTATCCAGCCCCAAGCTGTACAGCGTGCGGACAGCAATCCGCTGGAGCAATTTCATCACTCCGCGAAGCTCTCCCCGCACTCGGCCTCCCGTGGTATTGCTCTCGGCATTAGCAAAGCTCACTGCTTCGCTGTAATTATCGGTGGCCGCACGCATTCCAAGACCTGCTCCAAGCAAAGAGATGTGGAGGACAGTCAAATGATAAACCAATATCTTATAACACTGCCTGTGACCCTTCTCAGTAGCATCCGAAGCATATGTATCGACAAAATGTTTTCCAGATGGCGTCAGCGTTGCTTCAACCCCACTTCTAAGCAATCTGGACTCTCTCTCTGCCACAGACAATTCTGAATACACCTTAAGACCTTCATTCATACTCTTTAGCGCCTCCATCCGAGCGTGAACCTTTTTTCATCCTAAAAATAAATAAAAAAAAGGAGGGCATTCGCCCTCTACGCCGCCGCACTCCCTACATATAATGGACCATAACCCATTGATACTCAGTTAACGGCGGCGTATCCTTCCTTACAGCTCATCATCCAGATTGTCAGGGTCCAGATCATCGTAATCGAAGCTATCACCTTCAAAATCATAATCCTTGTCTTCTGGATCATCACTTTGCTCAGTGACATACACACGGACTTTGGTCTCAGCCACCAACTCCACTTCGAATTCGCGCTCTACGCGAAGTGTCACACTGCCTCCGCCTGGCGATACGCCCGCCTCTACACAGTTGGGTTCCTGCGTTGCCTCCGCAGAGACCTCAACTGTTGAAGTGCGGTGTCTCGTGTCCAGGTAGGAAAGCGGAATGAGCTCCACATAAGAGACTGTTTCCTTTGCTACCTCGGTCTGCTTGTTCTTGTCGTACGAGTACCAGATGTTTACATCATAAGTACCAATTACTTCGATTCCGTTCCCGGCGGCAACCGCTTCGTATTGGTGGTTGATAATCCAAGCCCCCAAAATACTAGTCGGATGATGTGGCGGAGTCACGGTATGGGTTGCTGTAGAGAACTTACGACCTTTGCCGCAAATTGCCTTCGTAATGATCTCCCTTGTTTGACGTTTATGGCTTAATGACATCTTTGAACCTCCTCCATACAATCATTCACTATCAAGTGTATGCAGGTTCTAGGCATTTGTTGATTGTTAGACTATAAATAAATTTGAGTAAGCCCTCAAGAAGGCTTTTTCAGGAGACTCATAGTTCATTTTATTTCAAAATTTGTACATATATGAGTAGATTCCAAAAATGGTCCAACCTGTTCCAGAGCCATTCCTAACCCCTCAAAAAACCTTAAAACACCAGCTATTGCGGGATTACCCGCACAATTCCAAGCGATCTATGTTTGCTTAAGTCAATAAAATCCTCATCAATATTCACCAGTGGCCGCAAAGGGTCTGTAGCAAGAATCATAACAATTTTTCCTTTTCGCCCATCTGTCAATTCCACTTCGTTCCCTAGCATTGACTGCATTAACTTATTAATAAACACTCTGCAAATATAAGGGTCGAGCTTACCGAACACACTCTCCTCCATTTGCAGTAATACTTCGTATAAAGGAGCCGCTTTGCGATAAAAACGGTCGGAGGTCATCGCGTGAAACACATCAGCCACAGCAACGATTTTACTGAAATCAGTAATCCGGTTTCCAAGCACACCAAATGGATAACCACTGCCGTCCATTCTTTCATGATGCTGTAAGGCTACTAGCGCTTGGGTATGGTTTGTGCCTACCGTATCCCTGATCATCTCATACCCAAAGGTCGTATGCTTTTTCATCAGCTGAAACTCTTCGTCGGATAATGGACCGGGCTTGGTTAATATGTCATCCGGGATTCTCATTTTGCCGATATCGTGAAGAGTCGCTGCAATGGTCAACATGCTCAAATCCTCAGACTTTAGCTTCAGCCATTTGCCTAGCAAGGTAGATATTATGCCCACAGCTACATTATGTCTGTATGTATAATCATCTTTGGTCTGCAAAGCAGCCAATACTCCGTAGAAGTCATTCTTTTCGCTTACCTGCTGGATAAACGGAATCACTTCATTTCTAACTTCCAGCATAGGAATTCTTTTATTTTTGTTATGACGAATCTGTTCAAAAATATTCTCAATCGCAGCTGTACAATCATCAATTGCAAGCTGGAAAAATTCCGCGCTATCCAGCTGGACGACGTCATGAGATTCCAGAGTGATCTTATGTTGACGAATTAATCTAATATGTTCAGCACTCAATAAAGTCAATGCGGGTAAAACAAATACTCCTTTGTCATTAAAGAGGTTAGCTACAAGTTGTTTTCCGATAAATGATTCCATATCTTTGTCCATACGCCTCACCTGCCAATGCGGAAAATTCGTATATGAATTCCCTGCTTGAATTTGAACTCACCCTATAATTGTTAATCCCTTTCGAAGATCAACTTTTAGTTCATACATATTTTATCGTGATTTCAGGGGCGAATGTTAATACTTCACTTTATTAAAGCCTAATTTTAAGCTTTTTTCCGGGTGAGCAAACGTTTCTCAGGCTTATAACTGACCGGTATTTTATGGCGTTTCGCAATTTTTAAATAAAGTGCCAATTCTCTGCAAAGCTGCAGAATCGCTGATCGCACTTCAAATTCCTCACGTGTCTCTGGCAAATCCATGCTTTCAAACTCATGTTCAAGCTCTTCCAGCAAATGTTCCGTGCGGCCTGTATATTCTTCAGCCAAAACATCTCCGCTAAGCTGGTCGAACAATTCAGCTACCATCTCTCCATGCGGTAAATGGCGATATACTTGAGAAATCAGCTGCATCATGCTTTGTATCGATTCCAGCTGCTCCTTACGCATATAGAAATAGACATTCCAAGCTTCATCAGGATGAATTACATGATTCTCCATCTCGCGAGTAGCTGCTGTCAGTCCCCGCTGCACTGCATTATCCGCATCAATTAATTCTTTGCCATCCCACATATACGCAGGCTCACGCAAAGTACGGGCCATTTGAGTAAAAATAACTGAAAAGTATCGATCCACTTCCTTGCGGATTCCATAAATAACTCCCCCAGTCTGTGGCATGTAAATTAAGTTGACCACCCCCGCTGAACCGAGACCTATGGCCAGTAGCTCTACTTGCTGCAACAACACATGTAGCGATAACTCAGCTTGTCCAAACACACGAAACACAATAACAGAGCTAGTGACAATCCCTTCCTTGTAGCCAGACTTCACAATCATCGGAAAGCCAACAAGAACGTACAGTCCAAGTACCCAGTAATGAAACCCTAATATCCAAAATAAAATACACCCAAAAAAGAGTCCCACGAGCGAGGCCAAAAAACGCGCCGTTATCGTCCGGAAACTCCTTTTCAAGGTAACCTCCACACCCAGAATGGCTAAAAGCCCTGCACTTTGTGCATTGGGTATGCCTACTGCAGACGCGAGAAGAACGGACATTAACGTCGCAGCAGCTGTTTTAATCACACGAAATCCCATAACCCTATCTCTCCTTAAAAGCACTAACCGTTAATAGGTAAAGATATAGACATGTTACAAGATTTTGTGAATGGACACAACGTTACATTAGACTTACCGACGGTATAACAAGCGCTTCTCCAGATACACTACCAGTTGATACATTGCCGTTGCTACGGCTGCAATAATCAGCAGACTGGACATCACAAGCGTGAAATTAAACACCTGGAATCCATATATGATCAGGTACCCAAGACCGGATTTTGCTACTAGAAACTCTCCTACGATAACCCCGACCCATGACATTCCCACATTCACCTTTAGGGTAGAGACCACCGTTGGAAAAGATGCCGGAAGAATCACTTTAAAAAACACCTGAACTTTAGAAGCTCCAAAAGAGCGGACCACCTTCACCAGATTAGGATCCACACTGCAAAAGCTATTGTAAACAACAAGTGTAGTAATAATCACCGTAATCGATAAGGTTGTCACAACGATAGCGGTGAAACCCGCCCCGAACATTACGATAAAAATCGGCCCCAAGGCCACCTTCGGCATACTGTTAAAGACAACCATAAACGGATCAAGCACCGCTGATAAAAACGGAGACCACCAAATAATCACTGCCAGCAGCGTTCCTAACAAGGTTCCCAGAACAAAGCCTACCGCAGTCTCTCCTACCGTCATCCCCAAATGAGGCCACAAGCTTCCACTGATCATATCCTGCCAAATCTGCTTGAAGATTTTTGTCGGGTAGCTGAACAATAACTCATCAATCCAGCCCATTCTTGCTCCCGCTTCCCACAACACAAAGAACAGCAGCAACAGACTGCTTCTTACAGCAATAACCTGATTACGCCGGCGCTGTTTAGTTTTTTTGAAATCTACATGCATTTGCTGCAGCCACAGTTCACGGGAAGCTAAGACTCCCGCTTGCTCTGTTCGTTTCATTAGCTTTCCCTCCCTGCGATCTCCATCTCTGTCCATACTTCATGAAAAAGCTCCGCAAACCCTGGCTGATCACGCGCATACAGCGGTGGGGCTGAGCGGATTAGCTCCGGAACAGGAAAAACTTTACGAATCTTCCCTGGATTTCGCTGCAATAAAATAACCCTACTGCTGACCGCAATCGCTTCTGACAGATCATGCGTGACCAAAATAGCCGTGGTTCCCCGGCTGCGTAAGGTCTCTGAGACTAAATCTTCCAGCTGAAGTTTGATCTGATAATCAAGTGCCGAGAACGGCTCGTCTAACAGCAGCAGTCCTGGATTGGTAGCTAATGTTCGTACAAGAGCCACCCGTTGCCGCATCCCTCCGGATAGCTGAGAAGGATAGGCCTGTTCTTTCCCTTCTAATCCCATCTCGCGCAGCAGCTCCAAAGTCCGTTTATGACTTTCTTCGTTTAAGCTTCCGGTAAGCTCCAGTCCAAGCACGGCATTGTCAAGAATACTCCGCCAAGGAAAAAGATAATCCTGCTGCAGCATATATCCAACCTCAGGTGAAGGGCCTAGAATGGGTTGGCCATTTACGAATACTTCTCCCTCAGAGGGCTGCAGCAGTCCGGCAATAATCGATAGGAGAGTCGTCTTGCCACAGCCACTTGGGCCTACTAAGCTGACGAACTCTCCTTGCTCGACATTAAGATTTAGATCCTCAACGGCCAGTGAAGCTTCCCGATCGCCGAGATAGGCATGCGTTACTCCCTTTAATTGCACTACTGGAAGCAAGGTCATCCCCTCCTTATAGTTAACAAAATCCATTTAGGATCTTATCTCTCTTATTTAGAGCCACTGCTCTTTATGGTCTTTTCAGCTTTTTCAGCAAAAGTATTGTTCACGATTTTTTCTGCTGGAACACGTTCTTTAAGTTCACCTGCGTTGTCCATAACATCTAGTAGATTATTCCATTCCTCATTATCAACAACCGGATTAATGGCGTAGGTATCCTGCTCCTTGTAACGTTTTACAGCAGAAATCACAATGTCACGATCCGTTTTATCAAAATAAGTTATTATGGCATCCGTAATTTCTTCAGGACTATGTTCCTTCACCCAAAGCTGGGCACGCTGGATGGCATTAGTGAACTTTTGCACGGTATCTCCATTTTTGCTAATGTAGCTGTTTTTTGACATGAATACCGTATAAGGTAAATAACCGCTCTCCACCCCAAACGATGCCACTACAGCTCCCCGGTCTTCTCGTTCGAAGATAGAGGCCTGCGGCTCAAACAGCTGCACATAATCCCCAGTACCTGAAGCAAATGCACCGGCAATATTAGCAAAATCGATATTTTGGATCAAGGTAATATCCTTCGCAGGATCAATTCCCTTTTTAGATAAAGTAAACGCGCCTGCCATTTGTGGCATTCCGCCTTTTCTTTGACCAAGGAAGGTAGAGCCCTTCACTTTATCCCAATTAAAATCTCCATCAGCCTTCCGGGCGAACAGGAATGTTCCATCCCTTTGAGTCAGCTGTGCAAAATTAATGACCGGATCATCCGAGCCCTGCTGATACACGTAAATGGAGGTTTCTGAACCAACCAACGCCACATCAATAGCTCCTGAAAGCAATGCAGTCATGGTTTTATCTCCACCGGGAATCGTCTGCAGTTCTACATCCAGCCCTTCATCTTTGAAGAAACCTTGAGTCAAGGCAACATACTCGGGTGCATAAAAGACAGAGCGGGTAACCTCCCCAATCTTCACCTTTACCGTCTCTGACTTTCCGCCGCAACCGGCAAGTACTGAAAAGCATAAAGTAATGATCATGAGCGACAATGACAGCTTTTTCCGAATCTTCATTCTTCATTCTCCTTTCTTACCGGGTCCTTCGCCCTTGCTTAAAGCATATGCACATGCCTACTGAAAGGTTAAAATCCCGAATATCGTGGGGAATTAAAAGAATATCCATGATATCAGCGGTTTTTATTGATTTTATGGATAAATATCACTGGATTTGCTGTTTTTATATCTGTGCAAACGTTTTACCTGAGGATTTGATTACAGTACTATAAGAATTAAAGCGCTTACCATTTCCTTTATAGGAAAATTGCAGCAGAAGGGGTTATTTTATATGGATAAACTAGCAACATCTATCGCCAAAAAACACACAATAAACGGACTTTTGACTCTTAGCTTAACTGCCGTTCTGCTATCCGGTTGTTCAGGAAATAATAACAATATTCCTTCCTCTGCCTCCCCTTCTCCATCGCCAAAAGCAAATACTGCTCAGAATACTACAACACCTCCCGCTGCAAAAACGATTACCACTGACGAACAGCCCTCAACGGTTTATTATGAGATTTTTGTTCGTTCATTCTATGACTCTGACGGGGATGGCATCGGTGACCTCAAAGGGATTACCAAGAAATTAGATTACTTAAATGACGGAAATCCTGACACCACAGACGATCTGGGGATCGGTGGGATTTGGCTTATGCCTATTAACCCTTCACCAAGCTATCATGGTTACGATGTGACAGATTATCGTGCAATCAATCCAGATTATGGGACGATGGAGGATTTACAAGAGCTCGTTACGGAGGCGCATAAACGTGGGATTAAAGTAATTATGGATTTGGTCGTGAATCATACCTCCAAAGAACATCCTTGGTTCGTAGATTCCGCTAAAAATAAAGACAGCAAATATCGCGACTGGTACATATGGGCTGAAGATCAAGGACGCCCTGCCAATGGAGCTAGTGCCGCTGGTAGTGGCAGTGCATGGCACTCTTTACTGGGTAGTCATTATCTAGGTGGCTTTTGGGAAGGCATGCCTGATCTAAATTTTGATCAAACGGAAGTTCGTAATGAAATGAAAGATATCGGCAAGTTTTGGCTGGAACAAGGGGTTGATGGATTCCGTTTAGACGCTGCTAAACATATATACGAAGACCTTCTAAGCGACAAAAGCCAAGCCACAACCAATAAAAATGTATCTTGGTGGCAGGATTTCCGCAAAGCGATGAATGAAGTGAATCCTCAAGCTTATATTGTCGGCGAAGTATGGGAGAATTCTGCAGTCACCGTAGGGGCTTATTTGGATCAAGCTTTCGACTCTAGCTTTAACTTTGGGTTAGCCGAGACCCTTATTAATTCCGTGAAAACTGAAAAAGACAGCGGGACTGCCTTTACGCTGGAACGTACGTATAATTTGTACTCCAAAATATCTGATAGCCATTTTACCGATGCAATTTTTTTGACAAATCATGATCAAAACAGAGTCATGAGTCAATTAGACGGCAATCTGGATCATGCAAAAATGGCAGCAGCCCTGCTGTTAACCTTACCTGGAAATCCTTTTATTTATTATGGTGAAGAAATAGGAATGCTTGGTGTAAAACCAGATGAAAGAATTCGTGAGCCCATGAGATGGATGACAGCGGATCAGGGTGAGGGGCAGACTACTTGGGAGGTCGGCAGCAATAACGCTGATGATGTTAGCATTAATGTCGAAAGCCAGTCTAACGACAGCAGCTCACTGCTTAAAAGATACCGCGAACTCATTGCGTTAAGAAACGAAGTCCCAGCGCTCCGTGATGGCGGAATTCGAGACTACACTTCTGGCAATGCAGGGGTAATGGCCTACGAACGTATAACAACAGAGGATCAACTCCTCGTTGTTCATAACCTAACTGGAGATGAACAAATCATTACGCTTCATCCAAATGTTGAGGGTATCTCTTACACCAAGATCCAAAAGACAACTGCTGACAAAGTGACCTTAAATTCAGATCAGCTTACTCTTCCTCCCTATTCAACGGTTATTGTGGACTAGGAAAAGCGGAGGAATGAAACACCCACTCTGCCACAGAACCACATAATTGTGCTTTCGATATAGGAAGAGCTACAATCCAGTCTTGGGAAGGATCGCTGCTCATTCGCAGCAACCAGCCACTTGAATGATCACTTATGAAGCTAGCATACTGAAACTTCCAGCCATTTTCACTAGAAATACAGAGTCGCAATTCTCCCTCTGCGTCGAAGCATTTCATCACTCGTGCAAGATGGTTGGAATGGACATCATCTCCTGTCTCTGCAGCTAAACACTCTGAGAGTCTGTGAACCGTAGAGGAATCAGAGCCTTTTTTCAGCTCCTCGAACCTTTTTTTTGACATTAGTAACGCCGGAATCCCGTGAGCAAAGGGCTCCATCGCTCTCTCACATTCGAACAACTCGAGACAAAAGCTCTCTGTTTCATCTCTGTTCTTCAGCACACACGGGGGAGAGTCCGGTGTATTATTGCAGTAGGCTAGTATTTTATCCTTATGTATTTGTAAACACAGATCTTTAGTTTTCTCCTTCTCTCTATATTTGAATCTACCTATCCTTTCTGCTGTAGACGCAGTATTTAACAATTCATTTAATACTACTTGGTCGGTTACCCGATCTGGAAATAAAAATTCCGTTAAATCCGTTAAATCCGTTCGTTCTTTTTCATTCACATTATTGTATCCTTCCTGTATTACATATAAATGTATATTAAACTAGCAATCTTTATGTTATCATAAGCTAATTTTAAGGTAAAATTAAGAAACAAGGGGTATGATCATTAACATGAAATACTTGTAGCGAGGTGATTTCAAAATGAGAATGCTCATCACATTTCAGAACAAACTTGTACCTGTGTATTTCACAACAGAAAATAAACAGCCCACTCAAAAAGTACTTAGATTACTTAACAGTACGCTGGAGCTCAAAATTCAAAAGGGCAAAAGTGCCCTCCAGAAATGCCTCAATTCTCTGATTAGTATCGAAATTAAAGGCTCTGAAGCTATATTGCACAGTTACAGTGAAAATGATTCATTGGCGCTATCCCTCTATTAATGGAGGGGTAGTTTTTTTGTCACAACATTGCTGTCCTCAGCTTTCTAATAAGGAACGTCCTAAGTATCCAAGTGGTGCTGCTTGGACTCGTTGTCTTTTTGAAGCTAAACTTGATCCAAAATGACACTCCGTTTGATTGAGATACTATTTGCGCATATATAGACATACATAGCTTCAACTCTCAAAGTCAGGGACCTTGGTTCGCTGGTTCTGCTTGGTTCTGCTTGGTTCTGCTTGCCGGCCATCCCCATAGCCGGCTGCTATCGGACTCAGATGACCTTAATCGTAACTTTTGGGCTCATTTGGAATTCTAACGGACCCCAGGGTCACTATTGGCGCGAAAAACATTAATTATCGACCTCAAAAAGCTGAATAGCTGCATTGGAGTCCGAAACTCTGCTCTAATGCTCATAAATTCGCAAATAGCGTCATCTGAGTCCGCGGTAATCTAAATTCGAAGCTCAGTTTGCTTTAGTTGCTATTGTCGTGTACATAGTTGCTACTGTCGCGTACATAGTTGTTACTATCGTGTACATAGTTGCTACTGTCGCGTACATAGTTGCTACTGTCGTAGCTTTAGTCGCTGCTTTTGGAACTCATAGCCACTGCTTTCGGACTCATAGTTGGATGCTTTCGGACTCAGATGACCTAAATCGTAACTTTTGGGCTCATTTGGAATCCTATCGGACCCCAGAGTCGCTATTGGCGCGAAAAGCACTAATTATCGACCTCAAAAAGCTGAATAGCTGCGCTGGAGTCCGATACTCTGCTCTAATGCTCATAAATTCGCATATAGCGTCATCTGAGTCCGTTGGCCGCGATGGATGTTTATTACTCGGTGGTGCAGATGTATAAATATTGGGTTAACCTGACATCTCAGGGAGTTGTCACTTAACACTACAATAGCCACTAGGACTCTGGACCATTTTGGAGCTTTCCCTAGCATCTTGATCTAAATCTGAGCCTTCATTTGTATTAGATACCATTTACGCACACATAGTTTCTACTATTAAAGTACACGAGCTTGGTTTTGTTTGGGTTCTTCTTGGGGCTGCTTTATAGCACATTAGGTTTGCTGCTTGCCGACCATTTCCTTAGCCACTGCTATCGGACTCAGATGACCTTAATCGCAACTTTTGGGCTCATTTGGAATCCTATCGGACCCCAGAGTCACTATTGGCGCGAAAAGCACTAATTATCGACCTCAAAAAGCTGAATAGCTGCGCTGGAGTCCGAAACTCTGCTCTAATGACTAAAAATCCGCATATAGCGTCATCTGAGTCCGTTGGCCGCTGAGGATACTTGGAAGGTCACTTAGCGAGTGATTTGTTGTCTGACTTAGCCGTTAACTTGGTGTGTAGCTCAGTGAGTTAATCAGCGGGTGACTTGGTGTTACTTGGTGTGTAGCTCAGTGAGTTACTCGGCGGGTGATTAGTTGTGTTAGTCAGTGAGGTGACTTAGCCGTTAACTTGGTGTGTGACTCAGTGGGTAACTCAGCGGGAGATTTGTTGTGTGACTTAGTAAGTCGTTTAGCGGTTGACTTAATGTGTGACTCAGTTAGTAACCTACACGTTACTAGTTATGTGACTCAGTTAGTAACTTAGCCGTTAACTTGGCGTGTGACTGACTCAGTGTGTAACTTAGCAGTTGACTTGGTATGTTACTCAACAAATGACTTTGCATTGGTTAGCAGATTAGATGTAGCGGGTGGCCTGACCCTACTATATCACCTGCCAAAAGTGACGTTTGTCGTAGGTTGGCTTTCATTTGCTGACCCTTTATGCTGAAGCAATCTGCCAGGACTAAAAAACGCAGAGCAGTGATCCCCCCTTAACGGGAGGATCACTGCTCTGCTATATTTACGGACTTTTTTAACCCAAGGACTCTGTCTCGTTCAGCGAAAAATCTACTATTAAGAAGAGCTCAGCAATTATCAGCTGATCTTGTAATTCTTCTGCTCTGCTTTTTCAGCTTTCTGGATTCGAAGTCTAAATAGCTTCACTAAATTCTGACGCGTATGCTCTTCGTGACAGCTGTCCAATTTTTTAATGATAAACCGATCGATGGACATGTCAATCGCTCCTTTTAGATCATTCTGGAACTTATAGAGACAGGAAATTATTTCCTGTTCTCTTGTATCACCTATTAACCTTGTTTTCATTTTTTCAAACTCCTTAAGCGCAAACAAATTTCAAGAACAAAAAAATAATTTACAAACAAAAGATTACATGCTATATTAAATATAGTTAATATTAAATACACACATGCAAGGGAGAAATCATAATGTCTAAAGTTCTATTTATTAAAGCAAACAACCGTCCAGCAGAACAATCCGTAAGTGTTAAGCTGTACAATGAATTCTTGGAGAGCTACAAACTCAACCACCCAGAAGATGAAATCACTGAGCTTGATCTGTTCGCAGAGCAACTTCCATACTACGACAATACCCTGATCACTGGTATGTATAAAGCCGCTCAAGGATACGAAGCAACACCTGAGGAAGCAGCTGGTGCCGCTATCGTTAATAAATATCTTAATCAGTTCATCGCTGCAGATAAGGTAGTATTCGGTTTCCCACTGTGGAACATGACTGTACCTGCTGTATTGCACACTTATGTAGATTACCTTTGCCAAGCTGGTAAAACATTCTCTTACACTGCTGAAGGTCCAGTTGGTCTTTTGACAGGTAAAAAAGCAATCGTTCTGAATGCAAGAGGCGGTATCTACTCTGAAGGTCCTGCTGCAAGTGCTGAAATGGCAGTAAACTTCATCGTTGGTAACCTTAACCTGTGGGGAATTAAAGATATTACACAAGTAATCATCGAAGGCCACAACCAACTTCCAGCACAATCCGCTGAAATCATTGAAAACGGATTGCAACTGGCTAAGGAAACTGCTGCATCCTTCTAAACCATAACCGTTTAGATTCAATTCAATAATGAAGGGCGCCCCTTAGCTGTCAAAAGCTAAGGGGCGCCCTTTTTCAATGTCTATGCCGTTATATCAATTCTTTTTAATATTCATCCAGCTCTTTACGCCATCCGTATCCTCTGGTTCTGGATGAACTCACTTTAGTGGAAGCCGCGCTTTTTCTCTTAAGCTTGGCTTCTTTATTATTTTGGTACAATACTTCTCGTTGTGTTTTTCGGTAGTTGAATAGTCTCTTCTCTTCCAGTTCACCTGTTTGGACTGCTTCCAGTACAGCACAGCCCTCTTCGCGTTCATGTCTACAGTTGCTAAACCGGCACTTAGAAGCTAGACCGCTGATATCACTAAACGCTAGATCAAGACCACCTTCATCTTCCCAGAGCTGCAGCTCCCGCATCCCCGGTGTATCTACGATAATCCCCCCATCCGGCAAAACAAACAGTTCACGGTGGGTAGTAGTATGACGTCCGCGGCTATCCCCTTCTCTAACATCCTGCGTAATCTGAAGGTTCTTCCCGCATAGCCAGTTGACCATTGTCGACTTCCCACAACCGGAAGAGCCCGTAAGAGCTACTGTTTGACCCTCACCAATGTAAGGCAGCAGCTTCTCGCGTCCTTCATCTTGTATTGCACTTACAGCATGTACTGATACTCCGGGAGCCGCGCTCCCCATTTCAGCGATTTTACTGTCTGCATCCGGACAAAGATCCGCTTTAGTGAGTAGAATAACTGGATTTGCCCCACTATTCCAAGCCATGATCAGATATCTCTCCATCCGGCGAACATTAAAGTCATCATTCAACGCGCTAACCAGAAATAACGTGTCTACATTGGAGGCAACAATTTGCTCATCTTGTGTATTTCCTGCGACCTTGCGTGAGATCACACTCTGCCGAGGCAATACGCCATGTATGATTCCATGCTCGCCGCCATCTTGCATCGCCAATGCTACCCAGTCTCCAATGGCAGGAAAATCACCCGAGGCTACAAATGTGTGTCTCAGCTTCCCGGCAAGCTCTCCCCACGTCTCTCCTACATCAGTTAACACCTTGTACTTACTGCCAAAGTCACCAACGATTCTCCCGGGAATAAATTGTTTATCCTCTGCATGACTCCACTTTTCATTCCATTTTGTACTCCAGTTTTCATTCCAACCATATTGCTTTATGCTATTCATTCATTTCCTCCTAAAAGATATGTTTATGTTTTTTCTTGCCCCTTGGCGTTTTCCGAGAACACAAAAAGCCGCCGGAAATAAAGACTCCGGCGGCGGTATGTAGACATGTGGATTTATTACACCAAATCCAATCTTTCTACACACGCAAAAAAGCCACCGGACCCTATACGGTTCCCGGTGGCTCTAATAAGCGTAATTGAGCTTACCTGCTAAACTGCCCGAATCAATTATTCGGCAGCAGCTGTTCCCGGAAGACACGTATCCACAACAGTTGAGTTCATTACATTTAAAACTGTCATAAAACATCGTCTCCTTCCGAAATTTAAGATGCTGTTATCATAATTGGTGCAGCAGTAAAATGTCAACCCCAAATTTTCCAGATTACAAAATAGCCTTTAATTCTTTCAGCTCACGGATCATTTTCCAAGGTTGGATGTCCAGCTGATCGTCCCAAGGATGTTTCCTTTGCAGCCATATCCCTTCAAGGCCAGCCTTACCTGCCCCCCAGATATCATTTACCGGATGATCCCCTATAAACAAGGTTTGATCCGCAGAGGCACCCAGCCTGTCTAAAGCTAATTGATAAATCGCAGGATCAGGCTTCGCAATGCCAACTTCTCCAGATATAACTATAGCCTTGAAGTACTCTCGCAGGCCGAGAATATCAATTTTGGTGTTCTGGATTTCTTTTTTACCGTTGGTGACCAGCCCCAAAGTATATCCACGCTCCACGCAATACTCCAGAACCTCCAAAGCATGCTCCATGGCTGCACCATGATTGATGTAGCTCGCATCATAATACGCTCGGATATGTTCAGCCGTCACAGGCTTTTCCCAAGGCAGGATCTCACTAAGTTCTAAGAAAAATCCGTCTTTATCACGGTAGCCATCAGCATCTCTGTGGATCATATCCTCGATCACGGCCTGCGCTTCCGCAGGTTCAAGATGCCCAAGAAAATCCTGCACGAACTGAGTGCTAAAGCTGCGAAATGTATAGTCGCGATCCATTAAAGTATTGTCCAGATCAAATAAAATAGCTTGTACTTCCTTCATCAAGCAATTCCCCTTACATGCTGTTAATTTTCAAACCTAACCTACAGAATGTAATTGTACTATGCCTTAAGAGACAAAGAAAAGACTATTCAACAAAAAGGATTTGTGGCTTCCCTTTTACTGAACAGTCTTTGTGAAGATTCATATCTGCGTCATTCCTTTACTCGAAATGCTCTGCCCGATGGGTCAGCATCATTTCTTCATCCGTAATATACAGCGGAAAAGGAGGTGTTTCTTTTAGATAACTTTCTGTAGATAACAACCGATAATGAACCTCTGGCAACCAGGTGTCTTCAAGCAGCGGTAGCTTGCCTGTATCACTAATATAACTGTCTACAGCAGCCTGAACTAAATCCAGATAATACGGCACTAACTTGTCTTCTTCCTCGAAAATTTCATAGGTCTCTCGAGACATATAGAAATTCCGTTCGGGTATTCCACCTAAATAACGTTTCAGACGACTCATATCGATTCTTTTGTCCTCTAAGATTAATGCTGTTCTATTAATAGGTCCAGGCATATCTTCTTCGAACTTTCGAATCGCCTGTTTCACTTGAGGTAATGTGACGGTTACATGATCTGATTTGGGTTGCTTTTTTGTGCGTTTAAATAACATAACGAAAGTCTCCTTTCTAAATATGTCTCAGATAACGCTTACAATTCCATTTTATTCGAAATTCGAATAATTAATCAGTACATTTCAAATCGACACAGAATGTTAATATTTAAAAGATCATTATTTGACATATTCCCACCGAGTCCATACTTCTCGAGGATTTAGTTCATACTTGTCCTTCTCACGATACATAAACTGATGCATGATGAATTCACGACGAATAGTGGCAAAATCTTCATGAAACTGCTTAATAAACTCATTGATTTCCTTTTCCGTATAAACAACACCTGGCTCCAGCTTCTCAACCATGTATTGAAGCGCTATCAATTTCTTCTTGTATTGTGCGGGAATTTGCCGCAGCCGTCCATCTTTAGAGAAAAAATTACGGATTACAGTATCCTGAAGACTATTCTCAGGCAATTGCTCTTCCATATTCTCAGCTCCTTTCGAAAAAATAAATTGCAGTGAAGCTTCAGCCCCATTATTGATAAACTCCGGATTCAGTTTAAAGTAAACTGTATTTTTGTCGCGTCTTTCCTTTATTAGAGCCGCTTCACGTAATTTAGCCGCATGATGAGTGACTGTAGGCTGCGATAAATTCAACTTTTCAGCCAGCGCTTGCCCGTGCATTTCTCCTTGGGACAAAAGCAACAATAAGCGAAGACGCGTTGGATCAGCTAAAGCTTTATGATAACTCACGATTTTCTCCAACTGCACTGGGTTCACGCTCCTAGAATTTCACAATAAATTGATACATTAGATATATATCTAATTATATAATAATCAACGTTGTTCTTGCAATGGTTATTATACTCAATCTGCTCTTATGGAAAAATTCATGAATTTAGGGTAGGATTTAAAGAAAAGATAGTAACAATCAGGAGGTAACCCGCTTTATGAAAGATGTCATTATTATCGGTGCAGGTCCTTGCGGCCTCTCGGCAGCTATCGAATGCCAACGCCAAGGCCTGTCCAGCCTTATCATTGAAAAAAGCTTTATTGTGCACTCCATTTATTTGTATCCAACAAATATGCAATTTTTCAGTACGGCTCAGTTATTAGAAATCGGGGATGTTCCTTTCACTTCGACGAACGACAAGCCTTACCGTCATGAAGCGCTTGTCTATTATCGCCGAGCCGCCGAGCAATATGGTCTAGAGATCGCCGCTTATGAAGAAGCTTTATCCATTGAGCCGCTTGAAGATGGAACCTTTGCCGTACATACGTCAAATATGCGTGGTGAGCATCAGAAACGTATCACTGCAAATGTAGTTATAGCAACAGGTTATTTTGATCAGCCGAATATGATTGGCATTCCAGGTGAAGAACTACCTAAAGTTACTCATTATTTCGGTGAAGCCCATCCTTACACGGGAATGAAGGTAACTGTAATTGGCGGCAGTAATTCCGCAGTAGATGCAGCACTGGAGCTTATGCGTGTAGGAGCTACGGTAGATATGGTATATCGTGGTGAAAGCATCTCAGAGAATATTAAACCTTGGGTTCGGCCAATCTTTGAAGGCATGGTGCAAAAAGGGAAAATCACTCTGCACTTAGGCTCGCGTGTCACTGAAATTACTGCAAGCTCAGTAATTGTTACGGATCATAAGGGGGACAAGAAAGCATTGGATAATGATTTCGTTCTTGCCTTGACTGGCTTCCGTCCGAGCCGTACCCTCCTCACTTCAGCGGGTGTGATCATGGATGACGACATGGATAAGCCTGCTTTTAACACCTCTACCATGGAAAGTAATGTTCCAGGGTTGTATGTTGCTGGAGTAATCGCCTCCGGCCGCAATGCTAACGAAGTGTTTATTGAGACCGGAAGAGGGCATGGTAAACTTATTGCAGATCACATTGTGTCCAAAGAAAGTTCTAATCCTAAGGAGTTGAAACATTAAGATGGACATGACCTCTTTGCTTTTGCTTGGACTTGCAGCGCTCGGAATTATCAGCAGCAATTCCCCTGTAACAATAGCAATGGTCGTCCTATTACTGCTAAGAGTACTTGGCTTACAGCAAACTTTTCCTTGGCTAGAAAAATACGGTTTAACCATCGGGATTATCATCCTGACCATCGGGGTCATGACCCCATTAGCCAGCGGCAAAATATCGCTGCAGACAGTCGGTCAATCCTTCTTGCACTGGAAGTCCTTGCTTGCTATCGCTATTGGCATTCTCGTCGCTTTTCTTGGAGGCCGCGGTGCTACGCTCATGACCAACCAACCCACAGTTGTTGCAGGTCTGCTGATTGGCACGGTGATCGGGGTTGCGTTATTTAAAGGCGTTCCGGTCGGTCCGCTGATCGCAGCCGGCATTTTATCACTTATGATCGGCAAAATGTAATAGAACAGCACAAAAAAGACCGCTTTTGGCGGTCTTTTTGCATTGTGCCTTTTATTGAACCTTCTTCTTCATTATTCCTCCACCTGAGAAATGGACTGCGGAATTTGCTGCACCGCTCTTTTTTCAACGACTAATAAATCTTCAACGCCATACTCTGTCTTAATTTTCTGCAACTGCTTCAAAGCCTCTTCTTCTGTATTAAAATATCCTGCTTCCACGAGATATAAGCCTTTCTCATCCTTTAACATCCGCACATCCTCTAACCCATATAACATTTCTTCAGCCATACCCAGCGCCTCACCAGAAGGCTGTGAGACCGTTCTTAACGAATATACAGAGCCCTCTTTTGCTTCGTCTCCTTTCTCTTTTAACGTAATCACTACCTGTGCTGGCTCTTTATATTCCTTTACCTCATAAGCAACCGAGTCCGTAAGCGTGACATTGAACCGAATGGCCGAATCATCTAGTGTAATTAGTGGATAAGCATCCTGAACATATCGGCTTTGTTTTAATGTTTCCAGATCTTTAACTGCTGAGAATTTTCTGGCCCCACTTACTGTAATCGTCATTGTTGCCGGATTTTCCGTAAACTTTACGTTATATGAGCTTGCTAACTGTTGTGTTTCATCCGGATTTGCAAAATTCAAAATCAATTGATCGCTATTCTTCAATTGTTTCACCGAAATAAAGTTCACATCTACTCCATCCTGAATGGTTCCACCGCCTGCACTTCCTTCCGTAAACTGCAGAACACTGACCAGCTTACCTAGAACCGGTATTTGATCCATACTACTCGCAAAAGCAGGAACCGTATTTACACCCACCGTAAAAGAAATCAATACAGCCGCAGCTACTGATCCTGTCCATTTCAAGGCCCGTTTTGAAGAACTATTTTTCTGTTTATAGATTTTTCCTCTTTCAATTCCTTTACGAGAAGCGAATGATAGTTCTTTAGGAATTTCAATCTCATTATAGGCTTGCTGTAGACGTTCTAGTTGCTTATCCAAAGTACTCACTCTCCTCCATACTTATTTTTAATTTTTCCAAACCTCTATAAATAACGGTTTTGACGCTGCTCAGGGGCATATCGAGAACCTCTGCAATTTCCTTTATGGGCAAGTCCTCCAAATATCTCATCACAATCACCATTCTTGATTTTTCATCAAGTCCGCTGAGGGCTTCATGCAAGTCCATAACTTCTTCCCTAGATTTCGGAGCATAGCTGCCTCCCAGCTCTTGATCTATATACACGATTTTTTTAGATTTACGGATAAAGTCCAGCGCACAGTTGACAGCGATCTTGGTGAGCCAAGTTTTAAAATATTGCGGTTGCTTCAATTTATGAATGGAGATATAGGCTTTGAAGACGGTCTCCTGCACAATCTCCAGCGCATCCTCTTGATTCCGCACATAGGAGTAGGCCATTCGGTATAAACGCTCCTGCATGCCGTCAATAAGCGCAGTAAAGCTGTCTTCATCACCTGCTATCGCCTTTTCCTCAAGCGTGGTTTTATTCACGTTCCTCACTTCCTTTCATGATGTTTATAAGCTTTAGACGCACATGATCTCCGAAAAGACTCAGATTCCGTTTAGAATTTTTGCCATAGTATAAGTTACTGTGTGCCGCCACCCTGATTGGAATTCAAAAAAAGTGGCCTTCTCTTTCGAGAGGACCACTAAGGTGTTCAAGTATTTTCCCAAAAAAATATTAAGCGTCTAAATGCTGTACGTTAAATAATCGCGCATAACTACCCTCTATCGCCATCAGCTGTTCATGCGTACCCCGTTCAGTAATTTCACCATTCTCAAGTACGACAATCTGATCCGCATGTGTAATCGTTGACAGTCTATGCGCTACAATTAGTGTAGTACGTTCCGAAGAAAGAGACTGCAGCGCTTGTTGAATTAAATGCTCCGATTCCAGATCCAGCGCCGAAGTAGCTTCGTCTAATATAAGAACCTTCGGATCCTTGAGAAATACCCTTGCGATAGCAACCCGCTGCTTCTGTCCTCCGGATAGCTTAACACCACGTTCTCCCACTTCTGTCTCATAACCCAGTGGCAGCTGCTCAATAAAATCATGCGCATTGGCAGCTTTTGCTGCTGAAATGACCTCTTCTTCCGTGGCATTAGGATTACCGAACAAAATATTCTCACGCACAGATCCGCTGAATAAGAAATTATCTTGCAGGACCATGCCGACAGACCTACGCAAGCTTTCCTGTGTTAATTCCTGTATATCATAACCATCCATTTGAAGGCTGCCTTTACTGATGTCATAGAATCTCGGGATCAAGCTTATAAGGGAGGACTTTCCTCCACCGCTCATTCCGACGAACGCAATGGTCTGTCCGGGCTGAATACTCAGATTAATATCTTTTAAGACCCAATCATTCTCTTCGTTATATTTAAACCATACATTCTCAAAAGCAATCTCACCACGTGAATCCTTTAGCACTTTTGCTCCCGGCTTGTCTACAATATCATAAGGCTCATTCAGCAGCTCAAGCACCCGTTCAAGAGAAGCAGAGGCTTGCGTAAGCACCGTCGAGGAATTAATCAATCTCCGCAGCGGGGAATACATCCGGTCCAGATAGCCAAAGAAAGCTACAAAGGTACCTACTGTCAAATTGCCATGAATGACCTGATAACCACCATATCCAATGACCAAAAGAGGTGCTATATCCGTTAATGTATTAATAATTGCGAAGGTCATAGCATTCCAGCGGGTTTGCGCCATCGCTTTTTTAAGAAAGTTACCGTTGATGTCCTCAAACTGCTTCTGATCCACTTTTTCCATCGTAAAGCTGCGGATGATTGATATCCCTTGAATCCGTTCATGGAGATAACCTTGAATGCCAGCCAGAGCTTGGGAACGATCTTTCGTTAACAGCTTTAGCCGCTTATACAATTTGTTAACTGCAATTGCGTAAAAAGGTAATACCGAGATAGACACGAGCGCCAGCACCGGATTTAAATAAAACATAAATCCCAAAGCAAAAACTAGTGTAAACGTGTCGAGCCATACATTCATCATGCCGACTTCGACCAAATTTTTGGTCTGCTCAACATCGTTAATAAATCTGGAGATGGCTTCTCCCACCTTGGTATTCTGATAATACCGCAGTGACAGCCGCTGTAAATGACTGTAAAGCTTATTTCGCATATCGAACAACACTTTACTTGTGATAAGCTGAGCAAAGTATTGGCGATAATACTCTACGGGCCCTCTTACGATAACAAATAAAATTAAGGCACCACCCAGAATAAGCATCAAATGTGATACCCGTTCCTCAATCCCCATGCTCGGGTTCATTAGGAGGTCATCGACCACGTATTTCAGAATCATTGGCAGTGTTAGCGGAATACTGAATTTGATCATGCCGATAAACAGCGTAAACACAATCAATTTCATATAAGGTCGTACAAAAGTAAAATATGATTTCCATTGCTTCACAGGAATATTCTGTCCCTTCTCTTTAGTGAGTTGCTAAGTACAGTTGACTTTTGCTCTCTACAGTGTTTTTATAATTTTAGATCATAAGTACAATTGCAGTACCGAACTTCAGGAGGATAACGATGTCTAGACAATTTGTGACGGAAGCCGTCATGATGGCGATTTACGGCCAGCTTCTCGTATCGAGCAGCCCTGTAGAATATATAGTGCCTTATACTACCGTGATGGAACTATACGAACTGCGAGACAGCGATGATCCGTTGATGAACCGTCCGGACGACGACAAGCATGTTAAGTTGAAGATTAGTGAGCTCATTGCTTATTTTGAAGAACCGCTCAACGCGAAGAAGATCAACCGCTGTTTAGCTGTGCCTTGGGCGAAAAGCTCAGGTATTCTCCTTGGCGGGCAATCCAAAATCACCATCATTAACAGTATGGATACCGCTGCCTACGGTGAGATGTTCGATCCCATCGAAACAGAGCTTCTGCTGTCCTCACAACGTGAGAAAGTACCTATCCTAACGGATCAATTTGAATTGATTCAACGGATCATCGAGGGTGGAGTTCCAGTTCAGGTGTACGATATTGACGACTTCGACTTCGCTCTGGAGGAAGAAACCTCTCGCAATTTGCACTGATAACACCTATGTATTTCCAACTGGAATACCCTCATTTTAAAGACAGCATTTGAAAAGCCCCTGCCTTTTGGCAAGGGCTTTTCCTGATTAAAATAAACAATCATTAAGACAACTATACCTGCACTTCGCCGGATACCGGCTTTGGTTCGTACTTATATTCAATGTCATCCTCTGACTCAGAGTATACGATAGATAGGTCATAACCTTCCATATACCATAAGTCCTGCTCCTCCATATAGAACACAATATCATCCTGTTTGACCTGAATAGCTGGACGCCCAGGTGCTTCTGTAGCAATGCCCAGCGAAAAACCGGGGTGAAGTCCACCTCCCGAGCTATAACGGGGAAATAAACGAATATAGTCTCCATTCTTAAGGTCCAATTCTCTCTTAAACCAAGCTGCCGCTGCTTGACTAATTTCCATGTTCATTTCTCTCAGCTCCTTTGTATATTCTAATCATAACGAAAATAAGTCGATATTCAAACAACTTTATGCAATTAATGATTTCCCAATCCATTTAAAATTAAGTTTGACAAATTCGCGAACCGGATGATAAACTCTGAACATAACTAAACGTCTTCTAGTTATTACCAAATTAATGAAAGGGGTGAGCGCGGTGTTTACGAAGTTACAGCCATATTATTTTACTATTGTTGGAATTTTTACTCAACCGAATACCGAAGCAGCCCAAGTGATTAAGCCATCCTGAAGTTTTTGCGAGTCTTATGGACCGTATAACTTTAGTTCTTGAAGGTCTCTCACATGCTTGGTGCTGTAACGCACCGTGCGCATGATAGCTGTAAATTACAGGCATATCGTCCGTTTTCGGATGATATGCCTTTTTTGTTTGCTGAAGAGATAATCACTTGCGCTTTTATCAGCATCACAAGCAATCATTACAACCTGAAAGGAAGGGATTTACTTGTTCTCTGTTCTTCGCGATCTCGGCTGGTTTTTTCGCCGAGAAAAAAGGCGTTACCTGATTGGACTCATATTACTCATAGGTGTGGGCGTTCTTGAATTACTCCCTCCACGTCTGCTAGGCAATGCCATTGACGACATAGTACGCGGTTCGATTACTACAGCTTCGCTTGCCAAATATATCGGCATGATATTCATTTTGCTGCTAGTTATTTATTGGATTACCTACATATGGATGCACAAACTTTTCGGAGGTTCCAACCTTGTTGAGCGCCTGCTGCGCTCCCGATTTATGAATCATCTTATGACTATGACACCTTCGTTCTTCGAAAAAAATAGAACTGGTGACCTCATGGCCCGGGCAACCAATGATATCAGAGCCGTCTCAGCTACCGTAGGATTCGGGATGCTTACACTGGTGGATTCTACAATCTACCTCACGGTTGTGCTGTTTGCGATGGGCTTTCTCGTGAGTTGGAAATTGACCCTTGCAGCAGTATTACCATTACCCCTAATTGCAATAGCTATGATTTTTTATGGTAAAGCTATTCATGATCGGTACAGCTTAGCGCAGGATGCATTCGGAGATATGAATGACCAAGTGCTCGAATCTGTCTCTGGTGTGCGCGTAATCCGTGCTTATGTCCAAGAGCGTCTTGATGAAAAACGTTTCTCGGATATTACTGAAGATGTTTACAACAAAAATATGGCCGTAGCTCGTGTCGATGCTTTCTTCGAACCAACCATCCGCTTCTGTGTCGGACTCAGCTACATTATTGGTCTTACTTATGGGATTTACCTTGTATTCCGCAATCAGATCACACTGGGTGATCTAGTCTCCTTTAATATGTATCTCGGTATGATTGTATGGCCGATGTTCGCTATTGGAGAATTGATCAACATTATGCAGCGTGGTGGAGCTTCCCTCGAACGTATCGACGAGACGTTAAACTCCAAACCCGATGTTCAAAATGCTGCCCATCCCGTTCAAGTTCCCCACCCTACTCGAATCGAGCTTAACGATGTGACTTTCCGTTATCCTTCTTCGACGATAGACAATCTAACCCATGTCAACCTAACCCTGAACCAAGGGCAGACATTAGGTGTAGTCGGGCGTACAGGAAGCGGGAAATCTACACTGCTCAAACAATTGCTCCGCGAATATCCGACAGGTAATGGAGAAATCCTTATCTCTGGCGTGCCTATTCAACAGATTTCCCTGGATCAGCTGCATAGCTGGATGGGTTATGTTCCACAAGAGCAAATCCTTTTCTCCAAATCCGTTCGGCAAAACATTCAGTTTGGTCTAGACAACGCCGATGACGATACGATTATGCAAGCCATTACAGCTGCCGCTTTCCAGAACGACCTGGGCACATTGTCCGATGGTCTGGATACTCTGGTGGGTGAACGTGGTGTTTCCCTCTCCGGTGGACAAAAGCAACGTGTCTCTCTGTCCAGAGCTTTTATCGCTAATCCAGATATTCTTATTCTGGACGATGCCTTATCAGCCGTTGACGCTCGTACGGAAGCTCAGATTATCGACAACATCCGGAATGAACGTGCCGGAAAAACCACATTAATCTCTACTCACCGTCTCTCCGCCGTCCAACATGCCGATATGATTGTTGTACTGGATAACGGACAAATCGTTGAGCGAGGTACACATCAGGAACTATTGGATTTGAATGGCTGGTACCGTGAACAATATGATCGGCAGCAAGTCGAAAATAACTTATCGAATGATTAAACTACAACCATAAATAAACGAGCTACGACTACGCAAAACATTTTAGGAGGTGTCACGGTTGACACAAAGTACAGGCAAACGCCTGCTGGAATATGCATTGACCGCAAAGAAAACCTTTATCGCAGCCCTTCTGCTGCTTTCAATCGGGGTAGCGGCAGAGCTGGCAGGTCCATTTATAGCCAAAAGCATGATCGACAATCACATGCTAGCCATCGAGAAGCCCTATTTCAGCACTACGTCTCCCGATAAGGCGGCTGAATATAACAATAATTTATACAAACGCGGCGATCGCTTTGAGCCTGGTGAAACTAAAGGCCAAGAAATTCGTGTTCTTCAAGCAGGGAGAAGTTTCTATTTTATTAACGAAGCTGTAACACAGCCTGACGGTGAACGAAAGTTCATCGATGGAGAGATGCATATCACCCGTGGTGATAACGAAGTTATCTATCCCGCGGTTAAGCTGTCGGCCGATGAGCTGTTCGCTTTTTACAAACCCGAGCTTCCTGGAATCTATCAGTTGGTCGGAATGTATGCTATTTTTCTTGTAATCTCCATCTTTGCTGAATTCGGAAAAACCTATTGGCTGCAATCTTCGGCGAATCAGGTAATCCGGAAGCTGCGGACAGATGTATACGCGCATATCCAGCGACTACCCGTTCGTTTTTTTGACAATTTGCCTGCTGGTAAGGTAGTGTCGCGGGTTACAAATGATACCGAGGCGATTAAGGATCTATTCATTGCCGTCCTCTCCAATTTCAGCACCGGTATTATCAATATAACTGGCGTATATATCGCTCTGTTCTTACTTGATGTCCGTCTGGGTCTGATCAGTTTGTTCATTGTACCTATTCTTGTGTTATGGATCGTGCTCTATCGCAAAATTGCGACCAAATACAATACGATCATTCGCTCACGTCTAAGTGAAATTAACGCCATTATTAATGAATCGATTCAGGGGATGTCAATCGTCCGGATATTCCGCCGTCAGAAGCAGCTTAGTGCAGAATTTGAGAACCTGAACGATGATTACTTGAAATATCAGAATAAAATGTTAAATCTGAATGCTTTCACGTCCCACAATCTGGTGAACTCACTTCGCAGTCTCTCTTTTGTGATGGTGCTTTGGTATTTCGGACATGGCAGTATTACTGGTTCAACCTTTGTATCCTTAGGCGTTCTGTATGCCTTTGTCGATGTGCTCGGACGTTTGTTCCAGCCTATCACAGGCATGGTGAACCAGTTGGCGAACCTGGATACTTCTATGGTATCTGCAGGACGTGTGTTTACGCTTATGGATGAACCTGGAGAGAATGTTACGGACGGCTCCATGCCACGCTACAAAGGGAAAGTGGAATTTAAGAATGTATCTTTTGCTTATAAAAAAGACTACGTCCTGCGCGATATCTCCTTTGAAGCACGCCCGGGTGAAACTGTCGCTCTTGTAGGTCATACGGGTTCCGGCAAAAGCTCAATCATCAATCTGCTGTTCCGGTTCTATGATCCACAAAAAGGCGATATTACGATTGACGGTCAAAAGGTTACGGATATTCCGAAGCAGTGGCTGCGGAATCACATGGGCATCGTGCTGCAGGATCCGTACCTCTTCACGGGCACCATTGCTTCGAACGTCAGCCTAGGGGATGAACGAATTTCCCGTGAACGGGTAGAACGTGCTTTGCGTGAGGTTGGTGCGGATAAGTTACTCGCTCATCTTCCACAAGGATTTGATGAACCTGTCATCGAAAAAGGAAGTACTTTATCTGCGGGTCAGCGGCAATTGATTTCTTTTGCGAGAGCTCTCTCCTTTGACCCAGCTATTCTCATTCTAGATGAAGCTACCTCCAACATCGATACAGAAACGGAAAGCGTCATTCAGGATGCGCTGGAAGTTCTCAAAAAAGGACGCACCACTTTCATCATCGCTCACCGCTTATCCACGATTCGCAGTGCAGATCAGATTCTAGTCCTGCATCACGGAGAGATCGTAGAACGCGGCAGCCATGATGAACTGATGGCGCTTGGCGGAAGATACTTCCGTATGTACCAGCTGCAAGTAGGTGCTGCTGCTAACAGCTCTGACGATAACGCTGGCGCAAGCAACCGTCCAGCACTCGGAAACTTGCAACCCTCTCTTGAGAAAATGTAATTTACAACCCTGAGTCACTTCATTGTGATTCAGGTTTTTTTCCTGCTTGATCTTAGAACAGATGTTCTGTATTATGGAAATTAATACATAACCTTGGAGGAGCAAACGATGCTTACTTATAATTTGACTAAGAAACAAGCCAGGCTTTTTCTGCTATCTCATCAAAAGTTAACTGCTGGAGCTATCCCTTCTGGAAAACTTAGTATTTATGACTATGTTCGTCACGTAGGCTGCATCCAATATGACCCCCTTAATATCGCTGGCCATAATCATGAGCTGGTCCTCCAGGCACGGATTCCGGGATTTACGCCAGAACTGGTCCAAGAGCTTCTGTATGAAGACAGACTGCTCGTTGATGGCTGGGACAAGAACATGTCAATTTATTGTACAGAGGATTGGCCTTATTTTAAGCGGAGAAGAACAGCTGCTGCCTCCCACCATCAGGCTAATGAGCCTGTAATGGTCGCTGTAGCACAGGTTCGTGAAGAGCTTCAGAAGCGTGGCCCCCTCTCCTCTCTGGATTTAGACGGAAAGGAAAAAGTAGATTGGGCTTGGGCTCCGACAAGATTATCACGAGCTGCAATGGAAAGCATGTACTTTTGGGGAGAGATTGTTGTCCACCATCGTGTACATACCCGGCGATATTATGATTTCGCTGAACGTTTGTTACCCTCAGAGCTGCTGAGTTCAGCCGATCCAAATGTCACGGAAGAACAATTTCATGATTGGTATGTGTTACGTAGAATAGGAAGTATCGGCTTGTTATGGAATAAATCTGGAGACGGATGGCTGGGCATATCCGGACTGAAGAGCAAAGAGCGTGCGGCGGCGATTCAGAGATTGCTGGAGAAGGATAGTCTCAGAAAAGTTTGGGTCGAGGGGATTAAGGTTCCGCTTTATATCCGCAGTATAGATGCTCCAACCTTGGAGTCTGTGATACTGCAAGAATCTGAAGAGATTGGGCTTCAACCACGTGATTCATTTGCGGCCGTTTTGGCTCCGCTGGATAATTTGTTGTGGGAACGTGAGCTGGTTCGGCAATTATTCGGATTTCATTACCGCTGGGAGGTCTATAAGCCGGCAATAGAACGAGAATATGGTTACTATGTACTGCCTATATTATATAATGATCGTTTTGTTGGCAGATTTGAACCGGTGATGGATAAGAAGAGCCAAACATTGAATATTAACAATTGGTGGTGGGAACCTGGAGAAAGCCTAACACCGGAGATGATTCCGGCATTAGGCGAAGCTTTAACTGCACTCTCTCGCTGTGTTAGAGCTTCTTCGGTTCATTTTAGACCAGAGGTTGTAACAGCTTGCGGATTAGAAGGATTATTACAATAAGTTTTCCTCCTCTAATCCAAGTTTCGTGAACATTTCTGTGCAGTAGCCTTGCAGTTTAACTTCAAGTCTACTTGCTTTATTTTTAAAACGTTTCAGCTCCCGAATCATTTTAGCCCTTCCGGCAGGCGTAAAGGTTTCCTGTATACGCTCTTTAAAGTAATCATGAACGATGTAATTACGTTGTTTCCATACTTCCTCCAACTGAGCGGTTTCTTGCTCCGAGAAAGGAAAATGATGTTGGATTTCTTTGATGAGTTGGCCGAGTGAATTGCTGAGTTTTCGCTGATAAAGGTCTGTCAGATCTGCTTCTGTTGGCGTTTTTCCTTGTGATAGCTTAGTAAGCAATAGCAAGTTGGTAAGCTGCTGCTCGAGGGCCTGTCCATAATAAACTGCCAGTCCAAAATAGGCGAATAACTCTTTTGATTGTTCACTCTCAGGTACATATGTATCCTTCATCTTTTCCCCCACTTCTGTATCCTTGTTCCTTTTATCTATACAAGTTATGTTTTGTTGTAATCCCTCTGTCTTGATCTGTACAAATAAAAACCGATAAGCAGTGTTATATATACTAATGCTTGTGCAAAGGAACCTAACAACTCCGCTAATGACAAAGTATCAGCTTTCATCATGGCCTCCATTACAGGAGTTACTGGCGGCAACAACCAGATCAAAAAATGAAATATACCAGGCAAACTTTCGCTGATTTGTGCTCCGCCCAGTGATAGTATAACGATAGCTAACAACATACCTGTCGCATGACTGCCTTTTTGAACCCAAGAAGATTGAAAGAATAGGGCAATAGCCACACCAAGCATACCCAATAATCCATGTCCTATGAGCGCGAGAATTAACCGATATCCCCCGGGTGATTCTGCAAAATGACCCGTTACCCAAGGATAAAGGACAATCAATAGATCTAGCAGCAGCGTTAGAAATGCAAGCGTTAAGATACCACCTGCACTATGTTTAGCCGCACTTCGCATGTGAACAACTGCAATCTGCCGATGAACAGCGTGCTCATGATTCAAAAAACTAAGACTCATCCAAACGCAGCTTATAAAGAGCATTACTGCTGTAGCGGCATAGCTATTCATAACTGGATTGGGCTTATAAGAATACAATATCAAGACTGCAATCACAATCCCTGCTAACGGGCCGAAATAACGCTGAGATCGAGTATAACTTCGCAGCATGTAAACGATAAACGGATACACGTAAGACCCCCTGTTCAACTCCTAGGATTCATCCATTTTTCTAAGTCATGCGATCCTCCGCGAGGTTCTACCGATTGTATTGAACCACCCGACTCCAAGATAACCCGCAAAAAAGTATCTGATTCTGAACTTGTTACTGTCAACGCCGTACGTTCTATGTTACAACTATCCTTAAACGTATTTATTGAAATGAAACCTGCCATTTCCTTCAATTGCTGCAGTTTCTGAATCGACAGATTAGACAATAGTATGTATGTAGAGGGTTTTATGTTTAGCTTCTCTGACCCCTGAATTGACTTTACAATTTTCCCTTCATGTATCACATGAACCTGATCCGCAAGCAATTCAATCCATTGGGGTTCATGTACAGAGAAGACTATAGCAGTCCCCTTATTTCTCAAAACGATGAGAAGATCAGCTAACTTATTCATTGAGGGGAGATCAAGGCCCGACATAGGTTCATCAAGAAGCAGCAACGAGGGACTTCCCAACAAGCTTTGAATCAAATTAATTTTTTGCAGCATTCCTTTGGAGAAATTTAGCATCGACTGCTTGCGAAAGTGCTCCAGTTTAAAAAGTTGAAATAACGTTGTTAGCTCCTGTTCGATCAGGACTGGCGCAAGGCCGCTAATCTGACCCATACTTCGTAAGTACTGTTCTGGGGTCAGCTTCAACCCTGGAAACATCTCAGGTGCATAACCAATTCTCAGATTTGGATCCTTACAACTCAGCTTTCCTGAGGAAATGTGGACAAGTCCAGCTAAGATTGACAACAGGGTACTTTTGCCGGATCCGTTTCGTCCGATCAGAGCAGTTACAGTTCCCTTTTCAATAGTGAACGATACATCCTCCAATACGGGTCGGCGTCCATACTGTTTACTGATCTGCTCTAATTCAATTAGGGAAGTAGCAACACCTATACTACCGCCGGCAAAGTTACGATCTACTAAGTTCGCCACTTAACATTCTCCCTTCATATCTACTGTTAATTCTCCGGTTCCCTACGAATTTCCTCTTCTAGGAATCAAAAAAAAGAAAGAACTGCCATAGCAGCCCTTTCTAAAATTTACTTTCAATCCAGTATTTCTCCCCTTTTTTTGTTTATTTTATATTCTGAGATAAAATCTCATCGGCTTGAAGGCGGAACTGTTCGGCAGCTTTTTCAGGAGTGATTTTGCTGAACATAAGCAGATCATATAATTGACGTAATACGCTAGTTACTTCTGAAGCACCCACCGGATCCGGTGGATCCATCGGACTGCTATTCTGCTCCACCCAGTCAATATATTCAAAAACCTGTGCAAGCTCTGGCTCTAGAAATGGCTTCATCTGCTCTTTAATAGCTGAGGACACCGGGACGCCACGTTCTCCCTTAAGCACTTTATTAGCTTCCAGATTATTGACAAAGAAATTAATGAATTTTGCTGCTTCCTCCTTTTGCTTAGAGCTTTTTGAAATCGAAAAAAACATCCCTGGTTTCAAGAATAAGCCGCGATCATTGTGCGGGCCTGGCATGGTGGCTAAAGCCAGCGGTTTTCCGTAACGCTGAACAGTGCTAATAAACTGATTAGAATATCCCCAACCCAGCAATGCTTCCCCTTTGTAAAAAGGGTCTTGATCCGGTTTGTTAACATCTAACGTCCAGATATCAGGTTCGAAAATCAGTTTTTCCTGCATCAGACGCTGCATACGTCCGAAATACTCTACAAACAAGCGATCATCGCTATAGCCAAGGGTTATTCCATCTTCCGAGAACAATGACGCTCCATTCTGCCGTAAATAATAAGCAAAAAACTGTTCTGGCGTCAGATAAGTTCCCAGATAAATTCCTTTCCCCTGTTCCTTTAAAGTAACGCCGATCTGCTCAAAATCCTCCCAGCTCCAATCCGTCCCTGGAGGCTCAATTCCCTGCTCCTTAAAAACTTCTGGATCATACACACTGTACAAAGCATTAATCCCTAGATTAAAACCATATAGTTGCTCGCCTAGTTTACCTCCGGCAAGATTGTTGTCGCTGATGCTGCTCGTATCTATAAGTCCGCTCTTAATATAAGGTGACAAGTCTTGCAATAAATTCAAAGTTCCATATTGCGAAAGGTAAGAGATATCCATTTGGATAATGTCTGGAAGAACATTGCCTGCTGCACTAGGTGCAAGCTTTTTCCAATACTCATTAAAGGCGCTGTAATCATATTCAATTTTCACCAGAGGATTCTGTTGTTCATACATTTGGATAACCTGAATTGTAGCGTTATTCCGGAAGTCACTTCCCCACCAGGCAATCCGGAGGTTAATTTTTTCTACTGCATTCTCTGGTGGAAGGTCCTTTTGTTGCCCGCAGCTTCCGAGAGTTGTAATCATGCATAGCAGTGCCAAGCTAAGTATGAATCTGCGCATCACCTACACCTCCTGCGGGAACGGCAAAAGAACACTGACTTTTGTTCCAAACCCAACCGTACTCTCAACATAAATGCCATATTCCTCACCGAAGGCAAGTCTGACCCGGTCACGGATGTTAAGCAAGCCAATACCTGTGCCTCTAGTCTCTACTTCCCCATTTAGTAATCGTTTGAGGAAATCTGCTTCCATTCCGGGGCCACGATCCTCAACTACAATCGCTAGCTTGCCATCAAATGGTTCAGCATATAATAGAATTTGACAAGGTTCAATCATCGTCTCAACACCATATTGAATAGCATTCTCCAACAGCGGTTGCAGGGTTAGCTTTGGAATAGAGACAGTATTAAAGACCTCTGGAATCTCCATATGAAAATCCAAACGTTTCTGAAACCGATAATTCTGAATAGTGATATAATGCTTCACAATTTCTAGCTCTTGCGCGACTGTGATTACATTTTGTTTCAAGCTGATCGATGACCGAAGAAGAAAAGCAAGCGAGACAACCATGCTCGAAATCTGTGCATGTTCACTTTTTTTAGCTAACCAGTGGATCGAATCCAGTGAGTTATAGAGGAAATGAGGATTAATCTGCGCTTGCAAAGCCTTAAATTCTGTCTCTTTTATAATCAGCTGGTTGGCATAGTTCTCTTTGATCAATGTGTTAATCTGTGTTATCATCTGACGAAATGTCCGTTGTAATAACCCCACCTCATCCATTTGCTGAAGTGGAGGAGCCATCAGCTTAGTATCCATACTGTCCAGATCTCCATATTGAACCTCTTTCATTTGACTGATCAGCGAGCGAATCGGTTGTGTCAGATTACGGGCAAAGCTCATCCCTAGCGCAATTATAATCACAATCGCAACTCCAAATACAATGATCATTGTATTCTTCAGCCAAATGGTTTTTTCAAAAATATCATTATAAGAAACATAGTTGTAGTAAGTCCATCCAGAGTAGGAAGATTGCTTCTGTGATACAAAGGCAACTTCTCCATTCATCTCTTTGATTTCGTATCCAGCCCCTGATTTTAAAGGCTGTAAAACCGCTGTTACACCGTCCGCCACTTTCCGATAAGGATAAACCAGTTCCTGACCTGCTTTCAAAATAATATCGCTGTCTTCTGCGGCCACACCAGCGTAATCTTGGGCTAACCTCCCTATATTAATGCGTAAATAGAGCGTGCCCAGCTTATCTAGCGTCATTGGATCATAAGCTCTCACTTCTCGGACCATGACCAGCATCGGATCTGAATCGTCAGGATACAACCAACGTACAGCACCATTCCCCGCTTCTGCCTCTCGGGTCATTCGTGCCGATTTCTCCTCTGTGAACAGAATCGTCTCTCCGTATCTGCTGACCTTCCCTTGGGAATCGATCAAATGTACAGACTGAATGTAACGTTCGTCCATACTGATATGCGTCCATAACCGATCAGCAATCATCTGCCGTGTAACATATCCAGTAAAATCGGAATCATCTTTGCGCAATTCCTTAAGGCCTTCTTGAATTTGCCGATCAGCAATCATCGTCAAAGTCATGGATTCCAGCTTTTTAAGCTCCATATCAATCGTAGTCGAAGACAAATTAAGCAGCCGATACGACTTGTCGTAAAGCTGCTTGTCATAAATAGAGTAGGCATAATATAAAGAACCGAACGCCATGGATATAATCAGAATCAGTATCAGAACAATCATCAGGAACACCTTCATTTTAATACTCAAATTCCGATAAACTTTCATCCGGGCTCTCCTTTGTCACTGTAATATAACTTGTATACCACATTATGGATAACCCGGATAGTCTTCTTAATCCGCTTATTTAGCCATGTAACGGTCATACGCAGCCTGATGGATTTTTATAGCTTCTTCAATGCCCATTCCTTTGATCGTATCCACCATTTTTTCAAATTCTGAGATTGGTTTCTGGCCATTAATGATTGCTGTCATCGTTTCATTCAGATACGTGTTGACCTGACTCATAATGGAAGTGCTTTTGCTGGCTTCGTCAACGCTCAAACGAAACGGAGGAAGCGTCAAATCAGAGCTAGCCTTCATCCAAGAAGCATTAGCCTCTCGTTGCCCCTCATCGAACAATAAAGCATCCAAATAACGGCTATCCTGATTGATGGGTCCATCCATAATCGAAAGCGCATATGAGGCTAACGCCTGATCGTAAGTCAAACCTTTAGGATTGTTGGTAATGACATCTGTGAATTTTATTCCTTCTCCTTCCTTCACATAGCTCTCACCTTCAATTCCGAAGTTGAACAATTCATGTCCTTGTGGGCTGTAATTGAAATCCATCCATTGGACAATATCCTTCAGTTTATCCTTATCCGCTCCGGTAGTGATTGCTTCACCATACGTCAATACTTTATTGTTCATATTAAAAGTAGCATAAGCTGTTCCGTTAGGAGAAACCGGCCAAGGTACACCTGTAAGATTAAAGTTCGGATCGGTATCGCGCATCAGGTTGAAGAATTTGCCCATACCGCTAAAGACACCACCGCCATAAGAACCGGCTAAATTATTCGTCACTTTATAATCAAAGGCTTTGCCATCGTTGGTCATAATTTCCGGATCAATAAGCCCTTCCTTATACCATGTGGCCATCGTTTCCAAGAAGCTTGAATAACCTGGCTGAATCGGCCCGTATTCGACCTTATCCCCATTCATCTGAAAACCGCCGATTACCCCAAACCCTGGTGAGAAATCGTGCAGCTTCGTCAGGTCACCAGGACCCCAGTTTCCAGTGAACGGCAGCTCATCGGCCTTCCCGTTGCCATTAGGATCTTTTTCTTTAAACGCTTTCAAAACAGTATGCCATTCCTCAATGGTGGTCGGCGGCTTCAGTCCCAGCTTATCGAGCCAATCCTTGCGCATAATCAACCCTGAAGTGGCATTCAGCTTCAGCGCATCCAGCTTCAGAAGAGGGAACATATAGATCGTTCCATCATCCAGTGTGATTTGTTTTTTTACATCCGGGTCGGATTCAATGATTTTGCGAAGATTCGGTGCATATTGTTCTATCAGCTCATTTAAACGGATAATTCGGCCATCCTCAATTAATTTCTCCGGCCCACCAACCGCATCCGCCCAATTATAATAAATGACATCTGGAAGCTCTTTCGTAGAAATCAACAGGTTGAACTGATCCTTCTGCTGTCCAAGTGGTGGGTGCGTAAACTTCACTTTGATGCCAGTCAACTCTTCTTTCTTTTTATAGCTGGCCATATCACCAAAACTCTCCAAAGAAGCGGTAAGCTTACCATCATTTGCACGCCAGTAATTAATCGTCATTCCGTCTTTTGTAATTGGCAGTGGAATTTCTGTCAGCTTCTCCACCGGCGTATTAGTTGCGGTAGTATTCCCCTTATGATCTCCCGCCTTATTACCCGCACTAGTTCCATCATTATTGCCTGAACAGCCAGCCAGCATTGTAGAAAGAAGGACGGAACTTAACATCATGGCCCCTATTTTTCTTTTCACCCAAAATCGCCTCCATAAATAAATGTTATTTATTGTTTCACGGCACCGATTAAAGCGCCTTGAACAAAATATTTCTGGATAAACGGATACACCAGCATGATTGGTAACGTTGAGATTATGATAGTGGCGTATTTGATGTTCTCACCGATAGCGAAGCCTGTATCTACCCCAGCTCCCATTGACTCTGTACTGCTGCTAATCAGAATATCCCGCATTACAATTTGAATCGGATAGAGATCCTGACTGCGCAAATACAGCATCGGGGCTACATAATCATTCCAATGGTCAACCGCATAATAAAGAGTCATAACCGCGAGAATAGATTTGGACAGTGGCAGTACAATTCGGAATAAAATCAAGATATCATTAGCTCCGTCAAGCTTCGCCGACTCGATCAAGCTGATCGGTATTCCCTCAAAGCTAGTTTTCATTATCAAAAAATAAAAAGTACTAATCGCTCCAGGTATAATCATCGCCCAGCGGGTATCGACCATCCCGAGGTTCTGAATGAGCAGAAAAGTCGGGATCATCCCTCCGCCAAAAAACATCGTGAAGGTGATTAACTTCATCAGTGTTTTTCTACCGAAAAGATCTGATCTGGACAAGGAATACGCTGCGATTGATGTCATCAATAAATTAACGATTGTCCCAACAGTTACATAAAAAAGTGTATTTAAATATCCACTATAGATTTTCGAATTATGAAATACCGCTTTGTAAGCTTCGAGCTGAAAGCCTTCAGGCAGCAGCATTAATGACCTGGAACGCAGCAGTTCGTTCGGATCACTCACAGAGGAATTCAGCACATACAGGAGCGGATAAATCGATACAGCCATGATGCCTAACAACAGCAACACATTAATACAGTCAAAGATACGTTCACCTGCCGAACGTCGCATAGGTTCACCTCCTGTTCCTCACCAAAGACTGGTGGAGTTCACTTTTTTACTAATAGAGTTGGCAAGCAAAAGCAGTGAGAAATTTATAACCCCGTTAATTAATCCAATGGCTGTGGAATACGTATAATTGCCTTCCAGCACCCCAGAACGGTATACAAAGGTTGAGATAACATCCGAGGTTTCATAGGTTGGAGCGGTCTGCATCAGTAATATTTTTTGAAAATCGGAATTCATAACCGCGCCCAGACGCAGAATCAGCATAACGACGACAGTAGGCATAATTCCCGGCAGGGTAATGTTCAGAAGCTGTTTCCAGCGACCTGCGCCATCTATTTTGGCAGCCTCATATAATTGGGGATCAATTCCGCTAAGCGCCGCCAAAAAGATGATGGAAGCCCAGCCCGCACCTTGCCAGATGTTGGAGAGAATATAAAGTGGCCGGAACATATCCTTCTCTGCCAGAAACATCACAGGCTGTAGATCAAAAAAGCTACGAACTACGTTAAACAACCCGCCATCAAGTGCTGAGAATGTTTTTAACATGCCGACAACAACCACGACTGAAATGAAATGCGGCATATAGCTAACGGTTTGAATCGTGCTTTTGAACCACTTATTCCGAACCTCATTTAACAGTAAAGCCAATATAATGGGTGCCGGAAATCCGAAAATAATACTGTAAAAGCTAAGAATCAGTGTGTTCTTAATAATCCGCCAAAAGTAGTAGCTTTCAAAAAACATTTTAAAATTATCAAACCCGATCCACTGCCCCGCCATAATCCCTTTTATAGGACTATAGGATTTCTGAAAAGCCATTAGCAGACCGTACATCGGCCCATAGCTGAAAATCAGATAAAAGAGCACCACGGGAATTAACATGATATACACATATTTATTCCGCTGCAGTTCTTTTTTCACATAAGACCATTTGCCGGGTTTCATACCGGACTTCTTGATCAGCAGCTGATGCTTAAGCTCCATTGGTTGGCCTCCCCGTATGTAATATGACTAGCTTCCTTATGCACATAACTTTACAGGTAAAGCTGTCCTTTCCCCATGTTCATATCCGGTAATTATTTGTTCAAAACCGTGGAACCCTCTTTGTCCTCGCACACAAAAATACCCCACAGTACTTATCGATCAAGTACGTAGGGTATATGGGCTATCTTTAAATGAAACAATTATGGAGCCGTTTTTTTATATTCGGAAGGAGAAAAACCCGTGAATTTCTTGAAGGCTTTGCTAAAGTAGGATACATTATCTCCAAAACCGACTTCTTCAGCTAGAGGTCCAATCGTAAAATGTGCACATCCTTCGATGATTTCGAGCGCTTTTTGCATCCGGTATTTCATAACATAATTCGTAAACTTTTCCCCCGTTTCTTTCTTGAACATCTTACTAACATAATCAGGATTCATATAAATCTCCTGTGCAACAGTCTGCAAAGTTAATGTCTCTTCACAATAACGCCTATCCACGATACGCTTTACCTCTGCCACCATTTGCGATTGCTTACTGCGATTGCGGCTATAACGATCAAGGGTAATCTCTTCTGCAATACTCATTACAAACTGCTGAAAAGACTGGAGCGTGCTAGTCTCCATCATTCGGGGCAGCTTATCAATATATGTTTGCATCTTGTTTTGATCACTCAAACGTATAATCTCCATGAAGATCTGGATCAGATAGGATTTGGTCTTGGCAATGTCATATCTAAGATTCAGAAGTTGATGCAAAAGTGACAGCAGCTCGCATTCAGCATCTGCCCAGTGCCCCGCTTTAATGAGCATAACGAGGTGTTCGAGATCCACTTGCAGCTCTAGACCTTCCTCATCCTCTGGAATGCTGATATCTTTTTCTGTAATTAAGCTCCCTTCCCCCAGATAAAATCTATGGCTAAGACATTCGATCGTCTGCTTGAATAAACGCCTTACTTGCGTCAGCTCTCCAGGTTCACTTAATGCGGCCGTCAGATCAATATGATAATATTTCATAAAGGTAGCGCGGATGCTGTCTATTTTCTCAAATAAAGCAGCTTCAGACAGGTCATCTTCCATTAATAACAGAACACGCCGCCCTACAGTGGAGCTTAAAATATGATGTTGAAAAATATCTCCCGCAATATTACTGACCGCGAACAAATGCTCATATTCATGTTCTCCTTCAATCTCTACCAGCAGTAGCCTAACACGTTGACTCTGAAAATTCAGTCCAAACAGCTCACCAAAATATTTCCATTCCTCCACACCATAGGTCTTGTTCGTCACAAGCTCCTTCAGGAATTGTTCTTTGGCATGTGGAAGTACACGTTCCAGTCCATATTTTATCGATAGGATAAAGTTCTCCTCGTACTGCCGTTCCTCTCGCTTCTGAACTACCTCGCTTAGCGCTTCATTCAGGCTCTCTTCGCTGCACGGCTTCAGTAAATAATGTTTAACCCCATACTGCATCGCCATCTTAGCATAATCGAATTCTGAGAAGCCTGTCAGCATAATAAAAGAGGTCTCAGGATGAAGCGCTGTAACCGTCGCCACCAGCTCCAGCCCGTCCATTCCCGGCATACGAATATCGGTAATAATAATATCAGGTATAGCTTGCTTGATTAATTCTAATGCCTCCAAGCCATTTTGCGCGGTTCCAATAAGTTCTGTGCCCAATGCTTCCCAGTTCATTACCGATGAGATGCCATCCAGGATAATAAATTCATCATCAACTAAAAGGACCTTTTGCATGATACTGCTCCTCCAATCTTTTTTGTAAGCGCTATCAATAATATGTAAAAGGTTAAATCTGTATGTATTTAGCATTCTACATGCTTGTTTCCTTTTTTTCTACCAATAGCATGAATCAAACAGACCTGGATCTAAAAAACCAGACTATTGCTATATCTCTACAGCAACAGTCTGGCTATTAGTTCATATATGAGAGTTAAGTTATACGATTTACGCATATACCTCAACAGCATCGCTAATCAAACGGCATGCATCTGCAGCTTTACGGCAGGCATTAATACATTCTTGGCAGTGATTATGTATATGCTTGCTGCTCTCATCCGCGCATGCTTCACATATTTCTGCACATAGTTTTAGAATTCCAGATACAAACGGACTTTGACGGGTCATTGCTTGAATGGCATAAGAACAAATATCCGCACATTCACGATCGAGCCGCATGCTCTCACGAAGAGATGCAAGATCATATTCTTTTAGGCTTGAGACATAGCTGTAGTTACAGGCATTCATACTTTCGAGACAAGCGTCAATGCACTCCTGATATTGAATTCGGGTCATAGCCTTCAACCTCCTGCATTTTTAATGGTATGCCTTACTATTAACCTACAAGATTAGGAATGAACCACAGCTTCTTCTGAAGCAGAACGGATTACAGGCTTCTTTTGATCGTTCCAGGCCGAACTAAAATACGTCCTTCCATCTCCAGCAGCTTCGTGCGTAACTCACTGGATGAGAAATGTTCCCCGATAAATACAGCTACGTCTGGCACTTCGCCTTGAGGTGTGATTTTCATAAAATCAGCTTCACGGTAAGCATATTGAAAAAGAAAACGACTGGAGGTGTCATTAAAGGTCACAATGCCTTTAGCCCTATAAACATCCCGCGGAAGCTCCTTGACGAACTGTTCAAAGGTCTCGCTGTTGACAGGTCGTTTGAAGTAATGTGTGTATGCCATCACGTGATCGTGGGAAGCATGGGTGCCTCCTGAAGGTTGCAGAGCTTCCTCATGCACATGGCTTTCACTGTCGCCCTCTTCAAGCTGTGAATCCGTAAGAACTCCACCTGCGCTACGCAGGAGCTCCTCTGTGTCGATCTCACAACGCTCCGCTGGCATAATCGGTGCATAAGAATTCCATTTTCGCAGAACGGTTGTGATCTCTTCCGCTTCATCTGCTGAGACACGGTCAGTTTTATTCAGAATCAAAACAGAGGCGCAGCGAATTTGCTCCTGCATCAGTCGATAGGTTGCGCCTTGCTGCGCACGGTACAATTCGAGCAAATGCGCGGCGTCAACGACAGTGATCAAGCTTTTCAGCTCTACTTTTTGATACAGTGAAGTTTCGGTTACGCCATCTACAATTTCCAGCGGGTTCGCCGCACCTGTGGCCTCAATAACAACAACATCCGGTGATTCCTTCTTGATAAGAGTAGTTAGCTCTGTACTGAGATCTCCTCGGATAGAACAGCAGATACAGCCGCCGAGCAGCTCAGCCATAGGAACGGTTTGCTCAACCAGCAGCCCATCCAGATTCACTTCACCCAGCTCATTCATCACTACTGCCGGGCGTAAGCCCTGATCTTTCCAATGTTCCAGCAGGCGCTGCAGCAGGGTAGTTTTGCCGCTTCCCAGAAATCCTGACAATATATACACAGGTACAACCTGTTCCATGATTCATCGCTCCTTGCAAATTACGGGTATGGTAGCGAGTTTACTACATGATGCCAAAGCACGCAAGCGGCATCCCTATAACCTCAAAAGATTAGCGCTGGATAACGAAACTTGTCTTTGCTTCCTCCATACCCTATCATGAGAACATCTCTAATTTAGGAGCTGATCTCATTGTCATCCGTTGAAGAACATCGGAAGGAAGCACCACAATCCGTATCCTGCTATATCATTACCGTCTCCGACACCAGAACTACCGAAACCGATACCGGTGGAGCTTTAATCCAATCCATGCTTGAGGCTGCCGGATATGAAGTTATAGGGCGCACCATTATCAAAGACAACTATCAAGACATTCGTGAACTACTCTATAAAAACGCTGATCACACTGGAGTTGAAGCCGTGCTGCTCACGGGTGGAACAGGAATTTCTCCCCGTGATACCACCTACGAAGCAGTTTCATCCTTGCTGGATAAAACGCTGCCGGGCTTCGGTGAGATTTTTCGAATGTTAAGCTACACAGAAGACATCGGTTCTGCAGCAATCCTTAGTCGAGCAATTGCAGGTACGATTGGCAACACAGCTATTTTTTCTATGCCCGGCTCCACTGGAGCCGTTAAATTGGCTATGGAACGGCTTATTATCCCGGAGCTTCGTCATGTAATGCGAGAGATATACAAACAATAATCCCACCCATTTTTTTATAAACTAGACAAATAACCAAGCATACCTTTGTTCTGTGCGTATAATACGGTAAGTTCACACACAAAGGAGCTGAAGGAAATGTCAGAAGAATGTCCAAAATGTCCGGCCCAAACTGTCACCGACCCACCTAAGGTGGTTTATCAAGATTATTACCACCCTCAAGTTGTGAATGTTATTCACCCGGTAGAAATCGTTAGACGCCATCACTGTGTCCCAGTTCCTCGCCATTGCTATACCTATTCTGTTAAAGATATCATGTGCGATAACTCTATGATGCCTAGAGGCAGAAGATAAAACTCTACTTCATAACTCTATTAAAAGAATCCTATAAGTGAGAGAAACATCCATGTCCAACGCATGGGGATGTGCTCTCGCTTTTTTCTGCATAAAAGATTTGACAATCCTGACCATTCCCCCTATAATTTTGAACACTTTACGCGAAAGTGGTTTTTGATTAACCAAACAGTTAATCGGAAAGGAAAGAGATGAGCTCACTCCAAACTTTAAATCGAAAGATCAAAACGGTCGTCAGTCCTTTTCATGAGTTATTATGCAGTCTGCATGTCTTTCATCAACCAGAACACCATCCAACAAGATTACAATGGGCTTTGGAGCTCAAGAAAAGAATGCCTCTTGCTCTACAGGAGAACATCCACACACTTGGGCAGTTGTCAGAACGTTGGATCGCTCTGCTAGATTTACCGGACCGTATGGGTGTCCCTATTTCTTGCAATCAAGGAATCACCCTACTCAAAAAACTTCCGGATGCAGAGCTAGTGTATCTATTTATGAATCAAGAAATTGCACTAAGTACCATAGTCGAATGGCTGAATGAATCTGAAAGCAAGCGTTCGCTGATGAAGTTGAGTGGAAACGTGAAGTACCTGATAAACAATCTGGCTAGTGTTCGCAAGCTATTAATCTCAACATTAATTACATACGAACATGATTATTTCGGGCAGGAATGGGACTATATTGAACCATTTATGAACATCTCAGCCGCTCAGTTTCAAGACTTAGCCAGTCGTTCCCCGGAAAAGGCACTAAATACGCTCCACCCACGCCTCCTCTCAGAGAACGGGACTCTGACAGTACAAAAGGCTGTAACGTATTACTTTCCTTATGACCAGCTTGGACAAGTGTACGTTTTTCCTTCTACATTCATATTTCCGCATCTGCTTGTTGGCTGGTTCGAAGACACTTTATTTTTGCCTCTCACGGTGGATGTTCCCGGTCTTGCCTTTAGTGGGGGACCGCCGAGTGACCTGTTGCGCCAACTCAAAGCTTTAAGTGATGATACGCGGATGCGAATTCTGAAACTGCTGTGGAAAGGGCCGCACTGTACCAAGCAGCTTGCGCCAATATTGGGTATTTCTGAAGCTGCGGTCTCTAAACAGCTAAAACAACTAAGTGAAGCAGGATTTACCCAATCACAGCGAAAAGGGAATTATTTATTTTATTCAGTGAACAAAGAAGTCTTTGATAATCTGCTCATCCTGCAAAGGCAGTACCTTGAACAATGAGGTTAATGAAAGGTGTGAGTACATATGTGGCATATCGCTATCGCAACCCTAAAAAGAAACCAAAAATCTAATCTTAGAGCCTTTCCCTGGACCTTTACATTCGGGCACATTATTGATGGAGTTTATCTAGTCATCATCTCTTATTTTTCTTATGTGTATCTAATCAAAGGGGATATAGATTCAAAATTTGCTATCTATAGTGGCAGTGAGGACTATCTGACCTATGTAATTATTGGAGGTATGCTCAGTATATTTTCCGTCAGTATGATGATGAACGTATCCAGGGCACTTATTACCGAATGGAGAGAAGGTACACTTGAGGCACTGTTGCTCTCCCCTTCAAGCCGGAGCGGTTATTTTCTAGGAAACGCAGTCCAGCAGTTGTATCGAAGTGGGGCGGAATTGCTGGTAGTTCTCTTCTTTGGCCTTTTAGCAGGACTTCGACTCCCCTCTGTTCACTTCATATCTGTCTTCGTGGGAATTTTGCTATTTTTACTATCGTGTTATGCGATGGCGCTGGTGCTAGGAAGCATTATGCTTTATACAAGGGACACCTTCATTGTGCAAAATACTCTATTTACGCTAACTGCTCTACTGTGTGGATTTCAGTTTCCAAGGCAATACTTGCCTGACTACTTGCAGGCTATAGGTAAGATTTTCCCATTGACCTATGCGCTACAACTCCTTCGAGGCTCGCTGCTAACTGGAGAAGCAATACGATTACCTGACATATGGCCAATCATACTGCTTAGTGTTGTATACATAACGGTTGGTCAATGGACAAACCGGCGCATAGAGCGCGGGTTATTCGAACGATTCTAAAACCTTGGAGGGGTGAAACCATTGATTAATATGCATGAAGTTACTAAGATTTACGAGAGCAAACATAAACTGAGCTGGTTCCGTTCGGAAAAAAGATCAGTGACAGCAGTGAAATCACTATCTTTAGATATCGCTGCGGGGGAAATCGTAGGTCTTCTCGGTCTAAATGGCGCTGGAAAAACCACAACAATACGTATGCTTTCTACTCTCCTAGAGCCAACCTCCGGCAGGATTGAAGTCGATGGAATGTCACTACACAAAAATCGACAGGCCATTCAGCAAAAAGTAAATATGATCGCCGGAGGAGAACGAATGTTGTACTGGCGGCTCACTGGTAGAGAGAATCTTCAATACTTCGGTAAACTCTATGGAATGAACAGCCCTCACATCGCTAGAGAAGCAGGACGTCTTCTGGAGGAAGTAGGTTTGACCCAAGCTGCTGACCAACCCGTTGAACAATATTCTAAAGGGATGAAGCAACGGCTGCAAATCGCCCGCGGGCTTATCAACGATCCACAATACTTATTTCTAGATGAGCCCACACTTGGCCTTGATGCCCCTATTGCCAGGCAGCTTCGCAGTACGATAAGAAAGCTTGCACTGGACAGTGGAAAGGGTATCCTTCTGACCAGCCATTATTTACAGGAGGTCGAAGAACTTTGTGACCGAGTTTATGTACTGAATCGAGGCGAGCTTCTGCTCTGTGACAAACCTGAGCGGATTGTCCATCAGGTTGCAGGCTCGCAAACTGCTCATTTAGAGGTTACAGGCTGGCATGAATCACTTCGTCCCAAGCTAATAGAGCATCTACGAACATTTACTCAGCCTGCGGAATTAATGGGTGTCTGCGCAACAGAAAAACTAGAACTTCAAAATGATGGACTGCAGCGCATTTCTGTAAAGACACCTTTGGCTGATAGAATCATTACAGAGCTCCTGCCATGGACTACTGAGCAGGGACTTAGCATTAAAAGCTTCGCATCCGAAAAACCTACTTTGGAGGATGCGATTATCCTCCTTTCGGAAGGAAGGGTATCATGAACTTACATAGTTTATGGTTTACCCTTAGCGCGGAGATCACTAAGCAGCATCGAAATAGAGTTAAGGGACGCGCAGTGTTTTTTTCACTTCTACTCTGGCCGGCGCTCACCTTTTTAACCACCTACTTTACTATGCAGCCCTTTAGAACCGGAGCAGGATCAGCACTCTCAAAAGTAATACCAGATGGACGGATTCCCCTTTTTCTGCTGAGCGGATATCTCGTCTTTCAGTTATACTGGACGGTTGTGCAAGCCGCATGGTTATTCGAACAAGAACGCAAAGGGGGTACACTTGAGGTAGTGTTCCTAACGCCAGCGTCAAAAATGGCCTTCCTGTATGGACGTTCCGTATATTCACTATTTCACGGAATATGGATGTTCGCTTGCTTCTCCATTCTGACTTTCATTTTTCTTGCGGACGTAACGACTGTTAACTGGGGCGCCTTAATACCTGTATTAATACTTATCATGATATCAGCGGTTATATGGGGAGCTTTGCTGTGTGCGATATCTCTCTTCTCAAGGGATTCAGGGCTACTCTATTACATCTTTCAAGCACCAATGGAGCTGTTTGGCGGGGTTCGTATTCCACCAGCAGTATTCCCAGCATGGGCAACGGGTTTATCCCTTCTGTTTCCACTCACATATAGTCTGGTTCTTGTGCGCGGGGCGTTATACGATAATATCGGTATTAGCTGGTGGTGGGCTCTCGGCGCTTTAATCGTAGGTAGTGCTTGTCTTGTCATTTGTACCCGCTATCTTCTGGTTAGAGCAGAGCAACATGCAAGAGTAAAAGGAAACTGGACTTTATTCTAACTGTAAATGACCAAGTTTTTAACACATAGGACCTAAGAGACGTTATTTGCTGGTTTTTAGCTTTTTCAGAAGTTTCGCGGACTCCAGTGACACTATTCCTTCAAAAAGGGTTCATTTTGGGAGTTTTAGGGCCGATAACTGCTATGGAGTCCGTTAGAATTTCAAACGGGAGAGAAAGCTGTGTTTAAGGTCAGTGGTGTCCGAAAACTGCTTCTTACGCGCAAATGCTCCCTAATCACAAAAAACCCGGCAGACAAATCTGCCGGGTTATTTCATATTTTATATACTGGAGATAAACACAGCTTATAAGTCAGGATGTTCGTGTTTTGCCTTGAGACGATTCCAACGGCGCTCAACTTCTTCTTCGAAGCTGTGTAAAGCTGGCTCATTCTCAGGTTTCAACAAATGACGAGTTTTACCCATTGTCTTCAGCCATGCTGAGAGCTCAACACGTTTGCCCTTATCTTCAGGATTATATGTGATATTCGTAGAACCATGCTCTACTTCATATAACGGGAAGAAGCAAGACTCAACAGCTAATGATACGATGTTCGTGCCTTCCTTATCATCAGACATCCAGTTTAGCGGACATGCGATCAGGATTTTACCATACACCAAACCTTCGTTTTGTGCGTACCACTGTGCTTTTGCCGCTTTTTTCACCAGATCCTGCGGATAAGCCTCCGAACCCGTGAAGACATAAGGAATGTTAGTAGCCGCCATAATTTGTGCTGTATCTTTATGCTGAGTAACTTTACCTTGCTGCTGCTTGCCGATACTGGAGGTTGAAGTACGGTGACCCAGTGGTGTCGAATAGGACTGCTGTGCTCCAGTATTCATGTAACCCTCGTTATCGTACTCTACAATAATCATTTTGTGACCACGCAGTGCAGCTCCAATTGCCGGTCCCATCCCGATGTCCATACCGCCATCTCCGGTTACCATAACAAACGTAAAGTCCTCTTTAAGCCCTAGTCCATCCAGCTCACCGCGACGTTTGCGTTCCCAGAACATCTCTACGACACCGGACAAGGTAGCTGCTCCATTTTGGAAAAGATTATGGATAAACGTTGATTTATGGGAGGAATACGGATACCCCGTAGTCGTTACCATGGCACAGCCTGTATGATAAAGTGCGACGATATCCCCTTCAATCCCTTTGAAGAAAGTCTCCAGTCCTGAGAAAATCCCGCAACCTGGACACGCACCATGCCCTGGGGAGAGCCGTTTAGGTTTCTTCGTTAAGCTGCGCAGTGGCGGAATCCGTACGCTTAATTTGCCTGTTGCTTCATCCTGTTTCACAGTGATTAAGCCTGTCTTCAGTGAGTCAAAGTCCATTGGCTTCAGAAGACGTTGCGGAGCTTTATCTGGTGTACCCGGATTGTGGCCATAATAATCAAATGGTATGTCTACTCGATCTGCAGCAACAGCATCTATTGCTAATTGGAAAAAGGCATGACCATCTTCTGCGTAGAAGTCCTTACCACCCAAACCGTAGATACGGCTAATTACTTTAGTCGTAGTGTTGCCATATGTGAACAGGGCTGCCTTGATTTCATTGACCATGTTACCACCATGTCCGCCAACAGAATCTGCACGGTCACCAACGGTTATTGCTTTAACATTTTTCAGCGCTTCAGCAATTTGCTTCTGCGGGAAAGGACGGATCATATTCGGCGAGATTGCACCGGCTTTGATCCCTTGCAACCGAAGCTGATCCACAACATCCTTAATAATCTCAGAGGCAGAATTCATCAAGAATACGGCTACTTCAGCATCTTCCATCCGATATTCCTCGATCATTGGATAATGACGTCCGGTTAACTCAGCAAATTCCTTCGTAATTTCTTCAAAAACTTCTCCCGCATTGTACATAGCTACGGACTGCTGATAGCGGTTGTTAATATAGTCAGGTTCGTTCATATAAGGACCAACCGTTACCGGATTATTGCGGTCTAAAGTATCGGTAAAGCCTGTTGGAGGTTGTGGTCCAACAAATTTATGAACATCCTCCCGATGAGTAAAAGCTTGAACGCGGCGTTTCTGGTGGGAGGTGAAATATCCATCTGAAGCCACCATTACCGGAAGACGAACTTTAGCATGTTCCGCAAGCTTCAATGCCATTAGGTTCATATCATAAATAGATTGTGGATCCCGGCACATTAAAATAGGCCAACCTGTATTCAAAGCAAAATACAAATCTGAATGGTCCCCGTGAATATTCAGCGGTCCAGAGATCGAACGGCAGATTAGATTCATAACCATAGGCATACGCGTACCAGCTTGTACAGGCAATTGCTCAAGCATGAACATATAACCTTGGGCACTGGTAGCATTAAATACACGTCCGCCAGCCGTTGAAGCGCCATAACAGATACCAGCAGAGCTATGCTCGCCATCTGACGGAATCAGCATAATATCATGCTGGCCATTCGCTTTCATCGTATCAAGAAATTGCGCTACTTCTGTCGATGGAGAAATCGGAAAATACCCCATTACATGATAATTTATCTGATGAGCAGCATAAGCCGCCATTTCATTGCCGGATTCATATAGGAATTTCTGCTCTACTTTAGCAGAGCCTACTTCTTTTTCATAATCTATAGCCACGTGTATTCCACCTTTCCTCCGTTAATTAGGCCTCAGTAACGAGATCAAAAATATGCCGGACCGTATGACTCTCTGCGTAGCCCTCTTCCTCACGTTCGCCAGACAAGGCAGTTGTAGGACAAGCTTCTACACATTTTAAACAGCCTTTGCAGTATTGATAATCAATACCTTGCAGGAACATTTGTGGACGTCCCTTCTTATCAGGCTGCTCATCCCAAACAAAACACAGATCAGGACACACCGTATCGCACTGCGCACAATGAATACAATCCTCCTGCTTAAAATGAGGCAGCAAACCGGAGCGAGAAATGCTCAAGTTCTTTAAAAAGCTGCTGCCAGGATTCGTAATGGTACCGCCGATAGGCTGTGTTTCATAACCCAATGCGGAAATATCAGACCGCACGAACTCAGGCATTGTCACGCCCGCAGGCAGTGGAAAATGCATAAACTTAACTTCATTAAATCCACGGTCGAAAGTAGTCAGTGCTGACTGTACTGCCTGTGGATATTTTTTGCCTAGTGATTTCTCTATAACGCCTTTCATAATTTCAGGGTCCAAGAAATCACACATCCGGAACAACGCGCCTAGCATCGCCATATTAACGCGGTTTTTCTCATCTAAGGCGATCGTTGTAGCATCAACGACTGCAATAGTTCCTGCCATCATATTCAGGGAGGATTTCAATTCCTCCGGCGATTTTGCTGAGTTCACCAATACTGTGCTATGTTCATAAATTCCGCTAATTACGTTAACTGTCTTTGCTAATGCTTCGTGAAATACCCCAACAACATGCGGACGCTCAACCGGAGACGTGTCACGAATAGGCGTATTCAAATCACAAAACCGGATATGCGCTTTTACCGCTGATCCCTTCTTCTCCGAACCATATGACGAAAAGCTGACCCCATTCATTCCAGCACCGACAACACCTGCTTCTGCAAGCATTTTACCAGCCAGGTTCGCACCCAACCCTCCAATTGACTCCAGACGAATCTCAAAAAATCCGAGCTCGTTCACTTTTGGTAACTGTACCACCGACATAGCCCCTTTCAGAATGTCATCTAGTATAATATCCTTTTGACTTTTTCAACGATTGTAACTTGATTTTGCAAGACGCGAAGTGACAAATCTTGCATTTTCCAAGTGTTGCCTAAGCTTATTTATCTACTTTCATTTAGCAATAAAATTAAAAATTAAGATGTTAAATTCATCACATTCTTCATGATAAATATCACACACCGATGAAAAATCACCTCTATTTCTACAAATGTGTATCATTTATACTTTTCAACTAGTCCATTTCAGGATAAACTGATTCTTGGTGTAATTTTTTGAACCTACTTAGGAGGCATTAAATGTGAAGTCAAACGAAGCATCATTACAAAAAAAATTGCTTCCACGGCATATCAGCTTTATGGCGATGGGCGGCGTAATCGGTACGGGGATTTTTAAAGGAAGCTCTGAGACGATAAGCATTGCTGGACCAGGGGTTGTTCTCTCCTATGTATTGGCAGGCTTGCTGCTACTAGTCGTTATGGGTGCAATTGCCGAAATGGCCACGGTATACCCGAACAAAAATATGAAGGAATTCATCCGCGAGGCTTTTGGAGAACGGCTCTCCTTTATCGTGGGTTGGCTATATTGCTTCATGTGGTTGACTGTCTGCGTGATCGAAGTGCTGGCGGCAGGAAGCTTCTTGCAGTACTGGTTACCGGATGTTCCATTATGGCTACTGAGTCTAGCAAGTGGTGCTTTAATTATTGGCATCAATATGATGAGTGTAAGCGGTTATGGAGAGACGGAGTTTTGGTTAGCAGGAATCAAAATAGCTATGATTATCATCTTTATTATTCTGGGAGCTGCATTATTGTTTGGGCTATTGCCTATGTCTGAAGGGACTCCCTATTTAAGTAATTTTACGGATTATGGCGGATTATTCCCACAAGGTTGGACACCTATCTTCTCTGCCCTTCTGGTCGTCATGTTCTCCTACGGCGGATCTGAGCTGATTGGACTAACTTTAACAGAAACTCAAGATGCAGAAAAAGTGTTGCCTAGAGTTGTCAAAAGCTTCATTTTACGTGTTATTCTGTTCTACACCATTCCAATTCTGATCATCTGTGGGTTAATTCCTTGGAATCAGCTTAACGAGCATACCAGCCCCTTTGTGCAGGTATTAGCGGCTACAGGACTTAAGGGTGCTGACCATGTTATGAACTTCATACTGATTACGGCTGTGCTCTCTGCTGCTAACTCTGGTATCTACGGCGCCACACGGATGTTGCACTCTTTGGCTTCACAGGGTGAAGCTCCACGTAGCTTAGCAAAGACCTCAGCAAAAGGTGTGCCGATCAACAGTCTTAAACTTTGCGCTATAGTTCTTTTTGTTGGTTCTATGTTAGCGTACTTCGCACAGGATGGACTTTTCCGGCTGCTGATGGCTGTTCCCGGCTTCGTAGTAAGCTTGGTATGGATCAGCATCTGCCTATCACAGCTGAAGCTGCGGAAAACCTATCCTAAAGAGCCAAGCTTTAAAGTGTGGGGTTTCCCTTATATTACGATTTTGACGCTTATCTGTTTGTCGGTTATCACGATTTCCTTCCTTTTCGACACTCAGAACCGGATCAGCATAGGCACATGTCTGGGCTTCCTGCTGATGCTTACCATCTGGTCATTCGCTAAATTCCGAAAGAAGAACTAAACTATATATCTCGCACTTACATGAAAAAAGGTGTATCCATTGTTCTTCGCGATCGCGTAGAACGGGGATACACCTTTTCTTATGGGACCGTTGATTTGCTCACTCGCACCGGATACGCCCCATTCTGCGGTATATATACCGTTGATTTACCTACTCACACCGGATGCGCCTCATTCTACGGGATTTATACCGTTGATTTGCTCACTCGCACCGGATTCGCCTCATTCTGCGGGATTTATACCGTTGATTTACCTACTCACACCGGATTCGCCTCATTCTACGGGATTTATACCGTTGATTTGCCTCCTCGCACCGGATGCGCCTCCTTCTGCGGGTTTTATACCGTTGATTTACCTACTCACACCGGATGCGCCTCATTCTGCGGGATTTATACCGTTGATTTGCTCACTCACACCGGATGCGCCTCATTCTACGGGATTTATACCGTTGATTTGCATCCTCGTACTGGATTTGCCTCCTCGTACTGGATTCGCCTCATTCTGCGGGATTTATACCGTTGATTTGCTCACTCACACCGGATGCGCCCCATTCTGCGGGATTTATACCGTTGATTTACCTACTCACACCGGATATGCCTCATTCTGCGGTATATATACCGTTGATTTGCTCACTCGCACCGGATTCGCCTCATTCTGCGGTATATATACCGTTGATTTACCTACTCACACCGGATGCGCCTCATTCTACAGGATTTATACCGTTGATTTACCTACTCACACCGGATGCGCCTCATTCTACGGGATTTATACCGTTGATTTGCTCACTCACACCGGATTCGCCTCATTCTACGGGATTTATACCGTTGATTTACCTAATCGCACCGGATTCGCCTCATTCTGCGGGATTTATACCGTTGATTTGCTCACTCACACCGGATGCACCTCATTCTGCGGGATTTATACCGTTGATTTGCCCACTCGCACCGGATTCGCCTCATTCTGCGGGATTTATACCGTTGATTTGCCCACTCGCACCGGATTCGCCTCATTCTACGGGATGTACTTATTCTTTTGGCGGTATGATAATTTGTCGATATACTTTAACTAGTGTTCTGTTGCACAAAATGCAACAAAAGCCAAATCAGATATACGCGGACAAACTAGCTTAATATACTTTCAGAAAATAAACTCACGGCTTTCGAAGTTAACAAACGCAAGCTTCACCCAACGCAAGCTTCACCCAAACGCAAAAAAGCACGGGAATCTAATCTTCCCGTGCTTCTTTCCATCGAAACTACAAAATCTACTCGATCTCCGGCTGAATATGCTCCGCGATCAATTGTTGCTTGCTGGTCCAGACCTTCTCACTCAGATTCACCCGGTACACCTCTGGATTGAGCTTACGCAGATATTCCGGCCAGAACAGATCCTTCTGCTCCCGATGGTAACGGCGAACTTCATTCAGATCCGGCAAAGTATAAACTTGGAAGCCGTTCACGTAAATCGGTTCAAGCATTGGCAGTGCTTCATAACGCTCCACATACTTGTGCATGTATGGATGCAGCGGATTAAACAGCTTCACCCGACCGCCGTTACGTGGAGCTTCCTCTTCCGGGAAGCAGATATAATCTGCTAGCGCTTTGCCATTTTTCCCGATAATCCGGAATACGTCCTTGCTGCCTGGTGTGGATACTTTTTCAGGGTTAGAAGAAATCTTGATTGTCGGTACCATTTCTCCAGTTGCGGACTCAATTTCTACCAGCTTATAGACCCCACCCAAAGAGGGTTGATCCGAAGCCGTAATCAATTGTGTGCCTACACCCCATGTGTCGATGGCTGCACCTTGCAGCTTCAGATCCATGATTGTATTCTCATCCAGATCGTTGGACGCCACAATCTTCACATAATCGAGCCCCGCTTCATCCAGCATATTCCGTGCCTGCCGGGATAGATAGGCCAAGTCACCGCTGTCTAAGCGGATACCGATCATCTTTTTACCTTGAGCTTCAAGCTTTTTGGCGGTTCTAATCGCATTCGGCACACCACTGCGCAACGTATCGAAGGTATCAACTAATAGTGTAACTTCATCCGGCATCACCTTAGCATAAGCATCAAAAGCTTCCTGCTCGCTGCTGAAGCTCTGAACCCAAGAATGAGCATGTGTACCTTTGGTAGGGATGCCAAACATTTTACCTGCCAGCATGTTGGAGGTTGCATCAAAGCCGCCGATATAGGCCGCTCTAGCGCCCCAGACCGCCGCATCCGCTTCTTGTGCCCGACGGGTACCAAACTCCAGGAGTATATCATTCGGAGCTACCTGCTTGATTCGGGAAGCTTTCGTAGCGATCAGCGTCTGGTAGTTCATGAAGTTCAGAATAGCGGTCTCCACCAGTTGCGCTTCCATGATCGTCCCTTCCACACGGATTAGTGGTTCATCCGGGAAAATCAACGCCCCTTCTTTCATCGAATAAACGTTGCCCTGAAAATGAAATTGCAGCAATTCTTCCAAAAAAGCAGGAGCGTAATTTTCTTCTTGCTCCGATAAGTAACGGATATCATCTTCGGTGAAACGCAAGCCGCCGATGTACCCAACGATACGCTCTAATCCTGCGAACACGGCATAGCCGTTTCCGAAAGGCAATTTGCGGAAATAAGCTTCAAATACAGCTTTTCGCTTATGGCTTCCATTCACCCAGTGGGCATACATCATATTGATCTGATATTTATCTGTATGTAGCGCAAGTTCTCTCTTCAAGTCCTCATCTCCTAATATCCACGTTGCTGTATGTGTATGTTTTTTATAGTATTATGCCTTAACAACGTCTGCTCCTAAACTTCCCCGGAAATGATTTAGTGCCCATTTATGTCCATCCGCGTTGAAGCTGGCGACCGCATCTTCGTGCACAGTAATAGTAAAACCTTTGTTATATGCATCCACCGCAGTGTGCAAAACACATATATCTGTACATACGCCAATCAAATGAAGGTCAGTAATGCCACGTTCCCGCAGCTTAATCTCCAGATCAGTTCCACTAAAAGCGCTATATCGAGTTTTATCCATCCAATAGATGGAATCCTGGTCAGCTTCATAAACAGTTTTCAAACTTCCATAAAGCTCCCGCCCTCTAGTCCCTCGTACATTGTGAGGTGGAAACAGTTTACTCTCGGGATGATAAGGATCATTGTCTTCATGTAAATCAACAGCCATTACAACATAATCGCCATTTTGGACAAACTCAGACGTTAATTGGCTGATTCTTGGCTCGATATCGATTGCAGGCTGCCCAACCGGTAAATTCCCATCGACAAAATCATTGGTAAAGTCAATTACTATTAGTGCTCTCATGAGAATCGTCCCTCCCCTGATTTAAGACACTACGTATAAATAGACAACAATGGCTCGTGATCTGTAAACATATACAGCTGAGCCGGGCGTTGTGAGTATTGATTGGAGCTGAGTGCATTGCCCTCTTCATCTCTCACTTCTTTTAATATACCCTGACGGCTGCGTGTTGACGTGATTTTACGAATAAAATTTGGTTCTTTAAATTCCGGCACTACTGTCTGAATCACCTGATAAAGCTCACTTAGCGTAAAATGCCTAGGCAAAAACTGTCTTGCTATCGTTGTCTGCAGCATTTGCTGTTGGATACGTACGTATGCATCCTTGATGATTTCATGGTGGTCAAAAGCGAGCTCCAGTTCTTCTAACGCTTCCTGTAACGTAAATAAACCCACTTCACCCGCATCGTCGGAAGCTTGTCTTTGCTCCAGCATCCACTCTTCTACTAAAGCGAAAAAGGCATGGCTGATAATCCATCCCCGAGGGTCGCGGCCAGGTGTACTATAAACCCCAAGATATTCTAAGTGACCTCCATCGACACCAGTCTCTTCTTTCAGCTCACGAGTTGCAGCATCATATATAGACTCATCTTCCTGACAGAATCCGCCTGGTAGAGCCCACATGCCTGCACACGGCCATTTTTTCCGTCTAATTAACATTACCTTCAACTCACGTAAAGGCAGCGTCTTGGTGACCGTCTTCCGTTCGCGTTTGGTCAGTGTAAACATTACAATGTCGGCCGGAACACCATCCGGTGTACGATATTTTTTGGCGTTATAGGTTAATTCCCCATTGTCGCTCATAATTGCCCCATCCTTTTCCGAAGCTGTAGTTTTACTTATTCGTATCTTTAAATGTACCAAACATGTTCTTCATAAATCAACACCGAATTCCATTATTTTACATTATCCTACAAAAAGACTATATGAGAAACGACGTTGTCGTTGAATTATAAGGATTATGTATGTTCATGTACTTTACTTCTACCTCTTATATTGAAATAAAGGGACGGATCTGCATCCGCCCCCTGAACTGAGTGTGGGTTATCCGCATGTGGTCGGAGGCGCATCAGTGCCGGCTTCCACATTTATTTTTTCCGAAACGGTATCTCTAATCACGGAAATTACCAGCTGGAGCAAATAATTAATGTCGCTCTGGCTTTGCTGAAATTCGTTCACGACTGGAATACCGTCGATCTCATCTTGCAGCACTTCAATTTCACGTTCAATTTTGGCGACCATATCTTTATTATTGAAGCTTTCGAAGGCCACGATTTCTTTTTGTTTTTTCTTAATGGTTGCAATCAGTCCTTGCACACGCTCGTGATTAAGAATTTTTTGCTCAGCCTGTTGAAAATGGCGTACCTCTTCACTGGTTGAGATTAATGATGCTAGTTCTTTAGCTTTGCCCATAATATCCTCGCGAACGATCAGATCACGGGTATTATAAGTTTTCATTCCATATTTATTCAACTGTTGTTCTTCTGTACTCATTAGTCATCTCCCCATTCGTATGTGATTAATGAACAGCTGCGGCCTCGACCACAATATCCCCTTTAATGTACCATGTTTTGGTATCTGTAATTCTCACGTTCACAAATGTGCCGATAAGCTCCTTAGGACCTTCAAAATGGACCAGCTTGTTAGCGCGGGAACGGCCGGAAAGGACTTCGGAGTTATTCTTACTCTCCCCTTCAACCAGCACCTCTACAACTTCACCCAGCATCCGGTCATTAATGATCCGGCTGTTCTCTTTGATGAGATCATTTAATCTTTGCAGACGTTCACTCTTCACCGACATCGGTACATTATCTTCCATCGCCGCTGCTGGTGTGCCCTCACGTGGAGAATAAATGAACGTATATGCCATATCATACCCAACCTCACGCACAAGCGATAGGGTATCTTCAAATTGCTCATCAGTCTCCCCAGGGAAACCAACGATAATATCGGTACTTAATACAGCATTCGGCACACTTATCTTAATCTTGCGTACTAATTCCAGATAAGCTTCCCGGGTATATTTACGGCTCATTTTCTTAAGAACGGCAGTACTTCCCGATTGAACCGGCAGATGGATATGCTCCACCAAGTTGCCGCCTTTGCCTAAAACCTCAATCAATTTATCGTCAAAATCTCGTGGATGCGATGTCATGAAGCGAATGCGCGGAATATCAATCAGACGCATATCATCCATCAGGTTCCCGAAGGTGTAATCAATATCCGTAAAATCTTTACCGTAAGCATTTACGTTCTGCCCCAATAGCGTTACTTCCTTGAAGCCTTGGCGCGCAAGCTCTCTCACCTCAGCGATAACGTCCTCTGGACGACGACTGCGTTCTTTACCGCGTGTAAACGGTACGATGCAATACGTGCAGAACTTATCACAGCCATACATAATGTTCACCCAAGCGCGCATGCCTTCCCGCTTCTTCGGCAAGTTCTCAATAATGTCGCCTTCTTTGGACCATACCTCAACCACAAGCTCCTTACTAAATACCGCTTCTTTAATGAGGTGTGGCAACCTATGAATATTATGCGTACCGAAGATCATATCCACGAAGCCATGCTTTGACATAATCCGGTTGACTACGCCTTCCTCTTGGGACATGCAACCGCATACCCCTAACAACAGACCCGGCTTCTCGATCTTCAGGTTCTTAAGATGTCCTAGCTCTCCAAATACCTTATCCTCGGCGTTCTCCCGAATCGCACAAGTATTCAGCAAAATGAGATCCGCGTCATTCCGGTCAGCGACACTGCGGTAGCCCATCTGTTCCAATAGGCCCTTCATCGTTTCCGTGTCATGCTCATTCATTTGGCAGCCATAAGTCGTTATATGATAATATTTGCCCACTCCGAAATTCTGCATCTCTTCAGGAATCTCGAAATCATAATGCACTTCTATTTCTTCCTTGCCGCGCCGTTTTCCTTCTTTATAGTCAGGCTGGCTATTAATTTGCACATTTCTTCCTTTAATCCGGTAAGTAACCTTACCTTCCTCTTCACTAATTACCTTTGCATCACTAAAATCAAAATATTTCGAATAATCCTTAGAACCCTTGCCGGATTTTAAGTCCGGTGAGTTATGGTTCCCCTTTGTCATGCTGTTTTCACGTCCTCTATTGTTCAACAATTATTTTTATACTTTGCTAATTTAAAATTATAACATAATGCTGGCCTAACATAGAAGTGCCCGGTCTATTTATGATGTAATGAAGCGTTGCATATCGACAAAAAAATACCCCGCCAACGTTTGGCAGGGTCAAGTTCTATCATATTAAGGGGGGTATGCTACTATTATAAGCAGATACACTACTCTTGAAACAGTTACACAGCCTCTTACCTAAAAAAATAGTCATTGTATATTCTGCTAGTTTTAGTAAAGCGTATTCGTTGCTTCAGGAGTAAATGGGATGATTTCGTCTATCGCTCCACTCTGTACTTTGGCAGGCCAAGCCGGATCGCTAATAAGCGCTCTGCCCACTGCAACCAAATCAAACTCCTCCCGATCAAACCTTTCAGTTAACTCATCAATATTATCCTCAGGCTTCTGAGCTTTATCTTCCTCGAAGAAATCGCTTTGCAGGCCAATAGAGCCTACTGTAATACACGGCTTCCCGGTAAGCTTCTTAGTCCACCCAGCTAAATTAAGATCAGAGCCAGCAAATTCAGGTTGACTGAAGCGTCGGGTCGAGCAATGAAAGATATCTACACCCGCTTCGCTAAGCGGGGCCAGGAAACTTGCAAGTTCTTCTGGAGTCTTCGCCAGCTTCTCATCATACGCCCCCAGCTTCCACTGGGAAAAGCGCAGCACGATTGGGAAGTCTGGTCCAACCGCTTGACGGCATGCTTTAATGATCTCGACAGCGAATGTTGTTCTTCCTACCAAATCGCCACCGTAACGATCGGTACGTTTATTCGTTCTATTCCAGAAGAACTGGTCTATCAGATACCCATGAGCGCCATGCAGTTCGATGCCATCAAAGCCAACGCTTTTGGCATTTGCCGCCGCTTGAGCGAAGGCTGTTACTAAGCTTTCAACCTCTTCTGTGGTCAGCGGCTCTGTCACCGGCTCACCTGCTAAATTAAGACCCGAAGGGCCTACAGGAAGGGCTTCAACGTTAGGATACTCGCCGATTGTACGCGCCATCCCCACATGCCAAAGCTGCGGGATGATCTTGCCGCCAGCTGCGTGAACCTCTTCCACAACCTTCTTCCAGCCTTCTAAAGATGCTTCTTCATGTATATTAGGAATATCTTGGTGACTGACAGCCGCTGGATGATTTATCGCAGTACCCTCAGTAACAATTAATCCCACTCCACCCTCTGCACGTCTACGATAATAAGCGGCAACATTGCTTCCCGGCACACCCTTCGGAGACTGCGCGCGTGTCATCGGCGCCATTACAAATCGGTTCGACAGCGAAAGATTCCCCACTTGAAAAGGTAAAAATAGTTGCTCTGTATTCATATGTTACCTCCAATTTATTAATTGATTACTTTAAGTAAGCTTATTATCTACCCAAAAGATGGGAAATGCAAATTTTAAGAAAAAGACAACAAAAACCGGACCTCGCAGAATCTACGATTGCCCGGTTTCACCAAATTATAATGACTCTCTAGACTTCAAGAATCCCCGCTTTAGGTGTAACTCCAAATGCTTTAGCTAAATCCCATAGCTGTTGGTCTGTGATCTTTTGTTTGATTTCTCTACCGCCAATCAAGTTGTAGATCGTCGCAGCCTTTTCAACCGTTTCTACTAGACCAAAGGTAGCATCCATGGTGGAGCCAGTGCCAAAAATCCCATGCTGCGGCCAGATGACTAAACGGTGATCCTTCATTTTTTTGGCAGTCTCACGGCCGATTTCACTGCTGCCCGGAACAATCCACGGAATAACACTGACCCCATCAGGGAAAACAACAAGGCACTCTGTGCACATTTCCCATAACGTTTTGGTAAACTTCAGTTCGTCCAGATCATGCGTGAAGGTCATCGCGATAACATTTGTAGCATGTGTATGCAGCACGATACGGTGTGTGGGATCTACTTTCAAACGTTCAATATGACTCATAAAATGCGAAGCGAGCTCACTCGTAGGAACTGCACCATTCCGCAATCCCCACAATACTTCCACACTTTCGCCATTGCCGCTAACTCTTAACACTCCCAAATTCGCTTCAGGGTCTTTAATCACATTTCTGAAATATTTGCCCGAACCTGTTACGATAAAATACTTGCCTGCTAATTCTTTTACCGGAAAGGTGAGTTTGATCGTGCGCAACGGCTCCAGTACATTAATATACTTAGCCACCTCATTCTCATCCAGTAAATAGCTGACATTCCCACCATTCAGTTCATCCCAGCCAAGCTCCCACATATGACGGGTGATCTCTGACATTTCCTGAATAAATGGAGCTTCACTGCTGGCAATATAACCTTTTGATTCTAACAAGGATGTACTCATAGTCTATTCTCTCCTTTGTATTTGCTGCTCTCCGTATCCACTTCTATCTTAAAGACAAAACGTCTTGTTCGTAATTTTTCACTTCAGTAAGCCATTGCTCACGCACCGGTGTACCTTGTGATGCACAGTAGTAATCCCAGACCGCTCCAAAAGGATACGATTTGAACTCTTCTACCAGAGCAAGACGTGAAGTATAATCCCCGGACCGCTCGATTTGCTTAAGCTCTTCCACTGGTTCCAGCATCGCACGCAGCAACGCCTTAATAGTGTTGCGGGTGCCAATGACCCATGCCGCGAGATGATTGATACTGCCATCAAAGAAATCCAATCCAATATTCGTACGAGGAAGTAAATCCCCGCGAACCAATTCACGGGCGATTTCCAGCAGCTCATCATCCATTGTTACCACATGGTCACTGTCCCAGCGGACAGGTCTGCTGACATGCAGCAGCAGCTGCTCACTGAACATCAGAATCGAAGATAATTTATTCGAAATCACTTCTGTAGGATGAAAATGTCCCGCATCCAAACAGATCGCTTTTCCATTTGTTAAACCATAACCCATATAGAATTCATGAGAGCCAACCACATAACTTTCAGAACCAATTCCAAACAGTTTACTTTCCAAGGCATCCATATTATAAAGCGGATCTATTTCCTGACTAAAAATCTCATCCAGCGACTCTTTTAAACGTACTCTCGGAGCTAGCCGATCTACTGGCGTATCCTTATATCCGTCTGGAATCCAAAAGTTCGTCACACAAGGCTGACCCAGCTCCCGCCCAAAATGCTCAGCGATCGTACGCGAAGCTTTACAGTGTCTGATCCAGAAATTCCGAATCTCCGCGTCCGAATGACTGAGAGTGAATCCATCGGCTGCTTTCGGATGTGAGAAACAAGTAGGGTTAAAATCAAGCCCTAAGCCCTGCTCCTTCGCCCAATCCACCCAGGATTGAAAATGTCGTGGCTCTAGTTCATCCAAATCTACAGGTTCATCTGTATCTGCGTAAATAGCATGCAGGTTAACCTTATGTTTACCAGGAATAAGAGATAACGCCTTTTCTAAATCTTGACGTAGTTCATCTGGTGTACCCGCCCGGCCCGGATAACTTCCCGTTACCGCAATGCCCCCGCTTAGTTCTTTTTCCTTAAAAAGAAAACCTTTTACATCATCACCCTGCCAGCAATGTATGGAAATTTTAATTTGCGCGAGTCGCTCCAGCACTTTATCCACATCAATACCGTGGGCTGCGTATAGTTTTTTGGCTTCGTTATAACTAGTGATAATGCTCTGATCCATGCTGTTTATCCTCCTAAATTAGTGCAAGTCTGTTTCGCTTAGATAAGCTCATTCACCTTGGACAGATGAAGGCTTCTCCAACGATTTAGAATGTTATTAAAATGCTTGATCGGCTGCGGAATGTATGATGTTATTTCAAAAGATTGTTCGATAATAGCTCTTGCCTCAGTTATGTCTGCAATGGAATCTGTGCTAATCATCTGCACTACTATATTTCCTAGAGCAGTCGCTTCCGTTGGTCCAGCCTTTACTATCCTGCCGATAACGTCAGCGGTTAGTTGGCATAAAAGCCGATTGTTCGCCCCGCCGCCGACAATTTGCAATCCCTCGATCCGACGTTCTGTCAGCTCCTCCAACTCTTCCAAATAAGTTAGATAGGATAACGCCAAGCTGTCAAAAACACAACGTGCTAACTGTCCAGGTGTCTCCGGAACGGGCTGCCCACTCTCCATACAGGCACTGCGGATTTCTTCTATCATGTTCGATGGATTAAGAAACCTTGGTGCATTACAAGGGATCAGGCTGCGAAACCCCTCTTCTCCCTGTGCAAGCTCTGCAAGCTCCGCAAAACTATAACAATTGTTCAGTAATCTGCGAACCTCTTGAATAAGCCATAAGCCCATTACATTTTTGAGGAATCTATAAGTTCCGTAGGCTCCCCACTCATTGGTGTAGTTAGCCTGCATGGCTTTTAGAGAATTTAGAGGCTCCGTTCTTTCTACACCGAGTAAAGACCAAGTTCCACTGCTGATATAAGCTGAGCCTTCTTGAAGTGGAGCACCTAGCACTGCTGAGGCCGTATCATGGGAAGCCACACAGATCAGCTGGCATTCAGGCAGGTCATATTGTTGGATTAAAGCTTCGTCAAGAGGACCAACCACTACACCAGGCTCAGTTAATTTTGCAAATTGATCTTTCCTGATATTCAAAAATTCTAATAGGTCATCGTCAAAATCCCGGCTTTCCAGATTCAACAGCTGTGTTGTAGATGCAATCGTAACCTCGTTGATTTTACGGCCAGTCAGTCGGTAATATAGATAATCTGGTACAAGTAAAATCTGATCCGCTTGCGCTAGCTCTTCTTCTTTATGAACATATAACTGATTCAAGGTATTGATGGATAACTGCTGGATTCCTGTCTTTTCATAGACGGTTTGTGGTGAAAGCTGCTGTGCCACCTGATCCACAGCCAGATCCGTTCTGCGGTCCCGGTAGGCGTATACTTCATGAACACGATTCCCGTCCGCATCTACCAGCACATAATCTACACCCCATGTATCAATACCGAGCGTACAGGTAGTAATTCCATCGGTTTTAGCCTTCCGAAGCCCGATCATAATCTGCTCTACTAAATAATCAATGTCCCAGAAACAGGAACCCTCTTGTTCCGTAAAGCTATTGCTAAAGCGATGAAGCTCTTCTAAGGAAAGAATACCTTCTTGCAATATTCCGCGCACCAGCCGCCCACTTGAGGCACCGATGTCAACGGCGATGTGATTATTCATAAACAATCTCCTATGATAAGGGGTGATTTATAATATTTTTTTGAACAGTGTAATAACTTCTTCTTTAGTAGGAATAAAAGGGTTCCCTGGTGCACAAGCATCCTTCATCGAATTTTCAGCCAAAAGATCAAGATCTACTTCTTCTACACCAAGCTCGGATAATTTAGCTGGAATCCCTACTTCTTTAGACAACGCCTTGATCGACTCAATTACGAAATCTGCGCATTGTTTATCCGTTTGGTTCTCTACATTAAGTCCAATCGCTTTAGCAATGGATCTGAATTTCTCAGGCACATATTTGGCATTTTCTTCTTCCACAAAAGGCAGCAGCATCGCGTTACATACGCCGTGCGGCAGATCGTATACGCCGCCCAGCTGATGCGCCATCGCATGCACATAACCAAGCCCCGCATTATTGAAAGCCAATCCGCCAAGGAATATCGCGTATACCATCTGTTCACGCGCTTCGATATCATGGCCATTCTTCACAGTACGAGCCAGATTAGCAAAAATAAGCTCCACTGCGGCTAGTGCCGTAGCATCGGTTACCGGATATGCTCCCGGCGTCACCAGCGCTTCAATCGCATGAGTCAATGCATCCATACCCGTAGCCGCGGTAAGTGCAGCGGGTTTATCAACCATAAGCTCAGGATCGTTGACTGAAATCGTCGCAAGGCTGTTCTTATCTACCATAACCATCTTCACTTTGCGTTCTTCGTCTGTGATTACATAGTTAATGGTCACTTCAGCCGAAGTACCAGCAGTGGTATTCACGGCGACAATCGGCAGTGATTTATGCTTAGACTTGTGTACACCTTCATATTCTTTGATATGACCGCCATTTGTGGCAATGATACCAATGGCTTTGGCAGTATCCTGTGGTGATCCACCGCCAATGGAAATCAGATAATCACAATTCTGCGCTTTGAGATAATCAACGCCATCGTGGACATTTTTACAGGTCGGATTGGGTTTCACTTCATCATAGATGGCATATTCAATCTCCGCTTCGTCCAATACCGTCAGCAATTTACCAGCAATGCCACTTTTCATAAGGAATTTGTCCGTAACAACAAGCGCCTTTTTTAATTTAAGCTCTTGGATGTATGGACCAATCTCCTGCAAGCATCCCTTGCCCATAATATTGATCGATGGAACATAATACACATGCGTGCTCATGCTTGACCAGCCTCCTAAAGTTAATTTATCAACACCAAAGTTTTACACACAACTCTGCAAGCTAGAGCGTAGTATTCCGGCTGCAGCGCCTCAGGCTGGCCTCTAAATCGCAACTGGGCCGGCTCTGGTATCTTTCAAATCTAATTACCACTACAGGACTTCTTTTCTCCTTCATCGTATGCCCGCAAATCTTTGTTGTCAACATTTTAAATATTTTTTATGTTGTTTTTATTTGTTTTATATCCGTTTTGTGAATATTATTGGAAAACAAACATGATTTTACGTTGATTTTATTGCAAAACACAGATATTTGGAGCTATGATTAAGGAATATACAGATTTCGGAAAGGTGATCCCTATGCTTGCAGCTGAAAGACGCAAAAAAATAATTGATCTTGTTCATCAGGATAAACGAGTATTAGTCTCTGATCTAAGCCGGATGTTTGAAGTTACAGAAGAGACGATACGCAGAGACTTGGAGAAGCTGGAGAAGGATGGCATTCTAAGCCGAACCTATGGCGGGGCCATGCTGAATCGTCACACGAACGAGGATTTGCCTTTTGTTACACGCAATGCGCTGAATACAGATATCAAACGGGGAATCGCTCTTAAGGCGCTAGATTTAATCAATGATGGAGATACGTTAATGGTGGATCCTAGCTCCACAGCCTTTGAGTTTCTAAAACTGCTTGGCAATAAAAACAATCTGACCATTATTACGAACTCGATTAATATTTTGCATGAGTTCTCGAATTCTGGGATGGATATCATCTCCACCGGAGGTTCTTTACGTTACCGATCCATGTCACTCGTGGGTCCTGTAGCACATGACACCATTCAAAGATACAATGTGGACACTGCGGTTATCAGTTGTAAAGGAATAGATATGGAGCGAGGCATCACAGATTCTAATGAACCGGAGTGTGAGCTCAAGAAATATATGCTACGTCAAGCTAACAAGGTCATACTCCTGGCCGATCACACCAAATTCGATAAGACCGCCTTTACGAAGCTGATCGAGCTTGGCCAAATCGACTTTTTGATCACAGACCGCCAGCCTTCTGAGGTTTGGTTGAAGCGCCTGAACAAAGAGAATATTGAGCTTCTCTATTAATCGGGCTCAAACGCCTTCGGTGCCCAATTAAAAATGCCGTTCCCCAATGAGTAATGGGTGACGGCATTTGTTATATAAAGATGATTATCTTTTTGTATAAACCTGAGAGATTGGGATTACGTTGACTGTTGATTTGGGATTTTCGCGTTGCACTTGCGTTGTAGTTTTTTTCCTGCAAATATATACAAGCGCTGGTGGAAAATTCAGCAGCACCCACTTCGTGTGTAGGATCTCAAAATGCTGGCTCAACTCTGTTTTCATCCGCGGAAAATATTCATAGGTTATAAACCACCCTCCTTCTTTTAAAGAAGAAATGATCTGTTCCATAAACTTAGTGCGGTCTGGCTTCGAGAAATTCATCAAAGACAAACTACTCACGATACAATCCAGCTTCTCCAGACTGCTGTTATGAAGCGCAAGACGCAGCCGGAGACAATCATTGTTGCAGAAACATCCAGGGAATTCCTCTCTTAATTGACTGCGAAAATCAGGATCTATTTCAAATAAAAGAACATTCATACCGGTCTTTTCTCCACGCGGAATAAACCTTGTGATTGCACCAGTCCCCGCACCCAACTCAGCCATAGAATGCACTTGGTTCCAAGGCACTGGATCAAGCAACGTCTGGGCCAGCCAATGTGAACTGGGAGTCACACTACCATATTGTCGGGGCGCATGCAGAAATTTATTTAGAAAATGAAGTCGCTCACGAATTCCACTTTGCATGAAATCTCCCCCTTGCTTCCTAACTTACCCTTCTACCCCTAAAATATGTAAACTGCATTAAATTCGTACTCCATCTATACTTCCCATTATCTATTCCCCTTAAAATAAAAAGCCCAAATTTCTCCGCAACATAAATTGCGGGAAATTCGAGCTTGTAAACACTCAATTCAGAGTCGGCCAATCTTATTTAGTTTCCACAGCGTGTCCGCCGAATTCGTTACGCAGTGCAGCAACTACTTTTCCAGTGAATGTGTCGGTCTCAAGGGAACGGTAACGCATCAATAACGCCATAGCGATAACCGGAGTCGCCGCTTGTAAATCAAAGGCGGTTTCAAGCGTCCATCTGCCTTCACCAGACGAATGCATAATGCCCTTAATCTCATCTAGTTTAGCGTCCTTCGAGAAGGCGCGTTCCACAAGTTCCATCAGCCACGAACGGATTACAGAGCCGTGATTCCACACCCGAGCTACTTCCTCAAAGTTGTAGTCAAATTCACTCTTTTCCAGAACCTCAAAACCTTCACCGATAGCAGCCATCATGCCGTATTCGATACCGTTATGCACCATTTTTAGAAAATGGCCGCTACCTGCTTTACCAGCATATAAAAAGCCGCTTTCTACAGCGGTATCACGGAAAATAGGCTCCACAACCTCCCAAGCTTCGGGATCTCCGCCAACCATGTAACAAGCGCCATTACGCGCCCCTTCCATACCGCCAGAGGTACCTGCATCCATAAAGTGAATTCCGTGCTCCTTCAATTCCTCATACCGACGAATCGATTCCTTATAATGCGAGTTTCCTGCTTCAATAACGATATCACCTTTAGACAACTGTGGAGTAAGTTCAGCGATTACAGAATCAACGACCTGATGCGGAACCATGATCCAAATGATTCTTGGTGTTTCCAATTGCTGTACCAATTCTGGAAGCGTTACTGCTCCACTAGCGCCTTTAGCTTTCATTTCTTCTACAGCAGGCGCATTCAGATCAAAAGCAACAACCTCATGTCCATGATCCAGCAAATTTTGACCCAAATTAAAACCCATTTTTCCTAACCCAACTAATCCTACTTTCATGTAAATTCCCTCCGATTTATAGATTCTTGTGATGTATTTTAGCTAAATTGGCAAAAAAAACAGGCAGGGGCTTAAGCCCCTGGCCGTATAGATTCCTGCGCTGCTGCAACTTCTGCTTGAGCGTCGAGAAGATCTGACTCCTGATCTGCATCATCAAACCACCAGCGGTCTTCACCCAAAAGCTCCATAGCCGCATCTGGACCATAAGAACCTGAAGCATAGGTATGAAGTGGCATTAGCCCCTCTTCCATAGCTTCCTGGATTGGTGTAACCCATTGCCATGACAGCTCGACTTCTTTCCAGTGAGCAAAGAAAGTGGCGTCACCACGAAGCGCATCAAAGATCAGATTTTCGTAAGCTTCTGGTACGTCTGAAGTTCCGGCTTCATAAGTAGCGAGGACAGGTTCAAGTTTCCCTTTTTGCAGCTGATCCTTCGTATTCAACTGAAGCGTAATGGCTTCATTTGGACCGATCTCGATGATGAGCAGATTTGGAACGTCATTCCCTTTATTTTTGTTATTGTTATCATTAAACGGTTCTTTAAATTCTATAACAATTCTTGTTGATTTCTCTTTCATTCTCTTGCCGGTACGGATATAGAACGGAACTTCATTCCACAATGGATCATCTATAAACAAACGCGCTGCAATAAACGTCTCATTTTGTGAGGATTGGCTAATTCCGGGTTCATCCAAGTAGCCTGCAACAGATTTACCTTTAATTTCACCTTCAGCATATTGTCCGCGGACAACATATTGATTAACTTCGTCTTTACTTAGCGGAATGAGGCGCTCCATGACATATCTTTTCTTCCCACGGATCTCTTCAGGTGTACTGCCTTTTGGAAGCTGCATCGCCATCATCATGAGCAATTGAAGCATATGGTTCTGGAACATATCACGAAGAGCCCCAGCTTTATCATAATAGCCTGCCCGTTCTTCAACGCCAACAATCTCACTCGCCGTAATTTGCACATTTGCGATATACCGATTTTTCCACAGTGCTCTAAGCACAGGATTTGAATATTTTAGAACTTCCAGATTCTGAACCATCGGTTTACCCAAGAAGTGGTCAATTCGGAAAATCTCCTCTTCAGTAAATACGGCATTCAAGCTGTCATTTAACTCTCTTGCTGTTTGCAAGTCTGTACCAAAAGGCTTCTCAATAATCAGACGCTTCCAGCCCTTCGTAGATCCCAGACCACTGGAGTGAATATTGGCGGCAATTTCCTTGAAAAACTCAGGACCCACCGATAAATAGAACATCCGATTCTCCGGAATGTTAAAAAATTGCTCACGACGTTTAACATGCTCCAGGAGCTTCAAATAATCCTCTGTATTACCTACATCTAGAACGCTATATTCAAAAGCTTCCAAGAAAACCTGCAACTGTGGAGATTCTACTGCCGGCTGTCTAGAAAATGTCTGCAAAGATTGCAGGACTTGCTTACGGAAAGCTTCAGTTGAAACTTCTCTTCTTCCTAATCCAATCACTGAGAGAGGACCTGAAATTTGACCATCTAAAAAGAGGTTATATAGTGCAGGATAGATTTTACGTTTTGCTAAATCTCCTGTAGCGCCAAAAAGCACAAATGTTGATGATTCCACTTTCATTCCTCCCGCTATTATATATTATTTATTAACTTACTTTTAATTACTAGCATACTCAGTAGAATCAATCATACGACTGATATTTTTATTCGTCAACCTCATTTCGACATTTACGAAAAGTTATTATTTTCACAAAGCTTCGAATTGGTAATTATGATTAATGTCACACCAATTATCTTATTGGATTATTCGTATTAATTTACTAGGAAATAATCCGCAAATAAGATAACAACCCGCTCCCAGCATGGCTTTTGGCGTTCTGACTTTACACACTCTGATTTAAAATTCTTCATCCAAAGCTGTTTACAACATAAACAAAATTCCCAGTCGCTTAAATAAGCTCATCCTTCCCCTGTGTTTCAAACTAACTTTAAGTAATAGAGTGGTTTGGTCTCGCGCGCCTTGATGAAGACTATGCGATTTGATCCCAAATTTGAGAATTAAGCATAAAAAGTGACTGCTTCGAGGAATATTACTTGAGAATACTTCGAAGGAATTTTCGCTGAGCACATTGGAGTGATTTGGAGTCTGTGAAGAGAACGATTGGGGATGAGATGACGTTTGCAAAGAGTACCATTGGGGATAGGTTGAAGGTTGCTAAGAGTACCCTGTGAATGTCTTGAGTTTGCTAGGTGTACCATTGGGATTGTCCTTAAGTTTGCTAGGTGTGCGCTTTGGGGGATCACTTTAAAGTTCGCATAGAGCGTCTTTAGTTTCTGCTTGGAGTAACATTATGTTTACCCGCATCTCCGATGCGGCGATATCGGACCTTGGAGACCTTATACGTCGATTCGTTCTCGTCTGCCGATGCTTTATGTCCACACTAACTATGGGTTCGGACTCAGGAGACGTTATTTCGCAGATTTAGCCCATTTCGCCATGCTATCGGACCCAGATGCAGCTATTAAACCTAATTCGCTCCTCTCTGGAGCAAAAACTTGGCTATAAGAGCTATGCAGTCCGATAATTCTGAAAAATGCTCCAAAAACACCAAATAGCTGCAATACAGTCCGAACGGTAATGTAGTATCTTCAATCTTGCTAGTCCGGACTCAGATGACCTCAGACGTCAATTCGTTCTCGTCAGTTGAGGCTACATGTTTTCACTAACTATGGGTTTGGACTCAGGTGACATTCTACTTCGATACTTACTCGTCTGCGGAGGCTTCGAGTCCTCGCCATCGACGGTCCGGACTCAGGAGACGCTATTTCGCAGATTCAGGTCATTTCGCCATGCTATCGGACTCAGATACAACTATGCGACCCAATGTACTCCTCTTTGGAGCAAATACTTGGTAATAAGAGCTATGCAGTCCGATACTTCTGAAAAATGCTTCAAAAATACTAAATAGCTGCAATACAGTCCGAACGATGATGTAGTATCTTCAATCTTGCTAGTCCGGACTCAGATGACCTCAGACGTCAATTCGTTCTCGTCAGTTGAGGCTACATGTTTTCACTAACTATGGGTTTGGACTCAGGTGACGCTATACGTCGATACTTACTCGTCTGCGGAGGCTACATGTTCTTGCCATCGATGGTCCGGACTCAGGAGACGCTATTTCGCAGATTCAGGTTATTTCGCCATGCTATCGGACTCAGATGCAACTATTCGACCCAATGTACTCCTCTTTGGAGCAAAAACTTGGCTATAAGAGCTATGCAGTCCGATAATTCTGAAAAATACTCCAAAAACACCAAATAGCTGCAATACAGTCCGAACGATGATGTAGTATCTTCAATCTTGGCTAGTCCGGACTCAGATGACCATAAACATCGATTCATACTCGTCAACCTAGACTGGATGTCCACACTAACTATGAGTTCGGACTCAGGAGACGTTATTTCGCAGATTTAGCCCATTTCGCCATGCTATCGGACTCAGATGCAGCTATTGAACCAAATCCACCCCTCTTTGGAGCAAATACTTGGAAATAAGAGCTATGCAGTCCGATACTTCTGAATAATACTCCAAAAAATCTAAATAGCTGCAATACAGTCCGAACGATGCTGTAGTATCATCAATCTTGGCTAGTCCGGACTCAGGTGACCTCAAACGTCGATTCGTACTCGTCAGTTGAGGCTGCATGTCTTCACTAACTATGGGTTTGGACTCAGATGACGCTATACGTCGATTCGTTCTCGTATACGGAGGCTGCAAGTCCTCGCCATCAATAGTCCGGACTCAGGAGACGCTATTTCGCAGATTTAGCCCAGTTCGCCATGCTATCGGACTCAGATACAGCTACTCGACCAAAAAGTGACCTCAAACGTCGATTCGTTCTCGTATGCTAAGATTGCAAGTCTTCACCATCTAGGGATCGGACTCAGGAGACCTTACACGTAGATACCTCGTCATCCCCATGGATCAATTAGATCCGGAAGTCCTTATAACGCAGATTCAAACCACCTCACAATAGACTAGTTACCAGCCAAGTTTACAATGCCATTTGTTTAGAGCCGGTACATTAAGTGTTATAGTTAATGAACATAAGATTATTCATTCAGTTCACGAAAGGAAGGAGAATTTTCATGAATATGGAGCAATGGGAAAGAATTCGGACGGGACAGGGATTTATAGCTGCCTTGGATCAAAGTGGTGGCAGTACACCAAAAGCGCTGCTGCAATATGGTGTTGCAGAGGACAGTTACTCTAATGAAGATCAAATGTATGGGTTGGTTCACGAGATGAGAACGCGCATTATCAAGAGCCCTGCATTTGATTCAAAGCATATACTGGGTGCAATCTTATTTGAGAACACAATGGATCGTTCCATAGACGGGCAATATACTGCCGATTTTCTATGGGAGAAAAAAGGGATTGTGCCTTTCCTGAAAATCGATAAAGGTCTTGCCGACCCTGAAGACGGAGTACAACTAATGAAGCCTATTCCCGGCTTGAGTGATCTTCTGAAGCGGGCCAACGAACGTAACATCTTTGGTACAAAAATGCGCTCGGTGATTAAAGAGGCTAATCCTTCCGGTATCAAAAAGGTGGTTGAACAGCAGTTTGAAATCGGTAAGCAGATTTTAGCAGCGGGACTCGTACCTATTATCGAACCGGAAGTTGATATCCACAGTGCTGATAAAACGGCTTCAGAGAAGCTGCTAAAAGAAGAACTATCGGCCCAATTGTCTACGCTGGGCAAAGACGTGAAGGTCATGCTTAAGCTCTCCATCCCAACGGAGAATAATTTCTACCGCGAATTAGTGGATGATCCTCATGTTTTGCGAATTGTCGCTTTGTCCGGCGGTTACACACAAGCGGAGGCCAACGATAAGCTCGCCCATAATCAAGGACTGATCGCCAGCTTCTCACGTGCGTTATCGCAGGGACTAAGTGCTGGGCAGTCAGAAGAAGAGTTTAACGCGCTCCTCTCCAAATCTGTAGAAGCGATTTATGCAGCCTCTATTAAATAAGATCCTCATTTAAACCAGCACATAAAAAGAGCTGTTTCCCTGACAGGTGTTCCCTGCTGGGTAGCAGCTCTTTTTTTATGATGAGAATTTACTTTAAAAGTCTAGAACTTTCAGATTAAACGCCATTCTGTCTACTCATTCAGCCCACACAAGCATGCAATGGGTTTGTTAAAGTCCCTTACATCTTATCTAAGGACCACACCTGTAGCTAAAACACATTAATCAACCAATTCTCTGTTGTTTCTTGGCACACCATCCATAATTCCTGTTTTTAATCCAGCGCATTTCATTACCCAATAATTTCTTGATCTTACGCAAAAAAGGCTTCCACCACGCAAGTACGCGAGGTAGAAACCTAATCGATTACTTCTATGTTATCTTAAATCGAAACCACGAGGATTAATGCAATTAAAGCTGGCAGTCCTTGCATAAATAAAATAGACTTTTTCACCGTCAGTCCTCCATATAACGCTGCCACTATAACAGTTGATAAGAAGAAGATTTCAATTTGATGGCCGAAATTTACATTCGGATGAACCAATCCCCAAATTAAACCTGCCGCCAAGAATCCATTGTATAACCCTTGGTTCGCTGCCAGTGTTTTAGAAGCATCCGCAACTTCCTGTGTCATTCCAAAGACTCGAAGCCCTTTTGGCTTTGACCAAGCAAACATTTCTAAATAAACAATATAGATATGTATTAACGCAACAACACCGACCATAATATTAGCTACCCATACCATCAAAATAACCACCTTATTTTAATTTGTGTACAATTTAATTGTATCACATTAAAACTCAAAAGTGTATACAACATCTCATAAACAATTCGACGCTAAAAAAGAATAACCATAATCTTCAAAAAAAGACTACCGCTATTCCATACGTAATGTTTTATGAAATTCTAAAATACTTTTGCAGCAATATAAACGGTTACGCTATTGTAAAAACCATAAAGAGAACCATTGCTCCAGACGAAATTGCTAGGATCTGAAATTCCCGTATTTTGAGACGCTTGATGTCCATGTTTCTCTGACCATAGACCTGAGCTATTTTGAAGCATGAAGTGGTAATCAACGTTATCCTCAGGAATATCGACTTTACCATTACCATTTGAGTCGATCCATCCCACTCTTAGTGCAATTCGATGTTCATCGGAATTAATCGCTGCAGTTCGGCCCGGAAGTATCCGCCAACCCGGTTTAAAGTATAAAGGATTCGTATTGCCATCTTGAACCACAAGACCAGCAGTATAATACACGTTAGTAAAATAGGCAGGATCTCTGACATTTGAGACCCCGTCTCCATCACCAGGGTTGATTGCCCCTGGAAATCTTAAGGCATAACCATAACAGTTAATCCCATAACTATTTTCGGCTGTATACGGCCACGCATGACCATAAGCGGAAGATAGAGTTGCTTGCGGAGCATCAGGTTCAAAAGTAGGTGTTATTAGCTCCGGTGCCAACAATTCATTATTAATAAGATTGTCATCTGCCGGGGGTACAAAGCTTGAAGACTCTTTGAGTTCTCCAACTGTAGTAACATTTCCTTGTGTGTCCACAATAATCGTATCGTCGCCCTTCCATTCTCCAACCCAAACCTTTTCCGGTCCAGAAGTTTGGACTTCTTTCAAATTACTTACGTCGACGTCGATGGGTGCGGCCATTGCAGCAGAGGACAGGGCCAGATTCAGTAAGAGCGTGCAGGTTATTGCGACTTTATAAGTCTTTTTCAAAATCACAAACATCCCTTTCTATGTAAGATAAGTAAAAATTAACATTTTATCCTAAAATAGAATATGAAGAATATTATGGTTTTTCCGAACACCTATAAAGCTTTATATTCAAAATAGTCAAAATAAGCCGGCTTCGCTTGCTGATCCAAATCCTGAGCACATACCCCGACATAGGAACCGGTAAAGCCAAGCTTGCCGCCATATTCATCCGAAAGCGTACCAAAATCTAAGGGAGTACAGACAGCTGTCCAATTCACCCCGTCTGATGAAGCATAAAACAACAGATCACGTCCATGAATTTCCGCCTTTAGATAATAACGATCCCAATCTTTCACAGATAGCTGCATAGAGGAAATCTCATCGTATTTGCCACCTCTACACAGCACAACGCCCAAACTAGTTCCACGAATCTCATCTGCGGTAACACGCAAATAATAGTAATCACTGTCATCATAATAGAGGACTAACCCAGCCATTTGCAGGAAGCTATCCGGCTCGAATTCCAGACAGGTTGTAGCTAAGCATTCAAAATGTTGAATCGGCCGGGCAATTAAACTCTGATCATGCAGTGAAGCTAATGACTCTCTGCCGCGCAGACGAAGAAAACCCGGACGTTCCTTCAAGCTAACCCAAGATTCATCAAAAGGCACACGCAAGCTTTGGTATGGAAGTCCAAGAACCTCTCCATCAAATTCATCTCTGTTTGGCAGCTCCTCAAAAGTGAATATCGGCAGTTCAGGAGCCACGGTCTCCAATGCAGGCAGCTTCCCTCCGTGGGCCAATCGCAACCAGCCATCCTCTGTCCATTCACAACGTTGAATCGCAGTTTCCCGGCCTAACGGATTCATCGTTGCCGTTCCCGGAATCGGACGTGTGCATAAATGTGCCATGTACCAGTCCCCATTCTGAGTCTCTACGAGCGATCCGTGCCCTGCTTGCTGAAACGGGTAGGTCAGATCATGCGCCGTGGTCATAATCGGGAAATCCGGATCCGTCTCATAAGGACCTGTGAGGCTTCTGCTTCTAGCTAAGGTGACCATATGGTTGATGCCAGTGCCTCCTTCAGCTGTCAGTAAGTAATAGTACCCATCCTTCTGGTACAATTGCGGACCTTCGGTCACTCCGATAGGTGTCCCTTTATAAATTTCATGGATAGGTCCCGTTAATTTGCCAGTCTCCGGGTCATATTGCTGCATAATGATGCCAGAGAAGTTATTGTGATTTTTACGGAAATCCCAACGCATATTAAGCAGCCATTTGGTCCCTTCCAGATCATGGAACAAAAATGGATCAAATCCGCTGCCATTTAGTCTAACCGGCTCACTCCACGGGCCCATGATATCCGTCGCTGTAATTAAATAATTATGCAGATCTTTATATACACTTTTGCGAGATTTCACATCTGTAAATAGCAGATAAAATACGCCTTGATCATAAGAAAGCGCGGGTGCCCAAATGGAACCAGAGCTTACATTACCACGCAGATCTACTTGTGAGGCTTCTGTCAGCACACGTGAAATGGAATGCCAATGAACTAGATCCTTGGAATGATGGATTTCTACACCTGGAAACCATTCAAAAGTAGAGGTTGCGATATAATAATCATCCCCTACTCTAATAAAAGACGGATCTGGATGAAAACCTGCCAACACCGGATTAACAATTTTTTGCGTCATAATGTTACCCTCCACTACCGGATTTTTCATAGTTTAACGTATTTATTGTATCGCTTTCATAACGATAAAAGTTATAATGAGATATAAGAAAATGTTTGTATTTTGTCATCTTGGAGGGCCTATGAAGCAGCTGTTCGAACCTGTTGTTTTTGAAGAACATAAGACCTTGATTTGGGATTATAAAATATATACCGATGACTATTACAAAGGTTATTATCACTGGCATCAATGCTGTGAAGTCATGTTTGTGTACGGCGGACAGGGAAACGTTGTTGTGAATCAGCAGATGTACGATATTCGCAGGGGAATGTTATTCTTTTTCCAGCCCTATCAGCTGCACCGGATCTATTCTGAGGTTTCTCCCGAGTGTCCTTTTGAACGAACCATCTTCTACATTGATCCACATGTTGCTGAGCACCTGCTGGAGGGTTTTGCGAAAAGAAAGGCTTTATTCACAGCGCTTTGGCAAGGAAAAAATACACATTGTGCCTTTGATCTTAAGGATCACGTTGAGTCTGTGGAGTGGATTCTGGAGCAATATAATCACAATAAAAAAGTCAGTCTGACTGAGGATACCGAAGACATTTCACTGTTAATTCTTCAATTATTGAGCAGTATAGGAACTGAAGATCAGCATGTATTCCAATCAGGAGAACGGCGAACCTTGCGCTATTCTGAGAAAATCATGAGTTTTATCGAAGAGCATTATCATGAGGAGGTTAATCTGGATCAGTTGGCTGAGGAGATTCACTTGTCCAAATCCTATATCTCCAGAATCTTTCATCAGGAAACCGGAGGAAGGCTTGTTGATTATCTGACTGCCCGCCGGATCAAACAGGCCTGCCGCTTGTTAGGAACGACAGACCTGCCTGTGGAGCAAATCGGAATCACTGTTGGATTTCCAAATGCCTCTTATTTCAATCAACTGTTCAAAAGAGTCCTAGGGACGACGCCATTAAAATATAGAAAAAGTAATTAGATCTAATCTACACAACCGTATTTTTTTCAGTAACGAAGAGTATATTCTCAGCAAAATGATTAATATCTATCAGCTCTGGGCGGGGGGCGTCCATCAGTTCACCATTGATCCTTAAATTGACAAAGGTCACATTTGAAACAGCTCTCTCTTCGTCATATCCATAAATTCGTGAAGGGTTGGCCGTCCCGCTATAGCTGATGTCGCGAAATGTAATGTCCCGGATGCTTGTCCCCGGCTCTGGATTGTAGTCCTTGTTATAGACCACCCGCACATCAATTAGCTGCCCCTGCTCAATACGCTCCACACGTATATTTTCATAAAGAACATTACATACCTTATTTCGATCCCCGGCATTAATCGCCAGTGCCCCCCAATAGTTCTCTTGCGGTTCGTGATGATTCAAGATATCAAGATTTGCAAAAACAATAGACTCGATGGTGTCCCCGTTACGTTCATGGTCCCCATGTGTACCAATCATCAATGGATGAGCGACATCCGCCCACAGAATGGAATCACGAACGCTAACATTGCGGGTATCCCCATAAAAATCCCATCTTGAGCCATAGATAGCAATACAATCATCAGAATTACGCATAAAAACATCCCGGATCCTAACCTCAGCACTCGACATAATATCAATGCCATCAGACCACCCCCGAGTGCTAAACGATTTGAAATTATCAATCACAATCTGCTCAGACTGCCCGATGAAAATGCTGTAATGTGGCGGATCAATCACGGTAATACCTTCCACATTTATAGATCGTGAAAAAACAATTCGTATCCCTCGAAAGGCCGAGAATCGATGAAAATCCGCAAGATAAATTATACCGCGACCACGAATGGATACATCATGAACTCCCTCGCATACCAAGGAACCTACAAGCACTGAACCTCCGGCAAGATACACCGTGGTTTCCGAAGGGACCGGCAATACTGTTTCTTCTATATAATGTGTGCCCGGAGCGAAATAAAGCACCTTCCTCTTTTCACGAGGATCAGCAGCGGCATTATCCAGCAGACGTAAAAGATCAGGTTTCCGGTGTATACCCGGTTGGACTACTAAGACATTAGCATCCTCTGGTTGAGGGGCATCCTTCTCCTTAGGGTTAGCAAATAAATGCAGATTCCGAAAAATATCACCGTTGATCTCAATCGATAACTTTTGCGGACCCGTTAGCTTAAACAAAAGGGTATTTCCATGATGTTCGTAAGTGATCCCACGCGAAGCCGGAGCAATGTTCACACAATCAATCTCCGTATAAAGACAGGTGACTTCAACTTCTACTGTACCTTCCAGATCAAAATAAGCCATGGATGCAGGACGTACCTCATGCATATCTACCTTAACCTCGTAAATAAACAAGCTACGCCATTCTCCTTCAGGCTGCCGTACTCTGACCTTATAATCCTCACGTTCCGGGATTTCTTTAGGTGCTTTATATACTTGAAAATCATCCACTTTACCATCCTCCTGTTCATTTAGATTGTATCTTTTCCAACACCGATAAAGTTTTAATGTGTTATGCAGAAATGTTTGTATTTTGTCAGTTATAGATTAAAAGCCAACTTCAACATGACAATAATTAAACATTTCCTTATATCAAAACTCAACTTTCCTGAGCTTTAGAAAGCTATACTCATAACATCCTAAATACACTGGAGGCAGTAACAATGACAAACCCTTATTGGCAAGAGATCATGGGTAGACTCGATACAAAAGTAGAACGTATGATAGAGCAGATCGGTGATAAGTGCCCGCATTTCGCCGGAAAAGATGGCAAATTTGATGATATCGGTTCAGACTGGTGGACTACAGGGTTCTGGCCTGGACTCCTCTGGATCATGCATGATATGACCGGAAAAGATCTTTACAAGGAGGCCGCTTGGCATTGGGACGGTACCTTGGAGGAATGGTTTATTAAACCAACAGTTGAGATGCATCACGATGTGGGATTCCAATTCCTACCGACAGCTGTAATCAAACATACAATTACAGGTGACGAAGATGCCCTGCGCAGAGGAATTGAAGCGGCGAACTTCCTCGCTGCCCGCTATAATCCTGTAGGCAAATTCATCCGCGCATGGAATGAAGATAAATACGGCTGGGTAATTATCGACTGTATGTTAAATATCTCCCTGCTGTTCTGGGCCAGCAAAGTGACAGGTGATCCCCGCTATAAGCATATTGCAATTAACCACGCCGAAACGACAATGGAATATGGCATACGTAAGGATGGATCCACCAAACATATTATTTCTTTTGATGCAGAGACAGGTGTTTATCTTGAGAATTTTGGCGGTCAAGGCTACTCGGCTGAATCCTCTTGGAGCCGTGGAACGGCTTGGGGACTGTACGGCTTCATCAATACTTATTGCCACACCGGAGATGAACGTTTCCTGAACACTGCTAAACGGATCGCACATTATTTCATCTCTGCTTTGCCTGAGGATCAAGTCCCTTATTGGGATTTCCGCCTAGAGGATGATACCCGGATGTTCCGAGATAGCTCCGCAGCCTCTATAGCCGCTTCAGGATTATTAGAGCTTGCAGATATCGTACCATTAGGCGAAAAAAGTCTATATGCAAATGCAGCGGAGCGAATTCTGCGCTCACTGACCGAAAATTACGCAACCTGGGAGCTGCCAGAGCATGAAGCGATTTTATTGCACGGAACTGGCAGTGGCAATTCCTTCATTGATGTATCCCTGATCTATGGAGACTACTATTATATTGAAGCTGTCGCTAAATTAAATGGCTGGAAACATCGGATTTTCTAATTGCAGATAGTTAATTTAAACAACAAAAAGACACCTCTCTTGAGGTGTCTTTATATATTTCAGGCTATTTGTTCACCAGTGCCGCAGCACCCTCCAGTAGCATCAAGCCGCTGAGTTGAATACTCAGCTGAACCGGAAGCTCCGGTTTCACTTCCCACGATGAACTGCACAGACCCCGTTGTTTATCCAGACCTTTTTCCCACAACTGCATTGCATTGGCCAATATGACCTCACGAATACGGATATTTACAGGAGATATTTTACAGAGCTGAACCAAATAACGAATCAGAATGCCCTTGAACAATCCAGTATCATCAACGCCTTCATCAGGTAACATCATATTAATTGGATCGCATAACCGATCAATACATGTATTAGCCGTTCGATTCGCATCTTCTAAGTAATGAGCATCACCCGTATTCTTGTAAAGCTCTAGGCCAGCGCCTAGAAACACTCCCTGACAGTAAGTAAACTCCCAATCGTAATCGATCTGGCCATCCCCGAGTCTATTCATCCCATCCCACACAAAACCAGTCGTAGAATCCATCAAATATGTCTTGTTCCATTCATAGATACGGAGCGCCCACTCCAGATCCTCTTGCTTATGAAAAAGTTCATATAACCGGGCTGCAAGGATGACGGCAGGTGCATTGGCAGGTGTGTTCTTATAATCGAGCTGATCCTTCTTCCACGCCAGACCTCCACCCAACTGTTCATTCCAAGCCGTCTTAATATCCTCCCATAGATCAAGCACAGCACTTAGATAGGCTTCATGTCCTGTAACCCGATAAGCACGCAGCAACGCCAATGCTGTCCATTCCATATCATCATAGTAATTATGCCTGAAAGTCCCCCCGTTATAAGCTTGCAGACTCTGACTTAGCTCCTTAATTCTCAAGGAATACACAGGATCTCCACTACGCTCATAACCATCTACTAAAATATCAATGACATGAGCCTGCCACCAATAATAAAAGTTCTCCCCCGCAACGTTGTACTCTCTGGGATACCATTGGTTCATGATCCCCGTCTCAGCATTATAATAATTACGTAGTAGACATTGTTGGAACCACTCGGACTTTTCCTGCCAACTGACTGCTTCTATGGCTTCCTTTGCTTGTGTCATTAAGAACTCACCTCAACCCTGTTCCTTAGTTAATTCAGCCATCTTCTCCAGCAGCTTGATCGCACTAAGCTGGGAGCTGAGCTGAATTATACCAGCAGAGGACGAAGTCCAATCTGTGCCAAACAACACTGTGTCCTCTGACTTTCCTTGTTCCCAGAGACATTCTGCATTCGCACGTAGGAAATTAACAGCATCAACTGCAGCAGAATCAGCTTTGACCCATTCAGCTGTATAGCGAATCAGGATTCCTTTAAACAGTCCCGCATCACCATTTCCTTCATCTGGCAGCACACCTCCCTGAGAGTCAGCAAGTTCATGGGCTGCGGCGGCAAAGGTTAGACGAGCATCCTCTAAATATTCCTGCTTTTTAGTGATACGGTACAGTTCAACTGCTGCGCCAATGAAAACACCTTGGTTGTAGGAGTATTTCCAATCTTTATCGATCTTTCCATCACCAGTGCGATTCATGCCATCCCATACAAAACCCGTTGCCGGATCTACTAGATGCTCTTTTTGCCATCTGTATATTTTTAACGCCCATTCAAGATTGCTGGCTTCACCAAAAGCTTGATACAAGCGTGCCGCAAGTATAGCTGCCGGTGCGTTGGCTGGTGTATTTTTATAATCCAACTGTGATTTCTGCCAAGCAATCCCACCGCCCATATGCTCGTTCCAGCCTGTCTGAATGTCATTCCATAAAAGAAGGGCTGTATCTTTATAACCTTCCACTCCTGTTGCTTGATAAGCACGAAGCCACGCGAGAGCCATCCATTCCATATCATCATACAACTCATTTGGCCACACACCACCATTTCGCTGAAGCAGACCTTCATGAAGTTCGGAAAGCCTTTCGGCATACCAGTTCTCTCTAGTCCGCTGTAGTCCATCTACCAATACATCCACAGCATGGGCCATCCACCAATAATGAAAAATCGTGTTGCAGTCTCCATTTGGACAAGGTGTTTCTATATTGTACATTTTGATCGCTTCATTCCAGAATAATGAATCCAATGCAGCTTGTGCTTGATTCGCCCGTTCCTCCCAAATCCCTATCTCCAATTGGTTCATATAGACTCTCTCCCTGGTTCGATTTTTATTGCATTAACCCTTAATACCACTGAAGGCTATCCCCTGTACAAAATAACGCTGAAGCGCTAAAAACAACACCAATATCGGCAAGATTGCTACCAGCGCTCCAGCCATCATTGGACCGTAGTCTGTTTGAAAATTATACGAGAAAGCTTGAAGTCCCATCTGAATCGTTGCTTTGTCGGGATCATTCAGCACAATCATTGGCCATAAGAAACTGTTCCAGCCCGCTTGGAAGGTAAAGATACTTAAAGTAGCCAGCGCCGGTTTAGTCAGCGGCAAATATATCCGCCAAAATATTTTAAACTCTCCACAGCCTTCAATCCGGGCCATTTCCATCATGTCACTAGGTAAGGTGAGAAAGAATTGCCGCATAAAGAACACAGCAAAGGTTCCAGAAGCGCCCGGAAGAATAATCCCCCAGAATGAGTTCATCAGCCCGTTACCCCCGCTACCAAAAATATCATTGCCTCCAAAAAGAGGAATATGGCGCATGACATAAACCGTGGGGATCATCGTCACAATGCCTGGTATCATCATCGCCGCAAGCAGCACGCGGAATATTGGCTTATTGAGCTTAAAATTCAGCTTTGCGAACGCGTATCCACTGATGGAACCAAAGAACAGATTCGCCAGTACACCCGCTACTGCAAGTACAAGCGAATTCCAGAAATAGAGCGCAAACGGAACCGTAGTAAATGCCTTACGATAGTGTTCTAAGGTCAAATGTGAAGGAAACCACCGGATGGGCATGGCGAATATCTCTTCGTCAGGCTTCAAAGATGTAAGAACACTCCAATAAAAAGGTAGAAACATTACGATGGCAATAACTATGCACACTATATAATAGATTGATTTGCTTAAGCTTCTTTTTAATAACGAACTTCCGCTAGTATCCATACCTCTATCCCCCTTCTGCATGGCAAGCCCGGCTTATACAATGGACTCCTCCGCCTTTGTGATCCGCATGTTTATAAGTGAGAATATGAGAATCGCCACAGCAAGCACAAATGCTTGTGCAGACGCATACCCCATTTGCAATTGATTAAAGCCCTGCTGATAGATCAGATAAACTGGAGTCTTTGTCATATTCGCCGGCCCCCCCTGCGTCAGCACAAAAGCTTGGTCGAACAACTGCAACGCACCAATGATTGACATCGTACTGACAAGAAAGGTCGTTGGTCGCAGCTGCGGCCAAGTAATAAACCGGAAACAAGCCAGCTTATTAGCACCGTCCAGCCGTGCAGATTCATACAAATAGTAAGGCACGCCTTGCAGACCTGCCAAGTAGATAATCATATTAGAACCTACCGATTGCCAGAGGGTAAGCATAATAATGGACAACATCGCCGTTCGTGTCTCGGATAACCAAGCTGGACCCGTAATCCCAACATAGGACAACAACCCGTTAACCAAACCAAATTCAGGATGCAAAAGCCAGATCCATACCGTAGCTGCAGCAACAGCGGATGTAAGGGTAGGCAGATAATTCAATGTGCGGAACAACTTTACCCCACGCCAGGATCGACTAAGCAGAATCCCGAGGAGAAGTGAGATCAGAATATTAAGTGGAACGAAAATGATGGAATACAGAAATACATTTCGGAATGTTTTCCATAACAAACTGTCCTCTATCAAACGGCGATAGTTATCAAAACCGATCCAATCGTTTCTACTAAGTACATCGTAGTTGGTAAAGCTTAAATATAGCGCCATTACCACGGGGATGACCGTGAATACTGTAAACAGCAATACCGTGGGTGTAATAAACAGATAAGCCGTCCGCGCCTGATGTTTCTCTAGCTTTCTGATGGAAGCCATTTCAGCTACCCCCTCCTAAGCAAAAGGGAGGCGAACCCCCCCTTTACTTCAAATGTCTTACTTATTACTTCACTACTTCATTATCCTTCAGCATTTTGTCGCCCTCTTCTTGCGATTTCTTTAAGGTCTCATCAATGCTCATCTTGTTTTGCTGGTTAAGCTGCAAATTAGGGGCCAAAGCATCAGTCTCCATTACGGAATATCCAGGGTGGTTCGGACGAACCTTGGCGAACTCCAACGTTTCCAGAAACGGCTGCCACTTTGGATCATCCTTGAAAAATGGATCTTCCATCGATGGCTTATAACCCGGCAGGTTTAGACTCGTCTTTGCCCAGAGCAACGCGTTATCCTTGTTCGCTGTCCACCATTTGATGAACTCCCATGCCTCTTCTTTATGTTTGGAGCCTTCTGGAATCACTAGACCAAATCCCCCCATGACACTGCCTTTATCACCATTTGGTCCGGCCGGAGGAGGAACGATTCCATAATCCAGATCTTTACCATATTTGTTATAGGTGCTGAGCATCCACGGACCGGAATACAGCATAGCCACTTTACCTGTGACAAAAGCATCTTGCCCTTCACCAAGTCCAAGTTCGAACCCTACTTTATACACTTTGTCCTTATTCATTAGGCGATCCCAGAACTCAAGCACTTGCTTGCCCTGCTCATTATTAAAATTGGTCTTTCCATCCTCTGTAAGCATGGTGCCGCCAGCCTGTTGGAGATACATATTAAAAAGTCCCAAATCTCCCATGGAAAACCCTGCAGTCTCCAGTTTATTGCCATTCCATTTCGTTAGCTTCGTAGCCGCTGCCTCTAGCTCATCCCAAGTTGTTGGAGGCTGAAGTCCTGCCTCTGCGAGCAGCTTCTTATTATAGAAAAGAGCACGTGCATCTACTGTAAGCGGCAGCCCATATAATTTGTCATCGTATGAAAGCTCCCGTAGGGATTCACTGTAGAAATCATCTTCAGAAATTCCGTCACGCGTTAAGTATTCATCCACCGGATGCAGTACATTTTTCGGGGCATACAGCGAAGTTCTCCAACGGTCCCAAAACAGTACATCAGGAGTGCCGCCATTGGTCGCAGAAGTTAGGAATTTCGTGATCATATCCTGTTGCAGCACATATTTTACGTGAATTTTATCCTGCGATTTATTAAAAGCATCCACCATGGTCTCGAATTGCTTCTGCCCCTCACCGCCCCAATCTCCCCAGAAGGTAAGCTCTGTCTTTTTCCCGGTACTGCTCCCAGCTTTGCTTGTGTTTCCGGTCTCTTTGTCCGCAGATCCGTTATTACCACCGCAGCCCGCAGCAAGTGCAGTAGTCATTACCAAAACAATTGAGGTAACCAGCCATTTTTTCATGTTCTCTATCCCCTTTAGAGTCGATTATTCAAACCTTGTTGGTCTCATCCGCGCTTAATCTGCTTACCGCAGCGCATGAGTACAAGCTCACAGAACATCATGTTTGCCCAAGAGAACCATGGACGTGTAAATTCATCAGGATTATCCACATGAAACCCTTCATGCATAAATCCAGTTCCAGCATCCGTCTTCTCCAGCAGCTGAAGTAAGGCTTCCTGTTCCTCAAAGCGGGTAGATGTCATTCCCTGCATCGCTAAAGCTATGGGCCAGATGTACCGATTTGGCGTATGCGGACTTCCAATGCCAGCAGCCGCTTTTCCTGCGAAAAAATAGGGATTAGTGCTACTTAAAATAAGTTCACGGGTATTTTTATAGATAGGATCATCAGCAGTCACATAACCCAAATAAGGGATGGAGAGAAGACTCGGTACATTTGCATCATCCATAATATTCACCTGTCCCAGACCATCTACTTCATAGGCATAGACCGCCCCAAACTCTGGATGTTCTACAATTCCATACTCACTTATTCCCTTATTGAGCTGGTCAGATAGTTTTCTAGCTTTCTTTTCCAGCTCCTGATCACCTAAAATCTCACGGGCAATTTCACACACATATCGTAAAACAACCACCGCGAACATATTGGCTGGAACCAAATACCCATATTCACAGGCATCGTCACTAGGACGAAATCCAGACCAAGTCATTCCGGTATAAGCCGTCAACGTCCCTTTGCCTTCTCGAGCTAACGTATCCGTGGGCGGACAGTTCATCCGTTGAAAAAGATATTTTGAATCGCGCTCATGGTTCTGTTCGGTAGTCCATAATGTTATGATTCTTTCTACGCCTGTTACAAACGACTCATTAAACTGACTAGTACGGCCCGAATTCTTCCAGAGCAGATAACTCAGTTGGATTGGATAACATAACGAATCAATTTCATATTTTCTTTCCCAGACTCCCCGGCTCATCTCCGTCAGATCCTCTTGGTGGCCATGCCCACTTTCTTCTTCATTGAATGCGTTAGCATATGGATCAAGCTGGATGTAAATAAATTGTCTACGTACAAGTCCCTCAATCATGTCTGCAATTTCTTCATCTTCGGAGGCAAGGATTAGGAAAGGTCTGACCTGTGCGGCGGAATCCCGTAGCCACATCGCTGGAATATCTCCGGTAATAACAAAAGTGCTTCCGTTTGGCATTCGTTTTAAGGTTGTGTTCCAGGTGTTAGCCATACATTTCTCGAACATTTCGGCTAATTTCGGGCGATCACTCAGCTTTGCTTTTACGCTAGATGCCAGTTTATGCATCGACTCGGGTATTTCTCTAGTTGCTTTCAGTTATAATACCCCCTTTTTCTTTTTAACTTTGAAGCGCTTTCATTGATTAGTATATTGTCATGCGATTAGTATGTCAATATGTTTATTTTATTATAATAATATATCAATATACCTATAATGATAAATATATATCTAAAACAAATAAAAAAAACCATCCAAAAGGATAGGTTTTTATAACAACTAATATATGTTTAAGTTGGAGAATAAACCAAAAATCTATTCAGAGATGGATTGTTTAGCGGAGCTTGTGGATTCACCAGAAATCAACTCAGCTTCCAGCATTATCTTATTGGACACACTCTGCCCGTTCATAATTCGCAATACATTTTCTACTGCGAGCCGCCCCATCTCTTCTTCATTTTGCCGTAAATGGGTAAATGCATAACCCGAACCGAGTGGAGTTGGCGGACTATCAAAGCAAATGATCGAAATATCTTCTGGAATCCGTAGCCCAAGTCGTTGGACCGCTGTTCTAGCCAGCAGCGCAATATTATATTCCACAGCAAAAAGCGCCGTTATTGTTGGATTCTTTTGCAAATGAGAAATTAACCGTGAAATGTCATGTTCAATATTCTCATCGTTGAAGGAATCCGGTAGTGTTGAGGTCAAATCGCTGACCCACAATCCCTTGTCTACAGCTATTCCCCGTTCCGCATGCGCTTGAATAAATCCCTCTACCCGCTCTTCAAGAGCTGTGGTATCCGCTGGAGGTGGAGAGAGAAAGGAGATATGAGTATGCCCGAGATCAAATAAATACTCCGTACCTTTGAGTGCAGCCTGCATATTATCAGTACTGATCGATGCTGCTGCCACTCCTTTTAAATGGCGATCTACCAGAACTAGCGGGAACCGTCCTATCACCAATTTTAGAATCTCAGCATTAAAAAATTCGCCTTGAGCCGGAAAAATGATCAGACCATCTACACCTAAGCTGAGCAACTTCTGAATAGACTTCTCTTCGTTCTCCGGCACCCCAAAGGTTCTTCTTAAAACCAGAAAACAATCATTATCACGTGAAGCCTGCTCCATGCCATAAATTAAGCCTGTGCCATAGCTGTTGCCAAAGTCGGTAATAACCAGACCGATCGTCTTTTCCTCATGGTTAAAGGAATTGAAAACAGTTCCGTCGGAGACCGTCCCCGGAGATATCGCTGATTCCATGTAATCGACTGCTGGATCTGCCACAAATGAACCTCTCCCCGGTTTTCTCACAATTAATTGTTCCGCGGCGAGCATTTCCAGAGCTTTTTTACTCGTAATCCGACTAACATTATAGGCTTCAGCCAGTTCTTTCTCTGAGGGAACCCGTTCCCCTTGTCCATAGGATTTATTAACGATAAGCTGCTTCACTTCATCAAATATTTTTTCATACATCGGTTTGGATGATGTTGTCTCACTCATGACTTTCGTTATCTCCTGACTCTAATTTTTTCATCTTATACATAATAATATATCATGATATATTAAGTTTGTCGACAGTTGTGCGGCTACAGCAAAAAAAGAGGGAGGAAGGATGTAAAGTGAAAAAATACAAAACTTCGTATATAAACAGAGATAACCCGTATTCAGTGAATGAGGGTTAAATAAAGGCTAAGTAATCGCTATAAATATCATTTCTACTATATTCTTAGATAATATCAAACCGTATTTCATCTAACAAGTTTTTACACTTTTGTCCATTTGTTCTTTTTTTATTCAAAAACAGCTAACACAGGTCTATCGTAAATTGCTGTTCAGAATATATAATAGAGACTATCTGGTATAGAAAGGAAGTTGAATAGTTAATGAAATTTAATGATTATCGCTATGAGCGCCCGGATGTAGAGAAGTTCAAACAGGATTTTAACAACCTGCTTAAAGATCTCAATGACACCGAGCCATTAGAAGTGCAAAAGGCTTCCGTTACCGCTATTAACAAGCTTCGCAATGAGTTTGACACCCTGCAGACATTGGTTAGCGTTCGCCATTCGATCAATACAACAGATGAATTCTACAAGGCTGAACAGGAATTCATGGACGAGATTGGCCCTATCGTTCAGGAATACATAACGGACTACTACAAAGCACTCGTCAATTCCAAATACAGAGCCGAATTCGAACAAGAATGGGGTACGCAGCTGCTTCAGCTTGCAGAAGTAGCTCTGCGTACTTTTAGTCCAGAAATCATCGAAGATTTACAATTGGAGAACAAACTCTCTACAGAATACGCTCAGCTTATCGCGTCCGCCAAGATTCCATTCGAAGGCGAAGAACGGACACTGACTCAGCTTACTCCTTTTGAATTGTCCACGGACCGCGATATGCGCAAACGTGCTTCACAAGCCAGATATGATTTTATGTCTGAACATGAGAGTGACTTTGATCGAATCTATGACGAGCTAGTTAAAGTCCGTGACCGCATTGCTAAAAAGCTTGGTTACAGCAACTTTATTGAGCTAGGTTATGACCGGATGATGCGTACCGATTATAACGCCGACATGGTAGCCAACTTCCGGAAACAAGTTCTGGAGCATATCGTACCCGTCTCCCAACAGCTTAAGAAACGGCAGACTGAACGCCTAGGTCTGGATGCCTTGAAGTTTTATGACGAGAACTTCAGCTTCAAGACTGGCAATGCCACTCCTAAAGGAGATCCTGACTGGATTGTAGCTAACGGATCCAAGATGTACAAAGAGCTCTCTCCGGAAACTGATGAATTTTTTACTTTTATGTTGGATAACAATCTAGTGGATTTAGTAAGTAAAAAAGGTAAGCAAGGCGGTGGCTATTGTACTTACTTCAGCCAATACCAAGCACCTTTTATCTTCTCAAATTTCAATGGAACCTCAGGGGATATTGATGTCTTGACCCATGAAGTGGGGCATGCCTTCCAGGTGTATGAAAGCCGAAATATTAATGTACCTGAATATGCTTTTCCTACTTATGAAGCCTGTGAGATCCATTCCATGAGCATGGAGTTTTTTGCTTGGCCATGGATGGAATTGTTCTTTGAAGAGGATGCAGACAAATACCGTTTCAATCATTTGGCAGATAGCCTTCAGTTTATTCCTTACGGAGTTACTGTAGATGAATTCCAGCATTTTGTTTACAGCAATCCTGAAGCAACCCCTGCTGAACGTAAGCAAGCATGGCGAGAAATCGAGAAAAAATATTTGCCGCACCGCAATTATGAAGGTAATGCTTATCTGGAACAAGGTGGATTTTGGCATAAGCAAGGCCATATCTTCGCCTCCCCGTTCTATTACATTGACTATACACTAGCACAGCTATGTGCCTTCCAGTTCTGGAAACGTTCAAATGAAGATTTTAAATCCGCTTGGAGTGATTATTTAGAATTATGTCAAGCTGGAGGTAGCAAATCCTTTATCAAGCTGGTTGAACTTGCGGGCCTGACTTCACCTTTTGAAGATGGCTGCATTAGTTCGGTCATTGGAGAGATTGAAAGCTGGTTAAACAGCATTAATGATAAAGAACTTTAATAATACCTTGCAGTACCGATAAAAAAGCAATCCCTGCTTCTTAGCTGGGATTGCTTTATTTTCATATTAAGGTTATTTAGCGATAACGAATCAACAAGTCCAGTGGATAACGACCTGCATTACGGCCATACAAAGCTAGCCCGCCGTCCTCTGCTTGCAGCTCCAAACGGAAAACACGATTGCGATCCAGCTTCGCTGCTAACTGCCCCGGTACACTTGCCTTGCATAGGTAGCCGTAAGATCCAGCCTCATCCAGCTTATTCGCTATTGGCTGATAATGCCAAGACAAAATCCCTCTGCTATCAGCCGGATCATCCGGTAAATAGAAAGAACCAATCCGCTGCCCATCCACCAGAACGTTCACTCGGGAAGGATGACGCTCTTCATCCGTCATATAATACGTATTCGGATTATATTCCACCCTCGCATCTGCCCCATGCATAAGATCAAGGCCCATATCATTAAGCTTCGTACCTTCAACATGCCGCGCCAGCAATCGTTTAGCACTTGCTTCGAACATGATTTCGATCTCACCAATCATTGATTTATCTGCTGCATCTGGCAGTGTAACCTCGTATACATACTGACCTTGCCCAGCACCATTGATTTTAGATCCTTGGATAGCATCCCATTGATGCTTAAAGTTATGATCGGTATAAGCTCCCACTGGAATTTGAATAAATTCTCCTTCACCTTTAAACAATACAGTGTTATTACCGCCTCTTACATCAAAAGTAATGAAATTCCGCGTGATCGCTTCACCCTTCTCATTAATCAGAGAAACAGCAAGTATTGCAGCCGCCTCCTGACCAGGCATTGTAATGTTCAAAGAAGGAAGTATAGTGTTTCCAAAGTTATCCCATTTCACAGACATATGTCCACTTTGCGCAGTGACCCGAGTCCCCAAATTGTCGTACCACAGTTCCCATTTCAGCTTCAAATTATGACCGTGATAGCTGTCCGCGAAGCTCGAACCTAGCAAAGGTACTTTAACACTCTGCCCTGCTTCTACTGTCTGGCATGGAGGAGCATCTATCACGATAAAATCTGGGGAATGCAGATCCGCAATCGTCATCCCGGGAACAAAATCCCCATATCCAAAATCCTTATCGCTCCCGTCTAGCCGGTAATAACCATTGAACTCATTCGTAACATCACGGAATTCAGTAAATACGAATCCACATAGCTTATCATGCCGCCGGAATTCATTCATCATATAGCGGTAATGCCATGCCAAATCACTGTCCCCTGCACCACCTTCTATCCCCCACACGTTACCGCATTCGCTGTTCATTAGAGGGGCATCAGACTGTACGTTGCCGCCAATACAGTTAAACTCCGATCCCGGGAATGTTTTATCTACAACCTCATTTAAGTGGGCTTGCAGCTGCTCGTAACCATTAATGTAAAAGTGCCATGTATTAATATCCGATTCCACATGATCATAATTACACGGCGAGTTATCCTCAACAATTCTAGTCGGATCAAGCTGCTTCGCCCAGCGATATTTCTCCCGCACCCATTCCTGTGTCTCTTTAAGATAACTACTCTGCTGCTGTATATCACTTGTGAGGCTAGCCTCCTGAGCATCTGTCTTCAAACCCCAGGTCTCGTTGAACATAACCCACGAAAAAATAGATGGATGATTATAATCTCGTTCAATCACCTCAAGGGCTTCTCTCTCATAGGAGGCTCTGGCCTTGTCATCCGGATTACCCCAGAAACAAGGCATATCTTCCATAACAAGAATGCCAAGCTTATCCGCCCAATACAGCTTACGGGGTTCTTCGGGCTTAATATGAATTCGCACCATGTTTAGCCCTAAACGTTTCATTAGATAAATTTCATCCCGCATGTCTTCATCCGTTGGATAGGTGAAAAACCCTGTCTTGTGATAGGACTGATCAAGAGTACCGTTCAAATATATCGGCTTACCATTTAAGGTGATCCACCGATAATCACGATCTTCAAAGCGGGCAGTCTGAATTTCGCGAATTCCGAAATAAGTGCTGACTGTATCTGTACCAAACGATCCACTAAGCTGCAATTCACCTTCATATAAATAAGGATTTTCTGGACTCCACAAATGCGGATTGGGAACATCGATAGACAGCTTACATTCGTTCACCCCTGCTATAAGCTGCAGCTTCTCTGTATGAACAACAGAATGATCAGCGAATTGCAGCGTAAACTCTGCCGAACCCGTTTCATGCGCAATTATTCTTGTAGTTACCTTCACCTGTCCATCTATACGGGTCACAAACTTTGCATCTTTCATATAAGTTTCGGGACGTACTTCAAGCCATACAGGCTGCCAAATTCCACGGATTTCTCCATATCCTTGTTTGCCCCGCGCTTGATAAGCATGATCGAAATCCTCAGCTCTTACGACAATATTATTCTCACAATTAGCTGCCCAGTAAGGTGTAATATCAAATTCAAATGAACCATATCCACCTTGATGTGAACCTACATGTTCTCCATTTATCCACACATCACATGAATAATCTACTGCCCCAAAACGTAAAAACAATCGTGTTTGTTGGTCAACAGCCTGCCCATTCACGGTGCGGCGATACCAGCCTATTCCTTGTTGATCGCAGCCAATTCCGGATAAGGGACTTACCCAAGAAAAAGGTACAGTGATCATTGAGTCGTAAGCGATTTCAGGATTGGAGTACCATAACGCCTTCATACCTTCATTGTTCGGATCAAACTTAAATGACCATTGCCCATTCAAATTCATCCATTCATGACGTTGCCAATTTGGATGAGGGTGTTCAGAACGAGGAATCGCAAGTGTCTCAGAAGCTAATATAGAAGTTGTCATATGGCGAGCACAGCCTTTCAAAATAAGAAGTTGAGCCCATTTTAGCACCAGTATATGTTTTTCGCAATGTTTATTATGATTTTACAATACTCGTTCTTCATTGTACAATAACCTCAACCCATCCTATACGAAAAGGAACAAATATGATGAATGATATTTCACAAGAAACGATACGTTATCCCGCGTCACGAATTTTAGATGTAGCTAAAGCACTGTCTGGTGACGTCCGCGTCCGCATTCTTGAAGCCCTTGGAGAGAAGCCTATGAGTGTCAGTCAATTAGCTGAGACGTTAGGTGTAGCTCAGCCAACGATATCTATCAATGTGCAGACGTTAGAACAGGTTAATCTTATCTCATCTACACAAGGAGCAAATCGCGAAAAAATCTGTGCGGTCACCTGTCGCTCTATTCAACTCGATCTCCCTTCAAAGCTAGGGGATGGGCTGCATCAAACTGAGGAAATACATATGCCCATCGGAATGTTCTCCCACTGCTCCATACAACCGTCCTGCGGGATGGCCGGAAAAGATGGTGGTGTCATTGGCTCCCAAGATGATCCAAGAGCATTCTACATGCCTGAACGAGTCGATGCCTCTCTCTTATGGTTCGCAGAAGCCGGTTATGTCGAATACTATTTTGCCAACCCCCTGCCTCCAGGCGTCGAGTTGGACGAAATCCGCATTTCGGCAGAAGTATGCTCAGAAGCCCCTTCATTTCGAGAGGATTGGGCCAGTGATATCAGCTTATCCATCAATGACCAGTTAGTCGGGACTTGGACCTGTCCCTCCGATTTCGGGAACCGCAAAGGGAAACTGACCCCTGAACGTTGGAGAAGTGGAACTGAATATGGAGCTCTTACTACATGGAGTGTCTCGGAATCGGGCAGCAGCTGTAATGGTTCTCTCTCATCTTCCACTACAATCAGCTCTTTAAAGCTGGCGTTTAATGAACCTATTCGTGTACGTTTTGAAATTCGGGAGGATGCACTCAATAAACGAGGACTAAATCTGTTCGGAAGTGGGTTCGGGGACTATGCCCAGGATATCATACTGGCGTTTGTACGACGTCCGAAATGAGGAAAAAGAGGCAGGAGTGCCTCGGAAGTGGATCCAATGTTCACCAGCATCAAGAAGAACATCAACAATGGATGCACACTTCCAGCCCTGACCAGATGGACCTCTCTATTTCATACCAGTAGAGACATTATTTTGCTTCAACTTTTTTTAGATTCTCAGCGACTCTGAAGGTTACAATCTTGCTAATTAATTCATAAGGCATAGGCTTATCAATAGGGAATTGAACGGAACCTTTAGCACCTTTATAGCCTGATAATTCATCTTTAAAAGCATTAATTCCACTTGGAGTTGGATAGAATCCAATATGCTTGGGATAAGCAGCGAAATGCACCAAATTTCCGTGTAATGCAAAAGTAGGCATCTGATAGCTTATTTTTTCCTCTGCTTCCGGTGCCGCCTCTTTTATCACCTTTCTTAACGTATTAAGGATTTCCTGAACCTCAAGCGAAAACCCGGAAATATAGGCATCGATCGATTCATATGTGATTTTACTTTCATCCATGATATAACTCCTCTCTGGATCATCTCCACGATTTGCATAAATGTAGGGCCGCTAAAGCCTCAGCTTCAGTACTTTTGAACAACATTTTATCGCCTTGATTGCATTCGTAAATAAAATCATTCAGACTTTTGCTGTTATAGCTTGTAAATTCTCCTACGATAGCAACTCTCATCTGATAGTTTGTATATTTTTGTGCAATCTCACCAGCAACTCCAGACTTTAGCTCGAAAAAATCATCCGTAATCTGTTCCTTCCTCAGAAGCATTTTATCGCATCCTTGGTATTTCACATTCATCATTAAGTCTAAGGCATCCCTTACATTATTGATTATGATCTCCTCACCAGAGATTATAGCTACCGTTGAATCATTCTTATCATCCACTGTGATTTTCATTCAAGACTACTCCTTTTCCGCGAAGAATTTCTGCAACATTATGATTACTCTGCTTAATCGCAACCGACCATGCAGATTCACCACTTTTTATTTTAGCAGAAATGTCGGCGCCATGTTCGATTTACAACTCTATTAGTTCTACATTATCCGTATGAAAAGCAGCAGAATGTAAGGAAGTATAACCATCACTATCGAATATATTATTCTCCATATTCGCAAGGTGCGGATGAGCCTCATTAATGATTAATTATCGTATAAACGAGCTAAGTTATTTTTTCTGGATAATTAGCCATTCTCCAGCTTGGCTAACCATAAAAAGAAAAGAGGATTCGTTCAATTTTCTTTGAACGAATCCTCTAATGATCACAATTCTGGAGCTCAGTAGATTAGATTAAATCCGACTTTTCAAGTAGCCGCTTCACGATCTCTGCAACCTCAGCTCTGGTCATATCATCTTTCGGAGCAAGCCCTTTACTGCTTCTTCCCATGATAATGCCTGCCTGCAAAGTGTCAGTAACTCCACTGATCGCCCAGTTAGAAACCTCACTACTATCTGTAAATGGAGCTAACAAAACGTCAGCCGATTGAACAGAAAGCTTAGTCTGTAGCGCTGTAATTTTCATCGCTTTGGCGATAATTAACATCGCTTGTTCACGGGTAATATGTTCATCAGGGCGGAACATACCATCTTCAAAACCATTGATTAATTGATAAGCAAATGCTGTGTTGATCGCACTGTTATACCAATCCGTGGTCTTTACATCTGAGAATGGTGTTGCAGCTTGTTCCATCTCAAGTCCCAGACCGCGTACAACAATCGCCGCAAACTCTGCACGGGTAATGGCTTGATCCGGAGTAAATTGACCATTACCTGTTCCCTCAATGACTAATCGAGAGCCCATATCGTTCACTGCCTCTTTTGCCCAGTGATTAGCCACATCACTAAATTCAAGCGGATGCCAGATTACGGAGTAAGTACCTCCGCTTAAGCTGTTAATAGTAGCAAAATATTTGCCATCAATTACAACCACTTTAGTAGGTACATGGTGTACCGAACCTTCGGAATCAACATACACTCCAGTTGTAATCTTGTTCGGGTCCATCCCCTCAGGAATGGCTATGGTACGTTTAACATACGTATTGAATTGGGAAAGTTCAATACTCTTTTCTCCGTAGATACCTCTGGCCGTAAAATTAACTGGCGCGGAAACTAATGAAAAGGATCCTTTTTGGGCAGCTGCTTCTAAAGCTTTAACTTTATCGGCTGTAGGGGCGCTAATTTCAATCTGTATCTTAATATCTTGCAAAGCTACCGACTTGCCGATTTGCTCGTTCAAAGCGTCAATATTAATTTGCTGAGCAGGCAGTGTAAATGTCGCATTTCCTGTTTTGATCTCAAGAATTGCCTGATTACCCTGCATATTTTTAACCATTTGTCCGTTTAGTTCGCCAACTATAACATCAGATTTACTATTTGCAGCGAGAGAAACTACCGTACCTTTACCTTCAGTGGCGAGTTTGTCCTCTAGCTTCTTCTGATCTAACACAATGGTGGTTAACGTTTGCTCATTCCGTTTACCATTCGTTGCGGTTCCCACTGTTTCCGCTTTACCATTGATTAGGATGGAAGCATCATTTACCACAGGTGCCGGAGTTGCTGATGGGGTTGGTTGCCACGGAACAACAACATCACCACCAGATGAAGTGCTAGGAACAACTGCATTGGACTCAGCAGAGGATTCGCTGATGCCAGCTTTATTGATTGCCTGTACCGTGAAGGTATAGCTTGTTCCATTCGTCAAACCACTGATTGTCAGTGGACTTCCAGTTCCCGTAACCGTCAAACCTCCCGGATTAGCAGTTACAATATATCCTGTGATTTCGCTGCCTCCATCGTTCACCGGCGGTATAAAGGTGATGATTGCTTGACCATTCTCTGCAGTTGCAGTTACAGATGTTGGAATTCCTGGTGCTGTAACTGGCTTAACAGGAGCCTTCACAGTGACGGTTGTAGAAGCCGTATAACTTCCATCTTTCGTCGTTACCGTAATGATGGCTGTTCCCTCACCAATCGGAGTTACTACTCCATAAACAACCTTAGCTACGGTCTCATCGCTGGAGCTCCAGATTACACCTTTATTTGTCGCATTAGCAGGTGCTACTGTAACTTGTAGATTCCCGTCGCCTTCACCCACCGTTAAGTTAAGTTCTGTCTGGTCTAAAATCACCCCAGTTACGATAACGCTAGGTGGCTTTGGAGCGGCTACATTAACTGTCGTTGAAGCCGCATAACTTCCATCTTTCGTCGTTACCGTTATGATCGCTTTACCCTCTCCAACCGGAGTTATTACTCCGTTCACAACGGTCGCGACTGTTTCATCGCTCGAGCTCCAGATCACGTCTTTATCCGTTGCATTGGCAGGCTCTATTGTTGCTTTTAGAATTCCATCAGCTTCACCAGCTGTTAAATTCAGTGTTTCCTGATCTAACTTCACTCCAGTTACGTCCACAACGGGCGGGATTGGGGCACTCACATTTACTACAGACGAAGCTGTAAAACTTCCATCTTTCGTCGTTACCGTAATAACCGCTGTACCCTCTCCAACCGGAGTTATTACTCCGTTCACAACGGTCGCGACTGTTTCATCGCTCGAGCTCCAGATCACGTCTTTATCCGTTGCATTGGCAGGCTCTATTGTTGCTTTTAGAATTCCATCAGCTTCACCAGCTGTTAAATTCAGTGTCTCCTGATCTAGCTTCACTCCAGTTACGTCCACAACGGGCGGGATTGGGGCACTCACATTTACTACAGACGAAGCTGTAAAACTTCCATCTTTCGTCGTTACCGTAATGATCGCTTTACCCTCACCAACCGGAGTTACTACTCCATTCACTACGGTCGCTACAGTTTCATCGCTCGAGCTCCAAATCACGTCTTTATCCGTTGAATTGGCAGGCTCTATTGTTGCTTTTAGGAGTCCATCAGCTTCACCAGCTGTTAAATCCAGTGTTTCCTGATCTAGCTTCACACCAGTTACGTTCACAACCGGCGGGATTGGAGCACTTACATTTACTACAGACGAAGCAGTAAAACTTCCATCAGTAGTCGTTACCGTGATGATCGCTGTTCCAACGCCAACTGGAGTTACCACCCCGTTTACAACGGTTGCAACAGTCTCATCACTAGAGCTCCAATTTACTGTTTTGTTCGTGGCATCAGCAGGTGCTATTACGGCACTAAGCGTGTCTCCTGCTTCTCCTTCCGTTAAACTGAGTGATGGTTTATCCAGGGTCACTCCGGTTACGATTACATCCCCCGTATTGTTTACGGTCACATTAAAAGTGTATGTGTTGCTTAATGCTCCATCACTTACCTTAACAGAAATCACACTGGTGCCAAAAGCATTCGCTGCGGGTGTTATTTCTAAAGTCCGTTGCTCACCACTTCCACTTACTTTCAGTCCATTATTCGGAATTAAGAGCGTATTCGAGGAAGTAGCTGATACTTGTAGGTCATCTCCATCCACATCGAGGACCTTAAAGGATCGTGAGACCGACTTGTTTTTATCGGTTGTAGTATTCCCCATAAAACCTGTGTCCTGCTTCCAGGTTGCCCCAGTAATTGTACCGTTCTTAAGGGGAAGACCAGAGGTATTAATAGCGACATTCCCATCATTGCTATTCGCTAATTTATAGTTTAAAGCCAGATTAGGCTCCGAGCCTGTCAAGTCGACATTCATTTCTCGAACAATATCACTTTGGCTCTTGGCTTTACTCCAGAACCTAACGTCTCTCATTCCGCCGTTATAATCTCCGTCCTGTCTCCACGTGCTTTTTCCAAGCCAGTTATTCGGACGTGCAACGTTTCCTACTGTACTTAAATCCATGGCCCCTTCTGCCTTAAGTACACCATCCCAATAAATCCGTCCCTTTTTCTGACTGTGATCATAAACAATCGCGACATGAACCCATTTAGAAATCGGGAAATCCTCAGTGACATTAATATCTCCCTTATTAGTGTAGGCAGTGAAATTCATCCGTTTGCCATTAAAACCTACAAAAATATTGTGGTTCTGCTCTGCGATCGATGATTCAAAAAATCTCATCCATGTCTGAAAAGCATCTACCTTCAAAAATCCTTCAACTGTAAAAGAATTCCCATAAATCCGTTGATCCGGGAAGGTCACATAATCCCCGTTACCGTCAAAACTAAGATAGTCCCCACCATTTAGTTCTGTCAGATAAGGTGCATCGTTCACTGGATTTACAGTAATTACGGCTATACCCGGATCTGAGCTGAACGCGGCAGATACTGTGGTATTCGCATTTTTTTGATAATTTTGATAACCGGATGCTGTTGTATCCCATAGCTTAAAGCTAATGGATGCCGTTCCGTTCCAGTCTTTCGCCGGGACAAAACGGATTTTCTCCGATTTCAGCAGCAGAAAAGCATTACTGTTCGACACCGGCTCGATATTATACCAAATTCGTCCCACCGTGTTGTAATACTGCCAGGCCCCTTTGGTATTATCTAAAGCTACTACAGCAATCCCTGTTGACGCTGGATCCGATACTTTTCCTGTCAAAAAGCTGGCTACCTCAACTCCTGCGTTGGAATAGTCATCTTCATTGATGGACGTTATTATAGCTGGGCTATTCTCGAGCCAACCGAAACTAGCTTTTGCACTTATGATTGGAGTTTGCATAGGACCCACCCCCTGCACCACAAGTCCAGTACATAACGAAATACTAATGCCTATTTTCATAAATGATGGCTTCAAACTCTATTTCCCCCTCTAGCATAAATCATGTCCTTAATTCGACAATAATCGAGAGTATTATACAAAATTAAGATAAACAAAAAATAAACAAAAAAAGAACCCTCGATAACCATCCATTCGAAGGTTCCTTCCATTACAATAACTTCTGTTTCATTAACGCTTTGAGTTTAGGATCGGGTGTTGTTCCGAGCTCTTGCTGCAGCATCTCTTCCAATTGACCAAATTTCCGCTGTGCTTCATTCATTCGCCCTAATTCAATTAATAAGTTGATGATTTCATGATAGATGTCCTCTCGCAAGGAATCTAATTTTATTATTTCTCCAAAATAATGCAGTGCTTGCTGCTGCTGATTCTGCTCCAAATGAAATCTTGCAGCCAGCTCCAGCAATCCTATATATTCATGCTCGAGTCTGCGCGTCCTGCTACTGGCCCATTCATAGGCTTTTCCTTTAAGTAATGCTCCTGTGTATAAACCTTCTGCTTGAATCATCCATTCAACATGTCTTTCAGAGGTTTGCCTGATTTGCTTTAACAATCGCTCAAATTCATACAGATCACAATAAATGCTGCTCTCTACTATATGAATTTCGTTCCTGCTAGCTTTTATATAATTGGCGCCGATTGCTTTTCGAATATAATACAGCGTCGAGTTCAGATTCTTCCACGCTTTTTCAGGCTCCAATCCGCTCCACAACGTGTCGATAATTTCCTCCCGGCTAACCGTCCCTTTACTAACCAGAAAAGCAAATAATTCTTCTGTTTTTGGACTTCTCAGCTTGATTAGCTCTCTGTTCTGCGTTCTGCGGTACACTTTTAAACCATTAAATAAAAAAACTTCTAACGTAGGCTCAACCGTTGTATTTCGATTTATTTTTTTGAGTTTCTCTAACGTCTTAGACAACCGCTCCGCAGTTACAGGCTTCAAAAGATAATCCACTGCACTCAGGTCAAAAGCCTGCAGCGCATACTCATCAAATCCGGTTACAAAAACCACATCTATCGATTCATCCAATTCATGCAAAAGGCTAGAAAGCTTCATCCCATTCGTCTCAGGCATAGAAATATCCAAAAAAGCTACATCTATCGGATTGGCCTTCGCAAAAGCATAAGCTACCGCAGGATTCAAAAACGTCTCATAGACATCAATCTCTCCGCTCTGCGATAAGATCCGCTTCAGGCGTTTTACCGATAACTCCTCATCATCTACAATAATCGCTCGCAGCATGCCTCAACCTCCCATCCGCTTAAGCTGCTGTATTGGAATTTCAAAAGATACCGTTGTGCCTAATCCTTCAGCACTTTGAATATGAATATTTTTTCCATATAATAGCTTGATGCGCTGACTGATATTCCACAGCCCCACCCCTCTTTTATCTACATCTGACTGCATTACTTCTTTCAATTTATGCTCACTCATTCCAGATCCATTATCCTCCACAATAAAGCTAATCACAGAATTCTCTAATTCTTTTACAGATATAATTACCGTGCCACCCCGCAAATTGGACATTAGGCCATGCCTTATTGCATTTTCGACCAAAGGCTGTAGAATCAGCGGAGGAATCCGGTAATCCGTATTCACTCTCACATCATATTCCACATTTAATCTGGCACCGAAGCGTGCTTTTTCAATATTGATATAAGCCTCTACCAGCTCAAGCTCATTCTCCAGACTCGTTAGTGAATCCAGTTGTTTGAAATCAAAGCTGCTTCGCAAATACTGGGACAGCTGCAGTGTCAACTCTTCGGCCTTCTCAGGTTCCTCCACACATAGTTCAGCAATTGAATTCAGAGCATTGTATAAGAAATGAGGTTTGATCTGGGATCGTAAAAAAGCAATTTCGGCGTCTTTGGCAGTCTTCACGGAAGCTCTCAATCGGGTCAGACTTTTAACACGTGCCATTAGCTCTTCAGCTTCAAAAGGTTTTCCCACATAGTCATTTGCACCGTTATCCATGGACATCTTCATATCGCTCACCCTGTTCTTGGCCGTCAGCATTAACACAGGCAGTTCAAAAGGAGTAAATCTCTCTCTAATCTTTTGCAGAACCTCGTAACCCGAAATGTCCGGCATGGTAATATCCAGTACCACCAGAAAAAAGTCTGTGTTTTTCGCTAGCTCCTCAAGTGCCATCTGCCCGCGATTGACAACCACAATAGAATATTTCTCTAGCTTAAACAGATTGATCATAGATTGCAGATTGGCAAAATCATCGTCCACTACTAAAATGGGCTCATTGATCTCGCCTTTGATATAAAGGGGATAACTACCATGGGAGAAACTTAATTCTTTATAAGAATGTGCCGCCTTAAGGGTTGGCCTCGAGATTGGCTTAACCGCTTTATCCCACCGTGGAAGTGTAAAAATAAACACCGAACCTTTTTCCACTGTAGATTCCACAGCTATGTTCCCACCATGCAGTTCTACTAGCTTCTTAGTAATACTTAATCCGAGCCCTGTTCCACCATGACTATGAATCTCCGCCTCATCCACCTGCTCAAAAGCTTTGAAAATACGCTCCTGCATATCCGGTGAGATACCCAAACCTGTGTCTGCCACACGTACTTCCACCCACTCCTGAATAACTCTGGCACTAATCTCTATTTCACCCTGTTCCGTAAATTTAATCGCATTATCAACCAAGTTGTGGAAAATTTGAATCAGACGATTGCCATCTGCATTCACCATAGGAAAATTCGAAGCGACTCTGTTAACGAGCAGGATCGACTTTTCTCCGAGCAAAAAAGAATGAATACCAATGACGGAATCAACAACGGCTTTCAAATCCAGGTTGCTTTTGTATAATGTGATGTCTCCATACTTCATTTTGGAATAATCAAGTAGTTCATTTACCATATGTGTTAATCTTCTGCCGCTCCCTATTACGATCGCTAGATTCTGCGCTTGTTTTTCATTAACTGGACCCTCAACCCCATCCAGCAGCGTAGCTGTAATGTTCACTATGGCATTTAGAGGTGTTTTTAGTTCATGTGAGGTGTTGGAAAGGAATTCATCTTTAATTTTATCCAGCCCGATCAGCTGGTTTTTCATCTCGTCTATGGTATGGTAGGCTTCAAAAAAACGTAGAACAATCAGCACGATCATGATGATATTAAAAGCCACAATGTAAAACTGCCCGAGCCAAAGGTTCTCTTTTATAGAAAGAGCAAACAAAATAATGTCTATGGAATATAGATTAATAGCTAGAATCGCCATAAACATCAGCAGCAATTTGATTCTATTTACTTCTGCGCTTCTAATATATAGGGTAGCCACTCTACATAACATCCAAATTAACATCAGCTCATATAAAATAATCACATACGGATAAATGACCGTGTAAGAACGAATCGGCAGGATGGCGACCAGAATTATAAAGCTGCCTAAAACAATCGTTATGGCTTGAGTAAATTTTAAAGATATTATGCTTTTGTGCATTTGGTAAAAAAATATTGCGAGCACAATAAAGCAGGAGATGGAGCTTATATCCTTTACTTTGTAGAGCACTATGAACGAAAGTTTAGGGAAAAAGAGTAAGAGTGAACGCTCGCCGATCAACCCATGATATATCGCAAACAGCAAACAAATAGTAGCAAATACAAGTAAAGAGTAATCCTGCTTACGGTATAAGGACGCCGCCCCAAAGCAGATAAAAAAGATAAGGGCAAGTGTGCCTAAAATAGCAACGGTGCTAAATTCACGGGCCGTACTCTTCTGCTGAACCTCCATCATTGCTGCTTCCTCACCAAAGGATAAAGAAACCGGAATACCCCCATTTACATAATCGAAGTTGGAGACTTGAATTATGATTTCTACATCTCCCTTATCAGACGAAAAAAGCCCAATCAGCGGGATATTCCCTGACCGATAATCAGCTTCATTAGCAGCAGGATTTCCATCCTCAATAACTGACTGTCCATTAACAAAAATCCTGCTTGAAAAGCGGATATTTGTTTTTTTCAAGGCGAATACCCCGCTTACAGGCAGGTTTTTTAGAACCATCCGATAGGTGGCGGAACCGAAGGCAGGTAAAGGGCTTCCATTAACGATGTTGCCGTTCCACCGGGAGGGCACCTCCATCCAAGCTGAAGAAGCAGGTATATCTGCGTTACCCGCCCTAAAATGCTCAGGAGTTAATAAGTGATTCCAATAAAACTCCCATTCACCGTCTAACTTGATAATCTTATCCTGTTCGTAATCCCAAGCTGCGAGATCCATGACTCCATGCTGCACTTGCAGGTGACTCCCTTGTTTATCGTGACCCATAAGAATGGATAGAGGAATCGCAGATAATAAAATTAAACCAATCAGATAGATAAGTAATGTCCTTTTGAGCATCGTATCGGCCCCTTTTATGGAAGAGTAAAGCTGCAGCAATCACCAGGGCCATCCTGCAACACGTGATGTAGAGTAAAAAGTCTAGATGAACATAGATAATTCTATAAAATTTTCTAATTTCCTTCACAATTCGACAAAGTAATAGGCCTTTATTAGGATTTTTTTCGGAAAAAGCGGGACTTGTATGAAAAGAGGGTCTGAGAATTCTTGCGGCTCTGAATGCTTACACCGCGCGTTTGCGGACTCAGGAGACCTTATTTGCTGAAAACGAGGGTTTTGACACGCTATCGGACTCAGTTGCAACTATATGCTCATAACCACCCTTTTTTGAGTCGATTTGCAGCTAATAAGAGCTATGCAGTCCGTAACTTTTGGAATACGAGCGAAAATGTACGAATAGCTGCAATACTGTCCGTTCATCCCGGAGTTACATGACTTTGGTGACATGGAAGACATGAAAACAATGATATCTGACATCTTGGACTAGATAGACAATTCTGACGTCGTTGGGAACTCTGAATACTTACACCGCGCGTTTGCGGACTCAAAAGACCTTATTTGTTGAAAAACGAGGGTTTTGACACGCTATCGGACTCAGTTGCAACTATTTGCACATAACTACCCCATTTTGAGTCGATTTGCAGCTAATAAGAGCTATGCAGTCCGTAACTTTTGGAATACGAGCGAAAATGTACGAATAGCTGCAATACGGTCCGCAACGTTCGAAAATGAATAATGATATTGCGCAGAGCACGTAATCCATTTTTGCGGATCAGTAAGCATATGATGATCGTCCTAGAAAAGCCATGCGGCCGCGCGGGGGAAGAATCCGCTTTTAGAGTAACTATTAACTTCAGCAAATTCAGCTCGTTCACCCTGCTAGCTTCCTTCCTTTAAAACCTACTAGAATTCGTCATCTTTATACACAGTAACTCATTGAAGAAATCCCCAGCACTCGTTATAATAGCAACTATAGGACGTGAAGAACACGCCGCTTTTATACAATCTCTATCCTGGGTTAAGCTCAGGAGGAATTGTATGGGAGCGGCTTTTTCTTTTTTCAAAAAATTACTTAAGGAGGATATACAAAATGTCCAGATTCGAACAGCAACTAGAGGAATGGTTACAGATCAACTTGGATAAGGAGAACAATCCCCGCAGACAGGAGCTTCTTGCAAAAGGGTTGGGCTATGGAACAGTCGAATTTCTGCGTGCCGTATGGTTTCCTGCTGTAGGAAACTTCAACTACTTGTTCCCCGAATGGGAAGTGCGCGATTTCAACAATGGTTATCGTTATCTTGATCTGGCCTATATGCCAGGTGGAGCAAAGGGTGGAATTGAGATTCAAGGCTACGGTCCGCATGCTAGAGATCTTGATGTACGACGATTCAAAGATTTATGTAGACGCCATTCCTTATTATCGCTAGACGGTTGGACCTTCCTATCCATCGCCTATCCTTCAATCACGGACGAGCCTCAGCTATGTCAACAACTAGTACTCGCATTCATCGGCAAATTCATGGCTTCAGACGCGCCCTCTTCATTAACTTGGTTAGAAGCTGAAACACTTCGTTTCGCAAGACGTCTTCTGCGTCCGTTCACACCTGTAGAGCTCACCCACCATCTTAGAGTCACTAATCGCCATGCCCGACGTGTTTTACATGAGTTAGTTGAACAGCAGCTACTAGAGATCGTCGGTGGAAAAGTACGCAATCGAACCCATCAGCTTAGAATGTGATGACTTGATTAGTTTGTTTTGATTAGTATGGTTTGATTAACAAAGTTACGTTCGGACCGTATAGCTCTTATTTCCCAATTATCTTCGTTTTCGCCACGCTATCGGACTCAGTTGCAGCTATTTACTCAAAAACCCTGCTCTGACCCAATTCTTCAGCTCATTAAGAGCTATGCAGTCCGAAACTCACGGAAAATGAGCGAATTAGCTAAAATAGCTGCATTACGGTCCGTAATGGCAACTCTAGGGTCATACCAGCAAGGCTCATACAAAAAAATGATCCTGAATCTAATCCGTTGCACCCCCGCATTGTCCTTCCAAAATCTAAGTCTTTTTCAATACCACCCATTACTATTACTAATCATTATTTAGAAAAAAAGTGCTCTGCTTAGTCCGTATTTTAATCAACGCTTGACCTTAGGTCTGACCTAAGGTTTATAGTTATTTTATCAAATAACTTACAGTTAGGAGCACCGCCCTTGAATCCGTACCTTACAATTGGCGAACTATCAAAACTTATGAATGTATCTATCCACCAGATTCGATATTTTGAAGAAAAAGAAATCCTGTTTCCATCCTATATAGACAATAATCAGTACCGGATGTACGGCATCGATGAGATCTATCAATTGGCACATATCCTGTTGCTCCGCAAATTAAACATCCCTGTCAGCACCATTAGCCAAAGTATGAATAAATCCGCAACGAATGACTACCAACTGCTGTTAGAGAAATCGTTAAACAAAATCAACTCAGAAATAAACCAATTAATAATTCTGCAACAATTTATACAAAAGGTACTAAAAGAGCATGCAGATTATGGCAACATGAAGGGGGATTATCAAATTAAACATGTGGACAATCGTTATCTGAAAAAGTGGTTGGTGCTAGAGGATAACGAAACACTAACTGCACGAAGTTTATATGAAAAAAGACCGCAGTACCATCATTTATTTGAAACAGATTTGCATTATGTATACGATTCTGAACAAGTAACCTTATGCTTTAAAACCATTGAAACCACTCCCGCCCCTGACATTGTTTTAGAAAAAGGGTGTTATCTCTATAAAGCATTTTTTGTAACAGACGATCAGGATGTAGATCATGAGATTGCCAAGCTGGAACACTTTTTAAATGGGCATCACTACATGGTATTGGGACCAATCATCATTTTGGAGAAATCGTACCTATCCATGTTTAACAACGACAAGCTTCATTATGAGCTTCAAATTCAAATCGAGCATGCCTTAGATGATACCACTAAATGAGTACAAACGAGGTTATCATCGCCCATTACCAGGAACAAGATCGTGAGGCTGTAAGCAGGCTTTTGGTAGATGCATTTCACGGGAAATTCCACTCTCTCCTCTCTCTCGAGGACAATGAAATTGCTGATCTACTTATAAGACTTTGGGAACAAGATTCTACTTCTTTATCATCCAAACAAATAATCGCTTATGAAAACGGAGAAGTGGTTGGCACTATCTACTTAAAATGGCAGGATACAATCTCCCTTAAAAAAGGATCAATTAAACCACTGAATCGGGCTCCCTTTTTGCAGCTATTCAAGAAATTTGGATACTTAAATGTTTGTAAGTTAATCCTTGGGTTATATTTTTTGGATTATCAACCTAGAGCAAAAGAGTGTTATGTGGCTCATTTGGCTGTTCGGTCCAGTCACCGTAATAAGGGAATTGGCAAAGAGTTGCTGGGTTGGGCGGCAGATTTTGTCAACAGTCATTCTGAAATTGAAAAATTAACGCTACATGTTGCTAACAAGAATAAACGTGCCATTAATATGTACCAGCAGTTGAACTTTGAGATCCATAAATCTGACTATAGCGCGGTAAGACATTTACTTTTTAAAGAGCCTGTTTGGCATTACATGATAAGAAAAACATCGCTACAATCTGGGGGATCAATGAATGAAAAAGAAAATTAAGCTAACTGTCTGGATGATTACCATTTCGTTGTTGATTGCAGCGGTCCTGTTCGTACTACAGCAACATTCTTTTTCAATGACTGAGCAAAAAATTGAAATTGATACGCCTCAAGGTCAACTAACAGGAACCTTAGTTCTGCCCAAAAGCTACTCTGGAACCGTCGGACTGGTAGTTTTTGTTCATGGGGATGGCCCAGTTAATGATACTTACGATGATGGATATAAACCTTTGTGGGAAAAGCTCGCCTCTGCCGGATATGCTTCCTTATCTCTTAACAAACCGGGTATTGGGGGTTCTTCAGGGAACTGGCTAGAGCAAAGCATGGAGGATAGAGCGCAAGAAACTATTTATGCGATTAACTGGGCTAAAGCCTTACCTATGATTGATGATCAAGCTATTGGTTTGTGGGGAGCAAGTCAGGCGGGCTGGGTGATTCCTAAGATTGTTAAAAAAGTGCCTGATCTCGCCTTCAGTATTCTTGTATCCACCGCCATTCAATGGATTTCTCAAGGACAATACAATACCAGACAAGAGATGATTTTAGAAGGTTTTTCAGAACAGGAGATAAAAAAGAGAGAAGATTATAACGCGCAAATCCTACTGCTACTTAAAGAACAGGCGTCGTATGAAAGTTACTTGCGAATTGCACAATCGGACGATTTAATTTCCAAAGAAAAATGGGGTTTTTTCGCTAAAAATTATCAGTCAGATGCGAGCGGGGATTTAAAAAACTTCACTACACCTGTCCATTTAGTTCTTGGCGGGCAAGATATAAATGTAGATGTTGAGGAAACCGAACGTGTTTACCGTGAAAAAATTCCTGAAAATCTGCTTTCAGTCTTCTATATTCCTGATGCTGATCACTCTATGCTCTCAAAAAAGAATGCCTCATCACCATTAAGAACATATTTGACCGCTGTCTTTTTTCCACGACATATTGTTGTTGAGCCATATTTAGATGATTTGGTTCACTTTGTAAGCCAGTTTTAATCTGTTTGCCATCCATTATGCACTCTCGCCAGCTGAACTCCCTATGTTCGGACTGTATAGTCCTTATTTACTGAATTTCCTCGTTTTCGCCACGTTATCGGACTCAGTTGTAGCTATTTACTCAAAAACACTGCTCTGATCCACTTTTTCTGCTCATTAAGAGCTATGCAGTCCGAAACTCAGGGAAAATGAGCGAATTAGCTGAAATAGTTGCACTACGGTCCGTAACGACAACCGCGGAAGTAATGACTGCCCAAGCCCGTGTATTGGCTATGATTTCCCCAGAATCTACGTATCTGATAGAATACCTACGACTATCACCAATGCACTCCCTACGTTCGGACCGTACAGCCCTTATTTGCTGAATTTCCTCGTTTTCGCCACGCTATCGGACTCAGTTGTAGCTATTTACTCAAAAACACTGCTCTGATCCACTTTTTCTGCTCATTAAGAGCTATGCAGTCCGAAACTCAGGGAAAATGAGCGAATTAGCTGAAATAGCTGCGTTACGGTCCGTAACCACCACGCGGAAAGTACTTAACAACAGCACAAGCCCGTGTAAAGGCTTTGATTTTTTCAGAAACTACGCATTTTATAGAATACCTACGACTATCACCAATGCACTCTATACGTTCGGACCGTATAGCTCTTATTTGCCAATAATCTTCGATTTCTCCGCACTATCGGACTCATACGCAGCTATTTACTCAAAAACACTGCTCTGATCCACTTTTTCAGCTCATTAAGAGCTATGCAGTCCGAAACTTAGGGAAAATGAGCGAATTAGCTGAAATAGCTGCACTACGGTCCGTAACGACAATCGCGGGCGTAATTTTTGCTCAAACGTTCGCGGACTTCCACTGCAAGCATACTTACCGGCAGCTTCGGCGCCCGTAACCACCACGCCAGCGTACTAACCACCAGCAACAGACTCCGAAAACTCCACGTAAGTAGCAGAAGCAAAGGCATAAACCGGGTGTCATTAACTCAGATTATCCCTCTCCTGCTGCATAAACAGCGTTATATGGCGTATTGATTATAGCTGTACGCTTTAGTGATAACGTATAATTTCGGATGATCAAGCTTAGCTTTAGTCAAAATCGATCATATAAGGAGAGGTTTTAATCATTGAGAAAACAACAACGTTTGTTAGCCATGTTCGTAACCTTCCTGCTTTTGTGTTCCTCTTTTCCGTTATCGATGTTTGCAGAGGAAGCACCAGATCCTTATGAAGGAATGATTAACATTCAAAGTGAATGGCAAGGTAGCGTATTTGGTGATGTTGGGGGGCAAGACAAGATTACTGCGGCTAACTTTGGCATTACGGAGAACACGGATGGATCAGCAACACTGCGAAGCTCGAACGATAGAGGTAAAGTATCGGGCAGCACGGAAGGTATCGCTTATTACTTTAAAGAAGTTGATCCAAGTGTTAATTTTGAATTGAAGGCAACGGCTCACGTGGATGCTTGGACAGCCAATAACCAAGTTTCCTTCGGAATAATGCTGCGCGGCAATGTGTGGGATAACCAATTCGGAGCCTACTCTGGTGATTATGTCGCCGTGGGTGCTTTGGATCAAGAAATGAAAGCGTTTCACAAATTGCAAAATACAAGCCTACAGAAACTTGGGTACGTGTTTGATAACACTAATCGCCCTGCCCAAGGAGAGAATTACGAATTAAGCATCAAAAAGACCGGAAATCTGTATATTGTCCGCATCGGCAATGAAACCAAAACGATCGAAAGCTTTGACGGCTCCATTCAATTTGCGGGCCTTTATACCGCTAGAAATACTACGGTTACGTTCCGAAATATTCAATTCAGTCAAGAAGGTCAAATCGAGCTAGGACCTTGGGGCTTCAGCGCCTTCGGAGGCAATACTAGTCCAGCAAAGAACCCCGAACCTATTATTGAAAGTCCAACCTCTGTAACGATGACGACTTACGGCGGCAAAATCTCCAGCAGCGATGAGGGATTATCTTTTTATTCGAAAGAGATTCCTGTGGAAGCGAACTTTGAACTGAAAGCGACCGCTTCAGTGATTGCTTTTAATAGCAATAGCACTGTCAGCACACCTAACCAGAAATCCTTCGGTCTTATGCTCCGCGACAGTATTGGGACGAACGGAGATACAAGCACAACCACTTCTAACTATGCGGCGGTGGGTGCTTTGGATCAGGTAATGAAAGGTTTTTATAAAAAAGACACCCAAGTGAAGTTAAATCCTTTTAGCGATATCCAGGCTCCGTCCGCAGGAGCTGTATATTCGCTAAGTATTAAAAAATCAGGAGATACTTATCGATTAAGTGTGGGTGATCAGACCGAAATCATAACACTGGACGATACGTTCACAGATACTCTTTTTGCCGGAATTTATGTAGCTAGAGATGCAACTGTTACTTTCAGTGACATAGACATCCAGCTTGAATCCAAAATCGTAACCAGCTTAACCGCTGATACGAGCGCAATGACGAAAACCACTTATCTGGTTGGTGAACCCCTTGATTTGACTGGATTAGTCGTTAAGGCTATTTTTTCTGATGAGAGCGAGGCAGTTTTATCTTCTACGGATTATATTGTTACAGGCTTTGATAGCAGCAAGGTTGGAGAAAATATCATAACCATTAACTACAACGGTGCTTTCGTGAGCATTCCTTTGCAAATCGTTCCATTATCTATGACCTCATTATCAGTGAAGTATTATCCAGCTAAAACCGTATATTACCCAGGGGATACCTTCGATCCAGAAGGTCTTGTTCTTGTTGCCAATTATAACGACGGCTTCCTGACCAAAGAACTGACCAGTGATCTTTATTCCCTCTCCATTAACGGACAACCGGTCAGCGATTTATTACCGTATCTATTTACGCAATCAGGCTCCACAGCGGTATCCGTTACTTCAACAGAGGCGCCGGCAATCACAACGACCTTTAACGTGGAAGTAAAAGCAGCGACGTTATCCGCTTTAGAAATTCGAAATGAACCTAAACAAACACTCTACTATATCGGGGACTCCCTCAAACTAGAAGGACTTGTGGTTTATGCTCATTACAGTGATGGTACACAGATTCGGCTGTTGAACAATGAATACAAAGTCTCTCCTCTCGACACCACGACATCTGGGGATAAAAAAATCACAATTACGCATAAAGGCTTAACAACCTCTTTTCAAGTTAAGGTCAACGTTAAAAAACTAGTAGGCATCGAAGTCACCAGCTATCCTAAAACTACCTTTTTTATTAACGAAAACTTTGACAGCAAAGATCTCTTCGTATCCAAAGTGTATGATAATTCAGATAGAGAGAAGCTAAACAGCTATACGCTCGACACTTCCAAGTTCAACAATCAGGCAGCTGGAGTGTATGAAATTGGCATACTCCCTACCGATTCTTCTATTATGCCCATTACGTATTCCGTTACAGTAAAAGAAAAGATGGATCCCGTTTGGAAAAGCATTCAATTCGGTCAGTCCACTTCAGCTGCTAACAATCAGACGATTGTCAACGAGGATGGATCCGCCCAACTGATCGCTTTGGAAGGCGGCGGTAAAGTCACCGAAGATCATGACGGCATTACCTTCTATTACACCGAGCTAGATGCTGCGGAAGATAATTTCGTGCTGTCTGCGGATATCCAAGTGTTGGCTTTTGCAAAAAATCCATATGACGGGCAAGAATCTTTTGGCATTATGGCACGTGACGTCATCGGCACACAAGGAAATTCTAGCGTCTTTGCATCCAATATAGCTGCCATCGGTGGTTATAGCGGCGGGACGAAAAGCGATCTGGGCACACAGCTTTTTGTCCGTACGGGAGTTGAAAAAACGGATGGGACTGGCAGTAAAGGGATTCAAACCATCATGCTTCAAAAAGAACGTCCGGCACCTGCCAATACTGTTCCAGCAGCACCTTACCATTTAACCTTAGCAAAGACGAATAGTGGTTTTACAGGACAGCTCAATAATGGCCAACAAGCTATTCATTTCACACCAGACATTCTAAGCGTACAGGATTCAAAAATGTATGTCGGATTCTATGCTGCTCGTTTAGCCACAATTAATGTAAGCAATATTCAATTAACAGTCACTTCAGCAGCTACAGATTCTCCTAAAATAGAACCACCTGCGACTCCCGTCACACCTAGCTTAAATATACTTTCACTAAGTAAAACCTCAGATCCAGCTTACCAAATGATTGTGCGCTCTAATGTCAACGGAACGGTGACGTTGAAGCAAGGTTCTACGATCATCGCTCAGGATATCGAGGCAATAGCTGGTAAACGTCTTTCTATTCCCACGAGACTTCTTGATCAAGGAGATACGAACTTCAGCATTACTTTTTTACCAGATGATACTCAGTATTTGACCTCTTATGAGAAGATCATCAGCAACTTTACCGTCACCCTAAAAAGTTATAACGAAGATGATGATATCTACGTATCCCCCACCGGATCAAGCTCCGGAGATGGAACAATCAATCTCCCACTTGATATCGATACTGCGATTGATTTCGTTAAACCAGGTCAGCATATTATTGTGCTTGAGGGTCGTTATGTGCGGAAATCACCACTTGAGATTAAAAAGTACAATGATGGCAAAGCCTCCGCCAAAAAGTATATAGAAGCAGCACCAGGAGCAAGACCTATCTTTGATTTTGACAAAAAAACAGAAGGCGTTCTCTTGAGCGGAAACTATTGGCATGTGAAGGGACTTGATTTCACTCGCTCAGCTGGGAATACCAAGGGCTTTACAGTGGGAGGCAATTATAACATCGTTGAAAATAGCCGTTTCTATGCGAATGGTGACACTGGTCTACAAATCAGCCGAACAGATGGTACCGCGATAGAAATCAGTGAATGGCCTTCCTACAACTTAATTCTCAACAGTACCTCCTTCGACAACCGTGATCCATCTGACAATAATGCCGATGGCTTCGCGGCAAAATTGACTGCGGGTGTTGGTAATATTTTTAGAGGTTGTCTGGCGCATAACAATATCGACGATGGCTGGGACTTATATACGAAAGCAGGCTCAGGTGCAATAGGTTCAGTGTTGATTGAGCACAGCGCCGCCTTCAACAATGGGTTCTTAACAGACGGAACCGTAGGTGCCGGTGATAAAAATGGCTTCAAGCTTGGTGGCGAAGGCATTCATGTCACACATACCATCCGCGATTCCATCGCTTTTGGTAATGGCGCTTATGGTTTTACAAGTAATAGTAATCCAGGTGTGATCGCCATCAACAACATCGGATTTAACAATACGCGTGGTAATATAAGCTTCACCACTTATGATCACATTACTGCAGACTTTACGATTGACGGTTTCTTATCTTACCGAACTGCCAACATTGCAAAAGACCAATATCCAGCTTCTTTAGCTGCGGACAATAATTTCATGTTTGACGGTACGCGATCGGCGAATAAATCAGGTTTAGAACTGAGTGATTCTAACTTTGTCAGCTTAAATCCTGTAGTCAATTACTCTCGGGATGCTGACGGGAATATAATCTGGGGCGATTTCTTGAAGTTCATTCCTTTGGATGGGCCGGAACCAAGTCCGACGGCTTCTCCGAGTCCAACGGCTTCTCCAAGTCCGACGGCTTCTCCGAGTCCGACGGCTTCTCCAAGTCCGACGGCTTCTCCGAGTCCGACTGTTTCTCCGAGCCCAACGGCTTCTCCAAGTCCGACGGCCTCACCGAGTCCGACTGTTTCTCCGAGTCCGACCGCTTCTCCAAGTCCGACGGCTGCCGTGAGTGCAGGCAGTTCCGGAACATCGGTTGGAGATTCGGCCACTACTATACTCCATTTGGACGGTAGCGTAAGGATTGAGATACCTACTACTATGAATGGAGAAAAAGCTAGCGCAATATTGACTGAATCTTCCTTACAAAAGATTATGGCTTTAGCCAAACCTAATTCCGCAGGCCACAAAATCCTAAGAATTCAGCTCGCAGAGGAACAATCGCCAAAAGTTGGCTCATTTGAAGTCACTCTCCCTGCCGCAGCATTTCTTGTTGGAGCATCCACATTGCAGCTGGAGATCAATACATCACTAGCTACCTTTGTACTTCCGGATAATCTATTCCCGGCGAAGACACTGGACAATGTGAAGACGGTTACCTTGCTCCTCAAGCCTGTCGATACAACAGGAAGTTTAAAGAAGCAATTGGGTGAAAGTTTGCTTATTGATTACGAGTTACTTTTGGATGGTACAACAGTTCAATTAGAGAGTTTAAATTCGGCCATACAAATTGGGCTTCCTTATCCAGCAGCTGTACCTCCATTGAACAACGCCTTTATTGTAGTGTGGAACGTCAATGAGCACGGAGTCATCCAACCGGTAGTAGGCGGGAATTATGATTCAGATAAGAAGCAAGCTATTTTCTCAACAACAAATTCATCTGGACAATACGCCGCCGTTTACAATCACAAAACGTTCAGGGACATAACTGATTCTTATTGGGCGAAGTTTATTGTAGAAGTACTAACATCAAAAGGTGTCATTAATGGTGTAACAGAAACAGAGTTTAGGCCCGACCAGACTGTTACACGTGCAGATTTCGCACTTTTATTGGTTAGAGCTTTAGGTCTATCCGCAGCAGAAGGAAATAGCTTTGCTGATGTGTCACCTAACGATTATTTTTATGAGGGACTTATGACAGCTCAGAAATTAGGGGTCGTTACGGGCCAAACCGACGGCCTTTACCACCCTCATGACTCCATCTCCAGACAAGAAATGTTTGTTATGGCAGCTAGGGCATTGAAGGCTGCTGAGGTATGGGAATCGAATACGACCGCTTCCTCCCCCTCTGCATTAGACAGCTACACCGACCATAATCAAATTTCTAATTATGCGGCAAATGATATTGCAACGCTGGTATCAGCAGGTCTCATTAAAGGAGACTCTCAGCAGCAGCTTACACCAACTGCCCATTCCACACGTGCCGAAGCCGCCATGCTGATTTACAGAATTATGATGCAAAAATAAAAAAAGAACTCCAAGACCACTATACTCGTGGTTTTGGAGTTCTTTTTTATCCTCTTCCCTCCCCCCTTTAAGTCTTCTAGTTCATTTCCTTATCAGGAGGATTGGAAACCCGATACCCTTTCGGCGATTGATGGGTGATTTTCTGGAAATTCCGATGAAATGACCGTAAGTTACTATAGCCGCAAAGGTTGGCAACTTCACCAATAGTCAGATTCGAGTTTTTTAATATATAACATGCTTGTGAGATCCGATAGTGATTCAAGTAATCTGTGAAGGGCATTTTCATCAGCTGGACAAATAGCTTTGATAAATACGGGTAATCATATTGCAGATGTTTTGCTACAGCTTTTAATGTGCAATCGGCAGAATAATTTTGTTCTACAAAAAGCAGGATTTTATAGAGCACCTTTGTTTGCGGGGACTGTTTGACCGGAGCAAATGATGTCTGACAGATCAACTGCGCACATACACCATACAGGAAACTTTTCTGGCTATAAATCGAATCCAGCTTTGTACAATCAGGTTCATTCACAGCATGGAGAACATTATCATTTGGTATAAAGCTTTTATAATTCATGTGAAAATCACCTATCAATTCTGTGGAGAAAAGGATTACCATAATCTCCGAAAAATCAATCGTCTCAAATTCATGCATCTGATTAGGAAAAATAAAAACCAGATCATTTTTCTGCACCTGATAGCTTTTCCCATCAATGGTGATAGATAACTGCCCGTCTTTGACATAAATAATCTCAAATGCCCGATGAAAATGAAGTGGAAAATGATAGTTTTTCAATGGAATGAGTTTAAAGTAATCTTTTTCGCTGACACCATGTTTTTCAAAAAAGGGCCACAAGTAGATTCTCCTTCACGAAAACACTAATTTTGTCTTAAAGTGTACTATATAAAGTATAGAACTAACAACGTTATTTCCTATAATATTGGATAAAGTCAACCAAGCGGAGGTTATAGGACAATGGAATATCACATATCAAAAACCGGTTCAGATCAAGGTCAAGGCACTCAGGTGGATCCCTTTTTAACCATCAATAAAGCGGCTTCAGTAGCTGTGGCTGGGGATAAGGTTATCGTTCATGAAGGGATATATCGCGAGTGGGTAAAACCGAGATACCAAGGATTAAGCGAACAAAGAAGAATTATTTATCAAGCCGCTGAAGACGAGCAGGTTGTCATAAAAGGCTCTGAGCATATACAAGATTGGCAGCAGGTTGAGAACCAAATATGGAAAGTGATCTTGCCGAACACGTTTTTTGGCAGCTTTAATCCGTATGTTGAGGAAGTGTCTGGCGATTGGCTCGTTACTATAGAGGAGACAAGACACTTAGGCGATGTATATCTAAATGGCATATCTTTTTATGAGGTCAGTCAGTATGATCAACTGGCAGCTCCCATCGAAAAGCTGGAGTTCAAGGATCTCTGGACACAAGAGATGGTTCCGGTCCAAAATCCAAAACAGACGACCTACGTTTGGTTTGCCGAAGTAAGCCCTGACCACACCACGATTTACGCTAATTTCCAAGGTGCCAACCCGAACAAAGAACTGGTAGAAATCAATGTACGCAGATCTTGTTTCTACCCTGAAGAAACCGGAATTGATTATATTACTGTAAAAGGTTTTGAAATGGCGCATGCGGCAACACCTTGGGCACCTCCAACGGCAGACCAGCCCGGACTGCTGGGCACTAACTGGAGCAAAGGCTGGATTATTGAAAATAATATCATTCACGATGCCAAATGCAGCGCTATCAGTATCGGCAAAGAAGCTTCCACAGGCCATAATTACCGTACCCTTCGAAAAGACAAACCCGGATATCAATATCAGCTTGAATCCGTCTTTACTGCTGAGCGTCAGGGCTGGAGCAAAGAATCGATCGGTTCACATCTTATCCGCCATAATACCATTTATGATTGCGGCCAAAATGCCATCGTCGGCCACTTAGGTTGTATTTTCAGCGAAATTCATCATAACCATATTTACAACATTGCGACAAAACGGGAATTCTGGGGCCACGAAATTGCCGGGATCAAGCTTCACGCACCGATCGATACTCACATCCACCATAACCGGATTCACGATTGTACTTTAGGTTTATGGCTGGATTGGCAGACCCAAGGGACAAGAATCAGCAAAAATCTGTTCTATCAAAATCATCGGGATTTGTTTATAGAAGTAAGCCATGGCCCTTACATTGTTGACCATAATATCTTGACAGCTAAACATGCTTTAGAGAATGTAGCCCAAGGTGGAGCCTATATCAACAATCTGATCGGCGGCAGGATGGTTCATCGAAAGGTACTAAACCGGTCCACGCAATATCATCTTCCGCATAGTACAAAAATTGCCGGTTTCTCACTTATTTATGGTGGGGACGATCGGTTCTATAACAATATCATTGTTGGAAAAGACGGATGGACAGGCGTGGGCACATCACATTTCAATAACTACACCACCTCTTTGGCGGAGTATATCGAGAATGTCCATAAGTTACACGGTGATCTTGAGGAGTTTGAACTCGTTGAACAGCCTATGTTCATTAATAACAACGCTTACTTAAACAGTGCAGAGCCTTTCGAAAGAGAGAATGTAAAGCTAGTTGAAGAAAGCTTTGATCCAGACTTCTTTATTGTAGATCAAGGAGATGAGGGATTCCTTTCCATTGCTCTGCCTGAAAGCTTCGTTAACTTCTTAGGTGAGGTACATTCAACTGAGACTTTGCCGCGGGTGCGCATCGTGGATGCCGAGTTTGAGAATCCGGATGGCAGCAATATAATTCTGGATACAGATTTTCTGGATAACAAGAAAGAGAATAAAAGCACTTTAGGACCTCTTACACTTTTGAATAAGGGCAAAAATTATATTAAAGTGTGGTGATCGGTAAAGCAGGTGGCTAGTCCACCTGCTTTTTTCATTGCAATCATTGAGTCTGCTACTTATTGGCCTTAATCTTTTGAATAGATACTTCGTTTTGTTCTATTATGATTTGATATTCAACAATCTCTCCTGCTTTAAATTCTTCGTTAAATTCTTTACTGACCGATCAAAGAATTGATCTGAAGGTCATGGACGATAAATAAAACGAATATAGATAAGTCTTGTGAAAAGTTATCTGAATGATACTCTAATTCAAAATAATAATCCTGCCCGTGATTACACCCTTTTCATCTCTGGAAAATTGAAGTGCCCTAGTTTCTTTATCGTCCGCACTGAAGCTTACGGAATCCGAGTAACCGATTTGCCCTTCCTCAAACATATTTTGGACAAAAAGCTTAACACTCCAGTTATCGTATTCATAATTGAAAGCCCCTTGTTCATCAACACGCACTTCCTTTACAGATTCAGGGATAATCGTGCCGGTGGAGATTTTTTTCTTCATATCCTCTATTTTTTTAATTAGTTCCTTCTCATCATCATCAATAGAGGCAGCTGCATCTGTTGAAACCGCTGAATCAATTTTGCTGTCGGCAGAGGGTTCTTTCAACAGCTCCTGTAAATAGCTCTCAGCTTTGACAGGGTCAGCTTTGGTTGGGTCCAGCGGAAGTTCAAATAGAATAGCGGTTCCCTTGTAATCGTTATTAGCGCTAATTTCCCCTGTACTTTCATTATAAGCAAACGCATCTTTGCTGAAAAAAGAACTACCATTACTGACAGCTAGATATACCCCTCGGTCAGCGAACATCTCCACTCCATCACATTCAATCAGCCGGTACATAATTCCATCTATAACAGCCTCGCTATAGCCACCATTCATTGTTGTGATATTAACCTGCCATGGTTTTAGTCCCTTTATAAGCGGTGACACAAAGAATGGATCCTGGCCATACTCCGGTTCACTTGTAGCAGGCATGGGGCCACCGTCTATTCTGGCGATGGATACAACGGCATAGGATCTGTTTGGGTTAATATTCTGATCAGACTTACTCAGTTCTGAAAGACCTTCCCCCGAGACTATTCCATTCAACGTCACGTTATAATCACCAGATATAACCGATTGGTTGATTTCAACAGCATCCCTGCTTTCGAATGCTTTTGCCAGCAGTTGCTGGCCCAGATGCTCAGCAACCTGCTTGGGGCTAAATAGCTGTGTAGCTGCATAAGCCGTTAAAGACATTACAAGCGTGAATATAGCAACCATTAGTCCAATCGAAACTCTTTTTTTATAGGCTGGTTTCATTGGTTTAGTCTCCTTAAACTGTTGGATGATTCTTTCGTTTAATTCCTCTGTCGGCTCTGCTGTAGAAGCTAGCGCTTGCTTTAGCAGTTGATCCAACTTTTCGGAGTCATTCATTGGGATTCAACCTCCAAAATCTTTTTCATCGCCTTGCGGGCTTGGAAAAGTCTGCTTTTAACTGTGCCCGGTGGAATCCTTAGCGCTGAAGCAATCTCATCAACGGTCATTTCTGCGGTATAGTACAGATAGAGCGGTATTTTCAGTTTCTCATTCAGCCGGTCTGCGGCAGCATGAATCATGTGCCGAAGCTCCTGGGACAGCAATGCATCCTCTGGCATAACCTCTCCATCGGAAGTACACGCCAGATCGACCGCTTCATTATAATCTGCTGTAGGTGCAATTCTTTGCCGCCATGCCCATTTTCTGCGTTTGTTTTTGCGTAATGAGATAGCAATCGAGATAAGGAACGCTTTCGGATTTTGGTTCAGGTCCATTTTATGCCGCATTTCCATAGCTTTTAAAAAAGTCTCCTGATAGAGATCGTCCGTATCCACCCTATTCCCCGCAAGCGTAAAACAAAATGCGTAAATTGCTTTGCCATGTAATTTTATTAGGTCACTCAACTCTTCAATTTCCAAGTAGGCTACTCCTTTCTGAATGGCCATTCACCTATATATTGTCGTAACCTTAGAATCGGTTCACTATTTTGCTGTTGACTTTGACCTTAGGGTAAGGTGTTAAGTAGAGCTAGAACCAAACATCGATGTTTTGGCTTGGAAGCTTAATTAAAACGAAAAAAGGAGATGACTTTTTGCTGTCGATTGGAGAATTCTCGAAGATATGCGAAGTTTCTACGAAGACGCTTCGATATTATGATGAGATCGGATTAATTCATCCCGATGAGATTAACCCTGAGAACGGTTATAGGTATTACTCCATTAAACAACTTAAAAAAATGCTTTTTATCAATCGTCTGAAAGGTTATTGTTTCTCGCTGGAAGAAATCAAAGACATTTTACAATGGGAACAGAATCATTCAGAAGAGAAGCTCTACTCAGCCCTTAATCTCAAGAAAAAAGAAATACAGGAGAAAATAAGCGCTTATGAATACACCTTACAACAAATCAATAGTGATGTTTTAAATTTGGAGAAAGGTATTCCCATGATGTCCTACCTGAATGAGATAAAAGTAGAGCTTGTTGAAACTCAGCCTATGAATATTCTTTTTATGCGTCAGATGTTGAGTAGTAATGACTATGCGCTAGGTTATGAACATTATTTTAGCAGGCTATATGAAAAAATCGCCACGGAAAAACTCACTTTGCTCGGTACGCCAATAACGATATATCACAGCCATGAATATAATCCAGCCGGAAATGATACAGAGTTTGCTCTCCCCATAAAAGAGGGTGTAAAAGGTACAAGAGATTTGCCTGATGCTCTTTGTGCGAGATCTGTTCTTAAAGGCGCCTATTCAGAATTGACCTCGGTCTATGCTCAGCTGAGAGAATGGATAGAAAATGAAGGTTATGAATGGGTGAACTCACCTTATGAAATCTACTTAACGGACCCGACACAGGTTGCTGTGCCTGAGGATCTGGTTACCGAGGTCTATTTTCCAGTAAAGAAAAAAAATTCATAAAGGAGTACCTTTCATGCTCAAAAACAATTATCCAACTTCAGATTGGCAAATCTCAGCCCCCGCAAACTTAGGAATGGATGCTAATATGCTTTCAGAGCTAGAATCAAGGATCAAATCCGAGTATAGCAATATCAACGGGATTGTTGTGGTAAGAAGTGGAACTATCGCTTATGAAAAATATTATAATGGCGCTAGCCCGAATGACACACATCATGTGGCCTCTGTAACAAAAAGTATCATATCCGCGCTCATAGGCATTGCCATAGAGGCTGGCTTTATTAACAATGCAGATCAAAAGGTACTGGAGTTTTTCCCGGACTATGTTCCAAACGCTGCTCAAGATCCGCAAAAACAAGAAATCACCTTACGCCATCTCCTTACGATGACCGCATCTTATGCTTTTGCAGATTGGCACGAACCGCTGGAGCAAATGTGTATGCAGCCTGACTGGGTAAAATATACGCTGGATATGCTAGACCAACAAGGAACAATTGGGGATTTCAAATATTCTACCGCTGGAGCACATCTGCTTTCTGCCATCATCACGCGCAGCACTGGACAAAGTGCCCGTGAGTTCGCCAACGAACGTTTATTTAAACCTATCGGAATGAATGAAATCCCGGATTATGAGATGAGCTCATTTGGGTTCGATGATTTGTTTGGGGTTAATGTGAAGGGGTGGGTGGAAGACCCAAATCGTATCACCACAGGAGGATGGGGACTTACGTTGTCTCCACGCGATATGGCGCGTTTTGGTTTATTATATTTGAACCATGGACAATGGGAGAATAATCAGATCATTTCGGAGACATGGATTGAGGAATCAACAGCGATGAACCCTAATCATTACGGTTACTTGTGGTGGCTACGCGAAGAAGACGGGGTTTACACCTACTCAGCGTTAGGTGATGGTGGTAATGTCATTTGCTGCATTCCAGAAAAAAAACTTGTCGTAGCCATCGCCTCAGAATTCACACTTCAGCCTCGTGACCGGTGGCCTCTGATTAAGGATTGTATTATTCCGTCTGTTGTAGAGTAAAGAAGATAGAAAACATGCTGGTTGCCACTACTTCATTAACAACTAGGAGAGCAACCAGCTGTCTACACTCTAAATCATTTTGCTTCAAGGAAAAATAATATCGCCTTCGTTGCTGCTTACATCAAAAAATCCTACTTTGTGTTTTATAGCCAACTCCCGCATCGCCGTATAAGCTTCCTCAGCTACAGAATAAGCGAAAGCCGCATAGATGACGGATGAGCCAAGCGAGTAGTCAGTCAACCGGTTATCCGTTCCGGCTTCCTCCATCGCTTCAAAAATCTCGTCCTCTACATTCATATTAGGAAATTGCTCAGACAACTCACTATAAAAGCGTTGCAACGCCTCCGATAAAACTGATGGATCATTATAGGCATGGTCTTCCGACCACTGCACTTGCTGTTCATACCACTCCATAAACGCTGCTCTCTCTTGCGGTGCTTTAGACGTCTCGAATGCCATCAAATCATAGCTCATTTAAAATCCTCCTCTAACCCACCCTAATCGTGCATTTTCAGTTCCTATAAATTGTTGGGCTGTTTTGATTATATATTAAAAATCATCAGACCCATACTATAGAATCATGATACTTCCTCACCCGTTAAATATCATGTGAGCTCCGGTGTATCCACAAAAGTAACCACTGGCTCCATTACGCCATGTAGTTCGAATAAGATTAGCTCGTTATCACCTTGACGCAGAAGCGGCGCTGGTAAGTACAGTGTTTTAGTTGGACCCTTCTCCCAGTAGCGCCCTAAATTAAAGCCGTTTATAAAAACCTGACCTTTACTCCATCCATCCAGCTGCAAAAAAGTATCCTCAGGCTTACTGACTTGAAAGCTCCCCCGGTAAAAAGTGGGCTGCTGACGTTGCTCGCAATCTATCGGTGTGAATGATAATCCCTTAAGATGGGTTAAAGGCAAAGAACGAATCGTCCAATCATGCAGGAATTGATAGCCGAGTCTAACGCCACAGGTTATGCCTTTTGGATCACGAAGCAGCGGGCCATAATTTACACGCCCCATATTCTCCACAAGGATGTCGATCTGCAGTCCCTCCGTTGGAACCTCTAATGGAATTCCTCGCGGATCCCAGCGTTCAACTGTACCGACAAAGGCCCCATTCGCGAATACAAGCGCACGATCACGTACTTCTTGAAGGACGAGCTCCGTACTGCTGCGGGGTCCACTGATCTTCGTCGAATACAAAATGAACCCATAATTCTGATTCAGTTTCTCCATTGGCTCGGGACATGCTCTATGTACTGGGTGAGACAAAACGTCTAACTGAGTGAACAGTGGTGCTGCTTCTGTCATCAACACTTTACCATAAGCTTGTGACTTTATTAACGGCGGTAATTCCAGGGGCGGCAACGTTACGTATTTCTCAATTATTGTTCGAGCTGCATAGAATTTTGCAGTTGGCTTACCGGATTCGTCCAGCAGCGTATCATAATCGTAGCTGGTTACGATGGGCTCATATTTGTCAAAAAGATTTGCCCCATTCATAAATCCAAAATTCGTCCCCCCATGGAACATATAGAAGTTAACAGAGGCTCCTAAAGCCAGCATTTCATCCAAAGTCTCCGCTACTTCAGATTCGGGGCGTGTATTATGCGGTTTCATCCAGTGGTCAAACCATCCATTCCAGAATTCCATACACATCAACGGTCCCGTAGGCTGATATTCACGTAGTTTAGCAAAGGCTTCCTTTGCCCGTGAACCGAAATTCACCGTGGCGAACACTCCGTCAATCATGCCCCCTTGGAGCATATGATCTTCAGCTCCATCTGAAGTAAACAGCAGAACGTCCATGCCGCGGGCGATCATTCCTGCTTTTAGATCATTCAGGTAAGTCTTATCACTACCAAAGCTTCCATATTCGTTCTCTACCTGAAGAGCAAGCACAGGCCCACCGTTAGTGCTTAACAAAGGCCGCAGACGTGGAAGCAACTCATCGAAATAGGCATCCAACTTAGATAAATAGACGTTATCATTACAACGCAGCTGTATGTTATTGTCCACAAGTAACCAAGCTGGCAATCCACCGAATTCCCATTCCGCACAAATATAAGGACTTGGCCGCAAAATCACGTGCAAACCAAGCTCTCCAGCAAGTCTAACGAAAGCCTCGATGTCAGCAAATCCAGCAAAATTGAAGCTCCCCTCCTCTGGTTCGTGTAAATTCCAAGGAATATAGGTTTCAACAGTATTCAATCCACAAGCCTTCAGCTTCAGCAAACGATCCTGCCAATATTCCGGAACGATCCGGAAATAATGAAGCGCACCAGAAAGCAACCGGATGGGTTGTTCGTCTAATGTAAAATAATCCCCTGATATGGATAACTTTCGCATATAATTTCTCCTCCAACATTGAGATAGACTATTTAATTATAGGTAATAAAAATATCAACCCATATGGACGATTCTAATGAAATATATGGAGAATTCATTGGTTGCTAGAGGCTTTTGTGATGCTATACACTATATTCATAGGGGGTTGTTACGGATGTCAAAAAGAACTCATATTTGGTTAATTACCACAGATCAAATGCGTGCGGACGCACTAGGTATCGAAAACGCTTCCGTACTGACACCTGAGCTTGACAAGCTTGCTTCGGAAGGCACACTCTTCACTGGTGCTTACTGCGCTAGTCCTGTTTGCACGCCTTCACGTTCTTCCATTTTTACAGGCAGGTATCCGCATGTTCACGGTGCCTGGAACATCGGTACCACACTCAGAGAAGACGAACTTACCTTATGCGATCATTTAAAGAAAGCGGATTATAAAACCATCGGTATAGGAAAGATGCATTTCCGCCCTCAGATGAAGGGGGACTTTTCACAAGAATATGAAGAGCCTGCTTATCGTGACCGCGGAAGAGCTTCCGATAGAACGTACTACGGATTTGATGAACATCATATTACGGAAGACAATTGTATCGGGGAATATATGGAGTGGCTTAGAGAGCGCAACCCTGAAGCGGCAGAACGTTTCAGCAAGGACCGTTACAGAGCTTCTAATGCTCAAAACGATGTGTGGGAGAGCGAAATCCCTCCAGAGCTACACCAGTCATACTGGATTGCTGAACGGAGTATCGATGTGATCCTCGCCCACAAAACCGAACAACCGCTATTTTTATGGACCAGTTTCGTCGATCCACATCACCCTTTTGACCCTCCAAAAGCTTACACGGATATGTACGCTGACACTGACATTCCATCTCCAGCCAGCGAAGCAGACGACGTGCATCTTCGTCCTCCACATCTGCTGCGTCAGAGTCAGGGAGGATATTGGCCTGGTGGCGGTGAGGAGCATTCTCTTAATGAAGCGCATATGAAACGGCTCACCCGAAATTATTATGCGATGATTACCTTCATTGACGAGCAGATCGGACGTATTATAAAAGCTTGGCGTCAAAAAGATATGTACGATGATGTAGTCATCCTCTTCACCAGCGACCACGGAGAACTGCTCGGTGACCATGGGCTGATTTACAAAGGGCCGTGGTTTTATGAAGGGTTAACACGAATCCCGATGATCGTACGCGGTCCTGGGATTGCTTCCGGGCAACGGGTCCCTGCTTTGATGGAACATGTTGATATTGTCCCCACACTGCTTGCAGCCGCAGGTCTCAAAACTTCCTACGGAATTCAAGGTGTGTCACAGATGGAGGTGCTGGCTGGAAGAGAGTCCCATGTGCGTAATTCTGCCCTAACCGCTTATATTGCTCATGATCGCGGCATTAACGCTAAGTGTTTGCGTACAACACGCTATAAGCTGGTAATCTTCGCAGGTGAGACCTACGGTGAATTGTATGATTTGAAAGAGGATCCTCATGAGAACTCCAATCGTTTTGAAGATCCCGATTATAGTGATATTCGCCATTCGATGATTGAATTGCTCGTCCATCGAATGATTCAAGATCAGGACCCTTTGCCTGAACGCCGGAGTAGCTGGTAAATTCACTAACCTTTCTTTCTATCCTTAACAGACTTAGGGCAACCTGAAAGTTCAGGTTGCCCTAAGTTATGATTATTTCCCCAATTGGGATGCCTTTAGAATATGAGAAATTGGGCGTCCGGCAATCCATTCTCCGTTGTTTACAAACCCTTCCTCTCGTCCCTCCAGCTCGTGAATAAGACGCTCTCTCCATTCTTTTATGCGCTCGAATTTATCAATACAGCCTATCGCATTAATCTTCTCAGAGGGGTCTGCCGCTAAATCAAAATACTGCTCTTCCCCTGTCTGAGAATACCAAATAAATTTCTCTCTTCCATCCGTTAAGAAGTGGTGGGACTTTTCTCCATAGGCTTGTTCCCCATGAATATAAGATCGCCACAATGTCTGATCTCCCCTGCACAGCGGCAACACACTTTGCCCTTCTACTGTAAATGGTATTTGGACGCTAGCAGCTTCAAGAAATGTGGGCATAATATCGCGAAGCTCTACAATGGAATCAAGCCGGGAGCCGGCAAGAAGTCCAAGCGTTTCTCCCGGATCAAACACTATGAAAGGAATCTTAGCACTTCCTTCATAAGGAAGAGATTTCCGGAAGTAATGGTGATCCCCCATCATTTCACCATGATCAGAAGTAAATAGAATCAAAGTTTCATTTAAAACTCCATACTCCTGCAGCCCATTGATCAACCTCCCAATTTGGTCGTCAAGATGCGTAATTAGCGCGTAATACGCGGCACGGGCACGATCCAATCTGCGCTTTGGCAAATTAGTGAACGAAGAAGTTGGATCCTTAGCTCCGTTTAAGGCAGCACTCTCGTCCACCCAATCTCCGATTGGAGGATCAGGAAATTCCAAGTCCTTGTACATATCTAGATAACATTGTGGCGGATCCAAGGGGGAATGCGGGCGAACGAAGGAAGACCATAGGAAAAATGGTTTCCCAGGGTCTCTTCTTCGCAAAAAGTCTAGCGACTCGGTTACGCACCAATTCGTTGGATGCATCGCTTCCGGCAAGTGCCAGGGGCGGGCAACCGTTGAGGCGTTGCAATCGAGTCCTAAGTCAGTGATATCCGAATTGGTATCAGTTTGTCTTCGCAGCCACTGCAAATAATCGTCCACTTGATCATAGTGTTCATCATGGAACGTTTGGTTCTTATCCCGATTGTAGTGAAGATATCCATCATGAAGCACCACATTATGGAATCCACATAGATTACGTGCAGGATACACATGCATCTTGCCAACACACTGCGTATGATAACCAGCTTGAGCAAGCTCGCCGGCAATCGTATGGGCGTAATTCCATTCAACCTTATCCTGATAACCAACCCGGCCATGTGATCTTTGCCTCATTCCTGTCATGATAGCAGCCCTGGCGGGAATACAACTGGGGGTAGCCGAATACGCGTGCTCAAATAAGATCCCCCTTGATGCCAGAGCGTCCAGGTTGGGTGTCTCAACGACGGGATGTCCCATAATGCTCAGGCAATCAAAACGCATCTGATCTACGGTGATAAGCAGAAGGTTAGGCTGCTTTGTGCCCTTTTGATTGTCCAGATTAGTATCAATCATAACCTCACCCCCTTCTTAAACCCCAGCGATCACGGATGGTGTTGCAATCGTGTGCCATAAATTCGCACTTATCGCCCTGGGGTTGCCCTCGTCAACAAGGCCGTCGAACGTCAGAAGCTCCTCTTCTAATTCAGCAATCTGTTCCACGTTCCCTTCGACATAACGATTGATTCGATGAATCGCCGTTCTGATTCTCTGAAGCAATCCTCCCATACGAAGATCAAAGACATCAAGACCAAACACCTTATTTTCCTGCTCCCATTGCACTCGATAGTCGTCCATGAATTGTCTGGCCAAATCAGATAATTGTGGCAAAGTCACCTTGGCAAAGTGAGCCAATTCCTCTAAATCTCCACGATGATAAGCTTCGTGTATAGAAATCCCGATTTCGCTCTTTATTTCGAGCAAGCGACACAAGCTGGCTTGTACAGAGAATAAGGATTGCCAAGGCGAATTGCGAGTGATCGCCTGTTCGAGCTTTTCTGCACTTTGCTGATAATGCTTCGAATACGAGCTAGGAATAACATGTCGATCGAACAAACCACATAAAATATCTTGATAAAGCAAGTATTTAGCCGGATTGATAGAACATCCCCCCGGTGCCGAATTACCCGGAACCAAGTTGGCCGCATCGAGTGCCATAAAGTCATCATAATTGCCTTGCACGCAGCTACTGAATCTTTCTTTGACATGGTTCTCCACGAAACATCTCGTGTAGCAGAGCTCCGCCCAAAGTTGAAGGGTAGGAAGAACCGAGAAAACGGAAGCTTCAGCGCCATTATCTCCCCATGCGGTAATCAACACTTCTTGAATTCCATACTTAACACAGCTATCATGAGCCAGCAGACTGACATGGCGACTGAATTCATTGTTTGGAGCGAAGCCCATCCATTTCCAAGCACCACCTGCAAATCCAATATGATCATTCAGCTGCTTATGTTTGCTTAACATCCCGTCGTATTTCTCCTGCGTTTCCGAATAATAATCCCAGTAGATCAAGGTAACATCTTCAGGAATCAGCTTTACAATATCAGGGCTAATTGGACTTTCAGCATCGTAATATTCTCCGGAACTGGCCAGACGAAAAAACATGTCGCTCCACATCATCGTCTGGAAACCATATTTTCTGGCGATCTCCATAACAGTGCTAAAGTGTTTTAACATTAACGAGGAGCGATCCTGATACCCATGCTTATCCAGGTATTTACCAAGTCCCATCATATGAGCTTCGTCCATCCCGATATTTATGCGGCGACTGCTTACATGAGCCGACATAAAAGCAAACATTCGATCAATTAACTCATAAGTTCTGGGATCATCAATAAGGAGAATATCCTGGAAATCCACAAGCGGTGCATGTGCCTGCCATTTCAACGCTTGGCCGAGATGGGCCAGGGTCTGAATACAAGGAACCAGTTCTATGCCAAATAACGCGGCATACTGATCCAGCTCCCGAATTTGATCTCCTGTATATCGGCCTCGCAAATAGCCGAAATAAGGGTATCCCTCCAGTTCGTAGGTGTCTTCCGTATACAACTGAACCGTTGAATATCCCATAAGCGCTAAACGCCGGATCAATTCCTTATATCCTTCATAGTTAAGAACCGCATTTCGCGAACAGTCTACCATGAAGCCTAACTGTTCATAAACCGGCCGTTCATTAATTTCAACTCGTTCTCCACGGCGTACGTTCTCAAGAAATCGGCTGAGTGCCCGGAACAATTGATGCTCCTGTTCATACGCAATGGTGACCTGAGCCTCATCGTAAGATATTTGAATGCCCTTCCCTTGCTTCTTACAAATCACTGGTATCCCTGAGCGTTCCATTCGAATACTCAATATTCCCGCTACTTCTGAAACAGCTGCTAACTGTTTCTCGGTTAACCCTGTCAAGTGAATGCTAAGGTTCATAGACTTTACCCTCCCAATCTTATAAGTATGCGGTCAGTAGCGCCGCACAGTCTAAGCCATACTTCAAATAATTAAACGGAAGATCCGGGCTACTAGCGCCCGGATCTTCTCTATTCATCCATTATTCAATACCTTGTTCCTTGGCCTTCTCATTTACTTCCTCTATCATTTTATCAAGACCTTTAGCCTTATAATCGTTCACAATGCTATTCCAGTAACTCTCAACGGGTTCTTTGGAAAGCATGATCTTAAGCAAATCATCATGGTCAAGCACAGTAAATTTATCCTTTGTTGGGGTGGACATATAAGTTAACCGAATGTCGTATTCTGGCACCTTTGTATTGTTCTGAATCCAGTCGATGTAATCGACAGCTTCTTTGCGGATTCCTTCATTAGCAATCGTCGGGTTATCCATGTTATAGCTATCCGAAGTTTCATAAGCCACCAAATTCTTCAGAAATCTGCTAGCTGGATACTTCTCATTTAATGAACCCTTTTCAATGACAACCTTCTGCCCATTTTCGAGCTTATAATCTACACCTTCGATGCCATAAGTCAACAGATCCTTGCCTTCAGGAGACAACACATAATCATAGAGTGCCATGATGCGATCCATCTTTTTATCGTCAATCTTATTGCTGAAATAGCTTTCTGACCAGTATGTTTTAAAGATGGCATGTGAGCGTTCACCATCAGGACCGATAAGCGGCTTGAGCGCCTTCACACTCTCCGTCATATCCTTATCCGGATAAGCTGTTTTCCAGCGTTTTTCATACATATCGCTATTTAAATTTATGAAACCTCCACCGCTTAGAAGAGCAGCTGCTTTGCCTGCTACGAAATTGTCATAGGACTCTGCTGGTTTGACGAGCGCGATGTCTGGATCGATCAATCCTTTTTCGTACATATTCTTCATGTTTTGCAGCGCTGGCAGCGCATTTTTAGAGAATACAGCAGGGATAAACTTTCCATCCTCTTTGATCCATTTAAAATCACTGCCGCTTCCATCACTAGTAGCAACCGGGTTGCCATACAACCAGAAGAATCCGCCCAGCATCTTGGTAGTTGTCGTCGTAAGACCAGTAACATGCTTGCCTTCCGGATCCGACTTTACGATTGCATCAAGCATGGCTTCAAACTCTTCCCATGTCTCTGGCTCTTTGGTGATCCCAGCCTTTTGAGCAAGATCCCAACGATAGAAGACCATACGATCCAGTGCGCTCCAATCAACACTCGGGAACATCCGGCGAGGCACAGTATAATACTTTCCATCTACTCCTAATCCTTTAATATCTGGCGATTCGAAGTATTTTGCAAGGTTTGGATACTTTGAAAGATCCGGGAGCGCTTTGACAACGCCTTGATTCACCCATTTGCGCTGATATTGCGTGCCGACGGCGTCGATCGCGAAAATGTCTGGCAATTGGCCGGAAGCGGCCCACATTTGAATCTTCTGGGTATAGTCATCCCAAGACAAATTGACAGGTTTTAGTGTGATGTTGAATTTCTCCAATACTTGTTTAGCGATCGGGTCCTTTTCGATGTTAGCAATCTCGGCATCCGCATCCCAAAACCCAAGAGAAATGGTCATTGGATCCTTGTAAGGATTATCCGTGGAGTTAGAAGAATTCGGAGATGTTTCACCGTTTGAACCAGCCTGCCCTTTGCCGTTATTGCCTCCACCGCAAGCCGTGAGTACTGAAGCCAACAAAGTTATACATAATGCCAATGTCATTATTTTCTTTCTATGCATGCTTGAAACCTCCCTTTATACTATTTTAGGATAGAATCAATCTATTTAAAATCTTTCTTATCCTTTTATTGAACCCACCATAATCCCTTTATTAAAATGCTTCTGCAGGAACGGATAAACAACAATAATCGGAATACTCGAAACTACAATCGCTGCCATTTGAAGTGCAGGTGTGTAGACCTTCCCCGTCTGCTCCTGCTCGGCCATCGTTTGTGCCATTTGGCTTAGCAAGGAATTCGAAGTAATAAGTGTCTCCCGTAGATAAATCTGAAGTGGTGCTTTTGCAGCGTCACTGATAAAAATCAGCGCATACCACCATTCATTCCATCTTTCCACAGCATAGAACAAAGCAAAAGTCGCCATGAATGGAGCAGAGATCGGAATAATGATTTTGAAAAGAATGTACAGATCATTCGCCCCGTCTAGCTTAGCCGATTCTTCCAAGCTTTCTGGAATGGTATTGAAATAGTTTTTCATAATGATTAGATAAAACGTATTGAGACCCGCGGGGATGATCATGACGAGTATATTGTTTACGAATCCTAGATCCTTAACGACTAAGTAAAAAGGAATTAAACCGCCATTGAAAAACATAGTGAACAAGATCAAGCTGAGCATTATGTTTCTGCCGGGCATACCCCGCTTGGATAATGCGTAAGCTCCCGCCACAGAGATTGTCATACTGAACAACACGCCAACCACAGTTACGATGACAGAATTAAAGATGGAAGTCCAAAACTTCATATCCTGAAGCAAAAGCTTGTAAGCGGACAGGTCAAACGAAAGCGGAAAAATATAAAAGTCACTTTTACTAATCGCTTCGAACTTTGCCACAGAGATAATAAGAACATTATAGAAAGGAAAAAATGTTACTATTGCTAGGAGCCCCAGAACCACGAATGCGACGATATCGAAGACACTCCACTTTTTTCTCTTTTTAACCGTTGTGTCGGTCACTTGCTTCTCCCCTTTTCCTGCAGATTAATACAGCCCTTCCTCGCCCATCTTCTTAGCGAACGTATTGGCCGCCCATAAAAGGATTAGGCTGATAATGGACTTGACGACACCCACGGCGGTCATATATCCAAAGTCTCCTCCAATCGTGAAGGAAGTCCGATAAATGTAAGTATCGATCGTGTCGGCAACCGAATATACCGGCGAACTATACAGGTTGAAAATTTGCTCGAAGCTCGAACCTTGGGTTAGTAGTTGTCCAACTTGAAGGATTAACAGAACTGCGACTGTACTCTTCAAACCCGGCCATGCGATGTTTAGCAAACGGCGAAACCGGTTCGCTCCGTCCACTTCAGCCGCTTCAAACAGCTCAGGATTGATCCCTGCCAGAGCCGCCAGGTAAATGATTGAATCCCAACCGATCTCTCGCCACACATGCGTGATATACAGAACGGGTCTGAATGCACTTTCATCGACAAGAGGAGAATTCGGATCTCCACCAAACAGCATGATGATCTGGTTATAAATCCCGTCCTTGCTTAAAATATTGATAATAATCCCCGACAGTACAACCCACGATATAAAATGCGGGAACGTCAGGATCGTCTGAAAAAACCGCTTCATTTTTGTCCTGGAAAACTCATATAAAACAATCGCCAGGATAATGGGCATCGGGAAATGAGTGACCAGCTTCATCAAGCTGATAATGACCGTATTCCAAAACGCCTTGCGAAAATCGGGGTCGGTCAGCAGTGTTTGAAAATTCTCCAAGCCAACCCAAGGACTTCCCAGAATCCCCTCACTGTAATTAAATGTTTTGAACGCTAGCGTTACACCGTACATGGGAGCATAGCTGAAGAGGGCATACCAGATTAACACCGGTAGAACCATAAGGTAAAAATACTTGTACTGTAAAATCGTTTTTCCTAAACTTTGCTTTGGAGCACGAGTTTTTAAGCTTCGTTTAGGCGTACGAGCGGTTACAGAATCAGCCAATCTTCTCCCCACCTTTCTGTATGAGTTTGTTATGCTTGTAAGCGATTTATATGGTAAATTATATCGGGAGTGTAAATTCTCTTGTATAGAGAATACAACTCCGATCATGTGGATTTTTCACACCTTTGCGGGAGACCTTCCTGTGGCACGTAATATCGGACATAGTGAGCGTAAGATCGTCCATACCCCCCTTGGTCCACAATCGCTAGGATAAATCTAAGAGCTCTATAAAGAGAGGGGGATTCACTTATGCGTTCAGTAATTATTGCAGATGATGAGAAGTGGATTGTAGAAGGAATTAAAGCAGGAGTGAATTGGAAGAAATACGGCTTTGAAGTGATCGACGATGCCGAAAACGGGCAAGAAGCCCTTCAATTAATTCAATCGCTTCGCCCCACCCTTGTTCTAACAGATATCAAGATGCCTGTTATGAATGGACTAGAGCTCATTCAACGTGGCAAGGCCATCGCGCCGGATACGATCTTTATCGTACTCAGCGGACATGCCGAGTTCGCTTATGCACAAAAAGCAATGAATTATGGTACTTTCGGATATTGTCTCAAACCCTTTGAAATCGAAGAAATTGAAGGAATGCTCAACCGAATAGCCCAGCAACACGATTCCAAGACAGTTAAAGAACAACCTATCCACGACTTCGAACTTTATGAAGCGGTTTGTTCCGGAGATCTTGAACGAATTAACTTATGGTTGGATGAGAAGAAAATACCCTTGTCGAAAGATACCCCTCATATCCCCATTGTTATCCAAGGGTTAAGTTCACCTGTAGATGTCAGGCAGTTCTCTTCCCTGGTCTTCCCAATGAGCCGCCGTCGGTATGGTTACTTATTGGAAGAGTGCCAATACGAAGTCTTCCTCCAGGGTCTTAAACAAACAGAAGTTGTACAAGAGTGCGGAGTCGGGATCGGTCCTCCTATTTCGGATATACACCAATTGGATGCGTCTTTAGAGTCCGCCTCTCATGCTGCTTTCAGTATGTTCACAACGGGGATGCCCGGATGTTACCGTGTGAATCCACAACAGGAAATACCGATCGACGAGAAGCTCAAAGAGATTTCCCGGATTCTTCATAATAAAGACCGGCTCGGTTTCATAGCAGCCATGGAATCGATAAAGAAATTATTCAAAGAGGGAACGTTCACCATTAAAGAAGCCTATTTGCTCTATACATCGATCCTCTACTTATTTCCTCGGGAAGGGACTCGGGTTAGCGGCCGTTTTTTTGAAGGATATGAACAGCTCTATTATCGGTACGGCACGGCTGAAGCTATGATCGATGATCTGATTCTTATGACACTTGATATTTTTATGAACAGAAACGAATCTGATATTTCACGAATCTCAAACCACAAAGTCAAAGAAATCATGTTATACATCCGCAACCATTTCAATCAAGAAATTTCGATCCAGCAATTAGCCAATCAGTTTTTTTTAAGCCCAAATTACTTATGCCAATTATTCAAAAAAGAGGTCGGCGAGACCATCATCGAACATATCAGTCGTTTACGAATTGAATACGCTTGTAAAACGCTGATCGAAACCAACCTTTCCATTTACCAAATCGGTGAGAAATGCGGTTTTCAGGATTATTTCTATTTCACACGAATTTTTAAGCGGCATCTCAAAATGACACCTACACAATATAGGGAACAAAACAATGAAGACATTTAAGAGACTATCCATCCGTACTCAGGTTTTGCTATTCGGGTTATTTATTGTTGCCATTATCCCAATCATCGTTTCACGAGTCTACCAACTATCAAGCGAGACTATCATTAATCAAAATACGCAATACAATACGGAGCTGGTCTCCCTCCTCAAACAACGGATTTCTGACAACTATGCCAACGTCTCTTCCATGATGATGAATGTGGGTTACGATTCGACCGTCCAAAAGTTCCTAGTCGAGAATGATAAGCTTCGAGTCTACGATCTATCCCAAAAAGTTGAAGGATTGTTGAGCATCGCCCGAAATATGAACACGGATATCTTAGATATTATTGTTATCGGTAGCTCAAACACACGTATTTCCTTAGCAGGAAGAACAAAATATGCTATCGATCTTATGAAAACAGCTGAGGAGGATGGAATCGTTCATTATCGCGGATACAGTCCTCCAGACAAAGTCATCGACAAGAGAAAACTGCTTTTCGGGATGAACATCTTCGCTTCAGGTGACACGTCCCTATATGGTGAAAAAATTGGCTATCTCGCAGTTATTGTAGATATGAAAGCCATTCAAACTGAAATTTCTGAGTATCCCCGATTGGTCGGAACCAGCTTTTTTATGATGGATGATAAAGGCATGATCTACTCTAATAGCAATGAGCCGGAGGATATGCTCCAGCAGTTTCAAACTCGGGCAACTGGAAGGGATGGAGAGTCCATCGTCGAGACGGTTCATGGAAAGAAATATGCAATTCAGTCCTTTAGCTTACCGGAGATCTCTGGAAAAATCATAACTGCTGTTCCTGTCCATAATTTAATGAAAGAACTGGAGAAATTGAAGAAAGTCAGCTATGCTCTTCTAGCCTTAATCTTGCTGGTCGTCTCTATTCCCTATTCTGTACTTATGATGAATCTCTTAAGACCGTTGTCTAGGCTTATGCGCTATATGAATCAATTAAAGGGTGGAAGTCTGGGGATATTGAACAACAAGGTCGATTTAAAGGGCTATGCTGAGATTGAAATCATCTCTCGACAGTTCAACGATATGACCACACGGATCCACGATTTGACGGACCAATTAATAGATGCTTCAACTCAACTTTATCTGACCGATCTGGAAAAGCAGCGGGCGGAATATTCGTATTTACAAAGTCAAATTAATCCGCATTTCTTAAGCAATACTTTAGATACAATCAAGGGCGTTGCGATCGTAAAAGGAAATCGGGATATCTTCGAGATGACTACCGCCTTAAGCACAATGCTCAAGTACAGCATCAAAGGCAAAGAGGAGGTAACTCTTGGGGAAGAGCTGAAAATCGCGGAATCTTGTGTGAGGATTTACCAAGGCCGTTTCCCGGACAAATTTACTTACAAGCTGTTGTGTCCACAGGAATGGTTACACATTCCCGTGCCTAAAATGATCCTTCAACCTATTGTTGAAAATGCGCTTGGTCATGGGCTTGAGGCACAAGGACAAGGAATTTTGCTGATCTCCGTAGAAAAAAACGAAGCGGGGCTGCTTGAAATCGTGGTTGAAGATAATGGTGTAGGTATCGATACAACAAGACTGGAACAACTTACGGAGTTGCTGGCTGGTAAGAATATAGAATCAGGAGATCATATCGGTCTCCTAAATGTCAATAATCGTCTAAATCTTAAGTATGGCGATCCTTGCGGCGTTCTGCTGTACAGTAAGGAGGGTAGCGGGACGAAGACCGTTTTGAGGCTTCCCGGATCTTTAATAGATCCACAAAAAGCGAGAACATAAATAGGGAGGTTGCCCATTCAGGGCAACCTCCCTTTCATATGTCTTTCATTCACCGCATTTACTAGGATATTATTAAGCATCCTATAAGGATGAGCTCAGATACTCTTTGGCATGGTAGGGTCCACCTTCCATAAGTACCGTCCATAATGGATCGATATCACAATCCATGGAGCCCATCATATGATCATGCCATTCATTCAACAAATAGACAGCCTCCATACAAACGTCTTTACGCACTTCGGCAAGATTATGTTGTTCATAAGGATCATGCTTCAAATCAAACAGCATTTCTTGCGGGAATCCATGGTGTCCGTCATGATAGGTACGTATATATAACCAATCCGCAAACCGGACGCTGCGTTGACACACATGCGCGCATTGTGAGATTACGAGATACTCACGCCCTCCCAAATTCCCCTCCAGAATGGCACCTGCATAACTTTCACCATCCCAAGAAGCAGCCCCTTTCAAATTCAAAAGGCTCGCTAATGTAGGTCCTAGATCAAGGTGATAATGTAGCCCCTCCTCCACGATTCCCTTCTTGCCCCCTGGCCAGCGAACAATCATCGGAATACGGCAAGTCGCCTCGTCTGCTGTGCCATGTTCGGAGTAAATTCCTAGTTCACCCAGACTCTCTCCATGATCCGCAGAGATCAAGATAGCCGTATCTTCCATCACGCCAAGTTCTCTCAGCTTAGAAAAAACTTTCCCGAGATGCTCGTCCAGATACTTAACTCCAGCATCATAGTTGTCAAAGATAACACGCAGGTCATCACGGTTCTCTATCTCCTGCTGATGCCTGAAATGCTGCTGATAATGCGATTTCGCGAGCGCATTCATATCTTCAATACTATGCTGCCCCTTCTTATTTCGGTGAAGCTCAAACACTTCTTCCGTGATCCAATCGGGTAAAGGCTCCTTCTCGAACGGATTACCGTAGCTCTCGGGTGTACGATAAGGTGTATGCGGATCCCAGAAATTCAGGTGCAGAAACCAATTTTCGGACTCCCCGTTATCCTCAAGCCATTTAAGTGCCACTGGAAGCACCTGCTCTGCCGTCTCATGCCCTCTGCCACCAACATTAAACACTTCTTGGAACCCGGCGTTAAAGGTCCACGCCGAGTGTCGTTCGGAGAAGGTGCTGATCGATGCGGTTTTCATCGCCGCTTGCCTTAATATAGCCGGAAGGCTCTCCATCCCCAGACGGTCATTGAATTCACGTTTGGCTCCTTCTCTACGCATATCAGCAGCGGTTCCGCCATGCCCTACAATCCCATTATGAATGCCAAATCGCCCCGACATTAAAGCGGAACGAGACGGCAGGCAAGGAGCATCTGAACAATAGTAGTTGGTAAAGATGACACCTTCTTTAGCGATTGAATCGATATTCGGGGAGGTATTCCGATGATAGCCATAACATCCCAGATGGTCCGGGCGAAGCGAATCCAAATCCAAATACAAGATTCTCATGAGTTATTCCCTGCCTTTCCTTTTCATCGAAATGGTTACGCTCGATTCGGGCAGCTTAGATGATCTGCTCATGCTTATAAGAGTAAATGAATATGGAAAACTCCGCTATGGAGCAGCGATGTTTGTTTTTGTAAATTCGATACTTTTCCGGTACTCTGCCGGTCTCTTGCCGTATTCACCACGAAATACCTTGCTGAAGTGTGAAGCATCATAATAACCACATCTCTGGGAGATATGCTCGATTGTATAATCCGTATATTCCAGCATTTGTTTAGCTTGCTGCAGCCGCAATTTTCGCAGCATTTGCATGGGTGTCAGTTTATATATTTTCTGAAATGCCCGGCTAAAATAAACAGGATTCATATGATAGAGCTTGGAAAGTTCCTCTCTACTAATCTCCTGATCAAGCCTCTCCTCCATATATTGCAACGCTTCGTTAAAGCGGTCCGTGATAAAGGGATCTCGTGAAGAGCGGCGCCCGCCAAGCTTGGTACTCTCCATAATTTCATAAAGAAGAAAAAATGCCAATGAACCGACCTGAACATTCCTGAAATCATCTTCCTCCTGCAACCACAGGCTTCGCAACTCGTCAAACCTTCGCTCATATTCGCTTCGAACCCGGACCCGAATCACCTTGCCTAAAGGGAATAACTTAAAAAAGTCATCTCCGTCTTTAACTTTAGCGTTAATATTAAACAGATAATGTATCCCATCCGTTTTGGAGATCACATTGAAAGGCTCGTTAGGACGGTGGATCATCACGTCTCCGGCAGAAGCAACATATTCTCCTTCGGAGGATGTCGTCAATACCTCACCTTTTTGGATATAAGAGACGGTATAACAAGACTGGACGTAATCGAACAGGATCCGCTTCTGATATTGAATCTTTAGGACGTCCAGCACGCTGATGTCAAACTGACTATGGATGATAGAGGACAAGGAAGTTCCTCCTTCTTATGTAGTAGTCGTAAAAGTGCTCTAACTTGTATAATCAGCCGCACATCGAAAGCCAATATTTCCGGCAGAGCTGTCTGGAGTATTTTTGCTTCTTGCCGCCACCCGATAACGGTTGCAGTAAGATTTATGGCACAAATATGATCCTCCACGCATCGATCTTGCGACACCACTTACTGGACCTTTCGGATTCACGGCTTCGGAAGATAAATGATAGTCCTTAGTAAACCAATCCGCGCACCATTCCCACACGTTTCCTGACATATTATAAAGACCATAGCCGTTAGGCAGATAGGACCTTACAGGTGCGGTACCTGCAAAACCATCGCTGGCATGATTTTTATCGGGAAACTTTCCCTGCCATATATTACAACGATGTTCTCCGTCTGGTTTTAATTCGTCCCCCCAAGGATACCGTTTCTGAACCAGTCCTCCTCGTGCGGCATACTCCCACTCCGCTTCCGTAGGCAGACGTTTACCAGCCCAACGACAATATGCATCCGCATCATGCCATGATAGGTGAATAGCCGGGTGATCAAGTCGTTCATCTACTTTGGAATCCGGACCTTCAGGATGACACCAATCCGCTCCCTCCACCACCCACCACCAAGGGGTTTGTGTGGCTACTTGGGTCACCTTTTTCCCAGTCTCCATGGAAACAAAAGAATGAAACACGTAAGACCATCCAAAACGTTCCGCATCTGTAGCATAGTTTGTTTCCTTGATAAAAGCAGCAAACTGCTTGTTCGTAACCGCCGTTGCATCCATCAAAAAGGAAGATAAGGTAACCTTCCTAGTCGGACCTTCTCCATCTGCGGGGAACCCTTCCTTATCATCCGTCCCCATAAGAAAAGTGCCTCCAGGGATAAGGATCATGTCCGAGAAATCTTTCACCCCTGTTACTCCTTGAACCGTTGTGTTCTCCTTACAAACATCAATAGATTCTTGTTTCGCGACTTGATTTCGACTAGCTGAACAACAAGCCCGTATATTCTCTGACATGATTTACCTCCAATCTGGGATCGTCCCGGCTCTGTCTAAAAAAAAGCTACCCCAAGAATGCCAGAAGCAACGATAATGGTGAGCGGATGCAGCTTATATTTCATTAAACCATAAAGTGCAGCGAATACAATGATCAACATGCCAAGGGTCTGCCAAGTAATAAAAGCATGTTGCACGCTATTTAAGCCAAAACGAATCGCAGCATAGGCAATCAAGCCTGTAATCACTGGCCGCAAACCATAAAATAACGTTTTAATCCATTGACTGTCCCTCACCCGATAAAAGAAGACGGAAATAACGATGATGATTAAAAATGAGGGCAGAACCATGCCTAATGTTGACACAATCCCTCCTTCGATTCCGGCTATACGATATCCGATCAAGGTTGCACTGTTCGTTGCAACAGGCCCGGGTGACATCCCTGCGATGGAAACTACCTCTTGGAATTCCCCTTCGGATAACCAACCCCCAGCCATGGCTTCATGCTGAATCATCGGAATGATGGCGTACCCTCCTCCAAACGAGAGAAGGCCAATTTTTATAAAAGTGAAAAACAAACTCCAAATCACATCGCTTCCCCCTAGATGTAATACTCCGGATAATTCGATTCTTCATCAGAAGCTTTCAAGGACTCCTTCTCCGTTCGAACTTGGAGCCCTAAGAGCTGTTTAATTTGCAGATATACAAACCCAATACATAAACCAATTGCAATCACGTAAATGGGATTAATTCCGAAAACCAGTAAAACAACCGGTATAACTAACGCCGTAACAGCGGTAGTCTTGTCAATTATAGCGTTCTTGGCCATTCGATATGCAGCTACTAGGATCAAGGCAATAACAGCACCATTTATCCCTTTCATAGCGGCAATGACTTTTGGCTGGTCTGCCAGTTGGGAGTATACGGCGCTAAGCAAACAAACAATGATAAAGGTCGGAATCGTTATCCCTGCGATTGCAGCAATCGCACCCTTCACACCAGCAAGACGATAACCAATGAATGCTGCTGCATTTACACCTACACCCCCAGGTGCAGCACCAGCTAAAGATAGAATTTCATCCATCTCCTCTTCACCCAGCCATTTTCGTTTAGCGGAAATTTCCCGTTCGATCATAGGGATCATCGCATAACCTCCCCCGAAGGTTACAGGACCAATTCGAACAAATACCCAAAACAACTGAAACAATAGACTTATCCTCAGGTCTGTATTCGGTATCATATTTGTTTTCATAGTTGTTCTCATGGAATCCACCCTTATATAATCTGTCGTAATTTCATTATATCACTTTTTCCCAAAATGGAATTAAGTTTTTTGAACGGTAAAATACAACCAAGGGTTTATGAGTTATACTATATTCATGTTAATAAATACAAACTATATAAAAAACGATCTTACAAGTTCATCCTATATATAGCTTGGAGGTATATCGTGGAAAAGCGCTCGACACATATTCCGTCACCAAAAAAACTCCTATACGACCGAATCGCCGAACAAGGCACTGTTTCCAAGTTGGATCTTTTACAGACATTTTCGCTTACCAAAAGCACAATGACCCGGATATTAGATGAGATGACGGAAGAAGGCTTGCTGATAGAAAGCGGATTTGGAGAATCTAGCGGAGGAAGAAGACCCATTTTATACCAGATCAATCCTTCCTACGGTTATATAATCGGTTTAGAGATTTCCAGGGTGTATTCTTCCCTTGGTTTATTTGATATGCAAATGAACCCAAAATCAATAGTTCACTGGCGAATGGATCAGGCATTCACACCTGAAAGATTTATAGATCATATCAGTAATCAAATACGCGCTTTCCTTAGGGACCATCAGTTAGTGGACAGTCAAATCATAGGGATAGGAATAGGGGCTGTGGGGCCACTTGATCGGGAAAATGGCTTGATCCTAAAACCGCTGCACTTCCCTTCTTCAGGCTGGAACAATCTGCCGATTTGCAAACTGGTGGAGGAACGGACGGGGTTCAAGGCATGGTTGGACAACGGTGCCAATTCTGCACTGCTTGGGGAACGATGGTCTATCCGTCACGCAAACATTCAGCATATGCTTTATGTACATGCTGGAGCAGGACTCCGCTATGCGATGATGTCGCATGGAAGTATTGTTCATGGCACAATGGATATGGAAGATGCCATTGGTCAAATGATCATCCAGACAGATGGACCCCGATTAAATCATGACGGGAACTACGGGGCTCTGGAAGCATTCGTATCTGTGCAGGCACTAGAACAAAGTGCGCGCTCAGAGGCGAAAATGGACAACGATCTGATCCTCCAAAGATATAAAGTGGCGCCTGAGAAGCTGACTTATGATGTATTGGTACAAGCCTTTAGAGACGGTAATCCACACGCGCGTGAATTATTTACCCAAGCTGCCAGCCACTTCGGGATCGGGCTCGCCAACGTTATCAACCTGTTTCATCCAGAGACCATCATTCTAGGCGGTGCACTCATTCACTCTCACGAGTTGTTTTTCCAAACAGCGGTGGAGGTGGCACAGAGAAACACTTACCGTTATCCTGAATACCAACCTCACTTCTCCCTAGGTATATTAAAAGAAGAAGCTGTTGTGACGGGTGCGGCAATAATGGCGAGAAATCATATGGTTCTATAACATAACAAAAAGGTTGTTCCCAATCCTTTGCATGACTGTTGGGACAACCTTATCTAGTCAAAGCTATAATGCCTGACAGCAATTTTTGAATTTCTTCCCGCTTCCGCAGAAACATGGATCATTTCGACCCGGAAGTGGTTTTGCACTTTTCCTGTACTCCAGCATCCGCTCCGATCTAAGTCGGTTCGCCAGTAATAGCATGCGTTCATAGGCGTATGAGTAGAATATTTTATAGCTATGGCAGAAATAATCAACCTCAGTCCGATCATTAACATCAAGCCAATTCCGGTTGCGCGGACATCCCCCATTGCAAAAGCTAAGGTACTCACACTTATAGCATGATTCATTCATATTGGGCTTCATTAACAAAAAATCATCATATACTGGGCTGCTTAGCAGTGCTTCCAAGTCAGTTTGGCCGATATTTCCTAGCCTATGCTCTTCATCAATAAAGAAATCGCAAGGGTAGGCATCCCCGTTCGTTTCAAGCACCATCATCTTCGGGCAACATGAGTTGTGAACGCATAACTCTGCCTCACGATGCATGAATACAAGAAGCATATTCTCAAAAATACGAATAGGAAGCTCTGGGTACCCACCGTTGTACCAAAGGTCAAATGTACGGCATAAAAAGACTCCGTATTGTTCAGGTGTAATTCGGAAACGTCCCGCTACTTCACTTTTCTGAGAAACAAAATCCATGCAGGGGATAAACTGAATATTAGGAAATTCGTGTTCTAGATATAATGCCATCAACTCATCTGGTTTCGTCACGTTATCTTCATGAATCACCGTCAGAATACTATACTCCACACCCTCATTCTGTAAATGACGAATCCCACGCATAACTAGATCATAACTGCCTTTCCCCGAACCCGTTACACGATGAGCATCATGAATAGGCTCTGGGCCATCCAGACTAATCCCGACCAAAAAGTTATACCGTTTAAAAAATTTCGCCCATTTCTCATGGATAAGCGTTCCATTGGTCTGCAGTGCATTACTGATCATCGTATGAGGCGGAGCGTACTTAGCTTGAAATGAAATCACTTGTTCAAAATACGGAAGTCCGGCCAATAATGGCTCCCCACCCTGCCAAGAGAAAGTCGCTATCCCTGATGATCTTTTCATGTACTGAGCGATAAACCGCTCCAGAAGCTCCGTATCCATCACCCGGATCGGTTGCTGAGGATGTCCCCCGGCAGTACTGTAATAGCAATAATCACAGGCTAGATTACAATCCTCTGAGACGGTTTTCCACATGACATGAAGGGTCTCCTGCTTAGAGGTTTGTATACATGCAGTCATACGATTCTGCCCCTCCTATGTAATACTATCTTTGTAAAACCTAATTCCTATTTGTTCAATTAAATCATAGATCTGCGAGTCAACGATGAGTAAAACATCATAGCTGGTCAAATAACTGGGCACAAAAAAACTGCACTCCCCATTGTCCGTTGGGACAAAGCAATAAGGGTGTGCAGTTTCTTTGTGGATGAGTCTAACGGTAGTTAGAGACTAGTCTTATTAATTACGGACGTATTCTCTATTTGCTGTTTCCAACATGGATTTCCAATCCGCAAACTTCGTCTCCCTAACAACATGACGATCAAACAGTTCATCAGGTATGTCAGCAACATCTTCTTCTGTCTTTACTTGAAAGTTCCCTTTGGTTACAAACTCATCGAAACTTTTGTAATTGGAATACTTACTCATAAACGCTTCATTAAACAATTTCTCGAAAGAGATGTGATTGGGATCTTCTTGATACGTTTTCTGTCCTTGTAACTCATTCATTAATTCTTCCATGGTCATTGGTTTTTGTCTTCTCAAATTACCACTCCTAATTTTCTGTTATAGTTGTAGAATATCATGTTAATCCATAAATCACACGAATCCTAAGCTTACCATAATTTTGACGATTTCACCTTTCAAATTTCACTTAATATGCAAATAGTCGGCCTCTATACTTAAAATACAACAAAAAACCTTCCTTATTCATAAGGAAGGCTTCTTATTATTAGGACAATTTCACCAGGCTGTAGTTTTTCTTACCTTTACGGATAATGATAAAACGTCCGCCGATGGCTTCGCTGGCTGTAACTTCAAATGCTACATCGCTAACTTTTTCGCCATTCATGGAAATTGCGCCTTTGGTGATGTCCTCACGCGCTTGACGTTTGGATGGCTCAATTCCTAGATCTACCAGCCACTCCACGATATTTTTGGACTCCAATGTCGTTTCGTAGGTCGGCATTTCCTTGAAGCCTTGCTCGATCTCGTCAGCGGTCAGAGATTTAATATCTCCACTGAACAGAGCGGCAGTAATACGTTTAGCCTGCTCCAGCAATTCCTCACCATGCACGAATCTGGTCATTTCTTCAGCCAGTGTTATTTGCGCTTCACGTTTATGCGGTTCGGTCTGCACCTTTTCTGCAAGTGCATCAATTTGTTCTTTAGAGAGGAATGTAAAGTACTTCAGGTATTTCACAACATCACGGTCATCTGTATTCGCCCAGAACTGGTAGAATTCAAAAGCTGTCGTTTTGTTCGGATCCAGCCAAATGGCTCCGCCAGCTGTTTTACCGAATTTTGTACCATCGGCTTTCAGCATAAGCGGGATGGTAAGTCCGAATGCTACCGCCTCAGAACCTTCTTTTTTACGAATCAGATCTAAGCCACTTGTGATGTTCCCCCATTGGTCAGAACCACCGATTTGCAGCTGCACATCTTCATGCTGGAACAGGTGCAGGTAGTCCAGGGATTGCAGGATTTGGTAGGAGAATTCCGTAAAGGAAATTCCGCTGTCCAATCTGCTCGCTACAACATCCTTGGCAAGCATCGAATTGATGCTGAAGTTTTTACCATAGTCACGCAAAAATTCGATAACATTGATTTTATGCGTCCAATCGTAGTTGTTCACCATGCGGATTTGATTGTCGCCATCAGTCACGAACAGTTTTTTCATCTGTGCTGTAAGTGCGTCAACGTTGGCTTGGATTTGCTCCAGCGTTTGCAAAGAGCGTTCAGATTGACGCCCACTTGGATCACCAATCGTTCCCGTAGCCCCACCAATAAGAATCACCGGACGATGTCCTGCCAGTTGAAATCTTTTGAGCACCATGAATGGAATCAAGTGGCCAATATGCATACTGTCACCTGTTGGATCTACACCGCAGTACAGGGATACCGATTTTTGATTGGTCAGTTCTCTAAGCCCTTCGGCATCTGTTTGTTGATTGATGGCATCGCGCCATTCTAGTTCGTCGATAATATTCATTGCCTTACACCCCTCAAAATTAGTAGTTATCCTATAAATGAAACATCAGTCCGCCAAGCGGAAACGGTTCGCCCTCCTGATTAGGACGGGACCGTTTCAGCGAGAAATATAAGGAGTATTGATGAAGTGAACCCTATAAATCCTTATATTTAAAAACAAAAAAAATCGTCCCCTTGTCTATTGTAGACATAGGGACGATTGAATAACCGTGTTACCACCCAGATTGCACCCATGAAACGCTTATGCTCAAGCATACCATTGATACCACTCTTGACGAGATATCGTTCGCCATTCCGCTCGGTATTACCCGAGATACTCCAAAGTGTAATTCGCAAGCTTAGTGTGTACCGGGTTTCATCAACCCCCGGCTTTCTGAAACAGGGACTAAGTTACTACTGGGCTCCTTCAACGTATATCGTATATAAGATTACAGCCAGTATAGTGAAATAATTCTTTTATGTCAACTATCTTCAGGAGAGAATGCCGTCACACACTTCTACTGTAAAGCGCTACTAGGCATTTCCACTTTTTTTCTGATACAATTACGAAAAAAGAGGTGAACGAATCCGCATGCTAGATCCTATCGATAACCATATTTTGATGCGGCTGGCCCAAAACAGCAGAATTTCCTATACTGATCTAGCTAAAGAAGTCAGTTTATCAAGTGTCGCGGTGAAAGATCGTATTGATCGGCTAGTCAATCAAGGGATTATTGAACAGTTCTCGATTGTCATCAGTGCTGAAAAGCTAGGAAAGAAAATCTCCGCCTACCTGGAACTTGAAGTAGAACCTGCTCATTTAAATCATATCGTCGATGTATTAAAGGAAAACGAACACGTAGCTGTATTATACGAAATGACGGGACCATGTATTCTGCATATTCACATCTTGGTAGAGAATCTTGAAGAGATGGAACGGTTTATGCATGAATCAATCTACTGTCTGGATGGACTGGTACGTGTAGAAAACCAAATCTTATTAAAACGCCACAAAAATCAGGACGGATTGAATATATAAGAAAAAGAACCGCCTATAAAGACGGTTCTTTTCTCATTTGGATTTTTTTAGGATTATCGAATAATTGCTATTTCGTCCTACTCTGTCTTAGCCAGCTTAGCTTTATAAAAGTTCACGAAATATTCGCTGACCACGATCTTCCCGTTCACAACACTTATTGGGGCTACAAGCTTCACTGTCTCTCCGTTGTAAATCCCCGTTGTCGCTCCAACCTTCATCTCCAGAACATTGCCATTGTAGCTTAGCGTAACTGTCTTAGTGGCTGGCTGCCAGCCAACCTTTGCTCCAAAGTTCTCAAAGCTGCTCCGTAAAACCACGGGCTTGCGCTCGGAATCGCCGAATTGACCTTTATCAATTAAGGCGTGTACGCCCCAGTTTCCATCCACCACTTGTGTAATTCCAAAATCAGCTGACACAGACATCAGAGAGTACGCCTCATCTTCGCTCAATTCCATTCCAGCCATTAAAAAATCTTTTGTTTTATGAGCGGCATCCTTCATCGCTTTGTCGATGGACGAGTTTTTGAAGATATCCGTCTGAGCACTAGCCCCCAGCTCCTCCAAATAATTGGCGTAGCTGAATCCATGTACAACCCACTCGTTCTCATTTTCAAGTAATGGGAAGTTTAAACCTTTCAGCTTGTTGTTAAGCGATGCTTTTTTATGAAGAATGACTTGTATATCCCCAGTGACCGATGTCTCGATCGCAGTTCCGTTAATCTCCGAATCACCTTGACCGGCATGCGGGTCACCGATCGACAGAAGTGCACCAGCTACGGATACTGGATAATACATCGTTGCACCTTCGGTAATCCGCCAATCATCTACGTTACCGCCGTTGTAAGAAGGTGGAACGGAGTCAACAACATCCGCTTCTTTCGGCGCCACACCCATTGTACCAAAGTGGAGACGTACCGGAATTTTCACGCCTTTTAGCACATCGAAGTTCTTATCAATCGTATTATGGTCAACGATAACACCCGGGTAGTCAATTGTCGGGTGCACTTGACCATCTGGATCGGTTTGCACAGACCATTTGTAGTTATATACAGCTGTTGCATAATCTGTTCCACCCTCCGTATCCATCTCGTAGATAGTTACTACCTCACGCTTTTTCGGCTCCTCTACCATATCTCCGTATAGATAGCCCCAGTTCGCTGCGGCATTCACGCCATATGTTTTGCCAGCGTATTGGTCATTCCCATTTGGTCTCAGCTTCATGTCCAGAATCTTAACTTCCAGCACATCTCCTGGTTCAGCACCTTCAACAGCGATAGGACCTGTCATAATGTGTACGCCTGGCCCGCGGAGCGCTTCGTTCTTCTCCCCTTCAATCCAGTGGAAAATATCCTCTACTCCCGCATCTCCTTTAATCATCCGCTCGTAATCATCCCCTGAGTGATGTGTAATGGCCTCAACCGTTACGATGTCTCCCGAATGCACAGTTAGAGCTGGATCTCCCTTACCTATATTCCCCCATCGAACAGTTTCCGAATTCGCCTTCAGTACATGGGTTTTGGGTTTATACGCATCGTTCGATGTGTTAGCATACATAACACTCGATAACGAGTTCACCCCTAAAAACAGGGATAACGTGACACCTACATTACGAATTATTTGTTTTTTCATACGAAAATCCTCCATCCCTATAATTAGTGTTAGTTTTTATAACATTTGGTGTTTCTGAGTATAACAGATGACCTGAGGATTAACAATATAAATATTTTCATGAATTTTGGTTTAAATAATAAACACGAAGGAGTCTTTCTCTTGAATTATCCAAGTTAACTCCACAACAAAAAAACGCCAACACTTATTAGCCCATAGTGTTTGACGTTTGATTATCCAGTCTAAAGTGATGCACTTATTTTATTTTTGATCAGTAATACTTCTTGTAGCCCGGATTACAATCCGCTTTGATTCCTTGGTACCTGATAGGTTCAACCATTCATCACAAATTTGCTGTACCCATGCCGGATGGCTTTTGCTAGCATCATTTAACCAATTGCTTACAGAATCCTGAACGTATTTTGCCGGATCAGAGTTAAGCGGTTCTAATAGCTGAAGGCCAATCGCTGGATTTTCTTTGAGCGCTGTAATATGCTTTGCCCATACCCCATGTGGGCGCGTCAATTCGATCGCAAATCTCCTAATATTTGCGTCCTGATCATGAACCCAAGCCTTTAATAATTCAATGGAAGCATCCAGCTCGGCAATGACTGATTCCCTTAAAGCCATCCATGAAATCTCACGCACCCCAAAATGACCATCCGCTGCAAAAGGACGGATTGCTGTTAGTTTTTGAACTAGACTCCATTGATGATTCTGGCCCACGATATAAGCAGCTCAGCAGCGAACACTATCGGATTTATGATGAGCTAACACAGCAAATAATCGGGAACGTTCCAGCTCTGATTTACAGTCAAATAGAAGCTGCCACTCACGTGAAATCACCGGGATGAGCTTCATGATTTTCTTTTCCGATAACGCATTCAGCCTTTGTAAAATTGGTTTAGCTTCCTGTTCAAAACCTAGCTCATTCAGTACATTTTCCAGCAATGTAAGATGATCCACAGCAAGCCATTCCGTTAAATTCACGGTCTGTAAATATCCTTTATTCAGCAGTTCTACAATCTCAACGGGAATTTCAGTAACCTTTCGAGCGCCCTTCCTGTGTTCCATGGAAATCGTCCCTTCACTATGATTTGAAAGCTTAAATCACCTTCATGTCATAGCTAGGATACCGTTGTTTCTAAAAATGAAGCTGTAATCTCGTTTACAACTCGATAGCTATGTTATATTTCTTTCCAAAATCTTGTCTCGCTGGATATAGATAGTTCTGAACCCTGTCTGAATAACCTCCGCTTTCACCAATTCTTGCAATGCCACTGTTACAGCTTCTCTGCTGGCTCCAATTAAATTAGCGATTTCTTGATGCGATAGAGGAACATTAATTTTGTAACAATTATCCTTATGCTCAACCCCATGCTGATCCGCCAGCTTTAAAAGAACGCACAATATTTTATCATGCAGATTTCCGATGGCTAGATTCTGAGTTAACTGACTCATACTTTTTATGCGGTCGCTCAATACTTGCAATAATGACATCATAAACCTAGGTCGGTGAGAGATGAATTCTTCAAACCTTGCAGGATCAATTGTGCAGATATGGCTTTCCTCAATCGTTTCAATATAATGTTCCTTCGTTCCAAAAGAAATCATACCCATTTCACCAAAAACATTACCCTCACTGAGGATATCCGATGTAAATTGCTTACCGTTTGCGTTTAATTGGTATAAGCGAACCTTTCCTTTTTTCACAAAAAACAGTCCTTCAGAAAAGGTTGACGGTGTTTGGATATATGTATTTTTGGGGACTACTGTTATTCGCGTTAATTCTTCCATTTCAATTAGATCTTCCAGTCCTAACGATTGAAGCAAATTGAATTGAGATAAATAATGATTTTTTTCCATTGCCCCTCCTGTATAAAACGCTATTCATTTCTTCAGTATACCTTACAAAAAAAGCCACGTCCTAAGGACGCAGCTTACTAAATTACCGGTTACTTGCTTCCCAGCGCGCTACTTCTTCCCGCACACGTGGGGCCACTTCGGTGCCCAGCAGTCTAATCGCCTGCATAACATCCTCATGAGGCATAGTACCGTGCGGCACATGTAAAAAGAATCGCGTAATTCCCACATGCTTGCGCAGATGAATGATTTTATTAGCGACAGTTTCTGGATCACCTACGTAAAGGGCGCCCTCTAAGCTGCACGCTGCATCATAATCTGCACGATGGTACGGAGGTGTTCCTTTTTCCTTCGCCCGCACATTGGTCCGGGCATGCGTTGAAGGAAAAAATTTCTCCAGCGCTAACTGATTAGTCTCCGCTATAAACCCGTGTGAATGCGAAGCGATTGGAAATTTTGAAATATCATGCCCGGCTTCAGCTGCTGCTTTTTTGTAAAGCTGTACATGTGAAGCATAATCCAGTGGTAGAACATTCCCTATAATCGCTAAAACAAAAGGCAAACCTAGTGATCCTGTGCGGATCGCAGACTCTGGACTTCCTGCACTCCCGATCCAAATCGGTAAAGGATCTTGAACCGGACGCGGGTAAATCCCCAAATTTTCTATAGCTGCTCGGTGTTTGCCTTTCCAGGTCACTTTTTCTGACTTTTGGATGGCTAATAACAATTCCAGCTTCTCATTAAACAGTTCTTCATAATCCTTCAGATCATATCCGAATAGAGGAAAAGACTCTGTAAACGAACCCCGGCCGATCATAATCTCCGCACGTCCGTTTGAAATTCCGTCCAGCGTTGCAAAGTCCTGAAAGACACGCACCGGATCGGCTGAAGACAGGATCATTACAGCACTACTCAACCGGATCTTAGTAGTCAACGAAGCAGCCGCAGCCAGTACAACCGCAGGTGAAGACGCCGCATAATCATACCGATGATGCTCACCTACTCCGTATACATCTAATCCCACCTCTTCGGCAAGTACAATTTCCTCCACTACTTCACGTAGTCGTTCTGCATGACTTATTGTCTCACCCGTTTGGACATCAGGTGTGGTCTCGACAAATGTACTTACTCCAAGTTCCACTATTCATTTCCTCCTAATATTCTGCACGATGCATTATTCTCTGGATGTAAAAAACCATAAAGGGACTACCTAATTATAGACTAACTAATTTAGGTCCCTTCGACTATAATCGAAGTTCATCTAATTAGATCCCCCTCACTATAGATCGGACTGAGGAGCCGTTAATTTAATAATTTCATTCATTTTGCTAAATTATCGGACTTAGATGCAGCTATTCGTGCAAAGTAGCTTCCATAATGTGTGTTTTTATGGAAATAAGCGCAATACAGTCCGAAACTATCGCAAAATGAACTAAAAAGTGAAAATAGCTGCAATACGGTCCGACAAACAAGACCTCGTGTGAACTGACCATAATACAACAATTATACTGGGACTTTACCGCCAATGTGCAAGAGTGCAGCTAATGCGTGGTAACGACGAAGTTTGTTTAATTGTATTTACCACCAACGCACAGTGCAGCTAAGGCGTGGTAACGACGAAGTTTGTTTAATTGCATTTTGTGCAACTATATACGCTTTGAAGGTAGCCTTTGTGGATTTAGTTGCACTCTGTACATTTAAATACGAGCAATTGCCTCAATATGGCGGGAATCTAAAATAATAGTTGTAAAATATACAATTAAACTGCCTCAAAGCTGCGAGCATAAGAGCTTAATTGTACTTCTTACAACTATTTTGCTTTTTTAATGAGAATTGAGAGGATGCTGCTAGTGAGATGTAATCGCGATGTAATAGCGAAGTAATCGCAATAATACAAAAACAAAAAAGACCACTAATCACCTAAACACAGACGATTAGCGGCCGGTCAAATCCAAGCTAGTTTGCATTCCCAATATTCGGAGTTATCGGCTTATCCAGCGATTTCGGTGGTTTGCTTGGGTTTATCCCAACGCCGATCCGACCGAATACAAACGCTCCGCCAGGAATTCGATTCGCTAAATTCATTATAAGTGCCGAGCCTACCACACAACCGACAAATTGCAGCAGAACACTAAATAGTCCAAGGTTTTGCAACCCAAATGAAGCTGGAAGCTTAACGAATATAGCCAATAGCAAAGGATGAAGCAAGTATATGCCAAAAGAATATCTGCTGCTCCATTCCAGCACACGTGGCACTTTCTTCATTTTCGATGCCACGGAGAAGAGCAGCAAAATCATGCTTAAGGCGAATAGAAGCATATCAATTCTTTTGGAGCTATGCGCCGTTATCCAGCCTTGACTATTCACGAACAGCACTAGCGCACCTGTCAGAACCGGGAGCGTGTATACGGCTATGCGGAACTTTTTTAATTTTTCCCGGAACCACAGCTCATTTCGTCCCAAGTAATAGGCTACTGTAAAGTAAAAAATCCAACCAGGTGCGAAAATCCAGTACATTTTATCCCAGAAATAATGGGCGGCTGCCGTATCTGCGGGCGTAGTAAAGTTGAAGAAACCCAAATAGATAACGTTAATAAGGAACGATACGATTAGAACATTGCGGGGGTTAAGCCGCTTCGCATACGTCTGAAACCAGAGGAATAAAGCATAAAACTGAAAGATAATCAGTATAAAATAACCATGGAAATCTCCAATCAGCAAATGACGCCAGAGGTAATACCAAAAAGCCTGCAGCAAAGGAATGCCATCACTACTCGACAGCTCCAATCCTTTTAGTCCTGCATACAAGGTCCCGAAAAAAAAGTAAGGCAATAAAATATACTTGATTCTTTTCTCCCAAAATCTCGCTGGAATTTCATTGGGATAGGCAAATGACAACACGAATTGGGAGATAAATACGAATACAGGTGTGCCAAACGTTAGCAGTAAACCCACCGACTCTACCCAAGATGTATTTCCATCGTCATAAACCCGATAAAGAGCATGCAGCAGGGCTATACTTAAGCAGGCTACACTACGAAGAACGAACATTTCCGAGTTCATTTTGCGTTCCATGCGGAGTGCCCCTTTCAATGTGTGCTTTTAATGATCTACTGCGCTTCCTACACTTAAGCGGTCAGTAATTGTTTTTTTCAGCCCGGTATGAAAGTTATGGTTAGGGAACCAAGATAATAATTCCTGGGCTTTTTGATTGTTTAAGTAGCTATGGAGAATATCCCCCGGACGGGGCTCCGCATAGGTTGTCAGGAAATCACCACCCGTGATGTCGCTTAACATCCGAACCATCGTATTTATCGAGGTTGGTATTCCGCAGCTAATATTCATCGTCTCATTATTCACCCTGCCTTCGGTCTGAACCGCGTCAACAAACGCTTGCGCCACATCCTCCACATAGACGAAATCTCTAGTCTGCTCACCGTCCCCATAGATAACAAGATTCTTCCCTTGCTTTATGCGATCCAGAAAAACGGAAACAACGCCAGCTTCCCCATGTGAACTTTGCCTAGGCCCATATACATTAGCGAGACGCAGTATCGTATATTTTAGCCCATGTAAGCTGGAAAACATCCGAATATATGACTCTGGTACACTTTTGGATACACCATAGCAGGACTCGGGATTTAAGGGATGCTGCTCATCAATGCTCAAATATTCCGGGTTCCCATAAACCGCTGCCGACGAGGCATAGACTAGCTTTTGAACCTGATGGATCTCGCACATGCGCAGTACATTCAGCGTGCCAACAATATTCACATTCGCATCAAATAACGGGTTCCGCTGTGATTCTCTGACGTCGATCTGTGCAGCCAGATGAATGACTGCATTTGGCTTTTCAAGGTTAAACACCTCATGCAAAGTCTCATCCCGAATATCGTACTTATACAGAACCGCAGCAGGATTCATATAAGTCAGACCGGAGGCTCCGGATACATTATCTAAAATCACAGTTTCTATGCCCTTTTTTATTAGCCGATCAACCACATGGGACCCAATAAAGCCTAACCCCCCAGTTACCAATACCTTCAAAATAAAAAACTCCTTTCGCCCGCTAAGAGTGATCTTTGTACCGTGCATTCCCCGAAAAATTCACATAAAATACAAAATCAAAGGATAAAGGAGTGAAGTATATGGCTACTGCCCCTATTCCAGACAGCTCGGTGACTACGTCCATCCTTTCTGATGGTGCCGTCACATCTATTAAAATAGACCCTGAGACTAACGGTTATGTGAACGTCCGATCGTACGGCGCTGTAGGAAACGGTATTAAGGACGATACAGTAGCGATTCAAAATGCTATCAATGCGGGAAACGCCAAAAACAAAGTAGTAATCTTTCCTCCAGGTGTATATAAGGTATCTTCGGGACGCATGCGTAACCCCTCCATCCTCGACTGGTGGTGTCTTCGAATTCCAGCCAAAACGAATTTAAGCTTTGAAGCCGGCTCCAAACTTGTGCTTGCCCCGAACCCACCCTCAGACACTAGGGTTCTAGTAATCTTAAATGCCTCAAATATCACAATCGCGGGCACCCTTGAAATTGATGGAAGTGCATCGACTGTTAAAACAGCCGTCAACGATCAGCTTCACGGCTTGTTCATTTCTTCTTCGCAAAATATAACGATAGAGTCAGTGTACTCTCACGATTGCTATGGGGATAATATCTTCATTGGGGGGACAGAAGAAATCCCCTCCGTTAATGTGCACATCGGATATGCACGCTGTGAGACTGCTGGACGAAAGAACTTTGTGGTCCATTTTGTAGACCAGCTTCATGTCAACAGAGCGGTTCTGAATAATAGCCGCGGTGGCGCGCCTGGTTTTACTGGTGCTAACTCTCTCGATCTTGAACCCGATGTCTTTAAAGGAACGCGCAGCTTTTATCAGCGATTCGACTCCTTGACAACCATAGGTTTCGGTAACGACCTATCAGCAGGGCTTACAGATGCTATCGCTAGACTCTGGACACTCGACATCGGTTCACTAGATATGCGTGTAAGCGGATCGGTAAGTCCAGCCTTACTGTCCTATGGACTAACGCTGAAAATCAATCACTTGGCTATCCGCTCCACCGATCATAAAGCTAGCTTCGGTCTACAGACGATCTATTCACAATTTATTGATATCGCTAGCGCCAAGTTCGATGGCATCGGGGGCCCTGCGATCTATGCAGCGTTTAATGCTGCCGGAGGTAAACCAAGATTGCATATCGGTTCGTTAGGAATGTACGGTTCGGGTTCCACCTTAGCAAGTGGTGTCCGAATCGACGGAGGAGATCTTTATGTGGGGACGATAGATGCACAGGATTTAACGGGCAATACCTTGCATTTATTCACAACGGAGTCTGACGCGATGGCTACTGTCGACAATATGATCGTCCGCAATAGCGGAACCAATCAGGTAGTGCTAGTCTCTTCTTACGGTGCAGCCAAACCGTCTCTGCGCCTCAATAATGTAGCGGTGTTTGATACCCGAGCAGTGAAGGTAAAGCGAATTCTAGAATTCGAAACACTAATCGGCATGCAAGGCACATCACTAGGAACCTTGTATAATCCATATTCGCTCCCTGAATGGTTCTCGACCTACGGTAACTTCAAACGGGCCATTCGCCTCACTGGCGGGGCAGTGTTGCCCGCGGTGTTCATAGTAGAGGGTTCGCCCGAGGGAGTCGTAACCGCCCCAGTTGGCAGTCTGGCCATGCGAACGGATGGCACGGCACAAGCCACTTTGTATGTGAAGGAAAGCGGATCAGCTGCCAGCGGATGGAAGGCTAAATAAGATGAATCAACGGTATTGGTTACATGTCTCTATCGCATAAACGACACGTTCCAAATCATCATCTGATAAAGAGCTTCCAGAAGGCAGGCAGACACCTGTTGAAAATAATTTATCCGATACACTGTATTCCTCACTGTAAGGATAGTAGTAATTGCTCTCGAACAAGGGTTGTAAATGCAGCGGTTTCCATACAGGTCTAGCTTCGATATTGTGCTGTTCCAGACATGACAGGAGTTGTTGTGAAGAGAACCCCGCCACTTCTTCATCGATGGTCAGCGCACTCAACCAGTGCGTGCTGCGACAATTGCGCGCTTCCGGCATAAAATGAAGACCCGGTATGGAACCTAACCGTTCCCTATATCGCCGGCCAATAGATCTGCGCCGTTCAACCCGCTCGTCAAGCAGTTCTAATTGACCGCGTCCTATGGCTGCCAACAGGTTGCTTAACCGATAGTTGTATCCCATTTCGGAATGTTGATAATGAGGGGCAGTGTCTCGGGCTTGCGTAGACCAGAAGCGCGCTTGATCTAAGGCTTCGGTATCGTCGGATACGAGCATGCCCCCACCTGACGTCGTAATAATCTTATTTCCGTTGAAAGAATAGATTCCGAATCGGCCCCAGGTTCCGCTGGCCTTGCCTTGATAGAAAGCACCTAGTGATTCGGCAGCATCTTCAATCAAGGTAATTCCATATCGGTCCGCTATTTCTACAATGGGCTCCATGTCTGCGCTTTGTCCGTATAAATTGACGACAACAGCCGCTTTTGGCAGCAGTCCTTTGTCATTCAAAGCTTGGCAGGCCCGCTGAAAAGCTAGCGGACACATGTTCCAGGTCTCAGGCTCTGAATCGACAAATACGGGGGTGGCCCCCAAATATAAAATAGGATTGGCGCTAGCAACGAACGTGAGCGTTGAACAGATCACGTAATCTCCTTGTGTGACACCGGCTAGACGAAGTGCGAGATGAATCGCCGCCGTGCCAGAGCTTAACGCTAGTGCACCCTTTGATCCTGTGTAGGCGGCCATCTCCCGCTCGAACGCATCAACTTGCGGACCAATAGGAGCAATCCAACCAGAGTGTATCGCCTCCTCCATGTAGACCTGCTCACGTCCACTAATATGCGGCGGGGATAACAAGATTCGTGGCAGAATGCTCGTTTGACGAATGCTCATGCGAAGCTCCTTTCTCCATTTGGACCGATTTCTTCAGATGGAATACATATCATATCGAGATCTGGATGCCGATAGAGCGGAAAGTAATTTCCTGATATTCTGGTGTCACAAAAGGATATGATCCGCTCATACAACTCTGGGAAAAAGATTCGTTTACCTAAGTAATAGTCAAGGGGTTCCAGTTGTGTCGCGAATCTATGCTTGAATTGAAATAAGTCGTCATTCCCCTTATATCCCCCGCCAAGATGAAAACATTCAAAGCCATTTTCCATCCCCCACTTGGCTGCTGCGTGTATTAGCAATTTGGTAGGTGACCACTGCAGATAGGCGCGATCCCAACCACATAGGTGATAATGCATCCACGGTCGTTCATGTAACACGATGCTGGTCGCCACCGTTTTCTCCCCATCCATAGCTTCGAATAGCTCTACTCTCCCCTCAAGTAGATGACTAGTATCTTCTATAAATTTTTTGGGAAAATAATAAAAAGAATCCGCCTGTAAATCGTTTAGTGTTCCGTAATACAATTCACTGAAGGACTCAATACGATCCTTCAGATTCGAATTTCGAATCGTAAAGGGTGCGGACTTTAATTTATGAATATTCCGTTTATGATTGCTGCCATAATGCCGGATGAGCTCTGACTCCGAACCCACAGTCAAATCAATATAAATTGTATTCCTATTCCATTCGGTGGTCAGACCACTTTGATATTCCGTAGCGTTGCCAATCAAGGGATGAAATCTTACAAACTCGGTCATGATCTTTTTCTCTCTACAGTAATCCGTGAACGTTTCACTGAATTGCCGGTACAGCTCACTTCGTTCGGCTCCCGGAGGGAGATTCGATATCGGTCCCCCGTATCCATAGGGTGTACTAATGTCGTACCAATCGCCTTCAAGCCCCAGTTGGATTACGGCAGGAAGATGGCTTATGGAGCGAAGTAAGTAAGGATAAACTATGAGCTGATCTCCCTGCTTAAAAACAAACAGCTCTGCCTGCTGATGCTCTCCATCCTCAAACAGCCGAAAAAACGCTGAGGAGAAATAGATATCCTTCGTCTCTAGCTGGTTCAAATAGGCATCCCATTCCGCTGAACTAGAGCTGCCTAACACGATGAAGTTACTCATACAACACCTCTTGATTCTCCAATAGTTTGATCATACGTATACTTTCAGTGCTTAAGATTAGCCCGGGGTCTCGCTCACGCAAATAAGCATCTGAAGAAAGCAACAGCAGCCTTTTCTCCCGGTCTAAATCCATTAATACGTCTGTCAAAAGATTGCAGCCACTCCACCCTCCACTTTGCAGTTGGATACGATAATACTGTTCACCTAACCGGCCCACAACTGAAGTCTCTTCCTTCGTTCTAATCTTAAGAGAAGAGAATCCATACTTTTGATGATGTGCCTCTGCCATCGGATAATCATCTATGATGTACGCCAATGCTTCTCTATCCCTATCAATCGATGGAGCCAAATCTCTTACATACCAGTAAGTCCGGCCTTCCTCTGCAAAACCAAGCCGCAAATACCAAGCATGAGCTTGCTCATTCCACGAAAATACATCAAGTGCCAGCTTCGAAATGCCATCCTTTTGGGCTAATGTCTCCCCGTACGCCATAAGCTTGCCGCCGATGCCATCTTTTCGATAAGCTGCGTCCACATTCAAGTTATTCAGAACCAGCATCTGCTCCATTCTTCGCCATTCAGCGAATCCAATAAGAAGCTCTTCAGAATAGGCACCAATCAGCAGTGTTGCTGAATGGCTTCCGCATTTACATGCTGCTTTCAAATATTCGGGATAACCGCCACAGGCGAATATGGTTTGATTGTAGACCGACTCTGGCAAGTTGCTCTGTAAGAGCCGGCATGCAAGGTGAATATCATCTTCCTGAAGCGGACTAAACCGCAAATTCATGCCGACCCCTCCTTTTGGTTCATTCTGTACTCATCGAGCGGCAGACTATGCTCACCCGGATTGGCCACAACGTCATCTTGGCGGATCACCTTCAGCACAGTTTTGCATAAGATCAACGCATCTAATCTAAAGCTTAGCTTCTCAACATAGGTAACGTCATAGGAGAGCCGCTGTTTCCACTCCGAAGTATTACGTCCAGATACCTGCGCCAATCCCGTTATTCCGGGTCTTACAGTAAATCGCAGCCGCTCCCGTTCAGAGTAATGCGGGCTGTAACGGATGAGCAAAGGTCTTGGTCCGATCAGACTCATTTCTCCCTTCACAACATTTACTAATTGCGGGAGCTCATCCAGACTCAGCTTTCGAATCAATCCGCCGAATTTGATATAACGCCGAGCATCCGATAACGGCTGGCCCTGCGCATCATACATTTCAGCCATGGTTCGGAACTTGTAGATGTAGAAGGGTCTTTCTCCCATTCCCGGCCGCTGCTGCTTGAACAAAATAGGACTTCCCAGCTTTATCCGAAGCAGCAACGCCACCACAGCCATGACCGGACTAAACACACCTAACATAACGATCGCTCCCACCAAATCGAAGCCCCGCTTCATATGGCGATACATGGTAGTCTTTCCCCCGCCTTTCTCTTATTCCGTAAAAAGACGTTCTGTAAGTGACTTTACCTCTTCCGGATTTGCACTCCAATAATACACTTTGGTTCGGACGAGCGGATCTAGAGCAGAGCTGTTATGGCCAGGAATCTGTTCGTAAGCAAAATCCGCGGAATCCATTCCCTTGAATAGCCAAGCTAAGCTCATCAAATCACTGTCACTAAAACTCGTATCAATAATGTCTTTCTTTTCACGCAGTAGCAGTCCAGCTAAATCAGGAATATGCTCCGGACTTAATAGCTTTTTGGCTACAGCCCGAACGATATTGAATTGCTCCCGTTGGCGGCTAAAGTCACCCTCCGGAGTCGAGTAGCGCTCCCTTGCTAAATAAAGCGTGTGGGCACCATCCAGATGCTGCTCACCTTTCTTGATGGTGATCTCCGGAGTGATGGTCACATCCTGATCAATCAGCATATCGATCCCGCCGATCGAATCGATGAAATCACGAACACCGGAGAAGTTCGTCTTGATGTAGTAATGAATAGGAATATTCATAAAATCACTAACGGCTTGAATCAGTGTCAGCGTACCCTGCTGATTCCCACCCTTTGTTTCACCAACGATATGTGCATGATTGATCTTGGTATAACCGACGTTCTGCACATAAACCCGCGTGTCCCGCGGCACAGATACGATATTCACCTTCCGTTGATCCGGCATCACATGGGCAACCATGATCGTATCTGCCCGCGAGCTTTCTCCGCCCCAAGTGTCTGTTCCAATTAGCACTACATTAAAGGATGAGCTTTTCTTGTCTGTTGGAGATGTCACCGCAGTTGGAGTCTGTGTAGAAGTTGTAAGGGTAAGCTCATCCGTTTGAGCTTGTGGGGCTGGTGTGCTGAGCGATTGCACCATCGTTTCATTGTCCGTAACCACATTAGAGCTAGGGATCGTCAAAGGGTTAAGAATCGCCTTATTAAAACGATGCTCTGGATTCAATATCCCTCCAATCCAGATCCCCCCAACTACAACCACAACAAGAATAACAATCAGGCTGTATCGTCCCACCCGCCGCATGCGTGAACGTTTACCTGTAATTGCCTTGTCGCGCTTGCCCCATAATCTTGTCATCCATGAATGCTTAGTCGACTTCATAGGTCAGATTCCCGCATGAACTTCGGATTTAATGCGTTCAAGATCATGTGTGCCCACCTGCGGTTCTTCCTGAAAGCCCGAATAGCTTGGAATTAGCTGCTTTAGCAGTTTTTTGATCTGATGACTGCTTGGCATCAGTTCATACCGTTTGCACAAGTTCTCCAGAACCCCCAACACCAAATTCAGTTCAGATCTGGAGACACTTTGCGGGCGGCTAATCATAATACGGTAGTTGTTAGTGACCAATAATCCTTCTTCTTCAGTCAAAAGCTCCTCAAACAATTTTTCTCCAGGACGAATGCCAGTGACTACAATGGGAATATCTTTGTCAGGCTCGAGACCCGACAAGCGGATTAAATCCCTCGCTAGATCGTATATACGAACTGGCTTACCCATATCCAGCACAAACACTTCTCCCCCTTGTGCCAGCACACTTGCTTGAATAACCAACTGTACCGCTTCGGGTATCGTCATGAAGTAACGCACCATATCCATATGTGTAACCGTCACCGGGCCGCCGTTTTCGATTTGTCTTTTGAATAACGGAATGACACTGCCCCGACTGCCCAGCACATTACCAAAACGTACAGCGGCAAAAACCGTCTTACTTAAGGAATTCTGATCATTAATGATCATTTCCGCGGCTCGTTTCGTGGCCCCCATAACACTGGTAGGATTAACCGCCTTATCCGATGAGATGAGGATGAACCGTTTAGCGCCATATTTAGCACTCGCTTCCGCTACATTCCTTGTGCCGATCACATTATTTTTAACTGCCTCTACTGGATTCATCTCCATAAGAGGAACATGCTTGTGAGCAGCGGCATGATACACAATGGAGGGGCGGAACTTTTGAAAAACGTTATCGATCCGCGATACATCCTGAATGTCCGCTATAATGGGATGAATGATCTGATCGGGATATAACTGCCGCAACTCTTGTTCAATAAGATAAATGCTATTTTCTCCATGCCCCAAAAGCAGCATTTCCTTCGGACGATACGCAGCCAATTGCCGGCATAATTCCGAACCAATTGAACCGCCTGCACCCGTGATGAGAATACACTCGCTTCCCAAATTCTCACGAATCTCTTCCGTATTAATTTCTACGGGGCTTCTCCCCAGCAAATCATTTACGGATACTTCACGGATCATGTTAATGGCCATTTTCCCGTCCAAAATATCGGTCATACTAGGCATTAACTTGATCTGAGCTTTGGTAGATTTGCAGATTTCGATGATCTCCAGTAATTCCTTTTGAGGAGCCGTAGGCAAAGCGATGATAATGAACGAAATATCCAGCTGCTCGACTGCCTGGGGAATGAAGTTACGGTTACCGACAATCGGCAACCCCATAAGCTCCAGCTTGCGCTTTGAGATATCATCATCTATGAAGGCAACTGGGTTCATGAATTTAAATCTTGAATGCTTGATATCTTTGGTAACGAGGATGCCTGCTTTTCCCGCCCCAACGATTAGCAGATTGCCTTCGGATGAACCCTTTATTCCCAGTGTTTCGAATCTATCGTTGATGAGGCGGTTAACTAAACGTAAGCCGGCAATGCCGAGAAATACGTAACCCGCTGCAAAATAAATCGAAATCGGCAATCGATAGGAAGGGACGAATACATGCGCAGATACATTGACAGCAACCACTCCGCAAAGTGTTAAAGCACTCACTTTTAGCAGCTGCAATAACTCACCTATACCGGTGTATCGCCAAATATTGTTATACACCTTGAATCCAAATGAGAACGCTGCGTACACCATAATGTGAATGAGTATCGCCCACGGAAGCATCCACATGTACTGCTCAGGGATTTGAAAATCAAACCGAAGTAAAAACACAAGCCACACTGAAGCCGCTATAATTCCCGCATCCAACATGACTAAACGTACGATCCGCATTTTCATCACTTCTTTCTCCCTAATTAACTAATTATTCGTTTATTCGTTTATTCGTTTGTTGTCGTATATGCGAGAATGAATTATCTATCTGCTGTCAGACCCGTTTGTACTTCAGACGGAAATGGCTTTATCCCTGGTTCTTTCAGCGCTTCTATATAAATCGAGTCCATTTCACGAAGCACCGCTGGCAATCCATAGCGAATAATCCTGTCCTTGTTCGCCTTACCCATTGCTGCGGTCAAAGCTGCGTCCGCTCGCAGTTGAACCAGTGCTTTTGCCGTAGCGGCAATATCATCCACTGGAACCAACATGCCCGTTGACTCATGCTCAATCAAATCGCGAATGCCCCGAATATGAGTGCCGATCACGGGTTTGCCTGCTGCCATCGCCTCCATAATCGCCCGGGGTAACCCCTCACGATAGGACACAAGTGCCGCAACATCACACGCTTGTAGCAAATCCGGTATATCTCTTCTGAACCCCAGAAAATGCACTTGATCCCTAACCTTTAACCGAGTAGCAAGTTCTATAAGGGTTTGCTCGAAAGGACCTGTACCTGCGAATGCTAGATGAATATCTCTTGCTTGATCACCCAAATGATGTAGTGCTTCGATCAACTGTTTTTGGTTCTTGTTAGCATTTAACTCAGCGACGCAGAGAACAACGAATGAAGGATTATCATTGTCACTCTTAGGTAAATCAAATAGCTGGTGACGACTTTCCCCCATCATTTTTGCAATTTCATTATCCCCCTCACCGCTACCGTATACCTGAAGATCAAGCCCGACTCCGCTCACATAAGTTACTTTTTTTCGCACAGGGAATTTCTGAGCACGCTCATAATCTTCACTATTAATGGTGATCAGTACATCCGTCCAACGTGCCATCAAATACTCCAACGGATAATAAAGCATCCAGTTCAGAAAAGGAGCACCTTTAAAAAAATGAAAACCATGAGCTGTATACAATACGCTAGGGACACCTGCTCTATGGGCTGCAATCCGTCCGAGAATCGAAGCCACTGGTGTATGTACATGGACGAACTGAAATTTTTCCGCTTGGAAGCTTTTCGTTAAGATCCGCAGAGCCGTCCAATTCTTCAACTGTAAAGGACTTCGTTGTATAGATACGTCGTGACATACAATTCCCCGCTGTTCCAAGCGCTGTCTGGCTTCGCCCGGCTGAGCGTAAGCATGGACTTCACACCCTTTTTGCAGCAATAACACCATGTAAGGTAAATGAAAACTCTCGAAATGCCCATATATGGAGGCTACAAAAGCAACCTTTGCTTGTAAGCCACCCTCAGCTGGAATACTCCCGATGTCCTTACTTGAGCTTTTATTGAGGTTGCTCTGCTCGTTGTCGAAGCTTGCGCCCAGTTGACCGTTCAACGTGTTGGGTTCGATAGGGCATCTCTCCTTTCAGGTTTTTGTCTGTTAACCGGATGCAAGCTCCGTTCATCGCCATCATGAACCACCAATACCGCTGGAATAACGCCTCAATACCCATCGATAAACCAATCATCGCCGCATGGGACAACAGCAATGCCATAATAATTGGCCTATGAATGGGATCTGCTGCACGATAAGAACGGATACCCACAATGAAGAACCAAATCATAAATCCGCCATATACAATCAAGCCCAATAAGCCGAATTCAGTCAAAAACCATATTGGCGTGTTGTGGATAATAATGCGCAGTTCGTAATTATAGGAACCAAGCCCAATGCCTAATAATGGACTTTGTGCGATCCAATCCACCGCTTTGTCAATGATGTCAAGACGCGACTGGATCTGGGAAGGTCTGCTGGACATAGACTCCAGCACATTTAGATAAGCGGTGCCTTTATACAGCAGCAGAGCTATAAAAGCCACACCAAACCCCATTCCGATCTTGATCAGTCTGGAAGGTTTGGTAATCAAAAGTGTAAGTAATACAAGGAAGAGACCAATCCATGACGAGCGCGAGAAAGTCATCATAATGCCCCCGGCTAAGCTTATCGTCGCTAATATGCTGACCCATCCCCGCAGCAGCTTTATCTTCTCCCCACTCGTCATGATATGAATGGCAAAAGCCGTCACCAGCAATCCCCCGTATGCATTGGGATCAATTAACATGCCGGACAACCGCCCGTCTTGCACCATGAACGGAACCTTTACTCCGCTGAAAAAAGCAAATAGGGCAACACCATTTAAGAGCAGCACACTGGTCAGAAAAAATCGGAGCATCTTATATAACCGTTCCCAGCTATCTACGGCTTGCACAAGCATGATGTAGGTCAACAAAAGGAGTATGAATCCAATATCTTTTTGCAATAAGGCGTATTGGGTTATGAAGCCGTTGCGCCAAATGGATACAAAGGAAGCTAGAACAAAAATGAACAGCATGCCCCAATGCCATGAACTGAATATCCTCCGGTCCAATTTGAGATGGAATCCAGCGGCAAACAAACCTAACATTAAGAAGAGATCCGACGGGGCGATACGGAAGGCTCCACCAAAATCAATCTGTGCCGGAAGGCATATGATATACCCCATGACCGCAAACAGAAATAAATTGTGCATGGTGTAGGGCTTCCCTACAACAGATACAGATGTCATACAAGTTCCTACTTTCCTACTTTCCTACTTTCCTATAAAACAAAGAACTTATGCTGCCGCTTCCGACTGTTCCCGATTTCTTACCTTTCCGATGACACGATACAGCACAACTACACTGCCAATCATCTGTACAAATAACGACGAACTAGCTCCCATCGCAGCACCTACTACCCCGTAATGAGGTACGAAGATCAGACAACATAAGCCATTAGTGAATGCTGTGCACAGAAACAATGGAATCTGGGCTTTGTACCTTCCGGTAGCCGTTATGGCGTACCACAGGTAGGATGAAATAAATACCAGCATGGTGGACGCCAGCAGCCAATGAAACAACCCTAACTCTCCTGCCACGTCTGAACTGAATAATAAGGTTAACAGCTTGTGTCCAAACAACCACCCTATCAAACAAGCGACCGCACTAAAACCCAAACCCATCGCTATCATTCGGCTGAGTAAAGTGACAAACTCCTTGTGTCTCCCGGCTGAATGCCACCTGGCAAGACGTGGTGTTATGGCTTCACCAAGTGCGGTGACGACAACATTACAGGCAACAATCATATATGAGAGTGAAGCATAAATACCTAAGTCATGCTCCCCTTTAAAATAGGAAATCGCGTATAATGGGATATTCGTATTTAACGACATCAACGCCAACACCACGCCTAGCGGTGAACTGACGATCAGTAAACTCCATAGGCTTCTTTTGTTGAAGAGTGGCCTGAGAGAAGTGTATATTCTCGCTTTACGAGCATCATATCCAATCGTTATCGCTAACCATCCGATAATCATGACTAACAAGGCAAGAATAAGGCTCTGTGTAGGGATAAATACGAGGATGAAGATTAGAATGGAGAATAACCCTTTTGCCATTCTGGAGATTGAGATTTGATCTAATCTCTCCTCCTTTTGAACGATGCCTAATAAAATATCACTGATTGATTCAACGATTCTATACAGACCGATGAAGAAAATAACCAATGCTGTATTCCAATCCAAACCACTCATTATGCAAAAACCTGCGGTAATCGTAAACGCAAGGGCGGTTGTTATCAGCCGTAAGCCCAGAAAGTCTCCAAAACTGTATTTCCCCGATGAATCAACGATTAATACGGAACGAAGATGTAGATGCGACAGCATAAAGATCGGAGCAGTAACTGCAAGCCCTAGCGAATATTGCCCCACGATTGCCGATGACCCGAATTTATTCAGCAGGATCACAATCACAAACTGAGCACCAGCGTAAGTGATATTCCCGAGCAAATAACGAAGAGAAGCAAATGACATAGACGTCAGACCATTCCTGAAGAAGAGGCCCACTCGGCAAAATCTTCACCACGAATCTTGGAACGCCTGCTCTTTTTCCGATAATTCAATACGGCTCCCAGCAAATGTGCTCCCTGCTGCTCTAGCAAGTGCTTGGCAGAACTCGTGTGCTTTAAGAGCACTTTTCCGGATTTCACAACTAGCAATACCCCCTCAGTCATCGTTGCCAAAATAAGGGCATCCGAAAATGGCATTAATACAGAGGATGAGTCGATGACAATCGTATCAAAACGCACGCTCAGCTCTGCAAACAATCGCTTCATTCCTTCAGAGCCTAATAATTCAGCGGGATTTGGTGAAATCGGACCAGAGGTCAATACTGACAAACCTTCTGCATCCTCAATCGAAATAATGCAATCCTCTAAGCGGGTATGATCCACTAAGATACTGCTAAGTCCGATCCAATTAGGCAGATCAAATGCCTTATGCACCGTTGGCGTACGTAGATCCCCATCAATGAGAAGAACTGTCTTACCAGCTTCCGCCATGGCAATCGCCAGATTTATCGCTACCGTTGATTTTCCTTCATCCGGAAGCGAGCTTGTGACTAATAAAGAGCGGATCTCTCCACCAACGCGGGTATAACGAATATTGGAGCGTATGCTTCGGAATTGATCTCCGCTAGATGACTTCGGTTGTTCCAGGCAATATAATTTTGGCGTTCTCTTCTTCATAACTTGTGGCTCCTTCTGCTGATTTGGTTTTCGCTTTATTCCGCTGTTTACGTGGCTTCAATTTGCCCACGGTTCCCAGAAGCGGAAGCTGCAAATCAAGCTGAATATCTTTGGCACTTCTCACGGGTTTCTCCATCAATTCCCGGAGGATAGAGATTGCGATCCCGGTAATCAGCGCCAATCCGAAGGCAACAGCCATATTAAAGACCGGCTTAGGTGAGACAGGATCAGAAGGAACCTTGGCACGGTCGAGAAATACAACATTCTCCACTCCCATAATCGATTGAATATTCGCATTAAAGGCTTCTCCAAAGCCATTCGCAATATCTGTTGCCCGTTGAGCTTTTGAATTGGTCACAATTACCGTTGTTACGAGTGATTCACTATTGGTTCTTGTCTTCACATTTTTGAGCAACTCTTCCGCTGTCATTTTTAGCTGCAGCTTTCTGACAACCTCTTCCGCTATCCTGCTGCTTCGAATGATCTCCCCGTAAGTGGTTACCAGCTTTTGTCCGGCCATAATGTCATTAATTGCTTTCTGCTGCCTGTCCCCTTGAATAAGTATAGAAGCTGTCGCCTCGTATTTCGGCTGTAAAACATAATAGCTAACACTACCAGCGAGCCCGACTGCAGCGATACATAATACAATAATGAACAGCAGCCTACGTTTTACTAGTTTCAAAATGCTGCCCAGTTCGAATTCCATCGATCATTTCTCCTAACTAGTTAATGTATTGTCGCCTCTTTAACAAGATTATTGTTGTATATTCATATTCTCCTTCTCTCAACATATGTCCAAGTCCGTACTTAAAATTTAAATGTCAAAATATTAAAGGGCTCATTTAGCTCACCTGTTAAAATCCAACAAAAAAAGGCATTCTTCCAGTAAAATCAACTGGTAGAATACCTTACATATAATCTATCTAGTTCAGGAATGTACAAGTGCAGTTAACACCATCAGGAGATATCTTTACGTTTCAGAACATGATGAACATTGCTTAACATGCCGGATAGAACTCCAGCAATTGGGAATACTGCCCAATTTACGTCCCAGCGCCCATAGACAAAACCCGTGAACAGAAAAATCGCCGTCGCCAAAGGCCATAATACAGCCCCAACAACTCCAACAAATCGGTTCTCTTCCTGCTTCTCTGCAGTGATATTCGGCTCCTCCAGCAACTTCGTATAAGTACCCTGGATATTCCCGTAATAGATGAACAAAAACACCGCCACAGCTGCAATAAACAGAAAAGCAGCGACTCCATAGGGAGCATAGTCATCGTTGACATAGCTAGTGGTAAAGATAAAAGCCGGCGACAGCACGCATAGGCAGACTCCTGTAATCAGAGAAAGACGGTAAGTCGGAGCATAAAGACTTTGGCTGCGTTGAAGCGCCATTTTTAGAGCATAAGGCAGCTGAAAGCCTTGCTCCAGACTCTTAAAGCGATCCAGCTTCATTCCGCTGTGTATAAACATCCCGACCGCGATAGCGACCAGCACGAACATTCCGACCAGCCCCAGCATCGAACCTTTATCACTCATAACAGCCTTATTTTCAAATATTGTATCCAGGGTGATCAAAAACGCCACTCCGCATGCGCAGAGAAAAACGCCGATCCCCGTCCATAATCCAGCGCTTCGTCTGGCCGCCGCATAAGCGTAAACCTCTTCTTCCGTCAGCACCGGAATAGCCTGTTCTGGCGCAACTGGATCGATGCCAAGCTCTGCTGTCAGCTCTTCAATATTGCCGAATTCCGATATGACGATACCAATCGCCTCATTCTCCGACTTGCCAGCAAGCTTCAGCTCCAGGTACTTCTCCTCCATCCCTGATAGCAGCTCTTGCTTCAGATGTTCCAGTTCCGGAGTTTTTGGCAGACCCGCAAACATATTATCCAGATATACTATGATCGTCTCCATGCTCTATCACCACTCCTTGATAAATTGGTTTACAACTTGCTGTGTAACCTTCCATTCCTCACATTTTTCTCGGTAATAGGCGAGACCCAAAGGGGTGATCCGGTAATACGTACGCCGCTTACCAAGACTCTCATCCAGATAAAAGGATTCTATATATCCGTTTTTCTCCAGTCGGGTGAAGGCAGAATATAACGTTGTCTCCTTCATGACATATTTCTCCTGCGTTAACTGCCTGATATTTTTGGAAATCTCGTACCCGTAAGATTCCCCGTCCAGCAGCATGTATAGGATCATCGTATCATTGTAGCCGCGTATAACATCACTGCTGATCAAAAATATCCCCCCATGATTACTTCATCTGTCGTAGTAGTTGCAGTATAACATAATTACTACGACAGATGAAGTAGTTAATGGGAAAATAGGCCAACATAATTTGAGGACCGATCCTTCCTTGATTAAATCACAATTGCTGTCTGCGCATGACGTAGCTTCCAATACGGGGTTAGGTATACGAAGGTGCAGGCCAGTAGTGTTTGCGGGGACGATGGTGTTTACTAGTAGGCTGTTTGCGAGGGCGGGGGTGTTCACCAATTGGTTGTTTGCAGGACGATGGTGTTTACTAGTAGGCTGTTTGCATAGACGATAGTGTTCGCCAATTGGTTGTTTGCAGGACGATGGTGTTTACTAGTAGGCTGTTTGCGAAGTCGATAGTGTTCATCAATTGGTTGTTTGCAGGACGATAGTGTTTACTAGTAGGCTGTTTGCATATACGGTGACGTTTACCTACTCTTAGTTTGGCGGATGAGGTACTATCGGACTCAGTTGGCGTTATTCGAGGCATTTTACTACTTTTCAGGTTCTATCGGACTCCAACGCTCCTATTGGCGCACAAAACATCATATTTAGGGCCCTTTCTAGGGAATAGCTGCACTGGAGTCCGAAACTGCGCTGGAACTGCGAAAAACATACTAATAACGCCATTGGGGTCCGTTAGCCTTCCTTGCCCCATTATCTATTGAAGCAACAAACCAACGCTGGTTTGTTTTCCTTTTTATTGAACCTTAATACAATAAGGTTGACTGCAAGAACATAGGTGTTTACTTCCCCTTACTTTGGCGGACGAGCTACTATCGGACTCAGTTGACCTTATTCGCAGAAATTCCCCACTTTTCTGATCCTATCGGACTCCAATGCACCTATTGGCGCACAAATCACCACTTTCGAGCCCACTTCTAGGGAATAGCTGCACTGGAGTCCGAAACTACGCTAGAACTGCGAAAAACATGCTAATAGTGTCATTGGGGTCCGTTAGCCTTGCTTGCCCCAATATCTATTGAAGCAACAAACCAACGCTGGTTTGTTTTCCTTTTTATTGAACCTTAATACATTAGTTAGTTAATTACCCTGGACGAGGTACTATCGGACTCAGTTGACCTTATTCGCAGAAATTCCCCACTTTTCTGATCCTATCGGACCCCATGAAGCTAGAATAAAAAGTGGACAGTAGTTAACAGACTGGCGATAATGAGTCCACGGAGGTGTGTTCACATGGGAGAACATCGACAACGGTATAACGAAGAATTTAAAAAACAGACAGTGCAGTTCATTCAAGAGCAAACAAAGACAGTGGGCGACTTGGCGGAAGAGCTCAACATCCCAAAAAGTACCCTGCATCAATGGATGAGCCAGTATCGAGAACTAAAGAATGAACCGGCGGCTAGCATGGATCGAGTACGGGAACTCGAGGCACAGTTGAAAGAAATGAGCCGTCAACTTCAAGAAAAAGATAACAAGATTGCCGATGTGGAAGAGGAATTAGCGATCGTAAAAAAAGCAGTGCACATCTTCAGCAAACCAAGGAACTGAGATTCCAGTTTATTGAAAAACATCGCTCCGAGTTTCTCTTGGAGAAGATGTGCATGACCCTACATGTGTCACGGAGCGGGTACTACAAGTGGCGGACAGAAAAAACCAGTACGCATATGCTTCGTAAGGCTGCGATAATGAAGCGAATTCAGTATCATTTTACAGACCATCAAAAACGGTATGGGAGTCCGAAGATCACCCGCCTGTTACATCAAGAAGGTTATACCGTTACCGAACGCACGGTGAGTGTGTACATGCGACATATGAAACTTCGCTCCATTGTCTCCAAAACGTATCGGGTACAGACCACTGACTCCAATCATGACCATCCGATTGCCCCGAATACGCTGAACCAGCAATTTAAAATACGCAAACCCAATTCAGTATGGGTTACCGACATTACGTACATTCCTTGCCGGGGAGGGCGCTTGTACCTGGCTAGTGTGATGGACCTTTGCACGCGCGAAATCGTGGGGTGGCGTTTGGAGAACCATATGGAAACTAGCTTGATTTCGGGCGCTTTACAAGATGCTTACGAAGCTAAACAACCGGAAAAGGGTCTATTACATCACTCCGATAGAGGTTCTCAATATACTTCTCATGAATACACGAAGCAGTTGAAAGCGTATGGCATGGAGTCCAGCATGAGCCGCAGAGGTAACTGTTATGATAACGCCTGTATCGAGTCGTGGCACAGCATTTTGAAAAAGGAGCTCATTTATTGTAATCCGCGATTCAAAACTAAGGAGCAAGCCTACCAGACACTTTTTCAATATATTGAGTTTTACTATAACCGCAAGCGAATGCATGGCGCGCTGGGGTATCTTTCTCCAGTTCGTTTTGCTGAGCAATTGACTAGAATGTCTGTTGCGTGACTGTCCACTTTCTTGACAGAGGTCCACCAATGCTCCTATTGGCGCACAAATCACCATATTCGAGCCCACTTCTAGGGAATAGCTGCACTGGAGTCCGAAACTACGCTAGAACTGCGAAAAACATGCTAATAACATCATCTGGGTCCGTACCACAGTGGATGATTATGAGTCGGCGGTGTGATTGAGATTTAGATGTCGATTGTTGATGTTGATGTTGATGTTGATTTTGTTGATGTAAATCCAAGCGAAACTGAGTCAAAGTCAGCAAGTCAAAACACAAAACAGCGGTTCTCCCATATTGGGGAGAACCGCTGTTTTGTTGTTTTTTTATAATCAATGAAATAGTTAATCATTGCTAAGGAATACACCAACTTGAATACGTTGACCTATTAATGTCGTGTACGGAGCATACGTCCAACAAAATAAAGCATTTGTTTACGTGTGAAAAAACGTGACATTTGAGCAGAAATATAGTTTGTAAATCCTGGGACAGCAAATACTTTTTTAGCCTGAAGCGACCGAAGAGCCACTTGAACGACATTTTCTGGAGTGTCTCGTTTGCCTACCGAAGCCTCATCGGCTCCCACGACATTAAAAAATTCTGTTTCCGTAGACCCCGGACATAACGCAAGAAATTGTACGCCCCGTTTCCGATTTTCCTCCCATAGCGCTTGAGTAAATGATAATACAAAAGCTTTTGTCGCTCCATATACAGCCATATTAGGGAGAGGTTGAAATGCAGCTGTTGATGCAACGTTTATGATCACTCCACTTTTTCTATTTAACATCTCTGGCAAAAACAAATGGGTCAGATCTACAACCGCCAAAACATTTAGCATCACTTCTTCATGTTGTCTCGAACCAGATAGTTGTTCAAAAAGCCCATGCGTAGCAAAACCTGCATTATTAATAAGAATATCAACGTTCAAGCCACGTTCTACACATTGTTGATAGAGCCTTTCAGGGGAACCTTCTTGAGATAAATCAGCAACCAGAACCTCCGCTTGAATTTGAAATTCTCGTTTTAATTTTTCCGCTAAAGCAATCAGTTTATCTTCAGAACGGGCGACTAAAATTAAGTGACTTCCTTTGGCTGCAAGTTCTCGAGCAAACGCTTCACCTATACCCGAAGAAGCGCCGGTAATCAACGTCCATTTATTTTGAATTGTAATCATTGTTATCCTCTCTCCCTTTAACGACCATTTAGAAACAGTGTTTCAATAAGAATCATTGTATCCAAGTGAAGTTGCGTTGTCAAATAAAGTTCTACACATTTAATTATTGGCTATTTCTCTTCTACATCAGTAAAATAAGGTTTAGAAATAACGGCTATCTAAAAAAAGCTAAAGTAAAGTTCTAAGGAAGTGAAACTACATGCAAAAATCGTCCAAAATATCTTCTATAGATGCACAATCTGTTACAACCTACCCAAAAGCAAAACAACAGCATGCGGAAACATTAAGACTCAACATTATCGAAGCCGCTGCGGCCATTATGCATGAATCTGGACCCGAAGGTGTAACCATCCGTAAGGTTGCTGAAAAAATGGAATGTCCCACAAAAATCATTTATAACTTGTTTGGAAACAAGGAAGGTTTAGCGAAGGAGCTTTTTCTGCAAGGGTGTAAATTGTTGGCTGCTGCCTTTCAAGCGGTTCCAAAACAAGACAATCTAAATTTATATCTTCGCGAGCTTGGACAAGCTTATTGGGATTTCTCACGGAATCATACTAGCTATTATATGGTTATGTTCGGAGGAGCCTTTAGCGAATTCAAACCGGAGGAGGAAAGCTTACATGCTATCTTTACGGCACTACAACAAGTGATAGCCCTTATTACAGAAGCCATCGAACAAGGATTTATTAACGAAAAAGACCCTCTGCTTGTTGTGAACCTGGTGTGGGCGTCATTGCATGGCGTCATTCATCTGCATTTAGGGGGACATATTCAAAATGAGGAAACAGCTAAAATATTATATGATAGATCGGTCTCCAATTTAATTCATACCTTCTTTAAAAAAGATAATTAATTCTAAAAAGGCCTCTTTGCAAGTCCCTACTCAATAAATTCAAGCCGTAATCTTGGGATATCCTTAGATCACGGCTTTTTTAACATGCTAAAAAAACACAAAAAAAAACGGCATTTCTGCCGCTTCTTCATCTCTCTAATTATGTCCGGCGCATATATGCACGCACAGTGATAGGTGCAAAAACCGCAACAATCACAGCGGCTCCGATAAGTGAAATAGCGAAATCCCAGCCTACGGTTCCAGAGTTAGCAAGCTCACGGACAGCTGACACAAGATGCGAGATTGGATTGACTTTGACAAACCATTGCAGCCAGTTAGGCATCGTATCTACAGGCACGAAGGCGTTGGATAAAAACGTGAGTGGGAACAACACAATCATTGATATCCCCTGTACGCTGGAAGCGGTTCGGGCAATCACACCAAAGAAAGCGAAAATCCAGCTAATCGACCAGGAGCAGACAATAACCAAAAGCGCAGCAATTGCGACATGCTCCAGACCGCCATCAGGTCGGTAACCCATAATATAGCCCATGACAAAAGTAAGCACAGTAGCGATCGTATATCGAATCGTATCTGCCAACAAAGCTCCGGCTAATGGGGCTATTCGGGCAATCGGCAATGACTTAAAGCGGTCAAACACCCCTTTATCCATGTCTTCCCGCAGTTGGACACCAGTGACGATGGAGGTCGTGATTACAGTCTGCACTAGAATACCAGGAATAATAACGGGCAAATAGCTCACTACATCTCCTGATATGGCTCCACCAAAAATATAAGTAAACATTAGTGTGAAAATAATTGGCTGCAGCGTTACGTCGAACAATTGCTCGGGTGTGCGACGGATTTTCAATATCCCGCGATAAGCCATCGTTAACGAGTTACGAACAGATTGTTTGAAGCTCGTATGGTTTTTCAATTGTCGGGTCGCACCTGGACTAATAGTAGAAGTTCTCATACTCATGCTCTTGCTGCCTCCTTATTCATTGATTCTTGTGATGCTTGGGATGCCTCATCCGTAACTCCATGGCCAGTGATCGTCAAAAACACTTCATCAAGCGTCGGTTTCTGCATACTCATCTCTGCGAGTGGAATCCCCGCTTCGCGGAGTGCAATAAGCAAATCAGTGACTAAATCAGCGTTCGCCATCGGTGCAGTAATTTTTCCAGCCTCATTCGGCACAATAGACTGGATATGCAGCACATGTTCCACAATCCGGCGCGCTTGAGCGATATCTTTAAGGTTTTGGACTTTTAAGTGCAGCGAGGTGGTGCCCACTGAAGCTTTTAGCTCATCCACGGTGCCTTCTGCAACGACATGGCCATGATCAATAACTGCAATACGATCTGCCAGCTGATCGGCTTCTTCAAGATACTGTGTAGTTAACAGCACTGTTGATCCTGTGTTCACCAACCGACGAATGGTATCCCACATTTGCGAACGTGTCCGTGGGTCCAGACCTGTTGTTGGTTCATCCAAAAAGATAAGCGGAGGCTGGGCAATCAGACTCGCTGCAAGATCCAGCCGTCGGCGCATACCACCAGAGAAATTTCGAAGCGGCCGTTTCGCCGCCTCCGTCAAACCAAACTCTTCTAACAACTCCACTGCCTTTTGCCGCGCCTCTGCCCGCCCTAACCCTAAAAGACGTGAAAAGATAATCAGATTCTCTGTAGCACTAAGTGACTCATCTACAGAAGCATATTGTCCCGTAACCCCTATCAATTGCCGAACAATCTGCGACTCCTTTACCACATCATGCCCGAAGATTCGCGCCGCCCCCGCATCCGGACGAAGTAACGTAGCCAGCATCCGAATTACCGTCGTCTTTCCTGCCCCATTGGGACCAAGAACGCCGTAAATCGTGCCTGCCTTAACGTTTAGATTTACTCCATCAACTGCGCGATTGTCACCAAACGTTTTGACAAGCCCACGCGCTTCGACGGCCCAATCTCCAGGGTTGGGCTCAATTATTTTTTTGCGTTCATTTACCATTACAATTCCTCCAACGTTTTAGTTTGTATTGTGATGGTAACTCCCTTTTATAAACTGAATTTAAACAACACAAAAAACCGGGGAGCGCGATCTCACGCCACCCGGTTTATCACTTCTCGTCTGAGTCAGACTCAACATATTCTTTAAGCGCAAACAATTTATTAGCCAAGTAACCTTCAAAAAAGGCAAGCCAATCTTGCAGCTCCAGCAAAGGTTCTGGCTGAAGCTTATACCGGGTCTCCCGTCCGACTTTCTGACTGCTAACAAGCTGCGCATCGGACAATACCTGTAAATGCTTATTAACAGCGGTTCGGCTGATCGGGTAGCAATCCGTAATAGATGCTATAGACATTTCCTTATTAGCGAGCAGCTTTAGCAGACTGCGGCGAGTAGGATCTGCTATCGCTTGAAATACATCATGTCCTGCTTCAGCAACCGACATATTATGCCTCGATATAAGCAGGAAGTTTTTCTTGGACGATTTTTTCCCAGCCGCTATTCATAAAGCCGCGTACGATTGGATGTGGTTGTCCAAATTCAGTAACTTTTTCAGGGTCCCATCCAGAATGAATCAAGGTAAATTCAGTTTTCCCTTCGATTTCTTTCAGTTCAAAAGCAAGATGCCAATCCTTCCCCCAATTAAAACCAACACGATTCGGAGGATCAACTTCGGTTACTTTACAAGGAGAATCTCCGAATTGTCCAGCATGCAGGATGAATTCATACCCAACAACAGGCTCAAATGTACTAGGCATCCACCAGGCTGCCATTCCTTCTGCCGTGGCAACAGCTTTCCAAACCTTTTCTATTGGCGCATTTAGTAAAATCGTTTGACGAATTTCTTGTAAGGGTTCTTGAGTTTGCATAATAAATAGCCTCCAGCATTCATTTAATATAACACCTTTTGGGTTCGCTTTTCATTATAACACCTTTAGGTGTTATGTCAATTTACAGATTTCCCTAATTCTCCGTTCGTTATTCAACGTCTCAATCCCTCAATAATATCCTTTAACTGCTATAAAAAAGCCCATCCCTCGGTCATCCCGAAGAAAGGGCCTTCCTATTACATCAGCTCTATGGTCAGTTTCTTGGCTTGACAGTTACTGTGATTTTCTCGCTAGATGTCTCGCCTGATGCATTGACTAATACCGCGTAGTATTCATATACACCTGGTGTCTTATCTTTAAGTTTCGTAACTGTCAGCTGAGCCGCAGGGGTAGCCGTGCTTAGTGTCTGTGTGTCGATTACTTCTCCATTCTCATACAAACGGTACTCAGTACCATTGGTTCCCCACCACATATTCATCACAACGTCGTAAGTTCCATCCCCACTCCAGTTGTCGTGGGATACTATAGGCTTGCCCGGCGCTGCATCTGTAACAGTAAGGATTAGCGGATCGCAGGTAGTCGAACCGAAGCTGTTGACTAGCTCGCACGTGTACGTGTAGGTTCCATTTGATTTGCCCACAATATCCGTACTCATGGCTTGTGCATTCGGTGAGCTGTCCGTCAGCATCTGGGTACTGATCAGTACATCGTTTTCATAGAGCTTAAACTCGGTACCGTTGTTCCCCCACCAAAGATTCATCGTGACGGCATAGCTACCATCTCGAAGCCCGGTGTCGTGCCCATTATTGTCAGATAACACTGGCTTTCCAGGGGCTCCACCAGCAAGCGGAGTTGTATTCTGGAGCCATTGTGACCAACGGACTAGAACCTCTGCCTGCTCAGAAGTGAACACCTGATTGCTCTGGAGATTCACTTCACTATTAAAAGCTTCCAGCAAGCTGTGAACTTCTGCGCCAGCATGCTGCTGAGCTTTTTCTTTGGCGATCGCCAGCTGCTGCTTAAGTGAATTGGTTACGTTTTCTAAATCTGGAGCACCCGTCTCAGCTGCAAAATTTTCGGTTAATGCCGACAAGCTGTCAAATGTCGCATATACACTATACGAATGCTCTGCCAGCCCGACATTGCCCGCCGCATCCTCGGCTTTCGCAGTTACATTATGCGTTCCCGCTTCCAGCGTATACGCTTTAACATCTGCGAGCGTTGAATCACATGGCGAATAAGTGATGCCTGATACAGTATCAGCTGCACTACAGGTGATGTTTAATGTCTGCTCTATGGTATAGGAACTCTCTCCTTTAATTACCACCTGTGGTGCGGTCCGATCAATCTTCATCACAGCAGTCTTCTGCGGCTGTTCCACATTACCCTCTCTATCAACGCTCCAATAAACTAACTTATGTGTTCCTTCATTGGACAAAATAACTGAATTCCCGGTTTGCTGCTCGCCATCGTTTACTGTGAAATAGGTTGCCGCAACACCAGAGCCCGCATCTGTAGCTGTGAAGGTTACCAACGTATCCTTGTTGGTCCAACCTTGTGGCGCATCATCCGTTGTCACCGGAGCTGTTGAGTCCGCCCCTTTCACTACGCCATAAAAGCGTAATTCCGCCATGTTTCCAAACCAATTACTACTATTATAGATCCGGATATAACGATAGGCTTCTGCGTTACTAATACTTAAGGTCTGCCAATCCATCGTTTTTCCTGCAGGAGAGGAGATTGTCGTCCAGCTTGTATGATCATTCGAACCCTGAACCACAGTCCCATTGATTCGTGTAAAATAATTATCTTGCCTGGAAAGCACCTCTGCCTTGGACAGCTGGACCCTATTCCCTTCTTTAAAATCAAACGTTATAAATCCTCCATATCCACTACCATTTACCCGAAAATCCGTAATTGTGCCTGCATTTCCATCGAATAATGATCCCGCAACATTCCTGAGATCTGTTGGTGTTCTCCCACTGGAATCACTTAAATTAGTAATCGCAAGCACATTACTAATCAACTCGGTCTCATCGGGAATGTACAGAGAGGAACCATCTGTAGTTGATGTTTTTTCCGGCCCCTCGATTCCCTCCTTTGACTTGTATTTAATACTAAAGTTCACAGGTCCAGGTTGTGCGTTATTGCCCATGACCGCTTCAGCCGTCCAATTGATCTTATCGACAGTAGCAACGGTTGCGACTTGATCCTGAATATTGACATTCACTTGGTTAATTGCATCGCTTGCTTTAAAAGACAATTTCACCGTGTCCCCAGGCACAATTCGTTTCTGGATACTTTGGTCGGAGCTAATGGACACCGCATCAAGCTTTGAATTGATTGTAACATCACCATACAAACGTAGTTCAGCCATGTTTCCATACCAGTTGTTTCCATTGGTGATGCGGATATAACGATAGGGTTCTGTGCTGTTAATCGTCAACTTCTGCCATTCCGGCGTATTTCCTGCTACATTAGAGATCGTGATCCACGTCACATTGTCATTGGAGCCTTGCACCACTGTTCCATTAATTCTGCCCGCATAATTATCTTGCCTTCCGATTACTTCTACCCTAGACAGCAATGCCTGGCCGCCTTCTTTAAAGTCAAAGGTTAGATATGCACCATAACCACTGCCATTTAAACGAAAATCAGTGATGGAACCTAAATGATTATCAAATAAAACTTTTGCTGTTGCCAAAAGATCAGCCGGATTTCTTCCACTGGAATCGATTAGGTTTGCTATCTCAAGCACATTAGCGACAAGTCCCGTCTGATCTGCAATGAATAAAGTAGAACCATCTGTTGTAAAAATAGTCTCTACTGCATCCGCTCCAGCTGCCGTTTTATAATTAATCTTAAATTTCACAGTACCTGATGGAACATTTTCATTCACCACAAGCATAGCTGTCCAGTTGATATTGTCCACAGAACTGACTGCAACAGGTTGACCCTGTATATGGGCCGTGACATTATGGATCATTTCTGTAGACTTAAAGGATAATTGAATCGTATCCCCGGGTATAATTCGATTTCGTAAGCTTTGGTCCGAGTGAATGGACACGGACTCTAATAGATTTACTGTCTCATACCGCTGGCCAAAGATTCTAAATTCAGCAATTTCCAGCATAGTACTCGAAGGCTTTATCATTTCCATTTTCAAAAATCGGAATTTTTCATGCTCCAGGCCTGCTTGAACCTCAAGTCTCTGCATCTCTTCAGTAACTGTTGTCAAGCCGGGGGTTAAGCGGGTCCAATTTTCTTTGTCATTCGATCCGAACATTGCAACGCCGCCAATTCTCTCCGGAAAACTAGCTCTTACCTGAAGCTCAAAGCTTTCTGCTGATATTTGAAAATCCGGTCCTAAATCCATGTAATGCGCCCGATCCTGCGCTGTATAATACCCCACAAAACTATCATTTGTGTTGTCCAGCAGATTCGGGACAGCGTTACCAAAGGTTGAGCTAACAAACATATTCGTAAAATTAACACTTCCATCTTTCATTAATGGCGTCAATTCTTTAAGACTTTGCACTGCGAGATTCAGGTCAAATAACTTTTGATAGAAGACCTCGTCAGTGGCAGTAGTAATTACATCCATTACCTCAGCGTGCACTTGCTTATAGTAAGCTAACGTTGCCGAAATGTAAGGCACATCAACATGATAAGGAGAAATGACGGCGTTGACGGCAGATTGCCGATCATTCGCTACTACAACACTAACATCCTTGGCTGTAACCGAAGTTCCATCTGCGGCACTCACTACAAAGGAGTAGGTTCCCGCATGTGCTCCAGACCAAGAGAAAACACCTGAAGTCTCATTGAACACTGCACCCTCAGGTAACTGATCCGCTTGATAGGTAACAACATCCGTTGCACCTGCGTCTGTCGCAGAGAAATCAAATTGAATTGCAGCTGTAGATCCCTCATAGGTAAATAAAGATACTGGTGCCTTTCCTGATGTAAATACTGGAGGGGTAAGCTGTGCCCCAGCTTTTAAATTAATATGGTCAATATCGACTGTTGTTCCATTTCCTTTTACATTAAAATAGACAAGATCGCTGAAGCCTTGGAACTCATTGAACTCATACTGAATATACCTCCATTGCCCCTTTGTATCAGGCAGCGTAACGGTATCGCCAAACACCTCCATGGTTGCTATGCCATTAGTCCGAATCTTAAAAGCAATGATTCGTTCGCCACTGCTTGCACCCACAAAAGCAATTTTACTGCCCTCATCTGTTGCGGTAATTTCAACGTAAGTAGTGTCTCCTTCTTGTTTTGTGGTGGAGTGACCATCAAGCTTCGTGTACCGGTCTTCTAGTTCTCTCAAATCTGGATTCGTTATCACCTTCGGCAAATTGAGCGTACCCTCGCCCTCTGCTTCTTTAGGAATGTACAGCCAATAATCCCCGCCTCCATCCGGAGACTCCCAATAGAAAGGCAATCGCTTAGCAAACATCTCGCTAAAATAAGGAGCTTCAACCTCCATATTTATTCCAGCTGTATATTTATAATAATAATAAAGATCATAGACATTACCGCCAATTCTCCCCCTGTAACCGCCAGCCAAGTGTTTATAGATAATCGTTGGATTTCCATTTACATCTGTATGTGCCGCCACTGGAATCCATGGTGTATCATGGCCAATCATATACTGAGCAAAGTAGTCGGCAGCTTTTAAAATCCGTTGATCTAGAAATTCATACGGACCCACCGCATTTGGCGCACTAGAAACAGTCCCCTCTACCGGATCTACCTTTGTTTCCTGAGCCAATAATAAACGTGATAAAATCTCTACATTCGTTATATCCCCAGCGCCATGCGCCTGATCTCTGCCCATTTCAACATGCTGAACTACGGGTGGATTAACTTTTTCCCCTGTTACAATATTTGTATCAACCCATCTGAATAAAGCTTTTATCGCGCCATTTTGCCCCTGATCGACAGCGGTTTTATTGACGGTAAACCATTCAACTCCCTCATTGTACCTCTCTGTATTTCCTGTAAAAATATAACCTGACATAGCTCCAAGCAGCGGATAAAGATGCTGGTTCATAAAACGATCATTTGTGTGTTGGAACGTTTCAATAACCGGATTAATAAGATTATTCGTAAAATCAGCGACATCTTTTTCCGTCCATTTCAGCTCTTCAGTTTGAGCACTTGTGTACCTTAAGATTTCCGCCGCAGTAACCATTCGATTAAGTGGAATTCCTGTATGAATATGTGCATCATTAAAATACACGTATTTCTCAGGGTCCATCTGTGACCAAATCCGGATAATATGCATGGCATTGGCTCTGTAAACCTCATCACCCGATATTACATACAATAGAGCTTGTGTATAAGCCTTCAAACCATCCGCTATAAATCTTGAATTAAAGCCCTGGCTATTAAAAGCATCGCTCGCTGGTTTCAACGGATCCGCACCACTTTGATTGTTGGAAGTGACCGTCCTTGAAGCTGCCGGAGAGAGAAGCATCTGATTATAATAAGCGATCCAGGGTTCTTTTTGCGCCCGTACCTGTGTCCTAATATTCTCAAGAATATCCTTGGTCAGGCCAACACCCGGATGTTTGAATCCGCTTTCATCTATAACCTCATTAATGGTAGGTTGGTAATCCGTAATTATCGACAGCTCTGTCGATTCTACTGCGGCTCCTTCTGCCGATAAAGGCACTAGCGTTACCAACAAACTTAAGGAAACTGTGATCCTAAAAATACGTTTAAGCGATTTTCCAAAGAGTAGCTCTTTAAATGAATTCATTGTTCTCCTCCATTCATTTACATCCTCTGATTTAATGCAAATAAATACCGCTGGCAAATTCATTCACTACAAAATGTTTGTTATTCAGGTCGACAATAACCTCTCCATTAATCTGAAGATTATAAAAATAAATATCCTTCACACCTCTTTCCTCGTCATAGCCGAATATACGGGAAGGATTGATATTCTTCCCATTGTAGGTGATATCGCTAAACTCTATATTTTCGATACATCGTCCTGGCACCGGATTATAGGTTTTATTCCACACCACGCGGACATCAAACAGCTGCCCCAGTTCAAAATCCTCCACCCGGATATTTTTGAAAGTAACCTTACGAACGGTATTGTTATCCCCTGCACAGATTGCCATAACCCCCCAATAATTTTCCTGCGGCTCGTGATGCTCAAGCACATCGATATTTTCAAACCAAATATTTTCTATAAAATCGCCATTATGTTGGTGATCACCATGAATACCGACATGCATGGCATGAGCAACGTCCGCCCAGAGTATGGAATCTTTAACTGTGATATGGCGTGAGTCTCCATAATACTCTCCACGGCTGCCGTAAATGGCAATGCAATCATCAGAAGTTCTCAAGAACACATCTTTAATATCCACATTTGAGCTAGCCATCATATCAATTCCATCACACCAGCCGCGTGTACTGAAAGCTTTGAAGTTATGAATGCGGATATGCTTAGACGCTCCGATATATATACTGTAATGCGGAGGATCAAGCGTGATGATCCCTTCGATCTCAACCTGTTCAGAATGCTGGATTTGAACGCCTCTTAAATAAGTGGTTTTCTCCATATCCGCCAAATACAGAACACCTCTGCCGCGAACAACAACATTCTCAGCATGGTCAATAATTATGGATCCGCAAAGGATCGCGCCTCCGGCAATATAAACTGTGGTCCCAGAAGGGATATGCAGCATTGGATTCTCGAATTGATGAAGCCCGGGCATAAAATATATCGTTTGACGCTCCCCATTAGCCCTTTCTGACAAATGATGAACTTGTTCTGCGATAGCCGCAAATTGATGTATTCCTGGTTGGACAAGCACTACATTATCATCGTCAAGTTTAGGTGGGGCTGTCTCCAAGGGGTTGGCAAAAAGATGCAAGTTACTAAAACGTTCTCCATTGATTTCAATGGAAAGCTTACACGGGTGCTCCAATGTGAACAAAAGGGTATTCTCTTCGATTTGAAAGGGAATATGGGTTGCCAAAGGGCGAATAACCGCTTGTTCAATCTGCCGGTTATTACAATGAACAGAGACCTCCACCGTGCCTTCCATATCAAAATAAACCATCGATGTCGATCGAACCTGATGCATATCCACCTTTGCTTCAAAAACAAACAGTGCTTGCCATCCCCCACCAGGCTCTCGTACACTCACTGTAAAATCGTCTTTCCCCAGGGCTTCATTCGGCTGCTCATAAATAATTAATCCGCTCATTTCTACCTCCGTTATCTTAAAATCAACTCTCTTAAGGGTTTAATAAATAGGCTGGAGCAAGCTTTTGCTCCAGCCTATCATCCAGTACTAATCAGCGAACGCTGCTATTTACGATCTGCCAGCACTTTATTTACCTCATCCGTTACTTCCTGACCTCCGGCCTTTAGCCAGCTATCCTTGAAATTATCAAAATCTTTACCCGTGTTCGCTTCTCCTGTAATTGCTTTGATAACAAACGTATCTTGCAACGTCTTCAGATTGCCCCAATACTTGGGTTTGCTTGTTAATACGGCTGGTCCCAGTACATCTAGCAATGGTGTAACACCTGGAGTGATCTTGTCTCTCAAATCTAGCAATTCTTGTTTTACCGTATGTTTTTCCATTGAAGTGTCTGTGGAGCTAAGTGGATTATAGAAATTGCCCGCTCCCATCTTCGGAGCACTAACCTCTTCATCCGCTTTTGGAATGGCAAGGTCCCCTTCCATATCATAGCTCACACCCAATTGACCGAAACCTGTCAGCAGAAAACCTTCGGAATCCGTAGACACATATTCGAGAATTTCCATAATCTTATGACGTTTCTTCTCATCCTTTTCGAGTTGAACACCGAACAATACTGGCGCCTGTCTTGCACCATACGCGAAAGAATAAGCAACGCCATCTGGAGCTGTAAACGGCTTGCCAGGCACGAATATTTGACCTTTCTCTAGACCAGGTTTTGCGACAAACCCAGATTCTTTATAAAAATTGCCCCACTTCCCGTTATCCACCATACCCACTTTTTGGTCAGCAAATTTAATATTGATTTCGTTATTATCACTAGTTATGAATTCAGGATCAATCAGACCTGCTTTGTACCATTTGCTCAATAACGCCAATGCTGATCGCGTCTCTTCTGTAATGCCTCCATAAACTACGTTCCCGGAAGCATCCTTTTTGAACTGATAAGGGGAAACAGCAAATGCTGAGAAGACACTTGTGAACAATTGCTCTGGAAGCTTGCCGCGGCCGATTAAACCGTAAGTATCCTTCTTCCCATTTTTGTCCGGATCTTCATTAACAAATTTGGTGAGTACATCCTCAAGCTCTTCCAATGTCTTGGGTGGTTCTGAGTAGCCAATATTTTTCAGCCAGGCTTCATTATAGCCCGGAATAAATCCATCAAGACCACCTGGCCAAATTTTCGGGATCCCCCAGTTTTTTTCGTTGTATAAGCCTACGCCCCATGCCCCGGAATCAACCGAATCCAATGCTGCTGCATATTTCGGCATCAGGGATTCAATTTCAGCCTTATCAATCGTCGCAATAATCCCTTGATCTGCCCATTGCACCATATCCGTTTCGTTTGCATCGACCGGGAAGATATCAGGAATATCTCCAGAAGCTAGAAGCACTGAAAATTGTTCTTTCCAAGTTCCACGTTCCAATTTAATATTTTTGATTTTCACATTAAATTTCTTCTCGAGCTCGGTTTGCACATAGTTACCGTCTTCTTCTGGCGTATTAAAGTTGTTCGCCCAAATAATTTCAATCGGAGCTTCAGCTGCTGATGCCCCCCCTTGACCTTGATTCGTCGGCTTCGTTTCGTTAGTGTTATTATTCGCCGCATTCCCGCCGCAACCACTCATGACAAGTGAAGCCGATAGGGCTATCGCAGCAATTTCCAACCATTTCTTGGATGTATGCCTCATATTCTTTTATTTCCTCCCTTTTTTTGTTCATCTATATATTTAGACAACCCGCGGATATAGCGGACTGTTTAAACCGTTCTGAGCCTTCTAACCCTTAAGTGATCCAACCATAATTCCTTTGACGAAGAAACGTTGCAGGAATGGATAGATCATTAATATAGGCAGCGCTGTAAACATAATAATAGCCGCTTTGACCATTTCAGGAGCCTGCTCATTGGTAGGAAGTGGTAACATCGGATCTCCTTCGGCTGAAATAACAAGCCGTCTTAAGAAAAGCTGCAGTACAATCTTTGATTGATCCTGCATATACAACATTGCATCAAACCAAGCGTTCCAGTGCCCTACTGCAGTCCATAGGGCTAATGTTGCTAGAACAGGCTTCGACAGCGGAATAACAATCGTAAATAAGATCCGCATATCATTAGCCCCATCTATTTTAGCTGAATCCTCCAGTTCCTCCGGTATACCCATAAAGAAATTTCGCAGGAGCAGAAGATTAAACGTGCTGAGCAGGCCGGGGACAATATAAACCCATAACGAATTTATAAGTCCCAGACTTTTGATTAGCAGATAGGTAGGGATAAGCCCGCCGCCAAAAAACATCGTTACGACAATGAACATTGTATAAAATCCCCGGTGCGGCAAATATTTACGAGATAGCGGATATGCTCCCAGTGACAGAAACACGAGTGTCAGAACTGTTCCTACAACTGTGCGGAAAACCGTATTCCCCATCGTTTGCCAGACCGTATCTGTTGTCAGTACACGCTTCCAAGCAAAGAAGGAAACTTCTTTGGGATAGAAATGAATTCCCGGCCGTAGTGCTTCCGCAGGGGTGCTAAACGATATAGAGAGCACATGCAAGAAGGGATAAATCATCGTAATACAAAGAATGATTACAAATAGGATTAGAAAGACTTGGAATACTTTTTCACCAGTGGATAGCTTCAATTGTAGTTACTCCTTCCTTACATTCATTCATTAATAAAGACCTTCCTGCCCCATTTTTTTCGTTATGAAGTTAGCAAATAACACCAGGATAAGACCCACCACATTTTTAAATAATCCAACAGCCGTCGTTAGACTGAACTGAAAGTTTTGCAGACCTATCCGGTACACATAAGTATCTAACGTATCCGCCACCCCATATACAGCTGGTGAATAAAGTGTTAAGACTTGATCGAAGCCAGCATCCAGCACACTCCCTACCCGAAGAATAAGCAGAATAGCAATCACCGGCAGGATCGAAGGAATGGTGATAAATAACGTTTGTTTCCAGCGATTGGCTCCGTCCAGAACTGCAGCTTCGTACATTTGGGAATCGATGCTTGCTAATGCTGCTAAGTATATAATCGTTCCCCAGCCGATTTCCTTCCATATTCCTGACATAACGAGCGTAAAGCGGAAATATTTCTCGCTGCCTAAAAAGTAAATGGGATCAAAGCCGAGCCACTGAATAATATAATTGACCACACCGGAATTCGGAGATAACAAAGCGATCAATATCCCCCCAATAACGATCCAGGATAAGAAATGGGGTAAATAGGATATCGTCTGTGCAACCTTCTTGAAGAAGGAAAACCTAAGTTCGTTAAATAACAGAGCCAATATGATCGGTGCAGGAAAACCAAAAATGATATGGTAAAAACTGATAATAAGCGTGTTCTTAATGATTTTCCAAAAGTCGGGTGAAGCTGTGAACAAATATTCGAAATGCTTTAAGCCGACCCAAGGACTTCCCCAAATTCCATCACGAATAAAATAATCTTTAAAGGCCAGTTGAATGCCATACATCGGGCCATAAGCAAATACGGTATACCAGATGATCACGGGAGCTAGTAATAAGAATAAATATTTGTTTTTTTTGTATTGGCGCCAAGTATGTGTCCACCTCGAGACTTTCGGCTTAAGATTCTCTCCCTGTTTTTGAATGCCAGCAGTGCTTGCCGGGTTCATAGTTGTTTTCTCCTTCCGAATACGATTTTGCGTTAAGACTGTGTCTGAACACCCCTTACGTTAGGGCATTGTAAGCGCTTTTTCTATTGTAAATTCATTAAAATCAGTAAATTATCTTCGTATTGGGGCTATAATTTTTCGAACAAAAGAAAAGACAATCGCGAGACGATTGCCTTTTCCACATGGATTGGAGAATTATGCACTTGAATGGTTCGAATGGTTTGCATTGCCTGCGTTCCTATACTGGACCGGTGTAACTCCGTAACGTGTTTTGAATTTGTTGTGAAAATATTGCGGGTTACGATAACCCACCTGAGCAGAAATCTCAGCCACGGACAGCTGCTTTTTTTCTCTTAATAAATCAGCCGCCTTCTCCAACCGCACTCGGGTTACATATTCAGTGAACGATTCATTCATAACGGTTCCGAACAAGGTAGAAATATACGATGGCGCCAACGAAGCAACCTCAGATAATTTATTTAGCGATAAATCCTCTTGAATATTATCATCGATAAAGATTTTTAATTTATGAATGATCTCTGTATGTGCGTGATTTCCTGACTCTTGAATATAAGCTGTAATTTGTGCCGATAAATCACGAATGGAATCAAGGGTTTCGGCCAACGTCTCCTTTTTGAACTCATCGAACAGACTGGAAGGCGAAACGATTTGTTGCAGATCAAGCTCAATAATGGTCTGATACAGGACCGTAACCAACTGAAGCAGGCCTAACTCAACCGTCTCCAATTGGACATCACCTTTCTCCATGACCCTTTGGAAATCGTCCATAAACCTGTTCATCGTAACGTCATTGCCCGCCTTTAAGGCATTTTTATAAAGATCAAAAGAGAATAAGTGTGGCGTAACATCGTTAAGCGGGATATGTGAATACCGCGCAATAGCTTCCGAACCATAGATAAACCGATATCGATAGGCATGTAAGGCATTTTGATACGAAAAGGGGATTTCTTCAGGTGCCTGAACCTTCGATCCAAGCGCTGCTCCAAAGTGTAGTTGCTCAGGCAACACATTTTTTATAAGCTCCAGTTCCTTCAATAATAAAAGCTCCAGCTCCTCGTGATCCTTATTCAACTCACTGAAATAGATAAGCGCCGCTTCCTGGGTATTTAAGCTGACGAATTTATAAAAGCTATAGGCAGCATGCTGTTCATAAAAAGCCCTGAATTCCTCGCAATCTCCCTTAGTTATACGAATATAGCTAGTCATGTAATGACATTGCAAAGGTAAATAATCGTAGTAATCCGAGCCAACGCCTGCACCTAATACCAGATTTTTTAGTTCATTCACTTTAGCTTTAGATTCTAAGGTTTCGATTTTTTGACCTAGCTTTGAGATTGTACTACCAATAATAGCGAATTCATTTTGCGAATAGTTTACGGTGCCTGGATGATAAAAGCTGCGAACATTGTTAACAAGCTTCTTCATCGGAACATATACACGTTTGGAAATCAAATAAGCGAATAGAAGCCCAATTAACAATACCAGGATACAGCTGACAAATATTTGGCTCTTCAGCTGCTTTGATGAGGATACAAATGAATTCATAGGCCGTATTAATACGTATTTCCATTGATTATTCGAGGTTTGGTCATTTTTAAAAGACAACACATATTTGTCGCGTTTATTATAATGAATTTCCTTATTATTCCTTGCTGACTTCATCCATTGCTTAGCAGTCTTAAGCCCCTCTTCGACGTTCGAGCCCGTATGGATAATAGGGCTGCCCTTTTCATCAAAAGCATATAGCTTTTCCATCGGCGAGCTCATCGTGCTGGAAATCATTTTATTGATGTATTCTAAGCTAACGTCAATGTACATGGTGCCTGTTGATGTTTTTGATAAAGCACCATAGGGAAGGGCGATTGCGTAAGTCAACACCTCTTCTTCATCCGATAACGTTCTATATGTCCAGCGGTTTAAGGCTGGTGTCACTGAAGTTTTCAAGAAGGAAGCATCTGGAGAATTGTCCAGCTTCGAATAAAATTGGCTGTTATCGATGATATAATTTCCTTTCTCGAAGTATGTGGATATTTTGTAAACGCCTTCATTAGTAAGCTTGAAAATTTCGAGATCCTTGCGAAAAGCTAATATTCTGCTCGTATTGCCTTCCCATTCACTGTCCAGTAAATAATTCAGCATAGACTGATTTTCTAACGACAAGGTAGACACTGCTCGGTTGCGGATACTGTTTTCGTATTTTTGCAGCAGCGTATTCTCCACAAAATCACTTGAAGTCATCAGTCGTTGCTTACTGTCTCTGGCAATCTCATCCACCATTAAGCGATTAGCCTGAACATACAGATAACTGCCCACAAGTCCGATTAAAACAACGGCTAATAATGTGAATGAAAAAATCAGATGGGTAAACCATGTGCCTCCATTTCTTACTCTGCCGCCGATCTTCATCACAAGCCCCCCTTTAGTTCATAACCCTATCTCTGTAACTTTCTAAATTGAAAGCATTTATAATTAAAGATACTAAAATGCACCAACTTTAGCCATTATAAAATCTTCTGTTTAAAGATAACGCATCTTATAAAACCGAAAAAAACAGGCTTCCCCGAAATTAATCGCTGGAAACCTGTTTATTAACCTATACAAAACATCTATCGCGACAAAGAAAGTAACTTCAATGCCCCCGCTCCCTTTTTGAATATTCCTTCACCCATGCAATCCATTCTAACCTGTGCGTATACATAAGGATCACAAAGCTCCCAAACCATACCCACAGGATAGGAGCAGACCACTTACTGATGCCCAAATAAACAAAAAGGAGCAGCATTCCGCTAACCACTTGCACACCATCCGAGACAGGTGAATTCCCTCTGCTTTTGTACCCGCTGCCGAGCACTTTCAACACTGCCAGGATAACTGCTAATGCTAAAGAGGCCTTGAATCCTGTCAACGCGCTCCATACCCCAAAGGTTACGGCGATCGCCTTCCCTCCTTTTCCTTTAAGAAATGGAGAGAAGGCATGACCGGCAATAGGAGCTAAGGCTAGCGGAATAATGAAATAACCCTGACTATAATGACTTTCCATTACCCATAAAAGAGGCAAATATCCTTTTAAAAAATCCAACAACACCCCAAAAATTCCGAATTTATAGCCAGATGACTTCCATAGATTCAAAGCACCCGGATTACCGTCGCCAATGTCTTTCAAGTTCTTTTTACGCGCAAGACCAAGCCAATAGGAAAACATAAGAGATCCCGACAAAAATAAACCCGCGACCCACAATATGATCATTAGTCCCTAGGGCCTCCCACCTGGATCTGCCTTCCTTTCCAGCTTACATGCCTCAGAAAAACGACCTGATATATCGAATAAAGCATAATCAAGATAAAGAAAACAGTTGCCACCACGTGAAATACAGGAATAACGATGCCAAATACACCTACATATTTTATAAAATAAAAGAGCTGGAACATATAAAGGAGATAACCGATCAATAAAGGCATAAACCATGAAGTATTCGCAAAAATAAACACAGTTTCTGAGATGATGAGTCCGATCACCCAAAGCGCGATTGGAATAATTGTCCGCGGGCTTAACGTTGAGGTGCTTAAGACAGCCCCTTTACTGAAGCCTTCAATCTCACTTTTTATCCCCTTCGGATACATACGAAAAGATACTAAGCCATAACCGATAAAATTTCTAATGGGAACACCTGCAGCGATAAACTTCTCTCCTAAAGACAAATCATCCAGCACTTCAGATCTAATGCTTTGATGGCCATTAACTTTTTCATAATCCTGCCTTAAAGCTAGAATACACGAACCGTATAATCCTTTTTTAGCGTTATTCTTTTCAAAAACAGAGGTGAATGTGAAGATCCCCAGCATATTCATGATTAAGGCAAGTTTCTCAAACAGCTTTTCTGTATGATGAAAAGGAACTACCGAAATGACACCTTTCGATAGCTCCCTTGCTTTTAATAATGAGGCCAGAGCGTTAGGCTTTAACCGGATATCTGCATCAAGAAAAGCAAAAATATCGCCCGAGGCTTGTAAATACCCATTCCAGATTGCCCAGCTCTTGCCCGTCCATCCCTCAGGGAGACTGCTGTTGGCAATAACCTTAACTCCATAGCTTTCGGCAATTTCCTTGGTCCGATCCTCCGAGAAATCATCCACAACAATAATTTCATAGGGGGTAATGGTTTGGAGCTGGAGTGAGTCGAGCAGAAAACGCAAATTGTATTCTTCATTTCTTGCGGGGATAATGATGGACAATTTCTCCGGTCCTTGAAAATGTTCGTGATCGGCGGCCAATATATTCTTTCTAAACAATATAAAACCGGAGAGACATCCAACACCTATAATAATTAACAACCACATTTACAGCTCCCCCCTCCTATAGCTATATATATGAAGGGTTAGTCCGTAATATATTCAATTCAAATTTAACCGACATTTACTTTTGCTGAGTATTGATTAAGCTTTTCTGTACACAAGAGCATAACGATGGCGAAAAAAACGATCATTGCAGGAAAAATACCCAGCGTGAATTTCGAAGCTAATAAGCCGATAAAAGGCGGCATCAGCGTGGTGCCAGTATAAGCTGTTGCCATCTGAAAGCCCATAATCGACTGAGCATGTTTCTTCCCGAATCGTACAGGGGTTTCATGTAGCATACACGGAAAAATGGGGGCTAACCCTAAACCTATAATCATAAATCCTACAAGTGAAACTATAGTTGGAAGCGGCAATACTAACAGTATCGTACCGATTAAAGCAATGAGCTGGCCATATCGAATTAGCTGTTTATTACTCATTTTAAAAGTAATGAAACCCGTCACCATTCTACCAAAGGTAATCCCTAGATAAAAAAATGATACCCATGTCGCTGCAGTTGATGCAGGAATGTCTTTAATGTTTACAAGAAAGCTGCTCCCCCATAAGCCCATACTCGTTTCGATGGCAGAATAAAATAAAAAGGTTAACATTGCTAGCTTTACCCCTCTTAATTTCCATGGTTTTGTGTTCTCTGCGGCATGCTCTAGCTCCGGATGGTTGAACTCAGGATCACTTTCAGCATTCGGGTGGTTATTGCTCCCAGCCACTCTATCCCATAAAGGCAGTGTAACGAATAGAATAATGACTAAGCTCAATTGTATGTAAGCAACCGTAAGATAACCTTGCCGCCATAGACCTTCTCCAGAGATAAAAGAGCCCATAATAATAGGACCCAGCGTGGCGCCCACTCCCCAGAAACAGTGTAACCAACTCATATGATGGGCTTTATAATGCGTAGCCACATAACTATTTAATCCGGCATCTACAGATCCCGCACCTAAACCAAGTGGAATTGCAGCAATAATTAACCAGACTAACGAAGGTGACCCTGCAAAACCAAGCAACGCTACAGCAGTCATGATACAGCTAATAAGAGTCACTTTCCCTGTACCAAAACGTTTAAGGATAACACCACTCATTAAACTGGACACAATTGTCCCTACTGCAATAACCATCGAAAGAATTCCAGCAGTACCTAATGAAGCATTTATGTCCATTCTCATCACTGGCCAAGCGGAGCCAAGCAATGAATCCGGCAAGCCTAAACTAATAAATGCTAAATAAATAATAATAAGAAAAAAAGTTGCCATAGTTATCTCCTTAATTGTTCTCATCTATTTGTTGTGAAACTAATAAGCCTAATCCAAGACTTTGTAATCCATTCAGATAATCACGTTTCAAGTTACTTACCGCTAACGCTGGAAGATGCTCCTTCGGAACGTATGTTGCACTCCGTTCATAGATTTGATTAAGCATGGCTGGAGCTAATTCATCCTCACAAAAAATAATATAATGCGGATTCAAAATAGAAGTCATAGTAGCCACTAATCGACTAATCGCATCCACACTATGATTCGATTGCATATTTGATCCACCAGGATCTCCAGTTAATGCCTCTATGAAATTTTTATGATCATACTGTGGCAAAAATTGAACTTCTCCTGAAAAAAACGTCTTTCCTCGCACGATTTCACCATTGACCGCGATCCCAGCCCCCGGACCATTTTTCCCTAAATACAGATACATTAGAGATATATTCTCTTTCAAATTTCGTTGCGTCATATAGCCGATTACAGCGGCATTCATATCATTTTCCACGATTGTCGGAATAGATAGTTGATCTTCTATGTGTCTTTTCAAATCTAAATTCTGATATTTCTCATAACCCGGAATCAGAAAAATCTGCCCATGATTCACCGCACCTGGAACTCCAATAGCCACAGAATGGATTTTAGGATTGGCCTTTTTTTCATTTTCAATAAGCATGACCAGTTTACTAACATCTTCCTCAAGAATACTGGGCAAACTCCCTTCTTTGATTACCTCCCCAATGCAATTATAGATGGTATAATTGCTTTCATTTTTTTCCAAAAAAATAGCCATCCCTAACCGATAATTCGGATTATAGGTGTATCTTATTGCCCTTCTTCCCCCACTTGACTCATCCAGACCGCTGACCGTTATTTCCCCTGCCTCTTCCATCTGCATTAGAAATTTACTTATCGTTGGGAAACTGTATTGCAATTTATGGCTTAACTCTGCCTTCGTTGCTTTTCCTAGTTCTAATAATGCTGTTCGAATATTTCGGATAATTTCAGATTTCATTTGCTGTGAAGGAAGTCGTTTCTCACTCGCCATGGCTCTCCCACCCTCTCACCTATAGTCATACTGACTTATTAAACGCATTTAATAAGTCAGTATGACTATAGCAGCAATTAAACCTACCGACAAGTTAATTCTTGAATCAAGTTTCTTCCGTAGGTGCCAGAATGAAATAAGGAGGCGTATAGCCCCCCTAATCCCTAGCATTAATCATTATTAAAATCAAAGCCTTTGCAGGATTCGTTCCCATCTTCCAGGATGGCTCTCATCCAAGTACACCGGCTGAAATCCTAATTTCAAATAAATACGGATGGCGGGCAATCTGAAATCATCGGTTTCTAAAGAGGCTGCCGCTCCACCTGATTCTCTTATTTTGTGCAAAACAGCAAGACTTACAGCATAACCGAGGCCTTTGCCAGAATATTCCGGAAGCACTCCAACCATATGCAAGTACCAGCGCTTAGGGTCTCCACTGCCTAATTCCCAGGCCGTAGCTGTCGCTACAGGCTGATCCCCGCGGCAAATGAACAACAAGCGATCAGAATAAAACGGCACATGAGTACTGATTTTATCTACGAATTTAACTTCCCTTGTAAAAGAATGGCGTATAAGCTCTTCCCAGTTCCGTTCATCATCCGGCTCGAAATGACGAATTAGATACCCGGTAGGACAGAGAAAAGCAGGCAAGTCGGACAGTATATCTTTTTTCATTACAAGTTTGGAAAGCGCCTGTTCCACCGTCAAATTCTCACCTTCGATCTAAAATCAGGAAAAGCTATAACTTTCCCACCCATCTCTACAGATTCCATAGATAATGTAAACACAGAGCTCCAAGTAACGGCATCATATACGTCCACCGAAGGGGTGCGATCCTCCTGAATCGCGGAAATGAATTCCTCAAGCACCATAAAATCACCTCCGCCATGTTTCGTCCCAGCAGCGTATTCGCCCCATTTTTTCCATGTTGGATGATCATAAAGTGGCTGATAGCTGCTTAACGGCTCCCACAATTCCTCTCCATCCTCTATATTTTTGGGCGAAAGATTCCTGAACCAGATCAAATCTTCCTCTTGCTGATGGCGGCCCGTAATATACGCCCCTTCAGTTCCTTGCAGCAAATAATGAGTTTTATTATGAGGTCGTACAGAGCTCCAATCTACACGCAGCTCAATCAGTACACCCTTTTCCGTTTGGATGACCGCAACCGCACTGTCGCCTTGCCGCCAGAAACCTTCACGCGCTGCCGGATGATCTTTTCCATAATGCTCTCCAAAATAATATTGTAAGGATCTTGATTTAGAAACAAAAGTCGAGATGCTTTTTAATCGATCTCCATCAGGCTTATTGAGATTAATCCATTGGGCAACTGGACCTATAGAATGCGTCGGATAATTGATCCCGTTATACTGCTGATGTAATTGCCCCCGCCAAGTCAGAGATCCATCCGGATGATGAGTCAAGTGACGTAAATCATGGATGTATCCGCCTTCCAGATAAGTAATTTCACCGAACATGCCTTGATCCGCCATATGTTTAATCGTCAGATTGGAGCGCGAGAAGCAGTAATTTTCAGACATCATATATTTAAGTCCAGTTTGTTCAACAGTTTCGATAAGCTCCCAAGCTTCCTCTAAAGATTGGATCGAAATCACTTCGCTTAGGACATGCTTACCCGCTTTTAAAGCATCAATAGATTGTCTGGCATGCAAATGCATGGGGCTTAAGATAAACACCGCATCAATTGCCGAATCTTTTAACATTTCATGATAATCCCGATACGTTCGGATGTCCGGAAATTTCTCTTTCCATTGATTAAGAACCCACTCATTCAAGTCACAAGTGGCGGTCAGATGTATCCGATCCGATAGAGAGTATAGTGCATTCATAAAACTGGCCCCGCGATTCCCGCCTACGATGGCTAATCTTACTGGCTGGCGATTCATTGCTGGTCCACCTGCTTTCTGTCCCTTTGAAGTCGATTGATGATTAGTTCCTGATCTCCCGCCTCCCCTTCAGCCTGCGGATATTTTTCATAATCAAAAATGCTGAGGGTAAATAATGAAGACCATTTACTTAATTGCTCGCTCGCCAGACTCACCATCTCTAACCGGATCTCATCTTCAAGCACAGTGAGAATTCGAGCAGCAGGAATATCCAGAATGGAGGCCGTTTGAATGAAATGCCAGTTTTCTTGTCTAACGATGGAATGTACATGATTATGGCCGTTAAAATAAAAACCCACACCTTTCCACTGCTTCAATATCGGCCAAATATCCAAGCTGGGATCCAGTGACATCATCGGTTCGGTTGATCTAGCCGTCGTATTATACAAGGGATGATGGCCAAAAACGAATAGTGGCTTATCTGTAGTCCGCTTCATTTGTGCTTCGAGCCAGGCTAACTGTTCATCATCAAGCGTTCCGCTCCAATCGTCACGATTTTCCCGTGCGGTATCCAGCAATATAATGATCGCATGGGTCTCTTCAATCACACTGTATCGCTGCTGCCGGGTGACGGAAAGGATTTCTTGCTTAGGATAAGTGTACGTATCATGATTGCCAAGAACATGTAGAAAACGCCTGGAATGCTTGCTGTCCTTAATCTTACCCATGATATAATTAAATTCGCTAAATTCTCCTGCATGCACCATATCTCCCACAGAAATATGATAATCGGCTGGGATGGACAAAAATAGATTCATAAATTGCTCGTAAAAAGCATCTCGTGCCTCTTTAATCAAAACCTTGTTGTTTAACAATTCGTTCGGATAATGTAAGTCTCCGATAATCGCCAGCCTCATAAATGCCTCCTCCTAACCTTTAATGCCAGAGCTCATAAAACTACCTATCACTTGCCGTTGGAACAATAAAAACCCAATCATTAAGGGTGCCGAGACAATCAGCGTAGCCGCGCAGACATCAGACCACTGTGCGCCTGATTCCGTGGCTTTTGCGAACATGGCCAATCCTACAGTTAACAAGCGATTTTCCTCTGAATTGGTTACTATTAACGGCCACAAGAAATCATTCCAATGAAAGCTGACCGACACGATGGCAAAGGACACATAAATCGGGCGTGACAGTGGGACATAGATTCTGGAAAGAATATGCAGCCGTGTGGCGCCTTCCACCCGGGCAGCTTCATCGAGCTCATAGGGTAATTGCTTAAAGGATTGTCTTAAGAGAAACACTCCAAAGGAGGAGGCAAAGTAAGGCAGCATAATCCCCAGCTTGGTATCCAGCAGACCCATTTCGTTCAACACTTGATAGTTGGAAAAGATAAGAACATCCGGCGGCACCATAATTTGCACCAAAAATAACAGGAACAGCAGCTCTTTTCCAAAGAAACGTACTCGTGCGAACGCATAAGCAGCCATTGTCATCGTAACGAGTTGCACAGCTAGCACAACACCGCACACCAGCAATGTATTCATTAAAAATCGTCCAAAAGGCGCTCCATTCCAGACATGAATCAAATTCTCGAACGTAAAGCCCCAAGACCAGCCCGAATCGATAGCGACGTCTTTAGGTAAAAAAGCCGTTCTGACCACCCATAGGAAGGGAATGATCCAGACCGCGGCAAAAGTAAATCCAACCGCATGCCATAGTATCTGCTGGATTCGGCGCTTCGTTCTTTCTGAGTTCAACATACGCTCCTCTTCTAAAGCTTTACGTGTATTCTGCCTTAATACTAAGGGCAGCTTTAATGGATTATCCTCCATGGAATCCACCTCCTATTCATAATGGATTTTCCGATCCCAGCAAAAAAACTGCAAAGAGGAAATCAGGAGCAGCAACACGATCATGACCACCGTCATCGATGCGGCCATTCCTTGATCGTAGAAATTAAAAGTGGACTCGTAGATATAATAAAGCAGCAGGTTGCTTGCATTGTTCGGGCCGCCTTTTGTCATAATCCAGAGATGGTCAACCAGCTTAAAGGAATTCGTTATCGCCACAACAGCCACGAACAATGTTGTTGGCATCGTGAGTGGAATTGTGATTCTACGAATGGAAGTGAACGTACTGACTCCGTTTACTGCAGCCGCTTCATATAAATCCTTAGGAATCTGCTGCATTCCTGCTAAATAAAAAATCATAAAATATCCGGCTTCTTTCCAAATCATCATGATGACTAATGCGCCCATCACTGTATCAGGAGTTCCCAGCAAATTCATAGGCTGATCCGCGATCCAAGAAGCCAATCTGGCGAAAAGACCAAAATGAGGGGTATACAGAAACAACCAAATGTTCGCCACCGCGATCATTGGGATCATATTCGGATAGAAAAAGGAAAGACGTGCCAGTCCCCGCCCTTTTATCGCTTTGTCGGCAAACAGTGCCATCAAGAAAGCCAAAACTATTGAGGTTGGTACTGTGCCAAGAGCGAACCATATATTGTTACTGAACACCTTCAAAAAAACATGGTCATGCAATAGATTAGCGTAATTCTCAAATCCTACGAACAAAGGCTCAGGAGTTGCTAAGTTTTTCTCATAAAAGCTGAGCCAAAGCGATTTAAACATAGGGTAATAAGTAAACAAGCAAAGAAAAAGCAGCGACGGCAACACAAGTCCCCAGCCGAATCCGTTTCGTCTAAGCCTCTCACTCCATCCGGCATTCATACCATTCAATCCTTCCCTGTTAAAGGTTTCTATGATTATTGAATAATGGAATAACGCCAGAACATGCTACCAAGGCTGTCCTGGCGTACCCCATACCTTAATAATTACTTATTGAAGGGAGCTAGTGCCTGATCTGCTTCTGCTTGCGCTTTTTTGAGCGCACCTGCGGCATCAATCTCTCCTGCCAATGCCGCTTGAATCTGATTCGTTATTGCCGTCGATACTTTACCATGATTATGAGTGGATAATTCCCGGAACGCATATTCCAGCTGGTCTCTTGCAACCAATGCTTGCGGGAAATCCGCCGTATATTTCTTCATTGCATCTGTATCATAAGCGGATTTTCTTACGCCAACATAACCGGATGAGCTGCTGAAGAGGGCCGCCTGTTCCGAAGCCGTCATGTATTTGGCGAATTCCCAAGCTGCAGCTTGTTTTTCAGGAGAGCTGTCCTTGAAAATATACAGATTGCCGCCACCAGTGGGTGATCCAAATTGTTTTTGTGCAGGTGGGAACGCTACACCGAATTCGAATTTCGCATTATTTTTTACATTGGTTAAATTGCCACTTGTGTGCATCATCATGGCTGCTTTACCTTGAATGAAATCCGTTGGAACCGTAGCCCAATCAATAACACCTTCCGGCATCGCCTTATATTTATGGGACAAATCCAACCAGAACTGCAATGCCTCCACATTCTCCGGTGTATCAAACATCGCTTTTTTGCCATCAGAAGACATAATGTTTTGCTTCGGATCAGAAGCATTTTGCCGAGCAAGCATTTGAAACATCCAATATGAATCATCATTGCCCGGAATTTCCAGCCCAACGTGACCGTCTTTGTTCAGCTTCTCAGCATAAGTTACAAGCTCATCCCATGTAGTGGGTGGCTTCTCTGGATCAAGTCCTGCGGCTTTGAACATTTCTTTGTTGTAATACATAACAATCGTGCTTCGCTGAAAGGGCAGGCTGTACGTTTTACCTTCAGACTGAGTATCTTCCACAAAGGCGGGATAAAAGTCTTCCATTTGAATATTCGTGTCCTTTGCAATAAAATCATCCAGCGGAATGATTGCATTCATATCGAGCATACTGTACAGCTCTGTTGACATCATGACCGCGACATCCGGTGGCTGTTTGGCTTGTACACCCGCTTGGATTTTTACGGTATTATCACCGTAATTGCCTGTGTACACGGGATTAACCTTAATTTCCGGGTGCTGTTCCATGAATGCATTAGCCATCCCATCGATTACTTTAGTAAGAGGCCCCCCCACATTAACCGGATAATAAAAGGTAATCTCCACCGGCTTAGTAGCTGGAGTCTCTGTGGATTCAGGAGTTGCTGCGATTGCTGTAGGCTGAGCGTTATTAGTTTTCGCTTTGGCTTCAACTGTACTGTTATTGGCTTGACCGCAGCCCGCTACTGCTAGCATGGAAATGGATAATAGCGTTAGAATGGTTTTGGATTGCTTTAGCATTTCTGTTAGCCCCTTTTTTCGCTTGGATTTGAATTAGAATGCATAATGGCGAAAGTTCACACTAATACGATTTGAGCCTACATCAAGAATATGAAGCTGGGCACCATCAGCGGTGGGCAATACAGCAATTCCTTGAGCCTCTGTACCACTAGGCAGATTGCGATCAAAGGCCACAGATACGTTTCCAGTCTCCGGATCAATCTGGTAAACCGTTTGGGTCGCGTTATCCGTAGAGGCATATAGAATACCGTTGTACACTTCGGCACCTTGAATTCGATCAATGCTTTGGGAAAGTGGAACGGTTGTGATTACATGCATATCGTCGAGGCTAAGGACATTCAAGACGCTTGCATTACTCCACTGAGCTGTATAAACCTGACCGCGAGCGGCATCCACCGCTACCCATGGTACACCGCCAATATGCAAATTCAGCGGCAAAGCATAGGATGTGCCTGTATATTTCAAAGTGTTCACATCATAAAGGGCGATGTAAGGATGCTGATAGTTTTTACCATCTTCAATAGGAGCGTATATTTTACCGTTATAGTAGGAAATATCACCGATATGGTCTCCACCTTGAGAGGCAATCTCCAGTGGAATAGCCAATTCATTCCTTGCTTTTACGGATTTTCCATCAAGTCCAGTCCGTAAGAGCCCATACGAGGAATTAAAGATCCATGAATTCCCGTCTGTAGCCACCCCTTGTCCTCTTTCAAGAGCATCTAGTAACCAAAAGGTTTGCTTGGATACTTCATGCCATCCAGCAGTGATCATTGAATCTGAAGTTGACTCTGCGCTGGACTCTACCACGGTGTTTACTAGGTTATCCGGTCCGACAGGTGTGGCAGATGCTACTAAAGATAAAGAACTGGTCGTAAGTACCCCCGCGCAAATCAGACTGAATAATCTTTTTAATCTCATGTTTTCTCTCCTCCTAATAAGGTTGTAGTTCGGCATTTGTACGCCTTACTTCAACCTTATTATAGGAGCTGGCTGCAGCTCTCTAATTGAACAAAACACTTCATTCCTTGAATAAAACTCTCATTTACAAGAATAAAATTAATAAACCATATGATTAGGCTTGGAGGCGCTTTGATTCGCATACAGCTTTGGGGTTAGGCCGGTTTCTCGTTTGAACAATCTAGTAAAATGTCCTTGATCGGCGAAACCCACCTGAGACGCAATTTCCTTCAACCCAATTTTCCCGGAACGAATAAGAAATTTAGAACGTTCGATTCGCAGCCGGATTAAATAGTTATGGGGGGTATATCCTGTCTGTTGTTTAAAAATCCGAATAAAATGTGATTGGCTCATATTAGCCATGGTTGCGAGATCAGTCAGTTGAATCTCATCTTCCAACCGCTCACGCATAAATTGAATGACCTGAAATATCTCTTGGTTGGCGGGCGTTTTACTGTTTGAGTGCAGGGGGATCACAGAAGAATAGTGTTGTAACAAATGAATAATTAACATATTCGATAAAGAGTCACTGTATATTTTCCCTTTGGCACCGCCATTCTGCAATTCCTCCAGCATCCAAAGCCCTAATTGCAGCAGCTTGGAATCCTTGACATGAAATTTGCGGTCCAATTGGATATGTCCTTCCTTCAGATAACCTGATTCACGAGCAATCTCTTCGATGACCGCTGGTGTAATTTCAATTTTCAAAAAATAGAGCGAGGTTCTGCCCCAAGGACAAAGAAGGCTCTCATTACAAGGGATAATATGAATGGTGTAATAGTTTTCGTAGTAGGTTGTGCAGTGAATCCCAATTAAATATTTTGACTCCGAGGATGGGGTGAAAGCTTGCTGCGGGCTATACCATTGTGAAACCTGAAGCTTATCCCAACCATAAGTATCGCTTGCAAGAACAGGCTGGGTAGTGGTAAAGGACGATTCTTCCATTTCTCTCATATTTCATCCCCCTTTTCCCCTCAATATAACAAGCCTATATACGCTCCGCGTCAATGAGCTGTAAAAGCTATATTAATTTCCTCTCAGCTTCGATAGGTGATACTTCGAAACAGCAAAAAAGAGGGGTAGCCCCCTCTTAGTATTTTTGCATATTCCGTTTCTACTTATTGAAACTATCTACTCTTATTTCTCATCCAACCACAAAATCGCTGTAACGCCACGCGGATAATATTTACTGCCCGTGATCTCACCGGAAATAATCTGATCGCTCCAGCTCCAGATGGAAAGCTCCGGATGGGTGAGCCAAGCTACGTGGGCACGATCCGCTGCCGCTCCCCGTTCCTCCCATTCCAGTCCCAGAATGCTGCGGGCGATGAATTGGGAGAGATAGATTTTACTGAGCCAGCTATTATTGCTGGTTGAAGAGATTTTCCAGCCTCCGTCTTCGAATAAGCATACTCCCGGCTGTAACACCGCATGCAGATGCTTGTCGAGTGCGCCAATATAGGCGGCGAACCGTCCATTACGATCAAGAGCTTCTTTGCAGCCTGTAAAGTAAGGGAAGACAAGGCCTTCGATAGCCGGAATGATCTTGGAGTCATTGCCTTCTCCAATGACAGCCGGAATATACCCGTCTGCTGTAACACTTGCCACCATTGTTGCGGCGCATTTTTCAGCCTGATCCCCTGCTGTTTTGGACTGTTCCGCACGCCCATGCTCTGCAAATATTTTCTCCATAGCCAAGTAAGCAGCCCAGCATTTTCCTGCCAGATAAATATTGTTACGAGCCTGACCTAAAGACACATCCAGACTGTCATACGTAGTAATTTCTGCTCCGCCCATCGTACGTGAGCTATCAAGCCCCATGACACCATTTCTTTGTTCAGGATCTGGATGATCGCGATTTACCATGCTATCCAGGCATTTCTCCATAATACTCAGATTACGTTCCATCCAGCCGCGGTCGCCTGTATGCTCTACATAAGTTGCTGCACTCAGCACCCAGTTAACCAATTGTTCATGTGTCATATGTGAGAAACAACCATCAATGCCATAGACCTCATAAGCAGAATATCCCGGACGTGAAACTACGTTGGCTACACCCATATCATGTGTGAAGCTAATTCCACCTGGATACTCTGTATCATTACCCGGGAAACGCACCGTATCTTCGTAGCTGAATCTTTCCACGAACATATCTAGTTCATTACGTACAGTCCAAGGATTCAAACGCAGCTCATAAAATAACTGATCGACGGTAAGATCAAAGGTATTCATCATCCGGTATTCGCCTTCGTTGACGATCCAAAATGGCTTATTCTTGTAGTCCAGCAATTGCGTGGAGCCATAATAACTACGAATCGCATGCGCTAACATAAAGGTTTGATCTGCGGATAGGTCATCATGAGTAAATCTATCGTTAGCTTGCTCCGCTTCTTGCTTAAGGATATCAAATCTAGCTAATGCATATTCAGCCACTGCCTCTATATTGTTGAAATAATGATTGTAGTAATAAGAAGCATCAATTCCTGAGGTGACATAACCTGAACGGTGAAAACAAATAGCAAAGCGGTAAGTTTCTTTTACTCCGGCTGGAACATCCATGATCAAAGCGCCGACTCGTCCCAGTCCAAAGGTCCAATTCTCCTGCAGCTCCTCCGTTAGGATATCCTCCATGGTGAAATGGAGTGCGGACTTTGCAGTTCCTTTTTCCGCAGCAATCGCAATAAATCTTCCTTGGCCAACGCCTGTAATCTCCGATGATACATCATCCAGTCTTCTCATTCCGCTATACACATCTGTTCCCTGAAAACCAAAGAATGCACGGCGCGAGGTGGCGGATGAGGTATTGTCCACTTCGAGTTCAACCAGCACTGCAGGCAGCAGCACATCCTTCATTTCTTCTATAGAAGCAGTTTCTGGATCCGGTACAGAACGAACGGGGGACAGAATCCGGAAGGTCAAATCACCCGCACTCCAGCTGTCTGTGGCTATATGAAAATCTCTAGAAATCTCACGCTCTTGAAAAGGGAACAGAATATTCTCCTTGTCAGGATTAGGATCCGGATTCTCAATATCATAACGTTTACTTTCGTCCTCTCCCCCGATTTCATGAAATGGCAGTGTATCATATCCCTTTCCGTCAGCACGTTCTAATCCTATGAATATATTTTGTCTAGGTGGTTTTCCAATCTCCAGATCAAAACCTCCACTAGCTCCTTTGAATCCTAAAGTGAAACTCGCAAATGCACCAATCGGTGAATGATGGGCATTAAAAAATTGATTATGCGCCATAAATAATAACACTCCTTCCAGCATGGTCCCGGATACCTCCGGGCTATATCTCCATGTTATCGATCTTTCCGGAAGTACAACAGGGTTAAAGCCTTCTTTTATTTGGGCAAATCAAACATCGATAAAAACCTATGTTATAATGAAGCCAAACTTTACAGTAAAAGAGGATTGAAATGATCTCGAATGATCCCGCTTTTCATAATTCTATTGATGGCCAGATGTCTCCAGATATCCAAGCGGCTTTCCATATCTTCGCCGCGCATTGGAGAAAAGTAAATCCGGATTGGCAATATCCCGTACACACTCATCCTATGTTTGAGATTAACGTTGTACTGCAGGGTGAGCAACATATGACGGTCGGCAATAAATCTTTTATCCAGCAAAGCGGTGATATTTTGTTCATTCGTCCCGGTGTAGAACATAGCAGCCTCGGTTCGAATGCTAGTCGTGACATGACTTATTACTGCCTGCATTTTGATATTGATGATCTGATTTTACGGCGAGCTTTGCTAACAGCAGACGCTGTTAGTCTAAGTGGGAATACCCCGGAGCTGCGAGCCATTCGTTCCGCTCTAGATGTCATCATAAATTCTTCCATCCTGTCAGAGTCAAAGGACACACACAGAAATCGCCTGATTACATTGCATGCTTCGCTGCAACTTCTAACCGCGCTCAGCGGCTGGGTACTTTCGGAGATGCCCCTCCTGGCAGATACAGAAGCTACGGAAAATACCGTCGCCTTAGCTAACGCCATCGAAGGATTGCTGCAAGGATCTGTCTCCTCCGCTGCAAGCACAGGCGAAAGAGGCGGCGGTATTGAGCACATTGCGGCAAAACTCGGATACAGTACAACTCACTGCAATCGTGTTTTCCACCAAATTTATGGCATGTCGCCAAGACAATATTTATCCCGCTTGATCATTCGTCACGCCAAACTGCTGCTAATGGATAATAGTCTATCTGTCGAATCGGTTGCCCACCGGCTAGGATACCGGGATGTGTCCCATTTCAGCAAGCAATTCAAACGCTGGACAGGTCTCCCGCCAATGGGCTACCGCCGTTTAACCGCGAATCCAAATACACTTTAGTGATTGTTTTCCATACAAAAAAAAGGGATGTACCCCGCAGCCCACAAAGTGGTCACAGGATATATCCCTTTTTATGAATTAACCCTTCGTTGCACCAGACGCAATCCCCTTAACAAAATACTTCTGCAAGGCGATAAACACAATCAGCACAGGCACAACCGACATTGCTGTTCCTGCAAAAATCATATCCCAACGTGAGGAGAATTCTCCGATATAACGGTAAATTTCCACGACCATAGTTTTAGCCTTTCCTGAAGGCAATACCAGCATCGGCATCAGGAAATCATTCCAGATTCCAAGTCCGTTTAAGACCACCATACTGGCTGTGACGGGTCCTAGCAGCGGGAAAACAATTTTCCAAAATATCGCATAACGAGAACATCCGTCGATCTCTGCCGCTTCTTCAATTTCTCTAGGAATGCCTTTGACAAAGCTTGTATACAGCAGGCACCCAAAGCCCACCGCACCGGCTACATAAATTAGAATTGGACCGGCAAGGCTGCCGTATAACCCCAGCATTCTAAGCTCTTTAAACAGAGGAATCATATACGCCTGAAAAGGGATCATCATTCCTGCTAAAAAGTAAACGAACATGAACCGAGTCCATCTGGCATTTCTGCGTTCAATTGCGTAGCCCGCCATCGGAATAATTAAGACCTGTGCCGCAATAGAAACTGCTGTCAAAATCAGACTATTCAGAATAGCCCGTGGAAACTCTGTTTCGGTTAACAGATATTTAAAGCTGTCCAGATAAAGGGTTTTCGGAAAAGCAATGGCATCCTTCATAATCTCTGCATTACTCTTGAAGGCTGACATCAAATTAAAGAAAATAGGAAAGAAAAAGATAATAGCCACTAATAATGTAACAATGAAAAGTGCGATTTGCCCAACTCTTTTGCGTGTCTGCATCGTCATCTTAGAGCTGCACCTCCCGCTTCTGGAGAACCTTCACTTGGAAGACTGTAATGATAAGTATGATTAAGAACAAGACCATCGCCAGCGCAGTACCAAAACCTTGTCTTAATTCACCAAACCCAACCTTATAAATAATATAAGTTAATGTCTCCGTCTCAAAGCCCGGACCACCATCAGTCATGACGGCAATCTGATCAAAAATCTTCAAGGCGCTGATCATCGATAATACCATACATACAGTCATTGACCCCGCAAGCAGCGGAAAGGTAATATGCCGGAACTGTTGCCAGCCCCCTGCTCCATCAATACTAGCCGCCTCATTCAATTCCTGCGGAATACCTTGCAATCCAGCGAGATAAATGATCATATAATACCCCGCGCCTTTCCAAACGGTAGACAAAATAATCGACAGCATCGCATATTTAGGATTGCCCAACCAATCCACAATCCAGGTTCCAAGCCCAACAGACTCTAGAATCTGATTAAATACACCAAAGTTGTAATTCAGGATCATCGCCCAGACGAAACCCATTACGATTCCACTAAGCAACGTAGGGAAATAAAATACACTTCTGAATAAATTCCGGAACCAGCGTACCTTATCGACCATCATTGCCATTGCAATTGCTGCAATATTCTCTAGAACAACAAGTGAAATGGTCATGATCATCGTATTTTTCAGTGCGTTATGCACCCTTGGACTATTCCAAATTTCCACAAAGTTAGCGAAGCCGATATACCTTACGTTGTCGCTAATGCCATCCCATGAGGTGAAGCTTAAATAGACACTGCCTACCGTAGGGACGATAACGAACAAGGTGTACAAAATAAATGATGGTAATATGAACAGCAGAGCGTAGGACTGCCATTTTTTCTTTTTCTTTTTGTGCTGCACAGTGCCTATCAATGACTTGTCAGCATTTACTGCGGATGTAGCCATGGCTACTCTCCCTCCCTTAAAAGACCGCGCTTGTTAAAAAGAGAACCTCTGCAGCAGCAGAGGTTGCTCGATCAGGCGCTGCTCTTACATCTGATTAGCTTTCACTTGGTTGTCATACTCTGTATCCGCATCTTTCATGTACTTCGCTACATCTCCATCTTTTACCACGAGATCCTGCAACAGCTTGTAGTACCAGTTACGGAATTGTGGAGGGATTAGATTGTCTCCCCACCAGTTATTGATCGCCAACGATTTCACTACATTCGGGTCAGCAATAAGATCCAAAGCCACCTGCATTTGTTCACTTGTGTCATAGGTTACTTTCTCTTTTGTTGAAGGAATCGCATTTATCGTTGCTAAATAGTTCGAATACTGTTCTGGGGCGAAGAAGAAACGGATAAAGTCTTTGATGGCTTCTGTTTTGTCTGCATCCTTAGCGGCTTCAGCCGATAAAGACCAGCCTGCAGGTGACGGAAGACCTATGACATTGATTTTCCCTTCACGGTCAGGAAGAGCATAGAAGCCAAATTCAAAGTTCGGGTCTGCTTCAGCGATTTGTGTAAACATCCACGTACCGGAGTACAATTGTGCTGCTTTGCCAGAAACAAGAATCGAAGCGGTCTGATTGTCGCCCGTGCTGAGCCAACCTTTATCTACATAATTCTTGAACAATTCTTTGAAGTCCGTTATGCCTTGAACTACATTAGCATCCGTGAAGCTGACCGTTTTAGCGGTACGTTTGGAGTTCCAATCTGCATCTTTCGAGTAGACCTCATCAATCAGGAATTTGTTAACCCAAAAGCCCATATGGAAAATATCTTTTCCGCCTACTACAATCGGAGTAATGCCTGATGTTTTCAATTTTTCTTGGATGGCGATGAATTCGTCATAGGTTTTTGGAAGCTCGGTGATCCCTGCATCCGCATATGCTTTTTTGCTGTAGATAATCCCTTGGGGAGCGTTCACTTGCAGCGGTGCGTTCCACACCTTACCATCCACTTGTGGAGGGGCTTCGAACAAATCTAGCAGATCGGAAGGCAGCTCTACAATCTTACCCGCATCGGCAAAAACTTCTGTATCCCGCATTTCCACCAGGTCCGGGAATTCACCCACAGCATCCTTGGTTTTCAGCCAGTCAAGATAGGCAGCGGATGAAGTTTCGCTCAAATCTTTAATAGTGACATTCGGATTAGCTGCAGTAAACTTTTTGACCGTATCTGAGATAGCTTTTTTGGTGGCCGGATCTCCGGAGGCGTAACCTATCGTAAAGCTAACCTCTTTTTTGGTCTCTTGCGGTGTATTTGAAGGCGTCTCGGATGCTGGCGTATTAGTTGCCTTACTTCCTGCATTATTATTATTTCCACCGCAAGCAGTCAAAACTGTTGTTGTGGCAAGTAACAATACGGATAGTTTCATCATTGTTTTTTTGTACATATCATAATAGCCTCCCCTTTTAGTGAACAGTGGAAACTGAAGCAAGATGTGCGCATCATCTCTCGAAAGCGTTTCCGTTGCTAATAGAATAGCATTCCTTATAAATAGTTAGAATGAACTTTTTTAAGCGGGATATGCGGTGAATTTAAGAATAAGTAAAAAAAGAACGAAAGACCGCAGTCTTCCGTTCATCGTCTATCCTTTACGCATTCTCCGAATCCGAGATTTTATACGGATCCTCTACAATCGGAAGCAACAATAGAATTGATGTCCCAATATGCTCACGGCTGCTGATAGATACCCCGTATTCTGCACCGTACACTGTACGAATTCGTTCATGTACATTTTTTAGTCCAACATTTTTGCTAGGCGAACTAGGCTCTTCCAAGGTTTCAGCCAACTGCTGTACCTTTTCCTTGCTCATACCGATTCCATCATCATAGATCGTAACCAACAGCATTTCATCTTTCTTTTCGATCGTCAATCCAACTGTCCCTCTGCCTTGACTGCGTAAGCCATGCTGGATAGCATTTTCAACTATCGGCTGAAGTGACAATTTCAGAATGTACCAGTTCAGATCCACTTCGGGTGAGAGATCGACTACAAGCTCAAATTTATTCTCATACCGCACAGAGATAATATAGAAATAATCCCGTAGATGCTCCAGCTCCTGTCGTATGCTTACCCTGTCCTCTCCATAGTCGATTACATATTTCAACTGGTTAGAGAGTGATAAAATCATATCTGCGACCTCATCATTATCTTTATCCACCGCATTCATTCGAATGACTTCCAGGGTGTTGTATAAATAATGCGGACGAATCTGACTCTTCAGAGCATTTAACTCCGTTTGCTTCTGCTTGATCTGGGCAACGTAAGCTTCATCGATATAGGCTTGTAAACGCTCGACCATTCGGTTAAAACCATGGCTAAGTCTACCCATTTCATCATTGCTGTTCACGACCATCTGGGTATCCAAATTACCGGATTCTACGATAGCCATTTGCTTAATTAAGTTCCGAATCGGAGCAGCCAGCCGCCTAGAGAACCAGACGCCCATGATGATCATTGCAATCGCACAAATAAACATCGCTATAAACACCGTCGTACGGGCTGAAAAAAGCTGATCGAATAAATTTGCTCGATGAATTCTGGCAGTCACCGTGCCTTTAAGAAAAGGAATCTCTTCACTGAGAACGATCATCTCCTCGTCCTTTTTAGCCCGAAAAGCCTCTCCATTCGCTGACCTTGTCTCATTCGTGAAATATACATTTCCGTCGCCATCCAGCAGAAATAATTCATCCTGTCCCCCCAGATTTAATTCTCTGAAGAACTGATTAAATAACGAAACATCCACATCCATAAACAAGGTCCCAACTATCTTGGGATCTTTGGTGACACGCCCGGAAATATCAATTAAAGTACGGCCGATGGTGAACACACTGCGCTTTGAACCTGTATAATATTCTTCGGAATGGGTAGGGAAAATTGCCACTTGTGAAGGATTTGGAGCCATTTTAGTTAACCACTCTTGATAAGGCAGCAAATCAAAATTGACCCCTCTGTTTTCTTTTTCCTGATAGTAGAGCTTATCGTCTGACTCCCTATGAAAATAAACACTGGTGATGTAGGAATCACTGTAGAGAACTGTTTTTAGAAAGGTTTCAATAGGAATCGTATTGATCTGCTCCAGCTCATTTACATTATAGGTTTGATTCTGCGAATAACTCTCGATAAAACCTTCATATCGTCCCGTATACATCAGCTTAGAGACCTCATTGTACTGATTAAAGGCTGAATTCAGGTTATAGCTCATATATAGCACCATTTGCTGCAAATTGCTTGTTGTGTAACGCTCGACATATCCGGAAAACGTCTGCACAGAAATGTAGCTAAGTGCAAAAAGCGGAATTAGGCCGACTAATAAAAAGGAAGCGGAGAATTTAACAAATATACTTTTGGATCTTCGGCCCCAGATAAACATGAATGAAGGCATCCCCTTTGCTATCCATCTGACTATTGGCTTTTGAAGGATTGCTTATATTCTTGTGGCAGCTTGCCATATTTCTTCTTAAACATATCGCTAAAATGCCGGGCATTGTTGTAGCCTACACTATCGGCAATCTCATAAACCATCATATCGCTTTGCAGCAATAAACGAAGGGCATGATTCATCCTCACCTCAGTGACATAATTCTTAAAGTTCTGTCCGGTATGTTTTTTGAAAAAGCTGCTGAAATAATAGGAATTCATAAACATCATCCCTGCCATAGATTCCAGTGTAATATTTTCTGGATAATGCTCCTCAATATAAGCCTTCACCTGGGATAGCTGCTTCAGTTCCTTACTGCCCATGCGACTGCCAATTTGCCCGGACATTTTGCTCAAAAGCACACGGAAATCTTCCTCCACCTCTTGGAAGGTAGAATAATTAGCCAATCGTTCAAGAATCGGATTTGTATCCTGAAGTGATGGACCTGCCTCCACACCGAATTGAATAAGCTCTTGTTCAAGCTGCAAGAATGTATTGTATACGGTAGAAACGGCTTGGTTTCTATTCCCGCCTGCCGTCTGCCGGATCGTCTGAAATAATCGCAGGCACTCCTGCTCAATTTGTTCTTTGTGTTGTAATTTCATGGCAATCCCAAGGGCGGACTGGATTTCATGCAGCGGAGCTTGAATCAATGATTCACTCTCATACCTGCTCTCTTTAACAGGAATCACACGATTAGGCCCTGTAAAATATTTATAATTTAGCGCTTTCAAAGCTTGGCGATAAGATTCATCAGCATCATCCATACCGTCAACAGGATTGCCTACCCCAAGAGTCACCTTTAATTTCAGAAAACTTGTAATTTTGTCATGGAGGTCTAAGGCAATTCCCGCTGGTTCCTCAGCATATTCATGCTGGAGCAGGATACAAAAACGTTCCCCTTTACGGAACATATAGCTATTATCGCTTTGCTCCACGGTTTCTTTAATAATGTTAGACAGTGCAAAATCAATTAGCTTACGTTCGCGTTCTTCCCATCTGGAAGGCTGCCCCGACGACTCGTCCGTCTCTACCAAACAAATACTGACGTAGCGACTTAGCGCAATAATCCCCATATCAAGTAAGGTGTCTGCTGTTCCCTTATTGCCGTCCGTCAGCTTGTCGAGCAATTCTTCGATCGTTAATCTGCGGTTTCTCTGTTCATAATGGTTCAGCTTCTCTTTGTTGCGCTCGCCTTCTGTTTCTTGACGAATAAGGGAGACGGCTTTGCTCACAACCTGTTCCAGCTGATTTTTGTTCACGGGCTTCACCAAATAATCCAGCGCACCATATTGCAGTGCTTGACGGGCATACGTAAACTCCTGATAAGCGCTTATAAAAATAACCTTCACCGCTCTGCCAGCTTCATGAATTTCGCGGATGATATCAATCCCTGTATATCCTGGCATGCTTATATCACTAATAATCAGATCAGGATCACAATCCTCGATCTGTTGTTTCAGCTCAATTCCATCACTGGCCTCTCCAACAATGGTTAGTCCAAGCTTCTCCCATGAAATCAGTTTTTTTAGGCCTCGCAAAATCACCGGTTCATCATCTGCGAGCAGTACCCGAATACTCTTCACTATGCAGTCCTCCTACCTTAGAGAAATCATCCCACAGCTGTCCAATCATCTTAATCTTATGATAACAGACAAACAATCTTTGGTGCAGCTTCAAGCGGATGAACTTTCTTAAGAAGAAACCGCAGTTTCTTAAGAATATTATATCTACGCTTGTTACTACTCACCTGTTATTTTTATCTAAAGTTCAATGAAACAAACTATCCTCAACTTTAATATTGTTGAAATAGAAACAAAAAATCAATATAATTTGTTAATGTAAGAGCGCTGGGAGGACAGGCCATGAACAAAGAAGATCAGGTCATGATGGGTTTCAGGGACGTATATAACAAGATGGTTTGGCTTAATAAGGATAAGATGGAAGACAGTCTTAAGGGTTATAAACCTTCTGAAGTACATTGCATCGAATACATTGAAAAAAATGCAGATTCCAACGTCACAAAACTTGCAGAGTCCTTTTATATGACTCGCGGTGCCATAAGTAAATTAACTAAGAAGCTCATCCAAAAGGGCCTCATCGAAAGCTACCAAAAATCGGATAACAAAAAAGAAATCTATTTTAGGCTTACTGAGCAAGGGAAAGTAATTTATAAAATCCATGAGGACCTGCACAAAGAGTTCCAAGAGCGGGATAAAGCCGTATTTGAGCAGGTAACTGAGGAGCAATTTGACAGTATGCTTAGCTTCGTAGAAAAGTATAGTAGGCATTTGGATGCAGAAATAAAGAAACAGGGTATAGATTTTAATCCGAATAAATTCGAATAATGAAAATGAAACTCCATGCAGCCGGGCTCTTATGAGAAAGGCTGCATTTTTATGGTCATTATTTTGTTGACACGGAAACAAAACCGTGATAAAAATGGTGATGTACCAGATTTGTTTCCAAGGAATCAAAACATCAACTTTTGAGGAGAGAATTTAATGTTCAAATTCAGATCACATAATGAACAGAACACAGAGCAAACCGTAGATAAACACGCTCTAATCTTCGGTTTGCTCTCTGTGTTTCTGTGCGGAATAGGCTTCAGTATCATCATGCCCGTTGTCCCATTTTTAGTGCAGCCTTATATAAGCAATCCGGGAGAACAGGCAATAGTTGTCACGCTGCTAACCTCTGTTTATGCAGTCTGCGTATTTTTTGCAGCCCCTGCACTTGGAGCTTTGAGTGACAAATACGGGCGTCGTCCATTACTTTTGGTATGCCTTTTGGGTTCCGCGATTGGATACTTAGTTTTTGGGATAGGAGGAGCGTTATGGGTTCTCTTTGTTGGACGTTTAATAGAAGGTATAACCGGCGGAAGCATAGGTACTATCTTCGCCTATTTTGCTGACATCATTCCACCAGAACAGAGAACCAAATACTTTGGCTGGGTGAGTGCGGTTGTTGGTGTAGGCACCGTCATTGGTCCAACGCTAGGCGGTTTACTTGCCAAGTTTGGTTATTCTGTACCTATGTATTTCGGAGCAATAATAACCTTATTAAATGTTGTTTACGGATTCTTTTTTATGCCTGAGAGCCTTGACAAGAACAATAGACTAAAAGAAATTACCTTGGTAAGACTGAATCCATTTACACAGCTTGCAAGCATATTGTCCATAAAAAACTTAAAAAGGCTACTGGTCTCAGCATTCTTACTCTGGATACCCAACGGATCTTTACAGGCTGTTTTTTCACAATTCACAATGGATACTTTCAGCTGGAAGCCTGCACTAATCGGACTGATGTTTTCAATTATGGGCTTCCAAGACATCATTTCACAGGGTTTCATCATGCCTAAGCTTTTGCTGAAATTTAGGGATAAACAGATCGCAATTCTTGGAATGGTTTCGGAGATTATAGGCTACAGCCTTATTGCACTATCTGCTTTGTTCTCATACTATCCGCTTTTTATCGCTGGAATGTTTATATTTGGTTTTGGGGATTCGATCTTTGGGCCTTCATTCAATGGGATGCTTTCCAAGTCTGTCGATTCTAGTGAACAAGGGAGGATTCAAGGCGGTAGCCAATCTATTCAGGCTTTAGCAAGAATGATCGGGCCTGTCATTGGAGGGCAAATATATGTATCACTTGGCCATGCTGCACCCGCTTTTATGGGGATGATCCTGATAGCTGCGGCAATATCCGTTTTGTATAAGGATGCGCATGTAAATATGTAATCTTGCAATCTCATGTTACAATACAACCTGAACTTATATTTTTAGAAGGCGGTTGATACTGTTGATTTACATCATCAAATTTGTATACAGCTTTGTGCTTCCTCCCGGCCTGTTTATCGTGCTTCTGCTAGGTTTAGTCATTTGGTTATGGAAAAAAAACCGCCGGCCAGCACTAGTTCTACTCGGGGTTACACTATTAATGTATTTCTCCATGACACCCTTAGTCAGCGATGCGCTGATCGGCAGTCTAGAACGGAAATATCCGCAGCCGGAAACTTTGCAAGGAGATGTCATCGTCGTACTCGGCGGGGGCGCCAGCTCTGGCACACCGGATATAGACGGCGAGGGCAATTTATACGGATCAGCGGCAAATCGCCTGCTTACTGCTGTTCGCCTCCATCGGCAGACAGGTCTGCCAATCTTATTTTCTGGCGGACAAGTATTCTCCGACAGTGGTAATGAAGCGGATATCGCGCAAAGACAACTACTGGGTCTGGGCATACCCGAAGAGGACATCCTGATCGAAAATCAATCCCTCAACACGGAGCAAAACGCTGTAAATACCGCAGCCATCCTGCAACAAACCGGACTTATAAAACCTATACTAGTTACTTCAGGTTTTCATATGTCCCGAGCGATGTTGCACTTTAAGAATGCAGGGCTAACAGCGCAAGCCTATCCTACGGATTATATCGCCAGCGCTGATATTGCACTGCAGCCCGCCAAGTTCAGTCCATCCCCGGGAGCGATCTCCACAACAGGGTTAGCATTGAAGGAATATTTAGGTCAGCTTGCTGCTCGGCTATTTGATTAGTTCTGTAAATTTCGCATGTACAACCTCAGCGAGTATCTGTGGGGCTACGTCCATTTGCTGGCCAATCTTCCCAGCGCTGACAGCCATCGTGTTCAGCCCTTCTGCACTGCTATCAATGAACGTGGGGTACAGCTTTTTCATTCCAACAGGTGAACAACCACCGCGGATATACCCTGTCCATTTCTGCAGATCCTTCACTGGCAGCATCTCAATTTTTTTCTCTCCGGCGGCTTTGGCCGCCTTTTTGAGATCCAGCTCTTCGGCAACTGGGATAACAAATACATAAAGATTTGCGCCGCTATGAGCGACCAACGTTTTAAAAACCGTCTCTGCCGCCTTTCCAATCTTCTCAGCCACAGCCGTGCCATGGATTAGTCCATCTTCATTGTCATAAGCGAACACTTCATAGCCAACTTTTTTGGCATCCAGCATTCGCATCGCGTTGGTTTTGGTTACTTGCATTGTTGACCTCCCTTTCTATATCCTCTATTCCTTATCTTTATGATCAAAGAGGCCCCAAAGCTATGATAGCTTTCAGGACCTCCTGTTGCTGCCGTGCCCATTAATCTCTGGGATAATTAACCTGCATGATATCCATAAAAGGAACTTTTATGATTTCTTCATGGTTACTAAGGTGTACTTTCCCGGTTCGCGAATCCATTTCCACGATCATGCCGCGTACCTCTTCTTCTTTTCCCCATACAGTCAATAAAATCTCAGAACCTTCTTGCTTAGCTTCAACTAACTGATTACCTAACTCCTCAAGCACAAATTCATCTCTTGTGGGCCGCTTGGCCACCTTTGCTTTTGCCACACTAATCCTCCAATAAGCTATTACGGATATTAAGTATATTAAATACTAAGTATGAATGCTCTCATTTATTATACCATGTTTCAGATTAAGGCTCGAACCCCTTCTGGCTCAAGAATAGCTCCTCTTCGGAAAAAACTTGCTGAAGTCCTTCATACACTCTGCGATATGCTGCAGGATCATACCAATCTTCCAGTTGCAGCTCTTCATATAGGGAATAAATCCCTAATCTCCGTGTGCGTTTGCCGCCGCTGCCGTCGCCCATAAAATAGTCATCCACACAGACTCTATCCACCAAAGCCCTTAAGGTTGCTGGAAAAGTTGGACTGCTTGGCAGTACTGGCGCTATAGTAGCTTGAATGGGGATGCCAGCTTCACGTAGAAGCTGTAACGTCTTCAGTCTTGCAGCAATGGGAGGAGCGCTTGGTGTGAATTTTTGGCGAATATCTTCACAGTCTGTTTCTACAGTTATACTTACACGAACCTTATCCTCTAAACGTAATAATAAATCTATATCTCTGCGAACCAGCGGACTACGCGTCTGCACGAATAGGAAATCGGGCGGATCTTGAACCATAACCTCCAGTAAAGATCTCGTCACCTCTTCCTTGTGCTCTACCGGTTGATAGGGATCTGTGCTTGACGACATAAAAATAGAGACGGGACCTTTCGCCTTCGCTTTGTGCAGTTCTTTTTGTAATATTGCAGCCGCTTCTTGTTTAACATCTACCCACGTCCCCCACTCCTCTTTGCGGAACAGCGAGACAGGCATCTGGCGTACATAACAATAGGAACAGCCATAAGTGCAGCCCGTATATGGATTTAAGGAATGACTGTAGCCTGACAGATAACCTGTTCCTTTATTCAGCAAGGTTTTTGGGGAGGTGTAATTGGACTCTATTTTCATATATCTGCTGTATACTCTCCTCTCTCCAACTGAAGTAGCTTGGTCTTCATATCCAAACCACCCCGGTATCCTGTTAATGTCCCATTCTTACCAATAACCCGGTGGCAGGGCACCGTAATCAGAATCGGATTCGCGCCAATGGCAGTCCCTACCGCGCGCACCGCAGCTGGTTTTTGAATATGTGTGGCAATATCCGAATAGGACCAGGTTTGTCCATATGGAATTTCACATAACGCCTTCCACACCGCAAGCTGAAATGGAGTTCCCTGATAATCAAAAGGAATGCCGAAGCTCTGCCGGTTCCCTTGCAAATATTCACTAAGCTCCCTCACATAAGGCGCCATCTTCTCATCGTCCTGCACCAGTTCACTCCCCGGAAAACGACGTCTAACCCATTCGCTTAATTCCTCAAAGGGTTGCTGCTGCGAACCCACATAACTTAAACCCTTCTCTGTGGCTGCAATATAAAAACTCCAGTCCTTATAGGTTAATAATGTCCAGTATAGAATAGCATTTGTTTTATTCTCCATGATTCGGTCCCTCCAAATTAAAATCAGAAGCCAACGTTACTTTCTGTTTGTTAAGCTGACGAAACTGTGTGGGCGTATACCCTGTTTTTTTCTTATATAAAGTAATAAAATACGATGTATTGGGCAGACCCACGCGCAATGCAATCTCAGCAACTGCCTGCTCTGTAGTAAGCAAATACTCAGATGCCTTAGCGATTCTCTTTTGCTGTATATAATCCACAGGAGTGATTCCTGTTACTTTCTTAAAGGTTCGATGTAAATGATAAGGACTGCCATGACATACCTCAGCTAACGTTTCAAGGGTGAGGGGGGCCATATAATTATGATCAATGTACTCCGTCATCACAGCTACCCATTCCTTATCAGGAAGACGCTCACCTGTCGGTTTACATCTTTTGCAAGGACGAAATCCGGCTGCCAGCGCTTGTTCAGCATTCTGAAAAACACACGCATTCTCCCGATTGGGTGCTTTGGATTTGCAGGAGGGTCGACAAAAAATCCCTGTAGTCTTCACCGCATAAAAAAATATGTCGTTATAAGCAACATCGTTTTGCAAAATAGCCTGCCATTGCTCCTCAGTCATTTGTTCCTCATCTTCAATCCTGTTCATCGCCTTCACCTCTAATGCAATTATACCCCTGAGCAGGCTCATCTGTACTCAATTTGGAATGGAAAAGCAAGATAGTGAAATCCAAAAGGGTGAGATTGCTCGTAATTACACTTTGTTTAGCGAATACGCACTACCTTTGTCAACCGTGCAGGGAGCCGCTGCTGGACAACGAATATTACTCATAACATGACTACGTGAACTGGAGGAATCGAAATGGATATTCTAAAAACAAAAGATGCCGCAGAGCTGCTGTCAGTTAGTCTAACCACAATTAAACGTTGGGCTGCCATGTTCCCTGATTTTTTTCCAAAAGACCGATTTGGCCATTATGTGTTCTCGGAGCAGCAAATCGACCTGCTCAATCATATTAAAGACCGTATTAATCACGGAGAGGCCTTGGAATGTATACAACTCACACTCACGAATGAGCAGCAAATTTCCACATCACAACAGGAAAATCCACTACAGCACACAGATGCTGAGCCTATGAAGGATATCTTGTCTCGCATCAACAATGTTGAACGTGCACTCGATCAAAAAGCCGATGAAGTAGTATTGATCCAACTGCTCCAGCAGCGTGAGGAGCTTGAGGACCTACGAATAATGATCAAGCAAATCGCGGCATCAATAGAACCGTTGCAAGTGTCTAACGGCAAACCGCTCACCTCTTATGAAAATTCCCAGTCCACTGCCTCTACCAGGCTAACGGCTCCGCCAAGAAAACGCGGCCTGTTACGTTCTTTATTTTTCTTTTAAGCCTGAAATGTAAAAAAAGAACCTACTTCAGACAATCGCGAAGTAGATTCATATAAGTAAAACATATTTAGGATCTCCCCCTGTCACCCTAAACGGTGGCGGGGGTTTGCTTTTTCCAAACAAAAAGCTCGATCCTCCGGAACATTCTACTCTTTATGCAATAAAGCTGCTCCTGCAATTCCCGGGTGTGTCATTTCGTATGGGTCCAGAATCAGATTAAGCTCTTCTTCGGTCAGCACATTATATTTAATGCACAATTCCCGTACAGATTCCCCAGTCAAAATCGCCTCTCTAGCGATCCGCGATACCACTTCATACCCCAGATGCGGGTTCACAGCCGTAATGATTCCGACACTCCGCTCCACGTCCCGCTCAAGCTTTTCCTTATTGGCTTCAATCCCAGCCAGACAGAAGTCTGTGAAGACTTGGAAGGAATTGTTCATGATGCTGATGGACTGAATAAGATTGAACACAAGCACTGGCTCCATAACATTCAGCTCCAGTTGACCCGCTTGGGAAGCCAGACAGATCGTATGATCGTTCCCTATAACTTGAAAAGCCACCTGATTAATGACCTCTGCCATAACCGGATTAACTTTGCCCGGCATAATTGAAGATCCAGGCTGGCGTGCAGGCAATGAAATCTCATTAAACCCAGTCCGCGGACCGGAGGCCATCAACCGCAGATCATTAGCGATCTTGGACATGTTCATCATGCACACTTTTAGGGCAGCAGACACTTCTGTATAGGCGTCCGTATTTTGGGTGGCATCGACGAGATGATCTGCCGTTACGAGCGGTAATTCACTGATCTCAGCTAAGTGCTCTACCACCAATTCAATATAACGAGGATCAGCATTTAATCCTGTACCCACTGCTGTTGCTCCCATATTGACTTCATACAAATGATGGCGTGTATGCTCAATACGTTTGATATCTCTTTCAAGCACTCTGCGATAAGCCTCGAATTCTTGACCCAGACGAATCGGCACTGCATCTTGAAGATGTGTCCGCCCCATTTTTATCACAGGATCGAATTCATCCGCTTTTACCGCAAACACATCATGCATTCTGTGCATCGTTACAAGTAGCTGCTCCAGCAGTGAAAGTGTGGCAATATGAATTGCCGTCGGAAACGCATCATTTGTAGACTGCGCCATATTTACATGTGAATTGGGACTTAAGTGACGATAGTCTCCCTTTTCATGGCCAAGCAGTTCTAAGGCACGGTTAGCAATAACCTCATTCGCATTCATATTTAACGAGGTTCCCGCACCACCCTGAATAGGATCTACAATAAATTGTTCATGCCACTGACCCTCGATGATTTCTTCTGCTGCTTTCACTACAACTTCTCCAAGCCCTCGATAGAGACGGCCAACTTCCATATTTGCAAGCGCAGCGGCTTTTTTTACAATCCCCATCGCTTTAATTAACTCTTTGTGAACCCGATAGCCCGTAATAGGAAAGTTCTCGACTGCGCGTAGTGTCTGAATCCCATAATAAGCGTTCTTATCTACCTGTTTACTGCCTAGAAAGTCATTTTCTACACGAAATTCAGTTTCAATCACTGTTATATCCCTCGCATTCATTATGATTAGGTTTATTAGAAAATAAGTAAGCGCAATCATTTCTATCTCACTTAGATATTAACCTTTATTGTGACAAATGTCTCTCAGAAAAATAGGGTTTAATGTAATTAATTACTATTTAGTAACCTAACACCGCTATTCTAAAGGGAAATGTGCTTAGGGAGGATTGAATTACCAAATCGTTAGGTCTAGTTTATCCAGATAAATCGTCGCTCACCCCAATTATAAGTATTTTGGACAAAATCACGTTTACAGATACTTAGGTATCTATTGCGGGCTGTGCAATGGGGCATCACATCCTTTCATGTAGCTCCTTATTAAAGAAGCCGGCCAAAAAGGCCGACTCGGATTACTATTTATCACAGTAATTGTGTTTTTTTATACTGAATAATGATCTAATGAGATCTGAATTCCATTAAGCTGAGCTTGCGGTAATTCTAACTCCCTACTAATACTCAAAACTAAGCTTTCACCATCCATGTTGGTATAATTCGCTGCTAATACCTCTCCCACTTCGAAATTCCTTTCTTTATGAGCCATAGCTGCGGCAAAAGCCTCTAAACCAATAATACCACATTCGGCAGCTTTCTTAATGCCCAATGCTTCAACGATCACACCGCCCGGCATCCCTGCGACGGATACCTCTATGAATCTGGACCGTTCCTGCAGCTGATAAGGGTGAGATAAATAAATAATAAAATACGTCTCACCAACCTGCCCGTACAATGTATTAGGCTCTTGTTTCCATTCCCCTTGGGGAAGTACACCGATGATCGTATTCTTCTCACCCTGAGGGATTGGGAATAAAGAAATGATGACATTCTTGTGATAGAGAACCTCCATATAACGGCTTTGATGGCGGGGATCTCCCTCATTGTAGCCTTGTCCCGGGTGGAAGAAATACAGCTGATTTGCGCTTCCCTCTCCACTCACAGGTAACGAAAAAGCCCAGCGAAGCTGCTCATTATCGAATTCCTCAACCCGCTCCCACATCCCGCCTGCTGCAAACTCCTCTGTAATATAAGCATAGGAATGAAGCAAAGGCTGCGGCTGTGGATCCGTTGGGACAACCTTCTGAGTAATCTTCCCTACTTCCACTGGTGTCTGGCGATTCATGGCTGCGGCTAATATTTCATCGGATACTTGATAGAATAATAAACCGGCATACTCAGTGCGCGGCATCCTCTCAGGCAGCTGGAAGTCTCCAAACTGAACATAATCATGAAGTACATTAGCATCGCCGGGAACATCATGCGGCCAGCCTCTAGAATGCGCACCAACCCAAGCACCACGCAGATAGAATTCAGCTCGTACATTCCATAGATGGTCAAGCATTTCTTTAAGGCTTGTAGTAAGCTCCGTATCCTCAGGCAGGACAAGTTCCAACGCGCAGGTGAATGCCTGTACCCAATGCCAAAACCACGGAAGACTGCCGTATTCCGGCATCCCTTTAGTACGAATATAAGTCAGCGTATCCTTCAGACTCTGCCGGCCATCCTCAAGCAATATTTCATCCGCAAACAGGGTGCCAAAAATCAGCTTAGCAGCTGTATATTTAGCTTCATGATGCCCAAAAGTAACCACCGGCTTACGGTAGAAATCACTGCGATAAATATGTCCAAACGCTGTATTCAGAACTATGCGAAGTTGAGCATTTAATGCTCCTCCGTATCTTTTGCAAAAATACGCCAGCAGGCTGCCCATAAGCTCCACTGGTAACTCATGCGGTGACGCATCTCGCGGAACCGGATTCAAACCGAGCGGCCAATGACCGTATAACTCTGTGCCGGGCTGCCGGTTCTGAAGCATTAAGATCTCCAGCAGTACATCCTGTGCTTTCTGTTTCGCTTGCTCACGATCAAAAGGCAGCTCAAAAGAATCATCAACAGCCACTGCAAAAAGATACGAAGCATAATAAAAGTTATTTCGCACATCATCATGGAACCAGAGTCCACTTTCCAATAAAGGGCGTTGCTCTGCTTCCAGTGCTATATTAAAAATAATTTCTTGCTGACGTTCCTTATAAGTACTCTGGATATTTTTCAACCCCGGCATTACTTTTCAACCTCCATCATTTCAGTTTTATATCATCTTCCGTCATTCATGAAAATCGAGCATAATAGCTCTATTGTGCACACTTTTCGTTCATTTTGCAATTGGAAAAACCAATAAATAAACATAAATAAACGAAATAAAAAAGATTAGTACTTGTAAAATGAACATAAATGGACTAAAGTGTACCTATACGAACGATAATATGTACACAAAGGAGATTGAACATTCAATGGAAAGACGTTTCGCATCCCATCCTAATGAAGTAAAACAATTTGACACTGAGCGCCTCCGTAAGGAATTCCACATTCCCGTTATTTTTGCTCCTGATGAGCTAAAGCTTGTCCTAACCCATGAAGATCGTATGATCGTTGGTGGAGCTAATCCTGTAAAAGAAGAGGTTGCGCTAACTACTGACCTTAAAGAACTTGGGGTTACTTATTTCTTGGAACGCCGAGAACTGGGCATCATCAATGTCGGTGGTAAAGGCTCCGTGGTTGTAGATGGCACAGAATATGAAGTGGATTTCAAAGAATGTCTTTATGTAGGTCAAGGTTCTAAAGATGTAGTCTTCAAAAGTGCAGACGCTTCCAAGCCTGCTAAATTCTATTTGAATTCTGCTCCTGCCCATCAGTCCTACCCTACTACCAAAACCACACTGGCCGATTCTGAATCCGGTGCGATGGGTGGTCTGGAGAACTCTAACGAGCGGACAATCCACCGCTTCATTCACACAAATGGTGTGCAAAGTGCCCAACTGGTTATGGGTATGACCCAACTGAAACCAGGCAGCATGTGGAACACCATGCCAGCACATACCCATCCACGCCGGATGGAAGCCTATTTCTATTTTGATCTTCCGGACGATTCCGTTGTGTTCCACCTGATGGGAGAACCTGACGAAACCCGCCATATCGTAATGCATAACGAACAAGCCGTTATTTCTCCAAGCTGGTCCATCCACAGTGGTGTCGGCACTCATAACTATACTTTTATCTGGAGTATGGCTGGCGATAATAAAAGATATGATGATATGGACCCCGTATCCATGAAAGAATTACAATAGAGATAAATCAACTACGGAAAGATGAGGCAGGCGGATGAACCCGATACGACGACACGAGATGATTATGGAAGTTATGCTGAACCAAAAAGATGTAACGGTGAATGAACTGAGCGATAAGCTTCAGGTTACTGGAAAAACAATACGCGAGGATTTAAGCAGGCTGGAGGAACAAGGGCTGATCGTACGTGTACATGGCGGAGCTGTGCTGGCACAAAGCGACCAGTTTGGTATTTTGCCCTCCAAGGATCCGCTGGATAAATACTCTGACGAGAAGACGGAGATTGCCTTGCGTGCGCTTGCTCATATTGAACCGGACGATATTATCGCTCTTGATGGCGGTAGCACTACGCTTGAAATTGCTCGGCGTCTGGACAATATGCCACTAACGGTAGTCACCAATGATGTATACATCATCAGCGAACTGGTTCCCAAAGATAACATCCGTCTGGTCGTTCCCGGTGGTTATCGTGTCCGTAATATGTTGGCTGGTCCTGAAGCCGTCTCCTATGTACAAAAGCTTAATATTCAAAAAGCATTCCTTTCATCGACTGCTATTCATATAGAGCATGGGCTCTCCATTTATACCGGAGATTTAATTGAGTTCAAGCAAGCCCTTGTATCTACAGCCCGTAAGGTATTCGCGGTTGTAGATCATCATAAATTCGGCCATACTGCACTGCGTACCTTTGCTTCCCTACAAGAAGTTGACGTGATTCTGACGGACAAAGGGCTCTCCCCCGAAACGGCAGATCAGTTCCGCAGTGCAGGCGTTACCATTGAATGCGGGTAAACCCGGAATAACAATCCATTTACAATAAAGGGGCGTAATTTATATGTCATCATTATTCAGCTTGGCAGGTAAAACAGCTATTGTAACAGGCGCAGCTCAAGGTCTTGGACAAGGAATCGCGCTTGCATTTGCAGAAGCCGGTGCAGACGTTGCATCTGTCTCCCTTAATTCGAGTGAAGAAACCGTAAATGCAGCAAAAGCTTTTGGAGTAAAAGCAGTTAGTATCGAATCTGACTTAAGTGATCACAGCAAGCTGCAAAGCACTTTTGACCAAGCGCTAGAGCTGACCGGACATGTTGACATTCTCGTAAACTGCGCAGGAATGATCCGCCGTGCACCGGCAAAAGATCATAGTGAAAAAGACTGGTTTGATGTCATCAATTTGAACCTGAACACAGTTTTCCTTCTGTCGCAAATCGCAGGCCGCCACTTCCTGGAAAGAGGATCCGGCAAAATCATTAACATCGCCTCCATGCTCTCCTATCAAGGCGGAATCAATGTCCCTGGTTACACTGCGAGTAAACACGGGGTTGCGGGTCTTACTAAAGCTTTTGCCAATGAATGGGCAGGCTCCGGTTTGAACATCAATGCAATTGCACCAGGCTATATGGCTACTGAAAATACCGCACCAATCCGTGCCGACCAAAGTCGTTCGGACTCTATCTTAGACCGTATCCCTGCAGCACGTTGGGGAACGCCTGATGACGTTAAAGGCCCTGCTGTATTCTTGGCTTCCGCAGCATCTGACTACTTGAACGGTCACGTTCTTAATGTGGATGGCGGATGGATGGCTAGATAATCCATACAAAAATGGGTGTCCCATAGGGGCACCCATTTTTTGTGTGGATATGAAGCACTATCAGACTCAACTGAACAATCTGCACACGCAGCAGCTAAAGGACTCAGCTGACCTTATACACCGTTTTATCCGCTATTTGGATAGCTATCGGACCTCATAGCCGCTATTGGCGCAAAAAACACCAATTATAAGCTCTTTCATGAGCAATAGCGTCGTTGGAGTCCGAAAACCTGCTCAAAAGGCGATAAATTCGCAAATAGGGGCATCTGGGTCCGAAAATCTCAGTATCAGTGGTTGTGGATCGTTCTACATCATTTAAATAAGCTTGCAATGGAATTCACATCAAAATCACTAGTCATTCTAAAGTTTCCCGAACTGTATTTGTCCTTCTTATCAAGATCTGTCACATACAGGAAGTTAGTATCCGTAAGATTCATGCCAAACCTCAAGCTGTTATTTACAATAATACTTATCCAGTAGGTCTCCGTAGATTTGTCCAAAGCACTACTTCTTCTCAATTTTACATCTGAAAAAGCATAAATGATCTTTTCAATTTCCTTCGGATCTTCAATCACTACCTTTTCATCCACTAAAGATTTCTCAATCTCGATTGAGGTGATTTCAGTTTCATCGATTTGATCCAACACTAAATTCTCAAATGAATTATAACTATGGTAGAGATTAATAATTACAGGGATTTCGATTAATAAAAAAATGAGTACGAGAAATACATAACGTTTCTTCATATTCATAATTATGAACACCCTATTTCTACAAACTCCTCTGGATGAGTGCGAATATAATCGCCGATAATTCTATGCGTATTTGGTGTCAGGTTCTTATATCGTTCGAATAACTCACTAATTACTTCTAACAGCTGAGGGTCTCGATCCAAATCCGTGATGGCCGCATCCGCCCACTCTTTACCCAGTCGATGATTTCTTTCCTCGAGAAATGTCTTTGTTTCCTGAAGCAAAAGAATCATGGGTGAATCGTCAAAAAATCGTATGCCTCCTATCACCCCTGTCCAATACCCTGGCAGGTCTTGCATGTAGGAAATCCAAGCATAATATTCTCCTTCGGAATTACAGCTGTGACCATATAGCACTCTGAACATACATAAGGCTTGTTGCCCCTCTGTGAGCTTCGAGATCACTTCTGATTTGGTCGATGGCGATTTTCCGCGAATCAGCTGAAAGGTAGGCTCCATACAGGCCCATCCTAACCTTTCATCACTTAAAGTGTCCAAGTCTTCCTGCTTCATGGCTACTAAATTCATTTAACTCCTCCTTTGATTAACATCCAAAAATATACATATATTTCTTAACGATGTCAATAAAAATCACTTGGGGACATTAAGCAATTCGATCGTTTTTATGATAGGCTTTAAGCAGTAGATATTTTCACAAAGGAGCTTTTCTATGCATAATGAGATACTTACTATATTTGATGAAGCGGGTCACCGAATCGGTACAGCTCCACGGGCAGAAGTACATCGGTTAGGACATTGGCACGAGACCTTCCACTGCTGGTTTATAAGCAAAACCCAAGAAATCCCCTATATTTATTTACAGCTTCGTAGTGAGCAGAAACAAGATTATGCAGGATTGCTGGACATCACGGCCGCTGGACATTTGCTGACACACGAAAAGGTAGAGGACGGGATTCGCGAGGTTCAAGAAGAACTCGGTTTGGAGCTAGCTTTTGATGAGCTGATTCCCTTAGGTACAATTCCTTACAGTATGATCAAAGAAAATCTTATCGATAAAGAACGAGCGCATGTTTTTGTTTATAACAATCCTTATCCTCTGGACGATTTTAAGCTGCAAGAAGAAGAGGTCGCAGGAATAGTTATCACAAAGTTTGCCGACTTCCGAAGCTTTTGGCAAGGAGAAATACATAGTCTACAAATCAATGGTTTCAAAGTGGATTCAAACGGACAAAAAATCAACATTCAACAAAGTGTGGATCGGACTCATTTTGTGCCTCATGAAGCAGCTTATTTCACTCGGATCATTGAGGGCATCGAAGCAATAATTCTAACATCACCCATCGTCACGGAGGACATATGATCATTAATCCTCAAACATTTACAGTGAATGGAATCCAATACAGCATTAGATCTGCTGCCTCTAAAGACGCTAAAGTGTTATCTGAATTAAGAGTGCGGATCGATGGAGAAACCGAGAATTTAGATCGGGAACCAGGCGAAGCCTTTATTGACGAAAAAGGGTTTGAACAGCTTATTCAAGCCGATTCTGAGAAAAATAATAACCTTTTTCTAGTCGCAGTAGTTGATAATCAAATCGTTGCGTTCTCCAGATGCGAAGGTTATCCCTTAAAAAGATTTGCTCATAAAGTAGAATTTGGAGTATGTGTGCTGCAGGATTATTGGGGATATGGTATTGGAAAAAATCTTCTCGCCGAATCGATTGCCTGGGCTGACACTAATGGTATTCAAAAGATCACCCTAAATGTGCTGGAAACGAACACCAACGCTATTAAGCTATATCAAAAGCTTGGCTTTGAAATTGAAGGGATTTTAAAGAAAGATAAACTTCTATCGGACGGCAAATTGTATAACACCATTATGATGGGAAGAGTTAAGAACTGATTCTATTCAAAAAAAAGGCAGAACCTGAAACTCAGGTCCTGCCTTTTTATTATACTAATGCTTTACGCTTCAACATCGCAAGTCCATTCACCGCTAGATTCAATAGGGCCGGAGCTGAAAGACCTGTTTCCAAGTCTGTGTATTCCGCTCCATCCAGCTCTACCGTTTGCGGACTGCCGCTGAAATTTTGCACAAAAACATAATCACTTTCGCCATCTGTGCGAAGTTGTGCAGTCACACCTGCTGGAAGCTCACTATCCATCGCACGGGTAATTCCTGCCTTAGATGTGATCGCTGCGTATAGCTCAACATAGAACGAAGTGTCTTTCACACGGGTAGCAAGATGGTACGCATTTCCTTCACCAAAACGATTGACTGTAAGCGCTGGACGGCCCGCATAGAAATCGTTGCGATAATGCCCCAAAGCCTCTGCACCTTCCAAATGAATCAGCTCGGCTATCTCATGCGCATCGTAGTCACCGCTTAGCTTAAGTTTATTACCTACCTCCATTACTAACCCGTTCAGATCACGGCTGTGCAGCCCTTCTGTCTCCTCTGCCCAAATCCCCAGTGTTCTGCGCAGTGGACCAGGGAATCCTCCCAGATGACATAAATCCGTTTCGTTAACTACTCCTGACCAATAGGTTGCGAGGAAAGTGCCGCCTTGCTCCACATATTTCTCAATGCGCTTTCCATTCTCTTCACTAATCAGATATAACATAGGGGCAACAACCAGCTTGTAGGCAGACAGATCATCTCCAGAGCCTATAATATCAACTGGAATGCCCAGCTCCCAAAGTGCACGATAATGCTGTAGCACCGTCTCCTCATAACGTAATCCGGAATTACGGATGCCTTGCGCATCCTTTATCGCCCAGCGGTTGTCCCAATCGAAAATAATCGCCGTCTTCGCCGGAGTGGACGTACCCACTACTTCCGTCATTCCCGCCAGCGTCTTTCCTACTTCCGCTACATCTTGGAATACTCGAGTCTCGGAGTGGCCACTGTGGTCTACAACTGCGCCGTGGAACTTCTCACTTGATCCGCGGCTTTTGCGCCATTGGAAATACTGCACAGAATCCGAACCATGCGCTACCGCTTGCAAGGAAGACAGCTTGTGCATTCCGGGACGTTTCAGCTTACTGACCGATTGCCAGTTCGTAAGGGATGGCGTGCTTTCCATCAGCAGGAACGGTTTCTTTTTAAAAGAGCGCATTAAGTCGTAGTGCATCGCCGTCCATGCTGCCAATCTAGTATCGTCACCGTCTTCGGTATAATGCCAGTCTGGATAAGCGTCCCATGAGACCACATCCAGGATTTTGGCCAGCTCGCGGTAATCAATGCCATCGATCATATGCATATTCGTCGTGATTGGCAGCTCTGGATTATAAGGACGAACGGTATTGATCTCGTGCTGGCAGAAATCAATCGTCCGTTCACTAACAAAACGCCGCCAGTCAAGATTCAAGCCGTGTACTTGTGTCTCACCATGTGGAGCTGGGGATTCAATCTGTGACCATGAAGTGTAGGTATGGCTCCAAAAAGTAGCCCACCAAGCATGATTCACCTCATCCAAACTGTTATTATATTTCACTTTCAGCCATTCTCTAAAAGCATCCTGGCAGAGCTCGCAGTGACACTCCCCACCGAACTCATTCGAAATATGCCAACCGATAATGGCTGGATGCTGGCTGTACCGTTCCGCTAACTTTGCATTCAGAATTGCAGTTTTCTCCCGGTACACTGGTGAGGTAAAGCAATGGTTATGACGGAAGCCATGCAAATTGTGAACACGGTTACGCTCCACTCTTAAGACTTCTGGATATTTTTGCGACATCCATGCTGGGCGGGCACCACTTGGCGTTGCCAAGATAGCGTAAATCCCATTCTCTGCAAAAGAATCAAGTACACCATCCAACCATTCGAAAGTGAACACACCCTCTTCAGGTTCAAGAGATACCCACGAAAAAATGCCTACGGACATGACATTGCAGCCCGCCAGCTTCATTAATCGGATATCCTCACGCAATACTTCCGGATATTTCAGCCATTGTTCAGGATTATAATCAGCACCGTGCAGCATGACACCAGCTTTTCTGCTTATCGGGGAATGTTTTTTATTCATTGTGTACGATCATCCTCTCAATTCTGCCCATTTATAGAATGGGACTATTCTCTGATGATAGGCTAGAAGCGTAAGCTATCTTATTCAGGAATCATCATTTATACTATTTATAATATAAGAAAATTCATTTCAATCAGTAGGAATATAGTCTCGAAGTGATAGCACAAAATGAAGATGAGGTGATAAACCTGCTACCTTTTTCTCTGATTGAATTACCGCGCGACTCTGGAACGTTGCCCCTATCCCCCTACTCTGTAGGTCGCCATATCCAATTCCATCATGTGCGCCCAGCAGGATTTCCTGTGTATCAAATCTTTTTAATCCGGACCGGAACCGGGTTATTTCGTGATCTGGAAAGTGGCACAGAAATCATACTGGAACCGGGGATGGCTTTTGCCTTCCCGCCCGATCGTGGTCATGAATATTATCCTACCTCTCATGAACCGTGGCATGTTGGCTTTATCGGCTTTCAAGGCAGTCAAGCTCATGGATTGCTGGAAGCGCTTGAACTGCTCCCTTCTGTTCCTTATCGAACGGATCGTTTTGAACAATGCTGGGAAGAAATCGGCCAAATCTGGCATACGGTGAATTCTCCTGCCCCCAATCGGCAGGACGAGATGTGGATGCAAGAGTTGTCTATCACACTCTATAGACTGCTCTTGATGCTGCGCCCTGCCAAGAGTTCAGAAGTCTCCGGTAATCGTCTAGCCTTCGAGTCGGTCCGAAATGAAGCCCTAACTACAGCCGTCGGGCTGATCAACGAACATTACACAGAACCGCTTCTGATCTCCAATCTTGCAGCAGCAGTCGGGTACTCTGTGCAGCATTTCCAGCGTTTATTTGTGCAGGAATATGGGGTCACTCCGCATAAGTATTTGCAGAATCTGCGGCTGGAGCGGGCGCTGCAATTAATGACGGAGGATGTGGAGATTCCCGTTCAAGATATAGCGCTTCAGCTGGCCATGGAGACTAATTATTTTATACGTGTCTTCCGAAAAAACTACGGCTGTACACCCGGAGTAATGAAAATACGTTTGCTACAAGACGAGCAAATGAAGTAACGCTTCCAAGCCTAAAGAAAATATTGTAAAATTAAGCAGATGATAGCTTGTAAATTGGGGGCACCTTAATGAAAACATTATCTGATATTAACTTTAGAGATCCCTATATCCTATCTGTGCCTGAACTTGAACAATACTATTTATTTGGCACAGATGGCCTAACAGCTTGGAGTGGCGCACCTCACGGCTTCGATGTATATATCAGCTCAGATCTTCAGGAATGGTCCGGGCCCATTGCTGCTTTTCGTCCAGATACTGATTTTTGGGCTGATCATCATTTCTGGGCACCAGAGGTTCACCGCTACAACGGAAAATATTATATGTTCGCTTCTTTTAAAGGACATAGCGTTCCACGGGGGACACAAATATTAAGCGCGGAAACACCTGAGGGTCCTTATCTCCCTATCAGTAATCATCCGATTACCCCTGCTTCTTGGGAGTGCCTTGACGGAACGTTATATGTAGATAAAGAAGACAAACCTTGGATGATCTTTTGCCGTGAATGGATTGAAGTGACTGATGGAGAAATGTATGCCGTTCGGCTGAAGGAGGATTTAAGTGCTACTATTGGCGAACCTATGCTGCTTTTCCAGGCTTCACAAGCTCCTTGGACGGTAGGCGGCAAAGAAGGGCAATACGTAACTGACGGTCCTTTTATGCATCAGACTAGCAGTGGTGAGCTGCTTATGTTGTGGTCTAGCAGTGGAGCTAGTGGTTATGCCATGGGTTTAGCCCGATCCGTCAGCGGTGACATTAGCGGACCTTGGCAACATGATCCTGAGCCTCTTTATGCCAAAGATGGCGGACATGGAATGTTGTTTCGTGATTTGACGGGCAGACTTATGCTGGCCATTCATGCCCCAAATCTCAACCCACAAGAACGACCGCTGCTTATTGAGGTCCAGGAAAGCTCCAGAACGATTTCGATAAAATCATTGTAATGTAGAACGGAGTAGAACCCTTGGAACAAAAGATTAAGTCCTTATTTAATGACCAGATTGTAAGTGCTGCCTGCACGAAATACGGTATCCCCATAGATGAGCTAAGCTTCATTGGCGGATTTCAAAATTTTGTTTATGAATATCAACTTAGCAATCATCAATATATTCTAAGATTTACTCATAGCTCGCTACGCAGTATAGAATTGTTAACGGCTGAACTTGAATGGATTCTATACCTGGCAGATCATGGCGTTTCCGTATCAAGACCCGTAGGTTCTCTTCTGGGTAATCTAGTTGAGCAAATAGAGATTGGTGATTCATGCTTTATGGTATCTTCCTTTGAAAAAGCACAAGGGAAACGAATAGGTTACCCAGACTGCCTGAAGGATCTAGACCTCTATGAGCAGTGTGGCATGATCACTGGACAAATGCACAGATTAGCAAAATCTTATAAACCACAGTCCAAAAGACATGCGTGGCATCAGAACTACTACCTGCAGAATGTAACCAGGTTTATTCCTCCATCCCAAAGTGGTGTTTTGGAAAGCTGTAAGGCGCTTATGGATCAACTAAAGCATCTCGACGCTAATATAAATACCTATGGTCTCATCCATGGGGATATCAATGTAGGCAACTTTTTGGTCGACAATGGCAAGCTGACCTTGTTTGATTTTGATGAAGCTCAGTACAGCTGGTTTGTAGAAGATATCGCCATTCAACTGTATTATCTAGTCTACGTTTACGGGGATGATAGTATGGAGGACAGGCAGCTTCAATGTCAGCGTTTTATGGAGCATTTTCTGAAAGGCTACGTTAAAGAGAACAGGATTTCAGAAAATGAGCTGAAGTTAATTCCTCTTTTTCTTCGATTAAGAGAGATTATTGTTTATACGGGGATGTACCGGAGTTTTGATATGTCTAACCTAGATGATTGGACCAAGGATTATTTAACGCAGAGTAAGGCGAGAATCGAGAATGGCGTATCCATCATTGAATCTTGTTTCTGAACAAACATCCAAAGTGTTTCATATGATGTGTCTCTCTTACAAAACCCACAGCTATCACTGTGGGTTTTGTGTTTTTTAAACAAGTCCATTTTTGCTTTTAAGAGGTTGATATGCCGTTACTCTATCCTAACTTGGACATATCGTATTATGAGACTTTTCCCAAAAATGCATATGAGGGGTTGGTTAAATGAGTGCTGTACCTCACAACAAGGCGAACCAACAAGGTATTTCTATTATTACCTGTACCAATCGCCATAATTATTTAAACAACCTATTTCAAAATTACAGCAGACAAAAATATGCCAATAAAGAACTTATCATTATTATCAATAATAATAAAATTCCACTATCCCCCTACCAAACCTTAGCTAAAAAACACAAAAATATTAAGATATATCGTAAACCTGAACAGCAATCTCTCGGTTCATGCTTAAACTATGCCGTAACAAAATGCAAATATCATACCATCGCCAAATTTGATGACGACGATTATTATGCCCCTTATTATTTGACGGAAAGTATTCTGACCTTAAAAAGAACTAAAGCTGATATCCTAGGAAAACGGGCTCACTATATGTATTTACTAGGTTCAAAGACTTTGATTCTTCGTTTCGCAAATGATGAACACCGAATGGTTACCCATCTCCCTGGCGCTACGCTCGTCTTCAAACGAAAAGTATTCGATCATGTGAAATTTCCTAATAAAAACGTAGGTGAGGATGATCTCTTTTGCAGCAGAAGCAAAAAGAAAGGTTATAAGGTTTATTCTGCAAGTAAAAATAACTTCGTTGCCATACGTAGAAAAAACTCTTCAAAACATACATGGATCATCAGTGATAGTACACTAATAGCTAACCATAAGATCATCCGGAATATTAAAAACTACAGGAATTTTGTTGGACGCCGTCCAAAGATTTCGTTATGAAATTAACTGCTGAATCTACTTCATCTGCTGTGTCTATTCTAACTTGTACAAAACGAATGGATTGTATTAAAACAATATTTGATAACTATCAACGACAGAATTTCAAGTCTAAAGAGCTTATCGTGATCATTAATAATGATAGCTTGAAAATAGAAGACTATATACATGCTGCAAAAAAACATAAAAACGTACGGATCTATAAACTACCAGAATATCGTTCACTGGGGTTTTGTCTGAATTTTGGTGTGCACTTAGCGAATTATAGTTGTATCGCTAAATTTGATGACGACGATTATTACTCTGCCAACTATTTAACGGATAGTATGAACATCCTCCATAAAACTAAAGCTGATATCGTTGGAAAACGAGCTCACTATATGTATTTAACTGATAAGAAGCTACTTTTGCTTCGTTATCTTCATATGGAAAATAAACAGGTAACCAATGTTCAGGGTGCGACCCTACTCGTAAAACGAAATGTCTTCCAGCAGATTTCCTTTCCAGATTGGAATAAAGGTGAATGCGTTAAGTTTTGTGCGGATTGTGCTGCACAGGGCTTTAAGATCTATGCAGGAAATAAGTATAACTTCGCTGCGATTCGTAGAAAAAACTCCAAAGATCACACTTGGGTCGTTAGCGACAAGAAACTTCTAGCTCAAAATGTTAAAGTTCTAAACGTGAAAAACTTCAAAAAATACGTAACGCGAGGCTGATTTAATCAATCTAATTCTACCAGCTATGCATTAATAACCCTATAAAAAGACTGGACAGCAATATAGCTAAGCGGCTATTCGCATCCAGTCTTTCATATTTTTAAAAAGTATAATCGTAAAATTTCTCTGCATTCCTTAAGCTGGACCATACATCAGAGCTTTCTCCGCCTATATACCAATAAGCTACTCCAGCAAGTTTTTTAGTAACCGCTAAGTTGTATTTTGTTATTAATGAACGCCCATCCTCAATCCAGATCGTATGTTTTATAGCTTGTTTCGAGTAGCCCGCGACATATTGTCCCAGCGAAGGATTCCACACGGGTCTCGATGCATAGCTGCTGATAATCTGATTTTGCTCCGGAAGCGTAATATATTGAGAGGATAAAACCGTCCCCTTCTGGTTCAATGTCCAATCCCGATTATATAAGGGCAATGCCAATATAACTTTTTGACTAGGTACAACTTTTAGGATTGTATTCACAGCCTTTTGATCATAAGAAAGCGAGGCATTGGACCCCGGAACTTGACTCCCGTCATAATGCTCATCATAACCCATCATCACCATATAATTCACTTGCTTGCCTAGGGCAGCATAGTCAAAAGCTTCTGTCCAATCCGTTCCAAGATCAGGAGATACATCCATCGACAGGATAACATCGAGCGAATGCATTTTCTCGGCTAATAAAGTAATAAACGAAGTCAAATACACACGATCTTCGGCCGCTACATTTTCAAAATCTATATTTAGTCCATCTAATCCATATTTACTCACTAAAGCAGCTAACTGATTAACTGCCGTATTCCTTGCGGTTGTACTCAACAGCATCTGATGCGTCGCTTCTTGATCCGATCGATTGCCAACCATCGCCCAGACTTGCTTCTTATTATTTTTTGCCCAAGTCACCAGCGAGGCGTCTGTCGAATCCGTTACTGCCCCTGTTTTCCCAACATAATACCAACGTGGTGATAATGTGTTGACGTTCGATTGCAGAACATGATTCTCAAATTGTGCCGTCGTGAGACCATACTGCCAGCCTATAACAATACGTTTGTCCGGATTACTTTCCAGCTCTGCCGCCCAGCTTGTATGTTGCAGCACCCGATCCATCAGCACTGCCGTCTCTTGCCTTGTTATCGGGTCCGTGGGCCGAAAATTTCCGCTATTATCGCCTTTCATTAATCCGCGATCATTAACCTTAGCTACAGCAGCACTTGCCCAGCTAGCAGTTTGTTGCCGATCCTTAAAATTAGTTTGTGCGGCAGTTGCAGTGTTTGTTTGCTTTAGAGCTTTGGCTATCCACACAGCCGCTTCCTGCCGAGTGACTGCTTTTGCGGGTGCAAAAGTAGTTGCCGAAGTGCCGTTCGCCAGTTCAAGCTGAACCGCAGCCTGAATCCAGCCGTAATACCAAGCGCTTTTGGCTACGTCGGTATAAGGAGATACCGGACTCAACGCTGGATCAAGCTTCAACAGTCGATCAAGTACTGTTATAAATTCAGCTCTAGTAATCGATTGAGTAGGTGAAAATTTAGTATTCGAGGTGCCAGTTAATATATTCCGGTTATATAAATCTATGATTTCTTTTTTTGCATAACTAGTGTTTATATCCTCAAAAGGAACCCCATTATCGGCCGATATATGCTGAATAAATACTCCGGCGGCTAGCACGACAGCGAGGGTTATTATAGTAAATCTAGCAAATATATTTTTCACGGGTTAAGAGATTCCCCCTTGGTTATCAATCTTTGAATTATACCAAGGATACAATCAATAAACATCGCTAAAATATTGGTAGAGTACGATAGGATCAGCTCTTCGGATTACGCAAAAAGAGACTAAGAACCACACCACACAGCGCCAAGACCAATGAAACTAGGAACGTATCGTGGAATCCTGCAACCATAGCCGCTGAGGGTAGTTTCTGATTCCCTTGACTCATATGTGTAGCTATATTGGAAGTCAATAAGCCCGACATTATAGCGACAGCAAAGGAACCCACAATTTGTTGCGCAGAGGCAGTAAGTGGGGTAACACGGCTGATCAGATCCTTCGGAGCGGCCTTAAGCACATGTGTACCGAGCTGCATAGTAGTTAATCCTTGGCCAAGTCCCATAATGGCAAAATAACTGATCATAACGTATACACTTGTATCATTTTGTAAACGTGACAAGAGAAAGAGTCCGGTGGACAGCAGCACAAGTCCAGAGAACACAACGGGCCGAGCTCCAAACTTATCAAATAACTTTCCTCCAATAATCATGCCAGCAAAGGATATTAATGCTTGGGGAATAACTAAAAGCCCCGATTCAAAGGAAGAAAAACCTCTGACCTGCTGCAAAAAAATTGGAATTAACAGAATCGAACCAAATAAGGCGAACTGATTAATCCAGGTCAAAATCATACCTTTACTAAATTCTAGAGATCGAAAAGAGCGAAGTTCCAATAACGGTTCTTTTTGGCGCAATTCCACGAAAATAAACAAGGCTAAAGCAATGAAGCTGAACGCAAGAGATATAATCGTTATACGATCCCCCCAGCCATCTACTCCCCCTCTATGCACCCCAAATACCAAGCTGGAGAAGGCGAGCGGTGTTAAAATCACACCCCAAATATCCAATTTAGCTTTATTCCCCTTCTCTATTACCGGAAGAAATTTCACTCCAACAATCATTGCAATAATGCCAATGGGAACATTAATCAGAAAAATCCAGTGCCAGCTGGCATATTCCAACAGCCATCCTGACAGTACAGGACCAAGAACAGGCGCAATTAACATCGGTAGTCCAAGCAATCCCATGATTGAACCTCTTTTATCGGGAGGTGCGATTTTGAATGACATAGCCATACCAATTGGAGCAATCATCCCTCCGCCTAATCCCTGCAAAATACGAAAGATTATCAGCTCTGTTGTGGATTGTGCCATAGAGCATAATAAAGAACCTATGGTAAACAATACGATCGAAGCTAAAAAAACACGTTTGGCAGTAAACTTATCCGAGAACCAACCGGCCAATGGGATAATTACGGATAAAGCCAGCGTATAACCCGTAATGGCCCACTGTATTGTTTTTAGGCTGGCATCAAAGGTTTTTTCAAGCTGCGGGATCGCTACATTCATAATTGTACTGTCGAGCATAACCAGCAGCATTCCTGTTATAAGTGCCAGTATTACGGGAAGTATTGCTTTTATAGAAAATTCTTTGGTGACTGGTTGGGATTGTTCCACTTGAAGATTACTCATGGGTCTATACACATCCTTTTTGATTTTTACTAATAAAATTGCTAACTGCTGCCTCCTTTTTTTATAAAATCGCACCTTTAAACTAACAGTGTAAGATTAATATAGCACCCGTTTATTCACTTGTAAATATAAATATCTAACACTGTAAGATAAAGCAGTAATCTAACGATGGTAGACCAGCCATTCATCTTCGCTTATGATAAAGAAAGACAGCAACAGGAGGTCGTTTCGATGAGAATCAAAAATCTGCAAATCACTGAACAAGATATAATAAAAGCTTCTTGGGAGCTGTTGGATGATATCGGCATAGAGGCATTTAGTATGCGTAAATTAGCAGAACTACTAAAAATACAAGCCGCCTCTCTGTATTGGCATTTTAAGAGTAAACAGAGCATTTTCCAGACGCTTGCTAATGAGGTCGCCAAAGAAGCCCTCGAAACTGCGAATCTCGAAGGTGCTTGGCAAGAACAGTTATTTAATTTTGTAGACCGAATTCGTGGGGTTTTACATAAGTATCCTTGCTCGGCTCAGCTGATGATGAGAACCTTACCTTCTGAACCTAATTATCTATCTTTACTGAATACTTTGCTTCAGATCGTGGATCATCTTCCTTTAAGCGATAGTGATAAATTCTCCTTGATTGCATGCGTGTTAAACTATGTAATCTCATTCGAATTGGACAAATATGAGCAGGATCGAATAGACTTAGCCATGAAAAATGAACCTAATGGAGATGCTAGAGTGGTTTTTAAACAATCGCTTGAGCACTTATCCGGGGATGGACCTAATGTTATAAAACGAATGTACGAAAACAATATTTTTAATGAAATTGGCTCCGATAAGATGTTCTATACAGGTCTAAAAATAATGGTGGGCGGAATTGAACAGTTAGCTAATGAGCGACAAGAACAACAAGAACAACAAGTGCGACGGTAGAACTTAGGGATTTTTCACGAAAATAAATCTTGCACATAAAAAGGGCATCCCAGCAGCCAATTTCGGCTTTTGGAATGCCCTTTTTTTAAAGAGCCCGAAATAAAAATTCTCCTGTGGACTGGATGTATCTATACATCACTCCACACGCTACTAATATCACCACACCAATACCTAACATAACGAGATTACCATTTAGATCAGATAAAAGAAAACTCAAACCAAATGGAATCAGCAAGCTGATAAATCCTATAATCATCGCTACAAGGACCGAAGCACTTTGTTTAATTACAGAGACTTCATTGGTCCACTCCAGTTTAGGAAGTTTCAAGTTTACGATCACACCTACCATTGCGGTAAGACAAGCGTATAGGACGGGGATTATTAGCAATAACAAGCTCTCCATCCAGCCAGTGCCCAGAGAAATCATAAGAAGCACACTACTAACAATCACAATCGGCACAGTAATGGTGAGATTCACTGCGACTTTACTTAATAATATAGTTTTTGTCGGAACGGGAGCGCTTTTTAAAATCCAAATATGGTTACCTTCAAGCGAAATCGAACTCGAGGTCGTACAGCTTAATGCTACAAAGAAGGAAACAAATAGTGGCGCCAATCTGCTTAGATAATTAGAGAGTTCTGGTATCTCAATAATCTTTCCTAATTGCTCTGAGCTAACAAACAGTAAGGTGATCGCCATGACAAGTAGCATTACCATACCAATACTTGTATTTAGCACATATATAGAAGAACTGAAATAGCGGCGCAGCTCTTTTTTATACAATGTGTAAAGCGGTGAAGAGACTGCAAGTGACCTCATTTGATACTTATTCTTTGAGTAAGAAGTCGTAAGGCCTGTGTGTATTGCTTTATATTTGCTGCCAAGAATAAGGGTAAACAGCATAAAAGAAAGTAATGAAATTCCTATAAATAATAGTAAAGGAGCTACCTGATACGAGCAGACAGCATCTACATACATGACCGTCAAAGGATATAAGTTAAAGATTTGATCGGCAATTTGTGTGCTCATATCTGCAATTAACTGCGGGTCATTCCCATTCATTTGGCTTGAACCCAAAATAATAACAATGATTACGGCAAAAGTCAGAATGAGACTTATCAAACGACTTCCTTTAAACCGTGAGGAGATCCAACTAATCAATGCCCCAATAATCGTTGTAGCAATGATCGGCACTAATGGGATAAATAGCAGCGTTATCATGAAAAATAAATAATACACTACTGCCGGATTTACCTTTATAGCATAAACTACACCTGCTGGCACCATCACCATCAATGAGAACAGTATATTCAGCACGTAGAGCTGAACTACACGGCTTGCTACGATATGGCTCGTTTTGATAGGCAGCGACATTACGAGATCGTAATCTTTGGAGCCAAATAATACCCCACTCGCCTTATAGATCGTTGTAAAAAATCCAATCAAGCAAGTGACAGCCATCATAATCGCAAGCAGCAGCTCTGGCCGGCCTATCTGTTCAAGGGTCTCTGCTATCATGAAGCTATATCCAAACGAAACCACTGCCATCATGACAATCCCTATTAAGATACCGATGCTCAGCAAAAGCATTTTTCGTCTTTCTTTCATATCTCGTGTATGCAAAGCTTTATTTAACCCAAAGGATGAGATTAGCTGAATTTTCGTCAATCTCCAGATATTAATCATGTTTTATCAACTCCAAAAACACATCTTCAAGGCTGCTGTCACCCTTCACCTCTTCTGTTTTCCCATGAGTGATCAATTCACCCGCTTTGATAATGGCGATCTTATTGCAGAGCTTCTCGGCCACGTCCAGTACATGCGTCGAAAAAAAGATCGCACTGCCCTGGCTGCAAATATCCGCCATAATTCTCTTGAGCGTGTGTGCCGCTTTTGGATCAAGTCCCACAAAGGGTTCATCCAGAACTAGCAGCTTCGGTTTATGAATAAGCGCAGAGATAATCGCGAGTTTCTGTTTCATACCATGAGAATACGCGGAGATCAAATCCCCCAGATTAGAGGTAATCTCAAATTCATCGCTATATTTCTTTATCAGTAACTCCCGATCCGCTTTCGATACGCTAAAAAGATCACCAATAAAATTCAAGTACTGAATGCCCGTCAGATGATCGTATAAATCCGGATTATCTGGAATATACGCAGTAATCGCTTTGCAGGCTAAGGGATCTTTTTTAATGGAGTACCCACCAATCTCGATATCTCCCTCCTCAAAATCTAAAACTCCGACCACTGCTCGGATAGTCGTTGTTTTCCCTGCACCGTTATGACCGATAAAGCCGTAGATGTCACCTTTTTCGACCACCAAATTCAGATCATTTACCGCCTTCTTGCCACCCTTATAGCTTTTGGTAAAATGTTTGATTGTCAACATCTTGCCACTCCCCTTCCAATCTCATAACACTCTCAATATGCCATATTTACTGTAGCTTCGTCGTGTTCAATATACGTTTCTTATAATACGTTTAGCCCGTCCAGATAGTTCATTCGTTTGCAAATATTTTATTTTGAGATTTTCACCTCTAACGGGTGGGATAAAATTACGATTAAGTGCAACACGGTCCGTAAGGGCAAACAAACTACTTTGGGGACGTTGAGATAATTAGTTAGGTGACGATGAGATAGCTGACTTTGGAACGCTAAACAAACTACTTTCTAAGCATTCTACTCCGGAACAGTAGCAATCTACCTTTGGTCGTGGCTGCCATTGCTACGTATCGGACCGAGGCGCCCTTATTTCGCAAATTCATGCCTTTTTCCACTCCGTTCGGACTCAGCTGCAGCTATTGTGCCATATCCGCTCCTTTTTCCTGCAATTTCAGCTAGATAAGTGCTATGCAGTCCGTTACTTTGGGAAAAGGCGCCAAAAACACAATTTAGGTGCAATACGGTCCGCAAGGCTAAACAAACTACTTTGGAACGGTAAACAAATTACTTTGGAACGGTAAACAAATTACTTTGGAACGGTAAACAAATTACTTTAGTGACGATGAGCTAACTACTTTGGAACGCTAAGCAAACGACTTTTTAAGCATTCTACTCCAGAACAGAAGCAATCTACCTTTGGTGGTGGCTGCCATTGCAACGTATCGGACCGAGGCGCCCTTATTTCGCAAATTCATGCCTTTTTCCACTCCGTTCGGACTCAGATGCAGCTATTTTGCCATATCCACTCCTTTTTGCTGCAAATTCAGCCGAATAAGTGCTATGCAGTCCGTTACTTTGAAAAAAGGCGTCAAAAACACCATTTAGCTGCAATACGGTCCGTAAGGGGAAACAAATTACTTTGGTGATGATGAGATAGCTACTTAGGAACACTAAGCAAACGACTTTGGGGACGATGAGCTAACTAACTTTGGAACGCTAAACAAACTACTTTGGGGACGGTGAGTTAACTACTTGGAACGCTAATCAGACTGACGATGAGCTAACTAAATTGGAACGCTAAGCAAACTGTCGATGATTTAACTACATTGGAACACTGAGCAAACTACTTTCTAAGCAATCTACTCCGGATCAGAAGCAATCTACCTTTGGTGGTGGATGCCATTGCTACGTATCGGACCGAGGCGCCCTTATTTCGCAAATTCATGCCTTTTTGCACATCGTTCGGACTCAGATGCAGCTATTGTGCCATATCCGCTCCTTTTTGCTGCAAAATCAGACGAATAAGTGCTATGCAGTCCGTTACTTTGAAAAAAGGCACCAAAAACACCATTTAGCTGCAATACGGTCCGTAACGGTAAACAAATTACTTTGGAATGGTAAACAAATTACTTTGGTGATGATGAGATAGCTACTTTGGAACGTTAAGCAAACTACTTCGGGGACGGTGAGCTAACTACATTGGAACACTGAGCAAACGACTTTGGTAACGGCGGGCTACACCCAAACCAAACAAAACTAACACAACCAAAAAAAGCATTCACCCCCAATTTAGGGATTGAATGCTCTTTTTCTTAATGCAAAGTCTAAGCTGATGCGAACTGACTGTTATATAATCTGGCGTAATATCCACCGCTGGCTAGGAGTTGGTCATGCGTGCCACTTTCGACAATGTCTCCGTCCTTCATGAAAAGAATGAGATCCGATTCTCGAATCGTTGACAAACGGTGAGCAATTACAAAGCTGGTCCGACCAGCGATCATTTTTAGAAAAGCCTTCTGAATCCGTACCTCAGTCAGCGTATCAATACTGCTGGTGGCTTCATCCAAAATGAGCATAGGCGGATCTACGAGCATCACTCGTGCTATGGTAAGCAGTTGCTTTTGTCCTTGCGACAAATTATCTCCTGAGCCACTGATCTTTGTATCATATCCCTCAGGCAGGCGTTTAATGAAGCTATGAGCATTTGCAGCCTTAGCAGCAGCGATGACCTCTTCTTCGGTAGCCTCAGGTTTGCCGTAGGCAATGTTTTCTCTAATTGTGCCGCCAAAAAGCCAGGTGTCCTGCAACACCATCCCGAAATTACGCCGCAGACTGTCACGGGTAATCGTCTTGATATCCACACCGTCAATCTTGATGGAACCCTTATCCACATCATAAAAACGCATAAGCAGATTAACCAGTGTGGTCTTCCCCGCTCCCGTCTGCCCTACAATTGCAACCCGGGTACCTGGTTTCACTTCCAGACTGAAATCATTAATCAGAGGACGTTCAGGATTATAAGCAAAGGATACTTTTTCAAAGGTAATCGTCCCTTGGCTTGTATTCATAATTTTGGCGTCTGTTGCATCCGCTGGTTCAGGCGAGAGGTCTAGAATGGCGAAGATCCGCTGCGCTGATGCCGTTGCCGATTGAAGCTGCGTAATCACACCTGTAATTTCATTAAACGGCTTAGCGAACAAGTTGGAGAAGATCAAAAAGCTGGACAAATCCCCTACCGTCACAAGCCCGCGAATCACCATAACACTACCGATCATCGCGATAACAGAGAAGGTAATATTATTTACTAACCGTGTTGTCGGATTGGACAAGGAACCGTAAAATTGTGATTTCACACCAGTCTGGTACAAAGTCTCGTTTCGTTCTTCAAACTGGGTCAGTGCACGGTCTTCATAATGATAAGCTGTGACCACTTTTTGTCCGCCAATCATTTCCTCCACGTATCCGTTGAGACCGCCCAGAATTTTAGCCTGCTCCTTAAACATCTTCTGGGAGCGCATCGTAATGAATCTTGCCACAAAAAATGTAACGGGTGCTGACAGAAGAACAACTAGGGTCATTAAAGGACTAATGTACAACATAAGTACAATTGCCCCCACGATAGTGATGATCCCCGTGAGCAGTGTTGAGAAGCCTTGCAGCAGTCCATCAGAGACCGCATCCATGTCATTAACAAACCGGCTGATGCTGTCCCCTTGCGGGTGGTTATCATGAAATTTTAGCGGCAAAACATTTAATTTATCAAAAAGCTCCCGCCGTAAGTCATATACAGTCCGGTAGGCAATTCGATTAGTCAGGTAGGTAAGAAGCCATCCGAAAAAGCTGCCGACAATATACACCCCTGCCAGAATCAAAAGCAGTCTAAGTACGGCGTCAAAATCAACCTCTCCCGGCCCGATCATAAAATCGATGGCGCTACCGATGAGCAGCGGGCCAATTAGACTGGCAATCACACTAAGTATTGCGCAGATTACTGCACCTATAGCTATTTTTTTATAATGCCCTGTGTATACAATAAGTCTTTTCCAAATGTTGTTTTTGTTCATTGGCCCGACTCCTCACTTGATAGCTGGGACAGGCAGATTTCTTTATACTCCTCACAACCACGCATCAGCTCCTCATGGGTTCCGACACCGGCGATCCGCCCTTCCTCAAATACCATTATTTTATCCGCTTGTCTTACAGTGCTTACCCTCTGCGAGACAAGGAGTACGGTCATTTCCTGGCTGCTCTCTTTGAGAGCCTTTCGAAGTGCCGCATCTGTGGAGAAATCCAGCGCACTGGAGGAGTCATCCAAAATAAGAATCGATGGCTTTCCTACTACTGCACGAGCTATGGTTAAGCGCTGCTTTTGTCCACCGGATAAATTTAATCCCCCACGAGATACTTGCGTATTCAACCCTTCGGGTAATTTACGTATAAACTCCTCCGCTTGAGCAATAGAGGCTGCCTGCATGATTTCTTCCTCAGTTGCATCTTCCTTGCCCCAACGTATATTCTCAGCGATCGTTCCTGTAAACAGCACAGCTTTCTGCGGTACAATCCCGATCTTCTCACGAAGCTGATGCAGCTTATAATCTCGGACATTCACACCATCCACTTTTACTTCACCTTGCACCGCATCATAAAAACGAGGGATCAAATTCACAAAAGTAGACTTACCTGAACCCGTACTGCCAATCAGGCCCACGGTCTCTCCGCGATTAATTACTAGAGATATATCCTCTAATGCCGATTCACCTGTCGTATTATACCCAAAGGATACGTGATCGAATTGTATAGCAGGGGCAGCAGGGGCAGGTTCAGCAATCACAGCATTTCCTTCCTCAGACACGGAGACCTTAACACCCAGCACTTCATTCACACGATTAGCTGAGGATGAGGCTTTTGTAAAAATAATAACCAAGTTGGAGACCACTATCAGCGCCAGCAAGATTTGAGTGATGTAATTGATGAAGGCAATGATCTCCCCTTGAGACAATCGGCCCCCATCGATATGAATTCCGCCTACCCACAAAATAGCAATGATTGCCGCATTTACTACAAGTGTAGTCATCGGCCCAAGCAAAGCAGATATCCGCGAAACCCGGATCGCTGTAGTAGTCAAATCATCGGACGAAGCATCAAAACGTTCTTTTTCTGTACGTCTTTTGGCAAAAGCACGAATTACTCGAATCCCCGACAAATTCTCACTCAGTACGAGCGCAAGGGCATCCAGCTTCTGCTGGTATTTTCGGTACAAAGGAGCACTGCGGGTGATAATAAAATATAAAATAATGCCAAAAACCGGTGTTGCCGCTATTAGAATCAGCGATAATCTAAAATCCAAAATCATGGACATTAGGATAGCCCCGATGCAGATAAACGGCGCACGAATAACTAGACGAATTAGCATAGCCACAGCAATTTGCAGCTGGTTTACATCATTGGTAATCCGATTAATCAGTGTAGGCGTACCTAAGGTATCCAGCTCAGCATACGACAAAGATGTGATATGTCTAAACATCTTATTGCGTAGTGTCGTACCGAATCCCTGTGAAGCCCGGGCTGCATAGTATTGGCATACCATGGAGCAGCCGAAGCCAAGCAGTGACATCAGCACCATTAGGCCACCCATGCGGTAAACATAGGCGCTGTCATGATTACCAACCCCGTTGTTGATGATCAATGCGACAATGGTAGGCAAAATCAGCTCCAGAATCGCTTCCATCAGTTTGAAGATCGGTCCAATGATCGCTTCTTTTTTGTACGGCTTTAAATATACTGCAATTTTGAACAAATTCATCCACACCCAACATAAGAAGTATTTAACCACTTGAAATATGTATAAGAACAGTTATGATTATGGCATATCTACTCACATATTAATAATATTGGATTCGTATCGCTCCCATACGATTAGCATATCTCAAGTTCGGAGGATTTTTATATGGATATTAGACAACTTAAATATTTTATGGCGATAGCTGAGGAAGGGCAGATTACATCTGCAGCCAAAAAACTGCAAATGGCCCAGCCTCCGCTGAGCCAGCAGCTAAAGCTCCTAGAGGAAGAACTCGGTGTAAAGCTAGTGGAACGAGGTCCACGCAGCGTGCAGCTCACTGAAGCTGGAGCCATATTGCGGGACCGTGCCCAACAAATCCTGGAGCTGGCAGATTCCACTGCCCGTGAGCTCACTGATTTTGTCAAAGGTTTAAAAGGAACCCTAGCCATTGGTACTGTTTCTTCCTCTGGAGCTACGTTGCTTCAAGATCGGCTATGTGAGTTTCACAAAACGTATAGAGGTGTGAAGTTTGAGATTCATGAAGGAAATACCTTTAGAATCATTGACCTCCTGAATAAAGGTATTGTCGAAGTCGGGATTGTTAGGACACCCTTTAATGGTACAAATTTAGAATGTCTTTACACACAAGCTGAACCTATGATTGCCGTAATGACACCTGAGTATGACTGGAAAACGGATGAAAACTTTATTGAGATCGGTGAGTTAAAGGATAAGCCGCTTATTATCTACCGCCGTTTTGAGCAGCTTATCCGGGAAACATGTCTTGAGAACGGCTTTGATCCGCTGATTTTCTGTATGAATGATGATGCTAGAACAACACTGCTCTGGGCAAACGCTGGTCTTGGCATTGGAATCATCCCCAAATCCGCTTTCGAATTAACGAGTAACCGTAATTTGATCTATAAAGAAATCAGTAGTGAATCACTACGCACGCGGGTCGCCGCCGTCTGGATTAAGGATAAATACTTATCATCATTGGCTTCCAAGTTTATTGAAAGCTTCAGGAATGGATAAATACCAGCTCTATTTATTCACTTGCTGTTGATCTAGCCTATCCTCTTCTTCTTTAATACGGCTAATATCAATTCGTTCAAACAATAATTGTAAATCAGTAACCTGTTGGTAAGGGGGCACCGAGCAAGGCTGCCAATTCGGTAGTTCTAACGACAGGAACCCCCTGATCTTGTCACAAGAGAACGGTAGAAACGGATGCAACAAATTCGCTAAGTTCGCAATAATCTGCACACATGTGTATATTGCAGAATCACAAGAAACCTGATCCTCTTTTATCTGTATCCATGGTTTTTGCAGATCGAAATACTGGTTTGCCTTGCGCACATAAGAAAAAATAAACTCCAGCGCATCTTTTAGATTCCCAGCCTCAATAAGCCGTCCTGATTCCAGATACAAGAGGTCGATATTGTCCTTCCACCCCTTATCTAATTGCCCATTTGGCACTTTCCCTTCATAAAACTTATCTACAAAAGCCAATGAACGGTTCACTAAGTTACCAAATGCTCCAAGCAGCTCTCCATTATGGCTATAAATAAACTCTCTCCAGGAAAAATCCGTGTCCCGCTTCTCAGGTCCATTGGCAATTAAGAAATAACGAATAGAATCTGGCTGATACCGCTCTAAAATATCAGGTACCCAGACCGCCCAATTTCGGCTAGTGGAGAATTTCTGCCCTTCAAGGGTTAAATATTCGCTAGATATAATCCTGTCCGGTAAATGCAGACCTCCTGCTCCTAATAACACAGCCGGCCATATTAAAGTGTGAAATGGAATATTGTCTTTACCATGCACATAATAAGCGGTAATCGCCCCTTTTTCCTCTAACCAAAAATCCTCCCAGTTTCCTCCGGACTGTGCAGCCCACTGCTTACTGGCTGATAAATAACCACTTACCGCCTCAATCCAAACATAAATTTTTTTATCTTCAAATCCAGCCACAGGAACATCTACACCCCAAGACAAGTCTCTTGTTACCGCGCGGTCCTGCAGCTCTTCTTTTAAATAACGTTTAGTCAGTTTTATAGCGTTTTCTCTCCAAAATTGTGCTTCCTCTACATATTCCGTTAATTCAGACTGAAAATTAGATAAGCTAAGATAATAATGTTCTGTCGGCCTTTCTGTTGGTGTATTCCCACATAATTTGCAGACTCTGTCTAACAAATCGGCAGGATCTAGAATCGTAGAACAATAATCACATTGATCCCCTCGCGCCCGCTCACCACATACCGGACAAGTCCCTTCCACATATCTGTCTGGCAAAAAGCGCTGATCCACCTCGCAGTAACATTGCGCAATGGTTTTTTTATATAAATGACCATTCTCTAGCAGCTTTGTAAACAACGCTTGCACAACCTTATGATGCTGCTGTTGATCCGTTCGAGTATATAGATCATAACTAAATCCCAGCTGTTCAAAACACTTCAGAAACTCTTCATGATATCTGCTTGCAAAAGCTCCCGGCGTAATCCCTTCATTCGCAGCCTGAACTGCTACGGGTGTGCCATGGCAATCACTGCCTGATACATATAATACGTTATCCCCTTTGGAGCGAAAATATCGTGCCAGCACATCCCCAGGCAACACACTTGATAATCTCCCCAGATGTAAAGATCCATTCGCATACGGCCAAGCGCCACCTATAAACACATTACTCATTAACCTTCTCCTCCTTTTTTAGACAACAAAAAAACTCCCATCCACAAAGGACGAGAGTTCTACTCACGTGTTACCACCTAATTTTATAAATGCCTCATGACATTTACCTCTTCAGGTACGACGTTAATTAACGTTTATACCCTAGCACTGTAACGGATGCAGGTTCCGGCGCAGCCTACAACCCATAAGGTTTCGATGCGCAGCTCTGAGACCATATTCCCAAGGGTTTTCTTTACTCCTTTTCAGCGACCGGAGCTCTCTGTTGAAAGAATTGCCGTGGTACTCTTTCTCTTCTTTGCTTTTACATATTCAAGTTAGAGAAAATAATACTCAATTTGTTGTTTATTGTCAATGTTAAACATCAAGCTCACTGTAACTTTTCCAGTTAATCTCCGTCTTTTATATAAATACGTTACAAGGAGGTCCCTCAGTGAAAAAAGTAAATTCACTTATACTCTCTGTTCTTTTACTAGAAGGAGTATGGGGTTGTTCCGATCATAAAGTTAATTCTGTTCCCAAAAGTGAACCCTATACTTCCAAAGAAGCCATCAGTAGAGGGGATATTGTTTCTTTTGAAAAAGTGTACAACCTAGATAAATTCGAGAAATTTATAACTAATCTCTCCAGCAAAAAAGCAGACAATATACGCGTTACAAGTTACACAGATGAAGGCGATCCCATATTTAAGGATTTGAAGTTTGACGGTAACGTGATTAATTATAGCTACGATACCTCTAATGATGCATTCGGTGGAAGCAACACAGGAATCAGAACCGATACCTGCTCCGAAGTCACAAGTAAAAAAAGCACACAAGATGAAATTATCTATTCGATCAGCGGTTGCACAAATAATGACTCTGGTATTGATTACTACCTTTTTCGCACAACAAAATGAAATGCTGAAATAAAAAAGACCACCCAATCATAATACAATTGGATGGTCTCTGTACTTCATATTATTTCATGATTTTGCAAATATCATTGGTGAATTGAACAGGATCACTAACCTGTAGACCTTCGATCAACAGGGCTTGGTTGTACAGCAGGTTCGTATATAAACCGAGCTTTTCTTTGTCGTTCTCTGCTGCCGCCTTCAAGGACTGGAACACTTCGTGATGGATGTTGATTTCGAGTACCTTATCCGCTTGCACCTCTTGGCCATTCGGCATCGATTTCAGGATTTTCTCCATCTCGATTGTCAGTTCACCTTCGGCAGAGAGACATACCGGATGAGTCTTTAAACGTTTGGAAGCTTTAACATTTTTCACTTTGCCGGACAGGATGTCCTTCATCGCTTCAAAAAGCTCCTTGTTTTCGTTCTCTTCCGCTTCCGTTGGCTTGTCCGCTTCGTCGGCTTCGATCCCCAGATCTCCGCTGGATACGGATTTAAATTCTTTTTCCTTATAAGACTGAATCATCTTGATCGCAAATTCATCAATATCATCAGTGAAGTAGAGAATTTCATACCCTTTATCCGATACAAGCTCGGTTTGCGGGAGCTTCTCGATTCTGTCGATCGACTCTCCGGAAGCATAGTAGATATACTTCTGATCTTCTGGCATTCTTGAAACGTATTCGTCCAGCGTAACCAGCTTCTTCCCCTTAGAGGAATAGAACATCAACAAATCTTGAAGGGTGTCTTTGTGCATCCCATAATCGTTATAGACACCAAACTTAAGCTGTCTACCAAAAGCATTATAGAACTGCTCATATTTCTCTCTTTCATCCTTCAGCAGGCTTTGCAGTTGGCTTTTCACCTTGTTCTTAATGTTCTTAGCGATCAGAGTCAGCTGACGGTCATGCTGGAGCATCTCTCTGGAAATGTTCAAGGACAGATCCTCTGAGTCCACCATACCTTTTACAAAGCTGAAGTAATCAGGCAGCAGATCCGCACATTTGTTCATGATCAGCACACCGTTGGAATAGAGCTCAAGACCTTTTTCATATTCCTTTGTGTAATAGTCAAACGGCGTATTTTCTGGGATGAACAGGATTGCATTGTACACTACAGCACCATCAGCACTGATATGAATATGTTTAAGCGGCTTATCGAAGCCGTAACGTTTCTCTGCATAGAAGTTATCATAATCTTCTGTAGTCAGCTCGCTTTTGTTCTTGCGCCAGATAGGCACCATGCTGTTTACGGTTTGTTCTTGAATAACTTCTTCGAACTCGTTCTCCGTGCCTTCTTTTGGCTTTTGCTCCTTCACGTCCATTTTAATTGGGAAACGGATGAAGTCGGAGTATTTTTTAATGATAGATTTCAGGCGATATTCTTCCAAATATTCATCATATTGATCTTCTTCCGTATTCTCTTTAATCTTCAAAATCACATCAGTGCCGACAGAATCCTTCTCGACAGTCTCGATGGTATAGCCGTCAGCGCCCTTAGACTCCCATTTAAAGGCCTCGTCACTGCCTAATGCCTTACTGATCACTATAACGTCATCAGCCACCATAAACGCAGCGTAGAAGCCCACCCCGAACTGCCCGATGATGTTGTGGCCATCTTTAGCTTCGTTCTCTTTCTTAAAAGCAAGAGATCCACTCTTCGCGATTGTACCTAAGTTATTCTCCAGCTCCTCTTGTGTCATCCCGATACCTGTATCGGAAATCGTCAAGGTTCTGTTCGCCTTATCGGCGGTCACTTTAATATAATAATCCTCTTTATTGAAGACCAGGCCTTCATCAGCTAATGCTTTGTAATAGATCTTATCAATCGCATCACTTGCATTGGAAATCAGCTCACGCAGGAATATTTCCCGTTGTGTATAAATGGAGTTAATCATCATTTCCAGCAATCTTTTCGATTCGGCTTTAAACTCTTTTTTGGCCATGAATAAATAAATCTCCTTTCAAAATAACCTTCTTATCCAGCACATCGTGATTAGCACTCTTCTTAGATGAGTGCTAATTCTTCTTTTTATATAACATAAACTCATTTTCAATGTCAATATTTACAGCGACTTTCATTAAATAAAGCTGTATTTTGCATACAAATTTAGGATTTGATCGATAAATAACATTCAACTTGCACATAGGATGATTCTATGTTTTAAATAGATTAGATACATAAATTACAAATAAAGGTCTAGCATCTTCTCTGGAGGGATTCAAATGCATGAACAAGCACAGTCCATTGTAAATTCTTCAGCAACAAGTCCCATTAAGAATTTGATTGGCAGTGTATTTATCCCCGTACACGATATTGAAAAAGCCCGTAACTGGTATTGCCAAGTCCTAGGACTCCAAGAAGCAGATCATTCGATTATAAACGGTCATTTATGTCCGTTAACTATGCAAGGAAGCACTGGGATCATTCTGGACACCATGCCCATGTGGGGAGGTTTAGAGCCTGAAGGGGCTCCTCCAATTACAACACCTGCTCTTATGCTTATAACCGATGATCTGCAAGCCTCTTTCAACTATATAAAGGAGCTCGGTGTAAATATAGTAACCGAAATTCAAGATCAAAAATGGTTTGTAGTAAAAGACCCTGATGGGAATAAACTAATGATTTGCAAACAGCATTTGGATTAAAAATTGCAGTGGTTGTGATTTCCACTTCTTAGGGTGCATGAGAAGCTGCAGATCAAAATGAATTTCGGGATGAACAAAGGACAACTCAGCCAAGCTTCCCCGTTCAATTTCTTCCTCTGCCACGATTTTGGGTAACAAAGCAATGCCAAGACCATTCATTACACAACGTTTAATGGCCTCCAGATTCGAAAGCTCAAAACCTATGCGGAATATGATCCCGTGCTCTTTTAACAAATTCTCGAACAAACTCCGGTAAATACAGCTTTCCTCCGAGACTATTAGCTCACAGTTATTCAGATCCTGTAGGGTTACCGTATCCATCTGGGCAAGCGGATGATGAATGGGAGCTATCAAAACAAGCGGCTCATCTCTGACGATCGTACGCTCAAGGATGGAATCCGCAGTGGTGCGATCCAACATTAAGCCTAGATCTACTTCGCCATCTTTTATTTTGGCAAGAAGATTAGCTTCCTGCATCGTTTGCAGATGAATATCCAGCTTCGGAAATTTAGTCCTTAGCTGCTGCAGGTAAGGAGGTAAATAAAAGGCCGCTAAAGAATCTATCGTCCCAATAGTTAACGTACCTCCGATTTGCTGGGCGATGGTTTCTTTTGAACGATCATATAAATCCAAAATCTCCACGAACAGCTTCAATAACTCTTCTCCTGGCGGGGTAAGCCGCAGCTGACGGCCATGCCTCTCTATTAAAGGTACTCCATATTCCTTCTCTATCTTCTGTATCTGCATCGTCACACTTGATTGTGCATATCCCAATTCTTCAGCAGCTCGCGTAAAGCTCTGACGTTTAGCCACCTCGCGGAAGGTTCGTAAATAGGTTAAATCCATTACCTCACCCTAACATCAATATTTTTGATGATCCATATCATTTATTATAGCTAACGACGATGCTACTTTCCATGGTAAAGTGTATGTAGAGGAATTAAAATATTTTGGAGGCCGATAATTTATGCTTACAGAACAACAGATTTATGGAGTTTATGTCCCCGTGGTCACCCCGTTCAATGCTGCTGGTGAAGTTGATTTGGATTCGTATCAGCGTTATGTAAAGAACATTATTAACAACAGCATACAAGGTCTGGTCGTTAATGGAACCACCGGAGAATCGCCCACTGTAACCGTAAATGAAATGCAGCTTCTAGTAAACACTTCCCGTGAGCTTCTACAATCCACATCAATCCCCTTAGTAGTTGGTACAGGTACCAATGATACAGCCTCTACGGTTGCACGCACGGAAATTGCTGCAAACCTTGGTGCTGATTGTGCACTAGTAGTCGTACCTTATTATAGTCGTCCCTCACAAGAGGGTATCATTGCCCATTTCCGCAAAGCAGCAGAAGTAGGCATACCAATCATGGCTTATGATATTCCAAGTCGTACAGGTACGGCCATGACGGTAGATACTGCACGTACCATCCTAGAAATGAATAATGTTGTCGGTTTAAAAGACTGCTCAGGCAGTACAAAAATGGTTACAGAATTAGTCCGTACAGGTGCTAAACCTGTGCTTGGCGGCGATGATTCCCTCTTTTATGAAATGCTTAGCTGCGGAGCAGCTGGGGGTATGCTTGCTACTGCCAACGTTTTCCCGGCAGAATGCCTTCGTATCTTTGAAGCCTTTACATCTGGTCAAGTGGACTTTGCTAAAGAAAGCTTTGAACAACTACTGCCGATCATCCGCCTATTGTTCAAGGAATCGAATCCCGCTCCAATTAAATGGATGCTTAGCCAAAACGGCCTACTGTCCTCGGATACGCTTCGCCTCCCTATGACTTCCATCAGCGCAGGACTTCAGCAAGAACTGAGCCCCTATGTTCAGGACAATACAATTGAAGCAACCGCATAAATGAAATAACAACAGCCGTTGTACAGTGAGGAACTGTTTAGCGGCTGTTTTTTGTTGTAAATTATCAGGACATAAAACATAAAAAACCATCAGATTTACTCTGACGGTTTTTTTATTTTTACTATAGAAACGATACGCATTCAAACTAACTTATCTGCTGCTCGTTTTTTGTCTTCCTTTTGTGAACCACTCGGACTTTGGCTTCAATGGAGGGTTAGACTTAGGTTTTGCTTTAGCTGGTTTAGATGCCGCTGATTTTGTTGCTGCCGGTTTTGTTGCCGCAGGTTTAGCAGTTGCTGGTTTGGAATTCGACGGTCTGGAAGACGATGGTCTCGAAGCTGCTGCTTTCGAACCTGACGGTTTCGCCGAACGATCTGTCTTCATTTGCGTTTTACGAGACATCGGATAAGGATGGTCCATAACTTCCGGAATCGATTTTCCAATCAATTTTTCAATATCTTTAAGGAAAGGAAGCTCTTCAGCTTCGCAAAAAGAAATTGCCGTTCCGCTCAATCCCGCTCTGCCTGTACGACCGATCCGGTGCACATAGGTTTCCGGAATGTTCGGTAAGTTGAAGTTGATTACGTGAGACAGCTCATCAATATCAATTCCCCGGGCAGCTATATCCGTAGCTACGAGAACACGAGTCGCACCGCTTTTAAAATTCCGCAAGGCGTTTTGGCGATCATTTTGTGATTTATTGCCGTGTATGGCTTGAGCAGCAATGTTCACTTTAGCCAGATCGCGGGTAACACGGTCTGCACCACGTTTGGTACGAGTAAACACCAAAGCTGAGACGATGGATTTATCCTGTAACAGCAGGTTCAATTGGTTTTGCTTATTTCCGTTCTCTAATAAATAGATCGATTGATTGATTCTATCCGCAGTAGATGACACGGGTGTGATTTCTACCTTCACTGGATTCACAAGCAATGTTTTGATCAATTTAGAAATCTCAGTTGGCATCGTTGCCGAGAAAAACAGAGTCTGCTTCTTCGTAGGCATTTTGGCGATGATTCGTTTCACATCATGAATAAAGCCCATATCCAGCATCCGGTCAGCTTCATCCAGAACTAAAATTTGTACATATTGCAGATCTACACGTTTCTGATTGATCAGGTCGATAAGTCTACCAGGGGTAGCAATAAGAATATCGGCACCTTGATTCAGTGCGCGCTCTTGCACTTTCTGTGACACACCGCCAACAATGGCAGCAGAGCGGATATCTGTATATTGGCTATACGCTTTTATGTTATCAGCAATTTGAATCGCTAGTTCTCTTGTCGGTGTTAAAATCAACGAGCGAATGCGTCGCACATTATTGGATTTGTTAGGGCTCGATTGTTCGCTTAGCAATTGAATAATAGGCACGGAAAATGCTGCTGTTTTTCCTGTTCCCGTTTGCGCGCATCCAAGTAAATCTCTACCCGCTAATACAGCTGGAATCGACTGCTCCTGTATTGGTGTAGGTGATGTATAGTTTTCTTTGCTTAAAGCCTTCAAAATTGCAGGCACAATATTCAGTTCATTAAATGTCATTGGGTCTCCTTAATTTCTAATACATATATTCTTAACAATAAATCCTTTTGTCACGTCATAAACCATAATCATAACACAATAAGTTACATAATAATAGATTTTCTTTATCATCACACCAATTTTCATTAATAATCCATTTCAGGATACCATCCGTTCTACTCTTACAGAAATTTTTTTACTAACCGTAAAATACTCCTTCTCAATTTATCCTGCGGCGTATCTTTTGTTGAGCCTGTTGATCCTGCTGAGACTGCTGAGTCTGCTGAGACTGCTGAGACTGCTGAGCCTGTTGAGCCTGTTGAGCCTGTTGAGCCTGTTGAGCCTGGAGACTGCTGAGCCATCGGACTCAGACGCCCTTATTTTGAAAATTCGTGGATTTTGGACATGCTATCGGACTCAGATGCAGTTATTCACACCTTCGAAGCCCAATTCAGTACAAATATAAGGCAATAAGAGCTATGCAGTCCGAAACCTTGGCAAAATAGATCAAAATGCTGAAATAGCTGCAATACAGTCCGATAAGTACAAGCCGTCGGGTAAACCACGCAAACCTTACAGCACGCAGATCAGCCACGCATTCCTTATAGCACACAGATCAGCCACACAATCCTTACAGCAAGCCGATCAGCCACGCAATCCTTACAGTACGCCGATCAGACACGCATTCCTTATAGTACACAGATCAGACACACAATCCTTACAGCACGCCGATCAGCCACACAATCCCTACAGCACGCAGATCAGACACGCAATCTTTACAGCACACAGATCAGACACGCAAAAAAAGCGGAGGATTTCTCCCCCGCTTCTTATCTTTGCTATAACTATGATGACTATTCTACGATTTCAGCAGTATCGCCGTTGTTGGCACCTGCAGCGTTAGCCTCGTCAGTGTCAATATGCATATCCAGTTTAAAGCTGTCTGATACGCGTGCAATTACGTTCTCCAATACGAGACCACGGTCGCCTCCGAGGCGAACTTTAAGCAATTGCTTATCAGCAATGCCCCAAGCTTCAGCTTCAGAAGTATGGAAGTGAATGTGACGAGCGGCGATGATAACGCCTTGTTCCAATTCTACTTCGCCAGCAGGTCCTTTAAGCGTAATGCCAGGTGTTCCATCAATATTTCCAGATTCGCGAACTGGAGCTTTCACGCCAAGTGCGAAGGAGTCAGTACGGGAAATTTCTAATTGGGAAGCCGGACGAGCAGGTCCCAAAATTCTTACTTTGTCAAATTTACCTTTGCTGCCGATAACTGCTACTTGCTCATTTGCTGCAAACTGTCCTGGTTGAGAGAGGGGTTTGAACTCCGTTAGTTGATATCCTGGGCCAAACAAAGCCTCCACATGCTCTTGCGTAAGGTGAATATGTCTAGCCGACACACCTACGGGTACAGTCTTACTCATAGTAAAGTCACTCCTTGTATTTTCTCTAGTATCTGTACAAGCCATTAACCATTATACATCTTCTTAACCAAAAATAAAAAGCCCCACATCATAACGAGGGCCTTTTTTTCGACAATTCATACTTTTAGAGCAGGATTGTCATGATTTAGACACCTGAGAAGGTAAGTTTGTGCGCAGGTAGGAGACCGCATTCTCATATAACCAACCTTTTACGGAAGCTTCTGGATAGTAACGAAGCAGGTGCTCCGCGAGCTCAGGGTATTTTCCCGGATGCTCCATGTTCTCTACCCAAGTGTCAATGCCGTCAAAATCCGAACCAAACATCATATGCTTCTCGCCACCTAGACTACATACATGATCAATATGCTTTAACAAATCATCCATACGAGCTTTTCCATCATCACATACAAACCACGGATAAAAGGTCAGGCCCATTCTTCCGTCCATTGCAATCAAAGCTTTAATCTGTTCATCATTTAAATTTCTAACATGCCCACAGATTGCTGCGGCGTTCGAATGGGAAGCTATAAACGGACGTGAGCTTAAGTCGGCTAGCTCCCAAAAACCTGCCTGAGACAAATGCGACACATCAAGCAGCATTCCACTGTCGTTGCACCATTCGATCAGCATTCGCCCTTTTTCCGTAAATCCGCCGTTGCGCTGCTCCAGAACACCGTCCGCTGCCCAATTGGCATAATTCCAAGTGATTCCCAAAAACCGCACGCCAAGCTCAAAGCAGAGCTGTGCATAAAACAAGTTCCCTTCTAGACCGTCTACACCCTCCAGAGAGAGCATTCCCCATGGGGATGTTCCAGCTGTTCGTTTTCCTACCTCCTCCTTCCAACGCAGCCACTGAAGGCTCTCTGTGCCTATTATTTTTTGCCGGAACAAATCAATTTGTCCTAAAACATTCTCAAAGCTAGGTCTTCCTCTACTTGCCGAAAGGTATATTGCAAAAATCTGCAATTCCACACCGCCCGCTACCAGCCGCTCTCCGGTAACATCCAGCCGAGGATCATTCTTAAAATCCATATCTGGTGATGCTTGCATTTTACTCAGCACATCACAATGAAAATCCGCAACCTGTAGCTTATCGGTTCTCATCCCAAGCCCTCGCTTTCATGCAGCCCTATTCCAGATTCTATGCTTAAAAACGCCAGACTATATACGAAAAGCAAAAAACCTGTTTACATAAGTAAACAGGTTCATCCGTTCTATGCTTCTATTATCTGGGTTCTACAATCAATTTAATCGCGGTTCGATCCTCTCCATCAATCACAATGTCTGTAAATGCCGGAATGCAGATCAAATCTACTCCGCTTGGTGCAACAAATCCCCGGGCAATGGCAACTGCTTTGACTGCTTGATTCAGTGCTCCAGCTCCAATAGCTTGTAATTCGGCCGATCCACGTTCACGAAGAACACCTGCTAAAGCGCCGGCGACGGAATTTGGATTGGATTTAGCTGATACTTTTAATACATCCATAGTAAGTACCTCCCCTGGGAAAATAATGGTGTTCTTCCACTACTTTAGATGTTATTCGCGAGAGAAGAAATAATTCCTTCTTTTTGCGGACTACTCTGGAGAAAATGGTACAACAGATACTCTTTTTCGATATAATAAATATCACACTTTACCCTTATTCGGCGAATTTACCCGGAAAATCACTTATCTTATCCTACTACTAGCTCATTACCCATTCATCTTCACGTAGCCGTATTTTCTCCAGACGGGTAGCCGCGCCAGTACTCTCGTCTAACTCTGCAAATAAACCGTGAAGCTGCCATTTGCCTTCATCAACAACAAATCGTGCTGGAAGCTGTGTAGTGAACTTATAAAGTACTGCATCTCTTTCCATACCCAGAATCCCTTCGCTTGAACCAACCATGCCCGCATCGGTCAAGTAAGCCGTTCCACCCGGCAAAATCACATCATCATTCGTCTGAACGTGAGTATGGGTCCCTACTACAATTGATGCGCGACCATCCATGAAATAGCCCATGGCGATTTTCTCAGAGGTAACCTCTGCATGGAAATCAACGAGAATGCATTTATGATCTCTACGTAGCTCTTCCACAATTTCTTCACCCACACGGAAAGGACAATCAATCGCAGGCAAAAATGTACGGCCTTGCAGGTTAACTATAGCTAGCTCTTTGCCGTTACCTTTAACAACTGTATATCCTCTTCCCGGTGTTCCTGGAGGAAAATTAGCAGGACGGATAATCCGGGCCTCATCGTCGATAAACTCGAAGATGTCCTTGTTGTCCCATGTGTGATTACCCATGGTGATTCCGTGAACGCCCCAGTTAAAAAATTCATTTGCGATCGCTTTAGTAATACCTCTACCGGCAGCAGAATTCTCACCGTTAACTATGATTATATGTGGTTGATATTTGCTTTTTAATGAGGGCAACATCTCCCGAAGTGCCTTCCTACCTACACTACCTACGATATCTCCAATGAATAGTACTTTAATGTTTCTCTCCTCCTAATCTTAACCTCTGCATCTAACGGATAAGTCTTCATATTTAAAAGAAAAAAGGCCCCGCTTAGGGGCCAATTTTCATCAAATATAAGAAAGTATAAGTTATATCTTATCCTTTAACCTTATATTCCTAGCAGAAACATGTACAAGGAAACGATCATAAATATCGTTATTTCCGAAGCGTATGTTATCTACTTATTGCCTATTTAGCGTATTCGACAGCCCGTGTCTCACGAATAACGGTAACCTTGATATGTCCTGGATAATCCAGTTCACTTTCAATCATCTTCGTAATATCGCGAGCAAGACGGAATGCCTCTGCATCGTCAATCTTCTCTGGCTGTACCATCACGCGCACCTCACGGCCCGCTTGAATAGCAAATGATTTCTCAACGCCTTCGAATGACTCTGAGATTTCTTCCAGTTTCTCTAGACGTTTAATATACGTTTCCAGTGTTTCACGGCGAGCACCAGGTCTAGCAGCCGACAATGCGTCAGCGGCACCAACCAACATAGCAATAACCGAGGTAGCTTCGCAGTCTCCATGATGAGATGCGATACTGTTGATAACAACCGGATGTTCTTTATATTTCTTCGCTAGTTCAACGCCGATCTCAACATGCGAACCTTCCACTTCATGATCCAGCGCTTTGCCGATATCATGGAGTAATCCTGCACGTTTTGCAAGCACGATGTCTTCCCCAAGCTCACCGGCCATCAGTCCTGTTAAATAAGCAACCTCCATGGAGTGCTTCAATACATTTTGACCATAGCTTGTACGGAATTTCAGACGCCCCAGAATCTTGATCAAATCTGGATGCAAACCGTGAACGCCCACTTCGAAAGTAGCTTGTTCACCATATTCCCGAATCCGTTCGTCCACTTCTTTGCGGGATTTCTCCACCATCTCTTCAATACGAGCGGGGTGAATACGTCCATCAGCCACCAATTTCTCAAGTGCCGTACGGGCCACTTCACGGCGGATTGGATCAAATCCTGACAAAATAACTGCTTCCGGCGTATCATCAATAATGAGGTCGATACCTGTAAGAGTTTCCAAAGCACGAATATTACGGCCTTCACGACCGATAATCCGACCTTTCATCTCTTCATTCGGCAACGTAACAACTGAAACCGTTGTTTCCGCTACGTGATCAGCTGCACAGCGTTGGATAGCGAGTGTGATGATTTCACGGGATTTCTTATCCGCTTCTTCTTTCGCCTGCTGTTCAATTTCTTTGATCATTTGTGCCGTTTCATGGCGAACTTCTTGCTCAACATTGCTAAGAATGATACTTCTTGCATCTTCGATGCTTAAATTGGAGATACGTTCCAATTCAGTGACTTGGTTTTTGTAAATAACATCAATTTGCTGTTGGGTTTCATCAATTCGTTTCTCTTTGTTAGCTACTTGTTCTTCTTTTCTTTCAAGCGATTCCATTTTTTTATCCAGAGATTCTTCCTTTTGCAGCAAACGTCTCTCTTGCCGTTGGATTTCATTCCGACGTTCACGAGTTTCTTTCTCAGCTTCAGTACGGATTCTATGGACTTCGTCCTTAGCTTCCAATACTGTTTCTTTCTTCAGCGCCTCAGCGTCCTTCTTCGCATTCTCAACGATGACAACGGCTTCTCTTTCTGCGCTTTGGATTTTAGCTTCTGCAAGGGATTTACGAATAAAATAACCGAACCCAAAGAATATTGCAGCTACAACGAGAACGATAATGACCCAGATCCATGATTCCAGCATCTGTTCACCTCCTCGTTGGTTCCTCTCCAAGGTATATCCCTGGGAATTGTGCAGTTGTTTAACTATCCGTTCATCACCATACAAAAAACCGGTAAACAACCGATTGCCATACTGCACATGCTGCACATGCACACTGCCCGCCTTATCCGGCGATTACATTTCATATGAGTTGTACGTGAACCGTTTAAAACAGTCTCCTTTTTGGGAAGGAAAAAGGATTCTAATTTTATGCCGATTCATGTTATATTTTATTATTTATAAAAAGACATTGTCAAGAGAGTCGATATACGCATTAATGTCAAGAGAATCAGTGATTCTAGTAAAACTCCTCATCTTCACCTTCATAATTGTCTTCCGCAAGTAAAGTATTGATCACTTGGCGAACCATATCGCCCGAAAATCCACGGCGCATAAGGAAGGCTCCAGTCTTTCTTCGCTTATCTGAAGCTTCTCCACGGATGAGATTCCATTTCTTGCGCCCAGTTTCGAGTGCACTCTCCAGCTCTTGTTCAGGAGTAATATTCTCCAAAGCTTCCGATATAAGGGTTTTGTCTATCCCTTTCTCACGTAGCTCTTGTCGAATCCACATCTTCCCTTTCCGCTGGTTCGCTATTCGTTGCTCTGCCCATTGCTTAGCATATAAAGGGTCATCAAGAAGTCTTTCCTCCTGCAGCCGCTGCACCACTTCCGCAATAATAGTCTCTCCTATTTCCTTCTGGCGTAAACGGCGAGTCATTTCCATAGCGGTGCGTGGTTTACGTTCTAGATAACGGAGGCCTTCTACATAAGCTCGTTGACGCTCATCAGCTACAACAATTTCCACCAAATCAGCCTTCATAAAAGAATTACCAGTAATCATTCGATATTTAATCATGACGTCCTCGTGCACAGTCATGTTATATGCTCCGAAATGTATGATATAACGGTGGTCAGATTTCTTTTGACGTTCTACTTTAGTGATCTCTAAGAGTTCTCCTTCAGGAAAATCAGATAACACCTGCTCATCTTGTTCTTCTGCTTCAAAATCCAGTTGTATTACCATAGTTGTTTGTCACCTCGTAGCAATAGATCGGTTATCGTCTTACTTTCGTTACTTGTTAAGAAAAGACACCCTGCAACAATCAATCACAGGGCGTCCTATTGCTTAATATACTATTCGATTTCGAGAAGCAATTTCTCTTCTTCTTCTTGCTCTGCAATAATATCTTCATTCTTCGGCGCAGCAACAATAGTGGATAAATTACTTGCTTCACGGATCTTATTCTCAATAATAAGGGCAATATCCTGATGTTCCTTCAAAAACTGTTTAGCATTCTCACGGCCTTGACCGAGACGCTCGCCTTCGTAGGAATACCATGCACCACTCTTATTCACGATATCCATTTCAGTACCGATATCTACAAGACTTCCCTCTTTGGAAATCCCTTCACCGTACATAATATCAACATCAGCCTGTTTAAAAGGAGGGGCTACTTTATTCTTCACAATCTTGATCTTAGTACGGTTACCAACCACATCGTTCCCCATCTTGATGCTCTCTACGCGACGTACATCTAAACGTACAGAAGAGTAGAATTTCAATGCACGACCACCCGGAGTTGTCTCAGGGTTACCGAACATAACACCGATCTTCTCACGAAGCTGGTTGATAAAGATAGCGATCGTATTGGATTTGCTAATGGCACCAGAAAGCTTACGAAGTGCTTGAGACATCAAGCGAGCTTGCAATCCGACGTGGGAATCACCCATATCGCCTTCAATTTCAGCCTTAGGTACCAAAGCAGCAACGGAGTCAACGACAATAATATCAACGGCTCCACTACGAACGAGTGCTTCGGCGATTTCCAGCGCTTGTTCACCCGTGTCTGGCTGAGAAAGCAGCAACTCATCGATATTTACGCCCAAGTTACGTGCATATTTCGGATCAAGCGCATGCTCGGCATCGATAAATGCAGCTTGTCCGCCTTGTCTTTGCACTTCTGCAATAGCATGAAGAGCAACTGTTGTTTTACCTGAAGATTCCGGTCCATATACTTCAATAATACGTCCCTTTGGAAGTCCGCCTATACCTAACGCAATATCAAGTGCCAAAGATCCGCTAGGTACAACTTCCACTTGCATATGCGTGGATTCTCCCAGTTTCATTACCGAACCTTTACCAAATTGTTTTTCTATTTGACGAAGCGCCATATCAAGCGCTGCACGACGATCTGACAATCAGACCACTTCCTTCACTGTTTATAGTAATATAATAACGTGTTTTTAAGGTCTTGCCAAGCTTTTTTTCGAACATACATTCGTTTTTTTTGTCTTGGGCGTTATTTATCCCTTTTATTGTAAGCCTCCCTCCGGAGATAGAAGTTAATTAAATTCCCCACTTCACCGGACATCAACGACTTATGATCATGAGTAGTCATCGTGATCAAAATCTCTGCAAATATACAAAAAACCGCAGCAAAGAAATCTCAGTGCCACGGTTCTTCCGTATGTGTTTATTATAACTGGGCTAATCTCCCATTACAAGTCTGAACCCTCAAGAGGTGTCTCCACCTTGCGTTCCTCAAGTCTCCGCCACAGACGATACAGCAGAGCCTTTACAGTACGCAACCGGATATTTTCCCGTGTACCTTTAAGATTAAGCTCATAGACCTCTGTCTTACGTCCCCGTTCAGCCAAGCCGATAAATACAAGTCCAACAGGCTTGCGCTCAGAATAACCCGGTCCAGCCACACCCGTAACAGATAAGCCGAAATCGCTGTCTGCAATCATTCTCACTTGGTCAGCCAACACCTCGGCAACTTCTCGACTTACGGCTCCAGGAGCATTGGGTCCCTCCAAATAAGCACTTGGCACATTCAGTAGCTTTTTCTTTAGGTCATTCGAATAGCAGACGATTCCGCCGGCAAACATCGATGCACTGCCTGGAATATTTGTTATGCTCTCCATCAGCAAACCTCCGGTGCAGCTCTCTGCCGCACTTAAGGTCAGGCCGGCATCCGCCATCCAATCCACAATCAATTGCTCCAGCGGCACATCAATGTTCGCATACAAATGTTCCGGCAAAATCTCCTTGATTTGTTGTTCCAGTATCTCCAGCTTTTTTGTAGCTTCATGCTCAGAAGGGGCCTTTGTCGAAATACGAACAGTTACCTCTCCCTCTTTGGCATACGGAGCAATCGTTGGATCAGTCTGACTGCGAATCAGTTCGATGAGCTTGTCCTCCAGCAGTGATTCTCCGATGCCGGCAAATTTGAGCATTTTTGAATAAAGCGGTGTTTCGTTCGTCAAGGCGTGCTGCTGTAGCCACGGTACTGCTTTATCAACGAACATCGGTTTCATCTCACGAGGTGGACCTGGAAGCACAATATAATATTTCTTCTCATGCTCAAAAGCAATCCCAACCGCAAGACCGATTTCATTCGGCAACGGTGTAGTTCCTTCAATTATAAGTGCCTGTTTGCGGTTATTTTCGGTCATAACGATCTTACGATCATCAAAGAAACGTTGTACATGATCCATCGCCAAACGATCAATATGGAGCGTTCTACCTAGCGATGCAGCCAGTGCGTCTTTAGTCAGATCATCCTCAGTGGGGCCAATTCCGCCCGTAAAGATAATAACGTCAGCCCGACTCTGAGCGATCTCGATGGCTTGCTGTAGGCGGCTGCTGTTATCACCGACAACGGTTTGAAAGTATACATCGATCCCGATGGCAGCTAGCTCGATAGACAAAAACTGGGCATTACTATTCACGATTTGACCGAGCAAAAGCTCTGTCCCTACTGCAATAATCTCCGCTTTCATACCTGGCTTTCGCCTCCTCGTTATAATGTAGGTACACTGCTTTTGGATTTCAAAAAAGGTAATAGGTGCTTCACCTATTACCTTTCCTTGTATATCCAGCTTACATGCTTACGCATTATGCAGCTGTAGCAGATCCTTATTCTTCACAAAATAATCAATTCCAGAATAAATAGTGATAAGCGCTGCGGCCCAAATAGCAATATCGTCTACAGGAATACTGACAAATTGAAATGGGAAATTATTCAACAACAGCAGTGAGATCGCAACAATTTGTACAACCGTCTTTATCTTGCCCCATTTGCTGGCGGCAACCACTTTTCCCTCTAGCAATGCAATCTGGCGAAGTCCGGTGACTGCAAACTCACGACTGATGATTACAATAGCAATCCATGAATCGCATCTGCCCAGCTCCACAAGTGAAATCAGAACTGCAGATACCAGCAGTTTGTCCGCAAGTGGATCAAGGAGTTTACCGAGATTGGTGACCATATTATATTTCCTAGCAATGTAGCCGTCTATTCCATCCGTGCTGGCCGCAAGCAAAAAGATTACAGCTGCTACCAAATGATTAACAGATAGCTGAAACGAGCCCCAATGTATCGGTTCTGGATAAAAACTGAAATCCACCAGTAAAAAAAACATCATAATCGGGATCAGGCAAATACGAGCTAGCGTGATGCGGTTGGGCAAATTCACTGAAGTTTTCCTCCCCTAAATCGTTCATACAAATTGCCTAAATCAGGCTAATCCATTTCTACTTAAGCAAGTATATTATAGCAATAAATAGGTGTCAAAAAAACAGAAAGCACCCCGCGTTGTTAGTGCTAATAAGCACTGCGGGGCACAAAATTCTATTTCATGTTCATGAATTGTAGATCCAGCGGCAAATCAGCTTTACGCAAGATCTGAATAATCTGCTGCAAATCGTCGCGGCTCTTACCGGTCACACGAATTTGATCCCCTTGGATCTGGCTCTTCACCTTTAATTTTGAATCACGGATCAGAATATTAATCTTTTTCGCATTCTCCTGATCAATGCCTTGCTTAAGCCCTAAACGTTGACGTACAGATCCCAGGGAGGCCGGTTCTACTTTACCGAAATCCAGATTCTTTAGGGTAATGCCTCTTTTCACCATCTTTGATTGTAAAATATCAATAACAGCGTTGAGCTTATATTCGTCTTCAGAGGCGATAATAAGTGCGTCTTTCTCCAGCTTCAGACTGCTTTTGCTGTTCTTAAAATCAAAGCGGTTGTCGATCTCTTTCTCTGTTTGGTGAATAGCATTCGTTAACTCCTGCATATCCATTTTGGATACAATATCAAATGAACATTCTGAACTCATTAAACTCCACGTCCTTTATACAATTAGTCTGCTACTATTATAAGAGAATGGTACTATTAAGTCTAATTTTGGATAAATCATTATGTAGCTCACCCGACATAGAAAACAGCCCCACTAAGTGGAGCTTTTCCTTCGAGTGAGTTTGGTTCAAAAGGGTAGAAACACGTCTCCACCGGAAGTACGCCGTTGGAGACGTTCATTTCTACAGCTTCTATCTGCTTCGGACCGGATTACGAAACATATCCAGAATTCCTAGCACAATATGTGCAATACCGAATCCGAGAATTCCGTATCCCCAAGCACCTGGTGTCAAATAGTATCCGATGAGACTGACAACAACCCCAAGGCCAGCTACAATCCAGCTAACTGTCATAAGATGTACACCTCACTTTGGCTAAAACTGAAAACATTCTTATGTTCTCCCTAAAGCCAAAGTCTATACATCCTATTTGTTATTCGCCTGTCCCTTCACTTTGGGTACCTTCATTTCCAGAACCGTCGTCAAGATTAAGCAGGAGACGTGAGGACGTCTTCTCATCCGTGATTACTTGACCATTTACGGTAATCTCAGTTGCTGGGGAATACCCAGACTTAATATACATGCCTTCACTGCCCAGAACGAAGTTCATAGTTTCTCCTGCTGCTGTATTTCCGAAGGAGAGTTTTTCACCTTTAGAGTTCTCGCCTTTGTAAACTTCAAGCCAGCTTACTCCGGATGCAACAATCTCAACCTTAACTTCGCTTCCGGCAGGAGCTGTAACCTTAAATTTCGTTGTTTTGCCTGACTTCCCATCTGGTGTAACCGTGATAGATTGAGGAGACGGCGTTGGTGTCGGTGTTGGCGTAGGCTCCGTAGTTGGCTCAGTAGTTGCTTCTGCACCTGCCGAGGAAGTAGGCGCTACTACACCGCCTCCTGATGCGGGTGGAGATGTTTGTGCTGTATTAGGATCCTGCACATTATTGGTGATATTTGTTTGATCAACTTGATCAGGGTCTGCTTTGTTTAAACTAGAAGCATAAATGTAAATCACTACAATAATCAATATAGGGAATGTCCACATCAGCACCGTTGGCAGCCATTTTGCATTCCGTTCGGTTTCGGGTCTACGGCTGCGCTTTTGAATCACCGTCTCCATGGTCGTGTCTGCGGGTGGTGCAGGTACGTTCCCATGCTCCTCGAGCAGTTCGTCAGGACTCATGCCTACTGCTTCTGCATACGTTTTGATAAACGCCCTCACATAAAAACTTCCTGGAAGCACCTTGTAGTCTCCAGACTCGATGGCTTCCAAATACTTTTTGCGAATTTTTGTTACTTCCTGGACATCGTCAAGACTCATCCCTTTTTGCAGACGTGCCTCTTTCAATTGCCGGCCCAGTTCCGACATACCATCACCTCCTGTAAGTTCTATGAATGTAAACTTCCTTAACCAGCTTTATAAAAAAACATGCTCGGAAGTGTATTCTTCATCGTTTGTGTTCTATAAATCATCACTGTAGCTCGTCGTAAATGACTCGTACAAGATTTCTTCAGTTGGATTATTCCGCAGCTCAATAATAATATCAAAGTCATCATAACTATACTCAGATTCGCGTACGAAAATATCTGGATGCTCAATAACCTTTGTGCTTGGCATGCTCATAACATTTTGCAATAAATTATAATGTTTCTCATTAGAGCGGATCGTACTAACTATACCATCAATTATAAATACATTATGTGGGTTCATCTCATCTTCAGCCAATTGACTGCGCACCGTCTGCCGCAATAATGTGGAGGAGACAAATGTCCAGCGTTTCATAGCACAGACACTGCCAGCTATAATGGATTCCGTCTTTCCTACACGGGGCATACCACGAAGTCCTATAACCTGATTCCCATCTTTTTTAAACAGTTCACCGAGAAAATCAACCAATAGACCTAGCTCATCGCGGGTGAAACGAAACGTCTTCCGATCATCTGAATCCCGTTCAATATATCGCCCATGGCGCACAGCCAGCTTGTCCACGAGCCTTGGAGACCGCAGAGCTGAAACTGTAATATTATCAACTTTTTTGAGCATTTCGCCCATCAGCATAATTTTCTCATCATCATTGGTCTCCAGCAACATTCCGCGAGTTTTTCCTTCAACTCCATTAATCGTCAGAATGTTAACTTCCAGCATCCCTAACATTGAAGCGATATCACCAAGCAGACCGGGTCTGTTCTTGTGAATCTTGTATTCCATATACCACTGTTTATATTCCACTTGTACACCTCATAGATTCCTTTTCCCTACCCTTTGCCAATACAGCAAAAAAAGCTGCCCCGGCAAAGCGGTCTTTTACACGGGTCATGTTAATGATATATAAAATAAAAATGAAAGGCAAGGTCAGTCCTGTAATAATTGCAGAAAAGCTCCCACAGGGGGAGCTTTTCCGCAAGCTTAGGCGTTGTCTTTCGCCAACTTGACCATGAGTTTAGCAATCGTTTGCTTTTCTTCATCGTTGCCGACATCCCATAGCTCTTTGATCGCACGGTTTTGAGTGTTTGCTGGATCCACTTTTTCATCAAGGAATTCCCCGATTTCAAAAGCCAGCTTTGAGATTGTATCTTGACTCATCCCAAGTTTCTCTGCCTGTACAACCCGTTTACCTAGGAATTTCTTCCAGGTGTCAAAATTTTTGATTACGCTATCGTCTTGTGTCATCTTAAATCCTCCTTCATGTTTACGGTCAAACACCTGCATACAGGCTGTAAGCCGCCTTACGAGAGATTAAAAAACAACACTTATAATATGTCTCAGACGATAGATTCTTATGCTGGAGCTTTTCTCCAAGTTAAGCATTAAGTAATCCAGCCACCGTTAGGACTAATGATCTGCCCAGTAATATACCCGGATTCAGGCAATGCTAAAAAGTAAATCAGTGAGGAGATCTCGTTCGGTGTAGCCAAACGTCCCGCCGGAATCTCATCCTCCAGCATCCGGACCTCATCCTCCTGTAGGTTAGACAACATATTCGTATTAACCGCTCCTGGAGCTACCGCGTTCACAGTTACGCCAGAAGGTGCTAGTTCCTTAGCTAACGCCTTAGTAAAAGCATTTACTCCGCCTTTACTGGCTGAATAAGCGACCTCGCAAGAGGCTCCCGATATTCCCCACACGGAAGAAACGTTGATGATTCGACCATAACGCTGGGATACCATGTACGGCATAAAAATCTGGCTGCACATAAAGGTACCTTTCAAGTTAATGGCCATAATATCGTCCCATTCCTCTTCACTCACATCAGCCAGCATCCCATAATGAGATTTACCGGCATTGTTGACAAGAATATCCGGCTGCATTCCATTACTTTCAAGCTTCTCCGCCATTCGTACAATCTGACTGCGATCCTTCATATCCGCATTTACAGTCATTACCTTTGCTCCAAGGGCCATACAACGCCGAGCGACATCATTAGCAGCTTCATGTGAGTGCTTGTAGTGAATAACAATATTCATGCCTACAGAGGCAAACCGTTCTGCAATGGCGCCACCGATTCCCCCGCTGCCCCCTGTCACCAGAACTGTCATTTCTCCTAATGGTTTGTTGCTCTCTCCCAAAAGCGCCATTTAAGGACTCACCACTAGTGAAACAGCGAGCTGCTCCCAATTTACATGGGCATGTAAACGCTCATTCACTTCAGCTAAAGTAATCGATTCGTAAATAGGCAGAACTTCAAACAGGTCACCACCACGGAATTGGTAACGTGTAAATTCATGTGCGATACTTTCAGGGGAGTTCAGCATGCGCAAATATCCGCCTATTTTCTTTTTCCGTGCCCGCTCGAAGTCCTTCTCAGCAAAGCCAGACTTTAAGATCTGATCCACTTCTTCTTTAATTCGTTTTAGCAGCAAATCCGGGTCCTTGGTATCTCCACCCATAGCTGAAAAAGCATATTGTTCTGAACTATTAAATTCATGGCCAAAGCTGTCTGAGATCAGTTCTTCATCATAGAGCTTTTGGTACAACGCTGTGCTGCTGCCAACCAGCAAATCAAGCATAAGCTTTGTGGCGAGATCACGCTTAAGCGCAGCTTCGCCTGTAAGACCATCAACTTTTTCCTTAAATCCAAACATAATCTTAGGCATCGAAACAGCGAGTTTGCTTTCTAAGCGCTTCGTAGCGACTTGTTCCGGCTCCTCTTCAAAAATACGCTTAATCTCACCTTGTTTACCATAAGATTTCCCCTGCTGATTGCTGCGAATCAAGGAGAATACCTTCTCTGGATCCACACCACCCACTACGAACAACAGCATATTGCTGGGATGATAAAAAGAGTTGTAACAAGTGTACAGTGTTTCTTTCGTAATCGTACTAATCGACTCTATTGTTCCGGCAATATCAATCCGAACCGGATGTTTCGAATACATGGCCTCAATAAGGCCAAAGTACACGCGCCAGTCTGGATTATCTGCATACATATTGATTTCTTGACCAATGATCCCTTTTTCCTTTTCTACATTCTCATCCGTAAAATAAGGTCGTTGCACAAAATCAACGAGTGTACTAAGGTTGGTCTCTATGTTCTCTGTTGCCGAGAAAAGATAAACCGTCTGATCAAAACTTGTAAAAGCGTTAGCTGAAGCTCCATTTGAGGCAAAAGTGGCAAAAATATCGCCTTCTGGCTCTTCAAACATTTTGTGCTCCAAAAAGTGAGCTATACCATCAGGAACAGTGGTCTCTTCTCCACCTGCGACATGAAAATGGTTATCTACAGAACCATATTTAGTTGCAAATGTGGCGTAAGTTTTTTTGAATGTTGGTTTTGGCAATACATAAACCTGAAGCCCATTATCCATCACCTCATGATAAAGGGTCTCTTGAAGTCTGTCGTATTGAATCTGTTCCATCTCTATTCCTCCTTCCCTGTCAAGAAATAAATCGTATCCAGCTGAAAGGTCTCCGCTGCAGCTTTTACTTCCCCTGCACCGATTTGTTCCACCTCTTCTAGCAGCTGATCCGCTGTCCGTTCTTTTCCTGACAACTGGCGGTTGAAGTCGTAAGAGATCATCTCAAAAGCAGAATCCGGAATCTCGGAAAGCTGATTGCGGATCATGGCTTTGGTCTGGCTTAACTCCAGATCACTGATATTGCCAGCTTTCATCTCTTCCAGTTGTTTCTCTATAATTTCAACAGCTTTGTTGTAATTTTGCGTTTCAATACCTGATTGTATCGTTCCAATCCCCTTGTGACCGTCATAGCGTGAAGAAGCATAGTATGCAAGACTGGCCTTTTCCCGTACATTGACGAAGAGTTTGGAGTGTGGATACCCTCCTAATATTCCGTTGTACATAAGTGCGGACGCATATGTATCGTCCTTATACGTAATTGATGTGCGCAGACCCATGTTCAACTTGCCCTGACTGACATCCAGCTTCTCCTCTACCGTCCGTACCTCGCTGACGGATACTGGGACAAACTTGGAGCTATATAAGCCCACCTCCGACTGAATGCGTCCGAAGTGATGCTGCACAAGCTTTTCAACTTCCTCAGTAGTCGTATCTCCCACTACATAGAGATCCAAAATAGCTCCATCCAGCCATGAGTTATAGGATTCGTACAAACTTTTTGGAGTAATCCGATCCAAATCCGCTCTTTGACCCAGTGGATGAAGGCGATAGGGCTCGTTACGGCACATTTCTTCGATACAGCGTTCCGCAGCATAACGAATCTTATCATTTACGATAGATTCCAGCTTCTTGCGCACTGTTTCACGCTCTGTTGCAACATAGGAAGAACGGAAGCTTCCATCCTCCACCAACGGACGGGTCAGGACTTCTCCTAGGAAAGCAAAGGATTGTTCAAGCAAGCTCTCCTGACTCTGCACGAAGGAGTCATTAATGGTGTCCATGCGAAACTGAACAATCTGATAATCGCCTCTTTTATAAATATCAAAACCAAATCCAGCGCCATACAGCTCCTCCAAACGCTCGCGGAATTGAGTAGTCTCTGGATAAGAAGCGGTACCTCTGCGGAGCACAAATGGGGCAAGTGCTGTAGGGGTTACCGTATCCTCATTAAGTGGGACGCCGGCATAAAGTGAGATGGCGTAGGTCTTGAACGCCTTGGTAGGCATCACGTGAATACGCATACCTGCAACGTTGCCATGCTGAAATACATTATTAGTCAAGTCCAAAACTCCTTTACCGCGTGGATAGTTGCTCATTAACATGTTTATGAATTAATAACCATTCTAAACCATTCCAAAGTAAGGAAGCAACCGGATGCCTCTTCCCGGTTGCTCTCTGGATTTACTTCTTTACTTATCTACATACAGAAAATATGCTGGCCGATAGTCTTGACCTGTGGACGAGTCCAAATCCATTTGGAGGTCGCCGTTTTAGGGTTGAAATAATACAAACATCCACCCGAAGGATCCCAGCCATTCAGCGCTTGCTGCACTGCTTTTCGTGCCTGCTCATTTGGCTCCAAATAAATCTGCCCGTCAGCTACAGCTGTAAAAGCTCCCGGCTGAAAAATAACGCCAGACGGCGTATTTGGAAAGCTCGGAGATTTTACCCGGTTCAAGATTACTGCAGCAACAGCAACTTGTCCTTCGAAAGGTTCACCTCTTGACTCACCATAGACGGCATTAGCCATAATTTTGAGATCATTTTCTGATAATCCCATCGTATTCCCTGAAGACAGAGACGCTGAATCCGAATTATTGGTTGTATTTGTTTTGTTACCGGTGTTGTTGTTTGCTGTATTATTTCCGGTTGCTGAAGCCGACTCTGTTGGCTTCCAGTTCTTAGTTGCGTTATACAATTTCAGCTTAGTCTTAGCGCCTACGATGCCATCAGACTTCATTCCAAACTTCCATTGAAACCACGTTACTGAATTTTTCGTTTTCGGACCAAACTGACTGTCTATTTTCCCTTCATAAAAGCCCAGATGTTTTAAACGTCCTTGCAACTCATAAACATCCTGACCAGAAGAACCGAGTTTAATCGGAGTCGTGCTGAAGGCAGGCAAGGCCTCTTCTTCAGGATGATTTAGTTCATGGACAAATGACGCAGCAGCACTTTGCTTGGTCTGTACTATGCCATTACCCTGGAGCAGCATTCCTGCAAACGGCGCGGCAGCAAGTGCAAGGGTTAAAGAAGCAAAGATCCACAACTTATGTTTCTTCATAGGGGTTCGCTCTACCTTTCTTTTGTGAGTTCTGCATGGATGGCTAAAGTTATTATGACGACTGTCAGGACATCCTATGCATTACTAAAAAAGAAGTAATAGCATTTCATTGTAATTGAGAATAATTATCAACTATAATCGAAATAAGAAAACGTTGGAGTTGATATTAATCATGAATTTAAAGGACCACATTTTATTGTGGAACCACGCATTAATAGAAATTATTGATATACGCCATACTTTTCAACGATCTAGTGATCTGAATTCACATTATCAGCTGCCCTCAAGCGCATTCTTGTTGATCATAAACGGCAAAGCCGAAATACTGATTGACGAGATCCCGCATGAGATCGGCAACTTTCATATCCTTCATGGTGGAAAAGGAATGAACATTCAATTTTTACGCACGGAGGAACTACTGGAGTATTACTTAATTTTATATAAAGCAAACCTTTCACTCGCCTCACGCAACAATCTAAAAGCAATTATGGAACACAATAATCCCTTTAATCTTCAATATGGATTTACGCCTACTAGTCCACTGCCCTTATTTGATAAGATGGAGAACATGTTTACTGATTGGGGCAAAACAGGTCTTTTGGATCGGCTGCATGTTAAAACACTGTTTTATCAATGGATTTATGAGCTGCTTAGGCAGCTGCATACGTTGGAAACACAGTTAATACAACCTGATCCGCTAGATCAAGCAATTCGCTATATGCAGACTTATTATAAGGAAACCTTCTCTCTTGAAAAATTAGCTAAAGCGGTAAACAGCAGCCCTAGAACATTATCCAGATTATTCAGAACACGGCTGCAGACTAGCCCTGCTCAGTACTTAATCAGCATCCGCATGGAAAAATCGAAAATACTGCTCCTGAACACTGAGGCGAGCTTGCATGACATCGCAATTGCAGTAGGTTATCCTGATGGCTATTATCTAGGAAAAATGTTCAAAAAATATTACGGAACCTCCCCTGTCCGATACAAAAATAAATTGATCACCCAACCCAGTTGGCGTGATATGCCATCCCAAGGTGCACAAATTGACATTGCCCGAACACAACCTCTCCGTTATATTGATTATGATAATCATTATCAATATAACGGAGAAGGGGAATTACCAATGTTTAGAAATGCCAAACCATCATTACTGCTCACCCTGTTATTATGCTTTACCATAGTGTTAAGCGCTTGTTCCACGGGAACCACAAATTCAAATGCGTCAAGCAATGGGACACCAACCCCCTCAGCAGAAACAAGTACAGGAGCAAATACAGACAAAGTTGCTGTCGAAGCACAAACCCGGATAATTTCCACAGTTAAAGGAGACATTGCCGTTCCCACTAGTCCACAAAGAGTCGTAGTTCTTTATTTGCTCGGTGATGTACTGGCTCTAGGCATTAAACCTATAGGTGTATCCGATGTATCCGAGGGTGCTGCATTTGAAGATGAGCTAAAAGATGTGCAAAAGCTTGGCACCTGGTTTGAGGCTAGCCCTGAAGCAATCCTTGCTCTAAATCCTGATCTTATCATCGTGCCGTCAGAGGAAACTTATGAAGCCCTCCACCAAATTGCACCAACAGTGTTAGTTCCGTATGAAAAAATGTCAACAGAAGAACGGGTGTCCTTTATTGGACAAGTCGTAGGCAAAGAAGATCAAGCAAAAGAATTATTTACTGATTTCCATAAAAAAGTTGAAGACAGCAAACAAAAGCTGCAAGAAGCTGGTATTCTGGATCACACAATATCCATCATGGAAGGTGGAAAAGACAACAGTATGGCTGTTGTGGCAAGCAAGCAATTCGGACGTGGTTCGCAAATCATTTATGAATATTTAGGCATGAAGGCGCCGGAAATCATTCAACAGAAAATAGATACGGCGACTGGTGCGGATGGCGAATCCGTATCCTTTGAAGTCCTTGGCAAATACAGCGGTGACTATATCTTCCGCTCCTCTTATGATGGTATGGCTGATCTGACCCAAAACCCAATTTGGAACAATATCCCTGCCGTGAAAGAAGGCCGTTTGATGGAAATTGATTTTGGATTAGGTTATTACAGTGATATCTATTCTCTAAATGTGCAACTGGATTATATTGTTGAAGCTTTGCTTGCTGCACCTAGAGTCAAATAAGTACTCAGGATACAAAAAAGAGATGGTCCACTTCATAAAGTGGCCATCTCTTTTACTGTCTATTGAAGGTTTCGACGGGCTTGTCCAGCTTAGGAGCTGATCTTGTTATGCTGATATTGCTCAAGTGACACCAGCACCTCACGCGGCTTGCTGCCCTCGTAAGGACCGATGACTCCACGAGCCTCCATAGAGTCAATCAACCGGGCTGCACGGGTATAACCGACACGCATACGACGCTGTAGCAGCGACACTGAAGCCTGCTTAGCCTCCAGCACAATTTGTACGGCCTGCTCGTATAATTCATCTTGTGGCTCCTGATCCTCAGTGATTGTATCATCCACTTCAGGAACGATGGACTCATCGTATTCGGCTTCACCTTGACTGCTGACATATTGAACAATAGTCTCTACTTCTTGGTCGCTCATAAAAGCTCCCTGTACACGAATAGGTTTAGATGCGCCCATTGGCAAGAACAACATATCACCTCGGCCTAACAGCTTCTCTGCACCGGGCATATCCAAAATGGTACGTGAATCCACATTGGACGATACGCCAAAAGCGATCCGGGATGGAATATTAGCTTTAATTAAACCTGTGATTACATCTACTGAAGGGCGTTGTGTAGCGATAATTAAATGAATTCCAGCCGCCCGCGCCATTTGTGCAAGTCGGCAAATTGCATCCTCGACATCATTGGCTGCAACCATCATCAAATCCGCAAGCTCGTCCACAATAACAACGATATACGGGAGAATTGCCGCTGGATTCTCAGCCATTAGCTTATTATAACCTTCCATATTCCGTGTTCCCGATTTGGAGAATAGCTCGTAACGCTTCTCCATTTCCACAACAATCTTCTTCAAAGCAAGACTTGCCCGCTTGGGATCTGTGACAACCGGAGCCAGAAGATGGGGAATTCCGTTATACACATTCAGCTCTACCATCTTAGGATCGACCATGAGGAATTTGACTTCATCAGGTTTAGCTTTGTATAAGATGCTTGTTATAATCCCGTTGATGCAGACAGATTTACCGGAGCCTGTTGCACCGGCCACCAATAAATGGGGCATCTTAGCCAGATTGCCAATAATGGTCTGGCCGGAAATATCACGGCCAAAAGCAATCGATAATCTGGATTCAGCCTCCTGAAAAATCTGTGTTTCCATAACTTCGCGCATGGTAACAATAGACACCTCAGAGTTCGGAACTTCTATCCCAATTGCAGATTTACCCGGAATCGGCGCTTCCATCCGAATATCTTTGGCTGCAAGTGCAAGGGCAATGTCATCCGTCAGATTTACAATACGGCTAACCTTAACCCCAATATCCGGTTGTATCTCATACCTCGTAACCGCTGGGCCTCTTACTACCTCCAGCACCTTAGCCCGTACCCCAAAGCTTTCAAGTGTTGCTTCTAACTTACGGGCTGTCTGCATATAATCATTCTGATCTCCAGCTTTGCCACCATTGTTAGGTTTGGCTAGAAGACGGAACGATGGCAGCTTATATGGCTTCGGTGGAGGTGGTGCTGGAAGAGCAGGAATAATCTCTCCATCTGGAGAAGCACCTAGCAGGCCTTCCAAGTCTATGCTTACATTCTCCTCAGACTCATCCGTAGGCTGCTGCTTAACGGCATTAGGTCCGGCTACAGCAGGTTTAGCTGCTTCACCACGAGCTGCGGGTGAGAATTCACTCCACTCTTCCCGGTCTTCTTCGTTTAACCCTTCTGAACGGATATGTTCAAAGAAGTCACGAATAATAGGCGTCACAGGTTCAATATCCAGATCCGCATCATCAAAATCATGATCGATATCGTCTAATGGAATTACATGACTATCTGGAGTTAATCCCGAAATAATCGGACCGGTTGAAGCACTTGTCACAATTGGACCCTGATCGTCATCCTCAGAATCTGCTTCCACCTGTGAACGCGTGGAGCCTGAGAACCAACCAGATATTTTTTTCAAAAGGACAGGTTGTTTGCGATTAGGCAAATACCGATCGTCTTCGTCTTCTTCCTCCTCGTCATCATAGACAGGCTGCTTCACCTGCCGAGCTTTAGCTGGGGCAGCGGCTCTAGAAGGTCTGGCCGCTACGGGAACCGCCTTCGGACGGTTTGCAGCATGGAGACGAATCCCCTCCACAAACTTAACCAAGCGCACTCGCAAAAGCGTAAAAATCTCCACATAGGACAAGTTGGTAATTAGCATAAAGCTGATCGCCAGCATGACGATCATAAGCAGCTTAGCGCCCAGACTACCAAAAAGCCATAACAGCGCTGCATACTCCAACCCGCCAATGTACCCTCCGCTTATATCCTTACCCAGCATATAGACATTGCTTTCGTTCGAGCCAGGTGAAAGTGATCCCGAAAGATCATTATGTATTTGTGTCATTACATTGCCAGGATGTAACAAAGACAACGGGCCAAGCTTCTGCTCCATTGCAGATATTGTGCTCATAAGGCACATAGACAATAGAAGCAGAAGCACGCCAGTATGCCTGCTGTTCCACGAGGAAGGCCATCTTCGATGGATCATCACCATAAGTCCATAAAAAATGCCGATAAGCGGCAAGACAAAATAAAATCTCCCTAATAAGTAACCCGCCATACTTGAAAGTGAGCGCCCTACGGCTGCTTCACCAGACAGTGCAATGACGGAAATAGTTATTAATAAAATTCCATATATTTCATATTTTAAAACGCTGCCGAGCAGCGCTTTTTTCTTCTTCTTTTTTCGTTTAGCCACGCCAGCCACCCCCGGAACAACATTATACCATATAATGGCGTGGCGTACCTATGTTCTCTTTTGTCAGAAAATGAATCTTTATGTTAATGTAATTATCGAACCTGGAGAGAACGCCGGATCTAGATAACGGTTCAGCGGACAATCCAATAATCTCACAATCCGCGCACGTCCTTCCTCCATCGGTTCAACCTGCATCAGCATGCCCTGCACACTAACTTCTCGGGTTGCGGCATAATTGTTAAATGCCCCCTCCCACACCTGTTCCATTGCAACTACTGTGTACAGTGTCATTGCGTAATCCCTCCTGGAGTCGATGCTGAGAAATCCCCGCCGATCATTCGGTTAAGATGCGCAAGTGCCGCTCCGATCCCGCCGACCTCATCCATCAGACCATATTTAACGGCATCCAAGCCCCCCACAGCCGTCCCGATATCACGATTGAGCTCACCTGTCTTAAACATGAGATCACGGAACTGTTCTTCAGAAATACGCGAATGGGAAGTCACAAATTTAACGACACGTTCCTGCATTTTCTCCATATACTCGAAAGTTTGCGGCACTCCGATCACTAAACCATTCATTCGAATCGGATGAATCGTCATCGTTGCACTTTCAGCAATAATCGAATAAGTGGAGGAAACTGCAATCGGCACCCCGATGCTGTGCCCGCCTCCAATGACTACGGTTACCGTTGGCTTGGAGAGGGATGCAATCATTTCCGCAATTGCTAATCCCGCTTCTACATCTCCACCTACCGTATTTAAAATGATAAGCAGGCCTTTGATGTTTTTATTCTGCTCAGCTGCCACCAGCTGCGGAATGATATGCTCATACTTTGTTGTTTTGTTCTGTGGAGGCATAACAATATGTCCTTCAATCTGACCAATAATCGTTAAGCAAAAAATATCAGGCTCTCCACTTGGGACTACTGTTTGTCCAAGCTCCTTAATCGCTCCCATTGTAGTGGGCGGCATATTTTCATTAGGATTCGGATTAGTTTCTCCTGGGACAACTTCCTCATTTTTTGCTCCATTTGATCCTTCGATGTAGTTCATCTTCGCAGCTCTCCCTTGTTATATGCAGCTCTAGTCTGCTGTTGCCTTACTAACAATCCTTAGTATGACGTTTCAGGGTGCTGCATTATGCAATTTTCAGCTTATGAACATACAAAAACCCCTTCTCCCGTGGAAACCGTCCAATATTTCCGGGGAAAAGGGGCTCAGCCCTAGCTATATATTCATTGAAGGAGAAACTCTCCTTACACTTCCATGATAATTGGCAAAATCATCGGTCTGCGGCGCGTTTGTTCATATAAGAAACGGCCCAGCGAATCTTTTACGCTTGTTTTAAGGGAAGCCCACTCATTTACTTTTTCACTCATCAGGCGTTGCAATGTACTGGATACAATTCGGTTAGCTTCGTCGAGCAGCCCTTCGGACTCCCGAACATAAACAAAACCACGTGAAATGATGTCAGGTCCAGAAACAATTGCACCATTCTGCTTGCTAAGTGTAACCACGACAACCAAGATACCATCTTGAGACAGCAACTTACGGTCACGCAATACAATGTTACCAACATCGCCTACACCTAGTCCGTCAATCAATACGTTACCAGCTGTTACTTTACCAGCCTTACGAGCGGCACCGCCCTGGATTTCAACAATTTCACCGATTTCAGTGATAAAAATGTTCTGTGGCTCTACGCCAACCGATTCTGCCAGTAAAGCATGTTTGCGCTGCATGCGGTATTCACCGTGGATCGGAATGAAGAATTTCGGTTTCATCAGGTTAAGCATAAGCTTAAGTTCTTCTTGACTACCGTGACCGGATACGTGAACGCCGGAGTTGGAACCGCTGTAAATCACATTAGCACCAAGACGGAACAATTCATCGATAGTACGGCCTACATACTTCTCATTACCTGGCACAGGTGTTGCCGCAATAATAACGGTATCGCCTGGCAGGATATCTACTTTACGATGACTAGAACGTGCCATACGTGTCAATGCAGACATTGGCTCACCTTGGCTGCCTGTGCAAAGAACAACTACACGATTTGCTGCCATTCTATTCATTTCTTCCGGTTCGATCAGCATTCCGTCAGGTACGTTCAAATATCCAAGCTCTGAAGCGATGGATACAACGTTGACCATACTGCGGCCAATTACCGTAATCTTACGACCCGTAGATTCTGCTGCATTAACCACTTGTTGAATACGGTGCACATTGGAAGCAAAAGTTGCTACAACGACACGTTGCTCAGCCTTGCGGAAAATATCTTCCAGCACAATACCGACATTCTTCTCAGATGGGGTAAAGCCTGGTTTCTCAGCATTCGTACTATCTGACAAAAGAGCAAGTACGCCCTTTTGGCCAATCTCTGCCATCCGATGCAGATTTGCAAATTGACCGTTGACTGGGGTGTGGTCAAATTTGAAATCGCCCGTATGAACAACATTTCCTTCCGGAGTCTCAATGCATACACCCACGGAATCAGGAATACTGTGGTTGGTTCTAAAGAAAGTTACCTTAAGTGAGTTCCCCAATTGAATTTCTGAATCTTCGTTGATCAGAATCCGTTTGGTGTCACCCAGCAGGTTCGCTTCCTTCAATTTGTTCTCTACAAGACCTAAAGTCAATCTTGTTCCATAGACTGGAACATTCAAATTCTTCAGGACATAAGGTAGACCACCGATGTGATCCTCGTGTCCGTGAGTAAGCACAATACCTCTTACCTTGTCACGGTTCTCTGTCAAATACGAGATATCAGGAATTACGATGTCAATACCGAGCATATCCTCTTCCGGAAACTTGAGTCCCGAATCCACGACTACAATGTCAGCTCCGTATTGAATAACATACATGTTTTTCCCGATTTCTCCGACTCCGCCCAATGCGAAAATCGTCAATTTATCGTTGTTGTTTTTTTTGGACAAATGAATCTAACCCTCCTATGATGTTGGACGTCATACTTTTATTGGTAAATATCGAACTTCGATTATTTCAGCGGCGCTGAACACATTTCTTTCAAACAGCCAATAACTTCCAATCGACGAGGAAATTCCTGAAATCTGTAAAATGCGCAATGCGAAAGCTCCCGATTCCGGGCAGTAAAGTTCATATTGAAGCGGACAAACGCCATCAAAATTCACCGTCGCGCCCCTCGCGCGAAGACATGTCATTTATTTAAACAGACTCATCTTGGGACCTATCCTGTCTCACAATGTATTACATTGACGGAAGATTACCGCATATTTAATTTTAACCGCACCCAGTCACTTAAGATCATTATACATGATTTTTTTGGCAAAAGACAAGTCATCCGCCTCGTATCCAAATTCTTTCCTTAAATTCGCCTCAATATTTCAGAAAAAAAATATAAATGCAAAAACCGGCTCCCTCAATAGAGTAGCCGGTTTAGAACGTACATCAGCAATGATTAATTCTTAGTGAAAAAGCGCTTCAATAAAAGCCGCTTCCGCTTCCGTTGGCGAAATAAGCGGCAATCTGACTCCGCCCACAGGGATCCCCTTGAGTCCTAAAGCATATTTTACAGCTGAAGGATTGGGCAGCGGTTGTGGGCATTCAAACATTCCTTTAAAAATCGGGAACAGCTGGCGATGAATCTCTCCAGCAAGCTGAACATTGCCGGAGGTATAAGCGTAAATCATTTCTGACATCTGCGCACCAACCACATGGCTAGATACACTTATAATTCCGTATCCACCGACAGCCAGACTGGCAAGACCTGAGGCATCATCACCCGTATATACACGGAAATCATCTGAACAAGCAGAGGCAATAAGTGTTACCTGATCTACAGACGCGCATTCTTTCGTAGCAACGATGTTCGGAATCTCAGCAAGTCGCAGGGTAGTGGCCACGCTCATACTTACACCTGTTCGACCTGGAACATTATATAGAATCACTGGTAATGAAGTCTCTGAAGCAATCGTGGAAAAATGCTGATAAAGACCTTCCTGATTCGGTTTATTATAATAAGGAACGACCAAAAGCACTCCATCTACGCCTATTTTCTCCGCTTCCTTCGTCAGATGAATGGAATGTTTCGTGTTATTGCTGCCAGTTCCAGCAATAACTTTACAACGTCCATTCGCCTTTTCCAGCACAAAAGAAAACAGCTGCAGCTTTTCCTCATCGCTTAACGTAGGCGATTCCCCTGTCGTTCCGCAGACAACCAAAGCCTCTGATTTCTGTACCTCAATTAAATAATCGACAAGCTGTGAAGTTACATCCCAGTTGATTTCTCCATCCCCATCAAAAGGGGTTACCATGGCTGTTATTAATCTTCCGAAATCCACTTTGAATTCCTCCTTGTCAGCGGTGCAATTCAAACATAGCATGCAGCGAACGCAGGGACTGCACCATATCTTCTTTTTTCACAAGCACCCATATCGTTGTATTCGAATCCGCGGATTGTAGAATTTGAATGTTTTGCGAGCTAAGCGCCTCAACAATGCGCGCCATAATACCAGGCACACCATTAATTCCGCCCCCGATAACAGAAACTTTGGCACAACCCGACAAACTCTTAGGTCGCAAACCCAGCTGCTGTAGAGCAGAAATAGCCTTCTCTGATTTGTCATCAAAAACCGTATAAAGAGCTTCCGTAGGTGTTACATTAATAAAATCAACGCTTATCCCGTTATCTGCCATACTCTTAAAGATTTGCAGTTGCACTCCGGTTCCGTTACCGTCCGGGCATTCCACAGAAATCTGTGTAACATTGCTGACATAAGCAATCCCTGTAACGAATCGATCCACAATTCCCCCTGCTTGGATATCGTTAAATCCTTCTGGATTCGTAACCAACGTACCTTCAGCTTCTGAAAAGGTTGAACGAACACGAACTGGGATCTGTGCCTGCATAGCAATCTCAACCGCACGTGGATGAATGACTTTTGCTCCCTGATGAGCCATATTGCAAATTTCAGTATAACTAACGTAAGTTAATGGCTTAGCATCTTCAACGATCCGTGGATCTGCTGTAAGAATTCCGTTAACATCCGTATAAATATCCACCATATCAGCATGAAGAGCAGCACCCAGTGCTGTAGCAGAGGTATCACTGCCGCCACGGCCTAAAGTTGTCAAATCACCCGCCTCAGTCTGGCCCTGGAACCCGGTAACAATAACTACCTTATCCTCACGCAGCTCACGGAGAATGCGTTCCGGACGCACATCCAGAATTCTGGCATTACCGTAGTTGCTGTCTGTCAGAAATCCTGCCTGAGCTCCCGTTAACACTGTAGAAGCGATGCCTTCATTCTCCAGCAGCCCACATAGAGTAGTAGCTGAAATAATTTCGCCACAGCACATCAAGAGATCTTTTTCCCGGTCTGGAAGTGCATCTCCGTTCTGCACAGCCCAATCCAGCAAAGTGTCAGTTGCGTAAGGCTCTCCACGACGGCCCATAGCCGATACAACAATTACAAGACTATAGCCACTTGCCAGCTCCCTTTTGACATTGCGGATTACGTGTTCTCTAGCTTGCGGTGTGGATAGCGATGTTCCTCCGAATTTTTGTACCAGAATACCCATGTATAATTCCCCCATTATTATCAAAGCAAACACACTAATCATTCGTGAAAAGATTACGGTACGTGAGCTTATTCGTTAAGTAAGTTGTTAAATGGCTGTACCGCCCTCGAACCTGAGGACGGTAGCAATACTGCTTATATTTTTTTGATAGCAATGAACTTAGCTGGTTCCACTACGTTATCTTGGCATTTCTCATTGCTCATTTGGTGCATCTCCCCTTTTATTGTCCACAACAAAATCAGCCGAGCTCTGTCAATTTTCTATGCTGAATGAAACCGTTCGATGATCATCGGCTGTAGTTGTTTACCTTGCAAAGCGGCATAGCAAGCTTCCGGGATAAGATCCATGCGTGCCACGAGCGAGTTAGGTTTACCCTCAGGGTTATCTTGACCGAATGGTACAAAATAAATATGTTTAGCCACCAGAAGCTTAGCAATATTTGCGGCATTTAGGCCCAATCCATCATTTGTAGATATCGCTAGAACTAGTGGACGTCCGTTGCGCATCTGTGATTTAGCTGCCATTAGCACGGGACTATCCGTCATGGCATTAGCCAGTTTACTCGTTGTATTTCCTGTGCAAGGTGCTATTGTCAGCACATCCAGCAGCTTGGAAGGACCCAGCGGCTCCGCTTCAACAATTGTAGAAATGATATCATTCCCTGTTATATCTTTCAACTGTTTTAACCAATTTTGCGATGTCCCAAAGCGGGTGTCTGTTCCTAGTACAGAGGCAGAAACTATAGGTACTACGTTTGCTCCCCCGTCTACGAAGCGCTGAATTTGTGGCATTACCTCAGCAAAAGTGCAATGAGATCCAGTGATCGCATACCCTACTGTTTTTCCGTGCCAATCCATTTTATTCGTCCCCCTTGATTAAAGCCTCGTCCGAAATCGACTGTACCAGCGCATTTGCCATAATAATCCCAGCGCTTTTTGGAGCTACAATGCCAGGGAGTCCTGGAGCCAGCATCGCCTTAATCCCACGTTTCTCAGCATAACGAAAGTCACAGCCGCCTGGTGCAGATGCCAGATCAATAATTACGCAATGCGGCGCAAGCCGCGAGAGCACCTGCGCGGTGATGATCATACTTGGTATCGTGTTAAATATAAGATCCACATCCGGTACGTGAAGCAGCAGCTCATTGGTCATAAAAGGCTTCCAGCCCATTTCCTCAGCACGTGCATAATGTTCTTGTTTTCTGACACCAACCTTTACACTGGCCCCCAGTCCCTGTAGACTTCGAGCCATTGTAAATCCAGTTCTACCTAAACCCAGCACCATTGACTTCGAGCTGTGAATTGTAAAATCCGTGTTCTGAATGGCCATTACCAGCGCTCCCTCCGCTGTCGGGATAGAGTTGTAAATAGCCACATCATCACGATTAAGCAGTTCGATTAACTTCAGTGAGTGCTTGGTACACATCCCGCGCAAGTAACTTTTAGCCATACCGGTATACACTAAACAATCGGATGGCAGCGCAGTGAAATGCTCCTCCAGAATCGTTAAACGCTCAGAAGAAAATAGAGCACTAATATTTCCTTCATCATCACAGCCTACCGTAGGCAACACTAATACATCTGCATTACTCAGCAGCTCTACCGTCAATTGTTCCAGGCTCACCCCTGGGCTAGGGGCCTCCCACTTATCGAACCCGGCAGCGCTTACCGTCGCATCCAATTCCACACATTTCCGAATCACTTCAAGCTGTCTCGCGTCCCCGCCCAGGAACACGATCCTGACGCCAGTAAGCATAGGGATGACGCTCCTTTCAACATACACTATCGACTATAAAGCATCTTATGCTGGGCATAGTTAATGGGTGAAGAGCGGAAATGAAATCCCCGGCACGCAAGGCTGATGATGAACTAATGGGTTACGGGTTACGGCTGATGAGTTAAGGACCTAGATGCAACTATTTGTGTATTTTTTGCCTTTTAGGAGGAGTTTCGGACTGGAGAGTTCTTATTCGATGTAAACAGGCTCGATATCAGGTGTTTTTGATCAAATAGTGACACTGGGGTCCGAAAACAGCCGAATTAAGCAGAATTGTTATAAATAAGAGCACTGGGATCCGATAGGGGCTTCGTCTTTACTTTGACAGTAGGGTTAGAGTAGTGGCAGAGCGCCAATGAAAATGCTGAGTTTATTCGATGGGGAAGTCGGGGTTAGTTGTATAACAATCGAAGAAATTAAAGTTTTGGATAATTAACTCTGCATAATAAAAAAAGCTCACGAATCATGCCTTGGGCATGAATTCGTAAGCTTTTTAAATGAATTGTAACAACAATCTTACTTGCCAGTATGGCCAAAGCCTCCGGCTCCGCGTTGTGTTTCGGATAACTCTTCCACTTCCACCAAATTAACCACTGGAACGGCTTGAAATACCATTTGGGCAATCCGCTCATTGCGAGCGATAGCAAAAGGCTCCTGCCCCAGATTGATCAAGAGCACTTTGATCTCTCCGCGGTAATCGGCGTCTATAGTTCCAGGTGTATTCAAGCAGGTAATCCCGTGCTTCAAGGCCAGTCCACTACGCGGACGGATCTGCGCTTCAAGCCCCTCTGGCATAGCCAGTGAAATCCCTGTTGGAATTAATGCCCGCTCTCCTGGTGCAAGTACAATTTCACCCGCAACGGCAGCATAAAGATCATAACCGGAAGCTTGCTCCGACATTTTACAAGGAAGATTTACATCCTCGTTTCCAGCAAGTTTATTGATTTGTACGTAATAAGACAAGATCATCTCTCCTAACATTTGCAATAGCTTTATCTGATGAGCCTACCATCGCTAAAGAAAGCGGCTCCGCGAACATATGGTCCAGCACACTGTTGATATTGTCCATCGTCACTAGCTGAATTTTGGCGATCATATCGTCCAATGTATTATGTCTTCCGAGCATAAGTTCATTTTTTCCGATACGGTTCATTCGGCTGCTAGTGCTTTCGAGACTAAGAATGAGGCTGCCTTTAAGCTGCTCCTTACCTTTTCTCAGCTCATCTTCACTGAGGCCGTTGGTAGCAAGTTCGTACATCATTTCCTTGATTAACTCCATGACATCCTTTGTTTGCTTGGGCGCTGTTCCAGCATAGACCGTAAACAGACCAGAATCTGCCTGGGAGCTGTGATAGGAATACACCGAATAAGCTAATCCGCGCTTTTCACGAATTTCCTGGAACATGCGGGAGCTCATCCCTCCGCCTACGGCATTATTAATCAGCACCATAGCATACTGCAGGGGATCGCCAGAACGGACACCTGGTAAGGAAAGACAGATGTGATTCTGCTCTGTTTTCTTGCGGTGAAATAAGAGCTCTCCATAGTAATCTGGTGGGGTCAGCGGCGCACTTGTACCATGATTATCAAAAGAACCAAAATGCTGTTCCAGCAGTTCAATCAATCCATCACTAATGTTGCCGGCAACGCTTATAACCGTATTCTCAATCGTGTATTGTTCCTTCATATACGCCCGAAGATCATCCGGCTTCATCTCCATTAGCCGTTCCTTCAAGCCGAGGATGGAATACGCAAGCGGATGGTCCTTGTAGGCAGCAGCACACATCAAATCATGCACAAGATCATCCGGCGTGTCCTCGCACATGGAAATTTCCTCAAGGATGACATTCTTTTCTTTCTCCAGCTCTTCAGCGTCCATCCGTGAACGGAAGAACATATCCGCTAACACATCTATAGCGATAGGCAGATGCTCATCCAATACTTTAGCATAATAACATGTATATTCCTTTGAGGTAAACGCATTTACATTGCCGCCGATGGCGTCAAACTGCTCAGCAATATCCTTGGCGCTGTACCGATCCGTACCTTTAAAAAGCATATGTTCTACAAAATGGGATATCCCGTTGTTTCCAGGATGTTCATTCCGAGAGCCTGTCTTTACCCAGATTCCGAAAGAAACGGACCGGCCGGTCGGGATTTTCTCCATTACCACTCGTAAACCATTGGATAACACTATTTTTTCCACTTCAAGTCCTCCTGGCTAATAGCCATGTTCTATCTAATTTAATTACACGTGCCTATAATCCTACCAGAAATACATCTCTCACTCAACATTAGAGGGGATTAGCCGCTCTGCTGAGAGTGTTTGACTAACTGTGCCTAGCTGTAACCCTTTTGCTTTGATTCCACGTATCATGGCCTTCAGAGCTTTGGAGGATGCGGCTGTGGGATGCATTAGGACTAGAGTGCCGGGTTCCGCTTTGCTTGTGATTTTGGCAACCACAGATTCAGGAGACGGATTTCGCCAATCTACGGTATCTACGGTCCATAGTACGGTTTTGAGCCCTAAGCTGCCTGCAATTTCTACCGTCTCCTGATCGAAATCACCAGAAGGGGGGGCGAACCATTTATTAGTGACTCCAAGCGATTCCTTTAACAGCTTTTGTGTCTTCTCAATTTCTACAGTAGCTCGTGCACGACTTAAAGTACTCATATTAGGGTGGGTATAAGCGTGATTCTCCATCTCATGACCGCGTTTTAGCATTTCTTTAGCCAGTTCCGGGTTTTTACTCAGCCAGCTCCCATCCAGAAAAAACGTAACTTTAACGTTCTCTTCATCCAAAACATCCAACATTGGCACAATGTACTCATTTCCCCACGCCACATTAATCATCAGCGATACCATCGGCTTAGCCGGATTCCCACGATATATGGGTTCAGCCCCCAGTTGATTCAGGGATATCTGTGGTTCGATCTGCCGATACACAAATTTTATAGGTTCTTTTGGTGCCAAAAGAGCATTCCGATATGTACTCTCTACATCAATTTCAAGCCCGTTATAACCCGGAATCGCCTTCCATACCCGATCAACCACAGCATTCACTGGAGGGGCATTAAGCTTGGCTGCGGCGGTCTCAATCCGTGCCCGAAGATCATTGTTCTCCGCCTTAGAAATATCCTTCCACACAGCTAGGTCATCCTGCGGCTTCAATTGCGCAAGCATGTCCTTTACCGGTCCCTGAGTGCTGCCAATTCCTATCACGATCGCAATACAAGCAACCACTAAAGCCACTTTTTCCGTCTTCATGACGACTTCCTCCCCGGTAGAAACGACTTGTAGTCCGTTCCACACGAATACAAAGACACTTTGTCCCAATCTATGAGACAAGAGAGGAATTTATGTCATAAGAACAGAGGCCAGATGCGTGATAGTGATGCACATTACTTTATTTCATATAAAAAAAGAGCCAGAACGCAATCGCTTCTGTCTCCTTTTATTATGCTATTAGGTACTTTAGAAAAGGTACCTCTACAATCGAAACTTAAGCTTTAGCTCCAGTTTCCGAAGTCAATACCGCTTTACGCGACAGGTTAACCCGGCCTTGTTGGTCGATTTCGGTAACTTTAACGGTAATTGTATCCCCGACAGCTACAACATCTTCAACCTTAGCTACGCGCTCAGTAGACAATTGGGAAATGTGTACCAATCCGTCTTTACCCGGAATTAGTTCAACAAATGCTCCAAATTTCTCAATACGTCTAACTGTACCCACATAGATTTCTCCAACTTGTACTTCACGCACAAGTCCTTCGATAATCGAACGCGCCTTTTGGATCATTTCTTCATCTGAAGAACCGATAAAGACACGGCCATCTTGTTCGATGTCGATTTTTACGCCGGTTTCTTCAATAATTTTATTGATAATCTTACCGCCAGCACCGATAACATCACGGATTTTGTCCGGATTGATGTTGATAATAATGATTTTTGGAGCATATTTGGACAGATTAGGTCTTGGCGCAGAGATCGCTTCATTCATTTTGTCCAAGATGAACAGACGGCCTTCTTTAGCCTGCTGAAGTGCATCCTGAAGAATTTTGCGGTCGATACCGGCAATCTTAATGTCCATTTGAATAGCTGTAACACCTTCTGCTGTACCAGCTACCTTGAAGTCCATATCTCCGAGATGATCTTCCATACCTTGAATATCCGTCAGGATGGAGACATGCTCTCCGTCTTTGATCAGACCCATTGCTACTCCGGCTACAGGTGCTTTGATTGGCACACCAGCGTCCATCATAGCCAGAATGCTGGCACAGATACTTGCCTGGGAAGTAGAACCGTTAGATTCAATCGCTTCTGATACTAGACGAATCGTGTACGGGAATTCAGTTTCACTAGGAATAACCTTGGATAATGCACGTTCTCCAAGTGCTCCATGACCGATTTCACGGCGTCCTGGTGCTCTAAGCGGACGAGCTTCCCCTACGCTGAACGGCGGGAAGTTGTAATGGTGCATGAAACGTTTCGTTTCAGTAGGATCGATTCCGTCAAGAATTTGCACATCACCTAGTGCCCCAAGAGTACAAACGCTAAGGATTTGTGTTTGTCCACGTGTAAACAGACCGGAACCGTGTGTACGCGGTAACAGACTTGTATCACATTCAATCGGACGGATTTCATCAAGTTTACGTCCATCTGGACGAACCTTATCATGTGTGATTAGACGTCTTACTTCATCCTTCACGATATCATGTAGGACTTCTTTAACATCTTTCAGAAGCTCCGGTGCTTCTATGTACTTCTCTACGAAATACGCAACCGCTTCATCATTAACGACATCAATCGCTTCCTGACGCGCATGTTTTTCAGCTATTTTAACGGCTTCCACCAGACGAGCCTCAGCAAATGCACGGACCTCAGTATTCACGTCAGCATTCACTGTATGCAGCTTCACAGCCATTTTTTCTTTACCAGCCACTTTAACCAGTTCTTCAATGGTTGCAACGATCTTGCGGATTTCATCATGACCGAACATAATCGCTTCGAGCATCACATCTTCCGTCACTTCGTTCGCTTCTGCTTCAACCATCATGATTGCATCCTTCGTTCCAGCAACCACCACATAAACATCACTGATTGCTTGCTGAGACATATCCGGATTGATCACAAACTCTCCATTAATCCGACCTACAGCAACGCCGCCGATGGGTCCATCAAAAGGCACATCGGAAATACTTAGTGCTGCTGAAGTACCGATCATAGCAGCAATATCTGGTGCGCAGTCCTGATCCACACTCATTACCATGTTTAATACCTGAACATCGTTACGGAATCCTTCAGGGAATAGTGGTCTGATTGGACGGTCTGTCAAACGGCTTGACAGAATCGCTTTCTCACTCGGTCTACCTTCCCGTTTAATAAATCCGCCAGGAATTTTACCTACCGCATATAATCTTTCCTCATAGTTAACTGTAAGCGGGAAAAAATCCAGATCCTTAGGCTCTTTTGAAGCCGTAACGGTACATAATACCGAAGTATCCCCGTAACGCACCATAACGGCTGCGTTTGCTTGTTTAGCCAGGCGGCCCGTTTCCAGCACAAGGCGTCTTCCACCCAGCTGCATTTCTACACGTTTTTCCATAAATACCTCCTTGAATAGTAGTAGACCCGCAGTCTAAAATAGCAGGTTCACATATCGATCTAAATGAATTGGAAAGGCTTGTCCCAAAGGAGGCTGCCTATTCTGTATGCATATAAGAAGAAACGGCTGGGCTTTACTGAAAAGTAAAGTCGCCGTTTTTGCGAATAATCTCATCGATCCTAATATTAAGTTTTCCCTAAATTTTCAAAAAGCAACCCAGCTGTCCCGCTGTCGCTCCGAGAAGGACATACGGTATACAACCAGGCTGCTTTAAGAGTAATCTTATGGAAAATTAACGACGCAATCCCAGTCTTTCGATCAGGGCGCTGTAACGTCTGATGTCTTTGTTTTTCAAATACGCCAGAAGTTTACGACGTTGTCCAACCATTTTCAACAATCCACGACGGGAGTGATGATCTTTCTTGTGCGTACGCAAGTGGTCAGTCAAATTAACGATGTTCTCCGTTAGGATAGCAACTTGCACCTCAGGGGATCCAGTATCGGATTCGTGAGTTTTGTGCTCGTCGATCAATTGATGTTTACGTTCTTGAGTTAATGCCATCCTGTTCACCTCCTTCAATATAATCGCCACTAGCCTCGTCACCGTCGGTGAGAACGTGCAACCAAGCTAAGGTTATGATGCTGTAAGCCAGCAACGTTACTTAGTATAGCATCTCCATTAACAAAAGTAAACGGCTTGTCCGGGATGACTATAAATTATACTCCAGAATCTTCTTCGCGGTTTCTGCATCCTCGCCAATCTGAGTAATCAATGCTCCAATGGAGTCAAACTTCCGTTCTGGACGAATGTAAGCTACCAATTCTACCTTAAGCTCTTGATCATACAGGTCACCCTCGAAGTCAAAAAGATGAACCTCAAAGCTTGGAGTTAACACACCCTCATGAAAGGTTGGTTTAACACCCACATTCATAACCCCGTACAGAACTTTATCCTTATAAAAGACTCGGACCGCATATACACCTTTGGTCGGAATGACAAAATGATCACTGAGCTTCAAATTGGCAGTTGGAAAACCAATTGTGCGGCCTCTCTTCTCACCATGCCCCACTTCACCACGCAGATGATAGCAACGTCCGAACCAGGAGTTTGCCAGCCCCAGATCTCCATTTTGGAGACTTTTACGAATGCCGGAGCTGCTAACCTTTTCACCTTCAAGCAGAAAAGGAGGAGCAACTTCCACATTCATAACACCTTCACCCAGTTTGCGAAGCATCTCAACATCGCCTTCACCTTGGTAGCCAAAGCGAAAGTCAAAGCCAACAACTGCTGTTACAATATGTAGCGGTAAAAGCATAACAGAGACAAAATTCTGTGGACTAACCCGGGAAAGCTGCTCATTAAATTCAACAACATACAGGATATCGACACCCATGCTGGCAAGAATCTCTTGCTTTTCAAAGGGTGGCGTCAAGTACCCTTCATAATCTCCCTTACCCATAACATCTTTGGGATGAGGATGAAATGTAAGGACTGCAGCCGGCACACCTTGTTTACGGGCTAAGGCTACAGCGGATGTAATGACGCTGGCATGTCCACGATGCAGGCCGTCAAACTGCCCTAGAGCAGCCACTTGAGGTTGTGCCCATTCGGCAGCAGTCTCCGGCGACATCGGATAGGTTAACGTTACGGTTCTCACGCTGTTTCTCACCTACAATTCACTTGGTAAAATTGATTTAAGCTTGTGCAAACACCTTTACTGGGGCAATAGCACCTGTCTCTTCCAGCTCATAAATGCCAAGAAACAATCCCTGAAGATCGTATAGCCGAATTTGACCTGTTGTCTTCACTTCTGGAGCAATGAACCGCGAAGACAAACGTTGACCCTGCAGTGCTGCCTTCTTCTTCTCATCCATAACGGTATGCTTAGGCAAATGCGAAATTGCCTCATCAGCAGCGATTAAATGATCTTCCAATGTTCCGGCTTCCTTGTGCGCGGCAATATCCTCAAGGGATAAGCAATGGCTGGCAGAAATTCCTGCCGACATTGTTCTCTCCAGCTTCACCATTACACCCGGCAGTCCAAGCGCACGACCGATATCTACACAAAGTGTACGAATATACGTGCCTTTGGAGCATAATACCCGGAAAGTGATGTCGGGATGATTACCTTCCCAATTCATATCCGTCATTTCGATTTCATAAATCTCTACTTCGCGACTTTTCCGTTCAACGGTTTTGCCTTCTCTAGCCAATTCATAAAGACGTTTGCCGTCGACTTTCACCGCAGAGTACATGGGAGGAACCTGAGAAATTACGCCTTTGAAAGAGGCAAGCACTGCAAGAATCTCTTCCTCAGTTACATGAACCTCATCAACAGTTTCCGTAATGGTTCCAGTTAAGTCTTCAGTATCACTGGACATCCCCAGTCTCAGTGTTGCCACATATTCTTTGGGCAGCTCCTGAATATACTCCACAACGCGAGTCGCACGTCCCAGACAAAGCGGCAATACACCAGTCACTTGGGGATCTAGTGTCCCCGTATGACCAATTCGTTTCATGCCGAGAATCCGACGTGCCTTGGCTACAACATCATGTGAAGTGAAGCCTGCCGGTTTATAAACCGCCAGAACACCTTCTAATTCACTCATAAATGACGTCTTACCTCCTCAAGCACCTGAGCTATTGCCTCTTCAAGCGTAGCTTCTATACGCGCACCTGCAGCACGGGTATGACCGCCGCCTCCAAACGTTTGCGCCAATGCAGCCACGTCAACTTTACCGGCAGAACGCAGGCTAACCTTGACCGCATGTTCGTGAATAACTTTAAAAAGAATGCCTACTTCCACGCCCCGAATATTACGAGGGTAGTTTACGATTCCTTCCAAATCTTCATTAGCAGCAGCACATTCGATCATATGCTCGGGTGTAACATATAGCCAGGCAATATCTCCTTCAGGAGATAATTCCAGCGTATTTAAGGCTTTATTTAATATTTTAACCTGTGGCAGCGTCATTTCTTCAAGCAATGTCTCAGCGAGTTCAGGACCGTTAACCCCAAGGGATAATAGCTCAGATACAGCTGCCATTACTTTTGGTGATGTGTTGGTATAACGAAAACCACCGGTATCTGTTAACAGACCCGTATATATAGCTGTGGCGATATCAATATCCCATTCGATCTCGAATGTCTTCAGCAGGTCGAACAAAATTTCCGCTGTCGCAGCTGCATCCGGTTTGATTAAATTAACGAATCCATAACCGTTATTTGTTGGATGGTGATCAATGTTCAGGATAAGAGCCTCATTCGCAAAATAGCGATTTGTCAGCCCTACTCGCTGAAAATCCGCACAATCCACACAGATGACGTTGCTGTATTGACGGGGCGGTTCACTAGAGGCCATATTGATGATTTCATCCGAATGCCATAGGTATTCCATTCGCTTCGGGATCGGTCCTTCATTCAGCATAGTATATTTTTTGCCCAGACATGAGAGAAGCCAGCCCACCGCAAGGGTGGAGCTGACTGCATCTCCGTCCGGCTGAACATGCGACACTACAAGGTAATCGTCGTGTTCCAGCAGAAACTCACGGGTCTGCTGGAGACTTTGTTCATAGCTCTGCATTCGCCGTCTCCTTTTTAAAGGTTGTTCAAAATAGCATAACGCTATTTTGAACCCCACTTTAATCACTTATTTCTAATCGTTCTTATGAAGCTCTCCAAGAAGCTTCTCAATATGACTGCCATAAGCGACAGATTCGTCGAACTTGAAGATCAGCTCCGGTGTATGCCGAAGGCGAATGGCCTTGCCAAGCTCTGAGCGAAGAAAACCATTGGCTTTCTCAATCGCTTTAAGCGAGTCTGACTTCTGCTCTTCATCCCCGAACACGCTTAGGTATACCTTGGCTTGCGATAGATCGTTAGTCACGTCTACGCCAGTTACAGTTACAAAACCGATTCGAGGGTCTTTCAGACCGCTTTGGATAAGTTGACTAAGCTCTTTCTTGATCTGCTCGCCCACTCGTCCTGCTCTAATTTTAGACATCTATATTCACCTCTTCGCTTAGCGCTCTACAGTTTCCATAAGAAACGCTTCGATAATGTCGCCCTCTTGGACGTCATTATAGCGTTCCAAAGTTATGCCACATTCATAACCTTGCGCCACTTCTTTGGCATCATCTTTGAAACGTTTCAAAGTATCAACCTTACCTGTGAACACTACGATTCCGCTACGGATCAAGCGCATTTCAGCATTACGGGTAATTTTACCGGAAGTAACCATACATCCTGCAATGGTACCCACTTTGCTGATTTTGAACACGCTGCGAACTTCGGCGTGACCGATAACATTCTCTTTATAGATAGGATCGAGCATACCTTTCATGGCACTTTCGATTTCTTCAATTACATTGTAGATAATGTTGTGCAGACGAACATCTACTTTTTCTTGCTCAGCAGCTGCTTTGGTCTGTGCGTCTGGACGAACGTTAAAGCCGATAACGATAGCATTCGATGCTGCTGCAAGCGTAATATCGGATTCAGTAATTGCACCAGCACCGCTGTGAATGATCTTCACGCGTACGCCTTCCACTTCGATCTTAGCCAAGGATCCTTTAAGCGCCTCGACTGAACCTTGTACGTCAGCTTTGATAATCACGTTAAGGTCTTTGATCTCGCCATCTTTAATGTGCTGGAACAGATCATCCAAAGTTACACGGGTGTTCGTATTCAGCTCAGATTGACGTTGGGAAGTAGAACGTCTATCAGCAATCGCACGCGCTTTACGCTCATCTTCGAAAGCCATAAACGGATCTCCAGCTTGTGGTACCTCAGTCAAACCTGTAATTTCAACTGGAGTAGATGGTCCAGCTTCTTTGATCTTACGACCTTTATCATTGACCATCGCACGTACACGTCCGAAGCAGTTACCTGCTACAAAGGCATCGCCGACTTTCAACGTACCGTTCTGAACGAGTATACGAGCAACTGGTCCACGGGATTTATCAAGCTCAGCTTCTATAACAGTACCGCGTGCCCGTTTGTCAGGGTTCGCTTTGTACTCATTAACTTCAGCTACGAGCAGGATCATTTCCAGCAGTTCTTCCAAGTTAATACGTTGTTTCGCAGAGAGGTTAACGAAGATGGTATCTCCGCCCCACTCTTCAGGAACAAGTTCATAACTTGTAAGCTCTTGCTTCACCTTATCAGGATCTGCACCCGGTTTGTCGATTTTATTAACAGCGACAATAATCGGAAGTCCAGCAGCCTTAGCGTGTGCAATAGCTTCAACGGTCTGAGGCATAACACCGTCATCAGCAGCTACTACGATAATTGTCATATCCGTAACCTGTGCACCACGAGCACGCATAGCAGTAAATGCTTCGTGACCAGGTGTATCAAGGAACGTGATTTTCTTTTGGTTGATTTCGACTTGATAAGCACCGATGTGCTGAGTGATTCCGCCGGCTTCGCCTAGCGTCACATTGGTCGAACGAATAGCATCAAGTAGTGTAGTTTTACCATGGTCAACGTGACCCATAATAGTAACTACTGGAGGACGAGTCTGAAGATCCTCTTCATTGTCATTCTCTTCCACTGTTTCGAAGCTGTCCTCGTCAACAGGAATCTTCACTTCTACTTCTACGCCAAATTCAGCAGCGAGCAGCAAAATGGTGTCGATATCAAGTTCTTGGTTGATGGTAGCCATAACACCCATCGAAATCAGCTTTTTGATTACTTCAGAAGCATCCTTGTGAAGCAATTTCGCTGTTTCACCAACGGTCATGCTGCCACGAACGATGATTTTCTTAGGTGTGTTATCGATCTTCTCGCGGTGTACCATTGGCTGGTTCTTGCCACGGCCATTCTTACCACCACGACCGCGGTAGTTACCACCTTTACCATCATCGAAACGTCTTTGATTATTATTCGGTCTGCCACCAGTTGTGTTCTTTTTAGGACCTCTGTCATCACCGCGTGTGAAACCTCCGCCTGTGCCAGATTGACCTTGTGGACGGCTGTCAGTGCGTGGTGCACTGCTTTGTCCTTGCGGACGGCTGCCACTTGTGTTGCTGCCTTGTGGACGGCTTCCACCAGTGTTGCTGCCTTGTGGGCGGCTACCACCAGTATTGCTGCCTTGCGGACGGCTGCCACCGGTATTGCTACCTTGTGGACGGTTGCCGCCAGTATTACTGCTTTGCGGACGGCTGCCACCGGTATTGCTACCTTGTGGGCGATTGCCGCCAGTAGTGCTGCCTTGCGGGCGGCTGCTGCTAGTACTGCTAGTACTGTTAGTACGTGGAGCACCGCTTTGTTGCGGACGTGCATTCTGCGTTGAACCTGTTTGTGTTCTGCGGGAATCTTGTCCGCTTTGGGGCCTTGGGGACGTCGTCGATTGGTTGTTGTTTTGGTTACTGTTCATACCTACCTGCTTTTCCTGTTGATTTTTGTTGGCATTCTGAGCACTTTGAGGTTCGGCTGTTACCGCACCGGTTGTTACCGGCCGGCTGCTGGTGCCGGTATCCCGCTTGGCTGCAGCGTTTGATTTGATATCCTTAAAGAACTGTTCAACTTTGTTCACGGATCCATTCTCCATGACACTCATATGATTATTCACAGGGACATTCAAACGCTTCAGAATAGTAATAATTTCTTTACTGCTCATGTTTAGTGACTTGGCGTATTCGTACACGCGCAATTTATCTTTGTTCTCTTCTTTAGTCAATAAATCCACCTCCGACAGTATCTCCGAGTTGCTTGGAGATCATTTCCGCGAATCCTTTATCCGTAATGGCCAGTACTACACGCTGGTCTTTACCAATACTTGCACCGAGTTCATCCCGGTGAAATGCGATTACTAGTGGAATATCGTAAGTTCCGCATTTATCACGGAACTTTTTTTGGGTATTATCTGAAGCGTCACCTGCCAGAACGACCAGCTTCGCCTCTGAAGACCGTACAGCTTTGAGTACAGCCTCGTCACCGGTGACTATCTTGCCTGCTCTCATGGCAAGCCCTAAATAAGAAAGCGCCTTACTCATTATCCTCACTATCCTTTGCTGCTAGAAACTGCTCTTCCACGGAAGTAAACTCCCGGGCTAGCTGGGCGTAGATTTCAGGACTCACTTGACATTTCAATGCACGGTCAAGTGCTTTGTTCTTTTGTGCCAGCTGAAAGCATTCAAGCTTGCCGCATATGTAAGCACCACGGCCTGACTTCTTGCCCGTCAGATCAATCAGCACTTCACCTTCAGGCGTTCTTACCACACGAATCAGCTCTTTTTTAGGCATCATCTCTTGGGTAGCAACGCATTTACGCAGCGGCACCTTTTTTTGTTTCATAACAAACGCCTCCCGTCAAGCAGGTTAATTAATCTATGGAGACGGAATCCTGATGCATTTCATCAATAGAAGATTTCGGTCTGCCGTATTCCTGCTCCGCTTGAGTTTCACTCTTGATATCAATCTTCCAGCCGGTAAGTTTAGCGGCAAGACGTGCATTTTGCCCTTTAATACCGATAGCCAGTGACAATTGATAATCAGGAACGATCACTCTCGCCATCTTCTCCGCTTCAAAGACTTGAACTTCAAGAACCTTTGAAGGGCTAAGTGCATTCGCAACATATTCCTGCACCAGATCAGAATAACGGACGATATCGATCTTCTCACCGCGAAGCTCAGTAACGATGGTCTGAACGCGTGTGCCTCTTGGACCTACGCAAGAACCAACGGGATCTACTTCTGGATTGCGGGAATACACAGCAATCTTCGAGCGGAAGCCAGCTTCACGGGCTACAGAACGAATCTCAACTACACCGTCAAATATTTCAGGAACTTCAAGCTCGAACAGACGCTTCAGTAATCCAGGATGACTGCGGGAGAGCATAATCTGCGGACCTTTTGTTGTATTCTCAACTTTTGTGATATAAGCCTTGATGCGTTCGCTTTGTTTGAACTTTTCACCTGGCATCAATTCGCTAAGCGGAAGAACCGCTTCGATTTTACCAAGATCAATGTAAATGTTCCGCATATCTTGACGTTGAACTAGTCCAGTAACGATATCATCTTCTTTGTCGATAAAAGCATTATAGATAAGTCCACGCTCTGCCTCGCGAATTCGTTGAGTTACAACCTGCTTAGCAGTCTGTGCGGCAATACGTCCAAAATCACGCGGTGTCACTTCAAGCTCAGCGATATCTTCCAGCTGGAAATGCGGGTTAATTTCTCTGGCTGCCGGCAATGAGATTTCAGTCCTTGTATCCAGGACCTCCTCAACAATTAACTTGCGGGCAAACACTTTAATGACACCTGTATTGCGATTCATGTCAACACGCACGTTCTGTGCTGCATTGAAATTACGTTTATAACTAGAGATCAGCGCCGCTTCAATCGCTTCAAACAGCACATCTTTACTGATGCCTCTCTCCCTCTCCAGCTCATTCATTGCTTCAATAAACTCCATACTCATGAATTTCCGGCCCCCCTTTCAAGACGTTAAAAAATAATGGCCAATCTCGCACTTGCGACCTTGGCGTACGGTACTACATGTTCTTTTTTGCCCGCGGAGATGAGCAGTTCCTCGTTCTCGAACGAGAGCAAACGACCTTCAAATTCTTTGAGTCCTTGAATCGGCTCATAAACAGTCACATACACGTCCTTACCTACCGCTTTAGCTACATCCGAAGCTTTTTTGAGAGGACGCTCTGCTCCCGGCGAGGAAACCTCAAGGAAATATGCCTCAGGAATAGGATCATTCTCATCTAACTTCTGACTGAAATATTCGCTAATGATCCCGCAGTCATCAATATCAATGCCGCCTTCTTTATCTACGAATATACGCAGAAACCAATTGGAGCCTTCCTTCACGTATTCAACGTCCACCAGTTCGAAACCATTGTCGTCGAGATAGGGCCCGAGCATCTGCTCTACCGTTTGTTTAATTTTAGATTTGGGTGTGCTCAAAAGAAAATTACCTCCACGAACTTGTCTTTTGCTATATACCAAAGATAAAGAGTGGGTTTCCCCACTCTTTACACAACGGACTTATCTCATTATTACCAAAGAAATTATACCATAGGGAAACTGGACTGACAAGTGCTAGCCCTTGACTCCCCCTTTGGAGCACTCTTTTCTAGCCATGAAATAAGTGTTGTTAAAGCCTTTAAAATAGGGAAAGTTGATTGCTTTCCGGTAAGCCGCGGAAGCAGCCCATGCCGGTCAGCAGCTCAATAACTGTCTTACTTGCCTTTGATTTCTGCTGGAAATCTTCAATAGACAGGAACTCGCCAGCATCTTTCGCAGCAGCTATGTTGATAGCAGCATTCTCACCAATTCCCGCTAAAGCAGAAAACGGAGGGATCAAACTCTTGTCATCAACAATAAACTTATTCGCTTCTGAGCGGTAAAGATCAATGTTTTTGAATGTAAACCCACGTGCCGTCATCTCCAAAGCCATCTCAAGGACAGGCAACATAGCCTTTTCCTTAGGCAAAGCTTGAAATCCTTTTTGCTCAATTTCTACGATCTGACGGCTGATGGCTTCATACCCCTTACAGCACAATTCAATATCAAAATCTGCTGCACGTACAGAGAAATAAGTCGCATAATATTCAATAGGATGATACAGCTTGAAGTAGGCGGTACGCACTGCAGAAATTACGTATGCAGCAGCATGCGCCTTCGGGAACATGTATTGAATCTTTAGACAAGAATCAATATACCATTGTGGGACCTTGCACTTTTTCATTTCCTCGATCCATTCGTCAGACAAACCTTTACCTTTACGAACACTCTCGGTAATTTTAAAGGCCAAGCTCGCATCCATTCCCGCTTTATAAATTAAGAAGAGCATGATGTCATCACGACAACCGATAACGGTCTTAATGTTACAAGTGTTATTCTTTATAAGCTCTTGAGCGTTACCAAGCCAAACTCCAGTACCATGAGACAAACCTGATATTTGCAGTAAGTCAGCAAAGCTGGACGGCTTCGACTCAATAAGCATTTGACGTACGAACTTGGTACCCATTTCGGGCACACCATAGGTCGCAACCGGTGATCTGATTTCGTCAGGTCTTACTCCAAGTGCATCTGTAGAGTTAAACATGCTCATTACTTTCGGATCATTCATCGGGATAGAAGTTGGATCAACACCTGTCAAATCCTGAAGCATCCGCATCATCGTCGGATCATCATGACCCAGAATATCAAGCTTCAGCAAATTCGCGTCAAAAGCGTGATAATCAAAGTGTGTGGTCTTCCATTCAGCATTGACATCATCCGCCGGGAATTGTACTGGCGTAATATCTTCTACCTCCATATAGTCTGGAACAACGACTATACCACCCGGATGCTGTCCCGTACTACGTTTAACGCCTGTACAGCCAGCCGCCAGACGGCCAACTTCAGCTCCACGCCAACGTTTCTGGTGCAGTTCTTCGTATTTTTTTGCAAATCCGAAGGCTGTCTTCTCAGCTACGGTACCAATCGTTCCGGCACGGAATACATTTTTCTCACCAAACATTTCTTTGGTAAAGTTATGTGCATTCGGCTGATATTCCCCTGAGAAGTTCAAGTCGATATCGGGGACTTTATCCCCTTTAAATCCAAGGAAGGTCTCGAACGGAATATCCTGGCCTTCACCTTTGAGCTTCTGACCGCAATCCGGGCAGACTTTATCTGGTAAATCGAATCCGCTCCGCACACTACCGTCCAGGAACCATTCATTATGGCGACACTCGGGGTTTAGGCAAATATAATGCGCAGGCAAAGGATTAACTTCTGAAATCCCAAGAAATGTAGCTACTACAGAAGAGCCTACGGAACCCCGCGAGCCTACGAGATACCCATCCTGATTTGACTTTTTAACAAGACGTTCAGAAATCAAATAGTTGGCAGAGAACCCGTATTTAATAATCGGTGCAAGCTCTTTCTCCAAACGGGCAATAACTACCTCAGGCAGCTCTTCACCGTAAATGGATTTGGCAGTATTGTAGCAGGTCTCGCGAATTTCTTCGTCCGCCCCGTCAATAATTGGTGTAAATAGCTTATCTGGAAATAGCTCCAGTTCTTCAAAACGCTCCGCCAGCTCAACTGTATTTGTGACAACGACTTCCATCGCTTTTTCAGCACCAAGAAATTCGAATTCAGACAGCATTTCATCTGTTGTGCGGAAGTGTGCATCCGGTTTGCGTTGGTCTTTAAGCGGACTAAAGCCCGTGATCCCATTAATCGTAATATCACGATACAGCTTGTCCCGGGGTTCAAGATAATGCACATTCCCCGTTGCGATAACAGGTTTATTCAACTGTTCCCCTATTTCGCAAACCTTCCGGACTACATCGCGAAGCTCATCAGGGCCTGCTACAAAGCCCTTGTCCACCAAGTGCATGTACATGGTCAATGGCTGAATCTCCAGCACATCATAAAAATGAGCAACCTCCATGGCTTCCTCAGTCGTTTTGTTGAGTACTGCTTCAAAAAACTCTCCACGTTCACAACCGGAAATCACGAGCAGTCCATCTCTATGCTCTTCCAGCTTGGATTTCGGAATACAAGGTACACGTTTGAAATATTCCGTATGTGACATGGAAATGAGCTTATAGAGATTTTTTTTCCCTATTTGATTTAGTGCATAAATATTACAGTGGAACGGTCTTGTGTTCGAAAGATCATTACCCACATAATCGTTTAGTCGATCAAGGCGGGTCATGCCCTTCATCTTTTCAGCATCTGCGAGCAATCCTGTTAATATACCGCCGAGTGCTATGGTATCATCAATCGCACGGTGATGGCTTTCCAGAAGAACTTTATATTTATCGGCTAATGTGTTCAGCCTGTGATTCTTCATGCTTGGATATAGTAACCGCGCGAGCTCAAGCGTATCAAGAGATGGATTCGGAAGCACAGGTTCACCTATTTTACGTAACGAGGCCTGAATAAAACCCATATCAAATCTGGCGTTATGAGCTACAAGGATACTATCACCCACAAATTCAACAAACTTACGCAGCACTGGTTCAAGATCCGGAGCATCCTTAACCATTTCATCCGTAATATTGGTCAATTGCTGAATATGATAAGGGATTTTCTCATGCGGATTAACAAAAGTAGAATAACGGTCTACTTCTTTGCCTTCGCACATTTTAATGGCCGCCAGCTCCGTAATATTATTGCGGGTAATCGATAAACCCGTGGTTTCTATATCAAACACTACATAGGTAGCTGTCTTCAAGTCCAAAGGCTGAGCGTTCTCGACAATATTCACAGAGTCATTCACAACATTAGCTTCCACACCATAAATCATTTTTATCTTATGCTTATGAGCTGCATGGTTTGCATCAGGAAAAGCCTGAACGCCGCCATGATCAGAAATCGCAATCGCAGGATGACCCCACTGGGCAGCTGTTTTGACATAGGTAGTGATCGGAGTGACCGCATCCATCGTACTCATCGTAGTGTGAAGGTGGAATTCCACCCGTTTCTTAGGAGCTGTATCTTTACGCGCAGGCGGTGCCTTAACTTCCGTTAAATCTGAAGGGATCATCACGAGCTCAGGAATCTGCATAAAACGGTCATATTCTACTTTCCCGCGTGCTCTTACCCATTTGCCATTAGCTAGCTGACTCATAACCTTCAGATCATCTTTAGTCTTCGCGAACATCTTCATTTGTAGAGAATCCGTAAAATCGGTCAGACTGAAAGTGAACAAGGTACTGCCATTGCGAAGCTCCTTACGATCCAGACCAAAAATGGTACCCTGAATTGTAATTTTCTTCTCTTCATCTTGAATTTCAAGAATCGGCACGGCCTGTTCCTTAATTTCATACCCCACTTGAAGCTTAATTACTTCATTAGGATCGCTATCATCAGCAGGAGCTTCTGTTTCCACAGCAGTCATCATCTGCTCAACGATCTCGCGTTGTTCTTGCTGAAGCTTTTGCTGAAATTCTTCGAATGCTTCAACATTATTATTTTCGTTCTCCGCCATTAGTAATTTAACTTTTAAGGAGAGACCGAAATACTTATCATAAAATTTAATAATTGCTCCATCGATGCCTTTTTTGCGAGCCAACTCCATCGAAGTGGAATCACTCATCGTTAACATTAAAGTATCCTCTTTAAGCTCCTGTGAGGAGCGGGTCAGCCAGCCGTTTACCGATGGGATCTCCCGATGTACCCACTCCAGAAACAGTCCCCAATATTCCTGGACAAGCTCCGCTCTGCTAACCTTCTCATCATATAGGAACAAAAAGCTTACTTTAGCTATATGCTGTAGCTTCTCACGCATTCTAAGGCAAAATGTCCGATATACCTGTGCTGGAACCAGACTTTCTTTCGCAATAATGATTTGCCAGTCCCGATTACCGCGACTGATCTCAACACGTTCTATATACCCATCCAAAAAGTAGGGGTCCATGATTGCAGGCGGAATTTCACCCTGCTTCATCAAGAGCTCGAACCTTTTTCTTCTCTCCTGGTTTTGTTCCATGCTTTCCTCCCACCTTTAATAACCCAGTTAAAACTATCCATGATATACAGTGAAAGTACAATATGATAAGAAGAAACGATGTAGTCGACTTTTAAAGACGACAACTGTTTCTCGTAAAAATATAAGAATTTATAGCGAAAACCTATAAATTCTTATATTTTAAAAAGCTTCTGGTTTCAAAAAGCATTGGGTTCTTACGGCCCGCCGACTCCTCTCGCCAGAAGCTAAATTAAAATACTACAAGACTGTTGATCGGTGCCTAATGATTAATACGCCTTTGCAAAAACCACAGTATGCTTGGCTGGTTGGCCACAGCATATGCAGACTTGCTTAGTCTCCGCTGGATCAAAAGGAATATTGCGGCTACCCGCACCTGTCTCTTCCTTAACTTTGGACTCGCATTCTTCGGAACCACACCATCCCGCTAGAGCAAATCCACGTTTTTCGTCCATCGAAGCTTTCATTTCCTCCAAGGAATCCACAGAATAGAAGTGGTCCTCACGGAATTTCAGCGCACGTTCGAACATTTCCTTGTGAACCTGTTCAAGCATTGTTTGAACCTCTTCTACGAGGTTCTCCTGTTGAATAACCTTCTTCTCACCGGTGACACGTGAGACGAGAACGCAGACGCCATTCTCCATGTCACGTGGTCCAAGCTCCAAACGTACTGGCACTCCACGCATTTCATATTCATTAAACTTCCAGCCTGGGGTAACATCTGAACGATCATCCACACGTACACGAACGCCAGCATTCTTCAATTCCTTGAACAGCTCGTCCGTCCGCCCAATCACAGCTTCGCGGGTCTTAGGAGGTCCGATAGGAATCATAATAACTTGCGTTGGAGCTACCTTAGGCGGCAGAACAAGACCGCGGTCATCTCCATGCACCATAATCAGGGAGCCAATCAAGCGAGTGGTTGAGCCCCATGAAGTAGTGTGTACATACTCCAAATTATTGTCACGGCTTAAATATTGAATCTCAAAAGCTGTGGCAAACTTGGTGCCGAGGTAATGTGAAGTAGCAGCCTGAACAGCGCGTCCATCCTTCATCATCGCTTCAATAGAATACGTATCTACCGCACCGGCAAAACGCTCGGAAGGTGTCTTTTGTCCGGTAATAACCGGAATGGCAAGATAGGTCTCGACAAAATCACGGTAGTTATCCAGCATCCGCATAGTTTCTTCACGAGCTTCCGCTTCATTCTCATGCGCGGTATGCCCTTCTTGCCAAAGAAACTCAGTAGTGCGGATAAATGGCAATGTACGTTTCTCCCAACGAACCACGTTCGCCCATTGATTGATAAGTACAGGAAGGTCACGATAAGATTGAATCCATTTGGAGTACATGTGGCCAAACATGGTCTCTGAAGTAGGACGAACTGCGAGACGTTCCTCAAGTACATCACCACCCGCTTCTGTTACCCATGGCAGCTCTGGATTAAAGCCTTCAATGTGATCCTTTTCCTTCTGAAAGAAACTCTCTGGAATGAACACTGGAAAATAAGCGTTTCGATGCCCAGTTTCCTTGAGGCGACGGTTCATTTCCTCCTGAATATGCTCCCATATTTCATAGCCTTCTGGCTTAAATACAATACAGCCACGAACAGGAGAGTAATCCATCAAGTCTCCTTTTTTAATAACATCAATATACCAGCGTGAGAAATCCTCGCTTTGCGGCGTGATTTCCGTAACGAATTGTTTATCTTTTGCCATGTAATGGAATGCCTCCCGAAGAAAATTAGCCGCTGATCAAACGTAAAATATCATTATACGTAACAGCAATCATTAATAAAAATAGCAGTGCAAAACCTACAAAGTGAACCATGCCTTCATGACCCGGATCCACAGGTTTGCCACGCAGTGCCTCTACACCTAGGAATGCCAGACGGCTTCCATCGAGTGCCGGAATCGGCAAGAGGTTAAATATCCCCAGATATAGACTCAAAATAGCGGCCCAGTATGTAAGATACTGAATACCTTGTTGAGCAATTTGACCGGTTACCTCAAACGTACGAACCGGACCTCCAATATCATCCATATTGAATTTATTGATCAATTGTTTAAAGCCCAAAAAGATAGCTTCTGTCGTATCGACCATAGCTTTTCCTGAACCTGTTATCGTCTCGCCAAAACCAGCTTTACGAGTAGGCAGCTCAGGAGTGATGCCTATTTTACCGCCTTCTTGCCCTTCCATACTACGAGGAACTAGCGTAACGTTAAGGGTTTCCTCTCCCCGCTGCAGCGTCCAGTTCATTTCTTTCCCTTTGGACTCCGAGGTCAAGCTAATCATTTTTTGGTAATCAGCACCGATCTTCTCACCATTGATGGAGACAATGATGTCGCCCTTTTGGAGTCCTGCTTCTTGCGCAGGCATTCCTTCGGAGACGTCGCCAATCTTAACAAAAGTAGGATTTTCAACTTGAATACCGACCATTTGCAAATGGATGGCGAAGAGTACAAAGGCTAACAGAAAGTTCATCACAGGACCCGCAACAATAGCCAACGCACGCTGACCCACGGTCTTGCTGCCGAATTGACGATCTTTAGGTGCAATTTGTGTCTGTTGCGTTCCTTTAATCATCATCGCTTGCGGATGAACATCATAAGTTGTAACTTCTCCGTCCACATCTAAGGTAATCTGCAATTTATCCTCGAGATCGGTATTCAGCGCCTCACCACGGATAACATTTCTACGGGTGTCTAGTGCATCCAGATAAATGTTTTTAACTTTATTGTCTTGTCCGAGCCTTACCGCAATGGTCTGTCCAGAACCTATCTCGACAATCTCAGGATCTTCACCAGCCATGCGGGCATAACCGCCAAAAGGCAGTAAGCGAAGAGTGAACTGAGTCTCATTCCGTTTATAAGAAAACAGTTTCGGACCGAAACCGATAGCAAATTCCCTCACGAGAATACCGGCGCGTTTGGCAAAATAATAGTGACCCCATTCGTGTACAGTCACAAGTACAAAAAACATGAGCACCGTTAAAAAAACGACCTGAACCATTTCCAAACGTATCATCCCCCTTTAGGTGTAAGACCGAAGTATGTCCTCTTAATTTATCATTATTCTCCGATCAGGCACAAGAGAATCAACTGTCCCAACCTATTTTTAGGGCAAAGTAAGTATTTCCATTCAAGCAATAACGCCATCGGTGTCCCTTAAGGAGACGGTACGCGTTTACGCGAGAAATATAAGGATAATGTATAAAGTGAAACTTATACTTTCTTATATTTTGAAAAGGATATCTTTCTACGTTCTACAGCGTAGCTGCCAGTTCTCGAACACGTCTATCACAGGATTCAATTTGTTCCAGATTCGGATTATGCTCGTTATTATGACGATCTAGCACTTCTCCGATAATCTCCTCAATACGCAGGAACGAGATCTCATGACTCAAGAATCGAGCAACAGCTATTTCGTTCGCAGCATTAAAAGCTGTAGTCGCCGTTCCACCAGCTTTTCCACAATCTATCGCTAGCTTCAGTGCAGGGTAACGTTCAAAGTCCATTTCACGGAAGGTCAAACGTCCTATCTCAGCTAACGACAACCGCTGTGCCGGAGATTCCCAACGAGCTGGATAAGTAAGTGCATATTGAATCGGGACACGCATATCGGGATTGCCAAGCTGGGCAATAATACTGCTGTCACGGAATTCAACATAAGAGTGAATGATGCTCTCCGGGTGCAGCAGCACATTCACTTGTTCATACGGAAGACCGAATAACCAATGTGCTTCAATAACCTCTAGGCCCTTGTTCACCATTGTAGCAGAATCTATCGTTATTTTCGCGCCCATGCTCCAATTCGGATGACGAAGCGCATCTTCTACCGTCACATCCTTAAGCTGATCACGCGTAAAGTCACGGAATGAGCCGCCGGATGCTGTTAAAGTAATGTAGGCAATATCTGAGATGTTCTCGCCATTGAGACATTGATAAATAGCTGAATGCTCACTATCAATCGGCAACAGCTTAACTCCCTTACGATTAGCGAGATTAGTGACCAAATGTCCGGCCGTTACTAATGTCTCCTTATTGGCGAGTCCAATATGTTTGCCGGCTTCAATTGCGGCTAGTGTTGATTGAAGCCCTACGCTTCCCATAACAGCCGTTACGACTATTTCGGCATCGCCGCCAGCCGCCACTTCAACAAGCCCTTCATTCCCGCTGTAAAGCTCTATACCAGAAGGTAGGCTGGATCTAATCTCATCTGCCAGCTCTTTCGTTGCCACAGAGACTCTACGCGGGTTAAAACGACGAACTTGCTCCAGTAATAATGCTGTATTTGTTCCGGCCGCCAAGCCATCTACTTCAAAAGAGTCTGGGTGCATTGCGATGACATCTAGAGTCTGAGTGCCGATCGAACCCGTCGAACCTAGAACACTTATTTTTTTCATAGTTATACTCTCTCCCTTCGTTTAATAGTAAGGCATAAGCATTACAATATGTACGAATGGAAATACGATAATCCAGCTGTCACATCGATCAAGAATACCGCCATGCCCTGGCAAAAGTGTACCTGAGTCTTTAATGCCATACGCACGTTTATAAGCTGACTGCACAAGATCTCCAAGCTGTCCTAATATCGCACAAGAAAGCCCAATAAGCAATGCTCGTCCTATCGTCAAGTGTTCAGGAGCAAGCAGCGCAAACACGATAGAAATAAGCATCGAGATCAGTACCCCGCCAACAGCACCTTCCACCGTTTTGTTAGGACTGATGGCCGGCCAGAGCTTGTTCTTGCCAAAGCTTCTGCCTACAAAATATGCCCCCGCATCACTGCCCCAAATGCAGAACAGGAGCAAAAAAGTCCAGAACAAACCATGTCCGTCATCCGATGCACGAGCCACGGCCATATAAGAGAAGCCCATTCCAATGTATACAATACCAGTAAACAGCAAGGCTGTTACTCGAATATCTAATTTATTTTTAGTAAAAACGGTGACCAGAAGGAACAATAACAGCAGAATCCAAATCCCTTGCTCCCAGGACAACGGCTCATTAACACCAAGCAAATTCCATGGGATCATGAAGCTTAGAATAGCTGCGTAACCCAGAACAGTAGTACCGGAAAGCGTAGGAATACCTATCATTTTGACAAATTCATAAAAACCTATAAGAGCCATAGCAATAAGCAGAACCTGATACGGCCAGTTTCCCAGTACACATAACCCTAAAAATAATACTCCGGCAACAATTCCGGTAATCAATCGCTGCTTCAAAGGTTCCATCTCCTAACAAGCTACTTCAGTCCACCATAACGGCGTGTTCGTCGTTGATATTCAGCAACGGCCTGATGCAAATGCTCTTTGTCGAACTCAGGCCAGTACACATCAGTAAACCACAGTTCACTATAGGCAACCTGCCATAACATAAAATTGCTAAGCCGAATTTCTCCGCTTGTACGTATCAGCAAATCAGGATCGGGTAAACCAGCAGTTAATAGTCTGTTGTTAATCAACTCTGATGTAATTTCTTCTGGCGACAATATACCAGCTTGGATATCTTTCCCTAAACTGCGCATACAGCCTTCTATTTCATTGCGTCCACCATAGTTAAGAGCAAAATTTAAGATCAATCCAGTATTCTCTTTTGTTCGAGCTACCGCCTCTTCCATAGCCTTACGGGTATATGAAGGTAAAGCGTCAGCGTCACCCATCATGCGTACTTGAACATTCTTCTCGATTAGCTCATCAAGCTCAATCGCCAGAAACTCCCCAGGCAAACGCATCAAGTAATCGACTTCTTCTTTCGGGCGTATCCAGTTTTCTGTCGAGAACGCATACATCGTTAAGTATTTAATACCTAATTCGTCTGCAGCGATCGTAGCACGTTTGACAGCCTTCATGCCGTTCTGATGACCCATAACGCGCGGTAAGCCGCGCCGTTTAGCCCAGCGTCCATTACCATCCATTATCACAGCCACATGCCGGGGAATGTTATCCGGTGAAATCTCGACTGACTGTTGCCTGTCTTTACGGCTCAGCCACGCTTGAATCCGTTTGATCATTTCCGTTTCCTCCAAGCTCTTATCAGAAAGAGACAAACCCCACCATTAACGGAGGGGCCTTAAGTCTCTTGAATATCATTAAACTTCCATAATCTCTTTTTCTTTGGAAACAAGCACTTTGTCAACTTCGGCTATGAACTTATCCGTTGTTTTTTGAATGTCTTCCTGATGGCCACGGGACTCATCTTCAGAGATACCGTTTTTCTCCATCTTTTTAATATCATCGTTGGCATCACGGCGAATGTTGCGGATCGCTACTTTCGCTTCTTCACCAAATTTCTTAGTCAGCTTAACCAAGTCCGTCCGACGCTCTTCAGTCAGCGGAGGGATAGAAAGACGAATAATGGTGCCGTCATTGGCAGGTGTCAATCCGATATCGGATTTCATGATCGCCCGTTCAATATCAGACATCGATGTTTTGTCCCACGGCTGAATCAACAGTGTCCGGGAATCCGGAGTACTAATGTTGGCCAGCTGATTAATTGGAGTAGGTGCCCCGTAATATTCAACTTGAATACGATCGAGAAGCGATGTTGTTGCACGTCCTGCACGTAATGTCGCCAAGTCACGTTTCAGCGATGAAATCGCTTTTTCCATACGCTCTTCAGCATTTTTTTTGACCGATTGTGGCATTAATCTACACTCCCTTTAACAATCGTTCCGATCTTCTCACCGAGAACGACACGTTTGATATTGCCTTGTTCTGTAATGGCAAATACAATGAGCGGTATATTGTTATCCATGCATAAAGATGAAGCTGTTGAATCCATAACACCGAGGTTTTTGTTCAGAACATCCATATAAGTAAGCTGTTCGAATTTCTCAGCGGTACTATCTTTGAACGGATCAGCAGAATATACTCCATCAACCTTATTTTTCGCCATCAGAATAACTTCTGCTTCGATCTCTGCCGCTCTAAGCGCTGCAGTAGTATCTGTTGAGAAGAATGGGTTACCTGTGCCTGCTGCAAAAATAACAACACGGCCCTTCTCCAAGTGGCGAATCGCACGACGACGAATGTATGGTTCAGCAATTTGCTGCATCGAGATCGAAGTCTGTACTCTTGTTGGCACATCGATTTGCTCCAATGCATCCTGCAGTGCAAGTGAGTTCATTACTGTTGCCAGCATGCCCATATAATCTGCAGTAGCGCGATCTATGCCGCTTGCGCTGCCCGCGATCCCGCGCCAAATGTTCCCCCCGCCACAAACAATCGCAACCTGAACGCCAAGTTCTACAACTTCCTTGATCTGTTCAGCGATGGAAATAATCATGTCGGCATCAATACCATATCCGTTTTGTCCTGCCAAAGACTCTCCACTTACCTTAAGGACTACTCTCTTAAATACCGGCTGTTCCAAATGTATACCCTCACTTTCTGCAAAAGACGGAACACTACGTGTACGTGTTCCGCTCTTCTGATGCTTGCCTTTATTCAATTCTTCACATTTATGATGAAACTATTATTGATTAACTTGTGCCATAACTTCTTCAACAAAGTTATCCACTTTCTTTTCCAAACCTTCGCCTAGTTCAAAACGAGCAAAACGACGGATCGAGATGTTTTCTCCGATGGTGCTGATTTTTTCATTCAACAATTGGGAGATTGTTTTGTCAGGGTCTTTAACGAAAGTTTGCTCAAGCAAGCAATATTCTTCGTAATATTTACCAATACGTCCTTCAACCATTTTTTCAATGATTTTCTCAGGCTTACCTTCGTTCAAAGCTTGAGCTTTCAGGATTTCTTTTTCTTTTTCAACATCTTCTTGTGGAACTTCTTCACGACGAACATAACGCGGGTTTGCTGCAGCGATTTGCATAGCGATATCGCGAGCAAATTCCTTGAAGGAATCTGTTTTACCAACAAAGTCAGTTTCGCAGTTGATTTCTACAAGTACACCAATACGGCCGCCAGCGTGGATGTAAGATTCTACAACGCCTTCAGTAGCAATACGTCCTGCTTTGTTCGCTGCTGCGGACAGACCTTTTTCACGAAGCAATTCTGCTGCTTTAGTGATATCGTTATTAGCTTCTTCAAGCGCTTTTTTACAATCAAGCATACCAGCGCCTGTTCTTTCACGAAGTTCTTTTACTGCTTTTGCATCAACTGCCATTGTTTATTCCCTCCAGGTAATTGTCGTTTTCTTACATTATTCAAGGCCTTTATCCTAAAAAAAGGGCAGTGAGAGGTTATCCACCTGCCAACCACCCTTTTCATTTAAGTTCTTGTATGTGTTAGTCGCTACTTAAGCAGTAGTTGTGTCTTCGCCTTGGTGAGCTTCAACAACAGCGTCTGCCATTTTACCAGTCAACAATTTAACAGCGCGGATAGCGTCGTCGTTACCTGGAATTACGTAGTCGATTTCGTCTGGATCACAGTTAGTATCAACGATAGCTACGATTGGAATACCCAATTTGCGAGCTTCTGCAACTGCAATACGCTCTTTACGCGGGTCAATGATGAACAGCGCGCTTGGAAGACCTTTCATGTTCTTGATACCGCCCAAGAATTTTTCAAGACGATCTTTCTCTTTGCGAAGAAGGATAACTTCTTTCTTAGGTAGTACTTCAAAAGTACCGTCTTCTTCCCAAGATTCCAATTTCTTCAAGCGATCAATACGCTTTTGGATAGTTTGGAAGTTAGTAAGAGTTCCGCCCAACCAACGTTGGTTAATGAAGAACATACCGGAACGTTCTGCTTCTTCTTTTACGGAATCTTGAGCTTGTTTCTTTGTTCCTACGAATAGGATTGTGCCGTTGTCACCAGCGACGCTTTTTACAAAGTTGTAAGCTTCCTCTACCTTTTTGACTGTTTTTTGCAAGTCAATAATGTAAATTCCGTTTCTTTCAGTGAAGATATAACGATCCATCTTTGGGTTCCAACGACGAGTCTGGTGACCGAAGTGTACCCCAGCTTCTAGAAGCTGTTTCATGGAGATTACTGCCATCTTCACACACCTCCTAAGTTTGGTTTATTGTGTGTCTCCTCCGCCATGCGTCATCTTTCAGCAAGACTTTCTTCAGAAGAAAGCACCCCTTGTCGAAATCAACCGGCGTGTGTTTTAACACCGTCAATTACTATACCATATTATCTCAGTGTATGCAACGATCACTTTAAAGTTATTAATTTCTCTATTATCGAGTCAATACTTTCTCCCTTATTAAAGCTATAAGAACCGGATTGAATTTTGGTATTAATCTTACGTTTGTTTGCAGCCTCTAGAAAAGTAGACTTATCTTTAATGACACCAGCCTTCGCTAAAATATCTGTTGTTGCGGTCAATGTGCTGCCAGATGGAATTCGAACAGAAACACTAGCATTTGCTGTGACTTTAGGCGTTACAGGAGCTACAGCGGTTGGAGCGGCACTGGCCTTTGGAGTGACCTTTGGTTGCTCAACCTTCCCGTCAGTAGGCGTAGATGGCTTGTTCGGGGCAATGGCTTTATCAGAGCTCTCAGGCGTTGTAGGTGACACTGCCGGCGTGGGGGAGGCTGCTGCAGCCGGCGCAGAGGGGCTGACGTTCTCCTTGCTTTCTGCTGTCGGCCCCCCGGTCTCTGTGACTTCCTCTTTATTATCATTCTCAGTTTCCCCTGAGGAAGGTACTGCAGCTTCATCGATGACTTTCATATTCAGTTTCTCCGCACCCTGTAGAACTTGTTCTTTGGTAAGTGGAGCCGCTCCACCGGAGATCATTAATTGAAGTAATAAAGCGCCAGTAATTAGTCCTGTGCCTAGCCCGAACAAGAATGAACGGTTCTTAATCATACCGATTCCTCCTGTTTGGCAAGTTGCAGAATCAGTTGCACTTCCCCTCGCTGAAGTCCAGCTGTCTTGGCAATGGAATCTATCGATTTGCCCTGCTCATGCAGTTCAAACAATCTTGGGTAACGTAATTTTATCGAACTAATAGGTTTCGCTTTCACATCTGGCGACACTGAACTCATCTCTGCTGGGAGAGACGGATCTTCGTTTACACCAACTTTAACCTTCGAACCTTGTTCAACCGACACTGCAAGTTCTTTCAAACTCTTTTCTTCCTCGGCCACTCGTGCTTCTAGCTTTAAAGAGCTGTTCTGCAACTCTACCACTTGACTCTGTAATTCATTAACCTGTCCCTGCAGTACATTATGATTAGTTTGCGATTGTTGTTTAATACTACTAACTAATTGTACCAGTTCCTCATTCTCGCGCTCTATGTCTGCCATATATAGCTCAAGCGCAGCCTCTGTATCTTTGAGGCTTTGCTGATTAGCTTTTCCTTCCTTTACACGTGCGGGAAGTAAAAGGGCATAAAGAATAGCGGCGACACCTACTAGCACAATATAAACCCATGGTTGCAAGTGCCTTATCTCCTTTTACATATCAGATGTAGATTCATGTAGATTCTTATTAAAGACTTAGATCAATGCGTTGGCCTTTGTAAGGATGCTCAGCATCACGGGTTGCAGGCGGGTTCGAATGTTTATCTGACGAAGAATTGCCACCTGAATGCTGATTGCCTTTTCCACCGCCATCCCGTAAAGCTGATTCAGAAGACTCATCCACTTCAGTGCTCCGCATGGCCAATTCCTGACTTTGTTTTACATTTTGCCCAGCCAATTGATGTTGGTCGATAGCAGGACGTTGCTGAGATTCATTCTGAAGCTTGCCCGCCTCCGTGGTGCGAGGCAAAGCAATTTGCAGTTCCACCGGTTTTAGGCTCATCTTAACCCTTCTCTCACAAGTAATGGCCGGCCGCAAATGCTGCCCGCCCGATTAATTGTACGGCGTTAAAGATATATCCCCATCACTGTAAATAAACACAACCCGCTCCGTAGCATCCTTAACAAATCGGGTATATCTGCCGATCATGATCTTTGAACCGCCATAAATGGTTTTGATAACCTCAACTCTCGCTCTACCTGTATCTTCTAACATTCTTTCTATCTCTAGCACTCGTTCTTTAATTCTTTTTTCTTCACGTTGATGGGATTGTTTAGTAGCATTTAATTTGACGCGAAGCGCCACTTTATCCGCAGGGAGCTGACCGTTAGTAGCCAATTGATTTAATAGATACAAAGCTTTAGAGGTTTTATCCTCGTTCTCCAGCAGCTGCCGCAGCTCTTGACGAAGTTCGTTAATCTCATTTCTAAGCTCTGGAACCACGCCTACCTCAATCACAGTCGCAGTGGACATGGTGTTACCTATAGTTCTTGCTACAACTCTTTCTCCAGACTGAACGATTCCACCCACAATTAAACCTTTAGAGCCGTTACAGATAACATCTCTACCAGCACGTATATTGGAGTGCATAATACTCTGAGAGACAATTACATCTTCCCCAGCGGTTACGTTTCCATCTTGAATGAAAGAAACCTTCACACTTTTTCCAGCGGTAACTTGGCCTTTGTTATATCCGATAATTCCACCAGTAATTTCAATGGAGCCCCCAGAGATTAACTCTGCACCTTCAACGCCGCCTACAACCCGAATATCACCGGCAGACTTCACCGTAAAGCCTGAAAGGACATTCCCACGTATGACGACTGTACCTACAAAATCAATATTTCCAGTGCCGTAATCGACATCACCATTCACTTCATATACAGGAAACACATTGATTTTCCCGTTATCAGTTAACGTGACCAGTCCATCAATCGCTGCGTACATCGAAGTGCCATCGTTATCAATGAGTACATTTTTCCCGATTTTAAAATGAGCTTCCTTTCCAGCCTTGAAAGCAAGCTCATCACCAGTTACAGTCATCCCTAACTTTCCAGGCTGGGCAGGGATAATTTTAGCTATTAACTTTCCTTTAAGCACATTACGAAGCCGGACCAAGTCCTTGTAGTCGACCTTACCATCCGCTTTCTCAAGCGGTTTGCGGTCCTCTTCCAGATCAACTGTAAGCATAACTCGTCCATCTGTGCCATGCACAGCAGGATAACCTGCAGCAATCGGAACTTTACTCCAAAAAAACTCCTCAGGATGACTACTAATACGTTCGACAACATCACTCTTGATACCGTAGCGAATATTGTGACTGTGCAGGAAGGCTTCCAGTTCTGTAGATGAGCAGGAAAAATTCTCATCCTTTTTGGAGAACTGCAAATACGCGATTCCTTTGTCCTCCGAAAAAGTTATACTCAAGTACTGATTCAAAGCATATTGACCGATCAAATTTTGCTCCCCCTTGTCACCGCTAACGGTTAATCGTTCTGCATAAGGAGATCACGGTTCTTCTCGAGCGTTCCCCTCAGCCGCAAAATAGCTTTGGAATGCAACTGCGAAATTCTTGAAGGAGATAACGACATGACCTCAGCAATCTCACTTAAAGATAAATCTTCATAATATAAAAGGGACACAACGGTCCTTTCTTTCACCGTTAATTTCTCAATACCTTTGGTGAGCGCTTCGCGCAAGTAGAATTCATTTACCTTGCTATCCGGATTCTTAGCTTTATCGTCCACCAGTATGGACATTCGGGTCTCTGATTCCTCTTCACGAATCGGGTCTTCCAGTGAACAAAGTGACATCACAGCCACATCCTGCAACATATTTTGAAATTCCAGTTCACTAATATTAAGGTATTGGCTCATTTCCTCGTCACTAACTGACCTTAAGTGCTTCTGCTCCAGCTGCTGATAAGCGTCCTCAATTTTTTTAGCTTTTTCCCTAACGGATCTAGGTACCCAATCACTTTGGCGTAATGAATCTAATATCGCACCACGCACACGCCAGGACGCATAGGTCTGAAACTGCAATCCTCGTTTGTAGTCGAATTTCTCAATCGCATCAATTAGTCCCATAACCCCATTACTGGCTAAATCATCTTTGGATACATTTTTGGGTAATCCCACAGCCAAACGACTGGATACATAATCAACAATATGGAGATAACTCTCTATCAGCTTCTTTTTGGCATCAGGGTCTCTGTGTTCTTTCCACTGTTCCCATAGCTCGTCAGTTTCCAATTGAGAAGCTTTACGCTCGTTCAATAGCTTTCACCCTTCCCAAAGTTTAGTCAGCGAGCATTCGCGGCGAAATGTACCTTCCAATAAGATCACCGATTCCGCCTCAGCCCTCACTTATTCTTCTTTCAGGTGACGAACGGCCTTGGCCAATTCTTCAGGATCCTTCATCGAAACTAGCTTAGGAGGTGTAAGAGGCTTAAATCCCTCGCTATTTTCGTTTCCTTGTCCTGGCTTCGGTTTTAGTAGATTGATTAATTCTTCATCCTCATTAGGCGTGCTGATATCCAGCTTCGCCCCAAGTTCTTCACCACCAGTATCCACTTCATCCGGAGGCGATGTTTGAATCATAATAAAACCCAATACCCATCTTACGAGGAAAGCAAGCAGAAACCAGATGATAAATGCAATTAGGCTTCTTAATAAACTAGTACCCAATACATTGTTACTGTAGGTTACAAAAAAGGTAAATATGAAACCTACCAAACCCGACACCAAGTTTATCAAAATGTTTCCAATCATATTCATAATTATAGTTCCTTAGCGCCTTTTTGCACACTGCGAATAAACAATATACCAGTGTTGCAGGCTATTTCTATCGTACGGCCATAATTGCCGCCTGTGTCTTCTGCGATTAACGGAATTTTTAAATTTTCAAGTGCTAGTTTACAAGATTCAACATTACGAGGCCCGATCCTCATGGTGTCGCTCCCCCCGGCAAAGGCAAACATTTGTGAACCTCCGGCCATCTTGGCTACGATCCGGCTCCGAACCGCCCCAAGCTCTAGCAGACGGGATAAGAGCTCCGGCACTGCAGTATCTGCAAACTTAGCGATGTTTAACTGCCCTTCCCTAGCAATCTCAGATGATGGGAGCATTACATGCGCCATCCCTGCAAGCTTTTTTCCAGGGTCAAACAATGTTAATCCCACGCAGGAGCCAAGACCTGTGGTACGAATTAAACTGTCTTGGCTACCCACGTTAAGATCCGCCATCCCTACTTTAATAATGCTTTGTTCTTCAATCATTTTCAAAAGGAACTCCTAGCGATTTGAAGATTTTCGGGAATGATTCCGGATCGGGAATAAGGAAAAATTGCCCTTCAATTTCGTTTTTCCCTTCGAAGAAGGTAGTGTCGATCAACAATGCATCGTCCCCCATCTGCCCGAATTGCAGCAGACCGTAGCTAAGGATAGCGCCAGCCATGTCCATAGCAAGGGCCGGCACCGTTGGATACATAGAAAGTGCGGTGAAATCTGCTAGAGAAGAAAGATACGATCCTGCCAAAATATTGCCAATTTCGCTTAGTGCAGAGAGCTCCATTTCTCCAAGCTCTTCATTACTCGATAGCTCAATGCCCGCAATACGACTAAGCAAGTTCATAGCCGCTTCTGGTGACAGAATGAAAAACAGGTTACCTGGAGCTTCACCCTCCACACGTAGAAACACCGCATATACAAGTTCTTCGGCTCCGCCAACTTTATCTGTTATTTCTTCAAAGTTAAGGAGCTGTACCTTAGGAACAGCCATATCTATCGGCTTATTCAAGAGCTGTGATAATGCGGTGGCTGCATTTCCAGCTCCAATGTTCCCAACTTCCTTAAGCACATCCATTTTGAAATCCTTATAGTGCTTAAATAGTTCCACAGGTTAGCCCTCTAGGCTTTCTAATTGAACGATTTCGCTTTTGTTAAGCACTTCTGACAAGTTAAGCATAATCAGTAAGCGCTCGTCTCCAATCTTGGCCACCCCATCCAAATACTTTGCCTTGATGCCGCCAACAACATCAGGAGGTGTATCAATAGAATCTCTGTTCAAATCTATAACATCATTTGCAGAGTCTACAATGAAGCCTACTTCCATTTCATTAACAGACACGATGATGATTCTTGTCTGATCGGTGTGTTCAGCCTCTTCGATGCCGAAACGGCCCCGTAGATCAATTACAGGAATAACAACCCCACGTAAATTAATTACACCTTTGATAAATGAATAGGTCTTAGGTACACGAGTAATGGGCATCATGCGCTCAATAGTTTGTACCTTTTCAACTTCAATTCCATATTCCTCTACGCCTAATTTAAACACTATCACTTTAATATCTTCAGCCATGGAATGAACCTCCCTGTTCTATCCTAGTTATTTAATAAAAGCGTTCGGATCAATAATAAGTGCTACTTGACCATCACCAAGAATGGTTGCGCCAGATATTCCTTGTACATCAGGCAAATATTTACCCAGATTCTTAATCACAACCTCGTTCTGGCCAATAAAATCCTGTACTGCTAAGGCAACTAATCTTTCTCCCTTGCGCACCACTACGATTTCTGTTTCTTCTTCGGTACTCTCATCATAATCTGGTACTGAAAAGAGACGACTTAGCGAAACCAGAGGAATATGCGAATCACGGAATTCTACCATTTTATTGCCATGGATTGTACGGATCTGAGATTGCTTCACGATTCCGGTTTCCACTATAGAGGTCAAAGGAATGGCATACTTCTCGGAACCTAATCGGATAAGCATTGCAGCAATGATTGATAGAGTTAAAGGCAGCTGCACTGAGAAATTTGTTCCTTTACCTGGAGCAGAATAAATCGTTACATTGCCGCCTAAAGAAGAAATCTTAGATTTCACTACATCCAGCCCTACCCCGCGGCCTGAAACATCAGAAATGACCTCTGCTGTACTGAAGCCTGGGGCAAATAACAACTGAAAAGCTTCATCGTCCGACATACTGGCTGCCTGCTCTTGTGTTATAACACCCTTCTTCACAGCAGATTTCAGAACCTTCTCTGGATAAATCCCTGTTCCATCTTCTTCGATCTCAATGAAGACGTGATTACCACTGTGGAAAGCCCGCAAATAGACCGTTCCGGTCTCAGGCTTACCAGCAGCAACACGATCCGCAATGGATTCGATACCATGGTCAACTGCATTACGCAATAAATGCACCAGCGGATCCCCGATTTCGTCAATGACCGTTCGGTCTAGCTCAGTTTCTGCTCCTGTGATGATAAGATCTACTTTTTTGTCTAGTGACTTGGCTAGATCACGAATCATACGTGGGAATCGGTTAAATACTGTATCTACTGGAACCATCCGCAGCTTCATTACAATATTCTGGAGATCTCCGCTTACCCGGCCCATATGCTCAACCGTTTCTGTAAGATCACCATTTTGAACCTCAGAAGCCAGCTGTTCCAATCGGACACGGTCGATAAGAAGTTCACTGAATAAATTCATCAACACGTCCAAACGTTCAATATCTACACGAATGGTACGTGATGGTGCCCCACCTGTTTTGTGAGCTGCCGGTTTGTTCCCTTCTTCTTTGGTTGGCAGGGGTTTAGCGGCAGAAGCCGCAGGTGTAGCTGCTGGAGCCTCAGTAGTCGTGGCAGCCACTTCAGAGGCTGCTGCTGCTGTTTCTTGACCCAGCTGTTGCAGAGAGTCTTGATCCAATGCTACTGCCGATACCTTATCAATCTCAGACAGATTTAGTATCATAGCCTGAATTTGATCAGCACTTTTTTGAGTTATGTAATAGAGAGAGAAGCTTTGATCAAATTTCTCTTGTTCAATATCCTGAACGGATGGGAAGGATTTAACCACTTCACCTGAACGCTCCAAAAGATCAAACACCATATATGCACGTACTGCCTTAAGCTGACAATCCTTGCGAATGGATACGTCCACATATAATACTTGATGTCCTTCTTGAATCGACTGTTCTAGAACAGAAAATTGAAACTCATCTAAATGAATCGGGGTTTCAACCGCTTGTGCAGCAGGTCCTGAGACAGAAGCTGCCTCACCACCCGCAACAGGAATCTCTCCCCGGACTATAGCCTGTAAGGAGGAGACGATAGACGAAACATCCGCTTTACCCTCGCCTCCTCCCGTAATATCCTCAACCATAGACTCCAAGGCATCCAAACTTTTGAACAACGTATCAAAAATGAAATCCTGCATGCGCAGTTTGTTGTTGCGTACCAAATCAAGAACATTTTCCATTTGGTGTGTGAGTGAAGCCAAATCTTCAAAGCCCATAGTTGCTGCCATACCTTTTAAGGTATGCGCAGAGCGGAATATTACCTGTACGATACTAATGTCCTCAGGATTCGCTTCCAGCCCCATCATGCTCTCGTTCAATGACTGCAGATGATCGTTCGACTCATCAATAAACATGGATAAATATTGGTTCATGTCCATCAGTGAGCACCTCCCCTTTGAGTTCGCTTTTCTGTTATTTAACAGCTTGCACCAGCCTTGGAGCAATTTCTTGCAAAGGCAGTACGTGCTGGACGCACTGTAATTCCACCGCAGATCGCGGCATTCCATATACGACACAAGTTTCTTCGCTTTCAGCAAAGGTTGAGGTTACCCCAGAGTCGTATAAGGATTTCATCATTCTTGCCCCATCACTACCCATCCCTGTCATTAGTAACAAATGACGTTCTAACGATGTGAGCGGCAGCAATGATTCAAATAAAACATCCACAGAAGGTCGATGGCCATTACGTGCCTCCTCCTTTGTGAGTACAACCGCATATTGCCCTCTAGAGGATGGGACAACTTGTAAATGATAGCCTCCAGGTGCTATATAAGCAGTTCCTTTTTGCAATATCATCCCCTGCTCAGCTTCAATCACTTCTAGCGGGCTGAAGGTATTCAGTCGCTGGGCTAGTGATTTGGTAAAGTTAGGCGGCATATGCTGCACAATAACAATAGGCGCTGGAAAATCTGCAGGAATCTTCTCCAGAAATACCTTTAGGGCACGTGGTCCACCTGTAGAGCACCCCACGGCAACCAACTTTTGCAGATCATTACTCCCATACTTCCGGACCTGAGGATTTGCAGGAGCGTCAGAAGACACTTCCACTTTAGGTTTAGGCAACGGTTTTGGTGGGGTAGCGTTATTCTCTACTCTTGACCTTGCATTACTCTTTTCTGATAAAGGTGGTGGAGTAGAGATTAATGGTTTTGCTGCTCTTTTAGGAACAGTATGATCTAACGGCTGCTTCACCCGCGGTTTTTTGGTCACTTCATTTTTGAGTGAAGCTTTAGGTTCTACCTTGGGTTTGCCGGGCATCACTCTCGGTACAGTTGGCGGTGCGACTTCTACTGGCGGTATGTCTGGCAACTTAAATGCAGAAGCACGTGCTTCGCGCTGCTCCCGGGCCATCATAGCCTCTTTCATTTGTTCCCTTAAGGATTCTCCCACTCCCATGATATCCTGAGAGTTGGTAATCGAAGGTTTACGAATAAAGTCAAAAGCGCCCCATTCCAGTGCAAGAATGGTTTCCTTCATGCCCTCTTCATTGATCCCTGACAGCATAATCACTGGCAGAGGGTCTGAGGCCATTATTATTTTCAGCGCTTCCAGGCCGTTCATTTCTGGCATTTCTACATCCATAGTAACCAGATCTGGACGAAGCTCATTGATTTTTTCGATAGCCTCACGACCGTTTTTTGCTGTTGCCGTCACCTGAAAGTCAGCGTCATTTTCAATTAAATCGGAAATGATCTTGCGCATAAATGCCGAATCATCAACAACTAATACTTTATATGGCTTCATATCATTTCCACCTCTGTCCCAAATTCAGAACAACTATTTACTTCGCTTTAACCATTTATGGATAAAGCCTTTAATCCCTTGGACTTTTGTGGTCTTTTTAGAATCAATGGTCAAATAACTTAGGGCAAGCCGATGTATATCCTTTGCAGCAATACAGTTTGGAAAAGCCAATGTGAAAGGCGTTTGCCTTTTGACAGCCTGCACTACATGGGCATCTGAGCTTATATGACCAAGATAAGAAATATCTAATTGCAAAAAACGACTGGCGGCCATTCGGATCTTGTCGCTTGTCGCTATGGCTTCCCTTTCATCACCTGCCTGGTTCACAATCAATTTAAAGGAAGTCTCAGGATAGGTACGATTCACAACCTTCATTAATGCGTATGCATCTGTGATAGCTGTTGGTTCTGGTGTAGTAACGACTAAGCAATCGTCGGCAGAAGTTATAAACTTCATCGTTTCCTTAGATAATCCAGCACCTGTATCGAATAAAATATAATCCATGCTGTCCGCGATAAGTGCTATCTGATTTGTGAAATAATCAAGATCAGACTCTGAAAGAGTAAATAGCTCATCCATTCCAGAGCCACCAGCTATAAAAGGGAGCGAATTCGGACCGTATTGAATAATCTGCTCGATATCCGCTTCTCTTTTTAACAAATGATAAAGATTATATCTCGCCGATACGCCCATCAACACATCTATATTAGCCATGCCGATATCTGCATCGAACAGCAAAACCCGTTTGCCCATAGCCTTTAAAGTTAGAGCGAAGTTAAGTGTGAAATTCGACTTACCAACGCCCCCTTTACCACTACACACCGTAATGATCCTGGCGGATGATCCCCCTCTTACAGCTACTTTAGAATCCTGACTGGATACAAGCTGTCTTAAGGATTGTGCCTGATCCATCATGTTTCACCTGTTCCAAGAAGCAACTCACTAAGCTGTCCTTTGGTAGCCATAAGCAGATCATCAGGTACATTTTGACCATCAGTCATATAAGACAAGGTAAGCGGGAAGTCATTCAGGACATTAAAGAGCGGGCCGTAACTCCCCGTCTCATCCAGCTTTGTGAAAATAACCTTATCCAGTCTATATCTGCCGAAATGCTCTGCAATAAGTTTCATATCACGGCTTTTGGAGGTCAGGCTAAGCACAAGATAGGTTTCACTTCTCAATTCCTTCGCAAGCAAGCTTTGCAGTTCTGCTACTAGCATATCATTGCGATAATTTCGGCCAGCTGTATCCATTAATACTAGATCACAACTCTCCAAGCGAAAGAGTGCTCTTTGCAAATCTCCTGGCGATTGGACAACCTCCAGTGGAACATTGAGGATAGCAGCATAGGTTCGCAACTGTTCAACAGCTGAGATTCTATACGTATCGGAGGTGATAAAACCTACCTTGCGTCCGTGCTTAAATAGCTGTTCTGCCGCAAGCTTAGCTATGGTTGTGGTCTTTCCAACTCCAGTGGGTCCGGCAATATATACAATTTGAGTATCCCGGGCAATTCCATCAGCAATTCGTCCCGTCAGGAAACCATCAATCTGTTCTTTAAGAGATCCCATAAATTTCTCTGGTCCCCAAGTACGCCCTTCATCTACCCAACGTTCCGAGATGTTACTGATCCATTCCTCAACAAGCACAGCATCCATTTCTTGCTCTAATAAAAGATCCCGTAGCTCCTGCAGACTGTCTGGAAGTTCTCTTCCACCTGAGGATTGTCTGGCAATTCGCTCCATCCAGAGCTTCATATCTCTAATCTCACGAAGAACATCATTTTCGAGAGCAGTGGCAACCTCTGGCGATTGTTCTAATCCTAATGATTCATACAACGCTGATACAGAAGGTGCATCTTCCAGATTTAATTCAGGAAGTTTTTGCTCAGGTACTGGCTCCGGATGCTTGGCTATCGATTCTTGTACATTGATAGCTTCCGATAAGGCTGCGGCAATCTCCGCAAACGTCCGTGACTCTTCTGGCTTTTCTAATGAAACAGAAGGTACGGAAGGTATAGAAGATGTAGTGGAAGCAGATGACGCTTTTTGATAAGCCTGTGGTACTGCACTCCGTGGAATGTTCATCGCTGGCGCAGCCGGCTTTTTTGGAACATTATTCTTCTCTGCCTTTTCTACTGCTGCTACAACTTCTATTTTTTTCTTCTTAAATAACCCTAAAAATCCGCCGATTTTGATTTCCTTTGTACTTAAAATGACGGCCTCGCTCCCAAGCTCGTTGCGTATGGAAAGCATGGCGTCAGGCATCGAATCGACCACGTAACGCTTCACTCTCATAAATTCACCACTCCGACGCTTTGTATTTCAATGTTAGGCTCTAGCTCGCTATAAGACAGTACAGGAATATCCTGCATCGTTCGTTCAATCACCTGCCGCAAATACATACGAATGGTTGGTGATGTGAGCACTATTGGCTGTTGCCCTGTCTGCAGCAATCGATTGATCTGTTCACTTAACCGCTGATAGATCGTTTGTGTCGAAGTTGGATCAAGGGCCAAATAACTTCCCTGTTCAGATTGCTGCACACTCTCGGAAATTTTCTTTTCAAGATTAGGTCCAACTGTGATGACTTTCAGTGTCTCTCCTGCTTGTGAGAATTGCTGAGTAATCTGTCTGGACAAGGACTGACGAACATATTCAGTGAGAATATCCGGATCCTTGGTGTATGTCCCATAATCCGCCAATGTTTCAAAAATCGTAACCAAATCTCTGATCGATATCTTTTCACGAAGCAGCTTAGCAAGCACCTTCTGCACATCCCCAATCGCCAATACAGAAGGAATAAGATCGTCGACGAGCACTGGATAATTATCCCTAAGGTTGTCCACCAGCATCTTAGTTTCCTGTCTTCCTATCAGCTCATGTCCATGACGTTTGATTAACTCCGTCAGATGTGTTGCGACAACAGATGGAGGGTCTACTACAGTATAGCCGGACAATTCAGCCCGCTCTTTAACCGATTCATCAATCCATAATGCTGGAAGCCCAAAGGATGGTTCGATGGTCTCAATACCGTTTATAGATTCATCATCATATCCTGGACTCATTGCAAGGTAATGATTAAGTAATAATTCACCACCGCCGACTGTATTTCCTTTAATTTTTATGACATATTCATTCGGTTTTAGTTGAATATTGTCGCGAATGCGAATAACAGGTACTACAAGACCCATTTCTAGGGCACATTGCCGTCGAATCATGATGATACGATCTAACAGATCGCCTCCCTGACCTGTATCCGCCAAAGGAATAAGACCATAACCAAACTCGAATTCAATGGGATCAACTGACAGCAAATTAATGACACTTTCCGGACTTCGTACCTCTTCAATCTGCTTCTCTTCAACAAGTTGCTCTTCGGCAATCTGTTTCTTATTTAAATTTTGTCCCATACGGTAGGCTGCAAAAGCCAGCAATCCGGCCAATGGGAGCGTTGTAATCATATGTATGGGTGTAAAGAGTCCAAGAAAAGCTACCGTAACTGCGACAATATACAACAATTTCGGATAGGACAACAACTGTCCTGTCAGCTCTTCTGCAAGATTACCTTCCGAAGAAGCTCTAGTAACAATCAAGCCGGCTGCTGTCGAAATCAGCAAAGCTGGAATTTGACTGACGAGACCGTCCCCAATGGTCAATACAGAATAAGTGGATAACGCAGTAGCAAAGTCCATCCCGTGAACCATCATACCGATGATAAATCCACCGATGAGATTGATCAGCAAGATGATAATACTCGCAATCGCGTCTCCTTTAACGAATTTACTCGCACCGTCCATGGCTCCGAAAAAATCCGCTTCGCGTTCTACGTTACGACGACGCTCACGTGCCTGGGTTTCGTTAATCATGCCTGCGTTAAGATCGGCATCAATACTCATTTGCTTACCGGGCATCGCATCCAAGGTAAATCTAGCGCCTACCTCAGCTACGCGCTCTGAACCTTTGGTGATAACAATAAACTGAACTACTACCAGGATCAGAAACACGATAAATCCAACAGCAATTTGTCCGCCAGCGATCCAGCTACCGAAAGTAGATACCACTGAACCGGCATCTCCATAAGTCAGGATCAGTTTTGTAGTCGAGATGTTAAGTGACAGACGAAACAGTGTGGTTACTAGGAGCAATGAAGGGAAAATTGAAAATTCGAGTGCATTTTTCGTATTCATAGCAACCAGAATGATAATTAATGCGATTGAGATGTTAATAACAAGCAAAACGTCCAATAGCCAGGACGGGATAGGCAGAATCATCATAAGCACGATCCCGATGATGCCTAGCAAAACTGTTAAATCTTTAGCTTTCAATGTCCTAACCCCCCCGCCTTATCTCCTCTTACCTTTAAGCTTATATACATATGCCAGCACTTCAGCCACAGCCTGGAACAGATCATTTGGAACGACATCTCCAATCTCTGCCCTTTGGAATAATGCCCGTGCCAGCGGTTTGTTTTCCATAGTCACGACGCCGTGCTCTTTAGCCAGCTCCCGGATGCGAAGTGCTACATAATCCTGCCCTTTTGCTATAATCTGCGGCGCTTCCATCTTGGTACCGTCATATTTAAGCGCAACAGCAAAGTGCGTAGGATTCGTAATGATTACATCCGCATTTGGAACTTCCTGCATCATACGCTGCATGGCCATTCTACGTTGGCGTTCCCTGATCTTACCTTTGATTAGAGGGTCACCCTCCATTTTTTTGTATTCATCCTTGATATCCTGCTTGGACATTTTCAGGCTTTTTTCATGCTCGTACTTCTGATACATGTAGTCCAGAAAAGCCATAGCCAATAGGGCAGCCCCGATTTTCAAGCCAAGACTCATCGTCAGCTTGGCCGCAAATTTAAAAATCCCCTCCGCACTGATATGCGACAGGGATGCAAAGTTCTTCTTTTCTCCCCATAAAGTGCTATATACCAGATAAGCGATAATTAGAAGCTTAAATATGGATTTCAGGAACTCGACAAACGAACGCATGGAGAAAATATTTTTGAACCCTTTTATCGGATTAAGCTTGCTGAATTTAGGGGTGATCCCCTCTCCAGTGGTCATAAAGCCCACCTGCGCCAGATTGCTTACCAGCGCCATAACAAAAACTATTCCAAGTAATGGAGCTAGCAAAATCAGTATTTGTAGTCCATATTGATTAAATAGCAGCGTTATATTCTCAGGAGTAACCTCCAGTGTCATTTGATTCTGAAATACATCCATATATAGCTTCATGAAGCGCTCTTTCATAAAACCACCAAACATCATCAAGCTAACTACTGCTGATAACAATACAACTGCACCGGATAGCTCAGCACTTTTGGCTACTTGACCCTTTTTACGAGCATCTTGCCGTTTCTTCGGGGTTGCTTTTTCCGTCTTTTCACCGGCGAATTGTTGAAGATCCAGTCTATACCGCTTCGTCTTAGGCATAATACGCTCCCCTTACGGTCACCTACGGACTCTTCCCCATGAGATTCAATAAATTCTCCATGGATTCGAACATGATATCGAAGAGATTCTGAAACAGCACAGCCAGACCAGGCATCAGCACTAAAAGCAGTGCAAGACCTATAATGATTTTGAGCGGAACCCCAATAACAAATACATTATATTGCGGAGCCGTTCTCGCCAAGAAAGCAAGGCCAACATCAGTCAGAAACAGCGCAGTTACTAAAGGAGCCGACATTTGAAAAGCGAGTACAAAGGACTGAGCAAATGTTCGAACCAGAAACTCTGACAAACTACCGTCAATCATGCCTAGAAATAAATCATTATTCATAGGAACCCATTTATAACTGTACACAATAGCATCTAGCAGATGGTGATGACCATTCATGCTCAGAAACATTAGCAGGGCTATCATATATTTGAAATTACCAAGAATTGGTGCAGACGTTCCAGTCATAGGATCGATAACATTAGCAATACCGAAGCCAATCTGAATATCAATAAATGAACCTGCTGTCTGAATCGCCATAAACATCAAATATCCAACGAAACCTAGCAATAATCCTATTAATACCTCTCTGGCAATCAGCAAAATATAACTGAAATCCTGCGGGATCGTAAGCCCTGTTCCGTTAGCACTAAAGACAACCAATGCTACAAAAAAAGAAATGCCAATCTTAAAGGTTGTCGGGACCCCTTGTGAAGAAAATACAGGAACGACAACAAAAAAAGCGGTTATTCGACAAAAAATAAGCAAAAAGACGGGTAAACTTTGCAGTATGGTCTCCATGTTCATTGATTAACCAATATACATATAGAGATTACCCAAAATTTGGCTTGTAAAGTCAATCAGCTTCGTGATGATCCACGGACCAAATAGCAATAAAGCCAGTAGCACTGCGACGATTTTGGGAACAAACGCTAGCGTCTGTTCCTGAATCTGTGTCGTAGCCTGAAAAATACTGATTATTAGCCCTACCACCAGACCAAGAATCAGCATGGGTGCGCTGACTTCCAGCACTAAATATACGGCTTGGCTTGCTAGCCCGATTATAAACTCCGTACTCATCCCTCATGCCTCCTCTTTAGGTCAGGTGTTAAAACTAAGAAGTAATGATTTAATGACTAAGTACCAGCCGTCTACCAGTACAAAGAGCATTATTTTAAAAGGTAATGAAATCATAACCGGGGGAAGCATCATCATCCCCATGGCCATCAGTGTGCTCGCCACAACAATATCAATAATCAGGAATGGTATGAAAATTAAGAAGCCCATTGTAAAAGCCTTTTTCAATTCGCCAATTGCAAAAGCTGGCACCATCACCGTCAGTGGAATATCACTGTATGTAGCCGGTTTAGTAGATCCGGTATAACCGGTGTATTTCATAAATAACAGAAGATCTTTGGTGTTCGTCTGTTTAAACATAAATTCTTTCATCGGATCAGCAGCTTTATCAAAAGCCTCAGTTTGGGTGATTGTCCCCTTCATATACGGCTGCAACGCATTTTCATTCACTGTGGCCAGCGTTGGTGACATAATGAACAGGGTCAAAAACAGAGCAAGTCCTACCAGCACCTGATTCGGAGGCATTGCCTGAGTACCCAGCGAGGTTCTCACAAAACCTAATACGATTACAATTCTAGTAAAGCTAGTCATAAGAACCAGAAACGCCGGAGCAATACTCAGAACCGTAACAAGAAGAAGAATTGATATGGAACTGGTACCACTGCTTGAACCTTCATTACCGACCTGAATATTAACATTAGGTATAGGATCAGCATGTATCGGCGTCATCATAACCACACTGATAATACCGAACAGCAGAATAGCAAGAATTAGCTTCTTTTTCATATATTCCTCGACTCATCCTTAGTAACATCATCCCGAAGCAGCTCTTCCATTTTCTCTTTACGCTCTGGTGCAGAACGAAGCTTGGATTGCAGAGTCTCGTAAAAAGATGATGTTTCACTAAGTTCAATTTCCTGAGATGGAACCTCCCCACGCAGCTTTACCTTAACCTTGGCAATAAGCGGTGCGAGGAAATTATTCTGGTTAGAGGACTGATCCTCAAATGCCGCAATGATCAATGCTACCTCATCCGGATCGGTGACTTTATCCAAAATGGATATATTCTCACCAATCCCGATTAAGTAAAGACTGCTTCCCAGTTCGATAACCTGCATCGACTTATTAGGTCCAAGCCCAATTGCACCAAGCGTTCTTATGGAACGGTTGCTCATAAAGGTCTGATTACGTCGTCCAAGAAAACGAATTAGTACCACTATAAGTACAATGATTATCGCCAGGACAATAATAACTTTAAACAAATTCAGCAGGGTGTTACTGCTTCCGAGCGTTTCGGAATATAACATGACTTTATCCTACGCGCCCAACGTTTTGTTAATAGCTTCGATAACCCGGTCAGCTTGGAAAGGCTTCACGATAAAGTCTTTAGCTCCTGCTTGGATTGCATCGATAACCATAGCCTGCTGGCCCATGGCTGAACACATAATAACCTTTGCAGCCGGATCTACTTTTTTGATTTCTTTCAGGGCGGCGATTCCGTCCATCTCAGGCATAGTAATATCCATCGTGATGAGGTCCGGACGCAGTTCCTTGAATTTTTCTATCGCTTGAGAACCGTCCTGAGCTTCGCCCACTACTTCAAATCCGTTTTTCGACAAAATGTCACGGATCATCATTCTCATAAATGCTGCATCGTCCACGATTAGAATTCGGTTAGCCATTTTTACAAAATCCTCCCTAAGTATGCTTATTGTAATTTCTGAATTCGGTCCCACTGGCTGACGATATCCGTAACGCGTACGCCAAAGTTTTCGTCGATAACAACGACTTCACCTTTGGCAATAAGCTTGTTGTTAACCAAAATATCTACAGGCTCACCTGCGAGCTTGTCCAGCTCAATAATTGAGCCTTGTGACATTTCTAAAATATCTTTGATCTGCTTCTGGGTCCTTCCTAATTCTACGGTTACTCTAAGCGGTATGTCCATCAATAAATTTAAATTATTTTCATCAATATGACCAAAGGCCCCACCATTCAGATTTGCAAATTGCACAGGCTGTACATTTACATTGCGATTTGCCTCAGAATTAAGCGGTGGTGTCTGTCCATATGGCATCCCTTGCGGTGGCATACCGTATGGTGGCATCCCAGGCATTCCGTATGCTGGCATACCCGCTGGAGGATAATAATACCCGCCTTCTGGCATCCCTGGATACGGTGGCATACCCTGCGGTGGATATGGTGGTTGCGTTCCTCCTGCGGGCTGTGAGGGCGCCTGTTGCACCGGAGGTGCTGGAGGTGGTGTCTCAGCAGAATTAGTCACGGCAGGTGTTTCAGCCATTGTGACCGCTGCCTCCTCCTCTGCAGGACTAACATCACCAAGAAGCATGGATACCATATCTTTTGCGAACTGAACAGGCAAAAGCTGCATAATAGTAGAATCTATCAAATCACCAATTTTAAGCCGGAACGAAATACGAATTAGGGTCTCATCGTCTGGCAGACTGCCTACTCCTTCTCCGCTGGACATATTCAAAATGTCGATACCCGGAGGCGAGATATTAACAAAACGATTAAAAATCGTAGACATCGATGTAGCAGAAGAACCCATCATTTGATTCATAGCTTCTTGCACAGCGCTAATATGAATTTCATTCAACTCTTCATCCTTAGGTTCGCCAGCACCGCCAAGCATCAGATCGGCAATGACCTGCGCATCCCTAATCTTAATAACAAGTGAGTTAATGCCTTGAAACCCATCCACATATTGAACGTGAACAGCTACATGCGGTTTAGGAAAAGCGATTTCAAACTCCCCGCGTGTAATGATCGAAACTTGAGGGGTTGTAATATCTACTTTTTTCCCTAGTAAAGTGGAAAGTGCTGTTGCTGCACTGCCAAACGTTATATTACCAATTTCGCCCAAAGCATCCTGTTCAAACGGTGTTAGATAGTCATCTACCGTTTTCTCCGTAGGAGCTAATGAGCCCTCCGCAGATTGTCTCAGAAGGGCGTCGATTTCTTCTTGGGATAAATAATCTTTACTCGTCAAATTCTTCAACTCCTTCATTGACAATTTCGTCTATTTGCACGGCTACCCGATCTTTAACCATTCCGGGACTTCCGATGAACTTAAGCTTCTCCCCTACCTTAATCGACAGTCCAGAATCTACGTTTCTGTTGAGAGAAATCACGTCACCGACACTAAGCCCTAAGAATTCAGATATGGATAAGCTCGATTCTCCAAGTTCAGCAACAATCGGCAGCTTCGCTTTATGAACTCTAGCTCTAATGGCCAGTAGCTCATCTTCATCCCGCGTCTTCTTCTCTGTCACAAACCATTGGTGAACAGAAAGTCTGGACATGATAGGCTCTAGAACGACATGCGGTATACAAAGATTGATCATGCCTGTTGTGTCTCCAATTTTGGTACTTAGAGAGATTAATGCAATGGTCTCATTGGGCGATACAATCTGCATGAACTGCGGGTTCGTCTCAAGAGCTTCCATCCGCGGATGAATATCCAGCACCGTTTTCCAAGCCTCCTGCAGACTCTCAAAACATCTACTAAAGATACGCTCCATAATCGTTGTTTCGATCTCAGTTAGAGCATTAATCTTAGAAGGTGCAGTTCCAAAGCCTCCAAGCAACCTGTCCAGCATAGCAAAAGCAATGTTAGGATGAACTTCCATTACCATGCGGCCCTCTAAAGGTTCTGCTTCAAAAATGTTCAATATCGTCATTTTCGGTATGGAGCGAATAAATTCATCATAAGGGAGCTGCTCTACTTGAACGACATTAATCTGAACGAAGGTGCGCAATTGGGCTGAAAAATACGTTGTAAGATAACGGGCGAAATTGTCATGTATCCGTGTAAGACTGCGGATATGATCTTTGGAAAAGCGGACAGCCCGTTTAAAGTCATAAGAGCGGATTTTCTTCTGAGTTTCTTCCTTTTTAAGTTCATCGGCGTCCATCTCACCTGAAGAAAGTGCAGCAAGTAGAGCATCAATTTCGTTTTGTGATAGTACATCAACCAATTCAATCACCCCCCCATCAAAGAATTATCAGGAATAAAGCTACACAGAAGCCAAAAGGAATTTGGTGATTTCGATCTGAGTAATTTGGCCCTCAGTCAATGTCTTATTGATCAGATTAATAAGCTTACTGCTAAGCTGATCTTTTCCATTCGCTCCATTAAGGTCCTCAGGTTTGGTATCTGCAAGCGTCTTGATAATTATTGGTTTGATTTTGATCTCTTTTATTTTTTCGAATTCTTCCTTTGATTTCGCAGAACTCAGTTGGAAGGCGAAATCTACTTGAAGGATAAAATCGGGATCAGCAAGATTTGTTTTGATATCAATGATCTCTGCCGTCAATTCGACGATTTCATCTGCAGTTAAATGTTTTGTTTCCACATTTTGAACAGCAGCACTTACCTCGTTCGTATCTTTCGGAAAGATCCTGTCCATTAGTAAAAATGCGGCGACCACGATCAGAGTAATCGCTAGTAATATCGTGATGAGCCACGGCATCATCTTTTTCATGTTAGCTCCTCCATTGACTGGATTTTAATGGTGGCAGCATATGTGCCTATGTCCCTGTTATAATCCCGGATCTTCGTAATAACCTCATCGGCTTTTTCGAGAACGATCAGTCTTTTTCCGGTTACGAGCGTAATATATGTATCCGGGCTTTCTTCTACCATTTCGACCAGTAGGGCATTGATCCACATCGGTGTTCCATTTAATCTTGTTACCGATATCATAACAGGCCTCCTAACAAAATAGGGGGAGGAGTAACTCCCCCACGACTCCGCATGAACCATTTAAGAAAATATAGAATTTATTGATTAAATTAACGCTTCAGGTTTACTACTTCCTGCAGCACTTCATCAGAAGTTGTGATGATACGGGAATTCGCCTGGAATCCACGCTGTGATACGATCATTTCTGTAAATTCATTGGTAAGATCCACATTGGACATTTCCAGCTGTCCAGAGATGATTGCCCCGGTGCCATCTTCTGTATTGTTCGCTGTAGTCGGAACTAGTTCGCCTTCTGCATTCGCATTAAGTGTCATACGATACAGATTGCCTCCGATTTTCTCCAGACCAGATGGGTTAGTAACCTTGGCTACACCAATCTTCACCCCAGCTCCAGTCGTTCCATCTTCCATGGTCTGAACAATTGTTCCATCATTAGAGATAGAAAACGCCGTTACATCGTCACCTAATTGAATGATCCCACCGTCGGAATCTAAAACATGAAGTCCGTCAGCGGTAACCAGATTACGCGCAGCGTCAATGTGGAAATCTCCGGCGCGGGTCAAAAATGCAGTATCTTGATCCTCAGTAAGCTTAACCAGGAAAAAACCATCTCCATCGATACGTAAATCTGTTGGGTTGTTGGTGGTTTGAGCACTACCAGCCAAATGTAGGGTATCTATAGAAGCAATACTAACACCTAGTCCAACTTGTTTCGCATTTACCCCACCTTGACCATCCTCACCCGGTGCAGTAACACCAGAAACGGTTTGGCTCATAATATCCTTGAACATAACACGTCCGGATTTAAACCCGATAGTGTTTACGTTAGCAATATTATTACCGATTACATCAAGCTTAGTTTGAAAGCCTCTCATTCCTGAAACCCCTGAATACATTGATCTTAACATGTTTAATGTCCTCCCAGATTATAGAGTCCTAATAACTTTCCAAGTGAATTGGGACCGCGTCAGTCGGTCAGCGGCCGCCTCGGCTTTCCGTTAGGACCAGCCTATTATGAAATCACTATTGCACTATCGATTTGTGTAAATACATTATCTTTGATCGAGTTACCATCCATAGCAGTAACTACTGTGCGATTAGGAACGCTAACGATAAACGCCAAATCCTTCATTAATATCAAGGATTCTTTACTTCCCTTAGCAGCAGCTTTGTCCACAGCAGATGAAATTTGATCTAGCTGACCGCTTCCAAGCTCTATCCCTCTTTGTTCTAGGCGCTTAGCAGCATGATTGCTGAATTTTAATAGTTTCTGTTGCAGTAAACTCTCAAAAGAAGCTTCCCCCGCCACAGACTGCTTAGGCAGCGAAGATCGTTGTAACGTTGTAGAATGCAGGGACGCAGGATACAGTTGGCCTATAGTAAGCCTGTCACTCATATGCTCGCCCCGCTTCCTCCGCTATTCTCCGGAGTATTACTATCTGTACCAGAACCGCTTTCTGGTGTTGCTGCGGCATTCTGAATTTGTGTAATATCGGTTAAAGCAATTCTGTCTTTTCCCACAACCGCATATTGAATACCATTGCTAACAACGATAGATTCAACATTACCTGTCTTAGGCAGCTTTGTGGCGGTGTCTGTCCAAGTAATATCTTTACCAATCAACCCGGATACAGATCCAAGGGACTGATTCATAGCATTAAGCTGAGTAGAGATATTCATCAATTGCTCCACGGATGTAAACTGGGCCATTTGCGCAATAAATTCTTTATCTTCCATCGGTTGCATCGGATCTTGATTTTGCAGCTGAGTAATCAAAATCTTCAAAAACTGATCCTTACCTAAAGTAGAATTACCCGTTGTGCGTGCACTAGAGTCGGGAGTTGTATAATTCCACTGATCTTTAGTAGAGACCGGAACTGTTGTCGCCATAACCACTCACCTCTCTTTCCTTTGTTATTAAAGTTAAGCCTTAGCAGAAAAAGATCCACCTTGGGACTGATCTTCTTGTCCCGCGTTTGAAACCCAGTCCTTCCATTCACCATTCAGCTCTGCGGCTAGAACAGCATCACTGGCTTCCTCTCTGCTTTCTTTGGAACGTCTACCCTGCTGTCCACTTCCGGAATTAGGTTGGCGTCCTTCCTGCCCCCATTGCGAATTGAGTGGGGTATTATTTTGCGTAACTTCCAGCTTCTCCACTTGAAGACCTTGAGATTGCAATGCAGCGCGAAGCTGGTTCATTTGTTGTTCCAGCATATCTTTAGCGCCGGTATGTTCAGTCATGAACTGGGCAACTAAATGACCATTTTGCATGGTGATCTTAACATCAACTTGTCCGAGATTTTCTGGAAAAAGGGATATAGTCGCTTCAGCGATCCCACCTTTTTGCACAATCTCTAATTTGCCTGTAATGAAACCTGTCATTTCTTGAGCAAATTGCTGAACCGGAACAGGCGCTGCTGGCACTTCAGCCTTCAGCGGTGCTGTAATTCCTCCGCGCAGAGATAACTGCCCCGCAGTAACAACCTCATGATCCCCTTCGTTAGCTGTAATTCCTAGCGGGGAATCTTGAGCAGATTCTGTTGTCTTCGTTTCCCCGGTTACGCCTGTCTTGATTAACGGTGTGTTCGCAGTCTCTGCTTCAGCTTCTTGCACAGTTCCTGATGTCACAGGCGAGCTTACAACCGTATCATTTTTCACTACAACAGCTTCTCCGGAACGACTGCTCACATTCTGAATTGTTTTATCCGTTTGGTTATTTTTGCTTTCAGTAATAACGGGCTGTTGTAAGGAAGAATCAGAATTAATACTCACATTGCTGGTCTTTCCCTTCCCCTTATTAGTGTTAGAGGAGGACTCTTCTAAAAGCGCTGTGAAATTATTCAATAAACTGATTCCCTTAGTTGCAACTTCCTCATTGCCACTTACTGCAGCTTCTTGAATCATAGAAACTAAACTTTGCAAGTCATCTTGAACTGCAAATCTTAATGTATCAGCATTCTGTGCCAATGGTGACAAGCTTCCAGCCACTTCTGCTTCCGTTGTAGTAGTACCATTCTCTGCAGCATGGCTTCCAGATAGAAGTGCAGATACCTGAAGAATCCAAGCTTGCAAGGCTACCAACAGAGCTGGATCACTACTGATACTTTCATCCAGCTTCTCAACATCAGCAGCAAGTTTTTCAAGGAGTTCCCCCTTCTGAGTGTCTTGCCCTGCTTGCTCTTCTCCAGTCGGCTGCACTTCCTTTAACAGGCCTTGCAGCAAAGAAGCTAGATTTCCCAATAGGGGTTCAGCTGGAGTCGACGGGGTGTTGGCATTGCCTCCCATGGTTTGTACCAGGGTTTGAGCAAATGGTGCACTCGTCGTTGTTGTGCCCGTTGTAGTCGATGAACTCCCATTTACTGCAGTTGCGTTTGCACTCACAAGCGATTGAACGACTAAACTCATTTATTTTTCACCTCCTTTCCCTATCTATTTAGCACCCATCAGACGATTAACAATTTTCGCAGTTTGCGCGCTATCATTTTTAGTCATTTCTCCCAAAATAGATGAACGAACACTATCACTTACGGTATTCATAATCGTCACGACCTTATCAGGGCTAATCTTGTACATTTCTCCTAGTAACGATGCTGCATTAGCAGGAGTCATTGAGCTGAAGGTCTGATTCAACTTTTCCTTATCCAAATTCTTACTGGTTGTTGCTGTTGCTGTTGTGCCGGCATCTTTCTTCAATCTAGATTGAAGGGCTGCGATCGCCATGTCACTCGAAGATGTGGTTTCTTTTAACTTAATCGTTACATCTGCAGCCTTTTGCGGATCCATTTTTTCCAAAATCGCAGTTTTACTCGCTTTATTCATGACACTGAAGATCTGTACCATTTCTTCTGTAGTTAAATTCTCCATGATCGGTGCAGCCTTCGAAGCTTTCATGCCCGCATACAACTTAGCCAAATCAGAAACCTGTTTCTGATAAGGATCTTCAGTTTCTTCTGTGCTTGCCTCTGCGGTTTCAGCTTCCTTCTTCATACCCTCAATCTGTGACTCTAGCGCCTGAACCTTGGTATCCTGGGCTGTTTTTTCATCTGTAACCTTCTTCAGGTTTTCTTCCTGCTGGGCGAGCTGAGCTTTAAGCTCCTTAATCGTTGTCGCTGAGCTCACTTCCTGCTTTTTGCTTTCTTCCTTCGGTTTAGAAGGATCTGCAGGCGGATCAGGAACCCATTTTTCCAGGATAGGAATTTTATTCGCAACTTCAAGCACATTATTACGAATGTCCATATTAAAAAGCGTCAACAGTACTCCAAGCAGTACTAGCGTGAAGATAATCGGTATCATTAAGAATAAGAACCGCTCAAATTTCCCCGCTGACCCTTCATTTTCAAGTTCCATATCATTATCAATATTAGCCACTAGCGGAAACCTCCCGGGTTAGAGGGATTTCATCGCGAAGCGGACGGTTGCCATCTCATCCAGTTCGTTTTGTTCCCGTAAAATCATACTTTGCTGAAACAGTGTCTCAGCCTTGTCTTTTGCCTTCAACCATACTTTTTCATCTAAAACCTTAGTGCTTAACTGATCTTGTTTCTTCTGGACTTCTTGATGTGCACGGCTAATGTCCGTATGCTTACGGGCAATGCATTTATCCAGATATTCCACATACTCCTGCATTTCACGAATCTTAATCATAGGTGTCTTTTGCTCTGCGGCATTTTGTAAGGATAGCATGATAGCACTCCGCTGAAAGATGAGTTCATCCAGGCTTCTTTCCTGTGCCTGCAATTCTCCAAGCGCGCTTGAGAGCATCCATTCTGCCTGTGTCTTCTCATTGCCCTTCAAGTCAACGACTTTTTGAAAAGTATAATGAAACCTCATAATACCGAATCAACTCCTTGAGAACTGTGAAATTAAAGACTGTTGAACTTCAGCCAGCGTAACTTTTTCATTCACCTTTTGTTTGGTGAAATCCCATATACTGTCGATAAATTCCATCGACTCGTCAATTTGAGCATTAGAGCCTCTTTGATAAGCTCCAATATTAATCAAATCCTCTGAATCCTTATAAACGGCCATAAGGCGTTTCACATTCTCCGCTGCTGCAATCTGTTCTTCTGGAGCAATATCCTTCATTACTCGACTTATGCTGGAAAGAACATCTATTGCTGGAAAATGTCCTTTGTTAGCAATATTTCGATTGAGTACGATATGTCCGTCAAGTATCCCTCGGACTGCATCTGCGATTGGCTCGTTCATGTCATCACCATCAACCAGTACCGTGTAAAAGGCTGTTATAGAGCCTGTAGGACCTGTACCGGCACGTTCCAGCAGTTTGGGTAAGCTGGCAAACACCGAAGGTGTATATCCCCGCATGGCTGGCGGCTCTCCAACTGCAAGTCCAACTTCACGTTGGGCCATGGCATAACGGGTGACCGAATCCATCATCAGCATTACATTAAGGCCACGATCGCGGAAATACTCGGCAATCGTTGTAGCGATAAGCGCACCTTTTATGCGAATCAATGCAGGTTGGTCTGAGGTAGCAACAATTACTACGGATCGCTGCAAGCCCTCTGGTCCCAAATCCCGTTCAATGAAATCCAATACTTCTCTGCCACGCTCACCAATCAGAGCAATAACATTTACGTCAGCCGATGTATTCCGGGCAATCATCCCCATCAAAGTACTCTTGCCGACCCCCGAGCCAGCAAAAATACCGACCCGCTGTCCCTTGCCAATCGTTAGCAAACCGTCAATCGCTCTCACACCAATACTGATGGGTTCCTGCACCCGCGGTCTATTAAGTGGATTGGAAGGAATATTAAAGGTAGAGCTATGTGGCATTCGTGCTGGAATGAGAGAGCCATCAAGCGGCTGCCCCAGACCATCCAGTACTTTTCCTAACAATTCAGAACCTACTTGCACGCTAAGCGGCTTACCAGTGCCCACTACATCACAACCAGGTCCAATCGCCTGCAGTTCACCAAGTGGCATCAATAGTACCTTGTTATCACGGAAACCAACGACCTCAGCTTGCAGCGGTTTGTTTCCTTTAGAAGGGTAGATGTAGCATACATCACCTATACTTGCGTCAGGACCTTCCGATTCAACCATTAGACCGATTACCTGCGTCACTTTCCCATTGATCCTCACCGGATCGAGATTACGAAGTTGCTCCTTATAACGGTTGCTATTAAGCATCGTCTTCCCCATTTCTCTGCTCATCGGTGTCCAGCGCAATTCTTACCAGCTCTTTCTTGATCTCTGCGAGCTGTGTGTCGATTCGAGCATCAATGCTGCCAAAGGAAGAGCGGATAACACATCCTTGGTCTTTTACCGTTGAGTCGGGTAAGATTTGCAGTTCGGCCTGTGAATCAACAGCTAGTGATAATTCTTCCCGAGCAGCATTCACAAAAGCGAACTGCGCTGGGGATACACAAAGTGAGATCAAACCCTGTTCTCGCTTACGAGCCAGATTTTTGCGAATTAAGTCCATTGCGAATTGTGGTTCTACCGTTAACTGCTTGTCCACAATTTTCTCTGCAATATCACAGCTTAACTCTACTAAAAAAGGCTCTGCTTCCTGAATAATCACTTCTCTTGCTTTATACGCCTCAGTCAAAACAGCACGCGCTTCTTCCATCATCTCTGCGATCTTATGCTTCATCTCTTCCTCAGCCTGAGAAACACCTTCCTCATAACCTTGCTGATGAGCTTCAGCTTTGATAGCTTCGATCAGATGTTCATCCTGCTCACGCCGTTGTTTCCACCACTCTTCAGCCTCCGCTTTCGAGGACTCTACAATCTGTTCCGCTTCAAGAGATGCATTCCGAACCTGCTCTTCAGCAAAATCCTGAGCGTCCTTAAGCATTTGCTTACGCGTCTCTTCTGCCTCTTCACGTGCGGGATCATGATAGTCAGTCTCGCTTAAAGTCTCCTCGGGAACGGGCTCCTCAGTTAGGCCCGCATATTGCCGGGCCTGTTCCAGTCTCTTAAAGACATCAACCGGAACATACTGGGAGTGTTTGATCAGCTTAGACAATGATGTCATCTCCTCCGCCACGAGCGATGATAATTTCACCAGACTCTTCGAGTCTGCGGATCGTGCCTACAATACGAGTCTGTGCTTCTTCAACATCACGCAGCCGCACAGGACCCATGTATTCCATTTCTTCTCGGAACGTTTCTGCCATACGCTTGGACATATTTCTGAAAATAACATCCCGTACTTCTTCGCTGGCAACCTTGAGTGCAAGCTGTAAATCCGCATTATCGATATCACGAACAATGCGCTGTATTGAACGATTGTCCACATTAACAATATCTTCGAATACGAACATCCGTTTTTTGATCTCTTCGGCAAGCTCTGGATCTTGAATTTCGAGAGAATCCAGAATCGTACGTTCTGTCCCCCGGTCAACCCCATTCAAGATTTGTACAATTGATTCGATACCACCGGCATTTGTATAATCCTGGGTTACTGTAGCGGAAAGCTTCTGCTCCAGCACACGTTCAATTTGCGTAATTACCTCTGGAGAGGTACTGTCCATCACAGCAATTCTTCTAGCCACCTCTGCCTGCTTCTCTTGAGGAAGCGAGGAAAGGATTGCAGCAGCTTGTTCAAATTGCAGATAAGACAATACAAGTGCAATAGTCTGTACATTTTCATTCTGGATAAAGTTGAGAATCTGATTAGGATCCGCTTTTCGTGCAAAATCGAAAGGTCTTACTTGCAATGTTGCAGTCAGACGATTAATGACCTCCATTGCTTTTGTTGACCCAAGCGCTTTCTCCAGAATTTCTTTAGCGTAGTTAATACCGCCTTGTGATATATATTCCTGGGCGAGGCATATCTGATGGAATTCAGACATGATCGACTCTTTTTCACCGCTGTCCACTTTGCGAACATTAGCAATTTCAAGAGTCAGCTGTTCAATCTCCTCGTCTCTTAAATGTTTGAAAATTTGCGCCGATACCTCGGGCCCTAGTGTGATAAGCAGGATCGCAGCTTTTTGACGGCCACTAAGTCCCTGCTGGCTAGCCTTTGCCATTAGTTCACCTCTGTTCGTCTGCAAGCCATGTACGCAGCAGATTTACGAATTCGTCTGGCTTCTTCTTGGCCAAACTTTCCAATTGCTTACGAACTTGACTTTCATTCGTCACGCTCTCCAAGTTAATAGAAGGAAATTCAGTAGGAACCTGCAATGGAATGTCTTCATCTTCCTCTTCCACAGTCTGTTTACGACTCCGGTAGATTAGATATCCTCCACCTGCTCCAACCAGCAATGCTGCTGCTCCGATAGCCCATATCATCCAAGAAGCGAGACCACCTTTAACGGTGTTGGCATCGGTGCCACCAAATTGTTGCGAGTAGACCGAAACCTTTTTGGTCAAATCAGCGTCTGTATATGTAGTACCTGAATCTGCAAGAGAAGCGCGAACAATATTCACCAAAATATTTTGAATTGCAGCTGATGTTGCATCATCTAAACTTTTTTCTCCTGAAGGTGGTTCAACTGCAACATTTATGGTTAAGTCTTTAACAGTATACGGACTAGCAATAACATCTTTAGTAATTCGGTTAACTTCGAAGTTCCTCGTTTCCGAAGATTCCTCCGAGGTAGAAGTATCCGCACCCGCATTAGAAGGATAGCCCGTAACATCTTGAGAACCAGTGCCAGCCACTCCGCCAGTCGTGTTACCTTGACCCGAATACGAATTACTAATTATTTGTGAACTGATCTCAATCCCCCTCATGTTCTCTGTATCCACAGGGGTAACAAGATCTTCCTTCCGGTTTTCCTTGTCAAAGTTCAACTTTGAGAACACAAGAACATCCACTTTATCAGGACCGGTAAGAGTGCTAAGGAATTGTTTCACATTTTTCTTTACTTCTTCTTCGAATTTCTTCTGAAGAGCGAAGTTTTCTTCAACTTGGTTTGTGACACCAGCCTGTCCACCTTTAGCTGTTGGCATTAATTCAATTTCATTATTTGCAATGGTAATGTTGTCAATTGGTAAATTAGGCACAGCAGTTTTCACAAGATTGAAATACCCGTCAATATTGTCTTGGGTAGGTCTAAATCCTGGATCAAATGAAAGCACAACGGATGCAGACGCCTGCTCCTGATCAGCCTGTGAGGCAAAAACTGTCTCTTTAGGCAAATTAATCAGCACTTTTGCATCTTTAATCCCTTGCATACGTCTCATTAACTGTTCAACTTCACCGTTTAATGCATTATTGTACTTCACGTTAAACTCGCTATCTGTTGTACCTATCATTGACGAATTTTCGTCAAAGACTTTATATCCGATAGAGCCACCTTGAACAATCCCCTGAGAACCGATATCCACCTTGACCCGAGCTGCTTCTGTACTTGGTACAGAAATACTCTTTCCATCTTGACTTAATCGGTATGAAACACCTGCTGAATCTAAGGCTTTCATTACTCCAGCCGAATCCGTACTGTCCAAATCTTGAAATGCTACTTCATATTCTGTTTTTGAAAGCTGCATGGTCATAACTACGATTATTATTAGAATGATAAACAATGTTGAAAAGAATAAAATCTTCTGTTTACCACTAAATCTGTTCCAATACAAGAGAACCTTCTCCCGATATTGGGCAAATCTTTCATTCACAGTGTCACCCCATCCGAAACTAAGCTAGGATTTATTATATTTGAGTTCTCATAATTTCTTGATAGGCTTCAATCACTTTGTTCCGGACTTGTGTAGTCAACTGTAAACTCAGTAGAGCCTGTTGGGAAGAAATCATCACTTCGTCAATGTTCACTTCTCCCAATACAAATTTATTACTCATATCCTTAGCTTGTTGTTCCTGATCAGCCACTTTATTGAGCGCATCCTCAAGATAAGAGCCAAAGCTCTCCATCGAATTAGCAGGAGTGGATGAAACTTCGGAAGATGTCGGTTTCATTGCAAGCTGCTGTACAGCCTGAACCCCATTAGATATATTCTGTATCAACTGTTTCCCCCCCTTAAGTTAATTAACATTCATTTATCTACCAATTTCGAGTGCCTTGCTTACCATAGCTTTGGATGCATTAAGCATCGTAACATTGGCATCATAAGAGCGAGATGCAGATAACATATCAACCATTTCTTTGGTAATGTCTACGTTTGGCATATAGACATATCCTTCAGCATCCGCATCGGGATGGCTCGGATTGTATACCGGCTTCAATGGTGAAGTGTCTTCTATGATCGACTGCACCTTAACCCCTTCATTGCTATTATTCATTTTCGAATTTAGTATATTCGAGAATTTATTACTTTCGTTCGTTTCCAAAACAACCAACTTACGTCGGTAAGGAACAGCCTTGCCATCCACCACGGATGCTCTTGTAGTTTCAGCATTGGCTACGTTGGAAGAAATTACATCCATCCGCAACCTTTGAGCCGTTAATGCAGATGCGCTGATCCCAAAACTACTTCCAAAGTTCATACTCTCTTATCCTCCTTGAATTACGGCTCGCATCATCGAAATCTGACTGTTAATCTGTTCAACATAAGAACTATACCTAAGCTGATTCTCTGCGCTTAACGCCATTTCGCGATCTACATCCACATTGTTGTCGTTATTGTTCATAGAGGTAGTTTCATCAGTATTTTCAACAGCAGCGGGAACAATTGTGTTGCTGCCAAATTGATAATGCCGGGTATCCGAAACTTTCGCTCTAAGTGTAGATTGGATTCCACTTTCCTGTTGTTGCAGGATACTTTCGAATGAAACATCAGAACGTTTGAAATTGGGCGTATCTTGATTAGCCACATTATTTGCTAGAGCATTTTGTCGTTTATAGGCAGCATCAATGCCTCCCTGCAATCGTTGAAAACTGACACTATTCAGCAATCCCAAGACAATTCCTCCTTTCAAAGCTATCATAATGAAAAGAATTCCACAACTTCCATCAAAAAACCTGCTTGCTTTCGACAAATAAAGAAAAAATACTCTAAATTTACGGTATTCCGTCGAACGCTGTCGCAATGAATAACACTTAGCATTTTCACATACATTGATTTTCATTTAATTTGTATATTATTACAATAAGAAATAAGCCCTATCTTTTTAGAAAAGACAGGGCTTTTAGCACTTTATTACTATTTATTTACATTTTCAACTCATTTTTTTCTTTTTAATTGCATGTTTTGACATAATTTTACGTTTTCACGACACCAATTTGTAATTTATCTAATCCGTTATGCCCAAATTCAAAATACATAGATTTTTTGTTTTTTTGTCGCTTTAAAGAATATACTGACTTAAATCACGATCCTGAGCTATACTTGCCAATTTCTCGCGCACATACTCCGGGGTAATAACCATTTTTTCTAAAGTCAGCTCAGGCGCTTCAAAAGAAAGATCCTCTAACAGCTTCTCCAAAATAGTATGAAGACGCCGTGCACCTATATTCTCCATATTTTGATTCACTGAAGCCGCTATTTTGGCGATCTCATGTATAGCATCCTTCTGGAATTCCACTTCTAAATTTTCTGTTTTAAGCAGATTCACATATTGTTTAGTTAAAGCATTCTCTGGTTCCGTCAAAATAGAAACGAAATCCTCTAACGTTAGACTACTCAGCTCTACGCGAATCGGAAAACGACCTTGAAGTTCTGGAATCAAATCTGAAGGCTTAGCAATATGGAAAGCTCCGGCAGCCATAAAGAGTACATAGTCTGTCTTCACAGGACCGTATTTCGTCATAATGGTCGAGCCCTCTACAATCGGCAAAATATCCCGTTGCACGCCTTCACGCGACACATCCGGTCCAGACCCTTTTCCCTGACTCGCTACTTTATCGATTTCATCAATAAAAATAATGCCTGATTGTTCAGCCCGAGTCACGGATTCCTGGATCACATCATCCATATCTATCAGCTTGGCCGCCTCATCCTGAATGAGTACCTTGCGCGCTTCCCGAATAGGAAGCTTACGTTTCTTCGTCCGCTTAGGCAGCAAACTGCCGAACATCTCTTGCATATTCATACCCATCTGGTCGTTTCCTTGACCTGCAAACATATCCAGCATAGTTGGCGCTGTATCCTCAACATCAATTTCAATGATGTCATCTTCCAGCTGACCAGCTAATAGCTTAAATCTAACCCCACGGCGGCGTTCACTTAGGCTTCCATCCTGCTCAGTGTCTTCTTTAGAGTCCTCTTGGGCAGAATTCCCTCCAAAAATCATCTCAAAAGGATTCTTTTGTGATTTATTTTTGGAAGAGGAAGGGACCAATATAGAAACGATCCGCTCATTAGCCAGTTCTTCCGCACGATCCTTAACCTTCTCCGTACGCTCAAGCTTGACCATACGAATAGAAGTCTCTACCAGATCACGAACCATAGATTCCACATCTCGACCTACATAACCGACCTCAGTGAATTTAGTGGCCTCCACTTTGATGAACGGTGCATTAACAAGCTTTGCTAGACGCCGGGCGATCTCTGTCTTACCCACACCTGTAGGTCCGATCATCAAGATGTTCTTAGGAACGACTTCATCACGCAGTTCCTCTGCTAGCAGACTGCGCCGATACCGATTACGGAGCGCAACAGCTACCGATTTCTTGGCTTGCTTCTGACCTACGATATATTTATCCAATTCGGCTACAATTTGACGGGGTGTAAGCGATTGATTCACCATCGTGAATTCCTCCTTGTCTCTATGGCACTGAGTCTATAATTGTTCAACAATAATGTTGGAATTAGTGTACACACAAATTTCAGATGCTACCTGAAGCGATTCTCTAGCAATATCCGCAGCGGAAAGATTGGGTGCATGACGTTTGAGTGCTCGACCTGAAGCCAGCGCAAAATTACCCCCGGAACCAATCGCAAGAACGTCATCATCCGGTTCGATAATTTCACCATTTCCGGAGATCAGGAGCATTCCTTCCTTATCCATAACAATCATCAAAGCTTCAAGCTTCCGAAGAATACGATCTTGACGCCAATCCTTCGCTAATTCAACTGCAGCCCGCTGCAGGTTCCCATGATGCTCCTCCAGCTTGCCCTCGAATTTTTCGAATAGGGTAATAGCATCCGCAACGGATCCCGCAAAGCCTGCTATTACTTGTCCTCTGTACAGGCGACGGACTTTTCTGGCCGTCGTCTTCATAATAACACTCTCTCCGAATGTAACCTGTCCATCACCTGCTATAGCTGCCTGTCCGTTATGTCTTACAGCACAAATTGTAGTCGCATGAAAGCTGGGTACCATGATTGTAAGTTACCTCCTTAAGATGGGCTTTGTTCGCTATCGACAACCTCCGGCTCCGAATAAGCGAGTCCTGTACGGTTGGCATACTCGGCAAGACTGTCCAGAGCGCGATGAGCTAACATTTCATTCTTTTCCTTCTTATTGCGGATCTTCTTCTCTACCTTCGGCAACAAACCGAAATTGGCATTCATAGGCTGAAAATGCTCTGGATCGGCAGAAGTAATATAAGCTGGCATGCTGCCTAGAACAGTATCCTGCGGAAAGATCAGCCCTTCCTGTCCGAGTGCTGCCCGTGCAGCATTAATACCAGCTATGAGCCCGGAAGCAGCTGATTCCACATAACCTTCTACACCTGTCATCTGTCCAGCAAAAAAGAGTCTTTCCTTGCCTTTCATCTGATAGGTTGGGTGCAGAAGCTTAGGAGAATTAATAAATGTATTTCTGTGCATCACACCATAACGAACATATTCAGCATTCTCAAGACCAGGGATCAGCGAGAATACACGCTTCTGCTCGCCCCATTTCAAATGGGTCTGAAAACCAACAAGATTGTAAAGTGTGCCAGCAGCGTTATCCTGACGGAGTTGCACAACCGCGTAAGGAAGTTTACCTGTATGCGGATTGATAAGTCCTACTGGCTTCATTGGGCCAAATAACGCTGTTTGCTTGCCGCGTTTCATCATGATTTCAATAGGCATACAGCCCTCAAAGTATATCTCTTTCTCAAAATCCTTGAGTGCTGCTGTCTCAGCAGAAATCAACGCATCATAAAACACGTCGAACTCCTCTTCTGTCATCGGACAGTTCAGATAAGCCGCTTCACCTTTATCATAACGGGAAGCCAAATACACCTTGTTCATATCAATGGTGTCTTTCTCAACAATCGGTGCTGCTGCATCATAGAAGTAGAAATACTCTTCACCCAGCAGCCCTTTTATTTCAGCAGATAATGCCGGTGAAGTTAGTGGGCCCGTTGCAATAACAACAATCCCTTCCTCCGGTATATGCGTAAGTTCTTCATTTATGACTTCCACGAGCGGATGATTATGCAAAGTATGGGTGATCTCACCTGAGAATCCGTCCCGATCTACGGCAAGTGCTCCTCCTGCGGGTACCGCGTGTCGGTCAGCAGCACCTAAAACAAGAGAGTTCAAACGCCGCATTTCTTCCTTCAATACACCTACAGCATTTCCTAATCCATTCGCACGCAAGGAGTTGCTGCATACCAGTTCAGCAAATTGATTCGTGTGATGGGCTGGTGTCTTTACTACGGGTCTCATCTCATATAATCTTACCGGTACTCCTAGTGATGCTATTTGCCAAGCGGCTTCGCTTCCTGCGAGACCCGCTCCAATTACTGTTACTTTTGCTGTATCTGACACTGTCTTTTTTCCTCCCATAGAGACTATTAATCTGCTAATTCTTCTTCGTTGTCTAGAACCGCCTCTGTATGATCACAAGATGTACATTGTAGCTTGGTTCCTTGCTTATTACGTTTCTCAATCATCCAAGATCCACATGATGGACATGGTTTTATAGAAGGTCTATCCCATGAAACGAAATCACAACCAGGGTACTGATCGCAGCCATAGAAAACTCGCCCTTTTTTGCTGCGTCGCTCCACAACCTTACCTTCATGACATTTAGGGCAAGTTACGCCAATATCCTTGATAATCGGTTTCGTGTTTCGGCAATCCGGAAAGCCAGAGCATGCTAGGAATTTCCCAAAGCGACCCAGCTTATACACGAGAGGTTTGCCGCATTTCTCACAGATCTCATCAGAGACTTCATCTTCAATCTCAATTTCTTTCATCTCTTCTTCCGCGAATACCAAACGCTTCTCAAACGATTCGTAAAACTCTGCAAGAACCTTTACCCAGTCTTCTGAGCCCTCTTCCACATGGTCAAGATCCCCTTCCATGTTCGCGGTGAATTCAACGTTTAGGATTTCCGGAAAAAATTGCTCCATCTGCTCTATAACAAGCTCGCCAAGTTCGGTTGGCATGAATTTTTTCTCTTCAATAGCCACATAACCACGCTTCTGGATGGTTTCCAGCGTTGGGGCATATGTACTTGGACGGCCTATACCCAGCTCCTCAAGCGTCTTTACAAGTCTTGCTTCCGTATATCGTGGAGGCGGTTGTGTAAAGTGCTGTTTAGGCTCGATCTCCTGCTTATTTAAAGCATCTCCCGCTTGAAGCGGCGGCAAATACTTGTCTTCATCTGTAGTTCCGTCATCGTTGCCTTCTACGTAAACCTTCATGAACCCGGGGAATGAAACCTTCGAACCAACAGCTCTGAATGTAGCAGTACCTGCAGCAATATCGACCGAAAGCGTATCCAGCAGGGCAGAAGACATCTGACTTGATACGAATCGCTCCCACACTAGCTTGTAGAGACGGAATTGATCACGGCTCAAGAACTCTTTGACCATTTCTGGTTCGCGTAATGCCGAGGTAGGACGAATCGCTTCATGCGCTTCCTGTGCTCCAGCTGCCTTTTTAGAATACTGCCGTGGGGATTCTGGCAAGAACTTCTCACCATACTTAGCTGTTATAAGCTCTTTAGCTTCATCCTGAGCGGTGACAGAGAGACGCGTGGAGTCAGTACGCATATAAGTGATCAAACCTACGGTACCTTCTTTACCGAGTTCCACACCTTCGTATAGCTGCTGTGCAACAGACATTGTCTTAGCGGCACGGAATCCAAGCTTACGGGCTGCTTCCTGTTGTAGGGAGCTGGTGGTAAAAGGAGCCGAAGGATGACGTTGTCTTTCCTTCTCCTTCACATCACTCACCTTAAAAGATGCGTTCTTAATGGCTTCAAGAACTTCCTGAACATCACTTTCCTGGTTCAGTTCTTTTTTCACACCATTCAGCTTATGAAACTTAGCTTCAAAGACGGAATCCCGGATTCCAAGCTTCGCTGTTATGCTCCAATATTCGGTGGGTACAAAAGCGGAGATTTCATTCTCACGATCCATAATGATCTTCACGGCAACGGATTGTACACGTCCAGCAGATAAACCTTTTTTGACTTTCTTCCATAATAGAGGGCTAATCTTGTACCCTACCAGTCGATCCAAAATACGTCTAGCCTGCTGTGCATTCACGAGATCCATATTAATCTTACGCGGTGTCTTAAAAGCATCTTTTACCGCTTGTTTGGTGATCTCATTAAAAACAACTCTGCATTCTTGTGTATTATCTAAATCCAGCGCATGCGCCAAATGCCAAGCAATTGCTTCCCCTTCGCGGTCGGGGTCAGCTGCGAGATAAACTTTTTTAACTTTTTTACTAGCGTCTTTCAATTCCTTCAATATAGATCCCTTACCGCGGATAGTAATATATTTGGGACTGAAATCATTCTCCACCTCAACACCAATTTGACTCTTCGGTAGATCTCTAATATGTCCCATTGATGCCTTTACAATATATTTACTACCTAGATATTTGCCAATTGTCTTCGCTTTTGCAGGCGACTCGACAATAACTAATGCATCTGCCATAGACTCTTCCTCCTCGTTAACACTCGCACCTCTATATTAAATTACCTTATAAATAGCTCCTGGTAATTGTGTTACCGCTTTTTTTATGATTAAAGATAACAGAACTGAATGCAAATGTCCAAAATCCCATCCTGTTCTTACAAGCAGATCGTCCAATATAAAAGGGCCTTGATGCAGTATATGGTATAGGTGAGACTCCTCATTTGTCAATTTCTTTTCAATCATAAAGTCGTCTGCTGTCTGTTCGGTAGTGCTATTATTCCCTGTTTTTATTACGTTTGTCGGCAAATAAGAAGTATATTCTTCTATAATATCTAATCCACTGGTTACCAGCTTTGCCCCCTGCTTGATAAGCTCTAACGCCCCTCTGCTCTTAGGTGATGTAATAGGTCCGGGAACTGCGAAGACATCCCTCCCAGCTTCCAAGGCAGCATCGGCTGTAATAAGTGATCCACTGCGACTGTCAGCCTCCACGACCACTGTCCCCCGTGATAAACCTGCTATGATCCGATTACGCTGTGGAAATAATCCAGGATGACTTTTAGTTCCAAGAGGATACTCTGTAATGACAAGCCCTTCCTGAGAAATACGCCGCTCCAGTTCAATATTCTCAGTTGGATAGACTTTGTCCAACCCTGTTGCCACTACCGCTATGGTCCCTCCACCGCTTCTTAGCGCCGCTTCATGACAAATGCTATCGATCCCCCTCGCAAGTCCGCTAACCACCGTTAGACCTGCTGCACTAAGCTCCTCCGCGAGAATCTCCCCTACCTTTCGTCCATATGCTGTTGGCACACGAGTGCCAACCATCGCCACACTAGGAGTTGATAACATTTCCAAACGACCTCGATAATAAAGGATCCACGGTGGCTGTGCCGTCTCTTTCAACAAAACAGGATAAGCCGCATCAAACACAGTGACCATCTTCACTGCACATTCTTCCATTAATAAGCGCCTTTTGGCGATCCATTCTAATGTATATATGGAAGCAAGATAATTCGACAGCTTTCCGTTCAATCCGATCGTTTTCCAATCTTTTGCACTACAGGAAAATGCTCGTTCTGACATTAAGCCGGCTCTGCGAATCTTGTCGATACTCTTCCAGCCAATCCCCTCCACTTCATTAAAACCAAACAGCAGATCTTTTTCTTCCATATAAGCTTACTCTCCTTTAATGGAAGGGTTAGCCTTCCCTATTTTGTAACATGAATTAGAGGAATGCAATATTTTCTTTTAATTCAATATTTTTCTATGTTAAAAAACAAAAAAGCAACCTTTTATCCCTTGGATAGGAACAAAAGGTTGCTTACCTCTGAAATAATTATACACGAAAGAAGCCCACTCGCGTAGAGTGAATTCCTTCAATTAAATAAAATAATTAATGCGTTGTAAAAGCGCTAAGAATACCGCGTTCTTCGAGCACACTTACTAGCGTTGAGCCCATTTCGGCAGGTGTAGGAGCAACCTTGATTCCGCACGATTCAAGTACGGCAATTTTCTCACTCGCTGTGCCTTTGCCTCCGGAAATAATAGCACCCGCATGCCCCATACGTTTGCCAGGAGGTGCAGTAGCGCCGCCAATAAACCCTACTACCGGCTTAGTCATATGCTCACGAATCCACTCTGCTGCTTCTTCCTCTGCGGTTCCGCCAATTTCACCAATCATGATGACTGCCTTTGTACCCGGATCCTCATTAAAAAGCTTCAGAATATCAATAAACTCTGAGCCTTTAACAGGGTCTCCGCCAATACCTACAGCTGAAGATTGCCCGATTCCACGCGTGGTCAGCTGATGAACAGCCTCATAGGTTAGAGTTCCGCTGCGCGAGACAACACCTACGTACCCTGGCATATGAATATAACCCGGCATAATTCCTATTTTGCACTCACCAGGAGTGATAACTCCCGGACAGTTAGGTCCGATCAATACAGTAGAGCGCCCCTCCATATAACGGGACACTTTTACCATATCAAGTACTGGAATCCCTTCGGTAATACAAATCACCAGGTCGAGTTCTGCGTCCACGGCTTCCATTATGGAGTCTGCTGCAAATGCTGGCGGTACATAGATTACACTAGCGGTTGCGCCTGTAGCCGCCTTAGCAGCTACAACAGTATCGAATACCGGAAGGCTAACCTCACTGCCATTTTCAAGCGTGATGTTGACAGATGTTCCACCTTTACCCGGTGTTACCCCTCCAACCATCTGTGTTCCATAATCCAGCGCACCTTTAGTATGGAACAAACCCGTTGATCCTGTAATTCCCTGCGTGATAACTTTCGTATTTTTATCTACAAGAATGCTCATGCCTTAAGTCACATCCCTACTTATATTGTCAAATACGATAACTGGCTTCCTAAATCAGGCCATTATTGCACAAGAGACACAATCTTACGGGCACCGTCCGCCATAGAATCAGCAGCAACAATATTCAGTCCCGATCCGGCCAAAATCTGCTTGCCCAATCCAACATTTGTTCCCTCAAGACGCACAACCAGCGGTTTGGTCAAACCCAGTTGACTAGCCGCTTCTACAACACCGTTAGCGATAACATCACAGCGCATAATACCACCGAAAATGTTAACAAAAATTCCGTTCACTTTTTCATCGGATAAAATGATTTTAAAGGCTTCTGTTACCTTCTCGGTCGTTGCACCGCCCCCTACATCCAGGAAGTTGGCGGGTTCGCCCCCATAATACTTAATAATATCCATAGTCGCCATCGCGAGACCTGCACCGTTTACCATGCACCCAATATTGCCATCAAGTGCAATGTAACTAAGGTCATACTTCGAGGCTTCGATTTCCTTTAAATCCTCTTCATCCAAATCCCGCAGCTCTAGAATATCCTTATGACGGAACAAGGCGTTGGAATCAAAATTCAGTTTGGCATCCAGTGCCATCACATTCCCATCCGCAGTCACTACCAATGGGTTAATTTCGGCAATAGAGCAATCTTTATCCACGAAAGCTAAATATAGCGCTTGCATGAATTTCACAGTTTTGCCTACCAGCTCATTAGGAATAGAGATACTGTAAGCCAGCTTACGCGCCTGAAAAGTCTGCAAACCCACTGCCGGATCAATGATCTCTTTAAAAATTTTCTCCGGATGTGTTGCAGCTACTTCTTCAATCTCAGTACCGCCTTCTTCAGAAGCCATCATGACCACTCGGCCAGTACCTCTGTCAACTACGATACCAATGTAATACTCCTTAACAATTTGACAACCCTCTTCAATGAGCAGTCTTTTTACTACCTTACCCTCCGGTCCAGTCTGGTGAGTTACTAGAGTCTTGCCCAGAATCTCAGTTGCGTAACTACGCACCTCATCGATATTCTTAGCAACCTTTACTCCTCCAGCTTTACCGCGTCCACCTGCGTGAATCTGAGCTTTAACTACAACAACCGGTGTGCTCAGTGACTCTGCGGCTTCTACCGCTTCCTCCACTGTATAAGCTACTTTTCCATTCGGTACGGCTACACCGTACTTCTTAAGCACTTCTTTTCCCTGATACTCGTGGATATTCATAGCGGTAGCCTCCTAAAGTAGCGTGGTGACTAAACAGGCAGCCTGTTGTCATCTCGCTTTCCGTTTTGATTGCCGCGGGGTTAGGGATAGGCTGATGTTATACATGCAGCACTATTCCGGAACCAGCAGAAACTGATCTACCACTCGTAAAAAGAATGGCATTATTTCTGCAAGAGACATTGTGTAAATCTATAAGACTAAGCTTATATTTACCTATACGCCATACAAAGGAACCCAGAATAGTGTAACATGTTTTTAAAACGCTTACCTTAAATATATTCATGATTTGTACACATTTTTTCGCTTGATTTCATGCCGGAATGCGAACGATCGCATTGACTCCTTACTACGCTTACTTTTTACTATCTTGGATATTAGCTTCGTGAACACGATTCAGTAAGTCTTTAAACTGATCAAGTAGCTCTATGGATTCATTATTTGTCAGTGTCGTTTCTTCCATCATTTTGCCGGGAATACACACGGCATCACTTTGAAGTGCCCAGCCTTGTTTCGTTAGTGAGATTAATACCTTTCGCTCATCCTGCATCGAGCGTTCACGTATAATTAGGCCTGCAGCTTGCAAGCGTTTCAATAGCGGAGTCAGCGTGCCTGAATCCAAAAATAACGCCTCACCAATCTCTTTCACTGTACATTGCTGCCGTTCCCATAACACAAGCATTACTAAGTATTGGGAGTAAGTTAAACCAATCTTATCCAAATACGGTTGGTACAGCTTTGTAATCTCACGCGAGCAAGCATAAATGGTAAAACAGAGCTGATTCTCGATCAGCAGCTCTGGGGTTGTAGTCATTTTCTGCATATCTTCTTCACTCATTTTCATATTTATTCACCCGCCTTATCTCTTTATTTTATCATAATTCCCTCATATATCATAATAATAGCAAAAAATTAATTTGACTTTTATATTAATTGTGATAAATTAGATTGTACACAAACTAATTAATGAATAGGAGAGATTTATTATGATGACAATTCAACAAAAGATGTATGAAACCACAGTTAAAGCCGTTGGGGGAAGAAACGGTTATATAGAATCAGAAAGCCCTAAACTCAACCTTACGATCAGTACACCACGTGAAATGGGGGGTGCCGGAGGTGAAGGCACTAATCCTGAACAATTATTCGCAGCTGGTTACTCCGCTTGTTTTGACAGTGCTCTGAACATGGTTGCTCGTCTTGGAAAAGTGAAGATTGAAGGCAGTGAAGTTACGGCTACTGTAAGCTTTGGTAAAGTTGAAGATGGCGGATTCGGCATTGCGGTTAAGCTTGACGTGCTGGTTAAAGGCGTTGACAGAGAAACCGCAGCATCTTTGGTAGAAGCTGCCCATGGCGCATGTCCTTACTCCCGTGCCACTCGTGGCAATATCGAAGTAGAACTGAATGTACTGTAAGAAATTATAGAGAAAAATGTATGTGAAATTTGCTAAACGATCTAACCTTCGTTTGAATACGTGGCATTTCACATTCGAAGTCGCTAACGGACACAGTTGATCTTAAACGCAACTTAATCCCATATTTGGGATGTTATCGGACCTCATAGCAGCTATTGGAAGGAAAACCACCCAATATAACCTTCTTCCGAAGGAATAGCGTCTCCAGCGTCCGAATCTACGCTCCAAGGGCTAAAAACTTGCAAACAACGTCCTCTAGGTCCGTTCCATAAGCATCAGAGCATAATAATGGTTCGGCGGTGCTCGTCACTACCGGTCCATAGTATAGAGCAGCGATTCTCATTAACGGGAATCGCTGCTCTTTTATCTTTATTCCTCCGCTAATACCTGTCGATCCAGATTACGGTATTGCACAGCTTCCGCGAGATGTGCAGAAGAAATATCCTGTGCACCCTCCAGATCAGCTATGGTACGGGATAGCTTAATAATCCGATCATGCGCTCGCATGCTTAGACCTAAATTCTCCAAAATATCATACAGCATTTGAGCACTCTCTCGGTTTAGGCTTGCATATTTCCGAAGGGAAGCACCGGAAAGTTCACTGTTCCATGAAATCGCCAGTCGTTTGTAACGTTTAGCTTGGATGGCCTGAGCAGCCAACACCTCCGCACGCATATCTGCTGACGATAAAACATGCCCCTGCCGATTCCATTCCTTCGGGCGGGGAACATCAACCTGTAAGTCGATCCGATCCAATAATGGACCGGATATTTTGGCTCGATATTGGGCAATCCTTGATGGACTACAGGTACAATTTTGCTGGGAGATACCGCTTCCAAAAAAGCCGCAGCTGCACGGATTCATCGATGCAGCGAGCATGAATTTGGCAGGAAAAGTAAAGGAAGCCCGGGCACGACTTATAGTAACCACCCCATCTTCGAGTGGCTGTCGCAGCACTTCAAGCACATTCCGGGAGAATTCAGGCAATTCATCCAGAAACAGAATACCTCGATGCGCAAGACTTACCTCACCTGGCTTGGGAATACCGCCCCCTCCAATTAATCCGGCAGAAGATATCGTGTGGTGTGGAGAACGAAATGGACGACTTCGCAGCAAACCGTTGTGTGCATCCTTCAAATTTCCAGCCGCACTAAAAATTTTGGTTACCTCAAGTGCCTCACTGTCCGACAATTGTGGAAGGATACTGGGAAGGCGTTTGATCAGCATCGTTTTGCCTGTGCCAGGTGGGCCGATGAGCATAATATTATGCATCCCTGCAGCCGCGATAGTTAGTGCTCTTTTCACATGTTGCTGTCCAAGCACATCACTGTAATCATCCATTATTTCATTCGCTTCGGAAGAAGCAGCCTCAGAATCAGAATATTTAGGGTTATATTTGAGATGCTCTACAGAAAGAACAAGCACCGGAGGTTGTTCTTTTGCCCCCGTCCCCATACTCACGGATACAGGAAAAGGAAGTGGTGATCCTTCAGATTCTACTAGAGGAACTAGCTTATCTATAATCGGACCAAAGCTAGCCACAGATTCAGCAGCATTCGCTAACGCTTGCAAATGGTCGATGGTATAAACATTCATGCCACTGATTAAAGCGGCTTCTGCCGCATTGCCTTGCGGGAGCAGAACGGCTTTAAACCCGCTTTTACGCGCTGCTTCAACCATCGGCAGCACACCCGAAACCGGACGCAGACTGCCGTCGAGCGCAAGCTCTCCAATCAAAAGCATCTCTTGAGCTGAAGGCATAATCAACTGGCCACTAGTTATCAGTATCCCTAAAGCAATCGCTAGATCAAAAGCGGAACCTTCTTTACGCAGGTCAGCTGGAGCAAGATTGATCGTAATACGCTGCTGTGGATAGCGGTAACCGCAATTTTTAACGGCAGCCCTAACTCGTTCAACAGCCTCGCGAATCGCTGAATCTGGTAAGCCAATGATATTCGTCTGCGGCAGTCCATTTGCAAGATCGATTTCCACACCGATCATTACCCCTTCAATCCCATACAGACACGCGCTAAACATTTTCCCATACATAATAAAAACACCTCATCTCCTGAATTACACCCTAATTTGGGGTGTCATAGCTTCAAGAAAAAAGGTGCTTCCTTATTTTCCAAATATATATATTAGCTGTTAAGTACATTATAGAAGTTGTGTCCTAACGCAATCTGTGAGCAATTTATCTTTAGAATAAGAAATTCAAGTTTTACATAAAAGCGAAAGCACATCTCTAAAGACCTACATCAATCCCCTTCTTTAACTACGACCGAGTCCCTAATCTGCTCAAAAGTCAACGGTTTATAGTTCCAATGCTCTACACAAATGTTAAAATGATTGTTTCCCTCATATTTTTGCCCATGAATATGGCCGTGCACATTTACGTAAGGCATATGTTTATTCATGTACATAGGCTCATGTGAGAGGAAAAAGAAATCCTTATAAATCAAAGGATATTCACTAACCTCATCAAAACCTGCCTCAAGCCACCAACTTCGGCTGCGGCCGCGATCATGATTGCCAAGGATCAGGATTTTGTATCCATGCAGTCTGGCCACAATCGCACGAGTTGCCTCCTTATTCAGAAAAGAAAAGTCTCCCAAATGAAATACTTTGTCGTCCGGATTCACTACCGAATTCCAACTTTCAATCATAACTTCATTCATTTGCTCTACATCGTTGAAGGGTCTGGATTCAAAATCAATGATCAACTTATGCCCAAAATGATGATCTGATGTGAAAAAAACCTTAGCCATGTGCACCCTCCTTTTGTTCCTATTCTAATGACAGTATGTATGAAAAAAGCTCCGACTACCCATAAACCCTAGGAAATTCGGAGCCCCGAGGACTTTTCCGCCTAATTTCTCACGAAATTATACGTATCATTCTATGTCATGAGGCGATGACGGAATACCTCTTTATTGTTAATGTTACTTTTCCCAGTCGCGCCGCTTACTCGAACGTTTATTAACATCACTCTGAATCAGTTCAGCTAAAGGAGGCGCCTCCTCATTGTCAATGAGCCAGCCACGCATCTCCTTGATCGCTTCCACCTGTCCATTGCCTTTGTCACGCCATGTAAGCAGTTCAATAACTCTAATTACAAGCGCTAAGAGACTGCTATTGCTGTTTTGCGACTTTTCAGCCCGGATTTTTTGAAATAACGCTTCATTTTCCCAATCTATTAATATTTCCTCCGCTATAGTGGGCCGCATTACCGTGAAGGTCTTATTGCAATTATCGCAACAGACGACAGATATTGGCTCTGCTTTAAATTTCACTTCAATCTTCTGCTGGCAATATTGGCATGTAAAACTAACCTGCATTTCAGAAGGTTTATTCTTCACTAGACAGCCCTCCTCATGATGACATTAAAAAGTTACTCCTAATGTTTACCCATTTCTTTTGAGAAATGACCCACAGTGCGGAAGGTATGTAAAGACTTTTTTATCAGAACAGCAGCAAATTCATAAAGAATCGCATGAGGAAATAGAGTTACTCTTAAAACGCCTCGCGAATATGACTAAGTGAAGCTAGGCTAAGATCGTCATTTAACAAGACGCTAATTACATCAAAAGAAACCCGCCGTTCCTCATAACCCTTCATATGCAAATAAACCTGTGTTGTACTCCGAACCTGGTTTATTTTGCGAGCATTCACCGATTCTTCTGGAGTTCCCTGAAGCAGCTCTCCACTGCGGCTACGAACTTCGACAACAACAATACAGTCTTCACGCTCCGCAATGATATCAAGCTCTCCAGTACGACAACGCCAATTCCGTTCCAATATCATATACCCGCTAGAAGATAGGTACTGCACAGCTCCGTTCTCTGCAGCAGCTCCTTTCTCTTTGCGGTTATAGTGTTTTCTTGCATATGGCTCTTTCATTCTTGTCCCCGTTCACCAGCGGAACGATCGCTCTGATACACAAAGCTGAGGATTTCCGCCACCAGCTGATAGAGCTCAGACGGAATCTGTTGGTCCAGATCAAGCTTTGAAAGCACCTCCACGAGGGCTGCATCTTCCTGAACAGCAACCCCGCTCTCCTTAGCCTTTTGCAGAATAAGGTCTGCTATCGCGCCTTGTCCCTTGGCTACTACGACAGGAGCCTCGTTTTGTCCGGGACTATATTTGAGAGCGACCGCTTTTTTGAGCCCTTGTGAAATTGGCTGTACAGGCTCATTCATATACGGTAATCCACTCCTTTGTAAGCCTCAGGAACATAATCAACAAACTTATTAGTATTGGAGCCAGCAAGCTCTTTAGGCAAATTCAATTCTGGCAAGGGTTCGGTTCTTAAACCTGATAATTGATAACCGATGGATTCTACCGCAGTTTTTATATCTTCACGCCGCGTCTCCAGCAGCTCAAGCACCCACGGATGATCATTATGAAGCTTAAGACTAACGATTCGATCTACAACCTGCACATCTACCAATGTCTGCCCTAGCTGCTTCATGTCCAAATCGAACCACAATCGACAGTTAGCTGCATCCAACTCCCCTTTGCGGCCCCGCCTGGACTGGATATGAACCGATGCAGTTTCCTGCCCATCTGGACCTTGCAGCGGCAAGAACAATGTAACCTGCGCGAAGGGAGCAGTCCGATCTGTATTCAGCAGCAGCTGTTGGCCTGTCAGCTGCTGCACTAGCCCGCTCGCGGCATCTTTTACCGCGGGCGGCACCTCGCTGCTGCTCATAAGCTGCAGCAGCACGCCCTTCAACGTGTCCGCAGCTTGCTCCCCGCCGACACTGCCTAGCGCGGCTGCAGCTGTCCCCGCTGCCGCTCGCGCCGTCTCCGCGGCCGGCAAAGCGCCGCCGCGCACGGCCTGCTGCTCGTGCTCCGCACCGAGCAGCTTCAACACCCGCCCCACCCACGACTCCGCATCCGCGGGTGGGGCGGTGTCTGGCTGCACCGGCGAAGCCGCAGCAGCCGTGGTCTCCCCGCGCGGCGCTGCCGGCGCGGGGGCAGGTTCTTGTCCCGCCGCCTCAGCGGGCGGGACGTTCGCGAGCTGCGGCATGCTGCCGCGCAACTCGGTGAGCACGCCCTGCAGCTTCGCGAGCAGGGCAGCCCCGCTAGGCGCAGCAGCTTGGCTTGCTGCACCAGCTTGGCTTCCCGCAGCAGCTTGGCTATCTGCACCTGCTGATCCAGTGGCGCTTGTAATCGCGCCACTGACACTACCCTGCGCTCTATCTTTATTTAGACTCATTTCATTGCCATGAGTTTCGCTCTGATTAGAACTATTTTGATTGCTTACAATTCCGTCCCCTTGCGTGTTAGCAGCACTACTCTGAGTTCCTGAAGCAAGCGTAGAAGTTATTTTCCCAGTCAAAGGTTCACCAGTATTTCCACTCTTCGAGAGCTGAGCTACCTCACCAGCCTCTTCGGGGACCACTGGCTTGGCAGTTACAATACCGGTTTCATTCTCAGGAGTTTCAGCTGTACTTGCAGCTGCACTTCCTGATATTTCTGATTTCACTGAATTCAAAGGAATTATTGGTTCATCAGAAATAACTCCGGCTCCCGTTGCCCCTCCTGTTGCAGCAGTACTTCCGCTTGTAGTAGTAGCACCACCACTACCCTCAGCAGGTTTACTTACAGGTTGTCCAGTTCCTTTAACCGCCACCTGGTCCATTTCCGCATCAGCATCACCTGCTGATACCGCTTCCGCGTTAATCACAGCGCCCGTACCTGTCGTTACAGGAGCATTCAGGTTTCCGGTTGGGGTACCCATTCCAGTTTTAGCTTCGGCTGTTGTTGTTTCTTCACCGGCGACTTGACCTGCCCAAATCGTAATCTGTTCTTCGAGCGCTGACAAAAGCTGATGAAGCTGCGGACCAAAAACCGCCTGCTGCAATCCTTTCACACTTTCAGGGGTAACCGGCAAGCCCCGCTTTACAGAAATGACAGCTGCATCAAGCCACTCTGAGGTCGGCACGCCCGCAGGTTTCGCACTCATTACAGCATCCAGAATCGCCGCTGTCTCTTTGGTAAGCGGAATACCACCCGACTGCATCGCCAACACAATTTCCCTACCCGCTTTGGAGTCAGTAAGCCCAAGCGATTCCAATGCCTCGCCCATGTTTTGCGGGGTGGCTAACACCGTTTCGCCGAGGGAGACCGGCTTCAATACGGGCAATCCGCCTTCTCCGGGTGCTCCAACCTGTAAGTTCAGGGTCTCTCCTGGCAGTAGTGGTGTTTCCAACTCCGCACGAACAGGTGTACCTTGAATCTGCACAACGGCTTCTTTTCCCGAATCCGAGACAGACAATACAACACCACGTACAACCTGCCCTTCCTTCAATTCCAAAGACTTGGCTGCTCCCGGTTTATTATCCCCGAGCAATCCACGGATCAATGTTCCGATATTCATACCGTTTCTCCTCCCTCCATTTTCTCTCTTCTTACTATATCGGTATTAATCCGACTTTTTTGAGCGGTGAATTCATCCAAGCTTAAACGCCTTTGGCGTCTTTTATATTCTGATATTTCTAAAAAAGGGTTTGCTGTTCAGCAAGAATCTTCCCAATAAAGCTGCGCCGATGCATAGGTGTCGGACCTAACGCCGTAATTTGTTCCCTGTGAAGCTTGGTCGCATAACCTTTATGTATCGCAATCCCATAATCAGGGTATAATTCCTCCCACACCCCTTCACACAGTCTATCTCTTGTTACTTTAGCTATAATCGAAGCTGCCGCAATAGACTGGCTGTTAGCATCCCCTTTTATGATCGCCTGCTGCGGCAACGGAAGATCAACTTTTTCAGCATCGATTAACATATAGTCCGGGGTATGACTAAGACCTTCTACCGCTTTTTTCATCGCCAGACGAGAAGCCTGTTTAATATTAATTTCATCAATCATGCGGGAATCCACATAACCTACACCAATAGCTATCGCCTGCTCCATAATAATCTCGAATAAGGCATCTCTTTTTTTCGCTGTAAGCTTCTTAGAGTCGTTGACGCCATCAATAATAAGCCCTTCCGGCAAAATCACCGCTGCTGCAACAACATCCCCAAACAAACAACCTCTGCCTACTTCATCTACGCCGGCTATACGGCGATAAGACTGTTCCCAGCCCTCTTTTTCATAACTCAACATATCTATCGTACTCACGATCTGTCACCGCCAATTATAAATTATTCTATAAACTACATAAGTCAGCTTACCATAGTAAAGCTCACATGGTCATGTACAAATAACCATCCAAATCAGCAAAAAAAGAGCCCCCGAAAATTTCCGGATGGCTCTTCCATACCCATTCATTTAAACGCCTTTAAGGTGTTTCCAGCGTAAAACGACCAAGCTTACCTGCCCGCAGCTCATGCAGCAAAGCACGTGAAGCTTTTTCCAGATCAACACGTCCACCGCTAATCAGACAACCGCGTTTGCGGCCCACGGCTTCCATAACTGCAACGATCTCATCAGGGTTCTCAAGATCCTCAGGAAGCTTCTCAATACCAAAGCGTTCTTGAAATCTGGAACCATAATCCTTGACCAAATACTTCACTGCATAAAAAGCAATGTCCTCAATGTTCAGGATTTCTTCTTTGATCGCACCCGTCACTGCCAAGCGGTAACCCACGTCTTGATCCTCAAACTTCGGCCATAAGATACCAGGAGTATCCAGAAGCTCCAGATTACCTCCTGTTTTAATCCACTGCTGGCCCTTAGTAACCCCCGGGCGATCACCCGTAGCAGCGATACTCTTACCAGCCATTCGATTAATCAGCGTTGATTTACCGACGTTAGGAATACCGACGATCAATGCGCGCATAGCCCGTGGGTTCATTCCCCTTGCGATCTGCCGATCAATTTTTTCCTTCAACAGCAGCTTGACCTGCTCCGGAATCTCCTTAACGCCTGTTCCAGTAGATGCGTCCACAGGATGGGCAACATGCCCTTGTTCCTTAAAGTACGCCAGCCACTTCCGAGTAATTTCCGGATCCGCCAGATCCGCTTTGTTCAAAATAATTAATCTCGGCTTGTCCCGCAAAATATCGTCAATCATCGGATTGCGGCTGGAAAGCGGCAGACGGGAATCGAGCAACTCTATAACAACATCAATCAGCTTCAGCTTATCCTCGATTTGCCGCCTAGCCTTCGTCATATGACCAGGAAACCAATGAATGGCCATTGCCGTCACCTCCTTTGACTTCTGTCAACTTAATGGTTAATCAGTGTAATATCTTTTATCGGCCAGAAGATTAAATCTGCACGACCCACAATATCACCCAGCGGCACATAGCCAATCATCCGGCTGTCTGTACTATCCGAGCGATTATCCCCCATAACGAAAATATGTCCTTCTGGTACAGTACCATCCGTGAATTTTTCATTTGGAAAATCTTTATTATTATACAGAGCGTTGTTACTATGCGCAGCATCAATAGCGCCTTGGATGTAAGTCTCGTTAACAACCTCACCGTTAACTGTAACTACATCTCCTTCTACTTTCACAGTATCTCCAGCCACACCAATTACACGTTTAATAAAATCTCTGCCTTCAGATGGCACGTGGAATACAATAACCTCACCCCGCTGCGGAGATCTTATATCGTATAAAATTTCATTAACGATAACACGTTCTCCCGTATGGAAATTAGGCTGCATGGAAGGTCCATCTACAATAAAAGGCTTGAATAAAAGCCAGCGAATCAGTATAACCAGAACTAAAGCAATCGCAATGGCCTTGACCCATTCCAGCACTTCATTTTTCTGTTTACGTGGGTTCTGCTCGCTCGATTCCAAAGTTTCGCTTTGTTCCTGCTGCATAGTTCACCGTCCTCTCTTAATACTACTCTTACTATACAACACAAAAAAACTCCTGCCAAAAACCCCTCCACAGATACTCCTTCAGGAGGCCTTTTCGGAGAAGCTTATCCCCAAGCGTATATGTCACACGCATTGTATACCAAGCTAAAACGCCCTCAGCGTCCTTTTAAGGACGGTATGCGTTTATGCGAGAAATATAAGAATACTGTATAACGTAAAACTTATGCTTTTCTTATATTTTCAAAAAAAAATAAAAGCGAAAGGGGCTTGAACTCAAGCCCCTCTCCTCTGTCACTATTCTAGCGACGAATTTCTTTAATTCTCGCTGCTTTACCACGTAGTTCACGAAGGTAATAAAGCTTAGCACGACGCACTTTACCACGACGAGCCACTTCGATTTTTTCGAGTTTAGGCGAGTTGATTGGGAATGTTCTTTCCACACCAACACCGTAAGAAATTTTACGAACCGTAAAAGTCTCACTGATTCCACCGCCACGACGTTTGATTACAACGCCTTCGAACAACTGGATACGCTCACGAGTTCCCTCGATAACTTTTACATGCACCTTCAAAGTGTCACCCGGACGAAAACTAGGGATATCTTTACGAAGTTGCTCTTGCGTAATAGCTTGTAGGATATTCATTAAGGACTTCCTCCTTCCGTACAGGTGTTCTTGCCTCTTCCGGAGAGATCTGAGCTCTCCCTCATTATCCGCAGCGGACCACCGTATTCCACACAACAGAGTTAATAATATCATAAAGGACGGGCTAATACAACTTATTTTTCTATTTTATAACGGTAACATATCTCTTTTTTTTGCCTTAGACTGGCAGTCTTTACACAAGCCGACCACGGTTCCATTGTCTTGAGCATAGAAGATCAACTTCCCATTCTTCTTCTTGCAAGAAGAGCAAGGTTGCTCCCCTGGACTCTGTTTGGCTTTGCGATGACTATCCATTGAGATCACATTACTGCTAGTCGTGCGCAAAGGATCGCTTGAGCTGCTTGTTTTCTTTTTCTGAACGATATAATACCCAACACCCAGCGCTAGCAAGACAAGCAAAATAACTACATATTTCATCTGGCTCCCTCCGCTCTTCATGATTTACTTGAGGTAAGAAAATAAAAAGACCGCCCTGTGATGCAAGTAAGGCAACGGTCTATATCGTATTCGCAAACTAGCCTTAGCACATCTCACTATAAAAAGCGCTTTTCAGTAGCTGCTGAAGATTATATATGAGAGCATCTTCGCTCTTTTTATATGTACTCTTACCCATTTTAATGTGAGCGTAAGATCTATATTTCATTTTAGCACAATTGAAATTTGAAGTGTAGTGAACACTTTTTAAATACCTAGTCTTTGGTCCAGTATATTAACCCGCCTACAGCCGTTTTTACAATAAATCCCCATAGGCTATACTTACAGAAGTACGTACATAACGTAGCGCTTAGGGAAGAACACATATACCCAAAAATAAGGAGGATTTTATTCAATGAAAAAGAGTAATACAACTAGCGTAATGGCAGCTGTAGCCGTCTTGTCCGTCGTACTTCTGGCAGGATGCACAGAGTTACCGGGTAGGCAATCCGCTAATAATGAACTAGGAAAGAATATTACTGAAGATGTGCAGCAGAATATTGGTGAGGCTGTGAAGCAAGAGCTAGGTAAAGCCGCTGCAAGCGTGGAACAGGCCGTTCAGGATACAGCTACCAAGGTGGTCGACGAAGTTAAAGCAAACAGCATTAGCAAAGAACTATCCTTATCTAAAGAGATCGGCTCTGCTTCAGTGCTTAGCATGAACAATGCAGTGGGAGAAATAGAAGTTACATCAACTACGGGTGATCAAATTAATGTGAGTGCGACAATCTTAGCCCATAACGGCTCCGCTCATAAAGCTGACCGCCAGAAAATCTTGGATGACGCTGAGATTTCAATAGACGTTAGTGGCGATACTCTGAAGGTATCTACAAATTCCAAATCAAATCCGAAGAAGGATTTATGGACTTGGGCTCAAGACAAATACGGTTATTCAGATTTTAGCATTAACTATACCATTGAGATCCCCACCCGTATGGATGAATATCAAATCACCAATAATGTCGGGCAAATTCGTCTCCGCAATCTGGACGGAAATTACCGCGTCGTCAGCAACGTTGGAGCTATTGATATCGAAGGAGCTAACATCACCGGTAAGTCCACTCTAGAGTCTAATACAGGAAGCATACGCATGGATATAGCCGGAATGAAGAGTGATAGCCGTCTTAAAGCGACAACAAATGTAGGTAGCCTCAATGCTGTTCTAGCCGATGGCGTGAAATGTAGCTTGGTGGCTAAAAGTGATCTAGGCCAGATCACCGGGGTTGAGGGTGGCAAACGTGATGTTAACGGAGGAGGTCCTTTGTTGTCCTTAAGCTCTGATATAGGTGCAATTACAGTAGAGTAACCAACCACTAAAAACAGACCGTCCGGATTAGCGGACGGTCTGTTTTTGCATCATCATATCAGATTAATGCAATAGCCAACAGTGTGAACAAGCTGAGAGTTAAAATATTGTCAGCAGCATAAGGGTAACCAAAAAATGCAGAAGTCTGCACAGGTCCATTGGATCCTGTTCTTAAGTAAACATTATATCTGTCCACATCTGTAATCACACCTTCATGCTGTCTGCCATCAGTAGTCAGGATACGTACCCTTCTATTCTTACAACGTAAGCAATTATAATAAGCCTCCACTAGTGTACTCCTCCTCATTCGTAATGATATACTCTATGGTGAGGAGTACAGGTCGGTAACGGCTAAGTTACATAGGTCATTTGTTTGGATCGATATTTACTTTCCGTTCTCTGCATTTTTTGTATTCCCAAAGGTTATATATAAGGAAAGACATATTCTCGGCTTGTTATCCGTACCATCCTATCCATTCAAGGAGGCCAATCGAATGAATGTAGCACGTAAACAGTTTATTAAGGAAGGCGTACTGCGTATTACCATCTTTATTATTTTATCATCGCTTACCTATACCGTTCGCAACTATGCATGGGCAGTTACTGTTCTCGTATGTTTTGCGCTTTACGCTCTACTTACAGGAGTATATCGCCTCTTTCGCAAAGAGTAGAATGCGCCTCCACGAATTTTTATAGTTAACCAAACGCCCCCTTTCCAAAGAGTTTTTAATTCTCCTTGAAGAGTGGGCGTTTACATTCTGATCAGAATCACAGGGTTTGACCTCTTAGTAGAGCACAATAAAACCATTAGATGTAGTGAACTTTCGTTCGCTATACTCTAATGGTTTTATTGGACTTGCTTATTCATACTTAATTATTAATCTTATATGTTCAAGCTTTAAAGGGCGAATGGGAATTACGATTTGCGATTTGTATAATAATCGATAATATCATTCACGGTGCGGAGCGGCTCCGCATCTTTGTGGATCGTGTCCACGCTAGGCTTGAATTCTTCACGCGTCTTCGTAGTCACTTCAGTTCATTCCTTTCAATAGTTAAGCTTGCTGCATCGTAAGCTGCATATAGTATTACGCCACCTCTATCTATTACCCCAAATAGAAGAGTTCAACGCACCTATGCTAATTTGTTTTGGAAATTACGCAAAAAAAACACGAGATTATAGCCCTTCTTATACTTAAGTAAACATAACAAAAACGCCTCCTTAACGTAAGATACGTTAAAAAGACGTAAAATATGCCTGTTTTATTAAAATTTTACTCCGGCTTGATTTCATTTTTCAGACGTTCCAGTGTTTTCTTGTCTTTCAATGTTAGTTCTGCACTTTCGAGCAAATCAGGTCTACGTTCAAGTGTACGCTGTAACGCTTGCTCTCTCCGCCATACTTCGATGTTGGCGTGATGGCCACTCAGCAACATATCTGGTACCTTCCAACCGCGAAATTCAGCGGGTCGAGTGTAGTGAGGATATTCCAACAGCCCTGTACTGAACGAATCGGTGATCGCAGAGGTTTCGTTTCCAAGCGCCCCTGGCTGTAGCCGAACTACTGAATCAATAACCGTCAGTGCTGGTAGTTCTCCACCCGTTAACACGTAATCGCCAATCGACAGTTCATCTGTAACCAGATGCTCCCGTATCCGCTCATCGTAGCCCTCATAATGACCACATATAAAGATTAGATGCTGCTCTTGTGCCAGTTCCTCAGCAATCTTCTGATTATAGGTCTTTCCTTGTGGGCACATAAGAATGATGCGCGGCTTCACAGAGGAAGGCGACGGGACTGCAGATTCAGATCCATTCTCCAAAGGAATAGCCTCGATCCCCAATACATGTTCTACCGCTGCAAAGATCGGGTCAGGCTTTAGTACCATACCCCCGCCCCCGCCATACGGTGTATCATCCACACTGTTGTGCTTATTTCCTGAGAAATCACGAAAGTTCACAGCATTCAAAGATACAATCCCTTTTTCGCGTGCCTTACCAAGAATACTTGTGCTAAATACGCCTTCGCACATCTCCGGAAAGAGCGTTAGCACATCAATTCTGATCATGGCAATAGTCCTTCCATTAAGTGAACCGTAATTCGTTTGGCCTCAATGTCCACGTTCAGCACTACATCGTTAATTACAGGGATAAGGATGTCTTGACCTTTAGCAGGCTTAACAACCCACACGTCATTTGCACCTGGCTGTAAAATTTCCGTAATTGTGCCAAGCGGTTCACTTCCAGCATCATCCGTATAAACTTCACAGCCAACGATTTGGTGGAAGTAATATTCGTTCTCTGGCAGTTCAACCAGATCATTACTTGGCACCTTAAGCAAACTTCCCTTATACTTTTCCACTTCGTTAATATTGGTATATCCCTTAAGCTTAACGATAAACATACCCTTATGCTCTCGAGCGGATTCTACAGTCACTTCGAATTTTGCACTGCCATCCGCAGGAATGACGAACAGCTTCTTGTCTTTAGCGAAACGAACCTCAGGAAAATCGGTATGGGATAATACTTTAATCTCCCCGCGAATTCCATGTGTATTCACAAGCCGGCCTACGGTTAATTCTTCCGTCATATAACCCTCTCCTCTACAAGCTTCATCTATATATTTGAACAAAAAGGAGCCGGGATATACTATCCCTAGCCCCTCATTGTACGCATTATTTAAGATAAAATATCTACAGTTACGCGTTTATCGCTCTTGACTGCTGCAGATGTGACTACTGTACGGAGCGCCTTGGCGATCCTGCCTTGCTTGCCGATGACCTTTCCTACATCATCTGGATGTACGGACAGCTCATAGACAATCAAATGCTCTTTCTCCACAGCCCGTACCGTCACATCTTCTGGATGATCCACTAAAGCCTTAGCAATTACTCCAACTAATTCTTCCATAGAGGACCCTCGCAATCAGTCATTATTTCTGTTGCTTAAGCTCATGAAACTTCTTCATCACGCCTGCTTTGGAAAGCAAGTTGCGGACGGTATCAGATGCTTGCGCACCTGTTTGAAGCCATTTAAGAGCTTTTTCCTCATCGATCTTAACTACTGCCGGTTGTTCAATCGGATTATAATAACCGATTTCCTCGATAAAACGACCGTCACGAGGGGACCGGGAATCGGAAACCACTACACGATAGAAAGGCGCTTTATGCGCTCCCATTCTTTTTAGACGAATACGTACTGCCACGAAAAATCACCTCCTTATAATAGTTTCCAACATTAGTTGGTCAGACATTCAAGATCATTTAAAAGGGAATTTCAGCCCTTTTCCACCACCAAGACCTTTAAGCTGCTTCATGGCATTTTTCTTGGAGGCTTTGCCGCCTCCGCCCATCATGCCGGAGAATTGCTTCATCATCTTACGCATCTCATCAAATTGTTTGATGAGGCGGTTGACCTCAGCGACTGAGGTTCCGCTGCCGGTTGCAATACGCTTGCGGCGGTTATGGTTAATGATCTCAGGCTGTTGCTTCTCCGCCTTAGTCATAGAATGAACTATGGCTTCAACGCGTCCCATTTGCTTATCGTCGACCTTTAAATCTTTAATGCCCTTGGCTTTGTTCATACCCGGGAGCATATCAAGAATTTGATCGATAGGGCCTAGCTTCTTCACCTGATCCATTTGCTCTAGGAAATCGTCGAACGTAAACTCTGCATTACGCATCTTACGTTCCATTTCTTTAGCCTTGTCAGTATCAATGTTCGCTTGGGCTTTCTCAATCAGCGACAGCATGTCGCCCATACCCAGAATCCGCGAAGCCATACGTTCCGGATGGAACGGCTCCAGCGCGTCGATCTTCTCCCCTAAAGCAGCGAATTTAATCGGGCAACCGGTAACAGCTTTTACTGACAGTGCAGCACCACCACGGCTATCGCCGTCGAGTTTCGTCAATACGACCCCTGTAAGCTCAAGCTGTTTATTAAAGCTCTCGGCTACATTCACGGCGTCTTGACCCGTCATAGCATCTACTACAAGAAGTACTTCATCAGGATTTACAACATTGTGAATCTGCTTGAGTTCTTCCATTAGTTCTTCATCAATATGCAGGCGGCCAGCAGTATCGATAATAACATAATCAAGTCCGTTATCCTTCGCATGTTGTACAGCTTGTCTGGCAATTTCTACCGGACTAGTCTGATCACCAAGTGAGAATACAGGAACCTTAATCTGTTCTCCCAGCACTTGCAGCTGCTTGATAGCAGCAGGCCGGTAAATATCTCCCGCAACCAGGAGCGGACGATGATTGCCCTTCTGTAACAGCTTAGCTAGCTTACCCGAAGTGGTTGTCTTACCAGCCCCTTGTAGACCCGCCATCATAATGACGGTCGGCGGCTTGTTCGACTTGGCCAGCTTCGCTTGGCTTCCGCCCATCAGCTCGGTTAGTTCCTTGTTGACGATGTCGATAATTACCATGCCAGGCGTAAAGCTGTCCATGACTTCCTTGCCGATGGACTTTTCTTTCACCTTAGCCACGAATTCTTTAACTACCTTGAAGTTAACATCGGCTTCCAGAAGGGCTAACCGCACTTCACGCATAGCTTCGTTTACGTCTTCTTCGGATACTTTACCTTTACCGCGTAGCTTGCTGAACACATTCTGCAATCTTCCGGTTAAACCTTCAAACGCCATATGCAGATTTCTCCCTTCATGCTACTCTAACCTCTGCAAGCGATCCACGATCTCCGCGAACCGAAGTTTATATTGCTCAGGCAGCATCCCATTCTCCGGCAGTCTGCGCAGCTCTTCTAAATATTTAGTACGACTCTCATGTTTCACTAATAGTCCAAGTTTTTCTTCATAATTCTCAAGGACTTGCTCAGCGCGCTTAATATGCTCATAAACAGCTTGGCGGCTGATTTCAAATTCAGCGGCAATCTCTCCCAAGGAAAAATCATCGTGAAAATAATATTTAAGAAACGTTTGCTGCTTATCTGTAAGCAGTCGTTCATAGAAGGCAAAAAGCAAATTGATACGATTCGTTTTCTCGAGCCTATTCTCCTGACTCATTAAGGACAACCCCTTCGTCAAGGAAAAACACTTTACACCTTCACAACGTCCCTTATGATACCTAAAAGAAAGAGAGATGTCAAGCACTTTTGCTTGTCATCTCTTTCTTTATTAAAAATCCATATTTTCCGCGATAAATCCGCTTGAAATTATTGGATTGGCAGTACATAAATCAATATGGCGAAGAAATGTGTGACACTGCCCGCAAGAACAAAAACATGCCAGATCGCGTGATGGAACGGAAACCCTCTCCATACATAAAAAACTGTACCTAGAGTATAAAGCACTCCTCCAGCCATCAACAGAATCATGCCACCATCCGCTACCACTGCTGAAAGAGGATTCCAGGCGATAACAATCAGCCAACCCATAGCAATGTAGAACACCGTAGACATGAACAAGAACTTTTTAACAAAAAACGCTTTGAAGAAAACGCCAAATACTGCGATTCCCCATATAACACCAAATAAACTCCAGCCAAGTGTTCCCCGAATAGCTACTAGCAAAAAGGGTGTATACGTGCCTGCGATAAACAGATAAATAGAGGAGTGATCGAAAAATTCGAACAAATCCTTTGCCTTACCCTCTTTGAGACTATGCACAAGTGTTGAATTGAGATACAGAAGCAGCATTGTCGTTCCATAAATGGAGAAGCTGACTACATGCCATGCCGTTCCTTTCAGACTTGCAAAAACAACAAGCAGGACAAGTGCAGCGACGCTTAATACAGCTCCGATCCCGTGCGTAATCGCATTCGCGACTTCTTCTCTCCGGGTGTAGGTGTGAGTATTTGCCATATCCATATCCTTCCGTCTAAGCTTTCTTTCTATTATACCACGCGGACCTCACTGGATTACAGTTTGTAAATCTCCGTGTATTTCTCCTCCAAATAATCAGCCAGATAATCTGGACTGAGCGGCTCACCTGTTACTTGTTCGATAATTTGCGAAGGGGTCAGACTTTTTCCGAAACGGTAGATTTTTTCTGTTAACCATTCTTTAATCGGCAAAAGATTTCCCGCAGCAATCCATTCATCGTAGTTCGGCAGCTCCTTGCGGAGTGTATTCAAGATTTGGGCAGCATACATATTTCCCAAAGAGTAGGATGCAAAATATCCGAAGTCTCCACCGGACCAGTGCACGTCCTGCAATACACCAAGCGCATCATTAGGCGGTGTAATACCTAAATATTCTTGATATTTAGCATTCCATACCTGAGGCAGATCTTTGACAGATAGACCTTCATTAAAAATAAGCTTTTCGATCTCGTAACGCACAATAATGTGCAGATTGTATGTAAGCTCATCTGCTTCAATTCGGATGAATGAATTTTCCACACTGTTAATAGCCCGGTAGAAATCCTCTACATCTACATTAGCAAGCTGCTCTGGGAAATGCTGCTGCAGATCACCATAATAACGTTGCCAGAACGCACGGCTGCGGCCGATCATATTCTCCCATAGTCTCGACTGAGATTCATGAATCCCCATCGATGCGCCTTGAGCCAGCGGTGTTCCCACTAAATCTTGGTTGATATTTTGTTCGTAAAGCGCATGTCCACCTTCATGCAGTGAGCTGAAGACGGCGCTAGTCACGTTATCAAGTAAATAAGCGGTCGTAATACGAACGTCACCTGGATTCAGGCCTGTAGCAAAAGGATGCACACTCTCATCCAAGCGGCCTGCGTCGAAGTCATAGCCCATTTGCTTCAGAATAAAGTTACCAAACTTTTGTTGCTGCTCTTTAGGGAAAATCTGCTGCAAGAAGCTGGTATCTTGTTTATTAGGTGAAGCAGCGATAGCTTCCACTAACGGAACCAAGCGGCTGCGGAGGCGACTGAACACTTCATCTACCTTCTCTACCGTGAGATCAGGCTCATACATATCTAGTAGCGTATCGTAACGTGTGCCATTTACACCCCAATAATCGATGAACTCTTGTTTCAGAGCTACGATTTTACTCAAATAAGGTTCAAATGTAGCAAAGTCATTGTTCTCCTTAGCTTCTTCCCAGATCGTTTGGGAATGAGCAGACAGGACAGCGTACTCTTCAAATCTTTTGGAAGGAATACTCTTACTGCGCTCATACTCTTTGCGGCAATCGTTGACGATCTTTTGTTGATTAGCTGTAAGCTGGCTCAACACTTCTGGACGGCTGAAAAATGCTGTAAAGTCACCCATCTCCTGTGAAATCTCAAGTCTGAACAATTCTCCACTCAGCATCCCAATCGTACCGGAACGAACTTCTACTCCCTTACGTGGTGCACCTGTGCGCAAATCCCAGTGCATTAATTCTATGGCCTCTGAATATCCACTAATTTTTGCTAATAACTCGCTGAATTGTTCCCATCGTTCCTTTACTTGTTGTTCCATTCTACTCCACCTGCTTTCTCTGTTTTACAGACTCCTCTTGATGATACTTTTTTGAATGAGTATAATCAACTTCAGAGATACATCTCTAATTTTAAATATTTAATGAGTTACATAAGAAGCAGACCATGCTTCGAACAAAAATCAAGGAGCGTGAACAGGGCTATGATGATTCAAGTTACACCTCTCGCAGAAAGGAAGTTGAAGGAAAGGCTTGGAGATCAGCCAGGATTTTTCAAGCTCTTTTATGATACGGTAGGCTGCGGGTGTGACGGAATTAATGTGTTACTGATTGTTTCAGAAGTGGAGCAAGGCGATTCTAGGATAGAGACGAATTCTCTTCCCTTTATCGTAAGCCGGCAACAGGAAATCTTTTATGAAGACAAGATGCGACTCGATGCAGAGGAACGTTTCTCTTCCTATAAGCTGGTCAGTGATTCTCAGATTTATGGTAACAATATCATGGTAAGAGATATGCGCAACGTAAGTACAATTCAAGGAATTTAAGGGAGGAAGCTAATATGAGCCACGTATCAGAAATTATTAACTTTAATAAAAGTTTTGTAGAGAATAAGGACTATGAAGCTTATTTAACCAGTCGTTATCCTGACAAAAAAATGCTGATCATCACATGTATGGACACTAGACTCGTTGAATTATTGCCGAAAGCCATGAATTTCAAAAATGGTGATGTCAAAATCATCAAAAATGCTGGTGCGGTTATTTCTCAACCTTTTGGTAGTGTTATGCGTAGTGTAATGGTAGCTCTATATGAACTAGATGCTGAAGAAGTAATCGTGGTTGGACACTATGAATGCGGTATGGCCTCCCTCAATGCGGACCATATGATCAATTCCATTAAAGAACGTGGAGTATCTGAAGAAGTGCTGTCTACACTGGAGAATTCCGGAATCAAACTTACAAAATGGCTGCGTGGGTTTGACAATGTCGAAGAAGGGGTAATTCAGACTGTGGACCTGATTAAACGTCATCCACTGCTTCCCCCTAATGTACCTATCCATGGCATGATCATCGATCCGGCAACCGGAGCGCTTGAGCTTGTCGCTGATGGGTATAAGTAACGAATGACGACTCTCTAACTGCTGTTTGCGTGGATCCTGGATCCACGCTTTTTTTGTGCATAAAAGTATAAATTATGATAAATAAAATTGAAACCTTGTGGGGCATGTCTGCGTATTACCGACCATACACAAAAATTCATGCTCACAGGAGGGTTTTCGTACTAAATGAAACCAATGAAACGCGTAATGATGATTCTAATGGCCTTCACTCTGTTTTTTGCAGTGGTTGCTCCAGACTTTGCCGATGCACGTCGAGGTGGCGGCGGATTCAAATCCGGCACTCGCAGCTATTCAACAACCCCAAAAAAATCAACAACAACAAATAACATCAAAAAAAGTGACAGCACTAAAAGTTCCACAGCAGGATCTGCTGCAAATACAAAACGTGGCTTCTTCAGCGGCGGCAGCTTAATGAAAGGCATGATGATCGGTGGTTTGGCCGGATTATTATTCGGTGGAATGTTTGGTGGAATGGGAGCTTTTGGTGACTTCCTAGGCTTTGCCGTTAATTTGCTAGCTATCTATGTATTGGTTATGCTCGTGATGTCCTTCTTCCGTCGTAGAAAAGAACGTCGCCGCTTAGAAGAACAGGATGGTCGTTACTAATGTCTACAATTGTTCTAAGCATGGATGAGATCATCAATGCCCTCTGTCTGCACATGGCGGAACGAAAGGCTGTTCGCCCAGAGGATGTTCAGGTAGAACTGAGCTGGGAAGAAGATACCGGTTACTCTGCAGAGGTTTGGGTACAGGGCCGCAGTCAATTTCTAGTGGAGTCCAATATGATTGAAGCGATCCTGCGTTACATGCTCAGCGAATATGGTGTTCGCGCCTATCGTGAAGATGTAAGACTGGACCTGGATGAGGAAATCACAGCGATTGTAAATACAGGGAACTAATAATAGTAAAAGGGACAACCCGAGGGGTTGTCCTTTTTTGATATAACGCTATTCATAGAAATATTGCTTTACCGTCCCTACTCCGTCTGCCACTTCAATTTCTGCATAAGCTCCATTAATAAAAGTAACCTGCGGCGGGACATGACCACAATCGATATCATAAACGATCGGTACCTTAAGCTCTTCAAATAGTTCAGCATAGATATCCTCGGCAGTATAGTTATCCACAGGCCGATTAGCTGGACTTCTGCCAAACATAATCCCCGAACAATTCTCAAACCACCCTGCCAGCTTCATCTGCACTAAAGATCTGCGTAAATCCGCTGTGTTCAATTCACAATTTTCCAAATACCAAACTATAGGTTCGTCATGAATCATTTCTTGCTGAAAATGCTGGAGCTTTCCATAAGGTGTGCCGATCAAATGCCTAATTACATCTATACAACCACCCAACAGACGTCCTTTCATCGTTACATCATCTGTAGTTAGAGACTTCCAATAAGTCTCCTCTGTCAAATGAAAAACGCATGGCGAAGGCACATCATGTTGCCATTCCCGCTGATATTTAAGAGATGAATGCTGCACAATGGACTCACCCACTGGTGTCTCTAGAACCGCATGCCAGAGGGCTGTAGTATCATCCGAATACTCTCCCCGTAAATCAATGAGATTCGCTCCGTGTGCAGTAGCCAACCCGGTTGTCAGCGTGACCGCAAGCAGCAAGACGCTTATATCTGAATATCCCACGATCCATTTGTCCTGCAAAGCATCAAAATCAATAAATTCCAGAGCTTCAATTAACAATTCCCCGCCCCAAGGCGGAATAAGGACATCGATTCCATCATCTTTGATCATCTCATTAAACTCATGACCACGAACATTGGCTGGTGCAGATTTAGCCTTATCTTGCTTCCATGCCGTTTCGCCGATAATGACATTAAATCCTTGCGACTTCAACCGGCTGGAGGTCAGTGTTAGTAGTTCTGCATTTTGAATGCCTACTCCAGATGAAGGTGCTGTAACGCCTATCGTCGCATTTTTTTTCAAAAAAGGGTATCTAATCATATGCCACCTCCCAGAGTTTGTACCCATTATATCCCTAAAGTGATAATGAGAACACCTTCTTCTAACACATACTTTACGCCTACAAAAAAAGGACCTGGCGGGATGCGTCAACGTATGACCACAAATCCTGCACATGTCCTTCTTCAATTAAACCCGAGCACTAGATTAAAGAGATAGCAAGCAGTTCAAACAACACAAGCGGTAAAATCACATTATTATTGTATGGGGGACCTGGATAAGGTCCTGGATATGGGCCAGGTCCCGGGCCCGGATGAGGATGATAAGGCTGATGAGGGTTGTAAAACCCTCGGGGCATTTGCCCATTAGCTGCAACGTTCAGATACAAGTGTTTATTATCTACTCCGGCTATAACGCCTTCATGTACAAAGCCATCTATTGTCTGTACGTTCACCTTATGGTTAAGGTATGGCTTGCAAGATTGATGTAGGGAATCGCGGACACCGTGCAGGTGCCGGATCACAGCAGGATCGGCCTGATAAATCACATTCTGTTGCTGCCCAGTGTTAAATGTCGACATGGATGTTCTGACCTCCGTAAATGGATTTGCTCCATTCTATGCAGAAGCCTAGATTACGGTGCCTATTAAATGGGCTATTCTTAGAATGGCAGAGCGACCTTCTCAACCTTAACATTTACGGAAACTAGAGACAGTCCCATCATATTCTCAACAGCATTTCTTACATTTTGCTGCAGTATATAGCAGACCTCTTGAATCAAACATCCGTAATTAACTATGACCTGAAGATCGATGGCAACATCCACTTCTTTTACTTCAACGGACATTCCTTTTTTTACATTTTTACCGCTTAGACGTTTAGCCCAGTTGTCCGAGATACTGCTTCCTGACATGCCGGCAATACCCGGTGTGTCCAGAACCACTTGCCCGACGATCGAAGTCACCACATCATCTGAAATATGAATTAGTCCTTGCTCCGTTCCTTCATTCATAGAAATCCCTCCATAGTGTTTTATTAACTTAAGAGATATCAGGACTCTCCTCTACCTCTATCTCTACCCGGCGTTGCTTGACAAACAAATAATAGGCCTTGGTCAAGACGATTTTAACAATCATATACAGCGGAATGATCAGCAATATCGCAATGATCCCGCCTAAATCACCGCCAACTAATACCAGGATAATCGTTGTCAGTGGATGAATATCGAGCTTTTTCCCAAAGATGTAGGGAGCGATTAAATTATCCTGTATCTGCTGCGCTACCAGAACAATGATGATGGACCAGACGGCTATAGACGGCGATTGAATGAATCCGATGATGAAAATAGGGATACTAGACAGTATCGCACCAATAAAAGGCACGAAGTTCATCACAACTGCGATTACAGTCAACAGCAATGCATATTGCAGGCCGATAATAAGGAAACCAATATACATCAGAACGCCTAAGGCTAAATTAACAAGCACCCGGCCCACGATAAAGCCACTAAGCGCACTGTCGATTTCAGTCATCATTGTAGTTCCTTCTTCACGATACTTCTTTGGAAAGAAACTTACAATCTTACGTCCGAATTTCCCACCTTCCTTAAGCATGTAGAATAACATAATCGGAAAGGTGAATAAAATGATCGCGAAATTCGAAACAAAAGAGAACAATCCTGATACGTAATTCGTTAATAGCGTAAACCCTTTATTCAAATAATCCGTCAATGTGGAGGCTGGATTCGCATCAGCAGGGATCAACGCAGACAGAAATTCATTATCTTCTAGTTTCAATAGCTGTTGATTCAAGGAGGCAATGAGATTCGGCATATTATCGACGAAATTAACTAATTGTGTGCGAAGTGAAGGCCAAACGCCGATAATAAAAGCAAACAGAAGCACTAAAATAACTACATATACGATGATAATCGCCAAAGAACGATTCAGCTTATATTTCTCCAAGGTATCGATCAGTGGCCGCAGCAGGTAATAAAAGAAACCCGCCAGCATTAAAGGCACTATAATGACACTGAACAAAGACAGGATCGGTGTGAATAAAAAATCTACGCGTGAGCCTAAAAATACAATGCCTAACACTAAAAGAATCGCTAGACAAACTCTGATGAAATTGTTCAGTTTAGCCATAGTTTCTCTCCCGTCTTCTGATTTGGATGTCTTCCAGCTCGTTATTTCGGAATCCGGATGGTGAATACCGTAGGTTCCTTCTTTCGGCGACTGAGATGAAGCGTACCCCCCATTTTCTCTGTATTTTTCATAGCTATCGAGAGACCTAGCCCTGTTCCTCCCGAAGCTGTCCGCGCTTTATCTCCCCGAACAAACGGATCAAACATTGTGGACCACAGCTCTTCTGGAATACCCACTCCAGTATCAGCGATTTCAATCGTGACTTCTTTCTCCAAAGGAATCACCTCCACACGCAAATGTGTACCTGGAGGATTATAGATCAGTGCATTGGAGATCAAATTATGAACCACACTCGAGAGCAGCTCCGCATCAAAGTTCAAGAACACATCCTCTTCGGGAACATTTAGATGCAAAACAAAGTTCTTTTGTTCAATCTCTCCGTAGGTATCTGCAATGATTTCACGAATAAATTCGCCCAGTTCTTGATGCTCCATTCGTAGCAAGAAATCCGGTGAATCTATTTTTAACAGCTCCAGCATGTTCTGAATCAGCTTAGTAACTTGTGAGGATTTATTATAAATATAGCTTAAATATCTTTTTTGGCGTTCTTCATCCTCGCCTCTACCCTCTACAAGCGCCTGGGCAAAGCCCTGTATACTCGTTATCGGCGTCTTCAGATCGTGGGATAGATCAACCATCATCCGTTTCTTACTTTCCTCTGCCTGGCGTTTTTCTTTGGTCGTCTTTTCAATTACGTCTGCCATATAATTAAAAGTCTCTCCAATTTGCGAAAATTCCTTCTCTGCATATAAAGCGATTCGAGTATCATAATTCCCCTGAATCATCTGCTTCAATCCAAGCGTGATGATACGCAGTGGTTTCCTGATTCGCCGCGCTACCCAATAGCTGTACACGATAATTAGCAAAAGAATCATTCCCACACCCAAAAAGACGTAGTATGAAAGCGAATGATTAAAGTAGGCCACGAAGGGATCACTATTAATGGTGATGGTGATAGCTTCCCGCGGCAGCTTCAAGAGCAGCCACTCCGATTCGCTCTGAGCATTTAGCGTGGTCAACGAGTAAAAGTAAGCTTGATCTTCTCCATTTTCCAAACTTTTTAAAAGCTGGTTACTGGTATATTGGGTTACACCGTCTTTTTTTTCTCCAACAACCTTGGTGACCTTCATGTCTTGATCCAAGATCTCGATCCATCCCCCGCTACGCAGAAGACGTTTGGTTTCTATCCCATGCTCCAGATTATCTCGATAAGCACTAGCTTCCACCTTCAAATCAGGATCAGCGATTTTATTTTTTTCAAAAATATGGGTCACATCAAGATTAATAAACAAATAATATACAATCACGAGAAAAAACAAAATACAGATAAACAACAAAAAATCCAGCGTCAGCGATGATTGTAAAGGTCGTTGATCTCTATTGCTCCATAGGCGCTTCAATTTTGTATCCCAGCCCTCTAATAGTCTTTAAATATACTGGCTTTTTGGAATCTTCCTCAATTTTTTCCCGGATATTGCTGATATGTACCATGATACTATTATCTTCGTACACATAGAAATCTTCCCACACGGCCTCATATATTTTTTTGCGTGTAAAGACTCGTCCAGGCTGCTTCATCATTAGTTCCAAAATTTTGTACTCGGTAGAAGTAAGCACCACAGGTTCACCAGAACGATAGAGCAGACACTGGCTTTGATCCAGCATTAATTCACCTAATACAATCTGCTCAGCTTCTTTTTCCTCAACGACTTGCGCATCGAAATGATGTACACGCCGCAGCAGTGCTCCAACACGGGCTACTATCTCTAATGGATTAAACGGTTTGGAAATATAATCGTCGGCTCCTAGTTCAAGACCCAGAATCTTGTCATGATGTTCGCTTTTGGCGGATAAAAATAACACTGGAAAATGATGAACCTCGCGGATCTTTTTCAATAATTGCAATCCATCCAGACCCGGCATCATAATATCCAGAATTGCCAAATCAACTTTATGGTTCTGTACCTGCGTTAAGGCTTCAGTACCACTGTTCGCTTCCAAAATGTTGTACTCTTTCTCTAAATATAATCTTAGCAATTCCACAATTTCTGCTTCATCATCAGCGATCAATATTGTATACATGATAATCCCCCCATCTAACTATATTCTGTGATTATTAACAGAGCCTAAACACAATCTAAAGAATAGCTAAATTATCACATAGTAATAAAATAAAAATCGCACACGGGAAACCGTCCCATGTACGATCGTAATTTGTCTGGATTGTGAGGATCACTACTTTAAAAAGCTACGCCAATTCCGCCTTCCCCAGCATAGGTTCCCATCACCGGCCCCATGCTTGAGAGTAAGACTTCTTTGAAGGGATGCTTTAGTAAAATGCGTTCTTTAATCTCGAGTGCCAGCTTCTCACAATTACTGTGTACAATAGCGATAACCGCTTTCTCGTAATCATGCTGCTTCTCATCCAAATGCGCTAGCAGACGATTCAGTGCTTTTGGAAGACCCCGGGTCTTCTCCACTACTTCGACAGTGCCTTCTTCGCTGATTTTGAGCAGCAACTTTATATTGAGTACAGACGCTACGGCTCCCGAGAGCCGACTTAGACGTCCGCCTTTCATTACATTCTCCAGAGTGTCCAGCGTAAAATAAGCGTTAACTTCCTCTATCTGCTGAAGTACCTTTTCCTTGAGCTCTTGCAAGCTTGAACAAGTTAAAGACCACTGCGCCGCCAGTCCGACAATCAATGACAGCCCGCCTGAGAAGTTTTTGGAATCTATAACCTCTATTGCATTGGTATGTCCTTCATCCTTATACATTTCCATAGCAATCATAGCCGTCTGATAAGTGCTACTAATATTAGAGGACATACAAATGACCATAATGTCAGTTCCCTCCTCCACTTGCTTGAACTTCTCAAGGAATTCGTTGGGACTTGGACTAGCTGTGGTAGGCAGCTCCTTGGATTCGCGCATTTGAGCATAAAAGCTTTTCGTGTCCGTAACTGCCGGCATTAACTCATGCCCAAAATGAACCGGTAGGTGGATCACGGAAACATTATACTTCTCCATGTAGTCAAGGGGTAGGTCTGAACCGCTGTCTGTTATGATCTTGATTGCCATAATATAAGTACTCTCCTTTCAATATCAGTACTATTATAGCCACCATAAAATGAAATCTCCAGTAACCTTTATAACTTGAAAAATTCTTCGATCTGTGCTATGTCTTTCTTCCTTAACTTGTCCTTATATGATATGGTTTATGAATAAGCGTATAGAAATGGAGTGTATGTATGAGTAAGGGTAGAGTATGGAACAGAGGCAAACATGATGGTACAGGACTATCGAGGAAAAAAACCGGAGATCAAGAGGGTGCAGCTTCTACTGAAACTGAATCCACAGAACCTTCGAATGAACCTTCCAATTCAAGAATTGATACCGTAAAACCGATGAATCGCACGAATTGGGTGACCAGACCCACCCGAGTCAGCAATAAAGATTCGAAAGACAAACGATAATTCATACATTCTGAGATTTGAGGACCCAGATGACGTTACTGGCAAATTTCCAGCCTTTTGAGCAGAGTTTCGGACTCCAGAGCCGTTATTCCGTAGAATGAGGTTCATATATGGTGTTTTCCGTGCCATTAGTGGCTATGGAGTCCGTTAGCATCCCAAATGCGGAATAAAACTGCGTTTAAGGTCATCTGTGTCCGATAGTTATCTTTGTACATGCAAAAGTAATGAAATCCAGCGAACAACAAAAAGGGTTGTCCCAGTAGCCATTTCATGGCTTATGGAACAACCCTCTTCTATTTTCTACGCCATATATCCTAACTCCGCTTCATCTCTGGAGGGGGCTTCGCCAATTAACTGCTTCAATAGTTTTTTCATCATTACCGAAGCCTTTACTTTGGTATGAAGACACGGAGAAACCTCTATTTCATAGTTCCCTTGTTTGATAGCTTCCTTCAATTCTTCCACAGTTGAGCAGGAGTCTTGCAGACGATTCACAACACTGCCATATTGCAAACACTGATGACTGTCACTGCCAGCAATCACAGGCACACCCAACTTCTCAGCAAAGGGCGTGATCAGGTTCTTATAAGTCTCCACCCCCTGCATGTAAATATCCTTAGCGTTGAAATCAAAAGCGTCTAATCGCTGAAGCAATGCCGGATCCAGTTGATGTAAAGGCGTAGAAGTTCGGAAGGGGTGGGCTCCGATTTTCCAAAGATTATGTTCATCGGCCATATCAAGCAACTGCTTAAACGGTATGAAATTCCCCTCCTGCGTATGCTCATCTAGTAAAGCGCGGACAGCTAGAACATTCTCCTTCAGTCCGATCAACAGGATATGACCTGTCTCCGCGATATCCACTTCCATGCCTGGAAACAGTTTAAGTCCGTTCACATCGTAATAATGCCCGTTATAGGGATAAGTCTGATCCAGCGCATCATACATCGCAAAGAAATTAGAAGTATTAAAATGCTCGGTCAATGCTACAGCCTGTAATCCATTTGCCTTGGCTTCGAACATCATCTCCGCAAAATATTCGGGGGAAAACGTAGATTTTTTAGATAATTTACCATGGGTATGCAGATCAATATTCATCATGTCTAATTCGTCTCCTTTGAGCTTATAAGTTATGTTAATACACCAGTTCAGGGTAGAGATAACCAATACAGAATATCAAGATGACATAAGCAGTGGATCCGGATAAAAAGTACCAGTCGGACCGCTTCATTTTCAAATAAGATAACTTGATCTTCTTCACTTTCTTATTATTAAGCCCGTAGCTAAATCCCCGAGTCTCAAGTGCTTCAATCGTAGTTCGAGAACGTTTAGCTGTGTTCAACATGAGCGGGTAAAATGCCAGAATGACGATTCGCAAATAATACGTTATTGTTCGCCAATAGAAAATTCCATGTTGAAGCGGTCGTTGCCCTCTCAATCTAAAGGAAAGTAGGATCTGATGGAATTCCTCCAGTAAAGTAGGCAAGATACGATAGCCATAAGATAAGCTGAATGCAAAAGTATCAGGGATTCCTAAAGACAGTAAACCGTCACTAAGTCGTTCCGGATCAAGACTAGAGAAAACCGTTATACTCGCCAGCGAAATCACCGAAAGCTTAAGTGTCAGTGTCAGCATAGGCAGCAAGGATTCAATCCCCCCGCCGAAAAAAAGCGACAATATAAACATCCAGCCAATCTGGCTGATTAAGCCGAGACATAATATAAAAATAATATAAGGGCTGACCCGGGAGAGGACGGTCGTTAAAACCATAAGCACGAACATCCCTAACAGGATTGTCCGGTTATGTACAAACCAAGGCACGATGGCAAAAAAGAGATACCAGAGCAGCAGGGTTCGCGGATCCAGCCTGCCCAGAAAAGTGCTGCTGCTGTTATATGCGGTCCCGAGTAACTCCAATTTGATTTGTTCTACAGATATACGGTCAAGTGCCCGTTTAACGGCTTCCATGGATTGCAGCTACCTCCTTCTTTTCCACTAAACTCACAAACTCTTCTAAGCTACTGCAAATTCTTGGGAGACCGAGCATACGACTTAGCTCCATCAATTGAGTCTGGGCCAGACCCGCACGCCGTAAAAGAAGGCCGTCAGCGAAAATTTCATCCTTCGTCCCATCCGCAATTATCCGCCCTTGATGCATTACAATTATTCTGCTGGCCCATTCAGAGACAAGCTGCATATCATGAGTTGCGATGACGACCGTCTTCACATGATTACGAAGCGTCTCCAGCACATGTACCATTTCTTGTTTGGTCGAAATGTCCAGATTAGCTGTCGGTTCATCAAGCAGCATGATGGCGGGTTTAACCGCGGCACCAATCGCCAAGGATACCCGGCGCTGCTGCCCTCCACTTAACAGTCGGGCATCCCGTTCAGCCAGCTCGCTTAAGCGAAATGCCTTTAGCATCTCATCCACTCTTCCATCCGTATCTGGTAGTTTCCGCGCCTTCAGATAATAAGCAATTTCCTTACGCACAGAATCCTCGATAAACATTTCCTCCGGATTCTGGAATACGTAAGCTACCGTACCGGAGAGACGTTCAGGCGGTAGCCCGTTCACCGTCATTTCTTTAACCTTTACGGTTCCAGCTGTAGGTCTGACAATACCAGCAATCAGCTTCATTAATGAAGATTTACCTGCTCCGTTGTTGCCAATAAGAGCAATGGACTCTTCCTGCCCCAGTTCTAGCTGAATTCCATTCAGTACAGGATGCAGCACCTTATGAATCGTACGGTAAGAGAGGTGAACATTCTCCAGCTGAACGATAGAATTTTCTTCTTTTGCAGCTATGGGGAGCTGCTCTTGCATACGTCCGATTGGAAGTGTCTCCTTGGCATCCTGACGAAGCGTCATGCGGGTACTGCCTTCCTCAGCATTTAAGGGAAGCAGCTTTGGCTTCTGATCATCAGGCTGTAGCAGCCAAGCCGCCCGGGTCACATCCGGTGGGTATATGCCCAGCTCTAGCAATTCTTGTACAGATGACAAAGCTTCACGCACAGGCTTCTGCCAGCACATTTTACCCTGATCCATCAGGACAACATTTTTGCAATAATCCGCAATAAATTCCGCATGATGCTCAATCACTACAATGGTCTTTCCATGCTCCTCATTCAAACGCTGCAAAATATCATAGATATGACGGGCATGCTGCGGATCCAGCTGGGCTACGGGTTCGTCGATCACCAGAATTTCCGGATCCATAGCTAGTGCTCCGGCCAGAGCGAGCAGATGTTTTTGCCCACCACTTAACTGCCAAATAAATTCGTGCCTCAAGTCACTAAGTCCGGTTAACGCCAGCGCACGCTCTCCCCGTTCCTTGTAATCCGTAAATCCATAATTCAGAGGTGTAAAAGACACATCATCAAGCACAGTCGGTCGTACCAATTGATTCTCGAAATCCTGATAAACATAACCGATACGTTTGGACAGCTCTGCTACACTTTTTCCATCCGCAGATTGGCCGCAAACTGTCACCTCTCCACTGAAATCACCAGTGTAATAATGTGGAATTAAGCCGTTAAAGCATTTGCAGAGAGTAGATTTCCCGGAGCCATTACTGCCGATGATCGCAATAAAATCCCCTTCTCCCAGTCGTAAGTCTACGTCTTGCAGTACTGGTTGTTCAGCTCCCGGATACGTAAAGTTAATTTTGTTCAATTCAAGAATTGTATTACGCATCTGCTTGACCCGCTTCCTGTCTTTTTCGTGCCGAACGCCGAAGCAGTGCAATAATCGCCGTTGCCGCTACAACAGCCGCTACCAACATACTGAGCCAAATCAAGGTCTTTTCATTCGATTCCGCGCCTGCAAGCTCAAAATCACCGAAGTTCCAGCCCGATTCCGATAACAATTCCGAACCCACCGCTACCATCACTAGAAAGGTTCCGGCAATGACCAGCTTAGGAGATAGCCATGCTCCTGTTGCATATTTCATATTCCGCTCACGTGGCTTCATGCCGAGCAATGGTTCAATTTTTCCATATAAACGCGGAACCAGATACATAGTAGGAATTAGCGCGAACAAAATACCGGAGAAGAGGACATCATTCAAGAACCCTACTCCCTCAATTACAACGATACTTTCTGCCAGTCCTTTAACAGCCTCTAGCTCTTCTACCCCTACCCATACCTTCACAATATCTATAACGGAGCTAAAAAACTGGTGAATCGCCACGCCGGTAATCGCAGCCACTCCAACCTGTCTACGATTCTTCGGATCAGATACCATGCGGCCTGCGGTATACATCGCCAGTGAGAAGGTAATGAATTTCTCCAGCTCCCCTAAACCTCCAAATTGGCCTAACATCAATTCCCCGAAGATTACCTCACCAACAGCTGCTCCGACCGCCGCATATAAGGGGTGAAACAACATACATAATGTCAAAGGAATGAAGGCGAAATATTCAATGGATAATTCAATCGGGCCCAGTTTGATCCCAGGCACTAGCTCGGTAAACATATTGGACAACCCGTAAAGCGACATCGACAGTACAAAAATCATCATTTTTTGTGACTGAGTCAGTGTGTAACGCGTTTTTATCGTGCTCATGAAATATTTGGCCTCCCAATAAGAATTTATCTTCATTATAAGAAGGCCATGTCATCACAGCTTTTTTCATTTGTTAAATGAGAGTAATATTTTTTTCAATATTTTTAACGTTGTAAAAATATTTACAACATATTCACACGTTATATTCTATCTATCGCATCATCATAGGAGGATTGAGAGATTGTATAAAGATTGGAACCATCGCGCTTTTTCGCCTAATCAACGGATAATTGCCGACTTTATTCAAAAAAATGAGCAACGTGTGGTCTATATGACCGAACAAGAAATGGCAGACGAGCTGCATTTGAGCATCGCCTCTGTTTCACGGTTCTGGAAAGCTGCGGGATACAAACATGCCAAAGATTTTAAAAACCGGCTCCGTTTCCGCTTTGAATCCACACCTTCTGTAAAAATGCGTGATGCCATGCAGCGATCAGACGATACCTCACTCCCTCAACTGCTGCTGGACAATTGTTCACATCATTTGCAAGAAACACGCCGCTATTTAAGCGACGATGTACTAAAGCGTGCAGTAGATGCGATATCTACAGCTCGGATTATTTATGTATACAGCCCTGGACCTTGCGCCGGATTAGCAGAGCTAATGATCTATCGAATGGCGCGTTTTGGTCTTCAAATGAAAAAAATGGCCCCCAGCGGCCATGAGCTGCTAGAGACCTTAATGCATGCTGACAAACAAGATGTCTTGCTTGTGTTTGGGTTTGTACAAATACTGCCTGAGATTGAAGTCATACTGAACCATGCACGTGAAGCAAATTACCAGGTTATCCTGATCACAGATAGACTTGTCTACCCGCGATCCCAAGATGCAGATATCGTACTTTATGCGGGGAGAGGTGAGGTTTGGGAGTTCCATTCCATGGTTGGCCCCACCTATATTATTGAGAATCTGATCCTTGGAGTGGGATTAGCGAATAGGGACAGTAGTCTAAGCAAGCTGGATAAATTGCAGCAATTGCGCGCGCAGTATGGGGGGAAGCTCCCGCGGAGTTAGGTTTAGATTTGACTGCAAGGATAAGGGGAATTTAATTCATTCCTAAAGCTTCTTTAATTTGTGGGATAGATAAACCGTTTGCTTTCATTTCTTTGATCCAAAGAATGCGCGCGACGGTTTCTTCTCTTTTATATCTGCGTGTTAAATTCTCCTCTGCCTGTTCAAAGGGCAGCATGCCTTCTTCTGTATAATGTTTGAGTGTACTATAACGAGCATTTGTGATTCTTACTAATTCCCCTATCGATACATATTCTGACGCCATAATATTCTCCATGGATCGTTGTCTAGACATTGATAACCAACTCCTTTACAGCGGGCGCTTCGGAATAAGACGCACACCTTGAATTGGCACTTTCATCATTACAAAATGTGGGATCGCATCGTAGAGCAAATTATCAATTTTAAGAGTCGCAATCGATCCTCTCTCCAGCACCTTAACTTCATGTCCATAGGACATTAATCTTGTAATAACTGCGTCTAACCTTTGATTAGAATTATCAAACCAGGACTCTGTTTCTATAAAGACAGCTCGTGATCGCTCAAGGGCAGGAAAGATAAGATTGAGACTGCTGCCGATAAAAGTCTTCGCAAACTTTGTCTTCAATGCTAAAAAACGTTTGATACCTAACTCAACTCCCTGGCGAATTTGTATAGGAAACAGCGCCTTTGCCCATAAGTTACTTTGGTATAGATCATGTAATTTGATATTCACCTCTTCTAATTCGTTCAGCGAGAAGAAATCATGCATACATCCACATTCACGAAGTAGCCATAGCATACAAATGACCTGATCTGTTACTGGGCCCTCTTCCAAAATCTCTGCCCGCATATTCTCTGTAATGCTCGTGTACGCCTCCATATTACTGCGATAGGCTCTAATTTCAACTTCAGCAGAATCAAAATACATGTCGCTCCCTATCAGGCTTGGTATATCTTCAAGCAAATTCATTGCTTGAAGATAATCTGAAATCGCAGTTTCGAACTTTTTTAATTGATGGTTAGACTTCCTCGAAGCCTTCTTTAACCACCAATTTAGGTCACCCGTTACCTCAGCACTATTTTGAAGTAAGGGTTGTAGAACAGTTTCTCTATAGAGTGTTGAATGAGATTGATCAAGTGCTTCCTTGTGCAAAGTTAACTTGTTCTCAGATTGTGTAAAACATCCCTCTAAGTAAAGCTCCAATATAACCGCTGCTGCCATGCAGCGCAAAGACACTTTCTTAACAGTAGTCATCTGAAGACTTCTCTGTGCATTAAGCGCGATCAATGAAAAACTTGGTGCTAATTTAAGATCCATCATAACCATCCACCCCTATCCATTAATTCGTATTTACAGGATGATATTTATTCCGTATGGTGAGCGTTTGATTAACTTACTACTTACTACTTACTACTTATCACTTACAATACACCATCTTTACAATAATTGTCAATGGTCTGGAATAACGTAAAGAAGGCCCTGCCCTTAATGGTCAAGCCCCGATTTTACAGGCACCAAAAAAAAAAGACCCTAGGCTATAAGCTGCTTCCGGTAATCAACCAGGGTATCTTAGAAACAGGAGGATCAGTTCTAACGGGAATTTATGCAGCCAATGAAGCAATTGGAGCATCCAGCTGGTCACAAAAAAGAAGTCGCCTTGTAAAGCTAAATAAAGAAGGCTGGCCATGTGAGCCTGCCTTCTTTATTCACTCAGATCAATAAGTAATTTGGTTAACTCTAGATTTTCAACCTTGTCTTCTTTGACGACAAAGGCAAGGGAAGGATGATAGAATCCTTCGTCAAGCTTGATAACGTTCACCCAATAGTTAACAACACCATCTACTTTCTTTTCGCTGCGGGATGCCTCAGGGATAGCTGCAATGATATCCTTTTCACTGCTTCTGATACCGATATTTTTATCCGTCCTAAGCGAAGAAAGAGAGCTAATCGGTATATCAACTACGCCTCCGACTGGCTTAGTTTCTCACTACGGTAAAACTGATCGTCAAATTATCTTTTTCATATAACCAGCGCATGTTAAGAGGTTCCCCCACTTCCGTCATCCGTTTCGAATGAATTCCCGCTCCGCTTTTTTCAAATGCTTTAATGAATTTTCGAAAGAATATGGAATCTTAGTCCTAAGTTTAGAGAGTTTTTCAACCTCTCCCATAGCGATAGCTTCCTTAATAGCAGGAACCAACTTCGCTTGAATAATGCCCCAACTTTCTGCCTGAAGAAGTTCGTCTATCAACATATGCGGTTTGGAATATTGTTCAATTTTTGTTCTCCTCTTCTCGATTTCTACCCTCTAATAGCTCTATCTTTATTTTTTCAAGACATAGCTTCTCCCTTAGAGTGTATAAGTTCATCCTTATGTTCTAATACTTCTATTATCATAGCAGCCCCCATTCTGAATCCGAGAGTATAGGCGGAAGCGGATGAGATAGAGTTCTGCATGCCACTCAGATCCAAGGCTTGTTCAATCATAGTAAAGTCTTCTATAGATAACTTTGCTTTTAGGATGTCCATAAACTCTGAGATTAGCTTGGAGTTCTGTATATACTCGGGATCGCGTAAACACAAAAGTTCACTTGGACAGATTTTCCCGTAATATAAATCCTCCAAAAGACTCACCAGTCATCCCTCCCAAATCATCTCTTCAATCATCTTAGCGAATTTATCGCTAAAAATCAATAGCGAATAATTCGCTAAGATATGCTTGCCTTGGAGGTGTTTAGTATGTATCAACGTATCCGAGATTTGCGTGAAGATAAAGATTTAACTCAAACCCAAATGGCAGAGTATTTGCAATGCAGCCAGAGGATTTATAGTAATTATGAACGCGGTGATGTTGATATTCCCACGGCCATTCTGATTAAGCTAGCAGATTATCATAAGACGAGTACTGACTATTTACTAAACAGAACGAACCAAAAAACTCCTTACTCTAAAAGTTAAATTTAAAGAATGAGTAGATATCGCAGTTTTCAAAGGATTTCATTCTTATGCTGATGAGCATTGTACACAGGAATCTGTGATTTACGCGAAGACAAAGATCTGACACAGCAACAAATAGAGGAGCTTTTACATATTACACAAGCCACCTACTCCCGCTATGAAAATGGAATTTTGGATGTTCCGAGCGCCGTTTTAATTACGCTAGCTAATTTCTATAAAGTAAGCATCGACTATATTTTAGGTCAGACAGATAATTCTAAATGCTATCCCAACAAAAAATAATCCACAGCACAAACAAGCTCCTGTGATAATCACAGGAGCTGTTCACGTTTAGGCTAAAAATAGCCTGAAATTAGGGGATTCTCTTAGATACGCTCAGGCCAGCAAGGTACGGGCTACCTGATCCACAATGTAATTGATACCTGTCGGTCCGTAGCAGCCGATCCATGTAGCGGCATCTACCGGGTATATATACGGCCGCTCATCGGAATCCAACATCCCTCGGACGCTTTGCTCTGTCGCAGATATCCCCTCCTGCATCATCTCGTTACTAAGTAAAAAATAATGGCTGGCATGCACAGCCGGCAGTCTATCAACTGTAATATGATAAGCCGTGTCGGAAGTGTCTGCGACAAATAGAGGAGCTGGCAGACCAAGATCCCGGTACAGCACGGCACCTGTGCGATGGGAGGCAGTATGCACCCGTACCAGCGACTCACGCGGACGGATCAAGGCCACGCTCTGACCCGCCAGCGCCGTTGCAAGCTGCTCAGACAGCAATGCTGTTCGGCGCAGGTAATCCGCAATAATACGCTCCACCTCTGTCCGCTTGTCCGTCAATTCACCGAACAGGCCCAGAATCGTCTGCCAGCTCTCATTCCGTTGAAACATTAGGGTTGGCGCAATCTGGCTTAACCGTTCATAATGCTGAGCATGCACCTCAGTACAGACAATCAAATCCGGCCGCAGCCGTTCAACAGCTTGCAGGTCCGGGTACTCATAAGTTCCGAGCATTTCCGTTGTCTTAAGCCTTTCCCTGATATATTGGGGGAATTTTAACGCTGCACTACCCGTTCCTACACTCCCTGCCGGAGATATCCCAAGCGCAAGCAAATGGTCTGCATATTGAACGTCGAGTACGGCGATACGCCTCGGAGAAGCGGTGACGCAATATTCGCCTCGCATATGACAAATTACCGGGCCTTGCAGCGACTGGTACGATGAGGCCAGGCGATCCGGCAGCCCAGAATATGCTGAGAGAGCACCGATCCCTGAAGCAGCAGTGCGCCTGTAGATCTGCGGGGGAACTCCGTGATATTTCTTAAATGCCCTGCTAAAGTAATACATGTCGCGATAGCCCGTTTTTTCTGCAATTTCGCCGATGGGAGCATCCGTATGACGCAACATCCGCTCGGCACTCTCCATCCGCAGCTGGATTACATATTCCATCGGTCCTAGTAACTTCTCCTGTTTGAATCGCCGCTGTAACTGTCTTGTACTGCATCCGGCAAGCGCTGCCAGCTCCTTAAGCTCCAGCTCCTGACGATAATGCCCCGCTATATAGGCAGCGACAACATCCACCATATCCGCCTCTGTGCCTTTCTGACCACATTCATACTCCATAATAAGCTCGTAAAGCATTCCTTGCAGTAGCGCATTCGCATGGAAACGCTCCAGCCCTTCGCCCCGGCTCCATTTGGCTTCGATTTGTTCCGCAGTCTGATGCAGTTCAGCCAGGAGCACAGGACGGTGAACAAATGAAGTGCGTAACGGGTGATTGCGCTGCGGAAACAGAACATGGGCAGCCCCCAACATTGGAAAAGCCTTGTACATAATAACGGTATAATGAATGGTTTCTGATCCAGCAGTCAAAGTAAATGCTGATCCCTTGACTGCGTGACAAGCGAAATAGGCCTGGATATGGCAAATTTCGCCATTCATCACAAGCCTACCTTCCCCGCCGCCTGCCAGCAGCAACACATTGGCTGTTAATCCGGTTTCGCTCATAACGCCGCCGGGTGGCAAAGTACCGCTGCGCACATCAAGCATCTTGATCGTTGTATCACTCCATAAACTTGCCTGTTCTTTCAGCGGCATTTCTCTCATCTCCTGACAATAGCATCCTCTGTTAAACGGGCGCACTCGAATAGGATTACATGCTTTAGTGAAAGCGCGTCCGCAACAAAAGTGAATGCGTTGCTGTTGTCATTTTAATTGAGATTCATTCTCATTGTCAATTTTCGGACATTTCCCGCAATATTCCGCCGACATCCTGTAATAAAAACAGCAGGTGATACGTTTCTTTTTTGCAACCGGAGCTAGGTCATTGTTCTCTGTGAACCGGGTAAATGGATTGCGTCTTGCGCCGAACAATTGTCCGGGAGCTATCCGGGTCAGGAAGGCAAAATCTGCTTGTATTCGTTGCCTTTCTTGCCCTAATTCACCTGTTCTAGGAGAATACAGCGGAGCAATACGTACCATAATATTCTCCCAAAGTACTGCCATGGAGACGGGACCAATTGCAGCAAGCGTATGCAGCAGCGGCGCAAGACGTACCGCGAAAATTTCCTCTACGATCTCTTCTCGCCACGCTTCCCTGTCTTCCGGTGCCGCCGTCGCTCGAAGCCCGTTCAGCGCAAGGAAAGGAAAACGCGTATCCCCTTTAAAAGCTGGGGAAGCCGGATGATAGAGGAAGCTGTTCTCCAGCGGGATGGAGACTTCCCGGTTATGAAGGGTCATAGCGGTCAGCATCGGCGCGATCCACAGATAACCGATCCGCTTGGCCAGCATGGAAGCGGCAACCTGCATATCAGGCGCACCGATATAACCCTTAAGCCAGCTTACATACTCGCGGCATGCAGCTTCTTCGTGCAACTGGCTAAGGGCAATTGTCCGAACGTTGCCTTCAGGCGGTTCACCTACCCACAGACGGTATTCCTCCGCCATTTGCTTCCAGGTGACAGACGACAGATAGTTGTCCATTTTAATGCGATCCCAACAGCGCTTCCGCGGTTTGATCTACAATAATGTTGAGGGCAATTGGCCCATAATAAGCGATCCATAGCGTTGAATTCACATTGTATACGCGGTTATTTTTAACGGCATCATGAGATTTCCAGACCGGACTGTTCGCCATTGCCTCTGCCTCTTTGGCAAACAATTCATCCGATAACAGGAAATAGTGATCTGCTCCGATATCAGCGATGGTCTCCATCGAAATTTCAACGGAGGTATCATCTTTGATCTCCTGAACGAATGTAGGGATATTCAATCCCAAATCCTCATAAAGAATGCTTCCGGTCCGATGTTCGGGACCGTGTACGCGAATACCTTCCGGTCTTGGGCGAATCAGAGCTACCGTTTCGTCGCCCAGCTTCGCCGACAGCTGCTCCCGTAGTCCGACGATTTTGTCCTCGTAGGCTTGACGCACTACCTTCGCCTCCGCCTGCTTTCCCGTTATCATACCGATGGTAGCCGATGTATCCCGCCAATCTTCATAGAAGTCGAGTACTATTGTGGGCGCTATTTTACTGACGCTGTCATACACCTGCTCCTGAAAGTCGGTCATCAATATAAGATCCGGATTCATCGCTACAATAGCTTCAAGATTGGGCTCATCGCGTGTGCCCAGGACCTTCACATCACCCAATTGTTCACTTAAATATTCTGGAAACTTTGCATCTTTCGCTCCAGCCACAACGCTGCCTGCCGGATGCTCGCCTATCGCTAACAATTGATCGACGAATTTCACATCAAGCGCGGCGATGACCTTCGGCTTCTCAGTCAGCGTATATTCACCCTTCATATGCGAGATGGTAACCGGGAAGGCTGTAGTCTGAGCCTGTGTCTCAGATGTAGGTGACGGCTCGGCTGAAGCAGATGGCAGTGCGGCAGTGCCCGCATTTGCTCCACCTCCAGTACCGCAAGCCGTTAGCACAAGTACCAGTGCCATCATCCATATCATTAATAGTCCTGCTTTTTGGGCAGCATCTACCTTTCTACCGGTTGCTTGCCTCTTCTTTGTTCTTTTCATGCTGACTCCCCCTTATGTATGATAATGATTTTCATTATCAGATCAATAAAGCGAGTATAATCTATCTTCATACTCTATTTCCATGTACTTTTGCGACATTGCAGCCGGATTAATGCGACATTGCACACCATAGGAACGACTCAGGAGAATCGCGACTGACTACAAAAATTCCACAGAAGCACCTAAATCCCTAATTTTAACAAAATTTCTTTGCTCCTGTTCTGAAAATAGCCAACACAGTCGATGGTAATCTCGCTCAATTCAAGCTTTTCCTTCTCCAGAAACTGATCATCGAGCAATCTGGCTACTTCAGAAATGGTTCTTCCATTGCACTCCCTGCTTCTTCCCAAAATGAAAAAAGGTATCTTTGTATTACACAAAGATACCTTTTTTCATTAAAAGCTTACGGCTCAATCCCCCACACAAGCTGACCATTCATATACCCGGTGACCTGTTCATTGTTGATGAACTGACTGCTGGATGCCTTGAACGAATAATCATTAGCCTGGTTGTAATTGGACCAGTCGGTTTTGGAGAAACGGGTTTGAATTTCTGCGCTCTGACCTGGATTAAGTGTTCCAGCCGAACTCGTGAAACCAATTTCCAAAACATAATCTGCACTGGCAACAGGAGTCGCCAGCTTAACGAAATTGCCGGTTACATTCGCATTTCCGATGCTGGCCCAGTCGATCCAGAAACTCTGATCTTTCTCGCCATCAATCGTATAGTAATACCGGACCTTCACATCACTTAGTTGAATCGCTGAATCACCGGTATTGACTACTTTGATTTTGGGTGAAATCCCGTTGGTGGAGGCACTTGTGTTGCCATTAAAAGCTTGGACCGTCAAATCTCCAGTGGGTACTGGAACACTACTATCCGCTACGTTCACTGTAAGAACAGCATTATTTCCTCCATTAAAATGAAAGGTTAGGGTATTCTGTCCCAGCGGCAGCGTGGAAAGATAGGATTTTTTCAGAACAACAGCAGCGCTTGATGCCGTATAATCCTGACTCGCTAAAAGTGTGGAATTTCCATTTGTGATACTTGCAAGCTGGTGTCCATTTAAGGTAAGGGCTACGGAAATATCCTGGGCTAGATTCGCTGCTTTATCAAATGCAGCGCTCACGGGCGCAATGGATGCGCTTGGCGTGGAATCGACAATTTTCACTTTTAATACGGGATCTTGTCCTTTATTAAAATCAAAGATGATCGAATGCTCGCCAACCGGCAGTGTCGCCAGAAATGCTTTTTTGAGCAGCAGCGTATTTCCACTCAAGGTATAATCCTGAGTCGCTGTCAATGCATTGGCGCCTGTCCGGAGAGCGGTTAACGTATTGCCGTTTGAATTCACGGTGATGGCTTTGTCATTCTGATTGGAGGCATTTTTATCAAATTCGACGTTTGCAGGTGTGATAGACGCACTTGGAATTGGATTGTTAACCTTCAAATCAGGCAGCTCATCGAGCGTGATTACATAATTGCTTTGGTACAGCGTTGTTAAGGTGGCCGGATAATTAAAGGCGGAACTCATGAGATGCTCACCATACCACGGTAAGAAATAGAGCCAGCCCGATTTTTCCTCTGTCAGATTCTGAACGCTTGGAACGGTGTCGTTCTCCGTCATGGCTACCATTTTCGTACCGCCTGTTAAATCAACAAGCTGATAGAAAATCGAGGTAATTGCGTCCTCATTGGGGACACCAGACAAACCGTCATAGCGGTTATAGATCGTATTGTATTTATCATAGCCTACAATATCCACCTGATCATCGCCGGGATACCATGCGGGAGAAGTGCTGTACACGTAGCTGTTGTAGGTCCAGATCAAATTGTGCAGGCCATACGTTTCTGTAAGTTCGGTATAGAGCAGATCCCATAATTGCTTGTACACCTCCGAGCCAGCGGAAGCCCACCAGAACCATGCACCTTCCCCATTCAATCCGCCGTTGCCCTCCGCCTCATGGAAGGGTCTGAAGATAACCGGCACATTGTTATTTTGCAGAATCTGCAGTTGCTCCGCCAAATCCTCAATAGCCAGTTGTACATATTGGTATTCTTTCGTACCTGGAACTACCGCATTAGCAGTATTAAAATTGGTTTCTGTCGGCTTATAGGTGGCTTTCTTCCAATCCACAAATTCCCCGAGCTGATAGGCGGTGAAATCTTTGGGTACAGTGATATGCCAGCTATTTGTCGCAATCCCGCCCCGGTTATTCACCCAATCGATCATCCGGGCGGTTGTACCATCCTCCCAGCCGTAAAGCGGATTGTAATTCATCAAATCAAATCCGCGGATGGCCGGATACTTTCCGGTCAAATTGTGAATCCAATCAAACTCCAGCTCGGAATTGCCATCATTTCCGCCTCCGTAAATCTCCTGCTGACCGGAGATCATATGATTGCCGTAAACCTCCGTTAAATAATTCATCAGCAGCTGAGTTTCTGATGTGGCTTGAGGATCGCTGAGAACAGGCTGCACATCCAGGGGATCAAGATCGGCATAATCCACCGTGAAAGCATCAAAATAAGCGAAACCCCAGCCGGCCTTCAGTTGAATAGTGTTGCTGCCTTGATTCAGCTTGTGATAACCAAAATCGAAATTCGACCACGTGGTCGAATAGGGTAGCATATACGAACCCTTCGTAACGCCGTTAACGGCTAAAGATTGAAGTCTTCCGTCAGCACTGAGCTCCTGCATATAACGTGTGGAGATCGTATACATGCCGGTTTCCGGGACAGTCACTGTGAAGGTAATTGTACCGGAATTCTGCATCCAGACAAATCCGCTTCCGGAGTATCCGGGTTTGGGCTGTCCGTAAATTTGGGTCGTCACTTGAAGATCGGAGGTGAGCTGAGCGTTTTCGCCTTCAATTGTGAAAAGTGCGTTGTCTGCATGAACGGGCGGCGCTGTCATCAATCCAAGCAGCAGAGTAAATGCCAGCATCATTGTGATTGCCTTCTTGAGCAAATTTTTCATTTCCACCTTTCCTCCCTATGTTAAATATGGTAAATAAAAGTTCAATATACCATCTCTTGGATGCGCTTTCATAGATAAGATAGCATATATTCCATATTTTGTAAATCTATCAAATCGAGAAAATTTCCACATGCAAAAAAACTCCCACCAATTCCTTTGGCAGAAGCTTCTTACTATTGATTCACCCAAACATCCCATCAATGACAAGTCAAATATCTCATACGGAGGGAAATTCGCTTATTTATTTGTTTGTTTACTTAAATGCCCATAACTTCAAGCGTACCAAGGCTTCTTACAACTTAAAGTTTCGGAGCGGCTTTCCGTACTTTACCAAAACATGCCATAAGAGTTTTAATTCTTGAAGTACTTCTTTTTCGGTTCCTCGGTCCCGCCATGCTGAAGGATCATGCTTTAAGTGCATAGCAGCAGATCCAATCATGCTCGTATCGATATAACCGTCATGAGCAATACGCTTAGCCAAGGAGGGCATCGTAGGCCCTCTAAAATCTGAAGGCACTTCGTCTACCCACATCGCGAATCCCATGTGCCAATAGAGTTGGACGGCATACTGTAAACATATTTGCTCCAGGACTTGCCCTGTTGGAGTACCCTTGAATGAAGGATCGGCTACTAAGATTTCCACATCTTCCTTTAGACGGATGTTTCCATGAACTTGCGCTTCAATATAGTGGTTAAGATTACGTTTAGCTTCACCCTTTGAAGGGTCTGAAAACGGCATTGTGAGGTTGACCCGAAGATGGTCGACTAATTTTTGTGATTGAAGATTTTTTTCCCCTAGAGCGGAATCTCTTAAGAAAATCTCCTCTAGTAATGCCGCCATCATATCATCAAATTCTGCATATGTCCCTTTCTGTACAGGGTTTTGATGCGAATCCATATAGGTGTATGTACTGCGATAAGAAACCTCAGGGAATAGGAGGAAATAGCAGGAGCCAAAGCGCGGAGCTGGCCCATCCGAATGACGCATCAAATCAAGAGCGCCATATTTAGGGCGTTCGCTATTCGAAGCACCCTCTTGTTGGTATGCCCCTCCAAATAGTCTTTCCTCCCACAAATCACGTGGACCGCCAGAATAGGCTGATACACTACCACTGGATAACAAGGTCTCAAATTGGCTCTTGTACACACCTTGCTCCAATAGCGCCTCTGCAACACTTTTCTTTACCGGATCTAGTCGATCTGGATGGAAATGTAGAGCAATCTTCGCATGTGACTTTATTTTGACCACAGCATCTTCAAACTCTTCCCGATCCACATTAGACATTTGAAGAATTTCATGGATGGTCTGAACTGCTTCACTTTTTCGAGTTCGCGCGTAATTCGTAACATATTCTAAAGCCGATAATTGTGACTCCGATAGTTCCTCAGTGAACTGAGACTCTCTTTTTTTATTGGCCTTTGCATCACCTTTCCACTCCATTGCTTATTCACTCCTTTCTAGACCCCGTATATAAGAAAAGAGACTTGATTTCTCCTCTCAGTGTATCAAACGCTTCTTCACTTGAAAATTCATATCCTTACCATCGCAGATTCCGATAACTTTACATGGATCTCGAATGATATAAATTCAAGATCGAATGCTGATGACTTCAACATCGTATGCGCGTTATGGGAAATCTTCCTTGTTCGCAGGATTAATCAACCCGATTAGCTCTTAAGGTGCTGTCAAGTAGGGACTGAAAACAAATACCATTCAGTTAACCGTCAGTGTCACAACCACTCAACCATAATTAGAGCGTCTCAGCCAATTTCTGAATCTTTGAGTGGGAAATTAAATATACATTGCCTATAATGTCGATTTTGTTGCCCTTCACACGTACAGCACCATCTTTGTCTGCCGCCACATAAATATCCATTTTATTCGATAAAGGGAAACGCTCCTCAATCATCGCGGTGTTATCATGATCAAAATGAGCTTCAAAAGAAAAGTGATTAAGAGCCATACCTTCACAAACAGTGCATTCATCCACATATTCATCAGACATGTTCATCCCACCAGCACTTGTTCCCATTACAACAGCATTGCTTTTTTTAATCAAATCCGATAATTCATATTCCGTCAAAAGGTGCTTTTGGTCCCGAGCGGTTCCACCACATAAAAAAACGACAGAGGCGTTTTGAATTAATCGCTGGGCATCTTCCTTCTGCGTGCGGTCATCAATGAAATGATATTCATCAAAATAAATGTTAGCCTGATTAAACCATGTCCTTTCAAAAACACTATCAATATTAACTTGTTCATCACTAAAATCAGACGATTCAGCGCTAATCATAACCAGCGATTTTCTGTCTGTTATATCCTCATGCAACACATTGACTAGCTTCTCAGAAAAACCCTTATCATAAAACCAATCTAAGTAATAGTGAGTTTTCATCCGTAATTACCTCCATATGTAATATTTATATTTATCCATTATGTTTATCAAAATCCATAGTGACAGACAAGATAAAAATGTCTATAGTAATATAAATTTAGAGGCATAATCAAGGTTTTTTATCTGCGCTAGATCCACACTAAGCTTATCCGGAGTGGAAATGGGCCACGTATTTTTGTTCTGCACCGATTATCTTCACCTCCTTTTATACCATGGATATCGTACCATATAATGGAATTCAATAAATCTTACAAATTTATTAAAACAAAAAAATGCCAGAATCATTAGTACCTTCGGTGAATAGCAAAAAGACTTACTCGAGGTATCGATCCCTTCAAGTAAGTCTTTATTTCTAAAATTATAAAGATACTAGTCCCTTAAACGAAAACATACTCCCCATCACCAATCGAAATCGTCTTCCCTTTCAGGTCTAACGAATCCGTTTCAAAAACCACCTGCTTGAATTGGTTCTCGTCTCCTTGCACGAAAGCAAATGATCTATCGCCAATCTTAAGGCTGAAGGTATCATCCTCTGACTTCGTAACTGGCAGTCCGAATATCGTTCCCCAATGGTTGGCTGCAGCTTCAGGATCGGAGACATGGAATACAGCACGCACGATTTCGACTTCTCCCGCAGGATGAGGCTTAATGACTCCAGATGATGTTAATCTTTCCACTCGCTCTGTATCCGTTCCGCTCCATTGAATGATGAACGGATAGACCAGTCCCCCAAAGTCACCAGCAATGGTCATCATCCGCCACTCTATTAATCTTCCCTCGTTATCTAGACGCTTACCATCGATAATTGGAGATAATGATAAGCCTGCTGCTTTCAGGGAAGCCGCTACTTCTTCAATATCATCCGTCCGGATGACTACTCTACTTAGAACTTCATGTTCTGGTAGAAGTTTTACTGCATCTTTCACCACTAAATTATGTTCAGTTGCCTTTGCCAGCTCAAGATTCTCAATGCCCAGAAACTCGAGATAGGTTAGCCCAAAGTAACTTAAGGCATTATAGGTTCCCCAATCTTTATGAGAGCCTCCCTTAAAAGCAACCAATCCATGAGCTCCAAAGATCTCAACCGGTTTGGCCAAATCATTGACATAGTGAACTAAATGATCCCATTTCATCGTTGCCATGATTACTTCACTCCCAGCTCAGTAGTACGTTTTACGGCTACCAGAACACTTCTTTGCAGACCCGCTGCGAAATCACTGTTGTTTAATTCGTACAAGCCATGCATGCCGACACCGCCAGGTGAATTATTAATATCCAGCAGCTGTCGTGGATGCAGCCCTGTCTGTTGCAGCATTGCTACCGAGCCCATCATATTCTCCAGTGCAACCTTCCAGGCTTGCTCACGCGGCAGTCCGGCAAGTACACCTGCATCCACGAGAGATTCAATGAAATAATAGATATAGTTAGGACCCGCCACACCAAATCCAGTGAAAACATCCATTAACGCCTCATCCAGATATTGTACTTTTCCAAAGCCGAGTAGGAAATGCTCCACTTGATCACGAGTAGCATAAGCATTTAATGCTACACCACTATAGCCATATCCTGTATCGGTTAAAGTATTGGGGATAACCCGGATAATGGACCGTTCAACTCCAAAATACCCAGCTAACTGATCATTTGTCACACCCGCCACAATCGATACGATTGCGGCAGAAGCTGTAGCGAATTGTTGTACGTTTTGACCAAGGGTAGTTAAATCATCCTGTGGGCGAACTGCCACTACAATCACATCTGCTGTAGACAGGTTATGCTCTTGCGAACTCTCCGTATCTACACCGTATTTGGTATTCAAAAACTGCAGACGCGTTTCATTAATATCCGATACACTAATTTGATTTACAGACAAGGTGTTATTCGCTATACATGCGCGGATGATCGCTTCCGCCATCTGTCCGCCACCAATAAAATGAATCTTTTCTTTGGTCACTCCGTTCACTTCCTTAATTAATTGTTGTCCCAAGCTTCAGGTAGAATGAAACCATCATATTTTTCTAATCCAAGAATATATTCTTCAAACTCTTTGGATTCATAAGCAGCTTTCAAATCTTTAGCCCACTGAGAATTTTCATCCTTTTTATTAACCGATACGATAATTCTGTGTTCCATAGGTGTGTTTTCTATTTTCAAAGCATCCGTAATCTTTCTGTCCGAATTAGCAATATAATTACCATTTACAACGCCATAATCAACATCTTGAAGGGAGACAAGGATTTGAGCGGGGTCCAATATTTTAATATCAATATTATATTTATCCGGTTCCATACTATTAATATTAAAATCCGCTACGCCTGCCCCTTCTTTAATTTTGACCCAACCCAATTCTTCCAGAATACGCAGTGCACGCTCTTGGTTTACCGGATCGTTCGGAACAGCTACGGTTGTACCGTCTTTAACATCGTCTAGCGTGGTATGATTTACAGAATAAAGACCTTGTGGAGCACCTGGAACATAAGCAATTCCGACCATATCTGCATTGATTTCTTCGTTAATGGCCTCCATATAAGCTGTACTTTGGAATATGCTTGCGTCAATGGAGCCTTCCTTCATTGCTGGATTGACCTGCATGTTTTGCGAGAAGGTTTTAATGTCAACGGAATACCCTTGTTTCTCTAGAATCGGTAGAATCGATTGGCGGAATTGTTCCTCATAGGTTCCGACACCAAATCCAACGGTAAGCTTTTTCTTATCTCCAGAATCCCCCGCCTCTTTATTGCCACAAGCCGTCAACACTGCAAGAACACCTATCATCATCACTAACATTAACTTTTTCATACTTATTTCCCCTATTCCAATATAGATTTTTTAAATTGTGCCAACGCCTCATCCGTCACATTGAGTGGGATTGCGCAATTTGGTGATAGAATAAACGGCTGGTCTTTCATTAACTTTAATGCATCTTCAGCCTGCTGCTTGATTTGGGCAATATCGTTTACCGCAAACAACCCATGATCGACTCCACCCACTTTAGTAGCCTTGAGATTTGCCTCTAACCCTGGATTCCCCTCGGCTATCGTATCCCAACTGATCCCGTCAATCCGATAATCGTTAAACTTCTCAGGCTGGGCGTAGGCTCCACAAGTATGAAGAATGTTTTTTCCATAGCTTGCTGCTTCTAAAACAATAGAATCATAAGGTCTGGACAGTTCGTCAAACATAGCTTCATCAAATAATCCTGGGTGAGCTGTGCCCGTCACTGCGTAGAACAAACCGTCAGAACCCGCTTGCTGTAACTCTTGTACATAATCGGCTAAGGTTAAGGAAATCGCATGTAGCGCATGATGTGCTGCCGCTCGATGTTCTTTAAACAAGGATTCCAAAGTTACCGGGTGCTCAATACCAAACACCGTTTTAGTAACGTAAGCAGAACGCCCTACAATAAATAGCAATACTGTTAATGGTGAAAATACCGTTTGGATTAGCGGGGTGTCTGGTAACCCTTGACGAATTTTTCTAACCGCATCTAAATGCTCTGCCAAAGGGGCTGACTGGACTGCCTTTTTGACGTCGATATCCCACAGACTAGCCGCTGTTGGAATAGCCGTCGTTTGCTGTCTCGGAAATACGGTCTGATAATCCGTAAAATCGTATTGATTCCCCCAAGCTTCCGCCAGATAAGTCGCTCTTGGATTAATCTTGACCCAATCCCAATCATATTTTTTCGTAAAAGAAATCGTAGTTTCTGCTAAATCATCTGCAGTTTGTTCTTTGTCGATAAAATGGCGCCAACCACTTCCGATTGGACGATCCGCCCGTTCTCCAGATAATAATGCTTTAAAACGATCTTGCTTACTCCATTCACTCATCTGTCGAGTCCCTCCCAGAATATGTAGTAACTAGTAACGGCGAATTTTTCTTGCTAGCGTGTTGCCTAAAGATTGAATACCTTGCACTAAAATAATGAGGATAATCACGGTGGCTACTACGACAACAGTGTCAAAGCGTTGGTATCCATATACGATCGCCAAGTCTCCCACGCCGCCTCCCCCTACCGTTCCAGCCATTGCAGTTGCACCTATCAAACCAATCGTCGCTGTAGTAAGAGACAGGATTAAGGATCCAACCGCCTCTGGCAATAAAAAGTACCAAATGACTTGAAAAGGAGTGGCTCCCATCGCCTCAGCGGCTTCAAGGATTCCCGGATTCACTTCAAGCAGTGAGTTCTCTACCAACCGTCCTATATAAGGTGCGATATAGATAATCAAGGGTACGATCGCTGCGCTTGTCCCAATTGAAGTATGAACAATCAATCGTGTGAAAGGCACAATCGCAACCAGTAAAATAATAAAAGGCAATGAGCGAATGATGTTGATAATTGGATTTAGTACGGCGTAAAGCGCTTTGTTCTCCAAAACCCCACCCGGACGAGTGATGACAAGCAATATCCCAAATGGGATCCCAATCAGGGAACCAACAAACAAGGAGAACCCTACCATTTGAATTGTTTCTATAATCGCCTGCAGAAATTGATCACCTGTTACTGTGGTCGAAAACATTAGATTCTACCTCCTCTACACCGACTCCATTTCTTGTTAAGAAAGATAATGCATTGTTAATCTCTGCTGCCTCACCATCGAATTGAATGATCACTGTTCCCAGTGTTGTTTCTTGAATCTCCGTCGTATTCGCAAATAAAATATTGACCTTTATATCGCAGGAGCGAATCATTTCAAACAGGATAGGCTCAGAGGCACTTGCTCCCACAAAATTAAGCTTGTACAGCTGACTTCCGGGTTCTGTTTTGATAGATTTCCGCACGCTAGAGGTCATGCTATTTTGAATAACCGTCTTCACGAAATTTTGCGTGGTCAGATGTTTTGGACTTCCGAATACATCTAGAACACTTCCTTGCTCAATAATCCGGCCTTCTTCCATGACCGCTACCTTGTTACAAATTTCTTGAATCACGGACATTTCATGTGTAATGATCATCACGGTAATGTTGTATTCAGCATTGATTTTTTTTAATAGCTGTAAGATAGAATGTGTGGTCTGTGGATCTAAGGCAGAGGTCGCTTCGTCACATAAAAGGATAGACGGATTCGAGGCAAGCGCTCTGGCAATCCCGACACGTTGCTTCTGACCACCTGATAGCTCACTCGGGTAACTCCCCGCTTTGTCACTTAATCCAACAAACTCTAGCAGCTCCATTACCCGCTGGCGGATTTCATTTTTATTCTTTTTTAGGAGAACTAGAGGGATCGCCACATTATCAAATACTTTTTTTGATTCTAATAGATTAAAATGTTGAAAAATCATTCCGATATTTTTCTTAGCGGTACGCAACTCTTTATCGTTGTATGTTCCCAAATCACGTCCAGCGACCATAACTTGTCCTTTGGTGGGTCTTTCCAAATAATTGACTAAACGAATTAATGTACTTTTCCCAGCACCGCTATAGCCGATAACCCCGAATATATCGCCTTTCTCGACCTTTAAATCGATTCCTTTAAGAGCATCAATAGTTGTCCCTTTCCGAGTGAACGATTTGTAAACATTCTTTAATTCAATCATTTCCATTCCCCTCAATCATCTTTAGGATTAAGCTTCCTCTTGCAGCTTCACCAGCGCTTGTTCTGCCAATAAAGCGAAGTACTTAGCAGCTGGCAATATCGCAGCTTCATCAACATCGAAACGAGGGTGATGTAAGGGATAGGCTGGACCCGATCCTATATTCACAAAAGCACCCGGTATCTGTTGTAAATAAAAAGAGAAATCTTCTCCACCCATCTGTGGAGGAATATCATGTACTTCATAGCCGAAATCTGAGGCGATCTCTTTGGTAAAGTCCGCCCATTCCCCATGATTTATCGTTGCGGGTGGACCTGGATGCCAGTGTAACTGGGCCTCTGCCCCAGCTCCCGCAGCAATCCCTTCGATAAGACGAGTCATTTGTATTGGAATATTGCGGCGAATCTCTTCATTGTAAGTTCTTACTGTACCTTCTAATTCGACTTTTTCCGGCAATACATTCCATGTGAAGCCTCCATTAATTCGGGTAACACTTAACACTACTGGTTCAGTGGTGCTGTTTTGGCGACTTACGATGGTTTGTAGTGCGGTAATGATTTGAGCCGCAGTTACAATCGTATCCACACCTTTTTCAGGATAAGCAGCATGAGCGCCGACACCTTTTATTGTAATTTCAAACCGGTCAACACCGGCTGTTAAAGCTCCTGTTCTTGTTCCAAAAGCTCCCGTAGGCAAGTCAGGTGAATTATGGAGACCAAATATAGCCGCCACATCCTGGAGTCCTCCCGAGGCTAAGACGCTTTCCGCCCCATGCCCTGTTTCTTCCGCGGGTTGAAACAATACTCTAACCTTTCCAGGTAGTTCATTTTCACGAGCCTTTAATAATAATGCAGCACCTAAAATAGTAGCCGTGTGAAAATCGTGACCACAGGCATGCATCTTTCCTGGGATCTCTGAGGCAAAGGACAATTCAGTTTGTTCCTCTATGGGAAGTGCATCAATATCACAACGAATGGCCACTATGGGTCCGTGACCCTGCCCGATCTCTGCGATGAGTCCGGTTTGTAAAGGCAAGTCAAGGATGTGAATATTGGCTTGGGTCAGCCATTCCCGTAATTTTGTTGTGGTTTTAAACTCTTCATACGCTAATTCAGGCTCACGATGCAGGTTTCTGCGAACCTCTATTAATTGATTAGCTAAAGCTTGCTCAACTTCAGTCAGTGGTTTCATAGGTGACGTACTCCCCTTTCGTTATGCTTCCAGCTTTTCTTCAATCCCTTTGATGCGATCAAGCGCAGTCGATAGACTGCTTAAAATATGATCTTGCATGGCTTTTTCAGCACCATCTTCATTTTTAGCAGCGATCATTTGTAAAATAAGATCATGTTCTTCATCCGCTTGTGTGTTCCAATCTCCATGCATAGAGACGAATCGACAATAACGAAGCGAATGATCTCTTAATTGATTCAGAACCTTCTCGAAGGTTTTTAGTTCGCTGATTTCTGATAAATAATCATGGAACTCAAATCCATATGTAACAAAATTCTGATTATCACCAAGCTGGAACGAGTGTTTCATTTTTGTAATCATCGTCGTTAAATTCACAATATCTTTCTCTGTGGCATGCTTAGCTGCACTTCTTGCAATATAGCCTTCAAGCATGCTGCGAATAAGAAATATTTCTTCAACCTCTTTAAGGGTTACTGAAGCTACCCGCAGTCTTCCATTTGGCTGTCGAACCAGAAAATCCTCGTTCTCCAGTCTCTGTATCGCCTCTCTTAGAGGTGTGCGGCTGACCCCGAGCAAGGCCGCCAAATTTTCTTCATTTACAGGTTGATTCGGTTCAAACTCGCTATCAATAATTTTTTGTTTTAATTCATAGTAGGTATTATCCTTTGATAACCTTCGTGATCGTATCGCCATTTCTATACTGCTCCTCATCGATAATCTGTGGGGTCCGAATCCCAATAATATATTTGTATAATTGTATACAATTATTAGTTAAGAATGGATTGGTTAGTTACATTCCCTTCCATACCGTTCAAGCTTTTTTATACTATATTCCAATTATTCCACCTAGTCAAGTAGGAATTAAAAATCAATTTAATCCCCTCTTTTCAACACAAAAAAACCCTACAACCCTCAGGGGTTGTAGAGCTATTTTTGGATAAATAAATTTCAGAATTAGAAGGAAATAATCCCCGAGGTATGGAGCAGCACTAGGAACACTAGGATCGGCGCCACATAACGGAGCATAAACAGCCAAACACGGAACCAGCGCGCCTGTAGTCCAGCGGCTTCCGCTGCACCTTTCCAGAAATAACCGGCGAAGATGGTAATCAGCAGACCTCCAAGCGGCAGCATAATGTTAGAGGTGATAAAGTCCAGCCCATCAAATAGAGATTTGCCACCAATTGTTAGCTCCGGGAACATTCCCAGTGACATCGCTAAAGGAATACTAAGAAGGAAACAGATCAGCGTCAAAATCCAAACCGAACGTTTCCGGCTCCAATTCCAGCGCTCCATTGTGAAGGATACAGGCACTTCAAGCAGCGATACAGCTGAGGTTAGAGCAGCAATCGCCAGCAAGATAAAGAACAAACCGCCGAAGAGCGCACCAAAAGGCATAGCCGAGAAAGCGGCTGGCAAAGCGATAAAAATCAGCGAAGGCCCCTGATCAGGAGCAATACCAAATGAGAACGTCGTCGGAAAAATAATCAAGCCTGCGATAAACGCGTATAACAAATCTCCTGCACCGATTGCGATTGCAGCGGTACCCAGCGATTGTTTTTTATCAACATAAGATCCGTAAGTCAGGAGAATCCCCATCCCGAGCGATAATGAAAAGAAGGCATGTCCCAATGCAACTAGCGCAGATTCCGCTGTCAACACTGAAAAGTCCGGTTTTAGGAAAAAAGATACCCCTGCGGATGCACCCGGTAAGGTTACTGCGCGAATCATTAACACTACAAGGAGTACGACCATACCAGGAATTAATACTTTGTTAAATTTCTCAATCCCGCCTGATACGCCAAGGATGACTACACCCGCCGTAATCAGAATGGCTATCCCCTGCCAAACGATCGGCATATATCCGGAGACAAACGAATTGAATTCGCCTGCATAATCAGTAGTGCTGAATAGTTGTCCATTAAAAGCAATCATCGAATAGTTCAGCGTCCAGCCAGCAACAATAATATAAAAGGAGAGAATTAGAAACGGCGCAAGTACCTGCAACATTCCAGCTGCAAACCAACTCTTCGCGCCTCCAGCCCGCATAAAAGAGGTCGCCGCGCTACCACGCCCGCTGCGTCCGATAGCCAGTTCTGCCAATAGCACCGGTAACCCTATCAGCACTAAACAGACGATGAAAAGCAGGAAAAAAGCTGCCCCCCCATTTTCTCCTGTAATATAAGGAAACTTCCACATATTCCCTAGCCCAACCGAGCTGCCGATGGCGGCAAAAATAAAGCCCGCGGAAGAGAAGCGTTCCTCCTTCTCCGAGAGAAGATTTTTGTTACCCTTCATTTGATTCATTATAACGCCCCGTTTTCTTTTTTAGACCTCATTATAGCTTAAGTAACAAAGCACGTCATATGGAAATTTTCTGACTATTTTTATAACCACTCGAATTCTCTGTTTGTAAACGCTTATATTATTCATTCGGCCCTTGAATCTCATTATATCCACTAATGTCGTGCCCCATTGCTTCAATGAAACGGATTGTCTATATCCTGACAATATTTTTAACAAAAAAGGCTCCCACTAAGGGAGCCTTTTCTAAACATTATTTGCGGACAGAGAGAATGAACCTCTCAAGCTTAGCTGTATCGGTTATGCTCCGATTACATTCCAGATTATCCAGACATACGTATTGACCCACAGCAGAAATATTATCCGGCGAAACGTTCACATTCTTGGTCTTAACATAAAAGAATGCAAGCTCTTGATGCCGATTGCAGAACATGCAGTACCCTTTTTTGTGCGTTGGTGTGATTCTACCCTCAATACCAATGAACTGTCCTTCGTACGGATAGATAATGAATAATTTATTACTGGCAATATCTATCCAACTCAAATACGTTATGTTGCGATAGTCGATGAGTTGTAGATCAGGTACTTTCAGTTTCTTATTCTTAGGGAATAGCTTCTGAATCTGCTTCAGCGTAATCGTCGGATATGACTCTAGGTATGGTTCTAATTCACTAAGATATCTCTGGAAATCTTCTGCAGTTTCGAAGGTCGATATTTGTTCCAGCATCTGCTTGTGATTCTCCGTAAGAGAAGGAAATGCCTCAATAATGTTCGTAGCAGCACTATATCTTACAGTCTCCAAGACTCTACGATCCGCAACGGTTCGCAGGGTATGCAGAACAAATTTCGTTTGTTTCTTAATTAAGTTATATTGATGGTTTCTAATAAATGGTGTACACATCGCTTTTCAGCCCCTTATTTATATTAAAAGTTCATAAGGTGCAAAGCCCATTTATAGAAACGATAAAATTAAGTTGGGCGATATATCCATCCATCGCACCTCACGCAAAGTATCGCCCTATATTAGGCTTTGCGTGAGGAACTTCTAGCTAATGGGCATTTCAACATTAGCACTGTACCACCTCCGAGCATATTTCATGCCAAAAGTATAGCACCGTATTTTAGAAGGCGCAATTCATCTGGGAATGCTTATTTGCATGCCATACCTACAAAAAAAAGGGAGCTACATGGACTAGTCCAGTAACTCCCTCTTTTTTGACTATTCTTTTACTGCTCCGACTACAATCCCTGTCACAAAATAACGTTGCAGGAATGGATAAACCAACAATATTGGTAGCGCACTTATGAAAATCTGTGAAGCCCGTATGGTCCGTTGAGACAAGTTAGCTACAGCTGACGGATCAAGCTTGGACATATCTGCCTGAACGATAATGGTCTGCATAAACGTCGCCAGTGGCAGCTTATCCGAATCTCTGATATAGATTATACCGTCAAAGTAAGAGTTCCAATGGCCCACCATCATGAATAGGGAAACTGTTGCAATGACTGGTAAGGAGACTGGTAAATATATTTTCAAAAAGGTCTTAAAATGTCCTGCTCCATCAATAAAGGCTGCTTCCTCAAGGTCCTTAGGTACACCACGGAAGAAGTTCAGCAGCAAAATGATGTTAAATACGGCTACCAATCCAGGTAAGATAAGTGCCATCAAAGAATTCATCAGCCCGAGCTTTAGAATCAGGATATATCCCGGAATCAGACCCCCACTGAACAACATGGTTACGACAAAATACCAAAGATAGATATTACGCGCCCGGAAAACTCTAGTTTCCTTAGAAAGAGCATAGGCTGCAACCGTATTTACTACCAGTGCAAGTGCTGTTCCTAGTATTGTCCGCTCTACCGACACCCACAGGGATGTAAGAAAATTAGTATTGTTAAAAGTTTTTGCATAGGCCTCCAAAGTGAAGCCAATTGGCCAAAAGGTGACCAACCCAGCATTGGCTGGGGCGGACGCACTAAGAGATACCATGAGTAAGTGATACAATGGCAGCAAGCAGAGCACCGAAAGGATAGTTAGGAGCACATTATTGAATATGCTAAATATTCGATATGGAAGGGTTTTATGGTACATTTGTTGTCATCCTTTCTAGAAAATTCTGTACCCTGCAAATCTATAGGCAAGTCGGTATGAAATAACGATTAGAATTAAACTAATTGCTGATTTAAAAAGATTAACTGCGGTCGCAAAGCTGAATTGTCCGCTGAGAAGACCTTCTCTATATACAAAGGTATCAATGATATCCCCTTGTTGATAGATCAAAGGACTATATAGGTTAAATACCTGGTCAAAGTTGGCGTTCAATACATTGCCCAGTGCCAAGGTCGCAATTACAATAGCAATTGGAATAAGTGCTGGTATGGTAATATACATCGTTTGCTTCCAGCGACCTGCCCCATCCACTTCAGCAGCTTCATAAAGTGATGGATTAATGCCGGATAGCGCAGCTAGGAAAATGATCGTGTTGAAACCAAATTCTTTCCAAACATCACTGGCTATGATGGTAAATCGGAACCAGTTGCCGTCCCCTAGAAAAAAGATCGGTTTTATGCCGAAAACGGACGAAATAAACTGATTCACGATCCCTGTTTGTGCTAGGATATCGATCAGAATTCCTGAAAGGGTAACCCATGACAAGAAATGCGGTAGATAGACGAGTGTTTGAATAGATCTTTTAAGGCCCATATTCCTTACCTCATTAAGCAACAAGGCGAATATAAAAGGAATAATCAGGTTCAAAACAATTTTGGAGCAAGCAAAAAACAGTGTGTTCCAGGTAATTTGCAGGAAGTAATCGTTCTCCCACATGTACCTAAAATGCTTAAGTCCGACCCATTCGGAATCAAAAAATCCTAATGCAGGCTTATAATCCTGAAATGCCATGAGTATTCCTGACATGGGGATATAAGAAAAAATAAAAACCATAATTGCCGCCGGTAATACCATGAAGTGGAGCACCCATGGTTGTTTATAGCCTTTTTTTCTTTTTCTTTTTATACTTGGTTTATTTTCCAGGCCTACCTGCTGTATTGAATTAGCCTCCATAGCTCTCTCCTGTTCCCAAAAAAAATATTTTGTGTGTGATGGGGATCTCTGCTATAAATAGTATCAGGCGTTTCTCAGGTTTGACTATATAACATTGTTAGGCTTGATATGGTTTTATTAGGACATCATCTGGAGGGTACATTTATGAATATTTGGAAGCGCTTTACATCCCTGAGAGAATTAACACAATCCCGGTTTAGTTTGTTTGCCAAAATAAACTGCCTGATCATACTCTTGTTCATCCCCATTATTATCATGTATACCTTTTCAAATAACGTCACATACGATGTTGTAAGCAAAGAGCTGCAGGTGTCCAATACGAAGCAGCTCACTTTTCTGTCCAGTCAAATTGATTCGCGTATTAATCAGATGATGGACTTCACCCTTATCCTTTCTAGAGATCCCAATGTCAGAGCCTTCAACGGATTAAACATTTGGGCGGATCGATATGATCAGATGCAGACCCGGTATGTCATTCAGGAAAAGATGGTGCTTCAATCCGGGGTTGCAGATATTTGGCCTGCCAGATATGCCGTACATTCACAGCAAAATAAAGATGTCATCTCCAACTACAATCGAGCATTTGGGTATGATGAGGATTACTTAAAAAGAAATATGAGTGGAAAATGGACGTATGGCGATCACAGCTTGGAATCTAAAGACGAGTTAAAATCCTTCTACTGGTTCTATACAGATTCCTTAGCTCAGCCGGGGATGTTGACGGGAAGCAACTTGGTGATTGAGGCCAGCTTCAGTTATGAGAATATTCAGAACATGCTGGATACGTACAAGGAAGGTGGACAAGGTGATCCTTTTCTCTATCATAAAGGGAACTCGCCAATTCTGAATCGCAGTGCGGACAAGCAGCTATCTGAAGAACTCATTCGTTACCTGGATAAACACTCACCTGAGAATACTACCCAGGATGTAGTCAAACTCAATGGCAAGAACTACTTGGTCAGCTCTGTGAAGTCCTCCTATTTGGATTGGAATTTAATAGATGTTGTCCCTCTATATCAAATCCTAAAACCCATTTCGCTCAGTCAGGATTTGTTCTATATCTCGATGATTTTGCTGTTTGTTATGGGAATTTCCGCTTCCATATTACTATACAGAAATGTTCAATATCCTATCAAAAAGCTAATTAAAGGCTTACGGCGCGTGCAGCGTGGAGATTATTCTGTACGTCTTCATAACGAGGGCCGGAACGAGTTTTCGTTTCTATTCCATCGCTTTAATGATATGTCCCATCAAATTCAAGACCTGATAGAGAATGTGTTCAATGAGAAAATCCGTGCCCGCGAAGCTACACTTAAGCAACTGCAGGCGCAAATCAATCCGCATTTTCTCTATAACTGCCTTGGTTATATTATCAATATGGCCCAAATGAAGGATGAGGACGCTGTCGTCTCCATGGCTTATAATTTAAGTGCTTACTACCGTTATACTACCCGAATGGAACGGGAAACCGCGTCACTGGATGAAGAAATCAAGCTGCTCGTCAACTATTTGGATATTCAAAAGCTGCGCAATGCCAGAATTGATTATCATATCGAAATCCCTGAGAACATGTTAAGCCAGTCTGTGCCACGTCTAATGCTACAACCTATTGTGGAGAATTCAGTCATTCACGGAGTGGCCAAATCGTATTCATCGGGTGAGATCAGCATTAGTGGTGAGATTTCGAACGGCTTCTGCAAGATCTACATTGATGACGACGGACCTGGCTTGAATCCGGAGCAGCTGGAAGCTTTGAATCGTAAAATGCAGGAGCCATTGCAGGAAGAAATGGGCTGCGGGCTCTGGAATACGAATCAGCGGATCATGCACCTGTTCGGCAATCAATCCTGTCTAACCTTTAAACCATCCCCTCTTGGAGGTTTCCGAACAGAGATTATCTGGGAAATCCCTACGGAGGATGAATATTCTAAATTTAAGAATCATCAAGGAGAATAACAACATGCAAATGATTATAGTAGACGATGAAGCACACTGGGTAGATAATCTTGCCATGACTAAACCCTGGCATACGCTAGGCATTGAACAGGTGCATAAAGCGTATTCAGCACGTGAAGCGCTACAAATTATCGATACCAACCCTATTGATATTGTGATCTCGGATATCCAAATGCCCGAAATGACGGGAATTGAATTAATAGAGCGGATAAGAAAACGTGATAAAAAGATCAAATGTATTATTTTATCAGGCCATTCGGAGTTCGATTACGCCAAAAAAGCACTTCAGCATAATGCCGTCGATTACTTACTTAAGCCACCTACCGATGATGAAATTATCGGTGCAGTCAAAACTGCCATCGAGCAATTGAACACAGAATGGGAACTTATCAGTTCGCTTAAAAGAACCCAGTTTACCCTTCGTGAGAATCTGCCGCTTTTACGTGGTCAACTGCTCCTTGATGCCTTGCAAGGTCATCAATTTCAAGCTGGCGAATGGGAACGGAAGCTCGTAACTTATGATTTGCCCTTCCATTCTGGCGATTGCGCTTTGATGCTTGTACGCATGGAAGAAGAATTTAGCCATTATAACAATAATGATCAAACCTTAATTGAATATGCCATCATCAATATGGCTGAAGAGATTATGGGTGAATTCATGCAGGTCTGGGGCGTTAAAGAGGAACATGGATATCTTGTGTTTCTGCTTCAGCTTAAAGAGAAAGGATCCGACATCGGCAAAGAAACCATCCTAGAAAAGCTTTCTTTACAGCTTCAGTATAAGGTTAAGCAATTTCTGAAAGGTTCCCTGTCCATAGTAATCACCGAGTGGTTCCAGTTTCCCGAGAAGGTGTCGAGCCGTTTCCGTCAGGCTACAGCTTATTTCCGGCAGATCGTGGGAGACGAGCGCGAATTCGTAATGCGGGTCAGCGAATTTGAACCTTCCACTACCCAAGGACCTTTGGATGCCCTTTACACCCCGCCGACACTAATACACCTGCTTGAAAGTGGGCATTGGGATGCTGCGCAAGAGAAACTACTCGCTGTCTGCACGGAGCTGGATGAGAAATGGTCTGAATCGTGGGAGCATTGCATGGAGGCCGGTTTTTTAATCACTGCATCCTTCACGAATCTCGCACACCGAAATGGGCATACTCTAGCTAACTTAGCGGGAGACGATCTCGGTTGGTTGCAAAGCGGTGAAGCGTTCTCGACCATCGGTAAACTTAGAAAATGGTCCCTGAGCATTCTGAGCAAATTGAAAGAGGGAACGTCTAACGAAATTAAAGACATCAGGTCTGAATATGTGAAAAAGATTCAAGATTTCACAGACAAAAACCTGCATTTAGATGTTTCATTACGGGTTCTGGCTGACCATGTAAACCTCCATCCGACTCATTTATCAAAAATTTATAAGATTGAAACGGGTGAAGGAATAAGCGATTATATCTCGCGCCTGCGCATGGATCGCGCCTGCCATAAGCTGAAGACTACCTCTAAAAAAGTCTATGAAATCAGCATGGAGATCGGCTATATGGACCCTGCTTATTTTATAAAAGTGTTCAAACGACAGTTCGGAGTAACGCCGCAGGAATATCGAGACAATAATAAATAGCATGATAGAGTCCTATCGAAACTAAAAATCTCATATAGATGCCATCCCCGACTAGTTGTTAAAGTTACACTTGTAAAGATCATACACAGTAGGGGGAATTAAAGAATGATCAAGTTCAAAAAAATGTGGTCGTTGTTAACGGTCACAGCACTTATCACACTCACAGCCTGTGGCAGTGGCGGCGGAAATAATGAAAACGCCAAACAAAACAATACCACATCGTCTGAGACTAGTTTATCTGAAGCAGATGCTGCTTTTGAAAAAGGTAAATACGATCCACCCATCGAGTTCAGTTCGGTATTGATGCCGAAGAAATATGTTCAAGGTGATACCAAAGAAAACAATGTTCACGATCGCTGGATGCTGGAAACACTGGGCATGAAGCATAAAGATACTTGGTATCCTGCCAATGACGATCAATACAGACAAAAGCTTCAGCTTGCCATTGCTTCTGGCGAAAAGCTGCCTGACTTCGTTTCTGTACCAACCAATGCAGTATTGACCAATCAACTGATTGATTCCGGTCAGTTCATTGCTATCGATGAGTTGTTCGACAAATATGCTAATAAAATTCTAAAAGATCATGCTGCAGCACACCCAGAACTTTGGTATCCATTCACAAAAGACGGTAAGAAATACAATATGCCGATCCTTGAATATACCGATAATGACGATACTCTTCTCTGGTTACGTGAAGATTGGATGGAAAAGCTGAACCTTCAGGCTCCAAAAACAATCGCCGATCTTGAGAATATCATGGACAAATTTAAGAACGAAAACCCTGACGGTCTAGCACCTAAAGATGTTTTCCCACTTGCGATTTCTTTGAAAAATAATACAAACACCTGGATGGGCCAACTCGACTGGTTATTCGGTGCTTACGGTACGATTGAGGAACAATGGAATAAAGATGCCGACGGCAATCTAGAATACGGTTCCATTAACCCTGGTGCTAAACAAGCCCTTGCTAAGCTTAGTGAGTGGATGGACAAAGGTTATATTCACACAGACTCTGCACTTTGGGATGAAGGTAAATCTGCTGAAAGCTGGACAAAAGGCGCCGCAGGTATTCTACCAGGGGCAAACTGGGTTCCAGACTGGCCGGCTCCCGATCTTATGAAAAATGTACCTGGAGCGAAGATCAAAGCTTATCCGGTTCCAGCAGGTCCAGACGGACTCATCGGTACCAAATGGCAGAACTCTGGGGTAAACGCTAGTATCATGATTAACAAAGATGCTAAGCACCCTGAAGCAATTTTCTTATACTACAACTACTTGCTTGATAACCTAGCTAATCCAGCAGCTGGTAGTGAATTTGAATACGGCTTTGCTAAAGGCTACGATTGGGACATGATTGATGGAAAGCCTACTAGTGATAAAGAGAAGATTAAAGACTTCTCCAATGAGTTTCCTTTCTTAACTGGACCGGCTCGTATTCCTGATCTGTTCATGAAGACATTGGTTAAACTTGCTGATGGTGAAACCCCTGTAACTCCTTATGAAAAACAAATGGCTGAGTTCCGTAAACCGGAAAACTGGGCCGCTGCAAAAGTTGTTATGTCACAAATAGACATTCGTAGACAGAACTATTTCACTGGCGCTGCGACACCAACGATGGTATCCAAATGGAATCTGCTTCGTCAATCCGAAATGGAAACCTTCAACAAAATCATTTACGGTAAGCTACCTGTAGATGCCTTTGACTCCTTTGTTTCCAACTGGAAAGCAAATGGTGGTGATCAAATCACCAAAGAAGTTAACGAATGGTTCAAGTCTGTATCTACCAAATAGACTAAAGTAAATAAAAACAAGCCAGAGCGTGATCCTTTCGCTCAGGCTTGTTTTTTTATGAATTCCTCATTAACTTTCGCTCGCTAGAATCCCTTTCAAATACCCCGTCAACTCTTTTGCCGCTTGTTCATGAGCTAATGCTCCCGGATGACTTCTTGCCCCTATGGTCTCATCCGTCATATTTGGAAGCTGCAATACAGAAACCTGCTTGTCCCCTGTTTTCTTGCTATAAACATCGACCGCCCGGTAGATCGCTGGCATCATCGGGATACCAAGCATCCCATATGCCCATACGAGATGTGCATGTTGATTATTTTTTCTAAGCTTCATCAGAAATTTCTCAGCGGCATCGACAAAAGCTTGTATATCATCCTCATGATAGGTCCCGTCTTCATTTAAGCGTTGTTTATGGCTCTCCCCTGTTACCTCATCTTTCCATTCTGGCGATTGAAAGGCGCCCCCATCATTTGTTCCTAGATTAACTACCACAACATCTGGCTGCCAGGTTTCAAAAGAATGTTCTTGAAAAGCTCCTAAAGCTTCGTTTTTTGCTCCAGTTAGAAGACCACAAACCTGCTCATAACAATCAGGGATATTACCGTGCGGATTATTATCCCAGCTAGTAAGGACTCCCCAGCCACTTTGAGAAATAACTCTATATTCTGCATTTAAAGCATCTGCTGTCATTCTGGTATAGTTGTTGATGGCGCTAAACCACATTGGAATCCAATCTTCTTCAGCCTTGGCACCTATACTTCCTTCTCCGGATGTGATGCTGTCACCTATGAACTCTATCTTGTGGGGTTTGTCCGCAACCGGCAGGAATTTTCCATCCATCTTCACCGCATGTATCTGCAAAGAGCAGCCAGGATCTCCACTCATTGCCTGCACATCTTTTACAATACGAATATTGTTGACAACACGATCATTCATGCCTCTAAATACACAAATCCAATACCTGCCTGCTACTAACATTTGTCTGCTAACAGGAACGGAATTGATCAGGATGCTAATCCAGGGTTCATAAACATCATAATCTGCTTCTACTTCAAGCCATAGCTCAGAGCTTTTAACATTTAATTCGACCGCACTGCCTGTCCAAAATAACGTTAGTGGAGAAAGTGACCCTGTTGTTCTGCCGTGAATTTTCAGATGTTCGATATCAGCTAATGTATGTACCTTTAAGTTTGTATTCTGCTTCATAAAATCCCTCCTAATTTACCGCTAGAATCCTAATCTATACTTCTACTTCACTACTTCTTCAATACTATCTTATAATCCTTTTCCAAATAGCATATACTCTTCCTCTGGTACAATAGAATTAAATGAGGTCATGAACAAAGGTGGGATTGAAGTTGAAAGTTATACCTAACTGTATTACACTTGGCAGAATTATTTTGGCAATAATGCTGTTATTCTTCGAGCCGCTAAGTTCGGCCTTTCTTGCAATTTATATCCTTTGCGGAGTCACCGATCTGATAGATGGTCCAATTGCCCGAAAATCAGGCACAACAAGTAATCTCGGAGCAAAGCTGGATTCTGCTGCCGACACGATACTAATCGGTATCTGCTTATTTACTTTGTATCCGTATCTGGGTCTTACCCTCGAATTCATCCTATGGATCTTCTTGATCGCGGCCATCCGCATAACATCGACAGGGATTGCCCTCCGCAGATTCAAAACTTACGCAAGTATCCATACCTACGGCAATAAACTCACCGGGCTTCTCTTATTTGTAACTCCTATATGGCTTTCCCATAGTAACCCCACCATTTGGACAACCATTGTCTGTATAGTTGCAACCTTATCCGCCGTGGAAGAATTGATCATCCAAATCACATCCACTCAATTACAGCTGGACAGAAAAGGATGGTTTTATAACCCTCCTAATCAGGAATAATGAAAGATACCGTAGTTCCCACCCCAGGAATACTTTGAATCTTCAAGCCTTGTCCATATAATTGTGTTAATCTCCGATCTGTATTAAGGAGCCCAATTCCTTGATCCTTAAGACTTTTTGGTTGCAATAACTTACTGACTTGAGCTTCATCCATTCCAATCCCCGTATCAGCAATGATAAAATGAACAGCCTCCGCATGTGTCTCGATGTGAATACGCAAGGTTCCACCTTTTGCCCGACTTAAGATCCCATGCCGGACGGCGTTCTCGACCAGTGGCTGAATGGTCAGCGGAGGAATTAGAAGCTGTAGATTCGCGTCTACCTCCCATTCAACCTGCAGCCTCTCCTCAAAACGCTGCTGCTGGATATATACATAATTCTCGACCAGCTCCAGCTCTTGCGACAGCGAAACAAGTTTGCCTGCATTTAAGAAGTCAAAGCTGATCCGCAGATAAGTAGTGAATGCATCTGAAAGATCTTTCATTTTGACAGTGTCAAAATCACTCAAGGACATAATCGAATTTAATGTATTAAAGAGAAAATGTGGATGGATCTGCGCTTGTAAATAAGCAGCCTCCATTCTCAAACGATCATTGACTGCTTGCTTCATAGAAGTGAGCGACGAAGCACGATACTTCAATTCCATGGCATCTACTGGCTTGGTTACATAGTCATTAGCGCCAGCCAAGAAACCTGCATAGACATCCTCCTGCTCACTGCGAGCGGTCAATAGAATAATAGGCAGTTCATACATCGTGAACCGCTCGCGTATCAATCTTGTCAATTCATATCCAGACATGCCCGGCATCATCACATCAGCGATAACCAAATCGAACTGCTCATGATGCAACATATCCAGTGCCTCACGGGCTGAAGTCGTTGTATCAATCCGATAAGCTCCATCTGATAAAATATTTTGCAGAACTTTTAAATTGACCGAATCATCATCAACCGCTAGCACATGTATGATGTCAGCGTCTGTATCGAGCTTCGAGAGTGCCTCTACTTCCTTTGTGTTATAGGCGGCAGCCACCATAGCTGATTTCTCCGCAGTTATCCACGTGCTGAATGGTGACAATGGATCCGAATCTTTTTCTGTATGAAAATCTGAAATAGATGACTGCAGGCTCCCTTTAGCTACAGGTAATTTGAAGCTGAACTTACTTCCCTGACCCGGCTGCGATTGCAGCAATAATTCACTGCCATGCAGTTCGACCAACTCCTTACAGATGCTAAGCCCCAGCCCAATGCCGCCTTGACCGTAAGCCCCTTGTTCATAGCGCATAAAAACACGCTTTTTCAAAGCTTCATCCATACCTACTCCTGTATCCGTAACATGTATCCATACATCCCCACCCACTTGTTCTGCGGCCAGTTCAACACTTCCCTGTTCGGTGTACTTTAGTGCGTTATGAACTAAATTAATCAGAATCTGCACCAATCGCTCCTCATCAGCATAAACACGAGGCAGATTCTCATCTATAGACATTCGAAGCTCCACCTTCGTCCCACCGGTTAAGAAACGTAACATATCCAGTACACCTTCAGCCAATGACCTCACTTGCAACGCCTTTATATTCATCACAATCCGCTTATCCTGCAATCGCACAACATCAAGCAAGTCATTCAGCATAAGCGACATCCGGCGACTGACCATAATTAGCAATTCCATGTCACGCTGGCTCTCTTCATCCAGCACATGTTTTTTTCTTGTTAACACACTTTGGGCAATATTCATAATCCCATGCAGTGGAGTGCGCAGCTCATGTGACGTATTGGCTAGAAAACGGTCCTTTAATTTATTGGATTCCGCCAATTGAGCGTTCAGTAACACATTTTGATGGGATTGATGAAAATATCTCCTAAACCAATAGGCGGAAAATGCGGCAAGGGCAGCAATTAAATCTACGGGATAAAACATAAATTGTGAGCTACCGGCATAGTAGACAGCCCCCCACAACATATTATTTAGTACTGCTAACACTGAAAACAATAAAAATAGAGCACCTTCAGCTCGTAAGGCTACCATCTTCCAAAAATAATATACCGTCCAACACACTGGAACGTAATACAGGATCATGTAATACCCTTTTCCGATGATATATAACACTGCCTCTTCAGGACCTACAATAATAAATAAAGTAAAAATGAGAACTGACAGGATGTAACTATAAAACGCCTTGCCTTTCCGTCGATTCCCCAATAGTTCTCTTCCCATCAATAAAAGGAATAAACAAAACCCTATATACGAAAGAACCTTTAACCTCAGCATCCAGGCAAAATCAACATGAAGAAACCGGAACATCAGTCCATTATGTTCAACCCCAATGGATACAGCCGCAGCGACCATCATTAGAAAAAAAATAATCAGCTCTGTTTTTCGTACATCCATCAGATAGATAATCAATAAATACAACCCATGTAGAAGAAGCATGACTCCTACGACTAGCTGCAAGCCAATGGAATTCCAGTATATAGTGTCTACCTCATGTTGAATGCCAAACTCCACGGACCGAATTATGCCTCCTTTTAGTGGAGACTCATAATTTGACGTCCGAACAAACAGATCCAGATGCTTCTGATCTGTAGGTGTATAACTGATTAAGAATGCTTTCGTCACATAAACATGCTCTTCCTTCTCGTCAGATAACACTCCAAACCGTGAGAGAATTGTTCCATTAATCTCCACTTCAGAAGAAGTATAGATGGATTGGAACCAAAAGCTAAGTGGCTCAGACAAGGGGCGATCTAGCAGAATCCGCAAATGATAAGTTCCATATCCATACGCTTTCTTTTGCTCAGCAGAATTGAATACAGAATTCCAGTTACCCGGCACCTGAAGCATCTGGCCTTTTAAAACACTATCCATATTGGCAGCGTTCACCCATTGTTCAGGATAAAACTCCCATTCTCCATCCAATGGAAAGGAGCTTAGTGATTCAAGGTCTACTCCCCGCAAATCGAGCACACCTTGCTCCACTACAGGAGGATTGGACAGAGTAAAATGATTGTACCAGCTCCAGCGTATTGCAATCAGCAGGCAGATGAATACTACTACGTACAACATATGACTTAACTTAATTTTATTCTCCGAAGTTCTCATAGACTCCTCATTCGTCAATAGTATTTAATAGTGCTATATCCCTATCTCCAACTTTGAGCAATACAGTATGATTATACTATATTAAGAGGCCTATAGACGTATGTAATCCTATGTTCAGAGGAAAAAAATCAACCATCCCAAAGAGCAGATGGTCGATTCCTTTATTGCGATTTATTGATTAAAGCAGATCGCATCGCGGCAAACTTACTAGGCATTACTCCCACATTTGTTTTGAACGTCCGACTGAACAGATGAATACTAGAAAACCCCACATCTTCGGCAATCTCCGTTAGATTTTGCTTTCCCTGAATGATTCTCAATTTAGCCTGCTCGATACGAACATGCTTCAAATAATTATGAATGGTCACCCCAAGCTGAGTCTTGAACACATACGACAAATGATTGGCAGTCACCCCAACATGACTACTGATAGATTCATTACTTAACTGCGGATCTTGATAACACTGGTGCATGTGATGAATGGCGCCTTCAATTAAAGGCCATCCTTTGGTTCTCTTCCCTTCCGTTCCTTTGGACAGATTCTGATTCCTAAAGAACAAAAACAACAATTCCAAACAGATAGACTTGTTGATTAATACCCCACCGTACGTTGGATCTAGCATCTCTTTTTGCAGTTGCATGAATTTTCTCTTCAATTCGATTCGATCTGGGAGCTGCAGATGAGATAGCGGATAAATATCAGCAAGCTGCATTTCACTTGGCATGATATCCTGGATCCCGGGCCTAAGTCCATCCGCTTGATCCGATGAGCTTTTATCCTCGTTATCATACAAATCAAAATGAAAGATATACTGCACTAAGGGTAAAGCCGAGGTGGACCTAATTATATGGGGCAAGCATGGATGCATGAGCAGCACATCCCCTTCTCGAACCAGGAACTTCACCCCATTCAAGAAAAACTCCGCCTCTCCCTGATCTATATAGGTATACACGTGATCTTGATCCAACCATTCACCTGCTAGTAAGGAGGATTCCATGACTTTGGCTACTCGAACATAAGGGGAAATGCTGTTCATCCACGACTCATTCACCTCGAATCTTCTCCTTCTTCTGACATTTTATTGATCTTATTTTATATCCTAACCGGAATCTTTAAGTGATCTTCTACATAATCTCGGCAGATTTCCATGGTATTGTACGGGCTATTTAGCGATTCGTCCACTTCGAGTGTCATCCAACCGGAATAATCAATTTCATTCAGCGCTTCAATAGTTGCGTGTAGATCAACAGATCCTTTGCCTAACTCACAAAAATGAGGAAGCTGTGTATCAAGTGTAGCGGCAGACCTATCTGTCAGGTCCTTCAAATGAACATAAGCTACCCTGTCCTGATACGTTCGGATGATAGATGCCGGGTCCATCCCCGCTCCGAGCAGATGTGCTGAATCCGGGGCAAGATATACCACCCGCGGATCTGTCAGGCTCATCACAATCTCAATTTCTTTCTCGTCTTGCAATTCCGTCCACAAATGCGGATGAACACATGTCTTTACCCCTAAGGCATAGGTTCTTTTCGCCACTTCATTCATCGTGGCTGCGGCAACCTTCAATTCTTCCAGCGATGAGGGTTGATCCCGAGTGCCACCTGGCCCTAGGACAAGGATGTCTGCTCCACACTTCGCTATGATTTTAGCAAGTCGCACATTGTAGTCAATGATACTCGAAGTGTTCGCGGCATTGCCGAATTTTTGCTGCTGTCCCCCAGCCGTACCTCCATACAACGCAGTCATCTCCAGCCCGTACCCAGCCATGAGCTCTTGTAATTGTTCTGGACTTTCTTCATATTGAAGTGCAAAAGACGCCCACGGCTCAATCCCCGTGAAACCCAGTCTGGAGACTTCCTCCAACGCTTTGAAATGCGCTTGCCCCCAAGTGATGGTGTGTGCAGCGATTCTACCCTTGAACAGACTCATCCTTAACGCTCCTTCCAATGTTGGATTCGATGGGGTTAGATTTCCAGTGATGAGAATACTTTATCGAAGCCTGCTTTGGAACGAGAAAATAGTTCAGATGAACTTTGTGATGAAGCTGGCGCTAGCACTTCTTGAGCGATAACGCCCTTGTATCCGATCTTTTTCAAGCTTCCCAAGAATCCGGTAAGATCAATGGATCCTTCCCCTGGATACAATCGATCGGAATCTAGCAATTCCTCTATCGGCAGAGGTTTAGCATCATTAATATGGACATACGCAATTTGATGCGGTTGTAATTTCAGCAGGTCCTCACTCGTTAATCCATTCGTATGCCAATGATAGGAATCCAGTAATAAACCGATATTTCTCACTTGAATTGTATCCATCCAGTCCAACGTATCTTGCATCGTCCAGATTAGCGGATTTGCCCATTGTGTACGTAAGTGATGAGGACCAACGAACTCTAAGGCTAACGAAATACCATAGGCGCCTAATATTTCTGCACATAGTCTTAAACGTCTAGTGGCTGCAATCATGAACGATGCGACCGGAAGATCTGTCGAAGGCAAAATATAGGTACAGCATGTGGTGCAATTTAATGCAGCAGCGGCCTCAGCCATCAGCGTAAGCGATTTCAGACTTTCCCTAAAGCTTTCCTCTGTCGTGCGCCAATCTACCTCTAAACCAAATGATCCTAGCATGATGCCATGACTTTCCAGTAATTGGATGGCCCCATCCTTGCCATACTGCTGTACCAACTCTAATGGATTGACGTCTATGGCCTGAAACCCGAATTGGCTCGCAAGTCTGATATATTCTTCATTAGAAGCAATTTCTCCCAAACCCGCTGTTGTTAATCCTCTTATCATCGTCGTTCTCCCCCTTTATGACCAATCAAACAGTACGCCATTATACTGATCTTTGTTGGTTCTTAATCCCTCATAGGCTTCGCTAGCTTGCTCCGGCTTGATGACATGGCTAATCAAAGGTTCGATGTGCAGCTTCTGTTGTTGCATAAGCTCGAAGACAATGCCAGAATTACGCACCAAGGAATGTTTCACAAACGAATTAGGCTCTGTTGGATAACGCCATTCGTGAGCACCTTTAAATGTAATGCATCCCCGGTTATACAGATGACAGTAATTAAGCACATCCGTAATATCTGTATTGTATTCTCCACGCGGGCTACCCAAAAAGATGATTTCTCCCTGTGAGCCGATGTATTGAAGACTATCAACCCCAACTTTGGAAACACCGGTTGCCTCAATATGACTGGAAACACCCTTGCCCTTAGTTAACGTCATAATCTGCTCTTTTACCAATCCTTCGCCACTGTCCAGTGTGTAATCCACACCGCATTGACGCGCGGTCCGCAGCCGTTCTTTGGACAAATCCATACCAATTACCGTAGCCCCCTGCAAACGCGCCAATTGAGCTGCAAGATTGCCTACCAATCCAAGACCTGTCACACTCACTTTGTCTCCAAGTTCGATATCCGACACACGTATCGATGTAAAAGCTACCGTAGCCATCCGGGTAAACGGTACCCATTTCAAGTCTAGCGCATCCGGCACTCGAATGAAAACATCCCTAGCTTCAACCACTTGATATTCGCAATGAGTTCCGTAATGAAAAACCACATCGCCCGCTTGAAATTCCTGAACACCTTTACCACATTCTACGATACGACTGACGCTTGCATAACCTGGACACAGCGGGAGCTTTGCCCAATCCTCTTTGCCAGATAACATTGCCATCTCCGTTCCCGGACTAATCAGCGAATAAATCAATTTTACGAGTACCTCATGGTCACCTAAAGCCTTAAGTACAAGCTCCTCTTCAACCGTTTCCACATGGTGTGGGCTCATAAACATTATCTTTCTATTTTTCATCCTCATTACCTCCCATGATCCTCAAACTTTCTATTTAAATGTATGCGTTTTTACACATCATGTCTTTGACTGCAAAAATGTTTTTTTGTCTAAAAGTAAGATGGGAGGTAGAGTTTAAGTGAGGAGACGACATGTCATTCCTTTCATTTTCGTTCAAAGATCCTTATACTTGCTTGGAGAAGCATTTCAAGGGAGAATGAAAAGTATGGACATAAAAAAATTACAATACTTTATCGCAGTAGCAGAGGAACTGCATTTTAACCGTGCAGCAGAGAAGCTAAATATGACGCAGCCTCCCTTAAGCCAGCAAATTCAAGCTCTGGAGAATGAGATTGGTGTGAAACTATTAGAACGGAATAAAAGACAAGTTCGTCTCACGTCAGCGGGGGCGGTATTTCTAGAGGAGGCTAAATCCATTTTATCTCAACTGGAACGCTCTATTAAAACAACACAATTAGTCGATCAAGGAATTATCGGACATTTGAACATTGGATTTATAGATTCTGCAGCTGGTGGAGTATTGGTTGATATGTTAAAAATGTTTCGGGAACGTTATCCACAAGTCCAACTCACATTACATGAGATGACGTCTGCTCAGCAGTGGCAGGCTTTACATGAAGGAACGATTCACATTGGATTTGTACGTTATACAGAGTCGGGCAAACATATCGAGCATCGTCCCTTAGTCAATGAATCGCTTATTGCCGTTTTGCCAGAGCAGCATCACCTAGCTCATTTACCGGTGTTATCCATTCGCTCTTTAGCTTTAGAGCCATTTATATCGTTCCCACGTCATTTAGGAGCTCCTTTTCATGACCTCATTATGAGCTTCTGCGCCCAACACGACATGTATCCGAATGTTGTACAGGAAGCCATTCAGATGTACACCATTGTAAACTTGGTAGCTGCTAATCTTGGAGTTTCCATTGTGCCCTCATCAGTTGCTATTTTTCAGCGTGAAGGTGTCACATTTCGTCCCTTTGAAGAAAGCACACCATCGATTCCCCTTTATGCCGCTTGGAGAACCGATTGCGATCGTGCCTCCTTATCCGCGTTACTAGAGATCATAGGACAAATGAGTTCAGAAGTTATTAATGGTGAATGATATAATATTCAGCCCGTTTTTCTAGGATCACGTTCAACGAGTCCTTCTAGCACCCTATCGATTTCCAACATCACTTCCCTATCCAGACGAACTCCCGCAGCTTTGGCATTTTCTATAACCTGCTCAGGTTTGGATGCCCCAATAATTGCAGATGAGACTTGTGGATTTTGCAACACCCATGCTATAGCCAACTGCGGAAGCGTCAACCCAACTTCACTGGCGATGGAAGAGAGATTCGAGACCGCCTCAAGCACCTCAGTCCGAAGCCACTGACCCGCCAATTTATTCATAAATGGTGAGCCCGCAGCTGTTGAAGCACGAGAACCCTCTGGCAATGGTTGACCTGGCATATATTTGCCTGAAAGAATCCCTTGAGCAAGCGGCGACCAGACCACCTGTCCAATCCCTTCCCGCTCACAAGCTTGAACTACCTCCGTCTCCATCACGCGCCATAACATCGAATATTGAGGTTGACTAGCCACTAATGGCACCTTTAATTCTCTCGCCAAAGCAGCACCTTCTGCTATCTGATCCGCCGTCCACTCACTTATCCCGACATAGAGAACCTTACCTTGACGTACCAGATCCGAAAAAGCCAAGAAGGTCTCTTCAAGGGATACTGTTGCGTCAAAGCGATGCGCATAATAGATATCAATGTAATCGGTCTGTAATCTGTTCAGTGAAGCATGGCACGCCTCCATAATATGCTTGCGGGACAGACCTCTTGCGTTACGTCCCGTCCCTGTGGGATGGCACACCTTGGTACACAATTCGATATCAGCTCTGTGCACTCCTTTTAATGCTTGGCCCAGCACCATCTCAGCTTTCGTATCGGAATATACATCTGCAGTATCAAATGTTGTGATCCCTACATCCAATGCAGCGCGAACACAAGCATGGGCAGTATCATTGTCCACTTGAGCACCATGTGTAATCCAATTACCATAAGCAATCTCACTTAGATGTAAGCCACTAGTTCCTAATTTGCGATAGTTCATTTTATACCCTCCTTTAGATAACAATCTGATTGTAACAAAGAGATATTAATACGAGAAATACTCTTTAAGATGCGATTTAATTCAAAAAAGATATTACTGAGATCCTTAAAGATAATAAAAAACGCCCTTTAGGCGTTTTTTTCGGTACATATTCTGTTTCGAAACTCTAACTTCGCCTATACTCCGGTGAGTATTAACCTCCAAGCCTTGTTACCGCACCACAACTAACAGTACAATAATTCCGAGCCAAAACAGCCAGCTTACTGGGTGACCGAAATTTAATCCCCAGCCGACTCCGAGCCTTTTCTTGACGATTAGGTTTGGATCTTTGCGATTGAAATAAATCATACCTAATCGCCATTTATCATCGTCATGGACAGGTCTGACATTGGAGCTATCGGCAGATCGCTCCAAGCGGCTTTCGCCCTGACCAGCCCAGAACGTTAAGGCCAAGGCGTATAGGATGACAAGGGCTATTATGATTAGGATTATAGGGATAGCGAAACTCATGTTAAGCAGAGATATCATGTTTAGTTGCACGACGGAAAACAGGATAACTATTAAGAAGCTTGCTGTAAGCATAAAATATGACCAAGTACGGCGGTAAGCTGCGTCTTGTCTGATGGAACGGTTAGGATCATTGGGTTGAACCTGCTGCTTTACTCTGCGAATACTCCAATTCTCAAATATGAACAAAAGTGTTATGAACACTTGCATGATCGTAGGCATAAACACAGAACTAAAAGATTTAGCTGCATAGCGGTCTACGTTCCAACTGCTGTTGTAATGGATCGGAATCTGATCAGGAATCAGATCGTAGTTGCGCAGCACAGTTACAATACTAACAACAGTAATTAAAACATGAATGAGGAACCAATTATTAGACAAGCCAATGTTTCTTTTCCGAAATCCAGTGTCCACTGCCATGATCGATGGTTCCAGAGCAATAGGCAGCATAGGTAGTAAACTTTTCATTTTGAAATGATAGCTAATGTTTATGACTAGGGAGATTCCGACCATGGCGAGTGAATAAGTGACAATGATCCAACTTTGTTGCTTGGAATGTTCATCACCGTATATTAGACAGAGGATACAAACCATGAATAGGATGGTATGCACGGTAGCACTAATCCTAGCATATGACTTCCGCATCTGGCGCAGAGGCTCACTATGGAATTGTACAGGGCTGACGGTGACCCCAAAACTAATCGTCTCTCTTGTTAAATAAGGCATGCTTACCATGAGTACAATGGCAGGTACAAATACAAAGATCATTACTATAACAGGCATTATCGTCATATCATTCGCCTCCTCTTATACATAAGTGTGTATTTAAAAACTCTATAACCCGTATAGCATAGGCGATTCAGCGCTATGACTTTTTGCGTATGATGATCCTATTAACTTAGGATAGGTGATCGACTTGAACATAAATTTTATTATAATCGATTTTAGTGACTGTAGGGGTGAAATTAACAATTTATCCAGTTTTTTTTGCTACGCAGAGCTACTCATCTGAAAACTGAATTATGGCAAGTACATCTGTTTGAAATTCTGTGTAGGTAAAGGACTCGCCTCGTATCTGCAATGGTGCGGATCACTGCGTCAGAGTATAAATAAGTCCATCCATGCTTAATATAGTACTTGCTCAGGTTTGTTCCATTAACTCATGTATGGTCATATGCAGCACTTCTTTAGCATTTACAAGAATGTACTCCGCTAATTTTTCTCTGATTCTGGCAATTCATTTAAGTCTAGCTCAATTTGCGAAATCATACTTCCTCGCAATTATACCCGCTCCAACAAATGCAAGAATCATCAGTATGAAAATATTTCCGATTTTTCGCAAAAAGTTCTTTAACGGTTTATCATTCTTCTTTTTAAGCTGCGCCTTCATTTGTGCGCTTTGTGCTTGTAATTGCTCAGCCGAAGTCGCTATTTTCCTAATACTCATTTGACTATATTGAGCAATCTAAATTTTGTATCACTTCTATGATTCCACACGTTCCTTTTATTGACGAATTTTTCTTTCAATATTAAACTATAAATAAGAAATTAAATTCCAAAAAATCGTTTTTTTCATTTATTAAATTTATCCCAACATTACGGCGCAGGAGGAAATGAAGATGACGACGACACCAAACATCATCGTAATGAACCATCCAACTAGAGAGCAGCTTGAAAATATTTACGATATTTTAGATGAATGCTTTTCCGTAGGTCGAGCCTTTTTCCAAGAAAGATTAGACCTAGACACCACATATGATCCAGATACAACATGGTTTGCGATGGTTGACGATAAGATTGCATCTAATGTACAAATTTTTCCGTTTCATATTAGAGTCGGTCAAGCGATCTTGAAAACGGGTGCAATGGGGAGTGTCGGTACAGATCTAAATTACCGCGGGCTGGGGCTTGCACACAAAATTCTTCATGCGCAGACCAACTATATGAAAGAAACCGATTATGATATAAGCTTGCTTTTGGCTAGTAAGCATGCGTTTTATGAAAAAGCTGGCTGGAGACTTATTCCCGAGACTGCTTTCGCAATTGAAAAACCAGCAAGTTTGGAGCAGCAGCAAAGCAGTGATGAAATCATTCCTTTTGAAGCCTGTTATCTCGATGATATCCGTTTCATCTATGAACAATTTAATAAGAATCGTACCTACACCGTGATCCGAAGTAAAACGTATTGGAATGATTTATTGACCTGGCCGGAATGGAAGAAAGTTGACTGCTTGCTCCTTCGCAGAAATGGGAAAATCGTCGCTTATGGCATCATTGAAAAGAAAGATACTGAACAAGTATTCATTAATGAATTATTGTATTTGAACGAAGCCGAAAACGGCGTTGAAGCTTTGTTTCATGCCTTATGTCAGCTGCGCCAAAATGCAAAGCAAATATTAGCGATGCTCCCAGAGGATCATAAGCTATATTCCTATTACCTACAGCATCAAGCAAATTCAATTCAAATCAATATGGCGATGTGGAAAATGATCAATCTCAGTTCAACTTTCCATAAGCTTCAGCCTGAATTAGAAGATCGCCTAAACCGTAGCAACATAATTGCAGGCCAGGAGCTGCATATTGCACTTCGCAGCAATGAGGACTGTATCTACTTGGATTATAAGCAAAAGCAGCTTTCTGTTTCCGATGCTAGTAATCATACCAATCCCTATACTTCAATAGAAGTAGATGAACGCGAGCTAATGACTTATATCATGTTCGGCTATAATGAAGCAGGCGCAGCAAAGGACAGCACTGAGGACGCTAACATCCTTCAAGCTCTATTTCCGAAACAACAAGCCGTGTTTTATTTGACCGATAAATTTTAAGCCATTTTTGATTCCTACCATTTTAAAATAAGGGTGTGTCGCAAGTCCAACTGCTCGGACTTATGACACACCCTTATTTTTCCATAGCGATAAAAACTAGTCGTTGTTCATTTTTGATCTTCCTAACAGGACAGCACCGTAGGCTGCATCCTTAATCGGCAAAATCAGCTTTGTTTGCGGGTAGCTCTGTGCGAGCTTTCGCTCCAAGGCTTCTTTCACAAAGCGAGACTTTTGCAGCACACTTCCTGCAATCGCAATCGGACTTTCATATAGCTTAAGCCGTTCAATAACAGGCACAACAAGCTCATATAGATTGGCTGCACATTTCTCCGCTAACTCTAGTGCATGTGCATCGCCCTTCTCGCATGCGGTCGTCATAATCGGTGCGAGCTGCGCAATATCTTTTTTCGTCGTATTTTTATCATAAACAAAGCCAATAATCTCTTTCACAGTACTTAAGCCAAGCCGCTCATATACCATCGCTGGGATGACCGTATCGGTTATTCTTCCGTCCTCCACTTGAACTAATGCGGATAATAGATCGCGCCCAATGCTATAACCGCTTCCCTCGTCATCAATCAAATGACCAAAGCCTCCTGTGCGATGCTGCTCTCCTTTTTCATTCACCCCGAAGCAAATCGATCCTGTACCGGCAATGAGAATGATGCCTTGCATCGCATTTTGTGCCCCGTATAATGCGGTTTCTTGATCGCCTGTAATCGTTAATGGCCCGATATAACCGTTATTTCTCACATGCTGCTCCAAAAAATTGATGACCAGCGGATTACTTATTCCTGCCGCACCTATACATATATGAGCAACTTCTTGTAAATTACCGCAGTAGAGCTTCGTTTGACTAAAAATTTCCTCAAAGGAGGCGGCAATAGAGTCAGCATCACCACCGTTATAATTAATAGGCCCTACAGTAAAGGTGAATAAAGAGTCTTCCTGGTCATGCGTAATGGTGACAGCTGTTTTCGTGCCACCCCCATCAATTCCAACGATAAATGCCATACCTATGTCCCCTTGTTGTACTTTTATCTACATCTGTATCGTAATATTGGCGGTGGGTACAACCTCACCATTTAGGATTGGAAGGAGTGATTTGAATGCATCAAGTGTATACTCAAATGCCGCAATTCCGCAGAACTCGCCTTCGATTAACGGTAAATCATACGGGCGACCTAATGTAATGGCCGTTACTTTGCAGCCTGCTGCCAGCAGCTTCTGAACAAGCGCAAGCTGACCTTTGTTTTCACGCGCATTGAACAAGCCGATAACAATATGCTTGTAGCCTTGTACCTTTGGCAGCGCAGCGTTGATTTGCTCCTCGCTCGGGTCAATGTCGATAATCTCATAAGCTGTATTGAAATGCTCCCCCATATATTGCGGAAAGCTAAGAGCTTGATTCAAGCTGCTGGACGCAAGATCGGTGCGGTATGAATAGGAACCCATAAATAACACTTGCTCGTCACCGGTATGAATGGGCTGGAGCTCTCCTTTCATGAGGCAGATCGTTTCCGTACGCATTAGCTCATTTGCTCGGCGATGTACATCGCAGCCAACTAGTTCATAATCCAGCTCCTCAATCGTCGCATATTGTGCTTTATAAGCTATAATTTTTGTAACAGCTGCATCAATCAGCGCTTCATCCAAATCACCGGTGGCTACAGCTTCTTCGATCAAATGAATCGCTTCCTTCACTGTCTCAGGAGTATGACTAATGAATACCAAATCAATACCTGCTTTAACAGCTCCTAACGCTCCTTTTGCCGTACCATAGTATCGTTTGATCGCGTCCATTTCTAAACAATCCGATACAACTAACCCTTTATATCCTAATTTTCCTTTTAATATCTCTGTAATAATGGTATGAGACATAGTTCCGGGCACACCGGATTTTTCAATTTTCGGAAATAAAATATGTGCACTCATAATCGCTTGAGCGCCTTGCTCAATTGCGGCCTTAAACGGCAGCAGCTCAAGCTGCTCTATTTCCTCAAGTGTTTTTTCAATGGTAGGCAAGCCAATATGTGAATCGACATTTGTATCACCATGACCTGGAAAATGCTTAAGTGAGGACATGACGCCTCCATCGAGCAATCCCTTCATCATTTGAATTCCATACTGGGATACTGTTGCAACAGAATCACCATAGGAACGAACATTTATGACTGGATTCAATGCATTATTGTTAACGTCCATAACTGGAGCTAGATTAAAATTAATACCTAATGCTTTCAATTCTCTGGCAGTCATTCTGCCTGCTGCATACGCATTTTCAGGTCGTCCTGAAGAAGCAATTGCCATGGCTCCAGCAACATTGGTCGCGTCTTTAGGCATACGAGTGACTCGACCGCCTTCTTGGTCGATCGTAATAAAGCCCGGGATACCAGTATGTGTCGTGTACCATTGCTGCAGCTCAGTAACAAGCTCGCCTAATTGATATTTATTGTCGATATTATGTGAGAATAAAATAATATTGCCGACTTTATAATGCTCAATAACTTCCTTCAGCTCAGGAGTGATCTCGGTTGAAGGGAAGCCTGTTACGAACATTTGTCCAATCTTTTCGCGCAAGCTCATATGTTCTATTGTTCTCATCAATTATTCACCTTCCTCTAGCGATATAAATGATACTGCTGTGTTATTTCTGCAAATTGCTTGCTTTCCGCTGCAAACTGTTCAAGCAGCTGCTTGGCTTGCATATTGTCCGTACGATACATGTTGTCTCCCCCCAGCAAATCGATAAATGGACGAGAGCCCTCCTTCACAGGAGGCAGGAATGAAAATTGCTCGTACAAATCTCTTATCGTAAATAATAAGGTTACCCCAACTTCTAAAGGCCTCAGCACTTGGAGATCTGTAATGTAAATTTGTACCCCGCCGCATAGCTCGCCACAATGTTTAGATGACGTTGGCTTGAAATGAACTGGACGAAAAAGCACACCCGGGATACCTTTTGCATTCATCTCATCTGCCAATTGCTGCGCTTGAATGAACGGAGCACCAATCATTTCAAAAGGGAACGTTGTTCCACGTCCTTCGGAGCAGTTTGTGCCTTCAAATAAACATGTTCCTGTATATAATAACGCCGTTTCATATCGTGGTATTCCAAGTGAAGGATGAACCCAAGTTAATCCTGTATCCGGGAAGGACATGCTCCGTTCCCAGCCTTCCAAACGAACGACATGCAGCGATGCATTCCAATTCATTTGATCATTTGCCATCGTTGCTACCTCACCTGCTGTTAAGCCGTATCGCACGGCTAGCTCGTAATTTCCAACAAATGATTTGAAGCCAGGCTTCAAGACATTCCCTTCTACCGTTACCCCGTTAAGCGGATTAACACGATCAAGAACAACAAATTCCACACCTGCATTTGCACAATCTTCAAGTGCATACAGCATCGTATAAATAAATGTGTAATAGCGTACACCAACATCTTGAATATCGTATACAATGATGTCTACTTCATTCAGCATTTCTTTTGTTAAACGCTTGGAGTCTTTACGGTACAAGCTATAGACTGGAACATTCGTAAAAGGATCCATGTAAGTGTCTACTACTGCCCCTGCATCCAAATCTCCGCGAACGCCATGCTCAGGTGAAAACATCGCAGCAAGATTAAAATTTTCATGTAAAATAGTAATCGTTGATGCAAAATCCTTCGTAAGACCTGTCGGCGCTGTAATCAATCCTACGCGCTTACCTTCGAACAAATAACGATAATTCGTTATAGAATCAATCCCATTTAACACCATATGAAGCTGCCTCCTAGCTGCTTTTTCGCATAAATGGATAGAACAAGGGAATGTTTCCTGCAATACATAGAAACACTCCCTCTTAGCTAGTTGAATAGTTACCAAAGACTAGACTGCCTAACCTTCACCGTTTCAGCTGGCACCATAAATGCTTCTGCATATGTCTTTCTTGCTTCACAGCCGCGAACAATTGCTAGTGCTTTATAGTAATCCATGTATTTGAAAGATTTGCTATTCGTCACAAACCAATGCTTGCTTAAAGCATCTATCCATAGATCAAATGCCGCTTGATCGAAATCCACATATACGTAAGGGACATAATCAACCGCATCCTCCCAGTTTTCGGAGTAATATAATCTTGCTGCAAAGTGCGCGGGGAGCGCTCGTTCAAAGGATGATAGACTTGCGAAGAAACGGGCATCATTTACGATATGATGCGTTAGCGCATGGTCCTTATGCATACTGTTTTTCCAGTGTGTAATAATAATGTTAGGCTTCACGCGACGAATTACATCACAAACCTCCATACGAATTTCTTGATTGTCAGGCAACTCTCCGTCACAATAATCATCGAATACAATGGCTTCACCACCTAGCATATCCGCAAAAACCTGTGCCTCTTTCACTTTTTGCTGACGATATTCCTTCATATCCTGTCCTGCCGGGACCCCTCGTTCACCCGCAGTTAACGCTAATGTCACAATGCGATCTCCCTTTAAACTATGACTAGCGAGTACACCACCAGAAGCTAGCTCCACATCACCAACATGCGCTCCAATTGCTAATACTGTGAATTTTTCGCTCATCTTTAAAGTTCCCTCCGCAATATAGAAAATTGTTTTTCAATAGTAAAGCCCGCTTTTTGATAGATTCGAAGAGCCGGATTATTATTTCCAGTGAATAGAGAGATATATTGACAGCCCACATTTTGAAAAGCTTCAACCATTCGGAAAAATAATACACTGCCAAGGCCATGACCCTCATGCTCTGGGTGCACTCCGATACCGCAAAAAAATGCTCTTCCATCAGGCTGCGAAATAATTGGACCTGCAAAGCCCACAACCTCGTTGCCGTACACAGCTACTACAAGTGGTGCGCCAACCTTCACGTAAGTAACAATATCCTTCTTCCACTGCGGATTTTGCAGGGCAGCAAGCGTTGCTTCAAGCCCTGTATGTAAATCAGGGACATAGGACGTAATGTAATAGTCCTTGCTATTTGCATTGGTTTCCTTATCTAAAATATCTTCGGGAACTATAAAGCTTCCGAGTTTTAAATACATGCCGCATTGCGTCGCTCGATCTTCGTAGCCTCTAGCCATTAAAGCTTCATATAATGGCTGATCCTTACTGATGCCCGGGGCATTATTATGCTCATGCTGAGGCGCACTTGGTATACTCCACTTCAGCTTAACAGGGTTGAAAAACAATACATCCGCTTGTCTTTTCCCAAGTTCTTGGAATCTTTTTTCTAAACGCAATAGAAAAGCATCGTAAAGCTCCAGAGAAGCCACATGGGTATCTATAATAACACTCGTAATATAACCGGCCACATCTCCAAGAGGGAGATCGTCACCGCAGCAGCCAGCTGCAAAACCAACAATCCCTTTTTCGTCACAGCCTACCCATATACAGTCAGCGTCAAAATAAGGATGGTCGATGAATGTATCTTGAAACTCTCGCTCTGTAAATGGCTTATAATCATATTTTGTAGCCTCACGATTCCAAAGCTCTACAACTGCAGAGTGATCTTCAATTGAAAAGGATCTGATTTGCATCATTTAAGCCTCCTGTGAACGTCCAATATAGGGCCAGGAAATTTTGCCCATTACTACTGGCTGTGAAGCTCCAGTTACTAGCGGGATATTGTTGGGTAAGCGCTCCATCGTGTAATACGCTAGCAGAGCAAAAGCAATTGCTTCCTTAGCATCACTATTACCACCGATATCCTCCTGCGTCAGCACCTGCACGTTATGCGGTGCAAATAAGTGCTGTAAATCACGCAAAAGCGTCTTGTTATAGCTTCCACCGCCGCCAATTAGCAATTGCTCAGCCTGGTGCTGCGGTGCAATATACCGTTCATAGCTATCGACGATGCTCCAGGCAGTTAAGTACGTAGCTGTTGCAACAACATCTTCTGCTTTCCAGTGATTAACCTTCATCATTTCAATAATTTGTGCCACGTATTGTTGGCCAAACCGTTCTCTGCCTGTCGATTTTGGTAACGGCATCGTATAATATTTATCCTGCTGCATCCATTTCAATAGCTCATCAATCACTTGACCGCCCGCACCAATTTCGCCATTAACATCCATTATCATTGGTATAAATAATTGCGATACAAGGCCATCGATAATCATATTTCCAGGACCCGTATCAAAAGCAAATACCTCATCTGGTGAGGCATTTACAGGCAAAACAGTCACATTGCCTATTCCGCCAATATTTTGCATCAGAAGTGTTTTCTTTGGATTGTTAAACAATAAGTATTCGGTAAATGGTACTAACGGAGCTCCTTGTCCACCCATTGCCATGTCAGCAACTCGAAAGTCTGATACGCAAGGAATTCCTGTGCGATTGGCGATAACTGCACCATCCCCAATCTGAACGGTACAATGCAGATTATAGCCGCCCATAACATTCTCTTCCGGAGCATGATAGATTGTTTGACCATGCGATCCTACTGCGAATATTTGCGAAGGCGAAAGGCCGCATTTCCCTATAACGGATAATGTGGCTTGGGCGTATAATTCGCCAAGCCACATATTCATTGCGCCAACCTTATCAATCGTAGCGCTAGCGGGATCAAAAAGCTCAAATATGGAGTTTCTAACTTGCACCTCAAAAGGAGTGTTTTCAAAAGCCAGTAATTCAATCTCTACTCCATGCTCTTTTTCGGCTGATGGGAAAAGCTTAACTACTGCTGCATCAATACCATCTACTGATGTACCTGACATCAAGCCAACAAAGTATGTTGCATCCACTTTTGATTGTTTGTCCATTAACCTTTCACCGCTCCAACTGTTACCCCTTCAAGGAAGTATTTTTGTAAACTGAAGAACAAAATAAACATTGGAACTGCTGAAATGGTTGCCCCCGCCATCATCGGTGCAAAGTAAGTTGTATTCGCAAAGCGAAAGTTTTTCAAGCCGACCTGAATGGTTTGCATATCCATCGTATTCGTTACTAGGAACGGCCAGAAAAAGTCATTCCATGCCGCCATGAACGTTAGGATTGCTAGTACTGCCATAATTGTTTTAGATAGAGGCATAATGATATACCAGAAGATTTTAGGCTGGGAACAACCTTCGATTTTAGCAGATTCAATAATTTCACCTGGAATGGAGGACATGAACTGCTTAACCAAGAAGATATTGTATACCGTTACTATGCTCGGCATAATCAACGCAGTGTACGTATTTTGTAATTCAAAAATATTTACGATCAAAATATATAGTGGAACCTGAGTAACTTGAACAGGAATCATCATAGATCCCAGCAAAATAGCGAACAAAATGTTTTTCCCTTTAAATTTCATTTTTGCAAAAGCATATCCAGCAAGAGTAGCAAAAAATACGTTAGATACCGTGATACACGCTGCCACTATAAAAGAGTTCAATAACCAGTCCCATGTATGTGGGCTAAAGTTAAAAAAGAATTTATAAGATTCAAATGAAATCTTCTTTGGTAGGATAGAATAGCTCATTGCACCAGCTTCTACCGGATCACCGAACGAGGAAATGACCATAAAGTATATCGGGAATATGGTAGCTGCGGCGAATAGGATAAGGAACGTAATGTTTGCACCATTACGTATAAACAGATACCCTTTGCTTCTTAAGCTATTGTTGTACAAACCCATAGTATTCTGCTCCTTTTCCTAGTATTCTACATCTTTACCTATAAACTTGAATTGAAGGAATGAGATAAATCCGATAATCGCTGCTAGAACTAATGATTGTGCCGCTGCCTCACCAAACTCAAAATATGTGAACGCATTGTTAAAGATTAACAAACCTACCATTGTTGTTGCATGGTCTGGTCCACCGCCTGTCATAAGATAAGCGTTTTGGAATACTTGGAAGGAACCGATAACACCCGTAACAAGTAGGAATAGCGTTGTTGGCTTAAGGAAAGGGACAACGATAAACCAAAGCTTTTGCAGGAAAGACGCGCCATCAATTTCAGCTGCTTCATAATAGCTGTTATCAATAGCGAGTAATGCGGCTATATAAATAATAATTGCTGTACCATGACTTGATAACCATGACATTAACACAAGTGAGAACATTGCAGTTGCACTGGAACCAAGCCAGTTTTGATTTTCAATACCTAAAAAACTCACGAGCTTATTGGCAATACCTGATTTTAAAGGATCGAAGATCCACAGCCACACAACAGAAAGCGCTACACCAGATGCTACGGCTGGCAAGTAATATAGTGCTTTAAAGATCGTTTGTGTTTTTTTCTTGAAAGGAATAATCAAAATTGAAATTAAAAATGACAGAAGAATATTAAACGGAACAGTTAATAGCGTATATACTAACGTGTTTTTCAGCGCTTTCCAGAAAAGTTCATCTGAAAACGAGTTAACGAAGTTATCCATGCCGACAAAAGTGGATCCTAATGGACCATATTTTTGTAAGCTGATAATAAAAGCATTGATGACTGGATATGCGGTAAATAAAGAAAACGCAATAAGTGCTACTGCGATAAACGCGTATCCCCAACCTGAGTCACTTTCGAGCTTCAATTTTTTTCTTTTAGTCAACGTTTGATTCATTGGGTTGCACCTCTCTTCTAAAAACAGTACAAGCTCTAGCTAATTTAGAAGGAAAGCTGTACGTTCTAGCTACGCACAGCTTTCACATATCAGCCTACGACAGACTAGTCAACTACAATACCATCTTTACCGAAAGATTTAATTGCAGCTGCTTTAACTGCATCATACATTTCTTGTGGAGCAATCTCATTTGCAAGTAAGGCTTGTAGTTTAGGAATAATAACTTCTGTTTCAATTTTTAATGCTTCAGCAGCCAGATCAGTAGGAATATCTGTACGAGCCGGAAGCGCTTTGGCCATCATAGCTTTACCTGCAGCAACGTTATCTTCGTTACGAGGGAATTTTTCAAGTAATTCTGCATTACGTGCAGATTCAGTAATTGGTGATAAGAACAGCTCATTACTGTAGTTAGCAGCAATTGAACCAGAAGACAAGAAATTCGTTGCTAGGGCAATATTTTTGATGTGCTCTTCAGATGGAGCTTTTTTACCACGAAGTGCGATATAACCATCAACGATTGAAGTAGGGACATAATCAGCACCGTTGAATGTTGGGACTGGAAGTGAAATATAATCAACTTCAATAGAATCTGCAACAGCTGAACCATCGTTCGCTTTAATCTTCTCATTGTTTAGACGAGCAGAGTTTTCAAATGCAGATAAACCTTTACCTGTGATCATCGTTTGACCCGTTAGGAACATGTTCCACCGTTTGCCAGCATCGATAGAGCTTAGCTCTTTAGGCATAGAACCATCGTTGATCATTTCGCGAATAGATGTAAGTAGCCCCAAGAAGTTTTTGCTTGTATACGTATATTTAAGATCTTTATCGAAGTAATCTGGTAAACCTGCAGTTTTAGCAAGAATAGCTAGATAGTCTTTAGATGCTACACCAGATGTTGCGAACACGAAACCATAACGAGTAGTTTCACCTTTATCATTTTTCACTATGCCTTTAGAAATTGCATTACGGAACTCTTCATAAGTCCAACCGTTTTGTTGAATGCTTTTCCAATCAATTCCGGCTTCTTCAAGGAATTGTTTGTTACCACCGATAGTGTGGATTTCCATATATGCTGGTAGGCCGTATTGAGCGTCACCTAGTTGGAAATATTTCAATGGAACTTCGTCATAATCGGCCTTGGCTTCATCAGAAAGGGCACCGTTAAGGTCGATTAATACATTAAGTGCTGCATATTTCGAAATTCCTGAAGCACCGATAAAAGCAATATCTGGAGGAGAACCTGCATTTACTTGAGTATCAAGTTTTTGCGTCATATCTTCCCAGCTCGCTGGCTCGATTTTCAAAGTCAAGTTAGGATGTAGTGTATTAAATTCTTTTTCCATATCAGCAAAACGTGTTTGATAGTTCGCTGATATCGGAGGTAAAAGTGCTGTAATCGTATCCTTTTTAGGCTCAGAACCACCGTTACTAGTTCCTGTATTACCGGAATCTGTAGAAGTTGTAGCGTTATTTCCGTTTCCTCCGCAAGCCGATAAGAGTGATACCATCATGATTCCTGACAAAAACAGAGTTAATCCACGTGATCTTTTTTTCATCGAAAACAGCCCCCTCAATTATTAATAGCATCCATCCTGTTATTCCACTTTTCACACCTAAACCAATGATGCGATTGCCTGTTTCAAGCGTCCTCCGTTTGCGTTAAGTACTTGTTCTGCTTCTTTTGCATCTAACCCCGATTTAATCATCATAATTGCCAACTTACAGTTCATAGATGCTTTTTCAAGTGTTTCTGCGGCGGTTGATGTATCTACACCAGTCGTGTTCATGATGATACGAATCGAGCGATCTACGAGCTTAAAATTACTAGCCTTCAGATCAACCATCAAGTTGTTGTACGTTTTTCCTAACTTGACCATTGTGCATGTTGTCAGCATATTAAGCACCAACTTCTGAGCAGTTCCTGCCTTTAATCGAGTCGAACCGCTAATGACCTCAGGTCCTACAACAGGTGTTATACAAACATCTACAATGGGTTCGAACTTTGAGCCTCTGTTGTTACAAACACCGATAGTGGCTGCTCCAAGTTCCTTTGCTTTCGCTAAAGCTGCAATAACGTAGTTTGCACTACCGCTTGCCGAAATCCCAATTAGTACATCTTTGTTTGTTACACCAATGCTTTCGATTAATGCGATCCCTTCATCCATATCGTCTTCACAGCCTTCAACCGCAGTACGCAAAGCAATATCACCACCAGCGATATAGCCCTGCACCAAGGAAGGATCTGTACCAAAGGTAGGAGGACATTCGGAAGCATCCAGAACACCTAATCTTCCTGATGAGCCAGCTCCTATGTAAAACATTCTTCCACCATTAGACAACCTATGATGTAGAATATCTACCGCCTTTGCAATCTGCGGAATCTCCTCAGTTATAGCTCTGGGGACCAGTGCATCTTGTTGATTCATTAACTGGATCATTTCTTCCGTAGTACATTCATCAATCATTAATGTGTCTGGATTCACAGCCTCTGTTGTCAATCCCGCAAGGTAGTCATTCATAGCCATCCTCCTTCTTCCCAGTCTCAATCTGTCACCTAGTTAACAAAACGTGTTATATTAACTTACAATTATTATGCTCTTATACTAATACAACACCATCGCTTCGTCAATAGATTTTGAAATATAATTTCATAAAGAAATTAAATTCTGATGTTTTATTTCATTTCTTACATACTATGTTATACCACATTTATAAAGCGCTTACAAGATACAATTTAAATTTTTACCAATTGCTTTGATCGCTATGGCTCTAAGGTTAAAGCGATTTAAAAAAATGTATTATTTGCTGATTATCGCTCCAAACGAAACATAAAGTTACATCATCCGCGTTCAACCGGATGATGTTTCGTCTTCGATTCCATTCATTTTCTTCCTCATTATTGTGTGCCAAGCTATTAATTATTGAATTAAACTACTTATTATATTCATTAGATCAACGTATTCATCATGTAGATAATCTAACATGGATTGATATGTAGTACATTTTAGTACACGAATAAGCGAATGAAATACAAAAAAAGGAAAGCATTGATCCATGATCAATGCTTTCCTTCACATTCATTCTATCAGAACCTAATTTCTAAGTTTTTTCTTTAATATATTATGCGTTTTTGTTAAGTAGGTTTTTACTTCTTCATATTCTGCACTTGCGACACCAGCAAATAATATGTCGATGATCGTAAGCATCGCAATACGTGAGCCCATAGCCCCACTGCGGATTGTTATTTCAGGTGTGGATATGCTCAGTACAATATCCGCCCGCTCCGCAAGCTCACTTTTATTGTACTTCGTAATCGCAATACATTTCGCTCTATTCTTTTGGGCAATTTCCAGTGCATCAATAATATCACTAGTTGCTCCAGAGTTAGAAATGAAAATGGCAACATCATCTTTCTCAAGTAAAGTTGCTGCCGTGAGCTGACTATGACCATCTGTATAGGCATGACACATCTTATTAATTCGCGAGAACTTCTGTTCCCCGTCCATACAAACGAGTCCCGAAGCACCTATTCCAAAGAAAACAATTCGCTTACTATGACATAGTAATTCTACAGCTCTTGTAATTTCTTTTCGATCAATAACACTAAGCGTATCCTCAATGGACTTGCAATTATTCAATGAAATATTTGATATAATTGTCGAGAGATCATCACCTGGCTGAATATCTGTATATTGAGCCTTTGAATCCTCATCACGAGAACCCAAAGATGCCGATATACTCACAATAAAATTGCGGTATCCGCTGTAACCCATCGTCTTACAGAAACGAAGGACAGATGCATCGCTTGTCTTACTCGATTGAGCCAATTCCTTAATCGACAAATGAGGGATCTCTTCCGTATTTTCTAAAATGTAATCTCCGACCAATCGTTCAACTGGTGTAAAACTCTCTCGCATATCACGAATTTTAATTAATACGTTGTCATTTAGACTCATAATCTACCTACTCTAGATTTAATTAACACCTTTATTAATATCATAAACAATATAAACAACCTATTTCAATAACAAAATACGTTTCGGCATATCAAAGCTAATATTAATTAATCTATTAAAATCATCCTACTCTTAGGTCATCTGGTGACTTTACGTTGATTATAGCGTAATAAAGTTGTAAGGTATAGTCGATAATTATATACTTTCTGATATGGTGAAACAAGGGACCACAAAGGTCCCCGAAGATTCTTTCTGTTGTTCTCAGCATACGTAATACGCATGTATTTTTAATTTTCACTGCCGTCTAAATATGACTCAATTTGTCAACTACATCCTTTGATGTAGCACCGTTGCTTGAACCATTTAATTTGCTAGCAAGCTGCTTTAATGTAGTCAAGAACACCGGCATGGCCGCTACACTTAGTAATAATAGTGCAATGATTAATACGAATGCTACCTGTATAAGTGTCATTACGCCCGAAGGAATCAACGCGGCGCAGGTGATCCAACATCCCCTTCAAGCTCGTTATACCGCATCATCAGGAATATGCTGTAATCAACGCCCAGGGCTGCAATCATAATGAAGCTGAAAAATGGAACGATCCAGCTCAAGATTTCACTGATTCCAAGAGAAGTAAGTACACTAGCACCAAGGAAGCAATAATGAACAGAGAACTGGATACAGAGCGCGTAATGACTATTAGCACAATTATGATTCCGACCAGCATAATCACGGCTGTACGTACAAAGTCATCCTGTGAAATATTCTGCAAATCAGCATTGGTTGCAGTTGTTCCTGTTAAGGCTGCTTGCACTCCTTGCAAGTCGCTGCAATCTAATGGCATTCCAAAAGCTGTCTGCAAGTTCTTCTTCGAGCTCAAGCGAATACAGTAACTCACCTTCTTCCATCATTTTAGCGAACTTCTTCAAAGGGCCATATACAGTGCAGACAATTTCTCCTCCTTACCTGATTTGACTATATCTAGAATGAATTTTAATAAATGACCGAATATTGCTTTGCTATGTTCGTCTAAGTAATATCCATCTTCATGCAAGCCTTTCTTTTGCGATTTTTTTGCGCAAGAAATAAAGAGTTCTTTATAATGTAATAATGTACATAAAGACGGATTTGGAGGGAAATAAATGGCAAGTCGTAAATGGGTATTAATCATAGACGATGAAGATGATTTAGCGCGTCTGATGAAGGCTGTTTTACATAAAGAAGGTGTTCCAGACGTTGTAACTGCCGGGACCGTTGCAGAGGGTTGGGACAAGTTCCAGGAGTATAATCCTGAGCTTATATTGCTAGATATTATGCTCCCAGATGGAGAAGGATATGACTTATGCAGAAAAATTCGGGAAACATCAAATGCACCCATCTTATTTATGTCTGCAAAAGACGAGGAAATTAATAAGCTGTTAGGACTGGCGATAGGTGGCGATGATTATATTACTAAACCGTTCAGTCCGAAAGAAGTCGCTTATCGGGTAAAGGCACAACTGAGAAGAGCTGGCTTTACAGAAGAAAAAAAAGCTCCGAAAAGCTTACAAGCTGGCCCCTTTGAGCTTAGTGCCAATGAGACAGAATTAAAAAAGAATGGCGAGGTCCTCGTGCTAACCGCCAAAGAAGTCGGTTTAATGAGCTGTTTTATGCATCATCCCAATCAGATTCTAAGCAAAGAAACCTTGTTTGGACAGGTGTGGGGTGAGGACTTTTTTTGTTCCGATAATACAGTGATGGTACATATTCGGCGCTTACGCGAAAAAATTGAGGCAGACCCTTCAAATCCTTCCTTTATTTTGACGGTTAAAGGGTTAGGTTATAAATTAAATACCAAGGAGTGAGACTAGTTGAAATGGAAATTGACACTCCGCTTTTTAAGATCGGTTATGACTATTGTTGTGATCGTTGGTATTGTAAACGCGATTTTGTTCCTTTCCTTATTCGTTATAAAGGTAAATAATAATAACTTTGGCACTGAAGAAGCATCTGCAGAAACCTTTAGCCGAACCTTTTCACAATACGTAGAATTACAGGCTGGCAAACCTGTTGTGAACGAAGAAGGTCTCAAAAAACTGCAAGAAATGAGCGCCTGGGTACAATTCTTGAATGACCAAGGGGAGCAAGCAGCAGCATTTTATACCCCTGAAGAATTGAAAACAGAGTATTCTCCTATTGAAATTGTACAAATGTATAAATATAAAGAATTAGATGCACGCACGACGGTTTTTGTCAGCGAAGCCCAACATTTCAGTTACTTTTTAGGGATTAATAATCCTAAAATAGGCCGCTACGTAATGACCTATGACTACGCTAAAATTTTCAAAGATGTTAATGTTTTTCTTTTCATTTTTTTAATCGTTGATGTGCTTATTGTAATCCTCATTGGATTTCTATTTGGGAAAAAGTTAACTGCACCCCTTCATACATTAATAGAGGGTATTCAACAGCTCAGGGAACGACGTTTTAAGAAAATGCCTACTCCCAAAGGTGTTTATGAAGATGTTTTTCGTAATATGAATGAACTATCTGAAAAGCTCGATCGACATGAAGAGGAACGTAAACGTCTCGATCAAATGCGTGAGGAATGGATTAGCAATGTTTCACATGACATGAAGACACCACTTGCTTCTATTCAAGGTTATGCAGAATTTATTAACGACAGTGCCACAGATCTAACAGCCCAAGAATTACAGGAATACACATCAATTATCAAGAGTAAATCGATGTATATGAAAGATCTGTTAGATGACCTCAATTTAACGACACGTTTGCGTAATCACCAGCTATCCCTGCAATTTGAAGAGGTGAATCTCGTTCAGTTTCTACGAGAAATGACGATTGAACTTTTAAATGACCCGACCTTTGGTGAACGGCAGATAGAGTTTGAGGCGAATGTGGCTAAAGCAATGCATAAAGTAGATAAGAAGTTACTAAAACGAGCGATCCTTAACTTGATCTACAACGCGCTGGTGCATAACGATGAAAATGTCGTGGTGAAGATTCGAGTGGATACAGGTCCAGAATCTCATACCCGAATTTCGATTTCTGATAATGGTCATGGAATTCCAGCTAAAGATCTGGAACAGATTTTCGAACGTTACTATCGGGGTACAAACACAACGAGTAAGCATGGTACTGGTTTAGGAATGGCCATCGCAAGAGACATTATTTGGGCTCATGAGGGGAAACTCGATATGACGAGCATTGAGAATACCGGAACAACCATTACTATACTTTTATAATACAAATGCCTTACTTACTCATTAGGCAGAGAAAAGGGCTGTGCTCCATTACCTTTATTGGAGACAGCCCTTCTTCAATTTATTAGTTTTTTATTGCTTTTAGCGGAATATCCTCTACCTTCACTTCATCATATGAGGAGACTTGATCACCTTTTTTTACATACATTTTTAAGTAGGCGCCTTTACGAAGATTTTTTTGTGCATTAAATTCCAGTGGAATTGTATTCCCTTTGGCATTTGTAGCTTCTAGTGTATAGGAATAGGAAGTCATCACTGTACCATCACTCAGTTTATATTCATGGGGTTCCCCATCCTCTGTAATTTGTAAATAATAATTTTCGGCATTCATGCGATTGAAATCAATCTTTGCTAGAGCAAAGACACCTACAACCCCAATAACAAACAAAATACCCATAGTAATTAGAAATTTTCTCATCTCAATCATCCTTCTGTTCTATTATTTAGTGTGATAATACGATTGTATGAAGCTACGGTTAAGAAATAATACAACCCATAAATTATGGTATAAGCAATCATCCAGAGCAACACTGGCTTTGCTAAATCTATCATCAGTAGACTAGAGAATGCTTTTAAAGCCACTACACTATGCAATAACCCTACTATAAGCGGTACAACAAAGATAACGAATACCTGTGACGCAATGGATTTCCGCATTTCTTTTGCACTGACACCCATTTTATGCAGCATATTGTACTGTGCTTTATCTTCTTCTGCCTCAGTTAAAACTTTAAAGTAAATGATACTGCCTGTTGCAGCCAGAAATACGAGTCCAAGGAAACTTCCTATAAAAAGTAGAGAACCCACACTTTCCAAGCTTGTTTGGTAATCTTGAGGCCTGCTTGAAAATAGCGCTTCTTCAGGTAATTGGTTTGCAATTTTTGCAGATAAATCCACAGAGGCATCCTCTACCCCAAGAACACGATAGCGTAGCACTTCTCCATCATTCCGTAATACTTTATACTGTTCATCCGAGACTACAACTGTTATACCTGCTGTACCTGCATTTAATACGGTTTGTGTTTTAAAGCTTTGGAATGTGAGTGGATGGCCGTTGCCTGTTGTTATAGTTTTTCCTGTATACATAGGTGAGAACCTTTTGTTATATCCGATATCTAAAATAACCGCGTAGCCATCCTTTACATTTAATTTTTCTTTATGCTGTACATTTGCTAAGTTGTTGTATGTTTTTTCATCGATAACTGTATACCCTCTTTTATCAGAGCTATCGAACGAGGATCGCGAGTTTAATTCTTTCGTATGAAATGTAATGGATAGCGCTTCGATATTTTCATCGTATTTTGTAGCTGGCAGTACAGCACTTACTTGTTTATCCATTTCTGCATCTGTTAATTGATACATAAAGGTATTCGGATTAATCGTTTTTGCCGAGTCATTCGTATTGTAATACAGACTATAGACCGCTCCACCGGCAGTTACTGTTGTAGCACTCAACACAGCAATCACAGTTAATGTACGTGCATTCCCACGGATACGATAGAGCAACTGCGAAATGGTTATTACATGAAGGCCCTTCCACAGCCACTTTTCATTTTTCTTAATCATTGCTAACAGAAAGCCAGTCACACTGTGGAACAATAAAAATGTACCCACAATTACCGTTGTTAAAATAATTAATACGGTCATGAGAAATCCGATTTTTGCCCATACCTTAGAAGTGAAAAGGTCCTGCATTGCAAGCCAATAGCCCAAGACAATAAGTAACACTCCAAGAACAGCTACTATCATAGATGGTTTAGGCGCCACTTCTCCCTTTTTGGAAGCATGAAATAAATCAATCAGCTTAAATTGATAGATCAAACGGTAGCCTTGAAACGATGTCACTAAGAAAATAACCAGAAATACGATAGCCGTGTTCATCGCTGCCGCCATTGAAAAAGTAAAGGGTGCTACAACGTCATAACCCATTAAATGAATCAAAATCGTCATAAATCCTTTTGAACAAAGGAAGCCAAATACAATCCCTACTATTAAAGAGAATAATCCTAATAATAAATTTTCAAAAAAAAGCATAAAACCGATTTGACGATTACGTACCCCCAGCAACGCATACAGTGCGACTTCTTTTTTACGTTTTTTCATAAAAAATGAATTGGAATAAGCTATAAATATGAACACGAAAAAGATAAGAATGACTGCCGCTCCACTCATTAGGGAACCCAGTTTTTGGGATGAAGCCGTCTGTTCTGCTATCGTATCACTATATTTTAAGGTCACAAATGTAAAGTAAATGATGATACTAAACACCATCGATGCGATGTATAAAAAATATTGCGAGAAGTTTCTGGCTATATTTTTTCTTGCTAGACTAAATAACGTCATCTACCTCACCCCCAATGGCCGCATGAACATCTAAGATCTCTTGGAAGAAGGCTTTGCGTGTCTGATAACGACGATAGATTTCTGTTGAAAATGAACCATCCTTGATGAAAATGATCCGGCGGCAGAAGCTTGCGGCAAAGGCATCATGGGTCACCATCATAATGGTCGAATTGTTATTTTCATTTAAAGTACTTAAGCTTTCCAATAAATCTGTTGCTGATTTGGAGTCAAGTGCACCTGTTGGTTCATCAGCCAAAATCAGTGCAGGCTTTGTCACGAGCGCTCTAGCCGCAGCGGTTCTTTGCTTTTGACCCCCAGAGATTTGGTAAGGATATTTCCCCAGTAAATCTTCAATCCCAAATACTTTAGAGATCTGAGTCACGAGGTGATTAATTTTCTTCGCTGGAATTTTGGCAATCGCCAGGGGAAGCAATATGTTCTCCTTTACCGTCAAGGAATCGAGTAAATTGTAATCTTGAAAGATGAACCCGAGATGTTCACGCCGGAAGTCTGACAAAGCTGCTTCCTTCAGATCATGAATACTCTTGTTCTTCATATATATCTTTCCTTCTGTTGGAGAATCTATGGTTGCTAACAAATTTAGCAAGGTTGATTTTCCCGCTCCGGAAGGTCCCATAATCCCTACAAACTCACCTTCATGAATGTCAAAAGACACGTTTTCTAAGGCTGTGTAAGCAGCACTTAACTTCCCGTACACTTTTTTTATGTTTTCTACTTTTAATAATGGTTCCATTCATTTCACCTCATAATTTGCTGATACTTATACTATAGGCACCGAACCTTACAGCAAATTCATGCCAACCTTACAACAAGCTTAAATCTACAAAAAAAAGATACCCTGTAGCCATTTAAGACTACGGAGTATCCCTTGCTATTGAATAGCATTCATTTTTTTCTGGTTGTATATAAATCAGAAGCTTCATCAAAGTAAAAGCGGCGTTTTTGTTTGCCAAACACGACTAATATAACATGAATGAACAACACGATCGTTAAAATGAGAGAGGTCAATCCAGCACCTAGGGTTAAGAATATAGATGCCTTATAAAACGGAGAATCCATTGATATTTCCACATTATTCAAAGTATTCGCAATGACTGTTATGAAGTACATCGCGTAAATGGCACCAAAGCGTTTAAATAATCGTTTGTTCGTTTCCACTCGACTTATTTTACTGTCATAGCGGTAACGCATTATTTTCGTACCGATTGTCGATCCATTCCAAATCATCGGAATAATAAAAAAAGTTACAGAAAGTGTAATGGTGCTCGCAATAAATTCACTAACCATATTAACGTTGGTCATACTCAACACAACTTTAACTACTAGGTTGCTGATAAATAGATCAATAATAACAGCCAGTAACACAGACATCCCTCTTACTTCATCAAGCGCTAATAATCTTTCCGCTTTCTCCTTAATTTTCTTTTTTGACGGGAATAACGCCAACACAGCTGGAGCAATAAAGAACCCCAGTACACCACCAGTAGTATTTAACAATAAATCATCCACATCAAAAATACGATAAGGGCAATTATAAATCCCGTAAATGCCGGTTACCTGTGTTATCTCATAAAATAAAGTTAATAAGAACGTGAAGCCTAGAGCTTTCTTCCAATATTTCTTATCTTGAAAAAAGTATCGCAGATAAACACCAAAAGGTAATAATAGCAAGAAATTAAAAAACGCTTGATAGAATGAGGGTTGGCTAAATAATAGCCTATAAGTTGCAGGCTGTGATAACACGATGCCACTATTCCCAAAGGTGCCCACTATAAATTGAAATGGCATAAGTGAATAATGTTGTGTACCCGGTTTTTGAAGAGAACAAGTGTTACGTATTTCCGGCAACGGCAACAATACTAAAAATAACGCTGCTAGAAAGTAAAAGATAAACGAAAACGAAATTAACGTGGTAGAAAAGGGAAGGTAATTATATTTTCTATAGGTATAAATGAGCCATGGGATAAATAAGGCAAATGCTAAAACCACAAAAAAGATCGCTGCCACAAAGATCGGTTGAGTATATGCTGACATTTCTAGTTCACACCCCAAAATGATTTAGTATTCATATTAACCATAAAACTGATTCTAATTCAACTGGAGTTGGAACATTTTATCAAATTTAAGGATCCTGTAATGTTGGCATCAATTTAATGTAAGGTTCGCAACTTATACTGACTCCTAGGCAAATAAAAATATTTTCAAAGGAGCACTATTAATGAATCCCTCCATTTCGCAAAAAGAAAGAATCATTTCACTCGACATCATTCGCGGACTTGCTCTTTTTGGCATTCTGCTTATAAATGTTGGAGCCTTTAAAGTTATTATGGAAGGAGATCCCTTACCAGACTATAGTGGCATTAATGGAATCATCCATAGCTTGATAATCATCTTCGTACAAAAAAAGTTCTTTTCTATTTTTTCATTCCTATTTGGTGTAGGTCTATACATTTTCGCCTCAAGAGCCGAAAGCCGGGGAGATAAACCCAGATGGCGTATGGCTAGACGTTTACTAATCCTTTTGCTGCTGGGAATCATTCATGTATTTATCTTTTGGGGAACCATTCTGCCCGCATACGCCATTATCGGATTGTTTCTGATCCCTTTTTATCACACAACGGTTTCTACACTTAAAAAGTGGCTTATGGGTATGACATCCATTTACATCATTTCCTTAGTGGTAAAAATATTCCTACCTTCTCAAGGGGCAATCTCATCTATTCTTGATATTTTTTCTAATGACGCTATACAAATCTTTATTATGTTTTTAGCTGGTTTTTTAACCGCAAAGTCAGGTTGGCTGACACATATACAAGAATTAACAAGACCCATTAGATGGATTCAAATGGTATCATTTCTGTTGTTCATTGGTTTTTCACTATGGATTTGGAACGCTTCTCAAAATGGGAACAGCAATGTAGATTCAGTTACGGGCTTAGGATCTCTCCCAACCACTTTGTTCTACTTAACAACATTATTTCTACTATTAGAAAATAAACAAATGGTGAAATTCCTGAAACCCATATCACGGGTGGGTCAAATGGCGTTTACAAATTATGTAGCACAAAGCATTATAGGGACGGCAATCATTTCAATGATAGGTCTCGAAGTCGTTTCACCAAAAGATATTCTCTACATCGCAGTTCTGAATTATATGATTCAAATCATTTTTAGCACCATTTGGTTCAAGTTTTTTTCCATGGGCCCTTTAGAAAAGGTTTGGCGCTTGATGACCTATGGAACAAAGCCTGCAATAAAACGATAAAAGCTTCGCTTTCCTCGCCTCAATTCAAGTCGAAATTTCTTATCTAAACCCAAAAACCCCTTTTAAAAAGGGGTTCTCAAGTTTAAGCGCTTTAACTTTTAGGCGACAGATCACAACATGAACTTTAAGAATTAGAGAATTAAGTCCAACGCATCCTGCGAAATCCACACTTTATCTTTAATCATTACTGTCAGCACATTTAGTTTCGTTGTTTTGCCATCCTGAATGGCGATATTTTTATCTATAGGCAGCTTGAGAACTTGGCCTGCTTTTTTCACTACAACCACCGGATTAGTCTTATCGGTCTTATCTAGGGTAATCGTAGCTCCTTTGGCCTTGAATTTATCACTGGATACGTACAGTGTATCCTGAAGCTGCGCCAGATTGAGTCCGGTTACTTCTTGAATATACTTATTCACATCCGTATTCTGGATTACACCGCTGTTCATGAAATCGGTCGGTTTAAAATTAGCCGGATGGTAGGCGAACAATCCAACTTCTTCCGATGTGTGATCATCCGTAGAGAAGGTTACTCCTATTTTATCCCCCAAAATTTTACCGATGACTGGCGAAAGGTTGTCCTGCATTCCCAATCTGACTTGATCCGCTTCTTCTTTGGTTAGATCACTAAGTCCATAATTATCCGCAAGGACCTTTTTGAAATTGCTCTCATTAATACTGCCTTCAATGTAATAACTGGTGTGCTTCGCTTTCTTCAGCACGGAGATTAGGTCTTTGGTAGAATCATAGTTCGTCATATTGAGCCCGCCGGTAGCATGATCCGAAACCGATAAGACTGCTGTATTCCCGTCTTTTTCTGCAAAATCAACAGCGGCTTTGAAGGCTTTATCAAACGCTAAGGTTTCACTCATAATCCCCACTGGATCGTTATCATGACCATACCAGTCAATCTGGCTTGCTTCGACCATCAGAATAAAACCATTCTCGTTCTGTGACAACTTCTCTATCGCTACATTGGTCATTTCGGCAAGGCTCGGTTGCTTTTGCGGGTTCAGGTCAAAATCAGCATCCAGTGCTTCGGGGTTGAATAGTCCCCAGATTTTATTCGTTTTAGAATTCATTAAACCTGCTTTATCCGTTACGTATTCATACCCATTTGATTTCAGGATTTTGGTTAAATCTTCTCCGTCCTTGCGGTTAATGTCTTCTTTGCCGGGTACCAAATACCCGGAACCGCCCCCAAGTAGAACATCTACACCACTATAGACCATCTGTTCTGCAATAGACTGCGCATTGTCACGCGTGTATGCATGACTTAAAAATGTAGCCGGTGTCGCATCCGTTAATTCACAAGTGAATACCGTTCCTGTACTTTTCCCTGCCATTCTCGCTGCATCCATAAGGGTAGGCAGAGGTTTGTTCATGTCCTCTGGTTTAACTGCGCTTACGAAAGGCATCGTTATTCGGTCTGGAAGTATGGATACCGTCTCACTCTTAACCTTATGGCCTGTGGCATAAGCCGTAGCTCCGGCAGCGGAATCTGTGGTCAGTGAATCCGTAGAATAGGTTCTCACCAGCCCGCTGAAATACTTATCCATCGCAAGCGCCTGACCTCCCTGATACCATCTGGCCAAGTTCACATCGGATAAGCTCATCCCATCCGTAATAAACAGGATTACGTTTTTGACCGATTTGTTGGTAGGAGCATCAGAGTTATTGGCGTAGGATGTTCCGTTGCCTGCTGCAAGCAGACTGCAAACCATAACTGTACTGCAAATTGTCCCGATAACCTTTTTGCGCATTTGAATCCTCCTCTAGCAGATTTTGTTAAGTACGTTACTAGTTTAAAGGAGGATTGTTTGCGGGAGCAGCACCTATTCTCTTATTTTATATTAAATTCTATGCATATTTTGTCTTGACCTGTGCTACTGATATTTGTAAAAAAGGGGCGCCCTAGGGGCACCCTTTGCATTATTATTGTCTTATTACGAGGACATCTCGAGGCGCTCTACCCGTGCTTTGAATTTGGGAAATTTCGGAGCTTGTAAGGATACGGCCTACCAATATCAACGAAGATGTGACATTGTTAAAGTTAAAATTATTCAAGTTCGCTACGTTTTGGCTGCCACGGAATACACGGAACGATCCCTGAAAGTTAATTCGCGAAAATAGTACAAGCGTTACTTGAGAGCTCTGCACAACATTTCTGAGACGGAAACTCGAGAGAACGTTGTTAAACCGAAACGCTCCAAGATCACGAACCGCAACTCCCCCACGTCTGAATCGAATCCGGCGATTGGTAAAATTAGTACCCGACCAAAGAGTAAGACGTATATCACTGTTAGCCAACTAAATCAACTCCTTCTCTGAGATTGATATAGTCTATTACTAACTTCAAAGAACGGTACAAGACAAATACAGTTGCACAAATGATTGTTTTTCAGATTTCCCTACGGTGGTATTATCCAAATCACCGAGTCGAGCCTCGGATAGGTTAGCAGCCGAAGTGATTTTCCAGTTATATTCATCTAACTATTAGACACTTTCTTATACGTTAGGAGCGAATATGAAAAGAATAACTCAAACATTCGGGTATTTAGGTAGTACAATGTTGGCTGCAGCTTTACTGTCATGGATCTGCGTATTTTTGATTCACGGCTTACCTGGGGTCTATGTATGGATGGCACTTAAATTTATCATCCCAATTCTAGGTTTCGTAGGACCCACCCCAAACCCTCTTGCCGATTCTGCTCATGATCTGGTAAAAAGTGAAGCTATCTTTCCGAGGAGTTACCCTAGGAGGAATGGATAGCTTCAACAACTATGAAAAAAAGGCGTTAACGGATGCCTAAGCCCCGTCAACGCCTCCTCTATCCATTCATTGCATTCCTGCCTCTGCTGGAAGCGAATTATTTCTTGTCCCCACTGCTTTAATCACGAAATTGTAGGCTTTAGCAGAATCTATGCCGTTTAATGTATAACTGTAACTCGTCTGACCGCTTACCGTCGGCACATACACGCTCCAATTTGTGCTGACTTTATCATTTTTCTCGTAAATCCGGTAACCTCGCACAGGCTCAGAGCTATTTGCTGGCGCTTTCCACGAAAGAACTGCACGGTTCCCTGACTGTCTTACTGCACTTGGATTTTCTACAATGCCGGGTTTGACGTCAGTCCGTTTAATACTGTAAGCATCATAGACGGCAAGAGGTTTATCTTTAACAGCTGTGTAGGATGTGAATTTCAGCACGTCGCTTGTAATGGAAACATCCACGAACATTTTCTTATTGGGCTGGTCGTTTTTTGCTGCAAAAAAAGTGTCTGCATCTGGATTAATGGCATAAAATTTCGAAGCGGCCGAGTTGCCCATCAGATACACGGTCCCTTTGGGATTCAGCACATTTCCTTGCTCATCGGTAATAACATTCTTAATCGGAACGTTGTTCAGCATTTGAAAAGACCTCATATACATATGGTCATGTCCCTCAAACACCATATCCACACCCAGCTCATCAAATACAGGAATTAGATATTTCCGGTAAAATTCTACCCGGTCGCTTTCTGCTGAAGCATTATCCCCTGAAGAATACGCTCCCTTATGCATCGAGACGAATTTCCACTTCTTGTCGGTCTTTGCCACTTGATTCCGCATCCATTCCAATTGCTTCGTGAACTGAATATCCGCTTTATACGGCTTGACCTCCCCTTCGTACTGGGAATTGATCTGCATAAACAGGGCATCGCCGTATTCGAAAGCATATACCGACCCGTCATGAGCGCCCGTCCCGACATCTTTTGGAAGATTAAAATGGTTATAGAAGTTGTTATTCGGATAATCCCCTATCTCATGGTTGCCGATAATCGGTGCAAATGGCACATTGGCAAATTCTTTTTTCGGCACACCTAAGAACCACTGCCACAGCTGCTCCAGATCACCGTCATCCGTTAGATCCCCAGTAAGAAGAACAAACTTGGGATCTACCGTTTTCTCAATAGCTTTCTTAAAAGTATCCTGCCACAGATCGAAATTCGATTTACTTGAGCCTTGGGTGTCGGTTACATAGAGGAAATGGAAATCCTGATTATCCGCCTTGTCCGTGGTAAAAGAACCCGCCTCGCTCCAGCCGTCCGCATCACCGTTACCGGCCCGGTAGATATACTTAGTTCCAGGCTTAAGACCGCTTGCAATAACCTTGTGGCTGGCGAACTTTTTATACTTTTTGGAGCTTCTGTCTCCTGATGTCATTAAGGTTTCAATAACTGTTACGCTGCCCTCATAAGAAGCTGCCAGTTGTTCCGGGAACTCGCTTCCTCCCGCATTGGCGGCCTCCACTACTTGCACTACTGTACCTCTGACGGTTTCGGCTGTATACCAGTCAAAGGCAATACTTGTCTTCGGGTCTCCATTAAAAGTCATGTTCAGAAGCGTTGGTGTTTTGATGCCGGTATCCGGAGACTTCGTCTTAAAGCTCCAGGTAATATCGTTCTCAGGTGTCCGGCCATCCGTAGTCCCCTTAACAAGCTCTTTAGGGACGGTCACGTTGTAAGTTTTGCCGGCAGTGAAAGTAGGGTGGCTGACTTTGACTGTGTCTTGACCGAGGAGTGAAGCAGAAATGTTGGTAAGAGGAAGATTGTTTTCTGTGATTACAACTTGATAACTACTGTCGAGACTGATGGCTTTGTTAAACTTCACGGTGATCTCTGCGTTAAGGGGAACATCTGCAGCCCCTGAAGCGGGAGTTTTGCTTACCTCAAGTGTGGGAGTGTCCCCAGGTTCGCCGCTGCTGCGTGTTCCTTTAATTATCATATCTTTGATTCTGCTTGAGCCTGAGCTGGACACCGTTCCCCCGCTTACGCTTTTCGCAGAGTTTACCACCCAGCGGATATAGAGTACATCTTGATTGTTTGTTCCGGCAGGCAAAGCGAGGTTAGTTAATTTGCAGGTATTATTGGAACAATTAAAATTGTTCTGGGCTAGAACAAGGTTGCCGCCCGTAACATCTATCCATTCCTGTTGATCTATACTGTATTGCACCTTAAAATCCCTGGGTCCTGTACTTGAAGAGGTTTGCTGTGAAGAGAGGAAGATCCCTTCGAAGCCTTGGGTAGAAAGCGTGGCAAGCCAGTATTTTAGGCCCGTTCCTTCATGCCAGCCCTGGTTGCGTACGCTGTTCTCACTTGACTCATAGGTGTACGCATCCGTATTAGTTCCTACATCACGAATGGATGAAGACGTCTGATATACCCCGCCTGTAGCCGGAAATACACCGTTTTCGCCTTTGTCTTTAAAAATCCACTGGGCAATCGTTTCCTGAACTGCAGTTGCTTCATTTACAAGGTCTTCCTCAATTTCTTCCCTTCCTGCTGAGACAAAACCAGTCAACTCCATGGCAAGCAGCAAACCTATAACCATTAGACTGATTACCTTGTAAAATCTATTTTTGAGATAAGATTGGTTGTTATCCATTCAGCCCATCTCCCTCTTCCTTAATCTCACTTATCATCGAACCGCCGTCTCCGAGAAGAACGGCGGTTCTGCTACCCTTACCTTCCTGTTATTGGAGTTCCCAGTCGGTGACTTGAAGGATTGCTGAATCTGCACCCTTCAGGTCTGTCTCTCCCATGTTCAGCAAATTGCTCCACTGCTTCACACGGTTCTTGCCGTTAGGCGGAGAGTTGTACTCATTAGTATCCACAATCTTGGTCCGTTCTTTATAAAATTTGGTCATAAAAGTCTTCTCATCCGTGCTGCTTCCGGATTTACCCAAAAGCCCTTGAAGGGTCTCGGAGCCGCCGGTAGCTCCATGGTTCAGCGCTGCATCCACGAAGGAACCAATAGTTAATGCCGAGTTAAAGCCGCGTTTGCGGGCCTGCTCCACACTGTATTTAATATAGATATTGTAGAACGTTTTCCACATAGCCTCTCTCCACTCGGGATCATTTTGCAAATTGCCGATTTTTCTGCAGAAGCTCTCTTCGCTTTCATTGATCTCGAGGATCTTCCCTTTCATCGAACCCTTAACACCGATCCGGGCCAATGCGCCTTTAACCGAAGGATTACTCGCGCCTTTGGCAGCGTCATATGCCTTGAACAGATCCGGACCGTCGGGACCGGTATCATTTGAGCCGCCTGTAGTCGCACCGAATATTCCAATCGTATACCCGCGGTCATCATCAATATCTTCACAATATCCGTAAAAATTGATCCAGTTCAGATCGTCCTGCTCCGGTTTGTTGACAAGCATCATAATATTGTTCCACTGCTCACCATCCAGACCTGTGTTGTCACGCAAGAATTGAAGTGTTGCCGGTGAGAAATTAGAATCAGGGTTCCCTGCCGCATAACTTTTCTGTTGAAATGTTTTGGACAGACAGCCATAAGAAAAAATCATTGAAAAACTGAGCAGAATCATCAATGAAAATTTCATCTTCTTGGAAACCTTACTCTTCGTTGAATTTAGCACCGCAATCTCTCCTTTAATTGAATAGTTTAAGCGCTTTAACTTTTAGTGGCAGTGAACCTTATCCCTAACTTATCTGAGCATGACAGCCCTCCTTTTACCAACACTTGGTAAATTCAATTCAAGCTTATCTCAAAAACTTTGTCCAAACAGCACGTATTTTCTTGTAAATATTAATTTTTATACATATGTTGCTACAAACCATAGATTAAGTCTACAATCCTCTTAGGAGGTGCTGAATGAAACCGGTATTTTATGAGTCTACTCTTTTTGACATCAGCCGCAAGAAACAGGTATACACCAGCATGCCTTCAAGACACTATCATGATGCATATGAGATTCTGTATTTAATATCCGGGGATTTTTATTATTTTATAGGGGACAGAACTTACCAGGTTGCGGGCGGAACACTACTATTTATGGATATTCACGAAATGCACAAACTGGTCAATTCCGGCTGCAATATGTATGAACGGGTTACACTCCTGTTTAAAAAAGAATTCCTGCAGCATTTCTGCACCGGCAGTCAATGTGAGGAACTGCTCGAATTGTTCAAAAGTGATTACCGTGCTTTGAAGATGACCGGGATGGATCAATATTTCATCGAACAGCTTTTTCAGAAAATGATCCAGGAGGGGAAGAAGCAAGCCCGCGGATATGAACAGTACCAACAAATATTATTGGTGGAGCTGCTCCTCTATCTTAATCGTAAACTATTTGACAGCCGCGTAGCTTCATTTGTAGAATCCAATCGTACACATAAGAAAGTCCTGGACATCGTTAATTATGTAAATCAACATTATATGGAACCGCTCAAGCTCTGTGAGATTTCACGGCAATTCGACATAAGCTCTTCCTACCTTTGCCGCACTTTTAAAGAATCCACCGGGTTCAGCTTCATTGAATATATCAATAACATCCGCATTAAAAAAGCGCGTGATTTGCTGGTTGGCTCTTCTTTTAATGTTACTGAAATTGCGGGAATGGTTGGGTTCGATAACACCTCCCACTTTGGACGAACCTTCAAATTAATAATGGGCATCTCGCCGCTCTGCTTCCGCAAACAATTTAAGTCTTAATAACAAATCACTGGAATACATCAAGACATTTCATCAAGCCGAACAAATTGCAAGTTTCTTGCCTGTAGTTGGTTTAGCACTTCTTCTAAAGCTTGCAGCATAAAATAAGGAGCATGCCGGTCCGCGCCCGCAGTCTCTCCGCTGTCGTGAAGTAAAACAACGGAGCCATCGGTGATTCCACCTAATAAAATGGCCTGCATCCGGGTTTGACAGGCCCGGATGTTCCAGTCACTCGCCTTCAGCGACCATAGAACAATTCGATACTGCTTGTGCCGAAAGAAATCAAATAGATTGATTAATCCCCAGGGTGGACGGTAATGATTGGGTCTGATTCCGACAATAGACTCTATAATATCAGCGGAGCGTTCCAGATGTTCTCGCCTAATCGTACTGGGCAGCATCAGCCAATTAGAGGTATGGCAGTAATTATGGATGCCAATCTGATGGCCTTCCCGATCCATTCTTCTGATCAGATCTGGATACTGCTCCGCTCGCGATCCAAGCACGAAAAAAGTAGCCTTCACTTGATGTAACTTCAATAAATCCAGCAATTCCGGCGTATATTTCGGATGTGGCCCATCATCAAAAGTGAATGCCACCTGTTTTTCTACCGTTCCTTTGCGAAAAACACCAAAGCCGCTCACTCGCGTAATCAAACTTGGAATAAACATGTAAAGAGTAGCGGCACATAGTATTCCTCCTATCAGATATGTAAGTATGATTACACCTCCTTATAACAAGCTTAAGACCTATCCAGAGTAGTTCTGTCCGGGTGAAAATCGATTTTTCAGTGAGGCGCGTGAATGGATCAGTAACATCGGGACCAGTTGCTCTGTTCGCCGATTGATTCTTTGTCTCCCTTCAGGATGCATGGCAGACAGCAGCAATCGAAGATAGATGGTGGTGATGCGTTCGAAAACGCCGGACTTTATATTTTGTTGTTCAAAGCCAAGACCGTGCGTTAATCCCCGATGGAGCAGTGTAATCCCCAATAAAGCCTTGACCTGCCTGAACTCGGACTGCGATTCGAAGGCTTCGTTGATTTGCTGCATTGATTTGCGCAGCATGCGAGCCGTTTGCAGTGCGGCACGATCCGATCCTTCGGACCGGATCAACTTCAGGATTCTTTCATTGTCGAGGTGGAGTTCTCCCACCCACTCTCCCTGATTGATGACCGTGGCGTCTTGGCATACAATAGGCTGTCCCCGGTGCTTTTTTAGCATCACGGTACATATACCAAAGCGTGACTTATGCGATCCGCGAAAATGTGAAAGCAACGCAAAAGCTTTTTCCCACATCATCCAGACGGACTGCACCGTGGTTTTACGTATTTTGAAACCCAACTCATTCACCATCCTTAAAACGGTTATTGTCTCTCATTTCATCCATTGTACCTAACGAAACTTTCTTTTTTCTTAACGTCTACTTATATTTGACGCTATACACCGGAATTTCTCTGCGTGTAAATCAAATTTTTATACAATTATTTTCATTAAGTCTAAATTTTTGGCATCTAGTTAAAAAGCTTTCTGACCTAAAAAAAGGACAAAATTTAGTAAGTCTTAAATTAGTCACCTTCTGCAAGAAAATCCAACTATATAAAGAAAAACCCATGTCTCTTGGACATGAGTTTCGGATGTTATCTTTAGACTAAATCAATCTGGTTTCACAATCATTCCAAACTACCCAACTCTACCACATCTCCGCTGGCGGCCTTCACGGCATAATCACAATCCAGCTTTCCGCACAGCACATACCTCTTCTGCCCAGGATCATACACATAGACGGGTGTTAATTCGAACCATCCCTTGAGCTTGTCATAAGCTTCGTCATGGCTCACAGCAATTTTCCCTTCACTCTTGAATTCATCAAACGTATCGAGCATTAGCTTGTTATCCATATAATTTATAACCTTATAATTGTTCGTATCGATGAACAGAAGGAGCTTACGCTGAAAAATACGATTACTTGACACATTCTTCCTCAATGTCGCTTGAATATGTCCTCTTTCCCGATGTAAAGTCTTCAATATCCATTGTCCGGATTCTTCCGGATAGAGCTGGCTTAAACCAATTTCGACTGCGGTTATACATTGGGCTTGTTCTATGTCTGTGATTGAAAATGAATCTGGATGCGGCTCACGTGCTATTGCCTGTTCGATTGTAACCACTTCTTGCAGACGGATCTCCGTCCTTGCGAACTGTTTCGTGTCCGCTTGCTCCCACTGCATTACTTGATCAATATTCAGTCGTGCTCTCGTTCCTGATATCATCTCAAATGGAATTGTGGTTGTTCCATCATTTGTAATGTAGATTTCTTCTATCCCATAGATCGGCAGGAGATGCTTCATCTCGTACACTGGATATTCTATAAGCTGTAGTTGGTTTTTAGCCAGTAGCTCTACCGCTTGAAGCGTGAGAGAATAATCCTCTTTTTGCACAAGCGAACTGGAAGGAAACTGGCGATAGACACTATAAAAAATAATCCTACCTTCCGCATCGAAGCGTAACTCCATTCGCCCGCCGGGAGAGATAGGTATACCGTCTATACATTCGGCAAAATGATATTCTCCTCTTTCTTCCTTCACTAGGTAGAATTGTTTACCATATTCAAGCCCTACTTCAGCTTCCATCCACTGAATAACGCCGTTTAATTCAATGTTATGGAATGGTGTTCGATTTGCATAAGATTTCCCTCCAACAAAAATAACACTTTTATAGTTATTGGATAGCAGGTCAAGCGTAATGACTGCAGTTCCTTCCGGATTATAATCTTCCTTCCATTCCTTAATGTGAGAAGGAAACCATTCCATACTAAGCAAATAGCCGGTTTCTCCCAGCATCGTAACTTCGCGATAAATTTCATTTGTATGTAAATAGTAGTTGTCCAGTCCATAGGTTTGCTGTGTAGCATTAACTAGTTCTTTGATTCGGAAATCCATATCAGTGCACCCCACAAAATTGATACCTATATCATATCATTACTTAGCAATGATTATGAAGCGCAGCGAATCATATCTGCTACATATTCTACGATCTTATGTAACGGGTTTTGCTGGTGTTCAGAAAATGATCAGTAGCTTGGGGTTTAATAATGCAGAGTGTATCAATCGATTGTACCAAGTCAGGGAAATTCACCCTGCTGACTCAGACCTTGCCAGAATACTAAACGTGTATAGTGAACACATATTTTAATGGAGGTATATCATCATGATTGACATCATCGACGGAAATACGGCATTAATACATTTTTTTCCACTTCCGGCGCATCTCTATTCTAAGAATATTGCTTGTATTGTTGCTGTGGCGCATGCAGAAGAACGGGGTCCAAATTTAACAGGCCTCATAAATGCTCTATACTCGAAGGGATATACAGATCTTGAACATCTATTAAATTCCACATGGAAAAAACTATACCAAGTTCCGAGGTTGGGCCAGCAAAGACTGGTGCTTCTACTTAGTTTACTAGAACGAATTTCTGCAGATCCCAAGACCATAGAAAACTATACAGCTGTCCCTCATGTTACCATCCACAGTAAAAAGGAAATGAAAGAATTAACTTTAAAGAGGATCATTAAGAAGTATAACGAAACATCTGTAGAGGTATTAACTGAAGATACCGAAAAAGAAGCTCGTTTAAAGAAAATTAAAGATAGACTCCGAGAAATGGGGATGATCGTATAACAAAACCCCGCCAGTATAGTGAAATGCCCCCCTTAGAATAGACATTGGATAACCCCCTGGGTCATTCCGATTTCTATTCTAGGGGTGTGACTTTCAATTCATTTAGTAATCGCGTGCTGCATCGAACCAGCGTTGAGCCATCTCCTCTGTGATAGTCTGGCCAATCAGGTGGTCAGACTGGCTAAGTTGCCATACCGCTTCACCAAGGTCTTCTCGTTCGGTGGTTTCGATGCCCTTAAGATTGTTGAAGCGCACGGTGAAAGCGGTAATGGCGGCCTCGGCTTCAGCAAAGCTACGGGCTTCGGACAAGGTTACCTGTGCAACGTTGTAAGCTTCATTAGCCAGCTTGGCTAGACGTTTAGCCCAGGAGGAGAATGGGCGGCCAAACTCGGTCGTCCACCACTCTGGCTTTCGTAATTGGCTCACTGAAGCATGGTCGGTCCAAGGACGGGTTTCAGCGCGAGTTTTCATTTGCTTTTTTAGACGCTTGCCAGCGCTTTCTTCGACATTGTAGGCGATAAATCTGTCAAGTAACGGCCACGCGTTCAAGGTCGGCAAGTCCCCCAGATCAGGCATGAAGCGCAGCTCCAGATTCGTTAACTCGGTATGATGAGCCAATAGATTCAAATCGCAGAAGTTTCCCCACAAACTCAGTGATTTAAGGTTTGGGTACCGGTTTAGACACTCTAGCGAGATGGGCTGTCCCAGCGGTGCGTTATGTAGCGTCAAGCTCGTTACCTGGTGCAGCTCCCCCATATCGGGCAGCAAAAAAGGGGGATCATTCTTACGTCGGCCGGTGCGCGGTGCTAGTGTAAGAGAAGATGGCATTTCGCCTGTGGCCGAGAAGCGTGATAGATCGCCGGACACACTCAGGCGGAAAGGCTGCTTCGGAAGTATTAGGCTAAGGGACCTCCCGGATGGTTCCAACTCGACATGTAAGCCATGCAAATTGGACTGACTGGCGTCCGCCACCGTGTCTGCAGACAGGATCGGAGTCCATGTCATCTCTTCAATGGGACGTTTCTGTGCCCAGTCAAAGAAGCCTGAATCACTGCCTGTATAATGCAGAAATCGCGGCCAGGGAGAGCCAGCCGGTGTGGCAAAGACATCGAATACGGTCCAATCGATAGGCGCATCAGACGCGACATGAAGGTCAACCTTTTTCCCCAATTGCGACGGACCCATGGATAGACTGCCCACACCGGGCTTAAGGACAAGAGTATGACTACGTGGACCTGTCAGGTTGATAGGATAACTACCAACTTCTCTAACAGAACCAGCTGAAGGACCAGCTTGGCTATCATTTGGCATTTCTATCATCCTTTCCTCTAATGCATATCAAGATCTAACTATTTACACCTGACTCTATCGTGTCTGTAATAAATTGTTTGAATCTTGTAAAATACCGCTCTGATGCTTCCCAGCGCCTAAGATCCAAATAGGACATGTCCTGCTTGCCATATTGATCGGGCGGCTGATAATTCCGGGAAACATAAGTTCCATTGTCCACTGTATAAAAATAATACGCTTCATCTGGAGTCCTGATTTCAATCCGACCATGTAGGAGGTCTCCGTCCTCGTCCGTATGCGTTTGACGGAAGCTGTAACATTTAGAGCCGTCCCAGAACCCGCCATTATCCTCCACTTCCGAATATAATTCCCGAATTACAGTGTGTTGCAAAATGTCTTGCACATACTGTACCTCAATGTTTCGTAGATAAAGCTCAGCCATATTAACGCAGGTCAGCAACATCGTCCAGCAATCGCTAATCTCTGCTAGTTGTTCCTGAGACTCTTCTGTAATGTCCTCCCACTCAGACCCTTCTTCTATGGTTCTCTTCAACAAACCGACAGAATGATCTTGCTCCAGCCAAATATAATAGTGATGCCGGTTATCATTCATATAAACGCTAAGATCCCGCTCATCCCCGTCAGCATCAATATGCTCCAGTTGAACTTTGAAAAAAACGTCTTGCTCCCGAAAATTAAAAGAAGGCTTGTCACTTGGCATTAAAATACACTGCGTCAACTTCAATATATTTTCTTCATTGATTGTGTTATGGGTGAAATATAAATGAATAGCTTTCTTGCTAGTGGGGGATTCCTTTATTTTTTTTAGAGCAGAACGGCCTTCTTTAATTACGTTCACCAGTGTGCCAAAGGAAAAGTCCTCCTCATCCTCTTCCATATCCAAAAAAACTTCATCAATCAACACTTCATGAATGTCTACCGGAAGCTCCTGAAATACGCCGTCCCCCTCCCACACATTTACTAAGCAGGCGATCGATTTATGTCCGTCCACTTTGAAACTGTACTCGTCATCCTGAACTAAAACCGCAGCGCTGAGATCACCTTTAACAATCGTTTCCCCATGATTGTAGGAGCCGCATAATATTTCCTCAATCATCAGGTTGCCCGAAACATAAATTTCCTGACCGCCTACAGCTATATTTTTTGCACTCATATTACCGGTCACCAAAAGCCCTATGGCACCATCCGTTTCTTTATTATAAAGATTGTCTACAGTAAAATTTCCTTCTATAAAAATGATGATTACCTCTTTTTGTTGCGGGAAAGGTTGCTCCCAATCTAGATTAAGAGAAGGCAGCGTCAAATCCCCTTCATAGTAAGCGGCAAGTTGCTCGTCACTAAAATCTTGGTAAAACTTCGCCCACCAAGATCCTTCGGGAAATTTATCTGCTAGTTGGCTAATAGGAATGAATCGAAAAAGATTGCTCATAAATTATTTTCCCTTCATTTTAAATCCGAATATAGTAGACGATTTCCGAAAGCGGAGGCTTCTACTCCGCCGCTTCCGCCAACCATACTTGCATAGCTGGAGATTCTGCCCGATTCAAACGGAGGGCGATTTCAGTATTGACCTCATCCGGCGGCATGACTTCGACAAGGACGCATACTGACTCTCGCAGTTGATTCAAGGCAAACACACCTTCATCATCGAGTATTTTCATCGCCAGCTCCATGGCCTTCAGCCTCAAATCAAACTCGCGATTCCCTTCGTCATCCTCAAGAACCGCAATGAAAGAACGATCGGTAAATCGTTGTTTAACATTATCAAAGTTCTCATCGCCGAAACAACAATAGGGCGAATCCGCATAAGACCATTTGATAAGTTCCGCAATCGTCGATGCCGGTGTGTCACTTTCGACGCCTTGCCTGGCTGCTTCTACCTCCAAAGCTTCCCACGACCAGGCGGAGATACTTGGCGCATGTCCCTCGCCAGTAGTGTAAAGGGTACAGTAATAGTAACGTTCGCCATTTTCAAAAAGAGCGCGAAAAGACGTTCTAGCAGCATCGGCGATCTCTATCGCCAGCCTCTCTATTTCTTGCATCGGCTTCCTCCTTTCCGTTAGTGGATCCGTTCAGGCAGGATGTCTTCTATTTGCTCCAGCCTTCTAGAAATGATATGGCGGTGCTTTTTCTACTACAAGGTTATCAGGATGAACATCAGTTGGCTCATAGTCATTCATACGGAGAAGGATATACTCAATCTCTTCTAATGGCATCTGCAATTTCTGGCTGACTTCATAAAGATCCATGTCTTGCGAAAGTAGGTCCCGTGCTTGATTTAACTTTCCATTTAGCCAATTGTTTTCGAGCATCCATTTTTTCACTAGGTCCAGTAGTTGATTTTGGTTTTCCTTAACTGCATGCTTATTATATTTAGCAACTGACTCTGACAAATAGTTAAAAAGGTGAATACCTAATCCCTCACGTTGCTCATGCTTGGACATCCGTTGGTACTGCTCATAACTTATGCTGATATCTAATTCGAGGGTATGATCCCTGCTATCAAACCGTCTGGATGTTTTTCGGCCATAACCTTCAGGTAAAACACGCAACACAAAAAAGATATCATAGGGAAACTCCCATGTATTTGCTAATTCCTCTAAGGGCAGCAGTTCATCTCTCAATTGACCCACACACGTTCCATGTGTATCCAAAGTAAAAACTAGTTTCATGCATACCTCCCTCTCCCAGACTTACGGAGCACCCAGATTAGCTGTTATTTTCTGAAATCGCTTCGCAGCCTTTCGATAAGAGCCACTGCTCCATTACAGCAAACGCCTGACCCATATCCTGTTCATAGAAGATGGCCACCTCTTGCTGGTAGGCATAATTCAACCGTACATAGCCTCCCAGCTGCCGGTAGAACAGGAAACAAACATAGGTATTCTCAATAAACAAATCCGGCGGAAATTCATGTTGGCACAATCCAGCCAGTTCGGGTAGCGTAAGCTGGTCCTGCCCTTGTGGCAAACGCAAAAAGCGATGGCTGCGAGTGCCCGTCCACGGTTCATAATAGACGCTCTCCCCTTGACTGATTCCATACACCTGACGATAAATTTCGTCCAGCACCAAGGCGTACAACCCTTCGTCTTCCTGATCCCCTGCCTGCAGGGAAATCGCCTTTACGTGCTCCGCATGCCGAGGTAGCCAAAGCAGCCCAGCTGTCTGGGGATGTATTGCCAGAAAATCACCGTCCACCGTTGTACCTATAACGATACACTCACCGATCTGTTGTTCAGTAATGGGGCTATACTCGTCATGCTCCCATAATCCGTATTCTGCAAAAGGTTTGAGCACCTCCGCATCCGGAAACTGAACATTCAACCACCCTCTGTAAGTCCCTTCGCCGAATCGCCGCAAAAACCGGAGGTAGCCCGGTGGATAAACAGTGGCATCTTCCTTTGCAAGTGCTTGGTTTTGTCCATCAGACAGCGGTTTTGACTGAGATACGATGTACATAAATACTCCTCCTGCTGCCCCAACATGCAACTCTTCCAGATAAGAGAATTCTATAAAATATTGCAGGTTGAGCAGCTTTTTTATCCAAGATAATACTGAAATTTTAGAGAGTGCAACATATCAATCCCCAATTTTTGAATTCTCCAGCTTAGCCAGTGCCTCGGTGTAATTTGCCCTGAACTATTTGCCACCCGTCACAAGCCCATATTTATTGAAAATCCACGATTTGCTCAAATCTTGAATCGCACCATGGCTTATACGCACAGAAGGCTTTTGCTCCTTCATAGCATCTGCATCATGCGCCGAGAAGCGAAGCGGCTTTGTCATTTTTTTAATAGCACCCGTTATTTCATCGAAAAACGTATATGTTAACGGCTTATGATCCCGAATATCCTCATAGATATAATACTTCCCTTTTTCATCTTCCAAATCTATTTGAAAGCCTTTAGGAAATGATAGCAAGATACACGGCAGTTCATCCTCTGCCCATTGTCCGTAATATGGAAAATAGACACCTTCATTTCTCGCGAAAAATCCAGAGCTTTCATTATCAGACGCAACAGAAATAGAATAAACAAAGAAAGGGAGACCCTCATTCCTTTTTTCTTCTGTCGTAAAATAATAATAAAAGGTCTGATACGCCTCATACACCTGATTCAGATCATGCTCTGTCTGGGCATAATTGGTTAGATGAAATTGCGCTTGCTTTTGTTCAAAACGCTTCAAAACGCTTTCAAACTCTTCCGGCCTGATGAAGAATCTAAGTTTATAAAATCCGCTGTTCTTTAATTTATCCATTTCTTTTCGCTCACCGCCATGTATTAAAATGTCATCTCAGATGTCCTTAGCCATTTACTCGTGTATTTTCAAAATTCATATTTCACAAATCGATTTTTGAGAGCTTCTTCGTACGGGATCCACTCCCAGTCACTCCATAAAGACATGCTTACGATTTCTGACAGCTTATCTACGGCTAGTCCCGGACTCGTAATTCCAATGAAGCCGTCAAAATCCTCATTACGGATATCCAACGCTTTTCGCAAGTAATCATCATTGAGACGCTCTTCCCGGAGTTGTTCATATTCATCCCTCGTCCACTGTTCACAAAAGATCTTTTCGGCTTGAATGTCTCCATTCTCGAACAACGACAACTCGAATATTTCCTCATTCATATATCCGGCGGTCATCACTGGCTCCCCGGTAAGCTGGGACAACGTTTTACCGGCCTTCTTCACCGTACCCCATACAAAATAATCGTGGAGCACGCTGATCCAGTTCTCGTTGCTTTTGCTTACGTACATGACAACCTTGCTCTCTGGAGCCTCATGATTTGTCTTGCCTAATACTTTGGCATGCCCTTCGCTTAGCTCTCTTAATGCTTCGACAGTCTTCTCAAGGTTATTCGACTTGATATGCAAATTTGCGAATGATCTTCCCACGAGATGGCCTCCTCTAATCGCTTTTTTTTACTCAGCCGGATTCTTATTTATATCCTATTGATCGGTTCTATGAATGTCTCATATTTCCATTATAGTGATCGCTTGTCCTGAGTCTACCTACTTTTCACCTGGATTTTAGAAATAACCTTTGCACAGAAAGAGTTATAAACTTGACCGTTCAGCACAATCTCTAGTCCCTTCCCCACTCCGCTCTTAAAAAAAGGAGGGTATCCCTCCGCCATTTTATGACGTTTGGGACACCCTCTGTCGAGCTATTTCACATCTTTACAACACTCTCCAACTTACCGCTCAAAAATTCCCTGTCGTCACTTATGGTACGGATCAGCGCGCTGGCTGTTACGGCAAGTTCTGATTTTATATTACCGTTGTTCGATCAATCCTTACTCTAGGCAGTTACCGACTCGCTGCCTCGATGATCCAGTCGGTCAAATCGTTGATTTGTCTTTTCACGGCGATTGGGTCGCGGTACCAGGATTGGTTCTCCGTCCATAAAAATACCCGATTGTTGCGAATCGGCTCTAGTGACCCCCAGATTGGATCAGCCTGCAGCGATTCCAAGCTGGCTTCCGTCGTCAGAATCAAATAATCACCCATGTACTCCGAAAGTTTCTCCAGCGAAAATTCATAGTAGGATTCCTTCAGCATAAATTCTGGAACCGTCGTCGGCGGCTTCAGCCCCATTATTTCATACATCAGCCGGCCGCCTCGTCCCGATTTCGGACCAAAAAGGCTCACGTTTCCATCGTACTCTTGCATGATCGAAAGCGTCTCTCCTTTGGGAACAGCTTGTTGGACTTTCTCCCGAATGTCTGCAATTTCCTTCTCGAATTGTTCGTTCCATTTCTCCGCTTCCTCACGTCTATCCAGCAACTCGCCAAAATACAGCATTTCTTCCTGAATGGATACAAACTGATTGTAAGGAACCGATACCGTAGGTGCGATCATCTGATATTTCTCGACTACCTCAGGCTGTGGATTATGCGTTATGATTAAATCCGGATTGAGTTCCAGCAGCTTCTCTAACGAGTCGCCTACATCCGTCACGACGTCCAGCATTCCCTCGAGATAAGGACTCGACATCAAGAACGATTCGGCTGCGATCGGCTGGACTTCCAGAGCAAGTACGGTGCCGAGATAAGAAATTGCCGCTACGCGCTGAGGGTGTGCAGGAACTTCGACATCGCCGAAAGCGGTCTTGACTACCTTGATCTCAGAAGATGCCAAAACCTCTGACTCTTGAGTGATCATGGTTGGAGAAGCGCTGACGGCAACCTGGCTGTTCGTTGCACCTCCGTTGTTCACCGACCCACCACAAGCTGTTAACATCATGGTCAAACATAACAGCATCACTGCATAAAAACTTCGGGTTGCTCTAGTCATTTTATTCGCCCCATCCTGTTGAAATTGATAATCAATATCACTCACATAAAAAGGATAGCTTAATGACCGGCTTAGAACAACGGACGATTGTGACCTATTCCTTGCATAATCTGAAACGAACTGGCCGTATCGTTTACGATATTGACCTGGCGTCATGCCGGCATGCTTTTTGAACATGCGGCTGAAATAAATGAGGTCCGGATAACCGACATGTGATGCTATTTCCTGTTGTGTTGCTATCGTACCGGCCAGCAGAGCCTTCGCATCTTCCATTCGGAAACGAATGACGTAGTCCAGCGGACTGAGCCCTGTCTGTTCTTTAAATTTTCGCGATATATATTGTTGGCTGTAATTCAATTGCCGAGCAAGCTCCTCAAACGAGATCGGCTGGCGATAATTCCTGGACAAATGTCGAATAACTTGCTCCGATAAAGATGGCTCGCCGGCTCCGAACAGACGCTCCCTCAGGACAGCGTGAACGAAGCGGATAAAGTCTCCCTTGGCCGACAGCCGGGTCAATCCGTCGTCAGATTTAAGCCAACCGTCGCGTATCGTTTGAAGCAGCTCAAGCATGGCCAGCGGTTCGCCAGGCGGGAACCCCCAGCTTTCCAGAAACGGGTCGGATTCCTCCATCATTATATGAAATTCGCGCGAGGCCGAAGCGGGGAGAAACGCTTTGTAGAGTACGATATATACATTCAGCGCTTCTCGGCTCCGAACCGTCACCAGAGAGCCTTTGCCGGCGTGCAGTACATGGAAACGATCGCACAGCCATACCTCATCGTCAACCCACAACTCGCCTTGTCCTTGAAAAGCGAATAAAAATGCGCTTGCCGGCAAACGGTATTGATTCAAATCGTTGTCGTTTCCGGCCTGCTTTAGCCGTACGTCCAGCACACTCATAATCACCTGGTTCCATATTTGTATAAGTTTCAGAACGTCCATAACTGATTCGCAAACTCCCTTTAAATTCTCAAGAGATAATCATTCTCAATTGAATCATGTTTCTAAACACAATAACGAATACGTCTAGCGCTGTCAATAAGGTGTTGCCGAATGAGACGAGGATGCGAATAGCGAGGCATACGGCTATTTTGCCGGAGTCTAGCCCAAAAGCAAAAGACGCTGATCCGCAAACATACATGCGGAACTAGCGTCTATCAATGAATCGTGAGGGCCCTTTTTTTGATCTCACAATTATCTTAATCATTGGCATACTTTTATGTCGCCTGCTTAGTAAATGCCTGTCTCTTTCGCAAGGGAATTTTTGTAGGCTGCAATTTTGTCTTTCAACATCTTCTCTGTGGCTGTTAAGTTTCTGATTTGGCTCTGTATAGAGTTACTATGATTCTCAAGAAGGTTCAAGCGGGCTTGGGCCGTATGCTCTCCTTCTAGATATAACTGCGCATATTCTCTAATTTGTGAGATCGGCATTTGGGTTTGTTTCAACCTCATCACAAATCGCAGCCAAGCAAGATTGGAGTCATCATATATTCTTTCTCCATTCGCATTCCGCATCGGAGCAATAATCTTTTCCTTTTCATAATATCTCAGTGTATATGCGGTAATCCCTAGTAATTTGGCTACATCGCTGATCGTATACATATAAGCCCCCGAATCTATGTTGATTTTAAGAGTCCCCATAATTATAAAAAATATTTGACTTAGAGTAAACTCTAAGCTTTATGATTACATCGTTGTTGAAACACTAAATATTCTTGTAAAAACGGAGGAATTCACATGAAATATACTGTAATTACAGGCGCCAGTTCAGGTATAGGTTTTGAAACCGCTCTAGCCTTTGCGGCTCGCGGTAAAAACTTAATTGTTACAGCCCGCAGAAGGGAGCAACTGGAGGAGCTAAAATCTGAAATCAATCATAACTCCCCCGATATAGATGTCGTTATTCGAGTAACTGACTTATCCGTTTCTAGTAATGCTTATAAGCTTTATGAGGATCTACAAGGGTTCGAAATCGAAACTTGGATCAACAATGCGGGGTTTGGAAATTTCGCTTCAGTGGCCAAGCAAGATTTAGATAAAATTTCTGCAATGCTGCATCTGAACATTGAATCGTTGACGATCCTTTCCTCTCTATTCGTTCGTGATTATTCCAATGTTGAAGGAACACAACTAATCAACGTTTCATCCGGTGGCGGCTATACGATTGTGGGAAATGCCATTACGTACTGTGCGACTAAGTTCTATGTGAGTGCCTTTACTGAAGGACTCTCTCATGAGTTGAAGAGTCAAGGTGCACTTATGCAGGCTAAAGTGCTAGCACCTGCCGCAACAGAAACAGAATTCGCGAAGCTTTCTTTCGATATCCCCGAATTCGAATATCATGGGACTGTGCCGAAATATCATACCGCGAAGGAAATGGCTGGATTCATGCTTGACCTGTATGATAACGATCATGTTGTGGGGATTGTTAATGGTTTGACGTACGAGTTCGAGTTGAGAGATACCCTCTATAATTATGTGGCGAGCACGCGATAAGCTCATCTTGTAATGGCAAGTTAAGAAGCATGACCATCCATTACGGATCGCCATGCTTCGACAATGATGTATCCCCTAAATCCCCTATCAAAAAAAGGCTGCCAATCCCTTCCGGGCGGCAACCTTTGATTTTCACTCTACGACAATGCCAACATCGCGTTCATATCTTCCTCAGCAGTAGTAATTAGCTTCAATCCAAAAAGCTCTACCAGAACATCCAGTACACCTGGTGAAATGAACTCGGGTGGCTTGGGTCCGATGCGAATGTCCTGAATGCCGAGACTGAACAAGCCTAGCAGAATGGCTACTGCTTTTTGCTCAAACCAAGACAGCACGATGCTGACAGGCAGCTCGTTCACCGTACACTCAAATGCCTCAGCCAGAGCCATGGCAATCTTCACTGTAGAACCGGAATTATTACATTGCCCAAGGTCAATGTAACGCGGAATACCGGTGTCTCCAACGGTGCCATAATCTACGTCATTGAAACGGAACTTTCCGCAAGAAGTAGTTAAAATGACAGTATCGTTCGGTAAGGAAGTCGCCAACTCACGGTAGTAATTCCCGCCAGTACCTGGCGCATCACAGCCAGCAATGACGAAAAACCGGCGGATATGCCCGTCTTTGACAGCTTGAATGATCTCTGGTGCTAACCCGATTACAGTTTCATGATGATATCCGGTCGTAAGTACCAGATCTGACTCTACATCAGCCGCAGGTAGGGACAACGCACGATTAATTAATGGGGAGAAATCGTCGCCCGTTATTTTCTCTACACCTTCCAGCCCCGCTACTTCATATGAGAAAAAGCGGTCTGCATACGTGCCTTTAATCGGCATTACACAGTTTGTGGTAGCAAGAATTGCACCGGGAAACTGCTCGAACAATCTACGCTGATCATACCATGCTTTGCCGATGTTGCCTTTCAGATGCTTATACTTTTTGAGTGCAGGATATCCATGCGCAGGCAGCATTTCTGAGTGGGTATAAATGTTGATGCCTTTCCCCTCTGTCTGCCGCAGTAATTCCTCCAGCGCATATAAATTATGTCCTGTTACAACAATACATTGACCTTCAATTTTGTTCTGACTGACTGTGATCGGTTGCGGAATGCCAAAGCGGTCCGTATGCGCACGATCCAGTACATCCATGATGCGAACCGCCGCATCCCCGACCTTCATCGCCATCTCCAAATGTTCCTGTGTATTAAAGTTGGAATTGGTCAACGTCATATACAAAGCTTCGTGGGTGATACGATCCACCTCGGGATCGCTATATCCTAGCTGCCGGGCATGTGTCGCATACGCTGCAATTCCTTTTAATGCAAAAATCATCGTATCCTGCAAACTCGCAATGGTTTCATTTTTGCCACATACCCCTACAACGGTGCATCCGCCATTCGGTGTCTGTTCACATTGGTAACAAAACATATCGTTATCCTCCATATCTAGATAATCATTCGTTACTTCCAACGTAACAGAACACCAAAGCTTGAGTTGTGATTACACACACATTTTTTTAGATCAAGCAGATTTAAATGTCCTTCTATTTATAACAACCATTAATACAATAACGCTTAAACAAATGAAAATATTAATCTCAAAAACCAATTTGAACGCCTGCAACTGACTCCCTTGTCCTGTCTCTCCACTCATCACACCAAGTCCAAGTGCTGAGCCAAAGACCATACCCGCATTTCTTGTTAAAGCAATTAATCCGCCAATCGAACCCACGTGTTCCCGTGGTGTCTGCTGCATAATGAAGCTATTATTAGGAGAGGCAATGAGCCCCATACCAAGGCCAATAAGAGATAGAATCGCCGCGATTCCATAAATCGGTATATGATCTAAATACACCAGTAACAAGATAAACCCGCTTCCCATGCAGCTCAGTCCCATAAGCATCAAACGATGAGAGCCATAACGGTCGGAGCAGTAGCCTGCGAGAGGACCTGCAAACGCCAAGGCAATGGGATAAGCCGCCATAATATATCCTGTCGTAGATGACGAGAACGGAGCCGAAGTCCCCATCAAATAAAATGGAATGAGGACAAGCAATGTATTAGATAAAATAAAAGAGGCACAGCTAACGATCAAGCCTCCCGCTACAGTTGGAATTTTCAATGCTTGTAAGGGTAGAAAAGGATTCTTTTGCTTCCGCTCCCAGAATAGAAAAGTAATCAACAACAAGGAAACCCCCACCAAACTTGTCATTGTCCGCACGGACACCCAGCCCCATTTGCTCCCATTTGTTATTACGAGAAGGACCAAGGTGATGAATGCCATAAACAAGCTGGCCCCCACGAAGCTGACAGCACCCGGCTTGCGCTCTTGCACACGGTTCGGGATGTACCGATATGCCATAATTGTAGCCACAATCGCCATAGGAACATGGATTAAAAATAACCATTTCCAGCTCAGCCACTCTGCAATCAAACCTCCCGCTATAGGTCCCGTCATCCCGCCCAGCGCGACAGCTGTACTTAAAATTCCGAGTGCACGACCTCTTTGCTCTTTCGGCATATGAATGGTGATGAGTGCAATATTAGTTGCTTGGAACATCGCAGCTCCTACTCCCTGTACAACTCTGAGCGTTAGCAATATTGGCAGATTAGGTGAAAAAGCGACCAGGATAGAACCCACAGTAAAAATCACAAATCCAAGATTGTGAATCCGGCGAAAACCATAACGGTCTCCCAGTTTCCCCATAATAGGAAGAAGAGCCGTAATCACTAGCAGATAACCTGTTGTCATCCATAACCCCTTCCCAAGCTCTGTCTGAAAATAATTCACAATAAAAGGAAGCGACACATTCACAATTCCAGCTGTAAAATGGGAAATAAACGCCCCCATACAAATAGCCGCCATCATTCCCAGCCGCTGCCCGTGTGTGCTTTTAAACTCTATATCTTTTGCTGCCATCATGTTGATCCCGTCCCTACTCATATTGTTTAAGAATTACTAACAATTATAAGTAGATCCCTTGCAAGAACAATCCCATAAAGATGGGATGGGAATGGTTTAGGCGAATATGTCTATCAGTATAGGTGACGAGAATCAGAGGTAATGCAAAACAGCAAAAAGCGGCACATTTAAGTGCCGCCACTGAATTATTATCTATAAGAGTCATGCGTTGGGCGAAACAAATCTTCTTCGGAACTTCTGACCATAGAAAAATGTTCGACATTGTAGTGCCCATGTAATGTTTTATTGTGATGCTTGATGATTTGTTCTGCACTTAAAACATCATTGTCCGTTGTAGAATGACCATCTCCGACCAATGTAACATCCATGCCGCTAACCGTAGCCGTCCGAACCGCAGTATCGATGCAGTGTTGAGTTTTACATCCCATAATCACCACATGCTCAATCTGCTGATCTTTCAGATATTGTAGCAGCTCAGTTCCGTGAAAAGAATTCGTTGCCAGCTTATCAAAGATTTTGGCATTTGCAGACCTGTTGATTTCATTGTGAACTTGAAAGCCTGTACCTGTTCCTTCAGCGACATCTAGATCCCTAACGAACACAACTTCGACATCGGCTTCTTTTGCTTGTTCAATCACTTTATTAATATTCCGGATAAGCTGCTCTTTATTGAATACTGCACTTTCCTTTTCGTTTCCATCCATTAATTCTTGTTGTGCATCGATGATTAATAATACCTGATTCAAATGATTTTCCCCTTTCGAATGGTGGGGAAACGTCAACGCTTGATCAGTTAAACGTTATCCCCATATCATTTTGCAAGCTGACATTGTTTTTCATAATATCTACCTCCCAATAAAAATGGTATATAAACTTTAATCTTATAATTTAAGACTTTTTTAGTTTACCATATTTTTAAAATGTACTCTCTAAAAACTTTGATTGCTACATCCATTGATACATCATAAAAATGGTGGAAATCAGATTAGTCAGCCCGTGCAGAACCCAACCTGGAATGATCGAACCGCCGGATAATTTCTCATCCAACATTCCGATGCTCCAACCCACAAAACCTGTAAGAATCATTACAACAGCAGAATTCAATAATCCGGAACTGCTGTATAACAGCACAGCATGTACGACACCAAATAATAAAGCTTGAGCACAGTTTCCAATTCCGAATCCGAATTTCGAACTTAACCGTTTACCAATGAAGCCGCGGAACAGAATCTCTTCGGACAAGCTAGTCTGTAACCAAGAATAAATCAATGCCGGAATCAAACCTTTAAGACCTGTACCATAAAACTGTGAGCTGGCCAAAGTATTCTTATCCAGCATATAGATTGCTGTAAGCATTCCCAGGCTGGTGAATATAGTCATGGTAAGTATAAACCATAGTATGAACTGCTTCCTAGAAAGCAATTGGGGTTTCTTCCAGCCAATCCACATGGCAAAGGATGAAGTTGTTCTGCTTGTAAAAAACCAGTATGTATAGGGAATGATGCTGAATAAGATGAGCTGAAGGACTGCACTGATGAGCAATGACAATGTCAATGGAATACCCTCCCTTTAATAAGAACAGCCTCAATATATCATGGACCGCTGCTTACCAGCGGGAAGAGACCGTAACTTGCAGGTTAGGTGGAGTAGTTGGTTGCGGATTGCTACTCAGGCAGTGGTAATACCGCCAACATCATGAACTGCCCATTCTCATATCTGAAACTGACGCTTCCTTGAAGCTGTTGAACCGCATACTCAATGCTTTCGATTCCGAACCCTCTACGCCCAAAGTTCCGCTTGCTGGACAAAAAAGAGCCCTGCCCGTCCTCTGTAAGCAGAGATGCAGGATTCTTTAAAGAAATCACCAATAACCCGTCGCAATAAATCACTTCCAGCCCAATAACATTCTGCTCTGACTCTGGTAATCTCTGAACCCCTTCGATTGCATTATCTAATGCATTGCCTAAAATAATTGCAATTTCAACCTCTTTGCCTGCAAGTGACAGGTCCTGCGGGATGCGAAAATGAGATTTCATTGTAACTTGATGTAGCTCGGCTTTGGCGAACTTCTCATTATAGATGGCATCAATAGCTATATTTCCAGAAGAAATATACTTTTCTCCTGCCTCCTGTGTCGAAGCAAGCTCCGCAATATATCGCTTGGCTTCTTGTACAGCTCCTTCATCCAGCAGAGAATGAATAAGGATCAACACATGGTTCAGATCATGCCGCAAACGCTGTGCTTCCTGATTATCTTTCAGTTTACTCGTGTAATCCTTCACTTGCTGCTGTAGCACATGATTATGCAATTCTATTTGCATCCGTTTCATTAACTTTTGATATATAAACATTACAGCCACATTAACTACAAGAATCCCAAGCAGGATGAATACAAAATCAAACGGAATATTAAAAGGTTTATCACTGGAATTTCTCAGATTCACAATAATAATAAGCAAAGAACCCGCAGAAACAAGATTCAGCACAGCCCAATCCTGATTCGACAGTAACGTTGTGGTATCCACTTTGAACAACCGCAGCAATAGCAGACATAACATGATGCTTAGCAAAACAACAAATAGGAAAGCAAAAGATAACCACCAGAAATTAACTGTATCTATTCCCTCGGCATTGAGTGGGATATGCTGAATCCCATACCATACCAGCATCTCAATAACCACCGTAAACACTGTATAGAAACTGCTAAAGAACAGCTTTTGTAGCACACTGCCGCGGAAATAAATAATGGTAATCAGACTATACACAAGCAGGTGAAGGATGACCGAATCAACTAGAGGTAAGCTAGCAGCGGTAAGCGATTTAATTATATAAAAGATAATAAGACAACCTATAAATGACTGTTTGCTCCTGCTCAGGATCAGGAATTTTTTGAGAAAAATATAAAATGTGACCCCTTGCGGGACATATATAAGGACGAGCATAAATACACCAAAAAAATAAGGACTAATCTCCCGGATGAAAGACATTTATCTTAAGAGCCTCTTTTCTATAAAGGCATGGTAGGACCGTAAAGAATCAGAGCTTCTACTGCGGCTGACGGGAAGCTCCACCCCGTTCTTCAGCTGAATAAGTTCTTTGCTTAAAGAACGAACATACAGCCAATTTACCAGGAATCCCGTATGTACGCGACAAAAATCATGTGATCCCAGCTGTCCTTCCAACTCTCTCAGTTTGCCATAATACGAGTAAGTCCCTTGTTCAGTACAAAGGACCAATTTTTTGCCTCGTTCTACCGTGATATACATAATATCATCTACCCTTAAATTATAGCTCATATGATGGATTGAGAATGACAGCACGTTGTTTCTTTGCATGCATTGCTGAATGGCTTTGACTGTGGCGGTCTGCAGTTCATGTTCATCAATGGGTTTCAGTAAATAGCGAAAGGGATGAACCGCAAAGCTTCTTCTCATATAACTTGTATGGCTGGTGACATAGATAATTAATACCCTGGCATCTTTGAGCCGGATCTTCTCTGCGACTTCTATACCGTTATACTCGGGCATCTCCATATCCAGATAAACTATATCGTATGCGGTAGTCGTCATTGCCTGAAGCAGGGTTTGGCCTGATTCAAAAATCTCAATAGAGGCAGTCATCCCTTGCAGGCTGGTTATCTGCTTCATGAGTAATTCTTCCAACCGCGAGGCATCTTGCCTCTGATCGTCACAGATTGCAATGTGAAGATTCATATTATGTATCCCTCCAAGTGAACGTAATTCTATCATATTATAATTTGAAAAAATATGAAGAACCGCCAAAAAGCCGATCCTCTCGGACCGGCCTATAAACTCTTTTTTACAGGGAAGTTTCTACCCTAGTCAATTCATCGGAATCGCGGACGCCAGCCGCCGAAACTGGATGAAAATAAACAGAGCGGTCAGCATCACCACAATTCCTGAACCGAGGAACCATAGCTGCACACCGTATCGATCCACCACAGGTCCTGCCAACAGCAGCCCTATTGGCGAAGACAACATCATAATGCTGGTCACGAGTGAAATGACACGCCCAAGCATCTCGGGTTCAAAAGAACGTTGGATCATCGCCATGAAGGGACCATTGAAGAAGGGTGCCGCACTGCCCATCAAGAACGAGAGAATGGCAAAAATCACAAATGCATTCGGACCAATCAAACCACCGATCACACAGGTAAGACCGATGACTAGCAGACCTACGCTCATATAGCTAATGTCGCTCCATTTAGATGAGAACATCGACAATAGCAGACCGCCTAAAATCATCCCGATGCTGAACACCGCTTCCACCAGGCTGGCACTGTATCCTCCACGGCCAAAATGAGACAATGTCATATAAGGAAACAGTGTCGCCAATGGCATAAATGCGATACTAAACACCGCAGTAGCCCCCGTAATCAACACAATGGGTTTCGCTTGAATGAGTGCGTTCCAACCCAAACGGAATTCTTGAACGAAAGACGGCGCAACTGTAGCCTGCACTTTAGGCTGATGGATCTTCACCATGAACAGCATCAGATTCGCAATCAAAGCCCCGGCCACATCGAGTAGTAATACTGCCCCGAGCGAAGTTGCCGAGTAAACCGCTATCCCAAGTGCAGGACCCATTACATTCGAGAAAGAGAACACCATCTGCTGCCAGCCCGCGACTCTTGTCAATTCTTCTTCAGGTGCAATCAACGGTACAGCCGCCTGAAAAGCCGGAGCATGAAAGGCTGATGCCGCCGAACGCAGGCTCAGAATGACATACACAAAGCCAAGTCCCGGTTCCCCCCACATGAAATAAATACCTAATATCAGACTGAAGAGCGCAATTGCGCTATCAGCAATAATCATCGTTATTTTACGATTCCAACGGTCCAGCCAGACCCCTACAAAAGGACCCAAGACCGCTTGCGGCAAAAACGCTGCCAACCCAGCAATCATCAAAACTGCCGCTGAACCTGTCGATTCCGTTAAGTGCCAGATCACCGCGAATTGAACCATCGAACTCGTGAGAATCGAGAAAATCTGTCCGCTAAAAATAAGGGCGAAGGCTTTTTTCCATTGTATTTGCATAAGGTCATCTCCTTTGATTAAAAACTTAAATAAACTCATTCCATGAGCATAGGCACACTGAAACAGGCACATCACAAATAAACTCATTTCCTTATCTCAAAAAATGAATGAGTCCACTTGTCTTGCACCACTGATTACCATAAACGAATGGAATGAGTCACAAGGAGCACCTCCTGAAAAAAATTATGTTCATTATAACATCGCATCTCTTCCCTGAGCCAGTTCCAATTGTTCTTTTTGCGAAAAATTTGATCTATCTCCACCTTCCGAATAAATTCCTAAATAAGGGAGAAGATAAAAATCACTTAACATCTCATTTATTTAAGGAGAATTGCATGCGGAAATTTTTTAACGCCAAGACACCTCCGTCTAATCCTAAGGTGCACCCTCAATTCGAAGCCGAAAATGAGCTTTCAATGAAGGATCTTTTTTCCCATGCTATCTCTGCGTCTCTCGAAGACAACTTACAGATTATTAATAATTGTTTTGCGAATTGTTCGGACCTAAAGGTTATTCCATGGCATTATGGCCCGGATCTTAAGTATGAAGCCTCATCCGTCTATTTCAATACACTTACTAAGTCTGACCCTACAAATTATTTTAAAGATATCTTGCAGAATTTAGTTCCGCATGAGCTGGGTCCCACCTTGGACGTGACCGTTGAAGATGTCATCTCCTATTTTGAAAAAAATGGTGTTTCATCACCGCTGCTTGAATTAATGGACAATATCGGTCAAGCCATTAAGGGGATTCTTGATGGGAAAGTTGTCCTTTTCTTTACAGGTTGGCAAAAAGCCGTTGCCTATTATGCCTTCGATGTAGAACAGCGCCAAACCTCTGAGCCCATTTCAGAGCCTACTGTTCAAGGTCCCCACGTCAGCTTTATAGAAAGCTTGGAGCGTAATGTAGGTGTTATTCGTAGTTTGCTGAAATCTACTAATCTTAAGTTCGAGTTCTTTACCTCTGGTAAGCAGGTTCAAAGAACGTTGTCCTATGGTTATCTGGATGGAGTAGTCAAACCAGAAACATTAAATCAATTCAAACAACGGATAGCAAGTATTGATCAGGAAGAAATTCTTGACGTTTCCTATCTCGAAGAGTGGATCGGTGATTCGCTCTACTCACCATTTCCACAAGTCCGCTATACAGAACGACCGGATACAGCTATAACAGCACTGCTAGACGGAAAGATTATTGCTATGGTTAACGGAAGTCCTTCCATTCTGATCTGTCCCGGGAATTTCATGGAGTTTTTTACGAATAGCGAAGATTATTACTACCGGACCATTTTTTCATCATTGATAAGAATGATTAGGGTCGCTGCCTTCATCATCGCCCTGCTGTTACCCAGTACCTATATTGCCTTATCCAACTTCCATTCCGAACTAATTCCCACGGTTCTGCTGCTTGCCATTCTAAACACACGCGAAGGAATCCCCTTTCCGGCTATGGTTGAAGCTTTGATCATGGAGTTTTTCTTTGAGCTATTGAGAGAGGCGGGCATACGCTTACCCAGACCGATTGGGTCGGCCGTCAGTATCGTTGGGGCATTGGTCATTGGACAAGCTGCTATTCAATCGCAGATTGCCTCTCCGGTCATGGTCATTGTCGTCGCTTTAACAGGCATTGCCTCATTTGCGCTACCTCAATACAATATGGCAATTGCGCTGCGGATTTTACGGTTTCCCTTAATGATTCTCGCGGCAACATTCGGAGGACTTGGCATCATGGTCGGTTTTATTCTAATTTATCTCCATCTGGCTACCTTGCGCTCTTTAGGAGAACCGTATTTAGACTCGTTAGCTCCGCTAGATCTTAAAAGAGTACGTGATTCTATTTTTCTGCTTCCGAGAAGACTGCTGCTTCATTCACCACGAAATCGACACTTATATAAAAAGACTTCAGGAAGGAAGTAGATATAGTGAAGCGGCTTACTACCATACTAATTTCCCTTCTTGTACTCACTCTAACTAGCGGATGCTGGGATAATAAAGAATTGGACGAGTATGGGTATGTGCAGGCGGTCGCCATTGACCAAAGCGAAGACAATCGGATTGTAATCACGACACATTTCTATAATCCTTCCACCAAAATAGAAATGGGACAAGCAGGGGATCCAGCGTCCAAGGGAATTAATATCGTTACGAGTGGAGAAACCTTTTTTGAAGCAATAAGGGAGATCCCGGCAAAATTTGGTCGAAAAGCCAAATGGGATCATATGCGTGTCATATTAATCGGGGAGCAACTAGCCAGAACCACGAACATCCGGGAGGTACTTGATTTTTTCTCCAGGGATCAAGAACCGCGTGGTACCGTTCTTCCTCTCATCGCTGAGCAATCTGCGGCACCATTTTTAGATATCAACCCGTTTATCGAGCAGACCATTGGTCAACAGTATAAGAGAATGGAGACGAGCGGTGCTCTATATGCCGCAAAAACTTCCAAGATTCCTCTCTATGAGCTGGCTATACAAATGTGTAGCCCCTCCAATACTTCCATCATCCCTTACCTGCATAAGACCAGTTTGGATCATAAACCATTGATATCTGGGCTGGCTGTAATTCATGACGGTAAAATGATTGACATTCTAAAGGAGAAGGATACCGAAGCATTCATGATGCTGACGGATAGATATATCTATGGAGTACTAGAATTTCCTTGCCCGGATGAGACCGAAGTACCGCTGCGGAAAAAAGAAACGCTTGAAGTGCTTACCTTCAACAGTACGCTTACTCCAATCGTAAAAAATGGTTCTGTGTCCGTCGGTGTAAAAATTGCTATTGGAGGAATGATCGGAGAATTACGTTGCTCACATTTAAAAAACAATAAGGACATGAAGCTTTTTGAGCAGCGTATCATAACTCAGGTTGAACAACAGGTTGAGCACGCAACCAAGTTTTTGAAAACAAAAAAGATCGACGCACTCGGAATTGGCAATCAGATTTACCGGAAAAATCCGCAGCTGTGGAAACAACTAGAGCCTCAATGGAAGGATACATTCGCCCAGACTCAGTTCGATATCAACGTTGATGTCAAAGTGTTAAGCACTGGAATGAACTCAGGCACAATATTTGGAACAAAGGAGAAGTAGCTATGGTGGGAAAAATAATCTGCGTTCTCTTATTAGCTTCCGCTATGCTAGCCCATGACATCCCAAGGTTTAGACAAGCCTCCATCCGCGATCGAGTAGTTTATGGAGTATTATTACTACCCGTACTTTATCTCGGATTTATCTTTATTGCAGCTAAGCCATGGCCCAATTTAGATTCCATCTTCAATTTATTCACGGCTCCAGCTGAGCACATCGTCCATTGGATCAACCCTGCCATTTCATAAGCTTAAAGAATGAGGAGGAACGTATGAATAAGCAAGAACGTGTTAGTTCGATCCAAATGTCCATGCTGTTTCTCTTCTTTATGACCGGTTCCTCAATCGTTATCGTCCCTGCGTCACTAACTAACTTTGCTGGCAACGGAGCCTGGATATCCCTCTTAATCGCCTCTGCCATAGGAATGGCTCTGCTTTCCGGTATTCTATATTTGAACCGACGAGCGCCAGATCTTTCGCTTGTGGAACAAAGCCGCTCCGTACTTGGAAACGGACTGACCCTCGTCCTCCTGATTCCTTTCACTTGTGTGCTGTTTTGGAATGTCGCAGGAATTGTAATTGAGATCGGAACCTTTTTCAAAAGTACGATGTTAAAAGAAACGCCCACTTACGCGGTAAATACCATGTTTTTTATAACGATTGCGATGACAGCTCTAGCTGGAATCGAAGTAATTGCACGCATGGCAGCCGTCCTAATGTCACTAATGTTCGGATTTATCATCTTAGTCTGGATACTCGTAGCAGGGTTGTATCATCCCGAGTACCTACTGCCCATCATGCCTGATGGATTTAGGCCTATCCTAAGCGCTGCATATGTAGTCTATGGCTTCCCCTATTCCGAGCTTATCGTTTTTTCGATGATTTTACCGTTCGTGCGTAAAGAAGACAATTCTAAACTGGGAAAACAGATGTATCTTGCACTCATCATCAATGCCCTGACGTTAATTGCTTCTGTCATTAGCAGTATTATGGTATTGGGACCACTGTCCGGCAGCTTGAAATATTCATTATATCAGTTGGCGAGACTCATTTATTTTCAGGAAACCATTGAAAGAATCGAATCCGTGATTGGTTTTTCACTCATTATCGGCTTCTATTTCAAGGCTTCTATCCTGCTGCTTATTCTTATTAAAGTACTAAAGGAGCTTCTGAGATTGAAGGATGAACGTTTAATTGTTTTCCCACTTGCTTTTGTCTGCCTGCTGTTATCTGTAACGACTTACACACAGGAGTCTGAGCTTGAGAAAATCGTGAATACTACATGGCCCTTGATCACTAACCTAGCTTACATCCTGCCGTTTCTTCTAATTCTATTGGTCACTTTTATTCATTATCATATAAATCAACACAAAAAATAACCCGTTCTAAACGGATTCAATATCCCCTATCTCATTTCGCAGACTTCAGCTTCTTCTTTTCTTGGATCCAGCCCGCCAGCAAAAGTATTGCTCAACATAATTGCTTGCCATCGCGATTGAAGATTCTGAGATTTCCGGACCCAGAGGACGTTATTTGCAATTTTTTGGCCTGTGGAGCAGAGTTTAGGACTCCACTGACGCTATCTCATATAAAAAGACTCATATTGAGTGTTTTTTTATGGGAATAGCTGCTATACAGTCCGCTAGGATGCAAAATATAGACCCATGACACGTTTAAGGTCAGCTGTGTCCGATGGGCTTGGTCTGTGCAAGTGTTATTGGATCAAACGAAGCAAAGTAGGGATGCCCAACAGCCACTTTTAGCTTATTAGGACACCCCTGTTAAGTTTATTACGTTACTCGCTCTAACCAATAAATTCTTGAACCCACTCGCTGTTATAGTAACCTATTCCAATTTCTGTAAAGCTACTATTCAGGATATTGGCACGATGACCAGGACTGTTCATCCATTGGTTCATTACTTCTTCTGCGCTCGACTGACCTTTGGCGATATTTTCCCCCGCTGAATTGTATGAGATCCCGAATGCTTTCATCATATCAAACGGAGATCCATACGTAGGAGACTGATGGTCAAAATAGTTATTGTCATACATATCCTGCGCTTTAGCCAAAGCCATTTTCGAAAGTTCGCTATTTAAGCTAAGAGGCTTCAAGCCTGCATTCGTTCTTTCTTTATTCACCAGATCCAATACTTGCTGTACCGATTGGGATGTATTGGTGGATGGTTGTGGATTTGCAGACTTCTGTGGGACAGCAGAATGTTGCGGATTTGCAGAATATTGTGGTTTCGCCGACTGCTGCGGATACGTTGTTTGATCTGTTGTGCTTCCTGTAGGTGGATTGGTACGGATGAACCCATCCAGCCATTTCGTTACATCGCCAGGAACTTGTTTAGTCTTAATTGTTGAATTCCCTGCATTCTCCGTGGAAATGGAAGATGCTTGCGTTAAAGTTGAACTTGAGGCAGTTTTACGAGCATGATTGTCAACCTTCGTTTGTTGAGTTGTCATTTGGTTGTTGGCCGAGTTATTACCCGAACAAGCAGTAACGAGTAATAGCGCTACTATTACGATAAATGGTTTAATAAGAACCCCTCCTGATTTGGCAAAGTAGTGACTTAATCGAATAAAGTTTTTGTAAAGTACCCCTGATTTATTCATCTCTAATTCAAAAATATAAAAAGCAAAAAAGTCCACTCGCAACATGGTTGCTGTGGACTTAATCTTAGTGGATATTTTAGATGCGTCGATATAGTTACATTTATAGTAATTTATAGTAATTTATAGAATTTTTTACTAATTAATGTTATGCTTTGTTAAGATCATAAAGTATAACATCAAATAAGATTTGGACAAACAAGCTTATAGAAATAAGCAGGCTTTGTTAGGTAAATAGATACTTTTAGATTACTTAATGTAATGTGATTGCAAAATTATTACAAGGAGTGATCATGCTATGTTAGAAGGTATCTCGATAAAACAAGTCTCCATTTATTGTCCTGAAAGAGTGATTAACAATCAATATTTTATTGACCATTTTCAAAAGCAAGGTATAGATATTAAGCGGATTCTTAAAAAGACAGGCAGAAAAAACCGCCATGTTATTGAAGGAACGAAGGAGAACTCGTTGACGATGGCGATTAATGCCGCTCAACAGGCAATTGATGCTGCATCATTGAAATCTGCAGATATAGACCTGATTCTTTTTTCCAGCTCAACTCCGGAATATTTATCACCTACGAATTCATTGCTTATTCACAAAGCTATCAAAGGTAAAGATGATACGCTTTGCTATGACTTGAATGGTAATTGTATAGGAATGTTTATTGCGGTTGAACAGGCTGCTCGTACTTTATACGATGATCCTGATAGAGATAGAGCGTTGGTTATCGGTTCGGATTTTTTAAATTTATGGGCTGATCCTTCACATCCAATAACATATTCAATTTTTGGCGATGCCGCCGTAGCCCTCATTTTAGAAAAAGATCATTCAGAGAGTGGATTAATTGACGTAAGGTATCTTTCGGACAGCCGTTTTACAGAAGAAATTGTGTACCCCGCTCAAGGATTGGCTAAGTCTTTGCGTGATGGGGCTGAACACCGCTACTTACACTGGGGGAGATTCAGCGGAATAGACAGTGTACGATTTGCGGAAGCATCTATTGTTGAATTATTGAACAAACATCACCTAACATTCGAGGATATACAAGTTTTTTGTTTTTCACAATTTACATTGGCTAATATTAAATTACTTCAAGCTAAGCTGAACCTGGATCAACATAAAATTATTTATGTAGCCGACGAATATGGCTATACAGGCACAAGCAGTCCCTTTCTGGCCTTATATTGTGCTATTGAACATGGTTTGATCAAACGTGGCGACAACTTATTATTTTGGACATTAGGGTCAGGTTATCAAGCCGGTTCAATGTTATGGCGTTATTGACATGGGGCTCCATTCATTCATTCATTCATCCTATCACTATCGAAACTCCACAATACACTAACAACAATCCCATCAGTATATTAAATTGACTTCTATATTTAGATATCATTTTTTTGAAAAGAGAACCACATAAACACCAACTAAAAGTGCCCATAAAACCGATGAATGCTAAGACTATAGAGTAAATCAATAAGCTAAAATAGGAAGAATGAGAGGTAAGAATAAATGTAGATGTAACTGTGATTCCATATAATATCCCTTTAGGATTAATAAATTGTAAAAGCATACCCGCAATAAAACTGTTGTGTTTATCGCCACTTCCATCACTTTCTTGATGTTTACTTCTAATAATTTTAAATGCTAAATAAAACATGTAGACTCCGCCTATCACAGCCATAATAGATTCAATCTTAGGGATAAAATTGATCAGAAGTATATTAAAATAGCAACATAACAATATAATCACGAAAAAACCTGTGCCCACTCCTAAACAAAATCTCATTGTTTTTCGTAAACCAAACTGGTTTGCAAAAGTCATTGCCATAATGTTATTAGGTCCCGGAGTAAAGCTAGCCACAAATGCATATAAAAACAAAGAAACAATCACTGAATTCCACCTCGTTGTATGTTATAATGTATTAATCAGACGCTATAACGTCCTTATGTGCGTTTTATTGTATATCCTGGTCGTTATAAAGTAAATAGGATTAGGAGAATTACCGTGGAAGAGATAAATCAAATCATTGCGGAGAATATAAAAAAGATTAGAAGAAGTAAAGATTTAAGCCTGGAAAAGGTGGCTGAATTAACAGGAGTAAGCAAAACAATGATTGGTCAAATCGAAAGAGGCGAATCGGCACCTACCATTACAACCATTTGGAAAATCGCCAATGGATTAAAAACTTCATTTTCTGCGCTGATAGATTACCCAAAGCCTGACACAAGAGTCGTATTAAGAAATGAAATTCAACCACTGCTTGAAGACAACGGAAAATATCGGGTGTACCCATCTTTCCCATTTGATGAAAGCAAACGATTTGAGGGTTATACAGTTGAGATAGACAAAGGTGGATACCTTGATGCCAATCCACATATGGAAGGAACTGAAGAATTAATCACTGTATTTGATGGTGAATTGTCTTTGCGTGTCAATGATAATGAATATCTATTAAAATCTGGTGATTCTATCACGTTTAACGCAGACAAACCCCATGTATATTATAATCCAGGACAATCATTGACCCGTTTAAGCATGATCTTATATTATTCTAGTTAGCAAAAAAACCAAGGTTCTTAAACCTTGGGATCAAATCTTACTATGATAACCTGCGGAGATAACGCTCAGCCTCCCCATTATGAACCGTCCAGCATTAACTTATAAACCTTACCGTCTTTTGCATATTCATTATTAAAAAGCAGGGCATCCCCTTCTCTTTTCAGGAATTTCAGATTGTCTCCAAAAAAAGGAAGGTCGTTTGTTTCGGCATATTTTTGCTGCTCTACGTCAAGAAGTGCTTTGTACAACAATGTTTTGGCACCTGTTTTACGATCTATCATCATGAGGAAACCTTGCTGATTGGACCGAATCAGCAGAAAATCCTCGTCCATTCCCTCCACTAAATAATTATCCGAATTACCACCTAGGGTGTTCAGATTAATCGTCTCCGTTACGTTCCCTGTTCCATCTTCAATTAATCGTAATATTTTCCCATCGGTAAGCAGGAGCTGATCGCCAGCTATTTTCACATTGTCACCATAACGAAGATGGTATCCTACACTTGCGTGGCGAATGACCATTCCATCCTTAATAATCATCGTATACCATTTATTATTGATATGTGGTTCTCCGTAAACATCTGTTACGGTTAGATAGATTAGACCTTTCGGCGTCTTCTGAAAATCGAATTGAACAGCATCGAATAACTGCGAACCAAGGTTCGTTAGCAAGCGAGTTTGTCCTGCGGAATCTGTTAGATATAAACCCCCTGTTTTTTTATCCACTGTATAAGTAGATCCAGCAAATTGTGCGCTGGCACTAGCATAGTTCAATAGCCCAGTTGCTGTATATATCCTCTTCGTCGCATCCCAGCTGACCGTTGTTCCTCCTAATGAATTTACAAGAAAACGGGCAGGTACATAGAGTTGACCATTAATTTCAAAAGGAACACCTTCTACACTTACCAATTTACCATCAAGGACCCCCTGTTTACTTCCAATACGAACGGCTATCTTTTTTCCCCATCCAGTAAACTCCGCTCTTTGATGCGATTTATCCCATACAACCTTAAGTCCTGCCGCTTCCCAGTGACTGGCTGAAACATAAGTAATCCCATCCTTTACTAGTGCAGCGCTCGTACCTTTCCCGCCTCCATCCATAATGAAAGTGAAGTAAGCGGGCAATGCCGCATTCGCAACTGGAGCAGCAAGCAATGATGCAACAAGTATTGGAGCTAGCAACCATCTTTTATCCATATCTTGATCAACCTCCATGTTAGAAAATCATAAATTCTTCATAGGGTATAGACGCAGTTTAATTCCAAAGGTTCCTATAAGTTAACAATAATGGTAAATTCTAAGTTCAAAGTCTCTCCTTCTATTATTCCTCTCAATCTGCCTCTTTTTCTCCCATTTCGTTGTTCCCCCAAGAATCTGTGAAAGTTTTCTCATAAATTGATAGGGAGGTTGGCGCCAAACCTTAAACAAAAAAATTGAAAGAAGGCAATTACAATGGCTTTAGGTTGTGATACAGCTACAAATGTAACAGCAGCAAGATTAACTACACTTAAAAATAATAAATTCACATTCGTTTGCCGATATTTAAATCGCGTGGAAGGATACCAAGATGGTCTCACCTCAGCTGAGATTACACGGATTTCAGATGGGGGATTATATATCATATCCCTTTATCAAATCAGCAAATCGCTCGATCATTTTACGAAAGCCAATGGGATTAAAGATGCTGAAACGGCTGTAGGATTAGCAAGTGATTTGGGACAAACCAGCAGCACTCCGATTTATTTTGCGATAGACCGCGATATGACCTCTACCGAAATCACAAACAATATAGTACCTTATTTTCAAGGCATAAAATCAGTGCTAGACAGCAGTACTAAAAATTCCAAAGGCTATAAAATGGGTATCTACGGATCACGAGCAGTCTGCTCTCATATTCGAGGCACTAATTCCGCCACAACACGTTACACCTTCATCGTAGATAATGACTGGCAGGGAACCTTCGAGGATTGGAACCTGCGACAATATAATTTCAACACTGAGGTAGGAACAAGCACTGGCAAAATCAACGTAGACTATGTAGAGTCCTCCTCACATAGCGGTGGAGGCTGGAAAAAGTAATTTATTCCACTTTTATCGGTGACGAGGCGTCGTACGAAAGCAGATTATGATAGATTCAAATAAAGTCTCGTTATTATAAAAATAGTAAAAAGACAACCAGGCATGGATTATCCGATTAATGGAGAAGCTCTGCCTGGTGTTTTTGGTTTGTAGCGGTTTGTTTAAGCAGATAATCATAAATCGTAGCTATCCGATTTTAATGTCTTCTTTGGGCAACCCTCGGAGAAAAATACGCAGAATTTTCCAATTCCCAGCCGAATTACGATCGAGCATCCATTCCACACTGACAGCAACTCGCTTTCCTCACTGATAGCAGCTTGCTTTCTTCACTGACAGCAGCTTGCTTCCGCTATCCTCTCCCCGTATATTTTATCGCTGTAACTTTATGCAACCTATGAGATAACTGCACTTTATACACTTATTTCGTCTGTAAAAGGCTAACTTCTCACTTTAACTGTATTCTATACAATTAAAAATCACAGTTATCAGCTTTAGCGGCAAAAAACTAAAAAATAGCTGTACAAAATACAACTATCTTCATGAGCGAGTTTTTCGAGCGAAAATAGCTGTACGAAATACAATTAAAAGCCGCTACTTATTAAATTCGTCCGCTCTCCGTATAAAAAAGGGGCGAGATCTTTGTAGATCACCCCCTGCTCCACTTGCTCCTATTTAGAATCGCTCATTTGATCATATGCGGGATCATACGTCCACTTCAGGCCGTTGTCCTTACTCGACAGATAGATGGTACCTACAGTGTTGCCCTCTTTGCTGAGCAGAATAGGATACAATCCTTCTTTTCCAATAAAAATAGGTGAAAGCGGCGTTTTTTGATATTCATTAAAGGTTTCCGGAAGGGATACCACGAGTTTTTCCCATGACTGTCCCTTATCTTTGGTCCAATAAATAACAGGCCCATTATCTTCATAATATCTGAACCCTAAGAATCCGATATCCTTGTTAGAAAACCCTGCCCCGGCTAAACTTTCCGCGTATAAATCGTTAGGATTTCCAAGCTCCGTCCATGTCTTCCCGCCGTCAGAGGTCTGGTATACATAATTTAATGAGCGTCCCACGCCTGCAGAACCTCCGGAGACGATCCATCCATTTTGTTTGTCAGTAAACCCGATGAACTTGGCGTCATAACCCTTTGCACCTGCAATGTTGTAGTTATTCCACGATTTCCCCATGTCATCACTGATTAATACATGTAGAGGGGATTCTTTACCATCCGCAAATCCATATACAATTGCAGTTTTATCCTCGGAGATATAAAATCCGGTATCCGCTCTCCCCATCCCCATTTCTGTTCCAGTCGTATCAAGTTTTAAAGGCGTTTGCGCTTGGATCTCCCCTTTCCGATAGGAGACAGAGACATTACCATCCTCGTCCATGGAATACGCATTCCCAGCGTCATGCACAACAACTTCTTCGCCACTAGAGCTGTAGGAATAAATAGTACCTGGTTTGAGCGCCGTATCTGTAGATTGTCCGGTTAGGTTCGTACAGGCTGCTATCACTGCAGTTATACCAACCACCATTAAGACCGCAAGAAATGCGCCTACTCCATTTCGTTTTTCTTTCATATTTAAAATACTGCCAAATCTCTGCTTCATCGAGTGTTTCCCTCCTGCAAAATTCGTTGATAAAGCTACATGCCGTGTAGCATTACTTTGCATAACCGATAAAATGGCTTCGCAGTATTTCTTTCGATATGCCGCATTTTGCTTACGTACAACGGTGTCATCACAATAAATTTCAATTTCGCGGACAGCTTCGCGTGCCATGAACCAGACCAATGGATTAAACCAATGCAGTGCCTGCACAATCAGTAGCAGTAGCTTATATATGATGTCATGCCTTTTGTAATGGACCAGCTCATGTTTTAAGATAAACTCCAGCTCTTCGTCACTATATTGATCATGCGGCAAGAATAGTGTTGGCTTGTAAAAACCCATTAGCATCGGATTCGGAACTTTACTGCTTATCAGAACCGCAATGGTGGTTGTTACATGCATTTCTTTAGCGACTTGTTTGAGCTTGGAGAACATATCCTCTCTCTGAAGAGGGCTGCTCCAACGTAACACCTGTTTCCTGAAAAAGAAATAACTCAGCAAATGATACCCTAAAAAAAGCACAGCGCCAGTAACCCAGATGTAAGCTAAAATATTAATTATAGAAGGGATATGGCTTACATCCCCTGTCTGGACCGGCTGAGAGATTACTGGCGTATCCGCCTGCAAATTCTGGGACACTGAGCTTTGAAAGACAGTTGCTATGGCCTGACCTTCGGGTAGCTGAATCGCCACAGGAGGATTGGTAAAGGAAAAGTTGAATGGCAACAATAACCGCAAGGTTAGGATCAACCATATCCAATAGCTCAACTTAGCCGAATAATGTTTTCTTAACAAGGGAGTTAATGTGATTAAGCCGATAATAACTAAACTAAGGGTCACAGAAATAACCAGAAAATCTGTAAAAAGACCTGTTATCATCAGGATTCCTCCTTATCTACTCTATCGAGCAGTTCCCGCAACTCAGCAAGATCGCTTTTATCAATCGCCTTCCCGTTGTATAAGGACATCACCATATCCTGCACAGAGTTGCCAAACAGCTTTTCAAGCGTAGACTTCCCTTCGCTCTCTTTATAATCTGTCTCAGAAATTGCAGCGAGATAACGGTTGCTCCGCCCTTCTTTTTCGCAAGATAGAAAGCCCTTTTCAACCAGCCGTGACAGCACTGTCATCAAAGTTGCAAGCGCCCACTTACGTTTGTCCCCCAGTTGATTCAAAATATAAGAGGAGCTAACCCAACTCTCGGCTCGCCAAATCACCAGCATAATTTCCAGTTCAGCATCTGGCAAGCGTTTGATTTTGTTATTCATCCATATTTCTCCTTATTATACATTTGTGTAATACATTCATTATACAAACGTGTAATTAAAAAGCAAGCACATTATTTCTAAAATATGTATACATTCTTAGACGTTTATTATTTTAATAAAGGTTTCACAAGTCCAGTAGCAAATAATAAATAGAACCCTAGGAATTTTTATAAGATTCCAACAATGATAACCAACGCACACTCAGCTGAAATTTATAACTATTTTGGAAACTAAGTGATTGGTCTGCATTATTCTTAAGTAAGGAGGTAGGTTATGAAAAAATTTAGTATTCTATCATTTTCACTGATAATTTTACTAATTTTATTATTTGTATTAGTCAGACCCACGCAAAAGATCGTAAGTGTCAATCTTGTATCCGAAACAACAGAAATTACTTATACTGACCGTGAAAGCCTTCAAATCTTCGAAGATGCTATAAGAACTGTAAAAAAAGTACGCGGGTCTGTTGATGTGGGTGAACCGACTTATCGAATGACTGTTACTTACGCTAATTCAAAGGTGGCCGGATTCAGCCTTTATATGGATTTTAAAACGAAAGATGGTTTCCTGATTAAAGCTAGCAATAGCGAAAAGATGCTGGATTTAAGAAATAAGAATTCGGTTGAGCTAGCTGATCTGTTAAGTAAAGAAAAGGAAGATTAAAATTTGGAAACTCAATCTAAAAATAGGCATGGTCATCATACAAATGTAAAAACAAGCCATCCTTTAGTACTAACTAAGGATGGCTTGTTCGTAATTATATTATTTTCCTGCGTTTCAGATATACTGTCCCGCTCCGCTCAGAGCGCTGCAATTCTCTGCTGGATGCGTGGGAATAATGCAAAGGCATTCTCATAAAATACTTTCTCGTGGTGCTGCTCAGGCACAAGCCGGCGGACGAACTCCGCATACAGGTCAATAGGCGCGAGTGGCCAATCGGTACCGAACAACATTTTTTCATAGTGATCAGAGTACACCAACGCCCGGCGAAAATGATCCATAAACAGGGGTTCATTCATGAACCGCTCAAAATGAGGCCGGTCACCAACAACGAGACCAGACAAATCGGCATAGACGTTCGGATTCTTGGCGACCACTTCGGCAGCATCCATCACCCATGGATCGCCTAGATGGCAGATCATAAAGTTCACGTCGCGCCGTTGGAACGCCAGTTCGTCCACGGTAAGCGGATGCGCATACTTAAGCAATCCATTCATCGAATACGTATCCCCGGTATGAATAACCACAGGCGTGCCGTACTTGGCGGCCAGCTCATAGATCGGCGAGTAGATTTTGTCATAAACGTAATGATGATAGTACCCGGCATAGAGCTTAATACCAGCTACCTCAGGAGCTTGCAGCCGTGCCTCAATTCGGTCCAGCTCATCCAAAGCATCCTTTCCTCCGAGCATATTCGGATTAATGCCCACGCATTCCATTAAGAATGGCGGCACACTGGCTTCCAAGTCGAGACCCATCGGATTGGGAGAGGCAGAGTCAGGGAAGGCTCCCTTCGTCTGCTCCGTGACCCCCATACCAATGCCGAGAACAACGTCGTTCTTGTCAAACTCCGCTTTGAGCCCAGCAGCTGTGTAATCAACTTTGGAGAGGTCCAGTGCTGTCTGATGAAAGCTATCGATGTCCGACAGATGAATGTGAATATCAATGATTGGCATTTATAGTCTCCTTTTTGTCAGAAGCACTAGCAAAGGTCACCTTCATAAGATTACGAACTGCCTCTGGATCCAGAGCGAGCTCTCCCATGATCATGAAGGTCGGCTGTGTCCAATCGGTTTCTCCGTTCAGAAGTAGTAGATGGTGATTCACACCATATGTGAATACCTTATTGTTCACGTAAGACATAGCTCTCTGATTAGGATAACTATGCACCACATGCAGCATGTCTTTACGCGAAGTTGCACCGATTCGGATAAGCCCCTTGGATTCCAGATGGGCTTCGACCTTCCCGATAGGGAAGTTGCCTTCCTCTGGGAGCTCCATCCAGCCTTCCGAATAGATTGGTGAAGGCTTAAAGTAACTATCCTCGGATAGCGAATAATGCGGCAGCGTCATTCCACTTTCATTGGTTACTGAAATCAACACACAGAGCACAGGAACTCCGGGCAGCATGAGGTAATGCTGATTGATCGTAATCCCCCGGTTTGCTTCCTGCTTCTCCATCAAAGTGGTCAGTCTCAATCCCTTCCAGACGTTGCCGTGATCATCCATCTGCTCCGTCCAAGCTGCGCTTCTTGGCTCCTGCAACCGGCTAAATCCGCCTATGCCAGAAATACCCACACCGAGTCCACCATGCCAAGGATTCCACCAGGAACGTGGTTCAGCTTTCGGAAAGGTGCTGTCCAGCCACTCTTCTCCTTGGTGCTTCAAGGAATGCACAACGCTGCCGAAATCAGGAGCAGCTGCAATAGATAGAACTCCGTTGCTCACTGTGTAAATGGGACCCGCAGGTCCTTCTTCTATCCCACAAACAACGCTTGTTTCCGTTTGTGGAAACCAGAGGCCTGTTCGCTCTTGAATGCGATCCTCACCACGATAGACGACCCGGACCTTACGGCCAGATTCGTTGTGTTCTGGTGATTCTGTATCCTCAGTAGAGAGTTCAAAACCAGCGGAGTGCAAATTTTGTCCTCTTTGCAACTCCATCTCAGCGACACTTCGCTCCTCTTCTCCATCAGCCTGTACATACAATTCAAGGCTTCCATCAAGCGGTGTCATCTTTCGTTCGATTAGCTCGGCATGAAGTGCCCCTGCCGCAAAAGGATTTCCACCGCCGAGCGTTAGCTCAAGATGGTCATCCAACACCGGTATGACCGAATTCTGCTGTTTTAGGGCAAAGGCGCGGAATTCCGACCACTTAAGGAAGGTGTTAAGAGCAAACACCATAGTTTTTGTCCGTACGACATCTCCAGCGGAGATTCGGCCAAGATTATGCTCCAGCCCAAGCGGGTATTCCGGGCGAAGCAATTTTAGCGAAGGATCCCAGCAGATTCCGCATGTGACGTTCTCTTCCTTGCAGAACAACCAGTTCTCCGTAATTTGTGCACTGTCCCAAAGACTTGGATCGCCTGAGTAAGCGTCGCCCATGTCCACGTATTGGCCCTGATATGGTAAGATGAGCTGTTTACCGAAAAAGCCGAAATTCGTCAACAGATACATGTCTTCTTCCAGGATATCACTATTGGTATTGCAGACCTCGCTATAAAACTCAGCGATTCCGTTGGCAAATAGCTTAGCCACTCTTTTTATCTCAAGACCCGGGAATTCTTCCGACTCGTAAAGAGATTCGAGAACCTGGCTCTCCCCTTCAGAATAGATCTTTACTTCTTTGGCCTGTTTCTTAGAGAATTCTTCTGCGAATGGCTTGCCTAACTTCGGATGGGTCAACCAGAAATTATGGCTCGAGCCGGGATATTCAATCCACATTCCATTGTCGGTATTATTAAGATGAATAGAGTAAGCGCCATTCACAGCCACCCACTGATCCCCGTTTTCCCCGCCAAAGCGGCCATGCGTTCCCTTCATTAGAACGGATAGTTTGCTTATGAAGGTGACTGCCTTCTCTCCAACCGGAACGGCCGTTACCTCAATAGCCTGTGAATAAAGACCGTATGAATTTAGGGTAAAGGGTACTTGAATAGAAGCCTTACTCTTAGCTGGAACAGTAAAGCTTACTGTACGGTCCGCCCATACGAGGAATTCGTCTTCGGGCAAATCAAAAGAAAATTCTGCTTCTGCAGCAAAATTATTCTCCACATTAAGGTACAGTTCCGAAGGAAGACCAAGATACAATTCCCGGTGTGGCAGCGCTATCTTCATTTTGAGTGGAAATTTAGGAGCAACGCCAATGCGGAATTCCGCACGCTTGCCACCGATGATCCACTTGCTCATAACAACGGGGTGTGTCTTCTTATCGTTCTGTTCTTCCCGAACTGAATCAAGCTCAAAATCACCTTCCACGATAACCGTTTCACCTGGAGCGAGTATTCGCGCAGCAGATAGAGCAAAACGGATATTTTTATCGTTCTGGCCTTCGATCTCAATGGCCAGCTCAGACGTCGAACGATTCTTGATGCGATAGCGAATCTTGTAGGTCGAACCAAACACAAGATCATGATCATCAATTTCCGTAGAGATTTCATAGTCTGGTGTATCAAGAGCGGTCAGACCGCGGCCAGTCTTCTCGAATTCCGCCCGCAAGGAGAGTTTTCCCTTTTGCCAAGTGTAATCAAAGAAGTCAAAGCCACGCTCCTGGCGGCCATCTGGCTGGATGGGAAGTTCACGGGTACTGTCTGCATACCAATCCAGTTCTTCAAAATAAGGAGCAAGTGCTTCCGTTTGCAGTACTGTTGGAATGAAATTCATCAGATGGACGTAATCTTCATTTTTCTCCCAAAAAAATCCGCATTTCTTATACATCGGTACGGCTTTCGTATTACCTGCCCAGGTGAACAGATCAAGACGTGGCCAGCCCGCTTCTATTGTTTGGCGAACAGCGTTCAGAATCAGATTGCGGCCAACCTTGTATCCGTGATAATCGGGGCGTACATTCAATAGCGGGACATACAAAGCCCCTTCATCTTGACGGTAGTGGGCGAAGCTGCAGAAGCCGACTACCTCTTTGCCATCAACGGCAAGAAAGGCATTAAGATTGGACGAGATCTCCATCTCACGGCGCACACTGTCCTCAGTTCTTTGATTGGTGCCTCCGCCCCAGCTTTCGTTGCTGCGGTTCCACATTTCTGCGACTGCCCCAGCATAAGAAGAATCGTATTCGATAATGCGGATTTGTTCCGCTGTAGTATTTACAGTCATGCTTTCATCTCCTTATTCCTCAAAAAAATATGAGTATGTATTCGTATAAAGTTATTGTGGATAACCTCTCTACAACATATTGAAATAACTCCTACGAGTTCTTATTATACTATTAACTGGAAGCTCAATACGAGGTAAAAAACTCTTTCTCCTTATTTTCTACATAAACTCACTGCCAGCAGAAAGCTACAAAAAAAGCTGTCGAGTCACCCTCGACAGCCTGAAGCTGCTCCTAAGAGCAGCCTTTCTTCTTTAACAACTCTCCACACGATCCGCCGCTTTTTTCTTCATATTAGCGAGACCTACAATACATATCAACAGTACGCAGATAGAATAAGGAAGCGCCATATTAACGGTGTATAAGGCCGTTCCTATAACTGGCCCTATGAATGACCCGCCACCTTGCAGGGCCGCAATAAAGGAAGCAACGCTTCTTTGCTCATGGTCTTGAACCGCCATTGAAGCACCCGCACTGTAGCCGAGCAGTGTAAAGCCGATGCCAATACCCAAAAATGTAAAGTCTACATACGCAAATCTGATGAACAATAACAATCCCAGCAAGCCTAAGGCAACAAATAAGAGTCCCACGAGCAGCACTTTTTTAGGATGCCATTTGAGATACTTACTGATTACAATTTGCGAGAGCACTACCATTATTCCCGAGATCGCCAGCCCCATTCCAATTAACTGAGTGGCTTGCTGAGTACTGTAACCCAAGCTATCCTGCACAAAAAATCCGATAGTAACCTGCACGATATTCAGAGCAAACGAAAGCAAAAGTCCAATCCATAAATAGAGGCGTATCCGTCGATCATTGGGGGAAAGTGAAATCGCCTGCCGCTCAATCTCAATATTCTTTTCTTTAGGAATAAACACCAGAAACAATATAGCCAAGGTGAACAATAAAATAGCGGCCGCGTACATTGGTGAGGTCAGGCCCAGTGAAGCCATTCCTCCACTCATTGCGGGTCCTACTACGAAACCAAGACCGTTGGCCGCACCAAATAATGCCATTCCTTGTGTACGGGTTTCTTTTGTACTCCAGCCCATAACATAAGCTTGTGCTAATGCCGGAATTCCTCCAAAGAAAAAGCCAGCGATTGCGCGAAGTAAAAAGAAACTCCAAAACAGACTCTCTTTACTCTGTGCATTTACTGCATAATCAGCCAATAGTGCAAAAATGATAAGTGTCGCCATATAGACGAACATAATCGAAGCAAGCAGCCACTTTCGGCTCAAAAACGTTTGTTTTTCCCAGAAATATCCTCCGAGCAGCCAACATAACCCCGCCACCGATACTAAACATCCTGATTGAAAATCACTCAGCCCCAAATTTCGCGCAAGCGGACCAATAATCGGATTAAAAGCAGCTATTGAGATCATTCCTGTAAGTACGATTAGAAACATAATACCCCGTCTGTATTTCATAAAATCCCCTTCTCCTCTCAAGTAAACCAGAAACAATATACGATTCGTCATAATCGCTGTGTTTATGGTACTATGCATGGAAGTCAGGCCTCTACCTCTTGGCGGATTACTTTACTGGTTAGCGGGATTTATAGTAGAACAAACAAAAAACCCTGCTCTTAAGAGCAGGGTTATAGATGTTAATCCACCGTTCCAACATTCTCCAAGTGTAATGAGCTTTCGGAGCTGACGCCTGCTTCCGTACTCAGAGTAGTAAGTGCTTGTTTTAGATCCTCTTTATTCACATAGACATACGGACTCTTCCAAAGAGATTCCACATGTAAGGAATTAATATGCTCTGGTTTAAGTTTAGGGAAGTTGAATAACCACTGCTGCAGATCTGCTTGAGGAATATCCGTCTTCACATTTTCACCAATGATATCCAATACATTTCCCCATTGGGACACGCCTTGGAAATTCCCTAGCTTATCCAGGATCTGCTTGATTACTTGCTGCTGTCGATCATTACGCTGGAAATCGGAGGATTCAGCCGTTCCTTGATTCGATTTACGGTACCGCACAAAATCAAGAACTTGTTGGCCATCCAGCTTTTGCAAGCCTTTCTTTAAATCGATGTGTGTACCATCTGCCGTATCGGTATATTTCATATCCATATCGACATCTATAGTCAGTCCGCCAAGCAAATCCACGGTCTCCTGCAACACATCAAAATTCACCACAACCATGTGATCAATCGGCAAACCGAGCAAATTGCTGAAAAACTCTTTTGTATTCGGAATAGCCTCTGTTTTGTCTTTTATGTAATGATAAGCATAATAATAATTGGCTTTACGGGAAGGTAACGATTTAGGTTTTAGCAACAAATCCCTGGGTAAAGATAAGAAACTTGTTGATTTCGTGTCCGGATTGAAGCTGACAAGCATCAGAACATCAGTATTCATTACCCCACCGCCACCGTCCCGGCTATCTACCCCGGCAAGCAGAAAAATCATAGGTTCAACCGATACCGTCTCCTTTTTTTCCTCTGGAGCAGCAGTGGGTTGGATGGTGACTGGAGCTGCCATACGCTGTATCGCATCATCCGTCTTTTTGTATAAATACCCTGCATATACTCCAATCCCTATAATAGTTGCGCCTAAGACAAGACCAATGCTCGTCAGAATTTTACGGGTTGTTGTCCACTTGCGTTTGTTAGACATAATTTCCTCCACTCAGTTCCAATAGCTTATTCAATCAGCGCTTTCATCCTTATGAACTTTAACACTTAGCACTATGCCAATCGCTATCATATTAGTTAGCAACGAGCTGCCTCCATAACTAATAAAAGGTAATGAAATCCCCGTTAGGGGCAGTAACCCAATATGCATCCCAAGATTAACGGAAACTTGAAAGATGAACATAGCGATAAACCCGGTGACAATATAGGTACCCGCACGGTCCCTACTATCCAGCGCAATAAAGATCATTCGGTACACGAGCAGCAAATAAAGCATCAGCAGCACGGATGAACCTATAAAACCGTATTTCCCCCCGATGACTACATAGATCGAATCGGAATACGCATATGGAATATATCCTTTTCGCAAAAAAATACCTTCACTGCCCGATAATCCTCCGGAGCCAATGGCTATCATTGCGTTTTTCACATGCCAAGACTTATCTGGATCGCTCTGCGGGTCCAAAAAAGCTTGGATTCGTGACAGTTGATGGGGCTCGACAATCTTGGATAACAGGTCGAAGTTAGCATAATACAGCCATAATATCGTGCCGATCGAAATAATCACAACACCAAGGATCAGAATCATATATAGAGCACGGATGTTACCAATCCACAGCATACTAAGTAATATGCCAGCAAATACGAGTGCTGTACCCAAATCGGGCTGATCCATTATTAAAATGAAAGGAATTAAAAAAACGAAACAGACCGGCACTAAATCTTGAAAAAATCGCAGCCGCTGGCCCTCTCGTGTACCTAATAGATGAGCAATGAGCAGCACCGTACATATTTTAGCCAGCTCGGAGGGCTGAAGCTGAAAGCTCCCAATACTTAACCAACGCACAGCACCATTGAGGTTTTCTCCAACCAGCTTGACTAGTACTAGTAAACCTATGCCCACGCCATAAAAGAGATAGGCTAACCTGCCTAATAGAATCTTATAATCTACCAAAGCAATGAATAACATGGGTAGGCAAAATAAAGCAAATAAATACAAATAACTTATGTAAAGACCGTCTAACCGCGTATCCGTAGTCGCTTCATAAATAGCAACAGTACCCATGCCAACTAAGCAGGTGGTGAGAAAAAGTACGGATCTGTCCAGCTTTGCAATTTTGGTAGAGATAAGCATTTACAACCTCTATTTAATTTCTGTAGTTTTCTTGTTGTGTAGGGGATATATACATGAAAATGGGCATTATAAATAATCCGCTGAGCACTTTTACTTCTTTTTTCTCAATGAAGCGCTGCGGATGATTAGGTTAAATGATTACCTCAGATCATATTTGCCCTGATACGCCTTCTTCGATAACAGCTTAAGTTTATCTTCACTTAGCGTATAAATATCCATACCATTCCCAGCCTCACCCAATGACCAGCCAAGCGCGAGCTCGTTATGGCCATCTTCATCAACATCAAAGAATCCGGCATAATCTAGACCATACCCAAACCCCTCGACCTCGGAAATCTTCTGCCAAGCTTCATTTTCCTGCCTCAACAACATTGCTTTTATAGCGTATCCTTTGTTTTTACTGTACTCATACACAACTACGGCTTCGTCGATTCCGTCTCCATCCATATCGCCAAAGGAGATGGCATTATCTTCTTGTCCCTTCATCGGAGTTATCAATTGAGCTTTGTCTGGAAGCCACTTAATAAATTCCTGGCTCGTTTTGTCTCGCTGCAGATTTGCTTCTGATGATGGAGGTTTAATCAGCTCTCCGGGTGTCGCCGGGACTCCGCATCCTCCGAGCAAAAATAAAGTTGTCAACAGGGTACCTATTTTTATGAATTTGCTCGGCATTTGGATCATCGACTCCTCGCTTGTCCGCATATATAGTATTTTATCTGTGAAAGAGATGAAAGTGGTTATGAAATAGTTAAATTTGAATTCTTATTCTATCGGTAAGTCAAATTGGACAATCGTTCCTTTGCCTAAAGTGCTGCTTATTCGCAGCTCTCCATGATGCAATTTAATGATCTGTTCCGAGATGGATAATCCCAAGCCGCTGCCCGAAGCCTGTTGATCCCCTTTGTAGAATTTTTGCCGCACATTCTCTAAATCCGTCTCAGCGATGCCTGAGCCTGTATCCTCTACAGAAATCACGACTTTCCCTGGAACCGTATGAGCGGTGATAAAGATTCGACCTGATGAACCAGTAAATTTGAGTGAATTATCAATGAGATTAATCATGACTTGCTTCACACGATTCTCGTCAGCTTGAATCACTGGCAGATGTTCTTCTATTTTTACATCTAGTGAGATGCCTTGTCGGGTCGCTCTAGGGGTAAGTTGTCTGCCGATATGCTGCAGTAGTTCTGTTAGATCCACAGATGTGAAGTGAACGGCGATTCTTCCGTTATCCAACTTGGAGAAATCCAACAATTCATCCACCATATGAGTTAACCTGTCACTTTCGGATTCAATAATATCAAGCCCATCATAAAACAGAGGTTGATTACTCACCTCACTCGCCTTTAAGGTAATTGCCCAACCTTTGATCGAGGTCAAGGGTGTTCGCAGTTCATGGGATACGGAAGCGATAAAATCATTCTTAAGCTGTTCACTCTTGGAGATTCGGCTTGCCATCATATTTAACGTATCCGCCAATGAACCAAGCTCATCTTGATAGCGCTTATGCACTCTGATGCTGAAGTCTCCTTCGGTCATCTGGTCTGCTGCCTGCTTCAAATCTTTAATGGATCTGGTTATGGTCCAAGACAGTAATAATCCAAGTAAGGTGACAATGCCAATGACGATGATCCCCACCCCGATCAGTAAAACCGTAATCTGTTTAACTGTATGTATAGTTTCCGTTAAGGACGTGATAAATCTGACTCCCCCCACGATGTTTCCATTCGCTTGTAAAGGATAAGATACCGCGTAAATCGCTTCCCCTGTATTAGGGTCCGCACCTTTCCAACTGCCGGGCTGCCCTTTTATTGCTGCTTGCACATCTATGTACTCAGTCATAGTAAGATCGCCTTGAAGTCCATTTGAATCCTGCAACAGCCGGCCTTCAACATTAATAATCTGTACCTGTGCATCGGAATGACTCGCAAAACCCTTCAGTAACCTATCCGATTGTTCCTCCAGATCCTGGTCCCCAAAGTATTGCTGAAAAAAAGAAGCCGATAGCTCTGCTTGATTCATCAGGGTTTCCTCAATGTTATGAAAATAATAATATCGTACAGATACATTAAGAATGATTTCAAGAATGAGCACAGTAAGACAGATGACTACAAAATAGCTTCCTACTAATCTTTTCTGAATCCCCATTCTTCAACCATCCTTTCTAAAGCGGTATCCGAGCCCCCATACCGTCTCAATCCAAAGCGGATTAGAAGGATCAACCTCAATTTTCTCTCTTAACTTACGCACATGAACATCTACCGTCTTAGGATCTCCAATATAATCCTCTCCCCAGACAAGATTCATTAATTCATTCCTAGAGAGTGCTGTATCCGGATGCTCCAGAAAGGTCTTCATCATCTGAAATTCCTTCGGAGTTAATTCAATGCTGTCATCCTGCTTAAACATCTTGTTTGCATTCAGATCCAGCCGAATCGGTCCAGCTTGAAGTATCGTTTTTTGCGGCTTGAGAGCTGATTCTGTACGGCGCAAAATCGCTTTAATACGTGCTACCAATTCTAATGGATTAAAAGGTTTAACAATGTAATCGTCAGCACCCATTTCAAGGCCATTGATTTTGTCCATATCCTGTCCACGAGCGGTTAAGAAAATGATGATGACCCCAGCGTCTTTCTCTCTTAGCTTTCGGCATATTTCGAACCCATTAGAATCAGGCAACATGATATCCAGAACCAGAACATCTGGACGGCTCACCTCAAAGCTCTGCAAGGCTTCTTCTCCACAAGCAGCTTCACTAACCACAAACCCGTTATTCGTTAAATTTATAGATATAAAACGTCTAATATTATCGTCATCTTCCACAATAAGCACATGATTGCGATCAATAGTATCCACGATTTCCACCCCTATTACCCAGAGTCTAAACAAGTAAAAAACAAAAAAACTCTCCCGGTAAAGAGAGAGTCTTGTCTCAGATCCCTATAATTAAATCACAAGTGGATATTACTCTAAATCGCTATAGTTGTCAAAATCTAATCCAGATACACAGCCTTGCCGGTCTGCGCCGATTCATAAATAGCTTCCAATATTTGCGAAACAACAAAAGCCTGTTCAGGAGTTACAACCGGGTCCTTATCCTGTTCAATCGCTTCAATCCACTTTCTTAATTCTATATCCGGAGCACTTTCAGCTTTACCTTCATAATAGGCAACGCCGCCTGCCCCAAGCTCAATTTTATTAGTGTACAGCTTGCTGAATTTCTCTCCGTTAATTCTAAGTCCGTCCTTCATATCTGCGCCTGCTTCCGTCCCACTTAAGCTGCATTTCGCTTCATGTACGTCTAGTGAATTCAGAGCCCAGCTCGCTTCCAGCATGATTGTTGCGCCATTCTCCATTACGACCATTCCAAAGGCTGAGTCCTCCACGGTGAACTTTTTAGGGTCCCACGGTCCCCATGCGTTGGCGGCTTCTTCTTTTTGTGAAAGTTCATGATATTTAGTGCCAAGCACGACTTTAGGTTTATAGTTATCCATCATCCAAAGGGTTAGGTCCAGCGCATGAGTTCCGATATCGATAAGCGGACCGCCGCCTTGTTTCTCTTCATCAAGAAATACTCCCCAGGTCGGTACGGCTCTCCGTCTGATGGCATGTGCTTTTGCAAAATAGATATGACCAAGCTCTCCGGACTCACAGGCTTTTTTCAAATATAAGCTGTCTTCTCTATATCGGTTGTCATATCCAATGGTCAGCTTCTTGCCTGTACGTTTCGCTGCTTCAACCATTCGTTTGGCATCTGCCGCTGTCTTAGCCATTGGTTTTTCGCACATCACATGTTTTCCGGCTTCTAGTGCAGCGATTGATATTTCCGCATGGACATCATTAGGCGTAAGCACATGAATAATATCAATGGATTGATCTTTTAATAGTTCAGTGTAATCCGTATAGACAGTAGCTTTATTATTTCCGTATTTCTCCGCTGCTTCTTCAGCACGTTCTTTAATAATGTCACAAAAAGCCACGATCTCAACCTTACTTTGTCTGCTCAAGCTTGGAAGATGTTTGCCATTCGCAATACCACCACATCCAATAATCCCTACACGAAAAACCTTACTCATATCCTTCACCCTCACCTCTAATGGATTTGTTTGCTGTTTCGATAAGTTGCCGGTGTCATGCCTAACCGCTTGCGGAAGACAATATGCAAATAGGTAGCATTGGTAAACCCTTCCGACTGTGCGATTTGTTCTATCGGATAATTGCTTTCTTCAAGCTTGCGGCAGACCGCTTGCAATCGGATGTCCTCAAGCGCCCTACTGAATGATTGTTCTGCATTTACTTGCTTAAACACCCGCTGCAGCTGCCTTGAACTAATATTCAGCTTTTCCGCAACATTTTCTAAGGTAACCGTTCCTGAATAATTCGCTTCCATATATTGCATTGCGTATTGATACCGGTAAGTCAGCATATCTCTAACCGGCGCCTCCGTGCGGATCCCGCCTGAATCATACGCTCTAACGGCCTTTAATAAAATACTAATCACGAGATGCTTAATTGAAGTATAATATCCGGTCAACTTCCCATCGCATGCTTCGTACGCTTCTCGAAAACACTTCATAGCCCCGTGATAATCTTGTGCTGGGACCAAGGGTAAACACTTCAGCTTCTCCACACAGGTCTCAGCTTCCGCAACCTCCCAAAGATCAGCATCATCCCGGATCCTCTTCTTGATGTCAACATGCAGGCATAGCTCTTCCATGGATTCATCTGCGGCTGCCTCTTGACGATGCATGACACCTGGTCCGGTTAGATAGAACATTCCCTCTGACAGAGGATACTTTTGATCCCCAAGAATAACTTCTCCCTTCCCGCGCGGAATGAAATGAAACTCAAATTCAGAATGATTATGGAACTCGACTACTCTGCCCGGTGGAAAAGATGTCAAATGAAATCTAAACACTGTAATCTCGTAATGTCCCCATAGAATCGTGATATCCAATCTTTCAAGCATGTCCTGCTTCTCAAACATCATCTCATAGGGAAAGCTGCTCAACGTTAAGTCCTCCCAATCGGAATTACACAGCCTTCTTTAGCCGAGCGGTTCGCCGCCTCCATTAATCTGGTAAGCTCAACTGCCATTTCAACATTTTGAGTGGCGAGTATATTATTTTGAATATGATCAACCCATTGATGGAAGGCGCTTTCACGATTGCTTTGCAGGGCTACTTCTTTCCAGCCTTCTTCTTTATCTGTGGATTTGTTCGTTCTAAGAAGAAGCTTATTCTCTGGTGTTCCGTAAAGCAGCGTTCCTTCAGTTCCATGCACCTCGATAGTAAACGGCGAATGACTATTCACGAAACCAGCCTCCACCACACCAATTGCTCCTGAATCCGTAAATAATGTCACTACAGCATTATCTTCCACTTCTTTACCGGTTACATACCCAAAATTAGCACTAACCCCAGTCACATCTTGATCTAAGAAAAGCTTTGCCAAATACATGGGATGACAGCCAAGATCAATCAAAGCTCCGCCTCCACATTGCTCCAAGCTAAAGAAATGATCGGGAAGCCAGCTTTCCGTTGCTCCGTTATGGGATAAGCGAACTCTAACGTAAGTAATCTTGCCGAGCAGTTCCTGACTTAGAATCTCTTGAATAGTTAATGTATAGCCGTCATTTAAACGAGGCAAGGAGACCGTTAGCTTCACTTTGTTCTCGTTAACTTCTGCGATAATTGCGTTAACTTCTTTTAACGTTGGGGCAATAACTTTTTCTGTGAAAATATGTTTACCCGCTTTGGCCGCAGCCATGATTACGTCTCTATGCATATTCGTTGGTGCATCCACGATAACGGCATCTATATCCTCTTGCGCAAGCAGATCATCCAGTGATTCAAAAAAAGGAATATTCAAGCTTTCCGCAGCTTTGTTCCCACGCTCTACGTTTTCGTCCCAAACTGCAGCTAATACGGTATCTTCATGCTCCTGAGCTTGCTTGGTATAATCCCATGCATGCACATGCCAATAGCTGAGCTTACCAATTCTAATGGTCATTTACTTGTGCCTCCCGTATATATGTTATTCTGACATCTGCTATAAAAATAACACATAATAAACAGCTTTTTTAGTAGGAAAATGCGACAAAACATATATAATATTACGACACATAAAATCCGGAGTGAAATACGATCCCTAAAAAAAGAAACCCTTGCTATAAAAGCTAAAGGTTTCTTTATACTTGGCTTAATGGGTTAGTGGCTTATTATATCCTTTGTCATCAAAGGGCTGCAGTTTCTCGAACCACTTCTTTTTCAATAGTTTAAGCTCCCAGCGCACGTCGGTTACGTCTTCTGACTCCTTCTGCTCTAACACCTCATAGCTGAAGGCTTCTGCTCCAAGTTCCTTCCAGTCCTTTTGCAGCTCTGCATTCGCAAATCTGCCCATATCTAATTGCATCTGTATAGTCATCCATTTATTCTTCAGGTTGGGATAGCTGTCAACGAATATTTTCCCGCTTCTTTTGTTTATAATTTGAATAGCACCCATGTACGTCTTGAGCTGCTTATATTGCTCCTGAAGTTCTTTACGTTTACTTTTGTCCATTATAATTTATGATTCTCCTTTCACAGGCCATTCTGCTAAATTTCAGTACCCCATTTCTTTTAATAAACGGGACAATACCGAAAGTCGTTCTCCGATCATTTCACCATCATCACTAAGCGCCTGAGCGAACAGCTTAATATCATTATCAATCATGGGATTATCTGCACATACAGATACACTCATTGCATCTCCCTGCAGTCCAATACGATCAATCATAGGGCTCTCGGGATCATACATTTTTGGAAAACGATAGGCCTCTTGAAAATACAAACTACTTCTGCAAATCAAAATTGCCAGGTCAAGCACTCTGTGCATTGGCAGCTCTTCGGACTGTCTCGACCATTTGTCCCCTGTATGTCTCCATACCTTTGCTGAGATGTCGACCTTTCCTCTATCGTTCCATTGTGCTAATCCTAGGGACAGACCTTTTGCATCTGTGTCCCCGGCGTAGCGGCCATCAACCTGCTCGTAATTTTCTGACACGACTACAGGTTTATGTTTTAGAGTTGTTGGAATTTTCATGTTAGTCACTCTCCATTTTATGATTTACTAATTTACTAATTTACTAATTTACTAAATTACTAATTTACTAAATTACTAAATATAAGATTCATATTACCCGGCAAAAGATCATCTGTCAAACGACATTACACCCGTTTTATCCAACAAAACAAAAAATCCCTCTGCGCGCAGCAAAGGGACTGTTATTTTCATGTAATATATATCTCTAGCTTAAATGATCATTCACATTACAAAACCAAACCATATGGACAGAATCAGGTCCCCAATAGTCTTCTACTACTTTATAAGGCTGCCCAAATTTACGTTGCCACCTGACCTGTGCACGTTTATAACCGCTGTCCAGACAAAACTGCTCTACCCCTTGCTTTTTTAGAAATATCATCATTTCCTTAATTAAGGCTGAACCTACACCTTGGCCCTGATAACTTGGCATAATGTATAAACTGCCCAATTCCCCTATTTCATCTAACTGATGATCCGTGCAGGTTTGAATATCTTCGCCACAAGGTCCAAAAGAAATCGTACCGACAACCTGCTCTTCTATTTTTGCAAGAAGGAAGTAAGGCTCCCCAGTCGTAGTATCCAGTGAAGTCATCACCATTTGCTTTTTATGATCTATTTCACTTTGGATATCGTCTTGTAAATGATCAAGCCCTTCTTTTTCAAAGGCATCTTGGATTGAAGTTTCAAAAACAGAGCATGTGGATTCAAAATCAGCTGGAGAAAGCGTGCTTATGGTCATTGGATTACTCTTATTCATTGATTCGGACACCTCTTCTATTCCCGGCCGGAATTCTTAAAAATCCTGCAATAATATACTATCAGCATTCAGACTGAAAGGTTTATATTCATAGAACTACTTTACTGGAGGTCATCATGAATATATTGTCCTTTCTGATCTATTGCGTTGTCGCTACATTTACACCCGGTCCTACCAATATTGTTATTCTTTCTTCCGTGCAGCATTCCGGGGCTAAAAAATCAATGGGGTATGTATACGGATCTACGCTGGCTTTTGGCTTATTACTCCTCCTTTCTACTCTGCTGAACCGTGTTCTAGTAGAAATCATCCCAAATATCCTGATCATTATGCAAATCATTGGGAGTTTATATATGCTCTACCTTGCTTATAAAATCTTTAAAATGGGTTCAATGGAAGACCAGCCTGACCCCAATGCCAATTTCCGCTCAGGCGTGCTTATGCAGCTTGTGAATCCTAAAGTGCTAGTATTTACACTAACGGTTATTCCCAACTACGTAATGCCATTCTATACCTCTTCGCTTGCCTTGTTTATATTTGTTATAATTATAACTGTGATCGGATTTTTTGCATTTACGACATGGGTTGTATTTGGGACAATCTTCAGAACATTTATGAAAAATCATCAAAAAGTTCTAAATACCGTGATGGCACTGTTTTTAGTATACTCGGCCATTATGATATCGGGAATCCTATAAAGTCGCGGAGGTTAAGAACGTGGAGAAATTTAACTATAAAAAGTCAGCAGAGATCCTGTCCTTATCCGCCAGCCTTACTGATTTCACCTATAAAAAACATTGCCATGAGGAATATGCACTCGGTGTGACCCTTCGTGGCATTCAGCAATATAATCTTGACGGTAGTTTGCAATCCTCTCATAAAAATGGCGTAATGTTGTTTAATCCGGAACAAACACATGATGGCAATGCGTATGATAAAGGTGGCATTGATTATGTCATGCTTTATATTAAGCCAACCCTAATGTTAGAGATATTAAGAAAAAAAGAACTCCGCTTCGCCACTCCTATCTTATACGATGACAAATTGGCGCAGTGCATATTAGCCCTAAACCATGCCATTCAGAATGGCAAAGAGGAGTCTTTGTGCAGTGAACTGCTATTCACTCTGGTTCATTTAGTCTCTAATACTGAAATAGTTACCGATCGTAGAACGAATAATAAATTTCTCAAAAAAGCAAAGGAAATGATGTACTGCAGTTTAGACCATGTGCTGAAGCTGGACGATCTCTGCACAGAGTTTGGTCTATCCAAATATCAGTTTATTCGCGAGTTTAAGACACATACAGGAATATCACCCTATCAATTTTTCTTAAATTGCAAGGTAGAGCGTGCCAAGCAGTCCATAGAGAGAACCAAGGATATCTATGCAGCTGTTGTAGATTGCGGATTTGTGGATCTAACTCATCTGAACAGGCATTTTAAAAGCGTGTTCGGAATAACCGCACATGAATACCGGTCACAGCTGTAAGATCTGCCCTCCTACCATTGTCCAGAGCACTTTGAATTCATCATCCAAGAGAACCAGGTCAGCATCCAAGCCAGAGGTGATCGTCCCCTTTTGTTGAAGTTCAAGAATATTGGCCGGTGTAGTTGAAGCCATTTGCACGGCATCTGTGAGCGAAATTCCAGTTTCGACAGTATAACGTAAGGCTTCATTCATGGTAACTGTACTGGAGGCCAGCGTGCCATCTTCCAATCGCGCTATGCCACCAGATACCGTAACCTGATGTCCTCCAAATATATAATTTCCATCCCCTAACCCCATTGCCTGTAAGGCATCTGTGATCAAGACCATTCCTTCCGGTCCTTTCATGGTATGCATCAAGCGGATAATTGCAGGATGCAGATGGACATTATCAACAATAGCTTGCAGGCTCACATGCCTCTCTTCGAAAGCGGCAACCACAATCCCCGGATCTCGATGATGGATCGGCCGCATGCCATTAAAACAATGCGTAACATGACTTGCCCCAGCGGCAAAAGCTTGTTTGGCTTCCTCATATGTGGCATCCGAATGAGCAATCGCTATCACCACTCCCCGTTCTTTCAAAAAGGAAAGAAGCTCCATGCCTCCCGGCAGCTCAGGAGCAATCGTAACCATTTTTATGAGTGATCCAGCTTCTTGGAAAATGAGCTTCATTTCCTCTAAGTTAGGATGCCGCAGATACTTTTCATTTTGCATTCCTTTTCTCTTGGGGTTTAGATAAGGTCCCTCTAAGTGAATGCCTGCGATCTTTGCTCCCACTTCATGCCCAATTACACGTTTGACACTACGAATCATCTCTAAAAGATCCTCCATCGTAGAACTCACAGAGGTAGCCAGAAATGAGGTGCAACCAGAAGCTGCACAAGCCTTCGATACTTCTTGAATACTCTCTTCAGTACCGTCCATCATATCAAACCCGTTAGCGCCATGAATATGCACATCTATCATTCCGGGCACTAACAAATGCCCTCCGCCATCAATCCGTTCATACTCACCCTCTGGGATAGAAATATCTCCTGAGTCTATCCTCATCACTTTTCCTTCAGAAATCCATACATTGGCCGCTGAAACTATACTATTCTGAAGCACTACTTGTACATTTTGCAAAATATAAGTCATAAACATTCTCCTCCATTCGTTATCACTCTTGATTTCGAACCTCTTCAGCTTCATCTAGACACTCAATAACTGTGATGTTCTTCTGATCTAGAACTTCTCTGATCTCGATTGGAAGCTCTCGATTTGTAACTAAAATATCAACGAAATCAAAGTCTAGCCGATAAAAGGATTTAGCATTAAATTTGGTGTGATCCGCTACTAAAATCACTTGATCAGATCTTCGAGCCATTTCTCTTTTTACCCGCGCATCTTCTTCATAAGGATAATAGAGTCCATCAGCACAGATCGCCGATGCTCCAATAAAGGCTTTATCCGCACGAATTTCACTAAGTTTATCGATAATGGAAGAACCATATAACAAGCGGTTTTTCACATTCAAGTAACCACCAAGTACATAAATTTGCAGATCCTCGCGATGGGATAAAATCCCTACATTATCTATCGAGTGCGTGACAACCGTAATATCCTGCGCACTAATTTGTTCTGCAACAAACTGTACAGTGGTCGATACGTCTAAAATCACAGTCTCACGATCTTGGATAAGCCCGGCCGCGATCTTCCCTATTCTCTGCTTACTCTCGGATTCATCGATCAAACGATCCTGGTAAGATAATAATTCTTTTTGCAATTCAGGTAACGCTAGACCGCCATGCGTCCGAACAACGACGCCCTCTTGTACTAACCTAACAATATCCCGTCGGGCAGTATCTCTTGAGACTTCAAATTGCGTACAGATATCTTGAACACTCATCGATTGGTGTTGTTTCAAATATTCGAGTATTTTTAATAATCGTTCCTCTTGATACATAATGAAATTCACCTCCTAAAGTCATCATAAGTCATTTTATAAGCATTTACAAGCATTTATAAGTTAATAATTAAGTATATATAAGTATTAATGCGTAAAAAAAGACGAAAGCCAGATGAATGTGCATCCGCTAACGCCTTTAAAATGTCTATTCTTTAGGATTCACTTCACAATGTCACTTCACATCGCGGTTCCAGCTCTTCTGTATCTTTCGAATATAAACAATTTGGCCCACATGATAAGCATTATGGGTTGTTACATTTCCGAGGACTTCCCACCATTTACTGTCTGGAAATCCTTGAACATCAGCTTCCAATTGTTCTTTCTTAATCAATTCCTGCCAGTGTAAAAGAACCTCTAAAAGTTGTTTTTGCAGCGCTTGGAACGTTTTCCCTTCTGCAACGACAAAGGTATTATTATTACTATCCACTGGAGGAACCGCCTGAACACTGGCTTCTTTATACCTTGTTTGCCAAGTTTCATTCCAGTAAAGCAGATGCTGCACAATCTCAGCAATACTATTGCTTTCTTCCGTTACCTTCCAAAAAGCTTCTTCTTCACTTAAGTCTTTAACCGCCACTTCAAGGGGCACATACCAACTCGGATCATTCGCATTGGCCAGCAACTGATTGGCTAGAACATCATAAGCATGAAACATTCTTCCTTCCCCCATTTTCCAGATAAATTATATGCAAATCAAGTACCGCAGAATGTACGATATGGACATGCGGATTCCTCAGGAAGTGCCGAGTATTCCTCTTGTTCAGAGGAGTAGGCGTATGGGTTAGTCAAAGCTTGAAGTAACCTCTCCATCACATCGTAATCTTCCCGCTCTACCGCAGCCTCAAGCGCTTCTTCTACACGATGGTTCCGTGGAATAATCGCAGGATTGCTGCTGTGCATCAGCTTCAGCGAAGAGGATTGTGATTCCTGCTGCCTGCTAAGCCGCGCCTGCCACAGCTCATTCCATTCCTTAAATTCAGGGGTGCCAAACAGAGCAGCATCTTCCATTACGCCTAGAGTTAAGGACCGAAATGTATTAGTGTAGTCAGCCCGATATTTTTGCATCAGTTCAAGGAGGGTATCAATCAGAGCAACATCCTCTAACTCTTCGTTAAAGATTCCCAGCTTCGCTCTCATTCCCGTTAGCCAATATTGATAGGACCGCTCCGAAAAATCTGAAATTGCCTCCTCAGCCAGCTTAATCGCCTGTGCCTGATCGTCAGCCAGCAATGGCAAGAGAGTCTCGGCAAATCTGGCGAGATTCCATGCGCCAATCCCGGGCTGATTGTGGTAAGCATAACGACCCTGCTGGTCTATGGAACTAAATACTGTCTCAGGATTATACACATCCATGAAGGCACATGGACCATAATCAATCGTTTCTCCGCTAAGGGCCATATTATCAGTATTCATCACTCCGTGAATAAAACCTACAAGCTGCCATTTAGCAATTAGCGCTGCTTGACGTTCCATTACTTCCCGAAGCAGAACAAGATATGGATTATCTTCCACAGGAGCTTCTGGATAATGTCTTTGCAACGTGTAATCAGCCAGAATACGCTGATCCTCCACAGTCCCCCATGCAGCAACATATTGGAAGGTTCCAACACGCAAATGACTGGCAGCAATCCGGGTCAGAACCGCCCCCGGCTGTTCCGTTTCCCGAATTAGCGGCTCCCCTGTAGCTACCACCGCCAAGCTGCGAGTCGTAGGAATCCCAAGTCCATGCATAGCTTCACTGATGATATATTCGCGTAACATCGGTCCAAGCGCTGCCCGGCCATCGCCACCACGAGAGTATGGGGTTCTTCCCGCACCCTTCAATTGAATATCTACACGATCACCTTGAGGGGTGATCTGTTCGCCCAGCAGCACTGCTCGACCGTCTCCCAACATGGTAAAATGTCCGAATTGATGTCCAGCATAAGCTTGTGCAAGCGACAGGGTACCTTCAGGAACTTCGTTGCCGGCAAGAATCCCAAGACCCTCCTTACTCTGTAGTGCTGTGCTATTCAGCCCAAGAGTAGCAGCCAATGGTTCATTAAAAATAATCAGTTCCGGTTTACGCACAGGCGTTGGCTTAATCCTTGTAAACATTGATTCCGGCAGATGAGTATAACTGTTCGCAAAATTCCAGCCTATATCTATTTTCTCTGTCATATTATCTCCTTTTCATACCCTCAGTCTCTATGCCTTTATTAACTCAGAATAAGTTATGTTAAAATTTAATGCAAATCTTCTCGCAGACCTATGTTTTTGCCGAAGTGTTACAAAGACCGCCCGGCTTCCTTCCATTTTATGCAGGGAACCGGGCGGTCTTAATTATGATGTTCTATCTTGTTTTCAACTTATTTGGAAGCTAATTCGCTCCGCCTTTGGAGAGCATAATATTGAGAATGGTCTTGTCAGTATCCGCCAGCCCTTCCTGAACCAAACGCTCCATGTTGCGGATGGTATCTTCCACCTCTTCGAAAATTACACCATCCTTGGTTGTAGGAGCAATGTTGTTCATAGCCAGAGTGGCTGCCTGGATCGCCGTATTGGTGGAGGTGGAAATCTTCAGCGCACAGGTAGAATTCGCACCGTCACAGATCATGCCTGACAAAGAAGCTATCGTATTCTGTATCCCATGCTTGATCTGCTCAAGACTGCCGCCCATGAGATAAATGATCCCGCTATTTGCTCCTACTCCCCCTGCAATCCCTGAACCACATAATGGGGACAAACGCCCGATATAATGTTTGATGTGCACAGTGACCAGATTGCTCAGTGCAAGCGCCCGAGCTAGCATTTCTTCATCCTTGTCCAGCAATTCCGCCAGAGCTATAACGGGAAGCGTACAGGCGATGCCTTGATTGCCACTGCCCGCAGTTGTCATCACAGGCATTGCACTGCCATCCATTCGAGCATCTGAAGCCGCTGCGGTAGCCGCGATAATTCTGTTCGCTACATCATTGCCGAACAGATTCACCGCAGATTGCTGATTCATTTTCTTACCTACTTGCAAGCCATAATCGCCTCGCAATCCCTCATCAGAGATCGCTTTGTTCATCCGCGCCCCTTCCAAGAGAAAGCTAAGGTCTGAAAAAGGAGCGGTACAGATAAACTCGAATATCTGGTCAACTGAGCCCGCATACTCTTCCGTGTCGGAAAGACCAGGCTTGCCACAGTCGGCTTTTGAATTCCGGGGTGTTATTTTCTCCCCGTCCAGAGCCAAATATTCTATATGGGTGTGCTCTCTGGCAATAATGGCAGTCGCCGTATGGTTCTGCGTAAACAATTGGGCTTCAATATATAATTTCTCAGGAGTGTCCTTTATCTCCACTTTTAGCAGCTTTCTATCCAGCAGGTCATTTGCCATCTTCAACTCAGCCTGCGTCAGACCTGACAGAATTTCCAGCTCCTTGTGAGAACGGCCGACCACCGCTCCAAGGGCTGCTGCGATGGGCAGGCCTGTCTGGCCTGTCCCGGGAATGCCCACTCCCATTGCATTTTTGATAATATTACCGCTGAGATGCAGCTGAATCCCCGTAATTTCTTCCTCGAGAAGCTCTGCCGCCAAGGAGACGGCATACGCAACTGCAATCGGCTCCGTACAGCCTTCTGCCGGCACGACTTCCTTGTGTAAAATTTCCAATAAGTTGCTCATGTATGCATTTCCCCCTTTTCTCTCGCTGTTGGACTTATTTATATATAGTAACTCAGAGAGATGTTTCAGGGAATCCTTTTTCTTAGGAATCACTCCTTCATCCCCCTAATATAGTGTAGGAAAGAAAGGCGGGATGTACGTGAGTAAGAGGGATGAGCAAGAGCAAAGGGCGATCTTTCTAGCTGCAGTCTGCGGGCAAACCTATACACAATTTTCAAATATAGATGGAGTTTTCGTCATTCCATTCGATTATCAGCTATGTCATCCCATTGAAGCACAATCCTTCAATAATGTATGGGAACGTTTCGGCTTTATTTTGGAGTCTCCACAAGAGATTATTATTGCCTTTCGGGGAACCAGTACGACGACCAATTGGATATCCAACGTCCTCGCTTCACAGGAACGGTTCAAATATCTTAAAGAAGACTCTCTCACCCATCGTGGCTTCACCAACATTTATTCTTCAGCTCGGGACGGCATCTTCTCTGCGCTCTCCAAGCTATCTCCTGACAAGACCTTATACATTACGGGCCACAGCCTCGGTGGAGCGCTCGCCACCTTATGTACCTTAGATATTGCGGCAAATACCTCTTACACCTCACCTAACCTATATACTTATGGTTCCCCACGGGTAGGTGATCCGGACTTCGTTAATATTTTTAAACAATATGTGCAGAAGAGTTACCGGTATGCCAATCTTTTTGATGTTGTAACCTACGCACCTCCACATGTCTATAAGCTCCCCAAACGGGAAAAAAAGTATTATTACAATCATGTCCATACTTTTAACTCACTGTCTTTCCAGAATGGATCTACAAGTGGTAATCACGTAATCAGCAGCTATTTCGCCGAGCTCTCCAAGCTCCAACCGGAATTCGCTCAAGAATTATGTATAACGAACCCTGGATTCTGTCCACTCGTGGCTACGAAAGCAGAAGTATAATGTGAACACAAAAAGGAGGTGCCCAACAAGCCATATGCTGGCTGCCGGAACACCTCTTTTCTTCGTATGATTCGAAACCATCAGCAGTTACAAAGCCACTAACGGACTCCATTGACACTAACAGCAGTATATTTCCACTTTAAGAATTCCATCGGACCCCATGGCCACTATTGGCATAAAAAACACCTAATATAAGTCACTTTCTAACGAATAGCTGCACTGGAGTCCGAAACGCTGCCCAAAAGGCGATTATTTAGCAATTAACGTCATCTGGGTCCGAAACCGGTACGAATGAAACTAGATCAGAATATAAAATAAACTAATACCACACCCAGGACTAACAAAATAAGTGAAACTATGTGCTGTTTCGTATGTTTTAGAAATTTCCAATCGATGAACGACTGAAACCCTATTGCTACTACTATAACTACAATCCAAAACCATTTTATAACCGTACCCTCTGGGCCATCGGCAATTATTATCACAATCCCCGTAATTAATCCCACAAGTGCAAGTATAAGCTTCCCTTTTATATTAAGCTCATAACCGTCTTCAGGAAGTTTTTCTTTATCCGGGCCAACAATCCATATCCTTAGAAATAGGTTAGAAAAAGCAAGGATTATAAGTATAAGTCCAATTTTCACTTTCGTTCACCTCCACTCTTATATAGAATTCATTCGTATTTATTTCTGATCATTAGTTCTTTGATTTCTTTTAACTCATTTAATATTTCTTTTGATAGTTGCGTACTTCTAGAGTTATCGATGCCTACTTTAATCACGAATATTCCAAGCAACAAATAGATGATTAGCATTACGGTGATCCCCAATTCACGTTCACTCCTCTTATTTTTGTATATTTCATTAAAGATATAGTTAGCATTAGATTAATATTATTCCCATGATACCATAATAAGGATATCTAATTAACACTCAGGAGCTTGCCGTTGGCTTGACAAATGATCAGTATATTCGATAAAATATACTATATCTTGATAATCAAGATAATTGATCTGCGAGATTTTTTCTATGCGGGAACGCGATTAATCTTAACTGAAAAGAGGGAACACAATGGCAGTACTTATTCTATACGCTACAAAATCTGGAGCAACAGAACAATGTGCAAAAGTATTATCAGAAGAGCTACCTCAGAGCAAAATTTGCAATATCGAACTAGAAAAGCCAGATATCGAGGCATTTGATAGCATTATTTTAGGCGCAGGAGTAAGAGATGAAAAAATATATAAAGCCATTCGTGACTTTATCAAAAAAAATAAAGATGAGTTACTGACTAAGAAGATGGGCTACTACATTTGCAACGAGAAACCTAAGAAAACCGAAGAATTAATAGAGAAAAATTTCCCTGATGATCTGAAAGAAGCTGCGATTTGTATTGAATCTTTTGGAGGTTATAAGGCCTATAAGGCTCCAAAGGAAGGTACTGATCAGCTCAAAGGGATATTCGTAGATAAAATAAGAGAATTCTCACAAAATTTCAAATAAAAAATCCTGTTACCAAGACGAAAATCTTGATAACAGGATTCTTTTTTTATATACGTTTATTGCGCCTTGAGGGTCACTTCAAACTTCGCACCGACATCACCTACAAATACAATTTTTCCGTTGCTAGGAAGTTTGACTTGTTTAAGACCGCTAATGGTAAAGTAATTCACACATACACCATTCTCATCATAGACAGCAAAAGAACTCTTGGTTGGCAGCTCTACTGTCATTATCTTACCTGTTGCCGTTTCAGGAACTCCATACCATCTAGCATATCCATCTGATTGGATAGTTACCATAGATTGCGGGCCTGCATAAATAGGTTTAACCGCATCTTGATGTATAAACAATTGATTGCCAATCTTTAAATACTCCACACCATTTTTCTCTTCAAAAATAAGATCCGCAAGATCGCGCCCAGCGATGGTTGGGATTTGCACGGTCATTTCTGCTTTATTAGGCCCAGTTATTTTATTCGAGCCCATATAACCAGGTGCGTCAGGGAACATAGCGATTCCAGCTACCGGCATACTCATGTAATATTGGGAGCTGTACTTCTCGCTGACATCAAAATACAATTTCCCTTGGCGCTGCTGCCATGCAGTAGTGACCTCTTGAGATAGGGCATTAGGTTCAAGCTTCTCAGCTGCATATTGGGTAACGGCAGTTTCACCAAGTCCTGGAATCACCCCATACCCTTGACTCCAAAGATAGATACGGCCATTGCTCTCCTTCACAAAGCTAACTTTACTTGTACCCTCTGCATCTAAGAATTCTCCGTTCGAATTATAGGAAAATTTCTGCGCCGGCATTGTAGGAGCTATAATTGAAGATATACTCAATTCCCCAGTTTTACTAACCTCTATCTTCATCAGTTGCGTAGAATCACCATAGACACCCGCATAGTTTAGCAATTCTTGCGGCATATCCTCTTTGTTCGAAGTTTTAAATGTAGGTGTAGCTTTCAGTTCCTTAATAACTCCCTTTTCCTGTAAAGCGCTGAGTAAAATTTCGTTGGCAAGCATCTGGTCCGTTGTACTTGATCCGCCAGAAGATATTACTGCTGCTGCCATCTGCTGCTCGGGCAGTACAACTAATGAGGTATGATACAGACCTGTATCTCCACCCTTTGTCAAAGCCTTGATTTCGTACTGGTTAAATGGATATAAGTTCACACTGTCCCAGCCTAATCCATAAGCTAACGAATTATCGGCTCCTTTAGGCCATATTCCACGCTTATATTCCTCTTGTTCCATCGCTTTTACAGACTTTTCTGACAAAATGCCAGTCGATTGGCCTGTAAAAATAGTTGCAAAACGCACCAAATCCTCAGCAGTGGAATAGATACCACCTGTTCCAATCACGTTAATGGTTTCTTTGGGTAAAGCTGCTGAGTAGGTAGCATTATAGACACTAGCCAGCTGAGAAGAAGCTACAGAATCTACAGGCGTTTTCGTATGTTCAAGCCCTAGAGGTTCTGTGAAATTTTGATGAATGAATGTGGTAAAGTCCGTGCCACTGACCTTTTCAACAATCAACTCAGCCAACGTAAATCCATCATTACAATATACTGAGTAGGCGCCTGGATCGGCCTTCAGACGTTGTGTTGACAAAGTCTCTAGCAAACTATCTTTTGCAATAGGATCGGAATCATTAAATAAGAAAGAATTGGATAAGTTCGAGCCAGCAAGACCTGATGAATGATTCAACAGCATCCGTACAGTGATTTGCTTATAACGAGAATCTTCCATCGTAAAATTATTCAAATAAGATACGACTGAACCGTCCAAATCTACTTTTCCTTGCTCAACAAGCTTCATAATAGAAGCTGTTGTATACATTTTACTCGTCGAGCCAATACCATACATCGTTGTGACGCTTGGTGCTGTCTTACTCTCCACATGGCTAAATCCAGATTGACCGCTCACAACGATATTATCGCCATCAATAAGAGCATATTGGAGACTAGTCGTCCCCAGCTTCTCCGTTAAGAACGCCGCCTTCTCTGCTGCCACCTTCTGAGTGTTCACATACGTTTGCCCTTTGCTGCTATCCGCTGCTAAAACACTAGTAGGGACATACACCAATAGAAGCAATGCAACTAATAAGGATGCCAAATTTTTCTTCATACATAACCTCCCGATATGAAATCGTCATCCTTTAAAGGATAATTTATCCATGGAGTAATGTAAAGGAAGTTTATACTATTGGGATTATATATCTAATCTACTATTTCTACTTTATCTCCGATTCGAATTTCCCCTGTTTTGATTACAGAGGCATAGACTCCGAAATGCAAATCAAACTCTTTATGTAATTTTTTCAAAAGCACTGGGTCCTTCTGGAGACTATCCGGGTCCATCGTAATCACAACACATCTCTCACAAAAACTATCTACCTGTAGCTGTACATCCCCAATGTTGAGCCGGCGTCCAATCCAATCTCCTTCAAAAAGAGAATCATCATTCAGCGCGATAACAAAATTCCCGCGAAAACGACGTTGATCCAAGGAATGCCCCCAGGTTGCCTCCAGTTTTTTTAAGCTGGCATCCGTAATGAGTAGAATACTAGCGCCATCCACGGATAGGAGCTGCGGATGTTCTGGCTGTGGATGTGCAGCTTTTAGACCAGACATAGTGATTGGAGTTTTGGTTTGGCTTTGGATTTCTTCCAATAGATTATCATCCCATCCAAAGGTTCGCCCGTCTGATGCCGTTACATGGATTTGTCCATCTATAAATTGCGCTTGATAGGTAAGCATATTCGGTATATTTCTAGCGGTGATATATCTTCGCCAGCCCTCTTTTGACTCATCGTAAAAGGAGCAAAAACGGTCACCAAGCATTCCATACGGTTCAATCATACAGCTTTCTAATTTTTCACCCGCAAATGACTTGACCGGATAACGATTAATTCCTTGAATTTCACCAACAACTGATAACATAATACAACGCCTCCACTTGTCTTAAAATGCAACGTATCTTCCCATTCTACCTGATTTTATTTAACTGTTGTATGAATATCTAATAACCCAGAAATTTTATATGTTTTATTGAGTTATATGTTTTATACTATGACTGTTAGACATATTGCATTTTGAAATAACACTCACTCCCCCATAAAGAAGAGAGGTAACCTGCTGTGCGGACAAATGATTTTCAAGGTTTTGACTTTGTTTTTACTCAAGCCGTGATGGGTATGGCCCTTATTTCGCTTGATGGAACGTTCCTAAAACTGAATTCAGCATTATGCGACCTCTTGGGGTATGATGAAACCGAATTAACGACACCCTCTCCAACCGTCCGTACCCTACTAGATCAGATTCATAAATTCAATTCATTAGGAAGTTCTCTTCCACCTACGAGCACTGATCCGCAGAGACTCGAAGTAGATTATTTCCATCCCACCGGACGCCGGTTATCTTTAAAGGTCTCCATATCTATCCTTCTGGGTGACAATGGTCAACCCATATATTATTTTACTCAATTCGAGAATAAAACCCTGATCAGGGAAATGGAGACTCAGCTTCAGGTTGTGAATTCCCATCTACTTGAAAAAGAGAGCTCTTTTCTACAGCTGCTGGAGGAACTGCCTCAGCCCGTGCTTATCACTAGGGGAGGGATTGTTCTGTATGCAAATTCGGCAGGTTTACAATTAATCCATGCGGAAAGCCTAGATCAAGTGCTTGGTCTATCGACTATGGATATTGTAGACTACTCTAATTATGAAATTCTCTCAGAACGAAGAAAGAAATTCAACACTGATAGAACAACAGGTTCTGTCTGCTACCTGATTAATTGTTTAAATAACCAGCAGAAATATGTAGATGGGATTACATTGCCGATCATTTATGAGGGAAACGAAGCCTACATTGGCATATTCAAAGATATATCCGAGCAAGTATTGGAAGATGAACGACTGATACAGTCCGAGAAATTATCCACAGCAGGACAGTTAGCAGCTGGAATCGCTCATGAAATACGGAATCCTCTTACAGCCATTAATGGCTTTATGAAGCTACTGCGCTCTTCCGAGCGGATGAATGATAAATATATTTCCATTATTGAGTCAGAATTGAAACGCATCGAGTTCATCGTCAACGAACTGCTTGTCTTATCTAAACCCCAAACCACTCATATTAGTAAACCAGTGGATTTATTGTCTTTGCTGGAACAAGTCACCACACTAATGAATGGACAAGCTGCCCTAAAAAATCTCAAGATCCTCCCTGTCTGTACTGATCAATCCATTTGGATCAATGGTGAGGCTTATCAGATGAAGCAGGTATTTATTAACTTACTTAAAAATGCGATGGAAGCAATGAATCATGGGGGAAACATCTATATTCATGTGCAAACCTATGACAGAGAAGCCCGAATCAGTGTGCAGGATGAAGGCTGTGGGATGACAGAGGAACAGATCAATGCCCTCGGCAAACCATTTTATACGACCAAAGAAACAGGAACAGGCTTAGGTTATATGATCACACAAAATATTATACATAATCATGGCGGAGCGATCTCTATAGAAAGTATTCTGGAGCAAGGAACAACTTTTACTGTGAGTATTCCAACGATCATTACACCTGAGGAACCTATCATGTAGAAGATGAGGTATCGCAACATCATGCAAGAATGCCCCTAATTTTCACATTATAATGGTTATACATAATTGGAAAAGAAGGTGCAGCAATGACTCGTGAAGTTCGAACAGTTGTTTTCGATCGTGACTTAAAATTTGAGGCCTATCGATTCGAAGGTATTATGCAGAAGTTTCCCAACCATTTTCATGACTATTATGTCATAGGTTTTATTGAACAAGGAAAAAGACATCTGCTATGTAACCAAGAAGAGCATATTCTTAACAGCGGAGATGTGGTCATCTTTAATCCGGCGGATCCCCATGCCTGTGAACAGATAGACGGGAGAACGCTTGACTATCGCTGCATCAATATTCAGCCGGAAGTCATGCGTGAGTATGTGCTAGAAATTACCGGCATAGACTACTTACCGCGGTTCACACACAATGTCCTCTACCAAAGTGAACTGTCGAGCCCTTTACACGATCTGCACCAAATGATATTAGAGGATCAATCCGATTTTCAAAAAGAAGAGTTGTTTCTATTTCTCCTTGAGCAGCTTCTGAGAGAATACACGGAGACAGAAACCCTCTGTCCCGCTCAAGAGCCTACTTCTGAAATTAAAATCATTTGCGAATACATAGAGTTACATTATGCGCAGAACATTACGCTGAACCAGCTAAGTGAATTGAGCGGCTTAAGTAAATATTACTTGCTGCGTTTATTTACCAGACAGAAAGGAATATCACCTTACCGTTACTTGGAAACTATTCGCATCAACCACGCCAAAAGGCTTTTAGAACAAGGAATATTGCCAATAGAAGTGGCCTCTCTAACCGGATTCAGTGATCAGAGCCATTTCACAAATTTTTTTAAAAGACTCATAGGCTTAACCCCTAAGCAATATATGCGTATATTTGTTCAACAAACGGGAGTAAAGTCATCAATGGAACTTACGAAATGATAAATCAACGCAAGATTAACACAGGACATCTGCTGGCATTGCTTACGATTTTAATCTGGGGAACCACCTTTATCTCCACAAAAATACTGTTAAAAGACTTTACGCCTGTGGAAATTCTGTTCTTCCGTTTTCTTATTGGGTACTTTGTACTGTTACTGATCTATTCACGTCCAATCCGAACTACATCCTTTAAAGAGGAATTACTCTTTATCTCAGCAGGTCTTTGTGGAGTCACGTTATATTTTCTTATAGAAAATATTGCCCTAGTCTATACCCTTGCATCCAATGTAGGTGTGATTGTCTCCATCGCTCCATTTTTCACGGCGGTTATCGCTCACTTCTTTTTAGAAGAAGAGAAATTTCATAGGCAGTTTTTTATAGGATTTTTGATAGCCTTGGCAGGAATTATATTAATTGGGCTGAACGGGAGTTATCTTCTGCCACTGAACCCCATCGGCGACTTGCTGGCATTGCTGGCACCTGTGGTTTGGGCAATATATTCAGTGTTGATGCGAAAAATAAGCCTACTAAAGGTTCATACTATAGGGGCTACCCGCAGAGTATTTTTCTATGGTCTGCTGTTTATGCTGCCTACTCTGTTTCTGTTTGATTTCCAGCTGGGTCTGAGTAGATTCAAAGAGATTTCAAATGTAGCTCACCTGCTTTTCTTAGGTCTGGGTGCCTCGGCACTGTGTTTTTTGACTTGGAATAAAGCTGTAGGGATTCTGGGGGCTGTAAAAACAAGTGTATACATCTATATTGTGCCTGTAATTACAGTGGCAGCTTCTGCCCTTGTTCTGAATGAAAAGATCACCTGGGCAATCCTGACGGGAACTTTTTTAACGCTCACCGGTTCATATATTTCCGAACGCAAACCTAAATAACCACACCATCTTTAACATTTAATAAAAAGAAGCCCCAGCAGCGTGATGCATACTGGAGCTTCTTTAAGTTTCATTCCATACTCAGAACAACGAGACAGGAATAAGCTTTCTTCCTCCCTTGATCAGGGTCGATTCCAGCATGTCCCCTTTGACGCCTCCAAAATAAAGCTGCCAATATACGCCAAAACGCACGCTGACATCATTCTTCACCAGCTCCGGCGGCGTAACAATCAGCCATTGGAATTTGAGTGCCTTGGAAATTTCGAAGACGGGGTCAAGCACGTTATTGGAGACCATTTCTCCGAAAGGATTGTCATATAAAAAGACCGTCCAGCCTTTATTCTCACGATTCACCCGTTTATGCGTCATGATCATCATTGCGACCAGCAGCTGTACAGATTGACGTTGCCCACCACTGCCGACTGCTTCATCCAGTGCGCCGCGATTAATAATCTCCCAGTCCGAATAATGATAATCTTCCGGTGCGGCGTAGAGGAAATAATTCTCCGTTACCGGTTTATACACTTGAAGTATCGGAAAGCGGTTCTGCAGCGCCGCATAGACAATTCGTCCGTCATTAATAACCTCTTTGATTACCAGCGCCGGCACTTGTTCTATCTTTGGATACTTTTTGAGCAATTCATTGATGCATTGATTGAAGTAGTCACTCACCATCGGCTCTACCTCATCGCTTGTTCTTGGCACATTGATATTCTTGTAATTCAGACGTACCAGCGGGAAGGCATAATTATTCTCGTTATGAATAATCATCCGGCGTTCCATTCGCTTCATAATATCAATGATTTGTACCACTCGTAGAGATGCCCGGCCAACCCACATCTTGCGGGAGAGATCCATGCCTTCCTTATCGCTTTGAATGCTCTCGATCTGATCGCGCGAACTGCGTAGCATGGAATCTAGGACTTGCAGTGCAATGGCGAAATTATCCCAATGGACCGTATTCAATCGATCTAGAATCTTGGTCTCCAGTTCGGAATTCCGTTCATTTTTCGCAAGTTTTTCGGTTAAGGAATTTTTCTCTTCCTTCACCTTTTTGGAGATCTCATCCTGTCTAATCCGGCTATCCTTAATGCGGAGAAGCCAGTCGGCTACTAGAGGCTCGCAGCTTTCTCTAACCCTCAGCGTTATTTCTTCTGGCACACTCCGTAGGTTGACGCGATCCTCAATATGCGCGTTCATTATTTTGATTTGATTGGATAAAGTCTGAAGGAGGACATCGATTCGGTCCAAGGATCTTTTACACTGATTAAGCATAAGCTCATTCGCTTGGCAGCGCTCCTGAATTTCTGTCTCCTTATCCCCTAGCGCCTCATTCCAAAGCTCCACGGCACGTTCATGTTTCTCTTTGATCCCCTTCTCTACTTTGCGCAACTCTTTCTGCAAGTTCTCCAATTCAGTCTGGCAGCGGATGTAACCGTCGTGAACAATCTGATAGTCTTCCTCCAACGAAGTAGTATCCGTCTTTTGGCGATTTCTTGCAGCCATAATGGTCTCAGACGTTTCCGTAGGTTCAGTCGCCTTCCGCCAATTCACATCCACTTGATTCAGGCTGGATTCAAGCTCAGCCAGATTCTCGCTTGCTGCTTTAATCTGTGCAGCTCTTGTCCGAACTTCCAGTTCATTTTCAGTTAATGATTGCTGTAGACTTTCCACGGTACTGAGCTGCTGCAAGAGAAGATTCTGCTCTACAGGATCTACAGGTATGACTTCTCCTTCATCAGAAAGCTGGGGGTCTGTTGGGAAAACAATCTCAGGAAACCATCGTTGCAGTCTGGGGAACAACGCATATTCGGTTTCTCTCGTCCATTTATTGCGTTGTCCACTCAAGCTTTCCATTTGCACCTTTAGGTGTTCAAGCTGCTGATCTTTACCTGCTAACTCTTTGCTCACCAGATTCTTTCGTTCGATTATTTTTTGTTTTTCCTTATAATCTTGTTCCTGTTTCTTCGTCCGTTCAATCCAAGCTTGCAGAACCCCCGCTCTCTGCTCATGCTCCACACTTAGAACTTTGTTCTCAGCGAGCTCCCGTCCGATCCGGGTAAGCGTCCCTTCGTTCTCATCCATCTCATTGCTCAGATTGTTAATGCTCTGCTGAAGTTCAGCCTGCAGTTTAATAAGGGCATCATGCTTGGCTGTAAGCGTCATGGTATTCTCAGTTTGGAATAAACGGTCATATTCTTGACGCACCGATTTTAACTTAGATAAATAAGCTTCAGAGTCCTGAAGGATCTGCTCCTGTTCTTTGAGCTTCCCCTGAATACTGCTCTTCCAATCCTGGAAACGATCCGGCTGCAACACCATTTGCGGCCCTTGATTCGCAAAAAGCATGAAGGATACTTGATGCGAAGCTGCCATCTCTTCACGGATAAAGATCGGCACCGCTGATTTAAGCAAGGTGTCCTTCATCAGTTCCGGCTGAATTTTATCAGCTTCGCGCCGGGTCATAATCAAACTATATGGAAGTAACGGATATTGCTCCAGTTCTTCCTCACGTTCAAGATACGGACGGTCATTTAAGTAGGAACTACCTAGCGTTGATTGAATCTTTAACGAATCGAGTGTATCTTTGACCGTCAGAATATCTGAATTGGGTAGCCAGTAGGATTGGTTCTGAAGTTCCACATCCATGAGCTGATTATAGTAATCCCTTCTGGAACGTTTAGTCTGTTGCTCTACTTCATCTATTTTTCGGATAAAACGTGCCGGGATAACATCTTGTTCTTCAAAAAGGCCGGTAGCTCCTAAACGATTATGCTCCTCATACATTTCCAGCAGGACAACGAGCTGTGACCATAACTGGGATTCTTTCTGAGTCTGTGACTCAAGCAGAACCCCAAGCTCGTCCGCTTCACGCTCATAAGAACGCCGTTTCTCACTCAGCTCAGCATGACTCTTATGCAGTGCCAGCTTCCGAATCTCTTCCTGCTTGTGCTGTTCTTCCAAGTCTCCAATGTCTTGAAGAATCGTTTTGGCCGCTGAGATCGTACGCTGCAGGGCAGCTGCCGGAGAATGGGCGGCATCCTGCCCATATTGGGCTGCGAATGCTCCGAGTTCTTCCGTGTATTGCCGAATAGATAAGGTCAAATCATTGATCTGATTATCCAGCCCGGCCAGCTCCACCAAGAAACTTTCCCTTTCCTTGCGCAATCTTCTCTCTTCCACCGTTAGGTCTTGCTGTGCTGTCCCAAACTCTCTGATCGTTTGCTGCCAGAGATTAAACACCACATCCCACTGTTTCCGCAGCTGTTCCTTGGCTGCCTGAATGACCTCTTGCCGTTCTTTCATCTCCAGAGAACCTTCGATAGCTTGAATTTCTTTTTGCCACTGCTCAATTTGCCGGGTATGGAGCAACCGTTTAGCCAGAAAATAAGCTACTTCAAGCTTCTTCTCTTGCGCTTTGGAATCCTCCAGCCGACCACGCGCACGGCTCTGATCATCACTGAGCTTCTTAAACTCTTCTTGCTTCAGTTCCGTTTCTTCCTTGCTGCGTAAGTATTTAAGATTGTCTGTCTCAAAGCGCAATTGCTTCGCATCCTGATAACGTCCAGCCAGTTCATCAGCAATCTTACTTCGCTCAACTTCTGCATTTCTCTGCTCTTCATAGATAACCGTATAGATTTGGCGTCCACGTAATTCCGTTTCTTGAACTACGTTTTCTGCTTCCACGCCTAGTTTTACCAGCTCATAAAGTGGTGCAGCCATACTAAGAAACTCTGTATAGACCTGCTCCCGCTGTTCAAGCATCGGCAAGCGCTGAGCCACTGTTGCTGTATCGATAAACATCCGCTGCAGCGTATTGTCGTCTTCCTTTAATCCTTCATTCAGACTAGATCCGATTTCAGGAATAATCAGCTTTTCGAACAAGTTATGATTGGTGAAGGCATCATTCTTTTTAAAATAACCTTTGATACCGCCCTCTTCACCATTGATCCGCCGCATATTACGCCACTCGGCGATATGGATATCCCGGGTAGCCAGGAAGTCATAATATCTTTTCAAATCCGAGCTATGGCTGCCAAAAGGTACAATCTCTCCCCGCCGATCGCGCACAAATTGCTGGATCGTTTCAAAACTCGTAGGTTCAGCAGTCACCTCGTCAAATAACGGCAACGTTGATAGCGTAAGTTCAGCCGCTTCACCGTAATCTGTAAGTGCGTACAGCAAGTAATCCACTTTGATATCCTGCTGATCAAGCGAATTATGTGCCGTCATAGCGATTCCCGTGGTCATATACTCATTGCGCTCATTGTTGTCGAGATGCCATTCGATAGCTACGTGAAAAGTGTACGGTTTAAGTTGTTTTTTATGATTATGAAAGAATGCCTCAACCTGGTTCTCACTGTCTTTGCCCCATGGTGTTTTGGGCATCAATAACTGGAAAATGGATTGCAGCAGTACGCCCTTTCCACCGCCATTCATGAGCGTAATAAGCGTATTAGCGGGTCCCTCTTCGTTACAGAGGTCCAGAATCATGTCGTCGTATTTCTTGAGCATCTTCTCGTATTTAAGTCCTGTAATTCGTATGCGTTCAATCCGCGGCATAGGTAGCACCGTCTTTCTCAGCTAAAGTTCTTCCAATGAGGCTCTTTAATTCCTGGTATCGATCGACATCATGATATAAATAACGCATTCTCTCATAAAGCTCTTCCCGAGGAAAGATACGCTTCTCTGTCTCAGAGATGAATACGAGCTTCTCCTCCTCCAGAAGTTTCATGCCTTCATGAATCAGCCCAATTCGTGAGCCTGCGCCTCTGGTCAGAAGATCGCTTTCTTCCTGACTTTTAGTCTGCATATAGAGACTGGTCCATACCTTAAACATCGCTTGGATATCAAGCTGCCACTGCTGGCTAAATCGCCCATCCTCATCCATCTGAATCCACGCCTGAAAGAGCGAGGACACCTGATCAGCAATTTGAATATAGGACATACTGTCCTGCCCCGACTTAAAATGAGTCTCATCCTGATCCATTTCGGCCAGAAAAACCAGAATAATAATATTGATAATATGTAAGTGTGTTTTACGCTCAACACGTGAATATTTGTTCTTCAACTGGGTGAAGTTGGTTGCAAACACTGATCCCAGCGGATTAACTAGCAGATGGAGACGGTGCCCGGAATTCATCACCCGACAGCCCCCTTCTTTAGCAACGTACTGAAGTGCATCATAAGTTCCTGCATCCTGAAGGCATTCAGCCGCTGCAGGGTCATCGAGAGGAATTACTTTTTTACGGAGCAATTCAAAAAATAGCCGCGAAGCTTGCTGTACCTGTTCTAATGTATAACTCATGTTAGTAACTTCTCACCTCTCCACGATCGTAATCATATATGGACTCATATCCAGACCAGGACACCGTACCCTTGAGGCTGGTTCTGGAGCAATGCTCGTCCGCAGCGTTTTGCCGCGTAAACTCTCCAACAGAAGATCTTCCGCAAGCACATATTGGATTAGCTGTTGGCATTCATCAGAAACGCCGCTACCACCTTTTGGTGCCTGTTCCTGCACTAAAATATCTGTATGAAAAAACTGCACCCACAGATCAACAGCATCCGGTGTGTTTGCCCACCCTGTTAGTTCTTCGGCGGAAAAAGCGTCTGCAGTAAAGGTAAAGCTTCCCTGCTCAGCCAAGGCAGCAAAAACCGGCTGCCACAGCTCTACTACTTTTGCCCATGGAATACCTTTAGGAATATATTGAACAGGCTCTGTGTCCACCTCATCTTCGAAATCATCCATCACTAAGTCGGGGATAAACCCTACCTCTTGTTCCTCCCAAGCCCAAGGAAGCGGATAAACGAAGTCCTGATTCGGAGCGAATAATCCGCTGAGCAGCAGTTCAAGACTGTCACCGCTTGGCAGACCCTCTTCTTTCACCCATTCCTCCCATACATGTGTACGGAAGTTAAACCCGGCTGCTCCCCAGAATAATTCAGGGAAGTTCAACCTTAAATTGGTCTCCATCTCAAAAATATTCAATACTACCTCAGCCAGCTCATCGTGTACACGCCTAGAAAGCTCGACTCGTTCAGAGAGAATACGGATCTCATTGAAGTCGATCACGTCTTTCTCATCATTGGCCAGCCGGGCCAGAGAACGGTGAATACTGTCAAAATGTTTGCGTTCCTCCTCGAACTGATGATGAATCTCTTCGAGTCGCTGATGCCGAGCTACTCCGAATTCACTAAAAATATGCTTCGGATTGCGGCGTAACGCATTGCGGTATTCTTGCTGTTGCTGGGTCATCTTGCGGACACGGGAGATCAGTTCATTAACATCCTGAAGAGCCCGAGTTACGCGCCCATGCTTTATATGCATTTGAATCTCGAGCAGTTTGATGCTGATCTGAAATTCATCAATAATCTCATGGCTCATAAAAATGAGCTCCATTGCATATTCAGAGAGACGATAGATGGTTCTGCCGTTCTCTTCCCAACTGCTGCGAGTCGCATCCTCGTCCACCGTGAAATACTTATATTTCTGCACGGACATTTGCCGGGTCACATCATCATAGAAAAAGGATTCGAAATCCCCACCATTCCCGCTCCACAATAAACCGTCCACGAGACGCTCTACGGATTCGGTAGTCCCAAGATTGGCGATATTAAAACGTTCCAGCGCAGTCCAAGTAAGCTCAATAATATCCTCTTTGGATCTTCTCTCATTCGATTCTAGCTCCAGATAATAGACTTGCAGCAGAACGCTTAAAGATACCATTTCTTTGTAAGGTTGGATTTCGCCAAGGTTCATGCCAGCCCCCAAATTCCACAGGGGATTCAATCGTTTGTTTCGTTCGCCAAAATCCGACCAATTCATCTTTCTGCTAACCTCGCCATCACTTCATAATTTAAAATTTCCTGCGGAACTCTCCGATCCTCTTTTCCCTGTACGGACAACCCCATACTTGTTCTCGATCACCCTCACTAAAAGAAATAAAACCCCTATACATCCTGTATAGGGTTCTGAAGCACGGGAATATATGTTTCTATTATAACAATCCTACAAAGGTTATGCTATTTTTGTTAAACAAAATAATTGATTCTAGCCGGATGACAAAAGATCGCAGAATTACAGGGAGAAATTCCCTGATTTTTCTGTTGAAGCTTCATTAACCCTTATAGACTCCGCAAAAAAAAGACAGCCCCAAAAACCATGAAATGGCTGAATGGGACCGCCCTTTTTTATTAACTACTCGGCAACTCCTGGCGTAAACGCCATACAATACTGCTCAAGTGTGCTATTAGGTAGAGGAATGACCTTAACCGTACGGAACTGATAATGCTCATAAACGGGCAAATTGCTCGGTGTCTGTGTCTCTAACGTACATAACGTATTGCTCATACGACATTCCGCGAGTAGCGGTGTCATGATTTTTGATACATATCCTTGACCTCGATATTGATCCTGCACTGCAAGCATATCCAAATGTTTATACTTCTGATCCCCAAACATTGATAACCACAAGGAACTCATACTACACAAAATAGATAAACCACGTATAAATCCTCGCACCCCAATGATTCGGCAAATCGGCAATGACTTAATTATCGCAAGGACTATCTGTTTCATATACCTGACGTTCGAAATCACTGTCCCTGTCTGACGCTCCGAATGGAACACTAAAGCCACTGCTTCAAAGTTAGTAGAAGTCGTTAGTAAATCCGAATATGGATACAACATCTCAATGTAACGATGAAAAAAAATATTCAACACGCGTAATCGGGTTGATTCATCAGGCAAGATATGCTGATATAACGGATCATTTTTGGCAAATGCTTCGGCCAGAACACTGGCTGCTCTTGGAATATCATGCTGCTGAATTTTTAGTAATGTACTACAAATAGTTCCACCTCATTTAATAGTCTTATGAATTAGTATAACTCGTCCAATTGAATATGGCACGATGGTTCTATTGTCATTTCTTTATTGAATACGATATGATTGAAAAGATTACAAAAATACTGGGAGGTAAAATGGAAGATATTATACTGTGGCTTAAATACTTGTTTCTAGGGTTTGTTCAAGGGGCAACTGAGCCAATCCCCGTCTCTTCGAGCGGCCATTTGATCATCGCACAGAAATTGCTAGGCTTAAAACAAAATGGGCTATCATTTGAAATTTTAACAAATACGGCTTCACTAATTGCGATTTGTTTTATTTTCCGCAAAGATATCGGAAGATTGATCACTGGATTCGTTCAATTTATTCTGACCCGCAAAGAGGAATATAAGTCGGATTTCCTCTTCTCTTTGTACATCATCATCGGTACCTTGCCTGCGGTAATTGTTGCCTTACTCTTCAAGGATCAGATTGAGGATATCTTCTCGTCGGTTCATACCGTATCCATCGCCTTGCTTGTTACAGGGGTAGCTTTATGGTTGATCCGTAACCTTCGCGGACGTAAACAAGATGGTGACTTAAAAGCGAAGGATGCAGTTATAGTCGGACTTGCCCAAGCAGTCGCCCTTATTCCTGGGATAAGCCGTTCTGGTGCAACTGTCATCTCTTCCATCGCTGTGGGAATGAAGCAAGAAACTGCTTTACGCTTTTCTTTTATGCTTTATATTCCTGTCAGTTTGGGCGGACTCGTTATGGGCGCATCTGATATTGCCCACGATCCTAACCGCTCGCAGCTAGCCATTCCATACTTGATTGCATTTATTACTACACTTATCGTCACTTATTTCTCCATGCGTTGGTTTATGGGGATTATGGCTAAAGGTAATTTGAAGTATTTCTCTTATTACTGCTTCTTAGCTGGGATACTTCTCCTCATCTTTATGTAAGACATAACTTCAATTAAAAAACCTCATGACAATCTCTGAGATCACAGAGAGAGCATGAGGTTTTTTTGTACTATTTCAACATGGATATTACTTCATCGCTCGACCGGATCTTACCTATGCGAGGGAAGATAGTTTTGCATACATAATCATGTTCTTCTTTAGCCATCGCGGTCATAGCATCTTCTACAAAAACTTGATGATAACCAAGCTGATAAGCTTCTCTAGCAGTAGTATCCACACCAATCGAGGTAGAAATACCACATAATACGATCGTGTCTATTCCGCGGCGTCGTAACTGCAAATCAAGATCAGTACCGAAAAATGCCCCCCACTGCCGTTTGGTAATCAGATGTGCATTTTTGATATTCGCTAATTCTGGTACGATGTCGTCCCAACCTTCTGGATAGGTCACGGAATTCATTTTCAAATCAGTTTTAGGTTTAAGCATATCTTGCCCATCTAGCCATGACACCCTCACCAGAACAACAAATCCTCCTTTCTCCGTAAAGGATTGGGCTAATTTGCTGGCATTCTCAACCACCTGAGCACTTGTATGCGGCCCCTGCTTTGGACTGTGGACAATTCCCTGCTGCAAGTCGATCACGACTAGCGCCGTTTTACTTGCCTCAATACTTTCAGATGCTAAGCTTGTTAATTCTTCCATTGTCTTCTCTCCGATTACTATCAATTTTTGTATACTACAATTACCCTATATTACCCAATAGGTGTCCCATTAGGTAATTTAATATCTGGCTTCAAGAGAACCACATCCCCTTTATCCGGTATTCCTCCAAGAACTAATACTTCTGATTGGAAACCCGCAATATTTCGAGCAGAAAAGTTAACTACCCCAATGATTTGTTGCCCTACAATCTCTTCGGCCTTATATCGTTTAGTAATCTGTGCACTTGATGTTTTGCTTCCGATATCTGGTCCAAAATCAATTAGGAGTTTAATCGCAGGTATTTTTGCTTTTGCAAAAAACTCCGCTTTAATAATTGTTCCAACACGAACATCAAGTTTTAAAAAATCATCAATAGTTACCATTTGCCATCCCCCTATTTAGCTAAAACATTTTCCAACTACTCATTCACTTATTTTGAATGTTGTACTTTAAAGATTTCGACCAAAAATACATTCCCATACCGAGTAAGGTTATTATGCCACCTAAAAACTGGAATAATGATATAGTTTCCCCTAATAATAGATATGCAAGGACTATAGCAAGAACAGGCTCACCAATAATCCCAACCGAGACAGTAGTTGCTCCAATCGACTTTAACAAAAGGTTAAAGATGTATTGACCAAAAATAGTTGGAATTATTGCAAGAAGCAAAAAATAAATCCAATCTGATGAAGCATAATTAATTAATGAGACATTATTTATCAAATTGTACACGAGCATAACAGTACCACCAATAAAAAAAACGAAAATGCTGTATATACTTGCATTGATTTTGCCGCTTACTTTTTGCCCGGCCAACAGATAGACTGAAGCAAAGAATGTGCCAATTAACGATAAACCATCGCCAATTAATGCATCTTTCGAAACCCATATGTCTCCCCATGCAATAACAATCGAACCTAAAAGAGCAACAATCAGGCAAAAAACGCTTAGCAGGTTAACATGTTCTTTGAATAAAAAGTAAGACCCCATCATAACAAATAGCGGCTGTAACGATAAGATCACCATGGAGCTTGCAACTGAAGTATAGACCAATGATTCCATCCAGAATAAAAAGTGTAACCCTAGAAATAGGCCGGATAAAATAACGATGACCCAATCTTTTTTATTCATCTCAGTAGAACGAGCCATTTTCCCAGATGTAAAACAGAGCATGATGATTACAGAAATAAACAATCTATACATCCCGGCCACTGAAGTAGGTGTATCTGAAAGTTTAATCATGATTGAAGAGATAGAAACGGACAAAATACTGATAAATAACAGAATAAACGGATGCAATAGTATAGGCGGTTTATTTGAACTAGCCATAGTTCCTCCAAAATGTGTGACAATCCCTGTGCACAGAATTGTATGATAAGTCTAGGCTGGATATAATAATATCACCGCCAAGATCAATATTGTGCAACTATATCTTTAATTTATATTGAAATATCGTCAAATAAGGAGAATAAGCACTTTGAAAAAGCAATTACACGAAGCCATTCAATTTCCTAATGATGCATTTCCATACATCATGTACACTCATACCAATTATGAATCTATTCCTAATGGCAGAGGGGTTAACGATCTACATTGGCACCAAGAACTACAAATTACTTTAGTGACCAAAGGGAAACTAACCATACAAGTCAACGGAATCAATTATGATTTAGAAGCAGGTCAGGCCATCTTTATTAATAAGAGCGTACTTCATATTGTTACATACCTTAACCAAGAGGGTGAATATGTTAGTTTTAACTTCCCAGAGAAGTTACTTGCTTTTTATTCTGATAGTGCAATGGAAAAAAAGTATGTACTTCCGTATACCAATTCATTCTTGTTAAGTTTAGAAATCAAAGGAGATAAGGACTGGCATAATCAAATCCTACAAATTCTTTGGGCTATGAAAAAAGAATTTGAATCGAAAAAAAAATGGGGATGGGAGTACGAAGTTTCTATCAAAACAGTCCAGTTATGGTTAATCCTTATATCAAATTTTTCTCTATCCTCTGAGGAATCGTCTAAATATAACAGACTCCAGCAAGAGAGACTACAATTAATGCTTAGTTTTATTCACAAAAACTATTCTAATAATTTGACATTGAAGGAAATAGCAGATACAGCACATCTAAGTGTATCGGAGTGCACTCGAGGTTTTAAGAAAAGTATCCATATGACTCCGTATTTCTACTTAATTAAATATCGCATTAATAAAAGCTGTGATTTGTTAATAGCAACTGACTACACGATAACTGAAATCGCACAGCGAGTTGGTTTCAATAACGCAAATCACTTTATCCAGTCTTTTAAAAAACACTTAAACATAACTCCTAAGGAGTTCAGAAAAATTAGAAATGAACGAACTTAAAAAACAACAAAAGCAGAGTCGATCGCTTTGTCTGACTGCCTTGTGTTAGCGTAATTTCGATGCCCTTCGTAAATCTCGAATATATTTCCAAGACACAAGCTTAATGTTTTCATTTTCTAATAGTCTATGATTTCGGGAACGCCATATAAACGATATCCCACTCTTTTCCAATAAAGTTACGTTTATATCTTCAACCTTTTCGTCCTGCATGAATTAGTGTTCAATTCTACTATATGATAAACTTGCAAGAAGTTATCTGCTATTTATCTATTAATAAAGGAGCGGAAAAATGAGATGGGCAAAAAGAAAAAAACATTACCCGCCAATTTTGCCGAGCTGGTTAAAACGAATGATATATCTGCCTTAAAAGAGGTATTTGAGCTATGCGAATGGGATGCCCGTGGGGGTTACAGCAAAGGTACCGCCCTCAGCTTCCGGCAAATACCGGATGAGATGGTTTCCTGGCTTGTGGAGCAGGGTGCTGACATCAACGCTGCCGACAACTATAAGCGTACCCCTCTTCATGCTCAGGCTGCAACCTGGTCCGGAAATGTCCCCTTACTCCTTGAACTAGGTGCAGATATGGAAGCTCTGGATTACCAGAATGAGACACCGCTGCACTCAGCAGCTGCTTCTTACAAAACAAAAGTAGTGCGTGATCTGGTGGTACGCGGCGCAAATGTCCATGCAGAAAATAACCGGAAAAACACACCTCTCGCCAAAGGATTATTACAATGCCGGAATATCGATATAGTTCACATGGCAGAAATCTCGCGAATTATGCTGGATGCAGGAGCAGTAATCACGCCGGAGATGAAGGAATCCGTGCGGCGTATCGGCAAGGATTTTGAATTCGTCAGAACAAATTACAATAAAGATCGACTGGATGAAACTGCAAATGCTCTCCTGGAGCTGTACCGGCAATTTGATGTCGAGCCTATAGCGAAACTGCAGAGACATGATGGAATCTCTCCTATCGAGGTAACGGCAACCGCATGGCCCGCACAGCACCAAGAGCTGTGGGATTTTCTCGTCCCTGCTTCAGGACACGCGACAACGGTGCAGGGTGAGGTTATCCGCATCACAGGGCGGGTGTCTCATGAAATCCTTAATAATGGCGGAGGAAACTGGGATGCCGATTACCGTAAAATGCTGGATGCACTGATACGGCATTTTAGCACGGGAACGCCTTTAGAGCCCGTCCTTCTTCAAGAGGCAACATCACTCGCCAAACGGTTCCGCAACATCGCTGGCAATGAGCAACCAGCCAGATTATGCGAGCTGGCGGTGCAATGGGTACTTGCCAATCCTCAGCCTATTTCTATGACACAACCCGATTATTCCCGTTAAGTCTATCCTGAATCCTTAACGTGTCTATTATCTAACTAAAGAAAACAAAGAAACGCCCCGAAGAAAAAAACTTTGGGGCATCAATTTACATGAATTCTAGATCCAACAAGTTTTAAGGATAATGACGAGAAGAATGTAAAGCACAAGAATCGTACCCGTTGATGTCCAAGGATTAATACAAACTGGAGCCTTTTTTTGTTCTTGAACGCCCCCAACACAGTTATACCCCATTTAAATCCCTCCCTAATTAATTTTTTCAAATTTCACAACAGCATATGACTATGTATCATCAAGTGATTGGGCATTAAACAACTTTGCCGCTTGTATCTAAGTCTATGATTCAATTCATTTTCTTTAACTTGACAAGCATACATAACTTTATGCTAATATAGACAAATCAATAACGTTGATATATCATCTATTCTTCAATTAGGAGAGATCATATGGATTCAAGAGAACCTTTAGGTTTGGTCATTCGAGATTTGCATTTAGAAATAGCAAATTATTTAACAAAGTTACTTGCTCCTTTTCGACTTGCACCTGAACAGCATCTACTTATGGCTCTGATGCTTGATAAAGAAGGTCTATCTCAGAACGAGATTGCTGCTAATCTTGGTAAGGACAAAGCCAGTGTTGCCCGAATGATCGCCAGCTTAGAGAGCAAAGGTTACATACACAAAGTAACAAGTGCGCAAGATCGCCGAGCGGTAAATGTATATGTAACAGAAGAAGGACGGAAATTAGAGAATACTATAAATGAGGTGACGGTCAATTTAAACGAAATTATCGAGTCAGGATTATCTGCTTCAGATTACTCAACGTTAAAGACTTTGCTAACACATGTGCTGAATAATGTAAGAAGTGCTTAAAGCATTTCTCTCCCCCATATAGTTGATATATCATCTATCATGCAAAAATAATACGAATCAAAATTCTGAAAAGAGGTTCATCATTATTATGGAATCATCATCAACTGTTCAAGTTAAACGTCCAGCCCTCATGGCCTTCTCGCTTATGTTAGGTGCATTCGTCGGGCTATTTAGTGAAACCGCCTTAAACATGGCTTTTACAAATTTAATGGATGAATTTTCAATCAACGCCTCAACGGTTCAGTGGCTAACCACAGGATATTTACTTGTATTAGGTATCCTCGTTCCAATATCCGCCCTATTAATGCAATGGTTTACCACTAGACAATTATTCACAGCTTCCTTGCTATTATCTATCGTCGGTACATTAATTGCTGCCCTCTCGCCTAATTTCACCTCATTATTAATTGCACGATTAGTGCAAGCCTTAGGGACAGGCTTATTGCTTCCATTAATGACCAATATTATTCTTATTATTTTTCCTGCACATAAACGCGGAACTGTCATGGGAATGATGGGGCTCGTTATTATGTGTGCACCGGCACTTGGGCCTACTCTATCTGGTTTAATTGTAGATCATTTTGGGTGGGAGTATATCTTTTGGATAAGCTTACCTTTATTGTTATTTACATCAGGTTTCGGATTAACATTCATTAAAAATGTAGCCAACATCACAAAACCTAAAATAGATATTTTATCCATCTTGCTTTCTACTTTTGGATTTGGTGGAATCGTCTTTGGTTTTAGTAACTTTGCTGATCATTCTTTGAGTGAAATCATTGTTTTGCTGCCTCTTATTGTTGGTTTCATCAGCTTAATCTTGTTTGTATTACGGCAATTTAAATTGGAAACCCCAATGCTGAATTTACGGGTATTTAAATATCCCATGTTTACGATAGGTCTTATAATGCTCTTTTTAGGAATGATGATCATTTTATCTTCTGCAATTTTATTACCTTTATATTTAAAAGGAGGTTTATTGTTATCGGCCACAATGGCTGGTACTCTACTTCTTCCAGGCAGTGTTATTAACGGGGCTATGGCTCCAGTTACGGGTAGAGTATTCGATAAATACGGTCCGAAATTATTGCTGCCGCTTGGATTTTTTATCGCAACCATTGCTGGTTTTCTATTTACAAGAAACTCTACTGAAACCAGTAGCCTAACCTTTATTTTAATACACTGCGCAATGTTTATCGGATTAGCTATGGTCATTATGCCCGCTCAAACCAATGGGTTAAATCAATTACCCGTGAAATACTATCCGGATGGGGCTGCTGTTATGAGTACACTTCAGCAAATTGCAGGTGCTCTTGGTACAACGTTCGCTGTTACGCTAATGTCTAGCGGACAAACACGATTCGCAAACACACATCCAACCGCTGCACAGCCTGAAATATTAACCGCTGGAATTACACATGCTTACTTATTTATCGCAGCAATTGCAGGTATTGGATTGATTATATCGTTATTTGTGAAGCGTATTCGAGTGTATTGATTTGTATGTGAAAAAGACAGTGGACATGAACTGCCCGCTGTCTTTTTTTTAAGTATAACCCTAAGGCTTTAACTCATATGTTTTTCATAAAAAACTAATGTTAAGTTGTCATTTATTTTTTGGGTTTCCCCCGTGCTTCTATACCCTAACTTTTCATATAAATAGCAATTCCTTTGCTCCTGTATAATACTATCCAGCTCCCATTTCTTTGCATCTTTATATCTCTGTTCAATCATTGCAAAAACCTGCTGGGCAATCCCCTTCCCATGATGTTCTGGCAATATAAAGATGATGCTGACCCGATAAGCTTTATTATCCTTTTTAACGATACGGACACCGCCCACAGCAATATCAAAATACTTAATCATATAATAATCTGCAAAAGACTGATTAATTCGATCCCTGATTTGTTCCACAGATTCATTGGCTGGGCTGGTTTCATAATCTTTATATTTCTCCAGCAATGGCATAAAGGCTTTTACTTGCATTTCATGAATAAACTCTGCGTCGCTCGCGTCTGCTTTACATAAAGAAATCTCCATAAAGTTATACCCCTCCGAAAGTTAGTAAATATATAAGCTGTCAGATATTCTTTTTATCCTCCGGTTTAGAGAAATCTCTAAAAGAGCCCAAGATCCCCGTAAACAGTCCAATTAATCCAATAAAAACGCCTATCCCGCGACGACCTCATAGGCCAATATCACAACTACTCCAAACAATGTAATGTGAAGACCAAAAATTTGAGTTTGTAGCACACTAGGCCGGATAAAATCTAATAATGCTCCTGCGTGAAACATTACAACAACTAGCACAATTAGAGCGGTTAAGATCCATAATCCTAAACTAATCATCCTTACCTCCATTAAAATTTATTATTCACTAGGCACTCCTGATTTCAAATAAAGACACTTGAGCCTCCCGGCTCCAGCGTCTCATCATGTTGATTTATGGTTTGTTTTTGGGAAGGATATAGAGCGTTCCGTCTTCTTTATATTCAGCATAGGCAATATCCTCAATGCAATTATAACCCTGCTCTCTGACGCGTTCCTGAATCTGCTCCTTGTTCATCGATCTGCCCCGCATGGACTCTTCCAGTACCCTGCCTTTATCAATAACTGTTATGGAAAAAGCAGAAGACTGCTCAGCTTCAGACTTGCGCATAACCGATAGAGAGCCGTTCGTTTCAAGCAGAGCATACCGTACTTCACTTAGGGAAAAGATATTTTGTTGCCTCAGCATGAACAGCAGTTGGGTATACTCAATATCGTATTTCTCCAACAAATCCTGATTCACTTTGCCATCGTCAATTAGCAGCACTGTCCGGCCTTCCGCCATGTTCCCGAATTTCACAAAATAGGTGGTCACCTTTTCGAACAGATAAGATAATGCGGTCCAAATAAAAAGAGCAAACAGCAGATGCCAGATCTTCACCTCATCATCATATATCGTATTGCCGACAATTTCACTTAAAATCAATGAAGACAGAAAATCGAGTGGTGTCAATTGACTAAGCGTCTTGCGGCCGGTAATAAAGGTAATGATCCACAAACCAAAAAAGCTGATGACCAATTTGACGCCTATAGATACAAATATCTCCATTGCTGCACCTCCAGATGGGACTCGCACAGGCTCGTTACCCTTTTTACACGAAATCCATTCATGAGAGGTATTACACACTCCTAGTGGGGTATAAACAGCAAAGGATACTCTCTGCAACTTGCCTATGTTGGGATATTTATAAGGAACGTTGTCCCTTTGCCTTTTTCACTATCGACTTCAATAGTTCCTTTCACTTTATCGACGGTACTGTAGACCATAAGCATACCCAGCCCCGTTCCTTCTGCTTTAGTGGAATAATACGGCTTACCGAGTCGCGATATTTCATCTTTAGTCATGCCGACTCCGTTATCTTTGATACTGATCATAATATTTTGTTTTTTTTCAAATATATCGATAAATAGCGTACCGCCATCGGTTTCCTTCATCGCTTCTATACCGTTTTTATATAAATTAATTAGACACTGCTGAATCTGGTTTCGGTCATAGTTTTTATTTAACGAATTATTAAAACTAAATTGGACATCTACTTTGTGCATAGTGGCATAAGGCATTATGATATTTTTAGTATATTCTGATTCTGCCTTCATATTGGAGTAAACCATGTTTTCAGATTGTGGCTTGGCAAAGGAGAGATAATCACTTACAATTTTTTCTGCTCGCTGTAGCTCTTGTAGAGATAACTCTACAAAGCCCTTTTCCTCTGGCGTCATCGTTTTAGATTTATTTAATAGCTGCAAAAAACCACTAGTCACTGTAAGTGGATTTCTGATTTCATGGGATACACTTGCCGCTAGCTCGCTGACGACATTTAATCTTTCCGATTGGACAATCCGTTCCCGATTTTTAATATTGGAGATAATTTTCTCAATCAAAATCATAATGACACTCATCACCCCAACATGAGTTGTCAACGCATTTAATGAAAGAATCCAAAATTGCCTGTCTAAAGAATCCTGAACAAAACCTAAAATTAACAGATAAACCCCCATAATTAGCAAAGCAATCAGACTTGCCGCAATCACACGGCCCTTCGATGGTAATTTTAAAAATCTATTTTTATATAACGGCACCAAAATCAGAATCGCTGTCGCAAATAGAAACGAATAAAATACTCCACCTCCACCCACATAGAATCTGTAAGCATTCAAAATAATATATAGAGGAAGAACGTTCCTATATCCTCCAAACAGTGCCACAATAATAAACGGAATGTACCTCAAATCAAAAATATAGCCAATTTCAAGTCTGATAGGTTTTGCAATACAGAGACTCATGGTCACTGCAGACATAAAAACGAGAATCAATCTATTGTAGGAATAGGCCCGATTCTCAAAGAATATTAGAAATGTTAATACTGGAAAAAGCAAAAACAAAAAATTTAAAAGTAGGGTTTCAAACAAGAGATGACTTCCTTTCAGCCTTTTACTGCGTAAATGAATATATTCAAGGTTATATTAAGAGTTTTAGATCATTACCTAAGCTAACATTATAAGTCACAGTATTGACTATACACTATGTATTTCTCAACCATTTTTCAAATAATCCCAAAAAATCATACTATAGAACCACAATTAGCAAAAAAATACAGACATGTGAAGTCTGTGTGGGGTCATCAATTTTCGTATTCCTGAATATCTAAATTGTAAACTGTACCTTCGTAGTTTTTAAGGGCTCATAAATCTAGAGCTGCCACCTTTACATCCCATAACCGTAATCGAAATTGTAACGTCGGTTGGGTTTGTCCTTGTCATTTTTGTTATAGTATTAGTTTCACCTACGAGGATTAGAAAACTCGGTTTAATCGTAGCCTCTATATTAACATTACTTTTGCTTTTATCCTTTGCGATTCGTCCCGTTTGGATCCCACCAGAAGGCAAATCTCCTGAGGAAGGAACGCATTCGGAAATGAATCATTAAGTTGTCTTTCACAGAAAACAGCCATCCCCTCAGGATGGCCAGTTTTTATTTCACTAAAAATCCGTTAACTGTGATATAGAGCGGAGTCAAACTAACTTCGCTCGGATCTCCACTTTTGATAATAGCAATGGAGACAGCTATAAGCAATATTTTCCGGAGAAGAAATAAGTACTACAGCCTAAAAACAATTTGATTTCCTGTCTCATTGTTCTTGAAGGGTTTACCATGTTCCCTGAACTCTAATATAACACCTGAAGGATCGTCAGAAAGCGGTGGAGAAATTACGTAATTATAAGAAGCTTGTCCGGTTGAACTTCCGCCATTCATCATTCGACTATCATATTCTTCTCCTATAAACAGCTCGAAAAAGCTATGGTTATGAGAATTTGTTGGAAGCTCAGTTGTCATGTCCCAATCTATATTAAGGGTGACCACACTAGCATTACTATATTGGCGTATAGAGGTCAGTGTATAAAAAAATCCATCTTTCTCAATTGATTTAAGAACTGCAATATGTTTTCTAAAATCAATTGGCTCAACCATCGGTTTAAAATGATCTTCACTTAGCAACATCCCAAATACCGCTTTCAAAAAATCCTCATAGAGCTCATAATTTTCTGCCCATTTAGAGATAGATTCAAACGGTGGGAATCCTGGATTATTATTCGAGATTTCCTTTCGTTGCTTGATCAATGCACATATTTGCTCGTCAATATCCTTAATTTGCAGATCGTAATGTTCGGTTGGTCGTACAAACGGCATCCTTTTCATTTTGAACCTCCTTTTTGCACAAATGCAAAAGAAATCTCAGCTTCACATACAAGCTCACTATTTACTGTTGCGGTGCCTTTGCCTTTTACAATTTCACCTTTCATCCGATTGACTTCGAATTCAAGAAGAAGCTGATCCCCAGGCGTTACTTGGCGCTTAAAACGGGCATTATCAATGCCAACTAATAACCCTATCTTGCCCATCAGCTTCTCGTTTTTGCACATTGTGATTCCGCCTACCTGGGCTAATGCCTCCACAATTAAAACACCCGGCATAACAGGATGCTCAGGAAAATGGCCGCTAAAAAACGGTTCATTAATGGATACATTTTTAATACCTACTGCTCTTTTGTTCTCCTCCAGCTCTATAATTCTGTCCACTAAAATAAACGGATACCGATGAGGAATAAGTTCTACAATCTGCTGTATATTTAGCATAATTCCCGTCTTAGCCTCCTAAAATACTTTTTGGGTAATTTTAACATTAGAAGTGATTTTGTACTACTCAAAAATACCCGGACAACTGGCCTATAACATCACTTCTGGAGATCCTAAAAAAACAACGGCAACCCTGGACTAGAAAATAAAGTCCACGACTGCCGCTTTTTATTGATCTATTGTACCCTAGCTTAAGATTCAACTCGATTAACAAACACCTGTGTCTTTCTCCCTGCTTCAATTCGTTCAGTGAATTTTCCGCCAGTGTATTCCTCTATCACCTTTTTCCAAAAGCGTTGTGCGGGCTCGTTATTATCTATTTGGTAAACTTCCCATTGCCCCTTATGTATATTAAAAATATCTTTTGCAACTAGTCTACCTAATCCTACTCTCCGATACTTTTTTATAATAAAAAACTCTGCAATGGAAAAGTATAAATCATCATCTCTATTTTTTAATTTGACTAAAACGAATCCAGCATTTTTCCCATTCAGAGTTAACAGATATGGGAAATTCGAGTCCTCTGTCCAGTAATCATTGAGAGGATAATCATTAAATTTTCCGTTTTCTTCAAGGTGTAAATCCATATACTCGGAGAAATCATACATATAAAATTGCATTAGGTTGTTGAGGATTTCTTTTTCTTCAAGGGTCGCCCTTTTAATTTGATAGTTCATCTAAAAACCATCCCATATCTATATTTTATCTAATTAGTAACGGACTCTTCTATTTTCTCGGATAAGTTTCTTCGCATCCTTTTGAAATAAAATGATTGTTGTTGTACGCTTCAATGGATTGATTCCCAATTACTTTGCAGTAATATTTTACCACTCAAGAATACTCTCTTTCAACTTTACAAATTTTCACTTTGTAATTTTGGTACCATTCTTTCTTACCTTTCTCCTGAGCAACTTTGTGAGATTGATGCTGTTTCCAGTTCCTAATCGCGTCCAAGCTCTCCCAATAAGAAATCGTAATACCCGCTCCTGAAGAATCCCTGACACTTTCCACTCCTAAAAACCCAGGTTGCCCGGACGCAAGCTGCTCCATTTTTTCAGCCATAAGGTTATATCCGTTATCCCCGTCCGTACGTTGACTTGAAAATATGACTGCATAATAAGATCCATTTGATTCATGAACCATTCCGCTCAAACTCCCCTTTAATCGTAGATGTTTTTATATAAAACAGATTATACTATTATAATTAAGATAAAAATAATGAATATTAATTGTTAGTTTAATGAATTTTTTTCATACATTATTGAGGAGAGAAATCATTATGAATCTTTTAAAATATCAAATTTTCAGTAAGGTAGTTGAGATCGGCAGCATTACCAAAACAGGAGAGATATTAAATTTAACACAATCAGCCATCAGTCATGCGCTTTCTAGCTTAGAAGCTGAATTCGGACTGTGTCTTCTCATAAGAAACAGATCGGGTATCCGGTTAACCAACGATGGCGAACGTTTAATCCCACATATCAGAGAAATCCTCCAACTTAATGAAAAACTCAATCAAGAAGTAGCTGCATTAAAGGGTGTCGAAATCGGCACTGTGAAAATAGGTACTTTCTCTAGTGTATCGATCCAATGGATGCCCCAAATCATTAAACAATTTCAAAATCAGTTTCCACATATTGAAATAAAACTACTTGATGGTAACTACTCTGAAATAGAAGAATGGATTGCCGATGGAACCGCTGACTTGGGATTTGTTAATCTGCCTACTCGAGATGCTTTTCATGTGGTCCCTCTTCAAAAAGATAGGATGGTCTGCACTATGTGGCAGAATCATCCTCTCGAGCGCCAATCAACCATCCGCCTTGAGCAATTGATTGATGAACCTTTTATCATGCCCATTGCGGGTTGTGACACCGATGTAAAGCGAATTTTCTCGCAAAATAAACTCACACCCACGATCAAATATGAATTAGAAGATGATCATGCCATAATCGCCATGGTACAAAATGGTTTAGGGTTAAGTATTCTCCCAGAAATGATTTTGTCACATCTCCCCGACATTGTATGTTATCGCCCATTGGAAGGCGAGTATTATCGTTCTATTGGTATTGCAGCCGCCTCCATTAAAAATGCCTCTCCAGCGGCAAAAAAACTAATTGAATTCATAACACAATGGATCACCAACGTGCCCATCCCTCCGCATTACCGTGATTTATGAGATGGCTCAACACGCTGTCTGTAACGGCAAGCTTTAAGGCTATCCTTCGCAGAGTAGTCCCTTTTTTGATCCAGCATTAACGTTAGCGTCAGGGGAAACGATTCTTCACTATGTATCTTTTGCGAAATTCACAACTCCCGGGACACGATAATTTGCACAACATAGAGAACAGCCTGCTGGCTGTTCTCTATCGCTGTCTGCCTTAGAAGCACGTGAACGAGCTAATCCGATTCAAATCAATGCCGAAGTACGACCAGAAAAAACCGTTCCATCTGAACCCTGCAATAGAATTACGTCCGACGAATACCGGAAAGAACCAGAATTGCTCGCCGTTGTTCAGCCAAATGTATGTGTTGCGGAACAGGCAGCGTCTGATCCCGCCGGGATCAATGGCAAATGTGGTAGACGACATTTGTGGCACGAATTGCGGTGGAGGAGCCGTCGGCGCTTGAACGCCTCCCGGTGCACCCCCCGGAAATTGTCCGGGGGTTCCACCCGGAAACCCTGGTCCTCCTGGTCCTCCTGGTCCTCCCGGCACGCCAGGTCCGCCTGGGAATCCTGGAAATCCCCCGCCGGCTCCCGGTGTTGGAAAAAATCCCATATGTGATCGCTCCTTTCAATGAGTAGGCATAATCATCATATGCATTCGCGGAGAGAGCGTTTGGGCGCAATAGGCGTTTTTTCAAAAAATGAAAATCAACAATAAGATCTAGCATAGGCACTATCAGAAACCTAATTTGCCTCTACTTATGGTACGTTCAGCGCATCATAGATAAACTGACCAATTACACTCAGCTTTACCTGCTGAATTTATTCCGTCTACATCACCTTACTAAGTTTTTAACTTTAATATTGAATCTTCACTGATGTGATGTAGATGCCTGGTCAGCCTTCACACAATCAATAGCGACAACGAACGCAATCATGAGCGTCTCCATCTCATCCTTCAATATTTGAACCTTATAGCTATCCCCCCAAGTGAACCATTCCTTGTTCACTTTACCGATGACTACACCATGCTGTAAAACCTGAAAATCCATATCCCACCAATTACCATGTACCTCAATGTCAGCCGCATCAATCGTATAACGTGCTTTAAAGAAAGAAAACTCCTTCTTAATCGTCAATACCTCTCGACCATCTACTTCTACAAAAAACTTTGGTAAAAAACTGAACACTTTTTTCGTAATAAGTGCGACTTCATCTCTTGTTGTATTCATGATGGAGAATGTCTTGGGAATTTGCATAAAACTGCCCTCTACGTAATAGACATCTTGCTCCTGCTGATTCTTTACCGTGAATTTACCACTTAGACTGAATACCTTTTGTTTTATATAAAGTTGCTTCATTCTAAGCCTCCTATCGTTCCTCTTAGTTAACATCATTTTAGACAAATGTTATAGTTGTTTTGTCATAATAAAATCTATTTGTTCTTCTTCACCCATATAAAAAGAATGAGTTCCTGTATGAACAAACCTCATTTTTTCATAAAAGCTAATAGCGTTTTTATTTTTTTCCCAAACCCCTAACCAAATCTTCTCTTTATTACATTGTACCGCTATTTCTATAGCTTTATTTATTAGATATTTCCCAAGCCCCTGTTTATGAAATTTTTTTCTAATATAGATCCTCTCGACTTCAAGTGAATCATTACCCATTACTTCAGATTGAGCATCCTCGGTGTTAACCTTTAAATACCCAGCGATTTCTTCATTAAAATAAATAAAATAGAATTCTGATGAGCTATCCGACAATTCTTTTTCTAATTGTTTTAAGTTAAATGCTCTATCCAGGTAGGCCTTCATATTTTCAGGTGAATTTTGATTTCTAAATGTCTCATTAAATGTTTCAACACTAATTCCTTGAAGTGAACCTAGATCTTCGACCGTGCACTTTTTTATATTGATAGCCATATTGTTTTCTCCTTTTAAAATATCAATTTACAAATAAACTCTTATTTCGAGCTCTAATTATATGGTGTTATGCAGATGTGACAGGAAAATAGTATACCATAATTGTTGTATTTGCAACAAAAAAACTAAGGATTTACCATTCATTCTACCTATTAGCGTATTGGGGTAATCAGTCTCTATACGGCAGTCAGAACTCCAAAAGGGGAAGCGAACGAGGTTTTGGGGATTCGATGATGGATGGCGGTTACTTTCGGACCCAGATGACGTTATTTGCGAAGATTTCGGCTTTGGAGCAAGGTTTCGGACTCCAGTGCAGTTATTCCTTCGAAACGTCATCTTTTGGGGTGTTTTTTAGACGAATAAGAGCTATGCGGTCCGTTAGGATTCCAAAAGTGAGATATGACGCGTCTAAGGGTCATCTGAGTCCGTTAGATGCTTCCGGGCGCGCAAATTTGATTCAAGAATGTGTGGCTTGGGGATTCGATGATGGAAGATGGTTACTTTCGGACCCAGTTGACGTTATTTGCGAAGATTTCGGCTTTGGAGCAAAGTTTCGGACTCCAGTGCAGTTATTCCTCCGAAAAGGCTGCTTTCGGGGTGTTTTTCAGGCCAATAGCGGCTATGCGGTCCGTTAGGATTCCAAAAGTGAGATATGACGCGTCTAAGGGTCATCTGAGTCCCATAGCCACTTTCAGGTGCGCAAATGTGATCGAAGAAAGCGTGACTTGGGGGGTCGATGATAGAGAATGTCAGCGGGATTTGGAAATCAGTGATAGCAGTAGCAAACGAAGTATGAGGATTCGCGGATAGTGGAAGCGAACGAGGTTTGGGGACTCGATGATGGAAGACGGTTACTTTCGGACCCAGATGACGTTATTTGCGAATATTTCGGCTTTGGAGCAAAGTTTCGGACTTCAGTGCAGTTATTCCCCTGAAAAGGCTGCTTTCGGGGTGTTTTTCAGGCCAATAGCGACTATGCGGTCCGTTAGAATTCCAAAAGTGGGATATGACGCGTCTAAGGGTCATCTGAGTCCGATAGATGCTTACGGGTGTGCAAATGTGATCGAAGAAAGTGTAGTTTTTTTTGGGGGATAGCGGAGGTGACAAAAGTAGAGGGTTCTTGATGATGGAGGAAGCAAACGAAGTTTCAGGATTCGCGGATGGAGGAAACGAGCGACGTTTGGGGGACGATGATGGAGCAAAAAAAATGAGGTGCCCCAGCAGCCATTTTCGGCTTTTGGGACACCCATCCTTTCCGCAATGCGCATATAGCGCGGTATGGTGGACTGGTAAGAGCCCGGTTAAAGCCATCTCATAAATCTTTTTTTAGATAGTTTAATCTGATTACTTTCGGCCCATGCGGTTAGTTCTTTCATTCCCTTGTATTCTTCGTCAAGAAAACTAAAACATAATCTATAGGGAGGAAATTTGTGATCTACAGGTTTAATGCCTATTACGGGTATGAAATAGCCCTTTACATAAATATTATCAATTTGATTCGCTTGAATTTCTTTGTTTTCTACTATTATAGAGTCCGGAAGAATCCGAACCTCAATGAACTTTCTAATCGTAATGATCCTATAGAACAATATGATTACAACAATCAGACAGAAGGTCGACCATATATAACCAAAATAAAGTAATACTTTAAACTCCGTATTATTTCTGGTATTTAACAATAGTATGCCACTTGAAAAAATCATAGAAAACAGAAGCGACATTAACGACGGACGACTCACCTTATAAGCACCTATATTTTCCATAACCCCCTCACTTTCTCAGACTATTATAGCTTACTATATTTCATAAATTATGGATATGGCACTTCTTTTTAATCCACAGGAATCTCAATGACCTTGTTATATTCCTTCATATAATGTATTCCTTCTATCAGAATACTTTCAGGTTTCGTTTGTGTATCAAATAATAAGGTGCGTTCCTTCATGAGTTTACCGTTTGTTTGTTTTGACTCTTTTTGATTAATTGTTGTTTTTAAAGCCGTGTTTTCGTTAGCATTTTCTATAGACACACCATCCAGCATTACATCCTCATCTGTAGCAATAGTTACTTCAATCCCTTGAGCGGTCTTGGTCACATCCTTAATCCATAATTCTTTATCCCCCAGTAGAATCGGCTCATTACTATCAGCATTTAGAGGATACTTTTCTTCCAGTTTCTGATATCCAACAAACTCTTTAACAACCAGCTGCAATGAATGCAGTTCTTTTGGCAAGGTGTCATAACGAATATCAAATGATCTCCCACCCAGCGAGGTTTTATTGCTACTACCTAATATTTCTACAGGCTTTCCATTGGCAATTAATTGAATGCCTTCTAACCCTAATCTTATTCGATCGAAATTCTCGACATTCATACTCCCTTTAATCACAGTCATGGTGGGTGTGGCCGTGATCGACTTGAAGGTAATTGATCCTTTGTCGGCTTTGACCTTTTTATTAATCGACTGTTTGATCTGAGTCACCATCGCTTGATTTGGATTATAAGAAAACGTTATGCTCCCTTCACTCATCTGCCCTTTCTGTGGAGGTCCCCAGTAATGAAGTGTCAGTTTTTTCGAGAATGGGCTTACGCTATCAAATGTCATCGTGCCTTTTATTTCTGTATGTTCGTCGTTGATTAAAGATACGCCACTTCTTATGTTGGAATTCGTGAGAAACCCTTCTATTTTTGAAGGACTAAAATGATCTCCCGTCTCCTCTAGTCCCTTAGGATTGTTTAACGTGTAATATACAATAAATTGATTGGCATCTGCCATAATTCCGTTAATCGTAAGTTCTGTTCCATCTGCTAACGTCGTCTTTTTGTCTATGCTTTGTCCCATTCCTTGTTCATTGAGTTGTTGTAAAGTTCCCTCTAACACCTCATCAAAACCAAATAACTTTTTTCCATAATAAGCGAAGGCATTATAGCTGTTTCCAGAAACTACTATCACTAATATAATGACGGCTGCAATCTTCCAGAGGGGCGAGCTTTTTCTTTTTATTCTTTTTGGAGGTGCCGAGTCTAAAGCATTTCTTAATCTCATTTCTAAACCCTCAGGTGCAGTTATGGACTCTAAGTTCCTCTTCTCATCCACTAATCGTTGTTCGACGTTATTGTTCATCAACATCACCTCTGTAATGATTTTTCAGCGTTTGTAATCCATTGTAGATCCTTGATTTAACAGTTCCGATCGAGACCTGTGTGATCTCAGCTATCGTTTGATAATCGAGATCATGAAAATACTTCAATTGAATTGCTTCTCTTTGCTGCTCGTTCACATGTAACAATAACGCCTGCATATCCATTTGCTGTTCACTTTTATGATAAGGATTGCCTGATGTAACATCGGCTTTTTCCTTCTCGTCAGTGATGTTCCAGTCCTCTAATAACACCAGCTTGCTTCGCTTATGAAGTTGCCTTTTACAGCCATTTACCAAAATCGTCTTACTCCAGCTGTAAAAAGACTCCTCTTTCTTAAGTTGATCAATCTTCTCGTATAACGTAACTATCATTTCCTCCATGGCATCCATAGCATCATGCGCATTTCCCATATAGCTGTACGCAAGCCTATAAAAAATATCTTTTTCATACATGATTAATTGCAGCAAAACTTCTTTATTTCCCTTTTTAGCTTTTTTCACCAATCGAACAACATCCATGCCTTCACCTCTCTCCCCTATATGAGTCAGGAGCACTATAAAAAGTTCATCTTCATAAAAAATTTTTATATATCGTGAACTATTCAATCCACCTAAACTGTAATATTCAGGAAAATTTCACTCAGACATACCCAAATCTAGTTGATTTTAAACGCTTCAATGTAATAGAATGAACTAATCTAAAAAGAAAAGGATGGGCATAAGCAATGCCGTTTAAAGAACCTCGTACACTTAGTAAAAGATCCCTGCTATTCTTCTCTCTCATTATGCTTGTGAAAAGCTATTTTGCCTGGTATTTTCTATTTGAAGATGGCCCTACTTGGACCACTTGGCTTAAAGAAATCCCTTTTGTACTTCTAGTCTTTTGCTTGATTGAATGGTTCGCTACGAAACGAAAAATTGCAATTTACATGCTTGTCAATGTATTGATTACTACTCTATTTTTCTCATTAATTGTATATCATAATCATTTTGGCATCATTGCTACTTCGCAAGTATTAGATCAGGTCAAACAAGTGGGAGCCGTAAAGAAAAGTATATTTTCGGTCCTTCGTCCTCAATATATGCTTATCTTTGTGGATATCATTGTCATCAGCTTGGTGATGTTTAGAAAACAGAAAGCGCTGGATTGGAAAAAAGCCATGTCGCGCAAAAGTAACCGTAAAGCGGTGGCAGTCCTGTTCTGTATTTCCATCATCATTTGTGCAATGAATATTTTTCCAAACCGTGCCAGTATGAACGAAACGATTAAAGCGGAACAAATGGGCATTCTTAATTATGAAGCCTACTCTCTCCTAGCTGATCAAGAGGAAGAACAAATTGACGTTTCTGAGATTACGCAATCCACTATTGATAAAACCAAAGGAATTCAAGCTATCTCTAATCCGGTTTTATTTGGAGCCGCCAAAGGAAAAAATCTAATCATTCTGCAAATGGAGTCTTTCCAGAACTTCTTAATCAATCTAAAGATTGATGGACAAGAAATCACACCAAATATGAACAAGCTTGCCGCCAGCAGCTTCTACTTCCCGCGTTTCTACCAGCAGGTTGGACAAGGCAACACTTCAGATGCAGAGTTTATTGTGAACACTTCTTTTTATGTACCCCCTGATGGTCCAGCTACCCAAATGTACGCTCCTAAAGAGCTTCCAAGCTTACCCAAGCTGCTGCAAGCACAAGGTTACGATACGGCAACATTCCATACGAACGAAGTCGACTTTTGGAACCGTGGTGAGCTTTATAGTGCTTTGGGATTCAATCGTTATTATGATAAAACTTACTTCGGAGAAGAAGACACAGTATTCTATGGCGCTTCTGATGAAGTTTTGTATGAAAAAACAGCTGCAGAGCTGGCAAGAATGGATCAGAATGAGCAACCTTTCTACTCCCATGTAATTTCGATGTCATCTCATAATCCGTTCTCCATCCCAGAGGATAAATACAAAATGACACTTCCAGAGCGATTCGAAGGAACGCTTGTTGGCGATTATATTCGGGCTCAGAATTATGCTGATTATGCGCTGGGACTTTTTATCGATGAGCTCAAACAAAACGGTGTGTGGGATAACAGCTTGATCGTATTGTACGGGGATCATCGTGGACTGCCTATCTTCTCTCTAAAAGAGGATGATCATCTCCTACTGGAAGAGATTCTCGGCCATGAATATTCGGAACGTGAATTGATTAATATTCCGTTGATCATGTCAGCAACAGGGATTACAACTCCTAGTGTAAAAGAACAGCTAGGCGGGCAAGTGGATATTTTACCTACCGTATCTAATTTATTGGGTGTCTCTCTTGCAGATCATATTCATTTCGGACAAGATCTCTTGAATCAATCAACTTATAACTTACTACCACAACGGTATTACTTGCCTACAGGATCTTTCGTAAATAACGAAGAGCTCTTCTTATCCGGCAGTGGCTTCGAGGATGGCCAGCATTATACTTTATCTGGTAACGGCAACCAACCTCTGCAATCCACAGAAGACGAATTCGAGCGTGCCTTACAGCTACTCCATTTGTCAGACAGTTATGTTACACAGCTACCGGATAGAGTTATTGAAGAATAAGCTGCAATGTATAGCAAAAAAGACTGTGCTCACCAAATCGGTGAGCGCAGTCTTTTTCTATAATGATTATTATTTTGACTCTTTAACAACTAGTTTAAGCGGTGCCGCAATCAGCTTCTCTACGGTTTTGCCTTCTAATACATCCTTAGCGGCTTGAATGGCTAGTTGGCCAATTAATTCAGGCTGCTGCGCAACGGTTCCTGTTAATTTACCAGCTTCGATGGATTTAAGTGCATCTTCATTTCCATCAAAACCAATCACAGGGATATTCTTGCCTGAACTTTGAATGGCTTCAATAGCACCTAGCGCCATTTCATCATTATGAGCGAAAACTGCTTGTACGCCAGGATTTCCTTGTAGAAGGTTCTCCATAACGGTCAGCCCTTTCGTACGGTCGAAATCAGCCGTTTGCTTAGCAATGACCTCTAGCTGGCTGTCCGCAATCTCATGGAATCCCTTACCGCGTTCCCGAGTCGCTGAAGCTCCTGGGGATCCTTCTAGCTCGATGACCTTTGCACCTTTCCCAAGCTGCTCTACAATATATTGTGCCGCCATAGAGCCACCCTTTACATTATCAGAGGCAACAAGAGCTTTGATATCCCCTTGATCTGCGGAACGGTCCAACGTAACGACGGGAATATTTAAACTGTTAGCTGTTTGCACTACTGTCGAGATCGCTGATGAATCCACTGGATTGATCAATAACGCATTCACACCTTTTTGCATCAAATCTTCGACGTCATTACTTTGTTTAGCAGAATCATTTTGGGCATCAATGACAAGGACTTCCAAGCCTTGCTTCTTAGCCTCGGCCAAAACACCATCTTTAACGGATACAAAGAAGGGGTTATTTAAAGTAGATATGGATAATCCAATCTTCATATTCTCCATGCTTCCACCACTGCTAGGCTTAGCCCACTCTGGAGGCTCCAAGGAACAACCTGTCATGAGAATTAATAGTAAGGAAGTAAGAATCAAAGTTAACTTTTTCATGTTGGAATCCCCCTTATACGGCTTTCTTACGGTCTATGAGTACGGCAATAGCAATAACGATCCCTTTGACCACCATTTGGTAAAAAGAGGATACGCCGAGCAAGTTCAATCCATTGTTCAAAATCCCGATAATCAATGCACCAATCAATGTGCCCACGATACGTCCACGACCACCAGTTAAGCTCGTACCGCCTAATACTACAGCTGCGATAGCATCCAACTCATAAGATGTGCCTGCTGTGGGTTGCGCTGAGTTCAATCTGGAAGTCAAGATCGCTCCTGCCAATGCGGACAACATACCGGTCAATGAATAGATCATTATTTTAATGCGGTCGACTTTAATCCCTGAAATAATAGATGCTTTTTCATTACCACCAATGGCATAGGTTTTACGACCAAATGGAGTTTTGTGCAATACAACCCATAAGACTGCGAAGACGATGATCATTGTTATAGCAGGTACAGGTATTCCCAGTAAATATCCACGGCCAAACAATTGGAAGGTCATGCTGTCTCCGAGACCTGTGATCGGATTACCGTCTGTGTATACAAGTGTTAATCCCCGGAAAATCGTCATGGTCGCCAACGTAGCGATAAATGGCGCCATTTTACCTTTTGTAATCATCAGTCCGTTAACCATCCCCATCACGCCACCCGCTAAACAACCTACAATAATGGCTAAGACAGGATCCCAACCAGACAACATCAGGTTAGCTGTGAAGGCACTGGATAGGGCTAGAATAGAACCCACCGATAAATCGATACCACCCGTTAGAATAACAAAGGTCATCCCAAAAGCGATAAGCGCATTTATGGCAACTTGTCTAAGCAAGTTCAGGATATTAAGGGGCTCCATAAAGCTTGGGTTCAACACCGTAACGATAACAATTAGAATAATCAGCCCTAGTAATGGACCTAGCTTCTGTGTAATTTGCCCGATTTGAAAACCTTTATTTTCTCTCTCACCTTTGATAGTTGTCATTACTATTGCCCCCCTGTAGCTAACGTCATGATTTTTTCTTGCGTAGCTTCTTGTTGTGATAGCTCTCCACTAATTTCCCCTTCATGAACCACTACGATCCGGTCGCTCATTCCTAAGACTTCAGGAAGCTCTGACGATACCATGATTATGGCGACTCCACGTTCCGTTAATTCGTTCATGAGCTGATAGATCTCCCGTTTAGCTCCTACGTCCACTCCACGGGTAGGTTCATCGAGGATAAGCACACTTAAGCCGATCCCAATCCATTTGGCGATGACCACCTTTTGTTGATTCCCCCCGGATAAATTCCGGACTAAAGTGGAGGAAGACTGTGTCTTGATGTGCAGCCGCTTGATAAGTATGTCTACAAATTCTTGTTCTTTTTTATCAATGATTACACCCTTAGGAGCGAAGCTATATAAATTTGTAAGCACCATATTGTCTCGAATAGAGAAATCAAGCACTAACCCTTCATCTTTACGGTCCTCCGTAACGAATCCTATCCCCGCCTTCATCGCATCATTGGGATTTCGAATCGTGACCTTTTCTCCTCGCACCATAATCTCACCACGGTCTAACGATTCCAATCCGAATAAGGTTCTCATCATTTCTGTTCGTCCAGATCCCATTAATCCTGAGAAACCTAAGATCTCACCCGAACGAACGGAGAAATTAACATCTTTAAATTGCCCTTTTTTCGTGGCATTTTTAACTTCAAGAACAACCTCTCCGGGTTTGGAGGTACGCTCAGGAAACCGGTCGGTTAATTCACGCCCTACCATCTTCCGAACTACATCATCGAAGTTAGTCTCTGGAATGGGCTTCGTGTCTACTGTTTTCCCATCTCGCATGACCGTTATTCGGTCACATATCGTAAAAATCTCTTCCATCCGGTGCGAAATATACACGATGGAGACGCCTTCCTTTTTAAGGGAAGTTATGACTTCGAACAATTTCTGGATTTCCCGTTCGGTTAATGCCGCTGTCGGTTCGTCCATGACGATAACTTTTGCATGAGTCATAAGCGCTTTTGCAATCTCAATCATCTGTTTCTCCCCTACCGAACATTCCCCCGCCTCTTGATTTAAGGGAATCGTTACGGAGAGCTTACGAAACTGTTCATTTGCTAACGCTTTCATTTCTTTCATATTTAAGATCCCTAGTTTGGAGGTTCGTTCCTTACCAATAAACAGATTATCTAGAACTGTCATATCCGGCCACACATTCAACTCCTGATGGATAAAAGCGATCCCATAACGTTCAGCCTCTTTGGGATTGTTAAAGTATGTTTCCTGACCATCTATACTAATGGTTCCTTGATCACGCTGATGCAGTCCAATCAAAATGTTCATCAGAGTAGACTTTCCTGCACCATTCTCTCCCATTAGGGCATGAACTTCACCATCCTTCAGCTCAAAATCCACACCCGTCAACACACGGTTAGCCCCAAAAGATTTATAAATATCCTTCATCGTAATGTGCATATGCTTTGAACCCCCTTTTTATCAAAAATAGACCCCGGCTTGTAAAATACAATTTGCATACGGCTTAGCTTCCCCCGTACGAATGATGACCTTCGCATGCTGGGTTAACAATTTAAATTGTTCATGTGAAATCGCCTCTATAGGTATTTCCTTAAATTTGTCATTCAAGTATTCAGAAGTGCCTTTATTTTTTGCTGCTAATTCCTCTGCCACGATAACTTTCTCTATGACCATATCCTCTGAAATGATTTCGACAATCTCTTGAAAGCTGGGAACTCCCAATTTAAGCGCTAAATCAATCTTTGGAACACCAGATGGAACGGGTAATCCAATATCAGCAATGACAATCGTATCGGTGTGGCCTAAATCAGTAAGCACTTTGGAAATATGACTGTTTAAGATTCCTTGTTTTTTCATAATTAAAGACTCACCTCCACCTCTACTCTTGTTGGCATGCCACCTTGGGCACCAAATTTTGTGACGGATAAAGAAGCCGCGCGATTGGCAAACTTTACACTAGTACGAATAGACTTGCCTTCAGCTAGAGCAACAGCAAATGCCGCATTAAAAGTATCTCCTGCTCCAGTGGTATCTATAGCATTCACTTTATAGGTGGGAACTAAAACTTCCTGTTTACCATCGTAATAACGTACACCATTGCTGCCCTCGGTTATAAATAACTTATTGGGATATTTGCGTAAAGCTTCAGCAGTACTCATCTCAGGAAATAATATTGCACATTCATGTTCATTGGGAGTTAAATAGGTGGCATTGTTTATAATCGTTTCACTGATAGGCCGAGCAGGTGCTGGGTTAAGCAACATAGGCACATTGAATTTATAGCAAATCTCACTTACATAAGACACCGTCTCTTCCGGAATTTCTTGTTGGATTAATACCATGTCAGAGCCTTTAATATTATCAAGTGCCCGTTCAACCAATGCAGGAGTAACTAAATCATTGGCTCCTTTTACAACGATAATGCTGTTATCGCCTTCCGCTAAAATGATGTGAGCTGTTCCACTTTCGACATGTGTAACCGGTTCCACATTGGCGGTAAAAACGCGATTCTTTTTCAGATTATCCATGATAGCGGTACCATAGAAATCATCACCTACACAACCAACCATCGTAACTTCTGCTCCTAGACGGGCAGCAGCGACGGCTTGGTTCGCACCCTTACCGCCCGGAACGGTGGAGAATTGTTCTCCAAGCACAGTCTCACCCGCGTGAGGCCGCTTATTCGAAGTCACTACTAAATCCATTGAACAGCTGCCAATTACACATATCTTAGCCATATTCATCAACCTTTCTCATGTTGTCATCTATTCTTTACTTCTTGTAGTTTCCCGCTCCACAAAGCTAACGGGTAGTTGAATAATCTTCTCTTCCACCTTATCTTGCTCAATTAGCTTAATAAGTAAACCCGCTGCTTCTCTACCCATATCATGTGCCGGCTGGCGAATGGTGGATAAAGCAGGTGACAACAAGCTGCTGAGCGGGATATCATCAAATCCGATGATTTGCAGATCCTGCGGCACTCTTTTACCTAAACGATGTGCTTCATGAATGACTGCCGTCGCCACAATATCATTACTGGCAATTACGCCATCCGTATCTATATATTTATCAAATAACTCCACAGCCCATTGTTCTGCTACTGTATGGGAGAAGGATGAAGTTTCGATCACATTATAGCTGATTCCCATTTCATTAAGGACTTCAATCGCCCCAAGAAATCGATCTTGTGCAGGTTTGATATGCGCCGGTCCTTGTATCACTGTAATTTTTTTGCTTCCCCGTGCGATAATCTCCTGTGCTGCAAGACGTCCGCCCTTTTTGCCATCTGCGTATACGGAAGGGCTATCATTAGAAGTACGGTCCAGAAATACAACCGGAATCTTCAAGTTAGAATAAACGTCACTCTCAGGGAAATTGGTTGACGATATCATGCCAATGACATTGTTTTGGATAAAGGTTTGAATATAATCCATCTCTTTGTCCTCGTTCTCATCACTATTGCCAAAGATGATCCGATAACCTTGCTCCTGCATCCGATCCTCTATCCCCCGCGCTAACTGCGGGAAGAACGGGTTAGTAATATCAGGCAAGAGCAGCCCGATTAATTTAGATTTACGCTTGTATAATGATCTTGCAACCTCATTAGGGGTATAATTCATTTCTTTGATCGCTGCCTCAACCTTTTTGCGGGTATCGATATTCACATAACCAGATTCATTAATAACCCGTGAGACTGTTGCTACTGAAACTCCAGCTATTTTTGCGACATCTTTGATCGTCATCATTCTTACATTCATCCCCCAATGTGTAACCGGTTACATGTATTACATAAATTAGATTATCACATAACCTTTTCATTTACAAATCTTTTTTTCGATCATAAAGCTAACAAAAGATACCAACTATATATCGATATCTTTTGTTATTTGAATTTATTTATCTGCAAAACGATTTAATAATTTTATTGTATTGAAATGCATACCTTCATGGTAAAGTGTGAAATTTATGAATTCACCGATTGAATTTAAGGTTAATCCACTTCCTGTTGTAAGAGGGGTTACTTGCTCACTTAAGCGATTGTGAAAAGCTTCCTGGATCCGTTTAGGTTGCTCCGTAAGCATCTCAAGTAAAACTTCAAGCGTTGGCGGTTCCTCATTCCACTCGGCTGGTTTAGTCCCTTTCGCAAATAAGCGTTCAAAGCTTGCCGGCAATTGCATAAGCTCCCGAGCAGAATGAAAGGCAAACTTCTCTTGCACCAAATAAATATGTCCCAAATTCCATCGGATATTGTTATTAAACCCTTCTGGAATGCTATTCAAAGTTCCCTCAGATAGTCCCTCGACAGCACGCACAGTAACACTTCGCACAAACTTAATTTGTTTGAATACAATTTGATCCATTATGACCCCTCCTAATATTTTTATCCATAGTTTACCATGAGATTATCTTTAATTTTCTAAAATTATTTTATACTTAATTGTTTCATAACGAGCGTAATAAACGACTGCATATAACTTTCTTGAAGTTCCTTCTTTCTGTAGCCCATCCATATCGAATGCTTGGAGACTACATTTTCTACTGCTATTTTAGCTAATGTTCCCTGATCAAGATAAGGTTTCGCCAACAAAGCGGATACATAACTAATTCCATAACCGGCAATGACAGCTTGAATAACTTCATTCACTCCATTAAATTGAAGCCCAATCGTTGGCTGCTGTACACTTCTTTCTTCACACAACCGGACAAGCTGCTCTCTGGCTGCACTGCCCTCTTCCCTCATAATAAATGCTTCAGACATCACTTCTTCAAAACTAACCTGCTGATTGGCAATAGGGTGATGGGAAGAAACCACGAATACATACTCGTCCCTATATAACTCCCGATGTTCGAACACTCCTGTATTATGCGAAGGAAACTCCATATCACTGTAAATCGCCACGTCTGCTTCAAAATTATTTAATTTTTCCATGACACCATGAGAATTAGTAGTAGTGATCTGAATGTTAACTTCCGGAAAAGATTGTTTGAATAATGACGCCCACCGGGGAATGAGGATGCTTGTCGCTAAATAATTACCTGCAATCCGCAGATTCCCCTCAGGAAATTTGTGATAGTCTTCAATGATTTGCTGGACTTGATCACCCATGGCAAAAAACTTCTCAAGAGGTTCGATTAACCTTTTTCCTAAAGGGGTGAGCACCATCCTCTTTCCTTTAATTTCAAATAATAAAATATGATTCTCCCGTTCAAACTTACGGATTTGCGCTGATATAGCGGGTTGACTGATATGCAAACGTTCAGAGGCTTTGGTCACACTACCTGTGATCGCAACGTAATAAAACAATTTTAATACATGATAGTTCATCGTGATCTCTTCCTCACTTCATAAAATAATATCTGTATTCGCCGCTTATCCTCAGCCATTTTACTATAACTATACATTATGGATGTTAACTATTATATATTGTTTATTTATATTTATTTATCTTATACTTACAACTATTCATAAGGGAGGTCTCGTTAATGACAAAAACAGTATTATACTTAACCCGCCACGGGCAAACAGAATGGAATTTACAAAAACGAATGCAAGGGCATCAAAATTCTGCGCTTACAGCCTTGGGCGAACAGCAGGCGGAATGGTTAAGAGATCGTTTGGAAGTAGAAAACTTAGGCGCAATTTATTCTAGTACTAGTCCAAGAGCATTGCATACTGCGCAGATTTTACGGGGAAAGCGGAGTTTACCTATTCATCAGCAAGTTTCTTTAATGGAAATTAACATGGGGAGCTGGGAAGGAATGAATACGGATCAGATACAACTAGAATCCCCTTTACAATATTCCCATTTTTTCACCAGACCCGATCTATATATTCCTCTAACCTCAGGTGAAACTTACAAGCAGCTTGAACAAAGAGCAGTGCCGACAATGGAGCGCATCATAAACGATAACGTAGGGCTAGAAGTGCTCATCGTCACGCATCGGATGACTTTAAAAGTCATTATGGCTTATTTTCTCAATAAATCATTGCAGGAAATTGGGGAGTTACCGGATATTCTCTCTACAGCATTATGTAAAGTAACCCTAACTGATAACAATACAACCATTGATCTGTATGGAGATACTTCACATTATCAATGACTATGGGTCAAAAAATAAAAAGGTAACTCCGATTAACGGGGCTACCTTTATAGGGTTCAACATTAAATATCCACACTTTTGATTATAAAACTGCGGACCTTCATCCATTTGCCTGAAATGAATTCATCAATCGTTTTCGTCTTTGGTCTAACGCAAAAGCGATGTTTTGCCCCTTTATCAAAGCCCACAGCTTCAAAAATTAGGCTATCCCCTATTTGCTCCTTGAAGAACACCTGCTTTAATCCCAACCTATTTAACATTTCAAGCTTTACGCTCTCAATATATGTGCGCGAATACTCCTTAGACATATGTGTTCCTCCTAGTAGTGGTAGTAATATTATAAGTCAATATGAAGAAAATCAACAATAGTTCATATATTCATCCACAAAAAACAACCAGGCAGCGATTCTCCGTTGGAGGTTCACTGCCTGGTGTTTTGGGTCTGCGGCGGTTTGCTTGAGTAGGTTACGAGCTAAGCTTAATCATTCGTAGCTTTCGGATACCCACTCCGTTGTAACGCACTATCTTGTTGAAATTTGTAAGATAACTGCATTCTATACACTTATTCCATATCCACAAGGGCTAATTCTAACTTTAAGTGTATTCTATACAATTAAAAACTAGAGAAATAGCCTGTAGAGTATTAAATCAAGAAATTAGATGTACTAAATACAGCTATTTTCATTGGCCGAGCATTTTGAGCATTTTAGTTGTACAAAATACAGTTAAAACCATCTACTGTACACTTCAATACTCCATTACTTGTTACTTCAAAGCTTCCGTCGGCTCTCATATGGTAACTAGATGGGGTGTAGTCCATTATGAGTTTGCCCATTCATACTGATTCCTTTTTCCTGAACCTATCCGGATAATTCTATCTATATAGTTAGTCCTTCAACTTCTACCTAATCGAAATCATTACTAACTTATTTAACTTCAGTTGCCCCAGTCACTTTACCTTCAATCCCTGCAGTTGCTTTCACATCTTCGTTTGCGAAGTAAAGATTTCCATCAATAGTCGAGGTTTCATGCAGATTAAATCCGTTCGCTTCTACATAAACATCACCTTTAATGGTTCCGCCTTGAACTCGTAAATTTTCACTTTGTACAGTTAACTTAGGTATAGTGAGTGTGTAATTGGCAGTAACTTTGTGATCAGCGTCTTGGGCATAAAGAGCAATCTTACGGTAGATGTCGCCGTCTGCGGCCCCTTTATCATGGAATTCGCCTTCAACAACAACATCTTGGGCAATCGTCACATCATTTAGAATGGCAATAATCCAATTTCCATCTTTACTTACAGCCTTGGTAAACGCATCTGCTTGATTTACGATTGAAGCTGTAGTAACTGCATCCGTTTGCTCTGTAGTTGGAGCCGTAGTAGCCGCCGAATTAGTCGCATTATTATTATTCGCACCACAACCAGACAAGACTGCAACCGAGACGCCTGCTACTAACATCATTTTAAATAACTTCATTTGAAATCCCCCTTGTTTTTGATTATAAATTAATTATATATTAAAAATTTTAATAAACAGGTGAAAATTTTCACAATATTGTGTCGTTATCTGAAGCGGTTTCACAAAGATCACTCCTCTCCATCCGGAATCGTATCCATAAGTAACACCTCATCTCGCTGCCCGTTTTAGGTTCATGGATCTTAATACTTATTTACCCAAATTTTAAGAAAGGTCACAAAGGTGCTTAATTCCATACAAAAAGGACACTCCCAATAACTGCGGAAGTATCCTCATAATCTTTATTACTATAAATCTTTAGATTAGATATCCTCTTGAAAAAGATATGGAACCATCATACTCTACGCTTACTTTTTTAATGTTAGGTTTATGCAAAACTCCAGCATAAAAATAATACAGCGGAAGGATGACCATTGGGTCAATAAACATTTTTTCAGCTTTTGCATAAAGCTTGTTTCGTATAATTTAGCTTAAGACGATTATCAAGCAGATCTTCCCAGGGTTGAATCTCAAGGGCTACATTCTTCCATTTCTAGCAACTTAACAGGGTCATCTGACTGCTCACTCCCCCCCATTGACGCTTTAGAATCAGAATGTTAATCTTTAGAAAATATCACAAGGATAAGGGAGCTATTTACTGGTGAAAAAGACAACCATGAAGGACATCGCACTTCGTGCCAATGTCTCCGTCGCAACAGTGAGCTATGTTCTGAATCGTGTCGGCAACCAAACCATTCCTGAGAAAACGCGCCAGCAGATTCTTCAGCTTGCCGAGGAACTGCATTACATACCGAATCTGGCAGCACGTTCACTTGCGAATCAGAAAACAAGATTGGTCGGTGTGCTTGTTAACACAGCAGCCCATACCCCACACTGGAAGCTCCATGCCCAGTTCTCATTTATACATGCCTTGGAACAACGGTTAACAAATGCTGGTTACCATACGCTGCTATATTCACTTGATGTTGACCAGCCTTCTTTGGATATTATCGTAGAAAGAAAGCTGGAGGCTGTATTTCTGATCGATGTGCGCGAGGAAGCCTTTTATTCGATCTCCAAGCATTTTGTAGAAGGAATTCCTTTGATTCTGATCGACAGCATGATTGAAGATAAACTCTTTAAGCAGGTCCTTTTCAACTATCGAGCAGCTCTGCAAAAGGTAAAACCACAGGACCTTTCACAGGTATGTTTAATTATGGAGAGCTTCAATAACTCTTTCCTCACCCGCTTTATTCAGGACAGTCTTCCATTACCTCAAGAAGCGATATTCACCGTTGTCAATTTGGAGGAATTAAATACATTCTTACAGGAGGGGGGCTATAAAGAGGCCATTGTCATTAATGAGTTTATTGGAAGTTACGTTGAAAAAAACGGGAGGTTCGAACAACTCTCTGTTCTTTGCACCTGCAATTGTCCGGAAATATTAGGAGATGACGTTCATAAATTCATTTTCACAGGGGATAAAGCGGCTACTGCATTTGAACTCATGGACAAATTATTGCATCATTCTGACTACTCCGCACAAGAAAATAATTGTTATTTTGTAGAATAATTTTTTTGGCTATTCACTTAAGCGTTTAAGTTGAAAGGAGCATAACTTATGCCTGGTCCTGTATTAGTGAAACAAGTTCCCTCTGCTGTTCAAGCTCATCCCTCTCTTTGGGGAAATCGGAGATTCCTGCTGCTACTCAGTTCGTACTCCATTTCCTTGTTCGGTAACACTTTTCATAGTATTGCTTTAAGTTTATGGGTACTGCAAACGACCGGCAGCGCCAAAATGATTGCCATCATCACGATAATCAATTTATTGCTTAGTTCTTTGCTCGGATCGATAGGGGGAACTTTTGCGGATAGGGTCAATCGTCGAACCCTCATGCTGATCACAGATCTGATAAGTTGCGGACTCGTAGTGACGCTAGCTTTAGCCATTTCCCTGCCCTCTACTTCGTTCATTATCGTCGCCATACTGACGGGTCTTACGACCATTTCAGCTTTATTCCAGTCCCCGGCATACCAAGCTTCTATCACTACTGTTGTTGGTAAAGAACATCTACAAAAAGCGGTAGGACTGTTGAACTTGTCTGAAAACATCTGCCGGACTATTGGTTATTCCGCCGGTGGGATTTTCGTAGCGAGTTTTGGAGCAGCCGACGCTATTTTATTTGATGGAGCTACATTCTTCCTCTCCTTTCTGCTCGTGTTAGCGGTCCGTTCCCTTCCTTTGCCAACTCAATTAAATAACGTGCCCAAGAAAGAACGGAAATTCACACAGGATTTGATCGATGGAATTCGCTATATTTGGAGGTACCCTTTTGCACGCGCCGTTATGATTATGCTTCCTACCTTAACCTTATTTTTTGTCCCCTCTCTGATGTTGACCCAGGTTATGGCCGTCAACGTGTGGGATTCCACTCCCTTTCAGTTTGGACTTATTGAAGCCTGTATTCCACTTGGTTATATGATCGGATCCGGTCTGATCTTGCTGCTCGGCTCCAAATTGAAAAACAGAGGTTTCCTTATTATGACTGGACTGCTATGTCTCGGTCCCCTGTACCTCCTGTTATCATTCGTCACTTCCGCTGCGATTGCCATTCCTATCATTCTTGTGATTGGCTTCATGTTCTCATTCTCCACGTTGCTGATTAATACAATCCTTAGGCTGGAAGTTTCAGAAGACATCCAGGGTAGGGTGTTTGGTGTATTAGGTTCTATCATGAGTGTAGCCCCAACCATTGGTCTTACTGCTGTCTCGTTCTTGTCTGATCTCTTCAGCCCTGGTCCTGTCATGGGTTCAATCGGAGTCTTACTGCTGCTGTTTGCCTTATCAACTATCACTAAATTAAAGGTAATTCGAAACTACAAGTAATTTCAGAACGTATCCTGTGTTCTTTATCGCCCTCTTTTTCTAATAACACTTCTAAAATGAAGCTCAAACAGTAAAAGAACAATCAGAAAAATCAATAACAGGAGACCCGCTATACCAGTTAGAAACGGAAATAGGAGTGGGAAGAAAATACTAGGGTAGGCCTTAGTAACATCTGAATAATAGCCCATACCCATAAGGGAGGTACCGGAGAACTCGATTAGCCTGACGCCTAAATGATTGTTGCTTCTTTGCGCATAGCTGAGAACCTCTTCGTCTACTTCTCCGTCTTGGGCAATCGTAATGATTTTCCATTTTCTTGTTTCCATGGGTTGACTATCATCGGTCAGTCTTTGGACTATACTTATTTGTTTCTCACCAGTCTTTCGGTCCTTTACTGTGAGAATATCTATCCACGAAAAATACCGGCTGCCTCTGTCCCGATTGGATAGCCATATTTCATCAGGGGTGGAGATTTTTTGATCATTTAATAAGAACTGAACTTTGACAATATCACCAGGCGGGACCTTCTCCTCTTCATCCCATGGGGTCAAATCTGCTTTCCTGCCTGTTTTTTCTTCCCTGATTTTAATATTCTTATCATCAACCGTTATCTCTTGTACGTTTATTGGGTTATATTCTTTTTCAGCATGCTTTATCTCATAACGCTGATTAATTTGATCAGAGATTATGTACTCACGTATATAGTTGAACAATGGGTTAAAAGAAATCGCCAGCAAAAATAGCGAGACGCCAGATATAACTATAAACTTCTTCATAAGTCCTCCTTTTTAACGTACAGTCAGTTTAAACTTTTGGCGTGAACCCCCTTCCGGTCCATCGGAACACACTCATCCATTTATATCTTCCATCGTAGCGTTAATAACATTCATAAATAAGTTCTCCTTTAATAGATTAGGCACTACCTTCCTCTAAATCTCCCAACCATAATAAACATTGTGGAATAAAATCAGCGTAGTCGTGTAATGCATTAATCGTACGGATTACCTCACGAGTACCCAGCTCCCGTTCTGCATCATCTGAGCTCTCCAGTCCTAGCGAACGTCTGATATTGTAAGCTAACCATTCTAATTTTCCCAAAAAGCCATAGTTGAGCACAACCTGCCAATCCGCATAAATCTCTCCGCCATGCTCCAGATAGCTGTTAATCAAATTTGAGAATGCCTTTTTGCTTAAATCTCCCGATTCAGAACCTGACCAATATAAAGCTACATCTATCAGCTCTAACGTAGGATGAATAGGTCCTGCTGCTTCCCAATCGATTATTATTGGAACTTTCTGCTCATCCCACAAGACATTTTTGGGGTCTAAATCCCGATGGCTGATAACATAATGATTCGTCAATAGACTCGCTGAAGAATGAATCAATGACTCCCAATTCTCTATCTTATGCAGGTGATCTGCTAGCAAGCTTGACCATTCTGCACCCTGCTGCTCTCCTTTGAGAGCAAGCTCCTTCCAATTTTCAACTGCAGCATTAGACGCTTTAAGCGTTTCAAAGTGATGATCATCCGTTCCCTGTGAGAAATCGATGATGTGGAGCTGCGCAAGAATTGCCCCAATCTTTTTACAACAATCTAAATCTATTTCATCTAAAGGTAATGCCTTCCCCTGAACCCATGGAAACAATAAATAAAATTGCCCTTCAACCTCATGCATACTACTGCCATTAGATACGATTGCCGGAACAGCATGGATTCCCTTTTGATAAGCCAGATTCGCAACCATTTCAGAAAAAATATAATTGGACATTGCTGTATCTCGTTGCATAATTTGAGGATTTAAGGCCTTTACTGCGTATTGCGCTTTATCCGTTTGCAGGCGATACATTCTGTGCAAAAGTCCACCTGTTATCGGTTCAGGTTCATTCATCAACAGACCCAGATTATATTTGGCGCAAAGTGTAGCGAATTTTAAATTATAGCTTATATTTTCCATGTTATGTATTCCTTTCCGTGTGAGTAAAGTCGTACTCATTTAAAATGGTTCAAGTAAATTTAAAACATATTTTTATCTTTATGAAATATTATGTACTGTTCACTATGCCTGTGTAACCCTCGTGAACCAAAAATGAAAAGGAGGCTTCGTTAATGAGTAAGCGGTTACATCAATCAGGGTATCTTGTAATCATTTGGTTTTTAGTCTTTACCTTAGGGACGGCAGCTTTTGGCTCACTTTCCTCTGTGTCGGCAGCATCTGCCCGGCAAGCGGAAAAGCTAAATCGGGGACTAGTAGCAGTGAAGGTATCCAGCGGTGTATTTGTGAGCTGGCGGCTACTCGGAACAGAAGAACTGTCGGTTTCTTTTAATTTATACCGCAATGGCACAAAAGTAAACGTTACCCCAATCACGGACAGCACGAATTATCAGGATAACGCCGGCACAACTTCGTCTAGCTATACAGTTCGAGCAATCGTTGGCGGTATTGAGCAATCTGATTCCCCAGCAGCAAATGTATGGGCCAACAATTATTTGGACGTTCCAATTCAAATTCCGGCTGGCGGCACTACGCCAGATGGCGTAAGTTATGCCTATAGTGCCAATGATGCCAGCGTGGGCGACTTAGACGGTGACGGGGAATATGAAATCGTGTTGAAGTGGGATCCTTCCAATTCCAAAGACAACTCGCAAAGTGGCTATACAGGCAACGTCTATCTGGATGCCTATAAGCTGAATGGAACTCGGCTATGGCGAATTGATCTGGGTAAAAATATTCGGGATGGAGCACATTATACTCAATTTCTAGTCTATGATTTCAATGGTGATGGTAAAGCCGAAGTAGTCTGCAAAACAGCAGACGGTACGGTTGACGGAGTTGGCGTAACCCTTGGAAACGCAAGTGCAGATTATCGCAATTCCAGTGGATATATCCTGACCGGACCTGAATATCTGAGTGTATTTTCCGGACAAACGGGCAAAGCCTTAACCACGATTGATTATGTTCCTGCCAGAGGAACGGTATCCAGTTGGGGTGACAATTACGGCAATCGAGTAGACCGCTTTTTAGCAGGAGTAGCCTATCTGGATGGAGTACATCCAAGCATCATTATGGCACGTGGTTATTATACGCGCACAGTCGTTGTAGCTTTTGACTGGAATGGCAGTGCTTTGACCCGTAAATGGACCTTTGATAGCAATAGCTCCACCAATGCTGGAACCGCCGGTCAAGGTAATCATAGCTTAAGTGTAGCCGATGTGGATAACGATGGTAAGGATGAGATCATTTATGGTGCCTTAACCATTGATAATAACGGTGCGACCTTATACAATACAGGGCTGGGTCATGGAGACGCGCTGCATGTAGGCGATTTAAATCCGAACCGCCCCGGTCTCGAAGTTTTTAAAGTCATGGAAAACACTAGTTCTCCCTATGGCGCTGCGGTATGGGATGCCGCAAACGGGACGGTCTTATGGGGTGTATACACGGGAAAAGATACCGGCCGGGGGATGGCTGCCGATATTGATCCCAATTATCCCGGGGAAGAGGTATGGGCTCACGGCGTTGGCCTATACTCCATTACAGGCACCAAAATAAGCAGCTCAATGCCTTCTGTGAATTTTGGGATCTGGTGGGATGGCGACTTGTCCCGCGAACTGCTGGATGGTGTCAAGATCGATAAATGGAACCCTGCAAGCAACTCCGTTACCAATTTATTAACCGGAGCGAGCGTAGCATCCAACAATAGTACCAAAGCAACGCCAAGCCTACAGGCCGACCTGCTTGGAGACTGGCGCGAAGAGGCTATCTGGAGAAAGTCCGATAACTCGGCTCTACGAATCTATACAACTACGAACATCACCACCAATAAAATATATACCTTAATGCATGATCCAGTATATCGGTTAAGCATTGCCTGGCAGAATACAGCTTACAATCAACCTCCGCACACAGGATTTTTCCTAGGCAACGGTATGGCCACTGTGTCTAAACCCAATATCTACGTAGTGCCGTAAGCTTTCTAAAAAATTAGTAAGTGAACAAGAAAGCAATTGCTGTTATCCGGATACGCCGGGGCAATTGCTTTTTTGGTCGGTTTATATCAGCAATGATCGAGGAGCATTAATAGTTTTTTTAATTGTTTAATGCCTTCGCATTGAGTGGTTATTATTGCATATAGGATAGGTTTTAGTGCTGGGCAGATATTAAACTGCAAAACGTTGTTTGACATTCGTACAGCGCTAGATCCCCAATCAGAATCCCAGCTTTAATAGCCAGGCCGCAAGCTTCTCCTCCCGCCTTTTCAATTCACCATCTACGCGATTATATTTTCCAAGCCGTTGCTCAGCTGCAATGCTGCCATCTAGCATATACAAGACACGCTCAGCTTGAGCAGCGACTTTAGCATCATGTGTGGCGATTATAAGCGTTGTTCCTGATTGATTAATATCTGCTAATATGTCCATGATTTCACTAGCTGCTTTTGAGTTAAGCGCCCCGGTTGGCTCATCGCCAAATAATATATCTGGCTGATTAATGAGTGCTCTGCAGATTGCTGCTCTTTGTAATTGTCCTCCTGACACCTGTGTAATATCACGTTCAGCCAGCGCAGATATTCCTGTTTTGTTCATTAACTCAGCTGCTCTTTTATTGATAGTTCTACGGCTGCTGGTTCTCGCCCGATAAGCAGACAGGATGATATTGTCGCGGATATTCATGTTTTTTAACAGATGCATTTGCTGAAAAATAAAGCCCATATGCTTTAAGCGCAGACCGGCTAATTCGTTCTCTGAAACTCCGCTGATCTCCTGCCCTTTAAAAATAACACTTCCCTCTGTCAACTTATCCATCCCGCTGATCGTATACAGCAATGTTGATTTTCCTGAACCAGAAGGTCCCATGACAGCTATGAATTCCCCCTGAGACACCTGAAGCTGAACATCCTTTAATATCGACAGCGGAGTTCCTTGCCCTGTTGAATAACTTTTTTTTAACCCTTTCGACTCTAATATGAACATTCTGCCACCTCCTATCATTCGGCAATTAGTTTGGCTATACTGGATTTTCTCATTGAGATCGTGCTTGTTACGGTGGTGAGCGCTACAATCAGCATGAAAAGTAGAGGAAGAATAAGATAGGCTACCGCCGGATTGACTACAAACTGTATCTTAGAAGCACCCATAAAAGAGCCTAGCATTTGAGCAATTTTTTGCCCGAGAGTGTTAGCCGCAAAAGTACCAAGAATGACGCCCAGCCCTGATATTATCAGCATCCTTACCAGGTATTGCCTACGAATATCTCCTAACGTAAAGCCAACACTTCTCAAAATAGCGGTTTGCGAAGAATCCTTGGCAAGCAGCATTTTCAGAAATAAAGAGGTAATCAATATCGAAATCGAAAATGCGATAACGATGGATAAGCCTGTAACCAGCTTCAATTGGCGAATTGTATTTCCTAATGTCTGAGCTAAATAGCTTTGCAGATGAGTGATTTTTGCTGGATAAAATAATTTGGTGTACTGATCCATTTTTGCCTGGACGGAAATTCCCGGGTTCACATCCAAAGCAACTACATACCAGAGAACCGTCTTCGGATCATATGGCAATTGCGCTTTTGCGGTTCGGCCACCATTAGTTATATCCTGATAGATCCCGCTAACGGTCAATTTTTTTGCCACCCCAGCAACCTCTAAATGAACGATATCCCCCACCTTTTTATTCAGTTCCTTGGCGTTCAGGTCAGAAAGAGCGATCTCACTTGCACTTCTAGGAGTTCCTCCATGAACATACGAGAGCGGAAAAATAGTAAAGTCACCGGTTTCAACATTTAGCGATTCCCATACACCATCACTACCTAATACCTTAAATCTAGAAGTAATCAGTGGAGAAAATTTAGAGATGTCCGGGTCATTTTCAAGCTTGGTTATCATCTCATTAAAACGCTTCTCTATTTGGTTCGATTGCTGCAAATCAATGCGAATATCGCTCTGACCGACACCCATATAAGAAACAAACCGGGGAGACTGAAGGGTATTCAATATATTCACTGGCACTAGAACGATAAACAAACTGATCACAAATACGAAGAACAATAATCCGTACATGGTGAAGCGCCCGTAAACATCTTTTACCCCGAGAAAAGCATTCACGTTAACAAATTTACGCTTGCTAAGTGAAAATCTGCTTGTGTTAATCTTTGCTTCCCCCCTCGTACCTGACCGTAAAGCTTCTACAACCGTGATGCGATTAAAGCGTCTAAGAATCATCCGGCAAAAGAATACAACAACTCCAAAGATCAAACCTACCGCCAGGACAGGAACAAAATAATGAAGGATACTGGCAGGAGCAACGCCCAAATACAAAGTAATATTGGCTGTAAACAAACGAACCACACCTAAAGACAGTAAATATCCACATACAGAGGCGACGGCTGCCATCACGATATATTTTGCTAAATAAATGCTGCGAATATCTTGCTGCGTGATCCCAATCGCTTTCATGACACCTATCTCTCTGTAATCCTCTTCCAAGGTAGCGATCATCGTAAATCTGAGACATAAAATAGCAATCAGCATCAGCAGAACACTTACCAAAATAATAACAACTGCGATAATCCCGTCCGTCAGTGCATTCAGCGTTTTAAATAAAGGATAGTCAATGGAGGGGCCTTTATTGGGCAGATTTGAGGATTGATACTCATTGCGGAAATCATTGAGCTTAGATAGATCTGTAAGCTGAAATTCAATCAGGTATTCAGGTTCGCCGAGCTGTTGTTTAAGCGCTGTAAAGTCAGCAGCATTTACGACAAAACGTTTGGAGCTGACCATGGCTGGATTCATTTGGACATCCCTTACAAAATCAGTAATCACAAACTTTTTATCGAACTGTTCACCTAGAACACTAACTACGTCGCCGATTTTCAGATTCTTTTGCTTCATATAATAAATGGGGACAGCGATTTCTCCTGCCGATACCTCAATCACCTTGTTCTCTAAATTCAACAGCAAATCAAATGAAGGGTTCTGCTCTACAAAGCCGATATCCATCACGCTGTTTGCTTCCGAGCCTTGGTTACTGCCTAGATAAACGTTAGATCCATCCAAGTTAAGCATCTCTACGGTTTGTTGATCTTTCACCAGTGGATTAGCGGCTGTAAAGCTCTCGATTGCTGAGCTGTCGATTTGTCCTGCGTGCATCTGCACGAAATGAGGGGCTTTGGATTTAATCAATAGCTGATTCAAGGACCCCGACAATTCTATAATCACTTGCGAAGCTGAAGCAACAAGCAAAGCCGATAACATGATAAACACAAATAATCCGAAGGTAATGATTTTATTGCGTTGAAGGTCTCTTTTTACAATTCGTAGCAGCATTGACGGGCCTTCTCCTCTCTAATTCGTTCAATTATTCACGTTCAAGGCAGCGAATTGATTTCATTCTGGGGATCACAATTGCCATAATAATGATGAGCAAACCAGAGATGATAAATAATAAACCGATTCCCCGTCCTTCCCCAGTGCCTATCACCTTACCTACTGATGAAGCAAGTAGACCTCCCTCTCGTAAAAGAGGATTAAACACTTGATCAGCCAATATGCCAGCAAAAGCATACGCAGCCACATAACCGAGTTGTGATAAAATGCCAATGATCCCCCATGCCCGCCCCTGTGTGTCATTTGGGATATGGTTGCGAATCATAACGTCAGCACTGGTATTAACAAAAGGCAACGTTGCAAAAAATAAAAAACCAGCAGCTGTAATAAAAGCAACATTCGTGGTCAGACCCACCAAAGAAAAAAACAGTCCGGCGAATCCTAGGCCGAGCGCTAATACTTTGATATATTTACGATCGATGCTAAAAACTCCAATAATCAGACTGCCGAGCAACATCCCTATAGCACTTACAGATAATACCGTGCTTAGAGTTTTCGTATCCGTAAAGGGTAGAAGCATAGGCGTATATAAGGTTTGGAGAAAACCCACATAAAAAGTAACGACAGACAAAATGATCGTAAGCTGCAATACACCTTTCGTGTAAATAAGAGCATCCCAGCCCTCCTTCAAATCTTTTACAAACGACTGATTCGTTGGAACTCTGTGTTCAGTCTGTAGATTCCTGCGAACAGCCATCACTGCAAGAACTGTAACTAGAAAGGTTGAGATATCTATAAGCAGGATAGTTTTTATATCCATAAAGCTAAGCAAAATCCCGGCAAGGATAGGGGAAAGAAGATATTTTGAGGACGCAGCAAGCTGAACTAAACCACTAGCCTTGGCAAATTGCTCCTCTGTTAATAAATCTGTAATGGTAGCTTTGTAGGCAGGTTCAAGCAAGGATACAAAAATCGAACTAAACGTCACGCCCAGACAAATCTGCCATAAATGAGGTTCACCCAGCAGCATGATGATGAGAACATATATAAGTCCAAAAGCAGATAACAAATCCCCTGCTATCATCATCAATCGCCGATCAAACCGATCCGCTAACACGCCGCCAAAAGGACTGAGCACAATGGAAGGGAGAAAAGCACATAAGGTTAAAAGTGCCACACTAGAGGCGGTCTGCGTCATCTGGAACACATAGACCCCTAAGGTGAAAGCCGTCAACCCGCTGCCAATACTGGATATCCACTCCCCCATCCAAATGATCATAAAATTTCCGAAGGATTTGTTGTTCAGAATATTCCCTCTCCCCTACTCAAACATTTGAAACACATAGTCGAAGCTACCTTTCTCCGCCCCTAGCGTAATTTCCATCGTATAGATAAAAGCTCTTATCTTCTGGATGATTTCCTCAGGCTGCCACTTGAATATCCCTTCATCAAAAAGAAATTGAGAGGTGATCAATAGAAATTCCATCGTCTCCCGGGGATACGGATTGCGAAACAGTCCCTCCTCTATGCCCTGCTCAATGACCTCCGTCAATACAGGAGTTAGCCGCAAAATGGTTTCCACCAAGCTTTTCTGGTGCAGCTGTGCATTATCAGCCTGATGGAACTGCTCAATCATTTGGCTTTTTCTGTCCGTATCCGGCTTTTGCGCCATAATGATTTGCAGCAGCTTTTCATGAACGGTCAGCTTAGGATCTGCAGCAATTTGCTTAGCAGCTGCTACACCAGCATCAATAAATCGCAGCACAACAGCATCCATGACCTCTTCCTTCGATTTAAAATAATAGTAAAAGGTTCCCTTCGCAATACCTATAGCCTGCAAGACATCATTCACTGTCGTTTTGGTATACCCTTTCGTAAAAAACAGCATTTCTGCTGTATCCAATATTTCATTTCTACGTTCTTCCGCTTCTTTGGAAATTCTCATCTGAAACGTCCTCCATTCTATCGACCGACCGTCGGTCTATTCCAATTATATACAAATATTAGATCCTGTCAAGATTAATCCGGCATCACAAAAAAGAGAGAATTCCAAAAGCTACGTTATAGCAGCTGGAACTCCCTCTTTATTGGGATATACTGTTGGGTTTAACCGTTGGGTTTTTACTGCTGGGTTTTAGTCTTACTGTTTACTGTTTGGTCTTACTGCTGCGTTTTACTTTTAGCTTGCTCTTTGATCTGATCCGTTGAGCGAAACCTTTGCTCGCGTTGTAACACTAAACTTCGTTTGCTTAGATCACATTTACACTTAAGACGCAGCATATCGGACACAGCTGACCTTATACGCTGCATTATCCCCCATTTGGGATCCTAACGGACCGCATAGCCACTATTGGCATGAAAAACGCCACAAAAGACCCCTTCCTCAAGGAATAGCTGCACTGGAGTCCGAAAACCAACTCAAAGAGCTATAAATCTGCAAATAGCGACCTCTGGGTCCTTAAGCAACACGGGATAGGTATTCAATAGGTATTAATTACCTAAGTTCGGACTAAGTGGCTTCCGGCTGCAGATTTTGCCCCCAAACGGCTTCCCTGTATAGAATGCTGCTATTTCGCATGAGCTTCTGCAATCCCGTCTCAAATAGATTATCTAATCCGCCGGATTGTACTAATGAAAATTTGCTGCCCAAGGAATAGGCTATATAATAATCCGCCCAACTGCTATAACGTTCTTGTAGCTGCCTTGCGGCTTCTATTTTGTAATCCCAGGCTTCTTCCTTCTTCAAATAATCTTCAACATAACCAATCCGGCTCAGATAAATTACCCAAGCTAACCCAAAAGCAGAAATGTCACCAGAAGGCAACTGATGTATACCTTGTGCAACAACCTTCAGATTAACAAAATCCTCATGATCCTTATGTGCCTCAAGATATTTACTGCGTGAGGTTTCGGAAAGTGTGGCTAAACGAGCATGTAAAGATCTATATTCTGCACGGTTGCCATCTTCTAGAAGCCAGCGAATCTGGCGATGAAAGGAGTTAGCATCCTCGATATTCCATCTTTCACAAGCATTTTTGATTAATCCTCTTTTGAAGAAGACATTACTGAAATCAAATTCATAAACCACATAGTATCTCCCTAAGAGACCACGTATGCAGGTAGAGGAAAGACAGCGGAAATACATTTCCAATCGTTTTCTTTGCTTAACATTGTATTCCTTCAGCATGTAGAGCCTCCTGATATTAGTTCGAGAATAGGTATGCTGTTTTGCAAATCTTCCTGATTTTCCATAGAAAAATAAGAATGAACACTGCATTGACAAGCGGGGGAAGCTCAGATACTGAAAAATAACATATGGTATATACCAAAATATAGAACCAGCTTAATTTCAGGAAAACCAATAGATAGAATAATATAGGCCCCATAATGTTCTTTCCAATGGTTACGAGCGAAGAGATACGAAGACGTTGTGGATACAGTTTTTTGTTCTTCAACATGGACTTATTCGCAAGGAAACGAAAATGAATGAACTCGTCCTTTTTAGACTCATTAGTCTCCGTTTGTGTAAGAGCTTCCTCAATTTGAGAACGTGCAATCTTACATTCCAGAATTAAACATTGCACATCTCTATTTCCAGCATCCTCTTGCAACAAATATTCACAATCCTTCATCGCTTCCTCATAACGCTGCAAATAGTAGAGAAGCCGCCCTCTTAATAAGTAACCGTCTCTTTCGTTAGGCCACATAGTGGTTACTCGGTCCAAGCACACCAGCGCTTCCATATAATCAGCAGTATCCAGACAATTCTTAGCTCGCAATAATTGCAGATCCGGATCATTCTGAAACAGCTTATTTGCTTCGTCGAGCAGTTGACCCGCTTCAGTATGTTTATCCTCCATCAGCATGAATTGAGCGGATCGCCTCAGATTTAGATAGTGTTCTATGTCAAACTCAAGAGACTCCTGCAAAAGGAAACACTCATAACGCATTTCCATGCTTCCGTCGACCTGCCCTAGTATGTACTCAACTAACTTATTATCATAACGTTGAAGAAATATTTCCTTGTCCTCACGAAAATGAAAAAATGAATCCAAAGCCTCCCATACGGCATGAGGCAAATTTCGATACTGATCAAGGAACAACATAAGCTTATCCCTTAGCCGATCACGATGCTCTATACTCCACATGAAATCTTCATTCAAAAGTGAATGCCACGAAGCTTGTTTAATCCGCCGCGAGAAATCCGCATACAGTTCCCTAATTTGTCTGTCAAAAATATCTGCTGGCTCTTCTTGAAGATCAGCATCAAGTTGGATGGGAAGATGGCGAAACAGCGCCCACTCGTTTTCATGCGGTATAGAAGTTGCCCCTTCTACTTCTTCCTCGGTGTCTTCCTCCTCAACTTCATCTACTCGTATTACTTTTTCTGCTTGTATCACCATTTTTTCTATTTCTTTTGATATTGCTCCTGCTATTTCTTTCTTATCCTCACCTACCAATGAAGGGACAGTGCTTACTATACGCTGCCCGGAGCGGGCCCATTTCACAGCTGTATCATAAGCTTCTCTAAGCTGCTGGTATCCTTCAGGGTCATCTTCGGGGTGATGCGATTTCAGTTTTTTGGCATAGGCCTTTTTGATGATAGCTAGTTCATGTGTGGGTTCAATCTCCAACATACTCCAGATTGTCATGTGAAGTATGACCACCCTTCAATTTCCGCCAATTGCTCATTGAAAGCTTGTGCCGCTTTTTCAATCACTTTCTCGTTCTGAGTATATAAAGCATCTTCGAATACTTTCAGACACTGTGCGATAAATTTCCGTTGGTCCCCAAGCACCTCTTCATATAAACGCTCACCTCTAGCAAGCAGAAGCCTGTTCTCGGTACGCTCACGCGGATGAATTTTGATACTCCGCAGTTCCAGTAAACGAGCTTCAATTTGCTTTTTCGTCATTCCACCAGCATTTTGCTCAATGATCATCTGATGCTTCTGACCTGTTGAAACGGTTGTAACCTCCACCTCAAGAATCCCATTCACATCATATGTATATCTGACATCTATACTTTCTTCTCCCCGAGGTGCTAGCGGAATCTGAAACTCCATTTCTCCCAGGAAAAGATTATTTTCAACGCGAGGACTCTCCCCCTGATACACATCCACACTTATGATCTTTTGATTATCTGCGGCTGTATATAGACGTTCTACCCGGCTAACAGGAATCGGAGTGTTACGTTCAATGATCGGAAAGTAATGTCCAGATGACGTTTGTCCGCTTGAACCTCTACGCAAAACACTGGTTCCTAATGTATAGGGGCAAACGTCCGTCAAAATCATTTCATCCAGCGCTTGATCACGCTGCTTCAGAGCTACCTGAACCGCAGCTCCCAGTGCGACGGTCTCATCTGGGCTGATATTCGCATAAGGCATTTTCCCGAACATACGGCTGATAATTTGCTTAATCAGAGGCATTTTAGTCGCACCCCCAATCATCACAATCCCATCCAGATCGGAAGGCTGCAGAGAAGCATTCCGCAATGCTCTTTCTATCGGCTGTCTTAGACGTATTAGTAATGGTTGTACCAATTGCTCAAGCTCTGAGCGTTCTATAGTCAGCATGTATTCTTCCTTCTTAATAACTATCCGCATAGTCGCAGCAGACTCTGTACCAAGAATTCGTTTACTCTGCTCAGCCTGCTTATACAACATCGACCTCGTTATTGGTGTTAACGATTCAGCGTCCAGCTTATTCTTTTGGATAAAATAGGCCACTAGTATCTCTGTGAAATCTTCCCCGCCAAGATAGTTATCTCCGGCAATCGACTTAACATCCATTACCCCTTCGAAAAGCTCCAGAATTGACACATCAAAGGTTCCTCCACCCAAATCAAAAACAAGAAATGAAGTCTCCTGATTCTGATGCAGGCCATAAGCGAGTGCTGCCGCCGTAGGTTCACTAATAAGCCGCTCTACTTGTAAACCAGCCAGCTCAGCCGCTTTCTTAGTTGCTTTCCGCTGAACATCATTGAAATAAGCCGGAACACTGATTATAGCTTTCGTTACGGACTCACCTAGATGATTTTCCGCATCCTCTTTCAGTGATCGCAGAACAAAAGAAGATAACTCTTCAGGAGTAAAAGTCATCGTACCTAGCGTGTATTTCTTTGCTGATCCCATAAAGCGCTTAAAAGTCGAGGCGGTTAACTGTGGATGTGTAATCAGTCTTTCCTGTGCGATTCTTCCAACTAATACTTCTCCCCCTGCATCTACACTAACAATCGAGGGTGTTACATGCTCCCCGAGTACATTGGGAATAATTACAGCCTGACTGCCGTCCCAATAAGCAGCAAGACTATAGGTCGTTCCTAAATCAATTCCGATTGTTCTCACTACTATCTCCACTCCTTTTATATACAATAATATACAAAGAAAAGAGTCCAAGAATCGAAATGTCACTAATTCAACATATTTACATCCAGAGCATAATAATGAAATTGTGCTTCTGCAATAGACATAAAAAAGGTATCTCAAAAGCCACAATGGCTAATGGGATACCTTCATTTTTTGGCGGAGGATATTTTTCTGTACATCATCTATAAAAAAACAGTCTCATTCGTTCTCTGGACGTCCTAACATCTGATCTATCTTCTCTTTTGCACCTTCCCATGAGGTCAATAATGGAAAAGCATATTGTTCACGGGCCCGCAAATTCCATGGATGCGGAATACAAAGCACTTTTCTTCCCTCCTGCAATGCCGGAACCAGGTTATGCACCCCGTCATCGATCAATAGATCGTAGTTAATAAGATTTTTTCGCTTACAGGTAAAGAAATTTTCAATCGGAATAAACGGCATATGCTTCTGCAGCCAGTTCCATTTTTCCACCACCGACTGGGGTTGGGCTGCCGTAACTATAATTACATCATAAGCGTTATGCAGCTTCTCCATTTCTCCTACGACATGTTCGTCAAACAGTTCAAGCTCTTCATACAGACCGGGCCGCCCATAGAAAATCTCTTGTGTACAATCCGGATGACGTAAATGATCCGTATTCCAATCAAGCATTTCCTCATACCGCAGCAGATGCGTGGGAAAATCATTATTATTATGGTATATGGCTCGCTTCACTAGATGGCAAATTGTATCATCCATATCTACTGCAATTATTGGCTTCCTCATCTGCGCCTCCATTATTTTTTTAGATTACACTTTAATTATATACAATGAAATTACGGTTTTCGTCGAGAGTTAATTAAAATCCCGGTTAATGTTTATTAAATGCTTCTACGCATTTTTGGCAGATACAAGCTTTCCCTCTCAGTTCTTCCGGGATCCTTTCTTGCAATTCGAGTGGAATTTCTGTATGGAAACACCAACAGTCACCGCCTTCAGCGCCACAACGATTCAATTCTTTACATAAAGGACAATGGCGTTCTTCAACCAGTATGTTCATCATATCCAAAATTTCTACTCCCCCAAAAATCACAAACTATTTTTCTTTGGAAAACCATATCAATAAAATAAATCCAACAAATGACAAAACGTCAGTAAGTAAAACAAACAACTCCCCGAATAGGTTTCCGCCATAACCACTTCTGAAGATTCCAAGTTTAGCATAAGTTCAATTTCTCTATTATTCCTACACTTGTGAACTCGGTTCACTTGCATTAAGATAGTGAACATTACGAACTCAAATGGGAGAATAACAGATGAATGATAAGAAGATGAGCTTTTTAGATACCCTACATAGTGACTTACTTGCTACCATGGAAGAAGTATATAATCCTTGCAGGTTTGATTGCTCCGAACCAATTCTTGAACCGCAAAATGCGGAATACGGAGCATATATCTTTACCTTAAATGCGCTGGCCATTAGATTCCGGGTGGCTAAAATCACACCCACTAAAGTCGGGCAATTTGTGACACTATGGGAGCGAATTGGAGATCATCCCATCCAACCCTATGACATCTCAGATCCTGCTGATCTCTTCGTTATAAGTACACGAAATGGGAATCACTTTGGCCAATTTATTTTTCCAAAAGCTGTCCTAGGAGAACAAGATATTCTATCTGATAAAGGCGAAGGTGGAAAAAGAGCTTTTCGAGTCTACCCGCCTTGGGACAATCCCACGAGTCGCCAAGCTCAAAAAACGCAAACATGGCAGTCGAAATATTTCTTGGATATCCCTGCAAATAAACCCATAGACTACCTTCGTGCGCAAGCACTTTACGGTTTACCTGTAAATCTTACGGTCTGACCTATCTCCTCCACATGTTCCTTATCGCCCTGCAAAATAAAATAATAGTATACATCATCTCCTATTTTCACCGCTTCGGGATATTTAATTATAAGCGCCGCTTGATGATTCCATTCCTCCCCTTGGTCAGCAGAAGGCATAATCAACTTTGCCTTCTCTTCCTCTTTCAACCTCTCTAATGTCAGTTCAGTAATTTGCGGATTGGAGCCATAAGGCTTCAGCTGATGGGAGGCAACGATTTCAGCAACTTCATCTATTGATTGTCCCTCTCCAGACATAGCGGATAATTGAAAAAAACCATCCTCCCCCTGACCCTTCTTATCATCTGCTGAATCTACAACCCATTCCGTTGGATACTTCAAAGAGACTCCATAAGCATTGGAAGTAAAGGTTGCAAGCCCAGTTTGCGTAACCAGCATACCGATTACAGTACCTGCAAGTACAATAACCGCGATAACCAACACCCATAGCCACCGTTTTTTGTATACTCTTATTTTCACGATATCCCCCTAAATCAATAATTAGTTGACATGTACAATATTAGGAAATAAGATATAAACAAACATATGAGCAATCATTCATATGTATTAGTGAGGAGGAAATCATAATGAGCGATCTTAAAAACATCCTATCTCTACTTCTTTTCTGCATCTTCCTAATTTCTTATCTATTAAAGCTCCTTATACTTTACAAGAAAAACCACATTAAAGGAAACGTTCTGGCTAAAGGCGCTAAACTATCTAAGATCCATTATACCGAGCTATTGGTAAAAACCTCTACTTTTTTATGGGGCGCAGCATGGTTTGTTTTTTCCGTAGCAGAGTCCTTTCTGGTTACACTTGTAGGCAAAACGTTTGATATTCCTGTAATTCACTTTAGCGGTGTGGGTGTAGCTGCCCTCGGATGTTCCATTTTCATTCAAGCTATGATTGCTATGCGCACTTCATGGAGAGTTGGGATTGATAAGACTACTGTAACCAAACTCATCACACACGGTATTTATAAATATAGTAGAAACGCTGCATTTGTCGGGTTTGATCTCATGTTTTTGGGATTGTATCTGATGTACCCCAATCTGTTAACACTCCTAATATTCATTCTTAACATTGCCGCGATTCATTTACTAATTCTTCAAGAAGAGCAACATTTAAAGTCCGTATTCGGAGACGAATATATCCAATATGCCAATAATACACCTAGATATTTTTTATTTTAAAATCTTTTATCACAGCTCCGATAATTTATATTCGCTATATCATTTTACATTTTTTACAAGACAAGAAAACATTCTCTTAATGTAACTACTATAATATGAGACTGTAAACATACATTAGGAGGGAAATTATGAAATCACCGAAAAAGTATGGCGTCAGAACAGCAATTATAGCAACAGCGGCAACTGCTCTTTTTGTATCCAGCATAGTCACTACAAATGCACCTAATCAAGCAGACGCAGCATCTTCGAACACAAGAAATGTAATTCTGTTTATTGGAGACGGAATGGGTGCTGCTCAGCGTGATGCCATCCGGCTTGCCACCGTAGGTGAAAAAGGAAATCTAGCAATGGATTCCATGCCATACGTTGGATTAATCCATACAAGCTCTACTGTCCCTGTTACAGATTCGGCTGCTTCTGCTTCTGCTTATGCCAGCGGTGTGAAGACTTATAATGGCGCTATCGGAATGGATGCCGATAAAAAAAGTGTTAAGACCATTATGGAATATGCTAAAGATGCCGGGAAATCAACTGGTGTCGTTACTACTAGTCAGATTACAGACGCGACTGGCGCCGCATTTGGTGCTCACGTTGAAGACCGCTCAAAGCAAAGTGATATCGCTCTTCAGCTTCTGACTAAGAGCAAGGTTGATGTTCTGCTCGGTGGGGGTGAGGATTTCTGGTACCCGGCAGGCAATCCCGGCAAATTCCCAGATGAACCCGCTGAAGATCCTTCAGAAAAAAGCAAAGGAACGCAAGGAAACCTTGTGGATAAAGCTAAACAATTGGGCTACACCTATGTAACGAACAAAGCGGATATGCAAAAAGCAAAAGACGGCAAGCTGCTTGGAATATTCGCAAACGAGGAAATGTTCCAGCAAAAGCCTGAGGGTGAAGGAGATATTTATAATCCGGTGGTATCGCTGCCCGAGATGACTAAGAAAGCTATAGATACGCTAGCAACAAATAAAAAGGGATTTTTCCTTATGGTGGAAGAAGAAGGCACTGACGAATTTGCACACCAAAACAACGCTAAAATGACGATTAAATCAGGTCAAGAACTGGACAAATCCGTGCAAGTAGCCAAAGACTTCGCCAAAAAGAATCCAGATACACTGGTTCTAGTGCTTGCCGACCATGAGACCGGCGGATTTTCTATTGAAGCAGTTGACGCAGATGATGAGTCCGGTGACGGCATATCCAAAGAAGACGGTCCTTTCGCCATCGCCAATTCCAAACACAATTTTGTAGTGGACTGGACGACCTCAGGCCATACTGCGGTTGATATTCCAATTACAGCTATGGGCAAAAATGCACAATTATTTACTGGAATCTACGAAAACACCGAAGTATTCACCAAGCTTATGCAAGCATCAGGTTTTAAAGCCAATAAATAAAAGCGAGTAAAAAAAGACTAGCCAGATTTTTTTCTGGGTAGTCTTTTTCATTTGAAAATACAGTATTTACTTAGCATCTGTTCGCACAACAAAAAGGATATCCTTAGTCTGATCCGCCCATTTACCTGTCAGATGAAATCCTCTGATCGTTGCTCCAGGCTCAAGCGCACTCTCATCATCCAGTTCTATGCCCACCTCTCTGGAGAGGGTTTGAGATTGAATCACTTTTCCATCCATATGAATGGTTATCTCTGGCATCGCCGTGCTGCTGACTTCCTCACGATCACAAATGGTTAATATAAGCAGAAGTACAAAACTTAGGACTGCGATGTATATTCTTTTCAAGAAGACACCCCTTCTTCCCATTGTTCAACTAATCTGATGTGAAATATTCGATTCCCAATATGATCAAACCCAAAATAAAGATGATGATACCAATCACAAGCGGAAAACCTAAAGCTAAACTATGAATCGATTTTACAAATATACCGTTAATTAACGATTACAGCGAGGTGTGTTTATAAAATTCTATTTTTATAGCTAATTCAACGGTTTCCTTATGCTTCTAATTTACGTGACAGCTCCTTAATTAACTCGATCTCTCGTAAAACCATACTTCGGGTGTAAAAATAGAGCTCCTCAGAGTAATCCATATCCTCACTATTGCCAACTACTTTGGATAACTGCTGTAAATGGTCCAGCTTTTCGTTCATATAAGTCTCTCTGTAATCAAGCAATCTTCTACGTGTCTCCTGATCCAAAAGCTCATAATAAGCAAGACGAATAGACCATTCATTATCAATTCGAATAGTCTCCAGCGTAAATTCTGTTAAGCAGGTGTTAAACCGCTCCTCACCCTCAGTAGTTATAGAATATACATAACGTTTAGGCCGGCGTTCCTGAATTTCCGTTTTTTTGATTACCCATTTTCGCTTTTCAAATAATTTCAGCTTTGGATAAAGCGAGTTATTGTTTACGATTTTATCATTGCCCATTACAAAAATAATGTTTTTTTTAATTTCATAACCATGTTTGGCCCCTTTCATTAATTGGGCCAGAATCAAAACTTCAATATCCATAATCATCCTCCGGGCTTCCGGAATACGTATCCGGTTCATCATTTTCTTATATTACCTCAATTACTACATTTCTGCCAAATCACTCGTGATTTTTTGCACATACTTTCACCCCACCCTTTCGTTAATATAGGTTAAAATAACCTATTTATTTTTAACCTATATGTAGAGAGGAAGTTATCATATGGAATTCACACATTTATTTAGCAAGGGCACAATCGGAAATATGGAGCTTAAGAACCGGGTCATTTTACCAGCGATGGGCACGAAAATGAATGCGCCGGGTGGATACGTCAGTGATCGTCTGATTGATTACCATGTAGCACGAGCTAAAGGCGGCAACGGCTTAAATACTGTAGAAGTAACAACTATTCACCCAACGGCGGCCTCCGATGATGCTCCTGCCCTTTATGATGATAAATTCATTCCAGGTATGGCTCAATTAGCATTAGCTATTCGAGAGGCAGGAGGCAAAAGCTGTCTACAGTTATGGCATGGAGGTAAAGTAACTCCCAACCTAATTCAGGTCTCCTCTTCACCTGTTCCGTTTGAAGGCGTGACTCATATACCACGTGAACTAGCGCATCATGAAGTCGGTGAGATGGTTCAAGCTTACGCAGATACAGCATTACGTGCGAAGAAAGCCGGATTTGACAGTGTGGAATTCCATGCCGGCCATGGTTATTTGCCCCAACAATTTCTAAGTCCTGCAATGAATTTTCGTCAGGATGAGTACGGCGGTTCTTGGGAGAATCGCTGCCGCTTCCCGCTGTCTTGTATCCGGGCTATCCGGAAAGCGGTTGGACCTGGGTTCCCTATCTTGATGAGAATCTCTGCGATTGAGGATCTACCGGGCGGACTTACACTGGAAGATATGAAGCTCTTCTCAAAGCTCGCTGAAGAAGCTGGAATTGATGCTATTAATGTATCTCGTGGGGTCCCTGCTGGCGCTGCAATTAAATATGAAGTACCACCGATCGATTTACCTGTAGGCTTCAATGTAGATAACGCAGCACAAATTAAATCTGTGGTTAACATCCCTGTTATTGCCGTAGGCCGTATTAATGATCCAGCAATTGCAGACCGGATTATTGCGGAGGGTTTGGCTGATTTTGTAGCCATTGGGCGTGCGCAGCTGGCAGATCCGGAATTCTGCAATAAAGCTTTAGCCGGACGTGCAGACACGATCGTTAAATGTGTGGGTTGCGATCAAGGCTGCTTCGATGGATTCGTGAATCCTAATGTTCCATTTATCAGCTGTGTGTTTAATCCTGCAACCGGCCGTGAAAGTGAATATGAATTGCAGCAAACGGGTATCCCCAAAAAAGTACTTATTGCTGGTGGTGGCCCTGGCGGATTAGAAGCAGCTGTCACCCTGAAACGACGTGGGCATCATCCAATATTATGCGAAAAAAATGACATTCTGGGCGGACAGCTTTATATTGCCGGTGCCGCACCACGTAAAGAGGAAATGGCTGCAGCCGCTCTGAATATGGGAGAAACCGCTAAACGTGAAGGTGTAGACATTCGAATGAATACAGAGGTTACACCTGAATTAATCCAAGAAATTGCGCCAGATGAGGTCATTCTTGCAATCGGATCTTCTCCTATTATTCCGCCTGTGGAAGGCATCGACAGTTCACATGTGGTCAATTCACATGATGTGTTATGGGGAACGGTTCATCCAGAAGGAAGAGTCGTTATTATCGGCGGTGGTTTAGTGGGGCTTGAGGTCGCAGAACTGCTTGTAGAGCGCGGACATCAAATCACTGTAGTTGAAATGCAAGCTGATGTTGCTAATGATCTAGGGCTTCTGCGGAAAATCTGTGTCATGGAAAGTCTATATGGACATGGCGTTGAATTAATGACCAACAGCAAATGTATGGCGATTCAAGGGGATAGCGTAATTGTTGAAAAAGACGGCGAACGTCACAGCCTAGCTGCTGATTATGTAGTAATTGCTGTAGGTTCACGCGCCCTTAACAAACAACCCCTTCAGGACTTCTTGGAGGAAAGCTCCATCCCTTATCATGAAATTGGCGATGCGGTGCAAGCGCGAAGAGCGCTGAATGCAATTTGGGAAGGCGCTGAATTAGCTAGACGAATCTAATTAAGCTAACTATATGCTTCATGAAAATAACCCGGCAGGTCCGCCCTGCCGGGTTATTTTTTACTCAGAGTGCATTCGTGAAATGTTATTCGGTAATCGGTATCCATTCAACCCTTCACCAATCACCATTCACCCTTCACCCTTCACCCTTCACCCTTCACCCTTCACCCTTCACCCTTCACCCTTCACCCTTCACCCTTCACCCATTATGCCGTTCGGACTCAGGAGACGCTATTGAGCTAAAAATAGCCTTTTTACGAATCTATCGGACCCAGATGCCGCTATTCCGCAAAAATAGGGGTCAAAAGAGGTGCTGCGACGGGAATAACTGCATTGGAGTCCGAAAAGCTCAGCAAATCAGCATTTAGGTGCTAATAAGTGCAACGGTGTCCGTTAGCGAGAGAGATGCGCACAAAAGTATGGTAAGAAAGATGAAAATGGTGAGAATGTCAAGAATGATGAGATTGGTGAGAATAGTGAAATACTCATCTCAATGAACCACTCACATTCATTTTGAGTATTGGCAGCCCAATAAATGCCGCATATCGCTCAGCTTCTTTAAGTACCAACTTTTCCGTATCGCCCAGCTCGGCAAAAGGATGGATCATAATCTCAATCCCCTTGGTCTTTAGGGTTCTTTTCCATGTACCCACAACCTGACCCTCCACAACAATCGTTGGAAGAAAAACACCATTATTCCCCGGAACTATCAAAGGAGCAACGTTGGGCTCTAGAACGGCACTTCGGTCTTTATAACCCAGAATGTACTCATCAAAACCCGGAAGCAGGTGAACGCCCGAGTCCTCAGCAGTTGGCTCTAGCCGATCAGCAGACACCCAATACTCACTGCCATCAATAACCTCTGATTGCAGTTGACTTTTGGCCGCTTCCAGACCTCTTCTAGCATCGGTAAGGGTTATGCCTGCCCACCAAGCAAAATCTTGAACAGTTGTTAAACCATGTCCAGTGAAATATCTCCGAGCGAGTTCATACAATGACTCATCGTAAGAAAGTTCTCGAAACTGTGGCACCCATTCCTCTAACAAAACAATCGTTTGCTGCTTACCATTCATCGGTCCGAAACAAATCAACCCTTGGTACGCAACATTCCACAACATATGATAACCACGCTGGTTCCCTGTGTGAATACCTTCTTCTTCTATAAGCTGAAGTAGAAGTGCACGATCTAGCTGCTTTCCACCTTGTAAAGCATTAACTATAATATGTCTACAACGTTCTAGTGTCTGATCATCTAGCCCAAGCTCTGCATTCCGCCGCTTTGTTTGTCCCGCTAAACGCGGCACAGATAGCTGATGCATCCACTTTACATCTTCCGGTGGGACAAAATGAAGCGTACCTCGCAGCGTCCAATTCAGAATCATCTTACGATCAGCGATAGCACGCTCTATATCAGCTAAATTCGAAGATGGAGTACGTAACCCGATCGCCCACATCGCCTGCATGTAATCCTGCGCCTGTACTGCCCCTAATTCTTTAACGACCTGTTCAGGCTTGATTAGCTTGTAATCAACGATCTTCTGGTTATATAGACGTTGCGCAGCTATCATTTTATTCGTCACACTTCGCCTCCTTAAGTGATCCTTCTCAAACCATCGTCTAACCTTATTGGAATAATTTTAATATAATTTTTTCCAATCTCATAGTTTTTCTTATTTCTTAGCTGTGGCCCGTCTTACGGCTGGTGCGACTACCGATCCCAACAAATCAATGATTTGCTCAACCTGAGCATAAGGTAAACCACCAATATCAATCTGAGCCAGAAAACGATTGTGTCCGTACAGCTCATGTTGATAAAGGATTTTTTCAATAACCTGTTGTGGGCTGCCTACGAGCAGCGCATTTCTCACACTCATGGCTTCAGCAAATTGGTCTTTAGGGTACGCTGATCCACGAAGCTCTTTCATCATGTGATTTAAATATGGGTAATAGTTACGGAATGCTTGCTGTGAATCTTTATCGATATATAAAAGGGTGGTTGTACCCACCGGCAGCTCTGCCGGATTAAAACCTGATTGTGCGGCAACCTGACGATACATATTCACAGAGGTCTTGAACGCTGAAGCAGGTCCACCTAGAACAGCCAGCATCATCGGGATGCCCATTCTTCCTGCCTTAACTGCACTTGCCGGAGGTCCACCAACCGCTCTCCAGATGGGCAGTTTACCACTCAGTGGCTTCGGAAAAATCTCCATATCATTCAGAGCAGGACGGAATTGCCCTTCCCAGGTAATTCTTTTTTCGTTATTTATTTTCATAAGCAATTCAATCTTCTCTTCAAACAATTCTTCATAATCCCTCACGTCATATCCGAACAGTTCATAAGCTCCTAATCGTGATCCACGTCCAGCAACAATTTCTGCTCTGCCTTCGGATAACAAATCCAATGTCGAAAATTCTTCATGTACACGTACAGGATCCGCTGTGCTCAATACAGTCGCTGAACTGATAAGTTTGATTCGTTCCGTTGCGTTTGCTATAGCTCCAAGTACGACCGATGCTGCTGAAGTAATAAATTTCGGCTGATGACTCTCCCCCACTCCAAATACATCTAATCCAGCATCCTCTGCTAATTTGGCGGCAGCAATGATCTCTTGAATCCGTTGTCGTTCACTGATTGGTTTACCTGTTAAGGCATCTGCAACATGATCACCTAAAGTGTATAAACCTATTTCTAAACCCTTATTCTCGTCGATTCTATATTGTTCCATCATGATGATGTCCTACTTTCTTCGCTGTATTATTGGATAGGATGAAGCTTCGATGCAATCTCTTCCCGGCGTTCTTCCAGAAAAGAAGGCAAGGTCAAATTCTCGCCCAATGTGTCAAAAGATTCATCAATCTCAAACCCTGGACCATCTGTAGCAAGCTCGAAAAGAATATGGTTCGGATCACGGAAATACAAGGAATGGAAGTAATAACGATCAATGACCCCTGTGTTCTTGAACCCTGCAGCTGTGATTTTAGCAGCCCATGCGGTTAATTCTTCCAGATCCTTCACTCTTATAGCCACATGATGGATACTCCCTCTTCCCGGTCTTTCCCGGTCTTGATCATTAACTTCTTTGAGCTGAAGTTCAGTGTACAAGCCGCCTTTAGCTGTTTCATAAATATCCACCATTACCTTCGGGTCACCCATGGATGGCACTCTACGAACTTGTGTATAGCCTAAAATATCCTCCAAAACAGCCTTTGTACGGCTAGCCTCACGAACAGTCAATTCAACGGGACCCAATCCAACAATGGCATATTGTGGTGGAATATCATCAGTAATCCAAGGTTCTACCAGCTGAGTCACATTATCTTTTTCTGCGGACACCAGATGAACCGTTAATTCATCACTATCCTGAAAAGTAAGCGAATTGCGCTCCTCTATACTTACGATAGCTTCATGAGCGACTTCAAATGTATCTAATCTGCTAGCCCAATATACTAAAGCCTCATCGCTAGGAACGAGAAGAGAGATTGCAGAAATACTGTTCGTTCCTTTCCGGGTCTGGCCTGCATTTGGCATTTCAAAAAAGGATACCTCGGTGCCTGGAGCGCCATTAGAGTTGCCATAGAATAAATGGTACATGGTTGGATCGTCCTGATTTACGGTTTTTTTGACAAGTCTTAGTCCCAGTACTTCTGTATAAAACCATAGGTTTTGTTTAGCGTCTTTAGTAATCATTGATACATGATGTTGTCCGGTTATTTGTGGTTGGCTCATTTTAATTTCCTCCTAATATAATTATGGTTTACTAGTAAACTGATGCTGAAAAAAGGAAGCTTTATTCAGAATAAAGCTTTTACAATACTACTGAACTCCTCGTGGAATCCGATTCTCATTCAGGCTATGGCGGTGAATCTTCTTAAGCATGCTGTAAAATACTTTCTTCTCGTCGTCCGTCAGTGGATCGAATAACGAAGCTTGGAAATCCGATTGCAAAGGAAGCACCTTCTCGATAAGCGCCTGGCCCTTTTCAGTTAAAGAAATATACTTCACCTTCCAATCCTGCTTGCGTTCAATCCATCCTTCTTTTTCTAATCTGCCAAGCATATGTGATACTCCACCTTTAGTAATGGTTAAATGCTCGGCAATATCCATTTGTGTCACAGGCTGATGTAATAGTATTTGTACTAACGCATCAAACTGGCTGACCGTTAAATCAAACTGCTTCAAGAACTCATTGGAAAGATCGTTACTATTGTCATAAACTCTTACCAGCCGCAGCCAGATCAATAAGCTTAGTTTATTGTCTTCAGTGAATCCATTGTCTCGCATTATGCCACATCCATTACTTTGGAATTGGATCTATTTGATTATCAGTTTACTAGTAATCTGATATGAAGTCAAGTTTCGTATTAACTTAAGAAATAGAGAAGCACAGATAAACCATTACTAAACATGTGCGCGCCTATAGGCACTAATATATTTTTTCTTTTCTCATATAGGTAGGCAAAGATTAATCCAGCAGCCATATAGGAGAAGATATTCCACATTTCGTTATAGTTACTCTGGAACACCACGGCTCTATAGACATGTTGAAAGCCAAATAAAAAGGAGGATATCAGATAAGCCAGAAGACGACTCTTCCTGCGGATCGTTCTATAAATGGTAACCCGATATACTAATTCTTCAATCAAGGGGCCAATCCATACCACGTTCACTGTAAAAATAAATGGATACGAGGACAACATTGCCCGTAAATCCACCTCATTAACAGACTTTGTAATAGGATGAAAAATGGAAATTAGTGTGGGGATCAACATACTTCCGATGATAATAATCAAACAAAGTCCCCAAACCATCCATAACATATTACGGACCCAGTATTGTCTGAAATCATGAATAGCTTGTTTATAGAATCCCCTAAAACCTATAATCACTCCTATGTAGATCAGACTATTCAACATTAAGGCCATTCGATTTTGTTGTTCTGGCTGCCAAATAAAAACATGGTTGAGAATCCCCATAACCGGCCTGATCAAGAGAATAGAGAACAACCCTAAAAAGTACATTACTGCTAATATAACGCCTAAGATCAATTGCCTTTTACTTAATTTTTCATCAATCATTATAATCTATTCCCCCAAGTAAAATTGTTAATAGACTGAATATCAACCATTTTAGCATTGGGAAATTTCATATGACTTAATGTAATCTTACATAGACCTTAAATTTGCCGGTTCAGCTCAATTATAATTTCAAACTGGTTATCTTGCGTATTCAGCTGAACAGTCCCTCCATGAGCAGCTATTATTTTTTGAACAATGAGTAACCCTAATCCAGAACCTGCCGGGTTCAAGGCTGATGGTTGGCCGTAATTAATAAAAGTAAGCTTGGCTCCATCATTCACCTTTTCCAGCACAGCTTGAAACGTAGAACCTTGCTCCTGATAAGCGATGGCATTATAAAGCAGGTTTGAGAATACTCGATTCATTCTTTTTTTATCAAACTGTAGAATTATTTCTTCTGGCTCGATTACAAAATCAGGGATCATACCCGCAGCCTCAAGCTCGGGCAACATATGTATCATTTCTTCTCTCAAATATTCTGAGAAATCATCTGTTGTAACATCCAAGCGGAATTCGGGACTTTCCATTCTCGATAATTCAAACAAATCCTGAATCAATACATTGGCACGGATACTATTTTCGTATATTATTTTGGCAAATTCCAAATGTTCTATCCGACCGCTCACCTGTTCTTTTAGTTCAAGCTCTGCGTAACCCATAATACTTGTTAATGGATTTTTTAAATCATGGGATATATCCAATATTAGATTTTTTCGATTGTTTTCACTCTGTTCTTTTAACGAGGTCTGGATCTGAATCACTTCTGCCATATGATTAAAAGCCTGCTCCAGTTGACTAAACTCCCGATTCCCGCCTACCTGCACTCTTGCTGAATAATCCCCATTCTTAATTTTTTCAACAGCAGCGGACAACTGGTCTAAGGGTTTAATGAAACTAACCGCCGTAATTCTCGCATAAATCATCGTGCTTAGAATCAGAATCAACAAATAACCTAACCCAATAAACCCAAGCATTTGAAGGGTATGATCCTGCATAGGTGAATCTGAATTCCAATGGAAACTGCCTGTCATTTTCACTTGTATAGGTAAAGAGACGATCAGCCAAAATTGTTCCTGCTCATTATATTCAACAGTGATCATATCTTTGTTAGCGCCAGTATTCATTAGAAAATCCGTAAATTCTTTGACACTAATCTGCTTGGACGTAAATGGATTGTTGCCAATGGAGTGTATGACTTCGTAATTGGAATTTACAACCTGTAAACTGCCCCCAACATCATTAACAACACTAGTGTCAATTCTTTGATAGTCATTTTGCATAAGCTTAGCAGCCGTTAACTGATTATAAATAATGTCCTTAGATCCCAGCCTGTTCATGCAAAACAAAGCAACAATCACCAATATCGTTATAACCGTTGTTATAAGAAAGATCGCGATATAGTTTTTTAACAATTGATAGGATATATTTTGTTTTCTCATCTTATTTACCTGGGTTGTAGAATTTGTAACCTAGTCCACGCACTGTAACGATATATTCGGGATGGTGCGGGTCCCGTTCGATCTTATTCCTTAGACGGCTGATGGTAACCATAATCGTATTATTATCACTATAGAAATCTTCTTCCCACGCCGCTGCATATAACTTTTTGGGCGTAAAAATTTGATTAGGACTCTGCATCAGACATTGTAACACCTTATATTCCTTGGCATTTAGAAGAACTGGACTTTCATTTATGTACAACATACATTCCTTTAAATTCAGCTTCAATTCTCTATGTTGGATTGTTTCTTCAGTTATCGATTGGCTAAGATCGTATACATTTCTTCGTCTCAGCTGCGCCTCAACCCTAGCCACAAGCTCTGAAGCACTAAATGGCTTCACCATATAATCGTCTGCTCCAAGGCCTAAGCCCACTATCTTATCAATTTCTTCACCGCGGGCAGTTAACAAGATAACCGGAATATGGCTTTTCTCTCTTATCCGTCGCAGCAGATTAAGCCCATCAAGCCTGGGCATTACAATATCCAGAATGGCAAGATTTATTTCATGTTGATTAACAACCTCTAAAGCCTCAATGCCATCCTTGGCTTCGAATACTTGATAGGATCGATCTTCTAAATGTATTTTCACTAGTTTTCTTATATCAGTTTCATCTTCAGCAATCAGTATATTCATCGCTTAATTCCCCTAACTATTCTCAAATAGCTGAGTCTTTTCACTCAGTATAACTTGCCAATACCACTTCGGTATATAAAGCCTAAAGAATACATTTGGAACATCATGATTAAAATACCCATGGATCACCATAATCAAATCTATTAAAATCAATAATTCCAAGTTCCTCGACTTCGTAATGATCATACTCCCGTTTTTTCTGATCATAATGGGAATTCCGCCGTTCTCAACAATAACTCTCTGCCGTCGCAGGTCCTAATGTAATATTTCTTGTCCTTTGACCAGCCCTTATGAACCGGTTCAACTCCCTCCCATGTAGAAGCATTCGGGATGTCACTAAAAAATGGAATCATTTCACGACCTCCTTTTAATCAAACTGCTTCACAAAATAGAAAAATTTTCTTATTTATTTCTCAGAAGATTATTTTATTCAATTGATGTTGGAACAACAATAGTGTATGATGCATAGTATAGATCGAATACTGTATGACACATAGTAAGTATAAACGACTTCGACGTCCTCTTAAGGACAGCAAGCGTTTAAACCAAAAATATAAGAACAATTTATAAGAGATTATAAATTCTTATATTTTAAATAATGAGGTGGGTGAATGAGTACTTTATTAAATACTTTAATCACAGAGCTTAGAAGAGGTACGTTAACGCTAGCCGTTTTAAGTCAATTACGAACGCCCCAGTATGGATATTCGCTCGTTCAATTGTTGGAGGAATCCAGCATCATCATCGATCAAAGCACCCTATATCCATTACTTCGCCGATTAGAGAAACAGGAATTAGTGACGAGCAGCTGGGACACATCCGAGAGCAGACCCCGTAAGTATTATGTTCTAAGTGACTATGGCGTAGAGATTTTTTTACAGCTAAAGGAAGAATGGCTTAAGAATTCGAAAGAACTCTACGGCCTATTACAAGGGGAGGATGACCATGAAGCTGATTGAGATTTACATTCATGAAGTTACTCGGAGGTTACCAGAACAAAATCGGGAAGACATCGCATTAGAATTACGATCAACCATCGAGGATATGTTACCGGATGATTATGACGAAAAAGAGGTAAAAGCCGTCCTTGCAAAATTGGGCAATCCAGCTATTTTAGCTAGTGAGTACCGCGATCAGCCCATGTATCTCATCGGCCCACGCTATTTCGATTTATATGTTACGTTATTAAAAATGATTATACCCATCGCTGTAGTTGTTTCTTTAATCGCTCTGGTTGCTGATTACTTGATTGGCTACAGCGGCGATAAAACAGTTGCGGATATTGTTACTGCAGTTATAAGTACAGGAATTGGAACCTTTCTTGAAGTAGGCATCCAAGTCTTTTTCTGGATAACTGTTGTGTTCGCTATTATCGAACGGGCGGATAAAGGAAAGGAAGGTCATCCTCTTACTACAAAATTAAGGAAATGGACTCCTGATGATTTGAAGGATATCGCGCTTGTCCATAAGAAAAAAGCAATTACAAGCTTCGAAGTGTTCGGAAGTTTACTGTGGACTGCCATTTGGGCTACTGTTTATTTTAATGCTGAACACCTGATCAGAGTCTATAGAGGCGGTGAAGGCGCACTTAACTTCGTGGCCCCAGCTTTTAATCAGCATGTATTACTTGATTATTGGCCTATTATTCTTATTGTGATCGGATTAGAAGTCGCGTTAACTATATATAAATTAATCAAGAGACAATGGACTAGAAAATTAGCATTATGTAATACGGCCCTTGAGCTCATTGTGCTTATTGTATTCGCTGTTATCCTTATAAATCCGAATGTATTTAACCAAGAATTCATTAACTACATGTCTAATTTATTAACCACTACAGCTAACCAATTTGAAACGGGGCTAGTAGGTGGAGGTATAGCAGTCTTGATTTTAGTTGCGGTCCTCAATATATATGAAGGCTTCCGCAAGGCTCGCCTCTAGTATTCACAGAACGGCGATTCTCCTGTTATTTGGAGAATTGCCGCTTTGTTTTCTGACTCGTTGAATGCCTGCTTCAAATGCAACAACTTCAACATTGTCAGCCCCCTCTGAGAGTTACGGACCCAGATGACGTTATTTGCACATTTTCTGCCTTTGGAACAGGGCTTCGGACTCCAATGACGCTATTCCCTAGAATCAGCTCCATATCGGGGGTGTTTCAAGGCAATAGCGGCTATGCGGTCCGTTGGCATCCCAAAAGTGCGATATTTCTGGGTTTAGAGTCATCTGTGTCCGATAGGTGTTTCGTATGTGCAAATGTTGGCGAAGAATACGAAAAAAAGGAGTTGTCTCAGCAGCCATTCAGGGCATATGGGACAACTCCTTCTGATTTAATTAAATAGTTCAAGCTCGATAACCGTATCCATCTCATCAGGTAACATCGCGCCTTTTAATGTAATAAAAGCTCCACCGTCAACATCCGAATATTCCTCAGCCATCCACGGCGCCTCCACCTTTAGCTCGGTACCATCACGTAGTAATCTAGCCTTTTTAATCTTCCCTTTCAAGCCTTGGAAATAGATCGGGCCAATTCCACGGTCGTAGACATGCGCATACAATTTATTGCCCTTTTGCGTATAACGTCCCCACTCTGGCTTAGGTAGCAAAGACTTCCCGCATCCATAAATACTATCTCCATTAAGGCGCATCCACTCCCCAACTTCGTCAAGGATAACCAGGGATTCCCGCGTCATTTCACCTTTGGCATCTGGTCCAACATTGAGGAGCAGGTTACCATTCTTACTGATACATTCGACCATCGTACGGATGACTTGCTTGGTCGATTTATAATTCTTATCCTCGGAATGATAACCCCAGTTGTCATTCAGGGTAATGCAGGCTTCCCAAGGGATGGATTGGCCGTTTACGTCAACAATGCCGCCAGGCGGAATGATCTGCTCGGGGGAGAAGAAATCTCCAGCATACTCCTCAGGTTCTGCCGCACGAATATTGCCACCTAATCGATTGTCGATAATAATATCAGGTTGTATGGAACGAATCATCCGGATAAGCTCCGTAGCCTTCCACTTCTCCCCTGTCATATTATCGTAGGAGAAGTCAAACCACATAATGTCGATTTTACCGTAATTGGTGAGCAGTTCCTTTACTTGCCCATGCATATACTCCAAGTATCTATCGAAATCAATCGGCTTATCTTTGACCGCTTCGTTATCCCGATCAGGATGTGCCTTATCTCCATAACCGGGATAATCCTCATGGTGCCAGTCTATGATAGAGTAATATAGACCAACTGCAATACCTTCAGCACGGAAAGCGTCTACATATTCCCGCACTAGATCACGCCCAGCGGGCGTATTAGTCGCTTTGAAATCAGTCAGCTTACTATCGAACAGACAGAACCCGTCATGATGTTTGGTCGTAAGCACAGCGTATTTCTGACCCGCAGCTTTGGCTGCACTTGCCCATTTCTTCGGATCATATCGTGAGGCGTCAAATTCATCGAAATACGTCATGTAATGCTCTCTACTCATCCGCTCGTTGCCGCGTATCCATTCCCCTCTAGCAGGAATTGAATATAAACCCCAATGGATAAACATCCCGAACCTATCCTGTAAGAACCATTTCGTTCTTTCTTCTCTTGTACCCATCTCTCCAACTCCTCCGTTAATGAAAGCTGTGAATCAATCTTTCACTCCACCTAAGCGGTATGGAATAATGCTGCTGCTCCAATTAGGCCTACATCATCTTTGAGAGCGGCAGGTTCAATTGTAAAAGTACCCTTATAAGGATCCATGACAAATAGCTCCGTCTTCTCCACCAGTGCAGGGAATAACAAATCTCCAGCCTTACTCACGCCCCCACCGATCACGATCCGATCAGGATTGAACGTATGTACTGCATTGGCTAGACCTAGTGCCATATAATGAATACTCCGGTCAATAACCTCGACGGCCACGGGATCGTTAAGTGCCATGGCTTCAAATACGTGCCGCGAAGTAATTTTTTCTCCATTTATATTAGCCAGTTCCGTAATCATCGACGGTCTGCTCTCCATACTTCGCAGCGCCATATCCCGAATCGCTGTGCCCGAAGCGAAAACTTCCCAGCAGCCGAATCTTCCACAGCTGCATTCCGTTCCGTTCGGGTCAATAATATTATGACCTAGTTCACCAGCAAATGAATTTTTGCCAAGAAGCAGCTTGCCGTCAATGACGATACCTGCTCCAATCCCTGTGCTAAAGGTAACATAAACCATGTTGTCTGCACCTTTGCCAGCACCTCGGACATACTCGCCCCAAGCCGCAGCGTTCGCATCATTCACTACCTTTACTTCAACGCCTAGCTCCAACTCCATCCAATACTTCAGTGGAACATTATCCCACTCCGGAAGATTGGTGCCGTGAATAACGATCCCGTCCTGGCTATTTACAGCTCCGGGAGAAGCCAGACCCACTCCTGTGAGTGGTCGCCCTTCGGATACGGAGCGGATCATATCGATCATTCGCTGCACCACTTCTTTAGCGGTACGTGCCCCAGCCGTTTCCATCAATTCCCGTTTCAACACGGTCCCCTTTGAATCAAACAATGCTGCGGCAATTTTTGTGCCTCCTAAATCGATTCCAACTACGTAGCTCTCAACCTTCTGCATAACCCATTCACCTTTTCACTATCTATTATTAGCCGTTAGAATGAATACTCTCCGCTAACGCCCGTAAGGCTGCTGGATCGATTGGCGACAAAGCGTCTTTGTCATAACGTACAGCCGACCCAAAATGTACTTCTGTTACTCCAGTCTGATGTATAAATGAAGTAATACCTTCCGGCTTCAGACCGCTTCCAGCCAGTATACTTACCGATTTACCCTTTGATTCCTCGACTAGCTTCCGCATAGCAGGAATAGCTTCAGGTGCCGGACCTGGCCCGGCAGAAGTGAGCACACGCGTAATTTGCGGATACTTACAAAGCGTTCGATAACCTTCTATTTGATCCTTCAACTCATCAAAAGCACGGTGGAAGGTTACTTGCAATCCCTCGGTCAACGGCAATAATGTTTCAAGCGCTCGCTCGTCGATAGTCCCTTCCGGGGTTAACGCACCAAGCACAATCCCCGCCGCACCGCTGGCTGCAATTTGCTTTATCTCTGCTGCCATGGTCAAAATGTCATACTTTGAATAGCAAAAAGAACGGCTGTGCGGGCGAACCATAACAAACGCAGGAATGTTAACCGATTTGGCAACTTGTTGCACCAATCCTATCCCTGGTGTTAATCCGCCTTCCGTAATCGCAGTAATGAGCTCCAGGCGGTCAGCCCCGTTCGCTTCTGCTGTAAGGGCATCGTCCATACAGGTAGCGATGACTTCCAATCTCATAACTTTCCTCCACTCTTCCGGTTGTTATTGTTGTGCCTGTTTCATGACATAATCAGCGAGCAGTCGAGCACCATAGCCCGTTGCTCCAGCTTCTGAATACCCCACATCCTGTTTGTACTGAACCGTCCCAGCCATATCAATATGAACCCAGCTCAGCGATTCCGCTACAAAACGCCGTATAAAAAGCGCTGCTGTAATCGCACCTGCAAAAGGTGAAGTACTAACGTTGCGTAGATCAGCGTAATTGCTTCGAAGATCGACTTCGTATTCATCCATAAGCGGCATGGGCCACAGTCGTTCTCCATTGCGCTCACCGATTTCGACGAGGCTCTGCGTCATCTCTCCATCACCCCATATGCCGGCGATACCTAATCCTAACGCTGCGCCAACATTTCCAGTAAGCGTTGCAATATCAATGACCTTAGTTGCCCCGATATTTGCTGCATGAATAAGAGTATCCGCGATAATAAGCCGCCCCTCGCCATCCGTATTTGCAACCTGAACCGTCAGCCCATTAGGATAGCGTATAACAGACGATGGCAGCATTGCTTCAGCATCTGGTACGTTATCAACAACTGGGATCAACGCGGTCACATTTACATGAGCTTGATTCCTTACTAAAATATCCAGCGCCCCAATAACAGCTGCTGCCCCACCCATATCCATACGTGCATCGCTAATATCACTTGCGGTCTTAACATTCATCCCACCCAAATCGAAGGTAACACCTTTACCCACCAATGCCAGCATTGGCAATTCAGGGTTACTCTCATAGCGAATTTCAACGAGGGCTGGGGAGTGTTTACTGCCTGCTCCAACCGCCAGCAACCCATTCATCTGTAGGTCAACCAGCTCCTGCCCCCGGTAGACATGAACTTTCACTGCTGCGTTATCACGCTCGAAATATTCGACCATCCATTCTGCGAACCGATCCGGATTTAGAGTCCCGGGCACCTCATTCACCAGATCGCGAGCAACCACTGCTCCTTCAGCGCGCATGCGGCCAGTACTTAGTACAACTTCCAGTTCAAGCTTAGTCAGTTCAGGCCAATCAGCTGTCTGGAGCAGCAAATCAACTGAAATGTCTATTTTAGTAACACCACGATAGGTTTGAAAACGATATAATCCGAGAAGCCAGCCTTCAATCCATGCTTGAAGCTCATCCGCAGCGGAAATATTACTTTCTGCTGTCCTACGAACAAATGAAGCTGAATTTCTTCCTTCTCTTAGGGCTGTACGGGCGGCAGATCCCGCTGCTCGGCGAACTTTCTCAAGCGTAAGAGCCCGGCGTTTTCCCATTCCAATAGCTATCACATCGGACTCTTCCTCAGAGCGAGCATATAACCATGTCACACTGCCACTCTGTTTGTGAGCTTCTCCCAGCCGAAGAGGAAAAGTCTCCTCTTCATAGGCTAAGTAGATAAGCGTATCCGCCCCATTAGCGGAATCGAACAAGATATTCATAGCTGTCCCTTCTTTTCCGTAAAGTGTACTCACATTTTAAATTATCGTTCTAGTTTCAACATTTCTTCATCAAAGAGATGACAAGCGAGCTCATGACCTGGTTCAACTTCCCGGAATACAGGCGCATGTTGCTTACAGATTTCCATACAGGAAGGGCATCTTGTATGAAAACGACAGCCCGTCGGCGGATCAACGGGACTTGGAAGATCCCCTTTTAGAATAATGCGTTCCTTCTTCAAGCTTGGATCGGGCACGGGAACTGAAGATAGCAGCGCTTGGGTGTAAGGATGCAAGGGACGGTCATACAATGTATCCTTATCAGCCGTCTCCACAAGAGAACCCAGATACATAACCCCAATTCGATCACTAATATGCTCGACCACACTGAGATCATGAGAGATGAATAAATACGTCAGGCCATATTCCTCCTGCAAGTCCTGTAACAGATTCAACACTTGGGACTGAATCGATACATCCAGCGCTGACACGGGTTCATCCGCCACAATTAGACTTGGGCGAACGGACAGAGCCCGGGCAATCCCAATCCGTTGCCGCTGTCCACCGCTGAACTCAAACGCGAATCGCTCGGCGTGGAAACTGTTCAATCCAACGGTCTCTAGCAGTTCGCAAGCTAGTTTATCCCGTTCTTTAGAGGACAGCTTTGTATGAATAAGCAGGGGTTCGGCGACAAGATCCTTCACCTTCATGCGGGGATTAAGTGAAGCATAAGGGTCTTGAAACACCATCTGCATATCTTTGCGCAGAGGCCGCATCTGGTTGTCTGAGATATGGCTAATATTTTGTCCCTTAAACCATACTTCTCCATGATTGGGTTCCAGTAAGCGGGTCACCAGCCTGCCCGTAGTCGATTTCCCACAGCCACTTTCACCTACAAGGCTGAACGTTTCTCCCTTACGAATGGCGAATGAAATCCCATCAACGGCGTGTAAATATTTAGTCGTTCCGAAGAAGCCCTTCTTCACAGAAAACAACTTCTTCAAACCCTTAACCTCAATTAATGGAGTCTCTTTCATAAACATCCCGCTCCTTCCGTGTCCTCCTGCTGTGTAAGCCAACAACGGCTTTTGCGCTCTAGCCCCTCAATCGGAAGTAGCTCAGGTTCTTGCGACAGACAACGCTCCATGGCAAATTCGCAGCGTGGCGCAAACTTACAGCCGGCAGGCATTTGTGAAAGGTCTGGCACATTCCCTTTTATAGACTCCAAGCGATGTACATTCTGGCGCAGCTTAGGTACCGATTGAATCAATCCCCTGGTATACGGATGTTGCGGTCTGGCGAACAGCTCCTGAACAGAGGCTTCTTCCACCACACGACCTGCATACATAACAACTACCCGGTCACATAATTCGGCAACTACTCCAAGATCATGGGTAATGAGCAGCATTCCCATATCCTGTTCATCTTTCAACTGCTTCATCAGATCAAGAATTTGCGCTTGAATCGTTACATCGAGTGCGGTCGTGGGTTCATCGGCAATCAACAGCTTTGGATGACAAGACATGGCCATTGCAATCATAACCCGCTGTCTCATCCCGCCGGATAGTTGATGCGGATATTCATCGATTAATTCCTCTGCGCGAGGGATACCTACAAGCCGCAACATATGAATCGCATGCTCACGAGCCTTCTTGCGTCCATAACCCAAATGCAGTCTAATCGGCTCTGTTAATTGCAGCCCAATCCGCAGCACTGGATTAAGAGAGGTCATCGGCTCCTGAAAAATCATTGCCAGATCATTTCCCCGGATTTGGCGCATCTCCTTCTCAGAAATCTTCGTCAAATCCTTTCCTTCAAAACGCACAGAACCTTCAGAAATTCTGCCCGGCGTATCTTTAAGCAACCGCATGATCGATAATGAGGTTACACTTTTGCCACAACCAGATTCACCAACCAGGCCTAACACTTCGCCTTTTTTAATAGCAAAGTCTACCCCCGCAACCGCAGTTATACTTCCATCGCCGCGTTTGAACTCCGTTTTCAGCCCTTGTACATCCAACAAATGTTGAGTCATGTCTTGTCCCTCCTTAGTTTTTCATTTTGGGATCAAGAGCATCACGCAGTCCGTCCCCGACCAGGTTAAATGCAAGTACTGTTAAAAAGATGGCTATCCCCGGAAAATAAACGATATGTGGAGCAATACTTAAATAATCACGTCCCATACTTAACATTGCGCCCCAATCGGGCTCTGTTGTTTTTGCACCCATTCCGAGAAAGCTCAATGAAGCAGCGGCCAAGATCGCTCCGCCAATCTTCATGGATAGATTAACGATAATGCTGGGCACGGTCTCAGGAAAAATATGCCGCCAAATAATCCGGCGATGCTTCGCTCCCATGGAACGAGCCGCTTCCACAAACAATGTTTCTTTCGCAGACAGCGTTACGCTCCGAATAATTCGGGCGAACGATGGAGTACCAAAAACTGCAACTGCGATAACAACGTTGGATAGACCCGGACCGAGAATGGCGACGATCCCAATGGCAAGCAGCAAGTCAGGAAAAGAAAATAGTACATCACTGCCACGCATAATTATCCGATCTAGCCAACCGCCATAATATCCGCTTAACAGACCTAGGATAGTTCCAAGTACACCTGCGATTAAGACGGAACTGAGACTGACCGCTAAGGTTAAGCGAGTACCATCAATCAAACGGCTTAGAATATCACGGCCATATTCGTCTGTCCCGGCCCAATGTGCAGCAGAAGGACCTGCCATAAGAGCATCGTAGTTTGGTTCATCAGGATTATACGGGGTCAGAAATGGCCCGAAAATTGCAATTAGGAATAGCAATATAATAAAAAATGCGGCCACAAGGGGCATCTTTTGTTTACTGAACTTACGTAAAAAAACACCCATACGGCCTTTTGTTTTCTCCGGGGCCAGTACCTCTCCGGGTAATGGAGATTTTGCTCCCATCACCGCCGAATTGTCACTCATGATATCCCTCCTGATCCTAAATTCACCCTATAAATCTATTGAAATTCTGCTTCTTAGTCGCATTAGCTACTGAGAAAACCTTATTTTCGGATTAAGTACGCCATACAATAAATCTACTAATAGATTGATAAGAATAAATTGTGTAGCAAACAGAAGCAGTAAGGCTTGAATGACTGTATAATCCCGGAACAAAATGGAGTCTACTAGCAGCCTGCCAAGACCCGGAATACTGAATACCGTCTCAACCATTACAGAGCCGCCGAGCAGGAACCCAAACTGAAGTCCAGCTACGGTAACCACCTGAATCAAAGAGTTGCGCAGCGCATGCCTGCCGATAACAACATACTCGCGTAAGCCTTTTGCACGTCCTGTACGGATATAATCCTCCCGAAGAGTCTCCAGCATAGATGACCTAGAATAACGGGCCAACATAGACATAATCCCCATCCCGAGTGTAATGGAAGGAAGAATATAGGACTTCCAGGAATCAACACCACCCGTTGGAAACCAACCAAGCTCTACCGAGAAAATTTGAATGAGTACCAAGCCTAACCAAAATCCAGGAATAGACATCCCTGAAATGGCTGTCAACGTCCCTAAATGATCCGGCCACCGATTGCGATAAACGGCTGAAACCACGCCAATTAGAAGACCAATAATTAGAGCCCAGGCCATACTAAGAAAAGTCAGCCACAACGTAGGCATTACTCTGCTTTCCAGCATGTCAGTAACCGGGATCCCTGAACGGATCGAATTGCCCAGATTCCCACTTAGCAGATCACCCATGTAGTTTATGTATTGCTTCCACAAAGGCAGATTGAGACCCAGCTGCTCCTGAATTCCACGAATCTCTTCAAGCGTGGCATCTTTACCGGCAATAAGTCGGGCTGGATCGCCTGGGATTAAGTGAATAAACAAAAAGACAAGCACCGATACAATGAACAACAGCGGAATAACCCCGAGGAGTCTTTGTAAAGCATATCTACCCAACTCATAAGCCCCCTTCAGTATCGACAAATGATTTAGTGAGGCCGCTTCCCACCATACTACAGAAGCGGCCTCGTTCATTTCTTGGGATATTAAACCTAACGTTTGTTTAGCATTATTTCACTTCTGCATTCAGGACATTAATGGAACCATCCGGGAAGACCTTAACTCCTTCCAGATACGATCTTTTGCCTGAGATGATTTGGTCGACGCCCATGAATGCCCATGGAGCATCTTCCCAAATTGTTTTTTGAATATTGCCATAGATGGATTTAGCCGCTTCTGGATCAACAGATTTATTCGCCTCAGCGATCCATTTGTCTACATTTTCATTTTTGTAATAGGCTGTATTTGAGCCAGCAGGCGGGAACATTTCACTACTGAACAACCCTCTGGTTGCACCATCTGCATCTCCTGAAGACGGAGACCAGCTGACATACCACATTTGAATTTTTGCTTCTTCAGGTGTCTTAGCAGAGTTAATTTGGTCGGACAATGTGCCGCCTTCCATGGATTTCACGTCTACCTTAATCCCTACAAGTGCTAGCTGTTGCTGAATAAATTGCATACCCTTCATAGTTTCGGATTCATTTTCACCCCAAATTTCGGTTTCGAATCCATCAGGATAACCTGCTTCAGCAAGCAATTGTTTAGCTTTTTCAATGTCATAGTCATAACCTGTTTGCGGGGAATAGTATTGTGTTTTGGAAGACATCGTGGAATCAAGCTTAGCACCAAGACCCGATTTCACAACTTTGATATAAGCTTCTTTATTGATAGCATAGTTAATGGCTTGACGTACCTTCACATCATCAAAAGGTTTTTTCATCGTATTTAACGTTACATAACGGACGATTGTCGAATCGATGGTATCTACAGTAATTCCTTCAAGACCTTCAACCTCAGATACTTGCTCCGTTGGCATTGGATAAATAAAATCTGCCTCGCCGGTTTTCAGCATGGCTATCCGTGATCCATTCTCTGGTACAGGTCTAAAGGTCACACTATCCACTTTTGGCAAGCCCGCTTGCCAGTAATCAGGGTTCTTAACGACAACCAAGCGGTCGCCTTGCACCCATTCTTTGAACTTAAATGGTCCCGTCCCTACAGGATTTTTCGAAATATCGGTGCCATTTTCTTCTAAAGCTTTCGGACTAATAATAGGTGCCATAGCTACTTTATTTAAAAATGCGTTGTACGGCTCACTGAGTGTAATAACCACGGTTTTAGCATCAGGAGTCTCCACTTTCGCTACCTTTGCGAAGCTTTTGCGCAGTCTCAGATTGTTCTTCTCATCTTGAATACGGTCGATGTTTACTTTAACCGCTTCAGCATTAAAGTCAGTACCGTCTTGGAATTTAACATTCTCTTGCAGCGTGAACGTGTAGACCAACCCGTCTTCACTTATGGAATGGCTTGCGGCAAGAACAGGAACCACGTTCATATTCTCGTCAAAACCCATCAGACCTTCGTACATCGTTCTGGCAGCGCTGATTGAATGCGTATCGCTTGCGTTATGAGGGTCCAGCGTAATAAAGTTAGAATTGATGGCAATTACAATGTCTTTATCATTCTTTGTAGTTGGGGTGCTAGTTTCAGTTCCACCAGCAGTATTGCCGTTTTGTCCCTCGTTGCTCGCTTTGTTGCCGCACCCTGCAGTCACTACTACTGTAATAAGCAGCAGCATGAACATTGACCATACTTTTCCTTTTGCTTTCATTTTTTACACTCCCCTATTCAAACGATGTATTAGAAAAGCTTCTAGTCCGATTAATCACCAAACTTGAAGATTATTCTTGACCTTATGCTCTAGATCTCCCATTGAAATACAGCACGGCGTTCGCCGACTACAGTACCGCCATCATTAACAATCGTGTTAGGCACGAGTGCATATAGGCGATCAATTGTGTCTTGATTGCTGTAACCAATACGTTCTAGAATCGATGCGATAATACATGGCCAGACTTGTTCTGATCCGTCGGATACTTTCAGTGATATACCCATTCGTTCCTTACGGAGTCCGATACCGTATACCCCTTTTGCTCCACCTTTAGCCGTCAGATTGTCATCCTTCAGGAGCTCTGAGCATACAAATTTCGTGTCAGCAATCATAACCGGGTTATCGTTCATAAGTTTTGCAATGACAGCGGCTGCGTTACGTATATCCGTATCCTCAATCAAATCGGGACACGCTAGCTTTAGATAGGAATAAGCGATTTTATGAAGCGGAAGTGCGAAGATAGGAAGTCCACAGCCATCAATACCTTGCGGGATGGACGCTTTGGGAACTTCAGCGATATAAGCCATCATCTCAAGAATCTCCTGTTGTACAGGATGGTTAGGATCGTAATAAGTGTTTATATCCCAACCCATATATTTGCTAAGGCCCATTAACCCTGCATGTTTGCCTGAGCAGTTATGAAAGATTTTACGAGTGGGTTCATTTGCCCGGTGACGTTCTGCTTTGGCTTCTTCATTCAGCGGGTATGTAGAGCAGCAATGTAGTGACTCTTCTTTTAATCCCATTTTCTGAAAAAGAGCTTCAAGCGCTTCAATATGGAAGGCTTCTCCCCGGTGTGAAGCGGTAAACAGCGAAGCTTCTTTACTTGTCAAACCATATACTTCATCGATCCGGCGTTTCATTACCGGCAAAGCTTGGAATGGCTTAGCAGCAGAGCGAAGATAAGTCATATGCTCCGGATCGCCTGCTTTGTACAAAATGTTGCCCTTCTCATCAACTACACTAACTGCACCATAATGCACATTCTCCAGCAGGCCACCACGATATTCTTCTACCAATGTTGTAAATCCCATCTGTACAACCTCCCCAGCAGTAGTTAATTTAATCTAAGGCAAAAAATCGATTCTGCGATAAAAGTCCCGATCCAATAATTACACCCTTCTCATTTAGCAACGAGCGATGAATCGTAAAGGAACCACGAAGCGGCTCCCAGGTAAAGCGCGAGAGGTACAGCTGCTCAACTTCTTCATATATATCCGGGAATTTGTCCACGAGTTCTCCACTTAAAATCACGCTGTCGGGGTTATACATGCATACGACATTATTAATGGTGATGGCCATATACATGAGTGCACGGTCGATCAAGTGCATCGCCCATTGTTCTCCTGCATGTTTTGCTGCGAATAACTCCTCAATCGTACGGATCGGGCGAATCCGATTAGCTTCAGATAATAAAGAACTGATATTTATATAGGTCTGTAAACAGCCCGCTTTGCCGCACTCACACATCATTCCGTTAGGATCCACTGTCGTATGCCCAATTTCACCCGCACTGTTCATCACCCCTCGATAAATCTCTCCCTCGAGAATCATCGCAGAGCCCACGCCTTGACCGAAACCCAATAATGCCGTACGGCTGGAGCCGACTGCAGCTCCTTTAAGATGTTCAGCAAGAGCCCTTACTTTCAGCTCATTGTCCAAAGCGATTTCAAAACCTGTCAGCTCTTTCAAGCGTTTGGCTAACGGCACATTTTTCCATCCTAGCTGAACAGAGAAGACAACAATTCCTTCTTCGTTATTCACAATGCCAGGAAGTCCAACGCCAATACCCACGATGCGTGTTCTGTCAATCACATGCTGCTGGAACAATTGCTCAATGGCTTCATGAATCCGTTCCAGCGTTCGATCCGGGCTTTCGTCTGGTGTACGGGGAAATTGACTACTGCAGATAAGCTGTCCTTGTAAGTCCACAATTCCAATAGACATAAGACTGCGATCCAGTTCAACGCCAACCGATAATACAGAAGCGTCCATCATACCTATTAACGTTGATTTCCGACCTAATCCTGATGATACCTGCTCTGAATCGAGTAAATATCCTTCCTCCGTCAACTCTCCGACAATTCGACTTACAGTCGTAGGACTCATACCAGTCTGTTTAGCAATAGAAGCGCGAGAAATCGGTTGTTGATTTTTTATAATTTCGAAAACCGTTAAACGATTTTGTCGCTTCATAAAATCCTGATCGTGCTTTTTCACGGGCATTCTCCTAATTATTTTCTCCAGTGCATTAATTGGATTAATAAACCACAAAAACAAGAAAATATTTACAAATAAAGCGCTGATAATGTATTCTTTGATTTAAATTTTAATTTAGTTTCTCCAGTGATGGGATTAATAATAAAGGGTCATGGTTTATGTGTCAATATAAATGACATATTTTTTATTTAAAAATAAATGTAAGCGGTTAACGAAAGATAACCAACACAAAAACCACTCAATATATAACACAGACATAACATATAAGCCCATGAATTAGCATTTAATTTGAATCTTGAACCTAATAATTGGAATAAAAAGACTGAAAGTGGTATTTTGCTTGGATTAATGTGAGGGTGTGTGAATCGATGGTAAATTGAAGGTAACACTCGCATCAAAAGGAAACTCTCAAAAAGGAGGTAGCTTTTGATGCGAAGTGAGTTAGTTACATCGAAGGTGCTAAAAAATCATTGAAACTCAACGGTCTTAACCGCTGCGTCCTCTTGGATCATCGATAACAATTGTACTGGATTAAATGATTCAGGCAATCTTACAACGATTTCTACGTTTAATTCGGATTCTACACTGTTATTTTCAGCATGAAAACTTAGAACAGCGATTTTGTGTTCTTTAAGCAACTCTTGAATTCGGCCCATAGCGCCTTCTGTGTTAGCTAGACTTATAACGAGCTGTTGGGTTTTTGGTGCGGCCAGCCAGCTGTTACGACTGTGTAAGATCTTTTGCCCAAGTAAAATGATTATCGTTGCTCCTACGCCAAGAATATAAAGACCAGACCCTATAGCCATGCCCACTCCGGCTGTTGCCCAAATCCCTGCAGCAGTAGTGAGCCCTTTGACTGTGTGTCTTTGCATAAAAATCATTCCTGCGCCCAAAAAACCTACTCCGCTTACTACCTGAGCAGCTATCCGAGCGGGATCAAGAGAAAGATTAGGCCAATCCGCTTGATCCTGAAACCCATATTTGGAGATGACCATCATGAGTGCAGCACCTAAGGCCACAACAAAATGTGTTCTAACTCCAGCTTCTTTCATCCGGCTTTTGCGTTCATATCCAACTAATACGCCACAAATTCCCGCGCCAATTACACGAAGCAAATACTCAAACTCCATACCTTCACCTTCTTTCATCATGATATGTATGTTGGATTAGTACCACGTAGGATAAATTCGATAATCTATTTATTGTATCACAAACAAAAAACCATAATACGTCCTCTCGCATTATGGTTAACTCGCATTTTTTTAATTTTATACTTCTTAGTTCGTATCGGAAGCTAACAAAGAGCAAATCTCCGCATCTACAAATCTACCTTTTTCAAAAAAAGATTCGCGCAACAATCCCTCATACTTAAAGCCCGCTTTCAAAAGAGACTTCTTGGAGGCAATATTAGCCGGATCATAAAACGCCTCAATTCGATGGAGCTTCATATGCTCAAAGCCATACGCAATAATAGCTGTCAGGACTTCCGTCATCACACCCTGCCGCCAATAAAGTGGAGATAATTCATACCCAATCTCTGCTTTGAAATTTCTGTGCGCCCAGTTATGATATCCGCATGAACCCATCATTATATTATCCTCACGCCTGGCTATTCCCCAGCGAATACTTTGTTTGCCTTTGAAACGTTCATCCCATCTTTCGATAAGGTTGATCGCTTGCTGTATATCGGTAAAGCTATCCAGATCATAATACTGGGTCACTTCATCTTTTGAAAAATAATTATATATTTCTTTAGCATCATCCAGTGTAATTCTTCTCAAAATAAAGCGGTCTGTTTCGAGCACAGGAAATCCTTCAACGTTATCGATCATATTTTCCTTAAGTCTCCTCTCATTTCTCTAGTAGTACAGTTCGTCGTGGAAAGTGAAACTTCCTTTAGGATATAATGTATTTTATAAACTAGTGATTTTTTTCACCTTGTAATCATTTGTTCATATTGCGTTCTTAATTGCTTGATACACTTCAATCATAACGATACCTACAAAGGAGATATTCTTATGAAAAAATTGTATTACACGTCTTTTTTCTATGCAATTCTTGGTTTGATAGCCGGAGTGGCCTATCGCGAAATTACTAAAATGAATGATTTCACAGGAGATACTATATTAGTTGCGCTTCACACTCACATTCTAGTCTTAGGATTCTTTTTCTTTATTATTGCTATGATCTTAGACAAGTTATTTAATATCCATGAGGCTAAATCTTTTGGTGCATGGTACATTGTCTATAACATTGGTCTTCTAATCACGATTGGTGCAATGGCTACACGCGGAATGCTGCAAATTAACGGCAGTGATATTAGCTTCCTGCCCCATATTGCGGGTCTTGGTCACGCCATTGTTGGGGCTGGAATCATCTGGCTGCTTGTGCTACTCGGTAAACGAATTAAATAATACAGAAAGAGCCGCCATGATCACTCCAGCGGCTCTTTTAAATATCCCCTGCTTCCGTTACGGAGCAATTCCCCATACGAGAGCATCACTTTGATAAAGCGTCACTTTATCCCAGTTAGTATAAGCAGTTTTAGTAGCATCAAAGGAGTAGTCATTGGCTTCGTTAAAATTAGTCCAATCTGATTTATATATTCTGAGTTGAATATCTCCGGACTGGCCTCCAGCTGGAATGGAACCAGCCGAAGAAGCAAACGAAAGTTCAACGTAAGTGTCTGCATTCGTGCCAGTGTAGTCTGCAAAGGCGACTTGAACATTATTATTGCCGATCTGTGCCCAATCAATTGTGCCATTTAACGTCTGATTACTATCTTTAGTGAAATAATAACGGATTTTAAGATCGCTTAAGTTCACTGCGGTTGTGCCGTTATTTTTAATATTAAAATAAGGTTTGATCTGATTGTCTGTCGCATTAGTATCTCCTGCCCGATACTGCAACGTCAGACTAGTTGCTGCCGGAACTTGTGGAACAGCACTCGCTTGTGCCGAATTCACACTCTCTCCTGTACTATTGGTTGCGCTTACAACATAGTAATAGGTTGTTCCGTTCGTTAAGCCCGTGTTGATGTAGCTCGTTGCCGTTAGCCCTGTTGCTACAGTGGTGTACGGCCCTCCGCTTGTGGTTGCACTTTTCACAGTGTAACTAGTCGCACCACTGGATGCACTCCAGCTCAGGTTTACTTTTGCATCTCCTGCTGTCGCTACCAAATTGGTTGGCGCCGCGGGAACAGTCGCCACTGCTGCTGGAGCCGCACTCGCTTGTGTAGAATCCGCACTCTCTCCCACACTATTGGTTGCGCTTACAACATAGTAATAAGTCGTTCCGTTCGTTAGGGCGGTGTTAGTGTAGCTCGTGGTCGTTAGCCCTGCTGCTACAGTGGTGTACGGGCCTCCGCTTGTGGTTGCACTTTTCACAGTGTAGCTAATCGCACTATTGGATGCGCTCCAGCTCAGGCTTACTTTTGCATCTCCCGCTGTCGCTACCAAGTTAGTGGGTGCCGTCGGAACAGTCGCCACTGCTGCTGGGGTCGCACTCGCTTGTCCCGAATTCACACTCTCTCCTACACTATTGGTTGCGCTTACAACATAGTGATAGGTTGTTCCGTTCGTTAGGGCGGTGTTGGTGTAGCTCGTTGACGTTAGCCCGGTTGCTACAATGGTGTACGGCCCTCCGCTTGTGGTCGCTCGTTTTACTGTGAAACTAGTCGCACTGCTGGATGCCGTCCAGCTCAGGCTTACTTTTGCATCTCCCGCTGTCGCTACCAAGTTAGTGGGTGCCGCTGGAACTACAGTGCCCCCTCCGTTACTCAGAGGAATTACAGGGTAAGCATTCTGTACCAGCTGAACAAATTGATCATGGAACCAGTGGCCTGATACAGGCGCATTAGGTAATGCACCGGTCAGTGTGCCGCTTGAGCTGGTATAAGTTGGATCACACATTCTGTCAAAGCCCTTGCCTTCATTATTTGGAATGGCACTGCTGGAGCCGTCAGATTCTCCCGGAGGTTTCACCCAGACGAATGCATCCAAATGTGAGGCTGCATAACCTGCGGGTGCTGCTTGTGGAACTTCTCCAATTCCGGCACCGCTGGCATTACACCAATTGCCGCGATGGAGACGTTTATCAATCCGACCGGAATCCGCATAAGCGTTAACGGTTGTTCCGCTTGCACTAGTCGGACGATTAGGTCCTCCCCACCCGTTACGGGAAGTATCAATAAGGAAGCCGATCGTGGAAGGCCAACCTTTTGCTACAAAACCTGAATACAAAGCTGCTGTGAAATCAGCTTCATCAAAATACGGATTCCATTCATAATAACTTGCAGAACGAAGCTGCTGGCTGCCTATCGTAAGATTCGAATCTGGAAGATTAGGTTCTACTAGTGGAGTGGTATTGGCTGTATTCGTAATGAATCCATCGACACTAGCAAGTCCAGCTGTAGTGCCTGACACAACCGAAGTAAAGAGGTCGATAGCGGGGCCACGGTTAGTATCCCATCCGAGCCAGCCAGAGTGACCAATATCCATGTAAGTATACACATTTGGAATGGCATGGAGAGCATTTAAAGTGTAACGTGTAGCATCACGGTAAATATTCGTGGAGTTAGCTTGAGCACACTGTGGTGTGCTGAGATTAGTAACTAGATTCGGAAGCGAGTCCGGCTCTACGATCGTCACTATACGAATGTCACTATATTTGGGCTTTGCAAAAATACTGGCGATTACGTCAACATAATCTGATTTGTAGGTTGTCAAACCCGCTGCTGTCAGTGGCAGCTCGCCATTGGAGGCCAAAGCGTGGCAATCCCGCCCAGGCATATCATAAATTACGAATGTGGCTGTAATCGGCGTGTTTGGTTGCTTTTGCGCGAGTACGGAATCTAATGTTTCCTCAAGACTTTTTCTGCCTCCGTTTTCTGTCCCGCCATAAATTGCAGCAATTCGATCCAGCCATACGGCTGTCGGATATTTTTTAATGGTCTCCATCTTGGAAACTAAAGTACTATCGGTAACCTGAGCAATAGAGGTATCAATCAGTGCGGCATAATCAGGATTAACATATGCTGTAGCTCCTACAAACGGATTGTCAACATGTGCCTCACTGGCATACGTGGTAGAAGGAGCATATCCGGTGATAACTAAAGCCATGATCGTAAGCAATAACAACATTTGCTTCCTTAGTGCTTTTGTCATTTATTATTCTCCTTTCGACAATTAAATAAATTCGTAAATAATTTATTAATAGCCACGCGATGCTACAATTGCAGTATTCACTCCTTTAAAGAATGGTCACCTCCTCTATGCCTTACCCGCACTCATCATCACCTCCCCTCCGTTTTAAAGATCTAACAAGAGCCTAAATCCCCTAACTATTTAACATAAATATAATTTTATTTAATTTATAGAAAATTATCCCTTTTCTTGAATACTACCATATCCTATTTTTAATTAGAAGATAGTAGATGAAATAAAAGTTTAATAATGAGACTATAAGAATATTTGTTTATAAACTGGTAAATGATACAATGTGGAAGTGACAAGGTATTTTGAATTTTAAGTATTTTCGAAGTAACGCTAACAAACCTTTAAGGAGTGGAAAAAATGTCTATCGATGTTTATCTTAATTTCAATGGGAATTGTCGTGACGCAGCAGAGTTTTACGCAGAGGTGTTTGGCACTGAACGTCCACAAATCATGACCTTTGGTGAAACACCACCCGATCCCAATTTCACTCTTCCTGAGGAAGCTAAAGATTTGGTTATGCACACCCGCTTGAATATCGAAGGCAGTAATGTAATGTTTTCTGATGTTTTTCCAGGCATGCCTTTTATCGAAGGAAACAATATTAGTCTTTCCGTAGTTAGTAAGGATTTAGATAACATAAAGAAATATTTCGATAAGCTTCAAGAGGGCGGTAAAGTAGTTATGGAACTGCAAGAAACCTTCTGGAGCTCTTGTTATGGTAGTCTAAAAGATAAATTCGGCATCGACTGGCAATTCAATTATGATGACGGACGAATGAATATGTAATAAAAAAACAACGGGCATGGAGTAACTAACCTCCTGCTCGTTGTTTTTTTTGTTTTTCGCTTAAATTAGTCCATAATCAAATCGTACACACTAACCTTCCGAATTCGCCGGGCAACAAGCATAGACACCGCATAAGCGACTACTAGAATGGCTGCACACAATAGCAATACTTGAGGCAAACTAACCGCCAGTTGGACATTATAAATCCCTAAACTCGAGAGCAATAGTACAAACGCTGAGTCTGAGAAAAAATACCCCCCTATGCTCCCCAAAGCTACTCCCACCACAATCACCGGAAACAGACTAAAGGTAATCTGCGTCATCAGATTAAAAGTGGTATAACCCATTCCTTTAAGAATGCCGAACTCACGTTTCCGCTTCAGAATCAAAGTCTTAATCACTAAATACAAAATCAGACTGACTACTATAATCGTCACCACAGTGATGACTGCTGTCATAGAAGATACTGCGGCAGTGAATGTACTGAGCGTACTATCAACCGTTTCTCGAATGTTAGTAATGTTCCATTGCTTAGGGAAGCGTGCTTCCAGATCCTTCACAAAAGCTTGTGCATCTCCCCCCTCTTTCAGATACACATTGATGGACAGAGGGGTGTACTCCGGTTGAAGTCTTCTCATTCCATCACCGGTCATACTCGCCACCATTCCAAGTTGGCTAATCTGCTGGCTTAAGCCAGTAACCAAATAATTCTCCGTCACACCATTAAAAGTGATCGGGACCTCGTCCCCTATTTCTGAATTTTCCAACTTTGCAATAACACCGGAAATCACAATTTCATTATCATAAATTGGCTCTCGCCCTTTGTATATGGTTTGTGTCTCCAGCTTGCTATAATCGTCAGATACCCGGAGCATAAAGCTGGTGTTTTTAATCGAAGCGACCATGCTATCCAATACAGTCAACTTTTCAACCCCTGGCATGGCTTCTAATTCTGTAAACTTCCCCTGCTGTAGGTCACCGTTTTTCGGCAATAACAAAAAGTCGCTGCGTTCTATACCTACCAGTTCTATAACGGCGGAGGTATCTCCCTTAAAGTTGAAATTCAATATAGAGCAAAAAATACTAGAAAAGGTTAATCCGGCAACGATCAATACGATCATCATATTCTGTTTCGCCTGCCTTACTAAAGCTTTAAGGCTTAAGCTGAATTGCAGATTCATCCGGGATGTTTCGAGTGGAATTGGGTTCCGCTTGAAATTGTGAGTGAGGATTCCGCTCTGCAGAGCTGTAATCGGAGTAATGTTCCGAATTCGCCGGCTCGACAGATAGGTAACAAGTAGCACTAGTCCAGAGACAATAACCAAACTAAGCACTGCACTGACCCCTTCAAAGGATATTGGCCACAGAAGTCCGATTGAAGACGAAATCATATTCCCTACCAACGGCATAACCAGCCCAGATAACCCGCCTCCCGGTATAGCTGCAATGATGGAAACTGAGGTGAACTGTAGCAGAAGCGCATTTTTAATCTGCCATGAAGTATAACCGTTAGCTTTTAAAATACCGATGTTCGTTAAATTGTCTTCAATATGCCCCAATATTTGAAACCTGATGACAATAAGCGAGATTAGAACCATAATCAGTGCAAATACGATTAAAATGGCTGCTAAAAGATTAACAAAAACACGGTTCCCTTCGAGCCCAACCTCTGCCCGCATGACTTGAAATTGATCCGTACTTCCTGAGGCAAAAATCCGCTCACTAAGCATTTGCTCCAGCTTTACATCCTTTGAAGGATCGGTTAAATCTGCTGATAGATAGCTGTACTGAGCTTCAGTTCCAAGACGTTCCCCCAACTGTTTATAACCTTCATCAGTCAAAAAAACTTTTAAAGCTCCATTAGTTAACGTCCCTAGCAACGGCTCCTCAATAAAGCCACCTATGGTATAAGAAAATGAGTTATTATCGTATACAAAAGTAAAGGTATCCCCAAGGTTATACCCCGATCCAACATGGAACAAATAAGGCAAATAGATCATATTTGCATCCTTAGATCCTGGCGGAGTCGTTGTCTTGAACAGTCCCTTGGTCCGCGGTGTATCCATGTTAAGAATTATAAAAGCTACCGTAGTGTCCGTTTGTCCGTACTTCATTTTAGCATCTGCTAACAGAATTGCTGCTTCATTCTCCCAGGATTCTGTATATGAATAACTATCCACAAGCTCCTCATACTCTTCTAGATAATCATCTTTTGGAAAATATGCACTTATTTCTGGAGTCCTTAATTCAGTCATTTTTTCTTGCTGGAAGGAATTGAGCTTCAAAATGACCGTAAGACCAATGTTCAGCAGCAGCACAGCTATCATGATAAGAATGAAGAGCGTAACCGTAGCACTTTTTCTTTTACGAATATTGGACCAAGCTAATTTTCCTATTAGGCTACTCATCCCTACCACCCCAATTCGGTTAGAAAGGACTGTAATTGCTGCTGCCGTTCAGTTCCGTTATCTTCGCTATAAGGGGTAAGACGCAAATCTCCCACGATGACTCCATCCCGCAAATACAATATCCGATTTCCACGCAACGCGGTTTTAAAATCATGAGTAACCATAATTATACTTTGCCCTTGTCTATTCACCTCAGTAAGGACGCGCAGTACACCTATTCCTGCTGAACTATTTAACGCACCCGTCGGCTCATCGGCGAAAACCGCTTTTGGACTGTTGATCAATGCCCGGATAATCCCCGCCCGCTGAGCTTCGCCACCTGAGATTTGCGCCGGAAACTTGCCCCAGACAGAGTCATCCAGACCTACATCAGAGAGTAGCTTTTTGGCTTTTTTTACAGCACCTGCTCTATCCTTTTGTACAAGAAAAGCACTTGATAATACATTGTCGAGGACACTCATCGTATCCAGTAGATGAATCTGCTGAAACACGAACCCACAATTCTTCCGCCGGAATATCGCAAGCTGATCATTACTCATGGCTGTGATATCCTGACCTTCAAATAGAACCTCTCCAAGTGTTGGCTTATCCATACCCGAAATGGCATACAGCAGTGTTGATTTACCAGAACCAGAGCTGCCCATGATAATCGTAAAATCACCATGATATAAGGTCAGATCCAGATTTTTCAAAACATGCTGCTGAGTTCCTCCATGGGAGAAGGTTTTTCCAAGCTTATTAGTCTGCATCAGCACTTTATTATTCACTTCGCTCATGTTGAACACTCCATTTAGTTTCATGCTCATTAATTGCGCTAAAAAAAATCATAGCTCTACGCGAAATATAATGGCTGCAATCACAAGCTCATTCGTAATTGCAACCTTATCGTACGTTAAATGTTCTTAACATGTCTTTGTGCAATCCTTAGCTAATTCTTAATTCTGTCCTGCTAAAGGAATTAGCAGTTTGACTGTAAATCCGTCCTCCCGATTGGAGCACAGAATATCGCCTTGCATTTTTTGCATCATATAACGGGAAATGTACAGGCCTAGACCTGCACCATTCTGGCTCACGGCCAGACTGCCCCGAAAAAATTTATTGAATACTAAAGGCAGCTCCTCTTCAGGAACCCCGGGACCATAGTCCAGAATATCTACCTCCAGATAATGATCCGTGATCTCAAACTTAATATCTATGGGTGTGTCTGTGTAGGCATATTTGTAGGAATTATTCACAACATTATCGATCACCTGCTGCAACCGCAAGGGGTCCACCGTAATGAGACAGTCAGGCACAGACGCTGCTGAAATCCGTTCATAGAAATTTACATTATTTATAATTTGGATCAGCAGGTGGCTTTGCTCTTCCGTTAAGCTGACTTTAAGTTCATTTAGTTCCTCCAAGGTCGAATGGAACATATCAGTCACCAGACGATCAATCTGATCTGCTTTGGAGTACAAAGTGTTAAGCTGTCTGCCGGTCTTCTCATCCCTTGCGCTTAATAACATCAGTTCCGTGATCGCCTTTAACGAAGCAACGGGTGTTTTAATGTCATGACTGAGACTAGCAACCAGTTCCTTTTTACTTTTATTCGCCAAATATTCGCTGTGTCTAGCCGCTGCAAGCTCTTCCCGCATCATATCAAAGCTTTCGGTAAAAGCACCAAACAGATGATTACGATCCATCTCCAGCGGCACTTCCAGATCACCTCTCGCGATATGCTTCGCGAATTGCTGCATTTTGCGGAACGGACGGAGAACCGATCGATTCAGGAACCAAATATAGAGAACGCCTAGAACCGTAAGCAGAAGCAGCATCACAATAGAAACTTGTATAAATTGTTTTTTCATATGTATAAAGATCGCACGGTAATCATTATTAATAATCACCTTCCCCACCATCTTATCCTGAACAAAAACGTCCACTAGAGTATCCCGATTATTGATGGCTTCGTTAACAGTAACGGAAATCGCATTTCCCGTCTGATATTTAAGTACTCCCGTGGTATCTATAATGGCAAATTCATAAGGACTTTCCTTGTACAGCTTCGGATCAAGCTTGTCCCAGTTCTGTTCCGTGAGCTTCACAATGGTATTGATCGCCACTCTATCTGTTCCTGTCTCCACCTGCAAATTAAGAATTAGGAAGGTGAGCGCTAAACTTGCGGCAAATATAGTAAGCAGAAGGGCCAACAGCAGTTTTTTTGTCATAACTATTTGTCCTCAAAAGCATAACCGATGCCCCATACTGTACGGATGTACTGAGGATCATTAGGATTCTGCTCAATCTTCTCACGTAGATGACGGATATGTACATTTAAGGTGCCATCCCCCGCAAAAACATCTCCCCATACCTCAGTAAATAACTCCTCTTTGGGGATTACCCTATTTTTCTGCTGAATCAAATAGCTGAGCAATTTATATTCCATCGTTTTCAGCTTGAGAGCTACGCCATTAAGGTTTGCCCTCCTAAGTTCGGGGTCTATCTGGATAGGGCCGGCTTGGAGGATAGCTGCCTCAGCTATAACTTCGTTATTGTGGCGTTTAAGCACCGCCTTCACTTTTGCGAGCAGCACTCGCAGGGTATACGGCTTATGAATATAGTCATCTCCTCCGATATCAAGAGCAATCAATACATCATCTTCACTCGAGCGGGCACTAATAAACAAGATAGGAATCCCCATCGTCTGACGCAGCTCTTTGCATAACTGGAAGCCGGATTCACCGCCTAAATTAATATCTAGCAGTAACATTGAGACCTGATGCTCACGTAAAAAGCTTCGACAGGCATCAGCGCTTGTAACAAACGCGGTTTGAACATCGAACAAATTAAAATATTCGCAGGTGGTCTCCGCAAGTTCAGTTTCATCATCAATAATTAAACAATCATATCTCATGGATTTCTCTCCGCTTCAACAGAATTTAGTATTATGTTAGAATATGCCTTTAAGGAGGGGTTACCTGTGGATAAACAATCCCAGCGTCTGGAGCAATTTTTAGATAAATACGAACAAAGCTGGCCATTGAGCGGCACAGTCTTGATAGCTCAGCATGGAGAAATCAAGCTACAAAAAGCATATGGGTATGCGAATCTAGAACATCAGGTCCCGAACGCTATAGATACCAAATTCCGGATCTGGTCGCTAACCAAGTCATTCACTGGCATGGCGATTCTGATGCTAAAAGAACAAAAACGTCTGCGACTGGAAGATCCGATCTTAAAATATCTTCCTGAACAGCATGCATTCGAGGGGATGACCATCCTTCATCTGCTGGGACATACCTCGGGTATAGCCAACTACACTTCTCTACCCGAATATAATCAAAAATTAAATAAACTGAAGCTGACTCCCTTGGAGATGTTACAGCTATTTGTGAGTCAACCGCCTGCATTTATGCCTGGCACATCGTTTTCTTATAATAATTCAGGCTATTATTTATTGGGGATGATCATTGAAAAGATTACTGGCATGACATTTGAAGATTATATCACTACTTTTATATTACAGCCTCTTGGCATGGTAAATACAGGAGTTTATAACAATCAGCAAATCATTTCAAAATTAGCCTCACCTTATCATTCCTCATGGGGAGAGTATACTCAGGGTGAATACATACATATGAGCTCTATCCTGTCAGCGGGTGCTATGTATTCGACGGCTGCTGATCTTTTCCTGTGGGATCAAGCTTTTTACTCCGATCAATTAGTGTCTCACGATACTCTGGAGATGGCTTTTCATTCAAGTAATCTCAAATATCGATTTGGTTGGTTTTTGGACGAACGTTATGATCGTAAAAGAATGTATCATGGTGGTGCTTATCGCGGCTTCCGAAGTGAAATGCACAGATATCCAGAAGAGCAGACAACCGTCATCATGTTGACCAATTATGATTGTGTCCCCATTACCAAGTTAACGGAATCTCTATCTGGATTAGTATTCGGTGAGCCTGCTGAAATGCCGATATTCCCGCGAGCCTTTCCACTTGATGATAGCATGTATGCTGAATATATGGGGACCTATGAGGGATTTGGCTGCAAAGCGAGCGTAGAGCGTAGGGGCCAGGACTATTATTTTGTCTGGAATGATGAAGAGGTTACACCGTTCTATCCTATCTCAGAAACAAGATTCCATCATACCAAGCATGACAGTGAATTTGAATTTAAACGGAATGAACAGGGTGAGCTTTCATTTCTGGGGATGAAAAAAAACAAACGAGTGCCGCAATAGCCATAAAATAGCTACTGGGCACCCGCCTTTTTTCAGCTAAGGCCTAAGCCTTGGCCAAAATTATAAATTGCGTGAGCATCACGATTACCGCTGAAGACACCCCCAGCGAATTAATGATTGTTAAAGCATTTGGATAACTTTCTTTCCGAAATTGTGAGAACAAAGACACCGTCCATAACACGCTGAAAAATAACGACGACAACCCAGATACAGCTTCACTATCAATTCGTCTGCTCCGGAGAAACAATCCGGCAAGGGTGGCGACAGTATAAACAATATATATTACTAGCTCTATCGATGTGATAACGATCGCCTCGCCGGCAGAGAACAAACGCATTAACAAGTATTGAAAACCTAAACAGATAAACACAAGCTGGTTAAAAGATAGTCTCTTCACTCTCATAGCTTAGCTCCTTTAGGATATATTTTCACAAAAGACAACGCTTACATTGTACTAGTGATTGAATATATCTTCTGTGACTTTCCATACCCTGCCAAATATTAGTCAGATAATATCCTCATATACAAAAAAGGAAGTACACTTTGCGAAAAAGATCCGCAAGGCATACTTCCTTTTTTTACGATTCGATTGTAGATTTAGACGGAATGGGACATCTTAGTTCCAAAATAGAATGAACAGTGGATTTATAAGATGTTTTCTTAAAATTAGGAGGTCATTGCTGTGAGAAACAAACAATCCATTGTCTTCGTGACCATACCATTATCCGAGATCAAGAAGTTCATCCTTATTGATATTGTTGCTGGATGGGTCTTTTATTTTGCTATAAAATTCCCCTTCCATTCCTTAATTGCCGCCTCTGCCGGAAGCATGTTTGGTCCTATCCTCATACGCCAATCCATGAAGTTAGTTCAAAATCGCGCCAAGTTTTAAGGTTTTAAGAACTGCTCAATCTGTTTTTTATGATGCTTATCATGTGGGATAAAACTTCTCAAGTACTTGCGAACGCTGAATTTTTTGCGATCTCCATCCTTATATTCCTGATTGAATTCCTCTTCCGTTAACCCTGCAGCTACATCTATGATTTTAGTTCTATAACGTACAAATTGTTCAATTAATGTTTGTTCAGATAATAATTTAGCATATTCTACAGCGTTAGCATTAAACTCGTTAAAATCCAACTGCTTGGTTGTGATCGGTTCCCGGAGAATTATTTTCTTAATCGCACCTTCATAAAAATATTTATCCCATAACATAAGATGACAGATGATATCCTTTAAAGTCCATTTACCAGCTGCAATAGGCTGATTCCAATGTTTGTCTGATACTTCACCTAAAGATTCTACGAACGGGATGAGGGACTTAAATTCGAGTAACATTTGCTCATTTGTTTTTGCAGCCAGAGAGATCAACCTCCACATGAAAAATAAAATAATTCAGTCACAACATCTATGCTGCGTCATCCGCAGAAGCTGCGGACAGATCCGTATCGGTAGAGTCAGGATTCAGCCAAATCTCAATCAACTCATGGGTACGCTTCACATCATTTTCGTCAAGCATGTAATACCATTGATCCTTCCGTCTGCCCTCACCCTGCAACATATGGCTTGTGATCTCAGGAGTACCCCCTTCAAGGATTACTCTTTTCGCCAAATCAAGAATAAAGTCTGACTTCATATTGGTTTGGAAATTACTGCCTGCTATTTCGATGATTTTCTGTATATTAAGGATATTATCTACTCTCTTCATCCGTTCAAGCGCAGATTTCAAAAAGATCCGCTGCCGCTCCGTTCGTTTAAAATCAGAATCCTCGCGGTATCTTACATACATTAACGCTTCAGCGCCAGAATAAATCGGTTTGTTCGGTTCAATTCTTAATTTCTCATGATCCGGGCTCTTGTTCTCAATCACCTTGGTAATCGGAAGTTCAACACCCCCTAGAGCATCTGTAACGCCCACAAGACCGTTAAAATTAATAGTAGCGTAATATTCGATAGGCGCGTTTAATAAATTTTTAACGGTGTCTACACTCATCTGAGGACCGCCATAGGAATGAGCTGCATTAATCTTAGTTTCTTTCCTAGCTCCTTTAACCTTTTCCGCTCCGATAATTTCTGCATAGGAATCACGAGGGATCGACACGAACAATACTTTATGATCAACTGGCCGGATCACAGTATATATAATCGAATCAGAAAGCCCGTTCTCTTTTCCCCGCTGATCAGTACCCAATAGGAGGATAGAAAATGGACGATCCTTGTTATCCGCCGTTGGTTGTAATCCAGGAGCTTCAGCGTTTTCATTATTTTCTAAAGGAACGTATGATCCATCAAGCGTGTGTTCAATAGTCGGAGCCACAACATTATTAAATCCGAAAATCAGCAGTTCTTTACGAAAAACATAAGATCCTAGCCCAGCAATAAGTACGATAGCAAGCGTAAATAGCCAGATCTTTTTTTTCTTGCTGGTCTTAGTTTTCTTCTTCACCTTTTTTTTCTCAATTCTACTTAAAGAAAATGAAGAAGCTGAATGGGTAATCTGTTTATTTTTCATTCGGATCCTTAACCCTTCCTGATGACGGATTCTACCAGCCGGTAATAGGGAATCATGTAAGTTGTCTCAAAGCCTAATCTATGCGCTAAGTTGAAAGAACCTTCGTTATCCAGACGACACGCCCACACCGGCTCAAGCTGATGTTCTAGACAGTATTCTATTAAGGCTGAACAGACCGCGTAGGCATAGCCCTTCCCCCGATGTGCTTCTGAAGTTTCTATGCCTATTTCCAGTTGATGCTCATTAACAAAACCCGAAAATGCCGTAGAGGCAATTTCCCCAGCGTCAAGAATATTGAAGCCCAGCCCCTCAGCAAGAAATTGCTCTTCATTCCTCCAAAACGCCTTAGGACTGACATCTCCTGTTGCCGCCAAAAACCGTTCTTTGTTCATTCGCACCACTTCAAGGTCTTGGTTAAGATAAGAAGCTTTCTGTTTCAGATATTTCTCGCAATTAAAGCTGAAGTTGACCCTTGTATTTCTATGGAGCATTTCCTGTTCACTCCAATGAGCGATAACTTTCGGCCAGCCTCCCGCTGGATCAGCCTGCAGCAACTCTTGATGATGCCGAATCATATTTTTATTGGTTATGTAATCAAAAAGATCGCGCTTGAACTCTTCATTATCCGACTCTCCAATTAATAAAGACATTCCACAAGGGTGTGCAATGTAAAAAGCACGCGGGTTAACGATATCGTCAACATATACGCTGCCAGGTATGACTTGTTTAACCACGGACTCAGCAAACATCGTATTTATTTTCACTTTTCCTAAAGGCTCAATAGCTTTGTAATAATCTTTACGCTCTAGTCGTTTCATAATTTTCTCCTTAGATCTCACGTAATGTTTTGATAGATAACCACCAGTATGTGAGGATATTTTTTGCCGGATGACACTGTTACCTAAAATATCCCATTATTATAGACGATCTTAGGGTCGATAAGTTTCTATTTATAAGAAATTTGTGAGACAAAAAAAGACCATATCCTATCAAGGATTGGTCTACCCTATTTATTAATGATGATCTTAGGTTTTTTTCACAATCATATCGATCTCACTCTTCAGTAAAAGATATCTGACGACACTTCTCATGATCGGAACTTTAGTCAACTTATGCTGATCTACATAACTTTTCATTTGATCTTTAGACAGCCCGAGCAAGCTTCCCGCTTCAGACACCGTCAATACTTCTTTGTTACTTGTAGCGTTAAAGGTTTTCTTAACTTTTAAATTCCAGTCTTCAAACACCTGCATTTACATCCGCCACCTTTCTATAAAAAAATCCCCAAACGATACGTTTGGGGATTCATTTTACTACTTACAGTTTTACTACATTCTCAGCTTGTTGACCACGATTACCTTGAACTACGTTAAATTCTACACGTTGTCCTTCATCCAGGGACTTGAATCCGTCACCAGTAATAGCGCTGAAATGTACGAATACATCTTCTCCACCTTCAACCTCGATAAAACCAAAACCTTTGTCTGCGTTAAACCATTTCACTGTTCCTGTTTGCATAATATAATTACCACCTTATTTTTATTTACATGTTATTCTTATCCTCAAAAAATCTCTTGCAAAATCTCTAAAAAAATAAAAATTCACATATGGTACAAGGTTATTAACGTCTAAAGAATAACCCTCTACGCTATGTGAATTCGCCAGGTAAATACTTTCGATAGATTGATTATAACACAGCTAACACCAAATAGATACTCTACTGCATTATGAAGAAAATGGGAGGTAAGAAGGAGCTGTGCCATAATTGATTCTACGAGCGGTGACTGACCTCCTCACTTTCAAAATCCTAAAATCAACAAAACAGCGATTCTTCTGTTATCGAAGAATCGCTGTTCGGCGTTTTTTGGTCATTCGCGGCCTGCTACGACTACACATTCATTATCCTACGGGGCTTTCGGACTCGGTAGACGTTATTTACATGTTTTAATTCTTTACCGCTAGATTTCGGACTCCAGTGACGCTATTCCTTGGAAAGAGGCTCATAATAAGCATTTTTCGGTCCAATAGCTGCACTGGAGTCCGATAACATACCAAATATCGGATAATCGTACTTTTAAGGACCACTGTGTCCGTTAGCAGGTTACTAAGCGTATTTTCCAGTGACTAAGCATCTGCTTTCGACACAGCAGTCATTTTCATAGTTTTAGGTGACAGCCATTCTTTAAATTTGAAAAGGGAATCTAAATTTTAAAGTAAGATAATTTATCCAACAGGTCTTGCACCATTGAGCTTAGTGACTCCGACGAGGCTGAGATCTCTTCCATAGAAGCAAGCTGCTCCTCAGAGGCTGCTGCTACACTTTGGGAGTCAGAGGAAGCTTCCGAAGCAAGATCGGCTAATTGTTTAACGGTAACTGAAATTTGCTCCGTTCCCGCGGTCATCTGCTGTGCAGCTGCTGAGACCTCTTGGATCTGATCGGTTACCTGTGTCATCTCTGTCAGAATCGACGTAAATAAAAGATCACTATCAGATACACTCTGCACACCAAGAATTACTTTTTCATTGCCGACAGCCATCGCTTGTGAAGCTTGATTAGTATCTTGCACCACATCTTCAACCAAAGCAGTAACTTGTTCGGCAGCTTTTTTAGTCTGATCTGCCAGCATGCGAATTTCTGAGGCCACCACCGCAAAACCTCGGCCATGTTCACCCACTCTGGACGCCTCAATAGCCGCATTTAGTGCCAACAGATTGGTCTGTTTACTTATGTTCGAAATCAAGCCGATAATCCCGCTGATCTGAGCAGATCGTTCGCCTAAACGTTCAATCGCCAGACTCGTCTCATCTACAGACAGCTTTAACTCCGACATTTGATTCACTGCCATTTGCAGCTGCGCACTGCCCTTTTTCGTCTGATCGGTAACTTCATCTGCAGACGCAGACACCGATGACGAAGAGTCAGCGATCCGTTGCACTCCAACATTCAGCTCGCTCATCGCCATTGAAGAATCACCCGCATAATCATTCTGCAGCTGCGCTCCTTCGGCTACTCGTCCAATTGCCACAGCAATTTGTTCAGCAGCTTTCCCAGTCTGCTCAGCGTTAGCTGTCAGCTCTTCAGAGGTAGCTCCCACGGACATTGATAGATCAGCGACAAGTCCAAACATTTCTCGAAGCTTATGGGTCATATGATTAAAATGTGTAGCCATTTTCCCGAATTCATCATCATTTCGAACCTGCAGGCTTTGAGTCAAATCCCCCTGAGACATCAGCTGCAATTTCTCAGATAACAAGCGAAGCGGTTTAACTACCATCAACCATAGTTGAAGACCAACAATAACAGCTAAAATCAAAATCCCAATAATCATAATGATAAAAAATTCTGTTTTAGCTTGTTCATAATCAGCCATGATAACATCCTTAGAGATCGCTGTCTGTGTGTACCAGACCTGGTCACTTCCAGGCATTGGTATCGGAACAAAAGTCCGCAGCACGTCTTCTCCCTTGGAATTTATCGTGTATCCCAGTTTGGCCTCCCCATTCTTCACACGCTTCCACAGTACTGTTTTATCTTCTGTATCACCGAATTCTTTGAGTACACTTTGAGGATCATTTGGGTTGGCTGCATATTTGCCATTAGCAGTGATTAAAGAAACATAACCTCCCAGAGGTTTATAGTTAACGGCTTCTTCCTGCAATTGGGTTAACGAAACATCGAACCCTACAGTCCCCAGAAATGCACCCGTTTTATCCAAAATTGGCAGCATGACCGAAATCATCTCTATAGCTCCACCAGTCGTCTCATAGGAGTAGGGTTCAATATATACCGGTTTTTTCTCTTTTTTTGGTAAAAGGTAATAATCACCCGCACCTTCTACATCATAATTCTTTAAGGGTTCAACCTTTATTGCACCTTGATTTCTAAAGACATAAGGAATAAAACGCCCCGTACCATCATCATATGGCATCTTATTTATATTAGCCTGATCGTTCTGATCAAAAGCATTGGGTTCCCATAATATGCTCATCCCAAAAATTTCTGGTCTGTGCTCAAGCATAGTTTTCATTGTAGAAACAACATCTTCACGGTCCAAGGTTTGACGTTCTCTTGATTCAAGGAGTACTTCAGCGAGCGCTTCACCCGTCGACTGAATGTCTATCATTCTATTCTGAATGGTCTCCGCATAACTTTTTCCTGCGACCTCTGCCTGAAGTTCACCGTTGGATATGCTCACACTACGCAGATTAGCCAGGTTTGCGACTAAACTAAAGAAAAAGATCACAATAATTACTAAACTTACCACCATAACAAATTTAAACGTTAATGAAAGCCTTCGATACAATGCCATCTGAACAACTCCACTCTAGGATAATATATCTTTAATCGACAAAATACGACCTCTATTCAATAGGACTTATTACCTATAATTCAAGGGGTGAAAATTTAAAATTCTATCCATTCCAAAAGTATGTTTAAATAAAAGTAGCCTAATCAAAAAATAACATAATACAAAGGAGTTCATGCCGATGGAAATATCCTCTTTTTTGTTGCCAAAAGATCAAGTCGCCTATATCACTAACTCACTATCCATGCTGGAAGCCTTAGAACAATTAGAACAGCACCATTACACGGCTATCCCTATTATTGATAATGAAGGAAAATATGTAGGAACACTTTCGGAGGGTGATCTATTGTGGAAGCTGAAAAACACAGCAGATTTAACCTTTGACAATATAGGGGAAGTTCCAGTAAGCGACATCCAAAAGCATGTTCATAACGAAAGTGTTCTCATTAATGCAGAAATGGAGGATATGCTGACGCTTGCTGCGGATCAGAATTTCGTTCCTGTGATTGATAATGAGGGTGTATTTGTTGGAATTATTAGGAGAAAAGATATCATTGAATATTACACTCGCAACATTACAGATTAATAAAAAATGACCAATCTCCATTACGGAGACTGGTCATTTTATTTTTCATCAAAATTACAGTTCAGTCAGGATAATCGTTCCTTGTGGGGTAATCGCTAAAGTATGCTCATATTGTGCTGACAATCCGCCGTCAATGGTACGCGCAGTCCAACCATCCGCATCAATTTTTGTTCTGTAACTGCCTGTGTTCAGCATGGGCTCAATGGTAAATACCATCCCCTCTTTAAGACGAGGCCCTCTCCCTGCTGGACCATAGTGAGGTACTTCCGGAGCTTCATGCATTTCTGAACCGATCCCGTGGCCAATAAAATCACGCACTACAGAAAACCCGTTAGACTCTGCATAAACTTGGATGGCATGCGCAACATCGCCAATACGGTTGCCTGCAACCGCCTGCTCGATTCCACGGAATAAAGATTCCTTAGTAGTGTCTAGAAGTTTGGTCGACTGTTCACTAATATTGCCAATCCCGTAAGACCAGGCCGAATCTGCCAACCAGCCGTTTAAGTTAACAACCATGTCAATGGTTACGATATCCCCGTCTTTTAGCGGCTCTTTTTTCGGGAATCCGTGGCATATTACATCATTTACAGATGCACAGGTTGCGTACGGGTACCCATTATATCCTTTTTGCTCAGGAGTAGCTCCTTGAGACAATATAAATTTTTCTGCAAATTCATCAATTTCCCAGGTCGTAATACCAGGCTGCAAAATTTGCGCAATTTGACGATGACATTCAGCGAGAATTTTTCCCGCCGCACGCATTTTTTCGATCTCTTCCATCGTTTTCATGATAATCATAATATCGCCTCTTCTGTACAGAACACATCGCTCTCGGGCAACGGTTCTTCTTTTGTATTTAGTTTACCCTTTATATTATGAAAGAAAATCGCGAGAAATCCAAATCATTAGGCAAAAAAAATTATATTTTCCTTCCTGAATCTAAAAATAACATCATTTCTTATGAGAATGTTAGATGAAAGACGAGTGCCTTATCAGCAATTTCTCTTATCTTTCTAATAAAACATAAAGTTATTGTTATCGTTAAATTATTTATTATTCCTAAAAATTCCTTTATATGTTATATTCAAAATAACTGAGGAGGTGATACATGCCTGTAATTGAGTGCATTTACTGCAACCACCTGGAGGATACGCATAATCAAAGAAGCAACCCTATTTGATTAAGGAGGAAATGTTGATGAAATTCAGAAAGCATTTTTCGTTCCGGAAAATCAGTTTGTTAGTATTAATTAGTATCCTTACTCTTTCTATTTCTTTACCTCAACAGCAGGCAGCGGCAGCAAACACTTCTGTTAAAGGTTTTTATGTAAGCGGTACCACTTTATACGATGCTACTGGCAGTCCTTTTGTAATGCGTGGGGTGAATCATGCACACACTTGGTACAAAAACGATCTGGCTACTGCAATACCGGCCATCGCAGCGACTGGCTCCAATACCGTCAGAATTGTACTTTCTAATGGCAGCAAGTGGTCTCTCGATACTTTAGCTGATGTCCAAAATATTCTAAAACTTTGTGATCAGTATAAAATGATTGCCATGCTGGAAGTGCATGATGCTACGGGCTCAGACAACACCTCTGACCTTAACGCTGCAGTAAACTATTGGATCAGCATCAAGGATGCTTTGATCGGTAAAGAAGATCGTGTCATTGTGAATATTGCTAATGAATGGTACGGTTCTTGGAACACTGCAACATGGGCCAGTGGATACCAAGCGGCAATTCCTGCGTTAAGAAATGCGGGCATTAAGAACACTTTAGTTGTAGATGCAGCGGGATGGGGTCAATACCCACAATCTATTTTCACTAGTGGTCAGGCTGTATTTAATTCAGATACCTTAAAAAATACTATTTTCTCAATTCATATGTACGAATATGCTGGAGGTAATGCTGCTACAGTCAAGAGTAATATCGATAGTGCCTTGGCTATTGGAGCCCCTGTGATTATCGGCGAATTCGGTGACAAGCACACGGGTGGAGATGTCGATGAAGCCACCATTATGAGCTACACGAAGGAAAAAAAGGTGGGCTGGCTCGCCTGGTCCTGGTATGGTAATGGCGGAGGCGTTGAATATCTGGATCTAGCCAGCGGTCCAGCAGGAACACTCAGCAACTGGGGAAATACAGTCGTTAATGGAGCAAACGGAACCTTAGCAACCTCCGTGCTTAATAAAATTTACACAACACCTGGTTACCAACCTGTGCCGGATGGTGGCACTACACCAACACCTACACCTACACCTACACCTACAGTAACACCTACAGCCACTCCTACCGGCTCGCCAACCAGTAATCTGGCACTTTACTACCGTGCAGCAGATACCAATGCTACTGATAACTCAATCAAGCCCTACTTCAACATCTATAACAACGGAACAACGGCAGTCAATTTAAATGGACTGAAAATTCGTTATTACTTTACTAAAGATGGAAGCGCCTCTCTCAATGGAGTAATCGATTGGGCGCAGGTCGGTGCTTCTAATATATCGGTTGCCCTCGGGTCCACAAGTGGGACGAACGCCGACTCTTACGTTGAGCTTACTTTCAATGCTAGCGCGGGCTCCATACCTGCCGGTGGACAGTCAGGAGAAATCCAATTACGCGTGCACAAAAGCGACTGGTCTAACTTCAATGAAGCAAATGACTATTCGTTCGATCCAACCAAAGTTTCCTTCAGCACTTGGAACAAAGTAACCCTGTATCAAGACGATGTACTGATCTCCGGCATCGCTCCTTAAAAACATAAACCAGCGAGCCTCCCGGAATTGGAGACTTGCTGGTTTTTAAATTGAATCTGTTGTAGCGCAGATGTTGGGATCTTACTAGATTATTGTAGATCAAATGAAGGCTGCTGCTAGATTTGTCAGTCAACGGTGATCTACTGCTGTTAGCCTGCTCCCAGACTGTTACTACTTTGATGTTAGTTTACTGCCGGACTGTTACTACTTTGATGATAGTTTACTGCTGCTCGTCTATTGTTCCGCTAGTCGGTTGCTTCTCTTTTATTTGGCTGTTCTGCGTTACTTCACTATTGCTCCTGCTGTTCTGCGTATTACTCTACAATTGCTCCTACTGAGCTAATTTCACTCTGTCCCACTATCTAATATGACCCTTTCACTACTCTAATGTTAGTCTACTACCGCTCGTCTGCGCTCATCTGCCGTTCTTTACCTTTTGAGCGCTTTGTTGTGATTTTCGGACTCAGATGACGCTATTTTTGCGATTTAAGCCGTTTTGAGCAACTTTCGGACTGGAGAGCCGCTATTCCTCTGAAAAAGGCCTGTTCCTGTCTCTTTTCATCCCCATAACGGCGCTGGTGTCCGAACACTCGGCAAATTGGCAAGATTTCAGGAAATAAGGGCTCCTGAGTCCGTCACCTTGTTAGTCTACTGCCGCTCGTTGCGCTCATCTACTGCTCTACTATTGCTCATCTACTACTCTTCTACTACTCTTCTACAACTCTTCTACTTCTCTTCTGCACTCATCTGCTGCTCATCTGCCGTTCTTTACCTTTGGAGCGCTTTGTCGTGATTTTCGGACTCAGATGACGCTATTTGTGCGATTTAAGCCGTTTTGAGCAACTTTCGGACTGGAGAGACCTTATTCCTCTGAAAAAGGCCTATTTCAGCCTCTTTTCATACCCTTAACGGCGCTGGTGTCCGAACACTCGGCAAATTGGCAAGATTTCAGGAAATAAGGGCTCCTGAGTCCGTCACCTTGTTAGTCTACTGCCGCTCGTTGCGCTCATCTACTGCTCATCTACTGCTCTACTATCGCTCATCTAATACTCATCTGCTACTCGTCTGCGCTCATCTGCCCCTCATCTACTACTCATCTTCTATTCGTCTGCGCTCACCTACCGTTCTTTACCTCTGGAGCATTATGTGTACGACACGACACCCCGCGCATCTAACTACGACCAAACCACAAAAATCCCGGCAGCCATCAACTGGCCCCGGGACATTTTTAAATCTACTTTCATTTAGTCATGGAAATTAAGTCCAGAGGTAACGACTTTAACATAGTCTGCACGGATCACGAAATCTCCAAAATGCTCGCCTTGTTGACGTTCTTTGGCATATCGGTGAAGAATAGGTTCAAGCGTCTCTAGGATCTCCTTCTCATCTATGTTTTCTTTATACATTTTATTGAGGCGATCACCCGTAAAGCCTGCTCCTAAATACATATTGTATCTGCCAGGAGCCTTGCCGATAAACGAAATTTCACCCAGCGCCGGTCTAGCACAGCCATTAGGGCAGCCGGTCATTCGGATCACAATTTCCTCGTCACGCAAACCAGCTTTATCTATAACAAGCTCCAGCTTATCTATCAGCGAAGGCAGATAGCGTTCCGCTTCAGCCATCGCAAGTCCGCAGGTTGGCAGTGCTACACAGGACATGGAGCTGCGCCGCAATGCAGAAAGATGTGCTCCATCTGTTAGTCCATGCTGTTTAGCCAGCTCAGCTACTTTGCGTTTTTTGGCAGTAGTGACGTTGGCAATCGTTAGATTCTGATTCGGCGTTAGACGGAAATCTCCAGTATGAATCTTAGCAATCTCCCGCAAGCCAGTCATCAAGGTGTATCCTTCTTGGTCATGAATCCGTCCGCTTTGGATATAAAGTGTCAGATTCCATTTTCCGTTGGTACCCTTCACCCAGCCGTAACGGTCTCCGTTGTGATCAAAATGATAATCACGTGCTGCTTCAAGCTGCCATCCGAGTCTTTCATGCAGTTCGTCTACGAACCATTCCAGACCATGGCGGTCAATTGTATATTTGAACCGTGCATTTTTGCGGACAGAGCGATTGCCATAATCCCGCTGGATTGTTACGGTCTTTTCTGCCACATCAATCAACTGTTCCGGACGGCAAAAACCAATTATACGTCCCAACTGAGGATAAGTACTGGTATCGCCATGAGTCATCCCCATACCGCCGCCTACAGAAACGTTGAAGCCGACTAGCTTCTCATTTTCCAGAATAGCGATAAAACCCAGATCTTGCGAGAATACATCCACATCATTAGAAGGAGGCACCGCTAGACCAATCTTGAATTTACGCGGTAAATATACCGGACCATAGATCGGTTCTACTTCCGCACGTTCGCCTAAGCTATCTACTACCTTCTCACCGTCCAACCAGATTTCATGGTAAGCAGGCGTACGTGGTGATAAGTGATCACTTACTTTGCGCGCCCATTCGTAGACCTCTGCATGCACCTCTGACTGGTAAGGATTCGGATTACTCATTACGTTACGGTTAACATCGCCGCAAGCTGCCAGCGTCGTCATCAGCGTATCATTAATGCTGCGAATGGTTTTCTTAAGATTCCATTTGAGTACCCCATGCATTTGAAACGCCTGTCTGGTAGTCAGACGTAAGGTTCCATTGCCGTATTTTTGTGCCAGATCATCCATCACTAGCCACTGCTCTGGTGTCGCTACCCCGCCTGGGGCAACTACACGAAGCATGAACTGGAATGCAGGCTCCAGCTTTTGCCGTTCGCGCTCGTTGCGTAAATCCCGATCGTCCTGCATATAGCTTCCGTGAAATTTCAGCAGCCGATTATCATCTTCCGGCAAGCCTCCGGTAATCGGATTGCTTAATGTCTCAACAAGCGCGCCCCGCAGATAGTTACTCTCTTGCTTAATGTGCTCAACATCGCTTGGAGGCCCGCCGATCGGCTTAACCTTTTCATTGTTTGCCATTGTTGTTATCTCCCCCCGAAGTCATTCGATAACTTTCCTCTATCCATTAGTAAACATCACGTTGGTAGCGCTGCGCCTGCTGCATATTATCCAAATAAGCTGCCGCTTCTTCAGGACTCAGACCACCCTCATGCTGGATGACAGTAATCAGAGCAGAATGAACATCATGTGCCATATGCTTCTCGTCTCCGCAAATGTAAATATGAGCTCCCGCTTGCAGCCATTCGTAGACCTCGCGGCTCTTTTCCAGAATGCGTTGCTGAACATATACTTTCTCTTCGGTATCACGGGAGAAAGCAACATCCAGCTTAGTTAACAAGCCGTCTTTAAGCATTCTCTGCCAGTCCGTCTGATAGAGGAAGTCCGTCACAAAATGCCGATCTCCGTAGAACAGCCATGATTTACCTTCCGCCCCAAGCTCGCCACGTTCCTCCAGGAAAGAGCGGAAGGGTGCAACACCTGTGCCCGGTCCAATCATAATGATCGGTGCATCAGGATTCGTCGGAAGCTTAAAGTTCGGATTATGTTGAATGTAGATGGGCAACGTATCTCCCGGCTGGACTCTTTCAGCACAATGTACCGAGCAGACCCCATAACGCTCACGGCCATGTGCCTCATAACGTACAGCTCTAACCGTTAAATGAACCTCATCTGGATTAGCTTTATAGCTGCTGGCAATTGAATAGAGTCGTGCCGGAAGCTTGCGCAAAATAGTCACAAAGCTACTGGCCGAACCCTCCCATGGAGAGAAGTCCTGAACCAAATCGAGCAGATCGCGGCCTTGAATATATTCCTTAAGCTGTTGCGCACGTTCTGGCGACAATAGATCACTTAATTGGTTAGAAGAAGATAACTTCGCCGCTTGTTCAAGTAACGGTTTGGTCAATACAGTGATTTCATAGTGGTGAAGAAGGGCCTCACGTAAGGTGCCGTCTTCCCCTTTTTTATTAAATGGAACAATATCATTAGGATTCCAGCCCATAGTATGAATAATAGCGTCTACCAATTCAGGATGATTCTCCGGATAGACACCCAGCGCATCCCCTGGCTCAAATTGTATGTTAGAACCTTCTAGGGATAGCTCCAAATGGCGGGTCTCACGGTCAGAACCACGTCCGTTCAGATTTAGATTCTCCAATACTTCCGCTTTAAAAGGATTGTTGCGGGTATACAAAGGCTCCTGAGAATCTGCGTCTTCCGCAGCTTGAACCGCTTTTGCCGCAATGGCCGGAGCATTTAAATGTGCATTTAAGGCACCAATCACGCCTTCAAACCACTCGGTAACCGAATCATCATAATCAAGATCACAATCCACACGCGGACTTAACCGCTTGCCGCCAAGTTCCTCAAGCCGCTGATCGAAATCCTTGCCGGTCTGACAAAAGAATTCATAAGAGGTATCCCCCAGTGCCAGCACTGAGAACTTCAGATTCTCTAATTGAGGGGCTCTTTTGCTATAGAGAAATTCATGGAACATCCGTGCATTATCTGGCGGCTCGCCTTCACCGTGTGTACTGACCAGCAATAGGAGGTTCTCAACCTTCTTAAGCGCATTGGGCTTAAAGCTGTTCATCGCAGTGAGTGTGACCTGAAATCCTTGCTCCTCCAGCTTGCGGGACAAGCTCCCAGCCAGCCGTTGGCAGTTCCCTGTCTGGGACCCAAACAACACGGTCACTTCACGTGAAGCTACAGGTTGACTAACGGCACTACCTTCCACATTTCCTATCGTATTTGATTGTACTAATTGAACCTCGGCACCTGCCGATGATGCAGTAGTAAGGCCCATGGCTGACAAATAACCGCTAAGCCATATTTGCTGTGTCTCCGTTAAGGATGGTAGAAGACGATTGAGTAGCTCGACTTGGCTCTCGTTAAAAGGACTGTTCGTTACCTGTAGTTGCAACAATATCCACCTCTCCTAAACATGAAATCTTCTGATGATCCGTACCTCATGAAATCAGGCTATCACAATAATTGTAAACGATCAATGATGTCGATTTACCCTAATAATTGTAATTTATTGAAAAAGTATCTATAAAGTACGTAAAAACCGATCAAAACAGTATGATTTAACCTGTTTTGATCGGTTTCATTATAAAAAGTGATACTATTTATAAAATATTGTGATAAATAAAAGCTATAATTTTTGCTTACTTTCGGGAAATAACACCTCGCCGATCCCCGTCTTAATCTTCACTATCTCCTCAAGCGTATTCGACAGCTCGCCGGGCGGATAAGGTTTTGTTAAATATTTTTGAATTACATCGTTTAATTGGTTCTTATCCGATTGATCTAGAGCAGAAGAAATAACGATAGGTATATTTTCAGTTCTTGGATCTTCTTTAAGCATTCGGATCAAATCCCAGCCATCCAGCTCTTCACCCAACATCAAATCTACCACAATCGCCACAAATGGTGTTTTCAAGGCCTGATCAAAAGCTTGCTGTGGATGGTAATGATGGGTAACACGGAAGCCCTTCCCTTTAAGCTCTTCTGATAAAAGCAACGAAAGACTGTAATCATCTTCAACGATCATTACATTAGGTTTGAGCTCTTTATCGGTGCTCCATTTATTAAGCTCATCCTGTTGCCGGCTCGCTTCCGCATGGAGGATAGGGAGGCTAAACCAGACGGTAGTGCCCTCTCCTTCTACGGAATCTATACCGATATTTCCCTTTTGTTTCTCAATGATCTCCTTACAGATAGCAAGTCCGAGTCCTGTTCCTCCAATTCTTTTAGAGGCGCTATTATCCACTCTTCTGAATTTTTGGAATAGCTGTCCTATTTGATCCTTAGGAATGCCAAGACCATTATCCTGGATACGTACAATAATTCTATCCGACTCGTTATGCAGCAGTACTTTAACTTCATTGTTATCAGGCGAGAATTTAATCGCATTACTTAACAGATTCGTCAGAACTTGGACAATCTTATCCTTGTCCACATCAACATCCGCATTTAAAGCCTCATCCACTAGGAGCACATGATGGGTACTGCTCAGTTTATATTGATCAATTACACCTAATACAATTTCACTGAGATTCAAATGCTCCGTGATATATTGCTGCTTACCTGACTCCATTCTCTGCAAATCAAGAAAATCATTAATGAGCTCCGTCAGTCGTTTAGCTTCCTTATGAATCGTCTCCAGATATTTAAGCTGCTTCTCAGGCTTCATGGTCTTAGACAATAACAGTTCTGTGAAACCAAGTACACTCGATAGCGGTGTTCTTAGCTCATGACTTACCGTACTGACAAGATCAGATTTCATAAGGTCCAGCTCATATTCTCTAGTGATATCTCTGTAGACAAACAATGTACCAATACGCAGCTCGCGACGGAATACAGGGATCGCATACACGTCAATATGCTTCTTCGATTCAGTTCCAATGGAGTATTGCATGCTGCTGGATTCCAGAGCATCCTCAGCAATCGCTTTTTCAAAAAACATCCGAAGTTCATGATTCTCATTCGAGTGCTCAATGAAATAATCCATCCATTTCTGACGGGGAATCAAAGTTCCTTCTGTCCACTCATAATTAAAAATGTTGCTCAACGCTTTATTCATCTGCAGGAGCATACCTTCTGTATTCACAAATTGTATGCCCTCGTTCACATTATTTACGATGTCCCGATTCAGCTTTCGTCCATGTTCAATCTCTTCATACATGAATAAACGTTCAATCGCCAGCGCTACGCGGTTCATCATCCCCTGAACCTCATTAATCTCTTCTTTGCTGAAGGAATGACCAATCCGGCTGCCACAGAACACTGCAAGAATCTCATCCTCTGCGTTCACAACAGTAGTGTAGAAGTCGTAAACATAGACCTCACTCGCAGAAATCCCTTGCTCTGATTGTGTGGCCAGGCGCTTGATTAGGTACGTTTTTTCCGCTTGCAAGCGATATAACATCTCATTATTCTCATGATCAAGATAACGCTCCACATTCTCCTGTGGAATGCCTTTCACAGCCGCAATATTATCTTTCACAAGCAGGAAGAAACTCGAATCAAAGGCATACAGGCGATGCATAAACTCAATAAACTTATCGGCAAATTCATGTTTATCCAAAGTATAAGTAATATCATGATTCAGCTGATTATTAAGTTCAAGCATCATCTTGGTCTGTTCTGTGTTTTTTAACGTTTCGGCTAGCTCCTGCTGCACGCTTTTCATTGAGGTGATATCGTTCGCAATAAGGATGTATTGATAAATCACACCCTCTTCATTCAGGTACGGCACAATCGTCAGATGCAGCCAGATGGGCAATCCGTCTTTGGCTAGAATCTGCAGCTCATTGTTCCACACTCCGCCTGTATTTAATTTGTTAAAGATTTTCTGATAACCCTCATCAGAGAGATTATAAAGTTCAAATAACTTATAGGTGTAACCGATAATCTCAGACTTTTTATAGCGGGTATATCCACTTAAATTATCATTCGCGTAGGTAAAGACACCTTTAGCAGTAAGGATCCCCACCGCAGACGATTGATCCAAGGCTTTCATCATACTCTCAATTTCACTAAGCGAGCGCTGCAGCCTATATTGCTGATCCTGAAGTTCATCCTGCTGCGCATGCAGCTCTTCATTCTGCATCATCAATTCTTCTTCTTTATCTTGAATACTTCTAGCCATATTTAGAAAAGCATCATAAAGTCGGCCAATTTCATCTTGATTCTTAAGCTTGCCCAGAAGAATTTCTTCTCCTGCAGCCAGGGAATGGGTTGCCCCTTCCAGCTTCAGAATAGGATCTATTAGGTTCTTCAGAATCCGCCAAATCATAAAGGTGAAGATTAGCAGAATAATCGTGCTGAAAAAGAATGCGATAAAGGTAAACTCATTGGCACGTTTGATGTAATCCATAGCCATAGTATTTAATGCGGCATCGGATCGTTGCTTGTACTCTTTTGTATACGTTAAAAAATCATTTACTGATTTCGTGTTGCCATCTGCGGATAGAGCTCTCAAAGACACATAATCGTCTGCCTCGACAAACCGAATCGCTTCAGGTAAAACTTTAGTTTTGTACTGAACATAAAATGCTTTCAAACCATCTCTAAACAAGGCTTCTTCCGGAGATAAATTGAGATTAGAATAGGTATCCAGAATCTTATCAAAGTTAACAAGTCCTAAGTTTAGGAGATCTAATTCATTGTCACTCTTAAGTGCGCTGAATCCCCTCGCTCGGAAAAAAACCTCATTTAACGCAGTCGCCAATTCGTTAATCGTGTCCGCCTTATTTTGCAGAACTTCACGGTCTCTACTTAATTTGTTCTGCTCATTATTTATGAAAAATAAAAATACAGATCCCATAATAATGATTAACGAAAAAACCAAGGCAATGATACGAAAATATCTATTTTTAATACTGTGATTAGAGCTGCTTCCCTTTGTCACTTAGGATCCCCTCCACAATCTGCAAGAGTTCCATAGGACTAAAAGGTTTTGGCATAAAATAACGTGCGCCTGCATCTACCGCTCGAAGACGGTCTACATCTTGGGCTTTGGCTGTTAACATTAAAATAGCTGTAGCCTTCTTTTTCTCATCATCCAGTTGGCCTAGGACTTCAATCCCTGTCATTTCAGGCATCATATAATCCAATATCACCAAATCATAATGATCCTGTGACAATTTTGAAAGCGCCTCTAATCCGTTCTCGGCAGTGTGGATCTCCACGTCTTCCAAATCTTCTAAGGTGTCTACGATTAACATTCGTAATACTTCTTCATCATCCACTACCATTACCTTTTGCATAGCTGCCTAGTTCCCTCCGCTTTAGATCTCTCCTGGTGCTCACAACATATTCAGAACCCAATTAGAACAAAAATCTATGAGCCAACCGCTCTATCCTCGACAACAACTCAGGCATATGGACCGGCTTCACTACATAATCATCGGCACCCATCTGCAGGGCATGTACAATATCCGCCTGATTATTTCTTCCCGTCAACATGATCACTAATATATTTACTTCCGGATACGTTTTGCGGATTCTTTCCAGAACTTCTACTCCATCCAGATCAGGCATCACACCATCCAGCAAAATAATATACTTCTCATCCACGGCATACCAATCCGATTGCAGGAAATCAAGCCCATTCGCATAGCTGCTAACCTTCACCTCAGCAATATTATCCGGCTCCCAAATGGCGAACTGACTGGTCACAATTCTCCGAATTAGCGTATCGTCATCCACAACAATCACATTCAGAACCGAATGCTTTTTAGTAGTGGATAAATGGTCCGAATAAAGCGTTGTCTGATTCCTTCCAGCATGCTTACTAGCATAAAGAGCCTGATCTGCTTCCTCAATCAATTTATCGGCTATATTCTCGGCATCTGTTACCTCAGAAATCCCGCTAGAGATAGTCACATGAAAGATTTCATTTTTCGCAAAAAAGTCAGTCGCCGCAAACCGCTCTTGAATACGTTGTATAACCAACATTGCAGATTCCGCATCCGTGTGAGGTAAGAACACTGCAAACTCTTCTCCCCCATAACGGCAAAAGGTATCCTCCAGACGGATGGAATTCTTCACAAGCTCGGAAAAGCCCTGCAGAACTTCGTCTCCGATTAGGTGACCATATGTATCATTAACGTTTTTAAAATAATCCAAATCAATCAGCGCTAACGAAAATACGCGGTTGGTCCGCTTAAAATCACCAATCAGCTGCTTCATGACTTGATTAAAGTGTTTGCGATTGAATGCGCCGGTCAAATCATCCACGATGATGGACTCCTGCCATTCTCTCTTGAGCTGAAAGCGATTTTTGATCAATACCAGAAATAAATCAATATCTACAGGCTTCGGTAAAAAATCCATCACCCCCAGCGAATACGCCTGCATTTGCGTCGCTTTGGAGTACTCCCCGCTTATAATGATAATGGGAATTCGTTCTTTTTTAGCCTTGCCGATAATTTGGTTCAACACCTCAATCCCGCTTTTATCCGGTAAAAGAATATCCAGCAGAATGAGATCTGGTTTCGTTTCATAAAAGATTTTGAGTCCCCGTTCAGCAGATAAGGCAATGCTTACATAGTAATTCTGCCTCTCCAACGACTCTTTCAGATAAGCAACTAGCTCTACATCATCGTCGATAAGAAGAATATCATTCTGTGTGAGCGTCTCAGCAGGTCCCTTTTTATCCAATGCTTTAACAGAGCTTGAAGCTGCCAATGAATGGACATTAAACAATGGAATCAGTGGATATAAATAATCCCCCCATTCCTCGACTGACCAACTCTTAAGACTGCTTTCCATGAAATAGGGCAGCGTATCCTCGGCAAATTGTTCGACATCCGGTAATCCGACAGTACCAGCAGTGCCTTTTAAATTATGCAAAAAACGATAAATGTCCTTTTCCTTCACTTCCGCCTGTTCCGTCCATTCCTGGAGGGTCATCTTCGTTCTTTGCTCAACCATATCTTTATATTTTTGTGTAGTCATATTTACTCCTTCAGACTAGCATATCAAACTCTCAGTTCATCACATTTTTTATAGGCTGTCAAATGAATTTTCTATAATTTCAGCTGCCAAAATAAATATTTAATCAAACTGACAAAAAACCTTTGGTTGAAGCTTGTTTCATCATTTGCAATAATAGTTGGAATGGTTCATTCCGTATACACGGTGAAATCAACAAATACAAAGGGAGGCTGTATTCATGAAGGGGATTATTACTGTATTGGGAAAAGATAAAGTAGGGATTATTGCTAAAGTATGTACATATCTAGCCGAACACAATTTGAACATTCTGGATATTTCGCAGACGATTGTTCAAGATTATTTTAACATGATGATGATTGTAGACATTTCTAGCTCAACTAAAGCTTTTGAGAATATTGTAGAGGAATTACATTTGCTTGGCGAATCGATTGGCGTGGAAATCAAGCTTCAGCATGAGGATATTTTTAATATTATGCACCGAATCTAGGAGGATGGCTGACCATGATATCACTAGTGGAAGTACAAGAAACGAATAAGATGATTCGTGAAATGAATCTGGATGTGCGTACCATAACGATGGGGATCAGCCTCATGGATTGTGCCCACACGGATATGCGCACATTTAATCAAAATGTATATGACAAAATCACCAGATCCGCTGAAAAGCTCGTAAAGACGGGTGAAGATCTGGAAAGACAATTTGGGGTTCCTATCGTTAACAAACGGATTTCTGTCACACCCATCGCTATTGCCGCTGGTGCGGTGAAGACAGATACCTATGTACCTGTTGCTGAAATCCTGGACAAGGCTGCAAAAGAGGTAGGCGTTAACTTTATCGGCGGCTTCTCTGCACTTGTACAAAAAGGCTGCACCAAAGGCGATCGTATTTTGATTGACAGTATTCCTGAAGCATTGGCAGTCACTGAAAGAGTCTGCTCCTCGGTCAATGTCGGTTCCTCCAGAAGTGGAATCAACATGGATGCTGTGAAATTAATGGGCGACATCATTATCCAAACTGCGGAACGCACCAAGGATCGGGATTCCATCGGCTGCGCCAAGCTGGTAGTTTTCTGTAATGCCGTTGAGGACAACCCTTTTATGGCCGGAGCATTTCACGGGGTTGGAGAGCGGGAATGTGTCATCAACGTTGGCGTCAGCGGTCCTGGTGTAATCAAACGTGCGCTTGAAGAGGTTCGAGGGCAGGATTTTGAAACCTTATGTGAAACCATTAAACGGACAGCCTTCAAAGTCACACGTGTCGGTCAGCTAGTTGCTCAAGAGGCTTCCAAACGGATGAATGTTCCTTTTGGGATTATCGATCTATCCTTAGCTCCTACTCCAGAAATCGGAGATTCCATTGCCGAAATCTTTCAAGTCATGGGTCTGGAGGAAGCTGGGGCTCCGGGAACAACTGCTGCTCTGGCAATCCTAAATGACAATGTTAAAAAAGGTGGCGTGATGGCCTCCTCCTATGTAGGTGGACTTAGTGGAGCCTTTATTCCAGTCAGTGAAGATCACGGCATGATTCAAGCGGTTCAGCGGGGTGCCCTTACACTAGAGAAGCTGGAAGCTATGACCTGTGTGTGTTCCGTAGGACTGGATATGATCGCTATCCCAGGAAGCACTACCAAGGAGACCATTTCCGGCATCATCGCGGATGAAGCTGCAATCGGCATGGTGAATAACAAAACCACTGCGGTTCGCGTGATTCCAGTAATCGGCAAGGATGTTGGTGAAATGGTCGAATTTGGCGGCCTGCTCGGATATGCACCAGTTATGGCAGTGAATGGCTTCAACTGCGCGAATTTCGTTAATCGTGGCGGACGAATCCCTGCACCAATTCATAGCTTTAAGAATTAATAGAAACCTCTAACAGCAAGTCCCTATTTGTACTTAGGAGACTTGCTGTTTTTTTATATTCTAAAGCTGAGAATATTAGTTTATCTTGATTAAGCCCGTTGAATGCCTATATTAGGCGTTCCGCCAGTCAAATCGATAAATAATACATAATCATTTCCATCTGTGCCCTTCAGAACGAGACCAGTCTGACCTACAGCACCTACAGAAAAGTATCGAACCTGTTGCAGGCTGGTAGGAGCGCCTGGTGGCAATGTTGCTTGGTTCGTAGCGATCAACCGGGTTGCAGCTCTGATGGTGCCTGCCCCGCTAATTTCACCGGTTACCCCCAGATGACCGAGTATGGATTCACTGCCGTTCACATTTAGGCTTCCCATTATAGTCTGACTACCATTCAAATGCAGATTCGAATCGATAGTCTCATTTCCATTAACGTGCAGATCATTTTGAATGGTCTGACTTCCTGTAACTAGAACGCTATCGAAGGTTGGCAAGGCGATCATCCCTTTCAGGTTTTATAGTATATCTTATGTTAAACAAGCCAGCCCTGTCATAGATAGATATACAGCTTTCACTAAATCCGCTTTTTATCTTCGAGACTCTGATTAATGGCCTTATACCTAAAGTCAAAATAACCCCCTACACATATAATGATTAGCAAGACTCGGTGCTAGAGCGGACGACTGGCTCCACAGAATACAGGAGGAATTATGAAGAAGACAGCTAATAGGCTCACTCCTGAAAGGCCTTCAAGTCACGAAGTCACCATCAGCCAAGTTAATCCATCGCAACACCATAACCTCATCCTAGAGATGAACTCTTATAGAGCAGAGCCTTTGCAACGGGAACTCAAGCAATTAAGAATATTGCTGCTGGTTCCTACAGTGGCAAGTGATAAAATGCCTAATGTACGACTTTTTAAGGATCAACTAAGGCATTTGGTCAAAGAAGTACTTGCTATTAAATTCCAGCATAATCTGGAGGAATATTTAGCTCATTTTCAACCTGATCTAATATTAGCTCTAGGATCGGAGACCCTATTTCCGGAGGAGAACCTCCCTGCTCTGAAAGCTTCCAACGTTCCCAAAGCGGTATGGATGGCAGATGCCGCTTGTCTTACTCCAACAGAACGTAATCTGGCATTGTTGTTCGATTATATTTTCACACAGAACATAGCTAATCTGATCTATTATCAGGGTTTATGGGGCAAACATTCCAGCTTTCTCCCATATGCTGCGGATACGGATCTCTATTATCCAAGACGTGTGGAGGACTGTTATCAGAGTGACGTACTCATTCTTGGCGATTTTCAAATCGATAGTGTGCTTTACACGTTGGCGTATTCAGACCTACTTCAAGGCCTTAAGGTAATGATCGCCGGGCGTGGTTGGGAACCCCCCAGAAATTTCATTGATATCACACATAGTAAAGATATGTCCAGCTATTATAATGGAGCAAAAATCGTCATCAATTGCACTGGTTCTGTGCAGCAGATTATGGAGGTCACCGCTTGCGGTGTATTTCAGTTAGTGGAGGATCATCCCCATCTTCATAATTACCGAATTGCAGAAGAAGATCTCATTCGTTTCCAGAACTTCAAAGAGCTCTCCGATAGCTTTAAGCACTATTTATCACATAGTGAAGAAAGAAGAATTTCTGCCTCTCGTGCCCTAAAGGAACTTAAATATAACCATTCTTATATCCAGCAAGGAAAGTTACTGCTGAGAAAAATATTCAAGGAACCGTAGGGGGTGACCTGACTTGAAATGCATTGCTTTTGTATTGCCTCAGTTTCATCAGATCTCAGAGAACGATTCCTGGTGGGGTGAGGGTTTTACAGAATGGACAAATGTCAGGAAGGCTGCAGCCCTTTATCCTGAACATGATCAGCCCAAGAAGCCATTAAATAATAACTACTATGATTTAACGGATCCTAAAGTGAAACAATGGCAGGCAGAGACTGCAAGGGCTCATGGCATTTACGGTTTTTGTTATTATCACTATTGGTTTAATGGCAGGCGGCTGCTGGAACAACCGGTTCAGCAGATTCTTGCGAGCAAAGAGCCTGACTTTCCCTTTTGCCTTTCTTGGGCTAACGAACCCTGGACACGTAGCTGGGATGGTACCGAAGAGGATGTCCTGATGCCACAGGAATACGGAGAAGAACGGGATTGGCGAATGCACTTTTATGCTTTGCTGGAAGCCTTCAAAGATGATCGTTATATCCGGGTGGAGGATAAGCCTGTCTTTATCATTTATCGGTCTGCTAGTATCCCGCGCTGTGAAGAAATGCTTCAATATTGGCGCGAATTGGCTCTGCAGAACGGACTTAAAGGACTTCATCTGGTCCGGACACTGGGCGGTTTCCCCCTAAAGAAAGAGCAAGGATTCGATGCCAGTCTGGAATTTGAGCCGCATTACACATTCGCACATGGCGGGGTTAAGCATTTATGGAGCTCAAAGCAGGTGGAGGATCAGAGACATATCGTAATTGATTATGATGAGTTATGGGAATCTATGTTGGAGCGGACACCCCATAGAGACGGAGAAATCATATATCCGGGAGCTTTTGTCAACTGGGATAACACACCACGTAAAGGCCCTGCCGGACAAAGTACCTTAGGCGCTAATCCTCAAAAATTCGGCCAATACCTTTCACGACAAATTGAGCGCGCCAAAAAAATGTTCAAAAGTGAATATATTTATATCAACGCCTGGAATGAATGGGCTGAAGGGGCCTACCTAGAACCGGATGTACGTTATCAATATCAATACTTGCAAGCCGTTAAGGAAGCCTTACAGTTTCATCACAAAGAAGATCCTTCTTAGCCGTAGCGCCAGAAGGATCTTTTTCATTTTATGTTATCTTTCAGATGACTGCACTTTGGCGCTTCTTGCACTCACCAATCTCCAGCCAGTTAATAAAGCAGCCACTAGACATATCGATGCCGAGGTTACAAACACTACATGCATGCCCTCGATAAATAACTCTGGCCGACCAGGAACTAACCCTGTCACCCTATAGCCGGCTTTACTGCTCATCACTTGAAAAAGAATTGTAGTAGCAATTGTTATGCCGACAACCATACCAACATTACGAACTAACGAATTGACACTACCCGCAGAACCAAGCTGTGTTCTTGGTACCTTAGACATGACAAGCGAATTGTTCGGCGATTGAAATAAACCACTTCCTATCCCCAGCATAGCGATCCACACACCTACCAGCACAACAGAGCTTCCTACATGAAGCTGTGCTAATCCGAACTGCGCAATAACCATGACCACCAGCCCTGCAAAAGTCAAAAATTCCGAGCCTATTTTATCCGATAGCGCTCCACTCATTGGAGCCACGACTACCATACATATCGGCAGCAGCATTAACAAAAAGCCTGCATAGAATGGCGATAAATTAAGCATGTTCTGTGCATAAAACGGCGCGATAATATTGAAGCAGAAATTCGCTGTAAATACGAGAAAACCACATAAGATACTTAAAGAAAACAACGGATTCTTAAATAATGACAGCTGCAACAGCGGTTCTTTTCTGCGAAGCTCCGTCCATATGAAAGCAATGAAGCTGACTACAGCAACAATTATTGATGTAACAATTAAGCTGTTACCATATCCAAGCTGTTGACCTAGTAATAATCCTGCGAACAAAGTAATAATAAAGACAGCAAACAGTAAACTGCCCGGCACATCAATCGAAGATTTCACTCTCGTTAAATCCTTAGGCAATACCTTCCAGCCAAAAAATATAGCGATCAGGCCAATAGGGACGTTTACCCAAAAGATATACTCCCAGCCTAAGGTGGAAACCATAATCCCGCCTAAACTTGGGCCAGCTATACTTCCCAGAGACACGAATGTACCAATGAAACCAAGGGCTTTACCACGCTCCGTGGCAGGAAAGATATCCGTAACAATTCCCTGACTGTTCGCCATGGTCATCGAAGCACCTAAGGCTTGTATTACGCGCGAAGCAATTAAGGCTGGTAAGCTTACACTAAGCCCACACAGCATAGATCCAATAACAAATACAATCGTGCCAATCTTAAAAATTCGAATCTTTCCTACGATATCTCCAAGCTTGCCGAAGAAAAGGATCGCCGCACAGATCGCCATTAAATATCCTGTTGTTACCCATTCGATTTGCGCCATGGGCAGCTTCAGTTGTTTGGATAGCTCAGGCAGAGCAATATTGACAATACTACCATCAAGGGTGGACATAAACGTAAAAATATTCAGAACAATTAAGATCATCCAGCGCTTCTTCTGAATTTCTTTATCCTCCTGATAGGTTGCACTTACAGAACTCATAACTAACACCTCATTAAATATTAATAATCACTGTTTAGTTGCGCACGCAACCAAACTCGCCATACCCAGTGTACAACAATTTAGTTGCGTGCGCAACGACTTTATTGTACACTTTATTTCAAGGCAACAAATGAACGAACATATAACCCAAAGAGGTGTCTATATTGGCAAGAGAGCCTATCGGGAAGCTAATTTCCCATCTTCACCGTCAAAATCAAAAGAAACTGGTTAAGCAATTTGTCCCCTATGGAATCGGTAGTGGTGGACAGCATAGCTTTCTTAAATTGATTCTTTCTCGGCCAGGCATTACTCAGGATCAGTTAACTGCCGAATTGAAGTTCGATAAAGCAACTACAGCACGTTCTGTGAAGCAATTAGAGAACTCGGGATATATCGAGCGCAAAGACGATCCTAATGATCGACGCTCTCACCTTCTATATCCTACCCCGAAAGCCATCGATTTCTTCCCAGTTTTACAGTCCATCTTAGATGAATTTAATAAAAGCCTTGTGGGCCATTTAACCGATGAAGAAGTAGAGCAACTACATTTCCTGCTGCAAAAAATCAGCCAAAACGAAGAATAGAACATAAGAAAAAGGATGTCCCACAGCCATTAGGCTGTTGAGGCATCCCACGTTTACTTTTGCTTTACGAGCTCAGTAACTTCTTCCGTAATCTCTTCTCCGCCCATACTCTTCCATTTAGCTACAAACGCATCAAAATCACTAAGCGGTGAATCACCCACAATGATATTTAAGAACGTCTCATTCTCCAGATTCTGCAGTTCCGACCATTTAGTCTTCATAAGCCGGGTGTTCCCATAAAAGACCCCACGCACTCCCTCTATAGCAGTTGAGGTTAACACAGCTACTCCGTATTTATACGCATTCGCTGCTTTCCAGCCTTCAAGATCTTTTTTGGGCTGCTCTGTTTCCGCTACCCATTGATCATAAATGAGCCGGGTATCAGAATTTAATGTATCCGGGTCTATCTTTCCGTGCAAAGCCTGCTGGATATCAGCATAATGTTTCTCAATCGCATCCCTATAATCTATCAGAAGATCGAACGGATAATAAGCACGCAGCTGAATGCCTGTCTGCGCAGAGAAATCACCCAGCTTTTTTACCTCCTCTTGATTAGGATCCTGTCTTCTTTCGAGTCTTGTAAACACGTTTAATTGCTTGATTACAGCCTCAGGATGTTCAAACCCTTTACGCACAACAAGATATCGATCTGTTACCGGCGCTAAATGAGCGACAAACTTACCGGAATCGTCAACTGGAGCTGCATATGCTCTCCATTCTGCCTTCGTATCCAAAGCCACTGCCTCTGATAAAGGATAATAAGGCATCCACCAAGGACCAAAAAACATCCCAGATTTACCTGTAATAATAGGCTCCTGAGTTTCCTTGTATAGTGCAAAGTCCGGATCCAGCAACCCGCGTTTATACCAATCAGCAAGTTTAGCAAGCGCTTGTTTGGTCTCTGGTGTAATGGAGCCATACACGATATTGCCGTTGTTATCCTTAATCCAATTCGTGGGGAAAGCGTGAAATGCACTAAACACAGCATCCAGACCATTAACTAATGGCTTAGTTCCATATACGATATTTTTGTAGCCGCTTAGACCGACAGTATCTCTTTTTCCATTTCCATCAGGGTCTTTTTCAATAAAAGCTTTGGCAATTTTCTCGATGTCTTCAAAAGTTTGAGGAGGCCGCAGCTCCAGCTTCTCCAGCCAATCCTGACGTACCCAGAGCAGCACGGGAGAGTCAGCATCAATAGCTACATTCGGTAATCCATATAGTTTACCATCGCGGGAAGCGTCCTCTAATGCCTCACCCTTTGTAGAATTGTACATATCCTTGATAAGTTCAGATCCATATATTTTATAAGTCTCTGTCAAATCTTCAATCATATCATTATCAATTAATTTCTTCAGTTGATCCCGATCCACAACCATGGCATCAGGCAAATCGTTGCTATCAATGGCAAGCTGTACCTTTTGCGTAAAAGCATCCTCACCCTTCGCTTCCCAGGAGTGAACCACTTTGATATTCGTAATGCTCTCTAAATAACGGGTGATTGGATTGTTATCGTTGCTGTCACCTGTATTAAGTCGCGAGTCGGGAACCTTAAACCCTACTCGTATCACAATCGGATCCTCATATTTGCTATAAGCGATAGAAGTATCTTCATCCCCTGCCTGAGGGCTTGCAACCGAATCTACAGTACCGATATTGTCACGACATGATGTCATTCCAATGACCATAAACACTAGGAGGATAGATTTCCAAAATTTCATATTTGGTTTTTCCCCTCCGCACGGAATTCACTTGGTAATTTACCAATACGTTCTCTGAACAATCTGCTGAAATAACGATCATCCTCAAAACCGGACCGCGAAGCAATCTCACAGACGGGAAGAGTAGTCTCCAGCAGCAGTGATTTGGCGAGTTCCAGCCGCATTCCCCGTAAACATTCACCAAATGTCTCTCCGGCAAAACGAGCGAAACATTGGCTGAAATAACCACGGCTCATATTAATGACGGCTGCTACGTCGCTCTGATTGATTTTGTCACCTGCATGGCTCTGCATATAACGAACTGCACGAATAAGACAGGACATAACCTCTTTAGTTAATCCAAGTTCCAGCATTCTTCGTCCCACATGATCAGAAAATCGCCGCAGCCAGTTCTTCCAATGGCACCAGTTCAGATTATGGGAGATGTCCCTTTCCAGTTGAGCAGCATCTTCAGGCTTTAATAGTAAAGAGCTCCAGCTTTGTATTAGAGAGTGTGCAAACGCCAGAAACTGATCAGAACGGGGTTTCTGCTGAAGTATGTTTGCTACAAATTTCTCCCACTCATTTCCATCAATTGTCCACTTCAAATTCTGTGCTTGCTCCAGCAGATTATCCGCCTCTTGTTTTGAGTAGGGAGCCGCTGCTTCCTTCTTTATGTCTTCATATTTCAATGAGGTCAAATCCTCTGGTTCAGGATGATAAAATAGAATACGGCGTAATTTCGCAGTGAGCTGTTCCTCCAGTTCCTGCAAGGGTTGATCTCTCAATCCACTGATCAGCGCGGTCTGCCATCGTCCGGATAGCTGGATCTTAAGCTCACGTTTGCTCTCATCTATTGAGAAACGATGTAATAAGGGCGACATCCACATCTCATGAAAAGTAATGAGCGGATTATTTTTCACGCTGGACAGCTGAAATAATTCTTCTTCATTGCACTGATGATTTAGGGGCAAATACAGCAGAGCCTTATCAGCAGCCATACGTTTACTTTCCCCACGAACCAGAGCATCCCGTGTATTGTCCTCCCATTTAATACGATCGACAAGACGTCTGATGGTTTCATCCGCATTTTCCATCTCAAGCAGTGTTTTTACAATATAGTCAACGGCTCCTAAACGCATAGCCTCCTGAACATAGTCAAATTCATGATGACAAGTAAGAACAACACAGCGAATGCCTGCGAACCGTTGTCTAACCATTTTAATGAGCTCGAAGCCTGAAATGCCTGGCATGGTCAAATCCACAAATAATAAATCTACTTCCTGCTGTTGAAGCAGCTCCAAAGCAGATTTACCATCACCTGCCTCCCCAACTATAACAATCCCTAAGGATGACCAGTCGATCAGGGATATGAAGCCTTTTCGCACGAGTCTCTCGTCATCCACAACTACAGCCTTAATCATCGAAGTCCTCCTTACCTTTCCTCGGAATCACAATGGATACAACCGTACCTTCTCCTGGCTTACTGAACATCTCTAGCTTCATTTGTTCTCCATAATAGGTTCTAAGCATCCGGTTCACATATGAAAAACCAATTCCAAGTCCCCGTTTTTTCGCTCCATCATCAGACAACAGCTGATCTAATGTATCTGCATCCATCCCAGCGCCATTGTCTCTCACACATAGCTGAACCTCTCCTTCACCATGTTTCGTTATCTCAACATCTACCTTGCCATTATCGCTTAATCCATGATAAATCGAGTTCTCCACCAGAGGCTGAAGCAGAAATCTCGGGACTGCCACAGACAATACATCCTCATCAGCTTCAACGTTAAATTCAAATTCATAATCATAACGAATACGCTGCAGCTCCATATAATTTCGAATCGCTTCAATTTCCTCGCCAATGGTAACAATGATGCTTTGCTTGCCCAGATTATAATGCAGCACCTTTACAAGAAGAGTGACCAGCTTGTCGATCTCCTTCTGGCCGTTTAGCCGGGCCATCCACTGTACCGTATTTAAGGTATTATGCAAAAAATGAGGATTGATCTGGCTGAGCAACTTCTCAATCTCAAATTGGCTTTTCTGTTTCTCATTATGGGCAACCGCAACAATCAGCTCATTCACCTGTTTTTTCATCTGCTGAAAGTTGGTAAGCACGAAATCAAATTCTTCCACATTCGTATAGGCTACCGGAGCGGTAACATTTTCCGCCATTCGGTTGATTTCAAGGTTGACCTTACGCAACGGACCATAAATTTTCCTCCAGATGATCCAAGCCAGAAATCCGGCAAAAAGAAGGGTGGAGAAGGCAAGTAAGATCATTTTATAAAACCAAGAATAAATTTCACTGTTGAATTCTGATTTTTTCACAACGGCAATAAGCTTCCAGCCCTGAGGACTCGCGTAACGAAAAAGATGATATCCGCTTAGCGTTTCATGGGTGAGATTGGAGTTGCTTCCCGCAGCTTTAATAATACTTAGCGGAAGTTTGCCGTCGATCACTTTTGTACTATTACCTTGCTGATTGACCAGCAGATGATTTACTTTCATCCCGTAGGACTCCTGATTGAAGATTTTGCGAAACAAACTATAATTCGTCTCCAAATAAATATAAAGCTTATGCTGGCCCGGCACACGGACAATCCGCTGCTCCGAGAATACGAGATTATCACCAACAGCGTACATAGTGGGATGTGGTCCATAATAGTCAGCCCCGTTATATCGCATAAAAGACGGCAATGTACTGATATCAAAATTTCTGCGTGCGCTCATGTTGGTGAACAGAACGGGATCATCGCTGTCCGGCATAATGTAGGCTGTAAGTCCAATATAAGGGTTCGTAAAATTGACTAGATTGATCTTCTGGTTGATGGAATTCATCATTTGCGATTTGCGAAAAATTTGTTTTTCCTGAATAAATGAGGACATCTCCTGCACAATCTGACCGTCCAGAGCAAACTGTTTGGAGGCAAAATCCATATTGTCGATGGCATTCTCCAGGCTTGAGGCTTCCTGTCTCAGACTAGCGCTGATCCCGTTGCCAATTTTACCTGAAAGGATGGAGTAAATAGAGGTGTAGGTTACGAATCCTACTAAGAGAAGCGGAAGTAGTGTTCCGATTACTAGATAGATAAATAAGGTATTGCGTAAGGATTTGACAGCTGGAGTATGACTCCGCAGGGGTACTCTTACCATCTGGATTATCCTCTTCTTTCTATCTGAAAGCGTTTTATATTAATGTGAGAATACCACATTTATCCTTAATTGAATAGAATAAGGCAGAACAGCCTCCACGCCGCCCCGCCTTATTTTATAGTTACTAGCCGTGTTTATTTAACGCTTTTACGAGCCTCGAACAATTCCTCAGCCTTTTTAATCGAGAAATCCATAACTTCGGAATACCCAAGACCATTTACCTTATCATGCATTTCTTTATTCAATTTATCGTATTCCGCTTGATCTTTAGCAAAGACCATTTTCCAGGAAATCTGTTGAATAACCGTACCGATTTGTTTATTCTTTTGTTCCACTGTTTTATCCATGGTTAATGGTTCTTTGCCAGTGAAGCCTTGTGGTGCTACAGCCAATAGATTGTTTTTCTCAAAATACTCCTTAGGAGTCAGAACGCCCATTTTCGCTCTCCAGTCACTATCAAGCTTGGATGGGTTACGCTCTAGGGTTGTTGTCCACAGATTATGATCGAATGGCTCACTATTCTCTGGATTCACCATCGCCGGAACCACAAACGAGAAGTTCATTTGATTGGAGCCATAGTAGTAGTCACCACCGCCGTATTCAGCAGGAACTTGAGTATTCTGTTGATCAGTATAAGCTTTCCAACCAAAATCAGTCACTGCAGGTTTGCCGTTTGCATCAATATCCCAAGTCAGACCTTGAGGTCCGTTTGGTACTGCTGTACCACTTCCTGCAGAAATCATTGCACCTTCCGGTGTGTACATCCAGTTAATGAATTCCATAATTCTAGCAGGCTCCTTAGCTTTTGCGCCGATTGCAATAATACCGTTACCACCGTAAACATTGAAGCCTGTGGAATACATCAATTCATCTTTGAACGGAACCAGCGCAAAACCTTTACCTTCGGCTGTTCTTTCTGGTGTATTGTAGTTAGCAGCTCCAAGCCATGGGAACCAAGAGAACAATAGACGACCATCTTTGTATTTCGCAACAACATCGTCAAATTTTTGCGTCATAGAGTCCGGATCAACCAGCCCCATCTGGTTAGCTTCAAAATACAGTTTGAGCGATTTCATGTACCAGCTATCTTCGGATAAGAAGTCATAATACTTTTCTTCATCTGCCTTAACATACACAGCAGTATCAGGAATTTCGTCATAGCCCATCATGTTTGCGAACTGTTTAGCCAATGTCATTTTATAGTTGCCATCCCAATCAGACCACATCGAGAAAGCATAGGTTTTTTTGCCTTGTTCATTCTTAGGCTCGAGCTCTTGCATTTTTTTCAGCACAGGCAGATAATCTTCAATCTTTGTAATTTCTGGCGCTCCAATTTGTTGGTAAAGATCAAAACGCAGGTCTGGACCCCAAGTCATATCTTTTCCTTCAGAAGGTCCGGATGGATTAGAAGCTACGCTGTTCCCCATACCAAAGACTGATGATCCACCGCCAAAAGCTACCTTAGCTTTTTCAATAGCTTTTGGAAAAGTGCTAGAAATGTCTTTTCCGTATTTGTCCAAAAGACCGTCCTGTGTCCAGTCCAAGAGCAGCTTTCCTTTGATGGCATTTGGATAGTGGTTCTTGTCGTCACCGAAAATGATGATATCTCCAAGATCTCCGGAAGCCATCATTGCAGAGATTTTGGTATCTCCACCAGTTAGGTTTGAAGCTACAATCTCCATTTCGATGTTGAACTTATCCTTGATGATTTTTGCAAACCATCCGGTCTGTGGACCGGCATAGTTAGCGGTTGTTGAGAATACAGTCAGCTTCAGCGGCTTGGAATGATCAAGCGCTCCGTCATCCGGTGCTGCTGTCTCTTCCGCCGGGGCATTCGTGGCAGCCGACGTAGGTTTCTCTGTGCTCGTGTTTTTGCCCGAGTTAGCCGTATTATTCCCTCCGCCACATGCTGCAAGAACGAAGACCAGGATTACGGATAGCATGACAAGCGATGCTCTTCTTAATCTCATTGCTTTATACCCTCCCTTTCATCTCTTCACTTATAGTTCAACTCTGCTTATAACAGAGGAAAACCCAGTTCTAGTCCAGAGCGGCCACCCATCAGCCTTTCACCGCACCGATCATAATTCCTTTGACAAAAAAGCGTTGGAAAAACGGATACACGATCAAAATTGGCAATACAACGATCATCGTTACAGTCATCCGCACTGAGGTTGGAGTCTGCATATTCGCTGCACTAGCGGCCATATCTGGCGAATTACGAATTAAGGCTGCGAGCGAGCTGGATTCGTTCAAATAACGCCATAATAAGAACTGGAGCGTAAAGTATTTCGTATCTGTCATCAGAAACGCCGTATCAATAAAGGCATTCCACTGATTCACCGCTGAGAAAATCGTAATCGTAGCCAAGATAGGTGTTGTAAGAGGAACAATGATACTCCAGAACACCCGGAAGTAACCTGCTCCATCCATTGACGCTGACTCTTCAAGTGAGGGCGGAATAGCCTCGACGAAGGTTTTGACCAAAATGATATTAAAAGGAGTAATAATGGTTGGCAAAATATAAGCCAGGTAATTATTAGTCAGATGCAAGTTATGCATGGTGATATACCATGGGATCAGCCCTGCGCTGAAATACATCGTAACTACAACACTGCGGTACCAAATACTCCGGCCCCACATTTCCTTTTTGGTGAACAAGTACCCAAGAAATGCCGAAGATCCAACGGTGAGCAAAGTACCAACAACTGTTCTATAAATAGAGACTGTAGCCGCATGACCTAAACCACTGATTCTTAGAACCTTACTATAGTTATCAAAATGGATCTGCCTTGGATAAAATTTGATATACCCTGCTGCGCTAAGATCATTCGAACTGATCGTATTAATGAACAAATAGTAGAATGGATAAATGCATGACAGGGTGAACAATCCAAAGAGTGTGTAGATAATAATTTGAAAGATTAATTCTCCAGAAGTTAGTTTTTTCTTTCTCAAATGGGATCACCCCTGCCTTAAATAATAGATTCGTCACGCACCATCTTGGATAATGTGTTTGCCGCGAACAGTAGAATTACACTAACGACCGACTTCAGCATACTGACAGCTGTGGCAAACGGAAAGTTGTTAGCGAACGCAATATTGTATACATAAAGATCCAGCACTTCTATGGAATCTTTATTCATCGCATTTTGAAAGGCAAAGTACTGCTCCATCCCGTTATTGACCAGGTTACCTATGGAGAGCAGCAGTAGGACAAAGAAGGTTGGGATAAGACCCGGAATGGTAATATGCCAGATTTTACGGAACCGGCTTGCACCATCCACCTCTACGGCTTCATACAACTCCTGATCAATGCCTGCGATTGCAGCAAGATAGAGAATGGCACCCCAGCCTAACGATTTCCACCAATACCAAATGATCATCGTGACCCAAATATTTGAGCTGGAGGCTAAAAAGTTATAACCCTCATCAACGATTCCAAGCTGCACTAAAATGTGTGTGATGACCCCGTTATCAACGGAAAACAACGAGAAGGCCAATGCATATACCAGAATCCAGCTGATAAAGTTCGGAATCGTGGTTAGCGTCTGCACCATCTTGCGATACCAGCCTGACTTAATCTCGGTCAGAAAAATCGCAAAGATCACTGGAAATATCGAGGTAATTAGTCCAAGTGAGCTCATGGCAAGTGTGTTCTTCAGCACGCGCACAACCTCTGCGGTCTGTGTTGGATTGGATACAATCGTCTTGAACCATTTCAACCCGACATATGGCGTGTCAGACAACGGTATTCCGGGAATGAAATCATAAAATGCATAAATCCATCCGCTGATCGGCAGATAATAGAAAATAAAGGTGACAACAAGAAACGGAAAAGCCATGAAGAACAACTTATGTTTGTTCTTCATCTTCCAGCGGGATCGATGAACCGGATCGACGCTGGGAAGTAATTCACCAGAAGGTACCCCCATGTCGGAATCTCCTATACCCAGATTTTGATTACGTTTTCATAGTATCAGAACCTTTACGTATGACGAGATAGATCACAGAACGGCCTCACTGGAGAACCGTCTGATGCTTGTGAACCAAATTCGCATCTATTTCGACCATTTTCTACCTAATCGCTGTAGGTCTAGTGATGGAGAGCCTACATGCCTTTTGGCTTATAAAAAGCGGCAGGATGACAGGGAATTCCCGTCATCCTGCCGCTGATGGATATGCTTTGTTAAGGGTCGCTATGTCTGCTACATCAACTATGGTGCGCTTTGTCCTCTTCGTCTGCCACATCAACTGTGGTGCGCTTTGTCCTCTTCGTCTGCTACATCAACTATAGTGCGCTTTGTCCTCTTCGTCCGTTATATCAACTATGGTGCGCTTTGTCCTCTTCGTCTGTTACATCAACTATGGTGCGCTTTGTCCTCTTCGTCCGCTACATCAACTATGGTGCGCTTTGTCCTCTTCGTCCGCTACATCAACTATGGTGCGCTTTGTCCTCTTCATTTGTTATGGTCTTTCACACTTCATAGTTTTGGCATCGGACCCAGATGCACTTATTTCCGGAATTCAGCGCTTTTCCTCGTGTTATCGGACTCAGGTGCAGCTATTCACACAAATATAGTCCAAATATGAGCAAATTCATGCCGATAAGAGCTATACAGTCCGAAACTACGGCAAAGTAGCTCAAAAATCAGATATAGCGACTATACGGTCCCTAACACTCCACGAATCATTCTTAGGCACTCTTCTATCGAGAATCCATCACATTTACTCATGCTGTCGGACTCAGGTGCACTTATTTCCGGAATTCAGCGTTTTTCCTCGTGCTATCGGACTCAGGTGCAGCTATTCACTCAAACATAGTCCAAATAAGAGCAAATGCATGCCGATAAGAGCTATACAGTCCGAAACTACGGCTAAGTAGCTCAAAAATCAGCAATAGCGACTATACGGTCCGCAACACTCCATGCATCATTCTTAGGCACACTTCTCTCGGAAATTCATCGCTTTCCCTCACGCTGTCGGACTCATTCTTGGATCCATCACCTTTGTTCGTACTATCGGACCCAGGTGCACTTATTTCCGGATTTCAACACATTTTCTCGTGCTGTCGGACTCAGGTGCAGCTATTCACTCAAATATAGTCCAAATACGAGCATATGCATGCCGATAAGAGCTATACAGTCCGAAACTACGGCAAAGTAGCTCAAAAATCAGATATAGCGACTATACGGTCCGCAACACACTTCATGCAGCTAAATCAGGCATACTTCTATGGAGAATTCATCGTATTCCCTCATGCTGTCGGACTCATTCTTGGATCCATCACATTTGCTCATCCTATCGGACCCAGATGCACTTATTTCCGGAATTCATCGCTTTTCCTCGTGCTATCGGACTCAGGTGCAGCTATCCACACAAATATAGCCCAAATACGAGCATATGCATGCCGATAAGAGCTATACAGTCCGAAACTACGGCAAAGTAGCTCAAAAATCAGCAATAGCGACTCTACGGTCCGCAACACTCCACGCATCATTCTCAGGCGCACTTCTATCGAGAATTCAGCGCACTCCCTCATGCAGTCTGACTCATTCTTGAATTCATCGCATTCCCACCTGCTATCTGACTCATTCTTGAATTCATCGCATTCCCTCATGCTATAGGACTCAGATGCTCTTATTTCCAGAATTCATCGCATTTACTCAACCTTCGAACTCAGCTCCCTTACTTCGAGGGTTCATGCTCATTTGTACTCCCAACCACACATAAAAAAGCAGCCTCTCAAATGAGAAGCTGCTCCATCACTTTACAACCCTAGTTTGTTTACACCTAATTCACTGCATTCCGCATAATAAGCACTACATTCCGCTCGTCATTCGAATGCCCGCGCCTTTCGCCACAGCCTAATGCCCGGGCGTCTGATCTTTCCCCTCCGCGGAGGCATCCATTTTCTGGCGCCCCATAAAAAAGGAGGCGAGCAAAGCTAACGCAGCAGGAATAACCGCCCAAGCGAAGGTGTTCGCAATGGAAGAGGAAAGTCCCTCTGTACTTTTGCTCAAAATTTCCGGTGGAATGAGTGCTCTAGTCTCAGGCGACAGCAGGGAATGCGGATCTTTAAAATCCATAACCCCAGCAGTCCCCGCAGAAGCAGCTCCTCCTCCATTTGCTGTGAGCAACTTAGTTAGACTGCCCGAGAAATAATGGCTTTGAATAATGCCAAATGTGGTTATTCCGATGGTCATGCCAAGCGAACGAATGAAATTCAGTGTTGCGCTGGCCGAGCCGCGTTGCTGCGCAGTCAGACCATGAATAGCTGCTGTGCTTAACACAGAGAAGGAAGCGCCGATGCCCAATCCGATTAAAATCATGTACAAGGTAACCAAGAGACGTGAAGCTTCCGGAGTAAGCGTTGCTACCAGTCCTGTGCCGATCACCAAAAGTACAAACGTAGGAATCAGCAGATTGCGGTAACTGGTTTTTGCCATCAGGAATCCTCCCGTTGTGGCGGTAATTACTGAGCCGACCATCATCGGCAGCAGGACAAGTCCTGAATTGGTAGCCGAACCCCCTAATACACCTTGGATAAAGATCGGGATATATACGGAAGCCACGATAAATGCAGCACCACTAAATAGCGCGCACAGAATGCTGACGGCGTACAGTCTTTTTTTGAATAACGCAAAGGAAATGATCGGCTCTTTCGCTCTCGTCTCTACAAAAAGGAACACTGCCGCCAATATAGCAAAAGCTGCAAATAAGCCGAGGATCATCGAGGAGCCCCAAGCGTACTCTTTTCCACCCAGCTCCAACGCAAACATTAAGCAGATGACAGAGCCCAGCAGTGTGCCCGCACCCAGCCAATCAATAGGTTGTTTGGAATGCTCATGTGATTCTTTATAAAAGAATACGACCATCACAAAAGCCAACAGTCCAAGTGGTAAGTTAATATAAAATATCCACTGCCAAGCAATATGATCGGTGATATACGCGCCTAGCAATGGACCAAAAATACTCGATAATCCAAATACCGCACCAAATGCACCGCCCAGCTTGCCCCGTGTCTCCAGCGGTACGGCGTCGAACATTATGGCAAAAGCAATCGGCACTAGCGCGCCGCCTCCAATTCCCTGAATCGCCCGATAAGCAGCCAGCTGAGTAATCGTATCTGCCGTCCCGCAAAGCGCTGAACCCGCCATAAATACAATAATCCCAAAAACAAAAAACTTTTTACGCCCATACATATCAGACAGCTTGCCAAAGATAGGCATCCCCGCCATCTCAGCTACGAGATAAGCTGATGTTACCCAGACAAATTTGTCCATACCGCCTAGTTCCCCAACAATATTGCCCATTGCTGTAGCAACGATGGTGCTGTCCATGGAGGCCATCAGTATTCCCAACAGCAGACCTGCGATTACAATGCCCAGATTGGGCGCTTTGGCAGCACTCATTTATTCCACTCCCCATTGTCAAAAGATCTATAACTATGTGTTACAGCTTTACTTGATGCCTCACTATTGCATTCTTGTGAATCTCCAAAGCACTACGGTATTCCACAGTATCAATCTCACAGTCCACACCGATGATTACCCGATCTCCTCTGACAATATTTGCTTTTGTATTATTCAGCTCTATCGTATCGCCTTCAATGAGCCCAGCCTCAAAAAGCACTTTAGGATTCTGCTTCATCAAATGCAGGAATTTTCCGGTCTTGCTTTTTTTGATCGTTAAAGCACTGCCTCCAACCTCTTTCGCTCTACTTAGACCATATAAATTGATCTCCAGTTGCTCCGCACTTAGCAGTCCTGCCACATTGAGAGCGCCCGAAATACGCAGATGTTCACCTTCACAATCACCATTAACCTCCAAATTACCGTTAAGATGAATATCGTCGATTTTTACGGAGGCTGCTTTAATTTCCCCCTGCCCCCGCAAGGCATCGCCTTCAAGATTACCCATAAATGTCATCTCACCGGTTATTTTCATTTTGGTCATTAGCAGGTTTCCATCTACCCTGGCATTTCCAGTCAGGCTCAGCTTCTCACAATCTACATCCCCTGCAAAATGACCTTCCCCAGTAACCTTAATATCCCGAAAACAGCCTCCCGCTGAGGTCGTTGTGCCCATTATTTTCAAATTACTCCGAATTGTTTCTTCAGTCACCGATCTTCTCCACCTTTCCAACCTTTGCTTCAGGATGTACTGTGATCTGATCACGATACTCTATCCGCTCAACAGTACAGCCTGGACCTACAATCACAATATTGCCCCTGATAACATCAGCCGTTGTATATTCCAAATCAATAAAATCTCCTTCAATAGTCCGAGCCCGCAGCTCCGATCTTAATTTAGGGATGATTCCACTTAACATTTTGCTCCAGACTCCACTATTCGTTTGCCGGATCACTAGACTCTCCACACCAATTTCATGCGCCTTTCCCTGCCCTTGCAGTTTGAAGTCTACATGTCCTGCACTAAGTAAACCTCCGACACTAAAGCTTCCTTCCCCCGCAAAATCCTCAAGCTCACAATCACCCTTGATATTCAGCATTCCATGAAGTGTGCAGCTTTCTCCCCGAATGCTCTCCCCGACAGTAATCATTCCGTCCACTTTTAGGGAGTTAAAATGCAAATGGCCCAGCACTTTCATCGTTCCATTGCATTCCGCTTCTTCCGCCGAGAGATCATTCTTCAAATTCATATGCCCGTTTCCTTTAAAAATTCGCGTCACGATAGGTCCCGTTACTTTGCCTACACCATCGATTCGCACGCTGTTATAAGTACCTCCTGCCCCCCCGCTGACTCCGTTTATAATCAGATCCGGCAGCTCTCGTTTGTCCATTACACTAACCCCCTATTCAACAAGCTTAAAAGCAAACTTACCTTTCAATTGTTCTATTACATCTGCACTTAGTATTTTACTGACCAGCTTTACCCCTTCATCGAACCATAACTCCGCTGGTGCCTGAGCCAGAATAAAGGATGACACCCCCATTTTGCGGATAAAAAATAACTCCCAGCTGCCACTCTCAAGATTGGAGGCTTTATCCATTAAGGTTCGAAACAGCAGCTCTGCTTCCTCCATACTCATCTCCCCTGCACTAAGCAGGCGATCTACAGCCAATAAATAAGTGAGTTGATCGAAGCTATATCCATTCTTGACACCGAGCCTCTCTCCAAATTTCCCCAGCGTCATCGACGAAACAATGTTACGTTCTATAATTTCCGCAGCAGATATACTTACTCTGTCAAAAGAAGCCTTATCTGATAGCTTATCAGCCATTTCATCCAAAGAAAGTCCATCTTTCATATTCACAATATTATCGATACGGGACAAAATCATGTCTTTTGGAAAAAAAGTCTCCTGTCCAGTAAACGTAGATTTACGGATAAACCATTCCTCTGGAATCAACTGCTTCCGCTTCCAGCGGTACAATTGCCCATAAGATATACCGGTTAAATCCAATAGCTGCTTCTTTGAGATCAAATCCTCTTCCATGCTTATCACTCCTTGAAGCCATCGTAACATAACACTGTTACGTTGTAAAACCAATAAATTAAACTCCCCTCATACCTATCTACGCTAGTAACCATCGTGTCCTAACGTCTCCCCCAAAGATTTTAAAGCATACCTTAAGAGCAGACCTCCGTCTTGAGAAGGATTTAACGGTCATTCACTATTTTTTCCACAAAAAAAGACTGCCCCCGCCGCTATAAATAGCAGCATGGAACAGCCTTCTCTTAGAATGATTTTTACGATCTGCTAATCTTACTGAACAAAAGTATAATGTGCTGAATCATATTGCGGGCCGGATTTTTCGTAAGTGAACCAGTACTCAATACTGCTGCCAGCGCTTAATCCACTCACCGTCTGCTTCCATGTTCCTGAGTTATTAGTCATCCTGTAATTAAGCTGGGAACCCCCGTTAATCTTGTAATGCACATCTACATAAAGGGCACTGGTTACAGGTGTAATATAGATACTCGCCTCTGTAGCAGAAAGTCTCGTTACCCCTGCTGTAAAGTCAGCCGTCACATGATCACCGCCTCCGCTGCCTCCAGTGGGATTAGTAGTAACTGTTGCGGTATTACTAGCGGAGGATAAATTACCTGCTGCATCTGTAGCTTTTACTGTAAACGTATAGGCTGTGCTTGGAGTAAGTCCACTAACAGTAGCTGTAGTTCCCCCCACAGTGGACACCTGCTGTGTTCCGCGATAAACAATATAACCTGTAACGCCAACATTATCGGTAGAAGCGGACCAGCTTAAGCTAACTCCTGTATCCGTCTTACTGGTTACCGTTAGATTAGCGGGAGCGGTTGGCGCGGTTGTATCCCCAGTATTACCACCACCCGTCAAATATTGACCTGTGAATGGATTAAACCGGTGCAGGGACATTATTAACCAACCTGTGCTGGAAACACAGTTTTGCTGCGCCATCACCCAATAACTGTTGCTGGACCCTTTCAGCGAGTAGGGAATACCCCCAAGCGAAGCACCGCTTGTGCCTTGTTTTTTAATAATCTCTGTATTAATAGCGTCTGCCTTTGAGGCATTGCCTTGCAGATAATAAGCGAGCGACATGAATGCGCTTCCTTCAAACCATACGTCAGCACCCGTATTGCCAATTTGATTTCCGTTATCGTCATACGCTGGCAATACTTCATCTGTCCAGTCAAAATCATATCCGGTGAGCGTATTCCCAGCATCATTGTAAGTAAGCGTCTGCTTGTAACGCGGATTCGCAAGTGTTCCCGGGGTGCCGGAGGCATTTTCCACATAGGTTAAGCTTGCGCCGTAGTTATGTGTTCCGGATACGCCTAAAGCTAATACTCCCCAAGGATTCACGTCTAAAGGTATTTTGGGGTCGATCAGATTTGTATCGTTTTTCCAGCCCCCCTTGAAACGTTTGACTGTGTCATCCCACACATAATTATCCAGGAAGGTTTTGACTCCAGAAGCCGCACTGTTATAAGTGGCTGCCTTTGAGGAATCCACCGAAGCATAATACTGCAATACCCGGTAAATATCGATATTGTGCTCGGTTGAGCTCCAAGGCTCATCGGAATTACTCCAACCACTCCATCCCCCTGCAATACTGCCATTAGCCTTTTTATACTGTAAACTCCAATCTAATGCTTTGAGTGCCATCGGACGATACCGTGAATCATTATATTGCTTCTCATAAGCCATAGCAGCCATTGCCATCCATACAACGGGTCCCACATGTTTACGGATTTCTTCTCCGAAGCCGTTGTTATACCAATAAGAATTCAGCCAGAAGCCTGATGGATCTTGAATGTCCCGCATTTTGTTCAAAACCTGCTCTGCCCGCGTCCGTTCACCCTTTACAATAAAGGCGATAGCTGCAACCGCTTGATCATATGTGTATACAATCTGTTTGGGGTTGTTTGGTCCCCAGAAATCTTCAAAGCTATCGACCAGTCCCTCAAAAGCATACCCCGCTGTTGCATCCTGCTGGGCCTTCAGCCAGATTAAAGCACGATTTGAAGCGTCACTTGCAGCATCTGCATTCGCTTTTCCACCAAAGGGTAGAGCTACCCCAAGCACCAGCAAACTTGTCATTAAGATCGAAAACAGCTTCCTCATCTTCATAACTTTCCTCCTCTTAATCATGATGAACTAGGCAATAAGAGTTCTTTGAAGCATAAAAACTAAAGCGTTTTCAAACAGCAACAACAGGGACTTTTGAATATTTTACCATGGTAATTGTCCTCATTTTCAGGCTTAGAAACCCGTTCGTCAACGATTTTATGTAAATTTTTAACTAAATGAGGCGAAACAACCAAAATTGCCATTTGAGAAATCATACGAAAGACCAGCATCATTTTTATGAATTCATATTTATGAAGACAAAACAAAAAGAGCAGACAGCTCCTTTATAAGGATTCTATCTGCTCTTTACTATTTATCTCTATACTATTCTGCTTTATCTTCGCCAGCAGTTTCAGCTACAGCGGGTTCAGCAGTATCTTCTTCTGTTGGCTCTTGCGCTGCTGGAGGTGAAATACGGACAATCAATGTGTCCTCAGGCGTCAATACTTCCCAGCCTTCATGCTTCGGCAAATCAGATACCAGCAATTGATCACCAATATCTAGTCCACTGATATCCACTTCAAAGGATGCAGCTATTTTATCTGGAAGTGTGCGAATATCCAGCTCATGCAATTCAATTTGTTGCACGCCGCCGCTCTTCACACCTACTGGTTCACCTGTAAAGTGGAACGCTACTTTTGTATCCAATTTGGCCTTCATATCAATCTGCTGAAAATCAATGTGCAGCAGTTGTTTGGAAATTGGCTGACGTTGGATTTCTTGAATAACCACGTTCTTTTTGCCCGAGTCTGGCAATTCCAAAGTAAGAACAGCCCGTGGGTTGCTGGCTAAAATACCTGAAATTGTCTTAGCATCCGCTGTAAAGGACTGGCTATCTGAACCTGCACCGTACACGACTACCGGTACAAAGCCTTTTCTGCGCTGTGAAGAAGTCGAGCCGGATCTTTCTGTCAAACGTACTGTTGTATTCACGATGATTCCTCCTAAGTAGGGATTTTATACTAGACCGATTAGATATGTACGCCTAACCTAACCACTCTCTAATTACCCCATTGACCTGGCTTTGAAACCTCTCACGACTTTTGAGCCCAGGCAAAAATAAGGTCAAATTGTATTATTATACAATTCAACATTAATTATTCATGTCTTAGGAGTAAATCATTGCTATATTTGTGACAACTATTAAACTAAATGACAAGCTACAAAATGGTTACTGCCAACATCACGAAATACCGGGATTTCAGATCTGCAAACCTCTTGCGCAAAGGGACAACGGGTATGGAATTTACAGCCAGAAGGCGGATTTACCGGACTCGGAATATCTCCCTTAAGTACAATTCTTTCCCTTTTCAGCTTTGGAATAGGAATCGGAACAGCCGACAGCAGCGCTTTGGTATACGGGTGGAGCGGATTCTTAAACAGTTCATCTCTTGAAGCCGTCTCCATCATAGAGCCCAGGTACATGACACCGATTCTTGAACACAAATGCTCCACAACACTCAAGTCATGGGAGATAAACAAATACGTTAACCCTCGACTCTGCTGGAGCTTACTGAATAAATTAATAATCTGTGCTTGGATGGAAACATCCAGTGCTGAAACTGGTTCGTCTGCAATGATCAGCTCAGGATTCAAAACAAGCGCACGGGCGATCCCAATCCGCTGCCGCTGCCCCCCGGAGAATTCATGCGGAAAGCGATCAATATGATAAGAAGATAACCCGCAAGCCGCTAGCGCTTCAAGCACCAGATCTCGCACCTCGGACCTTGAGCATAAACCATGATCCAGTAAAGCTTCACCAATGGCATCACCTATACGAACCCGTGGGTTAAGTGAGCTATAAGGATCTTGAAAGATCAACTGCATTTGGGGTCTAATATTGCGTAATTCAGCGGGCGACAGGGAGTGAATGTCTATCCCTTTGAACTTGATCTCACCTGCCGTTTTATCCGTTAGCCGTAAAATCGTCCGTCCGACTGTACTTTTGCCGCTCCCAGATTCCCCTACAAGCCCAAACGTTTCCCCAGGTTGAAGTGTGATGCTAATATCGTCAACAGCCTTTACATGCCCAACGGTTCGGTTAAGCAGCCCCTTAGTAACAGGAAAATATTTCTTTAAATGATTGACCTCAAGCAGTGCTTCAGGCATGAACAACCGCCTCCTCATACAACCAGCAAGCTACCTTTTGTCTGCTGGCCACCTCTTTAAGCTGGGGCTGCTGGCTGACACATACAGGCATGCAATGCTCACAGCGGTCATGAAAATAACAAGAGGGCACCAGCTCAAGCGGATTTGGCACTTGACCTGGTATGGAATACAGCTCATCCTGTCGCTGATTGATTACCGGCTTCGATTTGAGCAGCCCTTTTGTATAGGGATGTTTGGGGTTGTTGAACAATTCAACAACTTCACCCTCCTCCACAATCTTTCCGGAATACATAACAATCACATAATCGGCCATCTCTGCCACTACGCCAAGATCATGGGTGATTAGTAGAATGGACATGCCCGAGCTATCTTTAATTTCACGCAGCATATCCAGAATTTGCGCTTGAATCGTTACATCCAGCGCCGTAGTCGGTTCATCAGCAATCAATAGCTTTGGACTGCAGGCAATGGCAATAGCAATCATAATCCGCTGCAGCATACCTCCACTTAATTCATGCGGGTAACTATCAGCAATTTGCTCTGGTCGTGATATGCCTACCTGCTTAATCAGTTCAATCGCCCGGATGCGCGCCTGTTTCTTGTTCATCTTCAAATGTACAATCAGCGGCTCCATGATTTGCTCACCGATCTTGATTACAGGATTAAGGGAGGACATGGGCTCCTGAAAGATCATCGCGATCTCATTCCCGCGGATGGTCCGCAGTGTGTTTTTGTCCATTTTCAACAAATCTTCACCCTGAAAATCAATTTTCCCTTGGGCTACCTTGCCCCCGGGTTCCTCAACAAGCCCCATGATGGACATCGCGGTCACGCTTTTGCCGCAGCCTGATTCTCCAACGATACATACCGTCTCTCCCTCGCGAACACGGAAGCTTACATCATCAACGGCTTTCACTTTTCCTTCTTCCGTGAAGAAGTATGTACTTAGACCGTCTATATTCATTAAATCACTCATCTGAGGGTCACCTACCTCTTCTGTTTAGGATCAAGCACGTCCCGGAGTCCGTCTCCAAAGATATTGATCGCGATCACTGTCGCAAAAATCGATAACCCTGGTGGAATCCACAGCCACGGCCGATCCTGAAAGTCGATCATATTATTCGCAGCATCAATCATATTGCCCCAGGTTGGAGTTGGCGGCATAACACCTAGCCCAAAAAAGCTGAGAACCGATTCACTCAATATAGCGCCACCGATGTTAAGGGTAGCCATAACGATCAGCAACGGAACGATATTCGGCAGCAAATGATTAAACAATTTACGCCGGTCACGGAGGCCTAATACTACCGCCGCCTGCATAAACTCACGTTCACGCAGACTAAGCATTTGCCCCCGTACCATACGTGCCATACCCGGCCAGCTAACAATACTAAGCATCAGCATAACGATATACATCCGATAATCCGTTGGAATCTTCCACTCCGATAATAACGCACCAAAAATAAAGAGCAGTGGCAGACTCGGGACCGTCAATAAAAGATCCGCAATCCGCATAATGATTTGATCGGCAATACCGCGGTAATACCCAGCAATAGCCCCCAAAAGAGCACCGATAAACACCGAAAGAACCATTGACGCTAGTCCCACGGTCAGTGAAATGCGCCCCGCCTGCATTACCCGGGTCAGAATATCTCTGCCCAATGCATCAGTGCCCAGCCAATGCTTCATATTGGGTGCCTTGTTCATCATAACCATATTAATTTTGTTATCCGTATAGGGTGAGAACAGCGGACCAATAAAACAAAGCGCAAACATAAAGATCACCACCACAAATCCGGATACCGCCAGCTTGTTCTTCAGCAACCTCCGCATGGATTGCCGGAATAAAGAGGATTTTCCTTTGGTGGTCTGCGGCTTCGCAATCCCAGCTACATTACTTTGAACTGCCACGTCAGCTTCCTCCTCTCTATAGCCGAACTCTAGGATCGGCAATCCGGTACAAAACATCCGAAAGCAACGTTCCTATGACGGTAAGTATGGCAATAAACATCGTAAAGCCCATCAGTAAAGGATAATCCCTTAGTCCGAAGGACTGCATATACAGTTGGCCAATCCCAGGCCAATTGAATATTTTCTCAATAATAAGTGATCCGCCAAATAGTGCCGGAAGCTCAAAACCAACCAGTGTAATTGCGGGCAGCAAGGCATTACGTAAGGCGTGTGTAAAGAGCACCTTGCGTTCTTTCAGGCCTTTGGCGCGTGCCGTACGGATATAATCCTGTTTTAAGACATCGATCATATTGCTGCGAAAATAACGGGTGAGCGAACCTAATCCCAGAAGGGTCATAACCACAACCGGAAGGGTCATGTGCGTTACTATCTCCTTAAAGTAAGCCAAACTCGTAGCATTACTACCCGTGGTGATTATTCCACCTGGAGGCAGCCACTTGAGATCGACGGCCAGGATTTTGATCAGGAATAAGCCTATAAAAAATGACGGCAGCGACATGGCTGCGAATATAGCGATCATCACGAGTGTATCGAACCATGAATACTGCTTATAGGCAGAGATGACGCCAATAATGACCGCAATCACCCACGTCAGAAACGTAGATACGGCAGCCAGCAGAAAGGAATTCCAAATATAATCATTAAAAAGCTGCAGCACAGGCTTTTGTTGGGCTAAGGAATACCCGAAATCACCATGCAGCGCATTCTTCATCCAGATCCCATACCGTTCAAGCACAGGCTTGTTTAAGCCGTAGATTTCACGCAGCTCAGCTTTGCGTTCAGCGGTCAATTTAATATTTCCGGTTATGAAGTCACCGGGAGTTGAAGCATACAGACAGAAGATCAATAATGATGCCGCAAATAAGATGATGACCATGTACAACAGTCTTTTCGATAAATAAGCGCTCATGACAGACTCCTTATGATTCGTCCCCTGCCCTTGAATCCAGTCAGGGCAGGGGACACTGGTTTATTTATTTCAGGCTCCAAGTTGGCAGACTGCCAGCAAGACCGATGAACGGGCTGACCGAGAGATTCTCAATACGTCCGTTATAGGCGTATACTGTCTTTTTATAACTTGTAAAAATAATAGGCAGTTCATCATTGAAAAGCTGATACAGCTCTTTATATACCACTTTGCGCGCCTCAATATCAGTAGTGGCCAAGGCTTTGTTGTACAGCTCCAGGAATTTCGGATTGTCATAATCCGTGATTTCTCCATCGAAGAATTGCATGAACCCGTCAGACGGATCAGTCAACATGCTTGTGGAGAAGGATACGAGATCGTAGTCCCCACCTTCTACTTTCGATACCAGTGAGTTAAAGTCTGCGAAAACCTCAGGCTGGAATTCGATACCCAGCGCTTCAAAATTCTCTTTAGCTACAGCGATGAAAATATCTGTGTTTTTACTCTTCGAACCGAGGTAATGGATGGACAGCGGTTTGCCATCTTTTTCACGGATACCCCCCGCGCCTACCGTCCAGCCAGCTTCATCGAGTAATTGTTTTGCTTTTTCCGGATCATATTTGTAAGGATTAATACCTTCCTCCGTGTAAGACCAAGAGATAGGGGATGCCGGGATGTTGGCAATAGAACCTGCACCTTGTGCTGCATCCACATAAATACTCTGACGATCCAAACCGTACACAATAGCTTGACGTACAAGCTTATCCTTGAGCTGCTCATGCTTCAGGTTAACTTGCAAGTAACCATAGGTACTTGGAGTGTAAGGAATAATATTCACAAAACCGAGTGCTTTCAGCTTCTCGATATTCTCGTCTGTCGCACTAAAGGAAGCGTAGTCCACTTCACCAGTTTCTACGAACTGCCATACGTCGCCTTCCGTAGTTTTGTAGATGAAATGCTCCGTCTTTGGTTTACCTTTGAAATAATTCTCATTCGCTACAAAACGCACTTCTTGACCTGGAATAAATTTTTCCAGCTTGTAAGGTCCATCGCCAAGTGGCTTCTCATGCAGCTTTTTAATGTATTCAAGATTTCCAATTTTATAGTCCTTGCCATAGTAAGCTTTCGACAGTACATTCGAGCCGAGCTGTACCAGCGCCGTTGCGTTTGGTTGCTCAAGGGTTGCTGAGATCGTCTGTGGATCAATTACTTTAATGCCCTCAACTGTAGGGGATGTACCTTCCTTATAGGCTTTGCCGCCTTTAACATTTAGCGATGGAAGCTGGGAGCTACCATCATACGATTTGTCGTATTGGATCGTCCATGTAAATGCCACATCATCCGCTGTTAACGGTGAACCGTCGCTGAATTTCAAATCTTTTCTCAAGTGGAACGTGTATGTAAGCTGATCATCCGAAACATCCCAGCTCTCCGCAAGTTCCGGCGTTGGAACGCCTTTGTCATCAACAGTTACGAGAGATGCGTATAGCAGTGAAGAGACATTGCCATCATAACCACTTTGTTGAAAATAAGGAGTGAACGCTCCGCTTGGGTCCGTAAGTCCGACGATAATGGTATCTGTACGTTTTTGGGCCACCGCTGGAAGTTTGGATAAATCCGTGGCAGTAAAAGGTTCGCTTAGAGCACCCGCAGGAACAATCTCTGGTGCAGTGGTTGCTTCCACATTGGTTGAATTGGAGCCTGCAGCCGCATTGTTTGCGGATGAGGATTCGTTATTACTGTTGTTAGCGCAAGCAGAAAGTAACAGTGACCCCGTAAGCAGTAATGAAGTGATTACAATCGCATTTTTTCTCATGTACCTATCTCCCTTTTCTCTCTGAATAGAATAATAACTATAATTCCTACCCGTTAAGTATGAATAACATCTGATGTTCATTATAGAAAGGTTTTCTAGTTCTGTAAAGAGAGAACTTCAAAAAAATTCTCCATAAACAGAATTAGGCGATAATTAAAATAAATAAAAAAAGCCAAAACTCTCTCTGCATAAGAGAAGTCCTGGCTTTCAGGCGGTTATATTTTTTAAAAATCATTATTTCAAATACTCGAATAGCTGCTCATTCATCCGATGAATGCCTTCAAGACGCAGACTGTATCCGGTGACATTCTCCCCTTCAATATAGGCATGAAGTAAACCTGCACAACGAAGATTAAAAATATGATCATGCACAATCCCCTTCGAGATCCCCGCATGCTTAACAATTTCGGTAAACGTCTTACGGCCACCACTAAGGGCTTGGAGGATTTTTAGCCGGCTTTTTTCACTCAGACTACGGATCGCTCTGTACATAAAAGGGGAGAGTTCCTCATTCTCCATCGATATCCACGCCGCATAATGGCAGATCGTTAATTCACCGTAGCAATAGATAATATTAGCAGGCTGAAAATGATACTGTGGAATCAGTACGAGCTTCTTAAGCCCATCCGTAGGCATGAAGTAAAATCCGTTGGTCGTCTTGTTCACGAAATCCGCAGTGTCCAGTCCATTAAGCTCCATGTTCTTGGAATCCGCATGCTGCTGCAGTTTGCTCAAAATCGCAGGATTGCATTGGCTAAAGTACTGGCGGTTCCACTCGGAGAGTAAAAATACTACGCGGTTACGGTAATCCTCCATATGGCTTGGAAATACCTTTACATATTTTGATAAGGTCTCATATAACTCGCCAACCGATAACCCTTCAATCCAGTTCAACACACTGTCTACATCATCTTTAAATGGACAACAGTAAATGAGCAGATTCAACATTTTCCACTCATTGTTTAGTTCGGTTTCTTTCAAACGGGATAACAGCTCTTCACTGAGCGTGCTTTCAATTTCATTAGCCCACGCTACCCCTAAATCAATCTTCTTATAGGATTTTTTGCAGAGATAAGTATGTAAGCTGTTCAACAATTCATAAATCGATCCAAATTCAACCTCAACCTTGTATTCCACAATGATTCCTCCTGCTAGCGGTTCTTTTCAGTAGTGAGATATTCTCTTAATCTTATTGTATTATCCTGAGAATACGCAAGCTACTCTATAAACGGGAGTGCATAAAAATTCATTAGCTGCTATTTCAGCACCGAATTCTCTGCATTGCACGCTGGTTTAGCTGTCATTTCCGCGAGCGTGGGTGCTATCGGACACAACTGAGCTTGTGCTAATGGCGTCTGCCGTAGGCTTCAGCGCGAGATCAGGACTCTGCGCTATCGGACACAGTTGACCTTATGCTAATAGCGTCTGCTGGGTCCGTAATCTCCTGCGGGAGATCAAGACTCAGCTCTATCGGACACAGTTGACCTTGTGCTAATAGCGTCTGCTGGGTCCGTAAACATCAGTGGGAAATTAGGACTCTGGTCCATAAGCATCAGCGGGGGATTAGGATCCTACGCTATCGGACACAGTTGACCTTATTCGCAGTATTATCCCATTTTCAGCATGCTATCGGACTCCATAGGCGCTATTGACACTATAAATGCCTATTTCGTGCCTATTCCAAAGGAATAGCTGCACTGGGGTCCGAAACTTTACTCAAAAGGCTAAATATGTGCGAATAGCGTCTGCTGGGTCCGAGAGGTTCTACGGAGGTTTAGGATTTTGTTCCATCGGTCAGTTGACCTTGTGCAAATAACGTCTATTGGGTCCGTAAGCTCCTGCGGGAGATTAGGATACTCTTCCATCGGACACAGTGGACCTTATTCGCAGTATTATCCCCTTTTTTGTGTGCTATCGGACTCCATAGGCGCTATTGACACTATAAATGCCTATTTCGTGCCTATTCCAAAGGAATAGCTGCACTGGGGTCCGAAACTTTGCTCAAAAGGCTAAATATGTGCAAATAGCGTCTGCTGGGTCCCTAAGCATCAGTGGGGAATTAGGATTCTGGACCGTAAGCATCAGCGGGGGATTAGGACTCTGGTCCGTAAGCTTCTGCGGCGGATTAGGATCCTACGCTATCGGACACAGTTGACCGTATTCGCAGTATTATCCCATTTTCAGCATGTTATCGGACTCCATAGGCGCTATGGGCATTAAAAATGCCTATTTCGCGCCTATTCCAAAGGAATAGCTGCACTGGGGTCCGAAACTTTGCACAAATGACTAAAAATGTGCAAATAGCGTCAATTGGGTCCGTTAGATTCCGCAGAGATTAGGACAAGCGAGAGTTAAGGGTTCGGGGGTTCCATGGTTCCAGCGTTCTGAGGTTCCGGGATTCCAGCGTTCCTAGCGTTCCCAGCATTCCCAGCATTCCAGCGTTCCCAGCGATCCCAGCGTTCCCAGCGTTCCCAGCGTTCCCAGCATTCCCAGTGTTCCCAGCGTTCCCAGCATTCCCAGCGTTCCCAGTTTTCAGCTTACCAAAACAAATACTCGAGGTTAGTTAACTCTCACTTGCTCATATTCTGCTATAGCCATGTTGCCCACATGAACAAAAATGCAGTGCAGCGATCCTCGGGTAACAAGGAAAACAACAATCAGCCCGAAGAACAATCAATCTGGTTCGCTCCTCGCTTTTTGCAATTCATGGTAGTAAAATATAGGCAATAACTAATTAGGAGTGAAGCCATAAGATGCAAATTCAAAATGAAAACGGACGTTTTTTTGTTGCTAATGACGGTAAGGACCTTGCCGAAATCACATACAGTTTGGATAAAGGAACCGGGGAATTGGTCATTGACCACACTCGTGTCTCCGAAGAACTGCGCGGTCAAGGTACTGGACAAGAGCTTGTACGTGCTGTTGTGGACAAGGCTCGGAATGAGAATTTAAAAATTGTACCCGTGTGCTCCTATGCTGCGCATCAATTCGAGAAGCACCCGGAGTACAAAGACGTGCTGAGCGGGAATACTGGCGGGAGAGCTTAAACCTGCTCCCGTTTCCGCGAAGCTTTTTTAGTAACTATGCGAACTTATAATAGTTCAAATACACTTTAGGGGGAAACGGGTTTGACGACTGCCGACACTTTTAAGAATATTGAGGAATTACAACAACGCTGTGAGCAATATGAAGGAATTTCATTAAAACTGAATTGGGATATGCTCCGCCAGCCATCAAGCGCAGGTGATACGGAATGGCTCGTGACTTATGAGGACGAATTACTGGTCGGTTTCTTGGGACTCTATGGTTTTGGAAGCGATATGGAGGTCTGTGGCATGGTTCGGCCAGGCTACCGTCGACGCGGAATCTTCACCTCTCTGTGGAACCGAGCACAAACCATAATCAAGCGCAATAAAGTCTCTACTCTTCTTCTAAATGCACCCGCCGCTTCTTCATCTGGAACTGCTTTCCTGCAAACCTTGCCTCTGCAGTTCAATCACGCTGAATATCAAATGAAATGGGATGGCAATTCCATGGTGTCATCTGATGTCAGCTCAGCAACAGGGACTGTCGTCTTACGGCCAGCTCGTGAAGAAGAGGCACACATTCTGGTCGAACTGGATTGTGGAGGTTTTGATATGAAGACAGAAGATGCTGCAGAGCAGTATGAGTTGCACAAACAGGAAGGTATGCAAGAGAATATTATGATCGAGATGGACGGCAGGCCTGTTGGGAAGATGCGAGTGTGGACTGAAGATAATGAATCCTGGATCTATGGATTTACAGTCGACAAAAAGCTACGTGGGCTTGGCATTGGCCGCAGCGCCCTTCTTCAGACCATCGAACGAGAGCGCAAAAATTATAATGGTGTAAATCTGGAGGTCGCACTGGATAATCCCAATGCACTTAAGCTGTATGAGAGCTGCGGCTTTGTCATTCAGAATAAACAGGATTATTACCGATATATCGGCTAATCCCCAGACCTACTCTTGAGATTTTAATAAAGCAGTCACAATAAGACCTCCTTACTTGCTGGTGTTCTAACCTGCAGATAAGGAGGTCTATTTATTATAGTAAATAATCCGCTTCGCCTCTCTCATTTCTACGATCGCTGCAGCTTAAGGAACCGTCAGCTAACACTTCACGCTCAAGAAATACGGATAACAGACGCACATAATCCAGTGACTCCATAATCGAGATTGCCTCTCCATCAAAGCAGTATTTACGTCCATCCAGCAGCGAGAAAACTTCCACGGTCTCCGCTGGCTCACCATAAGCATGATGGCAAAAAACATTGGCCATATGCATAAATCCAGTGATGATATCCTCATTGCCATTAACCATAAATTTCTGAATGTTCACGCTTCGGCAACTTTTTGAAGAGTTCCAAGCCAGCTGCGTAATCATCGATAACTCCAAATTCAGCGCTGGAACTGGAACATGCCACTGTTCATATAACATCACTGGAATCTCCTGTAGATGATTGCTTGAAACGATACGCATAAGCTCATCAGCTACACTCGTTTTGATATCCCAATATTGCAAAAGGGAGGGAAAAGCATCTCCCCTAGGAGGCCACCGGCGTTCTAACAGAAATTGTATAGGTGTCTCTCTTCGCACTTCCGGCAACAGACTATAGAAGTCATTAAGTGTATGCCCCACAGCATATTGAACCTGCTGACGCCAGCGTGGGAGCCCCGTCGCTGGAGCTCCGCTAGCTAAATTCTCAGTCCCGCCCAGCATAATATGCTCCATGCGATAATCGTGCAGCCGTTTATACGGAGGGGTATGTACATCCCTTGGTTTGTTAAACCAACTTCCCACTGGCCCACCCATCTTAGGTTACCGCCATACAGGCTTCGATGAATTGACGTCCGAATTGACGGCAGGCTTCTTTTTCGGCAGCATTAGGGCCATACTCAATCTTTAGGCTATCTTGCAAAATGACTGCTCCACGCTCCTTTAGCTTCTCCTCGATAACATCCACTGCCCCACAATAAATGGCGTAGCCTGTATCTCCACTACCAAAAACTGCTGACTTCATAGCAGTCAAATCAAGTTCATCCATCTCCTCATAGAAATCAAGAGATTCATCCGGCAACTCTCCGTCTCCCCAAGTGTATGCCCCTAGCAGAACGCCTTCATATGATTTTATCTCAATCGCATTACATTCAGTGACTGACTTCAAAACAGCCTCACCGCCTGCTTGGCGTATTCCTTCTACAATCAATTCAGCCATTTCCTCAGTGTTGCCAGTTAAACTAGCATATGCCACAAGCACTCTAGCCATAAACTCCTGTTCCTCCCCTACTAACACCTTAAATTTAAATCATATACGCTTCACCTCATTCTATTTGATAATGATTATCATTGTCAATAAATAAAGTTAAAAAAACGCAAACTCCCCGTTATTACACACGGTTGAGGTTTGCGCTCCGTCTCATTTTTCTTAAAAAGAAGCTTAATAAGCACCTTCCAGCAAGGTTATGTGATTCCCATCAGGATCACGAAAATTCATTTCTTTACCGCCATATTCCATCGTAACAGGTGGCTGACAATCCAGTCCCTTAGCTTTCAACTGCTTGTATGTCTCATCCAGATTATCACAGCCGAATACTAAATTAACAAAACCTGTCGTAAGATTTTCCCACTTTGCAGCATCCCAAATAATAATTCCCGGCTGTTTCTTGCCAAAGCCAAGCTTTGCCCCGTCGAAATTACCGTAACCTTCGAAAGGCATAGGAATTCCTAGTACCTCCGTATAAAATTTAGCTGACACCGCAGTATCTTTAGTGTAAATGTTAGTCCCTTCAAAAGACGAAATCATAACTTGTCCCCTCTCATTCTCATAATATGTCTCATTTCTTACTTGGGTTTAGTCTAACAAGGTTGACACGCTTTGTATTGCAAAATTACGACATTCTTCGGTCTGCATAGACCAAGGCTTCAAGTGGGGTTCTTCCTGCATATTTTTTGAAATTATTGATAAAATGGGACTGGTGACTGTAACCATACGCGAAAATAAGATCCTGCATATTCTTCGTCTGCCCAGGTAAATGACACATCTCCCGCCATACATTCTGAAACCGCACGAGATCTGCTGTTTTTTTGGGCGATACACCTATATATTCTTGAAAAAGCCGTTCAAGTTGTCGTCTGCTTAAATTAGAACTGGTCTCCAAATCCTCTGCGGTCACAATCCCTTTTTGTTTAACCATAGTATAGACTGCGTTCATCATCCGATCGTTAGTCCGCCCTCTACGCTCAAGACGACGAAGCAGATAGGCTTCAGCGGCTGCAATCCTTTCGTCCATCGAGTTTACTTTCTCCAATAGATGACCAAGCTCTTTTTTAAAAGTGCCAAAATATTGTTCTACATCGACATGTGCGTTCAAGACATTCCGCAGATGATCATCTGCAAAAAAATGAACCGCCCAGAAATGAAATCGGATACCAAAGGTTGAACTCCCCCCTGGCTTTCTGTCTGAGGAGACTTCAAATGGAGTGTCATTGATGCCGGAGAAAAAAGTGTTTGTATTGCCTGATTCTCTATCCAAATCCCAAATAATATCCATACAGGTGTCCGGAATTATTGTCTCCGTCTCAGGTTGTTGTATAGACTCCACATCTACAGAACCCCAAAAACAGCGAATAAACGGCTGCAAGGCATGGCTGGGCAGAAACTCACTAGTGTGGTTGGGTTTTGCAGTTATAGGGAAATACAGCGGTGAGAGATTGAACATAGCTTTAGTTCTCCGATCGTAAATAGGGTAAGAACTCTACTATCTGATCATACACAATCAAGTCATGAAGCACCAGTTGAATAGCCGCATAAGCATGGGAATATTATACACCTCATTAGCATTGGACAAAATAATTGGTGAAGCTGGCTGAGGCGTAATTTGTTTGTAGCAATCAGGTGAAATGTTGTACAATAAAGGCTAAATGAATTTTTTTGAAGGATGGATTAAATCATGTATATAGCGAGCGATTGGAAAGACTATGAAGTAATTGATACAGGCGGTGGAGAGAAGCTCGAACGCTGGGGCGATATTATCTTGCGTCGTCCTGATCCACAGATTATTTGGCCTCTAAATAATGAGACCGCTAAATGGCGTGATGTGCACGGACATTATCACCGTTCCTCCGCTGGTGGCGGACAATGGGAAATGAAAAAAACCATTCCAGACGATTGGAAGATTAGCTATGGTAAATTAAAATTCCACTTACGTCCTACAAACTTCAAGCATACAGGACTATTCCCGGAACAAGCAGCCAACTGGAGCTGGATGATGGACAAGATTGCAGCGGCTAACCGTCCAATCTCAGTGCTGAATCTTTTTGCTTACACAGGTGGAGCTACTGTGGCAGCGGCGAGTGCCGGTGCGTCTGTCGTTCACGTGGATGCAGCCAAAGGTATGGTGCAGTGGGCGAAAGAAAACGTTCAGCTGTCTGGTCTTGGAGAACGTCCAGTGCGTTTTATCACGGATGATGTATTCAAGTTCGTACAACGTGAACAACGCCGCGGCAGCAAATATGACGCGATTATTATGGACCCTCCTTCTTACGGAAGAGGACCTGGTGGAGAAATGTGGAAGCTTGAATCAAGCTTGTACCCTTTCCTTGAGAGCTGTATGGAAATTATGAGCGACAACCCATTGTTCATGCTCATTAATTCCTACACCACTGGAATTTCTCCAACTGTACTGCGCAACATGTTGTCCATGACCATGGGCAAACGTTATGGCGGAAAACTTACCTCCGGCGAAATTGGTCTTCCGATCACCTCCTCCGGCATGAACCTGCCATGTGGTATCCTGGGTCGCTGGGAGGCGTAAGCCATGACACAGCATAGTTCCGGCAACAATGAGGCTGTAAGCGGCGGATCGCAACGATTTGAAGTCTTGTACGAAGACAACCATCTTCTAGGGATTGTAAAACCCGTGAATATTCCTGTTCAGGAGGATGTAACAGGCGATCCTGACCTGCTGAACCTGCTGAAAGAAGATGTGAAGGAACGTTTCAACAAACCCGGCAACGTCTATATAGGTCTGGTCCACCGTTTGGATCGACCGGTTGGGGGCGCAATGATTTTTGCCAAGACTTCCAAAGCGGCTTCAAGACTATCCGAGAGTGTCCGTACTCACGGCTTTCATAAGGTGTATTTAACAGTCGTGCATGGTAAACCGCCAGCCACTCGTGGCCGTCTTACAGATACGCTTCTTAAAGACGCAAAGAGTAACACCGTCACCGTGGTTCGAAAAGGAACTCCCGGCGGCAAGGAAGCAATTCTGGATTACACAGTGCTTGACAGTGCAGAAGGATACAGCCTGCTTAAGATTGATTTACTTACAGGGCGTTCCCACCAAATTCGGGTGCAGCTGAGTTCGATCGGCTGTCCATTATACGGTGATCAGAAGTACGGGGCTTCAGTGAACAGACCGGGGCAACAAATTGCGTTATGGTCAGCACTTGTAGGATTCCCTCACCCTGTTACTAAAGAAGAAGTGGAACTCATCTCTCTGCCCCCACAAACCCATCCTTGGGATCTGTGGCCGCGTGAAACACTACAAGAAGGGCTGTCCTGAAGCAGCCCTTTTTAGGCAATGAAACAAACCCTGTTATTTAAAACAAGGCAGTGATTCTCCGGTTAGTGGAGAATCACTGCCTTGTTTTTGGTTCTGCGTCTGCTACTTGATCAGAGACTATGGGAAGAGGGTCCACGTTGGAGTGTTCTTCCTAGCTCCGCACGAATGCTTAGTCCGATTATTCCAGCCGGGCATTGAATATCCCTTTGAGATTAAAAATCCCTTCGAGATTAAACATTCCTTCCACCTTCCAGCCTGAACTTAGCTAACGATCCACCGCTCTGTTTAGCGGTGGATCAGCAGTTGATCAGTAGTTGATCAGCAGTGGATCAGCAGTGGATCCTAGTTGGAATCTGAAATGAAAGTAAGATAACTGCACTCTATACACTTATTCCGAATAAAAAAGCAATAGATCGGATTTTAAGTGTACTCTTTACAATTAAAAATCAGGGAAACTGTAAAAAGAGAAGTAAATCAAGAAAATAGTTGTATAAAATACAGTTATATCTCAATGCTCGAGTAATTTACAAATAATAGCTGTACAAAATACAACTAAATACATTTAGATACCTCTACATGTTTCTCTTACTTCTAGATGCCACTAAATACCTATATATACTTTCAAACGCTTCTAAATGTTTCTATATACTTCTATATATATCTATATATTTCTATATATTTCTACATTCATCTAATTCTTCTAAACGCCTCTATCTTCTTCAACATTTTCCGCATTGCTTCCATCGGCTCTTTATACATATATTCTAAATGGGTGTAGATCCAAATCTAATACCCTATCATATTTATTAAAGGCTTATCATCCCAAATTTGAACCTCAATATATCGTTCAGGTCCCTTGTCACCATTGGCATTCCATTCCTGTGGCATACCGAATTTATCGATTACATCTATAATCTCGTCCCATGTATAAACTTGATTGCGATAAGGTTTGCCATCTTTATATCTCATAGTAGGAAACAAATCCCCGTAAGTGAAACTGATCGAAGCAGGATCAAACTGCTCAATAGTAATTTGCAGGCTTTTACCTCTAGGATACCAGTCTAATAACCACGGACATTCTCCCAGCGTCATATAATGCGGACAGGCTCTAGAAGGCTTACCACCTTTTATTATAAATAATTCCCTGGCCTTTGCTTCAAGACCCCGGCGAATATCTAGATAATCTGCTGAACGCTTACTCGCAAAACCTTTATTACGCTGACGTAGATCATTCAGAACCTGTTCCGCTTCTTGGGATGGCAGATCAGACAGATTTTGAAATGGACCTGTAGATTCATCATAGTAGTGATACAGCCAAGCTATTTGCTTCAAGGTGTAGAACCCTCCGGTGTAGTTGTAACAACCATTTTGCCCATTAAGTAGAGCAGTAACTGTTGGTTATGAGAGGAGATCGGATCAAGCGCTTCCGCAAAAAAATCACTGCGGATCTTTAGACCCCGTGCAGTTTCTTCCATTCCAGTCTCCGTTATACTCACCCATACAATCCGCCGGTCCGAAGCATCTCTTTCCCGCACAATAAGCTCATGTTTCTCCATCCGATCAAGTAACATCGTAACCGCTGCAGGACTGGTCGCCAAATGTGGAGCCAGATCAGAAGGCTTCATGGCGTCGCGTTCCTGAAGCAGTTCAAGTACAGTAAGTTGGGCATCCGTCAGCGTTGGAGCAAGATTACTGTCCATATGTAATTTATAATCTTTTAAAATCTTATGCCAAATTTTACTGAATTCAGAAGCATGCACACTTATTCCTTCCTTTCCTCGCGGTTCTATCCGGTATATCTACATTTTCGCGAAACAACTTCCATTTCCTGCAAACGAAGAAAAATAAATCTGCCGGACCTTCAGCATAAAAAAATAAAAAACGACGCTTAGTCAACCCTCCAAAAGAGCGGACTAAACGCCGTTATAAAATCACTTGTTAATCGCTAGTTTTAATGAACTGATGGGAAAAGATTTATGATCTCATCCTTTTTCTCCACAGCTACAATCTGTTTGCCTGTAGAACGACGCTCGCCCAGCGGCGCTGATTCAGAGGAGAACGTATAGTGGGCATTCTCACGGGTAACGGCATTCAGTTCTAATGGCTCCTTGCAATAGAAAGCCCCTGCTAACCTGCTGCCATTTGGACGTATTCGTTTGCCTTCCTTGAATTCGAAGGTTGGCATTCCTTTGCCACCACGGCTTTGTGATGGATAATCCACAAGTAATGAACGTTTCGCATAACCAATATCAGAAATGGCAAGGATTTCGCCTTCATCTTCGCTGACCCAGAAGCAGGAAATCACCTCGTCGCCCTCGCGCAGCTGAATTCCTCTTACACCGGATGCAACGCGCCCCATAGGGTTAACCTCATTCTCATGGAATCGGATACTCATTCCCTCACGGGTGACCAGCACAATGTCCTTGTCATTCGTACTAGAAGCCACTGTAATGATCTCATCACCCTCGGCTACCTTACAGGCCGCTACAGCTCCAGAACGGCTTGTAGAGTATTCCTTGAGCTCTGTACGCTTCACCTGACCCCGACGGGTGACAAACACAAGGCTCTGCTGCGGATCATCTAGATTATTCACCGGAATCACACTAACGATTCCATCTCCTTTAGACAATCCAATAACATTCACAATTGCTGTACCAGGCTCTTTCCATTTAAACTCCGGAATCTGGTGCACAGGAAGCAAGAAGTATTGCCCCTTGCGGGTAAATACCAGCAGACTGTCACGGGTATTTACATCCAGCAGCCTGACGATATGATCGCCTTCTTTGACGCCTGAGGTATGACGCTCCCCACCAGAACGGGTGAAGGAAAGCATACTAGTCCGCTTAATATATCCATCTGCTGAAAGAGCAACGAGCACATCCTCCGCGTTGACCAGCGCTTCAAGGCTAACCTTGAGCTCCTCGACTTCGCCTTGGATCAGAGAACGGCGATCAATGCCGTATTTGTCGCGAATCTCCAGCAGTTCCTTACGAATTACAGCAACTAGCTTTTTGTCGCTATCCAAAATACCGCGCAGATGTGTAATCTTTGCCATCATTTCATCTAATTCTTTCTGGAGTGAAGTGATCTCCAGATTGGTCAGACGATACAATTGCAAAGTAAGGATCGAATCGGCTTGGCGTTCACTGAAGCCGAACATCCATACGAGATTGTTCTGAGCATCCTGACGATTTTTCGAAGCTTTGATCGCAGCGATAACCTCATCCAGGATGTTCAGTGCTTTAACTAAGCCCTCTAAGACATGAGCACGGTCTTCAGCGCGTTCCAGATCGAACTGGGTGCGATGAGTCACAACTTCACGCTGATGCGCGATATAAGCTTCCAGGATGGCTTTTAGACCAAGCTGCTGAGGTGCTTTGTTAACAATAGCAACCATATTGAAGTTATAGGTAATTTGAAGATCGGTTTTTTTGAGCAGATACGCCAACACGCCTTGAGCATCAGCCTCTTTTTTGAGTTCGACTACAATCCGCAGTCCCTCACGGCCGCTCTCATCACGAACCTCGGCAATGCCATCGATCTTTTTCTCCAGCCGAATATTCTCCATGGAAGTAACCAACCGTGATTTTACAATCTGGAATGGAACTTCCGTGATCACGATTTGCTGCTTGCCGCCCCGCATATTCTCAATCTCTGTTTTGGAGCGCAGGTAAATACGGCCTTTACCTGTGCGGTAAGCATCCATGATGCCGTCTCCGCCCATGATTGTGCCGCCTGTAGGGAAATCCGGACCTTTCATGAAGGTCATAATTTCTTCCAGCTCAATATTTGGCTTCTGCATCACTGCGATACAAGCGTCAATTACTTCACGCAGATTATGTGGCGGAATTTCAGTAGCAAAACCCGCAGAAATCCCACTCGTGCCATTTACGAGCAGATTCGGATACCGGGAAGGAACCACAACAGGCTCTTTGGCCGTATTGTCAAAGTTATCTTTAAACAAGACCGTCCGCTTCTCGATATCACGCATCATCTCCATTGCAATGGGAGACAGCCGTGCTTCTGTATAACGCATTGCCGCAGCTGGGTCATCGTCCATGGAGCCCCAGTTGCCGTGACCGTCAACTAGCACATGCCCCATCTTCCAAGGCTGTGCCATACGTACCATACCATCGTAAATAGAGGAGTCACCATGTGGATGGTAATTACCCATTACATCTCCGACAGTTTTGGCTGACTTGCGGTATGGCTTGTCAGGGGTGTTGCCGGAGTCGTACATCGCATAAAGAATCCGGCGCTGCACGGGTTTAAGTCCATCACGGACATCGGGGATTGCCCGGTCCTGAATAATATATTTGGAATACCGACCAAAGCGGTCACCGACGACCTCTTCCAGAAATGCCGGCAAAAATTGTTCTGATAAACTACTCACTTTGCTCACCTTCTGTTCCTCAAACTGCCCGTTTTAAAATAGTGTGGTGATTCTCAGGTACTTCAGAGCTTTTTGGAATTCTGGGCACTATCGCTCCTACAGTTCCAAAATCCCCTAGGTCCCATAAATCACCAAGCTCTTAGAAAATCGGGATTATCGTCACTTGCAGCACTGACATTACTCTACAATTTCGGTGAAATCGACATTTTCAACAATCCAGCGTTTACGTGGATCGACTTTGTCACCCATAAGTGTTGAAACACGGCGCTCCGCCTTAGCAGCATCCTCAATCTGTACCTGAAGCAGCGTACGCGACTCTGGATTCATCGTGGTCTCCCACAGCTGATCGGGGTTCATCTCGCCCAATCCTTTATAACGCTGAAGCTCGAAGTTTTTGCCGAATTCCTTTAAGTAATTTTGCAGCTCTTCATCACTCCAGGCATACCTTACAGTCTCCAGCTTACCCGTTTTGCGGGTCAACTTATAAAGTGGAGGCTGAGCGATAAAGACCTTACCTGCATCTAATAAAGGCTTCATATAACGATAGAAAAATGTCAGCAGCAGCACCTGAATATGCGCTCCATCGGTATCGGCATCGGTCATAATGATAATTTTAGAATAATTGCTGTCTTCGACGGTGAAATCCGGACCAATTCCAGCACCTATTGTAGAAATAATTGCTTTATACTCGTCGTTCTTCAGGATGTCCAGCAGCTTAGCTTTCTCCGGATTCATCGGTTTACCTTTTAGCGGCAATATCGCTTGAATCTTAGAGTCACGGCCTTGCTTAGCCGAACCACCGGCGGAATCACCTTCCACGATAAACAGCTCCGTACGTGTAACGTCCTTTGATTGTGCAGGAGACAGCTTACCGCCAAGATTCGAGCTTTCGCTGCGTTTCTTGCCTGTGCGGATCTCATCGCGGGCTTTACGTGCCGCTTCCCGGGCTTTCGACGCTTGAATCGATTTCTTCAGCAGGCTCTGCGCAACTTGTGGATTTTCTTCCAAGAAACGCGCCATATTTTCAGAAACGATATAATCTACTGCACTACGGGCGGAAGCACTGCCAAGCTGATCCTTCGTCTGTCCAACAAATTCAACCTCGGACATTTTTACACTGATAACAGCCATCATGCCTTCCCGCAGATCATTACCTTCCAGGTTTTTATCTTTTTCTTTAAGCAATTGCGTGCGGCGGGCATATTCATTTAATACACGAGTGTACGCAGTTTTAAAGCCGGTCTCATGTGTGCCCCCGCTGCGAGTTGGAATGGAGTTTACGAAGGAAGCCAAGGTTTCTGTGTAGCCTCCGTTGTATTGCAGAGCTACTTCTACCTCGATATCATCCTTTTCTGCACTGAAATGGATAACATCATGGAGAACATCCTTACCTTCGTTGAGGAACTGCACAAATTGACTGGCTCCACCTTCATAAAAGAACTCATCCTGACGGTTGCTCCGCTCATCTTGCAGTGTAATACGCAAACCGGAATTCAGAAAAGCAATCTCCTGAACCCGCTCTGCCAGCGTGTCATAATTCAGAGCAATTCCATTTGGGAAGACACGAATATCTGGCTTGAAAGTAATTTTCGAACCCGTTTTATTGGTGTTACCCAGAACTTCAAGACCAGTTACAGGTTCGCCAACATGCTCCTTGCCCTTCTTGTCCACCCAGTACTCAAACCGCTGCCGATGGATTTTGCCCTCACGATAAATCTCTACTTCGAGCCATTCAGACAAAGCGTTTGTGACAGAAGCCCCTACGCCATGCAAACCGCCTGATTTTTTATAACCCGATCCACCGAACTTACCGCCCGCATGCAAAATTGTAAATACAACTTGCGGGGTAGGTACCCCTGTCTTATGCATTCCAGTTGGGATCCCCCGTCCATTATCGCTAACGGTTATCGAGCCATCCTTGCGAAGCAGTATGTCAATCTTTGTACAATACTTGGCTAAATGCTCATCTACGGCATTATCTACGATTTCCCATACTAAATGATGTAGTCCTGAAGAACTCGTACTGCCGATATACATGCCAGGTCGTTTGCGTACTGCAACCAGACCTTCGAGCACTTGAATGTCGTCAGCATCGTATCCAGTACGGCCATTCTCGCCGTTATTAGAAACTTCAGCAAACATATCGATCTGTTCGAGCATTCATGCTCCTCCTTCTTTTCTCTATACTAAGAAGAAACGGCTTGGCCGTCCTTTATGTTAAGAACGGTATCCGTTACTGCCAAAAACCTAAGGATAGAATATAACGTGAAATTATACTCTCCTATATTTCTAAGAAATGCAAACAAACGTTTTGGTCACTTTGTTCATTCTAATTCAAAATATCCCTTTTCGTAAAGACGGCGAATGAAATGATCACCGAAGCGGCCCCCCATACTGCCAGCACAGCCATGGAAAATGACAAGGACATCCCTTCAATGGGGGCGGGAGTACCAGACAAATAGCTGGTCAGTCCAAGATTTACCATAAATAAATATTTCGCTGTTGTCCAGGCAGAGGCCATATTGGTCAGTATACTACCTGCAATCAGCGCTGCCATCATAACTACTATACTCGCCGCAGTACTGCGAACAAGCACCGAGATCATGAACGCGAGCAGTGCAACCACTACGCTGACGAACCAAATCAAACCACCTTGCATAAGCATATATTTCCACTGGGGCACTGCATGTACAGTAGACATATCTAGCGAATCACCACTGATTTTAAAGCCTGTAAAAACAGGAATATTAAAACCTTTAAAACCAAAGGCGAGACCAGAGATAAAGTAACTGATTGCAAATGTGGAAAGTACGATAAGCGAGACAAACATTAGCAGTGCTGTCATTTTGCTAAAAAGCACCTTCCAACGCTTGACCGGCCTAGTCAACAGCATTTTGATAGTTCCAGTTGTCCTTTCGGCCGAGACCAAATCTGAGGCCACCGCCATAATGAGCAATGGAATAAATAATGTAACCGAATTATCCATAAATTCTCGGGTAAAGGTAACCCCGCTAGGTTCATTCGGATTAACGTCATGGTGAAGATAATACTGAAGCTGTTGTACAAATATTCGCCGATAAGTCTTCCATTCCTCTGGAATCCGGTCACTGCCCAGTGAATTTTGATTATCGATAATCTGCTGCTGGATCTCAAGCCGCCAATCGGAATTAAATTTCTCCCGACTCCGTTCGGCTGAACGCATCTGTGCATAGGTGAACATAGGCACCAGTACAATCAGAATCAGCAGTATAACATAAAACCGTTTCTTTTTTATAATCTTCAAGCACTCATTACGGATTAGCGGAAGCAAGTTACTCAACATTCTCACCCTCCGTTAGTTTCAAGAATAGCTGTTCCAGTGTCGGATTAATTTTATGCACAGCTCTCACCTCAATTTCAGCAGTAACCATTACGGCCACAATCTCGGGGATCAGATCCTGATCCATGATCGTTATTAAAGAATTGGGGCCCATCCCGGCAATAATTGAGTCATCCAATGTGACGTCTTCCAGTTTCTGAATTTGAATATCTGAACGATCAGCCAGCATTTCCCGGGCCTCAGCAAAAGGCTCCAGCTCCCAAAGTACATACGGCGAATTACGAGCGATCAGCTCATCTACCGCACCTACTGCCAATACACGCCCTTTACTAATAATCGCTACACGGTCGCAAAGAAGCTGAATTTCACTAAGCAGATGGCTGGATACGAACACCGCCAGCCCTTCATCCGCCAGCTTGCGAATGAATTCTCGCAGCTCTTTAATGCCTTTAGGGTCAAGTCCATTCGTCGGCTCGTCCAAAATAAGCAGCCGTGGACGTCCCAACAGCGCCTGCGCAATGCCTAATCGTTGTCTCATCCCAAGCGAGTATGTACTTACCTTATCATGTATCCTCTGATCTAATCGAACAATATCGACCACTTCGCTAATACGTTCATTGTCTACGCCAGGCTGCATCCGGGCAAAATGCTGCAAATTCTCCCATCCGGTCAAATAGGTATACACCTCAGGATTCTCAACGATAGACCCTACATATTGCAATGCTTTTTCCGGATTTCGGTTCACATTGTACCCACATACTGTAATCTTGCCCTCAGTAGGTCGAATCAAATCCACAAGCATGCGGATCGTGGTCGTCTTCCCAGCGCCATTAGGCCCGAGAAAGCCAAAGATTTCCCCTTCTCTCACATCGAAAGTGACATCATCAATAATCCATTTTCGTCCTATTTTTTTACGTACCCCGTCCACAGACAAGACGACTGTGCCGGAGTCTTCACTATTCGCTTTTGTCATATTTAATTTAGCTCCTTGTGACTGTCATTTTCTCGGTTTGTACTTGCTCAAAGGGCATTTACCTACATGATCTTACTGCAAAATTTAACACTCACCTATATACTACTGCACAGCCTGTATGAACCGTTCTCCGATTCGCTGATAGCCATCACCATTAGGATGAAAATGATCGGTGGATAGATACTTGTCCAAATGTCTGTTAAACAAGTCAAACGTAGGAACCAAGGTCATGTTGCTATGCTCATTAATAATATCCATTGCCGTATTATTCCACTTCGTTACCGCTTGATTGCCTGGTGCCAGTAATTCTGGAATATCGCCAAAGGGATTATACAGCCCCATATAGTAAACTTGCGCATTCGGATTGATCTGTGAGATTTTATCGAGAATCTTCTCCAGTCTAGCTGCTGCTTCTGGCAGAGCGGCTAATAAAGACTCTGGAGTCAGCTCCTGCCCCGAGGTTGATGAAGTTGTGTTGCCCTGTTGCGCCCCATTATTCTCAAGAATATCCGAATCCTTAAACAGATCATTTCCTCCGACGGATAGCAAAACAACATTCGACATGCGCAAGGCATACTCCACACCATCTTCGTTCAGTTTGCTTAACAGCCCCGCAGTAGTCAACCCGTTAATCCCCATATTGCCTAAAAAGTCTACTGTGACACCTTTTGCGGATAAACCAGTAAGCGCACGCTTAACAAACCCTTCTCCGGTGTTATCACCGGTCCCCTTGGTAAGCGAATCCCCGAGCGCAACAATTTTGAGGAGCTTGACAGTCTCCGTCACCGGTGCGGCTGTTTGCTGAGGCAAGCTGCTCTCGGTAACCTCTCCGACCGGATAGATAATATCTTTAACCGCATAAACTAAACCAACCATCAAAACTATAGTTGTTACTATGGAAATCAAGCTGACGCTGCGCCATGTCCATTTCGAATCCTTCAAAGCTATCCCTCCGTATGCCGTTCTATTATGTATTGTTCCACAATTTACAAAGATCTTAACTATGTTACATAAACATAATTCTTCCATACAAGTTTTGCAAATGTCTAGCAAAGAAAAAAATCCCGCTGCTACAGTGTTTTTGCCGAGGAACGAGTGTGGACTTTTTTGAAAATAAAAAAATACTGGCTTTTTAATTAATGCCATTATATAATATTCACCGTTGACTCTTTAGACATTACGGGTTATTAGCTTAGCTGGTAGAGCAGCCGACTCTTAATCGGCAGGTCGCAGGTTCGACCCCTGCATAACCCATAGAGCTAGACAGAAGAAGTAAGGACAAGTTCCTTACTTCTTTTTTTGTTGCATTTTTATTCTTCACCACACAAAAAAAACCGCTCCCCGACTTACATCGGAGAACGATTTCTTCCTGAAGCATCTACGCGTATTATTTACCAATAAACTCTTGAACCCAGTAATTATTATCATAACCGACACCGATATAATTGAAGTTAGCATTCAAAATATTAGCGCGGTGACCTGGACTATTCATCCATGCCTTCATTACTTCTTCTGGTGTTTTTTGTCCCATTGCGATGTTCTCACCTGCGGCTTTATAAGTGATGCCAAAGGATTTCATCATATCAAAAGGTGAACCATACGTAGGTGAAGTATGTGAGAAATAGTTATTCGAACGCATATCTGTAGCTTTTGTAGCGGCAACTTTGTGCAGGCTGTCCAATCCAGCTACAGGTGACAAACCAGCTGCTGCACGTTCTTTGTTTACCAGCGTTACGATTTGCTGAACATAGGTTCCTTTATTGCTCACAGCACCTGTTGTAGTTGTATTATCAGTTGGCTTAGTTACAGTAGTTGTGTCTGCTGGCTTTGTAACCGGTTTTGTAGTTGTAGTTGTGGTCGTGTTGTCTTTGTTTGGTACTGTTCCAGTTTGCGGCTTAGTTACCACGATTGTGCTATTCGAAAAAGGGAATCCCTCAAGATTAGCTTGTTTAAAATATTGTAATATTTGCTCATAACTTGTGCCTTTTATTGTTACTGTCGATTCATTCGATGCCGCATTTGCTTCCAATGGAAGAGAAATACTAAGTGCCATAACAGCTGCCACGCTACCACCGATGATTGCTTTTAATGTCTTGTTCTTCAATCTGCCATCTCCTTTTTTCTTGCGTGTAATATATGCTTCTGCCTAGAGTGACCATCTACAAATGTTACAAAGTTGTAATTTGTTCCTCAGTCATTGTAGCATAAATCTCTCAAATGTGCGCTTCTAATTTTTTACATATAATAGTCTTGACTGTAAGATTTCCAATTCCTAGATACATTCGCTTTCTTTCGCTGTTTTCCTGCCTAAAAATACCATTTTACCTGTTATGCGCGAAAAAAAAGCGAAAAAAAGCGAAAAAAGTCGCCCTCCCCGAAAGGACGGCAACTTCAGCAAACCTATGGATACCTGACGATTAATGAAACGATTGCCAGAACTCGCCCTCCGTAGAGATCAATCCCATGATTTCCGCATAAGGAATCCGGAAGGTTGGAAAACCTGCAGAATACGGAGCGATCTCATAAGGTGCGAAATATAGATACAACGCTTCATTATCTACAAAGAAGGGCTGATCCGAGGTAATTCCTTTATACGTATCCGGAAAAACATATGAATATTGTGGATCGTTCTCGATCTGTTTGCCCACAATTTTACTGAGCTTCTCCACATATCTGCTGCCCGGCTTGAACAAGTCCCCCAGCTTATAGAACCTGCCGCTGCGCAAATTAATATGCGGATAGATTTTGGTAGGCATTCCATGTGCTGCTCCAAAAGGAAAACGATACCCGGTCAGCTCCAGCACCAGCAGGTTTTTACGGAAGAAAGAGACTGAAAAATCACCATTATAACTAAAGTCCTGGGAAACCCCTCCACTCCCAACGTCTTCAGCAAGGGATAGCTTGCGCAGCTTATCGTTAACCTCTCGCGAAACTTCCGCACTTGCAATCCCCTCAACGACCGGATAATACACCAGATAATCCCTGTTCGGTTTGTATTTCTTCTCCACTACGGAATAGGGAGGTCTCAGCGGAATGACTCCATTTTGGCGCCAAACCTGCTTTCCCTGCCGATCATAATAAGATGTGCGTTGATCTACATCTGCTCTTATCAAACGTCCGCTAAGGGTGAGTGTTCCTGCCCCTGGAATAACTGGGGGCTGGGCTGCCTTTTTTCCACTTCTATCGATAAAATAAGTATCTTTAGCATCAAATACAGACGCCAATCCCTCCTGGTAATTGTTCACGCCAAGCAGGGTGTGATTGCTCAGGACCGCTCCCGTTTCCGCATCTGCAATTACGTAACGTGATCCGCGATAAGGCTGGCTGGGGAATACAGGCGTTCCTATGGCTACTCTGCCTTCACCTAGCTGCAATACTTCATAATATTTTGCCGGGATGATCATTTTTCCTTGTTTATCAATCAGCCCGTAGGCGTTGCCATAATTTTCAGCGGTATTCACCACCGCACGTCCCTCTGAAAAAGGTAAAGCAGAGGTGAATTGCGGCTGAATAGCTACAGAACCATCCGTATTTAAATAGCCATATTTACCGTTTTCAGTCGCTTGATAGGCTAGCAAACCTTCTCCCGGACTTCCAACGAAAGGATGGTTATACGTATGCAGAATGTTCCCATCCGGATCGATGAGCGCATACTCTCCTTCTTTGATTTTAACCAAAGCCACGCCGTTCATAAAATCATTGGCATCTACATAAATCGCGGGCAGCACCTCTTTGCCTTGCGCGTCCACATATCCATATTGCGATTGGCCGCCGGTCGTATTTTGTTTTGAAAATAGTGCACGCCCCTCATGTAATGAGTTCAAATAATCATACCGGGCGGACGTCACTTCTTTGCCTTTTTCATCAATAAAAGTGTACCCCTTGGCATCCGACACTACGGCGCGCTCTTCCGAAAAAGGCGCAATAAATGAATAGATCGGCTTCACTCGTTCTCTTCCAGTGCTGTCAATGAGCCCGCTGCTATTTTTTCGCTGAACTACGGCAAGACCGTTCTTCTGAAAATCCTCAGCATATTCGTACCGGGGTTCAATCTGAACACGGCCCTCGTCATTAATATATCCCCAAAGTGTGCCCTCTTTGAGATTAAACGGCGCCGGATGCAGACCCGTGGTCCGCAGATCGTCCCCCACCCACTCCGGCAATAAGTATGGCGCCTCAAAAGGCTTATTAGAGTAATCTACACGATATAATCCCGCTTCTGCCGGAATCGTGACGAATAACTCCTCTTCCGTGCGTATGAAATCCTCATCCTGCTGGGTAATATATTCGTTCCAGCCAATGCCATCCCATTTCCATACATCCGCCTGTATCAGACCATTGTCATTCCCTTTCCCCAGCTCATTCAACCTAATCCTTAACATCCAGTCGCTCCCCTTTAACAAAGGCATTTGCCTATAGAATATGGAAGAACGTTGGTTTATGTGCTTTTTGATCTTTGGGGTTAGGGGGAGGCGTATTCCAGGATACTTTTGCCTCTCTTTCCACTTCCGTTGCTCGATTTGGCGTATTCTAGGGCATTAATGACTCTCTTTCCTCCTCCGTCGCTCGTTTTGGTGTATTCTAGGGCATTTTTGCCTCTCTTTCCTCCTCCGTCGCTCGTTTCGGCGTATTCTAGGGCATTAATGCCTTTCTTTCCACTTCCGTTGCTCGTTTCGGCGTATTCTAGGGCATTAATGACTCTCTTTCCTCCACTGTAGCTCGTTTTGGCGTACTTTAGAGCATTAATACCTCTCTTTCCTCCTCCGTAGCTCGTTTCAGCTAATTCTGCGGGATTTATACCGTTCTTTCGCCTCACGTAGCTCGTTTCAGCCAATTCTGCGGGATTTATACCGTTCTTTCACCTCACGTAGCTCGTTTCAGCCAATTCTACGGGATTTATACCGTTCTTTCGCCCCACGTAGCTCGTTTCAGCCAATTCTACGGGATTTATACCGTTCTTTCGCCCCACGTAGCTCGTTACAGCCAATTCTACGGGATTTATACCGTTCATTCGCCACACATAGCTCGTTTCAGCCAATTCTGCGGGATTTATACCGTTCTTTCGCCACACATAGCTCGTTTCAGCCAATTCTACGGGATTTATACCGTTCTTTCGCCCCACGTAGCTCGTTTCAGCCAATTCTGCGGGATTTATACCGTTCTTTCTCCTCACATAGCTCGTTTCAGCCAATTCTACGGGATTTATACCGTTCTTTCGCCCCACGTAGCTCGTTTCAGCCAATTCTACGGGATTTATACCGTTCTTTCTCCTCACATAGCTCAGGTCGGCTAGTTCTACGGGATTTATACCGTTCATTCGCCACACATAGCTCGTTTCAGCCAATTCTGCGGGATTTATACCGTTCTTTCACCTCATGGTGATTCTGTTCTGTTACTAATATTAGTTTGTTGATATTGTTGGTGAGCTATGATGAATATGATGTGTTTTCGTGGTGCTCCTGATGGCGATGGTAGTGTTATTGCTGCTGATATTGATTTGTGGCGGTGATAGCGGTGTTGATCCTGATGATGTTGAGTGGAGCTTAATAGCCGTGTTTGTATTGATGATATTAATTGGTGATGGTAATGATGCTGTAGATGTTCCGTGGCGGTGATGGTGTAACTATCGGGTGGAGTAAGTCCTATTGGTGCAATATTAGATTTGATGGAGCAGGGGTGGCAATGTTGATTGAAGTTGGTGGTGGTAAGTAATGTTGATGTTAGTGTTGCTGGCGCTGTTTAGTCGTGGTGGCATTTTAGTGGGTAGTTTTCGTGCTCGTGCGTAGTTTTCCTATGCGAGGAGCAAGGGGGCGACGTTCAGTACTTATGAATTGGTACTTATGAACTGATTCTTACGAGTTGCTTATATCCGCAAGCGAAATGGACAAACCAAAAAGCGTTTGCCATAAATAGCAAACGCTATAATCACCACACATCCCCCACACAACTACTTCTTCGAAGAATATTTCCGCATATCAAATGCGACCGCGGCGATGATGATCAGACCTTTGATAATCAACTGATAGTAAGGGCTGATGCCGATAAAGGTCAGGCCGTAGTTGATTAAGGTAAAGATAATAACACCGACCAGAACACCTGGCACTGTTCCGATACCACCGGTTGTGGACACCCCGCCCACGACGCAAGCAGCAATCGCATCAAGCTCATACATGTTACCATAGTTATTGGTTGCGCCACCTGTTCTGGCAGCCTCCAGCACACCCGCCAAACCATAAAGGGCTCCAGCAATCGCATAGATGTAGATCAAGTTCTTGGAAACATCGATGCCAGATACTTTTGCTGCCTGCATGTTACCGCCGATAGCGTACATGTTCTTGCCCAGCTTAGTTTTATTGAACACCACCCATACGATGGCGGCGACACCCAAGGCTATCAGCACGATATACGGGATTGAATATTGCCCCTTGCCAATAAACCCGGAACCGATTGTAGTGAAATCTGGACGCAGACCGCCAATCGGCTGTGATTGGTTGGGGTCCATGTCAAAGTACAAGGAATTCAAGCCGTAGACGATAACCATCGTACCCAGTGTTGCGATAAACGGCGGGACGTTCAGCTTGGAGACGACAATACCATTGACGAGTCCGCAGAGAAGGCCAGCGATAATAGCTATAAGGATCGGAAGCCACACTTGCACCTGCGGCAGATCAGGAAAAAAGCGCCGGGAATAATCCGGAATTTGCAGCATCGAAGCAGAGATTACCGCTGTAAAACCAACCACACGTCCAGCAGACAAGTCCGTCCCAGCTGTGATAAGGATGAAGGCAACACCAAGCGCGATGATAATCCGTGTTGACGACTGAATTAGAATGTCCCGTAAAGTATTTACAGAGATAAAGGCCGGCTCATATAAGGCAATACCCATAATTAGAATTACCAAGACAATATAAATAGCATTTTGAGTAATAAAAGATTGGGCTCGTTTAGCGTTCATTAGTAGTGTTCCTCCTTAAAGTTACGCGAAGAGTACTTCTCTTCGTAAACCAAATCTAGTTTCGCCCAGCAAAACTATCATTGAAATCCTATCCTAATGCTGTGCAGCGAGCCGCATAACTTCGGTTTCCGTAGCTTGCTCGCCTTCTAGTATTCCGGTAAGCCTACCCTCCGACATGACCATTACACGGTCAGACATTCCGAGCAGCTCCGGCATTTCTGAGGAGATCATAATGATGCTTTTCCCTTGCTGCGCCAAGTCGGCAATAATCGAATAAATCTCAAATTTAGCCCCTACGTCGATACCGCGAGTCGGCTCGTCCAGAAGCAGGATTTCGGGCTCGGTTAGAAGCCATCTGGCGAGCAGCACTTTTTGCTGATTCCCACCAGAAAGATTCATGATCAGCGTTTTGGTTGTTGGAGTTTTGGTCCGTAATTTTTCAATCATTTTATCGACTTCTTCTTTTTTCTTTTTTCCATCTAGTAGAAGTAGTAGTTTCTGGTATCGATGCAGATTAGCGATTGCGCCATTTTCATGAACAGACAAGACTGGAAAAATACCGGTGACACGCCGTTCCTCCGTAAGCAAAGCCATTCCGTGTTTCTTAGCATCCTTGGGAGATTGGATATGAATGCGCTTACCATCGATAGAAATCGTCCCCGATTTGATAGCCCTCAGGCCGAATAATGCCTCAATAACCTCTGTTCTCTGAGCGCCTACCAGACCACCAATCCCTAAAACCTCACCTCGTCTTAATTCAAAAGAAACATCTTTAAACGATCTTTCTTCAGGGGAGGTTAATCCTTCAACCTTCATATATACTTCGCCAGGCACGTTAAAACGTTCTGGGAATCGATTGGTCAAGTCGCGGCCGACCATTTTGGAAATGATAAGATCTGTAGTCAATTCCGCCGCTGGCCAGGTTCCGATTTTTTTACCGTCCCGCATAATGGTAACCTCGTCAGAAATTTCGAGAATCTCTTCCATTTTGTGAGATATATAAATAATAGCTACGCCTCTACTCCTAAGGTCCCGTATGATCCGAAATAAATGCTCCACCTCCACACTGGTCAGGGAGGAAGTAGGTTCATCCATTACAATAACGCGGGAGTGAAAAGAGACAGCCTTCGCAATTTCAATGGATTGGATTTTGGATACAGACAGCTTACCCACTAATGTCTCGGGATTCAGATCGATATCCAGATCTTTAAACAAATTCTCCGTGTCAGTGTACATTTTCTTATGGTCAATAAACTGGAAAGGTCCAATCCCTTTGGTTGGGAAGCGTCCTAACCAGATATTCTCCATCACACTTCGGAACGGCACGGGATGCAGCTCTTGGTGAATCATGGAGATCCCATTTTTCAAAGCGTCATTTGAGCTTCCGATAGAGGTCTTCTCACCCTCCAAAAAAATCTCACCGGCATCCGGTGAATAAATACCAAAGAGACATTTCATTAAAGTGGACTTACCCGCACCATTCTCGCCCATAAGGGCATGCACCGAACCTGGTCTGACCTTTAAACTAACTGCATCCAGCGCTTTGACGCCGGGGAATTCTTTAGTAATGTCATTCATTTCTAGCAAAAACTCAGCTTTTTCCATGTTGTTACGCCCCCTACGCTTTTTTCTTTTTTCATGAGAGGCACAGCGGTTTCATCCTGTTCCCTGCCTGAAAGAAATCCGAGGAGCGAATATCCGCTCCCCGTTGCTGCCATATGATCATGAATTCCATCTAGATTAGAGCGTTATTATTTGGCGTCATCGATATTGTCTTTGGTGATCTTTTTATAGGAAATCCACACGTATTGGTTGTCTGTGATATCAAAGCCTACGTTATCTTTTGTAGGTGTTTCTCCTTTAGCAAGCAGAGCAGCAACTGTGATCGCAGCTTTACCTTGGTTGTTCGCATCATTCAGCACGGTACCAAGCATCGTTCCATCTTGTAGCGCTTGAATCGCAGGAGCAGTAGCATCTACACCTACTACAGGCATGAATTTATCACCCGTGAAGTAACCTGAAGCTTTCAGTGCTTCGATTGCACCGAGAGCCATATCGTCGTTGTTCGCAAGCACAGCTTCAATTTTGTCGCCATGGGAGCCAAGGAACGCTGCCATTTTTTCTTGCCCTTTTACGCGGTCCCACATCGCAGTATCTTCAGCCAGCTTTTCTACCTTGATGCCGGCATCTTCAATTGCTTGGATGGAGTAAGTAGTACGAAGCTCAGCGTCTTGGTGCCCCGGTTCGCCTTTTAGCATTACGTATTGAAGGACACCGTCGCCGTTTTTATCCGCTTCAGGATGTGCCTTCCAGTAGTCCACGATCAGTTGACCGGACATAGTTCCGGATTCTTCCGCTTTAGCGCCTACATAATAAACCTTATCCCATTTCTTCATATCTTCTGGCAGCGGCTCGCGGTTCAGGAAAACCACCGGAATATTTGCCGCTTTTGCTTTTTCGATAATAACGCCAGCCGCAGTACGGTCAACCGGATTGATCAGCATGCCTTTATATTTTTTGGTGATGAACAAGTCAACTTTGTCATTTTGTGTGGGTTGAGAATTTTGGCTATCTACGATATCTACAGTAGCAATGCCTTTGGCAGCAGTGTCGATTGCGTTACGAACACCTGTCATGAAGGTATCGTCAAATTTGTAAATGGCTACCCCTACTTTTGGCGTTTCAGTGGAAGAGCCCGCATTTTCAGTTTTTGGAGCGTTGGTAGCTTTACCACTGTCTGCATTATTGTTGCTATTGCCACAGCCTGCCAGGGCGGCACCCAGTATTGCGCTTGCTAAAAGAACGGAAGTGATTTTTTTCATTATTCATTGACCTCCTGTTTATACTTCTTTTTTTTGGTTTAACCCTGAATTCTCTCGGGCACATCCATATTATGCCTTAGGTGAAAACGGTTTCGAATATAAAATCCTACTCACTTTTATAAAAATTCTACTGAACCCAAAAAACGAATACCTCCCATTTTAAGGATGGCATTCGTCTTTTCAAAAATAAACCGTCCACTATCTGACGAAGGGAAATAACAATTTCTGATTCTCAGGCCACAGCATATTGTCCAAATCAATGAGTTTAGTGCCCGTATCGACACGTTCAGGAACATCCATTCCTTCGATTACCTCAACGGCATGTTTTACGGCTAAATACCCGTTACTAAAAGGATTTTGGATTACGGTCGCTTGAACCGTACCCTCCTGCAGCAACTCCATCATTGACGGGGAGCTGTCGAACGCAACCATTTTAATATTATGCAGCCCTCGGCTCTGGATAGCTTTTGCCGCCCCCTGTGAAGCTGTCTCATTCAAGCTGGCGATCCCGCGAAGATTTGGATGTTTCAGCAGCATTAACCGTGTCAGCTCTTCAGCATCACTAATACTCGAAGTGGTATAAGAAATCTCTACTACCTGTATGTTCGGATATCGGGCAGCGTAATTTAAAAATCCCTTTTCCCGCTCCTCCGCGTCCCTAGCACCATATTCAATGCCGTTTGAAGACTCCTGCTCCGCCCCCAAAGATGAATTTGTGAAGTTAATGATGCCGACCTCCCCGTATCCATTTAGCAGCTGAATGAGTCTTTCTGCAGACTTTTGTCCCGCTTCATAACCGTTTGAACCCACATAGGCTCTTACTCTGGCCGAACCGACTTCTGCATCCACAGACAATACGGGAATCTTGGAATATGCCGCCCGATCAACCACTTGTGCAAGTCCCATATAGCTGCTGGCAGCTAAAATAATAACGTCCGCTTTTTCTTTAATGGAGTCCTCAACCATTCTGACCTGTTCCGCAATATCACTCTCAGCATTCGGAGCTTTGAACGTTAGTTTCACATTAAATTCCTGTGCCGCGGCTTCTGCACCCAATCTAACTGTATTCCAATAGTCACCTTTGTTCATTTTTACAATAAGATGAATATTGCGGGTTTTGTTCGTGTTGATATAATTAGGTGCCGAATTAAAACAAGAGGTGATAGTTGTCCATAACACCACACATACCAGCAGGGTTAGCCAAAAACGAACGATTCTCATACCGATGTCTCATCCTCCTCATGTCCAGGATTGCCCTCGCCTGCTGCGAGTGCCGGGAAGATAAGAGTAACCGTAGTGCCTTCTTCAATTTCACTTTCAAAAGAAAGACCATAATCACGCCCATAATACAGCTCAATACGCTCGTTAACATTTCTAACGCCTACCCCGGAGCCATGCATACTCTTACTGCCGCCTGTTAAAAGAACCTTCATAGTCTCCTCGGACATTCCCAGTCCATTATCACGAATGCGGATGATGACAAGATCATCCTTCAGCTCCGCTTGGATCGAAATAAAACCTTCATCAGGCATCATTTCAATCCCGTGATACAGGGCATTCTCCACAATAGGTTGTAAAATTAGCTTAATCGTCTGACACTGCAGCACTTCATCCTGAGCCTCGATCTCGTAGCGGAACTTATTTTTGAACCGAAAACTCTGAATCACAAGGTAATGACGAACATGATCAAGCTCTTCCTGCACGGTAATCATATTATTCCCTTTACTAAGGCTAATCCGGAAAAACTTCGATAAGGACTGAATCATCGTGACTACCTCCTCAGTCTTGCCGCGTTCAGCGAGCCGGATCACAGAATTCAGGGTATTGTACAGAAAGTGCGGATTGATCTGGGATTGCAGTACTTCAAGCTCACCTTTACGTTTGGTTTCCTGTTCATAAATAATCTGATCCATCAGTTGGCGGATACGTTGCAGCATAAGGTTAAACCGTTTGGACAGCTGTTCCACCTCATACGCCCCACTGACATCTATTCGGGTGTTGAGATCCCCTTCGCCCACCTGCTGAAGCGTCCGTTCCAGCTTGCGGATAGGGCGGGCAATACGTGCAGACAAAAAGACGGATACAATAATTACACATAAAATGACTACCGCTAAAAACCAGGATAAAAAAGTGTTTAGATCACGTTTGGTGGTTACAATCTCATCATAATAAGCCACGCCCACGATCTTCCAGCCTGTCTGTTCCAGTGTTCTTACGGTGATAAACCGTTTTTCACCCGTAGACTCATCCAAATAGCTACGAAAAGCATATTCCAGTACTGGCTCCACATTCTCATATTTTAAGCCCGCGTAAATCAGCTGCTGCTGGGGATGGTACACAATATTTCCTAGCTGATCGAGGATGTAAGCGTATCCTCTTTTGCCAAGCTTAACCTGCTTGCTCAGCTCATCAATGGTTCGAAAGTTAAAATCCATCAGCAGGATGCCGGTTTTTAAGACTCCGTTCTCCTTATATTGAATTAATTTGCTGATAGACACGACCCAGATATATTGACCTTTGAACAAATTCTGAATATGAGGTGCGGAATAGGAGAGCTCTGATGTTCTTTGCGCCGTCGTAAACCAGCTCTGAGTCTCCAGCTGTGTGTTGCTGCGCAGCTTCTGACCGGGTGTACCCACGACATATTTCCCCTGTGGTGTAAAAACAGCCGCCGAGACCAGATCCTCTCTGCTCCCCATTAGCATAGCCATTCTTTCCGTCAATAAAGCGGAATCCACGGAAGGGCTATTCGTAATCTGCTCCTCCGCTGTCTCAAAAATATTGCGCATTCCCTTAACATAAAGACCCAGATTGTAATTCACTTGCTCAATGATCTGCTGCATATTCATATTGGCATTCTCTTCTGCGGTCTTGGCAAACTTATTGTACAGCATAAGACTGACAACGACAGCTACCAGCACGGCAACAGATGTAAAAGTGAGTGTAATCGTAACTTGAATGCTTCGGAGCTTGGAGGACAACCGACGTTTTCCACCTTTGGGATGCTGCGGTCTTAGAGGAAAGGAATATGGTTTATCCTTCAGCATCTTTACCCTCCTCTGGAGCTGTTTTTATACTCTTTAGGAGATTGGCCATATTTTTTGCGGAAACAAAAGCTGAAATAGTTAGGATCGGCAAAACCTATTTTTTCTGCAATTTCAAAGGCCTTCAGCTCCGTGGACCGCAAAAGTTCCTTGGCTGCTTCTAACCTAATTTGCAAAAGGTAACTAACGAACGTCATTTTCATTTCCTTCTTAAAAATACTGCTAAAATAGCCGGTACTTATATGTAAATGCTGACAAACCTTGCCGATGGAAATATCAGATTCAACATAGTGGCTGCGTATATATTCTTTAGCTTCATCAATAAGCAGCTTATAGGAGGATTGACGTTCTAATGCAATCGTATCCATTAAACCGCTACAGACTGCAATAATCCATTGCTTGGCTTCGGCCATACTATTAAATTTATTGATGGCAGTTAGCGACGAAATGCCAGAACCAATATACTTTGCAGCCTCACTGCCGGATTCTTTAGCCACTCGCAGGATAGATGTAAAAATCTCCAGCAAAAAAATCTGATAATCCTGTGTAGACACCTGCTCTGCGTCAAGACCGGCAAATAAATCCTCAACAACCTCTTTGAGTTCTTGCACCGTACCTAGTTTAATCGTCCGGATTAAGGATTGCTGGGTTAGTTCATCATAGGTTAGCAGTGTGCTGGAACGTGACTCAACGTCCTCAATCCAGATCACCCGGTTATTGCCGAGAATAAGCCGATAATCTAATGCCTGCAAGGCATCCCCAAAAGAATTAAATAACAAAGCAGGCGATGAACAGACCGTTCCGGAGCCTGCCGTGACCGTCAGCTTCAGAAAACGCTGTACGTTCTGGCGGATTTCTTCAAGAAGCTCAAATGTCTTTCCAGTAATATCAGTTTCTTCCCCTTCTTCATGGATTGTGAGCAATACGACCTCATCACGATGAATAAACACCCTTCCAAAACCATGCTTCGAGCATATTTCTTCAGCAATATTCAGCACAGCGAATAGCTGTAAATTCTTTTCACCAGTGTCTCGTAAAGAAATTTGCCTGCCTGTTGTAACCCCAGCAGATTCCCGCTCAGGACGAATATAATCCACACTAATTACCGAAGCCTGAAACCACCGTCCCGTTAATTTTATGCCATATTCAGTGCTTTTCTCAGTAATTTCATCCGTACGCAATCTACGCGAAATAAGGGACGATAAAAATTGCTCCCTTAACACAGGCAGACTTTTCCGGTAATGCTCACTGAGTACAAATACATTTTCTTTTTCTGCAATTTCAGCCTCGATAGTGGCTCTAACCTTAAGCAATACTTCAATTAATTCCTGTGAAGAGAACGGTTTCAAAATATACTCATCAATTTGCAATTTTATCGCCTTCTGAGCATATTCAAATTCATCATACCCAGTCAAAATGATAATCTTAGTGTTAGGATGATGACTACGAATCCATTCAGCCAGCTGAAGTCCATTCATAAAAGGCATTTGGATATCGGTAACTACCACATCCGGCAGCAAACGGTCTATGGCATCCGCAGCTTCCCGTCCATTCTCCGCCTGCTCGACAATCTCAAATCCGTAACGCTCCCAGTCAATCTGCCCGATAACGCCTTCCCTAACGTCTTCTTCATCTTCAGCAAGAACTAGCTTATACATGTCTCATCCCTCTTTGGAAACGTTTTAGATGTCATAAATTTTATTGTATATGATTCAAACCAATCCATCTATGGTTAAGTTATTTAAATAGTTTTAGGTATTAATATATTAAATACATATAAAAAAAGAGTTCCAGAGCAAAAAAAAACCATCCCGCCGTAGCTGGGATGGGGATGATCGGTAACCTATAAGTATTATAGCAACGCTTTGTTAAAGCGATAGCCTGCTGTCTTTTCGAAACCGATATGACGATAAAAAGCATGTGCCGGTGCGCGTTCTACGCGGTTGCCACTTCTAAGGAAAAGCTGACAGCAACCTTGCTCACGTGCCCATTCTTCTGCTGCGGCCACAAGTCTTTTACCGAGTCCGTTTCCTCTGAGTTCTTCTGATACGATAAGTGCAGTAATCTCAGTGATACAATCTGTCTGTTTGTAATACGAGCTTACCTGTCTAAGGCCGATCATACCCACAACTTCATTGTTCAGCTCTGCTACAAGTGTGCATTGGAGATTGCTGTTCTCCATGCTTTCCAGTCTCTCTTTCATCACGCTTAGCGTTGTTGGATAGCCGAATTCCCGCAGAAGCGCTGTAACTCTCTCCAGATCATTCAAGCCGCATTTGCGAATTTCCAGTACAGGTGCCATGGTACTACTGTTCATCCTCATATACCTCCACTTTTAGCATAGACGCCGCCTGCTTGGCTATCGTCCGCGCGATTTCCACATCTTCCGCCGCACTTAACGCTACTGCCATCCGCCGACCAGGACGAACTTCCGGTTTACCAAATACGCGAACCTGAGTCCTAGGCAGTTCCAAAGCTTCACCAATTCCGGTCACAGCAAAGGCTCGTCCTTCTCCATCAGCCTTCAGCGTAGCTGAGGCACCAGGTGTCAGCAATTGTACTGACTGGACAGGAAAACCAAGAATAGCTCTGACATGCACTGCAAATTGAGATAAATCCTGCGTCGCCATCGTGACCATCCCCGTATCATGGGGTCTAGGTGACACTTCACTGAACAATACGCCTTGATCTGTCAAAAAAAGTTCCACTCCAAAAATACCGAAACCTCCGAGCTGATCCGTTACTGCTTTTGCAATAGATTGCGCTTCTTCAAGCAGCTCTGGCTTCATAAAGTGAGGCTGCCAGGATTCCACGTAATCTCCATCCTTCTGAATATGTCCAATAGGTGGACAAAATACCGTACCAGACACAGATCGCACCGTCAAAAGAGTAATCTCGCTCTCAAAAGTAACAAAAGCCTCCACGATAACCCGTGTTCCTTTAGCTCTCGCTCCATCCAAAGCAGTGTTCCAGCAGTTTTCTGCATCTTCAGGTCTTTTGCATACGCTCTGACCCTTGCCAGAAGAACTCATAATCGGCTTAATGACACAAGGAGTGCCTAACTCGGCTATAGCTTGTTGCAGCTCTTCCAGACTATCCGCAAAACGGTAATCAGCAGTTGGCAGTCCAAGGTCTTCAGCCGCAAGACGACGAATCCCTTCTCTGTCCATGGTCAGCCGAGCCGCCCGCGCCGTCGGAACAACGAAAAAGCCTTCTTCTTCAAGCTCTTGAAGAGCATGAGTGGCAATTGCCTCAATCTCCGGAACAATGACATCCGGTTTCTCAGAGCGAATCAGCGCTTTCAGCGCCTCTGCATCCAGCATATCAATTACATGTGAACGATGAGCTACACCCATCGCCGGTGCATCGGTATAACGGTCTACAGCTACGGTCTCTACGCCAAGGCGTTGAGCTTCAATTATGACTTCCTTACCCAGTTCCCCGCTGCCCAGCAGCAACAGCTTGCGGCTTTGAGCTGAAAAAGGAGCTCCCCACATTGTCGATTCCAACCTCTTTCGGCAAATTGACTGTCTCGTTTTTATGAATTTCAGAAAACGTAACAGTTTCATTGTATATTTTCAGGCTTCTTTATTTTCATCCATCATACGCCAGATTGCAAGTGTTCTTCGACATTTTCCTACAAACTTCACAGAACTTTGTCGACTTTATCAACGAAAGTTTGTTCTAGACGTGATAATTGGTGGCTTATTTGGCCCCAATGATCTGCAGTTTCACCCCCTTTAAGGAGATCTAACATCGCTTTCTCTTGCTCCGCAAGCCCTTCTTGCAGGCTTTCGGCAGCAGATTTTAATTCTCTGCTGATATTCTCGACGTAATGAGCAATTAATTTTTCCTTCTGCACTGCCGCTGCAAGATTAACCGCTTCTTTCAAAAGCGGCTCTGCCGCACCTTTGACTAATTCCCGCCCAGTTCCCTCAAAGAAATAACGCGGGGATTTGAAATGGCCCCATAAAGCGGACCACTGCACAGGCTGAAGCTGGCATTCCAGATCCTTAGGAGATGGCCAAGCCTGCTCCTCATTCTCCATAAGATGAAATTCCTCCGTGGAAAAGAGTAGCTCTGTAGCTGCCGCTTCAGCAGCTTCATGTACAAGCCTGCGTCCCGTGCTCTCTAGCCGCAGCGTTGTTGCCCATAGCTCTTGCTCAAGCTCGCGCTGAGTAGTACGTATTAGTTCGGCACCACAGGCAGAGAAAATGGCTTTTAAATTCCCTGCATCCTCACGCAGTAAGGAGGGATGAAAAGATTCCTGAAAATTTCTGTTGAAGGAGAAGCTAATCCGCTGGCACACATGATAGATCAGTTCTTCACTTTCATGAATAAGATCTCTGCTAGGACGTTCCTCAGTCTCCAAAAGAGATAACCGCTTCATGGCGAACTGCCGCCGTTCCTGCAGTTCTTTTAACCCGGCTTCACGCTCGCTCGCCGCCTTGGAAGCCAGATTCTGCCATTCCTCAGCCCGGCGCCGAACCGATGCGATGCTCTCAGCAGCTGCGTTAAGTGAAAGCTGTGGAAGCTCATCACCAGCAAAGCTGGATAATGCTTGCTCAAATTCATTGAAGCGGGAGGTTTCATAAAGATCGTGATTATGTTGAGTTTTAGCTTCTAGAGCAAGCAAGCTGGACAAAGCATAGATTCTCGGAGACCGCAAACCTCCGGCACGCAGATTTTGAACGACATGTGCTTTAACCTCATCTAGTTCTTCTTCGCTTGAAGCGAGATCGGAGGCATTAATAATAAAGAACATTTTATCGAGAGCAAAGCTGTCTTTAATGCGGCCCAGCTGGGCCAAGAGGCCGCGATCCGCCTTCGAAAAGGCGTGGTTATAATAGGTCACAAAACAGATCGCATCCGCATTTTTCATGTAACTAAAGGTTACGCCAGTGTGGCGTGCATGCAGTGAATCTGCTCCTGGTGTATCTACGAGCACAATCCCGCTCTCCGTCAAAGGACAGGCATAATATAGGTCAATCCCTTGCACGAAGCAAGCCCGGGTCTCTTCCGCAACTAGGTTTCGATATTCATCCAAATCAACCGTCCGCACCGTTCCTAATAGCGGCTCTGCTTCAGCCCAACCGGATGCTGCGGCTCTTAGAAATCCTGCATGCGGCAGCGCAGAGGGGTGAATTCCCCGTGTTGGCAGGCTCGCAAGTACTGCTGTCCACGTATCCTGTTGCGGCTCTCCAAGCTGCAGCACGCTGAAGGAATGGCAGATGTCATCCCAGAAATCCGCCATGCTCTTCATCGTTACAACCGCGCTGGCATGGCGGAAGTCTCCTTCCGGCGCCAATATGCGGTTAACTGCGGCCGTGGCAGGGTGTGGCGACACGGGCAGCACTTCTTCGCCGAGCAAAGCGTTGGCGAAGGAAGATTTGCCTGCGCTGAACGCACCGAACAGCGCAAGGGTGAAGCGGCCGCCGGCGAGATCCTCCGCCCGTGCGGCCAGACTGCGCGCCGCCGATGCCATCGCTGGCTCGCGGCGCAGCAGCTCTGCCGCAGCCGCCAGCGCGTCAGCGGCTGCCGAGAGCCGGCGGCGTCCGCCCGCCGGCGAAGCCGTTCCCGCCGCCCAGCTTGCGGCGGCGGCACTTCCAGCCGCGGCGCGTTCGCGCGGCTGGGTCTCCCGCGGTGCGGCGCTCTGCGCAGCCGCACGCGGGGTGACCCTCACCTCCGGCAGGATGCCGGGGGTGAGGGTCCGGCGCGGCGGCAGCAGCGCCGCTAGCTCGTGCGCGCGGGCGTCAGCCGCGCGGTCCAGGGCGGCTAGCGCGCGGGCAGCGCTCGCCTGCCGCGTAAGGGCCTGATCGCGGCGCTGGAGTTCCGCACGCTGCTCCTCGATAAGCGATGGCAGCTTCGCCAGGAGCTCATCGCCAACTAACAGCGCAGCGCGGCGGAATTGGCTCTTCAGATCTGCCGCAAGTGTGCGGCAGAAATTGAGCAGCGCCTCGCCGCTATTCCCCGTTCCCGGCTTAACTGCAGCCGCCAGCCATTCCTGGCTCACCGCCGGGAACCCTTGCTTCAGAGTCGTCTCTGCCTCCTCTGCCCACAGTCCGAGATTCTCCGCCCATTGACGTACCAGCTGAATCAGATGCCATTCCAGCTGAGCGGAAACCTCTCGGACCAGTAATCCTTGCCAGGCATCCAGTCGTTTGCCTTGTTCCTTCTCCCGCCGTCCGGCTGTAGAGAACAAACCTAAGCGGAAGCCTGGGCTGACACTCTCCACATAGCTCCCTGCCGCCTCTCTAACATCCGCAGGCATTAAGTTAGCATTATTGAGTAAGGCATCAAGATCACTTCGCAGGCTAGCTCGTGATTGCTGAGGCAGCTCCTCAAGCAGTGCCTTCTCTTCTTCCAGCGATTTCAGCTCTTCCATCACAACTGTAACCTCTGCACCCTCTAGCTCAGCTAAAAAAGTTTCCCGCTCCTCCTGCTGGTCTTCACGGAACGCGGTTAGCGAAGAATCTGCTGTATGATGAATGGAACGTGACAAGCTATATTGAAGCAATTGTTCCCTGTGCTCCAACAGCTCTGTTATAAGGTTCAGCAGATTATCCCAATGATTCAGTGGGTGCTCTTTCATTTTGAGTGAGGTAAACAGAATCCCCGCACAATGAATCCCCCACTGCTCAAAAGCATTTTCAAGCTGGCGTTTATATTCTTCAATGGAAATTTCTTGTTCTCTATGCTTGTCTATCTGATTAACAATAAGATAGAGCGGTTTGCCCCAGTCACTAAGATTTTTGGCAAAAGCCAAATTATTCTCTGACTGTACATGGTTATAATCCATAACATAAAAGACGACATCAGCTAAATGCAGCGCGGAACGAGTGGCCGCCTGGTGACCATCATCCGTCGAATCTACGCCAGGCGTATCCAATAGAACACCATGCTTCCCTAGAAGAGGAATCTCATTCCAGACTTCAATCGCGGAATATTCTCCGCCATTTCGACAATATTCCTGTAATCTTTCTGGTGTTGTCTCTACAGGGGCAGATTCATTTTCACTTCCCTCAACCCTTGGATAGATAAGCACTCGTGGAGCCCCGCTGCGAATAGAAACAATATTGGCACTAGTCGGCACAGGTCCGGAAGGTAACACTGAGCTACCGCATAAAAGATTAATCATGCTGGATTTCCCTGCCGAAAAATGCCCACAAAAAGCAAGGGTCAGTTCATTCCCACCCTCTTTATTTTGTAAATCTTCATATATTCGTTCAGCACTCTCGTCGCCCCAGTGGCGCATTAAATCTTTCAGCTGGGAAAGCAGCGATGCTGTTTCACTTAATGTCTCTCTCTGAATTCTAACCCGTTCCGCTCCCACAGACATTCCACCTCCACAGTTACCTTCTAATCATGCACTGATCTTAATCCATTCTTGAATACTGATTTAAGCTCTTTTTTATGCAAAACTTATATAGGTACAATTTCTGAACTTTAGCGCGGAACATTTTTATAAATAATAATTACAGTTTATCACCAGTTTGACACAAATTAAATACACACTACTTACAAAATAACCTATCATCTCCTACGAAATGATAAAAAAAAGAAGCGAGGTTGTCGTCCTGTAAAGCCAACAGTCGTTTCTCGTAGAAATATAAGGATATTCAATAAAAAAGGAGCCAGCCCCAAGGGCCGACTCCATTTCAGGTCACTTCTCAATTATGCAGTTTCCAAAACAGGCAACAGAATTTCAAATACTTTTCCGTGCTGCAGAATAGTCAATCCACGAGATTTGTCTCTCATTACGACAACCTCTGGTTTTACAGACATACGCTCCAGATAGTGCTCAGGCACATCACCGGAATGACTAATCGTAATGCCCTCTACTTCTTGCTCTTCATTTTCTTCCAGCGGGCTTTCCACTACGCGGTCAAAAATATCCGAGAATACCTCAAAATTATCTGTGTATACAGAAATGCATTTCATCTCTATCCCATCCTCTTCTTCAACTCTAACTTTTAACTTTTTGGCGTATGATCTTTAGCTTTCCTGACGACAGCCGTTTTCATACGTTTTTTGCCCTCTCGACATACATCAAGGAGCGGACAAACCTGACATTTTGGATTCTGAGCCTTACAGTGATATCGTCCGAAAAAGATTAGCCGGTGATGCGTGAGCGTCCATTCATCACGTGGCACAGCCTTCATCAGCTTTTTCTCCACTTCAAGCACAGAATCTTTCCAGCCTGCCAATGCAAGTCGTTTAGCAACCCGCTCCACATGAGTGTCCACAGCAATGGCAGGAACTCCAAATGCGTTGGATACTACTACGTTAGCGGTTTTACGACCTACTCCTGGCAACGTTACAAGTAAGTCATGTGCCTCAGGCACTTCTCCGCCATACTGTTCTATGAGTATAGAGCACAGGCTTTGGATATGCTTAGCTTTGTTACGATATAAGCCGATGCGCCGGATATCCCCCTCCAATTCCTCCAGCGGCACAGAAATATAATCGATGGGGGCTTTGTACTTTTGGAACAGGTCCTCGGTCACTTTGTTCACCGTTGCATCCGTACATTGGGCTGACAGCAGCACCGCTATTGTCAATTCAAAAGCGTTACTGTGATTCAGCTCACAATGTGCATCCGGAAACAAATCTCCAATCGTATCCAAAATGTGGCGGACGTCTGCAGCTTTCATAGTGTCCCCTCCACGGAGCAAAAACGCTCAGAAAATTCTACGAGCGTCTCACCTCAAATGTTAGAAATATAAGCAAAGTATGTATTATAACGTATGGATTCATACATTTCAACACATACGATACTGGCATTATATTTCAAGTATTAACGCCTGGATTGTCCTAATAAGAACAGTAAGCGTTTAAGCGAGAAATATAAGACATACAGTATAGGAGCAATACTTATACTTTCTTATATTTCAAAAAAAACGTCTTGACGCAGGTAAAGCCCCCTGTGTCAAGACGGTGATTCACTCAGAAATCCACCATTGCAACTATTGTTTCACAATTTCAACCAAAATATCATTATTGAAATACATTATAATATTATCATTTTCTTTCAAAGATTGCACGGATAAAGTCGAATCTCCCTGATGAATATAAACATTAGCAGGAACAAAAAATTGATATTTATCGTTCAAATTAGGTCTCTTCGTCACCAATGAGTTTGTTGCACTCTCATAACGTGAGAATGTTCTACTGAGCTGAGACATAATACGAATCGTTGTAGATCCATCCGGATCCTTGCGAATCTCTACTCTGTCCCCTGCCGTCAAGTTGCTAAGAGCAGTCGTTGTCGAGCCGTCACGAATGATTTTGACTCCTCCACTTACCGCTAAGGTCTGTGCAGCTCCAGCATAATCCTTCACGACTACGCTATTCCCAGCGGCATCTACAGAACTTACCTGACCTGTTGTGAGCTTAACTGCTTGAATAGCCAGCGGTGAGCTACCATCAAAGGTCACATTAAGATAATCTCCCGCTTTTAAATCCGTTAGCTTAATGCTCTCACCAGCTTCATTGGTCAACGGGATTGCCAAAGTATTAATATCACTGGTTCCCCCATTCCATTTGATGCCCAAACGGTTGGTTCCAGAATTCACGGTTGCCGCTTCAACTTGCAGCACAGTCTTCACTTTCAATACCGCTATCAGATCCTGACCTGTAGTCAGTGAAGCCGTTACATTGCTTCCAATAGGAATATCACTTAGGGAAGGACTAGTCTTACCAAAGAGATCAACAAGTTGCGGATAAGGCATCGTTAAACTTTGTCCATCATTAAGCTTCAAAACAAGAGTTTTCGACGTAGAATTAACAGCTGTTAAAGTTCCTTCGTACTTTGTGACAATTTCCAAAGACAAAGCCCGCTGTCCTATTGCCTTCAGATTAACTTTGCGGTTCTCGATAAGTTTCGCACCCATATTAGTTAAGTTAGGCAATGCACCTTCATAAATCAGCTTTGTTTTCTCATCCAACTGAACCACATGGGCTTTTTTGCTGCTGTCCATAACTGTAAGGAGCTGTGTTTTGCTATTATAATCCACAATTGTTGCTCCACTATACTGCTCAATTTGGCGGCTTAACACTTCAATTTTGGTAACTTGATCGCTGCTGTTTAAGGTAACCTGAATCTTGTCCCCACCTACTGCATCAGCAATAAGATCATCAGCTACTGCTCCACTCATGTTCGGAATAACAATCGTCGGTTTAGTGCCAAGCAGTTTAACCTCACGATTTCCGTCTGCTTTTTTGTAAACAACTGTGGAACTAGTCAGCTCGGTAAGTACCCCCTCAACTGTCCGTTCAACACCTTCCGTCACTTCTACAGTGCGGATCACATTATCTTGAATCGTATATTTCACCGCATTACCTGTCTTCAAATCTGCAGGTTTCAGCACTGATGCTTGGGAGCTGAATAATGAAGTCTCATCTTCCCATTTAAAAGTTTCTACTGTACCCGCGGTATTTTTGAAAGTAATGCTTTTGCCAGTAAGATCTACACTTTGAATGGTGCCTGTTGTTGTTTTGTTAATGACCCCTGAAGTCACCTGAACCTTCACTACTTTATGCGAACCACTGTACGTTTCACGTTGCAGTGAAACTACACTGTCTGTTACCAGCGAAGCAGGTTCAATTCCAGCTCCATTTACATCCACAAAGGAAGTAGTCTCATCGTAGTAGTATTCAGTGAACCCTGTTGGTGACTTTAACCAAAGCTTATTACCTGGAGCTACCATGGCAAAGTTTCCTGACAGAGTCTCTACTTGTTGTGTAGGGTCAGTCACTTCAACATAAGCCGCGTTATATGTCGCGCCAATTACAGTAACCTTAGTGTAGGGTTGGACATCACTTAGATTGATTCTGCTTTCAGAAGCACTTGTGTAATAAGCAGTGCTTGCTCCCAGGGTATATGTAGAAGTCTTTCCGTTGTTATAAACGGATAGTTTCCCATCTGCTAATTGACTGATCGTTCCTGATACCGTGTTGTCGTATTCAACCGTATTGTGAGCTTCAGCACGACTGAAAAAAGTCGCCAATTGCGCACGTGTTACAGCACCTTGCGGATCAAAACGATTGCCGTCAAGTCCGTTTGCTAGGCCTAAATCAACGGCAACGTTGATGTAACCACGTTTGTTGGCAGACACTTTGGTATCATCCGCAAAGCCTGTTGGCTCACTAGCGGCCCCTGCTGCATCTGCGCTTTTTCCAAGGGAGCGGATTAACAGCTCCGCAATCCATTCCCGGGATGCTTTACGCTCTCCCCAAGAAGTCTTCAGATTATCTGGAGCCATTTCGGTTGCTTTATCGAGTAATCCTTGTTGAAAAGCTAACACAACATAATCCTTGTAATAATTCGTAACCTTAAAATCTGTAGGCAATGCTACCGCAGAAGAAGCATCCACTTTATCCTGCAGCTTCATAAACCGCAGGGCCATAAGCACTGCTTCCTGCTGAGTTACAGAATCACCCGGACGGAACAATCCATTATTCCCAACCACAATTCCTTGTGAAGCGAGTTTATAAATATGTTTTTCAGCCCAGAAGCCTGTCTTCACATCGCTAAAAATCCCTACAGATTGTGTAGTGGTTGATGTCGGTGTAGTGGCAGCTGTGTCTGCAAACACTGCACTTGCACCACCAAAAACCATAACACCAGCCATAACAGCCGACACTGCTTTATTAGAATAAGCCTTCAATGGACGTTTTGACCTTTTTTGCGCGGACAATAGATTATTCCCCTCTCTATGACTCAAATAAATAGTATGTTTAAAAATTCGTCAGCTAGATGCCTAATTCCTTTGTTGCATAACCAATTAAGAATTATCTCTAGTCATAGGATGCAATAGATCCACATGGCCCATTAGACTTTCTACCTTTTCACCATCAACTAAAACTTCGATACTCTTTACTTCCGCAAATTGAAAATAAGTTTTGGCAAGTGAAGTAATGGCAAAGGATTCTCCACCCGCACCAAGCTGAGCTTCATCTGGTTTGTGAATATCCATTACGATTTGACCCTCTACAAATTTTAATGATTTCAGTTCAATTTTTCCCCATAAAGGTATAAGATCTGTATTTTCACTACTTTGCAGTGCTTTGAACGTTTCTGTATATTTCTCAACATCGTCAGAGTAGTTAATCGTAGTCTTAGCAGGCACTAAATTCATAATTTGCGAATCAGTGTAATAAACTTCAATACTCTGGCTTTGCTTTTGTGTCTCATTTTCTACCGGCTTCGAAGACGGCTGAGTTTCTACATTAGTATTATCTGCTGTCGGTTGCGGAGTACTAGCCACTTCGGTTTCCTGATCATCAGATGGAGCTGGGGTACTTTCTCCCGCACCACTTACAACGTTTGTAGTATCTTGCTCCACTCCATTAGCAGGAGCTGCAGTAGGCTTATCTCCACAGCCAGCTATCACTATTAGAAGCAGCGCAGCAACCCCAACCATAGTCCATTTTTGTTTAAACATTAATAAACGCCTCCTCTAGATGAATACGGGCAGACAGGTACCGCAAAACCACTTCTTGCCTTTTTATTGATAAAAGCAGAAAGCTGACTTTGCGGCGCTCGTCTGCCACTGGTCTGTTATTTTATACCCAAATATTCCTTGATTCCACTCACTATTGAAGCAGCAACTTTATTTTGTAATGCTTCCGTAAAGAGCAATGTCTCATCCTTCTTATTGCTAAGGTATCCTACTTCAAGTAGAACAGCAGGCATTTTCGTTTCACGAATGACATGGAAATTTCCGTATCGTACACCGCGATCACTAAGCCCTGTAGCCTCAACAAGATACTTATGCATTACTTTCGCTAAGGCCTTACTGGCTTCCCGCTGATAATACGTTTCTGTCCCGCTTGCCGCAGAAGATGCGGAACTGTTAGCATGTACAGAAATGAATAGATCTGCTTTTAAATTATTAGCCATAGCCGCTCTATCCTTGAGCTCCAAGAATGTATCATCACTGCGTGTCAGTACGACATCGATATTACTTTCTTTTTTCAGCAATGCTGCTGTCTTAAGTACTATAGCTAAATTAAAATTCTTTTCGTATTTTCCTGTTACTCCTACTGCACCAGAATCTTTGGCTCCGTGCCCCGCATCCAGTACTACGAGCTTCTTGCCATCATTACCTGGCTGTGTTGAAGTATCATCCGTACTTTCTGCATTCAGGTCAATGATAACCAACTTAGAATCCGTCCCAGAGACGCTGATGTTATAATTCTTAGGATAATTCAAATCAATTACAAAACGTACAGTATAAGGATTGGAGCTATAAAGCGAATACCGGACACCTGATACATCAGGATAATCCTTCACTTCCAGTTTACCATTCAGATCAGGATCAAGAACTTGTCCCGTACCAAACAGATCTGAGAAAGTGGCATTAGGAAAATCAATAACTAACCGATCCGGCCCTGTCATTACACTTACTTTTGGCTCGGAATTACCTTCCATCGCAATGCTTAAACGATTCTCACTAAAGCTCAAACCATTTATCATGGTTAAATTTTTAGTAGGATCTACCGGCGGAACAACAACTTCAGATCCACCATTTCCAGAGTTCCCATCAGAACTGCCGTTTTCATTTGAGGATCCTGGGGTAATAAGATACACGATCTTCTTCGCATTATCCCAAGTGACGGTGAGACCAAACTGCTCACTTATGAACCGTATAGGTACAAGTGTTGTATCACTCCGCAGGACAGGCGCAGTGGTAAGCTGTACTGTTTTGTCATCAACCGAAGCTGTCTTTTGATTAACAATAAGTTTGATGACCTTCCCTTGCTGTTCAATCGTCACCGTTTTGCTTTTTTGATCCCAGCCCACGGTATAACCAAGACTCTCGGAGATCAATCTCAACGGTACCATGATAGTATCATTCACATTTTCAACCGGTACTTTTTGCCCTGCAGTAATTTCTTTGCCGTCTAGATAAATCTTGCTATTCGCGGCAGCAGCATGTCCATGCTCAGGCAAAACCAACACAAAGAGCAACAATAACAACATCAAACTGAATTTCTTCATTCTTCACCTCTAAGAATCTAGTATTCGCCTGTGAATGGCGATCGTGGTGCCCCTGTCTCCGTCAACCTCAGACCTCTATTAGACGCTGGTAATCTATAAAGGTTGCGAATATATTCCATAAAAATTGAGAAATCTCACCAACCGCAAGTGTTAAAGCCCCAGATATTCCTTAATTCCGGCAACAATTTCTCTCGCTAATTTCTCTTGAAGCTGCTCACTATACATCGCCGATTCATTTCCTGAATTTGTAAGATATCCTACCTCTAGCAAGACTGCTGGCATTGTGGTTTCCCGTGTAACATGAAGGCTTTTCGTACGAATCCCGTTGTCTTTAAAACCAGTAGCGGCTAATAAATGCTTATGCATAATCTGAGCAAGAGGCAGACTATCACTGCGAGAATAATAGGTTTCACTGCCATTTATTTTATCTCTATTTGGATATCCAACCTCTAGCGAATTCGCGTGCACTGAAATAAAGAGATTCGCTTTAGCAGCCTCCGCAATTTTCACGCGATCCTGAAGCCCCAATGTAGCATCGTCAGTTCGAGTAAACACCACGTCAACTAATGCTTCCTGCGTTAACAGCGTTTGTACTTTGCGGATGACGGCCAGATTGAAGTCTTTTTCCAGCTTACCTGTGAGACTGACAGCTCCTGATTGAGTTCCGCCATGACCCGCATCTAGAACTACAATTGGCTTACCTAACGTTCCATTAGCCCCTGTGGTGTTGCCTCCGTTGTTAGTTACATTCAAATCAATCGTAACCAGCCCGGTGCTTTCATCCGTACTAAGCTGGTACGGTTGATTTCCAACCGTTTGAATTACGAATCTGACAGTGGAAGGACTCACACTGAACAGTGCATAACGGATCTCAGAAACGAGCGGGTAGCCGGCAACGTCCAGCTTACCTTGTGGACCGCCAGTGGTGGTAACACCCGTAAGACTTCCAATGAAATTCGGATCGAACGCAGCACCCGGAAAATCTACGACGATTCGATCAGGGTTGCTCATTTTTGTAACGTTTGGCTTAGTAGCCCCCGACACAGCGATAATAAGTCGGTTCTCAGTGAATACTGCCCCGTTTACTAGAGGGCCTGTTGGAATTCCTGCTGTGCTTCCCGGTGCCGTAGTTGTTTGTGGAACTGGTGTCGGGCTGGGTGAAGTTACTACACTGCCAGCAGTTGTCCCGTTGTCACTTCCCGGCGTAGCACTTGGAGTTGGAGCAGGTGTATTAGTTGCTGTTGGATTGGTAGTATTCCCCTCAGGTGTCATTGTAGGATTGCTAACTTGTCCACCTGTCAAATAGACGGTTTTATCAACATTATCCCAGCCCACCTTTAAGCCGAACTGCTCGCTTACGAAACGAATTGGAACGAGTACTGTGCCGCCACTCTGCTTAGGAGCTGCATTTAAATCAAATGTCACCCCATCTGCATCAGCTGTTTTCCGTCCTACCGCCAGCTCAATGCTTTTACCATCCTGGTGAACGGTTACTTTCCGGGTCTGCTGCTCCCATAACACCTCGAATCCAAGATTCTCTACTACCACTCTGACCGGAATCATAACGCTACCATTTACATTTTCGAGTTTAATTCCTTTTGGCAAAGCAAGTTCCTGATTGTCCATAATAATTCTGCCTGTGCTGCTACCAGCTGCGGCAGCTTCTTGTCCGGTGGATGTTAAAAATAATAAAGGCAGTAACAAAAGCAGCAATACACGAAGCCCAGCTCTTCTCATTCTCATTTTCCGCTCCTTCTGCAAGTAATAGATCCTAGATAAGTATTTAGACGACAGAAATCACCAAATGTTTCCTTAATGACCAATGAATATATCGATTATAGCAAAAAAACTTCTATTTCCGACACCCGGAAATAGAAGTTTTGCGTATTTTTTGTAAAGTTTAAGTATCAGACCAGTTATATCCTCTTTTTAAGAGAATAGCTTTGCAGCATGACGCTCTTCATAAGCAGCAATTTCATCTGCATGTTGAAGGGTCAAACCGATATCATCCAAGCCTTGCAGCAGGAATTGACGACGGTGCTCATCCAGATCAAAGCTGATGCTCAGTCCGAATTCATCTTGTAAAGCATTGTTCTCAAGATCAACTGTCAGCTTGTAGTCCTCATGCTCAGCTGTCCGTTTGAACAATTCATCCACTTGCTCTTCCGAAAGCTTAATCGGCAGAATGCCGTTCTTAAAGCAGTTATTGTAGAAGATATCCGCATAAGAAGGTGCAATTACAACTCTGAACCCGTAATCCATAATCGCCCATGGTGCATGCTCCCGAGAGGATCCACAGCCAAAGTTAGCGCGTGAGATCAGAACAGAAGCCCCTTGATAACGTGGTTTATTCATTTCGAAGGCTGGATTATCGTTACCTTCTTCATCAAAACGCCATTCATAGAACAAAAACTGTCCAAATCCCGTCCGTTCAATCCGTTTCAAAAACTGTTTTGGAATAATCGCATCCGTATCTACATTTACCCGGTCAACTGGTGCAACAATTCCTGTTAATTTTTTAAAAGCATCCATAGTTTTATCCTCCCGTGTTCTCTCTAGTTCTATGAGCTGACGGCTTCCGTCTTATAATTCCAATCACGTACATCAGTGAAACGACCTTTGATCGCAGCTGCGGCTGCCATAGCTGGAGATACCAGATGTGTACGTCCTCCGCGTCCTTGGCGTCCTTCAAAGTTACGGTTCGAGGTAGATGCACAGCGTTGTCCAGGCTGCAGAACATCCGGGTTCATGGCCAAGCACATGCTGCATCCCGCTTCACGCCATTCAAAGCCAGCGTCAGTAAAGACTTTATCAAGTCCTTCTTTCTCAGCCTGCATCTTAACACGGCCTGAGCCAGGAACAACAATGGCAGTAACCTTTTCAGACACCTTATGACCTTTAGCTACCACTGCTGCAGCTCTCAAATCTTCGATCCGTCCGTTAGTGCAGGAACCGATAAATACATAATCAATCGGAATTTCAGAAATAGGTGTTCCAGGAGTCAAATCCATATATTCAAGCGCCTTTTCAGCAGCTTTACGTTCATTTTCAGTGGTGAAGTCAGCTGGATTCGGAACGCTGGAGTTGATGTCAGTTCCCATGCCCGGGCTAGTACCCCAAGTCACTTGTGGAATCAATGTTTCCACATCAAATTCAACAACCGTATCGTACTGGGCGCCCTCGTCGCTTACAAGACTCTTCCATGCTTCTACAGCAGCATCATAAGCTTCGCCTTGCGGTACGTATTGACGTCCACGCAGATAATTAAAAGTAGTTTCATCAGGGGCAATCAAGCCAGCTCTTGCTCCACCTTCGATCGACATATTGCAGACAGTCATACGTTCTTCCATCGACAATTCACGAATAGCTTCGCCTGTATACTCAATTACATAACCTGTGGCAAAATCAGTACCGTATTTAGCAATAACACCCAGGATCATATCTTTTGCTGTTACGCCAGGGTTACGTTTGCCTGTAAAGCGTACTTCCATAGTCTTAGCTTTGGATTGCTGCAAACATTGGGTAGCCATTACATGTTCAACTTCACTAGTTCCGATACCGAATGCCAGCGCGCCGAATGCACCATGCGTGGAGGTATGGCTGTCGCCGCAAACGATAGTTTTACCAGGATGTGTCAACCCGATTTCAGGACCCATTACGTGTACGACGCCTTGATCAATATCGTTCAGATCGAACAGTCTTACACCAAAATCAGCACAGTTCTTAGAAAGGGTATCAATTTGCTGCTTGGAGATTGGATCTTTAATGTTAAAACGATCTTTAGTTGGTACGTTATGATCCATCGTTGCGAAAGTCAGCTCAGGACGGCGAACCTTCCGGTTGCTGAGGCGAAGCCCTTCAAAAGCCTGCGGAGAAGTAACTTCATGAACCAAATGCAGATCAATATAAATAATGCTAGGTTTGCCTTCCTCTTGATGAATAACGTGATTCTCCCAAATCTTCTCAAACATTGTCTTGTTGTTCATAATTTCACCTCATTAATAGAATCGTTCATTGGAAGAGAGCGTGGAGTCTCTCTTGAATGATCTAAATATAACACCCCTGTCTTTATAATTCCAAGATATGATATCTATAAAAGTGATAGTCTGAACCTATAAGCTGAGTTAGGGTATGTTGAGGCGCAATATGTAGGTGCAATGCACAAGCGGGATGTGTAGGAGCAATGCGCAAGCTTGATGTGTAGGAGCGTTGCGCAACCGGGATGTGTAGGAGCGTTGCGCAAGCGGGATGTGTAAGAGCGATACGCAAGCTTGAGGTATAAGAGCATTTAGTTGTATTTTGTACAGCTATATTCCTGTGAATCATTCGTTAATGAATATAAGTGTATTTTGTGCAGCTATTTTCTTGAATTATCGCCCTATAGCTGGGAACTCTAGTTTTTAGTTGTATAGAATACACTTAAAACCAAAATCATCCCTTTTGCATACGAAATAGCTGCACAGAATGCAGTTATCTCATAGATACTCTCAAGATCCGGCGCAATAAATATACTGCGGGAGGGTATCGGATACTTCGATCAGTGTAGTAGGGATAATTCTTGAAAACAGGCCCCGCAAATTCTGGGGAGTGAAGAAGTGAATGCTCCTTCGGGTTGCCTATACAAAACTATAATCCAATAGGATATACTTATAAGTAAATCATTTCCCTAAGGAGTCCATATATGGAACTGAGACAACTGCAGTATGTGCTGCAAATCGCAGCCGAAAAAAACTTTTCACGTGCAGCGGACAAGCTGCATATTGCCCAGCCCTCGCTCAGCCAGCAGCTTTCCAAACTGGAAAAAGAGCTCGGCGTAATGCTTTTTCAGCGTAATACCAGCTCAGTTGAGCTGACCTACGCAGGTTCTAAATTCGTTGAACAAGCCCAGATTATCATTGACGCAGTGGAGCTGCTGCGACAAGAGATGTCCGACATATCAGAACTGCGCACTGGACGTGTAGTTGTGGGCAGTATGCCGATTACAGGTGCACATCTTCTGCCGCATGTGCTTCCAGTTTTCAAACAAAATTATCCTGAGGTAGAAATTACGCTGCTAGAAGACTCGTCGATGAACCTAGAGAAGCTCACGGCAAGTGGTCAGACCGATTTAAGCCTGCTCTCCTTACCCCTCGAAATTCCTGCTCTAGCTTATGAAGAGCTTGGAGAGGAAAGAATTGATCTTGCCGTCCCTCCTGAACATCCGCTCGCTAAACGAATCTTAGATGGAACACGGACCTCACTTGAAGAGCTTAAGGACGAACCTTTCATCGTACTTAAGGAAGGTCAGGGCTTCCGCAAAATGACTGTGGAGCTGTGCCGGAAAGCCGGATTCGAGCCACGAATCGTTTTCGAGAGCAATAATATGGAAACCGTTCAATCCCTAGTGGCAACAGGTATGGGCGTGACTCTTGTTCCTCGTTTTATCGCTCGTGCACCGCGGAGTGAATTTGTTCCAGTCTACTTACCGCTCGCTGATCCGGTGCCTAGTCGTACGCTAGTTGTAGCATATCGACGCGGACGATATTTATCCAAGGCCGCAAAGGCTTTTGTAGAAACATTCAAATCAACCGTGTCTGAATTAACGGAAGAATAGAATATATACAAATAAAGTGCCCCAGTAACCATTCGCGTGGTTGCCGGGGCACTTTTTCAGGTAAACCTCTTTTAACAGTACTAGATTATTTACGCAAATTACGTTGTGTAATCAGGCGGTTCTGATCATCCGACACACGTGCTTTACTTGAATCAGCCAATCCCTTATCAACTGGAGCCCCGGTGTGCTCTTCCACAAATTCACGAGTCACACTATTCTTAAGCTCTGCTACTTCGTTTGAATCTTGATTCTGTCCCTGCTCGGCATTGTTGTCTTTAGTCAATTTAATCCACCTCCTGGTAACAGATTATAAGTTCTTTACCCCTTCTCTTTGACGTTAAACATAATATATAGAGCTTTCTGCATGAAGAAATATATCCTACGTTTTCCCTTTGCAATGCAACCAGCTCCATGGTATTCTATTGAAAATAAGTGAAACGTGCAGACGGGACCAGTAAGAATGAGTCTAACCGCGCCTAGAGAGTAGATTCCGACAGGCTGAAAGAATTTACCGCGGTTTTCGTTCCGAATCCTACCCCCGAGCGGCCTGTGTCTAACAGGACGGATCCTCCCGTTATGAGAATGAAGTCGGATGATCCCTCATCAATGAAGGTGGTACCGCGGAAGTTTATAAGCTTTCGTCCTTTGCTAAGTCTAAGGATGGGGGCTTTTTGTTGTTTTCAGGACTTAATAAACGAAGAGGATGTGGACAGAAATGACGACGCGAATCGTGGTCAAAATAGGCAGCAGCTCGCTGACCGGACCCGAGGGCGGTTTGAATCGTGAAGCAGTCTCCTTTTTTGCCTCAGAGATTGCCGAGTTGAAGAAAAACGGCTGTGAGGTGTTGTTAGTAACCTCTGGTGCGGTAGCCGCCGGCTTCCGCAGTATCGGTTATCCAGCACGTCCGAAGCTGCTGCATGAGAAGCAGGCCGCTGCGGCTGTGGGTCAGGTACTGCTGATGCAGGCTTATCAGGAAGCTTTTGCCCAGCATGGAATTACTACCGCGCAAATATTGCTGACTCGCACCGATTTCTGCAGCCGCAGAGCCATGAATAACGCTATGATGACTGTAGAAGAGCTACTTCGCCAAGGAGCGGTGCCCGTATTTAACGAGAATGACACTGTCTCCGTAGATGAACTGAAATTTGGCGATAATGATACCCTCTCTGCGCTCGTAGCCAACCTGTTAAAAGCCTCTAGACTGCTTGTCTTAACCGACATGGATGGTTTATACAGTGGAGATCCCCGCAAGCATCCGGATGCTGTCCGTTATCAGTTCGTAGATGACATTACACCGGAGATATATGCTATTGCTGGTGGAGCTGGCTCTAGTGTTGGAACAGGCGGTATGCGATCCAAAATCGATGCGGCCAAAATTGCTACTCGGGGTGGTGTTCCTGTCTTTGTCGGAAGAGCCACCGAACCTGGTGATTTACAGCTTGCTGCAACGGGAGAAGGCAGGGGCACTTATTTTGCAACGAAGCTATCCTCTCTTCCCGTCAAAAAACAATGGCTAGGCTTTATGTCTACCCCTCTCGGCTCCCTATACGTGGACGAAGGGGCTGTAGAAGCTTTGCTACATGGCGGACACAGCCTGTTGCCTGTAGGCGTCAAACAGACAGAAGGTAGTTTTCACGCAGGAGATGTTGTAGAAGTTCTTGGACCCGACTCCAAATTGCTTGGACGTGGGATTGTAAATTACGATGATGCTCAGCTGCGCAGCATTCAAGGTCTGCCAAGCCGTGAAATTGTACCGAAGCTGGGAGAAGTACACCGGCTTGAGGTCATTCACCGTGACGAATGGATTACACTGAGATAAACATTTTTTTCAATTCAAATATAGGGAGGAAACGTCATGAGTGAAGTTATTAATAAGAGTAAATTAGCCAAGGAGACAACAGGAGTTCTAGCAAGCTTAACAACTGGCCAGAAGAATGAAGCACTGCTGGTCATGGCCGATGCACTTCGCCGCGAAGCTCCCGCCATTATCACCGCCAACGCGGAGGATTTGGAACGAGGAAGACTTAATGGAACTCCGGAATCCATGCTCGACCGGCTGGCATTAGATGTTGACCGGATTAACAGCATTGCCGAAGGCTTGCAACAAATCGCTGTATTACCGGACCCTATCGGTGACACGCTAGAAAGCATTGAACGTCCTAACGGCCTCAACATCCAGAAGCTGCGTGTTCCGATTGGTGTGATCGGCATCATCTACGAAGCACGTCCCAATGTTACTGTTGATGCTGCGGGTCTATGTCTCAAAACCGGCAACGCTGTTGTGCTGCGCGGGGGCTCCTCTGCCCTGTCCTCCAATCGTAAAATTATCGAGGTTCTGCACAATGCTCTTGCTGAAACCTCAATGCCGCCTAACGCGCTTCAGCTGATTGAAGACCCAAATCGTTCTTCAGTAGATGAAATGCTAAAGCTGAACGGACTTTTAGATGTGATTATCCCGCGCGGAGGCAGCTCTCTTATTCAAAATGTAGTCCTTAACGCAACCGTTCCCGTAATTGAAACTGGAGCAGGCATCTGCCATACTTATCTCGACGCAACTGCCTTGCCAGAAATGGCACAGGACATTAGTTTAAATGCCAAAGCTCAGCGCCCTTCGGTATGTAACTCTATGGAAACACTACTCGTTCATCAGGATTACGCGAGCAAATATCTGTTATCCTTAGCCGAAGCATTCCGTGAGGTTCATGTAGAACTTCGTGGCTGTCAACAAACCATCTCTCATGTCCCATGGGTATTACCTGCAACCGTAGAAGACTATGCTACAGAATACAATGATTATATCCTTAATATTAGAATCGTCAGTGATATGGAAGAAGCTATGCAGCATATCGCCCAGTATGGCACAAAACATTCGGAATGTATCGTAACAGAAGATCAGGAGAACGCCACACGCTTTTTACAAGAAGTGGATGCTGCCGCTGTTTATCACAATGCCTCAACCCGCTTCACGGATGGCTTTGAATTTGGATTCGGTGCAGAGATTGGTATTAGTACCCAGAAACTCCACGCTCGTGGCCCGATGGGTCTGCCTGCACTAACTTCAACCAAATATAAGATCTACGGAACGGGACAAATTCGGGGTTAGTATACACGTTTAAGTATTCTATCACACAACTTTTAGGAGGATTTTAGCCATGTGTCAGCAACCTTCAGTTCCACTCATGAATCATAATATTGTTTTTTATGGCGCAGGCTCCATGGCAGAAGCCATCGTTCGCGGGATGATTAGCCGCAATATCGTGAAGTCCGATAATGTCATCATGCTCAATCGCAGCAGCAGTGAACGTCTGGCAGAACTAAAAAGCCGTTATGGTGTAATAGGCACAAATGATCCCGAACAAAAAATAGAATACCTACGTAACGCACCAGTAATAGTACTGGCAATGAAACCTAAAGATGCTGCAGAATCCTTACGCGGACTAGGCCCGCTTCTTTCTCCGGATCAGATCGTAGTTTCTGTCATTGCAGGTCTATCTATTCGAACCATGCAAGGTCTACTTGGCAAAGCACAGCCTATTGTTCGCACAATGCCTAACACCTCCAGTTCCATCGGTCTGGGTGCCACTGGTCTAGCCTTCTCCAAAGAAGTAGACGAAAGAGGCCGTCGCCTTGCTCTTAATATCTTTGAGGCTGTCGGGCTTACAACAGTCATTGATGAGGAACGTATGGAAACCTTGACCGGAATTTCAGGCAGCGGGCCTGCGTATATCTATTACATGATGGAAGCCATGATCGCCGCTGGTATCCGTGGTGGGCTGCCACTTGATCAAAGCACCGAATTAACTGTTCAAACTGTGCTGGGAGCTGCCCGAATGGTACAACAGACGGGAGAAGAACCCGCAGCACTTCGTAAGAAGGTTACTTCCCCTAACGGATCAACACAAGCAGCTATAGAAGTGCTTGAACGAGGGGAATTCTTTGAAACCGTGATTGCAGCAGTTAACCGATGTGCCGAACGCTCACGTGAAATGGGTGCAGCCCTAGAGAAAGAGCTTCGTTCTTAACCAAAAAAGATCGCAGCCCATCCCCTCATCGGGTGGGAAGCGATCTTTTTTTACCTTGTTACAACATTTCCATAATTATCTCTTACAATTACCTTTAGATCTACTGGAGCCGCAACGGTCACGTTCAACGCATTCCTGGAGTTATCGAATACTAGATGTCTAGGTATGTCTCCTAAGATGACGTAAAATGTGTCTCCGACTTGCTTAGTTTGCAACAGCCGCTTCTCTTGCTCTTGCTTGAGTTGCCCTTCTGCCGTGGAATAACTCCCAAATACATTCAACTCGTTCCCAGCCGTTCGATCAACCATAATTCCATAAGGTTCGGCAGCCTGGATTATAAGTGTGCCTACACCCTGTGGAACATTCCCCTTCCATTCCGGCAAGGAATAATTCTCCTCCGTAGATGAGATCACATGTCTAAGTTCTTGTGTTAATCCTAAAGAGCTGACTCCTGCGAACACTAAACAGCACACTGCCAGAAATCCGACGAACAGAACACTTAGCACATCATAGTACATTTTCCCTTTACCACGGAACCATAAGGTGTAAATTACAATTTCTAAACCAAGTAAAATAAAAATGAGCGGCCACCAAGCAAGTGTTGTCTCGAACACATCCGCTCCTTTCCACTGCGAGACCATTATTAATGCCCCGAGAAATAAAAGGCTCAGTCCCATCGACAACGTACCTACACGCCAACTTCTAGATTTCCCTTCGTTCACTGGAAACTCGCTAGTTACCATGACTCCCGGCTCTACTTCTACTGGATTATTCAAGATTGACCCCCCGCCCCTTTTCTGCCTTTATTATTCTTACTTCCAGTCATCAGCTTCACCCCTCCACCAATCAATAACACGGATACGACAATGGTCTTAAAATATTCATTTACGCGATATTCCAGCCGCCATTCTGGAAATCTGATATCGATGGCAGGAACTGCGACATTCACAACAATAAAGTATAATCCGAGACACATCAGGACTGCTCCGAGCCATCCTTGATGATTTAAGAAACCTTCGATAACCGGCTTATCCTGCAAAGGTTCACGTCCATATCGGCTAACTAACTGTAAGCCATCGAATAAGCTATAGAACCAAATGACCGGGATAAGGAAAAAGAGCAATGTTAACCGCAATAGATCCATGACATAGATACTTCCTAAGAAAAGAAGCATGAGCTGGAGCCCTCTTTTTTGCAGTCCCAGATACATCTGTCCAGCGCCAGGAAATGCGGATAGTAATGTCGCTAATACTTTGCTGCGTCGTCCTTCCTCACGTCCAGCCTCCATCTCTTCGAATAATGTGCGGTCAACAAGCATTTCTCCTGCTTGTTTACGATGGATCAACTGAACTGCATCAAACATGCAATACAGCCAAATTACTGGCAATACTCCAAACAGCAGCAAAAATGCATCACTCGAAGTAATTCCGGCCAAGAACAGCATAACGGTCATGAATCCGAAAAAAGAAATCAGAAAGGATAGTCCACGCTGCATCAGCCCCATATGAAAATGACCCAATCCAGGAATGAAAGACAATAAGATGACATGCACACGTTCATTATCCTCCGTCTTTACGGGCATAGTAGAACTAAAATCCAGCATTGATCCATCAGGCGCTACAATTGGAGTGGGCATTTGCAGTAATTTAATCACCAGATGAATCATCGAAAGAATCCATAGAAGTAAGAATCCGATCACTCCCAATGCCAGAATTCCCTCATCCCCTTCAGCCATAGCAATTAAGAATGACATAAATAACACACCAAAGCTTAGCAAAAAATAAACAATCCCTTGTGGGCGTCTTCCCATATAATAATGACCTGCTCCAGGAATCATATTAAGAAAAAGACCCTTAATTTTGTTACGCTGCTGTTGCATTGTTCATTTCTCCTCTCATTTCTGTCTTCCGTCCATAATCCGGCTCAACCATCCGCTGGTGGCTTGCATGAATTGTTCGCTATAAGATGGCGAATTATCTTTCTTAGGGACAATAAGCTCCATTTCACCCGTGAGTAACTTATCAAACATCCCGGAAGACATAATCAACAGCGTTAACGAAGCAGCAACGGCATAATGAAAGATTGTTTTATCATACCAGCGATAACGCCGTGATCCTTCTTCTTGCCCCGCTACTTCTTCTATGACTACTGAAGTTCTCACTGTAGCCACCCAATCTCCCATAACTCTCTCTGTAAAAGCAGACGAATTCTCCAATGAAGGCAGATCCTCCTTTAGCTCATCCAGCATCTCCATGTATGAAACAAATGTGTCTTCATCCTTGAGCAGCATTAGTTCCCATTCTTCTCGCTCTAAACTATTTTCTTGCCCTTCAAGATAAGCTTTTGCCTGCTCGCGGCGAATTAGGTTTTCTCCACTCTTCATCATAGCCATTCGTCCTCCTTCCAATGTTTTCGCATCCATTGTCTCGCCCTATATAGTCTGGACTCCACCGTCTTCAGAGTAATTTCATTTTCAGCAGCAATTTGCTCATATTTTTTATTTTCCAGATAATAAGCCACCATAATTTCCCGATGACCCTCCGGTAAATTGTTGATCTCACCCGACAGACGATTCATCCGGTCACGACGGACAACAGTGGCTAGTACATCCTCCTCATTTGAAGGTGTCTGGCTCAGCACAAGCTCATAGTCACCAGGTAACTCTCGTAGCCGATCACGTTTACGTTTGGCATCAATAGCCTTATTTAAGGCGATCCGCGTAATCCATGATTTTAAGCCTTGATAACGGTAGTCAGGGAGAGATCTATACATCTGAAGAAAAGCTTCCTGAGCAGCGTCTTCAGCCCCTTTGACTTCACGTAATACAGAATAGGTGATTTTGTATATGTGCTGACTGTATGTATTTACAAACTGGCGAAATGCATCTTCGTCTCCTTGGCAAATCCGCTTGATTAATAGCTCTTCCTCAATGACTCTCCCCTCCTTCCCACAGCAATAGACGCTGAGATCCTCGCCTACCCCTGCACTTATCTAAAAAAATAAAAAAAGAACCGTACAGACTCTAGCAATAGCTAAAGCAATACGGTTCTCTCCTAAACGATCTATCTTCCACCATTGCGGAATTTTTGTGTATATGTCTTAACATCCTGAGCGTTCTTGACCCGGTTACGGGCCCATTCCAGCAATATCCGGTCGATATAACGAAAATGAACCTTCCCCGCAAATACGGATTCCTTGAGTGCTAACAGAATCAGCTCCTCAGGATATCGGTCTTGATCCACCCAGCTGGAAATCGTCTCACATTCCATTGGAGACAGCGGGCGCCCGAATTCCTTCTCGAAAATACTGAATAGATTCCGGCTTTCCTCTTTATCTCCAAGTGAAGAAGGAGATATGGGGGGAGTTCCGAATCCTCCACCTGACGCAGCAGCCCGGGGAGCTGATGTTCCATATGCTCCCTTGTCCTTATCTTGCTCATTTTCTTGTACAGCTGTCGCAAGATAAGCACCTAGCTTTCCATATAGCCCTGAGAAATTGTAGCGTTCATAATGGATATCTCTTAGCTCATCGTTGTCTCCATCGATGCTAATGAAACCCTCCTTCATGAGCTTCTGCAATTCTCCGGCCAGAACGGAAATGCTACGACCAGTTACGACCTGAAGCTCCTCCAGAGAAGGGAACTCAATCCCTTCCACTTGCCTGAAGGAGAGCAGATGAATCAGCAGCATGGCTTCACTTCCGCTTAAATTCAGCTTCCGGTAATACTTCAGTAATGCGTAAGGTATGACGGCCATTCCGTTCTCCAGACCGAAGGAGACGCCTTCGCTCCAGGTACTCCATGTCTTGCCGTCCATGTGCTTCCCCCTTTGTTCAAATCCTAAGAACTTATGGGTAGAGGCGGTACAGTGTACGTGGGAATGGAATAGTCTCACGTACATGGTCAAGACCACAGATCCAAGCTACAGTACGCTCAAGCCCAAGTCCAAAACCGGAGTGAGGTACAGATCCGTAAGTACGCAGATCCATGTACCATTTATAAGAGTCCATCGAAAGATTGTGCTCTTTATAACGCTCTTCAAGCAGCGCAGGATCATCGATCCGCTGTGAACCCCCAATAATCTCTCCATAACCTTCAGGAGCGATCATATCAGCACACAGTACGACTTCAGGACGATTTGGATCCGGCTTCATGTAGAACGCTTTGAATGAAGCAGGATAATGAGTAATAAATACAGGTTTATCGTATGCTTCAGCGATTGCTGTTTCATGAGGTGCACCGAAATCATCACCCCAAGCAATATCTTCAAAGCCTTTATCATTCAAGAACTTGATCGCATCGTCATAAGTAATGCGTGGGAATGGTGCTTTGATATTCTCCAGCTTGGAAATATCGCGGCCTACCGCTTCCAACTCCGCACGGCAATTCTTCAATACGGATTGTACTACGAAGCTAATAAACTCTTCCTGAACCTTCAAGCTTTCTTCATGATCTGTGAAGGCCATTTCAGGCTCGATCATCCAGAACTCGATCAAGTGGCGACGAGTCTTAGATTTCTCCGCACGGAAGGTTGGTCCAAAGGAATATACACGGCCCAGTGCCATAGCTGCAGCTTCCATGTATAACTGTCCGCTTTGGGTCAGGTAAGCATCCTCATCGAAGTATTTCGTGTGGAACAAGTTAGTAGTTCCCTCTGCTGACGTTGGCGTCAGAATCGGAGGATCCACCTTTGTAAATCCGCTCTCGTTGAAGAACTGTTGGATTGCCCGGATAATCTCCGCACGAATAACCAGAACAGCCCGCTGCTTCGAGGCACGGAGCCAGAGGTGACGGTGATCCATCAAGAAATCAACGCCATGCTCTTTCGGAGTAATTGGATAATTCTCTGTAAGGTGCAGAACTTCAATTCCGGTAACAGTCATTTCAAAACCGGATTGACTGCGAGGCTCCTCACGAATAATACCGGTCACATACAATGAGCTTTCCTGTGTGAGGCTCTTAGCTGCATCCCATACCTCTTCAGGCACTTCTGATTTCACTACAACTCCCTGAATATAACCTGTACCATCGCGAAGCTGCAGGAACTGAATTTTACCACTGGAGCGCTTGTTGTTTACCCAACAACCGATAACAACACTTTCTCCAACATGTTCATTCACGTTCTTGATTACACTCTTGTTAGCCATGCCTTCAATCTCTCCTCTAATTTAGCCGTTAATTCCTTGCACAATACGGTTTGTATCACGTGCGATGACAAGTTCTTCGTTAGTCGGAACTACAAGCACCTGCACTTTGGAATCTACCGTAGAGATACGACGCGGGTCGCCGGAGCGAACTTTATTAGCTTCAACATCCAACTCAATACCCAGGAACGTAAGGTTATTTAGCAGTTTCTCACGTAGCAATGAAGCATTTTCACCAACACCAGCAGTGAATACGATAGCATCTACACCGTTCATAGCAGCCGCATAAGAACCGATATACTTGCGCAAGCGGTACTCATACATTTCAAAAGCTAGCGTGGAATTAGGCTCACCTTTTTCCATACCCTCAATAATATCACGCATATCACTGCTTACGCCCGAAATTGCTAGAAGTCCACTATGTTTGTTCAACATGGAGTTAACTTCGCCTACGGACAATTCTTCCTTGTTCATCACGTAAGGTACAATTGCTGGATCAAGATCACCACTGCGAGTACCCATCATCAAACCTTCCAGAGGAGTCATACCCATGGAAGTATCCACAGACACTCCATCTTGAACTGCAGTTACACTACCTCCGTTACCGATATGACAAGTAATGATCTTCAGATCTTCCAACGGACGCTCCAAGTACTCCGCAGCAGCTTTGCTTACGAAGTCGTGTGATGTACCGTGTGCGCCATAACGACGAACTTTATATTTATTGTACAGTACTCTAGGAATCGCGTACATATAAGCTTTTTCAGGCATTGTTTGATGGAATGCAGTATCGAATACAACAACCTGCGGTACACCCGGCATATTTACTTCAGAAGCCGTAATCCCCATCATTGCTGCTGGGTTATGCAGGGGTGCAAGGTCAAACAATTGACGAATTTTAGTCTTGGCATCAGCGTCCACAAGTGCGGAAGCTTTGAAGAATTCACCACCATGTACTACACGGTGACCCACAGCATTGATTTCTTTAATGGATTCAATAACGCCATGCTCTTTATCCGTTAGGCAAGCTAGAACTTTACGAATCGCTGTGTTATGCTCCAAAATTTCACTTACTTCTGTTACTTCAGCTTTACCAGTAGGTTTATGGTTCAGAATGGAGGAATCCATCCCGATACGTTCCACCAAACCTTTAGCCAAAACGGATTCATCAGCCATATTGTACAATTGATATTTTAAAGAAGAACTACCGGAGTTAATTACTAGAATATTCATATACGGTCACCATCCTTGTCGTACTGGAAGAAGCCTTCGCCTGATTTCATACCCAATTGTCCTGCACGCACCATCTTCTTAAGGATCGTGGAAGGACGATATTTCAGCTCACCATATTCACGGAACATATTTTCGAGTGCAGCAAGAACCGAATCCAGACCAAATCTGTCAGCCATTTCAAGCGGTCCATATTGGAATTGATAACCAATACGCATAGCATCGTCAATATCCTGTGCGGAGGCAACGCCCTCTTGCAGTACATGCATAGCTTCGTTGATAAACAAGCAAATGAGGCGTGATGTTACAAATCCTGGGGATTCATAAATCATTACACCTTTTTTCTCAACAATTTCATCAACAAAGGATTTTGTATCTTCAAAAGTAGCATCTGAAGTTTTCAGACCGCGTACAATTTCAACAAGATCCACTTTAGCTACAGGGTATATGAAATGCATTCCGATCACGCGTTCCGGATACATTGTAGAACTTGCAAGTTCAGTCAAGCTAAGTGTTGACGTATTGCTGGCAAGAATAATGTGGTTTGGACATACTTGATCCAGTTGATTCAATATTTTTTTCTTTTCTTCTAAATCCTCAACGATTGTTTCGATAACCATGTCACAAGAGCTCAGCTCTGCGAAATGTGTCACTTTTTGAATGCGGCTAAGAATCAGCTTTTTCTCAGCTTGAGTGATCGCCCATTTCTCCAGTTGCTTATCTAGACTTGTCTCGATCATTTCGTAGGAGTAGTCCAGTTTCTCAGGGGTTTTCTCCACCAGCAATACATCCAGGCCCTTGGCTGCCAGCATTTCGGCAATCCCTTGTCCCATTGTGCCACCGCCGATGACACCAATTTTCTTGAAATTCATAAAAAAGTCTCCATCCTTTCAGGTATCTATACTTTTGTATTGTACCTTGTCTGTCGCAAAAATTTATAAAGCCCGACATATAATGATATCTTAGCATGCCTGAAAAGTAAAAAAAAATAACCAGCATAAATATTTATGCTGGTAAACGCACGCTGTCACGAAATTGACATCGAAATTGCTCTCCAGAGAGCACTTCTTCCTTCATTAAAATGTCAAGGGAGTAATCAAATACATTTCGTTGCTTTTCAAGGTGGTCGTGAGTACGTACCATCAATTCATCCAATATTTTACTGTTTTCCTTCATAAGTTCTTCAGTGGTAACCATTTCCAGCTTGGCGATACCCAACGAAGTCAATCCGGATTTCATCATGGTTTCGACAATATTCAGGGCCTGATCAAAATCGCCACGCGAACCTGTGCTTCGTCCGCCATAATACATTTCTTCTGCAGCCGCTCCACCAAGTGCGATCATAATCTGATCTTCTAGATAATCTTTGGTGTACAGATACTGCTCTTGTTGAGGATTGTGACGTACATAACCAAGGGCTTGCCCCCGCGGAGTCAGCGTAACCTGACTGACACTTCCCGGACGGAGCAGCTCAGCCATAATGGCATGTCCCAATTCATGGATTGCCACCCGCTTTTTCTCTTCGTGGTTTGTTTCTCTGTCCGTTTTTTCCCCCATCATAACCTTGTCAATCGCCATCGACAGATGCCGCTGCTCAACCTCTGTCAATTCCTCACGCATCATATAAATTGCTGCCTCATTCATAACACTTTCGAGCTGAGCACCGGAGAAACCATAGGCTTCTTCGGAAATTTTATCGAGGTTCACATTGGCATGAAGCGGCTTATTTTTGGCATGTAATTCGAGAATCGATCTGCGGCCTTTTTTATCAGGCATGTCCACTTGAATATGACGGTCAAACCGGCCAGGACGCAGCAATGCTGAATCAAGCATTTCTTTACGGTTAGTGGCTGCTACCAGTAGAATGCGTGGTGTTTCGTTGTTATAGATCCCGTCCATCTCAGTCAACAGCTGATTCAAGGTCTGATCATATTCTCGCTGCTGTCCGCCCTCACGCTTACCGCCAATTACGTCAATTTCATCTATGAAAATAATAGCGCTTTGCTTGTTTTCCTTAAGGGCGCGGGTACGGGCATCCTTAAACAAATCGCGGATACGGCCGGCACCGACACCTACGTACATTTCTACAAACTCACTGCCTGATGCTGCCACAAATACAGAGTTCGTATAATGTGCTGCTGCTCTAGCCATAAGGGTCTTACCTGTTCCTGGAGGGCCTGTAAGCAGAATCCCTTTCAAAGGCCGAATCCCGAATTTGCTGATTTCCTCATGCCGGATCAAAAAATCCAACGCTTCACGAAGCTCCTGTTTTGCATTGTCTTGCCCGCCAATTTCTTCAAAAGTAAGCTTTGAAGGTCCATCCTTCTTGCGTTTCTTCCCGGCACCTGCATTTACCGCAAGTCCGCCTCTTAAATGAGCAATGATAAGTAAAGCCGTGAGCATCCCAGCAGCAATTACAATCGGGAATATATTAATGCCTAGAAAAGCCATAAAAATAAACAAGACAGGAACAAATCCGATTAGAATTTCTTTAAGGTATTTAGGCATTATTCCATACCCCCAATGTCGCAGGTTTTCGCGGCAAAATAATAAATTTGCTTTCTTTTCCATTACTCAAGCTTACATAGACATTATTGTCGTCAATTTCTGTTGAGGCTATCACATTTTTATATTGCGGATATTGCGCTTTGAGTCCATCAAGTTCTGTGGGTATAAGTGTATATTTACGGCTCTCCATGGCTTCAGCTACAGAGAACATCGCTTTATCCCAGTATTCATCCAGCAGTTCACTGGAGTTCTGTTCTACATCAAGTTTTAGTGTACGTCCATCAATCATCGATTTTCCTTCTTGGGAGACGTACTGAACCAGCTCACGTAATTTCGTGCCTGGCTGGAGATCAAGTTTCAAAGTGACCTCATTGCGGTTAATACTGATATGAGAATTATTGACGCCCTCATATTGAGATACAATCTTCTGAAGTGGTTCCTGCATTGCAAACTGACGATACAAAAAGAAGCCACCAAACAATAGAGTAGCCGACAGTAGAGACGTTATCAGCACAGGTACAAGACGTAATTTCAAGAAACGTCCTCCTCTCAAAGATGACAAAATATAAAGCTCATTATAATAATTTATAGCTACTTGAGAGCTCATCAGAGAGACTGAAGTCTCTTATTGCTGTTCTAATTACAAGTAGTAGTATATCACAGGTGTATATACTAATTTCAAAATAAATGTGAATATATTTAAAATTTAATTTTTTAAATATTTCCATCAATACCAAATAAATTCCTCACTTTCGACAAAATCGGCCTTGATTTTTAATCAATCGGCCTATTTTCGTATGTGAATTTAAGGGAATATTCGGTGATAACCACCCATTCAGTATATCACTTAGTATATCACTTTTGTACATCAAATAAATGTAAACAAGCGAACTTATAATAAGTTCGCTTGTTTACTATGCCACCCTTAATTTCCTTATGTTCAGCTTAACTTTTAGGTAAACTGTAACCTTCGCCCATTCGGGACCCATCCGAAAAGCGATAAAATTGATAATAATACCGACCGCTTTGTTTATAAAAAAGCTGCCAAGCATACTCTCCGTTATATACTCCCGGCAGCAAGCGTTCAATCGTTATGTCCGGAAGATCAGCTTTGATAATGCCGCGTATTTGGGCTTCCGAGGTTCCTTTACTTAGTTCCTCAGCAAACACTGCGTCGTCGCCTTCAGCAAATTTTCCATCTACCGTAAAGCGGACCCAGACCATAAGAGCAGTCCCGGCTTCATTTTTCCCTGTTAATACCCAGTACACTGCATTTTCATCCCAAACCGATTTTTGTGCTTTGGTTACCTCTGTTAGACCCGCTCTGGTTTTGGCAACATCCTTAGCGATATCACGCTCGTTCCATTGATCTTTCATAATATAGGCATAGAACTGGATAAGTCCAAACCCCAGGAGCAGAATCAGAACTGACCCCAGGAGGATCCATTTTTTCCTTTTCTTCAAGGTACAGCTCCCTTTCTAGTAATATATCTTTTTTGATTATATAACACACCTGCGTGTTTATCCAAAATTTCATAATTTTCTAGCTTTCTCAGCCTTAAAAATGCACAAAAGGCCGCAACTTTTGCTAAAAGCAAAAAGTCGCAGCCTATTAATTATTCGTTATTCTCCAGACTTAACGCTTCAATAAACCTTCGAAGACTTCTTGCGCTTTACGCCGGATAGCTTCCTCATCCAGGGTTAAGCATTGTCCATGCTTGATGACCTGTTTACCATTCACCCACACATGCTCAACATCCTTAGCGCTAGCAGAGTAAACTGCATGAGACAACAGATCTGTGTGTGGCAGCAAATGCGGCTGATCGATATCAATAGCAATGAAATCAGCTTTCATCCCTACAGCAAGTCTGCCTACATTATTTAAAAAGATGGACTGCGCGCCATATTCTGTAGCCATACGCAGAGCTTCTGGAGCAGGGACAGCCGTTGGATCACCGCTGACACCCTTATGAATGAGAGCTGCAAGCCGCATCTCTTCAAACATATCCAAGTTATTGTTGCTTGCCGCGCCATCCGTGCCAAGAGACACCTTCACACCAGCTTTTAGAAGATCAGTAACCCGAGCCACTCCGCTAGCCAGCTTCAAATTACTGCCCGGATTATGAGATACACCCACATTATGGCGAGCCAAGATCTCAATCTCTTCATCATTTAAATGAACACCATGTGCAACTATCGAGGGACGTGTGAACATTCCAAGCTTCTCTAAGTGAGCTACAGGACGCAACCCGTAATCCGCCACATTTTGTTCCACTTCACGTTTCGTTTCGGACATATGCGTATGCATCGGTAAATCCAGATCATGCGCTGCCTGCACGAACTTAACCAGGAAGTCAGGAGGGCAAGTATAAGGGGCGTGTGGCGAGATCATAGTAGTAATTCTACCGTCAGCCTTTCCATGCCAGTTACGGGCAAAAGAAATCGCTTCCGCAAGCTTGTGATTCTGTACATCCTCTGGACATAACCCGATCACACCACGCATCAATACGGAACGGATACCTGATAACTCAGCTACCTCGGCTACTCGGTCCATATGATCATACATATCGAGGAAGGTCGTAGTTCCACCCTTCAGCATTTCCAATACAGATAAGGAGGTTCCCCAGTATACATCATCACCGGTGAACTTTTCCTCCATTGGCCACATCTTCTCCTGAAGCCACACTTGTAGCGCTAAATCATCTCCATATCCACGCAGCAAAGACATCGCCGCATGACCGTGTGTGTTTACAAGTCCAGGCATGAACAGCAGACGGCTGCCATCAACCACTTGCACTCCAGCTTCCATCTGAGGCTCTTCTTTTCCTATGTAAGTGATTAAATCATCTTCAATAGTCATATATCCACTCAGAACCGGCTCATCCGTTCCCGGAGTCAGAAAATACCCGCCCTTAATTATCGTTTTATTGTTGTTCATGTTCACTTTCTTCCTTTCCATCCCGCAAGTAATAAGCAAGACTTTGCAGATCAGTTGTAAAATCAGCTGCATGCACCCGGATATTCGGTGGTGTCTTCAGAATCACAGGGGCAAAGTTCAAAATCGCTTCAATCCCAGAAGAAATGAGGATATCTGCTACATTTTGAGCTTCTGAATCAGGTACGGTAATAATGGCAATGCGAATACCTTGCTCACGAATTGTGCTGCCTAGTTCATCCATCGGTTGCACAGTAAGGGAGTTGATCTTACGTCCAACCTTAGGAGCGTACGAATCAAATATAGCCGTGATTTTCATAGTATCTTTGAGATATGCATTGTAATTAGACAAGGCATGTCCGAGATTACCTGCTCCAACTAAAGCTACATTAAGCTGTTGATCCAGCTTCAGGATATGACGGATTTTCTCAATAAGATACGTTACATCATAGCCGATACCTTTTCTGCCGAAGTCACCAAAATATGCTAAATCCTTACGAATCTGTGCGGGATTAAGATCAAGCTTTTGTCCAAGTTCCTGAGAGGAAACTGTTAATATTTCGCGATTCTGGAGATCATTCAAAAAACGCAAGTACACAGGCAGTCTGCGAACAACGGCTTCTGATATTTTATCCGATTTCATATTTTTCCTCCTAAAAATAGTAATGTTCTTGTGAAAATCCATATTCAAACGTCTACCTCTCCTTATTAAGGACGGTACTGTAACACACCGCCCTTAAGGATAAGGAGGAGCTAAACTGAAGACGAGCGTTTTAAGAAGCGCCACCATCCTCTAGCCATTCCGCTATGCGGGGGACCATTTGATCAGTAAGCATATGCTCCATTTTGGGACCAGGCAATGAATAAAGGAAATACTTCCCGTAATGAGATTCAATAACCCTTGTATCATAAACAATAACTATTCCGCGATCCTGCGCCGTGCGAACCAGTCTTCCGAATCCCTGCTTAAAACGAATAACCGCTTGAGGAACAGATAATTTCATGAACGGATTCTTCTTCTGGGCCTGCAATAACTCCGACTTCGCTTCCGCCAACGGGTGATTCGGTGGTTGAAACGGAAGTCTCACGATGGCCAGGCAAGTCAGTGCTTCACCTGGAATATCTACACCTTCCCAGAAGCTGCTCGTCCCCAGCAATACGGATGCTGCACTGTCCTGAAAGCGCCGGATCAGCTTGCTCCGGCTGCCACCTTCCACGCCTTGACCAAGCACCGTAATCTCTTGTGAGGCCAAAGCCTCTTTAAGCGGATCATATACCTGACGCAGCATTTTATAAGAAGTAAACAGAACCAGCATCCGCCCACGTGTTGTTTTAGCAGCTTCCGATAATGACTGTACGAGTGTATCGACAAATCGAGCATCGCCCACACTCCCCTTCACACTAGGAAAATCACGCGGTATAACTAGCAGTGCCTGCTCGCGATACTTAAAGGGAGATGGAAGGAGTGAGGTCATTAGACGTCCCTCTTCTACAGCTTCGTTAAGTCCGAGATTATCAATCATAAATTGAAAAGATTTATCTACAGATAGCGTCGCCGAGGTAAGCACGATGCTTTTTTTCTTATCGAAGAACAACTCTTTAAGCTGGCTGCTAACATCCACAGGGACGGCATACAGCTGTAGTGATTTGCTGCGGTAATTTCCATTTGCCTCCAGCCAATATACTACATTATCGTCATTCAGCCCCATAAAGAATCTTACTTGCTCACGTATGGAAGCCAAATCTTTAAATAAACCGCTAATATCAGTAACAAGGCTGTCTGCTGAGGATTGGCTTTCCTGGTCACGCATCTCGTTAAGCATTTTATCACCCTTACGGATGATGTCGCTTAACGTCAGATTCATAGTGTTCTCTAGCGCAACCAATTCATCCCAATCCTTCGGCTTACGGGCGGGAAGCAACCGCATAACCAGTTGTCCCGCTTCTCCTGCCCCTGCATCACTGCGTTCCGGCAATAGGCTGAACAGCTTGTCGCTGAGTGCATCCCAGGTTTCTTTGACAGTAAGCAGATCCGGGTAGATCCGATCGATGACTCCGCTCCATTCTGAAGCCTCTTCACTGCCTGACGACTGTAATATCTGACGCAGAGCAGGAAGCTGTCCGTTTCGGCTATCTTTATACAGTCGCGATAACGTGTGTGCCACAGTGAAATGCTTCATATGCATGCCAAGATGTTTACCAGCCACATCTTCTAAATGATGTGCTTCATCAATGACAAGATGCTCGTAAGCCGGAAGCAGCTGGTGCCCAGCCTTAACATCTGCGAATAGCTTGGAGTGGTTCGTAATAACCACGTCAGCAATCCCAGCTTCATGCTTGGCCCTATGATAATAACATTTGCGGAACCAAGGACAAGAACGGCCCAGACAGGAATCGGTATCGCTTGCCACCGTCTCCCAGAAGTCACCGCCCCGGCCGCTTAAATTCAGCTCTTCATCATCCCCTGATTCACTTTGAGTGAGCCATACAATCATCTGAGCTGCAGTAAGCGCATCTTCCCTTGGGCTTATAAAGTCCTTTTTATTAATTTTATGCTCAAACTTACGCAGACACAAATAATGCCCTCTTCCCTTAAAAATAGCAGCTTTAAACGGAAAAGGAACTACCTGCGTTAACAAAGGGATATCCCGCTCGCGCAATTGGTCCTGCAGATTAATGGTATGAGTGCTGACCATGACTTTTTCATTGGTGCGAACGCTTTGATATATGGCAGGCAACAAATAACCGAGCGATTTACCGGTTCCTGTGCCCGCTTCGATCAGTAGGTGTTTGTCTTCGGCAAGTGCCGTCATCACCTCATTGATCATAATATCCTGAGCTTCCCGGCTTTCATACTGCGGTAATGTGTCTTTAAGTCGTTTGGTTACTTCGTCCATATAATCAGTAAAAGATAAATTCGCTAGCGGATTCTCAGCATGCTCATCTCTAGGTGGCGCTAACTCCGTCCAATCTCCTACTGCAAGCGCTAATTGACGATAGAAAGTCAGATCACCTTCGGGCTGTAGCGTCTCCGCTTCCCGCTCTCGCAGAAGACCATCAAAGTACCAGCCCAGATCACTATCCTCTTCGGTAAACAGCTCACAGAGTCTCTGGATCGTAAGCAGCGGCAGCTCGTAGAGCTCCTCAAGACATTTCAACAGCACTAAAGCAGTCGCAAGTGCATCACTATCTGCCTGATGCGGACGATCATGTGTCACTCCAAAATGAGCACTGACAGAGCCTAGTTGATAAGATGTGAGCGAAGGAAAGCAAATTTTCAGAAAATCAATCGTATCCAAAATCCGCCCTTGAAATGGCAAATAACCACAACGATCTAAAGCATTTTGTAAAAAATGGAAGTCGAAAGCGACATTATGCCCTACAAGCACAACATCATCCAAGAGCGGAACAAGCTCCATCATCATCTCATCCAGCTCAGGCGCATCCTTAACATCATCTTCGGTAATCCCCGTCAGACCTGTTATAAAAGGAGGAATCGGCGTTCCGGGCTTGACATAGGAACCATATACCCGGGAGATGGACCGGTCTTCTTCTATAATTGCAAGGCCAACCTGGATAATTTCACCCACGGATTGGGTTCCTGTTGTTTCAAAATCAAGCACGGCAAATTTCATTATAATTCTATTCCCTTTCAATTGAGACTCTTAATCAGCATAACAGAAGTTGCGAAAAAAGGCGATGCACACCACTGGTTCAGGGGATGCATCGCTTGAATGGAAATTTCCAAAACAGTTATTCTTTTACAAAAGGGAAACCAGCTGATTTCCAAAATGCAGCTTCCCTCCACGACGGCGGCATACCTCTAAGTTAACGTTTGGTTCCGGAAGCGCAGGGTCATGCTGCAAAGCAAGATCAAACAATTCCTGCGCTTCATTGAAACGTTCCTGTGAGGCTCGTATGCAGCCTAAAGCATTATAAACCATGGCTTTCAGCTTGGTTTCCCGTATCAAGCCCAGCATATGGTTCAGATGACTCCAAGCGGCCTCACCGTCACCTTCCTGCAGATAAGAGATGGCTAAATATAATCGAGCAGCCAAGCTATCCGGGTATTGCGCAATAACTTCTTTAAACTGATCAATACACTTTCCATACATCAGCAGCTTATAATACCCCTGACCTCTTACAAAGGAATCCATACATAGCTCTGGTGCTTCCTGTTCCGGCACTTCCTCTTCGACCACTGCTGTAAAATCAGCACTTTCGCGAAAGGAACTAAGCTTCTCAGCAAAAGCGAGCCATTCATCCATCACTTTATCGCTCAGTCTATGCAGCATATTATAATTGCATAAAAGCTCGTTCCGGCGGGCACCCTCCGCTGTAGGGTAATCTGTTACGATCTCCTGAAGCACCTTGTTCATTTCAGCAAACAAATGTTGAAACATGGGCGATCCCCCCTTACTGAAGATGAAATCAGTTCAGCTTGCCTGACTTCATTTTCTGCGAGATCGGGGTCTTTCATCCCTGCCATTCATTACATGGCGTAAGTCCATACATTAAGCGATTGTAGCATGCAATTCATGATCAGCCAGCTTCACTGGTTTGTTATTCTCATCCACGAATACCACCGTTGGCTTATGTGACTCCAGTTCTTCCGAGGACAACATCGCATAGGAAATGATAATTACTGTATCGCCCGGCTGAACAAGACGAGCTGCGGCACCATTAAGACAGATCACTCCGCTTCCACGCGGTCCAGGGATTACATAGGTTTCCAGTCGTGAACCATTGTTGTTATCCACAATTTGAACTTTTTCATTCTCAAGAATGTCCGCGGCTTCCATCAAGCTCTCATCAATGGTAATACTGCCCACATAGTTCAAATTCGCTTCCGTTACTGTTGCGCGGTGAATTTTGGATTTCATCATATGTCTAAACAAGTGCAGCAACCTCCTTTGGTATAAATACATTATTATCAATCAAGCGTGTTCTGCCAAACTTCACGGCGAGCGCTATAATAATTTCCCCATCCACTTCTGATAAAAGAGCTTCATCCTCTAATCCTTCAAGATCAGGGAATGTTAGGATCTCCGCATAATCAATCATCGCTAGAGGAGAGCTGGAAATAACCGATGTCAACAATTCCCGCACTTCAGCAACGGTTGTTACTTTTCCTTCTTCAATAGACTGACGTGCTTCACGTAAGGAACGAGATAACACCAATGCCTGACTACGCTCCTCTGGAGACAAGAATACGTTACGTGAGCTGAGTGCAAGTCCATCCCCTTCACGAACGATCGGACAAGGAATAATTTCGACATTCATATTAAGATCGGACACCATTCGGCGAAGCACTGCAACTTGTTGAGCATCCTTCAGCCCAAAGAAAGCATAATCCGGCTGTACGACATTGAAGAATTTATTAACCACTGTGGTTACACCATCAAAATGCCCAGGGCGGGAAGCCCCACAAAGCCGGGTAGTAAGCTCCGATACCGAGACCGTAGTCCGAGTAGGCTGCGGATACATTTCTTCCACACTGGGGATAAATACAATATCTACTCCCTCACGTTCAGCGAGTTCCAAATCACGACGCTCGTCACGCGGATAGGAATCATAATCCTCGTTTGGCCCGAATTGCAAAGGATTCACAAAAATGCTCATTACCACTGTGTTGCTCATTTCTCCAGCCCGGCGAAGCAAACTGGCATGTCCGTCATGCAAGTATCCCATCGTAGGAACGAACCCAATCGGGGCGTGCCCGCCTTGTCTCATATACTCCAAAGCTTCGCGCAGCTGCTCCATGCTTCTGACGACTCTCATTTATTTCCCTTCCTTTCTTGCAGCGCCATATAAAGATTCCAAAACCGTTTCATCTGCATTAAAAACGTGACTTTCATCTGGGAAGGAACGTTCCTTCACTTCCTTCACATATTGGCTGATGCCCTCACGGATTACATTACCCACATCCGCATAGGTTTTGACAAAACGTTTCTCACGGTAAGGTGAGGCATATCGCAGCAAATCATGGAAAACCAATACCTGTCCATCACAGTAACGGCCTGCACCGATCCCAATGGTTGGGATGCTAAGCGCTTCAGAGATCGCTTGGGCTACTTCTTCCGTTACCAGCTCCAGAACGATTGCAAAAGCACCTGCGGCCTCAAGCGCCTTAGCTTCATCCATCAGGCGTTGCGCATCTTTGGCATCTTTGCCTTGAATCCGGTAGCCACCAATCATATTCACGGATTGCGGAGTAAGCCCGATATGTCCCAGTACAGGGACTCCCGCAGCTACCACCGTAGCTACAGTCTCACAAATCTCGAGTCCACCTTCCATTTTGACGGCATGAGCCCGCCCTTCCTGCATTAATCTGCGCACTCCCCGCAGAGTTTCATCTACACTTCCGTGATAAGTCATAAATGGCATATCCGCCACGATAAAGGTGCTTTGTGCTCCTCGAGTTACCGAGCGGGTATGGTACACCATATCTTCAATCGTTACCGGTAAAGTTGTATCGTATCCAAGGACTACATTCCCAAGAGAGTCACCAACCAAAATAAGGTCGATACCTGCTTCTTCTGCAAGAACTGCAGACGGATAATCATAAGCGGTCAGCATGCTCAGGGGCACACCTTCTGCTTTCATTTTTTTCATTTTTACAATATTTAGCGCTTGTTTGTTTGCCATTTCTCTTTTCGTCCTCCTTTTTTAAGTAACCTGCCCGTAAAAATCGCAACAAAAAAACCTTTTAGCAATCATTTGCTAAAAAGGTCCGAAGGGCAAAAAAGAGTCACTTGCGATCGTCCCTTCTGTCTCGGTCCTTACGGCTCAGAGCAGAATCCAACGTAACCGTCAAACGCAGTTATGAAGGTATTTCCAATAATAAAAATATAAAAAAGTTCTTCAGTTCAAGAGTACAGTTCGATAAACGATACCGCCTCCGACCCATAGTATAACAAAAAAAGCTCGGAATTACACGAAAAAAATATGACAAGGGATGATACCCTTGTCATATAAAAAATATTATAAAAGTTCAATTTCACCTGAGCATACGTTAGAGATCTCTCCTAAGCTGTTTTTAAGCAGCAGACCACCTATTTCATCCAAACCTACTACCACACCTTCGGAACGCCCCTGAGGGCTATTCAGTGCGATCTGGCGGCCCAAAGTCACTGACATGGACTCCCATAGTTCTTTGATGGGTTTAAAACCTTGCTTCATGTACAAATTGTAATGCATCTCCAGCTCGTCCAAAACTGCTTTTACCAGCTCAGAACGGTCAACTGGAGCACCCCCCCGCTCAATCCGAAGTGAAGTCGCGACCTCCTGCAGATGATCAGGATAATCTTCCTCTGTCATGTTCGCGGAAATGCCAATTCCAGCAATGCAATAATGAAGCTCCCCTTCTCTTAGAGAAGATTCCAGTAAAATCCCACAAATCTTACGACCGCCTGCGAGCAGATCATTCGGCCATTTGATGCCGGCATCTACACCTGTTACCCGTCGAATTGCCTTACAGACGGCAACCCCAGCCAGCAATGTCAGCTGCGGAGTCTCCGACAAGGGTAATTGGGGCCGTAACACAATACTCATCCAAATGCCCTTGCCACGGGGAGAAAACCACTTTCTTCCCATTCGGCCTCGGGCGCCCGTCTGTTCTTCCGCGATGACAGTTGTCCCTTCCGGCGCGCCGTTCTCCGCTAAAAACTTAGCTTCTTCTTGAGTGGACACCACAGATTCCAGCAACTGAATGACGCCTACCCAATTCGAAGCGGAGGTCTCTCGCTTCAGCTCAGTTAGCGACAGCGCTTTATCATCGCTCATGTCTATCCATCCTTTTTGCTTCAAGCAGTAATAATTGTTTATCGTTAGGTAAATCACCTGAAGCGACCGCTTGCAGGAGTCCATTTAACATTTTGCCTAGCCATGGTCCCGGACGTTTGTCCAAAGCCCCCACCAGCTCATTGCCTGTAATCTCAAGCTCTGAAAGGCTGGTTAGCGGCATTTGAGCGATCCATTCTCTTGCCGCTTGTACATTTACAGCGGCAGGTGTTGTTGAGGCCTCTGTCGATTCCACGACGGAAAAGGCAGAAGAGGCCGCCGGTGAAACCACAGCGGGAAGCGAAGGTGCGGCGGCTGGCAGGATCGCCAGCAGCGAGAGCCACCCTTCGGCGGCTTCCACGCCGAAGGCCAGCACGGCGGCGATCCATTGCCGCCGCAGACCTTCCATGCCGCCCTTACCCGGCGGCATGGCCTCTATCGCAGCGGTCCAAGCTTCGCGGACCCGCAGCACCTGGACGACGCCGCTCCGCGTCGTCCCCGAGAACGTCCATGCCCGCAGCAGCACATCGGCCTCTTGGGCCGATTGCTTCAGGGCATGGAGGAGAAGCGCCCACCGCAGGCGGGCGCTCTCCAGTTCCCCGACCCCGGCCGTTAAGGCGGCAGCAGCCGCCATATCGGTTCCGGTCCAGGGGAACGGGGCTTTGCCGCGCGCCAGCAGCTCGCAGCGCGCTAGCATGCCGAGGCCGCGCAGAGGATGCGGCCCCTCGACGATGCGGTCCAGCTCCGCGCGGACACGCTCCACAGCAATATGCGCCAGCTTATCCCGCTGGCGCATCAGGCCCCTCCACGTGTTCTTCGCGATGGAGAAATCCAGCACCGATGCAAAACGAATGCAGCGAAGCATACGAAGTGCATCTTCGTCAAACCGCTCCTCCGCATCGCCTACACAGCGAATCACCTGCAGCTGTAGATCCTTCTCACCCTCAAAAGGATCAATAAGTTCCCCATTTAATCCACAGCAAATCGCGTTGATCGTGAAATCACGACGACGAAGATCCTCCTTCACATCGTTGACGAAAAAAACATGCTCAGGACGACGGTGGTCTACATAACCACTCTCTGTCCGGTATGTCGTCACTTCAAACCCACAACCATCCTGTATCACGGTGACCGTACCATGAGCTAATCCTGTTGGCACACTGCGCGCAAAGATAGCTATCACTTCCTCTGGCAGTGCTGAGGTTGTAATATCCATATCATGCACTGGCCTACCCAATAGCTCATCGCGAATACATCCTCCAACCCAATAAGCCTCGTGACCATTTTGGGTTAACTCGGAAATTACAATTTCCGCTGCAATTGCCATCGCAGAAGGTGCCATTGTCCATTCCATATATGACTCCTTACCCCCGAACCGGGTCCAGTCCAAGTACCTTGCGCCCCAGCACCCGGTAATAAATATCTTCATATTGTTTCGTTATCGAATCCTTACAGAAATCTTTGCAGGCTGTTTGTAAACAAGCTTCTCTGAACTGTTGCACCATACGTTCATCCGACAGGAGCTTAACTGCATATTTAGCCATAGCCGTTGTATCGCCAATCGGTGCAAGGAATCCAGTCTTTCCATGCTCTATAAGCTCAGGGATGCCTCCGGTTTGCGAGCCAATCGTCGGTACGCCGCAAGCCATTGCTTCCAGAGCAACCAGACCAAAGCTTTCCTTCTCGGAAGGTAGCAGAAGCAGATCAGCTAAAGAGATCACCTGAGCGATTTCATCCTGCCTTCCCAGAAAACGAACTTTATCTTCCAGACCCATTTCGCTAATTTTGGCTTGAATTTTGGGAAGATCCGGACCTTCACCTACAAGCAGCAGGCGTGAAGGCAGTTCACGATTCACTTTTGCAAAAACGTCAACAACATCGCTGACTCTTTTTACAGGACGGAAATTACTGATATGCATCAGAATCTTCTCATCAGGCGCTGCGAAATCTCCCCGCAGATCCGTTACATCACGCGGATAATAGACCCGATGATCCACGAAGTTATAAGTGAGATCAATGTCGCGGGTAATATCGAGTACGTCCCGTGTTTCTCTAATAAGATCCTGAGAGACCGCCGTAACGGCATCACTTTCATTAATCCCCAGACGAATCAAATCTTTAAGCGATTCATCCTGACCAAGCACCGTTATATCCGTACCATGCAAAGTCGTTACAACCTTCATATCGTTCCCAAGCATTTGCTTTGCAAGGAAAGCACACACTGCGTGTGGCACTGCATAGTGAACATGGAGAAGATCCAGATTTTGCATTTTGGCAACCTGAGCCATCTTCGTAGCAAGCGCTAGATCGTACGGAGGATAGCGGAATACATAATAATCGTTTACTTCTACCTCATGGTAAAAAATATTTTTCTGAAACGTTCCCAACCGGAACGGGATACTATGTGTAATAAAATGAACTTCATGACCCTTCTCGGCCAAGAGTTTACCTAATTCAGTCGCAACTACGCCTGAACCGCCAAGAGACGGATAACAGGTAATTCCTATTTTTAGCATACGATCCATCTTCCTGTCTCCTTCTTCTCCAGTATTGATTCGTGTAATGAATCATCTATTGTTTGTCGGCCGCTTTCAAAAAAGCGAAGCGAACACCGTTTCTTTCAAAATCACACAGGACTTCATTTCTCTAAGCTGTTCAAAAAAAGCTCTCAGGAGCGCAATGGCGTATTCATTCCAAGCGCTCCTGGATCAATCATAATCAGCTTATTATATTATCATACAAACTTCGTTATATCCGTTCCTTAAGTAAACAATTCCACCGTATGAGGTACCTTGGTTGCAAACCCTTCTGCATAAGGAATCAGCCTGCGCTGGCCAAGCAGCATATCTCTCGAACGGACTCGTTCAATGTAGCCTTCCGTTAACGGTGTGGATACAGCATCCTCACCCGGAGGTTTGGTGAACTGCGAGCGATAGCAGGACAATGCCTGCTCCTTCAAGCCATATTGTTCAGTAACATCAACAATAAGATCGGTACGTCCTAAATCATTGATAAAATAGAAGTACAGCTGTGGAGCAGGAATTGCCGGCTTGTCCGGCATATATTTACGTAGCTTGGCATTAAACACAGCCTCTTCCACCAGCTTGCTACAGGCGATATGATCGGGATGACGATCCTCCCAATAAGGAGCAAAAACTATCGTAGGAGAAAAGCGGCGAATTTCAGCAGTCACAGCCGCCACATGCTCTGCTGTAATAAAAAGCCCTCTATCTGGCAGACCCAGGTTTGTCCGCACGGATGCTCCGAGAAGGTCTGCAGCTTGCTGCGCTTCTTGCTTGCGAAGTTCTACTGTACCGTTCGATGACATTTCCGCGGCTGTTAAATCGCAAAGTCCCACCTTAAGTCCCGCAGCGGTATGTTTCGCAATTGTTCCTGCCATACCAATCTCCGCATCATCTGCATGCGCACCAAATACAAGAATGTCCAGCTTCATTCATCAACACCTGGTTTGTATTTGTGAACCAGTGCACGCCAAGCAAAATCACCACGATCAATCGCCTTCACAAGAACCTCCGCTGTGGCAATATTCGTAGCTACCGGTATCCCGTATACGTCACACAAACGAAGCAGAGCTGAAATATCAGGTTCATGTGGCTGCGCCATTAATGGATCCCGCATGAAAATAATAAGATCCAGTTCATCCTGTGCTACCATTGCACCGATTTGCTGATCTCCACCTAATGGACCAGACATGTAACGATGAATTTTTAAGTTAGTTACATCCATAATCCGTTGGCCAGTAGTCCCTGTAGAAAATAGTTCATGACCTTCAAATACATGTTCATAAGCTAATACAAAATTTACGATTTCATCTTTTTTACGATCGTGGGCAATAAATGCGATCTTTAACATGGTGTTCTCTCCTGTCTATTCTATAAAGTGCTCGAATCCATAGATCAAGCCTGTATATCCCATTACCTTTTCAATACCCATCTTAACGCCTGGCATATATCCTGCACGCTCATAAGAATCATGGCGAATCTTCAAGGATTGTCCGAATCCACCAAAAATCACTTCTTCTTGAGCAAACACACCAGGAAGACGGACACTATGTATCCGGAATCCGTTATAGTAACCACCACGGGCACCTTCAATGGTTTCTTCCTCTTTAGGATTACCTTGACGAAGTTCCTCACGAACTTCCGAAATCATCTCTGCGGTTTTGACCGCAGTTCCAGATGGAGCATCCAGTTTCTGGTCACCATGATACTCTATAATTTCCAGATGCGGGAAGTACTTTGAAGCTTGTGCCGCAAATTTCATCAATAGAATAGCTCCAATGGAGAAATTCGGAGCAATAAGTCCGCCAATCCCCTGTTCTTGACACTGCTTGTCCAGTTCCACCATCTGCTCCGGTGTGAATCCGGTTGTACCGATAACCGGACGCACTCCGTACTTAATAGCTAGCGCTGTATTCGTATACGCTGACTGCGGTGTAGTGAAATCGACAAGGACATCTCCGTTGCTTCCCGCGAGGGCGGCCTCAAGATCAGAAGTTACAATAACGCCTGAGTCTTCCAGACCTACCAGACGCCCTGCATCAATATCGCCCGAAGAACGATCTACTGCTGCTGCTAACTCCAGTTCTTCGTCCTGCAATACAAGTTTAACAACCTCTTTACCCATTCTTCCGCCTGCGCCGGATACAACGACCCTGATCTTGTTATTCATATTTTTTCCATCCTCGCTCTCACTAGTTATATAGTTATTGCATATACGATTGTATGGATTTCTGAAGGTCTCTCATCAATTCCCGCAAGCCAGAATCATCCGGATGTAACGAAATCACTTCTTTTAAGGCAGTCATAGCTTGTAAATGTTCATTCACTCGGCTATGCGCGATAGCAAGCCATACATAAGCATCCCCATATAATGGATCAAGGGTAATAGCCTCTTTGAGCAGTGTAATCGGATGATAAGGGTTGCGAGTTTTGTTATCTTCATCTTCTATCAACCGTTTGGCTTCTTGTACATGCATCATAGCCTGCAAATGCTGCAGATGCAGACTATACTCAGGTTTGCTGGTGTCCAGCTTTACAGCAGCCTGAGCATGAACTAAAGCTTTATCTAGCATACCACTGCGGGCATACGTTATGGAACAACGATATCTAACCTCGGCATCAGCAGGGCTTGCTGCAATTGCAGACTCGAAGCAAACAATAGCTTCGGCAAAGTCACTGCGCAATATCGAGCGGTAGGCCTCTCTTACATAATCCTTATGATCCATATACACACCATCCTCACGGCTAAATCCCGTTCGTTTGGTACAGCATATGTTATAGAGGCCTAATCGGTGTCTTTCGGCGTCCAACGTCCCGCATCACGGGTATTAAATTTATGCATTACCTTATTATGCGCTTCCGTCAGGTCTATCCCGAGAGAATTTGCAAAACAAACGGTAATAAACAGAATATCTCCCAGTTCAAGTTCAATGGAATTCTCAGCTTCATCAGACTTCTTAGGCTTCTCGCCGAACTCATGATTGACCTCTCTAGCCAGTTCTCCGACTTCCTCGGACATGCGGGCCAGCATAGAGAGTGGACTGAAGTACCCTTCCTTAAACTGCGATATATAAGCGTCTACTTCACGCTGTATGTCACCAAGACTTTTGTCCATAAAATGTAACTTCTCCCCCTCTGTATATCTTGCCTTCTGTTTGCCCCTATGTTATCGTAAAGACGTTTTGAAGACAATCTTTTTTGAATATTTTAACACACGCAAGAAAAGGTATACTTATTATAGGAAAAGAAAAACTGCCTACAAAAGGCCTAACGAGGGATTTCATGAATTCAAAAAAGGTAATTACAATCAGCAAGACAGTCGCTCCCATCTTGCTCGGAGCCGCAGTATATGCCTTCGGGCTACTGTATTTCATCATTCCTAATCAGTTGATGGAAGGCGGCGTAACCGGGATCACACTTCTCCTTAATTATGCCTTTAGTATTCCCATCTTTTTATCCACACTGCTGATCAATCTTCCTTTGTTTCTGCTGGGCTGGAAAGTTCTAGGCGGGCGGCAAATTGTGTATACAGGTGTAGGGATTGGGGCATTGACCTTTTTCCTGTGGGTTTTCGAACGAATGATTACTGCGGGATGGATTATCCCCTTCAGTACCGAACACGACTTTATTCTTGCGGCACTGTATGCAGGAGTAACGCTTGGAACGGGGCTTGGGCTTGTATTCCGTTTTGGGGGTACAACAGGTGGTGTAGATATTGTCGCAAGAATTCTGGGACGGAATTTTGGTTGGAGCATGGGGCAGATTATTTTGGCCATCGACATTATTATTATTGGCTCTTCCATCCTCTACATTCCTAAAGAAAAAATACTTTACACACTCGTCGCAGTTTTTATCTCATCACGAGTTATAGATTTTATCCAAGAAGGCGCCTATGCTGCCAAGGCATTTACAATTATCAGTGATGAAGCACCACAAATTGCCGATCTGATTACAGCCGAAATGGACCGTGGTGTAACCCTCATCCCTGCCATTGGTGCTTATTCCAAGCAAGCCAAATATATGGTGTACTGTGTAGTCTCAAGGCAAGAAATCCGCCGGCTAAGTCTGCTGGTCAAATCCGTTGATCCACGCGCCTTCGTAATTATTAGTGATGTACACGACGTACATGGAGAAGGCTTTCGAGAAACCTAAATAAAAAGGAGTGTAGGCCATTTCAAGCCCACACTCCTTTTTGCTGTTTATAATTTCATCCTACGGAATCGGCTTCCAATTCTGATTCTGACCACGATACTTGCGATAGGCTACATAGGCTAACGCAGCTATAATGAAGCTTGCGGCTAACCCTCCCCAAATCCCAAATTCTTGCGATGCCAGCGGCAAGGACAAAGCAGGTTCATCCTTCTCTTTTCCGAACATTACTCTTACCGCATCCTGACCATAAGATACAATTTCAAGCAGGCGGGCACGTTCAACCTTTTGTGAGGACGAAGGAATGCCGGCCGCATATGAGAGCCAGGAATCAAAAGCATTCACAACTTCAGGCTGGCGGGAGACAATCACTGCCGGCCGGATGTTATCATACCTGCCCTGCAGTCTTTCCAGAGCTGTTTTCCAGCCCGCCAAATCATTCGCAACCGCACTTTGCTCCATCGCATTTAGATCCTCACGAATCAGCTTGTAGTACTGAAGCCAAATAGGCTGGCGCGGATGATTAAGACTGTTGGCAGCTAGACGTAGCTTGGCGGCTGCCGCTTCCCATTGCTGTGGATTTATTTTCGCGCCTGCCACGGTAGCCTTCAGGTCCATAATGACCCCTGACAATGCATTAATACCCTCCACAGAGGTCATTCCTTCAAAGGATGAGGACACAAAGATCTTGGAGATCGCTTCGGTCTCCTGTCGGACCTTCATTACATCTCCTTCCAAAACATTCCCATACAATGCCTCAGCAGCTTGTTCCAGCTGCTGCGCTCCAGTCTTTCCGCTCATTACTGCCAAACCGTTGCCCGAACTAACGTCGGCGCTTTGCTTCGAAGCTTTGCCAGACCCTTCACCAGCATCCCCTAGCGCTGCTGAAGCCTTTACAACATCCATACTGGACAGCAGCCAGCAGAATACTAGAACAACCACTACATAATATCTCCCGCGGAGCATGAGACATCCCCCTCCTACTTAAGAAGAAACGACGTTGTCGTCTTTTAAAGACGATATTCGTTTCTCGTAAAATTATAAGGATAAAGCATAGTATAAAACTTATACTTCTTATAATTCTAAATGTATGGCAGGGGGACAAGGGATAGAACTGCTTACTAACGTCTATTCTTGAACTGATAGATTGACTCTACCGGTCTTTGTCTTCTACTAAACAACCAAGCAGCTGCAACACTAAGCAGCGTAAGCGCCATTGTAAAGTACTGTACCTGTATAACATAATCGTTCAAAACAGAAGGTAACCACGGATAGATTCCGTAAGAATAATCCAGCATATCGTTGGCGAGTGTCCAAAGCAGGGCTAATGGAATCATTTTGCGGAAAGAAAAAAACCTTGCATAAATCAATGCTTCAACTGCCATCCCCGTATGGGAGATTACCAGCATCCAATCTTTCCAAACCAAAACATCACCGTGATAACCCCCGGCAAAAATAATACTCACTGCCCATATCCCGTACTTCACTGACGTAACGACCGCCAAAGCCTCAATAAGTTCCCTTACATTGTTTCCTGTGTAGCTTTTTGGAGGAAAGAGCATCAGCAACAGAGCCAAGGTAAAAAACAAACTTGCGGTTGGACTATCCGGAACAAATGGAAGCAGCCAGTGTGGATAATTAGCCGCAGTGAACTCCAGTTGATTGCCATACCATATGTAACCATAAATTGTACCCAGGAAATTTACGATAAATAACAACCAGATAATTCCCCGGTTTTTAAACAGTTTGTTAAACCAATGAACTGGCATACAGATTATTAACCTCCCCAAGTAATGGCACTTTGCATTTAGACATACAAAAACCTGACCGCATGCACGATCAGGTTGCGTTATCATTATTTTACTGTTCGCTTTTTTGTTTGGCAAGCCAGCCGGCCAATGTATCAATATCCGCTTCTGATAGACCTGCTCCCAAGGCGGTATCGTACATTTTCGGCATCTGCCCTTGACCCTCTTTTATAATAGTAAGGATTGCTTCTTTGTCATGAGTGTCTCCAACTCCACGAAGTGAAGGTCCGCCCGCCCCTTTCAAATCCGCTGCGTGACAGGAGATACAAGTGGCTTGCTTGAAGAGCCCCATAGCAGGATCATCCTTGTCCACAATCGCTACTTCTTTTGGCTTAACGGCACTGGAGGTCGGAAGACCCTTTGCCCTGTTCTCCGCCGCCTTTTCTTCCCTTTGAACATCTTCAGGAATCTGACCCGTTTCAGCCATTTCATGTTTGTATTCAGTCCAGGCTGTATTGGTCAAATAAACAATTGCTGCAAGTGACAAGAACATTAAAGATGAAGCAATCGGCCTACGGTAAAAGCGACGCTCTCTACCCGTATCCAGAAAAGGAGCCAACAGAAGTGAACCAAAAGCTACACCAGTAACTCCTAGTGTACCCAGAACGATATAATCGCCCGAAGCATATGGGAGCTTCAAATACTGATAGAGGAACAAGAAATACCAGTCAGGAATCGGGATAACCGTAGCACTAGCATTTGCTGGAAACCCTAGCGGAGCTGGCTCTGAAATAGTAAGGACTAATATTCCTACAAGTACAACGACTCCGACCATCCATTCCTTCAGTAGAAAGTTAGGGATAAAGGCTTCCGATTTGCCGGGGTAAGCCGTGTAGTCCGGAGGTGTGATAAATCCGTTCCCTCTGCGAACTCTGGAATCACCGACATATACAACCTTTTCCTTAGAATTGTTTCCATGCGCCATCCGTATTCCTCCTCTCTCAGATTAACTTACAACGGTCCGGAAATCCCTTGTCTGCGGATCATAATAAAGTGTCCTACGAGCAGACTAAGAAGCACCGCTGGGAGGAAGAATACATGTAATGCGAAAAAACGAGTTAAGGTTTCGGCACCAACAATCGTTCCACCTTGCATCAGTTCCTTCAGCACCGGCCCCATCACTGGAACAGAATTGGCTATTTCAAGAGTTACCTTTGTTGCGAAATAAGCTTTATTATCCCAAGGCAACAAGTAACCTGTTAAACCAAGTCCCAACATTACGAAGAAAATCAGCATTCCAACTACCCAGTTCATCTCGCGCGGCGCTTTGTAAGAGCCTGTAAAGAAGACGCGCATTGTATGAAGGAACATCATAACAATTACTAGACTTGCGCCCCAGTGATGCATCCCGCGGACAATCTGTCCAAATGCAACACTTGTCTGCAAATACTCAACACTAGCATAAGCATTAATAATGTCCGGAACATAATACATCGTTAAGAACATACCTGATAAAATCTGTATGACTGTAATAAAAAAGGTCAGTCCGCCAAAGCAATACACGAACGCAGAGAAATGATGGGCCGGATTAACATGCTCAGGAACCTCGTGATCGGCCACGTCTCTCCAAATCGGCGTAACATCCAGACGTTCGTCAATCCAGTTATAGACATTTTTAAACATCAGAACTACGCCTCCTCACGAGCTACTGTATTTGGCACAATGTCTCCCAAAAGCACCCACCCGTTATCGAATTTCGTTTTATACTGGTCAAGCGGCTTAGGAGCAACTTCGAGATTTTTGCCAAGCTTTGTATAACGTGCACCATGGCAAGGGCAGTGATATTCGTCCGGATGAGCTTTATCGTTGTTCCACCCGACCGTACATCCCAAATGTTTACAAATCGGTGAAAGCGCATAAATATCACCCTTCGCGTCTTTCCGGATCCACGCAGTGAGTGTCGCTGTACTGTCGTACCATCCGTCCTTCTGTTTCAATTCAAAAGTAAATTCCTGGGGCTCTTCGGTGATTTTGCTTATCTCAGCAACCTTGATAAAATCTCCAGCACCCTTCTTATGTAATATCGGATCCACGACAAAACGGACCATGGGGAGAATTGTACCCGCCCCCATAAAAGCAGTGGCGCCACCAAGCGTGTAGGTCAAAAATTGCCTGCGCGACATCTCTTTACGGCTGGGTGGTTGTTCAGGCCATGTCTCCTGTTGTTCATTATGGCTGCTCATACTGTTATATAACCCCCTTCTCAAGATATAAGAAAGTATCTGTGGTGTCCGATCAGAGATGTCTCAATATAAATAATCCGTTTTCAAATCTTTTCAATGAAATACATCACATACCATTTGGATTCAACCTAATAATAGCTTAGGCTCCAAAACCCGTCAAGAATATTGTCTAATTTGTGACAGGCTAAAAAGCGGTTTCAACCTATAATTGTTGATTTTCTGTCACATTTATAAGGAGTTCATCCCCGCCACATGTCTTGAATTTTCATACTAATTTCACTGTTATTCCTCCCTTCTTGAGAAGCCTCAATGATAGGCAGAGAGAGAACTAAATCGCTTTCATAGATTTGGCTTTCTTGGAGAGGTACATCCGCTGTCAACACCACTACATGCTGGAAACCACTGGATTTGACTTTTTGGCAAATCTCATTAATTAAATTCACATAGCCCTCTCCAGCGTACTGAATGGCTGGGTAAGTCACGATCCGCCCCTTGAACGGTATTTCCACCATATCCATGAAATTACGTAATCTTTCGAGTGCCTGAACGGTCTCAGGAGGACTCTCAAGTCCACTTAATCCTGTAAAAGGTATGAGACATGTATCATAGAATTTTTGATTTTCTTCCCAAGTGTCCACCTCAAAATCGCTGAATTTCATTCCCATTCATCTCCCTATGTATAATTGTTAATTTTTCCGTTCTTTCGCAAAGCTTCCTGAAGTTATAGAACCCATTATATTGAAGGAGGAGGAGGAACGTCCAGATTTAGATTTTATATTTTCGTTCGATTAAGCAAATTGAGTAGATTATAAGCAAAAAAAGAAATGCGCTAAGCGCATTTCTTTATGCCAAACTTTTAAGTTCCTCAGTAAGATTTCGGAAAGCCATCTCATCTCCGGTAGCCAGCGCCGTGTCAATCTCACGGTGCAAGATGTCGGAGCGACGCTTTCGCAGCGCTTCATCCCACACCATTTCTGCCGCAAGTCCTAGCATCACTTCATACGTAGCCTTCATTTTGTCCATTCGATACACCTCCGCTGTTTAAGAGATCCTTTTTTCTTGTTATTTGATATTTTGATATCCATCAAGATGATTATGTTTTCGGTTTCAAGAGAATCGGCACCTACTAAAGCATATTCATCAATCCTGTCTTCGTTCTACATATTTGCCCATTCCGCTCAATACTTCCTCTATTGTACCCATCAGCAACAATAACGGATTCCTACATCTGCGTATGTAATCCCCATAAGCATTTCGCACACGCACCTCTACCGAAGATACTTAGGCACGGCTGTCTCTATCCCCCATGGCGTCATCATCACAGCGAGTCCACCAGAAGTCTCGCCCAATTTAAGCATCCCTAGGTGCACCATCATCCGTATTATACGTTGCTCTAGAATAGAAGCAGCACTGTCATAATAAAACGGTTTAATTAGCCACCCCACACCATCCACTAAAGAAGGTACTGTCACCCAATTACCGGCGCTGATGCTTATCCAATACACAAGTGAAGGTAGATTTGGCACAGCCCCTTTATATAGTCTTAACCAAAAAGAGAATATCTGCATCAACGAATCACATTTTCCATCGTTTAACACAGCCTCACCGGTCGCAGTAAGCCTTAGCCGGAAGCCTTCCTCAGAGATCCAGCGGCGGTGACGAATATAGTCATACAAAAGCGCAAATCTTGGAGGATAATGCTCACAAGCTCTCCCATAACCAAACCTCCAACCGCCTTTGCTAAGAAGCTCCTCCGGAATATGAAGCGCGTTCATCACACCTTGCTGATAACGCCTATACATTGCCCCTTCCTGATTCAGTTCTGGCTCATTGTCCTTAATATATCTCAGCAGCATTACCAGATCACTGATCATTAATTCTCCTTCACTGCGATACATCACAGGTTCAGGGCTAGTTGCGATGCTCTCTTTGATATGCGCACTCATCGTCTCCCGAAAACGCTCTTTTAAATCTTTGGGTACCTGGTACAAATATCTGGTCTGCTGTGAGGAACCACTAAAGAGCCAGCCTCCACTCTTGAAGCGAGAGACCATCTCCCGGAAACCTCCAGTTTTTCCTTCAGGTGCATTAAAAGACGCTTGCCTTGCCACAGCCAACAAATCCTCAAGACTAAAGTAGGTGCGTTCATCAAAAAGCAATGTATTTAAAAACCTTAAATCCTCCGGAGCGCATTCCCGGATATGAGACTCCATAAAACTTCTGCTTCCAAGCATAATCAAAATACTTTGGATCAAGTCGTGTTTGGAATTCTGTTTGCATTCACACCGGTAGCGGCCCGCTATGGCGGTCAGCTGTCCAATATCTGCATAAGTAAGCATATCCGCCAGATTCATGTTTTATCGCCTCACCGTTTTACTACCATTATGGGGAATACTGCCTATTTTATTCCCTTTATTGCAAAAAAAATAACCCGAAGCCCGGGTTAATGCTGATTTTGCAGGATATGGCGAGTACAATTATATAAAATAGGGTTCCATTCCCGCTCTTTCTTCTCCAGAATCGTCAAGGATAGATTGCCAATTCGTTCAGAATACTTATCCTTGTAAAGAGCAGTATACAGCTGAGCAAGAAATCCTCCATGGGATATGACGAGTATATTCCGATTGGGATGCAATGCAGAAATATCTTCCATAAAAGCAAGAGCCCGCGCCTGAAGCTGTTCGTCGGTTTCTTGACCGAGGGAGAGCTGGCTCCATTCCTTACCCCACTTCTCTTCACGTTCTGCGGCAGTAAGCCCCTCTACCTGCCCATAAGCACGTTCCCGGATACGCTGATCAGGTTCTAATAGCGGAATCCCTAACTTGTCAGCAATAATCTTACCGGTCTCAGCAGCGCGGGAAAGATTACTAGTAACGCAGCAGTCCCAGCTGTACGGTTCCTGTAATAAGCGGTCAGCAAGCATTGCAGCTTGCATCCGTCCTTCATCATTAAGTGGAATATCACTTTGTCCCTGTATTTTCCCTATCGCGTTCCAGTCCGTCAATCCATGGCGTATCAAGCCGATTAGCATGTTGCCTCCCCCTTTTCAGCAAAGTATTTGTCTCTTAATGTAACATGGATGAAATAAAAAGTCTTCTTTTTATGAGTTTTACAATGCAAAAAGCCCCTCATTACATTAAGTAAAGGGACTCATTCAATGTTCTGAATATTATAAACAACGGAAGCAAAGACATACGTCTAATAACCCTCTATGATCGGCGATAACGATTCAGCCTAGTTAATGAAAATACTGCAAAGCCTACACCTAACATTGATAACATCATCCAGTATTGAGGATGAGTGGGTCCCATACTTACTACAAGGGGTTCAATGATCCCACCTTCAGAGCCCAAAATTGGATACGTTGATTGCCATTCCATCGAGGATCCAGCGACACCTGTCTCCACAATTCCACTCTGAGCAACAACTGCATCACCTGGAGTTCTGAACATCGTAAAATAAAGAACGCTGGACAGAAATATTGCCAGAAAGCATGCGATCCATAAGCTAAGCCGATGGCGAACAATAGCAGAGGTCCCAGCAGATTTCCCGTCACCGGGCATCAACCATGGACTCTCTAAATAAATCCGCTCCATGACCTTAACATTTATGGCTTCAGCACGCTCTTCACTGATCTCTTCCCTCAAATCTTGCATAAGCAGGCTGCTCTCTTGCCATAGAGCCCATTCTGCAGCGCAGTAAGGACAAGTTTCAATATGTCTTTCAAGTAAAATCCGCCTAGGATGTGTGGGGGGAGCGTCCCACAAGAGCGGAATACATTCTTGCGCTTCCCTGCAATTCATTCGCCTTACACCCTCTCAACCTGCTCTTCAACTTCAGGCTCATTGAAATAGGATTCGAGTTGAAGCTTCACACTACTCCTGGCACGAAACAATAATGATTTCACTGAGCTTACACTCTGATCTAAAATTTCTGCGATTTCTTGATAGTCCATTTGATCATATTCACGTAGGATAAGTGCAGAGCGTTGTTTTTCGGGAAGATTATTTATCGCCTCACGGACCAAATTCATCCGTTCATTGCGCAATGCAGCCTGCTCGGGTGCAACTTCAAACGGTGCTACTGGTGTATATCCACTCTCTTCCAGAGATACATTACCGGCACGGTTCTTGCGAAGCTCACTTAGAACAGTGTTGCGGGCGATAGTGTACAGCCATGTTGAGAATGAAGCATCTACCTCTCGAAAGGAATGCAAGCTACGAAATGCCTTGTAGAAGGTCTCCGAACAAAGGTCCTCTGCGATAAGCTCCATATGTGAATTTCTAAGCATATGATATACAAATGCTAGTATTTTACGTTGATAGCGACGCATTAATTCTGAATATAATTCCGTGTTTCCTTGTTTGATTTGCTGGATCAACTGGGAATCCGTCATGGTGAGATTGGCCCTCCTCGCCCTTGCACGTCTTTTCCCATCCGGTCCGTACTTATTATACCGGTTTGGGCTTTAAAAGTTGCGGTGTTACTGCAAATTTTTAGTTTTTTTATGAAATACACCTATGTATATTCAACTACCCGATAATTAAGGCATGATGTATATGAAGAAGACAAAAAGAAATAAGGCATACTTCTAATTTTACATAAATATAGAAACGAATCTAGAAACATACCTGCTCTATTGTACCACATATTCTCATAGGATGACATTAATAGACTTTAGATAGGTCGACTCGCCAGCAAGACCCGACATTGGATTTCTGACTTAGAATCCGGCTTTAAAAATAACACATTTATCAATTTTTAAAAACTGTTGACAAAATGTAAACGTATACATATAATAAAAGTACAGTATGGTTTCTCTCCACTCCTATCCAATACTTAACGGTTCCAATTTATTGTGAACTGTAGCCGCTTACTTTGTAAGCGGTCTTTTTTTGTCCTGAAAGCGCTCTACCTTTTTTTTAGATGATCTATATTAGATTATTTTTAATATAGCGAGCGAATTAGCTTCCACAAATCCCCACAATCATCTATTACCCCGTCTACGTCCACTTGAAGAGATATCTGCTCATTACGTTTCCCAATGGCTTGCAGCCCTGCGTTACGGCTCGCTTGTACGTCATTCATTGGATGATCACCTACAAATATAGACTCCTCTGCGCTCACCCCATTGGTATTCCTCCTTTTGCAAAAATAAAGGATTAAACCGGGGAAGGTGATAAGCCTACGGGCAGGTTCGTTACATAGACGTCATTTGCATAGCTGCGTGTGTAATCCACCCTCTAATCCTAATCGTATGGAAAAGAGTCAGGATAAACAATATACTAGCTATAAAGTTATTTGTTGAGGTGAATTTGAAATGGATGAAATCGATGAATCAAAACAACTGGTACTACAAATCGGCGGTGCCTTGAAAAAGTACAGAAAAGAAAAAAACATGAGCTTAGACGACTTAGCGGAATTAACGGGCGTAAGTAAACTTACTCTGGGGAATATCGAACGTGGCGAGACAAATCCAACTTTGGCGATAATATGGAAAATTTCAAAAGGCATATCTTTGCCCCTATTAGCTTTGTTCAAATCTGAAGACCCTGTTAGTTTGTATCGAGCAGGCGAAGGTCTCCGGTTTTCTAATGATCAAAAGAATTGGATCATAGAACCCGTCTTTAAAAACGTAAGCAACGATATTGAAATGTGTCGGGCTTACTTACAGCCAAATAGTTCGTATCACCCTGAAGGTCATCATGTGAATACAACTGAAATTGCGACAGTAATGACTGGTTCCATTGAAATACGAGTCGATGGAGAAATGTACACATTAAATCAATATGATACGATCAGTTTTCGTGCAGATCGCCCTCACTCTTATACCAATCATACGAATAGCGAAACAGTGCTCCATATCTCCTTAAAATATGGTTTCTAAAAGTCGAAAATTTCACCTATTACATGCAACTCAGTATTCCATTCTAAATGGAAACTCTGAGTTGTATTTTTTTATCTAATATAAGCATTTCAAGTTATAGAACTATCTCAATAAAGTAAACTTTAAAATACTTATTGTTAAATTTAATATACTATACTATACTTTCATTGTCCGCGCGGATATTAGTACGCATTAATTCTGGGAGGGAAAATGAAGAATGCCGAATAAAAAATTCGTACCATCATCTTTAGGGCTGCTACTACTCGGCATTATTATTATTGCCGCAAATTTACGTGCTCCCTTAACCTCGGTCGGTCCTTTAGTGGGTCTCATAAGGGATGACGTTCATATTTCCAATACTTTAGCAGGCTTGATCACAACGGTACCTTTACTTACCTTTGCTTTATTATCGCCTCTAGTACCAAAACTAGGACGTAGGTATGGAGTTGAACTTTTAATTTTGTTTGCCCTGATCTTTTTGACTGTTGGAATTGTAATACGTTCTTTATCTGGGGCTGCAAATCTGTATATTGGAACTGCAATTCTTGGATTTGCAATTGCCGTTTGTAATGTATTAATGCCAAGTTTAATCAAACGTGATTTCCCTAATAAAATCGGTGCCATGACTGGTGTATTTGCAATTTCAATGAGTTTATCTGGAGCGATCGCCTCGGGAATCAGTGTACCGCTAGCTGCAAACGCAGGTTTAAAATGGCAGGGTGCATTGGGAATTTGGGGGATCCTAAGCTTTGTATCGATCCTCTGCTGGTTGCCTCAATTAAGGAAGCGTACGAAGCAAACAGCCTCGACGAGTCAACAGATGACCGGCAATGATGTGAATGTTTGGCGTTCCCCTCTTGCCTGGCAAGTAACCTTGTTTATGGGGATGCAGTCTATGATTTTCTATGTGCTGATCGCATGGTTGCCTGAAATTTTAAAACAGCAAGGCATTGACTCAAGCCAATCAGGATGGTACCTCTCAATAATGCAGTTAGCACTGCTTCCATTTACCTTTATTGTCCCCGTTATTGCAGGGCGAATGTCAAATCAACGTTCGTTAGTGTTCATTACAACCATTTTGCTTTTGACGGGAACGCTCGGACTGCTTTACGGAAGCTCCAACATCATTCTGTTGTGGATCATCATACTCGGAATTGGTGGAGGCTGTGCCTTTAGCTTGTCCATGATGTTTTTCGGTTTGCGTACTAAAAATGCGCATCAAGCAGCGGAACTGTCTGGTATGGCGCAATCGATCGGATATCTGCTTGCCGCAATCGGTCCTGCCCTTATAGGATATCTGCATGACACCACAAATAGTTGGAACCTGCCACTATTCATACTGCTTGGCGCTTCGGTCTTACTCTTTATTGTCGGTCTAGGAGCAGCAAGAAATCGTTTTGTAGGTAGCCAAGCTAGTTACGAAGAAACAAACTCAAGTACCAGAGAATTTCTTGGAAGAAATACTGATCGAAATGAAGAAAGCGAGTTGGGGAACAGTTGCAACAAACCAAACCTAAATTAGAGTCTTCGGGTATTAATCCGGAAGCATTTTGCGGCACTCCTTTCTTTGCTTCGTTGATCAAAAAACATTTAGCTTGTACGAAGACGCTATCGGACACAGTTGACCTTAAACGCAGCATTAATCCACATTTGGGATGCTAACGGACCGCATAGTAGCTATTGGCACGAAAAACACCCAATATAAGCCTCTTTATGTGAAATAGCGTCTGTGGAGTCCGAAAGACTGCTTCAAAGGCAAAAAACGAGCAAATAACGTCATTAGGGTCCGTAAGTACTAGGTGGTACTTATACTGGTACTTATACTGGTACTTATACTGGTACTTATGGTGGTACCGATGCCGATGACGATACTGACGGCATGTTGAAATAAGCAACCAATAACCCAAAAAACAAAAAAATAGCGATTCTCTATTCACATGAGAATCGCTATTTTACTGTTTTTTATGATTTAAAAATGAACCCGAACTAACCTTAATACTACACGTATACCGTATAATCATGATGCTGCAACAGGATCTTCGCCCGCTCCATATCGTTCTCCTGACGGAAAGAGAGACGCATAATCCCCGGCACATCTTCACGGCTTTCGATAATTTGTACGTTGCTAAGGTTAATTCCTTGATCCCCCAGCTCTGTAGCAATACGACCGATAATCCCCGGATGATCCGGTACATCAATATGTAGGTCAAATAAAGGTGCTATCATACCTTTACGCCGTTCAGGCAATTGACTACGGAAGCCATTGGCTTCATGAAATGCCTCTTCAATCCCTACACCATCTTCATTTTCCAGCAAACGAACAAAAGAAGAAACTTCCTCGTTCCAATCCTTCAACAATCGAAGCATCACTGAACGATTGTTTAACAAGATATCACGCCAAATAATTGGATCACTGGACGCAATTCTTGTAATATCCCGAAAGCCCCCTGCAGCTAACGTACTAAACAAGGAGTCAGTATCATCATAAGCTTTAATCTGATTTACCAGCGCAACGGCAATAATATGTGGCAAATGACTAATGGCGCCTACAATCTCATCATGACGTTCTGGATTAAGGCGTACAATCTGCGCTCTAGTAAGGTGGAGTAAGGACTCCAACGCATGATAAGCCTCGTCTGGCACTCCCGGTGGAGGCGTTAATACGTAATAGGCATTCTCAAACAACAGCGATGAAGCTGCCTCAACACCTGAACGCTCTGATCCTGCCATAGGGTGACCGCCGATAAAATGTACTCCAGGAATATCCAAAGAGACCGCGCATGCGGCAATACTAGCTTTCGTACTTCCAACATCTGTAATGATGCAGCCGGGCTTGAGCGGCAATTTGCTTAACTGCTGCAAATAATCCTCTAGCATACCCACCGGCACACATAAAAAAATGAAATCGGCATCGATTGCCGCTTCCTCCACAGACAATGTGGCACTATCGACCACACCTCTGCTAATATACTTACTCGCGGATTCAGGACGGTGGGCATGGCCAACGACGGTCAGGCCCTCCTTGCCTTTAAAGCAAAGGGCCAGTGAGCCTCCGATCAGACCGACACCGAATATTGCTATTTTTGTCGTCATGTTCTTTGAACTACCTGCCTTCTTTAGTCTTGACTTGCTGTTATTACTAAGCGCGTACTCCACTCTCTATAAGAGTTTGTTCCAGCGCGGTGATAAAAGCTGTATTCTGCTCAGCCGAGCCTACAGTAACCCGAATATAAGTCGGATAAACCTGATGACCCGCTCTTACGATGATTCCTTTACGCATCAAAGCATCAAAGACCTCTGTAGCAGGCTTACGAACATCTACCATGATGAAGTTCCCGTGTGCCGGGAAGGATTCTAGACCCAGACGTTTGAATTCACCTTGCAATTGGACAATACCCGCGCTATTAAGACGACGGCATTCCTGTACGTAATCTTGATCATTCAAAGCAGCAAGAGCTGCAGCTTGAGCAAGTCGTGAGGTATTAAAAGGCTCACGTACCTTGTTGATCAACGAAATGATCTCAGGACTCGCAACACCGTATCCAATACGCAATGCAGCTAAGCCATAAATTTTGGAGAATGTGCGAAGCACAACCAGATTCTTGTAACGAGTCAGTAACTGGATACCATTGGAGTATGAAAGATCTGTTACATACTCACAGTATGCCTCATCAAGGACAACCATTACATTGGAAGGCACAGCATCCAGGAAAGAAACCAAAGCTTCCTCTGGAACAATCGTACCTGTTGGGTTATTCGGATTACAGATCCAGATAACCTTAGTGCGGTCCGTTATACGGGCCAGCATCCCATCCAGATCATGTGTACCTTTTACAAGTGGCACCTCAATAGATACCGCACTTTCGATGTCTGCGTTACTCTTATACACGGAGAAGGTTTGGTCCGCCATGATTGTCTCATCACCCGGTAAGAAAAAGGCACGAGCAATAAGTGCAATAATCTCATCTGAGCCACAGCCAAAAATAATATTGTCGTTATTCACGCCAAGACGGCTGGAAAGTGCTGAAGTCAATTCAACGGCTGAGCCGTCCGGATAAAGATAAAGATTCTCAAGTTCTGCTAGAATTGCTTCTTTTGCACTCGGTGAAGCTCCATACGGGTTCTCATTGGATGCAAGCTTAATAACCTCACTTAAGCCAAGCTCCTTCTTGACTTCGTCTATAGGTTTCCCTGGTTTGTAGACAGGGAGATTAACTATATTCGGTTTTGGATTCATACAATAGTCCTCGCTCTCCATAGTTGATTACTCCACTATACACAGGTCAGAATGACACTGTTATGGTCTTTTTAATTGTGCCACAAATTCTCGAATTTGCAACAGTCCCTCATTCCGCGTAGCAGGATGATCAAGCAACGGAATTACCTCTTCTATTTTGCGGACAATGGCACTTCCTACTACAACACCATCGCAAATCTGAGCAAACCGGGCAACCTGTTCGCCAGTAGAGATCCCAAATCCTACAGCCACTGGCAGATCCGTAGCTTGACGAACGGAATCAATAAAGGCTTCTACATCCGCATGGAAAGAGGATCTTTCTCCAGTCACCCCTAATGAAGATACACAATAGATAAAACCGCTCGCACCGGATACAATCTTTGCAATACGTTCGCTTGAGGTGGGTGCAACTAAAGGAATGAGGTTGACTCCAACTTCATCACTACGGCGCCGCATCTCCGCTGATTCCTCAACGGGAAGATCCGGGATAATAAGTCCGCTAATTTCATGCTTGTTCAGATCAGCAAAAAACGTATCTAGACCCATTTGCAGGATAGGATTGTAATAAGAAAACAAGATAAATGGCAAACTGCTGCCGGCTTCACGAGCCTTTAACGCGGTCTCCATGCAAGTGCGCAGGTGAACTTCACCCCGCAGTGCCCGGGCAGATGCTCGCTGAATTACAGGGCCGTCTGCAAGCGGATCAGAGTATGGTACTCCTAGCTCCAGAATATCTGCCCCTGCTGTCTCCAGTTCAGTGATGATGGCAAGAGTAGTCTCCAAATCTGGATCTCCAACAGTCAGAAAAGGAATCAATGCGGTCCGGTTCTCAGCTTTAAGCTTCCGGAATACCAAATCCATCCGGTTTGTAGTTTGGGTTGTCATTCAGTTCCCTTCCCTTCTGTATACGCCATAATGGATTCTACGTCTTTGTCTCCCCGGCCTGACAGGCAGATGACAACAATATCATCCTTAGTAAGGGTTGGACCCATTTTTACAACATGTGCTATCGCATGCGCCGATTCTAACGCTGGAATAATGCCTTCCGTTACGCATAGCAGCTTCAGTGCATCTAGCGCCTCTGCATCTGTAATCGGGACATATTTTGCGCGTTCGATATCTTTTAGATAGGAGTGTTCAGGACCCACACCAGGATAATCCAGGCCTGCGGAGATGGAATGTGCTTCTGTTACTTGTCCATGCTCATCCTGCAGGAGATAACTCATCGATCCCTGGAATACGCCATGAGTTCCTTTACTCATTGTTGCCGCATGAAAAGGGGTATCAATGCCTTTACCAGCCGCCTCTACACCAATCATACCGACATTTTCATCCTCAACAAATGGATAGAACATACCGATGGCATTACTGCCACCGCCTACAGCAGCTACGAGCACATCCGGCAGCCTTCCTTCAGCCTCCAGAATCTGGCGCCGTGTTTCATCCCCAATAACCCGCTGAAAGTTACGAACCATCATCGGATAAGGATGTGGTCCTACAGCTGAACCCAATATATAGAAGGTATCATCTACATTGCTAACCCAGTAGCGAAGCGCTTCGTTGCCGGCATCTTTTAAAGTACGAGATCCGGAAGTAACGGGAATCACTTCTGCACCAAGCAGCTTCATCCGGAATACGTTAAGGGCCTGGCGACGTGTATCCTCTTCCCCCATAAACACCTTACATTCCATTCCTAGCAAAGCTGCAACTGTAGCTGTGGCTACACCATGTTGACCCGCACCCGTCTCAGCGATTACCTTCGTTTTTCCCATCATTTTGGCCAGAATCCCTTGACCAATCGCATTGTTAATCTTATGGGCACCTGTATGATTCAAATCTTCACGCTTCAGATATATTTTAGCTTCTCCCAGATGTTTGCTCAGACGCTCCGCATAATACAGCGGGGTCTCCCGTCCGGAATACTGCTTTAATAGATAATCTATTTCTTCCTGAAAAGCTGGATCTGCCGAAAACTTACGGTAAGCCTCCTCCAACTCAATCAATGCATTCATCAAAGTCTCGGGCACGAAGCGGCCTCCGAATGAACCGAAACGTCCATGCTGGTCCGGTACTTGTATCATGATTGCTTCACCCTTTCCACAAAAGCTGTCATTTTTTGAATATCCTTAATGCCGTCAGTCTCTACTCCACTCGACACGTCTACCCCATACGGGGCATAGGTATCAAGCAATTCACCAACATTATCTGAATGAAGCCCTCCAGCCACAAACAAGGGCAAGTCATGTTGTACTGCAATTTCTTGGTAAGCAGGTAATTTGTTCCATGCGAAGGTTCGGCCAGAGCCGCCGCTCTGCAATGGATCATAAGTATCTAATAAAACCGCATCTACTGCAGCTGCGTAATCTTCCAAGGTATATTCATTTTCAACTTTTTCCCGCTCTTGATCAGCAACGGACAGTGCCTTCCATACCTGAACCTGTGGATAAGCTCGGCGAACCTGCTGGCAAAAAGCTGGACTCTCCTGTCCATGGAGCTGAATTACATCTAAATGCACCACAGACAGCAATTCGTTCAACTCATCCAGCTTCGGATTAACGAAAACCCCGGCAGCCTTAGGGATTTGACCAGTCTTCCAATTTGGAAGCTCTGCAATCAGTTCGGCAGCACGCTCTATGGACACCTTCCGGCGGCTAGGTGCAAAAACAAATCCGATATAATCTAGTGGTAAGTGTAACATAGATTTTAGCACTTCAACGTCCTGAAGTCCACAGATTTTTACTAATGTCTCAGCCATGCCGGACACGGTCCTTTCCGTTAGGAAGCTCCCCGAGCAAACCGTTAACCGCATCCTCTACGTTAGCTTGACGCATTAGATACTCCCCAACGAGCACTCCGTGAGCACCAGTAGTTCTTAGGTAGTCGATGTCTGTTGACCCGGAAATTCCGCTTTCGCTGATCACTGGAACACCTTGCGGCACAAGAGCTGCCAGCTCGGCTGTTGTCTCCAAAGAGGTCTCAAAGGTACGTAGATTACGGTTATTAATTCCAAGAAGAACGTTTGGTTGGGTTATCTTTTCTGTGCTCAGTACAACCGCCAGTTCATTTCGGTCATGCACCTCAGTCAAGATATCCAATCCAAGCTCTGAAGCTATATCTATAAAATGAGACAGTTGTGCCGGTGTCAAAATAGCGACGATCAACAACACCGCATCCGCTCCGAGAAGACGTGCTTCGTAGATCTGCTTCTCATCGATAATAAAATCTTTGCGAAGCAGCGGCAGATTTACAGCTTCCTTCACTTGCTGCAGATAAGCTGCGCTGCCCTGGAAATATTCTGTGTCCGTCAGAACAGATAAGCAATCTGCACCTCCAGCTTCATACCCTTTTGCAATGGAAACAGGATCAAAATCTTCACGGATCAACCCTTTGGAAGGAGAAGCCTTCTTCACCTCAGCGATCAAGCCCATATCTCTGTTCTTCCCTTGGGTCAGAGCCTTACGAAAGCCTCTTGTTGCCGGAAGAAGCGCAATATCACGCTCTGCTTGTGCCAGCGAAAAGTTTTTACTGAGCAGTTCAACCTCTTTAATCTTAGTCGCGACAATTTTATCAAGATACATAATTAAGTTCCTCCGTCATAGCTACAAGCTGATTAAGCTTGGATAGTGCCTTGCCTGAATCCACTACATCTTTTGCTCTCTCTACGCCTCCGGCCATGGTATCTGCCAGACCAGCAACATATATACAGGCTCCGGCGTTAGCAAGAACGATATCGCGATAAGGATTCATCTGCCCTTGAAGGACCGAGGTAATAATCGCCGCATTTTCAGCTGCATCTCCACCCAGCACAGCTTCCAGTGGATGTCTGTTAAGACCTAATGCCTCTGGCGTTACCTCATACGTGGTTACGATGCCCTCTTTTAGCTCAGACACTAATGTAGGGGCCGAGATGCTGATTTCATCCAGACCATCCAAGCTGCTAACAACCATCGCACGCTTGGACCCCAGCTCCTTCAGTACATTAGCCACCGTCTCTGTCTTATTCCGATCATAAATCCCCAGCAGCTGACGGTCAGCACCAGCGGGATTCGTAAGCGGACCAAGCATATTAAAAATCGTCCGCACTCCAAGCTCTTTACGCGGTGCCGCCGCATGCCGCATCGAAGGATGATAGATTTGCGCGAATAAAAAACAAATGCCGATTCGATCCAAGCATTCCCGGGCCTGATCCGCATTCAGATGAATGTTGACGCCCAAAGCTTCAAGTACATCTGCACTTCCTGCTCTACCGGAAGCTGAGCGGTTGCCATGTTTGGCAACTCGTACCGAAGCCGCTGATGAAATAATCGCTGAGGCGGTAGAAATATTAAACTTATGGATGCCGGAACCGCCCGTACCACATGTATCTAGCAGACGCGCTTTTTCAGTAAGGACAGGTGTGCCGAAACCTCTCATGGCTTCCGCAAACCCCGTAATCTCCTCCACGGTCTCTCCCTTAATCCGTAAAGCGGTCAGCAGTGATCCGATTTGCGCCTGTGAAGCCTCTCCCAGCATGATTGCACCCATTATATCCCGTGCTTCTACACGTGTCAGACTTTTGCCTTCGATTAGTCCAGCGATTCCTGATTGTATCAATTTTGTTGCATCCATAATGTTCATCCTCCAGCCTTAATGTAATCTTTTTTATTAATCAAACCACCTGTTCAGGGGTATATGCGTACATGTAATCTTGATTGATGACTTGTTTCTCTTTTATCTCGGGTGGGAACATAGCCTCTGCCATACGAATAGCTTTTAGCATGCCCTTCGCTTTATTCACCGTCTCTTCATACTCTTTCTCCGGAACCGAGTCCCAAACGATACCCGCCCCAGCCTGCACATATGCTCTGCCCTTACGGAAGATGATTGTACGGATGGTGATACATGAATCCATATTTCCCGAGAATCCCAAATATCCAATCGCCCCCGCATAAGCACCACGGGCTTCTCGCTCCAATTCAGCAATAATCTCCATTGCCCGTAGCTTAGGTGCTCCTGATACAGTACCGGCTGGCAAACAGGAGAGAAAGGCATCAAAGAAATCTTTATCCTCGCTAAGCGTGCCTGACACATTCGATACCATATGCATGACATGAGAGTATCTTTCAATTTCCATAAAGGAATCACATTTTACAGAACCGAATTTGGACACTCTTCCTAAATCATTACGACCTAGATCAACTAGCATCAAATGCTCTGCACGTTCTTTTTCATCCTCCAGCAGCTCCGCGGCGTAAGCACGATCCGAAGCTTCACTTTCACCTCTTGGTCTTGTTCCGGCAATCGGCCGTGTCTCCACACGGTTTCCATCTACCTTTACGAGCGCTTCCGGTGAGGTTCCAACAATAATCTCTTCATCCATTTTCAAATAATACATATATGGAGATGGGTTAAGCGTCCTGAGCATCCGGTATACATGCAGTGGAGAAACTTCCGTTTCAATATGCAGGCGCTGCGACAACACCACTTGAAAAATATCGCCAGCCCGAATGTATTCCTTCGCTTGTTCTACGTTGTTGATATATTGTTCTTTAGTCAGGTTGGAATGAATCTCACCCAGCTCAATATCCTGCGGAATACTGCGGCGGTTCACATTTTCCTTAGGCCCTTCCTTCTGCAGCTCTTCGGCCATATCCTCAAGCTTACGACTTAAGCTTTCGTAATTGGATTTGATATCTGAGTCCGTATCACCGTCTTTAACATGCAGGTTGCCAACTAGGAGAATTTGTTGTTTCACATGATCAAAAACAATGATGCGATCACAGAACATAAACCGGATATCATCCATTTGGAGATCATCTACTGGATGCTCAGGAAGCTTCTCATAATATTGCAGCAGATCATATCCAAAAAATCCGATCGCTCCTCCAGTAAATGGCGGCATCTCATCCAGCTTAGGGCTACGGTATGAACGAAGCAGCGCCTTAAGCTCCTCAATCGGCTTTCCATGCAGCTGTTTTTTCTTACCGTCGATCTCTACGTTAATTGCACCCTTTTTTCCCGATATCATTAAAAAGGGATCGCTGCCGATGAACGAATACCGGGCCCATTGTTTGCCACCCTCTACACTTTCTAGTAAGAACGCGCGGTCACGTTCAGCAAAACGTTGGAATAACCGGATAGGTGTTTCCATATCAGCCAGCAGCCGCTTCACAACAGGAATCAGATTATAATCCTGCGACAGCTTTACCACCTCTTGAACACTCGGATTCGTCATTTTTAGATGCCCCCTTAGTTATATAAATCTTTCCGAAACACAGAAAAACCCTCTACCAAAGTAGAGGGTTTGTGTAAGTAAGTATATGTTTTTGAGCAATGATCAGCATCGTTATGTTGTGCCTACAGACTTATCTCTAAATAAGATACATCACGGATGTGAAATAACACTCCAGTACATATCAAAATAAAGACTCTGCGTACACAAAAACTGCTAATCAGGCATAAACGTCTTCAGCATCCTTATAAGGACGGTAAGCGTATATGCGTGAAATATAAGAATGTATAGAACAAAGCTTATACTTTCTTATATTCGCAAAAATTTCTTGCACTCTGCTCAACTATACTCATCTCAACTCAACTAAACTCTTCTATACTCGGCTAATTACACTATACATGATGACAAGGGTCATTGACAACCCACAACTCAAATTTAAGACTTACTCTGCGACAAATCCGGACGAAGCTTCTGAGCTTCATTCAGATACACATGGCGGATCTCACGCTGTGATTTATCCGTATTAAACTGCACCATTAACCGGATACACATCGGCAGGCTGCCTTTGACCGGGATCTCGGTTGAACACATAAGCGGCACCATTTCCCAGCCCTCAATCTCACGAATGGCTCTTGCCGGAAAAGTAGCATCCAGATCATTGGTCATCGTAATCCATACATTGCTAATATCCTCAGCTATAACATTATTGCGTTCAACGATCTCCCGCAGCAGCACAACGGTTTCACGCAAAATCTCTGTTTCTTCGTTATTAATCACGGTAGTTGCTCCGCGAATCCCTCGATTTACCACGGTTTCCCCTCCTTTTTAAGCTCTGCGAGAACCTCTCGCACAAGCGATTCCTGTACATCGTTTACAATACTAACGGCTCCTATGGCATCAGGCACAATAAAAGTCATTCTGCCTTCTTTGAATTTCTTATCATGCATCATCGCTTCCATTAGCTCCTCTTCATCATATTCAGAAGGAAGCTGTATAGGCAGTGAAAGGGCAGATAACATAGATACTGTATCCTCATAAATGGATCGGTCACGTCCAAGCTTTACAGCCAGCAGCGCCGAACCCGCCATACCAATCGCAATCGCTTCACCGTGCAAAAACACACCATATCCGCCAACCGCTTCAATAGCATGGCCGATCGTATGGCCTAAATTCAGGATCGCCCGAAGTCCATGCTCACGTTCATCGTTCGCCACGACATGAGCTTTGATCGCACAACCGCGCTCAAGGGCATAACCGAGGGCTTCAGCATTCAGAGCAAGCAGCTCATCAGCATGTTCACGGCACCAATATGCAAATTCTTTGTCCATAATCAGACCATGCTTCACTACTTCAGCTAAGCCAGAAGAGACTTGGCGTGGCGGAAGCGTGCGAAGGGTATCCAAATCGTAAAGCACCAGCGAAGGTTGATAGAACGCACCAACCATATTTTTGGCTAGTGGATGATTGACAGCCACTTTGCCGCCTACGCTGCTGTCATGGGCTAGAATCGTCGTTGGAATTTGTAGAAATCCTATTCCGCGCATGTAGGTAGCTGCTACAAAACCAGCTAAATCACCAACAACCCCGCCACCTAAAGCCAACACCGCTGAGTTGCGATCTAGTCCCGCTTGAATCGCGGTCGTCATAACCTCTTCATACACGGTTAATGATTTGGATGCTTCCCCTGCTGGCATAATATGGCTTACTACGGTATAACCTTGCTGACGTAGAGCTTCTTCAAGCGCCGGTAAATACCGTGGAGCTACTTCACTATCACTCACAACCAGTAGCGGGCTGCGAGTGGACAGTCCAGCCTCAGCACAGTACTGGCCAATGTTCTGCAGCAGACCACTACCGATGTGGATTGGATAAGAACGATCTCCCAAATCTACATTGATTGTACGCATGATTAATAACTCTCCAATTGTGCAAGATAGTTTTCATAGTTCGCTTTAATTTCTTCGAGAGAATCCCCGCCGAATTTATCAAGAAATGCTTTGGCAACTTCCCATGCCACTACGCTTTCCATAACCACACATGCCGCTGGAACCGCACATGCATCCGAACGTTCTACTTGAGCTGTAAAAGGTTCTTTCGTATCGATATCTACACTTTGAAGTGGCTTATACAAGGTAGGAATAGGCTTCATAACACCACGAACCACTACCGGCATGCCATTCGTCATCCCGCCTTCAAAACCGCCTAAACGATTGCTTGCGCGATAGTATCCTTTAGAAGCTTCATACATAATTTCATCATGGACTTGCGATCCACGCAATTTTCCTGCTTCAAATCCAATGCCGATCTCAACGCCTTTGAAGGCATTAATCGACATTACTGCCCCAGCAATTGCCCCGTCTAACTTCCGATCTGACTGTACATAGCTGCCAAGTCCAATGGGCAGTCCTTCGACGATACATTCAACGATTCCACCGATGGAGTCGCCCTCTTCCTTGATCTGATCTATGTAAGCCTCCATTTTCTGTTCTGTTTCTTTGTCGACAACTCTGACAGAAGACTGTTCTGTCCGTTCAATCAGCTCATCGATAGGCAGATCATTTGCAGGTGCCTCAATTTCACCAATGCGAATGACTTGACCTGCTACTTTCACACCAAAAGCTGCCAGCAGCTGTCTGGCTACAGCGCCACATGCGACTCTGGCTGCGGTTTCGCGGGCACTGGAGCGCTCCAGAACGTTGCGAAGATCCGTATGATTGTACTTCAATCCACCATTCAAATCTGCATGTCCAGGACGCGGCCGATTTACCCGGCGTTTTTCTTCATCACTGCCTGGAATAGGTTCAATATTCATAATGTTCTTCCAGTGAGTCCAATCCTTGTTCTCTACTACCAAGGCTACCGGAGCACCCGTAGTATAGCCGTGACGTACTCCACCTACAATCTGTGCCGTATCTTTCTCAATCTGCATGCGACGTCCACGTCCGTATCCCTTTTGTCGACGATGCAATTGAAAGTTAAGCTCTTCAAAATCCAAAGTTAAATTACTTGGCAATCCCTCAATAATAGCCGTTAGCTGGGGGCCGTGCGTTTCCCCCGCTGTTAAATAGCGTAAACTCATGATGTCTTCCCCCTTTTATACTTTTAAACTGTAAACCGCTAAAATCCTATGATCTTTGCTCATTATAGTATAGGGAATCCGCTTTGACAAGAAAGGGATCTCCCTAGAAACACTGTATGTATACCGAAATAAAAAGCGCCATCCATACCCTTAAGAGTATGAATGGCGCTCCTCGGCTCGGTCCTCAGCTTGTTGGCTGCCGAGCCGCTGGCTTGGTGGAGGGAATGTAGACTTACGCTCTTCCAGCTGCAGAAGGCGCTCCAATTGCATTTCCTCCACACCGAGAATTTGCCCGCACTCACGAACGGTGATAAAGCCTCGTTTGTACGCGGCAATGACCTTGCTTTTGTCCATCGGTTTAACTTTCCTTTCACTTAGCGTACAGATTCTACTATCCAGTATCACTGAACTTTTGCGAAAGTATACCTTTGAAGTTAATGGCGAAGGAGCAAAAAGTATTTATTTTTTACGATAGAAAAAAGTTTCCGTCGATTCAAAGCCATATTGAGCCGGTGTAAAGATTTGCTCTGTGCTGCCCACAAACAAATAACCACCCGGACGTAAGCTAGCCGAAAACTTATGATAGAGCTTGTTCTTCGCTTCTTCAGTAAAATAGATCATTACATTGCGACAAATAATAAGATCGAAACCTTCGTCGAACTTGTCCAAGAGCAAATTTTGTTTGCGGAAATCTATGTTTTTCTTAAGTGAATCGCTGACCTTGAAGACAGGGCCTTCCGGCGTAAAATAACGTGCTGCCACGTCTTTCGGCACATCCTTTAAAGAACGTTCCAAATAAAGACCCTGCTTTGCTTTGGATAAAGCGCCATCATCAATGTCAGTGGCAAGAATACCTGTCTGCGCCAATATATTCTTGTCCGACAAAATCATAGCCAGCGTGTAAGGCTCTTCGCCTGTGGAACATGCCGCGCTCCACAGCTTTAATTTGCGGCCCGACTGCTGGAGGTCAGGGAGGATAATATCCCGCAAAACTTCCCAGCGATTCGGATTCCGCCAGAACTCAGAGACATTGATCGTCATTCGATCTAAAAATTCATAAAATAAGTCCTTATTTTTCATCATCGCTGCAAAAAAATCACTGAAGGTATGATACCCATTCTTCATCCGAAGAGTCGTCAAACGCCGCTTCATCTGCGCTTCTTTATATTGAGCCAGATCAATTCCGGTGCTTTGTTTAACGTTGTGAATAAATCCGCTATAATCTGGATCTGTTGTTAATGCTGCAACATTACGATCAGACATGTTAATCCCCTGCCTCCCACCTGGACCTTACATCCAGACTGCGATGTCTTTGTTATACTGATTCAGTTCATCTGGAGCAAAGAAATTAGCAATTTCCCGTTCTGCACTTTCAGGCGAGTCTGATCCATGAATTAAATTAAGTGGTGTATGGCTGGCAAAGTCGCCACGAATCGTGCCTGGCAGAGCTTCTCCAACTTTTGTTTTGCCTATGAGTGTCCGGGATAAAGTTACGACATCATCGCCTTCCCATACCATTGCAAACACTGGACCTGAAGTGATGAAAGAGACCAGCTCTGAAAAAAAGTCTTTGCCTGCATGCTCAGCATAATGTCTTTTCGCTTGATCCTCACTAACTGTAATCAGTTTAGCAGCGACCAATTTAAACCCCTTATCCTCAAAGCGGGCAACAATACGCCCTATTAATCCACGTTGAACTCCATCAGGCTTGACCATCAGATACGTCTTTTCCATAGAAGCACTCTCCATTTTCCCATTTGAAGGGTTGTTTTGACGCTATCTTAACAGAAACATTGCTTTCTGGAAACGTTTAATTTCAATCTCACCAGAAGATCAATAACTTCTACCTGTTATAAAATACGCAATATCGCGCAGATTGCGCTTAGTCTTATTGTTAGGCAATTGTTCCAGCGCCGCCAGCGCCTTGTCGATATAACGTGAAGCGAGCTCCTCAGAACGGGCGATTCCGTCTCCGGAAAGAATGAGATCAATCGCATGTCCTACCGTGCTATGTCCCTCACGTATAGACTTCAGTTCCTCAAGCAATGACTCGCGCAGTCGCTCATCCTCAAGACTATAAATCACTGGAAGTGTAATGTTTCCTTGCCGCATATCACTGCCCGGAGGTTTACCGATCTGTTTCTCTGTGCCTGAGAGATCCAGTAAATCATCACGAATCTGGAACGCCATACCCACGTTATATCCATAATTATAAAGCAGACGAGCTACTTCTGGATCTGCCTCAGCAGCAAGAGCGCCGAGTTGGCAGCTAACTGCAATCAGCAGGGCTGTTTTGCGGCGGATACGCCGTAGATAATGACGTACACTTTGCTCACTGTTGAAAAAGTCACGAATCTGCTCCATCTCTCCGATCGACATTTCGATCATCGCCTTAGACAGAATTTGATGAATTCGTGGATTCTTCAGCTCCGTAGTCATAACCAGCGCTTTTGCATATATGTAGTCACCAGTGTACATGGCAATTTTATCGCCCCATTTTGCTTTCACGGTGAGTTCACCACGGCGCAATTCTGCATCGTCGATCACATCATCATGGACCAGTGAAGCGCTATGGATCAACTCTAACGGTATCGCCACCCGTTTCAGTTTTTCCAGATCATACTTACCGAATTTCCCGCCCATTAGGACAAATACGGGACGTAATCTTTTGCCGCCTGCCTTTAATAAATGCAGGGAGGTTTCTGTAAGCAGATCGTCATCCCCCTGTACACTGCGGTACAGCTCTTTTTCAATCTGATCCATATCTCTGTTCAGTAATCCGAATATTTGCAGTCGTTTCATTCTTTCACCCGTGTCAACAGTTTATGGCTCCAAATCTCCATCTTCACTTCCTGCGGCAGCAGGCCCATCTCATAGGCATAGCGGAAATAGAGGTTCAAACCTTGCTGCTGCCTTTCTCCAAAATCATAACATAAATTGCGGAAGTACCCTTCCCAATAAGACTTTGTTCCTCCAATGTTAGAACAAGCTGCTTGTACAATAGGATCTAAATCTCTCAATCCCCGCATTTTACTCTCGGCAAAAGCCTCTGCAATCTCAGAAATAGCTTCCGGTTTGTCCTCCGCAGCCTTTCGATTCACTGCCCAGACCGCAAAGGTCATCCCTAAGCCCGTCCATTCCTTCCAAACCTCAGCTAGATCAGTAACGATATAACCTTGATCCTGCCATGAGGCCTTAATAGCATTATCACCAATTAATAAACAGGCATCCGCTTCATGCATCATGTCATCCAAATCAGGATTAGCGCTAATATACTCCGGTTTATTGCCAAAAGCTTTTTCCATTAAAATTTTCAGCAAATTTACTGAGGTTGCAGAAGTATTCGTAACAGCGATCTTACCGCTGCCAATCTGAGCAAATGGCACCCTGGAAAAAAGGAATATTGATCTCACAGGACCGTCCGCGCTAACCGATAAATCAGGTAGAAGTAATAATTTGTCACTGGCCTCAGCATAAGCAAAAGAGGATAAAGCACCTACATGAATAGTTCCACGGCTCATCCCCTGATTAAGAATGGCAGGTACCTCACTCACCATCTCTGCAGGATATTTCAGTGCAGAGGGATGAAAATTGTGAAATACCGGCCATGAGTTGGTATAGCTGATTTTGCCAATGATGGTGTGGCTGTTATTGTCCATCCTTTCAATCCCCCCATCTTCGAAATAAATTGTGTTCAATATTAAAGCTGTCAAGCACTTTGCCCACCATGAAATTAATCAGATCATCCATACTTTGCGGCCCAAAATAAAAAGCCGGCATTGCGGGAATCATCCGAACTCCCAGACGGGACAGCTTCAACATATTCTCTAGATGAATAGCATGCAGTGGAGTCTCACGAGGTACAAGCACCAGTAGGCGGCCTTCCTTGAGCATAACGTCAGCAGCACGTGTCATCAGATTATCAGAGGTCCCATTCGCTACCGCGGATAATGTTCCCATAGAGCAAGGCATAATAATCATCCCTTCCACACGAAACGAACCACTTGCAATGGATGCGCCGATATCCGCAACAGGATGATAAAGCAGAGAACCGGGATAGCCTTTGAACCTTTCGTTCAAAAAGCCCTCCCGGTCTGATGCGATATAGCCAAGTTCTTCTTTAAATACGCGCCAGCCCGCATTGCTAACTACCAAATGCACGGAGTAGCCTAGTGACAGCAAGGTTTCAGTTAGACGAACACCATATATCGCACCGCTTGCTCCTGTAATTCCAACCACGATGTTTTTCGGTTTAGTAAGCGTCATTAGTAGAACTGCACCACCAAGTCAATCAAAGTGAAAGAGAACACCACGATGCTCAATACGCCGTTCATAGTGAAAAAAGCAGTCTGCAGACGGCTCAGGTCACTCGGAGATACAATGTAGTGCTCATAAAAGAGAATGATATATGCGATGATCATGCCTGCTACATACCACCAGCTTAAATCCGTCATAAACAGCAACGATACGAAACCAATCGCCGTGAGAATGTGAAATACGCGGGCAATAAAGAGTGCACCTTGAACCCCGAACCGAACCGGAATGGACTTCAAGCCCTCTTTTAGATCAAACTCAACATCCTGACAAGAATAAATTACATCAAAACCTGCAGTCCAAAACACAATAGTGAAATAAAATACCATTGAAGTCCAATTCACACTACCAGTTACAGCTACCCAACCGCCTAAAGGTGCAAGCGCAATGGTCAGACCGAGGATAAGATGGCAGGCCCATGTAAAGCGCTTAGTAAATGAATAAATGACAAGAAGGAAAACTGCGATTGGCAAGAGCTTGGCCGACAAAGGATTCAGCTTAAAGGCTGCCCAAAAGAGTAAGAAAAACGAAATGCCGATAAAAATGACGACTTCACCGATCTTCAATAATCCTGCAGGAATAGCTCTTCCCGCTGTGCGTGGATTCTTAGCATCACTTATCCGGTCAATCAGTCGATTCAGACCCATAGCAGCGCTCCGTGCCCCAAACATAGCCACTACGATCCAACCAATCTGGCTCCAGGTAGGTAGTGTGCCAAACATGACAACGGAACCAAGTAAAGCGCCCATAAAAGCAAAAGGTAAAGCAAATACCGTATGTTCAAACTTGATCATTTGTAAAAAGATACCGATTTTCTTAAACATTCCCGTTCTCCTTGAGCCCAATATGTAATGCCGCGATGCCTCCGGTCAAGGGGAAGGATTCCACTTTTTGCAGTCCGGTTTCACGGAAAATAGCAGCTAATTGCTCCCGGTCAGGGAACAGCGCCAGCGATTCTGGCAACCATTTGTATTGCTCATACCTTTTAGCGAATAACTTGCCCAGCAATGGGAGTACACGCTGAAAATAAAAGAAATAGATACCTTTAAACGGTTGTTTCATCGGCTTGGAAAGCTCCAGGCAGACCACCATTCCTCCGGGCTTCACCACCCGTTTCATCTCGTTCAGCACTTGAACAAGATCCGGTACGTTGCGGAGTCCAAAACCAATCGTTGCATAATCAAATGCGTTGTCTTCAAAAGGCAACTCCATAGCGTTGCCCTGTACGAGAGAGATCCGGTCCTGAAGCTTGCGCTCCTCCACCTTACGGCGCCCCACTTCAAGCATGCCTGCACTGAAGTCGAGCCCTATCACATTCCCTGTCTGTGAGGCTTCGGCCAAGGCAATGCTCCAATCGCAAGTGCCGCAGCATAAGTCTACAGCTGAATCCCCGCGCTTCATACCCATCTTCTTCATCGTGAACTTACGCCAAGCCTTATGGCGGCGAAAGCTTAAGATGTCATTCATCAAATCATATTTACCTGCAATACTCTCAAACACCGAGTGCACAAACTGTTCCTTCGGCTTGCTGTTATCACCCACAGCAGTTGTAGTTTTGTCCATAGTCATCCACTAACCCTCCACGGCTGCTTGTCCTGAGACTTTCATCTGCAGGAGAATACGATCCAGCGCTATCTCAAGCTCTCTAAGCAGGCTTTCGTCTTTAACGCTTTGTAATAGTCCCTGAATCGACTGAATCGACTGATGGAGCTTGTCCGTCAGCAGAGAATCACATTTATATTTCATCTTCAGCATCTTCCAGTCCTTCTGATCAAGGTTCTGGTCTTGAAGCTGTTTGCGTTCTTCCTCTGTCGCTGACTCCAGCATCTTCCAGTAGCAATAACCATTGCTTGCATTCTCAAGGTTATCACAACGCTGAAGCTCTATGGCAACAGTTTCGCACTGACTGAACTCTGTCAATAACTTCTCCCACAATTCCACTAAGGAATTCTCGATCATGGGCGTAAAAGAAAGGAACAGCCGCATATTGAGCTGTACCATGTGCCGCAAGTATTGTTCAGCCGAAAGACGGATTCCTCTCATCTTCACATAGAGGTTCGCTTTCAAGACATTGAAATCAGCAATCGCCTTACTCAAGATTCCAACCATCTCAATCTGATCACTCTTTGCAAGCAGATGGTAAAACCAGCTACTAAAATAATCACCAGCCAATACCTTTAATTGACGGGAACGCATAGGATCTCCACCGCGTCTATCATTCGAGCGGTCAATTACCTCATGTGTATCTAGTCCAAGTTGAATAAGTGCGGTTACGAGCGTATACAACTCACCAGTACTTCCTTTTACAGAAGATCCATGGTTTAGAAAAATATATAACAAATGACCCCGGCCATCAGAAAACGGCGGCAAATCCGTATGCTTCTGAATCATGTCGTAGTCGGTGTAGGGTTTTGCCAGTTGCGGTATGCAGTACGGTTTCATTTCAGCCTCCGAAGCCATTGACATTTATATTAATTCCTTTGTTCACAATCTTGTCTATTATATCACATGTTTTTTTGTCACGCACTGTGATACAACTGAGTTTCTTTTATTCTTCTCAAGGATAAATGAACTGCTTCTTCCAGAGCTCAGTCTCACTAATACGGAAGCCTGTCTTGAGACGCTCGGATATGGGGAGATTACCCGCAGACTGAAGTTCATTCTGGAGTTCAACGGACCACTCCGCGCGTCTGATATCCCCTGCTAGCAGCAGCCGGCGGCTATCCAGCCATTTATCCATGACCACGATGCGCAGCAGAAGCTGATCCACATTCAAGGTTTCTTGAAAAGCAAAAGAAATAGTCTGTGCCATATTTCGATAAAGCTCCTGGGGTTCATGATCATTTCCGCTCACTTTTAAATCCAGAGACAGAACGTGATCCTCCCAGCCTACGCTATCAATGGATAAGGTCAATGGAAGTGCGCCAAGAACATCAACAAGATTATCGTTGTCTAGCACCGTGTTATGGCCGCCAGTAAAAGTCTCCACTGCACCATTTCTCTGCTGTAAGGTTGAATCCATATCTGCCACTTTGGGCAATATTACAGCAGAGGTTGCAGTCAAGAGTAATACGGCTCCAACCCACCAGGCCTTGTTCATGAACACGCCCCCCTTATCCATAATTCCCACTCTTAGCGGAATACGATCATTTCTCTTTACTATATTTTGAAAAAAAGCAGGCTATGCCTGCTTTTCAGCTTTCACTTTCCAATTGTCCGTGCTTTGTCCATATTTCAGCCTTACCGCGGATCTTCATCGCTGAGGTATGATCAGTAAACTGGGCAATCAATACCTCACCCTTATCCAGCTTCTCTGTATGATGAAAACGTGTATCTGTACCTCTGGTTAACCCAATGACCTGAACGCCATTATCTTTAGCCTTAACCACAATATAGTCGCTGCCCGTTGGAAGCGGAGTAGTACCCGTATTTTTATCCATCATCACTCATCCTCCTCTAAACCTATTATACAGTTCATAGTATTTCAAAAAACAAATGCCGCCTTGGAGGGCGGCATAGTTGTTCTTAAAAAGACTATGGGATAGGTATGTAGAAATCTTTATTTGATTCCGTCTTTCAGCGCCTTACCGGGTTTGAATGCCGGTACCTTGCTTGCAGGAATTTCGATTTCTTCACCAGTTTGCGGGTTACGGCCTTTACGTGCAGAACGCTCACGCACTTCAAAGTTTCCGAATCCAACCAGTTGTACTTTATCACCGCTTTGCAGTGCTTCTGTAATTGCTTCGAAAACCGCATCTACAGCTTTAGTAGCATCCTTCTTGGGAAGTTCAGTTGCTTCTGTAACTACATTGATCAAATCTGATTTATTCATGTTTTCTCACCTCCCTGAGTAAATTCTCCGGTATCATACACTGTTTCCGTTTCAACGTAAAATATACGTGATAATCCCGTTTAAAACATAACTTTGGCGCCCTTAGACCTTGAAGCGCAACAAACTTATAGTAATACAGCCCATCCATAAATTCAAGCTGTTACTCAAAAAAGGAGCAGAAATTATCATCTATCCTTGCATATTTATCTAAATTCAATCTAATTTGTTAGACCTATAGGAGCATTTAAGGTCTTTATTTCATCAGAATAATTGAGTCAGATTCACCGTTATTATAGGAACTAGGAATCAAGTTTTAGGATAGATACAAATAAAAAGAGCAGGATTTCTCCCACTCTTTGAATTTATTTATATTCAGCTTAGAGAATAATTGCAATAAGTCCGCCGGAACCCTCATTTATAATGCGACCAAGCGTTTCTTGCAGTTTGTAGCGCGCATTATCCGGCATCATAGCTATCTTGCCTTGAATTCCTTCTCTTACAATGGAGTGCAGGGAGCGGCCAAAAATATCGGATTCCCAAATCTTAATAGGATCATTCTCAAAGTCCTGCATCAGATAACGAACCAGCTCTTCGCTTTGCTTTTCCGTTCCGATGATTGGCGAGAATTCAGACTCCACATCCACCCGAATCATATGAATGGATGGTGCCGTAGCCTTTAAGCGAACCCCGAAGCGAGAGCCCTGACGAATCAGTTCTGGCTCGTCGAGTGCCATTTCGGCTAAAGATGGAGCCGCGATACCATAGCCAGTAGTCTTGACCATTTCCAAAGCTTCTGAGAATCGGTCGTATTCTCGTTTCGCATGTGAGAACTCCTGCATAAGCTGGAGCAAATGATCCTTACCGCGGATCTCAACCCCAACCACTTCCATCAGAACTTGATCGTACAGCTCTTCTGGAGCATACAGGTCGATCTCTGCTACACCCTGACCCATGTTCATACCACTTAGGCCAGCTTTATCAATAAAGTCATATTCGGTGAACTGAGATACGAGGCGGTCAACATCCCTCAGGCGGCGAATGTCTTTTACCGTATCGCGAACGGAGTTCTCATAACTACTACGTAGCCAGTGGTTTTCTCCAAGCACCATAACCCAGCTTGGCAGATTTACATTTACTTCATGCACTGGGAATTCATAAAGCACTTCCCGCAGCACACCAGTTACGTCATCTTCGCTCATGTTTGCGGCGCTTAGCGTCATAACTGGGATATCGTATTTGATGGCTAGCTCGTTACGGAGCTGCTGCGCTTCCTCACTGCGTGGCCGGGTGGAGTTAATGACAAGCACAAACGGCTTACCCACTTCCTTCAGCTCTGCAATGACGCGCTCTTCAGAGTCCACGTACGAGTTCCGCGGAATTTCTGCAATCGTACCATCTGTTGTTACCACTACACCTAGCGTTGAATGCTCCTGAATAACCTTACGTGTCCCGATTTCTGCCGCTTCCTGAAAAGGAATAGGCTCTTCAAACCAAGGTGTAGAGATCATACGTGGTCCATTTTCATCCTCGTAACCTTTTGCACCCTCTACAGCGTAACCTACACAGTCTACCAGACGAACATTAACCTCAAGCCCTTCCGCAACCTTGATTTGGACTGCGTTGTTTGGCACAAACTTCGGTTCTGTCGTCATAATCGTTTTGCCTGCTGCGCTTTGCGGAAGCTCATCCACAGCTCTTACTCGATCAGCCTCATTCGTGATGTTTGGCAGGACAATTGTTTCCATGAAGCGCTTGATAAATGTCGATTTCCCCGTGCGAACCGCGCCGACGACGCCAAGATAAATGTCTCCGCCGGTACGCTCGGCAATGTCCTTGAAAATATCCACTTTTTCCAAAAGAGATCCCCTCCTCATATTACTCCGAAGAAAAAATGCCTGAAGAGCATCGACTTCGCGTTCCGCCGGTAATCTGACCCTTGCAGGACATCAACCGGACTTATCGTATGCCCGCCCGAAGCCTAGCTGCTTTCGACCGGGACGTACTTGCCCCGCGCTAAACTCCGAATGCTCGGACATGCATTTGGACTAGTATCATCATATGTATCCGGAACGAATTTATGACCCGTATTCGCGCATTTCCCAATGTAATTTCAAAAAAAGTTAAGTCTGCGCGCCGCAAGGCGTCTGACGCCCGGAAGCTTACTCATCCATCTTATGAGGTAGGATTCGTTGATAGAACTATTTTTAGTGGATGCTGAGATTAAAAGGTTATAAACAAAAAACGCCTAATGCCCCGGATAAAACCGAAGCTTAGACGCTTTTAAACTATAACTCTAACTTGGAGGCTGTGGGATCGGCTGATTATTAATCCATAGATACGGCAAAGACTTTACGGGAACGTAATATGAAGCTTCCTCCAGATCCAGTCGCAAGTCCTGATTCTTGTCGTGCTCTCCACCCTTCTTATCGACGGCAGCCATGATATCAAAAACATAATCTACGTAGACAGTTCCATCCTTATCCATGATAAAATCAAGAACTTGACCGGAATAGACGCTAGTTAAGGTTATAGAGCTTGTACCCGCCTGCTTATGATCAATGGTATACAATCCGGGGTATAGCTCATCAAGCACAGGCAGGTTGCCGCCATGAGCTGATTTATAGCGGTTAACCTGTCGTTGCACGTCATTCACCTTTTGAACCGTAACAAGGTCCATCACCTTCACCACAGGATCAATTTCCTCATTCAAAATAAGAAAATAAGCACTTCCACCCTGCTCAAAAGCGGTAGCCGGTATATCATCCAAATATCCCTTATTATTCAACTTCCCCAGGTCAATACGAAACTTCTCATACCTTGGAGTAGTTTCATCCGCATTAAGAATGGGCAGTACCCCTTCCTCCTGTTGATAATCATCAACGGCTGCTTGTATCCGTTTAACACTTTCCCGATAATTAACACTAGCCCGCTTCTCTTCACCTGGGTATAGACAGCCCGAAAGCGTAAGCGCGAGCGATACCATCCCTAGCAAAAGCTTGGCCCCTGCCTTCAGTTTCATTTTATATCCTTTAAACTCCAACCGAGTCCCTCCCACGGTGACATTCTTACGCTACCACAGCTCATCTTCTTCCCCACGCCGCGCTGCTTCAAGCTTACGGCGCACCGCAGCCTTCAGTGGATCTTCCGGCACCTGAACGGTTACGTCGCTCCATACGGCAGCCTGACAGGCCAGACGCGTTCCTTCTTCTAAGGCCGATCCAAGCTTACGCCGCTCAATATCACCGGGAGGCCTTACTGCAGCAGCCTCTTCCTTCGCGACTGTAACCTTGCACATCAGACAGCCTGCTTTGCCTCCACATCTAGTTGTTATTGGCACTCCTGCTTTACGAGCAGCCTCTAATAACGAAATGCCACGGTTCACAACAGCTTTACGACCTTCTGGTTGAAATACAACGGTAACTCCTTTTTGTGATTTCATGATGTTACTTCCTTCCTCAACACTATGTAACTGCTTACATAATTGAAACAACTCCGCCCAATAGGCCCACTAACATGATGACAAAAGCAAGTATAGACAGTACAGCCTTAAGCAATCCCTTGGTTTTGCTCCGAGCAAAAGTTATAAGAAATACTGATAATCCCATAATCAGCATCGCAATCAGGGATAACCACATTTTTGTCATCGGATCCATGGTCAAAGCCCCCATTCGCCTGTAATTTATTAGGGACTATTATATCATGACCTTATCCTTTTCTGTAAAAAAACATCATTTTTTATGTATTATTTTAAATAGATTACGCTTCGTGAAAATTATCAGGAATATAAAAAAAAAAGCAAAAGACGACGGAATCATTCATTGATCCGTTTTCTTTTGCTCACCCAACATAAAGCTATTTTTTAAGCATCATTTTCATTAAAGACTCCATTGTGCTGGAACCTGCGCCGCCTTTTTTAACGGCATTGATAATCTCCTGCACAGTAGCTTCACTGACCGGCACTTTCGCCATTGATGACACCTGCTTAATTAACTGGCGGAGCTGGGCTTCATTCTGCGTAGTTCCTGGCTTTACCGTACTGGCTAGCTTTTTGACGGCACTTTCCGTAATGTTCTTGCCCGCCTTTTTGTTAATGGCGTTCAATGCATCCTTGGAAAAATCTCTGCTCACTTTTCATCCCTCCTCCGTCAATCCCCATTACAACATATGAGAATTTGTGGAAAAAGGTGAACAGGATCAGGAATGCCACTGCTCCCAAGTTTCCTGGGAGATCGACTCAAGCTCAGGCTTACGATCACGCCCCATCAAGGCTTCAACCGCACTGCGTGGGCTTCTTCCTTGAAAGAGCACATGATAAATCTGATCCGTAATCGGCATCTGCACACCCAGCTTGAGCGAAATTGCATAAGCTGCTTCGGTAGTACGAATACCTTCGACTACCATCCCCATGGATTCCAGCACCTCGGCCAGCGGCTTGCCTTGACCAAGCATGGACCCAGCGCGCCAGTTACGGCTGTGCTGACTAGTAGCCGTCACAACAAGGTCGCCAATTCCGGCAAGGCCGGCAAAGGTCAAAGGATTGGCTCCAAGCTCAACTCCCACCCGAGATATCTCGGCGAGTCCACGGGTCAAAAGGGCTGCTTTAGCATTGTCCCCATATCCAAGGCCATCGGATAGACCTGCACCAAGGGCAATAATATTCTTAAGAGCTCCGGCAAGCTCTACCCCTACCTGATCACGATTCGTATATACACGGAAATCGTTGTTGATGAACAATTCCTGCGCTTCGGCGCTACGTTTGTCATCAGGTGAAGCAACTACAACGGTTGTAGGACACCGGCGTACAACTTCCTCTGCATGACTTGGACCGGAGAGGACGACGATCTGCCCTTCGTCACAGCCTAGTTCCTCTGCAATTACGATGGACATCCGCTTATTGCTTTCCGACTCAAAGCCCTTCGTAGCATGAACACATAACATGTCATCCTTCCAGAATGGCTTCAGACTGCGAGCAACCTGCCGCATTCCTGAAGACGGAGCTACAATTACAACCGCCTTAGAACCGGACACTGCCGTTTCCATATCCGTAGTTGCAATAATGTTAGCTGGCAGTGCGATGCCAGGCAGATACTTATTATTCGTATGAGAGCCATTGATCTCGGCAGCTTGATCAGAGTTGCGTGTCCACAGATAAACTTCCGAGTGGTTTGCAGCCAGCACACTAGCCAGCGCAGTTCCCCAGCTCCCCGCTACAAGTACGGTAACTTTATCAGACAACACGATTCCCTCCTTTAACTTTTGAGCCTATCTTGTTCTCACGGCCTTCTACAATCTTTACAATATTCGTCCGGTGCCGCCAGAAGGCGAAGACCGCAATAATAATACTGGTCCAGAGCACAGGTTGTGTAAATCCTGTCAACAATAAAGCCACTGGTGTCAGTGCTACAAAAATTAATGAGCCAAGGGACACGTAACGTGTGATAAAGATAGACAGGATGGCGATGATACCGGCGAGCAGCGCTGGCCATAAACAAAGCGTAGCCATAACACCGATCGTAGTAGCAATGCCTTTCCCCCCACGAAAACGAAAATAGAGCGGCCAATTATGTCCGATGATGGCCGCGATTCCACAAAGAGCCGGAACCCAGGTTCCCCAACCGCCGACCCAGGTTCCTAACCATACAGCGGCCACCCCTTTCAGCACATCCAGCAACAGCACTAGTATTGCAGGACCTTTACCCAATACACGCAGTGTATTGGTAGCCCCCGCATTTCCGCTTCCGTATTGACGGATATCAATTCCCTTTAGCAACTTTGCAAGCAGTACACTAAAGCTGACAGAACCAAGCAAATAGCTTACAACGATAACCAGAAGTTCAAGCGCCACACTTCTTCTCCCCTAACCTTCGTTTTCGGATTTGCGCCGTGTAAAGAGACGGATTGGTGTTCCTTCGAAATTAAATGCTGCGCGAATTTTATTCTCCAGATAACGTTCATAGGAGAAGTGCATCAGCGACGGATCATTCACGAACACCACAATCGTAGGCGGCTTAACCGCAACCTGCGTTACATAGTTAATACGCAAGCGACGGCCTTTGTCAGTTGGTGGAGGGTTAATCGCGATTGCATCAGATACAACGTCGTTCACCAAATGTGTAGTAATGCGCAGTGCGTGCTGTTGAGATACATGCTGTACAACAGGCAGCAGTTTTTGCAAACGCTGTTTGGTTAAAGCCGACAAAAAGACAACCGGTGCGTAACTCATAAACAAGAAATGGTCACGAATCTTAGTCTCGAAGTTCTGCATAGTCTTATCGTCTTTCACAATGGCATCCCATTTGTTGACAACAAAAATAGATGCTTTACCAGCTTCATGTGCATAACCAGCAATATGCTTGTCCTGATCGATGATGCCCTCTTCGCCGTTAATTACAACGAGGACCACATCAGCCCGTTCAATCGCACGCATAGCTCGCATAACACTGTATTTTTCAATGTTCTCGTATACCTTGCCTTTTTTACGCATACCTGCCGTATCGATAAGCACATAACGTTGCCCATCACGTTCAAAAGGAGTATCGATAGCATCTCTTGTAGTCCCTGCAATATCGCTGACGATAACACGTTCTTCGCCCAAAATCGCGTTAACCAGAGAGGATTTACCTACATTCGGACGGCCAATCAAAGCTACACGAATGACATCCTCATCGTATTCATCATCTATTTTCTCAGGTAGGCGTTCAACTACAGCATCTAGCAAATCGCCGAGTCCGGTTCCGTGACTACCAGAAATTCCGATTGGATCGCCAAAACCAAGGCTATAGAACTCATAAATATCATCCGCACGCTTCATATTATCCACTTTGTTGATGGCAAGAACGACCGGTTTACCTGAACGGAACAGAATCTGAGCTACCTCTTCATCTGAATTCGTCACACCACTCTTCGCCTCACACATAAATACAATAACATCCGCTTCTTCAATCGCCAGCTCCGCTTGAACACGGATTGATTTCAGAATTGTATCTTCTCCATCAATTTCAATACCTCCGGTATCAATCACACTGAACGACTTACCGTTCCAATCTGAAATACCATAAATCCGGTCACGTGTAATCCCCGGCTTATCTTCTACAATGGCTAATCTATCGCCAATCAGCCGATTAAATATCGTCGATTTTCCGACGTTAGGCCTCCCAACAATTGCCACAACGGGTCTTGCCATATTCATTCCTCCTGTCATCCTTACGTTACTCATCATAGCAAAAAACATTTAAATTGGCTAACAATCATGTTAACTCTCAATAATCCGACCAGTTCCGAAAAAAAGACAATCGGCGAACCCCCGTATCGAGGGCTCGCCGATTACTTTACCCGTATATTCAAAAGCTCGTTTAGGGATTAGTTATTACCCTTAAATTTGTCCAGCTTGTCACCAAAACGTTCAGCAAGCGTAAAGCTAAGGCCTTCGTTGCTAAGGGAAACGTTAGGGTTGTTCAGAACTTCTTTAGGAGCTCTGTCTCTGCTATTGTTGCGTTCAGGTCTAGCAGATGGAGCTGGAGCTTCTTCAGTTTCTTTGATGCTCAGGCTAACACGTTTCTCGGATGGATTGAAGTCCAGAACTTTCACTTGAACTTCTTGTCCTTCTTTCAATACTTCGTGTGGAGTAGCGATGTGTTTGTGGGAGATTTGTGAGATATGCACAAGACCTTCCACACCCGGAAGCAATTCTACGAATGCTCCGAAGTTCACAAGACGTTTTACAACGCCTGTTACAACATCACCGATGTTGATTTCGCCAGCAGCAGAGTCCCAAGGACCTGGAGCAGCAGCTTTGATGCTCAGGCTGATTTTTCCTTTTTCAGGATCAACCTTCAATACTTTAACACGTACTTTATCACCTTCAGATACTACATCAGAAGGTTTCTCTACGTGACTCCAAGCGATTTCAGATACGTGTACAAGACCGTCAACTCCGCCCACATCAACAAATGCGCCGAATTGAGTCAGACGTTGTACTGTACCTTCGATGATTTGGCCTTCAGATAGTTCAGCCATAATTTTCAGCTTGTTAGCTTCGAATTCTTCTTCAAGAACTTCTTTAGCAGACAAGATTACTTTGCTGTTCTCACGGTCAAGTTCTTTCACTTTAACGCGCAAGGTACGGCCTTTGTAATCGCTGAAATCTTCAACGAAGTGACGCTCTACCATGGAAGCTGGGATAAATCCGCGAGCTCCAACATCAGCTACGAGGCCGCCTTTAACAACGTCAGCCACAGTAACTTCGAAAGCTTCTTGGGAAGCGAAGTATTTCTCAAGATCTTCCCATGATTTTTCACTATCAACAGCACGTTTGGAAAGAACAAGGCTTTCCTTGTTGTCGTTGATGCTGACAACTTTACATTCTACTTCCTGTCCAACTTCTACTGCTGCAGCAGCGTTGTCCAGTTGTACTGCGGACAATTCGCGAATTGGAATCACACCGTCGTATTTATATCCAATGCTTACATAAGCTTGGTTATCTTCGATTTTGACGATTGTTCCTTTCACGGTATCGCCTTTTTTCAGAGAAATGATTTCCAAGTCAGCTTGGTTAGTCACTTCTTCTTCGTTAACGGCAGCAACTTCTTCTACAGCTCCGTTATTTTCTGTCACAGCGGAATCCACCGCTTCTACGGATTCATTCTTTTCCGCAGCTTCCTGATTTTTAATTTCTTCAGACATGTGATTAGCCTCCTCGATTCAAAACCCCATTTATTTAAACCTGCGTATAGCAGAGTTCAAAACAAGCAATGCATAATATTTCACTTACACTTGATGATAGTATGTTCCAAAAAATAGCGGCTATGCCGTTATTTAATCAAAACATTGGGCAAAATTTGTTGTTCTGCTCATCCCTTAACTAGCACTTGGTTTACCTGTCTCTTTCATCTCACGGATGCGATCCATAATGACATCGGTAACAGCCTCGAGAGATTCGCTCCCCGCACCGGCAAATTGACTAAGGTCTACAGGAGCACCGTAGACAACGACCATGCGTCGAAAGGGTTTATACTGGCCGATAATAGCCGCTGGAATAACTGCTGCGCCACTTCGAAGTGCAAAGCTAGCAGCACCCTTCTTGGCCACTCCGGCATCAGAGTTACGCGTACCCTCCGGGAAGATACCCATGACATTACCATTACGAAGTGTGTTAAGGGCCGTTTTTATGGATTCTTTGCTTACGCCGCCACGTTTCACCGGAAAAGCACCCAATTTATTAATGAGCCAGCCAAGCACCGGAACCTCAAACAGTTCAGCCTTAGCCATATACTTTACCTGACGGTCCAGCTTAATTCCAATAGTCATTGGATCAAGCAGACTAATGTGGTTAGCGCAGAGCAGTACCCCGCCCTCCTTTGGCACATTTTCTTTCCCCACAATCTTAAGTGGGAAAAGGATTGCGTAAATCAAGCGAAGCAATCCAACACAAATTGCATAAATCATAAATGATTTCTCTCCCCGTCAACATGAGATCTACAGTGGGATACAATGGCCTCCACAACTTGATCGATATTCATTAAGGTCGTATCCAGAAGAATAGCATCTTCTGCACGGCGCAGCGGTGAAATCTCCCGTCCTTCATCCAGACGGTCCCGCTTTGCAATATCGTGTTCAAGCTGCTGAAGCGTCACCGATTCCGCGTCTCTCAGTTCCTTATAACGACGGAGAGCTCGTTCTTCCACACTTGCCGTCATAAAAATCTTTACCTCGGCATCCGGCAGCACGGTTGTACCGATATCGCGGCCATCCATTACCACGCCTTTGCGAAGCGCCATCTGACGCTGCAATTGACTCAGTCTGGATCTTACATCCTCGATTTTCGCATACTGCGACACAAGGCCGCTAACCTGAAGGCTCCGAATATGTGGGGTCACGTCTTCCCCATTAATCAGCACCTTCTGAATGTCTCGTTCCGGAATAAGTTCAATCACCATGTCGCGAACCTTCTCGTTCACTCGATGCTGATCTTCCGGTTCAATGCCTTCTTGGATCATATACCAGGTGATTGCCCGGTACATTGCACCAGTATCGACATAGATATAAGACAACTTCTGGGCTACCAATCGGGCTACAGTGCTCTTGCCTGCCCCGGCAGGTCCGTCGATGGCGACGTTTATTCTGTCATAAGTATGTGTACCCTGCCTATCCAACGGGGCATTCCTCCTCAAACACTCTTTCATAAAAAAAGCATCTAGCGTTACGAAAACTATTCCTGCAATATCAAGGAGCACACATAAATTGTTATGCTTGATGATATTATCAAGAAAAAAGCAGGCATTGCCTGCGACTTATAAAATTATACCACAGTTTATACTTCAGTGCAAAATCAGACAGCTTAATAGAGCTGTAAAAAACGCTTATCTGTTGCGGAAATCAAACTGACGTTCGAAGCAATAACGGATAATTTTCTGGCGTTCCAAATCTGAAATAGCGACAAATTTCAACATCGCTAAAAGGCGTCCATTCTCTAGCTTTTTAATGCGCACTACTTCACCTTCAAAATTGACATGCTCCGTGCTTCCGTTTCGATAAGGTACCAGTACCCAGCAGGACAATTTATTACCAACCTCCAGCTTAACCTGGTTATCCACCAAAAAGGAGATTCCTCCACCACCAATATCATCTGTACGAACCAGGAACCGTTTGCCAAGGCTATCCTTCACAGCAAGCTCTAGATCTGCATTCACTCGGAAAAAGCTTCTTCTCTGGATCTTAAAAATCGAATCTGTCTCCGGCTTTTGAATCCGGACCATACGAATTACATCTTCTTTAAAGCCCAGTACATAAGTATTAAAGTAATTTTTGATGCCACCCTCAGTTAAAAAATAAACCGAAAGCTCGTCCCCCATAAAGAGCCTTTTTAGACGACCATTGCTCTCCTGCATAGGAATTTCAATCAGGAATGCGTCTTCTTCCGTCTCTGCAATTCTTGATCTATATTCAACTTCTGCTTCAGCAGCGTCACTGGAAGCAACCTGTATGTATAGATATTCGTTAATTTTAGGATACAAAGATGTCACCGCCACATCAGTTTAGTAATTATCACTACCCCTGATTATAGCATGGGAATATCAGCCAGTCAGATATATTTTATAGATATTGCAAAAAAAAGGGACGCACCCAACTGCTGGATGCGCCCTCCCTTTATTTTGCCTCAGACCCCGAAGAAGGTCTGATTTCTTCCACAGACTCTTCAATGCCATCCTCGGCGTTAATGTAAATACGATACTTTGAGCCATTGACCCCTCCACCGAACTCGTAAGTCAAGACCTCGACGGAATCATCATTTTTAATCCAGGACAAGCGATTGTATTGTTCCTTGAAATCAGAATTCAGAAATTTTCTCGCCTCTGCAAGGGTAAGCTTTGGTTTTGGAAGCTTCCGGTTGTCCTTGTGCTCATTGACGTATTCGCTGGCCTCAAAACCGATGGTATCACCTGTATCCAGCCCCATACGAATGGTCATCTTTTCAGGATAAATCAATACATCATTCTGTTTGGTTACAAAGGTCAAATTCCCGATATTATCGTAACGATCAGCGCTGACTGCAGTCATATGGGGATATCCTTTTTTCTCAAGAAACTGCTCTGCTTTGGTAACGGCTTCTTTAATAGAAACTTTGGCAGGGCCAACCTCACGGTTGTCATAATAAGAGATCAGCAACCCGCCATTTTTGGTGAAATCCATACTAATGGTGTGCTTCTTATTCGAAGCGCTAACAGTTGCTGTATAGGATGGCCATTCAGTGTTCTTCCCATTTTCTTTAACATCCACTTTAGCATTGGAGCCCGCATCCGCGAACTTCAACGCCTTACGTTTGATGTCTTCGGCAGTCACGGGGGTACCTCCGAGCATTTTGACGGAACGTTTATCGTAGATGCTTGCTACTGAAGGTCCCCAGTCTAGCTCAGGGTATGCCCCTACACGTTTATCCACTGTTTTGAAGCCGTCAATAATCGTGTTGTCCTCCGCTTTATTTTCTGTCGCCAACGCCGTTTCAACATCCATCCAGCGCAGCCGATTGCCAATGACTTTATTTTGTACCTCTTGCAAATCCTTAGAGATTTCTCCTGAGTTCTTGTACAATGCTTTTAGATTGCTCAGCTCTCCATCTGTCAGAGGTTTTTTAGTGAAGTCACGAATCCCGGCTTTATAAGAAAAGTTGGAGATTTTGGACAGAAACTCCTCTGTTTTGCTAAATGGCAGCAAGGTCAACGGCAGCTGGTTAATCTCATTTTGGGCCTCACTAGTCATCCGCCACACATTCACAAGTCCTTTGCGGTGCATCCCATTAGAAGCAGAGTTAACCGCAAGCGTATTTCCAAGCTCACCATGAAGACGGTCCACATGATAGGACAAATCATGAAAGGCGCGTTGATATTGGTTCTCCGCCTTAATTAGTATTGAATTCTTCTCCTGATTCTCCTGATAACCCCACACAAGCGCACCAATCAGCAGCAGCGCGGTCAGCGGGAACATTACAGCACTTAATCTTTTGTACATAGGGCTACAAGACTCCTTTCGATAGCTTATTGGCGTTAGTTTGACAATAAACTAGGAGTCTTATGCACTGAAGTTGCTACACAATGTGACTATAACGTCCGTTCATGCTCTCTCTTCAATCTCAAAGCCACTGCTATTACTGCAAAGGCATTGTTTAAAGCCGGTTTGAATGACACCATGCTCTTTAATCCCTCTTAATATGTAGGTCTCACCACACTGTTTGCAAACGATACGTACTTTTATACGCAAAAAAAGACACCTCTCTCCTCTCTGGAATTCCTTACTAGGAACTGCCCTTCGAATATAAGTGTGTCCATCTCGATTATAGGTTAACCTCTTCTTCACGTTTCAGAAAGCGGAAAGGAGAACGGCTGTTGGCCCTAGCAACCTTTCCCATACCTCCATACCATAGGATAGCCATCAGAGGCACAATAAACCATATCCAATAGTTGGCTGTCGTACTCAAAATAAAGTCATATATCCCATGCCACATCCATGGCAACAGGAGAGAAAACACCAGAATTCTGCGGGTATGAACTCCTTTTGAGAACTTCGCCCTTCCCATATGGTAGCCCATGATCACACCAAACATAGCGTGTCCAGAAACCGGAAGAAGTGCTCTTAGAAACATTGATCCGATAGAAGCGTTGCTATACCAAGCGTACATTACATTTTCTATTGTTGCGAAGCCGAGCGAAATCGCCACAGCGTATAGTATCCCATCATATGGCTCGTCAAATTCGGTATGATTGTAAATCATATGGTACAGCACAAACCACTTTAGACATTCTTCCACGCCAGCGGATATGAGAAACGACTCCACGTAGGGACCACCATTTAGTCCCAGCATCAGCCCTCTCTGAATGATCATTACTGGAAACACAATCAGAAGGCCGAGCAAGAATACTTTAATGACTACATGAAGCGGTTCTTGATCATACTTGTCTTTCAGATAAAAAAAGGTCAACAGAGCAAGTCCCGGCGCTACTGCCGACGTAATGACCGATAACACGAGCACCGAATAACCTCCCTACACCCCTAAACCCTATTACTGCCGTTACACAGCAAGGTAGATGATAACTTTGATACAAGAATGACCGACATATCACCAACAACAAGACTAGGGCTGATCGGCCTAAACAATGGTCATCAGCCCCTAGTCTTGCCTAATTACTCCTGACGCTTAAAATGAGTGCACAATAACTGGACCGCATTCTCCGGCATCACTGTTTTCCCGTATTCATCGAGAACAGCTTCTGTGACCGGTGAGGAATCTCCAAACTCAGCAAGTACGCCAACAAGACCTGACAACGCCGTTTCTTCAAATTCCTTTGGATCGAAATACAGATACCATTTATTGTTATAAGAATACAGTTTCCCCTGGGAAGTAATATTACCGATGAGCACATGAGCCGCTTCAACCAGAACCTCGAAATCGCGGAATGCATATACAATGGAGTCGCTTTGTTCAAGAGTAACTTCCATTTCATAAATCTCTTCTGGCAATTCTTCTTCCCCGGACGCACCGTACTGATGGTGATCATATTTTCCTCGGGTCACTATAACGACCATGCCTTGCGCGGGCAATGCGAAAACTTCTACGGCAAGCGGACCCGTGGCATCAAAACCTAGTTCACTATATGCTTGATCCATCATCTCCGTAAACAGGTCATGAACCTTAGGAACTTCCTGCCACATGTCTTCCTTCTGGATGCCCCGCTCGCTCAGGTCGTCAAAAGTGAGGAAAATCCGTATCTTATCTTGACTTAATCGCTCTATTCTCATGACAGGATCCTCCTTTTGCAAGCTCATTTATTATAATGTATGATGAGTCCCGAGTAATGAGCCAAAAATGGTTACTATGTAAGTATGTTATCATTTTGCCGAGATAAATGCACGTAAATAAATATATAAAATCCTCTCTATTGAATAAACCATTTTCAAGGCCCTGAATAATAAAAAAGAATCATTCTGCGGAATATTTCATCCCCAAAATGATTCTGATGGAGTCCTTTACGGTTACAATCCCGGTATGGTTGTATGCGTTTCTTTAAGAATCTGCTCTACTTCGCTCTTTACTTCAGGATTGCTGCGAATGAATTCCTTTAACAATTTAAGATTGGATTCCTTCGACTTCACTGGTGATTCAGTCTTATCATCAGAGGTTGCGCTGCTTGAACCGTTACTTTGAGCATTACTGCTTGAAACAGCAGTGTTACCAAAACCAGTCGTGGCCATACCGATTATTTTTTCTTTTGCTTTATCTGCAGCCCCACTCATGGAACCACCCGATTGCCCTAGCGAAGACATTAAAGAATTCCGCTTTTTGGACATAATCATACTGGCTGCGGCGCCCATCAGCACCCCGCATAAAAATGACGAAGTATTCATATTTCCAGCCTCCTTGTATGGTAAAATCATGTTTAGTGTTCGCGGAAAGATTCCGGCTCATACAACCTAATAACAAGAAAGCGAGTTGAAAAAAGTGGGTAAAATGACATCAGTGCTCCTATTGGCTACCTTGCTGCTTACAGCCTGTGGCAACAGCGGTGCAAATGGAAATACAGCCAAGGAAACAAACACCACAAACAATCCGCCCACGGCGGCAGCTACACAAAGCGCAGAAACTACGGCGCCAGCACCTGAAGCAACAGCCAGTCCTACCCCTGAAGCAACAGCAGATGGAGGTACTACAGGAAATAGTACAGCCAGTAAGGGTGAAGCATCCGCTGAAATTCCACTGCTGTACCATATGAACAAAAATTACGACATCGTCCCTAATGAGGAAGCTACAAATAAAAAAGTGGTTCTGCTCACTTTTGACGACGGTCCTAAAGATGCGGCAATGATTAACCCTTTGATGGATGTTCTGGACAAACATCAAGCTAAAGCCATCTTTTTCGTAAATGGTTATCGTGTTAAGGAGCATCCTGAGCTTCTGGAGTTAATACATAACCGCGGTGGAATTATCGGCAACCACAGCTGGGATCATATTGTATTGAAAGACAAGTCCTATACTGAGGTTAAAAAGCAAATCGAAGACGTTCAAGATATTGTCAAAGAAACATTGGGAGAAGCTCCTCACTTTTTCCGTCCGCCACATGGTGCCGGCGGGGATGTTGGCAAGAAGGTCGCGGCTGAGAATGGAATGTTATACATGACCTGGTCTGTAGGCTCACTTGACTGGGAAATGAAAGAAAAGGAAACGGGTAAGACAGAAAAATTGATCAGTAATGTTACCGATCAGCTGCATTCCGGCAGTAATATCCTGATGCATGAGCTACCATGGACCGTTGAGGGACTGGATACCTTGCTCACTACACTTGAGGGTAAAGGCTACAGCTTTGTTGATCCGCGCAGCATTGAGCTAAAAATGCGTTGATCTTCTCATCTTTACATGTCCGATAGTTGCTTCGTCAGCGCAATTGTTTTCGAATCAAACAAAAATAGAAGGGGGTTCCAAAAGCCATTTGCATGGCTTTGGAACCCCCTTTTTACGCTACCAGTTTTTCTTACTGGAAAGAGTAAGCCCTATTGGGTTGATTTACGCAGTGTCAGCACATGCATTTCAGCAGGACTGCCCCAGCGAAGTGGCAGATGTGCTGTTCCAAACCCTCTGCTGATCAGCAGCAGGGCATTTTTTGCGGAACCGTCCCCTCTTGGCCAACTAAACTTTCCAGCGTCATATTTATGATAGAAATGCTCTACATGTCTTTGACCCACAAATGGAAGGATCACCTGCCCCCCATGCGTATGACCTGCGAGAATCAGGTCCGCTGGCACACTCTGGCGCTTGGATAACCAAAGCGGATCATGTACAAGAATAATACGACAGGTACCTTCAGCAGAAGGGGTTGTGGTTAATGGCGGAAAAGGACCGTATGGAGTTTTGCCCCCATTTTTCGGAAAATCAATTCCGGTTAACCAAAGTTTAGCTCCCTCACGTTCAAAAGCCACATTTTCATCCATTAACAGTTTTGCACCACTGTCCTGAATAATCTCATCTACCCTTGAAATATTAGCCCGGTAATCATGATTTCCATGCACTACATAGGTAGATGCAATAGAAGTAACTAGAGTCATATTATCGACAAGACGATTTAAAGGGCTATCTTTTTCCGTTAGATCTCCTCCCAGAAAGACAACATCTACCCCACCCTTTAATGGTGTCAGAAGCGCGGAAGGAAGGCGGCGGCGATGGATATCTGTTATAAACAAAATACGAAATCCATCGAACTCTTCAGGTAACGAATCTAGCATTATTTCCTCGGTAATAATTCTGTTTCTAAAAGCATTAATCACCATGATTATGACAACGGCCGCAGCTATCAATAGAATGACCAGAGCCATTCCCCATACCCATGTGCTCACCATAATGTACTCAGCGGAGGCGCTCCTTCAATTCCCCACCAAAGCAGCCCGATTAGCAAAATAACAAAGATAAAAATCAAAGAATTCACAAACATCTTGCTTAGACGAACTTTTTCTGAAGAATAAGTATCTGAACGAGAAGGAACAGATTCTTCGTCCTTCTCTTTACTTCCGGTGGAAGAGCGCTTTGCAGAACCTGCTGGGCGGCGAGCTTTTCTTGATAAAGTTGCTGTAGAAACCCGAGCGGTAGCATTTTTCTTTATAGGAGTAGACTTCTTTTCAGGAGTAGCCTTTTTTACAGCCTCCGAAGTCCGCTTCTCTTTTTTACTTTTGCCAGGATGTTTGCTTTCACTTTTGTGTTGTTTTTGTCGAGACTTTACCCGGCTTAATTCCTCACTCATGATTCCCTCCTATAGCGGATCACCAGACCTGAGATCAGGTCGATGAAGAAGTGACATAGTATAGGGGCCCAGAGGCTGCCCGATTGAATGTAAATATATCCAAGACCATAACTGCTTAAGAATACCCAGCCGGTAGGTACAAAGTGACGTAAATAACGGACATGAATAAGAGCAAATACTATACTCGTCCAATAAGGGCCAATGGAATATTGGATGGCTCCGCGGAATAAGAGCTCCTCACATACCGATACAATTGCTGCTATGACGATAATATGCCACACAGGGCGATTTCGAAATAAAAGGTCGTTTATTCCACCATCATCCATGCTTTCCTCAGGGACAATATGTGTCAATAAATAGTCAACAATTAGCATTGCAGCAGCAAGACCAAGGCCCCATGCCACAAAATGTACTTTTTCTGGAATAATTAATAGCTGAAAAGGATTTCTTTTCTGAAATAATATCCATATCAAACCGATAATTAATGTGAGCCCCTGAGTGATATAGAGATTGAGCAGCAGAAGACGGTCTGTCAACTGGCCTGGTTCTACCTTTTTAACCTTAATCTCGCCAAATTTGAATTTTTTCATCGTGACCTGCCTGTTCTTTATTTTTTTCGGGCCGCTCCGAGAGAGAAACCGTCCATAGTGTTGCTATCAATACATAATACATAGGATAATCCCCCCAGAAAAAGGAGCATTTATTATGAGCAAACGTAAGTCCCGCAATCAAATGTTATACACGCTAGTTTTTTTGTTTTTCTTAGTTTGCGCCTTCGCCGCATTTTTTACTGGCGTCAAGGTTGGCGCAGACAAAACTGAAGCCAAATATGACAATCAATCAAGCATGAATGGATTAGTAGAATTCACGGGCTCGTATCAACAGCAGGATCTTGTTACTTTCTATCATAACGTATTTTTGCCCTATCGGGAATTCAAGCGGAATTGGAACATTCAAGTAGATAAGTTAGCGCGCAGCACAGATGCTCGTATGAATGCGGCAGTAATGAAGAATCTAAGTATTCTAGCAGACCAGCAATATGAAAGAGTTAATCAAGATTCAATTTTCACTAACTCTCCTCTATTACATCAGTCACAGGTCAATGTACTCAAAAGCTTAACTTTATTTTCTAAGGCCTCCGGCAAAGTCTCTACTAGTGCCTCTGGTGCAGAGACAGCCAAGTTATTGAAAAATGATGAATTTACAACCGGCGCCGTGAAGTACGGTCTGTTAGCACAAAAGAACTTCTATGATTCTATGCTAAAATGGGGCTCTAAGACAAACCAGAAAATACCTTCTGCACCTGGCGAACTAAAAACGATGTCTTTCATCCAGTGGAAAAAAATGCCCCTGCTTTTGAAGAATGCTTCTATCGCTGACATGATGCTGAATCGCGGAATTTTTGCAGGTTATGATCCTCAGGACATCACTGCTAAAATAGACGATATGATTTACTCAGGCACTGCAAGCTCATTAAATCTTTCGGATATCCAGTCCTCAGTAACCTTGTTGATTTCTACAGGTGCTGTGCAGGAACAGGATTTTGTAAAATGGCGGGAACAGTATTATAACAGGGAGACACTTCCACAGCTTCCGTTCTTTTTTGAATAGAACCAGTTATTGAATCATAACGAAAAATGAAGTTCACTTCAAGAAACGCTGCTTGCAAAGCCTATTGACACAACTTGCATACCGTGTTACATTATGAAAAAATTAATCATTCAAAACCGATGATGGAACAAAGATCCTGGAAGTCTTCAGAGAGCCGGTGGTTGGTGCAAACCGGTGACGAACAGCTATCTTTAGCGCTCCTGAGATATTGTATCGAACCTTAAAGTAGGTACAATCGGATCAACTCCGTTAACAGTGTGGCCTATGCAGGCCAATGAGGCTGCTTCTTCCAAGTTGCAGTGAATTAGGGTGGTACCACGAAGATAACTCTCGTCCCTTACTACGGCAGTAGTATGGGGTTGGGAGTTTTTTTAATTCCCTAATCCCCCATAAATACTACCTTATGCCCAAAGTTACCGATTTCGCGGTACTCTTGCACGCTGTTTCTTTTGTGCGACACCGCGTTGATCTACTATTATTACATGTTTTTCTCTACTAGTTCGTGAACCTTCTGGTATTGTGGACTGCCCATCAGGGCGTCCTCGACATATAAAGCTTTTCAACTTTAAGGGGGATAAGAAACCATGTTTAAAGTATTAGTATCGGATCCAATCAGTGATTTGGGCATTCAGCAATTGATGGACGCAACAGATGTAGTTGTAGACAAAAAAACAGGTCTCAGTGAAGATGAGCTCGTTGCAATCATCGGTGAATATGATGGTCTACTCGTCCGCAGTCAAACTACAGTAACTGAAAAAATTATCGAAGCTGGAAAAAACTTAAAGGTCATTGGTCGTGCAGGTGTGGGTGTAGATAATATCAAGCTGGAAGCTGCTACTCAACGTGGGGTTGTTGTTATCAACGCTCCTGATGGAAATACCATTACAACTTGTGAGCATGCTTTTGCAATGATGATGGCTTTGGCCCGTCACATTCCACAAGCTTATGCAAAAACAATTGGTGGAACCTGGGATAGAAAAACCTTCGTGGGTGTAGAACTTCGCGGCAAAACTTTAGGTGTACTGGGAATGGGCAGAATCGGTAGCGAAGTGGCAAAACGTGCCAAAGCTTTCGGCATGGAAATCCTTGCTTTTGATCCTTTCTTAACTGCTGAGCGTGCGGAGAAACTGGAAGTAAAATTAGCTTCCGTTGACGATGTAGTCCGCGGAGCAGACTTCATTACTGTGCACACTCCACTTACTCCGGAAACACGCCATATGATTTCCCGCCCGCAATTTGAAGTGATGAAAAAGGGAATGCGCATCATCAACTGTGCCCGTGGTGGTGTAATTGATGAAATGGCGTTAGTAGAAGCTATTGATAGCGGTATTGTTGCTGGCGCTGCATTTGACGTATTCGAAAAAGAACCGCCACAAGCAGATCACCCATTCTTGTCGCATCCAAAAATTATCGTGACTCCTCACTTGGGCGCTTCTACAATTGAAGCTCAGGAGAATGTAGCGATCGATGTATCGGAACAAGTACTGCATATTCTGCGTAATGAACCGTTCATCAATGCTGTAAATATTCCTCCAGTTGCTCCAAGCGTAATGAACAAACTCCAGCCTTACTTCACACTTGGTGAGAAGCTGGGCAGCTTTGTTACCCAGATTACAGATAGTGCTATTCGTGAAATCCATGTTGAGTATGCGGGTGATCTGTCAGATGTCGATACCCAACCACTTACCCGCTATATTGTGAAAGGCGTGCTCTCCCGCCACTTCGCTGAGGATGTTAACATCGTTAACTCCATGCACTTGGCAAAAACACGCGACGTTAATGTAGTAATAACTAAAGCTTCCAAAACTAAAGGCTTCACTAATCTGATTACCGTGACCCTTAAAACAGATCACGACCAAGAACGTCTCGTAGCCGGAACATTGCTGCAAGGTTATGGAGAAAGAATTGTTCAAGTGAACAAGTTCCCGGTTGATATCGCTCCTGAAGGACATCAAATTGTAGTATCCCATAACGACAAACCAGGGATTATCGGACTTGTGGGCACATTGCTGGGCGAAAATGATGTTAATATCGCTTCCATGCAAGTGGGACGTAAAATCGTTGGTGGCGAAGCAATCATGCTGCTGACCGTTGATAAAGCTGTACCTACTCATGTGCTTGTGAAGCTTGCTGGTCTACCAGAAATCAACACTGCCGAAGAAATCATTCTTCTGTAAGCAATACGATAGAAATCAAACAACAGAGCAGCGATTCTCCCCCTATAGGAGTTTCGCTGCTTTTGTTGTTGATCGTCGACCTATTTCGGCTTCATTTACAATATCGAATCGAGTACCCTCGTGGAGGCTTACGTACGCCCTTGAGGTTACGGACCCAGATGACCTTATATGCAATAATTTCGCCTTTGAAGCAGGGTTTCGGACTCTAGTGCCACTATTCCTCAAGAAGAGAGCTAAATCAGGTGCTTTGCCTATCAATAGCGTCTCTGGGGACCGATAGCGTTCTAAACATACGAAAATGCTGCATTATAGATCAGCTGTGTCCTATACTGCTTCATACGCACATATGGGATCAAACAGATCAAGTTTGCTGTTTAGACTAAGAATGCGGGAACAGTCCGACCATCGATGTCTGTAAATCCATACTTTTCAGCCAGCTTAGCAACCTGCTGCGGTTGTCCGGTTATAGACATAACCTTAGGATCGGCTGCTAGAGCAGCGGCTGCTCTACCGATATAGGTTGTGGATTCAGTCATCTGCAATTCTTCAACCTCATGCCAATGCTCCTCATCCGTGTTCATGCTCTCCAACACCGCCTCTGTCCTCATCCAGCCCGGAGTAAGCGGAATAACTGCAATGTTGTCCTCTTTAAGCTCATTCGATAACCCGTAGGCCATACGCACAAGTGTATGTTTAGAAAGATCATAATAGAAATTTCCTAGATATTTGTAACGATCCCAAAAGGTTGTATGGATGATTAGACCGCCAGCTTTTGCCTCACGCATTAATGGTATTGCATAATAATTTGTTATCAACTGTGCCCTCACACCCGCATTAAACATATTGTCCCAATGCGCTGTAGGAAGCTCCCAGAAAGACTTCTGCTCAATAGGTAAATCGTTGCCGCCCCATACATTATTGACTAAAATATCAAGCTTTCCTTGCTCTGAAGCAATCTGGCGAATGACCGCCTCTGTCTCCTGATCTTTGGTATGATCACATCGTATGGCGCTGCCGGACCCTCCCTCCGCTTTTATTTCCCTAAGTACGTTATCAATGCTCCGCTTGCTATGCTCTGTCCCAAAAGCCTCTGTCGTTCTGCCCGTAATATAAACGAATGCACCTTTCCTTGCCAGCTCCAATGCAATTCCTCTACCAGCACCTCTGCTGCCTCCGGTGACCAATGCTACTTTTCCTTTTAAAGTCATGTTCTCAATCCTTTCTACACTTGTTTTTCTCTAATGTTCTGTATTTAATCCTTACCTTATATAGTATAATTCTTTAATATGACATCAACTGACATATATAATGTAATAATTAATTAAGAACTAGCCAACATTTATTAGGAGGAGGAGTGTCCCTTAATGAGAGCCGATCGTTTGTTATCCATCTTACTTTTGCTGCAAAATCGTGGAAAGATGACGTCCCGTGAGCTAGCCCAGACCTTAGAAGTGTCTGAACGAACTGTGTTTAGAGATATGGAAGCCTTATGTACAGCAGGAATACCTATTCTTGCCGAACGGGGACGTGAAGGGGGTTGGATGCTCACAGAAGGATACCGAACCTCCTTAACGGGTATGAAGCCCTCAGAGATTGCAACTCTGCTGCTGTCCGCAGACTCCTCAATCTTAAAAGATCTGGGTATACAAAACGACTTCTCTTCCGCCGTGCTTAAGCTGGAGGCTGCTTCCCCATCAAGGCCGAATAATCCAGCCAGTTACCTGAGCCAGCGCATTCATATAGATGGTGCCAGCTGGCACCCTTCCGACGAGACATATCCGTTCCTATCTGTCCTGCAGGAAGCTGTTTGGGAAGACCGTAAAGTGAAGATCACTTACCCACGGAATGACGAGATGAAGGAGCGTTTCATTGAACCTCTCGGGTTAGTCGCAAAACGTGGAGTTTGGTATGTAGTGGCACGAACCGAGGGTGAAATGCGGACTTTTCGCGTGTCGAGATTAATACAAGCTGACGCAACTTATGAATCATTTGTCAGACCTGAGGCTTTTGATTTAAAAAGCTACTGGGAACAATCGACTTTAGCTTTTAAAGCAGCACTGCCAAAATATGTAGTGAACTTAAAGGTGAATGAGTCTATTCTTAAAGAATTACAACGTGAAAGATATGTAACTATAACTTTAGTAGAACCCTCTGCTAATACTGGGTGGATGAACGTGGAGGCCGAGTTTAATGCTATAGAATCTGCCTGTCGTATCGTACTCTCTTTCTCTCCTTCAGTTATTGTTTTAGCTCCTATCGAACTAGTAGGGATGGTAAAGTCTGCTATTAAAACAATTTCCACAATATATGAGGAATTTTGACATGAATTCTAAATATCTACTACTTAAAGAAGATTTATGACACTTCTCTATAGACCAATGACCTATAAATCCCCTATAATAACACCATTACATAAAATTTAATAAGGGGGACATTTTACCAATGAGCTGGATGCACAAACTTCCGTTAAAACAAAGAATTGTTGCCGGATGTTACCTCGTTGCCGCACTGTTTGCTATTCCTGTCTTAGTTACGTTAATGATTCTAGGTCAATTTCTCGTAGGAATTATACTAGTAGTTGTTCTTGCAGGTCTGACTTTACCTGTTGCTCGCTTCGTGGAGAGAACGCTTACATCATCTTTTGATGATATTGCTAATGTATCTCACAGTATTTCGAAGGGTGATTTCACTAGCAGAGCGGACGAAAATGGTTCAATGGGTGACGTAAGCCGCTCCTTTAACACAATGATTGATAAGCTCAAGAAGATTTTGACCGATGCATCGCAGATCACCCGTCAAGTTATGGATGCAAGCCGCGGAATCGAAGATAAGAACCAGAACCTGAAAATTGTCATGGCACAAGTAGCCTCTTCTTCTACTGAGCTCGCTCTTGGTGCAAATGAAATATCTACGGATATCGCTGATATGACAGAATCCATTAAAGACATTGAAACTAAAGTATCCAATTATACGAACTCCACCAAAGAAATGAACAGACGTTCAATACATACCTTAGAACTTGTTGAGCAAGGGCGCCAATCCGTAGATACACAGGCTGAAGGCATGCGTAAAAACATAGAGGCTACACAAAAAGTGGCTGATACTATTGAAGCTCTCTCACAAAATGCCCGCGGGATTACGATGATCACCAAGACCATCACAGAGATCGCTGAGCAGACCAACCTGCTGTCACTGAATGCCTCCATCGAAGCTGCTCGTGCCGGAGAGCATGGTCGGGGTTTTGCCGTTGTAGCTCAAGAGGTTCGCAAGCTTGCTGAGGAATCTACGGCATCCACAAAAGAAGTATTCGGCTTGGTCCGCAGCATTGAGTCAGATATTAAACAAGCCATCGATAATATCGCCATCAATGAAGAGGTTGTGCAGGTTCAGAATGAAATGATCACTCAATCTGCCCATATTTTCGCACAAATTGTACAAAGCGTGCAGTACATTACCGAGCAAATCTCTTCATTCTCTGCGGAGAGCGATCTTATGCTAGAAAGTGCCTTGAAAATTTCCAGTGCAATTGAGAATATCTCAGCAATCACCGAAGAAACTGCTGCTGGCACGGAAGAGGTATCGGCGGCTATGAATGAACAGATTAATGCCCTGCAGTCTGTTGCAGAAGAAACGGAAAAAATGACCCAGGCCGTATTTAATCTGCAAAAAACCATTCATATCTTTAAATTCTAGTTCAAAACTATCAACTGCCACCTAAGCTGAGTCTTAGGTGGCAGTTTTTTTCGCGAGGTAAAACTTCATCTCTTGGACAAGACTTTCGTCAAATTTCGAGTTTTTTTAGCGGATTATGTTGACAAAAATTAATGAGGAATATATTGTAAAGGAAAATTATTCTTATCAACTATAAATTAATATTGGCAAAATCCTCGAAAGAGGATGACGCAAAACCATGGATCTACAGCCTCATTTTTTCTTTTGAGGCCATGATTGCCAGGTTGCAGAGGAACCAGGACGGCTGAACTATTGTTCAGTCTTAGCGGTGCCTTATGCCACCAACCTGTGCTTACTATAGAGCACAGGTTTTTACTTTTTGAGTATATTGATCTATCGTATCTATTCGGTAGATTAATAACTAATATATATCAAAAAACTTGTGAGGTGTTTCTTTTGAAGACAGTCGCAGATTACATGGCGGAAGCACTACGTAACCTTGGAGTCACCCATTCTTTTGGGATCATTGGCAAATCCATTTGTCCAATTGTTCTAAAGATGGTGGATTACGGTATTGAATTTATTCCCGGCAGACATGAAGCAAGCTCCGGATTCGAAGCAGCAGGGTATGCGCTGAAAACGGGTAACCTAGGCGTAGCATTTGGTACTTCGGGTCCTGGGGGAACTAACCTGCTTACAGCAGCAGCACATGCGAAAGCTAACAACCTACCTGTCCTATTTATTACCGGCCACCAATCCATTACAGAGCTTGGAATTCCTCAATGTCAGGACTCCACCTCTTTTCTGGCTGATTTAGCTGATATGTTCAGACCTGCCACCTTGTTCAGTAAATTGGTTGAACGTGGGGATCACTTTGGTACTATTTTTAATCATGCGATTTCTGTGGCCCTGACCAAACGGGGTCCTGTTCATCTTTGTATTCCTTTTGATGTACAAACTGAAGTATTGGAAGAATGCAATATAGTAATCCCAGAAAGAGAGTCTCTAATTAGTCAAGCTAATATCGATAGAGTCATCGAAGCTATTCAAGCTGCTAAGAATCCTTTGATTATTGCGGGTAAAGGAATTAACCGCTCCGGAGCACATAAAGAGCTTGCTCAACTCGCAGAAACTTTTAATATTCCTGTAGTAACATCTCCTGGTGGAAAAGGGGCTATAGTCTGGGATCACCCACTCTATCATGGTCCTATTGGCGTTGGCGGTTCGACCCACGGGGACGATTTATTGAATAAAAGCGATTTATTTATAGTGCTTGGATCACGTTTAAGTGATATGACCATCTGTAATCTTAAACGGGAGAATCATCCAGCAACTTTAATTCAATTTGATATTGATCCAACCTTTGTCGGAAAAATACTATTGTCCAAAACGATACCGGTCACTGGGGACCTGCGCGATAATTTGGTGCACTGCCTAAATCATATTGACCCAAGCACAATCACCAAACGTGAGGCTTTGGCCGATGCGGATTATTCAGAAGAGCTTCCAACCCTCAAGAATCTTTCCCTTGCTTCCGTAATGAGCACTTTAAGTGATTTGATCCCTTATAATAATTCAATTTTCGTTGATGATGGAAGTCATGGATTCCACGCTGCAAAATGGTACAAGGTTAAGAAACCGGGCAGCTTTGTTTTTGATGCGTATTTTGCTTGCATGGGTAATTCGATCGGCATGGCTATTGGTGCAAAAGTTGCAGCTCCTGAAGAAACTGTCCTCTGCATTACAGGTGATGGTTGTTTCATGATGCTCGGCGCTGAGATTAACACCGCTGTCTGCAAAGATATCCCTGTTATCTTTATCGTGGTCAATAATAAGCAACTAGATATGGCTCTTAAGGGTATGGAGAAAACCACAGGTCGTATCGATGGAACTCTATATGAAGTACCAATGGACGCCGTGAAATTCGCTGAATCTCTAGGTGCTAAAGGCTACAAATGTGAGACTGCGGATGAATTCACAGCTGCAATTAAAGATGCGGTAGCTCTAAACCATGTTGCCGTTATTGAACTACTAACAGACCGTGATGAAGTCCCTCCGACTGCACACCGTACTTTGAACCTAAACTAGGAGGCTAACCATGAAGGAAAATATCAACAGTGGTCTCAACCACTTCACGAATCTATCAGGAGACTATGGCGCAAAAGCACTAGCTCCAATTAAAGACCACTTCCCTGACTTGGCTGAATTTATTATGGGGAATGCCTATGGCGATATTTTTCAACGTAATACTATAGCCCCTGACTGGAAGGAAATCGCAGTCATTTCATCTTTAATTTCAATGGGTCAATTCGAACAGTTGGGCGTTCATTATGTCATGGCCCTTCGTGTTGGAGTCACCGTAGAACAGCTTAAAGGTATTCTATTACACTTAGTACCCGTTATAGGGGCACCTAGAATCATCACAGCTTTTAATATCCTGCTTGCAACCATAGAAGAAATCCAATAACCCAACAGTTCGACAACAATATACAAAATTCGACTTTATTATTGCATACACTTGAAAAATATGCCTATAATAGAGTCGGAATATCCCATTACTTGCTGTATAGTGTCGAATTTTGACTTTTATAAAACAGCTAAATGGATATACATGGCTGGATATTGCAGTCGAACTGTTTTGGACAAATTCAATCTATGGGAGAGATTTAGGCATGGGAAGTTTCGTTTTGAAGACAGACACTACAAACAAGGTTATTAACATTGAGTTGGATGGAACATTTTCTGAAGAAGATGGTCTAAAATCTATTCAAGCTTATCAACAAACTATCAATCCAATTACTCCAGCTGACTATGAACTAAAAATCGACTGCAGAAAGCTAAATGTAACTGCACCAGATGTTGTACCTCTTTTAGAAAGCTGCTTTGTAATGTTTAAGAATGATGGATTTGTAAAAGTAAATCTAACGCTTGAAAATAACCCGATCCTCAAAATGCAGCTTTCCCGTCTTGGCCGTAAAGCTGGACTCGATAACATCGAGATCATTTCTGCGGTTACAGTCTAGATCTTTTAATCTTAATATGTAGGCCACATTTTACTGCTTTCCTGGAGGCGTATTATGACCGGAATTCGTATTAAAGGCATTGATATCTATCATCCCAGCAATATAGTTGGTAACGACTTTTTCATTAAGCATTTTGACGAAAAAGGCATTGATATTCGAGGTCTATTATCCGCATTAGGTCGTATTACACGGTATAGTATTAAGGATGCGGATGAGAATTCCCTTACGATGGCTTTTGAGGCTGCCAGGAATGTTCTGGAGAAAAGTAGTCTCACAGGTGCCGATATCGACCTTATTGCCTATGCAAGTCAAACTCCTGAGTATATCTTTCCTACCAACTCATTAATGATTCACCGTTTGATCAAAGGCGCATCCCATACGATCTGCATTGACAGTAATGCTAATTGTGCGGGTATGACGGCTTCTGTGGAACAGGTTAGCCGTCAGATGCAAGCGAATCCTAGGATTAAACGAGCGTTGGTCATCGGCTCCGATTATGTAACCCCTCATGCCGATAAGAATGATCCAGTCTATTACGCTAACTTCGGTGATGCAGCGGCGGCAGTCATTCTTGAACAAGCTGAGGATGTGGTCGGTTTCATTGACTCTATCTACCAAACGGATCCTTGTGTTTGCGATAATTCCAAATTCCCGTGCGCAGGCCTGGCTAAACTGGGTAAAGAAGGTGTAGCGGCTGGAGAGTTTAATGTGAAGTTTATTCCTTTTGATGATTCCATTTGCATAGATGCTGCTTCTGAGTCTATTCGTACTCTACTGTCTAACAACAATATCGCGCCTGAAGCCATTAAAGCAGCCTGCTTCTCACAGTTTTCATTGCCTAATATCTTAGAGATGTGTAAGAAAGTCGGCATTGATCGCAATGTAGCGGTATACATAGGGGATGAATTCGGATATACCTCTACCAGCAGCCCATTTATTGCTCTACATAAAGCTGTAACTACTGGAAAGATCGAACGTGGTGATAAAGTCCTGTTCTGGACAGTGGGCGCCGGTTGGCAAAATGTAGCATTTGTTATTGAATATTAGGAGCTGTATAACAAAAAGCGGCAAGCTAGGGATTCACCTAAGCTTGCCGTTTTTTAATATAAATATGAACGCAACATCAGGACTTACTTGCAAAGGTGAGCCCCTTTTCCGCGAGAGCACTCCGCAGTAGAACGATCGCCTTTGGCCCCAATCCATGTAGCTGCAGAAGCTCTGCCTCCGTAAGCTTGCTGAATTGTTGAAGCTGAACATATCCAGCCCCATGCAGGGCTCGAAGCGCCGGCTTAGATAGTCCGCCCGGCAGATCAGATTCGGTTCCGTTAACCATAGACATATACAGCCCCTTTATCACTGATATCCTTCATGCTTCTCCCAACCCATGGTACGCGCTACAGCGTCCTTCCAGGCGTTGTAACGACCTTCCCGCTCAGTTATACCCATCTCAGGCGAGAAGACCCTCTCAGCCTTGTTGAAGCTCTCTAGCTGGGCACGTGTCCAGACTCCGGACGTTAACCCGGCCAGAAGCGCCGCACCCAAAGCTGTTGTCTCCGCATATGTTGTTCTAGTAACCTCACTGCCCAGGATATCAGACTGGAATTGCATCAGCAAATCGTTACGCACAGCTCCGCCATCCACACGAAGGCCGGTCAATGGCATGCCTGCGTCTTTTTCCATAGCTCCTATTACATCTCTAGATTGAAAGGCTAAGGACTCCAATGTAGCTCGTACCAGATGTCCTGAGGTAGTGCCTCTAGTAAGGCCAAATATGGCTCCACGGGCATACATATCCCAATAGGGTGCCCCCAGTCCGGTAAACGCAGGCACAACGATAACCCCTTCACTGTCCTCTACTTCCCGTGCTTTATCTTCTGAGCCTGCTGGCTCCTCTATAAGACCAAGCCCCTCCTGCAGCCACTGAACGGCCGCTCCGGCCACGAACACACTGCCCTCTAGGGCATAATAGAGTTCATCTCCCATACCCCAAGCTACAGTGGTCAACAAGCCATGGCTGGAGGCTACAGCTTCTGTGCCTGTGTTCATTAGAATAAAGCAGCCTGTACCATAGGTGTTTTTGGCACTGCCGGGTTCTAGACAAGTATGTCCAAACAATGCGGCCTGTTGATCTCCAAGTACAGAGCGAATTGGAATGTCCGCCCCGAACCACTGTTTGTCTGCTACTCCAAATTCGCCGCCAGACATTCTTACTTCTGGCAGAATGGCACGCGGAATACGAAGCTCTTCCATTAGCTCTTCATCCCAGCACCGTTCATGAAGATTGAACAGCATCGTACGTGAGGCATTGGTAACATCAGTGACATGTACGGCTCCGCAAGTAAGTCTCCAAATTAACCAGCTGTCGATCGTCCCTGCTAGAAGTTCCCCACGATTCGCCCGTTCTCGGGCGCCATCCACATGATCCAGTATCCAGGAGATTTTCGTAGCTGAGAAATAAGCATCTACAACAAGGCCCGTCTTGCTCGCTATAACTTGCTCCAGCCCTTTACTTTTAAGTTCTTCACATTGCTCTGCAGTACGCCTGTCCTGCCACACAATCGCAGGGTATATCGGTTTGCCCGTTATTTTATCCCAGATTAAAGCTGTTTCTCTCTGATTGGTTATTCCGATGGCAGAGATCTCCTCAACTGCTATGCCACCCCGCGCAATCGCATCTCTTGCCGCTGCGAGCTGTGACGCCCAGATTTGCTCAGGGTCATGCTCTACCCAGCCTGGATGGGGGAAGGATTGTTTAACTTCATATTGACCTTGTGAGACCCATTTAGCCTCCGTATCGAACAATATGGCTCGTGAGCTGGTAGTACCTTGGTCTAAAGATAAAATCATTCTATGCCCTCCCAAGCAAAACCTACAAGATATGTTCCACGATGAACAAGATTAATGTGTTTGTTTCAACAAAAAGCACCTCTGCTGTCAGAGGCGCTATCACACATTGTGTTTGGAATTACTGTTTTTCGACAGGAAGTCTTAGCGTAAAGGTTGTACTTTCGCCTAGTTTGCTTGAAGCTGAGATGGTCCCGTGATGCGACTCTACAATATTTTTAACAATCGCAAGTCCAAGTCCCGTTCCACCTGATTCTCCCCGTACACGCGCCTTATCAGCTTTGTAGAAGCGGTCAAATATATACGGCAGATCCTCTGGTGGAATTCCAACCCCTTCATCCTGAATTTTAATCTCAAGATAACGACGGCCTTCTAATACACAAGTTCCTGTATGAACCGTGATTTTTTTGCCACCCTGTGTGTGGCGAAAAGCATTATCGAGTAAATTGGTTAAGACTTGTTCCAGTTTATCCTCATCCGCCGCCTTCAGAACAGCAATATCACTCTCTTGTTGTAAGTGAAGATGGATATCGCGCTCTTTCGCACGTACAGAAAATTTACGGTAGACTCGTTCCAGCAGTTCGTTCATGTCCACCTGAGCTTTCATCATATCCGTATGTCCGGCTTCCATTCGGGCAAGATCAAGCAAATCCTTAACCAGACGCCCCATACGCAGTGATTCGTCATGAATGACCTGGATCAGCTCACTGCTTTCTTCAGGGGATGAAGCCATCCCGTCCAATAAAGCCTCACTGTACCCTTGCATCATCGACAATGGTGTGCGGATTTCATGGGAGACATTAGCTACGAAGTCTCTGCGCATCTTTTCCAGACGCACCTCTTCCGTCACATCCCGCAGTACAGCAACTACTCCCCGGATACTGCCTTCAGAATATAACGGTGCCATATGAACAGACCAGACGCCCTGCCGTACATGTACATTGGAGCGGTCATCGCCACCTTGCTTCAAGGTGCTTAAAAATAAAGGACGCAGGGGAGGAGGAACACTGCTCTCAGCCGTTTCGGGATGGAGCTCAGCATCACTCGCATGTCCCCACTGCAAATCGCTCCAGCTCTCTAGCAGAGCTTGGCCGTGCGGATTGGTCAAAATAATCTGCCCTTCAATGTCAAAGGTGATCACAGCATCGCTCATACTGCGCAGTACGCTAGACAGATGCCCCTTCTCATGATGCAGACTGCGAATGTTCTCTTCAAGCTCCTCAGCCATATGGTTAAAGGAAGTAGCCAACTGGCCAATTTCATCACTTGTGACAAGCGTAAGCCTTGTTCCGTATTCACCCCGTCGAATGTTATTCGCAGCTTCAATGACACGCTGCATCGGCTGAGTAATTTTGGTAAACAAAAACAATGCAAAAAATGTCGTCAAAGAAAATCCGATCATACAAGTATACATAAATAAACGTTTGATATCTCCGGAATTGGCAAAGTTACTGTCTATGTAGGGAAGCAAAAATAACCCCAAGGTAATAAGCACGACAGCGACCAGGCAGATGATCGTAACCCACAGTTTGCCGACAAGACTTCTCCAGAAGTTCACTTATTTAGGTACCTCTAGTTTGTAGCCTACGCCCCATACGGTCGTAATCATCGCTGCAGATTCCGGTGATACTTTATTCAGTTTTTCACGAAGACGTTTTACGTGAGTATCTACAGTACGCAAATCTCCGAAAAATTCATAATTCCAGACATCCTTAAGCAGTTCTTCACGAGAAAATACTTTATCAGGCGAAATAGCCAAATAATGCAGAAGTTCATATTCTTTAGGTGTCAAACTTACTTCTTCACCACCAGCAGTCACACGGTGAGCATCATGCTCAATAATAAGATGAGTAAATACAATGTTATTGCTGGAATTGCTCTCCTTGGACAAGAAAGCAGTCGCCGAAGAACGGCGCATAATAGCCTTCACCCGGTAAATGACTTCACGTGGACTGAAGGGCTTCACAACATAATCGTCTGCGCCCATCTCAAAGCCTTGGACACGGTTGATCTCTTCGCCTTTAGCTGTAAGCATTAAGACCGGTGTTGACTTCACTCCTCTGAGTCTTGTCAGCACTTCCATCCCATCGATGCCAGGCAGCATAACATCCAGCAAAATTAGACCGTAGTCATTTGCTGTTGCTTTACGAAGAGCGATTTCTCCGTCTTCCGCTTCATCGATTTCATAACCTTCTTTTTCAAGATACATCTTTAGCAGGCGGCGAATGCGTTCCTCATCATCCACTACCAGAATTCTGTTTAAATGATCTGCCATTTCACTACAACCCCTTCATCAATACAGTAGAACGTAACCTTTAAACCATTGTGCAACGTTAACAGGTAAACTATGCTCAGTCCGTCCCCGCGTAAGAATGAAGTCCGGCGATGACTAAATTAACGCCAACCAGAGTAAACATTACGACCAGGAAGCCAAGCACAGCCAGCCAGGCAGATTTTCTTCCTTGCCATCCACGAGCCAAACGTAAATGAAGATAAGCGCTATAGAAGAGCCAAGTGACAAGCGCCCAGACTTCCTTAGGGTCCCATCCCCAGAATCTTCCCCAAGCGATTTGCGCCCATATCATTGCAAAGATCAAAGCCCCTAATGTGAAAATAGGAAAGCCAATGGCTATCGCCCTATACGTAATCTCATCTAGATCGCCCTCATCAATTCCGTCCATCACTGGGTGTAAAGCAGTGCCCAGCGGTTTACGTACGATCAAGCGAAGAACTCCGTAGAGGATTAATCCGGAAAGGAGTGACCAAATTACAGTATTAAACTTCCGTCCAGCATTTACACCATTCATCCAAGATGGTGCCTCAAAGAGTGGTTCTTTTATGCCAAGAAACGACTGGAAGCTCTCAATTTCGCTATTGTGAGGTGCCACAATCGGCGGCATTCGATAACTCACTTTCTCTATTGTACTATTTTCCTGCCCGGGGCTGTCAATCGTAACGTTCGGACGGACAAAAACAGTTTCATAGCCTGCTCCGCGGAATGCAAAAACAGAACCCAGAAACCCAATTATAACAATGATTGAAAAGAGAGTAAATTCGACCAGCCTCTGTTGCTTGCGATCCGCCTTCTCTTTACTGGAAAAATTGACTGTTCGCAGCAGATACATCAGTCCCGCCGCAAACCCTACTGCGAAGAAGGATTCACCTAGTGCAGCCAGTGTTACGTGAATCTTTAAGTAGTTCGATTGAAGAGATGGAATCAGCGGCTGTACTTCCTGTGGAAATACTGCGGCATAAGCCATCACAATAATACTGATTGGAACTGCAAAAAGACCCAAGATTACCTTACGATAAATAGCGTACATCACAGTAAAGGCAACCATCACCATCATCGATAAAAAAGTCATGAACTCATACATGTTGCTGACCGGAATATGCCCTGAGCCCGCCCAGCGTGTAAAGAAATAAATAAGATGAAAGATAAGACCTATTGAAGAGAAAATAAAAGCAATTTTGCCCCAACGTGCGGTATGTTCCTCCGGCTTGCGGCCTGACCACTTGCGACCCATGATGGCGATAGTGAATAACATAAACGAACCGCTGTATAATAAAAATGCGGCAATAAAGACAGCGCTGCTGATGTCGAGCAAGCTCATGAAAGGCCTCCTCCATTATCTAATGATTTTTCATCGACTACCAGATCTACTTTTTCTAAAATAGAAACGATCTCACGGCGGAACCCGAACCAGTTCTTGTTCGTATGTCCTCCGAGGATAAGCTCCCCGTTAGCAACGGTAAGCCAAATACGTCTATGCTGCCAGTAGAAGCCAAGCACTAAACCCAGCATCACGATTGCTGCACCTAGCCATACAAACGGCATTGCACGATCAATACGTATATTCAAGTAAGTAGTCGATTCCGAAAAATCAACGTCGCTCATGTTGTCCACTTCAAGCTCAAGAAATCTATTGCTCCCGCCAAGCTTATCGTTAATGGCAGCCTGTTGAAACTGCGCCTTATCCACCTGTTTAGGAAAATAGAAATACTGCTGCCCTTCCGCCGGGAGATCCGGACCTTGTATCAGGAACAAAAAAGCAGGTGCATTCGGATAAGGTGATTTGGAAATCGGCTGACCCTCCTCATTTAGACCAAAATCCATATACTTTTCTTTCAAAGTTAAAGTATAAGGACCCGCCTGAATTGCCCGCTGAGGGTTCTTCATGTCCAGCTTAAATTTGCCGTACGCCTCGCCAGTGGTGGAATTCTTAAGCTCAGGCTGTACCGAACGCAGCACAGGGGTCAGATCATAATCAAACTGATACGCTTTCAATCCTTTATAATCCAAAGGTGAATTTACTTGGATATCATGTTTCGTCACCTCGGATAGCTGCGGTTCCTTCAAAGGGTCTCCACAATCCGCGGTGCATTCATAAAGCACAGCTTGGGTCTGGAATAGCTTTGGAAGTATTTTTTTGCCGCGAAATTCCTCAGGCATCTCTTCCTCCGTATAAAACTCCACGGTAAATTTCTCATTTTTCAAATAATAGGTGGTGTCCGGAATCTGTGTGATCTCCCCTTGCGGGAAAGCAAGATGCTGATCCATGTTCAGTCCCGGCAATCCTCTTGCTAATACAGCAAGTAAAAAAATAATTAAGCCAATATGTATTACATATGGTCCCCAGCGGCTGAAGCGATGTTTCTCTGCCAGCAGAGCCCCTCCATCCGTCTTCACGCGATAGCCCTTTTTACGCATAGGCTGAATTACCCGGGCTACCCAAGCTTCTGGTTCCTCTTGTACTTCAGTCACTAACACAGCTTTTTGCCGAGTTAAGAACTGACGATGTTTCCGAATCTTCTGTCTGGTTAAGGCCTTATAGAGCGGAAGTACTCGATCCAAGCTACAGATCACAAGTGAAGCGCCGATCATTACGAGTAGAGTTACAAACCACCAGGATTCATATGTATGTGAAAGTCCAAGTTTGTGATAAATATATCCGGCTGTTCCGTACTCTTGCTTGTAATAAACTGAGGCATCAATATTAAGAAAAGTACTCTCCTGCGGGAAAATCGTCCCCAGCATAGAGCCTATAAGTGTCAACACGATCAGATAGATCGCTATTTTGACGGAAGAGAAAAAATTCCACACCCGATCAATAATCCCCGGGTTAACGCGCTGAGATCGGCGAGCTACGCCATCGTAACGCATTTCCAAATTCTCGCCCCAGTCTGATTCCTTCCCCAACGGCTTCCCGCATGCTTCGCATAAAACAGTACCTACAGGGTTCTGGTGACCACATTCACATTTGGTATTGGTTATAAATGCCTCGCGTTCACTCATCAATCCACCAGCTTCCCAATTTGATCATCAAGTGAATTCAAATCAAGCTGGCCGATATGAATGTTGTCAATTTTACCCTTGGAATTAATGAATAAGGTAGTTGGCAGCGGAGAAATACCATAACTTCGTACAGCATCACGTCCAGTGTCCATCAAAATCGGAAAATCGATGTTTACCTGCTTCACAAAATTCTCGACAGTCATCCGGTCTTCGCCCACATTAATGCCTAAGACCACTACGTCTTTGTCCTTCCATTTCTCCCATTGCGCTTGGAGAGCCGGCATTTCTTTGACACAAGGTGCACACCAAGAGCCCCAGAAATTAAGCACAATAGTCTTGCCCTTATATTCGTCTAGGGTATGAGCCAGACCGTCAAGCCCAAGCAAATCAAAGGAAGGTGCTTTGCTCCCTTCCTCTGGTTTGCCGCTTCCCCCAAATACAGAGGAACCGATGGCATAACCGCCCACTATAACAATTAGAAACAGAATCACGATTTGAATTGGTTTTCTTGCTTTACCCACACGTAAAGCCCCCTTCTGTGACGCAACTCATACTTATGTTGTAAGGTGTGAACATCCTATGAACATTATAGCGAATTTCGTCACAGCTTTAGGGGGTTTAATTGTGAATATTCTGTGTCTTTATGACTCTTTACGTGGAGTTCTTTCTTTAAGCAATCCTGCTTTGGCAATTTGCTGCAGATGGTTAATTTCATCCTTGGTCAAATGACGGTAAGAGCCACGTTTGAGATTTTGCAGCATAATATCCCCGAATGAAATCCGTTTCAGACGGAGTACGGGGTGTGAAATCGCATCAAACATGCGTCGTACCTGACGGTTACGTCCCTCGTGAATCGTGATGCTGATAACCGCTTCCTTATTTGCCTCATCAATATCCTTGTACTCTACTTCCGCAGGCGCTGTCATGCCATCTTCCAGCTTGATGCCAGCTTTCAGCTTGTCCAATGCAGTGCCATGCGGTATACCCTTGACCGTAGCATGATACGTCTTAGGTACATGATGCTTCGGATGAGTCAGCAAGTTAGCAAAGTCCCCATCATTCGTCAGCAGCAGCAAACCTTCCGTATCGTAATCGAGCCGGCCTACAGGGTAAACCCGTTCAGTAATTCCTTTTAGGTAGTCAGTTACAACCTTACGACCTTTTGGATCGGAAGCGCTTGTGATTACTCCCTTAGGTTTGTTGAACATAATATAGATTTTGTTCTCGCCCCGGATCAGTCTACCGGAAACTTTAATAATATCTGTTGCGGGGTCCACCTTCGTGCCAAGCGTAGTTACGAGTTCCCCGTTGACTTCCACTTTACCGGCCAAAATCATTTCTTCACACTTGCGTCTGGACGCCACACCGGCCTGCGCCAAAATTTTCTGTAATCTTTCCATATTCGACTAGTCACCTCAGATCAATGATAACCATCAGAGGGATAAATCACAAGTTCATTCCAAGGAAAAAATGCTCCTGGGCAGGAATTATTGTGGGGTTCGATGATTAAAGGGGAGATTTGGTAGCGTTCTACTAATTCTAAAACGAGTTTAGCCGTTGCAAAAAGCTGCTCCTGCCTTCCGGATATTGGAGGATCGCCCACTTTCTTACCAAAATCACCTTCCAAACAAATATGAATATACTCCGGATCTGTCAGTAGCGGTGCTGCATAAATTGCGCCATCCACTCCTACCCAGAAGTCAAAACCTTTACCGTTAATGGATGTGCAGCTAGAATGATGCAGAATAAAGCCTTTATAGTTCATTGCGGAATGCCCCCCTCCACATTGCTGCAATAGCATATGTTCAGGGGGGCAATGGGGTGACTATCCAAATAATAGCAAACACACAGCGATCGCGGCGACAAAGCCGACAACATCGGAGAACAGGCCAACCTTAAGCGCATAACGGCCATTCCGTACGCCTACAGCTCCAAAGTAAACGGTCAAAACATAAAGCGTAGTATCTGTGCTCCCCTGTATGGTGGAAGCAATCATACCAATTAAAGAATCCGGGCCATGCACACGGATTAGATCCGTAGTGTAAGCAAGCGACCCAGTCCCCGTAAGCGGCCGCAGAAGACCAAGCGGCAATACTTCTGCCGGAACACCAAGCCCCCGCAGGGCTGGGGATATGAAGCCCATAAAAAAATCCAGCGCACCGGAAGCGCGAAAAACGCTGATCGCAACCAGCATCCCCACAAGATGGGGAATAATCGCAATGGCCGTGCCAAACCCATCTTTCGCACCTTCAACAAAGGATTCGTAGACTGGCACTTTGCGCGTAAAAGCATAGAGCGGGATGAACGTGATCATGACCGGAATCGCCCATGCCGATATGAGACTGATAAACTGGTACAAATCACGTTCACCCTTTCAATGAGGAATTAGGGAGTGTTGTCTTCGCCAAAGGAGGAACCCCGGACTTTGCTGAAGGGGGCTTCGGCGGTTTGCGCAATAAAGTCAACCTTCGGAAAAACCGGTCTGCCGCAATCGCTGCAAGTGTAGCCACGGCCGTTGCTGCAAGTGTTGTACCTACTATGCCTGCGGGATCGGCTGAACCATAGTTTAACCGGATGGCAATCAGTGTGGCCGGGATAAGCGTAATGCTTGCTGTGTTAAGCGCTAGAAGAGTACACATGGCTGGTGTCGCGGTCTCTTTATCAGGGTTGAGCTTTTGCAGCTCCTGCATCGCCTTGATGCCCATTGGCGTTGCGGCATTGCCTAGTCCGAGCAGATTAGCACTCATATTGGAGAGAATATATCCTATGGCAGGATGCCCTTTCGGCACATCAGGGAATAAAAAAGCTACGACAGGGCCAAGCACCTTGGCAATCTTTTTAAGCAAACCTGCATCTTCTGCTATCTTCATAATCCCAAGCCAGAACACAAGCACACTGATTAAGCCAAAACTTACCGTTACCCCACTCTTGGCTCCGTCGAATACGGCGGCTGTAAACTCATCCATTCTGCCGTTAACGGCGGCGAACAGAAAACCGATGATGATCATTCCTAGCCAAATCCCGTTAATCATGGATACGCCTCCTTCTTCATTCATCAGCCCATTTTCTTATTTCGAACTCGCTCCCATTTCAAATAGAGCCTTCAGTGCACTGCCCAGCGCCTGGAACCAATTATTTGCCGGGTAAGCCTGTGCTAGTGTGGGACTGTACTTTTTCATATAAGCAGATTGCTCAGGAGGCAGGTTCTCAGGAGTATACACCGGCACGCGACCTATTTCTTTTCCGCCCAGCTCCAGCACAAGCGCTCCTTGCAATCCAAAATTCGCTCGTGTAGCTTCGGCTGAAGCACTTTCCTTCTGATTTAAAACAAGTTTCGTGATCACTCTATTTTGTTCACCTTGTCCAAGTGGATAAGCAAAGGTTTTGGAGGTTACAAAGTTATAGCCCGACACGGCATCACCACGTTCGATCAGTGTTTTGAGCGGATAGTGATTAAACCCGAAGTTTAGCAGGGAAGCATGATCATTCCAGTCATCGCCGTCATTTATAGTAACTGCGACAAGCTGCTGGCCGTTTCTGGTGGCAGAGCTGACAAGGCAGCGCAGTGCTTTTTTGGTATAACCTGTCTTTACACCGTCCGCTCCCTCGTATAAATACAGCATCTTATTTTTGTTTCTCCATTTGTAATCCCATTTCTCATTTGGATTGTCTGCAGTTTTCTCCTGCGTCTTCACAATTTCTTTAAATACAGGATTATGAAGAGCATAAGCGGTCAGAACAGCCAAGTCGTTAGCACTAGAATAATGCCCTTCAGCGTCAAGACCATGGGGATTAGCAAAATGAGTATGGGTTAGCCCTAGCTCCTCAGCCTTAGCGTTCATAAGGTATACAAAACCTTCCTCAGAACCACCGATATGCTCAGCGATCGCCGTTGCTGCATCATTCCCTGAGCGCAGCATCAGGCCATACAGCATATTTTCCAGCGTCATCTCTTCTCCCTGCTGCAAGTAAATAGAAGAGCCTTCTTTCGCATAGGCATTTTTTCCTACTTTGACTTTAGAGGCTAAATCACCATTCTCAATGGCGACGAGGGCGGTCATAATTTTGGTCAAGCTGGCAATAAGCATAGGCTCATCCCCACGGCTGCTGTACAAAATACGCCCAGATTCCACATCAATCAGTGCCGCTGCTCTTGCATGTGTAGAGATAGAGCTGTTCTCGGCCTGAATTGAAGATAGCGGCGCCAGAAGCAGCAGCGAAAGGCACAATATTAAGGCGAATGGCCATTTACGGGTTATTGTCTTCATGTTCATCCTCCGGCTTCTTATCGGATCTTAAGTAAAAGTGTTTATGTTGTACAAGTGTATGCGGACCAGCCTTAGGGTATGTCCACTCCTTGGGATGTTCCACACAAAATATCCCCACAACGTGAGGCTTTGCTTCGATACATTCTCAGGTAATTTGGGGATCAAAATATACTTTCTGACACGTCAAAAAAGGGACACCGCCTGTGTATGGCGATATCCCCGAGGCTATTTGTAGAATTATGTGTACCTAATGAGTTGAAGATTGAGATGTACTTGGATCGGTTTTAACAGGTGCTGCTGCCGGTGTGGCAGGTGTTGGCGGCGTTTGAGCTGCAGCATTACCGGTTTGGAACATCGTTTGAATTTTGTCGATGAGCCCTGGTGTTGCATCGATGATTTTTTCGAATAGGTGAGTTTGATTGTCCAGAGGGACAATATTCACTCCATCCTTACCTACCACTAAAAAAGCGATCGGTCGAATGGAGACGCCTCCCCCGCTACCTCCACCAAATGGAAGCATTTTGACTCCACCTTGGGAGCTTGAACCACTTATAGAATCTTCTACTCGATAATCACTACCACCAGCAGCAAATCCAAAGGCAACTTTACTGATAGGCAGGATAATGCTGCCGTCAGGGGTTTGTACTGGATCACCGACAATGGTATTCACATCTACCATACCCTTGATATTTTCCATCGCTGTTTGCATTAGGCCTTGAATAGGATGGTCGCTCATATTGTTTCCTCCTTTAATTGAGTACGATTTCTCTTTCTTCTACAGCGTATATCATCCCCACATCCGCCCATTTGTATGTAACTTTCATTTTAAACTTTCCCGTGTGGCTCCTGACGCATCTGTTTCAGCAGATTTCTCCAATGGCCGATCCCGCCTTTTTCACGCAAGACACGCCGAGATAGTCGCATTAAGGCATACAAAGTATAGCCGACTGACATTTTCCCCTTACAGACAAACTCCATTGCAAAACAAAGCTCATCTTCAAAAACAGGCTTAACAAAAATTCGAGGATGCTGCTGCAATTTCACCCACTGCGAAATAAAACCAACAATACTCCATTTCAGGCCCCAAACCGCTCCCGATGCGGTCGCAGTGTCTGCTGCATCACCAAGAGAGAAATCGGTGGACCAATCGAGCTTTGATATTTTGACATGAGCTACAGTCTCTTTTAACCATTCCTTCAAGCCGCGTGTAGATTTCACAGCTTGGTTAACATTGGCGCGCCAGTGCATTACTCTTTCTTTATCAAATATCTCTTCTTTTACGGTATCTACACCTGTCGTCGCAGTCCCTGTCTCTTTAAACTTTCCCCACACACCCTGCTCCAATCCCTTAAAGACCAATTGGGGAAGTTCATAGTGAAGCTTTATCAAACCAAAAAGAGAGGTAACATCTAATTCGAGCAGGTCATTTTTTCCATGTTTATAACACCGTATGCGGAAATCGATAGATGAAGACAGGACCAGGATCAGTGCCAGTACAAGCAAAACAAGGGGAATTGCAAGCCATAACGTCACGTATTTACCTCCAAGAAACCTTAATAATGGGAACCTTTGGTTTAGTATGGCAATTTAAGCTGGAAAAAATTCGGGGTTTGCATAAAAAATATGAGTTTAAATAAAAATAGGGACTGTCCCAAACCACATAAATGGTTTAAGGGCAGTCCCTTCAATACAATTATTAGCGTTCTCGTACGAACTAAGGCAGCTCGACATCCTCAAAAGTCATTTGAGTATCCAGCTTATTGAACAATAGCTGTGTCTCTTCTTCCAAATTATCCGTGGACTCAAAATTTGTCGGTTCCGGCAGATCCTTTAGACTGGCAAGACCAAAGCTCTCCAAGAAGGATTTAGTCGTCCCGTACAAAATTGGCCGGCCTACCGCTTCCGCACGACCAACCTCATGAATCAAATCCTTGTTATTCAGCGTATGAATTGCGCGTTCCGACTTCACACCTCGGATCTCTTCAATCTCCACCCGCGTAATCGGTTGGCGATAAGCCACGATTGCGAGAGTCTCTAAGGCAGCCTGAGACAAGGTTGATCTGGATGGTGAATAGGCCAGACGCTCAAAATAGTGGGCATGATCAGGCAATGTAGCCAGCCGATAATTCCCGGCAATTTGCACTACCTGTAAGCCCCGCTCCTGTGCTACATAATCTTCTTTTAGTTCCTCTAAGGCTCCGGCCGCAAGCTCTGGGCGCTGTTCCGTAATTTCAGCCACTTGGCGTACGGAGATTCCCTCATCCCCTGATAGAAACAGCAGGCCTTCAATAATCGATTTCAGCGTTTTGTAATCCATTGAAGTGTTCTCCTCCTCTCCACTCCATTACGATGTCATCAAACAATTTCTCTTGGTAGCAAAAAATCGCCTTCATTTTCATCAGTTCCAGAATCGCAAGAAAAGTAACTACGATTTCGTGCCGTGCCATTTCATCGTGAAGCAGTGCCGAGAAATGCAGCTTACCGCCTGTTCCTCTGCGCTGCAGCGCATCTGATACATCACGTATACGATCTTTTACCGATATTTCATCCCGGGTGATCCGCTGGTAAGAAGACCTTCTGGCAGCCTTACTTAGCGCTTTACGAAAAGCGGCTATTAAGTCTGAGGTATGTAGTCCTTTTAGCGTTTGATCAATCTCTTCTGGCACGAATGGACCCAAATCCTCAGGCTCCTTCGTAAAAATCAAGCTCCGCTCGCTCTCCATATCCATTAAATGTACAGCAATACTCTTGAACTTACGATACTCAATCAGTCGCTGAACAAGTTCAGCTCGTGGATCAAATTCATCCTCTTCGTAATATTCAAAATCATCGATCTCAATGACCGGTGGTTTGGGCAGCAATAGCTTGCTCTTTATAGATAAAAGGGTAGCGGCCATCACGAGAAATTCACTCGTAATATCCAATTCAAGCTCCTGCATGCTACGCAGGTATTCCATATACTGTTCGGTGATCTCGGCGACCGGAATGTCCTGGATGTCGATTTCCGCCTTATCAATTAAATGCAAGAGCAGATCCAGCGGACCTTCAAACGTCTCCAGCTTGTACAATACAGTCACGAAGCATCCTCCCGCCAAAAAAAGTAAAGTGCAGCGCCCGTCTGGACGCTACACAAGTAGAAAGGGCTCTTATAATCCATGCTTTCTTCTTATACTATAAATAAGCACGAATTCGACTGATTCGTCAATAGCTGACTTACTTAAACAGTTTGTTAAGATTCGCCATTTCAATCGCAGCAGTCGCAGCATCCCAGCCTTTATTGCCTGCTTTGGTTCCTGAACGCTCGATGGCCTGTTCAATATTTTCAGTAGTGACTACGCCAAAAATGGTCGGCACGCCGGTCTTAAGATTGATAGCGGCTACTCCTTTGGCAACTTCATTACATACATAATCATAGTGTGTAGTGGAACCACGGATAACCGTTCCTAAGGTGATTACAGCGTCGTATTTGCCGCTTTCAGCCATTTTTTGCGCGATCAACGGAATTTCAAATACCCCTGGAACCCAAGCAACATCCACTTCATCATCACCAACACCATGGCGTTTAAAGGCATCAAGTGCACCTGACAAAAGCTTGCTGGTAATAAATTCATTAAAACGTCCTACAACAACTCCGTATTTTAACCCCTCAGAAACTAAGTGACCTTCTAAATATTTCGGCATATCCATCATCTACCCTTCGTTTTTTATAATGTATGGTTAAGCTTTCGAATCCTCATTTTGTTCAATATCGTCAAAAGACAGCATATGTCCAAGCTTCGCTTGCTTCGTGTGGAGATAATTGGTGTTGTCCTTGTTCTCCGGCATTTGTATCGGCACGCGCTCAACGACTTCCAACCCATAACCCTCCAGCCCTTTGATCTTACGCGGGTTGTTCGTGAGCAGACGGATTTGGCGCACACCCAGATCCTTCAGAATCTGTGCTCCAATTCCATAGTCACGCAGATCTGCTGGAAAACCAAGCTTTAGATTCGCATCTACAGTGTCAAGACCTTCCTCTTGCAGCTTGTAAGCCCGAAGCTTATTGATAAGGCCAATGCCTCTGCCTTCTTGGCGCATATAGAGTAACACGCCCCTACCGGCAGTTTCGATCTGCCGCAGTGCAGCTTCAAATTGCGGGCCGCAATCACAGCGATGGGAGTGGAATACATCACCAGTCAGGCATTCGGAATGTACACGTACAAGCACTGGCTCATCGCCGGAAATATCGCCTTTTACCAAAGCTACATGCTCTTTATCATCCACTTCATTTGTATAAGCAATGGTCTGGAAATCTCCAAAATCGGTAGGAAGTCGTACAGACACTTCGCGTGTGACGAGTTGTTCTTTTTCGTTGCGATAATGAATAAGATCCTTGATACTGATCAGCTTAAGATCATGCTTGCGGGCAATTTCGATTAGATCAGGTAAGCGGGCCATTGAGCCATCTTCCTTGATAATCTCGCAAATGACACTGGCTGGATAAGCGCCACACATCCGCGCTAGATCAACAGCAGCCTCCGTATGTCCGGAGCGGCGCAGAACGCCACCTTTTTTCGCAATCAGCGGGAACATATGCCCCGGTCTGCGGAAATCAGCAGGTTTCGCTTTTGGATCAATCATGGCTTTAACGGTCAAAGATCTTTCCCCCGCAGAGATCCCAGTGGTTGTATCTTTATGGTCAACAGATACGGTAAAAGCCGTACCGTGATTATCGGTATTGTGGGTTACCATAGCTTGCAGTTCAAGTTCTGCCGCACGCTCCTGGGTAATAGGCATACAAACCAATCCACGTCCCTCAGTAATCATAAAATTGATGACCTCTGGTGTCGCACGTTCAGCAAGGGCTATAAAATCCCCTTCATTCTCACGATCTTCATCATCCACTACAATGATGACTTTACCGCGCATTAAGTCATATATTGCTTCTTCAATCGGATCCAAGACACTTTCCTTTTTCGATTGCTCGCTCATGATCCTATCCTCCTAAAAGCTTTACGAAAGATTATTCCCTTCTTCGTAAGCAAACTCTTTATTTAAACAAACCCGTTCGCCGCCAAAAAATCATGACTAATCCCGGAGCGGCTCTCGCCTTCCTCATCTTGGGCGGCTGAGCCATAATGCAATAAATGATCTACATATTTGCCAAGTACGTCACACTCGATATTCACACTATCCCCGGCCCGTTTGTGCGTCAGAACTGTTTCCCCTAACGTATGCGGAATAATGGACACTGCAAGCGATGTTGCTGTAGTCTTCACTACAGTTAAACTAATGCCGTCGATCGTGATCGATCCCTTGGGGATAATATATTTAAATAGTGATTTACGATCCGGTGCAATCTCGAATACAACAGCATTCTGATCACGTTTTACACTTTTAATAATGGCAGTGCCATCAACATGTCCTTGGACAATATGCCCTCCAAAACGCCCGCCGGCTGCCATCGCTCGTTCCAGATTCATCCGGCTGCCGGGCTTCAGCTCCTTCAGATTGCTATTCCGGTAGGTCTGCGGCATTACATCCACTGTAAAGGAATGATCGCCCAAAGTTGTCGCCGTGAGACAAACCCCATTGACGGACACACTGTCACCGATTTTTAGATCATCCATGATGACCGAAGCGGCAATATTCAGCACCATCATTTCCCCACCGGCGGAGACACTGCGCAAAACACCAACCTCTTCAATTAATCCGGTGAACATGATATCCCTCCTAAAAAGCATTACTTCCTCAAATTCACTTCTTGCATAGCTTTTGTTAGCGTACCGGAGTACCGCTGATACATACATTATCTCCTAGCACTTTTACTTCCAATCCTTCAAGTGAGATCGCATCCTTCATCAGCTCTACACCCGGAAATACGAAAGTCCCTTTCGCTTCTGCACCACCGCCGACAATTTTTGGAGCGAAGAAAAGAATCACACGATCCACTAGCCCGCTCTCCAGCATCGCACCATTCAGCGTCCCCCCGCCTTCCAGTAAAATAGAGCCAATTTCCATTTCGCCAAGGGATATCATGGCCGCCTTCAGATCCACTCTTGGACCTGCTCCGCACACAACGATTTGAACGCCTGCTTCCAGCAGTGCAGCCTTCTTAGCAGGATCTGCAGCATCGGTTGTTACAATAAGTGTAGGCGCTAGACCATCACATACAACTGCCGAATCCAGAGGAATACGTAGCCCGGAATCAATGATGATCCGCGTCGGGTTAATGCCAGGCACTTCTGTTCTTGTTGTCAGAGAGGGATTATCAGCAATCACTGTATTCACACCGACCATGATGCCCTGATGCCGATGCCGCAGCGTATGTACGATCTCCCGCGCTTCCCCATTCGAAATCCATTTACTGTCACCAGATTTGGTAGCTAGATTGCCATCAAGTGTACTTGCACTCTTCAGCGTAACAAAAGGTTGTTTTGTCAAAATATATTTGATAAAACGCTCATTCAATCGAAGCGCGCGATCACGCAACAAACCTACTTCGACCTCAATCCCTTGGTCACGCAGCATTTGGATTCCTCTTCCTGCCACCTGGGGGTTGGGGTCTTCACAAGCAACTACAACCCTAGCTACCCCTTCATCGATCAGCCTTTGGCTGCAAGGTGGAGTTTTTCCATAATGGCTGCACGGTTCTAGTGTGACATATGCCGTACTACCCTGTGCCTGCCCAGCTGCCATATTCAAGGCGTGCACCTCGGCATGCCCCGTACCTCGCTGTAAATGAGTTCCGAGTCCAATCATTGCTCCATTCTTCACCACAACGCAGCCAACAACAGGGTTAATTCCCGTCTGTCCTTGGGCACGTTCGGCCATGTCCAGTGCTAGCGACATATAAAACTCATCATTCATGTTGTCCATCTCTTCCTCCTATCCACTGCTGTCAATTCTTAAGCTAAAAAAACAGAAAAACCCATCTCATTCTCCAGGAGGAGTTCAAGATGGGTTATGCGAGAGTTCATCGGCAGTCCAAATAAAAGTGTGCTTAAATAGCCGTCAATCGACGGGTATTGTGAAATATCGCACATGATTATATGAAAACACTGCGATCCGCCAGTCCATTGCAGACAAGCAGTCAACCTCTCCTTCTTCCATCCAGACTATACTGTCGGTCCCGGAATTTCACCAGGTCCACCGTTCGCGTCAACAACGCGAGCCGGGTAGCGGACTGAGCACTGTAGATGAACTGAATAAGTTACTTCTACAACAGCATCACCGCCGGTAGGGAATTACACCCTGCCCTGAAGGATTGATCCTTTATTTAATTGAGATTCAAGTTTTCCTTACTAACAAAATTATCACTTACACCAGCGAAATGCAAGTGCGTTTATTATATTTACTTAAAATTTGTAACTAGATTATAGATTGTACTGAGTTTATAAAAGGAAACCAAGAAGCGCCAGGACAAGGACTCCTGGCGCTTCTTGGTTATATTTCAGGATTACAAACCACGTTCTTGTTGTTTCAAAAGATCACGAATTTCCGTAAGCAGCACGATATCCTCTGCAGGTGCTGGAGTCTCTACCACTTCAACTTTAACGGCTTCTTTGCGCTGAAATTTATTGGCGAGCTTGATCACCAGAAAGATGGAGAACGAAATAATAAAGAAATCCACAACCGATTGTAAAAATAGTCCGTAAGGTATTTTCAGGTCCGTAGTGACTTCAAGCACCCGGTCCTTTAAATCTATACCACCCGTAAGCAAACCTGCAATTGGCATAATAATGTCATTTACTAATGAAGTTACAATCTTTCCGAATGCAGCTCCAATAATGACCGCAACCGCTAAATCAAGAACATTTCCTTTTAAGGCAAAAGCTTTGAATTCTTTCCACATATTCCAAATAACCCCCAACATATATAATTTGAAATTATTATAGCATAGTAGCTTCCTAATTCTTAAGACTTGTTAAGAAACTATTAAGTTTCCCTTTACTTTTACCTGCCACCGCTGTTAAGAAGTTTCCTGTTAAATAAGGTTTAAGAATTTTTCTTCTTACATGTTAGAGCCATGGCTGAGAATGTATTATCCACAGATCAAAACATGGATTGAGGCACAGTAATCAGAGCAAGCTAAAAGAAAAAACAAACTGACATAATGCTGTGGGGGATTTGGTCTTTTATTCCACTAATTTATTAGCTGCTATACAGTACCTTTGCCTTCACTGGTCTTCAAATGAGGCTGCCAAACAAGAAAATGTTGTATACTTCTTATAGCAAGAATTGCGCTTTACAAGCAAGAAAGGACGCTGAGAAATGCACAACGCAACGCTGCTATTGGTGGACGACGAAGCCGAGATTATTAAACTAATGCAGATCTATCTGGAGAACGAGGGTTACCGGCTGTTAACTGCCAAAGACGGGCTGGAAGCACTCGAAATTATCAATAGAGAGACTATAGACCTCATGGTTCTTGATATCATGATGCCTAATATGGACGGCATCGAGGCTTGTATTAAAATTCGTGAAACGCAAAAATTTCCGATCATCATGTTATCTGCTAAAGGGCAGGAACTTGATAAAATCACCGGACTAAGCGTAGGTGCAGATGATTATGTTACGAAACCTTTTAGTCCGCTGGAGTTAGTTGCCCGTGTTAAATCCCAGCTGCGCAGAACTCGAAATTACATGGCAGATCTAAACGCCAAACAGGATGAAATCATCATTGATGGCTTGGTTATTAATTCGGTTACGCATGAAGTAAGTGTGGATGATCACCCAGTTAAGCTTACCCCGCGAGAATTTGCGATTCTAGAGCTGCTCGCCCGTAATAAGGGACAAGTCCTAAGCATGGAGCAGATCTACGCCAAAGTATGGAAAGAACAATTCCTGGAAAGCAACAATACCCTTATGGTGCATATTCGTAAAATCAGAGAAAAAATAGAAGAAAATCCGCGTAAACCACAATACTTAAAAACGGTATGGGGCGTTGGCTACAAACTGGAAAAAGGAGGTCCTTCTAGTTGAACTTTAAACGATTCGATACCCTATCCTGGAAAATAGTTGGCTTCAGCTTAACGAGCCTAGCACTCACCGCTTTAATCTTAATGGGCGGCTATTATGGCACTTCACTATTGCTGTGGTTAAATCCTTCACGCTCCTTTTGGGGAGTCAGACTCATTCTCTGGGTGATCAATACCATTGGATCAACGCCAGTTGTGATTCTTATAGGGATTCCTTTATTTATTTTTTTCATCCTAAAACTGTCCAGAAATACAACTAAGAATCTTCATAACATTACGAGCGGAGTTCAGGCCATTGCGGATGGCAATTTGTCTTTCAAGGTGCCGGTAACAGGTACGGATGAACTCGGAAAGCTCGCTGAAAATATGAACACTATGGCTGGCAAGCTAAAATCTGCTATAGAGGAAGAACGAGCCGCTGCAAAAGCCAAAAACGACCTAATCACAGGTGTGTCCCATGACCTCCGAACCCCACTAACCTCTGTTCTCGGATTCCTTGAATATGTGGAGAAGGATCGTTATAAAAATGAGGTTGAGCTGCGTTATTATGTGAATATTGCCTATGAGAAATCTTTGACTCTTAAAAAGCTAATCGACGATTTATTTGAATACACTCGCGTCAGCAGCAGCGGATTACCGCTAAATATTGAGCCTGTAGATCTCGGCAAGCTGCTCGAACAGCTGATTGAGGAATTTGCACCCGTACTGGAACAAGCAGATATGACCTACCGCATTCATACAGATACAGCTCCTCTGATTATCAACGGAGATGCGGACGAGCTGGTGCGATTGTATGAGAACCTATTTACCAATGCCGTAAGATACGGAAAGGAAGGAAAAATTCTAGACATTTCTGTTGTTAGAAAAGACGATAGAATAGTTGCTCTATGTACGAATTACGGTACTCCTATCCCTGCATCCGACCTCCCCCACTTATTTAAACGCTTTTATCGTGTCGATAAATCCCGCTCCCGAGAGACAGGCGGAAGTGGCTTAGGGCTGGCCATAGCCAAGAGTATTGCAGAGCTTCACGGCGGAACCATTACAGCCAAAAGCACACGCAAACAAACTGAATTTGAAACCTCTTTCCCTGTGAGCGAATGATGCTTGCAGGGATTTTTTTGTACAATCTCATCCATTAAGAAAATGATAAGATTTCATAACATAAAGCCTTAAGATCTCTGGCTTATAGTGATTTCATACCAAATCTGCTATAAGTGAGGATTGTTGTTATGCTATTTAATTCGTATCCCTTTATGTTTGGTTTTCTGCCTATCGTGCTGGCCGGATATTTTATTCTGAATCGTCTTCGTCTCACACTCTGTGCTAAGGTATGGCTTACCCTCGCCTCTTTAGTTTTTTACGGGTATTGGAACATAAAATATGTCCCTCTAATCTTGTTATCCATCTTATTTAACTATGTTATGGGCCATTTCATTCATTCCACAACAGCTAAGCTTCGCCGGCCGCTGCTAATCTTTAGCTTAAGCACAAATATTCTATTACTCAGCTATTACAAATACACGGATTTTTTTATAGAAAATTGGAATGAGGTAACCGCAAGCAACCTTTCTCTGCACCATCTTATATTGCCTTTAGGCATAAGTTTCTTTACCTTTACACAAATCGCCTACCTCGTTGATGTTTACCGGAACCAAGCGCGTGAGTACAATCTTTTGAATTACACGCTATTTGTGACTTTTTTCCCGCATCTGATCTCCGGTCCCATCCTTCATCACAAGGATATGATGCCCCAATTCGATAAACTGCGAAATAAGGTTTGGAATTGGAACAACATACGGAAGGGGACCCTCTTCTTCAGCATCGGATTAGGAAAAAAAGTCATCCTAGCGGATACCCTAGCTGGTTATGCTGATAACGGTTTTGCAGCTGCAACATATTTTGTAGATTCATGGGTCGCTATCCTTTCCTATACCTTACAAATCTACTATGATTTCAGCGGCTATACCGATATGGCGATTGGAATAGCACTGCTGTTCAACATCCATCTGCCGCAAAATTTCAATGAACCCTACCGAGCCATAAGCATCCGCGATTTCTGGAGACGCTGGCATATTACGCTCAGCCATTTTCTTAGAGATTATATCTACATTCCACTTGGCGGCAACCGGAAAAGCTTCTGGATTTCGATCCGAAATGTCATTATTACTTTTCTGCTCGGTGGTTTCTGGCACGGTGCGGGTTGGCTGTTCATCCTGTGGGGGCTCTTGCATGGAGTAGGACAAGCTGTAGAGAAATGTTGGGGACGCTGGGGCTTCTCCCTTCCCAAATGGTTATCATGGTTGCTGACTTTCATATTTGTGAACATCACATGGGTGTTTTTCCGTGCAGAACATATATCGCAGGCATTTCGTTTGTTGAAAGGGATGAGTGGACTTAACGGGGTATCTTTGCAATCTATTGGATCGCTTAAATGGGCAATCATCCTGATTCTCATCTTAATGACGATCATTCTCTGGAATCCCCTTCATCTGTTGAACAAACGTAATTTTCAGTATAGCTGGAAAACAGCATTTGTAATGGCATTTATCATTTTGTTCTCGCTGTTATTCTTCAGCCGAATTACAACCTTTTTATACTTTAACTTCTAGAACTGTAAGGAGGAATGATGATGCTTGCATCACGGCTTCAAAATAATAACAACCCACGTAAATCCCCCGGGATTCATACTAAATCGAAACGTTTCATAGGTTATTTCCTGCTTTGTTTCAGCTTGTTAGCGCTTCTAACGGCGCTGATTACTGCTTTTATCGACCCATTACAATTCTATCACCGTCCATCGTGGTATACCCCACTCTTGTCAGAAGAAGAACGTTATCAGAATCCGGGTTTAGCTAAAAATTACGACTACGACAATATTATCATCGGCACGTCTATGACAGAGAACTTTCTTCCCTCTCAAGTAGATGCCAGCTTAGGTGGGACAACCTTAAAGTTATCTATGGAAGGATCCACGGTCGATGAGCATTATAAAATTGCCAAACTCGCCTTGGAGACAGGCAAAGTAAAACAAGTGCTCTGGGGTTTGGATTATTTCTCTTTGAAACTCGCCACAGCGGAAGATGAGGAAGATTTCCCTGACTATCTGTATGACGGTAAACTGTGGACCGACTACAAATACTGGTTCAATTCATCTGTATATAAACAATTTATAAGCAGCATCAAAAACAACCTGAGTGGTGAAGCTAACCAGAATTTGGAATATTTATACAACTGGGATAACAAAGTAGTGTTTGGCAAGCAATACGTTGCAGAATCTTACCTAATGGCTTGTGACAAGGAGCTGGATTACGGTACTAACGAGGAAAGCATTGAGCAAGTAAAGGGCTATTTTAATACGTATATCCGTCCTCTGCTGGAGGAATATCCCGATGTCCAGTTTTATTTCTACTACCCACCCTACAGCGTTATGCGTCAGGTCGCTTGGTCTGCCAGCAATCCCGTTCGCTTTAACAATCAGCTTTTCATGCGGCAATGGATATTCGAGCAATTTGAACAGTTTCCAAATGTGAAGCTATACGATTTCCAAGCCGAAGCGGATTGGACATTCAACCTAGACCTCTATAAGGATTTAAGCCATCATAATGGTGAGGTTAACACGTGGATAGCAGAAGCTATCGGACAGGACAATTCCAAATATCGGGTAACTTCCAGCAACATAAAGGCGCTTAATAGCTCGCTGGAATCACAGGCGGAAAGCGCCGTTATGGATAATAACGGAAAAGTTTATCGCAGCAGTGTACAAGTAAATGGATTACCACTAGCACTTAACATCCGTTTAGTGCAAGGAAATAAAGAATTATGGCTGCCCGCCAAAGATATCGGGACAGCCCTGGGTGCATCCATAACGTGGGATGCGGCCACTAAAACTGTATCGCTTACTTCCGCCGAGAACACCGTTACTATGACAGTGGGCAGTGTCAAAGCACTCGTGAACGGGAAAGCTCTCACCATTGATGCTGCGCCGCTACTGGCAGGAGGAAAAGTTTTAGTCCCGCTAGCCTTTGTTGCCGAACAGCTCGGCTGGAATGTCTCAAGTGAAAAGGAAGGCGAATGGCTGCGCTATAACCTAAGCACCTCAGATAACGCCGGTACACTTAAGAATCAGCCATAAAATTTTCAAAAAAAAAGCACAAAAGCACCCGGCATTTATCATGCTGGGTGCTTTTGCAAAAAAATCTTAAATCACACTAATCTCCGATCACTCTGTCTTACCTCTACGTCTAAATACTCGGTTCATAACAAATCCTATGGTTATCAACCCTATTCCCGACAGATACAGAGGCAAAGGACTGTTCTCACCTGTCTTCGGCAGCTGAGGAGCACCCGAAGTGCTATTGTTCACCGTACCTTTTGGTACTTCTTCATCGTCGATATCAACTTCTCCTAATGGAATTTCTTCTTCGGTAATCTCTTGCTCAGGAGTTCCCTCATCGGTTGATGTCAGGGATCCTGGATCGGCCGCATTTCCAGGACCAGCAGGAACAGCTGGATCATTAATAATTACTTCGGGTACGGGCGAGCTTGTAGACGTGGGTACCACCGAACCTCCAGATGTGCTGCTTGTAGGGATTGGTGTAGGTGCAGCAGTCGCTTCTGGTGATGGAGAAACCGTCGGTGCTGGCGTTGTTGATGGTGCAGGTGTTACGGTTGGTTCTGGTGTTGTTGTTGGAGCACCGGTTGGTTCTGGCGTTACCGTAGGCGTGGGCTCCACTGCTTTTTGATTCGTAATCACCAGTTGAATCGCTGACGAGGAACGAATCTCCACTGGATGCTCGGATGTATCGAGCACGTAACCATTTGGAGCTGCTGTCTCCACCAATACATAGTTACCCAGCCATATTTTATTAAATGTCGCTGTACCCTCTGCATCTGTAGTTAGACTGTTAATCAGTACACGTTCCGTGCCATTTAGTCGATACAATGCAAAAGTCGCATCACCAAGCGCCTTTAAATTATCATCAGCATCTAACTTCTTAATATTGAGAGTGCCTCTTCCCCCGCTGCCTGTGCCAGAACCGCTGGAGACCCCGACAATAATTTCTCTAGAGGTTTCTTTACTTATTTCGCTGCCGTTAAAACCACTGAAATGTACAGTATTTATTACTTTGTCTCCAGTGTTAGCCACAATCAGGGATTGATATTCGAGAATGTAAGCCCTGCTGATTTCATAGGCAAAGCTTAACTCAAAGGATTGTTTTCCATCGGCATCCGTTGTGATAACAACGCTATAATCAATACCCTGAATCAATTCAGGGCCGCTTTTCGTGATATCTCCGTTCACAGCTACAGCCGTAGGATACAGATGGAATGAATTCTGCAGCAAAATTTGATTAGCACTAGGAGTATCTTTGATTAGAGCATCCTTTACAGTAGACTGCCCCCGGTTAATTTGCAGGCTCCAGTCGATTTTATCCCCGTTTTGTGTACCGTCCTTCAGCACATAATCCTCTCCAAAAGGAATTTTTACGGAGGCGGTCAAATCTTTGGAAACCACTTTTGCTCCATCATAGAGATTAGCTTTATTATCAACAGTAGTGCCTATTATTTGCCCTTCAAGACTTGTGTTAAATTCAATGTAGAAAGCGGAGTTAATCTTATCTGTAAAAATAACCTTTAATTCATTATCGCTATTTACGCTATTTACGCTATAGGTATATTTATTAGGATTCACTTCTGTACCCTTGGTAGGGTCACCATTCTTTGCAATATTCATAGTGTAAACTTTTAGTGAACCAGGAACCAAGGTCTGGCCTGATTTTAAAATATCAACAAGCGCCGGAGCTTCGAGGGTTTTGCCGTTATAATTGGCGCCTATCGTCCAAGTAATTTTTTTAGTTGAAGCATCGTAGGCTCCCGCTTTAAATCCATTGCTTTTCGCCTCAGGTCTAGGAATGAATAACCCTTCTGCTTCTATCGTGCGTAAGGCTTCAGTAGTGTCCATCCAGTCTAACCGAACTTTGTTATTGAAATTTTCAGTTTTAGCCCAAATCCAATCCTTGTTAAATTCTGTAGTATAGCTAATCGTATAAAGACCAGATATCGGTGAATTAAACACTACCTTGAAGCCTTTATTAGGCTCGACAGGTGAGTTGTACACTAGATCATAGTTATTTGGATTTAAAACATTCCCATTCAGATTTCTAATCACCAGTGATTCTGGAATAAACTTTAGGCCGCCAAATGGGAAGGATTCGGTAACTGTAACATGGCTCATCGGGTAATTATCACTATTCAATGTGACCTTCCAGCCTAATGTTTTATTCTGATAATCTACGGTTGATAAAGTCTTATAAAGAATGGAAGACCGGATTAATCGGGTAGCCTGATCACTATACGTACTATCAGATACTGTATTAGTTATGGTGGCATCCTCAAACACGCGTTTTATCGCTTTTGTCTTATATTCGATTCGATATGGTGAAGTAACATCGTGTGCAAATTGCAATACAAACCCAGACTTATGAACGTCTGACGTGGAAACAACCGTGTAGTCAACATCCTTTGTCAAAACCTTGCCTAACGTTGCACCACCGGAAGAATCCAGCTGCACAGCATATACTTTTAGCGAATCGGCTACCAGTTCTTGAGAATCATCGAACAAATCTGTTAACACAGCGTTTCCTTGCGGGATGTTCTTTTCATTGTAGTTATATTCAATTGCCCAGGAAATGATCTGCTTGCCCCCATCATAGCTTGTGGAATACTTTTTCAAGCTTCCTCCACGTTCTACATTCACTGTGGCAGAGGAGCTGGCAGGCTCTTGCCCATCTCCTGAAAAAGTTGCAGTATTGGTGAAGCTTAGCTGATGGTCATTAGTAATCCCTGTGGAATATACAATACGGTAAGCCTCTTTAATCACAGGCTCCGTAAAACGGACAATCAATGACCCTCCGGAGAGCTCTGCAGAGTATTTGCTTGTGTCGAGCAATGCTCCTTCCGTTACTGAACCATCCAATTGAATGCTCAGTTGATACACGCTCACTGTGACTGGAGTATTTAATGATAAGCCTGAAGGGATGGGGTCCGTCACAATGGCATTCCCCACGGCTTCCAAAGACTTATTGACATCAACAGTCCATAATATTTGGTTCGCATTGAAGCCTTCGGGAATACCTCTCTTCTCTATAGTCGATCCAACACTGGGTTTAAAATTAACTGTCACTGTCTGAATACCGCCGCTCACGGGAAATAAAATATTCTGAATAGTACTGCCCGAGATTTTCTGTTTATCGAATTTAGTATTTAACCGCAGCGTTCCCTGCACGTCATCATGTGTTTCTATGTAGTCATTAAAAGTCATTATCACTTCATGTGAAATTTGCCTCACTTCAAAGCTCCCTACATCTCCATCTTCAGAGACCAAGGGTCCGTTAAAATCATTAAATAGCTGGAACTGTTCTGGAAGCTGAAAAGTAAAAGTGTCACCTTGCTTGTAATTATGATTTTTAGGAAGAGACCAATTATAATCCAAGGTAACATTAGCATCTCGTTCGTATACGCTGTTCGTGACCGTGATTCCATCTGGCCCGTAAACAGCCATTGAAACACTGGTGATGATATTTCTTTCGTCATCAATCGCAGCCGCTTTTACTTGCGGAGCAAATCCGATGCCATAGGCATATTGGGCCACAAGCATCAAAATAATGACCATTACACTTATTTTTTTCTTAAACATGTTCCTGTTGCCTCCATTTTCTTGTTCTAATTGTTTTCCACCCCTGCATGTTCAAAAGCTTCATATGTAATTCCGCGCCCTACGCCCCATCTTATGTTAATATAATGAAAAGTCTTCCTTATGCGGTGGAGTTGACAGAACATATACATATATACCCATTTTATGGATATCTAGAATCAAGATTATTAAAATTCTCAAACTTTATTTTTGATGGATGTTTTCACGTTCAAAGGAGGTTCGTCTATGCAGCTTTCATCTTTTTTTGATCGCCAGCACGCGGAGGATTTCATCATGTTCTCATCTTCGCATTGGGTTGCGCTGTCTATCATTACGTTAAGTTGTCTACTGCTCTATGGCTTACGGTTTGAAATTCGTACAGATTCAAGACTTCGGCAAAGCGTGCGTTTGCTGCTAATCATACTACTTGTAGTCTCAGAAGCCGGGCTGCAAATGTGGTACATCTCTCAGAACATCTGGCGCTCCAGCTCCTCATTACCGTTCGAGCTCTGTGGAATCACTCTACTGCTGTCTATTATCATGTTAATTTCACGCAGTCGAACCCTTTATTCCTTTCTCTACTTTGCCGGGATCGGCGGAGCATTTATTGCGTTGCTCACCCCTAACCTAGTTTATCCGTTCCCTCATTTCCGCTTTCTCCTGTTTTTTATAGCTCATGGTTCTATTATTCTGGCGTCTCTTTACATGACCTGGATTGAGGGCTACAAGCCGACTTGGAGATCTTTACTCATCACCATGCTCGGCCTCAATATTGTGGCTGCCTGCATCTGGACTGCTAATTACTTCCTAGGCTCAAACTACATGTTCCTATCCCAGAAACCTAGTACCTATTCCGTATTGGATTATTTTGGACCTTATCCTTATTACCTGCTTGTTGAAGAGCTGTTTGCCTTCACTGTGTTTCTAGCTATGTATTTGATATTCTTCTGGCTACCAGAGCGGCGCAATTCACGGCGTAGACAGGTTAGGCGGATTCTTTAACAACACAAAAAAGCCAGCCCCGATATTCGGAGACTGGCTTTTAACTATTAAATCTTAAGCTTCGATGATTTCTACCGAAGTCATTTTGTCGCGTCCTTTGAAAGCATCAACAAGATCCATACCTTCTACTACTTTACCAAACACAGTGTGTACTCCATCCAAGTGTGGTTGTGGAGCGTAGCAGATGTAGAACTGACTTCCGCCTGTGTTCTTACCTGCATGTGCCATAGCAAGTGTTCCGCGTTCATGTTTGTTTGGGTTAATTTCGCAGTTGATTGTGTAACCTGGGCCGCCAGAGCCAGTTCCGTTAGGACATCCGCCTTGAGCAACGAAACCAGGGATAACACGGTGGAATGTCAATCCGTTGTAGAAACCTTCTTTTGCCAGCTTTTCAAAGTTGGCTACAGTGTTAGGTGCATCTTGATCGAACAAGTCCAGCAGCACTACGCCGCCATTTTCTAGAGTGATTTTCGCTTGCTTTGCCATATGTAAATGACCCCTTTCAAAATTAACAAATTTAGAATACCTCAATTATATTACTATGAAACCACGCACAAAGCAAAGCAAGCAGGAGACTTTCCTGCTTGCTCTATATGCTGCTCAACTTTACCCACCTTACAGCAGCAGGCTATTACTTAGCAACAACTGTCTGTTTGGCGATACGCTCTGGTACAATATCGTTGGCAATAAGATCCGTATAGCTTTCACGACGCACTACAAGATCGCTTTGTCCGTTCTGTACGAATACTAAAGCCGGACGGCGAAGACGGTTATAGTTGCTGGCCATGGAGTAATTGTACGCGCCTGTGCAGGCTACAGCCAACAAATCGCCGCTTTCAGCCTTCGGCAGCTCTACATCCCAGATCAACATATCTCCGCTCTCGCAGCATTTACCAGCGATGGAGACAGTCTCAGTTGCGTCTTCGTTAGCACGGTTAGCAAGCAATGCCTCGTATTTAGACTGATACAAAGCAGGGCGTGGATTGTCGGTCATTCCACCATCAACAGCAACGTACTTACGCACGCCAGGAATGTCCTTGTTAGATCCTACAGTGTACAATGTAGTACCTGCATCTCCAACAATACTACGGCCCGGCTCCACCCAAATTTCCGGCAAAGCACTATAAATTCCAGCAAAATGAGTCTTCACTGCATCCGTAATCGCTGCAACATATTCAGAAACATGTAATGGGGTATCTCCCTCGACATAACGAATCCCGAAACCTCCGCCAAGATTGACTACACGGAAGTCCACTTCCAAGCCTTCTTTAACACTGCGGGCAAAAGTTGCCACACGCTCAACAGCTAGCTGGAAACCATCGGTTTCAAAGATCTGCGAACCAATATGGGAATGCACACCAAGCAGCGTGATATTCTTTTTGCTGACTGCTGCTTTCACTGCTTCATAGGCCGATCCATTACCGATATCAAAGCCGAATTTGGAATCTGTCTGGCCCGTTGCGGTATATTCATGAGTATGCGCTTCTACACCTGGTGTCACCCGCAATAAGATGTTTACATTAACTTCTTTACGTGCAGCAATGGACTGCAAAAGGTTAAGCTCTACCAGATTATCGACTACAAAGCAGCCGATTTTGGCATCAATCGCCATTTCGATCTCTTCAGATGTCTTATTGTTGCCATGAAAATGGATGCGTTCTGCCGGGAAGCCAGCTTGCAAAGCTGTATATAGTTCGCCGTCGGATACAACATCCAGTGACAAACCTTCTTCATCAGCCAAACGAACCATTGCCATTACTGAAAACGCCTTGCTTGCGTAAGCTACTTGGAAACCAAGGCCGGAGGCTTTAAAAGCATCCATATATTCCCGGCAACGTTGTCTAACCAATTGCTCGTCCAATATATATAGCGGGGTTCCATATTCCGCTTTCAATTCAGTTACATCACATCCGCCGATCTCCAAATGCCCAGCATCGTTAATGCGGCTAGTACCGTGTAGAAACATTCTTTAGTCCTCCAATTTCTGTGGAATATCAAGGTTCCACCCTGTCTTAGTGTATTCAGTATAACAGACAGTGGGAACTCCATTGAATGGACTAATTTGCAGTAGTTTTGTATTTTCCTACGATTGTTACTCATTCTCTTGAGATGGCGGCATTCTGGTATTGTCTCTGGTTTTGTTAAAAGACGGCCTTTCCTTCGAACTTAAGACCGGTTTACGCAATAGAATTTCACTCATTGCCTTTGCATTAAAGGGTATAAACGGCCACATATATGAGGAGTTATAGGACCGATGAGTGGTTAAGAAGATAGTCAGTAACGTCGTGCCAATCATAAAGCCTGGTACCTGGAACGCCGCTACGGCAATTAATAACACAAGCCTGACTATACGGTTCGCCAGACCCAGCTCATAACTCGGAGTCGCGAACATACCGATTGAGGCTACCGCCATATACAGTACTACTTCGTTTACAAACAGACCACTCTGCACCGCTATATCACCAATCAATATGGCTGCAATCAGACCCATCGCTGAGCCTAAAGGTGTTGGGGTATGCACGGCGGCCATCCGCAGTAAATCAACCCCAAGCTCTACAATCAGAAACTGAGCGAGAATAGGAATTCTCGCTGTCTTTTGCGGCCCGATAAAATCCAGCATAGCAGGCTTTAACTCAGGATGGATAACAAGCAGCATCCATAACGGGAGCAGGAACATGGAAGCGAAGATGCCGATGAAACGGACCCACCGCAGATATGTCCCCATAAAAGGAGTCTGGCGATTCTCCTCCGCATGCTGGCAAAGATCAAAAAAGGTAGTCGGAAGAACAATTACAATGGGCGAGGTATCCACGAATAATATGACCCGTCCCTCTAATAAATTGGAGGCTACAACGTCAGGGCGTTCAGAATAACGCACCATAGGATAAGGGTTCCACCCTCCGCCGATAATCGCTTCCTCCAATTGCTTATCCGCCAGTGGAATACCATCGATATCGATGCTGTTGATTTTATCGATGACTGACGTTACTTGCGTTTTATCAACGATATCATCGATGTAAGCCACGCAGACATCTGTCCGTGTCCGCCGTCCCACTTGAAACATTTCAAGCTTCAGCCCCGGATCACGTATCCGTCTTCTTACAAGTGAAATATTACTAAGCAGGGTTTCTGTAAAACCATCGCGCGCACCACGCACCACCCGATCAATCGAGGGTTCATCAGGACTTCGCATGGGGTAAGATCGAGTATCCATTAGGATAACTTTGTTCTCACCCTCAATAAATAGTGCGCTCATTCCTTTTAATACTTTATCGAAACATTCGCTTAATACACTACCCTCTTCAACTTGAATATGAGGGATGTATTCGTTCATAAAGCTACCTAATACACCTGCGGACAAATTTTCTGAAGAAAGGTAGGTTAGTCGTTTCAGAATTTCATCCGTCACATCTTCGTTGGTGAATCCGCTTAAGCAGAGTAAAGCTGTCTTATGTCCCCCAAAGGACATTTCTCTAAACGTCACATCAAAACTTGTTCCCAGCCCCATCACTTCGGTCAGCGTGTTTTTTGTTTCTTGTAGAGAACCTGGGATATGATCATTGCCTTGCCAATAAATAACGGATTCCTTTAATGAGTTAGAATGCTCACTATCGCGTTTGTTTTGTAGCTTATCTTTACTTTTGTTCTGAGACTGCTGCTGCGCCTGCTTCTTTGAAGGCTTCGGTTGAGCTTGAGACTCCTCCCCAGTACCAGCATCGTTACCTGTTCCTCCTGCTGCCTGAGCATTCTGATCCTGTGCCTCATCATCTGATTCTGAATCCTCTGAATCCATACCAAATAACCTGGCAAAAAAACCTTTACTCGGCTCATTTGGCTCCTGATTGCCGAGCTCATCCGATGCTTCTGCATCCTGCTGCTCTGTTCCCTGCTTCGCAGTGGCTTCTGCATCCTGCTGCTCTGTTCCCTGCTTCGCAGTCGCATCCACATCTTGCTGCCCTGTTCCCTGCTCTGCAGTCGCTTCTGCATCCTGTTGCTCTGTTCCCTGCTCCGCAGTCACTTCTGCATCCTGTTGCTCTGTTCCCTGCTCCGCAGTCACTTCTGCATCCTGCTGCTCTGTTCCCTGCTCCGCAGTCACTTCTGCATCCTGCTGCTCTGTTCCCTGCTCCGCAGTCGCTTGTGCATCCTGCTGCTCTGTTCCCTGCTCCGCAGTCACTTCTGCATCTTGCTGTTCTGTTCCCTGCTCCGCAGTCACTTCTGCATCCTGCTGCTCAGTGCCTAATTCGGCTGATGCCTCTGCATCCTGCTGGTCCTGGCTAGTTTCAGATGTTGTAGAATTTTCCGCTGAATCTTCACTTTCACCGATAGCTGAAGCGCCCTCAGGTTCTGTGTGATCTGCAACTAGATCCTCTGCAGTTGTCTTCATTGCTGCAGCAGCTGCAGCATTATCTTCCAGATGGTCATCTTCCGGTGCAGAATCACCGCTGTGAATAAACTTGCTCATTTCCTAACCCCCTGTTTACTGTCGGTATACAAACCAGTCGAACAAAGAACCCGCGACCTTCCCACTCACCATCGCCATTAACAGACCGAATAGATAATGTGTCATATTTAAGCGTTTAGCGAGTATCGGCAGCACATTTAATACCTCGGTCAATGCTGCAGCGAGCATCCCGACAAAAATTCCATCAAATAGTCCTACACCAAGTTCAACTAGAGGACCTGAGGTAATTTTCCAATTCCAAAAATCACTAACAGTACCTACTAAAGATCCACCTACCATCGCGCCTTCATACCAATGAACTTTATCGTAAGAAGAGGTTAATTGCGCCAGACGCGGCACCATATCCAGCACAACAAATAGAGCGATCACTCCACCGCCTACAGCAATACCACCCGCAATGCCCAGCAGCAAATTTAGTCCCAGTGCTATGGGTGCCGTCATCTTCAGTCCTCCGTATTCTCTGATTGGTTTTCACTGCGGCGCCTCATCTTGCTGTATTCCTCATTGATGACATATTGGTCGATGTTCTTCTGATACAGATACATTTCCACTTCCAGCGGAGTAGGCTCCTCATTCCACTTCTTTTTAAATAAATGGTTGAAAAAAATGACCATCCCAAACCCGATGCCCAGAGAATAAGCAATCTGAAATATATAGGGATGCTCATCCCGATGACCCGTTAGCATCTCCACAATTCGAATTTGTACCTCCAGCATATTTACATCAGCATGAAAGTTCATAATTGTCAGAGCAGACCCAAAGAAAAGCAGCAGCCACACTAAAACAAACATCGCCACCGAAGGTTTCCGTCTCTCTACCTGACTCTCAATCTGCACAATCGTCCTCCCTTCACCGATCGGTTCAATGTCCGCATTCGGTATAAGTTCATATATCCGGGGGATAACCATCAACAGATCAATTAAAATCAGATTGCCGTCACTTTGTTCCGGCTTCATTAAGAGAATTGTCTCCAACGACTCTTTCAGCTCAGGCTCCGCTATCAAAAAAGCAATATCACCCAACGTGACACCTTTACCCTTGGGAACCATCACCCGATTTTTAAGCTGTATATAGATGGTGGGAGCAGAATGTTGTTTCATCCGCATTCCTCCTAAAGGTTATGGTGAAGCTCAGGTCCAAGATAACGGTAGTATGGGAGTAAAGCCTTATTTTTACTCTTGCTGCTCTGAATCAATTTCTTGAAATACTGAAATATTGCTTGTTTATAGGTATCAGAAAAGGCCAATCCTTCTTCTGGAAATTAAAAAGAAGACAGCTCAAGGTATTAACCTTAAGCTGTCTTCTTGTTTCAATCCTAAATACGTCAGAATTCGAGCGAATCCAATTTTCCTCCCGCAAAATCAAACAGGGTCAGATTGGACCAACCATTCTCATGTCCCACGGACCATTCCTTTTGCGAAGGAACCCAGGCTGGCTCCCAATAATAAAACCCGATACCTTTACCGTTAGGTATATTCTCAATAACACTAATAAAATCTTTCATATACTTAGTCTGTCCCTCTACTGTAGCCGGATAACCTTCATGCAGCTGCTTTTCCTCACTTACTATTAAGGGGAAACCTTCAGGTGCATTCAGCGTCCAAGGATAAGCTGTTTCAACAACAATAATATCCTTATTGTACCGCACCGCCAATTCATTCAGGTTAGATCGCAAGTCATCCAGCGTGCCGTGCCACCAAGAATAAAAAGATAATCCGATCACATCAAAATTTACGCCATGCTCGAAAAACCGATCATAAAAGTTACGGCTGGCTGGATGATCAGCACCACGGTCAATATGGATCATGATGGACAAATCAGAAGCAACAGCTTTTGCGCCCGCTATTCCTGCTTGAACCAGTGTAATGAACTGTTCCCATTGCTCCGTAGTATCCCACTCTCCATCCACCTTGCCTTCATTCCATAACATGCCTGGAGTAATCTCATTACCGATCTGCACCATGTCGGGCATTGTGCCTTGAGATTGCAAAAGCTCAAGAACCTCACGAGTATACTCATACACAGCTGATGTTAAACCCGTAAAATCAAGGTTCTCCCAAGCTTTTGGCTTCGATTGATTAGCAGGATCTGCCCATTTATCCGAATAATGAAAATCCAGCAGAAAGTTAAGTCCTGCTTCTTTAATTCGCTTAGCCATATTCAGCGTACGTTCTAGATTGCAGAAGCCGCCCGGAGGATCATTCCAAATCCGCAGCCGGATGGCATTCACGCCATTGTCTTTCAGAATGTAGAGCAAATCCTCAGCGTTCTCAACGGACTCTTCAGCACCGCTGTAATACGCTCCTCCACCCTGCTCAATTTCATCCAGAAACGAGATATCCATTCCATTGATAAATGTGGTTGTCATCATTGCTACTCCTTTACAGAACCAAGTGTCATCCCTTTAACAAAATATTTTTGCAGGAAAGGATATACGATCAAAATTGGAGCGGCTCCGATAAATATTTGCGCGGCTCTCACCGTCGTCTGCGAGATCAGCTCCATTTCCTTTGGATTGATGCTCATGGAGCTCATATCCCGTTGAATGATAACCGTCTGCAGGAATGTCGCCAGTGGAAATTGCTTGGAATTATTCAAATACAATAGTCCATCGAACCAGGAGTTCCAATGGAATACCATGCTGAACAAGGCAATCGTAGCGATCGACGGCAGAGAAATCGGCAAGTAAATACTGAACAACGTACGGAAATGTCCGGCTCCGTCTATTAGCGAGGCCTCCTCCAGATCTTTTGGAATACCACGGAAGAAGTTCAGCATCAGAATCACCAAGAACGTATTTACCGCACCTGGCAGAACAAGTACCCAGAAGGAATCCATCAAACCAATCTTTTGAATCACAATGTAAAATGGAATCAATCCACCGTTGAACACCATACTGAAAACGAACAACCAAGAGTAAACATTACGGCCCTTGAAGGCTGAGTTTTCTTTGGATAACGGATAGGCTGCCAAAAAAGTAATTAAAAGTGTAAGTCCAGTCCCGAGTATGGTTCTTTGAACAGATACCCAGATGGAGTGTAGAAAGATCGGATTGTTTATTGTCTTTTTATAAGCTTCCAGAGAGAATTGCTTTGGCCATAACCCTACCAAATTGGCATCCGCTGCCGACTTCGCGCTAAAGGATACAGCCAGCACGTGAATCAAAGGTACAATACACATCAGTGCGAGCAGGATTAGAAAGCAAGTATTAAACACGTTGAATATACGATAACCTCTTGTTTTGTAATACATAAGTTGTCTCCCTCTTCCTTTGGTAGATTAGAAAATGCGATATCCTGCCCACTTCTTAGCCAAACTGTACGAGACGAGAATTAGGATCATACTAATGGCCGACTTAAACAGTCCGATTGCCGTACCAAAGCCCATCTCACCATTCAGAATAGCCGTGCGGTACACGAAGGTATCAATAATATCGCCTTTCTGATAGACCAGTGGATTGTAGAGGTTAAAAATCTGGTCAAACCCTGCGTTCAATACATTTCCGAGAGCCAAGGTACCTACCACCACAACCATTGGCAATAGAGATGGCATTGTGATAAAACGTGTCTGCTTCCAGCGGTTAGCGCCGTCTATTTCAGCAGCTTCATATAATGATGGATTGATTCCTGCTAGAGCAGCTAAGAAAACGATCGTATTATAACCAAATTCCTTCCACACATCTGTGAGAATAACTGTGAACCGGAACCAGTTGTTATCCCCTAAGAAAAAGATTGGTTTGAAGCCCATGCTGCCTAAGATCTGATTGACAAAACCATCTGTAGCAAGCAAATCCAGCAAGATCCCGCCGAGAATAACCCAAGATAAAAAGTGAGGCAAGTATACCAGTGTCTGAATAGTACGCTGTATGTATACCTTGCGAATCTCATTTAACAAAATGGCGAATACAAACGGTACAGCCAGATTGAAAATCATTTTTAGAACAGCAATAATCAATGTATTCCAAATGACCTGCATACTGTCATTACGTTCAAATAGATAACGGAAATTGTCCAATCCAACCCATGCCGAGCCTGAAATTTTCAGCCATGGCTTATAATCCTGAAATGCCATCACAATTCCGCCCATTGGAATAAAGCTGAAGATGATCAGGAATATCATCGCTGGCAATAACATCAAGTGAAAAGGCCATGTTTTTTTTAGTGTTCTCATCCTTGGTCCCCCATATCGTGTCAAGTTCTTCTGTAACCATACTCAAATTATAGCAACGCCCGAATTCCTCAAATAGCGGGCAAAACCAATATATATGGTACAAAAGCAATCTCTTTATCACATTGAAAAAAGAGGACTTCAAACGCAAACAGGGACCCTCCCTAAAGCCTAATGCTACGGCTGAAGAGACGGTCCCGTTTACTCCTTTTTACCTAGTCAAACTAAATCCAAACCTTATTTTACGCTGTCATACCATTCGTTAACTTCTTTAGTGATTTGATCGCCACCACCTGATTTCCAGGTTGCTACAAAGGAATCAAATGCATCCAGCGGTTTGTTGCCATAGATAATTTCATTAAACGTTTGGTTCTCAATTTTGTTCAGATAGTCCATCTTCGATTTCATAGTTTCGGTCGTAGGACCTGTGAACATATTCTTAAAGGATTTATCCTCTTGCGCCAGCAGAACTTTGGCAGCCGCAGGGGTATCTTTACCATAATTCACAGCTACGTCCTTCTCCAGACGGGTTGTTGGCTCTGCGCCATCTGCCAGGTTAAGGAGTGCTTTCATTTGGGCATCCGGGATCCGGGCACCGTCACGAACCAGCATATAACGAACACTATTCACATAACCGCCAGCAATTTTATCATTTTCGATCATCTTGCCGTTCGCGTCCAGCTCATAGTCATATCCTGCAAAAAGACCGTTATCCAGTTCACTGCCTGGCGTTGGATTAGCAAAGTTATCGAACAGATAGTTTTGATAAGTAAAGAAGGCTTCTGGATTTTTCATTTTCGTGCTGATCAAAGTTACACCGTTAGTGAATTGTGTGCCATGACGCATAACCTTTCCATCTGGACCCGCTGGAATTTCAATTGGAGCCCATACTGCATCTGGAGAGTTCTTCACGGTATCCTGAAGCGGCCAGCCGCTCATCCAGTAAGGACCCGGGAGAATCCCTGCTGTACCTGCAACTGCTGGTTCGGCAGTTTTGTTCTCATCCCAAAGAGCTGCTTCCTGAGGAATATAACCTTTCGCCAACCATTCCTTCAGTTTTTCAAGCCCTTGCTTCATGCCAGCATTTACTGAGCCGTATTCTAGTTTACCATCAGCATCTAGATTCCATTGCTGTGGCAAGGTTCCGTAAGCACCAAAGATCCAAGATGGATCGCCCATCCAAGTGTTCATTGTTGTTTTGAAGCCGATACTAAGTGGAGTTACCTTGTCTGGTGCCAAACCATCAGGGTTCTGATTCTTGAACGCATCCATCACTTTTTCCAGCTCATCGATCGTCTTAGGGGCTTGCATATTCAGCTTATCCAGCCAATCTTGGCGGATCCACAGAATGTAATCATGGTTATATGCATAATCGAGAACAGGCAGGCCCATTCTTTTGCCATCACGGCTGTATTGGTTCCAAACGTTAGGATCCTGTGCCATCGCTTCTTTCCAAGTATCTGAAGCATATTTATCAAACAAAGTTCCTACATCTGCATACATGCCGGAATCGATCAAATCCTGTGCAATCGTGTTGTCGGCTGTACCGATGGTTACGACATCAGGCATGTCCTGACCTGAAGACATGGATAAACGCAGCTTCGTACCAAATGCGCCGTTCGTATCTGTGATGGACCAAAGGGACTTAATGTTGATGCCGAATTTTTCTTTAGCCCATTTTGTAGCCACGTTATTCTCAATGCTTTCACCGTTTTTGAATTTAAGCTCAGGGTCCACGCCCCATGCGGTTGTAAATGTCACCTCAGGATCGTATTTATCCTTGTAGGCGTTTTCAGAATTGGAAGCTGTATTTGCAGTCGCTTCACCAGCTGCTTTATCTCCAGCAGTGTCTTTACTATTAGCAGCGTTATTGCCTGAACAGCCCGCAAGGCTACCCGCCAAAAGCATGCTCATGCACAGGAGCGGCAGCCATCTTTTTCTCTTCATCGCGCTCATTTTGTTCCCCCTTGGATTCCATAAGTGTTGGTTACATTTTAATTATAGGGAACGACGCTGAGCCCGAATACGTCATTTAAACAAGGTTTCTGCACCTTTCTCAACCTCTATCCGTCCCGGAATTCATTTGGTGTCATATTGTAGTGTTTTTTGAACATCTTACTGAAATATTGCGGATTCTGATATCCAAGCTCAGAGGTGATTTCATAGATTTTTTTATTCGTATTTTTAAGCAGATATAATGCCCGTTCCATCCGCATCCGAATAATATAGTCCCCAAGTCCTTCCCCAGTCTCAGCTTTATAAATCTTGGACAAGTAGACTGGATGCAAATATACATGATCGGCAATGGTTTTGACGGACAGCTCATGCCCCGAATGGTTTCCTACCAGCTCATGCACCTGCTTGATAATATAACTTTTCGTATTCTGATCGCTTTCGGATAGCTCCTTCTGAAGCTTATCGAGCATATCAAACGCCCAATCTTTAAGCTTATCAAAAGAAACAATAATACTCTGCGTCAACAACGGATCTAAAGCGTATTGGTCGATCTTGGAGATGAACTGACCACTCTTATGCGCTATATACATAAATGCATTCGTTATCGATAGAAAGACCTCGTACAGATGTTCACTGGAAAACCGTGCATTCTCCATATCCCGGAACACGTCAGCAATTTTTTGCCTTGCTGTATCCCATTGTTTGGATTCCAGCAGATGAATGAGTGTAGGTGGACGATAAAGACATTCGAGCGATTTGATGCTGATCGTCTCCTGATGCTGGCGGTCATCCAAAAACAGCACGGAGCTGGATTCATCATGTGCTGCCAAATACATCGAGCTAAGGCCGCTTCGATAGGCAGCCGTCATCCCCTCTGGAAAGGTGAACCACTCCGTTACAATCAGTGAAATCTCACCCTTGAGGTAATTGCTTACACTAATTCGGAAATTCGCGATCACCGCTTTTAGGATTTGCTGCCTTGCAGCTTCATAGTTAGCCATTTGCTCCAATTCCTGCTGTACAGCTGGCTTTAATTCAACAAGCAGAATCAAGCAATCATGCGGCGCTTTGCAGAACCAGACATGGAACTGTTCCTTAAAAAGCTCCTCGGCAATGTTGCCGATCGCATATTCCATGAGAGAGACCGAATGGTGATCCATTGCGGCATAATGTTTACCCAGCTGAATCAGCAGCATCGCCGCTTCAGCATCCGGCTGGAAGGAGATTTCATATTCCTTCAGCTTAATGGCTAGTGTCCGCTCAGACAGCACCCTGCCGAGAAGCAATTCGTGCATCAGATTAGCCCGCAAAACACTGTAATCGGCTTTGCGATTATACAGCAGCAAATGATATCTATCATGAGCTTCCCATTCGTCTTTCAAAGATTCAATCGCACTGGATACGCTTTTGATAAACTCATCATCACTTACCGGCTTCAAAATATAATCAAATGCCTGCAGTTGAATAGCTTTTTTCGCATATTGAAAATCGGAATAACCTGTCAATAAAATGGACCGAATATTTGGCCATTTCTCGCTCACGGCTTCAATTAATTGCAGGCCAGTCATTCCTGGCATTGAAATATCCGTAACCATAATATCTATAGCCTGCTGTTCCATAATTTGCAGAGCTTCAGCACCCGATGCCGCTTGATGCACCTGCTTTACCCCGATTTCAGCCCATGGAATAGTACGAGCTAAACTTTCCGTAACATAGGGCTCATCATCAACTAACAACAGCTCTATCATTCTTTCCCCTCCTAGATGTCATTCCATTTCATTGTCTGTGTAGGGCAGCAACCACTGCAGTGTCACCTGTAATCCTCCAAGCGGAGAAGGCGAGATGCGCAAGCCAGACGTCTCCCCAAAACGCAGCCGCATTCTCTGATGCACATTCCATAAACCGCAGCCCATTTCTTCATCCATCGCCCTGCTTAGTTTATTTTCCAGTTCTATAATTCCCTCTGGCGTCATGCCCTGACCATCATCCTCAACCGTAAGCGTCATTTCTCTGCCTGCACAGGAACCCGTAATCCGCACCAGTCCCTCTTTGGCGACGGGCTCAATTCCATGTATAACCGCATTCTCCACCAAAGGCTGCAGTACGAGCGGCGGAAGCTCTCTTTTGCGCATTTGCGGTGGGATATTGATCTCATAACGAAGTCTGCTCATCCTCATCTTCTGGATCTCCAGATAATGATTCACAAATTCCACCTCTTCAGACAGCGCAACCAAATCACGTTCCTGACGAGTGGTGTATCTGTAATATCGGGACAAATTATGCGACATCCCAACGACTGCCCCCATATTATCGAGCTTCGCCATACTTGTAATAAAGGAGAAGCAATTATAGAAAAAATGTGGATTAATCTGTGATTGAAGCTGCTTTAAGCGGGCTTCGCGAACATGGATTTTCTCCATCAGCACATTCTCGATCAGCATCTGAATCTGTTCTACCATACTGTTAAACCGGCCGGACAGGAAGCTGAATTCATTCTTCCCTTTAATCTCCACTCGCGCAGAATAATCCCCTTGCTTCAACCGTTGAAAGCCTCCAACCAATAACCTTATAGGCACCTGCACTTGAACATATAACAGATAGGCTACGAGACAGCTCATTAACAACAAAGCACTGATCGCAAAATAAAATAAACGATTAGAGGTCAGGATTGGATGTAGGATTTCAGTCAGCGGCATATAGTCGATCAAATACCAGCCCATTTTGTCCGAATAGACGATATTTACACTGTAGGATTCACCTTCTATTTTGACCGTGCGATTCTCACTAGGCTTCAGCTGGGTCTCTTCCAGCCTGTCTACCAATTCTTTTGCTAATACCTTGTCGGCACTGCGGTTAAAAATAAGTCCTGTTCCCTGCTTATAATAAAAAGGATCTCTTCTGCCATCACTTTTGAATTTATCCAGCATATCTTCTATGTTCCGGCTGTCGAACTCTACCTTCATAACCGTTTTGACTTTTTCCGGAGCGAATTCTGACATAAAAGGTGTAAAAGAAAACCATGAGAATACGAAGCGGTCACCCTCCTGCCCTTCGATTTTCTCCACATGCCAGCCCGACTTCACTTCCCGCTTCAGATCCTCATCTTCGTATAACTTCGCATCATTTTCAGACACCATACGATGAATGGACGGGGAGTATAAATATAGCTTACTCTTCCAATTGGAGGAGCTTTCTTGAATACTGATTTTGGTCTGAATCCGTTTGATCAGGTTTATCGTATCCAGATTCAAACGCCCTTTTTCCAGATAAGTATCCTTAAGGCTGAGGATATCAGGATCATGGATCAGCAGAATCGGCCACGAGGACAATAACTCCATATTACTTTCTACCTGATTCTGAAAAAAACTAAGCTGATTATTATTCGAAGTATTTAACTCCGTACGCAGCACATCCGTGGTCGTTTTATTGGAATAGAAGTAAAGGATGGTTATCGGGATCAGCATAATGACCATGATACTCACGATTTTGGTAAATAAATTATATCTATACACGTTCCTTCACTCTCCGGCTCAAATGTCATAGCCCCTATTGTACAAACAATCCCTACTTGCGAAAAGATAAATATCTAAAGAATGTGGTAAAGACAGGCCCTAACTGCCTTTTCGAGCACAGTTATTGCCTGTCTGCCTATTATTACTGCAAAAGATTGAGTATGATGTAAGCCGCTTCAGCGCGTGTTGTATGGGCTTGCGGGCGGAAATTGCCATCTTCGAATCCATTGATAATCCCAGCCTGCGCAAGCGCTGTTATCCCTTCACTGGCATACAACGAGATCAGGTCTTTATCTTTAAAAGAAATAACGTTCACATCCGTCTGACCGTTCACTTTCTCCGCCAACTTAAGCGCACGGTATGAAATAGCTGCCATTTCTTCACGGGACAATTTATCATTCGGGCCAAAAGTGCCATCCGTATGTCCTTGTACAACACCCAATTTCCCAGCAGTATTCACAGCAGAGCTATACCACGCATCAAGGTTCACATCTTTAAAACTACCTGTCCCTCTTTCTGCATTTAACTCCAGCGCGGACAGCAGCATGCTGACAAATTCAGCGCGTGTAACCTCCCCTTGCGGATTAAAGATCCCGTTTCCTATTCCTTGCACGATCCCTTTAGCCGTCAAGGATTCAATCGCTAACGTGGCCCAATCTGCTGCTTTTAAATCTGTGTACCCCACCTCTGCGTACCCCGCAGCATAAATGCTGAAATGACTTGGGTTAAACACAATCTGTTCCGCGGTTGGGTTGTACCGCACAGCTTTGATAACTTCGTGTTTTCCATCAGCAAGTATCGAATAAACAGCAATCCGCTGGCTCTGCTCCCCGAGCTTCAGCTTGTAGTGGAAGGCTACCGATATTGCTCCTTTTTTGAAAACATCGATAGAAGTCCCGTCTACTGACACATGGATGTTATAGGCCGGGTAGTCTTTTGCTCCAGTTGCCAATGGTGAAGGCAAGGTTGGCGTAGCTACCTGAACCAGTGAGAGCGTTAGTTCCTTAGCTCCCGTCTTTATAATTCCTGCACTAGCTTCCGTAGAAACCGTAACAGAGGCCGTCCCATATACAATTACTATTTGAGGATGTTTGCCCTGCTCTAGTATAGAACTCAACGGAAGATGAACGACTGCTCCCTTAAGCTCTCCCGTCGATGGCAGAACAGAAATAACCAGTTTTCCATCCGCCGGAAGCGTCGACAGCGCCTTATTGATATCCTCTATACTTAGCGTGATCTCAGCTATGCCGGAAATTCCTGCTTGTGCCTTCACCTGAAGTTGTCCTGCCGCTGTATGTTCGACCACTGCTTTATTTGCTGAATTTACAACGCTTGAATCTCTGACGGTGATGATAGGATCAGGATTAACCCCTGTTCCGGGTTCCTCACCAGTGCCGGGATTTCCTCCCGTTCCGGGTTCCTCGCCAGTGCCGGGATTTCCTCCCGTTCCGGGTTCCTCACCAGTGCCAGGATTCCCTCCCGTTCCGGGTTCCTCACCAGTGCCGGGATTCCCTCCCGTTCCGGGTTCCTCTTCGCCCCCCTCACCGGCCACCGGGGTTTTGAAGACATTTAATGAAGAGAGTGCATTCCCTGCAAAATCGAACATTGCCTGATTCTCCCAAGCATTTCCTTCGCCTACCTTCCAGCCTACACCTTGCACTGGAATCCAAGCTGGTTCCCAATAGAACAAGCCTGTTCCTTTACCATCGGGTACTTTGGACAATACATTCATTACTGTTTTGACCTCAGCCATTTGACCTGCAACCGTAGCTGGGAAGCCACTGCCGTCTAGCTGATCTTGGCGGGCGATGTTATTCTCAAAATTGTCGCCGTCCTCCAGCGTGTAAGGATACGCGGTTTCCGTCACAATCACTTCTTTACCATATCGTTTAGAGATATCGTCCAAGTTAAACTGCAGGCTATCCATCGTTCCGCTCCAATACGGATAAAAGGACGCGCCGATCACATCATAATCAAGATTCCGCTGCGTTAATTCGTCAAAGAACCAACGAAACATATCATTTTTGCCACCTTCAGCAAGATGGATCATAATTTTGATATCCTGACCTGCACCCTCGCTGTCTCTAACTCCCTTCACTCCGCTCTCCAGAAGCGGAACAACCTTCTCAAAAGCATTCTCTTGATCATAGGATTTGCCATCTGGCCATAACAAGCCCCCATTAATCTCATTTCCGATTTGAACCATATCGGGTGAAGCTCCCTTTTCCTTTAGCTCATCCATAACATCTTTGGTATAGTCATATACCGCTTGCTTCAATTCATCATAGGAGTAATCCGCCCATGCTCCTGGCTTGTTTTGCTTTCCGGGATCAGCCCAGAAATCAGAGTAGTGGAAATCAAGCAACAGCTTAAACCCTTTGGCTTTGACACGCTGCGCCATTTCCACAACATGCTCACGGTCATTATAGCCGCCAGCTTCCTGAGGATCATTCCATAAACGCAGCCGAATGTAATTTACACCCCGGCTTTTAAGAATATCCAGCAAATCCTTTTCTACTCCATTGTCGTAATACTTTCCACCGGCATCCTCAATCGCTTCCAGTGTGGAAATGTCCGCACCTTTTATGAACCCGGATTGCAGCACAAGCGGAGTAACCTGAATATCAGCTGTGGGTTGTAGGTCTGTCCCTGCAACTTTCCCCATTACGCTGTAAGTTCCTTCAACCGCGTACTCCGCTTCAGTAAGGTCATCCCAGGTTACAGGCAGCTGTTTGCTTGACCCATCTTCGTATATAGCCGTTACCGCTGATGGCAATAAAGCAGGCACATCCGTAATTGTGCTGACATTTATACTCTCAAATCCAACAATAGGCGTGCTGCTGTCACCTACTACTGTTACCTTCGCCACTGCCTTCTGCACAGTACCTGAGATAGAACCGCTTACTGTAAAGGTTCCGGGACGGGAATACTCTGCTGGCGGGATCACATCCCAAGCAACCTGAGCATCCTCCGTGTCAGAATTGCTATATACCACAGTTACAACACTTGGAAGCTCAGGGGCTTGCCCAATTTCCGTGTCCAACCGTACTGGCAGTACAGTTTGTATTTCACCCTGTGCCGGCTCATGCGGCGCGCTGTCTGCGGGAACACCCCAGACCTTCAGATCATTAATGGCTGCCCATTTTCCGCCGTTGATGCCGGTCAGGTTGACCCTTACATATGAAACATTCCGCAGCTTAAAAGCATTGTACTGAGTTTGCTCTACACTGCTGCTCTTACTTTTGTCCACAACTGTTGTCCATACCTTATGATCACGTGATACTTCAATCGTATATTGATTAATGTAACTCCATGCATTCCAGATGACGGTTGCGCCTGACAAGTCATATGCACCTTGCAAATCTACTTCCAGCCAATGAGGAAAGCTCCCGTCATTCGCCGTCCAATGTGTGTTCCATTCATCGGAATCTACTGCGTTACCCGCTTCATACCCTGCAAGCTCACTATCGGATATAGCAGGCTTTCCTAGGGCAATATTCTCATCTCCTGCCGCTTGAGCAGACTGCCCAAACGTAAAAGGGGAAATAAGAAAGGTCAGAATCATAAATAATACAAATGATTTCTTCAATGTCTGCTTCCTCCTAAATAATTTAATCATGGATTATGTACTCAGCAGCACAGTCATTTTGTGCGCTCCCTAATTGTAAACGCTTTATTAACTCTGCTATATGTTACGTTAGAAACATTTCAGCAGTTTTTGCAGTCGATTTGATCTAAGCAAGGAGTAAAATCACATACAAAAAAAGATGATCCGAAAGCCATACGGCTTCGAATCATCTTTATATAGGTAGAACCATTCCACTTCAATCTGCTCAGAGCGTTTGTGGTTTGGACTGTTGATTAGATAAAAAGAATAAAGCGACCCAGATCAAGGCAAATCCGAGAATCTGCGGGATAGTGACCAGCTGTTGGAACACAATCCAGTTGATGATTACTCCCGTCATAGGAAAGCTGAGTTCAGCCAATGTGGCGAAGGAAGCTTTGGTCGTGCTAAGTCCTTTGTAATACAACAACATACTAAGAAGTCCTGGCAGCAAAGCTTGCAGCAATAAATTAACCGCAATAGCTGCCGATGCACCAAACCCGCCATGAATCTGCCACGGGGCACCTTCTAGCGTAGTGATAACGAAAAGTAAAGGAAGCGCAAGGATAAACCGCAGCGAAGTCACTGTCTCATATTTCATAGAACCGAGCAGATAACGTCCCATGACTGTCGATCCCCCCCACAGTGCAGCTGCTCCCAAGGCCATCAGACTGCTAACCCCAATAAAGTTATTCACATGTCCGAAAGGGATACTCCAGCCAAAGGTCAGCAGATAGGTTCCTACCAGCGCCAACACAATGAGTGGTCCGAAATTTTTTGGCAAACGTTCTTTAAGAATTAAAGCAGCGAGACCGATAGCGAATATTGGCTGAAGCTTTTGCAGTAACAGCACTGCATTCAAATCCCCACTGGAAAGTGCCATCGTAAATAGGATCGTCGCCCCGGCAGAGCCTCCCCATGAAACAATCAATAAAGCACCAATCTGGCGAAATCCAATTCCTTTAAGCTCCGCCCGGTGACGCCAAAGAACAGGTGAAGCAGCCAAGAAAAGCACCACATGCTCCAGAAGAACAATTTGCGATGAGGTTAAGGATTTTAACAGGATGATACGAAAGAGCGGATCAACGCCCCATAATGCTGCACCAATCACAACGAGCCAAAATCCACTGCGTAGCGCTGATGTACTGCCAACCTTAGTTGATGATGAAGCTGTAACATTACTCATAATTTCCTTCTCCTTGTCGATACAAACCCTCGATAAGAGACCAAAAACCCCCGAATTACCAAATAGGTAAACTCGGGGGCATTATCAATAAAGACGTACAAGGATAGACTCCTAGCGTCTTTATCTTATGATCCTCTCCCATCCGGACTTTACCGTCGGCTCTGGATTTACACCAGATCAGTCACTTCTCTGCAAGCAGAACAAGTGAGTCGCGGGCTCAGTTCGCTTTGAACATTACCGCCGGTCGGGAATTTCACCCTACCCCGAGAATCTTGTATTCCGTTGTTTTTTTCACAATCTCAGAATAAACCTCTTCAAGCCATTCGTCCAGTACTTTATGAAAATGTACACATTACTTTCATGTTTCGCAGCATTTTATTACATGTTTGTTCGTAATTGTTCTACTGCTTCATCCAAAAAACTTCTGTATAATGAAATTATGTTGATTTTTCCATAGTTTAGTAATCATGTCGAGGAGGTTGTTATGAAAGAAGCATTCTGGACGAAATTATTGTTCTCCATTTTTGCCGTTGGAGGAATAGCTTTTTTAGGATTCATAGGTGCTATAATTACTGCGCTTTACGGAGGACTGCTGTTTTATACCCCACTTGTGGCGATCTTAGCGATCGTATTAGCCATCTATGTTGTACTCATCATATTTAATGTGTTGTCCCGAAGAACAAGCAATATTGTATTGTTATCTATCCTCGGACTTAGTCTGCTCGCGACCGCAGGATATGAGATCAAGCAAGCGTACGTCAACAGAATTGCCACTGTCGATGATCGGGAGGTTAATCTGCTACAGTATGAACCCTTTGCTGAGAAGACCAAAGCAGTGAATCTGGACGAGCCTTCTTCCTATCATATCGATAGCGATCTTCCAAGATTGGACGGCGCAACCGCACTTTATCCACTGTATTCAGCTTTCGTTCAATCTACTTATCCTGAGGGTTATTATAATCCGTATGATTTTCAAGCAAGTCAAGTAATTTGCAGCAGCACGCCTGAAGCTTACAAGAGATTAATTGAAGGAGAAACCGATATTATATTTGTAGCGGCTCCGTCAATTGCACAACAAAAAGAAGCTAAAAGAAAAGGTGTCGAACTGAAGCTTACGCCGATCGGCCGCGAGGCCTTCGTATTTTTTGTAAACAAACGAAACGACGTAACCGGACTTTCCACCGCTCAACTTAAAGATATTTACGCAGGCAAGGTCACAAATTGGAAAGATGTAGGCGGAGCTAATAACCGAATCCGTGCTTTTCAACGACCTGAAGATAGCGGAAGCCAAACGATGTTGCAAAAGTTTATGAAGGACACTCCACTCATGAAGCCGCCTCAAGAAGACGTAGCGGATATTATGAGCGGTATCATTCAACAAACCTCCAGCTATCGCAACTATAAAAATGCACTGGGCTACAGCTTCTTATTTTACGCCTCAGAAATGAATCGAAACGGGGAAATAGCCCTGCTGGCCATCGATGGTATTCAACCAGACAAGGAAAGTATTCGTAGTGGACAGTACCCTTTGGCAACAGAATTTTATGCAGTGACCGCGGGAAGCGACAACCCTAATATTCAGCCCTTTCTGGATTGGATTCAATCTGCTCAAGGTCAGAAATTGGTAGAGAAAACAGGTTATACATCGTTAAAATAAAATCTCTCTAGCAAATGAGAGCTATCCCAAATGTTTGGGAAGGCTCTTTTTCTATTTTTATACCGAAAATTTTCCTTTTTATCTGTTGTAGAGCGCAACTTTTGGAAACTATTGTCGTTTATACTTTATACGAGCCTTAAACGGCATCAAAGGAAGAAAAAGTAAGAATTGCTAGAGACCAATAAACGGGGATGGTAGGGATTGCAGATGAAAAAGTTTGGTTTTTTGGCGTTACTGCTGCTTTTGTTGGTGCTGGTTCATCCAGGAACTGGTTATGCCGGCTCTGCGGAAACACACATCAACCTAGACGGCAACGATCTTAAGATTTCAAAAGAAGCACAGGTACAAATTGTAAATGGCAGTGTAATGGTTCCTCTTCGTGTTGTTGCGGAACAGCTTGGTTATACCGTGAAATGGGATAATGTGACCAAGACGGCGATCATTGAGCAAAAGGGAACTACTTTAAAGCTGATCGTGGATAATACGATGGCAGAAGCTTCAGGGAAACAAGTCAAACTGGACAATCCTCCGTTTCTCAGTGGCAGCACAACCCTTGTTCCTTTAAGATTTGTTGGGGAACAGACAGGAACTACTGTCGGTTGGGACAATGTAACCAAAACCGTATATTTAACCTCTCCAGTACCTGAGATTGGGGGAAGCGATCCGGAAATTACGGTTCCACAACCCACTCCAACAGCACCTTCAGACAACGGATCAAACGGGAATACAGCAACTGAAGGGAATAGCTCAGTAGCTACAGTCACCAATCTTAGCTTCATCGATAACCAGCTGGTTATTGCAGTGAACGGCAGTATAAAACCTACCGTGTTCACTATGACAGACAAAGACCGAATTGTCGTGGATTTACCGAATACTGGCTTTGGAACCGACTTCCATCAGAATCTGTCCGTAGGAAAGAACCAAAGCGGACAGTTAACGGTTACTGACTATCCTAATGTCTCTGCCGTTCGCTATTCATTGTTCAGCAGTTCCCCATCTACCATTCGGATCGTCATTGATCTAAACAGCGCTAATAGCTACAGTCTGATAAATGCTAATGATGGACTTATTATTGTGGATCTTAATGGGACTAGCGTTACGCTTCCTGAAACCACCTTACCAGAAGTACCGGTTACAACTCCTCCACCTTCTACCGGCAACACAGACAAGAAGATAATCGTCATCGATGCAGGACATGGTGGGAAAGATCCAGGGAGTTCAAGTGTTAACAAGCTTAAAGAGAAAGATTTCACCTTGCCGACAGCACTGAAAATTGCAGAATTACTAAAGAAAGAACCAAATATCGAGGTTATACTCACGCGCAGTGGCGATACATACCCAACTCTACAGGACAGATCTAACCTCGCCAACAATGTAAAAGCCGATCTATTTATCTCTGTTCATGCCAATAGTATTCCGGCGGGCAGTAAAAGTAACCCTAGTGGCACAGAGACCTATTACACACGCAATGATAGCTTATTATTCGCTCAAACCGTTCACAAATACCTCGCAGTTGCTACAGGACTGCAGGACCGAGGGGTTCGTCAAGCAAACTATCATGTAACAAGAGAAACCAAAATGCCAGCAATATTATTAGAATGTGGTTACTTAAGCAATACCAAGGATGAAGCATTGCTGTTTACCCCGGACATCCAAAATAAAATAGCCGAAGCAGTAGTTTTAGGAATCAAAGAATATTTAGGTCGTTAAAAAAATGGGTGTCCCATTAGCCGTTTAGGCTGATAGGACACCCATCTTTATTCGGTAGCAGTGTTCCAAACACTCATTCGTTCCCGCAGATTCGAGGTATGCAGCTCCAGCTGTATACCATCTGGATCTAGAAAATTGACCGTCCAGCCTATTCCCCGTTTGATCGGCCCTCTAATTATGGGCACATTCTGGGTTTGCAATCCTTGGACGGCTTCTTCAAAATGTTCCTCTGCAATACTAAAAGCGATATGGTCTATCCCAACCACATTATTTGCAATCGCCATATAATCAGGCTTTTCAAGAAGACATATCCAGGCACTTCCCCATTCCAGATAAGCATCAGTTTTACCTCTATGAACTAGCTGAAGGCCCAGAATTCCTGTGTAGAAATTCAGGGAATTTGCTAAATTACTGACATTTACGGTCACATGGTTAAAGCCTTCTACCTGCATCTTTATTCAGCCTCTCTATCTTCTTAAGCCAGCATAGTGACAATTCTTTTGCGTTTCTCTGATTCAGGATCATAAGCTACATGCGTATCTTCATCAAAGATCAAGGTAGCCCGTTCCTCCAGATTATATTTCGGCCATAACCTCGCAGCTGTAGCCGGATTTCCTTGATGAGCGAAAGCAATCCAAGCGTCATGCATAACTTCAGCCAACTTCTGCATCGTTGGATTAATTTCTGCCCTAAGATGGGTTAGATGAGATAGATTATTAAAGGCATAAACGATTTCTGCACTATGCACAGCTTTATTTAACAAAGGATGACCTGGGATCGTGCCGTCAAAACGGTACATCCAGACAGGTGCATAATTCAATTGGTTTTCCGCCAGAGACACCGAGGTTGCCCAGAAGTAAAGATCCGTTAGAATTTCGGCTTGTCCTTCCCAGGTGGAAGAATAATGGTTAGCAATCTCTTTCAGACTCCCAGTACCCATCATCTGCTCCAGCGCCTTGAGTGATTCGTCAAAGTCTGCCTCAGGTGATTCTTCTCTGAAGAACAAGTTGCCCTCATCACGATTGGTTCCGATCAATAGCGGAATACCATGTGCCGATCCTTCTGCCACAGCCTGTGCAGGTTCTACAGGAAGTGTATCCCCATCAATGACAGGCTGAAATAACATGCCAATTGAGCCACCCGTTAACTTTTTAGTCATTCTTGCGGCTGCATCGATAATTTGTTCAGAAGAAAATGTTTGCAGAAGACTGGCATCTCCATCTGGGGCAATCCCTAATTCAGCTAGCAGTGCAGCTGCAATGTACTTTCCTTGCTCGTTAGGCAGCGTCTGAGCAGCCCCACTTTGCATAATCGCGCCAGCGAACAACCCCTTCGCTGCTGGCATAGCCAAAAGGGCTGCGATACTCATACTCCCTGCTGACTCTCCGAATACAGTTACCCGCTGCGGGTCCCCGCCAAAAGCAGCAATATTCAGTTTTACCCATTCCAGCGCGGCAATTTGATCCAATAATCCTTGATTAGAAGCAAGCCCATGGCCAAATGGAGACAAATTCATGAATCCAAATGGACCCAGCCGATAGTTAATGGTCACTAAAATTACTTTGCCGCGCTCAGCGAAGCTTGTGCCGTCAAACTGCGCCTGACTTCCAGCCCCGGTCACAAACGTCCCCCCGTGAATCCAGAACATAACAGGCAGGGGCTCATCATGAACTGCTGGCGCCCAAATATTTAAATACAGACAATCCTCGGAATGAAGCGGCGTCTTGCCACCGAACCGAGTACCTCTCGTATCCGCTGGCTGATGACTAACTGGACCAAATTCAGAAGCATCTCTAATCCCATCCCAGGCTTCTGGTGGCTGTGGTGCACGAAACCGAAGTTCTCCAACAGGTGGAGCTGCAAAAGGGATCCCGCGCCAAATGTTCACTTCCCCCTCCTGTATTCCCTGAAGCTTACCATAAGAGGTTACTGCTATTGGTGCTCCCATTACATTTCACCCTTCCACATTATTCCTTATTCTCTTCAATCTGTTTATATAAGCCCGATCGAAACCGGAACCATTCAAAAAGATGTGTAAATACCACCTTAAGTACCGCATAACCCGGAACTGCAAGGATAATCCCCAGAATCCCAAACATTTTACCTGCGAATATAATTACAAAAATAATGGTTATCGGATGAATCTTCAACGTCTTGCCCATGATCTGTGGTGAGATGAATTTTCCTTCAATCAGCTGAACAGCCGTCCACACGATAATCATCTTCAGCAGCATAAATGGAGAAGTGACCATCGCCACAATTAGGGCAGGTGTAATCGCGATTGCCGGGCCCAGATAAGGAACAACTGCTGTACAAGCAGCAGCAATAGCCAGAACCAGAGAGTACTCCAAACCAATGATTAAATAACCAATATAGAGCAGCAGACCAATACAGCAGCTGACTATAATTTGCCCGCGTATGTAAGAGGATACCTGACTGTTCATCTCCGACATGACCATACGAGTCTGCGGCTGCAGAGAAGTAGGTACAAACTTCAGAATATAATCCGGCAATTTTTTTCCATCGCGAAGCAAGTAGAACAAAATAAATGGCGTCGTTACAACCGCCAAGACAATCTCTGTAAGGGCTCCTACAAAGCTGCCAACACCCGTCAAGGCATTATTCAGAAAAGAACTGCCCCACGCTGTTATCTTAGATGTTATCTCACTAAGGTTCGTTCCGATACTATCTTGAACTTGCCCAAAGAACTCCGTTCCGGTCAGATCCATAAACCGTTCTTGAATTAATTCACTATACCTTGGGAAATTGTCGATCAAACCTGATAGCTGAGTCCGTATAATTGGAATGACCATAAACAAAACCAGCGTGATGATACCAGCAATCAACAAATATAGGATGATTATTGCATATACACGTTTTATTCGGGATCTTTTCTCCATCCGATCTACCAACGGATTCAGCAAATAATAAGCTATACCTGCCAGTAATAATGGTGCGGCCACGGTGTGCAGCAATACTGATATCGGCTTAAAAATAAACGGTATTTTGGAGAATACCAGAATATTAATTCCAACCAGCAGCATAATGAGCAGCACTACTACAAATTTATTATTCAGAAAAAATCTTTTGAACTTCTCTGGCCACACCTGCAGCCTCTCCATCGTACCCTCTCCCCTATAAACCATCATATATTCTGTGTTATTTCATTCACTTTTTAATAGCATAGTCAACGTTAGCCCTGCAAGTCAAATTTGATTCCCTTAATTAAGCACACAGTCCTATTACGAGTCTGGTCATGATCCGATTCAATCATAATCCTCCCCTGTTTATAAATAAATAACCCTGCACGAGATATTCCTCTGTACAGGGTTAGAACCGCAACTAAAAGGTACTCCCAAGCCTTGCTATTTTTTCTTTTTCCCTTTAGCGTCCTTTTCATTTGAAGCAATCAATTGTCCATCATAGGTGTATAACACGTGATCTTCAAGCTTCTCCCCCTGCAAATGTTTCCGCACTAATGATTTCGCCAGCTTAGGTGTAATCTCTTTGTACCACACACCTTCGGGATAAGCGATCACCACACAAGCATCTGAACATCTTCCATTACAACGGGTCACAGTCGTATGTATAAGACTTTGTGCGCCCTGCTTCTCAATCTCATCTTCTATCGCTTCAGCTACCTCTTCACCTTTGTGTTTCTTGCAGCTGCTACCGTTACATATTAATAAGTGACTTACAGTTCCTTGTAAATTCCAGGTCGTCATGGATGACTTCAACCCCTTCTTATCAGCTAACCCTATTCCGTTCGTGGATTATTTTAAACACTATCATAAGCATCATTATAGTCAATAGTAAGAAAGACTGTTATACTATAAATGAGAATGATTATCAATGAAAAGAAGGGGATTACTACATGCAGATCCAATCCGACGGGATGCCTTATTCATCCCATCCTTTTTATATGCCCCTTCGGGTCATCAGCTTATCGGGAATAACCAACTACACAGCCTCAAACATTTCTTCTACTAATTCCAGCCTTATGATGATCTGGGATGGGAAAGGTTTTCTTGAAATAGACGGTAAGCTACACAAGGTCATGGCCGGAAGCTTAATAGCCCTTAGTAGTTCTTCTTTATTGAAGATGGAACCTGAATTACAGTTAAAGGGGATATGGATGGAGTATTCCTGTATACCCCAGAGTAAAGATGAGGACATTTTTATAAATGACAACTCCCCTGTCCACCATGCCTCTACACGTTTGACAGCCTTGGCAGGTGAGCTTTACAGTGCTTGGATAGACGCTGATAAGCAAAAGCCGTTTAGGGTCCAGCAGCTATTCACCCAGTTCCTAGTGGAGCTTCATAGTGAACTGACATCCCGTAAAGAAAGATCAAGCAGTTGGATGGAGCAAGTGACGGAGTATATAGAAGCTCATTACAATGAAGATATCACACGGGATCAAATGGCTGCTTTAGCTGAAGTGAGCCCTGAGCACTTTTCGCGAGCCTTTCGCAAATCAATAGGTCTATCCTTCAGTGCTTATATTACACTATTAAGAATCCGAAAAGCCCAGCAACGAATTCTCACCAGTTCCCCCAATCTGACTACTTTGGCACATGAGGTTGGTTACGAAGAGGGAACTTATTTGAGCCGAAAATTCAAGCAGCTTGTTGGCGTTTCACCTAAAGCCTACCAGAATAAGAATAAACGGGTCGTTGCCTTGAACTATAATCACACCGCTAGCCTGCGAGTACTGGAAATCATGCCTCAACTCGGGGTTTATTCCGAATGGCAGCATAGCTTGGAACAAGTTCCCGCTTCCAAGCAGCTTCAAATGAGCGAAGGTAAATTTTCATTACTCTATGACTCAGTAGCTGCGGTAAAACCAGACGTCATTATCGGCTACAGTCTACCCGACAATAAGATTCTGACTCCTGTTGCTCCGGTTATTGAGCTGCCCTTTATGCAAATGAGTTGGCGAGAGCAATTTGCTCTGATTGCCGAGGTTGTGAATCGACGACAGCGTGCTGAACAATGGTTAAGTCATTATGACAGACTTTGTCTTACCGCCAACGGGTTATTAAACCATGCAATAGGAATGGAGAGAGGTACGGCTATCGTGTGGGAGGTTAGCTCCCGATCCGCCTACTGTTTCAGTAGCAGCTTCGGCAGAGGTTGCCAAATTCTATACGGTGATCTTGGCTTCAAGCCCCCCTCCGTAATTATTGAAAAAGGGATCACAGATTCCGGGTACTTAGAGGCATCCATTGAGGATATCGTATCGTTCCCTGCTGACCATATTATTATCACCAGCATCCCTTCATCATCTGAGGGAAGACAACGTTTTACTCGCCTACTACATTCTAAAGCCTGGAAGCAATTAGATGCAGTACGTAACGGACGGGTATATATTCTGAACCAAGGTGATATGTTCTACGGATTTGACCCACTGTCCTCACAGGCACAGCTTCAAGAATTGCTACGGGTAATGACATCATAAATTTGCATAAGCTGAGATCATATCCGTCCATAGTAAATACCCGGTGAAGCTTGTAAAGTTCTTATTGAGAATGATAATCAATATACATAGGAGGAACAACAAATTGCATAATCCAGGAAAAAATAGCACCAAACAATCCCATTGGCTTCTTTTTCCCCTCATGCTGGCATTAATTCTAGTCGTATCAGCTTGCGGGAATTCCAATAATTCTGTGGGGAATACTGGCAGTAACACCAGCAACACATCATCGGCTACTACAGCACCTACCGAAACTAGTCAACCAACAGAAACTACGGAAACAGCTGCTCTAAAAAAGGTCACTACTATAAATGGTGATATTGAAATTCCTGTTCAACCTAAAAGGATTGTCGCTGAGGAATATCTGGGCAGTCTGATTGCGCTAGATACCATCCCTGTTGGTGCTCCCGGATTAACACTGGAGAATATGTATTTTAAGGAGGCACTTACTGGAGTTGCAGACACTGGAACTTACGGCAAAATGTCACCTGAAAAAATCATCGCACTTAATCCTGATTTGATTATTTCTGGACAAGCTGAAAGCTATGAAGCACTAAGCAAAATTGCTCCAACCATCGTTGTGCCATATGGTGATCTGAAAGATGCTCATGCCGAATTAACCTATTTCGGAGAACTCCTTGGTAAAGAAGAGGAAGCCAAAAGCTGGCTTGCAGATTACGACAAACGGATAGCTGAAGCTAAAGCCAAAGTAGACAAAGTACTCCCTGCAGATGCAACGTTTTCCATCATGGAAGACGGCGGCAAATCCATTTGGGCCTATGGCGATAACTTTGGCCGAGGCGGACAGCCTGTCTATCAGGCGCTGGGTCGCAAGCCCCCTACAGCTGTGGCCGCAGAAATTATGGAGAAGCAATGGGCGGAAATCTCTACAGAGGCACTCGCTAAATACGCAGGAGATTATATTATCTTAACTTCCAATAACCGTACAGAAGCTGATTACAAAGCTGATCCAATCTGGAGTAGCCTACCCGCTGTCAAAAATGGCCATCTCTATGTATGGAAAGAAGAACGGTCCTGGTACTATGATCCAATTGCCGTGTTATCCCAGACCGAAGAGCTGGCTGCTTGGCTTACACAATAAAATGCGCTTAAATTAGAATCCCCTACTGCTTCCAACAACGTTGGAGCTGTAGGGGATTTGTTATTTCTTTTGACTACAAAAACACTCAAGAGGTAATAATACATTTAGCCTAAGATTAATCTAGCAAATGGAGTTGATCATTATGAAATTACTATCACTATATTTCATGCTTGCTTTTATGGGGTTGCTGATGGCAGTAATCATCGACCTTTTATCAGGAGAAACCCTCACCACTTCAATGCGGACGATCTATGACTCCTTTGCAGCTACAAGCATACAGGAATCAATAACTATGCTCGTTTTTATCTCCTTACCTTTTGTTAATACAATTACATCCTCTATCCGAAATAGGAGCAATAAATCCATCAAATAAAATAAACTAACCTATGCTTCCTAATTTTCTGCGGATGTAATGAACGATAAACAAGAGAATAGGTACAGCGGCACAGAAATACGGCAAAATATATTTCAGAAATATCCTTCCTTCGTCCATATGTATCGGATAATTCGCTGAACTAATAAAAGCCCCGAACAAAACAACAATACCAACGGGAACAGCGAGCTTCCTGCTGTCTTGCACCTTGAATAGATCTGCAGTGACTACCATTGCAGCATAGCAATATACTGACATTTTAAAAAATACTCCAATGATTAAGGTTAAGAGCACAAGCGCGTCCAAACGTTGAATGAAATTAGCCAGGTTTACTAACGTTATCGTAGTGAACATCGGAAAATTGGCTCTACTGTAGATTTCTGTTCCTAGAACGGATATTTCGATGGCATGGGTAAAACTGAGTAATAATCCGCATAAAGTCATTGCGATGATTCCGGTTCTTTTTGCTACCTTGGTTTTTTTGATATGAGGTAAAATCGTAGTGAAACATACCATCTCCCCGAACGGAAATAGCCATATATTCAGATAGGCTGATTTTAATGCATTCTTCCAATCCGAGGCCTGTAACGGAAACAAGTTATCTAGTTTTACAAGTCCGGCGGCAATAACCAAAAAGCAACTGGTCAAGCCCAACAATATTATAATCAGCATATAAATCTCAGCTGTCCGCGCAAACACCTCAATCCCCTTGTTTAAGATGTAAATTACCGCAACAACCATCATTGCATAAATGATGAACACGGGTGTTCTGTCGTAAGAAGCAGCTATTAACAACTCACCTGATTCATGCAGATTTCGGGAGCCATTGAAGAGAAGGATTGGAATGTATGTTAAGCTTAACGGCCAGCCTATAACATTGCCCAGTATCTTTCTTGTATACCCGCTAATAATCATGCCCGGATATTGCCGGTATAAATAAACATAAATCAAATACAAAAGAAGTCCACCGGGCAAAGCTAACAGAATAGCAATCCAGACAGCATGGCCACTTTCAAGTCCAATCGGTACCACAAGGGCCGTTCCCAATTCAAACAAAAAAATCAAAGCAAATAATTGACTCGCGCTGATGGTTTCTTTTTTCATAAAGTGGCCTTCTCCCACCTTTCTCAACTAAACCCTGTCATTTTTCCTTTAACAATTGCGGCTCTAATCTCATTCCTACACTGCGAATATATGCCTCCACAGAAACGTCGACTTCCGCTTCCGCGAACACTGACTCCCAATCGTCCTTAACAGTCTCCCATGCTTTTGGATTTGTGCGCTTCAGTTCATTCCCAAAATTGAAAATATCGCATTTCATAGTTTGAGCAGCCTGTAAGGCTTGGGTTATTTCCTGTTTAGTTTTAAGAGCCACTTGTTGTTCCAATTGAACGATTACCTCTCTATCACTTAGCTCAATATAACTCTGAGTCTCATTAAGTGTCCCCTCTTCCACAACATTCACATGAATGACGGGTATTTTATTGCGGAGTTCAATCTTAATTTTTGTTTTTGAATAATTAATGTTCACAGCTATCGAATCTTTAGCCTCATCTGAATCTACATTAATACTGGTTTCATTAATCTCGTTCTGTACCCACAGTGCCCCCCGGGCAAGAGGTCCATCCAGCCATCCCTGAAGAACCCCTTTTTTCAATACGCTTAGCCCGCTCATTGTGACAAGTGCTTTTACTTGAGTTTGCTCCATCCCGGATTTTTTAGTTCCTTCTTCAGCGTCTCCAAGAATTCTGGCTCCGGATATCACCACTGACCCTTCCCCACTGATACCATTAATTAGCTCAAAAACATTGATATCCCGGCTTTCTCCATATATTCTAGCGGTATTTTTACTCTTTTTAATAATCCCAATTGCAGGCAGGCTTTCTACGGGAAGCAATAGTTTCAGAATAGAGGATGCTTCCGTATCTCTGGCTACAATAACATTCGTGTTGAGCCGCAGCTCATGGGACCTTTCAAAGATGTCAAAAATCCCATCAATACCGCTCTTCACTGTAGATTCGCCTAAAACTAATAGCTGCGTGTGTGCAAAAAACATCTGTCTTGCCGCCTTTTTTGAAGTCTTGCGAAAAGCACCAAAGATCGTACGGTCCGTAGAAGAATAAATAGTGACCGTGGGTTGTCCGGTGCTAGCTCCTGCACTTGTGGCTGTTGAGGATGGATTCACAATCTGAAAAGTAACATGATATTCCTCTTTATTCGGCACTTTATCCACACCTATACCGGTCACAATGCCTAAATTGTTTAACTCCCGACTGTTCCAGCAGCTTGTCAGCAACATTAAGCAGCATATACAAATAAATGAACGCATCATCCATCCGACCTTCATTTGCCACTCCCCGGCTTTCCATCATTCACCTTAAGTCGAGTATTATTTTTTTGGCTAATAAGACGCGGCCGAGTTTTCATATATTTCAAGGGCACACGCAAGATCGCGTCCTTCTGATTCTCAGCGATAAAAGGACCAAACGGAGACATATATGGAAAACCCAACGATTTCAAGCTGCACATATGAGCAACCAAAATAAAAGTAAAGATCGTTATTCCATAAAGCCCCATAAAGGCTGCGATAAACATAATGATGAAACGCAAGATGCGTATGGAAAGAGCCATATTAAAAGCAGGAGTAGCAAAGCTGGATATTCCTGTAAGTGAAACTACAATAACCATTGCAGGAGAGACAATACCGGCTTGTACGGCTGCCTGTCCTAACACTAAGCCCCCAATGATCGATACAGTTTGACCTATAGGGGATGGCATACGAATTCCTGCTTCACGTATAATCTCAAAAGTAAATTCCATCAGCATAGCCTCAATAAAAGCCGGAAATGGAACCCCCTCCCTTTGCGAAGCAAAGTTAATAAGTAGGGCTGTTGGGATCATTTCTTGATGAAAATTTAGAATCGCAATAAAGAGTGCTGGGCCAAATAACGAAATAACAAGGCAAATAAATCTCAATAATCGGATCAAAGTCGTAATATCATAACGCTGGTAATAATCTTCTACGGCATGTAAAAACATAAAAAAGGTTGTAGGTGCAATCAGCACAAACGGGGTCCCGTCCACAAAAATAGCAACTCGTCCTTCTAAAAGATTTCCTGCAACACTGTCAGGACGTTCCGTATTATATAATGTTGGGAATGGGGAAAAGGGAGTGTCTTCTAAAAATTGCTCAATGTATCCAGATTCCAGAATCCCGTCTATATCAATGCTTTGCAGCTTAGTTCTGAGCTCCTGTAAGGTATTATCATTGACGATTCCATGAATATACATAATAGATACATTCGTTTGCGTGACGTCACCTATCTTCATCGACTCTACCCAGAGATTAGGGCTTTTTATTTTCCTGCGCACTAGAGAGATATTCGTCCCAATAGATTCTGTGAAACCTTCCTTGGAGCCACGAATGGCTACTTGAGTTGTAGCGTCCGATACCGTTCTAACCTCACCGCCGCTTGTATTCCCTCTGATAGCTTCCCTTATCCCGTTGACCCAAAGAATGGTATCTCCAGAGAATAAAGCCTCAAAAAGCACATCCCAATCTTCAAGCGTCTGTTCTTCTCCGATTCCTCTCGCCACTTCTTTCATATACAAAAAGATATCTTCAGCGGATTTTACCACCGGGTGTTCTTCACTTAGTTTATCAAACGACATCGCATGCTCCACAAACTCGTTGACCCTCAATTTTTCTATTAATCCCTCAATATATACGGCAGCTACCTCAACCTGTGTGGTTATGGATTTAATTCTACGAATAACAATATCAGGGCTATGGCCAAGCCTTTCTTGAAGCTCTTTAAGATTATCGTCCAAAATAGTAGAGTTAAAGGGATCCATCATTAACACCTCCTGCTCATACTATTTGTTCTACACCGCTTTTTTATGCAACAAATGGAATCTATAACCTCGCTTAACTTGGAATATGAACACGCAAAAGGGATGTCCTTGAGCTACTATAGCTCCGTGAACATCCCCTTATACTCTTTTGAAATTAACTTATTGAAGAGACTTCAGCAACGTAACTATCTCATCCAGTTGCTTGTCCAGCGCATAAGCATCGGAGAGATAATACGTTTTAAGATCGTAGGTGAATACATGACCCGCCTTAACAGCAGGTAGGCTTTGCCAGAAGACACTGTCCAGAATGTCCAGCTTATCCTGCTCCACACCACGGCTGAAGCCTTGGAAGATATAATCAGCTTCTCCTAAGTACTCGGGCAACGCTTCGAGTGAGAGGGAAGCCCAGCCTTCTTTAAAGGCTGCCTCTTGGACAAGATCAGGTGCATGCAGCCCCAATCCGTTATATATAATCTCTCCACCACGCCCATATGACGAACCATATAAATACAGCTCTTTACCGGCAATTTCAAAGATCGCCACCTTTTTGTCAGCTGCGATCAGATCAGACAATTCCGCTTTCTTCGCTTCCAGCTTCTGATTGAAATCCTCCACCCACTTTACAGCCTGCTGCTCCTTGTTCAAGATTTTCCCGATTTCGATCAATCGTTCCTTATAGTCGTATTTGCCCCAAGGAATAAAGACCGTTGGAGCAATCTTGGAGATTTGCTCATAGGTATCTTCCTGATAAGTGATAATCAAGTCCGGTTCGAGACTCGTTATTTTCTCCAGGGACACCGTCATGTCATCGCCTACAACTTCTACACCTGTCAGCGCCTCTTTGAAATATGGATGGTTCAGGATGTCATTCCCGGCAACGGCAATGGGCGTCACGCCAAGCGTCAGAAGATCACCAATAAAGTCTTGTACCGGGATCACAACTCTTTGTGGATTGCGCGGGATCTGCACCGGGCCTTTATCGCTTTCGTATGTCCAGTATTCTGCATCAGCAGCCGGCTCAGAGCTGGCAACTACAGAATCATTATTAGTGCTTTTAGCCACTTCAGCCGACGTGCTAGCTGGAGCATTCCCTTGATTAGCTGCTTGTCCACATGCGCTCAACAGCAGCACCAGCGTAAGCATAACGGCTATCATGCTTGTTTTTCCTAACGATATTATTTTGTACAATGTAAATCCCCCTTGAGACTTTATATTATCATGATATTGATAATCAATATCATTTAGATCTTTATTTAATATACCGTCTCCGCGGGAAAACATATATACACGCTAATACATCAATTTTGTTATGGACGATTGTCAGCTTAAATTATGGCCGGTTAACAAATCTGTCTGTATCTCCAATTGGCGTTCGAGCGCAAGCCCTTCGCTGCCCCAAAATTCCTCAAGCTTCAGGTAATATATGCGTCCATTCCTGAATGCTGGAAGATTGCGCCAAACCGCACTTTTACTAATCCGTTTACGCGTCTTCGACATCCAGTCCTCTTGTCCTGATACGACCACAAACATATGGTCAGCCGCATATATTGGCATTTCCGACAGTGAGATGCATAAATGATCATTCCGCTCCAGAACATCTGACCTTACCTTGTCCGGTGGAGTTAACCCCAGCATTGGATACAGATTGTACACCCCTCGGGCTGTATGATTCCAGATATAAATACTGTTATCTTGCCTAATCTCATACACCGCTACCGTTTCACCAGATTCAATTAGTGAGGACAAGCGCTGCTTGGACAAATCTATTTTCAAATGATAGTGCCTTATCCATGCCTCTGCCCGCTCCTCTTCACCCAGCAGTCTGCCGAACAAACGAATCTGTTCCAGGCGGTCCATTTTATCACACTCTACCGTAACTAGTGGCCCCAACTTCTCCATGCATTTAAGCTGACGGGGGCTCAGATAGGTTGGTGCAATAACTAAATCGGCTTCCAGCCCAGGCCATTCCGCTTCCTCCGGACATCCCTGCAGCTCAAATGATCGTACACCCGCCAGTTCCGGCAGCAAAAGCAAGGAGTAATTCATCACATCTTCTTCAACTGCGACAGGCTTCACACCCAGCGCAAGTAAATCCCCTAAAAATTGCAACGCTACTATCCGCTTCGGTTTGGGACGCAAACGGAACTCTGTTGGGGTCATCCCGGTGACTTGCTTGAATTTGCGGCTCAGATATAGTCCATCTGTATAGCCTACTTTTTGCGAAATTTCCTGTATGGTTGCTTTGCTGGACATCAAGTGTTTTTTCGCTTTATTTACTCTTAAATGAGCTACATATTCGGTGAAGCTCCAACCCGTCTGCTTGCGGAACCATACTGAGAAATAACGAGGATTGAAGCCCATTATTCGAGACATCATCTCCCGCGTAATCTCCCTTTGGAAATTCTGGTGGATATAAGAGAGCATTCTGAAATATGAACTATCCGTAATGTCTGCTTCAGCGTCAGCCTCTACGACAAGTTGATGTAGCTGATACAGCAAGGATTGAATTCTATCTGCCTGTGCTTCTAAATTATTGGCAGCAACGTCTTCCAATTCGCTGAATAAGCGGGTTATTTTATTCGTCGTACGTATAGGTAAAATCCCATTGACCGGAAAAATTTCACGGCAAAGTCCATAGACCAATTCTTGCTCCGTGCTATTGCTTAGCCCATATACCTCATAGGAAATTGCTAGAACAGAGATAACAGTCTCTAATGGAGCATTAATTTGATATGTCGCACCTGCGCTTAGAAAAAGAATTTCACCATTTTTAAGAGATACTGTCTCTCCTTCTATGGTTATTTGAATGATAGCTTCTATTGGTGTCAGGAAGAGTGGGGACTGGGCAATTTGGGGTTTACTGATGTGACCGCCGCCGCATTGGCGTTTCCCTACCTCTTTTAACAGATAAATTCTATGAACCGGGTTATTATTTGATAGCTTCATTCCTGCTCCCTTCCAGACTGCTAGACTTAATAACCCATAAAATATAAAGCAAGCGTATAAGGTTTCTCTCCGCTCGAAATGGATAAGATCCCCTATACGCCTTATATAAAACTTCAGATTTTATGGTTTGAGAAGCCTCTATCCTTAGTGGTCGTCAACGACTCCAAGCGCTTTATTCTTCTCTTTGAACCGTTCATTGTGAGAAGATACGTAAGCGACTTTGGCCGCGGTTGGGTCTATGTACAGCTTAGCGCTATTAAGCGCCAGAGCCGCATCAGTGAAAGTACCTGCGATCAAACGAACCTTGCTTGCATAATCCACAAAGTCACCTGCTGCAAATATACCCGGAAGATTGGTCTCCAGCTTATCGGTTACATTCGCACACCACTCGCCCATATCAAGACCCCATTCTTTTAACGGACCAAAATCGCTTTTCAGACCATGATTCACAATGACAGCATCCACTTCAAACTGCTCTGTTTCACCTGTCTCTATATGACTGATCGTAACCTGATCTATCGTTTCACCATTACTGCTGTGTAATTGGCTTACTGCATATGGCGCACGGACATTGACTGAGGATTCCTTCATCCGTACAATGTTTTTCTCATGCCCGCCAAACTGTTCACGACGATGTGCAATCGTCACACTTGCAGCGATAGGCTCCAATTCATTCGCCCAATCTACTGCGGAGTTGCCTCCACCGGAGATTAGCACTCTTTTACCGCGGAACGGCTCCAGCTCTTGAACGGTATAATGAAGATTTGTCACCTCATAACGATCTGCACCTTCAATTTCAAGCTTTGCCATCTGCAGAATTCCGTAACCAATGGCCAAAATGACTGTGCGGGTCCAATGTTGTTCCCCAGTAGAAGAGGTCAGGATGTACGTTCCATCCTCTTGTCTCTCTTGATTCATAATTTGCTGACCCAGCACAATAGTCGGATCGAAGGTTTGAGCCTGCTCCTTGAGCTGACCGATTAGTTGATGACAAAGAGTTGGGGTTACGCCTCCTACATCCCAGATCATTTTTTCGGGATAAATAAGCATTCTTCCTCCGAGCTCATCCTTCGCTTCAATTAACTTTGTCTTCAAGTCTCTCATTCCGCTATAAAAAGCTGTATACATCCCAGCAGGTCCGCCACCAATAATGGTTACATCGTATAATTCCAGTTGTTTATTCATTGTGTCCCTCCAAAATTATATTCTAGTGATCCCTTCAGCTACTTAAGCTCCAAACTGCGCTTCATGCAATCGGCTGTAAATTCCGGCAGTCTGCAGCAGTTCCTCATGCTTACCTTGTTCTGCGATGCCACCTTCCGCAACGACAACAATCCGGTCCGCATTTCTGATCGTTGCAAGGCGATGAGCAATAACAAGTGTTGTGCGTCCCTCAGACAACTCTGCGAGCGCCTCTTGTATAGCGGACTCCGTTTCAGTATCCAGTGCAGATGTAGCTTCGTCCAGAATGAGAATCGTCGGATTCTTCAAGAACATCCGGGCGATGGACAACCTCTGCTTCTGACCGCCAGAAAGCTTGACGCCTCTCTCTCCGATCATTGTATCCAGCCCGGCGGGCTGAGATTTAATCAGTTCTTCCAGCTGAGCGCGCCCTGCAGCCTCCCAGATTTCTTCATCGGAAGCTCCCAATCTGCCGTAAGCAATGTTCTCACGGATAGTTCCGTCAAACAGGAATACATCTTGTTGTACAATCCCGATATGGGAACGAAGTGATTCCAACGTCATGGAGCGAATATCTATTCCATCAATAGAGATGTTGCCTTCGCTTACATCGTAAAAGCGTGGCAGCAAGCTGCAAAGTGTTGTCTTACCAGCACCGGATGGACCCACAAGCGCAACGGTCTCTCCTGCTGAAATCGATAAGTTCACATTGGTTAACACCTTTTCTTTATCACTATAAGCAAAAGCTACATCCTGGAAGGTTATATTCCCTGACAGATGAGACACTGGCTTAGCGTCTTTTGCGTCATCAACATCCGGCTCCGTCTCCAGCAGTTCAAGATAACGTTTGAAACCAGCGATCCCTTTAGGATAGGTCTCAATGACCGAATTAATCTGTTGCAAAGGTCCTAAGAAGACATTAGACAACATCACAAAGGCAATAAATTCACCGTAGGTCATCTGCTTCTGGATTACAAAATAGGTTCCGCACACAAGAACGAATAACGAGACCAGCTTCATGAGCACAAAGCTAAAGGATGAATTCCAAGCCATAATTCGGTAGGTCATTAGCTTCGTAATACGGAAGCGTTCGTTATTAACTGCAAAGCGGGAAATTTCATGATTCTCATTAGCAAAAGCTTGCACAACACGAATCCCGCTTACATTGTTCTCTACGCGTGCGTTATAGTCAGCAATGTCCGCGAACATGATGTGGAACGCTTTTGACATTTTGCGACTGAAGTACATGGATAAATAAATCATCAGCGGGACAATTACAAAGGTCAGAATAGCTAATTGCCAATTAATGCTAAGCATGATACCGAATACACCCAGCAGCGTCATCACTGCTATGAATAAATCTTCAGGACCATGGTGGGCAATCTCACCGATGTCCATCAGATCATTTGTCATCCGTGAGACCAAATGGCCTGTTTTATTATTATCGAAGAAGTTGAAAGAGAGCTTCTGTACACGATCAAACAGCTTTTTTCTCATATCCGACTCGATATTAATCCCCAGCTTATGCCCCCAATAAGTGACGACAAAATGCATAAAGGCGCTGACGATATAGATCCCCAGCAAACCGAGGCAAGAATAGAGAATCCATTTCCAATTCCCACTTGGCAGCATATCATCCACTACCCGGTTAACAGCCAGCGGGAAGACTAGTTCCAGCAGTGCAGCAGCAATAGCACAGGAGAAGTCAAGAATAAACAATCCCTTATAGGGTCTATAGTAAGCAAAAAAACGACGCAACATTGTAAAAATTCGCTCCTTCCGGTGAGTGACCATCTTCTTTCATCAAGATTTAGTACGGGCTAGCAAATACAAAAAGTATGGCGCTCCAATTACAGCAACAACGATTCCAGTGGGGATCTCAGATGGCTGTAAGATCCAGCGTCCAATGGTATCCGCTATAATGACTAGCAGTGAGCCGAGCAGCGCTGAGGTTGGCAGCATGAGCTGATGTTTGGGTCCAACTAGTCGTCTCGCCAAATGGGGGCCGACAAGTCCGACAAAGCCAATCCCGCCACTCACAGCAACACTTGCCGCAGCTAGACCAACCGCAGCCGCAAGAAGCCGGAATTGTTCTTTGGTTACAGCAGCCCCAAGTCCTACGGCTGTCTGTTCACCCAAATTAAGGACGTTCATTACCCTTGCTTTATAGATGACATACGGCACGAGAATTACGATCCATGGTAGTAATGAAAGTACAAACTTCCAGCTTGTGCCCCAAATACTCCCGGCAAGCCAAGTAGCCACAAACTGATACTTCTCCGGATCCAGCCGAAGAGTCAGCACGATCATCGCTGCACTCATTCCAGCTGCAACCGCTACACCGGTCAGCAACAGGCGCATGGGTTTTATTCCTTCATGCCGTTTATAAGCTAAGACATAAATCAAGGCAGCAGTAATTGCCGCACCAACAAACGCTACCATAGGCAGCAGATACACCGGAGCCGCGGTTGCCGTTGGATAAAAAGAAATTAACAGCATAACCATAATTCCTGCGCCAGCGTTAATCCCTAAGATGCCGGGGTCGGCCAAAGCATTACGAAAGACGCCCTGCATCACAGCTCCGGATACAGCCAAACCTGCGCCTATCAGAACGGAGATCACAATACGCGGTAACCGAAATTGAAACAAGATTAACTCTTGCTTATCCGTCCCTTTACCGAATAACGTATTAAGCAGCTCCATAGGTGTCAAACGTATGTATCCTGTATTCATACTAATAATAAAAGCAATAACAATCAGTACAGCTAAAATAATCATTATAACTAAGCCACGTTTATTTTTGGCGGCTTGGAAGGAATCGAATGAAGTTTTCTCTATCATTACAGTTCCCTCCTTTCTTTACGTGCAAGATAAAGGAAGAACGGTACACCGATCAGTGCAATAATGGCTCCCAGCGGCGTTTCATTAGGGGGATTAATCATCCGCGCTGTTAAATCTGCAAATACTGCAAGCAGACTGCCGAGAATAGCTGAACATGGAATGATCCATCTGTAATCCACACCTACAAAAAAACGGGTCAAATGGGGAATAATTAGTCCAATGAACCCAACGGCTCCTACTACGGCAACTGATGATCCAGCCAGAATCAATACAATTAAAGTCCCTGCCAGCTTAACAAGCCCTGTGCGCTGGCCTAGCCCTTTAGCAACATCGTCACCTAGGCTGAGCATTGTAATCGACCGGGATAATACCATAGCTCCTATTAACGCCGCTCCTATCCAAGGGAACATGACTTTAAGCTGAATCCATTTCGTCCCAGCCACGCCTCCCGCATACCAGAAAGCCAAATCTTGCCCAATGTGAAAATATAAAGCAACCCCTTCACTCAGCGCTGACAGCAGTGCACTAAAAGCAGCACCCGCCAGCACCAGACGAGCAGGAGTCAGCCCTCCCTTGGCCAATGATCCGACCCCATACACAACCCCAGCCCCTACTCCGGCACCAACGAAGGAATATAGGATCAAATACATAAACGATAAATTCGGGAAAAATGCAAAACAAAGCGCCAGCGCAAATCCTGCGCCTGAGTTAATGCCCATCAAACCTGAATCTGCGAGTGGATTTCGGGTCATCCCCTGCATAATGGCACCCGCAACTGCAAAGCTTGCCCCTATCATGGCCCCGCCAAGTACACGGGGTAATCGTAATTCTCTAATAATCTGATGATCCATGATCTCCGGATTAAAGTGAAACACGGCTGCCCACACCACAGAAAGCTTAATATCAGCCGCTCCGAAGGAGACTGAAACAGCGATACCTAGTGCTAATAGTACCAGACCGCCAACCAAGATTAACGTGGCAGCCCAAGGACGTGAACGGAACTCTTGTATGGCTGACCCTTTATTAGGTCTAATCTTGGAAGATATCTGTTGATTCATGAATGCCACCCTATTTCTATGAAATTGATTCTCATTATCACTATGCTATTGTAAATGAGCCTTCCTAGGTTTGGCAATAGATAGATTTAATAGGAGGCATTTATTTTATTGCATTGACAGGAAATCTAGGATTTGATAAAGTTCAAATTGAAAATAATAATGATAATGATTCTCATTATTATTTATTGGTACATATATATAGGGAGGTTTATCATGCTAAAAAGAAAGACCCTCTTCCCCATCCTGGCACTCATAATGTTATTGTCTGTATTTGTGACAGCTTGCGGGGGAACGAACAATGCTTCATCTAATAAATCAACAGCAACAACAGAAGCAACTACAGCACCAAGCACTGAGCCAACGGCTGCTCCTGAGGCTTCAGCTGCTGAAATGCGTAGCTATGAAACCACTAAAGGTACTGTACAGATACCTGTAAAACCACAGCGGATTATTACAGATTATTATGGTGGGGAGTTGCTCTCCGTAGGAGCAAATGTTGTAGGTGTCGAACCTAGTACCTTTGATAATCCCTTCTTGAAAGACCTGCTCACAAACACACAAGATGTCGGTGCTCCGGTTAACGCCGAGAAAGCTCTGGAACTTACACCTGACCTGATCGTCGTTATGTACGATGATAACTACGATGCTTTATCCAAAATTGCTCCAACCATTCATATTCCATACGGAACCGCTACAAATATCTATGAAACTGTTAAACTGTTCGGTGACATTGTAGGTGTGCCTGACAAAGCTGAACAATTTATTGCTGACTTTGAGAAAAAGGCTGCTGAAGGCCGCGAGAAGCTTAAAGGTGTCGTAAATGAAAATGATACTTTTGGAATCTATGAGCTGACTGATAAAGGGGAGCTATGGACCTTCGGAAATAATGCTGGCCGGGGTGGACAAGCCCTTTATAACGCACTTAAGCTAAAAATGCCTACTAAGAACAGCAACGACAACCAAACGTTGCAGCTGTCCATGGAGCTATTGCCCGAATATGCTGCTGACTACATGTTCCTCACCACTTATGATCCTGACAAAAAAGGGGATAAGCTGAAAGAACTGAAGGAATCTCCAGTTTGGAACGGACTTGATGCTGCGAAGAACGATCATCTATTTTACAATGATTTTGATACCTACTACCGCTATGATCCGATTGCGATTACCGCACAGATTGATCTGTTCGTAGATATGATTCTTGAACGCAACGGTAAGAAATAAACATAGGCACATACAAAAACACCCCTCTTTAGGCACTGTCTAAAGTGGGGTGTTTGGCTATACATAAGAAGTTTCTGTTAAATTTATATCATCTAGTATATTCATTATACTCATCGGTGTTATTTAGTTTTTTGTACATATACTCATCATTTTTAAGCTTATAGAGCTGCCCCATCCCCGCAAATACGAAAAACAGCACCAAAATTAATCCATACGCATAGGTGAATTCACCAATATAAAAGCAAGTGACTATCGCAACAAGGGTCAAGATCATTAATGCGACTGCAATTCTGGAAAAAATCTTTTTCAAATGGAATCCCCCCACGTTTTGTGCACCAATATTATCATATTTGGGATTAAATTGAAATCTCTTTTTGGTCTATTAAGGGAATATCGAGTAGCTGAATATGTGCCAGCATATTGTGAGTGTATATTTTGGTGTATATACGATAAAAGAGGACTTGAAATAAAAGATACGCTCCGCCTACTAACAAACAAAACCACATCGGCTCCAGAGCTGTAGACATTTCAACCCTGGAAGAACTAACAACATAAAAAGAAGACAACGCAATACCTAATGCATACGGGAGAAAAAACAGCACTTTTAAAGGGCCGCCTATAATGCGAGCCACGTCCTTAGAAGTAATTCCAATCTTGTTCAGCTTCCTGAATTTGATCCGCTCACGCTCTAAATCGGTCTGAATACTGAAATGCAGCACTATCCCGGAGGCGCCGAAAAATATTAAACCAACAAATGAAATTACGAAGATTCCAAATCGGCCAGACTCCTGTAACTGTAGATAGTCACTTATTCTAGACTTCGTAGAGAATACGAGGGCCTCTTGCCGTTCATTGCCATACCAGGACTCTGTATTGTCTTTGTTATATTTGGCTAAAGCGGCATTTAACTTAGCATCTATATCCGCAGTTTTTTTCCAATCCTTAAAATTCAGGAGCTGAAGATTACCGATCGCTTTTTTATTTTCCGCTTTCAGCGCCATATAATCCTCTTCGTTTAAAATGATATGAAGACCATTCATTAGATTCGGCACAGGGTTAAATACCATGTCAAATAGGATACCTTGTGAATACAGCGTATGCTTCCCGGAAGCAAGCATCAGATCAAAGGTGGGCATTTCCGGTCTTTGATTCTTCCACTCTTCTCCTTGTGCAACTATGGCCAGATTTAGAAAGTGATCTTTCTCCACATGATAATCAGTGCCGATTAATGCGTTTATATTCTGGTCCAGAAATATTTTGAAATTAAACAAGTCGATATACTCCAGCTTTTGGTGTGAAAGCAGCGGCGTGGCGCCATGATCCGTGATCTCGCTTAGTATTTTTGGTGAGATGCTATTTTTTCCGAATACTTCTGAATAGGCAATATCATATGGATTGTTTGCAACCGGAATATCCTCAGCATTCCAGGTCAAATAAAAAATAATTCCGCTTAGAGAAATCGTGATGAAGACGAGGAAGGTGATAAGAGAAAGCACTATTTTGGAGCGACCAAGGGTATAGATCAAATTGGAACTAAACAGCAGGTGCTTGTGATATGCTCTGCTTGATCGCGATATAAAAAGTTTCAACCAGTCCCCAAGTCCTGACAGCAGCAAATAAACGCCTAACATACTAATTCCCAGATTTATTAACATCATGCGAGCATCGGAAGGGTTGTAATGAGTGAGCATATTATAAACGGAGATTCCCAAGAGCAAAACTCCGATGACCCCGGTGATTTTCCCATGAATCAGGTTGCGTTCTGCGGTTCTGGACTCTTTTAAAAGACGTAAAATACTGTATCGCAAAGTTAGTAGCAAATTGACTGCAATCACAACTATGTAAATCACCGCGAAGAATTTAATGGTATACAGATAACTATCGGGCGTCAGTATAAAAGCACTGTCCCCAATATTTACAAACAGCGAAACAATCAAGAAAAAAATACCGGAGAAAACTGTCCCTGTACCTAAACCAGTGAGAATCGAGGCTAAAGCGATCATGCTATTCTCGAACAAAATGATTTTGCGGATATTGTGGCTTGTCATTCCAAGTACCATTAATAGCCCAAAGTCGCTTTTTCTGAATTTTAAAAAGGCCATTTGAGCATATACAATAAACAGAACAGCAAACACCCTTATCACCAAAAAAGGAGCATATAAATTACCTGACACCATCCCATTCACTTGATAAGGGTCATTAAAATCAGGATTACTGTACAGCGAATAAAATGTAAAAAAGATCATGACCGTAAAGCTGCTGCATAGGAAAAATAACAAATATCTTCTAAGATTCGCCTTAAATATCTGAAATGCCATTCTCCTAAAGGTCATCTTCTCCCCCTCCAATAAAGGCCAGGTTCTCCAGAATCAGATCCAAAAATGCTCTGCGCTCTTTATTCTCTCTAGCAATCTCTAGTAGAGCCTTCCCATCTTTGATAAAAAGCACCCGATTACAATAGCTGGCCGCAAAAGGATCATGCGTGACCATCACTATCGTTGCTCCTTTTAGAGTGTTGAGCTTGGCGAAGGTCTTCATCACCGTACTCGAGGTTTTGGAATCCAAATTCCCCGTCGGCTCGTCCGCAAAAATCACATCTGGATGATTTATAATCGCCCTGCTGATCGCCGCCCGCTGCTGTTGCCCCCCTGAAACCATATAAGGATATTTGTCCTTCACCTCATCCAGATCGAATAGCGATAACGTCTCATCTGTCTTGGCATTGATATCTTCTACCTCTTGATCATCCAGCACCATGGGCACCATGATATTTTCCCGTAGGGTCAGACTATCCAGCAGATTGTAATCCTGAAAAACGAATCCCATACGCTGCCGGCGAAAAATCGCAAGCTCGTTCTTGGACATCTCACTTATACTAGTATCTGCAATTCTTACAACCCCACTATACTCCGTGTCGATTCCGCTTAGTATATTTAAAAGTGTTGTTTTCCCGCTCCCCGAGGGTCCCATAATCGCCACAAACTCGCCGCTATCCACACTAAGACTAATCCCGTTCAGCGCTCGAAACCGATTCGTTTTGCCTTTGCCTTTATATTCTTTCGAGAGATTCTCTACTTGCAGTATGGACATCCTGGCACCTTCTCATTGATAGGTTTGGAGTGAGTTACATTAAATGGAATTCAATCACTCGGTATTACTATAAAGCTAAGAAGGGCGTTCGTTTGTTAGATTGCTCACAGCGCAAAAAAAGCAGGATACCTCCTCTACAATTTCCGCTCCCGCAAAAAACAAAGGCAAAGAAAACCAGTAAAAGCAAGTCCTCCGATTGCTGCTAATGAGAAGGAAAACGCCCTTACATAATCCGCTAGATCTGCTTCCAAAAGAGAATGCTTTAGCGAAGCGGAGAATAAAATACCGATTAACGCCACTCCTAACGAATTCGCAAAATACATAAAGGTAGTGATCAAGCCTGAACCCGTGCCCGTGATCTTTGTGGGTACTGAACTAAGCGTGACGTTAACTAGGGGCGTAGTAGCCATTCCAAGACCGAAACCATATATCAATAATAGTAGGATATTACGAGGGTCTAGCAGCTGCGTAACGTCCACATTTAGCTCTAACATAAGCAGCAGACTACAGCTCCCCATCATCAGCGCTCCTATCTTAAGTACACTCATCCCCCATCTTTTGACCATTCGAGAAGAGATTAGGGAAGTCATAAAAAAGCCTATCCCTATAGGCAAGAAAACCATACTCGTATCTTGAACACTATAGTGCAAACCAAATTGCATATAATAGCTCAAAATAAAAAAGAAAGAGAACATACTTAGATAAAGGACAAGAACGGTTGCCAGACCAGCGCTAAATGTTCGATCTCTGAAAATAGACAGATCGACTAACGGTAACGTCCCCTGCTTTCCCTTTCGATTTTCAACCCAGATAAAAGTAAACAACACGAAAAGAGCTAACATTAGACAGCCAAAAATCCACAACGGCCACCCTTGTTTTTGTCCCTCTGACAACGGATAGATCAACAGGAACAAACCGATCAGCAGAAGGAAGCTTCCAGTCCAATCAATACTGTGCGCCTGCTCAGCCCGTGTTTCAGGTACAATCGGCATTAACAGCAGGACGAGAAGTCCAAATGGCACATTGAAAAAAAATACTATCCGCCAACCGAGATCGAACGGATTCCAATTCACAATAGTACCTCCGAGGATGAATCCGAATGCAAATCCAATGCCAATCATTGCGCCGTAAATGCCGAAAACAAACCCTTTTTCCTTTGGCAGAAAGCTGACCTGCAGCGTAGATAGAACCTGAGGTTGAATAAGCGCCGCAGCCAATCCCTGCACAATCCGAATAACAATCAGAAGAGCCGGATCTGAGGTCAGTCCGCCTAACACTGCCATGACCGTAAACCCGCTCACCCCGATCATCAACATCCGTTTTCTGCCGTATATATCCCCAAGCTTTCCGCTAATAATCAACGCCACAGCTAATCCTAGCGAAAATCCGGTAACGATAAGCTGTGCTTCCGAAAAGCTTGCGTTCAAGCTATATTGCATAGATGGAAGCGCAACTTGAATCATATAAGTATTTAATGAAATAAGTAATGTTGGCAGTAAAATAACCCCCAGCGCATACCACCGTCGCGAATCTACTTGTTGTTGTTCCATTGTATGACCACCTTTTTATCTGCAATCTATGAAATTATTATCATTCAGAGTGGTCTTTTTCTCTACCTGTTAAGGGAGGTTCACTCCTTGATAAGGGAGCAAACACAAAAAAACCTCAAGCATGCAGAAGATAACGTTCGATTCCGAACCCTATGTTCTAACACTTGAAGCTTTAAGCTTTCTGCATTTACAAATCTTCCTACAGCCTGTTTCGTTCCAAACTCTGTTGTTCGATACGTTTTAAGTATTCGCTTGGATTGCAGCCATAATGCTTACGGAAGGTCGTCGTGAAATTGCTGACATTGCTATATCCGACCGAAACAGCTGTTTTCCCTATATTCAAACCTTCAACCTCCATATACCAGAGCGCTTTCTCCATCCTTTTTATACGTACAAGCTCGAAGATCGTCATGCCAAATAATTCGCGGAAGCCTTTTTTCAGCTTGAATTCGTTGATACCTACCCGCTTAGCCAACTCACGTATAGATAACGGTTGTTCGAAATGGATTTGCACCAATTCATGTACCCGCTTCAGATTAGTAATATCATCATGCCGCAGCGTCATACTATCGCTAATAGAACCGTAACCATCAGACTCACCAAACAAAGCAATAAATTCAAGGGCTTTGCTCTCCATATATAAACGTCTCAATGTTCCATGATAGGTACAGTGGATCATTTCGGAGACACATTTTCGGATTGCCGCAGTATCTGGATAACGATCAATATTTCCACGATGATGTCTAAGCCAGGTTTCCATTTGCTGTGTCTCCGATAAATCTCCGGCGTAATTCAGCAGTTCACTAGGAGCAAACCGTATTTCCAGCAATTGATTGGGGACACCTGCTTTTTTCTCTTCATACACCTGAACATCCTCTAGAAAAAGGACATTGCCCATTTGTTTATCCGTGTAACTTTCCTTGCCGTTCCATTCGCAATAGATTTCTCCGCTTAGATTATAGCTTAGTTCAAACAACGGACAAGCTTCTTGAATGTGGAGCTTCATATCCTGTTCGTAAGTTATGTCCGTATACATAATCTCCATACCTGGACGAATCCGTGTACGGGTGACGCTTCCCTTGCCAATATGTGAAGGAATAGTAAGCCGCTGTTCCCATTGGTTATGCTCAACATGCCCCTCTATCCGTTCAGTAAATTGATCAAAAAGATCATGAATTTCCATATTCAATATATTTAAAGTCATCGCAAACCTCTCCTTCTTCGCTCGTTGTATACGATGAGTTACATGATCTCTACTCTAGCTCCGTAAATGATAATTGTTATCACTTGAAAGTGTCAACCTGAAATACAAAAAAGCATTGGCGGATTTTATTCTGCCAACGCTTTTTTAGAAGTAAAATAAGACCGTTCAAACCAATGGAAATGCGTCCCTCCGGTATCTCAGCTCCCCCGTAACCTCCATAATCTTCGAGGCTAACAAATGCGAGGGCAGCTCGTAATCCACACAACCCAGCTTCGCGGCTGCTTCAGGCATTTCACTTTCAATAGAAGTTTCTTGCGATTCTACTAGCGTTGATTGGGCGCCAGCGTGTTTAGCAGCCAGCATCCCTTTAGCGCCGTCATTTCCCATTCCGGTCATTAGGATTAAATGCTGCTGTAGACCAGTTAATGCAGATATAGAATCAAACAAAATATCGACCGAAGGACAGTGCCCATTCACTGCAGGCTTTTTCATAAGTTTTATTCTGAGATCCTGCCCCTCCTGAATGATGGTCATATGAGAATTACCTGGAGCGATATAGACGGTTCCCCCGAGCACCGATTGCTTGTCCTTGGCTTCCACCACCCGTACACTTGAGAACCGATTCAGTCGTTCCGCCAATGCTTTTGTGTACTTGGGCGGGATATGTTGAACAACCAGCAGGGGATACGGGAAGCTCGCCGGGAGCGAGGAAATTAAGATTTCTAATGCTTTCGGCCCCCCTACTCCGCATCCAATTCCCACGATCTGCTCAATAACTTCTGTACATCCATTCTTAACGTTGTTTTGCTTCTCTTGTCGAGCTTTCACTTTGGAGATGTTTATATTGTTAAGAATAAGAGTTCTTAAAGGAATTTCAGCGGCTTTCTTAATTTTGAATAATAACTCATCTTTTATGCTGTATAGACCAGGTCCATAAGATTGAGCCGGCTTGGATATGAAATCCACTGCACCATTTTGTAAAGCAGTAATGGTTGCTGTTATTCCATCCTTTGTAGCGGAGCTCAGGATAAGTATAGGTGTTGGCCGCTGAGACATTATGCTTGTGAGTGCTACCAACCCGTTCAATTCCGGCATTTCTATATCTATAGCCACGACATCGGGCCTGAGTCTTTGAACCATGCTGATCGCTTCGGATGCATTTCGAGCTACTCCAATGACCTCGAGGGTTGAATCCTCCGAAATTAGGTTCGAGATCTGTTTACGCATGGTTACTGAAGCAGCTACAACGAGCACCTTTATTTTTTGCACTACTTCTCCTCTCCTATCAATGATAATACCCCTGACACTGTTTATTTAACTTTAAAAATAGATACCAGACTATTTAACTCTTCTGCTAGCTGAGCCAAAGCATTGGCCGTCGTTGCCGTTTCACTGCTGCTTGCCGCCATTTCTTCAGTTGCGGCGGATATGCTCTCAATTGAGAACATCACCTCAGACGATTGTGCAGCCTGTTCTTCACTGGCAGCCGCAATTTCTGTTACTTTATGAGCGGTATCGTTCACCATCGTAAGGATATGTTCAAAGGCTTCTCCATTTTTTTGTGAAAAAGCTACTCCTTCTACTACGGCATTTACACTGTGCTGCGTATTCTTCTGCATTTCTTTGATAATGCCCGTGATTTGTTTCGTAGCCCCACTGCTCCGCTCAGCTAACTTTCTTACTTCATTCGCAACAACGGCAAAACCTCGACCTTGTTCACCTGCGCGGGCCGCTTCAATCGCTGCGTTTAGGGCAAGCAGATTTGTCTGTTGGGCAATATCTTCAATCACCGCGATAATCTCACCAATCTTATCGGAGTCTTCCGCAAGTCTAGACATTTGTGTATCCAGTACTGCCATTCCTTCTACGGAGTTCTTAACCACGATCCCTCCATCTTGAGCGATACGCATCGTTTGATCTGAAAGCTCAGAGGCCTGTTCAGCACTCTGGGCTACTGAATTAATCGCCGCAGATAATTCTCGGAACAACTCATTCATCGTTTGTGCTGCACTAGCTTGACTCATACTTCCACTAGCTACTTCCTCTGTACTTGCTGAGATTTGCTGTGCAGCAGCTGAGACACTTTCCGCAGAAGAGGAAATGCCGCTAACAGTGCGTCTTAGGTTCAGAACCATTTCATTAACAGAATAAGCTAGCATTCCAATCTCGTCCTTAGATTCCAGGTTCGACGTTTCGCTTAAATCACCATTGGCCACTTTACCTAGCAGGCGCATTACTTGATTTAGAGGCCGTGCTATGATCTGCGATATTAAAAGACCCAGACCAATACTGATGAGCAGCGCAACAATAGTAACGCTAAAAGTAATCAAACGTGAGGACTGATAAAGGTCATTGGCATTAACAATCGAACCTTGAGCCTGCTTCATATTGATGTCTATTAAATTTTGCAGAAAGTCAGTCAGCTCTGTTGTAGCTGTTTGCAAATCACTTACAAGCAAAAAATTTGTATATTTCTCATTACTAATATTTGTTTTATCAATTTCAATAGTATCATCAAGACTTGTGATATAACGTTGCCAGATCTCAGGATAATCCTTCATTATGGCTAATTCTTCAGCTCTCAACGCAGTCTTGCTATATTTACCCATGATCTCTTCAATACTTTGAACGTTTTTATGTATTTTATCTTCGTATTCTTTCTTTTCTGCCGCTGTTTTAGCCATCGTGTTTATATCACGGATATTGATTCTATTTGTTAAAAATAGTTCATTCGCTTCTCCCAGATAAGCTATAGGTGTTAAGCGATTTTCGTACATGTCCACGATAGAGCGGTCCATCTTACTCAAATTCGTAATTCCATAGAATCCTACAAAGCACAATATTGCGGATACTAACAGAAATGCGGAGATTAACTTCACTGCTGTTCTTAAATTATAAAACCACTTCATTTTCCTCAGCCCCTCATTGGCGTTAGTCATTTTTTAGTAATTCTTAGGAACTATTTCATCATATACGGTAAGCAGATTAAGGTAACCGAAAAAAAATAGCGCGACCACGCAAAAATATTGCGTCATCCCGCAAAAAAAGCGCAGACCAAAAAATCCCGCCTCACAGCACCGTGAACGGGATTTTGATCTATTTGTTTGTTACGAATTTTCATAGTGAATTGTTGAAATCGGACTCCTTCAATATACCCAGTCGCTTAGCTTTTATTGCCGCTTCAATTCTTGATTTCACATTTAGTTTTTGGAACAGACTCGTTAAACTGTATTCCAGCGATCGTTGACTCATAAGTACAATCTCTGCTATTTCCTTGTTGCTTTTTCCTTTTGCAATCTCTGTCAGCATTTCATGCTCTTTTTTGCTTATCTTCGGGTTTGCTTGGTCAATATTAATCTCCATTCCTTTAGGTGATACTTTTCTTAACTGTTTAACTAGGGTATGAGGCAAAATGACATCTCCCCTTAAAGCACAACGCACTGCTGCAACCAACTGCTCTCTATTGGTCGTTTTTGAAATAAATCCAAACAAACCCGATTCGATCATCAAGTTGAATTTGTTTGTAATTTCGTATCCGGTGTAGATTAAGATAATCGCGTCTGCGTTTATTTTCAAGACTTCCTTCGCCAAATCAATCCCATTCCCATCAGCGATATGAAGATCAAACAGCATCACGTCAAACGTATGGCTACCCACCATGTTAAGCGCCTCATGGGCTGAATTGGCTAGGGTAACCTCCATATCTCCCTCTTGTTCCAGTATCATCTTAGTCCCTTCCATGACAGAGGGATGGTCGTCCACTAACAAAATTCGAATCATGCCTAATACACCCCTATCCCCTTATTATGCCCCATGATTAATCTGCAGGTATGGATATAAAGACAGCTAATCCCTTATTCTCTGGCGAAAGAAATCGTATGGTCCCATCCATACTGCGAACCCTTTCTTTCATCCCATAAATCCCCATACTCTTAATAGAATCCTCTCCTAAAAGGCTCATTCCAATTCCGTTATCTTCATAATCTAAAAGCACCTGTTGCCCTTCACTAGCTAAGGAGATACGTACTTCTGTGGCACAGGAATGTTTAGCTGCATTAGCTAAAAGTTCCTGCACAATACGGTACAGACCTATTAGAATCTCGTCTTTTAACTTATGCCTGAAAGCGTTTGACTCAAAATAAATCTGATAGTCGTTCCGCAACTGAGCAAATTCAAACAATGTCTCAAGTGAGGAAGCAAGCCCCTCATTGATTAATGCTGGTGGTCTAAGCTCATTGCAGATCATCCGCAGTTCATAGATAACATCGAGTAAACCTTCTGTGATCTGTTCTAACTGCTCCTTTAGTTCCCCCGTAACGGATTTATCACTTAAAAAATTATCAAGCTTACGATACCAGATGATCTGTTCTTGAAGTGCTGAATCATGTAAATCTTGAGCAAGCCGTTTGCGTTCATTCTCGGATAAATTAAACATAAAGCGTAGTAACCATGTCGGAGCTTGCTCGGAAGCCGCTAACTCAAGGTCCTTAGTTAGATCTTCTATGAGCAAAAAATTATCAAATAACACACTAACATAACGGGTAATCGTCTTCAGCCACACTCGAACAGAACTTATTTCTAATAAAATAGACTTCTCATTAATGGATAGAATATAGCTTTTTCTTCGGAACTCTCCGATCTTAAGTGAATAGCCCTGCTCGGTCTCAATAATCTCGCATATTTTATCATGGTTATCTTCAACTTCAACCATACAAATATTGGTAACCCGCAAGACCTCTCTAACTTCTTTTAGTAATCGTTGTTCCATGTGACTGATCTTCATCGCACCAAACAAATCTTGCGAGAATTGATCAAGACTCATCTGTAAGTTGAAATACCTTTCCTCGCTGTTCCGAATGATCTGCTCTGTAAGCTGTCTTTCCACCTCAATTTTTTTCCGATCACTGATATCCCTAAAGATAGAGATACATGCAACCTTACCCTTATATAGAATTGAGCTAGCTGTTACTTCTACATCGATAATAGATCCATCTGACCGCACGACCTTTTGTTCAATAGGAGCTAATATCCGATTGGGTCCATAATAGATTTCACGCATCCGATCTCTAGCCAGCGTTATATAGTCTGGGTGGGCCCAATTAAAAATAGAGGTGCCAATCAATTGATCCTCACTGCAAACTCCAAACAATCCTAAACAGGAAAAATTCACATAAAGGAATTTATATTCACTATGGAGTACTACCGCTTCAGGTGACATATCAATAAGCAGCCGATTGAGTTCCTCGCTTTCTCTAAGTTCACTCTCCATCTGGACCCTTTTTGTAATGTCTCTCGCTACAATCACAATACTAACTACTTCTCCATCCTCACCAAGAACAGGTGTACCCAAGCATTCCAGATCTATAATGTGACCTTTGATGTGAATAAACCGATTGTAAAACATCTTACATACTTTTGTCCGAAAAATATCCAAGATCTGTTCCCGCAACACTTCTTGTTCATCAGGATGAATATACTCCAAAATGGTTGTGTTCTTTATTGAACCAACAGGAAGACCAATAATTTTCTCACAAGAGGACGAAGCAATAATGAAGTTCCCTTGCTGATCCAGAACCCCAATCATATCCTCCATATTCTCTGTAATAAGCCTGTACTCCGCCTCTCGCTGAGCCAGCCGCTTTTCCACCTCCACAGATGCAGTGATATCTCTTGCGATAACAAAGGTACCCACAATTTGATTGTTTTCATGTACAGGGATGTTTTTCATCGACCAATGGTTAACTAATCCATTCTCGCGGACAGAAGTAACCGTGTAATGCTGCAGAACTCCGCCAACCGTTTTCTCAAAATAATCAGACATCATATGCGAATTCTCTGCACCAAATAAATTCACAATGGATAAGTTTTCTCCGAATCTATTAAAAGCTTCTCCAGTAATTTGATCTGCCGCTGGATTGATAGCTACAATGCTGCCCTGCAGATCCAATTCACACACGATATCTGGGTTATGGTCAAACAGGGATTTGTAGCGCTGCTCGCTTTTTAATAGAACCTCTTGCATCTGCTTTTTTTCCGTATGATCGATTAAGATCCCATTGAGCCGTACCACTGCCCCTGTCTCATCCATACTGGGAATGATCCTGACTTGGACCCATCGGAGTTCACCGCTGGCATGGATGATCCGATATTCACTAAGATTGCTTATTCCTTGCCCCACTGTAGTTATAATCTCTTGAATTAAAGGCCGCTCTTCTTTAGGAGCAATTCTTAGCCAAAAGTCATCTTCCTTCGCCTGTTCTGGTGAATATCCCGTGATATTGAAAATGGCATCCGATATGAATAACATTTTCCGTGATACGTAATCGTAAGACCAAATCGCCACATCGATCGTAGCAAACATCTGCTGATACAGAGAAAAGCTACTCTCTAACTGGGCTTGAGCATTTTTTTGTTCCGTGATATCTATGATTACGCCATCTATTCTACAAACCTTATGCTCTTGATTAAAAACGGGCGTGCCTATACTTTGAACCCACTTCAGCGCTTTTGCAGGTAACTGCATACGATACTCAAGATTACATAGGTGACCAGAGTATAATTTATCTATATACGCATCAAACCGTTCAAGATCCTCACTGTACACATATTCACGTAAAAAATTGGGGTTATGCGGTAAAGCATGATCTGAACAGTCCACCCATTTCTCCAAAACATTCGACATTGTCAGCAAATTCGCTTCCATGTCAATAGACCATGAGGTCATATCCTTGTCACCAAGTGAATGCATATTGAGATTCCCTCCACATAAAAAGCCCCCCCTTCTCGGGGCGGCTTTTTCTTCCTATTCGCTATTTCACAAGCGTCTTTACATTTTAACCATTATCTACTGAGCAATCTGCTCGCGGATATTCTGCAATATTTTCTTCTCCAGCCGGGATACCTGCACTTGAGAAATCCCAAGGCGACTAGCAACCTCTGACTGCGTTTGGTCACGGTAATATCGAAGATAAACAATCAGCCGTTCACGCTCGCTGAGACCTCCGATAGCCTCATTCAGTGCCAGCTTATCAAACCAGCGTTCCTGTGATTCGTCAGCGATTTGATCAATCAGTGTGATCGGGTCGCCATCATTCTCGAACACAGTCTCATGAATCGAGGTCGGTGGCTTGTTAGCTTCCTGAGCAAATACCACTTCTTCAGGGGTAACTCCCAGTGCCTCAGCAACTTCACCGATGGTAGGCAGACGGTCCAGCGTCTTAGACATTTCATCCTTCATCTTGCGGACCTTATTAGCCATCTCCTTAAGAGAACGGCTAACTTTCAAGGTTCCATCGTCGCGAAGGAAACGCTGAATCTCGCCAATGATCATCGGCACGGCATAAGTGGAGAATTTGACCTCATAGCTGAGGTCGAACTTATCAACGGACTTCAAGAGCCCGATGCAACCGATCTGGAACAAATCGTCAGGTTCATACCCGCGGTTCATAAACCGCTGCACTACCGACCAGACCAACCGGATATTGCAGCTAACTAGTGTGTCCCGGGCAAGATTATCTCCGGCCTGACTGAGCGCGATAAGACGTTTGACCTCCGCATCGTCCAAATAGGTCGGCGGAGCTTTTTTTGACTCTGCATCCATGGCTCCAACCCCTAATTGTATAAAGCTTTTTTCGAAACGATGGTTTTCTTCATTGAGATCGAAGTGCCGTGTCCCGGTTCACTAGTGACTTCAAATTCATCCATGAAATTCTCCATAATGGTAAAGCCCATGCCCGACCGCTCCAGCTCTGGCTTTGAGGTATATAGCGGCTGTTGTGCCAGCTCCAAATCCTCAATGCCCCGTCCCTGATCCTCAATGGTTAAATGTACCGTTTCGTTGTCCAGCGAAGCTGAAATAGTCACAATCCCTTCCGGATCACTATCATACCCATGAATAATACAATTGGTGACCGCCTCCGACACGACTGTCTTCAGATCATTCAGCTCGTCCATTGTAGGATCAAGCCTAGAAACGAACGCCGCTACAACTACACGCGCGAATGATTCGTTCTCCGAGAGTGCAGCGAACTGCACGTTCATGAAGTTACCAGCCTTACCATTTGTCATAACGCAACCTCCAAATCCGAGAGTGCAGTGCTCTCGTCGTCATATAGGGGCATGATCTTGAACAGGCCTGACATTTCCAGAAGTCGCTTCACAGGTGCCGTTGCATCACACACCACCATTTTGCCGCCTTTACTATGGATCAGTTTATACCTTCCCAGAATTACGCCGAGACCCGAACTGTCCATAAACTGCAGATGCTTAAGACTAAGGATCAAATGCGATACCTGACCCCGCATAATCGCTTCATCCATATCCATTCTTACAAAATCGGCGGCATGATGATCGAGTTCCCCAGATAAACGGACAATCAGCACACCCCTGTGATGCTCCATTTCCACATTAGAATTCATGCTTGCCACTCTCCTCTTCGTTGCTTTGAAAACTTGGCCTTAAGAGACAGTACCCATTCTCTTCAAGGACAAGGTTTCTACGTGGCAAATCAGGAATCCTGCCTCACGACAAAACTAGAAGAAAACCCCTATGAATCTACAAAGCACATGGGCGCAATCTACAAAAAAGCTCTTTTTAATCCATGCCGAACATCGAGCCTGTTGTACGTTTAAAGAGCTTCCACCAGCCTGCTTTTGCCACAGCTTCCCCTGCTTTAAGTTCATACTCTTTAATCACTTGGGTTCCTTGGTAGACAACCAGCTTGCCTATGGACTGGCCTTCAGCCACTGGTGCCTTCACGCTTTCTGGAAGTACTAGTTCGTGACGAATGCCTTCTTGCGTCACACCTTTTTTCAAAAGAACACTATACGTCTCTTTCGCCGTAATCGGCAGCTCGGACTTCACACCCTTCTCAATCTTAAGGGTACCGATAGCGTCCCCTTCTTTGTGAATAGTGTGGATCTTATATTGCGAAAAGAGATAGTCAAACATGCCCGACACTTCACTGTTACGTGTCTTCGTGTTCGGCTCACCCAGCACAACAGCAACAGCACGCAGACCGTCTCTTGCAGCCGTAGCGGATAAGCAGAATTTTGCTTCAGCGGTATATCCTGTTTTCAGTCCATCAGCGCCTGTATAGAAACGTACAAGCTTGTTCGTGTTTACCAACCAGAATGGTTTGGTGGAATCCTTACGCAGATAATCCTGATAGGAACCGGT